>NZ_JBPUGF010000003.1:1152500-5952500 GCF_051547705.1 Bradyrhizobium sp. BR 1432 | reverse complement strand
TGGAAGGATTTGCACACGCGCTCGCTGGAATTCTTCCGGCAGGGAACGAGGGGCGTGTCGGCCACCGAAATTACCGATTGCATCGAAACGCTGTCCCGCATCGCTCGGGGGCTGCGCGCCATCGGCCCCGACTGAGGTTGGACGACCGCGCCCTCCGGCGTGGAACTGAAGGAAGCTCCGGCATCGCAACGACCGGGGCCATTCGACCCGGCTAGTGCGCCTTTAGCGCTGGCCGCGACAATATGAGCAGGGAGGTTTCAATGACGAGCCACAAGGTTCCCGCCGCCGAGGAATGCGTTCTGAGTTGCCTCCTCGAACGCTGGGGTCGCGAGACGCCGGACAAGGTCTACGCAACCTTCGACGACGGCACCCGGTTGAAATACGGCGAATTGCTACGCCTGGCGCGCCGAACCGGCAACGCCCTGCAAGCGCTGGGCGTGAAGCAAGGCGACACCGTCCTCGTCTGGCTCCCGAACGGCCCTGAATGTCTGCGCGCCTGGTTTGGCATCAACATGATGGGCGCCATCTACGTGCCGATCAACACCGCCTATCGTGGCGGCATTCTCCAACATGTCGTCAACAATGCCGGCGCAACGGTTGCGATCGTCCATGCGAGCCTGCTGCCACGGCTCGGCGACATCGACAGAGCCAAGCTCCGCAAGGTCGTCGTGATCAGCGGTGAGCCGGCTGCGATTGGCGGGCTCGAGGTGCTGCCGTCGAGTGCCCTCGATTCGACGTCCGCGGAAGCGCCGAAACTCGATCATCCGATCGCGCCCTGGGACACGCAGACCATCATCTACACATCCGGGACGACCGGCCCCTCAAAAGGCGTCCTGTCGTCCTACGCCCACCTCTATGCCACGGGGCGCGGCATCTCGGCCGATCGAGACGGCATCCCTTACCTCGACGCCACCGACACGTTCATGGTGAACCTTCCGCTGTTTCATGTCGGCGGGACGGGGCCGAGCTACGCCATGCTGATCAACGGCGGCTCCATCGCCATGGTTGACCGTTTCGATACCGGATCATTCTGGTCGACGGTGGCCAAGACCAACACGACGATGGTGATCCTACTCGGCGTGATGGCGAGCTTCCTGATGAAACGGACGGACAATGGCGATGAGAAGGACAGCCCGCTCAAGAACGTCACCATCATTCCCTTGAGCGAGGAAGGGATCACGTTCGGCAAACGCTACGGCGTCACGACGCACACGCTCTTCAACATGTCGGAAGTCTCCTGCCCGCTGGCGACAGAGCCGAACCCGACCGTCGCAGCCGCCTGCGGCAAGCCACGGGCCGGTGTCGAGGCCCGACTCGTCGACGCCCATGACTGCGAAGTTGCGGTTGGCGAGATCGGGGAACTGGTCCTGCGAACCGACACGCCCTGGGCAATGAATCACGGTTACAACAAGGCCGCGGAGGCCACCGCGCTCGCCTGGCGCAATGGCTGGTTTCACACGGGCGACGCCTTCCGCATCGACCAGGACGGAAATTACTTCTTCGTCGATCGCTTCAAGGACGCCATTCGCCGGCGCGGCGAGAATATTTCCTCGTTCGAGGTCGAGCTCGAAGTCGCAGCCCACCCGGCCATTCGGGAGGCTGCCGCGGTCTCCGTGCCCAGCGAACATGGCGAGGACGACGTGCTCGTCGCAGTGTCCCTCGCCGAAGGTCAGACCCTGGATCCCGCGGACCTCATCCACTTCCTCAGGCCAAGAATGGCTCACTTCATGGTGCCGCGCTACGTCCGCATCCTGAGCGATCTGCCAAAGACGCCAACTAACAAGATTGAAAAATATCTGCTGCGCAGGGACGGGGTTACGTCCGACACGTTTGATCGCGATGCGGCTGGGATTGTCATCAGGAGTGAGCCTGTACGCTCACCGCGCTAGCGCGCTCTCTTCGACGCAGGCGCTCACCCGGATGCCCTACTTAGCGAAAGCCCACCCCAGCTTTGCGTACGTTATACCACGCAGCACTACCCCATGAACGCCTGCACCAATGGACAGCCCTTACCAGCGAGTGAACGCAAAAACACCAGGCAGGAAAAGCGTCGTCGCTTCCAGCGTGAATATGGCGGCTCGAGCAAAAAAACGGAACGCGAGCCTCGGCTCTGCTCTATGGCTATGCAGAAAGGAGGAAAGTCGCCGCAGTTGACACAAGACTGCCAACGGCTTCCCTGCACTTCTCAAAGCTGACGAGACGATCGCCCGTAAGCTCGTTCATGTAGACCCGCCGGTTCACCTCTATCATTAGCGATTGAACCCTCATGTCGGCACGGTAGTGTTTCGCCGGAACGAGCGCGCCCGAAAATGGTCTGTCAGCAGCAACGGTGAACCCGAGTTTCCTTGCAGCGTCTGCAATTGCTCCACTCAGTCCATGCGCGGTGTGGAGAGGATCCGTCCCAATGCAGATTTCGGGTCTCCGCGGGTCCTGGTCAGGCTCGTGCGGTAGCGGACGATCAGCGAAACTGTGGCAATCGATAATGAGGCAACGGTCTTCACGGCGGAGCACCTTGTCCACGGCCGACGTGAGTAACTCATGATGCGGCCGATACCACCGCGTCATAATACGCTCATGTTCAGGCGCCGAAGCTGTGGCTCGCAGGCGTCTCCCGGTGCTGGTTGCGGTGTAGATCGCGCCCATGCCGCGGCCTGCCATCGGCTCGTCTGCATCGTCTGAAAAGCGTTCCACGTCGCATACCAGCCGGCTGACTGGAAACACAACTCGCTCCGCTTCATGAAGCGTAGGTGGGAATAGCTCGTCGGTAAAAGCGTCCGTCATCCGGAGCAACTCAGTTTCGAGCTCACTCTCGCCGAGAGACAGTCGCGCGCGCTCATCGGCCGGAATCAGGCGAGAACTGTGGGGAATGTGCAGCACAGCGATCTTTCTCGCATCCATCCCGTTTCGGATTTCGGTGCTCTGCCTAATGGTCATTGCCAGTTCTCCCCATTCCGGATGGCCCCCGGCGCGCCGGGCTGGTCATCGATCCAGCCAGTTTGGCGCGCGTTGCTGACCAGTCGCTCCACTTCATTCGAGGTCACGGCCCTGTTTTTTAGCCGGACCGTGATCCGGCCTCGGGCAAGCCCGGTGGCGAGAGCATTATAGAACAGGCGCTGGACAAAGCCGGCCGATGGGCGGCCGGTTTCAGCGATCACCATGCTGCGGATTGGCATGATGCGGCCCACGCGGACAATGGCTGGAGCGGGAAGGGAAGACGCGGCCAGTCCGATGATGACACGGCGCCGCGTTGGCGGAGCGGAATACAGACTTAAAGGTGGGATAGACATGTTGCCCCCTGAGCTTCGCCGGAGGCTGGTACTGCCTGGATTGCCACTGAACAGCCCCATCCCACAAGTGTGGATACCACCTTACCGCAGCGGGCAGGTTGGTGAAGGTACCAGCCTTCGTCTTGATGTACCTTGTACATGGGAGGCGAACGAGAAACGTTCAAGTAGCGCCCGCCGGTCTGCTCTCGCGTCCAGAGATTCGGTTCCTCGACGTCGAAAGAGAATCATCATCCCTAAATTGGCGCCTGACCTCGTAATCGGGATCCGGCGACGAACGAGCGCAAATATACCTGCCCGATCACGCGCCATCGCAAGTGAAGCTGATCAGCTATCTCGAAGATAGGTTTAACTGACGAGCTCAAGTGGACAAGGACTTCAGCTCCGGCGGCGGGGCGCCCTTCCCCTCGAGCATCCCCAGCGCCAGCGCGGCCTCCACCCGCACGCTCGGATCCTTATCACCCGCTAGCTGTCGGAGGGGGATGAGGGCTTGTTCGATCCCCGGGAAGGTCGGACCGAGGCGCCCGAGGTGCCAGGCCGCCAGGCTGCGGACGAAGGCAAGCTCGTCGCCTAACTCCGCAATAAGGACGGTGACCGACTCTCCACCCAGCGGCGCCACCCGGGCGAGGGCCGCCGCCGCCCAGACGCGCACGAACTCAACCGGGTCCTGGAGGGCCGCAGCGAGGTCGGACACAGCCTCGGTTGCCGCGGGGCCGATCTCGCCCAGGGCATATGCGCCGAGGCGGCGCTGGAGCGGATCGCTGCTCGAAAGCTCCCCCACCCAGTCTGCGATGGAAGTCCCTAGGTAAGTGACCTGCGCGCTCATGGTCCGACCCTACTCAAGGCGCCACGCCGAGCCGGCGGTCCAGGTTGAACGCGGCGCTGATCAACCCGATGTGAGTGAATGCCTGCGGGAAGTTGCCCAGCGCTTCGCCACGCGGACCCGTTTCCTCGGCGTACAGGCCGAGGTGGTTGGCATAGGTCAGCATCTTCTCGAAGATGAAGCGGGCCTCCTCGGCGCGGCCCGACCGGGCCAGCGCTTCCACCAGCCAGAACGTACACATATTGAACGTCCCCTCGCTCCCGGTCAGGCCGTCGCCGGCTCCTCTGCCGATCTCGTAGCGGTGCACCAGGCTGTCGGAGACCAGCTCCGCCATGGTCCGATCGAGCGTCCCGCGCATGCGGGGGTCAGTCGGCGACAGGAAGAAGACGAGCGGCATGATCAGGTTGGACGCATCCACCGCGTCGGTGGCGAAGTGCTGCACGAAGGTCTGCCGCTCCGTGTCCCAGCCGCGCGTCATGATGGCCTCGTAGATGCGGTCTCGCTCCGCGGCCAGGCGGGTGCGGTCCAGCGGCAGGCTCCGCTTCTGCGCAAGGCGGATCGCTCGGTCCAGCGCCACCCAGCACTGCACCTTGGAGTAGACGAACTGCTGCTGTCCACCGCGCACCTCCCAGATGCCATCGTCGGCTCGCTCCCAGTTGTTCGCCACCCAGTCGAGCATCTTGCGCAGGTGGCACCAGAAGTCATAGCCGGTCGGCGTCCCGTACTTGTCGTACAGGTAGACGGCGTCCATCAGCTCGCCATAGATGTCCAGCTGCAGCTGCGCGGCAGCGGCGTTTCCGACTCGCACCGGACGCGAGCCGCGGTAGCCATCGAGGTGGCCGAGGACCTCCTCGGGTAGTTCGTGCCCGCCGTCGATGCGGTACATAGTCTGCAACGGGTTGCCCCGGGCGCCCTCGACGGCCCGCTGTTCCAACCAGGCCATGAACTGCTCCGCCTCCGACGTCAGCCCCAGGCGCAGGAAGGCGTAATTGGTGAAAGCGGCGTCGCGCACCCAAGTATAACGATAGTCCCAGTTGCGCACTCCGCCGATCTCTTCCGGCAGCCCGCAGGTCGGCGCCGCCACGATCGCGCCGGTCGGCGCGAACGTCAGCAGCTTCAATACCAGCGCCGAGCGGTGGACCATCTCGCGCCAGCGACCTGAATAGTTGCACTTTCTCAGCCACTGCCGCCAAAAGGCCAGGGTTTGCGTCAGGGCCTCCGTGCCGACCAGCCGCGCCTCGAGCAGGACGCCGTCATGATCGCTATCGTGGCCGTTCTCCTCCACCTGGCGGAGGATGAACGTGGTCGTCTCGCCGGGGTTGAGAACGAACTCGGCAGCGACGCCGTCGCCCTGCCGACCAAGCGGGAAGCGGCTGACTAGCGAGACTTTCATGCCTTGCGCCTCGAAGATCGCTCCCCGGCCCTCCAGGACGACCTGGTGGGGCCGGCGGGCGAAGTCGAAAGCCGGCCGGCAGTCGAGGCGGAATCGAACCGACCCGCGCACCGCCCGCACTACCCGGACGATCTGGTGGATCTTTCTGATCTCGCGCGGGCCTTGGACCGGCATGAAGTCGACGACCTCACCAACGCCCTGGTCGCTAAGAAAGCGCGTCACCAGGACGTTGCTGTCAGGCATGTACATCTGTTTGTGCTGCGCCTCGTAGAGACTGGCGATGCGGAATGAGCCCCCTTTCTGGTCGTCGAGGATCGCCGCGAAGACGCTCGGTGAGTCAAAGTGCGGCAGGCAGCACCAGTCGATGGACCCGTCGATGCCGACCAGGGCAATGGTGTGCAGGTCGCCGATGACGCCATAGGACTCGATCGGCTTGTAGCCCATGATCTCGTCTCCTCCGCACGCTCGACGCTGATCGAGCCCCATGATGGGCATATCGTCAATGCCCTGAGGCGGAGAAAAGAGACAGCGGATATTCAACTTTTTTGCTCGCTTATCTCGCTCGCGGCCCCCTCGCCAGTAAAATTTCTGAAATTCGGAACTCTAAAGCGTCCGAAAAACATCGTTTGCATCGACTGATCCAATACAGGGTCGCTGGAAATTGCGCACGCGAGAGCGAAGTCTAGCAATCTCTTCCCGCGAGAACCTTTCGGCTGCTGCGGGGCCTTCGCAACAGTAGTCGGATCCGCAACTCGGGAACTGCGTCCGCTCAACCCGGAGAGCGGCACTATTCGGCATGTCGGCGCTTGGCCTTTGGACATGCGCGTCCGGTCGAATGTCCGCTTCGCGCCAAGAGCTGCCCTCCCCGCTGGGTTCGGTTTTGAGCCACACTCGAACTCAGTGACCTTTCGACCTCGGGCAGGTATGCTCAACGACGCAGGGATAACGGCGGTTTTCGAATCCGGAATATTCGGCGCCCGGATCTCTGGATGAGCCGGACGAGACCGCATTTGGGAGTCGTCGCACTGCTGTCGCAAGCCGCCGGGCCCCTTCGTGCAGACGGTCAGGAGGATTGAGCGTGACATTCAAGCGAATGCCGTTTCGGTCTTGACCGGGCGAACACAAGGAAACGCGACAATGAAGTGCTTCGAATTGCAGGGACCGGATGGGGTCGAGGGACTCAAGCTGGTCAACAGACCCGTCCCGCAGGCCGGACCGGGCCAAGTGCTGGTGCGCATCAAGGCTGCGACGCTCAACTATCGCGACCTTCTCACGATCAAGGGCGGGTACGGTTCGCGTCAGAAATTTCCGTTGATACCGGTTTCCGACGGTGCCGGCCTCGTGGAGGCCGTCGGTCCGGATGTGAAGGCATTCGCGCCTGGCGATCGCGTCGTCGGCAGCTTCTTCGAGACATGGATCGGCGGCGAACCAAGTGCGGCGAAGATGCAGGGAGCCCTCGGAGGCGCTGTCGACGGCGTCCTCGCCGAGTACCGCGTCTTTTCATCGCAAGCGCTGGTCCGAACTCCGGATCACCTCTCCGACCTCGAGGCTGCCGCCCTGCCCTGCGCGGGGCTGACCGCATGGAGCGCGACGGTCAAACTCGGTGGCGTGAGGGCCGGCCAGACCGTCCTGACACAGGGCACCGGCGGCGTATCGATCTTTGCACTTCAGTTCGCGAAGATGTGCGGCGCGCGCGTCATCGCCACCTCGTCGAACGAGGCCAAGCTCGAACGGCTGAAATCTTTGGGGGCCGATGTCACAATCAATTATAGGACGGCGCCCGACTGGGGCAAGAAGGCGCGAGACCTTACAGGCCAAGGCGTGGATCTGGTCGTCGAGGTCGGCGGCGTCGGCTCGCTCGACGAGTCGATCCGGGCGATCCGCATCGGCGGGACGATCGCCTTCATCGGCGTGCTCGCCGGACCGCCGCCGGCCGAACTGCGCCTGCCCTTGATGGTCATGCAGCAGCAACGACTGCAGGGGGTCACCGTGGGCTCAGTCGAAGACCTGCAGGCAATGTGCGATGCGATCGCCATCAATCGAATGAGGCCCGTGATCGACAAGACCTTCCCGTTCGACCAAGTTCCGGAGGCGTTCCGTCACATGGCTAGCGGCGCGCACTTCGGAAAAGTGGCCATCGCGGTCGAATGACGGACGTTGTAGAGCGATCTCTGTCCAACGGTGGAGCCGACCGCTATCATCAAACGCGGGAAATCGCGGAATATCGCAGAGTGGCGCGGAAAATCGTGGCCCGGGGTGGCCGGGAGCGACTCGCCCCCCAGCGTTACAGTTCTTGATCTTCAGTTTGTTCAAAGCGGCCCGGTCTCCTTAGCCCAAGTCCGGCTCTCGCCCTTTCGCACGCTATCGTACGCCGAACTACTCCATCGGCGTAACGTCTGTTGGACATCCGTACGGGGTTGACGACATTCGCCGACGGGGTGAGAGGAAGTGCGCGGGATTGCGCGGTGGGTGCCGTCGGCGAAGCGGCTTAGACGTCCGTGCGGTGATTATGACTCTGGAGTAGTAAGCGGAAAGTTACAGCTGATCGGCCCGGGTTTGTAGGCACGGCTTGAAAACCACGCGCGGTAGCGCTCATCGGGTCGGGGCAAACGGCACTTTCGGCCACCTGAAGGCTCAAGATAGACCGGTGCCCACGACGATCCGGGCCGGCCTTGTGATCAAAATCAACTCCAAGGGCTTTAGCTCAAGCGGCCTCCTTCAGCAGATTCGCCCTCGCAAGCTAGCTGGGGGCAAACTACCGGTTTTGCTTGGCGGCCGCAAAAGACCCGCTAGAGTTGCACGTGACACGCCAGCCCGCGTCACAATTTGATTTCGTCGGGGGCAGAGGCGCGTCCTATTCGGCGCGGGAGCATATTTAAATTGATCGACGGCGACATGGAAAAACTGCGCGAAATCTTCACTCTTGTTTGCTTTGCGATGGGGATAGCTGCTCTAATACTCTGCATCCATCAAGCTTGGAAGACTGGGTCGACTGCGACCCTAGGAGCTGCGTTCATCGTCTGCGCCTTGTTTGTCTTTCTATCTCAAATCAAGACGTTCAAGGTTTGGGAGGTTCAAGTGGAGTTGCGCGAGCAACTCGATCAGGCACAGGCACTTCTTCAACAGTTGAGGCGGACTTCGATCAATAGTGCTCGCGCTGCCTACAATCAGGCAGCATGGGGCAATCGGATGGGCGCCCCGACCGCACGAGAAAAACAAGCTCAGCTAGATGAAGTGGACAAGCAACTTGCCGATTTGAACATCAGTGCGGAGGAGCGCGCTGGAATCGTCCGCCCCATGGTACGGATCATTGGTTTTGACCTGTATCAAGTGTTCTCCCGAACGCTGCAGGCCTACGCTGCTTTGCGATACAGCGCACTCGTGGAAAGAGCTAGATCCGGCGAACCCAAGTTCGTTGAAGAAAGAGAGCAGCATAGTATCGGCGTCTCGCAGTGGTCAAAGAGAGAAGCAGGCCAAAATCCGTTCGAGCGCTTGTATCGGTACGATCTTGCTACGGAATTGGAGAGGGAGACACCCCGAGCTGGTGAATGGCTCAATGCGCAAGAGCTCGAATCGGCGCGGGCATTTGCTAAGGAGATCACAGCGCTATACTCGGGCTGCAGTCTCAAAGGTCACTATACAGCGGAAGCTGCTGCGTACCTGGATGACTACGGCCGAGGGGGAACGGAAGGATATGAGCGCAAAGCCCGACAGGTTTTTGGGAGGGCGCTCGAAGACCTAAAGCACTAACGCGCCGGCGACTTGGCTTCCGATAAACGCCGCGGGTGGTTATCCATTCTGATGGGACTCGTGGCTGCCGATAACTCTGATCGCATTTGTTTGGGAGAATTTCAGTGCGCTTATTGCTTTGCCTGTCGTTGGCAGCAGCCGTATCAATGACACCCGCCTCTGCCGCTCCGCCAGCGAGCTGCTCTTCTAAGTTCATCGGCGAATGGAGGCATTCCGGAGGAAATAAGGGGACGCTCACCGCTGACGGGAGAGCCATTTGTAGTGAGCACGCGGCGTGTCAGGCGGAGGGTACCTGGACGTGCTCCGGCGATAACTTGACCTACACAACGAGTCTGGGATCGTGGGTGTACACGCTGCAACCCGACGGCTCGATTACGGCCAACGGCGGCATCGCCCGAGCCGTGCGCATCGGGAGAGCGCCGGCTCCGCCGGCAAAGCCCTCTCCAACTCCTTCGAACCAAACAGCAGCAGCCGTCGGCAATCCAATCTCAAGACCCGTCAAGCCGCAGAAAGATTGCAGCGGCGTAAGCGGCAAGATCGATGGCGTCGAACTCAAGCCGATGAAGTGCGATGATGCACCGCCGAAGGCTGCCGCGGCGGCACCTGCACAAGCATCTCCTCCGGCAAAACAGCCAAGCTCAGGCGTTGTGGCCGGTTCAAAGGGTGCCTTGGAGGCGATCGCCGAGATCTCTCCGGAACTCAAGAAGGCGCTCGATGAGGCAGGCCGCAACCTGGAGCATGCAAAGATCGACCCTTCCCGAGTAAAGGAGCTCGTGGTGCGCGAACCCGAGCGATCCAGAACGGAAGCGAAGGCCTCTCCTTCAGAAACGACGTCAGCACCAGTTGCGGCCGATGAGCCCCGAGCTCCGGCGCGTACGATCACCGAACTTGATCCAGACGACTATGCCAAGACGTGCCGAGATGAATCGTTTGCAAGCGGCCTTAAGAGTTCTGAAGCAGGATATCGCCGCGGCAACCGAAGACGTGGTGCGACAACGAGATCCGAAGAATACGAGGCCCGTTCGTGGCCTCAAGTTCTATGCTGAGAAATACAAGCTCATTAAGAAGGTTCTGAAGCTTTGCGCGGTAGAAGTATTGCAGAAACAGATCATTGAGCCGATCGAAGCCAGCGACATCTTCGAAGACCCATCGTATGACGCTCGATGAGCGCCACTCGGACTTTTGAAAATTCTGAAATTTAGCCGAGGGGCTTTGCGACCTTTGGACTACGCGCGTCCGCCCCTCCCCCTAGGGGTCGGAAGTGGGCCGGGATGGGTGCCCCGCTGAGCTCTCGTTATGACGGTCTCGAGGCGGTCCCTTCAAACTGCGATCGAAAGGCCCGCAGTCATACGCATGACTGACCTTCAAAGAATTCTGCATGCTGTGATAGCGACGCACGCATGCTAAGTCGCTGGCGCTATTTCCATATTGACGCGCGGTGCGTCGTGCCCGCCTCGAATTCCTTGTCGGGTAATGCGCGCTTTCGAAACCCGACAAAAGCGCTGAAATCGATAAATGCGCAAATCCGATCAAGCGCTAAGTTGTCTGGTTTTACGTATTAGACTTTTCCAGACAAGAAATTCGTTGTCGATTTTTCGAGATGCCGCATGCTGGTCCCGGGTCGAAAGCCCGAAACATCAGCCGATAGCCATTCCGGTCAGCGGCGATCACAGATCTTGTCCAGGGGCCGCGCGCGTATGTCCAAGGCGCACGCCCAAAGGTGCGCGGGGCCGTCTGATGTCGGTCATTTCGCCCCTGGACTTCCATCTTGCTCGAAAGGCAAAACATCATGATCGCTTCTTCCGCTCTGCGTTCCAGCGTCACCCTCTGCGAAACCGAAATCGGCCGCGCGCTTGCACGCAGGGAAGTCGACCTCCTCTTGAGCATTGATGGGCCGTACGCCCTCGTTCAGTGTCAGGTCAGCTCGGCAATCGCCGCTGCGATGCTTGCCCCTCTCAAGGGGAAGGCCGCCGGCCAGTTCCGAGTTCTCGCCGGCAACATGGTCGAGATCGACGCCGCGGTGACGTTGCCGGTCGCGATGAAGATGCTGGAGGCAAAGGATGCTGCGAGCGCTCGACTTCAGTTGCACTGAATAATCGCGGTCATTGGGCGCTCGCAAACCGCCCAAATCAGCCCATAATCGACGCTCGTGCTTCCCCGGTGCTTCCCCGCGGGAGGCACGGGCGCAATCCACGATGGATAGGAGCAAAAATGTCCCTGCAATTGCAGTTCGTTAGATGGTCGGAGCGAGAGGATTTGAACCTCCGACCCCTAGTCTCCCAGACTAGTGCGCTAACCGGGCTGCGCCACGCTCCGAATGTCGTTCCATTAGCTAGGATCGCCGCTTTGCGCAAGGCGAGGCCGCAGCATTTTGCTGTATCCGCCCACAGCCCCCGGAACTCCCCGCAAAGCCGGCGCGAAGCGGCCCCTCATCCGTCCTTCAGCGCCTGATCCAGCATTTCCTTGGCTGCGACGAGGTCGGCGAGCGCCCGGCCGAGCCGCTCCCTATCCAGCGCACTGGGGCCGGCGGGCGCTGTGGCAGAGCCGCCCTTGCGGAAGGTGGTGAGGATGTCCTCGTCGTCGATCTCGGCGAAGCGGAAGTCGATGCCTTCCTCCTCGCTGCCCTGATAGTCGTCATCGTCGGTATCGGTGACGCCCTTGATCGGCGCCTCGTCCTCGGGCTCCATCAGGCTCGCGCCGATGGCGTCCTCGATGGCCCCGAACGAGACCGCGGCAGCGCTGTCGGCGAGGCCCTGCACCGATTTGACGCCGTGCTCCTTCAGGATCCGCTGCACCCCGCGGATGGTGTAGCCCTCCCCGTAGAGCAGGCGGCGGATGCCCTTGAGCAGGTCGACGTCGTCGGGGCGGTAATAGCGGCGGCCGCCGCTGCGCTTCATCGGCTTGATCTGGGAGAAACGCGTCTCCCAGAACCGCAGCACGTGCTGCGGAATGTCGAGCTCCTGCGCTACTTCGCTGATGGTTCGGAACGCATCCGGCGCCTTGTCCAAATGCCAATCCTTTCCGATAGGCGGTTACGCCTCGGGTTGAACCTTGCTGCCATCGCCGTTGGTGCGGTGCTGGGCGTTGATCCGCTGCTTCAGGATCGCCGACGGCTTGAACACCATCACCCGGCGCGGCGAGATCGGCACCTCGGTGCCGGTCTTCGGATTACGGCCGATACGCTGACCCTTCTTGCGCACCATGAACGAGCCGAACGAGGACAATTTCACCGTTTCGCCCTTCTCGAGGCAGTCGGTGATCTCCTTCAGCACGAGTTCCACGAAGGCGGACGACTCCGTGCGCGATAGCCCCACCTTCTGGTAGACGGCTTCGCACAGATCAACACGCGTTACGGTTTTGCTGGTCTCGGTCATCGCCCTGCCCCACATCACGGCGAACAATTGTTGTCTGAAATTAGGAGCTTACGATACGGCGGTCAACAGCGCTCATCAATGCAGACGCATCGATAATCGCGCTGATTCCGGCAAAATTTTATAGACTGTTGCTACCAGCGCACGAGGGCAGAGCCCCAGGTGAAGCCGCCGCCCATGGCTTCAAGGAGGACCAGGTCGCCCTTCTTGATGCGGCCGTCCTTGCGCGCCACCGAGAGCGCCAGGGGAATCGAGGCCGCCGAGGTGTTGCCGTGCCGGTCCACCGTCAGCACCACCTTCTCAGGGGCGATATGCAGCTTGTGGGCGGAGGCGTCGATGATTCGCTTGTTGGCCTGGTGCGGCACGAACCAGTCGATGCTGTCGGCGTTGAGTCCGGTCGCCTGGAACGCATCGACGATCACGTCGGTGATCATGCCGACCGCGTGCTTGAAGACCTCGCGGCCCTCCATGCGCAGATGGCCGACGGTCTGGGTCGAGGACGGCCCGCCGTCGACGAACAGTTTTGCCTTGTGGCGGCCGTCGGAGCGCAAGTGAGTGGTCACGAGACCGCGGTCGGTCGCGGCATTGCCCGGCTGCTCCTGCGCCTCCAGCACGACCGCGCCGGCGCCGTCGCCGAACAGCACGCAGGTGCCGCGGTCGTTCCAGTCGAGGATGCGCGAGAATGTCTCCGCGCCGATCACCAGCGCGCGCTTGTAGGCGCCGGTGCGCAGGAAATTGTCGGCGGTGGCGAGCGCGAACACGAAGCCCGAGCACACCGCCTGGAGGTCGAACGCCGCGCCGTGGTTGATGCCGAGCCCGTGCTGCACGGCGACCGCGGTTGCTGGGAACGTATTGTCCGGCGTCGAGGTCGCCAGCACGATCAGCTCGATCGATTGCGCGTCCACGCCCGCATCGGCGAGCGCGGCCTGCGCTGCCCTCAGCGCTAGGTGCGAGGTGAACTCGCCCTCGGCCGCGATGTGCCGTTCACGGATGCCGGTCCGCTGTACGATCCACTCGTCGGAGGTGTCGATGCGCGCCGCCAATTGGGCGTTGGTCACCACCTGCTCCGGCAGATAAGAGCCGCAGCCGAGCACGACCGAACGGATTTTCGTCACGAAACAGCCTCCTGCGCGGCCTGCACGGAACTAAGTGCACCGCCCTCGCGGTTGAGCATCTGATTGATCTTGTTCAGGAGATCGTAGTGAGCCATCTCATAGCCAACATCGATCGCATAGGCAAAGCCTTCGGCGTTGGTTCCGCCGTGGCTCTTGACCACCACCCCGTTTAGCCCCAGCAGCACGCCGCCATTGGACTTGTTGGGGTCCATCTTGTCGCGCAGGGCCTGAAAAGCGCTACGCGCAAAGAGATAGCCGAGCTTGGACAGCCAGCTCCGCTGCATCTCGTTGCGGAGTAATTCCGCCATCTGGCGCGCGGTTCCCTCGGCGGCCTTCAGCGCGATGTTGCCGCTAAAACCTTCGGTCACGATGACGTCGGCCAGCCCCTTGCCGATGCCGTCGCCCTCGACGAAGCCGATATAGTCGAGCTCGGGCAGGTTCCTCGCACGCAGGATCTCGCTGGCCTCGCGGATCTCCTCGTGCCCCTTGATCTCCTCGGCGCCGATGTTGAGCAGTCCGACCGTGGGCCGCGTCTTGTTGAACAGCACGCTCGCCTTGGCCGCGCCCATGACCGCCATCGACACCAGGTGGTGCGCATCGCCACCAAGGGTAGCGCCGAGATCTAGCACGACGGACTCGCCGCGCCTGGTCGGCCATATCGCGGAGATGGCCGGACGGTCGATGCCCGGCAGCGTGCGCAGGTGGAAGCGGGCCATCGCCATCAGCGCGCCGGTGTTGCCGGCGGAGATCGCGACATCCGCCTCGCCCTTCTTCACGGCATCGATCGCGAGCCACATCGAGGAGGTCTTGCGGCCGCGCCGCAGCGCCTGGCTCGGCTTGTCCGAACCGCTGACGGCAACGTCGGTATGGATGATCTTCGAGGCGGCCTTGAGCGCGGGGTGCTTTTCGAGCTCGGGCTCGATTTTGGCGCGGTCCCCGACCAGCAGGAATTCGCTATCGCGGTGCCTGCCAAGCGAGATGGCAGCACCGGGAATGACCACGGCGGGGCCGACATCGCCTCCCATGGCGTCCAGCGCGATGCGAACCTTGCTTGGCATGAAAGTCCTGGAAACCTGGTCTCGTGCGGTCTTGAGCTCGCGGGCCGCAAAATGGGTTCGCCACGGACATGGCGACTGGCCAAGCGCCACGCCGCACCCGAACCGGGGCGCGACAATAGCGTTTTGTTACCCCGAAACAACCTCTTGCCCCAGCCTTTTGCATTCAGGACGATCCGCGAGCGAACGGATGAATCTGCAGGAAACGCCTTGGAATCAAACGGATATAACCGTTCTTCAAACCATCGCGGCAAACGGCTCGTGCCCCGCCCCAAGCGGTCCCGCCGGAAATGCCGAGCTATTTGCCCTTTTCCTGTCCTGAAGTGCCTTCAGGGCTGCGAATGGATGGTCCTCCGGATCGGGGGCGGTGACCTCCGCCTCGAACACGGCCCCCTCCTTGCGCGGATAGGGATCAATCGCCAGGAACAGCGCGTCAGTGGCGAGACGGCCGAGATCGATGATGCCATTGACGACCGCCTCCGGAGGGTCGGCGACATCAGGCGGCTCCTGATCGTCCTGCCCCTCCTCGATCAGGTCGGCCAGCCGGCGCGCCTCGGCCTCGGGAGCGAACATCAGGTCCACCTCCTCCTCGATCTCGCTCTCGATCGGATCGAGCGTGACGACGCAGGTCTGGCCGATCCGGCCGCGGACCAGCCCGGTGACCTGGACCCGCCCGCCGCTTTTCGGAACGATATCGAAGCTGGCACGGGCGGACAGGATCTCCCGCAGGCCCGCGATCGCGGCCATCGCCTGCCGCTCGGCCGCCGAGGCCTCGAGTTCGCGATGCAGGCCGGTGTCGGGGACCTGCGCCACGATCACGGGCGCCCGCCAGGGATCGGGCTGGGATCCGGTCGTCGGTCGGCTCATGGCATGACATCCTCTGGCAGCGCCGGGGGAAACTTGAAGGACGCGCGCAAGAGCGCGGCCTCGTCGGTCCGGCCGAGATCGGCTTCCGTGGCCCGGGCATAGGCCGCGAGCCTCTGCGCCTGATCCATGCCGGTCCCATTCAAGATATTCTTGCAGATCGCTGATGCCAGCGCCTCGCCGGCGCTCTCGATGGCTTGGTCATAGGCCTGGACGCGGCCATAGAAGGCCTCGCCAAAAGCCCGCATCCGCTTCGGTACGGTCTGGTCGCCCACCCCCATCTCGCGCAGATTGTCGTCCATGTCCTCGCAGAAGCGATCGAACAGCGCCTGCGACAGCTCGGTGGCGCCCTGGACCGTGCGCAGGCGGCGCAGCAGCAGCCAGAGATGCAGCAGCAACAGGTCGAAACGCCCGTTAACCGTATCCGGTACCCCCAAGTCACGGTAAAATATGGGTTCTCGCGCCTGCGTCACGATCATGCCATAGATGGCTTCGATGGTGCCCGGCGGGGTTAGCCGGGGTTTCCTGAAGTGATTGAACGGCCAAAGCATTGTGGTTTCCGCAAGCGGGCGCGCGCGTGTTGCATTCAGAGCCTCCGCCCGGTACTTCAGCGCCTCGCGCGACGCAAGGGGACGGAATCAGTTCCGCTATGACGATGACGAACCAGATTGGCCTGCGCGCGGACAAGCGCGGCCTTCATGCACGCTGGCGCGGCCTGCGCATGTTCGCGGCCGTGGCTCTGGTCGGCGCCGCCCTCGCCGGGTGCACCGGTGAGCAGTTCCAGAAGGGCTACATCCTGCCGCCCGGCGCGCTGGAGCAGATTCCGATCGGCGCGAGCCAAGACCAAGTGCTGATCGTGATGGGCACGCCCTCCACTGTCGCGACCCTGGACGGCGAGGTGTTCTACTACATCTCCCAGCGCTCCGAGCGCATGGTCGCCTTCATGAACCAGAAGGTGGTCGACCAGCGCGTGATCGCGATCTATTTCGACAAGAACCGCCGCGTGCGCCGGCTGGCGAATTACGGCCTCCAGGACGGCAAGATCTTCGACTTCATCAGCCGCACCACAGCGACGTCGGGCCAGGAGATGAGCTACCTCGCGCCGCTGTTCAAGCTGCTCAGCTTTAACTGAGCCGTCACCCTGCGGCGTCGTGCCGCCCTCCGCGCGGCACTTGCCCTCGCGCGCGGCTTGCCGTCGCGCGCCGGGTTCCCTACGCTCCCGGCAAAACAAAAAGCAGGGAGTGGATTCGTGCCCAAGAAACTTCAGAACATTTCGTTGTCCCGCCGTCGCGTGCTCACCGGCGTTGCCGGTCTCTCGGCCGCAGCCATCCTGCCACGATCGAGCCTGGCCGACTGGAAGCCGACCGAGAACGTCCGCCTCATCGTGCCGGCGGCGGCCGGCGGCTCCACCGACGTCATGGGCCGGCTCCTGGCTGCCCACCTGCAAACCGCCTGGGGCCGAACGGCGGTCGTGGAAAACCGCTCCGGCGGCGGAGGCACGATCGGCACGGCCGAGGTGGTCCGCGCCAAGCCTGATGGTCACACCATCCTGGTCGGCAATCCCGGGCCGAACGCGATCGCCTACAGCATCTTCAAGAACCTCACCTACAAGCCGGACCAGCTTCAGCCGGTCTCCAACATGATCCGGATCCCGAACATCGTCTCGGCGCATCCGAAGACCGGCATCAAGTCGATCGCCGAGTTGATCGCGTACCTCAAGGCCAATCCGGACAAGCTGAGCTACGCCTCCTCGGGCGTCGGCCAGAGCCCTCACCTCACCGGCGCCTGGTTTCTCCAGCTCACCGGGCTGAAGATGACCCACATCCCGTTCCGCGGCGCCGGCCCCGCGCTCCAGGCCGCGCTCGCCGGCGACATCCAGATCCTGTTCGACAATCTCTATCCGAGCCTGCCGCAGGTGCAGAACGGCACGCTCAACGGCCTCTGCGTCACCACGACCGAGCGCAGCGAGCTCGCGCCGAACCTGCCGACCATGCGCGAGAGCGCGTCGGAGTTGGCGAACTTCGACGTGTCCTCCTGGTTCGCCGTGTTCCTGCCGAAGGGGGTCTCACCCGAGGTGCTCAACGCGCTCAATCTTCAGGTCAAGGCGATGCTGGAGCGCGACGACATCAAAAAGCAGATCGCCGCCATGGGCGCCCGCGCCGACTACGGCACACCGCAGCAATTCGCCGCCTTCGTGGGCGCCGAGACGAAGAAGTTCGCCGGCATCATCCAGAAGGAAGGGCTGCAGATGGACGTGCAGTGATCGCCACCTACGTCATTGCGAGGAGCTCTTGCGACGAAGCAATCCAGACTGCCTCTGCGGAAAAATTCTGGATTGCTTCGCTGCGCTCGCAATGACGTGGTGAGAGGGCTCGGCCTGCCAAGCAAAAACCCCGCGGCTCGCGCCGCGGGGTTTTGTCTTGTGTCGCCGCCGCCGCTCAGTGCGCCAGGATCGCCAGCAGCAGCAAGGCCACGATGTTCGTGATCTTGATCATCGGGTTCACCGCGGGGCCGGCCGTGTCCTTGTAGGGATCACCGACGGTGTCGCCGGTGACGGCCGATTTGTGGGCATCAGAGCCCTTGCCGCCGAAATGGCCGTCCTCGATGTACTTCTTGGCGTTGTCCCAGGCGCCGCCGCCCGAGGTCATGGAGATCGCGACGAACAGGCCGGTCACGATCACGCCGAGCAGCATCGCGCCGACCGCCGAGAATGCCGCCGACTTGCCGGCCACGCCGCCGCCCGCGATCGCGTAGATCAGGAAGTAGACGACGATCGGCGACAGCACCGGCAGCAGCGAGGGGATGATCATCTCCTTGATCGCCGCGCGGGTGAGCAGGTCGACCGCCTTGCCGTAGTCGGGCTTGTCGGTGCCCTGCATGATGCCCGGCTTCTCGCGGAACTGACGGCGGACTTCCTCGACGATCGCGCCGGCCGCACGGCCGACCGCGGTCATGCCCAGCGCGCCGAACAGATACGGCAAGAGGCCGCCGAACAGCAGGCCCACCACCACATAGGGGTTGTTGAGCGAGAAGTCCGGATTGACGCCGGCGAAGTAGGCGTGTTTCGCGGAGTCCGCAACGAAGAACTTGAGGTCCTGGTTGTAGGCCGCGAACAGCACCAGGGCACCGAGACCGGCCGAGCCGATCGCGTAGCCCTTGGTCACCGCCTTGGTAGTGTTGCCGACCGCGTCGAGCGCGTCGGTCGACTTGCGCACCTCCTTGGGCAGTCCCGCCATCTCGGCAATGCCGCCGGCATTGTCGGTGACAGGACCGAAGGCGTCGAGGGCGACGACCATGCCGGCCAGTGCCAGCATGGTGGCGGTCGCGATCGCGATGCCGAACAGCCCGGCGAGGCTGTAAGTGACCAGGATGCCGGCGATGATGACGAGCGCGGGCAGCGCGGTCGCTTCCATCGAGACGGCGAGGCCCTGGATCACGTTGGTGCCGTGGCCGGTGACCGAGGCCTGCGCAATCGACTTCACCGGGCGATAGTCGGTGCCGGTGTAGTATTCGGTGATCCAGATGATCAGCGCGGTGACGACGAGACCGACCACGCCGCATTCGAACAGCGCCATGCCGGTGAAGTCGACGCCCTCGAGCTTGCCGAAGCCGATCAGGTAGTAGATCACCAGCGCGATGCCGATCAACGACAGGATGCCGGTCGCGATCAGGCCCTTGTAGAGCGCGCCCATGATCGACTGGCTCGGCCCGAGCTTGACGAAGAAGGTGCCGACGATCGAGGTGATGATGCAGATGCCGCCGATCGCGAGCGGCAGCGTCATCATGTTGGCGAGGATCGGCGTCTTGGCGAAGAAGATCGCCGCGAGCACCATGGTGGCGACCGCTGTCACCGCATAGGTCTCGAACAGGTCGGCGGCCATGCCGGCGCAGTCGCCGACATTGTCGCCAACGTTGTCGGCGATGGTGGCGGGGTTGCGCGGATCGTCCTCGGGGATACCGGCCTCGACCTTGCCGACGAGGTCGCCGCCGACGTCCGCACCCTTGGTGAAGATACCGCCACCAAGACGGGCGAAGATCGAGATCAGCGAGGCGCCGAAGCCGAGCGCCACCATGGCGTCAACCACGGTGCGGCTGTCGGGCGCAAGCTTCAGCGAATGGACCAGGAAGCCGAAATAGAGGGTGACGCCGAGCAGCGCGAGACCGGCGACCAGAAGGCCGGTGATGGCGCCCGCCTTGAAAGCGAGCTCGAGGCCACCGGCGAGCGAGGTCGTCGCGGCCTGCGCGGTGCGCACATTGGCGCGGACCGAGACGTTCATGCCGATGAAGCCGGCCGCCCCCGATAGGACGGCGCCGATGGCAAAACCGATCGCGACATAGACCCCGAGGAAATAGGCAAGCAGCAAGAAGATGACGATGCCGACGAGACCGATCGTGGTGTACTGGCGCCGCAGATACGCCTGCGCGCCTTCGCGCACCGCTCCTGCGATCTCCTGCATGCGCGGCGTCCCCGCATCCGCGCCCAACACCGAAGACGTCGCCCAAATCGCGTAGACGACGGAAAGCACTCCGCAGAGCACTATCAACCATAATGCTGTCATGTGATTTTTTGCCTCAGATCCTTGATGTACCCCCGGCGCCTTTTGTTGTCCGTCGTGCCGGTGCGGCGCCTTGATTTTGAACAAAGCCGCCCCTTGCCCGAAGGGGCGGCCCCAGTCGGTCGCGAGCTTGCCAAAATCAAATTAAGGGTGCAACGCCGGATAAGGCCGAAACGGCCGATCTCGGCAGGTATTTGGGCCAGTCCGGAGAATTAAGATGCCGGTTTGGAGCAATTCCTAGAAGTGGCTGTACGACAGCCGCTTCAAGGTCAGCTCCTGGCCCTGCCCGTCCAGGAAGCGCGGTGGCGCCCCGCCCTCGATGATCGTGCCAATGGCGGTGACGGCGAAGCCTGCCGTCCGCCCGGCTGCGATCAACGCATCGCTTTGTGCCGGCGGAACGGTGCACAGCACCTCGTAATCGTCGCCGCCCGCCAGCAGCGTCTCGACACAAACAGCGTTGCGCGCGATCAGGCTTGCGGCCGCGGCCGAGAGCGGCACGTTCGCCACTTCGACCGTGGCCGAGACGCCCGATGCCGCACAGAGCTTTGTCAGATCGCCGGCGAGCCCGTCGGAGACGTCCATCGCAGCGGTCGCATGATCACGCACGGCCTGCGCCAGCACATTGCGCGGCTGCGGCACGCGATAGCGCGACACCAGAAAATCCCGTGCAGCGGGATCGGATGTCAGCGCGCCCGCCGCAGCGCCGCCCGTGAGCACGTCGAGGCCGAGCGCAGCATCGCCGATCGTGCCCGTCACCAGGATGCGATCACCCGGCCGTGCGCCGGTGCGGCCGACCATCCGTTCCTGCGGCACGCGGCCGAAGGCGGTGATGGAGACCATCTGCGGTCCTGGGGTCGACACCGTGTCGCCGCCGAGCAGCGGGCACGCGAAGCTCTTGGCGTCCTCGCCGAGCGCATCCGCAAACGGCTTGAGCCAGGCATCCTCCCTGCTGCGCAGCGCCAGCGTCAGCACGAAGCCGGCCGGGACCGCTCCTTTGGCCGCGAGATCGGACAGGTTCACCCGCAGCGCCTTGCGCGCGATGGTGTCAGGCGGATCGGTGACAAGATAGTGCACGCCCTCCACCACCGCGTCGGTGGTGACGACGATGTCCTCGCCAGCCGATCTCAGGATAGCGGCATCATCGACCAGTCCGAACGCGCCGGGATCGGTCGCCAGCGGCTTGAAATAGCGCGCGATGAGGGAGTCTTCGCCGGAGGGATTTTGCGGGTTTGCCATCGGCGTTAGCCTCGAACACAAGTGTCATCGCCCGGCTTGACCGGGCGATCCAGTACGCCGAGACGCCTGACATCAATTACCGCTGCCGCGGCGTACTGGATCACCCGCTTTCGCGGGTGATGACAGCGGAATGTGTAGCTACCCCCGCCCGAACTCGTCACCGCGAAACTGGCGGCCAATCTGGTCGAGCACCGCGTTGACCATACCAGTCTCCTCGCGGTCGACGAAAGCGTTGGCGACGTCGACATATTCGGAGATCACCACGCGACCCGGCACATCCTTGCGGTGCTCCAATTCGTAGGCTCCTGCGCGCAGCACCGCGCGCAGGATCGCCTCGATCCGCTTCAAGGGCCAGCCCTTCGACAGCGCCTCATCGATCAGCGGATCGAGCTTCTTCTGGTCGCGAACGACGCCGGAGACGACATCGCGGAAGAAGGCGGCCTCTGCCGGCAGGTATGTGTCGCCCTCGACCTCGTTGCCGAGCCAATCGACTCTCGAACTCGGCAAAAATGTCGTTGATGCCGGCACCGGCGATGTCCATCTGGTAGAGCGCCTGCACGGCGGCAAGCCGCGCCGCGCCGCGGCGGTTCGCCTTCTTCTCCGGAGCGCCCGCCGGCTTTTTGTTGTTGTCGGCCATGACTCAGGCCCGTGCCAAGCAGCGTTTGATGCGCAGCATCGCAAGCGCTGCACGTGCGGCATCGCCGCCCTTGTTGAGCTCGCTGGCGCGTGCCCGTGCCCAGGCCTGCGCCTCGGTGTTGACGGTGAGGATGCCGTTGCCGAGCGGCAGCTTTCGCGCCACCGCAAGGTCCATCAGCGCGCGCGAGGATTCCTGCGAGACGATCTCGAAATGGATGGTGTCGCCGCGGATCACGCAGCCGAGCGCAATCACCGCATCATAGGGCCTGCCGTTCGCCGCAGCCGCGTCGATCGCGATGGCGATCGCCGCCGGAATCTCCAGCGCGCCGGGAACCGTGATGACGTCGTGCGTGAGGCCGGCCGCCTTCAGCTCGGCGACTGCACCGTCCAGGAGCGCGTCCTGGAGATCGTCATAGAACCGCGCCTCGACAATCAGCGCGCGGGCGCCGGAGATGTCGGTCTGGTCCTTCAGGGGTGCGCGCCGCGCGTCTGCCATCGTTCAATCCGTTCTACAGTGGTCGGCGCGTTATGTAGTCGCCGCAGGCGGGTAAGCCAAGTTTTAAACCGTCGTTCCGGCTGCGCCGGTCACTTCATTTCCGTCAGCCGCGCCGCGTAGCGGGCCATCAGATCGACCTCGATATTGACCTCGTGCCCCGCCTTCCAGCCGCCGATCGTCGTCACCGTCAGCGTGTGCGGGATGATCAGCACCGAAAAGGTCGTGTCTTTCACCGTATTGACGGTCAGCGAGACGCCGTCGAGCGTGATCGAGCCCTTGGTGGCGATGAAGCGCGCCAGCTCGCGCGTCGTCGAGAGCTCGAACCGCGCCATGTCGGGCAGATCCTCGCGGCTGAGAAGCGTTGCGATGCCGTCGGCATGGCCGGCGACGATGTGGCCGCCGAGTTCGTCACCAATCTTCAGCGCCCGCTCGAGGTTGAGCTTTGTTCCGACCTTCCAGTGTTTTGCGGTCGTCAGTGCCAGCGTCTCGGCGGCGGCATCGACGTCGAACCAGGTGTTATTCCCCTCAACGCCGGAGGCGACCACGGTGAGGCAGACGCCGTTGCAGGCGATCGAGGCGCCATCGGCGATGGTGGTCTGATCATAACGGCAGGCGATGCGCAGACGGTGCAGCTGCCCCTGCGCCGTTGGCGTGAAGCCGACGATCTCGCCGATATCGGTGACAATGCCAGTGAACATTACGAGCGCTCGTAAACGGTGAGAGTATCCCTGTCGAATGTCTCGCTAGCATGAACCTTGTAGGCCCGCGACTGCGTGATTTTCGACAGGGGCAATGCATCGAGCGCATCGACGCCGCCAGAGCCCACCTCTTCCGCGCCGCGGAACAGCCAGATTTCGTCGACCAGGTCGGCCGCGACGAAGGACGCGGCAACACGGCTGCCGCCCTCGACCATCAGCCGCGTGATGCCTTTCTCGGCCAGCGCATGCAGCACGGCCGTAAGATCGAGCCCTGATGCACCGACCGGCGGCACGCGCAACATTTGCGCACCGGCCGCGCCAAGCCGCGTGGCGGCCGCGGCTTCGGCAAGCTCAGAACTCACCACCCAGAGCGGCGTCTCGCGCGCGGTGCGAACGAGCTTGCCTGCGCCGGGAATGCGCAGGCTCTGATCGAGCACCACCCGCACCGGCGAGCGCGCCGCCATGCCCGGCAGGCGGCAGGTGAGAAGCGGATCATCTGCCAACACCGTGCCGATGCCGACCAGGATGGCATCGCTCTGCGCGCGCAAGAGATGCACGCGATTGCGCACCGCCTCGCCGGTGATCGCAACCGGCTTGCCGCCGGCCGCGCCAATCTTGCCGTCGGGCGAGACCGCGAGCTTCAGGATCACGTGCGGACGCTTGTCCCGGATGCGACGGAAATGGCCGGCATGATCGAACGCGGCTTCCGCAGCGCATGGACCCACATCCACGACGATGCCGGCTGCCCGCAAACGCGCATGGCCCTGGCCGGCAACTTCCGGATTGGGATCCTCGATCGCGGCGACCACCCGCTTGATGCCGGCGGCGATCACCGCATCGGCGCAAGGCGGCGACTTGCCGAAATGCGAGCATGGCTCCAGCGTGACGTAGAGCGTGGCGCCGCGCGCCGCCTCGCCGGCCCGCAGCAAGGCCTCGGGCTCGCCATGCGGCCGCCCTCCGGGCTGTGTCCAGCCGCGGCCGACGATGACCCCATCCTTGACGATGACCGCACCGACGGCCGGATTCGGCCAAGTGCGACCCTGCCCGCGGCGCCCAAGCGAAAGCGCCAGCTGCATGAAGCGGAGATCGGCATCCTTGGCCTCACGGGCCTTCTGCGCGAATTGATCTTCCAGGATGCGGAAGATCATTTGCGGATCGCGGCGAGCCGCGCTTCCTCCTCACCGGAGAGCTCGCCGAGCACGTCGGCGAAATCCTTGGCCTCGCGGAAATTGCGGTAGACGGAGGCGAAGCGCACATAGGCGACGTCGTCGAGCGTGCGCAGATGCTCCATCACGGTCTCGCCGATCACCTCGGAGGAGATCTCGGCCTCGCCGCCGGTCTCGAGCTCGCGCACGATGGTGGAGACCATCTTCTCCACCCGCTCCGGCTCGACCTGCCGCTTGCGGAGTGAGATCTGCACCGAGCGCATCAGCTTGTCGCGGTCGAACGGCACGCGGCGGCCGTTGCGCTTGATCACCGTGAGCTCGCGCAGCTGCACGCGCTCGAAGGTGGTGAAGCGGAAATTGCAGGCGACGCATACGCGCCGCCTGCGGATGACAGAAGAGTCCTCGGTCGGACGCGAGTCCTTTACCTGCGTATCGAGACTGTTGCAGTTCGGGCAGCGCATCCGTTTACCCAAGCCTTACTGGTAGATCGGGAACCGGTCGGTGAGCGCCTTGACCCGTTCCTTGATCGCAGCTTCCACGAGCGGCGCCTTGCCGTCGTCGGACTGCGCGATCGCGTTGAGGACCTCGGCAATCATGCCGCCGACCTGCTGGAATTCGGCGACACCGAAACCGCGGGTGGTCGCGGCCGGAGTGCCGAGACGCAGGCCCGAGGTGACGAAGGGCTTTTCGGGGTCGAACGGAATGCCGTTCTTGTTGCAGGTGATGGCGGCGCGCACCAGCGCCTTCTCCGAGACGTTGCCCTTCAGGCCCTTCGGCCTGAGGTCGACGAGCATCAGATGGTTATCGGTACCGCCCGAGACAATATCGAACCCGTGGCTCTTCATCGCCTCGGCCAATGCCTTGGCGTTCTCGACGACGTTCTTGGCATAGACCTTGAAGTCCGGACGCAGCGCCTCGCCGAAGGCAACCGCCTTCGCCGCGATCACGTGCATCAGGGGGCCGCCCTGGAGGCCCGGGAAAATCGCCCCGTTGAGCTTCTTGGTCAGCGTCTCGTCATTCCACAGCATCAGGCCGCCGCGCGGACCGCGCAGCGACTTGTGCGTCGTGGTGGTGGTGACGTGGGCATACGGCACCGGCGAAGCATGCACGCCGCCGGCGACGAGGCCGGCGAAGTGCGCCATGTCGACCAAGAGATACGCGCCGACGCTGTCCGCGATCTCGCGGAAACGCTTGAAGTCCCAGGCGCGCGAATAGGCCGAGCCGCCCGCGACGATCAGCTTCGGCTTGACCTCTTCGGCCTGCTTGGCGACCGCGTCCATGTCGATGATCTGATCCTCGCGGCGCACGGTGTAGTGCGCGGCCTTGAACCACTTGCCGCTCATGTTGACGGGCGAGCCGTGGGTGAGATGGCCGCCGGCCGCAAGATCAAGACCCATGAAGGTGTCGCCGGGCTGGAGCAGCGCCAGAAACACCGCCTGATTCATCTGGCTGCCCGAGTTCGGCTGCACGTTGGCGAAGTTGGCGCCGAACAGCTTCTTGGCGCGATCGATCGCAAGGTTCTCGGCGACGTCGACCCACTCACAACCGCCGTAATAGCGCGCGCCCGGATAACCTTCCGCATATTTGTTGGTCATCACCGAACCCTGCGCTTCCAGCACGGCCCGGCTGACAATGTTCTCGGAGGCGATCAGCTCGACCTCATGGCGTTGCCGGCCGAGTTCGCCCCTGATGGCGGCGGCAATGTCCGGGTCGGCCTGCTCGAGCGAGGCGGTGAAAAACGAATCGGGCGCGGAGGCGGTTTTGGCTGAGGTCATCTTGCGAATATCTCCACCGCCGCAGCCTTTTGGCGGGCTACGGGCGGGTCTGGTGTGGCGGTCGGAAGCACGCGCGATCTACCACATCGCCCGCCCACGGCCAAGTATTTGCGGGTCGGACCTGAGATTTATGCAAGATATGGTGGAGAGTGGAGGTTTTCGGCGCCGGAGCGGTTTCATAGAACCGCTCCTCTGCGAATGTCCGGACTAGGACCGCTTTGGGCCTCACCTCGCGCCAACGGCCGCCGGCCCGAGCCGGTGGCAATTCATAGCCCGGTATAGCCCGCCTTCACCGGGTCCACGCTGCCGTCGAGCTGCCGGAGATAGGTCAGGCCGCAGACCGTCAACCGGTGGGTGTCCTTTTCGCCGGCCTCCATCAACGTATTGAGATAGTTGGTGACCTTGGCCCGTGCCTCCTCGCTCGCTGCTGCGGTGCGGTTGGCGAGCAGGTCATAGGTCTGCATGATGCGGTCGATGGCGGCTTCCATGGCACCCTCTGGTTCTCTTGAAATCTTGGGAGTTTTGATCAGGCAACCGCGCGGGCCTCGGACTGCGTCTCGAACCGGGCGATCGCCTTGTTGGCGAGCCTGATCTTGTTGAATTCGCCCTGCTGGAGCAGCTTGACGATGATCCTGAGCAGGCGCTCGTCGGTGACGAGGGAATCGGGAATCGCGCCGGAGCGGCGAAGGTAGTTCGCGGCAATGGCGTAGGCCTCGCTCACGAGTTCCACGTTCATCGCCTGAGGCCCGCGCTCGACCAGCATCGACATTCTCCGATCCGACGGAGATAAGCGCCGAGCCCGGAACTGGTTCCCCGCCTGCGAGGTTTTTTTTTCGCAGGTGCAAAAAAATACAAAACGCCCCGGTCCGGACGGAATCCGGGCCGGCGCGCTTGGGGAAGTCTAAGGGCACGTTCGGGGAGGCTTGCCGGTCTTGTTGGGGGCCGGCTTGGCCTTGATCCCTTGGAACTCAGAGCCGGTACAGGATCTGGTCGGTCCAGAACCGCTCAAGACGGTGCAGCGACTTGTTGAGGGTCGAGAACTCCTCGCCGGAGATGCCGCCGACCTGCTCCACCGTCTTGACGTGCTTCTGGTAGAGCGCATCGACGATGCGGCGGACTTCGTGGCCCTGCGGGGTCAGGCGGATGCGCACCGAGCGGCGATCAACGCGCGAGCGCTGATGATCGAGGAAGCCGAGCTCGACGAGCTTCTTCAGATTGTAGGAGACGTTGGAGCCGAGATAGTAACCGCGCGTGCGCAGCTCGCCCGCGGTCAGCTCCTTGTCGCCGATGTTATAGAGCAGGAGCGCCTGGACCGAGTTGATGTCCGCACGGCCGCGGCGATCGAATTCATCCTTGATCACGTCGAGGAGCCGGCGATGCAGCCGCTCCACCAAAGTCAAAGCTTCCAGATAGAGCGACTGCACCGAACCCTGCTGGCCGGAGACGCGCTCTGCGGTATCTGCCGCAGTTGCGACGGCTTTCATCATGACACTTCCCCTGTTGTCGTTTTTATCGACACTTATTCGACGAAACTTGTGTCCCGTCTGATAGGTGCAACTTAAGGGGCTCGTTTGAAGATCGGCTTAAATAAGAGAATAAAGAGATCATGAATTTAAGACAGTGAATTGCGGATTAAGCCTGTAGCAAAAGGACTTTTCGCAACCCTCTGTTGACCCTCGCAAGGTCCTGTTCACCCTCCGTCCGCCCCTATTGTCGCATTCCAGTACAGCCCCGCCCCGTTTCGAAACGGGCGCGTAACAGCTGTGGCGGAACAGGCTGGTCAACGAAAACTTACCGCAAATTTTAGGCAACCAACGGTCAACCAATCGCGCACAACTGCGCGAGCTTCCTTCGTGTCCCGGACAAGCGAAGCGCAGATCCGGGACCCAGAAAGCCACAAACGAGATCGCGGAGAAATGGGCCTCGGCTCTGCAACGCATCACGCCGCACTGGACGACGCTTCGCATCGCCGGGGCGCGCTGCATTGCGTCCGGGGCACGAGAGCACTGACGTGTCGAACTATCTGCTACGGCGGCCGTTCCCGCGCAGCCATCCAGGCGAGCGCGAGATATGCGGCGAGCATGAACGCTTCGACGCCGACCACGACGAGGCTGCCGCCGTAGATGCCGGGGAACATCAGCTCGATCACCGCCATCGACACCACGGTCGTCAACCACACCACCGCGCCCCAGGCGTCGCCAGCCACAGACCAACCGCCGCGACGAGCTCGATCACGGCGAAGTAGACGGTCGCGGCCTGCCAGGCCATCGACTGGTTCTCGAACGCCTCGTCCTCGCCACCGACGAAACCCGTCACTTGCGCCCAGTGATAGAGACCCTTCAGGATCGAGAGCAGCGCCATCACCCGCAGGAACAACACGAGCCGGCGCGTCCACACATTGTCATCGGACTGGGAGCGCTCCGATGAGATCGCCGCCACCGACATCGCGCCATCCCTGGCGGTGTCTCTGGCATTGTCCCTGGCACTGTCGCGGGCCGTATCGCGGGTGGAGATCTCGGACATGGCCCCCTTCTGGCTGTTTCGCCCCGCAAAATCAATCGGCTGTCATCCCTTGCGGCAGGTCAAGCCGCGGTGACGGGAACCATGCGAGCTGGTATAAGAATAATTCCAGCCGGAGGAAGACTAATGGCGATCAAATACGGACGTCCGATCGAACTGCGCGAGGTTTCGCGCCGGGATGATGCCGGCGCCTCCCCTGCCCTCGATCTGACCGTCCGTCCGCGCCGCAACCGCAAGGCCGAGTGGGCTCGGCGCATGGTGCGCGAGAATGTCCTCACCACGGATGATCTGATCTGGCCGCTGTTCCTGATCGACGGCAGCAATAAGCGCGAGCAGGTCGCCTCGATGCCCGGCGTTGACCGCCTTAGCGTCGACCAGGCCGTGCGCGAAGTCGAGCGCGCCATGAAGCTCACCATCCCCTGCATCGCGCTGTTTCCCTATACCGACCCGTCCCTGCGCGACGAGGAAGGATCGGAAGCGACCAATCCGAACAATCTGGTCTGCCAGGCTGTGCGCGCGATCAAAAAGGAGTTTCCGGAGATCGGCATTCTCTGCGACGTCGCGCTCGATCCGTTCACCAGTCACGGTCACAACGGCCTGATCTCCGACGGCAAGATCTTGAACGACGAGACGGTCGCAGTGCTGGTGCGTCAGGCGCTGGTGCAGGCCGAGGCCGGCTGCGACATCATCGCGCCGTCCGACATGATGGACGGCCGCGTCGCCGCGATCCGCGAGGGGCTCGATCGCTCCGGCCTGCTCGACGTGCAGATCATGGCTTATGCCGCCAAATACGCCTCGGCCTTCTACGGCCCGTTCCGCGACGCCATCGGCTCGGCCAAGACGCTCACCGGCGACAAGCGCACCTACCAGATGGACAGCGCCAATACCGATGAAGCACTGCGCGAAGTCGAGCTCGACATCGCCGAAGGCGCCGACATGGTGATGGTGAAGCCGGGCATGCCCTATCTCGACGTGGTCCGCCGCGTGAAGGATACCTTCGCGATGCCGACCTTCGCCTACCAAGTCTCCGGCGAATACGCGATGATCGCAGCCGCCGCCAATAACGGCTGGCTCGACGGCGACCGTGCCATGATGGAAAGCCTGCTCGCCTTCAAGCGCGCCGGCGCCGACGGTGTGCTGAGCTATTTCGCGCCGAAGGCGGCAGAGAAGCTGCGGAGCCAAGGATAAGGTGCCGTAGGGTGGGCAAAGTCGCGTAGCGACGTGCTCACCATTCCGGCTTGTGATCGCGGAACGATGGTGGGCACGGCGCTAACGCGCCTTTGCCCACCCTGCCTCCCCATGGTCGTTTCGGCGAAGACCGGGCGCACCTGCCTCCTCGTCGTCCTGGCGAAAGCCAGGACCCATACCCACCAGCTTCCGTTTGACGAGGACTCGTAGTGGCATTTCGCCGCAATCCCTCCTGCCTGCGTTAATGGGTCCAGGACGACACTGCGATTGATAACTCGCCGCTCGCAACAGCCGCGGAATCGCCGGAATATTTTCGCTTGTTGATCCCAGCGCGCCCTTGGCATGCGGACGACCTGTTCCCATGTCCCGCCATGGGGGTTCGCTGGGAGAAACGGACATGTCGGACTCGGGCAATTCAGGCGCCTGGCGCAACGACGGCGGGATGCAGCCGCACGCCTACGACCCCTATCTGCATCCGGAACTGTTCCGCGGCGTTGCAACGCGGCGGGTGTTCGCCTTCCTGATCGACATGGTCGTGATCTCGGTGCCGGTGATCCTCGGCTACATCTTCATCGCCCTGTTCGGCGTGGTGACGCTCGGCATCGGCTGGGCGCTGTTCTGGATCGCCTGGCCGGCCTCGGTGGTCTGGGCCATCGTGTATTACGGTGCCAGCATCGGCGGCCCTTCCTCCGCAACAGTGGGCATGCGCGTGATGGATCTGGAACTGCGCACCTGGTACGGCGCGCCCGGTTACTTCGTCCTCGGCGCCACCCATGCCGTGCTGTTCTGGGTGACGATCTCGTTCCTGTCACCCTTCGTGGTGCTGGTCGGCCTGTTCAACGGCCGCCGTCGCCTGTTGCACGATTTCGTGCTGGGAACGGTTGTGATCAACAATTCGGTTCGCGTACCCGCGCCCCAGGCCGCAAGGATGTACTGATCAACGACCTATCAACCCGGACCTTCTAGACTGACTGATCTGCCAAGCAGACCAATTGACCGGGAGCGTCCGTAGCGCGATGCTGATACACAGTTCGGAGGCCCACGACGTCCCTTGACCCAGCACTCGCGCGATACCCCCCAATTTTACCTCACGGCGCCTTCCCCGTGCCCCTATCTGCCGGGCCGGCATGAGCGCAAGGTGTTTACGCACCTCGTAGGTGAGCGCGCCGGTGACCTCGACGACCTCCTGACCCATGGCGGCTTCCGCCGCAGCCAGTCGATCGCCTACCGGCCGGCCTGCGACCAGTGCCGCGCCTGCGTCTCGGTCCGGGTGATCGCCAACGAGTTCCGGCCCTCCCGCAACTTCCGAAAAGTGCTGACGCGCAACGCCGACATTATCGGCGAGCAGCGCAGCGCGGTGCCCACCTCCGAGCAATATTCGGTGTTCCGCGCCTATCTCGATGCCCGCCACCGCCACGGCGGCATGGCCGACATGACCGTGCTCGACTACGCCATGATGGTCGAGGACAGCCATGTCGAGACCCGTATCATCGAGTACCGCAAGCGCGGCCCGGATAGCGGCCTCACCGGCCGCGGCGAAGACCTGATCGCCGTGGCGCTGACCGATGTGCTCAGTGACGGCCTGTCGATGGTCTATTCGTTCTTCGAGCCGAGCCAGGTCAGCCGCTCGATGGGCACCTTCATGATCCTCGACCACATCGCTCGCGCCCGCCGGCAGGGCCTGCCTTACGTCTATCTCGGCTACTGGATCGAGGGCTCCAAGAAGATGGACTACAAGGCCCGCTTCCTGCCGCAGCCAGCGCCTCGCTCCCTCAGGCTGGCTGCGCATCGACGCGCACGGGGATACAGCGTCCGAGCCGCAGGATTAGCTCACTGTCATGCCCCGGCTTGACCAGGGCATCCAGTACGCCGCGGCTTCTCGAACTCAATCACAACGGTCTCTGGAATACTGGATCGCCCGGTTAAACCGTGCGATGACAGAAAACGTTGCGGCTACATCACCCGAACAGCGTATCCGCCAGCAGCTTCACGTTCAAAACCACGATCACGCCCGCGACGATCCATGCGACGGCGGCGACCGAGACCGGGATCGCGAACTGGCCCATCTTGCGGCGGTCGGAGACGAAGCGGACCAGCGGGATGACGGCGAAGGGCAGCTGCATCGACAGCACGACCTGGCTGAACACCAACAGATCCGCCGTGCCGCGCTCGCCATAGATCGCGGTGACGATGATCACGGGAATGATGGCGATGCCGCGCGTGAGCAGGCGGCGCGCCCAGCTCGGCAGACGCAGGTCGAGAAAGCCCTCCATCACGATCTGGCCGGCGAGCATCGCAGTCACGGTTGAATTGAGGCCCGAGGCGAGCAGCGCCACCGCGAACAGCGTCGAGGCGATGCCAAGACCTAGCAAGGGCGACAGCAGCTCGAAGGCCTGGCCGATCTCGGCGACGTCGGAATGGCCGCTTCTGTGGAATGTCGCAGCTGCCACGACGAGGATCGCGGCGTTGATGAACAGCGCCAGCATCAGGGCGATGGTCGAGTCCGTCGTCGCCCATTTGATCGCTTCGCGTCGGCCAGTGTCGTTGCGCTCGTAGGCGCGCGTCTGCACGATCGAGGAGTGCAGGTAGAGATTATGCGGCATCACGGTCGCACCGATGATGCCGATCGCGATGTAGAGCATGTCGGAATTGGTGAAGATCTCGGTCTTCGGCACGAAACCGTGCAGCACCTCCGCGACCGGCGGAGCCGCAGCCGCGATCTGGACCACGAAGCAGACCGCGATCACCACCAGCAGCGCGATGACGAAGGCTTCGAGGAAGCGGAAGCCGCGGTTCATCAGAAGCAGCAGCAGGAAGGCGTCCAGCGCTGCGAGCAGCGCGCCGCCGATCAGGGGAATGCCGAACAGAAGCTTCAGCGCAATCGCGGTGCCGATGACCTCGGCGAGATCGCAGGCGATGATCGCCGCCTCGCAGGCGAGCCAGAGCAGGAAGTTCACCGCCGGCGAATAGGTGGCGCGGCACGCCTGCGCGAGGTCGCGGTCGGTGACGATGCCGAGCCGCGCCGCCAGCGACTGCAGCAGGATCGCCATCAGGTTGGAGAGCAGGATGACCGAGAGCAGCGTGTAACCGAACTTCGATCCGCCGGCGAGGTCGGTCGCCCAATTGCCGGGATCCATGTAGCCGACCGAGACGAGGTAGCCCGGACCGACGAAGGCAAGCAGCCGCCGCCACCAGCGGCCGGCGGCCGGAATGGCGACGGTGGAATTGACCTCGGCGAGGCTCTTGGTGATCGGCGCGTCGGCACGCCAGCCGGCTGCGTCGGGGGTCAGGTGGGGTGATCGGGCATCCATGCTGGCAGAATACCCGACTTGGTGCTTATTGCAACTCATTTGCAACTGCATCTAGCCGCACCGGTTCCTGGCGTGGCCGTGGCAATCTCGCCTCTTGTCGGGAAGCGGGTGGGTTCGGTGGTCCTCACGGGCGAACATTGGCGCAAATTCGCCTCTGCAGGATATGAGCCATGTCAACGCCTCCTCGCCTCCCTGACACCTTCAACCGCCTCGCCTGGTCGAACCTTGCGGCGCAATCGGCCGAGCAGATCGCGCTGGCCGCAGCGCCCATCGTCGCCGTGCTGACGCTGGGGGTCGCCGAAGGCCGGACCGGCCTGCTGCAGACCGCCCTCACCCTGCCCTTCGTCCTGTTCGCCATTCCCGCCGGCGTGCTCGCCGACCGCATCTCCCGCCGCTGGCTGATGGCGGGAGCCGAGGCGTTGCGGGCCGCCGCACTCGCAGCCATCGTGCTGTTGCTGGCGCTGGGCGCGCTCAATTTGCCGATGCTGGCGTTGCTCGGCTTCGCTGCGGTGTGCGGCACTGTCGTCTACAGCGTGGCCGCGCCAGCGCTGGTGCCGTCGCTGGTGAGCTCGGACCTGTTGCCGGCGGCGAATGCGCGGATCGAGCTCGCGCGCACCATCGCCTTTGCGAGCGGCCCTGCGCTCGGAGGCGCGCTTGTGGGATGGTGGGGCGCAAGCCCTGCCTTCGGCTTTGCCGCCGCGCTCTCGGCCGTCGCGGTGGTGCTGCTCGCCGGCATCTACGAGCCTGCCCGCGCGCCGGCGCCGCAGCGCCACCCGTTCCAGGACATCCGCGAAGGCGCGGCCTTCGTGTTTCACCACCCGCTGCTGCGGCCGGTATTCATCACCCAGTTCATCTTCAACACCGGATGGTTCGTGCAGATCGCGGTGTTCGTGCCCTACGCCGTGCGCCATCTCGGCCTGACCGCCGCCGGCGTTGGCACCGTGCTGACGATGTACGGCGTCGGCATGGTGATCGGCGCGCTGGTCGCCACGCGCGTGATGCAGCGCGTCGCGTTCGGCACCGTGGTCGGGCTCGGGCCCGTCACCGGCTTCGTCGCCGCACTCGTGATGGCACTGACGGTGCTGGTCCCCTCGCCCTGGCTTGCGGCCTTGAGCTTCTTCCTGCTGGGCGTCGGGCCGATCCTGTGGGTGATCTCGACCACGACACTGCGCCAGTCGGTGACACCGCCGCGCCTCTTGGGACGCGTCTCCGCCATCAACATCATGAGCTACGGCGCCCGCCCGCTCGGCTCGGCGCTGGGTGCAATCGTCGGCGGCATCTGGAGCGCGGAAGCCTGCCTCTATCTCGCCGCGGCCGTGTTCGGCGTGCAGGCGCTGGTGATCCTGCTGTCCCCGGCCGTGGCGCTGGACCGGCAGCCCGACATGGTGGGCGATGAGGCGCCGGCGCGGTGTTAGCTGATTGAGAGCATAGCGCAGCAACAATCTCCGTCGTCCCGGCGAAGGCCGGGACCCATAACCACAGAGAGTAGTTTGGCGAAGACTCGTGGTTACTAGCTCGTGCCGCAACTTCTCCCTGGGGGTATGGGTCCCGGCCTTCGCCGGGACGACATCGAAGATCAACCCGCCAGATACCGCTCGTAGCTTCCCGTCACGGGCTCGCTGGCATCGACGTCGGGATCGAGCGTGTAGAGATCCTGCGCGCGTCCGATGCCGCGCAGTGCGTAGCGGCCGGTGGAGACGAGATAGCGGCGCCCAGTGGCGTCGAGACCCTTGTAAAACTCCGATGACGCCAGCAGTTCGCGATCGACCGAGCGGCTCATCGAGGCGATGCGGCTGACCTCGTTGACGGTCGGGCCGACCACGGTGAAATCGAGCCGGTCCTCGCTGCCGATATTGCCGTAGAAGACCTCCCCGACATGCAGGCCGATATAGGCCGACGTGGTGGGACGGCCGTCGGCCGCCCGGCGCTTGTTCAAGGCAGTGATGTTCTTGCGAAACAGATGCTCGGCGCGCAGCGCGGCCCGACGCGCATCCGCCATATCCTCGCCCCAGAACATCGCGAGCACACCGTCGCCGATCAGCTTGAGGACGTCACCGCCGGCATCGTGGATGGCGTCGATCACGGCCTGCGCATAGTCGTTGAGGAACGGAATGATCTCGTCGGGACCGATGCTCTCGCTGATCCCGGTCGAGCCGCGCAGGTCCGAATACCAGAGCACGGCGTTGATGCGCTCGGTAACGCCGCGCGAGATGCGCCCGCGGAGCACTTGCTCGGAAGCGTCGCGGCCGAGATAGACGCGGCCGAGCGTGCGCACGATGTCGACCTGCTGCGCCGACTTGATCGCGAGACCAAGAACGGGGACGAGATCGCGCAGCGCGACCAGCTCGGATTCCGTAAAGCCGTGCTCGCGCCGCGTCGTCCAGTAGGAGTAGAGACAGTCCATCTGTCCGAGCGCGCCGGTCTCGCCGAATCGATGCACGAAAGCAAGAAAATGCCGATGGCCCTTTTCGGCGAGGTCGCCGATCTGCGAGAAATCGAGCGACGGGGCATCGGCAAGATCGATCACCATCTCGTCGTGCCCGTGCTCGAGCAGATGATAGAACACCGACCGACGCCAGTTCTTGGCGGCGTCGCCCTCCGCGGTCGAACCGTATTCGATGACGTCGCTCTCGTTGGTTGGCGTATCGCTCCAGCGAAACGCGCGGCCCTCGTAGATCGGATGCAGCGTGTCGATGACCACGAGCCCGCGCGACAGGTCGAGCCCTTCGGCGCAGCAGCGCTCGCAGAAACCGCGGAGCAGTTCGGGTTCAGGCAGGCCCGTAAGCCCCTGGCCGGCGACCCAGTTCATCAGTGAAAGGCGCGAAGTTACTTGCATATGCCATTATGACGCGCATTCGTGACGAGCGAAAGGCGCGAGGGCCGACGTGACGCCAGGCTCCCGTCCCTTGCAGGTCGAATATGCCGCCGCCGCGGTTGACGCGTCCGCCGCGCGGGCTGCAAATGCCGGCGATGATGACTTTGTCGGCCAGAATCGGAAGCACGCGCGAATGACCCGGCGCCAGCTTCCGATCATCCTGGCGCTCGGCACCACGCAGACCCTGGCCTGGGCTTCCAGCTATTATCTGCCGGCGCTGCTCGCCGATCCCATGGCGCACGACCTCGGCGTCTCTTCCAACTGGATCTTTGGCGCGTTCTCGGCTTCGCTCGTGATCGCGGCGATGCTCGGCCCGCGCATCGGGCGGCAGATCGATCTCGTCGGCGGACGGCAGGTGCTGTCGGCCTCGAACCTGACCATCGCCGCCAGCCTCGTCCTGCTCGGGCTCTCGCAGTCGGTGGCGGTGATGGGGATCGCCTGGCTCGTGCTCGGCATCGGCATGGCGATGGGCCTCTATGACGCCGCCTTCGCCGCGCTCGGCCGCATCTATGGCACCGAGGCGCGCAGGCCCATCACCGGCATCACGCTGATGGCGGGCTTCGCCTCCACGGTCGGCTGGCCGCTCACCGCCTGGGGGCTGTCCCATATCGGCTGGCGCGAGACCTGCTTTGCCTGGGCCGCCGCCAACATCCTGATCGGCCTGCCTCTCAACTTCTTCATGCTTCCGGCGATCAAGGGCGCCAGGCAGGCCGCAGCGACCGCCGAGAAGCCGCACCTGCCGCTCGACCGCACCATGATCCTGCTCGCCTTCATCTTCGCCGCGGTCTGGACCGTCACCGGCGCGATGGCCGCGCATTTCCCGCGCATCCTGGAGACGACGGGCGCAACGCCGGTCGAGGCCATCGCGGCCGGCGCGCTGATCGGCCCGGCCCAGGTCGGCGCACGTATCCTCGAAGCGGGCGTTCTCAGCCGATTCCATCCGCTGTGGTCGACGCGGCTCGCCTGCCTCACCCATCCGATCGGCGCGGTGGTCGTGGCGATCTTCGGCGGCGCTGCGGCGAGCGCATTTGCGCTGTTCCACGGCTCCGGCAACGGCATCCTGACGATCGCGCGCGGCACGCTGCCGCTCGCAATCTTCGGGCCGAAGGACTTTGGCTACCGTCTCGGCATCATCGGCGCGCCGGCGCGGATGGCGCAGGCGGTGGCGCCGCTCGCCTTCGGCCTGCTGATCGACATCATGGGCGCCAAGGTGCTGATCGTCTCCTCCGCGCTCAGCCTCTCGGCGTTGGCGGCCCTGTTCCTGATCCGCCCGGAGCGACGCTCGGATTGACCGCGCCACTTTCTCGCGCAAGCGGCGATGACCGAAGACACCGGATCCGGATCTCAGTCGTAAAACTCCGGCGCCATCTTCTGGCTGTCGCGCAGGGCCTTGTCGTGGTTGATCCAGAGCTGGGCTTTTTCCTTGGCGAGCGTGTCGGCGATCTTCTGCATCGAGGCCGCGGTCTGGTCCTTGCTCACGTTCATGCTGGGCACGCGGCGGTTGTCCCAATTGTCTTTGAAGTGCACGGCATCGCCCGACAGGATCACCGCGCCGGTCTTCGGCAATTTCACCAGCAGCGACTGGTGTCCCGGCGTGTGGCCGGGCGTGGATAGAATGGTGACGCTGCCGTCGCCGAACACGTCCTTGTCGCCCGCCAGCAGTTCGACCGGATGTGACGGCTTGAAGCGCGGCTCGTTGTTGGCGGCGGGCCAATCATATTCGGTCTTCTGCACGTAGAGCGTCGCCTGCGGAAACAGCTCGACATTGCCGATGTGATCGGGATGCGTGTGCGAAACCGCCATCGCCTTGATGTCGGCGGGCTTGACGCCGAGCTGCTCGAGCTGGGCGGCAAGCGTCTTCGGCCGGCGCCAGGTGACGGCTTTGGGATCGGCGGGCACGAGCCCATTCGGCATCGCGGCGACGGAATCGGCAATGCCGGTGTCCCACAGGAACCAGCCCTTAGCATGCTTGATGAGATAGCAGGTGTCGACGAAGTCCATCGCCTTGCCTTCGTTCAGGCCGGGCGTCCAGCGCGAGATGTCGCCCGCGGTGCCCTCGCCACAATTGAGGACGTAGAGCCTTTCGACGCCCGTCTTTTCCGATTGTGCCAGCGCTGAAGGGCTGGACAGAGCGAGTGCAGCAATGGCGAGCGCGAACTTCATCCTGGGCATTGTTGTTCCTCCCGTACAGCCATGCAGGCCACGACCGAGGATCAACCCCGGCCCGTTCGCGGAATTCCCGTAAAGCCCGTCAATGCGGGCAGGTCTCGACCTCGACCGTGACGTGGCTGAGGCCCTTCAGCCCGGCCAGTCGCCGTTTGTAGACGGCCGGCTGCTTCGGCTGGTCCGACACCACCGAGAGCAGCACGGCACAATGGCCGGGGCCGACCTGCCAGAGATGCAAATCGGTGACGCGGTCGTCGCCGATCTCCATGCGCGCCCGGATCACCCGCTCCAGCTTCTCGTCGGCGCGCACGTCGAGCAGCACCGCGCCTGATGACTTGATCAGGCCGAACGCCCAGCTCGCGATCACGACGCTGCCGATCAGGCCGACGGCCGGATCGGCCCAGACCCAGCCTGAATACATCGCGACGACGAGTGCTGCGATCGCCAGCACCGAGGTCGCCGCGTCCGCCATGACATGCACATAGGCAGCACGAAGATTGTTGTCGTGATGATGATGGTGGTGATGGCCATGATGATCGTGGTCGTGGCCATGATCGTCGTGATCATCATGCACGTGGCCATGGCCGTGATCATGGCCATGATGGTGGTGATCGTGGCTGCCGCGCAAAAGCCACGCGCTGGCGAGGTTGACGCACAGGCCGAGCGCAGCGACCGCGATCGCCTCGCCAAAGACGATCGGCACCGGCGCGATCAGCCGCAGCACGCTCTCATAGGCGATCTCGACCGCGATCAGACCCAGGATGATCGCGCTGGAGAAGGCGGCGAGATCGCCGAACTTACCGGTGCCGAAGGTGAAATGCGCATTTCCCAGGTGCCGGCGCGCGAAGCGGTACGCGAACGCCGCAATGCCGAGCGCGGCCGCATGCGTTCCCATGTGCCAGCCGTCGGCGAGCAGCGCCATGGAACCGAACAGCGAGCCGGCGACGATCTCACCGACCATCATGACCAGCGTCAGGACGACCACGAGCCAGGTGCGCCGCTCGTTCTCCTCGTGCTTGTCGCCGAGGAAGGCGTGATCGTGGGTCCATTGCTCGATGGAGTGCGAGTGCATCGAATTCTCCAGAAAATTCAGGTCTGTCGGCGCGCAGTATAGACCGCTGGGGTCCGATTTTCTAAGGCCCAATCGTCCAGTGGATTGACAGTCCTGCTTAGTTTCGCTGTAATCCGCGCCATGGGGATTTGAGCGATCTCCCACGAGGCGACATGCCCAAGTATCGCGTCCCGTTCGGTTTTTGCGAGGACGCATCATGTCTACTTTCACGACCATATCATCCGACAAATTGGCGCGCCTGATTGGCACGGCCAATGCCCCTGTACTCATCGACGTCAGGACCGAGGAGGATTTTGCCGCTGATCAGCGGCTGATCCCCGGCTCGATCAAGCTCAGCCACGACAAGGTCCAGGACTGGGGCCGCGACTTCGCCGGCCGCCGGGCGATCGTCGCGTGCCTGCGCGGCGAAAAGCTCGCACAGGGCACGGCGGCCTGGCTGCGCCAGCTCGGCGTCCAGGCCGAGACGCTGGACGGCGGCTTCGAGGGCTGGAAGGCAGCCAAGCTGCCGCTGCTCGACACGCGCAAGCTGCCGCCGCGCGATGCGAGGGGGCGCACCGTCTGGGTCACGCGGGCGCGGCCGAAGATCGACCGCATTGCCTGCCCCTGGCTGATCCGTCGCTTTGTCGACCCCAACGCGGTGTTCCTGTATGTGACACCGTCCGAGGTGGTCGGCGTCGGTGAGCGGTTCAATGCAGCTCCCTTCGACATCGAGAACGTGTTCTGGAGCCACCGCGGCGAGCTCTGCACCTTCGACGTCATGATCGAGGAGTTCGGGATCGCCTCGCCAGCCCTGCTCCGGCTCGCGACGCTGGTGCGCGGCGCCGACACCGCGCGGCCTGATCTTGCGCCGGAGGCGCCGGGCCTGCTCGCGGCCTCGCTCGGACTGTCGCGCATGTATGACGACGACCTCGAACAGCTCGAGGCCGGCATGGTGCTCTACGACGCCTTCTACCGCTGGTGCCGCGATGCCACGGCCGAGACCCACAACTGGCCGACCAACAAGGTGAAGGCATAATGGATACCCGTAACCTTCAAGCAGGAGCTGGCGCCGGTCACGGCGTCAGCTTCAATGAGGCCTTTCGCGTCTGGCTCCGCGTCGCGTCCTTGAGCTTCGGTGGGCCCGCGGGCCAGATCGCGGTGATGCATCGTATCCTGGTCGAGGAGAAGAAGTGGATCTCCGAAGGCCGTTTCCTGCATGCGCTGAACTACTGCATGCTGCTGCCGGGACCGGAGGCGCAGCAGCTGGCGACCTATGTGGGCTGGCTGATGCATCGCACCGCCGGCGGGCTGATGGCGGGTGGGCTGTTCATCCTGCCCGGCATCATCGCCATCATGGGCCTCAGCTACGTCTACGCCGCCTACGGCAATGTCAGCTTCGTCGAGGCGCTGTTCTTCGGGCTGAAAGCCGCCGTGCTCGCCATCGTCGTCGAGGCTGTGGTGCGCGTCGGCAAGCGCGCGCTGAAGAACCGCATCATGATCGCGCTCGCGGCCGCGGCCTTCATCGCGATCTTCTTCCTCGCGGTGCCTTTCCCGATCATCATCATCGCTGCCGGCATCATCGGCTATGCCGGCGCCAGAAGTGGCCGTCCGGAATTCGCGCCGGCCGGTCACGGCCATGGCGGCAACAACGCTGCGATCGACAGCATGCTCGGCGAAGCCGTGCCCGAGCACGTTCGTCCCGAACACCGGGCGCGCGATCCGTGTCGGTGCGTTGTGGCTTGCGCTCTGGCTCGTGCCAGTCGTGGCGCTGCTCGCGGCCTTCGGTCAGGACAACGTCTTCAGCCAGATCGCGCTCTTCTTCTCAAAAATGTCGCTGGTCACCTTCGGCGGCGCATATGCCGTGCTGGCCTATGTCGCGCAGCAGGCGGTCGAGCAATATCACTGGCTGAAGCCGCACGAGATGCTGGACGGCCTCGGCATGGCCGAGACCACCCCGGGCCCGCTGATCATGGTGCTCCAGTTCGTCGGCTTCATGGCGGCCTATCGCGACCCAAGCGGCCTGTCGCCGATGCTGGCGGCAACGTTCGGCGGACTGCTCGCGACCTGGGTCACCTTCACGCCCTGCTTCCTCTGGATCTTCGTCGGCGCGCCCTATATCGAGCGCCTGCGCGGCAATACGGGATTGGCCGGCGCACTCAGCGCGATCACCGCCGCGGTGGTCGGCGTGATCCTGAACCTCTCGATCTGGTTCGCGCTACACACGCTGTTCCGCGAGACCGTGCCGGTGCACGCGTCTCCATTCGACTTCGACAGGCCGGTGCTGACGAGCGTCGATATTCCGGCGCTGGTGCTGTCGATCGCGGCCGCCACCGCGATCTTCCGCTTCAAGCTCGGCATGCTCACGGTGCTTGCGGGCAGCAGCGCCGCCGGCGTGGCGCTGCGGCTGGCGGGGGTGATCTAGGGCATGGTTAGCAAGAGAAACGAATGTTTCGCGCCGAGCGATGCTCCCCATGACCACGCGCGGAAGTGTGGCTGGCTTCGCTAGGATCAGCCATCCAGTAGCGCTGCCATCCGTTGTCGATCGACGATGTTGGGGTCTTGCGGCAATTGACAGCCGTCCAACTCGGCCAGTTTTGCGGCTACATGCGGTCTAGCGATGACGTCCTGAGGCAGCGCAAGGCACATTGCGATTTCGATCATGCCACGGAGCACGTCCGCGTCTTGGGATGATGCAACCAGAAGCTTGGCCATGACTGGGTTGGGCGCGGGCATCGGCATGCCCTCTTCCAGAGCCGTCATTTCGGCGATCCGAACGCGATCCGCGGCGATCTGATTTCGATAAAACGGACCGACTTGGCTTTCGGTGTCAGCGTCGTATTCCCGGGAGAAAGCTCCGGGATTGTCGATGTGTCGGCGGGCAACATTACGGAGCACCTGCGCGTGCAGAAGGCCGACGCTCAAGCCGCGTCCGGCGGACGGATTGGTGCACGCCCATGCATCGCCTACAGCGGCGAATCCCGTGACGACCGGCCGACCATCGACGACAAACCGTCGGTATCGGTCGACAACTCCCGCCATCAGAAGGACGGGCGTTACTGGCTCGCCGTCGAGCCAATGGGCTTGCCGCGGACATGCGGAGACGACGCGATGGAATGTCGCCGTATCGCGCAAGGCTCGCATCGCCTTGTTCTTCGACGAGGTATACAAGGTGATCGACCAGGTGTCATTGTCCCCGTCCAGGGTAAGGATCGAAAACAAGCCCATCGGCGTGAGTGCACGTCCCGTCCTGCGAGGCCGCTGTTGCCCTGAGAAATACCGCGTAAAATAAGCGAAGTTGCTATCTTCGGATTCCTCGATCGGGCTACGGGCACCCGCGCTGGTGATCCAATCGCAGGCCGCGCTTCGTCGTCCCATGGCGTCGATTACCAGATCAGCGCGAATCTCTTCGCCAGATGTCGTGCGTACCCCTGCAACGTGCGGCACACCTCGGACCGCCGAAGCGCCCGTGATCAGTTCGCGAACCTTGGTGCCCCGACGAATGGTCACGTTAGGTGCCACTTGCGTCATTGCAGCCACGGCGCATTCAATAATGGGCCTCCGACCGGTGACGAAGCGTATGGCCTCGTCACCCGGACGCGGCGTCCGATTCGTTATGGTTGGGGGAAGAGATCGACTGTCCAGATAGTCCACCCAAACGCAACCGGCTCGAAGCAGACCATCGGTCAACCCCGGCAATTCCTGATCGCTGATCATCCGAAATCGCGAACTGAGGTTATGAGGTTGCCTGAATTGGGCAACTCCCGGACGTTCCCACGAATTCCATCCCTCGGCGGGCGCTGCGGGTTGATCGGCCGGGTCAGCCTCTAGAACTGTGACTCGGTGGCCATCGCGACCAAGCATCATCGCTGTGCACAATCCAATCACGCCTCCGCCGCAAATCAGGATTTTGCTCATCCGTTCTCCCCCTAGAGTTCGGCCGACCGCGGAAGTCGCGCTAAATCGTCATCGTCTCCTCCCGGCGAAACGACGACGAGTTTCATATGCGCATGGTTCTTCAAGATATAGGTCGATGTGGCGAACGGGAGGTTCAAAGCTCTCCTCAGCCTGCCTTCGGAGCCAGATGTCACAGGTGACGCCCATAGGTCCGTGATGTCAGCGTGAGCAAATCTCGTCTGCTATGCCCCACCAAACGGACCTCAATGAGAACCGTCGCCACTTCGCTGATGGGTCAACAACAGACATGTACGCCGCCGGCCTACTTGCCCTCGTTCCATATGTCGGTGGCGAGCTTCCAGTCATTTCCGACCTTTTCCCAAACAACGACGTACTTCCCAGTCACTTCCTGCGGTGTCGCCCCTTTGGTCTTTAGAGCAAACGTGCCGATCTCGCGTGCCGCCAAAGGACCGAGCGCCTTCACATCAACAGTTGTGAGCTTCGGGTCGCCGACTTGTTCCGCCATGCTTTTCCACATGACTTCGATGGCTACTCGGCCCCGCACCATCGAAGAACCGGGCGGCAAAGCGATCGCATCAGCGCTATAAAGCGACGCAATGCCGGGGAAATCGCCCTTGTTGAAAAATTCGACAAATTTGCTGTTGATCGCTTCAATCTCGGGCTTCTGAGCCAAAGCCGGAGTCGACAGCGAGATCACGAATGCCATCACCAATACGATGTTGCGCATGATCGTCTCCAACTCAATGTACGATTCGAATGCAGCGCGGCTGTTGCTCCACAGAGCATGCAATGCCGCATCCCAGACCGTGTTTGACGAAACAGCAACTCCGGGGAACTACTGTAAGAAATATTGACGAAGTAAGTGCGGCGTGGAGTGCCCGTCCTCAAGGCAAAGCTCGTCACCACGCCCCCGTCGGCCGTTGCCCGTCCGGCAAACCAGCCGCGACACACCCACCATCCGCCTGTCAAGCCTCACCTTGCAAAATATTCCACTTTACCGAAATTCGGATTTGACGTACAAGCGAAACACCCTGACCTGAGACAAGGGGCGGATCGCGATCGTCACGAACCGCAGGCCGGGCAGCGATGGACGCGACGGCGTCGGGCGTAACAGGCACTGCAGGGCGGCTTCGGCTGTGAGCAATCGCTTCGCGCCGACGACACGACGCTGACAGCGTCTTCGCATGGCTTCGGGGGCGAGCACACGCCACCCCTCGGATTCCCAGCGAAGACGTGCGCGGACGGAGAAGTCGTGTGGTCCTGACGCCCGGGGTCTGTGCGTCAAGTCCTGCGGTGATGCCCGCGGCCCAACCGGGTCCGCACATCAGCCATCCGCAGGGCGACGGGGGCGATGGTGCATCGCTCCCCGGGGAGAGCACGAAGGACACCGTTAAAACCATTCGCGCAGGGAAGGCCGGGCGACCGGCATCACCTGTGGTCCACCCCGTGTGCATTTCTACAGCGCACGGACCTGCGGGTGCCAGCCGGCGCCCGGCCTTCCCTGCGCCCTCGTCTTTTTCGAGGGTGCACCTGGAGCAAAACTCGGGCGACATGCGCCGCGGGAATGCGAACGCTCGCGCGCTATTTGAAATGTGAATTGGAGAGCAATGGCCTCGCCGCTTGCTCCGTCATTGCGAGGAGCCCTTGCGACGAAGCAATCCAAAGTCCTTCCGCGGAAAGATCCTGGATTGCTTCGCTACGCTCGCAATGACGGTGTGGAGAAAGGTGCGCACAATACTCTCTCTTGCCCCGGACGCAGTGCAGCGCCCCCGGCGATGCGAAGCATCGTGCGGTGCGCTGCAGAGCCGGGGCGCCCATATCTCCGAGCAATCCGTGCAGCGTGGGTCCCGGCTCTGCGCAGCAACGCGAAAAGCGTTTGCAGCGCGTCCGAGACACGGGACCGCCCTACCCGATCACCCGCCCGAACTTGTTCGACTTCGGAAAACCCTTCGGCGGCAGGCGGCCAGCATCGGCGCGGGTGCCTTGCCACTCGGCGAGCTCCTTCATGGTCGCCGAGAATTCGCGACCCGCGAAGTCCTTCCAGGTCAGGCCCGCCTTGGCGTCGAAGACCGCAACGTCGGAGAGGCCGCCGTCCTTGTATTTCTGCAAGCGGACGCCGCGGCCGCGGGCCATCTCCGGCACCTGGTCGAGCGGGAAGATCAGCATCTTGCGGTTGTCGCCGATGACCGCGACGGTGTCGCCAAGCACCTCGGTGATCGCACGCGCCTCGTTCGGCATATCGACGTTGAGGACCTGCTTGCCCTTCTTGGTGGTGCCGACGCAATCGTCCTCGTTGACGACGAAGCCCTGCCCCTCGTGGCTCGCGACCAGGAATTTGCGTCCGCCCTTGTGGACGAACAGCGCGACGGGCGCTGCTTCCTGCTCGAGGTCGATGAACAGGCGGATCGGCTCGCCATGACCGCGGCCGCCCGGCAGCTTGGCAACATCGAGCGAGTCGAACTTGCCGTTGGTAGCGAACAGCAGCAGCTTCGACGTCGTCTCGGCGAAGAAGGCGAAGCCGAGCTTGTCGTCCTGCTTGAAGGCAAGCCCGGAGAGATCCTCGACATGGCCCTTCATGGTGCGGATCCAGCCCTTGTCGGAGACGACGACGGTGACCGGCTCGCGCTCGACGAAGGCCTCCTCGATCGCGGCGAGATCGTGCTCGGGCGCGTCGGCGAAGGTGGTACGGCGCTTGCCGAGCGGCGTCTTCGGTCCGAACATGTCACGGACCTTGCCGACCTGCTCGCCGACCTTCTTCCACTGCTCGGCTTCGGAGGCGAGCACGCCTTCGATGCCCTTTAGCTCCTTGCGGAGATCCCTGTCCTCGTTGCGGATCTCCATTTCCTCGAGCCTGCGCAGATTGCGCAAACGCATATTGAGGATGGCCTCCGCCTGGATCTCGGTGAGCTTGAACGCCTTGATCAGGGCCGGCTTCGGCTCGTCCTCGGTGCGGATGATCTTGATCACCTTGTCGAGGTTCAGATAGGCGACGAGATGACCGCCAAGGACTTCCAGCCGGTGCTCGATCTGCGCCTTGCGGTAGTTGCTACGGCGGATCAGCACGTCGCGCAGATGATCGAGCCATTCGCGCAAGCACTCCGCGAGCCCCACGACCTTGGGAATGCGGCCCTTGATCAGCACGTTGAGGTTCAGCGGAATCTTGCTTTCGAGCTCGGTCAGCCGGAACAGCGATTCCATCATCAGGGCGGGATCGACGTTCTTCGACTTCGGCTCGATGACGAGGCGCACGTCTTCGGCGGACTCGTCCCTGATGTCGCCGACCAGCGGCAGCTTCTTCTGGTCGAGCAGCTCGGCGATCTTCTCGACCATCCGCGACTTCTGCACCAGATACGGAATCTCGGTGACGACAACCACCCAGGTGCCGCGCGCACCCTCCTCCTGCTCCCACTTGGCGCGGACACGGAACGAGCCGCGGCCCGTGGTGTAAGCCTCCGCAATCGCCTGCTTGGAATCGACGCAGATGCCGCCAGTCGGGAAATCCGGGCCCTTGACCCATTTCAGCAGCGCCTTGGATTTCGCGTCGGGCTTCTCGATCAGGTGCAGCGCGGCATCGCAAAGCTCGGCGGCGTTGTGCGGCGGGATCGAGGTCGCCATGCCGACCGCGATTCCTTGCGCGCCGTTGGCGAGCAGATTCGGGAAGCCGCCCGGCAGCACGATCGGCTCTTTGGACTGGCCGTCGTAATTGGCGCGGAATTCGACGCCGTCCTCGTCGATGCCCTCGAGCAGAAGCCGCGCGACGTCGGTCATGCGCGCTTCGGTGTAGCGGTAGGCGGCGGGATTATCGCCGTCGATATTGCCGAAATTGCCCTGGCCGTCGACCAGCGGGTAACGCGAGGAGAAATCCTGCGCGAGGCGGACCATGGCGTCGTAGATGGCTTGGTCGCCATGCGGATGGAACGAGCCCATCACGTCGCCGACGATCTTTGCGGATTTCTTGAAGGCCGTACCGGGATCGAGCCGAAGCAGGCGCATGCCGTAGAGGATGCGCCGGTGCACCGGCTTCAGGCCGTCGCGTGCGTCCGGCAGCGCACGGTGCATGATGGTGGAGAGCGCATAGGCGAGATAGCGCTCTTCCAGCGCGTCACGCAGCGGCACCTCGTGAATTTCGGCCGGTTCTTCCGGCGGAACGATTCGTTTTCCCATGCCGCCCGGTTAAACCGTGGAAGCGAATCGGGCAAGGATCGATTGGTTCCCTGTGGGCGGCCTACTGGCCGGCCCAGCCGGCTGTGACAGGCTGTGTCTTGGCTTGGCCAGGGGCTTGGGCCGGCGGCGCATTGGTCACACAGCGGCGGGCGGCGTCGATTTCGGCCTCGGTCGCTCCGTGGGAGCGTGCCCATGCCTCTGCGGCCGCAGCAGAATATTCGGCCACATCGTACCGGACGACCGTGCAGGATGCCCGGCGAAATACGCCAGGTTGCGGCTCGCCGGCCATTGCATCAGGCGCAAACGCGAGCAGCGCCGCGGATAAGGCGAATCCCCTGATCAACATTTAGGCTGTCCCCATTGTGGAACCCGCGAGCCAATTCCGGCCGGCCCGATTTGGTTCCCGGAAAATCTATGCTGGCTGGCAAGGCAGAATCGCGATTTCGATCATGGCGCCGGGATTGCCGCCCTCGCCTGCTGCCGCATCAAGGCGTTGATGAAGCCGGCGCGCGCGTCGGAATGGCCCTGGCCGCGCGGCTCCAGAACGTGGCGCGGCAGGAACAGACCGGTGAGCCGAAAACCGTCCAGGAGATCCTGCTCCGTGAGATCGGTCTGCACCTCGCCCTGGCGCAGGAATGGCGGCAGGCGCAGCAGCCGGTCGCGCCACGGCTCGCCCGCGCCGCGCGACACCGCGCCGCCGGATTTGGGCGAGACATAGATCAGGTCCGTCGTCTCTCCTGTCACCGCACAATTTTCCAGCGCCGAGCCCAAAGCCGAGCTCGGCGAGCATCGCCAGTTCGAAATGAATGACGTGCACGGCGGCGCCGCCGATATCGTCGAAATCGTCGAGCGAATGTTCGAGCAGCGCAAAGATCGCCTCATGCGGATCGCGCTCGGGCAGCAGCCGCGCAATCGAGGCCAGATGGGTGACGCCGTAGACCCCGTGCGACGATGCCAGCAGCGTCGCTGCGCGCAGCTTCAATCCCTCGATCGCATAGGTGCCGAGATGCTCGTCGAGCCGCGCCCGCCACACCGCACTGACGCTGTTCCCCGGCTGCAAAAGCGGCCGCATCCGCGAGCCGGCGCCGCCGCGGACGAGACCGAGATGGCGGCCATGCGCGCGCGTCAGCAGCTCGACGATGGCGCTCAACTCGCCATGCCGCCGCACGCCCAGCACAATGCCTTCGTCGATCCATTCCATGGGAGGAAGTGTAGCCCATTCGAGGGACCGTAGGGTGGGCAAAGCGAAGCGTGCCCACCGATTTTGATCGATGGCCAAACTTGGTGGGCACGGCGCGCAAGGGCGCGCCTTTGCCCACTCTATCGGCACCGCGTGAAACTTCACGCGTTGAACCAGCCCTGCGCATCCCCGGTGAAGGAGAAATACAGTCCCATCGTGGTCAGCGCGCAGGAGACGACCTCGATGGCGCTGTCGAGCTGCATGCCCTTCTCGCCGATGATCTGGCCGAGCGAGATCACCGACAGCACCAGGGCTGCCGCGAGCACCCAGCGCGGCCAGTTCTTGCGCCAATGCGCAGCGAGCCAAACGAAATAGACCAGCAGCAGGATCATGCCGCCGGCGAGCAGCGTCGCCGTCGTGATCATCTGCTCGGTCATCTCGGCATTGGGCGTGCGGTCCTGCACCGCGACCGACAGGGCATCCAGCATCAACGATGCATAGAGCAGCGCTTCGAAGCGCCGGACGTTGCTGGGCACGCTCATCGGATACCGATCTTTTCTTGGCTATTCCTTGGGGAAGTCCAGCCCCATCTCGCGATAGCGATCGGGATCGTCGCCCCAGTTCTCGCGCACCTTGACGAACAGGAACAGATGCACCGGCACGTCCAGGATCTGCATCAGCTCCTTGCGCGAGTCCGCGCCGATCGACTTGATGGTGGCGCCGCCCTTGCCGAGCACGATCTTGCGCTGGCTTTCGCGCTCGACGAAGATCGTCTGCTCGATGCGCACCGACTTGTCCTTGCGCTCCTCCCACTTGTCGGTCTCGACCGTGGACTGGTAGGGCAATTCCTGGTGCAGCTTCTGATAGATTTTCTCGCGCGTGATTTCGGCCGCAAGCTGCCGCATCGGCGCGTCCGACATCTGGTCCTCGGGATAGAGGAATGGGCCTGGCGGCACCATTTCGGCCAGCGTCGTGCGGATGTCGTCGACGCCGTCGCCCGAGATCGCTGCAATCATGAAGGTCTTCGCGAACTTCGTACGCTCGTTGGCGGCCTGCGCCAGCGCTAGCAGCTTCTCGCGCTGGACCAGGTCGACCTTGTTGATCACCAAAATCTTCTCGTGGTTGACGCTGGCCGCCTTGGCGAGGATCGCCTCGGCCTCCTCGTCGATCCCGGCCTTGGCATCGAGCAGCACACAGACGAGGTCGGCGTCGTGCGCCCCGCTCCAGGCGGTCGAGACCATGGCGCGGTCGAGCCGGCGCTTGGGCAGGAAGATGCCGGGCGTGTCGACCAGGATGATTTGCGCGTTGTTCTCGATCACGATGCCGCGGATCAGCGCGCGCGTGGTCTGCACCTTGCGCGAGACGATGGTGACCTTGGCCCCGACCAGCGCATTGACCAGCGTGGACTTGCCGACATTCGGCGCACCGATCAGCGCAACGAAGCCGCAGCGCGTCGCGGTGGGCGTCTCGCCGTTTGCTTCAGCCGTCATTGCCGCCGCCAACGCCTTCGCGTTCGATCATCACTGAAGCTGCCACCTTCTCTGCCGCGCGCTTGCTGCCGCCGATGCCTTCGGCCGGGGCCAATCCCGGCAGGTCCACCGCGACGCGGAATTGCGGATCGTGGTGCGGGCCGGTGCGCTCGACCTCGCGGTAGACCGGGGTCGGCAGCCCCTTCCCCTGCGCCCATTCCTGGAGCACGGTCTTGGGGTCGCGCAAGGGACGGCGCGGCTTGTGCATGCGCTCGGTCCAGTTGCGCCTGACGAACTCGGCTGCCGCCGCATGGCCGCCGTCGAGGAAGATCGCGCCGATCACGGCCTCGCAGATGTCCCCGAGCACGCTCTTGCGTAGACGGGCGTCGGCGCTGGGGCCGACCGAGCCGAGCTTGATGTCGTCGACGAGGCCGAGCGATTTTGCGACGTCGGCGCAGCTCTCCTTGCGCACGAGCTCGGCAAGCCGCTTGGACAGCTCGCCTTCGTCGGCGTTCGGGAAGGTGTGATAGAGCATGTCGGAGACGACCAGCCCGAGCACGTGGTCGCCGAGGAATTCCAGTCGCTGATAACTGTCGCCGCGCTTGCGCCGGACTTCAGCGCCGAGACATGCGTGATCGCCTGCATCAGGAGGTTCGGGTCAGTGAAGCTGTGGCCGATGCGCGCCTCGAGCGCCGCGTTCGCATCAGTGCCCTTGGCCTTGCTGCTTCGCGTCCGCTTCTTCTTCGCGGGCGTTCTGGTCGCAGCTTCGCCATCAGGGGCGCCTTGCGCCTCCGTCGGTGGGGTCGCGATGTCCTTGGCTTCGTCTTTCATCGAACGATTTTGAAGAAACGATTCCAGCGCACCGCCCACGGCCAGCGCCAGAACATCCAGGCATGCTCGCCTTCGGCGATGGAGAAGAAGATCATCTGGGCGCGGCCGATCAAATTCTCCTGCGGCACATAACCGACTTGGCCGAGGAAGCGGCTGTCGGTCGAGTTGTCGCGGTTGTCGCCCATCATGAAGAAGTGGCCCTGCGGCACCGTGTAGACGTTGGTGTTGTCCATGTAGCCGTTGTCGGCGCAGTCCAGCGTCTCGTAGGACACGCCGTTCGGCAGCGTCTCCTTCCAGCGCTTCACCCGGGAGATGCCGCCGCCTTCGGAGCCGCAGGGATCCTCGCCAACGAACTCGCTCATGCGCTGCCGCTCGACCGGGGTGTCGTTGATGTAGAGCAGACCATCCCGCATCTGGATGCGGTCGCCGGGAAGGCCGATCACGCGCTTTATGTAGTCGGTGGAATCGTCCTTGGGCAGGCGAAACACGACGATGTCGCCGCGGTTCGGATCCGAACTCCAGATCCGCCCGGAGAACAGCGGCGGGGAGAACGGGATCGAATAGTGGCTATAGCCGTAGGAATATTTCGAGACGAACAGATAGTCGCCGACCAGCAGCGTCGCCTTCATCGAGCCGGACGGGATGTTGAACGGCTGGAACAGGAACGTGCGGATCACCAGCGCGATCAGCAGAGCGTGGATCACGACCCGGATCGTTTCGCCGACGCCGCTCTCAGTTTTCGTTCCCGAAGTCACGCTCATTGCTCTCTCAATTCCGGCCGGCGATCACAGAGCGCCCTCCTCCCGCGAACAGCCCATCGGTTCGCGGCCCAAGGAGATTGTCCTGATTCTGATAGTGAGGGCCAATTCCGGCGTAAAGCCGAATTCACCCAGCCTGATTTGCGTCGGCAGACTTTTAGACTGTTGTCGAAGACCACGCAATCAAGGATCGCATCAAAACTGCATAAGACCTTGGTATTTCAAACGAATTATGAGATTCTCTGGATCCTGTCAGGACTTGGCCAGCGGGACGGCGGAAATGATGACGAAGGCCTGCGCGAGCGGCCAGTCGTCGGTGATCGACACATCGATCCGCGCCTCGAAACCCTCCGGCGTCAGGGCCTGAAGCCGGGCCAAGGCGCCGCCGGTCAGTTGCATGGTCGGCCGTCCCCCGGCAGGTTGACCACCCCCATGTCGCGCCACCAGACGCCGCGCCTGATGCCGGTGCCGAGCGCCTTGGAGCAGGCCTCCTTGGCGGCAAAGCGCTTGGCGTAGGTCGCCACCACCATCTTCTCGTTCTTGGCGCGCCGCTCCGCCTTGGCCCGCTCGGCCACGGTGAAGATGCGGTCGAGGAAGCGCTCGCCGTGGCGCTCGATCACCTTGGCGACGCGGGTGATGTCGATCAGATCCGAGCCGATGCCGATGATCATGCCCGGCTCCGGCCGCGGTCCATCGCCGCGCGCATGCTGCGCACGGTCGCGGCCAGCCCCACGAACAGCGCCTCTCCGATCATGTAGTAGCCGATGTTGAGCTCCATGATCTCCGGCAGGGCCGCGATCGTCTCCGCCGTCGCATAGTCGAGCCCGTGTCCGGCATGGACCTCCAGCCCGGCAGCCTTGGCCAGCTTCGCCCCCGCCACGATCCGCTGCCATTCGGCCTCGGCCTTCTCAGTATGGCCATCGACCACCGCGTCGCACCAGGCGCCGGTGTGGATCTCGATGACGGGCGCGCGCAGCCGTGCCGCCATCTCGATCTGCGCGGGGTCGGCGGCGATGAACAGCGATACCCGGATGCCGGCATCGTTGAGCCGCGCGATATAGGGCGCGAGCGCATTGTGCTGGCCGACGACATCCAACCCGCCCTCGGTTGTCACCTCCTGCCGGCGCTCCGGCACGAGGCACACCGCATGCGGCTTGGTGGCGAGCGAGATGCGCATCATGTCGTCGGTCGCCGCCATCTCGAAATTGAGCGGCTTGGAGATCTCGGCCTTCAGCCGCGCCATGTCCTCGTCGCGGATGTGCCGGCGATCCTCGCGCAAATGCGCCGTGATGCCGTCGGCGCCGGCCTCGATCGCCAGCAGTGCGGCGCGCACCGGATCGGGATTACGCCCACCGCGCGCGTTGCGCAGGGTTGCGACATGGTCGACATTGACGCCGAGGCGGAGCGGAAGTGCGGGCATTTGCAGGACTCACGAAATCAGGGCGATGGACGCAGACGCAAAGCGTCTATCCATTAACACGTTCGACGCGGGCGACGACCGCCTTTGCGCGCAACTGGGCGAGGATCGCGCTCAGATGCTTCAGATCGTAGACTTCGAGATCGATCGTCGTCTCCGTGAAATCAGGTGAGCGGCGCTGCATGCTGATGTTGTCGATGTTGCCGTCGTGCTCGGCGATCACCGTCGCGATCTGTGCCAGCGCGCCGGGCTCGTTGACGTTCTCGACCTTGATGCGGGCCGGGAAGCGCTGCGGCGCGGAATCCTCGATGTCCCAGCGCACGTCGAGCCAGCGCTCCGGCTCCTCCTCGAAATCCTTCAGGGCCGGCGCCTGGATCGGGTAGATCGTGATGCCCTCGCCCGGCGTGACGATACCGACGATGCGGTCGCCGGGCACGGCGCCGCCATTCGGCGCGAACTTCACCGGGAGGTCGGAATTGATGCCGCGGATCGGGATCGCGACCGGGCTGCGCGGCGCCTCCGACGACTTCTCCTTGAGCTTGGCGGCCAGCCCCTTCTTGGCGCCATAGCGCGCGATGCGCTCCTCCTTGTAGTCGGGATACATCGCGCGCGCGACGTGGGAGGCCTTGATCTCGCCGCGGCCGACCGCCGCCATGACGTCCTCGATCGAGGTCCGCGCCAGCCGCGGCAGCGCGCCCTTGAGCTTGTCGTCGGCGTATTCGATCTTGGCCCGCTCGAACAGGCGCTCGACGATGCGCCGGCCGAGGCCGACATATTGATCGCGCACGGCGGTACGCGTGGCGCGACGGATCGCGGCGCGCGCCTTGCCGGTGACCGCGAGCGTCTCCCAGGCCGATGGCGGCGCCGACTGCGCTTCCGAGGTCAGCACCTCGACCTCGTCGCCGTTCTGGAGCTCCGAAGACAGCGGCGCAAACTTGCCGTTGATCTTGCAGCCGACCGCGCTATTGCCGACGTCGGTATGCACCGCATAAGCGAAGTCGATCACGTTGGCATGGCGCGGCAGCGCGATCAGCTTGCCCTTCGGGGTGAAGCAGAACACCTGGTCGTGGAACAGCTCGAGCTTGGTGTGCTCAAGGAATTCCTCGGGATTGGCACTCTCGGAGAGGATGCCGATGGTGTGGCGCAGCCAGGCGAACGCGTTGGACTCGCGCTTGAGGAACTCAGTCGGCGAGCCGACGCCTTCCTTGTAGAAGACGTGCGCGGCGATGCCGCGCTCGGCGATCTGGTCCATCGCCTCGGTACGGATCTGGAGCTCGACGCGCTGGTTCCCGGGGCCGATCACGGTGGTGTGGATCGAGCGGTAGTCGTTCTGCTTCGGCGTCGAGATGTAGTCCTTGAAACGCCCGGGCACGACCGGCCAGGTGGTGTGGACGATGCCGAGTGCGCGATAGCAGGCTTCGATGTCACTCACGACGAGGCGAAAGCCGAAGATGTCTGACAATTGCTCGAAGCCGACCGACTTGCGCTCCATCTTGGTCCAGATCGAGAACGGTTTCTTGCGCCGGCCATCGACCCGCGCACCCAGCCCGCGGTGGCGCAGATTGTTGGAGAGCTGGTCCTCGATCTCGCCGATCAGATTGCGGTTACGCTCGGCGAGCGCGTCGAGCCGCTGCATCACCACCGAATAGGCCTCGGGATCGAGGGTGCGGAAGGACAAATCCTCCAGTTCCTCGCGCATTTCCTGCATGCCCATGCGGCCGGCCAGCGGGGCATAGATGTCGAGCGTCTCCTCGGCAATGCGCCTGCGCGATTCCGTCGGCACGAAGTCCAGCGTGCGCATGTTGTGCAGGCGGTCGGCGAGCTTGACCAGAAGCACGCGGACATCGTCGGCAATGGCCAGCAGCAATTTGCGCAGGTTCTCGGCCTGCTTGGCCTCCCGCGACACCAGCTCCAGCCGCTTCAGCTTGGTCAGGCCCTCGACCAGCGCGCCGATCTCGGGCCCGAAGATCTGGTCGATCTCGGCCCGCGTCGCTTCGGTGTCCTCGATGGTGTCGTGCAGCAGCGCGGCTACGATGGTGGCGTCGTCGAGCTTGAGGTCGGTGAGAATCGCTGCCGACTTCGAGCGGGTGCGAGAAATAGGGGTCGCCCGAGGCGCGGGTTTGCGAGCCATGCGCCTTCATCGCATAGACATAGGCGCGGTTGAGCAGGTCTTCGTTGGTGTTGGGGTTGTAGGACCTGACGCGCTCGACGAGGTCATATTGACGCATCATGCGTGCGCGTGGCTTCGCCGGGCGCGGCACCGGCGCAGTCGGGGCCACGGCGACCGATTCGGTTGCGGCCTGCATCTGCATTGGTTTCCAGCGCCGATACACCATGCCGTCCTGCCTTCAAACGGACCCGGAGGCGGGCCGTTGTATACATCTTAACGCTGATCCCGGGCGCGTCCGATCAATTCGGTGACAGGGCGCGGCGCGAACCGACAACGCTATGGTAACCACGAAAACACCAACAAAAGCAAAGGCCCGAACAACGGTTCGGGCCTTGATAAGATCACAAGAGGTCGATGATTACGACGGGACGATCTACTCGTCCTCCTCCGGCTGTTCCTCGGGCGGCGCGAGGCCTTCGAGACCCTTCAGGAGCTCCTCTTCGGTCATGCGTTCGACGGCGACCTCGAGTATCATCCGCATCGACGCTCGCACCCGCGGAACCGATCAGCGGTACCGTATCGGGCTCGGGCTCGTCGACCTCGACGAACTTCTGGAGCGAGTGCACCAGCTCCTCGCGGAGGTCCTCCGGCGAAATGGTGGTCTCGGCAATTTCGCGCAAAGACACAACGGGGTTCTTGTCGTTATCGCGGTCAACCGTTAGTTGTGAACCGGACGAAATCATGCGGGCACGGTGGGCGGCCAGCAGGACCAGGTCAAAGCGGTTGTCGACCTTGTCGATACAATCTTCTACGGTGACGCGAGCCATGGCCTGTCGCTCCGTTGTGGGTGGGACGAAATATGTGGATGATCGGGCTAGTTATAGGGACCGGGCCGATTTCGCAAGGCCAATTTGTGATTTGGCCTCGCCAAACGGCTCTGGTACCCCCACATTAGGGCTGGGATGGGTGATTTGCCGGGCTGCCATCGAAGTTAGCGCCGGGCGTGTGGACCGCCATAACTATACCTTGATTGCCCCGACTTCTCCGGATTTGCGGTTTCGACGGGTTTCGACGGCGCCTTAGACCTGCGCGGCTCGCTGCCGCCGCGCCAACAATAAACGATCAATCACGAGCACTACGCGAGCAAACTGAATGTCACTTTCTCCTACCAACAAGATCGCGCTCTTCATCGACGGGGCCAATCTCTACGCGACGGCGAAAACTCTGGGCTTCGACATCGATTACAAGCGCCTGCTGAAGGAGTTTCAGAGCCGCGGGACGCTGCTTCGGGCGTTCTACTACACCGCCATCATCGAGGATCAGGAATACTCCTCGATCCGCCCGCTGATCGACTGGCTGGACTACAACGGCTACACCGTCGTCACCAAGGCGACCAAGGAATTCATCGACGCCTCCGGCCGCCGCAAGGTCAAGGGCAACATGGACATCGAGCTCGCCGTCGACGCCATGGAGCTCGCCGAGCATATCGACCAGATGGTGCTGTTCTCGGGTGACGGCGACTTCCGTTCCCTGGTCGAGGCCGTCCAGCGCCGCGGCGTGCGGGTCACCGTGGTCTCCACCATCGCCAGCCAGCCGCCGATGATCGCCGACGAGCTGCGCCGCCAGGCCGACGTCTTCACAGACCTCGTCGAGCTGCAATCCAAGCTCGGCCGCGACCCGTCCGAACGGCCCGCCCCGCGTGACCGCGGCGAGCGCGAGGGACGCCACCACGCTCCGCAATTCCTCCAGCGCGCAACCACGATGGCGCCGAGGGGCGATGACGACTTCGAGGAGTGAGGCGGCCCGGTCAAGCCGCCAGCCTTCCACCGTCGTTCCCGACCGTGACTGCCCGCTCTGTCCGCGCCTGGTCGCCTTTCGCGAGGCCAACCGCGTGCGCGAGCCATTGTGGCACAATGCGCCGGTTGCGCCCTTCGGTGACATCAAGGCGCGCCTCTTGATCGTCGGCCTTGCGCCGGGGATGCACGGAGCCAACCGCACCGGCCGTCCTTTCACCGGCGACTATGCCGGAGATCTCCTCTACGCGACGCTGGTCGAATATGGATTTGCCAAGGGCACCTATCAGGCGCGCCCCGATGACGGCCTGAAGCTGATCGATTGCCGGATCGCCAACGCAGTGCATTGCCTGCCGCCGCAGAACAAGCCGCTTCCGATCGAGATCACCACCTGCCGCCAGTTCCTTGCGGCGAATCTCGCGACCATGCCGAACCTGCGCGCGATCGTCGCGCTCGGGCGGATTGCGCACGACAGCGTGCTCAAGCCGCTGAATTTGAAGGGCTCGCAAGCCCCCTTCGGCCATGGCGCCGTGCACCAGGCCGGCGCGTTCAAGCTTTACGACAGCTACCACTGCTCCCGCTACAACACGAACACCGGCGTGCTGACGCCCGACATGTTCCGGTCCGTGTTCGCGAAGGTGAAGGCCGATCTCTACTAGAGCCTTATGCAGTTGGGCCGGTCGGTTGTCCGGGGTTCACCTCTCCCGACGACGGGGAGAGGTCGGATTGCGCCTGGCGATGCGGAGCATCGTCCAGTGCAATCCGGGTGAGGGGCCGCGGCATCCAGTGAGACCTGATCCCTCACCCGTACCGCATCTTCGATGCGATCCGACCCCTCCCTACGGGAGAGGTGAACCCTCGGCTCGCATCGATTCAACCGACCACGGCTCATCCCACCTTAGCTAGCGATCTAGCCCTTGGCGGGATTGGCCTTCAGCCAGTCCAGCACATCGCCGGCATTCCGGTCGGGCGGAAACACCGGGTAGAACACATGCGTGATCCTGGCGTCGTCGATGATCAGCGCAAGCCGCTTGATCAGCGTCAGGCCAGCGACCTCCATCGTCGGCAAATTCAGGGCGCGCGTCAGCGCCAGCTTCTCGTCCGAGAGCACCGGGAACGGCAGATGCAGCCGCGAGGCCATCTCGATCTGATAGTCGTTGCTCTGCGTCGAGAGACCGAACACGTGCAAGGCGCCAGCCGCCTTCAAATCGGCAAACAGATCGCGGAACGCGCAAGTCTGCGGGGTGCAGCCGCGCGCGCCCGGGATCATGTCCCAATCGTCGACCAGTGCGATCTTGCCGGGTTCGCCGGTGCGGGGATAGGCGAACACGACGGTACGGCCGCGCAGCGCCGACAGCGTGACTGACCTGTCGTCCGTCGCGACCAAGCCGATCGGCGGCAACGTCATGCCCTTCAGATGGGCGGCGCCACCGTCGTCGGCAGGCGCAGGAATCCGGCTCCAATCGACTTCGAGCAGGTTCCTCTGGGTCATCCCGCTATCCCCTCGCCCGCATCAGGCGGCCCTTCTCGCGGCTCCAGTCGCGCTTCTTCTCGGATTCGCGCTTATCGTGCAGCTTCTTGCCTTTGGCAACCGCCAGCTGCAATTTGGCGCGACCGCGTTCGTTGAAGTAGAGCTTGAGCGGGATCAGCGTCATGCCCTCGCGGTCGACCGCGCCCATCAGCTTGTTGATCTGCCGGCGGTGAAGCAGCAGTTTTCGCGGCCGTTTGGGCTCGTGATTGAAGCGATTGCCCTGGAGATATTCGGGAATGGTGGCGTTGATCAGCCAGATCTCACCGTTCTTCGAGTCGGCGTAGGATTCCGCGATCGTGCTCTTGCCGTTGCGGATCGACTTGACCTCGGTGCCGGTCAGCGCAATGCCCGCCTCGATCGTATCCTCGATGGCGTAGTTGAAGCGGGCCTTGCGATTCTCCGCCATCACCTTGATCGGACGTTCGTTCTTATCGGCCATCGCAGACAAACCTGATCAAGATGCGCACGGATTCTAACAGTTCGGATGAAGCGCGCGCGTCAAGACTTCTTGAGGAGATCACGGATCTCGGTCAGCAGCTCGACCTCGGCCGACGGCTTAGGCGGCGCCGCAGGCGCGGCCTGCTCCTTCTTCAGTCGGCTCATCACCCGGATCGCCAGGAACAGCACGAAGGCGATGATGATGAAGTTGATCGTCAGCGTGAGGAAGTTGCCCCAAGCAAGTACGGCGCCTTGCTTTTTCGCTTCAACCAAATTGGTGGCGGTGACCGCCTTCGACAAGGGGGTGAAGTAGTTTGAGAAGTCGAGCCCGCCGGTAGCGGCGCCGATGATCGGCATGATCACGTCGCCGACCAGCGAATTGACGATGGCGCCGAAGGCCGCACCGATGATGACGGCGACCGCGAGGTCGACGACGTTGCCCTTCATGGCGAATTCGCGGAACTCCTTGAGCATCTGCATGCCCTTCTCCTCGACGCTCATGAAACGCTCCCCAAACGCCAATGCGTCAGTTGATGAGGCCGGCGTGCACCATTGCGCTGCGCACGGCGACGCGTGTCGGCTCGGAGACCGGCACCATCGGCAGCCGCAGCGTCTCGTCCAGCTTGCCGAGCAGCGACATCGCGTACTTGATCGGCGCCGGATTGCTCTCGATGAAGAGGTTGTTGTGCAGCGGCATCAGCTTGTCGTGCAGCTTCAGGGCGGTGGCGTGATCGCCCTTCTGCCAGGCCACGTGGAACTCCGCGCACAGGCGCGGCGCGACGTTCGAGGTCACCGAGATGCAGCCGTGGCCGCCATGGGCCATGTAGCCGAGGATGGTCGCGTCCTCGCCCGAGAGCTGGTTGAAATCCTCGCCCATCGCCGCGCGCTGCTGCGACACGCGGACCATGCTGGCGGTGGCGTCCTTGACGCCGGCGATGTTCTTCAGCTCCCACAGCCGCTTCATGGTGTCGACCGACATGTCGATCACCGAGCGCGGCGGGATGTTGTAGATGATGATCGGGATGCCGATCGCATCGTTGATCGCCTTGAAGTGCTGATACATGCCTTCCTGGGTCGGCTTGTTGTAGTAAGGCGTCACGATCAGCACGGCGTCCGCGCCCGCCTTCTCGGCGTGCTGAGAGAGCTCGATCGCCTCCTTGGTCGAGTTGGAGCCGGCACCCGCGATGACAGGCACGCGGCCCTTGGCTTCAGCGATGCACCATTCGACGACCTTCTTATGCTCGTCATGGCTGAGCGTCGGGCTCTCGCCGGTGGTGCCGACCGGCACCAGGCCGTTGGTGCCTTCTGAGATCTGCCAATTGACCAGGGAGCGGAACGCCGCCTCGTCCAGCGAGCCGTTCCTGAACGGCGTGACCAAGGCGGTGAACGACCCCCGGAATTTCGTCTTGGCTGCCATGGACTTCCTCCGTACGCGGCGATCTCTTGAGCAAGCCTCATACATATCGGGTCTATCCCGCCGGTAAAAGGCCCGCCGCCGTGTGACGCACCGTTTAGGCCGCGATTTTGCCGCGGTGATGGTGCAAATCGGCCCGAGGTAAGCGGCTGTTGGTATTTTGTCCGCATATTCAATCAATACAGCTAGATTTTGGGCCACTTGACTGATTCGGGGCGACGAAACGCCGTGACCTCCTTTCCTCGTGCCGCATGGCGATCCACCGGTCTGGTCGTATGCCTGATGGCAGGGTTGTCCGTCGGTTGTGCCGCCTTGGCCAAGTCCAGTGACAAGTCCGACAAGTCCAACGAGACGGCCGCGGACGAGGCTAAGAACTCCGCGAAGCCAGCCGCCAAGCACTCGTCCAAGGGAACCGGCAAGGAAACTTCAAAGGATACGGCCAAGGGCGCCAACAAGGGCGCCAGCAAGGGCGCGGCCAGCGCCCCGGCCAAGGATGCCGCGAAGAAATCTGCCAAGGACGCTGAGAAGGACGCCGCCAAGGAGCCCGCGAAAGACAAGCCCAAGCCCGCGGCAGCATCCAAGCCCGCGGCAGCGTCCAAGCCTGCGGCAGCGGCCCCCGCGGCAACATCAAAACCGACCGCCAACGGCGCGCCGTCCAAGCCCGCACCCGCCCCGGCTTCGACGGCCACCGTCAGACCCACCGCCCCGGCGGCCGCCAGACCGTCCGCAGCTCCCGTGCTGGCTCCTGCGACCCGCCAGCATGCAGCGCCGCGCAAGCCGGTCATACCGGCCGCGGTCGCCGCAACATCGTCGACGTCGCAGGCCGACAAGGACACGCTGGAAAACGTCATCGAGCTCGTGCGCAAGCGCAAAGCGGGCGACGCCACCAATTATGCAGCTTCGATCTCGGATCCCGTCGCGCGAAAGCTCGCGGAATGGATCATCCTGCGCAGCGAGGACAATGGCGCGACCGTGGAGCGCTACCGCGCCTTCCTATCCGCCAATCCGAGCTGGCCGTCGCAGACCTTCCTGCGCCGCCGGCTCGAGGCTGCGATGTGGGACGACAGGCGCGACGATTCAGTTGCGTGGTCGTGGTTCGAGAATGAGTTCCCGATCTCCGCCAAGGGCCGCTTCACGCTTGCCAAGGCGATGCTGGCGCGCGGCGACCGCGCCAACGCCGAGCGGCTGGTGCGCGAGGCCTGGCGCAGCGATCCGATGTCGGAGGACACTGAGAACAACGCGCTCGACCAGTTCGGCGCCCTGCTGACGGCGGGCGATCAGAAGGCGCGGATGGACACCCTGCTCTACGGCAGCGAGAACGAAGCCGCGTTGCGCGCCGCCAAGCGCCTCGGCGCCGGCTATGTCGCGCTCGCCAAGGCTCGCATCGCTGCCGTCAAGAAGGCGCCGAATGCGCGCGCGCTGCTCGATGCCGTGCCGCGCGAGCTGCACAGCGATCCAGGCTTCATCTTCAGCAAGATCCAGCTCCTGCGCCGCGAGGAGAAGTTTGCCGAAGCGGCGCAGCTCATGCTCTCGGCGCCGAAGGATCCGAACCGGCTCCACAATCTCGACGAATGGTGGATCGAGCGGCGCCTCCTGGCGCGCAAGATGATCGACACCGAGGAATTCCGCAGCGCCTATCTGATCGCGCGCGATGCCGCCCTGCCCTCGCGCGACATCTACAAGACCGAGCAGGAATTCACCGCAGGCTGGATCGCGCTGCGCTTCCTCAACGATCCTGCGACCGCCGCCCAGCATTTTGCCCGTATCGGCGTGGGCAGCGTCAACCCGACCACGCTGGCGCGCGCCGGCTATTGGCAGGGCCGCGCTGCGGAAGCGATGGGCCGCCAGCAGGAGGCGCGCAACGCCTATGCCCGCGCCGCCGAGCAGTCGACCAGCTATTACGGCCAGCTCGCGCGCGCAAAACTCGGCCTGCCCCAGATCGAGCTCAACAACCCGCCGCGCGGACGCGGCGCCGAACGGCTCGAGATCGTGCGCGCCGCGCAACTGCTCTACGAGCTCGACGAGCGCGAGCTCGCGGTGCCCATGCTCGCCGACATGGGCGAGAACGGCGATCCCGAAGCGCTTGCCGGCCTCGGCGAGCTCACCCAGCGCTACAGCGACGCGCGCGGCATGCTGCTGCTGGGCAAGGCCGCGCTCAATCGCGGCCTGCCGTTCGACTTCTACGCCTATCCCGTCAACGGCATTCCGCAGTTCACGCCGATCGGCCCCCAGGTCGAGCGCAGCATCGTCTATGCGATCGCACGGCAGGAGAGCGCATTCAATCCGTCGGTGGTCTCGCCGGCGCAGGCCTATGGGCTGATGCAGGTGACGCCGGACGCCGCGCGCTACGTCTGCAAACGCCACGGCGCGACCTACGACCTGTCCCGGCTGAAGAACGATTCGGTCTACAACGCCACGCTCGGCTCGGCCGAGCTCGGCGGACTGCTCGAGGATTATCGCGGCTCCTACATCATGACGTTTGCCGCCTACAATGCCGGCCGCGGCAGCGTGAGGAAGTGGGTCGAGCGCTACGGCGATCCGCGCGACCCCAAGGTCGACGCGGTCGATTGGGTCGAGCTGATCCCCTTCTCCGAGACGCGCAACTACGTGCAGCGGATCATGGAGAACCTTCAGGTCTACCGCGCCCGCTTCGGCGGCGGCACGCGGCTGCAGATCGAAGCCGATTTGCGCCGCGGCACCGGCAGCGTGGAATAGCAACACCCTCGCCCGATCGCTGCCGGGAGCATCGGTGGCAAGCGATGCCTCAGGCCTTAAGTCTCCGACGGACGGACTGCGCAGTCACGCGACCTTCTGGCGCCCTTCCCGAGACGCGCCTCGATCGAGGTCTGCAAGGTCGCTTGCCACATCGACGAGCTCACCATTGTCGGCAAGGCTGGATCGGCGGGTCGCTTTGCAAGACGGACCGATCAGCGACAGCCTGGCTATGCCTCGCCACGGATGGGCATGCGGGCCGCGCGGTCATCCCTCTCTCGCAGCGGCTTCAATCAGGTCTCGGCGACCGATCGATCAACGGAACGCGCGGCGCCAGCTCTGGCCGCCCTGACTCGAGGAGAGAACAAGCCGGCAAAAGACAAAAGAAAAGCCCCGGCGGTTTCCCGCCGAGGCTCTCTGTCAGGTCGTTAGACCGAACTTACCAGTTGCGCTGAGCGCGGAGCAGCAGCGTGATGCTGTCCTGATCCTTCAGCTCATACACTGCGGTCGGCTTGGCCGTGTTAGCGGCCGGGCTGAGGATGGCAGTGCCGGAATACTTCTGATCCAGATGGGTCCAGTTCAGGTCAGCCGAGAACGTCAGGTTCTTGACCGGGGTCCAGCGGGTGATGATACCGATCTGACCGATCGCGAAGTCAGGGTTACAACCCGTCACACCCACGAGGCCGCCGAACACGCCACCGGTGCCAGTCGCGCCGCAGAGCGTGGTCTTGGCGAGCGTGCCGAACTGGGCCTGAGCGTAAGCACCGTAGAGCGCGGTGTTCCAGTAGGGATCCCAGTTGTGGGTGTAAGCACCACGGAAGCCCCAGGTCTTGACCGTCTCCTGCGAGCTGCCCGTGATGAACACGGTGTCAGGAGCATTGGCGAAGCCGACGCTCTGATAGGCGATGCCCGAGCTGCCGTACATCTGGTAGGAGCTGCCCGCCAGGTTCTGGAAGTTGTAGCGGGTCGCGCCGTCGGTGTAGACGCCCTGGATGTTGATCGTGTCACCCGCACCGGTCGGGATGTTCTTGATCGACAGAGCGAGCTGAACCGCCCAACCCCACTTGTCGTCGGGGTGGCCAGTGGTCTCGGTAGCGCCGTAGTAGGCAACGTGGTTGTCATGCGCAGCAACCGACGCCTGGAAGAGGCCCCAGGCCTGGTCGACACGGACCATACCGACGAGGTTCGGAGAGCGCGAACCGCCGATGGCGTTCGAGCCATACGCACCGCCAACCATGCCAGCGGCAGTCGCGCCGGTCATGTTGAGGTTGCCGGCCTGATAGTAAGCCGTCGCGTCTTCCGCCGAGAACGCCGCCGTCACGCCCTGACCGAAGTCAGCGGTGTAGGTGAACTGGTTGACGCCAGTGACCGTGCCGCTGCCGCCGACGAGGCTGTCGATGTTGTTGCCGGGATAGTTGGTCCAGGGCGCGTCGAACTGCGACACGGCCTTACCCATCGTGAAGCCAGCGAACTGGATGAAGGCGTAGTACACGCCGAGCGAACCGCCCGAGGTGCCGCCGTCCGTCGGATTGATGGTGGTGTTACCAGCCGTCGTGAAGGTAGCGGCGGTCGTGCCCGTGGCCGAGCCGGTGCCGACGTAGCCGGCGGTGGTCCAGGAGAACGTCGCATCGAAGAAGGTGCGGACGACGCCGTATTCGGTGGCGGTGCGCGTGTCGATGTTGAGATCTTCACGAGCGCGCGCGGTGTAGTAGTTGCTCAGGCGGTTGTGCGCACCGGCGGGAGCGCCGTTCGCAATGCCGTAAACGCTGTTGGTGCCCAGCGCGACTTCGGCGCGCAGGTAGCCACCCAGCTTGATGCAGGTGTCAGTGCCGGGGATGTAGTAGAATCCTGCACCGTACAGGGAGCAGATCTTCACGTATTCGACCGCCTTGGCCTTCACGGGCAGATCGGCTGCCTGCGCTCCGCCCACGGCGATCAGACCCGCCGCTGAGCCGAGCAAAAGGCTCTTAACCAACTTCATGTTAAACCTCCAAGTTGCTCTTCAGGGAAGGTCACTGACCGGACGGCCAATTCCCCAACCCCCTCTAAATCACCGCTTTCGGCTCCTTCGCGTCTTCGGACACACCCGCATGAACGCGAGGGACTTAAGCGAATGACCTAAACGGGACGACCTTGGGATGCCCCCCTCCGTCGCTCAGTCACAATTACCGAACGTCTTTGCACACACAACAAAAGAACGCTCCGAAGCGGGCCTATGAAACGTGTTTTCCGACGGGTGTTGCACAAATAACACGTAGATGTGATCGCGACGCGCTCGCAACACTTTGTTTTTATTGATGTTTTCAGAGAGGTTCCGCCTGCCGTCAAAATTCCGCACCTAAGGCGCGGCGAGCGGAGGGCCGGGATGTGGCGACCCAGGCGCGCTCGAATCGTAGAATCGGACGAGACTCAAGCACCTCCGAATCTCGCTCAGCCCAACGGTTATCGATGGCGGCGAAACGGCCTTGGCCCCGACAGGCGAGGCCAAATCTCGACCAGGTCAGCTCTCTCCATGTGTGGTGCGGGGGTATCTATGTCCGGGGCCAGCTTGGCTGGCGGAGACGGAGGGATTCGAACCCTCGATAGGCCTTTACAAGCCTATAACGGTTTAGCAAACCGCCGCCTTCAGCCACTCGGCCACGTCTCCAATACGCCGGGTATGCCCGACACGGCGGCGGGCCGCAAGCGGCAGAATTGAGGGCGGCGGGTTCTTTTCACCTGAAAGCTGACGAGCAGCCGGCGACGCAAGCCTCGCGAATGAATCCTCGGGGCGAGTTCCTGCGATTCGCACTGACCTTATATATGGGTGCGCGCGTCTCAGCGGCTGGATCGCCAGATCCGCCAGTGCGAGGGCGATATCAGCACCGCCTCGCCCGCCCAGACGTTGAACCAGACGCCGGACCTGCGCCGGCATGGAAAAGTCCAGGGCAAAATGCCCGTCTTGTGGAACCGTCCGAGTTCCAGATCGCAGTCGTCGGGCGCGATCTGAATCGGAAGCCATCGGCCATTGTTTGGCCCATTCTGGTCGGGGTCGCTCATACCGTGCGGATCTAGGGGACCGCACGACGAGGGAATTTGATCCAGCGCAACCGAGCTCACCCGTGGAAACACGGATACGGATGCGATTCTCAGTTCAGTGGGCGGAGACCCACGCCCTCGCCTCGCGCTGCGCGGCCGAGATCTCGGCGTCCGACATCTGCCCGGCAACTTCCTGGCGCAGCGCGACGGCGTCCTTGCGGCCCTTCAGCGCGGCGAGGTTGAACCATTTATGCGCGGCGACGAGATCGACGAGGCCGGAGCGGCCACTCGCCCAATAGATGCCGCGCTCGAACAGCACATCCGAGAGCGCGCTCGTGTCGATCGGCGTCGCGGTCTCCAGATCGAAAGTACCCTGAAACATGTCGCATCCCCTTTTTCTTATGCCGTCTCGTTCCCCCGAGCGCGGCTCCCGTCCAACTCTGATGTGCACGACCCTTCCCGGGATCGTGCACTGTTCAACTCATCCCCATTGCCGTTTGCCGGCTTGTTGGAGGCGATGATGGCGGGCAAATTTGAATGGCAGTTTAAGTATCGCGATGAAGCAGACGTAAACGCGAGCGCGCGGTGCCTGCGCAGGGAATTCAAAAAGTCCCTGACTTGCAGGTACTTCTGCAATTCGTCAGATTCGGTTTACCCTGGGATTTTGGGAGAACGATAACCATCGCGCGCGGTGGCGGATGTCCTGCGGTTACGATTTGTAGGAGCGGATCGCTGTCGTGGCCGCGCCCGCCCTGTCATTCCCCGCCACCGGGTCTCGCCTCCGGCGAGCCCGATGACAGGCTCCGGCGGGGACTGCCGTACGGCGCGGCGGATCTACTCAACCACTGCCGTCTCGGAGTATTGCATCGCCCGGTCGGAGCCGGGCGATGACGCCGCGAACGGAGAAGCGGCGTGCGAACAGCGTGCAATCAGGCCGCAGCCCTTGCCTGCCCCAAGGCAGTGCGAGCAAGGCGCGCGGCCGTGTCACGGTCAGATCAGCAATGTCGGGGAAAGGAATGCCGGCAATACCCCGGCTTCAAGAGAACGAGGGCGTCGGCGAACACGTCAGGACCAGATTCCACGTTGGCCCGAAGGCCGCTTGTGAAATTGCGGAGCCCCTTGAGGAGAACCGCACCGAACGAAGAAAACTTGTTTCTTCTGCCGGACCGCGAAAGAGAACGATCCGACCGTTGACCTGATGTCTCGCCGACACCCTCTATCGTCGACCAGAACCCTTAGGAGGCGCTGATGACGTGCCGGCTATCTGGAGCCGGCAACTTCAGAAGCGAAGTTACTTCTTCTTCTTCGCGACCTTGCGGGTCTTCTTCGCAGTCTTCTTCACTGCGCTCTTCGCCTTCTTCGCCTTCTTCGCTTTCTTGGCCATGTTGCCCTCCGATGTGTGAGATGGCTTTAATCGCTGCGTGCACTCGGGGATCGAATGCACTTCATCCCGAATACACCAACACGAAGAAAAAAACAGCGTCTCGCTTAAAGAAGTGTTGACGGCGCAACGCGCGTGCGCTTGGCGAGCGCGATGCAAGCGCACTGCATCACGTGTGCTTGCGATCGCAGAGAGTGGGCGCATCGTCAGCGTTTGCGACGGATGCGATTGCAGAAAAACACTATGCAGCAAGTATTTTTCTGCGCGCATGCATCGCGCATGAGCGACGCGATGATGAGCGTCGCGAGTCGCGCGATCGCCTCGCGACGGCGTTTCGCGGACTCTGAAGTCGCGACTTTTGGCAACGAAAAAATTTTCATGCTTAACGGCGCGAACGCTCGCCTGAGCGTGTGCAAGCCGCCGTTTTGTGCGAATCGCGCGCCGCCGATTCGGCCGCCGCATCACCGTCGATCGGGATGAAGTTTGCCGCCGAGGATGCGCGCGAGCGCCGCACCAAGAGCGGAAAGCGAGGTGACGAAGCGTGTCCGTCACCTCGTTCAAACGCGCGAGGCTAGACGCCGAGCTTGGACTTGAGCAGCTCGTTGACGCTCTGCGGGTTGGCCTTGCCGCCGGACGCCTTCATCACCTGGCCGACGAACCAGCCGAGCGACTGCGGCTTGTCCTTGACCTGCGCGGCCTTGTCGGGATTGGCCGCGATGATGTCGTCGACAACCTTTTCGATCGCCGAGAGGTCGGTGACCTGCTTCATGCCGCGGCTTTCCACCAGCGCGCGGGGATCGCCGCCCTCCTGCCAGACGATCTCGAACAGATCTTTGGCGATCTTGCCTGAGATCGTGCCCTCGCCGATCAGGTCGATGATCCCTGAGAGCTGCTCGGCGTTGACGGGAGAGTCCGTAATACCCCGGCCTTCCTTGTTGAGACGGCCAAACAGCTCGTTGATCACCCAGTTCGCCGCCATCTTGCCGTCGCGCGCGCGGCTCGCGAGCTTGTCGAGCACCGTCTCGTAGAACACTGCGCTCTCGCGCTCGGCGACCAGCACGCTGGCGTCGTAGGCCGACAGGCCGAAGTCGGCGACGAAGCGCGTCTTCTTCTGGTCCGGCAGCTCGGGGAGCTCAGCCTTCAGATCGTCGACGAATTCCTGGCTGAACTCCAGCGGCAGCAGGTCGGGATCGGGGAAGTAGCGATAGTCGTGCGCCTCTTCCTTGGACCGCATCGAGCGCGTCTCGCCCTTGTTGGGGTCATAGAGCCGCGTTTCCTGGTCGATCGCCCCGCCATCCTCCAGAATCTCGATCTGACGCCGCGCCTCGTACTCGATCGCCTGGCCGATGAAGTTGATCGAGTTCATGTTCTTGATCTCGCAGCGGGTGCCGAGCGGACCGCCGGGCTTGCGCACTGAGACGTTGACGTCGGCGCGCAAGCTTCCTTCTCCATGTCGCCGTCGCAGGTGCCGAGATAGCGCAGGATCGAGCGCAGCTTGGTCACATAGGCCTTGGCCTGCTCGGCATCGCGGATGTCGGGCTTGGAGACGATCTCCATCAGCGCCACGCCGCAGCGGTTGAGGTCGACATTGGACATGGTCGGCGACCGGTCGTGCAGCAACTTGCCGGCGTCCTGCTCCAGATGCAGCCGCTCGATGCCGACGGTGACGCTGCGGCCGCCGTCGAGCTCGACCAGCACCTCGCCCTCACCGACGACCGGCGACTTGTACTGGCTGATCTGGTAGCCCTGCGGCGAGTCCGGATAGAAATAGTTCTTGCGGTCGAACACCGAACGCAGATTGATCTTCGCGTTGAGGCCGAGACCGGTCCGGACAGCCTGTCTGACGCATTCCTCGTTGATGACGGGCAGCATGCCGGGCATCGCGGCGTCGACGAGCGACACGTGGCTGTTCGGCTCCCCGCCGAACGCGGTCGAGGCGGCCGAGAAAAGTTTCGAGTTCGAGGTCACCTGCGCATGGATCTCCATGCCGATGACCATCTCCCAATCGCCGGTGGCGCCCTTGAGAAGCTTGTGCGTGGCCGTGCTCATGTCTTGCTCCCGAGCAGCGTGGCCGCGATGCGCTGCCACTCTGCTTCCAATGAATCCTTTGTTGCGGGCTGGCCGGCCTGGCGGTACCAATAGCCGGCATTGCCGAGATCGCCTTCGACACGGTGCAGGTAGGCGTGCACCCAAGCCGCCTCACGGCTGCTCTCGTCCTGGACGATCTTGTGCGCGCGGTCCCAGTCGCCTTTGGCCGCCCACCAGAGTCCGGCGAGCGGCGCGTTCAATTCCGGCGCAGGCGCCGCGCCGTCGAGGCTCGCGATGAATGCCGCGACATTCACCACCACCTCGCGGGCGTGAAGCGGCCGGCGGCCTGCTCGATCACCTCGCCGAGCGAGAACAGCGTCTCCTCGTCGAAGGGACGGCCGATCAGTTGCAGGCCGAGCGGCAGGCCCTGCGCGTCCTTGCCGGCGGGCACGGCGATGCCGGGCAGGCCCGCCATGTTCACGGTCACCGTGAAGATGTCGTTGAGATACATCTCGACAGGATCGGCGCCGCCCTTCTCGCCGATGCCGAAGGCCGCCGACGGCGTTGCTGGCGTCAGGATGGCATCCACGCCCTTGGCGAAGCAGTCCTCAAAATCCTTCTTGATCAGCGTGCGCACCTTCTGGGCGCGCAAATAGTACGCGTCGTAATAGCCGGCTGAGAGCACATAGGTGCCGATCATGACGCGGCGCTTCACCTCTGCGCCAAAACCTTCGGCGCGGGTGTTTTCGTAGAGTTCGATGATGTTCTTAGCCGGTTCGCGCAGGCCGTAGCGGACACCGTCATAGCGCGCGAGGTTGGAGGACGCCTCCGCCGGCGCCACGATGTAATAGGCCGGCAGAGCATATTTGGTGTGCGGCAGCGATACCTCGACGAGCTCGACGCCGGCGCTCCTGAGCCAGGCCGCGCCCGCTTCCCAAAGTTTTTCGATCTCCGCCGGCATGCCTTCGAGGCGATACTCCCGGGGGATGCCGATCTTCATGCCCTTCACGGATTTGCCGATCGCAGCCTCGTAGTCCGGCACCGGGATGTCGACCGAGGTCGTGTCCTTGGGATCGTGGCCCGCCATGGAGCGCAGCAGCATCGCGCTATCGCGTACGCTGCGCGCGATCGGACCGGCTTGGTCGAGCGAGGAGGCAAAGGCGACGATGCCCCAGCGCGAGCAGCGGCCATAGGTCGGCTTGATGCCGACGGTGGCGGTGAACGCCGCCGGCTGGCGGATCGAGCCGCCGGTGTCGGTCGCGGTCGCGCCCATGCAGAGCAGCGCCGCCACGGCCGAGGCCGAACCACCGGACGAGCCGCCCGGCACCAGCGTCGTGTTCGAGCCGTCGCGCCGCCAGGGATTGCCGACCGGGCCGAAGCACGAGGTCTCGTTCGACGAGCCCATCGCGAACTCGTCATTGTTGAGCTTGCCGAGCATCACCGCGCCGTCGCGCCACAGCTGCGAGGTCACGGTGGACTCATAAGTCGGCACGAAATTGCCGAGGATCTTCGAGCAGGCCGTGGTGCGCACGTCCTTGGTCGCGAACAGATCCTTGATGCCGAGCGGGATGCCGGCGAGCGGACCGGCGTCGCCCTTGGCGATCCTGGCGTCCGCCTCGCGCGCCATGCTGCGCGCCTGGTCCGGCGTCTCCATGACGAAGGCATTGAGCACGCGCGCGGCTTCGATCGCGGAAAGATGCGCGTCGGTCAGCTCGAGCGACGTGAAGGTCTTGGCCGCGAGGCCCATGCGGGCCTCGGCGAGCGTCAGCGATGTCAAATCGGTCATTTATTGATCGGGCTGCAGAAGAACGGAGACAGGGTCTTGTCGTTGGCCGGGTCGTCTTTTTTGGCGGCTGCTTTCGCGGCGGCCTCGATCTCGTCGAGCACGGCATTGACGGCGACGTTGGGATCGGCAGCCTTGCCCTGCCGTTCCATTTTGTCGAGATAGTTCATATAGGCCTGGTAGGCCTTCTCATCGTCGCATAACAGGCACATCGGACGGCGTCCTGAATTGAGATGTTACTCAACGACCTTGGGCACCAGGAAGAAGTGTCCTTCGGTCGCGGGCGCGTTGGCAACGATATCGTCGGCGATCTCGCCGTCATTGACCACGTCTTGCCGTTTCTTCATCTGCATCGGGGTGACCGAGGTCATCGGCTCCACGCCCTCGACATTGACCTCCGAGAGCTGCTCGACGAAGGCGAGCATGGCGTTGAGCTCGCCCTGCAGATGCGGAACCTCGCCCTCGGAAACCGCAATGCGCGCCAGATGCGCGATGCGGCGGACGGTAGCGGCGTCGACGGACATTATATAAGGCCTCTCACGGCAAAACCTAACCGCCGTATAGCAGAGGCCGCTTTTGCGCCGCAACCGGCGCTTCCCGCCTAGCCAGCAAGCGCTTTCATGCGGGCAAGCGCCGATTTCGCCAGATCCCGGGTCAATTCGGCCGCCGGCACCTCTCGGCCAAGGGCAATCGCCTGGCCGGCCCAGAGATTGGTGAAATCTACCCTGCCCTGCTTTTCGGCAGCCGCCTTCAGCGGCCCCAGCGCGGTCGCGGCATGGGGAAAGGGCGGCGCGTCCGGCGAGACCGGGCCCGCCTCACGCATCAGGCGGTTCTGGACACCGCGCGCCGGACGGCCGGTCATGACATTGGTGATGACGGTCGAACTCGTCGCCCGCCTTGGCGAGCGCCTTGCGGCCTCCGGCCGTGACCTTGGATTCCGGACAGCGCAGATAGGCACTGCCGATCTGCACACCGGATGCACCGAGCGCAAAGGCCGCGGCAATGCCGCGCCCGTCCGCGATGCCGCCGCATGCGATCACCGGCACCTTCACGGCATCGACGACCTGCGGCACCAGCGCGAACGTACCGGGCTGCTCGGCGATCTTGTCGGTCAGGAACATGCCGCGATGACCGCCCGCCTCCGCGCCTTGCGCGATGATGGCATCAACGCCGTGCTGCTCGAGCCAGACCGCTTCCTTCACCGTAGTGGCGGACGAGATCACGACGCAGCCGGCTGCCTTAACGCGCTTGAGCAGAGTTTGCTCCGGCAAGCCGAAGTGAAAGCTGACGACTTCCGGCTTCAGCTCCTCGACGACCTCGCAGAAGGCAGCATCGAACGGCGCACGGTTCGCCGCAGCGATCGGCGCGGCGGGATCGAGGCCATGCTCGGTGTAATAGCCCGCGAGCCGCTGCTTCCAGCGCGCCTCAGCCTCGGCCGTGAGTTCGACAGGCGTGTGGCAGAAGAAGTTCATGTTGACCGGCGCCTTCACGCGCTGGCGGATGAGGCCAACCTGCTCGCGTGCCTTCTCCGCCGAGATCATCGCGCAGGGCAGCGATCCCAGCGCCCCGCCCTGCGCGGCCGCAATCACCAGCTCCGCATCCATCACGCCCGCCATCGGCGCCAGCACGATCGGGAATTCGGTCTTGAAGAGATCGATTAGTCGACGGTCAGGCCACATGGGTTCTCTCACTACTTGTTTTCCTTACCCTCCCCTGGAGGGGGAGGGTCGATCGCGCGTAGCGCGAGCGGGGTGGGGTGACAGTCTCTCCTCGGAGGCGCTGCCCACCTGGAGAGATCACCCCACCCCGCTACGCATTTCGCTTCGCTACATGCGAAGCGACCCTCCCCTCCAGGGGAGGGTGGAAGAGCGTGCGTACCTCTCACCGAGTTGCGCTGTCCGGCAAGCAGCTGCTCGGCTTCAGCCGCGATGCGTTCGACGATCTCCGCCGCGGACGGAATGTCATGGATCAGGCCGACCGCCTCGCCGGCAAAAACCGCAGCAATCTCGAAATTGCCCGCGGCCTTCGCCGCAGCATACTCCACAGCGACCTCGCTTGCGCGCTGCATCAGCTCGATCTCACGACCGGTCCAGCGCTTGATGTGATCATTGACCAGCGAGCGCGCGGTGAACGGCGCCGGCCAGACAGATTTCGCGACCAGTCGAAGACGACGCCGCGCACGGTGTCATCGCCATTAGCCGCGCGAATGCGCTGCTTCGCCTCCTCCGCACCATTGGCCTCCACGCTGGCATAGAACCGCGTGCCGATCAGCACGCCGGACGCCCCGAGCATCATCATTGCGGCGAGGCCCCGGCCATCGGCGATCCCGCCGGCCGCGACGACAGGCACGCGCCCTGCCGCGAGATCGACGATCGCAGGCACGATGTCGATCGTGGTGCGCGATGCGCCATGGCCGCCGGCCTCGGTACCCTGTGCAATCAGGATGTCTGCCCCGGAATCGAGCCCCTGCTTCGCCATGTCCTCGCTCTGCACCTGGCAGATCAATCGCGCGCCGCCCGCCTTGATGCGCGGCGCGAATGGCGCGGGATCACCGAATGACAGCATGATGGCCTGCGGGCGAGCGTCGAGTGCGATGTCGAGCAGTTCGGGCTGTTTTGCGAGGCTCCAGGTGATGAAGCCGATACCGAACGGCGCAACGCCATTCAGCTCCTTGGTCTCGGCCTCCAGCCGGGCCTGCTCGCCGTAGCCACCACCCAGGATTCCGAATCCGCCGGCACCGCTGACGGCACGGGTCAGCCGGCTGCCGGCGATGGTGTCCATGGGCGCCAACAGGATGGGATGCTTGATCCCAAGAAGCTCTGTCAGCGGCGTCGCGATCGGCATGCGTCCTCCCACTCTGGACAAGAACACTAGGCGCGAATAGCATTCTCTAAAATTGAATTCTAGAGAACGCTACCATCTCAAAAGCGGAACGACGCCATGGAACTCAGCGATCTCCAGACCTTTGCCGCCGTCGCCCGCACCGGCGGCATCACCCGCGCCGCCGAAGAGCTCAACACGGTGCAGTCCAACGTCACTCAGCGCGTGAAGGCGCTCGAAGCGGAGATCGGCACGCCGCTGTTCGAACGTCACAGCCGCGGCATGACGCTGACTGGTGCCGGCAAGCGCCTCCTGCCCTACGCCCAAAAAATGGCGGCGCTGTCGCGCGAAGCCCTGCTCGCCGCGCGTGACGATGGCGAGCCGAAGGGACCGCTCGCGATCGGATCGATGGAGACGACGGCGGCCGTGCGGCTGCCACCGCTGCTGGCGGACTTCCATCGCCGTTTCCCGCCGTGCGACTTTCCTTGCGCACCGCGCCGACTGCCGATCTCGTCGCCGCTGTGCTCGACGGCACGCTCGACGGCGCCTTCGTCGCGGGTCCCATCGCGCATGCCGATCTCATCGCGACGAGCGCCTTCCGCGAAGAGCTGGTGCTGGTCAGCGCGCGGCGCTGGGCTTCGCTGGCCGAGTTGCGCGCCGGCACGCCGGAATCCGGCCCGACCGCGCTGGTGTTTCGCACCGGCTGCACCTACCGTCAGCGGCTCGAGCAAGTGTTCGTCGAGTTCGGCTGGCCGTCGGCCGCGCGCTTCGAGCTCGGCACGCTCGACGGCATGATCGGCTGCGTCGCCGCCGACATGGGCGTGACGCTGCTGCCGCGCGCGGTGGTCGAATGCAGCGCGATGGACGGCAATGTGTCGATCCACACGTTGAGCGCCTCGCACGCGCGCGTCGAGACCCTCTTCATCCAGCGCTGCGCCGGCCATCAAACCAGCGCGCTCAGTGGCTTTGCCGCGTGCCTGACGAAAGATGACGACGTCATCGCGGCCTGACGCGACGCAATCCGTTCCACCGCGCGAAATTCACCGTCACAAATCTGTCGTACTTGAATCCATCCACGCTGCGTTGCGTTCAGCCGTCGCAGCGCTGCGCGTGGAAAAACTTTGAAGGCCGCTCTCCTTCTACGTTAGGATGAATGACTGGCCGGCGCGAAACCATAACGAAGCCAAAACATCGGGAGGACTATCGATGCGCAATACGCTCGTGTTGTGCTGTGTCGCTGCGTTGTCGGCGATATTAGGAACTGCAAGCGCACAGGACTGGACCAAATCGAAATGGGGGCCGAACGACGAGATTGGCGCCGCCAACTACATGACACCCGAGCTCGTGGTGAAAGCGGCGTCGCTGGTGAAGACCGGCAAGACCTATGCCCTCGGCATTCCCGTCACGCCGCAGACACCAGCCTATCCGCCGCGCGCGTTCAAGCTGACCATCGTGCAGCCCGGACAGGCCGGCAGCCCGGGTCTCGGTCCGAACAAGGCAACCTATAACGACGATATCCTCGACACCTGGGTCGGCATCGGCAGCCAGCTCGACGGGCTCGGCCATCTCGGCGTCGAGCATGTCTATTACAACGGCAACAAGCTCGCCGATTTCGCCGATCCCAACGGGCTGAAGAAGCTCGGCATCGAGAAGGTGCCGCCGATGGTCACGCGCGGCGTGCTGCTCGACATGGCCGCTTATTTCAACACCGACGTGGTCAAGGAAGGCACCGCCTTCAACGTCAAGGAGATCGAGGAAGCCGCCAAGAAGCAAGGCGTCGAGATCCGCCAGGGCGACGTCGTCATCTTCCACACCGGCTGGCTCAGCCTGATCGGCAAGGATGACAAGCGCTATTCGGCGGGCGAGCCCGGCCTCGGCGTCGAGGGTGCGAAGTATTTGACCGGCAAGGGCGTCGTCGCGATCGGCGCCGATACCTGGGCGCTCGAGGTGCTGCCGTTCGAGTCCAAGAACGTGTTCGAGGTGCACCAGATCCTGCTCGCGATGAACGGGACCTACATCCTCGAGAACATGGACACCGCTGCGCTCGCCCGGGACAAGGGATACGAATTTCTGTTCGTGCTTGGCCAGCCGCGCTGGACCGGCGGCGTGCAGGCGATGATCAATCCGATCGCAATCCGCTGACGCCCACACGGGCCCTAAGGAAAGTCGGGTGAGGGTCATGCGGTGTCTCTGCGGAGCGCAGCGCTGCCCTCACCCGAACGCCGCGTCGGTTTCGCGGCTCGGCGAACCGAAGCACTATTTGAGTCGAATGTCCTCATAGGACTCGATCCGGCGCGGGCCGACCGAGGTCGCCTCGTGCGAATCCGCGTCGACGAGATTGCCGAAGTCGAGCTTGGTCAATTTCGTCAGGTCTGCGATCGAGACCTGGAAGACGCTGACATCCTCTTCGGACAACCGCTCGAGCAGATCCGCCTCCTGGATTCGATCGATCTCCATGACCTGCTTTCGCTGGCTCATCAGGAATGCCGCCGCCTTGAGACCATCGTCGTCGCGTCGGATCAGGATTTTCCAGAAGTATTTCGGAATTTGAACGCCTCCGAAGCTCGGATCCTTGTGCGACTTGCCGGCCGGATTGGGCAAATCCGATCCGTCGGCATCCGGTCCGTCGAAGACCGGACCGTTCATCACGATGCCCTTCTCCTCGCCTTCGAGCAGGACATCGCGCGTATAATCCTCCAGTCCGGCCCAGAGCTGCTTGCCCTGGTTGAACGAGAAGAATTGCGGCGAGCAATTGGTGAAATGGAAGGAATCGTCGCCATGCTGCTTGGCCGCTGCGACGGTGTCGCCCCAGGTCGCATCCAGCCGGCGCACGAGATGACCGCGATCGAACGGATTCTTGCTGCGGTCGGCCTCGAACGTGGCCTGCTTGCGGTAGAACTCGTCGCCGATCTGGGCCTCATCGTCGATGCGTGGATCGCGCAGCCAGGAATCGCCTTCGCGCTTGCCGACGTCCTGCTGCTCGCCGCCGTCGATATTGACGCAGCTGAAGAAGGCGAGCCGGCGCGCCTTGTTCATGACGACACTATAGTTGAAATATTTCAGCTCGGACTGCTTGGAGCTGCCCTTCAACATCGCAACCCGGGATTTGAGGGCGGCGGGTATCTTCGGCAAGGGGACGGAAAATTTGCCGCTGCCGAGAAAATTCGCCTTGTAGCCGGGCCGCGATTTCAGCGTGCTCTGATCGATGTGCACCGCCTCCATGGGCAGGCCGTTCTTCGCGCTGATGTGAGGCAACAGGCCGACCGGCGGGACGATCAGGGGCTTGCCGCCGTTCTGCATGCCGCCGTTCGGCGCGCCGCCATTGCCCCCAAGGTTCGGAACGGGCGCCGGTGGGGCAACCGGAATGTCCTTCCTGAACATTGGCAATGGCACGCGGATCGGGACCACCAGCGAGCTTCCGTCGACAGACTGCTCGACCCAGACACTCGCTCCGAAGGGAGCTGCAGCGGCGGGGCGCGGCATTTTCGCGACCTCCTGCCGGGTCGGCGGCTCCTCCTCGTCGAGCACCGGCTTGATCAGAGGATGTGAGCCCACGGAAACCTTGAGATCGGCGACGATCGCGCTGATCCGGATGCCCTCGTTGGCGATCCAGTCGATCGAGGTTTCGTCCATCGAGGCATCCCACACTTTGCCATCCTTGGTCAGCGTTCGGCCCCGCGTATCCTTTCTCGGCACGCCGCTGTGGTGCAGCGCGACCACCTGCCAGAAGCGGTTGAACGCCGGCGAGCCCGACGAGCCGGCCGTGGTATCGGTGTTGTACCAGAGGAAGTCACCGACATATTTGAGCAGCTTGTTTTCGCGAACGCAGACCTGCTTCATCTGCCCGCTGGGATGCTGGACGATGGTGAGGTACTCGCCAGGGTCAGCCTTGCCGGGCGCGCCACTGAGCGGCAACCATCCCCAATCCTCGAGGTGTTCGTCGCCTGACACCGAGGTCGGCGCCACCGCGACGATTGAGAAATCAAGCCCGTCGTTGGTGTAGAAGAATTTGCCCGGCTCGAATCCGAATCTGACCGGCACGCGCTCTTGTCCCGAAATGTCCAGTTCGTAGTTGAAATCGGCGATCGAATTGGCTGCATCGGACGGCCTGCCGAAGACATGATGGTTCGTGAGCAGCAGGCCCGGCCCGATCAGAAAGCCCGAGCCATAGCCGAGCAGATTTGACCTCATATCCCTGAGCTGGATGCGACAGACCGGGCGCGAGGCCGCCGTACCCTTGGCGAGGTAGTTGATGCTGTCGAGATCGTTGCCCTGGATGATCCGCTCGAGGCCGATCTCGGCCGCCTGCACGTCCCGTGTCTCGGCGAAAAGCTGGCGCTGGCGCAGGCGTTTCTTCTCGACCGTCATCTCGATCGGGCCGTCGCCCAATTTCCGGTTCAAGGCTTCCGGTGAAAACTCGGCTTGCTTGAATCGCCTTTCTGAGCCCGCGATCAGGCTTGGCTTGATGAACATGATGACCTCTCGAAAATTCGGATGAATATCGACGTGCGGACGCTGAAAATTGCGCCAAGGCTGCAGTGCGGCCTGATCTGCCGTTCACTGCCAATGATTGTTCAAATCGGGGTTGGGTCCCCTACTACTTTAGCCTCATAATCCTATCGCGCCACAACCAACGCGTCAATTGATGCCGGCTGCCGCGCGCGCGGCATCATGTCATGGGGAGCGCTTTGCTTGTGTGAACTACGCAACAAATGATCGATGTTCTCGCATGTGCATCACGGTTTCGAAAAGCTCTTCTTTGAGATCGGTCCAAAAGACGAGCTTCCGTCGCTAGCCCCTCCGGTGCCACCGCCGCAGCGCCACCAGAGCCCAGATCGCCTCTACGAGGCCGAACGGCCAGGCGCCCTGCAGGAAGCCGTAGGCCGAGCCGAGTGCGCAGGACGCCGCGAACAGCAACACGAACCAATGGCTGCGGTCTTCCAGTGCATAGCAGACCAGCATCGCCGTCACGGCAAACAGGCCGAATAGTGTCAGTGCATCCATGTCCAGGGTTCACTCCGCAGCGCGACGCGTGATATGCGCTAAGGCCATGCCGGCTCTTATCCTGCCACTCGTCGATGCTGCAACCCACTGGCCCGCGCGCGGCGCGCTGATCGGGCTCGACCTCGGCACCAAGACCATCGGCGTTGCCGTGTCCGATCCCGACCGGCGGTTAGCGACCGGCATCGAGACGATCCAGCGCAAGGCGTTCAAGCAGGATGCCGCCCGGCTGCTCGCGATCGCGGCCGAGCGCAAGGCGACCGGTTTCGTGCTCGGCCTGCCCATCAACATGGACGGCAGCGAGGGCCCGCGCGCGCAGTCGACCCGCGCCTTCGCCCGCAATCTCGCCGGCCTGACCGCGCTCCCCATCGGCCTCTGGGACGAGCGCCTTTCGACCGCAGCGGTCGAGCGCGAGCTGATCGGCATGGATGTCAGCCGCGCCAAGCGCGCCGAGGTGATCGACGAGCATGCCGCGATCTTCATCCTGCAAGGCGCGCTCGACCGCCTCGCCAATCTTCGCGCGAGCCCGGGGACGGACTGATCCATGGCCGTCGTCATCGCGGCGCTGCTGCCGGTCTTCGTCCTCATCGTGCTCGGCGTCGTGCTGAAGCGCAGCCTGATGCGGCTCGACACGCAGTGGCACGGGCTGGAGCGGCTGACTTATTTCGTGCTGTTTCCGATGCTGCTGATCCAGACGCTGGTGAAGGCCGACCTCTCCAAGGTACCGGTCGCCGGCGTCGGCGGCGCGCTGCTGCTGTCGGCGCTCGCGATGTCGCTGCTGTGCCTCGCGCTGCGCCCCGCTTTGTCGCGGCTCGGCATTGACGGGCCCGCCTTCACCTCGATCTTTCAGGGCGCAACGCGCTGGCAGACCTTCGTCGGGCTGTCGGTCGCCGCCAACCTGTTCGGCGACGTCGGGCTGGCGCTCGCCTCCGTGGCGATGGTCGCGATCATTCCCCTGGTCAACGTGCTCAGCGTCGTGGTGCTCGCCCATTACGCCGCGCCTAAAAAGCAGTCCGCACGCGCCATCGTCATGACGGTGATCCGCAATCCTCTGATCTGGGCCTGCGTCATCGGGCTTGCCGTCAACCTGACGCACCTGCCGCTGCCGAAGCTCTGGCACGAGGTGGCGGATGCGCTGAGCCGCTCCTCGCTCGCGATCGGCCTGCTCGTCACCGGCGCCGGCCTGCATCTCGAAGGCCTCTTGCGCCCGAGCATGGGAGCGGCGATCGGCGTCGTCTTCAAGCTCGCGCTGATGCCCGCGCTCGCGCTGGTGCTCGGTGCCTGGTTCGGGCTTTCCGGCAATAGCCTCGCGATCGTGGCGATCTGCGCGGCAGTGCCGACCTCGCCCAGCGCCTATGTGCTGGCCCGCCAGATGGGCGGCGATGCGCCGCTGCTGGCGCAGATCATCACGCTGCAGACGATTTTTGCGGCCATCACGATGCCAATGGCGATCGCGCTGGCGGCCTAAGACTCGTCATTGCGAGCTCCCTCACCTCGTCATTGCGAGGAGCCCTTGCGACGAAGCAATCCAGAATTCCTCCGCGGAACCATTCTGGATTGCTTCGCTTGCGCTCGCAATGACGGAGTATGAGACCTCAGACACCCAGCCACATCGTCAGCACCACTGCGGTCAGATTGTTGAGCGCATGCAGCACGGCCGTGAGCCAGAGCGAATTGGCGCGATAGCGCATGTAGCCGAACCACAATCCGATGGTGAAGACCTCGGCGAGGAAGTACATGTCGTATTGCAGGTGCACGACCGTCCAAACCAGCGACGACAGGAGGATCGCGCCAGGCACCCGCAGGAAGCTTGCCGACCAGCCGCGATAGAGGAAGCCCCGCGCCAGGACTTCTTCCGACATCGGCGCAGCGACGCTGAAGGCGAACAGCAGCACCATTGCGGCGCCCTTGTCGCGGCCCGATTTCAACAGATCGGCCATGAACCCCGGCGTCGCCTCGCGGCCGAGCGCGCGCGACATCGTCTCCCAGATCAGTACCAGCAGGATGAGCCCCACGGCGCCGAATGCCAGTTGCTTCCAGGCCGGCCAACGCAGCGCGAGGTAATCGACGAAGGACGCCTTCTTGATACGAATGGCAAGCCAGACCGCAGCCAGCGTCGCTGGCAGACCCATGGTGACCGACAGCGCCAGCGCCTGGGGCTCACGGCCGACAAGTTGCAGCGAAGCGAGGTCCATGGGCAAACCACGCTCCGCCACCAGCAGAACGATCGCGCCGATCTGCCCGACGAACATCGCGACGAAGATGAGGAAGCCCCACAGCGCCGTGCCCCAGAACATCCAGACATGCGGCGTCGCAGGCGTTACCCTCAATGGCGGATGATCGGGATTAACGGAGTCCATCAAAAGGCTTTCGTTTGGGAGACTCACGGCAGCGCGCGCTCCAGCAGCGCGCGCACGTCGGCGCTGTCGAGCTCCACGGCACCGTACATGCTGGCGTGATTGGCAGCGAGACGCGTGCTCGCGAACAGTTCGGCATCGTGCGGTGACACGCCGTTCAGCGCCGCAGCCGCAGCGAGCAGCGCCAGCCTCTCGACCGCAAGCCGCGCGACCCGTTCGCCGTCGGCGCGGCGGAAGGTTTTGCCGATGAACGCCACCGCATCTTCTGTCCCTGGCAGCCCCTTTGTCTCGGCCGCGAGCGATTGCAGCACCGCCATCGCCGCCTCCGGCTCGCGCGAGAGCGCGCGGAGCACGTCGAGGCACATGACGTTACCCGAGCCTTCCCAGATCGCGTTGACGGGAGACTCGCGGTAGTGACGCGCCAAAATGCCGTCTTCGACATAGCCGTTGCCGCCGAGGCACTCCATCGCCTCGTAGAGGAACGGCGGCGCGCTCTTGCAGGTCCAGTATTTGATCGCGGGCGTCAGCAGCCGCATGTACGCGGCCTCCGCCGCATCGTGCGGCGTGCGGTCGAAGGCGCGGCAGAGCCGCATCACCAGGGCTGTGCTCGCCTCGACATGCAGCGCCATGTCCGACAGCACCGCCTGCATCAAGGGCTGGTCTGCGAGATGCTTCTGGAACACGCTGCGGTGACGGGCGTGATGCAGCGCATGTGCGAGGCCCGAGCGCATCAGGCCGACGGAGGCGATCGCGCAATCCTGCCGCGTCAGTTGCACCATCTGGATGATGGTGCGGATGCCCTTGCCCTCCTCGCCGACCGCTTGCGCATAGGCGCCGACGAACTCGACCTCCGAGGAGGCATTGGAGCGGTTGCCGAGCTTGTCCTTCAGCCGCTGGAATTGGATCGCATTCACCGAGCCATCCGGCGCAAAACGCGGCATGAAGAAGCAGGTCAGCCCAGCGTCTGTCTGCGCCAGCACCAGGAATGCGTCACACATCGGCGCCGACATGAACCATTTGTGGCCGGTGATGCGGTAGGCATCGCCGTCGCGCACTGCGCGCGTCATGTTGGCGCGGACGTCGGTGCCGCCCTGCTTCTCGGTCATGCCCATGCCGAGCGTCATGCCCCGCTTTTCCCACCACGGCGCGAAGCTGGGATCGTAGCTTTTCGTCGACAGCACCGGCATCACGCGCGCGAGCAGATCCGGCTGCATCGCCAGCGCGGCCACGGAGGCGCGCGTCATCGTGATCGGGCAGAGATGGCCGGTCTCGACTTGCGCGGCGATATAGAATTTTGCCGCGCGGATGACCTCGGCGGCATCGCCCGCGGGCTTCCCGTCCGCCGTCCACGTCGAATTGTGCACGCCGGCATGCGCGCTGTGCGCCATCAACTCGTGATAAGAGGGGTGAAACTCGACCTGGTCGCGACGATTGCCCTTGGCATCGAATGTGCGCAGTTTTGGCGTGTTCTCGTTCGCGACGCGCCCGCGATCAGCCATCGCGGCCGAGCCCCAGTGCTTGCCGAACTCCGAGAGCTCGCGTTCCGCCGCCGCACCGCCATTGGCCTTGACCGCCTCGACCAGCGGCCGATCCACCGCGAACAGGTCGACGTTCTCGAACGGCGGCGACTGGTTGAAGACCTCGTGGGTCGCAAAGCTCGGCTGGGTCATGATGCTTCCGATCGACCGTATCTCGCCGCGGGCGGTGCCACCTCTCCCGACGGGAGAGGTCGCGCCGCAGGCGCGGGTGAGGGGTTACGCTCGAACGAGGGACCTGATCCCCTCACCCGGCGCTTCGCGCCGACCTCTCCCCTTGGGAGAGGTAAACCTGCTCGCGGCTGCTTCCGCCTCAATTGAACTCTACCTTGTTCGCGGCTGGATCGGGAAATCATAGGCCGCCCCGCCCGCCCCCGGCAGGGAAAAATGCCACCACTCCTTCGAATAGTTCACAAAGCCTTGCCTCGCCATCGCAGCCACCAGCCGCTTGCGCCAGGCGCGCTGGGCCGGGTTGATAGATGGTGCCGCAGTATGGCCCAGCGCATCGGTACAGTCATAGCCGGTGCCCATGTCGACACTGCCCTCCGGCGCCCGCGCCTCGGCCGGTGCCGTGCAATCGGCATAGATCCTTGACGGATCATATTTGGCGGAATTGTCGCCTTTGAGATCGACCAGAGTGAGATCGAGCGCCGCCCCGGTGGAATGCTGCGAACGGCTGGCGATGTAGCCGAGGCGGAACAGCTCGGTCTTGGGAATTTTGGGATTGTAGCGCCGCTCGGCCGCCGTCTCGTGGCCGTTCTGCGACCACTTCACCATGTCGAGGGAGGCCCGCGCCGGCCGGTAGCAGTCGAACATCTTGAGCGAGAGATTTTGCGCCACCAGTTCCTCTTGAACGGCCTTCAGCCGCAGCCCCACCTCCCGCTTCACCACGCATTCGCCGGCGCCATAGCCGGCGAGCGGACGGCCAACGAAATTGTTCGATGTGGCGTAGCGGATGTCCTGGATGATGCTGGGGTCGATGTCGCGCAGGTACACGAAGCCGCCGGGCAGCGATTGGGCGTGGTTAGGCGAAACGATAGCCATCACGACAATCGCAATCAGAAGTGATCTCACGCTATGGCCTCCGGACCGTCACGGCCGGGCTTGTCCCGCCTGCGCGGCCGAAGCCGCTTCGGCGAGGCGAAGGCCCGGCCATCCATGTTCTTTTGCGTCAAATGCGATAGAAGAACGTGGATGCCCGGCACAAGCCAGGACAAGCCCGGGCATGACGGAGAGGATGACGTCGCGCCGCCCGCACCGACAGATCAGGGGATAACTCACTTCCTCACCTTTGCCCCTTGCTCCCCCGCCGTCCCCCTATAGCTCTGCTTTTAATGACATCGAAATCGACCTTCGTCCTCGGCCACCGGCATTTGCTGGGCATCGAGGGCCTTTCCGCGGCCGACATCACCGGCCTCCTCGACCTGTCCGAAGAATATGTCGAGCTCAACCGCCAAGTTGACAAGAAGCGTACCGTCCTGCGTGGACGGACGCAGGTGAACCTCTTCTTCGAGGCTTCCACCCGGACCCAGTCCTCGTTCGAGCTCGCCGGCAAGCGGCTGGGTGCCGACGTCATGAACATGTCGGTGTCCTCGTCCTCGATCCGCAAGGGCGAGACCCTGATCGACACCGCGGTGACGCTGAACGCGATGCACCCTGACATCCTGGTGGTGCGCCATCACGCCTCCGGCGCGGTGGAACTGTTGGCACGCAAGGTCGACGGTTCCGTGATCAATGCCGGCGATGGTGCACATGAGCACCCAACGCAGGCCCTGCTCGACGCGCTCACCATCCGCCGCAACAAGGGTCGGATCGAGGGCCTCGTGGTCGCGATCTGCGGCGACGTGCTGCATTCGCGCGTCGCCCGCTCCAACATCATCCTGCTCAACACCATGGGTGCCCGCGTCCGCGTCGTCGGCCCCTCCACGCTGTTGCCGCCCGGCATCGAGCGGATGGGCGTCGAGGTCGCGCGCGACATGCGCGAGGGCCTCGAAGGCGCCGACATCGTCATGATGCTGCGGCTGCAGCGCGAGCGCATGAACGGCTCCTTTGTGCCGTCGTCATCGGAATACTTCTATTATTTCGGGCTCGACCAGAAGAAGCTCGCCTACGCCAAGCCGGACGCACTCGTGATGCATCCCGGCCCGATGAACCGCGGCGTGGAGATCAACTCGATCGTGGCCGATGGCGCCCAGTCCCTGATCCGCGAACAGGTCGAGATGGGCGTCGCCGTGCGCATGGCCGTGCTGGAAGCGCTCGCCCGCAACCTGCCGAACGCGTGATGCCGATGTTGACCGACCGCCGCCCCATCCTGCTCGCCAACGCCCGCGTCGTCGATCCCAGCAAGGATTTCGACGGTGTCGCCGACGTTCTCATTGCCGACGGCATCGTCCGCGAGACCCGCCGCGGCATTGGCGCGGCCGGCGTCCCCGAGGGTACCGACATCGTCAACTGCTCCGGCAAGATCGTGGCGCCGGGCCTGATCGACATGCGCGCCTTCGTCGGCGAGCCCGGCCTCAGCCACCGCGAGACCTTTGCCTCGGCGAGCCAGGCCGCCGCAACCGGCGGCATCACCACCATCATCTGCCAGCCCGCCACCTCGCCCGTCATCGACAATTCGGCGACGGTCGACTTCGTGATGCGGCGCGCCCGCGACACCGCGATCGTCAACATCCAGCCGATGGCGGCCCTCACCAAGGGCATGCACGGCGAGGAGATGACCGAGTTCGGCCTGTTGAAAGCCGCCGGCGCGGTCGCCTTCAGCGACGGCGACAGAAGCGTGACCAACGCCCAGGTGATGCGCCGCGCGCTGACCTACGCCCGCGACTTCAACGCGCTGATCGTGCATCACACCGAGGATCCCAACCTCGTCGGCGAAGGCGTGATGAACGAGGGCGAGTTCGCCACCCGGCTCGGCCTGATGGGCATCCCGAATGCCGCCGAAGCCGTGATGCTGGAGCGCGATCTGCGGCTCGTCGCGCTCACGGGCGGCCGCTACCACGCGGCGTCGCTGACCTGCATCAACTCCCTCGAGATCCTCGAGCGCGCCCGCGACGCCGGGCTTACCGTCAGCGCCTCGGTCTCGATCAACCATCTGGCGCTGAACGAGAACGACATCGGGCCCTATCGTTCGTTCCTGAAGCTGTCGCCTCCGTTGCGCACCGAGGACGATCGCCGCGCGCTGGTGGCGGCACTCGCCTCCGGCCTTCTCGACGTCATCATGTCCGATCACAATCCGCAGGACGTCGAGGTCAAGCGCCTGCCGTTCGCGGAAGCCGCTCCCGGCGCCGTCGGACTCGAGACCATGCTGCCCGCGGGCCTGCGCCTCGTGCACAATGGCGAGATGGAACTGAAAACGCTGATCCGCGCGATGTCGACCCGGCCGGCCGAGCTGCTCGGGCTACAAGGCGGAACCCTGCGCGCCGGCAGCCCGGCGGATGTCATCGTGATCGACCCCGATACGCCGTGGGTGGTCGATCCCGCCGACCTCAAATCGCCCTGCAAGAACACCCCGTTCGACGAGGCCCGCTTTACAGGCCGCGTGGTGCGCACCATTGTCGGCGGACGGACGGTCTACGAGCATGTCTGACGCGCGCGATCGTTCGACATGGAGATCCAGCCTTTGGAGCTGCCGCCATGGGGCTTGAAGCATTTTTGCCGGTGGCCTTCGTCATCGGCTACCTCCTCGGCTCGATTCCGTTCGGGCTGATCCTCACCAAGCTCGCGGGCACGCAGGATATCCGCTCGATCGGCTCCGGCAGCATCGGCGCCACCAATGTGCTGCGCACGGGACGCAAGAGCCTCGCCGCAGGCACCTTGCTGTTCGACGCGCTCAAGGGCACCGTGGCCGTGGTGATTGCCGGCTACATTGCAGGCCCCAATGCCGCCATGGTGGCCGGGCTCGGCGCTTTCCTCGGCCATCTCTTCCCGGTCTGGCTCAAGTTCAAAGGCGGCAAGGGCGTGGCCGTCTATATCGGCATCCTGCTCGGCCTGTTCTGGCCTGGCGCCGTCGTGTTCTGTCTGCTCTGGCTGGCGACCGCCTTCACCACCCGCTACTCTTCGCTCTCCGCGCTGGTGGCGGCGTTCATCACGCCGATGTTCCTGTGGTGGTTCGGGCATCTCGCATTGTCTGCTCTGACAGCAGTGCTGACACTGTTGCTGTTCTACGCGCATCGCGAGAACATCAAGCGCTTGCAAGCGGGCAAGGAAAGCCGGATCGGCGAGAAGGCCTAGAGTGCTTTCGAGCGAAGTGGATGCCGGTTCGCGTCAAGAAGACGCGTCAAAACAAAACTCCGGAGCCGGGCATCTACGGATACCGAAACGGCCCTTCCACATTATATCCCAAATCCTGTTCGCAACTTGCGGCCGAATCACTGTTGTATTGGCCAGCGGGATTCTGGGCTGTCATCCTGACAGCGTGGATAGCGTTACGCGGTAGCTCAGAATGAGCGAGAAGATTGTCGGCGCGCATGACGGGGTTGGTTCGCAGGGTGCTTCGGGCACCGCAGCGAGCCGACTGCTGTCGATGACCAATATCTGGTCCGATGCGGCCTCGCCGCCTCCCGCACTAGAACCTGCTCCCGCTTTACCGCAAGCACCGCAGCCTGAGCCGCTCGCGAAAGCCGACGCTCCCGTCGATATCGTCATGACGAAGGCTGCACCGGTCGCGCCCGCGCGGACGCATTCCGATCAATGGCCGCCGCGAAAACTGTCGCTGGCGCTTCAGGGCGGCGGCACCTTCGCCGCCTTCACTTGGGGCGTGCTCGAGCGGCTGCTGGAAGAGCCCTCCATCGCGATCGACACCATTAGTGGCGCCAGCGCCGGCGCCATCAACGCGCTGCTGCTCGCCTCCGGCTTTGCCGAAGGCGGGCGCGAAGGCGCGCGGTCACGGCTGAACCGGTTCTGGCTCCGCCTGATGCATGAAGCCTCGTTCCGCGCGCTGATGCTGGTCGGCGGCTTTTCGCCAGCGGGAAGCTCGGTCGCGTTCGGGCCGACGCTGCGCTCCGGCCACTTCGATCCGTTCGATCTCGATCCGCTGCGGCAGGCGCTGTCGCGCGACATCGATTTCGCCGCCCTGCGCCATCCGAACTGTCCCAAGCTCTTGATCGCAGCGACGCGGATCCACGACGGCCAGCAACAGATCTTCCGCAATGACGCTGTCACCGCCGACGTCGCGCTGGCCTCGACCTGCCCGCCCCTCGTCCACTGCGCCGTCGAGATCGACGGCGAGGCCTATTGGGACGGCGGCTTTGGCGGCAACCCGCCGCTGCTGCGGCTGGCGCAGGAAACGATGACGTCCGATGTCCTGCTGGTCCAGGTCACGCCGGCGCGCGACAGCTACGTGCCGATCACGCTTGCCGCGATCGACCGCCGGCTCGACCAGATTGCAGCCAACGCCGCGCTCAACGCCGAGATCGCCGCGATCGAATGGGCGCAGGCTCATGCCGCGCCATCGCTGCGGCTCTCCAGGATCGCAGCCGAAGACTTCGTTGACGGGCTGGCGCAACGCTCCTCCACCGATCTCGGCCGAGGCTTCATTCGCCTCTTGCACCGGAGCGGCCGCGAGGCCGCGGAGCGCTGGTTGAAGCAAGGCACCGCTGTCAGTGCAGCCTCACCTGCATCCGATCAGCGCATCGCTCCAGCCGAACCCGCGCTGGTATAGGGTGTGACGGTCTGCCGGCGGTCCGTGGTTCACCTCTCCCCAACGGGGAGAGGTCGGATTGCGTCTGGCGATGCGGAGCATCGTCCAGTGCAATCCGGGTGAGGGGCTGTGGCATTCGGTGAGGTCATAACCCCTCACCCGGATCGCATCTCACGATGCGACCTCTCCCTACGGGAGAGGTGTATCGAGTCCCGGAGGCGCATCGATTCAACCAAGTCGCATCCCGCGCTAGCCTGATTTCGCCAGCGCGTCCTCCAAGAACCAGGCCGCTGCGAGTGCGAGCGGATCGTTGCCGAAGCGCGCGATCACCTGCACGCCGATCGGCAGGCCGCCGACCTTCAGCACCGGCACGTTGACGCAAGGATTGCCCATCAGCGTCCAGAGCCGGTTGTAACGGGGATCGCCCGTGGTCGCGAGCTCCTTGGCCGGCGCCGTACCTGGCGCGGAATAGGTCAGGAGCACGTCGACGCCCTCGAACAGCTCGCCGAGCTCGCGGCGGCCGCGCCGGCTGATCCGCCGCGCCTCGTCATATTCCTTCGGCGTCAGGCCGACCGTCGCATCGAGACTGGCGCGCAGCATCGGCGCGATCTCGTCGTGGCGCTCGGAAAACTCCCAGGCGAGTGCGCGATGCGCCTCGAAATCCTGGATGATCGGATGGATGCGCCAGGCCTTCTGCACCGCTTCGGGCAGATCGATGGTCTGCACGCTGGCGCCGGCGCGCGTCGCCGCCTTGATCGCGGCTTGCAGCCCCTCTTCAGCCGCCGGCTCGACGGCGCCGGCGAACTCCTGCCTGACGACGCCGATCCGCGGCGACTTCGCTGCGGTGATGCCGGAGAATTCGCTGCGCCCCGTCATCGCCAGCAGCCCGCGCGCGAGATCCTCCGCGCGCGCGCCGAACAGGCCGACCGTGTCTAGCGCCCATGAATAGCACTTCACACCGACCGTCGGCAGCATGCGGAACGACGGCTTGATCGCGGCGGTCCCGCAATAGGCGGCGGGACGGATCACCGAGCCGCCGGTCTGGGTGCCCAGCGCCAGCGGGATCATGCCGGCGCCGACGGCTGCCGCAGAGCCCGAGGACGAGCCGCCTGGCGAATGGCCCGTATTGTGCGGATTGCGCGTCGGCGTGGGATCGCGCGAGGCGAACGCCGTGGTCGTGGTCTTGCCGATGATGGTGGCGCCCGCCCGCTTCAGCATCATCACGACCGGCGCATCCGAGCGCGGCTGCCAGCCGCGATAGATCTCCGAGCCCATCTCGGTCGGCATATTGGCCGTGTCGATGATGTCCTTGATCCCGACCGCGATGCCCCGCAGCGGACCGGCGCCTTGCGCCTTCGCAGCCTTGTCGTGGCGGACGAAGGCGCGGACGTCCTTCTCCTTGGCCTCGATCGCCGCATGCGATTGCGCGATCGCGGCATCGGGCGACAACTCGCCGGCTTCAATGCGGCGCTGGAGATCGGCGAGTGAGATCATGGCAAAATCCTTCTTATTGGGATCGCTTTTAGCATCGGGGCGCGGTCGCGCAAGCGCACGTCCCTGTTGCGCAACGCCCTCAGGTTGTTCCATGCTGTGTCTGCAAGGAGACGCCGTGGACGCCATCAATCCAAGCGTGGAGCTGACCGAGTCTGAGCGGATCGACTGCCTGCGGCTGATCCGCTCCGACAATGTCGGGCCGCGCACCTTCCGTTCGCTGGTCGACCATTTCGGCACGGCGCGCGCCGCGCTGGAGCGGCTGCCGGATCTGGCGCGCCGCGGCGGTGCGCAGCGATCGGGGCGCATCTGTAGCGCCGATGAAGCGAAGGCCGAGCTCGCCGCAAGCCGCAAGTTCGGCATCGCCTGGCGCGCGCCCGGCGAAGACGGCTATCCGGCGCGGCTCGCAACGCTCGACGATGCGCCGCCATTGCTCGCCGTGCGCGGCGACGCGAAAACCTTGATGCGACCGATGATCGCGATCGTCGGCTCTCGAAATGCCTCCGGCGCCGGCTTGAAGTTTGCCGGCCAGCTTGCGCGCGAGCTTGGCGAAGCCGGTTTCGTCGTCATCTCCGGCCTCGCCCGCGGCGTCGACCAGGCCGCGCATCGCACGAGCATCGAAAGCGGCACGATCGCCGTGCTCGCCGGCGGGCATGATTGCATCTATCCGCCCGAGCATGGCGACCTGCTCGCCGCGATCCTCGACCATGAGGGCGCTGCGATCTCCGAGATGCCGCTCGGCCATGAGCCACGTGCCCGCGACTTTCCCCGCCGCAACCGCCTGATCTCCGGTGCGTCGCTCGGCGTGGTCGTGGTGGAAGCGGCGCACCGCTCGGGCTCGCTGATCACCGCCCGCATGGCGGCCGAACAGGGCCGCGAGGTGTTCGCAGTGCCCGGATCGCCGCTCGATCCGCGCGCCGCCGGCACCAACGATCTGATCAAGCAGGGAGCAACGCTCGTCACCGAGGCCGCCGACATCGTCAATGCGGTGCAGCCGATCATGGAGCGGCCGCTGATGCACCCCGCAGGCGAGCCCGACAGCGAGCCGTTCGAGAGCGATCCGCAAGGCCACGATCGCGACCAGATCACCGGCCTGCTCGGCCCTGCCCCAATCTCGATCGACGATCTCGTGCGGATGTCCGGCGCCTCGCCCGCAATCGTGCGCACCGTGCTGCTGGAGCTCGAGCTCGCCGGCAAGCTGGAGCGTCACGGCGGCGGATTGGTATCGCTGCTTTAGGGAGCTGGCCCGTACCTTGCCCTCCCCTGGAGGGGGAGGGTCGATCGCGCGAAGCGCGAGCGGGGTGGGGTGATCTCTCCACGCAGGCTCTGTTTGAGACGGAGAGACTGTCACCCCACCCCGTCCCACATTTCGCTGCGCTCAATGTGAGCCGACCCTCCCCCTCCAGGGGAGGGTAAAATCCACCTCGCAGCACGATCAGGCTCCTACTCCTTATTCTCCATTCTCCGCTTCAGCCCTCGTTGCGCTGGTCGAACTTCGTCCGTGCCGCCTCGATCTGCGCCAGATGGTCCTTCGCCCAGCTGCCGAGCGCTTCCACGGGGCGCGACAGGCCGCGGCCGAGATCGGTGAGCTCGTAGTCCACGCGCGGCGGAATGGTGGGGAAGATCGTGCGCGTGACGAGGCCGTCGCGCTCGAGGCCACGCAGCGTCAAGGTCAGCATCCGCTGCGAGATGCCGTTGATCATGCGCTTCAGCTCATTGAAGCGCTTCGGCCCGTCGCTGAGCATCATGATGACGAACACGCTCCATTTGTCGCCGACACGGGACAGCACGGAGGCGACCCCACGACAATCCGCATGGTTGGGATCCGGCCTTGGGTCGGGCCTTGTATCCGACCTTGGATTTGGCCTCGGCGGAGCAGGCAAATCGGTGTTTTCAGGTTTCAATAATGTGCCCATGGCTCAAAAAAGTGCGTTCTTGCGGGGATTTCGACAGTCACTCATGTAGCGCGGGTTACAAACTTATACCATGGGTGACCCCAATGAAACTCCTCCATATCGACTCCAGCGTCCTCGGCCCCCACTCCGTCAGCCGGCAGGTTTCCGCCGCCATCGTCGACCGGCTGCGCCAGGCGACGCCCGGGCTCGACATCACCTATCGCGACCTGACCCAGACCCCGCTCGCCCACCTCTCCGGCTCACACCTGGCGGCCGCGCAAGGCGCACCCGCGCCGGCGGAACTCGCACCCGACCTCGCCGCGAGCGCAGCCGCGCTGGACGAGTTCTTGGCCGCCGACATCGTCGTCATCGGCGCACCCATGTACAATTTCACGATCCCAAGCCAGCTCAAGGCCTGGATCGACCGCGTCCTGGTGGCGGGGAAGACTTTTGAGTATGGCGCGGCGGGGCCGGAGGGGCTCGCCGGCGGCAAGCGCGTGATCGTCGCGATCTCCCGCGGCGGATACTATGGCGCGGGTTCGCCCGCCGCAGCGCTGGAGCACCTCGAAAGCTATCTGCGCGGCGTATTCGGCTTCATGGGCATCCATAATGCCGAATTCATCATCGCCGACGGCATCCAGGTCGGACCGGAGCATCGCGAGAAGTCTCTGGCCGGCGCGCTCCAGGCGGCAACCAGCCTGCGCGCGGCCTGAGATCAGACCGACATCATCAGTCGCCGCGGCATCGCCTGCGGCGGCTGATGGACGGCTGCGCCATCTGCAAAGCTAAAACCAGACGCCCTGCATGCCCAGGATCACGGCGACGAGCGAGACGAACAGGCCGATTCCGGAAAACAGTGCGACCGCGACGAGTTCGGACCTTCCGGAGCGTTTGGCCGGGGTGGCGGAATTTTCAGTGTAAATACGCGGTGATGAAATCGACGAAAAAATACGGGCTGCTTTCGGCATAACGGACTCCCTTAAAAATGAGTCTTCTGCCCCCTGCCCGTAAAAATGTCTTGGCAGTGCGCGCGGAGGTTCAAGTCCTCACGCAAAGGTTTTGGAGCACGTCGCGCAAGATGCAGGAACCGGCCGGCGCAACCGCGCGCATTGCGCCAACCAATTCAATTTGCGCTAAAGCGCGATGAAAGTTGGATGAATCGTCATCGCGCTTTAGGTTAGCCGCGATAGATCGGCGCGCCGCTCGGCGAGGCCACCGCGCCGCCGTCGACGAAGATCTCCTGGCCCTGCACGTCGGCGGAATCATCGGAGGCGAGGAACAGCACCGTCTTCGCAACGTGATCCGTTTCGCCGATGCGGCCGAGCGGCGTCGATAGCGCGATCCGTTTCTCGAACGCCTTCTCGGCCTCGGGCGTCGCGACCGCAGGTCCCCAGATCGGCGTGCGGATCGCACCGGGCGCCACCACGTTGACGCGAACGCCGCGCGGCGACAGTTCCGAGGCCATGGTCCGCGCCATCGCGCGGACGCCGGCCTTCGCGGCGCCGTAAGCGGAGTAGCCGGGAATGCCGAGCACGGAGATCACCGAACCGTTGAGAATGATCGAGGCGTTGTCGTTGAGATACGGCAGCGCCGACTGAACGGTGAAGAACACGCCGGTGAGGTTCGTGCTGATGACCTTCTCGAAGACGTCCAGCGTCGCCGAGCCGAGCGGCGTGCCGCCGGCGATGCCGGCATTGGCGAAGACGATGTCGAACTTGCCGAACGTCTCGGCGCCCTTCTTGATCGCGGCTTCCGTCGCGGCGATGTCGGTGGCGTCGGCGGCGAGCGCCAGCGCATTCGGCCCGAGCTTTTTCGCAGCTGCCTCCAGCGTCTCCTTGTTGCGCCCGGTGATCACGACCCTGGCGCCCTCGGCCACGAACAATTTTGCGGTCGCAAGGCCAATGCCGCTGTTGCCGCCGGTAATCAGGGCCGTCTTGTTCGTCAGTCTCACGTTCGCCTCCAGTGGTTGCATGATAAAACTAATTTGCCATCTAGGGCATACGGTTTTATGATGCAACCACACAAGCGCGTGATCGCCCCCCCGAAAGCGGGCGAACGCGACAGGACGAAAGACCATGGTGAAACGAACGAGCTTTGAGGGCGATGCCTGCCCGATCGCGCGATCGCTGGAGGCGCTCGGCGACTGGTGGTCGCTGCTGATCATCCGCGAGGCGCTGCTCGGCGCACGCCGTTTCGGCGAATTCCAGAGCAAGCTCGGCATGGCCAAGAACATCTTGTCGGTGCGACTGCGGTCACTCGTCGAGCACGGCATTCTGGCGACCGCCCCGGCCTCCGACGGCAGCGGCTACCAGGAATACGTGCTGACGGAGAAGGGCCGCGGCACCTTCCCGATCCTGGTGGCGCTGCGGCAATGGAGCGAGGAGTTCGACGATCACCCCGAAGAGATCGCGACCATCCTGATCGATCGCGCCAAGGGCCGCCCGGTGAAGAAGCTCGAAATGCGCGCCGAGGACGGCCGGTTGCTCAGCCCGGCCGACACCACGCTGAAGCCGCGGCCGGCGCCGCGGCGGCGGTCGGCCTGACGGCGCACGACCGGCACCAAACAGTCATTGCGAGCGTAGCGAAGCAATCCAGAGTCTTTCCGCGGAGGGATTCTGGATTGCTTCGCTGCGCTCGCAATGACGACGTTGAGACAGCGCGCCTTACTCTAGAGTCGCTCACGACAGCTTGCGCCTGCTCCGCAGCCTCAGATGCTCGTCGGCCTCGAGCTGTGTCATGCCCAAGAGATAATGTAACACGTGCAGCTTGTGGCGCTCGGCGAGCTTGCGCAGAGCAGCCGTCTGCTCGGCAATGAAGGCCACCGCCTCATCCGCCCCACCTTCCCCCGGTTCCTCGTTGCGCGAGCCTCCCGGCGCGCCCGATGCGGCGCGCGCCCGTTTCTTTCCTGGCCTAGTCACCAGACCCACCCCGAATCCATGCCCCGCGGAAACATTACGCCGACATCGGCCGCAACTCCAAGGTGGTATTTTGCAACTTTCTCGATATGAAATTTTTCCCATTGCGGCGGCGTTCAACACCCGCCGATTTCGACAGGACCGGCCTCACCACCCATGCTCGGGTCGAAACGGCCGACCCGAGTCCTTTCGTATTCGGCCAAGATTTTCCCGCAAGTTACTGGAACTACATGAATATCGTCATTGTGGAGTCGCCGGCGAAAGCCAAGACGATCAACAAATATCTGGGCTCGTCCTACGAGGTTCTGGCGTCGTTCGGCCATGTCCGCGACCTCCCCGCCAAGAACGGCTCCGTCGATCCCGACGCCAATTTCAAGATGATCTGGGAGGTCGACCCCAAGGCCGCCGGACGGCTGAACGATATCGCGAGGTCGCTGAAAGGCGCTGACCGCCTGATTCTCGCCACCGACCCTGATCGCGAGGGTGAGGCCATCTCCTGGCACGTGCTGGAGGTGCTTAAAGAGAAGCGCGCGCTGAAGGACCAGAAGATCGAGCGCGTAGTGTTCAACGCCATCACCAAGCAGGCGATCTCGGAAGCCATGAAGCATCCGCGCCAGATCGACGGCGCGCTGGTCGATGCCTATATGGCGCGCCGTGCGCTGGACTATCTGGTCGGCTTCACCCTCTCCCCCGTGCTGTGGCGCAAGCTGCCCGGCGCGCGCTCGGCCGGCCGCGTGCAGTCGGTGGCGCTGCGCCTCGTCTGCGACCGCGAGCTCGAGATCGAGAAGTTCGTCCCGCGCGAATATTGGTCGCTGGTCGCGACCCTGCTGACCCCGCGCGGCGATGCCTTCGAGGCCCGCCTGGTCGGTGCCGACGGCAAGAAGATCCAGCGCCTCGACATCGGCACCGGCGCGGAAGCCGAAGACTTCAAGAAGGCGCTGGAAGCAGCCGCCTACGCCGTGACCGCGGTCGATGCCAAGCCCGCGCGGCGCAATCCGCAGGCGCCCTTCACCACCTCGACGCTGCGGCAGGAAGCCAGCCGCAAATACGGCTTTGCGCCGGCGCACACGATGCGCATCGCCCAGCGCCTCTATGAAGGCATCGACATCGGCGGCGAGACCACCGGACTCATTACTTATATGCGAACCGATGGCGTGCAGATTGCCCCCGAGGCGATCACCCAGGCGCGCAAGGTGATAGGCGAGGATTACGGCAACGCTTATGTGCCGGACGCTCCCCGCCAGTACCAGGCCAAGGCCAAGAACGCCCAGGAAGCGCACGAGGCGATCCGTCCGACCGACCTCTCGCGCCGCCCCGACAGCATGAGCCGCAAGCTCGATGCCGATCAGGCCCGGCTCTATGAGCTGATCTGGAAGCGTACCATCGCGAGCCAGATGGAGGCGGCCGAGCTCGAGCGCACCACGGTCGACATCACCGCAAAAGCCGGCGGCCGGACGCTGGAGCTGCGCGCCACCGGGCAGGTCATCAAGTTCGACGGTTTCCTCGCGCTCTACCAGGAAGGCCGCGACGACGAGGAGGACGAGGATTCCCGCCGCCTGCCCGGCATGAGCGCAGGCGAAGCCCTGAAGCGGCAGTCGCTCGCCGTCACCCAGCATTTCACCGAGCCGCCGCCGCGCTTCTCTGAGGCATCCCTCGTCAAGCGCATGGAAGAGCTCGGCATCGGCCGACCCTCGACCTATGCCTCGATCCTCCAGGTCCTGAAGGACCGCGGCTACGTCAAGCTGGAGAAGAAGCGCCTGCATGGCGAGGACAAGGGCCGCGTCGTGATCGCGTTCCTCGAGAGCTTCTTCAGCCGCTACGTCGAATACGATTTCACCGCGGGCCTCGAAGAGCAGCTCGACCGCATCTCCAACAACGAGATCTCCTGGCAGGAGGTGCTGAAGGATTTCTGGCGCGACTTCATCGGCGCCGTCGACGACATCAAGGATTTGCGCGTCGCGCAGGTGCTTGACGTGCTCGACGAGATGCTGGGCCCGCACATCTATCCGCCCCGCGCCGATGGCGGCGACATCAGGCAGTGCCCGAACTGCGGCACCGGCCGGCTGAACCTGAAGGCCGGCAAGTTCGGCGCCTTCGTCGGCTGCTCGAACTATCCGGAGTGCCGCTATACCCGCCAGCTCGCCGCTGATGGCGAAGCCAACGCCGACCGCTCGCTCGGCCAGGATCCCGACACCGGCTTCGATGTCTGGGTCAAGGCCGGCCGCTTCGGCCCCTACATCCAGCTCGGCGAGCAGAAGGATTATGCGGAAGGCGAGAAGCCGAAGCGCGCGGGCATTCCGAAGGGCACCTCGCCCAGCGATGTCGACCTCGAGCTTGCGCTGAAACTGCTGTCGCTGCCGCGCGTGATCGGCAAGCACCCGGAAACCGGTCAGCCGATCACCGCCGGCCTCGGCCGCTTCGGGCCGTTCGTGAAGCACGAGAAGACCTACGCCAGCCTCGAGGCCGGCGACGAGGTGTTCGACATCGGCCTCAACCGCGCGGTGACGCTGATCGCGGAAAAGGTCGCGAAGGGCCCGAGCCGCCGCTTCGGCGCCGATCCCGGCAAGGCAATCGGCGATCATCCGACGCTCGGCACCGTCACCGTGAAGAGCGGCCGCTATGGCCCCTATGTCACCGCAGGCGGCGTCAACGCGACGATCCCGGCCGAGTTCGAAAAGGACGCCATCACGCTGCCGCAGGCGATCGCGCTGATCGACGAACGCGCGGCCAAGGGCGGCGGCAAGACCAAGGCGAAGAAGGCGGCAAAGCCCGCCAAGGCCAAGAAGGCTACGGAGAAGGCTGCGGACGGAGAGGACGCCGCGCCAAAGCCGAAGAAACCCGCCACGAAGAAAGCCGCGGCCAAATCGAAAACCGAATCCACCAGCAAGGCGCGCGCCGCCGTGCCGTCGACCGCCAAGACTTCTGCCACAAAGCCGTCGCCGACCAAGGCAGCCGCCACCAAGGCTCCGGCCAAGAAGAGTGCCGGCAAGAATTAGAGGTTAAGTGAAACGCAAGAATGACCGTGGCTTTCCCGACCGGACAGCCATCGTCGCCTTCATCAAGGCAAACCACGGAAAGGTCGGGACCCGCGAAATTGCGCGCGAGTTCGGCCTGAAGAACGCCGATCGCGCCGAGCTCAGGCGCATGCTGCGCGAGCTCGCCGACGACGGCATCATCAAGAAGAAGCGGCACAAGGTCTCCGAGCCGGACACGCTTCCGCCGACGCTGCTCGCCGACATCACCGGGCGCGACAGCGACGGCGAATTGATCGCCTCACCGGCCGAATGGGACGAGGTCGAAAGCGGCGAGCCGCCCAAAATCCTGATCGAGATGCCGCGCCGGCCCAAGCCCGGCACCGCCGCCGGCGTCGGCGACCGCGCGCTGCTGCGCGTCGAACGCACCGACGAGGACGAAGGCCCCGCCTATCGCGGCCGCATCATCAAGCTCATCGACAAGGCCAAGAGCCGCATCCTCGGTGTATTCCGAGCACTGCCCGAAGGCGGCGGACGGCTCGTTCCCGTCGACAAGAAGTTCGCCGACCGCGAGTTGAACATCGCGAAGACCGATACACAAGGCGCGCAGGACGGCGACCTCGTCAGCGTCGACATCGTCCGCTCGCGCGGCTTTGGCCTCGCCTCCGGCCGGGTCAAGGAGAGGCTCGGCTCGGTCAAGTCGGAGAAGGCGATCAGCCTGATCGCGATCTATGCCCACGACATCCCCTTGCAATTTTCCCCTGCCGCCGAACGCGAGGCGGAAGCGGCCGAGCCTGCGAACCTGAAAGGGCGCGAGGATTGGCGCGACGTGCCGCTCGTCACCATCGATCCGCCGGATGCGAAGGATCACGACGACGCGGTGCATGCGCAGGCCGACGACGATCCCAACAACAAGGGTGGCTTCATCGTCAACGTCGCCATCGCAGACGTGAGCTTCTACGTGCGGCCGGGCACCGCGCTCGACCGCGACGCGCTCGATCGCGGCAACTCGGTCTATTTCCCCGACCGCGTCGTGCCGATGCTGCCGGAGCGCATCTCCAACAATCTCTGCTCGCTGGTGCCGGGCGAGCCACGCGGCGCGCTCGCGGTGCGGATGGTGATCGGACCCGACGGCCGCAAGCGCTCGCACAGTTTCCACCGCATCCTGATGCGCTCGGCGGCGAAGCTGCGATTATGCGCAGGCACAGGCTGCGATCGACGGTCGACCTGATGACACCACCGGCCCGCTGCTCGATCCGATCCTGAGGCCGCTCTACGCCGCCTATGCTTGCGTCAAGCGCGCCCGCGACGAGCGCGATCCGCTCAATCTCGATCTGCCCGAGCGCAAGATCCTGTTGAAGAGCGACGGCACGGTCGACCGCGTCGTCGTGCCCGAACGTCTCGATGCGCACAAGCTGATCGAGGAGTTCATGATCCTCGCCAACGTCGCCGCGGCCGAGATGCTGGAGAAGAAATCGCTGCCGCTGATCTATCGCGTGCACGATGAGCCGACGCTGGAGAAGGTCCACGCGCTCAGCGAGTTTCTGCAAACGCTCGACGTTCCCTTCGCGAAATCAGGCGCGTTGCGCCCCACCCTGTTCAACCGCGTGCTGGCCCAGCTCGAAGGTCACGACTATTACCCGCTGGTGAGCGAGGTCGTGCTGCGCACCCAGGCGCAGGCGGAATATTCCGCGGAGAATTACGGCCATTTCGGCCTGAACCTGCGCCGCTATGCGCATTTCACCTCGCCGATCCGCCGCTATGCCGACCTCATCGTGCACCGCGCACTGGTCCGCGCGCTCGGCCTCGGCGAAGGCGCCCTGCCCGACAGCGAAACGCCGGAATCGCTCGGCGAGGTCGCCGCGCATATCTCGCTGACCGAACGGCGCGCGATGAAGGCGGAGCGCGAGACCGTCGATCGCCTGATCGCGCATCACCTCGCCGACCGCATCGGCGCCAGCTTCCAGGGACGCGTCTCCGGCGTCACCCGCGCCGGTCTTTTCGTCAAGCTGAGCGAGACCGGCGCCGATGGATTGATCCCGATCCGATCCCTCGGCACGGAATATTTCAACTATGACGAGAGCCGCCACGCCCTCGTCGGCACGCGCAGCGGCACCATGCATCAGCTGGGTGACGTCGTCGACGTCCGTCTGATAGAAGCAGCTCCTATCGCAGGCGCGCTACGCTTCGAGCTGCTGTCGTCAGAACGCGAGACCAGTCCCCGCGAGCGCCGGCCGTTCCGTCCGCAGCGCAAATTGTCCAAGGCGCATCCGGGGCGCAGTCCGGAGAGAAAACGCAAGCCGGAAAAGCAAAAATCTGCCAAGGGCAGGAAGGTCAAGGGAAAGAGCAAGGGCAAAGGCAAGGGACAGAAGGGCAAGGCATGGTGACGATGAGCACGGCCCCAAAGATCTGGACGCGCGAGACCGGCCTCGTCGAGAAGCGCGACGTGTGGGCTGCGATGAAGCGCGGCTTTCGCGGTCGCTGCCCGCGCTGCGGCGAGGGAAAGCTGTTCCGCGCCTTCCTGAAGACGGCGGACAATTGCGCCAAATGCGGCCTCGACTTCACCCCGCATCGTGCCGACGATCTGCCCGCCTATCTCGTCATCGTCATCGTCGGTCACATCGTGGTGCCGGCCATCCTCTGGATCGAGACCAACTACACCACGCCGATCTGGCTCAGTTTCGTGGCCTATCTGCCCTTCACCTTCGTCGCCTCGCTCGCGTTGTTGCAGCCCGTGAAGGGAGCTGTGGTCGGCTTGCAATGGGCTCTGCGCATGCACGGGTTTGACGAGAACCCTCCCGATGGTATTCCGCCTGTGTAAGTAAGAAGCAAAAAACGGTTTGGGTGAGGATATGACGGATACGGCGCAGGCAGTGGAGAAGGCCAAGGTTCACGATGAGAAGGAAGCCGACCACCATCCCTATTTTCGCCCAAGGGATGCGGCGACGCTGATCCTGGTCGATCGCAGCGGGCCCATTCCGAAAGTGCTGGTTGGCAAGCGCCACGACAAGGTGGTGTTCATGCCCGGCAAGTTCGTCTTCCCCGGCGGCCGTGTCGACAAGGCCGATTATCGCGTGCCCTGCGCCGCGCCCATCACCGCCGAGCTCGAAGCCAATCTCGCCAAGGGCAGCCCGAAGACCCCGGCCTCGCGCGCGAAGTCGCTCGCCATTGCCGCGATCCGCGAAGCCTGCGAGGAGACGGGTCTCTGCCTCGGCCGCAGAGCGGAGGACAAGGTGCCCAAGCTCGAAGGCCCCTGGAAGCCATTCGCGGATGCCGGCCTGCTGCCCGATCCCTCCGGCCTGTTCCTGATCGCCCGCGCCATCACCCCGCCCGGCCGCGTCAAACGCTTCGACACCCGCTTCTTCACGGCAGATGCCTCCGCGATCACCCACCGCGTCGACGGCGTGATCCATGCCGATGCCGAGCTGGTCGAGCTGGTCTGGGTCGAGCTTGGCTCAAAACCGCTCGCGGATCTGCATCCGATGACGCGCAACGTGCTCAACGAGCTCGACACCCGCCTTGCCACCGGCCCGCTGCGCCACGATGCGCCGGTGCCGTTCTTCCATTTCTACGGCGGCAAGATGCAGAAGGATGTTTTGAGCTGATCGGCGCTCCCCTCGCCGTCATTCCGGGGCGCGCGCAGCGCGAACCCGGAATCCGATTCATCCACCGTGTCTGCAGCTCGATGGATTCCGGGCTCGCGCCAAGAGGCGCGCCCCGGAATGACGTGCTGAGAGATCTGCAAAAAACGAAATAATCTTCCCGCCGCCGCCAATGGCGGAGTTCCGCCGCATGCCTATGTCTTTCGCAACGACACCCAAAACGGACACCGGGCGATGGCACAACGGCAACTCAAGCTTGGCGCGTTCATGCGCCCGATCAGCATCCACACCGGCGCCTGGCGCTATCCCGGCGCCTGGCCCGACGCCAATTTCAACATCAGTCACATCAAGCAGCTGATTAGGAAGCTCGAGGCCGGCAAGTTCGACGCCTTCTTCATGGCCGATCACCTCGCCGTCTTGAACATGCCGATCAATGCGCTCAAGCGCAGCCACACGGTGACGTCGTTCGAGCCGTTCACGCTGCTGTCGGCGCTGTCCGCCGTCACCGAGCGCATCGGCCTGATCGCGACGGGCTCGACCACTTTCGACGAGCCCTATCATGTCGCGCGCCGCTTTGCCTCGCTCGACCATCTCAGCGGCGGCCGCGCCGGCTGGAATATCGTCACCACCTCGAATCCGGATGCAGCGCTGAATTTCGGCCTAGACGATCACATGGAGCACGCCGAGCGCTACAAGCGCGCCCGCGAGTTCTACGACGTCGTCACGGGCCTCTGGGATTCCTTCGCCGACGATGCGTTCGTGCGCGACGTCGAGAGCGGCCTGTTCTTCGATCCCGCGAAGATGCACACGCTCGACCACAACGGCAAATATCTCAAAGTGCGCGGCCCCCTTAACATCGCCCGTCCGGTGCAGGGTTGGCCGGTGATCGTGCAGGCCGGCGCGTCCGAAGACGGCAAGCAGCTCGCGGCCGAAACGGCTGAAGCCGTGTTCACCGGCGGCGGCAGCCTCGCCGACGGGCAAAAGCTCTATGCCGACATCAAGGGCCGCATGGAGAAGATCGGCCGCGATCCCGAACACCTCAAAATCTTGCCCGGCGCCTTCGTCGTCGTCGGCGACAGCGTCGATGAAGCCAAGGAGAAGCGCGCGCTGCTCGACAGCCGCGTGCATTACGACAGCGCCATCGCCTCGCTGTCCGTCATTCTCGGTACCGATGCCTCCGGCTTCGATCCGGACGGCCCTCTCCCCGACATCCCCGAGACCAATGCCAGCAAGAGCGGCCGCCAGCGCATGGTCGATCTCGCCGCCCGCGAAAAGCTCACCGTGCGCCAGCTCGCCCAGCGCGTCGGCGGCTATGGCGGGCTGTCCTTCGTCGGCACCGCCAAGACCATCGCCGACCAGATGGAGGAATGGCTGGTCGGGCGCGGCTCGGACGGCTTCAACATCATGTTCCCGTTCCTGCCCGCCGGCCTCGACGATTTCGTCGACAAGGTCGTGCCGGAGCTGCAGCGCCGCGGGATTTTCCGCAAAGAGTATGAAGGGCCCACTTTGAGGGAGAATTTGGGCCTGCCGCGGCCGAAAAACCGGTTCTTCGAGGCCTGATCGGGCCGATTTGGGTGGTTTCAGTCCCCTAAAACCTTGACATCAGGCGGTTTCTGGCTAGGTTGCCGGCCAACGCGGGCCGTTTGGCCGGCTCCAGATTCCCCAATTTTCTGAGGTTCAGAACATGGCCAAAGCGGTCACCATCAAGGTCAAGCTCGTGTCCTCGGCCGACACCGGCTTCTACTACGTCGCCAAGAAGAATTCGCGCACCATGACCGACAAGCTGGTCAAGAAGAAGTACGACCCGGTCGCGCGCAAGCACGTCGAATTCCGCGAAGCCAAGATCAAGTAAGATCGCGGGACGCTGAACGACTTTGACGGGGCCCTTCGCGGCCCCGTTTTTATTTGCGGCCGTTTTTATTTGCGGTCGATGGTCGTAGCCTCCACGTCCATGAGCGCAGCCCTGGACGAGGAACATGTCGGTGGCTACTCGGTCGCTTATGGCCGCGACGATGTCTATTTCCCGGTTTACGTCACGGCGGCGCTGGCCGCGATCTTCTGCACCGCCGCGTTTCTCACCGGCGAGTTCTACTGGCTTGCGCTCGCGGCGCTCGCGGCCGGGTTTACCTACTACAATATTCCACTGCTCGAGACCGGCCGGCCCACGATCGGCGCGAACCAGTACGGCATCTTCGTCCAGGCCTTCGGCCTGATCCGCTGGCGCGCCATCGAGCGCATCGACCTTGTCGAGATCGCCGAGCGCGCCATGACGGTGCATGAACTCCAGATCGTGCTGAACGCGCCGCTCACCAGCGCGCTCGTGGCCGACTGGCGCAAGCAGCCGTCCTGGCGCTGGCTGATGCGGCTACCCTGGCGGATGAGCCACACCAACATGGTGCGGATCAATGTCGAGCCGTTCGATCAGCCGCCGGACGTGATCCATCGCACCTTCCTGCGGATGTGGCGCTACTACCGCAGTTAAGGCGGGTGAAATTGGGCTTGGCTGGTTGCCATGGAGAAGATGCGCTCCCTCCCCCGCTCGGGCTGGGGGAGAGGGTGTCTCCGCAATCGAGAACCCCCAAGAGGAGAAAGCCCTCACCCGGCGCTTCGCGCCGACCTCTCCCGCACGCGGGAGAGGTCGAGTGATCCCGCGGCTCGATCGATTCAACCAAAGGCCATTCTGCTCTAAAGCATGATCCGGAAAAGTGCGAAGCGGTTTTCCGGAAAGATCATGCGTAAACAACAACCTAAAGCGCGATGACGATTCATCCAAATCTCATCGCGCTTTAGCCGCCAAGAAGATGTGCCTCACGTCCTCACCACGAGGTGTGCATAGGCCTCTGCCCTCATGCCGTAGGTCCACGCAACCGCTTCGCGCGGCGTGTGCAGATTGGCCGGCACTTGGAGGAAGAAATGCCTGCGCGTGCCGTCCGGCTCGGGCGTGGCGTTGACGACCTCCACGGCGGCCCAGGCGTCCGCGGCGAGCCAGTTGCGGCGCCACAGGATTCCGGTCTCGTCCTCGGCCACGCGGGTGGCGCCGCCGAGCGCGACGTAACGCTCCGGCGTCATGATCTCGATCATGCAGCGGCGGACCTGGACGTCGATCTGGTCGTCGATCGCAGCGAGCGTGATCCGGTCCTGGTGCTCGATGATCCAGCGTGGCACCTCCACCCCGCGCCAGGCCCAGATCGACCAACCGTCGGGATAACGCAGCGCCGGACCGCTGGCGTGATGCAGCCGGTCGCGCGCATCGCCGCATAACAGGTTCGGTCGCTCCGCGAGCCAGCAGGTGTGCTCGTGCGGCAGCAGCCAGCCCACGCCCGTCGCGAGTTGCATCAGGCCGCGCAGCGGCTCGGTCTCGGCGTGCAAACCGAGGACCTCGCGGAGATAGTCGTAAGCACCCAGCCACGACAGATCGTGCGGCCCCGCCGCGCAGCTCGAAAAGCTCCGCGGGGCGGTGAGCGCCTGCAGCACGCCAGCGAGCGACAGACCGGTTCGGCGCAGCTGGCCCAGCACGGACAGGTTCTGCTCCGGCACGTTCCGAATCACCGCCTCGGCCGCAGCAGTGACCAGCGCGTCCGCGGGATTGACTGCGCTGTCGACCGCGGCAAGCACCTTCCGGTGAATCCGCGCCTCGATTTTCGAAATGATTTGACGGCGAAGCCGATCGACGAGCTGAAAGCGGAGATTGCGGCCGTCATCGCGCGAAACGACAAGCCCGGCCAGCGCCTGCGGGCCGTCGCACCAGACGATGCGGGCCGGCGGCTCCAGTCCTGCAGCACGATAGGCAAGCCGCACGCCCTGCTCCGCGCTGTCGCGATCGGCAGGCGCGGTCGAGCGTCGGACGGCTCTCCACCGTGCACGGTAATCGCCCAACGCCGCCGTCTGCTCAATCGGCGAGGACGCGCGCATCTCGCGGCCCCAACTCACGCTGGCGGCGCACTCGATAGGTCCCGCGCGGCAGCGTCAGCGGCGCATGCTCCTGATGCGTCACCCGCGCATAGGCCGAGGCAATCTGGAGATGCCCGAGATAGAGCCCGGCCGGAATGTCGCGCGCCAGATCGTCGTCGCGAAACAGCGTCACGCGCTCGCGGATCGCATGACAATGTCCGGTGGCCTCGCCCTCCAGCAGGACCAGCGGCACACCTTCGGCGGTCTCCGTGAGCGCTCCCGATGGCGCGACATCGGACACCCGCTCGATCAGCAGGTCACCTTGCGCAAAGATCTCGGTCATCATGCCTTCTCCCGTGCCGACGCATCCGCTGGATGTGCGGATGGCCGGATTGGTTCAACATTGCCGTCGGCGATCTAAGGCCTGTTTACAGACAGGATTCCCAAATCAGTAGAAAATTGATTCAAGGCTGAAAATTGGAGATCAGCCTTGATTCGATTGATGTTGAGCGATGCGCAGTGGGAGCGGATTGCGCCGGAATTGTCTGGCAAAGCCGGTGATCCCGGCGGCACCGGGCGTAACAACCGGCTCTTTATCGAAGCAGTTCTTTGGATTGCGCGCACGGGCTCGCCGTGGCGAGATCTGCCGGAAGCGTTCGGCAAGTGGTTCACAGTGTATACGCGCTTCTGGCGCTGGGCGCAGAAGGGGGTCTGGGAGCGGGTCTTCAAAGCTCTCTGTGACGATCCCGATTTCGAATATGTCCTGATCGACGGCACACTCGTCCGGGTCCACCAACATGGCACCGGGGCAAAAGGGGAACTCAAAATCAGGCCATAGGCCGCTCGCGTGGTGGCCTGACTACCAAAATCATGGCTCTGGTCGACGCACTCGGCAATCTCATTCGCTTCACCCTGCTGCCCGGCCAGCGTCACGACAGCATTGGCGTCGAGCCTTTGATCACTGGCCTCGATTTTGAAGCGCTGATCGGCGACAAGGCCTTCGATAATAACTGGCTGCGCGCCAATCTGAACCAACGCGGCGCCGCAGCGGTCATCCCGTCCAAGGCCGACCGCGCCGGGCGCATCCCGCACGACGCCGAAATGTACAAATGGCGCCACCTGGTCGAGAACTTCTTCTGCCAGCTCAAGGCATTCCGCCGCATCGCAACTCGCTACGAAAAGACAGACGCCTGCTTTGCCGGCCTCCTCAATCTCGTCGCGGCTTTCCTCGCAAACTAGCGACTGTAAACAGGCCTTAGTGCACGACCTCGCCATGCAGTGCGAGATCGAGACCGTCGCGCTCCATATCCTCCGATACCCGCAAGCCGACGAAGAGCTTGACCACGTAGAGGATGATCAGGCTGACGACGGCATCGTAGACAAAGACCGTGGCGACGCCGATGCACTGGTTGACGAACTGGATCGGGTTTCCCTCCAGCGCACCCGCAGTGCCGCCATATTGCTCGACGGCGAAAACGCCGGTGAGCAATGCGCCGACGATGCCGCCGACGGCGTGGACGCCGAAGCAATCGAGCGCATCGTCATAGCTGAACATGGCCTTCAGCCCGGTGCATCCCCAGTAGCAGAGGGCGCCGGCCGCGATCCCGATCACGAAGGCCCCTACCGGGCTGACGAAACCGGACGCCGGCGTGATGGCGACGAGGCCCGCGACCGCCCCCGAGCAGATGCCGACCACCGTCGGCTTGCCCTTGAGCGACCACTCCACCAGCATCCAGGTGAAGCCGGCGACCGCAGTTGCGATCTGCGTCACCAGCATCGCCATGCCGGCCTGCATGCCCGCCGTCACCGCGGAGCCGGCGTTGAAGCCGAACCAGCCGACCCAGAGCAGCGAGGCGCCGATGAAGGTCAGCACCATGTTATGGGCCGGTCCCGTCTCCTTGCGCTTGCCGAGCATGATGGCGCACATCAGGCCGGCCACGCCGGCATTGATATGCACCACGGTCCCGCCGGCGAAATCGAGCACCTTGACCCAGGCGGCGTCGTTGCCGGAGGCGAAGATGCCGTCAGGGCCCCATACCCAATGCGCGATCGGCGCATAGACGAAGATCGCCCACAGGCCGATGAACCAGAGCATCGCGGAGAACTTCATCCGCTCGGCGAACGCGCCGGCAATCAGCGCCGGCGTGATGATCGCAAAGGTCATCTGGAAGCAGATGTAGACGCTCTCGGGGATCGTCGCTGCGAGCGGATTGGGATTACCGATCCCGCCCTTGCCGATGTCGCTGAGGATATCCTTCAGAAACATGCGGTCCAGCCCGCCGATGAACGGCGTGCCGGCGCGGAAGGCCAGGCTATAGGTCAGGATCGCGAACAGGATGGTGACGAGGCACGTCACCGCAAAACTCGTCATCACGGTGTCGCCCACGTTCTTCTTGCGCACCATGCCGCCATAGAACAGCCCGAGACCCGGGACCGTCATCATCAGCACCAGCGCAACGGAGGTGAGCATCCAGGCGGTGTCGCCAGGATTGGGCGTGCACTTCTCGAGGATCTTGCCGCCGCAAGCGGGCGGGGCCGCATCCTCGGCCAGCGCGACCTCGCCGAGGGCGAGGTAGAGAAGCGCAATTCCCACCAGCGCGACCAACAACGTCACGAGCCTTTGGCGCGTGGATGTTCTCGACTCCATCATCGTCCTCCCAAGTCGCAAGAGATGTTTTCTGGGCATTGTTCGAGTGGAACCGCGGAAACGATCGTTCGCGCCGGCGTGACGACGCCAGCGCGATCAGCTCGGGTTTTTGGGACACAATGATCGCGGCTCGGCGCGATGAGGTCGTCGAGCCTCGATGACTGGAGACTGGCGGCGACCAGCCTCATGGCTTATCGGCCTTTCCCTTGTCACCAGATCGGAAAGCGTCAGAGACGTTCCAATTCCTGATCAAAGGACGTGCAAGATTCGCACCATCGATGCGATTCATTCAAGCTACTGAATGCGCAGCGATTCCAGTTTGCTGCTTTGCGGCAATCGCGCGTTGCGCTGCTTCACGCAGCAGCGCATCGCCCAACAAATAAGCAATCGCTGACGATGCCTATACGGTTCGCAGCACGGGTGGCGCCGTCGGCTTTATCGCAAACGCGATCTGAACGATGCCGGCGGCGAGCCCACCGCGACGCCGATCCGCCAAGCCATGTTGTAGGAGCCGAGCGCGCCATAGATCAGCCCGCCGCCATAGGCGCCGACGAAGCTACCGACCTGGTGGCTCATGAAGGCGAGCCCGTGAATCATCGCCTGCCATTGCAGGCCGAACATCTCTGCGACAGCGCCCGCAACCAGCGGCCCGACGCCGAGCCAGAGGAACCCCATCAGCGCGCCGAACACCAGCGTCGAGGCTCTGGCTAGGTTGCCGGCCAACGCGGGCCGTTTGGCCGGCTCCAGATTCCCCAATTTTCTGAGGTTCAGAACATGGCCAAAGCGGTCACCATCAAGGTCAAGCTCGTGTCCTCGGCCGACACCGGCTTCTACTACGTCGCCAAGAAGAATTCGCGCACCATGACCAACAAGCTGGTCAAGAAGAAGTACGACCCGGTCGCGCGCAAGCACGTCGAATTCCGCGAAGCCAAGATCAAGTAAGATCGGCGCAGCGTTGAAGAGTTTTGCGGGGCCCTTTCGGGCCCCGTTTTTATTTTGCCCGCTCGCCCCTCTCGTATCCCAGCCGCCATGCCGATGGCGCGAGCCTGGTTCGTCGCGAAGGTTCACTCCTGCACCTTATTCCAGGAAGTAGACGCTCGTAACCAACACGGCGATCAGTACGGCACAACCAAGCAATGCAACGGTAAAGCAGATACGTGCTGGGATTGAATACGCGTCAAAGTGCGGCTGTTCGATCATGCCACGCCTCCTCTCACCATCTGGCGGGAGCGCGATCATTAATCTCGGCAGCCTAGCCCTGTGGAACCTTGGTTAAAAGTCAACTGTGCTGACGCATCGGCCGCCTGGTGGCGGATCCCGGTTATTCGGGAAGACCTGAAGCGCGCATTGCTTCGATCAGAGGTGTTGCGAGCACCGGCACGCAGCCGATGGCGGAGCACTGACCATTGCTGCTGAAATTGGGCTGAAGTTGCATCACGCGCTCGGCGGCTGCATTCGCATCTTCCATTCGTCCGAGTTTGGCAAGCGACGCTGCCAGAAACATGTGCGAGACGCTGAAACCTGGTTTGCTGCGAATGGCCCGTTGCGCTGCCGCCGCAGCATCTTCATAGCGTCCGCGAAGAAAATGCCCCATGCAAATGCCATGCAGCGCTGCGGTAATCCACGGATCGAATGGACTAAGCCGGATACCCCGCTCGCCCCATTCGATGGCGCGCTCGGCTTCCCCTCCCCAGCCCAAGATCAACGCGCCCCAGGAATAGCCCCACGCCGCCGACGGGGAGATTGCCAGGGCGGCCTCGAACGTTTCCAGAGCCAAGATACGGTCATGTTCGACGAGACCGATAGCGATTGCGGCGTAGACGAGTGCCGGGGCATCGTCGGGGCCAAGCGCCACTGCAGTATGCGCGTGCCGTATCGCGGCCGTGCGATTGTCTTCACGCCTTCCCGCTCGGAGATACAGTATTTCATTGCAGAACGCCGTCTGGCCGTGCGCGAGCGCGTAGTTCGGCTCGAGCAGAAGTGCGCGCTCGAGCAGTGGCACTGCCTGCGACGCGCCCTCCGGCATCCCGGTGTCCACTAGAGGCGTCGCACGTAACACGAGGTCGTAGGCGTCGAGATTATCAGGGCGCTTGCGCTTCGCCCGTTCAATTTCGGCCTGACGCACGCTGGGCTCGATCGCGGCGACGGTGCTCACGGTAATTTCGTCCTGCAAGGCAAAGATGTCGTCGACCGCGCGGTCGTAGCGATCTGCCCAGATATGGGCCCTGGTCTCCGCGTCAATGAGCTGCGCTGTGATCCGTACGCGGTCGGCCGCCCGCCGCACGCTGCCTTCCAACACGTAACGAACCCCCAGTTCGCGTCCAACCTGCCTGATGTCAACGGACCGCCCCTTGTAGGTAAAGGTCGAATTGCGGGCGATCACGAACAGCCATTTGAATCGGGACAGCGCAGTGATGATGTCCTCCACCATGCCATCGGCGAAGTACTCTTGTTCCGGGTCGCCGGACATATTCTGAAACGGGAGAACCGCGATTGAAGGTTTGTCGGGTAATGACAGCAGTCGATTGCTCTCCGCAGTCGCTGGCTTCGCATTGGCAAGCTTGACTCCATATAGTCGAACCGCCCGATCGATGTTCTTCAGCGATCGTTCGCCTAGATCATCGAACTCGAATGTCGTCTTTCCCCTGACTTGTTCGAACGCATTTCCCGACAAGCACACGCCGCCCGGCACGCACTCGTTCTCAACGCGTGCAGCCACATTCACGCCATCACCGAAGATGTCGTTTTCGTCGCTGATAATGTCGCCGATGTTGATGCCGATGCGAAAGGCAATCGGTCCTTCCCGGCCGGCCATCTTCTCTTGAACGGTCATGGCGCAAGTCACCGCGTCGACAGCGCTGGCGAATTCGACCAGGAGGCCATCGCCAGTTGTCTTGACGATCCTGCCCTTGTGCTCCGCAATGGCTGGATCGACGATTTCGCGGCGAATGACCTTAAGGGCTTCGAGCGTGCCGACCTCATCGGCGCCCATTAACCGCGAGTAACCCGCAACGTCCGCTGCCAGCACCGCCGCTAACCGTCTCTCAACGCGCGCCATAGCCACCGCCACCCTGCCAGTCTGGTTAATATAGCAGGATGAACATCTTCCGTCCCAGCCGGACGAAAGGCCGGGGTCTGGACGCCGCGCCTGGTCCGCTTCGGGGGCACGAGCGGCTGTTCGCGACCAAGCGGCGCGACGCTTGCTTGGCGCTTACGAACGCCCCTCGCTACGCCGCCTTCAACACCGGCGGCTGCGACGGCCGGATCAGCGCGAACGCCACCTGCACGATGCCGCCGGCGAGGCCCAGTGCCACGCCGATGCGCCAGGCCATGGTGTAGGAGCCGAGCGCGTCGTAGAGCAGCCCTCCCCCGTAGGCGCCGAGGAAGCTGCCGATCTGGTGGCTCATGAAGGCGAGGCCCTGGATCATCGCCTGCCAGCGCAGGCCGAACATCTCGGCGACCGCGCCCGCAACCAGCGGGCCGACACCCATCCAGAGGAAGCCCATGATCGCGCCGAACAGCAGCGTCGAGAATGACGTCGCCGGCAGCATGAAATACCAGGCGAGCGCCAGCGAGCGCAGGATGTAGATCGCACCCAGCAGCGCCAGCTTGTTCCAGCGCTGCCCGGCCCAGCCGAAGAACAGCGAGCCCAGCACGTTGAAGCCACCGATCATGCCGAGCGTCTGCGCGCTCAGCATCGGGTCGAGGCCGCAGATCGCCAGATACGACGGCAGATGCGTGGTGAGGAACACGAGCTGCATGCCACAGACGAGATAGGCGCAGGTCATCACCACGAAGGATGCATTGCCGAACGCGGTCCGCGCCGCAATCGCGGCGGTGGCATCGTCGATTTCGTCGGCGGCCGGCTTGGGCAGCGGGATCTGGTCGACGCGACCGGCGTACCAGGCGGCGGGGATCATCAACACCGACATGATGACGAAGCCGGCAAGGCCAATGCGCCAGCCAAAGCCCTCGTTGAGCATCTGCCCGATCGGCGCCGACAGCAGCGCGCCGAGCGAGCCCGCGCCGGAGACGATGCCGAGCACGGTCGAGCGCACCGTCTCAGGCACCGCGCGCGCCGCCACCGACATCGCGATCGCAGCGGCCGTGCAGGCCAGCGAGGTGCCGATCAGAACGCCGGCGCCGATCATGATGCTGACAAGCCCGTTGGCGGTCGCCATCAGCGCGAGGCCGACGATGTACATCAGCGCGCCCACGATCATGATGGGACGAAAGCCGTAGCGCTCGGTCATGGCGCCGGCGAGTGGCTGGAGAAAGCCCCAGGCGAGGTTTTGCACGGCCAGCGCCAGTGTGAAATCCGACACCGAGATGTGGATGTCATGCGTCAGCGGCTGCAGGAAGATGCCGAGCGACTGCCGCAGTCCCATGCTCAGCGTCAGCATGATCGAGGCGCCGATCAGGATGGGCAAGGTCGGACGCAGGACCTGCAACAGGGGCATTTTTCTTCTCCCTTTTGGGCACGGCGCGAACGCCGCCGTCTGCTTTTGCCGTTGATTTTGGGTACACAGACCTGTGTACTTAGGCTATAAAGGGCCGGTGCTGTCAAGCGAACAGGACGCGCGCTACCGCATGGCTCCCCCGCCCGCCCCACAGACGATGAAAGAGCGGATCCTTCAGACCGCCGACAAGCTGTTCTATCTGCAAGGCATTCGCGCCATTGGCGTCGACACCATCGCGGCCGAGATCGGCATTTCCAAGCGCACGCTCTACAACCACTTCCCCTCCAAGGACGCGCTGATCGCGGCTTACCTCGAGCGCCGCTTCGTCAGCGCGCGCCCCTCCGACAAGCCGCCGGCCGAGCAGATCCTTGCGACGTTCGATTCGCTGGAGCGACGCTTCGCCGCCAAGGATTTTCGCGGCTGCCCGTTCGTGAATGCGGTCGCCGAGCTCGGGCCTTCCGACCGCGCGGTGAAGAAGATCGCAATCGCCTTCAAGGAAAGCCGCCGCGTCTGGTTTCGCGATCGGTCGAACGAGCTCGGCGTTGCGGATGCGGAGGCGCTCGCAACGCAGCTCGTGCTGCTCGTCGACGGCTCCATCGCCCAGGACCTCGTCCGCGACGATCCGGCGATGGCCAGGGCGGCAAAGGAGGCCGCAAAGGTGCTGCTGCGAAATGCGGGGGTGGATGTGGGGGATGATGCGAAGCCGGTGAAGGACAAGTGTCCGCCGCAGTGATCGCTGCCACCGCATCACTCGGTGTCATCACCCGCGAAGGCGGGTGATCCAGTATTCCAGAGGCAGCGAGGTTAGAACCGAAAGGCCGCGGCGTACTGGATTCCCGCATGCGCGGGGAATGACAGCGGAGTTTGTAGGACCTGTTCGGGATGATGGCAGAATGCCCCTGTTTTGCCCGACGTGTCAAATGGCGCTGCCGCCAGCGCAAACCGCCCTGCTTCTCACGTAAGCCGTTGATCTTGCTATCGCCGGCTACTGTGCATGGGGTTGTTTTCGCACTTATTGTGCCGGCAGCTCACGCGGCCTGCGCCACCACCCGGTTGCGACCGTCGTGCTTGGCGCGGTAGAGCGCGGTGTCGGCGCGCTTGAGGACGTCGGCGACCGCCTCGCCCTTCTGCTCCAGCGTGGTCAGGCCAATCGAGATCGTGACCTCGATGCGCTTCGTCCCTTTGTGGATCGCAAACGGCTCGCCCGCGATCGAGCGGCGCAGGCGCTCGGCGACCATGCCGGCGACGTGGAGATCGGTCTCGGGCATCACGATGACGAACTCCTCGCCGCCATAGCGGCAGGCAAGGTCAATGCCGCGGATCGACTTGCGCACCCGCACCGCGAACTCGCGCAGCACGTCGTCACCGGCGTCATGGCCGTAATTGTCGTTGATCGACTTGAAGTAATCGATGTCCAAAATCATCAGCGCGAGCGGCTTGCCGCGGGTCGCGGCCTGCTCGGCGAGCGTCGCCAGATGACTCTCCATGTAGCGGCGGTTGTGCAGCCCGGTGAGCGCGTCGGTGATCGCCATCTCGATCGAGTTCTGCACGTTGTCGCGCAGGTGATCGGTGTAGCGGCGGCGGCGGATCTGGGTGCGGGCCCGCGCCAGCAGCTCGGTCTTGTCGATGGGGCGCAGCAGATAGTCGTTGACGCCGATCTCGAGGCCGCGGAGCAGCCGCGTCGAGTTCTCGGGGTCGGCGATCGCCAGGATCGGGACGTGGCGCGTGCGCTCCAGCGAGCGCGCCTGGCTGCAGAGCCGCAGGCCATCGAAATTGTTGAGATCGAGCGAAACGATCAAGAGGTCGTAATTGCCCTCGGCGGCGTGGAATAGCGCTTCCGTCGGGTTCGGCTCGACGTCGATGGTGTGCTCGGCGGCGAGGATCGTCGCCAGCCGCTCATAGGAGGACTCGCGGTCGTCGACCAGCAGGATGCGGCCGCCCTTGCCGGTGTCGGCCACGGCGCTGCGCTCGGGCGCCTGCATGCCGATCTCAAGCGAGGTGATGGCGCGCATGCGCAGCTCATCGGTCATCATCTTCAGCCGCGTCAGCGAGCGCACGCGCGCGATCAGGACCACGTCGGAGACGGGTTTTGTCAGGAAATCGTCGGCGCCGGCTTCAAGTCCGCGGTTGCGGTCGGACGGGCTGTCGAGCGCGGTGACCATCACGACGGGAATGTGGTGGGTGGCAGGGTCCGTCTTCAGGCGGCGGCAAACTTCGAAGCCGTCCATGTCGGGCATCATCACGTCGAGCAGGATGATGTCGCATTCGGCGCGCCGGCTGATCGCCAGCGCCTCGGCGCCGTTCGCCGCAGTCATCACGTCGAAATATTCGGCAGACAGGCGGGCTTCGAGGAGCTTGACGTTGGCAGGAACGTCATCGACAACCAGGATACGCGCGGACACTTTGAACTCACTTCCTATCCGATAAAACGCCGGACCGTCTCAATGAATTTGCCGACCGAGATCGGCTTGGACAAATAGGCTTCGCAGCCGCCCTCGCGGATGCGCTCTTCGTCGCCCTTCATCGCGAAGGCCGTGACCGCGACGACGGGAATGGCGCGTAGCTCCGGATCGTCCTTGATCCAGCGTGTCACCTCGAGGCCCGAGACCTGCGGCAGTTGGATATCCATCAGCACGAGGTCGGGCCTCATCTTGCGAACGAGATCGAGCGCCTCGTAGCCGTTGCTGGTGCCGGAGGTCTGGTAACCGTGCGCCTCCAACAGGTCGCGGAAGAGCTTCATGTTGAGCTCGTTGTCTTCCACGATCAGGACGGTCTTAGCCATCCCGCCCTCCTGATTGGTCCGCAGACCCATACATGTGACGCCTCAGGCGCCGCTCGCCGGCGCTTCGAAAACTGGATTCAAACTAGCCCCAGATTCGCTCTAGTTTCGTTAAACCCGAGGGCCGACTTTCTGCGATGTGGTTTCCAGTTGCTTGTCGGGCTCGCAAGACTCGAGGCGAAGACTCGGGCATGATGATTCCAAATTAGAGACCGAAAGTTAACGGAAAGGCAAACCGGCCCCGTGAAAAAGCCTGTTCACAACCCCCGCGAAGTCGCTGAAATCGTTGCGATTCAGGCCCTGTCCTTCGTCGCCGGCGAGCCCGAGCGGCTGGGCCTGTTCCTGGCTGAGACAGGGGTCGGTCCGGAGACCCTGCGCAATGCCGCCTCCGACCCCAATTTCCTGCTCAGCGTGCTCGATTTCGTGCTGCGCGATGACGAGACCGTGAAGGCGTTTGCGAAGACCGCGGAACTGCATCCAACCAACGTTGCCGCGGCGCGGCAGGTGCTGGGCGACGCGCTCGGCGACCCCTCCTGGGAGCGCGACGTGCCGTGACCGAACCCGATCCGGCCGGGCCCCGCTGCTTCTGCCGGGATTGTCTGGCCGATCTGGATATGGGCGTGAGGCGCTGTTCCGCCTGCGGATCCCCTCGCCTGGTCCGCCACCGCGCGCTCGCGGGCCTGACCATCGCCCATATCGACTGCGACGCCTTTTATGCGACGGTCGAGAAGCGCGACAATCCTGCTATCGCCGATAAGCCCGTCATCATCGGCGGAGGCAAGCGCGGCGTGGTGTCGGCTGCCTGCTACATCGCCCGCACCTATGGCGTGCGCTCGGCCATGCCGATGTTCAAGGCTCTGGAGGCCTGCCCGCACGCCACCGTGATCCCGCCCGACATGTCGAAGTACGTCCGGGTCGGCCGCGAGGTGCGCCAGTCCATGCAGGCGCTGACGCCGCTGGTCGAGCCGCTCTCGATCGACGAGGCCTTCCTCGATCTGTCCGGCACCGAGCGCGTCCACGGCATGATCCCGGCAAAGGTGCTGGCGCGTTTTGCCTACGAGGTCGAGCGCGACATCGGCATCACCGTCTCGGTCGGCCTGTCCTGCAACAAGTTTTTGGCCAAGATCGCCTCCGACCTCGACAAGCCGCGCGGCTTTGCCGCGCTCGACCAGGACGAAGCGCGCTTGATGCTGTCTTCGAGGCCGGTCGGCTTCATCTTTGGCGTCGGACCGGCCACGCAGGAACGCCTCTTGCAGCGCGGCTTCCGCATCATCGCCGATCTGCAGAAGGCCGACGAGACCGAGATGATGCGGCAGTTTCCGAGCGACGGCCGCCGGCTGTGGCGGCTTGCGCGCGGCATCGACGACCGCCGCGTCGAGCCTGATCGCGGCGCCAAGACGATTTCCAGCGAAACCACATTCGAGAGCGACATCCGCGATTTCGCGACGCTGGAGAAGATCTTGTGGCGGCTATGCGAGAAGACGTCGTCGCGTCTCAAGAGCAGCGAGCTCGCCGGCTCGACCGTCACGCTGAAGCTGAAGACCGCCGATTTCCGCCAGCGCACGCGCTCGCAGTCGATCGCCGCCCCGACGCAGCTCGCCGCAAAGATCTTCTCGATCTGCCGCGAGATGCTGGCGAAAGAGATCGACGGCACCGCCTTCCGCCTGATGGGCGCCGGCGTCAGCGCGCTGCGCGACGGCTCGGTCTCCGACGACACCGACATGCTCGACCGCCGCGCCGCGCACGCCGAGCGCGCGGTGGACAGTCTGCGCAAGAAGTTCGGCAGTGCCGCGGTGATCCGCGGCATTGCGTATGAGGGGCCGGAGAAGGCGCAGGAGTGATCGAGTCCTGCTCAACTCAGTCGCGTTCGAAGATCCGTGCACCCGGATAGGCGCGCCGGGCATACTGAACGGCCAAATGCCGATCCTGAGTTTCCAGGAACGGCGTTCGGATCTGACAAGACCCGACGATGAGGTGCCACAAGCCGTTGAGCTTTCGAATGACGACGTTCATTTGAGCCTCCTCGCAGTGACCCGAGTGGACTCAAATTGTAAGACTCTCCCGCCGTCGCTCAATTCTACCAGCGTAAGATCAGCGCATGAGAAGGATTAGAGGAGATATACAAAGGTATGTTGACCATGGCTCCAACAGCCTCTGTCGCCGATAGCTTCGCATGGGCTCAAACGATCCTACCGGTTCAGGGGCTAGCACCGTGACAGGCGAACGCGATCTCGACGCGCTGCTGAGTAACATGAAGCCGGAGATCCTGGACGGCATCTTCGTGTTTTGCACGCTTGCGCCGAGCGCGATCATTCCAGCCGCCATCAGTCCGATCCTGACGTTCCGCGAACGCGAAGGAACAACGCTGGTGATCGCTCTCGAAGAGGCCGAAGCGGCAGGCCTACGCTACGAGTTCGCCTCGCGCCTGATCACTCTGACGGTTCATTCGTCGCTGGACGCGGTCGGCTTCCTGGCTGCAATCACAGCGCGTCTGGCCGACGCCGGCATCAGCGTGAATGCCGTTTCGGCCTTCCATCACGATCACCTCTTCGTGCCCATCGACAAGGCGGACGAAGCGATGGCTGTTCTACAGAAGATGTCTGGCGCGAGACACTCGTAGCCCGGATGGAGCGTAGCGCAATCCGGGACAGCGCATCCTAGCAGCAGACCCGGATTACGCTTCGCTCCATCCGGGCTACAAGAGAGACCTCAATCCGCGACCGCCACCGCCTCGATCTCGATCAGCCACTCCGGTGCGGCCAGCGCGGAGACGCCGACGAGCGTCGAGGCCGGTGGCTCCATGCCTTCGAAGAAGACGGAGCGGGCTTTGCCGATGATGGGGCGCAGCTCCGGCTTGTAGTTCACGACGAAGGTCGTGATCTTGACGATGTTGGCGTAGCTCGCCCCCGCCGCTTTCAGCGCGTGGCCGAGATTCTGCATCACCTGCGTCGTCTGCGCGGCAATATCGCCCTCGCCGACGATCCGCCCCTCCTCGTCCACCGACACCTGACCGGAGATGTAGATGGTGCGCGCGCCGGTAGCGGTGACGACGTGCGAATAGGCGGGATTGTGATGCAGGCCGCTGGGGCGGAGATGGTCGAGCTTGGGCATGGTGCTGGCCTCCCGGATGTTTGTGGTTGGGATGGAGGGTAGCTGGAGAGCGCGCGGAGAGCCAGCCCCGTCATTGCGAGGAGCTCTTGCGACGAAGCAGCTCAGACTGTCACCATGGAAATAGTCTGGATTGCTTCGCTGCGCTCGCAATGACGGAGGAGAGAACGCAGCCCCATTAATTACAGGGCTTGCTGTCCTTCACGTCGAACTTGCCCATCGCGCCGGAGATCACGAAATCGTTGTAGTCGAGCACGAGCTGGCGGGAGACGCCGTTCTCGTAGAGCTCGAACGCCATCGCGTAGACCGGCGTCTGCTCGCCTTCCTTCTGCTGGGCCTCGCGGTCGAAGTAACTGACGGTGACGGGCCAGCGCTTGAGCGATTTCATATGCTCGTCGGAGATCGACGGGTCGGACGCGGTGGCACGGTCGGCCGGGATCGGCTGGCCGATCACGGTCAGTGTGTTGTAGACCTTCTGGCCATCGTCGGAGCCGTCATAGACGGAGAGCTCGAGCAGCGACTTGCCTTCGTTGGCTGCAGCGATGATGCGCTGGATCTGCTCGGTCGGGAATACGATCTTGCCGTCGAGGGTAAATGTCTTCGGCGCCGGCAGCTTCAGCTTGACGTTGATGTGGTCGCCGTCGCGCTCGGCCGAGCCGTCGACGCGGCCGGCATCCGCCTCGTTCATGCGCGTCTCGATGTTGAAGCGGTAGCTCTTGCCGGCGGCGTCCTCCCAGGAATTGGACCGGAGGTCGCTCAGCGTGACCTTACCCTCGCCGCTGTCGAGCTCGGAGACCTGGCGGAATTCCGAGGTATAACCCTCGCAGGCATTCCCCGTGAAATTGTAGAGGATGCGGCCGCGGGCACTGTTGACCGAGTTGGAGCGCGATTTCACGAGGCTAAGGTCATAAAGCGCCTGGTGCGCGAGGAACGGACCCTTGGCAGCCTGCGCCTCGCCGCCAAGGCCGACAGTGGCCGCCGCGAGCGCCATCACACCGAGCGAAGTCCGGAAAAGGTGCACCATGTCTGTTCCTTGAGGATGCGTCCTTGGGGAGCGCAGATTAGACATTTTAATGACCGATCCATTGCGTCGCAACTGAGGCCGTTTCACGTAAAGTTGCGGCTCCCGCGTTGAACCTCCTCCCCTGCCTCAACAAAATGCAGTCCCTTCGGTTGCTTGCATGTGGCGGCACGATGAGCGAAACAGGGCCGCCGGCCTCCAGAGGCGTCGGGGCAGATGAATTCTTGGACAACGAGGTCGAACATGGCTGGCACAGTCGAGCAGAAACTGGCGGAACAAGGCATCAAGCTGCATGAAGCCCCCACTCCCGTCGCCAACTATGTGCCGTTCGTGCGCACCGGCAATTTGCTGTTCGTCTCCGGCCAGGTCTGCTTCGATCCCGCCGGCAAGCTGATCGCCAAGGGCAAGCTGGGTGCCGGCGTCTCGATCGAAGACGGCGCTGCGGCCGCCCGCGGCTGCGCGGTGAACCTGCTGGCCCAGGTCAAGGCCGCGCTCGGCGACCTCGACAAGGTCGTGCGCGTGGTCCGCCTCGGCGGTTTCATCAACTCGGCGCCCGACTTCCTGGACGGGCCCGAGGTGCTGAACGGTGCTTCCGACCTGATGGTCGCGGCCTTCGGTGACAAGGGCCGCCATGCCCGCACCACCGTCGGGGTCGCCTCGCTGCCTGCCGATGCGGCGGTCGAGGTCGACGGCGTGTTCGAGGTCGCCTGACCCGAATGCGCGCTCCGGATTGGCTGACAGCCCGGCCGGTCGCCCATCGCGGCCTGCATGACATTTCGCGCGGCATCGTGGAAAACATGCCGGGCGCGGTCCAGGCCGCAATCGCAGGCAATTTTTCGATCGAGGTCGATATCCAGCTCTCCGCCGACGGCGAGGCCATGGTGCATCACGACCATGCGCTCGGCCGCCTCACCGAGGCCACTGGAGAGGTGATCGAGAAAACCGCGGCCGAGCTGAAAGCCGTCAAGTTCAAGGATACGCCGGAGCGGATGATGTCGCTCGGCGATCTCTGCGCCCTGGTCGCCGGTCGGGTACCGCTGGTGATCGAGGTGAAGAGCCATTTTGGCGGCGACCGCAAGCTGGTGAAGCGGATGGCCGAGGTGCTGGCGTCCTATGACGGTCCCGCCGTCGGCATGTCCTTCGATCCCGACCAGGTGCTGGCGCTACGCGAGGCGCTGCTCCCGCCCGCGCGGCATCGTCGCGCAGCAGACCTCGAGGACGAGTACTGGGCCAAGCTGACCCAGGCGCAGCGCGACAGCATGCTGTACCTGCGCCACGGCTTGCAGACCCAGCCGCACTTTGTGGCGTTCAAAGTCGATCACCTGCCGGCCCCGCCCCCTGGATTGCCCGCAACGTCTTCGGCTGCGCCCTGCTCGGCTGGACCGTGCGCACGCCGGAGCAGCGGACGCGGGTCGGTCAATATGCGGATCAGATGATCTTCGAGGGGTTCGTGCCGTAGGGTACGGCATGCGAACGCGCTCGTGTCCCGGACAAGCTGCAACGCTCCAAGCGTTGCGGCGCAGAGCCGGGACCCATCCCTCCGCGAACGTGCTGCCACATGGGCCCCGGCTCTGCAGCGCCCCGCTGAAGGAGCGCTGCACTGCGTCCGGGCACGAGAGAGGCGTTCCCCACCCTTGAAGTCGCTGCTGCAATGCACGATCTTGGGGACGATGGCATCATCCGAAATCACGCTCGAGGCCGTACCTTCGATTGGCGAAGTGGCACCGGAGGATTGGGACGCCTGCGCCAATCCCGGCAAGGCTTGCAATGGGAATGGCACGGGAACCTCATCCGCCCTTCCAGGCGATTCCGCCGGTCTCTTAAAGTCGGCCTATAACCCGTTCGTCTCACACGCATTTCTCTCCGCCGCTGAGAAATCGGGCTCAGCGACGATCCGCACCGGCTGGGGACCGCGGCATCTCGTGGCCAAGCTCGACGGTCGCGTCGCCGGCGTAGTGCCCTGCTATCTCAAGTCGCACTCGCAGGGCGAATATGTCTTCGACCGGGGCTGGGCGGACGCCTATGAACGCGCGGGCGGGCGCTACTATCCGAAGCTCCAGGTCTCGGTTCCGTTCACCCCAGCCACAGGACCGCGTCTGCTGGTCCGCGACGGTGTCGACCGCGAGCGGATCAGCGAGGCCCTGGCGAGCGGGCTGGTGGCGCTGTGCGGGGTCAGCAAGGCCTCCTCGGTGCACGTCACCTTCGCCCGCGAGGCCGAATGGAAGCTGCTCGCCAAGCACGGCTTCCTCCAGCGCACCGACCAGCAGTTCCACTGGCACAATGATGGCTTTGCCAGCTTCGATGACTTTCTGGCGACGCTGAACTCGCGCCACCGCAAGTCGATCAAGCGCGAGCGACGCGATGCGCTCTCCGCCGGCATCACCATCCACTGGCTCACGGGCAAAGACATCACCGAGGACGCCTGGGACGCGTTCTTCGAATTCTACATGGAGACCGGCTCGCGCAAATGGGGCCGGCCGTATCTGACGCGCGAGTTCTTCTCGCTGATCGGCGAGACGATGAGCGAGGACGTGCTGCTGGTGATGGCCCGCCGCAACAATCGCTGGATCGCAGGCGCGATCAACTTCATCGGCTCAGACACGCTGTTCGGCCGCAACTGGGGCGCGGTCGAGCATCATCCGTTCCTGCATTTCGAGGTCTGCTACTATCAGGCGATTGATTTCGCCATCAAGCGCGGCCTCCGGCACGTCGAGGCCGGCGCACAGGGCGAGCACAAGATCGCACGCGGCTATCTGCCGAAGACGACCTATTCCGCCCACTTCATCGCCGATCCGGGCCTGCGGCGCGCCATCGACGACTATCTCAAGCGCGAGCGCGCCTATGTTGCGGAAGCCGGACGCGAGCTCGCCGAGCTCGGCCCGTTCCGCAAAGGCGCCGACGAGGCGCCTTGACGCCTCGCCGTTGCTGGTGACAGTAAGCGCAAAATCTCGAGGAGCCGCCGAGGAGCTAGCATGACCGCCTACGACACCAACAACATCTTCGCAAAGATCCTGCGCGGCGAGCTGCCCTCCTACAAGGTGTACGAGGACGAACACGTCTTCGCCTTTCTCGACATCATGCCGCGCGTGCCTGGCCACACGCTGGTGATCCCGAAGGCCGCTGCCCGCAACATCCTCGACATCAGACCGGACGACTTCGCCCATGTCGCCCGCGGCGCGCACAAGATCGCGGCGGCAGCGATGAAGGCGTTCGAAGCCGACGGAATCACCGTGCAGCAGTTCAACGAGCCCGCCGGCGGACAGGTGGTGTTTCATCTCCACATGCACGTGATGCCGCGCCGCGACGGTGTCGCCATGCTGCCGCCCGCGAGCCGCAAGGAAGACGCCAAGGTGCTGGAAGAGCACGCGGCCAAGCTGATCGCGGCGTTGAAGGCGGGGTAGATCTCTCCGCTCGTCATTCCGGGGCGCGCCCCGTAGCCCGGATGGAGCGAAGCACAATCCGGGACTGTCCCCGCATTCCGCTTCGCTCCATGCGGGCTACGATGGCTCCTCCTCGTCATTGCGAGCGAAGCGAAGCAATCCAGACTGCTTCCGCGGCGACGGTCTGGATTGCTTCGTCGCGAGGCTCCTCGCAATGACGGAGCAGAGACCTCACTCCGTCTCGAAATCGCCCTTCTGCGGCGCCGCCAGTGGCGTGAACTCGCAACGGTCCGGCTTGATGTCGATCAGCGGCGTGTTGTCGAGGCAGTCAAGTCCGCGCACCAGGATCGCATTGCCCTCGATGCCGACCAGCTTCACGATCGAGGTGCCGATCGGATTGGGCCGCACCGGTGAGCGTAGCGAAAACGTGCCGCGGGTCTTCTCGTTGTTCTTTGGGCTCTGCAGGATGATGTCGCGCCGCGACCTGTCGAGCCAGTAGAGCACTTCGAGGTTGCTGTAGAAATCGACGCCCTTGATGGCCGGCACGAACGGCTCGAATATTTCGAGCCGGCACACCGGGCCGTCGTGACGCCCCTGCCGCGGCGTCTCCAGCCGCGACGTCCAGGGGGTGCGGATGCGGCCGATGAAGACGAGGCCGGCATCCTCTGCGGGCGGCAGTTCGATGGCGACCTCGCCCTCGCGGAGCTCCTGTTCGCGAACCATATTTCCTGTTCCTTGCTGTTCGCCGGCGGTTTTAGCCCAACCACCACTTTCCGGCCAGCATGAAGACTTCGCCCGTGACGACGCCCGCAAAGATCGAGCGGCGGGTCAGCAGGAAGACGACGAGCCCGGCCCCCACCGCGCCATAGCGCAAGATATCCGGCACGCTGGCAAGCGCCCCTGGCGGCTCGACCACGATCTGGGCGATGACACCGGCCAGGATCGCGGTCGCGACCGCCCGCACCCAGACCAGCAGCTCGGAGCCTTCGTCGATGCCGCCGCCGAACCACAGGCCCAGCATGCGCCATATCTGATTGGGAACCACGCCGGCGACGAACAGCACGGCCAGCGCGTGCCAGTCGCCGATGAGCTGCGCCAAGCTCATGCGCGCACCTCCCGCCGCCAATGCACGCCATAGGCGATCGTGCCAGCCATGAGGCCGCTGACCAGGATATCAAGGCCCGAGTTCATCTTCACGGCCAGCGGATAGAGCAATATGCCCAGCACGAGTGCGACCACATCGGCGACCTCGCGGCTGTTGCGCGCAGTCGAGAACAGGAACGACAGCGGCGTCAGCAGCAGGATCGCGGCGCCAAGCGTCTGCGTCAGGTTGGCGGCGAGGAAATAGCCAACCGTGTTGGCGGTGAGGCACACCGAGACCAGGCCACAGCCGAGCCCGTGGACGAAGGCGATGCGCCGCTCGCGCGGCACAAGCGGCAGGAAGCGGTGGCATTCGACCCAGAGCGTGACGGCGGTGAGATGCGCGGTGAAGATCAGCTCGCGCCGTTTCGTCGTCGGCGTGCGCATCAACGGCAACACCGAGACCACCATCGGAAACAGGCGGATGGCGCTGACGGTGACCGCGATCGCCGACTGGATGATGGTGGCACCCGAGCCAAGCGTGGTAATCAGGATGATCTGCGCAGGACCCGCCCAGACGAACAACGTCGAGGCGAGCGCCCAGAGCAGGCTGAAATGGGTGTCGTGGGCGAGCGCGCCGATGCCGAGATAGGTCACGAACAGCACGATGGTGAGGATCGTCTGCGTGATCGAGCGCAGCCCCCACGCAAAGGCGCGCCAGGAGCTTTGCCATTGAGGTGAATCGAGCGGAGGAAGCGCCACGGGAGGTTTGGTCGAGGAGAGGAATCGTGCCTCATAACGGGCGATACGGCGACGCACGTCAAGAAAGCCCGCGGCGGGGCTGGCATGCGCACGTGGCGCGGGGCACCCGCCGACGTCATTCCGGGGCGCGACAAAGTCGCGAGCCCGGAATCCATTTCACCACGATCTCTGCGGCCCGATGGATTCCGGGCTCGCGCCAAGAGGCGCGCCCCGGAATGACGAGGGGCCTACCCGCTCACACCCCTGTTCTTCAGCACGAAGCACGCACCGCCCGCTTTGCGGATACGATTGCACAGATCGTCCGCCTCGGCGCGCGTGTCGGCACCGATGCGCACCTGATAGAAAGCGCGCGTGCCGCGGCTGCGCATCACCGAGCTCAGCAGGCTCGGATCACGCTCGCCGATCACGGCGCTCAGTTTCGTGACGGCCCGGGAATACATCGCCAGCGCCCTGTTGCGGTCGAAGCCGGCGGCAAGCTGCACGCCCCAGACCTTTGCCGCCGCAAGCTCGACATGCTGCTCGAGCTCGGCGACGAACGGATTTGGCGCGCGCTTGAGCAGCGCCATCAGATCACCGCAGCTCGTCGGCGGTGAACTCGGCGGTCCCTTGCCGGTGCTGCCTGCCTTGGCCCAGGCATCGACGCTCGTGCCGGTGATGGCGAAGACGTAGTTGCGGGTCTGCTCCGGCATCGGTCCCGTGCCCGCGAGCCATTCCTGCACCCGCCGCGGGCCGGCATTGTAGGCGGCCGCCGCGAGGCCGAGATTACCGAACTGGTTGCGCAGCTCGTTCAAGAACTCCGCCGACTTCGGCAATGCCTGCACCGGATTGAACGGATTGAGCAGCCCGCGCTCGCTTGCCGTGCCCGGCATGAACTGCGCGATCCCTTGTGCGTGCTCGCCGTTGCGGGTCAGCGGTCCGACCGCGTCGGACTGGAAGCGGCTCTCCTGCCAGATCACCCGGGCGAAGAATTCGAGCGGCAGATTGGCCTCGCGCGCCGCCGCCTCGATGATCAGGCAGAGCGATTCCCGCGTGTCGCTCTCGCGGGCGTCCTTCGGTTTCTCCGCCGGCTTTGCGGGTTCCTCGGCATTCGGAGGCACGACGGGCGGAGGCGCCTCCTCCGCCAGCGCCGGCGACAGTACGAGGGCCTGGCACAGGACAGCGATAACCCGAGCTATTCGCATGGCATTGACGTTATCGGACAAATCGGACCTTGACTTGGAACCCCAGCCAACTAGCAACGAGCGGCAGTATCAACGCAGGTCCCGCTCCGATGGTGACAATCTTTTTTGATCTCGACGGCACGCTGACCAACCCGAAGCCCGGGATCACCCGCTCGATCCAGTACGCGCTGGAACGGCTCGGCGTTTCGGTGCCGAGCGAGGACGAACTGACCTGGTGCATCGGCCCTCCGCTGCATGCCAGCCTCAAGAGGCTCACCGGGACCGATGAACTCGCTGACCGCGCGCTCCTGCTCTATCGCGAGCGCTTCAGCGACATCGGGCTGTTCGAGAACGAGGCTTACAGCGGAATTACGGACACATTGTCGACGCTCGCAGCGACAAGTCAGCGCATGTTCGTGGCGACCAGCAAGCCCGCCGTCTATGCCACGCGCATCGTCGATCATTTCGGCCTGAAACCGTATTTCGAGCGCGTGTTCGGCTCCGAGCTCGACGGCACCCGCGTCGACAAGCGCGACCTGCTCCGCTACGCGCTCGATGAGGCCAGGGTCGATCCGCAGCGCGCCATCATGATCGGCGATCGCAGTCATGACGTGGTCGGTGCCCGCACCAACGGCATGACCGCCATCGGCGTGCTCTACGGCTATGGCAGCGAGGCCGAGCTAAAGGAGGCCGGCGCACATCACATCTGCGCCGCGCATCCCGAGCTGCTCGGCCATTGCGTGACCTAGCCTATCAGGCGCCGACAGTCTCCACCGCTGCCAGCATGCCCGTCTTTGGATGACAGTTCAGGTATTCGAAGAACTGTTCGTCGGCAGCGGCCACCGTCACCTCGTGATAGAGCCGCAGCTTGGCTGACGGCCCGAGCGTCGACAGATATTTCATCGCCGCACCGAAGATCTTGACGTGGGTCGGGTGCGACTCTGCCCAGCGTTCGAGCGCAGCGAGACTCTTCCACCAGCTCTGGCCATAGGACTTTTCGCTGACGCTTCCGTCAGCCGCGAGCACGCGCATGTAGCGGTTGGCGTAGCAGCCGATGCCGAGGCCGTCGTCGCGCAGGAAATCCATGCCCTCGCGCAGCACCGGCTCGACATCGTCGAGATAGAGCTTGCGCTCGGACGCTTCGGTATCGCTCCAGTCCTGCCCGGAGCGGATCAGGCACAGATTGTCGTGCGCCACGACGCGCAGCCGCGCGCCGTCGCGGATCAGCTCCGGTGCGCCGCCGGGCGCCATGGCGTCGGTCTGAGACAGCGGGATACGGTCGCGCATGCCGCCCCAATAGGCGTGCTCCTGCACCTCGCCGCTCATGCCGCCGGCGATTGCGGCAACCCCTTCGGGCCGGTCCGGCGAGGAGAACAGCGTCTCGTGCCGCGCCACAGCGGGTCGCAGCACCTCGATGAAGGTGCCGATGCCGTCCCGCTGTTTTCCGGTCCAGGCCTCGCGCGCCGGTGCGAACCAGGCATCGAAACGCGCGACATCGTCCCAATAGGCGACCGAGACAACGTTCTCATGACCAGACCGATCGACATAATGCGCGCGGTCCCAATGTGACGGACCGTTCTCCGCAGCGAAGAGCCCTGCGATTTCTTTCAACGCGTCCGTCGCCGCCGGCGCCTCACCGCGATATTGCACGCCGAAATAGGCCATCACGACGCAGCCGACGGCAGGCTTGTAGCGCGCCACGAACGAAGGATATGGCGGCTGATAGTCGTCCGGCACGCGCTTGTGGCGCGTGCGCGGGGCCTCGAGATGCAGAGGAATTGCGGATTCCATGATCGTGCCCTCTCCTCGACGCCGACGATCAGCTCGCCGCCGCGGCGATGTCCTTGGGCTCGACGGTGTCAACCGGCAGCGCAAATTGCTCGACCCGCTTGTACGGCTTGTTGTTGAGCAGGAGCCGCGTCACGTCGGGCCGCGAATAGTGCCCGGCGGGATCGGCGGCGTTCTTGGCGATGCCGATGGCGCCGAGGTCGATCTCGGCAATCAGGAGGCCCTCCTGGTCCGGCGCCAGCTTCTCGCCGATCTGGCTGCCGTCGGGGCCGTAGATCGCGGCAAAACCGCCGCCGGCATGCAGCAGGGCATGCTTGTCGGGCCGGTCGCACAGTTCGTCGATCATTCCTTGCGACACCGTCGCACAAGGTGCGAGCACGAAGCAGGAGCCTTCCACCGCGTAGACGCGCGAAGCCGCATTGTTCACCTCGGCCCCGAGCGCCGGCGCAAAGGGATCGTAGAGCGAGAAGCTCGGCCAGGCCGCGACGTGCACCTGTTCGTTCTGCGCGTACATCGCGTATTTCGACAGCGGCTGGAGATGCTCCCAGCAGCACAGCGCGCCGAGACGGCCGATGTCGGCTCTGGCATGCACGGCGAGGTCGCTGCCATCTCCTTCGCCATAGACGGTGCGCTCGGCATGGGTCGGCCGCAGCTTGCGGCGCTTTGCGATGGTTTCGCCGTCGGGTCCGATCAGCCATTGCGCCAGATAGAGGCTGCCGCCGTCGCGTTCGGAGAGACCGATCACGGCGGTGAGCTTTGCCCTGCGCACGGCCTCGCGCAGCTTTTCAGCCTGCTGGCTGTCATAGGACAATGAATTGTCGAAATAGCGCTGCACGAATCCGCGGCCGATCGCCCAGGCCGGCGAGTCCATCCAGATATGCCAGGGGTAACCGGGGATGAACGCCTCGGGAAAGGCGATCAGCTTGGCGCCCTTCTCCGCGGCCTCCCTGATCAGTGCGACCGTCTTGTCGATCGAGGCGTCGAGGTCGAGCCAGGCCGGCGCCGCCTGCACCACCGCCACTTTGTATTTCGGATGTTCGATGCCCATTCCCGCCTCCATGCCGGTTGATCGGAAGCCACGTCCGATGCAGTCTATTGAGCCAAGCCGGGCGGCGGGGCGCTCGACCACGGCGGAACAAAAACTCGACTGGACGCGGCCACCGACCGGGTATGGGATTTGCCTCCGGGCAGGCTGGATCCGCCAACAGGCGATTTTGCAGGATGTGAAAGGGAGGCTCCTCAGATGCCAGTCCAGTTCACGACGGATGGCAGCCCCGGCTACCGGCGGCTTGCTCTCTGGCAGGACATCGTCTGCGACGTCTTCGTCGGGCTCGACTGCAAGTCGGACCTCGGCAGCGCTTTTCACGGGTCGGTCACGCAGGCTTCGCTCGGCAGGGCGGTGTGCTCCGAGGTCTGCTCCGATCGCCAGCACGTATTCCGCACACCCTCGCGCATCGCGCGCTCCGATCAGGATTTCGTCCTGGTCGCGCTCGGCAATCGCGGCGACGGCGGCGTGGTGCAGGATGGCCGCGAGACCGTGATCCATCCCGGCGAGTTCGCCCTGTATGACACCACGCGGCCCTATGAGCTGAAGTTCAACGACAGCTTCACGCAGACCATCTTCAAGGTGCCGCGTGAGATGCTGCAGCGCCGGCTCGGCGGTACCGAGGCGCTGACCGCGATCGCGTTCGGCGCCGATGTGCCGCTCGAGCGGCTCGCCTATGATTTTATTGTCAGGCTCTGCCAGAGCGCGGACCGGCTGGCTCCGGACAACGCGGTCGCGCTGTCGGAGCAGGCGGTCGATCTCCTTGCGATGGCGCTGGGCGAACGGCTCGGCAAGACGTCGCTGCCATCCTCGACCCATCGCTCCGCCCTGCTCTACCGGCTGAAAGCGCACATCCGCGCGCATCTCGCCGATCCCGATCTCTCGCTCGCGGAGACCGCGGCCGCGCTCGGCATCTCGCCGCGCTATGTCAACGATCTCCTCGCCGACGAGGACATCTCGTTCCAGCGCCACGTGCTTGCCGAACGTCTCGCCCAATGCCGGCGCGACCTCGCCTCACCCGTGCTCGCCCATCGCCACATCAGCGAGATCGCCTTCGCCTGGGGTTTCAACGACCTCTCGCATTTCGGCCGCGTCTTCCGCGAGCATTTCGGGATGTCACCGCGCGACTTTCGGCAGAGCCAGTTGCGGCACTGACGTCCCTTGCAATCAGCTATCACCTCGAGCCTTCGCTTCCAACGAAGGTAATGCTCGCCAATTCCAAATTGTCTTGCCTGGTGACCTGCATCAAGCTGGCACGCATGAGGACTCACGCCACCATAAGCGGAACGGAGCTGTTGCTGGGTGTGATCGCGATCCGGCTCGCAGTGCTGGTCCTGGTGGGCTGGAGCCTGACGCTGCTACCGCGGCAACCGCGCGACAGTGAACCTGCGTGCTTTCCCTCGCCCGCAACAAGGCTCGAAGCTCAATCTTTGGTGAAGACGCCCGGCTCGCGCATTGCCGATGCAGCGTTCGACGACATGCGCCTGCACGACTAGGCCATTCCCAAGCAAGGCCGGTATGTGAGCGCGTGATAGGACGCTGCGCCTGCTTGCACTATCCTCGCCACCAAGCCGCAGTGATCAATCAGCGACCAGCCGAGGAGCATATCGATGGAATACCGACGCTTGGGCCGGTCAGGCCTCATGGTGCCTGCCTTGAGTCTTGGGACCGGTACCTTTGGCGGCGTCGGCCGCCTCGCCGCCTGGGGCACGACGGACGCGACCGAAGCGCGGCGGCTTCTCGATATCTGCCTCGATGCCGGCGTGTCGATGTTCGATACCGCGAATGTCTATTCGCTCGGCGAATCCGAGCGCGTTCTCGGCGAAGCCATCAAGGGACGCCGCGACAAGGTCCTGATCTCGACCAAGGCAAGCTTCCGCTTCGGCGATGGGGCCAACGACATCGGATCATCACGCCAGCATCTGCTCGCCGCGATCGACGGTTCGCTGAGCCGGCTCGGCACCGACTACATCGACCTGTTCCAGCTCCACGGCTTCGACGCCTTCACCCCACCTGAAGAGGTGCTCGCGACCCTCGACGTGCTCGTGCGTGCCGGCAAGATCCGCTACGTCGGCGTCTCGAATTTTTCGGGCTGGCACCTGATGAAGTCGCTCGCCGTCGCCGACAAGCATGGCTTCCCGCGCTACGTCGCCAACCAGACCTATTATTCGTTGATCGGTCGCGACTACGAGTGGGAGCTGATGCCGCTCAGTCTCGACCAGGGCTTAGGTGCCGTGGTCTGGTCGCCACTCGGATGGGGCCGCCTCACCGGCAAGATCCGCCGGGGTCAGCCCAAGCCGGAAGTCAGCCGCCTGCCCCAGACCGCCGATTTTGGCCCGCCCGTGCCGGACGAACATGTCTATCGTGTCGTCGATGCCATCGACGAGGTCGCGAAGGAGACGGGCAAGAGCGTCTCGCAGATCGCGCTCAACTGGCTGCTGCAGCGTCCGACCGTCGCGACCCTGATCATCGGCGCGCGCAATGAGACGCAGCTGCGCGAAAATCTCGGCGCGGTCGGCTGGTCGCTGACCAAGGACCATGTCGCAAAGCTCGATGCCGCGAGCAAGGTGACGCTGCCCTATCCCTATTGGCACCAGCGCACGACGTTCACCGACCGCAATCCGCCGGCAGTGTAGAAGCCGGTCAATTGCCATGACTGCGCGCTGTTGAGCGCTCGTGAAAGCGCGTTCCGACCCCTGTCCTTTCATGGCGGAAGCCCTGCTCCGGCAGGGGAACTGTCCGGGTCCTGACGGGTTGCTGTCGATCGGGCAATTTCCTATTCGGAGATGAATTACGGCTCGAATCAACCGCGCCTCCATCATGTCGTCCGCCCCGATCGAGCATGCCGACGGCTTGCCGCAGCCACAACGCAACCAGGCGGTGCTGACCATTGCGCTCGGCATCATCATGGCGGTGGTCGACAGCGCCATCGCCAACGTGGCGCTGCCGACGATTGCGGCCGACCTTGATGCGAGCCCGGCCTTCTCGATCTGGATCGTCAACGGCTACCAGCTCGCGATCACGATCTCGCTGCTGCCGCTGGCTTCGCTCGGCGAGATCGTCGGCTATCGCCGCGTCTATCTGGTCGGGCTCGCGCTGTTCACGCTCGCGTCCGCGTTGTGCGCGCTGGCACATACGCTGCCGCTGTTGACGATCGCGCGCATCATCCAGGGCTTTGGCGCGGCCGGCATCATGAGCGTCAACGCGGCGCTGGTGCGCTTCACCTATCCGCGCAGCCAGCTCGGCCGCGGCATCGGGCTCAACGCGCTCGTGGTCGCGTTCTCGGCCGCGGTCGGACCGACGCTCGCCGCCGGCATCCTCGCGGTCGGAAGCTGGCCCTGGCTGTTCGCCATCAACGTCCCGCTCGGTGCGGTGACATTGCTGATCGGCTTGCGCAGCCTGCCGCACACCAAACAAGCGAGCCGTTCCTTCGATTGGCAGAGTGCGGGGCTGTCGGCAATCACGTTCGGCGTCGGCATCGCCGCCGTCGACAGCGTCGGTCACGGGGAGGCCGCGATCACCTGCCTCGTGCAGTTCGCCATCGCCATCGTCGCCGGCGCGCTGCTGATCTATCGCGAGACCCACATGACCTCGCCGCTCTTGCCGGTCGACCTGTTACGCATCCCCGTGTTCGCGCTGTCGATTGCGACCTCGATCGCATCGTTCTGCGGGCAGATGCTGGCCTTCGTCGCCATCCCCTTCTATCTCCAGAGCCGCTTCGGCTATTCCGCCGTGCATATGGGCCTCTTGATCACACCCTGGCCGATCGCGGTGGCTTTCGCGGCGCCCCTCGCCGGCCGCCTGGTCGAGCATTATCCGGCCGGCCTGCTCGGCGGCATCGGGCTCACGCTGTTCGCCTGTGGCCTCGGTGCGCTCGCCTTCCTGCCCGCTAGCCCGACGCCGTTCGACGTGATCTGGCGCATGGCACTGGCCGGCGCCGGCTTCGGCCTGTTCCAGACCCCCAACAACCGCACCATGATCGCGGCCGCCCCGCGCGAGCGCGCCGGCGGCGCCAGCGGCATGCTGGGCACGGCGCGCCTGCTCGGCCAGACCACCGGCGCGGCGCTGGTGGCGCTGTTGCTCGGCCGCTATCCGATCGACGGAACCCGATTGGCCCTACTCGCCGGTGTCGGCTTTGCACTCTGCGGCGCGGTGCTGAGCCTGCTGCGGCTGTCGCCCGTGGGCGCGCGCGGCGCCGAGCATGTTCGTGTGCAGGACGACCAGCGCCTGCGGGGGAATGAAGCCGCTACAGTGATGCGAGCAACAAAAGGCCGGCTTTTCAGCCGGCCTTTTCAACTCATCGCGCGCAAGTCAGACCTTGACCAGCGGTCCTTTCGAAGTCGGCCCCTTGGAGCCGCCGGGACCGCCCGGCTTGGACTTGCCTGGCGGACGCTTGCGGGCGCCGGGCAGCTTCTCCTGCTTCGGCGTGACCGGGCCCTCGACGAACTCGAAGCCGATCTTCTCCTTGGTCTCGTCGCCCTCGTCCTTGACGAGAACCACGCGAACATGGCCGCCGCCCTTGAGCTTGCCGAACAGCACCTCGTCCGCCAGCGGCTTCTTGATGTGCTCCTGGATCACGCGGGCCATGGGACGTGCGCCCATCTGCTCGTCATAGCCGTGCTGGATCAGCCAGGCCTTGGCCTCCTCGGACAGCTCGATTGTGACGTCGCGGTCGCCGAGCTGCGCCTCGAGCTGAAGCACGAACTTCTCCACGACCGTGCCAATCACCTCGACGCTGAGATGGCCGAACGAGACGATGGCATCGAGGCGATTGCGGAATTCCGGCGCGAACTGCCGGTTGATCGCCTCGTGGTCGTCGCCTTCGCGCTTGGAGCGGGTGAAGCCGAACGCCTGCTTGGCGAGATCCGCTGCGCCCGCATTGGTGGTCATGATCAGGATTACGTTGCGGAAGTTAACCTGCTTGCCGTTGTGGTCGGTGAGCCGGCCGTGATCCATGATCTGGAGCAACACGTTGTAGAGGTCTGGATGCGCCTTCTCGATTTCGTCGAGCAGTACCACGCAATGCGGATGCTGGTCGACGCCATCGGTGAGCAGGCCGCCCTGGTCGAAGCCGACATAGCCGGGAGGCGCGCCGATCAGGCGCGACACGGTGTGCCGCTCCATATATTCGGACATGTCGAAGCGCAGGAGCTCGACGCCCAGCGCGGCCGCGAGTTGCTTGGCGACCTCGGTCTTGCCGACGCCGGTGGGTCCGGAGAACAGGTAGCAGCCGATCGGCTTCTCCGGCTCGCGCAGGCCCGCGCGTGCCAGCTTGATCGAGGCGGCGAGCGATTCGATCGCCTTGTCCTGGCCGAAAACGGTGCGCTTCAAGGTCTGCTCGAGATGCTTGAGCACCTCGGCATCGTCCTTCGACACGCTCTTCGGCGGAATCCGCGCCATCGAGGCGATCGTGGTCTCGATCTCCTTGATGCCGATGGTCTTCTTGCGCTTGTTCTCGGAGACCAGCATCTGCGCCGCACCCGACTCGTCGATCACGTCGATCGCCTTGTCCGGCAGCTTGCGGTCGTGGATGTAGCGCGAGGAGAGCTGGACGGCGGCCTCGATCGCCTCGTTGGTGTATTTCAGCCGGTGATAGTCCTCGAAATACGGCTTGAGACCCTTGAGGATCGCGATGGCGTCCTCGACCGTCGGCTCGTTGATGTCGATCTTCTGGAAGCGCCGCACCAGCGCGCGGTCCTTCTCGAAGTGCTGGCGATATTCCTTGTACGTCGTCGAGCCCATGCAGCGGATCGTGCCCGAGGCCAGCGCCGGCTTGAGCAGGTTCGAGGCGTCCATCGCCCCGCCCGACGTCGCGCCCGCACCGATCACGGTGTGGATCTCGTCGATGAACAGGATGGCGTTGGGATGCGCCTCGAGCTCCTTCAGCACCTGCTTCAGACGCTCTTCGAAGTCGCCGCGATAGCGCGTGCCGGCGAGCAGCGTGCCCATGTCGAGCGAGAACACCGTCGCAGCCGCCAGCACCTCCGGCACCTCGCTGTCGACGATGCGCTTGGCGAGCCCCTCCGCGATCGCGGTCTTGCCGACGCCGGCTTCGCCGACGAACAGCGGGTTGTTCTTCTGCCGGCGGCACAGCACCTGGATCGCGCGGTTGATCTCGGAATTGCGCCCGATCACCGGATCGATCTTGCCGTCGCGCGCCTTCTTGTTGAGGTTGACGCAATAGGTCTCGAGCGCCTCGCCCTTCTTCTTGGCGTCCTCGTTGCCCTTGGTCTCGGTCTCCTCGTCGACGCCGCGCACGGGGCGCGCCTCGGAGACGCCCGGCCGCTTGGCGATGCCGTGGCTGATGTAGTTGACTGCGTCATAGCGCGTCATGTCCTGCTCCTGCAGGAAATACGCAGCATGGCTCTCGCGCTCCGCGAAGATCGCGATCAGCACGTTGGCGCCGGTCACCTCTTCGCGACCGGACGACTGCACGTGGATCACCGCGCGCTGGATCACGCGCTGGAAGCCGGCGGTCGGCTTGGCGTCGTCGGCGCCATCCGTCACCAGATTCTCGAATTCGGTTTCAAGATAGTTGACGAGGCTCGTGCGGAGCTTGTCGAGATCGACACTACAGGCGCGCATGACGGCGGCTGCATCGGAGTCATCGATCAAAGAGAGCAAAAGATGCTCGAGCGTCGCGTATTGGTGATGACGCTCGTTTGCGATCGCCAGCGCACGATGCAGGGATTGTTCAAGGCTTTGGGAAAAAGTCGGCATTCGCGTCCTCTATGGCCCCCACCATCATGATCGTCATCGCCCGGTCAGGCAACAACAACCTTTGTCACATATAGTTATACAAGATCGCGGCAAAAGACCGGTTCCGCGACTCTGGCGGCTGCACACCTGCGGTATTCTCGATTACCGTATTCTCGATGCAAAACCCGTTCCGATTTGGGCGGGATCGGCGCCGGCACAAAATTCTGTTGCTGCCGGCTGCAACGGATGTCGCGCGCAGACCTCAGGCGACGATCACACCGCCACTACAAGGGAGCTGGCTTCAACGCGCCGTGAGGCGTCTTACTTCTTTTCCATCACGCATTGCAGCGGATGCTGGTGCTTGCGGGCGAAATCCATCACCTGCGTCACCTTGGTCTCCGCGATCTCGTAGGTGAACACGCCGCACTCCCCGATGCCGTGATGATGGACGTGCAGCATGATCTTGGTCGCCGCCTCGACGTCCTTCTGGAAGAACTTCTCCAGCACGTGAACGACGAATTCCATCGGCGTGTAGTCGTCGTTCAGGATCAGCACACGATACAGGTTCGGCCGTTTGGTCTTTGGCTTGACCTTGGTGATGACCGATGTGTTCGGCCCGGAAGGGCCGCCCGAACGGTTCTCATCGTTGCTCATCCGGGGAGCGCAGGCGGCGGTGACCGCGGACAGGTCGAGTCTGGAAGTCAGTTGCGGCATGGCACAGGCGTTCAAATTCCCCACGGAAGCGAATGACGGTCTGCGGCACAGCTCAGCACTTCGGAGCCTCGCACAGGCGCGCCGCCTTTCTGAATCGTCGCCTCCGACCGCTCCGGTCCAAACCGGATCGGTCGACGGCGATATGGCCCTGCCCTCGGCTCGCCGCAAGCATGCAACGGTCCGGCCGATGCTGCCGCGGCGGTCCCGATTCCCGGCCCGGTGATCCTCACCAAGGTTAGTCAATCCGGACCGGTTTGACAAAATTTTCCGTCGCGCCCATTTGGAACGTGTTGACCAGGAACCCGACCGTCCCATGCGGCTGCGACCTTTCGCGCACGGCACATCTCCGGTTTTCTACGGTCCAATTTACCAAGGGCTTGAGTGCATGGCGCGAGATCGGACCGTGTCGCGGTCGACGTCTCCAGCTGTGCGACAACCGCAAGTCGGCAAGCGTCATAATCGATGCGGTGCAAGTGCGGCACTCTGACGGATTGATCGCGCGCAAACAAAAAGCCCGGCTGATCAGCCGGGCTTTTTTCATTCCAGGACTTCCAGAAAGCGTTAGTTCGCAGCCGGGGTGAACTTCGACACGATGGTCTCGACCGGCTTGAACGCCTGCTTGGCGAGGTCGCTGTAGAGGCCGGCGATCTTCTGCAATTCAGCAACGAAGGTCTCGTAGGCGGAACGGGCGAAATCGGTCTGCGCTTCCATGGCCTTGTCCAGCGACTTCACGCCGGAGAGCTTCTCGACGAAGGACTTGGTGTCTTCGAACGACTTCTTGGTGTAGTCGCCATAGGCGCTCGCGATCGCCTGGAGGCCGTGCTGCACCGAGGTCGCGGAGGCGACGCACTGCTCGAACTGCTCTTTCCCGTAGTTCTGAAAGTCTTCAACCTTGAACATGTCGGAATCCTTTTCCCTGGCTCTCGTCGGGAAGCCCCGGCTCCCTGACTCTGCCCACAATTAGTGCAACGCACAAAAAAGTCAAGAATCTTGTGCGACGCACAAAACTAGATCCAAATCGCTGAGATTCCCGGGGTTTCCCGCAAGGGTTCCTTAAGCTTTTGGAAACCGCGGCCCCCTACCCTGATTCCCTGGACGTGTTCACTTCCGCAGGCGGTCAAAAGCCGTTTGAGAACATCACCTTAGCCAGAACAGCGGCTCAGGCCCAACGTCTCCCGCGGCGAACACCAGCGGAGGGACAGCCTGAGCAGGTAATGATCCCGGGTCCATTGGGCACAATTTCGCCTCACGAGCCGGTGATCAAGTCGGAAACGGGGACGGGGTTCCATGCTTCGTAACAACTTGTCTTCCTCGCGCTTGGCGCGGGTTGGCGTTTTCGGCTGCTTACGGTCACCACCGCAGTCATCTTCACCACCGATGCTGCCGAAGCGCGGCGCCACCGGCGCCATTACGCGCACCACCGGGTGCAGCGCGATGTGTCCGAGAGCTCCAGCCCGAAATTCGCGTCCATCATCGTCGACGGCAATTCCGGCGCGGTGCTGCAGTCGACCAGCCCCGACGGACTGCGTCACCCCGCCTCGCTCACCAAGATCATGACGCTCTATTTGCTGTTCGAGCGCCTCGAGTCCGGCAAGCTGAAGCTCGACACCGAGATGCCGGTGTCCCAGCATGCCGCCGACCAGGATCCGACCAAGCTCAACCTCCGCCCCGGCCAGACCATCCGCGTCGAGGACGCGATCAAGGGCCTAGTGACGCGCTCCGCCAATGACGCCGCCGTGGTGATCGCGGAAGCGATCGGTGGCGACGAGGACGATTTCGCGCAGATGATGACGCGCAAGGCACGCTCGCTCGGCATGTCCAAGACGGTCTACCGCAACGCCTCGGGCCTGCCGAACGACGAGCAGGTAACGACGGCACGCGACCAGGCCACGCTCGGCCGCGCCATCCAGGAGCGCTTCCGCGCTACTACCGCTACTTCGCGACCGCCTCGTTCAACTGGCGCGGACAGTCGATCCGGAACCACAATCACCTGCTCGGCAATGTCGAGGGCGTGGACGGCATCAAGACCGGCTACACCCGCGCCTCCGGCTTCAATCTCGTCAGCTCGATGCGCCGCGGCAATCGCCACCTGATCGGCGTTGTGCTCGGCGGCCGCAGCGGCGGCTCGCGCGATGCCATCATGCGCAACCTGCTCGCGGAGAATCTCGAGAAGGGCGCGACCACGCACACCGTCGTTGCCGTCACCGAGCGTAACGGCGCTGCCGACGTCGCCGACGCATCCGATAGCCCGGCACGCCCCGTGGCGCAGGTTCAGGCCGCGGCCGCCCCTGCTCCCGAGGCCGCCCCGTCCCGCCTCGCCGCGCGTCTGTCGACGCTGGCCGCTGCAACTGCCGCGATGCCGCCGTCTCAGCCGAAGCCCGAAGCCAGGCCGACTGAATCCAAGATCGAGCCGGCGCCGCTCACCAACGGCGTGATCTCGAGCCAGCCGCTGTCCATCATCCCCGGCTCGTCCGAGCCGATGAAGCCGGTCCGGGTCAAGACGGTGCAGGTCAAGGCCGGCGCCGTGAAGGTCGCCTCCGCCGCCCCGGCCCAGGTATCGCCGCCGGTCACCAACACCATTCCGTCCCGGTCCGACGTCGCGGAGACCTCCGGCGCCGTCGTCGCCCGGGCCGATCTCATCAACAAGCCCGAGGTCGCGACCCAACCGGAGGCGCCGAAGGCCGAGATCGCCCGCACCGAGCTGCCGCGGCAGCCGGCGGGCTTCGGCACCGGCAACGGCATCCTCGGGGTGCTGCCGGCCGCAACCGCCGCCGCGCCCGCACCGGCCGCTCCGAAGCTTGCTTCCGCCGACCCGGCGCCGCAGCCGATCCAGATGAGCGCCACCACCAAGCCGGTCGTCACCCACAGCGGCTGGATCGTCCAGGTCGGCGCGCTCGAGAGCGAGACCGAAGCCCAGCACCGCATCGACGCCGCCCGCAGCTCGGCCCGCGGCCTGCTCAGCAAGGCCGATCCGTTCACCGAACCGGTCGTCGCGAAGGACAATCGCAAGCTCTACCGTGCCCGCTTCGCCGGGCTCGAGCGCGACCAGGCCGAAGCCGTCTGCCGTACCCTGAAGCGCGCCGAGATCTCCTGCATCACCGTGCGCAACTGATCTCCTCTACCTCTTCCGAACAAATGCCCGCGCTCTTGCGCGGGCATTTTGTTTTCGGACGTGCGGTGAGCAGAAGCCAGTTCCGCGACAACCTCTCGTCAAGGATTTACGGTTAAGATTTTCCTCAAGGGATCGACCACGCCGATAATGGCGGGCATCGGGCGACGGCAAACGGAGCAAGCGGAGCTCACGCGGTACGGGCGTTTGTGGCGTGGTGCCGGAGTTAGCCGTTATGCGTACGAAGCAGAGTATCCTTGGCCTCGTTTACACGGGCAGCGGGATACGTCGAGCCCCCCTGGTCGGGATGGAGTTTCTTCATCAGGGACTTGTGAGCCCTGCTGATGTCGTCGCGCCCCGCGCCCGGCTGCAAGCCAAGGATCTGATAGGCTTCCTCCGTCGTCATTTTGCCGCTCGTCGCCGTGCGGCGCTGCCGCCCTGCCGCATCGCGCTGCGCGTCCTGACGCCAAGCGGGAAACCGGCGGTCCAGATAGCTTTCAAGTAAGGCCACACTCTCGGCGTCGAACGCCGGCACCATCGCCAGCAGGCCGGCGAGATCAAACTCGTCGAGGTCGCGCCCCGCATGAGGTCCGGCAACGATCTGGCCTGTCAACTGGCCGGTGTCGTGGTCAAGCCGCATGTCCAGGAATTGCGAGCGCACCCGCGAGGCCTGTCCGGACGGGCGCGTCGCGCCGCCGCCGAACAGCCCTCCGACATTGCCGAAGCCGGCGTTGGCCAGGGGTGTCCAGCCGAGCAGCCCGGCGCCGAAGATTCCGAGCGGAATCGCGACGACCAATTCGCCCCGCAGACCCGTGAACGCTGCGGCCGCCAGCGCCACCACGCCGCCACCGAACTTGATGGCGCGCGCCAACGCCGCCGGATTGGCAGAGCGGAACGTCTGGAGCAGCAGATAGAGCGTGATAACAGCGACAGCGCCGGCAATCAGGGTCATGGCCGGAATAATATCGTCGCCCTCCCGGCAAAATGCATCGCGTCCACGGCCGCAGCGGGTCGCAGCCTGCTTGAAGCGTTACTTCATCTGACCGATCAGCTTTGCTGCGCCGCTCGCGCTCTTCGCCAGTTGTAGCAGCGCTTCGCGGCCGCCGGCAGCGTAAGCCGCCGCTGCCCGCAACAGTTCGCGCAACTGCGCCGCTGCGCCGGGATCGAACCGGCACCAGGCACCGCCGGTCAGGCGCGCGATCTCGCGAAAGGTCCGCTCGGCCACCGCGTCATGGCCTTCCTGAAACACGAACACGGGCACCTTGAGCATGCCGAGCTCGCCGGCCTTGGCGCAGAGTTCGTCGGCCTTCTCCTCCATGGCATCGCCGACGAAGACGACGGCCCGCACGCCGGAGGCGACCGCCTGGCGCCGGGCCTCGCTCAGCACCTTGCCGATCTGGGTGTCGCCGCCGCGGCAATCGATCTTGCTCATCAGCGTCGCAAGCCTGGCGCTGTCGGAGATCCATGCCGTCGCGCGGCATTCGTTGAAGCCGCGATAGTCGACGAGCCGGATGTCGAGACTGCCGAGCGCCGCGGTCTCGCGAAACATGTCGGCCTGGAGCGCGCAGGCCATGTCCCAGGTCGGCTGCCGGCTCATCGTCGCATCCAGCGCGAAGATCAGCCGCCCCTGCGCGCCGGGCGCATGCGGCGACAGCGCGCGCGCCTTGGTGACGAAGGCGGCAATGTCCGCCGAGGTCGACGTCCCGGCCTGCGGCACCGCGCCGCCGGCCTTCGTCGAGACGGCATCACCGCGCGGCCTGATGGGTTCGCCCGACATCGCTGCTCAACCATGCGTGGGCGATTAATGTGGTGCGCGCGCAGAGCCCGGTCAATGTGCAAAGCCTCCGTGGGCTTGCGCCGGCGGAGGCTTTGCAATCGGTGCCGATGATGAGGGAGGCGTCAGCTCTTGGCTGGCGCCATCAATGCGACCGGACCGGGCTCGAGGATCTTGGGCGGGGACGACTGCGTGTCGACTGGCGCAATCTCGCTGTCGGTCGCGCTCAGGAACTTGTCGAGCATGCCCTGGATCGAGTTCTTGGCGACGTCCGGACCGGTGTCCCGCATGTCATTATGCTGGAATTCGGTCTTCACGACCTGAATGCCCGCCTTCTCGCACTCCTCGTCCGTGGGGATCACGCCCGCATCGGTCTTGAACTGCGGATCGGTGGAGCGGAACGACAGGATCTTGAACTTGCCGGCGGTGACGAAGGGAACCCGCAGATTGTCGAGGGTGACAACCTTCTTGACCTCATCCGGATACTGCTTGGCGAAATACATCGAGATGTCGCCGCCCATGGAATGACCGACCATGGTTACCTTATCGTAGTCGGCATTCGGCTGGACCTTCTTCATCTCCTGCATGGCGAGATGAATGTTGGCGACGCCGCGCAGGATCTGCGGCAGGCGGCCGACATAGAGTTCGCCCGGCTTGGTCACCATCGGAGGATCGGTCGGCAAATCATGCTGCGGGCTGACGACCATATAGCCGCGCGCAGCGAAGATGTTGGCGAGGAAGCCGTACTCGGTGTTCTTGACGGTATTGCCGTGATTGATCACGGCGACCGGCAACGTGATCATGCCGGCATTGGCCTGCATTTCCTTGTCGCGGCGCACCGCGATGTCGACCGGCACCGGGCGATTGTCGCGCGAAGTGTCGTAGAAGGTGATGGTCTCGTGCTTAATGGCCCACTTGCTCGCCGTGAAATAGGCGATGCCGCAGAGGGCACTGACTGAAACTAGAACGGCAATTCCACGCTTCATTTTCGTCCTCAGCCCCAGGCTCTTGCGGCCTGATCCCTGTTGAAAATCGTGTTCTTCCGGGGCTCTTCGTCCCCTTGTCGCCTATTCCCTAATATATGTCACAGCAGCGTGACAGGAAGGCTAAATATTGTGAACCGGCAGCCCTTTCATTGTGCGTCGCACACGTTTGTTGGGCACCCTGTCCTCATACGGCCACTTAAGGTGCAGGCCACTATCCGACGCAACCAGTGGCGATTGGGTTCGATTTCACAGGTAAGTGCAGGATGAAAACGGCGGAACGCGGGTTGAGTTCCCGCGACAAGCGGCCGCGGGGATCGACTGGAAGTAGCTATATACCGCTGCCTTAGGCACCGAGAATGTCGTGGACCTCGAGCGGCTTGTCGACCTGGCTGAACCACTCGGCGCGGTTGGCGGCGCGGCGGCGTCCGCGCTCGTCGAGCGGCAGCTTGAGCTGGCGGAGCAGGCTCGTCACCTCCTCCCGCGCGGTGAGATGGCCGAGATTGGGCCGCATGCCCAGTGTCGCCTCGTCGATCTCGTCGAGAGCGGTCAGTCCGCGCGGAAGAATTCGCGATCAGACAACGCGTTCGGCGAAGCCGTCGACATAGCGGAAGCCGAGCCGCAGCGACAAATCCTTCAACCCCTCGGCGACAAGCTGCTTGTTGCGGGAGCCGAGCATCGACAGGCGGTTGCGCACGACGATCCAGTCGGTGGTCGCGCCGTCGAGCTGGCGACGCTTGCGCCTGACATCGCGCACCATCTCGGCGTAGTGGCTCTCTCCGGTGACCGCGTAGCTGGCGGGATCGACGGTGCCCAGCACATCGAAGTCGAGGAAGCTGTCGTTGATCGGCGTCACCAGCGTGTCTGCCATCGAATGCGCGAGCCGCATCAGGTAGCTGTCGGTGCCGGGCGTATCGATGACGATGAAGTCGAAATTGCTTTCGACCGCCGAGACCGCCTCCATGAATTGCTGGAACTCGGAATTCTCGTTCTCGGCGATCTGCATGGTCTCGCCGAGCTTGATGCAGCGATGCACCGGCAGCTCGAGGTCGAGCTTGGTGCGGCGCGCCCAGGCGGAGCGGTTGCTGATGTAGCGGGTAAAGCTCTGCTGTCGGCAGTCGAGGTCGATGGTGGCGACGCGTTGGCCGGCCTTCAGAAGCGCAACCGCGATGTGCAGGGCGGTGGTCGATTTGCCGGAGCCGCCCTTCTCGTTGCCGAGCACGACGACATGCGCCGAGCCGGATTGGCCTTGGCTAGCCTGCACAAGCATAGCGATCCTCAACACCCCTAACGAATATCTTCGAGTTGACCGCGTTTGCGGTCAAGTGAAATGCGTGACAGGTCATGCAAATCGCAGCGCGCCGTTCTTCATCATGAATCGCAGCGTCATCTTTCGTCTGTGATGCAGCTCGCAATGTCGCGACATCCTGCGCGGCCTTGCGCGGGATGCTGTGCCGCGTCCGGATGGATGGTGTCCACGATCGCCGCTTGTTAAGGTTAGCCAGCCGGACGCCAGCCCTCACCCGCACTGATTCCCAACCCCGTCGAGTTCCTGATGTCACCAAGCCCCTTGATCGCCCGCACGGTCCCCACCCTGCGACGCGCCATCGACAATCTTCGCAAGCGAAAGGCCACGATCGCGCTGGTCCCGACCATGGGGGCACTCCATGACGGGCACGTGTCGCTGGTTCGCCTCGCCAGGCGGCGCGCAAGCCGCGTCGTGGTGTCGATCTTCGTTAATCCGACTCAGTTCGCTCCGACCGAGGACTTTGGCGCTTATCCGCGAACCTGGAAGGCCGACATCGCCAAGCTCGCGGCCGAGGATGTCGATGTGGTCTGGCACCCCGGCGTCGAGGCCATGTATCCGGAAGGCTTCGCCACCCGCATCGTGCCGGAGGGGCCGGCGCTGGTCGGGCTCGAGGACCGCTTTCGGCCGCACTTCTTCGGGGGCGTCGCCACCGTCGTCGGCAAGCTGTTCACGCAGTGCCGGCCGGATGTCGCGATCTTCGGCGAGAAGGATTTTCAGCAGTTGCGGGTGGTGACGCAGATGGCACGGGATCTCGACCTCGGCGTCAAGGTCATCGGCTCCCGCACCGTGCGCGAGCGCGACGGGCTCGCGATGTCCTCGCGCAACGTCTATCTCTCAGCCGAGGAGCGGCAGACCGCGACCGTCCTCTATCGCGCCATGAAGGAGAGCGCGCGGCGGATCAAGGCCGGCGATGCCATCTCGCCCGCGATGGCGGGCGGCGCCGAGATGATCAAGGCGGCCGGTTTCGCGCTCGACTATTTCGAAGCCCGCCATGCCGCGACGCTGGCACCGGTCACCTCGCGCAAGAACGGGCCCTTGCGGATCCTGGTCGCAGCCCGGCTCGGCACGACCCGGCTGATCGACAATATCGCGGTTTAGAGCAGGCCGAGATCGCGCAGCTCGCGCCGCATCGGCTCCGGCATCGCCGCGATCGAGCCAGCGGCGGACTTGCCGAGATCGGCGGGCACGGAATCATCGGTGAGATAGCGCCAGCCCTGGAACGGCCGCATCGGCCGCGGCGACACCGAGATCACCTTCGGCTGCATCACGATCCGGCAGCGCCCGATGCCGTCCTTGTCACGGAACGGCTCGATGCCGATGATCTTCTCCCGCGCAGCGATCTCGCCCTTGATCACCCAATAGAGCGAGCCGCCCGCCAGGATCTCGGCGTCGCGCTTGGGCACCATGCGGGTGATGTGGATGTGACGTTGCGGCAGACCCTTCTTCTTGGCGGTCTGCATCCGTTCGGCGACCCACTCCTTCAATTCCTTGACGGAGTCGCAGCCGACGGCGAGCTTGATCAGATGTAGCGGCATGCCCCAGCATTAGCCGGGCAGCAGCGCATTTGGAATGCCGATCTACTCGTTATCCGCAGCCGCGGGCGCAGCCGCCGCGGCGGGCGGCGGCGCAAGCGGAACCGGCGCGGCAGCTGGGGCACGCGCAGCCTTCGGCGCCGGCGGCTTCTTGGCGGCGGGCGCCGCGGGAACTGCGGCCTGCGCCGAGGTCGCGGCCGGCGCGCGCGGCGCGGGCGCTGCTGCCGTGTTTGCAGCGGGTGCCGCCGGGCGCGTCGTCGCTGTGGGCTCCGGATTCATGATGCTGACCGGCGGCGTCGATGAGGCGCTCGGGAACTCGGCATTGGTCGGCTTGCCCGTCGGCATCGACGGCGGCAACCCGGCAAGCGCAGCGCTGGCCGGCAGCCCCGGCGCCGTTGCGGGCGCGTTCCAGGTCGGCGCATAGCGCGCGACCAGCGTATCGTAGAGATGGGAATTCATGTTGGCAGCGACCTGCTGCTGGTCGGTCAGCGAGCGGAACGCCGCGCAATCGAACTGCGTGCAGCCGTCGCGCGCGACCAGCACATGCGCAACGAGGCCGTAGCGATCACGCTCCAGCGATTTGCGCAGCACCTTCATGTCCAGGGTCAGGCTCCTCTCGGCCGTGGCGGCGTCGCCGAGCGCGGTCAGCCGGTCGATCCTGGCGGCGGTGTAGGAGACGGCCGCAGCGGCCGCGTCAGGCGCGCCGAACAGCGCCTTCTCGCAACCAACGGCCACGGCATCGCCGGCGAGATCGTCGAGACAGGACAGCGCCGGCAAGCTCGCCGTCACCGTTCCTTGCGCGCGCGCCTCGACCGGGGTGGCCTGCCCCTCAGGACCATAGACGCGCATGGTGGCCGCTCCGGCGATCGCGATGGATAGCAGCGTAATCACGGTCAGCGCGCCATTGGCGACCGACCGGTCGGCGCGCTGCAGGGTGATGAGGAGGATCAGCCCGAAGAATCCAGCAGCCACCAGCGTCATCCACATCGGGAAGGCCGGCGAGTGCCAGATTTGGTCGAGCGAAGTGGCCCATGCCCAGTTCATGCGCGACGTCCCCTCACGCGAGCAAAGAGCGGATGGTCAAAGCGAGCACCGCGAGTCGGCAACTGCCCCCGCCTACCTTGGGAAGGTGAAGCGGGCCTTTTGACGGCGACAGGACACAACTTCCCGGGAGGCGCCTATGCGCAGGTAGCGTCGGGCCTTCAGGAGAGCGCGAGCTGGCTTTCCTTGGCGACGCGCTCGAAGGCTTCGGTCGAGCTCTTGATCCGGTACTGGCAGTCGTCACCTTCGGTCGGCAGCAGACGGATGACCTCATACGCGCCGCTGGCAGCCGGTCGCGCGACGTTGCTGGCCGTGAACAAGACGCGCGTTCCCACGGGGAATTTGTGCTTCAACACCCTCTCCATTACTCAAACAGCGCCTGCCTCGCCCAGTGTCCCACTGCGATGGCCGGCCGGAAACCCGGGCCGTCGTATAGCACGAGCCCCGCCGGTTTGGCCAGCGCAAACCGGCATGGCAATCGCGCAAATTCTGCCGCTATTTCATAACGATAGCGGGACAAACTGCAGGCCCGATGACACCTTGGGAGCCGCCCGTTCACGCGGCGTGTCGCGGTTGGTGTCGCAGCTCCCCCTTGCGCCATGGCCGCGGGTCCATTGCGGCCTGACCGCCACCGGCCCGCGGGCCGATGAGCGAAGCCGCCAGACCAGCGATCAGGCGTCCTCGAACTTCTCGATGCGAAGCGTTTCGGCGAGCCCGTCCCGGGTCCATTCCTGGAACGCCGGGAGCGCCAGCATCGTGTCCATGTAGGTCTTGGTCTCGGGCGTGACCTCGATCGCATAGGTGCGGAAGCGGTGCACGACCGGTGCGTACATCGCATCCGCCGCACCGAAGCGGCCGAACAGGAACGGTCCCTTGGCGCCGTAACGCGTGCGGCACTCGCGCCAGATCTCCTGCACGCGCGCGATATTGGCCTTGGCGTCCGCCGACAGCGTCACGGGACGCACGGGACGATGCAGGTTCATGCCGCATTCGTTGCGCAAGGCCATGAAGCCGGAATGCATCTCGGCGCACACCGAACGGGCATAAGCGCGCGCGGCGACATCATCGGGCCACAGCTTTTTCTCCGGGTAGCGCTCGGCGATGTATTCGATGATGCTGAGCGAATCCCACACCGTGATGTCGCCATCGACCAGCACCGGCACCTTGCCGGCGCGGCTGAAGGACAGGATCTGCTCCTTGTCGGCGGGATTGTCGGTGTAGAGCGGGATGAGCGTCTCCACGAACGGGATGTCGTTGGCGCGCAGTGCGAGCCAGGGCCGCATCGACCATGACGAGTAGTTCTTGTTGCCGATCGCGAGTTTCAGCGCAGCCATGTCATCAATCCTTCCCGAGACGTCCAGAAGCGAGCTGCTTTCAACGCCATCGCCTGCCGCCAATCAATCGTTGCCGCGCCTCGCCATGCGTGGCAATCGTTGCCGCCCGCGAGGAGACGGACATGAGCAGGCACTGGGTCGACATCACCGCCGTCGGCTTCTTCATCATCGAATGGCTGGCCTACGCGCTGACGCTGGAGCATTCGGCCTATGGCCGCGACAGCCTGTCGGCGCGCATGAACCGCTATCGCGAGGTCTGGGTCCGCCAGCTGCTCGACCGCGACACGCGCATGGTCGACATGCAGATCATGGCCTCGCTCCAGAACGGCACCGCCTTCTTCGCCTCCACCAGCCTGTTCGCGCTCGGCGGCGCGCTGGCGCTGCTGCACGCCACCAACGATGCCATCGCCATCCTGAGCAAGCTCCCGATCGACCTCAGCCCCTCGCCCGCACTGTGGGAGCTGAAATGCGTCGGCCTCGTGCTGATCTGCGTCTACGCCTTCTTCAAGTTCGCCTGGGCCTATCGCCTGTTCAACTACGTCGCGATCCTGTTCGGCGGCATGCCGCCGGCCTCCCAGCGCGACACGGCGGAGGCGGAAGCCCATGTCATCCGCACCTCGCGCCTGTTCGAATCCGCCGGCCGCCATTTCAACCGCGGCCAACGCGCCTTCTTCTTCGCGCTCGGCTATCTCGGCTGGTTCGTCAGTCCCTGGCTGCTGTTCGTGACCACGGCGGCCGTGGTGGTCGTGACCTGGCGACGGCAGTTCGCGTCCAGCGCCTGGGCGGCGATGGCGCCGGAGGTGGTGGCTGATGGCGAGGAGAAGAAGCGCTTTCCGCGGCAAGACTTCTGGATTGCTTCGTCGCAAGGGCTCCTCGCAATGACGGAGCAAGGGGCACTGCCGTCGTCCTCCAAATGCCACTGTCATTCCCCGCGAAGGCGCAGGGCTGTCCGGGGAATTCTATGCATAACAGAAGCTGATCTGGTCGGGGGAGCTTCTGTCGCGGGCAGCGGATGGGTTCACCTTGGGAGGTCGGTCGATGTCGGCGATTGGTTTTCGTGCGAACAGCGACGCGGCGACAAGACCTGCGAAGCGGATAGCCGGCATGATTAGACGACTTTCGCGTGCGGCGATCCGCAGCAGCAGATAGGCGATCATGGCGGCGAGGATTTGCAGACGGACCGCGTTCTCGGAGCGGCCGAGAAATTTGCGAAGCTTGAGGTGCTGCTTGATCCAGCGGAACAACAGCTCGATCTGCCAGCGTGTTTTGTAAAGCGCAGCGATTTCGATGGCCGAACGCTTCAGATCGTTGGTGATGAGGGTCAGTTTTGTACCGTCATCGCGTTTGAGGCGTATGCGGCGCATCGGAACAGCAAGTTTGGAGCTGCTGAGGAGCTTTACCTCAGCATCGTCGATGATTTTAAAGCCCTTCCCCTTTTGTTTCCGCAGCTTCCGCCAGCGTGTAGCTCTGAAGCGCAGATTCTTCTTCTGGCGGGTGACGAAGCAGGCGCCCGCGTCGTGAAGCCGTGTCCACCAGGCATAACTGCAATAGGCCTTGTCGAACACATAGGTGGCGCCGGCCTCGATCGGGAATTGCTGGGCTGGTGTGACGTCATTGACCGTCGACGGCGTGATCGCCAGACGGCGCGGATGATCCGAGCCGGGATCGTAAACCACGTGAAGCTTGAGACCACGGGTACGTCCGTTCCAACCGGCCCAGGTGCTGAGTTAGATCCAGCGGCACCGGCGTCGGCATCGATCAGCCGCAGCATCTCGGCACCCTCCCGCTTCAGCGCTCGGTCGGCATGCCCAGACAATCGCTCAAAGACTTCTGCGAAGATACTGACCGGCCGTCGGGCATTGGCATCCGCAAGCGTCGAGCGCGCCAATTTGCCGACACCAAGATGGTAGTGATGATGCGAATTGGCGTTCCAGATCGCCTCAAGGGCACGCAAGCTGTCGACGCCACTGAGCTGGGAGAATATCAATGCGACAAGATGATCCCAGCTGTCGAACGTCTTGTCGTAGGCATCGCCATCCAAACGATCCACAGTCGTCTGAAACTGCCGCCGATTGATCGGTTCAAGCAGCCTTCCAAAAATGCTATCGCTAAACCGCATGCCCGGCCCCTTTCTGAGTCTCGACAACCAGAAAGTACCTGCTTCAAGCCGGGAAAACCCGGGCATGCTCCGCGACACAGTGAATCATTCCCGGACAGCCCTGCGCGAAGGCGGGGAATCCAGCACGCCGCGGCCACTCGGTTCAATCACTGCCGCCTCGGAGTACTGGATCGCCCGCCTTCGCGGGCGATGACAGCGCGCGTGGTTGGTCGCAGACACACGTCCGCCTTCTCGCGGCGCGTTTCGCCCGAGCTTTGCTTCGTCACTCCACCCTCTAAAGCCAAGAGGGCGATCGGCATAGAGGCGTGGAGTTTGGCTCCACGTCCCCTGCCACACCACCCGGCATGCGGGTCCGCACCGGGCGGTTCGATGGGTTGAGGTTAGCTTGCGAGGGAGGGGACTCCCAGCCGTCTGAAGCGTTCATTTGGCAACGCTTTGTTGAGCGCCACCTTCGAGGTGCGCCACCAGCGCCGTCTGTTGATGGCCACTCGCCTGGCTTCGTCGGGATGTACGCCGCGCGCGATCAATTCGCGGTAGACGACATGCCCGTTCTTCCAGTGCTTGAGCTGAACCGCCCGCAGACGATGCCGGATCCACCCGTCGATGTCGGCAAAGACGCCGGGCGTCTCTGCAAGGCGGAAGTACCCCTTCCACCCTGTCAGATACTTGCCGAGCGGCTTGCACATTTGTGCGAGACTGCGTCCGGCACTGCGCCGGGTCATGTCGCGCACGCGCTCTTTCATGCGTTCGATGGCCTGTGGTGCGACGCGCCGCCTGATCGTCCGTCCCGCAGCCACCCAAAAGGAGAAGCCGAGGAACTTCGATGCCGTGGCGCGTCGTACCTTGCTCTTGGTTTCGTTGACGCGGAGCTTCAGCTTCCCGAACAGCTTGCGCAGTGAGGTCATCACCCGCTCGCCCGAACGCTGCGTCCGAACGTAGACGTTCAGATCGTCGGCGTAGCGGACGAAGGCATGCCCGCGCCGCTCCAGCTCCTTGTCGATTTCGTCCAACAGCACGTTGGCCAATAGCGGAGACAGCGGACCGCCTTGCGGCGTCCCCTCACCCCGCTCGATCACCACCCCGTCTGCGAGCACGCCCGCATTGAGGTAGCGGCGGATCAGCCGCAGCACCCGACGGTCCGCGATCCGTTTGGCCAGCCTTCCCATCAGGATGTCGTGGTTGACCCGGTCGAAGAACTTCTCCAGGTCGATATCCACCACGAAGCTGCGGCCTTCCTGCACATAGGCTTGCGCGCGACGCACCGCGTCGTGCGCACTCCGTCCGGGCCGGAAGCCATAGCTTGCATCCGAGAAGGTTGGGTCGAACTGCGGGTGCAGAACCTGCAGCAGGGCCTGCTGGATGAACCGGTCGAGCACGGTGGGGATGCCGAGCTCGCGCTCGCCCCCGCCGGGCTTCGGGATCGCCACCCGCTTCACTGGCTGCGGCTGGTACTGCCCCGCGAGCAATTTCTCGCGCAGGAGCGGCCAGTGCACGCGCAGATGGTTAGGTAGCTCCTCCACCGTCATCCCGTCGATGCCGGGACTGCCCGCATTCTGCCGAACACGCTTCAGTGCGGCCTGAAGGTTCTGGCGTTCACACACCTTCTCCATCAGATCGCTGCTTCCTGGGCGCTCGTCTCCACTTCCAGTCAGGGGCGCTTCCACGCGCCCGGCCGGCCGCTGCGGCTTCACCGCAGCGGTCGATCGTGCGTCCGGGGCTTCCGGCTTCTGTGGCATAATTCCCCCGAGGTTTGTGGGCGTTTCGCCCTTCCCATCGTTCGGCCCTTCACGGCTTTAAGCCGCTACTACGGCCTCTGCTGACTTCTCGCTCCGAAGGCCTTGCAACCCTCGTCACCCTTTCAGGTGCAAGCGAGATCTCCCCGGGTAAGACCTTCGACCTTCGCTGCACGACCGCCGGATCTACGTCGCCTGCCTTGATCACAACGGCTTTGCGGCTCCTGGCCCGCTCGCCCTGCTCGGCTCCGCCTCATATCCGATTTCTGTTCGTCGGCCCGCAGCTTCGCTCCCCGCTTCCTTCACGCCGGCCTCGCGGTCCGACACTCTGCGGTTCACTTCGCTCGCTGTGATCAGCTCACGGAAGGACTTTCACCTCCAAGTCGAAGCCCATGCCGGGCACACCAGGGAAGGCCGGGTGCCGGCGGCACCCGCGGTCCGCTGCGCGAAAAGCACACGCAGAGAAGACCGCACAGCAGCATACAGGTGAAGCCCAACGCACGGCCTTCCCTGCGCGGTGGTTTGACGGCTTATGCCGCGCTCTCCTGGGAGCCGAATTCCTTCTGGCCTCCCTCACTCCAGCGAAAGTCGCCGGCACCCGCGCCGGTTGACGCCAATGCCGCATCCGCCAGGGCTTGACCGTAGCAACGACGGCCAGGACCACACGTCTATATTTTGGTATCCGGTGAGACCGGCTAAGACTACAAAAACCCTTTGAAACAAGCGTTTTTCGAATAGCCTGTTGCGGGGCGCTTCGGCGGGTTTCGCCAAATCTAGGGCCCGGCCCTAAGCCATCGGACAGGGATCGCAACCAGACCCGACAGCCCAAGGCCCGGCCCTATTGGTCTCAAACCTCTAGGAGCCTGAAACCACATGAATACTACCACGACCACCGAGCGCCCGCGCAAGGGCGGCGTCGTCCTGACCGACCGCCTGTGCGAGAAGCGGGTCACGAAGCGGGTCAAAATCTACGACCGCAAATGCCCGGGCCTCTATGTCAGCATCATCCCGCCGGCCGTCGCCACCTTCAATTTCAAGTTCACCGATCCGGCCACGGGCAAGCAGCGGTCCAAATGGCTGGGCGTCTACAATTCCAAGACCTTCACGGTCGAGCATGCCCGCACCGAGGTCTATGCCCTGCGCACCCGGATCGGCAACGGCGAGAACATCGCCGACACCTTGCGGCAGCAGAAGGCGCGGCAGGCGAAGCAGGGCAAGACCGTGGCCGAGATCATCGAGGAGCGGATCGAGTGGATGAAGTTTCTTGTTCGCAAGCCGGACGGCGAAATGCGGCCCCGGCTCGAAAGCTGGGAAAACACCGCGAGCCATCTGCGCCGCTTCATCGGCCCGAAGCTGGGCAAGAAGTTCGCGGGCGACGTCACCCGAGGCGATATTCAGGCGCTGTCGGACGACATCGTGGCGGGTCGGCACGGCGGCAAGCCCTCGGTCAGCAACGCCCGCCACATGAGGAAGGCGGCTTCGGGCATGTTCCGATGGGCATTGCGGCGCGAGTACATCACCGCCAACCCCAGCAGTGATCTGGAACCGCTCGACCCCGAGCACCCGCGCACCCGCGTGCTGACCGAGGACGAGATCAGGATTTTCTGGCACGGCCTCGACCACAACGACCTTCCATGGGATCGGCGCACCCGGCTCGCGCTCAAATTCGAGTTGGTCACCATGCTGCGTTCGGGCGAGCTATTGGGCGCACGCCGCGACGAATTGTTCGATCTCGACGGCGACAACCCGCGTTTCGATGTTCCGTTGAAGCGGGTCAAGAAGCGGCGGGTGATCCAGCAGCCGCTATCGACTCTCGCGATCGAGATCATCAAGGAAGCGCTGGCGCGCGAGGACCAACAGTTCGTGTTTGAAAGCCCGGTCTATCCCGGCCAGCCACTCAACCGGAAGGCCATGGCCGACGCGCTGCGCGGCACCATGAACGAGAAGTGCAAGGGCAAGACCAAGACGCCCGGCCTCTGCGATCTCTTGGGCTTGAAGCGGTTCACGCCGCACGACCTGCGCCGGACGGCGGCGACCTTGGCCGGCGACCTCGGCTTTGACGATGCGTGGATTGCAAAGTGTCTCGATCATGCGGTGACCAAGAAGGGCGACACGATCGTGCCGACCGTCACCGGCAAGGTCTACAACCACTCCAAGCGGATGAAGGAAAAGCGCGCGGTGCTGGATGGCATAGCAGCCGAGCTTCGGCGGATCATTGCCGGGCCGGTGACCCAAGCGGAAACCGGGCTGCGGCTCGTCGCCTGACCTTTCGGGTCGGGCTCTGCCAAAGCGATGCGGCGCGCCCCCGTCGGGGGCGGCCCCTCACGGCGCTGCCGCTTTTTCAAATGCCTTCCGGAACAGGCGAGCCATCAACTCCTTGGCTTCCTGCTCAGTCGTTGCTGGTGACGGCTTTTTGAATTTGCGTCTCGCGTGCCTCGCCCAATTCGCTGTCTGTTTGAGCCGTTCAACCTCGGCAGGGACCCAATCGAGCGCGAAGAATGTGTCCTCGCGCTTCTTGTTTTCTCCGAACCGCTCGATCAAGCACTCCAGCGCCTTGTAGATGTCGAACCAAAATGTCGGCGGATGCGGCTGATCAGGCGCCGACACTCGGCCAAAGTAAATCAAGGCATCTTCTAAGAGATCATCGTTATCCGCGATTGCCGCCCATCTCTGGACTTGGCTCCGCGTGGGCAGCGGATCAAGCTTCGGCTTACCGTCCGGGCCAATCACGACAGCCGCCGCGTGTATTCTCGATCGCGCGAAACACGCAGCATCGGCGAACATGGTTCGATGCATCTTGCCATCACATGCAAATTCAACAACGCCGCCGAATTGGAGCGACTCGCCTTGCATCATGACGAACATCGCCCCGTTCAATCGCTCAATATGAGCAATAACCCGATCACGCACCTCATCTGCCGATGTAAGATCGTCGAGCGAGTTGGATCGCAGGATAGTGTCAGACCCGTGCTCCTCGACCCATGGATCAAAGGGCGGCTTGAGCATGTCCCGCCAATCCTGTAGGTCAAATTCGTGACCTCGAAGCACGGCTCCCCAACGATTTGACATCAATGCTCCTCCTCTGGATGCCCCGACGGGTACGGCATGATCTCACGGGTCTCGGTCAGCCGGATCATATACATCGGCAGCGGCCGCCGCGACCGACCAAACCGATGAATGCAGCCCGCGATGATAGGCGCTATCGCGGCATAGCGACCGAAAACCAATTTCCGTGTTCTGCCGGGATAGACGCACCTGAAATCTACGTTCAAAAAGAGAGCTTCCATGCGTGAACTGGGGGAGCAACCCTTGCCGCCAAAGAAGCCATCTGGCACCGGGAATTCGGGTGACGTCACCTCGGCGGGTGAGCCGTGGTCGCAAGTGTCAGAAGACGTTCTCCCCTATGTGGAGTGGATGGACGGGCGGCACGGCTCGGCCAAAAGAGAGCCCTGCCGCCGATAGATGAGGTGCCCATTCCAACGGTCCTGTTCGAGCTTTCTCATTTGCACGAGAACCGGCCGCGTGGATCAAAGGCAATGATCGATGTAAACGGTGCACGCCAACGGCTTGCGGGACTGTCGTCCCGGCGCTTGGCTGGTGAGTCCCTACACAGGATGGCGATGGGCAAAATGGCCGACCGGCGAAATCGGGTGGGTCCCGAACGAGGTGGACTTGCCGGAGGCGCTTCGGGTCAGTTCCAGCGATGCAACTCTGTAGCCTTTGAGCCGGAATTCGGCAGGCCGACCGCTCGCCCGCTGGAAATGCTCTGTGGGGAACTAACGGAGGGGTTGACCCGATCTATCCCGTCCGTGTTGATGCAACTATTGCGATACTGCTGTCAGGTAAGCCGGGGGGCCAACCGACGTGACGCCCGATGATTTTATCCGAAAGTGGAAGAACGTCGAACTGAAAGAGCGGGCGGCGGCACACTCCCATTTCATCGACCTGTGCCGAATGCTCGACGAGCCGGCACCGACCGATGTCGATCCGACGGGCGAGTGGTACGCCTTTGAGCGCGGCGCGACCAAGACGACCGGTGGCGAGGGTTGGGCCGACGTCTGGAAGCGCGACCATTTCGGCTGGGAGTACAAGGGCAAGCGGAAGGACCTCAAGGCGGCCTTTGCGCAACTGCAACAGTATGCCCTAGCGCTGGAAAATCCGCCGCTACTGGTCGTCTGCGATATGGATCGGTTTGAAATCCATACAAACTGGACCAACAGCGTTTCGGCGGTCCACGAATTCGGCCTCGACGATCTGCGCGACGCCAATGTACGGCAAAAGCTGAAATGGGTGTTCTCTGATCCCGGAGAAGCTCAAACCGGGCAAGACACGCCAGGTTCTCACCGAGGAAGCCGCCGCCGAATTCGCCAAACTCGCTCTGCGTCTGCGCGACCGAGGTCACGCGGCCGAAACGGTTGCCCATTTCATCAACCGGCTGGTCTTCTGCATGTTCGCCGAAGACGTCGATCTTCTGCCCAACAAGATGTTCAAGCGGATGCTGGAACATGCATCCTCGCGACCAGAAGAATTCCAATCGCTTGCGAGCGATCTTTTCAAAGCGATGCAGTCCGGAGGGCGGGTCGGCTTTGAGCACGTCGCATGGTTCAATGGTGGCCTGTTCAATGATGACACGGCGCTGCCACTGGATCATGACGACATCGCGCTAACGCTTGTAGCGGCGAACTTAGATTGGGCTGAGATCGACCCATCCATTCTCGGCACCCTGTTTGAACGCGGTCTTGATCCGGACAAGCGCTCCCAATTGGGTGCGCACTACACGGATCGGGAAAAGATCATGATGATCGTCGATCCCGTGATTGTGCGCCCGTTGCTCGCCGAATGGGAAACAGCAAAGGAGAAAATAGCAGGTTCAATCGAGAAATCGCACTCCGCGAAGTCGGCAGGTGCACGCACGAAAGCCCATGATCAAGCCGTCGCCGACTACCGCTCTTTTTTGAACAAGCTTCGGGCGTTCCGTGTGCTCGATCCGGCGTGCGGCTCCGGCAATTTTCTCTATCTCGCCCTACTGGCGCTGAAAGACATCGAACACCGGATCAGCATCGAGGCAGAAGCGATGGGCTTGCAGCGAGAATTCTCGCAGGTGGGCCCTGCGGCGGTCAAAGGGATAGAAATCAACCATTACGCTGCGGAACTCGCCCGCGTCTCGGTTTGGATCGGCGAAATTCAATGGATGCGCCGCAACGGTTTCGGCGTCTCGGACAGGCCAATTCTCAAGCCGCTAGACAACATCGAATGTCGCGACGCGCTGTTGAATGCCGATGGTTCGGAAGCTCAATGGCCTGACGCCGACGTTGTGATTGGCAATCCTCCGTTCTTGGGTGACAAGTCAATGCTGAGCACCCTTGGGCGCGACTACGTGACTACGCTGAGACAGCGATTTGCGGGTAGGCTGCCGGCCGGCGTGGATTTGGTCACCTACTGGTTTGAGAAAGCTTGGACAGGCATCGTTGAAAAGAAATTGCATTCGGCGGGTTTGGTATCGACACAAACGATCCGGCGCGGGTCAAACAGGACAGTCCTCGACAAGATCGTTTCGGAGGGAAAGATCTTCGATGCGTGGTCCGATGAACCATGGGTCGTTGATGGCGCCGATGTTCGGGTTTCACTGGTCGCGTTTGCAGGAAATGACCTTGGTCGACCTGTCGTGTTGAATGGCAAGCCGGGCATTCGAATTTTCTCGGATTTGACGAGCGGCGGAACTGATCTGACCAAGGCGGCCGGATTACCGGAAAACTTTCATGTTTGCTTTCAGGGGCCGGTCAAGGTCGGCCCCTTCGAAATTGAAGGCGAACTCGCAAGAAAGTGGCTGTTGCTTCCAACCAACCCAAACGGACGACCAAATGGCGACGTAGTTCGGCCTTGGTTGAACGGCCAGGATATGACGCGGCGGCCATCGGATCGATGGATCATCGACTTTGCGGACATGACCAAAGAGACCGCCGCGCTTTACTGAAGCACCCTTCGAATACGTTCGAAAGACGGTCAAGCCACTACGCGACAATAACAACGATCGAAGCCGCCGAGAGAATTGGTGGCGGTTGGGCAGGTCAGGAGCGGACCTTCGCGCCGCTTGCAGCGCTCTGTCACGCGTAATTGCTACGCCCCGCGTCGCAAAGCATCGATCGTTCTCGTGGATTGCGCCGCAAGTGCTGCCCGATAGTCGAATTAACATAATCGCGCGCGAAGATGATGTGTGTTTTGGCATTTTGCTCAGTCGGTTTCACGAGGCATGGTCGCTGCGGCTCGGGGGAATGCATGGCGTGGGCAACGATCCCCAGTACACTCCGAGCACTGGGTTCGAAACCTTCCCGTTTCCAGAAGGGCTTTCTCCGAATATTAGTCCAGCAGCATACGCAGATGATCCGTGGGCTGATCGCATTGGTAAAGCGGCAATTGCACTGAACGACTTGCGCGAAAAATGGCTTAATCCGCCTGATCTCACCCGTCGGGAGCCGGAGGTTGTTCCCGGCTTTCCGGACCGGCTAGTTCCGATCGATGATGCAGCCGCGAAAATATTGAAAAAGCGGACGCTAACCAACCTGTACAACGAGCGGCCGACCTGGCTCGCTAATGCTCATGCCGATCTCGACGCCGCTGTGGCCGCAGCATACGGTTGGCCAGCGGATATCTCAGAAGAGGATGCACTCGCGCGGCTGTTTGCGCTCAATCAGGAGAGGGCCGGCGCCGCGAGTGCTGCCGAGATGCTGGACGAACCGGCCGAATAAGAAGTGCGCGAATGCTTGAGATTGGGCGGTGGGGCCGGCCGAGTGTCTCCTCCTATTGCGCCTGCGTCACTCGTTGTCCGATGTCTCTGAGCCAACCGATCACCTCATCTGCCGGATCACACTGAGCGAGACGGGCGCGGGTCATCTCGGCAACAGCCGCTGTGTTGAGCAGCGTCTTTGCCTGTCCGGTTTTTTTGTTGCATTTCTTTAGATCATTGACGGGCCAAGGTGTACCTGCCGTAGCAGTGTGTACTGCCTGCGCAACAAGCGTGGGGACGTCGTCAAAGTCGGCGAACGGCGCGCCGAAGGTGACGACTATGTTTTGGTGTTGGTAGGCTTCTAGAATGGCGTCTGGATGGAGGAAGTTCTCCATTTCGCGCTTACTGGTCATGACAGCCGAACATCCGTCGCGCGCGTTCACCTGAGCAGCAAATTCATCGTACTTCCCGGGCTGCGGCGGTGGGTTGTCGCGGTCATAGATGTGGAACTCGGGCCTGTTCAGGGGGTGAAGTCGAGACGTCCAAAGCGCGAGATTGTTGCCCCCAAACGGGAAGAAGATGAGTTCACCGGAAATCTCAAGCGCATCAATATCCGGAACATCCACTCCGTCGGCCCTGAGCACTTTGCTCATGCCCTTGAGGAAAGAGATGTCGTGCTTTCCTTCAACGCCCACGAACAGCTTGACGGAATGATCCGGCAAGACGCCCAGCGATTGTGCGATCCGGGCGTTTGTGTCGGGCCCACCGGTCATAATGGTCCGAGCGCCGTTCTGGGCCTCAATGAAGCGTAGCGAGGCGTCGGGCAGCCCCCGGGCAAGCATCGGAGTGTGTGTGGTCACGACAACCTGGCGCCCCGCCGTGGCAGACAGGTCGGAGAGCGCAGACATCAACATGCGCTGGTTGCGCGGGTGCTGGCTCGTCTCGGGTTCTTCAATCGCGTAGATCACTGAGCCCTTCTGGCTCTCGATCGCAGCCTTCTCGGCCTTCGCCCGGAAGAAATTCAGGAGCACTAGGCGCTTGATCCCGCTTCCTCTCTTATTGAGCGGAATACCCTCGTCTCCTGTAATGCTCGTTTGGAATAGGCTGTCCCACTTCTTGGTCGTCACAACGGGATTGAGGCTTTCTGCGACGGATGCGTCCATCTCCTTGATCTTCTGGACGGTCGCCTCCGCGATCCTTCGGACTTCCGCCTCGACATGGGCTTGGACTTTGGCCAAATCCTGCTCGACAGCCTTTAGCGCGTCGCGAATGGCCGCCTTTAGTGGGTCCTGCGCCTCGGCGTCTTGATCGGTGCTCGCTCTGTCAGATTTGAACAGCGCGAACGCTGGAAGGTAGGGTGCGAGAGCGGACCAAACCTGCTTTCCGCCCTCTTTCTCCAAGGATACAAGCACCTCTGCTAGGGCGAGTTCTCCCGCGCTTTGCCAGATCGCCGCACGGATCGGCGCGTTGGCCTGCTTGTTCACGTTTGTGAGATCAATACCCAGCTTAGTGGCGCGCGCGAGAAGGTCGGCTTTCTTCAATTCCAGTAGGTTGCTTACTCCCTCGGCAGTGGGATGGCGAGCGATAGCTTCCACAGAGATAAGCTTGGGGGTCGCGAGCGAGCCGTCAAAGGTTTTGCGGATCTCGAGCCGCGCCCGCTCGTTGAGCAGATACTCAGTTTCCAGACTGGTTTCGTAGTCTGCATCTAAGATGATCTTTTCTGGAACGTCGTCAAACTCGCATGTTATCCGCACCGCCTTGCGGTCACCGGAAAGGCAAGCATCATCTTTGTCAGGCTTGGCGTCCTCGAAAAAGATCGCCAGACCATCCATGATCGTGGATTTCCCAACGTCATTTCGACCCACAATTGCAGTGATGTCGTCGAAATCGATGCAAACTTCGTCTTTGAAACAGCGGAAATTCTCTAACTTGAGCTTGGTCAGTTTCATGGAGCCCCCCGGCACTGGAGGGCATGCTACAAAGGGTTGCGAATTTTTCTAGTGCTCGGAGCCGGATATGCGTGCCCGGCAGGATGATCTCCACAAGATCGATGCGACCGAGGCCCTAGCGCTGGGGCTTGGCCCGCTTTTGAAAGGTACTTTGGGGCGGATCGACCTTCGCGGGTACGCGGGACCGCCCGCCATCGGCATATCTGGCTGCGGCCTTTTTCGATTTTGCTCCGAGGCGTAGTATCGCCAAAACCATGAGATAAGCGTTGCGATGACCCTGGATGAAGTATGGATGGCGTGGCAGCGGCTTTCGCGGCCCGATCGCTCCAAGTTCTTGGCGCGGCTCAGAGGGGTCTATGCCGAGGAACGCGCGGCGGTGCTGCGGAAGAACGAGCGCGCCGCTCATGGGGCGCGGGTCGAGAGCCTCATGGACTTGACGGTGACCCCCGCCGATTTGGGTTTAGAGCGCCGCTGGTGAGTCCGCCGGCCCCGGGCTACCGGAGGCCGGGCCGCTTGCGTAAACGCGCGAAAACCCGTTTACGGCCCCGGGAAATCGGCGCCAAGCGGCGGACGGGAAACAGGAGCCGTCCGCCGCCGCTGCGCCGCCGCCGCCCATGCCAGGAGTTCATCGGCGGCGCATCCGTGGAATGCCTACGCGCCGACGTGGCGAATGAGGCCGGCCTCACCTTCTCCCTCGCGGGGCGGGCGCGGCGCAGCCGGGATCAATTCGACCCCCAACAGCGCACGCGGATCTATATCCGGCCGGTGCATGATCGTCGCTCCGCCGGCTTGCGCTTTCCAAACCAACTCGGCCTCTTGTCGTTGAACGGCTAGGAGATCGTCCAAAATCTGAGCCCCGGCTTGCTGGCGCTGCTCAGCGTCTAACGCGTTCTCGTCGTCGGCTACCTCGTCGATCGCGCGGTCCAGTGCCGCAATCAGCGCGTCCCGATGCAGCCACGCGAACAGGCCGAGCACGTCGGGTAACTCGACGAACCCGACGGCGCTCGGATCGGCATTGAAAATTCTGACTTGATGGGTTTGGGTCGGAAACGAAATCGGCTCACTATGGTCGATCGCGCAATCAGCCCGGGGCGCGCCGCTCTCAGCCAACTGCTCGATCCGATCGCGCATTTTCTTCTTCGCGATGGGCGACGGCCAGGGCGCCGCGCGGGCGCGAGATAGATCGGCCCGCAACTCGCGATCGCGACGACGACACCGTTCGATCCCAGTTAGCAGGTCCTCGCCCCTCTTCAATTCCGGGTCGACGGACGCGTGCATCGCGATGGCAGTACCGGCAGGGATTTTCCTAATCCAGTCCTCGGCATCCCTGATCAGCGCCTTCAAGGTGCTTGATCGTCCACCGCGCTCCTTGCTCAATTCGTCACGCCGCTTTAGTTCGGCCAATTTCAAATCCAAGCGCCGCTGCTCCTCGATGACACGCAAATCATCCTCGGCAAGGTTGAACCCGCCTGAACCTCGCGGCTCGCGCAATTGGCGCAGCCGGGCACGATGGCCTTCGATTTCGATACGCAAGGTCTGCGTATCCTCAACGGCGGCCCAGATGAGGGCATGATGGTCATCGCTTTGCCTCCGCAAATCGCGTAATCGCTCGGCGGCTGACTGGGGCAGCAGATCGGCTTCGTCGCCGATGCGAGGGACCATCAATCCGGGCGCGGGACCGGTAGCGACGCTAGTCGCAGTCGATCCGGCAGGGGCCAAGGGGAAGCCTGCTTCGTTTCGGAAGGAATTGTGCGTCATGACGTGCCTCGTTGAGTGCCGCTGGACGATCAGAGCACGTTCTGTTTGCAGCGAAATCGGCAAGCTCGCTGCAAGGAGGCCAAGGCGGCATTTTTTGGCGAGAGGAGATCGCGCCTATCATTGCAAGCGCTAGCAAAGATAAACATACTTCTATGTCGCAAGAGATCGAGCGCCGGAAAGCCTGAGCGAGCGCAGTGCTTAGCCGCGCCGGCCGAGGATATCGTTGATCGTCCTCACCGCCGGCACGTGGCCGCCGCGCAATTTCAAAATTTCCCAAATCAAGCGGCGGCGATCGTCGCGATGGCGGCATTCGAGATCGGCCCGGGTGCGCAGCCACGTGCTGCCAGCGTAGCGGCGCAACTCAGCATGGATCGCCTCGGCCTGCTGATTTCGGGTGAGGTTGGGATAGTACCGAGCCGCAAATTCCCTGATCAGGCTACCGCGCTGCTTGATAGCCAATTTCGTTTCAACCGACCTTTCACCCGGCTTGGCACGCAGTTGATCGCGCAGATCGGCCAACTCGGCTAACGTGAGTTCGGCGACATCGAGCCTGATAGTCATGGCGGCCCTCGCGGCTTCACGCCCCGGCGAGACGGAAGCTGGTCGAAGGGGTCGGGTTCTGAACAACACCCACCCTAAGAGTGGGTGGTGTTTGTTCAGACCCTCCCGATATCCCTTTCTGAACAGTTCTGAACAACTGGCTGAACATGTTCAGGCTTACTCTTGTGCTTCAATTGCAGGCATTTGCTCAAAAGCCTCATGCAAGCTGTTCGACCTGTTCAGGTGTTGAGCGGGTAGAGTTCCGCGCCCTTCTTCTGAACAAGCTGTTCAGCCGCCTTTTCCCCTCTTTGGTTAGGGTGATTTCCCCGCGCTTGTTCGCGAGCAGCTTGTCTCTCGTCAGCGCCCTGATGATCCGGGCGACCAGCACATGGTACGGCTCGCCGTTGCGCATTTTCCAGCCGAGCCGGCGCGCCAGATCGACCTGAGATGCCTTCCGGTTCTGCGGATCGAGCAGCGCGACGAGCAGTTCGTCCTCGTGGCGATGCGCGGCCCGTGCAATTTCCTCCCGCGCTTCCTCGGATAACGGCGAGGCGACGACGGTCGGGATCAGTCGCTCCTTGCTGTCCTTGAGCCGTTCGTGCGTCACCGCGCGAAGCTGGAAGTGCATCGGCACGAAATCCGGGCCACGGAACTTGCCTTGCGTCGAGAGTTCGACGGTGCCTGCGTTGACGCAGGCGGTGAGGTTTCCGTCAACCTCGGCCAGGAAGGCACCGCCGCCGCGTGGGGTGAGATGGTCATCGTTAGCATTCTTGGCGGGGTGGCAAGCCGCAATCACGCATGGATGGCCCGGCATGCCGGTGAGACTGCGCAGGCGGCGCGCATGGTCGCCGTGCTGCTTGTTGTCGTTCTCGTCATCGCCCTCGAAATAGGCGGCGCTGGTATCGACGATGATGAGGCTGAACTCGCCGATCCGCTCGATCTCGGCGTGCACGCGCGCGAGCATCTCGGATATCTTGAACGTGCCCGCGATGAAGAACACCTCGGCCTGATCGATGTCGAAGCCCATCTGCTGCGCCATTGGGATCCAGCGCATGCGCACATCGTCGGCGTTCTCGCCTGCGAGATAGAGCACGCGCCCCTGCTCGACGGTGCGATCGGTGATCGGCTTGCCGAGCGCGACATGGGCCGCGAGCCGCAGCATGATTGCCGTCTTGCCCGCGCCGGTCCTGCCGGTCACGCTGTAGATGAAGCGACGCTGTAGGACCCCCTCGATCACGTAGTCCGGCGGCATGAAGCCCGCGACGAACTCCGCGCTCGACAGGATCAGGGACGCAGGCCGGTATCGTTTAGCGCTATCGCTTCGGGCGCGAACGGCGTTGGTTCCTTCGGTGCGCTGCGTGTCGTTAATATCGACTTTCACGGCAGGCCCTCCACGCGTACCTCGATACTGCGCTGATCGAGCCGAGCCGCTAGGCCGAGCGCGCCGTCCCGACCGGCCTTGTCGGCGTGTGCATAGACGGTCACCGCCTCGATGTAGTTTGGGACCGTTTCGACCAGCTTCGGCATGAAGGTCGCGTTGCCTGCGGCCCACGCGCCGAGACCGGTTGCCTGATGCGCGGTCAGCCCGTCCTCGATGCCCTCGGTGATCGCGACGCCGAGAAGTTCGTTCGGCGGCGCGAGCACGATCGGCAAGTTGCCGGGGCTGGCGACGACCTTCTTCGGCTTATCCACGTCTGCCTTGCCGGTGCCGTCCGGTTTCAACAGAGTGAGATGCACCGACGCGACGCCGCGCGGCTCGCCGAGCAGCCCGGGCTCGACCTCGTCGGGCAGCGCGAACGCCGCGATCATCGCGGGGTGGTGCTCGGGCTTGCGCGGCGGCAGGAACGCGAGCGTCGGCGGCAGAGGGCAGATGATGCCGCGAACCTCGCGCAGATAGCGCTCTGCGATAGTGCCGCCGATCGGCTGGCGCTGTGCCCACAGCCACCGCGCCTTCTCATGTTGCTGGCGCAGTTCTTCCGCCTCGCGGGCCTCGCGCTCGACCCGCTCACGCTCTAGCCGTTCGCGCCTCTCAAGGGCCTGCTGCTCGCGGGCGCGGCGCTCGTCATCGGTCTCGGTGCGGCCATCGGGCGGCGGCCCGGCCAGCGTCTCGACAGCGCGCAGGAAACCGCAGCCGTCGAGAAACTGGACGAGCGCGATTGCATCACCACCGCCGACTCCGCAGCCACGGCAATTGAACAGGCCGCGCCTGAGATCGACGCCGAAGCGATCTCGGCCGCCGCAGTTCGGGCACGGCCCCGCAAGCTGACCGCTGCGGCCTTTCAGGCTCTTGATGATCCCGCGCTCCCACAAGACCGACGCGGTGCGCACGGCGCGGGCGGTCTCAATCCAGATATCGTGGATGCCGGTCATGGCGCTCTCCTTGCCCTTGCGAGGCGGAGGCGACCGGACTAAAACGCGAGGGCTACTTGCGATGCCCGACCTCTCTCGTCCGGTCGGTCAGGTGTTGGAAACGCCGTCGCTCCGTGAGGGAGGGCGGCGTTTCTTAGGCCGCGATCTCCGTGCTTCTTATTTGGCCCGGCGGACGCCGGGCCCTTTCGGGTTGGCGCGTGCGCGTCCTTTGATGCGAGGCGTCTCGGGCTCCTCGATCTTGCGCAACCACGCGGCGATGGGCACGCGCAGCAAGCCACCGAAACGCAAGGTTGGAATTTCGCCGCGCTGGGCGGCGGCATAGGCCGCATTTCTCGTGAGTCCGACCATTCGGCCAGCTTCGGGGACCGTGATCGTCAAGACCGCTTTTCCTTCGGTCGCGGCCGTCCGGATTACATTCGCCATGACTGTTCTCTGCATGCGCCATCTATTACGCAAATCAAGATCAGGCATAATCGGCCACAACTCCCATTGACGGTCAAGGAAAATGCGTCATAGATGGCGCAGATTAAGGAGCCGCCCATGCCGCGCACCGTCGTTAGTTCTGGCAAGCCGAAGAAAGCGATGGGCAAGCGGCATCCGCTCAACATGCGAACGACCGAGGAACTGCGGGATCGCATGGAGGATGCTGCCCGACGTTCGGGCCGATCACTCGCCGCCGAGGTCGAGGTGCGGATGGAGCGTTCGCTAGACCGGCAGGACTATCTGATCGAGCATTGGGGTCAGGACGTTTTCGACATCGCCGATAGCATGGCGAAGGCGCTCTGGCACATCGAGCAGTTCACCGGCCAGCGCTGGGTCGATGATGAGCGCACCTTCGAGCTTTTCAGCCTAACCATGCTGGAGTTGGCGCGCTCCTATCGAGACCTCGTTCTGCGAAATGCGCGCGAGAGACCGGCGGGCGCCTTCAAGGACAAGTCCCCGACCGAACTCGCGCAGATGTTCGCCTCTCTCGGCGGCATCAATCCGCCCCGACCTGGCACGGGCAAGGATCGGTCGATGGCAGATGCGCGGGCGGATCAGCGGGCCAGCCGCGAGGCGTGGAGCAAGACCATCGAGCGGTTGGGGTCGCGACCGATACCTGCGGCCCGGATCAAGGAGAGGAAACCATGAAAGATCGGATCGCCGCTCGACCATGAGCGGGGCGTTCGTCGCCGCGATCGTTGCGGTGATGGCCGCCCCCGCAGTCGAGATGGAGTTTGTGATGATCGCAGCAAACCGACGTGAAGCCGAGGCGGTAGACGACGCACTGGATGATGGGGCGCGCCCCCAGCCCATGCTGACCGAGCAGGAGATTTTGCGGCTCATTCCGATCGGGCGGGCCACGTTGTTCCGCATGATGAAGGAGGGCACGTTTCCCAAGGGGACGTTCGTCTCCAAGAACCGGCGGCTCTGGCTCTCGTCCGAGATTGCCCGCTGGCAGCGCGAGGTAGACGCCTACGTTCCAGCCCGCCGCCGTGGCAAGGGCAAGGGGCGCGGCCGGCGGGCTTTGGGCGGCCCGGCCTAGCGCCAATCAATGAGACTGGGGCCTAAAAGGGCCCGACCGGAAACGGCCGGGCCTTTTCTTTGGCCGCGAATATAGCCGAAGACTTTGATATATAAGCGTTTTATCCGTTCTTTGACGAACGAAAATTTCGCTGGCGGAAAGGACCACACGGTTTTGCCGTACGCGCGGTTCGCCTGCGCCACAGGGTTCGACGGCGTTGTGCACGTTGCCATCGAAATGCTGGCGCGACGAACCTGACAGCGTCGTTCGTCCGCGCGAAGCCTAGGGCTCACGGAGAGCAATCCGCCCTGCCCCTAGCCTCTTGCGCCCGACGCTGCCGCGTCCACCGCTCCCCGGCTCTGCGATCATCACGACATATGATCGCCCCTCAAGGGTGAGCCGGGATGAGCGACACATACGCCAATTCCGAATTTCGGTAAAGCGGAATATTTTTGCGAGCTGGGATTGACTGAGGGGCGACACAGCAAAATCCCGCATCCCGGATGGAGCGCCAGCGTAATCCGGGACGATGCGAGATGCCGGGCGCTCCGTCCGGGCTACACGACCACACGCTACGACCCGAAGTCCTTTGGGCTGAACGGCAAATCCAACACCTTCCATTCCCCGTACAAGGCGGCCGGCAGCATCTTGTAGGGCTGGCAGTTCTGGAGCGCGCTCATTGCGGACTTCACCAGGGCGACGCCCTTCGCGGATGGCGGGGCCGCCATCAGGATCGGCTCGCGCGCCAGTGTGCCGTCGGCGGCGAGCACCGTACGCAGCTTGATGTGGATGTTGTCGGTCGGCGCGACCCCGGCCGGCAGCTTGGCGCAGCTTTTCAGGTGCCGACGTAGCTCGGCGATGACCTCCGGTGGCAGCTTGGCGGCGATCGAATCCTTGGCGTCGCCGCCGTCGTCTTTGGGGGTATCCTTCGGCAGCTCCGTCGGCAATTCAGGCGGCAGGCCCAGCATGACGCCGTATTTGACGGTGACGTCAGGCTCCGGCGCCTGATAGGCCGGCGGCGGCGCGGCCTGGGGCTGCTGCATCGCCTGTGGCAGCGATTGCGGCATCGGTTGAGGCTGGGCTTGCGGCGGAGGCTGTTGCGGCTGTGCGTTGGCCTCGCGCGGCTTCGGTGAAGGCGAAGGCTGCTGTTGCGGGGAGCGTTGCGGCTCGGGCGAAGCTTGCGGTGATGGCGATGGCGCGGCCTGCTGCTTGGCCGCCGCATCCGACTTGTCGGTGAAATCCAGCTTCGGCAGTTTCAGGTCGGGCGTCGGCTCCGGCGGCTTCTCCGTGGCCGCCTCTTTCGTCTCCTGCTCCTTGATCTCTTCCTTCACCTGCTCCGGCGTGACGATGTCGACCGAAACAGTCTCGGGCGCCGCGGCATGGAACGGATGGACCTCGCTGATCAGGATGATCAGCGCCACCAGCGTCAGATGCGCGATCGCCGACGCCGCGACCTCCGTCCGTATGATCTTCCGCAGTTCCATCGACTGATCTTGGGTTGCCGTCGCGGTCCTAGCATACCCCAGGCCCCCCTCAATCCCATTTCGGCGCGAAGCCGAAATCGGTCAGGCGGCCCTTGGGATGGGCCAGCGCGGCGATCCGGCTCATCTCGTCCTCCGACAGCTCGAAATCGAAGATCTCGATGTTTTCCGACAGGCGCTCGACGCGCGAGGTGCGCGGGATCGCAGCGACATTCTGCTGCACCAACCAGCGCAGGCACACCTGTGCCGGCGTCTTGCGATGGGCGCGGCCGATCTCCGCGAGCGTCTGGTCGGTCTTGATGCGACCCTTGGCGATGGGACTGTAGGCGACGAGGGCAAGACCATGCTGGTCGCAAGCCGCCCTCACCTTCGCCTGGTCGAGATAAGGGTGATATTCGACCTGGTTGCAGGCGAGCGGCTCGGGCGATAACGCCACCGCCTGCTCGATCAGCGCCACCGTGAAATTGGAAACGCCGATATGGCGGGTCAGGCCCATCGTCTTCGCATGCGACAGCGCTCCAAGCGTCTCCGCCAGCGGCACGTGCGAATTCGGCCAGTGCAGCAGCAACAGGTCGACGGAGGGAAGCCGCAGGCGGGCGAGGCTCTCCTTGACCGAGCGCTCGAGATCGTGGGGCGCGAAATGGTTGGTCCAGACTTTCGTGGTGAGGAAGATGTCGTCGCGGCGCACGCCCGAGGACCGCAAGCCGTCGCCAACCTCGCGCTCGTTGTCATAGACCTGCGCGGTGTCGATGTGGCGATAGCCGAGCCGCAGCGCCTGCTCGACCACGCGCGCGGCCGGCCGGCCATCCAATTCCCAGGTGCCGAGCCCGATCGCCGGGATCCTTGCACCATTGGCCTCGACGAACAGCATGAGGAATCCTCTCTGTTGCGGCAGCCCCAAATCATCCAGGCGTCATTATGGACCCGGCCCATGTCACTGCCAACGCAAGCCCGCGGCAGTTCGGCCGGATATTCAGGGCAATGCTAACGTGAGGTTCGCGTCGAGCTCTTGGCGCCAGGCCTTGGCCGTCAGATCTTGGTCGTCAGACCTTGGCGAGCGCCTGGAACACCGTATCCGGTGCATGCGCGATCACGGCGAGCAGCGCGCGGGCCGGTCCCCGCGGGGCGCGCTTGCCCTGCTCCCAATTGCGGATGGTCTCGACGGGGACGCCGAGCTTGGCGGCGAACTCCATCTGGGTGAGACGGGCGCGGCGGCGCAAATCGCGCACCGCGAGCGGGCCGGTGTCGCCCGACGCGGCATTGGCCGCCGGCCGGACCGGAAATTCCTGCCCGTCCCGCAATTCGACGATCCGCCCGTCCGCCTTCAGCCGCAACCGCATGCTCATTCCCCCAAGCACGGACGATGATGCGGCAGGTCGCTTAAGTTCGGATTAAAGATACCGAGGTCTCGTGCCCCGGACGCGGCGCGCCCGGGACAGGGAGTGAGGAGCCCCCGTGCCCACCCCGTCATTGCGAGGAGCTCTTGCGACGAAGCAATCCAGACTGCCACCGCGGAGGGTTTCTGGATTGCTTCGCTGCGCTCGCAATGACGGGAGAGAGCGCGGCGCCTCAAACTACCTCCTACTTCAACCCGAACCAGAGCGTCGCAATACCGAGGAAGGAGAAGAAGCCGACGACGTCGGTCACGGTGGTGACGAAGGTGCCGGACGCCACCGCCGGGTCTGCCCTGACACGGTCGAGCGCCATCGGGATCAGGATGCCGCCAAGCGCGCCGGCGACGAGATTGCAGATGATGGCAAGCCCGATGACGATGCCGAGGCCCGGGATCTTGAACCAGGCCACGGCCGCGATCCCCGTGATCACGGCGAAGGCGAGACCGTTGACGAGGCCAACCAAGCTCTCGCGGATCACGACGCGCCAGGCGTTGAAGGAGCCGAGCTCGCGGGTCGCGAGCGCCCGCACCGCCACCGTCATGGTCTGGGTCGCGGCATTGCCGCCCTGGCTCGCCACAATCGGTGCCAGCACGGCGAGCGCGACCATCTTCTCGAGCTGGCCTTCGAACAGGCCGAGCACGGAGGACGCCAGGAACGCAGTGGCAAGGTTGACGAGCAGCCAGTTGAAGCGGCCGCGGGCGATGGTGAGAAACGTGTCCGACAGCTCTTCGTCGCTGGTGACGCCGCCGAGCGCCTTGAGGTCCTCGTCAGCCTCCTCCTCGATGACGTCGACGACGTCGTCGACGGTGATGACGCCGACCAGGCGGTCCTGGGTGTCGAGCACGGGCGCTGCGACGAGATTGTACTTGCCGAACATGCGCGCCACCTCCTCCTGGTCCTCCAGGACGGAAACGCGGCGGCGGTCCTCGTCGGTCAGCTCGGTGAGCGGCACCGGGCGGCGTGCGCGCAGCAGCACGTCGAGCGGCACCGCGCCCTGCCAGTGCTGGTCCTTGTCGACGACGTAGATCTCGTAGAAGCGGTCGGGCAGGTCCGGCGTCTCGCGCATGTAGTCGATCGCCTGGCCCACGGTGAAGTCCTGGGGCACCGCGATGAACTCTGTCTGCATCCGGCGGCCGGCGGAATTTTCCGGATAGAGCAGGCTGCGCTCGAGCGCGACGCGCTCGCGCAGCGGCAGCTTCTCGAGAATTTCCTCCTGATCCTCGGCGTCGAGGGTCTCCAGCAGCTCAACCGCGTCGTCGGATTCGAGCTCGCGGACACCTTCTGCGACCGTCTCCGGCGGCAGTTCCTCGAGGATCTCCTCGCGCACGGCCTCGTCGACCTCGTTCAGCGCGGAGAAGTCGAAGTCGCGCCCGGTCAGCTCGACCAGGCGGACGCGGTCGTCGGGCTGCAATGCACCGATCAGGTCGCCGAGGTCGGCCTCATGCAGCTCGGCGACGATCGCGCGCAGCTGTGCGGAGTCTGCGGCCTCGATCGCATGCGCGATCTCCTCGACGAATTCGTGCCGAATTTCGCCGTCTTCATTGCGCATCGGCACGTGCTCGAGTACCGAATCCGCAGCGGGAGGGGCAACGTCCATTTGTTCATCCATGGCGCGCCTCGCCGTTTGACAGGTTGGATCAGATGGTCTGGGCTGACGGCTCAGGCAATACCCACAAGCGAACTTCGAGCGCAATGACAAAGATGCATCGGCCGGAATGGACCTCGATGGCGCTGGGCGCGGTGCTGGCCGGCCTCGTCGGCGCGACCTCGCCGGAAGCCGCCGAGTGCCCGCGCAAGGACGCGCTCGGCACTTCGCGCGTTCTGAGCGTCGACGCCAAGACTACCCCGCGCGTCGGCCTGAAGAGCTTTCCGCAGACGCTGCCGCTCGCCGATCGCGAGGTCGTGCTGACCTTCGATGACGGCCCACATCCGCCGACCACCTCGAAGGTGCTGGCGGCGCTGGCGCAGGAATGCGTGCGTGCGACCTTCTTCCTGATCGGCCTGCACGCCTCCCAGCATCCAGACATGGTCAAGCGCATCGCCAGCGAGGGCCACACCATCGGCCATCACACCTTCTCGCACCCGTTCATGGCGCGGCTTCCGCTCGACAAGGCGAAGAGCGAGATCGACCGCGGCATCGCGGCCGACGAGATGGCGCTGCACGGGGTGTCGACCACGACGCCCTCGACGCCGTTCTTCCGCTTCCCCTATTTCGAGGCAACACCGGGACAGCTCGACCTGCTCCAGGCGCGCGGCATCGTCGTGTTCGGGGCTGACCTCTGGGCCAGCGACTGGAACGAGATGACGCCGGAGCAGGAATTGAAGCTCGTCACCGAGCGCCTTGCCGCCAGCGGCAAGGGCATCATCCTCTTCCACGACCCCAAGGCGCGCACAGCCGCGATCATGCCGGCCTTCCTGCGGTATCTGAGGGAGAATGGCTATCGGGTGGTTCACATCGCGCCGGCCGGCCCCGCGCAGAAGCATGCCGACGCGCATTGATGCCGGAATGTCACGCCGGCGCAAAATGGGGTGATTTAGGCCCTGTTAACACTCTGTTCATGCTAGCCCATGCAAATGGTCGGGGGACCTGTCATGGGAAAGGGTTCTTTGCGCCTGAACCGGTTTCCAGACGTCTCCGACCTATTAAGGCGGCCATCGCATATGGGGGCAGACGAAGGTTCATGATCGGAAGTAGCGTTGTTTCGCGGACGCGATCGTGGAGCGCCCTTGGCCTGTTGTTGGGATTGCTGACCACCGCTTCGCCGGCGGCGCTCGCAGCCGACTGTCCCGGCCATCCGGACGCGCTCGGGACCTCCCGCACCCTCGTGGTCGATCCGCGCGAGCATCCGCTGATCGGCACCATGCAATATCGCGAGACGCTGCCGCTGAAGGACCATGAAGTGGTCCTGACCTTCGACGACGGTCCGCTGCCGAAATATTCCAACCAGGTGCTCCAGATCCTCGCCGGCGAGTGCATCAAGGCGACCTTCTTCATCATCGGCAACCAGGCCAAGGCCAATCCGGAAGGGGTGCGCAAGCTGGTGGCGGCGGGCCACACCGTCGGCACCCATAGCATGGACCATCCGCTGACGTTCGACCGGATGCCGATCGAGAAGGCCGAGGCCGAGATCAACGGCGGCATCGAATGGACCTCGGCCGCGATGACCGATCCGTCCAAGCTCGCGCCATTCTTCCGCATTCCCGGCCTGATGCGCGCCGAAGGCGTCGAGAACCATCTGATCTCGCGCGGCATCCAGGTCTGGAGCGCCGATTTCCCCGCCGACGATTGGCGCCATGTCTCGTCCGACCGGGTCTATCAGCTCGCGATCCAGCGGCTGGAGGCCAAGGGCAAGGGCATCCTGCTGCTGCACGACATCCAGGCCCGCACGGTGGCGGCGCTGCCGAAGATCATCCGCGACCTCAAGGCGCGCGGCTATCGCATCGTCCATGTGGTGCCTGCGACCGCCGACCGGCCGGCCACACCGACGACGCCAGTGGAATGGCTGCTGCATCCTCCGACCGAGACGACGCCGATCGCGCGCTGGCCGCGCGTGCCGAATTTCGTGTTCGCGCAGGCCGGGACGCTGCCGGCGCCCGCTGTTGCCGACCTCAATGCGCAGACCGAGCATCAGCCGCTGCTGCCGCGCCGGACCATGGCGCTGGCGAATGTCGCGGCCACCCTGCCCGTGCCGGACCGCGACCTGTTTGCGATTCCCGAGGGCTCGGTCGAGGTGCTGCTGTCGACGACCGCCTCACGGCGCGCCGCGACGCGGCTGGCCATGGCAGCCGAGAGGCCTCATGCGGCCAAGGGCAAGGCAGCCAAATCGCCGGGACGGCGGACGGCACATGCCGCGCATGGCACACCGAAGCACGCTGCGCAGGCCAGCAGCCCGGCGCCCAAGCCCGCCGCGCCGCGTCCGACCGGGGTCGCCAGCCTGAAGAAGCGCGCTTAAAGCCCTACTGCCGCATGATCGCGGCGACGCAGAGCAGCACGATCAGCGCCAGGAAGAACAGGTCCATATAGGACTTGAGCTCGCCGTCGCGCCGCAGCCGCGCAACGTCGGCGACGACCTGCTTGCGCGCCGAGGTTCCGCCCGAACCATCATTGATCGGGGCCTGAAGCCGCCGCGTCTCGGCCTCCAGCTTCTCGATCTTCTGGAAGAAATAGAACGCGCGCAGCGTCGAGGCTGCGCGCATGGCGGCATAGACCAGCACCAGGATCGCCAGGATCGCCCGGTTCGGGTACTTCTCCATGAAGTTCAGGCTGAAATAGACCACCGCCATGAACGCGAAATTGGTGATGAAGCGGTAGACGAAGCTAAGAAAAACCATGCTGGCTCGAGCCTTGAAGGGGTAGCGCAACCGGATCGTCGCGCCTACGGGATCAGGGGCCAGACCGGAGCAGCCGGCCTGGATGCCGTGCAGGCCCGTCTACGCCAAGTTTGTTTCAACAAAGATACTTTCGCCCCGCAACTCGCCGCCTTTTAGCCACACGCGGCCATATTGCAAGCCGGAGCACGCCGTCGCCCCATTCCCGCGCCGCTTGCCCGCAACGGCTCAATGGCGATTTGGCGAAAGTCGCGATAGACTATCGACCGCCGCCACATGTGGGGTCTGCCGATGCCGAAGAAGGGAATCACGGGCCACGACGATTGGGTTCTGACCGAGGCGCTTGCGACCGCGCTGGTCGCGCTGGAGCAGCTCGAGCCAAAGCACCGGCCGAACGCGCATATGGACGACATCCGCAAGATGCTCTCGAACGGCAAGGAGCCGGCGGCGGTGAGTTTGCACCTGGCCCAGGCCAAATGCCGCCTGTTTCCCGACCTCGATCCGCTGGAGATCTACCGGGAATACGGTATCGGGGAGGAATACGGCTAAACGGCCGGTCGACGACCGAGCTAAGGGCCGCCGGCCACTGATCCCGCGATCACCATGACCAGGGCGCCAAGGTCGACCTTGCCGTTGACGGTCAGCTCGTCCGAGCGTTTCACATCGTCCGAGCCTTGAACCTTGAGCGCTTGGGGCCGGTCGGCGGCTTGTCTTTGCAGCTCGCCGATGATGGCTTCCTTGAGTTTCTCTTCCAGCATGGGCTTTGTCCTTTCAGGCCGCCATCGCGCGGCAGGATTGGGCGCACGAGCGGCACATCGCGACGCATTCGTCCATGCCGCCGATCCGCTCGCAATCCTCGGCGCATTCGGCGCAGATTTCGGCGCATTCGCCGCAGGTGTGCTTGTGATGCGGCGTGTTGATCAGCATGAAATGCGCGGCCGTCCGGCACATCTCGGCGCAGGCCATCATCAGGCGGAAGTGCTTCGGCTCGACGTGCTTGCCGGCGGTCTCGAGGCAGTGGTTCATCGCGGTGCCGAGGCAAATCTGGTAGCAGCTCATGCAGAGCCCGATGCAGCGCGTCATGTCTTCGGACTGAGCCATCCGTTCTCTCCAATCGCGCGCCCCACTCCGCTCGACCAAAGCGGGGCAACGCGCTTCGTTCCAGGTTCCGGTCGCCGCGCTGTGTCATTTGGGGTTTGGGTCCGCAAGACCGGCACCGGGCTCCTCGAGCCGCCCGCCCCGCGCCAGCCGGACCGCGTTGCCGAGCGCGCGCGCTGCATTCTGCACCTGCTGCTGGAATTCGTCGTCTTCATCGAGCTCGCGGTGCGAGGTGGCGTATGGCTCCATGTAGCCGACATAGCCGTCGAGCTCGGCGAAGCGGCCCGCCGAGGTCAGCTGCATGTCTGTCAGCCAGTCGGACAAGGCGCGGCGGACGTCCTCGGCGCCAACCGCATCGCCGTGAACGACGATGCCGAAATGACGGCCGGCGAGATGACGCGGATAAGACCAGCCCTTCAGCTCCATCGCCTTGGCTTCGGCGGCCTTCTTGCCGTGGGTCGAGCTCGGATCGGGATTGCCGCCGTCGGCGCAGACCATGCGGTCCATCATCGCCTTGAGCCCGGCCGGCACGTGATACCAGTTCACCGGCGCCACGATCAGGATGCCGTGTGCAGCGACCCAGAGCGGGTAGATCTCGTTCATCCAATCGCCGGTCTGCCCCAGCGAATAGTTCGGATAGCAGCTGCACGGCCAGTGACAGAGCGGCATCGCGGTCGCAACGCAGGATTTGCAGGGATGGATATTCTTGCCGAATTCCGAGGCGAGCCGTGACAGATCGAGAATGTCGACGGCAAATCCCATCTCGATGAAGACCGGCTCGGCCAGCTTGACCAGGCGCCAGGTCTTGGACATCTCACCAGGACAGGTGTGCTCGCTGCGGGCCGAGCCGTTGATGATCAGGATCCGCGGCGTCTCGGCGGCATCGTCATGCCGACGCTGCGCCGCAAGCACGGCGGCGCGCGCCTCCAGCCAATCGACGGCGATGTCGTAATCGGGATCGGCGAAGCCCGCGCCCGCCTTGCGCGTCAGCGGCGCCTTGCGCGAATGGCTGTAGGCGTCCCAGGCGGCACCGACGACGGCATCGAGCTCGCGTTGCAGCGGGGCAAAGGCGGGATCGACGAACTGGCTCCGGTAACGCCGCTCGAACTCCTCGCGCGACAGCCTGACGGGCGGCATCCCCTTGCGAATGTCGGCGTCCATCATGCTGGCTCCTGGCGAAGTCGGTACCGTCCGACCAACCCGGGGCACTCCGCGCGGTTCCCATAGCTCTACTGGCGCACCATCTCCTGGGGCAGATCGAAGCGCGCGATGCGCTGGTCGAGCCGCCACAGCTCGATGCGATGCAGCAGCACGAGCGCGGCGGCTTCGCGCTTGGCCTGCTCGTCATTGTCGCAGACGAGATTGACGCATCCGAACACACGCCCGTCCGGCTCGATCTGGAACGCGCGATAGTGCTTCATGCTTCCCATCTTCATTGTCCTCGTCGTGGGTAGACGGGTGCGCTCAGCCAGTCGGTCAAGTTCGAGGTCACTTCGTTCTGCTTGGCGCGCTGCAGCAGCATCTCGCGTTCCTTGCCCGGCGGCAGGCTGCGCGCGCGCTCGCGGGCGTTTTCGGCGAATGTCGTCAACCGCTGCTGGAGCGATTGGGTCTGTTTCCTGCGGTTACGTTTGGCGGTCATCGTATTTTCACGAGCAATTCGGATGGATGGAAATTGCCGGCTGAGGGCGGCCCAACCGGCAGATTGTAGATTCCGCCGCATCAGCCGGTTCCGGCATTTCAATAAGTTAAGTGCGTGATTTTACGCGCCGCCAGGATGCGCAGCGGGTTGCCAGCGCCCTTTCGATTGCGCCGGAACCGAAATGCTGATGCTGCACGCTCCAACCGCGGCTGCATTAGTCCGGCGGCTGCAGGCCCGGCGACCTCAGCCACTCACTCATCTGAGACCCTGTTTCCGCCTGCCGCGCCTTGCGCAACATCTCGTCGCGTGCAGCGCCGGGCGGAAGCGATTTGGCCTCTTCGCGCAGCCGCTCCGCCTCGGCCGCCAACCGGATTTCCAGAGGATCCGTATGCTTGAATCGATGCCGCATCGACATCAGGCGTTCTCCTTGTTTCTGGGCGGAGCGCGCCATTGCGTTCTCGTCACTGCTCTTCACTGCAGTGGGAGACCAACGTGCCCGATCGGGAGCGGTTGCGTCGCTGACATGGAAAGTTGACGCGTTTCCAGCCGCCCTCAACACAAGCGCACCGCCAGAGAGACGTGCCGGTCTTGGTCAGTACGACTTACATATGCTGCCGGTACGCTCTGGTGGGAAGAGCTACGAGCTTTTCCCCGGAGACAAAGCGAAGATTAAAACGAAGATTAACCTGGTTGGTGGTCGAAAGCGGAGGGATCGATCATGATCCAGAAATGACAGACACCCTGTTCGCACGCGCTCAACTGGCACTCGAAGAAAACGGCGAAATTCGAAAGCAGCGCCACCTTCTTCGGACGCAGTTCGACGATGTGCGCGAGAAGCTTCGACTGTCGATCTACGAAAGCGCAAGCGTCCGCTCCGAGATCAAGGCACGTCAGGACAATGAGGGGCGATGCTCGCCCCGGCGGACAACGTAGCGAGCCCTCGCCTCCCATCCCACCTCACCAGCGCCGCTGCCGCCGGCACCCGAAGCAGCACCTGACGCCAATCTCTGGTCATCCACGCCGATACAGGTGCAGATAGCTCGGCGAGAACAGGGCCGCGTCCTTGAGCGCGGCGAGATCGTTGATGGTGAGCGTCCGCTCGCGCAGCACGATCAGGCCGGACGCGCGCAGCTCCTGCACGGTTCGATTGAGATGAACCACGGACAGGCCGGTGGCATCGGCGAGATCCATCTGCGTCACCGGCATGATGCAGGAATTGCCCTCGATCATGCCGACAGGACGAAGCCGCTCGAAGATCTCGCAGAACAGATGCGCGACGCGCTCCAGCGCGACGCGGCGGCCGAGATTGATGGCCCATTCGCGCTGGATCGCGTTGTTGACGAGTGTCTCGCACCAGAATGCTTCCGCAAGCGACCGGTCGCCCGCGATCAGGCTCTCGAAACGCGCGCGCTTGATTTCAGCGTAGACCACCGGCGTCAGCGTCGCGATGGAATGGTCCATGACCGCGAGCAGATACGCATGCGCGTCGCAGCTCTCGCCCGGGAAGATGAAGTTGACGATCTGGCGTCTTCCGTCCTCGAGCGTCTTATAGCGGCAGAGCCAGCCCGACAGCACGACCCGGACGCTGTCGACGGGATCCCCTTCCGAGATCAGGTCCTCGCTGGAGCCGGCGCGCTGCAACCCTTCGAGCATCGCATAGTCAAGCGCGGCGCGTGCCTCTGCCGACAACGGCCTCAACGCGTTCAGCCGGCGAGCGGCCGGCTCCAACAGGCTGCGATCGGCGATCGACAAGGACATCAGTCAGCCAATGACGGCGTGTGGAAAGTGCGCTTGCTCAAGGGAATGATGATCGTGCATTGCAGCCCCCCGGGATTGAATGCCATCGTGGTCTGGCCCTTGAACTCGAAGGCCAGCGTGCGCTCGAGAAGCTCGGTGCCAAAACCTTTTCGCGGCGGCGGCACCACTTGCGGCCCACCCCGCTCCCGCCATTCGAACACCAGCCGCTTGGGTTCGGTGCTTTCATCGACGCGCCATGAGACCTCGATACGGCCTGTCGGCTGGCTCAACGCGCCATATTTCAGCGCATTCGTCGCAAGCTCGTGGAGCGCGAGCGCGAAAGTCTCCGCGGCCTTGGGCTGGAAGCGCACCTTGGGACCGGACACCCGCATCTGCTCGCCTTCGCGGGCGTTATAAGCGAGGAGCTCCTCCACCACGAGAAATTCGAGGTCGACGCCGCCTTCGGGATCGCGGGTCACCAGCGCCTGGGTGCGGGCGAAGGCGTTCAGCCGGCCGTCGAGATGCGAGGCGTAGTCCTCGACGGTGGAGCTCGACTCCGCCGAGCGACGGGCGATCGAGCGCACCACGCCGAGCGTGTTGCGGACGCGATGCTGAAGCTCGGCCAGCAGCAGGCGCTGCCGCTCCTCGGCCCGGGTGATCGCGGTGACGTCGATGAAGGTGATGACGACGCCTGCGATGAAATTGTCGATGCTGCGATAGGGCAGGATGCGGACGATGTAGCGTGTGCCGCTGTCGGGCGCGCTCAGCTCGCGCTCTACGCTCGCCAGCGTCCGCAGCACGCGGCGAATGTCGTCGTAGAGCTCCTCGATCGGGATGCGCGCCTTGATGTGGGCGATCGGGCGGCCCGTATCGGTCTCGACCAGATGCAGAACCTGCGTGATCGCCGGCGTGAAATTCATCACGCGCAAATCGTTGTCGAGGAATACGGTCGCAATCTGCGTGCTCTCGAGGAAATTCTTGAGGTCGCTGGTGGCGCGGGTCAACTCCTGAACGCGATGCGCCAGCTCGCCATTGACGGTGGTCAGTTCCTCGTTGACCGACTGCAATTCCTCGCGCGAGGTTTCGAGCTCCTCGTTCGCGGACTGAAGCTCCTCGTTGAGCGACTGGTATTCCTCGTTCGAGGACTTCAGCTCCTCGTTGGTGCTTTCGAGCTCCTCGATGGTCGCCTGCAGGCGCTCCCGCGTCGCGCGCAGCTCGCTTTCGAGCCTCTCAACATGCTCGGTGCGCACGAGGGCGTTGGGATTGCTCTGGTTGGTCTCGATCGCGCGGATGGGGCCGTCCTTGAACAGAACGACGAAATTACGGTGGCCGCCGCCGCCCTCCTGGATCGGCTCGACGGTGACGTCGACCAGGACACGGTGGCCGTTCACGCCGAGCTGCACTTGCTCGGCATGGGCAGGCTCGTTGGTCTCCGCCGCACGGCTCAGCGCGGTGCGGAGTTCCAGGCGGAGATCGCGGTGCACGAGCTGGAGCAGGTCGAGCGTGGCGGTGCCCGCCGTCGGCTCGATGTAGCGGCCGGTGCGACCGGAGAAGTGCAGGATCTGGAAATTGTCATCGGTGATGACGTAGGCCGGCGCATAGCGCTCCGCGATGCGCTGGGCGCGGCGCTCCAGGCCTACGTCGGGGCCGAAGGAGCGCACCGGCGGCACTTCGACCGGCGCCCTGCCCGCCGCGGTCGTGATCGGAAATTCCGGCGGCAGCCGCGTTCCGGTCTCCAGCTTCTTGAAGATGCGGGCGCGGCGATCGATCGGCGCAAACAGTTTCGGATGCCGCGTCACGTTCTCGGAATTGCCGAGGAAGAGAAAGCGGTCCGGCAGCAGCGCGAAATGAAAGAGCGGGATCACGCGGTTCTGCAATTCGGCATTGAGATAGATCGAGAAGGTTCCGGCAGGAGACGAGGTCGAGCTTGGAGAACGGCGCGTCCTTGATGACGTTGTGCTGCGAGAAGATGCACATCTCGCGCAGCTCCTTGACCACGCAATAGGTGTCGCCCTCGCGCACGAACCAGCGCGCCAGGCGCTCGCTGGTCATGTCGGCCTCGATGCTGGTGCGATAACGGCCGACGCGCGCGGCCGCCAGCGCGCGGCCGTCAATGTCGGTGGCGAAGATCTGCACCTGCGGCACCGAATCCATCCGCGCCATGTATTCGCGTAGGAGAATGCCGATCGAGTAAGCCTCCTCGCCGGTGGCGCAGCCGAGCACCCAGACCCGAACCTGCTGACCCGCGCCCTTGCCCTCGAATATCTTCGGAATGATCTGGGTCTCCAGCACCTCGAATTCGCGCTTGTCGCGGAAGAACTCAGTGACGCCGATCAGGAGGTCGTTGAAGAGGTGCTGCGCCTCATCCTTGTCGTTGCGCAGCAAATCGACATAGGCCGGAATACCGTCGATCTGGACCACCTGCATGCGGCGCTGCACGCGGCGCAGGAAGGTGTTCTGCTTGTAACCGTGGAAATCATTGCCGGTCTTGTTGCGCAGGATGTCGGCGATGCGCGACAGCGAGGTCGCGGCCGCGGCCAGCACCTCGTCGAAGCCCTGCTTCTCATCCAGGCGCCTCAGATGACGGGCGTAGACCTGGATGTGCTCGGGGATCTCCTCCGGCGGCAGTACATAGTCGGCAATCGCGGCAGGCGTGTTGCCGTCGAGCAGGTGCTCGGCCGTGTTCGGGCCCGCGGCTTTCTCTGCGATGGCGAGACCACCGTGGTCCTTCAACGTCGCGGCGCCGAGCGTGCCGTCTCCGCCGGTGCCGGCGAGGATGACGCCGATGGATTGCTCGGCACGTTCTTCGGCCAGCGACACCAGGAAGCTGTCGATCGTGGCGCGCTCGCCGGGCGCCTGCTCGGCTTTGCGGATCGCGAACCGATCGCCCTAAATCGTGGTGATCATCGCCAGCGGGCACAGATAGATCGTGCCGCCCTCGATCGCATGACCGTCACGGATGTCGGCAACCTTGGCGCCGTTGGATCCCTGCACGATCCGGCGCAGCCGTGGCTCGTCGAACGACTCGTGATGCTGAAGTGCCAGCACGATCGCCTGATCTGCGCCGATGATCAGCTTGCCAAAGAAGCGCTCGATGCTGTCCAGGGCGCCGGGTGAGGCGCCGACGCCGATGATCAGCGGGGCCTTGATCTGGCGCTCTCCATCGACTGGTCGGTCGCCGACTTCCTTCATGGCTCTGGTAGCTCTCTTTCGCTGACCGGGACCAATGGGCGCCCGGCTCCTGCAAATAGCAGAAATCGATATTACCCCAACAGATCAAAGGCAAAAATGTCCCGAAGCCCCTTTTCAATTCCTGGCCCGAGCGTTGTCAGCCCCGGCCGGAAGGTCCATACTCGGCGGGTAGCGCAGGAACGCGCGATGCAAATCTCCGAGGAACTCGCGACCCTGATCGGGCGCGCCGAGCGCGCCGCCGCGACCACACGCCGCCTGCTCGCCGAGAACGACCGCTGGCGCCGCCGCGTGGAGCGACAGCTCGACTACATGTTCGAGCTCAGTGCAGAATTCAGGAGACCGGCAATCAGCCACCCGCCGGCTAACCCGCCTCGACCTGCTGCCGGAGGTAAGTAACGCGCTGCTCGATCAAGACGCGGTGGCGCTCCCATTCGGCCAGGGTCTCCTTGAGCAGGTCAACCAGCCGTTCTGCCTGCCGCGTATCGTGGCCTTCCGCCATCAGCTCACGCACGCGATCTTCCTGATCGCGGATGCGCTGCGAGCCCTGCTCGATGTCCCGATCGGCCTTCACCAGCAGGCGCTGCTCGGTACGGAGCTGCTCGGTCCATTCGGCAAGGGAGTTGGCCATGGCAGAGCCCTCAAGCCTCCCGCTTATGAACCGGAGGATCGAGCGATTTTAGCACGACGCGCCGGATCATATCGGCATATTCGCGGTATTCGGCCGCCCTGGCTTCGTACATCTCGGCGACCGCAGGCCGGTCGCTGCGCCGGCCGTCGGCGGCCATGCGGTGCACCAGTTCCGCCCGTTCCTCGATGATGCGGAGCGCAACCCGCAAGGCTTCATCGACCCGCCCTTCCTGCTCCTTGGCGAGAACATCCGCGGTGAAGGCGTGACCAACCTGGCAGCGGAAACGCATTGGGCGACCTTCCTTGACCTCGGAAAGCACTCCCCCGCAGGCCGGGCATGTGAGGGCAACGGGATCGGCAACCGACACGAGATTGTCGCTGCCGATCCGCTCACCGGCCGCAATCTCGACCTCGAGCCTGATCTCGGGCGGGATCGGCAGCGGGACTCCGGCCTGCTCCTTGACCAACTCGGAGAGAACGTCGCCCATGGTTGCGCCGGGAACGCAGAGATCGATGGTGGTCGCCTCCATGGCGCGCCGCGGCATTTCATCGGAAATTGCGTCCATGGGGTCCTGCACCACCGTCATCCCGCCGCAGCGCTTGATGGCGTTGAGGCCGGCGGCGCCGTCCGACAAGAGGCCGCTCAGGAGCACGCCGATCACGCGCGGACCGTGATAGAGGGCGGCGGAGCGGAACAGGGCATCGATCGCCGGCCGCACCAGGTTCTCGCGCGGCCCCCGCCCAAGGAAAATGTGATCCCCGGACAGCAGCAGGTGGTGGTCGGGCGCGGCGAGATAAATCTGGCCGGGCTCGATCTTCATGCCGTTTTTGGCCTGCCGCACCGGAAGCGGGCCGGCATTGTTGGCGACCGTGGATAGGATCCCGATGCCCTGCGCAGGAATGTGCAGGACGACAAAGATCGCGGCCGGCAAGTCTGCCGGCAGGCGGCCCAGAATCTGCTTCAAGGGCTGGGTGGCGCCGGCCGAGCCCCCGATGACGATGATGTCGCGGTTGCTCATGGAACCCGCCTCGGATTGCGTCGTTTGGACCAAGGCGGTCCTCCGCCTTATGTTCCAATCGTATCGATGGGCTCCCGGGAGGGGATCATGTCAGTTTCGCCCGCGTCGTCTCTTGCAGGTACGCCGCTGACGGGGCGCCGCATTCTGGTGGTCGAGGACGAATATTTTCTCGCCGACGACATCGGCAATGCCCTGCGCAAGCTCGGCGCAGAGATTGCCGGTCCCGTCGGTCACATCGAGGATGCAGTCGCGATGCTGCACAATGGCGGCGTTCTGGATGCCGCGGTGCTCGACGTAAACATCCGGATCCAGATGATCTTTCCGATTGCCAGGGAGCTCAGGGCGCGCGATGTGCCCTTCGTGTTCACGACGGGGTACGAGAAAATCAGCATCGAGCCGGAATTCCAGGACGTGCCGCTCTGGGAGAAGCCGATCGATATCGTGGCCATGGCACGGAATCTGGCTGGGCTCGTCGGCGACCGGCGTGCATGACGCGCAGCGCGGCGCGTCTTCCTAACCACTCCTCGCAACAGAGAGCGACGTTCAATGATCTATGCACCTGATCCCGCCGTCGACAAGCAACTCCTGAGCCATTCGCAGGAGCTGGTGCGCGAGGCCCTGGCACTGCTGCGCAGCAGCGATCATCTCGTGAGCGCTCAGCGCCTGCGCGAGGAGCTGGAGCAAAAGCGCCGCAAGCCGCCCCGCCGGGACAGGCAGCATCCGGACAAGACCGCTGCCTCGGAAGATCGCAGCCGACAACGATCAGAACAAATGCGCGAAGGCGATCCAGGCGGTCACCGCCAGGCACAGGATAGCTCCGGCGTAAGGTAGCGCGACGCGCAAGACAGGACCCTTCCCGGCCGTTAGCCCATCATCATCCAGATGATCGCTCCCATCATCACCAGGAAACCCGTAATCGCGGTCGCGACAAAGGCTTGTTCAATGCGATCCATCGTCATCGCAGCCCCCTTTCCAGCCGGCATAGTCTGGCCGCTCCGGATGACCCGTGCATTAGGCTATGTGAATCGGCCGCCGCACTTCGTCGGAATGCCTGGCGAATCTACTCCCGCCAGAACTCCGCCAGCTCCTCCGCGGTGACGAGGTCGACCTGGCCGTGAAAGCGGGTGCGGTACATCGTCATGAGCGCGTCGTGCCCGACGTCGGACGAGCTGCACAGCGCGTCCTCGACGATGACGACCCTGAAGCCGAGATCGACGGCGCTCAGAACCGTCGACAGCACGCAGACATCCGTCTCGGCCCCGGTGATCACCACCGTGCCGACGTTCTTTCCGATCAGCAGGCTTGCAAGACCCGGATTGCTGAACGCGGAATAGGCCGGCTTGTCGATGACGGCAGCCGGCGGAACGAACCCGGCCAAGGCCGGCACGAGTTCGAGACCGGATGGCGGAAGATGTTTTCGCGTCGCCTGGTGCCAACGCTGGAAATAGCTCTGCCACTGGCCCGGACGGTCTTCCGGATCCTGCGGCGTGATGAAGCGCGTGAAGATCGTTCTGGCCGGATGGCGCGCCGCAATCGAGGCGATCGTCGGCAGGACGCGCTCCATCCAGGGTGTCGCCCAGAGCCCGCCAGGGGCGAAAATGTTCTGCATGTCGATGCAGAGGTGAACGCCATCCCTGATCTCGGCAATCTCCGACGCACTGTCCCTCATGTCCTCCACCATCAGGCGCTCGGCCACGCCGTCAGTCGGGCATCTTCGCGGCGAATTCAGCGACGGCAATGCACTCCCGTGAACAGGGCCGCACGGCGCCGCACTGATCAGCGCCAAGCCTTCTCGTTCTTCTGTTCGTAGTCCTTCAAAGCCTTCTCGAGGCCGCCACGCGCCTCCTCGAATTCACAGGCGAGGCCATGAAGGATTAGGACTGGCTGATCCGACCGATATCAATTATCGAAAGCCGATAAGTGTGCAGCCGGAATCGGATCAAACGTCCGTGACCAATCTGAATTCATCAACCGATGCCTCTACCGGAGTCCGATCCAGCGCCGGCTCGCCGCTGGAGGTCCTGCGGATCTTCCTGAAGCTCGGACTGACCTGCTTCGGCGGTCCGATCGCGCACATCGGCTACTTCCGCGACGAGTTCGTCGTACGACGGAAGTGGATCGACGAGCACGCCTACGCCGATCTGGTCGGGCTGTGCCAATTCCTGCCGGGCCCGGCCAGCAGCCAAGTCGGCTTCTCGATCGGCCTGATGCGGGCCGGATATCTCGGGGCGCTCGCCGCCTGGACCGGCTTCACGCTGCCTTCCGCCGCGGCGCTCATCCTGTTCGCCTACGGCGCCGGCGTGTTGAGCGGACCGCTTGGCGGCGGCCTGCTGCACGGATTGAAGTTGACGGCCGTCGCCATCGTGGCGCAGGCGGTCTGGGGCATGGCGCGCAACCTCTGTCCCGACCGCGAGCGCGCCTCGATCGCGGTGGTGGCGGCGCTCATCATCCTCTTCAGCACGTCGTCGGTCGCGCAGATCGGAGCGATCGTCCTCGGCGGGCTGATCGGACTGTGGCTGTGCCGCAGCGAGGCGCCGGCCCCGTCCGGACATGTCGAGATGCCAGTATCGCGGACCGTGGGCCTGATCACGCTCGGGATGTTCATCGTTCTGCTGGTGGGGCTTCCCGCGCTGCGCGGCCTAACGGGATCATCGGGCATCGCCCTGTTCGATGCCTTCTATCGTTCGGGCGCGCTCGTCTTCGGCGGCGGCCATGTCGTGCTCCCGCTGCTGCGCGAAGCATTCGTCGCGCCGGGCTGGTTGAGCGACGACGCATTCCTCGCCGGCTATGGTGCCGCCCAGGCCGTCCCCGGCCCGCTCTTCACCTTCGCGGGCTATCTGGGCACGGTGGTTTCTGCCGAGCCGCATGGGCTCGCGGGCGCGGCGCTCGGCCTCGTCGGCATCTTCCTGCCGGGGATGCTGGTGCTGCTCGGAGCCTTGCCATTCTGGGATTCGTTCCGCAAGCGCGCCGGCGCCCAGGCCATGATGCGGGGTGTCAACGCCGCGGTCGTCGGCGTCTTGGGGGCAGCACTCTACGATCCGGTCTGGACCGCGACCGTGCATTCGCCACGGGACTTCGGCATCGCGCTCGTCGGCTTTGTCCTGCTGGTCGCCTGGCGCGCTCCTCCGCTCATCGTCGTCGCGTTCAGCGCCGCTGCGGGTGCAGCGATGGCGCTGGTCTGATTGCTCTCCCTTCAAGCCCGTATCGAGCCAGGCCACGCGATGATTTGCCCTGACATCACAAGGCCGTTGCGCCCACTCTCCTTGGCGGCATAGAGCGCCTTATCCGCAGCCGCTATCAATGACGCGCAATCCGCCTTGTCGGTCAGCGCCACATGCGTTGCGCCGCCAATACTCACCGTGACTTGCTTGGACGGCGGGTTGAACGCGTGCAGGATGCCGAGTTCCTGGATCGCTTGCCGAATTTGCTCGCCGACCTGCTTGCACCCTCCTGCATCAGTATTCGGTAACAGCAAGGCGAATTCCTCACCACCATACCGGGCCGCCACGTCTGCCGGGCGTCTGGCCTGCTCCGCCAGGACCCTGGCGATTGAGCGAAGACACGCGTCGCCGGCCTGATGCCCGTACTGATCGTTGAAGCTCTTGAAATGATCGACGTCGATCAGCAACAGCGATAAAGGCGCTCCTTCGCGTCTGGCCCGATCCCATTCCGCCGCCAGCCGCTCGTCGAAGTGCCTGCGGTTTGCCAATGACGTCAGGCCATCCGAAATCGCGAGAGCCGACAGCTTATCCTCGAGATCCTTATGTTCGGTCATGTCGCGCGAGATCGCCACCACGCCGTTGATGTCCCCGCTCTGCGCGCTCCTGGTGACGCGCAGCGCAGTTTCGATCCAGACCTCGATCTTTTCGCGATGACGGGTGCGATATGCAATTCTCGCCTCTTCGGCCTCGCCGTTCATCAACGCGGAGATCGTTTGCTCAACCCGTGCCAGGTCCGCGGGATTTATCCCGGCGAGAGCTGACGTATTCACCAACTCGTTCGGAGCCCAGCCAAGAACCTGGGCGCTGGACGGCGACGCATAGAGGATCTGCCTATCGATCGCGATGCGCATCACCATATCGCCCGACTGCTCTGCAAGGAGGCGAAAATCCGCCTCCTTGGCGACCAGAGCTGCGGCCATCTTTTGCCGCTGGTGCAGCTGATGCACCAGCAAGAGTCCCGCAACCGCCAGCCCTCCTGCCAGTCCCAGCACTGCAGCCATGCGCCCCAGAGCGGCTCTGCGCCAGGGGGCCAAGACGTCGTCTTCGGATTCCGTGGCAACCACGAGAACAGGATAGCGACTGCTCCGTTGATAAAAGCTCAGACGCCGAACCCCGTCGAGAGGCGACGTGAAGTAGTAGGCGCCCGCAACCGGCCGCTCGCGGAGGCTCCTAAAAAGCGGGGCGCCAGACAGATCGCGGCCTGTGTATCCGTTGTCCGGGCTACGTGCGAGGACAATGCCGTCTGCGGCCGCCAACGCAACTGAACCATTCTGGCCAACATCGAACCCGCTATAAAACTGAAGAAAGTAGTCAACGTTGATTGTCGTGAGGGCGACGCCGGCAAAACTGCCGTCAGGATGATTGAAGCGTCTCGACGCGGTGATGATCCATTGCCCGCCTGATCGACTCCTCACCGGATGTCCAATGAAGGTTCCCCGGTCAGCCACGGCACGATGATGCTGGAAATAGTCGCGGTCGCTGTTGTTGAGGCTGGCGAAGTCAACGGACTCGCTGGTAGCGAGCCAGCGTCCGGTCTCGTCATAGATGAACACCGCCCGAATTCGATTCGCGGCCTTGCGCCGGGAAAGGAAGGTCTGAAATCTTGGCAATTGCCGCAGGGCCAGTTCCCTCCAGTTCGAGCTGGCCAACCAGCACGTTCAGAACGGTGTCCGTGAGCTCGAAGGTGTCGTCCGCGTGCTGCGTCAGCGATCGGGCCAGATTGGCCATGTCGGTCTCGGAGCTCTTCAACGTCGCCTGCCGAGAGGACCACTCCCGCCAGCCGCTGACTGCGACAATCGCCACGCAGGCGACCGCCACAAATACGGATGCCCAGAACGTCAAACGCCCTTGGCGAAAATCGCTGCGATGATCGGACAAGAGATGTTTCCTCTACCCTGAGACCCCAGGACGATTCGGGCTATGACAGGCTTGCCCATTTCCGGTTGAGGTTTGTGGCAGAACATGGAAGTTGGCTGACCGCATCGAGAGCCGGTTTGTGCGATCGACAGCTCGCGGAGGTCGATGAGCACAGGGATCAACAACATCAGCTCAGCCGATGGCTTGGAGTACCGAGCCGCCGACCCGGCTAAGGAAAGGTTCTGGTGAAACTCGTCGGATGCAGGCTTCGAGCTCCGGCGAGATGTGCCAAATCGCCGATCCGCGGTTGAGGCCGGATGACCAGGCTCTCGGCCGGCAGACGCTCAGCCGGCGAAGGCGCCGCGGGTTTCGCGCCACTTGTCTCAAGCTGAGGCAACGGCGCGGCCATTGACCAGATGCTCTTGAGCATCGTCCTGTTCACCGACCATGCGATAACACTGTTCTCCTTCAAGCGGGCGACGGTAAAGAGCTTGCGGATCAACAGGTCTCGTTCGAGCGACTGCGGCAATTTGAACTGCACCCCAACGAGCTGACCCCTTTGCTGCGCGATCATCGCGTCGACCCAGCCCACCTGCATGATGTGTACGCGCAGCGGTTCTCCGCTACGAGGACAGTCGATGCCGGAATCGAGCAGGACGCCGGCGCCGGAAAGAGAGATGTTGCTCATGCGCCCGGAAAGCAGCTCACCGGTCTCAGTATGGATCAAGACTGATTCGTCGACATCGAAGCGTTCCTCGGAACGCCCCATCCGCGCCTGTAGCGAGGTCATGCAGACGAAGAACAGCACGACGATGTTCACGACCGACCAGAAGGCGACCATCGGCAAAGCGGCCGGATGATCGATGATCCGCCATTCCGGGATGGTGTTCAGAACGAGGCCGACAACCGTCAACGCCATCAGGGCCGCCGACGGCCAGAATATCTCCGCGGCATAGCTTGCGCACCGCGCGGCGGCTCCCTTGGGCGTCACCCTGAACGCATGCCCCTTCGGCCTGACGAGAGTGCCGAGCACCGTCGGTAAAATCTTGAAGCTCTGGATGGTCGCCGACACCTGAGCAGCGAGTGGAAAATGCGCGTGCGGCGCGAACCAGGAGATACCGCCGTTGAGCGCCAGGATCGCCGGGAACAAGTAATAGAAGACCGACTCAGGGGTGACGTCGACCACAGGCGCGAGGCCGGTCCACATGAACACGATCGGAACCAGCACGACCATGAGCGCCCGCAAGCCCAGTGAGAGCCAATGCGTCGGAAAGAAGAGGAGCCGATGCATCAAGCTCAGCCCGGGGCCGAGCGGGCCGGCGGCGAGATACAGGGTCTGAATCGCACCACGCGCCCAGCGTTGCCGTTGCACAAAAAAGGCGCCAAGGCTTTCCGGTGCCAATCCAATTGCCAGCGGTTCGCAAAGATAACGGGTGACGTATCCTTTGCGCAGCAGGACCAGCGTCAGCAGGATGTCTTCCGTAATGGACTGGGTCGGCAAGGAATCGCCTACCGCGCGGAGTGCTGCACGACGCGTGACGGAGTTGGATCCACAACAAAACGCACCATCCCAGCCGTCGCGCGCGGGCATGATGGAATCGAAGAAGAACCGTTGTTCGTCCGGCAGTCCCCTGTGCAGGCCGAGATTCGCCTGCATCGGGTCCTCATTGTAGAAGGCGTGCGGGATCTGAACGATTCCGATCTTTGGATCGGCGAAGAAGCCTATTGTGCGCATCAGGAAATTGCGCTGCGGCACGAAGTCCGCGTCGAAGATCGCGAAGAACTCGCCATGCGTCATCGTCAGCGCATGATTGATATTGCCAGCTTTCGCATTCACATTGTCGGAACGAGTGAGATACCCGGCACCCTTGCGCTCGCAGAGTTCCTTGAGCCAGGGCCTGCGACCATCATCCAGGACCCAGACCTGGAAGTTTGGATAGTCCAGACATAGTGCGCCCGTGATCGTCTTTTCCAGCACCTCGAACGGCTCGTCATAGGTCGGAATGAAGACGTCGACCGAGGCCAGCTCATCCTCCGGCAGGCCGCGAAGCCGACGTTCGTGCTGATCTGCCTCGCTGCGGCGATCGGTCCTGCGAAGGAAGGTCAGATAGAGAATGAACTGATCCGTGAAAGTCAGGAGCTCAACGAAGAGACAGAGCCAGATCCAGCCGACCTGATACCAGGTCCCGCTTGCCGGCAGCACTGTGGTGAAGATCCGCCATTCGAGATAGCGGGCAACGACAAGCCAAACCGCGATGAAAATCGCGACACGCGCCCAAAGGCGCGCGACTGCAAAGGTCGGCGCCAACAGGTACATCGCCGCAAAGACGCCCAGCATCGGCGCGAACAGCTGAGCGAAAGACAAAGTCATGACCTGCACGGAATTTCTCGCTCACAGGGACGACTGGTCGAGGTCCAACCGAGCGGTCAGCCATTTCAGCTTCGAGCTGACCAATCGAAGCAGGCCGTCGGAGCTGCGCTCGAAGCGCACTTCGGCCAGCCGTCCGATGTCGCAGGAGCCGTTGTGGTCGGCCGCCGTCTCGTTAGGCGGCAACGAGATCTCAACAGTAATGTTGCCCGGATCAGGTCGCGGCACCCGAGCCGCGAGCAGTCGATCATCGGCGTACGCCGCCGAGCCGCGAACTTGCCGGATCTGGCCGGTCTTCCACTCTCGAACTCCCGATCAGGCGGACAGTCGCCGCATCTCCAGGCTTGATCTTCTCGAAATCGCGCTCTGGCAGTTCAACAACGATAAATCGGCGTTCGCAATCTGCAAAATCAAAGACCGATTGCCCTTCCGTGACCATCGAGCCCGGGCTGGCCGCGACCGACCAGACCACATGGGCTGCAGGCAACGACAGATCGTAGTGTTGAAGGCGATCAAGTCGAGCGCGCTCCTCTGCAATTTCCGCGGCCAGCTGCGCGGAACGTGAGCTGTTTTGCAACAGGTCCGTCTCGAGCTCCTGGCGACGGAGAACAAGCCGCTCGCGCTGTTGCTGAGAATAGGGCACGTCATTGGCATCGCCACGAAGATAGATGCCCTTCTCGGCCGCCGCCAACTCGGTCTTGAAGCGCTGCAGGCGTTCATCGGCCATCTGGCACCGCGTTGCGGTTGCCTCCTGGGAAGCCTGGGCCTCGGAAGAACGGATCTGTGAACTGATGCCGAGCTTGACGAGCTTCTCCATCCGGCCCGCGACATCGTTCCGCTGCCGCGCCTCGGCGAGACAGCCACCTCTTTCAGCCTCCGTTTCTCCGATCTCGTGGCTGAGGCGTGCGACCGCTCCCAAACGATAGTCCTCGCTGCGCTCGCGGAGCTTGCGATCGAGCTCGGCGATCTCCTCGAGTTGCCGACCTGCGAGCTCTGCGCGCTTGCTAGACACGGCAAGCTGCTGATCGAGGTCCATGAGGTGCCGGCGATCCGGCGAACGCGCCTCGACCAGCGACACCACCCGGTTGCGCTGGAAATATTCACCTTTGCGTGGAAGATCAGGCGCGAGCTGACCCGCGATCGGTGCAGTCACGCGCATGAGCTCGGCGTTGACAAAGGCGGACGGAGCAATTCTGTAGGTCACATACGGCAACAGGGCCCATCCGCTCAGAGTGATGATGCCGAGCGCCAGGGATCGTCGGACAGTTCGGCTACGAATGAAGCGTTCGACATGCAAGCGGACCACGACTGGATCTCCAATGGGCTTTGGTCGCTGCGCCTGCCTCAGCAAAGGCAGGCCAATCGACGCGGCCCGCCCAGCATTGTCATGAAGTCTGCGTGTGAGGCACTGAGCATTCCGGCAGCATTGCTGCTAGCCGAAATCAGCTTCATCGCAATCGCAAACTCGTCTTCGCAACCAAGAGAAGTGTATCTAGCTTTCACCACACCAGGTTAATTTGTGTCAAAACCGGAAGACTACGGCCCGAACCGAAATCAAGATGCGGCTTGAAGTCGGCGTGCCATTGGCGGCGAGCTCGTTCGCTTGAACGCGCGAAGCTGTCTTGCCTAGAGGGGCAAAAGATTAGGTGCAGTTCGGGCCTACAGGTGCTTTTCAAGCCGGGTGCCAGCGCGCCGTAATTCCCCGTTCACGCCAGCCTACCCTGACAAGGCCATCGCCAACCGTTCACCTACAGCGGGCAGCTCGTTGCTTCGCGTTCAATGGAAACCTGCGGATGTAGGGCAGCAGCAGCAGCGCGATCCGCCCACGCTCACGACTTTCAAGCGCTCAGAACCAGTGGGATGACGGTGCGGTATTTTCCGGCGGAAGATGCGACTGGTGGTTCGGGGGCCAACTCAACAGACACCTGACCAAGCCCATGCTCGTTCAATAGCTTGGTCAATTCGGAATGCACCGCCCGCCAAACCCGGTTTGGGTCAGCGTCGGCTGCGGGATGGAGCCGAACGCGCAATTGTGTTGGCGCAGTCTGCACGATCTGAAGCAACTCCACGCCGGGTACATGATCTATCTCAAGCGCGAGCGATGGCGCTGTGACTTTCTCGCCGCGTTCGGTTGGAAACGTGAGGATATCGGCAGCGCGGCCCCGCACGCGGATCGCCGGAAGCGGGTTGCCGCAAGGACAGGGATCAGGTCGTTGCAGGATCCGGTCGCCGAGATCGTAGCGGAGGATCGGCTGCACGCGATTGGCGAGGTTACTCACGAGGACCGTATGCGACTCCTCACCGGGCGGCACCGGCCGATAGCTCGCATCGACGGGTTCGAGGATCGCCCAATCGCTGTTGACGTGATGCCAACCGTGTTCACAGCCGATCGCCATGAACAGGCATTCCGTCGCGACGTAAATAGTCCGGACCTTGGCGTGGAATGCCCTTGCGATCCGGTCGTATCCGTCCGACGAAAGCCCTTCCGAAGTCGGAAGAACCAGCGCCGGCCGAATATGCAGGCGACCGGCATCCTGCTCGGCGGCCAAGAGTGCCATGACGCTGGCGTATCCGATGAGCAGAGCCGGGCAGAGCCGATTGAGTTCGGCGACCAGATTCTGCAACGGCGCCTGTGCCGGGAGCGCCCGGAATCGTCGGGCCGGCCATTTTGTGCGGATCGCAGCAAAGCTGGTTGCGCCGATGTAATGGCCCCCCATCGCCAGCACCGACGCCGCGCCACCGCCGCGAACGAGGAGACGAAACATGTCGCTGGCGCCAAGCGCGCCGATCATCATGCGCAGCGAAAAAGCGAGTGTGACCGTCCAATTGTGCTTGTCCAACAGGAATATTCCAGGTGTCCCGGTAGTGCCCGAGGTGGTTGCCACCGAATATTTGCCAAGGAGGCGTTGCCCGATCAGCTCAGGGTTATCGACGAACGCTCGCACTGCCGCGAAACTAACCTCGCGGTCGGTGACCCAGTCGTCAAAATAACGCATCAGCTCTTGCTTATTGGTCACCGGCAGCACAGACGAACTCTCAATCCGCTCCGGTAGACCCTGATAGAGCTCGCGATAATAAGGCGAGTTGGCGCGAGCGAAGGCGACGGCCTCGCCGAGCCGCGCGCGTTGTCGCTGCGCGATAGCGTTGAGACCCTGCCTCCTTGCGCGGTGCGCATCGAGCAATACCGATGAGATGCTTTCGCTCATGATAAGCTCACATTGGCATGGTGCACGCGGCTCAAGCGCCATCGCGTCGCACCACCGCGCAAGAGGCTCGCGAAGGGTTACAGGATCATCAGACGAAAATGGCCTATCAACCGACCGCGCCCGAGTCGCGGACGCAAGCGCTTGCGCCGCGTGGGGCGCGGAGGTTGATGCTCGCTTTCTCTGGCCGCAAGGACGCTGGCACTGTTGGCGCTGGCCCCGTCGGGCACTGGCACTGTCGGCCTGCTCCTGTAGCGCTCGTGGTGCGAGAGACCGTCTCGATCAACCCACCCTTGATGTAGACCCGCGCAGACAGCGGACCCAACTCACGACTAGGTGAAGGGCGAATCTGGATAGGGCGTGGCCCGCCCGACCGGACAACGGGCGCTGGCGCCGCGCCCTATCGCATCCGAACGGACGGGACGCCAGGCGGCCGCCGGATGACGCCAATGTGCATTCGTTGGATGCGCGTGCGGATCAGGCGTGCGCCTTCCCAAAGGTCGACGTCATGATCATCAGCGAGCTGCTTGGCTCGTTCACTTGCCGTTTTTTCGTCGGCGCAATGGAGTTCGACGCGAAGCTGAATGTGGCCGTCCGCCCTCAGGAAATTAGGCGCGATAATCTCCTCCAAAACGTCAGTTCCGAAGTTGAAACTCGAAGGAACTTACAACAATATCAGTGCACTGTCCGTTCGATTAGGACAATACTCCCATTCTGCCGAGGCGCTGGCGTCACTCGCGGATGCGCGGCTCTTTAAATTCACCCGGGGTCGGAACGCGCTGAGCAGGCGCACGTTCGCTCTGACACAATCCTTTCGTAAGGAGTAAGCGCCATGAAGTTGCTTATAAGTGCCGTCGCCCTTCTGCTGACGGTTCTGTCTTCAGCGGTGTTGGCGCAAACGACCAAACCCGACGTCTCCGGTGCTCCGAGCGCACAGAGCTCCGGCGCAGGAATACCGGGTCAACCGGGAAACAAGAGCGGTCCTGCCGTCAAGCCTGGAGAGACCGTTGGTTCTAGCTCGACGACGAACCAGGAGAACCCGACGGTTCGGATGCAGGACCCGTCGAACATTAAGGGACTGCCGGGCAATAAGAGCGGCCCGCCTGCTAAGCAGCCCTCGCGCCAGTGAATGGAAAGATCGGACTATCGCAAGCAGCATTGAGGCTCGCACCGAAAGACCGCGGGCCGGCGTTGCGGTCACGATCAGGCCGCAGCTTTGCGGGTGAAATCGGCTTTCATCCGGCAGTCCACGGCAACGCCTCCCACGATCGCGGCCTTGATGCATCCCTTCGCGGTTGCGGGCGCGATCGGAGCGATCGGAGCGATCGCCAGCAGTAAAGAGGCGAGAACCTGAACTGTGCCCTCATCTGGCGGCTCGCGTCGTGAAGCACACGACTGCCAGCGCGACGACTATCGCCAAGAGGATGACTCCGGCCGGCGTTTCGGTCAGCGTGCCGCTCCGGCTACCGTCCAAAAGGTTGAGCTTCATGAGGCACATGGTCTAGGCATCAACCACCCTCGTATGGGTTCGTTCCTGGCGTTAGGTCACCGCTCGAAGCTTCAATGTCGCGGCAAAGGGCTAATCCTGTCGAGCTCGGGCTTGGGCTTCCTCCTGCAAAGCCCTCATTAAGGTGCCCGTTCATCCTCCTGGCTGCGCACCGACCTTTCCGACGAAAGCTCCAGCCACTATAAGCGCGCCGTCGGCGATCGTCAGCGGAAGCGCGGCTAAGCGTCGAGGCGCCGGCCCAACGGATTTGGTTGCCAAGCACGCTCCGGTGGCGAGAGCCGTCAGGAGAAGCGAACGTCGCTTTTGGTCAGGACAGTGCATCGCCTCGAACTCCATAGCGATCTGGGAAGCCGACGGTCGAAGCTTAGCGTCGTGAGACCGCCGAAAAGAAGGCACGAAGACGTGCCGTTCGGGCTGATCCGATCTACGCTTCTTGCTCCCTCATATGGCCTGCCAAATTGCCAAGTACGCCGACGGCGAGCACCCTACCTGATGGGGCCTTCGAATGCCTGAGAGAACCTTGCATTACGCCATAGGAACCTTTCGGGGCCGATGTCGTTTGCTCCACCCTAGGGGGACGCAGGCTCCCCGTTAGACGGATTGCCGTCCAAGCTCTGCGCACGGCTCGCTTCCGAGGCGATTGCGCATGGACGAAACACAATTCTCTACCCCTCCCTATTCACGATGCAGGCGCGACTGCGGTCCGCACAGCGGCCGTCCGTTGGGGCGCGCCGCACAACCACCCAGCTTGAGGAGAGCGGGATGACAAAGAACTCGTCACGCGAGTGCGGTCCTTCAATGACCGTCCTACTGCAACAGCTTCCGACGCAGCGGCGGGCGGCCCAACCAAACAAGGCTGCGATGCCATCGCGCCGAGACCTGATGAGCACGATCGGTTGCGCCGCTCTGTTGACGGGCAGCGCCTTCTTCAGTGCGCAAGCACAGCAAAAGATCAGCAAATCGGAGGCCAAATATCAGGATAAGGCGAACGGCAATCAGCGTTGTCAATTGTGCCAGTTCTTCCAGGCTCCGAACCAGTGCCAGTTGGTTGAGGGTGGAATTAGCCCCAACGGTTGGTGCGAGCGCTTCGCGGCGAAGACGTAATCTCGTGCGCATTCGAGGATGCTCGCCGAGGAAGAGTGAGAGCCTTGTGGCCTCCGCGTTCGGTCGGCGCTCGACTCATCATGCGGCGCGCCAAACGAGAGGAGGTACTGACAAGGAAGCAAGGAGAGCAACATGCTTAATACCCAGGCCATTGAATCCATAACGGGACTGAAGGGACAAACGACGGGTGACGTGCTCAAGTTATCGATCCCGCGCAACGAAGTGAGAGTGACCCTCGACGGCTTTGAGGTCATTCCGTTCATGGGACTCACATCGTGGGTCGCCTTTCGGCAAGGACCACATCACACCACGTTGATGGGTGACATTGTCGTGCTTGAAGATGAAATCAAGGACGCAATGGCCGCGGCTATCCAAGCGGACCTGTACGTGACGGCCTTGCATAATCACTTCGTGCGCGAGGAGCCGCGCGTGATGTTTATGCACATCGAGGGCACGGCCGATGACACTGCGTTAGCGACAGGCGCGCACAAGATTCTCGAAGCAATTAAGACCGTGCGTCAGGGGCACCCTGTCGACTCCGCCGTTGAGAAAGTCGACAGCACTCTGGACGTACAGCGACTTGAAACAATTGTCGAGCATAAGGGCGAGAGCAAAGATGGCGTATTCAAATTCGTGTTAGGGCGGCCAACGGTGCCACTCATCTGCAAGCGCTGCGGTAACCTCAATATTGACGCCGCAATGGGCTACAACACATGGGCCGCCTTTCAAGGCACGAACGAGCGCGCGGCAATATGCGGCGATGTTGCGATGCTGGAAAACGAAGTGCACTCGGTTATCCGCGAATTGCAAGCAGGAACGATCGAAGTGGTAGCCGTCCACAATCACATGTTCTTTGAGGACCCACGCATCATTTTCCTGCACTACTGGGGCATCGGCAATGCTGAGGAATTGGCAAAAACCTTCAAGCGCGCGCTTAACACACAGCAACAATCCGTTGCATCAACCTCTACGGGCTAGATATGAGCTGCAGGACCTTCTCCTTGATCGACGAGCGCGGATGCCGTACCGATCAAGCAATTCGTCTTTCGTGCCGGACCGCGGCAGCTGCGCGATCGCCACGGCGAAGTCTCGGGGCCCGCAACTCGGCCGAAAAAGAAGGCATGAACACAGAGCTTCGATAAACATTTGCCTGGTTGGCTCCCGCTACGCACACTCGAAACACCATCGTTGTGCATAGCAATGCGTCTTAGCCAAACCGCGACCTCTTCACAACGAGTTGATCTCTGCGAGTGGGAAGCTGACCTCAGGTCGCCGTTGTCAAACCGCGCATAGGGCAACGTCTCGCGGATGAGGGATGTCGCGCCTCGTGGAATTGATGAGCACATGATCGGCCATGGTTCAGGATTTCGTTTCGGCTTGGAAGCAGAGTTTCTGCTGGTCGAAGCCGATTCGTGCCGTCCTCTGTGGCATCCCGAACTTCGATTCGAGGAGCTCAATCTCGCTCTGGAAGCGATTGACGTCAGCGATTTCGATCAAGAGGGCTTGGACCTCATCCCGCTTCACCGCAAGAGGATGCCGTTCGTTGTCGAAGGCTATCAGCTTCCCGGCCCGGATTTGAAGCCGACCGCTTTATTGCCAAAGGGCGTCGAGATTCGGACTCCGATATACAACTCAGTTGAGGAGTGCATGGCCACCTTCGCCACGCTTCACGGCCGGATGCAACGATCTTTGTCGGAGCGCGGATACCGCGCCGCAACGCTCTCCTTTCATCCGATCGAGGACCATTTCGAGGGTCCGCAGAACAAGCGCCGTTACGACCATTGGCAATGGGCCATGGAGGCGATGACAACTTACGGCCCGGACATGAATGTCAGCGTTCCGCCAGACGTGGCGGCACAACTGGACCTGCACGAACTCCATGGCAAGGTGAATTATTACGCCCCTGCCCTCACCGCCCTCACGGTTGCCTCGCCGTTATATCGCGGGGATCTTTGGCGCATTCGCGGCTCCATTGGAAAATCCGTACGCACCTACCACCGCAGCACCATTGCGCCGGCGATTTCCATCCACCCAAAGGAACACCTGCGCCTTGAATTCAAACCGCTCGAAATGACTCCGTACCTTGTCGACTATCAAGCCTATTTTCTGCTGTGGCTCGCACTGATCCTCGACGAAAGATTGTTGGGACGCGCGACCGAGCAAAGCCGGATCTACGACATGGGACAGGTTGCCCGATTTGGCCTCCATGCAGAAGGCGCCCGCGATCGCGCTCATGAAGTCCTGTCAAAGGCGCCGAGTGCGCTGAGCCATTGGGGTTTCGATTGCCAGCCGCTCGATCATTTTCGCGCAAGGCTGGAGACCGGTCGAGTCCCCGCCGATGACATCATCGATCTCTTCGAGCGCGAACAATCCATACCGAACGTGTTGCGTGATCTCCTCGATCTACGATGACTGCTTCACTTTTCGGAGGCGATCCGATCCAGGCGCAATCGGTGTCGATGATCAGTTAGCAAACGTCCGCCGCCGATGACTGCCGCAAGCGTGCCCAAACCCGTTCCGCCTGCAATCAGAAACATGATCAGTAGCTGGTATTTGACGGCATCGACGGGCTCGACGCCCGCGAGGATCTGGCCGGTCATCATCCCTGGTAGAGAGACCAGGCCAATTGCAGCCATGCCGTTGATGGTCGGCATGAATCCGCTTCGCAGTGCATCGCGGATCACCGGGAGGAGCGCCTGATAGCGGGTACCTCCCAACGCGAGGCAGGATTCCACCGCAGCACGTTCGCGCACCACGCCATTGACGAGCACATCCAGACCCAGGCTCACTCCAGTCATGGTGTTGCCCAGGATCATTCCCAACAGCGGCAGCGCGTAGCGCGGATGATACCAGGGCTCGGGACGGAGCTGCGAGAGCAGCGAAAACGTCGTGACGGTACCGGCGGCCAGCAAGGTGCAGCCTGCCCCCAAGCCGTAGGTCCAAAGACCCTCCAGCCGTCGCTTCTGACGGGCGACGATTTCTCGCGATGCGAACAAGACCATGATGAAGGCGGCGAGTGCCGTCCAGAACGGAGAGACCGCGGCAAACAGAAACGTCAGCACATATCCAACGAGTACGAGCTGGATCACCATTCGCATGCTCGCAAGGGCAAGCTGTCGTTCAAGCTTCAGGTGCAGCGCGAGCGAGAGCGCGCCATTCATGACAACAAGAAGCGCAGGCAATATGAGGTCGCTGTAAGCCAGCTGGATGTAATTCAAAGCGAGTGCTCCTCGAGGTGGCCGCCGCTCGCCATCACGAACAGACGAGATCCGACGCGACGAGCCTGGCCACTGTTGTGAGTGCTCCATAGGACGCTTGTTCCGGCCGAGACACGCTCGGCAACCAGGGCTTCCACGGATGCGGTCGATGCCGCGTCAAGCGCCGACGTGGGCTCGTCCAACAGAAGCACCCGCGAATGCAGCAACAGAGCCCGTACGAGGCCAAGGCGCTGCTTTTCGCCGGTAGAAAGTCTCCGGATCGGCCAGGTTCCGCAACTCGCTGGCAGTCCCAACTGATCCACCAACGGAGTGGCCAGATCCCAGTCGGTAAAGTGCTCCTGCACCGTGTCAGCCCACCAGCCAGGTTCGGCAGCTACATAGGTCACCTGCCTGCGCCAAACAGGGGCCGGCATCGTTTCCCGCGACACCCCGTCCAGCTCGACGGAGCCCTCATTCGGATCGAGATCGGCAATGGCGCGGAGCAGCAAACTCTTGCCGACGCCCGACGGGCCCTGCAGCGCAATACATTCTCCATCCGCGAGTTCGAACGAGACCACGATATGCAAGCGCTTCAGCGCGCTGACAGTGAGCATATTACCTTTTACCCTTGGCACATCTTGCAGTGATCTACGTTATCTGAATGGGGATGTGCAGTCTCCCCGTCAGACGGTTCCGTCCAAGCACTGGCCAATACTCGGTTGTCGAGGTGGTTGCGCATGGACCGACCCACATTCCCTCATCTGCTTCAGCATCGATCGCGCCAAACGCGGCCATCCGCGGTTCGTGAGATTGCGCGCGAACAGCACGGAATCCGCGCGGTCGCCTGCCTCTTCCCTCGTCTGGGCGCGCCGATGTACACCCACGAGAAGGTCACGCTTTCCGTGGTGGCTGAGAGCATCGCGCGCCTTAAAGGCTGTCGATTTGTAGGCGAATACGGCCCGAAGACGCATGTGGCCGCTGGTCTTTTCTTCGTTCCCAGCGACACGCTCATAGTCGAGGAGGCGCGGGATCTCGGAATTCAGTCTCCGCATCAGCTCTACGGCGCCGTGGTGCCATATCCCTTCGTCAAGACGAAGGCCATCACGCATCCCCTTGTCGCAAAGCACGCGGCCCGGCCGCGCGGCTGGTCATTTGCCTTCGGAGACGGTGTCCGTGATGCGGTTCTGCCGGGCTACACCGCATTTGGCGCTGACGAGGCTAGATTGGCAGCTAAGCGGCTATTGGCGCTGGGGCCGGTTCGCGTGAAGGAGCCGCTGGGCGACGGAGGTCATGGACAGACGGTCATCACGAACATTGATGAACTGGAAGCTTACCTGGAGAAATTCCCGACAGATAAACTGGCATCTCACGGCCTGTCGCTCGAGGTCAACCTGCGTCAAGTCGTAACCCGAAGCGTCGGTTGCACGATGATCGGCGACCGGTCGATCGCCTATCACGGCACGCAACGGTCGGTTACCAATAATCATGGACTTCGGGTCTATGGCGGCTCGCACATCATTTGCGTTCGCGGCGACTGGTCGGCGCTCGACAGTCTTCCCATGGAGATGGAGGCGAGGCTGGCTGTAGATCAAGCTCGAATATACGATCGGAACGCCGCCAGATATCGGGGCTTCCTGGCCTCACGCCGAAATTATGATGTTGGACAAGGCATTGATGGAACCGGAAAATGGCGATCGGGAGTGTTCGAGGCGTCCTGGCGCTCCGGCGGCGCGAGCACTGCCGAACTCGCTGCTCTGACCGCGTTCGCAGAGGACTCCCGTTTACAAGTGGTCGAGACCGCTTCCGTGAAGCACTACGGAAAGCCACGCAGAATCCCGGCTGGCGCAGCAATTCATTTCCAAGGTGATGATCCGGAGGAAGGTCCGCTGCTCAGGTACACGACGGCCGCGCGAGCCCTGCGCCAACTGGCGTAAGCACCTTGCGTCCCAGCCGACGACGCGTCAGGCAGACCGCCATTGCGGGTGCATGCGATGCAGGACCAGACGGGCCAGCGTTAATATGGTCAGCGTTCCTACTGCAACGAGGACCGCGACGCGAGGCATTGCGATGGTCAATCCGATGCAACCCATGATCCCGTACCAGGAAAAGATCGCCGGATAGTGGCGCTTCCGGACCGGCGAATTCAGCGCAGCATAGTGCGTGATGAAATACCAGACGAGCATAAAGGAGCCACCAACTTCGATGAGTGGCCGAAGATCAAAGATGAGAGCGGCGCTTGCACTGAGCAGGCCAAGGCCGATGACTGCACGACGAGGCGTCCGTGATCGTTGATGAATTTTTCCCAACCAGCTGGGAAGCTCATGGGCCTCGGCCATCGGCAGAACGACACGCGAAGCACTCAGCATATCGCCCAGGATCTCCGCAAGCGCAGCGACGATCGCGCCTGCCAGGATGACCCATTTGCCCCACGGGCCGATTGCCTTCAAGGCGGCACCAAGCAGAGGGGTATCCTGCGCGCCGACCTCGTCTGCCCGAGCACGCCGAGAGTGATCGCGGCCGCGCCGACAAACATGACTGCCGCGATTGTTACACCTCCAATGATGGCGACAGGAATGGTGCGACGCGGTTCCTTGACCTCCCCGGCCATGATGGCCATCCGCATAAAGCCATCCCAAGTCCAAAAAAAGATAGCTGCGCCACTGGCGACGCCCATAAGCCCATTAGCACCTAAGACTGGTACAAAATGGCCCTGCTCGATCGCGTGTAGCGAGAATGCCCCGTAGATCGAGAGCACAGCGATGACCAAGAGCAGAAGGCTGATGAGCACCCGCGACGTCAGCTGGATTCCAAACAGGTTCAGAATGGTGATGGCCACCACCCCAGCAGCCGCGACGAAGTGAACAGGAATCCCCGGAATGACCTGTCCCAGGTAGGTGGCGAAGGCAAGCGCGATCACACTCATCGAGATGAGGTTCTTCCCGAGATACCCGCAGCCTGCGATGAAGCCAAGCGTAGGCTGGTGGACATCGCGCGCCCATGTGAAAGCGCCCCCTTCAGTCGGATTGTTCACACCCAATTGTGTGGCGCTGATACCGGTGGCAAGGGCAACGCTGCCACCGAGGAGTATGGCAATCGGGATGCCGCTCCCTGCGGCTGCCGTGGCAGCACCGATCGCGGCAAAGATACCGATGCCAACCATCATGCCGGCGGTGAAGAGGGTTGCCGTTATCGGCCCGAGCTCCCGTCTTAAGCTCTGTTGTTGTCCATTCTTCGCCATCCGAGCGCACTCACGGCTCAATGCGAGAGGTTGTCACCGGGTGCGAACGTAGCCTTCTGGACCCAGGTGCGGCCGCTTACCTCTACCATCCTCTATACTCGCCATTCGATTCTGTCGGTCAGCGTTAGACTGCATTGCGAAGATCAGCGGCCCATCTCACGCAAAATGTAAAGACAATGGATCTCGGTTAGTTCCGCCCCATCCTAGCCGCAGGAACCTTTACAATCCGATCCAGTTGGCTCACGGGGACGCAGTCTCCCCATTAGACGGCCCTACCCGTCCAAGCTCTGCGCACGGCTCGCTCCACAGGCTATTGCGCATGGACGGAAAGCCCTCAACTCCTTCCACTCCCAACGCCAGCTGCTGGCATCTCGCCAGCGTGAGTTACGAGACGATTCATTTCTCTAGTCACGGAGACTACATTGAGAGCAGCACGGGTCACCTTGGCAGTCGCCACGCTCATCATCACAATCAGCTCCCAGGCCTTTGCCGACCGAACCGTTAGGGGCGTCGTCGTAAAGGTAGACGGGATAGCTGGCATTGTTTCAGTTCGCGAAATGCAAACAGGTGCAGCCGGGGCGATCTCTTACGGTGCGGCCGAAGAGTTCAAAGTGCAGGATCCACTCCTGTTTGATGCGGTGCGACTGGGAGATGAAGTCATCTTTTCCGCCTCTGATAGGAATGGAGCCATGACCATCACAAAGCTTAGTGAGCAGTGACGCGACTCGTCGAATTTCAGTTTCAGCTCCTCCCCAAGCTACGCTCTAAGGCCTGTTTACAGTCGCTAGTTTGCGAGGAAAGCCGCGACGAGATTGAGGAGGCCGGCAAAGCAGGCGTCTGTCTTTTCGTAGCGAGTTGCGATGCGGCGGAATGCCTTGAGCTGGCAGAAGAAGTTCTCGACCAGGTGGCGCCATTTGTACATTTCGGCGTCGTGCGGGATGCGCCCGGCGCGGTCGGCCTTGGACGGGATGACCGCTGCGGCGCCGCGTTGGTTCAGATTGGCGCGCAGCCAGTTATTATCGAAGGCCTTGTCGCCGATCAGCGCTTCAAAATCGAGGCCAGTGATCAAAGGCTCGACGCCAATGCTGTCGTGACGCTGGCCGGGCAGCAGGGTGAAGCGAATGAGATTGCCGAGTGCGTCGACCAGAGCCATGATTTTGGTAGTCAGGCCACCACGCGAGCGGCCTATGGCCTGATTTTGAGTCCCCTTTTGCCCCGGTGCCATGTTGGTGGACCCGGACGAGTGTGCCGTCGATCAGGACATATTCGAAATCGGGATCGTCACAGAGAGCTTTGAAGACCCGCTCCCAGACCCCCTTCTGCGCCCAGCGCCAGAAGCGCGTATACACTGTGAACCACTTGCCGAACGCTTCCGGCAGATCTCGCCACGGCGAGCCCGTGCGCGCAATCCAAAGAACTGCTTCGATAAAGAGCCGGTTGTTACGCCCGGTGCCGCCGGGATCACCGGCTTTGCCAGACAATTCCGGCGCAATCCGCTCCCACTGCGCATCGCTCAACATCAATCGAATCAAGGCTGATCTCCAATTTTCAGCCTTGAATCAATTTTCTACTGATTTGGGAATCCTGTCTGTAAACAGGCCTTAGGCGGTGAGTGCAAATAATCGGAGGAATTCGTCTCTCTGACCGAAGTGGCCACCTTCTCACCGGCTTTGTCCAACCCACGCGCGGCGAACAATGTCCTGTTCAGCTTTAAGTCGAGAGCTGATCCAGCGTGCAACTCCACGCACGCTTCTTTTCTGCAACGCGATCTCTTGAGTTGCGCTATACTGGTACTCAAGTGCCCACCGCTTCCGCTTGGAACACCTAGAATGCCATCCTTCGACACCGCGATGATTGTTCTTGTCGGGATCGCTTTTTTTGCGGCCTTTGTAAATGGCGCGCTTGGCTATGGGTTTTCGTCACTTACGGTACCGCTCGCGCTCGTTTTCTACACGAACCGGATCCTGAACCCAGCGATCGTAGTGATCGAAGTCTTCGTCAACTTGTACGTTCTCTTCATCAACTTGAAAGGTGTTCCAGCTGTATGGAAGAGGGTGCTGCCGATTCTCATCGGGCTGCTACCCGGCATTGGAATCGGCGCCCTTGCTCTTGCCTCGCTCGAATCTGGCTGGATCAAACTCGCCACTTACGCGGTGATCTTGCCCCTCATCCTGGTCCAGGCAGCCGGTTGGCGCCGGCCGATACAGTCACGGTGGCTAGTCGGACTCCCCTTTGGGACGACCCTGGGTATCCTGTACTCGGTCACGACCATCTCTGGCCCTCCGCTGGCGATCCTGTTCAATAATCAAGGCCTGGTCAAAGACGAATTCCGGGCCGGTCTTGCATTGGTTCGCGTTGCGGAGTTGAGCGTGACCGCGCTCGTGTATTACAAGCTTGGTCTGTTTATCGCCGAAAGCGGAAGTCTTTTACTGGTGTTCGTTCCCTGTGCCCTTTTTGGCATACCGCTCGGCGCTTTCGCTATCCGTCGGCTCGACCCCGAGGCATTTCGTCGGATATGCATGAGTTTTGACGCATGGGTCGTCGGCTTTGGACTTTCCCGAGTATTGATCGAGTTGAAGCTGATGGACAGCCCGTGGGCATACACCGTTATGGTGGTTACCATCCTGCTAGATGGCTATCTGTTGTACATCTTTTTCAGGGTGCGGAGAGCGAATTCAGGGAGATATCGACCCTTCTGGGGGTTACCAAGAACCGGTAGCGGGGCTGAGTGACCGCATGCCTTCCAGGAAAACAGAGCCTCCACAAGAGCCGCCCGAAGCCCTGAACCGGTGGCTAGGCTACGCTATTGGTATCCTCGCTGTTTTGATGCTGGTGCACACATTCTTCCCGGCGGCTCGCCTGTTTCCGTAATGTAAACAAGGATTGGCGGCTGGCCGCTGTACGCTCTTTTTAGAAGATTACCGACTGTAAGCGCCCTCGAAACGAAGGGGCACAGCAAACGTCAGGCCGGTTCGTATCTCGTCGACGGAATGGCGGGTGGTGACCGCGTGGCGATACGCGAGGTCAAAGGAGAGCTTTTCGCTGACCTGCCAGATAAGTCCGACTGCACGGGGCCATCAGGCCCACGACTGCGCCAGACCGACGCGCCTCACTACCGGCGCCACTCGATGCGCCACGGCTAGCGCTGCAAGTTCATCCGTCTCCAAGGCAATCTTCTGAGCAAGCATGACGTCGCCCGGGACGAGATAACCCTCGGGAGCAAAGCACAAGATGGCTCCGGATTGCCCTTCGAAATCCATTTCCTGCACGTTGGCAATAGACCCGTATTGCACTCGGTACCGCCTTCGAGTCGCGCACCCGACGACATCGAAGTAACCCTGCTCCTCAAACTGCCTTCTCTGAACTGGCGTTAGCCACTGGCGCAGAAGCGTCCGTCCCTTCGCTTCAGGTGAATTTTCGCTGACATAGTTATGATACATCTGCCGCAGCGCACGAAGTCGCGAAATCTGAGGTCCACATCTGCTGATCAGAGACACGGCAACCGCCCTTCTTATCCACCCCTGAGCCGCCGGAAGAACAGCGTTTCTTTCGCGGTCGGGTCAAACGCAAAAACTCGACACGACTCGCCTTCCGCGGTCCGCACCGCGGCTGTAAACCCTTCACCGATCAATGCCCGGAAACGCCTCTCCGCCTTGGCCAGCGCTTCAGCATCGCCGGCGTCGAATTCGTGGCGGGAGTGGCCGGTGTGATCCATTACAATTTGCGTTGCCATAAGATGCTCCTGGACTAAGCAACGGATCCCCTGCCTTTTTGGCTAAGCTGCTATTTCACCATCACCCATGCGGGCTGCAGCAGCGGATGAGCGATAAGCCCAACCACCGCGGTTGCCGCGATCAGCGTCGGATTGTTGATCTTCCAGCGGAACAGCACGGCAAGGGATACGATGCCGATTGCCGCTGTCAGCCAATCGCCGATCGCAATCTTTCCGAGTAGGACACAAGCACCCAGGATGGTGCCTATCGCTGCCGCGTAAGCGCCCTTCACAAAGCCCTGGACATTGGCGTTTCCTCGATGCCGTGCCAGGATCGGTGCCACGATGAGAACCAACAGGAAGGACGGCAGGAAAATGCCCACCGTGGACACGAGCGAGCCCCAAAATCCCGCCACAAGATAACCGACGAAGGTCGCCGTGATCACGACCGGTCCCGGACTGATCATGCCGATCGCGACCGCGATCAGGAATTGGCGTTCGTCGAGCCAGCCATATTGCTGCACAAGCCCTTGTTCTAGGAATGGCACGATGACGAGCCCACTGCCGAAGGTCAGGGAGCCGGCCTTCAAGAAGAACAGCATGAGCTTGCCGAGCGTCGAGCCTGTCGCAACTGGTGCCATCGGAGCGGCCGCCGGCACCACGACCACCGGCAACACAGCGGGCGTACGTTTGAACAGGCTGCCATAATAGACGATGCCGACACTACCTGCGCCGATGAACAACAGCGCGACCTCGGCCTGCAGAATGATCGTCACTACGAAACAGACAGCCGCGATCGCCCATTGCAGCCAGTCTTCCATGCCGAGTTTCGCCAGGCGGTAGCAGGAATGCAGGATGAGCGCGATCACGGCCGGGCTCACGCCGTAGAAGATGGCAGTGACCGGCTGAAGATCGCCGAGATGGACGTAGAGCGCTCCTAACGCCGCGACGATAACAAAATTGGGCAGGATGAAGCACCATCCGCCAAGCCAGGCTCCCCAGAAGCCGCAACGGAGCCAGGCGATGTAGACGCCGACCTGGATCGCCAGCGGACCCGGGAGCGATTGGCAGATGGCAATGGACTCGCGCATCTGCTCCTTGCTGAGCCACTTCTTGTCGTTGACCAGTTCGCGTTCCATCTGGCCCACGAGCGCAACCGGACCGCCGAAGCCGAGAAAGCCGAGACGCAAGAAGTAGAGTGCAAGCTCGGCCATACGGCTACGCTCGGGGATAGTGGTTGCTGTCATTTCAAAGTCCTTCGAAAGATTGGTTATCGGTGACAACGAAGAGTCTGTTAGGGCCTGTCTGAACCAGGCGCTGCTAACACTCCTTGGCTGATGCTGTTCGGGAGCGGATGTGGGCTTTCAATTCTCGCTACAAGAGGCAGAACGAGGAAGAAGTGCGCGAAATAGTACGCGGCTCCGATCCGGCTCATGATCAGCCATGTGCCCTCAGGCGGCTCCCCGCCGGCATAAGTGAGCAACACGCAATCGGCGACCAGAAACCAATAGAACACCTTGAACATGGGCCTGAATCGCCCTGAGCGAACCGGACTGGTGTCCAGCCATGGCAACGCGAACAGGACAAGGATCGATGTCAGCATGGCGATAACGCCGACGAGCTTGTTCGGGATCGATCGCAGAATTGCGTAGAACGGCAGCAGGTACCACTCGGGCACGATGTGCGGCGGTGTAACCCCGGGATTCGCAGGAATGTAGTTATCGGAGTTGAGAAGAGCATTCGGTTCGTAGAACGCGAACCACGCAAACACCAGGAAAAGGACCATGAGCCCGAGCAGATCCTTCACCGTATAATAGGGATGGAATGGGATTGTATCGCCCGGCTCCTTCGTATCGATCCCCGTCGGATTGTTCGAGCCGAATCGGTGCAGTGCGATAAGATGAAGTCCGGCAACTGCGACGATCACAGAAGGCAAGAGATAGTGCAGAGAGTAGAACCGGTTGAGCGTCGGATCTCCTACCGTGAAACCGCCCCACAACCAGGTGACGATACTGTCGCCAACCACGGGAATGGCTGAGAACAAATTCGTGATGACGGTCGCGCCCCAAAAGCTCATCTGCCCCCACGGCAAGGTGTACCCAAAGAACGCAGTTGCCATCATCAACAACAGGATGAGGAACTCCTAGGCACCAAAGCAGCTCTCGTGGCTCCTTGTAGGATCCGTAGTAGAGCCCGCGAAAGATGTGGATGTAGACCACGGCAAAGAACATCGAAGCGCCGGTGGTGTGGATATATCGCAAGAGCCAGCCGTAGTTCACGTCACGCATAATGTGCTCGACGGACCGGAACGCGCCGCCTCCCGTCGGGACATAGTGCATCGCAAGCACAATGCCGGTCGCAATCATGATCAGGAGCGTGATGCCTGCCAGCGACCCAAAATTCCAGAGGTAATTCAGGTTTCGTGGCGTTGGATACGAGTTCAGCTCGTGATCCAGGAACGTGAAAATCGGAAGCCGATAGTCGATCCAGCGAATGACAGGATTCGAGAACTCCGTCTTCGGTTGAGACACTCCTTCGATGATCTGCGATGACATCTTTGGCCTCCTACTTTGGATCGGAGATCGCCTGGACTATCCCGTCCGACGGCGAGCCAAGTCCTTTCGGCGTCAGGACGACGTTCTTTCCCGCCGCGGTCACCTCGAAACAGCCGCCGTCGGGCTCCGGAAGATCGATGCAAAGGTCATCCCCTTGAATGGTCCACTTGCCGCGCTTCTTGCTGCCCATCGAATAGCTTCGGAGGGTCCCGTCGTGTTCATAGACATCACGATAATGGACCTCGTCGGTCACTTCCTTGCCCGACAACTTTGCTCGTATTTGCGCCCCAGATAATTTCTTGAGATTTTCCGCGGCAACAAATCCGGCATCGAGAGCAACGAGGCTCCCGATGCCGGCAAGTACCGCGATGAAGCGCTTTATTCCTAGCTTGACCAACCTAACCTCTTTCACTTCTTGCAGGCTTTGAGACACATTTGGTACTCGGTCTTGCAGGCAGGTCCGGCGTAGTTCTTCATGCACGCCTTTTGCTGCTCCGCGCATACCTTGCAGGACGTTTGAGCCTGCGCGGTAGCGTTCATTGCAAAGAGACCAGTGAGTACAGACAACATAAGAGCCGCATTTCGCATTCGATCTTCCTTTCCTGAGGGCACGATCACGTGGGCCAACCGTCTGGCCGATGGGATCGATCAGTTCTGCGACTTCTTGGTGCTGGCCGATTTGTTTAAGGCAGCTCGAAGACCCTTGGCCAGCTTCAGAGCATCGCGAGTCCGCACTGTTCATTGCTTGGCTTGGTGCGCCATAACCCTTGCGTCGAATGTCTCCTCATCCTTGTTGGCGCGCATCCTGATGTGCGTCCCTGACATCCAGACTTCATTGCACACCGGCGACGGGCTGCTTGGCATCGTCGTGCACAGCTTGTCATCTCGAATTTTCCAGGTCCCGGTCCAAGAACTTCCCGATTCTGGACCGACGAGAGCGCCATCCGGCCGGAGATACATGGACCAGTGGGATCCATCCGTGATGTCCTGACCGACAACGCGAGCGCGGATTTGCTTCCCGCCGAGCATCCTGAACTGATCTTCGGCGTGAGCGTCAGCTATGAAAGCCAGCGCGGCCGAACAGAGAATCCACCGAACGTATCGTAGGCCGTGCCTCATTTCTGTATCCCGTCAATAGCACGTTGCACGGCCGGCCAATTAATCGCCGACATGAACACGTCCACGTAGTTCGCAGCCTTGGCACCGTAGTCGATGTGGTACGAGTGTTCGTACATATCGAGCGCGAGTATCGGCGTGCCACCGGCCAGCGTATGGCAGTGATCCGCGGCCCACTGATTCACGAGCTTGCGATCGCGCGGCGACCAGGTCAGCAGCACCCAGCCGGAGCCGCCGCCGAGCGCCTTGCCCATGGCGATGAATTCGGCGCGCCACCGCTCGTACGAGCCGAAGTCACGCGCCAGCGTTTCCTTCAGGCTCGCGTCGGGTTCGCTCTCGTCGCCAAGCCCGGCAAAGAACACTTCATGGAGGATCATCGAGTTGGTCGCGATAAGCTGCTCGCGCTTCAACCCATTGATCAGGAAGCCTGGCGCGTTCGCATAGTCGAGCTCGGCAAGCTTTTCGTCGATCAGATTCAACCGTTTGACCGCGCCACCATAGTTGTTCTCGTAGTGGCTGATAATCATCCGCTCCGACATCCCACGGATGCGGCTCGGGTCGCAGGACAACGGCTTCACGACATAGGTCATGGCAACCTCCCGACGCATGGCCTGGGTGGCATCCGGGCGCACAAAGTGCCAACCGGCGGCAGCGCGCTAGTAAGATCTGGGAATTTGTTGGATGTGATTGGGATAACGGCAGACATGATGCGCCCTTGGAGAAATCGGACGCGATTCTTGGGCATGTCGCCTCATGGGGAGATCGCTTCCCCATACCCAAGAAATAGAGCCGGCTGCGACAACTTGTCAATGCCGATAAACATTCATTTCGAAGCAGCGGAATCGCCCGCAGGGGAGCTGCGGACGCAACGCCTCAACGTCGCGCGGAGGGGTCGCACGCGAAACCAGCCCGCCCCGATTCCATTCACTCCCGACGGGAGCTATCTACTCAATCCTCGTCGTCGTCATCGCCGGTACGTAGTCGGCCGTTCTGCGAATTGACGGCAACATTCGCGGTTTGCCGTCTTTCGAGCCAATCGCCTCGAAGTACCATCCGTTGCGCACGATCTGGACATTCGACCAGCCGTCCGACTGCAGCTTTTGACGGATCTGATCCTCGCTGACCGGCTTGTCTCCCGCGATGAAGATCGCACCCCTGCCCTCCGGTTCGGCGGTAACCATGGCGACACCCACGAGGCCCAGCAACAGCGCGCCGCTGCCTGCCAGAACCCATTTCCTGTTCATCGTCCATCTCCTTTTCTGACGAATCTCCCCGTTGTCATCCTTTCAGTTGCCGCCGGCGGCTACTGTGTAGTCCGCGAAATACATGTGGCTATCGGCCTTCGACCAGAGCCCGATCCGGCCCGAGACCGGTTGGGTCAGCGTGTGCTCCAGATAGAGCTTGCCATCGAGATAGCCTTCCACCTTCGTGCCTTTGACGCGGACCTTGAGGTCATGCCACTGCCGTGTCGCGGTCGGCGTATTGCGAACCCATTTGACGGAAGAGCGCTTGCCGTTCTCGAACTTCCACAGCACGATGTTATTCTCCAGACAGTTCGCGCGGACTGTCAGGTAGTCCCCGTTTGGCTTGAGATTGAATAGGATGCCGGCGCCCTGGTCGATGCGACCGGACAACCCTTCAAAGCGCACCGAAATCTCGCCATCGCTGAAATTTTCGATTTTTGGCGCGACCGCGTAGGGATAGTAGGCGTAGGCCTGCACGCGATCGAGAAACTCAGCGTAGCGTTCACCGTAGAGAGCCCGAGCCTTGTCGGCGATACCTGCCGACGATTGCCCCTCCTTCCACTGCCGGCCATCGACAGTGAGCACCTTCTTGCCGCCGTCCTGCTCGATCCTCCAGAAGCCCACCACTGGCACCAGCGACTTTGGTTCCCCACCGACGGTTTCATTCGAGAGGTCAATCTTGATTGGCTCCGCGGCTAAACAGGGCAATGCCGGCACCGCAAAGCCGATTGCCGCGAGGATGATCATTCCGAGTTTCTTGCAGGATCTCATGGCTTAACTCCTGGATGAACGAGAGGACCTTTGTCTGGAGGGGGCCGGCGAATCCATCGCCACGCGAGCACGATCAGGAGCGGCAATCCGCCGAAGAACCACAGCAGCACCGCGTCTGCGCTGACGACCAGGGGATAACCGGGGTACTCTTCGCCAACGCTAGGCGCCGGCGGCTGCGCGCCCGCGAGCGCATATAGTAGCGGCAGTATCTCCCGCGGACTGGTGGAGCGGCTTACGTCGGTTCGATCACCGTAGACATATTCGATCTGGCCATAGGCGTCTGATCGATTGGGAACGTTCGACCGCTCGCTCGCGAGAACGACGGTGACATCAGGCAGGACGCGCTCCAGCTTCGCGAGAACGTTCCGCCGGAGATCGACGTAGCGGGGGTCTTCCGCCGCGAGATTGACCTTGATGAGTAAGGGACGCCGAAGCGATGCGAGCAAACTTTCATCTGCAGAAGTAAACGAGTTGCGACGATCCTCGCTGCGATCCACGGACGCCCTGATCTGCGCCGCAACGGTGAGCGCAACGGCAACGACGAGCACACAAGACACAGAGCGGATGACTTTCGTCCGCACCGGTGTACCGGGAGGGAGCCAGACAACTGTCAGCGCAGCGAGCCCGCCAATGACGGCCGCTATGCCTAGCACGAGGCCGGCCGAAAGAAGCCCCTGCTCAAAGGGACGCAGCGTTTGGGTTAGCGACAATTGCACAAGCCAGGCCGACAGACCAGAGCGGCCCGCGAGCGTGAAATCCAGCACCCATGATCCTATCGTGACGGCGAGCGCGATGATGGCTGCAGTAGCCGAATTGTCGGCGATAACCGCGGCGAGCAGCCCAATGGCGCCGGCCAGCAGACCGTAGAGCAAATGACCCAATATAAGATTCAGCGTCTCGGGCGCAGCCAGATGGCCACCCAACACAGCCCACACGGCCAGCGCGGAAAGCGCAGGAATGCTCACCATGAACCAGGCTGCCAGCACGGCGCAGAATTTTGCAGCGATCAGCGTCGAGGGTCGGTATGGCAATTGGACCAGCAGGCGCAAAGCGCCACTTTCCTTCTCCTGGCCCAGCACGCGGATCGCCACGAAAGGGAATAGCAACGTCACAGCCACATAGAATGAGCCGAATGTCGGAACGAGGATTCCATCGAGGGGAGACAGGCTCCTCGCCAGGACTGGCGACTGGAGGGCCGCGGCGCTTGAACTCGCTGTAGAGCGAGACTGCCTGGACGAAGGAGTATCCGACGAGCGGACAGACCAGCAGCAACATGGTCCAAAGTGCCCGCCCGGCCGTGACCTCGCGGAGCTCCTTTGCGAGCAGCGGAACGATCGGTGCGGTCGGCCGCACGTATGCCTCACGTGAGTGCAAGGAAGATATCCTCTAGCGAGCCGTTCGGCAGTCCAGTCTGCGCACGCAATTGAGCAAGTCCTCCAGATCCGCGCACCTGCCCTGCCGAGAGCAGGATGAAGCGGTCGCAGACCCGTTCGGCATCCCGCAACTGATGAATTGAGAGGATCAGGGTGCGTCCGCGCGCCGTCTGGCGACGCAACAAGCCCATGACGTCCCGCGTCTGCCGCAGATCAAATCCGTCAAATGGTTCGTCCATCAGCAACAGCTCATGCGGCGCAAGCAGCCCGATGGTCAGCATCAGGCGTCGGGCATAACCTTTTGACAGGGCGTGCACGCGCTTTCGAAGCACCGGCTGTAACCCGAGCGCTTCGATGGTCGACTTGATGTCTGCTTCTGACCGTCGAAAGACGCTGCCGACAAACCACACGACCTGCAGGGCCGATTGGTCCTGGTACGGACGGACGCCATCAGGCAGGTAGAACAGGACGTTCCGCCGGCGGCTTGCGTGCAACGGCTCTCCGCGCCAAAAGACGTCGCCCGAATTCACCGGGAGAAGTCCGGCAACGGCTTCCAGCAACGTCGTCTTGCCGGCGCCATTTGGACCGATGATGCCGAGGATTTCGCCCGCGACAGCAGAGAACGTCACACCGTCGATCGCGGTGCCATCGCTTCCATAGCGCTTGGTCAGGTTTCTCACGCCCAGCAAAGGCGCCGAACGGTCTGGCGAAAACCCGTCGTTGACGGTTGACATGCAGCGTCCTTCTCAGGAATCCGGACGCGATGCTTGGGCATGTCGCCTCATGGGGAGATCGCCGTCCCCATAGCGGCGACCTTGCCAAAGCGGAATTGCTTGTCAATTAGGAACCAGCGGAAGCGAGGCTCGCCAACTTGCCGGTTTGTTCACTTCAGCTTGATCGGGCCCCCACTCACAGCTCTCTGCAGCGGCAACATGCGGGCCAATCACGTTTCGCTCTCACAGCCAGCCTGATTTCAGTGCTTCTCGTCACGCTCAGGATGCGCTCGCCAATCACGACCTACTGTTTGACCATCCTCGTCGGTCTTGCCAGCAGATCCATCGCCAGCACTTCGGTTGGCATTTTCCTGAGCCTTCCAGTCACGCTCGATCTGAACACTCTCACCGCGCGCTCGCTCTTGGTCGCGAGATTGGTCCGATTGTTGTGGCGTGCGATCTGGCTGCACCGGAACCGATTGCTCCTACTTATATGTCTTGGATAACCCGGACTCCTCCGCATATCCGGGAGCGAGACTGCAGGACAGTAGTATTGCCGTTGTCATCGCGATAGGTTCGGTTGGCAAGGACTGAAAGCACGATAGGCCCTCTGGTCTATTCGGCTGCGCGTCGCGAGAGGAACTGATCGGATCTCTTCAATCGCAATGGCCGTCGCGCGAAATAGGCATAGAGCGCCGGCAGAACGATGAGCGTCAACAGCGTCGCCGTGAGCAATCCACCGATCACCACGGTGGCCAGCGGCCGCTGCACCTCGGCGCCCGTTCCGGTGGCGAGCGCCATGGGGACGAAGCCGAGCGAAGCGACCAATGCAGTCATGATCACCGGTCGGAAACGTATTAACGCCCCCTCTTCGATCGCTGACCGAAGTTCGGCACCGTCCTCAACCAGCTTGCGGATCTGGCTCAACATCACGAGCCCGTTCAGGACGGCGACACCCGACAACGCGATGAAGCCAACCGCAGCCGAGATCGAGAACGGCATGCCACGCAGCCATAGCGTGACAATACCGCCGGTCAGAGCGAGCGGAACGGCGCTGAAGACCAGAAGCGCATCGCGCGCGGAACCCAAGGCGCCGAATAGCAACAGGAAGATGAGAAGGAAGCAGCCGGGCACCACGACCATCAGCCGCTGCCGCGCGACGGAGAAGTTCTCGAACTGTCCTCCCCAGGCCAGATAAGTCCCAGGGGGAAGCTTGACCTGTTCTGCGACCTTGGCCTGTGCTTCGGCGACGAGCGAACCGATGTCCCGGCCGCGAACCTCGGCCGTCGTCACCACCCGACGCTTGCCGTTTTCGCGGCTGATCTGGTTGGGCCCCTCGGTCTGCTCGAAGGATGCCAGTGTGCGCAGCGGAACGGAGGGGGCCGGCGTATTCGGATCGGCGTGCGGTAACGGCACTGGAAGCGCCTCCAGAGCGGTAATGTCGGAACGCAGCTTGTCGTCGAGCCGAACCACAATCTGGAAGCGGCGGTCGCCTTCGAAGACAAGCCCGGCCACCCGGCCTCCAACGGCCGTCTCGATCAAGTCCTGGATGGTTGCGAGGTTAAGGCCGCGGCGGGCGATCTCCGCCTTGTCGATGCGGATTTCAAGGAATGGAAGGCCAGTCGTTTCCTCGACCTTGACACTTTCGGCGCCCTCGATGCGACGCAGCACATTGGCGATCTCCTGCGCGGTCCGCTGCATTTCGCTGAAATCGTCGCCGAACACCTTGACGGCAAGATCTTCCCGGACACCCGCGATCAGCTCGTTGAACCGCATTTCGATGGGTTGGGAGAAGCCGACCTTGTTGCCCGGCAACTTGGTAGCTTCTGCCTCGATCTGCCTTATCAGGTCGTCCTTCGACAGTGACGGATCCGGCCATTCGCTCTGCGGCTTGACGATGATGTAGGTGTCGGAGGCGCTCGGGGGCATCGGATCGGCGGCGAGATCGGGCGTTCCTGTGCGCGAGAACACGAAGGAGACCTGCGGAAATTTGCTGATCGTCCGCTCGATCAGGAGCTGCATCGCTTGAGCCTGCGACAGCGCCGTGCTGGGCACGCGTTTGACCTCCATGACGATGTTCTTTTCGTCAAGCGTCGGCGTGAACTCTTGACCAAGTCCACCAAAGAGGATCACCGCACCGACGAAGAGAACCACCGCCGTGGCCATGATCGGCCTCGGAGACACCACTGCCCTCGCCAGGACTGGCGCATAGAGTTGCTTAAGCCAATGGACAATTGCGTTTTCCTGTTCGCGCACCGGCTTGGTCATCGCGATCGCAATCGCCGCAGGCACGAAGGTCAGTGACAGAACGAAGGCCGCAACAAGCGCGATCATCACAGTCAACGCCATCGGCTCGAACGTCTTGCCTTCGACGCCGGTGAAGGTCAGTAGCGGCACATAGACCAGGATGATGATGAGCTGGCCGTAGACCGTGGGTCTGATCATCTCGATCGCTGATACCGTCACGGTGTTCAGCCGCTCGGCAGGCCGAAGGGTCCGGCCGAGCTCGCGCTGGCGTTCTGCCAGGTGGCGCAGGCTGTTCTCCGTGATGATGACGGCACCATCGACGATCAGGCCGAAATCGAGCGCGCCAAGGCTCATCAGGTTCGCGCTGAGCTTGGTCCCCAGCATGCCAGTTACCGTCAACAGCATCGCGACTGGGATGACGCCAGCGGTAATCAGCGCCGCACGGAAATTGCCGAGCATCAGGAAGAGCACTGCGATCACCAGCAGCGCACCTTCGGCGAGGTTGGTTGCAACAGTTCGAATGGTGGCGTCAACCAACTGCGTGCGATTAAGCACGGTCCGCGCCTTGATGCCCGGCGGCAGCGTGCGGCTAATCTGCTTGATCTTGGCGTCGGCAGCGGCTGCCACCGTGCGGCTATTGCCGCCGATCAGCATAAGAGCGGTTCCGAGCACGACTTCTTGCCCATCGACGCTGGCACTGCCGGTCCGCAGCTCGCGCCCGATCTCGACATCGGCGACGTCCTGGATGCGCACGGGAATTCCTCCCCGCGTCGTCACGACAATCTGCCTGATGTCCTCGAGGTTCTCGACCCGGCCGCTGGCGCGGACTACGACGCCTTCGCCGTTCTGCTCGATGAAGTTGGCGCCGCGGCTGACATTGTTGGCCTCGATCGCGGCGATCAGCTGGCTGAACGATAGCCCATAGGCGTTCAGCCTGAGCGGATCGGGGTGCACCTGAAACTGTTTAAGGAACCCGCCGATCGCATCCGCTCCGGCCACACCGGGCACCGTCTTCATTTGCGGTCGGATGATCCAGTCCTGCACGGTCCGGAGATAGACAGTACGCTGAAAGTCATCGGTCAACCGCTCGCCTTCGGGCGTGAGATAGCTGCCATCGCTCTGCCAACCCGGCTTGCCGTCCTCGACCGGCGCCATCTCGCCCGGCTTGGCGTATTCGACCGCCCACCAATAGATCTCACCGAGGCCGGTGGAGATCGGCCCCATGCGAACGTCGACAGCGGGAGGAAGATTGCCTTTCGCTTCGTTCAGCCGTTCGGAAACCTGTTGACGCGCGAAGTAGATGTCGGTGCGATCAGCGAATACGGCCGTGATCTGCGCAAAACCATTGCGCGAAAAGGATCGCGTCGATTCCAGGCCGGGCGTACCCGCCAGCGCCGTCTCCAGCGCGACTGTCACCTGCTTCTCGATTTCGGCTGGCGTCAATGCGGGGGCGGTCGCGTTGACCTGCACCTGGACGTTCGTGACGTCGGGAACAGCATCGATCGGTAATTTCGTCATCGACCAAAAGCCGGCGCCGGCGGTAACCAGCGTCACCAGCACCACGAGCCAGCGCCGACGAACTGAGAAGTCGACAATCCAGGCGATCATTGCTCAGTCCTCGTCGCGGGGCTTGGACAGCTCTGCCTTCAGCGAGAACGTGTTCGACACGGCGATGGTCTCACCAGCAGCAAGACCAGAGGCGATCTCAATGACCTCACCGTCGCGCTCGCCGGGCATCACGCCGCGCACTTCGAACCCATCCTTGCTGCGAATGAAGACCACCCTCCGTCCATCCACGGTCTGAAGCGCGCCGATCGGCACCACGACATCTGCCCGGTGCTCATTCAGTGCAATCGCCGCAGTAACGAAGGACCCTGGCCGCCAGCGGCCGTCCGGATTGTCCAGCGCTGCGACGACGCGCGCGCTGCGGGTCTCCTTTTCAAGCAGCGGCGACACGAACACGATTTTGCCAAAAGCGGTTTCCGGCATTCCCCGCCCCGTGATCCGGACAGTTTGGCCCTCTTTCACCAATGGCAGGTCGCTGGACGAGACAGCCAGTTCCACCCATACGCGGCTCAGATCGACGATGACAAAGAGCTCGGTTTCAAGATTGTCGCGGCCGACTGCCGTTCCGAGTTCGACTCTGCGTGCGGCAACCCGGCCCGAGATCGGCGCGCGAACGTTTTGGCTCCGCAGCGAGATCTCTGGCGCCTGCGGTAGACCGGCGATTTCATTTTCCTGCACGCCCAATGCCAGCAGCTTTTGGCGGGCGATGTCCAGGCGCATGGCCGTCTGCGCTGCCGCATTGCGGGAACGAATATATTGTAGCTCCGGCGCTGCGCGGCCTTCCCACAGGAGCTTGTCTCGTCCTGCGAGATCTTGTTGCAGTTCGTTCGCAAGTCGAGCGGCCAGATATTCGCTCTTGGCGTCCGCAACTTCGCGGCTCTCAAGCGAAGCCAAAATTTCGCCCTTTGCGACGACATCGCCGATGTTCTTGCGAAGCTCGGCAACTGTGCCGGACAGCTTCACCGAGACGTGCGCAACCCGGTCCGCGTCTGGAGCAACGGTTCCGGGCACCAAAAGTCGCCTGGCGATGCTGCCCGGTCCCACCTGCACCTGCTCGATTTTGGCGAGAGCAATTCGCTCGTCGTCCATCCGGACGACAGGCCGACGTTCGGCCTCGGGTGTTTTGGCCTCCTGCCGCGGCTGCTCGGCGGCAACTCCCACGGCTTTCCGCAGGGCCGGCATGCCTGGTGCCCAAAGGGCAGATGCGACGCCCGCTGCGAACACCGCGACCAGGATAATCGGTCGGAAGGACATACGTTTCTCTTCAATACCGGCGCAGTGCGCCGCCGCTCAGAGGTAACGCGAGATCGCCTTGAATTCGGCGAGCACGGTCTTCGTGGATTTCGACGAGCCCCCGTTCGCTGCCGCGTCGAGGCAATTGTCCACGTGATCGTGGATGAGCGCCCTCTTCGCCTCGCCGATGGCCTTCTCGACCGCATGAAGCTGCTGAGCGAGATCGAGACAGCCGCGCCCCTCGCTGAACATCTCGATGACCCTGTGGAGGTGCCCCTCGGCGCGCTTCAGCCGCTTGACGATCTCCGGATGACTTTCGTGAACGTGTTCTTTCGCCATGCCATATCCTATCCCCCCTGAGGGGATATGTCGAGACGTGGACTCTGGTGCTATCTTGTAGGTAGATCAAGCAATTGACCCTTCAGACAAAAAAGTCGCTCACCGCATACAACGTCAATTGAGCTTTCTCGGCGTTCGGACTAGTGTGCCTCTGGGGATGTAGCAGCCTCCCCATCAAGTGGGTCATCCCATGCAAGAGCTGTTCGCTTTGTTTTGGAGCGGACACATGGATGGGATGTCTTTTGAACTTCCGCTTTTCATTGTTGCGACGTTCGCCGGTGCGCTCGTTGCCGGCATGTCCGGATTTGCATTCGGTCTGATAGCCGCCTCGATCTGGCTCTACATCCTTACTCCCTTGCAGACCGCCAGCTTGATCATCGCCTTTGGGCTGATCGTGCAGGGTTACTCCGTATGGAAATTGCGTGGTGCTCTGGACTGGAGACGGCTCTGGCCGTTCATGCTTGGCGCGGCACTCGGCGTACCGGTTGGGGTAACAATATTGACCTGGGCCGATCCTGGCCACGTTCGCGCGGGTGTCGGCGTGTTTCTCGTCCTCTACAGCCTCTATGCACTGTTTCGTCCTACGATCGAGCCCCTGAAATCACAGGGCGCCGCAGTCGATGCCGTTGTCGGATTCCTCAACGGCGCCCTGGGCGGCATCACTGGGCTCGCCGGAATCCTCATCACGATCTGGTGCGGACTGCGCGGGTGGCCCAAGGATGTGCAGCGTGCGGTTTTTCAACCCGTTGCGGTGGCGACGTTCCTGGTGAGTGCGCTTTGGATCGGCGCCAAAGGCGCGTTGAGCGCGGAGACGATCAAGCTCTTTCTGATCGGATTGCCGGCCCTGCTCGCCGGCACTTGGCTTGGTCTCAAGTTGTTCGGCCGCGTCAGCGAGGCCGCATTCCGCAAGATTGTATTGGTGCTGCTGTTGGCTTCGGGCGCGGTCCTAGTCGTCTAGCGTCGCGCTGGCCTGGCCCTTGTCCTGTGCAGAACCAACACACAATCATATGGATCAATGAATCAGGAGCCGCTTTCCATGCTTGAACCCACAGCTCGCCTCGGCCGCATCGCTATCCTGTGGCGCGGAGATGAAGCAGCGCGCCGCGGCGCCTCACCAGAGACCAGCCGGTTCAGTGCCGTATTCGCGGCGCTCGCCGATGTCGGCGTTGATGCGGAACCGGTGGTCTATGAGGACGATGTCCTCAACGCCGTCCGAACACAGCTCGCCACGTTCGATGGCGTGCTCGTCTGGGTCAATCCGATTCACGAGGGGCGCAACCGCGCCAATCTTGACGCGCTGCTGCGCGAGGTCGCGGCGCGCGGCGTCTGGGTGAGCGCCCATCCCGATGTCATCCTCAAAATGGGCACCAAAGAGGTGCTCCATCGCACCCGCATTATGAGCTGGGGCTGTGACACGGCCCTCTATCGAACGCTCGAGCAGATGAGTGTGGAATTGCCCTTGCGACTCGCCGCAGGTCCGCGCGTGATCAAGCGCAACCGCGGTAATGGCGGCCAGGGTGTCTGGAAAGTCGAGGCGCTGGCAAGTCCACCCGAACGGGCTGATGGTACGCGTGCTTGATGCCACCAAGGAAGGATCGGAGGACATCGCATTGGACGAGTTTCTTAAGCGGTGCATCGAGTATTTCGAAGACGGTTCTGTGATCGATCAGCCGTTCCAGCCACGCCTGAGCGAAGGGGTGGTCCGCTGTTATATGGCAGGCGATCGCTGCGCCGGCTTCGGCTATCATAAGGTCAAGGCCCTGGTTGACGAACCGACCGCGCGCGCGAAAGCCGGACCGCGGCTCTATGCCAACAAGGCCGACCCGCGCTTCCAGGGCCTGCGCCGGTTGATGGAAGACGAGTGGACGCCGCAGCTGACTTCCTTGCTGGACATCCCGAGGAGCGATCTCCCGATGATCTGGGATGCAGACTTCATGCTGGGCCCGCCTTGCTCCGACGGGAGCGACAGTTACGTGCTCGGCGAGATCAACGTCAGTTCAGTCTTCCCGATCCCGGATGACGCGCCGGCAGAGATCGCCCGCCGCGTCGCGGATAGACTGCAGGCGAAGCTCTGAATGTCGACTGTGTCATAGCTTCGGAAGCTGACCACATCGCGCTGCTCGGCTCCGGCGTGCAGCCAGCGCAGGCGCTGAGTGTCTCTTTCGCTCGCGCTGACGATGCGATCGAGCGGCAACGCATTTCGGTCTGGCTCTTGGTTGACCGGGGCTCACTCACAAGGCCGCTATGCGCCCAAGCGGCCCTCCCGGCCAAGTCGCAGTTTCACCCGCAGGCGACTGGCAGCATTTCTGTCGTTCTGGCGCTTAGGTCTGCTTCTGTGGAGCAGCTCACTGCAACCGCCGCGAAGTCTATCAGCCCTGCGAGATCACCCGCGAGGTCACGGAGCTGAAATCGCACTCATGTGTGAACCGGCTCACCAATCGTGCCGGCAATTTGTCGTATCATTTCTCCAGATCGCGCTCCAAGCGTGTGGCAGGTCTTCGTCGCGTGTCTCGCTTGACCCCTGAGGCGCCTCCTCCGCCTTGCTGCGGAGGCGCGGCCTAACGATCGAAAGCGACACGGCCGGACCAAACCGTCTCGCGCACCGCGGCGATCTCAACGCTTCGAAAGGAACTCTCCATGCTCACCTTTCTGCGGCAAGACCCTTCCATTCCGGTCGATATTCAAGACACCGAGTTCACGCGGGATCTGCTCGGCCGATACGTGTGCAGCACCTATGACGAAGCCGTGAGCAACGGCGGCAAGCCGTTTGATGTAGTGGTCATCGGCGCAGGCATGTTCGGCGCCTATGTCGCCGACAAGATCTATCGCGGCAGCGCCGACCAGAACCTCCGGGTGCTCCTGCTCGACGCGGGAGGCTATTTTGCTTCAACGCACGTGCAGAACATGCCGCATCTCGGGCTGAATGCGCCGGATACCGCGCTGGTCACACGTAACGATCAAGATCCGGGTGGGCGCAATGGCGTCTGGGGCATTCCTTGGCACAGCAACGAGCCGTTCACCGGGCTAGCCTACTGCCCGGGAGGCCGATCGCTGTTCTGGGGAGGCTGGTCGCCGCGGCTCACGCCGGCTGATCTGGCTGCGTGGCCCAAAGGCGCGCGCGATTTTCTGACAGCGAACTACCCGGACGTCGAGTTCGAAATTGGCGTTCAGGACAAGGCGGACTACCTCTCGGGTCCGCTCAATGCGGCGGTCAATGCAGCGCTCCAAAGCGTGGCGGGCGGCGCGAACATTCCCAATGTGACCGTCGATGTCGTCGAAGAGGCCCCGATCGCGGTGCAGGCAGGCTCACCGGGGCCCGGCCTCTTTTCCTTCGACAAATTCAGCAGCGGACCCATGCTGCTGGAGAGCATCCGCGACGATATCGCGAAACGTTGGACGTTGAACGATAATTCGCGGCGGCGATTCTTCCTCGTTCCGCGCTGCCACGTGATCCGGCTACAGAACAGCGGGGGCAAGGTCACGGGCATCGATCTCACCTACAATGGTCAGTTTCGATCGCTCTCCGTTCCGACAAACCTCAGTCCCGATTGCCAGGTCATTCTGGCGGCGGGGACGATCGAGTCGACACGGCTGGCGATCGAGTCGTTCCCGATCAATCGTGGTGCGTACAGCATGGGCGCCAACTTTATGGCGCATCTGCGCACGAATCTGACCGTGCGCGTCAAGCGCAGCGCGCTCGGGCTCGGAGCGGTCACCACACTTGAGCAGGGCGGAGCCATCGTGCGCGGCGAGATCACGAATCCGGACGGCAGCAAACGCCGCTATCATTTCCAGGTGCTCGCATCGGCCGAGAAAGGACAGAACCCGGAAGCAACGATGTGGACTATGGTGCCCGACATCGACCTGTTGCGGAACCTGCTTTCGAACGAGGACCCGGATTGGGTGGCGATCGTTTTCCGCGGTCTCGGTGAAATGGACGGCGACAAGAGCGCAGGCCCGGGCGGCGTCACGAGCTTCGTGAACCTCACCAATGCGGCCGATCCGCTTCAAAACGACGGCATGAGCGCGCGCGCGTGGGTCAATTTCACGCCGACGCCAAACGACTACGCGGCCTGGAGCAAACTCGCCAGCGCAGCGGTCAGCCTGGCCGGACGCCTCGGCAAGAACGCCGGCGACGTTCAGTACCTGTACAATGGCGGCTGGCAAAGCATCCCACCCGCCGATCCGTTTGGTGCCACCAAGGACAAGTTGGGCAATACGCATCACGAAGCGGGCACGTTGTGGATGGGCGAGGATCCGGCCACATCGATCACCGACTCCAACGGACGATTCCATCACATCGCCAACGCCTATGTTGCTGGCCCTGCTGTGTTCCCCACCGTCGGCTCGGCGAATCCGTCTTTGACCGGCCTTACGCTCGCGCGTCGGACGAGCGCCGCCGTCGTTGCGGCATCGACGCCGACGCCTTTGGCGCGTTTCAAGCCGCTCTACGCAGGAAGCTTGGCAGACTGGCAGATGTCGGGGTCCGGAAGCTTCCTGCAGGTGTTCGACATTCTCGAGTCCGTCGGCGGGCCCGGATTGCTCTGGTACACGCGCGAGAGCTTCTCCGACTTCGTGCTCGAGCTGGAATGGCAATACGCCAACCGCACGGACAACTCCGGCGTTTTCATCCGCGTGCCCAACCTGAACAGTTCGAATCCGAACGATTGGACGGCCGCAATCGACCAAAGCTACGAGATCCAAATCGATCCCCGTGGATACAACTCCGAAAAGAATATGGAGAGCGATCCGCTGCGAAGCACGGGCGCCATTTACAACATCAGTGCCGCGACCCGCAGCGATGTTGCGAAAGGCCCGTGGCAATGGAACAGGTTCCTGATTGAGGCGGTCGGAAACCGCATCAAAGTGACGCTTAACGATGTGCTCGTGAACGACTTCACGGATCCCACGTCCCGGTCTCTTCGCGGCCACATCGCGCTACAAAACCATCACGATGGATCGAAGGTGCAATTCCGCAACATCCGCATCAAGACGGTGTTGCCGGGAGTCACCGAGCTGCCTGTCCCAAGGGTCGCCTAGTCTTCGCCGTTCTGCACAAGATGGGGCGCTCCGCCGGAGCGCCCTTGGCAGTTGCGCGATCTGCGTCGGAGGGCGGCCGCATTTGCTGTGATTTCAATGGCTTATCGAAATGGGCAAACGCGTAAGTGCATTTCGGGCCTATAGGCGCTTTTCAGGCACAGCTCCAAAGCTCTGAACTAGGTCGGGGTTTCCGGATGCCACGCCTCGCCATCGACCCGCCGACGCATCGCTGGACTCTGCCCGTTATTTGGACAGATGCCACGGCGAAGCCACGTGTTCACGCCACCCGCCACTGAGATTTCGGCCAATAACCGCCGTCAAACTGGCGGGGCTGGCGCGGCGTTGTGTGGGCGTCTGCGGAGAAGCCGTATGATCGGAGCCTGCGGCTGCGCGGTCAGAGCTCCGTTCCCAGTCCCCGTGGCCGAGCAACTCTTTGCGTTCGCCGGTCAGTTGCTCCAGCGCTGACCGACTTCGTCATCCTGGTCACTGCCACCGCCAGGCCTCATCCTATGCGACCTTTCGACGATTGAGGCCGAAGCCTATCGCCAGAGCCGCAATCATGAGTAGCTGGGCCGCGACCGTTTGCGTGGTTGGGAACAGACCAACCAACGAGATGCGTGGCACCAAGCGTAACGGCGCGATGCTAACGATGCCGGCCTCTTGCAGGGCCGCGATGCCCTTGCCCGCCAGCACGACCGTCAGAATCGCCATGAGCCACGAACTGTAGGTGAAGAACTTGCCGATTGGCAGCCGGCGGCTATAGCGCAGCATCGCCCACGCGATGAATGCCAGCGCCGCGCACGCGCTCAGCGCGCCGGCAAGGATCGTACCGCCGTTTCCCTGGCTCCACAGCGCCGCGTAGAAGAGGATCGTCTCGAATACCTCGCGGTAAACCACGATGAAAGCGAGCCCGAACAGAAACCAGGCCGAACCACCGGACAATGCCTTCGCCATCTTTTCGCGAATGTAGCGCTGCCATTGATCGGCGTGCGCCTTGCCGTGCATCCAGATGCCAACCGAGAGCAGGACAACGGCGGCGATCACCGACCCGATCCCTCCGTCAGCTCCCGGCTCGCGCCGCTGATTCCGATCACCCAGGTCGCGATGACCCAGGTTGCGAAGCCGGCGACGAGCGCGCCCACCCAACCCGCATGGACGTAGGGCATGACCTCCATCCGCTCAGCCTTGCGGAGGAAGGCGATCATCGCAACGACGATCAGCAGCGCTTCCAGTCCTTCGCGCAGCAGGATCGTTGCCGCTCCGAGAAACGTTGAGAGGCCGCTTGCCGCATTGGGGAAAGCGACGCCTCTGCATCATCAAAAAGATCGTCGAGGACCTGTACGCGATCGGCGAGCGCATCGGCATTTTCTCCGCTCTGGATGGCGGCACGGTAGTCGCCCATCGCGCCCTCGATCCGCTCCAGAAGCGCACGATTGCGCGCCCCCAGCGCCGGTTCGACCGGCTCAAACCCATCGAGATAGGCAGACAAAGCCAGTTCGCCCGCATGCTGGCGGTCCCCCGCACGATAGGCGGCAAGGCTCGCGGTCAAGCGGCCGCGCACCAGCGACAGGGATCCGGTCTGCTGCTGCGTGACGGTTTCTGGATGACGACGCAAATAAGCCATGAGAGCGTCGGCCTTGTCCTGTCCGATCTTGCTCGCGAGCGCTGCGGGCGTCGTCCCGACGAGCGTCTTCAGATCGGGAACGAGCCTATGAAGCGAGGCGTCCTGCTTCCACAGCCGCTCGCCTTCAGCCGCAGCGGCATCGTGGAAGGCGAAATGACTGGCGTAGAGGGCCAGCGCCCAACGGTCATCGGTCGGAAGGCTGTCGAAGCTCGGCATCGCCGTACCATCAAGTCCCTGGGTGATCACCTGATAGAGGGCAAACACGCTGCGCTGGCGAGCACGCTCGGCGTCCGTGAACGCTATGGGCGGCGTATCAAGCTTGACGGCATCTGGTCCATGGCCGTCGCCCGCGTCTCCATGGCAGGCGGCGCAGTTCTGACCGAATAACGTCGCGCCGCGTGCGAAGTCCGGAACCTTGTTCGGCGCCAGCGGCACGGGGTAGGTCGCCAGCAACGCAGCCGCCAGGCCATGCGCTATAGCTGCTACTTGCTCGGCGTCAGACTTGTCTGCGATGGCGCCCTGCAGGCGGGCAGCTTCCATCGCAAGCGCTTGCCGTTCCGGCTTAGGTGGGAGTGCAGCGATCTTTGCGGCAACGGTCGCCGCGAACTCATTCTGCTCGGCATATTCGGAAGGGCTTAAGACCGAGCCATGTGATACGGCGCCGGCGTAATCCACCGCAATGTAATCCAGCAGTCGCCACGTGGTTTCGACATCGCTCGTCTCGGCCCTCGCTGCGCCGCAGAATACCAGAGCGACCAGCGTGGCAAGCACTGCGAGACGCGGCGGTAAAGATAGCATGCTCACCGGGGATGCCAAATTGAAGGTTGGGTCCGAGGACGGTCGTACCGCCGGTTTCGGATCGGTGCAATTTGAGACGTTCTAATTCAGCTCCAGGTCAACTTCTTTTGAGGCATGTGCGCCGGCCTTCTCGCCGCGGTAAGCGCTCCCGTTAACCGCGCCGGGCGAGTAGCGGCGACGACAGCAAGCGTCGCCTTTGCGCCATCGGCTCCGCCCTTCTCCGGGGCGCCAGCAAGTAACGCGATACGGCGTCCGAAAGACTGCTAGACTTAAGTTTCGGAGTTCGTGAGATCGTGCTTCGGCGCAAGGCCCACCCTACGTGGAGAAGGCCATGAGATTTGCGGTCGCTTCATTGTTGCTGGCAATTGCGCTCGGATTGGGTGCGGCCGTGGGAATTATGCCTGCTGCTGCCCAGACCTTCACTGAATTCATGCTGGCTCCCGCCAGCCGTCCGTCCGCAATCACCACTGGGCCAGACGGTGCGCTCTGGTTCACCGAGGCAGCGGGCAAGATCGGGCGAATAACCATCGATGGCAGCATCACCGAATTCCCGATCAAGGGCGGCGGCGTTTTGCATTCCATCACGACGGGGCCTGACGGCGCGCTGTGGCTCACCGAGTTCACGGCGAAGAAGATCGGGCGCATTCCGACGACCGCCACCGTCGAAAACCTAAAGCTGACCGAATTCGCAATCCCTGGATCGACGGGACCACTTGGCATCACGACCGGGCCAGATGGTGCCTTGTGGTTCACCGGGCGACAGATTGCCAGTTCGCTGGAGGCCGCATCATCAGGCTCAAGCTCAACCAACCTCATTCTTTCATCGTGTCGTGGTGATGATGCATCATGGGAGCCATGTCACTGGGCCGCATGGCGCCGACCTTCGCAACCGGAACCGTGACGTCGACTTTGCCCGCCTTGGCAAACGTCAAACTTAGAGAGAAAGTCTGACCTTCTTTGAGCGGCTGCTTCAAGTCGACGAGCATAATGTGCATGCCGCCCGGATCGAATGTGGTCTTTGCATGAGGTACCAGATCGACGACGGGCATTTCGCGCATACGGGACATGCCATTCTCTTCTGTGGTGCTGTGAAATTGAACTTTGTCCGCGACGGGCGTCGTCGCCCCCAACAACTGGTCTGGAGATTCGCCGTTATTGATCAATGTAAGGTATGTTGCGCCGGTCTTGGCTCCACCGGGCGTCGCTCGCGCCCAAGGTCGCTCGACTACGATTGAGCTCGAACCTGACATTTGCGCGTTAACCTGAACGCTGGCTGCCAAAACGAATGCGATGCTCAAGATCAGCTTGATTGGTTGTTTCATCAGTCGTGCTATCCGTTCTTGTGGACCATTTGCTTGCTCAGCCAAGCGGCGATCTCATCTCCACCTTCGCTACTCTGGATCACATTCGCGAACCGTCCCTGTGGATCCATCAAATAGAGGTACGCGCTGTGCGAGACGGGATAATCGGTCTTTTCGGCTTCGGATTTCTGCGCTTCGGCGTACACGCGATATACCCTCAGCACGCCGTCGATCTGCGCCTGGCTTCCAGTCAGGCCGACAATGCGATGATCAAATGACTTCAGGTAATCAGTCATGACGACAGGGGTGTCGCGCTGGGGGTCGACCGTGACAAAGAGCGGTTGGAGCTCGCTGGCATTTGGGCCAAGCTTTTCCAAGGCCGTGCTCATGTTGGTGAGCGCGGTCGGACACGCATCCGGGCAGAAGGTGTAGCCGAAGTAGATCAGAAGCCACTTGCCGCGGTAAGTCTCATCGCTCACTGTCTTGCCGTCGGTCGTTACCAGCGTGAACGGCCCGCCAATCGCTGCCGTGCCAGACGTGACGACCTTCGGATACGGAGTCGCCACAAACCATACCTCAGCCAGCGCGATCGCGCCGGCGGCCGCAACAAGAGCTATGATGGTCAGGCGTCTGGTTCGTGTCTTCATCGACGGCTACTGTTTGGCCTTGGCATCCGGCGATCGAGGAGCGCGCCACTGGTCGTTGGGTCGGCCACTGCTGTCATCTCTGCCCATCATCGCGCCGCAATGGTTCATCATCCCTATCCGTTCCATCATTCCGCTCCCCCGACCCATCATTCCGACCATCGTCGTGGAGCTGGACGAGGCGTGATCGTCGGCATAGAGAGCCGGAGCCATGGTCACCGCGGCGACCGAGAACGCGGCGAATACAAGCAGAGTTCTAGCGGTTGATTGCATGTTCGGTCTCCTTTCGTCGGTTTCCGATTTCCGCAGGCTCGCCGCGCGTTCTTTCGGCGGCGTCCCCAGGATTTCGGTCTGGACCCCGACCCTGAGCGACATCTGCCGTTGCCTGGTCAAGGACCGGAGAATTCGTTGCCTGCCAGCCGACATTCGCTGCGCTTTGTGATGTGGAGGTTCCGCAAGAGCGGCCGATCAGGCGGTTCATGCACAGACCGAGCCCGCACATCACCAAGCATGGCAGTACGCTCAGCAGGACGGGCGCAATACCGGCAGCCACGAGCCAGTTCCATCCGAACGCGGTGCCGGCGATCACGGCGATAACCGCGAGGATAACCAGTGCGCGCCGCTCCCCAAGATAACGCCAGGGCCGCCACGCGCGTACCGCAGAGATATCATCTGCTCTTATTTTCGTCTGAGGAGTCATCAGCTGTTTCTCTATCGAGGATCACTTCGTTAATGGGCGACATCAGCCAGTCGAACACACGCCGGAGCAGGCCGAGCGACGCGTGCAATCGATCAGGGTCTTGCCGCTGAGCGAAGCGATCGCCGGTATTGGTCATGACGGCTCGGAGCGTGTCGGCGATTTCTGGGGAATCCGACTCGGCCGGGCCAAGCGCGCGCCCGACTTCCTGGCCAGCGCGATCGATAATGAGCGTCGTCGGCAAGCCGATCGCGCCTACAGCACGCAACGCCTGCCCGGAGGGGTCGGTGTAAACGGCAAGGTTGCGAATGGTGACCTCGGAGTAGAACTTGCGGACGGCTTCGTGCCCGCCGCGATCCACCGAGAGAGGTACAACTTCGAGCTCGGCGCCGCCCAAGGCCGCTTGCAGCCGATCGAGCGCGGGCATTTCCTTTCGGCAGGGCACGCACCAGGTGGCCCAGATATTGAGGACCACGACCTTTCCTTTGAAGTCAGCCAGACTTCGCGGTCGGCCTTCCTCATCACTGAACTGAACAGCGGCGACAGGTCTTGGGCTGTTATGCAGGACCACCTTTTTCGCTGGCTCCTGAGCAACGGCCAATTGAGTGGCCGCTGCGAGTGCGATTGCGACAGCGATCGCGGACTGAATCCGGCCGATACAGGGGACAAGCATCATTGCTGCTCAACCTTTCCGATCGATGGCAGGATCGCATCCACAAGCCGTTTGGGGACGATCGTTGGCCAACGTGCTTGTGGGGCGATGCGGGCCGACCTCGCCCGCTACCGACTGGCTACACGGTGGCGTAGACGGTCGGTGCCTTGCCATCCTTGGTCACGGCGTAGATGACGAATTTCTGCGTCTTGGGGCCGGTCATGCCGGGGGAGCCGGTCGGCATCCCGGGAAGGGTGATCCCCGCAATCGGCGGCCGCTCGGACAGAAGCTTACGGACCACCTCCACAGGGACATGCCCATCGACCACGTAGTTGCCAACGAACATCGTGTGACAGCCCTGATATTTCGTCGGCACGCCAGCGTCTTGGCTGATCTCGGCGAGATCATTGGTGGGCTTCACGTCAACGGCAAAGCCGCTCTGCCGAAGATACGCGGCATAGTCCTCGCAGCAGCTGCATTGCGGATTCTTGTACAAGGTCGCCTGGGTCGGAGCGGCAAACACTGGCAGCGGCAGCACGAGCGTCGTTAGCGCAGTGCCAAGGCAGAATGTCCGTCTATTCATGTCGTTTCTCCTTTGCAAAGATCGGGTTGCTCATGCAACGCGCAGCACCGTCATCATTCCCGACACCTGGTGGTCGGTGACATGGCAATGCAGCATCCAGTCGCCGGGATTGTCGGCGACAAAAGCGATCTCGATCGTCTCTTTCGGTCGCACGAGAACGGTATCGGCCCATTGCCGGTACGGCACCGGTGCACCGTTGCGGCTCAGGACGCGGAAGCTGTGGCCGTGGAGATGCATAGGATGCCACCAGGCGGTCTCGTTGCGCATCGACAGCACGCAGCTTCGTCCGCGCCGCAGCGTAAGCAGCGGCGGCATCCCAGCGTGACCGTCGCCCGTCATGGAATGACCGTTGATGGCCCAGCTGGCTTGGTTGCCCATGCCCATCATTCCGCCCATCCCCATCATGCCTCCGCCACCCATCATGCCGCCCTGCAGCCGGAGTTCGCGCAGTTCGGCGTTGGTCAGGTCCGGCTCTGGCAACGGATTGCGCGGCAAACGGAGCGGTGAATCGAGTGGATGCGCGCGGAGCGGCGGCTCATCTTTGTAGGCGAGTTGAGTGAGCCAATAAGACAGGTTGTCGTAGAAGTCGTCCATCACGCGGTATCGCCGTCCCGGTTCACCCTGCATATCGAGGATGAGGTCGACGCGCATTGCGGGAGCAAGAAGCAGGCGCCCATTGTCGGGCTCATGCGGTTCGCAGGGCTGGCCGTCGATCGCGACGATTGTCGGACGATGGCCCTCGAAGCGCAGGGACATGATGCGAGCGAGCGAGGTGTTGATGAGACGCAGGCGAATGCGCTCCCCTGCCCGTACTGACTCCTCTTCGGACACCACACCGTTCACCGTGACGGTGTTGCCGACGCGGCCGGACATGGCGGCTTCCATGCCGTTGCCGAATCCCGACGCGATTTGCGCGTCGGATTTGAGCCGCCAGTCGCTCAACACCCAGACAACGTCGCGGTCGACCGGTACGGGTTCCGGCTCTTCAACGATCAGAGCTCCGGCTAGGCCGCGCCCCAGTTGCTGCAGACTGTCGGCATGCGGATGGTACCAGAACGTGCCGGCGTCGGGCGGCGTGAATTCGTAGGTGAAGGCTTCGCCAGGCTCGATCGGCGGCTGCGTGAGGCCAGGAACGCCGTCCATGGCATTCGGCAGACGTATGCCGTGCCAGTGGACGGTCGTATCTTCCGGTAACTGGTTTCGCACCACCAACCGAACGGGCTCGCCTTGGCGGAGCCGGATGTCGGGACCAGGGATGCGATTCCCGTAACACCAGACATTTGTTTCCGTGTCAGGCGAGCCAACGAGGGACACGCGACCGGGCGCCGCGGAGAGCTCAATGAACTTGGGTTCTGCCGGTGCGGCTCGTGCTATTCGCGGCAACAGGGCGGAGGCCGCAATTGCGGTGCCACTTAGCAGCACTGCGCGACGATCGATCGCCGGACGCAAATTGGAGTGCATGAATGCCGATCCTGGACGTTGATCCGCTGCCCGTGGCCAAGAGCCCACGTGCGTCATCACGATGCGCTGTCGATGCGGTGGGCATCGTTGCGCGCCAAAGGTCACATCGCGACCAGCGATGCGCCTTTAGTTCAGGACGGCAGGTCTGGGAGGATACGGGTCAGGCGGGATCGTATGCCCCGCAAGAATTGGGCTGAAGCAATCTCGCGCCGTCTCGACCGAGGACAGCTCAAACAGCGGTCCAAAGACGGGCAAGGCCACGAAACTTCCGCAAAAGGCGGAGCATGCCGCGGCCGTCATGGCCTTCTGATCGTCGCCGCAGCCGTGACATTTGCCTTTCATCGGCATGTCGGTCGCGGCAGCCATGACCATGCTCACGTCAGCATGCGCAGCACGTATGCCATGCGGAACCAGCCCCACGATGAACGTGAGGGCAAGCGCCAGTCTCATGACGCGGCCAAGCTTCTCCGACATGCGACTAAGATAACGACCAGCGTCGAGAATAGCTAGGCCATTGGCAGGAGCCGCAACATCAACCGGCGCTGCGGTTCACGGGTTTGTGAGCCCGATATCCTGCCAGTAGCAGGCTGGCTTTCGATCTCCATCTGCGCCCGGTGGCACTGCTTACGGTCCCGAGAGGTATTTAACGAGCGCCGCAATGCCGAGAATGAGAAGGATGAGGATGAGTACTCCGATCAGAGCCATCTCCCAACCCATGCCACCCATCATGTTCATCATGCCATCCATCATGCCTCACACTCCCTAAGTAGCCCGATGGCTTGGCTCGTTCATCATGCGCAGCATTGCCGGACGCCGGTCCTTAGAAATCTCCAGACAAGCGCAGTTGCTAGCGCGAGAACGGCGATATTCAACACGGTGGTGTAGATGAGTGCGATCGATGCTTCAGTCACCTTGGCGTGGCGGGCCACACCGCGGCCCAGTCCATCACAAAATAGTGGCTGATCGCGAAAGATCCGGTCGGAAACCCATTTTCAAGTAAATAATGCTGATGCCGGCATGCCGCGCTGCAGCCAAGACGCGAGCTGTGGGCGCAATGGCGTTCCGGATGCCGGAAATGTCGATGCCCGCAAGCGCGAACATCCCGCCCTCAGAGCCGAAGTCATTCTGCATATCGACAACGATGACGGCGCTCTGAGTTGGGTTGATGGAAAGAGCCTCAGGCTTCGCTTCGATAGCGATCTGCCCGGATGATCGCATGTCATCGTCCCCTTGAACGAGCACTCAGGGTACGCCTAGAGCATCGCGCCGACAATCCAGATGGCGTCGCGAAACGCCACTGATGCGACGTCCGCACCTGGACCTGGCCCCAACTCGGACCTCTGGCGCGGTCCGCTATCGTGCCCACTATCAGGAGTACGCCGGACCTCATATGCGCCTTGATCTCCGGCTGGAAGCTGACCACGCGGATCGCCACCCTTGGTCTCAGCTTCGCGGATGAGGCGTTTCAGGCGCTGGCTACAGCCAGTTGCCCCGACCGACAGAGCGCAGCGAAGTGAACCCGCGCACGCCGAGATGGAGTTGCGGACGCGGATACTGTGGAGTTACTGTGCACTGCTCCGGAGCATGCGCCTATGCCCACAAATCCCTTCATCGATATCGGTCATTTCCTGAGTGCGATGACGGGCGACTATCTCAGTCTCGGAAACTGGCGCTATCTGATCCTGGCGCTGTTCTGGGCGCTGCTGTTCGCCAGCATTGCATTGGCCTTGCGGAATTGGCAGGAGGATTCGGAGCAACGTACCGGCCGACATCTCGGAATCTGGCTGGTTCGGGTGCTGGTCGGCTGTATGTGGTTTCAGGGCATGTTATGGAAGCTGCCGCTACCTCTGTCGGGCGGTCTGCAATACTGGACCGAACAGGAATCGACCAACGCGGCGTTCGAGTTTCACCGCAGCTTCATGAAGGATGTCGTGCTCCCGAACATGACCATCTTTGGGCCAATCGTCTTTGTTGCCGAGCTGGCATTCGCTGGGTCGATGATGCTCGGGCTTGCGGTGCGATTGCTGGGCGTGCTGGCCATCGCCTATGTGCTGCAGCTCTGGCTCGGCCTGTATGGCAATTCGTCCGAGTGGCCGTGGACGTACATGTTTTTGGCCATGCTGATGTTCCTGCTCACACTCGATGGCGCCGGCCGCAGTCTTGGCCTTGATGCCTGGTTGCGCCGCCAAATCCCTGCGGTGCGCGACGGGAAGGGATTAATCGGCGGGTTTTTCCACATGGCGGGCTAGTTGCGATCGTTTGAGTGAGAGAGTGACGACGTTGAGCCAACCTCGTGAACTCACAAGAGCCGACCGGCCGCACGAGATGCTTGGCGGGCATTTGATCGCTCTATTTCGCGCAGCCTCGCTTCTTGCGGTGCTGGGCCCAACTTGCGCGTACGCGGCCGATATCGGTTATCTGGCCCCATCAGGCGTCTCGGCATCGGAGTTCCCCTCGCCCCAGCGCCCGGTTGCGCCGATTGTCAGCCCAGGCCGCTCCGACGAGAGGCACCGTGACTCCCTGGATGAGACCGGCGAGATTGCTCGGCGTCTTGTGTTGAAGCCCGGCATGACGGTCGGTGATATCGGCGCCGGCCGTGGCTACCACACGGTTCGGCTCTCGCCCCTCCTCGCCTCCAAAGGCTCAGTCATTGCTGAGGACGTCACCCGAGATTACCTCATCGAGCTCGCCAGGCGCATCGAACGTCTTCGACTGACAAACGTCACATTAGCGCTGGGCGAACCGCACGACCCACGCCTGCCCGCCTCCTCGCTGGATGCCGCCATCCTCGTGCACATGTATCACGAGATCGCCCAACCCTATGCCTTTCTCTATAATCTCGCGCCTGCCTTGAAACCGGGCGCGCGGATCGGAATTGTCGACCTTGAGCGTCCGACCTCCGAACATGGCACGCCAATTGAGCAGTTGCGTTGCGAAGCGAGCGCCGTCGGTTATCGCGAGATCGCCACATATCAGCTCGCAGGCGATGGCGGATACCTCGCTGTCTTCTCCCCGCCGAATAAGGAAAATCGAAAGTCTCCCCGGGATATCGTTGCCTGCGAAGATCGTGCCGGCACGCGCTGACTAGCTCCTCTTGCCGTGGTCTCGCAGCTCGAACGCGAGACGAACAAACGTCGCCGAAATCGACCAGGCTGCCTTGATGCCGGCGATGAGATTGCCGGAGACCTTCGACACTCCGCCGAATTCGGCGCCGCTGTCCGACAGCGATCTCAAGCATCGGTACACGCGCCGCGGCGACCCGCATCAACATCTCCAGATTCCAGCCAAATGTCTCTTCCTTCATATTGAGACGTATGAGCGCATCCCGCCGGATAGCGCGAAACGGCGACAGATCCGTGAAGTTTGCGCCATAGACGAAGCGCGGCAGAAGCCTGCCGACGTGGGCAGCGATGACCTGCTGTGGTGCCAGGCTGCCGGGCTCACGTGGGCCGCGAACACGCGAGCCGAGTACGAAGTCGGCTTGCCCAGCAATGATCGGCGACACCAGATCAGGAATGAATTCCGCAGGATCGCTGCCGTCGCCGTCGAGGAAAACCAGAATGTCGGCGTTATCACGCACAGCGGCGATGCCAGCCTGGATCGCGCGCCCGTAGCCGCGTCGCGGCTCGACAATTACGCGCGCTCCGGCGGCCTCAGCGCGCTCGACCGTACGATCTCGCGAGACCCCGTCGACCACGATGACCTCGCTTACATTCTGGCCGAGCACCGCCGTCACGACCCAGCCGATGGCCGCTTCCTCATCAATGCAGGGAATGATCGCCGAAACCACCGGCCGGCGCTCGCTCTGTTCGCTCTCCTTGATCACCTGGCTCACAGGCTCCAGCGCAGGCCGCAATTGGCGCAGCACTTGGGTGGCTCGTCTGACAAGAGCGCTGCCCGAAAGTCCCGGTAGGCGGGCCCATTCCAGATGTCCCGCAGGGCCTGCTGCCGGGCATGACCGAGGGTGTAGTTGTCATAGCCATGCTGCGAGAACGGCGCGATACAGCATGGCAGCGCACGGCCATTGGCCGTAAAGTACATCAGCGACCATGGCCGCCGGCAGAGCGACCATGGCGAAAGGTCTCCGCCACCCTTGAGGCTTAAGCTGGGCTCGCTCGTTGCGCCCGATGCGCTGAAGGTCATGCCAAGGGAGCGCGCGAGCTCCTCAGCCTGCTTCAGGTACGCCGCTTCCTCCTCCGTCAGGCGCTCGAACAGCGCCTGATCCGGCCGCGCCTTGCCAATGGCGAATTCATCGAAGAATACGAGCCGTTGCAGATAGACTTCCTTGACGCTGATCTCCGCCGCAATTTGCACAAAGGCCGGAAGCTGCTCGACAGTCTCTCTCAGACCGGTCAGCCAGAAGGATACCAGCGGCTTAGAGTGGCCCTCCCGCTCCTGTAGTTCGCGAAATGCTCGCACGTTGCGGATGATGCGGCCGAAATAATCTCTGCCGCGGATCGCCTTGAAGCTCTCGCGATTTGACGCGTCAGAGAGACGCGCAGTTCATCAAGGCAGGCGTCGATCAGCGCACGGCCGTTGCGCTCACTGAGAACCGTTCCATTTGTGTTGAAGACGACATAAACGCCACGATCCTTCAGGTATCCGACCATGCGGGGCAGATCAGCGACCAGCATCGGCTCGCCGACGCCGTGCAGAACCGCCCGCGCAAGACCGGGGACCTGATCGACAATCGATACGAACAAGTCCCAGCTCATGTCCGCCGGCGGCTCGAGCTGCTCGTAGGTGCGCGGGCAAGTGGTGCACAAAAGATTGCAGCGGTTGGTTACCTCCAGATAAAGGCAGACTGGCGGGCGCTGGGCGACCTCGGTGCGCTCGCCCGCGACCAACTCGTGGTAGCGGCGCGGGTCGAACGGCGCGTGAGGGTTTTGCGCTTCGCGGGAAAGGCTCATTGCAACAGCCTTGCCTCTATGGTCCGCGGCATGCGGGTCCTCCAGACGACGAAGGCCCAAGCCAGCAAAAGACCTCCAAACAGGATTGATTTGCTTACCACCCTTGGAATGTAGAAGTCCCAGTCGAGTTGTTCGGACAGCAGCAGCGCTCCGATCGAAACGACCCAGGTGGGCGCGGAGCCGCACAAGGCGGCAAACGGCGCAACAATCAGAAAATACCAGGGGTAGTTCGGCGACCACAACAGGAAAGCAAGAAGCAACAGCATGTTAATGTCGGCAACACGCGACGCGATGCTGTGATCAGAGCTGCGGGCAACCATGAGCCCCTTGAGCATGAGGACCAGCCCGGCCAGTGCCACGTAGACGGCAACGTCGCGCTCATGCTCGCCGAACACAAGCCGCCAGAGCGACAACAGCCAGATATCGTTGCCGGCAACGATCCCCTCTTGGTTGAAATAGCCCTTGGTCAGGAACCCGAGAACGCCCCAGCCGACCGACAGATAAGGAAGGTAACAAAGCGCGATGACAGCGATCACAACGAGCGGCATTTCAGGGTCCCACGGCCGCCAGATCCCGGCGAGCACCGGCGCCGCATACGGTTTCACCAGCGTCGATAACGCGATCACGGCGGCCCCGCGCAGAGCGGAGCCGGTCAGGGCAACCCATAGGCCCAGCAGCACCAGCGCGACCATGAGCGCGTCGACGTGGCCGCTGTTGGCGATCTCCCACAGCGGCAGCGGATGCCAGAGATAGGCGATCACGCGCGTCACCGGGCGGTGCATGCGCCGCAGCAGCCAGCATGATCATCGTGACGGTGACGGCCTCGCACCCCAACAGTGCGAGGCGCATCGTCGTCACGCTTTCACCAATCCGCGTGACAACGAGGAAGAAAAACTGCGCCACGGGAGGATAGATGGTGACGGCAGAGTCGGCCCGGTTGATGTGCGGCAAGATCGCCCCGTCGCGCAGAGATGCCAATGCCTCATGAGCCGGGAAATAGCGGTACGGATTGATACCTGCGGCCTGAACCCTGCCATCCCAGACATAGCGATAGATGTCATTGGACAGAAGGGGATCGAACGCCAGCACATAGGCTCTCAGAACGATCGCCAAGCCAAAAATGAGCCATAGCGCGCGATCGGGTGGAGCCTGTTCGGCCATACTTGTCGCTAAGATCGTCAGCAGACCTGCAAGAATGGTCAGAGCAATGAAGGCATTATCACCGGCTGCCTCGAAGGCAAAGGGGGTCACCAGAGTGAGACCAAGCAGGACAACGCCAATACCGGCCAGCCGATGAAGCGGAGGCATTGTGGTGACCGAGCGCGCCAGTCCGCCGAATTCACTCACAATGGTGCCCGCAATTGGCTTCATGGGTCTATCCGCTGCGCAGCCTTGAGAAAAACTCGGCTCGCCCGCGCCAGACCACCACCGCGAAAGCGCGCCGAATTGCCGGCCAATTCGTCCTTAAGCCAAGTTAGCCCTTCAATGTCGTCGATATCGTACCATTCCGGCAGCAGTATCGTGGCAAGTCCGATCTCGGCGGCGCGATCGCATGTGCTGCGAGCTACGGTCTCCGTCCCCCATGCGATGCGCGTGAATAGCTGCCGATGTGGGCGCTTTAACCCAATGAGGTAATAACCGCCATCGCTTGCTGGCCCGAGCACCATTCTGTCGCCGGGCTCGCGAAGAGCTTCGATAGCCCGGACCAGGAAACGGGCAGGAAGGGTTGGGCTGTCGCCATTGACGAGCAAAACGCAGTCGTGTCCGTCGAGGAGGTCGCGCGCGGCACCGAACAGCACATCTCCGAGATCGTCACCGACTTGCAGCAGAAGCCCGAACGTTGCGGGAAGCAGCTCCCGCATGATGTGCTCGACCCCCGCGGGCGCATAGACACCATAGCCGCGCCTGCCGAGGCTCTCCGGGACCGTCTCGATGGCGTCGGCGACGTCACGCAGAAAGCAGGCCGAGAGCTCCGAGGCGGCTACCGCGCCAATAGCCGTCGCAAGCCTGGTCTTTGCGCGGCCCGGCTGCGGCGCCTTACAGATGATCCCGATCGCCGCAACGCTCATAGCAGGAGCCGGAGCCGCGGGCGATCGGCCGCGATCGCGATCAATGGCCGCCACGCCAGGCAAACCTCCTTACGCAATCGCCGGTCGCTCGCAGCGCTTTTCGCGACAGCGGACCAGCGCCAGCCCCCCTGCTGCGATGATTGTCTCCGCCGGCCGCAGCCGGAACAAGCAAAAGGTGCGACCGACGTCTAAAAAAATATCCTCCGGGTGACGTAACCAGATCGCTTTGAGCGGCGTATTAATTTGGGGGTAGTTTGGCGTGGAGAAACCAACAGCGAGTATACGGAAGCGGTTGTGCCGCACACTGGGCGTTCAGACCCGACAACATCCGCTGCAGTGCAATACAGCCGCCTGCACCTAGTTCAATCGACCGAGCACGACGGAGGGCTGTTATGGACCACGAGACTGCAGTTTCGCAGGCCAGGGAGATCGCCGACCGCATACTGGCGCCGGCGGCACGGCAAAACGACAAGGATTCTCGATTTTCGTCGGAGGCAGTCGCGGCGCTCGGCTCGGCCGGACTGCTGGGGATGATGCTGCCCACCGAAGTCGGCGGCTCGGCTCTCGGACCAAGGACCCTCGCTGCCATCATTGCGACGCTTGCGGAAGCGGACGCGTCGGCCGCGATGGTCTATTTGATGCACATGTGCGCCACCGCGACGATCGCCGCGGCCCGTCCCGGTGCAGCCGTCGTGCAGACGTTGAAAGATATTGCAGCCGGTCAGCACCTCACCACGCTGGCATTCAGCGAAGCCGGATCGCGCAGCCACTTCTGGGCGCCTGTGTCGCGAGCGATCCGTAGTGGCACTAATGTGCGCATCACGGCCAAGAAATCGTGGGTGACGAGCGCCGGTCACGCGCAAAGCTATGTTGTCTCGGCGCTGGCTCCTGAAGGGAAGAGTCCGACCGATTCAACCCTTTACCTTTTCGCCGCTGGTGCGCCTGGACTGTCGGTCGCCGGCCCTTGGGATGGTCTCGGGATGCGCGCCAACGCTTCCGCGCCGATGATCCTTGAGGACGCCGAGGTCGGATCGAGTCTTCAGCTGACCGACGACGGAGCGGGCTTCAAGGCGATGCTGGAAATCGTGCTTCCGCTGTTCAACCTCGGGACATCGGCGGTCGCGCTAGGCCTTTGCCGGGCCGCCGTGGCGGGGACCACAGCTCACCTCAAGAGCGCTCGCTTCGAGCATCTGGGCCAGACCCTCGGCGAGAGCCTGCCGACGCTTCGCGCGCAACTTGCGACAATGCAAATCGACACTGATGGGCTCGCCGCGCGCGTCGACGATCTCGTCGGTCACCTCGAGCGCCCCCGAGATACCACCATGCTGCGCGTGCTCGAGTGCAAAGTGTCGGCGGGTGATGTTGCTATCGGCGTCACTTCGGCGGCGATGCGGGTGTGCGGAGGTGCTGCGTTTTCCAAGCATCTGGCCATCGAGCGATTGTTCCGCGATGCCCATGCAGGCGCGGTCATGGCGCCGACGGGCGATGTTCTGCGTGAATTCATCGGCAAGGCCGTGTTGGGAATACCGCTGTTCTGAGCGCGGCAGGGTTGCCCTGCTGGCCGCGCTCAGATCGCGATTGATCGCATTTGAAATCAGGCGTGACAGGCGAGGAGTAATCATGAGCCAGACGATCTGGGTAGGTGCCGTCGCATACGATCCGAAGGTGGTCAGTATCTGGGAGGGCATGCGACGCTACTTTCACGAGGAGGCGCATCTCGCCGTCGAGGTCGTATTGTTTCAGAGCTACGAGGCCCAGGTCGCAGCGCTGCTGGCTTTGCCGGGCGAGCGGCTGCCGCGGATCGACATCGCATGGAACACGAACCTCGCCTATATCCAGGCCGATGCCTGGAGCGACAAGCGCTGCCGCCCGATCGCGATGCGCGACACCGACGTCGGCTGGATGACCAAGATCGTTGCGGTCACCGGTGGGCCGGTCGCTACGCTTGGCGATCTCAAGAACCGGACCCTGGCGCTCGGCAGCCGCGACAGCGGCCATGCGGCAATCCTCCCGGTTTATTTTCTAGAGCGCGAGGGACTGATTGAGGGGAAGACTACCGAACGCTGCGCTTCAACACGGACCTCGGTAAGCACGGTGACACCGGGACGAGCGAGTCCGACGTCGTTCGCGCGGTGCTCGACGGCCGCGCCGATGCCGGCGCAATCGGCAGCCCATTCTGGAACGCGGTGCGAACGGAGCGTCTGGTGCCGGGGGTGCGCTGACCGAAATCTGGACCTCGCCGCCATATAATCACTGCATGTTCACTGCCCGATCCGATCTGGACCCCGCGTTGGAGCAGCACTTTGCCAAAGCACTATTCGCCATGAGCTACGACAACCCGACGCATCGTGCTGTGCTCGAGGCCGAAGGGCTGCGCCAGTGGATAGCGCCGCAGCTTGCAGCCTACGCCGAATTGCGGGAAGCATCGGCGCAACAAGGCTTCTTAACGCGCCCCTCGGCTTAGCGATAGAGAGCTCCGCCCCTATCAGGCGCAATTGAAGATCATTGCCAACCGGCGCTGATGCTCATTTTCGCGATCAAAGGCACGGCGCACGGCTGCAAAGGATTCGGCGAGCGGAAAGATGTCGTGGCTGACCAGCAGGTCATTATCCTCTGCTCCGACCGGATGCCAAAACACGCCTTCGGCGGTAATCGTTACCTCAGGAATTAGATCCGCCCTAGCCAACGCAATGCCCTGTGTGGCGGAGCCTCGCAGGACAATTCGCCGGATCACCCGGTTCTCCTCGCTGACGTGACGAGCATCCAGGAAGCTGCGGAATTCCTCGGCTTCCGCGTCACTTGATACCGTCGCCGCCAATCGCACCCGGAATCCTTCGGCGCGCGCCAGCTCAACTCCTCTCCAGGCGCGTGCCCAGGTTCCCTTTCCACGGTGGCCGTCGTGGCGCTCCGGCGTCGGACTATCCAGGCTGATCTGAAATGTTACGCGCTCACGCGGCAATGAGCGCAGCGTTGCGAGCCGACGTCCGGCAAACAGCATGCCGTTGGTGAGGACCGTGGTCGGCGCCGCCGCTGCGCATGCGGCAAGGATCTCGCCGATATCTGGCAACATGAATGGCTCGCCGCCGGTCACAAAGATTTCCCCCACACTGAGCTCGGCCGCCTCGACAGCGATACGTCGCACGCGCTCGATACCAAGAGCCCGCCGCGGAGCTTTGGGTGAGGAGCGCACGCAGCAATAATCGCAGCTTAGGTTGCAGTCGAAGTTCGTATAAAGCCATAGACGAGAGCCGACTGGCCGATCTTCGACGCTTTCAGGAGCCTCTCCGTACCGAACTACCCAGCGGGTGCGACCTTGTTCAACGGCCACGTCAACCAAACTGTTACGGGTGAAGCGACACCATGCCTCAAGGTCGGGGCCGATGCTTGAATCGCCGCTGATCAAGGCCACCAGATCGCCCTTACGGCTGCGGCGCAGCGCGTCTATCAAATCAGCCAGGAGGCCCGAGGCAAATGTCTTGGTGCCGGCATCGAATTCGAGCTTAGCGGCCATTCTCATAAGGCGATACTATAGGTTTTGCCCAAGGAAATCCAAAGCGTTGTTGGATGGTCGACCAGACGTTCGCGTCTACAGCAAGGGTGTCCGCACCAAAACCGATTTCATCAGAAGGCAATGAACAAGGACAATCCAGAGCGCAAGCTTGCTGCGCCGATCGGCTGGATGTCTTTCCGCCCACAGGCATTCTGGCTTCTCATCCTCTACCAACTGCTCGACCGACGAGTTACTCCTCTTTCATGCCTCACAACGTGATACGCTTTCGCGTGTTAGCTTATCGGTGGCCAACAAATCCTCTCGACCCCGGTATTCCATAGCAATTCCGATCAGTGGCCCGAACCCATTGCATCTCACTCAAGCGGTTGGCGGCTCAGCCTCTGAGTAGCTGTTTTGGAATATCCCGCCAGGACGTGGCATCTCGAGATGACCACCGTTTCTTTCTTGCGAGCACGGACGGCGTCCAGGCTTGACCGTCGTCGCACTCCTGTGATGGAGGCGAAGCCACTCCGTTCAATGATAGCGAAATGCGGATTTGCCCCTCACTGTCGATCACCATCTCCGCTGCGCCAGCTTCCTTGGCGGCGCGGATCACGCGAGCAATTTCACCTTGAGTGATCTTGGCCGGACGACGCGGCATGGAGCGCACTAGAATCCCAGTATTCGTCAGAACAGTGATGAAATGGGCCAGACAATTGTGAAGGATTTAGCTGGCTGACCGCAACTAGAGGGCCGGACACCTTAGCGCGAAAAAGATGCGGCCTTCGGGCTGCGTGCGGTTATCTCTCTAGGGCGGCGCACCACTTTCCAGTGGGTTACGACGGCGAATAACTGCTCCTCAAGTAGTTTCAAAAAGAAACTATCATATATTTCAATGACTTACGCGCTTGGTGCGCTCGGAGGGACTCGAACCCCCACGGTGTTACCCACTGCCACCTCAAGGCAGCGCGTCTACCAGTTCCGCCACGAGCGCTAGGAGATGCCGGCCTGAGGTCGTTAGGCTGGCCGGATCAGCGGCCGCCGATCTAACAAATCCATCAGGGGGATACAAGCCTGCAAGGGCCCCGAATTCCACAAGCTTGGCAGGAAAGTTTCCGGCCCCTTCCCCTGGGATCGGCCTATCGGGCGCCCAGGGCGCTACCGCGTCCCCGGCGTGCGCGGCAGCATCTGCTTGACCTCGACCGCGATCCGGTTGCGGTCGACCAGCACGACGCCGGAGGCGACCGGCAAATTGTTGGCCAAGACCTTGACCTCGTCGGCCTCGGTTGCGTCCAGCTCGATGATGGCGCCGCGCGAAAGGCGTAATACCTGATAAATCGGCATGGTAGTCGTGCCGAGGACGACCATGAGATCCACGGTGACTTTATCGAGTGTGGGCACTGTCAGGACCGCCGCAACTTGGGACTTCGAACCAAAGGACTTGGTATTTGCTCCCGTGATGATCACCACGTTATGGTTAGCCAATGGTTAATTCGCCTGAAAGCCCCCGCCAAAACCAGCGTCAAGAGCTGGATTTGACGTCATTTTCCGCCGCCAGCGGCGAGCCCGTCGCGTGGCTCATCTCGGACGCTCCGGTGCCCTATCCGGACGCGGTGGCCGCCATGGAGGCCCGCGTCGCGGCGATCGCCGCGGGCGAGGCTCCCGAGCTGGTCTGGCTGCTCGAACATCCCCCGCTCTACACCTCCGGCACCTCGGGCAAGGAATCCGACCTGCTCGATCCCCGATTCCCGACCTTTGCGACCGGACGCGGCGGCCAGCTCACCTACCACGGCCCCGGCCAGCGGGTGGCCTATGTCATGCTCGATCTCAAGCGCCGCCGACCGGACGTCCGGGCCTATGTCGCGAGCCTGGAGGAGCTGATTCTGCGCACGCTCGCCGCCTTCAACGTCCGCGGCGAGCGGCGCGAGGACCGGGTCGGCGTCTGGGTGAAGCGGCCCGACAAGGGGCCGGAGCACGAGGACAAGATTGCGGCGATCGGCGTCCGGCTGAAGCGCTGGGTGTCATTCCATGGCATTGCAATCAACGTCGAGCCGGAGCTGTCGCACTTCGACGGCATCGTGCCCTGCGGCGTCGCCGATCCCCGCTACGGTGTCACCTCGCTGGTCGATCTCGGCCAGCTCGTGACCATGGCCGATGTCGATATCGCGCTCCGGCAGGCGTTCGAGGAGCTGTTCGGGCCGACCCGCGCGCTGCTGCCGGAAGCGGCGGTCTAACATTTTTGTTCGAGGCCGATCGCGCGTGTTCTCCGCTCGCCGCGGAATCGGCTATGTTTATTTCCGGTGCCGCCCACGCCTCCCCCCTCCGCCGGGAAAGCAGACGTCATGCCGGGCGATTTGATCATCGGACCGACTGTTCGAGCGCCAGGCATAAGGAGGGATTGCGCTTTCTGCTCGCAATGGGAGGTTCTCTCGATGAAGTTGTCTGCACCCATCTATCGTCTGAAGCGAAACGCAAGACGCCTGTCGCACGAGGAAGGCATTCCGCTCCACGCCGCGCTTGATCGCGTTGCTGCAGCGGAAGGCTTTTCCGCCTGGAGCATGCTGGCGGCGAAAGCTGCCGCGGTGACGCCGGCCAACAGGCTGTTTCCGCAATTCCGGCCGGGCGACCTCGTGCTGGTCGGCGCGCGCCCCGGGCAAGGTAAGACACTGATGAGCCTCGAGCTTGCCGTCGTAGCCATGCGGTCGGGCCATCGCGCTGCGTTCTTCTCGCTCGAATATACCGAGAAAGACGTTCTGGACCGCCTCCGCGCGATCGGCGTGGACCCCGTGCAGTTCGACAAACTGTTCGAAATCGATTGCTCGGACGCCATCAGCGCCGACTACGTCGTGAAGCAAATGGCCGCAGCTCCCCGCGGCACAGTCGTGGTGATCGACTATCTGCAACTGCTCGACCAGAGGCGGGACAACCCCGACCTCTCCGTTCAGGTGCGCGCGCTGAAATCGTTCGCACGCGACGGGGGATTGATCGTCGTCTTCATCGCACAGATCGATCGATCCTATGATCCCTCAGTCAAGCGCTGCCCCGATCTCAGCGATGTCAGGCTGCCGAATCCGCTGGACCTGAAACTGTTCGACAAGACGTGCTTCCTGAACAATTCAGAGGTTCAGTTCCGCGCCGCGAGCTGAAATTCAGGCCGCGGGTGAGATCATCACCCGCGGCTTCCTGTCTCACGCCGCCTTGAGCGAAACCGCGAGCTTGCCGGCGATGTAGCGCCGCTCCTGAGTCAGGCCGCCAAAGCCATAAGCATCGCCCTTGACCTCGTCGACGTGCAGATAGGTCTCGGGATGCAGCGGGCCCAAAAGCTCGGCCATGCGCTTGAACATGGCAGCGAGATAGGCCGCCTTCTCGTCCTTGGTGTTGGTGCCTTCGCTGACGTGGATGTCGATCCAGTAGCTCGCAAGCTTCTGCTCGGCGAGCGACTTGCCGCCGGCGAACCAGTCGCTTGCATCGACCGATTTCACGATGATGGCGGTCACCTCGGGATCTTTGTGCAGGATCTTTGCGGTGAGCTCGGACACGGCGTTCGCGATGTCGGCCTTCAGCGACGGCGACTGACGGGACGTGGTGTAGGATACGGTGATCAGAGGCATGATGGTTCTCCCCAAAATGTCGCGCGATTTGCGCGGCGTCGGTCCGGAAGCTAGACCTCCCCTCGTCATTTTGATATCTTATCTCTATTGATACCAGTGATAAAGATTGATAATGGCATCCACACTCGACATCGCGACCGTCCAGGCCTTCCTGCTGGTTGCCGACCTCCAGAGCTTTACCCGTGCCGCCGAAGTGCTCGGCACGACCCAGGCTGCGGTCAGCCTCAAGCTGCAACGGCTGGAGACATTGCTGGCAAAACGTCTTGTCGAGCGTTCACCGCGCGCGGTCCGGCTCACCGCCGACGGCGCCGCGTTCCTCGATCGCGCCCGCGCGCTGATCGCAGCGCATGACCGCGCGCTCTCGGGCGAGGCATCGGTCGCGCAGTCGCTTTCGCTCGGCATCTCCGACCACGCGGCGGGCCCTGAGCTGGTGCCGCTGCTCGAACGGCTGCATGCGATGTCTGCTAATCTCACCCTCGCCGTCACCATCGGCTTCTCGCGCGAAATGCAGGATGCTTACGACGCGGGAGAACTCGATGCCGTGATCGTCCGCCAGGAAGGCAGCCGCCGCGGCGGCGAAAAGCTGACCGAGGACGAGTTCGGCTGGTTCGCCGCGCGCCGCCTCACGCTGCCGAAGGGCGAGCCGCTGCCGCTCGCAACGCTCTCCCCGCCCTGCGGCGTCCGCGCCATCGCCGTGCGTGCGCTGGACAAAGCCGGCATCGCCTGGCGCGAACGCTTTGTCGGCGGCGGCGTCACGGCGGTGGTCGCAGCTGCGCTTGCCGGACTTGCCATCGCGCCGCTGGCGCGGCGGATCGCACCTCCCGGATTGGTCGACATCGGGCCGGCGCACAAGCTGCCGAAACTCGGCAGCTCGAAGGTGATGCTGCATTCGAAGGTCAGCGATCCCGCCAAGCTGGCGGCGCTGCGCGCGGTGGCCGCGACCTTCCGGAGCGTACCGGCTTGAGACCGCGAGCGCTCACAGGATCGCCTCGAACGCGCTGCGCAGCGTCTCATGGGGGTGGCCGATCTGCATACGGCCCCCTGATGTTTGCCTAAAAATGTCCCAGATCCCAGGAACCAATCCGGCGCCCCCAGCGTTTGTCCCCGTCGAGGCGGGGTCCGGAATGGTAAAAAAGTCTAATCAACAGAGAGACTTGTTCGAGAGCGAACGCAGTTTCCGGCTGTTGGTCGAAGGCGTTGCGGACTACGCCCTCTATATGCTCGATCCCGCCGGGATCATCACGAGCTGGAACATCGGCGGCGAGCGCATCAAGGGCTACGCGCCCGAAGAGATCCTCGGCCAGCATTTTTCCCGCTTCTACACCGAGACCGACCGTGCCAACGGCAAGCCCGCGCGCGCTCTGGGCCTCGCGCGGGAAAAGGGTCGCTTCGAGGAGGAAGGCTGGCGCGTCCGCAAGGACGGCACGTTCTTCTGGGCCAGCGTCGTGATCGATCCGATCTACGAGGACGGCGAGCTGGTCGGCTTCGCCAAGATCACGCGCGACATCACCGAACGCCGCAATACGCAGATCAAGCTCGAGGCGATGCAGAAGCAGCTCGCCGAATCCCAGAAGTTCGATGCGCTCGGCCAGCTCACCGGCGGGGTCGCCCACGACTTCAACAATCTCCTGATGATCATCAGCGGCAGCCTCCATATGCTGAAGAGAGGGGCCAAGGACGAGGCAAAGCTTCAGCGCGCGATCTCGGCCATCGAGACCGCCGCCAAGCGCGGCGCGGCGCTGACCAACCAGCTGCTCACCTTCGCGCGGCGGCAGAGCGTCAATCCGCAGGCGATCGACTTCGCCGAGCGTATCGCCGCGATCCGCGAGGTGCTCGATGCCGGCGTCGGCAGCTCGGTGCGCCTCGCCTTCGACATCAGCCCCGATCTCTGGCCGATCAAGACCGACGTCTCCGAACTCGAGACCGCGCTGCTCAACCTCGTCATCAATGCCCGCGATGCGCTGCCCGACGGGGGCACGGTGACGATCGGTGCGCACAACGTCGTGCTGCATGAGGACCCCTTCGCCGGCAGGTTCGTCGCGATCAACGTCACCGATACCGGGCTTGGCATTCCCGATGACGTCCTCGACAAGATCTTCGAGCCGTTCTTCACGACCAAGCCGATCGGAAAAGGCACTGGCCTTGGCCTCTCCCAGGTGCACGGCTTTGCTCATCAGGCGGGGGAACGATCAAAGTCGCAAGCGAGCTCGGCAAAGGGACCACCTTCACCATCCTCCTGCCGCGCGCAGACGACGCGCCATCGCGTCAGACGGCGGGAGCATCACCGTTCCGCGGCAGCGGCACGGTGCTGCTGGTCGAGGACAATCCCGAGGTCGCATCCGTCAGCGTCGGCCTGCTGGAACAGCTCGGCTACAGCGTGCGCAGGGTCGCGGATGCCGAAGCCGCGTTGCGCGAGATCGAGACGAACGGCGTCGACTTCGTCTTCTCGGACATCGTCATGCCCGGCAAGATGGACGGGCTCGGCCTCGCCCAGCATCTGCGCCAGATCCGCCCCGGCCTGCCGATCCTGCTCGCCACCGGCTATAGCGAGGTCGCCGCCGGCGTGCGCGGCGATTTCCCGATCCTGCGCAAGCCCTATGAGATCCACGAGCTGAGCGAGGCGATTGCCAAGCTGCCGCGGTGATTGTTCTGTTCGAGAGCTTGAGGCACCGAAGCCTCCTCGCCGTCATGGCCGGGCTTGTCCCGGCCATCCACGTCTAGCCCCGTCGCACGAAGAACGTGGATGCCCGGGACTAGGCTGTGTACTCATTAAGCAGCTGTGCTCCGCTCCGGGGTCTCGGCGTCAAAATGCGCGGTCGCAACCACAACCGGCCGCGGCGGTTCGGCTTTTTGCGCCACGGTATCCTTGCACCCGGCCAGCGCAGCGGCCATAAAGGCCAGCGAGGGGCGTCTCCCCCTGCTAATCGCTATCAGCTTGCGCGGGATTGCGCGCGGTGACGATCCACGTCGCGCCGTCGATCATCACCGACCGCTCGCCGGGGCAGTCCGCGAAGGCGGCACGAACCGCGGCCGAGGCGCGGGCGCGGATGTCGTCGGGCTGATCAACAAGCGCGCGCGACAGCGGGCCGACCTCGAACGTCATCTTCACCGCGTCGTCGATCGCCGCGTCCCGCGTCGCGCCCTCGCCAAACGGGACGGAAGCATCGAAGGGCGCGATAGCGATATCGTTGAAGCCGGCCCCCGTCAGGATGCGCGCCACCCGCCCCCGGTCGCCGAACGAGAACGGGCCGGGCGTTTCGGGATCGGGCGGCGCGGTCGCCGGGACGATGCCCTTAATCGCGCCCATCGGCAGGCGCATCCAATCGTTCTCGGCCGCGCCACGCCAGCAGACGAAAGCGACCCGCCCGCCCGGCTTGAGCGCGCGGCGCATATGGGCGAACGCGCCTGTCGGATCGTCGAAGAACATCACCCCGAAACGCGAGAACAGGATGTCGAACGCCCCCTCGGGCAGCTCGGCGCTGCTGGCGTCGGCGACGCGGAACAGGGTTGGCGTATCCTGTGGCGCGAGCGCGCGCGCTCGGGCGATCAGCGGTTCGGATATGTCCACGCCCAGCACTTGGCCCCCCGCGCCGACGCGGGCGGCCAGAGCCAGAACTCGACGCGCCCGCGCCGCAGCCGACGTCCAGCACGCGCTCGCCCGTCGCGGGCGCGGCGGCTTCGATCGCGGCCTGACCGAACACGGCCGCTATGGCGTCGAGCCGGGCCTGGTGGGCGACCCAGCGCTCCCCGCTTTGGTCATTCCAGCCGGCGGCTCGATCGGCATTGTGCTGTGCCATGACATATCCTTGTTCTCTAAACTGTCCGATGCCAAAGCGCGCATCGTCTCCAGCGAGCAGCGAGGGCGAACGGGATGAAGCGATCCATTCTCCGCTGATCCTTGAGAGGAACGACCAGATCCGGATCGAAGCTCCGTGTACATCGTCAGCCTTCAGAGCCCCCGCTTGTTCGATGAGCTCCGCACGCCAGCGCCCCTGCAGTTAACCGTCCACTATTCTTTTCAAAGTGGCCCTTTGCATTGATCACGGCGTCAGACGATTTGAAAAGGCTGCCATCTTGTTCGCGAGGCCGGCGATCACCATGGCTTTTCCTTCCATAAGCGCCCGAACACCGCTCGCGGCGACCGGACGAGGCTTCATGGTGAGGAGGCGCAGCAAGGCCGTTGTGGCTGCGCCGGCTGCCGCATCGAAGCCCGTCGCGGTGTGCCCCGGGCAGAGAGTGGTAACAACCACACCATGCGAGCGGAGTTCGTCGTGCAGGGCCTCGCCAAGGGCGAGTACATATGCCTTGGTCGCCGCATAGGCCGCGTAGCTGGGAACGGCTTGGAAGGCCATGAGACTGGCGACGAGAAGGATATGTCCAGAGCGCCGCGCGGCCATGTCACGGCCGAACAGGTAGGTCAGCTCTGTGAGCGTCGTGATGTTGAGCTGGATCATGTCTGTCGTGCGCTCGATCGGCGTGTCCAACAAAGCGCCGTGCAAGCCGTATCCGGCATTGTTCAGCAAGATGTCGATCGTCACCGACCTCGCATCGAGACTGCTTTTCAAGTGGCTGGCGGCGCCCGGCGCGGCAAGATCGATCGCCTCGACCAGCACGTCCACCCCGTATTTGCGGCGGAGATCGGCGGCAAGCTTTTCCATCGACTCCCGCCTTCGGGCCGCCAATACGAGATTGACTTTCTGCGCAGCCAGGAGATCTGCGAAGTCGAGGCCGAGGCCACTCGACGCCCCGGTGATCAGAGCCCATTTTCCGGCGAAGCTGTTCATTGGTTCTTTCGACATCGTTCTCTTCCTCAACTCCAATTCGGTGGCACGCGGCAACCGGAGAAGGGAATCTGCGCTCTCAAACCACCATCGACTGCTGGGCGAAGATACCCGCCATCGCGCCCTGCGATGATGCCTGGGTGACCGAGGGCAAGAAGGGCGTGGTGAGGTCGCCGGCGGCGTAGATGCCAGGCGTGCTGGTTTGACGGCGTTCGTCGACCTTGAGGACGATGCCGGCGGGCGTAGCCACGGTGGCAAGGCCCAGTGCTTCATGCAGGCTTGCGGACGGCTTGTTGCGCGGATTGGCGAACAGGATGTCGACCGCGACATTGCGGCCGGTATCGAGATTGACGGTGGCGATATGGCCCTGGTGATGGGCGATCTCGACGATCCGGCCATCGACGAGAGGTATGTTGCGGCGCGCCAGATCGGCCTGGATATCGGGCGGAATGTCGTGACCATCGGCGAAGAGCGTCAACTTGTCAGTCCAATCGTGGAACAGCCTGACCTGATTGTGCGACTGCGGGCTGGACCAGACGAGGCCCCGAATGCTGGCCGGCGACTTCAAAGCCGTCGCAATAGGGGCATGGCACGATGGACGTGCCCCAGCTTTCGGCGTAGCCCGGAACATCAGGCATCTGGTCGGCGACGCCATAGCTCAGGATCAGACGACGCGCCGCAAGGCTTTCACCATCGCCAGTAAGGACAGAGAAATTGTCGATGGCGCCGGAGACGCTGTCGGCCCGGGCACTGACAAGCTTGATCGCGGGATAACGCGCCAACTGCCGCCGCGCCTCCGCCAGGATGTCCAGCGGCGGCTTGTGATCGTGGCCGAGCAGTCCATGCGAGTGGCCGGCGAAGCGGTTGCGTGGCAGACCGGTGTCGAGAACGGTGACCTTGCGGCGGGCGCGGCCGAGCTGCAAGGCGCCGGCGAGACCGGCAAAGCTGCCGCCGATGATGATGACGTCATCCATGGTGATGGGCTCCGTGTTGTGGATGGAGGGAGACGAGTTGGGCTTGGCGGTGGCCTGAGCGCGGGCGAGGCCGATGGCGGAAAGCGCAGCCAACTTCGGCAGGGCTCGTCGTTCCATCGAAGGAGTCACCCTACCCCCTGGCTTGCACATTTCAGATACTTCATGGTATCGTAATTCAAGAATTAGGATACTGTCAAGTACTGGAATTGCCGTGACCGAAAACAGCCAGGGCCGGCGCGGCCGGCCCGCCAACGAGGCGCTTGGCCAAACCATCATCGACGCCGCGCGCGAGCTCTTTGTGGAGTTGGGTTTTCAAGCGACGACATTGGACAAGGTCGCCCAGCGAGCGAAGATATCCAAGCTCAGCATCTACAGGCACTTCGAGAACAAGGAGGCGCTGTTCGGCGCGGCCATGGCGGCCGGCTGCCATCAGTTGTTTGCACCACAGGCCCTTCTTGAAGGCGTCGACGGTTCGGTCGAAGATCAGCTCGTGGCGGTGGGATCATCACTGCTTCGCACGCTGTTGAGATCAGACGTCCGCAGCCTCGAAGCCATGGTCATGGCCGACAAGACGAGTCAAAACGCGTTAAGCAAGCTCCATTTCGAAGCCGGCCCCGCCCATGTCATCGCCGAAATCGAGGCCCTGTTGCGTCAGTTGCACGCGAAGGCGGTTCTGAACGTGCCCGATCCTCTCCGGTCCGCCCGCTTGTTCGCCGCGCTTTTCAAAGGATCCGATCTCCTGATGATCGCACGCTTCGATCAGGCGAAAGCAGAGGACGACAACGAAATCGAATCCTATTGCCGGTCGGCCGTCGCCATGTTCATCGCCGCGCACCGTGACAACGACCAAGTGGGCGGAGATTTGCCTGCCTCAAGGTCAAAAAACAAAATTTGAATCGTGCGTGACCTAGTCGGCCAGCAGGTCAAGGCAGGCAGCCGATCATGAAAATTGACGAGTCGGCCGCACGGTCCGACTAACGTCCGCTTTGAATCATTTTCGACGAACTCAACGAGGGCTGTCGGTTAGCTGAAGCTTTGCCCAGAGAGCGCCGAGCCAGGCCAGAAGCGTTGCGCTTGGACCGCCCCCCATGATTCAAACTCCCAAACTGGGGGGACGAATCATGCGCTACGAACTCGCCGACTATGAATGGCTTGCCATCAAGCCGATGCTGCCAAACAAGCCTCGTGGCGTTCCTCGGGTAAACGACCGACGCGTTTTAAACGGCATCTTCTGGGTCCTGCGATCCGGGGCACCTTGGCGCGATCTGCCGGATCATTTTGGCCCTTACACGACCTGCTATAACCGTTTCGTCCGTTGGCGGCGGGCTGGTGTCTGGGGCCGCATCATAGACGCACTTGCCACTGCTCATGATGCCGCTGTCCAGATGATCGACACCTCTATTGTCCGCGTGCACCAGCATGGAGCCTGCGTTACGAGAAACCAGCGCCAATCGATGGGAAGGTCACGCGGCGGCTTGACGAGCAAAATTCATGCGGTGGTCGATAGCAATGGTCTGCCGGTACGGCTGGCGCTGAGCCCCGGTGAGGCGCACGACGTTCGACTAGCCGGAAAACTGCTGTCTCGTCTGAAATCCGGGGCAATGTTACTCGCCGACCGTGGCTATGACGCCGACTGGATCAGAGAACTTGCGATGAAGAAGAGCGTGGGCCAACATCCCGCCAAAGAGCAATCGCAGCGATCCGATCTGCTTCAGCCCGTATCTCTATCGCGCTCGCAACCAGGTCGAGCGGTTCTTCAACAGGATCAAACAGTGCCGTCGCGTGGCAACTCGCTATGACAAGCTGGCAGCGAACTATCTTGCTTTCGTTCAGCTCGCCTCGATCAGGCTATGGCTTCGCGTTAATGAGTCCACGTCCTAGCCCGGGCATGACGACCTGTTGCGAGCGTTCACACCGTCGGCAACACCGAAAACGCCTCCCCTGCCCGGCGCAGGTTTAGTTCATCCGCACCGGCGGTCTCGCTGGTGACGCTGTCGACGCGTGAGGACGGCGGGCCGTGGCGGCACAGTGCCACCATGTCGGCGACGTGCTTGGGCGCGCCCGCGAACAGTGCCTCGACGCTGCCGTCGCGGCGGTTACGGACCCACCCTTCGAGACCGCTGGTGGTCGCTTGGTACTCGACCCAGGCGCGGTAGCCAACGCCCTGGACGCGACCGCGGATCATGACCTGGAGGATCGCCCTGCTCATTTTTTCAGCCCAAGAAAGTTGGCGCTGCGCGCCCTCACGTCGGCCTCGCGCATGACGCGGTTGGTCAGTTCCGCTGCGGGCAATCCCTTCAGCGCTTTCGGCGCTGTGCCGTCACGCAACGCTTTCTGAACCTCGTACACGGCCTGCGTTGCGGCCGCGATCGGGGCATGCCCCTGGAGGGCGATGCGCACGCGTTGGCTCTCGAGATAGTCGGTCGCGTTCAATTCCTCCGGCGCGCCGCCGAGCACGAGCGGCAGGTGCGTGGCGGATGCGATGGCCGCAAGCTCCGCGCGCGACTTGATCCCGGTGAAGAACAGCGCGTCCACACCGGCGGCCTCATAGGCCACGGCGCGCCGGATCGCATCTTCGATCGAAGTGATCGAGGCAGCTCCAGTGCGGCCCATGATCACGAGCGAGGGATCGCTGCGGCCATCGAGCGCCGCCTTCATCTTGCCGACGCCTTCCTCGAGCGGGATCAGCTGCGTCTTCGCCTCGGCGAACGCCGCCGGCAGCAGCGTGTCCTCGATGGTGAGCCCGGCAGCCCCCGCTGTCTCCAGCTCCTGCACCGTTCGGCGCACGTTCAGAGCATTGCCATAGCCGTGATCGGCATCGACGAGGACGGGGAGCGCGGAGGCGCGCGACATCCGCCGTATCTGCTCGGCAAGCTCGGTGAGGGTGATCAGCGTGACGTCGGGATCGCCGAGCACGGCGAGCGAGGCCACCGAACCGCCGAACATGCCGAGCGGAAAGCCGAGGTCCTCGGCAATGCGGATCGAGATGGCGTCGTAGACCGAGCCGGGACGGACGCAAGTCCCGCCCGACAGGATCGATCGCAGTTTCTCGCGGCGGGAACGAAAGGCCATGGTGCTGTCTCGGTCGATGCGAACACACTCTATCGTCGTCCTGGCGAAAGCCAGGACCCATTACCCCAACTGTACATTGTCGCTGCAGGTGATGGCTACGATCTCCGTCAACAACTGCTCCCTGGGGTAATGGGTCCTGGATCGGCGTTCGCTCCGCTCACTTGTCCAGGACGACATTGGGCAATAGCCGAGACCAGTCTTACGCAAACTCCAAGATCAGCGCGTCCACCGCGAGCGTCGCGCCGGCGCTGGCGTGGATCTTCTTCACGGTGCCGTCCTGCTCGGCGCGCAGCACGTTCTGCATCTTCATGGCTTCGACCACAGCGAGCGTCTCGCCGGCCTTGACCTCCTGCCCTTCGTTCACGGCGATCGAGACCACGAGGCCCGGCATCGGACAGAGCAGCTTCTTGCCGGTATCGGAGGCCGTCGTCACCGGCATCAAGCGTGCCGAGGCCGCTTCCGCCTCGGTCCAGACATAGACCGGCACCTCGACGCCCTGATGCGCGAGGCGGATGCCATTGGCAATCGGCCGCGCCTGCACCGCGATGAACTGGCCGTCGATGGTGCCCTGCCAGACCGGATCGCCGGGCTTCCACGGTGACTGCAACAGATGCGCATTGCCGGCCTTGCCCTCGGCATCGATGAAGCGCACCGCGATCGCCTCGCTCTCGCGTCCGACCTCGAGCAGGATCTCCTGGTGATCGAGCCAGACCGCGCGACGACGCTCGCGCTGTACGATGCGGCCGCCTGAACTGGCCCGAGATCTGCCGCTTGCGCTCGCCAAGCACATGATCGATGGCGGCGCCGACCGCAGCGATCCGCCGCGCGACCTCGCCTTCGGGCACGCGCACCGCAAAGCCCTTCGGGAATTCCTCAGCGATGAAGCCGGTCGAGAGCCGGCCTTCGCGCCAGCGCGGATGATGCATCAGCGCGGACAGGAACGGGATGTTGTGACGGATGCCGTCGACATAGAACGAGTCCAGCGCGGTGGCCTGCGCCTCGATCGCGGCGGCGCGCGAAGGCGCATGCGTGACCAGCTTCGCAATCATCGGATCATAATGGATCGAGATCTCGCCGCCCTCCTGCACGCCGGTGTCGTTCCGCACGGTGATGCCATCCTTGCTGGCTTCCGCCGGCGGACGGTATTTCACCAGGCGTCCGATCGAGGGGAGGAAGTTGCGGAACGGATCTTCGGCATAGAGGCGCGATTCCACCGCCCAGCCGGTGAGCGTGACGTCCCTCTGCGCGATCGCGAGCTTCTCGCCGGCGGCAACGCGGATCATCTGCTCGACGAGATCGATGCCGGTGACGAGCTCGGTGACGGGATGCTCGACCTGGAGGCGGGTGTTCATCTCCAGGAAGTAGAAGCTCTTGTCCTGCCCTGCGACGAACTCGACGGTGCCGGCGGAATCGTAGTTCACGGCCTTGGCCAGCGCGACGGCCTGCTCGCCCATCTTGCGGCGGGTTTCCTCGTCGAGCAGCGGCGACGGCGCCTCCTCGATGACCTTCTGGTTGCGCCGCTGGATCGAGCATTCGCGCTCGCCGAGATGGATCACGTTGCCGTGCTTGTCGCCCAGCACCTGAATCTCGATGTGGCGGGGATCGACGATGAATTTTTCGACGAAGACGCGGTCGTCGCCGAACGAGGCCTTGGCCTCGGCCTTGGCGAGGTTGAAGCCTTCGGCGACCTCGGCCTTGGAGTGCGCGATGCGCATGCCCTTGCCGCCGCCGCCGGCGGAGGCCTTGATCATCACGGGGTAGCCGATCTCGTCGGCGATCCGCACCGCGTGCTTGTCGTCCTCGATGACGCCGAGATAGCCCGGCACGGTCGAGACCTTGGCCTTGGCGGCCGCCTTCTTGGATTCGATCTTGTCGCCCATCGCTGCGATCGCGCCCGGGTTCGGGCCAATGAAGACGAGGCCGGCCGCCTCCAGCGCGCGCGGAAACGCCTCGCGCTCGGACAGGAAGCCGTAGCCGGGATGCACGGCCTCGGCGCCGGTCTTGCGGCAGGCGTCCACGATCTTCTCGATCACCAGATAGCTCTCGGCCGCAGCGGGCGGGCCGATCAGCACCGCCTCGTCGGCCATCTCGACATGGAGGGCATCGCGGTCGGCCTCGGAATAGACCGCAACCGTCTGAACTCCCATCCGGCGGGCAGTCTTGATGACCCGGCAGGCGATTTCGCCGCGATTGGCGATCAGAATGCGTTTGAACATGCTTTTCTTGAGTCTCGACCTTGGGCGGGGACCCTTTCCTGGCCGTTGGGGCCTATGGGAAACGGGCCGTGTGGCCCCCGTGGTACATCAAAATGGGCCGGAGGCAACGGTCTAAATCCCTCCCCTCTGGCGTACCAGCGCAAGACCGGAACGGGCTTGCGGAGCGGGGCCTGCGGGCCCTGGCACCGCCTACGGCTTCCCGGCCTTGGCTACGTCCCGCACGAGGCTGTGAACAAAGCCCAGTTTGGCGATCACTGCGGGCGACAGGATGAAAGGATAGAGGTCGCGCAGGCCCATGGCGCGGTTGACGCTGTTCATGGCGAAGGTAAAGGGCAGCCATGCGCTGACCAGCGCCTCCACATCCCGGGCCTCGTAGGGGTTGAAACGAATGCGCGTCGTCAGCTCCCCGTCGCGGTCGACCTTGGGGCGTACCTCCATGCCGAACTCGGCGGCCATCTCCAGCGTGTTGACGATGTGGAGATAGTGCGCCCAGGTCTCGGCGAAGTCTTCCCACGGATGCGTCGTCGCGTAGGCCGAGACGTAGTTCTGCTGCCAGTCCGGCGGCGCGCCTTCGGCATAATGGCGCTGCAAGGCCTGGCCGTAATCGGCCGAATCGTCGCCGAACATGGCGCGGCATTGGTCGAGCTTGCCGCCGTCCCGCACCAGCACGTCCCAGAAATAGTGTCCGACCTCGTGGCGGAAATGCCCGAGCAGCGTCCGGTAGGGCTCGCCCATCTCGAGCCTGCGCCGCTCGCGCTCGATGTCGTCGGCCTCGGTGAGAGCGATCGTGATCAGGCCGTTGTCATGACCGGTCATGACCTTCTCCCCGCTGTGCGGATCGTCGGCGAGGAAATTGAAGATCAGCCCATGCTTAGGGTTGTCCTGCCGGGTCTGGAGCGGCAGCTTCCAACGGATCAGGGAATAAAACAGGCGGTGCTTTGCCACCTCCAGCCCGCGCCAGCCGGCGAGCTGCGCCGGATCCGACAGATCCGGCACGATGCCGTTGTGACGACAGGCGCGGCAATAGCCCGTGCCGTCGACCGTATCCGTCAGCCAGTTGCAGGAATCGTATTCGGCATTGCGGCACAGCATGCGGATTTCGCGCGCGTCGGTCAGCGTCTTCCAGGCCTCGCCGTCGGGCTCGACGGCCGACATCGTCTCCTTCTCCGGCAGGAAGGCCACGCGGTGACCGCAGCGTTCGCAGGCGCGGTTCTCGAAATAGAGGACGTTGCCGCAGGCCTGGCAGACAAAGAGCTTCAAGATTTAGCCTCTTCGCAAAGGGAGTCTTGTGGAATCAGAGTTGTCGCGCCTCGCAGATACGCGCGCAGAGGGCGCATCGTTCCAACGTCAGGAACAAATAGCCGGTGGAGGCATTCGTTCATACCCGCCGGAATCCGCGCCCTTCCCTGCATATTCCCTTCTAAGTGATGGCCATCACGCTCCGTCTGTGTGAATATCGGTCCGGCACGTGCGCACCCGCATGACAACGGCCCATGCCTTGAACAAACCCTTGCCCGAGACAATCGCTGCCGAAAGGCTGCGCCAGCACCTCGAAGACGTCGCGCGCGAGCGTGACAACGCCTATCGCGCGCTTCAGGAGCGCGAGGCCGAGCTCGCGCGCATCCAGCGTATCGGCAAGGTCGGCGGCGTCGAGGTCGACTTCCGTGAGGGCTTCAAGAACCGTCGCTCGCCCGAATATCTGATGATCCATGGGTTGCCCCCGGAGGCCGCGGACGAGACGCACGAGGACTGGGTCAACCGCATCCATCCCGAGGATCGCGACGCGACCGTCAAACATTTCTTCGAGGCTCTCGCCGGAACGAGCGAAGACTACACCGCCGAATACCGCATCATCCGCCCCAATGACGGCGAGACCCGCTGGATTCGGGTCGTTGCCAAGATCGAGCGCGACAAGGACGGCCGCGCCATCCGCCTCGTCGGCGCCCACATCGACATCACCGCCCAGGCGCTCGCGCGCGAGACGCTGCGCGAGAGCGAGGAACGCTTCCGGCTGATCGCCGACAGCGCGCCGGTGCCGATCTGGGTGACCAAGCTCGACCGCAAGCGCTCCTTCGCCAACCAGGCCTATGTCGATTTCGTCGGCCTGCCCTATGATCAGGCCATCGACTTCGACTGGCGCAAGGTGTTGCATCCGGACGACCTGCCGCATGTGCTCCAGCAATCCGTCCAGGGCGAAGCGTCGCTAAAACCGTTCGTGCTGGAAGCACGCTACAAGAATGCCAAGGGGAATGGCGCTGGCTGCGCTCGGAATCGCAGCCGCGCTGGGACCCGACCGGCAAGCATATCGGCTTCATCGGCGTCGCCCACGACATCACCGCGGCCAAGCAGGCCGAGATCGAGCTCCGGCAGCTCAATGAGACTCTGGAAGAGCGCATCGCCCAGCGCACCGCCGAGCTCGAATCCAACGAGGCGCGGCTGCGTGCGATCCTGGAGACCAGCAACCAGTATCAGGGCCTCGTCAATCTCAGGGGCGAGTTGCTTTACGCCAACAAGACTGCGCTTGACGGCATCAAGGCGAATTCCTCGGACGTCATCGGAAAGCCGTTGTGGGAGACGCCCTGGTTCAGCGCGACGGAGGGCATGGGCGCGCTGGTGCGCGACGCCTTCGATACCGTGCTCAAGGGCGAAGCCGTGCGGCTCGAGATGCGGCTGCGCCTTCCCATCGGCGAGCGCGATTTCGACTTCGGCATGCGCCCCGTGCTCGACCGCCACGGCAACATCACCGGCGCCGTGCCCGAGGCCGTCGACATCACCGAGCGCCGGCGCGGCGAGGAAGCGCTGCGGCAGTCGCAGAAGATGGAGGCGATCGGCCAGCTCACCGGCGGCGTCGCGCACGACTTCAACAATCTCCTCACCATCATCCGTTCGGCGACCGACTTCCTGCGCCGCCGCGAGCTGCCGGAGGAGCGCCGCCGCCGCTATGTCGATGCCATCTCCGAGACGGTCGAGCGGGCCTCCACGCTGACTGCACAGCTGCTGGCGTTCGCGCGGCGGCAGCCGCTCAAGCCGCAGATCTTCAATGTCGGCAGCCAGGTCGAGGGCGTCGCGCAACTGATCCGCCCGCTGGTCGGAGGCAGCATCGAGATCGCGGTCGAGGTCGAGGATCCCGGCTGCTTCACTGTGGCCGACATCGCCCAGTTCGAGAGCGCGCTGATCAATCTCGCCGTCAACGCCCGTGACGCCATGAACGGCGAAGGCGGCCTCACCATCGCCGTCCGCAAGGTCTTTGGGATTCCGAGCCTGCGCGCACAATCGGCGCGCGGCGGCGACTATGTCGCCATCTCAGTCACCGACACCGGCTGCGGCATCGCGCCGGAGCATCTCGACCTGATCTTCGAGCCCTTCTTCACCACCAAGGAGGTCGGCAAGGGCACCGGGCTCGGCCTCAGCCAGGCCTTCGGCTTCGCAAAACAGTCCGAGGGCGACATTGCGGTGACGAGCAGGCAAGGCAAAGGCGCGACCTTCACCATCTATCTGCCGCGGGCGCAAAGCCCTGCGACGGACAAGGAAGCCGCGGCACTGACCCATGAGGCCGCGGCCACCGGGCGCGGCTACCGCGTGCTCGTGGTTGAGGACAATGACGAGGTCGGCCGCTTCTCCACCGAGCTGCTGGAGGATCTCGGCTATGTCGTCCGCCGCGTCGCCAGCGCCGATGCGGCGCTCGCGATCCTTGGCGAGAACGAATTCGCCGTCGACCTCGTCTTCTCCGACGTCATCATGCCCGGCATGAACGGCGTCGAGCTCGCCAGCATCATCCGCGAGCGCTATCCGGGCCTGCCCGTCGTGCTCACCTCTGGCTACAGCAACGTGCTCGCCGAGAATGCGCATCGCGGTTTCGAGCTGATCCAGAAGCCCTATTCGGTGGAATCGCTCTCGCGCATCTTGCGCAAGGCGATCACGGAGAAGCTTTCGGTGGTAAGGTGAATGGAGACCACAACACACGCTGTCGTCCCGGCGAAGGCCGGGACCCATACCGCGGAATCTTCTTGTGGCACACACGATGTCTCCTTCGCAAAACACCTGCCTGTGGTTATGGGTCCCGGCCTTCGCCGGGACGACGGCTGAGTGTTAGGCTGCAGTTATTCGCCTAACGACGATCGAAACGTAGCGCACCAGGTATTCCCCATGAAACCCGCCCTCCTCTCCGCCCGGCAGACCTGGGCGATCCTCTCCGCCTGCTTTGCGGCGCTGACCGCGATCTTCGCCAAGATCGGCGGCGGCGCGGTGCTGCTCGCGGTCAAGTCTTGAGGAGCCCGACGTGATCCGCGGAACCAGGCCGACATCACGATGGTTGCTGCCGGGGCCACTTTGAGCCTCGACCGAGACACCCGATGTCGAGCGCAAACTCCGATCAGACGAGGCGCGCCGGCCGCGCGCTGGATGCGGCCAACTTCTTCCTCGCAGATGTCCGCGATGGGCTCGGGCCCTATCTCGCGGTCTATCTGCTCACCGAGCAGCGCTGGGATGAGGCGCGCATCGGCCTCGTGATGTCGATCGCGACGATCGCCGGCATCGCGGCGCAGACGCCGGCCGGCGCGCTGGTCGACGCCACGCGGGCGAAGCGGCTCGCGATGGTGGTCGCCGCCATTTTGGTGGCGCTTGCCTCGCTATCGCTGCCGTTGTTTCCGAACTTCGGGCCGGTCGCGATCTCGCAGGGGATCGCCCAGGCCGCCGCTGGCATCTTCCCGCCCGCAATCGCGGCCGTCTCGCTCGGCATCTTCGGCCATTCCGCCTTTACCCGCAGGATCGGACGCAACGAGACCTTCAACCATGCCGGCAACGCTGTCGCGGCGGGTCTGGCAGGCCTCTTCGCCTATTGGTTCGGCCCGACCGTCGTGTTCTACCTGCTCGGCGCCATGGCGATTGCGAGCCTCGCCAGCATTGTCGCAATCCCCGAACGGGCCATCGACCATGATCTCGCTCGCGGTCTGCACGACAGCGACGCCAGCACGGTGCCCGAACAGCCCTCGGGCTTCAGCGTGCTCCTGACCTGCCGCCCCCTGCTCATCTTCGCAATTTGCGTGATCCTGTTTCACCTCTCCAACGCGGCCATGCTGCCGCTGGTCGGGCAGAAGCTCGCGCTGCAGGACAAGAACATCGGCACCAGCCTGATGTCGGCCTGCATCGTCGCCGCGCAAGTCGTGATGGTGCCGTTCGCGATGCTGGTGGGCGCCAAGGCCGACCGCTGGGGCCACAAGCGCTTCTTCCTTGCCGCGCTGTTGATCCTGCCGATCCGCGGTGTCCTCTATACGCTCTCGGACAATCCATTCTGGCTGGTCGGCGTGCAGCTTCTGGACGGCGTCGGAGCCGGCATTTTCGGCGCAATCTTTCCCGTCATCGTAGCCGACCTCATGCGCAACACCGGCCGCTTCAACGTCGCGCAGGGCGCGGTCATCACCGCCCAGAGCATCGGCGCGGCGCTATCGACGACGCTTGCCGGCCTGGTCGTGGTCGGCGTCGGTTACAGCGCAGCGTTCTTCTCGCTCGGCATCGTGGCGGCGATCGGGGCCGTGGTCTGCTTCTTCGCTCTACCGGAGACGCGGCAAGGCGCAGATGGCGATCTGTGCCTGCGGGGGAAGACAGCGGCGTCCGCATCAGGTATCGCTGCCGAATAGATCTGGTTCACCTTGAGGACTGACCGTGCCGTCTGACGCCATCTGGGCCTGGAGCACCATCGCCGCCGCGACCGCAGGCGTCATCATCCGGCCCTTTCGCCTGCCGGAGGCGATCTGGGCCCTGATCGGCGCCGTTGCACTGGTGCTGCTCGGCTTCCTGCCTTGGCAGGATGCGCTCACCGGTATCGAGAAGGGTGTCGACGTCTATCTCTTCCTGATCGGCATGATGCTGATCGCCGAACTCGCCCGCCTCGAAGGCCTGTTCGACGATCTGGCCGCCTTTGCGGTCGAGCATGCACGCGGCTCCCCGCAGCGGCTGTTCCTGCTGATCTACCTCGTCGGCACGCTGGTGACGGTGCTGCTTTCGAACGACGCCACCGCGATCGTGCTCACGCCCGCCGTCTACGCCGCCACCCGCGCGGCCGGCGCCAAGCCGCTGCCCTATCTGTTCGTCTGCGCCTTCATCGCCAATGCCGCGAGCTTCGTGCTGCCGATCTCCAATCCAGCCAATCTCGTGGTCTTCGGCAAGCACATGCCGCATCTCGGAACGTGGCTGCGTCAGTTCGCGCTGCCGTCACTTGCCTCGATCGGGCTCACCTATGTCGCCTTGCGCCTTGCGCTGCACCGCGAGCTGAAGGATGAAACGATCGAAAAGAGTGTCCCTCACCCGAAGCTCGGACGCGGCGGCCGTTTGACCGCCTATGGCATCGGCGCCATCGGCATCGTGCTGATCTGGGCCTCTGCACTCGATCTGCAATTGGGCTTGCCGACGTTCGTCTGCGGGACCGCGACGGCGGCCGCCGTGCTGCTGATCAACCGTCAATCGCCTATGCCCGTGCTGCGCGGCGTGTCCTGGAGCGTGCTGCCGCTGGTCGGCGGGCTCTTTGTCATGGTCGAGGCGCTGGTGAAGACCGGCGTGATCGCGCAGCTCAGCGGGCTGCTGCACCAAGCGGTGGCACAATCCGTCCCGCAGGCCGCCTGGAGCGTCGGCATTGCCACCGCGCTCGCCGACAACATCGCCAACAACCTTCCGGTCGGCCTTGTCGCCGGCTCGGTCGCCGCCAGCGATCATCTGCCCGTGCCTGTTGTCAGCGCCATCCTGATCGGCGTCGACCTCGGCCCCAATCTGTCGGTGACCGGCTCGCTCGCCACCATCCTCTGGCTGGTCGCGCTCCGGCGCGAGAAGATCGAGGTCGGCGCCTGGCTGTTCCTCAAGCTCGGCCTGCTGGTGACGCCACCCGCACTGATCGCGGCGTTGGCGGCGGCAATCTGGTAAGGGATACCGAACCCAGCTTTCGAAATCGAGTGCGAGCTATTTGCGGTGCATCAATGCCGGCGGCGACGCCGTGGCTAGAATTCCATTGTCGCGCAGATCAGATGGATATGGCGCGGCAAGGAAGGTTCATCATGCAGATTCGATCGAAAGCATTGCCGCAGAGTTCCTCCCTGCGTCGCCCGATTCGCGGCGACGAGAGCCGGGCCGAGACGGCCCATCCGCTGCTGGTCTTCTCCGCAGTGGTGTTGTTTACCCTGTTCGCCATCGTGGAAATCGACCTCCACTCCGCCCAGCTTCAGGCGATCGGCCTGCTCGGCCATGGAGTCGGGATCGACCCGGTCTTCTTGAGCCCGTAGCCGCCGGCGCGCGACATCCCGAAATAGGCCCCGATCGCGGCGATGACGCCGCGACCAGGTCGCGCTTCGTCAGTCGTTCTCGTAGCCGTAGACCTCCGGCAGGATGACGGTTGCAGCGAGCAATCCGATCACCGGGAAGATCGCCACGAACAGGGTGGCGTTGGCTTGTCCGATCGCCGCGAACAGCGTCGGGAACAGGAAGATCGCCAGGAAGGACGGCAGCTTCACGAACATGTAGGCGAAGCCGCTGGCTGTGCCGCGGTATCGCGGCCGCGCGACCATCGTCGGAATCGTCATGCAGTTCGACGCGTCCCAATAGTGGCCCCAGAGCATGCCGGCCGCGGCGAACGGCAGCAGCATCTTGTTGTCCGTGTAGAGCGCAAACGCAGCGACCAGCAGTGACACCAGCACGATGGAGAAGCCCGCCATCGCGATGCCGCGATGGCCGATCTTCGGCGTCAGCAGTGGCCCGACCCACCCCGACAGGGCTGCGAAGGCAAACAGCGCCATCGTCACCAGATTGTTGCCGAGGATCGACGACACGCCGACCATTGCAAACAGCACCGGTAGGTAGAACGCAAAGGTCGAGAACTCGCTCGCCTGCGCGAAACATGCGATCCAGCCATACAGCGTGGCACGCCAGCGGATCGGATCCTTCTTGAGATCGGCGAGGAACGCGCGGGTCGAGACCTTCGGCATCTCGACGTCCCGGTCCGGCAGCATGTCGAGATTGTCGCTGAACATCTCGCGCGCGACCTGCTTGGCCTCGCGGTAGCGCCCCTTCTGCACCAGCCACACCGCCGTCTCCGGCACGTCGTGGCGCATGATCAGGATGATCAGCGCCGGCACCGCGCCGAGGCCGAGCGTCACGCGCCACAGCATCTCGTGGTTCATGTCGGTCAGCAGGAAGATCACGATGACGCCGATGGTCATCACCTCGCCGACCGCGAACATGAACTGCCAGCGGTTGCCCATGACCTCGCGCTCACCCTTGGCCATGGATTCCATGATGTAGGTGTAGCCGGTCGAGATGTCCGAGCCGAGCGGAATGCCGAGCAGGAAGCGGATCACCACGAGCCAGGTAACGTTGGGCACGAAGGCCTGCGCCAGCGCCAGCACGATGAACATCACCATCGTCACCAGGAACATGACGCGGCGGCCGATCTTGTCGGACAGCCAGCCGCCGAGCAGCGCGCCGATCAGGGCTCCTCCTTGCGTGCCGGCCGCGGCAAGGCCCAGCATCAGCGGATCGGGATTGTATTGCTCCTTGATGAAGATCAGCACGAAGGCGATCGAATAGAGATCCCAGGCTTCGACCAGGATCGAGGCCATCATCAGCCAGCCGACCTTGTTGCCTTTGGGACTGTAGTTCGTGATGAGGTAGCGGACCGCGGCTTCGCTCGCGGTCGGATGTGGCATCGCCATCGTTGACATGCTTGGTCCTCTCTTCAAAACTCTCTACGTGCCGAGCAGCGGCTCGATGCTGCAATCGAGCAGGCGCGGATCGATGCCCGCCTCCATGCCGGTGAATATCGCGTCCATGTAGTCGATCAGTGCATCGCTCGCCTTCACGGCATCCTCGACGCGGCGATTGGCGACCGCAGCGAGAATGGCGAGATGGCAATCGATCGTGCCCGACAGCTCGGTCTGTCCCGGCATGAAACGATGGTGGATGAAGCCGATGCGGCGATACAGGGTGTGCAGGGGCCGCAGCGTGTGGGCGAGGAAAGGCTCGCCGGCGGCTTCCAGCACCAGCGCGTTGATGCGGCGATCGATGCTGTTGAATTCGTCGAGGGTCAGGCTGGCGCGGCGCTCGCGCAGCAGACGCTCGATGTGCAGCGCCTGATTGCGATGCGACAGGCTGGCGCGATCGGCCGCAAGGCGGATCACGAAGCGCTCCATGTCGCGGCGCAAGCCCAGCAGCATGCGCTCACGCGCCAGATCAATCGGCGCGATGTGGAGCCCGTGCCGCGGACGGATGATGATGAGCGTGTCGGCGGAGAGACGATTGACAGCATGATGCACCGGCGTGCGGCCGAAGCCGGTGATCTGCTGCAATTCCAGCATGGTCATGAACTGGCCGGGCTTGAGCTCGCAGTGAACAAGGAGTTCTTCGATCTTCTGATAGGCCAGCTCGAAGAAGTTGAGGCGATTGCGCCGGGAGGGCCTGCCCTCGCCGTCATCGTCGTTTCTCACCACCTCGAGCGCGCGCTTGCGCCGTGCCATGTCGTCCTCCCGTCAGCCTGCGCTCTCATTGCGAGGCGGCGCCTTGTTTGTGATATCCTTAAAACATGTTGTGATATATTACAAGCCGGCGTAAAACTGGCACCGGCCCCGCCGGCAACGGCGGCGCAGAAATGACAAACAAAACGGGCGCTATGGGCCCGACGGGAGGATTGTTGCCGTGAAGATCACGTCGATCGAGACCCTGCGCACCGAGGAGTTCTCCAACGTCATCTGGGTGCGCATCCACACCGATACCGGCGTGATCGGGCTCGGCGAGACCTTCTACGGCGCGGGCGCAGTCGAGGCGCAGATCCACGACACCTTTGCCGGCCGGCTGCTCGGCCGCAATCCCCTGCACATCGAAGCCATCCACCGCGACATGCTGAACCTGCCGATGGCGCAGTCATCCACCGGCGTCGAATATCGCGCAGCGTCTGCGATCGACATCGCGCTGTGGGACCTTTTCGGCAAGGTCTGCGGCCAGCCGGTGCACCAGATGCTCGGCGGTCTCTGCCGCGACAAGCAGCGCATCTACAACACCTGCGCCGGCACGCAATATGTCCGCTCGACCAATATCAGCCCGGTCGCGAACTGGAATCTCGGCGCCTCCAAGGGGCCTTACGAGGATCTCGACGGCTTCATGCATCGCGCCGACGCTCTCGCAGAGAGCCTTCTGGAAAGCGGCATCTCCGCGATGAAGATCTGGCCGTTCGATCCGGCGGCCCAGGAGAACAAGGGCCTCTACATCACCGCCGCGCAGATGAAGCAGGCGATCGAACCGTTCGAGAAGATCCGCAAAGCCGTCGGCGACAAGATGGAGATCATGGTCGAGCTCCACTCGCTTTGGAATCTGCCGACAGCCAAGCAGATCGCGCGCGCGCTCGAGCCCTATAAGCCGACCTGGTACGAGGACCCGATCCGCATGAACTCGCCGCAGGCGCTGACAGAATATGCGCGCTCGACCGATGTCTGGGTCTGCGCCAGCGAGACGCTGGGCTCACGCTTTCCCTACAAGGATATGCTCGACCGCGACGCCATGCACGTGGTGATGGCGGATTTGTGCTGGACCGGCGGCCTCACCGAAGGTCGCAAGATCGCCGCGATGGCCGAGACCTATCACCGGCCCTTTGCACCGCATGACTGCATCGGCCCGATCGGCTTCGTCGCCGCCATCCACATGTCGTTCAGCCAGCCCAACACGCTGATCCAGGAATCGGTGCGCGCCTTCTACAAGGGCTGGTACAATGAGCTCGTCACCACCATGCCCACGATCAAGGACGGTTTTGTCTATCCCATGGAGGGCCCCGGCCTCGGCGTCGATCTTCTGCCCGCCGTATTCGACCGCTCCGATCTGACCGTGCGCCGCTCCAACGCCTAAGGATTCCTAAGATGAGCACCGCCCTCTTCGACCTTTCCGGCCGCACCGCGCTGGTGACGGGCTCCTCCCGCGGCCTCGGCCGCGCCATTGCCGAAGGCATGGCCAAAGCCGGCGCCAAGATCATCATCAACGGCGTCGATCCCAAGCGCGTCGAGCAGGCCGTCGCCGAGTTTCGCAATGCCGGTCACCAGGCCGAAGGCGCCGCGTTCAACGTCACCGACGAGCCCGCGATCGTCGCCGCCTTCAACGATTTCGACAGACAAGGCCTCGCCGTCGACATCGTCGTCAACAATGCCGGCATCCAGCACCGCAAGCCGCTGGTCGAATTCACCACCGACGAATGGCGCAAGGTGATCGAGACCAACCTCACCAGCGCCTTCGTGATCGGCCGCGAGGCGGCCAAGCGCATGATCCCGCGCAAGCACGGCAAGATCATCAATATCGGCTCGCTCGGCAGCGAGCTCGCGCGCCCGACCATCGCGCCCTACACCGCCGCCAAGGGCGGCATCAAGAATCTGACCCGCTCGATGGCAGTGGAATGGGCCCAGCACGGCATTCAGGCCAATGCGATCGGCCCCGGCTACATGCTGACCGACATGAACGAGGCGCTGGTCAACAACACCGATTTCAACAATTGGCTGATGGGCCGCATCCCCTCGAAACGCTGGGGCAAGCCGGATGAGCTGGTCGGCGCCGCGATCTTCCTGGCTTCCGACGCTTCGACTTACGTCAATGGCCAGATCATCTATGTCGATGGCGGCATGATCGCCGCGATGTGACCTGCGAACCGCCGAAGGAAGAAGCCCATGCGCGCCGTTGTCATTCACGCCCCGAAAGACCTGCGGATCGATCACTATCCGGATGCGGAGCCCGGCCCGGGCGAGGTCCGCGTCAAGATCGCCAATGGCGGCATCTGCGGCTCCGATCTGCACTACTACCATCACGGCGGCTTCGGCGTGGTCCGCATCCAGCAGCCGATGGCGCTGGGGCATGAGATCGCCGGCGTGGTCGCGTCCGTCGGTGACGGCGTCACCAGCGTCAAGCCGGGCTCGCGCGTCGCGGTCAATCCGAGCAAGCCGTGCGGCCAGTGCCTGCATTGCCAAGAAGGCATGCGCAACCAGTGCCTCGACATGCGCTTCCTCGGCAGCGCGATGCGCTTTCCCCATGTGCAAGGCGGCTTTCGCGAATTCATCACGGTCGATGCGATGCAGGCCGTGCCGATCGCAGACAAGCTATCGCTGGCGGAAGCCGCGGTCGCCGAACCGCTCGCCGTGTGCCTGCATGCCGGCAAGCAGGCCGGCCCCCTGCTCGGCAAGCGCGTGCTGATCACCGGCTGCGGCCCGATCGGCGCGCTGATGATTTTGGTATCGCGCTTCGGCGGTGCATCCGAGATCGTGGTAACGGATGTGTCCGAAGCGCCGCTCGCGGTCGCGAAAAAACTCGGCGCGACCCACGCCATCAATGTCGCGACCAACGCAACAGCGCTTGATCCGTGGCGCGCCCGCAAGGGCGTGTTCGACACGCTGTTCGAAGCCTCAGGCAACCAGGCTGCACTCCGCACCGCGCTCGACGTTTTGCGGCCGGGCGCAACGCTGGTGCAACTCGGACTCGGCGGTGAGATGACGCTGCCGATCAACAGCATCGTCGCCAAGGAATTGCAGCTTCGCGGCACCTTCCGCTTCGATTCCGAGTTCGAGCTCGCGGTGCGGCTGATGGGCGAAGGCCTGATCGACGTCAAGCCGCTGATCACGGCCACCATGCCGTTCGAGAACGCGGTCGCCGCCTTCGAGCTCGCCAGCGACCGCGCACAGTCGATGAAGGTGCAGCTTACCTTCTAGAGCATGATCCGGAAAAGTGTGCAGCGGTTTTCCGACAAGATCATGCTCAAACAATAGCCTAAAGCGCGATGACGATTCGTCCTCATCTCATCGCGCTTTAGGTGCGTCGGTGGCCTGCTGGCTCTCGATCAGCCGGTCGCTGACCAGCCGCACGGCGCCGCGCTTCCAGGAATAGTCCGCGCCGAGGCGCAAGCCGCTGTCACCGCGCGCTAGCACCGCGCCGGTCCTGGCGTCGCGAACCTGGAAGCCGAGCGTGTATTCGGTGCGGCTGACACGCCGCACCACGCCGACCAGCGACTGATCCGCGCCGAGCTTTTGCGCGATCGCCGCCTCGCAGCCGCCGCAATCTCGCAAGGCGCGCGCCTTCGCCGCTTTGCGGCCGACATCGACGATGCGATAGCGGCCGGATTGGCCGAGCATATCGCGCACACCGCTGCTGACCTCGGCCAGGTACGAGGCGTCCGACGCGGCTGACGCGCCCACCGAGGCTGCGGTCGTGTCCTCGAGCTCGAACTCGAACACCGCCAGCGCGACCGGCGCAGGTGTTGCGAGCGCAGCCATGACCTCGCGCGAGACAAAAATTTCGGCGCGCTCCCATGATTCATCATTGTCGCCGCGGAAGGTGTAGAGCTTGTCCATCACCAGCATCTTGGCGCCGACGTCGATGACAGCGACCTTGGCCCATTGCACCAGCGTGCTGGTCTTCTGGATGCCGCCGATGACCTTGAACGCTGCTCCGTCCTGGGCAGAGGGCACCAGCCGATAGCGCCGGTCCGCGCCGATATCCCGTCTGAGCGCGGCCATGAAGGCCGAGAGCCGCCGCTCGTGGGCGGCGGTCTGGTTGGCCGGCTCGGCCGACGTGTCGGTATAGCTGAAATCGTCCATGGCAACGCCAATGGCAGGCTCGGCATCGGCCCGCGAAGAAAGGACGAAGAGGAGAAAAGCAGAGAGAAACAACCGGGAGCAGTGCATGAACGGGCCTCGTGGGATGGAGCGGCCGGGCAAATCTGGCCGGGTCACCTGAGACAATGCAGCCGCGGCCGTCCCGACGAGCGCCGGGAAAATTTCACGACGTTGCACTGCGGCAGAGCGGGAACGCTTCCCGCCGCTTGCGTTCTGCCGTTTAATGCGGGAGCGACAAACCCGTTCGCACCAGGTACCCGCCGATGTGGAATCGCCCGAGGTTCGATCTCAAGGTCCGTCTGACGTTGCGCGTGGCCGCCGTATCGGCCGCCTGCTTCGCCGCGATCTCCGCCTATTTCCTTGTTACCGCCGACAGCGCCGCACATGCGCGCATCGACGGTATCGCCGCCATCGTGGCCAAGACATTGGAGCTGCAACAGGGCAAGATCCAGTGGGTGGCCAGCCCGCGCTCCGACTTTCCGAACCTTGACCCGGTTTCGGCCCATGTGATGACGCCCGGCCTGTGTCTTGGATTCCGCAGCGCGAGCGGCGAGATGCTTCAGCGCTTCTGTAGTGGCGCGCCTGCTCCGGCGAGCCCGCCGCCGCAAGCCTTCGCCGCCTTCTATCGCAGCCTGTTCGACCCCGGCCGCGAGGCGGCGCGGCCCGTGATCGTGCGCGGAACGAAGCTTGGCGAGACCGTGGTCTCGGTCGACCCGGCGGTGCAGACGGCAGGGGCCTGGCACGAGGCCGGCCGCCTGATGATCGCGCTTGCGATCGCGCTGCCGCTGCTCTGCGCGCTGGTCTATGCCGCACTCGCCCGCGCCCTGCGTCCCACCCGCATGATCGGCAACGGCCTCGAGCGGATTGCCGCTGGCGACCTCACCACACGGCTGCCGCCGTTCGACCTCGCCGAGCTCTCCGCCATCCGCGACGTCTTCAACCATCTCGCCGAAAGCCTCGAGATCGCGCTCGCCGAGCGCAGCGAGCTGACGCGGAAGCTGATCGCGCTCCAGGACGAGGAGCGGCGCCATCTCGCGCGCGAGCTGCATGACGAGTTCGGCCAGTCGCTAGCCGCAATCCGCGCGCTTGCCGCGTCCGCCCGCCAGACTGCGGCGCAGGACTGCCCCGATTTGCTGGGAGAGTGCGACAGCATCGCCCGGACCGCGACCGGCATGATGGAGACGCTGCGTGGCGCGTTGTTCCGGTTGCGGCCGCCCGATGTCGACGAGCTCGGCCTCGTCGCGAGCCTCGAAGGCCTGGTCTCGGGATGGAACGGCCGCAGCCGCGGCCAGACCCGGTTCGATATTTCCTTCGAGGGCGGCTTCGAGAGCGTGCCCGCCTCCGTCAGCGCCAACCTCTATCGCATCGTGCAGGAGGCGCTCACCAACGCGGCCAAGCACGCCGGCGCAACGAAGGTCAGCCTGCATCTGACGATGGCCGAAAGTGAGATCGCGCTCGCGATCGAGAACGACGGCCGGCCGAACGAGGCGGCCGTCAAATCGGGCATGGGCCTGCTCGGCATGCGCGAGCGCGTCGCCGCGCTTCGCGGCCGGCTGAGCTTCGAAACCGGTCCCCATGGCTCGGCATTGCGCGTGGTCATTCCGCTCGCGGCCGCCGATCGGCAGGCACTGGAGCACGCGGCATGAGCGCGGCTGACGCGACCATCCTGCTGGTCGACGACCATTCCGTCGTCCGCGAGGGCTATCGCTCCGTGCTCCAGAAGCAGCCGGGCTTGCGCGTCGTCGCCGAGGCGGCCGACGGCGCGGAAGCCTACCGCCTGTACAAATCCGAGGCGCCCGACCTCGTCATCATGGACCTCAGCATGCCCGGCATCGGCGGCATCGAGGCCGTCAGGCGGATCAGGCAATGGGACAAGGGCGCACGGATCCTGGTTTTCACCATGCACGAGAATGCCGGCTTTGCCGTGCAGGCGATCCGCGCCGGTGCGAGGGGTTACGTCACCAAGACCAATCCGCCCGAGACGCTGGTGCGCGCGGTGAAGGACGTGCTCGCCGGCAAGATCGCGATCAGCCCCGACATCGACCACGAACTTGCTCTCAGCCGTATCAGCGGCGAGAGTTCGGCCGCCGACGTGCTCACACCGCGCGAATTCGAGGTGCTGCGGCTGCTGCTCGCCGAGAACACGACGGAGGAGATCGCCGAGACCCTGCATGTCAGCCCGAAGACGGTGGCAAACCTGCACTCGCTGATCAAGGACAAGCTCGGCGTCGGCTCCGACATCGAGCTGGTGCGGCTGGCATTGCGCCAGGGACTCTTGACGGAGGTCGATCTCGGTGAGGCCTGAGCGCCCTACCCGTTACGGATCGAGTTTCGCGCCATCCGGCCCATAGGCTTCAACTCGGTCGCCAATCCTGAACGACATCATGTCACGGCCGACGAGCAATGGCCCCTTGTAAGCCGTGCGGGTGCGCAGGATCAGCGTCTCCTCCGGGATTTCGGGCACCGGCTTTACTGTGCCGAACACGATATGGGAGTAGACGGCAAGCTTCGGCTTGGCCGATGCGAAGATGCGGCCGGCCTCTTCGGGCGCGGTGTGGTGCGCCTGGATGTCTTTATAGACGGGATTCTTGAACAGCACCTCCGGCTCAATCACCGCGACCTCGTGGATCAGGAGGTCGGCGCCCTCGGCCGCCGTCGCGATGCGCTCGTCATATTTCGTATCGCCCGACAGCACGATCTTGTGGCCGCCGTATTCGACGACATAGCCGAACGATGGCTTGATCTTCTCGCCGTGATTGACCTCGATCGCGGTGACCTTGACGCCGTTGTTGTCGTAGATGACCCCGGCCTCGATGTCCTTTGCGGCAAATGTGACCGCCACGGGATCGAGGTGCTCGTCATCGATGCGAATGCGGATGTCGTCGGCGAATGCCTTCGTCAGGTTCTCCGTCATCGCGACGGTGCCCTTGGGCCCGTAGAGCTTCATCGGTCCTTTGCGGGGACGCCCAGGGCGTGGCGAGCCAGCCGGTCAACCACATGTCGGGAAGGCCGACGAGGTGGTCGGAATGCAGATGGGTGATGAAGTTCGCGGTGATCGCGCCGAGCGGAATCTTCAGCTTGTAGAGCTGCATGGTCGAGCCGCGGCCGAGATCGAACAGCAGTTTTTCGTTCCCTGCCTCCACCAGCGTCGACGCGCTGAAGCTGGTCGGTCGCGGCGTCGGCACGCCGGTGCCGAGCAGCGTGACCTTCATCGGTTCGGCCGAGGCAGAAGTGCTGAGCGCGAGCAGCACAAGGCCGGCCCTCACGAGGGTCTTGATCATCTTTGGTTTCCTTGGATGTTAGATTGCTGCGTGGCCGCGGATCATTCGCGTGCGATCACCGAATCCAGCCACGCGCAGTTGAGCGGCGGCACGCGCGGGTCGGCGACGCGCACGCCGCGCGCCGCAGCATCGAGTTCGCATATCGCGCAGTCGCTTGCGCTGCTCTTCAGGCATATGGAGCCGCTCGTGACCCCACAGCGACGGGCCGTCGAAGGTCTCGTGCGGTTGCCAAGTCGCGGGATCGATCACGCGCCCGCCCCAGCCATACTCGATGAAGAAGCCGGACGGGGTGTTCACGTAGAACGAGGTCATGTGATCGTTGGTGTGCCGTCCCAGCGTATAGGCAACGCGGCCATCGTCCATCTGCGCGAGGTCATAGCCTTGTCCGACATCGTCGAGACTGCCGAGCTCGACCATGAAATGGTGCAGCGCCTTGCGCCCGGAGCCGACCATCGCAAAGGAGTGGTGGCGGCCGTTGACGTGGAAGAAATAGAGCCCGTAGGGTTTGAGGCCGAAGTCCGAGACATGGAAGCCGAGCACGTCGCGATAGAACGGCAACAGCGCTTCGACGTCCTCGACATTCAGCACGACGTGTCCCATGCCGAGCGCGCCGGTGCGGAAACCCGAGATCGGTCGGCTGGGCCTAAACGGTTCGGTCGCAAGCTCCGGCTTGTAGAACGCCTCCAACCGGTTGCCGGCGGGATCGGCGAACGTGATCAGCTCGGTGACATGACGTTCATCCGCAAGCGCGCGCGAACCGCGGACCACCTTGACGCTGTGGCTTTCCAGTCGTCCGGCCAATTGGTCCAGCTCGGCGGTCGACGGGACCTCCCATCCCATCACCGCGAACCCCGCATCGCTGCCGCCATCGACGATCAGGCGCTGCTTGCGGTCGTCCATGCGGAAGGCGCGTATCTTGCCGCCGCGGTCGACCTGCTGCATGCCGAGCAGCGTGGTCGCCATCCGGCTCCACGAGTCGAGCTGGACGAATTGATCCCGATATAGCCGAGCGCGGTGATTTCCATCGACGTCCTCCCGAAGGTATCGCATGTGCCGCAGTGCGGCGAACTTGATACCGGCCGCGTGCGATCCTACGGTGAAGTCCCGCAATCGCTTTGCGTTCGCAACGACGATAATCGCGCGACCGTGCGCCACAAGGGAGGAAATACGAAGTGTCCAAGGAGCGGACGCGGAACGGCCAGCCCCGTCAGTCGGAAGGCGTTCGTGCCTTCAAGCGCGGGCTGGACGTGCTGCAAGAGGTCAACCGCTCCGGCGGCATCCGCGCCGGCGACGTTGCGCGCGCGCTCGACCTACCCCGGCCCACCGTCTATCGCCTGCTCGAAACGCTGGAGGAACTCGGCTATGTCGCGCGCAGCGCCAGCGACGACCGTTTTCGTGTGACCCGGCGGGCGCTGAGCCTCGGTGACGGCTATGATCCCGGCGTGGTGATCTGCCAGGCGGCAGCGCCTTATCTCGCCGAACTCAGCAAGACCCTGGTCTGGCCGGTCGATCTCTCCACCTACGAGAACGCCGCGATGGTGGTGCAGGAAACGACCCATTCGCGCAGTCCCCTCTCGATCGACCGCGGCATGATCGGCAAGCGCCTGCCGATGCTGCGCACCTCCGCCGGCCGCGCCTATCTCGCCGCCTGCCCCGCACGCGAGCGCGATCTGATCGTCAGTCATCTCCGCCGCATCGACGAAGCCGACGACCGCCCGTTCCTCGATGAGTGTCGCTTCACCCGCATGATCGCGCAGACTGCAAAGCGCGGCTATGCCGTTCGTAGTGAGGGCGAGTTCAACCCCAAGACCGCCTCGATTGCGGTGCCGATCGTCCGCGGCGAGATCGTGTTCGGCTGCATCTCGATCATCTGGATCCGGTCAGCGCTTTCACTCGACGAAGCCATCGCGAGGTTTGTTGCGCCCTTGCGCGAAGCGGCGGCGGCCATCCCGGTCGAATCCTAACGCGGCCGGGATCCGACATGCCGTTGCGGAGCCGAAGCCTCAGCGGATGCATTAAACACGGCGCGGCATTGCGCGCTGAGCTGATCTCGCTGAGCAGCCATGCAATCCCTGATCTGGGCGCGGTCGGGAACATAGGCGGCGCAAAGCCGAAGGGCGTCCCCCATGCAGGCTTGCCGCTGGACGGCCTCGCTCGGTCCGGACTGGGCAAGGGCCGGTGTGATCGTTGCACTCAGCAAAGCAAGAACAAGACGAAATTGCATGGGGGACTCTCACTCTCAGGTTGGACATTTGGCGAGGCTGGCGATGTCATCCAGCGTCATTGCGGAAGATGAAGAAACGTCGCGATGGTCGTCTCGGTCAGCAGATCGCGAGAGGCTTCCGGGTCGATCTCGGGCGCAATCCGATTGATCAGCATCGGAAAAGCAGGCGGCTGGTTCAGCGCAGCATTGAGAAGAGCAAAAAACAACGCCGGATGACGACTGCGAATGATACCTGCTTCAATGCCGGCGGAAAAAAGCTCACGAACCGTCGCATAGGCCGGATGTAGAAGTCGATCCGACACCAGCATGGCCCGCTCCGGCACTTCTGTGGCATGCCGGACGACGAAATCCCTGACGTCTGGATGCGCCGCATAGAAGGCGGCGATCTCACGGATTACCCCGCAAAGCCGTTCACCCAGCGAGCGCGTGGAATCAGAAGCAATCTGCCGGACCCCGGCCATGGCGGGCAGTCCGATCGCCACGACTTGATCAAGGCAAGCCTCCCAGAGCGCGGCCTTGTTGCCGAAGTGAACGCGAACCAGGTTGGCACTGACATTGGCAGCCGCAGCGACGCTGCGCAGATCGGCGCCATCGAAACCGTGACAGGCAAAAGCCCGTGTGGCCGCGGCCAAGAGCGCTTGGCGGCCATCCGGCATATCCCTGCTCCGCCGCCCCCGCGGGCGGGACAGCGCAGCGGTCTTCTTCCTGGCCTTCGCCATGTCGCCCTCATATATGTTCATCTGTACATATACGTGATTGCCGCCTGTTGCAAGGGCCCCGCGCGGCTCACCCAGCCACATGTCGGGGGCCCGAGCGTGTGTGTGTGTGTCCGCTGGACGGACACTCGGCGCGACGGCGTTGAAGCGGTCAACCGCCTGAGGACGAAGATCGCCCCATGCAAAATAACTCCGCGCCCGAAGAATTTGACGTCGTCATCGTCGGCCGTGGTCCGGTCGGCGCCACGCTCGCCAACCTGCTCGGCCTGTGCGGCGTGCGCACGCTGGTGCTTGAGCGCGAGGCGCGGACTTATCATTTGCCGCGCGCGGTGCATTTCGACGACGAATGCATGCGCGTGTTCCAGACCATTGGCCTTACCGACGCCATCCTGCCGCAAACCATCCTCAGCCCCGGGATGCTCTTCCTCGACGCCGATGGCCGCATGCTGCTGGACTGGTCGCGGCCGCAGACGCTCACCCCGATGGGCTGGAATCTGAGCTATCGCTTCCATCAGCCCGATCTGGAGGACGCGCTGATCGGCGGCCTCGCGCGATGGCCGCACGTAACCTTGCGCAATCGTTGCGATGTATTCGCACTGGACCAGGATCAGCATGGCGTGCGCATCCGTTACGAGGACCTCTCCAACGGGAGGCTCAGCAAGGTCCGCGCCGGCTACGTGATCGGCTGCGACGGCGCCCGCTCCTTGGTGCGACGCTTCGTCGGCTCGGGGCTGGACGACCTCGGCTTCCACGAGCGCTGGCTGGTGGTCGACGTCCTGCTCAAGCGCGAGCGCGACGACCTCGGCGACTACAGCCTCCAGCATTGCGATCCGCGGCGGCCCGCAACTTACGTGCGCGGCACCGGCACACGGCGGCGCTGGGAGATCACGGTTCTTGCCGATGAGGACTCCCAGGAGGTGGCGCAACCTGCCAAGGTCTGGAAGCTGCTGTCGCGCTGGATCACGCCGGATGATGCCGAAATCGAGCGCGCCGCGGTCTACACGTTTCATTCTGTCATCGCGCAACGATGGCGCAGTGCTCGACTGTTGCTCGCCGGCGATTCCGCGCACCAGACACCACCTTTCCTGGGCCAGGGCATGTGCGCCGGAATCCGCGATGCTGCAAACCTTGCCTGGAAGCTCAGCGCGATCATCCGCGGCGGCGCTGCAGCTGACCTCCTCGACACCTATCAGAGCGAACGCCAGCCGCATGTGCGCGAGTTCATTGAGCTCGCCATTCGCCTCGGCGGGGTCATCAACACCAAGGCGATCGAAGCCGGCCTTGCCGCAGGCAAAGCGCGCGAGAATGCGCCGGTCAGGCTGGAGGTGAAGAAGCCCCTGCTCGGCCCCGGCCTTGCGCTCGGCGACCTGCCTCTCGCCGGACATCTCGCGCCGCAGTTCACCTTGCGCGACGGCGGCCGCAGCGACGACCAGGTCGGCTACAGCCATGTGCTCCTCGTCGCGAGCGCGGCCACGTTGTCGTCATCTCTCAATCCTTCACAGGCGGGGATCAAAATCCTGTCCAGCGACGATGCCGAGGACATCGGACCATGGCTTCGCGAGCACGGCATCACGGCCGCGCTCGTTCGGCCCGACCGTTATGTGCGCGGCACCGCCCGCAACGATGCCGAGCTCAACCGACTTGTCGCCGCCATCACGCCTCCAACCCACGTGCCGTCCGCGGCCTGACCGAACTCTTCAAGGACACTTCATGAAGCTGCTTTCATTTTTCGCCGACGGTCGCGCCTCCTTCGGCGCCGTCAAGGACGGCGGCGTCGTCGATCTCGGTGCGCGCATGGCCGGCGACGGCTGCACCACGCTGCGCCGGTTGCTCGAAACGGGCCACGTCGCGGAGGCCACGAATCTCGCCGCCTCCGCTGCGCCGGATCACGCGCTCGACAAGATCACCTTCGCACCCGTCATCCCCGATCCCGGCAAGATCATCTGCGTCGGCCTGAACTATCGTGACCACGTCGCCGAGACCGGCCGCACCGTCACCGAGAAGCCGGCGCTGTTCGTCCGATTTCCCTGCAGCCAGGTCGGCCATCTCCAGCCCATTGTGAAGCCGAAGGTCAGCGACGATTTCGACTATGAAGGTGAGCTCGCGCTCGTCATCGGCAAAAAAGGCCGCCACATCCGGGCGAGCAGCGCGCTCGACCATATCGCGGGCTATTCCTGCTACAACGAAGGCAGCGTGCGCGACTGGCAGCGCCACACCAGCCAGTTCCTTTCTGGCAAGACCTTTGCCGAGAGCGGCAGTTTTGGGCCTTGGCTGGTGACTGCGGACGAGATCCCCGATCCGTCAAAGCTCTCCTTGCAGACGCGGCTGAACGGTAATGTCGTGCAGGACACCACCACCGATCTTCTGATCACCGCCATCCCCGAGCTGATCGCCTACATCTCGACGATCTGCCCACTCGTGCCCGGCGACGTCATCGTCACGGGCACGCCCGGTGGCGTCGGCGCCAAGCGCACGCCGCCACTGTGGATGCGCCCCGGCGACACCGTCGAGGTCGAGATCTCCGGCATCGGAATCTTGCGCAACACGGTCATCGCCGAACCGGCCTGACCGCCAGCACCATCGATCAACGATAAAATCAGGAAACGCCATGACCACAATCCGCACGACGTCCACCGCCATCCTGCTGTCCGCGCTGGCGCTTGCAGGCGCCACCGCGCACGCCGAGATCAAAGGCGATGCGATCCGCATCGGCGTCCTCACCGACATGAACGGCGTCTTCGCAACCGCCATGGGTCCCGGCTCGGTCGAGGCGGCACGGATGGCCGCGGAGGAGTTCGGTGGCAAGATCAACGGCAAACCGATCGAGATCTTGCAGGCCGATCACCAGAACAAGCCGGACCTCGCCGCCTCTCTCGCGCGAAAGTGGTTCAGCGACGGCGTGCAGGCGATCGCCGACGGTGGCAGCTCCGGCGCCGCACTCGCAGTGCAGGAGCTGGTGCGCGGCAACGGCAAGATCTTTCTCGTCTCCGGCGCCGGCGCCAACCAGCTGACCGATGAAGCCTGCGCGCCGACCAGCGTGCAATGGACCCAGGACGCCTATTCCACGGCGACCGCGGTCGTCTCCGGTATCATGCAGACCAGCAAGGAGCCGTGGTTCTTCATCACCGGCGACTACGCTTTTGGCCATTCGATCGAGGCAACCGCGCGCGAGCGCATTGCTGCGCTTGGCGGCAAGGTCGCCGGCAGCGTCAAGGCGCAGCTCGGCACGCCCGACTACAGCTCGTTCCTGCTGCAGGCGCAGTCGTCGGGCGCCAAGATTTTCGCGATCAACGTCGCCGGCGACAACGCCACCGCGATCAAGCAGGCCGAGGAATTCGGGCTCGCCAGCCAAGGCATGAAGATCGTGCCGATGTCGTTTCAGAACGTCGACATCGAGGCGGTCGGGCTGAAGGCCACACGCGGCGATCTCATCGTCACCTCCTTCTTCGAGGACGTCTCGCCCGCCGCCCGGAAGTTCTCCGATGCGTTCTATGCGCGCAGGAAAGCAATGCCCTCGCAGATCCAGGCCGGCGTCTATTCTGCCGTACGCCACTATCTGCAAGCCGTGAAAGACACCAGCTCGGACGACAGCGCCACCGTGATGGCCAAGATGAAGGCGACACCGGTGTCGGATGCCTACACCCCCAACGGCCGTATCCGCGAGGACCAGCGCATGGTGCACGACCTCTATCTGGTGCAGGTCAAGACGTCGGAGGAATCGAGGGGTCCCTGGGATTTCGTCAAGCTGGTCGCAACGATCCCGCCGGACCAGGCCTTCCGTCCGCTCGACCGCAGCAAGTGCGGCCTGGTCGGCAAGTAACCGTCAGGCGAGATAGCGCGTGAGATAGCCTTCCATGGCGTAGAGCGCGCAGAGCGCGAGGCTCGACCACACCGCGGCGCTGAAATACAGGAACATCCAGGTCAGCTCGCCCTTCCAGTGAGCGATGTCGTGGGTCACGACCCAGCGCGTTCGCGACGTCGTGCAGGCCTTCGAGGAAGCCCAAGAACCTGCCGCCCTCGGCGTGCCCTGCCCGCCAGCGGCTGAGATACATCGGCACGTCGACGGTGACGAGGAAGGCGAGGAAGCAGGCGATGCCGACGATTCCCGCGATCAGCGCCCAGCGCACCGGCCCCTGGAATTCCGGCATCAGCCGGCACAGCGCAATGCCGGCGAGGAAGAAGGTCACCGCCCACAGCGAGTTCTCGATCGCATTGTAGAGGAAGTTGGTGGTCACCACTGCGTACCAGGAGAAGCACTCCGCGATGATGATGATCGGCACGATCACGAGCGCGATGTTCACCGCGGTCTCCGCACCGGTCATGTTCCCGAGCTGGTGCAGGATGATCGCCCATTGCGCGGCAAAGCAGACTTCGGCCACGGTCGCGACCGTACGGCCGACGAACACGCTCGACAGCCAGGTATCGAACAGGCAGATGCGCTGCACATCGGCGCGCGGCAGCACCGAGCGGAAGGCGCAGCCGAACACATAGGCCGCGCACAGCAGGAACATCAGGCCGATATCCGAGCCGCCACTGACGCTGCCCGCAACGGTCGGATAGAACTCGCGGTACAGCATGAACCAGACGAGGATGTTGGCAGCGCTGACCAGCGTCAGGGACCCCCACCACCACGCGAGGGGATTTGACCGTGCCTGCCACTGCAACATGAATCGCTCCGCTGTAATCGACCTGACATGTGTTCGTAATAATCTTGTCACGAGACACCAGGGAATCACGACAAAAATCTGTGTGCGCGGGTTGCTTTCCGCGCATCTTCGGCCTGGGTCATGGCGTCCGCATAGTGGACGATTCCCGCACATTCTCTCAAATTTATTGGACAACAGGCCTCTTCGGGTTCATGAAACCCGAATGGCCCAAGCCGTCTCCAAACCGTCCCTCGCCTCCTCGACCGCCGCCGCGGTGCTGGCTTCGAGCACCGATGACGCCGCGTTCGCGACGACGCTGGCGAAAGGCCTCGTGGTGCTCGAGGCCTTCAAGGCCGGGACGACGCTGCTCGGCAACATGGAGCTGTCGACGCTGACCGGGATTCCGCGGCCGACGGTGGCGCGGTTGACGCACACGCTGGCCGAGCTCGGCTATCTCCGCTACGACGCCGAGCGCGCGAAATATCGCGTCGGTGCGCGGGCGCTGCGCATGGCGCATCCGCTGCTCGCCGACATGCAGTTTCGCCAGGTGGCGCGGCCCATGATGCAGGAGCTCGCGCAGAGTGTCCGCGGCACGGTGTCGATCGGCCTGCTCGATGCGACCTCGATGATCTATGTCGAGACCGCGCGCTCCGGCGACGTCGGCCCGCACGTCCCCGACATCGGCATGCCCATTCCCGTCGCGATGACCGCGATGGGCCGCGCCGCGGCGGCAACCTTGCCGCCGGCGGATGCAGACCGGCTCGAACGGCAGATCGCAGCCGAAGACGCCGCGCTGTGGCCCGCCTTCCGCGACAAATACCGGGCCGGAATCGCGCAATGCGCAAGCCGCGGCTTCTGCACCTGCTGGGGCGAGTACATCGCCTCGATCCACGCGGTCGCCGCGCCGCTGTTTCACGCGCGCGAAGCGAAGCAGTCGTTCTCGATCAATTGCGGCATCCCCGCGTTCCGGCTCCAGCCGGGCCAGCTGGAGGGCGAGATCGGACCGCGCATTGCCGCGCTCGCCGACAGCATCCGCGCTATCGTCAAGGCGGCGGAGCCGCCAGCCGCGACACGCAAGCAAAACAAGAAGGGCGCCAGGACATGAACAAGCAAGCTGGCGCCCCACGTCCGGGAGGCCATCATGACCATCACACGCCGAACATTGCTGGGCGCCCTTGCCGCATCCCTGTCGAGCCCGCCATTTTCCGCACGCGCTGAGGAGGCCTGGCCGTCACGCCTGGTGCGGCTGATCTCACCCTATGGACCCGGCGGCTCCAACGACATCTCGCTGCGTCTCCTGGCGGAGGAGTTCGGCCGCAGCCTGCATCAGCAGTTCATCGTCGAGAACAAGCCGGGCGCCGGCACACGCATCGCCAACGATATGGTCGCGCATGCGCCGGGCGACGGTTACACCCTGCTCTATGTCGCAGCCCCCTATGCCACCGCCGAAGCGCTGTTCGGCAAGCTGACCTACGAGCGAAAGGATCTGCAACCCGTGGCGATGGCGGTGATCGCGCCGCTGTTCTTGATCATCAGCGCGGACGCGCCGTTCAAGACGCTCCCCGAAATGGTCGCCTATGGCAAATCGAAGCCCGACGGCCTCACCTTCGCTTCGCCCGGCGCCGGCTCGCAGCCGCACCTTGCCGGCGAGCTCCTATTCCGGGATGCTGGCGTCAAGGGCCTCAACATCCCGTTCCGCGGCGACGCCGCTTCCTACACTGAGCTGCTCGCCGGCCGCGTCGACGCCACGCTGACCGCGCTGCCGACTGCCCTGCCCTACATCCAGAGCGGCAAGTTCATCGTGCTCGGCGTCGCCTCGCCCGAGCGCAGCGCGCTCTACCCGCAGGCGCCGACCTTGCGCGAGCAGGGTTGTCCCAACGTGGCCGCCGCCGGCTGGTACGGCTTCATGGCGCCATCGACGACACCACGCATGATTGTCGACAAGCTCCAGGCCGAGGTGATGCGCGCACTCGCCGAACCCGCAATCAAGGACAAGCTGACCGCGCAGGGCCTCGAAGTGCGGCGCGGCACCGCGGCGGAGTTCGGCCAATTCATCGACAACGAAACGCAGAAATGGACCAAGCTGATCCGCGACGCCGGCCTCAAGGGCGAATGACGATCGATGCGGCGCTCAGCGCCCTCCGGCACGGCGGCCGCCGCTGCGGATGAAATCGTCGCGTTCGTCGACGTGGTGCTGATATTCGGAGATCGCGCGATTGGCCATGCGGATCCGGTTGGTCTGCCCCTCCTCCACCATCACGGCGATGCGCTGCGCCAGGAATACGCAGGCCTCGAATTCGTCGCGGATGGCGTCCATGCGCGCGAGAAAGTCCCAGGCGATCTCGAAGGCCTGCTCGGCGGCGGGGTTGCGGTAATCGCTGAAGATAATGTGCGTCATCACTGCCAAAGCCGGAGGGCAACTATCGTTCCTACCGGGCGGGCGCACGATCCGGTGTTCCGCGGTATCACGCATGTGAAGCGTGGCGGACAAGGCGCCTCCAGTCCTAAAGGCATGCGCAACGAGACGACCCCATCGTCCGGCGGCACACCGCGTCGTTAGCGGGAGCAACGATCAGGCTCTTTCGAAATACGACCATGCGGCGCATGAGTGCGGCCTCGGCGAGTGCTCTCCGCCGGAGCCGCATTCGTTTTTTTTCGAACGCCTGAGGGATGAACTCAGAACGCGTTCAAGTGGCCGCGAGAAATCTTTGCAAACGCGATCTCACCGCTTCATCCCCGCCACATACGCCGCCAGCTTGTCCAGCGTCTGGTAACCGTATTCGACGGCGCCGAATCCGATCATGCCATCGCGCTGCTCGGTGCTCGAGGCCAGTTGCCGCATCATCAGCACAGTCTTGCCGTTGCTCTGCTCGGCAAAGGTGACGGTGAAGCGGAACATGCCGGGATCCTCGTCCTGGTCGACGCCGTGATCCATTTCCATCAGAGACGGCCGCTCGATGCGGCGGAAGCGCATGCGGTTCGGGTAGACCGTGCCGTCGGGGCCGATCATGTTGAAGCGCCAGACGCCGCCGACGCGCACGTCGATCTCGAAGGTTTCGACCTTGAACCCTTTCGGACCGAACCATTGCGGCAAATGCTTCGGGTCGGACCAGGCCTCGAACACGAGATCGCGCGGCGCGTCGATCACGCGCGACATCACGATCTCGCGGTCGAGGGACCATTGCGACAAGGCAGCATTGGCAGAATTCGTCATCACTCGGAACCTTTCCGTTTGGTTGTTCGGGACGGACGCTTGGCGGCCGCCCTCTCCTTCTCTTTCTTGAGCTTCATCACGTAGGCTTCGAACCGATCGAGCCGCGCCTCCCAGATCGCACGCTGCTGCTGGAACCAGTCTTCCGCGCTGAGAAGCGCATTCGGGCTGAGACGGCAGGTGCGCACGCGGCCGGATTTCTCCGACAGCACGAGCCCGCTCGTCTCCAGCACATGGATGTGTTTCATGAAGCTCGGCAGCGCCATGTCGAAGGGATCGGCGAGCTCGCCGACCGACGCCTCGCCCGCGCAAAGCCGCATCACGATCGCCCGCCGCGTGGGATCGGCGAGCGCGGAAAAAACCTGGTCGAGCCGGAACAATTGGTTAGCCATGAAGCTAACTATAGGGCTGCCACCATCCGGCGTCAATCATTGTTAGCTCATAGGCTAAGTGATTTTTGTCGAAGGCAACGCGAGGTGGAACCCACAACGCGCAATCGTGAATTGGGGCGCGCGCTCGTTCACGATAAGAGGGGCTCGGGGCACATCACATCTTGCGTCATAGCCATGCCGTCTGTTGTCACCTCATCACACCTCACCCGGCGGGCGCTCTCCCGGGCAGCGCTCGTTCCACTCGCCCTTGCCTGGTCAGGCCGCGCCTTGGCGGATTCCGACATGATCGCGCAGATGCGCGACATCGTCGCGAACGAGCTGGCTCCGACCGCGACGCCGGACCATGCGGGCGGCCTTGCCGCCGCGCTTTATGCCGGCCGCCATGTCGAGTTCTTCACCTACGGTTTTGCGGATGATGCCGCCAAACGGCCGGTGACGCCGGACACGCTGTTCAATCTCGCCTCCTTGCGCAAACCTTTCGAGGCGACCCTCGTGGCGCTCGGCGCGCTGCGCGGCGAGCTGCAGCTCGACGACCACCTGCCGAAATACCTGCCGGAGCTGGACGGCGACTACATCCGCCGCGTCACCGTCGGTGAGCTCGCCACGCACACCTCGGGGCTGTTGCTGCCGACCGATCATCCGCCCTGGCCTGACGAGCAGTTTACGAGCGACCAGTTCATCACCATGCTGAACACCTTCGCGCCGCCGCCCGGCGTCGCACCCAGCCGGCAGCGCATCTACACCCATGCCGGCTACGTGCTGCTTCAGCTCGTGCTCGAGCGCCGCTACGACGCTCCGATCGCGACCCTGTTCGAACAGCGCATCCTTAGGCCGCTCGCCATGACCGCGACCTGCGTCCCCGACCGCGGCGAAGACAACCGCGCCGTCATGGACGAGGCGTGGCTGCGGCGCGTGGTCCAGGGCTATTCGGACCAGGGCAAGGAGATCGGCCCGATCGGCAACCAGCAGAGCTATTTTGACTTTTCCGGCACCGGCCAGATGTTCTCTTCGGTGCGGGATCTCGCGAGCTTCGTTGCTGCCTGCGTCGATGGCCGCTCGGTCGATCCGCATCTGCGCGAGGCGTTGCGGATGACGCAGCATGAGTCCTTCCGGGTCGACGAGAAGTTCGGACAGGGCATGGCCTGGGAGACCGTACGCTTGCCCGACGTCACCGTCGTGGACAAGCCGGGCGGCCTCAACAACGCCTCCGGCTATATCGGCCTCGTGCCGGCGCGGCGGCTCGGCATCGTCCTGCTGGTCAATCGCGGCGAATATCCGCATGAGATCGCGCGCTACAAGATCCTGCCGGAACTGGCACGGCTCGTCGCCTCACATTGAGGCGCCGCTCAAACCGAGCGCGTCAGCCCGCCGTCGACGCGGATGTTCTGGCCGGTGATGTAGGCAGCGCCGTCGGAGGCCAGGAACGAGACCGTCGCGGCGATTTCCTCGACCTTGCCATAGCGCTTCATCGGCACGTTGTCGCGGCGCGCGTCTAGCTGCGGCAGGCTGTCGATCCAGCCCGGCAGCACGTTGTTCATGCGGACATTGTCCGCAGCGTAGGTGTCGGTGAAGATTTTCGTGAAGGCGGCAAGGCCCGCCCGGAACACCGCCGAGGTCGGAAACATCGCGCTCGGCTCGAACGCCCAGGCGGTCGAGATGTTGATGATGGCGCCACCCTTCTGCGCCTGCATCACCGGCGTCACCAGCCGGGTGGGACGGATCACGTTGAGCAGATACGTATCGAGGCCGGCATGCCATTGCTCGTCGGTGATCTCAGTGATCGGCGCGCGCGGCCCGTGGCCGGCGCTGTTGACGAGCACGTCGATGCGTCCCCACTTGGCCAGCGCACCGTCGACGAGACGCTTCAGATCGTCATTGGATTTGTTCGAACCGGTGACGCCGAAGCCGCCGAGCTCGGCAGCCAGAGCCTCGCCTTTGCCGGAGGACGACAGGATCGCGACGCGAAACCCGTCCGCTGCCAGCCGCCGCGCGGCCCCTGCCCCCATGCCGCTGCCGCCCGCAGTGACGAGTGCAACCTTCTCCGCCATGAGCGATTCATCCTCTGTGATATCGTTGAGGCGAGCCACAGGCCCAGCCTATCATGAGGCCTTCTACCGCCGGACCCGCTGTCAGGTCCACCGTCGAGAGCATCCGTCATGAGCGATTTGCAGATCCGCAATTTGCGGCCCGAGGAGATCGCCGTCGCCATCGACTGGGCCGCGGCGGAGGGTTGGAATCCGGGCCTGGCCGATGCTGCCTGCTTCGCGATCCCTGACGCGCAAGGTTTCTTAGTCGGCGAGATCGACGGCGAGCCGGTCGCGACCGTCTCCTGCGTCAATTACGATGACCGCTTCGCCTTCCTGGGCTTCTACATCGTGCGTGCAGACTTTCGCGGCAGCGGCCACGGCCTGCGCATCTGGAACGCGGCGATCGCGCATGCGGGCGCCCGCGTAATCGGGCTCGATGGCGTGGTCGCACAGCAGGACAATTACAGGAAATCGGGCTTCCAGCTCGCCTACGCCAATATCCGCTATGGCGGCATCGTGACCGCACCACCGAAACCACCTGCCGAAGTCGTCGCCCTCGACAAGATCCCGTTTGCGCTTGTTGAAGCCGATGACGCCACCGTCTTCCCTGCCCCGCGCAGTGCCTTCCTGCGCGCCTGGATCAACACATCGGGCCATGTCGGCCGCGCGCTGCTGCGCGATGGCAAACTCGCCGCCTGGGGCGTGATCCGGCCGTGCCGGACGGGTCACAAGATCGGCCCGCTCGTCGCCGACGATCGGGCGGCGGCGGAAGCGATCGTGCAAGCTTTGCTGGCGAGCGCAGACGGCGGCGAAGTCTTCCTCGATGTCCCCGCCGTCAATCGCGAGGCCATCGCGCTCGCGGGCGATCTCGGGCTCAGGCCGGTGTTCGAGACGGCGCGGATGTACACCGGGCCGATCCCGCCGCTGCGCATCGACCGCGTCTTCGGCGTGACCAGCTTCGAACTGGGCTAGCTCAGTAACAGCGCATGATGTTGACGGTGTGCTCGCCGCCGCCGCGCCCGGGCACCGTCACCTGCTCCGTCGGGCAGCTCGGCACATAGGGCCGGTCGGAAGGCACGACATTCGGCGGGAAGCGATGCGCCCAATCCCAGGGAACGTCAGTACGTATAGGTGTAGCGCACGTCATTGGAGAGCGGCTGCGCCGCCTCGCCGAAAGGCTGGCTGTACGTCGCGCCGTCGTAGAAGAACCCGCCCCCGCCCGGCCAGTAGACCCAGGGATTGCTGCGGCGGTGGAACCGGGCTCCCGGTCCGATCGGCGCACGCGCCATTGCGCCTGACGGAGCGGCGGTGACACCATGCGGCGCGGCGCCGCCGGGTCTGGCAAAACTGTCGTTGGGGCTAAGGAGCAGCGCGGCTGCGCTGAGCGAGGCAAATAGCGCCCCTTGTGATCTCGACATCATGATACGCACCAACTCGTTTGGCTTCGCAGGTAGCGGCTCCCCACTGCAGGCTAGGCCGGGCTCTCGCCCGCCCGCAAACGTATAATTAATTATTGGTTAAGACACGGGATTAACGGGGAACATGGTGCGGCAGAACGCCCGATTCCCGTCCCGTTTTGCGCCACTTCGTTCCGCAGCGCGCGATTCATAACCAGTTGATCGGAGTTGATCGCTCCCGACCAATAAGTCCGGAACGCTCCCGCATTGCACCCGTTGGCCCCCGACACAAGCAAGGAGCACTCGAATGCAGAACAAGTCAAAACTCCTCTGCCTGGTCACGGCATCGCTCGTCGCAGGCGCTACAGCCGCGTCGGCGCAGGGCTACTACGATTGGAACGGACCGCGCGTGGGTTGGGACGCGCCCGCCTACGAACCGGTTCAGCCGGGCGCGTACTATCCTGACGTCGCCGGACCGTATGGCGCATACTACCGCACTCGCCATCCGACCCCGAGCTCGACGCAGGGCGATGTCGGCCCTGACGGCAACAACAACGGCACGCTGACCGGCGGCTATCGCTGGTAGCGACCGGGCTTCATTTGCACGACCCGCCGCCTTCATCGAGCGGCGGGTCGTTCTTTTGCGACTTACGTATTGTGAGCTGAAGAAGCGCCGTTGCCGCCGGCTGCGCGATAATGGTCGTAGCCCGGATGGAGCGCAGCGCAATCCGGGACCGCTGTGCCCGCACTGATGGAATTCCGGATTACGCTGCGCTCCATCCGGGCTACAAGATGTCGCGTTGCCTGTCGGGCAAAACACGCGAGCCGTGGGTCAACGCGCGCAGTTCAAAATATTCCGCTTTACCGAACTTCGGAAACGGCGTATGTGTCGCGCAACCCGGCCCAAGGAAGAGGGGCGTATCGCGATCGTCACGAACGCGGGCCGGGCGGCGGTGGACGTGGACCACACCGGCGCGAAAGGCTTCGCAGGGCGGGCAACCGTGAGCGAAAGCGTCACGCCAACGACGGTGCGGTTCGCGTACGGCAAAATCGTGTGGTCCTGGCGCCCGGGGTCTGTGCGCCAAGTCTGGCGGTGATGTGGCGGCCCGACCGGGTCCGCGCATCAGCGATCCGCAAGGCGACGGGGGCAATAGTGCATCGCTCCCCGGGGAGAGCGCGACATAAGCCGTTCCAACCACTGCGCAGGGAAGGCCGGGATGTCTCCGGTTGCCCTGTTTCCCGCTATGCATTGACGCACACGCAATCTGCTCTCGGCATGGCGGTCCATAGGAGCCAACCGGCTCCCGGTCTTCCCTGCGCCCTCTTTCATTGAGGGCAAGGCATCGAAGCAAAGCTCGGGCGAACAAGCCGCGAGGATGAGAAGGCGCGTCTGCGATTGAAATGGGATTGATGAGCGACCATGCCGCCTCAAACTCCGTCATTGCGAGGAGCTCTTGCGACGAAGCAATCCAGACTGCCTCCGCCGAGGGATTCTGGATTGCTTCGCTGCGCTCGCAATGACGATGTTGAAGCAGCTGTGCACCAAACTGCGGTCTCGTGCCCCGGACGCAGCGCAACGCTTCTTCAGCGGTGCGCTGCAGAGCCGGGGCCACGCAACGGCGAAATGCACCGCCTGGGTCCCGGCTCAGCGCCGCAACGCCAAAGGCGTTGCAGCGCGTCCGGGACACGCCCTTCTTTCCACGCTTCTCCGCTCTTGTAACAAAACGGTCATGCAGTGAAACTAAACGAATCCGGGGCCGCGGCCAGCGGCCAAGCCGCCTCACCGCAGGGAGAGATTCGATGCGTCGTTCACTGGTGTTGCTGTCCGCCGGGCTGACAGTCCTGTCCACCGGACTTGCCTCCGCCCAGAACAACACGCCACGCAACCTGATCCTGTTCATTCCGGACGGTCTTCGCGCGCTGAAGGTCACACCGGAGACGGCGCCTGCGATGGCCGAGGTCCGCGACAAGGGCGTCAACTTCAAGAACCCGCATTCGCTCTTCCCGACCTTCACCATGGCCAACGGCTCGGCGATGTCGACCGGACACTATCTCGGCGATACCGGCGTGTTCTCCAACACGATCTGGACCAGCTACACCTCCGGCCCCGCCGGCGACACGGTGGTCCCCTTCATCGAGAACGACGCCGTGCTCGGCGATATCGACGAGCATTTCAAGGGCAACTATCTGAACGAAGAGACCATCCTGAAGATGGCCCGGGACAAGGGGTTCAGCACTGCCGCGCTGGGCAAACATGGTCCGACCTACCAGTTCGATCACACCGACAAGCCCGAGAAGGCCGGTCTGCATTCGATCGTGTTCGACGACGCCACCGGCGGCAAGAACGGCGTGGCGCTCTCGGACGAGGTGAAGGACGCGCTGACCAAGGCCGGCCTGCCCACCGCCACGCCGCCGCGCGGTGACAATTCCAAGGCGGGCGATGCCAAAACCCCTGGCACCACGGTCGCCAACGTCGCGCAGCAGGCCTATTTCGCCGATGTCGCCACCAAGGTGGTGCTGCCGATGTTCAAGGCGCGCAACAAGCCATTCGTGCTCGTGTTCTGGTCGCGCGACCCCGACGGCAGCCAGCACAATACCGGCGACAGCCTCAACCAGATCAAGCCCGGCATCAACGGCCCCACCTCGATGGCCGGCATCAAGAACGCCGACACCAACCTCGCCCAGCTCCGCAAGGCGCTCGACGAGCTCGGGCTTGCCGCCTCGACCAACATCATCGTTTCCGCCGACCACGGCTTCTCGACGATCTCCAAGGAGAGCAAGACCAGCCCCTCGGCCAAGGTCAGCTATGACGACACGCCGAAGGACTTTTTGCCGATGGGCTTCCTGGCGCTCGACCTTGCGAAAGCGCTCGACCTGCCGCTGTTCGACCCCAACGACAAGAATGCGAAGATCGAGGGCAACAAGCATCCCAAGGCCGGCAACGGCGTGCTCGGCAAGGAACCGACCAAGCCGGATCTCGTCGTCGCCACCAATGGCGGCTCCGACCTGATCTATCTGCCGAGCAAGGACAAGAAGCTGGCGGCGAAGACGATCAAGGCGCTGCTCGAGCAGGACTACGTCTCCGGCCTGTTCGTCGAGGACGCGCTCGGCCGCTTCCCCGGCACCCTGCCGCTGTCGAGCATCAATCTGCGCGGCAAGTCGGCGACGCCGACGCCGTCGATCGTCGTCAACTTCCGCTCCTATGCCAGCGATTGCGGCGAGGCGCCGACCAACTGCTCGGTCCAGATCGCCGATACCGTGCTGCGCCAGGGCCAGGGCATGCATGGCAGCTTCAGCCGCGGCGACACCATGAACTTCATGGCCGCCATCGGTCCGGACTTCAAAGCCGGCTATGTCGACGAGATCCCGGTCAGCAATGCCGACGTCGGCATGACCGCGGCCCGGCTCATGGACCTGCGCAGCGCGCAGAATGGCGATCTCGTCGGCCGCGTGATGTCGGAGGCCATGCCCAACGGCACGGTGCCGAAGGCCTATGCCGGCACGCTGAAGTCCAAACCGGCCGAAGGTGGCCTGATGACCGTGCTGAACTTCCAGCGCGTCGGCAGCCAGCGCTATTTCGATGCAGCCGGCTTCTCCGGCCGCACGCTCGGGCTCGAGGTAGAGGGTGGCAAACAAAAAACGGCGGGGAAGTAACCCCGCCGCTTCATCGCGTCCTCGATTGAGACGCGTAAATCTACATGCCCAAATCTTACATGCCGATGTCGAACACGTTCGGCAATTGGCCCGCCAGAGGCAGCGCGGTGGCGCCCAGGAAGGTCGCCACCATCGCCATCAGGCGACGGTTGTTCTGGCGCTTGCCGCGCATCTGGCCGGCGATCCACTCCAGCATCTCGCTGTTGACCTTGGAGGCATAGGACGGCGCCCAGCTCTCGATCTCGGTGTCGGCCGACAGCGCAACGCTGCGCGGCGGCACCTTCAGACCCGAGGCGCTGGCGGCATAATGGGCGACCGCCTTGGCGAGCAGGTCATCGAACCGGCCACCGTCGGTGCGCTCGGTCGCGGCCTCGTTGATCTCGAACAGCACTTCGGCCTCGGTGCGGCTGATCGGCTGGTCGTTGACGGCGGTGGCGGTCAGGATGCGCACGCACCAGGCGGTGTCATCGGCATCGAGCGAACGGGAGAAATGCACCCTTCCCTTGGTGGTCGGGCCTTCCCCCGTGATCACGCCGTCGCGCACGATGCTCAGTGCATGGGCCGCGGTATCGCGGCAGGACGGTTCGAGGGACGACGAGTCGGTAGGCTTAGGCGCAGCGGCAGACATAGTTCACTTCCAGATTTCTTCTGATCGGCCAGCATTTTCATGCCGACGTAAAGGGGTGGTTAACGATTCGATACGGGGATCGCGACTTTTCTAGATGGTTGCCAATTGGTCGCTGTTAGGACCATTCTGGTTCTAGGAAGCGCCGGGCGAGCGTGATGAAAGTCATAAAAGGCATTATCGGGGCAATCGCGACCGTGTGATCCCGGATGGAGATGTTTCGCCGCAGGCGCCGCTGTAACAGAAAGGTGCTAGAAAATCGGCTCTTCAAAGAAGGAATTCACATTTTACTTGAGCCGGTTCACTTGACCTCTCCAGCATTCTATACTGACGACGACGGCAAAAGATGAATTCTAAAGTAAATTCAACGAGATGAGGTAGAACCATGACACTTCCGATCGGCGCCACCGCACCCGACTTCGAAGCCGAGACCACCGAAGGGAAGATCAAGTTCCACGACTGGATCGGCAACAGCTGGGCCCTGCTGTTCTCGCATCCGAAGGACTTCACGCCGGTTTGTACGACCGAGCTCGGCGCTCTCGCCAAGTTGAAGCCGGAGTTCGACAAGCGCGGCGTCAAGCTGATGGGCCTCTCGGTCGATCCGGTCGACCGCCATTCCAAATGGTCGGAGGACATCAAGGAGACGCAAGGCGCTGCGCCGAACTATCCGATGATCGGCGACACCGATTTCAACGTCTCCAAGCTCTACGAGATGCTGCCGGCCTCGACCTCGGGCGATCCCCTCACCCGCACGCCGGCCGACAATCAGACCGTCCGCAACGTCTTCGTCATCGGGCCGGACAAGAAGATCAAGCTGGTGCTGGTCTATCCGATGACCACGGGGCGGAACTTCCAGGAGATCCTGCGCGCCATCGACTCGCTCCAGCTCACCGCCAAGCATCGCGTCGCGACGCCGGCCGATTGGACCCAGGGCGAGGACGTCATCATCGCGGGCTCGGTCTCCAATGACGAGGCCAAGACGATCTACCCGCAGGGCTGGAAGGAGCCGAAGCCCTACATCCGCATCGTGCCGCAGCCGAAGTGACTTTCGGCGGTCGCCGATAGCGACTGCAAAACGTCATCCCGGGATGGTCCGAGGACCAGACCTCAGGTGCGCAATTGCGCACCGGGGTTCGGTGCTAGCGCACCGCCCCGGAACGGCTGCGTTGGATCACGCTGCGCGGACGCGGTCGAGGAAGCCGTCGACCTCGGCCTTCAGATGCAGGCTCTCGCCCGACAGCGCCTGGGCGGAGGCAAACATCCGGCTCGAGGTCTCGCCGGTCTCGCTCGCACCCTTGGCGGCGTGACGGACATTGACGGCGACATCAGCCGTGCCCGACACCGCCGCGCGAACGCTGGCCACGATGTTGTGGGTCGCGCTCTTCTGCTGCTCGACCGCAGCCGAGATCGAGCCGGCGATGCCGCTGATGCGCTCGATGGTCTGGCTGATCGCCTTGATGGCAGCGACCGATTCCTCGGTCGCGAGCTGCATGCTCTCGATCTGGTTCGAGATCTCGTCGGTCGCCTTGGCGGTCTGGCCGGCGAGCGTCTTGACCTCCTGGGCCACCACCGCGAAGCCACGGCCGGCATCGCCCGCGCGCGCGGCCTCGATGGTGGCATTCAGCGCCAACAGGTTGGTCTGCTCGGCGATCGAGGTGATCAGCTTGACGACGTCGCCGATGCGCGCGCCGGCTTCCGAGAGCTGCGCGATGCGCTGATCGGTCGCCTCGGCCTGCCGCACCGCCTCGGCGGAGATCTCGTTGGATTCCTGCACCCGGCGCGTGATCTCGGAGATCGATTGAGACAGCTCGTCGGAGGCTGATGCCGCCGAACGCACGTGCTCGGAGGCGTTTTCGGAGGCTCCGGCGGACCGCGCCGACAGATCGGCGGTGGAACGCGCGACGTCGGTGAGCTGCCGCGCCACGCGCTCGAACTCACCCGACGATGTCAGCACCTTGTCGAGGATACCGCCGACGCTGCCGCGGAACTCCTCGACGAAGTTGCGCAGGTCGGATTTGCGCTGCTCGGCAGCCGCAGCTGTGGCCGCCGCCTGCTCGCTGCGCAGGCGCGCCCGCTCCAGCGAATTGCTCTTGAACACCGCGACCGTGAGGGCGATTTCGCCGATCTCGTCGGCGCGGTCCTCGCACTCGATCGCAACGTCGCTCTGGCCGTTGGCAAGCGCCGTGAGGGAGCGCGTGACCGAGGTGAGCGGTTTCGTGACCCGGCGGACGATCACCAAGGTGAGGATCAGGACCAGGAGCGCGGCGAGACCCGCGGCGGCGGCCATGCTCTCGATCGCCTGGGACAGCATGCTCTCGAACTGGGCCATCGGAATGCCGACATAGAGGATGCCGGCGACCTTGCCGGTCGCGTCCAGAATCGGGAAATAGGCGGTCATGAACGTCTTGCCGAACAGCGTGGCCGGTCCCTTATAGGCCTCGCCACGACGCAGCGGCGCCTGCCCCGGATGATCGGCGGCAAGCTGGGTGCCGACGGCGCGGTCGCCATTTTCCTTCTTCACGTTGGTCGAGCGTCGCACGAATTGCCCGCTCGCCTCGTCGAACACGAACAGGGTCGCATTGCCGCCGACATAGGACACCGCGCGATCGACGATGGCGTGATCCCTGAGGTCGGGCATTTTGGGAATCTCGGCGCGCTGGACGGCGCCATCCCGGATCATGATCTTGACGTCGGGAACGGTCTCGGCAAAGGCCAAAGCCAGCGTGCGCAGATTGACCTCGATGTCGCGCAGCGCACGATCATTGAAGGCGGACGTCAGCGACCAATAGCCGGCGCCGACCACGAGCGCCGTATTCATGGCGATCAGCAGTACCGCGCACAGGACGGCCTTGGTGCCGAGCTTGAACTGCGGCAGGAACTTCGCCGAGAGAAGGTTGGACATGGATGGAATGACCCCCGTAATTCTTGCATATTCGTGCAATCGGCTTACGGCCCCATTAACGACCGTTCGCACCGTGGCCCGCGCCATGCTTTCCAAATCGTAAACGAGGACACCCCTGACCAGCGGCCCGCCCTGGCGCCTGGCGCGTCCTGCCCGCATCGAAGGAGCTGCGTCCTGCGCCGAAGATCGCAAGCGATGCCATCGAAAGCCGAGCGCTGGGTGCCGGAGCTGAAGGACAGACCGGCGAAGCTGATCCACCCTCCGTGGCGGGCAACCCGATCGAGCTTGCGAGCGCGGGCATCATGCCCGCAGCTGATCGTCGATCATGCCAGGGGATGCGGGCGCTCGCCGCCTACGCAAAGATCCGCAAAGGTTGAGCGTTGCTTTGACACAATTTTGAAACCCGCTATCGTCATCGCTTCGTTCAAACAATGGGGGACGACATGGACGACGAGAAGCCGATCACAGAGCAGGCGATGGGCACGATCACCACCGCCGTGGAAGCGACCAAGGACGCCGCGGTCACCGCCGTCAAGCAGGTGAAGAAAGCCGCCAAGAAGGTCGCGAAGAAAGTAGCGCCGAAGAAGGCTGCGAAGAAGAAAGCCAAGAAGGCTGCGAAGAAGACCACGAAGAAGGCCGCAAAGAAATCGTCCAAGAAAGCCGCGAAAAAGGCCTCCAAGAAAGCGTCCAAGTCGAAGAAGAAGGCCAAGAAGGCCAAGCGCTGATCGCACTCAGAGCAGATCTCCGGGTGCGGGCGCGCCCGGAGACAGCTCCGGCGACGGCCTACCCTCGCCGTTTGGCTGCGCGCCGCCCCACCCTAGCACGAAAACGGTCAACACACGTCAGGGCTGTGCGCGCTGGAATCCGCTAAGAGCGTCGATTGACCACAAAGACCGCTGCGGCGCAGAGCGCCATGCCGGCAATGGCAACTGCGTCCAGGTTTTCTCCGAACAGCAGATAGGCCATCAGCGCCGTCACGGCCGGCACCAGATAGAACAGGCTCGCGACCGAGGTTGCCGCGGCGTGGCGGATCAGCCAGTACAACAGCCCGATCGATCCGATCGAGAGCGCCACGGCCAGCCAAGCGAGCGCGAGCACGAATTCCCGCGTCCAGTGCACCACACGGTCTTCGAACAGAAAGGCGCCGATCGCGAAGAAGATGGTGACGGACACGTATTGCACGAGATTGCCGGCGCGCCAGTCGATGTGATTGCAGTAGCGGCGCTGATAGAGCGTGCCGAGCGTGATGCTGATCAGCGAGACCACCGAGGCGAGCCAGCCGAGCCCGGCTTCGCCGGTCATCGGGCGGTTGTGCAGGATCAGCACGACCCCGCCAAGGCCGAGCACGAGGCCGGCCCATTGCAGCTGCGTCACCTTCTCGCCGAGCCAGCGATTGGCGATGGTCGAGGTCAGGATCGGCTGCAGGCCCGGAATCAGCGCGGAAAGGCCGGCCGGAATCGAATGCGCGATCGCGATCGCGGTGCCGCCGAGATAGAAACCGTGGACCAGAATGCCGGCGACCGCGCTGTGCGCAATGCCGGTGCCATCAGGCCATTTCGGCCGCGCGATGCCTGCGATGATCGCCATCAGGCCGACCACGATCGCCATGCGGATGGCGAGATAGGTCAAGGGATCGGCATTGTTGACGACGTATTTCGTGCCGATGAATCCGGTGCTCCAGAGCAGGACGAACAGGATCGGCGCCGCGCGGCCGGTCAGAGCTTCCGGATTGTGGTTCATTGCCGCCCTCATTGCCCGATGGGGCCCCATGCGGCAATACGAATTTCCGGACGAGCGATGCTGCGCTGCGACGGGCAGCGGGAGCCGCGGCTCAGCCGCTCACCATTCTTCCGGACAGGGATCGATGATTTTCCAGAGCTCGACCCCGTTCTTGATCTTCTTCATGTCGGTGGTGAGCCCGCCATTGCGGCGGATCCAGTCCTTCACCTTGTCGGGGTAGTAGGACATCAGATCGGAGGTGCCCTCGGCACTGGTGACCTTGATGCCGAAGGTGAAGGCCTTGTCGTAGTAGGCCTGGTGGAAGCCGAGGCTGGCGCGCGGCGTCACGCAGATCTTGTTCATCGGCACGATGCCGAGCACGAGCGTGCAGGCCGAATTGCAGATGCCGTCGATGATGACGCGCTCGCCCTTCTCGCGCACGCGCTTGTACTTGGCCTTGTACTCCTCGACATAGCCGCCGTGGTCGCGGGTGATGTGCAGCTCGGCGCGCGCCGGCGTAGCGGCGGCGAGGCAAAGCGACAGCAGGCTCAGAAGCGGGATGCGCATGGCGACGTGACGGCGAAAGCCTTCAGGAATGGACCGGCCTGGAAGGAGCCCCCAAAGGCCGACGACAGGATTCTTAATCGAATAGTCTTTGGTCATACTTGTGTGGGGAATTCGTTAAGCATCCCGAAAAGGCCAAAAATGGGCAGCTTTCGACCGCATGTCCGGCAATTCTGTCACACCCACCCGGAAATCTGCCGGTTTGGGCGTGATTCCGCGCCTCCGGACCGATGTCCTGGGCACCCGAAATTGCTATAAATGGCCGACCTATTCGCGCAGGTTCCGGAGAATCGAGATGAGCAAGTTGAAGCTTGTAGCCGCAGTTGCTGCCCTGTCGGCTGCAATCCTAGCCCCTGGCCTCGCGGAGGCACGGGGACATCACCGGTACCCCCGCTCCTACGCCAACCCGCTGCCCTATCCGATCAGCTATCTGCACAATTACGGGCCTGGCATCACCCCCGGCACCTTCGCCTATTACGACGGCCCGTCGACCAACCACTGCTACCGGGGCGCGGCCGCCTATATCGGCCAGGACGGCCGCCGGCACCCCTGCTACCGAGGCGCCGCGCGTCCTTCCCCGCGGGCGCCCCTATCTCGCGGCGCCCGACCGCAGCAATTGCTTCTCGATCTCGTAGACCGGCAGCTTGACGAGGTCCTTGCCGACCTCGCCCTGAAGCACCCTGCGCACGACATCGGAATAATCGGCGCGGATCATGCCCAGCGCACGCGGTGAGGCCACCATGGTCAGGGCCGAGGTCTCTCCCGCACTGACGGCGGCATCGAGACGGCCGGCCAGGCCCCGCAGGAACGCGCGCTCGGCCTCATCGTGCCAATCGGTTTGTTCGACGGAGCTGCGCGCCCCGCCGGCCGCTCCATGCAATCGACCCGGCGCATCGGTCCCTTGCGCGCCTGTCGATGGGTTGGGCTGCTCATGCACTTCCCTGGTGTGAAGGTTCGGAAACATCTCGTCGCCGAGATTTTCCAGAATGAGCGCCTTGCGCCCGTCGCACACGACCAGCCAGTCACCCTTGTCCAGTCTCATCTTGTCCATTGCATAGCTCCAAGCAACCCGTGGGCCTGCTCTTCGAATTCCTCGAAAGGCTGGCCATGCGGCAAGACTAGGGACGAAGCCGCGCCGGCGAATTGCGCAGGATCAAGGATGGCGGCATGTCGTGCGGCACCTGCCGGCGCCAGCGCAACATTGGTCAGACGCTCGAACCTGGAATAGTCTGGCGCATTAAGGTCACGCCTGCGGCGGGCTCGCTGAAGATTTGTTCATCAGCATTACATTTCGGTTCCGCCACAATTTGATCAGAACATCATCGATATCCTGCATTGCGTCAGCGGAGGAAGACATCATGAAGCTCAAGATTGGCCTCGTCGCCGCATCCCTGTTCGGTGCCCTCGCGGTATCGCCGGCGGCGTCCGCCATGCCCATCGCGCCCGCACCTGCAACGCCAGAGGTCTCCGGCGTCGAGCAGGTCCGCATGGTCTGCAACGCCTGGGGACGTTGCTGGTGGCGTCCGAATTATTATGGGTATTACGGACCGCGGCCGTACTACGGCCCCCGGTATTATGCGCCGCGCTACTACGGCCCACGCTATTATGGCTACGGCTATCGCCGCTGGTGATACCGAAGGGGCCCTTGGGGCCCCTTCGCTTTTGCGAGACCGTGAACTGCTTGCTCCGACCACCTGCGCGGCTAGCCTGGAGCAATTCCAAAACTGATCTAGATCAAAGATGAAATCCGTCACTTCGTCATTGTACGGAGATGGCCGATTTGATCGTTTTCCGATGCCCCCAGACGGGCATGAATGTGCAGACGCATTTGGAGAAGGGACAAAGACAGGAGGGGCGGAGCTTTGCGTCCTTTGCCTGTCCCGCGTGCACGCGCCTGCATTTCATCGACCTCGCCTCCGGCCAACCGATAAGCAGAGAAGGTTGACGGCGACATTGATCTGCCGTGCCTCATGGCATGAGGTCCGCAATACTACGGCACGAAATCCGATTTACTGAAGCATGATGTTTCGCCATTGATGGCGATGCACCGACATCCATTTGCGTGTCACATTGCAGCAGCCGCCCAGACGCATGTTGTTCGACGCCCTCGTCCCGTCCTCCGCGCTCCAACTGATCGGCTTTGCCGACGTCGATGCGTTTCGGCCGATCGAGTCGATGGAGGACGCGAGGAGCATTCCGCTCGACGTTGCGAACTTCGCGGCGGCCCGCGCCGTCGTCTCCCTGCCGGCATGCCGCATCGTCGTGATGAGGTCGTTCGCGCGCATCCTCGACACCGCCTATCGGATGCCGGGCGGGAAGGTGATCCTGGCGATGACCGACGACCTTCAGGCCAACTTCAGGGGTGTGGATCTCGACGCCCGCTTCTTCGTTGCACTGCGCGGCAACGATGAATGTCACTACGTCGAACCCCAGACCAATCATCACGCGATGATCATCCTCTCGCCTACCTTGCGAGACCGGGGCTGGTTCGATCGTGCCGACGATTTGCGGGCCCATGTCGCGAACCGGCCGGCCCTGCTCCACGCACGTCAGCTCCTGCTCGACATTCTGCGAACCGCATCGGTGCAGCCGCTCCTGTTCGAGACCACCGAGGTAGCCGCCCATCTCCAGGAAGGCCTGCTGCTCGCGCTCGATGATCTGTTTCGGATCGATCCCCTGTCAGATCGGAGCACCTCCGTTCGCAGCGAGCGGTCGATCAAACTCGTTCAGCAGATCGACGATTACGTCGCAGCCTATCCGACCGCTCCGATCTATACGGCCGATCTCGCCAGCGAGTTTGGCGTCTCGATCCGGACGCTCGGCGGCGCGGTCAGCAAGGTGCGCGGCATGAGCCTGCACCAGTACATTCGCCTCAAAAGACTGTGGGCAACCCGCGCTCGCCTGCTCAAGGGCGGCGGCGCCACCGTCGCTACATGCGCGCGCGCCCAGGGTTTCCATCATCTCGGTGAGTTCGCCGCAGCATACCGCGCGACCTTCCACGAGGCGCCCTCGGACACGCTGGCTCGTGGCCGGCAAATCCGAGTGTCGGCAGGCTGACGCCGCAAGCCCACGCGATGGTGACCGGCATCAGTGCTGATACAGAACAGATCTAGAACGCAGGGAGGCGTGGCGCGCTCGGAAGGATTCGAACCTCCGACCCTCGGAATCGAAATCCGATGCTCTATCCAGCTGAGCTACGAGCGCCCTGGCCCAGTAGTGGGCCGCAACCGAGACGCGCCTGACCGCTGCTGGCGAGCCCGCACAGCGGACGGCGTTCGGATGGGTTCGAATTAGCAGAGAGGCCGACCAATAAAAAGCCCCACCCGCCTCCGTTCGAGACGAGTCGAAGGTGTGCTCTCACCAGGTCGTGTTGAAAAGGCCGAAATGCGGCTGCTGGGCTACCATCATCGGCCGTCCCTGTTGCGGCGCCCGATGCGTCCTGACGACCTTGCGCTTGGGCTGAGCCTGGGCCGGAGAAGCCGCAGCAGCCTGAACCTGGGCCTCGGTCTTCCGGGCTGCGGCGGCGGTATCGGCCTTCGGGCCGGGCGTGAATTGGGCGAACGTCTCGCGGACCCGCACCTTGGCCGACATCTCGGCCAATGCGGGCGACATGCCAGCCTGCACTGGCGGCTGAGGCGCAACGGCGGCGGCGGTCTTTATCGCAGGCGCGGCGATCGTCGGCTGGCTGGTGTCGAGCACGACACGTTCAGGCAAATGGCGATCGGACCGGATTCGGATCAGCGGCTGGTCGTTGCTCGCGGTCGCAACAGCTTGCGCCACGGGTGCTGCCGGCAGCATGAAATCCGCCGCAAACAACAGTGTGAGCAAAGCTCCACCGACAAAGATGAAATACCGAAAGATGGGCATTGGCCGCGCTCCGCCCCCCGCATCCCCGCGTGGGCTCTTCGCCTTAACAGGCGATTCTCTAGTTGGTTCCTGGCCCAGCCCGTTCGGTTCAAATGGCAACGCCAAGTATTTTGGCCAAGACCTGCGGATGGTAACTTTTCCGCTATCCGGAAAAATGCCTCCTTTAGGCGCGGCGTGCTGCAACCAGCGAACACTTCGCCTGGTCGGCATTCACATTGACGAAGCCGATGGGAATATGCGCATAGGTCTTGCGGCTCTTCATGCTGACAGGGTCCGCCAGCACACGACTGCGATCAGTGAGATGACTGCCGTCGCGCCGCGCGAACGCGCAGACGATCTCGACGTCCTTTACGGCATAGTCATTGTCGTTTCGCAACGTGAACGTCACCAGCGCCTTCGAGCCGAGGCCGCCGCGGCGCCAGGTCTGCGATGAAATCCTGAGACGACCGAGTTCTGCCATTGCCGGCGCCTGAGCTGCGGAAGCCGGCGAGCCCGCGGCTGCCGCATCGCCTGAAGGAGCCGTCTCGACGGCTGCCAGGCCGGTCGTCACCGGTTGCGCGCTATTGCCTTTGGAGAGAGGCAGTAGCATCCAAATTCCGCAGCCCACAATGATCGCTGCCAGCAGCCACAGCAGGCTTCGGCCAAACGAGACGCTCGCAACCGTCACGGCCCGCGCCAATCGTTCGCCAGTCCCGGCGAAACGCCCCAACCCGAACCGGTCAAGCCTAACGTTCATGGTTTTCATCACCGACAGCGGCTGAAGCACGTCCTACGACGGACTAAGCCACCGTTTCACTTAATCGGGAACACGAACTAAGGTTCCCGGCCCGTTGCGAATCAGCAAAGACGGTGGCGATCGCCGGCTGGGGCCGTTAAACATGCGGCGCAACATCGAAAGACCGCGTTGGGAGAGAATGAAATGCCAGTCGTCACTTGGGATCACGTCCATCTGCGCAGCCCCGATCCGGAGGCTACGGCGGCCTGGCTGCGGGACATCCTCGGTGGCGAGATCGTGCGCGCGCCCGGACGGATCGACGTGAACCTTGGCGGCGCCAGGGTCTTCATCGCGCCGCTCGAGGGCGACGCCGCCGTCAGCCCGCCGCCTCTGCATCCGCATCAGGGCCTCGATCATTTTGGTCTGACGGTAAAAGACATCGACGCCGTCGCCGCCGAGATCAAGGCCAAGGGCGTCACCTTTACGCGCGAGCCGACGACGATCAGGCCCGGCGTACGCATCTGTTTCATCCGCGGCCCCGAAGGCATCTCCATCGAGCTGCTCGAGCGCGACAAGAAGTATACCTGACGCGACGCGAGCGGCATCAGGCATCGGCCTTCCGAGCGAAGCGCTGCCCGGTGTGTCTACGTCATGCTGCCGGGCATAAAGCAGCGGATGGTGACGCCCATGTAGCCGTAGATCGGCCAGACCATGGTCCGTCCGACTCGGTTCGGCTCCGAGATCACGGCTTCCTCGGGCACGTCCACCCAGACGAGTTCCTGCGGCTGGCCGTCGATGGCGGAGCCATAGCGCGGGACGCGGACACGATAGTGCCCGTCCTTGCTGTCCCAGTCGGAGTCCGAGAGCGCCGAGCCGTCGGCGTCGGAGCAGCAAGGCCCCTTGCCGCTACGAAGGCCGTCGAACCAGGCCTTCAAATCCGCATTGGTGTTGACGAACTGGCCACGGTCACGCGCGTGCCCGAAGGGAGCCGCGAGCGCAATCAGGCCCAAGGCGCACGCCAGCCTTGTCACACCTCGCCAGCGTGTCGCGCTGCCGATCCGCCGTCGTTCGCTTTTGCAATTCGTGGGACGCGCACCGTACAGACGCGGCTCATCGCCGCCGGAATCGATCCAGTTGCTCACGTTCGTCTTGCTCCAGCACTCCGCGGCCAGTGCAACAATGGTTATGCATTTCGCGGGCCAACTCCGATTCGCAACGTTCGGCCTCGCCTCATCATCAAACCGTCATGACGGCGTCACGCACAAGCCGGGACAACTACGGCTTGCGACGGCAGGCTCCCGCCAACCGGCAAAAGTGACGCGTTGCGCCGGCGGACGCGCTTTGGCATAACTGCTCTACCGGTTACGCCATTGGGCGATGGCGGCCGACCTGCGGGACGTTATGAAGAACGGCCTCTATTCGATTCACGTGACCCTGCTCGACGGTCGAGTCGGCAAGGGCAGTGGCGTCATTCTCTTCCGCGACGGCAAGATTCTTGGCGGCGACGCCTACCTTTATTACACCGGCAGCTACACGGTGAAGGACAACAACACTTTCAAAGGTGAGGTCCTGGTGCAGCGCCACACCTCGCCGCGCGGCAACGACAATCCGCTGTTCGGCGGCCCCGCCCCGGTCGGCATCGGCGTCAGCGGCACCTTCACGGAGACGCGCGGGGAGATGACTGGCACGGCGCTGGTCGGCAAGGCGAGCCAGATCTTCGGCGCGACGCTGCACAGGCTCGCCGACGTCGATTAGGGCGTGCCGCCATAAGTCACGGCCCAAACTAGTCCACAGCACCCCCCCTGACATCCTGAGCAATAGATCGTATGCAGCAGGGATGCCTGGATCGTGGACATATCGCCCATGGGCACGTGACGCGGCGATCGAGCTCGGCCACCTCGCGGCGGCACAGGCAGTCGCGCTCGCCGGTCACGTACATCCGGATGTCCAGGTTGCCGCCGTCAGCGAAGGGTGGCGCATATACGTGACCACGGTCGGGGAGTTCCGCGCCATCGCGGGCGATATCGTCGTCATCCCGGCGGGCGTACCGCACGCCTCGCACGGCGGCGCCGGCTCGATCGTCAGCCATCTCTATCTATCGAGCGATCATGCGGCGGTGAGAGGGATCTCTGGGCCGCTCTGCATCCGCAACTCGCGGGCAACCTTGCCGGACGAGATGCTCGACGCGATCGGCTCGCACGATCCGTGCCCGAGACGTCTCACGCGGCCGGCCCGATGTGCCGCGCTGACGGAGCTGGTTTCGTGCGACGATCTCGCCATCCGCACGATCGCGGCACGGCAGGGTCGATCGACAGACGGCTTCATTCGGCTGTTCAAGCGAGAGGTTGGAATGACCCCCGCCGCCTATCGTCTTGCGCTGCGACTGGCATCGGCACGCTCGCGTTTGAAGCGCGGCGACACCGTCGCCGACGTGGCTTATGCCGGCTCGTTCTGCGACCAGAGCCACCTGGGTCGCCTGTTTCGACGCGCTTACGGCGCAACGCCTGCCGCCTACCGTTCAGCGTTCGCGGATTGAGACGGTCGATTTCGTTCCAGACGTGAATTGGCCTCGGGCGCTAAGCTGGCTCCACCTCTCCATGCCACTGCGAGCCGCGCATGAACCTCTTGGCACCTTTCGTGGTCCTGTCCGCAGGCCTGAGCCTCGCCTTTCAGCAGGTGCTGAACGCCAGTCTTGGCAACGCCATGCAATCCGCGCGGTGGGCGGCGTTCGTGAGTTATCTTGGCGGGACAATCGCGTTGCTGCTGGTTCTGGTCGCCGTGCGCGAGCCGATACCCGCTGCCGCCCTGGCCGGACGAGCCCCTTTGATCGCATGGACCGGGGAATCTTCGGCGCGATCTTCATCGCGACCAGCATCCTCATGGTGCCGCGCCTCGGCGTGGCGACGGTGTTGACGTTGATCGTCGTGGGTCAGTTGCTCGGTTCGTTGGCGTTCGATCACATCGGCATGTTCAGCCTGCCGCACCATCCGATCACGTTGACACGCATTTTGGGCGCTTGGTGTCTCATCCTGGGCGCGGCTCTCGTTCGCGGGTAACGATCGCCGAAGCGCCGCGCGCTAATGAGTCCGCGGCCTGGTCATTCCGCCGCCTGTTCGAGCGGCGCTATGCGCGGCAGGATCATCTGGATGCGCGTGCCGCCGCCCGGCTCGGAATCGAGATCGAGCCGGCCGCCGAGCCGATTGGTGACGATGCTGTAAACGATGTGCAGGCCGAGGCCGGTGCCGCCCTGGTCGCGCCGCGTCGTGAAGAACGGATCGAAGGCACGGCGGCGGACGTCGAGCGACATGCCGCAGCCATTGTCGGAGAAGAGGATCTCGACATTGTCCTTGCCGGACTCGCGCACCTGGATGTCGATGGTCCCCGGCCGGCCGTCCGGGAACGCATGCGCCACCGAATTGAGAAACAGATTGGTCAGCACCTGGCCGTACGGGCCGGGATAGCTGTTCATGGTGAGGTCCGGCTGACACTCGACGTTGAGCGTCAGATTGTGCTTGCGCAGGCCGGGTCGCAGGCTCATCACCACCTGCTCGGTGAGGTCGCCGAGGTCGAAGCTGCGCTGGTCCGAATAGTTGCGGTCGGCCGCGACCTGCTTGAACGACTGGATCAGCTCGGCGGCGCGGTTGAGGTTGGAGACCAGCTGCGAGGAAGCATCGCGGCTGGTGTTGAGGAAGTCGTTGAGCGTGGAGCGGCGGAGCTCGCCGCGCTCGACCTCAGCCGTGAACATCGCGGTCTTGCGCTCCAGCGCGGAAGCGACCGTGAGGCTGATGCCGACCGGATTGTTGACCTCGTGCGCGACGCCGGCGACCAGGCGCCCGAGCGCGGCGAGCTTCTCCGCCTCGATCAGCGAGGCCTGGGTCTCGCGCAGATTGCGCAGCGCAGTCTCGGCGGCTTCCTTGGCTTTCCGCATCTCCTGCTCGCCGCGCTTGCGCTCGCCGATGTCGAGCGCGACGGTGACGATGCGCTCGATCTCGCCTTCGGCGTCGAGCAGCGGCAGCTTGTTGACCAGCCATTGCCGCATGTTGCCGGAGGCGTCCTTGTACTCCTCCTCATAGAAGCCGAGTCCCTTGCGGAACTTGAGCACGCGCTTGTCGCTCTCGTCGGACTTGGCAGCGCCGTAGCGCGACATCAGGTCGGCCGTGGTGCGGCCGAGTGCGTCGCCCGGCTCGATGCCGAAGATGCCGGCCATGTAGCGGTTCATCAGCACGTAGCGCAGGTCGCGGTCCTTGACATTGATCACCGCGGGCACGGTGTCGATGACCTGCTGGAGCAGGCGCCGGCCTTCGGCGATGGCGTCTTCGGCCCGCTTCTGGTCAGTGATATCGCGCAGCGTGCCCTCGTAGCGGACGATGTTGCCCTGCTCGTCCCGCACGCCGGTGGCGCTGTCGGAGAGCCACAGTATGTTGCCGCTGCGCTGGCGCACCTGATATTCGAACTCGCGCACCATGCCGTCGCGCGCCATCAGCCGTTGGTATTCGGCGCGCGCCTCGGGATGGACGTAGATCGTATGGGCGATGTCGTTGATGCTGTCGATAAGGTGCTGCGGGCTGTCGTAGCCCATCATCCGCGCCAGTGCCGGATTGGCGTTGAGGAGATCGCCGGCCGGTGTCGTCACGTAGATGCCATCGACCGAGCCTTCGAACAGTTTGCGATAGCTCTCCTCGGCGAGGCGCTGCTCGGTGAGCGCGCGCACCGCCGCTTCGCGCGCGGTGTCGGCCTCCTCGAGCGCGCGGCGGAACACCTCGGCTGCCCGTGCGATGTCACCGATCTCGTTGTCGACGTCGGCGGACGGGATCGACGTGTCTTTCTGGCCCGCCGCAAGCGCGCGAATGGAGCGCGCGATCTGGGCGAGCGGACGGACCGTCCTGCGCACCACGAACAGCGCGGCGCCGATGCCGATCAGCACGCCGACCGTACCGAGCACGATGCTCTGCCACCGCGCCTCGGTCAGCGTGCGGGCAAAATCGCGCGACAGCACGTGGCCGCGCCGGGCGCTGACCTCGCGCAGCAATTCGGTGACGCGGCCGATCAGCCGGCCCTCGGTGCCCAGCACCTCGCGGTCGATGTCGGCGATCTGCCGCTCGCGGACGGCGACCGCCATGATCGCCTCGGCGTAATCGTTGACGGCCGACCTCAGCTTGCCATCGGCGATGTCCATCGCCCGCATTCCCTCCGCGGCCTGCTCGGCCGCGGACGGGTTGCGCGCCAGCAGTCCGAGCGCGATGCGGCTCTGCGCCTCGGACAGGCGGGAGGCCAGCTCGCGGTCCGAAGTGCCGGCGACGGCCGCGTCGAACCGGTCACGCAGCGGCGGCAGGCCGGCGAGCAGCTGGGCGCGGCGGTCGATCAGGGTCGAGATCCGCTCCAGGCCGGTCCGGTAGGTCGCCAGCCGCTCCGTGACCCCGTCGATCATGTCCTGCTGCTCGGGCGCGAGCTCGATGCGGGTCTTCTTCAGGATATCGCTTAAGGCGGAGGCCGCCTCGCCCACCTGCTGGAACTGGATGCCGGCGCCGGGATCGGTGACGAAGTCGCGCGCGGCAAGGCGCAATTCGTTCATGCGGCGGTCGATGTCCTCGGCGAGGTCCCCGACGCTCTGGAGCCGTTGCAGCTCAGCGAACGTGGTGTCGATATGCCGGATCGCGATCACGCTCGCGGTCGAGGTGACGATGATCACCGCCAGCACCAACAGGAAGCTGCCGAAGGTGAGCTGGCCGATGGAGAGCGAAAAAGTTCGCTTTTTCTCAGGGGTCGGCGTCAATTCGGCGGACATTGGTGTTTGGGGGACCGGGCTAATGGAGGTCCAATATACGACGTATTGCGCCCCCGGGGGAACATGCCTCTGGCCGCCGAATATCCTTAATATCGGGCCTGCCGCCCCTCCTCCGTTTCGGACTATGAGCCTGTGACGCTTGTCCGCCGCCGGGCCGGGATCGTCATGGCGGCAACGCCGAGGACGACGCAGGCCAGCCCGATCCAGGCGGTCCGGCTCAAGATCTCACCGAGGAAGGCGACGCTGATGGCAACCCCGATCGGGACGCGCAGGTAGGCCTGCGCGGTGGTGCCGACCGAGCCTAGGGTCTGGATCAAGCGGAAGTAGATCGCAAACGCTGCTGCGGTCGAGAACACCGCGAGCGCCAGCAGAGCCAACACGGACGCAAGCGAGGGTGACAGCGTCCAGGGCTGCTCGATGACGAGCAAGGCCGGGATCAGCACCGCTGCGCCCGCCAGCAGCGAGCCGGCGGCGGGCGCCATGGGATCGAGCCCCTTGAAACTGCGGCCGAAGATCGCGGCGCAGGCATAGCAGATGGTGGCGGCCACGATCGCCGCCTCCGCCAGCAGGCCGCTACCGATGCCATGGAAGGCATCGACGCCGACGATCAGCAGGATGCCGACCATGCCGGCGATCACGCCGAACAGCTTTCGCGGCGGCGTCGCCTCGTGGCGGGTGATCAGCGCCGTGAGCACGAAGGTGAAGATCGGCCCGGCCGAGTTGAGGATGGTCGCGAGCGCGGCACCGACATGGCGCTCGCCCCAGGCGATCAGCGTCCAGGGGATCACGCTGTTGAGCACCGCCTGAAACGCGAAGCGCTGCCAGGTTGCCGCATCCGTTGGCATCCCGATGCCGCGCGCCCGCATGACGATGAGCAGCAGCAGGCCGGCAATGGTGGTGCGCGCCGCAATCAGCGTGATCGCCGGGATGGTGGCGACGCCGAGCTTGATGAAGGTGTAGGAGCCGCCCCAGAGCGTTGCGAGCGCGACCAGCAGCGCCAGCTCGACGGCGATGTTGGTACCCTGCCGGTCGTCCATGCGTTGCGTCCCGTCCATTCGCGATGAACGGAACCTAGCGCGTCCGCAGCCGCCGATACTTCGTTTGGTGTCGAACTATCCTAGCCGAGCGCCCCGACCTCGAACACCTCGCCGTCGTAGCCGGCCTCGCGGGGAATGCGGAGCTGGCGGCCGGTTTCGGTCTTGGTCATCACAGGCATGACCGTGACGATCGACATCCCGCGGGCGTGCTCTAGTGCGGCACTCACGTTTGGCTGCTTGGCAAGTCGGATCAGATTGCGCGTGGTCGGGAACGGCAGCTTGAAGCGGCCGATCTCCCCGCCCTCCACCGCCTCGCGCGGCGAGACCCAGATCGAATCCGTCGAACTCGCGACCATCATGGGCGCCGAGCTGATCGGGCGGCGCTGCCGCAAGAAAGAACCAGGTGTCGAAGCGCTTCGGCATGCCCTCCGGCGTAATCCAGTGCGCATACGGCACGAGCGTGTCGAGCGCGAGCTGGAGGCCGTTATCGGCCAAAATGCTCATGAAGCTGACCTTGTGCTCGTTGAGCGCGACGCGATGCGCGTCGGCGATCTCGCCGGCACGCTTGGCGTCGACCGGCGCGCCCGTCTCCTTCGATCGCGCCAACAGGATGCCGCTCTCTTCAAAAGTCTCGCGGATCGCGGCGATCCGAAAACCGCGGTCCGCTTCGCTGAGGCCCTCGCCGCCCGAGTAAAGGTTGGAGCGGGCGACGATCTCCTTGTCGCCGGCATCGACGCTGCCGCCGGGAAACACCAGCGCGCCCGAGTTGAACTCGATCTGATGATGGCGGACCATCATGAAGACTTCGATCTCGTCGCGGCTCTTGCCGTCGACACCCGCGCCGTCGCGCAGCAGGAGGATGGTCGAAGCCGGGCGTGATGCTGATGTCTCTGCCATTCGATTAGCCTGCGGCGCTGGATTGCGGGCCGAGATTGGCGCGCTTGTCGACCCGGGCGACGCGCGAGAGGAGATAATCGACCTCCGCCTTCGCCGTCGGGGTGATGGTCGCGCCGGGCTTGCGCTGCGCGCTGGAGGCGATGATGCCGCGCTTCTGCAATACGTATTTGCGCACGGCAAGGCCGGCGCCGGGCTGCTGCTCGTAGCGGATCAGCGGCAGATGCGCGTCGAACAAATCATGCGCGGCGTCGCGCTTGCCGGCCTTGGAGAGGTTCACGACGTCGATCAGGAGCTCGGGGAAAGCGTAGCCGGTCATGGCGCCGTCGGCGCCGCGCTCCATCTCGAAATCCAAAAAGAGCCCGCCATTGCCGCAGAGGATCGAGAGCGGACGGAGCGAGCCGTCCTTCTGGAAATTGCGCAGGGTCGAGATCTTTTCCAACCCCGGCCAGTCCTCGTGCTTGAGCATCACGCAGTTCGCATTGTCCGTGACGATCTTGCGGATCACGGCGGGGGTGAACACCACCGAGAGGGTCAGCGGATAGTCCTGGAGCACCCAGGGCACATCCGGGCCGATCGCTTCGGCTGCCTGCTTGAAATAGCCGACGATCTGGTCGTCGGTGCGCAAGCTCGGCGGCGGCGCGATCATCACGCCGGCCGCGCCTGCATCCATCGAGGCCTTCGCCAGCGAGCGCATGGTGGCAAAACCCGGCGCGGAGACGCCGACGATCACCTGCATCTTTTTGGCGCGCTTGACGAAGCGCACCGCGACCTGCTCGGCCTCGGCGGCATCGAGCTTCGGCGCCTCGCCGAGGATGCCCAGCACCGTGACGCCGTCGCAGCCGACCTCCTCGTAGAAATCTGTCAGGCGGTCGATCGAGCGCTCGTCGATCCGGCCGTCGTCGTGGAACGGCGTCGGCGCGATTGCGAAGGTGCCCTTGGCGTCGGCGGTGAGTTTCATCGTCTTCCTTGTTTCTCTCTGTCGATGGCTAAAACCGCCGCGCGCCCATCTTGATCTGCTCCTCGGAGAAGAAGATCTCCTTGGCGTGATCGACGATGTCCCGGGCCTTCCAGCCCGAGTGCGGCGGTTTCCAGCCTTCCATTTCCATCATCCGCATTTCGCGCACGCCGCGGGGCCCGGACACGCCCAGCACCTTGCCGGTCTGGTCGCCCGACAAATCGCTGACCATGTATAGCACGGCCGGCGCGATGCCGTCCGGCCCCAGCGCCGCCGAGGGGTTCTCCTTATAGCGGGGCAGGTCTGCGGTCATGCGGGTCAGCGCGCCCGGGGCCAGCGTCCAGATCCGGATGTTGTACTTGCGGCCCTCGATCGCCAGCACGTTGGACAGGCCCCAGATGCCGCCCTTGGCCGCGCCGTAATTGGTCTGGCCGAAATTGCCGATCAGGCCCGAGGTCGAGGAGGTGTTGACGATGACGCCGCCGCCGTTTTCCCGCATCCAGCGAAACACCGGCATGGTGCAACAGAAAGTGCCCTTCAGATGCACCTTGATGACCTTGTCCCAGTCGGCTTCAGACGCCTTGTGAAAGGTCTGGTCGCGCAGGATGCCGGCGTTGTTGACGAGGATGTCGGCGCGGCCAAAGTGCTTGATGGCGTCGTCGAACACCGACTGACCGCCCTCCATGGTGGAGATGTCGGCGCCGTTGGCGACCGCCTTGCCGCCTTCCGCCTTGATCGCGTCCACCACTTGCTGCGCCATGGACTTGTCGGCCCCGGAGCCGTCGCGGCGGCCGCCGAGGTCGTTGACGACGACCGAAGCCCCTTCCCGCGCGAACAGCTTTGCATAGGCCTCACCGAGCCCCCCGCCCGCGCCGGTGATCAGCGCAACCTTGCCGTCGAGTAGTCCCATGGTGGCGTCTCCCTGTTTGCTTTTTCTTCCACCTCGCCCCGCTTGCGGGGAGAGGTCGGATCGCCCTTGCGATCCGGGTGAGGGGGTACGGTCTCGATACCGTCCCTTCTCGTGGTGAGAGCCCCTCACCCCGCCCTCTCCCGCAAGAGCGGGGCGAGGGAGACGGCGGCCGTACCGTGTTGCTAACCCAGCACCGTCTTGCCGTTCTTGATCACGGTGACACCGCGCGACTTCACCTTGGCTTCGAACGAGATCACATTGCCATCCTTCCAGAGGTCCATGGTCACGGTCTCGCCGGGATAGACCGGCGAAGAGAACCGCGCAACGTGCTGGCGGAAGGCGGAAGCGTCGTAATCGGCATAGGTCTGCAGCACGCCGCGGCAGGTGATGCCGTAGGTGCACATGCCGTGCAGGATCGGGCGCGGGAAGCCGGCCTTCTTGGCGAACTCGGGATCCGAGTGCAGCGGGTTGCGGTCGCCGCAGAGGCGATACACCAGCGCCTGGTCGGGACGCGTGGTGATGTCGATGGTCTTGTCGGGGCTGCGCGACGGAATCCTGTGCGGGTCGGGCTGCGTCAGGTTCGGCCCGCCAAAGCCGCCATCGCCGCGGGCGAAGCGCGAGGCCACCAGAGTAGCCAGCTTCTCGCCCTTCTCGTTCTTCAGCACGGTCTGGTGGCTGATCACGACGCCCTTGTCCTTGCCCTTGTCGTAGACCTCGAGCACGGAGGAATCGGCCGTGATGTGCGCGGCGACCGGCAGCGGCTGGTGGAAGGTGATGTCGCGCTCGCCGTCGACCACCATCACGCGGTTTAGGTTCATTTCGCCGGGACCCGAGCCCCATGCTGCGACGGACGCGAATGTCGGCACCACCTTCAGCGGCCGCGGCGTCAGCGTGCCCTCGTTGACGAAGGCGAGCTCCTTCTCGTCCATGGGATCGGCGCCAAGGCCGATGCCATAGGCGTAGAGCATCACCTCGCGATCGGTGTAGGCGTATTTCTGGCCGATGTTTTTCAGCCCTTTGAGCTCTTCGTATCTGGCGGACATGTTGTTTGCCTTCCTCCCAGTATCTCCGCGAGCAGCGGCGCTCGTTAATGTGCCCTCTCCCCTTGTGGGAGAGGGCCGCACCGCTCTTGCAACAAACTCACTCGGGTGAGGGGTTGGCTCTGCAGTAACACTTCTCGTGTGGAGAGAGACCCCTCACCCGGCAGCCTTCGGCTGCCACCCTCTCCCACAAGGGGAGAGGGTTACATCTCGCTTCGCGTCAGGCCACCGTGAAGAACGGCAGCGGTGCGCCGTCGGTCGGCTTGAACACCACCTTCACCTTCTGGCCGATCTTCAGCCTCTCGAGATCGCAGTCGACGAAATTGGTCTGCACCGACGGCCCCTCCTTCAGCGTGACGTAGCCGATCGCGTAAGGACCGGTCGGCGACTTCCGCATCAGGCTGTAGGTGTAGATCGTACCCTCGCCCGATGCTTCCTCCCACACCGTCTTGTCGGAATAGCAGAACGGGCAGATCGAGCGCGGGAAGTAATGCGCTTCGCCGCACGCCGTGCAGCGCTTGATCATGAACTTGCCTTCCTTGGCTGCGTTCCAGAACGCCGCGGTCTCCGGGTTCGTCACCGGGGCCGGATATTTTTTTGCATCTACCATCACACGCGCTCCAGAATGGCGGTCGAGGCGGCGTGGCGAACACCCAAAAGGCCGCCGGTGCCGTGGGCGATGGCGAGATCGCAATTCTTGACCTGCACCTTCGGATGCGCCTCGCCGCGCAACTGCCTGACGGCCTCGATGATCTTGGTCATGCCGCCGCGGTTGACGGGATGGTTGCTGCAAAGGCCGCCGCCATCGGTGTTGAACGGCAGCTTGCCGACGCCCGAGATCAGATTGCCGTCGGCAACGAACTTGCCGCCCTCGCCCTTCTTGCAGAAGCCGAGGTCCTCGAGCTGCATCAGCACCGTGATGGTGAAGCTGTCATAGATCGACGCGTATTTGATATCCTTCGGCGTGATGCCGGCCTCCGCGAACGCGCGCGGACCGGACCAGATCCCCGCGGAGTAAGTGAGGTCGAGATCCTTGCCGCCACGCGGGCCCTTCATGGCTTCGCCATGGCCGATCAGGCGCACAAGCGGCTTCTCCAGGCTCTTCGCAATCTCCGGCGTCGTCACGATCAGCGCGCCGCCGCCGTCGGAGACGACGCAGCAATCCATGCGGTGCAGGGGATCGGAGATCATCGGCGAGTTCAGGACATCCTCGACGGTGACGACGTCCTTGAGCATCGCATGCGGATTGTATTGCGCGTGGTGCGAGGCCGCGACTTTGATCCAGGCCAGCTGCTCGCTGGTGGTGCCATAGTCGTGCATGTGGCGCATGGCACACATGCCATAGGCATTGTGCGTGGTCGCGCCGTAAGCGGATTCGAAATCGACCTCGGCGCCGGCCGCGCGCGGCGGCATCACGCCGGTGCGCGGCTTGCCGGCGAGCGTGATCAGCGCGATCGAGCACTTGCCCGCGGCGATCGCCTCAGCCGCATGGCCGAGATGGATGATGTAGGAACAGCCGCCGGTCTCGGTGGAATCGACGTGACGAAGCTTCTTGGTGTTCAGGCCGAGATAATCGACCATCGGCCAGGCGCCGCCGGGCGCATCGCCCGCGCAGAAATAGCCGTCGACGTCGTCCTTGGAGAGCCCGGCATCCTCGATCGCGCCCTTGGCGACCTCGGCGTGGAGCTGCGCGGTGGATTTGTCCGGCGCATGCCGGGTCGGGTGCTCATAGATCCCGGCAATGTAGGCCTTGCCCTTGATGGTCAAACTTCAGGTCTCCGCTCGCGTTTCTTCTTGGCTCTTTTTTCTGAACCGCGGGGGCTTGATTGGCAAGCGCGGAAATATTCCGTCGGACGAGAGGCAGCGGGTTGGCGCAAGTGGCCCCGTTGATCCGTCATCCTCTTCAGCATCCGTCAGTGATGCATCTCCAGAACAATGACTGGGTCTGGCGATGCGCCATTCCACACGGTCGCCACGTAGCAGTAACCATTGGGGTACTCGTCGATAGCAAAACGAGCGGCCTCCGGAGCCACCAGGCGAGCTTTCACCTCGCTCTTCCAGAACGAAAAACGATCGCCAGTCGAGATCCACCGCAACGGCTTGCCAACATCAGCAACCACGAAGCTCGCACCATTCTGCAAGAGGTGCTCGATCTTGGCCGCACCAGCGCTTTCAGCGGGCTGTGAATCCAATAGGCCTGCGTTCGTCCAGAGTTCTTCAAGCGGCAAGCGTGTCACAATGCGACGAGCCCAATCCATACCGCACCTCAGTCCCCGTTCAGGCTGGCACAAACGACATCGCGTCACCAGCGCGGAGCAAAAGTATAAAGATGTTTTGCCCGACGGCGCAAGTGTATTTCTTTTTTACCGAAAACAACCCCATGCACAGTAGAGCGGCGTTGATTTCAAACGGAAAAACGCAGGGGACTTGTAGCCCGGATGGAGCGAAGCGCAATTCGGGGATCTTCACCCGCGGATGCGCTTGTCCCGGATTGCGCTGCGCTCCATCCGGGCTACGGGGCTACTCCGCAGAAATCGTAGGGTGGGCAAAGCGAAGCGTGCCCACGTCTTAGATAACTCGGAGAGATGGTGGGCACGGCGCATCGCGCCTTTGCCCACCCTACGAGACCGCCCTACTCCGCTGCGATCTGCCTTGGCGCTGGCGGCGGGTTCGCCAAATCCGCGGCGAGCTGGGCATAGCGGGCCTTGGCATCATTCACCGCCTTCTCCTTCACCGGGCCGTAGCCGCGGATGCGGTCGGGCAGCGAGAGCAGTTCGACAGCGGTGTCGTGCGTGACCGGCGATAGCAGGCCGAGCACGGTTGAGACATCCTTCTCGTAGCCGGCGATCAGGTCACGCTCGAGCTTGCGGTCGGCGCTGCGGCCGAAGATGTCGAACGGGGTGCCGCGCAGGAATTTGAATTTTGCCAGCACGCGGAAGATGTTCAGCATCCATGGGCCGAAGGCGCGCTTCTTCGGACGGCCCAGCGCGTTGACGCCGCTGCTGAGGATCGGCGGTGCCAGATTAAAGTTGAACTTGAAGTCGCCCTCGAACTGGTCGCGGAGCTGCCGCTCGAAGGCGCCATTGGTGTAGAGGCGTGCGACTTCGTATTCGTCCTTGTAGGCCAGGAGCCTGGCGTAGTTCACCGCGACCGCGCGCGGCAGCGCATCGCCATAGCCGCCCTTCACCGCGGCTTCGCGAACCTGGTCGACCAGCTTGCGATAACGCTTGGCGAGACGGTTGTTCTGGTAGGCGGTGAGATGCTTGGCGCGATGCTCGATGACCTCGTCCAGCGTCATCGCCTCCAGCGTCTTGGGCGCAACGACCTCGTTCGTCCCCTTCAGCATGTTCGGCAAGGCGCTTGGGGTCGGCGACCGCAAGGCGTCCGAGGCGGAAGGCCTCCTTGTTCATCTTGATCGAGACGCCGTTGACCTCGATGGCCTGCTCGATCGCTTCAGCCGACAGCGGGAACAGTCCCTTCTGATAGGCATAGCCCATCATCATCATGTTGGTGGCGATGGCATCGCCGAGGAGCTGCTCGGCAGGTCTGGTGAAATCGAAGAATACGGAGTCCTTGTGCAGCGCCGTCTCCAGCACCGCGTTCAGCTTGCGGGTCTGGAAGTTGAAATCGCGGTTGAGGATGAAGTCGGCGGTGGGGATGACGTGGCTGTTGATGATGCCGTGCGTGCGGCTGGAGTCACAGAGTGAGATCGTATCCTTGGCAACCGCGACCACCTCATCCGCGGCGAGCACGAGATCGGCCGTGCCGGTGACGATGCGCGAGCAGGTTACCTCGGCCGGATGATCTGATAGCCGCACATGGCTGAGCACCGCCCCGCCCTTCTGCGCCAGGCCCGACATGTCGAGGATCATCGAGGCCTTGCCCTCGATATGAGCGGCCATGCCGAGCAGCGCGCCGATGGTCAGTACACCGGTGCCGCCGACACCGCCGACCGCGATGTTGTAGGGCTTGTCGAGGGCCGGGCGCGAGGCCGGCTCCGGCAGCTCGCCGATCTCGCTGAGCTCCGCCGGCGCGCGATGGCGCGGCGCACCGCCGTCGATCGTGACGAAGGACGGGCAGAAGCCCTTCAGGCAGGAATAGTCCTTGTTGCAGGACGACTGGTTGATGGCGCGCTTGCGTCCGAACTCGGTCTCCAGCGGCTCGACCGAGATGCAGTTCGACTGCACCGAGCAGTCGCCGCAGCCTTCGCAGACCGCCGGGTTGATCATGACCCGGCGCGCCGGATCTTCCATCAGGCCGCGCTTGCGGCGGCGACGCTTCTCGGCCGCGCAGGTCTGCACGAACACGATCGCAGACGTGCCTTTGTATTCGCGGCACATCTTCATGACGTTGTCGAGCTCGTCGCGGTGATACTTCTTCACGCCGGGCGCGATGGTGTCGGCCGGGTAAGCGTCGGGATTCTCGGAGACGAGGTAAATCTCGCTGATGCCCTCGGCATAAAGCTGCGCCATGATCTTCTGCGGCGAGAGATCGCCGTCATGGCGCTGACCGCCGGTCATGGCGACGGCGTCGTTGTAGAGGATCTTGTAGGTGATGTTGGCCTTGGAGGCGATCGCCTGGCGGATGGCGAGAATGCCCGAATGGAAATAGGTGCCGTCACCGAGATTCGCGAAGATGTGGTTCTCGTTGGTGAAAGGCGCGATGCCGACCCACGGCACGCCCTCGCCGCCCATATGCGTGAACGTCTCGGTCGAGCGGTCCATCCACAGCGCCATGAAGTGACAGCCGATGCCGGCGAGCGCACGGCTGCCTTCGGGCACCTTGGTCGAGGTGTTGTGGGGACAGCCGGAGCAGAAATACGGGGTGCGGGAGACAGGCGCGACCGCCTGCATCTGCGTGGCCTGGCGGCCGTTGAACCAGTCGGCCTTGACGCGGAGCATTTCCGCAATTTCAGGGTTGAGATTAAGTCGAAGCAGCCGCTCGGTGAGCGAGGTCGCAAGCGAGGCGACGCTGAGCTCGGCGGCGAAGGTCAGAAAGCGCTTGTCGTGCTCGTCCATCTTGCCGACGATGCGCGGGCGAACATCGTCCCGCCAGTTGAACAGCTCCTGCTTGACCTGGTTCTCGACGATCTCGCGCCGTTCCTCGACGATGAAGATCTCTTCGAGCCCGATGGCGAACTGGCGCACGCCTTCCGGCTCCAGCGGCCAGGGCATGCCGATCTTGTAGAGGCGCATGCCGATCTTGGCGGCGACCTCCTCGGTGATCCCAAGCTCGCGCAGCGCCTGGCGGACGTCCTCATAACTCTTGCCCGACGCCATGATGCCGAAGCGGGCGTTCGGCGAATCCATGGTGATGCGGTTGACCCTGTTGGCGCGCGCAAAGGCGATCGCGGCAAAGCCCTTGTAGTCCTGCAGGCGCCGGTCCTGCTCGAAACGGTCGTCGGGCCAGCGCAGATCGAGGCCGCCGGGCGGCAGCTCGAAATCGGAGGGGATGATGAAGGGCTTCATCTCGTCGGTGAGGTCGATCTCGGCGGTGGTCTCCACCGTCTCCGTGATCACCTTCATGCCGACCCAGCAACCCGAGTAGCGCGACATCGCGATGCCGAGCAGACCCATCTCGATCATCTCGTGAATGCTCGAGGGGTAGACAGACGGCATCAGCGCCGAGATGAAGGCATGGTCGGACTGATGCGGGACGGTGGAGGATTTTGCACCGTGGTCGTCGCCGGCAAGACACAAGACGCCGCCATTCTTGGCCGAGCCGGCGGCATTGCCGTGGCGGAAGACGTCGCCACAGCGGTCGACGCCGGGACCCTTGCCGTACCAGATGCCGACGACGCCATCATATTTGGCGCCGGGCGAGAGGTTGAGCTGCTGCGAGCCCCACACGGCAGTCGCCGCGAGGTCCTCGTTCACGCCGGGCTGGAACTTGACGTTGTACTGTTCGAGGTGTTTTCGCGCCGCGAAGAGCTGCTGGTCATAGCCGCCGAGCGGCGAGCCGCGATAGCCGGAGATGAAGCCCGCGGTGTTGAGGCCATTGGCGCGATCGCGCCGAATCTGGGCCATGGGCAGGCGCACCAGCGCCTGAATGCCGGTGGTGAAGACGTGTCCAGTTTGCTGGGTATATTTCTGATCGAGACTGATCGGACCCTGGTTGATGCCCATGCTGTCCTCTTCCACCCTTCTTGGCGTTTGGCCACTTAAGCCGTTGCCTGCCCGTCGTTTTTAGCTAGGGCGCGCCGACCACCTCCGCCACTTTATGTCGGAAATTTCACGCTCCGCATCACAAATCTGGACCAAAGGCAGCGCCGGGTAAAAATCGCAATTTCGTGGCCTGAAACACGCTGGGCATTTTCAATTTGTGTCACCATACCCCCGCCGTCGCGAAATGAATTGATGCCCCGTCTGCCGGATGCGGGCGATTGGTCGCAGGAGAGGCTTTCGATGCGGACGATTCTGTTTGGCTTGGCTCTCGTGGGTTTGGTGTTGTGCAGTGCAGTTAGAAGCGCAGCCCGCGCCGCCGAGCCCTCGCCGGAGCTGATCGCTTACGGCAAGACGCTGGTCGAGGCCGGTGGCTGCGCGGGCTGCCACACCGCCGATCCGGCCAAGCCGTTTGCGGGCGGAAAGCGCATCGACACGCCCTTCGGTGCGATCTATGCACCGAACCTGACGCCAGACCGCGACACCGGGATCGGCGCCTGGACCGATGCCGACTTCACGCGCGCCGTGCGCTATGGCGTCGCGCCTGATGGTTCGAACTACTACCCGGCGTTTCCCTATCCCTATTTCACGCGGATGACGAAGGACGACACGCTGGCGATCCGGGCCTATCTGGGAACGCTGGCGCCCGTAGCCAACCGCAACAAGCCGGCGGAGCTGCGCTGGCCGTTCGGCTATCGCGGCCTGATGCGGGTCTGGAACTATCTGTACTTCAAGCCCGGCCTGTTCGAACCGGACCAGAGCCAAACCGCCGCGTGGAACAGAGGCGGCTATCTCGTCACCGGTCTCGGTCATTGCGGCGCCTGCCATACGCCGAAGAACTATTTTGGCGCGGACAAGCAGGCGCAGGCGCTGTCCGGCAGCGAGATCGGCGGCTGGTATGCACCAAGGCTCGACGGCGCCGCCCGCACCGGGCTGAAGTCGTGGAGCGCCGACGATATCACCGAATATCTGCAAAGCGGCCGCAACACCAAAAGCCATGCCGGCGGGCCGATGGCGGAGGTGGTCGTCAACTCGACCTCGAAGATGAGCGATGCCGATGTGCAAGCAATCGCGGTCTATCTGAAGAGCCTGCCGCCGGCGCGGCGCGAGACCATCGTGACGCCCCCTGACGATGCCGAGATGAAGGCCGGTCAGGCGGTCTACGCAAAGCTCTGCGTCGCCTGCCATGAGGCCGACGGCACGGGCAGCCCGCGGATCTATCCGCCGCTGCCCGGCAACGCGCTGCTGCAATCGATCAATCCGTCCTCTACATTGCGCATCATCCTCGACGGCGCCCACACCGTGACGACGCCGCGCGCGCCCAACACCGGCGAGATGCCGGCCTATGCCAAGCAATTGTCCAACGACGAGATCGCCGCGGTGACGAACTACATGCGCAATTCCTGGGGCAATGCGGGCCCGCTGGTGACGCCATCGCAGGTGGCGAAGGCGAGGAAAGAGGAGGAGTAGGTCACCGTCGCATCCTCACCGTCATTGCGAGGAGCTCTTGCGACGAAGCAATCCAGACTGCCACCGCCGAGGGATTCTCGGATTGCTTCGCGGAGCCTGTCATCGGGCCGCGCTTCGCGCGGACCCGTTGGCTCGCAATGACGACGTGGATGGAGCTGTGCGTATGCCGACCAGCTCGACTCGCCGAGACTCCCTCTCACCCGCCACGCTTCGCGCGTCGGCCTCTCCCCGCAAGCGAGGCGAGGCGAAGATTGCGCGCTATTTCTTTTCGTCTCCCGTGAACACGAATTTCGGCATCTCCCATCGGTAGCGGACCGCGAGCAGACGGAAGCTGAGGCCGAGCACGAAGGTCAAGATCGTCCAGAGCTCGGCATTGAGATTGAGACCGAAGGCGGTGGCGTAGAACAACCCGGTCACGACCGAGACGCTGGCGTAGAGCTCGGATCGGAACAAGAGCGGCACGTCGTTGCAGAGCACGTCGCGCAACACGCCGCCGGCGCAGCCCGTCACCATGCCCGAGACGATCACGATCGGAAGCGAGGCATCCATCTGCCAGCCGACGTTGCAGCCGATCATGGTGAAGACGACGAGGCCGATGGCATCGAGCACGATGAAGGCGAGGTGCAGTCGATGCACCAGCCGCGCGATCAGGATCGTCAGCAGCGCTGCCCCGCCCGGCAGCGCGAGGTAGATCGGGTTGGCGACCCACACCAGCGGATAGTGACCGAGAAACAGGTCGCGCAGCGTGCCGCCGCCAAGCGCGGTCACGCAGGCGAGAAGACAAACGCCGACATAGTCCATGCTGCGCCGACCGGCGGCCAGTGCGGCCGTCATGCCCTCCGCCGTCAAGGCGACGAACGCCAGAAGATGCAGCACGCTATCGGTCGGCGGCAGGCTCCACATGGATTTGTTCCCCGGTCCACCATGGAACTTAGTCCACGGTTCTCTGAACAGGTTCCTGATTCCCGAGGCGGGAGCAACATGCGACGAAAGCATAAAGCGCCGGGAACAGAATCTCGCATCCACGGGTTGTCCCGCGGCAATAACCCGAGGAGACCTATCGATGGCTGACGACCGTTTTCCCAACGATCCGTACCGCCCGAACCTCGCCGACGATGAGTATCTTCGCGCGGCGCGCCGGGACGCCGACCTTCAGGCCGATCCCGAGCTTGGCGAAGGCCCCGCCTCCAGCGGCAAAGTTGCGCTGTTCGCCGTTGCGATTGCGCTGGTGCTGGGTGCCGTGTTCTACGGTCTGAACAATACCAGCACGACCAACCAGGCCAGCAACACACCGGCCTCGCAGACCGCGCAGACGCAGCCGACCAATCCGGCCTCGCCTCCCGGTATGCGCGACGTAACGCCGCGCAACAACACCGGGCCGGGCGTGACCACGGGTGCGGCACCAAGCAAGCCGGCCCCGGATACGCAGACGCCGTCTGATGGCGCGAAGTAGAGTAACACGATAGCTGCCGTCGCCCAGCTTGACCGGGCGACCCAGTACTCCGAGACAGTCGTGGCTGAATCGAGAAGCCGCGGCGTAATGGATACCCTGCCCCCGTGCGCAATTGCGTACCAGGCGGGCATGACACCAAGAGGATGCGAGAGCGGCGGGACCTGAGATGCCGCCGCTTTTCGTTAATGGGTCAGCTGAACATCTTGTTGAGCTCGCCGCCGGAATAGCCGTTGCCGAGCTCGGTGAAGGTTCCCTGCTCCGCCATTTCCTTCGCCGCGCGCATGAAACCGCCCCAGGCGGCGCGGGCGAGCGAGCCGCCGACGCTGATGCGGCGCACGCCGAGATCGGCAGCCTCCTGCAACGACAAGCCGGCGCCGCCGATCAGGAGATTGAACGGTTTTGGATGCACCGCCTTAACCACCGCCGCAATGTCCTCGCGGCTCTTCAGGCCCGGCGCATAGAGGCAGTCGGCGCCGGCGTCCGCATAAGCGGTGAGCCGGTCGATGACCAGCTTGAGGTCGGTCACGCCCCACAAATACGCCTCGCAGCGGCCGACCAGCAGCGTGCCGCTGTCGCCGATCGCCTTGCGCGAGGCCTTGATCCGCTCGACCGCGAGCGCGCGGTCGTAGAGCGGCTTGGCCTTGTCGCCGGTGGAATCCTCGATCGACAGGCCGGCAACGCCGGTGCGCACGCAGCGCTCGACATTGTCGGCGACCTTGTCCGGCTCCACGGCAAAGCCGCCCTCGAAATCCGCGTTGACGGGGATATCGACGGCGGAGCTCAATGCTGCCAGATGCTGACAGACGTCCTCGACGCTGACGTGGTTGTCGGCCTTGCCGATGGTCCAGGCAAAGCCCGCGCTCGATGACGCAATCGCCTTGAAGCCGAGATGCTGCAATGCTTTGGCGCTGCCGACATCGACCGGATTGGGCAGGATGAAGCAGCCGCTCTCGTGCATCTTCTTGAAGGTTGCGCGCTTGTCAGCGGTTGTCACGTGCATGTTTCTCTCCCTTATTGGCCGCGAAGACATAGGCGCGCATTCAGGGCAGCGCTAGTAGCGCGCCCGAGCAGCGCTAGTGCGCGTCGTGCACCGCGCGGCTGTCCTTCGGCGCCTGCTCCCGATCGTTCATGCCGTAGTCACGGATGACGCTGGCGATGCGCAAATGATAGTCGGCGAATATCTTCGCCCTGCCCTTGGCCTGGGTGCGGCGATGCTCCATCGTGTTGCGCCAGGCCTCGACGGCCGCCTCGTCCCGCCAGAACGATACCGACAGGATCTTGCCCTTCTCGGTGAGGCTCTCGAAACGCTCGACCGAGATGAAACCGTCGATGGTTTGCAGGATCGGCTTCAGGTCGGCAGCGAGGTCGAAATAGTCCTGACGGTGTTCCGGCTTCGGCCAGACTTCGAAGATCACGGCGATCATGGGCGTCTCCTGCTAACGATGTTGTGGCCTACAATACCACTTTGCGTAGGAAGGTGCGCTCCTCCGCGAGGATGAACTTGTTCTCCTCGGCGAAATGGAAGTTCGCCATGCCTTCGGCGTCCTGCCGCAGCCGCGCACGATAGGCTTCATAGGCGGCCAGGCTCTCGAAGGTGATCAGCGCGAAGGCGATGTTGTTGGTGCCCTCATGCGGCATGAAATAGCCGATCAGATCGCCGCCGCATTTCGGGATGATGGTGAGCCAGCGTTTCGAGTATTCCTCGAACTGCGCGCGCTTGAACGGATCGAGCTGGTAGCGGATGAAGACGGTGACGGACATGATTGGGCTCCTCTGTTTCCACATCGTCATTGCGAGCGCAGCGAAGCAATCCAGGAATCCCTCCGCGGAAACATCTCTGGATTGCTTCGCTGCGCTCGCAATGACGATGCCGTGAGAGACTACGCCCTTGCCCGACGGCGATGCTTCGGCTACCATCGAAGCATGAAATCAGGTCCTGACATCGCCATGGTCGCTTCGCTGGTCGGCGATCCCGCTCGCGCCAACATGCTGACCGCGCTGATGAACGGCCGCGCGCTGACCGCGAGCGAATTGGCGCAGGAGGCCGGCATCACGCCGCAGACCGCGAGCTCGCACCTGTCGAAGCTCGAGGCCGGCGGCCTCGTCGAGCCGGAGAAGCAGGGCCGCCACCGCTACTACCGCCTCACCGACGACGACGTCGCCGGCGTGCTCGAGGGCCTCGCGGGGCTTGCCGCGCGGACCGGCCACATGCGCGTGCGCACCGGACCGAAGGATCCGGCGTTGCGGCGTGCGCGGATCTGCTATGATCATCTCGCCGGTGATCTCGGCGTGCAGATGCTCGACACCATGCGCGCGCGACATCTGGTCAGGCAGAGGAAGCAGGAGATCGAGCTGACGGCCGAGGGCGAGCGCTTCCTCGCCAAGCATTTGCAGATCTCGCCCGACATGCTCACCCATCCGCGCCGCCCGGTGTGCAAGGCCTGTCTCGACTGGAGCGAGCGGCGGCATCATCTCGCCGGCACGCTGGGGGCCGCCATGATGCAGCGCTTCACCGAACTCAAATGGGCCGCACGCGACGCCACGCCCGGCAGCCGCGTCGTGAATTTCACCCGCACCGGCGAGAAGCAGTTCGCCGCGCTGTTCGGGAATGGGAAGGACTGATCACGCAAGCTGCGTGACGGCACACATTCCCGTGTGAACTCCCCTCTCGTCATGGCCGGGCTTGACCCGGCAAGCCACGTCTTTATTGCGGCTGGCACGTGGATGCCCGGGACAAGGTCGCGAAGACGCGCTTCGCGCTTTTGCCCGGGCACACCGGAGACCTCAATGAACCGCATCTTCTCGGCCGCACTCGCTGCCGCCCTCTTCAGCATCCCGCTTGCATCCCGCGCCGCCGACACCGCGCCGCGCGAGCCCTATGGCATCGCGCTCGAAGGCTTTGCCTATCCCTATCCCGTGCACCTCTTGCCACTCGTCAATGACGGCGAGCAGCTCAGCATGGCCTATATGGACGTGGCGCCCGCACAGCCGAACGGCCGCACCGTGGTGCTGCTGCACGGGCGCAATTTCCCGTCGAGCTACTGGGCCCCCGTGATCACGATGCTGAGCGAGGCCGGCTTTCGCGTCGTGGTGCCGGACCAGATCGGCTTCGGCAAATCCTCCAAGCCGGCCGGCGAGCTTCACTTCGAACACGCTGGCGCGCAACACGATTGCGCTGCTCGATCACCTCAAGATCGACAAGGCCGACATCGTCGCCCACTCCCTCGGCGGCATGCTCGGTGTACGCATCGCCCGCGCCTATCCGGACCGTATCGCCCATCTGGTGCTGACCGCGCCGATCGGGCTCGAGGACTATCGCCTCTACGTGCCGCCGACGCCAACCGAGAAGATGATCGAGACCGAGGACAAGCTCACGGCGGACGGCTATCGCAAGCAACTCCAGACCAATTATGCGATCAAGCTGCCGCCGGAGGCGATCACGCCGTTCATCGATGCCCGTTTCAACATCAAGGGCAGCCCCGATTATCCGCGCTGGCTGCGCGCCTTCGTCAGCTCCGGCCAGATGATCTATCGCGAGCCGGTCGCGCAAGAGATCCCGCTCATCACGCTGCCCACGCTGTTCGTGATGGGTGCCGACGATCACAACGCACCGGGACGGCCGAACGCGCCGGAGGCGCTGCGCGCCAAGATGGGACAGAACGCCAAGCTCGCCAAAGCGTTCGCCGCGCAGATGCCGAATGCGCGGGCCGAGGTGATCCCGGACACCGGTCACCTCGTCTTCCTGGAGGCGCCGGAGAAGTATCGGGAGCTGGTGCTGGGCTTTCTTGGCCGCTAGAGCGTTTTCGAGCGAAGTGGACACCGGCTCGCGTAAAGAAAACGCGTCAAACAAAGCATCTAGCGCCATCGTTGTCGCCTGAAGCCGTATGCGGAGGAACGTTCATGCCGCATTCAGGTCATGATTGGCAGGTTTGGATCGCGACGTGTCGGCACGCATAGGTTTAGCGTGTCGAATGGTGTCTTTTGATTCATTGTGCGCCGCAAGCGCCATCCCCCTAAGCCTGCCCCAAGGACCAGAAGGAAGATCAAATGAAATATCTGTTTGCCGCCGTCATGCTCGCCAGCGCAGTCGTCGGTTTCAGCGAGGCGGCCAGCGCCGCCGGCGGCTGCGGCCCGGGCTGGTACCGCGGCCCCTATGGCGGCTGCCGTCCGATGCGCGGCCCGGTCGTGGTGCGTCCCGGCCCCGTCGTAGTCGCGCCGGCGCCGGTCGTCGTGGTGCCCCGCGCGCGCGTGTGCCCCTACGGCTTCCGCTGGTACGCCGGCCGCTGCCGTCCATTCTGATCCTTTCGTATTGCAAAATGGCCGCGCGGGATCAGCCTGCGCGGCCATTTTCGTTTGGGCACCGCTGCCGACTTGCGTCCGCCGTGGAATCGGAGCGGCTCCAGAATCGAAACGGGGACCGCCGGCGGCGATCCTCGTCCAATTCGCGACGCGAGCTTACCAGTAATGACGGCGATGCCAGCGCCGGCGACGCCAACCCCAGTGTCGGCGGCGCCAGCCCCAATGCCGGCCGCGCCCACGCCAGTGCACCTGCTCAGGCTTCGCCAGCGCGGCTTCCTCGCTGGTGGTGACTGCGGGATGAGCATCGGAACTGCCCTGCGGCATGCGGGTGGGATCAGCGACCGGTTGCGGTGACAGCGGCGCGGCCTGCGCGGTCGCAGCGAAGGCGGCGGCTCCCGCCGTCACCCCCAATGCAAGTTTCAAAAAGTTCCGGCGCTCCATGGCTTCTTCCTCTTGATCATCGTGCCTGTGATGCAGAAGAAGTGTCGTGGTCACGACATGAACCAAAGCTGAATCAGGTGTTCAGATTAATTGGAGAATTCGTAGCCCTCCGCGCTACGTCGCGAACTCCTGCGCCAGCGATGTGTCTCGCGCGTGCGCGACACATCGGGCCAGTCGCGGTTGAAGTCGGCGGTCAGGCGCTTGAGCGCATCACCCCTCAGCATCGCTGCTAGCTTCGTCTCGTCATCGAACTGATACATGGCCTGGTGCAGCGAGGGATCGTCCAGGCTCCAGAACCGCCAGGCCTTGGCTACGCCGAACGCCTTCACCGCATCGGGCAGATGTTCCGTCTCGTACCATCTGTCGAAGGCGGCGCGCTTGCTGCCGTCGGAGACGGTGGCACGGACGACGAAGAAGGCTGATGGCATCGGGTTTCCTCCCATTGTTTGGGGCGAGACTAGCCGCTTCATCCGCCGGCGACAAAAACAGTTGGCAGCGGTGTCGGAACGTGCGCCCTCCGCGCGTCCTTGATCTGAACCAGGACACGGAGACACCACATGGCCGACCTCACCCTGACCACCTTCGATTGGGTTCCCGAGATGCCCAGAGGTTTCGTGCGCGACCTCCGTGTGCGCTGGGCGCTCGAAGAAGCCGCCTTGCCCTATCGCGTCGCGAGCGTGCCATTCGACGACCGCGGCCCCACGCATCTCGCGCACCAGCCCTTCGGCCAGGTGCCGTGGCTGACCGACGGCGACCTCTCGATCTTCGAGAGCGGCGCGATCCTGCTGCATCTCGGCGAACGCAGCGACAAGTTGATGCCGTCAGATCCGCGCGGCCGCGTCGAGGCGACGAAATGGGTGTTCGCCGCGCTCAATTCGGTGGAGATGGCGAGCCTGCCCTGGGCGATGCTGAAGTTCATGGGCAATGCGGACGACACGCCGGCATGGAAATTCCTGGACGGGTTCCTTGGGGTCCGCCTCAAGCATCTCGAAATGGTGCTGGCCCGCCGCGAATGGTTGGCGGGGTCCTTCTCCGTCGCCGACATCCTGATGTCGGACGTGCTGCGCCCCGTCGACCGCTTCGAGGGACTTGCGAACCACCCGGCCTGTCGCGCTTACCTCGCCCGCGCCACGGCCCGCCCGGCCTTTGCAAAGGCCCGTGCGGACCAGATGGCGCATTTTGCTTCGGCGGATAAGGCGCGCGGGATCTCGTAGGGTGGGTTAGCCTTGCGGCTGCGCGAAGCGCAGTCCGCTGGGCGTAACCCACCAATTCTGTCGCCGCGGAGAGAAAAGAGGTGGGTTACGCCGCGCAGATGCGCTTTGCGCATCTGCAGGGCTAACCCACCCTACGCACCCGTAGACGCGGCGCGTCACACCAGCTTCATCGGCGCATCGGCGACGACGCGCAGGTCGATGCTGCCAATCAGCGCCGAACGACGCGCCTCCGCAACACTGATGGCCTCGTCCGTCTGCCGCAACGTGCTGATGTTCGAGCCGAGCGACACGATCCCGCCCAGCACCAGCGCGATCGACCCGAGCGCGGCGGTCTGACCTGCCCCGAACAGGCCGAAGATCGTGATCAAGAGCAGCGCTGCACCGCCGCCGATCGCGATCTTGGAGGCCAGGATGTACTTCCGGCAGCGCTCGGCGATCTCGGCGAGCGCTTCGATCCGTGCCTCAATATCGGAAATCTCGTCGGTCGGATCGTCTTCGGTCATGCGAATTCAGAAGAAATTGGTAGCCCGCATGAGCGAAGCGACATGCGGGACCTGAGGAAGAACCCGGATGTCGCTACGCTCATCCGGGCTACATCTTTCTCACAACGGCAAATTGTCGTGCTTCTTCGCCGGCATTTCCGTCTTCTTGTCCTTCAGCATCGCCAGTGCGCGGGCGATGCGCTTCCTTGTCGAGTGCGGCATGATGACGTCGTCGATGTAGCCGCGCTCGGCGGCGATGAAGGGCGACAGGAATCGGTCTTCGTATTCCTTCGTTCGCGCCGCGATCTTGTCGGGGTCGCCGATGTCGGAGCGGAAGATGATCTCGACCGCGCCCTTGGCGCCCATCACCGCGATCTGGGCGGTCGGCCAGGCGTAGTTCATGTCGGCGCCAATCTCCTTGGAGGCCATGACGTCAAAGGCGCCGCCATAGGCCTTGCGGGTGATGATGGTCACCAGCGGCACCGTGCATTGCGAGTACGCGAACAAGAGCTTCGCGCCATGCTTGATCAGGCCGCCGTATTCCTGCGCGGTTCCCGGCAGGAAGCCCGGCACGTCGACGAAGGTGACGATCGGGATGTTGAAGGCATCACAAAAACGAACGAAGCGCGCCGCCTTGCGTGACGCATCGCTGTCGAGCACGCCGGCCAGCACCATTGGCTGGTTGGCGACGAAGCCGACGGTGCGGCCGGCGATGCGGCCAAAGCCCGTGACGATGTTCTTGGCAAAGGCTTCCGCGATCTCGAAGAAATCGCCCTCGTCCACGACCTTCAGGATCAATTCCTTCATGTCGTAGGGCTTGTTCGGATTGTCGGGGACCAGCGTGTCCAACGACATGTCGACGCGGGCGATGTCGTCGAAGCTCGGCCATTCCGGCACGCCGTCGGTGTTATTGGACGGCAGGAAGTCGATCAGACGGCGCATCTGCAGCAGCGTCTCGACGTCGTTCTCGAAGGCGCCATCGGCGATCGAGGAGCGCGTGGCGTGCACCGAGGCACCGCCGAGCTCTTCGGCGGTGACGACCTCGTTGGTGACGGTCTTCACCACGTCGGGGCCGGTGACGAACATGTAACTGGTGTTCTTCACCATGAAAATGAAGTCGGTCATCGCCGGCGAATAGACGTCGCCGCCGGCGCAGGGGCCCATGATGACGGAGATCTGCGGGATCACGCCCGAGGCGAGCACGTTACGGCGGAACACGTAGGAATAGCCGGCGAGCGCCGCGACGCCCTCCTGGATGCGGGCGCCGCCGGCATCATAGAGACCGATGATGGGCGCCCGCGCCTTCATCGCCATGTCCTGGAGCTTTGTGATTTTCAGCGCGTGCGTTTCCGAGAGAGAACCGCCGAACACCGTAAAATCCTTGGCGAAGACGAAGGTCTTGCGGCCGTTGACGGTGCCCCAACCGGTGACGACGCCATCGCCCGGCACCTTGGTCTTCTCCATGCCGAACTCGGTGGAGCGATGCTCGACGAACATGTCGAATTCCTCGAACGATCCCTTGTCGAGCAGAAGCTCGATGCGCTCGCGCGCCGTCAGCTTGCCGCGGGCGTGCTGCGCCTCGATGCGCTTCTCCCCGCCGCCGAGCTTGGCACCGGCACGACGATCTTCAAGGGCGTCCAGGATGTGTTTCATTTGCTCCCGCCAGTTCTTAAGTGATGCGGGGTTCTAACACGGCATTTTGCGGGCCGGAAAGCGCCTTTCGACCTCGCAGGGCTGCCCTGTCCGGGCTGAAAGCGTGAGGGATTACAAAGTTTTGCCTGGGAGGCGAGCATGGACGAAGGAACGGCCGAGACTGGTGCGGCGACGGGCGGTGTCAACATCCTGCTGCGGCTGGAGGGCCTCACCCTGTTCGCTGGCATGGTGATGCTCTACTGGGCGTGGGACGGCTCCTGGCTAGTGTTTGCCCTGCTCTTCCTCGTCCCCGACCTGAGCTTCCTGGCATACCTCTCCGACGCCAAATTCGGCGCACTGGCCTACAATGCCGCCCACAGCTACATGGCGCCGGTGTCGCTGCTGACACTTGGCTTCGGCCTCGCCTCGCCTTTGACCCTGTCCATCGCCTTGATCTGGCTCGCCCATATCGGCATCGACCGGGCGCTCGGCTATGGCCTGAAATATTCCGCGGGGTTCGGCTTCACCCATCTGGGGCGGATCGGCCGGCAGAAGGACGCCTGACCCGCGCGCGGCCTGCAAATTTGGTGGTCCGGCCCGGTTGACCAGGCCAGCCGATTCAGGCTTGCTTCAAGCTCACGATCAGGCGCCGAATGTTGCGTGAGCCCAGTCGGTACGGCGGCGGTCATTACGCCTTGGCTCGAGCATCACGCAAGCATCACTGAGATGTCCGCGACGGTCGTCCCCCTGCCGCCGAACTCATCGTCGGAGACCATCGACTTCCTGCGGCGGATGGCCAGCATGGTGTCGGGGCGGAACGGCGAGATGCTGCTGCGTGCCGCAAGCCTGATCGTATCGCTGGCGCAGCGGGCGATGTCGGCCGAGCGGCTCTATCACGAGCAGCAGGTCGAAAGCGCAACACCGAGCTGCGCGAGGCCGCGGAGCTTGCTCGCGATGCCATGGTGAGCCAGATCGCAGCGCTGCGGGCACAGCTCGCCGAGGTCACCGCGGAGGCCGCAGCCGAGCGAGCCGCCTTCAATGCCGAGCGCGGCAAGCTGCTTGGCCTGATGCAAGATGCCGAGAGCCATATCGGCAAGCTCAGCACGGAGCTCGACACGCTGCGCGCCTCTGTCGACAGTTTCAACGAGACCGTGGTCCGTGCCGATCGAGGTGCTGCGGCTGGCGCGGACGCAGTTCGATTATCTCTCGAACGGCTTTGCCAGACGCGGCGACGTGATCTCGCAGGCGATGAGCGAGATCGGCGGCTTTGCGATCGACCAGGCGCTGACGGCGAAGAAAACGGCCGATCCCGCCTGAGAGCTGCCGCACGCCAAATTGACAGCGCGCGGGCCTGTTGTTCTACTCGATCAAAATCACAAGGGGGGACCCGATGCCGACGGCATTCCGCGTCGCTATGGCGCTTTGCATTTCAACTCTGTTCGTCGGCATTGGCGCCAACGCACAATCCCTCCCTAAGGAAGTCGCCACGCGCGCCGAGATCTATCCGATCTCCTCGCTCACCCTCTCCGACCAGCAATTCCTCAGCGGCGATGCGGCGGCCGGCAAGCCGGTGACGGTCGCGGGCGAACTCCGCGTGGCCCAGGGTACCGGCAAGCTTCCCGTGGTGGTGCTGATGCACGGCTCCAGCGGTGTCGGCGCCACCACGGAAGCCTGGGTGCACACGCTCAATGCCATGGGCGTCTCCACCTTCGTGATCGACGGTTTTACGGGGCGCGGCCTCACGGTGGTCGGGCCGAACCAGGCCTTGCTCGGCCGGCTCAATCTGATCGTCGACATCTACCGCTCGCTGGAGATCCTGGCGAAGCATCCCCGCGTCGACCCTGATCGCATCGTGCTGATGGGCTTTTCACGCGGCGGACAGGCGACGCTGTATGCGAGCCTCGAGCGCTTCCACAAGCTCTGGAACAAGTCCGGTATCCAGTTCGCGGCTTACATCCCGTTCTATCCGGACTGTTCGACGACGTATCAGAGCGATGCCGAGGTCGCCGCGCGCCCGATCCGCATCTTCCACGGCGCACCCGACGACTACAATCCCGTGAAGAGCTGCAAGGCCTTTGTCGAACGGCTCAAAGCGGCCGGGCGCGACGTGTCGCTGACCGAATATCCTGATAGCGCGCACGGATTCGATAGCGGCCTGCTCGGCCTCAACACCGTCGCCGTGTCCGCGAACGCGCAAACCGTGCGCAACTGCCGCATCAAGGAAGGTGACGGCGGCGTGCTGATGAACGGCGATACCAACGCGCCCTTCTCCTACAAGGACGGCTGTGTCGAGCTCAATCCGCATGTCGGCGGCAATCCGAAGACAGCCGCTGAAGCGCGCAAGGCCGTGGAGGAGTTTTTGCAGGTGCTGTTCAAGCTGGGTTGAGACTGTTTGCTCCGCCCCAGCTCTCGTAGCAACCATTAGAATGGCTCGTCTGCGCCTGCCATGATGACGCCGTGCTCGCGTCCGTCAAGGCGTGGCCTGGCAACAGACCATGTGAGGTTCGAGCGAGCGACGGCCATCCTTGACGGACGCTGCGCGCGACGTCATGAGGGGCCGTAGGTCGGGACGAAGAAGCGCGTCCCGGTCGAACTAAGAAGCAGAAAGTGATCCTACCGGCGGTTCGCCGCACCACGGCGTACCGCGGGCCACCACCGTGTTGGCGAAGATCAGCATCTTCCTGGCGCAGGCAACGAGCGCGCGCTTGTGTTCCTTTCCGGCTGCGGTCAGCCTCTGGTAGAGCTGGATGAGCTGCGGGTTCCATCGAAACGATGCAGCCAGTGAAGCCGTATAAAGGGCGCGACGCAGCCGCTTGCGTCCGCCCTCGATATGCCGCACCCCGACCTGGTCGCCGCTGTCGTTGTCATAGGGCGCCAGCCCGGCGAGAGCGACAGCTTGCTCCCGCGTGATCCGGCCGATCTCTGGCAGACGCACCAGGATGGCAACGGCGGTCGGCAGCCCGATGCCGTCGACGCTGTTGATCAGCGCAAGCCTCTTGGCAAGGTCGGGATGCTCGCGGAGCGAGGCGACCAGAGCCTTGAGTGCGGCCCTCTCACGTTGCTCCAGACGAGCGATATCCTCCTGCCAGAGCTGGTTAATCGCCACATTACGGCAGCTCTCGATCCTGTTCTTGAGGCGCGCAATATCCTCGCCGATCTGATCGATCATGGTCAGTTGCTCGGCGAATGGCAGCAACCGAGGATCGGGAGCGGCATGGATCTTCCGCACCGCTGCGGTGCAAGCTGCGATAAGGGCGGCATCGATCTTATCGTTCTTGGCTCGCTGCAAGTGGAATTTGGCATAGCCCCGGACCTGAGCCGGCTGAAACACCACAACCACAAACCCCTTGCGTCGCAGTTCGGCGACGACAGGCTGTTCGTAACCGCCACTCGCCTCGATGCCGATGCGTTTGACGCGCTGCTGTCGCAGCCACGTCAGCAAAGCCTCATGGCCTTCCGCCGTGTTCTTCACCTGCAACTGCTCGCCGCGGCCCTCGATCGCCACATCGAGCTTCCGTTTGCCGGTATCGATCCCGGCACAGATCGTGCTATGCTTGGCCATCTTCGTCGATCCCTCCCTTGTTATGCGAACCTTAAGTTCGTTCGACCATTCGGGTCCCGATGAAGTGCCGATCGCGATCTCGCTACGTCAGACAGCCCTCAAGGCTTCGGTGGGTACCGATCCGATCGAACGGCGACCCAGCTCGGGCGGCTACCCGGGCTGGGCCATTCCTCACGGAACGGTTCAATATAACCGATCAGGCTAATACAAGGGTGGGCAAAGCGGAGCGTGCCCACCAATCACAGATCATGACACGGAGAGAAGGTGGGCACGGCGCTGCGCGCCTTTGCCCACCCTACAGTAGCGCAGTTTGTCGCCGGCTCCTTGCAATAACGAGTCCTACGGCTCACCCCGCTTGAACGGCTCCTCCTTCCCCGGCGGCACCGTCTCTTCGGCCATCGCCAGCAGCATGGCGACCATCACGTAATTGCCGGCGACTGCGGTGAGGTCGACGATCTGCTGGTCGTTAAACACCTTCTTCGCGCGCGCGTAAGTCTCGTCGGTGACCTTCTTGGTGGTGGTGAGCTCGGTGACGAAATCGTAGACCACCGCCTCGTCATCGGCCATCTTCGAGGGCCGCTTGTTGGCCTTCAGCTCTGCGATGATGTCGGCCGACAGGCCCGCCTTCGCCGCCAGCGGCGCGTGTGCGTACCATTCCACCTGCGAGCGCCACTGCCGCCCGATGATCAGGATCGCGAACTCGTTGAGCTTGACCGGGACCGAGGTCTCCCAGCGCAGGTAGTGGAACAGGTCGAACAGGCGCTGGCCGAGCACGGGACTGCGGATCATCGGATTGTAGGGCCCGCCGATGCCGACGCTCGACACCTTCATGATCTGTTCGCCGAGCGGCTTTTGCCTGGCGTCCAGCTGATCCATGGTGAGCTGCGGAAAGCGTGGCTCCTTGCTGGTGGCGGGGCCGGCGAACATCGTGGCGCCGAGCCAGCCGGCAGCTGCCGCAAGCGTGAGCGACGACAGCCAGAGCGGCGTTGAGTTCATTGTTATCCTCCCGGTTTTTCCTTGGCGGGAGGATGCTAGTTGAGCGGCGCCAGCGCGGTAGCGCTAGATCGCGCCAATCTCGGCAAGGCAGGCTTGCGTCAGCGGCATGCGCTCACTGATGAGACGCGGCTCGCGGCAGTCCATGTTGAGTGCGAACACGGTGTGGGCCCCGCCCTTCTCGGCCCAGCCGACCATCCAGCCGAGTGAGGGCTCGCCGCGTTCGGCGCCCAAGAGGCCCGACTTGGCGCGGATCATGCTATCGCCGACCTTGGTCACCGGCAGGATGTCGCAGACGAGATCCTGGCTCCGCTTGCTGATCGGCAAAGCACGGCGGCGCAGCCGGTCGACGAAGTCGACCTGCTCGACCGGATCGATGCGCAAATTCCCGGTGAGCCAGAATTGATCGATGCCGCCGCCGATGTCACGGTTGCCGTAGTCGAACTCGTCGACATATTTCTGCATGCGCTCCTGGCCGATGCGGCGCGCGATCTCCTGATAGACCGGCACCGCGCTGACCGCGATCGCACTGCGTAGTGTGTGATCCTTGTTCCAAGCCTCGATCGGCCGCTTCACGCCGTCCCAGGGAAATACGTCCTTGTCGGGGGCAGCGACAACGCCGGTCTCGAGCGCAATCAACGAGTTTGGAATCTTGAAGGTCGAGGCCGGCAGCTTCCCCTCGCCCGAGCGCTCCTTGTCGCTGGCGACGATCAGATAGTCCTCGACCTTGTAGCCGACGAAGGTGCCTGATGTGCCGAGATCGGTGAAGCGTTTGGCCAAGCTGTCGCGGATTTCGTTGCGCGGCGGGGCGACATGAGCGAGTGCGCGTGACGGCAGGGTGACGGCTGCGGCAAGCAGGCCAAGGGTGGAACGACGGGTCAGCAAGATTGGTATCCGATGATGATGAGAGTGGCCGCGACAATGCCGCCAATATCTGGTGAAACGATGACAGGTAGTGTTTACCGCCCCCGGCCGGACAGCCGCAGCACGAACACCAGCACTTCGGCGACGGCCTTGTAGAGATCCGGCGGGATCTCCTCGCCGAGCTCGACCTTGGAGAGTGCGCCGGCCAAAACCTCGTTCTCCTCGATCGGAATGTCATGGGCCTTGGCGATCTCGACGATCTTTTCACCGATCGTGCCCTTGCCCTTGGCGATGACGACCGGGGCGTTGGTGCCCTTCTCGTAATGCAGGGCAATCGCGAGCTTGGATGGATCGCTCATGTGGCGCGATCCAGGAAATGGCCGGCGCGAGCCTGTGTGGCCTGCGGCGGGGTGCCGTCGCGCACCACGATATCACCGGGCTTGAGCTCAGCTCTGGACAATGCCTGGCTGAGCTCACCGACGCCGGCGCGGAGCTGCTGCGCGGTCGCCGGCCGCTCCGCCCACATCCGCACGAAGGTCTTGTCGCCGCTCAGCGTGACCAGCGCATGCACCGGGCCGGCCGGCTCGACATTCAGCGTGAAGCGCGCGCGCCAGGCGCGCGTGGCGGGATCGGCGGATTCGTTGCCGCCATCGCGCGAGATCTCGAACTGCGCCATCGCGGTGCCCTGTGGGGTTGCGAAGGGAATCTCGAAATTCCATTGCGGCACGGCCGGGTCGATGCGGTGGCCGCTGGCATCAGCGCGATCGGGGAGCGAGGCGACCTGGAGCAAGGTCTGCCGCGCGATCGCGGCATCGGTGTCGTCGAGCAGGCGGTGCACGGTGGCGGCCAGCGGCGTATCGGGCGCGAGCGATGGCGAAGCGATGGATTGGGGCGCCGGCAATGCGCCACGGAATGGCGGCGGTGTGGTCGCGTGGGTGGCCGCCTCGAAGATGTGGCCATCGGGCACGGCCTTGTTGGAGCCGGGCACGTTGCCGATGATCCGCGGCAGGTTTTGCGTCATCTCCTGCAAGAGGCTGGCGGCAAGGCCGGCGGTCATGGTCCGCGGCATCGCCATTTGTGGCGCGCCGGCAGCCATGTCGGCGAGCACCGCGGCCGAGAAATTGGCATTGCGCGGCTGTTGCGCCGGTTGGGCGATGTCGGGGGCCATTGACGACAATGCGGCCTGCGCGGCCTCGGCTGCTGGCCGAGCCAACGCAGCGGCCAGCTGCGGCGCGCCCGCGACGCTGGCAGGCATGGCGGCGCCTTGCGTCTGGGGCGCGGTGGTTTCGAGCGTGGCCAGCGTCTGGCGCAGCACGAGCAGCGCCGCCTTCAGATCGGGCATTGCGCCGGACGACGGCATCGCGCCGGCAGCCAGCGAGGCCTCGAGGAACAGGCCGGACTTTTGGAAGGCAGTCTCGATATCGCCACCATCGAGCCGGGCGTTGAGCGGCGTCTGCTGCGCCAGCACGTCCAGCACGGCCTGCTTCAGTCCCGCTGGCAAATCGCTGCCGGTGACGACCGCGGCGAGATTGGCGAACAGCGGCGCCTGGCTGCCTTGCCTAGTCACGGCCTCGGCGGACGCCACGGTGACGGCGACTTGCTCCAGCGGGGTCAGCGTATTGCGCGCCGCGCTCGAGGACGGCGCGAGCGGCGGGCTCTCCACCAGCGAGGCCGCAGCCGGCGCCAGCGTAATCTGATCGGACGCCGCCCCGCCTGTCCCGCCGACGACGGCGAGCCGGATGGTGCCGTCGTTCTGCGACACCGCGAGCTGGAGATTCTGCCCGGTGTCAGCGCCACTTCCGACATCACGTCCATCGAGAGGTTCGCGATCGCGATCCGCACCATATTGTCGGCGAGCACGCTGACCACTTTGGCGTCGACGACGCTGCCGGCCTGCAACACGAGATCGGGCGTCGTCGCATCAGCCACAGAGCTGGCAGCACTGACCGGAAGGATCGAGCTTATCGGCGTCGGCATCTCGGAGGGCCCAGGGAATGCTAGCGCCACCCTAAGGCCGCCGTCGTAAACCTCTCGTTAAGGACCTTTGGCCGTTTGCGGCTTTACCGCCGCCAAAACCGTCACGGCGGCCTCGAAATCCCGGAGGCGCGTGGCCCGGCGAGCGGCCGCTTCCTCGTCCACGCCCCATTGGTCGATGTTCCAGTCCTCATCGACATGGGCGGCGGCCCAGACCTGGCCAGCATCGCGCACGCCATGGGCCAGCGCCAGCGCGAGCAGCGCCGAGCCGGTCAGGGTGGTCACCACATGGAGCGCGGCGACCGACCAGGCATCTCCAGGGAGGGCGGCGCGCGCGGCCCTGACCGCCTCGTCCAGCTGCTTCACATGCATGATGCCCTCGGACAGGATGAAATGCGCGCCCAGCGTCTCCGCGGCCCAGAACAGCACGGGGTCCCACTGTGCGGCCTCGCGGGCGACCAGCCCTTCGGGGTGGCCGGCGCGATAGAACAACAGGTCGGTCTCGAAATACTTTGCGAGATCGTCGCTGACGAGTTCGACGTGGTCGACGACGCCCTCGACTACGCTGTTGGCGATCCGCGTCAGCGGCATGGTCACGGGATCGATCGTCTCGCCCTGCGCCGCCCATTCTGCAGCAACTGCATCGGCGAGTGCGCGCGAGGGGATCACCACCTGGCGGCCGGAGGGGGTGCGGATCGGCTTGCCGTCGAGGGCGATGGCGAAGTCGCCCTCGACCTCGACTGCGCCGGCCTCCTTGTAGAATCGCTTGCGCGGGGGCGTGCGCGTGGAGGCGCGCGCCGATTCGCGCGGATCCGGCGGGGGTTGCCCCGCAGCTTCTTCAAACAATTCGCGCATGTTGAGTCTTCGGTCCCGGTCGCTGAATGCTAAGCTTTCAAGATAAGAGCGGCGGCCGATAAAGCGAGTGGCAGGCATAAGGGAACTTGCGGGCATTGCGGCCCTGTTCGCCGGGCTTTGGCTGGCTGCGGCGCCGAGCCCTACTCCTCCGGCGCGTTCTCGATCGGATCAAACCGGCTTGCATCGAGCCCGAGCAGATTCCACGATTGCTGCATATGCGGCGGCAGCGGCGCGGTGGCGTCGATCACGCCGCCGCGTGGATGCGGGATGACGATGCGGCGCGCGAGCAGATGCAGCCGGTTTTGCAGGCCGCCCGGCAGCTCCCAGTTCTCGATGTTGAAATATTTGGGATCGCCGATGATGGGATGGCCGATATGGGCCATGTGGGCGCGCAGCTGATGGGTGCGGCCCGTCACGGGCTTCAGCGACACCCAGGTCAGCTTGTTGCCGGCGGTCTCGACCATCGCATAGTACGTCACCGCGTGGCTGGCGCCCTCGTCGCCATGCTGGGCGATGCGCATGATGGTGTCGTCCTCGCCCTCCTCCTTCGCGAGGAAGGTCGAGATGCGGCCCTGCTTCGGTTTCGGCAGGCCCGGCACCAATGCCCAGTAGACCTTTCGCGCCGAGCGCGAGCGGAACGCGCCGGTCAAATGCGAGGCGGCAAAGCGTGTCTTGGCGATCAGGAGACAGCCCGACGTCTCCCTGTCGATACGGTGCACGAGGCGCGGCTTCTGGCCCTTGGAATCGCGCATCACCTCCAGCATCTGGTCGATGTGGCGCGTCATGCCCGAGCCGCCCTGCACGGCAAGGCCGGCGGGCTTGTTGAGGACGAGCACGTCGTCGTCTTCCCAGATGGTCATCTCCTTCAGCGCGGCAAGCGTTTTCTGCGCGGCTTCCGACAGCGGGCCGGACGTCTTCGGCGTGTCGAGCTTCAGCGGCGGAATGCGGACGCTTTGCCCCGCCTCCAGGCGGTCCTTGCTGTCGACGCGCTTGCCGTCGACGCGCAGCTCGCCTTTGCGCACGACGCGCTGGATGTGGGAGAATGAGAGGCCAGGAAAGCGCGCTTCGAGGAAGCGATCGACGCGCATGTTGTTCTCGTCCGCCGTCACGGTGACGGTCTGCACCTTGGTCGGCAGCAATGCCTCAACGGGCTTTTCCCGCGCAGGCTTTTCCATGGCGGCCTTGGGCGCACGCCGCTCGGCGCGCTCGCCCGCAAAGCGCGGCGGCTTGCTACCTGTCTTGCTACCTGGCTTGCCGCCCGGCCGCGGCCCCGCCTTCTGCGCGCTGCGCGCCTTCAATGGACGCGCGTCATCGCGCTCGTCACGCGAACGGGGCTTTGGGTTCATTCTCTTGATGCGGCGGCTCATGGCTGCCTGCCTAGCCCAAAAGTGCCGTTTCGTCACGACGAAATGGCGATTTGGCCTCAGCCGCCCCGCTCCTTCCGCAGCTTGGCCCAGTAATCCAGCCGCTTCCTGATCTCGCGCTCGAAACCGCGCTCGGGCGGGTCGTAAAAGGTCTGGCGGCCGAGGGCTTCCGGGAAATAGTCCTGGCCTGAAAAGGCATCCGGCGCGTCGTGGTCGTATTCGTAGCCGGAGCCGTAGCCTTCGGACTTCATCAGCTTGGTCGGGGAATTCAGGATGTGCTTGGGCGGCAGCAGCGAGCCGGCCTGTTTGGCCACCTGCATCGCCGTGCCGAAGGCGGTATAGACCGCGTTCGATTTCGGCGCGGTGGCGAGATAGACCACGGCCTGCGCGATCGCGAGCTCGCCCTCTGGGTGCCCAGAAAGTCGAAAGCATCCTTGGCGGCGTTGGCGATGACGAGCGCCTGCGGATCGGCAAGTCCGATGTCCTCCACCGCCATGCGCACGACGCGGCGGGCCAGGAACAACGGATCCTCGCCGGCATCGAGCATGCGCGCGAGGTAATACAGCGCGGCATCGGGATCGGAGCCGCGCACCGATTTATGCAGCGCCGAGATCAGGTTGTAATGGCCGTCGGCCGACTTGTCGTAGATCGGGGCGCGGCGTTGCAAAATCTCCTGCAACTGCGCGGCGTTGAAGATTTCGTCCTTGCGCGCGGCGCGCCAGACTTCCTCGGCGAGCGTCAGCGAGGCGCGGCCGTCGCCGTCGGCCATGCGCACCAGCATCGCGCGCGCCTCGGCATCGAGCGGCAGCTTGCGACCCTCGACCTCCTCGGCATGCGCGAACAGCTTTTCGATCGCGGCCGCGTCGAGCGAGCGAAACACCAGCACCCGCGCGCGCGACAGAAGCGCCGCATTGAGCTCGAACGACGGATTCTCGGTGGTGGCGCCGACCATGACCACCGTGCCGTCTTCCATCACGGGCAGAGAACGAATCCTGCTGGGCGCGATTGAAGCGATGCACCTCATCGACGAACAGCAGCGTGCCCTTACCCATCTCGCGGCGGGCCCGCGCGGCATCGAACGCCTTCTTCAAATCGGCGACGCCGGAGAACACCGCAGAAATCTGCTCGAAATGCAGATCGGTCGCATCCGCCAACAGCCGCGCCACCGTGGTCTTGCCGGTGCCGGGCGGGCCCCAGAAGATGAGCGAGCCGAGGGTACGCGTCTCCAGCATGCGCGTCAGCGCACCGTCGGGACCGAGGATGTGGTCCTGGCCTACGACCTCCGACAAGGCGCGCGGGCGCAGCCGGTCCGGCAGCGGATGCGGGGCGTCGTGATCGAGCCCCGCCGCGGCGAAGAGGGTTGGCGTCTCCTGTGGTCGCTTCGAACTCATCCGCCCAGCGTGACGTTGATCTGCTGGCCGCCGCGCACCAGCGTGATGCGCCAGATCCGGGGCCGTTCACCCGCGGCCTTCTCGAGGTCGCCGGTCTTGCTGATCTTCTGATTGTTGACCGCCAGGATGACGTCGCCTTTCTGGAAGCCGACACTTGCGGCCGCGGTATCGCCACCGATATCGGTGATCACGACGCCGTCGGTATCGGCATCCAGATGCAGCTCGTCGGCGACGGCCGGCGTGATGGTCGAGACCTTCGCGCCCTGGAACGGCGAGCGCGCGGTGACGACGAGCTCGTTGCGGCCGGCATCGGGCGCGGTCTCCAGCGCCACCGTCAGCTTGACCGGCTTGCTGCCGCGCTGCACGTCGATCTGCGCGGTGCCGCCGAGCGGACGGGTCGCGAAGCGGTAATCGAAGGCGTTGGGATCATCCACGGTCTGGCCGTCGATCCCGGTGATGAGGTCGGAGGATTTCAGGCCGGCCTTCGCCGCGGGGCCGTTCGGCACCACGCTTGCGACCAGCGCACCGGTCGGCGAGCGCAGGCCGAGACTTCTCGGCGATCTCGGGCGTCACCGCCTGCAACCTCGCCCCCAACCACGGCCGCTTCACCGCTTTGCCGCCGCTCTTGGCGGAAGCGACCACGACGCGCACCATGTTGGCGGGAATGGCAAAGCCAATTCCTTGCGAGCCGCCGGAGCGCGAATAGATCGCGGTATTGATGCCGGCGAGCCTGCCGCTCATGTCGACCAAGGCGCCGCCGGAATTGCCGGGATTGATCGCCGCATCGGTCTGGATGAAGAACTGGTAGTCGGTGATGCCGACCTGCGTCCGCGCCAGCGCCGAGATGATGCCGTGGGTCACGGTCTGGCCGACGCCGAAGGGATTGCCGATCGCGAGCACGACGTCACCGACCAGCAATTCGTCGGAATTGGTGAAGTCGAGGGTCGGGAATTTCTCCTTGGTGTCCTTCAGGCGGAGCACGGCGAGATCGGTGCGGGAATCCTTCAGCAGGATCTCGGCCTCGAACTCGCGCTTGTCCGACAATGACACTTTCACCTGGTCCGCGCCCTCGATCACATGGACGTTGGTGACGACGAGGCCGGAGGCATCGATGATGACGCCGGAGCCGAGCGAACGCTGCATCTGCTCGGGCTGCTGGCCCGGCACGCCGAAGAAGCGGCGGAAAATGGGATCGTCGAGCAGCGGATTACGGTTCTGCACCACCTTGGCGGCATAGACGTTGACGACGGCCGGCTGCACACGCTGCACGATCGGTGCATAGGACAGCCGCAACTCGGCCGGCGACGACGGGACCCGGCGGTCCTGCGCAGCAGTCGGATTGAAGTGGGCTGAGAACGCTATGCACAAGGCCGTGGCAACGGCGGTCCAGGTCGATCGAAACATTCCTACCTCTTGGAAAAGACGCCGGAATATAGGCGCGTTCGCCCGCCAATAGAAGGGCGCCAGGCGGCAATATTCAGCCCCTTTCCCGTGTGTCCGAGATGCAAGCACAGCGTGCGAATTGGCAATTTGCCGGAGCGGTGGATTGGCATGATGCGCGTCATCCAGCATTGTGGTGTCGAGCGGATTCGGTTGCGGCGAATTGGCATCAGTGGGAACCGCGCAACCGGGCGCAGCGTCGCGGGGCAGTCATCGATCACACCTAGGCTCTCCCGTTGCGACTTGGGGAAGTTCGTCAAACGATGGAGTCATGACGTGAGCAGGACAAGAATTGCAGCCACGGCGATCGGTCTCGCCGGCGCGCTGGCGGCCTCGCAGGCCCAGGCCCAATCGGCAAGCAGCAGCGAGCAGGAGATCGCGCTGCTGAAGCAGCAATTGAAGATGCTGGAGCAGAAGCTCGACAAGCTCCAGAGCCAGACCGCGGCGAATACGGCGGCCACGGCGAAAGCCAGAGCCGAAGCGAAGGCTGAAGCCAAGGCCGAGGCGCGCTCGGAGGCAAAGGCCGCGGTTGCCAACGCCAATGCGGCGATCCCGGTCAAGGGACCGACGCCGGCCTCCGGCGTCGTCGTGACGATGCCGAACAACCGGCCAACCATCTGCACCGCCGACCAGGCGAACTGCATCGCCATCACCAGCCGTCTGCATTGGGATGTCGGCGGCTATGACTATCGTCCCGACACCGCGGCGACCGTGCCGCAGAAGCTCGACAGCGGCCAGAACGTTCGCCGCGCGCGCATCGGCGTCACCGGCAAGTTCTTCAACGACTGGAACTTCGCGCTGGTCTACGACTTCGGCGGCTCATCCGATGGATTTGGCGGCACCGCGCCGGGATCCCTTCCGGGCGGTGGCGTCTCCGGCGTCGAGAATGCCTATCTCAGCTATACCGGCTTAAAACCGTTCGGCGGACGGATGGCGATCGAGGCCGGCATCATGGACCTGCCCTACACCATGGACGAGGCCACGAGCTCCAACGACATCATGTTCATGGAGCGCGCCTCGCCCGGCGTGATCGCAACCAACATCGCCGCCGGCGATTTCCGCTCCGCGGCCGGTGCGCGCTGGTTCAACGACCAGCTCTGGATCGGCGGCTATGTCACGGGACCGTCGACCGGAGCGATCCACTCCGCCTCGAGTGCGGCGCCCGCCGGCACCAGCGAGCAATATGGCGCCGTGGCGCGCGTGGCCGGCAATCCGATCAGCGGCAAGGACTATTCGGTGCATATCGGCGCCGACGCGCAATGGCTGATCCAGCCGCCGCGCAACCTGATCGCCAACACGCAGACGGTCACGCTCAGCGATCGCCCGGAATTGCGTCTCGACCCGACCACGCTGATTTCCACCGGCGCCATCGCCAATGCCTCGGGCGCGCAGGTCTACAGCGTCGAGGCGGCGGCGACCTACGGACCGTTCATCGTCCAAGGCGAGTACTTCTGGTACAATGTCGATCGCACGGCCAATACCGGTGTGCCGCTGGTCGGCGCACCGAGCCTGAAATTCCAGGGCGGCTACGCCCAGGCGGGCTACGTGCTGACGGGCGAAGGCCGGACCTACAATGCGGCGAACGCCGCCTATAGCGGCGTCAAGCCGGCGCATCCGTTCTCGCTCGACGGTGGCGGCTGGGGCGCATGGGAGATCGCGGGACGCTTCTCGACGATCGATCTCAACAATCAGTTGGGAGCAGCGACCGGCATCGCCGGCGGCCGGCAGACCGTCTATACGCTCGCGCTGAACTGGTACGTCAACGGCAACGTCCGCTTCATGCTCGACTATCTGCACGGAACGGTATCGCGGCAGGCCTCGCCGATCTCGACCGCCGATGTCGGCTCGAAGTTCGACGCCGTCGCGATGCGCACGCAGTTCGCGTTCTAGGCTCTACACCTCTCCCATTGGGAGAGGTCGCGCCCAACGGGTCGCGCCAAAGGCGCGCCCGATGACAGGCTCCGGCGCGGGTGAGGCGTTACGCTCGATCGAGAATGCGCGTTCCTCACCCGAATTGCACTGGACGATGCTTGCGCATCGCCAGATGCAATTCGACCTCTCCCCGCTGAGGAGAGGTGAAGAACGACAGCGGCTTTCAATCAGTTACGCCGCCCGTTTCGGCTTCCTCACGACCACCGGCGCGGGCGCGCAGGACAGCCGCTGTTGGTGGCTTTCGCCCCAGGCCTTCAGGATATCGATCACGGGCTTGAGGCTCTCGCCGAGCTCGGAGAGGCAATACTCAACGCGCGGCGGCACCTCGGCATAGACCTTGCGGATGACGAGCTTGTCCTCCTCCAGCGCGCGAAGTTGTTTGGTCAGCATGCGCTGGGTGATGCCCGGCATCCGGCGGCGCAATTCGCCGAAGCGCTGGGTGCCGCTCTGGAGGTGGTAGAGGATCACGCCCTTCCATTTGCCGTCGATCAGGTCCAGCGTCGCCTCGACCGAGCAGCCCGGGCGCCGGGCAAAATTGCGCCGTTTCATGCGTGTTTTTCCAATAGTATCCAAACAGGGACTATATCCCCGAATTTACAGTACTTGCCAAATCGGGGCCAGAGCGACAGTTAGGATGGCGGGCGAACAAAGCCATCTGATGGAGACAAGCCATGAAGGCCGTCGGCTACAAGAAATCGCTTCCGATCGAGGACGCGGATTCACTGATCGATTTCGAGACCGCAAAACCCGAGCCCGGAGGGCGCGACATCCGCGTCGCCGTGAAAGCGATCTCGGCCAATCCGGTCGATTACAAGGTGCGCAAGCGCGCCGCCCCGCCCGAGGGCGAGATGAAGATCCTCGGCTATGACGCGGCCGGCGTGGTCGATGCCGTCGGCCCCGACGTCACGCTGTTCAAGCCGGGCGATGAGGTGTTTTACGCAGGCTCGATCCTGCGCCAGGGCACCAACTCGGAATACCACCTGGTCGACGAGCGCATCGTCGGCAACAAGCCGAAGCGCCTGTCGTTCGCGCAAGCGGCCGCCCTTCCCCTCACCTCCATCACCGCCTGGGAGCTGCTGTTCGACCGGCTGGGCGCGGTCCCCGGCAAGAGCGTCGATCCGCGCACGCTGCTGATCATCGGCGGCGCCGGCGGCGTCGGCTCGATCCTGATCCAGCTCGCGCGTCGTCTCACCGGGCTGACGGTGCTCGCGACCGCGACGCGGCCGGAATCGAAAAAATGGTGCCTTGATCTCGGCGCGCATGCGGTGATCGACCACGGTAAGCCGATGAAAGAGCAGATCGAGAAATTGAAGCTGCCGCCGGTCGCGCTGGTCGCGAGCCTCACCTTCACCGACCAGCACTACAAGGCGATCGCGGAGTTCATGGCACCGCAGGGCAAGTTCGGCCTGATCGACGATCCGCCGGAATTCGCCATGAGCACATTCAAGGGCAAGGCGATCTCGGTGCACTGGGAATTGATGTTCACGCGCTCCTCGTTCCAGACGCCCGACATGATCGCGCAGCATCATCTGCTCAATGACGTCGCCGACCTCATCGACAAGGGCGTGTTGCGCACCACGCTCGACCAGACCTTTGGCACGATCAACGCGGCCAACCTCAAGCGCGCGCATGCATTGCTCGAGAGCGGCAAGTCGCGCGGCAAGATCGTGCTGGAGGGGTGGTAGCAGCTACAATGTCGGTGCGTAGGGTGGGTTAGCCCTGCGACTGCGCGAAGCGCGGTTCGCAGGGCGTAACCCACCCCACCTCTTCTATCTCTGCGGAAACACCAGCGGTGGGTTACGCCTTCGGCTAACCCACCCTACGTTTCCCTCGCCCCCTCCACGAACATCAACCGCCGCTCCAGCGCCGTCTGCCGCAGCTTCAGTGCTTCGGCATATTCCGGCGAGGCGTACCATTCCTTCAGCCTCGCCATCGAGGCGAATTCGACGATGACGATGGCCTTCGGCGGAAGATTGCCTTCGGCGAGCTCCGTCTTGCCGCCGCGGACGAGATAACGCCCGCCGTATTGCGCGATCGTTTTCGCGGCGAGCGTACGATAGGCTTCAAATCCATCGGGATCGCGCATCTCGACTTCGGAAATCACATAGGCTGTCATGCACTGCCTCACGCGATGGTATTGATGATACCACCTTCCGCGCGCAGCGCCGCACCGTTGGTGGCGGAGGCTTCCTTCGAGGCGACGTACACCACCATGTTCGCGATCTCGTCCACGCTCGCAAAACGCTGGATCAGCGAGCTCGGGCGATGCTGCTTGACGAAATTGGCCGCGGCCTCATCCACCGACTGTCCGTTTTGTTTCGCGAGATCCTTCACGAAGGTCTCGACGCCTTCGGACATGGTCGGGCCCGGCAGCACGGAATTGACGGTGACGCCGGTGCCGCGGGTGAGCTGCGCAAGCCCCCGCGCGACCGAGAGCTGGGCCGTCTTGGTCATGCCGTAGTGGATCATCTCGACGGGAATGTTCAGTCCGGACTCCGAGGAGATGAAGACGATGCGGCCCCAGTTGCGCTTGAGCATGCCCTTCATGTAGGCCCGCGACAGCCGCACGCCGCTCATCACATTGACCTCGAAGAACCGGCTCCAGTCCTCGTCGGGAATCTCGAAAAACTCCTTCGGCTCGAAGATGCCGGCGTTGTTGATGAGGATGTCGACCTCCGGCAACGTCGCCACCAGCGCCTTGCAGCCTTCCGCCGTCGAGACGTCGGCGGCGATGCCGCGGACCTTGGCGCCGGTCCCTTCCAGCTTACGGACGGCCGCATCGACCTTGTCCCGGCCGCGACCGTTGATCACGACGCTGGCGCCCGAAGCGGCGAGGCCCTTGGCGATGGCGTGGCCGATGCCGGCGGTCGAGCCGGTCACCAATGCAGTTTTTCCCGAAAGGTCGATGTTCATGTAGTATCTCCATCAGAACGATGACGGGGATATCGGACGTGGCGGATTGGGCCGCAATTGGCGCTCACCAATCAGTGACGATCACGAGCTGTTCCGGCAGCGACATGGCGCCTCGTATGCTCCTGTCGCGGCTGGAACGATTATTGCTAAGCCTGACCGAGCTCTTTTGCTCATGTGAACACGGAAGGACCTTGCGATGAAAAGAACGGCCCTCACTGTTGCGCTCGGGTTGCTGGGTCTGATCAGCGGCAATTCGCTCGCACCGGCCCAAGCGGTCTATCCGGAAAAACCGTTGCAATTGATCGTGCCCTTCCCGCCCGGCGGCGCCTCCGACGTGGTCGCGCGCATCATCGGCGGCGAACTGGAGACGCGTCTCGGCAAGCCCGTGATCATCATGAACCGCCCCGGCGGCGGCACCACAATCGCGGCCAAGGAAGTCGCGCGCTCGGCGCCTGACGGATACACCCTGTTCTTCAGTTCGAATTCGAGCTTCACGCTGCCGGCGGCCGTCAAGGAAAGCGTACCTTACGACGCGGCCAAGGATTTCGAGCCGCTCGGCCAGGTCGGCAAGATCACGCTGGCGCTGGTCACCTACAAGGACAACCCGATCAAGGACGTGGCTGCGCTCGTCACGGAGGCGAAGGCCAATCCCGACAAGCTGTCGCTGGCGTCGTTCGGCGTGGCGACCGTCTCGCATTTCGCCGGTGAGCTGTTCAAATCGGCCGCCGGAATCAAGATGGTCCACCTGCCCTACAAGGGCAGCGCGCCGGCGATGAACGACCTTATTGGCAAGCACATCCAGTACCACGTCGACACAGTGATCGCCGTGAAGCCGCAGATCGAGGCCGGCACCGTCAAGGTGCTCGCTGTGTTCTCAGGCAAGCGGACGCCCTTCCTGCCTGACGTGCCGACACTCGCCGAACTCGGCTATGGCAACATCGACTTCGCCTCCTGGGGCGCCGTGGTCGCCCCCAAAGGCCTGCCGCCGGCCGTTCGTGACAAGCTGACGTCGGCTCTGGAGGAGACGATCAACAGCCCATCCGTGGCCGAACGCTTCGCCGCGGTCGGCTTTGAGCCCGGTTTCAAGCGATACAGTGACTGGACGAGCGCCATCGGCAAGGAGACCGCCGAAATGAAGGACATCGCGCAAAAGGCGGGGATCAAGGAGGAATAGTCCTTCCGACGCGCCCTATTCCTCGAAACAAAAACGGCGCCCAGAAGGGCGCCGTTTTCAATCCGTATCTGCCGATCCGGCTTACGCCGCCTCGGCTTCCTTCTCCTGCACCGGACCCGAATCCTGGCCCTTGGCGTCGACGTCGCGATCGACGAACTCGATCACGGCCATCGCGGCGTTGTCGCCGTAGCGGAAGCCGGCCTTGATGATGCGGGTGTAGCCGCCCTGGCGGTCCTTGTAGCGGGTCGCGAGCGTGTCAAAGAGCTTCTTGACCATGTCGACGTCGCGCAGCTCCGCGATCGCCTGGCGGCGCAGCGACAGGCCGCCCTTCTTGCCGAGGGTGACGAGCTTCTCGACGATCGGGCGAAGCTCCTTGGCCTTGGGCAGCGTGGTGACGATCTGCTCGTGCTTGATCAGCGCGGCGGCCATGTTGGCGAACATCGCCTTGCGATGCTCGGCCGTGCGGTTGAGCTTCCGATGAACCTTGCCGTGACGCATGTGTTTATTCCTTACGTATGAACTGCCGCGACGGTTCGTCGGACCAGTTGCTCAGGTGGGCTTCCTGCGTTCGCCCATGAAAATGACGGCCGGAGAGCCCGGCCGTCACGGTGAAGTCGATCAGTAGTGATCCTCGAAGCGCTTGGCGAGCTCGTCGATGTTCTCCGGCGGCCAGCCCGGCACTTCCATGCCGAGGTGCAGACCCATCTGGGCCAGCACTTCCTTGATCTCGTTCAGCGACTTGCGGCCGAAGTTCGGGGTGCGGAGCATTTCGGCTTCCGACTTCTGCACGAGATCGCCGATGTAGACGATGTTGTCGTTCTTCAGGCAGTTGGCCGAACGCACCGACAGCTCGAGCTCGTCCACCTTCTTGAGGAAGGCCGGGTTGAAGGCGAGGTCCGGGATGATCTCCTGGGCGACTTCCTTGCGCGGCTCTTCGAAATTGACGAACACGTTGAGCTGATCCTGCAGGATGCGCGCGGCGTAGGCCACCGAGTCATCCGGCGAGATCGCGCCGTTGGTCTCGATCGTCATGGTCAGCTTGTTGTAGTCGAGGATCTGGCCCTCGCGGGTGTTCTCGACCTTGTAGGAGACCTTGCGGACCGGGGAGTAGAGGCTGTCGACCGGGATCAGGCCGATCGGCGCGTCCTCGGGACGGTTGCGCTCGGCGGGCACGTAGCCCTTGCCGGTCGAGACCGTGAACTCCATGCGGATCTCCGCGCCCTCGTCGAGGGTGCAGATCTGCAGGTCCGGGTTGAGCACGGTGACGTCGCCGACGGTCTGGATGTCGCCAGCGGTGACGACGCCCGGGCCCTGCTTCTTCACGACCATGCGCTTGGGGCCTTCGCCCTGCATCTTGATCGAGATGTCCTTGATGTTGAGCACGATGTCGGTGACGTCCTCACGGACGCCCGCGATCGAGGAGAACTCGTGCAGCACGCCATCGATGTGCACCGACTGCACCGCCGCGCCCTGGAGCGAGGAGAGCAGGATGCGGCGCAGCGCGTTGCCGAGGGTCTGGCCGAAGCCGCGCTCGAGCGGCTCGGCGACGATGGTCGCGAAACGCGAGGGATCGCTGCCGGGGGACACCTGGAGCTTGTTCGGCCGAATCAGTTCTTGCCAATTTTTCTGGATCGTCACTGTTTCACCCATACAGGCCAGTCAATTTGACAGTTCAAATACTGGCGTTGGAGAAAGGCCGCAGAGCATTCCCGCGGCTTCTTAGAAAAGTCATTGCGGGCGCCAATGCGCCCGCAACCTCGTATCAAACGCGCCGACGCTTGCGGGGACGGCAACCGTTGTGCGGGATCGTGGTCACGTCGCGGATCGAGGTGACGGTGAAGCCTGCGGCCTGGAGCGCGCGGAGCGCCGACTCACGGCCCGAACCAGGACCGGCGACCTCGACTTCCAGCGTGCGCATGCCGTGCTCCTGCGCCTTCTTCGAGACGTCTTCCGCGGCAACCTGCGCGGCGTACGGGGTCGACTTGCGCGAGCCCTTGAAGCCCATCGTGCCGGCGGAGGACCAGGCAATGGTGTTGCCCTGCGCGTCGGTGATGGTGATGGTCGTGTTGTTGAACGACGAGTTCACGTGCGCGACGCCGGAGGCGATGTTCTTGCGCTCACGACGACGAACGCGGGTGGCTTCCTTGCCCATTGAGTACCTTTCCTGGAGATCTCAAACGCCGCCGTAATGCCAGCGGCTACACCTGTGGAACGAAAGGCGCGCGGCGAACGGGTCATCCCCTGTTCGCCGCACGCCGCGACTGAGTTCGAAAACTTACTTCTTCTTGCCGGCGATGGCCTTGGCCGGGCCCTTGCGCGTGCGCGCGTTGGTGTGGGTGCGCTGACCGCGCACCGGCAGACCGCGACGATGACGCAGGCCGCGATAGCAGCCGAGGTCCATCAGACGCTTGATGTTGATACCGACCTCACGACGCAGATCGCCCTCGACGAGATAGTCGCGGTCGATCACTTCGCGGATCTGGAGCACTTCGGCGTCGCTAAGCTGATTGACGCGACGATCCTCGGGGATCTTCACCTTCTCCATGATGTCACCGGCGATCTTCGGGCCGATGCCATGGATGTACTGGAGCGCGATCAGCACGCGCTTGTTGGTGGGAATGTTCACGCCGGCAATACGGGCCACGGCCTTCTCTCCTGTCGCCGATCCTCGTCAGGATCGGGCTTTAAGTGCTTGCTTTCTCGGGCAGGTGTTCACAAACGCGAACACGACGCCCACCCCCGGTCTTCCTGGGGCCCGGCATCGTCTGAAACTATCCGACTTGGATGCGGGGCTTATTAAGGGATTCCAGGGGCTTTCGTCAACCGCTGCTAGCGTTTGGCTCGCTTTTTCGTGACCTTTTTTGCGGCCTTTTTGGCACCCTTTTTGACAGCCTTCTTGGCGGTCTTTTTGGCTCCCTTCTTTGCCGTCTTCTTGGTCGCCTTCCCTGTGCCCTTCACGGCTTTCTTGGCGGCCTTTTTAGCGGATTTGGCAGCCTTTTTGGTCGTTTTTGCCGGTTTTACGGCCGCCTTCTTCCCCGCCTTGGCCTTCTTGGCCGGGGCCGTCTTGGCCGCACTTCTGGCATGGGTCTTGGGCTCGACCGCCCCAAGCGCCAGGAGCAGGCGGTGGATGGCACGGGTGACCTCGTCGATGGCCATCATGCCGTCGATGGTCGAGAGCTTCCGCCGCTCGGAATAGTAGTGAATCAGCGGTTCCGTCTGGCTACGGTAGCTGGCGAGGCGCTTGGTCAGGACCTCCGGGGTGTCGTCGACCCGGACCTCCTCCCCCGCGCGCGCATCTGGGCGACGCGGGTCTCGACGCGATTCAGCAGCGCGCTTTCATTCACGCGCAGCTCGATCACCGCATCAAGCTTGAGATGCTTGTGCTTGAGCAGCTCGTCCAGCGCCTCAGCCTGCGGCACGGTGCGCGGGAAACCATCGAGGATGAAACCGTTCTTGGCGTCCGGCTGATCGATTCGGTCGGAGATGATTCCGACCACGATCTCGTCGGGCACGAGGCCGCCGCCGGCCATGATCTCCTTGGCCTTCAGCCCGACCGGCGTTCCGGCCGCAACGGCCGCGCGCAACATCTCGCCGGTCGAGAGCTGGACGATGCCATAGCGCTGCACCAAGAGCTGCGCCTGGGTCCCCTTGCCCGACCCCGGCGGTCCCAGAAGTATAATTCTCATCGGCGTACGCCCCCCGGATTGGTGAGCGATACGTCGCGCACCTGTGTTTGAAGATCAAGAACAGTGCAAACCATAATCGGCGATGCACCGCCACCCATATCATAGGGGAGCGGATGGGCTGACGCCAAGAAGGGCTTTGAAATCTGTGATTGCGCTGCAGTGAGAGCAGCTCTGCCGATGCGGCCGATGGCTGGCTGGTGCCGTGCAGGCGCCGCGCGTTGCTCGCACGGCGAATCGGCGGCGCAATCGCGCCGCCTTCAGGGGACGCCGCGCTTAGCGGCGGCGTCCGCGCAGTTTCGACTTGCGGATCAGGCCTTCGTACTGATGCGCCAGCAGATAGCCCTGCACCTGCGCCACTGTGTCCATGGTGACGCTGACGACGATCAGCAGCGAGGTGCCGCCGAAGTAGAACGGCACCGAGGCGTAGGAGATCAGGATCTCCGGGATCAAGCAGACGATCGCCAGATAAATCGCACCTAACACGGTGATGCGCGACAGCACGTAGTCGATGTATTCGGCGGTGCGCTCGCCGGGGCGAATGCCCGGAATGAAGCCGCCATGCTTCTTCAGATTGTCCGCGGTCTCGGTCGGGTTGAATACGATCGCGGTGTAGAAGAAGGCGAAGAACACGATCAGCGCCAGATACATGATCAGGAACAGCGGACGGCCGTGGCCGAGCTGGGTGGTGATCCACTGGAACCATTCCGGCCCGCTGCCCGCGTTGAAGTTCGCAACGGTGGTCGGCAGCAGCAGCAGTGAGGATGCAAAGATCGGCGGGATCACGCCCGAGGTGTTGAGCTTGAGCGGCAGATGCGAGGACTGGCCCTCGAACATCTTGTTGCCGACCTGGCGCTTCGGATACTGGATCAGCAGGCGGCGCTGCGCGCGCTCCATGAACACGATGAAGGCGATCACGGCGACTGCCATGATGATCACGACCAGGATCAGACCGGTCGACATCGCGCCCTGACGGCCGAGCTCGAGCATGTTGGCGAGCGCGGCGGGCAGCTCGGCGACGATGCCGGCCAGAATGATCAGCGAGATGCCGTTGCCGATGCCGCGCGAGGTGATCTGCTCGCCCAGCCACATCAGGAACATGGTGCCGCCGGTCAGCGTGATCGCCGTCGACAGGCGGAAGAACATGCCGGGATCACTAACGACGTTGCCGGCGCCCTCGAGGCCCACCGCGATCCCGTAGGACTGGAACGCGGCCAGGATAACGGTGAGATAACGCGTATACTGGTTCAGCGTCTTGCGGCCGGCCTCGCCTTCCTTCTTCAGCGCCTCGAGCTGCGGCGAGACGGTGGTCAGGAGCTGGATGATGATCGAGGCCGAGATGTACGGCATGATGTTCAACGCGAAGATCGCCATGCGGTGGATGCCGCCGCCGGCGAACATGTTGAACATGCCGAGGATGCCGCCCGCCTGGGACCGGAACACCTGTTCCCAGATGTTGGGATCGATGCCGGGCAGCGGGATGTAGGTGCCCAGCCGATAAACGAGCAGCGCACCCAGGGTGAACCAGATGCGCTTCTTCAGTTCGTCGGCCTTGGCAAACGCACCGAAATTGAGATTGGCTGCCAGTTGTTCCGCTGCAGAGACCATCTTGGACTTTCTCCGCCGCCTGTTGCGCCGTCATGCCCGCGGCCGGGCTACTTTAGCGGACGCCGGACATTATCTGGGGCTCGGCTTCGATAAGTCCATCGTCCCGCATGCGTAAAGGCCCGCGAGGCGCGGGCCAATGACGCAGTTGTTACGCCGCCTCGCCTTCTTCCTTGGCCGGGGCGAGGATCTTCACCGAACCGCCGGCCTTCTCGACCGCCGCGATCGCGGTCTTGGAGGCGCCGTGCACTTCAATGTTGAGCTTGGACTTGAGCTCGCCGCGCCCGAGCAGGCGCAGGCCGGCCTTGGCGCGGCGCAGCACGCCACCCTTCACCAGGGCCTCGACGTTCACGACGCTGCCGGCGTCGATCTTCTTGGCATCGACCGCTTCCTGGAGCCGGTCGAGATTGATCTCGGCGAACTCGACGCGGAAGATGTTGTTGAAGCCGCGCTTGGGCAGACGGCGATGCATCGGCATCTGGCCGCCTTCGAAACCCTTGATGCGCACGCCCGAACGCGCGGTCTGGCCCTTGCCGCCGCGGCCGGACTGCTTGCCCTTGCCCGAACCGATGCCGCGGCCGACGCGCATACGCTTCTTGCGCGAGCCGGCGTTGTCGGCGATATCGCTGAGCTTCATCGCCCTTCTCCTTGTGTCTTGCGCACGATCTTCACCGAAAACCGGGTGCCCGCTTTTCGGGATCCTGCGCCGTTTCTTACTTCTCGTCGACGATACGGACGAGATGGTGAACCTTCTCGATCATGCCGCGGACCGCCGGGGTATCCGGCAGTTCGCTGGTGCGGCCGATCTTGTTGAGCTTAAGCCCGATCAGCGTCGAGCGCTGCGAGTGATGGCGGCGGATCGCGCTGCCAGTCTGCTCGAGCTTGATCGTCTTTGCGGCCTTGGCCATGGGAGTCTACTCCGAAAAGCTTCCGTTAGTCGGCAGCCGCCTCGGCGTCGCCGCCGATACGACGGGACTGGAGGGTGGACACCTTGATGTTGCGGCGGGCAGCGACCGAGCGCGGCGAATCCTGATGCTTCAGCGCGTCGAAGGTGGCGCGAACCATGTTGTACGGATTCGACGAGCCGATCGACTTCGCCACCACGTCCTGGACGCCGAGCGTCTCGAACACGGCGCGCATCGGGCCGCCGGCGATGATGCCGGTACCGGCCGGGGCGGCACGCAGGTAGACACGGCCCGCGCCATGACGGCCGGCGATGTCGTGATGGAGCGTGCGGCCCTCGCGCAGCGACACGCGGGTCAGGTTGCGCTTGGCGGATTCGGTCGCCTTGCGGATCGCCTCAGGCACTTCGCGTGCCTTGCCGTGACCGAAGCCGGCGCGGCCCTTCTGATCGCCGATCACGACCAGCGCAGCGAATCCGAAGCGCTTGCCGCCCTTGACGACCTTGGCCACGCGGTTGATGTGGACGAGCTTGTCGACGAACTCGCTGTCGCGCTCTTCGCGCTCCCTGCGTTCACGTCCGCCGCCGCGTTGATCGCGTCCACCACGTTGTTCGCGTTCAGCTGCCATGGTTTTTCCAATCCTTCAGAGGCTTACGCCTCAATCCTCAAATTCTGTTAGAAGCTCAGCCCGCTCTCACGCGCCGCGTCGGCAAGAGCCTTGACGCGCCCGTGATAGAGATAGCCGCCGCGATCGAACACGACTTCCTTGACGCCCTTCTCCACCGCGCGCTCGGCGAGCAGCTTGCCGACTGCCTTCGCCGCATCGATGTCGGCGCCGGTCTTGCCGCCGTCGCGCATCGACTTCTCGAGCGAGGAGGCAGAGGCCAGCGTCTCGCCCTTGAGGTCGTCGATGACCTGGGCGTAGATGTGCTTGGACGAGCGGAACACCGACAGGCGCGGACGGCCGCCACCGGAGCGGCGCAGCTTCAGCCGCACACTCCGCTTGCGCCGGGCATTCGTAACCTTGGCTTTCGACATGACCGGCTCCGTTACTTCTTCTTGCCTTCCTTGCGGAAGATGAATTCGCCAACATACTTCACGCCCTTGCCCTTATAGGGCTCCGGCGGGCGATAGGCGCGGATCTCGGCCGCAACCTGGCCGACGCGCTGGATGTCGCTGCCCGACACGGTGATTTCGGTGGGCTTCGGCACGGCGATCGTGATGCCTTCCGGGATCGGATAGATCACGTCATGGCTGTAGCCGAGCGCCAGCTGGAGGTTCTTGCCCTGCATCGCAGCGCGGTAACCGACGCCGGTGATCTCGAGCTTCTTCTCGAAGCCCTTGGTGACACCTTCGACCAGATTAGCGACCTGGGCGCGAGCGGTGCCGTACAGGGCCCGCGCGCGATTGGTCTCTGCCCGCGGCTTGACCTTGATCTGGCCGCTCTCGAGCTCCACCTCGACGTCGTCATGGACGACGAACTGAAGCTGGCCCTTCGGCCCCTTCATCTTGACGGTCTGCCCATCAACGGTCGCGGTAACACCCGACGGAACCGCCACAGGCCTTTTGCCAACACGTGACATGGATGAAAAATCCTTCTCAGAACACCGTGAAGAGGACTTCACCGCCCACATTCGCGTCGCGCGCGCTGTGGTCGGCCATGATCCCCTTCGGCGTCGACAACACCGAAATGCCGAGCCCGTTGTTGACCCGCGGCAGAGCCTTCACCGAGGCGTAGACGCGACGCCCGGGCTTGGAAACACGTTCGATCTCGCGGATGACGGGCTCGCCGTCGAAATACTTCAGCTCGATCTCGATCTCGCTGCGGCCCGAGGGATGCTCGAGCGTGGCGTAACCGCGGATGTAGCCCTCGGACTTCAGGACCTCGAGCACGTTCTCGCGCATCTTCGAGCCGGGCGTGGAGACCTTGGTCTTGGAGCGCATCTGCGCGTTGCGGATGCGGGTGATCAGATCGCTGATTGGATCGTGCGTAGACATCTAAACGACCCTCCTTACCAGCTCGACTTCACGAGGCCCGGGACCATGCCCCTGGAGCCAAGGTCGCGCAGCGCGATACGGGACAGCTTGTTCTTGCGATAGTTCGAGCGCGGGCGGCCCGACAGCTCGCAACGCATACGGATGCGGGTCGCCGACGAGTTGCGCGGCATTTCCGCCAGCTTCAACGTCGCAGCGAAGCGCTCTTCCATCGGCAGCTTCTTATCGGCGATGATCGCCTTCAACCGCTCGCGCTTGGCGGCGGCGTTCTTCACCATCCGCTTGCGCCGGTTGTTCTTCTCGACTGAACTCTTCTTTGCCATGCTTGGCTCCTGGGTATCCGCGTTTGAGAGGCTTTAGGTCAGCGTCTCACTGCCGGAACGGGAAATTGAAAGCGGTCAACAAGGCCCTCGCCTCTTCGTCGGTCTTGGCCGTGGTGCAGACGGTGATGTCCATACCGCGGGCTTCCGTGACCTTGTCGAAGTCGATCTCGGGAAAATGATGTGCTCCTTGATGCCGAGCGAGTAGTTGCCGCGGCCGTCGAAGCTCTTCGGGTTCAGGCCGCGGAAGTCGCGGACGCGCGGCAGCGCGACCGTCACCAGGCGATCGATGAACTCGTACATGCGCGCCTTACGCAGCGTGACCTTGCAGCCGATCGGCTGGTTCTCACGCAGCTTGAAGGTCGCGATCGCGATGCGCGAATAGGTCACGATCGCCTTCTGGCCGGCGATCTGGGTCAATTCGGCAGCGGCGGTCTCGGCCTTCTTGCGGTCGTTGACGGAATCGCCAACGCCCATGTTCAGGACGACCTTGTCCAGACGCGGAACCTGCATGACGTTCTCGTAACCGAACTTCTCGGTCAGAGCCGTGCGGATCTTCGCATCATATTCCGCGCGCAGGCGCGGCGTGTAAGCGGCCTCAGCCATCGATCTCAGCTCCCGAGCTCTTGGCGATGCGGACCTTCTTGCCGTCCGCCAGAATCTCGAATCCGATGCGGGTCGGCTTTCCGTCCTTGCCGACATACGCGATGTTGGACAGTTGGATCGGCGCCTCTTTCGAGATGATGCCGCCCTCCTGGGCCTGCGTCTGCTTCTGGTGACGCTTGACCATGTTGATGCCGCGCACGAGCGCGGTGCCGGCGTCGGGACGCACCTCGAACACCTCGCCGGTGCGGCCCTTGTCGCGACCGGTCAGCACGACGACCTTGTCGCCCTTGCGGATCTTCGCAGCCATCACAGCACCTCCGGCGCGAGCGAAATGATCTTCATGTGGTTCTTGGCGCGCAGTTCGCGCGGCACGGGCCCGAAGATACGGGTGCCGACCGGCTCGGCCTGGTTGTTGATCAGGACGGCGGCGTTGCGGTCGAAGCGGATGACCGAACCGTCGGCGCGGCGGATGTCCTTGCGAACGCGCACCACGACGGCCTTCATCACGTCGCCCTTCTTCACCTTGCCACGCGGGATAGCTTCCTTGATCGAGACGACGATGATGTCGCCGATCGTCGCGTAGCGGCGCTTGGAGCCTCCCAGCACCTTGATACACATGACACGGCGTGCGCCAGAATTGTCGGCCACGTCGAGGTTGGTCTGCATCTGAATCATTGATGCACCTCGTCCTCTTTCTCTTTGCGCCAGCCCAGCCGGCGCTCAACATTTCCCTGAAATCAGTCGGCTAAAGCCAACAGATCAGGCGCTTTTCTTGTGCTCGCCCCGGATCACGACCCAGCGCTTCAACTTCGAAATCGGCTTCGATTCCTCGATCCACACCACGTCGCCCGGCTTGAACTGGTTGCTCTCGTCGTGCGCGTGATAATTCTTCGAACGGCGGATCGTCTTCTTGTAGATCGGGTGCGTGAAACGGCGATCGACGCGCACCACGATGGTCTTGGCTTGCTTGTCGCTGACGACCACGCCCTGCAAAGTACGTTTCGGCATCTTCGTAAGCCTCTTACTTCTTCTTGGCGCGCGTCTGCGCGGCGACGGTCTTGATCCGGGCGATGTCACGGCGAGCCTCGCGCAGGCGCGAGGTGTTCTCGAGCTGCCCGGTGGCGCGCTGGAAGCGCAGGTTGAAGCGCTCCTTCTTCAGGTTCAGGATGGCGTCATCCTGCTGGTCGGGGCTCATCGCGCGGATGTCTTCGATCTTCATCTGGGCCATGGCCATTACTCCGCAATGCGCTCGACGAAGCGCGTCTTGATCGGCAGCTTGGCGGCCGCCAGGGTCAACGCCTCACGCGCGATCTGGGTGTTGACGCCGTCGATCTCGAACAGCACCCGGCCCGGCTTGACGCGCGCGACCCACAGTTCCGGCGAGCCCTTGCCGGAGCCCATGCGGACTTCGGCCGGCTTCTTCGACACCGGAACGTCGGGGAACACGCGGATCCAGACGCGGCCGGCGCGCTTCATGTGGCGGGTCAGCGCGCGGCGGGCGGCTTCGATCTGGCGCGCGGTGACGCGCTCAGGTTCGGTCGCCTTCAGGCCGAACTGGCCGAACGCCAACGTCGCGCCCGAAGACGCAACGCCGTGGATGCGGCCCTTGTGCGCCTTCCGGAACTTCGTTTTCTTAGGTTGCATCATGGCTTTAAGCCCTCAAATTCTTGGTGCAGATCAGGCTGCAGCCGTATCGCGGCGCTGACGGCCACCACGATCACCACTGCCGCCCGTCTCGCCCTCGGCCATTCTCTTGTCCTGGGCCATCGGATCGTGCTCGAGGATCTCACCCTTGAAGATCCAGACCTTGACGCCGCAGGTGCCGAAGGTCGTGAACGCGGTCGCAACGCCGTAATCAATGTCGGCGCGCAGCGTGTGCAGCGGCACGCGACCTTCGCGGTACCACTCCATGCGCGCGATTTCCGCGCCGCCCAGGCGTCCCGAGCAGTTGATGCGGATGCCTTCCGCGCCGAGACGCATCGCCGACTGCACGGCGCGCTTCATGGCACGGCGGAACGCCACGCGGCGCTCAAGCTGCTGCGCGATCGACTCGGCCACCAGCGTCGCATCGAGCTCAGGCTTGCGGATCTCGACGATGTTGATGACGACGTCGGACGAGGTGATGTCCGCGACCTTCTTGCGCAGCTTGTCGATGTCGGCGCCCTTCTTGCCGATCACCACACCCGGACGGGCCGAGTGGATGGTGACGCGGCACTTCTTGTGCGGACGTTCGATCACGATGCGGGCGACGGCCGCCTGCTTGAGCTCCTTGTGCAGGATCTCGCGGATCTTGACGTCCTCGTGCAGCAACTTGCCGTATTCCTGCTTGCCGGCGAACCAGCGAGAATCCCAGGTCCGGTTGATGCCGAGACGCAGACCGATCGGATTGATCTTTTGACCCATCGTGTTCTCCTGCGCCCTTAAGCGGCTGTTTCGGCTTCGACCTGACGAACGATGATCGTCAGCTGCGAAAATGGTTTGTAGACACGGCCCGAGCGGCCACGGCCGCGGGCGGCGAAGCGCTTCATCACGAGGCCGTTGCCGACGAAGGCCTGCGCCACGACGAGATCGTCGACGTCGAGATCGTGGTTGTTCTCGGCATTGGCGATAGCCGATTCCAGGCACTTCTTCACGTCGACCGCGATCCGCTTGCGCGAAAACTGCAGGTCGGCGAGCGCGGCAGACGCCTTCCGGCCGCGAATGAGCTGGGCGACCAGGTTGAGCTTCTGCGGGCTCACCCGCAGCATCCGGGCGACCGCCTTGGCCTCATTGTCGGCGAGGCTCCGTTCGCGCTTAGGTTTGCTCATCGTTTAATCCTCAAGCCTTCTTGGCTTTCTTGTCGCCGGAGTGGCCATGGAAGGTCCGGGTCGGCGAGAACTCGCCGAACTTGTGACCGACCATTTCCTCGTTGACGGCCACCGGCACGTGCTTCTGACCGTTGTAGACGCCGAAGGTCAGGCCGACGAACTGCGGCAGGATCGTCGAGCGACGGCTCCAGATCTTGATGACGTCGTGACGGCCGGACGCGCGCGCGGCATCTGCCTTCTTGAGCAGAGAACCCTCGACGAACGGGCCTTTCCAGACTGAACGAACCATGTCCGGCGTTCCTTACTTCTTCCGCTTGTGGCGGCTTAGGAGAATGAATTTGTTGGTCGACTTGTTGGTGCGGGTCTTCTTGCCCTTGGTCGGCTTGCCCCACGGCGTGACCGGGTGGCGACCGCCCGAGGTACGGCCTTCACCACCGCCGTGCGGATGGTCGATCGGGTTCATCGCAACACCGCGGTTGTGCGGGCGACGGCCCATCCAACGCTTGCGACCGGCCTTGCCGATCGAGGTGTTCATGTGATCCGGGTTCGACACCGCGCCGATCGTGCCGCGGCAACGGCCGTGCACCAGGCGCTGCTCGCCCGAGTTCAGGCGGATGATGACGTAGTCCTGGTCACGACCAACGAGCTGGGCGTAGGTGCCCGCGGAACGGGCGAGCTGGCCGCCCTTCCCAATCTTGACCTCGATGTTGTGGATGATCGTGCCGACCGGCATGTTGCCGAGCGGCATGACGTTACCCGGCTTCACGTCGACATAGTTGCCGGCGATGATGGTGTCACCCACGGCCAGGCGCTGCGGCGCCAGGATGTAGGCCTGCTCGCCGTCCTGATACTTGATCAGGGCGATGAAGCCAGTGCGGTTCGGATCATACTCCAGCCGCTCGACGGTCGCGGGGACGTCGACCTTCTCGCGCTTGAAGTCGACGGTGCGCAGCGTCTGCTTGTGACCGCCGCCGCGGAAGCGCACGGTGATGCGGCCGGTGTTGTTGCGGCCGCCCGAGGACTTCTTGCCCTCGGTGAGCGCCTTCAGCGGCTTGCCCTTGTACAGGGCCGAACGATCGACCATGACCAGCTGGCGCTGGCCCGGCGTCGTGGGATTGAATGTCTTCAGTGCCATCGTCGTACGACCTTACAGACCGGTGGTGACGTCGATCCGGTGGCCCTCTTCGAGGGTCACGATCGCGCGCTTGGTGTTCGACTGCGAACCGAGATTACCGCGGAAGGCCTTGACCTTGCCCTTGCGGACCAGCGTGTTGACGCTCTTGACCTTGACGTCGAACAGCTTCTCGATCGCTTCCTTGATCTGCGGCTTGGTCGCCTTTGCGGCCACCTTGAACAGCACCTTGTTGTGCTCCGAGGCGATCGTCGCCTTTTCGGTCACAACCGGCGACAGGATCACGTCGTAGTGGCGAGGCTCGATGTTCTTCGTCATTTGAAGCGCGCCTCCAGCGCATCGATGGCGGCCTTGGTCAGAACGAGCTTCTGACGGCGCAGGATGTCATAGACGTTGATGCCTTGGATCGGCAGCACGTCCATGTTCGGGATGTTGCGGGCCGCCGCGGCAAAGCCGTTATTGAGCTCGGCGCCATCGATGATCAGCGCGTTGGTGAGCCCCAGGCCCGAGAAGTGACCGAGCAGCGCCTTGGTCTTGGCGGTTTCCAGCGCGGCCTTCTCGATCACGACGAGATCGCCGTCCTTGGCCTTGGCCGAGAGCGCATGCTTCAGCGCGAGCGCGCGGACCTTCTTCGGCAGGTCGGTGGCGTGCGAGCGCACCACCGGACCGAAGGCACGGCCACCGCCACGAAACTGCGGCACGCGGGCCGAGCCGTGACGAGCACCGCCGGTGCCCTTCTGCTTGTACATCTTCTTGCCGGTGCGCCAGATCTCGGCGCGGCCCTTGGCCTTATGCGTGCCGGCCTGGCGCTTGTTGAGCTGCCATTGGACGCAGCGCGCGATGATGTCCTCGCGCGGTTCGAGGCCGAAAATGGCGTCGGACAGCTGGACCGAGCCGGCTTCCTTACCTTCGAGGGTGGTGACCTTCAATTCCATCTCACGCCTCCTGCGCAGCCGGAGCGGCTTCCGCGTCGCCAGCAACCTTGAACTTGCCGGGCTTCGGAGCTTCCTTCGGCAGCGGCTTCTTGACGGCGTCGCGCACGCGGATCCAGCCGCCCTTGGAGCCGGGAACGGCGCCTTCGACGAGGATCAGGCCGCGCTCGACATCGGTCTGGACGACACGAAGATTGAGCGTGGTGATGCGATCGACACCCATGTGGCCGGGCATCTTCTTGTTCTTCCAGGTCTTGCCGGGGTCCTGACGGCCACCGGTCGAACCGATCGAGCGGTGCGAGATCGACACACCGTGCGTGGCGCGCAGACCGCCGAAGTTCCAGCGCTTCATACCGCCCGCAAAGCCCTTACCGACCGAGGTGCCGGTGACGTCGACGAACTGGCCGACGACGAAGTGATCGGCCTGGATCTCGGCGCCGACCGGGATCATGGCATCCGCGGTGACGCGGAATTCCTCGACCCGACGCTTCGGCTCGACCTTGGCGACGGCGAACTGACCGCGCTCGGCCTTGGGCATGTAAACGGTCTTGCGGCTGCCAGAACCGAGCTGGAGCGCGACGTAACCGTTCTTCTCTTCGGTGCGGTGGCCTACGACCTGGCAATTGCCGAGCTTCAGCACGGTCACGGGGATATGTTCGCCGGCCTCCGTGAAGACCCGCGTCATCCCGACCTTTTGTGCGATCACTCCGGAGCGCATCGGCTTGCTTCCTGTTCTTTCTGTCCTTGCGGACTAGCTAATCTTCGTTGTGAGCAAGACCCGGTCCGAAAACCGTTGCCCACTTTTCGGGGTCTTGCTCAGAGCTTGATCTCGACGTCGACACCGGCAGCCAGATCGAGCTTCATCAAAGCATCGACGGTCTGCGGGGTCGGATCGACGATGTCGAGCAGGCGCTTGTGAGTGCGCATCTCGAACTGTTCGCGGCTCTTCTTGTCGACGTGGGGCGAACGGTTGACGGTGAACTTCTCGATGCGGGTGGGCAGCGGAATGGGTCCGCGGACCTGCGCGCCGGTGCGCTTCGCCGTGTTCACGATCTCACGGGTCGACGTATCGAGGATACGATGGTCGAACGCCTTGAGACGGATACGAATATTTTGGCCGTTCATTGCCGTGCTTTCTTTAGTGAGTGGCGAGTAGCGAGTAGCGAATAGAAATCCCTATTCGCCACTCACCATTCCCTATTCGCTTGTTACTCGATGATCGAGGCGACGACGCCGGCGCCGACGGTGCGGCCGCCTTCGCGGATCGCGAAGCGGAGCTTCTCTTCCATCGCGATCGGCACGATCAGGTGCACTTCCATCGCGATGTTGTCGCCCGGCATCACCATCTCGGTGCCTTCCGGCAGGTGCACGACACCGGTCACGTCGGTGGTGCGGAAGTAGAACTGCGGACGGTAGTTGGTGAAGAACGGGGTGTGGCGACCGCCCTCTTCCTTGGTGAGGATGTAGGCCTCGGCCTTGAACTTGGTGTGCGGCTTGACCGAACCCGGCTTGGCCAGAACCTGACCGCGCTCGACGTCCTCACGCTTGGTACCGCGGAGCAGCGCGCCGATGTTGTCGCCGGCCTGGCCCTGATCGAGCAGCTTGCGGAACATTTCGACGCCGGTGACGGTGGTCTTCTGGGTCGCACGCAGACCGACGATCTCGATTTCCTCGCCGACCTTGACGACGCCGCGCTCGACACGGCCGGTCACGACGGTGCCGCGGCCCGAGATCGAGAACACGTCTTCAACCGGCATCAGGAACGGCTGGTCGATCGGACGCTCCGGCTGCGGGATGTACTCGTCGACGTTGCGCATCAGCTCGAGGATGGCGTCGTGGCCGAGCTTCTTGTCCGAAATCTTCGAGAGCGGCGAGCGCCGAACCCTTGATGATCGGGATCTTGTCGCCGGGGAATTCGTACTTCGAGAGCAGCTCGCGGACTTCGAGCTCGACGAGCTCGAGCAGCTCCGGATCGTCGACCATGTCGCACTTGTTGAGGAACACGACCAGCGCGGGCACGCCGACCTGGCGGGCGAGCAGGATGTGCTCGCGGGTCTGCGGCATCGGGCCGTCAGCGGCCGACACGACCAGGATCGCACCGTCCATCTGCGCGGCGCCGGTGATCATGTTCTTGACGTAGTCGGCGTGGCCGGGGCAGTCGACGTGGGCGTAGTGGCGGTTCGTGGTCTCGTACTCGACGTGGGCGGTCGAGATGGTGATGCCGCGAGCCTTCTCTTCCGGCGCCTTGTCGATCTGATCGTACGCGGTGAACGTCGCGCCGCCGGTCTCGGCGAGGATCTTGGTGATCGCCGCGGTCAGCGACGTCTTGCCATGGTCCACGTGACCGATGGTGCCGATGTTGCAGTGCGGCTTGGTACGTTCAAACTTTGCTTTGGCCATTTGACTCTCCGTTCAATCGTCAGCTTGAGACCGACGACAATCAGGCAAACTTCTTCTGGACTTCTGCCGACACGTTGGCCGGCGCTTCTGCGTAGTGATCGAACTGCATGGTGAAGGTCGCGCGACCCTGGCTCATCGAGCGCAGATTGTTCACGTAACCGAACATGTTCATGAGCGGCACCATCGCGTTGATGACGTTGGCGTTGCCGCGCATGTCCTGACCCTGGATCTGACCGCGCCGGGAGTTCAGGTCGCCGATGACCGAGCCGGTGTAGTCTTCCGGGGTCACCACTTCGACCTTCATGATCGGCTCGAGCAGGACGGACTTGCCCATCTGGAGCGCTTCGCGGAAGCAGGCGCGCGAGGCGATTTCGAAGGCGAGCGCCGACGAGTCGACGTCGTGATACTTACCGTCGACGAGCTGCACCTTGACGTCGACCACGGGGAAGCCCGCGACCACGCCGGACGACAGCACGCTCTCGAGGCCCTTCTCGACGCCGGGGATGTATTCCTTCGGCACCGCGCCGCCGACGATCTTCGATTCGAACTCGTAGCCCTTGCCGGCTTCGTTCGGCTCGACGATGAACGACACCGCCGCGAACTGGCCGGTACCGCCGGTCTGCTTCTTGTGCGTGTAGCTGTGCTCCACGCGCTTGGTGACGCGCTCACGGAAGGCCACCTGCGGCGCACCGATGTTGGCGTCGACCTTGTAGGTGCGCTTGAGGATGTCGACCTTGATGTCGAGATGGAGTTCGCCCATGCCCTTGAGGATGGTCTGGCCGAACTCGTGGTCGGTCGACACGCGGAAGGACGGATCCTCCGCAGCGAGCTTGGCCAGCGCCACGCCCAGCTTCTCCTGGTCGGCCTTGGACTTCGGCTCGATCGCGATCTCGATGACCGGCTCGGGGAATTCCATCTTCTCCAGGATCACCTGCTTGTCGGGATCGCACAGCGTGTCGCCGGTGCGCGCTTCCTTCAGGCCGGCCAGCGCGACGATGTCGCCGGCATAGGCTTCCTTGATGTCTTCGCGGTTGTTCGCATGCATCAGCAGCATGCGCCCGATGCGCTCCTTCTTCTCGCGGGTCGAGTTCACGACGCCGGTGCCGCTCTGCAGAACGCCGGAGTAAATGCGGCAGAAGGTGATGGTGCCGACGAACGGATCGTCCATGATCTTGAACGCGAGCAGCGCCAGCGGCTCTTTGTCGTCCGCCTTGCGCACGACTTCGTTACCCTTGTCGTCGGTGCCCTTGATCGCGGGCACATCGAGCGGCGACGGCAGATAGTCGACGACGGCGTCGAGCAGCGGCTGCACGCCCTTGTTCTTGAAGGCCGAACCGCACAGCACGGGATAGAACGCACCGGTCAGCACCGCCTTGCGGATCAGGCGCTTGAGGGTCGCCTCGTCCGGCTCCTTGCCGTCGAGATAGGCGGCCATGGCGTCATCGTCGAGCTCGACGGCGGCTTCCACCATCTTCTCGCGGTATTCCTTGGCCTGGTCGACCAGGTCTTCCGGAATGTCGACATAGTCGAACTTCGCGCCGAGCGCTTCATCGTTCCAGACGACGCCCTTCATCTTCACGAGATCGACGAGACCCTTGAAGTTGTTCTCGGCACCGATCGGAAGCTGGATCGCGACGGGCTTGGCGCCCAGACGGTCAACGATGTCGGACAGGCACTTGAAGAAGTCCGCACCGATCTTGTCCATCTTGTTGGCGAAGACGATGCGCGGAACCTTGTACTTGTCACCCTGGCGCCAGACGGTCTCGGTCTGGGGCTCGACGCCCTGGTTCGAGTTCGAGCACGCAGACGGCGCCGTCGAGCACGCGCAGCGAACGCTCGACTTCGATGGTGAAGTCGACGTGGCCGGGAGTGTCGATGATGTTCAGGCGCTTGCCGGCCCAGAAGGCGGTGGTCGCAGCCGAGGTGATCGTGATGCCACGCTCCTGCTCCTGCTCCATCCAGTCCATCGTCGCGGCACCTTCGTGCACCTCGCCGATCTTGTGGCTCTTGCCGGTGTAGTAGAGGATGCGCTCGGTCGTCGTCGTCTTGCCGGCGTCGATATGCGCCATGATACCGAAGTTACGGTAGTCCTCGATGGCATGTTGGCGGGGCATGGGGTGTTCCTTGCGAGTCCGTTTGTTTCGCCGTTACCAGCGATAGTGCGAGAAGGCGCGGTTGGCTTCCGCCATCCGGTGCACGTCTTCACGCTTCTTGACGGCGTTCCCACGGTTGTTCGACGCATCCAGCAGCTCAGCCGAGAGCCGCTCGGTCATGGTCTTCTCGTTGCGCTCGCGCGCGGCCGAGATCAGCCAGCGGATGCCCAGCGCCTGACGGCGGGTCGAGCGAACCTCGACCGGAACCTGGTAGGTCGCGCCGCCGACGCGGCGGGAGCGAACCTCGATCGTCGGCATGACGTTCTCGAGCGCCTGCTCGAACACGCCAAGCGGGTTCTGCTTGGTCTTGGATTCGATGATGCCGAACGCACCGTAGACGATACCTTCCGCGACCGACTTCTTGCCGGCGTACATCACCGAGTTCATGAACTTCGTGACGATGATGTTCCCGAACTTCGGATCGGGAAGAACTTCGCGCTTTTCCGCTGAGTGGCGACGAGACATTGAGCTGGTTCCCGCTTACTTCGGACGCTTCGCGCCGTACTTCGAACGACGCTGCTTACGGTTCTTGACGCCCTGGGTATCCAGAACGCCGCGGAGGATGTGGTAGCGCACGCCGGGCAAGTCCTTGACGCGGCCGCCACGGATCATGACCACCGAGTGCTCCTGGAGGTTATGACCCTCGCCGGGGATGTAGCCGATCACCTCGAAGCCGTTGGTCAAGCGCACCTTGGCGACCTTACGAAGCGCCGAGTTCGGCTTCTTCGGGGTCGTGGTGTAGACGCGAGTGCAAACACCACGCTTCTGCGGCGACTGCTGCAGCGCCGGCACCTTCTTGCGCGACTTCTGCACTTCCCGCGGTTGAGCGATCAGCTGGTTGATCGTCGGCATCCTGGCCTTACCCTTTTGTTCTGCCGCGGCCCCTTCCGGGCCCGCTGTCTTGGCGCGGCCCGTTGCCGGGACCGCAAATTCTTTCGAGCCACCCGCCCGACGGGGCCGCCCTGCGCAGATCAATCCGCGCAAAGCGAAATTGCGCCAACCGCTCCATCAACGAGCGGAAAGCGCTTCGACGCCACAGAGGACCGCAGTAGTTAGACCGATCAGCACAATGCCGCGGCCCGCGCACTGAGGTCATGCATCCGAGTTCGATCTCATGAGAACGTGCTCAAGAGAACTAAAATCGCACTGGCATTGCCTAGCTATGATCGACAGCGTTTGAGCGGCATTCGTCGAGGTTGGTGCCCGCCTTTACGACCCTTGTGGATCTAGTCCTTGGGGATCAAACGGGTGGCCCGTTCCGACGCTGGCGATGCTCACCGCCTGTCGTTAAGTGAGGCGCTTTCTATAAGTGAGAATCGGTCAAGTCAAGGTGAAACGACAGTCACAAAGCGCTTCAGCGCCTGCAAAAATAGCCTCTTGGCCGCCTCCCCGCGCCTGCCTGACATGGGAATGAAGCGCTTGGTTTGCCAGATCCGAAGGCAATTACACCCGGGTGAAATGTAGTTTTATTATCAAAACTGAGCGCTTTTTCCTGCCCATGCACAAATCCGCTGGCTGGCGGCGGTTTTCCAGCTTCCCTGGCGTGCCGCGATGCCGGGTCTCGCGGGGATTTCGGCAGTACTGGTCGACCCGTGACGGGCCGATGCGCCCAAGCCAAATATCGAAAAAGTCCGCGGCTTGGCGTCGGCCGAACGCCTTGCGTCAGGGAATCACTGAGTCGGTGCTGGGCCGCGCATACTTGGGCGACGAGACATGGATCGGACACGGCGTTCTGTGCGCAGCCGAACGCCCTCGGTCACTCCTCCCCGTCGTCCTCATCATCCTCGAGGTCTTCATCCTCGTCATCATCGTCGCTGTCGTCGTCGGCGTGAGCCGCCGCGCCATGGGGCTGGTAAATCTGATCGTTCCACAGCTTGCGATAGGTGCCGTTCCTGGCGAGCAGCTCCGCATGGGAGCCGCGCTCGATCGCCTTGCCACCTGAAATCACGATGATCTCGTCCATCTCGACCACCGAGGCCAGGCGGTGGGTCGACCAGATCATGGTGCGGCCCTTGGCGACCTTCAGCAGCGTGCGGTTGATCGCGGCTTCCGTGGTCTGGTCGAGCGCCGAGGTGGCTTCGTCCAGCAGCAGCACGGACGGGTTACGGATGATTGCGCGCGCGATCGCGATGCGCTGGCGCTGGCCGCCTGAGAGCGTTTCGCCGCGCTCGCCGACCGGCGTGTCGTATCGCTGCGGCAGACCCATGATGTAGCGGTGGATCTCGGCCTTCTTGGCCGCCTCCTCCACCTCTTCGTCGGTCGCGCCCTCCTTGCCGAGCCGGATGTTCTCGCGGATCGACATGTTGAACAGCATGTTCTCCTGGAACACCACCGCCATGCTCCGGCGCAGCGAATCCAGCGTCACCTTGCGGACGTCGACACCATCGATGGTGACGCGACCTTCGTCGGGCACGTAGAGCCGCAGGATCAGATTGAGCAGCGTGCTCTTGCCGGAGCCTGACGGTCCCACGATGGCGATGCGCTTGCCGGCCTTGAGCTTGAGGCTGAGATTGTCCAGCACCGGCGTCTGGCTACCTTCGTATTGGAACGTCACGCGGTCGAAGGTGATGTCGTTGGTGATGCGCGGCAGGTCGGGCGCGCCGGGGCGATCGGCACCGCGCGTCGGCTCGTCGAGCAGCTCCTGGATGTGCCGGATCGCAGCGGCCGAGGAGATCGACACCGGGATGAAATGCATCACATGGGCGATATTGTAGGAAACCTCCCAGAACGCGCTCTCGAAGGTGACGAAGGTGCCGATGGTGATCTGGCCCTTGGTTGCCAGATATGCACCGATCGCGAGCACGACCAGGTGCAGGAGCAGCACCGAGATGGTGACCGTCCGCTCCACCATGGTCGACAGGAACGCGGCCGAGGCGATCTTGTTGCGCGTCTCGTCGTTGCGGAAGGTGAAGAAGCCGAACATCTTGCGCTGCAGGCTGAACGCCTTGATCACGGCCTGGGCCGCCACGTTCTCCTGCACCATGCCGAGCAGCGCGCTCTCGTTGAGCTTCTGCTCGTAATTGGCCTGCACCGCCTTCGGGGTGAGGATGCGTGGGCCGATCAGCGTGATCGGGAACACCAGCAGCGCGACCACCGCGAGCTGCCAGTTCAGGAACACCATCAGGATGATGCCGGCGATCAGTTCCAGAAACGGCAGCGCTGCGCTGTTGGCAAAGCTCTTGACCGAGCCTTCGAAGGCCGAAAGATCGACGGAAAAGCGCGACAGGATCTCGCCGCGCTTGGTGCGGCCGAAATAGGCCGCCGGCAGATCCTGGACATGCTCGAACAGGCGTTTGCGCACGTCGGAAATGATGCAGGCAGCGAGCCGCGCGTCCCAGCGCTCGTACCAGACCGCCACGATCGAGGTGAAGATGCCGGCGGCCGCGAGCACGCCGAGGATCTTGTAAAGAGCCTGGAAGTCCTCCTCGCCGAGCGCGTCGTCGATCAGGTACTTCAGGCTGAGCGGCATGATGACGTTGAACAGCGTCTCGACGCAGACGCCGAACGCAACGAATGACAACATCCGCTTGTAGTTGGTCAGATAGGGCCTGACGAACCCGACGATGGTGGCGAGCGCGCCGGCGGCCTCGCGCGCGGTAAAGACGACGAGGTCCTCGTCCTCATCCTCGTCATCGAGCTCCAGCTCGTCCTCGCCCTGGTTGTCCTCCTCGTCTTCGAGTTCCGGCTTCGCGGTGGCGGCGAGCTTGTCGTCGAGCTCGGCCGCCTCTTCCGCGGCGAGCTTCTGTTTGTCGGGCGAGAGGGGCTTGGACGCCATGAAACCAACCGATGCTGACGGCCGGCATGACCGCAGAGAAAGCAGGAATAGCGGCTGCCGCTATTGCACCGATTCTATGCCATCAAGTTGAATTCGGCAAAGCAATTGGCGAAGGCGCCCGACGTCTTGGGCTAGTCGTCGTCCTCGTCCTCGACCTTGTCGAAGAAGGAATAGCGCAAGCTGTCAGCGTCGGCGTACCACTGGCCCGGCCCCTTGCTCGCGGCGAGCGTCGCCTCCCAGAGCGCATCGGTGCAGTCCTTGCGGTGCATCGACAGATCGAAGCCGTTGCCGAAGAACAGTTCGGACCATTCCCACCAGGTGCCGAGCTTCTTGACCCCGCGCAGCAGGTCGTAGCGGTCGATCAGTGCCGGCGCCATGTCCGACGTGATCGAGCCGAACACGAGGCCGGTCTTGACCACACGATTCAGCTCGCGGATCGCGCGGACCACCTGCTTCGGTGAAACGTGGCAGAGGCTGGTCTCGAACACGAAGTCGAACGCATCGTCCTTGAACGGCATGTCGGTGATCGAGCCGAGCTTGTTGTACTTCTTCAGCGCCTTCGGCGTTTTGGCGTGGATGGCGCGGTTGTTCTCGATTCCCCATGCATCGATGCCGCGATCGCGCAGCGCACCGACCAGCTCGCCGCTGGCAGAGCCCGCGACCAGCAGCTTGGCGCCCTTCGCCTCGCCCCAGACGATGCCGATCAGCCTCGTGAGATAATCGGGATCGGTGAAGTGGCGCCACGCCTCGTCATAGGGACCAAGGCCGCGATAGTTCTCGAAATAATCGCGGTCGATCTTGTCGGAGAGCGGCTTGTCCTCCTGCGCGCGCTCGCGCCGCAGGCGCATCATCTCGGTCAGGATGATGTCAGTCGCCGCGTCCGAGGAGTCGAGCAGACCATTCAGCGTCGAGTCGAATAGGTAGTCGCCGACGACCACGATGCCGGGATGCTGCTTCGGCTCGGGCCGGTGATTGGTCATGACGTCGCGCACCGGCAGACCGCCCGGCAGCGCGTTCACCGACGACAGCCAGCGGTGGATCTTGCCTTCCACAAAATGCAAACGCGCATCGCCGAGCGATGCCGGCAGCGATTTTAGCGCCGCATCGATCAGCTCCTGGTCCGACAGATTGGCGAAGGCCAGCGCGTCGGAGCCGGGAATGAGCCAGTTCAAGACGCCGTGCTTGCCGACGTCGTGGCGCGCGCCCTCGTTGTAGACGCAGCAGCCCCCGAAGGCCTCCGACATGAACCAGGCGCCGGGAATCTTCTCGCCCCAGAACGGCGTGTCGAACAGGATCGAGACGCGCAGGTAGTGCGCCGGGCGGTCGAAGTATGAGACGTGCTTGACCATCGACTTGCGCAGCTGCTCCCCTTCCCAGCCGACGGTCGCGAGCCAGGAATGCGGCAGGCACATCAGCACGAGATCGAAGTCGCGCGTCTCCGGCCCCTTGCCGTTCATCATCTTGAGCTGATAACGGCCAGTCGGCGCCTTGCCGACGGCAAGCACCCGGTGATTGAGCTGGATGTCGGCATTGACCTCTGACTGCAGGCACTCGATCAGCTGCTCGTTGCCGTTCTGGATGGAATAGAGGCCGATATAGCCGTCGACGTCCATCAGATAGTTCTTGAGCGCATTGAGGCCGTTGGTGTTGTGGCTCTCGGTCGCGATGTCCGAGCGCGCCATGACCTTGAAGAAACGCTTTGCCGTCTCGTCCTCGACCTCCTCATCGAGCACCTGCTCGGCGGTCTTGTAGGCCCAGGGGTTCTCGTTGTCGTGCGCGCCGACGCCTTCGTAATACTCGATCGGCGACATCACCTCGGTGCAGCGCTTGCGGAACGCCTCGATCGCGGCCGCGGTCTTGGCGCCGTATTTGCGGCGCATGCCAGCGACGTCGTTGAGGAGCTCGCCGCCGAACTGCACCTGCTCGGCATCCATCGGAATGGTCTGAAGCCCGAAATGCTGGATCAGCTCGCGCAGCGGATCGGGCCCGGTCATCGAGTAGTCGTAGATCTCGGCAACGCCAGCCTCGTACATCGCGGGCGCGGAATCGAATTTGCGCGTGACGATCTTGCCGCCGAGCCGGTCGGACGCCTCGAAGATGGTGACGCGGCAGAGGTCGCCGAGCTTGCGCTTAAGATACCAGGCGCTCATCAGCCCGCCGGGGCCGCCGCCTACGATTGCGAGATCAAGCATGTGAGTTCCGTGGTCTCCGGCCCTGCCCCCGTCACGGGACCACCGGTCTAAGCTCTCCTAGCAGAAGCGCTTTTGCGGCTGAAGGAAAGATGAACAAAGGCTGATCCCGCATAGCAGCAAACACAGAAAGCAGCAAAAAGGCCGGCAAAAGCCGGCCTTTTCATTGTCCTCGGTATTCTTACGGATGAACCATCATTCCGCCGGCGGCAGCGCCATCGGCTCCGCTTCCGGCGCGGGCGACACGACGGCCGCCTGCTTCTCGCGCTCGTCCAGGATCAGCTTGTTCGCGCTTCATGGCGACTTCGCGGATCTTGGCCATGGAGGCGCCGGTGCCCGCCGGGATCAGCCGGCCGACGATGACGTTCTCCTTGAGGCCTTCGAGCGGATCGATCTTGCCGTTGACCGCCGCTTCCGTGAGGACGCGGGTGGTCTCCTGGAACGAGGCCGCCGAGAAGAACGAGCGGGTCTGAAGGCTCGCCTTGGTGATGCCGAGCAGAACCGGCGTCCCCGTGGCGGGCTTCTTGCCCTCTTCCTTGGCCTTCTCGTTCAGCGCGTTCGAACTCGATCTTGTCGACCTGCTCGCCGGAGATCATGTCCGTGTCGCCCTGGTCGGTGACTTCCACCTTCTGGAGCATCTGACGGACAATCACCTCGATGTGCTTGTCGTTGATGAGCACGCCCTGGAGCCGGTAGACCTCCTGGATTTCGTTGACCAGGTAAGCCGCAAGCTCCTCGATGCCCTTCACCGCAAGAATGTCGTGCGGCGCCGGGTTGCCTTCCACGATGAAGTCGCCCTTTTCCACGACGTCGCCGTCCTGAAGGTGGATGTGCTTGCCCTTCGGGATCAGGTACTCGCGCGGCTCCTCGGTCTTGTCCATCGGCTCGATCGAGATGCGACGCTTGTTCTTGTAGTCGCGTCCGAACCGGATGGTGCCCGCGATTTCGGCGATGATCGCCGCATCCTTCGGACGCCGTGCCTCGAACAGTTCCGCCACCCGCGGCAGACCGCCGGTGATGTCACGCGTCTTGGCGCTTTCGGTCGAGACACGGGCGAGGATGTCGCCCGGATTGACCTTGGCTCCGACGTCGACCGAGAGAATGGCGTCGACCGACAGCATGTAGCGGGCATCGCCGCCACGGGGGAGCTTGAGCACCTTGCCGTCCTTGCCCTTGACCACGATGGCCGGACGCAGGTCCGAGCCGCCGCGGGTCGAGCGCCAGTCGATAACCACGCGCTTGGCGATACCGGTGGCCTCGTCGAGCGTTTCCGAGATCGATTGCCCCTCGACCAGATCCTCGAAGCCGATCGTACCTTCGACTTCGGTGAGGAGCGGACGGGTATAGGGATCCCACTCGACGACGCGCTGGCCGCGCTTGACCATGTCGCCTTCGTCCACGTGCAGGCGCGAGCCGTACTGGACACGGTGCGTCGCACGCTCGGTGCCGTCGGCATCGACGATCGCCACCACCATGTTGCGCACCATCGCGATCAGATGACCTTCGCTGTTGCGGGCGATGGCCTTGTTCCTGATCACGATCTTGCCGTCGAAGTTGGCTTCGACGAAGGACTGCTCGTTGAGCTGCGCCGCACCGCCGATGTGGAAGGTGCGCATGGTCAGCTGGGTGCCCGGCTCACCGATCGACTGCGCCGCGATGACGCCGACGGCTTCACCGTGGTTGACCGGCGTGCCGCGGGCGAGGTCGCGGCCGTAGCACTTGCCGCAGATGCCGTTGACGAGCTCGCAAGTCAGCGCCGAGCGGATCTTCACCTCCTGCACACCACCCTGCTGGATGGCGTCCAGATGGCTCTCTTCCATCAGCGTGTTGCGCTTGATGATCACCTTGCCCGAGCTGTCACGGATGTCTTCGCAGGCCGTGCGTCCGAGGATGCGCGAGCCGAGCGAAGCCACCACGGTGCCGGCGTCGACGATGGCGCGCATCTTGATGCCGAGCTTGGTGCCGCAGTCACTCTGCGTGATGATGCAGTCCTGCGCCACGTCGACGAGACGACGGGTCAGGTAGCCCGAGTTCGCAGTCTTCAACGCGGTGTCCGCGAGGCCCTTGCGGGCGCCGTGGGTCGAGTTGAAGTACTCGAGCACCGAGAGGCCTTCCTTGAAGTTCGAGATGATCGGCGTCTCGATGATCTCACCCGACGGCTTGGCCATCAGGCCGCGCATGCCGGCGAGCTGGCGCATCTGGGCCGGCGAACCGCGGGCACCGGAGTGAGCCATCATGTAGATCGAGTTGATGTCGGCATCGGCCCCGCTCGCCGTCTTCTTGGTGGCGGAGATCTCCTTCATCATCGCCTTGGCGATTTCTTCCGTGGCCTTCGACCAGGCGTCGACGACCTTGTTGTACTTCTCGCCATGGGTGATCAGGCCGTTGTTGTACTGCTGCTCGAAATCCTTCGCCAACGTACGGGTGGTATCGACGATCTTCCACTTGCCGTGCGGCACGACCATGTCGTCCTTGCCGAACGAGATGCCGGCCTTGAACGCGTTGTAGAAGCCGAGCGCCATGATGCGGTCGCAGAAGATCACCGTCTCCTTCTGGCCGCAGTGACGGTAGACCTGGTCGATCACGCCCGAGATCTCGCGCTTGGTCATCAGCTTGTTGATGATCTCGTACGAGATGCGCGGGTTCTTCGGCAGCAGATTGCCGAGCATGACGCGGCCGGCGGTGGTCTCGATCCAGCGCTTGGAGACCTTGCCGGTCTCGTCCATGCCTTCCCACCGGTACTTGATCTTGGTGTGGAGGTGGATGACCTTCGCATGCAGGGCGTGCTCGAGCTCGGCCATGTCACCGAACACCTTGCCCTCGCCGGGCAGGCCTTCGCGCATGATCGAGACGTAGTAGAGACCGAGCACGATGTCCTGCGACGGCACGATGATCGGCTGACCGTTCGCCGGATGCAGGATGTTGTTGGTCGACATCATCAGGACGCGCGCTTCCAGCTGCGCTTCGAGTGACAGCGGAACGTGCACGGCCATCTGGTCGCCGTCGAAGTCGGCGTTGAACGCGGAGCAGACCAGCGGGTGCAGCTGGATCGCCTTGCCCTCGATCAACACAGGCTCGAACGCCTGGATGCCGAGGCGGTGCAGCGTCGGTGCGCGGTTGAGCAGCACCGGATGCTCGCGGATGACCTCGTCCAGGATGTCCCAGACCTCGGGCCGCTCCTTCTCGACCAGCTTCTTGGCCTGCTTCACGGTGGTGGACAGGCCCTTGGCGTCAAGCCGCGAGTAGATGAACGGCTTGAACAGCTCGAGCGCCATCTTCTTCGGCAGGCCGCATTGATGCAGGCGCAGCTCGGGACCGACCACGATCACCGAACGGCCCGAATAGTCGACGCGCTTGCCGAGCAGGTTCTGACGGAAGCGACCCTGCTTGCCCTTGAGCATGTCGGCGAGCGACTTCAGCGGGCGCTTGTTGGCGCCGGTGATGACGCGGCCGCGGCGGCCGTTGTCGAACAGCGCATCGACCGCTTCCTGAAGCATGCGCTTCTCGTTGCGGATGATGATGTCGGGCGCGCGCAGCTCCATCAGCCGCTTCAAGCGATTGTTGCGGTTGATGACGCGGCGGTAGAGGTCGTTGAGGTCCGAGGTCGCGAAGCGGCCGCCGTCCAGCGGCACCAGCGGACGCAGGTCCGGCGGGATCACCGGGACCACGGTCATGATCATCCATTCCGGCTTGTTGCCGGAGTGGCGGAACGCTTCCACGATCTTCAGGCGCTTGGCGAGCTTCTTGTGCTTGATGTCGGAGTCGGTCTCCTGCATCTCGACGCGCAAGGAGGCCTCGAGCTTCTCGAGGTCCATGCCCTTGAGCAGCTCGCGGATCGCTTCCGCGCCGATCATGGCGGTGAAGGAATCCTGGCCGTACTCGTCCTGCGCCTTCAGATACTCGTCTTCCGACAGGAGCTGACGGTCCTTCAGCGCGGTGAGGCCCGGCTCCAGCACGACGTAGTATTCGAAATAGAGGATCCGCTCGAGATCCTTCAGCGTCATGTCCAGCAGGAGGCCGATGCGCGAGGGCAGCGACTTCAGGAACCAGATGTGGGCGACGGGGGCTGCGAGCTCGATGTGGCCCATGCGCTCGCGCCGGACGCGCGACAGCGTGACCTCGACCGAGCACTTCTCGCAGATGATGCCCTTGTACTTCATGCGCTTGTACTTGCCGCACAAGCACTCGTAGTCCTTGATCGGCCCGAAGATGCGGGCGCAGAACAGGCCGTCGCGCTCCGGCTTGAAGGTACGGTAGTTGATGGTCTCCGGCTTCTTGATCTCGCCGTAGGACCAGGACAGAATCTTTTCTGGAGACGCGATCGAGATCCGGATCTGGTCGAAGACCTGAGCCGGCGTCGTCGGATTGAAGAGATTCATAATTTCTTGGTTCATCGTCTTCTCCTCGCGTGCCGGTCGCCTCCGGCCGCAAATTCGAAAATCACTTAGCGGGGCGCCCTGCCCCTCAAGGCCTCAGGCGGGGCGCCAACGCCCGGCCGCGAAGGCCGGGCATGACAGGTCGAATTACTCGGCCGCTTCCGACGTCGGCGCCGGTCCCATCTTGGAGTTGTGCAGGTCGACGTTGAGGCCGAGCGAGCGCATTTCCTTGACCAGCACGTTGAAGGATTCCGGAATACCGGCCTCGAACGTGTCGTCGCCGCGCACGATTGCCTCGTACACCTTGGTGCGGCCGGCGACGTCGTCCGACTTCACCGTCAGCATCTCCTGGAGCGTGTACGCCGCGCCGTAAGCCTCGAGCGCCCACACCTCCATTTCGCCGAAGCGCTGGCCGCCGAACTGCGCCTTGCCGCCCAGCGGCTGCTGGGTGACGAGCGAGTACGGACCGATCGAACGCGCGTGGATCTTGTCGTCGACGAGATGGTGCAGCTTGAGCATGTAGATGTAGCCCACCGTCACCTTGCGATCGAACGGATCGCCGGTGCGGCCGTCATAGACGGTCGACTGACCCGAAGCGTCGAGACCGGCGAGCTTCAGCATCTCCTCGATGTCGGCTTCCTTGGCGCCGTCGAACACCGGCGTCGCGATCGGCACGCCGCGGCTCAAGTTGTGGCCGAGCTCGATCAGTTCGTTGTCGTTGAGCGACTTGATCGTCTCGTCCTCGCCGTAGACCTTCTTCAAGGTTTCCTTCAGCGGCTTGATGTCCTGCTTCGACAGGTAAGCATCGACCGTCTGGCCGATACGCTTGCCAAGGCCGGCGCAGGCCCAGCCGAGATGGGTCTCGAGGATCTGTCCGACGTTCATGCGCGAGGGCACGCCCAGCGGATTGAGCACGATGTCGGCATGCGTGCCGTCTTCGAGGAACGGCATGTCCTCGATCGGCACGATCTTCGACACCACACCCTTGTTGCCGTGGCGGCCGGCCATCTTGTCGCCGGGCTGGATCTTGCGCTTCACCGCGACGAAGACCTTGACCATCTTCATCACGCCGGGCGGCAATTCGTCACCGCGCTGAAGCTTCTCGACCTTGTCGAGGAAGCGCTGTTCCAGCCCCTTCTTCGACTCGTCGTACTGCTTCCGCATGGCCTCGATCTCGGCCATCAGCTTGTTGTTGGGCGAGGCGAACAGCCACCACTGCGACTTCGGGTACTCCTCGAGCACCGCACGGGTGATCTTGGTGTCCTTCTTGAAGCCCTTCGGACCGGCAATGCCCTGCCGTCCCTCGAGCAGCTCGGCAAGACGGTTGTAGACGTTGCGGTCGAGGATCGCCTGCTCGTCGTCGCGGTCCTTGGCCAGACGCTCGATCTCTTCCCGCTCGATCGCCAGCGCACGCTCGTCCTTGTCGACGCCGTGACGGTTGAACACGCGCACTTCGACGATGGTGCCCTGTACGCCCGGAGGAACGCGCAGCGAAGTGTCGCGAACGTCGGAGGCCTTCTCGCCGAAGATGGCGCGCAGGAGCTTCTCTTCCGGCGTCATCGGGCTTTCGCCCTTCGGCGTGATCTTGCCGACCAGGATGTTGCCGGCGCGCACTTCCGCACCGATGTAGACGATACCGGCTTCGTCGAGGTTCTTCAGCGCTTCTTCCGAGACGTTCGGAATGTCGCGGGTGATTTCCTCGGGTCCGAGCTTGGTGTCGCGGGCCATCACCTCGAACTCCTCGATGTGGATCGAGGTGAAGACGTCTTCCTTCACGATCCGCTCGGAGAGCAGGATCGAGTCTTCGAAGTTGTAGCCGTTCCACGGCATGAACGCGACCAGCACGTTGCGGCCGAGCGCGAGCTCGCCGAGATCGGTCGAGGGACCGTCGGCGATGATGTCGCCCTTCTTGACGATGTCGCCGACCTTCACCAGCGGACGCTGGTTGATGCAGGTCGACTGGTTGGAACGCTGGTACTTCATCAGCCGGTAGATATCGACGCCCGACTTGGTCGGATCGAGATCTTCGGTGGCGCGGATGACGACGCGGGTCGCGTCGATCTGGTCGATCACGCCGGAACGGCGCGCCGCGATCGCAGCACCCGAGTCACGCGCGACCACGCCTTCCATGCCGGTGCCGACGAACGGCGCCTCGGCGCGAACCAGCGGCACCGCCTGGCGCTGCATGTTCGAGCCCATCAGCGCGCGGTTGGCGTCGTCGTTCTCGAGGAACGGGATCAGCGCCGCGGCCACCGAAACGAGCTGCTTCGGCGACACGTCCATGTAGTCGACCTTGTCCGGCGTAACCGGCAAGACTTCGCCGGCGTGACGGCAGACCACGAGGTCTTCGGTGAAGCGGCCCTTCGGGTCGAGCGGCACGTTGGCCTGCGCGACCGTGTAGCGGCCCTCCTCCATCGCCGAGAGGTACACGACCTCGTCGGTGACGCGGCCGTCCTTGACCTTGCGGTACGGCGTCTCGACGAAGCCGTACTTGTTCACGCGCGCGAAGGTCGCGAGCGAGTTGATCAGGCCGATGTTCGGACCTTCCGGCGTCTCGATCGGGCAGATGCGGCCGTAATGCGTCGGATGCACGTCGCGCACTTCGAAGCCGGCGCGCTCGCGGGTCAGACCGCCCGGTCCGAGCGCCGAGAGGCGCCGCTTGTGGGTGATCTCGCTGAGCGGGTTGGTCTGGTCCATGAACTGCGAGAGCTGCGAGGAGCCGAAGAACTCGCGCACGGCGGCAGCCGCCGGCTTGGCGTTGATCAGGTCCTGCGGCATCACCGTGTCGATGTCGACCGAGGACATGCGCTCCTTGATCGCACGCTCCATGCGCAGGAGGCCAATGCGGTACTGGTTCTCCATGAGCTCGCCGACCGAACGCACACGGCGGTTGCCGAGATGGTCGATGTCGTCGATCTCGCCCTTGCCGTCGCGCAGGTCCACCAGCGTCTTGATGACGGAGAGGATGTCTTCCTTGCGCAGCGTGCGCTGGGTATCGGGCGCATCGAGGTCGAGGCGCATGTTCATCTTGACGCGGCCGACCGCGGAGAGGTCGTAGCGCTCGGCGTCGAAGAACAGCGACTGGAACATGGCCTGCGCCGATTCCAGCGTCGGCGGCTCGCCCGGACGCATGACGCGGTAGATGTCGAACAGCGCGTCCTCACGCGTCATGTTCTTGTCGGCTGAGAGCGTGTTGCGGATGTAGGGGCCGACATTGACGTGGTCGATGTCGAGCAGCGGCAGCTCCTTGTAGCCCTGCTCGTTGAGCGCCTTCATCAGCTTGTCGGTGATTTCCTCACCGGCTTCAGCATGGATCTCGCCCGTCTTCGGGTTGACGAGGTCCTCGGCGACGTAGTTGCCGACCAGCTCCTCATCGGCCATGCGCAGCGCCTTCAGCCCCTTCTCCTGGAGCTGGCGGGCGGCACGGACGGTGAGCTTCTTGCCGGCCTCGAGCACCACCTTGCCGGTATCGGCGTCGATCAAATCGTTGACGGTCGAATAGCCGCGGAAGCGGTTGGCGTCGAACGGAACGCGCCAGCCTTCCTTGGTCCGCTTGTAGAGGATCCTCTTATAGAACGTGGACAGGATCGCCTCGCCGTCGAGGCCGAGCGCGAACATCAGCGACGTCACCGGAATCTTGCGGCGACGGTCGATACGCGCATAGACGATGTCCTTGGCGTCGAACTCGATGTCGAGCCAGGAGCCGCGATACGGGATCACGCGAGCGGCGAACAGCAGCTTGCCCGAGGAATGGGTCTTGCCCTTGTCGTGATCGAAGAACACGCCGGGCGAACGGTGCATCTGCGAGACGATGACGCGCTCGGTGCCGTTGACGATGAAGGTGCCGTTCATCGTCATGAGCGGGATGTCGCCCATGTAGACGTCCTGCTCCTTGATGTCCTTCACCGACTTCGCGCCGGTTTCCTCGTCGATATCGAACACGATGAGGCGCAGCGTCACCTTGAGGGGAGCCGCGAAGGTCATGCCGCGCTGGCGGCACTCGTCGACGTCGTATTTCGGCTGCTCGAACTCGTAGCGGACGAATTCCAGCATCGAGGTGCCCGAGAAGTCGGAGATCGGAAACACCGAGCGGAACACCGCCTGCAGACCCTCGTCGAGACGGCCACCCTGGGGCTCGTCGACCATCAGGAACTGGTCATAGGACGCCTTCTGAACCTCGATGAGGTTCGGCATCTCGGCGACTTCCTTGATGTGTCCGAAAAACTTGCGAACGCGTTTGCGACCGGTGAATGTCTGCTGCGCCATCGTGGCCTCTCATTTCGTCGCCCGCTCTGGGCGCGCCGTCCGGAACGCGGCTGCCACCGCTCCCCGGGTTGAATTTTTCGAACCCGTCTTGGGGGCCGGAAGCTCAGTTTCAGGCGGGAATGTCCTGATCTGTTCTTCAGACCTTCAAAACGCAAAACGACGCGCGGGGCGCAGAAGCGCGCCCGCCCGTCACAACGATCGTCTTCACGGACTGCAAAAGCCCGAAATAGCCTGCTCTCCCAACGGCTTACAGGGAAATCCGGCCTCCCTGCCCACCGCGCTTTCGTGCTGCCGACCCGATATGGGGCGACAATAATGGAGATTCGAGGGGTAAACCCTCAAATCCCCACACTTTTTCGTGTTCGGCCTGCGTCGGGACGTTCCGTCGCACGCCTTTTGCATCCGGCCCACCCCTTCGATGAGGGGCGGACCAAGATCCCGGGTCGCGCCGATGCTCGCCCGGGACCTCGCCAGTAAGCTTCCGCTTACTTGAGCTCGACCTTGGCGCCAGCCTTCTCGATCTGCGCCTTGATCTTCTCGGCTTCTTCCTTGTTCACGCCTTCCTTCAGCGGCTTCGGAGCACCCTCGACGAGGTCCTTTGCTTCCTTCAGGCCGAGACCGGTGATGGCGCGGACCTCCTTGATGACCTCGATCTTCTTGTCGCCGGCGCTGGCGAGAACGACCGTGAACTCGGTCTTCTCTTCAGCCGGAGCGGCAGCGCCGCCGCCAGCAGCCGGGCCGGCCACGGCGACAGCCGCGGCAGCCGAAACGCCCCACTTCTCTTCGAGGAGCTTCGCGAGTTCGGCAGCTTCGAGCACGGTGAGGCTCGAGAGGTCGTCAACGATCTTCTGCAAGTCAGCCATTGTTCAGTTTCCTTACGTGTAAGTCTGGTTCGGGTTTGAGTTTTGCGAAGGGCATCAGGCCGCTTCGCCCTTTGAGGCATGAGCCTGGATGACGCGCGCGAGCTTGCCCGCGGGCGCGTTGGCGAGCTGAGCGAGCTTGGTCGCCGGGGCCACGATGAGGCCGACGATCTTGCCGCGCAGTTCGTCAAGCGACGGCAGTGAGGCAAGCGCCTTCACCCCGTCGACATTCAGGACGGTCTTGCCCATCGAGCCGCCGACGATGACGAACTTTTCGTTCGCCTTGGCGAATTCGATGGCGACCTTCGGCGCCGCTACCGGATCGTTGGAAGTCGCGATCACGGTCGGCCCCTTCAGCATGGGGCCAATGGCAACGACGTCAGTGCCTTCAAGAGCAATTTTGGCGAGACGGTTCTTCGAGACCTTCACCGAGGCGCCAGCCTGCTTCATCTGCATGCGCAGCTTCTGCATCTGGGCAACGGTGAGGCCGGAATATTGAGCAACGATCGCGACGCCCGTGGTCTTGAAGACCTCGTTGAGCTGTTCGACCGCTTCCTTTTTTGCCGCTCGTTCCACAGCAAGCTCTCTCCGGTTGGCGGCCATCGCGAGAAGCGGGACCGCCGGGTTGCACCCATCGCCCCGCCCAAACCTGAACCTCCGGGCCAAAACCCATCGGACACGCCGGGCAAGACGACAATTCAAGCCTGCCCTCCGGGAGCCCATAAGGCCCACGGCGTGTCGAGGTCCGAACCAGACCCGTTTCGCGAAGCCAGCCCTTGAAGCTGGGTGCGAAGTGAAATCCGGTCTTCACCCGTCTATGCAGGCCATGCGATTAAGCCGTTGAGAAATCGAAATTCCCCGCGGGCGCCTGCAGTCTTGGACAGGACAAGGTCAGCCGGCGAACCGCCCGACCTCTGCCCGCATTCCACCAAGTGACGAGGTTTCCTTCCTTTTCCGGGCAAATCCTTGCGGACGTCCTGGAAAGGAATGATCTCCTGCTGCATCGGTTTTCGGAATGCGTGCACGAACGCGCCAGCCGAGGCCGGCACGTCCGGAAGCCGTTCTTTAACCGCTCGGAGCCGGCTTGCCAAGAGCAAAATTCACACCAGTTCCAATCCGTTGCCGGCCGGGCCTAAGGCGGGCCAACAAGGGCCGATTCAGGCCGATTTGACCGCGTAAGGCAGCGGCTTGCCCCCGAAGAATGCGGTGAGGTTCGCCAGGACGCAATTTTGCATGGCGACGTGCGATTCGAGGGTGTGGCCGCCGATATGCGGGGCGAGCACCACATTGGGGAGCGCGGTCAGCGCGTCGGGCGCGTGCGGTTCTCTATCGTAGACGTCGAGGCCGGCGCCGGCGATGGTCTTGTCGGTAAGCGCGGCGACCAGGGCCTTCTCGTCGACGACCGAGCCGCGGGAGATGTTGACGACATAGCCGTCCGCGCCGAGACGCCTGAGGATATCGGCGTTGACGACGTGCTGGGTCTCGGCCCCTGCCCGAACCGCGATCATCAGCACGCTGCACCAGTCGGCGAGCGCTTCCAGCGTCGGGAAATATTGATAAGGCAGATCGTATCTGGTGCGGCTGAAATAGCCGATCTCGCTTTCGAACGCCGCGCAGCGCGCCGCAATCTTGCGGCCGATCTCACCCATGCCGTAGATACCGATCCGGCGGCCGGGCATGCCCGCCTGTGGCCGCATCATCGGCGAGGGTTTTGACGCCGCCCAATCGCCGCTGCGGACATATTGGTCGGCAACCAGGATCCGCCGCGTCGTCGCCAGCATCAGGGTCATCGCGATGTCGGCCACCGAGGCCGCGTTGGCACCCGGACTGTGGCCGACCGCGATGTTGCGTAAGGCGGCCGCCTTCAAGTCGACGCCGTCATAGCCGGTGCCGTAGCAGACGATGGCGCCAAGCTTCGGAAACAGGTCCATCGCGTCGGGCCCCAGCGGCGTGCCGCCTGAGGTGAGCATCGCGCGGATGCCGCCGAGTTCATCCGCCGAAAACACCTCACGCGCGGGTTTGCCACCGGTGTCGAGCAACTCGAACCGTTCGGCGAATCGCACCATCATCGTCTTGGGAAAGCGGGAGTAGATCAGGACCTTGTCAGCCATTGTTCTTGTTTCCGGTGAACGCGGTCACAAACGACGAGGGGCGGAATCGGTTGCCCAATTCCGCCCCTCGCCTCATGCAATTTGCAAACCTTAGCCGAGGATGGTGCCCGGCTCGACCTTCACGCCGGGGCCCATCGTCGAGGACACCGCCACGCGCTGGATGTAGGTGCCCTTGGAGCCGGCCGGCTTGGCCTTGGAGACGGCGTCTGCCAGGGCCTTGATGTTCTCGACCAGCTTCTCCTCGGAGAACGAGGCCTTGCCGACGCCGGCCTGCAGGATGCCGGCCTTCTCGACGCGGAACTCGACCGAGCCGCCCTTGGCACCCTTCACCGCGCCGGTGACATCCATGGTCACGGTGCCGATCTTCGGGTTCGGCATCAGGCCGCGCGGGCCGAGCACCTTACCCAACCGGCCGACCAGCGGCATCATGTCGGGGGTGGCGATGCAGCGGTCGAAATCGATCGAGCCGTTCTGCACCTTCTCGACCAGATCCTCGGCACCGACGACGTCGGCACCCGCAGCCTTGGCCTCATCGGCCTTGGCGCCACGGGCGAACACGCCGACGCGGAGCGTACGGCCGGTGCCATTCGGCAGGGTCACGACGCCGCGGACCATCTGGTCGGCGTGACGCGGATCGACGCCGAGATTGATCGCGACCTCGATGGTCTCGTCGAACTTCGCTTTCGCGCGCTCCTTAACCATCTTGATGGCGTCCGCGAGCGGGTAAAGCTTTTCGCGGTCAATGCCTTCGCGGGCTTTGTTCAAACGCTTTCCGATTGCCATGACCGCTTACCCCGCAACTTCCAGACCCATCGAACGGGCGGAGCCCTCGACCATCTTCATGGCCGATTCGATGCTGTCGCAATTCAAGTCCTTCATCTTCTTCTCGGCGATCTCGCGCACCTGCGCCTTGGTCACCTTGCCGGCCTTGTCACGGCCCGGCGCCTTCGAGCCGGACTGGATCTTGGCAGCCTGCTTGAGGAAGAACGACATCGGGGGGGTCTTCATCTCGAAGGTGAACGAACGATCGGCGTAGATCGTGATCACCACGGGAATCGGAGTGTTCTTCTCTTCCTTCTGGGTCTGGGCGTTGAACGCCTTGCAGAACTCCATGATGTTGAGACCGCGCTGACCGAGCGCGGGACCGATCGGGGGCGAGGGATTCGCCGCACCGGCCGGGACCTGAAGCTTCAGGTATCCGGTCACTTTCTTTGCCATGTATCACTCCTGTTGTGCCGGCATGGCCGGCGGTTTCAGGTTCGTGGTCTGGGTCGGATGCGGCTGGCAACCGCCCTCTCCCTCCCACGGCCTCTTGCTGCGCAAGACCGAAGTCTCGCGCGTACTCGGTCAGACCTTCTCGACCTGACCGAATTCCAGTTCGACCGGCGTGGCGCGGCCGAAGATCGACACCGCGACCTTCACGCGCGAGCGCGCCTCGTCGATTTCCTCGACAACACCCGAGAACGAGGCGAATGGGCCGTCGGCCACGCGCACGTTCTCGCCGATCTCGAACGAGACCGACGCCTTCGGCCGTTCCACGCCCTCCTGCACCTGGTGCAGGATGCGCATGGCCTCGGCTTCCGAGATCGGCATCGGCTTGTTTTCAGCGCCGAGGAAGCCCGTCACTTTCGGCGTGTTCTTGATCAGATGGAACGCCTCGTCGGTCAGCTTCATCTTCACCAGCACATAGCCGGGGAAAAACTTGCGCTCGGCGTCGATCTTGCGGCCGCGGCGCACTTCCGTGACCTTCTCGGTCGGCACCAGCACCAGCTCGAACAGCTCCTCGAGCCCGCGTTGCTTGGCCTGCTCGCGGATCGATTCGGCGACCTTCTTCTCGAAGTTCGAATAGGCGTGGACGATGTACCAGCGCTTGTCAGACACTTGAGCGGTTGCTGTTGCCATCAGTGAATGCCCAGAAGGAAAGTGATGAGGTAACGGATGATCTGGTCGGAGGCGAAGAAGAAGATCGAGGCCACGGCGACCATGACGAACACCATGATGGTGGTGATGGTGGTCTCACGACGGGTCGGCCAGGTGACCTTGGCGGTCTCCGAGCGCACTTCCTGCAAGAACTTGAACGGGCTGACTGCCATCGTTTGATGTCCAACGTCCGTCGCAAGACGGCTACTGATTTCGAAGGGATCCGAACAGCCGCCTTTGGCCCAGCCCTCGTCTGAAGGATGAGCCGGAAACCGGGCTCGATTGTTCGGGGATTTCAAAGCCGCGCCGGAAATCCGCGTCTAACGGGCCGGCTGCGAGTGCGGGGTAGATACTGCGGATGGGGCCAAAGGTCAAGATATTGGGATGGCTCGCGCGGCGAGCCAGCGTCCCGGGCAGCCGTGTAGAGCCCAAGGTGGATCAAGGACTTATCCACCCCTCCCTGCGAGCCGAAATCCAGGCTTCGAGCCGGTAGCCGCGACGCTAGGGAGGCACTCGCCTCCAAGCGGCCCCTGACCGGCCTCGCCGGATCAGTCGGCCCGGTCGACCATGGAAATCCCCGGCAGCGGCACCACGAATTTTCCGCCCTCGGCGAAATAACGGGCATGCTTGGACCGGATCGGGTCGACGTAACGCCAGGCGAAGACGACGACGAACGCCGGCTTGCGCTCATACAGCGCCGCAGGCGGCAGGATCGGGATGTCGTAACCCGGTCCGGCCATCACGTTCCCCTTCTTGGGATCGTCGTCCACCAGGAAATCGATCTTGTTCTCCAGGCCGAACTGCGGCAGCAGCGTCGTGGTGCCAACCGAAACGCCGTAGCCGGCGACCAGCTGACCGCGCGCATGGGCGGCATCAGCCATCGCAACCAGCTCGTCGCAGATGGCCGCGATTCTCTACATAGGGCGCGTAGTAGGCCGGCTGATCGACGCCGAGCCGATCTTCCTCGGCGATGAACCGCGCGACCTCCGCCGACGGCTTCTTGGCACCGCCGGCGCGCTGCACCGTCACCCGGATCGAGCCGCCCTTGGTCCAGATGTGCTGGACGTCGATCACTTCCATGCCGAGCCGGGCGAAGAAGCGCGTCAGCGGCTTGATGTTAAAATACGACAGATGCTCATGATAGACGGTGTCGAGCAGGTTCTTCTCGGTGACGTCGACGCCATATTGCGTTTCGAAGACGAACAATCCGTCCGGCGCGAGCACGTCGCGAACCCCGATCACCAGCGGATCGAGATTGTCGACATTGGCGATCATGTTGTTGGCGATCACGACGCTCGCCGCGCCATGGCTCTTCAGGATGCGGTGCCCGACGGCGTCAGTGAAGAAATCGCCGATGGTTTCGATGCCGGCCTCGGTCGCGCGCCGCGCAATCTCGACGGCGGGATCAACGCCCAGCACACGCATGCCACGCTCCTTGAAGAAGCCGAGCAGCGACCCGTCGTTGCTGCCGAGTTCGACGACGAGTGAACCCGGCGCGACGCCGAAGCGGCTGACGACATCGTTGGCATAGCCTGCGAAATGCTCCCGCAGGCCGAGCGACAGCGAGGTGGTGTAGACGTAGTTGCGGTACTGGATCTCCGGATTGCCGACATGGAGAATCTGGAGGTGGCCGCAATCCCTGCACAGATGCAGCGCCATCGGTACCGCGGCCCGGAAGACGGGATCGTCGACGCTGGCGTTCGGCACCTGGAAGTTCGGCGTGCCAATGGGCATGCCTGCCATCGGGACGACCAGCTCCTGCTTGTCCGAATGACAGAGGCGGCAAGTATGGCGGACGTAGAACAGGTTTTTCATCATGGGACCGAAAAATGAGATTCGCGAGCGAGTGAGGCACTCTCACCCTGTGAAGACCAGATCGGCAACGGGCTCAAGCGGGTCATGGGTGGCTCGAGACTTCCTTGCCCTGCCCTAGCGCGAAGCTGGGCGTCCCCTCCGCCGCCTTGGCGGCCTTGTCCGCCGAATACGAGCCGCGCTCCGGACTCGCCAGCCAGATCACGCCGCCGACGAGCCCGATGATCACGCTGATGGCACCCAGCAGGAGCGAGACCGACAGCGCTTCCTCGGACGGCACGCCCGCCAGCCCGAGGCAGGCGACCATCGCCCCTTCGCGAACGCCCCAGCCGCTGATCGAGATCGGAACGGCCGTCAACAGCACCACCGGCGGAATCAGGATGCCCGCGTCGAGCACGGAGAGCTGCGCTCCGACGCCACGCGCCAAGGCGTAGCAGGCCGCCGCCGTCACCAGATGGATGAGGAGCGCCGATCCGAACAGCAAACCACGGCGCTCGGATTGCAGGAGAAGAAACCTGACGAGCGTTCCGAACCGGACGAAGCTTGCGATCGCGGGAAGCGCGATGATGCGTTTCGGCAAACGATCGAGCGTCAACAGGACCATGGTGCCGGCGACTCCCGCCAGCGTCAGCCCGCCGATGGCCAGGATCGCGGCCTGATTGGACACGCGCGACACCAGGAACGGCAGTCCGGCCACCATCAGCACGATCAGCCCGATCAACGCCGTGAAACGGTCCGCCGCAACGCCCTTGACCGCCTCCGGCCACTGCACGCTGCGCTGCCGCAGCAGCCACATCCGTACCGCATCGCCGCCGACCGACGAGGGCAGCACCTGATTGAACCAGAGGCTGATCATGAGAATCCGCCAACCGGCGAGCCAGTCCAGCGACACGCCGAGCGCGCGCATGATCAGCTCCCACCGGCCGTTGAGCACGAAGGTCTGAAAGAAGATCAGCGCCAGGGCGAGGACGAACAAGACGGGATCGACGGAGACGAGATGGTCGCGCAACTGACGCAGGTCGAGACCGCGCGCGATGTAGACCAGCACCGCGACCGACAGCAGCAGCTTCACCGAAAACAGGGCCGCCTGCTTGAACCGCGACTGCATCGGGGGCTCGCCTCAGGATGCCGGATATTCCGCGCGACCGATGACGAGGTCGATCGCGGCCATCATCCAGAACTGGTGCGCAGTCTCGACAATGTTGTAGCTGCGGCTGTCCACCCAGAAATTGACGTCGCCGAGGTTGCGCAGCGGATTGTCCGCATTCATGCCCGACAGCGTGATGACATCGAGCTTCATTGTCCGCGCCTGCGCAACCGCATTGAGGATGTTCTTCGAGCGCCCCGACGAGCTGATCGCGACGAGACAGTCGCCGGCGCGGGCGCTCAGCCGCACTGCATGCGCGATCCAGTCTTCAAATCCGTAGTCGTTGGCGAGGCACGACATCATGCTTGCATCGCTGAAGCAAAGTGCAGGCACCGATGCATTCTTCGCCAGATCGATCGCCAGATGCGAGGCAATGCCGGCGGAACCACCATTACCGATGAAGATGACGCGACCGCCCTGCTCACGCGCGCGCAACCAGGTCGCGCGGGTGGCGGAGATCCTTGCAAAAATAGCGTCATCGACGGCGGTCGCGCGATGCAGGCGCCCCATGTAATCGGCGAGGAACGCCTTGTGATCGGGATCGACGGACTCGGCAGGCATGGGCTGGCGGCTCGACTGCAACATGAGGCCCTGATACCGGCTATCACCAGGGATTGCAAAGGTATAATGCTTGCAAAAGCGGCGAGCGACTGGTAGTCGGCCTTTCGGGTTTCACTCAACATTGGCGGCGCCCGCAGGGCATTCGCACTACGGATGTTCCCTATGAAGTGCATCGTTACTGGCGGCGCCGGTTTCATCGGCAGTCACCTCGTCGATCGCCTCCTCGATGACGGCCACGAGGTGATCGCGCTCGACAATTTCGTCATCGGACGTCCCGAAAATCTTGCGTCGCGCGCCAAATCGGACCGGCTCAAGGTCGTGCGCGCAGATGTCACCGAGGCCGATTCGATCAGACCGTATTTCCACGGTATCGATTGGGTCTTCCACCTCGCGGCGCTGGCTGACATCGTCCCATCGATCGAATCGCCGATCCCGTATCACCGCGCAAATGTCGACGGCACGGTCAACGTTCTCGAAGCCGCGCGGCACGCAGGCGTCAGCCGCTTCGTCTACGCGGCGTCGTCGTCCTGCTACGGCATTCCCGACGTCTATCCGACGCCTGAGACCGCCGAGATCCGGCCGATGTATCCTTACGCTCTCACCAAGAATATCGGCGAGCAATGCGTCATGCACTGGGCCCAGGTCTACAAGTTGCCGGCCGTGGCGCTGCGCCTGTTCAACGTGTACGGGCCGCGCCATCGCACCACGGGCACCTACGGTGCCGTGTTCGGCGTGTTCATGGCGCAGAAGCTCGCGGGCAAACCCTTCACTGTGGTTGGCGACGGCGAGCAGACGCGCGACTTCACCTTCGTCAGCGACGTCGCCGATGCCTTCGTGACCGCCGCGCGCTCCGATGTCTCGCACGAGATCTTCAACGTCGGCTCGGACAACACCTACAGCGTCAACCGGCTGGTGGAGCTTCTCGGTGGTGACAAGGTCCACATTCCCAAACGTCCCGGCGAGCCCGATTGCACCTACGCCGACATCACCAAGATCAAGCGGGTGCTGAAATGGGCACCGAAGGTGAAGTTCGAGGACGGCGTCGCGACGATGCTGAAGTCGATGGACCAGTACAAGGATGCGCCGCTGTGGACGGTGGATAAGATCGCCGACGCCACCAAGGACTGGTTCAAATATCTTGGTGACGACAGCGATGCGGCGTCCGGGATGCCGCCGAAGGCAGGCCGTTGAGCAAGCTCATTCCACCCCGACGCCCCTGCCGCCAACCGATTATTTCCGGGCCGGCCAGACCGACCCGCGCCTTGGGTAATTCACATGGCTAATGCTTCGACTGACAAGCCGGCCGTCCATCCGGCACCACACCAGAAGATCAAGACGATCGAGCAACTGGGCGAGATCGCGCGGGCGGCGCAAGCCGAGGGCCGGAGCGTTGCGCTCTGCCACGGCGTGTTCGACCTCGTGCATCTCGGCCACGTCCGGCACATCCTGGCGGCGCGCAACGAGGCCGACGTGGTCATCGTGACCGTCACAGCCGACCGATTTGTGAACAAAGGCCCCGGACGGCCGATCTTTCCGGAGAGCATGCGCGCCGAGATGCTGGCCGCGCTCGGCACGGTCGACTGGGTCGGCATCAATCAGACATCCAGCGCCGAGCCGGTCCTCGATACCGTGCGCCCGGACATCTACGTGAAGGGCTCGGACTACGAAAATCCGGAGGATGACGTAACCGGCAAGATCGCCACCGAGCGTGAGGCCGTCGAACGTCACGGCGGCCGCATCGTCTTCACGCGCGACGTGACCTTCAGCTCGTCGTCGCTGATGAACCGCTACTTCGACATCTACGATCCCCCTCTGCGCGACTACCTCCAGAAGGTGCGCGAAAGCGGCGGCGCCGAACGCCTGCTGAAGCTGATCGACAAGATCCAGGACATGCACGTCGTGCTGGTCGGCGATACCATCATCGACGAATACCAATACGTCACGGCGCTCGGAAAGGCTTCGAAGGAAAACATCGTCGCGACCCAGTTCAAGAATGGCGAGCAATTTGCCGGCGGCGTCATTGCCGCGGCCAATCACGTGGCGAGCTTCTGCAAGTCGGTGGAGATCGTCACGACGCTGGGTGGCAACGACTACCCCGAAGAGTTCATCCGCGCGCATGTCCGCCCGAACGTCACGCTCACGCCGATCCGCATTCAGGGCCGCCCGACGACCCGCAAATTGCGGTACGTCGAGTTGGGCTATCTGCACAAGCTTTTCGAAGTCTACACCATGGACGACACGCCGCTCGACGAGTCCGAGCGCAGGGAGATCGACCGTATCACCGCCGAGCGCGTGCGCGGCGCTGACGTGGTCATCGTCACCGATTTCGGTCACGGCATGATCGCATCCAGCACCATCGACACGCTGATCGCGAACTCCAAGTTCCTTGCGGTCAACGCACAGAGCAACAGCGGAAATCACGGCTACAATCTGATCACGAAGTATCCGCGCGCCGACTACGTCTGCATCGACGCGCCAGAAGCGCGTCTGGCGGCCACCGACAAGTTCAACGACATCGCGTCGGTGATCCAGGGCGGCCTGCACGGCAAGATCGATTGCCACAACATGATCATCACGCACGGCTCCTTCGGCTGCTACCCCTTCTCGTCGAAGACTGGCGTTGCGCGCGTACCCGCCTTCACCAAGACCGTCGTCGACACGGTCGGTGCCGGCGACGCCTTCCTGACGATTACGGCGCCGCTGGTGGCAGCCGGCGGCAATATCGAGGACGTCGCCTTCATCGGCAACGCGGCAGGCGCGATCAAGGTTGGCATCGTCGGCCACCGCAACTCCGTCGAAAAGGCGCCGCTGGTCAAATTCGTCACCGCGTTGTTGAAATAGCGCAAAAGAAAAATTCTGGAGAGCGACAGTGATTGGTCAGAAATGGAATGTGATGGTCACCGGTGGCGCCGGCTATGTCGGCAGCGTGCTGGTTCCCCAGTTGCTGGCGGCGGGCCACAAGGTCACGGTGCTCGACCTCTTCATGTACGGTGACGACGTCTTCAGCGCCGTTCGCGACAATCCGAACCTGCGCCTGATCAAGGGCGACATCCGCGATGAGGCCGCGATCAACGAGGCCCTGCGCGGCAACAACGCGGTGATCCACCTCGCCTGCATCTCCAACGACCCCTCGTTCGAGTTGGATCCGGCGCTCGGCAAGTCCATCAACTACGACTGCTTCCGTCCGATGGTGCGCGCTGCGAAGAAGGCCGGCATCAAGCGCTTCATCTATGCCTCCTCCTCGAGCGTCTATGGCATCAAGGACGAGGCCGAGGTGACCGAGGAGCTGTCCTGCGAGCCGCTCACGGACTACTCGAAGTTCAAGGCGATGTGCGAGACCGATCTTGCCGACGAGGCCGCGTCCGGCTTCGTCACCTGCACGGTTCGCCCAGCCACCGTCTGCGGCTACGCACCGCGGCAGCGCCTCGACGTCGTCGTCAACATCCTGACCAACCTGGCGGTCAACACCGGCCGCATCCGCGTGTTCGGCGGAACGCAGAAGCGGCCCAATCTGCACATCGAGGACATGTCCGCGGCCTATCTGTTCCTGCTGCAGCAGGATGACGCGAAGATCGACGGCAAGACCTACAACATCGGCTACGAGAACCACTCGCTGATGAAGATCGCCGACATCGTCAAATCGGTGGTCGGAAATAATGTCGACGTCGCCGTCGAGCCGACCGACGATCTTCGCTCCTACCACGTCTCCTCGGAGAAGATCCGCCGCGAGCTCGGATTTGCGCCGACGCACACGATCGAGCAGGCCGTGTCCGGCCTCGTGGACGCCTTCAAGGCCGGCCGGCTGCCGAACTCGCTCAACGATCCCCGATACTTCAACATCAAGATGATGCAGAACATCAGCCTGAAGTGAGCGGCGTGCGGATCGGCATCGATTTCGACAACACCATCATCTGCTACGACAAGGTCTTTGCCCTCGTCGCGCGTCAGCGCGGGCTCGTGCCTGAGGGCTGGGAGGGACTGAAGACCGAGGTGCGGGATTATCTGCGGTCCCGCGCGGGCGGCGAGCTTGCCTGGCAAGGTCTGCAAGGCTTCGTCTATGGCAAGGGAATTGGCGGCGCCGAGATCTATCCTGGAGTCCGCGAGTTCCTCGCGGCGTGCCGCAAGGCCGGCGCGAGCGTCTATATCGTCAGCCACAAGACGCGGTTCGGCCATCAGGATCCTGACCGCGTCGATTTGCGCGACGCCGCGCGCGGCTGGTTGAGGGGCGCGGGCCTGATCGACGCCGCCGATGCGGCGCTGGCGACGGGCAATATCTATTTCGAGGATACGCTGGCGGCCAAGGTCGAGCGGCTCGCGAGCCTGCAGCTCGATATCTTCATTGACGATCTCGTCGATGTTTTCGAGCAGCCGCATTTTCCGAAGGCGACGCGGTCGATCCTGTTCACGCAGTCGAGGGCTCCTCACCCCGTCCATTGCGAGCCGGTCGCGACCTGGGCCGATATCCACCGCGGAGTGTTCGCGGAATGAGTGAGCCGGACATCAGCGCGCAGGATGCAATCTCGATCGGCAGCCGCTTGGCCGGGGCGCGCGTCGCAGCCGCCCAACCGGCGCGGTCCAGCGGCAACAACCGAGTGTTTCGGCTGGAGATGGCGAACGGACCGCCCCTCGCCCTCAAGCATTATCCATCCGACGGGCGTGATCGCCTGGGACAGGAATATGATGCGCTCTCGTTTCTGTCGCGCCACAGCATCACGTCGACACCGCGGCCGATCGCGAGGGATGCGGATGCGTTCTGCGCGCTGTATCAATGGTTCGACGGCGATGCGGCGAGCCTGCGCCCCCAAGATGACGATGCCGACCAGCTGGCCGATTTCCTGATCGAGCTGCAAAAGCTGCGCAACGCGGAGGGCGCGCAGAGTTTGCGCAACGCGTCAGCCAGCATCTTTTCGCCCGAGGCAGCTATCGCCCAGTACGAGCAACGCCTCGACGGGTTGAGGCGCGCATCGCAGGATCATCCGGAGCTGCGCGCGTTCGTGGACGGGAGCCTGGTTCCCAGCACCGCCAGCGCGATCCGGCAACTCCGTCGACGCTATGCGGAAATTGGCCGGGATCCCGCAGCGGACCTGGCGCCGGCCCATCGCGCATTGAGCCCGTCGGATTTCGGACTGCACAATGCGCTGCGCGCCGAAGACGGCAGGCTGCGATTCATCGACTTCGAATATTTCGGCTGGGACGATCCGGTCAAGCTCGTGTCCGACACCGCGATTCACCCCGGCAGCGATCTGCCCGGGGCCAGCGCAAACCGATTGATCGAACGACTCTCGCGCGCCTTCGAGGCTGGGGATGACGCGTTTGCGATCCGCCGTGACGTCCTGTATCCTGTGTTCGGGGCGATTTGGTGCCTGATTGTCCTGAATGCCTATTTGCCGGAAAGCCGCTCCCGGCGCGCCCTGGCCATGCAAGGTGGCGATTTGACAGTCCGCCTCGCCGGTCAGCTCGACAAAGCCCGCCGGCTCCATCAAACGATTTGCCAACGTGATCCAGATCTCACCACACGCTGAAGCCGCCCTCACCTGCCCGCTGGATGAGCGCAGCCTTTATCTGCGCCGCCTGGTCCTCGGTTCTGTCCGCTCGGCGGGACGCGGACATGTCGGTCCTGCCCTGTCGCTGATCGAGATGGTCCGCGTGCTCTACGACGACGTGCTGCGGATCGATCCGAAGGACCCACGCGATCCCAATCGCGACCGCGCGATCCTGAGCAAGGGCCACGGTTGTCTGGCGCTCTATGCGCTCTTGGCCGATCGCGGTTTCTTCCCGCTGTCGGAGCTGGAAGGCTTCTGCGGTCCCGACAGCATCCTGGGCGGACATCCCGAATACGGCATGGTGCCGGGAGTCGAGGCCTCGACCGGCGCGCTTGGGCATGGCCTGTCGATCGGTGTCGGCCTCGCGCTCGCCGCACGCATGCGCGAGCGCACCTACCGCACCTTCGTCCTGCTCGGCGACGGCGAGATCAACGAGGGATCGGTGTGGGAAGCCGCCATGGGCGCGGCCAAGCACGGCCTCGACAATCTGGTCGCGCTGATCGACTACAACAAGCTCCAGAGTTATGGACCCACCGACTACGTCCTGCCGCTGGAGCCGCTCGCAGACAAATGGCGCAGCTTCGGCTTCGCCGTGCAGGAGCTCAACGGCCACGACGTCGGCACACTGCGCACGGTCCTGAAGCAGATTCCGGCCGTTCCGGGGAAACCCACCGCCATCATCTGCCATACCGTCAAGGGCAAGGGTCTGCCTGCGGCGGAATCCAACGCCGATTGGCATCACAAGAACAAGCTGACCGACAGCGAGCTCGACGCCATCCGCGTCGCCGTCGGCGATTTTTGATCGGCTCCCCATGCGCAACACAACCATGAACATGGTCCACAAGCTCGCCACGCGCGACGAGCGGGTGCTTTACATCGGCTCCGATCCGGGCGCGGGCACCTTGCGCGCGATGAGCAAGGAGTTTCCCAAGCGCCATCTGATCGAGGGCATTTCGGAAGCGCACATCATCGGCATGTCGGCCGGTCTCGCGATGGAGGGCTTCGTGCCCTACGTCAACACCATCGCGACTTTCCTCACCCGCCGCTGCTACGAGCAGGTGGCCGTCGACCTCTGCCTGCACAATCTGCCGGTGCGGCTGATCGCCAATGGCGGCGGGCTCGTCTACGCGCCGCTCGGCCCGACCCACCAGGCGATCGAGGACGTCGCCATCATGCGGGCGCTGCCGAACATGACGGTGGTCTGCCCGTGCGATGCCGACGAAGCGGCGCGCATGATGGAACAAACGCTTGGCTGGACCGGGCCGATCTACATCCGGCTCGGAAAGGGCGGCGACGCCGTCGTCTCGAAGGCGGAGCACGGCTTTGAGATCGGCAAGGCAATCCTGATCCGGCCGCCGGGCGACGTTCTCATGGTGACCACAGGCATCATGCTGCAGCGAGCGTTGGCCGCAGCCGACCTGCTGGCCGCACAAGGCATTCGGGCTGGCATCCTGCACATGCATACGGTGAAGCCGCTCGACATCGCGGCACTGCTGCAAGCGATCCGCGGCACCAAGCTCGTCGCGACGCTGGAGGAGCACGTCCCCTCCGGCGGCCTCGGCAGCGCGGTTGCGGAGGCGCTGATCGACAAGCTCGGCTCCGGCCTGCCCGCGATGCTGCGGCTGTCGCTGCCGGACCGCTTCATGCACAATTACGGCTCGCAGGACTCGCTGCTGAAGAAGCACGGCCTTTCCGCTGGCGCCATCGCGACCTCGATCGAGCGCACACTTGCCGCCTCGCCCACCTCCTCTCCTCAACTTCATTCCACCTGACGGGTCACATGTACGACGTTCGATATTCCTATCTGCTCGAGCAATTCGCCGACCCCGCTCCGATCCTGGCCGAGATCGGCCGCCTGGTGGCGACCGGTGATTTCACCCTTGGCAAGCCGGTCGCCGAATTCGAGCGGCGCTTTGCCGAATTGATCGGCGTCCGTCACGCCATTGGCGTCGGATCAGGCACCGACGCGCTCAAGCTGCCGCTCAAGGCGCTCGGCATCGGCCATGGCGACGAGGTCATCACCGCCGCCAATACGTTCATTGCGACCGTCGGCGCAATCGCTGAAACCGGCGCGACGCCGGTGCTTGTCGACTGCGACGATTCCTTCTGCATGAATGTCGACCAGGTCGAAGCCGCGATCACCCCGAAGACCAAGGCGATCATGCCGGTTCAGCTGACCGGTGAGGTCACCGACATGGGCAAGCTTATGCCGATCGCCCAGCGCCACAACATCCCGGTCGTCGAAGATGCCTGCCAGGGCATCCTGTCCGAGTTCGCCGGGAAGCGCTCCGGCACCCATGGCATCGCGGCCGGCTTCTCGCTGCATCCCCTCAAGAACCTCAACGTCTGGGGCGATGCCGGCGTCGTCGTCACCAATGACGACGGGATGAACGAGCGGCTCCGCCTCATCCGCAACCACGGCATGAAGAACCGCGACGAGATCGCGATCCTCGGATGCAACTCGCGGCTTGATTCGCTGCAGGCGGTGGTCGGCAACTGGCTGATTGGCCAGACCAGCGAGATCACGCGGCGCCGGATCGAGAACGCGGCCTATTACGACGCGGGCCTTGCCGGCCTTTCCGGCCTGCGCATCCCGCCGCGCCGGCCCAACGTGAAGCACGTCTACCATCTCTACATGGTGTTCGCCGAGCGCCGCGACGAGCTTTACAAGCATTGCCTGGACAACGGCATCGAGGCCAAGATCCACTATCCGATCCCGCTGTATCAGCAGGAAGGCCTCAAGCATCTCGGCTACGCACCGGGGACCTTCCCGGTCACCGACCGCCATGCGAAGGAAGTCATCAGCTTCCCCGTGGACCAGCACCTGACGCGCGCGCAGCAGGATCGGGTCACCGAGACCGTTCGGAAGTTCTGCCATGGACGCTGACACCGGCCGCCGTCGCATCGGTTACGTCAATCTTCCCGCGCAATTCGAGGAAGAGCGCGGCGAGATCATGCAGGCGGTTGAGGGCGTATTCCAGCGCGGCGATTTCATCGGCGGGACGGCGGTCGCAAAGCTCGAGGAGGAATTGTCCGCCTATCTCGGCTCGCCGCATGTCGTGACGCTGAATTCCGGCACCAACGCGCTGATCCTCGCCATGAGGGCGCTCAACATCGGTCCGGGCGACGAGGTCATCACCCCTCCGAATTCGTTCGTGGCATCGACCGCCGCAATCATCGCGGTCGGCGCCACGCCGGTCTTTGCCGACGTGCTGCCGGACCAGAACATCGATCCGGCCGCGGTCGAAGCCGCCGTCACCTCGCGGACCAAGGCGATCATGCCGGTGCACCTGACCGGGCGCATGGCCGACATGACCCCGCTGATGGCGATCGCCGCCAAGCACGCTCTCGCCGTGATCGAGGACAGCGCGCAGGCCGTCGGCTCGACCTATGACGGACGAATGAGCGGCACCATCGGAACGTTCGGCTGCTTCTCCGCGCATCCGCTGAAGAATCTCAATGCTGCGGGCGACGCCGGCTTCATCGTTACCGCCGACGCCGAGCTCGCCGCGAGGCTTCGGCGCCTGCGCAATCACGGCCTGATCAACCGCAGCGACGTCCAGGAATGGGGCATCGTGTCACGGCTCGACACGCTTCAGGCCGAGGTGCTGCGAATCCGCCTGCGCCACCTTCCCTCCGTGATCGAACGCCGGCGGCGCAACGCTGCGCAATACCGCGCCGAACTCGCAGGCCTGCCCTTGTTCATTCCGCCCTGCCGGAACATCGAGTTCAACACCTTCCATACTTTCGTCGTGCAGACCGACCGACGCAACGACTTCCAGAAATATCTGGCCGACAAGGGCATCGAGACCGCGATTCACTATCCGATACCGATCCACCTCCAGCCGGCGGCGGCGCATCTCGGCCACGGACGCGGCGCCTTTCCGGTGACGGAACGGCAGGCGGATCAGATCCTCACCTTCCCGATCAACCAGTTCCTCTCGGCCGCCGACATCAGCTATATTTGCGCGACTGCCCGGGAGTATTTTGCATGACCGACACGGCTTTCCTTCAGGCCGACGAGCAGGCGCTGGCCCAGCGTTTCATTGACGACGGCTTCGTCACCACGCCGGCCGATGATCGCGCCGGGCTCGACCGGATTCAGCGCCGCGCCGCCGAGCTCGCGGCGGACTATCTGAAGCTGCCGCACAGCAACGATCCCTACGCGATGCTGGACACGATCCACACGCGCGTGAGCGTGGACGATCTCAATGGCCTGCGGCTGCACGTCTTCAATGGCCTCAACGCCGAGCCCTGGTTCCGACCGACCTATTTCCGTCTGGCGCGCTCGACGATCGAGACCATCGTCGGCAACGAGCTCTGCATGCAGCGCCGCGTCAATCTCAGCATCCAGCTGCCCGGCGACGATTCCTCGCTACTCGCCACCCATTCCGACGTCTGGTCGGGCGACTCGCCGTTCGAGGTCGTGGTGTGGGTGCCGCTGGTCGACGTGCACCGGACCAAATCGATGTATCTGCTGCCGCCGTCCCTGAATGGCGACATGCAGGACCGGATGGCCAGCCTGCGCAGCGCCGAAGAGCTGTACAAGACGATCAAGCCGCACGCGACCTTCATCGAGATCCCCTATGGCCACGTGATGCTGTTCAACCAGACGCTGATGCACGGCAATCGCGTCAACGAGGAACCCGGCACGCGCTGGAGCATGAACTGCCGATTCAAGAGCATCATGTCGCCCTATGCGGACAAGCGCTTCGGCGAGTTCTTCGAGCCGATCCTGCTGCGCCCGGCGACGCGGGTGGGCATGCAATACAAGCTGCCGGGAGGCTTCCATGGCTGAGCGAGCCGGCCATCGCGGCTATATCGGCGCGCGGCCGCTGAACGGCAGTCGCACCCCGCAGCATGTGCAGAACATCGTGATCCGCGACTATGCGCGGCGCAAGAACCTGCAATATCTGCTCAGCGCCGCCGAGCACACCATGCCCGGCAGCTACATGGTGCTCGAGGACATCCTGGACGAGCTGCCGCGGCTGCGCGGCCTGATCCTCTACAGCATCTTCATGCTGCCGCCCGAAGAGGCACGGCGGCGGGAGATCTACGACCGCGTGCTGCGCGAGGGCTGCGATCTGCACGCGGCCGTCGAGGAGATTGCGCTTTCCTCACGGGACGACATCCAGGCCGTCGAGGACATCCTCCTCGTCAACAAATTCGCGACCATCCTGTGACGATGGCACGGACCGATTGAACGATCATGACCGAGATCAACCTGCTCCAGCCGATGCATGCGTCGACCAAGCGGAACTACGTTCAGCGGGTCGTCGAGCATGACAAGGCGGAATCCGCGACCGTGGCGCGGCAGTGGGGCCGCGATTACTGGGACGGCGACCGCCGCTATGGCTATGGCGGCTATCGCTACGACGGACGGTGGCGCCCGCTCGCCCAGACCCTGATCGATCGCTACGGCATCAAACCCGGCATGAGCGTGCTCGATGTCGGCTGCGGCAAGGGCTACCTGCTCTACGAGTTCACCCAGCTCGTGCCCGACCTCAAGATCGCCGGCATCGACGTCTCCGACTATGGCATCGCCAACGCCAAGGAGGAGGTGCGGCCGCACCTGACGGTGGGCAGCGCCGTCGAGCTGCCCTACCCCGATCACAGCTTCGATCTCGTGGTGTCGCTCGGTGTGCTCCACAATTTGCCGCTCGAGGACGTGTTCCGCGCGGTGTCGGAAATCGAGCGCGTCGGGCGCGGCGCCTCGAAATATCTGATGGTGGAATCATTCCGCAACGAGCGCGAGAAGGCGAACCTCCTCTACTGGCAGCTCACCTGCCTGAGCTTCCACGGTCCGGAAACTTGGGCCTGGATCTACGATAAATGCGGGTACCGGGGCGACCATGGCTTCATCTTCTTCGAATGAGACGGCTGGCCCGCGCCGGCTGACCTCGCTGCGCGCGCAAAACCCGGAAGTGTATTATTCGGACGACGCCATCGTCACGGCGGATGACGCCACGATCGCGGAGCTGAAATGCATCGCCGCCGACAATCCGCGGCTGCGCAGCCGGCTATGCACGCATCCGGATCCCTCGTCCGGCCTGCACGAGATGCTGATCGTGCATCATCGCGAAGCCTATGTCCGGCCCCACAAGCACTTTGGCAAACCTGAATCGTTTCATTTGATCGAGGGCACCGCCCTGGTCGTGATCTTCGAGGATGACGGCCACATTCGCGACGTGCTCGAGATGGCGCCCTACGGCCGTGGCGCCCTGTGCTATTACCGGATGCCCGAGAAGGTCTTCCACTCGATCCTGATCACCTCGGAGTGGCTGGTGTTTCACGAAACCACGGCCGGCCCGTTCGATCCCTCACGCACCGCTTTTCCCGACTGGGCGCCCGACGGCAGCGACGCCGCCGCGGTTCAGGACTATGTCACATCACTAGGCACGCTCGCCGCGGAATATCTGAACAAGCGAGCCAAAGCTTAGGACCATGGCCAACTCCGCCGGGCTCGATGATTGTCGCATGACTGCAGGTCTAAAACCAGCAGCTCTCCGAGAACAGGCGCGATCGGGCATTGGATATGTCTACGTGGCTCTGGCCCTCGCCTTTGTTGCGAGCGTGCCCGCGCTGTTCGCGCGTGAAGTCTTCGGCGACGACTGGACCGTGTACTACGTCTACTGGACTCAAGGTCCGACCGGCGTCGCTCGCGTGCTGTGGGAGTCGGCACATGCCGGCTTTGCGATTCCGATGACGCTGTTCGTCTGGCTGCTGAACGATACTCCCGACGTTGCCGCACGCTTCGCCGGCCTCGGTTGCCATCTTGTGAACGGCGTATTGCTCTATTCGGTCCTCTCGCGGTCATCTCTCACAAGACTGATCGCGGCACTCGTTACCGCCCTGTTCTTGCTCAGCCCATTCTATGTCATTCGCCTGACTCAAAATGCGATCTATGATTTCTTCCTGCTCTTCTATCTGCTGTCTTATGAGCTGACCTATTCGAAGGTGCGCGCGCTTCGATGGGCCGCGCCATTTAGTCTGCTTTTCTCGTTGTCGCTCGAGACTCTGATCGCCCTCGAACCGCTCCGCGTCGTGCTTGCCTGGTCTAGCCCCGGGCATTGGAGGCAGAAGCTCGCGCGTCTTGCACCGTTCTGGCTGGCCGTTGCAGCCTTGATCGTTCTGCGATTGACAATTCTGGGGAAGAGTGGTCACTACGCCGGACAATATAGTTTCGCGAACGATTTCACGATCATAGGCAATGCGCTCTATGCCCACCTCATGGCCTTCCCGAGCGGCCTGAGCTACGCCTACTCTCACGGGTTCGCGCTGCTGGGGCGTCCCATTTCCGCGGTACTGACATTGGCCGCGATCACCGGGTTTGCTCTGTCCTCTTCGAGCGCATTGTCGACGCCCTGGGTGCTGAAGAGCCGCTCGACCAGGAATGCGACACTGCTGCTGCTGACGTTGGGAGCCGCGATGACCCTCATTGGCGCGTTGCCCTACGCACTGACCGGAACTTATGGCGACGTGACGCGGGGGGAGTCGAGGCTGCTCTTTCCCTCGCAGTTTGGCGTCTTGATCCTGATCGCGACCATCGTACAGGCGATTCCGGGATTGCGCGCACGCGCAGCGGTCGCGGGGGGCTTGATCGCAATCTTCGCATTGTCGTTAGCTCACGATTCCAAATGGCTGCTCTACGACGGGTTGCTCAGTGGCGACATGCTGCGGCAAGTTCGAGCGGCCTTGCTCGCGGATCCCGAGCCAAAGGTCGTGAAGCTCCAATTCGAGGATTCGCACGTCTTCTCGTTCCGCTCACGATGCCTTGGCGGCAACGACATGAACGTGGCCCAGACGATCTTGCGTGACGAAAATCGCGAGCGGTCGTTTATCTATACGGATTACTGTGGGGATTTTACCGATCCTCATTTCGTTGTGAACGGCCACTGCCCGGTTTCCTACCTCGAGACCTTTCCTTGCCCGCCCCGCCGCGAGACTTGGCGTTATCGCGCCGCGCCGGGAATTCCTCGGCCCGATGACATTGGCTTCGTCGAGCTTCTGACAACGATCCTTCGAAATAACCCCTCGGCCACGGAAGGGCGCGGTGAACTCATGCAGCTAAAGGACGGAGCGCCGGCCCCTCTGGCGAGAGCCGAGTATCGGCCGCCTTGCAACCGGCCTGGCGTCCGCGCGTCGGCCTGGTTGCTGGCGCTGCCCTCCCCCGCTTGTGATGGTGCCGCCTCCGGAGGTCGCTAGACACACGCACCACCTCACCGGACTTCCGGCTGGTCAATGAGCAAGCACGCCTCCGGCGATTGACGGTTCCCGCCGACGTCATCCCGGATGACGGACATATCATGCCCGGCAAGCAACCATCGGCTTCGTGGGATTGTTCAACGAACGCTGTGGTGGTAGAAGCCCAGTGCGAATGCTTGCGTTGAGGCAATTGGGGACTGTACGTGATTTCAGAGCGAGCTAGATTTTCTGCTGTCTTCGCAGCTTCCTCCTGCACTTCGATCGTTGCGGGCCTCGAGACCTCCTAGTGCAATACACAAGGGAATACTCGATCGCCGCCAGAGCAGTTGTGGCCGCCCTGCTGGGATGCGCCGTCGCCTACGTGGTGCTGCTGCTGTTGAAAAATCACCTTCCGTCGTTTCAATCGAATTTCGTCGAAGGCTTCGATATGGCCTTGGCAGATAAGAATTGCGACTTCTGCAAGAAGGCGTTCTACGGCTCGCTCTTCCTGTCCGGGCCGATTGCGGCCGCAGCTGCATTGTATGCGACGCATCAATCATCGGGCTCGCTCACACTGAGCACCATCACGGCGAGCCTCGTCTACCTTGCACTCCACGCCGCCAACGATACGGGCAGGTCCGGGATCGCGATCGCCTTGCTGGCGGCCGCGGCCATCACCGTCAGCCTCAATCGAGGCGCCAACAATTACTTTCCTGCTGCAAAACCCTCGACCGACACCCGGTTCAGCGTGCGGGCGGCCGATCTGCTCGTGATCGTATTCCTTGCCCTGCTGCTGATCCCCTCCGACCTTGAAGGCGTAACGGCGGCCGTGCGAGACGAATCGCATAAGGTCAGTTACTTCATCGGGCCGGCACTCTATGGCTACGCGCCCGGTCTCGTTCCGGGATTGGACTACCACTCACATTATGGTCCGGCGCTTGGCTGGTTCTTTCATCTCATCATGGGAGATGGCTGGAAATCGGCCGCCATGCGAGCGGCCGGATTGAACATCGCGATCACGCTTGCGACGTATATCCAGGCCTACTTTCTTCTGAACTACTTGATCCGGTCGAAACTCGCCGCGTCCGCTATCATCACGGCTCTCGCCGTGCTGGCTTTCTCCACCGCCAATCAGTTCTACTCGCCGTCTGCCTACCCGACGCGATTTCCTCTATTGATCGTCTTTGCATTCGCGATCAGCCTGCACTGTACCGCTCCCGGGCGCCTCACATGGCTGATCGTATCGGCCATCATGTGCGCCCTCTCGCTGCTCTGGCAGACGGAGATCGGACTGTTCTTCCTCGTGACAGGTACCTTTGTCGCCGCGATCGCCGGAGGTTTTCCGAGCTATCGCAATGCACTTGTGTTCGCGGTCACGTCGATTGCCGCCGCAATCTTGATGTGCCTGATGCTGTTCGGTTCGAGAGCCTTCTCCCTGGACTTTCTGATCGAATGCTTCCGCCCAATCATACTCTACGGGACGGGATGGGGAAGCACGCCCATCAAATGGGACTTCGGCTGGGGCATCATCTACAATCTGCCACTCCAGATCGTCGGATGCATCACCGTCGGCTGGGCCTCAATCCGGCTGTCACGGCCCTATGATTCCGCGCGGGACCGGTTCGTGACGGGACTTCTGCTGACGTTGTCGATGATTGGCATCGCGCTGATGATCAAATGGGTCAATCGAACGCTGGATGCAGTCTGGCACCAGAATGCGTTGCCGCTGGTCATCGTGACCGCGTGGTGGATCCGTCAATTTTCAGCCGGGTGGCGACCGTCGTTCCGAAGAGCCGCCGGCGCTACAGCGGCCGTTGCCACTATTCTTGCGCTGCTGTTCGTGCAAGACAAGAATAATCCGCACCTCTACGGCCTAAGATCGTATGCAACTTATCCCAGCCTTCTGAGGTGGCCATTCGTCTCGAGCCCACCAGTCACGTGGCAGGAGGACTTTGACCAGATCACCGAGACCGAAACCAAGTTCATCCAGGACAAGACTAGGCCAGACGAGAGGGTCCTGATTATCGCCCTCAGGGATTGGGCCTATCTGGCGCAGGCCCATCGGGCGCCGCTGGCCTATTTCATGCCATTCTTGGTGTCCTTTGACGCGCGATTCCTAGATCGCTCGATGACCCCGGCGGACCGGCTATTTTATGATAGCATGGTGGAGCGCAGGCCGGAGTATCCCTATGTCCAAGAGGTCATGAAGCGGATCAAGCGAGATTTCGTGGCCGTTGAGACCAGGGGTAATTTGACACTCTATGAGCGGCGGCATTGACCGCGGCCGCGGCCACAGTCTTTGAGACCGCCCATCAGCAGCCGTGTCCGCCTCCGATCGACGGCCAGCGGCACGTCTTGCAAGACCTATCGACGACTGCTACCTGCTTTGCTTGAGGACGCATCGGCCGGAGGACTGCTCCGCTCACATCGGATTGGATGTATCCGAGACCGTCTCGTTGCCGACCGCGCCGGTTTCATTGAAGGTCGCCTCGTCAGACCTGCCCAAATGCGAGAATAATCAGTGACCGACCATTGCCGCCTCTGCCATTCGACCAACCTGCGATCGGTCATCGATCTCGGACAGATGCCGATCGCGCATCGGCTGCGCCATAGCCGAAACGAGCAGGAGGAACGGTATCCGTTCGAGGTGCTGGCCTGCGGCGATTGCGGCCTGCCGCAGATCGTCAAGCCGATCGATCCCGATATCCTGTATCGCCAGTTCAATTACAATTTCAGCAGCTGGAAGCCGGAACCGCACCAGGTGGACGAGCTCGATACCATCGCGAAGTTCTCGAGCCCTCAATCGGTGTTCGAGATCGGATGCAACGACGGCCTGTTCATGGACAAGCTGCGCGAGCGCGGCGCGAAAGTCCTGGTGGGCGTCGAGCCCAACCCCGTATCGGGCAAGATCGCCCGCGAGCGCGGCATCAAGGTTTATGCCGACATGATCAGCCCGGCACTGTGCCACGATGCGGTCGCGCAGGCCGGCAAGTTTGATCTGGTGGTCTCGCGCCAGGTGCTGGAGCACATCGTCGACTTCGAGAACTTCTTCGACTGCGTGAAGATCGCGCTGCGCGACGATGGCCTGCTGTTCATCGACGTGCCCGATTTCGCCCCCGGCTCGACGGCGGGCGACCTCTCCGTCCTCTGGGAGGAGCACGTCAGCTATTTCACCGAACCGACCCTGCTCGCCCTACTGGCACGCCACGGCTTCGAGGCGCTGTCCGTGAAGAAATACAATTTCAGCGGCGGCAGCCTCGCGATCGCAGCCCGCCGAGCCGCGCGCGACGTGACAGTGCCTCCTGCGCCATCTGGCGTCGGCGAAAAATTCGGTCAGCGCGCGCGAGAATATGGCGCACGGCTTCGTCCGATCCTCGCCAAGGCCCGTGCCAATGGTGCCGAGATCGCCATCTATGGCGCAGGCTGTCGCGCCTGCACCTTCACCAATGCCCACGAGCTGACGGATCTCGTCGATCTCTCGGTCGACGATCAGAAAGAGCGCCAGGGCCTGTTCCTGCCTGGCACCGGCATTCCGATCCGTTCGCCTGAGGACCTCACCGGAAAGCCGGATCCGCTTGTCTGCCTTCTCGCCGTGAACCAGGAGAACGAAGCCAAGGTCAGCAGCCGGCTGCGCGAGAATGTGAAGCGCCCGCTGCACATCGTTTCGATCTTCGCGCCCTCCGACATCTGGAGCGAGCTCGATCGCCTCGAGGCGGTTGCAGGGTCGCCGCATGGCTGAGGACAAGCTCTTCAACTACTACGAACGCCAGAGCGTTCTGCCGACGTTCGGGAATTTCAAATCGTCCGCTGAGCTTGGGGCCTATGCCGGTCAGCGGCGCGAACTGTTTTCGGACAAATTGGCGCTGTCGCCGCGGCTGTTCCGCGGTGCCGAGGTGCTCGAATTCGGTCCTGATTCCGGCGAGAATGCCCTGGTGTTTGCCGGCTGGGGCGCGAACATGACGCTCGCCGAGCCAAACCGTCTCGCCCACGAAAAAATTCAGGCATATTTCGCGCAATTCAGCCGGGCGGACCGCCTGCGTGAACTCGTAGCGTCCGATGTCGAGGGATTTCGCAGCGATCGTCGCTTCGACATCATCGATGCCGAAGGATTCATCTACACGGTGCAGCCGACCGAAAATTGGCTACGCATCTTCCACCGGCTGCTCAATCCCGACGGTCACGCCGTCGTTTCCTACTACGAACGTTACGGCGGCTTCTTCGAGCTCGCGCTCAAGGCGATCCATGCGGCCGGCAAGGCATTGACGGGTCGCCCTGCGCTGGAGACCGCGAAGACGCTGTTCGACGCGAAATGGAACAGCATTCCGCACACCCGCAGCTTCGACTCCTGGCTGATGGACGTGCTCGAAAATCCCTTCGTCCGACACCGGTACTTCCTCGACGCTAGAGCCTTATGCACGGCGGCGCATGAGCAGGGCTTCGACATCCATTCGGCATGGCCGGCCTATCGCGACAGCCTTGACGTCTACTGGCACAAGAAGGTCTTGTCCGACGACGAGAAGCTGCGGCGCGCAGCGCGCCATCTCGGCCGCAGCCGTCTGAGCTTCCTCGGCGGACGGAAGCTCTATCTGGTCGGCAACATCGAAGCCGTCGACGCGATCTCGGCATCGATCGAAGCGCTGGTTCGCGATGTCGACGGGATGATCGACGATCCCTTCGGCGCCAGCCTGCCCCGGGTGATCTCCAGCCTCGCTTGGTTGCGCGAGACGATACAGACAACGGACATTCTCGCCGACGATGCTGCCGACATCGAAGCCATCATTGCGACGCTCGACAGTTTCCATCGTATCTTTGCCGCGATCGGGCGACGGGATGCGTCCGCGGTCACCGCCCTCACCCAATCAGACCCGGCGTTCATCAACACCTGGGGTCAGCCGGCGCACTTCCTCGTCGTCCGAAAGCGCTTCGAGGGATCGTAGCAAATGAAGCCAGGGATTGGCATCATCGGAACGGGCATGGTCGGCCAGATGTGCCACCTCGCCAATTTCGCTGCCAACCCCGCCTGCCGCGTCGTCGCGATTGCCGATCTCCGGCCTGATCTGGCGGCCGCAGCGGCGCAGAAATTCGGCGTCGCGCGAATTTACGGCACGCACCGGGAGTTGCTCGCGGACAGCGAGGTCTCTGCCGTCGTCGTCGTGACGAAACGTCGTGCCACCGGCCCGATCGTGATGGACGCGCTGAACAGCGGCCGGCACGTGCTGTCGGAGAAGCCGATGGCCTATACGACGGTTCAGGCAGCGTCGCTAGTCGAAGCCGCGCAGCGACAGCGCCGCGTCTACAGCGTCGGCTACATGAAACGTCACGACGCCGGCGTGGCGCGCGCGCTGGTCGAGCTGGCGCGCATCCGCGCTGACGGCTCGCTCGGACGCGTCGTCGGGGCAAAAGGCTGGTGCTTCGGCGGAAACACCGGGCGGTCGCACGACAATTTCGTCATGACCGGAGAGGCCCGGCCGGACGGACTCGAACTCTGGCAGGATGGCCCCGACTGGATGCCGCAGGCATTGCGCCCCGGCTACGACAATTTTCTGAACGTGTTCAGCCATATCATTAATCTTGCTCGCTACATGCTCGGATCATCGCCGACAGTCGCCGAAAGCGCCGTCGAAACTTCTGGCGCTGCGACCCTGACGCTAGACTTCGACGGCGTCGCCTGCGCCCTGCAGCTCGTGAACGGGTCCAAAGGCGCCTGGCGCGAGGGACTGACGATCGATTTCGAGCGCGGCACACTGACGATCGAACTGCCTCCACCTTTTGCCGAGCAGGAGGCGGAGGTCATCCTCGACCAGGGCGGACAACGCACGCGGCTGCCGCGCGAAGGGAGCTGGGCGTTTCGGCGTCAGGCCGACGCTTTCGCCGCCGCTATCGTCGGACAGGGAAAGCCGTTGGCTCCCGGCGAGGATTCCGTCACCGACATCGCGCTTGCGGAGACGATCTGGAATCGGCCGGTCAGCGGGTAGGCCCTGCATCAACTTTCGAGCGATCGAGCGGCGGATGACGGGCTCCCGATTGGTCATTGACCCCTAAAATGCCACCTCCTATAGACACCCGACTGGTCGGGCAGCACCGAGGCATCCGAGGCGATTTCCGCAATGAACATGCTACCGGGCCCGGCGCAAGCCGCTGCGATCTGTCTCAGCATCGCCTTCCCACTTCTACTGCTGGGCTATGCGCGCATCGCTGCCACAGGCGGATCCGGTCGCCGCTTTCGGCTGGGCTGCGTCAGCGTCATCGTCCTTTACGTGCTCGCCTGCATCGTGCTTCCCGGTCAACGCCATTTCGACGAGGTGCTCAGCGGTCTCTTCCTGTTGGCGACGGCGATGATGCTTTGCTACGTCCTGTTCAGCCTGCTGGCATGGGGCTTTACGCTGACGTTGCTCACGGCACTGGTCAAGACTGGACGTCCTCTCACGCTGGAGCAATGGGCCGCAGCCTACATGCAGGGCGGCGATCTCGGCACCTTCACGCATAATCGCCTGAAACTCCTGATCGGTTCGAGGCTGGTGACGACGGCAGACGGCAGGCTGGCGCCGACATCCAAGGGGGTGGCGGTCGCGCATCTCGTCAAACTGGTTCGTCTGTCGACGGGCCTTGGGTGAGCGGCACGATGTCCTATGTTGTCGGACTGATCGCCGTCCTCGCCTTCGCCGTGCTGTCGCCTGCCCTGCAGCTCATGGCGCGCGCTTTCGCATGGTCGCTTTCATCCGTGATGCTGCTCGCGATCGCCGCGGTCGTCTCGCATGGCTTCGGCGTGATGCTCGGTATGCTCGTCGTCCCGCAATTCCAGTACTGGGACGCCGCCTCGATTTTCGGGTTTTGCGTCATGGCCTATGTGTTCGCCTTTGGGGCAGTGTTCAAATCGGTTTCGCTCGACATCCTGCTCGGTCTCGTCGACCGGCCTGAGGGCAGCGCTCCGCTTGTCGAAATCCTCGAACGGCAGGTTCCAGATCTGTTCGAGGGACGCATCCGGACCCTGATGGACGGCGACTTGGTCGAACAGACCGGCGCTCACTTTGCGCCGACCGCGGCAGGCCGGAACATGGCGGGCCGCATCGGACGGCTACGCCAAACCTTCGGCATCGGCGATACCGGCCTTTACGATTTTTCCGATTAGTTGCACGGAACACACACATCACGGGCTTCGTTTCACTTGTGCCGGCTTGAATGGCGGGGTCCGTCTTGTTCTCCCGGCAGAGATCACCTAGCGTGAATCGGGGGTCCCAACGGTATAGGGTGGCCGGCAACGGCAGCATGCGATGACACCTTCCAGAGCGGCAAAAAGGCTTACGATCGTCATCCCTGCGCTGAACGAGCAGGACAAGATCGCCGACACCATCGACGGCGTGCTCCCACTCGCCCGCGATCTGCTTGACGATTTCGAGATCTTCCTGATCGACGACGGTAGCACCGACGCCACCGGCACGATCATGGACGAGTTCGCGGCCGGCGAGCCGCGCATCATCGTGCATCACAACCCCGAACGGCGGGGCGTGGGTGCCGGCTTCGAATACGCCCTCTCGCGCGCGAAATTCGATGCCATCACCCTCATTCCCGGCGATCACGCCTTTCAAAACGAGGGCATCGCCAGGATGTTCAAGGCGGCGGGCGCCGCCGACATTGTCATCACCTATCGCGACAACCAGTCAGACCGCTCCGTCAACCGCTCGATCCAGTCGCATTCGCTGCGGTTCATCCTGAACTGCTTGTTCGGCTTCTGGCTGTCCGACTACCACAGCATGATCGTCTACCCCGTCAAATGGCTGCGCCAGATCGCAGTCAAGGCCGACGGCTACGGCTATCAGATCTGTGCACTGATCTCGCTGCTCCAGCTCGGCCTCACCTACGTGCAGGTGCCGGTCAGCCTGAATGCGGAGCTCAAGGGATCTTCCCGCGCACTGCGGCTGCGCACCTATTTCGAGCTCGGCGGCACCATCGTCTCGCTGCTGCGCCGCGTTCCGATCCGCGACGTCGATCGCAGCCAAGTCCCCGCTCAAGCCGAACGGACCCCGGCGCGCTAGCGTTGGCGCAAGGCCACTCGCCTATCGTGATTCGCAAACAGGGACCCTCGCGTCCCTATCCCGTCAGCATCTGATCTAAGTGATTGATTTTGCTGGCAGGAGTGGCAGGGCTCGAACCTGCGACCCCCGGTTTTGGAGACCGGTGCTCTACCAATTGAGCTACACTCCTACAGACCCTGCGTCGCCTTAGGATCAGGGCCGCTTTCAAGCACAGGGGACGGCCGGTTTGCAAGGGTGAACCGCGCCAGCTTCGCTTGTTTGTACCGGGGTTTTTGCGCCACAGTCCGTTCCCGATAATCAAGAGCAACCGGGAGTGCCCATGACCGCCACAGCGACCGCTACAGCCGCCCCACAGGCCACGATCGCGCCGCAGACCCCGCCTTTGCCGGAAGCCCGCCCCGAGACGCTCGGGCTGTCGCGTCCCCGCCTCCAGGCCATGTCGGACGCCTTCGAGCGCGAGATCGACAAGGGCACTGTTCCCGGCGTCACCGTGCTGGTCGCCCGCCGCGGCCAAATCGGCTGGTTCGAGGCACTGGGACGGCAGAGCCCGACGGGAGCCGCGCCGATGACGCGCGATTCGATCTTCCGGATCTTCTCGATGACCAAGCCCATTGTCTCGGTCGGCATCATGGCGCTGGTCGAAGACGGCCATCTCCTTCTCAGCGACGCGGTCGCCAAGTTCATTCCGGAGTTTGCCGAGCAAAAGGTCGGCGTGGTCACTGGCGGCAAGCTGGACCTGGTTCCGCCCAAGCGGCCAATGACGGTGCAGGACCTACTCCGTCACACCTCGGGCCTGACCTACGAGCACCAGGGCGACGGCCCCGTGCACAAGCTCTATCAGGAGTCCCGCGTCCGCAGCCGCAAGATCACCAATGCTGAGCACGCCGCGCTGGTGGCGAGCTTCCCGCTGGTCTGCCATCCCGGCGACGAGTTTAACTACAGCCGCTCCACCGACATCCTCGGCCGCATCATCGAGGTCGTCAGCGGCAAGCCGCTCGGCGCGTTCCTCGCCGAGCGCATCCTCGCGCCGTTGCAGATGGCCGAGACCGGTTTTGCAACAGCCGAGGCCAATGCCGGCCGGCTCGCCGAACCGTTCGCGGCCGATCCCTGGACCGGCGACAAGGTCGCGCTCTTCAACATGCTGGAACGGCCGGTGATGGAATCCGGCGGCGGCGGGCTGGTCTCGACCACGATGGATTATGCCCGCTTTTGCCTGATGCTGCGCAATGGCGGCACGCTCGGCGGCAACAGGATCATCGGCCGCAAGACGCTGGAGCTGATGGCGTCCGATCATCTCGGGCCGCACGTTGTCACAAATGGCACGCTGCTGTCGCCCGGCCACGGTTTTGGCCTCGGCTTTGCTGTGCGGCGCGAGCCGGGTATCGCGCCCTTCCCCGGCAGCGTCGGCCAGTATTTCTGGAGCGGCATTGCCGGCACGTTCTTCTGGATCGATCCGAAGGAGGATCTGTTCGCGGTGTTCATGAGCCAGGGCCCGGGCCAGCGCGACTACACGCGCACGCTGGTGCGGGATCTGGTTTACGCGGCGGTGGAGTGAGGCGAAGCTTAGTATCGCGGGTGCCGACGCAGCCTCCCCACACTCACTGTCATGCCCCGCGAAGGCGGGGCATCCAGTACTCCGCGGCGGATGTGGTGAGAGCGGGCTCTTCGACGAAGGCCTCTGGAATACTGGATCGCCCGCTTTCGCGGGCGATGACACCGATGGTGGGGCACGCATTTGCCCCTTCCCCGAGCTGCGCGTCAGCTAATCGCCAGCGCTCAACTGATCGTCGCGCCGCCGTCGATCACCATGGTCTGGCCGGTCATGAAGTCACCGGCCTTCGAACCCAGGAACACCGCCGCGCCCGCGATCTCGTCGGGGATGCCGATGCGCAAGAGCGGCGAGCGCGAGGTTGAGGCCTTCAGGTTCTCCGGATTGTCCCACAGCGCCTTGGCAAAGTCGGTCTTGATCAGGCCGGGCGCGATGCAGTTCACGCGGATATTGTCCTTGCCGTATTCGCAGGCGAGGTTGCGCGCGAGCTGCATGTCGGCGGCTTTCGAGATCGCGTACGCACCGAGGATGGTCGAGCCCTTGAGGCCGCCGATCGACGAGACGATGATGATCGAGCCGTCCTTGCGCTCGATCATCTGCGGCACCACCATCGAGATCAGCCAATTGTTGGCGACGATGTTGTTGTCGAGGATTTTTCTGAACTGATCGTCGGAGATGCCGGCGAGCGGGCCGTAATACGGGTTCGACGCGGCGTTGCAGACCAGCACGTCGATCTTGCCGAAGGCGCGGTTGCTCTCGTCGACGAGGTTTTGCAGATTCTCTTTCGACGAGATGTTCGCGGCGATCGCGACCGCGGTGCCCTTGCCGAATCTGTCGTTGATGCCCTTCGCAACCTGCTCGCAGACGTCGGCCTTGCGCGAGGAGATCACCACCTTGGCGCCGTGCTCGGCCATGCGCTCGGCGATCGCGAGCCCGATGCCGCGCGTCGAGCCGGTGATGACGGCAACTTTCCCCTTCATGTCGAACAAGGTCATGTTTCATCTCCCAGAGTATGATCAATTGGCTTGAACCTTGCGCCGCAGGCGCGCGGCCGGACAATGGCTCAAGCAAGCTTCTTGACTTCCGGTCCCGCAGGCTGGTGCATCGCTGCGTGCGCAGCGTCGGCGATCCACGGCTGCTGGTTCACCATCGGCAACCGCCAGACCGTGCGCTCCCGGCTTGCGAAATGATCGAGCCGCGTCACCGACACATTGTCGATGTCGAATGCGAGCCCCTGCTCCGGCAAGTCACCGAGCGCGAGGCCGACTGCCGCCTTGATGGTGCCGCCATGCGCGACCGCGATGATGTCCTGCCCGGCCGCTTCCACATTGATCCGTTCGATGGTGCGGCGCGTGCGGTTGTAGAGGTCCATGAAGCTTTCGCCGCCGGGCGCGGGCTCGTTGATGTCGGCGAACCAGCTGGTGCCGACGGGGCGGCTCGCGATGAACTCGGCGCGGTTCATACCCTGCCAGCGGCCGAGATTCTGCTCGGCGAGATCCGCTTCCCATTTCATCGCCGCAGGCCGCGGAAAGCCGGCCGCCCAGATCGCTTCGGCCGTCTGATGTGTGCGCCTCAGATTGCTCGAATACCAGACCGCCTTGCGTGGCAGCACCTTGGCAACAGCGTTGAACACATAGGTGTCGCTGGTGTCGCAGGCGATGTCGGATTGTCCGTAGATGTTGCCGCCGTCATTGCGCACTGGCGCGTGCCGGACCCACCACCATCGTGTCATGACCACATTCGGCTTGTCTGCGCCTGCCATCGAAACCCTTCCATCCCGTGTGATGTCGCTGTACGTCAGTAGCGAACGTGTCTCAAGACACTTTACCGTTTGAAATCTTGTTTGAAATTCCGTCGCGCGGCAAGGGCCGCGATGCGAACCAAAGGGAGAAGCGCATGGGCCGCCTGCAAGGCAAATCCGTCATCATCACCGGCGCCGGCAGCGGCATCGGCCGCGCCGCAGCGCTGCTGTTCACCAGGGAAGGCGCAAAGCTCATTGCCGTCGATCGCACCGAGGCGGTGAAGGAGACCGTCGAAGAGATCAGGGCGGCCGGCGGTGTCGCGGAAGCCATGGTGGCGGACGCGGGCTCCGAGAAGGACGTGATCGCTGTCATCGACAAGGCGGTGAAGACGCATGGCCGGCTCGACGTGATCTGGGCCAATGCCGGCGTCTCCGGCGGGCTCATTCCGCTCGCCGAGCAGACGGTGGAGCACTGGCAGGAGATTTTGCGCGTCAATTTGATCGGGCCGTTCCTCGCGGTGAAATACGCCATGCCGCACATGGTCAAGCAGCAGTCCGGCGCGATCGTGCTGACGGCGTCCGTCGCAGGTCTCAAGGCCGGCGCCAGCGGCCATCCCTATGCGGCGAGCAAGGCCGGCGTGATCAGCCTGGTGCAGACCACGGCCTATTCGCTCACCGGCACTGGCGTGCGCATCAACGCGGTGTGCCCGGGCCTGATCGAAACCGGCATGACCAAACCGATCTTCGACCGCGCCAAGGAGCGCGGCACCCAAGACAAGATCGGCCAGCTCAACCCACTCAAGCGCCCCGGCCAGCCGCATGAGCTCGCAGCGATGGGACTGTTTTTGGCCAGCGACGAGGCCTCGTATGTGAACGGCCAGGCGTTCCCGGTCGACGGCGGTCTCACGGCATCGATGCCGTATACGGGCAAGCCGGTTTAGCAGGGTCTCGTGCCCCGGACGCGACGCAGCGCGTAGTGACGCTGCACTGCGTCCAGGCACGAGAGCGAGGTTTGGCGCACAACTGCTCCAACATCGTCATTGCGAGCGCAGCGAAGCAATCCAGAGTCTTTCCGCGGATAGATTTCTGGATTGCTTCGCTGCGCTCGCAATGACGGAGCAAGCGGCGTAGGCGTCGCTTCTACAGCTTGAATCTTCATTTGCAGACACACCCTCGCATCCTCGCGGCTTGTTCGCCCGAGCTTTGCTTCGATGCCTCACCCTCATTGAAAGAGGGCGCAGGGAAGACCGGGAGCCGGTTGGCTCCTATGGACCGCCATGCCGAGAGCAGATTGCGTGTGCTTCAATGCATAGCGGGAAACAGGGCAACCGGAAGCATCCCGGCCTTCCCTGCGCAGTGGTTGGAACGGCTTATGTCGTGCTCTCCCCGGGGAGCGATGCACTATTGCCCCCGTCGCCTTGCGGATGGCTGATGCTGCGGACCCGGTCGGGCCGCGACATCACCGCCAGACTTGGCGCTCAGACCCCGGGCGCCAGGACCACACGATTTGGCCGTACGCGAACCGCACCTGTCGTTGGCGTGACGCTTTCGCTCACGGTTGCCCGCCCTGCGAAGCCTTTCGCGCCGGTATGGTCCACGTCCACCGCCGCCCGACCGCGTTCGTGACGATCGCGATACGCCCCTCTTCCTTGGGCCGGGTTGCGCGACACATACGTCATTTCCGAATTTCGGTAAAGCGGAATATTTTGCCGCCGCGCATTGACCCATGGTTTGCGTGTTTTGCCCGACGGGCAACGCAAGGTCTTGTAGCCCGGATGGAGCGCAGCGCAATCCGGGATTCCATCCGTGCGGACACAGCGGTCCCGGATTACGCTGCGCTCCATCCGGGCTACGGATCTGTGTTGATTTGCGCGACCGGCCACCACGTTGGTATGGTTCATGCAAGCCGCCTCGGTTTCCGCAATCTCCTACCAAGATCCTGAAAATGCAGAGCTCAAGACCCGACCGTATCCGCAAGCTGCTCGCCGACCTCGTTGCTTTCGACACCGTCAGCGACCGCACCAACCTGCCCCTGATCGCCCATATCGAAAGCTATCTCGCCGCGTTCGGCATCAAGGGTGAGCGCATCATCGATGAGACCGGCAAGAAGGCCTCGCTGTGGGTCACCATTGGACCCGAGGACCGCCCGGGCCTGGTGCTATCGGGCCACACCGACGTCGTGCCCGTCGTCGGCCAGGACTGGAGCCACGATCCGTTCAAGCTCGTCGAGCGTGGCGACAAGCTCTACGGCCGCGGCACCACCGACATGAAGGGCTTTGTCGCGGTCTGCCTCGCGATGGTGCCCGAGATGGTGGAGGCGAAGCTCAAGACGCCGAATTCATCTCGCAATCTCCTATGACGAGGAGATCGGCTGCGTCGGCGTGCGGCCGATGCTGCGCGAAATCGCCAAGACGAAGGTCAAGCCGCTCGGCGCCTTCATCGGCGAGCCGACCGAGATGAAGGTCATCATCGGCCACAAGGGCAAGCACGGTGTCCGCGCCACGTTTCGCGGCCTCGCCCGCCACTCCTCGATCGCGCCCGACGGGGTCAACGCGATCGAATATGCGGCCGAGCTGATCACCGAGATCCGCCGCCGCGCGGTGAAGCTCGCCGCCGCGCGATCAACGGACAGCCTCTACGACGTTCCGCACTCGACGCTGCTCACCAGCATCGTGCATGGCGGCGCCGCGCTCAACATCGTGCCTGATGCCTGTACGGTCGAGTTCGAATGTCGCGGCATCGGCATCACCGAGTCGCGAGAGGTCACTGATGCGATCGTCGCCTGGGCCAAGGCCGAGCTCGAACCGGCGATGAAGGCAAAGAATGCGGATTGCGGCATCGACTTCGAGGAGATCCTCGACTATCCCGCGCTCGACACGGCCGCCGACGCCGCCATCGTCACGCTGGCCAAGAGCCTCGCCGGGCGCAACGACCACGCCAAGGTCGCCTTCGGCACCGAGGCGAGCCTGTTCGCCAGCATGGCCGACATCCCCTCGGTGGTGATCGGCCCGGGATCGATCGCACAGGCGCATACGCCGGACGAGTTCGTCGAGATGGCCGAGCTGGAGAAGTGCGCGGGGTTTGTCGAGAGGCTGATCGCGCATTGTGTGAGGGGTTAGCCCACCTCCTCGTCATTGCGAGGAGCTCTTGCGACGAAGCAATCCAGACTGCCACTGCAGAAATAGTCTGGCGCGGAGCCTGTCATCGGGCCGCGCTCCGCGCGGAGGTAGTGTGCGGGAGGTTCTGCAAAAGCTGAGCGGCTGAAGCGGTCATGGTAAGTCCGGTGGTTGCGAAAATCACCGCTCGTAGAGGAGCAAGGACCACCATGACCGTGACGAAGATTAGGACGGATGTCTCTGCCGTCAAACAGCTTTTGGCGTCGGACAAGGAGTTCCTCAAGCCGCTGATCCAGGCCGCCGTGCAGGACATGCTCGAAGCCGAGATGACGGAGACGCTGGGTGCGGAGAAAGGCGAGCGCTCCGAAGCCCGGCTTGGCTACCGCTCCGGCTACTACACGCGCTCGCTGATCACCCGGGTCGGCAAGATCGAGTTGAAGGTGCCGCAGGACCGCCAGGGGCGGTTCTCGACCGAGCTGTTCGAGCGCTATCAGCGCTCGGAGAAGGCGCTGGTGGCGGCGTTGGCCGAGATGTACGTGCAGGGCGTCTCGACCCGGAAGGTGAAGCAGGTCACCGAGGAACTGGTCGGCCATGCCTTCTCGGCCTCGGCGATCAGCGCGATCAACAAGCGGCTGGATGCGTCGCTGAAAGCGTTCTGCGAACGCAAGCTGAAGGAGCCGTTCCCCTATCTGATCCTGGACGCCCGCTACGAGCGGATCCGCGAGGACGGCATCATTGCCAGCCAGGCGGTGCTGATCGCGATCGGCGTCGACTCGGAGGGCCGGCGCCAGGTGCTGGCGGTCGAGCTCGCCAACCGGGAGAGCCGGTCGAGCTGGAAGGAGTTTTTGGAAGGACTGAAGGCCCGCGGCCTGCACGGCGTCGAGTTCGTCATCTCCGACGACCATCCGGGCCTGAAGAAGGCGATCCCCGAAGTCCTCACTGGCGTGTTCTGGCAGCGCTGTTATGTGCACTTCCTGCGCAATGCGCTCGACTATGTGCCGCGCAAGGTCGACGACGATTGCCTGCTGGAGCTGCGCTGGATGTACGACCGGCGCGACCTCGCTGAAGTCCGGCGTGATCTGGCCCAATGGCTTGGCAAATGGAGCGGCAAGTATCCGAAGCTCACCGGCTGGGTGGAGGAGAGCATCGAGGAGACGCTGATCTACTTCCGCCTGCCACTGGCGCACCGCAAGCACATGAAGTCGACCAACATGCTCGAACGGCTCAACGAGGAGATCCGGCGGCGCACTTACGTGGTGCGAATCTTCCCCAATGCCGAGAGCTGCCTACGGCTGGTGCGGGCGCTGACCGTCGAGCGCCACGAAGCCTGGCTCGAGGATCATCGCTATCTGAACATGGACCTGCTCAAGGACCACAAGAAGGAGGCGCTACGCCAGGCGGCCTGACGATGCTCAGGCCCACCAAGGGGATGGACGCCACCCCTCTCCGCCGCCGTCGCTCGCCACGCTGCGCTTTGGGCAAGCGAGCGACGGCGGCTCCGAGGGGATGGCTCGGCCGGACCCCATGATCAATTTTGCTGAACTTGACGCACAGAACTCGCGCGGACACGGTGGCTCGCAATGACGGTGGAACGAGCTCGCCTCATCACCCGGTGTCATGCCCCGGCTTGACCGGGGCATCCAGTACGCTGCGGCCTCTCGGCTCAAGCACTGCCGCTTCTGGAATACTGGATTGCCCGCTTTCGCGGGCAATGACACCGAGTTTGTGGAAACAGGGTGGGCAAAACGAAGCGTGCCCACCGCTTTCGCCACGATCGGGGAAAGATGGTGGGCACAGCGCTACGCGCTTTTGCCCACCCTACAGGAGCTGCAAGTGAGGGGGCTCGATGCCCACCTCCTCGTCATTGCGAGGAGCTCTTGCGACGAAGCAATCCAGACTGTTACTGCGGAGATACTCTGGATTGCTTCGCTTCGCTCGCAATGACGAGTGGCACGAGCTCGCCTCATCACGGCTGTCATGCTCCGCGAAAGCGGGGCATCCAGTACGCTGCGGCTTCTCGGCTCAAGCACTGCTGCCTCTGGAATACTGGATTGCCCGCTTTCGCGGGCAATGACACCGAGTTTGTGGGGGGCGGCGAATCACAAAAGCAAAAAAGCGCGGCCACCGGCCGCGCCTTCGCTCTTCCTAAACCGCGCCCGCCTTCTGTGCGTATTCCCACGATGCCTTCGACAGCGGCACGGTGCGCTTGGCGGATTCGAGCGCCTTGGCGTTGGCGGCGGTGCCGTCGCGGATGCGTCCCGCGATACCCTGCGTGATGCCGGCGAGGCGGAACAGATTGTAGGAGAAATACCAGTTGAGGTCCGGCACGTTCATCTTGGTGACGTTGCAGTAGATCTGCGCGGCCTCTTCCAGGCTCGGGATGTTGAGCGCCTTGAGATCGACGCCGTGCAAGCCCGGCATGATCCACTGCATCAACAGATAGGTGAAGTCGGCCATGGGATCGCCGAGCGTCGACAGCTCCCAGTCAAGCACCGCTTGCACACGCGGTTCCGTCGCATGGAAAATCATGTTGTCGAGACGATAGTCGCCATGGACGATGGAGACGCGCGCCTGCTCCGGCACGGTCTTGGGCAGCCATTCGGCGACCTTCTCGAACTCCGGAATGTGCTGGGTCTCGGAGGCGCGGTACTGCTTGGTCCAGCGGTCGATCTGGCGGGCAAAGTAGTTGCCGGGCTTGCCGAAGTCGCCAAGTCCGATCGCAACGGGATCGAACATGTGGAGTTGCGCCAGCGTCTCGATCTTGCTGGTGAAGATCTTGCGCCGCGCATCGGCATCCTGGCTCGGCAGCGTCGGATCCCAGAACACCCGGCCCTCCTCCATCGACATGATGTAGAAGGCAGCGCCAATGACGCTATCGTCCTGGCACAGCGCGTAGGCGCGCGCGACCGGAAAGCCCTGTTTTCCAAGGGCTGCAATCACGCGGTATTCGCGATCGACGGCGTGCGCCGAAGGCAGCAATTTGCCGAACGGCTTTCGGCGCATCACATAGGAACGGTTCGGCGTGTCGAGCCGATAGGTCGGGTTGGACTGGCCGCCCTTGAACTGGAGGACGACCAGCGGGCCCTCATAGCCTTCGACGTTGTCGCGCATCCAGGCCTCGAGCCGCAGTTCGTCGAAACGATGCCGCTCCTCGACCGGCTTGGTGCCCGAAAACTCCTCGTCTTTCCTGACGCCGTCAGCCACGATGACGCTCCCTCTTCAGTCCTGACCTTTTCAGGTCGAGCATGATCCTAATCGGTAACCACTGGCGCACTTGCGTCAAGCGGTCATCCGACGCGGATCATGCCCTGTCGTGTCTTCAAGTCGGAAGCGCCGTCCGGCTCTCCCTCTCGATGACTTGTTCAGTGACTTGGAGAGTTTGCATACTTCCGAAGTTCAAGTCTGGCAATGGCGCGATTGTGCACCTCGTCCGGACCGTCGGCGAGCCGCAGCGTGCGGATGTGGGCGTAGTCCTTGGCAAGGCCGGCTTCATCCGAGACGCCGCCGCCGCCAAAGGCCTGGATCGCCTCGTCGATGATCTTCAGCGCCATGTTGGGGGCTGCGACCTTGATCATCGCAATCTCGGCCTGCGCGGTCTTGTTGCCGACCTTGTCCATCATGTCCGCCGCCTTGAGGCACAGGAGACGCGTCATCTCGATGTTGGTACGGGCCTCGCCAATGCGCTGCTCCCACACCGAGTGCTCGACGATCCTCTTGCCGAAAGCAGTGCGCGAGGCGAGCCGCTTCACCATCTTCTCCAGCGCCTCCTCGGCTTTGCCGATGGTGCGCATGCAGTGATGAATGCGGCCCGGGCCGAGACGGCCCTGCGCGATCTCGAACCCGCGGCCTTCGCCGAGCAGGATGTTCTCCTTTGGCACCCGCACGTTCTCGAGCAGCACCTGGGCGTGGCCGTGCGGCGCGTCGTCAAAACCGAACACGGGCAACATCTTCTCGACCTTGATGCCGGGGGTGTCGAGCGGAACCAGGATCTGCGACTGCTGCTGGTGCTTGGCCGCCTTGAAATCGGTCTTGCCCATCAGGATCGCGATCTTGCAGCGGGGATCGCCGACGCCGGACGACCACCATTTGCAGCCGTTGATGACGTAGTGATCGCCGTCCTTCTCGATGCGGGTCTCGATGTTGGTGGCGTCGGACGAGGCCACCGCCGGTTCCGTCATCAGGAAGGCGGAGCGGATCTCGCCGTCCATCAGCGGGCGCAGCCATTTGCGCTTCTGCTCCTTGGAGCCGTAACGGATGAACACTTCCATGTTGCCGGTGTCGGGCGCGGAACAGTTGAACACCTCCGAGGCCCAGGTGATGCGGCCCATCTCTTCCGAGAGCAGCGCGTATTCGAGATTGGTCAGTCCCGCGCCGCGGAATTCGTCATCCTCGTGCTCCGACGGCGGCAGGAACATGTTCCAGAGGCCCTCGGCCTTGGCCTTCTTCTTGAGGTCTTCCAGGACCGGGATCACCTTCCAGCGGTCGCCGCTCTTGTCCTGCTGGTCGTAGATCGGCACCGCCGGGCGCACGTGCTTGGCCATGAAGGACTGCACGCGGTCGAGCCATTCCTTCTGCTTGGGCGACAGATCGAAATCCATGGGACGCTCCTCGTCTTGCTCTTTGAACAATCTCTTGCGCCGGACTGTCCCGCCGCCGCGTGCGACCCGCAAGCGCGAATGCGCGTGCGTTGCGGCCGCTTCGGGACAGAATGGCAAGTTGCGAACGAGTTCCGATTGCGGATTGACATTTCCGGCCTTCAAACGATAGTTTCATACAACTGTTTGAATTGCAACTCCCCCCATCCAGGGCACTCATGGCCAGCGATCATACGAGGTCTGCCATTCTCGCCGCCGCCGAACGGCTCTACGCCGATCGAGGCTTCGGCGACGTGACGCTGCGCGACATCGTTGCGGAGGCCAATGTCAATCTCGCCGCGGTGAACTATCATTTCGGCTCGAAGGATGAATTGATCGCCGAATTGTTCGTCACGCGCTCGATCGCGACCAATCGCGAGCGCTTGCGCGAACTGAAGGCGGCAGAGGAACAAGGCGGCGGGCGCGCGCCGATCGAGGTGATTTTGCGCGCGCTCGTCGGCCCCACCTTGCGCGGCTGCCTCGGCCCCGAGAATCAGCGCTCCACCGCGGCGCGCTTCATGATCCGCGCCTCGATCGAATCCGTGCCGCCGATCCGCCGTATCAAGAACCGCGAGATCGACCATTTGCGCAAATTCGTCGGCGCGATGCGCAGATCCCTGCCCGAGCGCAGCGACGTCGAGATCTACTGGGGCCTGAACTTCGCGCTCGCGATGGCGCACCACACCATCCGCGAGAGCGAGCGGCTGACGAAGCTGTCGGAAGGCAAATGCGATCTCGACGACGTCGAGGACGTGGTCGCGCGCGTCGTCAGCGTCGCGACGATGGCACTGACGGTGGGTAAGGCCGAAGCGAAAGTGTCGTCAAAGGTGGCGGCGCGTTAGTCGAAAAGGTAGCCACACCGACGCTGCGCTCCCTCGCCCCGTTTGCGGTAGGGCTATCGCATATGCATTTCGCGGGGACCACCCGCGAGTTTGCTCCGCCTCTCCCGCTTGCGGGAGAGGCCGACGCGTCCCGGGCGATGCGAAGCATCGTCCCGAGCGCGGCGGGTGAGGGCTCTCACCGCACTGGGATCGCCTCCGCAATTCTCGACAATCCCGACGCGGAGGCACCCCCACCCCCGCCCTCCCCCGCAAGCGGGAGAGGGAGCCCACTGCCGATGCCGAAGCATTATTCACGCCATATGCGATAGCCCTACCGCTTGCGGGGAGAAGCGAAAGGATCGCCCCTCACATCATCGCGATGCAGTCGATCTCGACGTCGAAGGGACCGAACCATTCCGGCGTGCAGACGAAGATCCGCGCCGACGGATCGAGCGGGAAGTAGCGCGCATAGACGGTGTTGAAGGCGGCGAAATGCTTCGTCGATGTGCAGTAGACGTTGCACTTCATGACGTTGTCGAGGGAGGCCCCGGCCGTCTGAAGGCACAGCTTCATCTGCTCCATCACGAGCTCGCTCTGCCGCTCGATCGGCGCGGAGGCGATCTCGCCCGTCACCGGATCGAACGGCGGCAGGCCGGCGACGAAGATCATGTTGCCGGCGCGCGTCACCGGCGAGGTCGGCGCCTTCCAGCGGTCGAGAAACGTCGAGATCGGTTCGACGCGGAGCGCTTCGCGTTTCATCGGCGGCCACCTTCGGTTCGAGCGAGACGGCGCCGTGCTACATCATGTTGCAGCCGGCATGGTTCGCTTTCGATCGAAGTGTGGCGGCGGACTCTAGACCCGCTGCGGCATCTCCTCGGCCTCTTCCTTGGCGAGCAGCAGCAGCATCTCGATGCCCATCTCGCCTTCCTGGGGCGAACGGATGAACTTGATCTCATCGGAACTTTGCCGCAGCGCGGCAATGATGGCGACGGCCTGATTTGCGGTCGCCGCCTCGGTCGCCAGAATTCCCTTCTGGTTCTTGGCCTGGAACCCGATCGTGTAGGACATTCGCTTCCCTCCCGCTCAAGTGGAGAGATCGGATCAGAATCGGGCGCGCAGCGAAAGCCTGTGCGACTACGGACCGGGATTATCTGGGGATTGCGGGCAAGCTTCAGGCAAGCCTGAGCATCGCACGGGCCTCATCCGCGGTCGCGACCGCCGCACCCCCGGAGGGTAAGCGCGCTAAATGATGCCCTGCTGCTTCAGCGTCTCGATCTTGCCGGCATCATAGCCGAGCTTGCCGGTGAGGACCTCCTGGGTGTGCTCGCCCAGAAGCGGCGGCGCGCGGTAGTCCTTGATCGGGGTCTCGGACAAAGTCGAGCGCGTTGCGGACCAGCGACAGATCGGGCTCGAAGGGATGGTTGACCTTCACCCGCATGCCGCGCGACTGGACGTGCGGATCGGAAAACACCTGCTCGAAATTGTTGATCGGCCCTGAGGGCACGCCGGCCTCCTCGAGCTTTTCCAGCCAATAGGCCACCGGCTTCTTCAGGAACAGACCGGCGAAGATCGCCATGATCTCCTTGCCGTGCACGACGCGGTCGTTGTTCTTGATGAAGCGCTTGTCGCTGGCGAGCTCGGGCTCGCCGAGCACGGCGCAGGTGCGCTGGAACTGGCCGTCATTGCCGACCACCAGCATCAGCTCGCCGTCGGTGCAGCGGAACACGCCGGCCGGCATGCCGCCATTGCCCCAGGTGCCGCGGCGCGGCGGTGTCCTGCCGTTGACGAGGTAGATCTGGAGCCAGTGGCTGAGCGAGGCAATCACGGTATCGAACAGGCAGACGTCGATGTGCTGTCCCGCCCCGCCATTGGCGTCGCGATGGTAGAGCGCCGAGAAGATCCCGATCGATGAATTCATGCCGGTCATGTAGTCGACGATCGAGGGGCCGACCTTCATCGGGCCCTCGCCCGGCTCGCCGTCGATATGGCCGGTGACGCTCATCAGGCCGCCCATCGCCTGCAGGATCGCGTCATAGCCGGCGCGCGGCGCGTATGGGCCGGTCTGGCCGAAGCCGGTCACCGAGCAATAGATGATGCCGGGATTGATCGCCTTGATCGATTTATAGTCGAGGCCGTAGCGCTTGAGATCGCCGACCTTGTAGTTCTCCATGAAGACGTCGACGTCCTTGGCGAGCTCGCGGATGATCGCCTGCCCCTCCGGCTTGGCGATGTTGACCGTGACCGACTTCTTGTTGCGGTTGGCGCAGAGGTAGAACGAGTTGTTGTTGTTCGCCTTGCCTTCGGGATCGGCGAGGTAAGGCGGGCCGAAGGCGCGCGCGTCGTCGCCGGTGCCCGGCCGCTCGATCTTGATGACCTCGGCACCCAGGTCCCCCAGCATCTGGGCCGACAAGGGCCCGGCGAGCACGCGGGTGAGGTCAAGGATCTTGATGCCTGAAAGCGGCAAGGCCGACATATCGATTTCCTCCGGGAACTGGAATCTTGGCGCGGCGGCTCGAAGCTCTGGCCGCGCTCCTTGCGGATACACCATTTTCGGGCGTCGAGCACTGCATTGGCGGCATACGGCCATCCCCGCCCGGCAGCAGGAGCGGCTGGACGTCGAATTCCGCGCCATGAATATTGTGTTTTAGGTCAGGGCTGCGGCGACAGTTCGCGGCCGGCGGCGGCCGAGCAGGACCAGGATCAGCACGGTCGCACAGGAGCAGACGAAGGTGAGACCGAGGGCGCCGCGGCTGCCGAACTCCGTGAGCAAGCCGACGAGGAGCGGCGGCGAGATTGCGGATGCGAGATTGAGCGGCAGCGCGATCATCGACATGGCCTTGGCGAACGCGGCCTGGTCGTAGAACACCAGCGGGATGGTCGCGCGCGCCACCGCCATTGCGCCGCTGCCGGCGCCATAGAGCAGGATGAAGACCGCGACTGCCCAGGTCGTGCCCTCGCTCATCATCAGCAGCAGCATCGCCACCGGCAAGGCCGTGCCTGCGACGAGGCCGGTCGTGATGCCGTCCCATCGCCCGCCCCCGAGGAAATCCAGCCCGCGCGCGCTGACCTGGATCACACCGAGCATCGAGCCGAAGGCGATGGCCTGGGCCGGCGCCAGTCCCTCCGCCCGGAGCAGCTCGATGAGAATGGCGGAAAGGCCGAAATTGACGAAGGCATTGAGGGTGATCGCGGCAGCGACGAGACGGAACGTGCTCCGCGCAATTGGCGGCGCATCCTCAGGCTTGGCCGGCGCACCGCCATCGCCTTCCGCGCCTTTCCGGCGCGGAGCCGCGAACGCATAGAGTGGAAGCGAAACGAGGATCAACGTGGCGGCATAGACGAGGCATGTTCCGCGCCAGCCGAGGTGGCCGCTCAGGAACGACGTGGCCGGCCAGAAGATGCTGTTGGACAATCCCGTCACCAGCATGAGCGCGCCGATCGCGCTCTTGGCTTGCCGCCCGGCAACCTCGTTCAGCATGATATAGGCGCCGGTCGACAAGGTGGCGCTGCCGGCGATGCCGACCACGATCCAGGCCGCGAAATAGAGCATCGGCTCGCGCGCCAGCGACAGCAGCACGAAGCCCGGCACAGTGACGACCGTGCCGATCATCATGACCGTCCGCGCGCCATGCCGCGCAAAAGACTTGGCGAGCCAGGGAGCGCACAGTCCCATCGAGACATAGAGAACGGATGTTCCCGCGAACACCGCCGGCAGGCTCATGCCGAGATCCGCCGCAAGGTCGCGCCCGATAATGGCGGGAAGCCCGATCGTGCCCCATCCGACCAGCTGCGTGATCGCGAGCACCAGCAGGACCCCGATGAGCCTGCTGTCAGATTTCAAGAACCGCATTCCAACCGTCGCCTGCCCGGCAGGCGCAGATCGCGCCTGTGCCCCCGTCATACCGGGAGACTCGGCGCACGGGAACGCCGGCCGCCGAATGGCAGGAGGCAGCCGCGAGCATGTCGACCGGTGGATGGTCGCCCCTACCCTGCGATCCCGAGCAAGGATCGCGCCTCAGTCGCGGTCGCGACGCGCCGGCCGTGCCGTGCGACAGCCTCGGCCGCGATGGCCACCAGCTCTGCGTTGCTGGCGGCCAGGCGCGTCTTGTCGATCCTGATATTGTCCTCGAGCCCGGTGCGAACCGCGTCGGCGCCCCGCGCGAGCGCCCAGCCCATGACCTCGGCTTGATGGCGCCCGATTCCGGCTGCGGTCCAGGTTGCTTTCGGGATCAGCCGCCTGAGCTCTCCCAACAGGATGTCGAGGACATGTTCGTCCGCCGGCATTGCGTTCTTGACGCCCATGACGAACTGCACGTGCGGACGCTGGTCGATCAGGCCCGCCTCGATCAGGCGGCGGGCGCCATGCAGATGCGACAAATCGAAGATCTCGATTTCCGGCAAAATGCCATTCGCCTTCATGCTGGTGGCGAGCGTTTCGACCAGCGCGGCGCTGTTCTCGTAAACTATCGTCGGAAAGTTCACTGATCCGGTGGAGAGCGAGGCCATGTCGGGCTTGAGATAAAGCGCTGAGCCGCGCGCCGAGGGATCGCGGCCCCGCCCGCCGGTCGAGAACTGGACGATCATGCCCGGACAATGCTTCCTGATCCCCTCCTGCACCAGGGCAAATCGCTCGGGGTCGGAGGACGGCGTCTCGTCATCGTTTCGAACATGGATATGCGCAAGCGTGGCGCCGGCCTCGAAGGCTTGTTGCGTCGATTCGATCTGCTCGGACGGCCGGATCGGGACCGCCGGATTGTCCTTCTTGCGCGGAACGGAGCCGGTGATTGCGACAGCAACGACAGCGGGGTTCATCCAACAACCTCATGATTCCAGCGCTCGCGCGCACAAAGTTCGAGTAGTTAGTCACGCTATGCGTGAAGCCCTGCCGCCGCAACCTTCGTCAATTGCAGCGGCAGGGCCTTGTTCTGTCCGGATCAGGTCGGAATCGCGGTGGCACCGCCCGCTGCCGCCGCACGTTGCCGCTCATAGTCGGCCCGCGCCATCGGAACGGCCTGGGGATTACCGAGATCGTCGATGCTGACCCGATAGGTTTCGCGCGCCGTGACGGCCGCCAGTGCCGCGATGACAGTGATGCCGAAGGCGATCGCCCCAACCGTCAAGGGAATGTTGGTCGAGCCGGGAGGAGCCACGGTCGCAAACAGGGCGGGAAGCAATGCCGTGATGGTCGTGCCGATGTTCTGCGAGATCGCCATCGCCGACACACGGGTACGCGTCGGAAAGAGCTCCGGGTAAAAGCTCGGGAAGATCGCGTTGTAGCCCTGATAGACCACGCCCCACATCAGGAGCGACAGGAGGATCGCGAGCGGCACGTTCCTGATGCTGATGGCATAGAGATAGCCGAAGGCGAGCAGGCCGGAGAGCAGCGCGCCCACGATGATCGGGGGCTTGCGGCCGACCTTGTCGGAGAGATGGCCGACGAAGGGAATGACGAACACGGCCAGCATGTTTCCGAGCACCGGGATCCACAGATAGACGTCCTTGGCAAAGCCGATGCCATAGGCCGACTGGACCGCGTAGGCCGCTCCAAAGATAGTCGCAACGACCGGAATGACATTCATGAGCGCCATGCAGATGACCCGCAGCATGTCGGGCCAGCTCAGCTTGATGGCCTGGACGATCGGAGCCCGTGGCGTTTCTCCCCGCTCGTCCTCTCGGGCAAAAGCGGGCGTTTCGTCGACTTCGCGGCGAATGATGTAGCCGGCGACGATGACGAAGAAGCTGAGCAGGAACGGAATCCGCCAGCCCCAGCTGTTGAAGGCGTCGGTCGGCATATAGGCCGCCAGCGGCAGGAAGACGGCTGCCGCGAGAATTTGTCCGGCCTGCACGCCCTGGAGCGCGAAGCTTGCATAAAAGCCGCGCCGACCGAACGGCGCGTGCTCCAGAATCATCGAGCTCGCGCCGGAGATTTCACCGGCCACTGCAAATCCCTGCACAAGTCGCAGGATGACGAGCAGGATCGGCGCCATGATGCCGGCCTGCTGATACGTCGGCAGGATACCTACCGCCATCGTCGAGAGGCCCATCAGGAACATGCAAAGGATGAGAACGGTCTTGCGGCCATGCGTGTCGCCCCAATGTCCGAGGACGAAGGCACCGATCGGACGGGCCACGTAGCCGACGCCATAAGTCGCAAGCGATGCGACGATTGCGACTGTGGGATTATCCGACGGGAAGAAAATCTGCGGGAAGATCAGCGAGGCGGCTGTCGCGTAGATGAAGAAGTCATAATATTCGAGAGCCGACCCGATCCAGCCGCTTGCGGCGGCCTTCCTGGACTGAGTCATGTCATGGATCGCGCGCGTCGTGACCATCTCAAAATCCTCCCAATCTGGTTTGCTGACGGCCCGTTGGCGGGCTTCGTTGGAAAATTGGGCAGCAATCTCCGGGCGCTCTGCGGAGTTTCGCGAGCGCTTGTCACTGCCGGTCGGTGTCTGATTGGGGGCGACAATAGGCTTTCGCCGGGCTAACACAATTACCCAGTTATGCGATAAACCTAACATGATGTTATGCCGGGCGAACGCCCGGGCAGCGGCTATGCTCGGGGACCGGCGGCCGGCACGCCCGACGGCATCGAAGCCGACCGTCTCGATTTCAACGCCTGTGCCGAGGTTGCGGTTGGGATTGCCGCGCGGCGCGGGCGGTTTGATCGTCAGATCATGAGCCGCCGCAGAGCCGCGTCACGCGGTATGGCCGGGCTCGATATGCTTCGGCGTCTTCTTGTCGCGTTGCGGCGTCATCCTGGCCGGGTCGGGCGCGCCGGGCACGCCGCGTGGGCCGAGCTGATCGCGCTGGATATCGTCTTCGGACAGCGGCGGCTCGACGCCATTCTGCTCGCGAGGCTTGGTCATCTTGGCCTCCTCCTCTCGAATGCTATCCGCGTCGCGGCGCTCTAGACACCGAGTGCAGTCTCGCCGGCTTCGCGGCCAGGGACGCTGACATGGACTTCATGTCCCTCGCGAAGGGCCAGGGATGCCGCGGCAACCGCCGATTCGAACGCGGCTTCCTTGGTGGCGTATCTGCTCTTGACGTCGCCGTCGTGCAGCACGCCCCATTCGTCCTGCACCGGCACGATGGCATATTGAGCAAGGCCCATGGTCCAACTCCTGGCTTGGCGTTCAGAGACCGTCCGCCCGATAACGCGCCGGCGCGCTTAACGTTGCGTCAGCTGCGGACGCACCGCCGTCACCCGCCACACCGTGTTGCCGCTGTCGTCGGCCACCAGCAGCGCGCCGGTCTTGTCGATGGCGACGCCGACGGGACGTCCGCGCGCCTGATCGTCGCTGTTGAGGAAGCCGGTCACGACGTCCTGCGCCGGCCCGCTCGGCTTGCCGTCCGCAAACGGCACGAACACGACCTTGTAGCCGTTCAGCACCTGCCGGTTCCAACTGCCGTGCTCACCGATGAAGGCGCCGTTGCGATAGGCAGCCGGCAGACTCGTGCTGGTGTTGAAAGCCATCCCGAGTGGGGCGACATGCGAGCTCAGCGCGTAGTCCGGCACGATCGCCTTGGCGACGAGGTCCGGCTGCTCCGGCTTGACGCGGGGATCGACGTGCTGGCCCCAATAGCTGTAAGGCCAGCCGTAGAAGCCGCCGTCCTTCACCGACGTCATGTAGTCGGGCACGAGATCGGGACCGATCTCGTCGCGCTCGTTCACCACCGTCCACAGCGCACCGGTCTGCGGCTCGAAGCTGAGGCCGTTCGGATTGCGCAGGCCGTTTGCGAAGATGCGCCAGCGGCCGCTGGCACGGTCGACTTCGAGGATCGCGGCACGATTGTGCTCGGCCTCCATGCCGTTTTCGGTGATGTTGCTGTTTGAGCCGACGCCGGCATAGAGTTCTTGAGCCGTCGGGGCTCGCGACCAGGCTCTTGGTCCAATGATGATTGATCGGCCCGCCCGGCAGCGGCGTCAGCACCGTGCCGGGCGCGGTGATCTTGGTATCGCCCTCGGTGTAGGGATATTTCACGATCGCGTCGGTGTTGGCGACATAGAGATCGTTGCCGACCAGCGCGACGCCGAACGGCGAGTTGAGATGCTCGAGGAAGACACTTTGCGTGTCAGGCACGCCGTCGCCGTTGCTGTCACGCAGCAGCGTGATGCGGTTACCCGGCCCGGTATCGCCGCCGCCCGATGTCGCCCAGGACTCGATATATCCCATGACGATCTCCTTGGGCCGCTTGATCGCGGCCCCCTTCGGCGCCTTGGATTCCGCCACCAGCACGTCGCCGTTGGGCAGCACGTAGAGGAACCGCGGATGCTGCAAGCCGGTCGCAAACGCCTTGGCCTGCAAGCCCTGCGCAACGGTCGGCGTCTCGTCCTTCTTCCAGCCGACAATGCGGGCGATGTGGACCGGCGGCAGCAGATATTGCTGGATCTCCGGCAGCGTCGGATTGGCGCCGATTTGCGCCTTCGGATCGCCGCTGCCGTCATTGCAGCCGGCCAGACACAGCAACGAAGTGCACAACAGCGCGCGGACAATCGAGAACTTCATCGCGCAACTCCCACACCGTGGCGATAGACCATGGCCCAGCCGAGCCAGCCGGTGACGGGCAGGATCAGCACGGTCAGCGCCGAAAGCACGAGCCCGGTTGGCCACACCGAGGTCCAGGCATCGCGCATGTGAATCGATCGTATTGAAGATCGCAAGGACCAGTGCCACGGCGTTGCCAATCAGATGCGGCCAGGCCGGCGCTTGCGTCCGCACCAGGCGGTTGCCGAGGAAATCGGTCAGGCCTGCGATGGCCGCGAGCACGCCGAAGATGACGCCGACGAGCAGGAGCCAGGCGGAAAATCCGCCCACATGATCTCGGCGCTCGCGACATAGGCGATATCAGTGAACAGCGCCCCAATGAAGCACACGATCGGGATCGGCACCAGCATTGGGTGAATTGGATGACCCGCGATCTGAGCCGTGGAGCGCACGCGCACGTCGTCTTGCACGGTCGGCCTCGTGTGACTTTCGTCCTGCCCGACCGGCCAACTCGTGCTTGCGGTGATGGTTCCTGGGCGGATCGATCGTGCGGGCGCGCCTCCATGTCGGCAGCCGCGCCGCGTGGAAGCCGGCCGTCCGGGCCGGATTTGTCGGGCGCTACCCGAAGCCAACGCTACTCGAAGTTAGATCAGCGGAGCTCCCTGCCGCAGATTCATGTGGCGGTTGACGTCCTTGTAAAGCAGATAGCGAAACCGACCGGGGCCGCCGGCGTAGCAGGCCTGCGGGCAGAAGGCGCGCAGCCACATATAGTCTCCGGCCTCGACCTCGACCCAGTCCCGGTTAAGACGGTACACGGCCTTGCCCTCGAGGACATATAATCCGTGCTCCATGACGTGCGTCTCTGCAAAGGGGATCGTCGCACCCGGCTCGAACGTGACGATATTGATGTGCATGTCATGCCGCATGTCGGACGGATCGATGAAGCGCGTGGTTGCCCACCTTCCCTCGGTGCTCGGCATCGCTACCGGTTCAACCGAGTTCTGCATGGGTCACGATCGCCTCGGGCTCGGCCAATCCGGGCACGCGCTGATACAGCTTGCGGATCCAGTGAAGCTGTGCCGGGCTCTGCCCCCGGTTGCGAATGCTCCAGGCGCAGCCGGGTGGCAGATAGGCGAAGCCGCCGGGCCTGAGCTCGCGCTCCCTGTCCGCCAATGTGAGGACCAACTGGCCGCCCACGACGAACAACGCGCCCTCGGCGTCTTTGTCCGGCTCGGGAACTTCACTTCCTCCACCCGGCGCGACCTCCATGAGATAATGGGAGAACGTCTCGGCAAATCCGGACAGCGGTCGCGCCAGCACCCAGACGCGCGTGTCGTCCCAGTGCGGCAGGTGGCTGACGACGATATCGCGCTGCACGCCGTTGGGGATGACGGCGTAGGCGTTCGTAAAGACTGCCCGGCCACTCAGAAGATCCGTCTGGGGCGGAAGGCCCCCTTGGGGGATGTGATAGGTTTGCGATGACATCATCAAGCCTCGTGGACGTTAGCGGGTCAGCTTGCGGCTGTCCTGAGATCGAGTTGCATCGTCTCGTCCAGCCAATATTCTTCGAGATTGTCACCACCACCCTTTCGATCGACGACGAGGAACGAGCTTGGCTCCTTGAGAACCAGAAGCGGGTGGTGCCAGCAGTTTCGGGCATAGTTCACGCCTTGGTTGCCATTGGCAGCGAAGGCCCGATAGCTCGATTGTGTGTGCGGGTCCGTGCAGACGACGACCAGCCAGTCCCCTCCGTTCAAGGGCATGAACAGCTGGCTTCCAAGTGGATGGCGCTCCATCATGCGAATGGCGATCGGCGCGGGCCGCGCAGAGGCGACAAACCAGCTGATGTTGATTTGTCCGCCTTCCGCGCCGACATCGATATTGGCGAGTTCGTTGTAGCGCTCGGCATAGCCCTGGTTGATCGACAGGGCCGTCAACCCTTCCGTTTCGACGACATCTCCGAACGGAGCGAACGCTTGCCTCGTCAACGGCTCAATCGAGAGTATCGCCATCGTCAACCAATGCCTCTGCGCTCAAAGCGTCTGCAGACCCGCGACGGGAGCGTTCGCGCCGGCCGGATCGATCTGCACGTCCTCGCTGGAAGGAACGATCTCACCATCGAGGATGCGATGCGCCTTCGCGCGATCGAGGTCTCCCTCCCGACGAGGCGACGACGACCGTTGCAACGCAGTTTCCGACATAATTGCCGAGCGCGCGGGCGATGCCGATGAACCAATCCACCGACAGGATCAGCACCAGCCCGATCGCCGGGATGGCCGGAATGGCAGCCAGCGTCGCCGCGAGAACGACAATGGCCGAGCCCGGGACGCCATGAGCTCCCTTGGAAGTGAGCAGCGCGACGCCGAGGATCGCCAGGAGGTCGCCCGTGGCAAGCGGTGTGTTCGTCGCCTGGGCAATGAAGACCGCCGCCAAGGTCAAGTAGATCGAGAAGGCATCCAGATTGAATGAGTACCCCGTCGGGATGACCAAACCGACCGTCGACCGCTTGATCCCGAGCTGTTCGAGCTTACGCATGGTCTGCGGAAGCACGCTGTCGCCTGCGGCCGTGCCGAGAACGATCATCAGCTCTTCACGCAGATAGACGAGCAGCTTGAACAGGCTGAAGCCCGAAAGGCGCATGATCGCGCCGAGCACGAGGACCACGAAGAAGAACACTGCCAGATAGAACAGGGCAACGAGTCCCCCGAGCTGCTTGAGCGAACCGATGCCATACTTGCCGACAGTGAAGGCGATCGCACCGAAGACGCCGAGCGGGGCGAGCCGGACGACGAAGTTCATCATCTTGAAGATGATCTCGTTCACCCGCTCGACGAAATCGACCACCGGCCTCGCGCGCTCGCCGCACAACGACATGGCGCAGCCAAACATGATCGAGACGATCAGGACCTGCAGAACATCGCCGGAGCTGAAGGCACCGACGATGGTCGAGGGGATGAGTTTCATCAGGAATTCGGAGACGCCGCCGCCGGCGACCTGAGCCGCGGTCTGGCTGAATCCGCTGAGCGCCTTGGCGTCCAGCGTCCTCGGATCGATGTTCATTCCGGCGCCGGGCTGGAAATAATAAGCAAGCGCAATGCCGAACATCAGGGCGATGGTGGTGACGATCTCGAAATAGAGCAGCGAGCGAATGCCGACCCTTCCAACCTTTGAAAGGTCGCCGGCCGCCGATATTCCCTGCACCACGACGCAGAACACGATGACCGGCACCAGCATCTTGATCAGCTTGATGAAGCCGTCGCCCAGGGGCTTCATCTGCAATGCAGTATCCGGATAGGCCATGCCGAGAGCGATACCGGCCAGAAGTGCGACGACCACCTGGAAGAAGAGTGACTTGAAAATCTTGGGCATGGCTTTCCTCGCTCGCTGGGCTTTCATTTGTCTGGCTTGATCGGCCTTTAGCCTTCGCCACACTTATCGTTGGCGGCGACGTGAAGTCGCCGCGGATGGAGCCATTCGGTCGCGGCAGCACGCGAGAGGTCTCCGCCGGTCATTCGTTGACCAGCCTCGTTGCCAAGTCCAATATATAGAACGACACGATTGATAGGTTTTCGCTATGGATCTGCGCCAGCTCCGGTACTTCATCGCGGTTGCCGAAGAGCGGAGCTTTACCCTCGCCGCCCGACGGCTGAACCTCTCGCAGCCGCCGCTCAGCCAACATGTCCAGGCGCTCGAGGCCGAACTCGGGACCCAGCTCCTCTACAGGACCAGCCGCAGGGTTGAGTTGACGCAGGCCGGAGAAGCCATGCTGGTGCGGGGGCGCGCGATCCTGCAGCAGGTCAAAGCCACCGAAGACGAGGTCCGGTCGATAGGCGCCGGCTTGGTCGGAACGCTGGATGTCGGGGCGACCGGCTCGATCTTGCGCGGGCGTCTCGCCGAGCTGCTCGCGGCCTACCGGAAGGTCGCACCATTGGTCAAGATGACCGTGCATGAGCAGGCGCCGGCGCTGCAGATCGCCGCGCTCCTTGGCCGTACCACCAACATCTGTCTCATTCGCGGCATTCCCGCCGAACGCGACCTGACCAGCAAGCTGGCGTGGCGCGAAGAGGTCGTTCTGGCCGTGCCCCGCAGCCATCGGCTGGCGCAACGCAAGCGCATCGCCCTCGGTGATCTCGCCTCCGAGGATCACGTCGTCCTGGATCCGGACAGCTCCGATTTCGCCCGCTACGTGCAGAAGTGCTGTGTCGACGCCGGCTTTCTACCAAAGGTTTCCCAGCAAGTCGTCGACGCCCAGTCGATCCCAAGTCTGATTGCCGCAGGTTTTGGCGTGGCACTCGTGCCGCGGTCGATTGCGCGGTTCACAACGACCGACATCGTCTTCCGCCCGATCAGGCCCTCGCCGCCCATGGCCGATGTGTATCTGGTGTTCAGGGAGGACGAGACGTCGATGGTGGTGCACAATTTCATCAAGCTCGCTCTTCAATACCTCAACCACCGAAGAGCCTGAGCCACGTCCACGTCATCGAACATGCCGGCAGTGGCGCCCCCTGCTCAGACCACAGCGATAGTTTTCTTTGACCACATGTGTGGCCGTCATGCCGAAGGCCCAGGGACGAATGCCGATGGTCGTCGACAAAGCGCGACGTGTCGGAATGAAACGTCTAAGCTGTTGAGAACATTGGAGCGGGTGAAGGGAATCGAACCCTCGTATTCAGCTTGGAAGGCTGCTGCTCTACCATTGAGCTACACCCGCGTCGAGGGCTCCCTAACACGGCCGGACGGCGGTCTCAACTGCCGCGACGGTGACTTTTCGCAGCTTGCCGGCCTTACGAACAGGCCTCGGTTCCGGCCGATCGGCCTGCCCTTAACAGCTGCGGCCTTACAACCTATATTGGAATCTCCCGAAACCAACGAAAGGAGGTGATCCAGTGTCTTATCTCAAGCGCTGTCACCTCGCTGGGATCGCCCGCTAAGCTCTAGACAAAGCTTGGCATCGGGGCGCTCTCAGCCCTGGACCAGCGAGCAAGAAATCGGGCGCGACGGGGCACTCTCCGCCGCGCCTTTTCTTTTGCGATTTGTCTAATCGAGGGTCGAGACCGCCCACCGGCTCAGCTCGCGCGAAGCCGCTCGCGCAGGGCGACGGCGGCGATCAGCATGCCGACGCACCAGGCCATGACCGCGCGATGAGGTTCCTCGCCGAGGAGCACAGTGAAGATGCTCGCAAGCAAGCACGGCGCGATCGCCTTGCCGGTCCGGCTCGCCAGCGAGAGCAGGAACGGCATCGCCGCAATCGATATTTGCAGCACGGCCATGTTGAACCACGGTCTCATCAACGGCTTTAGAAGCCGCAGATGTTGAACGCACGCGGGCGTTTGCCGCGCCGGCTCTCCACGATCCGCTCGCCGCCGTTCTCGGCCGAGCTGCCGTAATAGCGGTGATGGCCGGCCTGGTCGTGCAGATCGGCCGGCTCCGATTGCCCCGCCCGACGCGCGTCGCAGATGATCTTGATGGTGTGACCCGACATAGCCGCCTCCAGCAATAACCTTGTTGTTTGTGGTCATCAGTCGCAACCGCTTCCGGCGGCGTTCACACGGCACGGCCGCAATCGGGTTTCAGGACGGTTTCGTCGCTTGCCGGCCGCGCAATATTTTGCTTCGGGATTGTCGGCACGGGCTGCCGTGCTACGTCCTTGGGGCTTGCGTAGAAAAAGAGGTGACGATGCTGTACGCCATCCTGGCCTATCACGTGGAAGACGAGGTCTTGTCCTGGACGCCCGAGGAGGACGCCGCGGTCGTCGCCAAAGTCATCGAGGTTCAGGCGCCCCTGAGGGCGAGCGGACAGTTTGGGCCGGCAGCCCGTCTGGACGAGACCCGAAAGGCCCGCACCTTGCGGGGCCCCGGCGCGGGCATGGTGCTGGACGGCCCATTTGCCGAGACCAAGGAGCAGCTTCTGGGCTTTCACCTGATGGAATGCGCCAGCGAGGATGAGGCGATCGCGGCGGCGCGGAAGCTGCGTGCGGTCAACCCGACGGCAGTCTACGAAATCCGTCCGGTCAAGCTTTACGTGCCGGCCGACGGGTTCGGCGCGACATCGGGGTGAGTGCTGCCTTACGCGTCCGGCGCGGCTCGCGCGATGGTGAAGCGCTGGATCACGAGCCCGCCAAAGGCGATGAACCACACGAAGGGCGCGACATGCGGCGCGAACGCGGCAACGATCGTGCCCGGAATGAACACGAGCAGCGGAAACATCGAGGCCATGATCTCGTGACGCCAGCCGCCGAGGATGGTCCACCACAGCCAGGCATTGAGGCCGGCGATCGCGGTCAGGTGCAGGCCGTAGCGCACCGCCACCGCGTTGCTCATGCCATAATTGGTGTAGAGACCGTTGGTCACCGGCAGCAGCACGATCGAGAGCAGGAAGAACAAATTCAGGATCACCGCGCCGCGGCTGCCGACCGGCTGGCGCGCCAGGCGCCGGTGATGGCTGATCCAGAACACGCCGGCGATGATGAAGCTGAGCGCAAAGCCGGCGAGCTTGCCGGAATAGACATGGGCAAGATCGCTCCAGCCGGGCGCACTGGTGAACACCGCGGCCTTGGGCAGGTCGTAGGCGAGCAGCGTCATGGCGACACCAAAAATGGTGTTGCTGAGCGATTCCAGCCGCCGCATCTCGAACTGGTCGGGCTTGAGCTCGGTCATGCCAGGGACGCGTTTCTCGGGCTGGAACTTCGGGCCGTCTTTCCCCCTAAATCCTAAACCCGGTTTCGTCCAGCTGCATTGCGATTCGCGACGGGATCGCCGACTCTCCCCCTTTCACCGGGGCGATTCGTGGCGACATATCTGGACACGCTCAATGCGGAGCAGCGCCGCGCCGTCGAGTATGGCGTGGCCGAAGGCGCGACCGTGGGCGCCCCGCTGCTCGTCATTGCCGGCGCCGGCTCCGGCAAGACCAACACGCTCGCCCACCGCGTCGCGCATCTGATCGTCGCCGGCGCCGATCCGCGCCGCATCCTGTTGATGACGTTCTCCCGCCGCGCCGCGGCCGAGATGGCCGGCCGCGTGGAACGCATCGCCCGAAAAGTGCTGGGCGAGAACAACGCCGCGATCATGCGCGATGCGCTCACCTGGGCCGGCACCTTCCACGGCATCGGCGCGCGGCTCTTGCGCGAATATGCAGAGCGCATCGGCGTCGATCCCGCCTTCACCATCCACGACCGCGAGGACTCCGCCGACCTGATGAACCTGGTCCGGCACGAGCGCGGGTTGTCGAAGACCGAGAGCCGCTTCCCCGCCAAGGGCACGTGCCTGTCGATCTACTCGCGCTGCGTCAATGCCGAGATGGAGATCGAGAAGGTGTTAGGGGTGCACTATCCCTGGTGCGCCGGTTGGGCCGCCGAGCTGAAAGGCCTGTTCGCGGCTTATGTCGAGGCCAAGCAGGCCCAGCACGTGCTCGATTACGACGATCTTCTCCTCTACTGGTCGCAGATGATGAGCGATGCGCTGATCGCGGAAGAGATCGGCGGCCGCTTCGATCACGTGCTGGTCGACGAATACCAGGACACCAACCGCCTGCAATCCTCGATCCTGCTGGCGCTGAAACCTGATGGCCGCGGGCTCACCGTGGTCGGCGACGACGCGCAGTCGATCTATTCGTTCCGCGCCGCCACCGTGCGCAACATCCTGGATTTTCCGCAGAGCTTCTCGCCCCGCGCCGAGATGATCACGCTCGACCGCAACTACCGCTCGACCCAAGCGGTGCTGGCGGCAGCCAACGGCGTCATCGGCCTTGCGCGTGAGCGCTTCACCAAGAACCTCTGGACCGACCGCACCTCGTCGCACAAGCCGCAGCTCGTCACCGTGCACGACGAGGCCGACCAAGCCCGCTACATCGTCGAACAGGTGCTCGCCAATCGCGAGCAAGGCGCGCTCTTGAAGCACCAGGCGGTGCTGTTCCGAACTTCCTCGCATTCCGGCCCGCTGGAGATCGAGCTGACCCGCCGCAACATCCCCTTCGTCAAGTTCGGCGGGCTGAAATTCCTCGACGCAGCTCACGTCAAGGACGTGCTGGCCCTCTTGCGCTTCGCGGAAAATCCGCGCGACCGCGTCGCGGGTTTCCGCATCCTCCATCTGTTGCCGGGCATCGGACCCGCCACCGCGCAGCGCGTGCTCGACCAGATGGCGGAAAGCACCGATCCGCTCGCCGCGCTCGGCCTGCTCCCGGCGCCAGCTCGCGCCGGCGTTGATTGGACCGACTTCGTCCGCACGACCCAGAATTTGCGCTACTCGGAATGGCCTGTTGATCTCGAACGCGTGCGGCTGTGGTACGAGCCGCATCTCGACCGCATCCACGAGGACGCCGAGACGCGGCGCGCCGATTTGATGCAGCTCGAGCAGATCGCGAGCGGCTATGCCTCGCGCGAGAAATTTTTGACCGAGCTCACGCTCGATCCCCCGGATGCGACCAGCGACAAATCCGGTCCGCCCTTGCGCGACGAGGACTACCTGATCCTCTCCACCATCCATTCCGCCAAGGGCCAGGAATGGAAGTCGGTGTTCGTGCTCAACGTCGTCGATGGCTGCATGCCGTCCGACCTCGGCGCCGGCACCAGCGCCGAGCTCGAGGAGGAGCGCCGCCTGCTCTATGTCGCGATGACGCGCGCCAAGGACGATCTCCACCTCGTCGTTCCTCAGCGCTTCTTCGTCCACGGCCAGGCCGCCAAGGGTGACCGCCACGTCTACGCCTCGCGCACCCGCTTCATCCCGGAGCAGCTGGTCTATCTGTTCGAGCGCACCGCCTGGCCGAAGGCCGCTGCCGGCGCGGCCCGCACCGCGGCGCAGGGCCCGAAGATCGATATCGGGGCGAGGATGCGCGGGATGTGGCGGTAGTGGTTACGCGTTCAGCCTGTCGAACTGGACCTTGCCCGCCTTCATCACCATCGGAATGTACTCGCCCTGGCCGAGCAGGCAGGAAACGTCGCGCAGCGGATTGCCGTCGACCACCAGCAGGTCCGCGATGGCCTCGGGCACGATCCGGCCGAGCTTGCCCTCCATGCCGAGCACCTCGGCGCCGATCAAGGTCGCGCTGGCGATGGTGGCGCGCGGCCCGAGTATCTCGGCGCGGATGCGGAATTCGTCGCTCTGGAGACGCTGGGACGGTCCCAGCAAGTTCGCTGCCGAACCCCATCTTCACGCCGGCATCGCGGTAGACCGCGAGCGAACGCAGACCGGCGTCGCGAACATCGGCGATCTTGGCCACGCTCTCGGGCGGCAAACCGTATTGGGCGCCCTCGTTCGCCAGCGCCTCATAGGTGACGAGCGTCGGCACCACATAGGCGCCCTTCTCGGCCATCAAGCGCGCGGTCGGAGCATCGACCAGATTGCCATGTTCGATCGTGCGCACGCCGCAGCGAACGGCGCGCGCGATGGCAGCAGCGGTGTAGGCATGGGCCAGCACATAGGTCTGGCGCCCGCGCGCCTCCTCGACGATGGCGCGGATCTCGTCCTCGGAGTAACCGAAGGCGCCGACCGGATCGGTTGGCGAGGCGACGCCGCCCGACGCCATGATCTTGATCTGGTCGGCTCCCATCTGCAGCTCCTCGCGCGCCGCCTTGCGCACGCCGTCGACGCCGTCGGCAACGCGTGCCAGCGCGCCGACACGTACGCAGCAGGGACACGGCGCGTCGCTGGCGAGGTAGTCCGAGCGCGCCCGCATGTCGCCGTGGCCGCCGGTCTGGCTCAGCGCGCGGCCGGAGACGAACAGCCGCGGGCCGTCGGTCAGGCCGGTCTCGATCGCCTGTTTCAGCGCATGGCCGGCGCCGCCGGCGTCGCGGACGGTGGTGAAGCCCCGCCGGAGCATGCCCCGCAGCAGTAGCGTCGAACGCAGCGTCACCAGCACGTTCGGCATGTGCACCTGCTGCGCCAAGTTGAGCTCGACCGCTACCGCATGAACGTGCAGGTCGATCAGGCCGGGCATCAACGTCTTGCCCTTCAGGTCGATCGTCCGATCGGCCGAGGCCTGGAGCGGCCGGTCGGAGACCTCCTTGATCAGATTGTCCTCGACCAGCACGTGATGTCCCTCCAACAGGTCCGGCTGGAGTGGATCAAGCAGTGCGGCATTCTTGAAGAGGGTGCTGGGCATGGTCGTTTCCTGTCTGGTCAGGACTGTATGAGCAGCGCGGGCAGCGCGAGCTGGGCAAAGGGAAGGCACGCCGCGATGTCGTCCGCGCCGTACCAGGCTTCCTCGTGCAGCAGGTTGAGCGAGCCGAGCGTGCGCCCGCGCCAGCGCACGGGCATGTTGAGCACGCTCTCGCAGCCGAGCGACGCGATCAGCTCGTGGTCGGGAAAGACGTTGCGCAAATCATCCTGCGTGCGGCCGATATAGGCCTCGCCGCGATCGAGAACGGCCTCGGTCCACGGGCCCGGCGCCAGGCGCTTGCGTTCACCGGTCGGATACGGGCCGGGGAGATTGGAATAGACCCGCGCTGCTTCGCCGCTGTCGCCGTCATAGGTCAGGATCGTGAACAGCTTGTGCCCAATCGACGATTTCAACGCGTCGTCCAGCGCCGAGAACAGGGCATTCGGCTGCTCCACCCTGCCCTGCGCGGCCGCCACATTGCAGAGCAGCGGATCGGCCTGGCGTCTCGCCTTCCTCATGCGACTTCACCCGCCGCAATCTCTTCCAACGAGCGGCCCCGCGTCCGCACGCCCATCAGGACGACGGTCAGCGCGCCGATCAGCAGAACGCTGGTGGTGATGCCGAACACGCCGGCAAAGCCGAAATTGGGATAGAGATAGCCGACCAGGATCGGCGAGACGATCGCGCCAATGCGGCCGATCGCGGAGGCGAGGCCGGCGCCTGTGGTCCTGACCGGCGTCGGAAACACTTCCGCCGTATAGGCATAGACGCCCGCATAGGTGCCGTTCATGAAGAACGACAGGCAGATGCCCGCGAGCATGATCTGCTGGTCGCTGTGCGCGAACGCGAGTCCGAGCGCGCTGGCGCCGCCGAGCACCATGTAGGACGCGATCGTCGCCTGCCGGCCAACGCGCTCGTTGAACCAGGCGGCGCTGAAATAGCCGGGTATCTGCGCGCAATAGATCGCGATCGAATAGGCGAAGCTCTTGGTGATGCTCATGCCGTTCTGGACCAGAAGGCCGGGAATCCAGACGAAGAAGGAATAATAGCTGAAGGTGATCGCCAGCCACATGATCCAGGTCATGATGGTGATGCGCGCCTGGCGGCCGGCGAGCAGCGCGGCGAAATTGGCCAGCAGCGTTCCCCCGGCGACGGGCGGACTGACCGCATCGACAACCGGCTGCGACAGCGCGTGACCCTCACGGGCGAAGCCGGCTTCGATCCTGTCCAGCACGGCTTCGGCTTCCTTGCTCCTGCCCCGGCTTTCCAGCCAGCGTGGCGATTCCGGCAGCGCCCTGCGCCACCACAACAGCATGACGACCGGCACGGCGGTGATCACCAGCACGATGCGCCAGCCGTTCTCATAGGCGGGAACGATGAAGTAGCCGAGCAAGGCCGCCGCGACGAAACCGAAGGAGAAGAAGCCGGCCAGCGCGCCGGTGAAGCTGCCGCGGAAGCGCCGCGCGACGAACTCGGCGAGATAGGGCGCGATGATCGCGCTCTCGGCACCGGTGCCCATGCCGGCGACGACGCGGGCGGCGAAGAAGGATGGCCATGTGTCGACCGCCGCGCTCACGATCGATGCCGCGCAATAGAGCGCCAGCGCCGACATCATCACCGCCCGGCGGCCTATCAGGTCGCCCAGCGTGCCCGCCAGCAACGCGCCGAACAGGAAGCCGATATAGGTGCTGCTGCCGAGCACGCCGATCTCGACGCTCGACAAATTCCAGGCGGTGCGCAGCACCGGCAGGATGAACGCGAGCACGGCCGCGTCCATCGCATCGAACATGTAGCCGAGCCCGCCCATCAACAGCAGATGCGTGTGGAAGCGCGCGAATGGAAGGCGCTCGATGCGCGCCGATATCATCGACATGAAAGTCCCCCTCGATTGTCACGGGCCCGGCGCGCCGCTCGGGAGGGGACCATAGACAAAGTGACATTATCGTCATAATTTATAATTATGATTTGATATATCACTGCGGTGAATGTTCGTGTCGTTCCGCGCGCTCGACCTCAACCTCCTGAAAGTCTTCGAGGCGCTGATGACCGAGGGCAGCGTCACGCGCGCTGCAAATGCGTTGCGGATGACCCAGCCCGCGGTCAGCAACGCGCTCGCGCGGCTGCGCGACGCGCTCGGCGATCCCCTGTTCGTGCGAGCCGGCACCGGCATCCGCCCGACCCAGCGCGCCGTGGTGCTGTGGGAGCCGATCGGCGAGGCCCTGGAAAGCGTGCGCGGTGCGCTCGACGAGCAGGTGTTCGATCCTGCACGTACACAGACCGAATTCAGCCTGTCGATGTCGGACTACATCTCCTCGCTGGTGATGCCGAACCTGCTCGGCCATCTCGGCAAGGTTGCGCCGAAATCGCGCGTCCATACCGTGCCCAATACTGTCGTCGAGATCGCCGACCAGCTCGAGGACAACAGGGTCGATTGCGTGCTCAGCGTCTATGTCGACGAAGCGCGGCAGCCGGCCGCCATCCGCTCGCGCTCGCTTTGGACGGTCGACTATGCCTGCTTCATGCGGCGCGGCCATCCGCTCGCGGCCCAGAAACGGCTGAGCACGCGGACCTTCCTCAACGCGGGGCACGTCGATGTCGAGTCTCGCCGGCAAGACCTTGCCGTCCTACGATCTCTTCCTGGCCTCGCGTGGCCTATCGCGCAACCTGGTCGCAACCGTCAATCACTACAGTGCCGCCTACGAGGTCGTCCGGCAGTCCGACCTGATTGCCGTGCTGCCGAGCGACCTGCGCTCGCAATCCCGGCACGCACCGTTCCTGCACGCCACGCCGCTTCCGCTTCGCGCGCCGCCGCGCATCGTCAGCCTGTTCTGGCACCAGCGCAACGACACCGTGCCGGCGCAACGCTGGCTACGCGAGACGCTGGTCGGGATGTTCGCCGAGGCCGACTGAACACGCACCTAACACCCTCCAAAAAGGAAACGGTGCGTTTCTCGAAGCAGCATTGTTGCGCTGGCATTAGCGGCCTAGCTCCACCGCAAACGATCCCTCCCTCAATGACAGGCGCCTGTTGCGCCCGCAGAGACCTCATCGATGACCGCACCGCTCGAATTTGGACTGGATACCTTCGGCGACGTCACCAAGGACGCCGCCGGCGCGATGCTTTCGCATGCGCAGGTGATCCGCAACATTGTCGATGAAGCCGTGCTGGCCGACGAGCTCGGTCTCGACTTCATCGGCCTCGGCGAACACCATCGCGCCGATTTTGCGATCTCCTCCCCCGAGACCGTGCTCGCGGCCATCGCATCGCGCACCAAGCGCATCCATCTCGGCTCTGCGGTGACGGTACTGAGCTCGGACGATCCGATCCGCGTGTTCCAGCGCTTTGCGACGGTGGATGCGCTCTCGAACGGGCGCGCCGAGGTGATCCTCGGCCGCGGCTCGTTCACCGAATCCTTCCCGCTGTTCGGCTTCGACCTGCGCAAATACGAAGAGCTGTTCGAGGAGAAGCTCGACCTGTTCGCCGCGCTCTTGTCGCAGCAGCCGGTGACCTGGGAAGGTAAGCTGCGTCCGCCGCTACGGGATCAGTTGGTCTATCCGCCGGTCGAGAACGGCACGCTGAAAACCTGGATCGGCGTCGGCGGCAGCCCGCAATCGGTGGTGCGCGCCGCGCATTACGACCTGCCCCTGATGCTCGCGATCATCGGCGGCGATCCCGCGCGCTTTGCGCCCTACGTCGAGCTCTATCACCGCGCGTCTAGGGAGTTCGGCCGCCCGGCACAGCCGATCGGTGTGCATTCCCCGGCTATGTCGCCGAGACCGACGAACAGGCGCGTGAAGAGTTGTGGCCCGATTACAAGGCCATGCGCGATCGCATCGGCAAGGAACGCGGCTGGCCGCCGATGGGCCGCGACGAGTTCGTCAGCGAAGCCGAGCACGGCTCGCTCTATGTCGGCTCGCCCGAGAACGTTGCGCGCAAGATCGCCAAGACTGCAAAGGCGCTTGGCATCTCGCGTTTCCAGCTGAAGTATTCGGCGGGGCCATTGCCGCACGAGAAGCTGATGCGCAGCATCGAGCTTTACGGGCGCAAGGTCGTGCCGATGGTGCGAGAGATGATCGCGTAAAGTCTGCCTTCAGTCGTCTACGACCTCGCGCCCTGCTTCATCAGCCCGAGCCTGCTTGCGCCGACATAGAGCGAGAGCACGGCGGCATTGGAGACGTTGAGGCTCTTGATCTCGCCGGGCATGTCGAGCCGCGCCACCACGCTACAGGTCTCGCGGGTCAGCTGCCTGAGGCCCTTGCCTTCGGCCCCTAACACCAGCGCCAGCGGCTCACGCAGCGCGACGTCGCTGAGATCTTCGCTGCCCTCGCTGTCGAGCCCGACGGTCTGAAAGCCGCGCTCGTTCAGCGCGGTGAGCGCGCGGGCGAGGTTTTGTACGGTGATGAGCGGCACGAGCTCGAGCGCACCGGAGGCTGCCTTCGCGAGCACGCCGGTGGCTTCCGGACTGTGACGCGCGGTGGTGACGATCGCCTTCACCGCAAAGGCCGCGGCGGAGCGTAAGATCGCGCCGACATTGTGTGGATCGGTGATCTGGTCGAGCACTAGCACCATGCCTTCCTGCTTCAAGGTCTCGATATCAGGCGAAGGCAGCGGATCGGCTTCCGCGAGGAGGCCCTGATGCACGGCGTCTGGCGACAGCAGACGGTCGATCTCCTGGGGCCGGACGATCTCTGGCGCGATGCGGGTTGCGATGTTTTCGTCCGCGAGCCGCCTTGCGGCGTTCTCGGTCAGCGTCAGCTTGCGGATCCGCCGCTGCGGGTTGGCGAGCGCCATCGTGACGGTGTGCCAGCCATAGAGGATGACCGGCCCGTCGGGGTGCGAATCGCGGTCGCGCCAGGCCGGGCGGCCGGCCGATTTCCCGGGCCTGTTGAAGGGCTTAGCCCCGCCGCGAGCCCCCTTGGGGCCGAATTTTCGATCCTTCATGGGCTCGCTTGTGTCACGGGTCCCCGAATATGGCAATTTCGGTGCCTTCAGGGGCGATTTTAGCTGTTCGCCTCGGTTGACTTTGCCCCACTGCTTCGCCCATAAACGCGCCCGGTCGCGCCCCGATCCGGGTTGTCGCGGCCTTCACGTTCCATGGCCGTCTTCGGTCCGCCGGCAAGGTCCGGCCCGATTGTGCTGCCGTCGAGCGGGGGAGTGTCCCGAGTGGCAAAGGGAGCTGACTGTAAATCAGCCGCCTCATGGCTTCGCAGGTTCGAGTCCTGCCTCCCCCACCAGCCTTCGCTCGCTTCGCGAACTTCGGCTGGGCAAGCCAACCTAGAACTTCATTATGCGAAGCGAGCGAAGGCTGCCACGCCGTAGCAGGCGGGCTGACGGCCAAAAGCGCCGATCGCCACTACGTTCACACCAAAAAAGCAGAACGCCCGTCCGCATCACGCGAACGGGCGCCTCGTCGGCTGAACCGATCAGAGATCAGTAATAGCGGCGCAGCACGCGATGGCCGCCGTAATACGGTGCGTGGCGATGAGCGTAGCCGTAGCGCGGACCGTAGCCGTAGTGCACGCGCGGCAGATAGCCGTAGCGAGGGCCATAGCCGTAGCGATACGGACGATAGTACGGGCGGTGATAGCGATAAGCGGCACGATAGCCGTAACCATAGCCATAATTGGCGGGCACGACGACCGCGTCTTCACGATAGGTCGGATACGGCGCGAAGGCGCCCGGCCCGGTGTAGGTCGGACCCTGGTTGACGTAATAATACTGCGTGGTCGGCTCGGCGAGGCGCTCATATGCTCCATAGCCATAGCCATAGCCGCCGCAGCCGGTGTTGCAGCCGGAATAGACCGGCGCAACCGGCGCGCACGTGGTGAAGCCGCAGGCCGCGGCGGGCGCGGTAGCGACGAACATCACGGCAGCCGCCGCGACCAGTCCCGAAATCATCTGACGCATTACTCTCTCCTGTTGATTTCCGTTTTGTGGCTTTTCACGTTTGCTAACCCGGCGGCTTGCCGGGGATCTCTGTATGCGGCCGTGGCCGAGGGCGCCGAGGATGGTCGTTGATCTCGGGCGCGAGGATCACCGGCGGCGGATCGACGGGCACGTCCATCTGCGGCGGCAGCGGCGCGGACGACGCGCCCCAGCTCTGGTGGTAGCTCTCGGCTGGCTTCGGCAATTTGCGGTTCGCGGGCGGCTCGACCTCGAGCCGGCCGTAGCCGGGCCGCAGGCCCAGCGTCGGATAATAGTGGCCGACGTCGTCGGGCTGCCGCTCGGCGATATAGCGCCCGCCATAGATCGTCGGCTGCACCTGCTGGTTCTTGCCGAGGCCCCAGACGCCCTCGACGACGCTATAGGACGCGTCGATGTTGTTGATGATGATCGGCACGCCGGGACGGCCGGGAACGACGATATCGAAGCCGCCGTCGGCAAGCGCCGTCGCAGGCAGTCCGATCAAAAAGGCAGCGAGCGCCGCAGCGCGCATGAGAGGCCCCCGGTTATCCGGCGACAACCTATCCGATAGCGACGCAGAGAGGGTTAAGGCCCGCTCACCAATTTCCGGTAAGCCTAATGTGCAAGGATTGCGCGCTGCTCAAATGCTGCAAAGCGCACTAGCGAAGCGTTAACGGCATCGAGCGCACCGACCGGAACCACCCGTATGCTCACATCCGTTTGACCGTCCAGCTGCGAAAATCGACCGGTTTCACCGGAACGTCCGGCGCGCTCGGCATTTAGCCCCCGTTCAACCACAACGGGAGCCAACAATCATGAACATCAAACTCCTCGGCGCCGTCGCGATCGCGACCACCACTCTCGCGGGCCCCGCGATGGCACAGGCGGTGGTCAACAATCCTGCCCGCTGCTCGGCCCAGTTCCCGAATGCCAACTGCCAGAACCTCGGACCGGGAAACCCGTACACCGACAGGGGTTATCGCCATCGCCGCATGTCCTATCGGCAGACCAACAGCGGCGACTGGAATAACGATTGGAACAGGAGCCGCACCGGCTTCTGGCCGACCGATGTCGCGGCGGGCGTAGCCGGTGCTGCGATCGGCACCGCGGGCGCGATCGCAACCGCTCCGTTCCGCGCCTGGGACAATTCCTACGCCTACGATCGTTCGTGGGACAATCGCGGCTGGGACACCCGCACCTATGCCCAGCGTAACGGCTTCGTCTGCACGCCCGGCACCTGGTTCAAGGGCGACGACGGCCGCCGGCACATCTGCCAGTAAGCGGCTCACATTGAACGCGACCCATCAGGCGGCCCGCAAGGCCGCCTGATTCATGTCTTGCGACGACGATCGCGGTTCTGGCACTTTCCGACCAAGTCTGATATTGCGGCGCGCAAGGGTGGACGGCCGGGTGGACGGCCCCGGCATGTGCCGGCCCTGCCCGCTTTCTCAGGCGTCGCCGGCTTAGCTCAGCGGTAGAGCAGCGGTTTTGTAAACCGAAGGTCGGGGGTTCAATCCCCTCAGCCGGCACCATTGGTTTAGCCGACACCGCGTCGTGGCCTGACGTGCTATGTCGAACCTGCAATCGACCCGGGCGGCAAAGCTTCCACCGCCCTCCGCGACCGCGGATCGAAGCCTGTCAATTGCCACGGCTCCTTATTCATCGGCGACCACCGCAAGAACTAAACCATCGGTTTGCCGTTATCCTTGAGCTATAGAGCCGTCTCGCGGAGGTCTAGCGATGGACCCGAATGATCGGGTAGCCTTAGCCCTATCCGCTGTCGCCTTGGCCATCGCCATTGTGGTTGCATCGACAGTCACGTTAGAGCGCGTCAATACCCGTACCGCCAGCAACGACGCACCTCCCGGAACGGTAGGACTCGCCAGGCCTCACCCGCCACTGGACCGTGCTCCCGGTGAACCGATACAGACGTCAGGAGCGTCGTCCAACGCAAGTCATCGGCAGCGTCCTTGACCGAACACCGGCCGCGCCGGCACCTGCCTGTGCCTCAGCTTGAACTCTTGCGCGCACTGCCCTGTTCGAAGTGCGCGACGCCGGCGCCACCGATCTCGACCCAGGCATGTTTCGATTGCTCGAACACCGATCTGACGGGCGCCGGAAAATCCGGATCCGCGATGGCGCCGACGGCAACGCCGATCATGTCAGGCAGATTGTCAGCCTTCCAGCAGACCGTCGAGCCGCAGTCGGCGCAGAAAAAGAAGCGGACCTCGCCGCCGCTTGCGGCGGCGCGAGCGTACTGCTTCGGCGCGCCGGAGATCGTGACGTCTTCGACAGGGTAGAACGCACCGACGCCGAACGGCGCTCCGGTTCGCCGCTGGCAGTCGATGCAATGACAGGCCGCGACCAGCCTGGTCGGTCCCGGGAGCGAAAGTGAAACAGCACCGCAACTGCATCTGGCATCGATCATCGGACATCCTCCAGCCGCCAGAGCCCGAGGCTCTTGTCGCGCCAGCCGCCACCGCCCTCCTCGCAACGCTCGTTGATCAGCGCGTGCGGCGCCGGCCAGTCGAACGGCGGCTTCTCCATGTTCAGCGCCCGCCAGTCGCCGTCCTCGCAATCGCGATTTGCATCCCATTCCGGAAAGGTGGTGGCCAGCAGGAAGCGCGCGCCGCTCTCCCGGAATCGCGCGAGGGCGCGATCGATATTCGCAAAGCTCAGATGCACCAGACAGTCCCGGCAGAGAATGACATCCGCACGCGGCAGTGCATCGCGCGTGATGTCGGCAACGAGAAACCGGCCCGACGACCCACCGCCTGCCACACGCCGGCGGTTGGCCTCGATCAGCGACGGCACGATGTCGATGCCGGTGTAATCGACATCGAGCTTCAGGCGGCCGATCCATCCGGCATCGCCGCAGGGCGCATCGAGCAGCGAGCGCGCGCCGAGCCGTTGCAGCAGTGCAGCAAGCGTCTCCCGGATCGCGGCGGTCGCGGGGTCCTCCGAGCCGAGGCCCGACACCGAGGTGGCGAGATCGAGGCCGGCGAAATTCTCGCGGTCGGCGATGAAACGTTCCTGGGCGAGCACGGGAGGACGATTGGAGATCATCGGACTAGGCTCAAATCAAGTCGCGAGCCCAGTGTACAGGCGATCCGCCGCGCCCGTCATCGCCGCGTGCCATCCGATCCAATCGTTTCGGAGATGGCCGGTCCGATAGGGCCGGACAGGAACCAAAGCCGTGCGTCGTTGGTTCTCGATCCATGCGGATCAGGGAAGAAAACCGAAACATGTTTTTGCTGGCAACGGTGACGCTGTGCTGTGGCGCCGTGGCCGGCACAGTTGCGCTGTTCGAACCGGCGCCGTCACCTGATCCGGCAAAGCAGGTGGCCCAGCGGATGGCGACCGACGTCAGCGCTCAGAAGACACCGGTTCGAGTGGTCGGCGCGCCGTTCGAGCCCAACGTCAATCCGCGCCAGCGCTAGCCATCACTGCGGCGATATCTCCTTGCCCTTTTCGGGCCGGCCGTGGGCACGCGCCAATTCCTCGACGAACGCGATCACCTCCGCCCGCTTGTCGGGCGGCAGCGACAGGAACGCGCGGACGAGCCTCAAGCCCTCCGCTTCGTCCATCCGTTTGTCTTCGGCATTCATTCGACCACTGTCGGGCGATCGGGAAAAATATGCAATCCCCTTTACAAACGGACCCTTGATTCGGCGCGACCGCTTTGTTGGAATGGGGGTGCGGCTGAGGTGGATCATGAAGTGGATCAGGGAACGCGACGCACTGATCGCGCAGACACTGGCCTTCGTTCAATCGGTGACCGGCAAGAGGGATGACGTCCTTCAGCCGGGCGCGCCGTCGGATTCGCCGGCGGCGACCGTCGAGATCGTCGCCGTCGAGGCCGTCACGGCCGAGATCGAGCCACCCCAGCCCCCTCCGCAGCCTCAGCCCGTCAAGCTCCCGCCGGCGCGGGCAAGCGGCGATTTCCGCAGCGAGATGCAGGCCCGGATTGCCAATTTCCGCAAGCATCAGGAGCGGTTCGAGCGCGAGCGCGAGGAGTATTGCGCGGCCACCCTGACCAAATTGCGCGCCGCCATCCGCGATCCCTCCCCCGGTCCACCGGCCGAAAAGTAGGGCCGGCTCTCCAGTCGGGGGCTACAGCCAGGACCACACCAGCCAGAGATTGGCCGCGCAGGCGCCAAACAGCGCCAGCGTCAGGGGCAGGAGCATGTGCCCGCAGGAGGTTTTCAGGTCGCTCGTCATGGCCGAAAACATCCGCTGATTCCGGCCGGAGAGTCCCAGGGATTCTTTTTGGGATTCAGGAACTGATTAAGGACTCAGGGCCCTACCGCCCCTGATCACGGCGCCGTGATCGGCCGCCGGCCGGAACCCCTCACCCGCAAAGTCGTTAACGGGCTTTCCTGGAGTGGGAAGAATGCCCTACGCCCTGTTCTGCAACGAGGCCCAGATCAGCAAGGCCTACCCGAGTGAGTCCGACGTCTGGAAGCTCGCGCAGCGAAGTGGCCTCGTCGTCGACGTGATCGCGGACGACAAGCAGCGGGGACCGCGCCGGGTGCTCGACAACGACTACGAGATTGCGCCCTGCCAGGCAGCCCAGGGCGAGGACCCCGCCAAGAACAAGGCCGAGGCCGACCAGCAGTCGAGGATGGAGCTCGAGCTGTTATCTTGAGTCAGGGGGTCGCGGTCGCGAGAGATGCCTGCTCGCCCGCCAGGGCCACGCAGGCCTTCCGGCGATGCAGCCCCCGGATCGCGCCGGTGACCTTCAGCACCTTGCCCGACGGACAGGAAGCGTCCTTGACGAAGGCGACCTCATAGGGCGCCAGCATCAGAGGTTCGGATTTGAGGATTGTCTGTGCAGAGCACGGCAGGCAGGTGAAGCACGAGAGCACCACTGCCGACACAAAGATACGCATGTCCGTCGTCCCACCAGCCCGATAATTCTCATATAACGCGTTGAGGAGCGCGAGTTCCGTAAATCGCAAAAATTATTTTTGCTTTACCCCGGCCCCATGACGCGCGTGAGAAGGCGCGCCCGCACTGTTTGCAAGCAAATGACGCGCCAGATGGTTCACGCAAAGCAAACGGAAGGCCGGCAATCAGGATCCTGACAAACGAAAGGCCGGCGGGAGCCGGCCTTTGTCAGATCCTGGTCGTGGGCGGTAGGTCAGTAGCGCGCGGCCGCCGGCCCGCCCCAGCCGAACCGGTAGTTCACACCGACCTTGACGGTATGTTCGTCCTCCCGGCCACGAACGCCGACGATGTCGGCCGGGCCGGAGGTGAAGGTGGTGCTGCCAAAGTTGTAATACTGGTACTCGGCCTTGGCCGACCAGCTCGGCGCGAACATGTATTCGAGGCCGGCGCCGACGGTGTAGCCGTCCTTGCTGTTGCCGGTGGTGGTGAAGGTCTGCGGCACCCCGGCGATGTTCACGCCAAGACCGTTATTGCGCCAGGCATAACCGCCCTTGGCGTAGAGCAGCGTCGGTCCCCAGGTGTAGCCAATGCGACCGGTCACCGACCCGAGCTGGTCGGTGTTGGACGTCACCTGCGTGCCCAGCGGGAACGTGACGCCGTTGTTGTTGGTCGGCAGCCAGGAATACTGGGCCTCGATACCCACCACCCAATTGGGCGCGAACTGGTAGTCGAAGCCACCCTGCACGCCGCCGAGGAAGCGGGCGTCGCTCGACTGGAAGCTGTTGTCGCCAGCGAAGGCGCCGCCGACATGGCCACCGATGTAGAAACCGGTCCAATTGTAGATCACCTGCGGCGGCGTATAGGCCGGCGCCTTGGTGTAGGTACGCGGCTGCATATCGGCAGCAGCGGCCGGCGCGGCCAGCGCCAGCAGCGCGACTGCTCCGAGCAAAAACCTCTTCATGATCATCCCCGTGCTTTCAAATTCGACCCTCAGCAAACAACGTGGCGTGAATTTGGTTGCTTCGCGACGATGCCGGAACGTTGATCGTTCGTTACTGTGACGGGTGGCAACAGCGCGATTTTGTTCCGTCACGTCGCCTTGCGCTGGCTGCTCTCGTCGCCTGCGCAGGGCCTGCCGTGAGGGTTTGTCGCGAGACGAAACCGCCCCGTTCAAAGCTCGCCAAAACGTGATCCAGCGGCTCCGGCGCGGACTGTCCTATCACGAGGCGATGAAGGCGGGCTTTGCGCTACCGCGTCATCTTTTCCAGTTCCGGAAAGGGTGCGTAAACCGCACCGGCACAGAGCTCGCTCGTCCGATCGACGACGCGGTCGCTCCGCCCGTTGACGAAAATCACGGCGCGTTCGCGCATGCCCTTATAGCTGCCATCAGTCTCGCGCGGGGTGAAGTGCAGGCAGCTCACATAGAATTGGCGCCCACCAACCTCGCGCTGCACCGGATCAGCCATGCTGGCGTCGCGCACTCCGACCGGATTGTTCAGATAGCTGCGCATCAAGGCCAGCGTGTTGCCGCGGAAATTGTCGGGAAACGGCTGCGGCCCTCCGGCCTGGGTCCCACCCAACAGTGTTGGACGGTCACCGTCGCTGCCGAAACATGCCGCAAGCGCCAACGGCAACGCCAAGATCACCGCACATCTCGCCAATCGCCCCACAGGCCCCGCTCTCCGCTCGATCAGATTCGGAGATGTTCTAGCCCCAAGCTTCTACGAACCCAAGCCCGCACGATCCCAACCCTGCATGAAGGGAGCTCGCCTGCAGCGGCGCAACGACGCACCGGCCCGCCGCCGACACCTCGAGCTTTCGCACGAGGCACGGCGAACGGACCGGGCCTGAATTCCGCACGCGGCGGCGGGGCAATGCCAGGGATGCCGCCGCGCGGGAGATCAGTCGTCAGTTGCGCTTGTCCGATGTCGCCGGCTTGGTCACGTCCGGCTGCGCCTTCAGCGACTCCTTGGCCGTGACCTGCTTGTGGTGATGGCGATGCTTGCGCACGGACTTGTGCTCGGCGGGGGTGACGGCAGCGTTGGCGTTCATCGCCTTCGACTTGGTGTCCACCTTGGCGTCCGCCTTGACGTCGGAAGCCTTCGTGTCGGCCTTGACGCCCGCATCCGGTTTGACGGCAGTGTTCGCTGCCTTGGTCTGACTCTGATCCGCCTTGATCACCGGCGCGGTCGTGGTGGTCTTGCCGGCCTCAGCGGCGAAGGCCGGGGCTGCGATCACGGAAGCGGCGAGCAAGGCTGCGGAAATGGTCTTCAACATGGTGGTCTCCTCTTGGAAGGATCTTGAGGCGGCGCCCTCTCGTCACCTCTTCGATCGTAGGTGGGAGCCTAGGGGCCGCGCACTGAACCCGGTCTGAAGGCCGCTGCAGGCTTCCGTTCATCTCGATGACAAGTTTGTCATCTGCGGCAGGACGAATAGATCGTGCGAAGCGGGAATGTTTTCGCCCCATGGGTGTTCCGGTCTTCGGGCAATCGTGTAGGATCGCCACGTTCCATACCGGAGAACTTAGATGCGCAAACTCTCAATGCTTGTTGTGCCGGGACTTGTCGCCATGACGCTGGCGGCTGCGCCGGTGCTGTCCAGCGCCTACGCCGCGGGCAGCGACGAGCCCTCCTCGCCGCCGAAGTCGGACAGCTCGTCCAAAAAGGGCAAGAAGAAGAGCTCTTCCGTCAGCGATCCCAAATTCCTGGCGGCCTATCGCACCGCCTATACTGCGATCTACGACCGCCACGACTACACGGGTGCGATCGACCAGCTGAAATCGCTCAAGCGCGACGACGTCGCCGATGTCGCAAACCTAATCGGCTACTCCTATCGCAAGCTTCGGCGATTACCAGTCGTCGAAGGCCTATTACGAGCTGGCGCTGAAGGATGATCCGAACCACGTCCGCACCTGGCAGTATTACGGCCTCTGGCAGCTCGAGCAGGGCAACCGCGAACAGGCGCAGTATCACCTCAACAAGATCGCCTCGCTCGCCGGCACCGACAGCTCCGAATATCGCTCGCTCGCGTCCGCGCTCGATAAGCCGACCGGCGCGACGCTGGTCTACTGAGCCGTCGGTCTACTGAGACCTCGCATCTTTGAATGAATTGAACGGGCACAACCTTGGGGTTGTGCCCGTTCTACTTTCTCGGCTAGCTTCCCGCACCAAATCTTTCCCTCGCAAATTGGTGCGCAATGGACCCGTGGCTGCGATCCGCGATCGATTACATTAGCTCCTGGATCGAATTCCAGCTGAGGACCGTCCAACAGCCCGGCGTCATCGTCGCGTTCGCCCATCGCGGCGAGGTCGTCGCCGAGCACGCATTCGGCCTTGCCAATCTCGACACCGGCGACAAGCTCACCCCGCGCCATCGCTTCCGCATCGCCTCGCACTCGAAGAGCTTCACCTCAGCCGGCATCATGAAGCTGCGCGAGCAGCGCAAGCTCCGGCTCGACGATCCCGTGGGCCAATATGTCGGCGGCCTGCATCCGCGCGTCGCCGAGACGACGATCGCGCAACTGCTCTCGCACAGCGCGGGGCTGACGCGCGACGGCGCCGATTCCGGCCAGTTCATCGACACCCGCCCCTATCTCAACGCGAACGAGCTGCTCGCGGAATCGAAGCTGCCGACCGCGGTCGAACCCGGCACGCGCTTCAAATATTCCAACCATGGTTTTGGCCTGCTCGGTCTCGTCATCGAGGCCGTGACGAAGGAGCCTTACCCAGCCTGGATCAAGCGCGAGATCGTCGAGCCGGCCGGCTTACGTGAGACCGAACCGAATGCCCCCCTTGCCAAAGGCAAGCCATTCGCGTGCGGCCACACGCGAAAAGTGCCGTTCGGCGAGCGCTGCGTGATCCCCGGCGACAATCCCGCGCACGCGATGGCCTCCGCCGCAGGCTTCGTCGCGACTGCCGGCGACACCGCCCGCTTCTTCGCGCAGCTCGCACCCAATGCGAAAAAGAGCGTGCTCTCGGTCGCGAGCCGCCGCGAGATGACGCGACACCATTGGCGCATCCCGCAGAGCTTCGAGGGCTATTACGGGCTCGGCGTCAACGCCGGCAAAACCGACGGCTGGGACTGGTTCGGCCATGGTGGCGGTTTCCAGGGCTACATCTCCCGGACCTGCTCCATTCCTGATTGCGAGCTCGCGATCAGCATCCTCAGCAACTCCATCGACGGCGCCGCGCCGTTCTGGATGGACGGCGCGCTGCAGATCCTGCGCGTGTTCAAGACGCGCGGCGCGCCGGACCGGCGCGTGCGCGACTGGACCGGCCGCTGGTGGACGATCTGGGGAGCCACTGATCTCGTGCCCGCGGGCAACCGCGTGCTCGTCGCCAATCCGCAGTTCAATAACCCATTCATGGATGCCGCCGAGATCGAGGTCGCCGGCCGCGACACCGGCAAGCTCGCCTGGGCCGCCGGTTACTCCAGCCATGGCGAGCCTGTCCGCCGCGTCCGCGACAAGCGCGGCAAGGTGAGCGACATCTGGATCGCCGGCGCCAACGTCAAGCCGGAAAAAGTCGTCGCCCGCGAGATCGGCCGTCGATATCAGCCGCGCAAGCGCCGGCCTATTTCAGTCGGAGCATGATCCTATCGGAAAACCGCTACGCACTTTTCCGGATCATGCTCTATTCCCTGATCAACGTCTCGACCTCACTCCGCATCGACTGCCGCGAACCGTCGCGCGAATAGAACATGTGGCCGCCGGGATAGACGACGAATTTCACGCGTTGCGTGACGAAGGCCGGCAACTGGTCGAGCACTCGCTTCGATCCGAAATAGGGCGTGGCGAGATCGAACAGGCCGTGCGCGACTAACACGTTCAGCTTCGCGTCGGTGGCGAGAATCTGGCGCAGCTCCGACACTGATTGCGGCGGGTTGAGGCCGCGGCCGAAATCCCAGTGCCCCTCGACGCTGCCGTTCAGGACTTCGTAGGACCCGTCCGGCCGCCAGTTGAGCTTGCGTGTCAGCACGTTCGACCGCGGCACTCGTGAGCGGCGCCTGCAGTGCATCGCCGGAGGGGTCGCCAAAGCGCGAGCTGCCGGAATCCGGATAGGGATCGAAGCCGCGCACGGAGCCGTCGTAGCGTCCCGTCACCTTGCCGTTCTTGCGATCGAACTCGCGGCGGAATTCACCGACGTCGAACCGGCCGGCGAGCCTGCGGCTCACCGCCTGGTCGATACCGGTGAGCTCGGCGACCTTGTCGGCGAGCCGGTTGGTCGCCTCCCTGTCCGCCTCGCCCTTGACGAGATCGGCCAGGAATTCGCCGCGCGCATAAGCCTCGACGTCGGCGAGATCGGCGCGCGTGACCGGTCCCTTGGCCTCGCGCGCGACCGCGACATAGCTCGGCAGTGTCGCGACATATTGCAGCAGGCTCGTGCCGGCGAACTCGCGGAAGTCGAACAGCGGCGAGACCAGGATCAATCCCCTGACGCCGACGCCATGCTGGAGCTGCAACTGGCGCACCACCTTCGGTCCGCGAATGCCGCCATAGCTCTCGCCCGCGACGTATTTCGGCGAGGTCAGCCGGTCGTGCTTCTCCAGCCAGCGACGGATCACGAGCGCGATCGAATTGACGTCGCCGTCGACTGAATAGAACGACTTGCGCGCGTCCTCGCCGCTCACAACGAAGCGGCTGTAGCCGGTGCTGATAGGGTCGATGAAGACGAGATCGGTGAAGTCGAGCCAGGTCTCCGCGTTCGGCTTCACCTCGGGCGAGGCCGACGGCGACAGGGCTTCGCCGTCGAGCGGCAGCCGCCACGGCCCCGCGGCGCCGAACTGAAGCCACGCCGAAGACGCGCCGGGCCCGCCGTTGAACAGGAAGGTCACGGGGCGCGTCGCGCGGTCGGCACCATCAAGCTCGTAGGACGTATAAGCGATGTCGGCCAGCGGCTCGCCTTTGCCGTCGAACACCCGGATCGAGCCGGCGGTCGCGGCGAAGTTGAGCGTCCGGCCAGGCAGTTCGAGCGTCTGCCTCGTGGTCGAATCCGGCGGCAGGCGGTGCAACTCGGCCGCCGACGGCGAAGCCGGCGCAGTGCTTTGCGCGCCACCGCCACGCCCGCCCTTCTGTCCGGCTGGCGACGCCGCCTCGGAGCGGGGCTGCGGCGGATCATCCGCGCGCGCCAATCCCGCGAACCCGAAAGCCGAAACCGCCAGCACCAGCATCGCGTGGCGGAGCACCGGCAAACTCAAAACCATGATCGTTCTCCGTGCCCGGCTCTGAAAGCCGGTGCGTGCCGAAAGGCTAGCGCAAAATTGCGTCGGTTTGGGGGACCATCGGTCCGGCGGCAGCTGGAGGAGGCCGACCGGGCTTGAAACGACCCTGTTTTGTCCTGAACCCGGCGGTCGCCCGTTTGCCTTGAAAGGCGGTCCTCCTCGACAATCGAGGCCCAGGTCGTATAGACGAGCCGGGCGGAACTTACTCGAGCCAGCGGCACCTGCCCGGGAAGCCATGACCAAGACCTCGCGATACGACCGGATCGCCTTCGTCGCCAGCCCGAGCAGCGAGGCGCAGTCCGCCTTCGCCCAGCTCACCCGGGACTATGGCAATTGCGACCCCAGGGAAGCCGATGTCGTCGTCGCGCTCGGCGGCGACGGCTTGATGCTCCAGACTCTGCACCAGAACATGCACACGGGAAAGCCGATCTACGGCATGCACCGCGGCACGGTCGGCTTCCTGATGAACGAATACTCGACGCACGATCTGCGCAGGCGGCTCGAGGCGGCGCATGAATCCGAGATCAATCCGCTCCTGATGCGCGCGACCGACGTCAACGACCGCGTCCACCTGCATCACGCCATCAACGAGGTCGCCCTGTTCCGGCAGACCTATCAGGCGGCACGCTTAAGGATCCTGATCGACGAGCGTGAGCGCATGTCCGAGCTGATCGCTGACGGCATCTTGGTGGCGACGCCGGCGGGATCGACGGCCTACAACCTGTCCGCCCAGGGGCCGATCCTGCCGATCAACGCCGCGATGCTGGCGCTGACGCCGATCAGCGCCTTCCGCCCGCGCCGCTGGCGCGGCGCGCTGCTGCCCAACACCGCCTATGTCGTGATCGAGGTGCTCGAGGGCGACAAGCGCCCGTCGCGGCGGTCGCCGACCACGACGAGGTGCGCGACGTCCTCCGGGTCGAGGTCCTCTCCGACAAGACCATCTCGATGCGGATGCTGTTCGACCCCGGTCACAGCCTGGAAGAGCGGATTCTGCGCGAACAGTTCGGCTACTGAGCCGCGCCGGCCAGCCCCGTCCGGAGAGCCGATCGCAACCCTTCATTAACCCCCGCCACGATATGGTTAACGAAGGTTGACCGCTTTGGCCCGGGCGTCATGTTCCGTATCGACTTCAACAAGCTGCGCTTCCTCGTCTGCGACGACAATCCGCACATGCGCCGCATCCTGCGGACGCTGCTGCATTCGTTCGGCGCACGCGAAGTCTACGAGGCCGAGGACGGCGCCACGGCGCTGGAAATGTACAGCCATTACGTGCCCGACATCGTCATCACCGACTGGGCGATGCCGATCTTCGACGGGCTCGAGCTCGCGCAGATGATCCGCCAGCCGGAGTTCGAAGGGTAATCCCTACGCGCCGATCATCATGCTGACCGGCCATTCCGAGAAGCGTCGCGTCACGGTCGCGCGCGATGCCGGCGTCACCGAATTCCTGGCCAAGCCGATCTCGGCCAAGGGGCTCTATCAGCGCATCCTCAACGTGGTCGCCAATCCCCGCCCCTTCATCAAGACCAAGACCTACTTCGGCCCGGACCGGCGCCGCAACACCAACTCCGCCTATATGGGCCCGGAACGCCGCGTCGGCGAAAAGCACGAGGTGCTCCAGCAGCCCTCGTTGCTCGACAAGGCCCGCTCCTCCATCTAGCGCACACGAGGCAGGCATCATGGCGAAGAACAGCGCAAAGGACATCGAGGTCACGGCCTTCGCCACGCATCACGTCATCAGGCAGCCCAATCCCTTGCGAAAGGTGCTGCGCCGGGTCGAAGAAAAGGACATGGACGATCCGGTCGCCCGCGCCGAGCAGGCGCTGGCGGGCCTGTCCGGCGAATTCAGGAACTGGATGACGATCGAGGTCCAGAGACTGTCCGCCGCCTGGACCGCCGTGCAGCGGGATGGCTTCACCAAGAAGCTGCGCGACGAGCTGTTCCACGCCGCGCACGACATCAAGGGCGATGCGGCGACGTTCGGCTTTCCTTCGGCAGCGGGAATCGCCGAGAGCCTGTGCCGCGTCATCGAGCATGCGCCGGATCTTTCGAAGGTGCCGGCCGAGCTGTTCACGCACCACATCAACGCGATCCTCGCCATCCTGCACGAGAACACCAGGCTCGACAGCATCAGCGTCTCCGCCGAGCTCAGCCGGCGCCTGCGCAAGGTCGCCGACGAATATCTCGCCCACGTCAACCGCGACCGCCCCGAGCACCTCGAGGTGATCCTGGCGCCAAGCATCGCGCCGACGGAGTAAGGGCTCAGCTCCTTCGTCTCGCAATGACGGAGTTTGGGGCTTCGACTCCGCTCTATCGACACGATCAGAATCGTAGGGTGGGCAAAGCGGAGCGTGCCCACCAATCTAACATCAACTGCGCAGATAAATGGTGGGCACGGCGCTGTGCGCCTTTGCCCACCCTACGGCGTCTCGTTACGCCGCGATCAGATCGTCGTACACCGGATCGATCATATCATCCGCGACGAGCTCGTCGCAGAACAGTCGTGCCTCTTCGCGCGCGGACTCGGTGGCGAAGCGGCGGAGCAGGACCATCAGCGGTTCGGTGGCGCCGCGGTCCGTCTCGCAATGAGTGAGCACGCGCTCGACCATGCGCCGGCGCAGCCGCGCCGCACCATCATCACTGTCGACGAAGCCCTGCTCGTGGCAGGCATCGAGCGCGACCTGGAATGCCGCGAATGTCGCCTCGGGCAGCCCCGCGCGGCGGAGCAGCGCGTGCAGGCTGTTGCCGCCACGGTCGTGCAGCAGCGCCGAGACGCGCGCCAACGGCAGATCGGCGAGTTCAGCGAGCGCCGCATCGAACAGGTCGAGATTGCTCGACAGCAGCGCCCGCAGAATCAGACCCGCGGTGAGCTGGCCGGTGATGCGCAGGTGCCGCACCAGGCCCTGCATGTCCTCGCCACGCGAGCGCGCCGCGATGTTCATGGTGGAGCGATCGCGCGCCTCGATCGTGATGCGCTCGGCACGGTCGGCACTCAGCCAGTTCCGGGCCACGACGAACTGCGCAAGGGTCTCGGAAAGCTTGGTCACCAGCGCCGCGCGCGTTGCGGCCGGCAGATCCTCCAGCACCAGCATCGCCTCGCGGATCGCGGCGAGATGGCCGTGGCGCTCGACGATGCGATTCCAGGAGAACGGCGCGAGCTCGGCATGGGGATTTTCGATCAGCTCCAGCGCCGCAGCCGCGCAGCCGACCTCGGCGATGGCGGCGCAGACCGAGACCGGCAGCGCGATACGGCGGGCGACCGCGCATTGCACCTCGTCATTGCCGGTGGCGACGATGTCGACGAGATCGGCATCGATCAGCAGCGGAGAATGTTCGAGCACGGACAGCGCAACCGTCGGCTGATCCGCCGACAGCGCCCGCACGATCGCGGCCGGCGCCTCGGTGCTGCGCGCAAAGGCCTCGGCCATCGCCTGCCGCACCAGCGGCGAGGGATCGTCGAGCAACATCAAGAGCGCGCCTTCGGCGGCGACGCGATCGTCATGAGAAAGGTCCGAGATCAGCCAGGCCCGGGCCAACGCCCGCGTCGCCTCGGCCCGCTCGCCGGCGGACGCCGTCCTGATCCAATTAATGAACTGCCGAACAATCATGGTGCTTCCGGCTTACGCAACGAAAACGAAAAATGGTGACGGCTTGTCACCTGCAACACAAAATAAACCACGACGCTTAACAAAGCGTTCACCATAACTGGCTGGTTTTATTGACGTTTTGTTAAGGGAACAAAGGCCGCGGCGTCCGGGACGCGAGAGAGCGCTAGCCCTCGCCCACGCTCCGTCATTGCGAGCGCAGCGAAGCAATCCAGAAATGTATCCACGGTGAGATTCTGGATTGCTTCGCTGCGCTCGCAATGACGGTGTTGACGCAGTTGCGCACAAAGATCTGGATTTCGTGCACGGACGCAGCGCGGCGCGTCCGGGACGCGAGCGATTTATTCTTCGATCAGTGAGTTAGCTCGAGAAGGTGCCGCTGCGATCGCTGAAGAGATCGAGCGGCTGCGGCGGCCGCACGTCCGGCATCGCGGATGCGACCGAGGTGAGTGAGGCGTTGTTGCCCCACAATTTCTGCACGGTGGTCGAGACCGGCTGCGTGACGTCGCCGGGCTGATAGATCGAACGAAACACCGGCGTGCTCGGCGCATTGTCCGCGAGCGTCGTTGGCGACGTCGCACTGACGGGCGTCACGGCGCGAGTATTCGGGAAGGTCTGGAGATAAGCGGCGTTGTCGATGACCGGCGCAGCGGGCTGCACGCCATTCGCGCTCGCGACCTGCGTTGTCGAGGGCGTATCGCCATACATCGCAATCGCGCTGCGGGTCACTTTCGAATTGGCCGCGCTGGCATAGCGCGCGTCGAGCACCGAATAGACTTCGGAGACGCTGCGGGCGCGGCCGTCTTTGGCGTAGAAAATCGAGCGGTTGGCGGCGGCCGCATTGGGAAACAGCCGGGCGCCGACCGCTTGCGGATTGTCCTCGGCATTGGCGATCAGTTTCGCGGCGCCGCCGACGCCCATGAAATGGGCCATGTAGAGTTCGCTGTCGCTCGGCCTGCGCCCGAGCAAGCCGGTGAGCTTGAAGCTGTTCGACTGCGTCAGCGCCGCGGCCATGCCGGAAGCAGCGTCCGGATCGTCGCGCAGCTTCATGATCGACCGCTTCATCACGGGATCATCGACGGTGTAGGTGCCCGACGAGGTCCTGGTGATGGCGTCGGCATAGCTGCCATAGCCTAGTTGGGTGCCGGCCTCCTTCACGGTGCCAAGCCAGGTCTGGTCGATGAATTGGTAGAGCCCGTGCGCGGACGAGGTGGTGGCGCCGGCCGTCGGATCGAAATCCGATTCCATCTTGGCAGTGGTCAACATGTACTGGAAGCTGACGCCGGAGATATTGGAGGCCTGCTTGATCGCGCCGGCAACGCGCGCCCGCGACGGATCGAGACCGGCCGTCTGCGTCGCACTGAAATTGTCGACCGACATGATGAAGTGCCCGCCCCGCGCGGCGTTGAGCGACGCCGGCAATTCGGCGCCCTGTCGTCTCACCGTGGGACAGGTATGGTTAATGCCGGGTTAATTCTGGGGTCGCCCCTTCCCCGAGTCATTCCGGAGCGCACCGCAGGTGCGAGCCCGGAATCGATTCCACCGCGCGTTATGCCGTACGATGGATTCCGGGCTCGCGCTACGCGCGCCCCGGAATGACAGCTTGCTATTTCTTATAGACCGCGTCCGGATCGAACAGCCGCTCCGCATCGACGAAGACGAGCTTGGCGCCGCCGTCCTCTCCCTCCACCTTGCGATAGAAGCAGGACCTGCGCCCGGTGTGGCACGCCGCGCCGATCTGCTCGACGCGGATCCAAATCGCGTCCTGGTCGCAATCGGTGCGCATCTCGACAACGCGCTGGGTCTGACCCGATGTCTCACCTTTTCGCCACAAGGCATTGCGCGAGCGGCTGAAGTACCAAGCCTCGCCGGTCGCGATCGTCTTGCGCAGCGCCTCCTCATTCATGTGCGCGACCATGAGCACATCGCCCGTGGCAACATCGGTCGCGACGCAGGTCACGAGACCGCTCGCGTCGAACTTGGGCAGGAAGGCGAGACCTTCCTCGATCTCATGGGAGTGAGCGGACACGGGACCCTCGCTCGAGCATGATCCGGAAAAGTGTGAAGCGGTTTTCCGAAAAGATCATGCTCAAAAAAATAAGGCCTTGCGAGGTCAGCGCGTCGTGCCTCGCACCAGGGACAGGAAACGGGCCTGCTCCGCGGGATTGTCGCGGAACATGCCGGTGAAGCGGCTGGTGAAGGTGGAAGCACCATGCTTGGCGACGCCGCGCACCGACATACAGGTATGCTCGGCCTCGATCAGCACCGCAACGCCGCGCGGCTTGAGAATCTCGTCGATGGCGGCCGCGATCTGGGCCGTCAGATGCTCCTGGGTCTGGAGCCGGCGGGCGAAGATATCAGTCAGGCGCGCGAGCTTGGACAGGCCGACCACGCGTTCCACCGGCGTATAGGCGATGTGCGCCTTGCCATAGAACGGCATCATGTGATGCTCGCATTGCGAGGTGAATTCGATGTCGCGGACCAGGACGAAATCATCATAGCCCGCCGTCTCGCCAAAGGTGCGGTCGAGCACCTCGGCCGGGCACTGGTGATAGCCCTGATAGAGCTCGTCGAAGGCCTCGACCACGCGGCGCGGGGTGTCGAGCAGGCCTTCGCGCTCAGTGTTCTCGCCGATATAGGCGAGCAGCGTCTTCACCGCCGCTTCCGCCTCGGCGCGCGCCGGGCGCGGCTGGTCGGCGCGGACGGCGACCGCGAGGAATTCGGCAGGATCAAGCTCGGCAGGGCGGCTCTCGGGCTGCCGATCGGAAGGCTTGTTGGGGCGGATGGATTTGATCGTGGCGTCCATATCGACTCCGTTCGACGGCCTTGCGGCCGGAGTGTCACCGGCAGACGGGGCGGCAAGCCGCCGGACGCCTGAACAGAATAATTGAACCTGGTGGAAAAGATCCTCTCCACCAACGTCGGCCGCATGGTCTGGGCCACCCCGCTGGACTATTTTTCCGCCGGTTCCGCCCCTATATAGGACCGTGGACGGCGCGCGCCAAGGCCGATCCGGTGCGGAAGTGTTGGACTCCATCACATGCTGAACGACATCTACAACAAGCGGATCATCGAACTGGCCGGGAATATTCCGCGCCTCGGGCGGCTGTCGGACCCCGATGCCTCCGCCACTGCCCACTCCAAGCTGTGTGGCTCGACCGTGAAGGTCGACCTCAAGATGAACGGGGATACTGTCACGGACTTCGCCCATGACGTGAAGGCCTGTGCCCTCGGACAAGCCTCTTCATCCATCATGGCAAGTCACGTGGTCGGCTCGACTGCGAGCGAACTCCGTGAGTTACGCGAAACCGTTCGCAAGATGCTGAAGGAGAACGGTGCGCCTCCTCAAGGCAAATGGGAAGAGATCAAGTTCCTCGAGCCGGTCCGCGACTACAAGGCGCGGCATGCCTCGACGCTCCTGACCTTCGATGCGGTGGTCGATGCCATCGGCCAGATCGAGGCCAAGGCGAAGCAGCCGGCAGCGGCGCAGGGCTGAACCCTCTCCGTCATCCCGGGACAATGCCACCGGGTCCGGGCTATTGTCCGGCCCGACGACAGCTTCCGCATCGAACCCGAGATCCAGAGATTGCCGATCGAGCTTCCGGGTTCGCGCTGACGCGCGCCCCGGAATAACCCATCAAAATATGTCGCTTACTTCTGCGTCGCCGCCGCGGCTGGTGTGGCCACGCCGCCGGCGGTCGGCGCCAAGGCTTCCGCGGTCTTGGTCGACTTGGCAGGCTGCTGCGGTTCCGTGCCAAACCTGGCCTGCGTCTTCGGTGCAAGCTCCGCCATCGCCGGTGCAGAGATGTCCACATGCGGTAGCACGTCGGCCACGAGGTCCGTCGTCACGAGATTGGTGAGCTTAAGCTCACCGGCGTCGAGCTCGTGCAAATCTTCCCACGGCGGCACGCTGAGCGCGAGCGACAGCAGATCGCCGGCGCCGCCCATGTCGAAGGTGTATTTGGCCAGCCGGCCGATGTCGCGTTCCACGATCATCAGGTCCTGCGCGCTGTAGCTGGCGGCCTTCGCATCGTCGGCGCGATCGCCCATCCAGATCTGATGAACGCGGACATGGGCGGCTTCCGGCACGTAGCGCTTCTTGCCGGCCAGCAGCAGGAACACGCACATGGATTCGCAATAGGCCCCGGACGCGACCGCCGGACGGGCGCCTTGCCCGCCGCGGTTCTGAAGGCTGATGCCGACCGTGGTCAGAAGTCCGAGATTACGGAAGCGCCGGCCGAGCGTGATCGCATCGTTGACCGAACCGCCGCTGGAATCGAGCACCACGGTGGCGCCGCCGAGCTGGCGTCCACGAGAAAATTCCTCGAAATCCTTTGGCGTATCGGCGGTGATGATGCCGACTGCGCTGACCCAGCCGCGGCAGTTCGGCTCACAGGCCACCCAGCTGAACTTCATCGGCAGCTTGCGCTCTTCGAGCGCAGCACCGGCTCGCGCTGACGACCCGAATGTCGCGACGGCGCCAGCCAACGCGACTCCACAGACGGCGGTTCCCACTAGCAACCAGCCGCGAAGATTAAGGGAGTTCAGAAGTTTCAATCTGGTTCCTTCCCCAAGCCCCAAAGGTCCCCAAACAATCCCCGGTAGCGCCCTCTGAGTCCATCATACAGGCGTATGTTTCTACACACGGGCGTCATAAAAATGGTATCCGGGCGAATACAGCTCGTCCACAGATACTTGCTGCACTGCTCCCAGAAAGCAGGCAAAATATGGCGCGCAAACAACAGCTTACTGTTCCCTGCGTTGGAACCGAGCAATCCGTCGCTTAACATTGCAGCAAAGCGCACATGAAGCATTCAGCCTGCGAGCACTGTTCCAATCCCGTCGCGGGCGCGCTCCGGCTCCCGCGCAGATTCGGCCGCGCTCTGATCTGGCTCTACCGCCATACGCTCTCGCCGCTGGTCGGTTACAATTGCCGGCACCTGCCGACCTGCTCCGTCTATGGTGACGAAGCGATCGAACGGTTCGGACTCTGGGCCGGCGGCTGGATGACGCTTGCGCGCCTATTGCGCTGCAATCCCTTCGGCACCTCAGGTATCGACAACGTACCGCTCACCGCACCGCAAGGCGCGCGCTGGTACCTGCCCTGGCGCTACGGCCGTTGGCGCGGGGTCAACGCGTCCTAAGCTGCTGCGGTGCTTTGCGCATCGCTGTCTTGACTGGAACCGGAACTCTCAGCTCGCGTTGATGTGATGCTCCCATAGGGGAGGAAACAACAATGCGCTGGAAAATCAGCCCTCATTTTCCGTTCAGGCTTAAGCCAAGTCCTGGCTCCAGGCGGCACCACGACTCCAGAACCATGGATCTGCTCGCAATCGTCGCCCTGCTGGCGCTCGTGCTCGGCTCCGGCTGGTACCTGGCGACGAGCCTCGCAACGCCGCCAAGCACGACGGCGTTCATCGTGCCGAGCCAGACCGTGCACTGGTAGCTAGCGGAACCAGAAAAAGCGTCCGGACTGCGGCGGGATCGACTCCGGCGGACGTAGCCGCTTCGGCCGTGGCGGCTTTGGCGCCGGCTCGGCGGACGAAGTGGTCTCCGCCGGCGTGGTCTCGCTGCCTGGCACCTTCACCGACAGCAGCAGGTTCGACTCGTGCGTCCGCCAGCGATAGCCCATGCCGAAATCGATCGGTTGGGCGCGCGTGAACAGTTCGGCGTAGCGCTCCTGGTAGCGGCCTGCGAATTCATCGATCGGACCGAGATAACGGCCGAACGGGAAGAACCGCCATTGCCGCGCGCTGTAGTTCGCGAGCGGAATGCCGGAATCGTCCTGGATGATGGTGGCACTGTTGGCGAGGAGCCAATCGCGCACGACGGTGAAATTGCCGGAATGCAGCAGATAGGATGCGCTCTTGAGCAGGCTGTTGCCGGGGCCGAGCGTCTCGCAGAATTTCAGGAAGCCGGTCGCGCGTGCACCCGAATTGGAAAGATCAGTCGAGAAATAATACAGCGTGCGCGCTTCCCCATCGCTGCCGGCGAAGGTGATGCGGACGCCGCGCGTCGCGTTCGGTCCCGGATTGTCGCCGGCCGTATGCACCCCGCCCTTATCGTCGAGCGCGATCATCTCGACGTTGCGGATGGTCTTGCCGGAGCGCGCTAGGAAGACATAGAGGATCGGCAGCGTGCCGTTGACCTGATTGGCGTGCAGGTCGACCTTCATCTGCTTGGTGATGAAGAACGAAAAGCTCAGGATCGAGCCGAGCGAGCGCTCGACGTTGTAGAGCGCAGCGCCGACCGAACTGCGCGGCAGCCGCGTCAGGTCGGGCACCGCCCCCACCGGTTCGAGCGCGCCGAGCACGTAGGTACTGGCCTTGGCATAGAAGGCGTTGGCGTAGAGGAAATCCGGGCCACTGAACATGTAGAACATGGTTGGGCGGGGCGCGGCGAGATTGACATCAGCCCATGTGCGAATCTTGGAGAGCTGCCGCTGCTCGAGCTGGGCGAAGGCGCCGTCGAAGAATTTCGCATGACGCTGCCAGCCCGGATCCTTCGTGAGCGGCACCAGCGGCGAGTCCGCCGAAGGCTGCATGCCTGCAAGGAAGCGCGCGGTGTCGTCGAAGGTGACCTCGGCGGCACGTGCGGACGAGACGGCCGCAGCCAGCAAGGCAAGAGCGATGGCTGCAATTTTCACGGATCGAAGCATGTCTATTCGCGATGTGATGAATTGCCAGCGGCGACCGGCCGCCTGCGGAAAGCAACATAAATCAGCAGGCCCGAGAGCATGACGAGCATCCCCGACAGCGACTGCACCGGCCGCTCGGTCAACAGGTAGTACATCATGAACGCGGTCACGAGCAGGAAAACCAGTGGCGTGAACGGGTATCCCCAGGCGCGAAAGGGCCGCGGCAAATCGGGATCGGTGATGCGAAGCTTGATCACGCCGGCGACGGTGAAGAAGGAGCAGAACAGCAGCGCGAACTGGATGAAGTCGAGCACCGCCTCGAAGCTGCGCGTGAACAGCAGCAGATTGGCGACAGCGAGCTGGAACAGGATGGCATAGGCCGGCGCACCGTTCGCCGACCTCTGCGAGAACACGCGCAGCGCCGGAATGTCCTCGCCCATCGTCATCATCACGCGCGGGCCGATCCACATCATCGCGCTGATCGAGGAGATCAGACCGACACAGATCATCGCGCCGACGATCCGGCCACCGAGGCCGCCGAAGATGGCGCTGCCGGCGACGCTGGCGACGTCGAGCTGGCCGGCCAGCGCGTTGACCGGCGTCGAGTAGAGGAACACCGCGTTCAGCGCGACGTAGAGCACGAGCACGATCAGCGTGCCCGCGAGCAACGCGCGCGGCAGGCTTCGCTGCGGCGTGTTCATCTCGCCGATGATGTAGGTCGCGGCATTCCAGCCCGAGAACGAGTACATCACGAAGACGAGCCCGATCGCGAACGGCGCGCTGACGATGTGGGCGAGATCGCCCGGCTGCGGCATGAAGGTGATCTGCTGTGGCACGCCGATGACGAAGCCGGCCACCAGGAAGGCGACGATCAACACGACCTTCAGAATCGTCGAGATCAACTGGAAGGTCGAGGAGTGCCTGACGCCGGTCAGTTGCACGAGCGAAACCAGCCACACCACGCCGATGGCAAGCGGGATCGGCGGCAGCTCGGGCACGACCGATTTGGCATATTCGCCGAACGCCATTGCGGCGAGCGCGACCGGCGCTGCAAATCCCACCGTCGCCGAGACCCAGCCGGCGAGAAAGCCGAAGGCGGGATGATAGGCGCGGCCGAGGAAATTGTACTCGCCGCTCGAGCGCGGAAACATCGCGCCCAATTCGCTGTAGGAGAACACCCCGCACAGCGCGACGATGCCGCCGATCGTCCAGAGCAGCAGGATCGAGAAGCCGGACGGGATGTCCTTGACCTGGAAGCCGAGGCTGGTGAAGACGCCAACCCCGATCATGTCGGCAACGACAATGGCGGTTGCGACCAGGACGGAGATACCCGACCCGCCTCCGGTCAGCCGGCCAGTCCAGGGCGCGGTACCCGCATCTGATGCTGTCATCGGGTCCTCAAGCCTCAGGCGTCTCGCCCCATGGGGAGCATCGTGCAGATTGGTCAGTCAATTCAAGCAGGGTTAACAAGGGTTAAATGAGGCAGGCGAACCGGGGTATCTTGACACCGCTTATGCATGGTTCTGGGCAATAAACCAGCGCAAACCCCGGACAATCCCGTTCTCATCCCCCACAATCACGACACGATTGCATGGTCCCTTTGAGCGTTCCGGATGTGGGGAAGTTTCACCGGACGCTTAACGTGGCCTAAACGCCAGTCGGCTCAATTGTTTCAAGATTGCCGGTGGACGTGACTTGATGGACGTGACTTGGGGTCATGGGTGGATGGTCGGGGCCGTTCCGAAATTGAGAGCTGACACTCGTGCAGACCGGACGATGTCCGGCGCGCGCGGTCGCGTGCTCCGGGTCGGCCTGATCTCAGCCTTGGTACCGATGTCGCTGACGCTGGTTCAATGCGGCAAGGCGCCCAATCCGGCGGCGCTCGCGGCGAACTCGCAGGCCAACGTGCAGGTGGTCGCCAAGACAAATACGCAGGTGGCAAGCGGCGACACGTTCGAGGATCGCTTCCCTGCCCCGCAGTTCACGGAGCGCTTCCCGTCGGCGAGCGAGAGTTTCCTGCAACGGCAGATGTCGGACTTCTCGCCCAAGCGCGCCGTCCAGCAGCCGCAACCTGAGCAGGCGCCCTACAAGGTCGCTTCGCTCGAACCGCAGATCCCCTACAAGCGTCCGCCCCGCGAGGATCTGACGACGCTCGTCAGCATGAAGTCGTCGGCCTTTCCCTATTTCGGCAACAACCCCGCCTCCGACGCGCCCTTCCTCAACATCTCCAAAGGCGACCGCCGCGGCCACCGCAGCTATTCGGGGCGCGTCTACTGGCAGGACGAAACCTACAGCGACAGCCGCGTGCTGGTGCACGTCCCCGAGCATTTCGACGTCCGCAAGCCGGGTGTGATCGTGGTGTTCTTCCATGGCAATGGCGCCACGCTCGAGCGTGACGTGCGCGACCGCCAGCTGGTACCGAAACAGATCACCGATTCCGGCGCCAACGCCATCCTGCTTGCGCCGCAGATGGCGGTTGATGCCGCCGATTCCAGCGCCGGCAAGTTCTGGCAGGCGGGCGGCCTCAAGCGCTTCATGGAGGAATCGGCCAACCACCTCGCCCGCCTGACCGGCGATCCCAACAGCGCGCGGGCCTTCGCCAACATGCCGATCGTGATCGTCGGCTACAGCGGCGGCTTCCTGCCGACGGCCTGGAGCCTGGAGGTCGGCGGCATCAGCGACCGCGTCCGCGGCGTCGTGCTGCTCGACGCGGTCTATGGCGAAATGGACAAGTTCGCGTCCTGGATCGAGAGCCACCGTTCCGGCTTCTTCGTCAGTGCCTACACCCGCTACACCGCGCGGCGCGACCGCGAGCTGATGAGCATGCTGAGGCAGAAGGGCATCAGCGTCTCGGAAGACATGGACGGGCCATTGCGGCCCGGCAGCGTGGTGTTCGTCGAGACTGGCGAGGGCATCACTCATCGCGATTACGTGACGAGGGCCTGGACGCGGGATCCGCTCAAGGACGTCCTGGTGAAGATGTCGGCGACGCCCGCGCTTGCGCTGATGCGCGTCGCCTCCACCAATCCATCCGCATCGAGCCGTTAAACGGACGTGACCGTGGCGCGCTGAGGGCCCGGTCTATCGCTTAGGTTTTCGGCAGCTTCGGAATGCTCTCGGCAAAGCCGTTGAAGCAGGCCAGCCGCTCGTCCTCTTCCTTGAAGAAACGGCAGTCTGCGTAACCCTTGGCCTTCGCCGGCTTCGGCTTCGGCGCCGGCGGGATCACGGCGTCGTAGCAGTTGAGACGGTCCTTGGTGCCGTCATCGATTTCGAGGCAGGCCTGGAGCCGCGCCGCGATCGATTGCGGCTTGCCCTTCGCCGCCGCGGCGGGCTTTGCCGCCGCCTCCTTCGTCGCTTTGGGCTTGACCTGCACCAGCGGCTTGTCCCCCACCATCGGTGGCTTGTCGGCTTGCGCGAACGCGGAGGCTGATAGAGCACCGCGGCAACCGCCAAAATCATCCTCATCTCAGTCAACTCTCTCTGGTCCCCATGATGGGCGTTCTAGCGCTCTCCCGCGCGGTTTGCCAAGCATCTTGCGCACGGAAGCCGCGGGATTCAGGCCATCACGGCGGCAGCCGACCTGGGGCGGGTCAACAGCACCAGGAGCAGCGCCAACACGACGAAACCGACCGCGACGAAGCCGAGCGTGTGCAGGAGCTCGCGGGCGAACAGCAATCCGCCGATGGCCGAGCCAACCGCCTGACCGATATAGAGCACGGACGTGTTGAGCGCGACGGTCGCCGATGCCAGCGACGGCGCGGCCGCGACCAGCCGGACCTGCTGCATCGAATTGGTCGAGGCAAAGCCAAGGCCCCAGACCGCGACCGCGCCCGCCATCAATGCGAACGTGCCGGCGCCAAGCGCCCAGCCGGTGATGCCCGCAAGCAGCAGGCAGGTGAACAGCACCGAGGTGCGATAAGGGCCCGAGGTGTCGACGATGCGGGTCGCGATGGCGACGCCGAGGAAGCCGCAGACGCCGTAGAGCGCGAACACCATGCCGATGGCATCGGGTCCGGCGCCGGTGAGCTTGTTGAGCAGCGGGCCCATGAAGGTGAACACCACGAACTGCCCGGACATTTGCAGCATGGTGACCGCAAGCAGGAGCAGAATTGTCTTGCTGCGGCCGACCTCGGCCCAGGTCCTGATATCCACTGGCGCGCCCTTCAGGCCTGCCGGCAGGCGCAGCAGGCAGCAACAGGAAGCTGATGCAGCCGAGCGCGCCGATCTCGCCATAGGCAGCGCGCCAGCCATAGCGGCTGGCGATGAAGGTGATCAGCGGCAGGCCGACGGCGGCAGCGAGCGACCAGCCGAGGAAGATGTAGGCGATGGTGCTGCCGCGCCGTTCCGCCGGCACGATCAGCGCCGCGGTGCCGGCGGCCTGCGGCGTATAGAGCCCGCCGACCGCGAGCATCACCAGACGGATGGCAAGGAGGCTCGCATAGTCGGGCACAAATGCCGAGGCGAGATTGCCGACGGCGAGCACGGCCAGCGTGATCGTGAGCAGCGTCCGCCGTTCGATGCGGCTGGTGAGCCAGGCCGTCAGCGGCGAGCCGATGCACAGCGTGATCGCGCCAAAGGTGATCAGGAGCCCGGCCGCATGGATGCTGACGTCGAGCCCGGTTGCCAATTCCGGCAACATACCCGCCGGCGCCAGCACCGAGCAGCCGGTGACGATATTGCCGAGCATCAGGGCGGTTGGCGCGAAGCGGCGGGCAGCAGGCGATCTTTCCATGCAAGTGCATGTAGAGCAGAGCTGCGGTCGATTAAAGGGCGCGCTCTGAAATAGTTGGTGCACCGTCCCAGCTTTTGCGCGCCACTTTCTTGGAATTGCCGGATTGCGCAGGCCGAATCGCCTGATATATCGCTCGTTCCCGCTTACCTGCGCTCGTTCGCAGGAGTGAGCCTCAGGAGAAAAGCATGACCGACCAGCCAAAATCCGAATCCGGATTCCAGTACAGCCTCTCCAATCTGAAGCCCGTGTCTCCCGCCCCCAAGGTCACCCTCACCTTCCCAGACGGCGCCCAGCGCCAGTTCGACAAGGGCATCACCGGCCTCGATATCGCCAAGGGCATCTCGCCGTCGCTCGCCAAACGCACGGTCGCGATGGCGCTCGACGGCGCGCTTGCCGATCTCAATGACCCGATCGAGGCCGACGCGAAGATCGAGCTCGTCAACCGCGAGGATCCCCGCGCGCTCGAGCTGATCCGCCACGACTGCGCGCACGTGCTGGCCGAAGCCGTGCAATCGCTGTGGCCGGGCACCCAGGTCACCATCGGCCCGGTGATCGAGAACGGCTTCTACTACGACTTCTTCCGCAACGAGCCGTTCACCCCGGAAGATTTTGCCGCGATCGAGAAAAAGATGCGCGAGATCATCGCGCGCGACAAACCTTTCACCAAAGAGGTTTGGGATCGCGAGAAGACCAAACAGGTGTTCCGCGACAAGGGCGAAGCCTTCAAGGTCGAGTTGGTCGACGCCATTCCCGGCAACGAGCCGATCAAGATCTACTACCAGGGCGACTGGTTCGATCTCTGCCGCGGCCCGCACATGACCTCGACCGGCAAGGTCGGCAATGCCTTCAAGCTGATGAAGGTGGCCGGCGCCTATTGGCGCGGCGACAGCAACAACCCGATGCTGACCCGCATCTACGGCACCGCCTTCGCCAAGCAGGAGGACCTCGACGCCTACCTCAAGCAGATCGAGGAAGCCGAGAAGCGCGACCACCGCAAGCTCGGACGCGAGCTCGACCTCTTCCATTTCCAGGAGGAAGGTCCGGGTGTCGTGTTCTGGCATCCGAAGGGTTGGACCATCTTCCAGCAGCTGATTGCCTATATGCGGCGCCGCCTGACCGGCGACTACAGCGAGGTCAACGCGCCGCAGATCCTCGACAAGGTGCTGTGGGAGACCTCGGGCCATTGGGGCTGGTATCGCGAAAACATGTTCGCGGCGCAGTCCGCCGGTGACGAGGCCGAGGACAAGCGCTGGTTTGCGCTCAAGCCCATGAATTGCCCCGGTCACGTACAGATCTTCAAGCACGGCCTGAAGAGCTATCGCGACCTGCCATTGCGCCTCGCCGAGTTCGGCGTGGTGCATCGCTATGAGCCGTCGGGCGCCATGCACGGGTTGATGCGCGTGCGCGGCTTCACCCAGGACGACGCGCACATCTTCTGCACCGAGGACCAGCTCGCCGAGGAATGCCTGAAGATCAACGACCTGATCCTGTCGACTTACGCCGATTTCGGCTTCACCGGCGATCTTACCGTCAAGCTGTCGACCCGGCCGGAGAAACGCGTCGGCACCGATGCGATGTGGGATCATGCCGAGCGGGTGATGGCGACTGTGCTGCGCGAGATCCAGTCGCAGAACAATCACATCAAGACCGAGATCAATCCGGGCGAAGGCGCCTTCTACGGCCCGAAGTTCGAATATGTGCTGCGCGACGCCATCGGCCGCGACTGGCAGTGCGGCACCACGCAGGTCGACTTCAACCTGCCGGAGCGTTTCGGCGCGTTCTACATCGACCATGACGGCGGCAAGAAACCGCCGGTGATGGTGCACCGCGCGATCTGTGGCTCGATGGAGCGCTATATCGGCATCCTGATCGAGCACTATGCCGGCAACTTCCCGCTCTGGCTCTCGCCGGTGCAGGTGGTGGTCACCACCATCACCTCGGAGGCCGACGAATACGCCAAGCAGGTCGTCGAGCAGGCGCGGCGCGCAGGCCTTCGGGTCGAGATCGACCTGCGGAACGAAAAGATCAACTACAAGGTCCGCGAGCACTCGCTGGCCAAGATCCCGGCTCTGCTCGTGGTCGGCAAGAAGGAAGCCGAGACGCATTCGGTCTCGGTCCGCCGGCTCGGCAGCGACGGCCAGAAGGTGATGACGACGCAGGAGGCGATCGCCGCCCTCCTCGACGAGGCGACCCCGCCGGACGTGCAGCGGGCGCGTGGCGCCGTCTGAGCCCTGAAATCGATCTAAATTCGCTTCCGGATGCGGGCGTGCATACCTATCTCGGGTCTGTACGTCCGCCGACCAGTTGAAGAGGATATCGCAGTGCCAGATGCCATCGAACTCCTGAAAACCCGCCGCTCGGTCAAGCCGCGCGAGATGACCGGACCCGGCCCCTCCGCAGCCGAGCTCGAGACCATCCTCACCATCGGTGCGCGCGTGCCGGACCATGGCAAGCTGACGCCCTGGCGCTTCATCATTTTCGAGGGCGATGCCCGCCAGCGCGCCGGCGAGGTGATCGCAAAAGTCTTCGCCCGGAAGAACCCAGGCGCGCCTGCCGCCGACGTCGAGACCGAGCGCAAGCGCCTCACCGACGCGCCGCTCGTGATCGGCATCGTCAGCTTCACCAAGCCGCATCCGAAGGTGCCGGCCTTCGAGCAGGAATTGTCGGCCGGCGCCAGCGCCATGAACATCGTCACGGCCGCCACCGCCCTCGGCTACGGCGCCTGCTGGCTGACCGGCTGGTTCGCCTTCGATCGCGACGTGCTTGACGGCCTCGGCCTCAAGCCGGACGAAAAGCTCGCCGGCTTCGTCCACATCGGTACGCCGACCAAGCCGAGCGAAGACCGTCCGCGACCGTTCCTTTCGGAAATCGTGACGCGTTTTTAAGCGATGTTTTGTTGACGCCTTCAGCGTCTTCCGGCTTTCATCCCGCCCAGGGAGGAAGCCCGGATGAGACGCCGTGAATTTCTGGTCGGGGCTACGCTGCTGGCCAGCACCATGGCGCGAGGCCGCTCCGCCGACATTCCCGCTCCAACGCCCGATGGCCTCGACCGCATCACGGCATTCTTCGACAACGAGGTGACGAGCGGCCGCCTGCCGGGCGCCGTCATCCTGGTCCAGCAGCACGGCAAGCCGGTCTACCTCAAGACGTTCGGCGTGCGCGACGTCACGACCGGCCTTGCCATGACGCCGGACACGATCTTCGCCATCCACTCGATGACCAAGCCGATCACGTGCCTCGGCGCGATGATGCTGATCGACGAGGGCAAGCTCGCACTTGCTGACCCCGTGTCGAAATACGTCCCGCTCTTTGCCGACACCAAGGTAGGCCTCGAGATCACTAAGCCGGACGGCAAGCTGGAGCTCGATCTCGTGCCGCCGGTCCGTCCCGTCAGCATCGAGGATCTGCTGCGGCACACCTCGGGCATCAGCTACGATTACATCGGCGGCAAATGGGTCGAGCAGGCCTACAAGGCTGCCGATATTTTCGAGGGTCAATTCAACAACAGGGAATTCGCCGATCGTATCGCGAAATTGCCGCTGGCGCGGCAGCCGGGAACGTTGTGGCGCTACGGTCATTCCACCGACGTGCTCGGCAGCATCATCGAGATCATCTCGGGCCAGACGCTGTACCAATTCCTGAAAGCACGCATCTTGGATCCGCTCGGCATGAGCAGCACCAAATTCGCGCTGGCGACGGAGGACGAGCTGGCGCGGATGGCGCGGCCATTGCCGAACGATTTCATCCTGCTCGCCGCCGAACGCGAGCGCCTCGACCATCCCGAATGGCAGTCGGGCGGCGGCGGGCTGCTCTCGACCATCACCGATTATCAGCGCTTCGCGCAGATGCTGCTCAACGGCGGCGAGTTCGCGGGCAAGCGTTATCTGAGCCCTGCTGCGTTCAAGGCCATGACCACCGATCACATCGGACCCGGATCCGGCGTTGGACGCGACTATTTCTATTTCCCCGGCGACGGTTTTGGCTATGGCTACGGCCTTGCGGTGCGCACCGATCCCGGCAACGCGAAACCGCCGCCGCCTGGCTCGATCGGCGAGTTGAAATGGGACAGCGGCAGCGGCACCTATTTCGGCGTCGATCCCAAGCTCGACATGGTCTACCTCATGATGCAACAGACTCAGAGTGAGCGCGGCCGCATCACGCCGGCGTTCAAAGCACTGGTCTACGATTGCTACCCGCCTCCGCTACGCCGCCCGTGAGGCGCGCTGGCCGAAATCGGCGAGCAGCTTTCCGATCTCGGCGGCGGGCCGCGCCGCGCTGAACAGGAAGCCTTGCACCTCGTTGCAGCCTTCGGCGCGCAGCCAGTCGAGCTGATCCTCGGTCTCGACGCCTTCCGCCGTGGTGGTGATGTTGAGGCTGCGGCCGAGACCGGAGATCGCGCGCACGATCGCGCTGCAATCGGGCCGCTGCGCCAGATCCTTGACGAAGGAACGGTCGATCTTGATCTTGTCAAAGGGGAAGCTGCGCAAGTAGCTCAGGCTGGAATAGCCGGTGCCGAAATCATCCATGGAGATGCCGACGCCGAGTTCGCGCAACTGATGCAGCGTGGCGAGATTGGATTCGGTCTCCGCCAGGAAGATCGACTCGGTGATCTCGAGCTCGAGCCGCCTCGGCGACAGGCCGGACTGCGCCAGGGCCGATATCACGACCTGAAGCAGGTTGCGGCTGCGGAATTGCGCCGGCGACAGATTGACCGCGACCTTGATGTCGACAGGCCATTTCACGGCCTCGGCGCAGGCCTCGCGCAGCACCCATTCGCCGAGCTGCGAGATCAGACCGATGTCCTCGGCGACCGGAATGAACTCGGCGGGCGAGATCATGCCCTTGTCCGGGTGCCGCCAGCGCAAGAGCGATTCGAATCCGGAGATGCGGTCGGAGGCGATCGACACCAGCGGTTGGTAGTGCAGCTCGAACTCGCCATTGGCAAAGGCGCGGCGCAGGTCGAGCTCCATGTCGCGGCGCCTCTGCGCCTGGAGGTCCATCTCGCGCTCGAAGAAATGGTGCACACCGCCGCCGTCGGACTTGGCCCGGTACAGCGCCATGTCGGCGTTGCGCATCAACTCCTCGGACGTCGTGCCGTCACCCGGTGACAGCGCGATGCCGATGCTTGCGCCGATCACCATCTCCTGGCCGTCGATCTCATAGCGCGCCTTCAACATGTCGATCAGCAAAGTCGCGCAAGCGCTGGCCTCGTTCGGCGAGACGTCGGCCGCCAGGATAACGGCGAACTCGTCGCCGCCGAGCCGGGCCGCGAGATTGGCACCGCGAACGGCGGTGGTCAGGCGTTCGGCGACTTGCTTGAGCAGGCGGTCGCCCGCCGGATGCCCGAAGGAATCGTTGATGTTCTTGAACAGGTCGAGATCGATGTAGAGCACGCCGACCCGCTTTCCGCCGGCCTGCTCGAGCGCCTGCTTCAGCCGCTGCTGGAAATATTCGCGGTTCGTCAGGTCGGTGAGCCCGTCATGATGGGCCATGTGGGCGATCCGCGCCTCGGCCTTGCGTCGCTCGGTGATGTCGACCACCGCGACCAGATAACCGTCGCGATCGTCGAAGGCGACGCGGCGGCCGAAGGTGAGCACCTCGATTTCGCTGCCGTCGGCGCGTAAGTGCCGCCAGTTGCGCGAGGAATGATAGGCATCGCCGACGCGTTCGAGCGCCTCGGCGTGGCTCTCCCACTCGTCCTCGGGCCAGATCTCGTGCAGCTTCATGCGCAGGAAGGTGGCGCGGCTGTAACCGTAATGCTGGACCGCGGCGTCGTTGACGCTGAGGAACTGCTTGGTCTCGGCATCGAACACCCACATCGGCATCGGGTTATTGTCGAACAGCAGGCGGAACGAGGCGTCACGCCGCTTCAACGCGGTGACGTCGGAGATCGTGAGCGAGACCACGTCGGCGAAGGCGGTGGCGCCGAGGCGGAGGTGTTGTCCGTCGCACTCGATCTCGAGCTGCTCGCCGCGGCCGCCCGAGACGGCCTTGAGCAGGAAATCCATGATCTCGGGTGCGGCCAGCAGCGTGCTCCCCTCACCGACCCTCCGCCACAGCAGGCTCCCGGTCGCGGCCTTCAGCAGCGCGCCTGCGCTCTTGTTGTGGTGCACGATCTGGAGATCGAACGGCTTGCTGCTTGCGTCGCGCAGCGTTGCCAGCGACACCACGGCGTCGTCGGTCGCGGAGAAAATCGCATCCAGAAGATTATATTGCGTGCCGCGCTCGTTGATGTAGGCGCCGACCAGCGTCGCGCCCCAGCGCGAGGCGGTCGGCAGCGCCAGCACGTCGTAGGTCCTGACCATGCCGTCGCGCACGCAATGCGCGCTGGCGTGATGCGGCTGCCCCGTTGCGAGCGCGATCGCCGCCGCTTCCGTCAGCGCCGTGGCGCAATCGGGCGACAGCTCTGCGACGGCAATGTCCCAGCGCTCCTCGCCGAGCCATTTCTGCACATAACGTCCGCTGCGCGACAGTTCGAGCGCGCCGTCACCCCTGAGCAGCGCGATGTGATCGGCGAGCCGTCCGAGGCTGCCGAGCATCACGTCCTCATAGCGCGGCAGCCGTTCGCCCGGCTTCAACGCGGCACGCCATTTGCGTTGAAGCACCGGGATGTCATCGAACATTTCGGCGGCCGGTTTTCCCGACACTTTCTTCGCGGCACTCATGGCAGTCCCCAACGCACTATCCCGGCGCATCCAATGCAGCTGCGCTTAACGGCGTGTAAAGAGCGCACAGGCGCAGGGCCCGTTCGGTGATTATGACAGTTTTAAGTCAGATGTTGGTTAGTCGGCGTTAGAGACTATGACGGTTGTGTTTTCGAAGCGTGCTGTGAGTTGGCAACGGCGTCGGCGCAACTGCATCAACGTCGTCATTGCGAGCGCAGCGAAGCAATCCAGAATCTTTCCGCGGAGGCAGTCTGGATTGCTTCGTCGCAAGGGCTCCTCGCAATGACGGAGTGTGTGGCGATAGCGAGAGACTCTCTCGTGTCCCGGACGCACTGCAACGCGCGAGCGTTGCTGCGCAGAGCCGGGACCCAGCAAGCCAAGCATTCGCTGATGCATAGGCCCCGGCTCTGCAGCCCACCGCTGAAGAAGCGCTGCGTCCGGGGCACGAGACGTGGTGTTGGCGCGCACAGCTGCATCAACGTCGTCATTGCGAGCGCAGCGAAGCAATCCAGAATCCCTCCGAGGAGGCAAGTCCGGATTGCTTCGTCGCATCAGCGCAAAATTGCTTTGCAATTTTGTCGCGAGCTCCTCGCAATGACGGAATATGTGGATGGCAACGTCGCTCGTCTAACGCACATCTTCATCGCAGACACACCCGCGTATCCTCGCCCGACAGGCAACGCAAGGTCTTGTAGCCCGAATGGAGCGCAGCGTAATCCGCGCTACGAATTCAGAGCAAGCGGCTCACCCGCCGCTAATCCTCGCTCGAGGCGGCGGAGCGGTCGTTCAGATGGGCCTGCGACAGCAGGAAGAACAGCGCGCGCTCGCCGTGATATTTGGCGGACGGGCGCGTGCGCTCGAACCCGTCCGCAAATATCTTGCCGGACTGGTCGCACACCTGCCATCGCCAGCCAAACCGCTTGCGCCTCGTTAGGACCACTTCGAACATCCCGACCGGCTGGGCCCCCTGCTCATTGCCGCTGGCGCAGCCGTCGATGGTCTGCGCATCCGGCTCACCTGGACCGATGCGACATATAACCCAGCGGGATGGAAAGAGAATAAAATTGATGATCGGAATCGGGCATCGTCCACCGGCGTGGTGAACTCACGTGGTTTTCCGGGATAAGGCGCCGATGGCGGGTTTCTTCGCGCCTTGAGACGCGGCTTGGGCGCTGTCGCAGAGGTAACAGGAGATGGTGTGCTTGTGCGCCATGTGAGAAGCGGAGGATCCCGAGGCACGAAGCCCAGCATCCGGACCAGACCACCACCGGGCGGCATCGCCGCCGAGGCATCACCGCGCGACGACCTCGACTTCGCCGTCGACGCCGTTCACGACGTTGAAGCCGCGCTCGTAGACCTTGCCCTCGTTCTTGGCGATGGCGCGGTATTCGCCTTCAGAGAGCACGACGCGCGGAAAGGCGCCGATCGATTCCTTGATGACGTCGCCGCCCGGGGTCAGCACCGACCAGGCGGTGTTGGCGAGCGCCTCTCCGCCCCTGTCGCTGACGAGCTTGAGCGTGATGACGGCAGCGCGGTGGGTGATGGTGACGTCGGTGAGTTTGCCGGCCTGGACGCGGATGTCCGAGCGCACCACCGAATTGGCATCGCCATAGTTGGAGACGATGTAGTAGGTGCCCTCCGGTATCAGCACGACGTCGCCGGCGGCGACGTTCGGCACCAGGGAGGCGCGCTCGCCGGATTCGAACTGGCTGCCCTTGTAGATCGCGAACGAGATCTGGTTCTGCGGGATGCGGCTGGTGCCGACCCGGCCTTCGATGCGCAGGCCGCCGGCCGGCAGCACAAAGGATTCGCGGTCGGTCTCGGCCTTCAGGCTGACGGTACGCACTGCACTGACGAGCCCGAAGGCGACGTGCACGACGTAAGTGCCCGGCGGCAGCACGATGTTGGGCGTGGCGTTGCGCTCCTCGCGGATCAGCTTGAAGGTGCCGTTCTCGTCGGGACGATCGGCGAATACGCGCCAGACCAAGCCGCTGGTGATCGCGGGAGAATCCTTGCCGTATTTCGCGGTCAGCGACAGCACGCCCTGACCGGGCGCCGCCGCGTTGAGCGGCGCGGCCGGCGGCACGGTGGTGACCGCGGGCGGCGGCATGCTGGGCGTAACCGGCTGCGCCAGGGTCGGCGGCAGGCTCGGGCGCCGGCGCCCGGCCCGGATGGCGGTGCCAGATTGATGGCGCCGCCGGGATCCGGCACCGATGCAGGGGGCACCGGCGGCGGCCGATCGGAGAAAGCTGCGCCTGCGCGGCGTTTTGGCCAAGGAAAACCGGGCCGAGGGACACGAGGCACGCGGCAAGGATCAGCGCCGGCAGCAGCCGAACGCTGCGCCGCCATCCGATGATGCCGTCACCCCCGCGAGTCATGCCCCTGCTTTTCACCGAAAACGCGGCAAATTCAAGCCTCAGGAACCCGATCGAATACGGTCATTGGAACCCGGTTGACGCCTGCGTGATTAGTCCCGAAGCAACCGTCCATCGCCATACTCCTGCCCTGTGCGCTTCCCAAAGCGGCATAAACCATGCTTCGCCGCGGTTCTGGCGGAGCGCCAGTGTGGCGCCTAGTCTGGTGATACGGGCCTGGCCCCGGCGTAGGGGAGTTTTTCAGTGCTGGACATCTTGAAGGGTCGGGGCGCGAACGGCTCAAACGGCGAGAAAGTTGGCGAGAAAGTTGGCTTGGGCAGCATCCGCCGGCCGGTCATCGGCCTTGCCCTCGGGGGCGGCGCGGCGCGCGGCTTCGCCCATATCGGCATCATCAGGACCCTGCTCGCCAATGGCATCGTGCCTGACGTCGTGGTCGGCACCTCGATCGGCGCCGTGGTCGGCGGCGCCTATGCTGCCGGCCAGCTCGATACGCTGGAAGAATGGGGCGCAGCCTGCAGGGCATGCGCAACATCCTCGGCTATCTCGACATCCGCCTCAATGGCTCCGGCCTGATCGGTGGCGAGAAGCTGGCGACCCGGCTCGAGGAAGCCGTCGGCCAGACCCTGATCGAGGACCTCTCAGCCAAATTCGCCAGCGTGGCGACCGAGGTGCGCACCGGCCACGAGATCTGGCTGACGCGCGGCCGCGTGGTCGATGCGATGCGCGCCTCCTATGCGCTGCCGGGCATCTTCTCGCCCGTGCTGATCGGCGACCGCTGGCTGGTCGACGGCGCGCTGGTCAATCCGGTGCCGGTCTCGGCCGCCCGCGCGCTCGGCGCCGAAATCGTCATCGCCGCAAATCTTTCCAGCGACATCTTCACCCATTCCACGACGATCTATTCGCACGGCGCGATGCCCACTCCGGTGGCGCCGGTGGCCGAGGAGACGACGACCAAACGGCGCTTCCCCCGGCTGTTCTCGCCCGAGAAGACCATGAAGCGCGAGTTCTTTGGCGGTGGCGGACGCCCCGGCATCTCCTCGGTGATGGTGGATGCGTTCAACATCATGCAGGACCGCATCACCCGCGCCCGTCTCGCCGGCGATCCGCCCGACATGCTGATCACGCCACGGGTCGGCCAATTCGGCTGGTTCGACTTCCACCGCGCCGAGGATCTGATCGCGCACGGCGTGCGCGCCGCTGAGCGCGCGTTGGACTCGATTCAGGAAGCGATCCACGTGCTGGCGCCGCCGCCTGAAGGCGCAGCGCCGACAGTACACGAGTGAAGTCCGCTCAGGCGGTCTTGATATAGTCGCGCAGGGCTTCCTGCTCGGCCTCGTATTCCTGGACGCGGCGCTTGACGATGTCGCCGATCGAGATCAGGCCAACCACCTTGCCATTCTCGATCACGGGCAGATGGCGGAACTTGCCTGTCGTCATCATCTCCATGAGCTCGGCGACCGTATCGGTCTCCTTGCAGGTGACGACCTTGCGGGTCATGACCTCTGCGACCGGCTCCTCCAGGACGCCGGCGCCGCGCTCACCGAGCACGCGCACGATGTCGCGCTCGGACAGGATGCCTTCGAGCCGGCTCTGGTTCATCACCAGCACCGCACCGATCTTCTTCTCAACGAGCAGCTTGATCGCGGCCGACAGCTTGACGTCGGGCTCGACGCTCATGATCTGATGGCCCTTGGTGTTGAGAATGGAACGTACCGTCATTGTCGCCTCCCTGAATCGGAGCCGTCCGCCATTTGGTGGTTCGGAACTTGTTCGCGAGTCTTCAACTAACAGTTTCAGCGCCGGTTCACGCTCGTGCGCTTTGCGAAGCATTGCTTCGCTTTCGGAACATTCTTCTCGGGAATGATGGATGAATTCGGGCCGCGCCGCAAGCGCCGCTTCAAATTCGGTCTGAAACGTCCTGTGATGACGCATCCGCGGCATCGCTTCGCACGCGCGGCACTGGATCGAACAGCGCGAACAGCAGGAGCCCTGCGAAGAAGCCGCCGATATGCGCTTGCCAGGCCACGCTCGTGGTTTCGGCATCGACGCCGATCGCGGCGACACCGAAGATGATGTTGAGGCCGAACCAAACACTGAGGAAGCCGACCACCCGTCCGTCGCGCAGCGCGCGCGACAGCGGCAGCGCCGGAACCTTTGCGGCGGTATCGGCGTCCGAACGGCTGAACGACAGGAAGCTGCCGCGGGCGAACGCGAAGCGGATCGCCGCCGCCATCGCCCCCGACACCGAGGCCGAGGCGCCGATCATCGGCGCCACCGCATGCTCATGGGTGACGAGATGGGCGAGCGCGCCGGCCGCCGCCGTCACCGCCATGAACACGAAGATCTCGATGGCGCCGAAGCGCCGCGCCAGCGCGCTGCCGAACGGCGGCAGCCACAGCACGTTGAAGCCGAGATGAGTCAGGTTGGCGTGCAACAGCGAATAGGTGACGAAGGTCCAGACCTTCGCACCCGCCCCGCCCGGGATCTGCAAATTGAGCAGCGAGGAATCGTAGCGCTTCGGGATGAAGCCGAAGACGTCGATGGTCCAGTTCTCGATCTCCGGCGGCAGCAGCACCCGCAGATGGATCAGCGCCAGCAGGGCGATATAGGCGGTCAGCGCCACGGGCAGCGTCAGGATCGGCTCGCGCGGGGCCTCCTGGACGGCCGGCAGATCCGGAGAATCCTGCGGCGGAGAATTTTGCGGGGAATCCAAGGCAGCTTCGCTTTCAGGCGCGATCGGAGCGATCCACTTGGAGATAGTCGCCTTTGCCGGCGTTGCGCAAGTGCACAAAAGGAAAAGGCAGGGCCCTGGGAAAGCCCTGCCTGTCCGTGTCGGACTTCCGGTACCCCTGGGAATAAGGTGTATCCCCACCCCTCCCCGCGGTCCCGTGACCAAACTGTTTGACGCCCAAAGTACAGGCCTCGCCGAGAACCTGGAAAAACCGGCGAGACTTGCGACCGCGATCACCATAGCAGGCGGGCCGCCGGCGCAAAGCGCATAGTTAATTTAACGTTAACAGCGCAAAGGCGGCCTAGATGGGGCCTAAAACACCCTCGCGGCATGGACGCTGCAGATCTCCTCCTGCACAACAACGAAAGGGATCGCGGGTGCACTGAAGCGGGACAGGTTTGTGCCGTGAGGATGCGCCCCGGGGTAAGCGTTCAGTCATGAAACATCCGTCGAGCCGCGAGTTCTTCGCGTATTGGGACGACAAGCGCGGCATGGCGCGGGCCCCCGACAGGGCCGACATCGATCCGGCCGCCGTCCGTGACCTGCTCGGCGACATCTTCGTGCTCTCCTGCGAGCAGCACCTCGGCTTCCCGTTCCGCGTCGCCGGCACGCGCGTCTGCGCGCTCGCCGGAGGCGATCTCAAGGACCGGAGCTTTACGGCGCTGTTCACACAAGCCAGCCGCGGCGAGATCGAGGAGATCACCACGATCGTCGCCGACGAGACGTTGGGTGCGATCGCCGGCGTCACGGCCGCACGCGAGAACGGCAGCAAGGCGCATCTCGAGCTGCTGCTGCTCCCCTTCAATGCCCGTCCGCATACGCCCGTCAGCGTGACCGGCGTGCTCGCACCGTTCGGCGACGAATGCGGCGCGCTCGGCCCTTTCACCCTCACCTCCTGGCGCTATTTGCATCAGCCGGAAAAACTGCTGCCGCGCGCGATCCGCAAATTGCAGATCGCACGCGGGCTGATGGTGTATGAGGGGCTGCGGTAGATTTCGAAAGCTCCTGCGCGCAGGCGGTGATCGTGCGATGGATCGTCGCGCGCCATGACCGATTTTGCCGGATTTGCGTCATTCCTGAAATCGTTGCGACCGGATAGCTTCCGCGCCGCGTGAGACGACGAGCGGGTGACATCATGAGCTGGCGCATTCTGGGGTGGACCGCCCTCGGCGGCATGGCATTGCTGGTGGCGATCGGCGGAACCTGGCTGCTCCTGCTGCCGGGCGCGCCGGCATCGGGAACCGCGCCCGCGATCTCCAGAGACGAAACCGAGGCGACGCTGGCCGCGCTGAAACCGCCGAAACGAAAGCGCCCCCTGATCGCCATCGTCGGCATCAACGACATGAGCGAGACCACCGACTATCTGATGCCCTACGGCATCCTCGCGCGGGCTGACGTCGCCGACGTCCTCACCCTGGCGACGCAGCCGGGACCCGTCACGCTCTATCCCGCACTGAGGGTACAGCCGCATGCGACCATCGCCGAGTTCGACGCCGCGCACCCCGACGGCGCCGACTACGTCATCGTGCCCGCGATGAGCCGCGACGACGACGCAGTCGCCCTGCAGTGGATCAGGAGCCAGGCCGGCAAGGGCGCGATCGTCATCGGCGTCTGCGTCGGCGCTACGGTCGTTGCCAACACCGGGCTGCTCGACGGCAAGCGGGCCACGACGCATTGGTATTCCGTGCGCGATCTACAGAAGCACTCGACGATCCGCTATACGGCGGACCGCAGACTGGTCGTCGACCAGGGCGTCGCGACGACCACCGGAATCAGCGCATCCATGCCGATGGCCCTCACCCTGATCGAGGCCATCGCCGGACGGGCCAAGGCCGAGGCGGTCGCCCGCGACATCGGCCTTGCGGCGTGGGATGCGCGCCACCGCAGCGACGCGTTCCGCTTCACGCGCTCCTTCGCGCTGACGGCGATCGCGAACACGCTCGCCTTCTGGAACCGCGAGCAACTCGGAATCGCATTGAGGCCTGATGTCGACGAGGTCTCGCTCGCACTGATCGCCGATGCATGGTCGCGGACCTATCGCTCGCGCGCCCTCACCTTCGCCGCCACGGCGCAGGCGCGCACGAGCCGCGGAGGCCTCGGCATCCTGCCGGACCGGATCGCGGACGATTGGCCTGCGCAGCAGGCGCTGCCGGGAGCCGGCACCTCCCCGCCGGCACAGGCGCTGGATGAAACGCTGCGTGCGATCGAGGCGCGCTACGGATCGCGCACGGCCGACTTCGTGGCGATGCAGCTCGAATATCCGAAGCTGGATTGATCTCACTCTTAGCGGCGGAATAAATTGGAACGGATCGACATAAGCAAGCCGCATTGGCGTCCCGCGCGCACGGCCGACCTTGCTGCCATCAGCGCGATCGCGGCGCGCATCCATCCTGATCTTTCCGAGCGCCCTGATGTGTTCGCGGAGAAGATGCGGCTTTGTCCCGATGGCTGCCGCGTGCTCGCGGCGGACGATGGGATCGTCGGCTACGGGCTCGCCCATCCCTGGAAGCAGCATCAGATCCCGCCGCTCGACGGCTTCCTCGCAAGGTTGCCCGACGATGCGGACTTACGTGCACGACGTCGCCGTGCTGCCCGATGCCCGTGGTGGTGTCGCGCGCGACTATATCGCGGCGATCGAGCAACTCGCACGCTCAATGGGCATTGCGGCTCTCGCGCTGGTCTCGGTCTATGCCACGCGGCCGCTATGGGAACGTTTCGGCTTTCGGCCGGTCACGACGGATGCGGAGTTGCGCACAAAGCTCGCATGTTACGGTGAAGGCGCGACCTACATGCTGCGCGATCTCGCTGCGACGTGAGACCCCTTCCCGGCCGCGGCTCACGCGGGCGTGAAGCCACCAGTTCGAACCGGGTTCAGCCAGCCTCCGTCGAAGAACCGTGCGGGCCGTTCCGGTCTCGCCGAACCGAGACTGGAGAATGTCCATGAGACTCACGTTGCCGAAAGTTGCTTTGATTGCCTTCGTTGCGGCGACCGCATTCACCGCGACCAGTGCCAACGCCGCGCAGTACCGGACCTACGGATGCGAGTTCGCCTTCTTCGAGGGCTGCAGCGGCCTGATCGAGATGCCGAGCCAGGGCGGACGACGCACGGTCAGCCATCGCGACACCTCGCCGACTTACATGAAGCAGACCGATCCTCGCTACAGCTCCGCGATGCGTGATGCCGGCGGCGGTGGCGGCGGAGGTGGTGGCGGTGGCGGTGGCCGCTGAACTCACGCCTCTCTCTTCGGATGATGTCGCCGGTGCAATCCGGCGGCATCATTGCCGTCTGAGCTGAACGGCGGACGCTCAGCCTCGCCGTTTCTTCTTCGCCTTCTTTCCCGGCGCGGCCTTCACCGGCCACGGCGTGACCGAAGGCTCCGCGTAGCCCTGCTTGTTCTTATGCTTCTTTTTCTTCCCGAAGGAAGGAGCCTCGCCGAATTTCGGGCCACGCTCGCCGTGAGACTTGCTGCGCGGCTTGAATGCACCTGCCTCGCGCGCGCGATCGCTCTGACGCTCACGGTGATCATCGTCAGCGGCCTCACGCCGAGGCGCATATGACCGCTGCTCCGAAGCCGCCTGCCGCGGCAGTGCGTCCGCCATCGGCTCGATGCGGATGCTGTCTTCCTTGTCCGGGCGCTTGATCTTCGCGGCGAAGGAATCCGCGACCCGCTCGGAGATCTCGAACTCGGTGGTGGTATCCATGATCTTGATGGCGCCGATGTCGCGCTTGTCGATGCCGCCGCGGCGGCAGATCATCGGCAGCAGCCAGCGCGCCTCCGCATTCTTACGCCGGCCGATGGCGGCGCGGAACCAGACGCTGGCCTCCGCCATGCCGTGTTTCGACGATGACTTCCCGGATTTCGATCGCGGCTTGCCGGGACGATCGCCGCCGCCTTCGCCTTCAAACCTGTCACGACCGCGATCGCGCGGCCTGCCGCTGCGCTCGCCGGGATCGATGATGTCCTCGGGCGACGGCAGCCGGGCCCGATAGAGCCGCGCGAGCGCAGCGGCGATATCTTCGGGCGAGCGCTCGGCCAGCAATGCCTGCGCCAGCACCAGATCGTTGGCGGTGGTGTCCTCGGTGAACAGCACGTCTTTCATGCGCGCGTGATCGAGCTTGCGGATGTCCTCCGCCTGCGGCGCCGTGCCCCAGGCCGCCTCGATGCCCGAGAGATTGAGCAGCAATTCCGCGCGCCGGCGTCGTGCCGGCGGCACCAACAGGACGCTCGTGCCCTTTCGTCCGGCGCGGCCGGTGCGGCCGGAGCGATGCTGCATGACCTCGGCGTCATTGGGCAGATCGGCATGGATGACGAGGTCGAGGCTCGGCAAATCGATGCCGCGGGCGGCGACGTCGGTCGCGACGCAGACGCGGGAGCGTCCGTCCCGGAGCGACTGCAGCGCCATGGTGCGTTCGTTCTGCGTCAATTCGCCTGACAGAGCGACCACGGAGAAGCCGCGCTCCAGCAGCGCTGCCTGCAAATGCCTGACGGCATCGCGCGTGCTGCAGAACACCAGCGCGCTGGGCGCCTCGTAGAAGCGCAGCACATTGACGACCGCGTGCTCGACGTCGGCAGACGCGATCCGGATCGCGCGATACTCGATATCGGCGTGGCCGCCTTCGTCGCCCGCGACCTCGATCCGGAACGCGTCGCGCTGATATTGCCTGGCAAGCGCGACGATGCCGCGCGGAAACGTCGCCGAGAATAGCAGGGTGCGGCGCGCCTCAGGCGTGGTCTCGAGGATGAATTCCATATCCTCGCGAAAGCCGAGATTGAGCATCTCGTCGGCCTCGTCGAGCACGACCGCCTTCAATTCGGAGATGTCGAGACGGCCGCGGCGCAAATGATCGCACAGCCGGCCGGGCGTACCGACGACGATGTGCGCGCCGGCCGCCAGCTCGCGCTGCTCGCGCCGCGGATCCATGCCGCCGACACAGGAGACGACGCGCCCGCCGGCATGCCCATACAGCCAGGCCAGCTCGCGCTGAACCTGCAGGGCGAGCTCGCGGGTCGGCGCCACGATCAGGGCGAGCGGCGCGCCGGCCTCGTCGAACCCCTCGGCCTCGCCCAGCAACCCCTTGGCCATGGCAAGGCCATAAGCCAGGGTCTTGCCGGAGCCGGTCTGGGCTGAAACCAGGAGGTCGCGATCAGAGGCTTCGTCCGTGAGCACGGCGAGCTGAACGGGAGTCGGGGAATCATAGTTCCGCTCGGCCAAAGCTCGGGCGAGCGGCGGGGTCAGGGCCGGAAAAGACACGAGATGGAGAACCTTGGTTGATTCAGGCGCGCAAACGGTCGACCGGCGGACCTGAGCTGCATGCGCGGCAAACGGCCCGACCGCACGCTGGATTTGATCTGGGCGCTCTTTACGCCAAGCGCTCAGAAATCACCATGCCTGTGATGCATGGCTTCACGCAGAGAGCCGCGCCTGAAGGTTGCAGCGGATTTTTGCGGCCACCTCGATTAACCTGAATCACAACCGGATCCCAAGGGAATGACCGCGTGACGTCCTCCGCCAAACGCAGCTGCGGCGATTGCACGCTTTGCTGCAAGGTGATGGCCATCGAGGCACTGGCCAAGCCGGTTAATGCCTGGTGCTCGCATTGTCAGCCCGGCCGCGGCTGCGCGATCTACGCTGCGCGGCCCACCGAATGCGAGGACTTCGCCTGCCTGTGGCTCGTCAATGATCTCCTCGACGAGTGCTGGAAGCCGAGCCGCTCGAAGCTCGTCGTGACGACGTCGGAGGACGGCGTCGAAATCCGATGCGACCCAGGCTCGCCCAACGCCTGGCGCAAGGAGCCCTATGCCGGAGACATCCATGCATGGGCGGTCGAAGGCGAAACCAACGACATGACGGTGGTCGTGATCATCGGCCAGCGCATGATCCTGGTCACGCCGGATCGCGAGTTCGATCTTGGAATTGTCGGCCCCGACGAACGAATCGTGCGCGAGCTGGAAGGCACGAAGGTGGTGAGTGCGACAGAGGTGAAGGAGAGTGAGCTCGGCCGCGGCTAGTGCGTGCCCAAGCACGACGATACCGACGATTTTCCTGTCGTTCGAAGGGGCGCCTGGCTCGGATTTAATCCCTGGAGGTCGCCAGCTTGCTGAAGCTCCCGACCAGCTTCGCAACAGTGTCTCTCGCTGCAAAGCTCAGGGCGCGGATGGCGCGCCAGGCTTCGGTTGCCTGCAGCCACGCCTTCACTTCGGCGAACTTCCCGTACGTCCAGGCGAATGCCGGAATCCGCATCAGCTTGTCCCGCGTGAGGTGAAACAGGCGCTCGACCAGCACGAGCTTGAGCAGCTCGCCGACGATGAACGTGGCCGCGCCGCTGAGGACCTGGCCAGTTGCGGCAAGGTAGGCGGCCAGGGGCTTGATCGGCTCCAGAATGATGACTGGCACGGAAAACAAGGCCAGCGAAGGATAAGGCGGCAGCGACCTGATCCAGGCCCGCAATCGCTCGAATTGGAAGTGCCGCCCAAGCCAGAGCGCGATGGGCCGCGCCACGGCCATGAAAATCGCGTCCACCAGGAAGTAGACGGCGGCCAGGACGTAAGTGACGGGTTTCAGAATTCGCTTCACGGCACCTCTCCCGTGAACTGAAATCCGGAACTTGGGCCGAAGTTTCACCGCGGCGTGAAGAGTTCGCGGATTCCCGATGGAACTTTTTGGGCTGTTCAGATCTCCGCATAGACCTCCAGCAGATTTCCGTCGGGGTCGCGGAAGAACGGCGTGCGATGACCGAACGCCTGGTTCGTCGGCGGCGACAACAGCGCCACGCCCTGCCGCACGAGTTCGTCGGCGCATGCATCGACTTCACTTGCCGACACCTTGAAGGCCAGTTGCAGCGAAGCGCTCCCCGTCGGCGTCGGCGCATCTGCCGCGGTCCGGCCGGCCTTGCCAGCGCCAGCGTGTTGCTGCCGAGGCCATACTCGATCCAGTTCGACGAAAGCTCGCGCAACAGCGGAAAGGCGAGGATAAGGCGGCGCGCGGTGCTCGAGCTGTTTGGAGCCCGCGAGCAGCGGGACGGCAACTGTCGCGTCGTCGTCCAGCCCGGCATAGGTCCGCCGCCTGGCCTCGACCAGAAACGCAGCGAGATCGTGGGGGGCGGAGGACATGACCTACTCGACCAGCTCCGGCCACGGCACGATGGTCGACTTCACCGTCTTCATCGCCATCGCGTCCTTGACCGCCTGCGCGACGCCCGCTTCGGTGAACGGATAGATGGTCTGCATATTCAGCCACGGATACTTGTCGCGCGTGCGGTAAAGCATGTCGACGCCGAGCGGCAGATCGTTGCCGGTAAAACCCCAGGAGCCGAGCACGTTGAGGTCCTTGGTGCAGATGCGGTGCCAGGAGGTCTCGATCGAGCCAGCGTCGGTGAACTGGCCCATCTCGACATAGGTGCCGCCGTCGCGCAGCATCTCGATGCCTTCAGGGCCGGCTGAAGGGTGTCCCGAACAATCCATCACCAGATCGGCACCGAAGCCGCCGACGATCTCGCGCACCCGGGCAATGCGCTCCTGCGGCGATTTGATCTCCTCGATGTTGACAGTCGCCTCCGCGCCGAACTCGCGCGCGAGGCGAAGCCGCGGCTCCTCCGGCGCACCGACGCAGATCACCCGCCCTGCCCCCATCTCCTGCGCGGCCGCGACCGCCAGAATGCCGATCGGCCCCGAGCCCTGGATCACCACCGTGTCGCCCCAGCTGAAACCGCCGGCGCGGCTGGCGCGGTTGAAGGCGCGGATGCAGGACGTCAGCGGCTCGGACAGCGCACCCAGCCGCAGCGACATGTTGTCGGGCAGCTTGTAGATCTTGGTGCCCGGCAGCATGTCGAGATCGACATAGACATATTCGGCCCAGCCGCCCCACATGTGAGGTGCCTTGTCGAAACCGAGATAGCGGCCGTAATAGACCGGCGTCAGGCACTTGTTGGCTGTCTGCGGATAGTGGATGCAGTAATAGCAGCGTCCGCAAGGCATCAGCGGCGGGATCATCACCTTCGAGCCGACTGCAAGCGGCTTGCTCATGAAGTCCTCAGTGAACTCGTCGCCGCATTCGACGATGATGCCGCCGAGCTCGTGGCCGAGCGTGAACGGCCAGGGCAGCGGCTTCGGCCAATGTCCTTTGAGAATATGCAAATCGGTACCACAGACCCCGCAGGCGCCGACCTTGATCAGCGCGGCCTTACGGCCGACCTTCGGCCATGGCACGGTGCGGATGACGGGCTCGCTGCCCGGCCCTGCATGGGTGCAGACGCGGATGGATTCCATGGCTGTTTCCTCGATGCCCGTCTGTTATGATTGATTGGTGCGGGCTGAAGCGAAGCGTATGTGAGATGCAGGCTGGTGCCAAGCGGGCAGTCTCGTAGCCCGCATGGAGCAAAGCGGAATGCGGGACCGGCGGCCCCGGATTACGCGTCCGCTCCATCCGGGCTACGAAGGATAACCGCCGATGCTACGTGACTATCAGCCAGCGGATGCGGACGCGGTCAGGCGCGTCGCTCTCGCTGCCTTCGCGCAATTCGAGCAGGACTATTCCGATTGGCCGACGTTTACTGCCAATGTCGCCAAGATCACGGAGCTTTCCAGGACAGGCGAGATCGTCGTCGCTGAAGACGGTGGCGAGATCGTCGGCGCCGTGGCTTATATCGGTCTACGGCAGCCAAAGGCCGCGTTCTTCGATCCGGCCTGGCCGATCATCCGCATGCTGGTGGTCGATCCCTCGGCGCGCGGCAAGGGTATTGGCCGGCAACTGACGGAAGAATGCGTTCGCCGCGCCGAGCGCGACCAGTCGCCGGTCATCGCGCTGCATACGACGACGATCATGACGGTTGCGCTGCCGATGTATCTGCGGATGGGATTCGCGAAGGTGCACGAGGCGCCGGATATCTCTGGCGTGCCTTATGCGGTCTACGTGAAACGGCTGGATTAGCAGCAGGGTCATAGCCGGGCTACGGGCTCATGACTCACACACCCAAGTGTCTTGAGCCATTGATGCCGAACGTGTAAGGCGGCCCAAGTCCTACCTTGGTGCTCGCTTGAACCCCCTCCCTCAAAATCCCATGGTCGCGTCCGGCTCGTTCGCGGCCATGAAGTCGGTGCCCTACCGCCTCCAGTTCACAGCTTACGTGCTGGCGATGATGGCCGACAACATCGAGCACGTGATCAGCTATTGGGTGGTGTTCCAGAAATTCCATTCGCCGGCGCTGGCGGGCTTTGCCGTGCTGTCGCACTGGCTGCCATTCCTCTTGTTCTCGGTTGCGGTCGGCGGGCTCGCCGACCGGTTCGATCCGCGCCGCATCATCCAGTGCGGCATGGTGCTGTTTATCGTCGCCTCGGCCGGATGGGGCTTCTTCTTCCTCACCGATACGATCCAGATGTGGCACGCGATGCTGCTGCTGGTGATCCACGGCTGCGCCGGCGTGTTGTGGCAAACGCCGAATCAGCTGCTGCTCTACGACCTCGTCGGCCCTGCCGATCTTCCGAGCGCGGTGCGGCTGAATGCGATGGCGCGCTATCTCGGCATCCTGGTCGGCCCCGCCGTCGGCGGAATCATCATGCTCACGCTCGGCACTTCGCACGGCATCATCTTCAACACGCTGTTCTATCTGCCGATGCTGCTGTGGCTGTTTTGGGCGCCGCTGCGCGACAAGAGCGTCGCCGTCGGGCGTTTCGCGGTGCGCGGCCTTGCCGACATCGTGCTGACGATGCGCGCCATCGGCACGCAGCCGGTGCTGTTAGCGATGACGTGGCTCGCCGGCCTCACCTCTTTCATGATCGGCAACGCCTATCACGCCCAGATGCCGGGCTTTGCCGGCGATCTCGGCCATGGCGATCCCGGCGTCTCCTACAGCGTGCTCCTCGCGGCTGATGCGGCCGGTGCCCTGCTCGCCGGCATCGCGCTGGAATCCTGGGGACGTCTCAAGGGCACGCCGCGCACCGCAATCATGCTGGCGATGCTCTGGAGCGTGGCGCTCTTCGGCTTCGCCTCCGTGCGGATCTATCCGGTCGCGATCGTGCTCTTGTTCTGCGCGGGCTTCTTCGAGCTGTCGTTCAACACCATGGCGCAGGCGCTGGTGCAGCTGAATGCACCATCCGACATCCGCGGCCGCGTCGTCGGACTCTACAACATGGCCGGACTCGGCATGCGGGCCTTCAGCGGCATCACCGTCGGGCTATCAGGCGCCGCGATCGGCATTCACTGGTCGCTCGGGCTCTCGGCGGTAGTGCTGCTGGCGCTGCTGGGTCTTCTATATCGGCGGCGCCTGCGAACGGCTTGACCGGTCCCGCCCGGGGGGCCTCGCCTGCCCGCCCTCGATGTGGTTTTTCGAGCGCATTGTGTCTGTCCGTTACCGGCGCTACCGATCCTAACGCGGCATTAACCCTATGCACCTTAGGGTCGTGCCGGACTCCGCCCGGCGGGGGGTCGGGTGTTGGAAATGGCGTTAGCGAACAGAAAATTTCTTCCGGCCGCCGAGGAGCGTCGGCGTTTCCAGCGGGTGAAAGTGCACCTGCTCGGCCGTTACATGCTGCCGGACCGCCGTGAATTCCCCTGCCAGGTGATCAACATGTCGCCGGGCGGCCTCGCGCTGCTGGCCCCCGGCATCGGCAATGTCGGCGACCGCGTCGTCGCCTATCTCGACCATATCGGCCGGGTCGAGGGCAAGATCACCCGGATCATAGACAATGGCTTTGCCATGACGATCGGGGCAACGCCGAGGAAGCGCGACAAGCTCGCGGCACAGCTGACCTGGCTCGCCAACCGCGACATCCTCAACCTGCCGGAGGACCGCCGTCACGACCGTATCGTACCGCGCAACCCGATCGCGGTGCTGACGCTCGAGGACGGCACCAAGATGACCTGCCGCATCATCGACCTGTCGCTGTCGGGCGCCGCGATTGCCGCGGAGAACCGCCCGCCGCTGAAATCGACGGTTCTGCTCGGCCGGGTCCAGGGCCGCGTGGTCCGAAACCTCGAAGACGGCTTCGCCCTCGAGTTCATGCACGAGCAGCCGGCCGAGACACTCGAAGAGAGCGTTACCGCGCGGTAAAGCGCAACGGCGTCAAAACCACTGCATTTCCAGCCTCGAAGGCGGCCTCCGCGATGCGGACGCCGCCTTTTTCGTGCGTTGCGACCCGCTCTACGCGAGTTAACGCGAGGGGTGCACGTGCGCGCAAACAACGGCTCCGGCAGCGTTTGCGCGTTAATAGATAAAATTTGAATCAATTGCAGTCATTTCAAATTTTACGAGAATTCGATTCAAGTATAGATCGAATTCGCCGCGCCTTTTACCTGCATTCGTCTAGACTTGACTTGGCTGACTTAGCGGCAACTCAAAAGCTCCGTGCGAAATGTGGTCCCAACAAGAAACGGGGGCCGCAATGTTTGACTTTAGGGGACAGGGGAAAGGGCTGGCGCTGGCCGCCATGCTCTTCGGGATCAGCGCGACAGCGCAGGCCGGCGAAGGCCGTCTGCTCTACGCGAGCCTCGGCGACACCACGCGTGCGCCGATCGGCTGGGTCGAGTTCTGTGCGGACAACGCCGCTCAGTGCCAGGGCGGGCCGACGCAGGCACGCGACATCGTGATGTCGCAGGCTGCATGGCGCGACCTCGTCAAGGTCAATCGCTGGGTCAACGAGACCGTGAAGCCTTTGACCGACCAGGAGCACTGGGGCGTGATCGAGAAGTGGTCGCTGCCGACGGACGGTTACGGCGACTGTGAAGACTACGTGCTGTTGAAGCGCAAGATGCTGATCGATGCCGGATGGCCGCGCGAGGCCCTGCTCATCACGGTCGTGCGCGACAAGAAGGGCGAAGGCCACGCGGTGCTGACGGTGAAGACCGACAAGGGCGAGTTCGTTCTCGACAATCAGAACGAGAGCGTCGTTGCCTGGACGGAGACAGGATACCGCTTCGTCAAGCGCCAGTCGCAGAGCGATCCCAACGTCTGGGTCTCGCTCGGCGATACCAAGCCGGCGGTCTCCACCGCCAGCGCGCGAGATTAGGAACGAGACAACGAGTTACGCGACCCGGTCACATCCCCACCCCTCCCCGTCCCAGACCGGTTCGCGCGCGGCCAGGCTTCCCCCAAAGCCTGGCCGCAACTTTTTGCGAAGGCGCGATCAGTCCTGTGCGGTCCGGCGAGACCACGGCACCCGCGCGGCCGTGAAATCGCGCCACGCGCTTTGCAAGGCGGGCTGCACGCCAACCGACGCGCACGCCTGCCAACCGGCGATCGCCGCCGTGGCGATGGCGCTGTCGGGCTCGGCATCGAGCCGATCCAGCAACGATGCCGTCACTGCCATATCGTTGAAGGCGCCGAGCTCCTCCTGCAAACCGGCGAGCCTGCGGGCAAATTTTCTCGCAGACTTCCGATCGGCAAACAGCGGCAGCAGGAACTCGCTGAGATAGCGCAGCCGCTTCGTCGCGAGCCGCACCCGGTGCAGCTGTTCGATCGTGAGCGACTTGAAGCGGCGGCCGCGCTTGAGCACCTTGGCGTACTGCTCCGACAAGATGCGCTGCGCGAAGTTGACGGCGGGCTCGGCGAGTTGGCCGAGATCTTCGGCGGCGACGTCGTTGCGCCAGCCCCGTGTTTCGATCCAGCCGCCGAGGCCGATCAGGAACACGGCACAGCGGCGGTCGGCGAGCGCATCATGCGCCTTGCGATAGGCGTCAGTCTGACGCTCGGCCGCGGCCCGGCCGAGCGCGTCGAAGCCGGCGATCGAAGGACAGGCTTTTGCGATTGTCGGCAATGTCTCGAGCTGGAACACATCCCAGTCACGCGCGGCGGAGAGATCTTGCGCCAGCCAGCGCGCCTCCGAGCGCAGCGCATCGAGATTGCTGAGCGCGCCGACCGATCGCATCAGGTCCAGCGCCGATCGCAACCGGCGCAGCGCAACGCGAAGCTGATGGACGCCTTCCGGATTGCGGCCGTCCTCGGCGGCGGGCAGCGACTGAAGCAGATGATGGAAGCAGGAGCGCAGGATCGTCGCGAAGGCCTCGTCAAGGGTCACCGACGGATCGAGGTGAAGTTTTCGCGGGCGCCGTGCCGAGGGCGGCTTGCCGGCGGCAAGGTCGAAGCCACGCGCCGACTTGGTGCGGATGGACGGCTTCACCGCCCCGTATTCCGCAAGCCGCAGCGCGACCTCATAGATTGCGCTTGCGCTGCCGCTCTTGAGCTCCAGCTCGATCTCGCTCACCGGCAGCGAACCGTCGCCGGCCGTCAGCTCGCCCTGGTCGAAGGCGACTTCGACCGTGCCGGACGGCAGATCGAGCATCCGTGCATGACGATGGACGTCGGCGGTGAAGACGGCTTCGAGCGGCCGTGCTTCGAGGTGGCAGCGAAGCTTCTCCGGAATGAAAGGCATCGCCAGAGCGAGATCGGGCGCAAGCGAGGGCACGCTCGCCTCCCACTCGCCGCGGCGCAGCGGATCGTCCGCGGCGTCGGTCTTCACGGTCTGCACGAAGCGCGCGCCGCTCTGGCGTACGCGCAAGCTCAGGCCGCCACGCCGAAGCGTGCGCTCGGGCGTGTCATGATCAGACGGACTTGAGATGCTTACGCGTGCCCTTATTGCGCGCGTTCGCCGTGATGACCGGCGCAGCGTTGAAATGCGCCATGCGATCGGCATCGACGAGAAGCTTGAGTTCGATTTCACCGGCCGGACGCGCGCCAACGCTTGACGGAACTGGTTTCGGATCAGGCGTCGTCTCTTGCCATGACGTCTGATCACTCACGGCGTCCTCGATCCGAGGTTCTGCGCCTGGCCCGGCGGGTTCAATCTGCCTGAGGAAGCCGGCGACGACTTGCGTTCTCTTGTTGTCCTTCGGAGCAGGATTCCCATCTGGCGCGCCCGGAGTCTTGCGGGCCGGTGTTGAGTCTGACTTCAGCATTTTGGGGTACATGACAGTTCGATGACAGAGCGCGAGCATATAGCCGGCAAGCCCCGCGAGGAACAGTCAGGTTACGTCGCAACGCATCATCGTCCACATGCGACATTCCGAGCGCAAATATCGACGAGGACTGTCACAATTCGGCTCGCCGTGACGAATTAAGTTGGCGCCGCGTACAGTAAGTGATCGTATTGATGAGGTCTCGGAGTTTCCGAAACAGAGATGAACCCGTCAAACGAGCTTGGTTCATGCTAGCCGAGAAATTCTTTCTGGTTCTGGAGACACTTAGAAGTCACGCGCGCGATGACAGGCCGGAGATTGCGACAAGCCCTCCGCCGGATGCGACTCCCTCTGATTCGCGGCGCAAAGAACCGGTTCCCGACCGTCAGAAGTAGAAATACATTTGAGCGGTCGCATCGCGGCGCTCAGCGCTCGCACGGACTCAGCGCATCCGCGAGCCACGGCTCAGCGGCGGGGTTCTTAAAGGCCTGCCCGCAGCTTTTTGAGGGATTGCCGCTCACTCCGCGGCTTCAAGATTGGCCGGCTTCTCCGCGCTCGCGAGCGGCGACACAGCGGGGCCATTGAGTGCGGTGCCGTCGGGCGCGAATTGTGAGCCGTGACACGGACAATCCCAGCACTGCTCCAGCGCATTCCAGTGCACGACGCAGCCGAGATGGGTACAGCTTGCCGAGTGCAGATGCAGACGTCCGTTGCGATCCCGGCATGCGGCAATCTTCTTCAGGCCGCTGCGGACCAGGCGCCCCTCGCCCGGCCGCAGCCGTTCGACGCTCGCCATCTCGCTCGCCGCAAGATATTCCGCAAAATTCTTCAGCGGCGTGATGTTCTCGCTGATGAACTCGCCGATGTTCTTCTGAATCTTCCGTGACGGAGCGTAGACCTCTTCCCAAGGGCTCGCGCCCGTCGTGATCAGATCCCTCACCAACAGGCCGGCGACGAGCCCGTTCGTGATCCCCTGCCCGGAATCGCCGCTGACGATGAAGAGATGCTCCTCGCCGGGGCTGCGGCCAATGAAGCCGGTGAAATCGACCGGCTCCAGCACCTGGCCGGACCAGCGATGAGTAACCTCGCGCAAACCCGTCAAGCGATCGCGTGCCCAGCGCTCGAGCGCGTCAAGGCGCTGTACGCCGTCGTTCGCTTCGCCCGATTTATGATCTTCCCCGCCGATGATCACGATATCCTCGTCGGCAGAGAACGGCTGGAGTCGGACATAATGATAGGGATCGAGCGTATCCCAATAGAGCGCATCCTCCAGCGCGCCGGCCGCAATCTTCGCGGCGAGCGCATAGGTGCGATAAGGCGCCTGTTTGGTGTGGATCGCCACCTGCAGATTGACGGGCGAGTTCGTCGCGACCACTACGTCGGCGGCGTGGACCTCGTGGCCTGAGGTGGTCGTCACGACCATGTCGCCATGCTGCTGACGGATGCTCTCAACACAGGTGTCGGCATAGAGCCGCCCCCGCGGCGCTCGAGTGCGCTCGCCAGGCCCGCGAGGTATTTGGTCGGGTGCAGGCGCGCCTGCCGGGCAAAGCGCAGCGAACGCACCTGGCCCTCGGCATGGAACGGGGTTGGCTCGAGGCGGTTTTCGACCGGAATTCCGAGCTTGCGACAGCAAACCAATTCCTCGTCAAGCTCGGATGCGGGCGTTTCGGGCGCCAGCACCCAGTAGCCGTCGACGCGTTGAAAATCGCAATCGATATGCTCGGCAAGCTGGATGACCTCGGCGCGATCGATCGCGGCAGCGACGCTCTGATAGTAGTGCCGCGCACGGTCAGGGCCGCGCACCCTCACCAACTCGTCGTAGCCGTCGTCGAGCGCCGTCGCCAGATGAGCGGTGGTGCGCGCCGTCATCCCGCTGCCGATACCGCCGCGATCCAGCACCACGACCGAGCGTCCATGGCTGGCAAGCTCATAGGCGACCGACAGCCCGGCAATTCCAGAACCGACAACGACGACATCCGTGCCCACCGTACCGGATAGCGCCGGCGCGTCGGCAACCGAAACATCCATCCAGAGCGATCGGGTGTGCTCGTCCCGTACATTCATGACAGTGTACTCCTCGAAAGAAAAAACGAGGCGGCAGGAACAGGGTTCCTCGGCGGCCGGCGAGCGGAAATCGCATTGAGACACCGCGATCATTAGGAACCTTCATCGCGCTCGCGCTTGAAACGACATGAAAAATCCATCACCCGGAATGCGCAGGGCGTTACGTCAGGCTCAATTGTACGGACATCTGCTCGTCCGGAATGACAGGCTGTATTACCCAGGAGGCAATCATCCGATCTGCTCGATACAGCTTGCACGAGAGATGGTCAGGTCAGGATGGATGACCAAGCACGACGGCGAATACGAGATCACGCCTGACGGGCAGCTTGCCGCCGAGAGCGAGCTCAGCCGCTGATTCGGTCCGGCTGGTCCGGCCGCAACTTCTCCTACAGGCTTTGCGATCCGTGCCGGTCAGGCGCCGAGCACATCGACCAGCCGAAGTTCGTCGGCGGCGGGATCCTTCAAGAACAGCTCGGCCTCGATCTCGGTCAGATGCGACAGCATCTGCGCGCGCGCCGCCTCTCTGTCGCGCTTGCGGATCGCGGCGACGATGCCAGCGTGGTGATCGGTGCCGCAGGCCGGCGTGTCATGGCGGCGGTAGAGCAGGATGATGAGCGAGGAGCGCGCGATCAGCTCCTTCAGGAAGCCGAGATAGATGCTGTGGCCACTCATCTCGGCGACGAGGCGGTGAAACTCGCCGGAGAGGCGGACCGAGGCGCGCGCATCGCCACGCAGCTCGGCCTCGCGCTCTTCAGCGAGATGGCGCTGGAGGCGATCGAGCCAGGCCGGCGATGCCGCATCGATGGCGTGATCGACGATGGTGGGCTCGATCAGGCGGCGCGCCTCGAACACTTCGCGGGCATCGGCGGGTGTCGGGCGCGCGACGAAGGCGCCGCGGTTCTTCTCGATATTGACGATGCCCTCATGCGCGAGCTGCTGGAGCGCGGTGCGGACCAACGTTCGGCTGGCGCCGTAGATGTCGCCGATCTCGTCCTCGCCGAGCTTCGTGCCGGGCAACAGGCGGTGCTCGAGGATGGCCGCGGTCACGCCCTCCCGGATACGGCTGACGCGATCGCTCGCGTCCGGCGCGTCGGATTTCGGGCGGGTCTTGGCGGCCATGGTTGTAAGGCTCGATCGACAACGTTCGGCTGCGAATGTTAGTCGACGAGCTGTATCCAATCACAGGCGAAACTTTATACAATCTTCGCCCGTTTTGTGTGCAGATGGCTGCGCATGCGGCAGGCAGCCTGGATGCGCCAGATTCGATCTAACGATCTGACTCCGCTGCACAGTTTTGAAAAATTGACCGGCCGAGAGCCGTTGGCACGGACCTTGCGGAGAGAGGCGGAAGCATCGCCCTCCTGTCGGACACGCCATGGCCACTCCCGCCGCTCTCGAACTGGTTGCCGTCACCAAGCGCTACGACACGACGCTGGCGGTCGACAATGTCAACCTGAAGATCCCGGCCGGCACCTATTGCTGCCTGCTCGGCCCCTCCGGCTGCGGCAAGACTTCGACATTGCGCATGATCGCGGGTCATGAGGCGGTCAGCGAGGGCGATATCATCCTAGGCGCGCAGAACGTCACCGACCTCGAGCCCGCCAAGCGCGGCACGGCGATGATGTTTCAGTCCTATGCGCTGTTTCCGCATCTCAGCGTCATCGACAACGTCGCTTTCGCACTGAAGATGCGCGGCATCGACAAGCCGACACGCCACATGCGCGCCGGCGAATTGCTCGAACTGGTGGCGATGAGCCCCTATGCGGGGCGCCTGCCCGCGCAACTCTCCGGCGGCCAGCAGCAGCGCGTCGCGCTTGCCCGCGCGCTGATCACCGAGCCGCAGATCCTGCTGCTTGACGAACCGCTCTCAGCGCTCGATCCCTTCCTGCGGGTGAAGATGCGGGGCGAACTGAAGCGGCTGCAGCGCGAGCTCGGCATCAGCTTCATCCAGGTCACCCATGGCCAGGAAGAGGCAATGGCGCTCGCCGACCACATCGTGGTGATGAACCACGGCCGGATCGAGCAGCAGGGCACGGCGCGCGACATCTTCCACCATCCCCGCACCGAATTCGTGGCGCGCTTCATCGGCGGCCACAACGTGCTCAGCGACGCCGGCAACCTCATCGCCGTGCGCGCCGATCAACTCGGCATCGTCCCGTTCACCGACGGCGCCTTCGGCGCGCCGGCGCTGCTGACCCAGACCGAGTACCAGGGCTCCTACGTCGCCGTCTCGCTCACGCTCGACGACGGCACCGCCCTGTTCTCCCACATTCCCGAAGCCAGCTTCGACGTCCACCCGTTCCGTCCGGGCGATCGCGTGCTGGCCACCTGGGATCCCGCCAAGGCGCAACGCCTGCAATAGCGCCGATCGATCACTGGAATGCGCAACAGAGGAGTGACTGATATGACCGAGACCACCAGGACAAAGGGCGTCAGCCGCCGCACGCTGCTCAAGGGCACCGCGGGTCTCGCCGGCCTTGCCGCCGGCTCCGGCGCCATTACCGGCTTTCCCTATGTGAAATCGGCTGATGCGAAGGTGCTGCGCTATCTCGGCACTGCCGTGAACGAGGGCGATGACATCTCCAAACAGTGCCTGAAGGATACCGGCATCAAGATCGAATACATCACCGCAACCACCGACGACGTCACCAAGCGCGTGATGACCCAGCCGAACTCCTTCGACGTGCTGGACACCGAATATTTCTCGCTGAAGAAGATCGTGCCGTCGGGCAACATCCTTGCCCTCGACGCCAAGAAGATCAAGGAATTCGACAACATCACGCCCGTCTTCACCAAGGGCGAGACGCCCGGCGGCAAGAAGATCGGAGGCCAGGGCACCGCGCCCTGGAAGGTGCTCTATCTCGAAGGCAAGGACTCCAAGAAGTTTGCGACGTCGGCGACCGAATTCGTGACGCTGATCCCGACCGTCTACAACGCCGACACGCTCGGCATCCGTCCCGACCTGATCAAGCGGCCGATCAGCTCGTGGTCCGAGCTGCTCAATCCCGAATTCAAGGGCAAGGCTTCGATCCTCAACATCCCCTCGATCGGCATCATGGATGCCGCGATGGTCGTGGAGGCCTCCGGCAAGTACAAATATGCCGACAAGGGCAACATGACCAAGGAAGAGATCGACCTCACCATGAAGGTGATGACCGAAGCCAAGAAGGCCGGCCAATTCCGCGCCTTCTGGAAAGACTTCAACGAGAGCGTCAACCTGATGGCTTCAGGGGAAACCGTGATCCAGTCGATGTGGTCGCCGGCGGTGACCAAGGTGCGCTCCATGGGGATTGCCTGCACTTTCCAGCCGCTCAAGGAAGGCTACCGCTCCTGGGCCTCGGGCTTCTGCGTCTCCAAGGGCGTCTCGGGTCCCAAGCTCGACTGGGCCTATGAGTTCGTGAACTGGTTCCTGTCCGGCTATGCCGGCGCCTATCTCAACCGCCAGGGCTATTACTCGGCCGTGCTCTCCACCGCGAAGGCGCACATGGAGCCCTACGAGTGGGCGTACTGGATGGAAGGCAAGCCGGCCGAGAAGGACATCAAGGCGCCCGACGGTTCGTTGCTCGAGAAGGCCGGCGCCGTGCGCGACGGCGGCTCCTATGAGGACCGCATGGGCGGCGTCGCCTGCTGGAACGCCGTGATGGACGAGAACGACTACATGGTCCGCAAGTGGAATGAGTTCATCGCGGCGTAATGGATATGTCGGAAGAAGTCCTGCAACAGGCATCCCCGGGTTTGATCCCGGGGTCGGGCACAGCGCGCGCCGCGAAAGCGACGCGCCTGTCGCCGTCCTTCATCTCCTGGCTGCAGGCCGGGCCGATGATGCTGGTGTTTCTCGCCTTCTTCCTGATTCCGCTGGTGTTCGTCGTCATCGTCTCGTTCTGGGATTACAACGAATACCAACTGCTGCCGGCCTTCTCCGGCCGCGGCTACACCGATACGTTCGAAGGCTGCGTCGCGCAGCTCCCCGATCTCTGCACCATCGGCAAGACCTATGTGAAGACGCTGAAGCTCTGCTTCATGGTCTGGGCCATCACGCTCTTCATCGGTTTCTGGGTCGCCTACTTCCTCGCCTTCCACGTGAAATCAAAGACCTGGCAGATGGGATTGTCGCTGCTGTGCACGATCCCGTTCTGGACCTCCAACGTGATCCGCATGATCGCCTGGATTCCACTGCTGGGACGCAACGGCCTGGTGAACTCAGGCTTGATCAAGACGGGCCTGATCAACCAGCCGCTGGAATGGCTGCTGTTCTCCGAATTCTCCGTGGTGCTGGCGCTGGTCCACCTCTTCACCTTTTTCATGGTGGTGCCGATCTTCAATTCGATGGTGCGCATCGACAAGTCGCTGATCGAGGCCGCCTATGACGCCGGCGCGAGCGGCTTCCAGACACTCGTCAACGTGATCATCCCGCTGGCAAAACCCGGCATCGTGATCGGTTCGATCTTCGTCATCACCATCGTGATGGGCGACTTCATCACCATCGGCGTGATGGGCGGCCAGCAGATCGCCGCCGCCGGCAAGATCATCGAGACCCGGCTCGAACGCGCTGCAATTCCCCGCCGCCGCCGCCAACGCCGTGATCCTGCTCGCGATCACCTTCCTGATCATCACCATGATGTCGCGCATCGTCGACATCCGGAAGGAGCTGTGATGAAGGAAGGACGCCCGCGCTCTTTCTACGTGCTCGCAATCTTCTTCGCAGCCTATGTGCTCTTCCTCTACGGCCCGATGATCGCGATCTACGTGCTGTCGTTCCAGGGACCGCAGGGCGGCCTCACCTTCCCGATGAACGGGGTCTCGACCTTCTGGCTGGCCAAGTTGTTCGAGGGCACCGGCATCGTCGATCTCGGCGCCGCTTTCCGCCGCTCGCTGCTGCTCGGCGGCGTGGTGATGGCCGTCACCGTCGTGTTGTCGGTCGCGGCCGGCATGGCTTTCCGCAGGAAGTTCAGGGCGCAGAGCATCCTGTTCTACTCGGCGATCGCGAGCCTGATCGTGCCTTCGATCATCACCTCGCTCGGCATCTCGCTTGAATTCCGCATCATCGACGACCTGATCAAGGCGCATTGGAACGAGAACTTCGAGACCTCGATGGGCCTGCTCACTTCGGGCTTAGGTGCGCACCTGACCTGGACGCTGCCGTTCGGCTTGCTCATCATGTTCGCGATCTTCAACCGCTTCGATCCGCGCCTCGAGGAAGCCGCGCGCGATCTCGGCGCGACGCCGTGGCAGACGTTCCGTCATGTCGTGCTGCCGATCATCCTGCCGTCGGTGATCGGCATCGGCCTGTTCGGCTTCACGCTGTCCTGGGACGAGCTCGCCCGCTCCAGCCAGGCCATCGGTCCGGTGAACACACTGCCGCTGGATCTACAGGGCCTCACCACCACAGTGACGAAACCGGACATTCATGCGCTCGGCACGGTGATCTCAGCGGTATCGTTCGCGGTGATCACGCTTGCGCTCGGCACCATCCACATGCTCAACAAGCGGCAGGCGGCCAAGGGCTCGGACGCCGGCAAGGGACTTGTCTGATCCGATGCGCCTTCACGTCGTCAATCCCAATACCACTGTGACGATGACGGCGAAGATCGCCGCTGCGGCGCGCAGCATCGCCCTGCCCGGCACCGCGATCGATGCGCGCCAGCCGGCGATGGGCCCGGTCTCGATCGAGGGTTTTTACGACGAGGCCTTCGCCGTGCCCGGCGTGCTCGGCTGCATCCGCGAGGCTGATCGCGACGGCGCGGATGCGCACATCATCGCCTGCTTCGACGACACCGGCCTCGACGCAGCGCGTGCCGCCGCCAAGGCACCGGTGGTCGGCATCGGCGAAGCCGGCTTCCACATGGCGAGCCTGATCGCGGCGCGTTTTGCCGTGGTGACGACCCTCGGTGTCTCCATCGTGCCGATCGAACACAACTTGCGGAAATACGGCCTCGCCGAGCGCTGCGCCGGCGTCCGCGCCGCCGAGGTCCCCGTGCTCGCACTGGAGGAGCGCAACGCCGATGCCATCGGCAAGATCTCCGCCGAGATCTCGGCCGCGATCCGCGACGACCGCGCGGAGGCGATCGTGCTCGGCTGCGCCGGCATGGCCGATCTCGCCAGCGAGCTCGCCGCCACGCACGGCCTGCCCGTCGTCGACGGCGTCGCCGCCGCCGTGACGCTGGCGGAATCAGTGGTGCGGCTGGGACTGACGACGTCCCGGCTCGGCCCCTATGCGAGGCCTCGGTCGAAGACCTATTCCGGGACGTTTTCGCCGTTTCAGCCCTGATCCGTGCCCCTGAGAGGCCTTCGGAGGCCCTAAGGTCCCCTGATTGCTGGTTTTTTTGTCCTTAGCCTCTTTTCGGTCCCATTCCTTGCCGAAACGTAAGGCTTTCGGGACGCCCCGGCGACCTCTGGTTGCCGGCCTTCGCCACGCACCAAGTTTCAGTTTGGGCTTTGTTCGCGATGATCGATCTCGCACAGGACACACCGTCCAACCCCCTGCTTCGCCTCGGTGGCCAACCGATCGCGCTGACCGCCGCCGCCCTTCTCCTGCTCATCGCCGGCGTGACCTCGATTGCGGTCTGGCGCGCCTATACCGGCGCGGCACCGGAAACCGATCGGGTGGTGGCATCGCGGCTGCTCCAGGCCCGCACGGCACAGGTGTCCGAGCAGCTGGTCGAGAAGACCAAGGGGCTGGAGGCGACTCAGCAGGAATTGATCGACCAGCTCCAGGTCGTGCAGGACCAGCTCCAGACCATGAAGCGGCTGATGGCGGCGCAGCAGGCCGACACCAAGCGCCTGTCCGAGCAGGTCGCGACGCTGAACGAGTTCGTCGATGGCTTGCGGCAGTCTTTTGCCAGCGCCCGGGCCACCGAGGCTGAAACACCCTCGGTTACCCGCAGGAAACCGGCGCGGCAACGCGTCCACGCCAGCGCGCGCAAGCGTTCGCGCGGCTGAGCCGATCCCCCAGCGCGATTGGAACTTTATTTTCGCCACTTGTGAACTGGATCACATTCTCCCGTATGATTCCGCGCCATGCTCGCCATTACCGGATGGCGTGAGCCGATTTCAATGTCCGGGGCTGGCAAGGTCGTTGACGGTATACTGCGTCAACGGCCTTGTTCTTTGATGGGCCCAGCTATTCGCCAAGGATGCTATTCGCAGACATCCACGCGGCGGTATCGCCATCCAGCTGGCGTCATGATCCGCTTCCGAACGACGTAGCAGCCGCCATAACCGTCGTCGTAGCCGGCGCCATAATAATAGGGGCTGCCGTAAAAGGGATAGCCATAACCATAATAAGCGCCGTAGTAGCCGGCGCCGGCAAGGCCCGCGCCGATCGCAACGCCCGGCCAGAAGCCGCCGCCATGCCAATGGCCGTGCCCGCCATGGCTCCATCCGCCACCGCCCCAGCCACCGTGGCCGAAACCGCGCGCCTGGGCCACTTGCGGCGCCGACAGCCCGACCGCCGCGACGGCCAGCGTCGTCATGATCATCTTGCGTAACATCACTCGATCCTTCGCGTGGACACGCTCCACGCTTCAAAGCAGGACCAAGCTAATGTCACTTGGGCATTCCTGACAGCCACGCTGTCTCAATTCCGCGCGAGCATCAGCAGCCGCGGCAGATGCTCTTCATCTTCTTGTCGAGCAGCCGGTTCTCGGCATTGACGGTGGCGTCCGCGGCGCCCGAACCGGTGCCGATGGTGGCTCCGGAGCCCGGGCCGGATGATCGAGCCGTCCCCAGGCTGTTGGTCCCGGGCGGCGGAGCAGGCGAGTTGGCGACGCCCCCTGTCGGTCCCGCAGAGCTTCCGGTCGAACCCGCAGAGCCTCCGGTTGATCCGGCAGAGCCGCCGGTTGCCTGCGCGAACGAGGTGGCCGGCATCGCCGCGAGTGCGAGGATCACCATCATGGTCTTGGTTGCGGACGATCTGGCAGACATCGGAAATTCTCCCTTTGCCGGTCAACCGCTGCGGCGAATACCTGTTCCGGAACAAATGCCGTCACGTCAGCTTGAAGGCGAGGAGGCCAAATCACGATGACCGATCGCGATCCTTTTGCTGAAGGCGAGCGCGCCGCGCGCGAAAGCATCCCCGCCGAAGCCAATCCCTATTCGGACGGCAGCGACGAGCATGCGCTATGGGCCGCCGGCCACGAGAAGGTGGCGGGCGCGACCGAAGCGCGCGGATCCGAGGGACGCTGACGCCCCCTCTGGATGGCGCGAGCCGGTCACTATGCGGCCGCCACCATGCTCTCGGTCCGGTCTTCGACCATGGTCACGAACATGTGGGACTCTTCGTCGGCGCCGCCGATCTGAACGCGGCGGGCGGAGATCACACGGCGGCCGCGCGCGGGATTGTCGATGGTATCGACGATCGGCTCGAGCTGCTGCTTCTGCGCCAGCAGCTGCTGGTCGCGCCGCTCGATCAGTTCGGCCGCCTCCACTGAGAACAATTCCCGCGCCGTCTTGCCGATGATCTCGCCGCGCGACATGCCGATCATCTTCTCGGCGGCTTTGTTGACGAAGACGTAGCGCAGATTGCGCGCATCCTTGGCGATGATGCCCTCGGCCACGTTCTCGATGATGGTCGCGAGGAAGCGCTCCATCCGCTCCAGGATACGCTGGCGCTGGCGCTGCTCGGTGACGTCCTCCTGCACCGACACCCAACCGCCGCCGTCCATCGGCCGCTCGTAGATCTTGATGATGCGGCCGTCGTTGAGGGAGATCTCGTAGGCCGTCGGCTCCCGCCTGGCGATCCGGTCGCGCACCGCCCCGACATATTTCGTGACGTCGCCGCTGAACAGTCCGCTCTTGACTCGGTGCTGGAGGATTTCCTCGAGCGTCGATCCGGGCTGGATCGTCTCAGGCAGATTGTAGATCCGCCGGTAGTTGGCGTTCATCGCCACCACGTTGGCCTTGCCGTCCAGCATGATCAGGCCCTGCGGCATACTGTTGATCGCGGCGGAGAGCTGCCACTTCTTGGCCTGGTACTTGTCGTTGAACTTGTCGCGCTCGGTCATGGCCGCGTCGCGCGCCTGGGCGGTGCCGAGCTCGAGCTCCTCGAGCTCGAAGATGCGCGCCACCGCGTCGCGGAAATTCTGCACTGCGCGCGCAAGGTGCCCGATCTCGTCGTGACGGCGCAGATGCGGCACTTCGCTCTTGACGTCGCCCTGCGCGATCTGGTCGGTCGCCTGCGTGATCTCGGCCAGCGCGCCGACGATCGAACTGCGCATGACGATCACGTTCAGTCCCGCTGAGAATGAGCGCCGCCAGCCCGAGCGCGAACAGATAGGCGGCCGCATAGCGGTTCTCGTTGGCGAGGTCGTCCGCCTCGCGGGCGCGCTGATGGTAGATGCGCTCGAGCGCCTCGATATCGCTGTTGAGCTTACTGCGCACTGTCCGGTTGGCGTCGTTGTCGCCCCATTCGCGCGCCGCGGCCGAGCTGATCTCCACTCCGCGCCGCACCAGCTCCTGACGGAAGTCGATGAACTGCGTGATCCGCTGCCGGAAGCTCGCGAACAATTCGGCATCGTCGTCGCCGACGTCCTTCTCCATGCTCTTCACGGCCTCGGCAAGCTCATGGTTGCGCCGCAAGAGGCCGTCCGCGAACTGCTTCATCTTGCCGTGATCGGCCGTCATGTAGATGCCGCGCGACTCCATGACGATCGCATAGATCAGCGCATTGATGCGACCGACGTTGATCGCTGCCGCGGCCGAGGACGCATGCATGTGACGATAGGTCGTCTGCAAGCGCACCGACTGGATCGACATCACGAGCAGGAAGGTGGTGACGATCGCCAGGAAGCCGGCGATGCTGTAAACCTTCTCCGCGACCGTCAGCGTGTTGGCGCCGCGAACAAAACGAACGACTTTCTTCAGAAATTTGGTTCCGGCTCCGAAGCCGGATCCCAGCGCCGTCGCGTCCATGGCGCCGCTCCTCCTGGTTGAAAACGCTCAACGATAAGCGTGATCGCGCTAAGGCCTGTTTACAGACAGGATTCCCAAATCAGTAGAAAATTGATTCAAGGCTGAAAATTGGAGATCAGCCTTGATTCGATTGATGTTGAGCGATGCGCAGTGGGAGCGGATTGCGCCGGAATTGTCTGGCAAAGCCGGTGATCCCGGCGGCACCGGGCGTAACAACCGGCTCTTTATCGAAGCAGTTCTTTGGATTGCGCGCACGGGCTCGCCGTGGCGAGATCTGCCGGAAGCGTTCGGCAAGTGGTTCACAGTGTATACGCGCTTCTGGCGCTGGGCGCAGAAGGGGGTCTGGGAGCGGGTCTTCAAAGCTCTCTGTGACGATCCCGATTTCGAATATGTCCTGATCGACGGCACACTCGTCCGGGTCCACCAACATGGCACCGGGCAAAAGGGACTCAAAATCAGGCCATAGGCCGCTCGCGTGGTGGCCTGACTACCAAAATCATGGCTCTGGTCGACGCACTCGGCAATCTCATTCGCTTCACCCTGCTGCCCGGCCAGCGTCACGACAGCATTGGCGTCGAGCCTTTGATCACTGGCCTCGATTTTGAAGCGCTGATCGGCGACAAGGCCTTCGATAATAACTGGCTGCGCGCCAATCTGAACCAACGCGGCGCCGCAGCGGTCATCCCGTCCAAGGCCGACCGCGCCGGGCGCATCCCGCACGACGCCGAAATGTACAAATGGCGCCACCTGGTCGAGAACTTCTTCTGCCAGCTCAAGGCATTCCGCCGCATCGCAACTCGCTACGAAAAGACAGACGCCTGCTTTGCCGGCCTCCTCAATCTCGTCGCGGCTTTCCTCGCAAACTAGCGACTGTAAACAGGCCTTAGCGGAGGATTAAACGACCCGCCTGTATTTTTACGGTACGGAACCATTGCCGTGGGGCCAGGCACAGCCGGCGGGCATCTCAGCCGATCCGCTTCAAGCCCTTCTTGAACCGCGGACCGTTGGCCACGTAGAACCTGGCGGCACTTCCCATCTTCTGGACCTGGGCGTCATCGAGCGTGCGGATCACGCGCGCCGGCGAGCCGACGATCAGCGAGCGCTCGGGGAACTCCTTGCCCTCGGTGATGACGGAGCCGGCGCCGACGATGCTGTTGCGGCCGATCTTCGCGCCGTTCATCACGATCGCGCCCATGCCGACGAGCGCGCCCTCCTCGATGGTGCAGCCGTGCAGGATGACATTGTGGCCGACCGTGCAGTTCCTGCCGATGACAAGCGGAAAGCCGAGATCGGTGTGGCAGGTCGAGCCGTCCTGGACGTTGGCGCCCTCGCCGATCTCGATCCACTCATTGTCGCCGCGCAGCACCGCGCCGAACCAGACGCTCGCGCCCGGCTTCAGACGCACCCGGCCGATCACGGTGGCGGTCTCCGCGATGAAATAATTGCCGTCGGCGGGAAGGTCGGGCGCCTGCCCGTCGAGCTCGTAGATCGCCATGGAGGTCTCCTGTCAGGATGATCCTGGCATAGCGAAACGGCGGCCTTGACGCAAAGGGCCGCGACAGCAGCCTGGAAACGCAGGGCGTCCCAGGGAACGCAGGGAAAGTCGGAGGCGTCAGCCCAGCACGCCGGCCGCGCGCAGCGTCATCAGGAAGAAGGTGCCGCTCATCATGCTCCAGAAGCCGGCGATGAGGGTGGCCATCATCACGAATTCGGCGCGGCGGCTTTCCACGCGCATGCCGCGCAGCGTGTTGCGCATGATGATGAAGGGCGCCGCGAAGACCAGGAACGGCACCGCCGCGAAGGTCTTCGGCGCCACGCCATCCTGCAACAGGCCGAAGCCGGCAGGACGCTGCGCGACCGCCTGGTATCCGTTCACGAGCGCGCCCGCGAGCGCGAAACCGATGCAGATCGAGAAGAAGGTATTGAGAGCTTCAGGTGTCATCGGAACGGTCCGCCCTTACGCAACGCCAGCGTCTTCCTGTGACAAATAGTGCTGGTTAACGCTACATTATCCTTAAGAGAAGGTTAACGCCGCCCGCCGTCCGGCGCAGGGCTCTCCCCCTTTCCCGCAGCCGGGGACGCTGCGCGAAATCGCCGCCACATGGCATATTCGCCGCTGATTCGTCGGCCAGCGGCCGACTTCGGCTTACCCTGCGCAATTCATGACGTTGTTTTCGGCAGCCTCTTCTCGCTCTCCCCGCACGCCCACCCGCGCGCACGTCGTCCCGATCGTGCTCAGCGGCGCGGCTGCGGCATGCGCGGTGGCGCTGGTCGCCTATTTGCTGTGGCCGACCTGGGGCACGCGCGGTGCGAACGCCCCGGACAAGCTGCCGGTGAGCGTCGGCGACACGCTGTTCAACCTGCCGACCTCGGCGATCCGCATGAAGATCCAGCGCCACACCGGGCCGCAGGAGCGCATCGATCTCGACTTCCTCTATCCCTCGTTGGAACCGCCCGGCGCACCGAAGCACGTCACCGCCGACACGGTGGAGGCGACGGTGCAATCGATCGACCGCATCTTCCTGTCGATCGCGGCCCATCACGATGCGCTCGCGCCCGAGCAGCGAACAGCCACGATCTATCCGCGCTATCTCGACCAGGCCGCGACGATGCCCGAAGAGGGTCTGACGATGCGGATGTTCCGCGCTGACACCCCTTACGGCAGCGAGGACCTCTATTCCGCCGCAAGCCCCGCGCTGACGGCGCGCTGCACCCGCGATGCGGCCACGCCCGGCATGTGCCTCTCCGAACGCCGCGTCGGCGGCGCCGACCTCACCTTCCGCTTTCCGCGGAGCTGGCTGTCGCAGTGGCGTGACGTGGCAGAGGCGATGGAGAAGTTGACCGCGCAACTGCGCGGGCCGAAGGGGTGAGCGCGGCCGTGCGGCTGAGCCTCCAAAACAAAAACTGCGAAAACAACCCCATGCACAGTAGCCAAGCATTGGCACGATTTCGTATTTTGCGAATCTCACTTGACCCGTCGGGCAAAACAGGGGCATGATGCCATGATGGGTCACCGATTGAATGGTGGCGGCCACACATCTCCGGGTACCCAATTGCTTAGGCGCGAGTGGTTGGGGTTTGAGGAGACCGGCCGGATCACTCTGATCCGCTTCCAGGGCCGATCACGCGAGGAGCTCTTGATGTGCATGAGGTGACGGTCGCGGAGGCGACTGCGCGGCTCCGCATTTTCGACAAGGCATAGCTCTAGCGACGGCGAGATCTGCCTCCCCTGACGGAAGCCTCAGTCGCGCCCCTTCTGCGCCCGATACAGGCTCGGCGTCGTCCCGACCGCCTTGCGGAAGGCGCGGTTGAAATTGGCCTGCGATGAAAATCCCGCGGCATAGGCGATGTCGACCAGCGGGCGATCGCTGGTGGACAGCAGCCGCTTGGCCAGATCGAGACGCTGCCGGCTGACATATTCATGCGGCGCGCTACCTGTCGCCGCCTTGAAGCTGCGGGAGAAATGCGCCGGGCTCATGCACGCCACCGATGCCAAATCCTTGACCGTGAACTCGCGTTCGACGGACGCCTCGATGAACTCCGTCACACGCGACAGCCGCTTGGCGTCGAGTGGCCGCTGACCGGCGTTGATTTGCCGGAGCCGGACTGCAGTTGCCGAGTAGGTATGCACGAGATGGGCTGACAACGCGCGCCCGAGACTTTCGATCAGGAGCCGGCCGGTGGAGGTCTCCTGTTCGAGCTCCTTCAGGATCCGGTCAGCAACGTGCTCGATGAACATGTCCTGATCGATGGTCTCGTAGCGGATCGAGATACCCGAGGGATCGATGTCCAGATCCCGGAGCATGGTGTCGTCGAACGGCTTGCCGGGGAGAAAGAGATGCAGGCATTCCTGCATCTGGTTCTCAACACGGATGAAATCTTCGCGGATGCCGGCCGGGCAGAGCCAGACGGTGCCCTTTCGGCCGAAAGTGCGCTGCCGCATGCCGGCGCCTTCGCGATCCACGACCGAGCTGCCTCGCGGCAGGATTGCGATCTCGGTGTCGCGCGGCAATTGCGGGGGAAGATCGCCTGGCTCATGGCTCCATCGCTCGGCCAAGAGGTGTCCCCACCGCCGGTCATTGGACGTCTGAAGCATTCTGCCGGTCACATATTTATCGACAGAATTGCCAAGCATACCCATCGGAAATCTCCGCCAGATCACGCGATGTGTGGGTAGAAAGGTATTGCCGGGTCCAGCAATTAGCATGCCAGACATCCGGCCGGCCGTCCACGGGCCGAGAGCAGTCCGGGACAACAAGACCGCACATTTTGAAAAGCCAGGCCGCGCCCGCCGGCCGCATCCTTGACCGACTTGAATCGGGAAGCGGAGAGACCCATGGCCCGGACCACGGTAATAGGCGCGTGCCCCCACGACTGCCCGGACACCTGCTCCATCCTGACCACGGTCGAGGATGGCAAGGCCATCGCCGTCCGGGGCAATCCCGATCACCCCTTCACGCGCGGGCGGCTCTGCGTGAAGGTCAACAACTATGAGGAGCGCGTCTACAGCGACAAGCGCGTCCTGTATCCGCTCAAGCGCGTCGGCCCGAAGGGCAGCAAGCAGTTCCAGCGAATCTCCTGGGAGGAAGCGCTCGCGACCATCGCCTCGCGCTGGACATCCGTCATTGCCGAGCATGGTGCGCAGGCGATCCTGCCCTACAGCTATCTGGGCACGCAGGGCATCATCAACGGGCTGAACGTCGGCGATCCCCTCTTCAACAAGCTCGGCGCGACGGTTCTGGAGCGCACCTTCTGCGATTCCGCCTCTTGCACCGCGTACATGATGACGATCGGGCACACGCCGGGCGTCGATCCCGAAAGCTTCGTGCACTCGAAGTACATCATCCTGTGGGCCTGCAACACACTGAGCACGAACTCGCATCACTGGCCGTTCATCGAGCAGGCGAAGAAGGCCGGTGCCAAACTCGTGGTGATCGATCCCGTCCGCACCCGCACCGCCCGCCTCGCCGACTGGCATATTCCGATCCGTCCCGGCACCGATGCTGCGCTGGCGCTCGCGATGATCCACGTCATCATCAAGGAGAATCTGATCGATCGCGACTATGTCGACAAATACACCGTGGGCTACGACGAGCTGGCCGAGCGGGCGTCCAGCTACACACCTGAATTCGCCTCGCAGGAAACCGGCATTCCCGTCGACGACATCGTCAAGCTGGCGCGGGAATATGCGACGACACCACCGGCCGTCGTGCGCATTGGCGTCGCGGTCGAGCGGCATGCCGGCGGCGGTCAGACCGTGCGCGCGATCGCCTGTCTTCCGGGGCTGATCGGCGCCTGGAAGCATGTCGGCGGTGGGCTGCTCCAGCTCCCGATCTGGGCGTTCCCGGTCAGATGGGACGTGCTGATGCGTCCCGATCTCCAGCCGGCGAAGATGCGCGTGCTCAATTCCTGGCGCCTTGGAGCTGCGCTGACGGGCGAGCTCGGCTTCGATCCGCCGATCAAGGCGCTGTTCGTCTACAACGCCAATCCAATGGCGATGGTGACCGAACAGAGCAAGCTCGAAAAGGGATTAGAGCGCGAGGATCTCTTCACCGTCGTCAGCGAGCACTTCCTGACCGACACCGCCAAATACGCCGACATCGTTTTGCCCGCGACCACGCAGCTCGAGCAGAAGGACATCATGTTCTCCTGGGGGCACCTCTATCTGTCCTACAACAACCAGGCGATCGAGCCGCTCTGCGAAGCCGTGTCCAACACCGAGCTGTTCCGCCGGCTCGCGCGCGCGATGGGCATCACCGATCCGGCCTTCTTCCGGAGCGACGACGAGATCATCGAAGCCTCCCTCGACTGGAGCAGTCCGGTGCTCGCCGGGATCACGCTCGATGACGTCAAGTCCAAGGGCTATGCCCGCCTCGACATGCCCGCGCCGGCCGACTGGGCGCCGCACCGCGAGGGCAATTTTCCGACCGCATCGGGGAAGTGCGAGTTCAGCTCGACCATCGCCGGCGGCGGCAACTTCGTGGTGCCGCTGTTCCGTCAGGGCTACAATGGCGATCAGGACGCCGCGCCGGTCGATCCCCTGCCCCACTACATCCCGCCGAACGAGAACCCGCGCACGGCGCCCATGCTCGCAACGCGCTATCCGCTCAGCCTGATCTCGCCGAAGAGCCACGCCTTCCTGAATTCGAACTACGGCAACCTGCCGGCGCAGACCGCGCAAGCGGGTGAGGAACAGGCGGTACTCCTCAATCCGGACGATGCGGCACAGCGTGGCATCGTCGCGGGCGCGCCCATTCGCGTGTTCAACGACCGTGGCGCGTTCGAGGCCTTCGCGACCGTTTCGGCCGACGTCATGCCGGGTGTGGTGGTGGCGCCGTCCGGCTACTGGCAGCGGTCCAATCGCAAGGGCGCGACGGTTCACGTGCTGACGCCTCCCGCCTTCGCCGACCTCGGCCGTGCCCCGACATTCTCGGACATCCTCGTTCAGGTCAGCGGGGCCTGACGATGACATATGTGGTCACCGACAATTGCCGCGGCTGCCGATACACCGAATGCGTTACCGTCTGTCCCGTGGAGTGCTTCCACGTCGACGATACCATGACCTACATCGATCCGGAAAACTGCATCGATTGCGGTGGCTGCGCGCCGGCATGCCCGGTCGGCGCGATCGAGCCCGACTATCGCCTCGCCGCGGACAAGAAGTACTGGATCGACGTCAACCGCAAGCGCGCGACTGAAACTCCCGTCATCAGTGCGCGCCTGCCGGCTCTGCCGGGGGCCGATGAACGCAGGCAGGCGCTGGGCCGATGACGGGTCCGCTGCAAACGAAGTTCGCATCGCCGTCGTCGGCAGCGGACCGAGCGGCTTCTACACCACCGAGGCCCTGTTGCGCTCGGGCGCGCCCGTGACTGTCGACATGTTCGAACGGCTCCCCGTGCCGTACGGCCTGGTACGGTTCGGCGTTGCCCCCGACCATCCGAAGCTCAAGCAGGTCACAACGGCCTTCGACCGGATCGCCGCCATGCCCGGGTTTCGCTTCATCGGCGGCGTCACGATCGGAGACGACCTCACGATCGACGAGCTGCGCGAGGCCTATGACGCCGTTGTGCTCGCGACAGGCGCGGACCTGAGCCGGGCGCTCGACATCCCCGGCGAAGCACTGCCGGGCAGCCACACGGCGGGCGATTTCGTCGCGTGGTACAACGGGCATCCGCAGTTTGCGGATCTGCGGCTCGATCTTCATCATGAGACCGCGATCGTCATCGGCCATGGCAACGTCGCTCTCGACGTGGCGCGCATCCTCGCCAAGACCGCGGACGAGCTGCGCCGGACCGACATCGCGCGCCACGCGCTCGACGTCCTGGCAGAAAGCCGGATCCGCGAAATCCACGTCGTCGGCCGCGGCGGACCGGCGCAGGCCAGGTTCACCGCGAAGGAATTACGTGACTTTCTCGAACTCGGCACATGCGACACATGCGTCGACATGCGCAACGTCACCTCCGATGAATTCGAGCCGCGGCGTCCCGACGATCCGGAGCTGACCGAGAAATTGACGTTGCTGCGCGCGTTCTCACGGGCGGCCGTGACGAAGCCGCGGCGCTGCGTTTTTCGATTTGGTCTGTCTCCCGTCGCGCTCCGAGGACGAGGCCGCCTGGAGGCCATCGCGTTCAAGCAAGGATCGGGCGCTATCGAGGACATCGCATGCGGCCTCTCGTTCAGCAGCGTCGGCCGGAAGACCACGCCTGTGGCCGGGGTTCCCTATGACGCGCATCGCGGCGTGCATGCGAACGTCGGCGGACGTGTCGCAGTCGACGGTTCGGTGATCGAGGGCCTCTATGTCTGCGGATGGAGTAAGCGCGGGCCGAACGGGACGATCGGCACCAATCGCGGCTGCGGGATTGCCACCGCAGAGGCCGTCCTGGCGGATATCGCCCATCGACGGCCGCGCTCGGATACGCCTGACGCACTGCTTGCGCGCCTGACCGGCCGCGTCGCACGCATCGTGAGCTATCCGGATTGGGGCACGATCGACGCGGCCGAGAAACGCCGGGGAGCCGCGCTCGGCAAGCCCCGGGAGAAGTTTGTCACGATCCCCGAGATGCTCGCCGCGGTGGATGCGTGACTCCGAGGCGCTACGCCTACTCCTGATCGACGAGATCGTCCTCGAGGATCGCCATCTGGAACTGGAACGAGCGGTCGTCGTCCTCGTCGTCGACGAAGAGCACGCCGATGAACTCCTCGCCGATATAGACCTCGGCGGAATCGTCCTTCTTCGGCCGCGGCACGACGCGAATCTTGGGATTGCCGAATACGCGCTTCAGATACGCGTCGAGCTTTCTCACTTCCTTGACGTCCACGGCAAGTCTCCAATCGAAATCTGGTTGGCGGGGTTTACGACGAGACGCGACGAACCGCCAGCATGAATTGCCAAAGAATTTCGGGACGGAAAGGGCCGGAAAATCCGGCCCCGTTCCAATCAAACGGAGATCAAAGTCCCATCGCGTTGATCATCTGATCCATGGTGCGCGACGGCTCGGCGCAGCCGGCTTCGCCGACGATCTTGGCGGGCACGCCCGCAACCGTGACGTTGTGCGGCACCGGCTTGACCACGACCGAGCCGGCGGCAATGCGCGCGCAATGGCCGATCTCGATGTTGCCGAGGATCTTTGCGCCGGCACCGATCAGCACGCCATGGCGGATCTTCGGATGACGGTCCTCGTTCTCCTTGCCGGTGCCGCCGAGCGTGACGCCGTGCAGGATCGAGACGTCGTCCTCGATCACCGCCGTCTCACCGCAGACGAAGCCGGTGGCGTGGTCGAGGAAGATGCCGCGGCCGATGCGCGCGGCGGGGTTGATGTCGGTCTGGAACACCGCGGACGAACGGCTCTGGAGGTAGTACGCGAAATCCTTGCGGCCCTTCAGATAGAGCCAGTGTGCCAGGCGATGGGTCTGGATCGCATGAAAGCCCTTGAAGTAGAGCAAGGGATCGATGAAGCGCGAGGTCGCGGGATCGCGGTCGTAGACGGCGACGAGATCGGCGCGAAAGGCGTTGCCGAGATCGGGATCGTCGCGCAGCGCCTCGTCATAGGTCTGGCGCACGAGATCGCCCGACAGCGCGGAGTGATCGAGCCGGTCGGCGAGACGGTGAATCACGGAATTTTCGAGACGGCTGTGATGCAGCACCGTCGAATAGATGAAGGTCGCAAGCTCGGGCTCGCGATGGACGATGTCCTCCGCCTCGCTCCGGATCCGGTCCCAGATCGGATCGAGCGATGCGAGCTTTCCTCCCGGATTGACCTGATGCACTGCCATGGGAATTGCTCTTTCGAATGGGCTGGTTTTGTTGGCTCTATAGCACAGTGTAGGCGACAAAGTCCTGACCGGCTTGCCTGAGAGTGAACAGTGCCTTGCCTTGCGAAAGCGCGCCAAGACATTGAAACACAAGACTTTCTTCTGACGCCCCCAGGCGGCAAGGTTGGCTCAAAGTGGTCAGAGTTTTGCCAAATTCAAGCCGGGCCGCATCAAACTATTGGTGAATTCTCCCCCAACCGTTATTGCGGGCATGGTCGACCCGAGGACGGAACAGTTTTGAGCATCACCACCGACCAATTGCGCGCGCGCGCCGCGGGCTCGTTATGGCTGCGGCTGGCCGCAATGGCCCTGCCCCTGCTGATGATCGCGCCGGCGTTTTGGAACGGCTATCCGTTGTTTCAATGGGATACCGGCGGCTATCTGGCGCGCTGGTACGAGGGCTATCTCGTTCCGAGCCGCTCCACCGTATTCGGCCTCTATCTGCACTATGGCGAGAGTTTTGGTTTCTGGATCAACGTCGCGGTCCAGTCGCTGGCGACGCTGTGGCTGTTGCAGCTCAGCTTGCGCGTGCTCGGGCTGATGCAGACCTTCCGCTTCGTCGCGATCAGCCTGCTCCTGATCCTGTCGACCGCCCTGCCCTGGCTGGCGAGCATGCTGCTCACCGACATCTTTGCAGGGCTGTCGGTGCTGTCGCTGTTCCTGCTGGTCATCGGAGCACACCGCACTTCGGTGCTCGAAAAAATCGCGCTGTTCGTCTTCACCGCCTTTGCCGCAGCGACCCACAGCGCAACGCTCGGCGTGCTGCTCGGTCTGTGCGTCGCCGGCTGGATGGCGCGGCCGCTCCTCAGACCCCGCCTTCCACTTGCGGGATTGGCGCTGGCGAGCCTTACCATCGTCGCGGGCGGCCTGATGCTGATGTCGGCGAATTATGCGCTGTCGGGCAAATGGGCCTGGACGCCCGGCGGCTATGGCGTCGCCTTCGGCCGCATGATGCAGGACGGCATCGTTGCGCGCTATCTCAACGATCATTGCCCGCGCGAACGCTACAAGCTCTGCCCCTATCGCAACGAGCTGCCGGCGACCGCCGACGAGTTTCTGTGGGGCAAGAGCATGTTCAACACGCTCGGCCGGTTCGAAGGCCTGAATGAGGAGATGGGCTACATCGTCGTGCATTCGCTCGCGGACTATCCAGCCTGGCAGGCCGGCGCGGCGCTGCGGGCGATGGGGCAACAATTGCTGCATGTCGCAACCGGCGAAGGCACCAACGGCTGGATTCCGCACACCTACGGCATCATCGAGCGCTACATACCCGCGCAAGTCGCGCCGATGCGCGCGGCGCGGCAGCAGCACTGGGCCGTCAATTTCGACGACGTCAACTGGCTGCATATCCCCGTCGCACTGGCCTCGATGGCGGCGCTGGTCGGGCTGCTCGTGCATGCGCTCATGAGGCGCCGGCTCGAACGATCTGACGCTGCTGGCAGCGACCGTGACACTGGCGCTGCTCGGCAACGCCTTCATCTGCGGCGTGATCTCCGGTCCGCACGACCGTTATGGCGCGCGGATGGTGTGGATTGCGACCTTCGTGGTGCTGACGGCGCTGTTTCGCGCGTTCGGCGACGAGGCGCCGGCGGACGAGACCTCAGCTGCGGCGTGAGAGGAAATCGAGCACGCCGGTCTTGTAGACCTTGTCGCCGACCGCCCGCATGTGATCGCGGCCCGGGATGTCGAGCACTTGCGCGCCCGGAATGATCGCGCCGAGTGCGCCGGCAGAGCCCGCGACGTCGTCGGCGGTGCCGACCGCAATCAGCACGGACACCTCGATGCGCGCGGCTTGCGCTCTCGTCATGAGCTCCCGCGTGCCGCGCAGGCAGGCGGCGAGCGCACGGCGGTCCGAGCGGGTCTGATCGGCAAAGGCGCGGAAGGTGCGACCCACGGGATCGGTGACGTCGTCGAGCGAGGGTGCCTCCAGCGCCTTCGCGACGTTCTCGCCGGGGCCGGTGCCCTCGATCAGGCCGCCGATGCCGATGCCGCCGAGGATCGCCGAGCGCAGGCGCTGCGGCTCGTTGAGCGCGAGCCACGCCGCCATCCGTCCGCCCATCGAATAGCCCATGATGTCGGCCTGCGGGATGGCGAGATGATCCATCAACGCCAGCACGTCGCCGGCCATGACCGGGATCGAGTACTGCGCAGGCTCGTAGAGCTTCGCACTCTCGCCGTGGCCGCGATTGTCCAGCGCGACCACACGGCGGCCGTTCTTGCGCAGTTCCGAGACCCAGGTCGGATAGACCCAGTTCACGTTCTTGCTCGAGGCAAAGCCGTGCAGGAGAATGATCGGGTCGCCCTCGCCTTCGTCGAGATAGGCAATTTCAACGGCGCCGTTGTGGAAGCTCGGCATCATCAGTTCCGCAGGTCTGGAGGGGGAAAACTCGATCTTAGAGCACGATCCGGACAAGTGTGCAGCGGTTTTTCCGCTCCGCAAACGCGGAACGCGTTTGCGCGGAGATCATGCTCAAACAATAGCCTCAAGCGCGGCTACGAATTACCTCAATCTCATCGCGCTTTAGGCCCTGAGGGCTGCATCCGCCAGAGCGGCCTCGGCGGCCATCTGCGCCCGGCGGAGCCGCCGCGCGCGCTTGCGATCGCACCAAGCCTGGGTCAGGCGCTCCGTGGTCGCCTTGATCGAGGACAACAGCCCAAACAGCGTCAGTGCCGCGCCGAACAGCCAGAGCGTCAGATCGAACGCACCGCCGATGAGGAGCAGCGCACCGCGGCCAAGCAGTTTCATGATGGCGCGGGTCTTGCCGCCCTGCGCTTCCGCAAGCCGCGCCGCGCGCGCAACATCCTTCGGGCCGTCGGCGATCCGCAACGTGTCCATCGCCCCGCGCGTGCCGGTCTTTTCGGCGACGCGCGTCACGTCCTTGCCGAGCCGAACCAGCGCGCCGGCCTTTTCGGCTCGGAACGCGGCCTTGATCGCGCTCATGGTCGCCCCCGGCCGCAGCACCGAGCCCTTGGCGACCGCGTTCTGAAGCATCGGCGTGTCGACGATCTCGCGCGCCGACCGGCCGGCCCATGCGGCAAGCCCCTCACCGAGCCGCCCCACCTTGCGCGCGTCCTTCACCAGCGTCAGCCCGGCGCGCACCGGCGCGGCACCACCGACGGAGACGTAGGTTGCCGCCGTCACCGCAAGGCCAGCCGCCGCGAGCCCCAGCACGAGCCGGTCGGTGTCCTCGCCCATGGCGAGGTGCTTGCCTTCCCGGACGACGTCCCTGATGTCGCCGATCACGAAGAGATCGCCGGCCACCGTTCCCGACAGGCTCGCGACGTCGTCGGCATTGCCGGTGACGAGACCGGTGGCAAATCGTTTGGCAAAATGGGAGGTGGAATTCTCGGCTTTGACCGCATCGTTGACGCGGCTCAGGAGGTCGTCCGGCAGCGCAATGTTGCGGTCACGCGCGAGCGCGACGAAACTGTCGGCGAGATCGGCATCGCCCGCGGCGAGCGCAGCCTCGATGTTGTCCTGAACCAGGCGCTCGTTCTGCCGCAGCAGCGCATCGAGCTTGAGCTCGGAGAGCACGGCGGGATCGTCCTGGGCGGCAAGGACCGCGCCGGCCTCGCGGGCCTGCGGTGCTACCTGCGCGAGCATGAAGCTGCATGCCGCGACACCGGTCAACGCTGTGCTGATTCGCAGCCATTTCATACGGAAAGCCTGGACGGTCCTAAAATCGCTGACGCCTGACGATTCGTCTTTCGTCGCAATTATGCTCGTCGACAGACATAGTATGCCAAAATTGCGACACAACGCCACCGACGAAAGAAGGGCTTCTCTCAGGCCTCAAGATTGTGTCGAATTTGCATGAGCAAATGAGCATGGGGCAATTGCGAACCTTTTGGTTCCGCTGGACTAGCAATCATCTGAACCCACCAGTATGGTCCCGGCGCCTTAAAGATGCCGCGTCAGTTTTCGATTGTACCTGTCGCCATTGCCACTCCAGGATGAACTACGATGTCCGACCATGTCGTCCCGCACTTCCATAACGATGCCGGTGTTCCCGTCATCGAGATCGGCTCGCAAGAGTTCATGTGCGTGGGCGCCAACCCTCCGTTCGATCATCCGCACGTCTTCCTCGACCTCGGCAACGACAACGAGATCATCTGCCCCTACTGCTCGACGCTGTACCGCTTCGCGGCCGACCTGAAGGCGGGCGAAGCCCGTCCGCCGGAATGCGTGCTGAAGGACAAGGTGGCCTGACCGGTCCCATCGGTCAGGGGTGGCGCTCTCCCGAACGATTGTCATTGCCGGTGCCGGCATCGGTGGACTGACGGCCGCGCTTGCGCTCGCGGCCCGCGGCTTCCGCATCGTCGTGCTGGAAAAGGCCGAGCGCCTCGAGGAAGTCGGCGCCGGCCTGCAACTCTCCCCCAATGCCAGCCGCGTGCTGGTCGAGCTCGGCCTCACCGAACGCCTCAAGCTGCGCGCCGTGACCCCGGAAGCGGTCTCGATCATGAGCGCGCGGGCCGGCGGCGAGCTGCTGCGCATGCCGCTCGGCGAGGCAGCTTCTGCGCGCGCCGGCGCCCCCTATTGGGTGGTGCACCGCGCCGATCTGCAATCGGCGCTGGCGAGCGCTGTCGCAGACCATCCTGACATCGACCTGAAGCTGGGCGCGACCTTCGAGGACGTCGCACCTCACGCCAAGGGGCTGACGGTGGTCCATCGCAGCGGCACGATCCGCCGCAGCGATCTCGCCAGCGCATTGATCGGCGCCGACGGCATCTGGTCGACGGTCCGCCAGCACCTGTTTCCCGAAGTGCAGCCGCGCTTTTCCGGCCTGATCGCCTGGCGCGGCACGCTCGATGCGACGCAACTGCCGAAGGACTACACCGCGCGCCGGGTGCAGCTCTGGATGGGCCCGAACGCCCATCTCGTGGCCTATCCGATCGCGGGCGGACGCCAGATCAACGTGGTCGCGGTGTTGCCGGGCACCTGGAACAGGCCGGGCTGGAGTACGCCCGGCGATCCCCACGAGGTGATGGAGGCTTTCGCCGCGCCGCGCTGGCCGCCGTCGGCGCGGATGATGCTCGCCCCGGTCGACGCCTGGCGGAAATGGGCGCTGTTCGGGGTGCCTGACGGCTGCCCCTGGAGCAAAGGCCCGGTCGGGCTGCTCGGCGATGCCGTGCATGCGATGCTGCCGTTCGCAGCCCAAGGCGCCGGTATGGCGATCGAGGATGCCGCCGTGCTCGCCCGGCATCTGAGCGTCGAGGCGGCCGAGAGTACCGCGGGCATCACGGCTGCGCTGACGCAATATGGCCGCGCGCGCCAGGCACGCGTGCGGCGGGTGCAGCGGACGGCGCGGCAGCAGGGCCGCATCTATCATTTCAGCGGGCCGCTCGCGATTGCGCGCGATCTTGCGATCCGCGCGCTCGGCCCGGACCGCATGCTGGCGCGACAGGACTGGATCTACAATTGGCGGCCCTGATGCGAGGCGCCGCCAGTGCCTCAGCGGATCGCTTTTCCGGATTTCGACGCCGGCTTGGCAGCGGCCGCGGATGACGGCGGCGCGGCGGGCGGTGTCGGCTCGGGCGGTGTCTCCCGGCACCTGTTGCGGCGCCAGGCCTCATCGGCAAGTTGCGCCTGGCCCCGCACCGCGATGTAGTCGTTCCGATAGGCAAGCTCGGACACCACCGCGCCACCAGCGCCGGTCTGGGCCTTGTCCATCAGCTTCTGCAAATCGGCAGTGCGATTGGCGAGCGCCTTGCGCTCGGTCTCGAGCTGCTTGCAGTCATACAATTCGTATTTGCCGGGATCGGCGAAGGCCGGCGCGACCGTCTCACTCATGCCGGCACAACCGGACAGCGCGACGCCCGCCGCGAGCAGCACGAGAAGCCCGCTGCAGGAGCGCAGGGAAGAGGAAAACGAAGCAGCCATGCCGGATGAATAGTCCCCGTGGATTGAGAATGCCTAAAGCAACAACAAATGTCCGGATTGAGGCTTTGCCTTGCGCGCCCGCCTTGCTGAAGGAAGAACCGCCTATAGAGCCAACAAAGCAGCAATGCCAGAGGGCCGAGGACGTGACCGAATCCGAGCTGGAGCCCCTGAGGTAAGCGGCTCAAATCGTGCGCGGAATCGGCCGCTGTATTCTCTTTGCCCGTCGGGCAATTGCGCCGTATAGATGGGCCGATGCGGGCGTGGCGGAATTGGTAGACGCATCGGACTTAAGCCATTGAGTGCCCTGGAGGAAACTTCAGGAGCAGAACTGCTCAAAGTCGGGGAAACCTTCACTGGCAATCCCGAGCCAAGCCCCCGCCAGGGGGAAGGTGTAGAGACTAGACGGGCAGCACCTACAGCGGACAAGCGCCAGGGTGAAGGGATAGTCCAGACCACGAACGCCGAAAGGGCGGCGGCGAAAGCCGAAGTGGTATGAAAATCCGTGGGGCCGCAAGGCCTGTGCCGGTTCGAGTCCGGCCGCCCGCACCAAATGAGAAGATCGTGCGAAGCGTCCGTGACATCTCACACGGACGAATGGCTAAAGAGCCATTTGGACTGGTCACGCGTTGACCGCATCCACCAGATCGCAGATGGCGTTGATCGAATCCAGCTGCGTCAGATCGAAATTGATCCGCGCAAAATCGATCCCGTAGTCCATCTCAAGCGACATGATGATTTCGACCGCATCCAGCGAATCGAGCCGGCCGCTGGTGAACAAGAGCTCATCGTCCTCGACCGGAGAATGATCTCCGCGCAGGCTGAGCCGCTGGACGACATAGTCGCGCATTTTCGAGCGGACGTTCAGATCCATGTGTCAACTCCCAAGAGGTATGCGAGAAAATCAGCGCGCTGCCAGATCGTGTGGACACGGTCGAGTGGAGCGTCGAAGACATGCAGCAGACAGAAGAAGAGGATGACCCAAATCATTCCCAATGCGCGGGCTGACCGTCCGTGGTCGGCTCGCGCGCGTCCCTGGGTTTGCATCTGCGACACACCGACGCCCACGGCGAGAAGAAGGGTATAAAACGCATGTGACGCTTCGCCGGTCAGGGCCTTCCACCAGCCGAGCTCCACGACGAACCTGATATCCCGTATGAAATGAAACAGCAGGTTGCCCAGACATGCCGCCATGAAGGTCGCAAAGAACATCCGCAGCTTTCGGTTCGTGCGAAAGTACCGCAGAAAAACCGGATAGAAGAAATGATCGACCAGCAATTCCTTGTAATAGAAATAGTACCTGTTCCAGAACTCGACGAGCGTCGTCGCCTCTAGCGGCCGGTAGGTGTTGCGCAACAGGCGAAAGCCCGCCATCCGCGCGCAAGCGATGATGGCCCCTCCCCACGTCGTCATCACGAGCACGTCCTCGAAGAAGTATGTCACGAGGCTTGCCCAGCAGAGATATCGCGGATAGTCTCGACCCGCCGACATGTGCAAGGAACGTCTCGTCGAACGATGGCAGCCCGAGCTGGCCATGGACCAGCGTCCGCAGACCATTCAAGCAGACGGCGAGCAGCAGCGTCCAAACCGCGAGCTTCAGCCCCTTGAGCTGGGTTACGGCGAGTTCCTCGGATGTCTTCGCTTCGAATTTTGCGAGATAAGATAGACCCTTGCCGAACGGCGTGAGAGTCGATCCCCAAAACGGATGGAAGACGCCGAGATATGCCAGAACGGCGCCCGACCCGGCGCGGCTGCATCGGCAAGGGCATACGCCAGAAACCAGAGATACGGATGCAAGGCCATGAGGAACGACCAGAGCAGGATCCGCGGCATGCCTGCGATCATGGAGGACTCCGCCACGACCACGAGGCCAATGAAGCCCGAGATCAGGCACAGCGTTGAACGGCGAAACAGCTGAATGGCGACAACTCTCTGCCAAAACAGCAGCAGGCAAGAGCACAGGATGATAACCAGCACCAGTGACGCGAGGCACAACAGCGACACGGTGACGTGATCGCCAAGCCCTTCCTGCTCTGCGACACGCTGCACAAGATCGCGGTCGATCCAGAAGCCGTTCCGGCAGAGCACCAGCAGCGTCGCCAATGGAATGAGATAGCGGCGAAGCTTTTGCGCGTAACCGCAGACCATCGCCAGCGGCGCCACCGTAAGGTCGATCCCGAACAGGCCGGCTGGCGCGGCAAGTGCTGCAACGACGGCAAGCAGAACGAGGCGCCCTCGTAAGCCCTGCACGTAGGCGACCAGCCCTGGATGCTTATCAATCTGCGGAATGAGCCGCCATGCGCTCTTCGCGGACGGCGCGTACAGCAAAGCAAGATGACGATCGACGGCGGTCGTGTATCCCTGCGTCATACCGAGCGAAGCGCCACTGTCGGTCTTTATCATCCGCGTCGTCCGATCAACGATTTAATGCGTCTAGGCCGCCGCAGGCTTACCCGCGGACCGAGGGGAGCGGGCCATTGTCTGGGATTGTTCGACCAAGGCCGCAACCGCGCGCCGGTCTGCCTTGCCGTTAGCGTTCGTGGGGATGTTGTCCAGCCACACGAACCGGCCTGGCACCATGTAGGCTGGAAGATGCCTATTGCAGTGCGCCAGCAAATCGGCGTCTTCAAGTCTGCTGCCCGCGTATGCCGCGAGCAGGCGGCTCGAGCCGTTGGCGTCATGAATCACGACGGCCAGCGCACGCACCACGCCCGGCATCGACTCTAAGGCGTGGTCGATCTCCTCGAGCTCGACGCGATATCCGCGCAGCTTGACCTGATTGTCGGCCCTGCCGCGAAATCGAAACTGACCGGTGCGCGGATCCTGCACCACGAGGTCGCCGGTGCGATAAAGCGTAGATCGGTAGCCTTTGACGAGCGGATCCTGGCGGAACCGCCGTGTCGTCTCTTCGGGATTGTTGAGATAGCCAAGCCCGACACATGGTCCGCCGAGCCACAACTCGCCGACGTCGCCGATTGCGACAGGTTGCAGATCTTCGTTCAGAACCCGGTGACTGAATCCGGGATTGAGCCGCCCGAGCGAAACGAAGCCTTCGGCGGTCTCCAGCGTCGAGCCGGTGATCACCAGGCTGCTGCAAATGCAACTCGCCTCGGTCGGACCGTAGCAGTTGATGAGCTCCGCTCTTCCCGAAAAGGTCTCGTGAAAACGGCGAAGCCTGGCGAGCGGAAAGCCCTCACCGCCGAACATGAACCGGCGCACGCTTGGCAGCTTGTCGGGCCGCAGCAAGTTCATGGAATCAAGGAACATGAAGAGTGTCGGCACGGCGAAGAAGAACGTGCACTCGCTTGCCGTGATTTCGGCGATCAGTTCGGCTGGTGGGCGTCCTTTCAGAGCGTCGAGCGCAACCACCGAGGCACCATTGAGCAGCGACGCATAGATATCGAACACCGAATTGTCGAAGAAAATCGGATTGACGTTGGTCAGGCGATCCCCAGGACCGATGCCCAGATCGTTGGCCGCCCATTCGACCAGATGAAGTACGCCTTGATGGGGGATCACCGCGCCCTTGGGCTCTCCGGTCGATCCGGACGTGAACATGACATAGGCGGGATCGGCTCCGGTGATCTGCTCGGTTTCCCGCAAGTTGGCGTCATCGAACGCCTCGATTGCCTCCAGGAGATTTTGGCGATCAGCGTCGCTGGCGAGGACGACGCGATTTCCCGCACCATCACGCGAGCTGATGATGATCATGGGTTGGCACCGGTTGATCATCAACCGTGCCCGGTCGATTGGCGCCGCCGGATCGAGGAAGCTATAGGGTGCGCCGATCTTCAGACAGGCCACCGCCAGCGCATAAGTTTCGACCAGCTTCGGCAGCTCGAGGCATACGATGTTGCCCTGGGTCACCCCTTGTGCTGCAAGCCACCGGGCGAAACGGTTCGCCAACGCATTCAGCGTCCGAAAATCATAACACTGACCTTGGCAAAGCAGGGCTGCGGCCGCTGGCGAAGAATCAACAACCTGCTGAAACTTCAGAGCGAGGTTGTGGGATCCAGGCTTCGGCATCCGAGCTCTCCTTCCATCGCCGGCGATCACCGCATACGAAGTCAACTGTCCAAGTTAACCTGCGGCAAATGTCATGCTGATCATCTCTGCACCGGCTGCAAAGCCCGGTAGTAGCCTGCCGTCGAGCGGCAGAAGCGGCACGATCAGGACATTCATTTCTACGCGGCGGCAATTAACGCCGCATAAAAATGAAGGCAGCAACCAGATGGATTTCAGCTTGGCCAACGCCCGCTCATGCGCGCCTTCAAGCCGAACCATCTTTCCAACGCAGCACTACGACGATTGCGGGCTCAGATCTCCGTCGGGCACGACCATCGCCAATGGCTTGACGGTAGAAAGCTGCGAGACGGATCTCTCCCGATCCTGCTCGGGCGCAAGACGTGCGCCGATGCGTTTGATGACCCAGATCGATGCGATGGCGACGGCCACCCCGGCGAACACGTCGACAAAATAATGTCCTCCCCCGATCGGGGTCGCGGCCAGCATGACCGCGTTCCAGAGCAGGCCGATGCCCCGGACCCAGCGGATCGGCCAGAGCGCCCACATGTACAAGACTGCCGAGACCGCGTGAAAGCTTGGAAAAGTCAGAAGCGGCCCCAGTTGAAACGCATCGAGCAGCCTCACTGTGCCGTCGCGCACCAGGGGGAGCTCGCGCAGCGTCGCGTTGTAGACGGAGGGTTCGAAATTGGGATGGTCCGCTGAGTGCAGTCCTACGGTTTCATAGACGCCGGTCGCTGGGAACAGCGTGGAGATGAGGGTCGTGATAGCCAACGTCAGGCCAAATCCGAGCGAGAACTCCGCAGCGCGCCTGTAGTGACCGAGCAGTGGAACGACAACCACGATCAGAACCAGTTGCATTTGAATGGAAGTCGTAGGTCACTGCAAGAGCATCGATCAGACCGGGCCGGTTGACCAACGCCAGATAAGCGCGAAAATCCAGGCCTAGCGCCCGATCCATGGCCAGCAAATTCGTGTCCTGCATTGGAAAGTTGGCTGTCGCCGCGAGATAGCCGATCGACACCAGAAGAAGAAGCTGAAGAAGGATTTGAGCAATGAAGAACAGGACGGTGTAGACGCGGGGGCTCCGTCTGAGTTTTGATTTCAGATTTAGATAACCGACCACTCCGTACACACCGGCAATTCCGAAATAGAGCAGATAGCTGCTTACCCGCAATTGAAAACCGGCTAGACGCATCCCAACGATGAAGACGGCCAGCGTGGCCGCGATGAGAACCCAGTTGAGCTGAAAAAGATTAAGGCAAACCGCGAGTTCCGCTCTTGCCCCTGGGGTTGATAGAGTACCTGTCGAACGAGGAAGACCGCCGACCGAGCATGCCTGAACCGCCATTTGTCATTCCCAGCAATTCCGGAGACATGTATGGCAATACAACCTTTAATAGTTTGACAACGAGCGCGTGTAGATTTGATCAGCACAACCTCTGTCGAAACGGGCGCGATCCTTTGCGCCTTTGGCAAAATTCTCTCCGCGCCCCCGCTTCGACGACTAATTGCGGTCTTGGCGGCGTTCGGAACGCGACCAGCATCCGCGAGATCGTTAACGCGGATACCGCGGGGTTGATCTTGCGCACTTTGCTTAGGCGCCGTTTATCTGCTCAACCGCAGCAGTCTTGGTCGAGATCGACGGCCGACCTTTGGGCCCGATCCAGTTCCGACAATGCATGAATACGAGATCGAGGTCGGATCCCCGGATTCGCGCAGAAGCTATTCAGCGCGATCGTGAGCCCTTCAACGTGAATCCACTGTTCGCGCCTCGAGGCGTTTCGGCTCGGCACGGAAGTCGAGCAGCAGGATCCAGAAGCACATCAGCGCGACCGTGAGGAGAATGAAGCTGCCCTCGAATGCTGCTCCAGAAGCGAGATCAGTGCCGGAATGAGCAGACCGACCGAGAGACATCCGGCGAGCGCCATGGCCGGAAGATCGACGATGAGGATGGCGGCATAGAGCGCGAGCTCGAAGAAGGCATATTCCTTGAGGCGTGGCGAGCTGAGATCAGAGCGCGAACATGGCAAGCACCGTGACGCGCATGGCCGTGCGGGGATGGTCCATCAGCCAGCGATCCAGCCGCGTCAGAAGCGATCCCCCTTCCCGCGCCGGCTGGCTCGCGGCCACGCGCAGGACGGACAGGGCGAACGGCACCAGCACGAGCGCGAGTGCTGCGAGCGCATAGGTCGCGAACATCACCGGCTTGCTGTCACCGAGGCCGGCATGGTCCATCAGGTCCCGCGCCAGCAGCAGCAGCGACGGATTGATCTCCACGAGATCGACGGCATGCTGGTTCGGGATCTGACCCGCAATCGCAAGCAGCCAGCTCGCGAACAGATCGGGATACAGCAGCCTCGACATCAGGACCGGCAATGCGAAGCCGAACGCCGCCATCGCGATCAGCGCCAGCTTGCGACTGCGCGGCAGCGGCAGGAAATAGAGCGCAGCCAGCACGGGACAGAACACCAGCTTGAACGAGGTCACGAGGCCGAGCAGTGCAGCGCCGGCAAGGCGCAAGGAAAAGGTCGTGTCTTCTCCAGAGGGAGGCAGGCGAAGCAGGAGCGACAGTGCGATCGCGGTCAGCAGGCCGCTTAGAATTGCGAAATTCCCCGACGCCTGCACCCACTCGAAACCGACGAACGCGCCGAGCGCGCACAGCACCCTGAGCGCAGCATCGCGCGCGCTCGTGCCCGTTCGGCCGAGCCCGGGCAAGAGGAGGCCGCAGAGCACGGCGAGGACGATAAAGATGCTTCTGTAATGATCGACCAGAAAGCCGCCCGCACACAGGGGGCGGAAGACGTCCAGCGTCACCGGCAGATAGGGATAAGAGAGCTTGGTGCCCTTCAGGTTCTTGACGAAGTAGGGATCGAGCCCGTCGGCATGCGCATCGACCGCCGCGCAATTGACTCGGACGTCCCAGCCATATTTCACATCGAGCCTGGCGTCGTTGGCGAGATTGCCGAGCACCAGCAGCGCAGTCAGCGCGATCAGGCAGGCAAGCCAGACGTTCCGCCTCGCAGCCGCGTCGGCTGCGGGCTCCAACCATCGTGCTGCACCGGACATCTCGGACACAGGCGGATACCTTTGTTTGGCTTGTTTCTCTGGGCGCCGCTGCGGCGCCTCCTCATCTCGGCCGCACTGTGGGCAGAATGCGTTTCGGTTTCATCCTGCCCGACGGGCGGGGCCGCGCCGGATGCCGATCTTTAGGAAGGGATGGTAAATCAGTGGTTTCCGGCCACCGGGGGTTGCGCGATCTGGAGAGTCCGGCAGGCAAGGAAAGGCGGCTCCTCACCAATTCTTGTCCTCGCCGGCCCTGCCTGACAGCCATCCCGAAACGGGGGTTGTGCAACGCAGCATCGGAATGGATAACGCCCTCAATTTCAGAGGTGAGCTTCCTTGTCCGACGTCAATGCCGACGATTGGGTGTCCTCCGGACACCGTCCCATGGGTTTTCCCGAATTCGTCATCGTGATCGCGTCCATCATGGCGCTGAATCCGCTTGCGATGGACATGATGCTGCCAGCCCTGCCCAACATCGGCACCGCCTTCGAGATTCCCGTCGCCAACCATCTTCAACTGGTGCTGTCGATCTTCCTGGTCGGCTTCGGCGCCGGCCAGTTCGTCATGGGCCCGTTGTCGGACCGCTTCGGCCGCCGCCCGGTGCTGCTCGGCGGCATGGCGGTCTATGCGGTGGCGAGCGTGCTGGCGGTCGCCGCGCCCTCGTTCGAGACGCTGCTGCTGGCGCGCGCACTGCAAGGGCTCGGCACTTCGGCGACGCGCGTGATCGCGACCTCGATCGTGCGCGACTGCTATGTCGGCCGCCGCATGGCGAGCGTGATGTCGCTCGCGATGATGGTGTTCATCGCGGTGCCCGTGATCGCTCCCTCGTTCGGACAGGCGGTGCTGCTGGTGACGGCATGGCGCGGCATCTTCGTGGTGCTGATGCTGTACGGCCTGCTCGCGCTCGCATGGTGCGTGCTGCGGCTGCCCGAAACCCTTCCCGAGTCCGAGCGCAGGTCGCTGGCACCCGCCGACGTGCTCTCGGCCTTCCGGCAGACCGTGACCCATCGCCAGACCATCGGCTACGCCACGGCCGCCGGCAGCGTCATCGGCGCATTGTTTGCCTACGTCTTCTGCGCCCAGCAGGTCTTCACCGGCATCTATCACCTCGGCCGTTATTTCCCGCTCGCCTTCGCGGCGATCGCGGCCGGCACCGCCATCGCCGGCTTCCTCAACGCGAGGCTGGTCGGCCGGCTCGGCATGCGCGTGATCTCGCACGGGGCACTGACGCTGTACACCGCAGTGGCCGGCGTGATGCTGCTGACCGAAAGCCTCGGCGTGCTGCCGCTATCCTTGTTCATGGTGCTCTCCGCCCTGATGATGTTCTCGTTCGGCATGATGGTCGCCAATTTCACAGCGCTCGCGATGGAGCCGCAGGGCCACATCGCCGGCACCGCCTCCTCGCTCTATGGCTCGATCACGACATTGATCGGAATCGTGGTCGGCATGGCGATCGGCCAAAGCTTCGACGGCACGCTGCTGCCGTTCTCGATCGGCTTCTTCCTGTCGACGCTCGCAGCGCTCGCGATCGTGCTCGTGGTGGAGAAAGGGCGGCTGTTCAAGCCGCATCATCGCCCCATCGCGTGAGGAAGCTCGCTTGGACGTTCGGGTCGGGCGCGCTCTGCTGAGCGCCCTCTATCGATCGCCGCTCTACACTTTAACGTAACGGTCGGTGCCACAAGAGCACCCTGACGCCTTCCTAGTAGAAGTCGTCGCTCGTGCAGACATCTCTAATCTTGAGATTATGCGATGTCTTTATTTCAATTTTGCCGGAATGGATCCTGCTCTCGTAGAGATTTGATTAGGAATGAGGGTTGTTCCATCGCCTAACGACGCCGGCAGGTTGTTGATATATTAAAGGTTGTGTTGCCATATATTTCCCGGAAAATGCAGGAAATGGCGGCGCATGACCGTTCGTGCTTACGTGAGAAACAGTGCCGCCCAATCCGCCGGAGCGCAAACGAGTTCAGAAGCAGTGGAAGCCTGTGGTCTCTACCTGCTGAACTGGATCACTATTACAATTCTGGCACTATTCGTCGGTGTGTCCCTTGCCTTGCTGAAACTCTCGATGGCCCTCGAAGGCGAGTTGTTGGGAGGCATGGCGACGGTTGCAGGCCTCACGGCGGCGGGTCACGTCTTGTTGTCGCGAGTACGCGCCGTGCGCATTGCGTACGTTCTTATTTCCATCGCCCAGTTAGGCCTTGTGTCCATGCTCGGGGCCGTCCTGACCTACGTCGCAGCATCTGCAAATTTGCCATTGCAGGATGCCATGCTCAACTCCTGGGACAAATTCTTCGGACTGGATTGGACTGTCTATTACCGGCTCATGACAGCCTGGCCTGCGCTGCTGCCGTATGCATGCTTGTCCTATGGTGCAATCGGTTTGCCGCCGATCGCGGTTCCCATCGTTCTCGGACTGACGAACAACCACGTTCGATTGCAACAGTTCACGATGGCGACGTTGCTCACCCTTTGTGCGGTGGCTTTGATTTCTGCGCTGATACCGGCCATCGGCACCTATCAGCAATACAATTTGCCAACCGAGTTCGCGACCTTCAAGGCTAGCGGCTATCTCATCCAGCTCGATCGCCTGCCCGTGGTGAGAAGCAGCAGCCTACAGGTTCTGAACATCTCGCAGATCGGCGGCATCGTGACCTTTCCCAGCTTCCATGCTGCTGCGGCTCTGCTCGCGCTGTGGGCGTGGTGGGGCGTGTGGTGGATGCGTCCATGGGCTTTAATGATGTGCGTTGCAATGCTGGCAGCAACGCCCTTGTGGGGTGGACACTACTTTGTGGACATCTTCGCTGGTGCAGCCGTTGCAGCTCTTGCGATTGCCTTCGCGAAAGCAATTGAAGGTCAATCGTTGGTCATTCCCCACGGCGCAAAAAGTACCTCGCTTGCATGCATGACTCCCTGATCGGGCGAAGCTTCGACGGCACGCTGCTGCCGTTCTCGGTCGGCTTCTTCCTGTCGACGCTCGCAGCGCTCGCGAATCGTGCTGGCGGTGGAAAAGGGACGGCTGTTCAAGCCGCATCATCGTCCCATCGCGTGAGGAACTTCCCGTTCCTCTCGATGTTGTCCTGCAGCAATTCGAGAGGCCACGTTAATGGAACTGGAACACCGCGAAAACCGCGAGGCGAAACGGCAGAAACAGGAGCGTTCGGAGCCGGACGCTGAGCAGACCACGTTCACGACGCCTTTGGCGAGCGAGGGGCTCGAGCAGGTACGCGACACCCATTGCTGATCACGAAATCTATTCGGCCGCCCGCCTGCTGGCGCTGAAATCCTCAGCAGCGCTCTCGGGCGCCGCCCCGCTTCCTCGCGGCGGCACCATCAGCACGACCACCTGCCGCGACAGGCCGGGCCGCCCCCACAGAGTTGCCTGCACGGTGAACTCGCGCCTGACGACGTGTCCGGCTTTCGAGGACACCCATTCCATCCACCTGCCACAATAGTCCTGGCCACGAAAACAGAGCGCGGCCCAGCCGCGGTCCAGCGTCGCCTTGCGCGGCCAGCTCCAGGAGTTTTGATGCTCGAACGGCCGTGCACAATGCGGATGGTCGGGGCTGTAGAACGCCGTCGCGAAGGCCAGCGAATCATCACCGCTCACTGCGCTGAGCGGCGTGCCGGCCAACTCGCGCCATTCGCGCGTCAATTCGCCGGCCACCTGCGCATAGAAATTCCGGCCTTCTTCATAACCGTGATCGTTGCGATAGACGGCATGGATCGGCGCTACGACCATGACCGCAACGAGCGCGACGCCAGCCACGGTCACGGTGAGGTTGACGGTGTAGAAGCGCTCGATCGGATAGCGCGCGCCGCAAACCACGAGGACGGCGAACAGGAACAGCCCCTGCAATGCCCACAGCGACGGCAGATCAGTGCCCATCACGAGCGATGTCAGCACCGGCAACGTGATCGTGCCCATGGCAACGTAGAACAGGAGCCGCAGACCCGGGCTCATTGCAGCGAAGTCGGCCGGAAATTGCTTCAGCCGCGTGCCCGCGATCAAGACCCATAGCACGGCCGACACGCTCATGGCCGCCGCCAGCCCGAGCAGGAAATTCCTGGCCTCGCCGAGCGAGCTTAAGGCATTGCCGTTGGCATGGGCCAGCGCATAGGTGAAAGTCGACGCCCCCGTGGCCGCGAGCCACACGACGTGCGGCGACAGCGCCGCGAGCCCGACCACCGCCGAGATCCAGGGCGAAGCGGAGGTGAAATAGGCGCGCCGCGCCGGGTGCGCCAGCGCGGCAAACGCGAAGCTCGCGACGAGAAAGATCGAATAATATTTGCCGAGCATTGCTAGCGCCGTCGTGCACCCCACCGCGACCGCCCACGACGCGGAGCGCGTCTCGAACGCGCGCAGGAAGCACCAGGTCGCCAGCGGCCAGACCGCGAGCAGCACGGCATTGGCATTGAAGCGCTGGGCATGGAATTGATAGGCCGGCGTCAGCATCAGGAGCAGCAGCACCAGGACGCGCTTGTGCCCGCTTACGAATTGCCGCGCGATGAGGTCCACGAAATACAGCGCAAGCCCGGCGTTGGCCATCGCCATCAATTGCAGCGACCAGTCGCTGAGCGGGAAGACGAAGGTCCAGCTAGCGGCAACCCAGCCGGTCAATGGCGGATGCTTGTGATAACCCCAGGCGAAATGCCGACCCAGGGTCCACGCTTCGAGCGTATCGGGATGCAGGCCGCCGCCGGCGTACGCGATGACGAGATAAAGCGTCCAGATCGCGACAAAGCAGGCGATGAGAAGCGGCACGGCCCAGCCTGTCTCGACCGCGTCCAGCCAGTGCAGGAAAGGCCGGCGCCATCGCGCCGGCGCACGATCGGACCGTTCGGCCATCGCCTGGAATGCAAAATCGAGCGGCACGGGAATCAAATGAAAGAAGGAAAAGCGATGCGCGAGGACGACACATCTATTTCAGGACAGAAACAAATAGCAACAATTGAAAACTGGAACGGTTAAAAAGCTCCGGACTCTCAGCCAACGCAAGGTCGACAAAAGGCAACGGCGCCGCTGATGACAGCGGCGCCGCGTGGTGAAGGGGAGGAAAGGCGCGTGGTCTGGCCTGCCCCTACTCCGACTTGTCAATGTTCCAGAACAGCGGCGTCGCGGGGCCGTCGAGCACGCCGCTCAGCGATTTGCGCCAGCCGCTCGGCAGCAGATACTGCCCCAGCGGAATGTAGATCACCTGCTCATAGGCTTCCTTCTGGATGTCGGCGGCGATCTTCTTCTGCTCGTCGATCGAGGACGCGCGGACGAAGGCGTCCTTGAGCTGCTCGATCTTGGCGTCTTCCGCCCAGCCGAACCAGCCGCCCTTCTTGCCCTGGCCGCCGATCGAGAGATTGGCGATCGGGTTGGAGACGTCGGCCGCGACCCAGTTGGTGAAGAACATGTTCCAGCCGCCCTCCTTCGGCGGCTTCTGGCTGGCGCGACGGCTCACCACGGTCTGCCAGTCGGTCGCTTGCAGGTCGACCTTGAAGCCGGCCTCGCGCAGCAGCTGGGCCGCAACGATCGGCTGCGCCTTCAGCGTCGTGACATCGCCAGGGGCCATGATCACGACCGGGGTACCGTCATAGCCGGACTCGGCGAGCGCCTTCTTGGCTTCCGCCATGCCATTGCCCTTCACCAGGGTTTCGCCGCCGACCTCGGTCGCGAGCGGCGTATCGCACACGAAGAAAGCGCCACAGATCTTCTGGTACTTCGGGTTTCCGACCAGCGCGTCGAGCACGTCCTTCTGGTTTATCGCCAGCAAAGCAGCCCGGCGCACCTTCACGTTATCGAACGGCGGATGAAGGAAGTTCATCCGGCCGAGCGTCTGAAAGCCGAACTTGTTCGAGACCTCGAGCGTGAGCTCCTTGTTCGCCTCCAGTATCGGCAGCATGTCGTAGGGCAGATTTTCCATGAAATCGATGTCGCCCGACTGCAACGCGTTCACCGCGGTCTGCGAGTCCGGCATGGTGATCCATTCGACACGGTCGACCTTCACCACCTTGCCGCCGGAGGTCCAGCTCGCCGGCTCCTTGCGCGGCACGTAATCGGTGTTCTTGACGTAGACCGCCTTCACGCCCGGCTGGAATTCCGACTGCACGAACTTGAAGGGACCCGAGCCGATCTGCTCGGGGATCTGCTTGTCCGGCGGCGTTTCGGCGAGGCGCTTCGGCATCATGAAGGCGACGCGCGAGGACGGCTTGCCGATCGAATCGAGCACGAGGCCGTAGGGCTCCTTCAGCTTCAACGTGATGGTCTTGGCGTCCGTCGCCTCGATGCTCGCGGTGAAGTCCATGAGCTTCTGGCCCATGCCGTCGACCGCGGCCCAACGCTTCAGCGAGGCGACGCAATCCTCCGCCGTAACCGGCGCACCGTCATGCCACTTCAGGCCGTCGCGCAGCGTGAAGGTGTAGGTGAGCTTGTCGTCGGAGATCTTCCAGTCCGCCATCTGCGGCTGGATCTTGAAGTTCGAATCGGTGGCCACCAGCGTGTCGTAGACGATGTAGCCATGGTCACGCGTGATGTAGGCCGTGGTGAAGATCGGGTCGATGATACGCAGATCCGAATGCATCACCGCCGTGATGGTCTTGCCGGCGGCAAACACCGGCGAGGCCATCGCCGTGGACAGCGCGACGACCGACAGCGCAAGTTTGGAGGCAAACGCGCGAGACCCCCGGCGCATGAAGTTGAACATGGAAAGTTTCTCCTGACGTGAAACTGTTCAAAGGCAGATTATTGGTTGAGCATCCGGTTCGTTCTTTGGGCGAACTAACCTCATGCAATGCCTTTATCTTTTCGAGACTTGCAGACCGTGCCGAGCGCGTCAATCCGGTTTCGCTGCAAGCCCTTGCGGCGTGTGCACGGGCTCCACAAGGATCGGTTTGGCTCTACAACACTCTCTGCCTGTCCCGCCCCGCGCCGATGCAATGCGCGTTCCATCTTTCGAAGCTTGAGAGACATTGAGATGAATCCAGCCAATCTTCCCTTCGATTCCGAGGCGATGCTCCAGGGCCTGCGCGGCTGGGTGGAATGCGAGAGTCCGACCTGGGACGCGGGCGCCGTGAATCGCATGCTCGATTTCGCAGCGCGGGATATGGCGATCATGGGTGCGACCATCGAACGCATCGCCGGCCGCCAGGGCTTTGGCGACGTGATCCGCGCGCGCTTTCCCCATCCGAAGCAGGGCGAGCCCGGCATCCTGATCGCCGGGCACATGGACACCGTCCATCCGGTCGGCACCATCGAGAAGCTGAAATGGCGGCGCGAGGGCAACAAGTGCTACGGCCCCGGCATCTACGACATGAAGGGCGGCAACTACCTCTCGCTGGAAGCGATCCGGCAGCTGGCGCGCGCCGCCTTCACAACGCCGCTGCCGATCACGGTGCTGTTCACGCCCGACGAGGAAGTCGGCACGCCCTCGACCCGCGACATCATCGAGGCGGAGGCCGCGCGCAACAAATACGTACTGGTGCCCGAGCCCGGCCGCGCCGACAATGGCGTCACCACCGGACGTTACGCAATCGCGCGTTTCAATCTCGAGGCGACGGGACGGCCGAGCCACGCCGGCGCGACGCTGTCGGCGGGACGCTCGGCGATCCGCGAGATGGCCCGGCAGATCCTCGCGATCGACGCGATGACCACGGAGGACTGCACCTTCTCGGTCGGCGTCGTGCATGGCGGACAATGGGTCAATTGCGTCGCCACGACCACCACAGGCGAGGCGCTGTCGATGGCCAAGCGCCAGGCCGATCTCGATCGCGGCGTCGAGAGGATGCTGGCGCTGTCAGGCACAACCAATGATGTCACCTTCAAGGTCACCCGCGGCGTGACGCGCCCGGTGTGGGAACCGGACGCCGGCACCATGGCGTTATATGAAAAGGCCCGCGGCATCGCCAAGTCGCTCGGCGCCGAACTGCCGCATGCGAGTGCCGGCGGCGGCTCCGACGGCAACTTCACCGGCGCAATGGGGATCCCGACTCTCGACGGCCTAGGCGTGCGTGGTGGCAACGGCCACACGCTCGAAGAGTATATCGAGGTCGAAAGCCTGGCCGAACGCGGCCGGCTGATGGCGGGGCTGCTGGCAACGCTGGAGTGATTTTTGAGCCCGTCATTCCGGGGCGGTCCAAAGGACCGAACCAGGAATGACGCCTGAGGTGAAAGGGGCGCTCGAAACGACTGGCCGCACTGCAAAACCTGTGGCCCGGATGGCACGGGAATTGCTGAAATGTTAGGTTGATGGCAGGCTTGTCAAAGACCCTGCCACGATTTGACTCTAATCTGACGGATCCAACTTGCTCGGATATCTCGTTCGCCGAATCTTCGCCGCCGTGCCCGTGATGGGCGTCGTCGCGCTGTTCGTCTTCCTGCTGCTTCGCCTCACCCCCGGCGATCCCGCCGCCATTCTCGCCGGCGACAATGCGACGCCGGAACGGCTGGAGCGCATCCGCACCTCGCTCGGCCTCAACGAGCCGCTGATCGTGCAGTTCGTCACCTGGGTGAACAAGCTGCTGCACGGCGACCTCGGGACCTCGCTGATCTCCAACCTGCCGGTGATGAAGATGATCGGCCAGCGCGTTCGAGCCGTCGATCTCGATTGCGCTGTCGACGATCATCCTCGCCGTCATCGTCGCCGTCCCGCTCGGCGTGATCGCGGCGTGGAAGCACGGGACCTGGATCGACCGCTTCGTGATGGGCCTGTCGGTGCTCGGCTTCTCCGTGCCGGTGTTCGTGGTCGGCTATGTCCTGATCGAAATCTTCGCGATCGATTTGCGCTGGGTGCCGGTGCAGGGCTTCAAGAGCATCTCGAATGGTTTCGGCCCGTTCTTCGAGCGCATCATCCTGCCGACCTGCGCGCTCTCCTTCATCTACATCGCGCTGATCGCGCGCATGACGCGCGCGGCGATGCTCGACGTGCTCGGCGAAGATTACGTCCGCACCGCACGCGCTAAGGGCATCAACGAGGTCGCCGTGATGATGCGGCATGCGCTGCGCAACGCGGCGGTGCCCGTGATCACCGTCATCGGCACCGGATTTGCGCTGCTGATCTCCGGCGTCGTCGTCACCGAGAGCGTGTTCAACATTCCCGGCATCGGCCGCCTCACCGTGGACGCGGTGCTGGCGCGCGACTATCCGGTGATCCAGGCGATGATCCTGCTGACGTCGCTGATCTATGTCGTCGTCAATCTCCTGATCGACGTCGCCTATACGCTGCTCGATCCCCGGATCCGGTACTGAGGCAAGGGTAAGAACAAGAATGTCGGTCGATAGCCTCCCCCAGTCGTCCATTCCGATCACGTCGCCGCTGCGGCCGCGGTTCGGATTCCTCACCTCGACGCCGATCATCGCGACGGCCACGGTCTGCCTCGCGCTGGTCGTGGTGATCTCGATCGTGGCGCCGCTGATCGCGCCGCATGATCCGATCCAGCTCGCGCCGTCGCAGCGGCTCAAGCCGTCGTCGGCGCAGTTCCTGCTCGGCACCGACGCCTACGGACGCGATCTCTTGTCGCGTGTCATCTATGGCGGCCGCATCTCGCTCCTGATCGGCATCGGTTCGGCGATTCTCTCCGTCGCCATTGGCCTTGCCATCGGTCTCGTCTCCGGCTTCTTCAAGCTGGTCGATGCCGTGATGATGCGGATCATGGACGGCCTGATGGCGATGCCGAGCATCCTGCTCGCGATCGCCGTGGTGTCGCTTTCCGGTGCGAGCCTCTGGACCGTGCTGATCGCGATTACCATTCCGGAGATCCCGCGCGTGGCACGCCTGGTGCGCTCGGTGGTGCTGTCGGCGCGCGAGGAGCCTTACGTCGAGGCTGCGATCTCGGTCGGCTCCAGCCTGCCGAAGATCATGTGGCGGCACCTGATGCCGAACACGATCGCGCCGCTGATCGTCCAGGGCACCTATGTCTGCGCCTCCGCGATCCTGACCGAGGCCATTCTCTCCTTCCTCGGCGCCGGCATCTCGCCGGAGACGCCGACCTGGGGCAACATCATGGCCGAGGGCCGCCAGTACTTCCAGCTCAAGCCGTCGCTGATCTTCTGGCCGGGCCTGCTGCTCTCGATCGCCATCCTCAGCATCAATTTGATCGGCGATGCCGCCCGCGACGCCCTCGATCCGCGCATGAAGCAGCGGGAGGGGAAGTGATGCGAGTACCACGGTCATTCCGGGGCGCGCCTTTTGGCGCGAGCCCGGAATCCATTTCACCGCTTGGACTGACGCCCGATGGATTTCAGGTGCGCAATTGCGCACCGTAGTTCGCGCTGCGCGCGCCACGGAATGACGAAAGCCCCTGCATGACCAACACCATCCTCGACATCAACAACCTCGTCGTCTCCGTCGGCAAGAAGCCGGGCGGGCCGAAGATCATTGACGGCATCTCGATCCAGGTGCGCGAGCGCGAGACGCTGTGCCTCGTCGGCGAAAGCGGCTCGGGCAAGTCGGTGACCTCCCTCACCACGATGGGCCTGTTGCCCAAGGGCACGCTGGTGCCGACCGGCGGCAGCGTCAAGCTGGTCGGCGAGGAGCTGCTCACCGCGACCGACCGCCGCCTGCGCCAGCTCCGCGCCACGCAGATGGCGATGATCTTCCAGGAGCCGATGACCGCGCTCAATCCGGTCGTGCCGGTCGGCCGCCAGATCGACGAAGTCCTGCGCGCCCATACCAATCTCGACGCCAAAACACGGAAGAAGCGCATCCTCGATATGATGGAGCAGGTGCGCCTGCCGCAGGTCGAGCGCATCTTCGCCTCCTACCCGCACCGCCTCTCCGGCGGCCAGCGCCAGCGCATCATGATAGCGATGGCCCTGGTGCTCGAACCAAAGCTCCTGATCGCGGACGAGCCGACCACCGCGCTCGACGTCACCACGCAGAAGCAGATTTTGACCCTGATCCGCGATCTCCAGCGCGATCACGGCACGGCGGTGCTGTTCATCACTCACGACATGGGCGTGGTCGCGGAGATCGCCGACCGCGTCGCGGTGATGCGGCAGGGCCGCCTGGTCGAGACCGGTCCGCTCGAGACCGTGCTGCGCAATCCAACCATGGAGTACACCCGGAACCTGCTCGCCTCGGTGCCGAGCCTGGTGCCGCGGTCGCCCCGCGAGGAGACCCGTGAGCCGGTGGTGCTGGAGGCCAACGACCTCAGCAAGGTCTACAAGGAGCGCGCCTTCTTCGGCAAAGGCCGCGAGGTCGTCGCCGCCGACAAGGTGACGCTGACGCTGCGCAAGGGCCGCACGCTCGGCATCGTCGGCGAGAGCGGCTCGGGCAAGTCGACGGTCGCGCGCTGCATCGTCCGCCTGATCGATCCGACCTCCGGCGGCGTGCGCCTCGCCGGCCGCGAGATCGCCGACATCTCGCGCCGCCTGCTCCAGCCGCACCGGCAGAAGATCCAGATCGTGTTCCAGGATCCCTATCGCTCGCTCAATCCGCGCGTCACCGTCGGCGAGAGCATCGCGGAAGGCCCGATCAATTACGGTGTCGCACACGCCGATGCCATGAAGCGAGCGCGCGAGCTGCTCGAGCTGGTCGGCCTGCCCGCCGATGCGGTGTCGCGCTATCCGCACCAGTTCTCCGGCGGCCAGCGCCAGCGCATCGCCATTGCCCGTGCGCTCGCGCTCGATCCGGACGTGCTGGTCGCGGACGAGGCGGTCTCCGCCCTCGACGTCTCCGTGCAGGCGCAGGTGCTGGAACTGCTCGACGAGATCCAGAAGCGGCTCGGCATTGCCATCCTGTTCATCACCCATGATTTGCGCGTCGCCGCGCAAATCTGCGACGAGGTCGTGGTGATGCAGCACGGCCGCGTCGTCGAACAGGGCCCCGCCGCCGAAGTGCTGACGCATCCGAAGGAGGCCTACACCAAGGCGCTGCTGGATGCGGCTCCGGGGCGCGACTGGGACTTTGCGAACTTCCGGCCGGTGGCAGAGGGTGTGGCGGCCACCGTGTAGTCTGCCCGCTGTCATTCCGGGGCATCGCGAAGCGATGAGCCCGGAATCCGATCCAACGGCAGACTCCGCAGCGCAATGGATTCCGGGCTCGCGCCAAGTGGCGCGCCCCGGAATGACAGCGTAGTAGCATTCCCAAAACGTCTTGACCCTATGCACGGCGCGATTGCTTCCCGCCTTGCTCTCCTCGCAAAGCCAAGGCTAACGTCGCGCACTCCTGATCGACTGGACTGGAATTGATGACACGTATCGCCGTCGGCGGCTTCCTGCACGAGACCAACACCTTCGCTCCGACGAAGGCGACGTTCGCGGACTTCCAGCACGGCGGCGGCTGGCCGGCGATGACGCAAGGCGCCGACGTGCTGAAGGTGATGCGGCGCATCAATGTCGGTCTCGCCGGCTTCGTCGATAGCGCTGAAGTGAACGATTGGGAACTCATTCCAACGATCGCCTGCGGTGCGAGCCCGTCGGCGCATGTCACCAAGGATGCTTTCGAGCGCATCGTGAAGGTGATGGTCGACGGCATCGCAGCCGCCGGTCCGCTCGATGCCGTTTATCTCGACCTGCACGGGGCGATGGTGACCGAGCACCTCGACGACGGCGAAGGCGAGATTTTGGCGCGCGTGCGCCGCGTCATCGGCAAGGATGTTCCGCTGGTCGCGAGCCTCGACCTCCACGCCAATGTCACGCCCGAGATGATCGAGCATGCCGACGCGCTGATCGCCTACCGCACCTATCCCCACGTCGACATGGCCGCGACCGGGCGCGCCTGCTCAAGGCATCTCGCGCTGCTGCTGAAGTCGAAGCAGCGCTTCGCAAAGGCGTTCCGGCAATTGCCGTTCCTGATCCCGATCAGCTGGCAGTGCACCAACGACCAGCCCACCCAAGGCATCTACGAAAAGCTCGCCGCGCTGGAAAGCGATGCGGTTCCGACGCTGTCCTTCGCGCCGGGCTTCCCCGCAGCCGATTTCCGCGATTGCGGACCGAGCGTGTTTGCCTATGGCAAGACGCCAGCCGACGCCGATCGCGCGGCGGATGCGCTTCTCAAGCTGATCGAAAGCCACGAGGACGATTTCGACGGCAAGATCTGGTCACCCGACGAATGCGTGCGCCACGCGATGGAGCTTTCCAGGAGCGCGAGCAAGCCGATCATCATCGCCGACACCCAGGACAATCCGGGCGCCGGCGGGGATTCCGACACGACAGGCATGCTGCGCGCGCTGGTGCGCAACAACGCGAGTGCCGCGACGGGGGCGATCTACGATCCGGTCTCGGCCAGGGCCGCGCATGCAGCCGGCGTCGGCGCTACCGTGACGCTGTCGCTCGGCGGCAAATCCGGCATCCCCGGCGACGAGCCCTATCGCGAGACCTTCGTCGTCGAAAAGCTCTCCGACGGCCGCTTCATCGCGCCCGGTCCTTATTATGGCGGCCGCGAGATGGAGATGGGCCCCTCCGCAGCCTTGCGCATCGGTGACGTCCGCGTCGTCGTCTCCTCGCACAAGGCGCAACTCGCCGACCAGGCGATGTACCGCTATGTCGGCATCGAGCCGACCGCGCAGAAGATCCTGGTCAACAAGAGCTCGGTGCACTTCCGCGCCGATTTCGAGCCGATCGCGGAAAAGCTGCTGATCTGCGCCGCGCCCGGCGCGATGCCGGCCGACACCGCCTCCCTGCCGTGGACGCGCCTGCGGCCGGGCATCCGCATCAAGCCGAACGGCCCCGCCTTCCATCCCCCATCACGCTAACCGGACAGGACACATGCCCACGATCGACCGCATCGACGGCTATGCCGACGAACTCACTGCTATCAGGCGCGACCTCCACGCCCATCCCGAGATCGGGTTCGAGGAAGTGCGCACCTCCGGCATCGTCGCCGACAAGCTGAAGAGCTGGGGCATCGAGGTGCATCGCGGTCTCGGCGGCACCGGCGTGATCGGCGTCATCAAGGGCAAGGGGACGAGCGGCAAGCGCATCGGCCTGCGCGCCGACATGGACGCGCTGCCGATGGAGGAGAACACCAATCTGAAATGGAGCTCGAAGATTCCCGGCCGCTTCCACGGCTGCGGTCATGACGGCCACACCACCATGCTGCTCGGCACCGCGCGGTACCTCGCCGAGACCAGGAATTTCGACGGCACCGTGCACCTGATCTTCCAGCCGGCCGAGGAAGGCCTCGGCGGCGCCCGCGCGATGATCAAGGACGGCCTGTTCGAGAAATTCCCCTGCGACGAGCTCTACGGCCTACACAACGCGCCCGATCTCAACCATGGCGAGATCGCGATCCTGCCGGGCCCGGCGATGGCCAGCGCCGACTTCTTCGACCTCCGCATCACCGGCTACGGCGCGCATGGCGCGATGCCCGAGCGCTCCAAGGACGCGGTGATCATCGCGACCACGCTGGCGCAGGCGATCCAGACCATCGTCAGCCGCAACGTCGAGCCGCTGCAGTCCGCCGTCATTTCGATCACCCAGATCCATGCCGGCTCCGCCTACAACGTCATCCCCGGCGAAGCGCATCTCTGCGGCACCATCCGCACCTTCTCGGATGAAGTTCGCGCCCTGATCAGCGAGCGCATCCGCACGATCTGTGCCGGCATCGCAGCTGCGTTCCAGTGCACGATCGAAGCCGACATCCGCGACACTTTTGGCGTCCTGATCAACCAGGTCGAGCAGTCCAAGGTGGTCGAGGAGGTCGCGCGCACGGTGGTCGATCCCGCCAACGTGATCACCCGCGCCCAGCCGAAGATGGGCAGCGAGGATTTTGCCGACATGCTGCAGACCATTCCCGGCGCCTATTTCTGGGTTGGCCACGACGGCTCGGTGCCCGTGCACGATCCCGGCTTCGTGCTCGACGACAAGATCCTGCCGATCGGCGCCAGCATGTTCGCCCGCATCATCGAGACCCGCATGCCGGTGGGTAGCCATGCATAAAAAGAGCGCCGAAGAGACGGTCACCTCGCTGCATGATCTGTCCGCGGTCGATCTGATCGCGGGCTATCGCGCCAAGCAGTTCTCGCCAAGCGAGGTGCTGGAGGACGTGCTTGCGCACGTCGCGGCGTGGGAACCGCATCTGAAAGCGCTCTATGCATTCGACCCCGAGGCCGCGCGCGAGGCCGCGAAGGCCTCGACCGCGCGCTGGACCGGCGGCGAGCCGTCCGGCGCGCTCGACGGCGTGCCTGTCACGGTGAAGGACAATATCGCGACCAAGGGCGTGCCGGTGCCGCTGGGCGCTGCCAGCGTCAAGCTGGTGCCGGCCGAGAAGGACGCGCCTCCCGCCGCGCGGCTGCGCGAGGCCGGTGCGATCATCTTCGCCAAGACCACCATGCCCGATTACGGCATGCTGTCCTCCGGTCTCTCCAGCTTCCACGCGCTCGCGCGCAATCCCTGGGACCTCTCCAAGAACCCCGGCGGCTCGAGCGCGGGCGCCGGTGCTGCCGCGGCGGCCGGCTATGGTCCCTTGCATCTCGGCACCGATATCGGCGGCTCGGTGCGCCTGCCCGCGGGCTGGTGTGGCCTTGTCGGGCTGAAGCCGAGCTTCGGCCGCGTGCCGATCGACCCCACCTATGTCGGCCGCGTTGCCGGACCGATGACCCGCACGGTCGATGATTGCGCGCTGATGATGAGCGCGATTGCAAAGCCCGACCGGCGCGACGGCATGAGCCTGCCGGCCGAGCCGCTCAACTGGAAGGGGCTGGAGAAGTCTCCGCGCAAACTGCGCATCGGCTTGATGCTCGATCCCGGTGTCGGCATGCCGCTGGACAAGCCGGTGCGCGAGGTCGCCGTGAAAGCGGCCAAGGCGTTCGAATCCGCCGGCGCCGTCGTCACCGAGGTCGACGGCATCCTCACCCGCGAGATGCTCGACGGCCTCGACAATTTCTGGCGCGCGCGGATGTGGGACGATCTGGCCAAGCTGACGCCGGCCGAGCAGGCCAAGGTGCTGCCCTACATCTTCAAGTGGGGCGAGTCCGGCGCCAAGCTGTCGGGCGTCGACGTCATCCGCGGCTTCAACCAGACCATGGCGATCCGCGCGGCCGCAGGAAAACTGTTCTGCGAGCTCGATTATGTGATCTCGCCGACCGCCCCGAACGTGAACTATCCGGTGGAATGGGCCTCGCCGACCAACGATCCCATGAAGCCGTTCGAGCACATCGCCTATACCGTGCCGTGGAATATGTCGGAGAACCCTGCGATCTCCGTCAACGGCGGCTTCAATGCCAAGGGTTTTCCCATCGGCGTGCAGATCGTCGGCCGCCGCTTCGACGATATTGGCGTGCTCGGCATGGCCAAGGCCTTCGAAGGTCTGCGCGGCCCGCAGCGGCCCTGGCCGAAACCGCCGGGGCGGTAAGACGCTCTTCTCATCCCGGGAAGCGCGCCCATTAGGCGCAAGCCCGAATGACTTGGGACGGGCAGCATGCGGAGCCTCTCTTGCTTACCCTCCCCTGGAGGGGGAGGGTCGGCTCACATTGAGCGAAGCGACATGTGAGACGGGGTGGGGTGACGGTCTCTCTGCGTCCGGCAGTGCCCGAGAGGAGAGATCACCCCACCCCGCTCGCGCTACGCGCGATCGACCCTCCCCCTCCAGGGGAGGGTAAGAAACTCAAGCCCTCTGCCATCTGCGCAGCGAAAAGAACAACGGAAGGAAACCACCATGGCGTATGAGACGATCAAATACGAGGTCGCCGAGCAGATCCTCACCATTACGCTGAACCGGCCCGACAAGCTCAACGCCTTCAACGCGCAGATGCAAGCAGAGCTGATCGACGCGTTCGACGCCGCCGACAAGGACGACAATGTCCGCGCCATCATCGTCACCGGCGCGGGCCGCGGCTTTTGCGCGGGCGCCGATCTTTCGTCCGGCGCTGACACCTTCGACCGCGACGCGCGCCGCGGGCCGGTGAAGCGCTTCGCCGACGGCAAGGTCGATTACAGCGATCCGCAGGTGCGCGACGGCGGCGGCCAGGTCACGCTACGCATCTTCAAATGCCTGAAGCCGGTGATTGCCGCCGTGAACGGCCCCGCGGTCGGCATTGGCGTCACCATGCAGCTGGCGATGGACATCCGCATCGCCTCGGATGCCGCGCGCTTCGGATTCGTGTTCTCCCAGCGCGGCATCGTGCCGGAGGCCGCCTCGAGCTGGTTCCTGCCGCGCATCGTCGGCATCTCGCAGGCGCTGGAATGGTGCTATTCGGGCCGCGTCTTCCCGGCGCAAGAGGCGCTCGCCGGCCGTCTCGTCAGCAAGGTCGTCGCCCCGGATGATCTCCTGCCAACCGCACGCGCACTTGCCAAGGAATTTGCCGCCAAAACCGCGCCGGTCTCGATCGCCCTGATCCGCCAGATGATGTGGCGCATGATGGGCGCAGACGATCCGATGGAGGCCCATAGGGTCGACAGCCGCGGCATCTATGCCCGCGGCCGCTCGGAGGACGTGAAGGAAGGCGTGGTGTCGTTCCTGGAGAAGCGTCCGGCCCAGTTCAAGAACAAGGTGTCCAGCGATATGCCGGACTATTTCCCGTGGTGGACCGAGCGGGAGTACAAGTGAGGCTCTCGTAGGGTGGGCAAAGCCGCTCTTGCGCCGTGCCCACCATCAACACCGTCAGTTCATCACCAGCGCGACGCGCCCGATCGCCTTGCGCTCGATCAAGAGCCGCATCGCCTTCGCATAGTCTTCCAGCGGCAGGCGGTGCGAGACGTTCGGGCGCAGCTTGCCTTCCTCCGCCCATTGCAGCAGCGCCTTCAGGCGCACTTCGCCGAGTGCGGGGTTCCTTCGAACCGCCTCGCCGGCGCGCACCCCTAACACGCTGGCGCCCTTGATCAGCAGCAGATTGGTCTTTGCCGAACCGATGCCGCCGGTGAAGCCGATCACCAGAAGCCGCGCGCCCCAGGCGATGCAGCGCATCGAATCCTCGAAAACCTGGCCGCCGACGGGATCGAACACGACATCCGCGCCGCGATCGTCGGTGATGCGCTTGACGGCATCGCGAAACGGCTCGCGATCATAGCGGACGAGATGATCGGCGCCGCGCGCCTTTGCGATCGCAAGCTTCTCGTCGCTGGAGGCGGTCGCGATCACGGTCGCGCCCAGCATCTTGCCGATCTCGACGGCGGCAAGGCCGACGCCACCGCCGGCGCCGTGCACCAGCAGCACCTCGCCCGGCGCGACCCGGCCGCGATCGATCAGTGCATGATAGGCCGTGCCGTGGCCGGCGAGATAGGTCGCAGCCTCCGCATAGTCGAACGTGGACGGCTTGGGGGTGAGCTGCGACGGCGTCACCACCGCCTCATCCGTGAAGGCGCCGTGGCGCATCTTCACGATGACCTTGTCCCCGACGGCAACGCCCCTCGCCTCCGCCCCCACTTCGATGACATCCCCGGCAGCTTCCATGCCGGGCGTGAACGGCAGCTCCGGCTTGAGCTGATATTCGCCCGCCGCCATCAGCACGTCGGGAAAGTTCAGACCGGCAGCGCGGATCGCGACGCGCACCTCGCCGTGCCCAAGCGGCGGCGAAGGAAACTCCTCCAGCCGCAACGTCTCGGGCGGCCCAAGTTCGCGGCAAATGACAGCGCGCACCATCAGGCCGCACTCGCCCTTTGACGCTGCAGCGCCTCGCGGATCAGCGGCAGACGGTCGTTGCCGAAATACATGTCGGTCTTGCCGACGAAGATGGTCGGCGAGCCGAAACCGCCACGCGCGACGACCTCCTCCGTATTCGCCTTGAGCTGGTCCTTGATGCCCTGCTCTGCGATGCCGGCGAAGAATTTCTGTTCGTCGATACCCACCTTCTTGCAGATCTCGGCCAGCACCGCGTCCTGCGAGATGTCCTTGTCCTCGCCCCAATAGGCCTCGAACACGGCGGTGGCGAACGGCACCATGTCGTTGGCGAGCCAGACGCAGCCGCGCATCGCCTTGACGCTGTTCACCGGAAACACCGTCGGCGGCATCTTGATCGAAAGACCTGCCGAGCGGGCCCAGTCGGCGAGGTCCTTTTTCATGTAGCGCGCCTTCAGCGGCACCGGCTTCTCACGCTGCGCATAGACACTCGGGTTGACGGTGTTGAAGATGCCGCCCACCAGGATCGGCCGCCAGATGATCTCCGCGCCGAGCTCTTTCGCCAGCGGCTGGATGTTGTGGAAGGCGAGATAGGTCCAGGGGCTGGAACAGTCGAAGAAGAATTCGATCATGGCGTTTCCGGTCCGGCGTCGCGGGTTTGACGACTTTTGTCGTTCTGTACCTCGACGTTAAGACATGGCAGGAAGGGGCGCAACACAACCCGCCGGGAGGCCGCCATGCTGTTTCCAACCACGATCGCCGGCTCCTTGCCGAAGCCGGAATGGCTCGCCGAGCCCAACATGCTCTGGGCGCCCTGGAAGTCGCAGGGCGAAGAGCTCTTGCGCGCCAAGCGCGACGCGACACTGATCTGGCTGAAGATCCAGGAGGACGCTGGCATCGACATCGTCACCGAGGGCGAGCAGGCCCGCCAGCATTTCGTGCACGGCTTCCTGGAGAAGTTCGAAGGCATCGACTTCGCCCACAAGGTCGAGATGGGTATCCGCAAGGACCGCTACAAGGCGATGGTGCCGCAGGTGGTCGCCCCGCTCCGGCTCAAGGGCCGCGTTCATGCCGACGAGGCGCGCGTTGCGCGCTCGCACACGAAGAAGAAGCTGAAATTCACCCTGCCCGGGCCGATGACCATCATCGACACGATTGCGGACCGCTATTACGGCGACCGCGTCAAGATGGCGTTCGCCTTCGCCGAGCTGCTAAACGAGGAGGCCAAGGCGCTACAGGCCGACGGCGTCGATCTCGTGCAGTTCGACGAGCCCGCCTTCAACGTCTATATGGACGAGGTCAACGACTGGGGCATCAAGGCGCTGGAGCGCGCGGCGCAGGGCCTCTCCTGCGCCACCGCCGTGCACATCTGCTACGGCTACGGCATCAAGGCCAACACCGACTGGAAGGAGACGCTCGGCAGCCAATGGCGGCAGTATGAGCAGATCTTCCCGGCGATCGACGCCAGCCCGATCCAGCAGGTCGCGATCGAGTGTCGCAATTCGAAGGTGCCGCTCGACCTGCTGGCGCTGCTCAAGACCAAGATCGTGCAGGCCGGCGTGATCGACGTCGCCAGCGACACGGTGGAGACCGCCGAGGACGTCGTGAAGGTGATCGAGGCGGTATCGAAATTCGTCCCCAAGAGCAACATTATCGCCACCACCAATTGTGGCATGGCGCCGATGCGGCGGGAGATCGCGGAAGCCAAACTGATGGCACTCGGAGCCGGTGCTGCGCTGGCGCGCGAGAAACTCGGGTAGTGGCAAGGCCGGGCGCTGCGCTAAGGCAGCGCCGTCGGATGCAACACTGGCGCGTAGCCGGCGTTCAATGTGCGCAGCGTTGAGGGCGGCGTCAGCAACGCTGCCTCGCCAAGCTGACGCTCGACCGCGCTATAGCCCGCCGGCGACCACAACAGGGCCCTGCCCTGCGTCACCAGAAAACTCTCTTCGCCTTGCTGAACCATCGCACCTTCGGGAAGCTGGTCCAGCGGCACCAGCAGTGCGTGCAGCCGCTTCCTGCCGTGATCGAGCCGCTCGTGATGCAGCACCGTGTCGATGTCGTGCATACGGACGCCGTGCACGCGATTGCCCTTCTCCATGCGGCTCGGAAGCGATTGGCATCGTCGCGGCGGCAATAGAAGCAGGGGCGATGGCCGGCGGCGAGCGCAGTGGCCTCGTCCAGGAAGAACAGCTCGGTCCAGCTGCGCTGTGCCATCACCTCGCGGCGCCGGCCGCGGAATTCGCAAGTGCAGGTGAGCCAGGCCGGCGACGACCAGCGCTTCTTCAGCAGCGTCTTAGTCGCGGGATCATGGATGATGCCGCGGTTGCCGGTGAACAGGCCGCGATGCGGGGTGGCGATGATGTCGCCTGTCGGCGTGACGCGGTTTTGCAGGGGCATAGTGCGGGTCCACTCCCTCTCCCCGTTCTTACGGGGCCGCGACGAGCTTCGCTCGCGCTGAGAGGGTCGGGGTGAGGGGCTGCTTCCGCAAATTCGGTGACAGTAGGACTCGCGGAGGGTCCCCCTCACCCGCGCCTTCGGCGCGACCTCTCCCGCAAGCGGGGCGAGGTGGAGAAAACTCACGCCGCCCCATCTCGCAGCGGCGGGTGATAGGACAGCGCGGTGTCCCAGGGGAAGAAGATCCAGGTGTCCTGCGACACCTCCGTGATGAAGGTATCGACCAGCGGACGGCCCATCGGCTTGGCGTAAACCGTGGCGAAGTGCGCATCGGGCAGCATCTCGCGCACCAGCTTGCCGGTCTTGCCGGTGTCGACGAGGTCGTCGACGATCAACAGCCCTTTGCCGGTGCCGCCGCCGAGCTTCATCGCCGCCTCGGAAATACCCTTGAGGACCTGGAGCTCGCCCTGCTTGTTGTGATCGTAGCTGGCGATGCAGACCGTATCGATGACGCGCACGCCAAGCTCGCGCGCCACGATCGCGGCCGGCACCAGGCCGCCGCGGGTGATCGCGATCACCGCATGGAACGGGCCGACCTCGTTCAGCCGCCAGGTCAGCGCCCGGCAATCGCGGTGGAACTGGTCCCACGAGACCGGGAAGGCCTTGCCCGCCCGCTCCTGCGCGCTCAGTTCCGGTGCTTCACCAACCATTGTCGTCTCCTGCTTCGTAAAGCGTCCAGTAAGCTGGGCGCTTTAGCGAGTGATGTTCAATCCCGCCAGCATTTCCTTCACCGCCGCCATCGCCGCCGCGAGCTTCTCCGCATCGCGCGAGCGCACCACGAGATTGGTGTTGGGCCTCTGCTCTTCGTCCATGAAGGGATAGCTGCCGATGATGGTGTCGGGGTGAGCGGCGGCAATGGCCCGCAGCGGACTGCCGATGTCGCCCTCCCGCGCATTGGCGCGGACCGATTCGGAAAGCATGCGCACGCCGGATTTCAGCTTGGGCGAGACGATGTCCATCATCGCCTGCATGATCGAGGGCACGCCGGCCATCACGATGACATTGCCGATCTTGAAGCCGGGGGCGAGGATGGTGGCGCTCTGGATCAGCTCGGCACCATCAGGGATGCGGGCCATGCGCAAGCGGGCCTCGTTGAGATCCTGCTCGCTCCATCGCTCGCGGAAGCGGGCGACCACCTCCGGGTGATGGTCGATGCCGACGCCAAAGGCCTTGGCGACGCTGTCGGCAGTGATGTCGTCATGGGTCGGGCCGATGCCGCCAGTGGTGAAGACATAGGTGTAGCGTTGCCGCAGTGCATTCAACGCGGCGATGATGTCGTCCTCCTCGTCGGAGACGATCCGCACTTCCTTCAGGTCGATGCCGATATTGGTCAGATATTCGGCGATGAAGCCGATGTTCTTGTCCTTGGTCCGGCCGGACAGGATTTCGTCCCCAATGACCAGAATGCCCGCCGTGACGATCTCGCTCATAAAACTGTCCCTCACCTGTGGCGCCGACTTTGCCGAGGTAACGCGTTCAAGTCACGCGGTTTTGCTGCCGAAATAAGCAGTCCTCAGCCATTTTTTCAGGCAAGCCGCCGGGCATCCCCGGCAAATGCCCATCCTCCATGCTTATCGCGCTGGCCCGCCCCTTGCTACCACATGAAAGTCATGCACTCTTGCCGCATGGCCACGGAAACAAATCGGGATCTATGGCAATCGCGTTTGATGAAATGAATATTCCCGGCGGGGACCTTCGCCCTGCCTATCAGGAGCTGGCGCGCTGGCTCAAGGAGACGCCTCCCGAGGCGCTCGAATATCGCCGCCAGGAGGCGGAGCTCCTGTTCCGCCGCATCGGCATCACCTTTGCGGTCTATGGCGAAGCCGAGGCGACCGAGCGTCTCATCCCGTTCGACGTGATCCCGCGGATCATGTCCGGCAAGGAATGGGCGCTGCTGGAGAAGGGCCTGAAGCAGCGCGTGCGCGCGCTCGACATGTTTCTGCGCGACATCTATCACGGCCGCGACATTCTTCGCGCCGAGATCGTGCCGACGATCTGATCTTCCAGAACCCGGTGTTCCGTCCCGAGATGAACGGCCAGCAGGTGCCGCACGACGTCTACGTGCACATCGCCGGCATCGACATCGTCCGGGTCGACGCCGAGGATTTCATCGTGCTGGAGGACAATGCGCGGACGCCCTCGGGCGTGTCCTACATGCTCGAAAACCGCGAGATCATGATGCGGCTGTTTCCGGATCTGTTCGCCCGCCACAAGGTGGCGCCGGTCGAACGCTATCCGGACGAGCTGCTCGCCGCGCTGCGCTCGGTCGCGCCGCAGAGCGCCTCGGGCGAGCCAACAGTCGCGCTGCTCACGCCCGGCGTCTACAACTCGGCCTATTACGAGCACTCGTTCCTGGCCGACAAGCTCGGTATCGAGCTGGTCGAGGGGCGCGACCTCATCGTCAAGAACAACGAAGTGTTCATGCGGACCACGGAAGGATTGAAGCGGGTCGACGTAATCTATCGCCGCGTCGATGACGACTTCCTCGATCCCCTCACCTTCCGCCCCGATTCCGTGCTCGGCGTGCCCGGCCTGATGTCGGCCTATGCGGCCGGCAACATCACGCTCGCCAATGCGGTCGGTACCGGCATCGCCGACGACAAGGCGATCTACTCCTACATGCCCGATATCGTAAAGTTCTATCTCGGCGAGGAGCCTATCCTGAAGAACGTGCCGACCTGGCGCTGCCGCGAGCCGAAGGATCTCGCCTATGTGCTGGACAATCTCGGCGAGCTCGTCGTCAAGGAAGTCCATGGCTCCGGCGGCTACGGCATGCTGATCGGCCCCGCCGCGACCAAGGCCACGATCGAAGCCTTCCGCGAGAAGCTCAAGCGCGAGCCGGAAGGCTTTATCGCGCAGCCGACGCTGGCGCTCTCGACCTGCCCGACCTGCACGGCGTCAGGCCTCGCCCCACGCCATGTCGATCTGCGGCCGTTCGTGCTCACCGGCAGCAAGCGCACCACGATCGTGCCGGGCGGGCTGACACGCGTCGCACTGAAGGAAGGCTCCCTGGTGGTGAATTCGAGCCAGGGCGGCGGCACCAAAGACACCTGGATTTTGGACGAGTAGAGAGATGCTGTCGCGTACCGCCGAAAACCTCTACTGGCTCGCCCGCTACGTCGAACGGGCCGAGTATCTCGCGCGCACCATCGATGCGACCTTGCGCGTCACTGCGCTTCCCGCCGCCTATATCGGCAAGACCAATGAATGGGATTCTGCGCTGCTCACCGCAGGCGTCGCCGCCAGCTTCTATCAGCAATATGAGGAAGCCAACGAGTACAACGTCGTCGACTATCTCTCGTTCTCGGCGGACAACCCGTCCTCGATCCGGAACTGCATCGAGGCGGCGCGGCTGAACTCGCGCTCGGTGCGCACGGCGCTGACCAGCGAGATGTGGGACACCATCAACTCGGCCTGGATCGAGCTTCAGGCGGTCTGGAGCAAGGGCACCTCGACGCGCGAGGACCTCGCCAAATTCCTGCGCTTCGTGCAGGAGACCTCGCTGCGCTTCGATGGCTCGGCCTATCGGACCATGCTCCGCAACGATGCCTACTGGTTCTCGCGGATGGGCGTGCATCTCGAACGCGCCGACAACACCGCGCGCATCCTCGATGTGAAGTATCACGTGCTGTTGCCCGAGGAGGAGCATGTCGGCGGTCCCCTCGACTTCTATCAGTGGAGCTCGATCCTGCGCTCGGTCTCGGCGCTGACGGCCTATCATTGGGTCTACCGCGAGACGCTGAAACCCTGGCTGATTGCAGACCTGCTCATCCTCAACGACACGCTGCCGCGCTCGCTGGCAAGCTGCTACGGCAATCTCGTGCGCAACCTCGACCAGATCGGCGTCGCCTATGGCCGCCAGGGCCCGGCACAGCGCCACGCCCGCGGCATCCGCAACCGGCTGGAACACAGCAACATGAACGACATTTTCCAGCACGGCGTGCATGAATTCATTCAGGAATTCATCGCGGACAATTCCAGGCTGGGCGAAATCATCACGAAGCAGTATTTGATCTGATGTCCGCCGACTGACGAAATGGGATAACGTCATGGCCGGGCAACAGCGCGAAGCGCGTCTTCGCGCTAGACGTCCCGGCCATCCACGTTCTTGCTTTCGCGCGACGAAGAAGAACGTGGATGCCCGGGACAAGCCCGGGCATGACGAGCTTCTTTGCGGCGGCAGTCGGGCCCAAACCACTAACGACACGGTCCACCATGCGCCTGCGAATCCAGCACACCACGACCTATCGCTACGAGCCGCCGGCCAGCAGCGTGATCCAGATCCTGCGCATGACGCCCGGCAGCCATGACGGGCAATATGTGGCGGAATGGCAGATCGACGTCTCGACCGACACCAAGCTCGACACCCACGAGGACGCGTTCGGCAACGTCACCCATGTGCTGTCCTGCGGACCCCTCAGTGACATCAAAATCACCGCCGAGGGCCTGATCGAGACCCACGACACCGGCGGCGTGCTGCGCGGCACGGACGAGCGCTTTCCGGCCGGCATGTTTCTGCGCGCGACCGACCTCACCACCGTCAATCCGGCGATGATGGCGGTTGCGCGCCAGTTGCGCAGCGAGGCCGAGAGCGACACGCTCGGCTTCCTGCACACCTTGATGACGCAAATCAGTGATCACATGACCTTCGACGAGGACCCGACCAACAGCGGCACCTCGGCGGCCGAAGCCTTCGCGCTCAAGCGCGGCGTGTGCCAGGACTACGCGCATATCTTCATCGCCTGCGCGCGCAGCGGCGGCGTACCGGCGCGTTTCGTCTCCGGACACTTCCTGCGCTCCGACGGCACCGTGCACCAGGAGGCCGGCCACGCCTGGGCGGAGGCCTACGTGCCCGATCTCGGCTGGGTTGGCTTCGATCCCGCCAACAGCATCTGCGCCACCGACGCCCATGTCCGCGTCGCGATCGGGCTCGACTATCTCGGCGCAGCCCCCGTGCGCGGCACCCGCTATGGCGGTGGCACGGAGACGCTGACGGTGGCGGTCAAGGTCGAGCAGGCCGGCCGCGGCGGGCAATCGCAATCACAGTGGCAGAGTTAGCTGTCATTCCGGGGCGCGACAACGTCGCGAGCTACGGTACGCAATTGCGCACCTGAGAATCCATCGGGCCACAGAGCTAGTGGATAAATGGATTCCGGGTTCGCGCTGGGCGTGCCCCGGAATGACGTGTCCCTGGGGAATCGGGGGTTGGAGCGGCCCCCGAAATTGGCTAGTAATTCCGCGCAAACGCGTTCGGGGACTGGAAATGACCTATTGTTGCGGAATCCTGGTTCGGGACGGTCTGGTGATGATCGCCGATACCCGCACCAATGCCGGCCTCGACAACGTCTCGACCTTCCGCAAGCTGCACATCTTCTCCAAGCCCGGCGAACGCATCATGGCGATCGCCAGCGCCGGCAACCTCGCCATCAGCCAGTCGGTGCTGTCGACGCTGACCGAAGGCCTGGAGGATCCCGACACGGGCGAGGTCGAGACCTTGATGAACGCGCCGACCATGTTCCAGGCGGCCCAGCGCATCGGCCGGGCGATCCGGGCGGTGCACGCGACCGAAGGACCGGCGCTGAAATCCGAGGATGTCTCGTTCGACGTCTCCTTCCTGTTCGGCGGCCAGATCAAGGGCTCCCGGATGCGCCTGTTCATGATCTACACCGCCGGCAATTTCATCGAGTGCACCACCGACACGCCGTACTTGCAGATCGGCGAGCACAAATACGGTAAGCCGGTGCTCGACCGCGCCATGCATTACGACGTCGAGCTCTACGAGGCGCTGAAGACCGGCCTGATCTCGATGGACTCCACCATGCGCTCCAATCTCGGCGTCGGCCTGCCGATCGACGTGCTGGTGGTGCGCAACGACGCCTGCGAAGCCGATCTCAATCACCGCATCGAGGCGGGCGAGCCCTATTTCCACGATCTGCGCTCGCGCTGGTCGGCGGCGCTGCGCGCCGCGCATCAGAACATTCCGCGCCCGCCCTACAAGAACGAAAAAGAACCCAAAACCTGACAGCGAAAGAAAAGGCAGGAAACAATGAGTGAAACAAAGAAGATCGCAGTGGTGACGGGCGCCGGCACCGGTGTCGGACGTGCGGCGTCGCTGGCGCTGATGAACGCCGGCTTCACCGTGGTGCTCACAGGGCGCCGGCTCGACATGCTCGAGGAGACCGCGAAGCTCGGCCCCGCGGGAAAGAGCCTGTGCGTCACCGCCGACATGACCAAGCCGGATTCGATCGCCGCGCTGTTCGACAAGGTGAAGGCCACCTATGGCCGCCTCGACGTGCTCTTCAACAATGCCGGCATGGGCGCGCCGGCCGTGAACTTCGAGGATCTCAGCCTCGAGCAGTGGCAGGCGGTGGTGAACACCAACCTCACCGGCCCGTTCCTGTGCACGCAGCACGCCTTCCGCATCATGAAGGACCAGACCCCGCGCGGCGGCCGCATCATCAATAACGGCTCGATCTCGGCGCACGCGCCGCGACCGTTCTCGGCCGCCTACACCTCGACCAAGCACGCCATCACGGGCCTCACCAAGGCGTCCAATCTCGACGGCCGCATGTATGACATCGCGGTCGGCCAGGTCGATATCGGCAACGCGGCGACGCCGATGACCGACCGCATGGTCAACGGCCCCGGCGTGCTCCAGCCCGACGGCACCACCAAGCACGAGCCGCGCATGGATGCGAAAGCGGTCGGCGATGCCGTCGCCTACATGGCAAGCCTGCCGCTCGACGCCAACGTGCTGACCATGACGGTGATGGCGACCAAGATGCCGTTCGTCGGGCGGGGGTAATTAAAGAACGCGGCGCCTCCACTATCGTCATTGCGAGCGCAGCGAAGCAATCCAGACTGCCCCCGCGGTGAGATTCTGGATTGCTTCGTCGCAAGGGCTCCTCGCAATGACGTGGAGAGAGCGGAGCCCCCCTACTCCAAACTCTCCACCCGACGCAGGCTGGGGAACAGCTTCATCCACAAGAGCGCCACTGCGACCGTGCAGACGCCGCCGAGCACGGCGGCGGGCATGGCGCCGAACAGGGCGGCGGTGAGCCCGCTCTCGAACTGGCCGAGTTGGTTCGAGGCGTTGATGAACAGGAAGTTCACCGCGCCGACCCGGCCGCGCATCTCGTCGGGCGTCGACAGCTGCACCAGCGAGAAGCGGATCACGACGCTGATCGTGTCGGCCGCGCCCAAGACGGCGAGCGCGAGCACCGACAGCCACATCCAGGACGACAGCGCGAACACGATCGTGGCGACACCGAACACGATCACGGCCTGAAACATGCGCAGGCCCACATGCCGCGAAATGGCGTGACGCGCCAGCACCATGGTCATCAAGAGCGCGCCAACCGCAGGTGCCGCACGCAGCACGCCGAGCCCGACCGGGCCGGTCTGGAGGATGTCGCGGGCATAGATCGGCAACAGCGCGGTGACGCCGCCGAACAGCACCGCGAACAGATCGAGCGAGATGGTGCCGAGGATCGCCGGATTGCCACGGATGAAGCGAACACCGGCAAAGATGTTGTCCGAGTTCGTCCCCTCCTTTGCGATCGCTTGCGGGCGCGGGCGGATGAAGCCGGTCAAAATCATCCCCAAAACCCAGAACAGCACCATCACGGCATAGGCCAGATGCGGCGCGACCGCATAGGCGAATCCGCCGAGCGCCGGCCCCGTGATGGTCGCAACCTGCGCCGCGCCGCTGGAGACCGCGGTGGCGCGCTGGAGCGAACCTTGCGGTGCGATCAGCGGCAGCAGCGCCGCCGTGGTCGGGCTCTCGAAGGCGCCGGCGATGCCGAGCACGAAGGTCGCGACGAAGATCTGCACCTCGCCGACGGCGCCAAGATAGGTGATAAGGGCAAGATAGAGCGCGGTCGCCGCTTCCACGAGCTGGCAGAGCTGGACGACGCGCTTGCGCTCGTAGCGGTCGGCGGCGTGTCCAGCGACGAACACGAGCAGCGCGGTCGGCAGGAACTGGACGAGGCCGACCATGCCGAGATCGAAGGCCGAGCCGGTGAGATCGTAGATCTGCCAGCCGATCGCGACCGCCGCAATCTGGCTGGAAAAGCGCGACAGGCTGCGCGAGACCAAGAAGAACAGGAAGGCGCGGTGGGCGAGGAGCTCGCGGGCACTGACCGGAGGATTTCCGGCTATTGGCTGCTCTGGCATCGCCTCTTGGATCGTCTCTTGGGTCACCCTCGGACCGTCCGCCCCCTGGTTCTCGACGTGCCTCGCGTGACTGAGGCGGACCGGCTTGTCAACAGCGGGACGCCTCCCGCATGTGCCGGCATTGCCTTTGCACCGCAGGCGCGGCCATAATCATTGGGGCTTTGGGGACATCATGCTGCGCTTGCAATCGGCACTCGGCATTTTCGCATTGCTGCTGATCGCCTTCGCGTTGGCGGAGAATCGGCGCGCCGTCTCGCTGCGACAGGCGGCGATCGGCCTCGTCACCACTTTCGCGACCGCCATCGTCCTCCTGAAGCTGCCGATCGTCGCGCGCGCCTTCGGCGCCATCAACGACGCGGTCGGTGCGATCTCCGCGGCCTCGCGCGCCGGCTCCTCGTTCGTGTTCGGCTATGTCGGTGGTGGCCCCCTGCCCTTTGACGTGAAGGTGCCGGGTGCCGATTTCATCCTGGCGTTCCAGGCGCTCCCGATCGTGCTGGTGATGAGCGTGCTGACGACGCTGCTGTTCTATTGGCGGGTGCTGCCGCCGATCGTGCGGGGCATGGCCTGGCTGCTGGAGCGCACCTTAGGGGTCGGCGGCGCGGTCGGGCTGTCCACCGCCGCCAACATCTTCCTCGGCATGGTCGAGGCGCCGCTGTTCGTGCGGCCGTATCTGAAGCAGATGACGCGCAGCGAATTGTTCCTGGTGATGACGGGCGGCATGGCCGGTATCGCCGGCACGGTGCTGGTGCTCTATGCGATGCTCCTTGCTCCCCTCATCCCCGATGCGGCCGCGCATTTCGTCATCGCCTCCGTGCTGGGCGCCCCGGCCGCGATCCTCGTCAGCCTGATCATGGTGCCCGAGACCTCAGACAGGCGCACCGGCGGCGCGCTGGAAAATCCCGAGATGGAGGTCTCCGGCACGATGGACGCGATCGTGAAAGGGACGAGTGCGGGGATCGAGCTGCTGATCAACATCGTTGCGATGCTGCTGGTGCTGGTGGCGCTGGTCTATCTCGTCAACGCAATCCTCAGCCTGCTGCCTGATATCGGCGGCGCCCCAATCTCGCTGCAACGGCTGCTGGGTCTGGTGATGGCGCCGGTATGCTGGCTGATGGGGCTGCCATGGGACCAGGCGGTCACCGCCGGCAGCCTGATGGGCACCAAAACCGTGCTCAACGAGCTGATCGCCTATGTCGACTTCTCGAAGCTGCCACCCGATACGCTCGATCCGCGCTCGCGCCTGATCATGCTCTACGCGATGTGCGGCTTCGCCAATTTTGCCAGCCTCGGCATCATGATCGGCGGCCTCGGCGTCATGGCGCCGGAGCGACGTGAGGAGATCAACGCGCTCGGATTGAAGTCGGTCGTGTCGGGCACGCTGACGACGTGCCTGATGGGAGCGGTTGTGGGGGTGCTGGCGTAGGCTCTCTGCCCGTCATTGCGAGCGAAGCGAAGCAATCCAGAAATGTGTCCGCGGAGATAGTCTGGATTGCTTCGTCGCAAGAGCTCCTCGCAATGACGAGTGGAGAGAGTTGTGCGCTGTTCCTGATAGCGCCTACGCCTTCAACTCCACCGTCTTGAACTCCGCCGGCAGGATCACCTCAAGCAATTCCACGTCGTCCGAATAATCCAGAATCATGTGCTTGATCTTCGGCGGCTGGGTCCAGGCACTGCCTTCCTTCATCAAGGTCTCGCCCTGGCCGTCCATGTAGGTCTTCACCCAGCCCTTGAGCACGTAGACCATCTGGAAGTCGACGTCGTGATAGTGCAGCTTCGACACCTCGGCCGGATTGCAGGGGCCTTGCAGGCGGATCACATGCGCTTGCGCGAGGCCGTGGGTCGCCTCTGCGATGCCAAGGTCGCGGTATTTTGCGTAGGCGCGCAGGCCGTCGGCTTTGAAGTCTTCCTCCCGGTGATGGCTGATCGCGATGCGCTGCTTAGCACGTGCGAGCTTCTTGGGTGCGGCAGTGCGGGCCTTCGCCTTCACCGCCTTGCGTGCCGAGGATCGCGCCGCCGCCTTGGCGCCGCTCCGCTTCTTCACCGCGGTCTTCGTTGCGGGTTTTGATGCCTTTTGCTTGGCCATTGTCTGCCTCCCTGATCTGAGCCGCGCCCCGCCGGACGGGTACAACCCGAAGGCAGATTATCCAGTCTTGGACCAAGCAGCAATTGCCGGGCTTAAGGCCAGTCACTCGACGACCCAATCGGTCGTAGCTTGTCCCAAGCTGTCGTGGCGAGCGGCCATCGTCTCGTATTCGTTCTCACGCTGAATTAATCTCGCCGGGAGATTCTGGGGGAATTGATTCATGGGCAATAGCGTAGGTCAGCGTGCATTTCAAAATGCCCGGCTTCAGAAACGGCAGAAGGCCGAAGTGTTGCCATTGCTCGGGCACGCACTCCAGCTGCACAAGATGGGGCTTCTCCCCGAGGCCCAGACTGCCTATCGCCAACTCCTGCAGCTCGCACCCAACCAATTCATCGCGCTGCATATGCTCGGCACTTTGGAGTCCGATGCCAAAAACTACCAGCAAGCCGAAATTCTGCTGAACCGAGCGGTTGCCGTGGATCCGCGATCTGCCGAAGCTCATATGAGCCTAGGCGTCGCGCGAAACGGGCTACGACGTCACGATGAGGCACGCGAGAGCTATCGAAAGGCCCTCGCCTTGCGACCCAACTACGCCCTGGCCCTGTCCAATCTCGGCAACGCGAGCGTGGCCCTTGATCTCGTCCAAGAAGCGCTCGAGAGCTACGACAAGGCGCTCGCGATTAACGCCAACCTTGCCGAAGCCCACAACGGTCGGGGTTGGGCGCTCTGCCGTCAGCGCAACTATGACGAGGCCGTCGCAAGCCTGAACCGCGCGCTGTCGATCAAGCCTGACTATGCCTCAGCGCTCGCGAACCGCGCCATCGCGTTGCGAGAACTTCAGCGATTTGACGAAGCCCTGGCAGACGGCGATCGGGCAATCGCGCTGGCACCCGACGACGCGAATGGGTGGCTCGCGCGGGCCGGTGTCCTGCTCCAGATCCAGCAAATTGCCCAGGCATCGCACGATTGCGAGAAGGCCCTCGCGATCGCTCCCAATTCCATTCAAGCTCACTCGGTGCTCGGCCTTTGTCTCGCCGGGCTAGGCCGGGTCGAGGAAGCCCTCGCCAGTTTCGACAGAGCCCTTGACATCCAGCCTGACCTCCAGAGCGCGATCTCCAACAAGATATTCACGCTCGATTTTGTGCCGAACGCCAGCGTCGAGCAGCATCAGCAAGCGCGGCGAGTATGGTGGGAGCAGATCGGCGCGAAAATCGCTTCAGAAGCGGCGGGACCGCATGACAATGGCCGCGATCTGGATCGCCGTCTGGTGCTTGGCTATGTCTCGTCGGATTTTAACGCGCATTCGGCCGCGTTCGTTTTCAAGCCAGTCCTGCAACACCATGACCGGGCGCAGTTCGAGATCGTGTGCTACTCTTGTTCGTCAAAAGTGGATGCGACGACCGGCGAATTTCAAGGGTTCGCCGATCGCTGGCGCGACGCCTCGCAATGGACCGACGATCGCCTCGCCGCTCAGATCCGCGCCGATGGCGTCGATATCCTGATCGATCTGTCCGGCCATACCAGAGGAAACCGGCTCGGCGTGTTCGCGCGCAAGCCGGCACCGATCCAGGTGCATGGTTGGGGCCACGGCACTGGCACGGGGCTGCCAACGATCGATTATCTGTTCTCGGACCCCGTCGCGATTCCTTTCGCGGTTCGGCATCTGTTTGCGGAGACCGTTGTCGACCTGCCGTGCTTCGTGACGCTGGCGCCACTGCCGGCTGGGATTGCTCGGGCGGAGGCGCCGGCGCTCTCGAACGGCTTCGTCACATTCGGTGTCTTCAACCGCATCAGCAAGATTTCGGACGAGGCGGTGGAAGTCTGGTCCAGGATTCTCGAGCGGGTGCCGGGTTCGCGACTTCTGATCAAGGATGTTGCGCTGGACGATCAACTGGTCCGCGACAATCTGCTGGCGCGGTTTGCGGCTTGCCGATTGCCGGCCGAACGCGTCGATCTGCTCGGAGCCACCTTGCGAAGCGAACATCTGGCATCGTTCAATCGCGTCGACATTGCGCTCGACACCTTCCCACAGAATGGCGGCGTCAGCACACTGGAAGCCTTGCAGATGGGGGTGCCAGTGGTGGCGAAGCTCGGGACCAGTCTGCCCAGCCGTGCCGGCGGCGCCATCCTCACCGCGCTTGGCCTGCCGAACTGGGTCGCGGATGGCAATGAGGCCTATATCGAAATCGCAGCTAGCGGTGCGGCGCAGATCGGCGACCTCGACAAGCTGCGCCGCGAACTGCCCGGACAGATCGACGCTGCTGCCGCCGGCAATCCTGCCTCATACGCGCGAGCGGTGGACGAGGCCTATCGCGCGATGTGGAAAAGCTATTGCAACGGCGGCGTCTGATCTCTCCTCAATGCAGCCGGAACACGCCATCTACGGCGCGCAGCTCGGCCGGCTTGATCAGCTTGGAATGCGCCACCGTCACCGAGAACAAGGGCCCGTCGAGCTTTTCCTGCCAGAAGGCGAGGAAATCCTTCAGCGCCGGAAATTTCGGAAACATGTCGTAGTTCTGCCAGACGTAAGTCTGGAGCAGCGAGGGATGATCCGGCATCCGATAGAGAATTTGCGCCGTCGTCAGCCCGTAACCCAGCATCTGTTTCCGGAAATCCTCGGAAACGCCCCCACTCCGCAGTCCCATGCCAACCTCCTTTGCAGGAGCGCATTGAAGGGGGCGGCCTGGTCGGTGTGTGCTTGACGAGCCACCCGGTACTGATGCGCTCACATGAGAGAAATGTGACGCAAACTGACAATTCATCTCAAGCCCAAAAGTTTAACAAGCTGTTGAAATTCAATGCGTTAGCAGCAGACGCGGCTCCGTGCTAATACGGGCCCGGCGCGCCGTTAACGATGGAAAAGAGATTCTGGCAGTCCGCGCTTCCGGGTGCTAATTTTTCTGCTAGAAGCCCTTGCCCCCGCAAAATTCCCGTCCTATTTCTGCCTCGCTCGTGCTAGCACTCGCGGGCAACGACTGCTAACCATCTAAAAATCCTCAACTCGTGCAATTGCTTAGGAGGACTGCATGAAATTCCGTCCGCTTCACGACCGCGTCGTGGTCAAGCGCATCGACGCAGAAGAGAAGACCGCTGGCGGCATCATCATTCCCGACACTGCCAAGGAAAAGCCCTCCCAGGGCGAAGTCATCGCCGTCGGCCCCGGTGGCCGCGACGAAGCCGGCAAGCTGATCCCGATCGACCTCAAGATCGGCGACCGCGTGCTGTTCGGCAAGTGGTCCGGCACCGAAGTCAAGATCGACGGCGAAGACCTGCTGATCATGAAGGAAAGCGACATCATGGGCGTCCTCGACGTCCCCGCTTCCAAGAAGAAGGCGGCCTAAGAGCCTCTCTTTCCCTCCAGTCAAACACCTCAAGGAAAATTCCAGATGGCAGCCAAAGAAGTCAAATTCTCGGTTGAAGCGCGCGACAAGATGTTGCGCGGCGTCGACGTCCTCGCCAATGCGGTGAAGGTCACGCTCGGTCCGAAGGGCCGCAACGTCGTGCTCGACAAGTCGTTCGGCGCTCCCCGCATCACCAAGGACGGCGTCACCGTCGCCAAGGAGATCGAGCTCGACGACAAGTTCGAGAACATGGGCGCCCAGATGGTGCGCGAAGTCGCCTCCAAGTCCGCTGACGCGGCCGGCGACGGCACCACCACCGCCACCGTGCTGGCCCAGGCGATCGTGAAGGAAGGCGCGAAGTCCGTTGCCGCCGGCATGAACCCGATGGACCTCAAGCGCGGTATCGACCTCGCGGTCGAAGCCGTGGTTGCGGACCTCCAGAAGAACTCCAAGAAGGTCACCTCGAACGACGAGATCGCCCAGGTCGGCACCATCTCGGCCAACGGCGACCAGGAGATCGGCAAGTTCCTCTCCGACGCCATGAAGAAGGTCGGCAACGAGGGTGTCATCACCGTCGAGGAAGCCAAGTCGCTCGAGACCGAGCTCGACGTCGTCGAGGGCATGCAGTTCGACCGCGGCTACATCTCGCCCTACTTCGTCACCAACGCCGACAAGATGCGCGTTGAGATGGACGACGCCTACATCCTCATCAACGAGAAGAAGCTCTCCTCGCTGAACGAGCTGCTGCCTCTGCTCGAGGCCGTGGTGCAGACCGGCAAGCCGCTGGTCATCGTCGCCGAGGACGTCGAAGGCGAAGCCCTTGCGACCCTGGTCGTGAACCGCCTGCGCGGCGGCCTCAAGGTCGCGGCCGTCAAGGCTCCCGGCTTCGGCGATCGCCGCAAGGCCATGCTGCAGGACATCGCGATCCTGACCGGCGGCCAGGCGATCTCGGAAGATCTCGGCATCAAGCTCGAGAACGTCACGCTCAACATGCTCGGTCGCGCCAAGAAGGTGATGATCGACAAGGAGAACACCACGATCGTCAACGGCGCCGGCAAGAAGGCCGACATCGAGGCGCGCGTGGCCCAGATCAAGGCGCAGATCGAGGAGACCACCTCGGACTACGACCGTGAGAAGCTCCAGGAGCGTCTGGCCAAGCTCGCCGGCGGCGTCGCGGTGATCCGCGTCGGCGGCGCGACCGAGGTCGAGGTGAAGGAGCGCAAGGATCGCGTTGATGACGCGATGCATGCGACCCGCGCGGCCGTGGAAGAAGGCATCGTCCCGGGCGGCGGCGTCGCCCTGCTCCGTGCCTCCGAGCAGCTCAAGGGCCTGCGTACCAAGAACGACGACCAGAAGACCGGCGTCGAGATCGTGCGCAAGGCGCTGTCGGCGCCCGCTCGCCAGATCGCGATCAACGCCGGTGAAGACGGCTCGGTGATCGTCGGCAAGATCCTGGAGAACAAGGCCTACAATTACGGCTTCGACTCCCAGACCGGCGAATATGCCGACCTCGTCAAGAAGGGCATCATCGACCCGACCAAGGTGGTCCGTACCGCGATCCAGAACGCAGCCTCGGTTGCCGCGCTTCTGATCACCACGGAAGCGATGGTCGCCGAGCTGCCCAAGAAGGGCGGCGCCGGTCCGGCGATGCCCCCCGGCGGCGGCATGGGCGGCATGGACTTCTAAGGTCCGGCCACTCTGGCAAACGACGAAATGCGAAGCCCCGGCAGCGATGCCGGGGTTTTTGTTTGGTAGTCAGGCCAATCCGGAAGCAAGAGTTAAGCTCGCTTCTCCAAGTCTACTTTTGCGTAGAGTCGATGAGCCTCGGCAGCAGCGCTTATCAAGAAATCTCTAGCGTACGTGGTGACAAGTCTTGGATAGTCGTTACTGATTGTGAGCCGGTCGCCAAGATCACTTGTAGCAACTACAATTTCGTCGAACGGCAATTTCCGTTTCTGTCGACGATTGACGTGCGATAGTAAGACAACGTGAATACATCGATGCCTGATGACACGAGGAATGCCAACATTTTGGAAGTCCCTCGTCCCTTCGCATCCACCAGAGACAATTTCGACCTTTGCTCAATCAATCGCACCAATCGCAAGCAATAGGATTCAAACAAACCGAGGGCCAAGAAGAGATTTCCCGAGGACATCCAATTTGGAAACGACACAAACAACTTCTCAAACTCGTAGAACCAGCGTGTATCCCGCAGACGCTGAGCTACTTCGTCTTGCTTCGGATCCCCTGTAGTCGGAAAATAGGAGCGCAACTTTTCCTCTTCTACGGCCCGCTCATGCTCAATTAGGTTTGGTGTCTTCCAGATATAGTCTCCTAAATTATCGAACTCGTGCAACACGCGTGATGCAAGTCGGCGAAATAGATCGTGCAGCTCCTGCTCTTCCGGAAAATTGAGAAAATCGCCGATCCGTTTCCATTCCTCCATGTGCCTCCGATCTAGGTCATCCACGCGAGTCTCCTGGCTGCTGCGCTATCCTTCCAACGTCCTCAAGGCTGATACCCATTGTCAAGGCCCTGTTTTCTACTACTCTACCAATGGTAGCACAATCTTGTCATTCCGGGGCGCGACGAAGTCGCGAGCCCGGAATCCATTTCACAGCTTGCTCATGGCCTATTAGGTCTACCTCCTCGCCAGCAAGAAATACGGAACGCTCTACATCGGCGTGACGAATGATATCGTCCGCCGCATCCATGAACATAAGAACAAAGTCGCTCCTGGTTTCAGCAAGCGGTACTCCGTCGACAGGCTTGTTTGGTTCGAGATCTACGACGATCCCATCACCGCGATCACGCGCGAGAAGGAATTGAAGAAGTGGCGACGGGAATGGAAAATCCGGCTTATTGAGGAGAAGAATCCTCAGTGGTTCGACCTGTATCCGCAAATTGCGGTCTGAACTTGCGGATCAATGGATTTCGGGCTCGGCGCTTTGCGACGCCCCGGAATGACGGGGCCTCACTCCACCTTCCCCAGCCGCTCCATGTGCGGCTCGCCGTCTTCGTCGAGCGACCAGAAGATCCGCGTCACCTTCCCGACGAGATTGTCCATCGGCACGAAACCGAATGTCGACATCATGCGGCTGTCGGTGGAGTTGTCGCGACTGTCGCCGAGCGCGAAGAAGTTGCCCGGCGGTACCGTGAAGACGTTGGTATTGTCCAGGAAGCCGTTGTCGATGCAGTCATAGGTCACATAGGACACGCCGCTCGGCAGCGTCTCGCGCCAGCGCTTGACCTTGACGCCGCCGTCCACACCGCAGGCAGCGCCGGCGAGGCCGTACTCGAGCGCGACGCGCGTCACCGGGCGGTCGTTGAGGATGAGCTGGCCCTGCCGCATCTGGATGCGGTCGCCGGGCAGCCCGACCACGCGCTTGACGTAATCGACCGAACTGTCCTTCGCCGTCCGGAATACGACGATGTCGCCATACTCGGGCTCGGCGGCAAAGACACGGCCCGAGATCCAGGACTGCGCGAACGGGAAGGAATAGCGGCCGTAGCCATAGGCATATTTTGCGGCGAAGACGTAGTCGCCGACCATCAGCGTCGGCGCCATCGAACCAGAAGGGATGTTGAACGGCTGATACAGGAAGAAGCGAAGCAGGAACGGCGGCGACCACAGCACCGGGATCAGCAGGATCAGGATGACAATCGCCTTCCATTCCGGCGACTGCGCCGACGACCGCGGTCGGATCGTTTCCTGAAGAATGGTCATGCACCTGCCCTGATCAAGTTCGTAGTCGTCGCGAGATTACGCAACTTTTGCGCGCGTGCAATCTCGGCTCCGTGATCTTGGTCGCACAGGCGCGGCCACGCGTTCATCGCGGGGCGACAGACGGATTTGTGAAGGGCCGCCGATGGGCGGCCCTCCGGTTTTCACGCGCTCTCGGGGTTATCGCCGCGCAAGCTCGCTGAAGCAGGCCCGCACCCAGTCGATCGTCACGCGGGTCGCGGCGTCGCGCTTGAGATGGTTTTGCACCAGCAGCCAGACGTCGCGCCGTTTCGGCAGCAGCGTGGCGCGCAGGCGGCGGTCGCCGAGCAAATCGGTGCAGCTGTGCTCCGGCAGCACGCCCGCGGCCTGGTGCGACCGGATCAGCGTGCGGATGACGCGGACATTGTCGGTGACGCAGCGCGGCCGGATTTTCTTCGTCCGCAGGAATTGCATCTCGGGAATGGCGCCGAGCTCGTCCGGATAGGCGCACAGCACCGGCTCGCCTTCAGTCGCGACCGGTTCGAAATAGTAGATGCGGATGTCGCCGAGTCTTGGAGATCGAGAAGTCTCCCTTGTCGGGCTTGCGCAGGCGGATCGCGAGATCGGCTTCCCAGCGCGAGAATTTGACGTTCTCGCTCGAGGTCAGGAATTGCAGCGTCAGGCCGGGATTGGCGCGCAGGAAGTCGCTCGCGCGCGGCGCCAGCACCTCCTCAGCGACCGCATTGGTCGTGGCGATGCGCAGTCGTCCCACCGGGCCCGGCAGGCTCTCGCTGATGCGGCCGATCTCGGCGGCATGCACCGCCATGGCCTGGACGTGCGCCAGCACCGCCTCGCACTGACGGGTCGGCTTGCGGAGACCGTCCGCAGCCTCGAACAGGCGCAGGCCGAGCGCTCGCTCGATGCGCGACAGCCGGCGTCCGACCGTGGTCTCGTCGATGCGCAGCCGCGCGCTGGCGCCGGCATAGGTGCCCTCGTCCCTGACCGCGGCGATGATGCGAAGATCGTCCCAGTTCATGGCTTCAAGGCTACATCGGCCGGCATTGGCCTGCAATATCGCAGCCATCGGCTGCAATATCCCTGCATATCAGCAGGCTACCGACGAGCTATGCTAGGCCCACGTTCCGCCTTGGAGATTTTGAAGATCATGACGCCCGCAAAGACCCTGCTGCAGCTCGCCGGTGCCGACCTCACCCCGCCGCGTCTTGGCGACGCCGCGCTGGTGCTGATCGACATCCAGAATGAATATCTCGCAGGTCCCCTCGCCCTGCCCGACGCCAAGCCTGCGATCGTGCGGGCGGCCGGCCTGCTGGCACGGGCGCGCGAGCGCGGATCTGCAATCATCCATATCGCCCATCGCGGCAAGTCCGGCGGCCTGTTCGATCGCTCCGCCGATCGCGGTGCCATCGTCGCCGAGCTCGCGCCGCGTGCGGACGAGCTCGTGATCGAGAAGGAGTTGCCGAACGCCTTCGCCGGCACCGACTTGCAGGCGCAGCTCGCCGCGAGCGGACGCAAGAATATCGTGCTGGCCGGCTTCATGACGCACATGTGCGTCAGCTCCACCGCCCGTGCCGCGCTCGATCTCGGCTTTCGCACGACCATCGATGCCGATGCCTGCGCCACGCGTGATCTGCCCGACGGCCGCGGCGGCACGCTGGACGCCCGGACCATCCACGAGGTCGCGCTGGCCGAGCTGTCAGACCGCTTCGCGATCATCGCGCGCGGCGATGCGCTGACGTGAGTGCCGGCTGAATCTGGGCTTTTCCCGCAAGGGGACATTGAAGTCGGCCCAAAAGCGCGATGACGATTCATCCTCATCTCATTGCGCTTTAGACGGGCAAACATCGGCGGGCTTTGCCGACGTCAATCCACCCGCGCCAGCACCGCGAGCTTGCGGATGCCCTTGTTGCGGTAGGCGTCGAGGAATGCGTAATAGTCCTTGAACGACACGCAGCCGTTGGAATCGCCGTTCGGTCCGAGCATGAAGGTGTGCGCGAGCAAGCCGTCGCGGCCGTAGATCGCACTCTCGCCGCCGACCGGAGTCAGGCGCAGCGCCGGCACGCCGTGGAACAGCGCCTCGCGCGGCTTCAGCGTGTAGATGTGCGGCGGCGTCACGCCGCGCATGCGGACTTTCGACGAGCGCGGGTCGTCGAGATTGGAGCCGAGGCCGGAATGCGCCTCGAGCTTGGTGCCATCGGGCAGATAAACCGTCTTGGCGGTGATGTCGTAGACCGCGGTGTCGCGCTCATAGGGCGGCGCGCCACCGAACATCGGGTTCTGCTCCTTCGGCGCGATCGACGCGGTAATGCTGGCATCGGCCGAGGCATAGGCGAGCAGCCCGCCGGACGGCTCACGCTTGCCCCAGAGTTTTTCGACCATCGACTGGCGCGGACCGGTGATCGACATCACCGCGGCCTTGGCGCGATCGGCGAAGGATTTTGGCTTTGCCTCGGGCGCCGGCACGATCTCGGCCGGATCGGCCGAGGCCAGCTGCACGCCTGCGTCAGCGCGCTTGGCCTTGCCAGCGTCCGCAATCTTGGCCGAGCCGTGCGGCTTCAGCGCGTCCGCGACCTTCGCGATCACGCTCGGCTTCGCGGCCTCCTTCAGCGCGTCCTTTGACGTTTCCTTGGCCTCGGCAACCCTGGTTGCGGGCGCGGCAGGCGCGGCGCTGGCCGCGTTCGAGGCCACGCCTTGCGTCGCAGCCGCGGCAAAGCGCTCGTTGAACATCTCGCGCGAGATCGGCGCGGCCACCTGCAACCGGTCGGGCAAGAGCGCGAAGGCTTCCTTGACCGCCTCACCCGCCTCGCGCAGCGCGACCTTGGGCGCGCGCTTGATCACCGGCTCGTCGTAGCCGCTGTTGCCGACGGTTGGATAGACGCTGGCGCCGAGGATGTTGGTGTAGATGGTCCAGCCGGCGCCGATCACGACGCAGCCGATCGCCGCGGCGCCAAGCCAATTGTGGGTGGTCATTTTCCGGGAAGATTTCCGCGAATAATTCTTCGAGAATTTCTTGGACTTCCGTGCCGCGTTACTCTGCGCAGCGATACTCGTACTCATTCGCCTTGCGTCCAGGACGGTGTCACTCAGTCCCCCTTCGAAGCGCCGCTGGTCACGATCCGGGAACAGCATCTCGCAGAGGGTCGGAGCGTCATTAAGGCGACTTTTAGTTAAATGCAGATTAAGTTCAGGCAGATGTGGGGCAACTCGTTAATGCTGTCCCATTTCGAGAAATAAGCCCGCAGAACTACGGACTTAGGCGAGATTGTTAACTATAATTCTCGGCCGGAGCGGTGCGGTCAGCGCCCCTCCTCGGCCGCCTTTCTAAACGCATCCAACCAAGTCATTTTCGTGGTCTTCAATACCGCCTCACCCTAGCGGCTGAGCATTGCGCGAGGCTGGCGGACGCCGCTTCCAGCAGCCCTGCCCCGAGCCGGCCGATCGCGGCAATAGCTCACGCACATCTCACACCTCGGACCGGAGCGCTCATGCGGCACGGCGCCGTGACTGAAAGTTGATCGCCCCGGTCTGGCAATCGCCGCCACGAGAAAATAGCTCCCACCTCGGCACTTTTCAGCAGCCTCTGCGGGTGATACGGTGGCGTATCAACATCGCCTTGAACTGTGCCGAGCACGCGAAACGGAGGCTGGCATGAGAGGCTTTTCACGCGCCGGGTTTTACGCCGTGGCGTGGTCATTGTTGTTGATTGGGTTTGCAAGTGCACAGCCTGCGACCAATGCGGGCTGCACGGCATCACCGTCGGTCGCGGGCACGCAAGTCTGGCGCTGCGACAACGGCATCACGATCGTTGCCGAAAACGGCGCCAGATTTGAACTAAAGGACGCCAACCGCGACGGACATATAGAACTCCGTGGAGTTGAGCAGCAAAGCCCTGCTGATCGAGGTGCGCAAGAAGCCCGGCGGCAATCCCTTCAAGGTACTGACGCCGCAGGCGATCGCCGCAGTGCGCGGCACGAAATGGGCGGTCGATGTCGCTGACGCCAAGACCTCCGTGTTCGTCGCCGACGGCCGCGTCGGCGTGAGCCGCAGGGCCCGCGGACGCGGTGTCGTGCTCGGACCGGGTGAAGGCGTCGATGTCGAGCCAACCGGCCCGTTGACCGTCAAGACATGGGGCCAGCCGCGCGTCGACGCGCTGATGGCAAGGCTCGGACAATAAGGCCGGGTCGACAACGCTCGGCCAATGAGTTTTGGACGATAAAAGATTGCAAACCGACCGCATGCGTAGCCGACGCGTTCAGATCCTGGTGGCACTCGTCCTCACCGCGCTGTGGGGCGCGGGCGTCTATGCCGCGCACGCCAACGGCCATCTGCGCTTTCTCGACCGCCTCGAAGCGACGCTGACGGATTGGCGGACCCAGGTCCGCGGCGTGCAGCGTCCGCCCGATCTCGTCACCATCGTCGCGATCGACGATACCGTGGTGAAGCGCGGCGGCAGCTATCCGCTGCCGCGCGCCGATCTCGCCCGCGTCGTCGACACCATCGTGCAATTCAAGCCGAAGGTCGTCGCGATCGACTTGCTGCTGGTCGACCGCAGCGCCGCGATCGGAGATGCGACGCTCGCCAACACGCTCGCCACCGGCCCGATGGTGCTCGCGGCCGCGGCGATCTTCCCGGCCGCCAGCGAAACCGTGGCGCCGAGCAGCGACGGTCCCCTCGCCGTCCTGCCGCAGGCCGAGCGCTTCCTGCTGCCGCTGCCTGCGCTTCGCCGACCATGCCGAGGTCGGCGTTGTCAACGTCGCGACGGGACAGTCGGGCTCGCCGCTCTCGGTGCCGATGCTGTTCCGGACGGCCGACAAGGTCGAGCTGTCGTTTCCCTTGCGCGTGGCGGCCCGCGCGCTGGACAAGCCGCTGACGATCGCGCCGGATCATCTCAGGCTCGGCGACCGCACGGTGCCGACCGACAGCGACTTCGCGCTGCCGATCACCTATTACGGCCCGCGCCGCACCATCCGCACCGTCAGTGCGCAGAGCATCTTCGACGGCACTCTCAACCGCGCGGTGATCGAGAACCGGATCGTCGTGATCGGCGCCGCGGTCGCCGGCGGCGGCGACTTCTACCCGACGCCGTTCGATTCGCTGATGCCCGGCGTCGAGGTGGTCTCGACCGCGATCACCCACCTTGTCGCCGGCGACAGCATCGTGCGCGACCGCCGGGTCCATATCGCCGACGCGCTCGCCGCGAGCCTCTTGCCGATGCTGCTGGTCGGCCTGCTCGCCTGGCGGCGCAGTGCGCTCGGCATCATAGCGGCGGCCGCGGTGATGCTCGCCTGGGCCGGGCTCAACGTGTTCGCGTTCACGCATGGGGTCTGGCTGAACGCCGCGACCACGCTCGCGGCCACGGTGCCGCCGGTTGCGGTCTTTGCCGGCGTGCAGTTGTGGGCGGGAGGCCGCCGCACGCAATATCTCGCCGCCAAGAGCAGGTCGCTGGCGCAATTCCAGGCGCCGGCGGTGCAGGACTGGCTGGCGCGTGATCCGAATTTCCTGTCCAAGCCCGTCCGCCAGGACGCAGCCGTGGTCTTCATCGATCTCTCCGGCTTCACGGCGCTGAGCGAACGGACCGATCCAGACGCGCTCCAGGACATGCTGAAGGCGTTTCACGCGCTAGTGGACAAGACCGCAGTCGATTGCGGCGGCTTGATCACCGGCTTTCTCGGCGACGGCGCCATGATCCTGTTCGGCCTGCCGCGCGCCATGCCCGATGACGCGGTGCGCGCGCTGAAATGCGCGATCGACTTGCATCGCGGCGTCGAACGCTGGATCGCCTCGCTGCCGCCAGCGATCGGAGATCAGCTCGGCTTCAAGATCGGCGCGCATTTCGGCGAGATCGTCGCCTCCCGCCTTGGCGAAAGCCACCAGCACATCACCGCGACCGGCGACACCGTCAACGTCGCGAGCCGGCTGATGGAGATCGCCGCCCAGCACGACGCGCGGCTCGCGCTGAGCGATACGCTGCTGAATACCGCCGACTTCCACGGCGCTCCCGACGGCGTCCTGTCGGGCCCCCTGCTCACCCAGGTCCGCGGCCGCTCCGGCGTCGTGACCGTCTGGTTCTGGCGGGACCGCGATGGGCCGAGGCAGGCTGCCGCCAGGGCCGAGCTGATGGACTGAATCCTTCGCCGGGACGACGATGCGGGGGCAGCGCGGTCGCTACCGCGCTTCCGGCGGCGGTGAGCGGTCGAGCACGTCGCCCTTGGCGCCTTCCAAGAGATCGATGCCGTAGGTCTCGACCACCAGCGGCCCGCGCTTGCGCTGCAATTGCGCAATCTGCGTCACCGTCGCGAAGAGATCGTTGAGGACGGGATGACCATCGCTGCGCAGCTCGTCGACATAGAGCAGCTTGCCGGCGAGCAGCTTGGGATCGGGCTCGGGCATGTTGACCCAGCGGATGCGCTGGCTCTGCTGCGCCACGCAGGTGCCGCGCGGCAGATAAAAGGCAAGCCAGCCTGTGGTGCCGTAGTCCTGCGCGAGCACACAGGTCGCGCCACTGCGCGTGCGCACGGCTTCGATCTCGGCAGCAAGATCGCGCCAACCGATGCCGACGCTGCGCACGGTGGCATCGCGGCGATATCCGGACAGCCAGCCGGTATTGGCCTGCACGATCAGGGCTGCAAACATCACGACGCCTGTTGGCGCGGCCCAGCGCAGGCAGAAATCCACCAGGCGCCGCTGGCGCGGCTTCCATTGCACGAGATTGGCGGCGGCGGCCGCGGCGACGATGAAGGGCGGATAGACCGGCGCGAACCAATTGGCCTCGACGCGGGCATGCAGGGAATGCCAGACGAAATAGGCGACGATGGTCCAGAACATCGTCTCGATCAGCACGCGCGAGGCCAATGCACCGGCCCGGTGCCAGGTCAGCGCATGCAGCCCCATCGCGCCCAGGATGAAGACGAGCGGGGTCGCGAACGCGATCTGGGTCGGGATCAGCTCGGCGATGAAGACAGGACGAAAGTCCTCGATTTTGGCGCGGCCAAGCTGCTTTGCGAACGAGACCCATTGATGGTCCGCATTCCAGAGGATCACCGGCGAGAACAGCGCAAGAGCAACGAGACCACCGAGATAGGGCCACGGCGAGAGGAACCAGGGCCTGAGCTTCGGCACGGCCGCGAGCCAGATCAGGATCGCTAGCCCAAAGAACATTGCCGTATATTTCGACAGCAGCGCCGCGCCAACGGCTGCGCCGACCGCGAGCCACCAAACGCCGCGGCCGGTCTCCAGCACCTTTGCGAGGAAGAACAGCACGAAGCTGGAGGCGACCAGCAGCGGCGCATCGGGCGTCACGATCAGCGTGCCGACCGACGCCATCATCGTCACGTTGAGCAGGATGGCGCTGTTCGCGGCCACGCGCGCGCCGCCGAACAGGATCGCGGTGGAGCGATAGACCGCATAGCTCATCGGCAGCGCCAGCAGGATCGAGACGAGGCGAACGCCGAGCTCGGTGTCGCCGGCGATCATGGTGCCGGCGCGGATGACATAGGCCACCATCGGCGGGTGGTCGTAGTAACCGCCCGCCAGATTGTTCGACCACATCCAGTAATAAGCTTCGTCGAAGGTGATCGGCGTGAACGCGGCGGCGACCAGTCGCAAGCCGACCAGCGCAAGAATTGCCAGCGCGGTGTTGCGGACGATCCCCGCGTCAGCTCCGCCCATATCGCGCTATTTCTTGCGCCAGACAAACAGTCCGGACATCGCGTAATTCCACACCACGCCCATCAGCGCGCCGGCCATGCCGGCCAGCCACCAGATCGGCTCCTGGTCGTAGACCGAGAAGGCGACGCCGACATTGGCAAGCAGGCCAACGCTACACACGATGTAGAAGGCGATCAGACCGCGCAGCAGCGCAAGACCCTTCAGCCGCTGGTCGCGATAGGTGAGGAAGTTGTTGAGGATGAAATTGCTGGTCATGGCGACGATAGCGCCGGCGGCCTGCGCCTCCGGAAAGGGCACCTTGAACAGCTGAAGCGCGATGAACAGCGTGGTCAAATGCACCACGAGGCCGATGCCACCGACCATCGCGAACAGGATGAAGCGCAGCGAGACGATGTCGTTGCTCAGCTTGGCCAGGACGAGGCCGAGGAAGTCCAGCGCGACCATGGAATCGAGCTTGCTCTCGCCGTGCTGCCGGGCGCCGAAGGTGTAGGGAATCTCGACCGCCCGCAAGCCGCCATGCGCGGTCGCGACGAGGTCGAGCAGGATCTTGAAACCGTGCACCGAAAGCTTTGGCGCGAGCTGCTCGAACCGATCGCGGCGAATCATGAAGAAGCCGCTCATGGGATCGGCGATCTCGACCCGCAGCATCTTCCTGGCGACCTCGGTCGCGAGCGCACTGGCGCCGGCGCGCTGCTTGTTGAAGCCTTCGCTCTTGTAGCCCTCGATGTAGCGGCTGCCGACCACGAGGTCGGCCTCGTCGCTCGCGAGCAGCAACAGCATCTTCGGCAGTTGCGTCTCGTCGTGCTGGAGGTCGGCGTCGATCACGGCCACAAAGGGTGCGCTCGAGGCGAGGATGCCCTCGATACAGGCTCCCGACAGGCCGCGGCGGCCGATGCGGCGGACGCAGCGCACGCGGCTGTCGCGCTGCGCCAGCGCGCGCACGACGTCCCAGGTGCCGTCGGGCGAATTGTCGTCGACGAACACGACCTCCCAGGCGACGTTGGTGAGTGTCGCCTCCAGCCGCCGGTACAGCACCGTGACGTTGTCGCGCTCGTTGAAGGTCGGGACAATGACCGACAGTTCCGGCCCTTCTTGAGCCTGCGGCAGGTTGTCGACGCCCGGTCTGATCACTTCATTCATGACGGCAGCGTATATCCGCCGCGTCATGCGCTGCCAAGCCGGGGTTTTCCAAGGGGAACGGCCCAAAAGAGGCCCTAAAATGCCAACGACCCCGGAACGGCGGACCGCGCGTACATCCGGCGCAGGCCCAAGCTATTCCAAGGTCGTCCCAGCGACGGAGTTTTCGCTCAACGTCACCGTTGAAAGCTACGATCGGAACGACGAATCCGCTTCGCAAGAGGACCAAAACCCGATTTTGGCGCCCTATTGGTTGGGTACTTCCCAAATCACCGGCCCTCGCGGCGCCGGAGCGGCCGGGGCTGCGGGTGCCGCAGAAGGGGCCTGCTCGACTTTCGCCGGCTTGCCGTACTGGCCAATCGGTCCGAACACGACGGCGACCGCAAGCACGATCGCCGCGACGATCGCGCCCAGAATGCCCCCCACCGACTCAGACGACATGGACCCATCCCTGTTCCAGATGCGCCCAGTGATACCATGGATGAGCGCGCAGCCGGAAGGGCCGCCGGGCCGCAGCGGCCAATGGAGCTATTTCTGCGGCGGCCGGTGCTTGACGAAGGCCGTCACGATGTCCTTCTGCGCCAACTCCACCGCCCTGTTCGCGGTGGCGAGATGGGCACCGGAATCGATGTTGGGATATTGCGTGGTGAGATCGTCGAGCAGCACCACCCGGTAATATTGCCGCTCCGACGGACAGGCGCCCGCGACCGAACGGCCAAAATCCTGTTCCGACAGGCCCTGATTTAAATCGCGGGAATATTCCCGCGCCAGGCAGTGCCAGTAATCGTCGCGGCCCTGCTGGGCGAGCTTCTGTGCGCTTTTCGCGTCGTCGTCATCCGCCATGGCGGCAGATGTCATCATGACGAGCGCGGCTCCCAGCAACAGCATCCGCATTCTTGTTCTCCTTCTTCGCGGGTCGCGAGCTTAGACGGGACGGGCCAACTGGCCAATCACAACTGGTTTGATTAGGATGAGGTCCCTCCCCGTCGATGCGAGATCCTTCCGTGGCCAAAGCAAAAACCGCGTCCAAAAAATCCGGCAACATCTTCATCGGCATCGGCGGCTGGACCTTCGAGCCCTGGCGCGGCGTGTTCTATCCGGAGAAGCTGACGCAGGCCAAGGAGTTGTCCTACGCCGCCTCGAAGCTGACCTCGATCGAGATCAACGGCACCTATTACGGCTCACAGAAGCCGGAGAGCTTTCGTAAATGGGCAAGCGAAGTGCCCGAGGGATTCGTGTTCTCGGTAAAGGGCCCACGCTTCGCCACCAACCGCCGTGTGCTCGCCGAGGCCGGCGATTCCATCAAGCGGTTCTACGATTCCGGCGTGCTGGAGCTCGGCGACCATCTCGGGCCTGTGCTCTGGCAGTTCGCGCCGACCAAAAAATTCGACGGCGCCGATTTCGGCAAGTTTTTGGAGCTGCTGCCGCGCAAGCTCGAGAGGCGCGCGCTGCGCCATGTCGTGGAGGTGCGCCATGACAGCTTCTGCACGCCTGACTTCGTCGCGTTGATCCGCGAATTCGAGACGCCGGTGGTGTTCGCCGAGCACGGCAAATATCCGGCGATTGCCGACGTCGCCGGCGATTTCGTCTATGCACGGCTTCAGAAGGGCAATGACGAGATCAAGACCTGCTATCCGCCGAAGCAGCTCGATGCCTGGGCCGAGCGCTTTCAGGCCTGGGCGTCGGGAAGCGAACCCGACGACCTCCCGAAAGTCGACAAAGCCAAGCCGACGAAGGAGCCGCGCGACGTGTTCGCCTACGTCATCCACGAGGGCAAGGTGCGCGCGCCGCACGGCGCCATGGAACTGATCGCGCGGGTAAGCTGAGGTCTCCCATGGCAAAGGCGAAGAAGCTCTTCACCATCGGTTATGAGCAGACGCCGCCCAAGGCCGTGCTGGACGAACTGGAACAGGCCGGCGTCAAGCTCGTGGTCGACGTGCGCGCGGTGACATCCTCGCGACGGCCGGGCTTCTCCAAGAAGCAGCTCTCCGCGGGACTCGACGAACGCGGTATCGCCTATATCCATCTCGCCGCGCTCGGCACGCCGAAGGAAGGCCGCCTCGCCGCCCGCAGCGGCCAATACGACGTGCTGGAAAAAATCTATTCAAAGCACCTGAAGACGCCGCAGGCGCGAGAAGAGATGGACGAGCTCTCGGCGCTGGTGAAGAAGGCCGGCCCCGTGTGCCTGCTCTGCTACGAGCGCGACCACACCCACTGCCACCGCCAGATGATCGCGGAGATCATCGAGGAGCGCGATGGCGTGGCGGTGAAGAATTTGGCGGGGCGGCAGGTGTAGCCACACCGTCATTGCGGGGCGCGCGCAGCGGGAACTCGAGATCCATTAAGCCAAGGAGTTGGTGGATGAATCGATTCCGGGCTCAGCGCTTCGCGCTGCCCCGGAATGACGAGCTGAGAGCACCCTAGCCCTCTCCCGCCAACCGAAACGTCCCTTCCATCATCTGCACGCAGCTGCCGCCGACATGGGCCGAGATGATCTTGCCGTCCTGCTTGCGCACCCGCGTCAGCAGCAGGCTGGCCGGCCCATGTCAAAGCCCTGGCCGACCGTGAGCTTCAATTCGCCGTCGCGCGCGGGGTCAAGATCGGCGAACAGCGCGGCGGCCGCGACCGTGGCGCTGCCGGTGGCAGGGTCCTCGGCGAGACCGCCGGCACCGCGCATGAACATCCGCGCTTGAAGCTCGCAGGGCGCCTCCACCGCGGGCACATCGCGCGTATAGAACCAGGCGGAGACTGCGCCGTCGCGCGGAAATATCCTGCCGAAGGCCGCCGCGTCGGACCTCGCCCGCTTGAGCGCATCGCGCGAATGCAGCTCGATCACCAAAAATGGCGTTCCAACACCGACGACCTGCGGCGCGTGACGGTCGAGCTTGATATCCTCCGCGCTGAGCGAGATGCAGCTCGCGGCATCCGCGGCAGACAGTTGCGACAACCGCGCCAGCGGCTGCGGCGCGGTGAGCTCGGTGCTCACCACCCGGCCCTGCTCCCGCCGGATGTCGACCGGCACGAGCCCGGCCTTCTCTTCGAACAGCAGGCGCGGCTTCGGCTCCTTGGCGATCGTCGCCAGCACGAAAGCCGTGCCGACATTCGGATGACCCGCGAAGGGCATCTCCCTGACCGGGGTGAAGATGCGCACCTCGGCATCATTCGCCTTGTCACGCGGCGGCAGCACAAAGGTCGTCTCGGAATAGTTGAACTCGGTCGCGATCGACTGCATCTGCCGAGTGGACAGCCCGCCAGCATCGAGCACCACGGCGAGCTGGTTGCCGCCGAAGGCGCGATCGGTGAACACATCGACGGTGATGTAGCGACGCTGCATCTTTCACTTCCCCATGCAAGTCGCGGCCGCAACCGGCCGCATCGCCGGCAAGTCTACAGGCCGGCGACATCGCCCGTCATGCCCCAAAATTCGGAGCAATCGGAGCATTCGCGGAAGCGACGTTGCGGGCGCGCCTTGCCTACGCCCCGATCTAGACAGCGCTCACCCCAATTGAAACACCGCGACCGGCCGCTCATAGCCGCGCACCTCGACCTCGCCGCGCGCGACGGCATCGCTGCCGTCGTCTCCCAGCGCCTCACGCACGGACTCGGAGATCAGGAGCTGGGAGCCGAGCTCCTTGTTCAGCGCCTCCAGGCGCGAGGCGAAGTTCACGGTGTCGCCGATAACCGTGTATTCCTTGCGCCGGGGCGAGCCGATGTTGCCGGCGACGACCTCACCGAAATGGATGCCGATGCCGATCCGCAGCGGCCAGCTCGTCTGCGCGTTGATGCGGTCCATCGCCGTCAGCATCTCGCGGCCGGCAGCGACCGCGCGGTGCGCGGCGTCGGAGGCCTCCAATGGCGCGCCGAACAGCGCGAGAAATCCGTCGCCCAAAAATTTGTTCACGATGCCGCCGTGGCGGTCGAGGATATCGACCAAAACGGCGAAGGCGCCGTCGAGCCGGTCGACCACCTCCTGAGGCGTGCGCGACTGCGCACCGGCCGTGAAGCCGCGGAAATCGACGAACATCACCGCGACGCGGCGGAGGTCGCCGCTTGCAGTCGTTCCCGCCGCCATCAGCCGCTCCACCACCTGCGGCGAGACGTGCTGGCCGAACAGATTCGTCACCCGGTCCCGCGCGGTGGTCGCCGCAATGCTCGCGGCAAATTGCCGCCGCAGCTGCGCGCCGACGGCGCCCGCCAGCACGCCGCAGATCAGGATGATGATGCTCCGCACGGCGTGGAAATAAATCAGGGGTTCGTCGGCCTCGCTCGCCGAATTGTAATATAGCGCGATTGCTAGAAGCCCGGCTGCAGCCACGAAACCCGTGAAGGTTGAGAGCCAGAAATCGAGCCGCAGGGTCGAGAGAATGACGAAGATGAAGTACATCAGCGGCACGGCGAAACCGAGCGCCTGGCTCGCGCCCATGGTCCGGATCTGAAGGATGAGGATCACCGTAGGCAGCGACGTCTCGATCAGCGTGCCGAGATAGCGCCGGATCACCGGCAGGTCGCGATCAAGGCGGAGGTTCTTCCTGATCTGGGTGTGAACCCAGACCTCGAACAGGATGAAGCCGACCAGAAGGCCATAGATCTCGATGAGTCCTTCCGTTCCGCGCCAGACCCGGTTCACGACAGCAGGATCGATCAGGTAGATTGTGGTGAGGAACAACATCATGACGCAACCCGTCATGATCAGCGCGCGCACCCGCAACAGCTCGGTGCGGAGCACCTCCCGCGTCAGCTCGCGCTCGAAATCCTCCGATAGCACGGCATGCTGCCGGGCTTTCCTGCTTGCAAACCTGACCATTTCAGCCCTCGATTCCGGGGGCATTGTGCCTCAATCCAGCGTGCGGCGGAAGCGCGTCACGGCGATGGTCATGGCGAGCAGCATCAGGGCCGCCAGCGCCAGCGTGTCGAAGCGCAGGTTCTGCATGGTCGCGCCCTTCAGCATGATGGCGCGGACGATGCGCAGGTAATGGGTCAGCGGCAGGGCCTCGCCGACATATTGCGCCCAGGCCGGCATGCCCGCGAACGGGAACATGAAGCCGGAGAGCAGGATGCTGGGCAGGAAGAACATCATCGACATCTGCATGGCCTGGAGCTGGTTCTGCACCAGCGTCGAGATGGTGTAGCCGATCGACAGATTGGTCGTGATGAACAGCGTCGAGAGCAGCGCCAGCAGGAACAGATTGCCGAGCACAGGCACGCCGAACAGGCCGACGCCGATGCCGATGATGAGGAAGGCCTGCACGAAGCCGACCAGCACGTAAGGCACGATCTTGCCGAACATCACCTCGACCGGCTTGATCGGCATCGACAACAGGCTCTCCATGGTGCCGCGCTCGACCTCGCGCGTGACCGAGAGCGCGGTGAAGATCAGCATGGTCATGGTGAGGATGGTGCCGACCAGGCCCGGCACGATGTTGAGGCTGGAGGCCGCGGCCGGATTGTAACGGGCATGCGCGCGGATCTCGAACGGCATCTCCGGGGGATCGCCGATGTAGAGATCGTGCTTGAGCGCGGTCTGCACCACCATGCCGAGCGAACCGATCGCCGAGCTCGCCGCAACGGGATCTGTGGCGTCGGCCGCGACCAGCAGTGCCGGCTTGTCGCCGCGCCGCACCGCTCGCTCGAAGCCGCGCGGGATCTCGACGCCGAACAGCACCTTGCCCGATTTCAGCAGATTGTCGAAATCTTCGACGTCGTGCACTTCATAGAGGAAGCGGAAATAGGCGGTGTTCTCCAGCGCCTTCAGGATCGAGCGGGCGAGATCGGAATCCTCCTGGAGCAGCACCGCGCTCGGCAGATTGTGGGGCGTGGTGTTGATGGCGTAGCCGAACAGCATGAGCTGCATCACCGGTAGCATCACGATCATCGCGAAGGACACGCGATCTCGCCTCAGTTGGATGAACTCCTTGATCAGCATCGCATAGGAGCGTCTCCAGAAGCCGAAGCGCTCCCGGATTTCGTGCTGTGGCGCGGGATGATCGACAGCGCTCATTGGACATTGTCCTTACTGGAAATTGTCCTTGGAGTGGCTCATCAGCTCGATGAACACGTCTTCGAGCGATGGCGACGACTTTTGCCAGTCCAGGCCGCTCTTCTCGCGCCACGGCCCGATGCTGGCTTCGAGCGCGGCGACGTCGCGCCCCGAAACGTGCAGCGAGGTGCCGAATGGCGCCACCATGTCGATGCCGGGCTTGCCGGTGAGCTCGGCCGCGAGCCCATTCAGATCTTCACCTGTGACAGTGTAGGTGGTGAGCGCGGATTTGGCGATCACCTGCTCCACCGTGCCATGCGTCAGGAGATGGCCATAGGCGATGTAGGCGATCTCGTGACAGCGCTCGGCCTCATCCATGTAGTGAGTCGAAACCAGCACGGTGAGGCCGTCGGCGGCGAGCGCGTGGATCTCGTTCCAGAAGTCGCGGCGCGCCTTGGGATCGACGCCGGCGGTCGGCTCGTCGAGCGGCAGGAGTTGCGGATTGGGCAGCGTGCAGGCCCCGAGCGCCAGGCGCTGCTTCCAGCCGCCGGAGAGCTCGCCCGCGAGCTGCTCCTCACGGCCGGAGAGCCCGAGCCGTTTGATCATGTCGCGCGCAGCGCCACGCGCGTCAATGAGGCCATAAAGCCGCGCGACGAATTCGAGGTTCTCACGCACCGAGAGGTCCTGGTACAGGCTGAAGCGCTGGGTCATGTAGCCGACCTGGCGCTTGATCTTTTCGGCATCGCGGCGGATGTCGTATCCGAGGCAGGTGCCCTCGCCGCTGTCGGGCGTGAGCAGGCCGCAGAGGATGCGGATGGTCGTGGTCTTGCCCGAGCCGTTCGGCCCGAGGAAGCCGTAGATCGAGCCGCGCTTCACCTGCATCGACAGATCGTGCACGACCTCGCGGCCCCCAAACGACTTGGTCAGGCCCTTGACGTCGATCGCGATGCCGTTGCCGCCGCTCATCGCTTGTCCGCCACCGGTGTCTTCGGATTGAGGTAGACGTCGATCGGCTGTCCGACGCGCAAGGCGTCGGGGCGCGAGGGCCGCGCCTGGATCAGGTAGACGAGCTTGTTGCGCTCATCGAGGCTGTAGATGACGGGCGGGGTGTATTCGGCCGAGGTCGCGATGAAATAGATCTTTGCGGTGAGATCGGCCGCGCAATTATCGCAGGCGATCCGCACCGTATCGCCGATGGCGAGCTTCGGCAGCTCGGCCTCAGGCACAAAAAAGCGCAGCTTCATATTGCCGGGCGGCATGATCGAGAGCACCGGGCGCTGCGCCGCCACCATCTCGCCCTCCCGGAAATAGATCTGCTGGATGGTGCCGGCGACCGGCGCAAAGCCCTTGCGCCGCGCCATTCGCGTCTCCGACGTCGCCACCCGCGCTTGCGCGACGCGCAGGGCGGACACGGCGGAGTCCAGATTGGCCTGCGTGCCCGAGCCGGTCTTGTTCAGCGAAGCCGCGCGATCATAGGTCTGCTGCGCATTCGCCAGCGTCGCCTTGTTCTGGTTGAGATCGGCAAGCTGAAGATCGTCATCGACGGAATAGAGATGATCGCCGACCTTGACTTCGTCCCCCTCGCGGACATTGAGCTTGGTCACCCGGCCGGCTTCGTCCGGGCTGACGAAGATCATGTCGGCCTCGACCCAGCCCTGGAAGCCGGGATCGCGCTTCTCGTTGCAGGCTGCAAGCGCGGTTGCGAGCACGACGGCCAATGCAAATCTAAAAATCGCTCGTGACGACCTCATGTCGTCCTCCGTTCGCCAAAAATCAAATCGAGATGAACGCGCAGCATGTCCTGCGCGTCGAGCGGCGCATGCCGCACAAAAAGGCTCTGCCAGATCACCGCGATCATCGCGGGCGCGACCAGGATCTGTGGATAGCGCGCGAGGTCCTTCTCTCGAATCTCGCCGCGGGCGATGCCGAGTTCGATCAGCGCGCGCATGGCGGCAATCCCGCGCGAGACCACTTCGCGGTAGTAGAAGTCGGCAACGGACGGAAAGCGCGGCCCCTCCGCCACGATCAGGCGGACGAGGTCGCCGCGCCTGGTGCCGATGACCTCCTTCAGGAAGTTGCCGGCGAAGGCCTCTATCAGGTCGCGCACCGAGCCCACCGGCGGCGGCAGCGCCGTGAGGCGCGTGACCACCGGCACGATGACAATGCGCACCAGCTCCTCGAACATCGATTCCTTGTCCTTGAAGTGCAGGTAGATCGTGCCCTTGGCGACGCCGGCGCGCTTGGCGATGTCGTCGAGCCGCGTGGCGGCAAAGCCGCGCGCGATGAACTCCTCCATCGCCGCTTCCACGATCGCCGCACGCCGCTCCGCGGCCCGGGCGGCGCGATTTGAAACGCGGGCCTCGGCTTCTGCTCCGGCTTCGTGTGCGTGGCTCCCGGTTCGGGCCACGGATGCAATCGCTGTTCTGGCGGGCTTCTTCGTCATTTGCCATTTATGACTGACCAGTCAGTCATTGTCAATTTAAAGAAGGAATGCACGACGAATTAGTGTTTACTAATGAATTAGCACATGCTAATGTGTTTCTCATGATGGAAGTCACCCCCAACCCCGTAACCGCCGTGATGCGCGCCCTCGCCGACCCAACGCGCCGCGCCGTGTTCGAACGCGTCTTCGACAGCAGGGAAATCAGCGTCGCCGACCTGACACGCGGCAGCGGCGTGACCCAGGGCGCGATCTCGCAGCACCTGAAATCCCTCAAGCAAGCGGGCCTCGTCGCCGAGCGCGCCGAGGGCCGCAATGTCTACTACCGCGCCGCGCCGCAAGGCCTCGAGCCGCTGGTCACCTGGATGGACCATTACGGCGTGTTCTGGCGCGAGCGCTTCCAGAACCTGCGTGACCTCTTGAAGGAGATCGAACCGTGAGTGCAGCCGAGTTGAAAGCCGAGACCCAAGACAACATCAGGGACATCGTCATTGACGAAGTGCTCCCTCATGCGCCGGAGACGATCTGGAAGGCGCTGACCAGCGCCCAGTTGATCGCGCGCTGGCTGATGCAGCCGACCGGCTTCGAAGCGATTGAAGGCAACACCTTCACATTCCAAACCACCCCGGGCGGCGCCTGGGACGGCGTCATTCATTGCCGGGTTCTCGAGGTCGTGGCCAACAGGCGCCTCGTCTACGCCTGGAAAGGCGGCGATGAACGCAACACCGGTTATGGCGCGCCGCTCGACACCGTCGTGACGTGGTCCCTCACCCCGGTCGAAGCCGGCACGCGGATCCGCCTGGTCCATGCGGGCTTCGTGATGCCCAGGAACGAGTCGGCCTACAACGTGATGAGCGGCGGCTGGAAGAAGGTCGTCAGACAGCTCGATGAGATCAGCGGCGAGAAGTGAGGAGATATCGCGATGGACAAGCCCTATTCCGGCGGCTGCGCCTGTGGCGCGATCCGCTATTCGATTGCCGGTGAGCCGCTGTTCAGCAACCACTGTCAATGCCGGGACTGCCAGCGGGAAAGCGGCAGCGGCCATGGCTCGTACGCGACGTTCGCGCGCGCCGGCGTCACGCTGACCGGCGAAGCGAAGCATTGGGATATGGTCGCCGACAGCGGCAACGTGAAGACGCGCGGCTTTTGCACACAATGCGGCGTGCCTGTGTACATGACCTTCGCGGCACAGCCCGGCGTCTTCACGATCCGCGCCGCAACCTTCGACGAGCCCGCCCGCTACAAGCCGCAGGCGGTCACTTTCGCCGCGCGCGGCTATGACTGGGATCGCCTCGACGCCAGCCTGATAAAGTTCGAAGGCATGCCGCCAGGGTGAGGTGCTACAGCGCGATGAGATTGGGATGAATCGTCATCGCGCTTTAGGTTATTGTTTGAGCATGATCTTTTCGGAAAACCGCTTCGCACTTTTCCGGATCAAGCTTTAGCCAAAATCCAGCACCATGCGACCGTCGATCTTGCCGGCCTTCATGCGGTCGAAGACGTCGTTGATTTGCGTGAGCGGCACCTTCGTCACCTCGGCCTTGACCTTGCCATCCGCGGCAAACGCGATGGCTTCATCGAGATCGCGCCGTGTGCCGACGATCGAGCCACGCACGGTGATGCGCTTGAGCACGACATCGAAGATCGGCGTCGGGAATTCGCCCGGCGGCAGGCCGACGAGGCTGACGGTGCCTTTGCGGCGCACCATCTTCAGTGCCTGGGCGAACGCAGCAGTCGACACCGCCGTCACCAGCACGCCGTGCGCCCCGCCTCCGGTTGCCGCAAGAACATTGTCCACGGCCCCTGCGGCGAGTGCGTTGACCGCGAGATCGGCGCCGGCCTCACGTGCGAGCGCGAGCTTGTCCTGGGCGATATCGACCGCCGCGACCTTGAGCCCCATCGCCTTGGCGTACTGAATTGCGACATGGCCGAGCCCGCCGACGCCTGAGATCACGACCCACTCGCCGGGTCGCGCCTCGGTCTCCTTCAATCCCTTGTAGGTGGTGACACCGGCGCAGAGGATCGGCGCAATGGCGGCGAAATCGACGCTCGCCGGCAGCTTTGCGGCGAAGGCGGCCGAGGCGATAACATATTCGGCGAAGCCGCCGTTCACGCTGTAGCCGGTGTTGTGCTGGTGCTCGCACAGCGTCTCCCAGCCGGTCTCGCAATATTCGCATGACATGCATGCATCGTGCAGCCAGGCCACGCCCACGGCATCGCCGACCTTCAAATTCTTCACGCCGGACCCGACCGCGGCGACGATGCCGGCTGCTTCATGGCCGGGAATGAAGGGCGGCACCGGCTTCACCGGCCAGTCGCCGGACGCGGCGTGCAGATCGGTGTGACAGACGCCACAGGCCTTCACCTTGACCAGAACCTCTCCCGGACCGGGCTGCGGCACCGGCACGTCCTCGATCACCAGCGGCTTGCCGAATTGTCTGACAATTGCGGCTTTCATGGTCGGCATCGGTCTGCTCCTTTGCATTACAGACACAGACTAGCGATACCGAGAGGTCCTCCTTTGATGGGCGTCAAACAGCACAAACTTTGCGCAACCCGATCGCCATCACGACATCCCGATGACGGCACGACATGACACGCCTGCGGCCTCAGCTATGGAACTTGAGGCCGTCGATAATCTTGTCGATCACCTTGCGCTCGGCGCGCATCGCGATGCCGACGAGATTGAGCTCGTTGCGCATCACCGCCCTCACCACTTCGCGATTGGCGGCGTCATGCGTCGTCTTGAACATGTCCTCGGTATAGACTGCCGGCTTGACGTTGCGCGTCAGCGCCCGGTCGAGCGCGCGCGATAATGCCGGACCATCCGCGCCATAGATCAGGATCGGCTGGCCGATCAGCGCATGATATTTCGTGCCCGAGGCGTCCTCATAGGCTTCGCCGATGCATTCCGGAAAGGCCGCGGCAATGCCGCTCGTCAGGAAAGACGCGACGTTGAGCTTCTGCCAAGCCTGAAGATCGGTGCGGATCACGACAGCGATCTTGGTGTCGAACTGCATGTGTATTCCTAGATGTCATTCCGGGCGCGCCACTTGGCGCGGGCTCTGATGCGCTGCGCATCGAGAATCCATCGCGTCCCAAAGTCGGGGAGGAATCGATTCCGGGCTCGATGCTCAGGTCCGCGCACCGCGCGGTACCGTTGCATCGCCCCGGAATGACAGCAAGAGGAATCAGCGCTCGAAGGATCAACCCTTGGCGTCGCAGGCCCAGGCGCGGATCACGCATTCCTTGCCGCCATATTTGTAGCATTCGCGCGTGGCGGCATTGAGCGAGTCCGAAATCTTCGGCTTGACGGCAAAGCCATAAGCGCCGCAGGGATTGGCGAGATCGACCGACATCGCAGCGCAGGCGCGCTTCATCGTCACGGTCGTGCAATCGCCCTTGCATTGTTTCTGTGCCGCGGCGCGCGCCTCGTGCTCGGCGCCGTAATCATAGGCCTGGCCATACGCGCCGCACTTGCCGACCGCAATAGCGCCCGCTGCGTGGGCTTCGGTGATGTAACGGGCGCCGGAGACACAAACCGACAGCGCAAAGAAAAACATCGCGCAACGGCGCGCGACGACGTTCGAAGCCATGGAAAAACCCCTCCCCCCAAGGCAGGTGGAGGGGACTCTAAGCGGCGGTCGTTTCCACTTGGTGAACGGGTGGTTGAAATCGGGGAGTGAGAGATGCCGTAGGAAGGTGCCGTAGGGTGGGCAAAGCGCAGCGTGCCCACCAACTGTCGATCGCAACGAAGAGATGGTGGGCACGGCGCTACGCGCCTTTGCCCACCCTACGGCAGCATCATCCGCGTCTTGCCGCTTCCAGCGCCTGCGGGGTGTCGATGTCGAGGAAGGCGCTCTCGCCATCGACGGGCACTTCGGCCACCGCTTCAGTGTGCTTGGCGATCAGATGCCGCGCGCCGACATCGCCGTCGAGGGTCAACAACTCCTTGAAGAAGCGGCGCGACCACAGCACGGGGTTGCCACGGCGGCCTTCGCTGACGGGCACGACGATGAGGTTGCCGCGGTCGGGCGCAAAGCCGTCAATGAGGCGGTCGATCAGACCGGCGTCGATCAGCGGCATGTCGCCGAGGCACACCACGGCGCCGTCGCAGGTCTCGGGCACGGCGGCGATGCCGGCCTTGACCGAGCTTGCGATGCCGCCGGCGAAATCCGGGTTGCGGCAGAATTTGACCCTCAGGCCTTGCAGCGCCTGCTCGACCAGCTCGGCCTGGTGCCCGGTGACGACGATCACCTCGGATGCCCTGGAAGCCAACGCCTGCTCGGTGGCAATTCGCACAAGCTTCTTGCCGTTGAACTCCGCAAGTAGCTTGTTCGGTCCGCCCATCCGGGTCGAGCGGCCGGCGGCCAGGACGATGGCGGCGACCTGGCTGTTGCCCTCGGTCTCGGGTTTTGCGCGCGGCTGCGGCCGCGTCACGATCTCCATCAGGAGGCCGCCGACGCCCATGCCCATCAGCTCGGACCGCGTCACCTTGATGCCGGCGAGCAGCCGCATCAGCACCCAGTCAAAACCGTTCTCGACCGGCGAGCGCGCGCAGCCCGGCGCACCCAGTACCGGCACCTCGCCGGCACGGGCGATCAGCAGCAGATTGCCGGGATCGACAGGCATGCCGAAATGCTCGATCTCACCACCGATGCCGGTGACGGCCGCCGGGATCACGTCGCGGCGGTCGGCGATGGCGGATGCGCCGAACACGATCACGAGTTCGGCGCCAAGACCCAGCAACTCCTTGATCGCAGCCGACAGCGCCTGCTCCTCATGCGGAACCCGCCGCTCGGCGATGATGCTCGCGCCGGCCGGCGCGAGCCGCTCGGCGGTAACACGCAGCGTCTTGTCGATCACCTTGGATGACAGGCCCGGCAGCAGCGTCGAAACCACGCCGACGCGCTGGATCACGTAAGGCGCGATTCTCGAGCACATCCTTGCCGGCCGCCTTGACCGCGGCATCGCGCAAACTCTCGTCGACGCCGAACGGGATGATCTTGACGGTGCCGACCATCTCGCCCTCGACCACCGGCTTGTAGGCGGCGAGCGTGGCAAAGGTGATGGCCTCGTCGACATTGTTGATGCGATCAACTGCGGCGCGGTCGATCACCAGAACGCCTGCGCGCGCGGCAAACAGGTTGGCGCGGCCGGTGAAGGCGCGCTCGACATGGATGCCCTCGCCGCCGACGGCAAGCGCGATGCTGGCTGCCGCAACGTCCTCGGAGACGTCACCCGGCTCCATGCGCACCACCACAATGTCTTTGATCCCAGCGCGCTCCAGCGCCTCGACCTCGGCGGGGCCGATCGTCGTGCCTTTCTTGAGCACCAGCGGCCCCTGGCGCAGGGTGTGGACGGTCACCCCGCCGATCGCATCCTTCGGGCTCGCCGGGCCGAACTTCATGCCGCTTCTTCTTTTTGTTTTGGAGGCAGCCGCAGCACCGCCGTGATCTCGGCCATGATCGCGACCGCGATCTCGGACGGAGAAACCGCGCCGATCGCAAGGCCAATGGGCGCGTGGATGCGTGCGATGTCGCTTTCCTTGGCGCCCTGCGCCCGCAGCCGGTCGCCGCGCTTGGCGTGTGTCTTCCGCGAGCCGAGCGCGCCGATGTAGAAGCAGTTGCGCTCGAAGGCGTGCAGCAGCGCGGGATCGTCGATCTTTGGATCGTGCGTCACCGCGACGAAGGCGGTGTAGGCATCGACATTGAGCGGCGGCAGCGCCGCGTCGGGCCATTCCGCGACGAGCGGAATGTCGGGGAAGCGCTCGGGGCTCGCAAAGGCCGTACGGGGATCGATGACTGTGACGTCGTAGCCGAGCGAGCGTGCCAGCGGCGCCAAGGCCTGGCTGATATGCACCGCGCCGATGATGACCAGCTTGGCGGTCGGCGCATAGACGTTGAGGAACAGCTTCTTGCCGCCAGCCTCGACATTGGCGCTCTTGCCCATGCGAAGCTGCTTGTCGAGTTCTGCGTGCAGCGGATCCTTGGCAAAGTCATTCGCCTTCACCAGGCGCTGTTCGCCGCTCTCGGTGTCCGTCACCAGAATCACCGGCCGGCGCGCGGCGCGCTCGGCGTTGAGTTCGTGCAGGATCGCGAGCTTCACGGCTAACCCACCTTCTCGACGAAGACGCGGATGGTACCGCCGCAGGACAGCCCGACATTCCAGGCGGTCTCGTCGGCAACGCCAAACTCCAGCATCTTGGGCTTGCCGCTCTCGATCACGTCCATGGCCTCGGTGACCACGGCGCCCTCGACGCAGCCGCCGGAGACGGAGCCCAAGAACGTGCCCTCGTCGTTGATGACGAGGCTCGAGCCCGCCGGGCGCGGCGCCGAGCCCCAGGTCTCCACCACGGTGGCGAGCGCAACACCACGGCCGGCCTTTTGCCAGTCCTCCGCCGCCTTCAGAATATCCTCGTCGCGATCGAGCATGGCTAGCCTCTCAAGCTGCGGAGCGGATCAGGCTGCGGTGATGCGGCGGCAGCGGCCGGGAGAGCGTGGTGATCAGCTCCTGGATCGAACTCAAATTATGTACCGGGCGGAATTCGTCAACGTGGGGCAGCATCATTTTGATGCCCTGCGCCTTGGCCTCGAAACCGCTGAACCGGAGCAGCGGGTTCAGCCAGATCAGCCGCCGGCAGGAGCGGTGCAGCCGGTCCATCTCGAAGGCCAGCTTGGAATCCGCCTCCCGCTCCAGCCCGTCGGAGATCAGCAGCACGATGGCGCCCTGGCTCAGCACGCGCCGTGCCCACAATTTGTTGAAGTTGTGCAGCGAGGCCGAGATCCGCGTACCGCCGGCCCAGTCCTCGACCGAGGCCGAGCAGCTTGCCAGCGCCTCGTCGGGGTCGCGCTGGCGCAGGGCGCGGGTGACGTTGGTCAGCCGGGTGCCGAACAGGAACACCGAGACGCGCTTGCGCGCATCGGTGATGGCATGCAGGAAATGCAGGAATAGGCGGGTATATTCGCTCATCGAGCCCGAGATATCGAGCAGCGCGACGATTGGCGCGGGCTTCTCGATGCGCCCAAGGCGATGGATGTCGATGATGTCGCCGCCGGTTCGTAAAGATGCGCGCAGCGTGCGGCGCAGGTCGAGCCGAAGGCCGCGCGGATCGGGTCGTTGCCGGCGCGTCAGGAGCTCGGCCTGCGGCAGGTGCATCCGCTCGACGGCGCGGAGCGCCTCGGCGATCTCGGCCGCGCTCATCTGCGCAAAGTCCTTCTTCTGGAGGATCTCCTTGTCGGAGACCGACAGGCGCAGATCCTGCTCCTGGTGCTGCGGCGTCTCCGTCATGCGCGGCTGCGACATCGCCTCCTGCACGCGGCGGGAGCCTGCCTGCGGCTTCTTCCTAGCCTGCTCCGGCAGCGGCACCGAATCCAGCATGTGCTTCCATTCTTCCGAGGCGCGGAAGAACAGGTTGAAAGCCTGCTTGAAGATCAGCGCATGCTCGTGGCGCTTGACGAAGATCGCCTCAAGCGTGGTGAAGACATCGGCGCGACTGCCGATGTCGATCACCTGGAGCGCGCTCATGGCGTCGATGGCGGCGCCCGGTCCGACCGGCATGCCAGCTGCACGCAGCGCGCGGGCAAAGCCGACGATGTTGTCGGCGAACTGCTCGGTTTGCTCCGGGGCAAGGTGATTGATGGCCATCGATCTACACTCTCAGCCGTCATTCCGGGGCGCGACGCAGTCCCGAACCCGGAATCCATTCCTCCACCATCGCCGCTGCACGATCGGATTCTCAGGTGCGCAATTGCGCACCGTAGTTCGCGCTACGTGCGCCCCGGAATGACGAACTCAATTAACGCGCGTCAATTGTCGCTCGTCGCGTCTTTCAGTACCTTCTGCAAGGCATCGCCCTGCATCCGCGTAATGTCGTCCTGGTATTTGAGCAGTGCGCCTAGCGTATCGCCGACCACTTGCGGGGTCAGCGAGCGGGCGTCGAGCTCCGACAAAGCGGTGGCCCAGTCGATGGTCTCGGCGACACCCGGCGACTTGTAGAAGTCCTGGTTGCGCAGCGCCTGCACGAAGCGCACGACCTGCTGCGAGAGTTTTGCCGAGATGCCGGGCACGCGCGTCTTGACGATCGCGAGCTCGCGCTCGGCGGCGGGATAGTCCACCCAGTGATAGAGACAGCGCCGCTTCAGCGCGTCGTGGATCTCGCGGGTGCGGTTAGAGGTGATGATGACGATCGGCGGATGCGGCGCCTTCACGGTGCCGAATTCGGGGATCGTCACCTGGAAGTCGCTGAGGATTTCGAGCAGGAACGCCTCGAACGCCTCGTCGGCGCGGTCGAGCTCGTCGATCAGCAGCACCGGGGGACCGGCAACGTCGGGCTCCAGCGCCTGAAGCAGCGGCCGCTTGATCATGTAGCGGTCGGCGAAGATGTCGCTCGAGAGCTGGTCGCGATCGGTGTCGCCGGCGGCTTCCGCCATCCGGATCGCGATCATCTGCGCGGCGCTATTCCACTCATAGACCGCGGAGGAGACGTCGAGGCCCTCGTAGCACTGGAGGCGGATCAGCTTCCGCCCTAGCGCTGCCGAGAGCACCTTTGCGATCTCGGTCTTGCCGACGCCGGCTTCGCCTTCCAGGAACAGCGGCCGGCCCATGCGCAGCGACAGATAGGTCACCGTGGCCAGCGCTCGCTCGGCGAGGTAGCCGCGCGACGTCAGGAGTTCGAGCATCGCATCGACCGATGCCGGCAAAGCACCGGAAGAATTGGCCGCTGAAGTCATGAAAAAGCCAGTCTCGCTACGCCCTCACCGGGGACAGATTCGGCCGAGGAATGAGGTCAGCTCATTCCTTGGCATTGGCGGCATCGACGGCGCGACGCGTCAGCACGCCGATGAGATGCGCGCGGTATTCGGCGCTGCCGTGGATGTCGCTGTTGAGGCCTTCCGCCGGCACCGCAATGCCGTCAAGCGCCTTCGCCGAGAAGCGTTTCTTCAAGGCCTCCTCGAACGCGGTGACGCGGAACACGCCTTCGGAGCCCGCACCGGTGACGGCGACGCGCACGTCCGACGGACGCCGCGCCACGAACACGCCGACCAGCGCGTAGCGCGAGGCCTGGTTGCGGAATTTGATGTAGGCCGCCTTCTTCGGCAGCGGAAACATCACCTTGGTGATGATCTCGTCGGCCTCCAGCGCCGTCGAGAACAGGCCCTGGAAATACTCCTCGGCCTTGAGGCGGCGCTTGTTGGTGACGATGGTGGCCCCTAACGCGAGCACCGCGGCCGGATAATCCGCGGTCGGATCATTGTTGGCGAGCGAGCCGCCAATCGTGCCCTTGTGACGCACAGCGGGATCGCCGATTCCGCCGGCAAGGTTCGCTAGCGCCGGGATCGCCTCGCCGACGACAGCGGAGGCCGCGACCTCGGCATGCTTGGCGGTGGCGCCGATCACCAGCGAGCGGCCCTTCATCTCGATCGTGTCGAGCCCCTCGATGTGAGAGAGGTCGACCAGATGCGGCGGGCTGGCGAGGCGCTGCTTCATGACGGGAATCAGCGTGTGGCCGCCGGCGATCACCTTGGCGTCCTCGTTCTTCACCAGGAGGTTGGCCGCCTGGCGAACGGTCCCAGGGCGATGATATTTGAATTCGTACATGGGTGTGTCCTGATCGCGGAGTGCGCGCGCGGTTTACGCGAGATCGGATTTCGCCATCGCCTTCGCGCCGGCGGAGATCGAGGCGACGATGTTCTGATAGCCGGTGCAGCGGCAGAGATTGCCCTCCAGCTCTTCGCGGATGGTGTTGTCGTCGAGCTCATGGCCCTTGCGATGCACAATGTCGATCGCGGTCATGATCATGCCGGGCGTGCAGAAGCCGCACTGGAGCCCATGATGCTCGCGGAAGGCCTCCTGCATCGGATGCAGCGGCGCACCGTCGGCGGCCAGTCCCTCGATCGTCTTGACCTCGTGGCCGTCGGCCATCACCGCCAGTGTGGTGCAGGACTTCACGGCCTTGCCGTCGAGATGCACGACGCAGGCGCCGCACTGCGAGGTGTCGCAGCCGACATGCGTCCCGGTCAGCCGCAGATTCTCGCGCAGGAACTGCACCAGGAGGGTGCGGGGATCGACGTTGGCCGTGACTGGATTGCCGTTCACGATGAGGGAGATTTTTGCCATAAGCACTCTCTATCAGCGCCCCGACGGGTCCCATCGAAGCGGTTCTTATAATTATTCCAACCCATCATATGGGCCATTATGCCCGGGGCAACATCACCCCGGACGCAAGGCGCCATGCCGAAAGGCGATAGCCTTCAGCCCTGTACCGCCTTGGCGAAGTTCGCGAAAAATTCGTCGGCCAGCTTCTTGGCGGCGCCGTTGATCAGGCGCTGGCCGAGCTGCGCCAACTTGCCGCCGATCTGCGCCTCGACGTCGTAGGACAGTAGCGTGCCGCCGTCCTTCTCCGCGAGCTTGACGGCCGCGCCGCCCTTGGCGAAGCCGGCCACCCCACCCTCACCCTCACCGGAGATTTTGTAGCCATTGGGCGGGTCGAGATCGGACAGCATGACCTTGCCCCTGAAGCGCGCGGACACCGGACCGACCTTCATTTTCGCCGTTGCGCGAAAGCCGCCGTCTTCAGTTTTCTCCAGCTCCTCGCAGCCGGGAATGCAGGCCTTCAGCACCTCGGGATCGTTGAGCTTGTCCCACACGGCCTCGCGCGACGCCGCAAGCTGGACTTCGCCGTTCATCGTCATGGCCATGGGTGCCTCCCGGATCGCACAACTATAATGCTGTTCAAGTAACGCACGGAGGCCGTAAAGGAAAGGGCGGGCCCCGGTCACGTGCAATGCATATTCGCAACTGCAAAAAGCTTGCGCCGATGGTTTGGGATTGGCACAGGCGGGTCATGGTGGTTAGGTCCTGCACAATATGAGCACATCCCTCTCCCCCTGCTCGCGCCGATGCTGTCGAGCGCAGCCATGCGCGCGGTCTGCGACGACCGGTCGACCCTTCAGAACATGCTCGATTTCGAGGCAGCCCTGGCACAGGCCGAGGCTGCCACAGCTGTGATTCCCGCATCCGCGCTGGGGCCGATCGCGTCTGCCTGCAAGGCTGATGCCTTTGATATGGCAGCCCTGGCCGAGGCGGCAACGCGATCAGGCAATCTCGCGATTCCCCTGGTCAAGGCGCTGACCGCCAATGTCGGCAAGGCCGACGCGGAAGCCGCGCGTTACGTGCATTGGGGCGCAACCAGCCAGGACGTCATCGATACCGCAACCATGCTCACGCTGCGCGCTGGCATCGATGCGCTGGACGCCGACCTCAGCCGCGCCATCAAGGGTTTTGCCGCGCTGGCGCGAGCCCATCGCGCCACCGCGATGGTAGCGCGGACCTGGCTCCAGCACGCGCTGCCGATGCCGTTCGGGTTGAAGGCCGCCGAATACGCTGCAAGCCTTGCCCGCGCCCGCTGCCGCCTCAGGCGGCTCTCCCGCGAGGGCCTCGCGCTGCAATTCGGCGGCGCCGCCGGCACGCTCGCAGCCCTCGGCGATAAGGGACTCGCGGTCGCCGAACGGCTGGCGCAGGAGCTGAACCTGCCGCTGCCGGAGGCGCCCTGGCACACCCATCGCGACCGCATCGCGGAAGCCGCCTCCTGCTTTGCAATTCTCGCCGGCAGCTGCGGCAAGATCGCGCGCGACATCTCGCTGCTGATGCAGACCGACGTCGCCGAAGCGTTCGAGCCCGCCGGCGAAGGCCGCGGCGGCTCCTCGACCATGCCGCACAAGCGTAACCCGGTTGCCGCCGGGAGCGCGCTCGGCGCTGCGACCATGGCCCCGCAGCTCGCCGCGACGATTTTTGCCGCGCAGGTGCAGGATCATGAGCGCAGTGCCGGCCCCTGGCACGCGGAATGGCCGACGCTGCCGCAATTGATGCTGGTCACCTCGGGGGCGCTTGCCGCCATCGTCGACATCGCCGAAGGCCTCGACGTGGACGCCGCGCGCATGCGCAGCAATCTCGATGCGACGCATGGCCTGATCATGGCGGAAGCGGTCACGTTTGCGCTGGCAGAGAAGATCGGCAAGAGCGATGCGCATCATCTCGTCGAGGCCGCCAGCAAGCGCGCGGTCGCCGAGAAGAAGCATCTGCGCGAGGTGCTGTCGGCTGATTCGCTAGTCACTGCTCATCTGCCGCCGGAAAAAATTGCGGCATTGTTCGATCCGATGGCCTATCAAGGAGCTTCCCAAGCCCTGATCGACCGGCTGCTCGACAGCCTCGACCGCGAATAAGAACCGCAATTACGACCAAATACGACGGAGACGCCGCATGCCCATGATCGATGCCGACGGATGCCTGCTCAACGTCTCCGTCGAGGGCCGCGACGGCGGACCGACCTTGATGCTCTCCAACTCGCTCGGCTGCACGCTGCAGATGTGGGAGCCGCAGATGAAGGCGCTGACGCAGGTGTTCCGCGTCATCCGTTACGACCGCCGCGGCCACGGCAAGTCGAACGTCCCGCCCGGTCCCTACACGATGGAGCGCTTCGGCCGCGACGTGCTCGCGATCCTCGACGATCTCAACATCGAGAAGGTGCATTGGTGCGGCCTGTCGATGGGTGGCATGGTCGGGCAATGGCTGGGCGCCAACGCGCCGGAACGCTTCGGCAAGATCGTCCTCGCCAACACCTCCTGCTATTATGCCGAGCCGACCAAATGGCTGGAGCGCATCGACGCCGTGAAGAAGGGCGGCATCGCGGCGGTCGCGGATGCCGTGATCGCGGGCTGGCTGACCCAGGACTTCCGCGAGCGCGAGCTCGAGATCACCGCCAGAATGAAGTCGATGCTGCTCGCCTCCCCCGTCGAGGGCTATCTCGCCTGCTGCGAGGCGCTGTCGACGCTGGACCAGCGCGCTCTGCTTCCCAAGATCAAGAGCCCGACGCTGGTGATCGCCGGCCGCCACGACATGGCGACGCCGATCTCGGCAGCCGAACTGATCCGCTCGAGCATTCCCGGCGCCAGCATGACCATCATCGACGCCGCCCACATTTCCAACGTCGAACAGCCGCACGCGTTTACGGACGCGGTGGTGGGGTTCTTGACGCAGCGCTGATCTCACAACGCGTCATTGCGAGGAGCGTAGCGACGAAGCAATCCAGACTGACGCATTTCTGGATTGCTTCGCTACGCTCGCAATGACGAAGGAGGAAACACAATGGACGACCAGAACCGCCGCGATGCCGGCATGAACGTACGCCGAAAGGTCCTGGGCAATGCCTGGGTCGACAAGTCGATCGCGGGCCGCAACGCGTTCAACACCGACTTCCAAGACCTGATCACCCGCTATGCCTGGGGCGAGATCTGGACGCGGCCGCATTTCGACGAGCGCACGCGGCGGGTGCTGGTGATCGGCACCATGGTCGCGCTCGGGCAATGGGACGAATTCCGCCTGCATGTGCGCGCCGCGCTCGCCGAGGGCGGCTTCACGCCCGACGACATCAAGGAGATCCTGCTGCAGCAGGCGATCTATTGCGGCGTCCCGGCGGCGAACCACGCCGTGAAGGAAGCCTCAGCGATTGTGCAGGAGCTCGGCCTGCTCAAGACTTAGCGGCGCGGCGGTCTCGACGGTCTTTGGCGCCGTCGCCGGCTTCTCGATCACCACCACGATGGCGGCACCGAGCAAAAGCAGGAGCTCGGTGGCGTGCAGCCGGAGCGCGGCCATCTCGCCGACCTTCGAGGCCATCACCATGCTGGCAAACGAGATCAGGCTGCCGATCGCCAGGGCAATGCCGAGCGCCTCGTCGCTGCCGCCATTCTTCCGCGTGCGGGGGATACAAAGCAGCGCGAGATAGATCACGAAGAACGCCACGACGGTCAGCCGGCCCAGGGCCAGCAGCCAGGCGGCCCGCACCGTGCTCATCCCCGTCACCTCGAGATGGTCGCTGAGGAACAGCGCGACCGCGACGCTCGGCCGCTCATAGAGGCCGTGCACCGGTGCCACCATGATGCTGAAGGCGACGAGGGTCCAGGCCGGGATGAAATAGGCCGCCAGCAGCGCGCCGTTGACCGAGCCGATCCGCCAATTCCTGAACATGCCGCTTCCCGCTTGGTTTGCCGAAGGCCCTCAACGGAAGGCAGCGGCTTTGCCGGAGCTAACTCGCATCAGACTGTGGCGGCAATTTAAACCCTTTGTTTACCTTAACTGCCCGGTGGACCGGGGCGCCCCCAATAACGGGGCGCCCCCAATAAAAAGGCCCCGCCTTACGGCAGGGCCCCTCTTCTCACGCCTGGGCTCCCAAACTTACTTGTCCTGACCCTGTTGCTGACCGGGCCGGTCGCCCTGGCGCATCGGATCCTGCTGTTGCTGTCCGGGTTTCTGCCCGCCGCCCTGCTGCTGCTGAGGGGTGCGCTGGCCGGGGTTCTGACTTTGCTGACCCGGATTCTGGTTCTGCTGCTTCGTCATTCGGGGAACTCCCTTGTTGGACGACAGAGGCGAGACAACGGCCGCCCTCCATTTTGGTTGGCCAGGAACCCGGTTCCTCACTGTTCGTGGGAACCGAAGGCGAAAATGACCTCTGTACAAGCCTTGATGTCGAGATCTGGCCAGTTGCAGCCGCCAGTTCCCTCCTGTTACAAAAACCGGAAGAACGCTCAAGGGCTGCCGGGGCCCGAGAAGAAACTTGAGAACTCTCTCTCCCTTTGAGCCGCGTCAGGTTTGGTAAACGGCAGCGCATGGATTATTTCGCCCAGCAGCTCATCAACGGTCTCGTCCTGGGCTCGATCTACGGCCTGATCGCGATCGGCTACACGATGGTCTACGGCATCGTCGGCATGATCAACTTCGCCCATGGTGACATCTTCATGATCGGCGGCTTCATTGCGCTGATCACCTTCCTGATCCTGATCTCGTTCGGCCTCACCGCAATCCCGGTGATCCTGCTCGTGGTTCTCTTGGTTTCGATGGCGATCACCGCGCTCTATGGCTGGACCATCGAGCGTATCGCTTACCGGCCGCTGCGCCATTCCTTCCGCCTCGCCCCGATGCTGTCGGCGATCGGAATGTCGTTCGTGCTGACCAACTACTCGCAAGTGGCGCAAGGTGCCCGCGTCAAGCCGATCCCGCCCTTCATCACCGGCGGCTACACGCTGCATGAGAGCGCGGACGGCTTCGTGATCCAGCTTTCCAACATCCAGATCATGGTGGTCATTACCACCATCGTGCTGCTGGCGATCTTCACCTGGCTGGTCTCGCGCACCCGGCTCGGGCGCGACATGCGCGCCTGCGAACAGGACCAGACCATGGCGGCGCTGCTCGGCGTCAACGTCGACCGCACCATCTCCATGACCTTCGTGATCGGCGCCGCGCTCGCCGCGGTCGCGGGCCTGATGTACCTGCTCTATTATGGCCTGGTCGATTTCTTCATGGGCTTCGTCGCCGGGATCAAGGCCTTCACCGCAGCCGTGCTCGGCGGCATCGGCTCGCTGCCGGGCGCCATGCTCGGCGGGCTTGCGATCGGTCTGATCGAGACGTTCTGGTCGGCCTATTTCTCGGTCGAGTACAAGGACGTCGCGGCGTTCTCGATCCTGATTGTCGTGCTGATCTTCATGCCGACCGGCCTGCTCGGCCGTCCCGAAGTCGAAAAAGTCTGACGGATCGGCCGCGTGACAGCTCCCTCGACCATGATGGCCAAACCCAGAGCGGGCATCCTCTCCATCCTCAAAACCGCCGTCGTCAACGCAGCTGTCGCACTGGTGCTGTTCTCGCTGATGGTCGGTATCCGCACCGAGGCGGGCTCCTCCGGCCAGCTCACCTACTGGACGCGCCTCGGTGAGCTCGCATCCCTCGTCGGCGTCGTGTTCGGCGGCTCGATCGTGATCGAGCTGCTACGGCAATGGATCGGTCCGAGCGGCGCCGAGCGGCTGGTGCCGCCGGCAGTGCAAAGCGGAATGTCGTTCGCCGGCCGTTTCCTCGCGCCGGCGCTCCTGATCTTCACCCTGCTGGTACCTGTGATCTTCTATGACCAGCGCTACATCCTCGACCTCGCGATCCTCGTGCTCACCTATGTCATGCTGGGCTGGGGGTTGAACGTCGTGGTCGGCCTCGCCGGCCTGCTCGATCTCGGCTACGTCGCCTTCTATGCGGTGGGCGCCTATTCCTATGCGCTGCTCGCCACCAATTTCGGCTGGTCGTTCTGGATCTGCCTGCCGCTCGCCGGCATTCTCGCCGCCCTCTGGGGCGTGATGCTCGGCTTCCCGGTGCTGCGCCTGCGCGGCGACTATCTCGCCATCGTGACACTGGCCTTCGGCGAGATCATCCGGCTGGTCATCATCAACTGGCAGAGCCTAACGGGCGGGCCGAACGGCGTCTCGAGCATTCCGCGCCCTACCCTCTTCGGCATCCCGCTCGACAGCAGCGACGATGGGCTCGCTGCGAAGCTCGGCATCGAGTATTCGCCGACCCACCGCATCGTCTTCCTGTTCTATGTGATCCTGGCGCTGGCGCTCCTCACCAACTGGGTGACGATCCGCCTGCGCCGCCTGCCGATCGGCCGAGCCTGGGAAGCGCTGCGCGAGGACGAGGTCGCCTGCCGCGCGCTCGGCATCAACACCACGACCACCAAGCTCACGGCGTTCGCGACGGGCGCCATGTTCGGCGGCTTCGCCGGTGCGTTCTTCGCCACGCGCCAGGGCTTCATCAGCCCGGAATCCTTCACCTTCCAGGAATCGGCGCTGGTGCTCGCCATCGTCGTGCTCGGCGGCATGGGTTCGCAGCTCGGCGTCGCGCTTGCAGCGCTCGCCATGATTGGCGGCTTCGAGCTGTTCCGCGGCCTCGAAACCTATCGCATGCTGGTGTTCGGCATGGCGATGGTGCTGATCATGATCTGGCGGCCGCGCGGCCTGATCGGCCACCGTGCGCCGACCGTGTATCTGACCAAGGCGCAGGCGATCTCTTCCGACCTCGTCAAGGAAGGGCACGGATGAGCGGCGACAAGATTCTCAGCGTCGACCGGCTCACCATGCGCTTCGGCGGCATCGTCGCCGTGCAGGACCTGTCACTCTCGGCTGAGCGGAAGAAGATCACCGCACTGATCGGACCGAACGGCGCCGGCAAGACCACCGTCTTCAACTGCATCACCGGCTTCTACAAGCCGAGCGGCGGCACCATCCGCCTCACCCACGACGACGGCAAGGTCATCGCGCTGGAGCGGCTAAACGATTTCCGCATCGCCAAGCGGGCCAAGGTCGCGCGCACGTTCCAGAACATCCGCCTGTTTCCCGGCATGACCGCGCTGGAGAACCTGATGGTGGCGCAGCACAACCCATTGATGCGCGCCTCCGGCTTCACCCTCCTCGGTCTCCTCGGCGTCCCCGCCTACCGCGACGCCGAAAAGCGCGCGATCGATCTCGCCACCGACTGGCTCAGGCGGGTCAATCTGCTCGACCGCGCCGACGACGCTGCCGGCAATTTCGCCTATGGCGATCAGCGCCGGCTCGAGATCGCGCGCGCCATGTGCACCGAGCCCGCGCTATTGTGCCTGGACGAACCCGCGGCCGGCCTCAACGCGCGCGAGAGCGCCGCCTTGAGCGAACTCCTGCTCTCGATCCGCGACGAGCTCGGCACCTCGATCCTGCTGATCGAGCACGACATGTCGGTCGTGATGCAGATCTCCGACCACATCGTGGTCATGGACCACGGCGTCAAGATCGCGGAAGGCTCCCCGCGCGAAGTCCGCGACGATCCCAAGGTGATCGCCGCCTATCTCGGCGCCGACGAGGACGAGGCGGTGGCCGTGATGGAGAGCGGGACGTGACGTCGGCACCCACTCCCCTGCTCGCGATCCGCAACCTTCGCGCCGCCTACGGCAAGATCGAGGCGCTGAAGGGCGTCGACGTCGAGATCAATGCCGGCGAGATCGTTGCCCTGATCGGCGCCAACGGCGCCGGCAAGTCGACGCTGATGATGACGATCTTCGGCAAGCCGCGTGCCCGCGCCGGCCAGATCCTGTACGAAGGCCGCGACATCACCGACGTTCCCACCCACGAGATCGCGCATTTGCGCATCGCGCAATCGCCGGAAGGCCGCCGCATCTTCCCGCGCATGAGCGTTGCGGAAAACCTCCAGATGGGGGCGGATGCCACCGGATGCACCGATGCGGAGCGCGAGGCGACGCTCCAGCGCGTGTTCACGCTGTTTCCGCGGCTGAAGGAACGCTTTGCCCAGCGCGGTGGAACCCTGTCCGGCGGCGAGCAGCAGATGCTGGCAATTGGCCGCGCGCTGATGAGCCGCCCCCGCCTGCTCCTGCTGGACGAGCCCTCGCTCGGGCTGGCACCGCTGATCGCCCGCCAGATTTTCGATGCGATCCGCACCCTGAACCGGCAGGACGGCCTGACCGTTCTGATCGTCGAGCAGAACGCCAATCATGCGCTCAAGCTCGCCCATCGCGGTTACGTCATGGTCAATGGCCTGATCACGCTGGCCGGGACCGGCGCCGAGTTGTTGCAGCGCCCCGAGATTCGCGCCGCCTATCTGGAAGGCGGCCGGCACGGCTGACGCCCCCCAAGGGCGACTAAGGGCGAACCACGTGCGGCCGAATATGGCGAGATATCTCCGCCCACGCCCGTATTTTGCCGGTGACTTCTCGGCAATTTCATTCGAGAATGGGACCGGTTTGGACCGGGCAAGCCCGGCAACTTCCACAGGCGACCACCCGCGAGGTATCTCATGAAATCACTGAAGCTCATCGGTCTGGCATTCGGCGCATCACTCGCGCTGTCGAGCGCGGCATTCGCGCAGGATGTCACCGTCGCAGTCGCTGGCCCGATGACCGGCGGCGAGTCCGCCTTCGGCCGCCAGATGAAGAACGGCGCCGAGATGGCCGTGACCGACATCAACGCCGCCGGCGGTGTCAACGGCAAGAAGCTGGCGCTTTCCGTCCAGGACGACGCTTGCGATCCGAAGCAGGCACGCTCGATCGCCGAGAAGATCGCCGGCGCGAAAATCCCGTTCGTGGCCGGGCACTATTGCTCGTCGTCGTCGATCCCCGCCTCTGAAGCCTATGCCGACGGCAACGTGCTCGAGATCACGCCCGCCTCGACCAACCCGCTGTTCACCGAGCGCAAGCTCTGGAACGTGGCGCGCGTCTGCGGCCGCGACGATCAGCAGGGCCTGATCGCGGCGCAGTACATCGCCAAGAACTTCAAGGGCAAGAACATCGCGATCCTCAACGACAAGACCACCTACGGCAAGGGTCTTGCCGACGAGACCAAGAAGGCGCTCAACAAGGCCGGCATCACCGAGAAGATGTATGAGTCCTACAACAAGGGCGACAAGGACTTCAACGCGATCGTCTCGCGCCTGAAGCGCGACAACATCGACCTCGTCTATGTCGGCGGCTATCATCAGGAGAGCGGCCTGATCCTGCGTCAGATGCGCGATCAGGGCCTCAAGACCGTGCTGATGGCCGGCGACGCGCTCGCCGACAAGGAGTACGCCTCCATCACCGGTCCGGCCGGCGAAGGCACCCTGTTCACCTTCGGCCCCGATCCGCGCAACAAGCCGACGGCGAAGAAGATCGTCGAGGCCTTCAAGGCCAAGGGCATCGATCCCGAGGGCTACACGCTCTACACCTACGCGGCGATGCAGGTCTGGTCGCAGGCCGCCAAGAAGGCCGGCACCACCGACCCCAAGAAGGTCATGGCGGCGATGAAGGCCGGCAAGTGGGACACCGTGATCGGCCCGATCGAGTATGACGCCAAGGGCGACATCAAGCAGATCGACTACGTCGTCTACAAATGGGATGCCAAGGGCAGCTACTCCGAGATCGCCGGCAGCGGCACCTAGCCCGCTGGCGTGGCCTCAGACCGACCAATCACCATCACGCCCCGGCTTGCCCGGGGCGTTTCTTCTTGCGTGAGGTCAGACGGCTGCCGGCAGTTCGCCGCCCGCCGCGGCCTGGGCCTTTCGCAGGGCTTGCAGGAGATCATTCGGCCGAAACGGCTTTTGCAGGCAGACCACGTCGGCGAGGTGAGGCGATTCCATGAAATCGAGCGTCGTCATCCCGGACACCGCAACGACGGGCAGCGCAGGCGCGCGCTCACGCAGGGTCGCGATGACGTCGACGCCGCTGGCATCACCGAGGAAGATGTCGACGATTGCCGCGTCAAACGAGCTTTCCGCGAAGGCTTTCAGCCCGGCCGCACCGCTTTCAGCCTCCACGACCTCGAAACGATTGACCCGAAGCACGATCGCGACCATCGCGCGGACGTCCTTTTGGTCGTCGATGATGAGAACGCGAGGCATGGGGACAACTTCCGATATTGAGATCAAAATCGCTGATTCAAACCTGGAACCCGCCGGGACGGAGGGGCATTATGACACCACCCAGTAAAGCGCATCTTACCCCGTCCTATACCGTGTTCCCGCCGAAATTAAGTAATCTGTAACCTTCGGTTGAGTCGTCACCGGTTCCGTTCACGATGTGCGCCAGAACTCGCTACCATGAACGAGGCTGACGGCCGAATGAGACGAAGCGGAGATGCTCAAAACGCTGCTCAAAGCTGACCTGCTCAAGACCGACCCGCGAGAGGTGGACGTGCCTGCACCGATCGACCGAAGCACATTTCTTTCGACGCTGCCGGCCACCTCGACCGACCGCAGCGCGGCACTGACGATTGTCGGCGTGTCCTCGATCCTGTTCGCGGCGGCCGTGCCCTTCGCGGGTACCCCGCTCTTGCCCGTCCCCGCCTTCGTCGCGAGTTATCAATCGGCGCTCGCCGTGAGCGACATCGTCACGGCAGTGCTGCTGCTGTCGCAATTTGCAGTCTTGCGGACCCGCGCGTTGCTGTGGCTCGCGACCGGTTATCTCTTCACCGCCGCGGCGGCGCTGGTCCATGCCCTCACCTTCCCCGGCCTGTTCACACCGAGCGGGCTCTTCGGCGCGGGCCGGCAGACCACGGTCTGGCTTTACATGATCTGGCACGGCGTCTTCCCGCTATGCGTGCTGGGCTATGCCTGGCTGAAGGAAAAGGACGGAGGCCCGCGGGTTCGGACTGCGACGAGCAGGGCGATCTGCGCCAGCGTGCTCGGCATCATCGCCGCGATGGCTGTCTTCACCTGGATCGTCACCGTGCAGCACGATCTGTTGCCGGTTCTGCTGCGCGACGGCCGCTACACGCCGACGATGATCGGCGTCGTGTCCTTCGTGTGGTCGCTGAGCTTTGCCGCGCTCGTCTCGCTCTGGTTCCGCAGGCCGCATTCGGTGATCGACGTCTGGCTCATGGTCGTCATGTGCGCCTGGCTGTTCGACATCGCGCTGTCGGCGATCGTCAACGTCGCACGCTTCGATCTCGGCTTCTATGCCGGCCGGCTCTATGGCCTCGGCGCGGCGACCTTCGTGCTCGCGGTGCTCCTCATCGAGAATGTCCGCCTTCAGGCGCATACGGTGGGCCTCGTCGGCAGGTTGCGCCAACAATCGGCTTCGGAACGCGACTATTACGGCAAGCGCCTCGCCCTGTATGGCGCGGTGGTCGAGTCCTCCAACGACGCCATCATCACGAAAACGCTCGACGGCATCATCACCGGCTGGAACAAGGCCGCCGAACATCTGTTCGGCTATTCCGCTGCAGAGGCGATCGGCAAGCCGATCGACATCATCGTGCCGCCTGATCTCAAGGGCGAAGTCAGGAGCATCCTCAACCGGATTGCCAGCAACGAGTCGATCGCCCAGCACGAGACGATCCGCATCCGAAAAGACGGACGCCCGCTCGACGTCGTCCTGAATGTCTCCCCTTTGCGCACGGATCATGGCGAGATCATCGGCGCCTCCAAGATCGCCCATGACATTACCGAAGAGAAGCAGGCGAGAGAGAAGCTGCGCCGCGAGACCGAAGAACGCCAGCGCATTTTCGAGACATCGCAGGACCTGATCCTGGTCACTGACGGCTATGGCAATTTCGTCCAGATCAGCCCGAGCGTGAAGAACATCCTCGGCTATAGCCCCGAGGACATGGTCGGGCACAGCGCGACCGAGTTCATCCATCCCGACGATCTCGAGAACACGCGGAGCGAGATGCGCGCCGCCCGGCGCGGCGCGGTCAAGCGCAGTTTCGAGGCGCGTTACTACCACTACGACGGTCACGAGGTCACGCTGAACTGGATGGGCACCTGGTCGGAGCCTGTGAAGCGCCACTTCTTCATCGGCCGCGACCTTACCGACAAGCAGGCCGCCGAAGCCCAGCTCCGGCAGGTCCAGAAAATGGACTCCATCGGCCAGTTGACCGGCGGCGTCGCCCACGACTTCAACAACGTGCTGACCGTCATCACGGGCACGATCGGCATTCTCAGTGACGCCGTCGCCGACCGGCCTGAGCTTGCCGCCATCACCAAGTTGATCGACGATGCCGCCGAGCGGGGCGCGCAGCTGACCAAGCACCTGCTTGCCTTCGCGCGCAAGCAGCCGCTGCAGCCGCGCGAGATCGACGTCAACGCACTGGTGCTCGAAGCCGCCAAGCTGTTGCATCCCACGCTCGGCGAGCAGATCACGATCGTGCCGCAGCTCACCGAGGATGCCTGGCCGACGCTGGTCGACCCGGGCCAACTCTCCACCGCGATCCTCAATCTGGCATTGAACGCGCGCGACGCCATGCCCGACGGCGGCACCTTGGTGCTGGAGACGCGCAACATCTTCCTCGACGATGGCTATGCCAGCATGAACCCTGACATGGTCGCCGGCAGCTACGTGATGATTGCGATCAGCGACACCGGCAGCGGAATTCCGGCGGACCTGATCGACCGTGTGTTCGATCCCTTCTTCACCACCAAGGAGGTCGGCAAGGGCACCGGCCTGGGCTTGAGCATGGTGTTCGGCTTCGTCAAACAGTCTGGCGGCCACATCAAGATCTACAGCGAGGAAGGCCACGGCACGAGCGTGAAGATCTACCTGCCGCGCTCGACCGGGGTGCAGGAGGCCGAGTTCGAAGCGCTCCAGAATGCGCCCATCACCGGCGGCAACGAGAAGATCCTGATCGTCGAGGATGACGCGCTGGTGCGGCAATATGTTGTGACGCAGGTCAAGAGCCTCGGCTATACCGCGCTCGAGGCCGCCAACGGCGCCGAGGCCCTCACCATCATCGATAGCGACAAGACCATTGACCTGCTCTTCACCGACATCATCATGCCCGGCAACATGAACGGCCGCCAGCTTGCAGACGAAGCGCACAAGCGCCGCCCCGACCTGAAGACGCTGTTCACCTCAGGCTACACCGAGAACGCCATCGTCCATCACGGCCGGCTGGATTCCGGCGTGCTGCTGCTGGCCAAGCCCTACCGCAAGTCCGAGCTCGCCAAGATGCTCAGGACGGCCCTCGCCAGTTGAGCCTGCGACGTCTCTGCGCTATCGCAGGTACGAACTCCTCTCAGGTTACGAGGCCAGTTTGAAAAATCTCCTCACCGACATCGCCGGCGTCCGCGTCGGCCATGCCGAAGACGCAAAAGCCGGCTCGGGCGCGACCGCGGTTATCTTCGATTCTCCGGCGGTCGCCGCCATCGACGTTCGCGGCGGCGGACCCGGCACGCGCGAGGACGCATTGCTCGATCTTGCCAACACCGTCGAGCGCGTCGACGCCATCGCGCTGTCGGGCGGCTCCGCCTTTGGCCTCGATACCGGCGGCGGCGTGCAGGCCTGGCTCGCCGAGCAGGGCCGCGGCTACCGGGTTCGCGAAGCGCTGATCCCGATCGTGCCGGGCGCGATCCTGTTCGACCTCCTCAACGGTGGCGACAAGGCCTGGGGACGCTTCTCGCCCTATCGCGACCTCGGCTACGCCGCGGCAGCAGCAGCAGCCGGCACGGACTTCGCGCTCGGCAGCGTCGGCGCCGGACTCGGTGCCACCACCGCGACGTTCAAGGGCGGGCTCGGCTCGGCCTCGGCGGTGACGCCCGATGGCGTCAAGGTCGCGGCGATCGTCGCCGTCAACGCGGTGGGCAGCGTCACCGTCGGTAACGGACCGTGGTTCTGGGCGGCGCCGTTCGAGGTGGACGGCGAATTCGGCGGACGCGGCCTGCCGGACAAATTCACGGACGACATGCTCCGCATGCGCATCAAGGGCGGTCCCGCGGCGAGCGCTCGCGAAAACACCACTATCGGCGCCGTCGTCACCGATGCGGTGCTGACCAAACCCCAGGCCAAGCGGCTGGCGATGATCGCGCATACCGGCTTTGCCCGCGCGATCTATCCGGTGCATGCGCCGACCGACGGCGACGTGCTGTTCGCCGCAGCGACCTGCGCGAAGCCGATCGAGCCGCTGGTCGGCCTCACCGAGCTTGGCACGATCGCTGCCAACGTCGTCGCACGCGCGATCGCGCGCGGCGTCTACAGCGCGTCCGCCTTGCCGTTCCCCGGTGCGCAGCCGGCGTGGAGGGATCGGTTTGGGGCGTAAGGGGCAGACGTCTCTCACCACGTCGCGCGTCATCGCCCGGCGAAGACCGGGCGATCCAGTATTCCAGAGACAGGATTGATTGGACCGAGAGGTCGCGGCGTACTGGATGCCCCGGTCAAGTGTTCAAGCCGGGGCATGACAGCGTTAGTTGTGGAGAGCGCGCGTGGTGCTTAGACGCTCATCGACATGGACGAACCGGCAGTTGCTGACGCGCCTTGCCCCTGCCCGCCTTGCCGCTGCATCAACTGCGCGAACAGATCGTAGGCCGAGTTACCGGAACTGCTGGAGGCGCCCGGCACCGTGGTCGACATCTTGAAGCCGTCGGCATAGGTGACGGTGGTGGTGGTCGAGCCGTCGGCGTTGGTCGTCGTGGTCGAGGTCGATCCACCGCTCGACGACGAGGAATCCGAGCCGCTGGAGGCGTCGCCCGCGCCGTTCGCGCCATGGGCGTGGTGGCCGCGGTGACCGCTCTTCAGCGCCTTCGACATCTCATCCAGGCTGATGCCGTCGTCCGAGTTCGCATCCATCTTCGAGAACACGTCGTCGGCCTGCGCCAGATTGGTGCCGCCGGCGCCCAGCGCATCCTCGAACTCGGACTTGGTGATCTTGCCGTCGCCATCCGCATCGATCTGCGAGAACAGATCCTTCAGCGCCGACTCCCGGTCCTTCGAGGTCGAGGACGCCGAACTCGACGAGGTCGCGCTGGTCGCGCCGCTCGCGCCGTCGGCCGACTGGCTTTGCGCCGCGAACAACGCATTCATCGTTTCGGGCGATATCTGCGGATACCTGCCCGAATTGACCGACGAGGTCGCGCCGCTGGGCGTGCTGCTGTTGCCGCTGTCGATCGCGAACGGATTGGTTGCACCTTGGGAAGATCCCGTCTTCTGCGTTGCCGATGACGATTTCGAGTTCGTCAGCGACTGGATCGCGTCGAGCGCACTCGATACCGCGCCTAGGGCGAACAACATTGCACAACTCCACCGATGCGGCATGCCGCGGCCAATGTTCCGAAGACGACTTCAGCAAGAGACGACGTCAGAAAGAGACGTCAGCAAGCGTCGTGCCAGCGTGAAAAGCTCAATGAAATCCGCCTTCGCTGCGCTTTGCACGGTCCGGGAATACCGGCAATTCGTGCCGGTCGCGGCAGAAATTTCCGCCCACAGGAAGCAGCTTCCCCTGCATTGCCCGCCGCGGAGGCCCATGTTAGGCGAGGCCGTTCTTGTTTCGGCCGCCACCGGAAACCGCGCCATGACCCAAGCCTTCGCCCCTCGCCCCCTGGCCATCGCACCCTCGATCCTGGCCTCGGATTTCTCCAAGCTCGGCGAGGAGGTGCGCGCGGTGGATGCCGCCGGCGCCGACTGGATCCATCTCGACGTGATGGATGGGCACTTCGTGCCCAACATCTCCTACGGCCCTGATGTCATCAAGGCGATGCGCCCGCACACGAAGAAGATCTTCGACGCGCATCTGATGATCTCGCCCTGCGACCCCTATCTCGAGGCCTTCGCGAAAGCCGGCTGCGACCACATCACCGTGCATGCGGAGGCTGGTCCCCATCTGCACCGTTCGCTCCAGGCCATCCGCGCGCTCGGCAAGAAGGCCGGCGTCTCGCTCAACCCGGGCACGCCGATCAGCGCGCTCGAATACGTGCTCGACCTGGTCGACCTCGTGCTGGTGATGTCGGTCAATCCCGGCTTCGGCGGCCAGGCCTTCATCCCCTCCGCGATCGGCAAGATCCGTGACATCCGCGCGATGACTGCGGGACGCCCGATCGACATCGAGGTCGACGGTGGTGTCGGTCCCGACGTTGCCGGCGCGCTCGCGGCGGCCGGCGCCAACGCCTTCGTGGCTGGCACCTCCGTATTCAGGGGCGGCACGCAGGAGGCCTACACGACCAACATCGCGGCCATCCGCAACGCGGCGCTAGGGGCGCGCGGCGAAGCGATTTGAGCTGGATTGGGGAGCCCGCAAACCTGCGGCTCCTAGCGGTGTTGCAGCGCGCAATGCCTCAAATTGCAACCTTGATCCGTACTCATCCGGACTTCACTGATTCGTGCAAATCACCGCAAGTAACTCCTGCCTGCTTTTTGACGGGAGCACATCATGACGACGACCCTGGTTTGGACTGGCGTAGCGTTGTGGTTCGGATTCAATGCGGCGATTGCAGCTCGCAGCCTCTACGTGGCGCGACCGGTGAAGGCCCCAACTTCGGCTCGCATCATCCCGCTTCATCGTCACCAGGACTGAGCGCCATGCAGATCGCACTCGTGAAGCGCCAGCCGAAGCGCAGGTGCCGGATCCCGCGTCGCCCGCATCCGAGCCTCGATGACTTCTTCGGCCGCCTCGAACGCGCCGACGGCACGCTGGACAACGATGCCTGGCCCGACAATTCGGACCTCGACCAGTCGTTCTCCTCGCAGCGCCGACACTGAGATTTCCTTTTCCGGACCGCCTCCCAATGAAGCCGCACTGCCCGAACTGCCTGAAGGAAATGACCAAGGCGTCCGCGTCGCGCAACCTGTTCAACTGCGAGCCCTGCCGCGAGATCATCCAGTATTTTGGCGGCAGTGCGGATCACGGCGAGCCCGGCCCGCAATTCTCCTGGCCCATCCGCCGTAAGCGCGCGGCCCACGCGGCCTGATCCGCCGCTCGGAGGCGCAGCCCTATCCGGCCGCCTCGCCGGCATCCGCTTCGGCTGCATCCCCCGCCATTCGCGGCGGCCGCACCACGGTGACGGTGCAGGCTGCTTCCGAGGCCACCTTGGCCGAGACGCTGCCGAGCAGCGTACGGCGGAACGAGCTCTGCCGTGCCCCGATGATGACGTGGTCGACCTGATCGACCGCGGCGAACTCCAGGATCGCAGCGGCGGGATCGACGGCTTCCAGCACATGAACCGACAGCCGGCTCTCGTCCAGCTTGAGCGGCGTCGCCCAATGCCGGAGCGCGACCAGGCGATCGATATGCTCGTCGGAGCCCTGCTCATCGAGCGTCCGGTCGATCGCGATGCGGTTCAGCTTGAGCACGTTGAGGCAGGCAAGCCGCGCCGAGGGCAGCGTGGCGAGGATGCGCTCGGTCGTCACGCGCAGCGCCTCGTTCAGCTCAGGTGAGCCCTCCACCGTGTCGAGCGCCACCGCAAGAATTGGGCTCGACGCGATCTGCGCCGCGACGTCCGATTTCGCACGCGGCTGCATGACGCCCTGATTGAAGCGGCGCCGCCACACGACGCCTAAGGAATTACGCTTCAGCCGCTCCGCGCGCGCGGTGAGCTTGACCTGGTCCGGATGGGTGAGATCGAAGGCGAGCTGGGATGCCGTTGGATAGCGCCACACCGGCTCGATCTCGAGGCAGCGCAGCACCACCTCCTGGAGCCAGGGCGGATAGTCGGCGCGCAATGCGCGCGGCGGATAGGGATCGCGCCACAGCCGGCGCCGCATCGCGCGCAACGTCTCACCCTCGCCGAAGGGGCGCTCGCCCGTAGTGAAGAAATAGAGCAGCACGCCGAGCGAGAACAGGTCACTGCGCGGATCGTCGCGAACACCAAGCAGCCGCTCGGGGGCCATGTAAGGCGCGGTCCCGTAAGGCAGGCGAAATTCTTCCTGCAACAAATCAGGCAGATGGTTGTGGTGCGACAGGCCGTAATCGATCAGCACGGCCTCGCCGCTCTCGCGGAACATGATGCTGCTTGGCTTGATGTCGTGATGGATCACGTTCTGCCGGTGCAGGTCGGCGAGCGCGGTCGCAATCTTCGCCACGAGTTGCCGCGCCTCGTCATAGGGCAGCGGCAGGTCCGGCAGCCGCTTGTAGAGCGTCGTGCCGACGATGCGCTCGATCACGACATAGGCCTGGTGCGCGAAATCCCCGGTGCCGAAACAGGCCGGCACGTGCGGCGCTGCGAGCCGCGGCAGGATCATCATCTCCATCTCGAAGGAGACGATCGCGGCGGGATCCTCGCCCTCCGACACCCGCGGGATCTTCATCAGCAAGGGCACGTCGATGCCGGGATGGGTGACGGTCCACAGCGTCGCCATTCCGCCGGCATGCACGCACTCGCCGATGGTGAAGCCGTCGATCACAGCGCCTGATTTGACCAGCGGTTTCGGCATCGCCGTCAGCGCCCCTGCGAGAGGCGGTCGGCCAGCCAATGCGGCAGGCCGTTCTCGCGGATCCGGTTTGCGGCCGTCTCGATATCGTAGGGCGCGCGGCAATAGGTGATCTGGCACGAGACCGTGTCGAACAGCACGAAGGCCGCGGATGGATCGCCGTCGCGGGGCTGGCCGACCGAACCGAGCACGGCAAGCCATTGCCGCCCGCGCAAGAGCTGCACGGACACGTCGGTCTTCGGCACGAAGCTCGTCATCTTCGCCGTCACCGACATCGAATAGAGCGCCGGACGGTGGATGTGGCCGCAGAAGGTGACGTGGGCGGGCGTCGATATCAGGCTCTTGGCGGCATCGGCCGTTGATCGGACATAGTGCCAGCGCTGCGGGCTGGAGGCTTCCGAATGCACGAACAGACGGCCGTCGTCCTCCACCAGCATCGGCAATTCGGCCAGGAACCGCCGCTGCGCGCTATCGAGCCGGCCGCGGGTCCATTCGATCGCGACCTGCGCCTCGACATTCATGGTCTCGGCCGAGGAATTGACCGCTTGGTCGTGATTGCCGCGCACGGCAATGGCGCCGCCGGCGACGAGCTCCATCGCTGTGTCCACGACCCATTCCGGATCGGCGCCATAGCCGACGAAATCACCGAGCAGGACGAAGCGCTCCGCGCCCTTCGCACGGGCGATCTTCAGGCACGCCTCGAACGCCTGCCGGTTGCCGTGGATATCCGAGAAGACAGCTAGGAGCACGCACCCTCCACCCTCAAATCTTATCGGAAGCCGATAAGGCCAAATTGAGGGACGTCAAGAACATGCGCCGGCGCGGGTCGGTTTTCCAGCGGTCGCTGCCGCGATGATGAAGGGCCTATTGCTCGTCCTTTGGCGGCATCCGGGGCGGCGGCAGCGGCGTGAACACAGCGCCTTGCGCGCCGGCCGGCGGGGCGTTGAACTCGCCGGTCGAGGAATTGCCGCCACTGGTCTCCAGGATCGTCTTCGGCGTCACATATTCCCGCACCATGTCGATCAGGCTGCCGTCACCACCGCCGAAATCGGCAGCGCGCCCGCCCTGCGGATGCCCGGCCGCGATCTCGTTCTGCGCCGCATGGGTCTTGTCGGCCAGCCTGTCGTCGTAGGGCACCCGGAACGCCCGGGGAATGCCGCTCGGCCGATTGTCTTCGTCCAGCGCCTCGACCCAGAGATAGATCGAGCCGGGGTCGCCCTCCAGCGAATGCGGCTCGACGATGCGGGCCTGGAGCAGCTTGAAGGCGGCCGGCATCCGGTCGGCGCTGGCCCAGCCGAGCAGCCCGCGCATCTCGGTGAAGCTGACGACATAGAAGGCGCTGGTCACGACCACCGCGACCGCCTTCAGTGACCAGTGCAGCCTCGCATAGACCAGCACGACCAGCAGCAGAGCGCCTACGACGGCGTAGGCGACCGACAGCGAGAGGATGACCGTCTGCAGGCTAATCACGGCGCACCCTCACAGCGTTCTTGCTCACACCGGTCTTGGGATCGACATCGCCGCCGTTGCGCCAACTGCTGCGAAACGTCTCCAGCAGCGACTTCGGCCGCTGATCCACGTTGACCACCTTGCCCTCGGCGTCGAGCCGGAACCGGACCGCGGTCTTCTCGTCGCCGGTGTGGTCGAGCGTAAACTTGTTGTCGAAGATCACCTGCGCTGTCGGATTGAGCTTCTGCACCTTCACATTGGCCGTCACGGGCTCGCCGGTCGTCGCGACGAAATGCGAGACGTTGACGGTGTATTCGCCGGCGAGGATACCGCGCACGGTGACGATCTCCTCGCGGATGGGCGAGGCGATCTTCTTGCCGGCGACGATGATGAAGTCATTGGCGCCGCCGCGATCGTCGCGGTCGAGCGTGAGGAAGCCGGCCTCGCGGTGGCGATACCAGGCGATGTTGCCGGCAGGGTCCTGCACGAACAGGTCGAGATCGTCGGGGTGATTGTCCGGCCAGTCTAGCGTGATCATGAACTCGGCCTTGGAATTGATCTTGCCGTCCTTGGCGTCCGGCGAGACCGCAAGCAATGCCAGAAAGAACAGGAACGCGATCACCTGGAGCGCCTTGAACAGCATCACGCCGAGCGGATCGAACGCCTCCTCGCGCGGATAGAGACCGAAATCATCCATCATGACGGCGTCCCAGATCCCCTGCGCTCCAGGACCGGGGTCACATAGGTCTCGGTCAGTACCACCGCATCCGAGAACACCCGCTGGGTCGCCGCATCCAGCATGTAGTACTGGATGCGGACCAGGATCGAGCCGACGAGGCCTGCCAACGTGGTGTACATCGCCACCGCCATGCCGTCGCTCATCAGCCCCATCGAGGAGCGCATCGCGGTCTTGTCGGCGGCATCCAGGCCCGCGATCGGCGCCAGCATGATGATGAAGCCGATGATGGTGCCGAGCAGGCCGAGCTTCATCAGCGTATCCGAGACGAAGGCGCCGAAGCCGTTGGAGCCGCGCAGGCGGTCGGCCAGCGTCCGCAGCAGCAGCGTCTGGTCGACCGGCCGGTAGCCTTGCGCAGCGGCCTTGGTCACGAGGCTCTCGATGTGATCGCGCACGAGGCCGCGCGGCAGCGCGGTCGCCCCCGCATCCAGCGCCTTGCTGCCGCCGGCAGCCGACAGCACCGCCCGGCAGCGCCGTGCCGCGGCGCCCTCCCGCGCGATCGCCCGCGTCCGCAGGAAGCAGTGGCCGCAGGTGACGACATAAAGCACCGCGATCACGCTCGAAATGTAGGTGCGGTCCGAAGTCAGCATCAGGTGGATCAGGCCGAAGCGCCATAACAGCACGACGGCGAAGACCGAGAGCCCGGTGAAGATCATCCAGAACAGCAGTGCGCTGCGCTCGGATGGGTCGGCAGCTTGGCCCGCGATCGGTCCAATCGTCATAGAACTCATGCTGCACTGCTCCTGACTTGCGCCGATTGGCTTGCGACGATTGGCCGAGAAGATTCTTGCCCGATTAGATCAAAGCCGCCGCGCCAGGTCCAAAGACCCATGCCCAATCCGGCTTGGGAAATTTGCCCGAGCTGCTATCCTGCCGTTCCGCGCAATTGGCAAGGCGCGGCGGCGTTGTTAGGCTGAGCTTACCAAACGTTGAGGGTGATCGCATGCGCCTCGTGCTTCAGCTCGTCGCCCGTCTGCTGCTCATCGTGGCGCTGTGCCTGGGAGCAGCGACGGTGTGGGCCACGTTCGATGCCTATCGCAGCGTCGACCGGGCGACAGCGGCCTCCGCGCAGCGGGTCGCGCAGGCGCTTCAGGCGCTGTATTGGCGTGAGCTCTTGTTGCGCAGCAGCCAGAGCCCGCGAGCATCTCTTGCCGGTTCCGGATTGGCGCACGCTGGAGACGATGAAGCTGATCTCGCCCGGCGTCTGCGTCGAGTTCCAGCCGGCCGCGGCGTTCGAGAAGCCGCTCTGCGGCCAGAGCCAAGGCATCGGCAAGACACCGCCGCGCTGGTTCGCATCGATCGTGCCGACCTTCCTCGGCAGCCACGCCGAGGTGGTGCGGCCTGTCAGTCCCCGCGCGGCAGCCGCCGGCACGGTGGTTGCGACACCGGACGCCGCCGCCGCAATCTCGCTCGCCTGGGAGTACATCCTCAACGTGATCGACGTTGCTCTGCTGATGGCGGCGGCAATCGCTCTGCTGGCTTCGCTCGCGATCGCGCACGCGCTGGCGCCGGCACGCACCATCGTCACCGCGTTGCAGCGCATGGCGCGCGGCCAGTATCGCACGAAGCTGCCGCGCTTCCGTTCGATGGAGCTTGCGATGATCGGGAGCGCCGTCGATGCGCTCGGCGGCCGGCTGGAGGAAGCGACCGAGCAGCGCGCAGCGCTGACACGGCGGCTGATCGAGATCCGCGACGACGAACGCCGCGCGCTCGCCCGCGAGCTGCACGACGAATTCGGACAAAATCTCTCCGCCATCCTCGCCTTCGCCAACACCATCGAGACGGCGAGCGCGAAGGAAAGCAAAGACAACGGCATCGCGCAGGATGCGCGCATGATCTCGCAGGCCACCCATCACCTGATGGCCTCGCTGCGTGACGCCTTGAAGCGGCTGCGCAATCCGCTGCCCGAGGAGCTTGGGCTCGAGGCCAGTCTCGTCAATCTCGTCGACAGCTGGCGTTCGCAGAGCGCGGCGCGGCCGACGATCCAGCTCGACCTCAGGGGCGATCTCACCGACATCAGCGGTCCGGCGGCCACCACCGCCTATCGCGTGGCGCAGGAATGCCTGACCAATGCCCTGCGTCACGGCTCGGCGCGCGAGATCTCGTTGCGCATCGAGCGCCAAGCCGGCGAGGACGACGCGCTCCTGATCCGTGTCGAGGACGACGGCGGCGGCGATGCGGAGCGCGTCGCGCAATCGGCCGGCTTCGGCCTCACCGGCATCCGCGAACGTGTTGCGGCCGCCGGTGGATCGCTGTCGATCCTGCCAGCGACCCGCGGCCTCAGCGTGGCCGCCACCATCCCGCTCGCCGCGTGAGGCCGAGATGAGCGAGGTCGCGGCAACAGGAATCTCCGTGCTGCTGGTCGACGACCACCCGATCGTGCGGCAAGGCTACCGGCGCGTGCTGGAAAGCCAGGGCGATCTTCGTGTCGTGGCGGAAGCCGACAACGCCGCGGACGCCTATGGCGCCTTCAAAGCGCACGATCCCGATGTCGTCGTGCTTGATATCTCGATGCCCGGCGCGAGCGGGCTGGAGGCGATCCGCAACATCCGTGCGCGCAGCCCGCGGGCGCGCATTCTCGTCTTCACCATGCACAACGAAGCCGTGCTGGTGAAAGCCGCCTTCGGCGCCGGCGCCTCTGGCTTCGTCACCAAGAGCAGCGAGCCGTCGGCAGTCGTGAATGCGATCCGCAGCGTGGCGCGCGGCGAGCGCGCCATGAGCGACGACATCGCGCATATTCTCGCCGAGGACAGCCTGTCGCCGACCGGCTCGGCGCTGGATCAACTGGGCGAGCGCGAGATCGAAATCCTGCGCCAGTTCGCCGGCGGCGCCACCACCGAGCAGATCGCAGCGCATCTCAATCTCAGTGTGAAGACGGTGCAGAACTATCACTATCTGATCAAGTCGAAGACGGGCGCGCGCACGGACGCGCAACTCGTGCGGCTCGCGGCGTCGTGCGGGTTGACGAGGATCTAGCAGCAGGGCTGCCGCATTCCTTCAGTCCCTTGAACCTTCTCAATGTGCCAAGCGGAATGGAACGGAGACCGTTCAGTTTCGGTTAGCAACGGAGTGAAGGAGTAACGGTCATGAGTAAGGGTCATCACAAAACAGTCGACCATCCCCCGATCATCACAGTAGGCGAACTCATCGACGAGCTTTGCCGCCTGCCGGACACCGCCGTCGTCCACTTCCGCTGCCCAATGCTCGATCAGGAACTCACATTCTACCGCCTTCGAAAGCGATCGAAGGACGTCGTCGAAATCGCGGTCAATGCATATCCGGAGAGTCCGCCGGTCGTGCCCTCGTCCGACCCTGCCTTCCACACGCGAAGACACCCGGCTTCCTCGCCCTCGCTTCGCGACGACGCCCTGCTTCACAAGACGAGAGGTTGATTGGCCGCACCGCTTATTGAAAGGATCTGCGGCTTTAGGCCGCCTTCAGCCCACGCAGCAGCAGCGCCAGCGTCGCGTCGACGCGCGCGGAGAGATCGGCATCCTTCCACTCGTCGGCATGGGCCGGATGGTGGAAGCGGACGGTGGCATCGAAGATGGCGCGCGCAGTGGTCTTGACGTCGTCCACCTCGAATACGCCCTGCTTGACGCCGTCGGTCAGGATCGCCGCGATCTGGTCGATCATGGTGTCCTTGTGACACTTGACGGCCGCACAGGCCTCGCGCGCCAGCGTCAGATAAGTCTGGAACATCTCGGGGTCGTCGAGCACGCGCGAACGCTTGGCGGCGAACAGCATGCGAAGCCAGCGGTCGAGCCTGTCAGGTGCGGGGCCCTGCTCCTCGGCGATCGCGCGCAACGGCGCGTCGATGCGGTCGAGCCAGCGTTTGGCAACGGCCTCGCGCAGCGAGGCCTTGCTCGGGAAATGGCGATAGACGCTGCCGTGGCTCACATCGAGCGCACGGGCAACGTCGACCACCGTGGCCTTGGCAAGTCCGAAGCGCCTGAGCACGTCCTCGGTGACTTCGAGGATCCGCTCCGGCGTCAAGACAATAGCTTCATTCATGCCAGCACCATGTTCCCGTTCAGGGTTCAGTTACCCGGCAGTAGGACCGCTTCCGAAGCGCCCTGGCCGGTCGTTCGGAAAGCCTATGCCTTAATGAGGCAGTTTTGCAGCCTGCGCCGCGATCTGGCGCGCCACCAGCAAATTGAGCCAATGCCCAATCACGCCGGTGAAATTGAGGATTTCGGTCGTCATTGTCTTAAGTCTCCATTCGTCCGCGGTCCCCGTTCTTTAATCCGCCCTCCGATCCGAGCTTGCTTCGGATGTCGGGCTCCCCGGGGCTTGTCGCGGGACGCCCAATCGGAGCATCCGAGTACGGATATACACGTCTCAGCTGACAGATTTCAATATCTGTCAGTCAATGATCCGTGATTGATAGCCAATTTTTGCTCCGGCGCAGGCTCGCCGCGCCCGACCGGTGGATAGTTGCCCCCATACCCAGCTCCCTGGGCCGGATCGTTTGTTTCGCCCTCCCCGCTCTGCTAAATCGCGGCGTAAAAAGCATTTTGGCCGGAGCCCACGCCCCTAGCGTCCCCAGGGTTGTCCCGCCCACCTCTTGGAGCCGTCAGATGATCCCCCGCTATACCCGCCCGGAAATGGCCTCGATCTGGGAGCCGCAGACCCGGTTCAAGATCTGGTTCGAGATCGAGGCGCATGCGGCGGACGCGCTCGCCGAGCTCGGCACCATCCCCAAGGAGGCCGCCAAGACCGTCTGGGCCAAGGCCAAGGACGCCACGTTCGACGTCGCCCGCATCGACGAGATCGAGCGCGAGACCAAGCACGATGTCATCGCCTTCCTCACCCATCTTGCCGAGATCGTCGGTCCCGAGGCGCGCTTCGTGCACCAGGGCATGACTTCCTCCGACGTGCTCGACACCTGCCTCAACGTCCAACTCACCCGCGCCGCCGACCTGCTGCTCGCCGACCTCGACAAGGTGCTCGCCGCCCTGAAGAAGCGCGCCTTCGAGCACAAGATGACGCCGACCATCGGCCGCAGCCACGGCATCCATGCCGAGCCCGTCACCTTCGGCCTCAAGCTCGCTTATGCCTATGCCGAATTCTCGCGCGCCAAGGAGCGCCTGATCGCGGCGCGCAAGGAGGTCGCGACCTGCGCCATCTCCGGCGCCGTCGGCACGTTTGCGCAAATCGATCCCCGCGTTGAAGCGCACGTCGCCAAGGCCATGGGCCTCGTGCCGGAGCCGATCTCGACGCAGGTGATCCCGCGCGACCGTCACGCGATGTATTTCTCGACCCTTGGCGTGATCGCCTCCTCGATCGAGCGCATCGCGGTGGAGATCCGCCACATGCAGCGCACCGAGGTGCTGGAGGCCGAAGAGTTCTTCTCGGAGGGACAGAAGGGCTCTTCGGCAATGCCGCACAAGCGCAATCCGGTGCTGTCGGAAAACCTCACCGGCCTCTCCCGCATGGTGCGGGCCTATGTGACGCCGGCGCTGGAGAACGTCGTGCTCTGGCACGAGCGCGACATCTCGCACTCTTCCGCCGAGCGCATGATGGGGCCCGATGCGACGGTGACCCTCGACTTCGCGCTGGTGCGCCTCGCCGGCCTGATCGACAAGCTGCTGGTGTACCCCGCCAACATGCAGAAGAACCTCGACCGCCTCGGCGGCCTCGTGCACTCCCAGCGCGTGCTGCTGGCGTTGACGCAGAAGGGCGCCAGCCGCGAGGACGCCTACAAGCTCGTGCAGCGCAACGCGATGCCGGTCTGGCGCGGCGAAGGCGATTTCCTTCAGCTCCTGAAGAAGGACGCTGAGGTGAAGAAATATCTCAGCGACGCCGAGATCGAGGAGCAGTTCGATCTCGGCTATCACCTCAAGCACGTCGACACGATCTTCAAGCGCGTGTTCGGGAAGTTGTAGGATCGTAAGGTGGGTTAGCCTTGCGGCTGCGCGAAGCGCAGTCCGCTGGGCGTAACCCACCTCTTTCGCGTCCGCGGAGACAAACAGCTGGTGGGTTACGCCGAGCAGATGCGCGTTGCGCATCTGCAGGGCTAACCCACCCTACGAGCAACAACAAAAACGGATCCCTCATGCCCATCGTCAACCGCATCGCCGCCCTGTCCGACGAAATGGCCGCCTGGCGCCATGACTTCCACGAGAACCCCGAGCTGCTCTACGAAGTCCACCGCACCGCCGGCATCGTCGCCGACAAGCTGCGCGAGTTCGGCTGTGACGAGGTGGTGACGGGCATCGGCCGCACCGGCGTGGTCGGCGTGATCCGCGGCCGCAAGTCGGCCTCCGGCAAGACCATTGGCCTCCGCGCCGATATGGACGCGCTGCCGATCATGGAGACGTCGGGCGTGCCCTACGCCTCAAAAGTCCCCGGCAAGATGCACGCCTGCGGCCATGACGGCCACACCGCGATGCTGCTCGGCGCCGCCAAATATCTCGCCGAGACGCGCAATTTCGACGGTACAGCGATCATGATCTTCCAGCCCGCCGAGGAAGGCGGCGGCGGTGGCAAGGCCATGGTCGAGGACGGGCTTATGACGCGCTGGAACATCCAGGAGGTCTACGGCATGCACAACATGCCGGGCCTGCCCGAGGGCCATTTCGCAACCACTCCCGGCGCGATGCTTGCATCTTCCGACAACATTCAGATCACGGTCCACGGCAAGGGCGGCCACGCCGGCGCCGGCCCGCACAAATCGGTCGACAGCGTGCTGATCGGCTCGCAGATCGTGGGCGCGCTGCAATCGATCGTGGCGCGCAACGTCGATCCGCTGAAGTCCGCCGTCATCTCGATCACGCAATTCCACTCCGGCACCGCCTTCAACATCATCCCGGAGATCGCCGAGCTCGCCGGCACCGTGCGCACGCTCGACCCTGAGGTGCGCGATCTCGTCGAGCGCCGCATCGGCGAAGTCGCCGACAGCATCGCCCGCGCCTATGGCGGTTCGGCCGAGACGAAATACACGCGGATGTATCCGGTGACGATGAATCATGCACGCGAGGCCGGCATCGCCGCCGAGGTCGCCCGCGACATCGTCGGCACTGATCGCGTCAACGACAAGTTCATCCCGATGATGGGCGCCGAGGATTTTTCGTTCATGCTGGAAGCCCGCCCCGGCGCGATGATCCTGGTCGGCATGGGCGACGGCAACGAGTGCCACCACCCGGCCTATGTCTTCAACGACAACATTTTGGGCCACGGCGCATCATACTGGGTGCGCCTGATCGAAACGCGGATGCCGGCGTAGAAAATATGTAGGGTGCAGAACTTGTACCGGGGAGCGCGGACCTCGTAGGGTGGGCAAAGCGAAGCGTGCCCACCACAACGGCCTCAATTGGAAGATGTGGGCACGGCGCCTTGCGCCTTTGCCCACCCGCCTCTCCTACGTCTGCACCACCTCGTGGCGCATCACGAACGGTGCAAGCAGCGCGTGCACCTCGTTCGCGACCATCTCGCGCTGATCCGGTGGCAGGCCCGCAAGCGTCACGGTGGCGATCGAGCCGTGGCTGCCATGGGCACCGACCCTGACCTTGCAATCGATGCCGCGCGCGACCAGCGGCGCCAGTACCTTGGCGAACACGCGCTCGGCCGCGTCCCAGCGCAGCTGCGGCTTGAACACCTTGCCGACGCCCGTCACCGGCATCGGATTGATCGGAATCACCTGCACCGGCACGGCGGCGCGCTCCGGCGTGCGCTCGCGCACCCACGTTTCGAGCTCGCCCGGCTCGACGCTCGCGCCCGGCTTCAATTGCACGTAGCCCACCGGCAGCTCGCCGGCGTAGGCGTCGGGCTGGCCGACCACGGCGGCGAAGCCGACGGCGGGATGCCTGAACATGATCTCCTCGATCGGCGCGGGATCGATGTTGTGTCCGCCGCGGATCACGAGGTCCTTGGCGCGGCCGGTGATCCAGAGATAGCCGTCGGCATCGAGCCGGCCGAGATCGCCGGAATTGACCCAGACCTCGTCGACGAAGGCGCCCTTGTTGTGCTCGTCGTTGAGATAGCCGCCGAACACGCCGGGCCCGGCCATGATGACGACGCCGATCTCGTCGGGCGCACAATCGCGGATCAGGCGGCCATCGGCATCGAGTTGCACGATGCGCACGCGCGCGTAAGGCATGGGAAGGCCGACCGAGCCGAGCCGGATCGGCCGCGACGGATAGGCCAAGGTGTGCACACTCGAGGTCTCGGTCATGCCGTAGACCTCGATCACCGGCAGCTTGAGCTTGTCCTGGATCGCCGAGCCCACGGCGACGGGAATCGCCGAGCCACCGCCGGCGGCATATTTCAAGCTGGAGATGTCGGCGTTGCCTGGCGGCACCGCCAGCGTAGCGGCGAGCACCGTCGGCACGCTCGACAGCGCGTCGGGCCTGTAGCGCTCGACGAGCTGCCAGATGTTCTTCACCGCATTCGGATTGCGCCAGCCGCTCGGCGACAGCACGACCAGCGAGCCGCCGCTCGACAGCGTCAGCAGCACCTGCGTCAACGATCCGCCAACGTGAAACAGCGGCATGCCGAACAGCAGATCGAGCCAGGCTTCGCCTTCAGCAGCAGATTGAGCGCCCAGGCCTGATAGACCTGGTTGGCATGGGTGTGCCGCACCAGCTTCGGCGTGCCGGTGGTGCCGCCGGTGTGGAAATAGGCGGCGATGTCGGCACCCGAAATCTTGCGCCCGCTGACAAGCCGGTCCGACGGCTGCTGCTTGATCAGGTCGCCGAAGGCGAAGATGCCGTTGGCGGGATCGCCGCCGCCGAACACCTGCACGATGGCCTTGAGATGCTTCAGTTGCGGGCGGATCTGCTCGACCTTCTGCCAGACGTCGGTGCCGGGCATCGGCCCAAGCGCCACCAGGATTTTCGTGTTCGCGGCCTCCAGGATCTCCGCGATCTGGTGCGGCTCGAGCAGCGGATTGACGGGATTGGCGATGCCCGCGGCTTCGGCGCCGAACAGCGTCACGAAGGCATCCGGCACCAGCGGCAGCATGAAGCTGATGACGTCGCCCTTCTCCGCTCCCAACGCGTGAAACATGTTGGCGGCCTGCGTGACGCGCGCGATGAAATCGCGATACGTGACCACGACCGGCGTGTCGGCGGGATCGGCGTTTTGCAGGAACTGGATCGCCGCGCCGTCGGGGTTGCGCGCTGCACCCAGCCTGATCGCGTCATAGGTGCTCTCGGCCGCGACGCGATCGGCATAAGGAATCTGCTCGAAGGCCCGGACGTCGGCGTCCGTCGAAAATTCCGGATAGTCGTTGCCGATGAGCCGATCGAGCGCATGGATGCCCGCCATGGAATTCCGTCCTCCCTCAGATGCATGTCCCCGCCCCCTGTCTTTTGACATTTTGGTTCGGCGAGGCCTCGACCGATTTGCCGGTCGAGCGGGAACACAATGATGGATGATTTGGCGTTCGTCTATTGCCTACCGGCTGCGGCGGTCGGCCTCGATCTCGACCGAATTGAACCTCCGCGCCCGATCCGGGGACCAAGAAACTGGCGCCGGCCTCCGCCGCCAGCGTCCTGCCGCAAGACTTGAGGTGATCATGCCTACGCATCTGCGGAACCGCATCACAAGCCTGCTCGTCGGACTCGCCATGGCGATCGTGCTGCCTCGCGTGGCGTTGGCCGACACTCAATTCGACAAGATGCGCGCCAAGGTCGCGGCTTTCGTCGCCGACAAGATGGAGAAGCTGGGCGGATCCCGCATCATCTACAAAGTGGACACCGATGGCTTGCGGGAGGCGGTCGTCGCGGACCTGCGCGACGACGCCTACAGATTCTGCGCGAGGGACGGATCGCTTTCTCCGGCCTTGCGATCCGCGACGGCGGCGTCGAAGTGAAGATTGCGGACGCCAAAGGTCGCGAACAGCTCACGCGCAAGCTCGCCTCGGCGGCGGAGGGGTTGCCCACGCACGCGCTCACCGTGACCGACGCCGGAGACGGACTGATCAGGCTCGCGCCGACCGACGCCGCATCCGCCGCACGGCTGCACGATCTCGTCGAAGATTCCATCGCCATGATCGAGCAGCGCCTCAAGGACGCCGGCATCACGCTCGCCAGCGTCCAGCCCGAGGGAACGGACCGCATCCGCATCTTCCTGCCAGGCGCGATGGAGCCCGAGCGCATCACCACAATCTTCGCCAAGAAGGTGCGGGTCAGCTTCCGCCTGATCGATCTCTCGATGCCGCCGGAGCAGGCGCGATCCGGCACGCCGCCCACTGGCACGGAAGTCCTGCTCGGCTTCAAGGACAAGCTTTCTTATCTCGTTGCCAAGGACAGCGCGCTCGACGGCGACGACATCGGCTATGCGGGACCCGGATTTACGAGCGACACGAAGGAGCCGATCGCCTCGTTCCGCTTCAACGGCCGCGGCACGCGGCGCTTCGCCCACATCACCGCAGAGAACGTCGGAAAGCCCTTCGCCATCGTGCTCGACGACAAGGTGATCGCCGCTCCCGTGATCCGCGAGCCCATCACCGGCGGCTCAGGCCAGATCTCCGGCAACTTCACCCTGGAAGAGGCCAACAGCGTCGCCATGCTGCTGCGCGCAGGCTCGCTGCCCGGACGTCTTGGCCTCGTCGAGCAGCAGGTCGTGCAACCCGCCGCCAAGCCCTAAGGCGGAGATCGGGCGGCCCCCGCGGCGTCGGGCCCATCCGCGACGCTGAAGTCGCCCCGAATCACGGCCGCGTTGCGGGCAGACGCACAACCAAAGGGGCGATTGCCGAAACGCCCGATCAAGCTAAAATTTGCCTCTTGCGGCATGACGGCCGAAGGCTTCATTTCAGGCGGCCGTCATTCGATTTCGGCTATACGAATACCGAGCAGGACTGAAGGCCTTACGCGGGGTTAGTACCATGCCGTCCGGCAGCGCAGACGTTTCCTCGATCCTCGACCGCATTCTCGATGCGGCAACGGACAACCTCAGGATCGCGAAAATCCTGGTCCAGATGGGCCTCGATCCAAACAACGTCACCTACGACGCGATCTTCAACCGGCTGCTGGAGATCTTCGTCCACAACATCACACTGGCCAATCTATTCGCGGCGGTCGGCGCCGTTTTCTTCGTCGCCACGCTCCTGATGCGGACGATGGTGCCGCTGCGCGTCGCCAACATGATCGGCTGCGCGTTGTTCGCCGTTTTCGGCGCGCTCTCCGCCAACGTCTCGACGTTCCTTCTCTATCTTCTGTTGCTGCCGATCAACGCCCTGCGGCTGCGGCAGATGCTCAAGCTGGTCAAGAAGGCGCGCCATGCGGCCGAAGGCGACATGTCGATCGAATGGCTCAAGCCGTTCATGACCGAGCGCAAATATCGCCATGGCGACACGTTGTTCAGGCTGGGCGACCCCGCCAACGAGATGCTCCTCACGGTCACCGGAAAATTCCTGGTCAAGGAGATCAATGTCGAGATCGGGCCAGGAACTCTCATGGGAGAGCTCGGCTTTCTCACGCCCGACAACCGGCGCACCGGAACGATCGAGTGCATCGAAGATGGACAGGTGCTGACGATCACCTATGACCGGCTGCTCGAGATTTATTTCCAGGATCCGCAGTTCGGTTATTACTTCCTGGTGCTGACCAGCCAGCGCCTCTTGCAAAACATCGATCGCCTGCAGAAGCAGCTCGCCACGGAGCGGGCGGCCGCCACGAACAGGATCGCGTGACCGCCCCGGCTCTACGCCGCAACGCCAAAGGCGTTGCGGCCCGTCTAGGACACGATGGCTCCCCGCAATTTTGCGGATATGTCCCCGTCCGCAGCGCATTCGACCCGTCCAGATTGGCGCTGGGGCGGTCCCGCCGCAAAACCGCCCTAAAAACCGAATGGTAACCATGGCGCCTTAAGGTAATGACGTGACCAACTCCCCGACCATCCTGGTGTTCGATTCCGGCCTTGGCGGACTGCACGGTGCTCCGTGAGGTCGTCGCCGCACGCCCGGACGCGCATTACGTCTATGTCGCCGACGACGCCTTCTTCCCCTACGGCCACCATGGCGAGGACGAGATCATCGCCCGCGTGGTGCCGTTGATGGGTGAATTGATCGGCACACATGATCCCGACCTCGTCGTCATCGCCTGCAACACGGCATCCACCCTGGTCCTGTCTCACTTGCGCGCCAATTATTCCGTACCCTTCGTCGGCACGGTGCCGGCGATCAAGCCGGCCTGCGCGCAGTCCAAGACCCGCCGCGTCTCGGTACTCGGCACCAAGGGCACGGTGAAGCGGGAATATACCAAAGCTTTGATCCGCGACTTCGCGCAGGGCTGCGAGGTGACTCTGGTCGGCTCGCCCGAGCTTGCCTCGCTGGCTGAAGCCGAGCTCGGCGGCGCTGCGATCAGCGACGAGGCCATCCTCGCCGAACTCGCTCCCTGCTTCGTCGGCGACGCCGGGGATGCGACATCGCGCACCGACACGGTGGTGCTCGCCTGCACGCATTATCCGCTGCTGCTCGACCGGCTGAAACGGCTGGCGCCCTGGCCGGTCGAGTGGATCGACCCTGCGCCCGCGATCGCCCGCCGCGTCTCGGATTTGCTTGGCCCGCGGATCGGCGGCATCGTGCAGTCCGGCGCCGAGATGATCTTCACCTCGAACCGCGTGCATGGCCTTTCGGCGATGCTCACACCGTTCTTCGGCGGCCGCGCCCTGGCCTGACTTTGCGCGGCAACGGCGCGCTGCTAGGCTTTGCCGTTGTCACCTTGCCGCAGGCCTTCCCATGTCGGTCCCCTCCACACCACTCAACCGTCTCCGCCAGCTCTGGCGCGAGGGACGCCCCGCCTTCGGCGCGATCGCGACGATCCCGAGCGTGCAGATGGTGCAGATCATGGCGCGCTCGCTCGACTGGATCATCGTCGATCTCGAACATGGCCCGATTGGATTGACCGAAGCACATGCGATGATCGCCGCGACCACGGGCACGCCATGCACGCCACTGGTTCGGATCGCCGCGAACGAGCCATGGCTTGCGAAAGCGCCGATGGACATCGGTGCCTTCGGCATCAACTTCCCGATGATCACCAACCGAGACGATGCCGAGAAAGCAGTGCGCAGCGTGCGCTACCCGCCGCGCGGCGATCGGCTCTGGGGTCCCTTCCACGCGCCGTTCCGCTGGGGCCAGTCGATGCCGGACTACATGGCCAGCGCCGACGATGAGATGATCTGCATGATCACCATCGAGCATGTCGATGCCGTCAATCGCATCGACGAGATCATGGCAACGCCGGGCATCGACGTCGCGGTGATCGGCCCCGGCGATCTCGCCACCTCCATCAACAAGCGCGGTCGGATGGATGATCCGGAGCTGCTTGAGCTGGTCGCCCGCGCGGAGGCCGGCATCCTCAGAAGCGGCGTGCCGATCGGGGGCGTGGCGCGCACCGCCGACCAGGCCAACGCCCTGATCGACCGTGGCTACCGGGCGATCGCGCTCGGCTTCGACTGGTCGCTGTTCCAGCGTGGCATCATGGCGGCGTTCGAAGGGATCAGGCGCTGAACAAGCCGATCTCGGCCTTGCCGGAAACTGCCAGGGTCGACGGTTCCACAAGCATCTGGAGGCCGGCGATTCCTACCAGATCCCAGCAGGCGCCGTGCGCGACGCCAAACCCCATGGTAATAAATCATTGAAAGTGCTTGTAATTTACGCCGGCCAAGCCGCTGGCCTCGCCGGCGCCCTGATGCGACGAACCGACCGAACCCAAGCGGGTTGGTTCGTGCTAGATCACGCGGCGAGCGGATGACCCGCTCGCTGCACATATTTTAATCTGCTTTTAATCTGCGGGAACCGGAGACCAATGCGCGGGACGCCCAAGACCATCTCGCTGCGACGCCGCCTGATTTGCGACCTCATGCGCGCCTCGATGGGCGTGCCCTTCGTCTCGCTCTCCCGTTCGCTTGATATCCGCCCCCTGCTCGAATCCCGCGCCGGCGCGATGGCGCCTGCCGGCTGGGCGGCGATGTTCGTCAAGGCCTTCGCCCTGGTCGCCAAGGACGAGCCGATCCTGCGGACCGTCTATGCCAAATGGCCCTGGCCATCGCTCTACGAGCTGCCGAAGAGCGTGGCGCTGGTCGCCATCGCCCGGGTCGAACGGGGCGAGGAATGCGTGCTGCCGCAGCGGATATCGGCCCCGGAAGCCCTGCCATTGGGCCAGATCGACGCCGAGATCCGACGCGCCAAGACGGCGCCGGTCGAGGACGTCCCGATGTTCCGCAAGATCATGCGGGCGACCCGCCTGCCCCTGCCGCTGCGGCGCCTGTCCTGGGCGGTGGGGCTGAATTTCGGCCGGCAGCGCGGCAACTGGTTCGGCAGCTTCGCGGTCAGCTCGGTGGCCGCCTATGGCGGCGGCGAGCTCCACCCCATCACGCCGGGCCCCTTCGTCATCAGCTATGGGGTGGCCGAGGCGGACCAGACCATTCATGTCGTGATCCGCTGGGACCACCGGGTGACGGATGCCGCCCCGATCGCCCGGGTCCTGACCCGGCTGGAACAGGTCCTCAACACTGAAATCGCTGCCGAATTGCGGGCAGCCGGCCCCAAGCCCATCCGGGCAGTAAGGACCTGATTCCGGGGGCATTCGCATTGACAGCGAACCCCAAACTCCCCTAAAAGCCGCCTGCTCGCGGGCCGATTTCGGCCCGCGAAGCGTTTCGCGACCCGTGGTCCTGTCCCTTAAGCTTTGGGGATCGGACCTGTCGGTGCCGGGCCTGGCCCGTCACACAGGAGGGCGCGTTTCCTCAAACCATGCAACCGAAGAGGACGCGATGACTAAGCGCAGTGAGGCGAAGTACAAGATCGATCGCCGTATGGGCCAGAACATCTGGGGCCGCCCGAAGAGCCCCGTGAACCGCAGGGAATACGGCCCCGGCCAGCACGGCCAGCGCCGCAAGGGCAAGCTCTCCGACTTCGGCGTGCAGCTCCGCGCCAAGCAGAAGCTGAAGGGCTATTACGCCAACATCAGCGAGCGTCAGTTCCACGGCATCTACGTGGAAGCCAGCCGCCTCAAGGGTGACACCGGCGAGAACCTGATCGGCCTGCTCGAGCGCCGTCTCGACGCGGTCGTGTACCGCGCCAAGTTCGTCTCCACGATCTTCGCCGCGCGCCAGTTCATCAACCACGGCCACATCAAGGTGAACGGCCGCAAGGTCAACATCTCGAGCTACCAGCTCAAGGTCGGCGACGTGATCGAGGTCAAGGAAGCTTCCAAGCAGCTCGCTCACGTGCTCGAAGCCAGCCAGCTCCCCGAGCGCGATGTTCCCGACTATCTCGAAGTCGACCATGGCAAGATGATTGCGAAGTACGCGCGCATCCCCGGCCTCTCCGACGTGCCGTTCCCGGTGCAGATGGAGCCGCATCTGGTCGTCGAATTCTATTCGCGCTAAGATCTGAATATCGAAAGGCCCCGGTTCGCCGGGGCCTTTTTGCTTAAGAGCCACACTTCAGTGGCCGTCATGCCTTCAGGAGGCGTCGCATGCTCTACACCCCTCCCCCCGTCGATCCCAAGGCGCCGCCGGTGCGCATCAATCTGCTCTCGGACACGCAGACCAAGCCGACGGCCGCGATGCGCGAGGCTATGGCGCGGGCGGAGGTCGGCGACGAGCAGGTCGGCGACGATCCGACCGTGAACGCGCTGTGCGAGCGCGTAGCCGATCTGCTCGGCAAGGAAGCCGCGGTGTACATGCCCTCTGGCACGATGTGCAACGTCACCGCAACGCTGGTGCATTGCCGTCCCGGCGACGAAATCCTCGCGCACGAGACCGCGCACATCATCGCCCGCGAAGGCGGCGCGCATGCCGCGATCGGCGGCTTCCAGGTCACCCAGCTGAAGGGCGCCGACGGCCAGTTCACGCCGGAGACGTTGCGCAAGGCGCTGCATCCGCGCACGCGCTACCAGCCGCCGCAGACCGTCGTCAGCGTCGAGCAGACCGCCAATATCGGCGGCGGCACGATCTGGAAGAAGGCGGCGCTCGACGAGATCGTCGCGATCGCGAAGCAGCACGACCTCATCACCCACATGGACGGCGCGCGCCTGCTCAACGCCACCGTGGCAAGCGGAATCTCGCCGCGCGACATGACCGCCGGATGGGATTCGGCCTGGATCGACTTCTCCAAGGGCCTCGGGGCGCCGATCGGCGGCGTGCTCGCAGGCTCACGCGCCTTCATCGACGCGGTATGGCAATGGAAGCAGCGCCTCGGCGGCTCGATGCGGCAGGCCGGCATCTGCGCCGCGGCCTGCATCTACGCCCTCGACCATCACGTCGAGCGCCTTGCCGACGACCACGCCAATGCGCGCGCGCTCGCCCGCGGGCTGTCGCAGATCTCTGGCATCGAGGTGCAGGAGCCCGAGACCAATCTGGTGTTCTTCAAGCCCGACGGCGCCGGCGTTGCCGGCGACAAGATGGTCGCAGCGCTGCGCCAGCGCGGCGTGACGCTTGCGATGATGGACGGCCGCATCCGCGCCTGCACCCATCTCGACGTCAATGCGAGCCAGATCGACGAGACGATCGGATACGTGCGCGAGATCGTGCGCGGAGCGTAACTACCGCCCCATCGCCTGATAAATCAGCGTCTTCAACGCCAGCTGGATCCGGCCGCGCTCCGAGGGGGTCTGCACCATGAAGATCCCGAACAGATCGTCCTCGGGATCGATGAAGAAGAAGGTGCCGCCGACGCCGTCCCAGCGATACTCGCCAAGCGGCCACGCCGTACCCGGCGGCACCGAGGTGCGTACGGCAAAGCCGAGGCCGAAGCCGGAGCTGTCGCCCGGGTAATAGCTCTGGTCGCGCGCGATCTTCGTCTCAGGTCCGATGTGATCGGATGCCATCAGCGCGATGGTCTCGGGCTTGAGATAACGCCGTCCCTCGTAGAGGCCACCATTCAGCAGCATCTGCGCGAAATGGGCGTAGTCGCCGATCGTGCCGACCATGCCGCCGCCACCCGATTCCCACTTCGACGGCCGCCTGATGTCGCGAACCGGCGTGGTCGGGTTGAGGTTGCGATCCTCCGGCATCGGCTCGGCAACGCGCGGGAATTTGGCGGGATCGGTGACGAAGAACGCGGTCTCGGTCATGCCGAACGGATCGAGCAGCCGCTCCTTCTCGAACTGGAGCAGCGTCTTGCCGGAAGCGACCTCGACGACGCGGCCGAGCACGTCGGTGGAGAAGCCGTAATCCCACGCGGTGCCCGGCTGCTCGACCAGCGGCAGCGTCGTGATCTTCGCGACGAAGTCGGCATTGCTGAGATTGCTTTGGAACAGATTGGCCTCGGCATAGAGCTCGCGCACCATGCCGCCACCATGATAGCCATACGGCAGACCCGAGGTGTGGCGCAGCAGGTCCTTGATCGTGACGGGACGATTCGGCGCTTCCAGCACCAGCGCGACCTTGTCGTCCTCCGCCTTCTTCTCAACCCCGACCTTCATGCCTGCGAAGGCCGGAATGTATTTCGAGACGGGATCGTCGAGCGAAAGCTTGCCCTCCTCGACCAGCATCATCGCCATGACTGAGGTGATCGGCTTCGACATCGAATAGAGGCGGAAGATCGTATCCGCGCTCATCGAGATCTCGGTCGCGACGTCACGGACGCCGAAATTCTCATAGTAGACCGGCTTGCCATGCTGCTGGAGCAGCAGGATGGCGCCGGGAATCTTGCCGGTGGCGATCTCGTTCCGGATGTAGTCGGAGATCTTTGCGAGGCCTTCGGGCGAGAATTTATGCGCGGCGCGCTCGGAGCCCGCACGTGCACCGACCACGCCAAACAGAAGAACGAGCGCCGCGATCAGCGCGCGGCGCCCGCGCACATCACTTCTCCATGGATTCATAGACCAACTGCTTCAATGTCCGTTGCACCCGCTGGCGCTCGGTCGGGGTCTGCTCCAGGAGGACGAAGAACATGTCCTGCTTGGGGTCGATCACGAAATAGCAGCCGGAGGCGCCGTCCCACTTCAATTCGCCGAGATCGCCGGGTGGCGGCGGTTTGGCATTGCCGGGATCAGTGCGGACTGCGAAGCCGAGGCCGAAGCCGAAACCGTCGCCAGGAAAGTAGAAATAGTCGCGGTCGACGCCCGATTTCGGACCGACCTGATCGGTCACCATCAACTTGAATGTCTCGGGCTTGAGGATGGTCTTGCCGTTGAGGCTGCCGCCGTTGAGCAGCATCTGCGCAAAGCGCTCATAGTCGGCCATGGTCGTCACCATGCCGCCGCTGGCGAATTGGATTTTCTTGACGGTGGTCGGATCGTTGATCCGGCCGACCCGGAAATCGTTGTCGTTCGGCACCGGCTGCGCCAGGAGCTTCTGCTTCTCGGGGGCCGTAACGAAGAAGCCGGTATCGACCATGCCGAGCGGGTCGAGCAGCTTTTCCCGCATGATGTCGATCAGCGGCTTGCCGGCCGCAATCTCCATCACACGCGCCAGCACGTCGGTGGAATGGCCATATTGCCAGAGCGCACCCGGCTGGTTGTGCAGCGGCAGTTTTGCGATTCGCTCGGCGAACTCGGCAAGGTCGAAATCGCCAGCATAGATATTGGCCTCGCGATAGGCTTTGCGCACCAGGCTGTCGCCATAGAACCCATAGGTGATGCCCGAGGTGTGGCGCATCAGGTCGAGCACGGTCATCGGCCGGTTGGGCGGCACCAGTTCGAGCGACTTGCTGCCGTCCTCCGCCTTCTTCTCGACGCCGACCTTCACATTGGCGAAGGACGGGATGTATTTCGAGACGGGATCGTCGAGCTTGACCTTGCCATCCTCGATCAATCGCATCGCGACCACCGAGGTGATCGCCTTGGTCATCGAGAACAGGCGGAAGATCGTCTTGTCGGTGATCGGCGCCTTGCTGACCACGTCCTGCACGCCGAAGGCTTCGTGGTAAACCGGCTTGCCGTGCTGCTTGATCAGCACGGTGGCGCCGGCGATCTTGCCGGTGGCGACCTCGTTCTTGAAGAACTCGCTGACCTTCGCGAGCTTGTCCTGGTTGAAATCCGCGCCGGCCGGAATCTGTAGGTGCCCTCCGCGTGCGCGGACGACATCGCGCCAAGCGACACCAGCGCGCCGCAGACCAGCGCACGCAGTCCAGATTGTGAAATCATACCCCCTCCCCGGAACATGGTCCGGCGGAGTGTACTGACCGCGTCGTCACGCACAAGGGCTGCCGTACCGCGCCAACACGTCCATGTGAAGGGCCGCGCTTCGCTCCGAGAAACAACAGAATATGACGCGGGTGACCGAGGGCGCGGCCGGCAGCGTGTCGATGGTCGTATGAACCGCAATCTTCGCGGCCTGGACGGCCGGGAAACGATAAACGCCAGTGGAGATCGCGGAGAAGGCCAGCGAGGTCAGCCCATTGGCCTGACAGAGTTCGAGCGCGCGACGATAGCACGAGCGCAGCGCCTCCGCCTCGCCGCGGCTGCCGCCATGCCAGACGGGGCCGACGGCATGGATCACATGGCGCGCAGGCAGAAGATAGCCCTTGGTGATCTTGGCATCGCCGGTCGGGCATCCTCCGAGCGTCCGGCACTCGGCGAGAAGCTCGGGACCGGCAGCGTCGTGGATCGCTCCATCAACGCCGCCTCCGCCAAGGAGAGACGAATTTGCGGCGTTGACGATGGCGTCAACGCCCAGCGTGGTAATGTCGGCAACGATGACCTCGAGCTCGGCGCCACTGACCCGGCGCGTCAGCTGGGTCATGCATCAAGCCGCGACGACGACGCCCTTCTCGGAGAAGAGCTGCTGCAATTCGCCGGCCTGGAACATCTCGCGGACGATGTCACAGCCGCCGACGAACTCGCCCTTCACATAAAGCTGCGGGATGGTCGGCCAGTTCGAGTATTCCTTGATGCCGTTGCGCAGCTCGGCGGATTCCAGGACGTTGAGGCCCTTATAGCCGACGCCAATATGGTCGAGGATCTGGACGACCTGGCCGGAGAACCCGCACTGCGGAAATTGCGGCGTGCCCTTCATGAACAGAACCACGTCGTTCGACTTCACTTCGTTGGCGATGAATTCCTCGATGCTCATTTCCATGTCCTTCCGGGGCGGAGCCCTCACCAATTGTCTCGGGCCGGCTCAGCCGATCTAACCCGACATCTGCCCATATATGTAGCCCAAACCGTTGTGCATCCAAAGTAAAATGGCGGCGAACGGTCGTCGGCGGCGGTCTGAACCCCGCCGGTCCATAGGCTGATGACATCAATATCATCGCCGGAGAGGACTTTCATACCGTAACGGAGCCCCTATCTAGGACGAACCTTGGTTTTGGAACCACGCAACGCCAACAACGTTCTCTTGTCCTGTCTGGAGAAAAACGTGACGAAACAAGCCTCCGCTACGGCCCCCGCTCCGCTTTCGTCACCGTCCTCCGACCCGGGCAAGCTCGCCCAGCGGCTGGGAGATGCGTTTCTCACCGTCCGCAACGAGACCGAACGCCGGGCGGCGCCACTCTCACCCGAGGACCAGCAGATCCAGTCCATGCCGGATGCGAGCCCGATCAAATGGCACCGGGCGCATACCACCTGGTTCTGGGAGCAATTCCTGCTCGGCGAGCATGCCGTGGGCTACCGGCCCTTCCACCCCGATTTCGCATTCCTGTTCAATTCCTATTACGTCAGCGCCGGCCCGCGTCATGCCCGGCATCGCCGCGGCGACATTACCCGTCCCAGCGCCGACCAGGTCGGCGCCTATCGCAGATATGTCGATGCGGCCGTCGTCAAATTCTTCCGCGAAGCCGGCGCGGCCAAGCTGCGCGAGATCGCACCGCTGGTCGAGGTCGGGCTCAATCACGAGCAGCAGCATCAGGAATTGATGTTCACCGACATCCTGCACGCCTTCGCACAGAATCCGGTCTCCCCGGCCTATGATCCCGACTGGCGCTTCCCGGCCGCGACCCGTGCCGGCGAGGATTGGCTGTCTCTGAACGAAGGCATCCACACCGTTGGCCATGTCGACGACAGCTTCCATTTCGACAACGAGAAGCCGGCGCATCGCGCCCTCGTTGGCCCGGTCAAGATCGCCCGCCATCTCGTCACCAACGGTGAATGGCTCGCCTTCATGCGCGACGGCGGCTACCGGACCGCAACGCTGTGGCTGATGGACGGCTTTGCCACGGTGAGCAACGAGGGCTGGGAGGCTCCGGGCCACTGGCGCGAGGTCGATGGCGCGTGGCACGTGATGACGCTTGCCGGCCTCAAGCCGATCGATCCGAACGCGCCGGTCTGCCACGTCAGCTATTACGAGGCGGACGCGTTCGCCCGCTGGGCCGGAAAGCACCTGCCGACCGAGATGGAATGGGAGGTCGCCGCGCGCGCCGGCCAGCTCGACGATGCCTTCGGCATCGTCTGGCAATGGACCCGCTCTTCGTACGCGCCCTACCCCGGCTACTGCGCCGTTGAAGGCGCGCTCGGCGAATACAACGGCAAATTCATGGTCAACCAGCTGGTGCTGCGCGGCTCCTCGCTTGCAACCCCTGAAGGCCACAGCCGTATCACCTATCGCAACTTCTTCTACCCGCACCACCGCTGGCAGTTCACGGGGCTGCGGCTCGCCGACTACGACTAAAAATTCCGACGACAAATGCGCGCCGGACAGCGCGTTCAGGAGACTATCATGAATGTGCACGCCAGCGCTTTGGCCGAAGCCCATCTCCCCGACGAGCAGACGACTGCCTTCGCCCGCGAGGCGATCGAGGACCTCTCGCAGCAGCCGAAAAAGCTGTCGCCGAAATATTTCTATGATGCGACGGGGTCAGAACTGTTCGAGGCGATCACGCGCCTGCCGGAATATTATCCAACGCGCACCGAGCTTGCGATCCTGAGGGAGCGCGGCAGCGACATCGCGAAGATCATCCCGGAGCATGCGGCGCTGGTCGAGTTCGGCGCCGGCGCGACCACCAAGGTCCGCCTGCTGCTGGGCCATTGCAAGTTCGCGGCCTATGTGCCCGTCGACATCTCCGGCGACTTCCTGAAGGCGCAGGCAAACGGCCTGAAGCGGGATTTTACCGCGCTCGGCATCTATCCGGTCGCCGCCGACTTCACTACCCCGTTCGAGCTGCCCAGGGCGGTCGCATCCATGCCCAAGGTCGGCTTCTTCCCGGGCTCGACCATCGGCAATTTCGAGCCGCAGGAAGCCCAGGCGTTCCTGAAGAGCGCGCGCAAGATCCTCGGCCGCGGCGCGCAGATGATCATCGGCGCCGACCTCGAAAAGGATGAGCGAGTGCTCTTTGAGGCCTATAATGATGCCGCCGGCGTCACCGCGCGCTTCAATCTCAATGTGCTGGTGCGGATCAACCGCGAGCTCGGCGGCAATTTCGACCTCTCCGCCTTCACCCATCGCGCGATCTACAATCGCGAGCGGCACCGCATCGAGATGCACCTGATCAGCAGGAAGAGCCAGACCGTGCGTCTGCTCGGCACCAGCTTCTCGTTCCGCCCGGGCGAGAGCATCCACACCGAAAACAGCTACAAATACAGCATCGACCGTTTCGCATCACTGGCACATGGCGCGGGCTGGCGTGTGCGCGAAAGCTGGACCGACGCGGCCAAGATGTTCTCCGTGCATGCGCTGGAGGTGGCGGAGTAGGCCTCCGCGCCTACTCCTCGGTTGCCGCCCCCAGCGACACCGACTCCCACACCGCGACCACGATCATGATCACCGTCGTTGCGACCGAAAGCCAGAGCGGCGATAGCTCCGACGCGAACCAGCTCAGCACCAGCAGCAGGATGATGCCGATGCCGTGGGAGAGCTGGAGGAAGCCGCGGATGGCGTGCTTGAACAGGATGGTGCCGACCAGGAACACCAGCGGACCGCCGATCGTGCTCACGATGGTGCGCAGGTCGGAATGGCCGGCAGGATGCTTCAGCACCAGCTCGTCCGAGACCGCGGTCAGGATGATGCCGGCGACGATCGGCATGTGCAGATAGGTGTAGGCGAGCCGCGCCAGCCGGCCGGATTCGGTGGACTTCGAGATCCGCTCGGAGCCGGCCTCAGCCCCTTTGTGGAAATAGACCCACCACATCGCAATGGCGCCGACCAGCGCCGAGACGAAGGCGAGGATGTTGTCCGCGGTCCACGTCAGCTCGGCAAAAGTGGCACCGTTGACGACGATGGCCTCGCCGAGCGCGATGATGACGAACAGAGAGCAGCGCTCGGCCATGTGCGCGCCTTCGACGGCCCAGGCCTCGACCGACGAGAAGCCCAGCTTCGGGACCCAGAAGCGCGCCGCCGGGGAGATGTACTCCCAGGTCACCGCCGCGATCCACAGCCATAGCCGCGTATCACCCTCGGACAGGCCGCCAGCGATCCACAACACCGCGGAGATCGAGAGCCAGGTCAGGATGCGAATCGCGTTGTGCCGCACCGCGGTGCGGTGATGCGGGGTCGCGAACAGCCAGAACGCGGTACGCCCCACCTGCATGGTCGCATAGGCGACCGCAAACCACAGGCCCCGCCCCTCGAAGGCGGTCGGAATCGTCGTCGACAGCACGAGGCCGCCCAGCATCATCGCGAAAAGCAGGATGCGGACCGGCGTCAGCTCGGGATTGAGCCAGTTGGTGACCCAGGCGGTGTAAACCCACACCCACCATACCGCGAGAAACAGCACCGCGACATGCAACGCGCCGAGCGGCGTAAAATGATGCAGCAGCGTGTGCGAGATTTGTGTGACGGCAAAGACGAAGACGAGGTCGAAGAACAGCTCGGCATTGGTGACGCGGCTGTGCTGGTTCGGACCGATGACGCGAAACATCGCGCCGCGCGGGTTCTCCGCAGCCATCTTCGTCCCCGTCGCGCTTGGAATCAGGTGTCCGTCAGATCAAGTGCCCGGCACCCCGGGCCCGCCGGGTACCCCGGTTTGCAGCGCCAGCGCATGCAGCACGCCGCCCATCTGGCCGCGCAGGGACTGATAGACGATCTGGTGCTGCTGGACGCGGGATTTGCCGCGGAAGGATTCCGAGATCACGGTCGCAGCATAGTGGTCGCCATCGCCGGCGAGGTCTCGGATGGTCACTTCGGCATCGGGGATTGCTGCCTTGATCATCGCCTCGATATCGTGGGCGTCCATGGGCATTCTGGTCTCGCTCCTTCTGGTCTCGAATCGCTCGCCGGGGTCCCCTCACCGGCACGGCCAAACTTAGCGTGAACGGCCTTCACCGTCACGCACTCAGGCACTATATCCCTGATCCCAACAGGAAGGCACGACAAAGTGCCGCGCGCGGCAGGTTGATCGAAAAGGCGTGACATCATGAAGCTTCCAGGGCCCGACCACCCCATCACCATTACCCAAAATCCCCGGCGCGTCCGCGTCACGGCCGGCGACATCGTGATCGCCGAGACCAGCAAAGCGCTGACCTTGAAGGAGGCCAAATATCCGGCGGTGCAATATGTGCCACGGGAGGACACCAACATGGCCCTGCTCGAGCGCACCGATCGCGTCACCCATTGTCCGTACAAGGGCGACGCGAACTATTACAGCGTCAAGGCCGACGGCAAGACGCTGGACAACGCGATCTGGACCTACGAGACGCCCTTCCCCGCGATGACGGAGATTTCAGGCCATCTGGCCTTCTATCCGGACAAGGTGAAGATCGAGGAAGTGGGGTAGTTTTGGATGCCGTCATTCCGGGGCGGTCCGCAGGACCGAACCCTGGTGCGCAGTTGCGCACCTGAGAATCTCGAGATTCCGGGTCTGGTGCTGACGCACCATCCCGGAATGACGAACCTAAGCTAAGCTCTGAAGATCGTGAGCCCCAGGATCAGCAGCACCAGGAAGATCACCACGAAGACGTAGAACAGGAAGCGGGCGATATCGGCGGAGGCGGCCGAAATGCCGGTGAAGCCGAGCACGCCGGCCACGATCGAAACGAGTAAGAAGATCAGCGCCCACTTCAGGATCGTCATCGCCAGCTCCGAATTGGTGCCGCCCCTCGCGGCCTCACGCCCTTTTCGCGAACCCTAACTTCGTTACGCGGAACTGGTTCCTAAGGGGTCCGGGACTGAAGAGCGACCCAAACGGCCCTTGCTGAATCAGGTTCCCGGCGGCACAGTCCAGCCGGGGCGGGAGCGCGGGGCAATCATGATGACGATGTCACATTCGGCGACGATCGGCGCAGAGGCACACGCCGCACCCAAGGCCAAGACGCGCAATTTGTCGCTCGATCGTGCCCGTACCTTCCTGACGCTGGTGGTGCTGCTGCACCATGCCGTCATCCCCTATACTTACTTCGGTCATACCGACCCGAAATTCTTCTTCGGCTTCGACATGATCGTGCTGGCCACCGACAGCTTCTTTATGGCGATGTTCTTCTTCCTGTCGGGCTTGTTTGCGTGGTCGGGCATCGCCCGCAAAGGACCGCTGAACTATTTGGCAGATCGCCTGCTTCGGCTTGGCCTGCCGTTCGTGATCTGCGCATTCACGATCATTCCGCTCGCCTATTACGCCATCTCGCTCAGACACCATCCCGAGATCGGCTTTTCGGAATATTGGTGGAATATGATCACGAAGGGCCCATGGCCGAGCGGGCCGATCTGGTTCCTTTGGGTCCTGCTCGGATTCGACGTGGTAGCCTGCATATTGCATCGGCTGTCACCCACCCTGCTCGATCCGATCAACCGCCTCTCGCTGCACGGTCGCCGTCGGCCCGCCGTGTTCTTCGCGGTCATGCTTGCCGTCACTGCAGCGTTCTATGTTCCCGGGCTGATGTATTATGGACCAGGCAACTGGTTCGAGTTCGGGCCGTTCTCGGTGCAGCACGGGCGTGTGATGCTCTATGCGAGCTACTTCTTTTCGGTGCCGGCATTGGCGTCGCGAATATGGATCGCGGCCTGCTCGCGGCAGACGGCCGGATGGCGAAGGTCAGCTGGGACTGGATGGTCTTGACGATCGTTCCGTACTGCCTGCTCTGGGGGCTGATCTTCATCAAGCGCGAAATACTGGGAAATCCGTCGCCGCTGCCGAACTGGTATGAGGGGCTCTATGCCATCTGCTTCGCTGTCTTCAGCGTGGCCATCATGTTTCTAATCCTGGCCTTTTTCCAGAGGTTCAGACAATCAGGCTCAGCCAAGCTACTCGATCCGATGCAGTCGGACGCCTACGGCATGTTTTTGGTGCACTACCCGATCGCGCTTTGGCTGCAATACTGGCTGTTTGATTATGAGCTGCCAGCGATCGTCAAGGCGACGATCGGGTTCGTGCTGACAGTCGCGTTCAGTTGGGCGCTAACGCGCGCCTTGCGCCAGATTCCCGGGGCAACGAAGGTGCTGTGACCCAGTAGCCCGGATGGAGCGCACGCTCCATCCGGGCTGCGGGACTTATCGTGAGGCCAAGGTCTCTCAACTCGTCATTGCGAGGAGCCGCTTGCGGCGAAGCAATCCAGAGTCCCTCCGCGGAGACCGTCTGGATTGCTTCGTCGCTTTGCTCCTCGCAATGACGGAGAGCACGGGAACGGCTTACGCCGCCTTCCCGCCCATATACTCCGGCAGCCAGTGCTCGAACGATTTGCGCAGCGTGTCGATCGCCACCGGCGCCTCGCCCGCGATGGCAATCGCATCGCCCCCGGTGGTGCCGATCCGCACGCAGGGCACCTCGCAGCCGCGCATCTTGGCGAGCACGCGGCCGGCCTCCGTTTCCGGGACGGTGACGAGATAGCGTGCCTGGTCCTCGCCGAACCAATAGGCCTGCGACACAAGCGCGGTCGGCGCCGCGAGCAATTTGGCGCCGATGCCGCTCGCCATCGCCATCTCGGCGAGCGCGATCATGAGACCGCCGTCGGAGAGGTCGTGCACGGCCGTCGCGGTACCCGCATGGATCATGCCGCGCACGCAATCGCCGTTGCGCTTCTCGGCTGCGAGATCGACCGGCGGCGGGGCGCCCTCCTCGCGGCCGCAGATGTCGCGCAAGTAAACCGACTGGCCGAGCCAGCCATGGGTCTCGCCGACGAGCAGGATCGCCTCGCCCTCGGCCTTGAAGGCGAGCGAAGCGGATTTGGTGAAATCGTCGAGCAGGCCGACGCCGCCGATCGAGGGCGTCGGCAGGATCGCGCGGCCGTTGGTCTCGTTGTAGAGCGAGACGTTGCCGGAGACGACCGGGAAGTCGAGCGTGCGGCAAGCTTCCGAGATGCCCTTCAGGCAGCCGACGAACTGCCCCATGATCTCGGGCCTTTCAGGGTTGCCGAAATTGAGGTTGTCGGTGATCGCGAGCGGCTTGCCGCCGACCGCGGTGATGTTGCGCCAGGCTTCCGCCACCGCCTGCTTGCCGCCCTCGAACGGATCGGCCTCGCAATAGCGCGGCGTGACGTCGACCGTCAGCGCCAGGCCCTTCGGTCCGTCCTGCACGCGTACCACGGCGGCATCGCCGCCGGGGCGCTGCATGGTGTTGCCGAGGATGACGTGGTCGTACTGCTCCCAGACCCAGCGCTTGCTGCACATGTCGGGCGTACCGATCAGCTTCTCCAGCGCCGCGCCGAGGCCTATCGGCGCCGCAACGTCACGCGCATGTACGATCGGCAGCGCGGCGGAGGGGACATGCGGGCGGTCATAGACCGGCGCTTCGTCACCGAGTTCCTTGATCGGCAGGTCGGCCATGACGTCGCCGCCGTGCTTGACTACGAAACGCTTGCTCGGCGTGGTGTAGCCGACCACGGCAAAGTCGAGGCCCCACTTCGTGAAGATGGCCTCGGCTTCCTTTTCCTTCTCGGGCTTGAGCACCATGAGCATGCGCTCCTGGCTCTCCGAGAGCATCATCTCGTAGGCGCTCATGCCGGTCTCGCGGGTCGGCACCGCATCGAGATCGAGGTCGACGCCGAGATCGCCCTTGGCGCCCATCTCGACCGCCGAGCAGGTCAGGCCCGCCGCGCCCATGTCCTGGATCGCGATGACGCAGCCCTTCTCCATGATCTCGAGGCAGGCTTCCAACAGCAGCTTCTCGGCGAAGGGATCGCCGACCTGCACGGTCGGGCGCTTCTCCTCGGACTTGTCGTCGAACTCGGCCGACGCCATCGAGGCGCCGTGGATGCCGTCGCGGCCCGTCTTGGAGCCCAAATAGACGATCGGCATGTTCACGCCGGAGGCGGCCGCATAGAAGATCTTGTCGGCATCGGCGAGGCCGACCGCCATTGCGTTGACGAGGATGTTGCCGTCATAGCGGGTGTGGAAGCGGACCTGGCCACCGACCGTCGGCACGCCGAAGGAATTGCCATAGCCACCGACACCGGCAACGACGCCGGAGACGAGATGCCGGGTCTTGGGATGTTCCGGCGCGCCGAAGCTGAGCGCATTGAGGCAGGCGATCGGCCGCGCGCCCATCGTGAACACATCGCGCAAAATGCCGCCGACGCCGGTGGTCGCGCCCTGATAGGGCTCGATGTAGCTCGGATGGTTGTGGCTCTCCATCTTGAAGACCACGGCCTGGCCATCGCCGATGTCGATTACGCCGGCATTCTCGCCCGGGCCCTGGATCACCCAGGGCGCCTTGGTCGGCAGGCCGCGCAGATGGATACGCGACGATTTGTACGAGCAATGCTCGTTCCACATCGCCGAGAAAATGCCGAGCTCGGTGAAGCTCGGCTCCCGCCCGATCAGCTTGAGGATGCGCTCATACTCGTCGGGCTTGAGCCCGTGGGCGGCAACCAGTTCGGGGGTGATCTTGGGTTCATTCTTCATGGATTCGGGGCTTTCGGCGGGCTTTGGCCGTTCTTAGGAACATCGGAGGGCTTGGAAAAGCCCTTTATGGCGCATTTTCCCGCTGTCCCACGTTTTGCGCCGGGGGCCCCGCGGGAACAGGAATTGCACGGCGCGGACGGATCGGATTTAAGGGCTAAAGACCCGTAATTGAAGGCCCATTTCCTTGCACGAATTGACCAAAGCGCCCGCTCCCCGCCGCCCCGACCTCCACGTCGCCACCGAGGGAGAATTTAAGGGCTGGCGGACCTGGATTCGGGACAGTTTTGAGTCCCATGTCGGCCCGTTCTGGCACCGGATCGAGGCGGACGGCAGCGTCCGCAGCGCCTTCCGGGTCGAAAAGAAGCACCTCAACGGCTCCGGCAACGTCCATGGCGGCTGCTATATGGCCTTTGCCGACTACTCCCTGTTCGCAATCGCCACCCACGTCCTGGACAGCCGGGCGGTGACGACCAATTTTGCCTGCGAATTCCTCGACGCGGCACGGGAGGGCGAGCTGATCGAATGCACCGGCGAGGTCAGCCGCGCCGGCGCCTCGCTGATCTTCCTGCGCGGCAAGATGATATCCGGCGAGCGGCTGCTGCTCACCTTTTCCGGCACGATCAAGCGGATGAAGCGGAAGCCGCAGCCCCAGCCAAACGCATAGCTCGACGCCTTCCCTTTTCACGCCCCCTCGCCCAGAGTTGCACCAGGCGCTTGTGCGCCGGGAGCAGGACAAGGTGCCGCAGAGCACATCGGAGGCGGGTCGCGCGATGGCGTCCGCATCAACGCCGTTGCCGTCCATGGCCGCCACCGGCGCACGCAGCTGGCACGACTATGCGCTGCTGTTCGCGCTCGCCTGCTGCTGGAGCTCGACCTATCCGCTGGCGAAGCTCGCGCTGGACACGATTCCACCCATTACCTTCATCGCGGCGCGCTCGCTGATCGCGGCCGCGTTCCTGTTCGCGATCCTCTGGATGCGCGGCGTCAGGGTCCCGACTGACGCGAAGGCCTGGAAGCTGTTCGCGACCCAGCAATTGATCAACTCGACCTTCCCGTTCCTGATCATCACCTGGTCGCAGCAATATGTGCCGGCATCGAACACGGTGGTGCTGGCATCGACGACGCCGATCTTCGCCTTCCTGATCACCTCGCTGATCACGCGGCACGAGCCGGCAACGCTGCTCAAGCTTGCAGGCGCGATCCTCGGCCTTGCCGGGACCGTCGCCATCGTCGGCCTCGACGCGCTGCGCGGCTTTGGCAGCGAGATCATCGCGGAGATCGCGATTCTGCTCGCCACCATCTCCTTTGCCTGCGCGACGATCTTTGGTCTTCGCCTGTCCGAATATGATCCGATGGTGGTGGCGGCCGGCTCGCTGCCGTTTGGCGGCCTCGTGCTGCTGCCGCCCTCGCTTCTCATCGATCAGCCCTGGACGCTGCACCCGACGCCGACCGCGATCATCGCCACCATCGTCATGGGCATCGTGTCGAGCGCATTGGGCTTGATGCTGTTCTACGTCTGCCTCGGCCGGCTCGGCACGCTGACCACCAACGCGCAAGGCTATTTGCGCATCCCGATCGGCGTCGGCCTCTCCGTGCTGCTGCTCGGCGAGAGCGTGCCATCGAACCTGGCGCTGGGCCTGCTGCTGGTCATGGCCGGCGTTGCGGCCATGACGGTGCCGGCGGAGCGGCTGAAGCTACGATAGCGTGAAGCGCTTTTTGCGAGCGTCAATCAAGCAGCCACGTTCGGCTGCCGGAAGGCCGCTTCCATCTCGCGGCGCACCCGCACGGCGAGACTATTGGGATCGTACTCCACGTCCTCCCATTTCAGGCGCTGACCTTGCTCGATATCGGTCTTGAGCTTGACATGGTGGGCGAGGCCGAGCGGCAGGTAGCCCTGCTTCAATGATGCGTCGGCCGGAGTCTGCTTGCCCCAGACGCAGAAGCCGCCTTCGCCGTCGAGCATCTCGCCGGCCTTCAGCTTGCGCTTGGCGGTCGCGACCACGTCGGAGTTGAACACGATCGGCGCGCCGGTCGGCTCCTTGCGCAGCGCTGCGGAGGCGACGGAGATGCCGAGCTCGAGCCCGATCATGTGGATCGGCCGGTACAGCGAGGCATATTTGCCGGTCTTGTCCGGCAGCATGCTGTATTCGCGGAAGCATTCCTCGGAATAGGCGCTGTCGGTCTCGAACACGACATAGGTCCCCATCACGAGGCTCTGCGGCACGTCGGTGCCATCACGATAGACCGAGGACGTGACCTCGGTGACGCCTGACTTCTCCAGCATGCCACCGTCGGATTTCGGCTTGCAGATTTCGGCGTGCTCGAAACGCGTCGCCGGCGGGAACGACAGGCCCTCGCTTTGCGCATGCAGCCCGGTCGCATTACATACCGCCGTCATCTCGATGCCGGACTTGGTGCCGTCGACGAAGGAGTTGAACATCTTCGGGTTGATCGAGTTGCGATCCTTGATCTTCATGTACTTGTCGAGGATGTCCCACACCGTATCCGGCGTCGACTGGTGATAGGTCGGGTGATAGCGCGTTCCCTTGCCGGCAGCGACGACCTTGAAGCCGGCGGCACGCGCCCAGTCGACGTGATCGGCGATCAGCGCCGGCTGGTCGCCCCAGGCGAGTGAATAGACGACGCCGGCCTGCTTCGCCTTGCGCGCCAGGATGGGGCCTGCGACTGCATCCGCCTCGACATTGACCATCACGATGTGCTTGCCGTTCTCGATCGCCTTCATCGCGAAGCGGATGCCAGCGCCGGGATCGCCGGTCGCCTCGATGATCACCTCGATGGCCGGGTGCGTGATCAGCGCGTCGGCATTATCGGTGACGACGGTGCGGCCATGCTTGAGCGCGTCGTCGATCGAGGTTGCCGCATATTGCTCCTCCGGCCAGCAACCGAGCTTGAGCTGCGCGCGGGCACGGGCGGTGTTCAGGTCGGCGACGCCGACGAGATGCATGCCGTCGGTCTGGCGCACCTGCGACAGGAACATCAGGCCGAATTTTCCGGCCCCGATCAGGCCGATGGTAACAGGTTTGCCGGCCGCCTTGCGTTCCAGCAGCATGCGATGGAGATTCATCTGGATTTCCTTAAGCGTTCCTCGGATGACGGCGTTGTTGCAGCCGTGAGGCCCGGCCGCGCTCGCCTTGCACGGAAACGTTAGGCAGCGGCGAATCCGGGGGCAATTCAGATTATCTGCCGCGACGATGTAGGCGCGCTAAACAATCGACACGGTCTGCTGCCCGCTCCAGGCGTCGCGTTCCCCGCGCAACCAGTCGAGGAAGGTGCGGGTCTTGCGATGGCGCAGATGGCCGTGCGGACAGACGATCCACTGCGTGGTCAGCGCGACCTCCGGCGGGTTCTTCACGGGGCAAACCAGGCGACCGTCGCGCAATTCGCGCCAGGCCAGCAGTTCGCTTTCCAGCCCAATGCCGAGGCCGTCGACCGCAGCGTCGATCGCCATGTGGCTGCGGTCGAACAGCACGCGCTTCCAGCGTTCCGCAGGCTCGATGCCGGCCTCCGTGAACCAGCGCGGCCATTGCATCTGCGATTTCACCGAATGGATCAGCCGGTGCTTGAGCAGGTCTTGGGCTACGAGGCTCCCCGCAGCAAACGAGGAAGGCGAACACAGCGGAAAGAAGCGCTCCTTGCCGAGACTTTCCACGAACAGGCCAAGCCAGCTGCCTTCGCCATGGCGAATCTCGAGGTCGACATTCTCCTTGCGGAAATCGGTCGGCTCATTGGTGCCGTCGAGCCGCAATTCGATGTCCGGATTGGCGTTGACGAAGCTTGCCAGTCGCGGCAGCAGCCATTTGCTCGATACGCTCGGCGCGGCGCGCACCGTCAATGTGGTGGCGGAGCGGATGCCGCGGACATGCTGCGTGACGTCGGTGACGTGCTCGATCTCGCGGCTGATCATCTCGAAATAGCGTTCACCGGCCTCGGTCAGAGTAATGTTACGCCCCACCCGAGAGGTCAGCGCCGTGCCGAGATGCAGCTCCAGCGCCTGGATCTGCTGGCTGACGGCCGACGGCGTGACCCGCAATTCATCCGCCGCACGGGAAATGCTGCCCGCGCGCGCCACCGCGTGGAAGACGATGATGGCGCGAAACGGTATCTGCATCGGGAAACCTTTTAGGCCAGCTAAAGTGACGGCGAATATAATTCAATTGTCGCTCGTGGCCAGCGATCTAGGCTTCAGGCTCAAGGCAACCCGCGGCAGACGGGTGCTGATCGAGGAAACAGGACGGCGCGGAGCGCCGGTTCGCCCGGGGGAAGGACGCAAGGCTAAGCCCTTTCACCAGACAAGCGATTTTGAGAACACCGGCGCAGGGCTTGCGCGCGGCAACGAACACGTGCGCCGACAAGACAAGGCGCGGCACAACAGCATCAGGGGAGGACGAACGATGTCGGGTCAGCGCCACACCATCTCGCGCCGCAATTTCATGGCTGCCGCTGTCGCGGCTGTACCTCTGGTCGCCATTCGCACCAGGCCGGCGCAAGCGGCCGAGTTTGAGTACAAGCTCGCCACCGGCCAATCGCTGACGCAACCGATCAACACCCGGCTCGACCAGGCCGTGAAGCGGATCAAGGAGGCGAGCGGCGGGCGGCTGGAGATCAAGTTCTTTCCGGCCTCGCAGCTCGGCTCGGACACCGATCTGCTGACCCAGATCCGCAGCGGCGGCGTCGACTTCCTCAACATCGCCGGCTCCGTGCTGTCGACCGTATCGCCTGTGGCCGGAATCGCCAATGTCGGCTTTGCCTTCTCCGACTACAGCCAGGTCTGGAATGCGATGGATGGCGATCTCGGCAGGCTGATCGCAACCCAGATCGAGAAGACCGGCGCGCTAGTGATGGCCAAGCCGGCCGACAACACGTTTCGGCAGATCTCGTCGTTTACCAAGCCGATCAAGACGCCGGGTGATCTCGCCGGCTACCGGATCCGCGTGCCTGTTTCGCCGATCTTCACCTCCCTGTTCAAGTCGCTGGGTGCCAACCCGACTTCGATCAACTTCAACGAATTGTACACGGCGCTGCAGACGCATCTGGTCGATGGGCAGGAGAACGGCCTCGTCACCATCGAGGCAGGCAAGATCTATGAGGTGCAGAAGTACATCTCCGAGACCAATCACATCTGGGATCCGTTCTTCATCCTCGGCAACCGCCGTTCGGTGAAGGCACTGCCTGACGATCTGCAGGTGATCGTCCGCAAAGAATTCGACCAGGCCGCGATGGAGCAGCGCGCCGATACCACGAAGCTCAACACGACCCTGAAGGATCAACTGGTCGCCAAGGGCATCAGCTTCGAGGTGTCCGATAAGGAGGCCTTCCGCAAGGGATTGTCGAGCGCCGGCTTCTACAAGGAATGGCGCGGCAAGTTCGGTGAGGACAACTGGAAAACGCTCGAGGCCGCCGTCGGGGCGCTCGCATGAGCGCGGTCGTCGACATGCCCGAGGCGGTCACGCTCGGTGACGCGCGGGCGATCCGGGGACGCTGGCCGGAGCAGGTGCTGCGCCGGCTGGTGGAGATCCCGGCGGCGATCGCCGTGGTCGCCGAGGTGATCATCCTGTTCGCCGGCATCGTCGCACGCGGGGCCTTCCATCGGCCGATCGTCTGGTCGGACGAGCTCGCCTCGATCCTGTTCCTCTGGCTCGCCATGCTCGGCAGCGCCATCGCGGTGCAGCGCTCGGCGCATATGCGCCTGACTTTCTTCACCTCCCATTTGTCGCCACGCGCGGAGGCCTGGGCCTCGACGCTCGCAGCCGGCTCCGTCGCGCTGTTCCTGGCGATCATCCTGCATCCGGCGCTGGACTATGTGGAAGATCAGGCGTTCGTGGAGACGCCGGCGCTTGGCTGGTCCGGCGTGGTCCGGGCCGCGGCGATTCCGGTCGGCTGCATCGTCGCGCTGGCCAGCATCTGCCTCACGCTGGTCAGGCGATCGGCGAAGGACCTGTTGGCCGTTGGAATGTTGTTTGCCGCGATCGCCGGAGCACTCTATCTCGCCGGGCCTTCGCTGAAGTCGCTCGGCAACTGGAACCTGCTGATCTTCTTCGTCGGGCTGCTCGGCTGCGCCGTGATGGCGGGCGTGCCGATCGCCTTTTCCTTTTGCCTTGCGACCGTCGCTTTCCTGCTGACCACGACGCGCACCCCATTGCTGGTCGTGGTCGGGCGGATCGACGAAGGCATGAGCTCGCTGATCCTGCTCGCAGTGCCGCTGTTCGTGCTGCTGGGCCAATTGGTCGAGCAGACCGGCATGGCGCGGGTCATGGTCGCCTTCCTCGCCTCAGTGCTCGGCCATGTCCGAGGCGGGCTGTCCTATGTGATGCTCGGCGCCATGCTACTGGTCTCGGGCATCTCCGGCTCCAAGACCGCCGACATGGCGGCGATCGCACCGGTGCTGTTCCCCGAGATGCGCAAGCGCGGCATGAACGATGGCGAATTGGTTTCGCTGTTGGCCGCCTCGGGCGCGATGAGCGAGACCATTCCGCCATCGATCGTGCTGATCGCGATCGCCTCCGTCACCGGCGTGTCGATCGCGGCACTGTTCACCGCCGGCATCCTGCCGGGGATCGTGCTGGCGATCGTGCTTGCCTTCGTTGCGCGCTATCGGGCGGGCGCGGAGGAGAATGGCGCGGCCAAGGTCGCTCGCGCGCCGCTATCCGTGGTCGCAAGAACGTTCTGGGTGGCGCTGCCGGCGCTCGCCCTGCCGTTCCTGATCCGCAGCGCCGTGGTCGAGGGCGTTGCGACCGCGACCGAAGTCTCGACGATCGGCATCGCCTACTGCCTCGTGCTCGGCCTGATCATCTATCGCGGCAGTCTGACATGGAAGAATGTGCTGCCGATGCTGGTCCAGACCGCATCGCTGTCCGGCTCGATCTTGTTCATCGTGGGCGCCGCGAGCGCGATGGCCTGGGCGTTGGCGCAATCCGGCTTCTCGCATGATCTCGCCGCGCGCATGGCGGGCGTGCCCGGCGGCGCCTACGGCTTCCTGCTGATCTCGGTGCTAGCTTTCATCGTGCTCGGCAGCGTGCTGGAGGGCATCCCGGCCATCGTGCTGTTCGGCCCCCTGCTTTTTCCAGTGGCGGCGCAGTTCGGCATCCACGAGGTGCACTATGCGATGGTGGTGATCCTCGCCATGGGCCTCGGCCTGTTCGCGCCGCCGTTCGGCCTTTGCTACTACGCCGCCTGCATCATCGGCAACGTGCCGCCGGATGCCGGCATGCGCCGGATCTGGATCTATCTCGCCTGGCTGTTCCTGGGCCTGTTGCTGATCACCTTCGTACCCTGGATATCCCTGGCGTTTCTATGAGATTGGCACGCCCCCTTCAGGTCGAAAGCTGCTTCTCGGCGATCGACAGCCACTCGGCCTGCGCCTTGCGCAGATATTTCGGCGCGCGGCGCATCTGGATCAGGAGCTCGTTGAAGACCATGCGCGCTTCGGCCGTGCGGCCGACCATTTGCAGCAAGTCCGGCCATTGCTTCTGGAGATCGTCCAGCGTCGCGATGAGCGGTCAGTCGTCTCAAACGCGATGCAGGTTCATGAAATCGCAGCCGAATACAGCTATTGCTTGGCGTCGTCCGCGAGCATTTTCCGATATTTTTCGACGTCGCGCGTCACGAGCTTTTGCAGCACCTCCGGTGTGTGCTCGTCGGGGTCGGGCGCAACGGTCGAGAGGTCGGCGAAGCGCTTCTTCACCGCGTCGGTTTCCACCGCCGTGCGCGCGGCGGCATTGAGCTTGGCGATCACGGCCGGCGGGGTGCCCTTGGGCGCAAACAGGCCGTTCCAGCCCTGCGCCTCGAATTCGGGCAGGCCGGCTTCGGCAGAGGTCGGCAGATCCGGCAGCGTCGCGAGCCGCACGGTGGAGCCGACCACGACGCCCTTCACCAGCTTCTCGTTGATCGCCTGCGAGACGGACGCCGCCGCATCGCAGACGCCGTCGATCTGACTGCCGACCGCATCGGTCAGCGCGGGCGCGGCGCCGCGATAGCCGACCAGCGTCGCGTCGATCCCGGCGGCGGTGACGAAGCTCTTGCAGATCAAATAGTTCGACGAGCCGACGCCGGCATGGCCGAGATTGATCTTGCCCGGATTGGCCTTGGCATAGGCGATGAACTCCTTCAGGTCCTTCGCCGGAAAATGCTTGCGCACGGCGACGATGCCGAACGTCTTCGCCACCATGGCGATCGGCACGAACGAGTCCGGCGTGAACGGCAGTTTTGGATAGATGGTGTAGGTCGCGGCATTGGTGCCGGCATTGCCGATCGCGATGGTGTAGCCGTCAGGCTCGGCACGAGAGGCGCGTGCCAGCGCGGTCGAACCGCCGGCGCCGGCGACGTTCTCGATCACGATGGTCTGGCCGAGCGCGATGCCCATCTGCTCGGCGACGGTCCGCGCGATCACGTCCGAGGTGCCGCCGGCCGCGAACGGCACGATCATGGTAACAGGACGCTTGGGATAATCCTGCGCGAACGCAGCGGTCGCGAACGACAACGCCGCGAGCGCGGCGAGCGACCGCTTCAGCACGAACGAAATCACGCGGCTTTTTCCAGTTGCCGGACGAGGCCGGCGAACAGGCCGCGGCCGTCGGTGCAGCCCATGATGTCTTCGACGTGGTTTTCCGGATGCGGCATCATGCCGAGCACGTTGCCCTTGTCGTTGACGATGCCGGCGATGGAATGCGCCGCGCCGTTGATGTTGCTGTTATCGTCAACGACACCGTCGGCCGAGCAGTAGCGATAGAGCACCCGCCCCTCACCTTCGAGCCGCTTGATGGTCTCTTCGTCCGCCTCGTAATTGCCCTCGCCGTGGGCGACCGGCACGCGGATCACCTGCCCGGCATTGTAGCCGCGGGTGAACGGCGTGTCGGAACGCTCGACCCGCAGATGCACGTCGTGGCAGATGAATTTCAGCCGCGCATTGCGCATCAGGACGCCCGGCAACAGGCCGGACTCGCAGAGGATCTGGAAACCGTTGCAGACGCCGAGCACGAGGCCGCCCTTCGCCGCATAGTCGCGCACCGCGTCCATCACCGGCGCCCGTGCCGCAATCGCGCCACAGCGCAAGTAATCGCCGTAGGAGAAGCCGCCCGGCACCACCACGAGGTCGGTGCCCGCAGGCAGCGAGGTCTCGGCGTGCCACACCATTGCGGGCTCGCTGCCGGAGATCAGCCTCAAGGCACGCGCCATGTCGCGCTCGCGATTGATTCCGGGAAAGACGAGGATGGCGGCTTTCATGGCTTAAGTTCCGACGGTGGCTGGAATCGGGGTGGCACGGAGGGGCCAATTCGCCAAGAGACATAACCATTTGACGGGGATTTTACCAGTGCTAGCCTCGGCAAAGGGCCTTGTACACAGGCTCTGGTCGCACGCAGTCTGACCGCTCGATTTGCCCGGGATTGAAGCCATGAATATCCCGTCGCTGCCCGCATCCCCCTCCGAGCCGGTGCCTACCGAGGGCGTCGTCGCTGCCGGCGCTTATGTCGACGGCCGGCGCGTCGCCAATATCGCCATCAGCGAGGCCTCGAGCTGGCGGGCCAAGCCCGGCCATGTGGTCTGGATCGGCCTGCACGAGCCGGACATGGCGCTGCTCCGCGCGGTGCAGAAGCAGTTCGATTTGCACGATCTCGCGATCGAGGACGCCAACCACGCCCATCAGCGGCCCAAGATCGAGCAGTACGGCGAGGCTCTGTTCATCGTCGCGCGCACCGCGCAACTGGTCGAAGGCCGGATCGCCTTCGGCGAGACGCACATTTTCGTTGGCGATGGCTATCTGGTCTCGGTGCGCCACGGTGCTTCGACCTCCTACACACCGGTGCGCGAACGCTGCGAAAGCTGCCCGCGGGCGCTCGCCCGCGGCGAGGACTACATCCTCTATGCCATTCTCGATTTTATCGTCGACAATTACTCGCCCGTGCTGGAGAGCATTCACGAAGAGATCGAAGAGATCGAGGACTACGTGCTCGCGCACGCGATCACCAAAGCGCAGATCGAGCGGCTCTATATGCTGCGCCGCGACCTCCTGCGGCTCCGCAACGCAATCGGACCGCTGGTGGAGGTCTGCCGCCGGCTGGAGCATGACGAGCTGTCGATGGTGCGGCAGGCCATGCAGCCACTGTTCCGCGACGTCACCGACCACGTCCGCAACATCCAGGAGCGGATCGATTCCATGCGCGAGGTGCTGGCCTTCGCCTTCGAGGCGAGCCTGCTGGTCGGCCAAGCCCAGGAAACGGCGGTGTCCAAGAAGCTCGCTTCCTGGCTCGCGATCATCGCGATCCCGACCGCACTCGCCGGCATCTACGGCATGAACTTCAAGCACATGCCGGAGCTGGAATGGGAGTACGGCTATTACATGCTGCTCGGCGTGATGCTGACGGCGTGCGGCGCGCTGTACTGGCGATTCCGTCGTGCAGGGTGGGTGTAAGCCGCCCGCGCGTTAGACGATCTCGACCCGATAATTCTCGATCACGGTATTCGCCAGCAGCTTGTCGGCGGCTTCCTTCAGCACGGCTTCCGCCTTGGTCTTGTCGGCGCCGGCGAGCTCGATGTCGAACACCTTGCCCTGGCGGACGCTGGCGACGCCGTCGACGCCGAGCGACTTCAGCGCGCCTTCGATGGCCTTGCCTTGCGGATCGAGGATGCCCGTCTTCAAGGTAACGGTGACACGTGCCTTCACGTCAAAGATCCTCTCTCAGCTCTTCACCAGCACCGGGCCGGAGCCCTGCGGACGCTCGTTCTCCATGAGGATGCCGAGGCGCTTTGCGACTTCGGTATAGGCCTCGAGCAGGCCACCGAGATCCCTGCGGAAGCGGTCCTTGTCGAGCTTCTCGTTCGACTTGATGTCCCACAGACGGCAGGAGTCCGGCGAGATCTCGTCGGCGACGATGATCCGCATCATCTCGTTCTCGAACAGGCGGCCGCACTCCATCTTGAAATCGACGAGACGGATGCCGATGCCGAGGAAGAGGCCGGTGAGGAAGTCGTTGACGCGGATGGCGAGCGCCATGATGTCATCGATCTCCTGCGGCGTCGCCCAGCCGAAGGCGGTGATGTGCTCTTCCGACACCATGGGGTCGTTGAGCTGGTCATTCTTGTAGTAGAATTCGATGATCGAACGGGGCAGCTGGGTGCCCTCCTCGATGCCGAGGCGCTGCGACAGCGAGCCGGCGGCAACGTTCCGCACCACCACCTCCAGCGGCACGATCTCGACCTCGCGAATCAACTGCTCGCGCATGTTGAGGCGGCGGATGAAATGGGTCGGCACCCCGATGTCGTTGAGGTGCTGAAACAGGTACTCCGAGATCCGGTTGTTGAGGACGCCCTTGCCCTCGATCACCTGATGCTTTTTCGCATTGAATGCGGTGGCGTCGTCCTTGAAGTGCTGGATCAGGGTACCGGGCTCCGGGCCTTCATAGAGAACCTTTGCCTTGCCTTCATAAATGCGACGCCGACGGCTCATTGGGATGTACCGTGTTTTGTTGAAATCCATGAATTTGGTGTGCTCCGGTTGACTAGGATTAGGACCCACAGCGGAGCTGCCGTGAACGGCTGGGAACCCATCTCGAATCCTTGGAAACAGAACGGGAACCAAGCCTTAGGCAACCTATCCGATTGGCTGTCCAAGCACAATCGATCCGGCCGTCCGGCACCAACTTATACCGTCTTGCCTGCGGCTTAACGGCCCGTTGTTTTGCCTATTTCTGCTCTCTATGTAGGCATGCAGCCGGGTCGCCGCAACGGAAGGCTCCCACTCCATTCAGAGGGATTTGGAACAAAGCATGAGCGAGTTCGACAAGCGCGAGGAAGGTTTCGAGAAGAAGTTCGCCCTCGACGAGGAGCAGAAATTCAAGGCAGAGGCCCGCCGCAACCGGCTGCTCGGCCTGTGGGCGGCCGAACAGCTCGGCATCACCGGTGACGCCGCCACCGCCTATGCCAAGGAGGTGGTCGCGGCCGATTTCGAGGAGGCCGGCGATGGCGACGTCCTGCGCAAGGTCATGGCCGATTTCGCCGCCAAGAAGGTCGCCGTCACCGAGCAGGCGATTCGCGCCAAGATGAGCGAGCTGATCGCGGTGGCGGCCGCCGAGGTGAAGGCCGGGAAGTAACTGGTTCAGGCGAGTCGCCGGCGCGCAATTCCCTTGCGCGCCGGCGACCGCTTTCTGGCGTCCCGCGTGGTCGAGACATCCGGCCCGGCATAGTTGCGGCGGGTGGTCTCGAGCAGGCGATCGGCGGCCGCGCTCAGAAAGCCACCACGACGCGTGACAAGGACGATGTCCTGGTTCGCGGCAAGATCGCCCACGGCGATCGTCGCGATCGAGGCCGCACGCAGCTCCTCCGCGACGTGGCTTCCCGCCAGGAGTGCAAGGCCAAAGCCCGATTCCACGAGCCGCTTCTGCGCGGTGAGGCTATCCACTGCCGTCCACTCGATTTCGCCAAGTCCCTGCGTCAGAAACAGCGCGAACACGTGAGCCGCGGCGATCTCGCGACGCCCGCGAGTCTCCGGGAATGCGATCCAGCGCTCGCCGCGCAGCTCGGCGAGGCGCTTCACGCGCTTTCCGGCCAGAGGATGGTCGGGCGCACAGACGACCTGCAACGCCTCGCTCAGCACCTGCTCGCAGGCGAGATCGCCGGAGCGGTCGGTGTTGTAGCGCAGGCCGACCGTGGCCTCGCCGCGCCGGATGAGATCGCTGACCTCCGCGCTGGTCGCTGTCTGCAGCGCCAGCGTGACGGCGGGATTTTCCCTGGCAAACCGCTTCATGATGGTCGAGAGGCGGCCATCGGCCAGCGTGCCTGTGACGGCCAGCGAAACCGGCCCCGAATTCTGCTTGGTCAACGCCCGTATGGCCTGTTCGGCGTCCTGCGCCCCGGCAACCGCGCGCTCGGCATAGGGGATCAGCACGCGCCCGGCATCGCTGAGCCGGGTGCGGCCTGCCACCCGTTCGAACAGGGGCACGCCGAGCTCCTGCTCCAAGAGGGCGATACGGCGCGAAATCGCCGGCTGCGAACGGTGCAGGAATTTTGCGGCATTCGAGATCCCGCCCCTGCGATGCACCGCCAGGAAGGTGTTGAGGGCGTCACTATCCATCGCGACCTCATGCAAAAAACTGATGATCTCCGAAGAAATAACAAATTTGGCGGATGACGGAAATGCTCCTAAGGCTGCTTGCACGAACAACACGGAGACGAGCCATGACGAGCCAGCTGGACAAGGCGACGGCGTTTCGCGCGCTGCACGAGCGGCCCGGAGCCTTCATCATTCCCAATCCGTGGGACGCCGGTACGGCCAAGCTGCTCGCGGCGATGGGCTTCGAGGCCCTGGCGACCACGAGCCTCGGGGTGGCCAACATGCTCGGCAGCGGCGGCGTCAGTCTCGACGTCATCCTCGCCAACGCGCGCGCGATCGTCGAAACCACCGACTTGCCGGTCAGCGTCGACCTCGAGAATTGCGGCGCAGATGAGCCGAAGCGTGCCGCCCAAGCGATTCAGCGCGCCGCCGAGGCTGGCGCGGTCGGGGGTTCGATCGAGGATTTCAGCGGCGACCGCGATCGCCCGATCTACGACTTTTCTCACGCCGTCGAGCGCGTCCAGGCCGCGGTCGAAATGGCGCGCGCGCTGCCGATTCCGTTCACACTGACCGCGCGGGCCGAGAACTTCCTGCATGGCCGCAAGGACATCGACGACACAATTCGCCGCCTGCAGGCCTTCGAGGCCGCGGGCGCCGATGTCCTGTATGCGCCGGGCCTCTACGATCTCGCCACGATCCGGACCGTCGTCGCCTCGCTCGGCAAGCCGTTCAACCACGTGATGGGCTTTGCCGACCCGACGCTGACGGCCGGGCAATTGTCCGCCGCCGGCGTCAAGCGCATCAGCGTCGGCGGGGCCATGTCACGCTACGCGCTCGCCGCATTCCTGAACTGCGCACGCGAGATGAAGGACAAGGGATCCTTCACCTATATTCGCGACATGGCGCCCGTCGGCGAGCTGCGCGCCGCCTTCGCCGCGGTCACCCCTCCTTAAAGCCGTACTCCGGCACGTTGCCGCTGGCGCCGTAATATTTGTACGGCAGGAACTTGCCGCTCATGGTGATCTTGACGCGGTCGCCCTTCGGATTGGCGACGCGCTCGATGCCCATGTCGAAGTCGATCGCCGACATGATGCCGTCGCCGAACTCTTCCTCGATCAGCGCCTTCCAGGCCGGGCCGTTCACCATCACCATCTCGTAGAAGCGGTAGATCAGCGGATCGGTCGGCGGCATCGGCGTGCCGGTACCGCGCATCGGCACCTCGTTCAGCATGGCAACTTCCGCCTTCGACAGGCCGAACAGCTCGCCGGCATTGGCGGCCTGCGGCTTGGTCAATTTCATCTGGCCGAGAATGGCACCAACGATCAGCACCTCGGAATAGCCCCCGATCTTGTCGCAGATGTGTTTCCAGCTCCAGCCCTTCTCGCGCTTGATGTCGAGCAGCTTTTCGGTGAGGTCTTCGCGTTTCATGTCAGGGTCTCCTCTTCAAAAGCATGATCCGGAAAAGTGTGAAGCGGTTTTCCGTAGATCATGCGTCTATAAAATCACGCAGTGAGTCCGGGGCTGGGCCCGGCTATCCATGGCTGTCGTTGCTCTTCGCCATTCGACGCGATCGTCAGTCCGGGCTTGCCGATCTGAACCACCGGCACGTTGCGCGGATCGTGACCAGGCGTCTCGGCGGCAAAGGTCTTGCTGCGCGTCACCAGGAAATCGATGATGTGGTTGCGCAAGGCGTAGTACAGCGGATGGCGGTGCAGATCGGTGCGGCCGCGATCCCTCGGCAGCGGGTTCTCCACGACTTCGGCGAGCACCGCGCCAGGACCGTTGGTCATGAGAAAAATCTTGTCGGCGAGATAGATCGCCTCGTCCACGTCATGGGTGATCATGAACGCGGTCTGCCCAGTCTCGAGGCAAATGCGCCGCACCTCGTCCTGGAGCGTGCCGCGTGTCAGCGCGTTCGAGCGCCGAGAACGGCTCGTCCATCAGCATCATCTTCGGCGTGATCGAGAGCGCGCGGGCGATGCCGACGCGCTGCTTCATGCCGCCCGACAGCTCGGAGGGACGCTTGTGCTCGGAGCCGGTGAGGCCGACGAGATCGATGAAACTCTGCGCGTGCGCCCTGACCTTGGCGCGATCCCAGCCCCGCCATTTCGAGCTGACGGCATAGGCGACGTTGCCGAGCACGGTGCGCCAGGGCAAGAGCGCGTGGCTCTGGAAGATCACGGCGCGGTCGAGACTGGTGCCAGAAATCGCCTGCCCGTCAACGATGACGGCGCCTTCGCTCGGCACATCGAGGCCGGCAAGGATGTTGAGCACTGTGGTTTTGCCGCAGCCGGAATGGCCGATCACGCAACAGAACTCGCCGCGGGCCATCGACAGCCAGAGATTCTCGAACACGCTCGTGGTGGCGCCGCCCGCGCCCGGATAGCGCTTCGCGATGCCTTCGATGGAGATGAATTTATCGGTCACTGCTCTACTCCGGAAACGTGACCATGCGCGTGAAGCGCGCCAGGATCTGGTCGAGCAGCATGCCGACGATCCCGATCAGGAGGATCGCGATGATGACGTTGGTGATCGACAGGTTGTTCCACTCGTTCCAGACGAAATAGCCGATGCCGGTGCCGCCGACGAGCATTTCGGCGGCGACGATCACGAGCCAGGCAATGCCGATCGAGATGCGCATCCCGGTCAAGATCGTCGGCGCCGCGGCCGGCAGGATCACGGTGAAGGCGCGCCTGACGGTGCCGACCTCCAGCGTGCGCGCGACGTTGATCCACTCCTTGCGCACGCCGGCAACGCCGAAGACGGTGTTGAGCAGCATCGGCCAGATCGAGCAGATGAAGATGACGAAGATCGCCGAGACCGAGGAATCCTTGATGGTGTAGAGCGCGAGCGGCATCCAGGCCAGCGGTGAGATCGGCTTGAGCACCTGGATGAAGGGATCGAGCGCCTTGCTGAGCAGCGGCGACATGCCGATGAGGAAGCCGAGCGGGATGGCGACCAGCACCGCCAGCAGATAGCCGGTGCCGACGCGCGCGATCGAATAGGCAAGCTGGATGCCGAGCCCCTTGTCGTTCGGCCCGTTGTCATAGAACGGCTGCCTCAGGTGCTCCCAGAGCTTTGCGCCGACATCGAGCGGCCCGGGCATCGCGGATTTGCCTTGCGTCGCGGTCAGCCCCATCAGCTTGGCGTATTCCAGGCTCATCGTTGTCGTTGCGCCGGTCGAGCGCGTGGCGAGATGCCAGATGCCGAGGAATGCGGCGAGTAGCGCGATAGAGACGAGGCCGGCGCGGAGGCGGAGGGAGGAGTTCATCGCGCGAGACCTCTCCACATGTCGTCCCGGCGAAGGCCGGGACCCATACCGCGGAATCTATCGATCGCGATCGGCAGCGGTACCGAACGACGAGTCTTCGCCAAACATCTCCCTGGGGTTATGGGTCCCGGCCTTCGCCGGGACGACGGTAGCGAGAGAAGTTTACTCACGACGCCTTCCTGATCTTGAAGCTGGCCAAATAGTCCTCCGGCTTGGCCGGATCGAACGTCTTGCCCATCACCGCGAACGACTTGTAGCTGCTCGCGGGCGGCGACAGCCCCATCTCGGTCATCAGCTTCTTCGTATCGGTCGCCAGGTACACCTGCTCGGCGACCGACTTGTAGTCGACCTCGCCCTTGATCTGGCCCCAGCGCTTCATCTGCGTCAGCATCCACACCGCAAAGGACTGCCAGGGGAACGGATCGAAATCGACCCGCTTGGCGTCGGTCTTCACCCCACCGAGGCCGTCGGCGTAGGTGCCGGTCAAAACCTGCTCCAGCACCGTGACCGGCGCGTTGATGTAGTTCGCCGGCGCGATCGCCTCCGCGATCTGCTTGCGGTTCTCCGCCTTCGAGGCATAGGCCGTCGCATCGACGATGGCCCGCGTCAGTGCCGCAAAGCTGTTCGGCGCCGTCGTGATGAACTCTCGACTCGCAGCAAAGCTGCAGCAGGGATGGCCGTCCCAGATCTCCTTGGACAAGAGATGCATGAAACCGACGCCGTCATAGATCGCGCGCTGGCAGATGTTGTCGGGCGCGAGGAAGCCGTCGATGTTGTCGGCGCGCAAATTCGCGACCATCTCCGGCGGCGGTACCGAGCGCAGCTGCACGTCGGTATCGGGGTCGAGACCGGCTTCCGCGAGATAATAGCGCAGCAAATAGTTGTGCATGGAATAGTCGAAGGGAATGGCGAACTTCAGGCCCTTCCAGTCCTTGGGATCGCGCTTGTCCTTGTGCTTGGCCGCCAGCACGATGCCCTGCCCGTTGATGTTCTCGATCGCCGGCACGGCAAAGGGAATGGCGTTCGCGCCGAGCCCCAGCGAGATCGCAATCGGCATCGGCGCCAGCATGTGCGCCGCGTCGTATTCCTTGTTGATGGTCTTGTCGCGGATCACGGCCCAGCCGGCGGTCTTGACCACTTCGACGTTGAGGCCGTGCTTGGCATAGAAACCGAGCGGGGCCGCCATGATGATCGGCGTCGCGCAGGTGATCGGGATGAAGCCGACCTTGAGGTCCTTCTTCTCCGGCGCGCCAGTCTCGGCAAACACCTCGGTTGCGGTCTGAAGCGGGAAGAACTGCGACAGCGCGGCCAGCGCCGTCGAGGCCCCAACCGATTTCAGAAACGCGCGCCGCGCCATATCTTGCGGAAACATCGCGCGCATCACCGCGGAGGCAACGACGCCCGCGTAACGCGCCTCCTCGCTGTCCGTCGGCTCGCAGCGCAGGGCCGCGCTCGCCTGCTCGTGCTCCGCCGCCGATCGGTGCTGGCCACAGACACAACCGGCTCGAAGGTTTCGATCGGGATCAAACGGATTGTCGAATGTGGACATCGGACCTCCTGCGCGTCATTGCAGAAGGAATTACGCAAGGAGCATGCCATCGCTGGATCGTCGGGCAGTGCGTTGATGACGCAGCACTTTCCGTCGCGCTTGGTCGCTACGAAAAGTCGTGATAAACGAAAATTCGTAATCAAATGACGAGATTTCGTAATGGCAATGACGCCAATGCCCGGCCGCGATGATGCGGCCGAAACCATCGATCCGCGCACCGCGGCGTTTGAGTCCTCAGTGGAGGCGACGCTGCTGGTCGATCCCTCCCGCGATCAGATCATCGACGCCAATCCGGCGGCCTGCACCCTGCTCGGCTACGACCGCACGCTGTTGCGGCAGACCAGGGCCAGCACCCTCCATGCCGGCCAGCTCCCGGCGCTGACCGTGTTCACCCAGGCCGTGCTGCACAAGGGCGCCTATTGGACCACGGCGCTCACCCCGCGCCATGCCGCCGGGCAAAATCTCAGGCTCGAATATGCCGGCTGCATCCTGCCCCATGACGGCCGCACGCTGGTGCTGCTCACCCTCACCGATCTCGAAGCGCGCCGCCGGCGCAACGTCGACGCTGCTGCCGAAGACCACATGCGCGGCGGCATCTCGACCTGGCAGCGGGTCGAACGCGTATTCCAGGACATCGAGCGCGAGAACCAGCTGATCCTGCGCGCGGCCGGCGAAGGCATCTATGGCGTCAACGCCGAGGGCAAGACCACCTTCGTCAACCCGGCGGCGGAGCGGATGCTCGGCTGGACCGCCGAGGAGCTGGTCGGCAAGGAAATCCATCCCATCGTGCACCATACCCACCATGATGGCCGGCACTATCACAACCACGACTGCCCGATCTATGCGGCGTTCCGCGACGGTGCCGTGCATCAGGTCGACGGCGAGGTGTTTTGGCGCAAGGACGGCTCGCCGGCCTGGGTCGAATACACCTCCACTCCGATCCGCGACCGCGGCGTGGTGGTCGGCGCGGTCGTGGTGTTTCGCGATGTCAGCCAGCGCCGCGAGGCCGACGAGAAGCTGCATGCCGCGCTTGCCGAGGTCGACCGCCTGCGCGAGCGTCTCGAGCTCGAAAACGCCTATCTCCAGGAAGAAATCCGCATCGAGACCAATCCCCGCGGCATCATCGGTCAGAGCGAGGCGATCCAGAAGACGCTGCGCCAGGTCAAGCTGGTGGCCCCGACCACCGCGGCCGTGATGATCACCGGGGCATCAGGCACCGGCAAGGAGCTGATCGCGCGCGCCATCCACGAAGCCTCAGGTCGCAGCGACCGGCCGTTGATCCGCGTCAACTGCGCCGCGATCCCGCGCGAATTGTTCGAGAGCGAGTTCTTCGGTCACGTCCGCGGCGCCTTCACCGGCGCAACGCGCGACCGCATCGGCCGGTTCGAGCTTGCCGACGGCGGCACGTTGTTTCTGGACGAGGTCGGCGAGATCCCGCTCGAACTCCAGGGCAAGCTGCTGCGCGTCTTGCAGGAAGGCAATTTCGAACGCGTCGGCCAGGAGCGCACGCGCGCAGTCGACGTGCGCGTCATTGCCGCGACCAATCGCGATCTCAAGCAGGAGGTGCAACGCGGTCGGTTTCGCGAGGACCTCTATTTCCGTCTCAACGTATTTCCGATCGAGACCGTCCCCTTGCGCGAGCGACGCGAGGACATTCCGCTGCTCGCCCAGCATTTCCTGACGCGCGAGAGCAAGGCGCTCAAATCGAACCTGCGCCTCTCCGAGGGCGATGCGCGGCGGCTCGCCCGCTACGACTGGCCCGGCAATGTCCGCGAATTGCAGAACGTGATCGAGCGCGCCGCGATCCTGTCGCAGAACGGCCGTCTGCGCATCGATCTGCCGGATCCCTCCGGCGTCCAGCCCTCAACTGGCGCCGCGCGCCAGAAGACTGAGGCGCGCCCGGCGATCATGACCTCTGCCGAGATGCGCGACCACGAGCGCGCCGACATTCTGGCCGCGCTCGAGGCCTGCGCCGGAAAAGTGTTCGGCCCCGGCGGCGCGGCCGAACTGCTCGATATCAAGCCGACCACGTTGGCCTCGCGGATCAAGGCGCTGGGAATCGCGCCTCGTCCACGGGCGGGTCTCAACGGCTAGAATTTGGCGAGGCACGGTCGCGCGCCTCGGTTCACCTCTCCCGTAGGGAGAGGTCGGATCGCATCGAGAGATGCGGGTGAGGGCTTACGGTCTCACCAAACGCAACGCCCCCTCACCCGGATTGCTGCGCAATCCGACCTCTCCCCGTCGGGGAGAGGTGGACCGAGCCCTATAGCAGCGGCACGCAATCACGCCGCCTTGGTCGTGACCCCCGACACAACCGGCAATCCCTGCTCGATCGGCAGCGACGGATCGCGCGACCATTCGTTCCAGGAGCCAAAGTACATCCGCACGTCCTTCACGCCGGCATTCTTCAGCGCCAGGAACGTGTTCGAGGCCCGCGCGCCCTTGAAGCAGTAGAGATAGACGGGCGTCGTCTGCGAGATGCCGACAGTGGCGCATTCGGCCAGAATCTCGTCCTTGGACTTGAAGCGCGGGCCCTCGGCGGTCGGTTTCATCATGCGGTACCATTCCAGCCACACCGCGCCGGGGATGCGGCCCTTGCGCGGGCAGAAATCCTTGCCGTATGGGGACGAGCTGTCGCCGATCCACTCATCAACGTCGCGCACATCGAGGATGGCGATGCCGGGCTTGCCGACGGCCCCGAGCATGGTCTTGGCGTCGATCAGGATTTCGCCCGCCTCAGGTACGATCGTGAACGAGGCCTTCGCCGCCGTGGGCACGTCCTTGGTGACCGGCAATCCGGCTGCTGCCCAGGCATCGAAACCGCCATGCAACACCTTGACCTTGGGATAGCCGAGCATGATGAGGAGATAGTAGCCGCGGCAGGACTGGCCGAAGCCGGAGTTCATCGACTGCTCATAGACCACCGCTGTCTCCGTTCCGGAGAGGCCGGCGGCACCAAAGGCGTCGGCAAATTTGGTCTTGAGCTCGTTGATGCCGTCGGGCGTCGAGGTCGCAAGATAGGTGAAGATATCGTGCACGTTCACGGCATTGGGGAGGTGCCCGGCGCCGTAGGCGTCGGGATTGCGGGTGTCGATGACGACACAGGGCTCGGTCTTCAAGAGATCGGCAAGTTCGCTGGCAGAGATCAGAACGTCCGTCATTGGCAGCCTCTCCGTTGAGGTTGATGGTGGTCTTGGCAGTCGTCTTGGCAGTGGTCTTCGGGTGGACTCGTGAAGATCAGGAATTGGCGAGCATCTTGTGTAATTGCTTGGTGGCAGGCGTGACGATCGCGACGAAATAGGCCTCGCGCAGTCGCCGCTGAGCGCGGTGGCTTTTGAGATAACCGCGTGCACCACAATGCAGCATCGCCGCATGCGCCGCCGCGACGCTGACTTCGCCGGCACGAAGCCTGAGTGCGATCACCTTGCGCCAGTAGGTCTCCTCCTCGTTGTAGGGATCACGCGCCAGCGCCATCGTTTCGGTCTCGAGCTCGGCGGCGAGATCGCGAAAATGCACCGGCTGCTGCGGCAGATAGCGGTTGATATGGCCAAGGGGGCTGTCGACTTCGTCCATGATGTTGATGCAGTCCCTGATCACGCCGAGCGCCATGCCGGCCTGGAGCAGGATGAAGCCGGCACGGATCTTCCTGACGAAGGGACCGGCGGGATCGGCCAGGATCAGCTCGTCCGGCACGAAGACGTCGCGGAACTGCACGCCATAAGTGCCGGTGCCGTCCATGGCGAGGAACGGCTTGCACGGCGTCAGCGTGATCGCGGGATCGGAGCAATCGGCCAGAAACATCACCGTGCCAGGCTCGCCTTTTGCGATGCCCTGATCGTCCTCGCGTTCGAAGATCGTGCCGAAATAATGGTCGGGACCGAGATTGGAGACCCAGGGCAGCGCGCCTCGCACGATGTAGCCGCCGTCGACCTTGCGCCCCCTCAGCTTGAGCTTCTCGATGCCGAAGAAGCTCTTCATTGGGTTGGAGAGGCCGGTGCCGCCGAGCACCCGCCCGGTGGAGAAAGCGTCGCCGAAGCGTTTTGCCAGCTTCAGATTTGTTGAGTTCGCGGCGTACCAGACCAGCGTGTTCTGGCACCAGGCCATGAAGGCGGTGGCGCCGCAGACCTCGCCGATAGCAGCCATCGCCTGGATCGCGCAGCGCAGATCCGCGGGGCCTTCGTGCGGGACGTGACTGCCCCAGGCGCCGACCGCGCCGAACTTGCGCAGCGCCTCGGCCGGATAGACCGTGCCGGCATCGATGCCGGCAGCGAGCGGCGCGAGCTGCTCCCGCGCTATCCGCGCCACCTCTCCTGCAATGGACGGTGCGGGATGATCCAAAACGTCGACCCGCGATAAAGCCAGTGAACCCATGATCGCCTCCCGCACCGAAGTTCCTGATTGCCGTCTGCTAGATGCCGACCTTCAGATTGACCGGGCGGGTGAAGGTATTGGCGACCGGCGACCATTTCTTCACATGGGCGACCAGCGCATTGATCTCGTCCGGCGCGATGCCCTCGCACTCCATGTCGACCTTGACGCGGACGTCAGTGAAGCCGACCGGCTTGTCGGAGGTGTCGCCGGTGCCCCAGACCGCAGTGATGTTGAGGTCGCCCTCGAGCTCCAGCTCGAGCTTGTTGACGATCCAGCCGCGATGCACGGCGTTGGCGTGCAGACCGACGGCGAGGCAGGAGCCGAGCGCGGCGAGCGAGGCTTCCGACGGATTGGGCGCGGTATCGTCGCCCAGAAGCCCCGGGGGCTCGTCGACGATGTAGGGCGGCAAATTGCGGATGTAGTTGGCGTGGCGGAATTTTCCCTCCGCGACCGTCTTGCACTTCAAGGTCTTGACGACCTTCGGATTGGCCTTGCCGCTCGCGATCAGTTGCTCGAGGCCATTCTTATCGATGGGCGCGAGGCACCCCGTCAGCACTGTCTTCTGAACGACGGTAGTCATCAGTCTTCTCCCTGGCAGAAGTGAAAATCGGCAGGATACCGAACGGTCTGTTTCCTTGCATGGAGCGTGCCACAGCAAGCCGAAAACAAAACGCGAAGCATTGGAGCCGCTTAGGTGTCCCTGCCTGCGGATTGATCAGCCGCAGCTTGCTTAAAGGCGAAGCAGATGCGCTTGCGCATGCGAATCTTTTCGGCGCCGAACAGATGCGGCTTGCTGATGCGGCGCAGCTGCGGGTAAGTTCGAGTCCATGGCTAAGACGTCATCGAAGAAAAAAACGAATTCGCCGTACGCTGGCGCAGGCGACGACGAGTCCGCGCGCGGGCGTTTGCTGAGCGCCGCGACCCATCTGTTCTGCAAGAATGGCATCAATGCCACCGGCATCGATGCGATCATCGAGGAAGCCGGCACCGCGAAGACCACGCTCTATAAATTGTTCGGCTCCAAGACCAACCTCGTCAACGCGGTGCTGGAGAGCGAAGGCAAGCAGTGGCGCGAATGGTTCATTGGCGCGATGGAGCAAGGCGGCGGCGACGCGCAGGCGAAACTGACGCGCATCTTCCCCGCGCTGAAGAGCTGGTTCGCCGAAGAACGCTTCTACGGCTGCCCCTTCATCAACGCCGTCGGCGAGCACGACAAGGATCAGAAGCTGTTCCGCAACATCACGTTGAAGCACAAGAAAATCGTGCTCGGCCACATCGAGAAGCTCGCCAGCGAGCTGGGCTCCAGCGAGCCCACCGTGCTCGCGCACCAACTCGGGCTCATCATCGACGGCGCCATCGTCGCAGCCATGATCTCGCGCGATCCAGGCGTCGCGGATACGGCCGCGCTCGCGGCTGGTCCCCTGCTCAGCCAGTTCGAAAACGAAAAAGAAGCGCGCGGCGGACCAGCTAGAGGCAGTGTGATCGGTCTCATCCGTAGCCCGCATGAGCGCAGCGACATGCGGGAACACCGTCCCGGATATCGCTCCGCTCATCCGGGCTACGAAGATTCAGGGGGTGGGCAAAGGCGCGCAGCGTCGTGCCCACCACTTCCGGCTCAGTCCGGTTGATCGACATGGTGGGCACGCTGCGCTTTGCCCACCTTACAAGACCGATGCGCGACGAGACCTATGCGCTCTGCGCCATCATCCCGAGCAAGCCGCACCAGCTCCGTCTCCAGATCGCGCTCCACGTCGGCCGCGCGAATGTCCAGCACCCGATAGTCCCGCGCTTCCAGCCACGCCCGTCGCGACGCGCGGTCGGCGGCGATGGTCTCGCCCTCGCCCGGGTTGACCAGCTCGATCGCGATCCGGTGCGGGAACGAGACGAAGTCCGGGATGTGCCGCCCCACCGGGGTCTGGCGCTTGAACTGGCCGGCGAAACGACGATCACGGGTCAGGGCATGCCAGAGCAGGCGCTCGGCATCGGTCGGATTGCGGCGAAGCAGGCGGGCGAGGCCGCGCACGGTCGAGCCGCTGTCGGGCACGCCGCCGCCCTGCCCGTGCTCGGCCAAGAGCGCGCGCAGGCGCGTGGCCTGCTCGCCGTCGAGCACGCCGCCCTTGGCCGGGCCCTTGCGCCCTTCCGCGATCGCCATCACCACCCCATGGAGAGTGTGCATGTCCTGCTTGGTCGGCTCCATCCGGCTGAAGATGTTGCGCAGGTTGACCAGCATGGTGTCGCGTTTCTCGGCGGGGCGCAGGAATTCGACCTTGTCGAGCTCGCGCACGAGGTTGTCGAAGAAGGCCTGCATCTGGTGCTGCGAGGCGCGCTCGGACCGCTCCGGCATGCCGTGCGGCAGCTCGCCTGAGGTCATCAGCTTGAACCATTCATAGCCGACCAGCAGCACGGCCTGGGCGAGGTTGAGCGAGGCAAAGCCCGGATTGACCGGGAAGGTGATGATGCGGTTGGAGAGCCCGACCTCCTCATTGGTCAGGCCCCAGCGCTCGCGGCCGAACAGGATACCGGCCTTGCCCCCTGTGGCGATGTGCCCGGAGATCTCGGCGACGGCGGCTTCCGGCCCGACCACCGGCTTGGCCTGGTCGTGGGCGCGGGCGGTGGCGGCGAACAACAGGTCGAGATCGGCGACCGCCTGCTCGACCGTCTCGAACAACTCGACCTTTTCCAGAATCTGGTCGGCGCCGGCGGCGGCGCGCTGGGCCGCGATGTTAGGCCAGCCGTCGCGGGGATTGACGATGCGAAGCCGGCTCAGGGCAAAATTGCCCATGGCGCGCGCGGCCATGCCGATGTTCTTCCCGAGCTGCGGCTCGACCAGGATCACGATGGGACCGTCGAGAGAAAGCCCCGCCTTGCTCTTGTCAGTCCCCGACATCTCGCTTCGCTTTCACACTGTCTCTCAAGGCCTTGCAGAGGCCACTTCAGGAGTTGATTCAAGCCGGCCCACCGGGCCGGCCGCCCGTCCGCCTGTCGTTTGCCTGTCCTGACAAAATTCTCAAGGGAAATAACGGGTTGGATTCGACTTTTGAATCTCGCCTGGAACATGACCCCGCGCCCGGCCGAGGGCGGCTGCCGCTGCCCGTCTGCGGAAGCTGGATGAGCTAAAAGTGCATAATCCCTTGGCTTTCGCCCGCCGCGCGGCGGTGCTAGAGGCGCCGGATATTCCCATGGCGCACCACAAGCGCCGTTCCCAAGAGGCTTCCCCGATCATGGCAAAAATCAAGGTATCCAATCCCGTCGTCGAACTCGATGGCGACGAGATGACCCGGATCATCTGGCAGTACATCAAGGACAAGCTGATCAACCCGTTCCTGGATGTCGAGCTGCTCTATTTCGACCTGGGCATGGAGCACCGCGACCACACCAACGATCAGGTCACCATCGACGCCGCCGAGGCCATCAAGAAGGTCGGCGTCGGCGTCAAGTGCGCCACCATCACCCCGGACGAGGCCCGGGTGAAGGAGTTCAACCTCAAGCAGATGTGGAAGTCGCCGAACGGCACCATCCGCAACATCCTAGGCGGCTGCATCTTCCGCGAGCCGATCATCTGCAAGAACGTGCCGCGCCTCGTTCCCGGCTGGACCAAGCCAATCATCATCGGCCGCCACGCCTATGGCGACCAGTACCGCGCCACCGACATCAAGTTCCCGGGCAAGGGCACCCTCTCGCTGAAGTTCGTCGGCGAGGACGGCACCGTGATCGAGAAGGAAGTGTTCAAGGCCCCGGGCGCCGGCGTCGCCATGGAGATGTACGATCTCGACGACTCCATCATCGACTTCGCCCGCGCCTCCTTCAATTACGGCCTGCTGCGCGGCTATCCGGTCTATCTGTCGACCAAGAACACGATCCTGAAGGTCTATGACGGCCGCTTCAAGGACATCTTCCAGGACATCTTCGACCGCGAGTTCAAGAAGGAGTTCGACGCCAAGGGCCTGACCTACGAACACCGCCTGATCGACGACATGGTGGCCTCGGCGCTGAAATGGTCCGGCGGCTATGTCTGGGCCTGTAAGAACTACGACGGCGACGTGCAGTCCGATACGGTCGCGCAGGGCTACGGCTCGCTCGGCCTGATGACTTCGGTGCTGCTCACCCCGGACGGCAAGACGGTCGAAGCCGAGGCTGCCCACGGCACGGTGACCCGCCACTACCGCGAGCACCAGAAGGGCAAGGAGACCTCGACCAACTCGATCGCGTCGATCTTCGCCTGGACCCGTGGCCTGTCGCATCGCGCCAAGCTCGACAACAATGCCGAGCTCGCCAAGTTCGCAAACACGCTGGAGAAGGTCTGCGTCGACACCGTCGAGGCCGGCTACATGACCAAGGACCTCGCGCTCCTGGTCGGCGCCGACCAGCGCTGGCTCTCGACCACCGGCTTCCTGGACAAGGTCGCCGAGAACCTGACGAAGGCGCTGGCGGCGTAAGCTGCCAGCCACGCCGTCATTGCGAGCGTAGCGAAGCAATCCAGAATCCTCCGGGGAAACAGTCTGGATTGCTTCGTCGCATCAGCGCAAAATTGCTCTGCAATTTTGTCGCGAGCTCCTCGTAATGACGAGAGTTCTTATCCGGGGAAGCGCCATGCCGACATCGAAGAGCCTTGCATTCGCGGCCTTCGCGCTGGCCAGCACGCCCGCATTCGCTGCCGATCCGCTTCCCGAGGCCATCGCCGCGCCGGGCGAGAGCATCGTGCTCAGCGTGCACGCCGAGGGCGCGCAGGTCTATGAGTGCAAGGCCGGCACCGACGGTAAGCTCGCCTGGACCTTCCGCGAGCCGATCGCGACGCTTTTCTCGGACGGCAAGACCATCGGCCGCCACTATGCCGGCCCGAACTGGGAGCATGCCGACGGCAGCGCCCTGGTCGGCAAGGCCATCGGCAACGCGCCGGGCGCAACGGCGAGCGATATCCCCTGGCTGAAGCTGGAAGTGACCGCTCACCGCGGCAGCGGCGTGCTGACGCCCGTGACCACGGTCCAGCGCATCAACACCCATGGCGGCAAGCTCGACGGCGCTTGCGACAGGGCTGGCGAGTTCAGGAGCGTGCCCTACTCCGCCGAGTATGTTTTCCTGAAGAAGGGCTAACCCGCGGACCTCGTCAGCGCGCCTTGCCCCCATCTTCCTTCTCCGCCTGCGCCAGCTCCGCCGCAGCGAGATCGCCGGTGTCGGCGAGCCTCGCTTTCGCAGTGTTGTGGACGTGGGCGGCCAGCGTCGGCATGCGCGCGATCAGCGCGTGGAAATCCTGGGCGTCGAGCACGAGCAGCCGGGTCTTGCGTGTCGCCGTCACCGTGCCGCTGCGTTTTGTTTTGTGCAAGAGCGCGATCTCGCCAAAGAAGGTGCCGTCCGCAAGCCGCACCTGCTGGCTCGGCAGCGCGATCTCGACCTCGCCGGCGGTGATGAAATACATCGAGGAGGCGACATCGCCCCGCCGCACCAGGATCTCGCCCTGCTCGATGGTGCGTGCCCTGAGCAGCCGCATGATGTCGGCGATCTCGGCGGCCGACAAATGCGAGAACAGCGGCACCCGCGCCAGCATGCCCCAGGTGACGACGAAATCGCGCCGCTTCACCTCTTCGGCAAAGGCGGTGGAGATGATCGCGACCGGCAGCGCGATCATGGCGAAGCCGCTGACGATGGCGAAGGTGGAGACGAACTTGCCGAGCGGCGTCACCGGCACGACATCGCCATAGCCGACGGTGCCGAGCGTCACGATCGCCCACCACATCGCCTGCGGGATGGTGCCGAGCTTGTCCGGCTGCACGTCGCGCTCGATGGCGTAGAGCAGCGAAGCAAAGGTCAAGACCACGCCGACCAGGATGACGATGCAGCCGATCAGCGCGCGCCGCTCGGCATGCACGGCCGCAAGCAGCGAGCGCATCGCCGGCGAATAGCGGATCAGCTTGAAGAACGGCAGTACGCCGAGAGCTGCCAGCGTCGCATGCCGGCCCGTGGCCAGCACGATCGCTGCGGGGAGGAACGCCATGAGGTCGATGATACCGAGCGCGGAGAAGGCGTAGCCGAGCCGGTCGGACAGCGCGGACGCCTTGCGCTGCGTGTGGCCGGCCACGGTCCACAGCCGCGCCGCATATTCCAGCGCGAACACGATCACGGACAGGATGGTGATGCCTGCGAACAGCGTGCCGAATTGCGCGTCCAGCTCAGGCACCGAGGCGAGGATCATCGCCGCCACGTTGATCACGATGACGCCGATGATCACCTGGATGAAGCGCGACCCGACCGAATAGGCCAGCGGATCGTGCTCCAGCAATTCGAAGAGGCGATCCCTCAAATCGGGATCGCGAAGCCCACGTCCTCGCGGAACGGGGGACATAGGGCTTTAAGCGCCTGCCATCGCTTTTTCGATCGCCGAGAGCGCCGCGGCCGCATTGGCGCCGTCAGGGCCGCCGGCCTGGGCCATGTCGGGCCGGCCGCCGCCGCCCTTGCCGCCGAGTGCTTCGGAGGCGATGCGGACGAGGTTCACGGCGTTGAAGCGCGCGGTGAGATCCTGCGTGACGCCGACCACGACGCCGGCCTTGCCGTCCTCGGTGACGCCGACGATGGCGACGACGCCGGAGCCGATCTGCTTCTTGCCGTCGTCGGCAAGGCTCTTGAGATCCTTCATCTCGATGCCCTCGACGGCGCGCGCCATCAGCTTGACGCCGCCGGCTTCGCGCACGCCTGCCGCCGCGCCGTTACTGGACGACGCGCCGCCGCCCATCGCCAGCTTCTTGCGCGCGTCGGAGAGCTCGCGCTCGAGCTTCTTGCGCTCCTCCATCAGCGCTGTGATGCGCGCCGGCACGTCATCGATAGACGTGCGCAGCTCGTTGGCCGCGGTCTTCGCCAGCGCCATAGTGTCATTGGCGTGCTTGCGCGCATAATTGCCGGTCAGCGCCTCGATGCGGCGAACGCCGGAGGCGACCGCGCTCTCGCTCGTGAGCGTGATCAGGCCGATGTCGCCGGTGCGCCTCACATGGGTGCCGCCGCAGAGCTCGACCGACCAGCCGAGCGCGTTGGCGCCGCGCTCGCGCGCGGTCCTGCCCATGGAAACGACGCGGACCTCGTCGCCATATTTCTCGCCGAACAGGGCGCGCGCCCCCGCCTCACGGGCTTCATCGACGCCCATGATGCGCGTGGTGACCTCGTCGTTCTCCAGCACCACGTCGTTGGCGATGTCCTCGATGCGGGACAGCTCCTCCGCCGTGATCGGCTTCGGATGCACGAAGTCGAAGCGCAGGCGGTCGGGCGCGACCAGCGAGCCGCGCTGGGCGATGTGATCGCCGAGCACCTGACGCAGCGCCTCGTGAATGAGATGCGTCGCCGAGTGATGGGCGCGGATCGAGGAGCGACGCCCATGATCGACCTCGAGCTGCAGCGCGGTGCCGAGCTTCACTTCGCCGCTCTCGACCGTGCCGATGTGGACGAAGAGATCGCCGAGCTTCTTCTGCGTGTCGGTGATGCGGACCTTGATGCCGCCCTCCCCGAGCAGCACGCCGGTGTCGCCGACCTGGCCGCCGGATTCCGCGTAGAACGGCGTCTGGTTCAGCACCAGCGCCCCGGTCTCGCCGGCCTTGAGACTGTCCGCCTCCTTGCCGTCCTTGACCAGCGCGGAAACCACGCCTTCGGCGCTCTCGGTCTCGTAGCCCAGGAATTCGGTCGCACCCAGCTTCTCGCGCAGCGGGAACCAGATCGCCTCGGAAGCCGCTTCGCCCGAGCCCTTCCACGAACTCGCGCGCCTTGGCCTTTTGGCGCTCCATCGCATCGGAGAAGGCCGCTTGGTCGACGCCGATGCCGCGCGACTTCAGCGCGTCCTGCGTCAGGTCCAGCGGGAAGCCGTAGGTGTCGTAGAGTGTGAAGGCGACGTCGCCATCGAACATGTCGCCCTTCTTCAAGGACGCGCTCTTTTCGTCGAGGATGGCAAGGCCCCGCGCGAGAGTCTTGCGGAAGCGGGTCTCTTCCAGCCGCAGCGTTTCCTCGATCAGATTCTCCGCGCGCATCAGCTCGGGGTAAGCCTGGCCCATCTCGCGCACCAGCGCCCAGACCAGCCGATGCATCAGCGGCTCTTTCGCGCCCAGCAGCTGCGCATGGCGCATCGCGCGGCGCATGATCCGGCGCAGCACATAGCCGCGGCCTTCGTTCGAGGGTAGCACGCCGTCGGCGACGAGGAAGGCCGAGGAGCGCAAATGGTCGGCGATGACGCGGAACGACGCCACTGACTGCTCGCTCGGCCCGGCGCCGAGCGCGGAGGCCGTCGCGTCGATCAGGTTGCGGAACAGGTCGGTCTCGAACACGCTCTCGACGCCCTGGAGGATGCAGGCCATGCGCTCCAGGCCCATGCCGGTGTCGATCGAGGGACGCGGCAAGCCTACGCGCTCCTCCTTCGTCACCTGCTCGTACTGCATGAACACGAGATTCCAGAATTCGAGGAAGCGGTCGCCATCCTCTTCCGGAGAGCCCGGAGGCCCGCCCCAGATGTGCTCGCCGCGGTCGATGAAGATCTCCGAGCACGGGCCGCACGGGCCGGTGTCGCCCATCGCCCAGAAATTATCCGAGGTCGGAATCCGGATGATGCGGTCGTCGGAGAAGCCGGCGATCTTCTTCCACAGGCCGGCCGCCTCGTCGTCGGTGTGATAGACCGTGACGAGCAGCTTGTCCTTCTTCAGCCCGAACTCGGCAGTGATCAGCTTCCAGGCGAGCTCGATCGCGCGCTCCTTGAAATAGTCGCCGAACGAGAAGTTGCCGAGCATCTCGAAGAAGGTGAGATGGCGCGCAGTGTAGCCGACATTGTCGAGATCGTTGTGCTTGCCGCCGGCGCGCACGCATTTCTGCGACGTCGTGGCGCGCTGATAGGGCCGCTTCTCGACGCCGGTGAAGACGTTCTTGAACTGCACCATGCCGGCATTGGTGAACATCAGGGTCGGGTCGTTGCGCGGCACCAGTGGCGAGGACGGCACGATCTCGTGGCCGTTCTCGGCAAAGAAGTTCAGAAAGGTCGACCTGATCTCGTTGACGCCGCTCATGTTCATCCAATCGGGTGTGCTTGGACCCGCGCTTCTCGCCATAAAAAACCGGACGTTAAGGCTGATATCTGCGGGCCAAAGCGCTTTTAGACAAGGCCAGCTTCGCTGTCCAGAAACTGTGCAAGCAGATCAGTGGGTTGCCGCAGGCGCGCAATCCCGTAGCAATCCCGGTTAAAAGGCGAAGCCGCCGCGTTGACAGGCTTGGCCGCCCTGTGGTCTTTACCTATCTATATCGTACGGCCACGTCGGGAGAGACCGGCACTGGTGCCGGCGCCGAAGGAGCAACCGCCCCGGAAACTCTCAGGCAAAAGGACCGCGTGGCTTTGACGACATCTGGAAAGAGGCGCCGACGGGCAATTACCTTTTAAAAGGGGGTGGCCCGGACCAGCGTCCGCCGACGGGATAATACTCTCAGGCACAGCGACAGATGGGGCTTCGACTGGTTGCTCCCGGGGAATCGTCCCCGGGGAACCGCCGAGGGCCCCTGTGATGCTTCCACCCGACGACCACGCCCCCCTCAGACGAACGCCCCTTTACGACCTTCATGTGTCGCTTGGCGGCAAGATGGTGCCGTTCGCGGGCTATGACATGCCCGTGCAATACCCCGCGGGCGTCCTGAAGGAACATCTCCATACCCGCGCCTCTGCCGGCCTGTTCGACGTCTCCCACATGGGCCAGATCGCACTTCGGCCGAAGTCCGGCAGGGTCGAGGACGCCGCCCGCGCGCTGGAGCGGCTGGTGCCGCAGGATATCGTGGCGATTGCACCAGGACGGCAGCGCTACGCCCAGTTCACCAATGCGGATGGCGGCATCCTCAACGATCTGATGGTCGCCAATTTCGGCGATCACCTGTTCCTGGTCGTCAATGCCGCCTGCAAAGACGCGGACGAGGCGCATCTGCGCACGCATCTCTCCGGCGACTGCGTCATCGATTCGCTTGCCGACCGCGCGCTGATCGCGCTCCAGGGCCCGAAGGCGGAATCGGCGCTGGCGAAAATGTGTGCAGTGGCGCCCTCCATGACATTCATGGACGCCGGTCCTCACGAGGTCGCCGGCCTCCCCTGTTTCGTCTCGCGCTCGGGCTATACCGGCGAGGACGGGTTCGAGATTTCCGTTCCCGCTGGCGATGCCGAGCGTCTCGCCAAGACGCTGCTCGAAAACCCCGACGTGATGCCGATCGGCCTTGGCGCCCGCGACAGCCTGCGGCTCGAGGCCGGCCTCTGCCTCTACGGCCACGACATCGACACCACCACCACGCCGGTCGAGGCCGCACTGGAATGGTCGGTGCAGAAGAGCCGCCGCACTGGCGGCGCGCGCGCCGGCGGCTTCCCCGGCGCTGATGCGATCCTCGCTCATTTCGATAAAGGCGCCAGCCGCCGCCGGGTCGGCCTGCGCGCCGAGGGACGCGCGCCGGTGCGCGAGGGGGCGCTGCTGTTTGCGGAGGCGACAGCGGGCGAGCCGATCGGCAAGGTCACATCGGGCGGCTTCGGGCCGAGCCTGAACGCACCGGTGGCGATGGGCTATGTGCCCACGAGCCAGAGCGCGCTCGGCACCAAGCTGTTCGCCGAAGTGCGCGGCCAGCGCCTGCCCCTGCAGGTCGCCGCCATGCCCTTCGTCAAGAATACCTACAAACGCTGAGGATTCGACAATGACCACGACGCTGTACACCTCCGACCATGAATGGCTCGCCATCGAGGGCGATGTCGCGACCGTCGGCATTACCGACTACGCGCAGCAGCAGCTCGGCGACGTCGTGTTCGTCGAACTGCCCAAGCTCGGTCGCGTGCTGAAGAAGGCGGAAGCTGCCGCCGTCGTGGAATCCGTCAAGGCCGCCTCCGACGTCTACGCCCCGGTCTCGGGCGAAGTGCTCGAGATCAACCCCGGACTCGCCGCCGAGCCGGCGCTGGTGAACTCGGATGCGCAAGGCGCCGCCTGGTTCTTCAAGATCAAGATCGCCGACAAAAGCGAGCTCGGCGGCCTCATGGATGAAGCTGCGTACAAGGCACATACGGCGTGAGATGAAGCGAACTGTAACCTCATTCTCGATGTCATCGTCCGCGAAGGCGGACGATCCAGTACGCCGCGGCTTCTCGGGTGAAGCACGAACGGCCGCGTTTACTGGATGCCCCGCCCCAGTGCGCAAGCGCGCACAAGGCGGGCATGACAGCGAAATTTAAAGCGAGGACCCAATGATGACCGCGCACCGCAAATCCAATGGCGAGGCCGCCGCCAGCTTCGTTCGCCGCCACATCGGCCCCTCGGCAGGCGATGTCACCGCGATGCTCGAGGCCGTCAGCGCGAAAAGCGTCGAACTCGCTGATGGCGGAGACGCTGCCGGCCTCGATCCGGCAGGCCGCCCCGCTCGATCTCGGCAAGCCGCTGAGCGAAACCGAGGCGATTGCGCATATGGCCGAGCTGGCGCGGCAGAACCAAGTCTTCACCTCGCTGATCGGCCAAGGCTATTCCGGCACGATCCTGCCCGCTGTGATCCAGCGCAACATCTTGGAGAACCCGGCCTGGTACACGGCGTATACGCCCTATCAGCCCGAGATCAGCCAGGGCCGCCTGGAAGCGCTGCTCAACTTCCAGACCATGATCTGCGATCTCACCGGTCTCGACGTCGCCAACGCTTCGCTGCTGGATGAGGCGACGGCGGCGGCCGAAGCCATGGCGCTCGCCGAGCGGCACTCGCAGGTGAAGGCAAAGGCGTTCTTCGTCGACAAGGACGTGCATCCGCAGACGCTCGCGGTGATGCGCACCCGCGCCGAGCCGCTGGGCTGGAGCCTGATCGTCGGCGACCCCCTCACCGATCTCGACAAGAGTGACGTGCTTGGTGCGCTGCTGCAATATCCGGGCTCTTCGGGCGCGGTGCGGAACTTGCGGCCCGCGATTGCGGCGCTGAACGCCAAGGGCGCACTGGCGATCGTTGCCGCTGATCTGCTGGCACTGACGCTGCTGGCCTCGCCCGGCGAGTTAGGTGCCGACATCGCGATCGGCTCGGCGCAGCGCTTTGGCGTGCCGATGGGCTATGGCGGACCGCACGCGGCCTATATGGCGGTGCGCGATGCGCTGAAGCGCTCGCTGCCCGGCCGCATCGTCGGCCTCTCCGTGGATTCGCGCGGTGCACCGGCCTATCGCCTCGCGCTGCAGACCCGCGAGCAGCACATCCGCCGCGAGAAGGCGACCTCCAACATCTGCACCGCGCAGGTGTTGCTCGCCGTGATCGCCTCGATGTATGCGGTCTATCATGGCCCCGAGGGCCTGACGCAGATCGCACGCAACGTCCACCGCCGCGCCGCGGTGCTCGCCGCGGGCCTGCGCAAGCTCGGCTTTGCGCTCCAGTCGGACAGCTTCTTCGACACGCTCAGCGTCGATGCCGGCGCCAAGCGCGTCGAGATCGTCGCGCGCGCCGCTGCCGAGAAGATCAATCTTGGAATCGGCGATAGCGGCTTGCGCATCGCGCTCGACGAGACCACGACGCCCGCGACGGTGGAAGCGGTCTGGCGCGCCTTCGGCGGCACACTCGCCTATGCCGAGATCGACGCCGAGACGCGCGAGGCGCTGCCGGACGAGTTGAAGCGCACCACCGCGTTCCTCACCCATCCGGTGTTCCACGCGCATCGCTCGGAGACCGAGATGCTGCGCTACATGCGCAAGCTCAGTGATCGCGACCTCGCGCTCGACCGCGCCATGATTCCGCTCGGCTCCTGCACCATGAAGCTGAATGCGACCACCGAGATGATGCCGCTGACCTGGCCGGAGTTTGCGACGCTGCATCCGTTCGCTCCGCGCGAGCAGGCCGCCGGCTATCACGCGCTGTTCGCGCGGCTTGAAAAGTGGCTGTGCGACATCACCGGCTATGACGCGATCTCGCTGCAGCCGAACTCTGGCGCGCAGGGCGAATACGCCGGGCTGCTCGCAATCCGTGGCTATCACGCGTCGCGCGGACAGAGCCAGCGAAAGATCTGCCTGATCCCCTCCTCCGCCCATGGCACCAATCCGGCTTCGGCCGCGATGGTCGGGATGGACGTGGTGGTGGTCGCCTGCGAGAAGAATGGCGACGTCGACGTCAATGATCTCCGCGCCAAGGCGGAGAAGCATTCCAACGATCTCGCCGCGGTCATGATCACCTATCCCTCGACCCACGGCGTGTTCGAGGAGCACATCCGCGAGATCTGCGACATCGTGCACGGCCATGGCGGCCAAGTGTACCTCGACGGCGCCAACCTCAACGCACAGGTCGGCCTTAGCAGGCCCGGCGATTATGGCGCCGACGTCAGCCACCTCAACCTGCACAAGACCTTCTGCATCCCGCATGGCGGCGGCGGCCCCGGCATGGGCCCGATCGGCGTCAGAGCGCATCTCGCGCCGTTCCTGCCCGGTCATCCCGCAACAAAGGCGGACGCCCCGGTCGGCCCGGTGTCGGCGGCGCCGTTCGGCTCGGCCTCGATCCTCACCATCTCCTACATCTACATCTTGATGATGGGCGGTGAAGGATTGAAGCGTGCGACCGAAATCGCGATCCTCAACGCGAACTACATTGCGGCCCGTCTCGATCCGCATTTCCCGGTGCTCTACAAGAATGCGAAGGGCCGCGTTGCGCATGAATGCATCGTCGACCCCCGTCCGCTGAAGACGGCGAGCGGCGTCACCGTTGATGACATCGCCAAGCGCCTGATCGACTACGGCTTCCATGCGCCCACCATGAGCTTCCCGGTGCCGGGAACTCTGATGATCGAACCGACCGAGTCGGAATCGAAGGCCGAGTTGGACCGGTTCTGCGACGCCATGATCGCGATCCGGAAAGAAATCGCCGAGGTCGAAGCCGGCCGCTTTGAGATCGCGGCCTCGCCGCTGCGCAATGCCCCGCACACCGTGCATGACATCGCCGACGATGCGTGGAATCGCGCCTACACCCGTGCCGAGGGCTGTTTCCCCGACGGCGTCTCGCGTACCGACAAATATTGGAGCCCGGTCGGGCGCGTCGACAACGTCTATGGCGACCGTAACCTGGTGTGCTCCTGCCCGCCGGTGAGCGATTACGCGGAAGCGGCGGAGTAAGACGCGACGGAGGTCTCGTAGTGTGGGCAAAGCGAAGCGTGCCCACCATCTTGCCTTCATTGAAATATGGTGGGCACGGCGCTTGCGCGCCTTTGCCCACCCTACGGCACTGAACGCGCCTCTAAGGCCCAACCAACAATCGGCTTTCGCGATCCCAACGCCAGAGACGTTCATTGGTCAGTTCAGTACCGCCCCACCAACGTTTGATCGTGTTGTGACGCCACATGTCGTCTTCGCGCGCGAGAAGTGAACGCCCGAGTTCAGTCAGCGTGACTTTCCACTCACTCTTGCCGAAATAGCGGGCCTCGTTGTCGAACGCCGGATCGCCCAACAAGACCGGCGGCGCCGAATGTTCCGCCAGTTCGAGCAAGGCATAGCGCGCGTCGTTTCCGTCGAATACATCGCGAAGGCACCTGGCATCGCAGACGCGCCTCGGGTCGGTGTGCCCTTCGTTCACAAAATCCAGCAGATCCATTTCAGTTGCACCGAGTCCCGTCACGCTGTCCGGAAGCTCTTCAAGCATCGCAATGAGCGCCGATCGAAGTCTCGGCAGGACCATCAGATCCGTCATCAGCAGATCGAAACAGGGTGCCGGCGTCGACGCCCGATAGGCCCGCCAGGCGCGGCTTGCCGTCATCAAATGATTGTCGACCACCTTGAAGGCCGGCAGCTTCCATTTTGCGACCGATTGCGGAGCATAGTTCGCAACAATGTCATCCGTATGCACCAAGCTCAGCTTCGTCGTGATCTCCTTGTAGGGGCGAAGAAGGTCGAGCAGCCAGACGAGCACAAGCTGATCATTGGGCAGGGGATCGACCCATACTTCGATTGAGTCGAACTTCGCACACAGCTCAAAGAAACCGATATCGCGCGTGCCGAAACCTTCCAGCGAGCCGCGACAAACGTCGTCGAGCCAATGATCGCCTGGATTACGGTGCTTTTCCGATCGCCGCTCCAGCCCCATCAAAAGTTGCTCCTCGGAAGGTAATTTCCCCGAGACAAAGCGTAGACAGAATCCGAGCGCGATGTTCGCAGCACCCGATTGGCGAAGCGTGTTTGCCGCAAGATCGTTCGTGGCCAGGATCAGATGTGACACGGTCGCCTCTCAAATTGATACGTAATACAGGGGCACTTTTGAGCAACACGCACGCGTTACACCGGCGCAACCAACAAGCGGGTTTGCGAATCCCAGCGCCACAATCGTTCATTGGTGAGAAGCGTACCGCCCCACCAGCGCCGAATCGGGTTGTCGCGGCGGAAATCCTCGCCTGCCAGCACCGCCTTCCCCAGATCTGTAAGCGACAAGCGGGATTGCTTGTATCGTGCGTGACGGAGAGCATCGTCATGCATGTCGAGCGAGAATGGCCCCTCGTCCAGCCCGGACACAGCCGGCACCGGACATCGCGCGAGTCCATCAAGCAGCGCGCCCACTTCCCAGTAGTCGAATACGCGACGCTCGTTGGGCTTCTGATGGCCTGGGAAGACATCGAAGGGCTGCACGTTGCCTGGTGCGATCAACTCGAAGAATCCGCATCTCAGTGGCTCCGAGACCAGTGGCAACGCTCGGAAGCTCTTCGAGCAGGTCAACGGCGCCCCACTCAAGCTGCGGAAGCAAACTCAAATCCGTTTTGAGAAGGCCGAACCAGTCCTGCGGCGTCGGCGCACGATAAGCCCGCCACGCACGAGCTGCCAGTTCAAGGTGATCAGGCGTGAGGTCAACAATCGGCGGGTTCAGCTTGGCAAGCCGCTCCAGATCGACACGACCAACGGCAACGTCCAGCTGACGCATCACGAGTTTGGAAACCGCCGCTCTTTCATTGCCGCAATGGTCGAGCAGCCAGAGCAGAATCAATTGCGCATTCGGCTCTGGCTCCATCCACAATTCGGCCGAGTCGCATTCCGACAGCAGCTCGATCAGTCCACGGTCTTTCACTCCCAACTCTTCGAGACGCCAGGACGGCGTGTCGTCCAACCAATGAAGACCGCAAGACTGCGTCGTGCGCGGCGCAAAGAAAGCCCCCAATTCCTGCTCGGACGGCAGCGGCCCCCAGATGAGCCGGCGCTCGATCGCGATGACGAGATCGGCAAGGTCCGCGCGTAGCAGAGCGCCGGCAGCGGATGAATCTGTTGTCACGATGAGCCGCGTCATGCTCGCAGCCTCACGGTTTCGCCAAGCCAGGGCCGTAGCGCCACAGCCGATCGTTGGTCAGATGCGTGCCGCCCCACCAGCGATCAATCGGATTGTATCGGCTGAAATCTTCCTGATGCGCCAGGATAGCCTTCCCGAACTCGGTCAGCGAAAGGCGGCTGCGCAGATAGACTTCATGCCGAGCCCTCAAATTCTTACGATCGATTGTGCGCAGTTCGTCGCCCAAACCGGCCACTGCTGGCCTCGGGCCGAGCGCGAGCCCCTCAAGCAACGAGCCCAACTCGAATTCTCCGAACACATATGTGCGCCGTTGCGAGCGCAGATGAAACAACCCATTCGTGTTCGCAAACCCTCTTGAAAGAAGCTCCAGAAATCGCATCTCCGTCGCACCAAGCCCTGTCGAGGGCGACGGCAGTTCCGCCAGCAGATCGAGCAAATCTGGCCGCAGCATCAACAAAGCGCTCAGATCGCTGTGAAGAAGATCGATGCATGGCTCCGGCGTCGATGCACGATAGGCCTGCCATGTCATTCTGGCAGTTTCAAACTCCCTTGAGGTGACCGCGAAGGCTGGAATATGCGATGCGGACTTTCCCAGTTCTTCGCCCCTCATCATGATCAGATCATCCGTCACCAAGCGCAGTTTGAGCTTTCGCGCCGGCCAGGCATGAGAGCTGAGGTAATCCAGCAACCAAATCAGCTGCAGCTGATCTACCGGACTCGGGTCGAACCAGAGTTCGATCACGTCGTACAGTTCGCAAAGATCGACAAAGGACAGATCTTTTTGGTCCCTGACGGCGTGAGGCCAATGGATGCCCCAATCTGACCAGTGGTCACCTCGCGGAAGAGCCTCCGAACGCGCCGCAAAAATAGGCGGCAAGCATTTCGGGTGAAGGCAAGGGTCCCCACTGAAAGCGAAAAGCGAACATTACGACGATGTCGGCCAGCTCCGATTTCCCGAGACCGAAGCCGGACGAACTGGTCAGGATCAGCCGCTTCATCGCACCACCTGATCAACGCAACACCAAACGAAACGGGCACCGAAGACGTCGGCAACTCAACGTCCTCAGCGCCCGCTCCTCGCGAAAACTCTACTGCTTTAAGGCTTACTCCGCCGGCTCCTCGCCGTCGGCGTCGCGCTCCGGTGTGCCGGCGAGAATCTGCTCGGCGATCAGGCCGGAGTTCTGGCGGATCGAGGTCTCGATCTTGGCGGTGATGTCGGGGTTGGCCTTCAGGAAGGCTTTCGAGTTCTCGCGGCCCTGGCCGAGGCGCTGGCTGTCATAGGAGAACCAGGCGCCGGACTTCTCGACGATGCCGGCCTTGACGCCGAGATCGAGGATCTCGCCCATCTTGGAGACGCCCTCGCCATACATGATATCGAACTCGACCTGCTTGAAGGGCGGCGCCAGCTTGTTCTTCACCACCTTCACGCGCGTGGTGTTGCCGACGACCTCGTCGCGCTCTTTGATCGCGCCGATGCGGCGGATGTCGAGGCGGACGGAGGCGTAGAATTTCAGCGCGTTGCCGCCGGTCGTGGTCTCGGGCGAGCCGTACATCACACCGATCTTCATGCGGATCTGGTTGATGAAGATCACCATGGTGTTGGACTTGTTGATCGAGGCCGTGAGCTTGCGCAGCGCCTGGCTCATCAGGCGGGCTTGCAGACCTGGCAGCGCATCGCCCATCTCGCCCTCGAGCTCGGCCTTCGGCACCAGCGCCGCAACCGAATCGACCACCAGCACGTCGACCGCGCCGGAGCGCACCAAGGTGTCGCAGATTTCCAGCGCCTGCTCGCCGGTGTCGGGCTGCGAGATCAGCAACTCGTCGATGTTGACGCCGAGCTTGCGGGCATAGACCGGGTCGAGCGCGTGCTCGGCATCGATGAAGGCGCAGATGCCGCCCTTCTTCTGCGCTTCCGCCACCGTATGCAGCGCCAGCGTGGTCTTGCCCGACGATTCCGGCCCGTAGATCTCGACAATGCGTCCCTTGGGCAGGCCGCCGATGCCGAGCGCGATATCGAGCCCGAGCGAGCCCGAGGACACCGCCTCGATGTCCATGGAGCGGTCGCTCTTGCCGAGCTTCATCACCGATCCCTTGCCGAACTGGCGCTCGATCTGAGAGAGCGCGGCAGCCAGGGCTTTACTCTTGTCCATGGAAGATCCTTCGACGATACGCAGGGCAGTGGCGGACATTGGGTCGTGCTCCTTATGGCGAGGATTCGCTAGGGGGACAAACGATTGAGAGGGCGGGCCGGCGATAAAAGTAATGTACCCTATTTGTTCCAGGTTCGCAATATGTTCTTTGCGGCTGTCCCAATCCCTGCTCGTGCCTGAATTCGAAAAGGGGCCGCCCTTCAGCGACCCCTTTGCCGGTTGCAATCTCGTTTCGGGATGAAATTCCAGCCCCGGCGGGAGGCACCGTACCGGTGTCCAGATGCCAAGTGGATTCCGGGCAACTACTGTTCGTAGCACTGTCCTAATTTGCGTCGCGCTGGATCTCTTGAATGCTACGCTATGTAACGCTAATATATGTAGCGTTATCTTTCGTACCCTTGAATCCAGGAGGCGTGATGCAGTCGGTTCTCAAGATCGTTGTGGCGCTGGCCATCTTCGTCGGCTCGGCCTCGACGCAAGCGCAGACATCGAACACTCCGATCTCATCGGGCGCTCCGAAAGTCGGTGCAAAAATTACGAAGAAATCGCAATTGCACGACGGCTGCCACAGCCGGCACGCGCAGATGCTTGGTAAGCCCTGCCACTAAAGCGCGATGACGAAGAATCGTCATCGCGCTTTAGTCCATTGTTTGAGCATGATCTCCGCGCAAACGCGTTCGGCGTTTGTCGCGAGGAAAAACCGCTGCACACTTTGCGCTAATGGGATCCTCGTCCGAAACTGACGCGCATCAAAGACGCGCGGGCCTTGGCGCCGTCATAAATCCTTAATCCTGAGGCACCGAACCTTTTCGCGGTCTGTGGCCTTCTTCGGGATGGGACCGCAACTCTGGGGACCCCTGTCATGACTGAAGACACACACCACGGCGCCATCAGGCGCAACCACCTCCTGGAGGCCGCGCAGGAGGAGATGATCAAGTTCGAGCGCAAGGAGAACGAGTTTCGCAAGAAGGACCGTGACGAGCGCGCCGCCGAGCTGCGGTTGCCTCTCGGCGAGATCAAGGTTCACTAAAGCCCACGACGGCGAGCGGCAGCGCCTGGGCACACGTTGCAGAACCTGACCGCCGCGAGCGGCTGCCGTTGAATCAAGAGAATCCAGCATCGCGCGCCGCGATGCGCTGGGCTGAGCACCCGGCGTGGTTATGGTATCTAAATACTTCCAGTAAGCCATTGATGAAATGACGAAATCACCCCACAGCCTACTGTGCATGGGGTTGTTTTCCACCTTTTTTGAAAGATTGGTGCCATTCACCATCGACGAAGCGCGCCGGCGCGGAGCTCCGGGCCGCCTCCCCCGCACCTGCGCTGACGCCTCGCTATAGCAAGGCCAGCAGCACGAGACCGATCACCAGCACGACGAAGCCAGCCGCCGTCGCGGCGGCGAAAGACCGCTCTACGTTATCCATGATGCCACCCCGTTGCCGCCGCGCCACGTTTCCCCCATGGCTGCGCCGGACGGTGTGGAATCTTGCCGACCCGTGTGTCGCCAGTTGTGCGGACGGATGTCGAAATTGGGACGGGCGCGAGGCCAGTCTGCGGCCCGCGCGATCGCGGCTTCCCCACTGACACCGTCAGGCGCGTGTAAGCCTGATCGCCTAGTCTCGACGTGCCCGGTGGACCAACACCGGGTCTCCATACCCAGCCGACGACCCCGCTCCCCGCGAGCGGGGTTTTCTGTTTGCGGGCATGGACGAAAGCGGCGCGACGAACGTGACGCCGGCCCCCGCTCCGCTTTGGCCGCCTGTCAGGCTGACGTAAGTCGAACCAGTTAGGGTCTCTTGGCTATGGTGTTGCAGCCCAGCACCTCAGCCTCCAACAACTCTTTGCCCCGCTTGGCTCTCCCCAGGCGGGGTTTTTTCATGGCTGCTTGCTGGTTCGCAGCTCCCGCTCCTCCCGCGTCAGCCGCAGCGAGACGGCGCGGATCGCGGGCGCAGCCAGCAGCACGATCGGCAGCATCGCGGCCCAAGCGATCAGCCACGACACCATCCAGTGCCCGAGGAAGACCCTCGCGCTGCCTGCGGGAAGGCTGGCGATGCCTGCCGCGATCAGTGAGGTCAGCCCGGACTGGATGATGCCGAAGACGAAATGAGAATAGCGGCGGGGAATGCCGAGCATGAGGCGCCCATGGTTGCTTGCCGTCATCGGGCCAAGCAAGGCCCATGCCGTCGCGCGCGGATTGCTCCGTGGTTCTCCGACCATGAACAGAGTTCCGGGGCGGCGCGCAAGCGGCGCCGAATCCGACCTCGTTTGCTTTGGAGTGCGCGCCCTCGCGGTTTCCGTCAACGGTCCGGGACTTATCGACAGATTTCACTTGTCGCGGGCATATGATGACGCCCAACATGTTACGGGCATGGAAGGTGAATCGTGGGAGGTGACCATGAATCACAGGGGCGTCGAGTTCACCGTCGCCAAGACGGCGGTTCCTGACGTCTGGCAGTGGCAGTTCCGCATCGGCGAGCAGATCAAGACCGGCAGAACTGAGACGAAGATCGACCTCTTGGCGATCCGGCGGGTGCAGTTGCGCATCGACCGAGAACTGAAGGCCATCGAGCGCAAGACGGCCTGAGCAAGACGGCCTGAACCGGCCGGTCTGGGTGAGATCAGCGGCCGGCGCGGCGCCCCGCAGGGTATATCCCGTAGCCGCCCGGAATTGATCTGACCGGGGTTTGGGATTGCACTGCGCGCCCGTGGCCTTGGGGTTGGGCCGTCACGCGTTGATCGGTGCCAGCCATGCCGCTCTACTTCTTTCGAATCCGGAACGGCCGTTATTCCGGCTGCGCGGACCAGGCGAGCGAATTTGCCGATCGCGATTCGGCCTGGAAGGAGATGACCAGCGTCTGCGCTGACATGGCCGCCGGCATCGCCCGCAAGCTCCAGCAAAATTCCGAATGGCACATGGAGCTGCTGGACGAGGCGAAAGAGCCCGTATTCCGGATCCGCATCGTCGCAGAGACGATCGAAAAGGTGAGCCCCTAAAGCGCGATGCGACTAGGACGAATCGTCGTCGCGCTTTACGCTCTTGTTTGAGCATGATCTTTTGTTTGAGCATGATCTTTCCGGAAAACCGCTGCACACTTTTCCGGATCATGCTCTAATCCGCGCTGGGCAGCCGCCGCATGGTGAATTCGATGTCGCCGCCGGGCAATTCGCGCCAGGTCTCGACCGCGCTCATATAGCCGGCCTTGGGGTAGCGGGCGAAGAAGGCCTCCGCCCTTGCCCGTGCCGCTGCGCGCGGCAGCGTGAAGGTCTCGCGCAGATAGCCGTCGCCGGTCGGATGGCCCGGCTTGCCGCCCATCTTGCGCCGGCGTGCCATCCGTTCGGCGAGATCCCGCGGACGATCGGCCATGTCCCGTCCTCCTCTACGCAATACTCTCTTGCGAGATGTAGGAGGCCGGCAGGGCAAAGAGGAGTCCCACCCAGAGGCGTCAACCACCCCCGAGCGGCGGCAGGTTAATTGGCGGCCGTGCCGGATTTCTTCTTCGGCGCGCTGGTCGCGGCCGAGGCCTTCGGCGCCGCCGACTGCTTCGGCGGATCGGAGCGCATGCCGCCCCAGGGATCGTTGGACGCCTTGGAGTCCGGAATCTTCTTCAGCGTTTCCTTATAGGCCTTTTCACGCTCGGCGTCCGCGGCCTTCTCCTCGGGGGTCTTGCCCGGGCCTTCCTGCAGCAAATTGAGATTGGGCATTTGCGCGTAGGCCGGTCCCGCCAGCACGGCCAGCACCGCGGCCAAACGGAAAAGCTTCATCATCCACTCCTTGATCATCCATGAAGCGCGGATCGCCCGCGCCTTGTCATCCTTGTCGCGGCCGACCGCGACCTCAGGGCCGCTAGAGCCGGTCCGATCTGCACGATTTCGGCGCATGCAGCCAGTCGTCCCAGATCGGGCCGCATTTGGTGCACCCGTTCAGCGCAAGGCCGAGCGCAGCCAGACAAAAGACCAGGACACATCGACGCAACATCATCCACCCGTACCCAAGCGAGCCATCATATCGGGCGAAGTCGGGCATTTTCAAGCCGAAGAGACCGGCGCCGGACCGGGTGACTTTGCCGCGCCGATGCGCGCAGAATGAGGCGAAACATCCGGCCATCATGGAGGGAACGACAGCAATGCAAACGCAGCCAGACGCCGAGTTCGGCATCTCTGACGCCAAACGCATCCTCGGCGAGGTCTTTGCGCCCTGGGTCCAGGATCTCGACCTCTCGGTCGAGCGCATCGAGCACGCACAGCCAGCGGATGCGCCGGACTGGCAGCCGGGTGCCCTGCTGCGCATGCCGTTTTCGGAACGGCTGTGCCGGAACGGCGGCGTGGTCTGCGGCCAGGCGCTGATGGCGCTCGCCGACACCGCGATGGTAATCGCGATCCTCGCCGCCAACCGCGGCTATCGTCCGATGACCACGGTCGACCAGACCACGCATTTCATGCGCGCAGCCTCCTCGTCGGACGTGCTGGCGGACGCGCGCGTGGTGCGGCTCGGGCGCACCATGAGCTTTGGCCGCGTCACGCTGCTCTCGGCCTCCGACAACAAGCCGATTGCGATGGTGTCGAGCGCGTTCGCGATGCTGCCGGGCTGAGCGTGTTTCGAAAAGAAGAGAGCCGCCAGGCGCGCCGCGGCTCTCGACAAATCCCATGTCGAGACAGGAAACGCTACTTGCCCAGCACCTCGTCGGCTGCGGTCACGATGCTGACGTTCGGATTTTTTCCGCAATAGGCGCCGAACTTCTTGGCGTTCTCGATGAACACGTCGGTGTCGATGATCGCGTTGTCCTCGTCGCCCTTGTACCAGCCGTCCATCCAGGTCAGTACGACTTGGATGTTGTCTTCGCCGCTCTCGAGGAATTGCTTGCAGCTCATGGTCGAGAGGTCCCACTTGACGGCGTGGGCGGGCATGGACGACAGCGAGAGCGCTGCAGCGAACAGAATCGAAAGCATGGTCTTCATCAGTATCTCCATCGGCGCGTAGCGCCATAAAAGGCTTGTCAGGAAAGTCGGCGGAGAGATTGTCCGCGTCAATGTGGTAAACGAAGTCTGAAGCGCTGTGCAAGTAGCGCCAGTATTGAGTTGAGTTCAAGGTAATTTCTATGCGCTATTTCACAATGGTCATTGTGGATGAACGCGAATGATTGAGAGGCGTGAAACGCAGCGTCACCGTGTTTTCAAGGGGGCAGGATCACCTTTGAAAATAGCGGAATCGCATGCACGGTGAGAAACATATCGACCGGCGGCGCTGCCGTCGATCTCGACGGCCCCACAACGCTGCCGCAGAGCTTCAAGTTATCGATTTCGTGCGACAATTTCGTGCGGACTTGCCGCCCCGTGTGGCGCAGCGACAAACGCGTCGGCCTTGCTTTCGTGCAATAGCGCGCGCGATGTGAACGATCGTTCGCATCGCATCCACAACACGATCATGATCGCGCGATACGACGGCGGCGACGCCAGCGCAGGCTTGCAATCGCGAACGCGACGACCGCGAGCGCGATCACTGAGGACGCCGCAAGAAAACGTCCACCGGGACGATCGATGGTGCGCGACCATAGCGAGGGCGCCTCGCCCGGCCGCGCTAGGCGAAACGCAACGACGCTGTCGCCGATCGAAGTGCCTGCCTCGGAGTGGCCGCCGGCGCCGATCGCGACATATTGCTCGCCCTGCCAGAGATAGGTCATGGGATTGGCGACGCCCGGGACCGGCAACCGGCCCTGCCACAGCTCCCTGCCGCTCCGCGCATCGAAGGCGCGCAAATAGGCGTCCATCGCTCCGGTGAAGACGAGCCCGCCTGCGGTGACCGCGAGCCCGTTGACGAGCGGCGCGCCCCACGGCAGCGGCACGCCGAGCGGTGCAAGATCCTCGGTGGTGCCGACCGTCGAACGCCAGAGGATTTTTCCGGCTTTCAGATCGACCGCGACCATCTCGCCCCAGGGCGGCTTGTTGCAGAGCAAGCCGAGCGGCGACGTCACCACCGCGCGCGTCATCGCGAACGGCGTGCCACGCTGCTGGCCGAAATCATGACCGGGCGGCGGATTGAACCCGACAGCTTCCGCGCGCGGGATCAGCTTGACGCGATGCACGGCGCGGCTGGTGTTGACGTAGAGGATCTGGCTGACCGGATCGAAGGCCGCACTGCCCCAGTTCACCCCGCCACCGGTGAACGGAAACAACAGCGTGCCCTGCCTCGAAGGCGGCGTGAACAGGCCCTCATTGTGCGCCTCCGCGAATTGCCGCTCGCAGGACGAGCGGCGCAGCGCAGGCAATAGCGCGAGCGCATCATCGGTCGAGATCGTCTGTGACGTCAGCGCGGGCACGTGCGTCGGGAACGGCTGGGTCGGCGACAATCTTTCCCCTTCCGCGCCGTCCTGCGGCACGGCGCGCTCCTCGACGGGCCACACCGGCTTGCCGGTGTCGCGATCGAGCACGAAGACAAACCCCTGCTTGGTCGGCTGGATCACGACATCGCGCTGGCCGTCACCCGTGTCGAGGCGCGCCAGCGTCGGTTGCGCCGCCAGATCGTAGTCCCAGACGTCGTGATGCACGATCTGAAAGGCCCATACGAGTTCGCCGGTCTCGATGTGCAGCGCGACCACCGAATTGGCGTGCTCGTTGTTGCCCGGCCGCTTGCCGCCCCAGAAATCCGGCGAGGGCGACGACGTCGGCAGGAATACGAGTCCGCGCGCGTCATCGACCGACATCGGCGCCCAGACATTGGCGTGACCGGCTTCGATGCCTTCGCGCTCGAGCGGCTCGAAGGTCCAGCGTGGCTGGCCGCTGCGCGCATCGAACGCTCGCACCACGCCGCTCGGCGCATCGACGCGGCGGTTGTCGCCGATCGCAGATCCGACCACGACGACACCGCGGCCGACCGCCGGCGGCGAGGTGATCTGGAATTCGCCCGGCCATTCCAGGGCCATTCCGATATCGAGCTTGATCTCACCGCCATTGCCAAAACCGGCACAGGGCATGCCTGTCTTCGCATCGAGCGCGATCAGGCGGACGTCGTTCGTTCCCATGAAGATGCGCGCGCGGCAGGCCGCATCCGGCGGTGCCGTGTCGTCGACCCAATAGGTGACGCCGCGGCAGACATAGCGATTGGCGGGACGCTGGTTGATAGCGATCTTCGGATCGTAGCGCCATTTCTGCGCGCCCGTGCCGGGATCGAGCGCGATGACCTCGTTGAAGGGCGTGCAGAAGATCAGGCTATCTTCGACGAACAGCGGCGTCGCCTGGAATTTGGTTCGCCGCATCAGCTCGGGCGAGCGTGCCGTGAGATCGCCGGTGTGATATTCGAAGGCGCGGACGAGTTGGCCGACATTGCCCGGCGAGATCTCCCGCAATGGCGAGAAGCGCGAACCGCCGGGATCGCCGCCCCAGCTCTCCCAGGCGAAGCACGGCGGCACGGCAAACGACAGGAGCGTAACGAATGCGGCAGCAACGCGCAGGTGGATCCGCAACGCCCGCCTCGTTCTATTTCGACTTCTTGGCAGGTTCGCTGGGGCGGGCCCCACCCCACGGATCGTACTTTTCCTTGGGCTCGGGAATGCGCTCGAGCGCGGCCTTGTAGGCCTTTTCGTCGACCTTGGGCTTGTTGTCCGCCTTGGCGTCGTTGCCATGGCGCTTGCTGCCGGCGCCCATCTGCGCCTGAGCCAAGCTTCCCGCCAGCGCCAGCACCGCGGCCGCTATCACCAAAATCCTCATGAATGCAACCCCCCTCGCCTGGGGTACAAACTAGCCTGCAATCCCGTAATAGCAAATGCCGCGGGTTCCAAGACTTCAGCAAATCTTGATCGGGCGGGACTTCGCCCGATCGCATTCGTGCCTATGTGTTGGCGCGCAGGGGGGACCTTCAAGTATGTTGCGGATCATTGCTCATGCGGCGCTTCTCGCCGGCGCGCTCGCACTCGGTGCCTGCGGCTTTGCCGACAGCCGCGCGCCGGTGCCCGAGTTCATGCGCATGAAGGAAGCCGAGCAACCGCCACCCGAGCCGGCCCCCGACGTCAAGCGCGTGGTGCGCGAGCAGATCGACGTGGTCTTCCTGAACACGTCCTATCCGCGTGAGGTGCACGTAGCCCCGCCCCATCGCGAGGTGCGAGGACCGGGCTGGACGGCCTGCGTCCGCGCACAGCTCACCTCCGCGACTGGTACGTCGCTGGGCGCCCAGACCTACATCGTGACCATCACCGGTGGAAGGGTCGTCGACCGCCGGCGTGCGGAAGCCGACGACATCTGCTGGACCGAGACTTACCAGCCGATTTAGGAACAAATCGCTCTAACGAAGCTGCGGTTCCGGGAAAAACCAGCATCGCCGACGGGAACGAACACCGCCTCCCTTTCTTGTTACCGCCGAGGGCAGTTTCGAGGAGGACATGATGAGGACGTTGACTGTTGCGCTGTTGGCGGGCGTCGGTGCTTTGGCAGCCGCATCGAGTGCGAAGGCTTCCGACATCTACACGAGCAGCGAGTACACCAATCCGGATCTCGTCCAGCAGGTACGACTTGTCTGCGACGACGCCGGCCGCTGCTATCGCACGCGCGGCGGTTCGCGTGTGATCGTGCGAGATTCCGATGACTACATGCCGCGCGAACGCTATTATGAACGTCGGATCTACCATCGCGATTGGGATGACGGCCCGCGCGCCGGCGTCGGCATTCGCGCACCCGGCGTCAGCGTTGGCGTCGGTGTCGACGATCGCTGGTAATCGATGAAGTCTTGATGGCCGGGACCGGACGAGACAACTCGCCCGGTCCCGTTCGCATGATCGTATCGAATGACCGCAACTAGGCGACAACCGATTGTTGCTGAAACTGCTCGTAGGCCGCGATCGCGTCCGCAGCATACATCAACGACGGGCCGCCGCCCATATAGACCGCCATGCCGAGCGTCTCCTCGACCTCCTGGCGCGTCGCGCCGAGCTTGACGAGCGCTTCGGTGTGAAAGCCGATGCAGCCGTCGCAATGCGCAGCGACGCCAAGCGCCAGCGCGATCAGCTCCTTCGTCTTCTTGTCGAGCGCGCCGTCGTGCGTGGCCGCCTGAGCGAGTGCGGCAAATCCCCTCATGGTGTCGGGAATGTCGCTGCGCAGCTTGCGCATGTTGGCCGAGATTTGCCGCGTGATCTCGGGATAATTCTTGTCCATGATTTACTCTCCGGTTACTTCAGGTTTCGAGCGGATCGGCAGGGGTGACGAAGCGCGTCAGCGACGGCAAGCGGGCGATGAAGCGCGCCAGCACCATGCCGGCACTCATCGCCGCGACAAAGATCACGGCGGACACCGATCCAAAACCGAGCGCGGTCAGCGCCGGTCCCGGACAGAAGCCTGCCAGTCCCCAGCCGATGCCGAAGATCGCGGGACCTGCGATGATCCTGGGATCGATGTCCCTTCGCGTGGGAAGATAAAACCGTTCAGCGAAGAACGGACGCGCACGCCTCAGGACGCGGTTGAAGCCGATGAAGGTCACCGCGACCGCACCGGCCATCACGAAGGCAAGGCTCGCATCCCACGTTCCCGCCGAAATGCCGCCGATGTCGAGGAAGTTCAGAACCTTGGCCGGGTTCGACATGCCAGACACGATGAGGCCGAGACCGAAGATCAGGCCGACGACGAATTGAACCAGGATAGCCATCGGCGTCAGTTCCAGTGCCGCATCACGAAGACCGTCGCAACGCCGGTCGCCATGAAAGTGATGGTCGCAACCAGTGAGCGCGCTGAGAGCCGCGACAGGCCGCAGACGCCATGGCCGGAGGTGCAGCCACTGCCCCACACCGAACCAAAACCGGTAAGCAACCCGCCGACGATCAAAACGGCCGGCCCGGCCGCGATCGTCTGCGCCGGTAGACTTCCGGTGACGAACAGCGCCAGCACGGGTGCGGCGACGAGACCGGCGACGAAGGCGAGCCGGCCGGCGAACTCGCCGTCCTCGTAAGGCGGAAACAGCCGTGCCGCGATGCCGCTGACGCCGGCGATACGTCCGTTCGCCCACATCAGCAGAACGGCGGACAACCCGATCAGTGCACCGCCGACGAGGGAGGCGATCGGCGTAAATGATGTCGAAACCATCAGACCCTCCGCAGCGAGAGCACCTTTCAGGAACCCCGCACCAACGATTTAGTACTTTCTTATTTTCGGATATACTAATATATAGCACCCATGAAGCGCAAGCCCCGGAATCAAGAATTGCTCGCTCTGGAGGAGAAGGCCGAGGAGGCCTCCCGCCTCCTCGCCGCCATGGGTAACCCAAAACGGCTCCTGGTTCTCTGCAACATGCTGGATGGCGAAAAGTCCGTCGGCGAGCTCGCCGACATCGCGGGCTTGTCGTCGGCGGCACTATCCCAGCATCTCGGAAAGATGCGCGCATTGAGCCTGGTCAAACCCAGACGGGAGGGTCAGACGATATACTACAGCATCGCGAGCCAGGAGGTCCGCTCGGTGCTGGAGACTCTGTACCGCCTCTTCTGCGCACCGGAATAGGTCTTCGCTGGCAATAACGCCGGGAGCGCGGCATGACCGACGATACTTTCATCGAGGGACCTCTCTACGAGAAACGCAAGAAGGTCTATCCGCAGTCGGTCCGCGGGCCCTTCCGCCGCATCAAATGGGCGATCCTCTGCGTCACGCTCGGCACCTATTATCTGCTGCCGTTCGTACGCTGGAATCGCGGCCCCGGCCTGCCGGATCAGGCCGTGCTGATCGACTTCCCGCATCGCCGCTTCTATTTTTTCTTCATCGAGCTGTGGCCGCAGGAGGTGTACTACTTCACCGGTCTGCTGATCATCGCGGCGATGACGCTGTTCCTGATGAACGCGGTCGCAGGCCGGCTGTGGTGCGGCTACATGTGTCCGCAGACGGTTTGGACCGATCTGTTCTACGCAGTGGAGCGCTGGGTCGAGGGCGACCGGCGCGAGCGCATGCTGGGCGACAAGCGCGGCTGGACATTCGATCACATCCGAAAAGTTGCCCTGAAGCACTTCCTCTGGATCATGATCGCCTGGTGGACCGGCGGCGCCTGGGTGCTCTATTTCGCCGATGCGCCGACGCTGGTGAAGGAGCTCGCGACGTTCCAGGCGCCATTCATCGCCTATCTCTGGATCGGCATCCTGACTGCCACGACCTACCTCTTCGCAGGCCACGCCCGCGAGCAGATGTGCATCTACATGTGCCCGTGGCCCCGCATCCAGGCGGCGCTGACCGACGAATGGGCGCTCAACGTCACCTATCACCGCGACCGCGGCGAGCCGCGCATGTCGGTGAAGAAGGCGGAAGTCGCCCGCGCCCATGGCGACGTCGCCGGCGACTGTGTTGACTGCCACCAGTGCATCAATGTCTGCCCGACAGGCGTGGATATCCGCCATGGAATCCAGCTCGGCTGCATCCAGTGCGGCCTGTGCATCGATGCCTGCGACAACGTCATGCGCGAGATCGGTCGGCCCGCCGGCCTGATCGGCTACGACACCGACATCAACATGCAGCGCCGGCGCGACGGCAAGCCGCCGATCTATCGCATCATCCGCCCGCGCACGCTGATCTACGCCGCAGCAATCGCAATCGTCGGCAGCATCATGCTCTACGCGCTCGCGACGCGCGCGACCATGGACGTCAACGTGCTGCACGAGCGCAATCCCCTCTTCGTCCAGCTCTCGGATGGCGGGGTGCGCAACGACTATATCGTGCGCATCCTCAACAAGGGCGCAGAACGATCGTTTGTGCTCGAGACCTCGGGACTGCCCGGCGCGACCAGTCGCGTCGCCGGCATCGAGGCCGGACCGGACGGCAAGCCGGTCGTCGCGGTCGGGCAGGACCAAACCCGCGAGGTGCGCTTATCCGTGCAGGTCGGCCCGGCACATTTGCCGCAGACGTCCCGCGACATCGACATCACGATCACGGACACTGCCGGGGGCGGACGGGCAAGCGCCCGCGACCATTTCGTCCCGGGTGACCAGTAGCAAGCCTCCGGCGACTCGCCGCCTCTCGGGATGTTCAACGAGACGTTAACACTACTGCTCGAATTGAGGCAGCGTCCCAACGGTATTTTCCAATCTTTGCGCTAAGCATCGCCGTAACGCGGCCTTGGACCGCGTGAACGGGGACGACGGGACGTGGTCGACATCGCGCAGCAGGCAGCGGTCAATCCAGCATCTGCAAGGGATGCCGCGCGCGCGCGCGTTGCGCTCACCTCCATCGACCCCGGTCAATGGCGTGCGCTCGCGCAACGCACGATCGAACCGAACGGCTATTACCTGCCGGGCTGGGCGCTTGCCGTCAGCGCGACCGCGCGCGGCCACACCGGGGCCTCAGCGCTTGCTGCATTCGACGCATCTTCGACGCGCCTGATCGGGCTGATGCCGGCGATCTCACTCTGGCGCGCCTGGAAAATTCCCCTGCCCGCGCTGGTGAGCGCGCATCCCTATGGCACGCTGTGCAGCCCGCTGATCGACCGCGACGCCCCGATCGAGGCCGCCACACGTCTGTTGCAGCAGGCGCGCGAGGCCGGAGCCGATGCGCTCGTGCTGAACGACGTCGCGCTCGACGGCGCTGCGATGACCGCTCTCAATCAGGTTCTGAATCGTGATGGCCTGAAGCCGCGCCTGCTCAGCTCCTACATCCGCGCCAGCCTCGATGCGACGCATGACGGCGAGACGCTCTTGCGCGAGGCGCTCGGCGCCAGGAAGCTCAAGGAGCTGCGGCGCCAGCGCCATCGGCTCGAAGAAAACGGCCCCGTCGCGTTCGAGGTCGCGCGAGGGCGCGACGAGGTCGGGCCCGCGCTCGAAACGTTCTTGCAGCTTGAGGCAAGCGGCTGGAAGGGCAAGCGCGGCACCGCGCTGATCCAGCATGCAGGCGATACGACCTTCATCCGTCGCGCCGTCGCGGCGCTGGCAGAAACCGCGCAATGCGAGATCGTCACGCTTCGTGCCGGCATGACGCCGATCGCCGCCGGAATCGTGCTGCGGCACCAGGACCGCGCCTTCTTCTTCAAGCTCGGCATCGACGAGCGCTTTGCGAAATATTCGCCGGGCGTGCAGCTCACGCTCGACCTCACCCGCCACCTCTGCGCCGATCCCGCCATAGCCAGCGCGGATTCGATGGCGAGTGCCGATCACCCCATGATCAATCCGATCTGGCGGGGACGTTTCGCTATCGGTGACGTGCTGATCCCGCTGCGGCGGAATGATCCGGTCGTCGCGCTCATTCATGCTGCGCTGACCGGCCTCAACGTCGCGCATCAGGCCGCGCGACGCGTGGTCCATCGGCTCCGCAAATAAGCGAAAGACTACTCCGCCGCCTGCGCGTTGATCTCCGCCGAGACCTGGCGGATCGCGCGGGCGAGCAAGTTCGGATCCTGCGCGCCGGAGACGGCGTATTTCTGTGCGAACACATAGGTCGGCACGCCGGAGATGCCTTTCTCGGCGGCCTCCTGTGCGTCCGCCGACACGCGCGCGACGTCCTCGTCGGTGGCGAGGCGCTTGCGCACGTCGTCGGCATCGAGGCCGACATCGGCGGCTGCCTGCACCAGCACGTTCACATCGGTGAGATCGCCGCCGTCACGGAAATAGAGCTCCATCAGGCGCTGCTTCATCTCCGGCGCCTTGCCGATCGCCTCGGCCCAGAGGATCAGGCGATGGCAATCGGTCGTGTTGGGCTGGCGCGCCACCATCTCGGGCCGGTAGACGAGGCCCTCCTCGCTCGCAGCCGCGACGACCCGGCCGGCAATGCCCTTGTAAGCCTCGACCGAGCCGAACTTCTTGGTGAGATAATCCTCGCGGCTGATGCCCTCGCGCGGCACCCAGGGATTGAGGAAGAACGGGCGAAAATTGAGTTTGACCGGAACATCGGGCACGAGCGCCAACGCGCTCTCGATCCGGTGCTTGCCGATATAGCACCAGGGGCACACCACGTCGGAGACGACGTCGATCTGGAGCGGTTTCAGCGTGCTCATGGGCGGCGCCTCCTTCGGGCGATGCGGGTTTGAACCAAGATAAGCCGAACCTGTCCCGAGGCAAGGGCGCCAGATGAGAGCGCTACGTCATAGCTGCCGCCATCTGCTTCAGCCGCTCCGCAGTACGCTCATCGGCCGGGAAGAACGTCTCCAGCGCCAGCTCCGACAACGTAATGTCCACGGGCGTGCCGAACACCATGGTGGTAGAGAAGAAACTTAGTATCTCTCCGTCATGACGCAGCTTGAAGGGAATGGCGACATTGTCGCTCGACAGCGGGGCCGCGCGCGCAGGGATAGGATAGCCCTTCAGGTCGTTATAGAGCTTGATCAACTCAGGGTCGGCCGTCGCCTCGCATTGCCGGTGCAGCCGCTCGAGCAGATGCCCGCACCACTCCGCGAGATTGACCGTGCGCGGCGCCAGCGCCTCCGGATGGAACGCGAGCCGCAGCACATTGAAGGGCTGGCCGAGCAGACGCTGCGGGATGCCGTCGAGCAGCGGCGCCACCATGCGATTGGCCGACACCAGGTTCCAATGCCGGTCCACCGCCAGGGCCGGATTGGGCTCATGCGCCTTGAGAACGAGGTCGATCGCCTGGCGGGCTGATTTCAAGGCGGGATCCTCCAGGGTGCGTTGCGGGAACGCCGGCGCATAGCCGGCCGCGACCAGCAGCACGTTGCGTTCACGTAAGGGCACGTCGAGACGTTCGGCGAGCCTGAGCACCATGTCGCGCGAGGGCGCGGCGCGGCCGGTCTCGACGAAGCTCAAGTGCCGCGCCGAGACCTCGGCCTCGCCGGCGAGATCGAGCTGGCTCATGCGACGGCGCTGCCGCCATTCGCGCAAATGGTCGCCGATATGGACCGGCTGGCTGCGTTCAGCGCGTGCCGTGGATGCATGTGCGTTCATGATCGAAAACCTAGCACGTCGATTTCGGCCCTTCCATTACCCGCGAGGTAATCGAATTGGGGCGCGGACGCGCGCATCTTCGGTCGCAACAGGAGATGACCATGATCGCGCTGCTGCTCTACCGGACCCTCGCAGACCACGTCTTGCCCTGGGCCATGGCCTTCGCAACCCGGATGCTGGCGCGCAGCCTCGACATGCCGGAGCCGCTGGTGCATTCGACCGGCGACTATGTCGTCGCCCAGGTCATCGCCTTCGAGCACGGCGTCGGCAGAAGCCTCTGCCCGTTCCGCCTCGCCCGCCTGCTCCGCGCTTGGTGGCGCGGATTGCGGTGATTTCCCCCGACCTCAACCAAGGAGAACCACGATGATCGAAGCATCCACTTTCCTGCGCCGTGCACTGCTCGCCGATGCCGTCTTCAGCGGCGTCGCCGCGCTCGGTTTCACCTTCGGTGCAGGCGCGTTCGCCTCGCTGTTCAATCTGCCCGAAGCGCTGCTGCGTGAGACCGGCCTGTTCCTGATCGCCTACACCGTGCTGGTCGGCTGGCTCGCCGCGCGTGCATCCGTGTCCAAGGCGCTGGTGCTGCTGGTCGTGATCGGCAACGCGGCCTGGACAGCCGGCAGCATCGCGTTGCTGCTTTCGGGCGCAGTATCGCCGAACCTTGCAGGCGAACTGATGGTCGTGGCGCAGGCGATTGCGACCGGCGTGTTCGCCGAGCTGCAATATGTGGGGTTGCGGAGGAGCGCGGGTGTGGTGGCGGCGTGAGGCCACATACATGCTGTCATGCCCCGGCTTGACCGGGCGCCGAGTATTCCAGAGACAGTAAATGGATACGGAGACGCCGCGGCGTACTGGATGCCCTAAGCCGGGGCATGACAGCTGAGTTAAGGGCTCAAGCTCAGGCCCGCGCGCGGCCGTTCGCTTTGCCGATGGCGTGGCCGTTGAGCTTCTTCTTTTTGGCGGCCTTGCTTTTCGGACTCTTGGCGCCCGCCTTCGTGGCCTTGCGCTCGGCCCGCGCCTTCACCTTGGCGCGTTCGGCCCGCGCCTCGGCGCGCAGCTTCTTGCGCTTTCTCTCGCAGGAGTTCGCACTTGCAGCCGATCGGCTTCAGATAGGCTTTGAAATAGTCGGTGCCGTAGTCGTAGTTGATCTCGTCGCCCGGCTCGATGTTCTTGATGGCGCGGATGAAGACCTTGCGCTCGCGCGGGCGAACATCGGACTCGGCGTTGGGCCGGCAGGAATGATTGATGTAGCGGGCGAAGTTCTTGCGCACCGATCCGTCGATGGTCCAGCGGCCATTGAGCTCGAACAGATATTTGTTCTCGATCTCGTCGTGCGCCGGAATCCGCGAGTCCAGGATCGGCCCGAAATAGCGGATGATCCGGGTTCCCTTCTTGATCGGCTTGGTGGCGAAAGGCCGAGCCCGGTCTTGGAGCGGCCGACGCGATAAGGTTTGTTCGAAGAGATGGCTGGCATGATCAAGAGAAAAAGGACGAACGAGGCTGGATGACCCAAGCGAAGCCGCTCTTCTCAGAACGATTCCGCGCCGCTGTCAGGTGCCTGATGGCGCTTTTGAGCCTTGCCCACAATCAAGGCGTCTGATGCTACGAAGTTCCAGCTGCATCGAGCCGCCATCATGATCCCATCCTCACCGCGATGACAATTCATCCTAATCTCATCGCGATTTAGGCTCTTCTCCGGCTCAACAGCCCGCTACACTGGAAGTTTGGTGGTCACGGGCGCCGTCAGCATCGCCTCGAGCAGCCGTTCGGCCGTCGTGCCCTCGGGCAGCCGCTCCAAAATATCCTTGAGCCGCCCGTCGAGCAGCAGCGTGGTGAAGCCGTGCACCATCGACCAGGCGCGGGCGATCGCCGCGCCCTGGTTCAACGTCAGCGCGTCTTCGCTGATCTGCTCCTGCCGCATCATGCCGATCGCATTGGCAAGCCCGGCGAAGGAGGCCTCGGCGGCCTCATGCAGCGAGGGCCTCGAATAATCGAGCCGTTCGGTGCGGAACATGATTCCGTACATGCCGGGATGGGCCTGCGCATAGGCGACATAGGCCTTCGGCCGCGCCAGCGCGCGCTCGAGCGGCGTGGTGGCAGCATCGCAGGACGAGGCCATCGCGGCGTTGAACTGGCGGAAGCCCACGGCCGCAAGCTCGCTGAGCAGCCCGGTGAGGTCGCCGAAATGATGGGTCGGCGCAGCATGCGAGACGCCCGCCTCGCGCGCCACCGCCCGCAATGTCAGGCCGGCAAGCCCGTCGCGCTCCAGCACCCGTTCGGCAGCCTGGAGCAACGCCTCGCGCAGGGCGCCGTGATGATAGGGTGTCTCGGTCTTCGCAACCGCCGGGCGCCGCGGGGAACGCGAGGCCGATGGTGTCTTCTTCGGGGGGCGCACGCCGTGCGCGGCCCTGGTTTCGCTCTTGCCCATGGACAAGCTATAGGGCGCAATATTGACAGTGTAAAGATTTCGCTTGACCGGAACGGCAATTAGCGTTATCCAATCTTTACAATGTAAAGATAAAAGGATACGCCGTGCAGCAGGACGCCGTCATTGAGCGCCGCAACAACATCGCGCCGATCCCGTTCGAGGCCGATGCGCCATTCCTCAACATCATTGGCGAACTGCCGCGCGAGCTGAACGGCACGCTCTACCGCAACGGCGCCAATCCGCAGTTCTCTTCGCCCGGCGCGCATTGGTTCGTGGGCGACGGCATGCTGCACGCCTTCCACCTCGAGAACGGACGCGCCAGCTACCGCAATCGCTGGGTCCGCACGCCGAAATGGCTGGCCGAGCGCGACGCCGGCCGCGCCTTGTTCGGCGGCTTCGGCCGCAAGCTGCCCGATGCCCCGGCTGATCTCACCGATGGCGGCGTCGCCAACACCAACATCATCTTCCATGCCGGCAAGCTGCTGGCGCTGGAAGAAGCGCATCTGCCGACCGAGATCGAGCCTGGCACGCTGGCAACGCGCGGCTATCACAACTACCAGGGCCGCGTCGCCGGCAGCTTTACCGCGCATCCGAAGATCGATCCCATCACAGGCGAACTGGTGTTCTTCGGCTACAATGCCGCAGGACCGTTGACGCCTGCCCTCTCCTACGGATCGATCGATGCGTCCGGAAAGGTGACGCGCTTCGAGCGTTTCGAGGCGCCCTATGCCAGCATGGTGCATGACTTCATCGTCACCGCGAACCATGTGCTGTTTCCGATCCTTCCCATCACCGGCAGCATGGAGCGCGCGATGAGTGGACGGCCGCCCTATGCCTGGGAGCCGGACAAAGGCGCCTATGTCGGCGTGATGAAACGCAACGGCACGGCAAAGGACATCGTCTGGTTTCGAGCTGAGGCCTGCTACGTCTTCCACGTCATGAATGCGTGGGAAGACGATCACCGCATCATCGCCGACGTCATGCAGTTCGAGGAGGCGCCGCTGTTTCCGCATCCCGACGGCCGGCCGACGGATCCGGAGAAGTCACGCGCCCGCCACTGCCGCTGGACGTTCGATCTCTCGGGCAATACCGACCGCTTCCAGCAGACTTATCTCGACGATCTCACCGGCGAATTCCCCCGCATCGATGATCGCCGCGCCGGACTGGCGAGCCGCCACGGCTGGTACGCCTGCGCCAATCCGAGGCTGCCGATGTTCGGCGCGCTCTCAGGCGTCGTCCACGTCGACGGCAACGGCAAACGGCTCGGCCATTATCTGCTGCCAGCCGGCGACACCATCTCCGAGCCGGTGTTCGTCGAGCGGTCGAACGATGCCGCCGAGGGCGACGGTTGGCTGCTCGCGGTGGTCTGGCGCGCGCGGGAGAACCGCAGCGACCTCGCCGTGTTCAACGCCACCGATGTCGAGGCCGGTCCCGTCGCACTGGTGCAGCTCGGCCACCGCGTGCCCGATGGCTTTCACGGCAATTGGGTGGGGGCGTAGCTCTCACCTCGTCATTCCGGGGCGCGCGCTAGCGCGCGCCCCGGAATCCATTTCGCTGCGTGTTCTGCCGCTCAATGGATTCCGACGCTTCGCGTCGCCCCGGAATGACAGCGCAGATGTGTCACCAAAGAGATACCACATGCACATGCCCTCGATCACCGCGGACTGCCTTGCCGTCCTCGCCCTGGCCTGCGCCGCATTCACATTGCAGACAATCCGGCTGCGGCGAAGCAGCCTTACCTTCTTCAACGGCGGCATCTTGCTCACCATCGGCCTTTTGATCGCCTCCGCACTGCCGATCCTGTCGCGCCTGCCCTGGGCGGAATTGGCTGACGAAGCCTCCGACCAAGCCGTTGCAGCACTTCACCTTTTAGAGGTCGCCTATGTCATTTTGACATTGTAAAGATTTCGCTTGACCCGAGATCACGCCCGGCTTATTTATCTTGACATTGTAAAGATTTGACCCGACAGAGGCGGCTCATGGCGATTTTCCTGATCCTCGCGCCCTACGGCGCCTTCGCGTTGCTGATGCTGGTGACCTCCGCCACGATCAGCGTGTTTGCGGCCTCTGCAATCTGCCTCGCCACGGTCGCAATCGACGTCATGCGCGGCCGCTCGGTGAAGATCCTGGCCACGGGCTCGGCGATCGTGTTCGCCGCAATCGGCCTCTATCTCGCGCTGCTCGATCCCGCGCTCGGCACGCTCGGCGTCAAGCTGTCGGTCGATCTCGGCATCTTCATCATCTCGCTCGGCTCGATGCTGGTCCGTCGTCCCTTCACGCTGCAATATGCGCTTGAATCGGTCCCGGCCGAAACCGCGGCGATGCCCGGCTTCCTCCGCGCCAATTATGTCATAACCGGCGCCTGGACCGCAGCCGCGCTGTTGATGGCAGCCGCCAATCTCGTGCTACTCTACGTCCCCGGGCTGCCGCTCTGGTCGAGCCTTGCGGTTGCCTTCGCGGCCCGCAACAGCGCGATGTACTTCACAAAGTGGTATCCCGAGTATCGCGAGATCAAGTACGGTGCGCCCGCCCGCGCATTGCCCAACGCGCGCTGAACAGGATCGACGATGAAGAGCGTATTCGCCCGCCTCGCCTCCGACTTCCTTTCCGCCATCGTCTTCCTGGTCATCTACCTCATCACCGACAACGTCGTCCTGGCGACGTTGGTGGCGATTGCCGGTGCAATCGCGCAGGTGATCTATGCCCGCGTCAAAGGACGAGAGCTCAACTACATGACCTATGCGAGCCTCGCGCTCGTGGTCGTGCTGGGCGCGATCACGCTCTTGACCAATGATCCCCGCTTCATGCTGGCAAAGCCCGCGATCGCGCATTTCGCGATCGGCCTCATCATGCTCAAGCGCGGCTGGATGCTGCGCTACATGCCGCCGATCGTCGTCGAGACCGTTCCGGAATATGTGACGGCTGCGGGCTATGCCTGGGCGGTGCTGATGTTCGTGATCGGCGTCGGCGTGATCGCCGTCGCATCGACCGGCGATCTGAAGCTGTGGGCGTTATACCTCACGGTGGTCGCAGGCGGTGCCAAGATCCTGGCTTTTGCCGTGCAGTACGTCGTTCTGCGCCTCATCGTCACCAGTCGCCGGCGCGCTGCTGCCCGCGCCTAAAGCGCGATGTGACCGCGCTTTAGGTTGTTGTTTGAGCATGATCTTTTCGGAAAACCGCTACACACTTTTCCGGATCATGTTCTATGCCTCCAATGCAGCGTTAGGCAGGAGCTGCGAGTTGGGTTATAGGCTCGCCCAGGACTGGCCGCGGATCGTCGCGACCCGCCGGGATTTTGGGAGACAGGAATGGCCGTTGACGGCAACTGGAATCTGACCATGACGACGCCGATGGGCGAGCGCCAGGCGACGCTGAGCCTGAAGGCCGCGGGCGGCGCGCTCACGGGCACGCAAGGCGCCGAAGGTAATACCGCCGAGATTTTCGACGGCACTGTCTCTGGCGACAACGTCTCCTGGAAAGTCTCGATCACCAACCCGATGCCGCTCACGCTCGAATTCACCGGCACCGTCTCCGGCGACAGCATCAGCGGCGAGATGGGCATCGGCCCGATGGGCAGCTTCCCGTTCACGGGCGCGCGGGCGTAAGGCCGCGGCAGCAATCGTGCGCCTGCTCCGTCTCATCGCGGCGACGATCCTGTGTGTCGTGACACAAGCAGCGCGCGCGGACGACACCGAACCGGCGTGGCGCGCAAGCGCGCTCGCCCTGGTGCCGGCGGGTTATGTCGCCGGCACGGCCTACCGCACCGAAGCCTCGACCGGTTACCTCGCCGTCTATCCGGCGACGTCGAATGACCCGAAGTCGCCGGCCAGCGTGTTCGCTGCGCGCCAGACCCTCGTGGTCGCGCTGACGCCAGACAAGAAGCGCGCGGTATCGGCCGAATTGAAACCGCGCGTCGAGGCCGATGCGGTCGATGACGACGGCGATTATGCAAAGCTCCACGCGGAGCTGGCGGGCAAGCGCGCAACCCTGCCCGAGGGCACCGAGCCCTGCGATCTCGGCGCCTGGTCCATCGACAAGGATCCGAACGGACTCAACGTGCGGACCGAGCCATCGGTGAAGGCGCGCGTGCTCGGCACCCTGCCACCGCCGTACCGACTAAAGCTTGGCGGCAGCGAGAACACGCCCGATGGCGGCTGGCTCACCGAATTCCGCATCATCGGTTTCAAGGATGGTTGGTTTCTGATCGAAGGCGCGAAGCCGCTAGGCAAAGATTACGAGGACGAGAAAAAATATCCGCGCAATGCGCCAAAGCCCTATGCCGGACGCGGCTGGGTCGCCTCCAACAAGGTCGGCGCGAATTTCGCCAACGGTTACACGCGCGCGGGCGGGCTGTTCCAGGCGCCGTTCGTCGACGCCAAATGGATGCCGGCCCAGCGCGAGCTCGGCGGCCCGATTGACGGTGACGGCGGCCCGAAGCGCCTGCTCGCCTGTAGCGGATATTGGGGCCTCGTCGAGAGCCACGACGGTGTGCGCGGCTGGTGGCGTTCGCTCTGCTCCAACCAGGTCACGAATTGTAGTTGAAGCTTCCGCATCGTCATGGCCGGGCTCGTCCCGGCCATCCACGTCTTGTTCGCCGTATCTTGTTCGCCGTACCAAGAACGTGGATGCCCGGGACAAGCCCGGGCATGACGATCTTTCGTAAAGCACAGGTGCGATCACCCGCACGCAAGTGCGGATGAAGCAGCTAGCCCAGATTCAACTCCTTGAAGAAATCATTGCCCTTGTCGTCGATAATGATGAACGCCGGGAAGTCGACGACTTCGATGCGCCAGATCGCTTCCATGCCGAGCTCGGGATATTCGAGCACCTCGACCTTCTTGATGCAGTGCTCGGCGAGATTCGCCGCAGCGCCGCCGATCGAGCCGAGATAGAAGCCGCCATACTTCTTGCAGGCCTCGCGCACGGCCGGCGCGCGGTTGCCCTTGGCGACCATCACCATCGAGCCGCCGGCGGCCTGAAACTGGTCGACGAAGGAATCCATGCGACCCGCCGTGGTCGGGCCGAACGCGCCGGAGGCGTAGCCGTCGGGCGTTTTGGCCGGGCCGGCGTAATAGACCGGATGGTTCTTGAAATAGTCCGGCAGCGGCTCGCCCCTCTCCAGCCGCTCGCGCAGCTTGGCATGGGCGCTATCGCGCGCGACGATCATGGTGCCGGTCATCGAGACCCGGGTCTTGATCGGATATTTCGAGAAGGTGGCCAGAATGTCCTTCATCGGCTGGTTGAGATCGATCTTGACGACCTCACCGCCGAGCGACTGCTCCACCTGCGGCAGATATTGCGCCGGGTTGTGCTCGAGCTCCTCGAGATAAATGCCGTCCCTCGTGATCTTGCCGAGCACCTGGCGGTCGGCGGAGCAGGACACGCCAAGCCCGATCGGCAGCGAGGCGCCATGACGCGGCATCCGGATCACGCGCACGTCGTGGCAGAAATACTTTCCGCCGAACTGCGCGCCGACACCGAGCGACTGCGTCATCTTGTGGATTTCCTTCTCCATCTCGACGTCGCGGAAGGCGTTGCCATCGGGCGAGCCGTGCGTCGGCAGCGCATCGAGATAGCGCGCCGAGGCGAGCTTCACTGTCTTCATGCACAGCTCGGCCGAGGTGCCGCCGATCACGATGGCGAGGTGATAGGGCGGGCACGCCGCGGTGCCGAGCGTCAGGATTTTCTCCTTGAGGAAGGCGAGCAGCCGGTCCTTGGTCAGGACGGAAGGCGTCGCCTGGAACAGAAAACTCTTGTTGGCGGAGCCGCCGCCCTTCGCCATGAACATGAACTTGTAGGCGTCGTCACCCTCGGCGTAGATCTCGCACTGCGCCGGCATGTTGTTGGCGGTGTTCTTCTCCTCGTACATCGAGAGCGGCGCGACCTGCGAGTAGCGCAGATTGCGGCGCAGGTAGGCATCGCGCGCGCCCTCCGACAGCGCCGCCTCGTCGTCACCATCGGTGATGACGTTGCAGCCCTTCTTGCCCATGATGATCGCAGTGCCGGTGTCCTGGCACATCGGCAACACGCCGCCGGCGGCGATGTTGGCGTTTTTCAAAAAGTCGAGCGCAACGAACTTGTCGTTCGGGCTCGCCTCGCCGTCCTCGAGGATCGCGCGGAGCTGCTTCAGATGGCCAGGCCGCAGATAGTGATTGATGTCGCCGAAAGCCGCCTCCGACAGCGCCCGCAGCGCCTCGCGCGACACCACCAGCATGTCCTTGCCCAGGACCTTCTCGACCCTGACGCCCTCGGACGAAATCTTCTTGTAGGGCGTCTCGTCCTTGCCCAGCGGGAACAGCGGAGTGTGCTTGTAGGGCGGAACGGGTTTTGACTGGTCGGGGAAGGCGGTGGGAGCGTTCATGGGGTCGATCTCGGGGTTTTGGGGCCTCGCACGGGCCGTCGGCGTAGAAGCGTTCTAAGCCCATTTCCGGCAGAAAAGAAAGGGACCGGTGCGCATGGGAGAGGGTGGCTAGGGCTCGGGAAGGCATTGGCACAGCACGTGGAAAGGCCCGCGCTCACCCTTGCGCTTCGCGTCCGCCGACGCTTGAATGCGCGCCCTAAGGGGCTTTTCATCATGACATTGAACTCGAACGTCCGCGGCGCGATCCTGGTCGCCGCCGCCATCACCGGCCTTGTGGCCCTCACCTCCTCCGCGCGTGCCGACCGCTGCGACGACAGCGCCAAGGAGCTGGCGAACCAGATCGAGCGGCTCAAGGTGAATTTCCGGGCCGCCAACATCGTCTATTTGACGCACCCGGCGGCCAAGGAGTTGTCCGTCGGCTGCCGCGGCGACAAATATTCCATCGAACTCTACGCCAAGGGCGATCGCAAGCCCAAGCCCGAGTTCTATGCGCTGGTGGGGTCGATGGCCGCGATCGTCTTCACCGTGACGAAGGACGACACCACGTCGGGCGCGACACGTTGCCTGAAGCGGATGGGTCTCCTGCGCGGCGACAAGATCAACATGCGCTACCGGCGGCTCAACATGGAATGCACCCGCACAAAGGCGGATGCGTCCATCGCGATCACGCGCGGCAAGGACGAATAGGCGCGGGGCTCCCCCCGCTCTTGCTGCGGACGCAGTGCTCATGTGGCGCGACGCAGCTGGCCACGTACTCCGTCATTGCGAGCGCAGCGAAGCAATCCAGGATCTTTCCGCGGAGACAGACTGGATTGCTTCGTCGCATCAGCGCAAAATTGCTACGCAATTTTGTCGCGAGCTCCTCGCAATGACGAGGAGAGGTCTCGTCGTCTCACGAAATGGCGTCGGACGCGCCCCACCTCACCCATTCCCTCGCATTTTAACGATTGCCTTGAAGGAAACTTCGCTCCTCGCGGGGCAGGCTCAGTTGTTTCCATGTGTGAGGATTTGCGGATGAAGGTTTCCACCGTTGCGCCGCCACCGATCGCGATCGTGGTTCCGAGCTATGACACGACCAAGCAGCAGGACGATCAGGCCAAGGTCAACGACGATGATCCGACCTATAAGCCGCAGCCGCCCGCGCCGCTGCCGCCGGGTCAGGGCACGCGGATCGATCAGCTCGCCTGATCAGGCTTGCCAAAGCTGAAGCGCCCGATCCGGTCGATCGGGCCTTTTGCGCATCCGGCCGCATCTTTGCCGGATAGCAGGACCACTGTCGTGCGCGGTCATCCCGGGACCCTGCGCATGATCGCACGCCTCCTGTTGCAGAACACGATCTTCGTCGTCGGCATGGGCGCGTTGCTGTTCGCGTCCGCCGGAACGCTGCACTGGCCTTCGGCCTGGGTCCTCCTCGCCACCTCCGCCCTGCTCGGTCCGCTCTGCGGCTGGTGGCTCTACCGGATCGATCCGGCTCTGCTCGCCGAACGTCTGCGGCCGGTCCTGCAACGGGATCAGCCCACCGCCGACAAAATGTTCATGACGGTCTTTGTCGTGGCGATGCTGGCCTGGCTGGTCGCGATGGGCCTCGACCGGCGCATTCAATCCTCCGAGATGCCGGTTGCGTTCCAGATCCTCGGCCTCGGGCTGTTCCTGGCCTCGACACTGTTCACGATGTGGGTCTTCCGCGAGAACTCGTTTGCCGCACCCGTGGTGAAGCTCCAGGCCGAGCGCGCACAGCACGTGATCTCGACCGGTCCCTACGCCTATGTCCGGCATCCCATGTACAGCGGCATGGTTCTGTTCTTCACCGGCGCACCGTTGTTGCTTGGGTCGTGGTGGGGACTTGCGATGATACCGCTCTTCATCGCCTTGTTCGCGGTCCGCATCCCTATCGAGGAGCGCACCTTGCGCGAGGGCCTGCCGGGCTATGCCGACTATGCGGCGCGGGTGCGCTACCGCCTGGTGCCAGGTCTCTGGTGAGGGCAGATCACTCTGCCGTCCGCACCAGCTAAGCATCCAGCTCGCGATAGCGGCGGAAGATGCCCTGCTCGTTGAAGGCAATGCGGCGGTCGCTGTCGAGATAGGCCTTGATGTTGGGCCGTGCGGCGATGCGGTCGTGCAGGTCGAGGAGGCCCGGGAGATCTGCTCGAACGCCTTCATGCGCTTGGGGAACGCATAGCGCAGCCCCGCGACGATCTGGAACAGCGAGAGATCGACATAGGTCAGTCTGCGTCCCGTGACGTAGGTGCCGCCACTCTCGGTGAGAAGCTGCTCGAAATAGCCGAGATATTTCGGCACGCGCTCGCTCCAGAAATCGGCGGTGCGCTTCTTCGCCGGCGGCTTCTGATCTTCGTAGTAGAGCGAGGGCCCGAGCGGGTGATGGGTGTCGTGGATCTCGACGACGAGGTCGGTGATGGTGAGCTGAAGCTGGTGCACCCAGAGCCTGCCGCCTTCGGTCTTCGGCGCGAGGCCATGGCGGGCGCCGAGATAGAGCAGGATGTTGGCGGTCTGGCCGATGACGAGCTTGCCCGCTTTCAGGAATGGCGGGGCAAAGGGCGGCGTGCCCCCATGCGCGTCCATCATCTTCATCATCGCAGCTGTCCCGCGCGGTCCGCGCGCGACATCGACGTAGGCGGCGCCCGCTTCCTCCAGCGCCAGCCGCACATATTCGCCGCGGCCCTGGATCTCGGGCCAATAATAGAGCTCGTATTTCATGGGAGGAGTCCGTGAGCGTTGCGGGCGACGGGACCAATGTAACACGTAGCCGAAAGTTCCGTCGGAGTGAGACGGAGCGGCGGTACCAAACACTCCGTCATTGCGAGCGCAGCGAAGCAGTCCAGACTGCCGCCGCGGACAGACTCTGGATTGCTTCGTCGCTTCAGCGCAAAATTGCTTCGCAATTTTGTCGCTACGCTCCTCGCAATGACGGAAGAGACAGCTCGCGTCTCAATTCGCCGCGAAACAATACAGCAGGCCGTCGCCGCCGGTGCTCTTCAGATCGGCCTGCGAGCAGCCACCGTCGGGACCGCGCGAGGGGTGAGAGCTGTTCCAAGATTTCGAGGGCTCATCGTCGCGCAGACCACGTCGATCGAGATGGCCGACCATCGCGGCGCCTTGCGTGCCCGATGTCCAGTTCTTGCAGGTGCGATCGTCCGGACCGGCAAAAGCGGTGCCGTCTGGTTGCGATCCCGTGAGCACGTCATGCCGGTTTGGCTGGTCGCCAACACCATTGATCCCCTCGCCCTTCTCGCTGAGCGCGGTCTGCTTGGTGAGGTTGTTGGCCGCGCCGTGCAGGTCGGCAACGTCCTTGGCGATCACCGCGCCCTTGGCGTTCTGCCACGGTCCCTTGCCGATGCGGTCCCGGGCGTTGACCGCCGGCTTGCCGTCGGCTGCCTGTGTCGAGAGATAGGCGCGCCAGGTCTTGGTGCCGGCGCCTGCGGCTTGTGCAAGTTTCTGGCATTGCGCGTCGGCTCCCTCGAGGCCGCCGAGATCGGCACCCTTGCCGGGGCCGTTGGACGTCACGAAGAACGTCATGTCGGCCGATTGCGCCTGCGCCGATGGCGCGGCAAGCAAGGCCATTGCGAGCGCGAGGCCTGAAATCGTCACGGATCTCTCGGTGCGGATCATGTTGTCCTCCGGTTGTGCTTGTCGTTGGCCGCCTGATTTCAACCCGACGCACGCCCGCTTATTCCGATGCGGGGCGCCCAAAAGAAGAGGCGCCCAAAAGAAAAAGGCGCCGTGCGGGAGCACGACGCCTTGGTTCCTCGTGTCGCGAGCGATCAGTTGGTCTGCTGGATCGCCGACAATTCCCAGCCGGTGCTCGGCCGGCGGGCAAACGTCCAGATCTCGGTCGCCTCGCCCGGCTGCTCGCTACCGGCCACGACTGCGCCGGTGTTGCGGTCGACCGTCTTGTCGATGAGCCCGAAGCGCAGCGCCACCGTGGCGTAGTCGGTCTCGCCTTCACGCCAGGCTTCCGCGAGGTCGCCCTGCAACAGCTTGACGTTGGTCACCTTGTTGACGACGTTGCGCGCGCGGTTCTGGGCGAGATCCTGCTCGAAATAGGAGACCATCTCCGGCGTCGCGAGCGTGTGCAGCTTGGCCACGTCCTCGTTCGACCAGGCGGTCTGGATTTCGCCGAGCAGGCGCTCGAACGCCTCATAGTCGTCCGGCTTGATCTCGAGCGGCGCGCTGTTGGCGCCGAAGCCGAAGCCACCAAGACCGCTGCGATAGTTCGGCTGCGGTCCTTGACCGGCGCCCGCATTAGCATTGGCATAGGCCGGCTGCGACGTGTGGCGGCGCTGCCACCAGGACATCGCCAGCCGCACCACGAGCACCACCAGCGCGATCTGGATGATCAGGCCCAGGATCGAGGACAGTCCGCCAAGGCCGCCGAACAGGCCGCCGCCGAACAGCATGCCGAGCAGGCCGGCGCCGAGGAAGCCGGCCGCAAGGCCGCCCAGGAAGCCGCCGCCGCGGCCGAACAGGCCGCCGCGCGCCGGCGCGGTCGCGGCCGAATTCATGCCTGCGCCCGGCTGGGTGTAGGTGCGGTTGAACTGCGAGGTGGAGCCCGGCGCAGTCGTGGTCGATGGCGGCGCCGAATAGGTGCGCGAGCCGCGCGAACCCGACGAGAAGCCGCCGCCGACGCGGGCGTCAGCGGACGAGATCGCCAGTGCGGTCGGCAGCGCAAGCGCCAGCACGACGGCAATGGTCTTGAAGAGACTGCGGGAGCGTTGCGAGAAAGTCATGTGCGTTTTCCAAATCCCCGGCATGGGGACGTGCGCTTAAGATGGGCAGACTTCCCGAAAAGTGAAGCCGGTTTCGGAACCTATTGCTGCGGCCCTCAGTCGCGGGGATGTGGCAAAAACCCATATTTGGCGGGGGTTTGGCCGCATTTGGCGGGGGTTGGCCGGGTGGGGAACCGAGGTCGCGGGATACCGGCGCTTTTGCGACGGGATTTCCGCTTTTTCCCTCGTCATGGCCAGCGCATCTCTCCCACCACGTCATTGCGAGGAGCTCGCGACAAAATTGCGTAGCAATTTTGCGCTGATGCGACGAAGCAATCCAGAATCTTTCCGCGGAGACGGCCTGGATTGCTTCGCAGAGCCTGTCATCGGGCCGCGCTTTGCGCGGACCCGGTGGCTCGCAATGACGGTGTTGAAGCGGTCGCGCGCATACACTCCCGATGTCGTCCTGGCGAAAGCCAGGACCCATTACCCCTAGAGGCAATTTGGCGAAGGCTGGTCGTTCGGGATTGGCAGCGTGCGCAACCGAGAGATCACGCGGTATGGGTCCTGGCTTTCGCCAGGACGACGGCGGCGCGTCAGTGCAATCTCTCGGGCACAACGCTCACCCAGCCTTCGTCATCGTTTCCTTCACCGCCGCCACGAGCTGGCTCAGCGTGAACGGTTTTGGCAGGAAATCGAATTGCTGGCCCTCGGGGAGACTCTTCTCGAACGCATCCTCGGCGTAGCCGGAAACGAAGATGAACTTGATGTCCGGGTTCTTCTCCCGCATCGCCTTCAGCAGCGTCGGGCCGTCCATCTCCGGCATCACCACGTCGGAGACGACGAGATCGATCGCGCCGCTCTCCTCCTCCAGCACCTCCATGGCCTCGACGCCGTTCTCGGCCTCGACCACGGTGTAGCCGCGCGAGCGCAGGCCACGCGCGTTCAGGGCGCGCAGGCCCTCCTCGTCCTCGACCAAGAGGATGGTGCCCTGCCCGGTGAGATCGGTGCGCGGCTTGGCTTCCGCCGCCGGTGCGGCTTCCTTCGCGGCGCCATTGGCCGCGCTGACCAAAGCTGCGGGCTGCTCGACCTGCACCTCCGGCTCGGCATGATGGCGCGGCAGGAAGATATGGAACGAGGTGCCCTGCCCCGGTTCGGAATCGACATAGATGAAACCGCCGGTCTGCTTGACGATGCCGTAGACGGTGGAAAGCCCGAGCCCGGTACCCTTGCCCACCTCTTTCGTCGAGAAGAACGGCTCGAAGATCTTGTCGCGGATGTCGGCGGGGATGCCGGTGCCGGTGTCGGCGACCTCGATCCGGACATAGTCGGCGGCCGGCATGCCCTTGTAAGCGAGCTTGCCCGCGTCTTCGGTGCTGACGTTTGCAGTGCGGATGATCAGCTTGCCACCGTCAGGCATGGCGTCGCGCGCGTTCACGGCGAGATTGACGATCACCTGCTCGAACTGGGAGACGTCGACCTTCACCGGCCAGAGATCGCGGCCGTGGACGAGGTCGAGCTTGACCTTCTCGCCGATCAGCCGGCGCAGCAGCATGGTGAGATCGCTCAAGGCATCGCCGAGATCGAGCACCTGCGGCCGCAGCGTCTGCCGACGCGAGAACGCCAGCAGCTGCCGCACCAGCGTCGCGGCGCGCGTCGCGTTCTGCTTGATCTGCATGATGTCCTGGAACGACGGATCGGTCGGCTTGTGCGCGTTCAGCAGGAAGTCGTTCGCCATCATGATGGCGGAGAGCACGTTGTTGAAGTCGTGGGCGATGCCGCCGGCGAGCTGGCCGACCGTCTCCATCTTCTGCGACTGATTGATCTGGTTCTCCAGCGCGCGCCGCTCGGTGGTCTCGAGCATGTGCACGATGGCGGCTTCCGCCTCATTCTCGGCCGCATCGACCGGGGTGACGAAGAACTGGCCCCAGCGTTCCTTGGTCCCTTCCAGCGCCACTTCGACCGGCGCGATGTCGGCCCGGCCTTCGGCGGCCTGGTTGATGGCCGCGATCAACAGGTGCCGGTCGCGGGAATTGACCGCGCGGAAGATCGACTTGGAGGCGCTGTCGAGCCCGAGCGCCTGTCCGAGCTTGGCATAGCGCGCATTCGCGCGCACGACATTGCCGCCGCGATCCACGGTCGCGATCGCCATTGGCGTGTGGTCGAAGAAGCGCATGAAGCGCACCTCGGCGGCGCGGTCGGGATCGCTGCGCTCGTCGCGGGCGCGGCTGATCACGAGCGTGCGCGACGGCCCCGGCGCGCCGTCGGCACCGAAGGCGAGCTTGTGATAGAGCCGCACCGGCATGGTCTTGCCCGTGCGCATGCGCAGGTCGATGTCGAAGACCTCGGTCTTCACCTCGCCCGGCACCGCCACGATCGAGGTCAGCAGCGAGGCGCCGTCGCCGGAGACGATGTCGGTGAGCTTCAATCCACCCGAGCCGATCTCGGCGAGGTCGTAGTCCAGCCAGTTCGCCAGCGTCGCGTTGACATAGGCGAGCTCGCCGGCCGGATTGACCGAGAAGAAGCCGCAAGGCGCGTGATCGAGATATTCGATCGCGTGCTGGAGCTCCTGGAACACGTCTTCCTGGCGCTCGCGGTCGCGGGTGATGTCGGCGATCGACCACACCGCATATTTCGCCTCGCGCTTGCCGGTGCCGAGCGGGCGCACCCGCATGCGCAGCCAGCGGCCCTGGTTGCCATCCTGGCCGGAGATGCGTACCTCCTCCTGCTGCCGCTTGCCTTCGCGGGCGGCTTTGAGCAGGCGGAACACGGCTTCGGAGACGTCGGGATTGCCGATGAAGACGCGCTCGACGGGACGCACGTCCTGCGGGCCGGTGGCGCCGGTCAGCGTCAGATAGGCCGCGTTGGAATAGACCACATGCCCGCGCGCATCGGTGACCGCGAGCCCGTCGAACGCGTGATCGGAGATGCGGGCAATGATGGGATCGTCGAGATTACGGTCGGCGAAGCGGATGATGCCGGCGGCGAAGGCGAACAGGTTGAACAGGCCGACCATCGCCAGCACGGCGAGGATGCCGAGGATATAGGGCTGCGCCTGCGCGCGCCCGAGCGTCATCAGCCCGACGGCGACCGCGACGAGGCCGGCGGCCACCAGCAGCACCAGCGCGATGCTGCCCGAGCGCGGCGACGGCTCGTGCGCCGCAACGGGCTCGCGTGTGAGGTCGTGGTCGGTCTCAGCAGTCATCTCGAAGCTGGCGCAGCCTGTCGGCAGAGAATCAACGCGCTCCGGGGCGCACGGGGTCCTCCCTGCCTGAATCGGACCCAAAGGTGCAAGGGCAGCAGGAGCGAAAGGTACGCTGATTCCCAGATTACGACCATTTCCGGTACTTTTCCGGCATTTTATCCCCGCCCGGCGCCGAATCCGCGCTTCAGCCGCATGACGTAGCCGATGACTTCGGCGACCGCATGGTAGTGCTCGGTCGGGATTTCCTGGTCGATGTCGACGGTGGCGTAGAGCGCACGGGCGAGCGGCACGTTCTCGACGATCGGGATGTCGTGCTCGCGCGCGATCTCCCGGATCTTGAAGGCGAGGTTGTCGACACCTTTGGCGACGCAGATCGGCGCCGACATGCCGCGCTCGTAGGACAGCGCGACCGAATAGTGGGTCGGGTTGGTGATGATCACGGAGGCCTTGGGAACCGCCGCCATCATGCGCTTCTTGGCGCGCTGCTGCCGGAGTTGCCTGATCTTGCCCTTGATGTGCGGATCGCCTTCGGACTGCTTGAACTCTTCCTTGATCTCCTGGAGCGACATCTTCTGCCGCTGGAACCAGCTACGGTACTGGAAGAAATAGTCGGCGATGGCGACGATCGCGAGCGCCGCCACCACCGCGCCGAGCAGATGGATGGTCATGCTGGTGGTGGCACCCAGCATCGCGGCCGGATCGAGCTTGACCATCGCCTCCATGCGATGCCGCTCCGGCCACAGGATCATGGTCATGACCACGCTGAGCGCGATCAGCTTGCCGAGGCCTTTCAGGAAGTTCGCCGCCGCCTGCTTGCCGAAGATGCGCTTGAAGCCGGCGCCGGGCGAAATCTTGCTGAATTTGGGTTTCAGGGATTCGGCCGACCACACCAGACGGTGCTGGAGCATGTTGCCGGCAATTGCCGCCAGCACCAGCATCAAGAGGGGCACGCCAATCGCCGTGAGCACGGCGAACTCGATCTGCTGCATCAGCGCGAGCAGAGCCCTGCCGTCGGTCTTGATCATCCAGGAATTGGCGAGCAAGTTGCGCATCGGCGTCAGCAGCCCGCTGCCGACCGAGCCCGAGAAGGTCGAAACCACGAGCGTGCCGCCCGCCATCATGAACCAGGTGTTGATCTCCTGGCTCTTGGCGACGTCGCCGCGTTCGAGCGCATCGTCGAGGCGCTTTTGCGTCGGGTCTTCTGTTTGACTCTCTGGATCGTTGTCTTCCGCCATCGATCACCTATTTGAGCGGCATCATCTGGTGCATGACACCGATGAAATAGTCGAGAAACGTACCCATCATCGCCGTGAGCACCACGGCGAGGACCAAAAAGCCCGCGAAGATCGAGAGCGGCACGCCGACGAAATAGACCTGCATCTGCGGCATCAGCCGCGCCAGCACACCTAACCCGATGTTGAAGACGAGGCCGAACACCAGAAACGGTCCGGAGAGTTGCAAGCCCAGGCGGAACGCGGCTGCGAAGGCCCGCGTTGCCAGCGAGGCAATATCGCCGCTCGAGACGGTCTCGCCCGGCGAGAAGATCTTGTAGCTGTCGTTCAGCGCCGCGATCACCAGATGGTGGCTGTCGGTGGCAAACAACAAGGTCACGCCCAGCATGGTCAGGAAATTGCCGACCAGCACGCCCTGCTGTCCCTGCGTCGGATCGACCGAGGTGACGAAGCCGAGCCCCATCTGCTGCGCGATCACGGAGCCGGCGACTTGCAGGGCCGAGAGCGTCACACGGGCGGTCGCGCCCAGCACGATTCCGATCGCGATCTCATGCAGCATCAGGACCAGGAGCGGCGCGAGCGAGCCCATGTCGACCTGATAGGCATTGCGGTGCAGGGGCAGGATGATCAGCGTGAGCAGCAGCGCGATCGACAGCTTGATCCGCGTCGGGATGTTGGTCTCACCCAGGCCCGGCAGCAGCATCACCATCGCACCGACCCGGGCGAAGGCGAGCATGAAGGAAGCGGCGAGCGCCGGCAGCAGCGAGACGTCGATGCGCATAGTTTACGCATCTTGCCTCAGCCGCCGATGATTCGCGACGAGATCCGCAGCATGTGGGCGTGGAGCGAGTCGGCCATGAACGGAAGCGCCAACAGCATCGTGGCGAAGATGGCCAGGATCTTCGGCACGTAGATCAGCGTCTGCTCCTGAATCTGAGTCAGCGCCTGGAACAGCGACACGATGACGCCGACCACGAGGCCGACCACCATCAGCGGCGACGACACGATCACGATGGTCCAGATCGCATCGCGCGCGACGTCGAGGGTTTCGGGTCCGGTCATTGCAAACTTCCTTTATTCCTTCATCCCAGCCAGCCCGGCGAGGAACAAGCGCCCTCTCCCCCGTCATTGCGAGCGCAGCGAAGCAATCCAGACTGGCGCCTGCGGAAAGACTCTGGATTGCTTCGCTGCGCTCGCAATGACGATTGGGGCGAGCGCCATTCCCAAATCAGATCGGCATCTTCATGATGTCTTCATAGGCCGCGATCACGCGATCGCGGACCGAGACCAGCGTGGACACCGCGACATCGGTGTCGGCGACCGCCGTCACCACGTCCATCACGTTGGCCTTGCCGGCGGCCATCGCCACCGTCTGCGCGTCGGACTTGCGGCCGGACTCCATGACGCTGCCGACAGCGTCTTTCAGCAGCGAAGCGAAGGACTGTCCGCTGGGCTCGCTGCCCTTGCCGGCGCCGCCGTTCTCCAGCACGCGGGCGAGACTGGCGTAAGCGTTGGCGGCGATTGTCGGTGATGCCATGGCTCAAAATGTCCTGTTCAGCTCTTGAGGATGTCGAGCGTGCGCTGGATCATCCGGCGCGTCGCACTGATGATGTTGAGATTGGCCTCGTAGGACCGCTGCGCGTCGCGCATGTCGGTCATCTCGACCACCGAATTCACGTTGGGATATTTGACGTTGCCGCTCGCATCCGCGGCCGGATTGTTCGGCTCGTATTTGACGCGGAAGCTCGACTGGTCGGGCTTGATCCTGCCGAGGGTTACGACCTGCGCCTCGAGCGTGCGGTCGAGCGCGGAAGAAAAGGTCGGCACCTTGCGCCGGTAGGGATCGCCGCCTGATGTCTGCGAGGTCGAATCCGCGTTTGCGATGTTCTCCGAGATCACCCGCATGCGCCCGGCCTGGGCCCGCAGGCCGGAGGTCGCGATCGCCATCGAGCGGGCAAAATCGCTGCTGTCATTCGCCATGATGGGGCTCCTCTAGGTCTAGCCCTTGCCGATCGCGGTCTTGAGCAGATGCAGGCTCTTCGAATAGAGCGAGGTCGCCGCCGCGTAGTCCATCTGGTTGCTGGCCGCCTTCATCATCTCCTCTTCGAGATTGACGGCGTTGCCCGCAGGGCGGGTCTCAAAACCCGCATTCTTGTTCTGGTCGAATGCGGAGGCCGCGCCTGACGGCGTCATGTGAGAGGCGCTGGTACGGGCAAGGGCCAGAGGCCCCATCGACCCCGTGACGGTGCCGGTCTTGTCGAGCTTCGGCTCGACTAGGTCGCGCGGCCGGAATTTGGGGGTGTCGGAGTTGGAGACGTTCTCGGACAGCACGCGCTGGCGCTCCTGGTGCCACTGCATCTTGGTCCGAAGCGCCGACAGCACCGGGAGGTCGTTGATGGACATCGTTGCGGCTCCTTCCGCCCCTTCCGGACCTTGAGGTCCGTAGCTAGGCAGAATTTGCCGCCTGTATGGTTAACAGCTGGTTAAAGATGTCACGGGCATCTGTTCCCCGATGGCACACGAAATGCGCGCTTCGTGATTCGACCCTGCCAAAAGTGGCATTAACCCAACCGTTTGGCGGCGCGTACACGGGCCAAGAAGTCGTTTTGGATCGAGCGATTCATAGGTTATTAAGAGTTGGGGACGGCAAAACCTGCCGTGGAACATTAAGAGATCGCAGTTTGGGGCATCGTAGGCCGGTGGTTGGCGCGTCTGACCACGGGCACGAGAAAAGCGCCATTTGTCGGGGACAAGTATGCAAGGCAGCCCTATCACCTTCATCGTCGCGTTCATCGTCGTTCTGGCGTTGATCGGCGTCGCTGCGTGGCTGGTTCGCCGATTCGCCGGCAGCCGGCTGGGCGCCAACACCCAGCGCGGCAGGATGCCCCGGCTCGCCGTGATCGATGCCGCCGCCGTCGATGGCCGGCGGCGCCTGGTGCTGGTCCGGCGTGACAATGTCGAGCATCTCCTCATGATCGGCGGCCCGACAGACATCGTCGTCGAGCCCGACATCGTTCGCGCCGCGTCCGGCCGCGACCAGCTTCCGCAGCGTCCCAGCGCCGCGGAACCGCCGCCGCGCCTCGCCCCCATGCCCGATTCCGGCGGCTGGGCCGACGAAGCGCCGCGACCAGAGCTGCTGGATCATCCCGAGCCACACATGCCCGAGCCGCCGCCGCGGCCCACGCGCCCGTCCTTCGCCGATGAAGTGCGCCGGCCTGCGCCCGCTTTGGCCGAACGCCGCAGCGAGCCGCCGCTTGCCGGCTTTCCGCCCGAACCGATCGCGCCGCGGCCCGAGCGTGAGCCGCGCCCCGAGCCGCTGCCGCCGCGCATTGCCCGCAACGAGCCGCCGCTGATGCCGCGTCCGCCGCGCCAGAGCGAGCCGCCGAAGATGCCGCCGGTGCGCGCCGAGCGCGCAGCCGCGCCGCCGCCTCCCCCATTCCGCAGGCTCCGCCGGTTCCGCCACCGGCCCCCGCCGCTATCCCCTCGAGCGCCGAGCAGAATCTCGCCGAAATGGCTCAGCGACTCGAAGCTGCCCTGCGCCGCCCGGCCGGCGAAACGGTCGCGCCTCCGGTTGCGCCGGAGCCGCCGGCCGCTCCCCCGCGCGCGGGACGCAGCGAGCCGCCGGCGCCACCGGCCCCGCCTGCAAAGCCCGCCGCGGAAAAGACCAGCTTCGAAAATCTCGAAGACGAGATGGCCTCGCTGCTCGGCCGTCCGAAGCCGTCTTCGTGAGGCTGCCGGCCCTCCCGCGTAGAGTTCTTTTCCTTTCTGTCCTGGTCGGCGCGGCCTCGCTCGCGAGCCTTGCGCATGCGCAGGACATCAGCATCAACCTCGGCGGCGGCGCTGGCGGTGGCGGCGTCACCGAGCGCGCGATCCAGCTCATCGCCCTGCTCACGATCCTGTCGATCGCGCCGTCGATCCTGATCATGATGACGTCGTTCACGCGCATCGTGGTCGTGCTGTCGCTGCTGCGCACCGCGATGGGCACGGCGACCGCGCCGCCGAACTCGGTGATCATTGCGCTCGCGATGTTCCTCACCTTCTTCGTGATGGGTCCGGTCCTGCAGAAATCCTACGACGAGGGCATCCGCCCGCTCGTCGCCAACCAGGTCAGTGTCGAGGACGCACTTCAGCGCGCCGCGGTGCCGTTGCGCGGCTTCATGCAGAAGAACGTGCGCGAGAAGGACCTCAAGCTGTTCCTGGATCTCTCCGGCGAACAGCCGCCGGCCACGCCCGACGATCTCGCACTGCGCATCCTCGTCCCCGCCTTCATGATCTCCGAGCTGAAGCGCGCCTTCGAGATCGGCTTCCTGCTGTTTCTCCCCTTCCTGATCATCGACCTCGTCGTCGCTTCCGTGCTGATGTCGATGGGCATGATGATGCTGCCCCCGGCAACCATCTCGCTGCCGTTCAAGCTGATCTTCTTCGTCCTGGTCGACGGCTGGTCGCTGGTGGCGGGGAGCCTGGTGCAGAGCTACGGGGGATGAGGCCGATGCATCCGCAGTCATGCCCCGCGAAGAGGCATCCTCTGCGCTCCCAGCGATAGCCTCCGGCCCCTCCCCGTCATTGCGAGGAGCCCTCGCGACGAAGCGATCCAGACTGCCGCTGCGGAAAGATTTTGGATTGCTTCGCTGCGCTCGCAATGACGAGAATGGGGTGGCGACCTTCCGACACAACTGCGCTCGCGATGACGGAGACTGCGGCGCCGTTCCGGGCCGCGCTTCGCGAGGCAGCAGAGCCCTATCGCGTCATCTTGATCTGCCGCACGACCGGGATCGTGGGCAGCGAGCCGGTGTGATCGGACTCGTCCCTGGCCTGCGGCGCGCTAGGGGCGCGGGCGGTGGCGTCGGGGAAACGCTGCTTCATCTCGCGCAGGAAGCCGTCGAGCGTATCGACGCTGGCAGCCAGCTTGGCGATCTCGGCGAATTCGGCGCTGGAGGCAGCCGCCGGCTTGCTCGCGATGTCGAAGGCGAGACGGTCGGCGCTCTCGCTCATCAGCGGCGCGTATTTCTCGCGGAAGCGTGACAGGCCGATCGAATCGTCGGCGAGCGCGTAGCCGACTGCGGCGCGGATGATATCGCTCTTCTCGACCGCATTGAGCGGCTTGAAGTCGCGGAAGCGCTCGCCGTAGTAGAGCTCGATCTGCTCGGCGGATTCGCGCCAGCGCCGCGCCGCCCAGAAGATGTCGGAGCGCAGGCGAAGCACTTCGCGCCCGGCGACGTTGGAAACGATGTCGAGCGCGAGATCATGACGGCCGACGTCGCTCTGCGCCCGCCCTTCCAGGAGCAGGCGCTGCTGCCTGAGCTCCCCGGAGAGGTCGCTGATGCGGCTCGCGCGCAGCGCGGTGATCGCCATATCGGGCTTGCGGTTGGCGAGATAGATCATGGCAAGGCGCGCGGCGACCTGGGCACGGGCGGCGCCTTCGAGGCGGTGATCGACCTGGTATTGCAGGAGCTCGGCGGCCTGGTCGAGCAGATCGATCGAGGCGAGACGGTCGGCGAGACGGCGGATCAGCTCGTCGCCGCGGCGGCCGATCGGCGTCAGCTCGCGGAACTCGTAGAACATCCCGAGCGCCTCGACCGGCGGCAGCTCGTCGCCCTTGGGCCCCAGGAAGATCTGCGTGAACAGATCGGAGGCGAGATCCTGCGCTTGGCGCGAGGCTTCTGCGTTCGGCTGCAGCTTCGTCGCGGTGCGAGCCGCCGTCAGCGCGTCCCGGTAACGCCCGTTCTCGGCATAGAGCTGCGACAGCATCTGGAGCGTCTTGACCTCGATCGCATCGCCGCGCCAAGTCATCGACAGCGTCTCGAGCTCGCGCAGCGCTTCTTCCTTGCCGATCTCGTCCCGCTTCTGACGCAGTGCGACCTCGAGCTGCTTGGCCTCGGCCGCAGCCGGCCGGTCGCTTGAGGCGACCGCGAATTTGTAGTCGTCGAGCGCATCCTTGTCGTGGCCGAGCGCCTCGGCGAGCCGGCCGCGCAGGACGGCGAAGCCGGGCGCAGCCTCGGGCGAGACGCCGACCACCTCGAGCTCGCTGCGGCGCTTGGAGGCGCCGGCATAGTCCTTCACCTCGAGGGAAGCGCGCATCGCGTCCATCGTCACGATGCGCTGGATGTCGAGCGGCAGCGAGGCGATGGCGAACTCGACGTTCTTGAATTTCTCGCGCGCGTCCGCCCATTTGCCCTGGCGCGCATAGGCGAGCGCCTTCCAGAGCTGGGAATCGTGGCTGTTGCCGATCACGGGATTGGCGAGGTCCTTCAAGCCCTGCGCCGGCCGGCCGATCAGGATGTTCGCGATCGCATGCATGATCAGCGCGCCGCTCTCCTCCTTGTTGAGGGGATCGCTCAGCATCACGTCCGTTACGGCCTCGGCCTCGTGATACATGGCGCGCGACATGTAGAACTGCGCGAGGTCGAGCCGCGGCAGCGAACGCAGCGCGGGGTCGACGGCCGAGATCGCCGTCATCAGATCGCTCTGGCGCGTCCAGAAATTCTCCGACTGGCCCTTGCGCCAGCCTTCGGGGCTGAAGATCGGCCGCACCGCGGTCGGGGCCCGCTCGGCCGAGATGTCGACCGGCGACAGCGTCAGCCCGCCCTTCTTGCCGAGAATGACCTTGTCGGCGCCGACTTCGACGCCGACCTCGTCGGAGTTCGGCCGGATCGCAATGCCATGCGCGGATTCCAGCAGCGAGAGATCGACGAGGTCCTGCCGCTTGATGAAGCCGCGCACCGGCCGCTGCGCGGTGACGACATAGAGCGTGTCGCCGGCATCGGGATCGGTGAGCTTGTGCAGAACGCCCGGATTGGCGAAGGGGATCGCAATGTTGGCGAGCGCAGGATCGGTGATGTTGCGCGACATCATCAGCGGCAGCGGCGTCGCCTGGATCTTGTCGGCGAGCGTCAGCAGCCAGTTGGTCTCCTTGCCGAGCTCCTCGCTCGTCAGCGAGTAGACCAGCGGACGGGTGAGGCGGATGCGAACCGCCTGCCCCTTGTCGAGCGGCACGCGACCGACCTCGCCGATCATCGCGCCGCCCTTGGTGCGGATCGCCTCGACATCGATCGGCTTCGGTGTATCGAACACCAGCCAGACCGTGTCGCCGCGGCGGAACGCCGCCGCAGGCGTTGCGACCTGAAGCGGGAACGTCACGCGCAGGCCGTCGCTGTCGCGGCGCGCATCGACTCTGGCAACACCGGACTGCACCGCCGCCGGCACCGACGCAGGAGCAGTCTTGGGAACTTCCTTGGCAGCTTCCTTGACCGGCTCTTTCGCAGCTTCCTTCACGGCCTCTTGCGGTGCTTCAGGGGCGGCTTCGGCAACGGGCGGCGCCGGCTTGGAGGCTTCCATGGGCGCTGCTGGAGCGTGCGCAGCCTCAGTCGCCGGCGCCGGCTTCGGCGCTTCGACGGTCGGCATCGCGCCGGGCGCTTCCGGCTTCACCTCTGGCTTCACCTCTATCCTGGCTTCGCGTGCGATTGTCTCGGACGTCGGCGCCGCGATCTCGCGATGAGCGTCCTTCGGCTTCTCGCCCGCCGGGCTTTCAGGCACAGGCGCAGGTCCGTGACCTGCGGGCCTGAGCTGCGCGATCGCCGCCTCGGGCGTCGCCGCCGCCCTGCCCCTGTCCGGCTGGAAGGCGATGTCGACGACGTAGTTCTTCTCGTCGCGGAACGAATGCACGTCGGAATCGCCGATCAGCGCGATCTCGACACTGGTCTGGTCGATGTCGGCTTTCTGCTTGATCGAGGCGACGTTCGGCGGCGCGGCGACGACCGCGTCCGCCAGATCGAAATTGAGGTTGGCATTGAACGCGAGCGTGAGCTTCTGCTCATTGAGCACGGAGGACACGCCGACGCCGTCGGGCATCTCGAACACGAAGCGGACGAAGGTCGGCTGCACCGAGGCGCGCACGCGGATCTGCGGACGCTTCTTGGCCTCGGCTGCGGCGCGCTGCGCGCGCAGCGCGCGCTCGGCGACCCGGGCGCGCTCGGCCAGTTCCTTGACTACTTCCATCGGCAGGCTCGGCGGCGGCCCCTTCCACCCCTCGGGCAAGAGGTCGATGAAGGTGCGCTCGCCGGCATTCATGGTGTTGACGGTGACCCGGCGCGCTAGCGACAGGCGGATGGCGCCGCCATCGGGATCGCGCCGAGCGGAATTGACATAGTCGGGCGCGCCTTCCGGGACGCGGTCGACGGGTACGTCGACGGGCCGATCGAAACGGATCACGAGAATGGAGCCGGCCGTGGTCACCTCGGACGAAACGTCCTCGCCGAGCTTGATCACGAGACGGGCAAAACCGCCGCCTGCGGAAAAACTCGCCTCGCCCCTGACGGGATCGGCCGCCCGGGCAGGCGCCGCGAGGCTGATCAGCAGGCAGGCCGCAAGCACGGGCACCTTGCGGACATGACGCGACAATTGCCGCACCAGGGCGCGGGCTCGCGTCAACAATCCAGCGGCAGCCTTTCGCGCCATTGGCGGCATTTCTTCCGGTCCGACAATCCATGCCGGCAATGGCGCCGGCCGGTGCCGTCGACTGTAGGTCTCGCCAATTAAGGACTTGTTAATGCTATATCTTGATTTGCTCTGGGGGCAGCACGCGGTGCCGGATCGAGCGTGGGCAGGTCCGCCAGCTTTGGATTTGAGAGGCAGGCGGTTAAGGAGTTGTTAACACCTGCACAACAGCGCTGCCGCGATTGGTCAATCGTTCGACGGCACTCCATAGCGGGCAAAGTCCTCGCGGATTCCAGCGTCGATTCGTCTTGCCGCCGAAATATCGCTATCGCCGCCGGCTCTGTCACCGAGCTTGAGCCTGGCAACGCCGCGGCCGTAGAGCGCGCTCGCAAGCTTGGGCGCGAACCTCAGCGCTGAGTTGTAGTCATCGATAGCGGCGGAGAGTTGCCCCATTTTCAGATTTATCAGAGCTCGCGAATCGTATGTTGCGGCGTTGTTTGCGTCCGATCGAAGCGCCCTGTCGCAATCGTCCAGCGCAGCCTGCAAGCTGCCGAGGACGGCTCGAGCCCAACAGCGTCCGCTCCACACCGCCTCCAGATTCGGATCAAGGCGAATTGCCTCGTCATAGTCCTGCGCTGCACGCTCGTACGCATTCCTCTTCAGGTAGGCTGCCGCACGGTTGGCAAAAGCAGCGCCATAGTTTGGGTTCAGCTTGAGCGCCTCCTCAAAGGCGCCAAGGGCCAGGTCGTGCGCGCCCTTCCTCAGATAGGCCACGCCGAGGTTGTTGAAGGCTTTGGCATAATTTGGATTGAGCCTGGTCGCCTCGACGAAGTCCTTGATCGCGCGTTCGTAGTCGGTTTTGGCGCTATAGGCATTGCCCCTGTTGTTGTGGGCGACAGCGAAGCCGTTCGCAGTCCCCTCGCCCGCATCGATAAACGCCGTGCAGCCATCGATCCGAGCTTCGGGCGACACGCGATCTGAGCCGTTACACAGTTCAACATTCTTGAGGGAGCTGCCCTTCTCCGGCTTCTGCGCCAAGGCCGACGAGCCGGACGGCACGATGATGAGAATGAGCATCACTGCCTTGATGACACGCATCACTGCCTTGATGACACTGGCTGTTGCGATCATTTTCACAGCAGGCGTCCAACTCCGAGAGCGAACGAAGCGCTAATCCCAGTCTTCTCTGCCCGGCTGCGTTGCGCCGGCATCATGGCGGCTTCAGGCCAACAAATTTTTCAGCATCCCCGACAGATGTTGAGCCTGCGGTTGCTGCTTCGATCGGACTCGGGCTGCGCCGACGACGGCGACTTCTTCACGAGCTTACTTTTGCTGCCCTCTTCGATCAGGGTCGAAAACTTGACCGACCCATCATCCGAAATCTCGATATGCGGCGTCGTGCCTCGAATCCCTAGCGTGGCGACCGGAGTCTCGACCTTCATGTCGCCGGTCTTTGCGACACTGCCAGCAACGAAAGTGAACGTTCCCTTGGCGAGATTGAACAGGGTCGCATTGGACTTGCCGTCCGGCTCATACACATAGTGATCCAACACCATGCGGGCGTTGCTCGATAGATTGAACGAGGTGCCGTCGGTAAAGTTGATGCCGACTCGGCCGTCGGCTCCGGTCCGCACCACGTCACCGAGATATACGGGATCACCCGTGTTGGCCCGACCGGGCTCACCCGACACATTCGCTTGAACGATCACCGCGCCCGCATGTTCGATCGTGACCGAACCTGTGGCCGCCACCACCTTGCCAATGGGTTTGGATGACGAGTCAGCGACGGCGGGCTTGGCGGAATCGATTTGCGCTCGAGCCGCACTCGGCAAGAAACTGGCAAGCGCCAAAACGAAGCTGGTCACCAATGCGGCTGTCGTGGGTCTGCACATGATCCCCCCTTTCTGAGAAGGATCTGTCGCTATCGTTGGCCCATTTTTGAACCGCGAAGCGCAGCTGCAATAAAATATAATTGTTGTTTAATTTGCTCGACCGGCCTAATTTATCCTCAACGTTAAGTAAACGCCACATATTAAATACGTCTCGTTTGTCAATTTAATCACATTGGCGGGAGGGGACACGGCGGGAATGGCGGTACGCGTCGCTGTACCCCGCGCAATGCGTCTCTCTCAAAGCAGACTTGATTATTTCGGCGGGCAAGCCTTCGGGCTGCCAGCGCCCAGGATATTTTGTCCATTGGCGAGGGCGCCCCGAGCAAGACCCTGGCAGCACGCCGAGCCTGAATCGATCACCCAGGCGAGGTCGAACCATGTCAGTTGCGTCCGACATCCAGGTTGGTAACGGGGCCGCCACGTCCCTGCCCGTCCAGATCATCGGCCACATTCATACGGTGATCGGTTGCGGTACGCTCACGCGAGCGAGCGGCGTCGCCACACAGGCCGTAGCTGGTGCGCCTGTTTACAGGGCCGACGTGATCGAAACCGATGCCGACGGACAGATCACACTTCGCTTCATCGACGGTACTCTTTTCAACATCTCCGGCGGCACTCACGTCGCGCTGAGCGACTTCGTCTTCGAAGTCGAAGGCATGTCACATGCAGCGTTGTTCGACGTGACCCGAGGGAGCTTCAGTTTCGTACTGGGCCGGCTGGCAGAAGCCGGGTCTCTCCGGCTGAATACGCCGATTGCAGGTATTCGCACCCGAGGCCATGCGGGCGGTTTCGGGATGCTGACGCTTGCAGCACTGACTTTCTCGGCCGCGCAAAATGCCGAGGCCGCGGATCCGGATGTCACAGTCCTGGATGACGACTCCATCACCTACAAGGATCTTGCGCACGGCGCATTTGAGCTCGTGACCAAGGAGCCGATCCCACGGCACATCATCGTCGAAGATCCTGGTGAGACGATCATCCTCAAAAAAGTGGGATCCACCATCAGTGTCAACCAGGTCACGAACACTGCCGCTCGGATGGACGAGTTACGTGCCGAGCAACAGGACGTGCTCGCCAATCTAACACAAGGGCAAGGGCCGCATGGCTCGAGCACGCCTCCCTTCGTCAAATCCCAGCTGCTGCAGCCGATCAACTTCGTTCCGCCTGATGCGCCGGAGCTGCAGACGTTGCCGACTGTGTTGCCATTCGCCATTATCGAGCCTCTGGGACGTCTACCGCCGACGCTCAGCACCGGAGCAGGGCCAGCTGAGCTCGACACAGTGGTGTTTGACACATTCACTGCGACGACAGGAACTTTCAGTGCCAGTAGCACCAACGGCGGCGGCCAGCTGACCTTTGGCGTTGTCGGGGCGAGCGCCGGCAATACTGTCCTGGGTGGAGTTACCTACGATCTGTCGAAGACAAGCCCCTACGGGACACTCTACGTCAACAGCACGAGCGGCGCCTATACATTCGTGCCTGATGACGCCGCAATCAACGCGCTGAAGGCGCCCACGACCGACGATTTTGTTATCACGGTCTCCGATGGCGACACCACGGTCAATCAGACCTTCACCATCACCATCAACGGTGTCAACGACGCCGCAATCATCTCCGGCACCACGACCGGCTCGACGATCGAGGCTGGCGGCATCGCCAATGGAACGCCAGGCACGCCGATTGCGACCGGCACCCTCACCGACACCGACGTCGACGATCCGCCTAATACGTTCACGACGGTGAGCTCGCCAACAACGAGCGCCGGTGGCTATGGCACCTTCACGATGACGGCGGCCGGCGTGTGGACCTACACCTTGGACAACGGCAACGCCGCTGTGCAGGCGCTCAATGCCGGCGACACACTCATCGACAGCTTTACGGTGACCACGATCGGAGGCACCGCCCAGGTGGTGACGATCACCATCCACGGAGCCAGTGACGCGGCGGTCATCTCCGGCGCGACGACCGGCGCAGTGATCGAGGCTGGCGGCATCGCCAATGCAAACCCCGGCACGCCCACCGCGACCGGCACGCTCACCGACACCGATGTCGACACGACCGCAAATGCTTTCACGGCGGTCGGCTCGCCAACGGCGAGCGCCGCCGGCTACGGCACCTTCACCATGACGGCAGCGGGCGTGTGGACTTACACCCTCGACAACGCCAACGCTGCAGTGCAGGCGCTCAATTCCGGCCAGACACTGACCGACACGTTCACAGTGACCACGCTGGACGGAACCGCCCAAGTGGTGACGGTCACCATCCATGGCAGCAACGATGCTGCCGTCATTTCCGGCACCACGGCCGGCTCGGTGACCGAGGCCGGAGGCGTTGCCAACGCGACACCCGGCGCGCCGAGCGCAACGGGCACGCTGGTTGCTGCCGACGTCGACAATGCGTCCAATACCTTCACAACCGTGAGTTCGCCCAAGGCAAGCACGAGTGGCTATGGCACCTTTACGATAACCGCCGCCGGCGTGTGGACCTACACGCTCGATAACGCCAACGGCGCGGTGCAGGCGCTCAATGTTGGCGGCACGCTCACTGACAGTTTCACTGTCACAACCCTCGACGGCACGCCGCAGGTGGTGACGATCACCATCAACGGCACCAACGACGCGGCCATGATTTCTGGCACGACAACCGGCTCAGTGATCGAGGCAGGAACTTCCTCGCCCGGCGCTCCCGTCGCGACCGGCACGCTCACCGATACAGACGTCGACAACGCGCCGAACACTTTCACCGCGGTCTCTTCGCCTGTTGCGAGCGACGACGGATATGGCACCTTCACCATGACGGCGGCCGGCGTATGGACTTACACGCTCGACAACAACAATAGCGTGGTTCAGGCGCTCGATGTCGGCGACACGTTGACCGACACTTTCACGGTAACTGCCATCGATGGCACGACCCAGGCGGTGACCATCGCCATCCATGGCGCCAGTGACGCAGACCCCAACGATTTTGATAACCTGGCGACCGGATCCGTCGTGATCTCCGATCCCCCCAACGTGTATGGAACGCCGGGGAGCGAAACCATCGCGGGCGGCGGCGACACAGGTCAGATCATCTACGCGGGGGCCGGCAGTGATACCGTCAATGGCACAGGCAAAGCCGACGTCCTCTATGGCGGCTCCGGCAATGACACGATCAAAGGCAACGATGGCGATGACGTCATCTACGGGGGCTCGGGCAACGATACGATCAACGGCAACAACGGCAGCGACACCATAATCGGTGGATTTGGTGCGGACCAACTCACCGGCAGCAATGGCAACGACCGCTTCGCTTATTTGTTTGTAGCCGACTCCAACGCAAGCCAGTTCGACACCATCACCGACTTCGTCTCGGGGGCCGACAAGATCGACTTGACCGCTCTTGGCGCGCTTGGATTCGTCATCTTGGCCTTGAGCTCGACCAACACGGCCGTGCCGGCACATACGATCGCCTGGCTCTATGACAGCGCGGCGAATGAAACCATCGTATACGTCAACGCAACGGACCAGACCTTGCACATCGGCGATTCCGGTCTGCTCGAAATCCATTTACAGGGCATTGCGACCATCGACGCGTCGGACTTCATCCTAGCGCCGGCTGCGGCGCCTGTGATGGCGGCTGCCAGCGAACTGCTCGATCTCACCGCAACCGTGCAGAGTGACGCGACCGCCGTGACGACGACCACTTCCGAGGTCTCCTCCGATTCCGGGAGCGGCGACGGCGCGATCTCCGCCGATGGGAGTTCCACAATCCAGTCAAGCGAGGCGACCTACAGCCTGAATTGGAGCTGGGACCAGACCGAAGGGACCCAATATTCCAGCCTCTCCACTTCAGACGTGCAAACGTACGCGACCGAAACGCCCCGCAGTGATGCGATAGCTGCATCAAGCAGCGGACCGTCTACGATCTTGCAGCACATGGCCGCACCGACGGAGGTCAGCTTTGTCTTCAGCCACTTGGCGGCGCCCGACACGACGGCCGGCAAAAATGGCGCGATTTCCGGAAGCGGCCAGATGCCTGATAACGCTATCGCCGGGCTGGATTTTGCCCACAACGCGGCCGAACAGCACGCCGGACGCGGGCTTGCGCTGGCGAGCGATGCCGGGAATCACGGCGTCTCGCTCCCGGGAAACGCCGCCCAGGCGCCTGGTCATACCAGCGATGACACGGCAAAGACGACGCTCAACCCCAGCCTACTGAAGTCATCGACGGCTGGCGCCAACCATTCGCCCTCAAGCGAGGCGGCCGAGCAGCACGAACCGCCCCATGGAGCGTCCGGGCTAAAGCCCGCCAATCCGCAGCAGTTCGGCGACTCGTTCCAGTTCAAGGATGACGCTTCGCGGGGTTCACAGCACGGCGCGGGGCTGGATCATCTCTCAGACCTCGCCGGTCATCACGACCACGCTGGGACATTCCACGGGTCCGAGCCGGCGTCCGTGCCTGAAACATCCCCACCTGATGTTGATCCAGCTTACGGTGCAGGTACAGTTCAGGGCCATGTGCTACACGATCTGATCGTGTGACGCCCGCAAACCGGTGGCGTCTTCAGTGTCGATTGCCGGCGCCATCCGGCGCGGAGGAGCTCTCTTGACCGAGAGAAGATTCATCATCGTTGCTGTCGTCGCCCTCGGGCGGCGCTGCATGCTGATGGCTTAGCGCGGATGTCCAGGCGGACGTCATCGCCGCTAGGAGCAACCGGTTGACGGCCTCGATTACGCGCTCTGCTGCGGACGAGCAGTTCATGGCCTCCTCCTCCTGCGCTGCTCATTGCGAATGGCCGAAGCCTACGACGGCGCCTTGGGCGCCACTGTCCGCCACTTCACACCTGCGCGCGTCAAGTCACCGCAGTCTCAGAAGATGCCGCCTGCCGCAGCTGCACCCGCAACGGGAGCTTGATGTGCTGCCTTGACGAGTTGCTGAGCACGCGCACTCACAACCTTCGAGGCGTTGCGCTTCGCACGCGACTCTGAATCAGATGTGATCTCGGCGATACGAATCGATTGGTTAGCTCTGGGGGTAATCAATGAGCGGAGAAGCCGGTTGCATTGTGTGTAGCAGGGCAAGAGCGGTCGTAGCGATCGTTCCGATCGCCAGAGGATATGCCCTGAAAGTATATGAATGCTCCTGTTGCCATAGCACGCTGCAGCTTGTGACTCGCGTCACAAAGGCCGCGCTGATCAAGCAGCAGCTCAATACTCTTCCTCGCGTTGAGAAGAAGTTGCGCCCGCCTGTTCGCAGGGCGCAACAGGCGTTCGCGAACTAGACACGCATGGCGTCTCAATTCGGCTTTTGCGTCGGTTTGCCGTCGATCTTGGGCAGATCGCCGGCCGAGGCGGACTGATCGCCGCCGCTATTGGCCCGGCGGGCCATCTCGACCGTGAGCCGCTCGGCGGCCTCGGGCGACATCAGCCCGAGGATGTCCGACATCTTCCGCGGCGCGATGGCCGAGGCGATCTCGATCAGCACGCCCATCTCGAGCCGGTCGAACACCCGTGCGGCGTCCTTCGGCTTCATACCCTCATACATGGTGACGAGGCCCTTCATGCGCTGGGCTTCGGCGGCCTTCTGCTCGGCCTGGGTCGCGGAGATGCGGGTTTCCACCGCCTTCATCTCCTCGACCTTGTTTTCGATGCGCTTCTCGGCCGATTTGAGCAGGCTCTCGCGGATGTCGATCTCGCGCTGGCGGGCCTCGATCTCCTGGCGGCGTGCCTGCAACCGCTCGAGGATCGCGCGCTCGGAGGCCGAGACCTGCGGCTGGGCCTCGTCCATCTTGACCACGGTGCCTTCGGGCTTGGTCTCGGGAGCAGCCGGTTTCGGCGCCTCCTTCGGCGCGCCATGGGTCGATCCGGTGATGTCGGGGTCCTCGCGACCGGTCGGGAAGTTCAGATTCTCCTGCGCCCAGGATTTCTTGGCCTGGTTCGGCTTGTAGTCGAACACATAGCCGCCATTGATCACGAGGCCCGCCACCTTCAGCGTGGCGAGACCTGCGACGGCGACCAGGACGACCGGGATGACGCGGATGTTACGAAAGGACTTCATACCCTGACTTCATGCGGCAATGCCGTTGGATCGTCGGCGCTCGGAGAAAGCTTCGGCCGCCGCCGCCACCGCCTTCGCCGACGAAGGCTTGGCCGCGGGCGCGGCAACGGTTTCCGGGTTGGTCACGGGGCGCGCGGCGATCGCGATCTTGGACAGGCGCCGCACCACGTTGTCGGCTTCGCCGAGCTGCTTGTAGAGCTGGTCGGACATCTGGGTTGCCGCCGCAAGCTGGCTGCCGAGGTTCTCGTTGACGTCGCGCACGGCGAGCTTCAGCCCGCCGATCGCGCGCTCGGCGATCTCGGTCGCGGTGATCAGCTCGCCGATCACCGCCTTCAGCGAATGCTCGTCCGCCTTCAGCCGCGTCAGGCGCTTGTTGAGCATGACGCAGTAGACGATCGTCAGCATCAGCAGGATAGCCACCAGTGACTCGATCGCCATTCCCAGGGAGTGGTTCATGGGGCCTCCATCATCTTGTTCTGCTCGTCCACCTTCTCGAACATCGCAAGTGTCGTACTTGGCTTGCGCAGGGGTTTCGTCACGCGGATCGCGACCCGGTCGCCGACCCGGCCCATCCGCCCTTCGGTCAGCGTGACGCTGCCGCAGCGCACCGACACGTTGGCATCCGCGCGCATCTCGAGCGGCAGCGTGTCGCCGACCTTGAGCCGCATCAGCTGCTTGAGCGGAATGTCGGCCTCGTAGAGCACGGCATCGACGGCGATCTCGGCCTGCACGATCTCGGTGGCGAAATGCCCCTCCCAGACCGGATCGCGGCCGAACTTTTCGCCCATGAACATCTGGAGCAGGACGCCCCGGATCGGTTCGATGGTCGCATAAGGCAGCAGCAGCTCGATGTTGCCGCCGCGGTCCTCCATGTCGATGCGCAGGCGCACCAGGATCGCCGCGTTGGCGGGCCGGCTGATCGCGGCGAAACGCGGATTGGTCTCGAGCCGGTCGATCGTGAAGGTCACCGGGGATAGCGGCCGGAACGCCTGCTCAGCGTCGGCCAGCACCACCTCGACCAGCCGCTTGACCAGCTCGGTCTCGATCGTGGTGTAGGGCCGTCCCTCGATGCGGAGCTGGCTGGTGCCGCGGCGGCCGCCGAGCAGCACGTCGATCATCGAGTAGATCAGGTTGGAATCGACCGTCGCCATGCCGAAGTTTTCCCACTCCTCGGCCTTGAACACCGAGAGCACGGCCGGCAGCGGGATCGAGTTCATGTAGTCGCCGAAGCGGACCGAGGTGATGCGGTCGAGCGAGACTTCGACGTTGTCGGAGGTGAAATTGCGCAAGCTCGTCGTCAACAGCCGTACCAGGCGGTCGAAGACGATTTCGAGCATCGGCAGACGCTCGTAGGAGACCATCGCCGAATCGATGATCGCGCGAATGCCGGAATGGTCGTCGAGCGTGACGTCGCCGACGGTGAAGCCGAGGAGATTGTCGATCTCCTCCTGCGACAGCACCCGCTCGCCGGAGTTCTTGCCGGTGCCGAGATCGCGGCTGCCGTCCTCGACCATGGCCGCCCATTGCAGGGCCATGGTCTCGGATAATTCGTTTTCGGCGGCAGCCTTCGCGGCCTCCGCGGGATCCTCGGAATCGAGCGAAGCCTCCCATTGGGCGGCAATCGCATCCTGGTCCATCTGCTCGTTGCCGGCCATGGTGCTAGCTCATCACCCTCACTGCACCACGACTTCCTTGAACAGCACCGCGCTGACCTGGATGGGGGCGACCGCCGCGTTGACGCGCTTGGTCAGCTCCTCCTTGAGGCGGAAGATGCCGGCGGAACCGTTGAGGTCGGAGGGGCGCAGTTCGCGCACATAGGTCTGGAAGATGTCGGTGACGCGCGGCATGGTCGGCTTGATCGCCTCGATCTGCTTCTCTTCCTTCAGCTCCAGCACGATCTTCAGCCGCAGATATTGCACGCGCTCGCCGGGCGCGCCGGCGAGGTTGACCATCATATCGGGGACGTCGACGAAAGCCGGCGGCTTCGGCGGCGGCGCCGCCTCGGCGTGGTGCTCGTCGTCGCCGTGACGGAAGAAGAAGAACCAGGTCGCAGCACCGCCGCCGAGGACGGCGAGCAGGCCGACGGCCATGATGATGAGCTTGAGCTTGTTCTTCGGCGGAGCGGCTTCCGCGCCTTCGGCGGCTGCACCGCCTTCCGCTTCGTTCTCTGCCATGGTCGCCGCGCCCGGATCTCTCAAAGGGGTCGATAGAGCGAAGCCTCAGACAGTGACGCGATACAAATGCCCCCGGCGCAAATGCGCTCCTCTTCATGGCAAACGCTACGGTAATAATGGTTAACGGAATCTTTCGATTGGGCCTCCGCTAGGAAAAATCTGCCGGGCAAACATGGCTAACAGAACCTTTCTGCCGCCCTCCCGCGCCCCCGATAATTCATCAACAATTTGAAATTACACACTTTTTCGAGTTGGCACGGCTTTCGCTGAGAAAGGGCCGAGACCTGACGGTTTGGGAGAACCAGACGGTCTCGTTCACGGGGTCCGCCAAGGCGCTTGGGAGAGCGAGGTGGCAGATCTCACTCAGGGGAGATTTCCGATGCAGAACGCGCTTCTGATCGGCTTGTCACGGCAGATGACGTTGGAACGGCAGATGGATGTCATCGCCAACAACGTCGCCAATGCCAATACCAACGGCTTCAAGGCCGACCATTCGCTGTTCGAGGAGTTCCTCAACTCGAACGCGCGTGAGGACAATTTCATCGGCTCCGACCGCCGGGTCTCCTATGTGCACGACCGCGGCACCTTCCGCAACGTCGGCCAGGGGCCGATGGAGCCGACCAACAATCCACTCGACATGGCGATCGATGGCAATGCCTATTTCGCGGTGCAGGCCAATGGCGGCGAGCGCTACACCCGCGACGGCAAATTCTCGCTCAACAGCACCGGCCAGCTCGTCACCTCCGACGGCAACCCCGTGCTCGGCACCAGCGGCCCGATCACCTTCCAGCCGACCGACCACGACATCAACGTCGCACCCGACGGCACCATCACGGTGCTCGAGGGCACGGCGAAGACCAACTCGATCCGCGGCAAGATCCGCATGGCCGCGTTCGACGATCCGACCAAGCTGACCAAGCTCGGCGCCAACCTCTATGACGTGGGCTCCGCCGTCCCGCAGGCCGACACCAAGTCCAGCGTGCGTCAGGGCTACGTCGAGAAGTCGAACGTCAACGCGGTCGGCGAGATGAGCCGCATGGTCGAAGTCATGCGCAGCTACACCGCCATCGCCAACCTGCTCCAGCAGCAGAGCGACCTCCACAAATCGGCGATCGAGAAGCTCGCCGACGTTCCGGCCTGATTGAGGGAGAACTGACATGCAGGCGCTTCACACCGCAGCGACCGGAATGGCGGCACAGGAACTCAACGTTCAGGTGATCTCCAACAACATCGCCAACCTGCGCACCACCGGCTTCAAGAAGCAGACTGCGGCGTTCCAGGACCTGATCTACGAGCACGTCCGCCGCGTCGGCGCGCAGTCGTCCGACCAGGGCACGATCCTGCCGGTGGGCGTCGACATCGGCGGCGGCGTCAAGACCGTCGGCACGCCGCGCAGCATGACGCAGGGCACGCTGTCGCAGACCGGCAACGATCTCGACCTCGCGGTCTCGGGCGAAGGCTTCTTCAAGATCCTGATGCCCGACGGCACCTACCAGTACACCCGCGACGGCACCTTCCAGATGGACAATCAGGGCCGCATCGTCACCGCGCAGGGCAATCCGGTGCAGCCGACGATCACGATCCCGAACAACGCCTCGGGCCTGACCGTCAACGTCCAGGGCCAGGTCTCGGTGACCCTGCCGGGCTCGTCGACCTCGACCATCCTCGGCCAGATCGGCCTGACTCGCTTCATCAACAAGGCGGGCCTCCAGCCCGTCGGCAGCAATCAGTTCACCGAGACGCCCTCCTCCGGCCCGCCCCAGGACGGCACCGCGACGGCCGAAGGTTACGGCAACATCACGCAAGGAAGCCTCGAGCAGGCCAATGTCGACGTCGTCTCGGAGATGAGCGACCTGATCGCGGCCCAGCGCGCCTACGAGATGAACGCCAAGGTGATCAGCGCCGCCGACCAGATGATGCAATCGACCACGGCGCTGTTCCGCTGAGGTGATGACGATGATCCGGACCACCCTCGCCACGATCTCCGCTCTTCTCGCGCTGGCGCTGCCGGCAGCGGCAGCCGACGATTTCATCGCAGCGCCGACGCTGCGCGCGAGCGTCACCGTCACCTCGAACGTGGTGCGGGTCGGCGATCTCATCGACAACGCAGGATCGGCCGCGCTGATCCCGGTCTACCGCTCGCCCGATCTCGGCACCACCGGCACGCTGACGGTCGCGCAGGTGTTGTCGGTGCTCCGCGCCAAACAGGTGATCGGCGTGATGACCGGCGACATCAAGGAGGTCCAGGTCACCCGCCTCGCCCGCACGCTCGCCAGCAAGGACCTCGAAGCCGCGGTCGCCTCGACGCTCGAGCGCCGCTTCGGCCTTGGCGACGCCGCCAACATCACGGTCACGTTCGACCGCGGCATCTCCGATATGCGGCTGGACGCCTCCAACACTGGTGCGCTCCAGCCGGTCTCAACCCGCTATGACGCCCGGAGCGGCCGTTTCGACGTCGCCTTCGAGATCAACAACGACAACAATCCGGCGCCGACCAAGCTCCGCTTCACCGGCACCGCGATCGAGACGGTAGAAGTGGCCGTGCTGACGCGCGACATCGACCGCACCGAGCTCCTGAAATCCTCCGACGTCTCGCTGGAGCGGCGGCCGAAGGCCGAGGTCACCGGCGAGCCCGCTTCGCGCGATCGTACCGTCGGCATGCAGCTGCGCCGGCCGATGCGCGCGGGCATGCCGATCCGTGTCGCCGACATCGTCAAGCCTGACTTCGTGGTGCGCGATCAGACCGTCACCATCATCTACCAGGTGCCCGGTCTCTATCTCACCACACGCGGCAAGGCGATCGAGAGCGGTGCCGAGGGCGACACCGTCAGCGTGCTCAATCCGCAATCCAAGCGCACGCTGACCGGCGTCGTCACCGGTCGCGGCCAGGTCACGGTCCAGGGCGCAAGCCAGTCCGCACCGATGGCGCCCGCGGTCGAGCAGACCTCGTCGCTCAAGCGTGACGATGTGCCGGCGGCCGCAGCCCTGGCGCAGAGCCTGATCCAGGCGCCGGCGTCTGCCGCCCAGATCGCACAAGCCCAGATTCCGCAAGTTCGCGTCTCGCAAGCTCCAGCCAAGTCAGAGTAAGTCATGTCTCCGTTCAGTTCGGCTTCCCGCCTTCGTCGCATCGCGATCTCTGCCCTGCTGCTGGCGACTTGCGCGCTGGCAACCGGCTGCTCCTCGATCGACCGCCTGTCGCAGATCGGCGAGCAACCGAAGCTGTCCGCGATCGACAATCCGACGACGCAGCCCGGCTACAAGCCGGTGCAGATGCCGATGCCGAAGCCGGAAGTCGCCTCCTACAATCCGAACTCGCTGTGGCGTAACGGCAGCCGCGCCTTCTTCAAGGACCAGCGCGCCCGCCAGGTCGGCAACCTCCTGACCGTGACCGTGAACATCACGGACAAGGCCAACCTCTCCAACGAGACCCAACGTAGCCGGACCAGCAAGGAAGATTCAGGGATTACGGACTTCATCGGCAGCCAGACAGTCACGCAGCCGCTCAAGGTTCTCCCCGGACGTCTCCTCACCACCAACTCGACGTCCTCGGCCGACGGCAAGGGCTCGGTCAACCGCCAGGAAGCGTTGCAGACCAACGTCGCCGCGGTTGTGACGCAGGTGCTGCCGAACGGCAACCTCGTGGTCGAGGGCAAGCAGGAGATCCGTGTCAACTACGAGATCCGCGAGCTCGTGGTCGCCGGCATCGTGCGCCCCGAAGACATCCAGAGCGACAACACCATCGATTCCAGCAAGATCGCGCAGGCCCGCATCGCCTATGGCGGCCGCGGCCAGATCATGGACGTGCAACAGCCGCGCTACGGCCAGCAGGTCATGGACGTGCTGCTGCCCTTCTAAGCCTGTTTAAGAGCTCCCACATCGTGTTCGCGAACCTAGGCGCGAACGACGATGTACGACGCGGCCCTCGCTAGCTCCCCTGGCGAGGGCCGCATGTATTTTGGCGATGGCTGCATACAGCGAGTCAGATACGTAATTGCAGCGACGCCATCTGCCTACACTCCGTCATTGCGAGCGCAGCGAAGCAATCCAGACTGTCTCCGCGGAGAGACTCTGGATTGCTTCGTCGCAAGAGCTCCTCGCAATGACGAGCTTGGCCGAGCGCAATCTGCCCTCTCAACTGTCATCGCCCGCGAAGGCGGGCGATCCAGTATTCCGAGACATCAGTGATGAACAGAAAAGCCTCGGCCTACTGGATTCCCCGCCTTCGCGCAGGGCTGTCCGGGGAATGATTCACTGTGTCGCGGAGCATGCCCGGGTTTTCCCGGCTTGAAGCAGGTACTTTCTGGTTGTCGAGACTCAGAAAGGGGCCGGGCATGCGGTTTAGCGATAGCATTTTTGGAAGGCTGCTTGAACCGATCAATCGGCGGCAGTTTCAGACGACTGTGGATCGTTTGGATGGCGATGCCTACGACAAGACGTTCGACAGCTGGGATCATCTTGTCGCATTGATATTCTCCCAGCTCAGTGGCGTCGACAGCTTGCGTGCCCTTGAGGCGATCTGGAACGCCAATTCGCATCATCACTACCATCTTGGTGTCGGCAAATTGGCGCGCTCGACGCTTGCGGATGCCAATGCCCGACGGCCGGTCAGTATCTTCGCAGAAGTCTTTGAGCGATTGTCTGGGCATGCCGACCGAGCGCTGAAGCGGGAGGGTGCCGAGATGCTGCGGCTGATCGATGCGACGCCGGTGCCGCTGGATCAACTCAGCACCTGGGCCGGTTGGAACGGACGTACCCGTGGTCTCAAGCTTCACGTGGTTTACGATCCCGGCTCGGATCATCCGCGCCGTCTGGCGATCACGCCGTCGACGGTCAATGACGTCACACCAGCCCAGCAATTCCCGATCGAGGCCGGCGCCACCTATGTGTTCGACAAGGCCTATTGCAGTTATGCCTGGTGGACACGGCTTCACGACGCGGGCGCCTGCTTCGTCACCCGCCAGAAGAAGAATCTGCGCTTCAGAGCTACACGCTGGCGGAAGCTGCGGAAACAAAAGGGGAAGGGCTTTAAAATCATCGACGATGCTGAGGTAAAGCTCCTCAGCAGCTCCAAACTTGCTGTTCCGATGCGCCGCATACGCCTCAAACGCGATGACGGTACAAAACTGACCCTCATCACCAACGATCTGAAGCGTTCGGCCATCGAAATCGCTGCGCTTTACAAAACACGCTGGCAGATCGAGCTGTTGTTCCGCTGGATCAAGCAGCACCTCAAGCTTCGCAAATTTCTCGGCCGCTCCGAGAACGCGGTCCGTCTGCAAATCCTCGCCGCCATGATCGCCTATCTGCTGCTGCGGATCGCCGCACGCGAAAGTCGTCTAATCATGCCGGCTATCCGCTTCGCAGGTCTTGTCGCCGCGTCGCTGTTCGCACGAAAACCAATCGCCGACATCGACCGACCTCCCAAGGTGAACCCATCCGCTGCCCGCGACAGAAGCTCCCCCGACCAGATCAGCTTCTGTTATGCATAGAATTCCCCGGACAGCCCTGCGCCTTCGCGGGGAATGACCGCGGAGGATACCGCAACGCCTCACGTAAACTCCGCCTCCACCGTCCCGAGCCCGTCCAGCTCCATCCGCACCCTGTCGCCGGCCTTCAGCCAGAGCGTCTTAACCAGGCTGCCGGTGAGCACGAGCTGCCCCGCGTGCAGGCTCTTGCCTTCGGCGGCGAGGTGGTTGCCGAGCCAGGCGAGCGCGTTGTGGGGGTGACCGAGCACGTCGGCGCCGGTGCCTTGGCTCACCTCCTCGTCGTTGACGATGGCGCGGCCTTTCACCGCCATCAGATCCGGCACGGACGAACGCGGAACCAGGGGTCCCAGCACGCAGCCGGCCGCGAAGAAATCGTCGGCGATCAGCGTCGGCGCGCCCATCGTCTCCCACTTCACGTAGCGATCGTCGACGATCTCGATCGCGGGATGGTAGGCTTCGACGGCCTCGCCGACCCATTCGGCCGTGAACGGCGCCTCGCCGGCGGCAAGGTCGCGCTTCAGCCGGACCGCGATCTCGCATTCGACGCCGACGCGGACATAGTTGGAAGCGGCGAGCTTCGCGCCGCTCTCGTGGACGCCGTTCTGGAACACGCCGCCGCCGCAGGGATGCGGGATGCCGATGTAGTCCTGCATCACCTGGCTGGTGCACCCGATCTTGTAGCCGACGAGCGGCCCGACATGGGGCAGCAGGAGATCGTGCAGGGCGCGCTGGACCTGATAGCCCTCGGCTTCATCGGCCGGGGGACGCTTCAGCGCCGCGAGCGGCGCATGGTTGCGGCGCGCCAGCGCGATCGCCTTTGCGGCTTCAAGAATCCTGTCCATCGGCGCCGCCTCCCACGCTACGCATTCGAGGGCGACACTTCAGCATCCCCGCTCCGGCCTGACAAGCGCGGGCGGCGGGCAGACTACGGCCCCTCGCCCGCGTTTAAGGAAATATTGAATTGGTCTGGGCCTTATGGGGCGCGCGCCTTGCGGGGCCCTCCGCGACCGGCGCCCGAAGCGCGATTACAGCGATGCTTGATGCTGCTGGATCAACGCCTCAACATCCGAGTCGATCTCGTTGATGCGACTCGCAAAACCTCCCGCACCTGAAGTGAAGGCTGTTTCTCATCCGAACTCACGTGAGCCCGGAGGAATCGAGTCTAGAGCGTTGATCGCGATTCACTTTTCGCGATTGCGCCCGCGCATTGAAGCGCGCGGCTTTCAAGCGACAGGCAAAACGCCGATCCCGACGCCCGAAGGCGCCTTGCGTCCAAAAACAAAGAGCCGCAACTCTGCGGCTCGGGCTCTATTCGTCGCGATAGACCTTCTCGCGCTTCTCGTGGCGCTCCTGCGCTTCCACCGAGAGCGTCGCGATGGGCCGGGCCTCGAGCCGCTTCAACGAGATCGGCTCGCCGGTTTCCTCGCAATAGCCATAGGTGTTGTCCTCGATGCGCTGAAGCGCGGCGTCGATCTTGGCGATCAACTTGCGCTGGCGGTCGCGGGCGCGGAGTTCGATGGCACGGTCGGTTTCGGACGAAGCCCGATCGGCGAGATCGGGGTGGTTCACGTTCTCCTCCTGCAGGGCTTGCAGGGTGAGCTTGAACTTCTTGAGGATCTCATCCTTCCAGGCAAGGAGCTTCAGACGGAAGTACTCCTTCTGCCGGTCGTTCATGAAAGGCTCTTTGTCGGTCGGTCGGTAGTTTTTCAACTTTTCCAAGGGCGGCCTATCTGTCTAAGCAACGACTCGCAAACGGAACGGGATCCGTTGAGCGGGGCCTTATATAGCGGCCTCCCATGACAGACAATATTTCCCTGATCGCTCGGGGGCCACCCCCAAGTCCTTGCACAAGAACGTTTATCCGCAAAGACCCGGGGGCGGCTGCCGGCTCAGTAACCGACCGTGAAACGCTGCCTCAGATGGGCCGGCCGCTCGATCTCGTCGGCGAGCGCAATGGCGTAGTCGGCGAAGGTGATCCAGCTCTTGCCGTTCGCATCTGCGAGAAGCTGGTCGGTCCCGAGCCGGAACTTCCCCGTCCGCTCGCCCTCGACGAACAGCGCCGACGGCGAAATGAAGGTCCAGTTCAGGTCCTTTTCCTGTCGCAACAGGTCCAGGAAGGCGGAACCCTTCTCGGCCTCGGCCTTGTACTGGGCGGGAAATCCGGAAGTCGTGACCAGCTTCACGCCCGGAGCGACCTCGAGGCTGCCAGCGCCGCCGACGACGAGGTAACGGCTCACCTTGGAGTTCTTCGCCGCGCCGATCAGCTTGAGCGGATCGCTGGCCAGGAAGTGCACGGAACTCACGGCGACGTCGTGCCCGGCCCACAGCTTGGCGAGGCCGGCCTGATCGAGCACGTCGCCCTTGGTTGGCGTGACGTTCGGCAGGGCCGCGATCTTTTCCGGGTTGCGGGCAATGGCGGTGACGCTATGGCCGCGACGCGACAGTTCCTTGGTGATTTCCGACCCGGCCCGGCCCGAGGCGCCGGCGACTGCGATTTTCATGAAAGGCTCCTTTGCTCCTATAGTAACTAGCGGTTACTAGATATCGCAAAGAATGCTGGTGTTAAGAGAGCACTTTGTGCTTACCTGATAACGCTGGAGTAACCGGCGTGCCTTCGCAATCGACCAGAATGGAATCCGAGGACCCGACGATGAAACCCGACGTCTATGCAGCGAACTGTCCGACGCGCCAGATCCTCGATCGCGTCGGCGACAAATGGGCGGTGCTGATTCTCTTGCTGCTGCGCGAGGAGCCGATGCGCTTCAATCAATTGCGCCGCACGATCGAGGGCATTTCACAGAAGATGCTGAGTCAGGTTCTCAAATCGCTCGAACGCGACGGCCTGATCAGGCGCCGCGCCATCGCGACCGTGCCTGTCACGGTGGAATATTCGATCACGCAGCTCGGACTGACGCTGGCGGCGGCGGTCGATCCCCTGCGCGATTGGGCCGAGCAGAATTTGAAGGACGTGCTCGCCGCCCAGCGCCGCTACGACGCACAGCAGAAGGAGGAAGCGGCGTAGGCGCTCTCGCAGGAGCGCACTCCGCGCCCCCAAACTCCGCTGTCATGCCCCGGCTTGACCGGGGCATCCAGTACGCCGCGGCCTCTCGATTCAACAAGGACTGTCTCTGGAGTACTGGATCGCCCGCCTTCGCGGGCGATGACAGCGCGCGATGCCTGACTACGCCCGCCCGGCCTTCGCCAGTTCGACCTCGACGCGCAGCTCGATCTCGGACAGCACCGCATCGAGACCGGCATCACCCGAAGACGATTTCAAATTCGCTGCGGCATCGCGCAGCCGCATCACGGTCGACGCGTCGAGATTGCCGGACAGGAGCCCCATCTTGAGATCGTCGAGCACGTCAAGCGCGGTCCTACCGCGGGCGACCGAGCGCTTGCGGCGCTCGACCGGATCCTCCTCGACGCCCTGCAGTGCAAGCAGCGCATCGATGTTGGCGGCGGCTTTCGGCGCGGCAGCACTCCGCGTCTCCTGCGCCGACGAGGTGTCGGGCAGGACGAAGGTGCCCGAGCCCGTCCGCCTGGCCTGGCTGGCCGGAGCTCCAAGCGTGGTGCCGTTCGGTCCGTAGATGCGCATCGCAGCAATCCGGGTGATCGATGCCGCACCTTCGCCGTTTTATGGTTAACGGCGCGTAAACGGGTCGGCAAAATCTGCCGACAGGCGGCAGTTTCGCTCCTCAGAGCGAACGCCGGCTGACACCGGTCGAAACAGATTTATTCAACCTATTCAGCCACCTACCCTCGCTGCTCCGGGTTGGCACAGCGCTCGCAAGGAAAGCGCCGGACCAGCTCGTCATGGGAGTGTCGCAGCCGGTCCTTCGATTTGAGGAGCCTTTTTAGGAGCCTTTTTAGGAGCCTTGGGGAGCAGAGGATGCCAGGCGTTCGGTGGGTGAGGATTGTTGGGGTGGCCTGTGCCGCGCTGTCAGCGCTGGCGCTCTCGGTCACGCCTGCAAGCGCGACATCGCGCATCAAGGACCTCGCCAACATCGAGGGCGTGCGGCAGAACCAGCTCATCGGCTACGGCCTCGTCGTCGGCCTCAACGGCACCGGCGACACGCTCAACAACATCCCCTTCACCAAGCAGTCGCTGCAGGCGATGCTCGAGCGCATGGGCGTCAACATCCGCGGCGCCACCATCCGCACCGGCAACGTCGCCGCCGTGATGGTGACAGGCAACCTGCCAGCGTTCGCCACCCAGGGCACGCGCATGGACGTCACCGTCTCGGCGCTCGGCGATGCCAAGAACCTGCAGGGCGGGACCCTGCTCGTGACGCCCCTGTTAGGTGCCGACGGCAACGTCTATGCGGTCGCGCAAGGCTCGCTCGCGATCTCCGGCTTCCAGGCCGAAGGCGAAGCGGCGAAAATCGTGCGCGGCGTGCCGACCGTGGGGCGCATTGCCAACGGCGCCATCATCGAGCGCGAGATCGAGTTCGCACTCAATCGTCTGCCAAACGTGCGCCTGGCGCTGCGCAACGCCGACTTCACCACCGCCAAGCGCATCGCGGCCGCCGTCAACGACTATCTCGGCGTCAAGACCGCCGAGCCGATCGATCCCTCGACGGTGCAGCTGTCGATCCCGCCGGAGTTCAAGGGCAACGTCGTCGCCTTTCTCACCGAGATCGAGCAGCTCCAGGTCGATCCCGATCTCGCCGCCAAGATCATCATCGACGAGCGGAGCGGCATCATCGTGATGGGCCGCGACGTCCGCGTCGCCACGGTCGCGGTTGCGCAAGGCAACCTCACTGTCACGATCTCCGAGAGCCCGCAGGTGAGCCAGCCCAACCCGTTGTCGCGTGGGCGGACGGTGGTCGCGCCACGCAGCGCCGTCACTGTCACCGAGGACGGCAAGAAGCTGGCCGTGGTCAAGGACGGCGTGTCGCTCCAGCAGCTCGTCGACGGCCTCAACGGCCTCGGCATCGGTCCCCGCGACATGATCAGCATCCTGCAGGCGATCAAGGCCGCGGGCGCGATCGAAGCCGACATCGAGGTGATGTGATGCAGACCGGCGCGATCAACACCACGCGCGTCGCCAACTCCTCGGCCTTTTCGGTCGAGAGCCGCAACGGCCGGCCAGACTTCGAGCTCGCGAGCGCCCTGCAAAAGGTCTCGCCGCAACAGCAGACCAAGGCGCAGAAGACCGCCACCGATTTCGAGGCGATGTTCCTCAACAGCATGTTCTCGCAGATGACCTCCGGCCTGAAGGGCGAAGGCCCGTTCGGCGACACGCCCGGCACCGGGGTGTGGCGCTCGATGCTGACGGAGCAATATTCCAAGAACTTCGCCAAGGCCGGCGGCGTCGGCATCGCCAACGAAGTCTACCGCACCCTGATCATGCAGCAGGCGAAAACGATCCGCACGGCATAAGGTCAATCGAGATGAACCATTTCAACGCCTCACGTCAGCCGATGCAAGCGCAGCGTACGAACACCGCGCCCGGCAACGCCGAGGCCCGCAAGCTCGCCGAGAGCCTGATGGATGCGATGAGCGCCCTGCTCGGACTGATCGAGCGCGAGACCGAGCTCGTCCGCGCCGGCCAGGTCCGTGAGGCGATGACGCTCGAGGGCAAGAAGCAGGAGCTGTCGCGAAACTATGTCGGCGCCGTCAGCCAACTGAAGGCGAACCAGGCCCAGCTCGCGAAATCCGCGCCCGAGCTGCTCTCGACGCTGCATCGTCATCACGATGCGTTCCGCGCGATGCTTCAGGTCAACCTCACCGTGCTCGCCACCGCACACGCCGTGTCCGAGAGCGTCGTGCGCGGCGTCAATGCCGAGATCCAGAAGCGCAACGTACCAAACACCTATACCGCCGCGGGTCGTCGCGCAGCTCCGGGTCCGCGCCACATCACGCCGCTCGCGGTCAGCCGCTCGCTCTGAGCGCACAAGAATAAGCGACAATTTTATGAAAAACCGCGCGGCGATGTGGTCGCGCGGTTAGGCACGTTTCCTTACCGGGTCTTCAGGCCTGGTGTTCCATGCTTGCGCGATTAGAGGGGTTGGGATTTGACTCAAGTAAGGCAACCAGGAGGCTGCCATGAGTACAGATTTCAGCATCCGGCCGGTGGGGATCCCGGCCCCGTGCAGATCGTAACGACGTCAAACGCGGCGGCGAACGAGGCTGTGCAAACTGATTTGCCGGTGAGCCAGACGGTCGCCGCGAGCGATACGGGCGCGCCAGTGCGCAATGATTTGCCGAACCACGAGAACGTCTCGCGCCAGGTCGTGTTCGACCAGGCGGCCGCATCCTTCGTCTTCCAGGTCGTCAACGAGAGGACCGACGCGGTGGTCAACCAATTCCCTGACGAAGCGATGCTGCGCCGTCGGGCCTATTTCCATGCGCTTGATCTGAAGTCCGAACCCTCGCGTCCGCTCAGCACCGACCGCAGCGCCTGACGATCAGGCGTCGAGCGGCGTAACGGCAGTATCGAGATAGATCAGCAGCCGCTGACGTTGCGAGCCATCGCTGCGCTGAGCGCTTCCGTCACGGCCGCCCGGACAGACCAGCAGCGATATTGCGGTTGATCTCGATCAGCGGACGGAAGTGATCGAACTGCGGGCTCATCTGCAGCGCTGCGGTCTGGCTCAGCACGAACACGCTGATATTGGCGATCTTCTGCCGGACGTCGATCGGCTGCGGATTGTTGTCGCGCATCGCCTCGCTCAAGAAGATGGTCCAGAGCTTGCGGTTGAACATCAGGGCCTGCATGGTCTGCTCGCTGAGCGGATCGGCGTTGTTCACCGCATCCTGGAGCTTGTTCGCGGCCTTGAGCAGGGTCTGCGCTTCGATGTCGCGAGGAGATGCTGTGGTCGTTGCAACACGCGCGTAGGCCGAGGCAGCGGAATTCGACATCAATCACACCCTGGAGGTTACCTAGCGCGTTGAACGCGCTTAAGGATTTCTTTCCCAACCCTAGGCAGCACCGCTTAAGATTTGCTTACGTGTGTGCTTGGAAGCACTCCGGACAATTACGGGTCGCAGAGCTCTTCGTCAGCGCAACGTTAGATTCACGCACACACGGTGTAAACTCGCTCCACGTGACGCGTGTCGATCTGAGCTAATCTTGTCTTAGCGATCTCCCTCAAATGAACGGCGGAGCATTAGCCCCGCCGCGAAATCTCGAATGGCGATCCTGCATCGCGAAATTAGCGGAGCAGCTGGAGCACGCTCTGCTGCGACTGGTTGGCCAGCGATAGCGCGGAGACCGCGATCGACTGGCGGGTCGACAGCGCCTGGCTGTTGGCCGCTTCCTCGTTGGTGTCGGCGAGCGTCAGGTTGGACGAGCCGGTCTGCAGAACGTTGATCAGGTTCTTGGAGAAGTCCTGACGCACCTGCACGATCGAGAGATTCGAACCGAGCGAGGAGCCTTCGGAGCGAAGCGTGCTCGAGGCGGCGTTCAAGCTGGCCAGCACCTTGTTGGTGGCGCCGTTGTCGATGAAGTCGACGCCGTTGACGAGATTGCTGAGACCGAGGCCCGCCGCATTGAACACCACGCCGTTGATGCTGAGCGTGGAGCTGCCGGTCTCGTTGAACACCAGCTTCAGCGTGTCGCCGTTGAGCAGGTTGACGCCGTTGAAAGAGGAGTCCTGCGACGTCGTGTCGATCTGGGCCAGGATATTGTTGAACTGGTTGACCAGGTTGGAGCGCGCGGTCTGCGCGACGGGATCCTGGACCGGCGGCTGCGCGGTGGTGAAGGCCAGAACACCGGTGATCGTGCCGCCGACTGCGCCGCCGGCGGTCGTCGAACCGAGCGTCGAGGAGGCGTATTCGTTGACGGTGGTCACCGTCAGCACGCCATTGGCATCGATCGTCGCCGTCAGGTGGTTGGCCTGAAGCTGGGCGTTGAGCTGGTCCAGCGTCTTCACGGTGCCGTTGGTGCCGTCGCCGAAGGTGACGTTCACCGGGGTGCCGCCGTTGAACGAGGTGAAGGTCAGCGTCTTGCCGCTGATGCCGCCGACGCCGGAGGTGCGGGCTGCGGTGAAGGCGGTCGCCGTTCCCGTGTTGCCGCTGAGGCCGAACGCGCTGAGCGCGTTGCCGGTACCGGTGATCGAGAGGTCGGCGTTGATGCCGGTGGAGAGCGACAGCTGACCGCTGGAATTCACCGACGAGGGGATCTGACCCGACGTCGTCGAGAGGGTCGCCGCACCATTGAAGATGCTGGCGGTCTTCACGCCGGTGGCAAGGTCGATCGCGTTGAGCAGGTCGGTCAGCGTCGCGCTCTGGATATAGACCGTCGAGTTGCCGTTGCCGTCGGTGAGGATGTTGCCGCTGACGCCGCCCGACGTCACGCTCGCCGCCGATTGCGGCGTCTGCGCGTTCTTGAAGGTGATCGTGTGGCCGTCGACATTTAACGTCGAGCCGTCCTGGACCAGCGTGCCGAGCGAGCCCGCGGTCGTCGACCGGGCCGCAGTGACGTTGGCATTGCCGGCGCCAGTCGCAGAAGTCAGACCGAGCTTGTTGAGGAAGTCGGCCTTGCCCGTCACGCTCAGATCGGCGCCGGTCGAACTCTTCAACGTAACCGCGCCGGCCGTAATGGACGATGCAACCTGAAGCGTGCCGACAGGACCGGCCGAGCCGCTGACGGCGATGGTCGCCGCGCTAGCGCTGATGGTTGCAGTCTTGACGCCGCTGGCGAGGTCGATCGCAGTGAGGACGTCGTTGACGGTCGCCCCGGGCGCAGTCGGCGTTCCCTCATAAACGATTGAATTGCCGTTGCCGTCGGTGGCGATGTGTCCACTGGCGTCGAGGCCCCAGCCGGTCGGCTGCGTGCTCGGAGCGACGCCGGTGCGGAAGGTGATGGTCTTGCCGTTCACCGTGATGGTGTCGCCATCCGCGGGTGGCGCGCCGAAGCTGGTGGATGCCGTGGTGCCGACCAGCGTGGCGGTTCCGGACAGTGCGGTGGTGCCGTCGGCGGCGGTCGCTGCTGTGCCGGTGAAGGTGCCGGCGCTCGAGCCCAGCGAGGCGCCGAGCGCGGCAGTCCCCGTGACCGGAGTGACGCCGCCGGCTGCACCGGTATAGAGCACGTTGCTCTTGGCGGTCGCGCTCGCATAGGAGGTCGTGCCGCGCAGGTCGGCGGGCGTCGCGCCGGGAATCGTGGTGGAGACGTTCGACTTGGTGGAATAGCCGACCGTGGTCTGCAGCGCCTGGTTAGCGATCGACTTCGCGCTGTCGATCAGCTTCTGCAGCGAGGTGATGCCGGTGTTGGCCGCCTGCAGCACCTGCACACCGTTGTTGATGCCGTCGAGCAGGTTGCTGATGTCGCTCGCCCGGTTGTCCAGCCCCTGCGCCGTGAAGAAGTTGGTGGGATTGTCGAGCGCCGTATTGACCTTCTTGCCGGTCGACAGCCGTTCCTGCGTCGTGGCCAGCAAGTCGGCCGTCGACTGCAGCGACAACAGGTTCTGGCGAACTGACGCCGAGAGAACGATGTTGGACATTGGCGAGTCTTCCTCTTGAACCGGATACGAATCGGCCGCGCGGTCTGGAAAGCGGGCTTTGGTCCAGTTTTAGGAGGTGTCCTTTAAAGTATGGTTAACGCCGGTTTAAGCGATAGGGTTAATAGTGGGTGAACGCCCCTGCCCGCCTCCGAACGCAAAAAAGAGCGGCGGGGAAATAGCCCCGCCGCTCGATTTTATTTAGGTATTTCAGCCGCTTATTAGCGGAGCAGCTGGAGCACGCTCTGCTGCGACGTGTTGGCCAGCGACAGCGCGGAGACCGCGATCGACTGGCGGGTCGACAGCGCCTGGCTGTTGGCCGCCTCGACGTTGGTATCGGCCAGCGTCAGGTTGGACGAGCCGGTCTGCAGCACGTTGATCAGGTTCTTGTTGAAGTCCTGACGGATCTGCACCACCGAGAGGTTCGAACCGAGGCTGGACGCCTCCGAGCGCAGCGTGCTCGACGCGGCGTTCAAATTGGTCAGCACCCTGTTGGCGGCGGCGTTGTCGATGAAGTCGACGCCGACGGTCAGCGAGGCAAGACCCAGCCCCTTGGAGTTGTAGGTCACGCCGGTGATGTTCAGGCTCGACTTGCCGGTCTCGTCGAACACCAGCTTGAGCTGATCACCGTTCAAGAGGTTGACGCCGTTGAACGAAGAGTCCTGCGAGGTGGTGTCGATCTGGTTCAGGATGTTGTTGTACTGGGACACCAGATTGGCGCGGGCCGTCTGTGCAACCGCATCCTGGACGGGAGTGGAAGCCGTCGAGAAGGTCAGCGCCGTCGTCAGCGTGCCGCCGATCGCACCGCCGGCGGCCGTCGAGCCGAGCGTCGAGGAGGCATAGTCATTAGACGCGGTGATGGTCAGCAGGCCGTTGGCGTCGATCGTCGCCGCCAGGTTGTTGGCCTGGAGCTTGGTGTTGAGCTGATCGAGCGTCTTGACCGTGCCGTTGGTGCCGTCGCCGAAGGTAACGTTGACCGCCGTGCCGCCGTTGAAGGAGGTGAAGGTCAAGGTCTTGCCGGCAATGCCGCCGATGCCGGAGGTGCGCGCCGCGGTGAAGGCGGTCGCGTTGCCGGTGTTGCCGGCGAGGCCGAGCACGTTCAGCGCATTGCCGGTGCCGGTGATCGACAGGTCGGCATTGATGCCGGTCGAGATCTTGAGCTGACCGGAGGTGTTGATCGTCGAGTTCGACTGGCCTGTCGCGGTCGCAAGTGTCGCGGTGCCGTTGGCGTTGATCGTCGCGGTCTGCACGCCGGTGGCGAGGTCGATCGCCTTCAGCACGTCATTGACCGTGCCGCCCTGCAGATAGACCGTCGAGTTGCCGTTGCCGTCGGTGACCACCGCACCGTTCGCACCATATCCGCTCGGAACGCTCGGCGCGCCGGTCGTGCCCGGGATCGGCGCGTTCTTGAAGGTGATGACGTGGCCGTCGACATTCAGCGTCGAACCATCCGTGATCTCCGCGCCCAGCGAGCTCGCGCTCGTGGTCCGGTTGACGTTCACGGTGGCGTTGCCTGCACCCGTAGACGTCGTCAGGCCGAGCGCCTTGAGCAGGTCAGCCTTGCCGGTGACGCTCAGATCCGCACCCGTCGAGCTCTTCAGCGTGACCGCACCACCACCAACGCTCGAAGCGGTTTGGTTGACGCTCGTGGCGATCGTCGCAGCACCGGAGCTGATGGACACCGTCTTCACGCCGCTGGCCAGATCGACCGCGGTCAAGAGATCGTTGACGGTCGCAGCCGGGGTACCCGCGGTGCCGAGATAGACGGTGGTGTTGCCGTTGCCATCGGTGACGAGATTGCCGCTGACGCCCGAACCGGCCGGAACGGCGCTCGACGCCGGAGCAGCCCCCGAACGGAAGGTGATGGTCTTGCCGTTGACGGTCAGCGTGTCGCCGTCGGCGGGCTGAGCGTTGCCGATCAGGCCGGTCGCGGTCGTGCCGTTGGTCGCGATCAAGGTGATGGTGCCGGTCAGGGCCGTGGTGCCGTCGCCGGCCGTTGCCGCCGTGCCCGTGAACGAGCCGAGAGTGGCGCCGAGCGTCGTGGTCCCGTTCGCCGCGGTGGTGCCGCCGGCCGTGCCATTGTACAGCACGTTGCTGCTCGCCGTGGCGCTGGCAAACGAAGTCGTGCCGCGCAGGTCCGCCGCCGTCGCGCCCGCGATCGTGGTGGAGACGTTGGACTTCGTGGAATAGCCGACCGTGGTCTGCAGCGCCTGGTTAGCGATCGACTTGGCGCTGTCGATCAGCTTCTGCAGCGAGGTCAGGCCGGTGTTGGCAGCCTGCAGCACCTGCACGCCGTTGGCGATGCTATCGAGCAGGTTGTTGATGTCGCTGGCGCGATTGTCGAGCGACTGAGCCGTGAAATAAATTGGTGGGATTGTCGAGAGCCGAGTTGACGCTCTTGCCGGTCGACAGACGGTTCTGTGTGGTGGCGAGAAGATCGGCGGTGGACTGGAGAGAGAGCAGGTTCTGACGAACCGACGCAGAGAGAACAATACCGGACATGACTCTTACCCTTCTGGCTTACGCGTCTTCGTTCGATCGCTTCTGGATCGAGTGACGGGCAGAGGGTGCGCTGACATGGCTAACAAAGGGTGAAACGAACATCGCCCGCATAAGCGGCGGTTCACCATAAGCGACTGGACGCCGGTTGCGGGGTCGGACAATCGCTCTGAAATCATTGGCGATTTTCAGCGCTTACGCTCCATTAACCATAACCGCTGGTTACTTTTTCAGAGTGCCGCCTGCCCTCTCGAAACCTCGAGCGACGAACGAAAAAAGCGGCGGGGCCGAAGCCCCGCCGCCCGATCTTGCTTGCGATGTTGTCCGCTTGTTAGCGGAGTAGCTGGAGCACGCTCTGCTGCGACTGGTTGGCCAGCGACAGCGCGGAGACCGCGATCGACTGGCGGGTCGACAGCGCCTGGCTATTGGCCGCCTCGACGTTGGTATCGGCCAGCGTCAGGTTGGACGAGCCGGTCTGCAGCACGTTGATCAGGTTCTTGTTGAAGTCCTGACGCACCTGCACGATCGTCAAGTTCGAGCCCAGAGCCGATGCTTCCGAGCGCAGCGTGCTCGACGCGGAGTTCAGGTTGGTCAGCACCTTGTTGGTGGCAGCGTTGTCGATGAAGTCGACACCGCTGGTCAGCGCGGCGAGGCCCAGACCCTTGGAGTTGTAGGTCACGCCAGTGATGCTCAAGCTCGACTTGGCGGTCTCGTCGAACACCAGCTTGAGCTGGTCGCCGTTCAAGAGGTTGACGCCGTTGAACGAAGAGTCCTGAGCGGTCGAGTCGATCTGGTTCAGGATGTTGTTGTACTGATTGACCAGGTTGGCGCGCGAAGTCTGGGCAACCGTGTCCTGGACGGGAGTGGAAGCCGTCGAGAAGGTCAGTGCCGTCGTCAGCGTGCCGCCGATCGCACCACCCGCGGCGCTCGATCCGATGGTCGAGGACGCGTAGTCGTTGGTGGTCGAGACCGTCAGCAGGCCGTTGGCGTCGATCGTCGCGGTCAGGTTGTTGGCCTGAAGCTTGGTGTTGAGCTGATCGAGCGTCTTGACCGTGCCGTTGGTGCCGTCGCCGAAAGTGACATTGACCGCCGTGCCGCCGTTGAAGGAGGTGAAGGTCAAGGTCTTGCCGGCGATGCCGCCAATGCCCGAGGTACGTGCTGCGGTGAAGGCGGTCGCAGTCCCGGTGTTGCCGGCGAGGCCGAGCGCATTCAGCGCGTTGCCGGTGCCGGTGACCGACAGGTCGGCGTTGACGCCGGTCGAGATCTTGAGCTGGCCCGAGGCGTTGATCGACGAGTTGGTCTGGCCGGTGGCCGTCGCAAGCGTCGCGGTGCCGTTGGCGTTGACCGTCGCGGTCTGCACGCCGGTGGCGAGGTCGATCGCCTTCAGCACGTCGTTGATCGTGCCACCCTGCAGATAGACGGTCGAGTTGCCGTTGCCGTCGGTCACGACCGCACCGCTCGCACCATAACCGCTCGGAACGCTCGGCGCACCGGTCGTACCCGGGGTCGGCGCGTTCTTGAAGGTGATGACGTGGCCGTCGACGTTCAGCGTCGAACCGTCCGTGATCGTCGCACCCAGCGAGGCCGAGCTCGTGGTCCGGTTGACGCTCACGGTGGCGTTGCCGCCGCCCACTGACGTGGTCAGGCCGAGCGCCTTGAGCAGGTCGGCCTTGCCGGTGACGCTCAGATCAGCACCCGTCGAGCTCTTCAGCGTGACCGCACCACCACCAACGCTCGATGCAGTCTGGTTGACGCTCGTGGCGATCGTCGCAGCACCCGAGCTGATGGAAGCCGTCTTCACGCCGCTGGCCAGATCGACCGCGGTCAACAGATCGTTGACGGTCGCAGCCGGGGTGCCCGCGGTGCCGAGATAGACGGTGGTGTTGCCGTTGCCGTCGGTGACGAGGTTGCCGCTGACGCCCGAACCGGACGCAACCGCGCTCGACGCCGGGGCAGAGCCCGCACGGAAGGTGATGGTCTTGCCGTTCACGGTCAGCGTGTCGCCGTCGGCAGGCTGGGCGTTGCCGACCAGGCCGGTCGCGGTCGTGCCGTTGGTGGCGATCAGGGTGATGGTGCCGGTCAAGGCCGTGGTGCCGTCGCCGGCCGTTCCCGCGGTGCCCGTGAAGGTGCCGATGGTGGCGCCGAGCGTCGTGGTGCCGGTCGCCGCCGTGGTGCCGCCGGCCGCGCCGCTATACACCACGTTGCTGCTCGCGGTCGCGCTGGCAAAGCTCGTCGTGCCGCGCAGGTCGGCCGCCGTCGCACCGGAGATCGTGGTGGAGACGTTCGACTTGGTGGAGTAACCGACCGTGGTCTGCAGCGCCTGGTTGGCGATCGACTTGGCGCTATCGATCAGCTTCTGCAGCGAGGTGATGCCGGTGTTGGCAGCCTGCAGCACCTGCACGCCGTTGGCGATGCCGTCGAGCAGGTTGTTGATGTCGCTGGCGCGGTTGTCGAGCGACTGGGCCGTGAAGAAGTTGGTGGGGTTGTCCAGAGCCGAGTTGACGCTCTTGCCGGTCGACAGACGGCTCTGCGTGGTGGCGAGAAGATCGGCGGTGGACTGGAGGGAGAGCAGGTTCTGACGAACCGACGAAGAGAGAACGATACCGGACATTGAGTGTTACCCTTCTGGTACGCAACGCAACAAACTTCGATTAGGATTAATCGATGCCGGGACGGTGAACGCAGACGGCTAACAAAGCATGAAGCGCGTCGCGCCAATCCTTGCGCGGATTCACCATGCGGGCGACCGGAGCCGGATCGGGCTCGCTTATATCGTCATGATAGGATGACGCTTTTTCGTGCAGCGACCAGGTGTTTGCGACTTGTCAACCATAACTCAGAGTGAGCAATTGGCTGCATCCGAATGCATCGTCTCCACTTTTGCCGAGCGGCACTCTGAGGCCGGCGCAAAAAGAAAGCGGCGAGGCCGAAGCCCCGCCGCCGTGATCGTCTTGCGATGTGCGCCGCTTGTTAGCGGAGCAGCTGGAGCACGCTCTGCTGCGACTGGTTGGCCAGCGACAGCGCGGAGACCGCGATCGACTGGCGGGTCGACAGCGCCTGGCTGTTGGCCGCTTCGGTGTTGGTGTCGGCCAGCGTCAGGTTGGACGAGCCGGTCTGCAGCACGTTGATCAGGCTCTTGTTGAAGTCCTGACGAACCTGCACCACCGAGAGGTTCGAGCCGAGGCTCGAAGCTTCTGAGCGCAGCGTGCTCGACGCGGCGTTCAGGTTCGACAGCACCTTGTTGGTCGCGGAGTTGTCGATGAAGTCGACACCGCTGGTCAGCGCGGCGAGGCCCAGACCCTTGGAGTTGTAGGTCACGCCAGTGATGCTGAGGTTCGACTTGCCGGTCTCGTCGAACACCAGCTTGAGCTGATCGCCGTTCAACAGGTTGACACCGTTGAACGAGGAGTCCTGCGAGGTCGTGTCGATCTGGTTCAGGATGTTGTTGTACTGAGACACCAGGTTCGCACGCGAGGTCTGCGCAACCGTGTCCTGGACGGGGGTGGAAGCCGTCGAGAACGTGAGCGACGAGGTCAGCGTGCCGCCGATCGCACCACCTGCGGCGCTCGAGCCGATCGTCGAGGACGCGTAGTCGTTGGTGGTCGAGACCGTCAGCAGGCCGTTGGCGTCGATCGTCGCGGTCAGGTTGTTGGCCTGAAGCTTGGTGTTGAGCTGATCGAGCGTCTTGACCGTACCGTTGGTGCCGTCGCCGAAGGTGACATTGACCGCCGTGCCGCCGTTGAAGGAGGAGAAGGTCAAGGTCTTGCCGCTGATGCCGCCGATGCCGGAGGTACGCGCCGCGGTGAACGCGGTCGAGGTCCCCGTATTGCCGGCGAGGCCAAGCGCATTCAGCGCATTACCGGTGCCGGTGATCGACAGGTCGGCATTGACGCCGGTCGAGAGCTTGAGCTGACCCGAGGCGTTGATCGACGAGTTGGTCTGGCCGGTGGCCGTCGCAAGCGTCGCGGTGCCGTTGGCGTTGACCGTCGCGGTCTGCACGCCGGTGGCAAGGTCGATCGCCTTCAGCACGTCGTTGATCGTGCCACCCTGCAGATAGACCGTGGAGTTGCCGTTGCCGTCGGTGAGGACGTTACCGCTCGCACCATAACCGCTCGGAACGCTCGGAGCACCGGTCGAACCCGGGATCGGCGCATTCTTGAAGGTGATGACGTGGCCGTCGACGTTCAGCGTCGAACCGTCCGTGATCGTCGCACCCAGCGAGGCCGAGGTCGTGGTCCGGTTGACAGTCACGGTGGCGTTGCCGCCGCCCACTGACGTGGTCAGGCCGAGCGCCTTGAGCAGGTCGGCCTTGCCGGTGACGCTCAGATCCGCACCCGTCGAGCTCTTCAGCGTGACGGCACCACCACCAACGCTCGATGCAGTCTGGTTGACGCTCGTGGCGATCGTCGCAGCACCCGAGCTGATGGAAGCCGTCTTCACGCCGCTGGCCAGATCGACCGCGGTCAACAGATCGTTGACGGTCGCAGCCGGGGTGCCCGCGGTGCCGAGATAGACGGTGGTGTTGCCGTTGCCGTCGGTGACGAGGTTGCCGCTGACGCCCGAACCGGACGCAACCGCGCTCGACGCCGGCGCAGCGCCGCTGCGGAAGGTGATGGTCTTGCCGTTCACGGTCAGCGTGTCGCCGTCGGCAGGCTGGGCGTTGCCGACCAGGCCGGTCGCGGTCGTGCCGTTGGTCGCGATCAGGGTGATGGTGCCGGTCAGGGCCGTGGTGCCGTCGCCGGCCGTTCCTGCGGTGCCCGTGAACGTGCCGATGGTGGCGCCGAGCGTCGTGGTGCCGGTCGCCGCCGTGGTGCCGCCGGCCGCGCCGCTATACACCACGTTGCTGCTCGCCGTCGCGCTGGCGAAGCTCGTCGTACCGCGCAGGTCGGCCGCTGTCGCACCGGAGATCGTAGCGGAGACGTTCGACTTGGTGGAGTAACCGACCGTGGTCTGCAGCGCCTGGTTGGCGATCGACTTGGCGCTGTCGATCAGCTTTTGCAGCGAGGTGATGCCGGTGTTGGCAGCCTGCAGCACCTGCACGCCGTTGGCGATGCCATCGAGCAGGTTGTTGATGTCGCTGGCGCGGTTGTCGAGCGACTGGGCCGTGAAGAAGTTGGTGGGATTGTCGAGAGCCGAGTTGACGCTCTTGCCGGTCGACAGACGGTTCTGCGTGGTGGCGAGGAGGTCAGCGGTGGACTGGAGGGAGAGCAGGTTCTGACGAACCGATGCGGAGAGGACGATACCGGACATTGAGGTGTTACCTTTCTGGTAAACGACGCTACTGTTACGCGTCAGCTTGGATCGAGATTGACCCAGCGACCGGCGGACCGTGGCGTCGAGACCTCTAACGAAACATGAAATGAAACCCGTGCTTTTGCCGGGCCGCACGTGATTCGGGCGTGGGAGCTGAGCACATCGCCGCACCGCCACACAGATACAATATTGATAATGCTGTCCTTTTTCGCGTGAACGCCGGCGATTCACAGCTCGTTAACTAATTCCGAGCGAGAATCACGCCCTGATGAGCCGCAACGAACGCTCGGTTACGAAAGCGTTGATGGAGAACAGGCATGGCCCTCAAGGTCGAGCTCAGACCGCACGAACGCATCATCGTCGGTAACTGCGTGATTACCAACACGGACCAGCGCGCCCGCCTCCTGATCGACGGCGACAACGTGCCGATCCTGCGCGAGCGCGACATTCTCACGCCGGAGACCGCAACCACGCCCGCCAAGCTGGTCTATCTGGCGGTCCAGCTCATGTACATCTCGCCGGATCCGCAGACCCAGCACGGCACCTATTTCAACCTGGTGCGCGACATCGTCACCGCGGTGCCGAGCGCCTGGCCGATCATCGAAGGCATCAACAACAATATCCTCAACGGCGACCTCTACCGGGCGCTGAAGGACGCCCGCAAGCTGATCGCTTATGAGGAAAAGCTGCGAGATCAGTTCGAGGCCACCCATCCCAAGACGGAAGCCGGCAAGGACGACGTCAGCACCGCAGCCTGACCACACGCGTTCGTGCCGCCACGCTGCGCCAACAACCAAGCCGCAAACGACAACGGCCCCGGATCACCTCCGGGGCCGTTGTCGTTTGGCCATGCATCGATGCTACTGCACTGCCAGCGGCGGCGCCTCGACCTCGACCACTCCGTCACTCCTTCGTCCGCCGAACTCCAGCACGGCCGAGACCAGCGCATCGATGTCGGTCTCGTCGGTGCGGTGATTGACGATCGCGGCGCGGATCGCGAACTTGCCGTCGAGCGTCGTGCTCGATGGGGCCGCGACGCCGGCCTCCTGGATGTCGGCGACAATCTCGCGATTGATCGCATCATCGGCGCGGTAGCGGAAGCAGACGATGTTGAGGTTGACCGGCGCCAGCAATTCCAGCCGCGGCTCGGCCAGCACGCGCGCCTCCAGATATTTCGCCAGCGCGCAGCTTCGCGCGATCACCGCACCGAGCCGATCGGTGCCGAACGTCTTCAGCGTGAACCAGGTCTTCAGCGCACGGAAGCCGCGCGACAGATCCGGGCCGAGATCGCAGGGCCAGACCGCGCCCGCTGCGAGCCCCCTCGCCTCGCGGCGCAGATAGGCCGCGGGCTGCGCAAAGGCCTGTCGATGCTGCTCGCCGTCGCGCACCAGCAGGAAGCCGGCGTCATAAGGCACCTGTCCCCATTTGTGGAAGTCGAGCGCAACGGAATCCGCAAGCTCGATGCCGCGGAGCAACGGCGCGAGCTCGGGTGACAGGATCGCAAGCGCACCGAAAGCGCCATCGACGTGAAACCAGATCCCTTCATCGCGGCACAGCTCCGCGATTGTCCTGAGATCGTCGATCGCGCCGACATCCACCGTGCCGGCCGATGCCACCACCAGGAACGGCTTGAAGCCGACCTCGCGATCGACCGCGATCTGCGCACGAAGCGCGGCAACATCGATGCGATGATCGGCATCGACACCGATCTTGCGTAGCGCGTCCATGCCGAGCCCGGCAATGTCCATCGCCCTCGAGATGCAGCCATGTGCAGCGTGCGACGTATAGGCCGTAAGCAGTGCGCCGTCATTGCCGATGCCGTGCTGGCGCGCCAGCGTGCCGAGTGCATTCGTACGTGCCACCAGCACCGCCATCAGATTGGCCATCGACGTGCCCGTGACGAAGATGCCGCTCGCGTCTTCCGGAAATGCGAACAGGCGGCGCATCCACGCCACGATCTGGCGCTCGACCTCGATCGGCATGTGGTCGCGTCCGCCGAGATTGGCATTGAGGCCGGCTGCTAGCATCTCCGCGAGCATGCCGACTGCAGTGCCGCCGCCATGGACCCAGCCCATGAAGCCCGGGTGGACGTTGCCGGTCGCATAGGGCGCGACATGCTCGGCAAATTCACGATAGACATCGGCAAGGTCGCTCGCCTCGCGCGGCACGTCGGCCTTGAATGCCGCGCGGACCTCATCGGGGATCGGCTGCCACACCGGACGCGCCCGAACGTTGGCGATGCCATCGATCGCCTCGTCCAGCATGCGATGGGCCAGCGCGCGAAATTCGCTCCAGTCCTGCGGATCGAGCGAGCTGTGGGTGACGGAGCTTGGCGTGCTGCGGATGATCTCGTTCATGTTGCACTTCCCTTGCCCGCTCGCGCATGCCGCGACAGCATCGCCGTGAACGCCGCAAATATCTTGCGCATCTGCGGCGGCTTGTACGGAAACACGACCGGCAAATCCATGTTGTGCACGACGGCGGTATTGTCGGCTTCGAACACCAGGAGCTCGCCGTTCTGGTTCTCGGCGCAGTCGACGATGAAATAGTCGAGGCCGACGCGCCTGCTCATCTGCTCGAGCGCGCTCTTGTGGCGCGCCGCAAAGGCGTGGTCGAAGTCGAGCATGAAGACGGCTTCCTCGGCCCGCTTCTCCTCGCTGAATGCCATGTAGGCGTTGAGATACCAGATGTCCCAGCGATCGGCGATCGCCATGTGGCAGGCGTAAGGCTTGCCGTCGACCATGGCGAGGCGATACTTGCGGTAGAGCCCGTCGGGGCTGACATAGTCGACGAAGCGCGCGACGAAGAAGTCCTGCTCTTTCCGTTCGGCGAGATAGGCCACGAGCGCCGCCGCATCAATGAGCTTCGCGAGCCCGACACCGGCATGCGATCCGCGCGGCCGCGCGATCATCGGAAAGTGCAATTCGTCCGCGATGGCCGCGCATGCGATCCGCCCCTGCGCGAGATCCGACAATTGCGCACGCGTGGCGTGGACGGTCGCGGGAATGTCGAGGCCGGGCACACCTGTCAGCAGCCGATAGAGCTTGTCGCGATCGAGGTTGCCGATGAGATCGGGGCGATTGAGCAGCGGCCGCGGCCAGTGTGGCGCGGCCTTCTCGATCAGCGCGAGCGCGTCCCGGCATTCCTCGGAATCGGATGCAATCACGATGGCGACGTCGTGCTCGGGCAAGTTCTCGGGCAGACCGACGCCCTTGACCACATAGAGCGTCAACAGCTCGATGTCGGAGCCTTCGAGCAGGAAATCGATCGGCGTGTTGCCGCCCATGTCGATGTCGGCTGCAAGCGCGAGCACGCGCAAGCCCGGCTTCGGAGCCGCGCTAGGCGTACGAAACAACTGATGGAAGGTCAGCACCTCCGATTGGATCGCAAGCCCCGCCGCCTTGTCGCCAAGGAGCTGGACGATCAGCGACAAATCCAGGCCTTCGCCCGCCTGCGCCGTCCCCTCCGTGATCCGGACGACGAGTTGGTCGCGCAACGGCTGCAAATCGACACCTTCGAAGGCCTGGCGCGTCAACTGCGCAAAGCCGATACGGTCGGCAAAGTTGGCTACGGAAACCGGCTGCTGCATCTCACACCTCGAACGCGGACTTTGCCGGCACGGGCGCCGCCGCGCCACGATCAAGCAACAGCTCGATCTTCACCAGGACGTCGGCGACGCGATCGAGCACGTGCTGCAAATTGCGTCGCGCCTGCGCCATGTCCGGGGACCAGATCTCGGTCACGAGCCGTGCGCCGACGCAGAGGCGCAGTACGGCCAGCGGGGCCTCGTCCTGGCGCTCCAGCCGGACCGGCTGGCCGACCAGGCAGCGCTGCGCGGCGACCTGCCGGTCCGCCGTGCTGCCGCCGATCTCTTCGTTCATGTCACGCGCCAGCGCCTGATGAACGGCGCCGGTCTCCGCGATCGAGATCGGCTTGCCGTCGCGCAGCAGCCAGAAACGGAAAGATCGTAGTTTGCGCGAACTCCTCGTCGTCGACACCAACCTTCCCGATTCCGGCTGGAACGGAGCGAAGCGACGGCGACAGCGCGATCATGCTGTCGATGCCGGCCGCGAGCTCGACCAGTGCCCTGGCGCGAAATGCACCTGGCACTGCATAGTAGCTGCCGATCTCGGCCAGCGCCGCCTCCCAGCGCAACCATTGGCCGAAATTCGGCCGGCGCTCGAAGCGCGAACGCAGGATCGTCCAGGCCATCGGCCAGTCGCAACGGCCGGCATAATCGAAAAAGTCAGGCGCGATCGCCTCGACTCGGTCGAGCGACCGCGAAAAGCCTTTCGGGACGAGCAGCGCGCCGCTGAAGGCCGGTCCGCCGAAGAATTTCGAGCCGGTAATCAGCACGAGGTAACCGCGGTCGAGATAGGAGCGCAGTCGGCGGCGGCCGAGCCGGGCCTGACAGGCATCGACAACGATCTGAACCTTGCGCGGCCAGCGCCGCGCGATCTCGTCGAGGCAGGCCGCGCTCGGTGCGCGCCAGCCGAGTTTCGAGGCATCCATGATCTGAAGCAGCACCGGCGCGCCCTGCGCGATCGTGGCCTCGATCGCGCGCAGCACCGCAGCATCCGCGTCCGCGCGCATCGCGATCCCAGGCCCCGCCTCGCGCAATGGCAGCGCGATGCTGGCGCCGGCCAGCCCCGCAACTGCGCCGTCCTTGCGGACCGCCAAGCCGCTCGCCGTCGTGGAGCTGAAATGATGTCCACGCGCGGTATGGATCGTCCCGCTTCCGGTCTGGTCGGCGCCGACCACGATCGTCACCGGCGGCGCGCCAAGCACCGCGCGCGCCACGAACAGGGCGTGAAGCTGGGAATCCGTGCCGGACGGCGAGAACACCACATCGACGCGCGGCGAAAGCTGGAAATGGCCGCGCAGCTCCTCGCGCATGCCTTCACAGCGCGCATCGAAGGCGATCTCGACCTCGTCGAACAGGCACTTGTGCATCAGCTCTTCGCGCGCGAGCGCGGCGCGATCGTAAGCAGCTTGCGAGATCGTCGACGCGGTCGAGGAGGCGAAATTCCAGATCTCCGGCTCGGGCGAGGCCGCGCAACCATAGGCGTTGATGCGATCCTTAGAGTCCAGCGCCAGCCGCGGATCTCCGCCGGAGACGAGCAGCGTGTCCAGCGGTGTGAAGAGATCGCGCAGGCGGTAGCGCGGGCCGCCCTCGGACGCGCGTTCCGGTGCCGACAGACGGGATGCGCCGGCGCTCATCCCGAAAGGCTCACGCCGCATCGGCTGCCGCCGCTGCGGGCGCGGGCGCGAATTGCGAAGCGATGTCGCCGTGGAACACCGACGGTCCGACGTGATCGAGCGAGCTCTGGATGTCGGCCCAGATCTCGCCGCCGATGTCGGTCCAGCGCTTGCAGAAGGCGAAGTCCTCGGAAAGATACGTGCCGGTCGCCGGATCGATCATGCATTCGAACAGCGCGAACCGGTTCGGGCTCGCCGCCAGCGTATCGTGCGAATGCTCGCGGAAGAATTGCAGAGCTGCATAATCCGGGTGGCGGCACATCGCTTCCAGCACGTGGCGCCGGATCATCAGGAAGCCGGTGCCGGCATAGCGCACACGGGTGAAGCCGTTGACGACCACGATGCGGTCGGGATCCTCGATCTCCAGCACGTAGTCGAGCGAGGCCGCCGGCACATCGGCGCGGCCGGCCTCGACCGCGCGCTTCGCCTTGTCCCAGTTGACCCGCTTGATCGGATAGCAGCCGGCGACGACGTCGGCGCCGCATTCGATCAGCCGGAACACCTGCTCCGGCTTGAAGCCGATGTCGGCATCGATGAACAGGAAATGCGTCGCCTTGGGATCGTCCAGGAACATCGCGACCAGATTGGCCCGCGCGCGCGTGATCAGCGCGTCGCCGTCGCGCAAGTGCACCTTGAGCTCGAGATTGGACATTCCGTGCACGGCGCGCTGGAGCGCGAAGATCGAGCTCGCATAGATGCTCGACACCTGCCCGCCGAAGCATGGCGTTGCCACCACCAATTGCATCTTGTCCGACATCGGCAGCCCCGCCCCGCTCCAATCCTCACCAAGAGGTAAAGAGGCATGGTTAACGGCGTCTTAACGCGACCTTACAAGAACTTGACGAGCGAGAGCTGCGCCAGGTTCGAGGTCACCTGGTAGGACGCCTGGAGCGCGTTCTGGAGCGCCAGGATCTGGCTCGCGACCTGGTCCGGCGAGGCCGATTCCGCCTGGTCGATGATGGTCTGGAGCTGCGCCTTGGCCTGGGTCTGGCGCGTGGTCGCGTCCTTCATTGTGTTCTGGGCCATCGCGATGTCGGTCTGGATGTCCTCGATGCGCTGCTGACCGGGCTGCTGGGTCAGCGCCTGCGTCACGCGCAGGCTCAGCGCGGAAACCTGCCCGCCCGAATATTGCCCGGTCGGCGAGGTCGAGAAAGTCCCGAACACCGCGATCGCCTGCAATTGCCGGCGGATCGCATCTTCATTCGCCTGGGCGCCATACTGCACCGTGACGGCATCGTCGACCCGCGCCATCGCCGTCGAGCGCGGCGAGCCCGGCCCGTCATTGCCCAAATACCATTTCACCGTATTGGCCGAGCCGTTCACCAGCGTGGTTGCCGAGCTCGCCGGCGACGAGCCGACGCGCAGCGGCGGTTGCGTGGCGGTCACAGGCGTCGAACTGAAACCGAGCGAGCTCAGCGCCCCCGTATTCGAGCTCGTGATGTTGAGGCTCGCCGCATCGTCGGTGTTGATCGTGATCGAACCGCCATGGACCGTCGAGGGCTTCGACGTCCCCGTGATCTGGTCGATCTTGCTCAGCAGGGTCTGGATGCCGTCGGTGACGTTCATCTGGTTGCCGGTCGCGCCCGAGCTGACGAAGGTCAGCGTGGTGCCGTTGATGGTGATGGTGTCGCCGGCGACGAAGCCCGGCGAGATCGAGTCCGAGGGGCTCGCGCCGGAGAGTGCCGTCGCGCCGGTGACGGGGGCCGGCGGCGCCGCCTGGTTGTTGACGGGCGTGCTGATCGCAGAGCTCGCCGTGTTGAAGAAATTGTCGCCGGCGACGACCGCGGATGCCGCCACCAGCGAGGTGTTGGCGAGCTTGGTGATCGCGGTGTTCAGCGCCGTGTTGAGGTTCGCGGCCGTGTTGTTCGGGTTGACCGGGACGCTCGCGTCGATCGCGAAGCTGCCGAGCGGCGTCGGCGTCGCTGTCGAGGCGGTCAGGTCGATCTGCTCGGTCGTGCCGTCCGGCAGCGTGAACTGGATGCTCAGCTTGTCGCCGTTGTTCGGGTTGACGCCGTTGAGATCGACCGAGAACGACACCGGCGAGCCGCTCGGGCCGGTGACGGTTGCGCCGGTCAGGGTCGAAGAGACCGCCTTGATCTTGAGCCCGAACGGCGATCCGGCGACGTCCTCCGACACCCGCACCGAGCTCGGCGTCGGCTGCGTCTGCACCAGGCGGCCCATGCCGTTGGCGCCGAGGTCGGCGGCCTGGCGCTCCGCCATGACGGTCTTGAACCCGGCCTGGGTCGTGGTGCCGTTGATGATGTCGCCGGCATCCGCAACCGACTGGGTGTTGACGGCCGTTCCGGAGAACAGATAGCGGCTGCCCGTCTGCGTGTTGAGAACGCCGACCATCGAGCCGAACTGGGCGGCGGCGGTGTTCTGCGCGACCGTCTGGCCGTTGACGTTGAGGTCTTGCGCGGTGCTGGCCGAGCCGGTCTGCACCGTGTTGCGGATCTTCGTCAGCGACTGCAGCGCGGTATTGGCGAGGTTGATGCTGACATTGACGTTGGTGATCGTGTCGGTATAGGCGGCGATGTTGGAGAGCTGCGCGCGCCCGGCGATCGCAAAGCCCTCGTTGGTGCCCATGCCGGAATAGTTCTGCGACAGCTTGCCGGTCGAGAGCTGCGTCGACAGATCCGTGAGCTGCTGATTGATGTTGCGGATCTGCGCGCCCAGAACCGACGACGAGTAGTTGATGCTGCTGATCGACATCTTTCAGAGCCCTGTTACTTCTTACCCTTGAGCCTGGAGCAACGTGTTCATCATGCTCTGCACCACCGACATCACGTGGGCGTTGGCGGCATAGGCATTCTGAAGCTGGATCAGGTTCGACATCTCCGAATCCAGATTGACTTTGGAGGTCGAGTCGAACTTCGCCTGGAGCGTCGAGACCACCACGCTTTGGCCCTGCTGGAGCTGGGTCGCCTGGGTCGCGGCGTTGGACTGGATGCTCAGGAACTGCTGCAGGTAGTTCGAAACGCTACCGGTGAAGGGCTGGTTCGCCGAGCCGAGGCCGGTCTGCGGCGAATAGGAGAACACCGCATTGGTGAGCTGCGAATAGAGATAGTCCGAACGCGTGGTGTCGCCCGCGGGCGTCACCGGCGAGGTGTTGTAGACCGACAGCCGGGTCGGATCGGAAACCAGCTGCGTGTTCACGGCGATGCGCCCGGCAAGGCCGGTCATCTGCGAGCCTGACGCGGTGATCGCACCGGTGTAGAGCGCCTGCCCGCCGTCGGTGAACAGCGGCAGTTGCGGATTGCCCGAGGTCAGCGACGAGATCGTCTTGGTGGTCGAGGCCGAATTGAGCTTGGCAAGACCGGTGTTGTCATCGGTCACCCGCAGGGTCGTGGCTGTCGCCGGCGATGAGGCGGCGGCGAACGACAGATGCGTGCCTGAGAGCGCGGTATTGAGCGCAGAGGCGATCGCTCCCATGCCGCCGGAGAAGTTGACACCGATCCGCATCGGGTTGGCATTCGTCGCGTTCTGCAGCGGTAGCGCCGCCGGATCGGTCACGTTGACCAGCGTGATCTGGCGCTGGGTGTTGGTCGCCGTGTCCGTGTAGGTGATGTTGACGGTATTGCCCGGCTGGGCACCGGCAAGGTCGAGATCGAATCCGGCCGGTGGGCCCGAGACCGTGCTGCCGGCCGTGGTCTTGTCGGACAGCGCGCTCGACATCGTCGCAGCGAGCTGATCGAGCTGGGTCTGCGCCTGCACCAGGGTCTGGTCGCGCAGCTTCAGATCGGCCGCGATCTGGCCGGAAGACACCACGTTGTTGGCGACGACGTCGAGCTGCGAGCCGTTCGGCAGCTTGATCGTGAGCGCGCCGACACCGGACTTGGCCGGATCGATGTTATAGAGCGACGTTGCCGAGAGCGCGCCGGTGGACGCAAAAGAGAATTGCGAGGCAAGCCCGGCACCGACGAGCTGAATGCCTGTCGTGGTGTAGATGTTGGCCTGGTTCGAGCCGTCGGTGGTGACGCGGACGTCGACATATTTCGACAGCGTGTTGATGGCCTGGTCGCGCTGGTCCATCAGCGTCGCCGCCGAGGGATCGTTGGCCGACAGGCCCTGAAGCTTGGTGTTGATGTCGGCGACCTTCTGCATCGCCGCGTTGGCCTGCTGGGCGGAGGTGCCGAGATCCTGCTCGACGTTGGAGCGCAGCGACTGGATGCCCTTGGTGGTGACGTTGAACTGCTGCGCCAGCGCCTGTGCCGCGCCCAGCGCAACGGTCTGGGCCGACGAGGCGCCCGAGCTGGTCGACAACGCCTGGAGCGCCGTGGTGAATTTGTTGAGCGCGCTTTCGAGCGTGCCGTCGTTGCCCGGCGTGCCATAGACATTCTGAAGCTGCTTCAGGATGTTGGCCATCTGGTCGGCGTAACCGCTGCCGCCGGTCTCGGTCCGCAGCTGGTTCAGCACGTAGCTGTCGAGCTCGCGGCTGACGCCGGTGGTCATCGCCGTCGAGCCGAAGTCGCCGGTGGTGACCTCGATCTGGTTCGGCGTCTGGACGACATAACCCGGCGTCTGCGAATTCGCGACGTTCGAGGAGACGATCGAGAGCGCTGCCTGGTTGGCACGCAGACCGCTCATCGCACTGGCGAGGGCTGAACTCAAACCCATATCACTGACCTGCCTTTGGTTACGTTACGCGCCGATCAGCGCAACACGTTCAAGAGGTCCTGCACCATCGAATTCGCGGTCGTGATCACCTTGGTGTTGGCCGAATAGGCCTGCTGCGTCACGATCAGCTTGGTGAATTCGTCGGCGATGTCGGTGTTGGATCCCTCCAGCGAGGAGCCGCTGATGGTGCCCGAAGCGCCGTCGATGGCGTCTCCCGACTGTTCAGTCGCGGCATAGGCGCCGCCATCGAGCGCCTTCAGATAATTGGTGCCGTTGAAATGCGACAGCTGCACCTGAGCGAGGTTGAGGTTCTGGCCATTGGAGAAGGTGCCGACCACGATGCCATTGTTGTTGACGGCAACCGAGCGGAGCTGACCGGCGGCATAGCCGTTCTGGGTGATGGTGTTGATGGTCACCGCGCCGCTCGTGCTGGCATATTGCGTCAGCCCGCCCGATGAGATGTTGAAGGCGACGGAGCCGAGCGATTGACCGCTCACGCTGACATTGTTGATGGTGATGCCCGAGCCGCTCGGCGAGGTCAGCGAGCCGTCGGCGGCAAAAGTGAAGGCCTGGCCGGTGTTGACCCAGCCGACCGTCGTACCAGTCGCATTCGGGTCGGTCTGGTAGAACAGGTTCCAGGTATCGGAATGGCCCGCACCCAGCGAGGCGCTGTCGGTCTTGGCCCAGCGCAATTGCAGGTTCACCGGCGTGCCCGCGGCGTTGTAGGCGGTCACCGCACCGCCGCTGATCGATTCCTTGGTGAAGGTGGCGATATCGTTGCCGATCACACCGCCGGTACCGGCGGTGCCGCCACCGTCGCGATTCTTGGTGATGGTCGAGGTGAAGCCGAGCGCGGCGAAGGCAGCGCTGTTCGAACTCGACACCGTGAGGTTGGAGACGGTGCCGGTGTTCAGCGTGATCACGCCACCGCTGCTCACCGACGACCCCGATCCGCCGGAGAGCGCGTCGATCTTGCCGAGCAGCGTCGTGATGTTGTCTGTGATGTTGATCTGGTTCGGGCCCGAGGCACCCGAGGCGACGAAGGTCAGCGTCTGGCCGTTGACGGTGATCGTGTCGGCGGGCGGGCCTGCCGAAAAACCCGACGAGAGCACTTGGGCGCCGCCGGCGGTCGCCGTGCCGCTCAGCACCGTCGCGCCCGAGATCGCGGGCGAGGACAGCACGTTTCCGCCGCGCGTCACGCTGCTGATGCCGAGCGCGGTGGCTGCCGTGCCGCTGCCCACCGCCACGTCGGTGCCGGTACCGCTGGAGATCACGATATTGCCGCTGGCGGAGAGCGATGCCGTGACGCCGGCGCCGCCGGCGGTCTGGATCGCGTTCAGGATGTCCGCCACCGTGGCCGTCGTGCCCGCACCGAGACCGATCGTGGTGTTGCTGCCGACCGTCGAGACCGTCGTGCCGGCGTTGAAGGTGATCGTGTTGCCGTTGATGGTCAGCGTCTGGCCGCTCAGCGCGGTGAGAATGCTGGAGGCGAGATGCGTGCCGACCGTGTTGTCGAGGGACGTGGTGGTCGAGGCCACCGCGGACGAATTGTTCTGCAGCGCAACCGTGCCCGTCGCCGTCGTCGACGTGTAGGCCGAGCGGACGTTGCCGGTCGCCGCCGCGCCGGACACCTTTGCGTTGGTATAGGGTGCGGGCGGTGTGCCGACCGGCAGCGGGTTGGCGGCGAAATCGGACGGGTTTAGTCCACCAGCCGCCAGCAGCGTGCCGGTCGCCGCGGTCGTGCTCGCCACCGTGTTCGGCTGCGTCGGCAGGTTTGCGGCGTATTGGATCGAGGTGGTCGCCTGCGCCGGAATGAAATTGTTCTGGAATTGCAGGACGGTCGCCACGTTGCCCTGCGGATTGCCCGTCTTCGGGTCGACCGTGACGCCCATCAGGTAATAGCCGGCGCCATTGACCAGATTGCCGTTGGCATTGAGCTGGAAGTCGCCACGCCTGGTGTAGTAGGTGACCCCGGTGAACACCGGCACGTTGTCGACGACGCCGCTCGCTTTCTGGATCGAGAAGAAACCGTCGCCTGTGATCGCCATGTTGGTGGCGACGGTGGACGATGAGATCGTGCCCTGCGTCGTGATGGTGGCCTTCGCGTTGGCCGTCACGCCGCCTGCGACCTGCTTGCTCGGCACGGATGAGTCGGGGATGAGATCGACGAAGCTGGTGCCGATGCCCTTGTAACCGGTGGTGGACGAGTTCGCGATGTTGCCGGAAATGTTCTGAAGCGCGAAGGACTGCGCCTGCAAGCCACCCACCGAGGTGTTCATTGCATCGAAGATACCCATAACTTTGTCTCCAAATCCGATCTCGGCGGCGCCGACCCGTGGCCGCAATCGGGAGAGACAGTCGCAAAGGCCATGCCAATGCGGGTATCTTCAGGAAATCAACGACTTAAATAGACATGCCCCGGTCGGATGACCGGGGCACGATTGCCGGGCCGGCAACAATTGCCGGGACGTCATGACGTTTTCGAGCGACGCGTCACCAGCTCGGGTGAAGAAGACGCGTCAAATAAAGAGCCTCACGTCGCCGACGCCGCCGCGGGATGGAAAACCAGCCCAAAGCCGTCGATGCAGTAGCGCAAGCCCGTCGGTTTCGGACCGTCGTCGAAGACGTGGCCGAGATGGCCGCCGCAGCGGCGGCAATGCACTTCGGTGCGGACCATGCCGTAGGCACGGTCCTCGGTCTTGCCGACATTGCCCTCGATCGGCGCATAGAAGCTCGGCCACCCGGTGCCGCTCTCGAACTTGGTCTCGGACGCAAACAGCGGCAGGTCGCAGCCGGCGCAGGCGAAGATGCCCTTGCGGTGCTCCTTCAGCAGCGGGCTGGAGCCGGGCCGCTCGGTGCCGTGATTGCGTAGGATCTCATACTGCTGCGGCGTGAGCTGGGCACGCCATTCGGCCTCCGTCTTCGTTATCTCGAACTTTTCCGCGGCCTTCTCACCAGCCTCCGCCGGGGATGCCCTCAGCCAGCGGAAGGCCGAAAGGCCGAACAGGCCGGCGGCAGTCGATAGCAGGATGCGGCGATCAAACATCTCATTCTCCGTGCGGGAGCGTGTCCACGCCCTGAGATACGGGCTCTAACGGCCGACGTTACACTTCCGGGCGGAATTTTTCTCGGGTCTATTGCGAGACAATGTCCTCGTGCGAGGCCGGTTCCGCGTCCTGGGCCGCAGCTCGTGGCGGCGGGGCCGGCCGTGGCCGGACAGCGGGCGGCGGACGGCGCGGACCGGTGCCGGCCGCCCGGTTGGCTTCGGCAAGGCGGGCCTCGCGTTCCCTGTCCTTGACCCGCGCCCGCTCGCGGTAGCGGGCGAGCGAGCCGGCGGCGGCGGAGCTCGCCCTGCCCCAGATCCCGACCAGCTGGCCCGCGACCCGTCCGGTCGTGCCTCCCGCCCAGACCAGCTCGAACGGCGAAAACAGGCGCCAGCGCTCGTCGGCCCGGAGGATGCTGCGCGCGATCATCTGTCCGGCCATGGCCGAAATGTTCATGCCCTGGCGGCCGAACCCGCTCGCCACCCACAGGCCTTTGCGCAGCTGGCCGATCTGCGGCATGCCGTGCACGGTCTGGCCGGTGGCGCCGCCGAATGTATCGATGATCTCGACGTCACCGAGCTGGGGAAAGATCGTGCGGATCCGCCGCTTGATGGCGCCGGCGAAGCGCTGCGGACGTGCCGCCCAGGTGGTTTCCGGGCTCGCCCACATCAGCCGGTCGCCGTCGACGATACGGAAATGGTCGATGCAGTCGGAATCCAGCACCGATCCCTTGAAGGCGATGATCTCATGCACACGCTCGCCGAGCGGCGCGGTGATCCCGGCATAACGCCAGACCGGAAGCAGCGTCTCCGACAGGCGCCGCAAGGGCGCGCCGAGATGGATGTTGCCGGCGAGCACGATATGCGTCGCGCGCAGCCGCGCCGAGGGCGTGACGATACGCTTGCGGATGCCGGAATGATCGATGCTGACGACCGGCGTATCCTCGAAGATGCGGGCGCCTGCCCGCCGCGCCAGCGCCGCGAGGCCATGCACATATTTGCGGCCGTCGACCTGGAACGCGCGGGGATAATGGATGCCGTGGAAATAGCGGTCGGTCTTGAGCACCGCGCGGACGCGATCGACCTGCCAGCCCTCGACCTCGGTATCGAAATCCTCGTTCAGCATCTGCAACCGGCTGATCAGCCGGTCGCCGGCATCGACATTGGAGACTTCCAGCACGCCCTCGCTGAGGCTGATCCCCGGCATGTTCTCTTCCGTGGCGTTGGCGCGGACGAACTCGGCGCCCTCCTTCGACAGCGTCCACAATTCGCGCGCGTCCTCGAAGCCGATGCGCTCGATTAGGTCGGTGAGCGGCAGTGCAAAGCCCGGCATCACGGTGCCAAGCTGATTGCCAGAGGCATTCCAGCCGACATGGCGGCCCTCGAGCACCGCGACGCTGGCCCCGAACCGGGCCGCCTCCAGCGCGATGGAAAGGCCGGCAAGCCCCGCCCCGATCACGCAAATGTCGGCATCGAGATCGAACGACAGCCGCTCCCGCTCGTGAAAGCCGGCTTCGTCCTGGGGCACGCTTGTGAAGGTCTCGCTCATGTCGTTTTCTTAGAGCATGATCCGGAAAAGTGTGCAGCGGTTTTCCGAAAAGATCATGCTTAAAGCAATAACCTAAAGCGCGATGACGATTCGTCCTAATCCCGTCGCGCTTTAATTGACCGATCGGGCGCTTGTCACCTTGTCCTCAACCCGCGCCTGTAGATTATCCTGGATGCGTAACGATTCGAGAATGCCATGCGCCGTTTGATGCTGCTGCGTCACGCCAAGACCAAGACCGACGCGCCGAGCGGCCGTGACCAGGATCGCCGCCTCGACGACCGTGGCCACAGGGATGCTGCGCAGATGGGCGACTGGATCGCCGCCCATCCGCCCTTCCCCGATACCGTGCTGGTGTCGCATGCCGTCCGGGCCCGACAGACCTGGGACATCGCCTGGAAGGCAATGAAGGACCGCGTCGCGGCGCCGCAGGTCGAGGTCCTGCCGGAACTCTATGGCGCCAATCCCGCGCAGATCCTGGAAGCCATTCGCACTGCAACCGCGCCGGCCAACCCGAAGCGATTGCTGCTGATCGGCCACAATCCCGGCATGCACGAGGTCGCGCTGATGCTGACAGGCAGCGGCGACCCGGCCGGAGCCAGGGCGCTCGGCCACAACCTGCCCACAGCGGGGCTTGCGATCTTCGACTTTGACGTCAAGGATTGGGGTGACGTGGCCTACCGCCGCGGCAAACTGGTGCTGTTCGTCAGCCCCAAGCTGCTTCGATCGGGATGAGACGCGCGGGCGTGGTCTCGACCGGTTGATTCAGTCCCAGGAGGTGCTGACTGGAAGACTGGAGGCGCAGATGTTCAAGTCCATCCTCGTGCCCATCGACCTCGCCGACACCGATCTCGCCAAGCCGGCGATCGCAACCGCGGCGACGTTGTCTCAGACCTGGAGCGGCACGGTACGCCTGCTCAACGTGCTGCCGATGACGCCGGTGATGCTGGCCGAATACGTGCCGGCCGATTTCGACGAGCAGCAGCGCCAGACCTCGGAGGAGGCCCTCGCCATCGTCGCGCGCGAGTCCGGGATCGAGCCCTCCCGCATCTCCAGCGTGGTGCGCCAAGGCGGCATCTATCACGAGATCCTGGAAGAAGCGGCGCACATGAAAGCCGACCTGATCGTGATGACCTCGCACCGACCGGCGATGCGCACCTACTTCCTCGGCTCCAACGCCGGACACGTCGTGCGCTACGCCAAATGCTCGGTGCTGGTGGTCAGGCACTGATCTCTCACCATGCCGTCATTGCGAGGAGCCCTTGCGACGAAGCAATCCAGACTGCCGCCGCGGAAAGACTCTGGATTGCTTCGCTGCGCTCGCAATGACGGCGTTGAGACACCGTCCGCCTATTGCTCGGGCTACAAGACCTTGCGTTGCCTGTCGGGCAAAACACGCAAGCCATGGGTCAACGCGCGCCATCCAAAATATTCTGCTTTACCAAAATTCGGAAAGGGCGTATGTGTCGCGCAACCCGGCCCAAGGAAGAGGGGCGTATCGCGATCGTCACGAACGCGGGTCGGGCGGTGGTGGACATGGACGACACCGGCGCGAAAGGCTTCGCAGGGCGGGCAACCGTGAGCGAAAGCGTCACGCCAACGACGGGTGCGGTTCGCGTACGGCCAAATCGTGTGGTCCTGGCGCCCGGGGTCTGTGCGCCAAGTCTGGCGGTGATGTGTCTCGTCCAACCGGACGCGCGCATCAGCCATCCGCAAGGCGACGGGGGCAATAGTGCATCGCTCCCCGGGGAGAGCACGACATAAGCCGTAAAACCACTGCGCAGGGAAGGCCGGTTGTTAGGCTTCACCTGTATGCCGCTGTGCAGATTTCGTTGCCATCTTTCGCACAGTGGACCGTGGGTGCCCGGCCGGCACTCGGCCTTCCCTGCGCCCTCTTTCATTGAGGGCAAGGCACCGAAGCAAAGCTCGGGCGAGATGAGCCGCGAGGATGCGATCGTGCGTCTGGAATGAAGATGCGAACGATGAAGCGACGGAGTCGCCCATACTCCGTCATTGCGAGGAGTTTTGCGACGAAGCAATCCAGAGTATTTCCGCGGAGGGATTCTGGATTGCTTTGCTACGCTCGCAATGACGATGGGGAAGCACTTTACGTCCATCACCACGCCCGGACTTGCCGGGCGTAGCGATAGAAGCGGCTCACAGATACCTGGTCAGCTCGGCCTTGAACTGGCCGTAGACCGCGTCCTCGATCTGGCTGCGCGTGATCCCGATGTCGCGCAGGGCGCGGTCGTCGAGCTCGTTCAGCGTCTTGACAGCGGAGCGGCGCTCCAGGCGGTCGAACAGCGCGTAGACGGCGCCAGCGAGCGTGCTGAAAAATCCGCTCGATGAGGATGGGCGTAAGCTCTGCCCGGCAGTTTGCGAGATCGTGGTCATTGTTCTTCTCCGGCCTGTCGTCCCGCGCGGCGAAGCCGATGCCGTTGGCGCAGACGCTTCGAGCGCTTGCACCTCATTTGCCGTCGGATTGCTCTCGCTCTCCTCGGCTCAATCGCGGAACTTGATGGAACCTAAATGCTCCAGTACATTACTCGGAGCAAGGAAAACATTGCTCTCGGTGCAATAATGTCCAAGTTCGAGTACGTGAAGCTTGCCGATGCCATTGCCGTCGATATCGCTAACGGCACGTTAAGGCCCGGCGATCGGCTGCCGCCGCAGCGCAATTTTGCCTATGACCGCGGCATCGCGGTCTCGACCGCGAGCCGGGTTTACACGGAATTGCTCCGCCGGGGGCTCGTGGTCGGCGAGGTCGGCCGCGGCACCTTCATCTCCGGCGACATCAGGCGCGAGGTCGAGACGATCAGCGAGCCGGTCGACGCGCGCATCAACTTCGAAGTCAATTACCCGCTGCTGCCGCAGCAATGGGCGATGATCGCCAAGAGCCTTGCGGGGCTCGAGCGCGTCGACGCGCTCGAATCCGCGCTGCGCGTCTCGACCAGCACCGGCACCAAGAGCGCGCGCAATGCTGCCGCCGCCTATCTCTCGCGCAAGGATTTTACGCCGCAGGCCGAGCAGATCGTCTTCACCGCCAATGGCAAGCAATCACTCGCGGCCGCGCTCGCGGCGCTCGTTCCCGCCGGCGGGCGCTGCGGCGTCGAGGCGCTGACCTATCCTTACGTCAAGAGCATCGCCGCGCGGCTCGGCGTGACGCTGGTCCCGCTTCCCATGGACGAGCACGGCGCGCGGCCCGACGCCATCCAGAAGGCGCATCGCGAGGCGCATCTGTCGGCGCTGTATCTCCAGCCCATCATCCAGAACCCGCTCGGCGTCACCATGAACGCGACGCGGCGCGCCGACATCATGCGGGTTGCCGAAAAGCTCGATCTCACCATCATCGAGGACACCGTCTACGGCTTCCTCGCCGACGACACGCCGCTCGCCGCACTCGGGCCGGACCGCTGCATCGTGATCGACAGCCTGTCCAAGAAGGTCGCGCCGGGCCTTGCGCTCGGCATCCTCGTCGCGCCGCCTCACTTACGCGAAAGCGTGATGAGCGCGGTCCGCACCGGTGGCTGGATCGCCTCCGGCCACGCGCTCGCATCCGGGCAGCGGCTGATGGCCGACGGCACCGTCGCCGAGCTGACGCGGCTGAAGCGCATCGACGCCGCGCGCCGCCAGCAGACCGCGGCAAGGCTGCTGGCCGGCTACCAGCTCGCCGCCGATCCGCGCTCCTATCATCTCTGGCTGACGCTGCCGCCGCACTGGCGCTCGCAGACCTTCGTCGCGGCGGCGGCAAGGCGCGGCATCGCGCTGACGCCGTCCTCGACCTTCGCGATCGCGCATGGCCATGCACCGAATGCGGTGCGGCTCGCGCTCGCCCCGCCCTCGCCCGAGCAGCTCGATTCCGGCCTGCGCACCATCGTGTCGCTGCTCGGCACCAAGGAAGAGGATTTCGATTCGACGGAGTAGCGATCGGTCTATGGCAGCAAGGATCGGGGCAACTGATCGAAGCTGTAGCTCCGTGGCTGGTTGCGCCACACGAAGCCGCCGACCTGCCAGGCGAACAGTGCGGCAAAGCCGAGGATGAACAGCGCGCCGGCGAACTCGCCGATCATCAGCGCGCGGATCAACAGACCCGCCATCGCCACCGTCAGCACCGCCAGGAAGGCCAGCACCGCCGCATAGGTCTTGCGGCCGAGGCCCGCGCTCAGCGTCGCCCGGCTGCCCGCTTTCGCCATCCATGCATGCAGCGCGACGAGAAAAGCGCGAAAGCCGCTGTCCTGCGGCGCCATCAGCGCCGCGGTCTGCCAGCTCGTCGACAGAATCGCGATACGCCCACCGCTGGCGTGGCTGACATCGGCGCGAAAGCGGTGCTGCTGCATCGACACCGGGCGGAACGACAGCCGGATCGCGCTGATCTCATCATAGCGCCACAGCGCGGAGCGCCCCGCGACGTGCCAGGAAAGCCCCTCCTCCGTGAGCTCGAAGCGATGTGCCGAGCCGATCAGCGACGCCTTATAGGCATAGCTCGTGACTGCCTCAGCATCCGAAACCTGCATCTCGACAATCAATCCCATCCGCGCGATCCCGTATGCGATCCGCTTGCGCGACCGCCCTCGCCCATCCTACAAGCGGGGCATGGCTGAGACGACCTTTTTCCGCGCCGCCTGATTCTCGGCGCCGCAATGATCTCCGGCGTGCTGCTCGCGCTCGCGATGCACATGCTGGGCGCGCGCTACGGGCTCGATCTCGGCGGCCTCTGGCGCTCCGACACGCATGAGTTCATCCCGGCCGGCGCGGCGATCGCATGGTGGCTGATCGCCACCGTCGGCTTTTCCGGCGGCTATTCCACCGCGACCATGATGCAGAGCGCGATTTCCGGGCAGATCCCGCAACGGATGCGGCAATTCCTGATCGCGGTCGGCGTGCTCCTGCTTGCGGGCGCAGGTCAGGTGGCCTCGGCACCGAGCCCGATCCCGACCGTCTCGAGCGTGCTCGCCGGGCTCGCTGCGCTGTGTCTCGGCGCCGTGATCGGCATTTTGCGGCGCGCATTTCGCACTGCGCCGCGGCTAGACCATCAAGCCGACGCGCGCAGCCGCGGGCCGTCCAGCATCATCGCCACATCGGACGCAGGTCGCGGCTTGCTGAACAGATAGCCCTGCGCCTGGGTGCAGCCTTCGCGCCGGAGCAGCTCGAGCTGCGCGTCGTTCTCGACGCCTTCGGCGGTGGTGACGATGCCGAGGCTGCGGCCGAGGCCGGTCACGACGCGGATGATCGCCATGGAATCTTCGCGCGTCGCCAATTCCGACACGAACGAGCGGTCGATCTTGATCTTGTCGAACGGGAAGCTGCGCAAATAGCTCAGCGACGAATAGCCGGTGCCGAAATCGTCGAGCGAGATCCGCACGCCCATGGCGCGTAGTTCGTGCAGGGTCGTCAGCGTCGCCTCGCTGTTCTGGAGCAGCACCGATTCGGTGATCTCGAGCTCGAGGCGGCGCGCATCGAGTCCCGAGGCGGCCAGCGCCTCGGTCACCGATGCGATCAGGTTCGGACTCTTCGAACTGCACCGGCGAGAGATTGACGGCGACGTCGACATCGTCGGGCCAGGTGGCCGCGTCGGTGCAGGCGGAGCGCAGCACGAACTCGCCGAGCTGAACGATGAGTCCGGTCTCCTCGGCCAGCGGGATGAAGCTGATGGGTGCGATCAGCCCGCGCTGCGGGTGGTTCCAACGCAGCAGCGCCTCGAAGGCGACGACACGGCCGCTCGCGACGTCACGATCGGCTGATAAAACACTTCGAACTCGTCACGTTGCAGCGCCGCGCGCAGATCCATTTCCAACAGGCGCCGTGCCTGCGCGCGGGCATCCATGCCGGTCTCGAAGAAGCGATAGGTGCCGCGGCCGTCCGCCTTGGCGCGGTAGAGCGCGAGGTCCGCGTTCTTCAGGAGTTCGTCCGGATTGTTGCCGTCCTGCGGCGCCAGCGCGATGCCGATCGAGACGCCGATCACGATCTGATGGTCGTCGATCTCGTAAGGCGCCGAGATCACCTCGACGAGGCGCCCGGCAAGGGACCTCGCGGCGGTTTCCTCGGAACGTCCGATCTGGACCACCGCGAACTCGTCGCCGCCGAGCCGCGCCACGGTGTCGTGTTCGCCGACGGTCGTCTTCAGCCTGCGGCCGACCTCCTTCAGCAGCGCATCGCCGATGGGGTGGCCGAGCGAGTCGTTGATGTCCTTGAAGTGATCGAGATCGAGACAAAGCACCGCGAGCTGGTCGCCCGAATTGGTCCGGCGCAGTCCCTGCTCGAGCTGTTCGTGGAACAGCACGCGATTCGGCAGGCTGGTCAGTGCGTCATGGCGCGCCATGTGCGAGATCTTGGCCTGCGCCTCGAGCCACTCGGTGATGTCCTCGAAGGTCGCGACCCAGCCGCCGCCCTGCATCGGCTGATTGACGACGCGGATGGAGCGGCCAAACCGGTTGACGACGTCGGTCGTGGTGCGGCCCTCGCGCGCGTCGGCGACGAGGCGAGTGAAGAATTCATCCGCGTCGCCCTGCCACTGGCCCTTGGCCTGCTCTTCCCTGAGCACGTCGACCAGAAGGCGGCCGGTGAGCAGGATGTCGGTGCGACGGAGCATCGCGGCATAGCGCTCGTTGAACAGGATGATCTTGCCGTCCGCGTCGAACATGCACAGTCCCTGCGACATGTTCTCGAGCGCGCTGTCCAACACGATCTGCTGGCGCCCCAAGGCGCCCTTGGCGCGGCGGTCGAGCAGCGCGGCCACGAGCGCAATCGCGATGATCGCGACCGCGGCGCTGGCGGTGAGGAAGGACAGCGAAGCCGGCGGGATGGAAAGCCCGCTGATCGCGCGCGTCGGATCGGGCGTCAGCAGCACCGCGCCCATCGCGGTGAAATGATGCGCGACGATGGCAACCGTCAACAGGGTGGTCGCCGTCAGTGCATGGGAGAGGTCGTCGCGCCGCGCGGCGATGAACAATGCGAAGGCGGCAAAGACGATTCCGAACAGCACCGAGGCGACAACCGTGCTTCCGATCCAGTCCACCCGTGCCGGTATCTCCAGCGCCGCCATGCCGGTGTAATGCATCGCCGCGACACCGGTGCCGACGATCGCGCCGCCGAGGGCGATCCACACCGGGCGCGAGGACGATACCGCGATGCTCAGCCCCACGAAGGTCACGGAGATCGCAAGGATCAAGGAGAGGAGCGTCACCGGGATGTTGTAGGCGCCGGCGCCGCCCGGCCCGTAAGCGAGCATCGCGATGAAATGCGTCGCCCAGATGCCGCATCCGCTGACGGCGGCATCCAGGGCGATCCAGGCCAGACGCGCGGGGCCGTGCGTCACTCGTGCGCGCTGAAACAGGCTGATCGCCGCCGCGCTGGCGAGCAGACACACCGCGCCGCCAAGCGCGACCAGTCGCCAGTCGTGCTCGTCGGTGAGACAAAAGAGAACTTGATACATTGCCGACCCCTATCGACCGGCACTTGACCCGACAGAAATGGACGATCGGTAACTGGCTGCAAGCCTGTTCGGGGAATGGTGAACGGGAGATGTGTGTGTTCGCTCACATTGTTCATCCTCGCGCCGGCGCGCCGATTCCGATCACGCCGGCGGCGATCAGCAAGACGGCCGCCGAAATGACCAGCGACAGATGCAGCCCCGTCATGAACGCACGGTCCGACGCCACAAGGGAACCAAACAGAGCCACGCCGAGCACGCTGCCGGTCTGCCGCGTCGCGTTCAGGACGCCGGCCGCAATGCCGGAACGCGCCTTCTCGACGCTGCCGAGCAGCGTCGACGTCAGAGGAGGCACCAGGAGGCCGAGCCCGCCGCTGATCGCGATCGTCTGCGCGCAGATCGCCCAATAGCTGGTCCCGGCTTCGATCCAGAGCAGGCCGAGACAGCCGAGGGCCGAGATGCAGGCGCCGACGACGATGGTCGGACACGGACCGATGCGCTCGGAAAGGCGCGGCGCCAGCAGATTGACCGGCAGCACCGCCGCCATCATGGGCACGAAGGCAAGACCGGTCCACCACGCCGACAGCCCGTTGATCCGCTGGAAATACAGGCTGAGCACGAAGATCAGGCCGTAGATCGCGACGTTCACCAGCAGCCCCACGAGCGCGGTCAGCGTGAACAGCCGGTGGCCGAACAACGACAGCGGCAGCATCGGCTGCGCCGCGCGGCTCTCGCGCCAGACAAAGAGCACGGCGAGAACGGCGGCTCCGACAAAGGCTGCGATCACGGCTGGGTGGTCCCAGCCGAGCGCCCCGCCTTCGATGATTGCGCCGGCGAGCGCGCCCAGCGCACCGATCGCGGCCAGCTGGCCGGGCAGATCGATCTCGCGCGAGCGCGCCCGCGTGGTCTCGCTGGCGTAACGCCAGCTCAGCCACAGGCCGGCGAGCCCGATCGGCAGATTGACCAGGAAGATCGCGCGCCAGCCGACCAGCGTGATCAGCGCGCCGCCGACAAAGGGGCCGGCGGTGAGCGCAAGGCTTGCTCCGGCGGCCCAGACCGCGACGGCGCGACCACGCTCGCGGTCGTCCGCATAGGCATGATTGAGCAGCGCAAGAGAATTCGGCACCAGGATCGCCGCCGCCAGGCCCTGAACCAGCCGTGCTGCGATCAGCACGACCGCATTGGGCGACAGCGCGCAGGCGAGCGAGGCCGCGGTGAAGATGGCGAACCCCGCCATGAAGACGCGCTTGGCGCCGATCCGGTCGCCCAGCGCGCCGGCCGTCAGGATAAAAGCGGCAAACGCGATGGTGTAGGCGCTGACCACCCATTGCAGCTCGGCAACGCCGCCGCCGAGCGCCCTGCCCATTGCATCGAGCGCGGTGTTGACGATGGTGACGTCGAGCTGCACCACGCCGTAGCCGAGGCTCATCGCGGCAAGCGTGAGGGAGGTTGCAAGATGCGAGCCGGCGCGCGAGGCGACGCGCGCGTTGTCCACGGTTTGATATTTGATGGCGCTTGCTCGCATGCTGCCAACCTCGATTGCAGCCCCATGCGAAATATACGCTTCCGGCCCGCTGTCATGTTTCGATAATGGACGAATGATGGATGGAGCGGTGCAGCGCAATCCACTCCCAACGGGGTCATCGCCCACCTTGTGCGCAGTTGCGCACTGAGGCGGGCGATCCAGTACTCCGCGGCGGGAATTGTGAATCCAATTGGCGCCACGGCGTACTGAATGCCCCGCCTTCGCGGAGTATGACAGTGGATGGTGAAAAAACAGAAGCGCCGCGCGGAGCACCGCGCGGCACCTTATCTCGCCACCTTCATCAGCTCGCCGCGCGCAGATTCACCTTGCTCTCGGCGAGTGTGGTCAGCTTCCTGTCGGTTGCCTTCTCTTCCTCGAGCGTCTTGGCAAGTACCGCCGCGCACTCATTGCGGCCGAGCTGCTTAGCCCAGGCGATCAGGCTGCCGTAGCGGACGATCTCGTAATGCTCAGCGGCTTGGGCCGCATTGATCAACGCAGCATCGAGCACGGCCTTGTCGGCAACCTCGCCGGCCGTCTCGTCGGCTTCCTTGATGATGCCGTCGATGGCCGGGCAGTCGACTGCCTTCACGGCGACGCCGTGCATCTTGAACACCTCCTCGAGACGCGTGACATGCTGCTTGGTTTCATCGAGGTGCGTCAAAAAGCCCTGTTTCAGCTGCGGATCGGTAGCGTTGCTTGCCATCTTCGGCAGCGCCTTGGTGAGCTGCTGCTCGGCGTAATAGATGTCCTGGAGTTGGTGCACGAACAGGTCGTTCATGGTTTTGATGTCTTTTGTGAACAGTCCCATCGTTCCGTCCTCTTGGGTTTCGGGAACACGGTGGTTATCGGCCTGCACGAAAAGCCCCATATTCCGCCATGTTCGGTTGCTGATGGGGCCCAACGAGCACGCGGTATCGACGTTCCAAAACGCCCATCGCTTGCGCTGGAACAATGCGGATGGCGGCAGGATTTGAAACCATCCTCTTGAACATGAATGCGCCGTCCGAACCGCGTTTCGCGACTCATATGCTTAACGGGCGTCAGATGTGAACCACATATGACAAAAGTGGCTGGTCCAACGCAGAACCTATTGTTGTCAAGGGCTGCACAAGCCGCTGTTTTTGCCTTAAATGAGCTGGATCATGCCAACCGATCGACGCCCGCCTTTGGCCGTCATCGTACCCGACTTGCCAATACCTGGCTGGATCGGTCTTGCCCCCCGCCGGGAGGATGAATGCACGGACTGCTGCCCGCGCTGAGACGCGGCTTCAATAGATGGATCGGCTGGCGACGGCTCGGCATTGCCGCGAGCGTCTGCATCATCGCCTTCGCGGTCACCACGCTGGTGCGGACCCTCAAGGGCATCGATACCGGGGTCATCCTGACGGCGTTGACCGAGATTCCCCGCGGAAGTATCGGACTGGCGGCGATCTGCGTCTTCTTCGCGTTCTGCACCCTGACCTTCTACGACTTTTTTGCACTGCGAACGATCGGCAAGAAGCACGTTCCCTATCGCATCGCGGCGCTCTCCAGCTTCACGTCCTATTCGATCGGCCACAACATCGGCGCCACCGTCTTCACCGGCGGCGCGATCCGTTTCCGGATCTATTCGGATTACGGCCTGAACGCGATCGACGTCGCGAAAATCTGCTTCCTGTCGGGCCTGACCTTCTGGCTCGGTAACATCTTCGTGCTCTCGATCGGCATGGCCATCCATCCGGATGCGGCGTCCGCGATGGATCAGCTGCCGTCATCGATCAACCGGCTGATCGCGCTCGGCGGCCTCGCCTCGATCGGTTCTTATTTGGTCTGGCTTTGCATGGGCGAAAAGCGGCGCGAGCTCGGCCAGAAGGGTTGGAAGGTGGTGCTGCCCTCGACGCCGCTGACGCTGGTGCAGATCCTGATCGGCGTGGTCGATCTCGGCTTCTGTGCCACGGCGATGTACCTGCTGATGCCGGCCAATCCGCCAATCGACTTCATGTCGCTCGCCGTGGTGTTCATCCTGGCGACGCTGCTCGGCTTTGCCAGCCACGCACCCGGCTCGATTGGCGTGTTCGATGCCGCCATGCTGTTAGCGCTGCCCGAATTCGGCCGCGAGCAGCTTCTGGCGACGCTGCTGGTGTTCCGCCTTCTCTATTTCGTGATCCCGTTCGGCCTCGCCATCTCCATCATGGGCACGCGCGAACTCTGGATGAACGTGGTCGCGCCGTGGCAGGAGCGGCGACGGTTGGCGGAGGCCTGCGCCCAGGCCAACCTGCCCCAGCAGGTGGCCGCGATGGAGCGCGAGCGGACGCTGCGGCAGGCCGGCAAGCGATAGGCGGGTCAGCAGGAGCGTCAGACTAAGGTTGCGGGCGGGGCAACAATCCTCTCTTATTTCCGCCCCAACTTTGCCGTTGAACACGCGGACCATGATCCCTCTCCCCTTTCGCACCCTCTGTGCAGGCGCCCTGGTGCTTGCCGCGATTCTGTTCGCCTTGCCGCTCGAGCGCGCCGCCGCGCAGGACGCCGGCGCCATGCAGATCAGTTGGGAGGTGCGCAACCGCTTCCGCCTGTTCCGCGAGGAGCGCGATTTCCTGCTCCATGTCGAGAATGCGCGTAACCGCAGCATCCTGGCTGCCGAGCAGTCGCTGGAGCTCCAGAGCGAGGGCCGCGGCTGGGCCCGCAACATGGTCAACCGGCTCTGCATCGACCTTCAAGGCCGGGTCAACCAGCCCTGCACCCGCGACAACGTCAAGGAGAACTACCTCACCCCGATCGACCATCCCGTCACCGTGCGCCTCGCCGGCGCAGTGCCGGTCGGCGCCACCTGCGCCTGGTCGTTCGACGACGGCGACGGGCCGCAAGCCTCGACCTTCGACTGTGCCGAGCCGGTCAATTTGCGCGTCCGCTACGGCAAGCAGACGGTCGCAACCGTCGACGTCTCCTCCGGCTCGGATCCGACCCAGCGGGTCCAGGCCGAGATTCAGGTCCGCGACATCTTCGTCGCTGGCCTCGGGGACAGCATCGCCTCAGGCGAAGGCAATCCGGACCGACCGCTGGCGCTGTCGGACGAAGGTTTTTGCTTCCGCTCCTATCTCGGTACCGCCGGCGCGCAGTACTACCGGCCGAGCCGCCACGGCTTCAAGGGTGGCCGCGCCTGCGAGGCGCCGGATACGCTCGCCAACTGGCAACGCTACAGTGCGCTGTGGTTCAACGCACCCTGCCACCGCTCGCTCTACAGCTATCAGGCCCGCACCGCGCTGGCGCTCGCGGTGCGTTACACCCACATCGCCGTGACCTTCCTGCCGCTCGCCTGCACCGGCGCCAGCATCGGCGACGGACTGCTCGGCTCGCAGCGCGCCCGCGAATGCCCGCCCGGCAAGACCGGCGTCTGCAACACCAGCGTGAACGCGCAGGTCGCCGAGCTGCGCGAAGCGCTCACCGCGGCGAAGAAGCGCCAGCCCGACCGCACGCTCGATCTCGTGCTGTTGTCGGTCGGCGCCAACGACGTCTATTTTTCCGGTCTCGTCGCCGACGTCATCGTCGACACCGCGACCGAGCGCGCGCTGTTCCGCCGCTCCGGCGTGATGGCGAGCGTGGATGATTCCCGCGATGCGCTGGCGCGCGAGCTGCCGCAGAATTTCGTCAAGCTGCGCGAGGCGCTGAAGCCGCTGGTCGGTGGCGATCTCTCGCACGTGGTTTATGTCTCCTACGCCAACCCGGCGCTCGCCGATGGCGGCGTGCCCTGCCGCGGCGGCCGCGCCGGCTTCGACATCCATCCATCCTTCAACGCCGATCCGCAACGCCTGGCCCGCGTCTCGACCTTCGTCGACACCGAATTCCTGCCGCAGCTGAAGGGGCTCGCCACCTGCACCCGCGGCGCGCTTTGCCGTGATCCCGAAGCCGACCGCATGACCTTCGTCGACACGCATCAGGCGGCGTTCGCCGATCACGGCTTCTGCGCTCATTCGGGCAACGATCCCGAATTCGACCGCACCTGCTTTGCCGAGAACGGCCAGAGCTTCAATCCCGACATCGTGACGGCGGCGAGCCAGCCGATGCTGTGCGGGCGCGGCGCTTCGGAATACCGCGCCTACCTGCCGCGCGCCCGCTGGATCCGCGACGCCAACGACAGCTATTTTGCCGCGATGACCTATCCGCAAGGATTGCCGGCCGCGAGCCAGCCGACGGACATCCACGACGCGACCTGGGGCGTGCTCTCCGCCGTCTATGGCGGTGCCGTGCATCCAAGTGCCGAGGGCCACGCCGCGATGGCGGATGCCGCACTGCCCGCCGCGAGCGCCGTGCTCGGCCTCGACGCCGCTCCGCCGGATGTGACGCGCGGATTTCTGCCACAGCTGCTACCGAGTGCGCGGCAGTAGTTCACGCTAGCTCCACACGATCGGTGTCATCGCCCGCGCAGGCGGGCGATCCAGTACTCCGCGGCAGGCGTGATTAAATCGAGGGGCCGCGGCGTACTGGATTCCCCGCCTGCCGCCTTCGCTAAAGCTTCGGCGCCCCTGGACCTCAACCCCGGCGAAGCCTTGGCGTAGCCGGGTCGCGGGGAATGACAGCGGAGTGCGTATGGAGAGCGCGTGTTCGCCACCCTCACGATCGTTCCCTCTCCCTGCCGTTCCATCAATCCAAAAACGGCATCGATCGATACTGCCTTGAACTTGGACACTTTGCCGCGCGCGCCTCTAGGAGTCGCCTTGAGGAAATGTTCGAGTTCTAAGGAGGCGCGTGATGAGCGCAGTGGTGTCCGCAGCGGACGTGAAGAGGTCTCGCGTCAGGCTGTTCATCGTGACCATGTTGTTCCTGGTCACCACCGTCAATTATGCCGACCGCGCCACGCTGTCGATCGCAGGCTCCGCGCTCTCCAAGGAGCTGCATCTCGATCCCGTCGCCATGGGCTACATCTTCTCGGCGTTCGGCTGGTCCTACGTGATCGCGCAGGTGCCGGGCGGCTGGCTGCTCGACCGCTACGGCTCGCGCCTCGTCTATGCCTTCAGCATCATCGTCTGGTCGATCTTCACGATGATGCAGGGCTGGGTCGGGTTCTTCAGCGCCGGCACCGCTGTCCTCGTGCTGTTCGCACTTCGCTTCCTGGTCGGCATCGCCGAAGCGCCCTCCTTCCCCGCCAACGCCCGCATCGTCGCCGCTTGGTTTCCCGGCAATGAGCGCGGCACCGCGTCGGCGTTCTTCAACTCGGGACAGTATTTCGCGACCGTGATCTTCGCGCCGCTGATGGGCTGGATCGCGCACACCTATGGCTGGCGCTTCGTGTTCTTCGTGATGGGCGCGCTCGGCATCGTCATGGGCCTCGTCTGGATCAAGAGCATCTATAGCCCGAAGGAGCATCCTTCGATCAACGACGCCGAGTTCGACTACATCAAGGAAGGCGGCGCGCTGGTCGATCTCGACGCGCCCAAGGACGATCTGCTGCGCGAGCGTGCCCCCGGGGCCGGCTCCGGCTGGGATCACATCCGCCAGTTGCTCTCCAACCGCATGATGCTCGGCGTCTATCTCGGCCAGTACTGCATCAACACGCTGACCTATTTCTTCCTGACCTGGTTTCCGGTCTACCTCGTCAAGGAGCGTGGGCTGTCGATCCTGCAAGCCGGCTTCGTCGCGACGCTCCCGGCGCTGTGCGGCTTCATCGGCGGCGTGCTCGGCGGCATCATCTCCGACGCCATCCTGCGCAGGACGGGCTCGCTGACCATGGCGCGCAAGATCCCGATCGTCGGCGGCATGCTGCTGTCGATGTCGATCATCGCCTGCAACTATGTCGACGGACAGGCACTCATGGTCGGCTTCATGGCGCTCGCCTTCTTCGGCAAGGGCATCGGCGCGCTCGGCTGGGCGGTCGTGTCCGACACCTCGCCGAAGGAAGCCGGCGGCGTTTCCGGCGGTCTGTTCAACACCTTCGGCAACCTCTCCTCGATCACCACGCCGATCGTGATCGGCTACATCCTGGCTGCGACCGGCTCGTTCAACGGCGCGCTGGTGTTCGTCGGCCTCAACGCGCTTGTGGCGGCGTTCGCCTATCTCGTGGTGGTCGGCAAGATCGAGCGGGTGACGCTCAAACATTCCTCCTGAGGGCTCCCATGGGAGCTTGACCAGGCAACTCAACGGCGGCTTCCCAGCCGCCGTCTTTGTTTTGGGGGTGATCGATGCTAGAAGCGCCGGGGAAACGCCTTATCCATCTAAGGCATGTATCGATGTTCGACCTCAACCAGCTCCGCTGTTTCGTCACGGTGGCGGAGGAACTGCATTTTGGCCGCGCCGCCGCGCGGCTGAACATGACGCAGCCGCCACTGTCCCGGCAGATCCAGGTGCTCGAGCACATCATCGATGCGCCGCTTCTGGAGCGCACCAGCCGCTCGGTGCGCCTGACGCCTGCGGGGCGCAGCTTCCTGCCGGAGGCACGGCGCATCCTCAAGCTCGCGGAAAGCGCCTCGCAAGTCGCCCGCCGCATCGCGCTCGGCAAGACCGGCTCGCTGAAGATCGGCTTCACGGCCGCCGCGGCTTACGGCTTCCTGCCTGAGCTCGTTGCCGCCTGCCGCGCCAAGCTGCCGGAGGTGGACTTCTCGCTGAAGGAGATGGTGTCCGGCGACCAGTTCGAGGCGCTAACCTCGGGCCAGATCGACGCCGGCCTGCTCAGGCCGCCGATAGCGCGGCCCGAGCTTGCCAGCCGCCGCGTCGTCGCCGAGCCCCTGCTCGCGGCGATCCCCAAGAAGCACCCGCTGGCGAATGCGGAGAGCATCACCATCAAGGATTTCGACGACCAGCCCTTCGTGATGTATTCACCCTATGAGAGCCGCTACTTCCACGATCTGCTGGTGGCGCTGTTCACCCGCGCCGACGTGCTGCCGCGCTATGTCCAGCATCTGAGCCAGATCCACTCGATCCTCGCCATGGTGCGTGCCGGCCTCGGCCTTGCCATCGTGCCGGCGGCGGCGGCAAGCCTGAAGATCGCCGACGTGCGGCTGCGGCCGCTGAAGCTGCGTACCCGCGTTCCCGTCGAGCTCTTCATGGTCTGGCGCCGCGACGACGAGAATCCGTTGCTCTCGGCCCTCGTCAAAATCGCCGGTGAATTGTCCTCCGTGGAGGTGGCGGAGGATTGATACTCAATCTGCATCAGTCGATATAGGCTTTGGCTTGGACGCGCATCGGACGGTCTCCTAAACACCGGCGCATGGACGCGCAGGCTTGCGTCCTCCACAACACGCAAGAAGGGAGCCGCGCCCATGAGCAAGATGACCCCGCAGGAAATGGCCCAGAAGATCGGATCTGGCCTCCTGTCCTTCCCCGTCACGCCGTTCAGGGCTGACTACTCCTTCGACGAGGCGACCTACCGCGCCAACATGGACTGGCTGTGCGGCTATGACGTCGCTGGCCTGTTCGCCGCCGGCGGCACCGGCGAGTTCTTCTCGCTGACGCCGACCGAGGTTCCGCAAATCGTCAAGATCGCCGTCGAGGAGACCAAGGGCCGCGTGCCCGTGCTCGCCGGCACCGGCTACGGCACCGCGATCGCCCGCGAGATCGCCGTTGGCGCCGAGAAGGCCGGCGCCGACGGCCTGTTGCTGCTGCCGCCCTATCTCACCCACTCCGAGCAGGAGGGCCTCGCTGCGCATGTCGAAGCGGTTTGCGCCGCCGTGAAGATCGGCGTCATCGTCTACAACCGCGACAACGCCATCCTCCAGCCCGACACGCTCGCGCGTCTCGCCGAGCGCTGCCCGAACCTCGTCGGCTACAAGGACGGCATCGGCGACATCGAGCTGATGACCCGCGTCTACACCAAGCTCGGCGATCGCCTAACCTATATCGGCGGCCTGCCGACCGCGGAGACCTTCGCGCTGCCCTATCTCGACATGGGCGTGACGACCTATTCCTCGGCCGTGTTCAACTTCGTGCCGGAATTCGCCACCAACTTCTACGCCGCCGTGCGCAAGCGCGACCATGAGACGATCCACGCCGGCCTGAAGAACTTCATCCTGCCGCTGATCGCGATCCGCAACCGCAAGAAGGGCTATGCGGTTTCGATCATCAAGGCCGGCATGAAGGTGATTGGCCGCGATTCCGGCCCGGTCCGTCCGCCGCTCACCGATCTCACCGATCAGGAGATTGCGGAACTGACCGCGCTGGTGAAGAATCTGCCCGCCATCCGTTCGACACAACAGGCGGCAGAATAACGGACGACAACAGGAGGAGCGTGCGATGGCCCAGATGCAGATCTCTGGCGCACCGGTCGTCACGGCGATGCAGGTGATCCCGGTCGCCGGCCGCGACAGCATGCTCCTCAATTTGAGCGGCGCGCATGCGCCGTTCTTCACCCGCAACATCGTCATCCTCACCGACAATTCCGGTCACACCGGCGTCGGTGAGGTGCCGGGCGGACAAAAGATCTGGCAGACGCTGCAGGACGCCCGCGATCTCGTGATCGGCAAGACCGTCGGCGCGATGAACAACATCCTCGCCGATATCCGCACCGCCTTCGCCGACCGCGATGCCGGCGGACGCGGCAAGCAGACGTTTGACCTGCGCGTCATGATCCATGCGGTCACGGCGATTGAATCCGCTCTGCTCGATTTGCTCGGCCAGCATCTTAATCTTCCCGTCGCGGCGCTGCTCGGCGAAGGCCAGCAGCGCAAGAGCGTCGAGACGCTCGGCTATCTCTTCTTCGTTGGAGACCGCCGCAAGAGCAAGCTGAACTACGTCCAAGGCGAGACCGGCAAGGCGGAATGGTTCAATCTCCGCCATCAGGAGGCGATGACGCCCGAGACCGTGGTGCGGCTCGCGGAAGCCACCCACGACCATTACGGCTTCGCCGATTTCAAGCTCAAGGGCGGCGTGCTCCGCGGCGAGCAGGAGATCGAGGCCGTCACGGCGATTGCCAAGCGCTTCCCGAACGCGCGCGTGACACTCGATCCCAACGGCGCCTGGTCGCTCGATGAGGCTGTCAGGCTTTGCAAGGACATGCATGGCATCCTCGCTTACGCCGAGGACCCCTGCGGCGCTGAGGCCGGCTTCTCCGGCCGTGAGATCATGGCCGAGTTCCGCCGCGCCACGGGCTTGCCGACCGCGACCAACATGATTGCCACCGACTGGCGGCAGCTTTCCCATGCGCTACGTCTCGGTGCGGTGGACATTCCGCTCGCCGATCCCCATTTCTGGACGATGCAAGGCTCGGTCCGCGTCGCCCAGACCTGCCGCGACAACGGCCTGACCTGGGGCTCGCACTCCAACAACCATTTCGACATCTCGCTCGCCATGTTCACCCATGTCGGCGCCGCCGCCCCCGGCAAGGTCACCGCGATCGACACCCACTGGATCTGGCAGGACGGCCAGGCGCTCACCAAGGAGCCGCTTCAGATCAAGGGCGGCAAGATTGCCGTTCCCGACAGGCCGGGTCTGGGTATCGAAATCGACAGGGCGGCCATCGACGCCGCGCATGACCTCTACAAGCAGCATGGACTTGGCGCCCGTGATGACGCTATTGCCATGCAGGATCTGATCCCCGGCTGGACCTTCGACGACAAGCGTCCCTGCCTCGTGCGCTAAGAAACTTCAGGCATGATCCCGGAAAAGTGGACACCGGTTTTCCGATAGGATCATGCCCCTTGAACAAGGAGGAATACATGACGGCAATCCTGAAGAACTTCATCGGCGGCGAATGGGTCGACGGCTCCGGCGTCACCAGGAACATCAACCCCTCCAACACCAACGACCTCGTCGGCGAATATGCCAAGGCCGACAAGGCGCAGACCGAGAAGGCGATCGCTGCCGCCAAGGCCGCCTTCCCCGCCTGGGCGCGCTCGACGCCGCAGGAGCGCTATGACGCGCTGAACAAGGTTTCTCTCGAAATCCTCGCCCGCAAGGAAGAGCTCGGCCGCTTGCTCGCCCGCGAGGAAGGCAAGACGCTGCCGGAAGGCATCGGCGAGGTCGCCCGCGCCGGCCAGATCTTCGCGTTCTTCGCCGGTGAAGCGCTGCGCCTGATCGGCGAGAAAGGCGCTCGGTGCGTCCCGGCCTCGACGTCGAGCTCACCCGTGAGCCGGTGGGCGTTGTCGGCATGATCACGCCCTGGAATTTCCCGATCGCAATCCCCGCTTGGAAGATCGCGCCCGCGCTTTGCTACGGCAACACCGTGGTGTTCAAGCCGGCTGAGCTGGTGCCCGGCTCTGGCCATGCGCTCGCCGAGATCATCACCCGCTCGGGCATCCCCGCCGGCGTGTTCAACCTCGTGGTCGGCTCCGGCTCCGTGGTCGGCCAGACCCTGCTCGACCACCCGGATGTGGCGGCGATCTCCTTCACCGGTTCGGTGCAGACCGGCCGCAAGATCGCGCAGGCCTGCGTGCTGTCGAACCCGATGAAGAAGTTCCAGCTCGAGATGGGCGGCAAGAATCCGCTGGTCGTGCTCGACGACGCCGACCTCAAGACCGCCGTCGAGGTCGCCGTCAATGGCGCCTATTTCTCCACCGGCCAGCGCTGCACCGCCTCGTCGCGCCTGATCGTTACCGAAGGCATCCATGACCGCTTCGTCGCGGCGATGGCCGAACGCCTGAAGGGCCTGTCGGTCGACGACGCACTCAAGGCCGGCGTGCATATCGGCCCGGTGGTCGACCAGAGCCAGCTCGACCAGGACCTGCGCTACATCAAGATCGGCCAGGACGAGGGCGCCAAGCTTGCGTGGGGCGGCGAGTTGCTCAAGCGCGAAACGCCCGGCCATTACCTCCAGCCGGCGCTGTTCACCGAAGCCAACAACAACATGCGCATCGCGCGTGAGGAAATCTTCGGCCCCGTCGCTGCCGTGATCCGCGCCAAGAACTACGAAGAGGCGCTGGCGATCTCCAACGACACCGAGTTCGGCCTCGCCTCCGGCATCTGCACCACCAGCCTGAAATACGCCTCGCACTACAAGCGCAACAGCGAGTCGGGCATGGTGATGGTCAATCTGCCGACCGCCGGCGTCGACTATCACGTGCCGTTCGGCGGCCGGAAGGGCTCGAGCTACGGCGCCCGCGAGCAGGGCTCCTATGCCCGCGAGTTCTACACTGCGGTGAAGACGGCCTATACCAATCCGGGTTGATGGGCCGATATCGTAGATATCGTAGGGTGGGCAAAGCGAAGCGTGCCCACCGCTTATCTTCGGTGTGAAGCATGGTGGGCACGGCGCGTTGCGCCTTTGCCCACCCTACGATTCAGTCTCTGAGGCAAGAGCAGATGGACCAGTCAGTTGCAGCGAAAGAGCAGCCCCGCTACATCAAGCTCAACGAGCGCGACAACGTCGCGATCGTGGTCAATGATTTCGGGCTTCCCGCCGGCTCCCGCTTTGCCTGCGGGCTGACGCTGCGCGCCTTCGTGCCGCAGGGGCACAAGACAGCGCTGGTCGACATCGCACAAGACGCGCCGATCGTCCGCTATGGCGAGGTGATCGGCTACGCGCTGTCGCCGATTCTGGCCGGCGAATGGGTGGACGAAGCCCGCATTCGCATGCCGGAGGCCCCTGCCCTCGACAAGCTCGAAATCTCGACCGCCGTCCCCGCGCCGCTGCCGCCGCTCGAAGGTTTTACCTTCGAGGGCTATCGCAATCCCGACGGCTCGGTCGGCACCAAGAACATCCTCGGCATCTCCTCCTCCGTGCAATGCGTCAAGGGCACGATGGAGTATGCGGTCAAACGCATCCGCGCCGAGCTCTTGCCGAAGTACCCGAACGTCGACGACGTCGTGCCGCTGACGCACGCCTATGGCTGCGGCGTCGCCATCACCGCGCCCGACGCTGTCGTGCCGATCCGCACGCTGCAGAACATCGCGCTCAACCCGAATTTCGGCGGCGAGATTCTGGTCGTCGGCCTCGGCTGCGAGAAGCTCGTGCCCGAGCGGCTGGTGCCGGAAGGCGTCAGCGATGCCATCGTGCGCATGCAGGACGAAGCCTTCGACGGCTTTGGCGCCATCGTCGATGCCATCATGACTCAAGCCGAGGCACGGCTGAAGGTGCTCAACACCCGCAAGCGCGAGACCTGCCCGGCCTCCGATCTCGTCATCGGCCTGCAATGCGGCGGCAGCGACGCCTTCTCCGGCGTCACCGCGAACCCCGCCGTCGGTTTTGCCGCGGACCTCCTGGTCCGCGCCGGTGCCACCGTGATGTTCTCGGAAGTCACCGAGGTGCGCGACGCCATCCAGCTCCTGACGCGGCGCGCGATCAACGAGGACGTCGGCCGCGCGCTGGTGCGCGAGATGGCCTGGTACGATTCCTATCTCGCCCGCGGCGGCGCCGATCGCAGCGCCAACACCACGCCCGGCAACAAGAAGGGCGGCCTCGCCAACATCGTCGAGAAGTCGCTGGGCTCGATCGTCAAGTCCGGATCGTCTGCCATCACCGGCGTACTCTCGCCGGGCGAGAAGGCGACACAGAAGGGCATGCTGTTCGCGGCAACGCCCGCTTCCGACTTCATCTGCGGCACGCTCCAGCTCGCCTCCGGCATGACGCTGCAAGTGTTCACCACCGGCCGCGGCACGCCCTACGGCCTTGCGGCCGCGCCTGTGATCAAGGTCGCCACCCGCAGCGAGCTTGCCCGCCGCTGGAAGGACCTGATCGACTTCGATGCCGGCCGCATCGCCACCGGCGAGAAGACCATCGAGGAAACCGGATGGGACCTGTTCCGCCTGATCCTCGACGTCGCCAGCGGCCGCACAAAACCGTGGTCGGACCGCTGGGGCATCCACAACGACCTCACGCTGTTCAATCCGGCGCCGGTGACCTGAGGCTGGCGAGCCGGCCTCACTGACTGTCGATCAGGTGCATGTCGCCCAGCGTGACGGGCAGGCTGCGCGTGATGAGATCGGCAATCGCCGCGCGCAACCGTTCGCTCGACGCCGGACCGTCGAACGTATCGTCGATTGCGCCGCTCGGACCGGCGATCCTCATGGTCCCGGTGTTGTCGAGCGGCGCGGCCGCCCTCTTCTCGATCACGTCGAACGACTTGCCCTCGATCACGCGGACCTCATACAGCGCGTGGATCAGCCCGTAGTTTGCAAGCAGCGTCCGGTATTCCGCGAATCCTACGCCCTCGACGGCTCGGCCGTTTCCAAGCTTCGATTTTGCTCGTGTAATGACGATGTAGGCATCCAGCCCCTGCGGGTTAACATCGCTGCGAACCAGCTCCTTGAACGGATCACTGCGCAGGAGATTGACGGGTGCAACCGCCGAATCCCGGATCGCGGCGAAGGCTGCGCGCCTGTAGTTCACCGGCTGCACGCGCAAACGTCCGCTCAGCAGCCTCGTCGCCTGCTGCACGATCAGCTCATCCAGCCCCCATGCGCTGATCGGGACGTTCTGCCCGGTGTTGCCAAGGCCCGTCAGGCCGGCTTGCGTCAGGCTCATCTCCTCGCCGATCGCCGAGACGATACCGACGGTCTTGATCGCCTGGAGGCGGCTGGCGCGCGTCTCGAACGCCGCGGCGGCGCCGAGAGCGACGCAAGCGGCCGCGAGGCCAATCCATAGAAAAGCAATGCGGCGCATGGCGAGCTATCGAATCCTGAAATCGAAAGAATAGGACGCACCGACCCCAACAGTGGTCTGGTTCGACGATCCCCGCAGCTTCACCAGCGGACTGTCCGCGGCGTCGCCGAGCAGCTTCTCGTACTCGACATAGGCATGGACCTCCCACTGCGGATTGATGCGGTAGGAGATCTGGCTGCCGAAGCCGATCGAGTGCGCGCCGCCTTTGGCATCGTATATCGGTAATCCCGACGCCAGCGCCTGCGCGGCGTCGACGCCGAAATACGGCGCGGTCGCCTTGGTGCTTTTCCAGGTGAAGCGCGGGCCGGCCGAGATGGTGAGCCTTTGAATCAGCGGCACGATGACGTCAGCGGAGACATCGGCGACCGTGCCGGTATGGCCACCCATGCCCTGGCGCAATTCGCTGCGCAGGCGCAGCCAGTCGACCGGATAATACTCGACGAAACCGCCAAGCTCGTATGCGGCCTTGACGTCGCCGAGGCCAGTCAGCTCGGCATATTTGTCGCTCTTGCGCGAAGAGACGTACTTGAAAGCCGGCCCGGCGCGAAAATTGCCGACGTCGAGCAGCGCGATGCTGGCGCTGTCGCGCGGCCCGCGAAACTGGTCGATCGATCCGGCGCGGCGGATGGTGAAGATCGGAATGGGGAGAAACTTGCCGTTCTTCGATCCGACGAAATCAGGGGTGTATTCGCCGCCGATGCCGACCATGACGGTCCAGTTTCCTGACGGCGATGGCAGCAACGGCAACTCGAACGGCGACGCCGGGAGGGTGAACGCGGTCTGCGCCGATGCGGACGGAGGAATCGTCACGATCGCGCCGAGTATGGCAAGGAAGGCGGTCGTCAGCCGCGCATTCACCGTGAGGCGGAGAGCGGCTTCGTCAAAATGCTTCATTTCGGGGCCCCGGACCGGCCTTCCTGGCCTGGTCGACTGATGTGGTTAGACGCCACAGCATGTGGTCCGGCAAAATCGCCCAAGATTGCAACGGTCGACCGCGCCCGCGACATTCGGCGCACCAGATGCGCCGCAGGACGAACATTGCCCCAACATTGCAGGGCCGCGCTCGAGCTCCAAAACTTCGACGGCCAGCGCCGGTCAACCCCGCTCGCTTCTGCCTTTTATTCGCCAAGCTCGCTGCATTAATGGGAACTCTGCGCACGAGCCGAAACGCCAGACTTCGGCCAGGGAGCGTCACGCTCGGGGTTTGTTGCCCAGCAGAGTCAAGGACGACCCGCGTGCGCTCCCTCGTGATCGAAGACGAACCGCAGATCGGCGCTTATGTCAGCCGCCTGCTCGGACAATTGCACGGCATCGTCGACCTCGTTGGCTCGATTGCCGATGCCCGCCAGGCGCTGGACAATTTCAAATATGATCTCGCCATCGTCGACCGGATGCTGCCCGACGGCGACGCGCTCGACGTGGTCACCGCGCTGAGCCAGTCGCCGGAGCGCCCTGCGATCATTATGCTGACGTCCAAGGACGCCAAGGAGGATGTCGTCGAAGGGCTCAACGGAGGCGCTGACGACTATCTCGGCAAACCATTCGAGCCGCAGGAGCTGCTTGCGCGGGTGCGCGCGGTGCTGCGGCGGCCCCGGCTGCTCGCCCCCTCGGTGCTGTCGCTCGGCAATGTCGAGCTGCATCTCGGCAGCAACGAGGCGGTGGTCGCCGACACCAAGATCCTGCTGCGGCGGCGCGAGGCGCTGATCCTGGGGGCACTGCTGATGCGCCGCGACCGCGTCATCACCCGCGCCGCCTTGATCGAGGAGATCTACGGCTTCGACGACGAGATCGAATCCAACACGCTCGAAGCGCAGGTTTCCCGCCTGAGGAAGAAACTGGCTGAGCTCGGCGGCGACGTCGAGATCCGCAGCATGCGGGGCATCGGCTACTCCTGCGGCTGGCAACACCGCGATGAGGTCGATCGCCAGAACCTTTGCGCTGTCGCTCGGCATCGCCGCGACGACGATCTTCCTGATCATGCTCGGCCTCTTCATCTGGCGCTATCCGATGGAGGAACGCGAGTTCAGGGCTTGCCGGGTCGTGGTCGCCGTTCTCGATCGCGCCACCGATATCGAAGGGCAGAAACTCACGGTGCGCCCGACCCGCGCCCTCGAAGAGCTGAAGGCGGACAGCCCGAACCTCTGGTACGTCGTGTCCGCAGGCGACATGGTTAGCGAGTACGGCAGCGAACGCCGGCCGGCCCTCCCCTTCGCATTTCCCTATCACGGGCCAGTCGGCTCATCGGTCTTCAACACGCTCGACCAGAAGAGCACCTTCTGCCTCGCCGTCGTGCAAAGGGGTTCGTTGCAGCTCGCGATGATGGTCGGCGAGCCTCAAGTCCGTTTCGGCCGGATGGCAAGAAACTTTCTCATCCGCAGTGTCTTTTCGATCATGCTGCTAGCGCTGGCCTTTGCCGCGACCGTTGCCGTCGGCGCGGCGCTGGCCGCGCGTTTCGTCTCACGCGGTATCGAACGGGTGGCGCTTCGCGCGCTCGCGATCGACCCTGCAGCACCGCAAGGTCTGATCTCCCTGAGCGAGGTCCCTCGCGAGCTGAAGCCGCTCGTCGAGGCGCTGAACCGCGCCTTCGGCGAGATCGACGCCTATATCAGGATGCAGCGCCGCTTCCTCGGCAATGCCGCGCACCAGCTACGCACGCCACTGACGCTGCTGCGTGCGAAGATCGAGGACGTGCCCGAGCCGGCCCTCAGGACCGAATTGGTGCGCGACGTCCGCCGCCTGACGTCGCTTGTCTCCGCCATGCTCGACCTGGCGCGGCTGCAAAATCATGCGATCGAGAAGCGGCCGATCGATCTTGCCCAAATCACGCTGGAGGTGCTGGCCGATTTCAGCCCCTCGGCGCTGGACGCCGGTATCGAGCTTGCGCTGGAGCAGGACCGCGAAGGTCCGTTCCTGGTGCAAGGTGTGGACGCTGCGGTTCGCAGCGCGCTTGCCAATCTCGTCGGCAATTCGCTCATCCATGCCCATGGCGCGCGACGCATCATCGCCACGCTCAGCCGCGATGGCATCTCAATTCACGATGACGGCGCGGGCCTGCCCGGTGGCGCCGAACACAAGCTGATCGAGCCGTTTCAAACCGGCAACACCACGGGTAATGGCGCGGGCCTCGGCCTGTCGATCGTCCGCGAGATCATGGCCGCCCACGGCGGCGAGCTGGTCATCTCCTCAGTCCCCGGCCGCGGCACGACGATGAGCTTGCGCTTTTCCGCGGCTAGCGCGCCGGCAAAAGCTCCGCAGGTTGATCTGCAAGAGCACTAAGCGAGGCGCGTCGGCTCTTCCGCGAAACCGTCTGGAAACATTGGCGCGAAAAACTTCTTCCGCGTTTCGTCCTTTCGCATCACGCAACCAATATATTCGCCGGGAGCAATGGGAATGTTCGCAGACGAGCGAACCTGGCCCGGCATCGACGCGACCAAACCTCCGATTGACATCTTCCACGGAGATTTTTCCAATGCGTGTTCTCTCGATGATTGCCGTTGCCGGCGCCATGATTGCAAGCTCGGCCGGTGCCTTTGCCAGCGAGCTTCCCTCTTACGAAGTAACCTCGTTTCCGATCTCGGCGACGCAAGTGCAGGTGCTCGGCGGCGCCGGCGTCGAGGAGCAGTCGGCAAGCCCTGCGATGATCGTCGCCGGCATGCCCGCCTCGCCCGCGCAGGTTTCGGTGCTGACCCCGCGCGTCAAGCGGCTCGCGAGCGCGGGTTCGGAAAACCAGGCGCACTAAGCTTCGCTTTGTCATTCCGGGTTCGGCGCTCCGCGCCGACCGGAATGACACGCGGGTCTACGTCATGCTGCCCGGCATGAAGCAGCGCACGCGCGGATGGCCGTCGATATAGTGCTTCCACACCATGGTGCGGCCGATCTTGTTCGGCACAGTGATCACCGCACCGTCGGGCACCACGACCCATTCGTCGTCGATGCGGACGCGGTAACGGCCGCGATCGGATTCCCAGTCGACGTCGGCAATGACGTAGCCGTCGGCGTCGGAGCAGCACTGTCCGAATTCGCTGTGCAGGCTTTCGAACCAGGGTTTTAGCGGCGAGTTGGCGTAACGCCCGTCGTCGCGCGCCAGCGCCGATGTCGCCAAGAGCGCTGTCAGGGCCAGCAATGGCGCCGCACACAATCTTGCAAGTCGCATATCGTCTCCGCGGGTCAACATGATCGCCGCGGGGGACAACGCGCGCCGCCCGCCTTCCGCGGCTCGGCGAAAGGCGTGAAGGCAGCGACTCATTCCCCCAGCAGCTTTGCGGATAGCTATGCAAATCCGGCGCCAGCATGCATTCCGGGCAACTACTGGAGCGGGCCCGCGGCGCGTTCGTCTTTCGGCGGATATGGCCGGCGCCGACTTTCCGTCTTCCCCGCCAGGACGAGGAATGATGATGATGTGTGGAGCTACTGCCGACCAGGGGCACAGTGCGCGAGGGACGCCCTTACTGCTTGGGCGCCGGCGCCATCATCGCGCCGCCCTTTTTCGTCGCGGGTGCCGCCGGCTTCGTGGCGGCGGCCTGCGCAGGGAGATATTTTGCCACGATGGCAGGATCGACCTGGGCCATGTAGGCATCCGGCAGGCGCGTCCAGGTCTCGTCCTTGCCGAGCAGCGCGATGCCGAGATAGCCGCGCAGCGTCAGGGTCTGGCCATCAGGACTGACCTTCATGTTGGCCTTCCAGATCTGGCCGTCGCGCGGATTGAGCACGTTGCCGCCTTCGTACTTCAAGCCTTCGCGCTTCATGTTGCGGACGAAGGAGATGCCGAGCACCGGCGCGTTCTTGCGATCGTCGGTGCACTTGGAGCAAACCTCGTTCGGATCGTCGGTTGGCCGCGGAAAGGTCTTAGCGATCACGCCTTCGAAGACGCCGTTGTGGTCGACGAAAAGAAACCATCCGACTGTCTTGCCGTCTTCGACCTTCTGCCAGAGGCCCGCCGCCGTAGGCTCGGCCGTCTGTGCCGCAGACGGTGTCACCGCAAGGAGCGACAACGCGAGCGCGAGGAAGGGAAGCAGCCGAGAGCTGGACAGGAAATTCCGCATTAGATCACCTTGCTATTCCACGACTGGAATGGCCGCAGACTACGGCGATTTCGCGAACGGTTCCAGCACCAGAAACATGGGGCATCGCCTCCCTGCTCAGCGCCGTCAGTTGACACCGAGCTTCTTTTGCAGGCTGGAGGATGAGGTCGTGTACTGGAACACCAGCCGCTTCTCCGGATAGACGTAGCGATGGGCTTTTTGCGACATCAGCGCGCCCTCGTGGAAGCCGCACAGGATCAGCTTGATCTTGCCGGGATAGGTGTTGATGTCGCCGATGGCGAAGATGCCTGATACGTTGGTCTCGAATGCCGACGTCTCGACCGGCACCAGATTGTTCTCCAGCGCAATGCCCCAGTTCGCCACCGGGCCGAGCTTCATGGTCAGTCCGAAGAACGGCAGCATGGTGTCGCAGGCAATTTCGGTCATGGCGTTGTCGTTGCCCTTGATGGTGGCGCCGGAGAGCTTGCCATCAGCGCCCGAGAGCGCCGTGACCTGCCCGAGCCTCAGATCCATCTTGCCGCCTGCGACCAGCGCGCGCATCTGCTCGACGCTGTGGGGCGCGGCGCGAAACTCGTCGCGCCGATGCAGCAGCGTGATGCGCTTGGCAATCGGATGCAGATTGAGCGTCCAGTCCAGCGCGGAATCGCCGCCGCCGACGATCAGCACGTTCTTGTCGCGGAACGTCTCCATCTTGCGCACGGCGTAGTGCACAGAAGTGCCTTCGTAGGCCTCGATGCCCGGCACCGGAGGACGCTTGGGCTGGAACGAGCCGCCGCCGGCCGCGATCACCACCACCTTGCATTCGAACACCTTGCCGGCGTCGGTGGTGCAGCGAAAGGCGGGATCGCCGATCTTCTCCACGGTCTCGATCATCTCGCCGAGATGGAAGGTCGGATGAAACGGCTTGATCTGCTCCATCAGCGCGTTGGTCAGCCCCTGGCCCGAGACCTGCGGAATGCCGGGAATGTCGTAAATCGGCTTTTCCGGATAGAGCTCGGCGCACTGGCCGCCGACCTTGTCGAGGATGTCGACGAAATGCGCCTTCATGTCGAGAAGGCCAAGCTCGAAGGCGGCGAACAGACCGCAGGGGCCGGCGCCAATAATCAGCACATCGGTTTTGATCACGTCGCTCATGTCGTCTCTTTATCGGTCGTTGTCGGTTGGACGGCGCCCTTTGGGCCGAGGTGACCCCGCCTGTCTAGCCAACGGGGATGGAACAGGGAAGGTATAAAAGCGGGAGCGCCCCGCCGCCGCACCCACTTGCCGGGTCAAAATAACTGGGTTGTAACGAGGAAGGATATGACGGAGATCAATCGGTGAACGCACCAAGCCGCCTCGATAGGACGCCGCGCCTGGAAGACTACCCTTATCGCCTCAGCGACAACGTTCGGTTCGGCGATCTCGATCCCAACCAGCACGTCAACAACGCCGTCTACGCCACCTATTTCGAGACCGGCCGTGTCACGCTGATGAAGCTCCCGGAATATGGGCTGACGCCGCCGGGTCTTGCCTGGATCATGGTGCGGCTCGACATCCATTTCCGCGCCGAGCTGCACTGGCCGAACACGATCGAGCTCGGCCTCGGCGTGGTGAAGCTCGGACGAACCTCGGTGACCTTCGAGCAGGTCGTATTCTCGCAAGGAAAGTGCATCGCGTCGGCGAATTCGGTCGGCGTGATGATCGACGAAGCGTCGCGGCGGCCGACGCCGCTCACTGCAGAAGTGGTCGCGAAGCTAAGACCCTGGCACAAGCGCGGCATCGAGGTCGCGCCGCCGCGCGCCTAATCGATGATCCGGACCCGAAGGGCCGCGCTAGCTGCAAAGCGTGTAGCGGTTTTCCGGAAAGATCTGCCCTATTAAAGATCTGCCCTATTGAAGGGAAGATCAGGCCTGGCGTTCCGGCGTCCCGACGACGAGCCCGTCGAGGTCGTCGGAGACCTTGATCTGGCAGGACAGGCGCGAGTTCGGGCGCACGTCGAAGCCGAAGTCGAGCATGTCCTCTTCCATCGGCGTCGGGCTGCCGACCTTCTCGCGCCAGGCTTCGTCGACATAGACATGGCAGGTCGCGCAGGCACAGGCGCCGCCGCATTCGGCCTCGATGCCGGGAATGCTGTTGCGGATGGCGGCTTCCATCACGGTTGCGCCGTTCTCGATTTCCACCGTGCGGGTTTCGCCCTTGTGGTCGACAAAGTGAATCTTGGCCATGTGTGCTCGTGCTGCCGCGGTGCTTGGAATGAAGGTGATGGGTCCCGGCTGTCCTATAACGGGTCGGTCCGCCCGGCGCCATAGCGTTTTCGCGCGACGTGGATCCCGCTTCGCGGCAAGAAAACGCGTCAAAACAAAAGAGTAGAACCGGGTTCTGACAGTCCGCGCTTAAGACTTCAGCATCGCCTCGATGGCGGTGCGGGCCTCGGTTACCGCCTCTTTCAAGGCAGCAAGGGCGTGGGGCCGGCCATGGCCGGTCCGGATCGCGGTCTCCAGGCTGGCTGCGGCATCGGCCACCGCAAAGGCGCCGATCCCGCGAGCCGAACCCTTGAGCTTGTGGGCAAGTGCGCCAGCCTCGGCCGGCAGCGCCGTCATCGCCGCAATCAGGCGGGCCGCCTGCTCGGCGAACATCGCCAGCACTTCCCGTTCCAGCTGTGCATCGCCGAGCGTCATGCGCGAGAGGTGATCGAGGTCGAGCGGGCTGTCGGTGGGTGCAAGCGGGGGCGAGGGCATCCAGTCCATCCGTTGCAGTTCAGGCGTCATGACGCAGGCCCCGGCATTCGCGATGTCCCGCCGGTCCGGCGGTCAGGTTCCTCCTACCCAAGCATGAAAATGGTTAACGAAATGTTTGGGCTGTTTGACGTAGATCCGCCGGTTTGTTGACTAAAAGTTGCCGCAATCGGCCAAGTTCGGTGGAAAATTGCATTTATTGCTAAGGCGTTACGGCCCGATCCTGTTAACGATGATTAAGATTGTCTTAATCGCGGGCATTTCATTCGCGACGCTCTGCCAATAGGATGTTGCAGAAATTGGCGGACAAGCCGTCCGGGTGGGGACGGCTCGGAGATCCGCGCAAGCGGCATGATCCGGTCTGTGGGCTCGCGTAGCGCGCAGGGCTCGCGGGGGGACGCGTACAAGTAACGAGGGCTCGGACTGAACATGGCGAACACTCCGAAAAAGGTCAAAGACCCCACAGAAGTTGCGCTTTCTGCGATCCAGGAAGCCCTGAACATCAGTGACACCGCTGCGGATACGAGCCGCAACGCCGCGATGCGCAACGAAACGCCGCCTCCGGTGGCGCCGCCCGCGCCGCCGAGCTTCGACGAGCCGAGCTTCGAGCCGCGCCCCGCCGCCAACGAACGAGCGACTGCGTTCGACCCGATCGAGGAGCCCCGCACCTCGCGCCGCGCCGCCAATGACGACCGCGAGACCATCGGCCAGCTGCTCCAGGCGCTTCAGAAGGGCCGCCCTGCCCGCAGCGTCTACACCTTCGCCACCATCTTCGCCGGGGTCTGGCTCGCCGCCTGCGCCGCGCTGACGTTCGGTTTCCTGCCCTCGATCCAGGCCGCCATGGGCCAGAGCGGCGGCGTGCTCGTCATTGCCGGCCTGATCGCGATGTTCTTCGCGCCGATCATGCTGTTCTACTTTCTGGCGAGCCTCGTCTGGCGCGGCCAGGAAATGCGCATGATCGCGCAGGCGATGGCGCAGGTTGCCATCCGCTTCTCCGAGCCGGAAGGCTCGGCCTCCGACTCCATGGTCACCGTCGGCCAGGCCATCCGCCGTGAGGTCGCGGCGATGGGCGACGGCATCGAGCGCGCCATCGCGCGCGCCGGCGAGCTCGAGACGCTGGTCGCCAATGAGGTCGCGGCGCTGGAGCGCGCCTATTCCGACAACGAGGTGCGCATCCGCGCCCTGCTCCAGGACATCGCGCATCAGCGCGACAATCTGGTCGGCCAGGCCGAGCAGGTCCGCAGCGCCATCTCCGGGGTGCAGATCGACCTGCGCCACGACATCGCGCTGATCTCGGACGCGATCGCCTCGCGCGTCGACGAGGTCGCCAAGTCCATCACCGGCGCGCTGGAAGAGCGCGGCGCCCACATCACCAGCGCCTTGAGCAGTGCCGGCGACAACATGATCCTGGCGCTCGGCGAGCGCGGCGGCGACCTGCTCGACCGCCTCGAGGAGGCTAGCAACGAGACCACGCGCGCCGTGCTCGACGCCAGCGAGCGGCTGACCACCAGCCTTAACTTCAAGACCGGCCACGTCCACGACGAGTTCGTCGACCTCGCCGACCGCGTTCACGAGATGCTGAACGAGCGCATCGACCGCATCACCGGCGAGTTCGAGCAGCGCTCCGCCGCGATCGTCGACGGCATCTCCGAGCGCACCGAGCAGGTGCACGATTCCCTGAAGAATTCGTCGGATTCGCTGCTGCTCGAGCTCGAGCTGCGTTCCAACGACATCTCCGCCAAGATCGACGACGCCGGCAACCGGCTCGCCGGCCAGATCATGACGAGCGGCGACAAGGCGAGCGAGGCGCTCGACGCCACCGTCAACACCCTGGTCGCCAAGGTCGTCAGCCAGACCGAGACCGCGCACGATTCGCTGTCGCTCCAGATGAGCGCCTTCGACGAGCTCGTGAAGAACCAGGGCACCGAGCTGGTCGAGAAGTTCGCCCGCGACTCCGGCACGCTGGGCGCGCTGATCACGCGCCACATCTCCGAATTCGACCGCACCGTGAAGACCTTCGGCGGTGAGATCGTCGATCGCATGGGCCAGCGCACCGAGGACATCGCCGAGACGCTGAAGACCTATGTCGACAATTTCGACACCCGCTTCACGTCCAATGGCGGCGCGATCACGGCCGTGCTCGACCAGCGCCTCTTGCAATTCGAGGCCACGATCGGCGAACGCGTCAGCAACTTCGACGCCTCCCTGAACGGCAAGTTCGCCAGCCTCGACGGCACGATCGAAGGCCACATCAGGACCTTCGACGAACAGCTCGTCGGCCGCGTCGCCGCGCTCGAGCAATCGTTCGACAGCCGCGCGAAGTCCATGACCGAAACCATCGACGGACGCATCGATACGTTGGCGACGGCGCTGAGCGACGGTGCCGCGCAGGCGATCCAGTCGATCGATGGCCGCCTCACCCATCTCACGACGTCGCTGACCAGCGGCGCATCGCAGGCCATCGAAACGATCGATACGCGCCTCAACCACCTCACCACCTCGCTGACCGACGGCGCGTCCCAGACCATCCAGTCGATCGACACGAGGCTGACGCATCTCACGACGACGCTGACCGGCGGCGCGTCGCAGGCGCTCGAATCCATCGACTTCCGCCTCACCTACCTGACCACGGCGGTGACGAACGGCGCCTCGCAGGCCGTGCAGTCGATCGACACGCGCCTCACACTGCTGACCTCGACCCTCACCGACGGCACCGCGCAGGCGATCGAGGCGGTCGACCGCCGCATCACCGGCGTCACCGAGATCATGGACGGCCGCAGCACGCATCTGGCCGACACGGTCACGGCGCGCTTCCAGGAGATCCACCAGGCCATCGAGACCAAGGTCGGCTCGGTCGCCAACGACATCGACGTGCGCGTGGCGCAGTTCGAGGATCTGCTCGGCTCGCGCGTCGAGGCCGTCGCCGGCCGCATCGAGAGCAGCGGACGCCAGGCCAGCGAGGACATGATGTCCCGCGCCGAGATGATCTCGACCGCGATCCGCTCGCATGTCGAAGACGCCGAGCGCTCGCTCACCAACCTCGTCGTCAACACCAGCGAGACCATCCAGACCGGCGCGCGCACCGCTCAGCAGTCGCTGATGACGGTCTCCTCCGACGTCAACGCCCAGCTCAAGATGACCTCCACCGAGGTCGAGCGTGCGCTGACCGCGGTCGGCACCGGTGCTGCGAATTCGATCCTGACCAGTGCCCGCGAGGCGCAGTCGACCCTGGTCGCCGCATCGGGCGAGGCGTCGAACCAGCTCAAGGGGCTCGCGACCGACGTCGAACGCACGCTGTCCGCGGCGGGCTCGGCCACTGCGGCCTCGATCCTGGCCGGCGCCCGCGAAGTGCAGACCACGCTCGTCACCGCCTCTTCGGATGCGACCAACCACGTCAAGACGCTCACCGCCGACGTGCAGCGCTCGCTGTCGCTCGCCGGCACCAGCACGGCGGAGTCGATCGTCGCCGGCGCCCGCGATGCGCAAGGCGCGCTAATCGCGGCCTCGACCGAGACTGCCAACCAGATCAAGTCGCTGTCTTCCGACGTGCAGCGTTCGCTCTCGATGGCGGGCACCTCGACCGCCGAGACCATCATGAGCGGCGCCCGCGAGGCTCAGAGCACATTGGTCACGGCGTCTTCGGATGCGGCGAGCCAGGTCAAGTCGCTCGCGGCCGAAGTGCATCGTTCGCTCTCGCAGGTCGGCGTGTCGACCGCCGAGACGATCACCACCAGCGCCCGCGACGCCCAGAGCACCCTGCTCGCGGTTTCGGCCGAGCAGACCAGCCAGGTCCGTTCGCTCGCGGCCGAGATGCAGCGCGCGCTGGCGACCGCCGGCGGCGCCACCATCGAGGCGCTCACCGGCGGTATCCGCGAGGCCCAGGGCACGCTGATCTCCGCCTCGACCGACGCGGCGAGCCAGATCAAGTCGCTGACCACTGACATCGAGCGCACGCTGACCGCGGTCGGCGCCGACACCGCCTCGACGATCCTCAACAGCGCGCGTGAGGCGCAGACCTCGCTGACCTCGACGTCGGCGGACGCCGCGAGCCAGATCCGCACGATCTCGACCGAGATCGAGCGTACGCTGAGCGCAGCCACCGCGAATGCGACCAACGACATCCAGACCAGCGCGCTGAACGCCCAGAACGCGCTGATATCTGCCTCCAACGAGGCGAGCTCGCGGGTCAAGTCGAGTTCGGCCGACGTCGAGCGCTCGGTGCTCGCCGCCAGCAGCAGCTTCGGCCAGGCCATGACCGGCAAGACCGACGAGATCGTCACCTATGTGCAGCAGCAGGCCGACCGTCTGTCGAACATGATCGACGCCAAGCGCGGCGCTCTGGTCGACGCGATCGGCTCCAAGACCAGCCAGCTCACGCTCGACATCGACCGCGTCACCTCCAACGCGCTGAAGTCGATCGAGACGCGCGGCCAGGCCTTCTCGCAGACCATGATGGGCAACGGCTCGGAAGTCGCCCGCGCCATCAATACGGCGAGCGAGATCGCCACCGGCGCGGTCGGCAAGTCGCTCAAGGACCTCGAGCAGGCCTCGCGCTCGGCGATCGACCAGTCGCGCCAGGTCTCGATCGCGGCCGTCACCGAGATGCAGGAGACCAGCAAGATCCTGCGTACCGACACGGTGGCGCTGTTCGAGCGGCTGCGCGAAGGCAACATCCTGCTCCAGGAGGTGCTGACCGGTGCGCACGACAACCTCAACTCGCTCGAGCGGGCGCTGGTGACGCGCGTCGCCGACTTCGTCTCGGCGATGAACGACGTCACCTCGCGCAACGGCGCTGCGACGCAGAACCTGGAAGACCAGCTCAACGTCTTCAACAGCAAGACCACGAAGGCGCTCCAGGATCTCGGCGAGCTGTCGACCCAGTTCGACAAGCACGGCAAGGCACTCGTCGAGGCCGCGCAGGTGGTCGAGCAGAGCAACAAGAACACCACCGCCTCGCTCGCCGAGCGCAAGCAGGCGCTGGAATCGCTCGTCACCACGATCGACCTGCGCACGACCGATCTCGACCAGCGCCTGTCGCGCTTCACCGGCCTGCTCGATGAATCGCTGGCCGCAGCCGAAGAGCGTGCCCGCGACATCGCCCGCGTCGTCGCAGAGACCGCCGGCGCAGGCTCGGCCGCAATCACCCGCCAGTTCGAGGCGGTGCGCGCGGCGTCCGAGGAGGAGCACCGGCAGACCATCGAAGCCATGCATGACATCTACCGCCAGACCACGGACGAAGCGGATGTGATGTTCAAGCAGTCGACCGAGAAGTTCTCGAACCTCGTCTCCAGCATGAAGCAGATGGCGCTCGAGATGCACAACGAGCTCGAGGCCACCCGCAACGAGCTGCGCCGCGGCGTGCTCGAGATGCCGCAGGAGGCCGCCGAGAGCACGGCGCAGATGCGCAAGGTGATCGTCGACCAGATCGAGGCCCTCGCCGAGCTCAACCGCATCGTGGCCCAGCATGGCCGCGGTCTCGACGTCACCACGACGAACCGCGCCAGCGTGCAGCGCCAGGACGAGCCGGCGGTGCTGGCAGCCGTCGGCGGCCGCGCCACCGAGACCCGCATGCGCGACACCGGCAGCGCCTCGACGCTGCCGCCGCCGGACCTCGGCATGCCGGCTGCGCGCCGCACCGAAGCGCCGCCGGTCGCGCCTGCCGGCAACGACCAGGGCCGCGACGGCTGGCTGTCGGACCTGCTCAACCGCGCCGACACCGGTCCTGCCACTCCGAACGGCCGTGAGGCTCCCCGCGGCCGTGCGGCACCCGCCCCGCAGCCGCAGGCGCCGCAAGGTGGTGGCAATCCGCTGGAATCGCTGTCGCTCGACATCGGCCGGCTGATGGACCGCAACCTCGCCGCCGAGATGTGGGACCGCTACCAGCGCGGCGAGAATAAGGCCTTCACCAAGCGCCTCTACACGCCCGCCGGCCAGAAGGCCTTCGACGAGGTCGCCCGCAAGTATCGCGCCGACCGCAACTTCAAGGGCACGGTCGACCGCTATGTCGCGGAGTTCGAACGTCTGCTCGACGAAGTCGCCCGCGACGGCCGCGGCCCGCAGGAGCTGCGCAGCCACCTGATCTCGGAGACGGGGCTGGTCTACACGCTGCTGGCCCACGCGGCGGGACGGCTGGGGTGAGACGCCAATAGCAACAGCGAATTGCGAATGAGAACGGAGGCCTCGCGGCCTCCGTTTTTGTTTGGGCTTGTCATTGCACCAGCAATTTACCGCGCGGTAGGAACTACGCGGCCCAACAAGCGCCGTCATTGCGAGGAGCTCTTGCGACGAAGCAATCCAGACTGCCTCCGCGGAGACAGTCTGGATTGCTTCGCTTCCGCTTTCGCTCTTCGAGCTACAGCGGACAAGTCGCTCGCAATGACTGCTCGCCCTCCTACCGCCTGCGCTCGGCCGCCGCCGGCTTCGGCGGCTCGGGCGGCGGGGCTGCTTGCGATGAGTTGCTGGCGCCGAACAGGACGCGGGTCGGGTTGCGGTCAAAATTGTTTACGGCGCGGCTGATGTCGCCGAGAGTGCGGCGGCCGTCGCTCATCAGCGCGCCGGAGCGCTTGTCGAAGTCCTCGGCCAGTTCGCGGATCGACTTGACCGCCTGGAACAGCTCGCCGCCGTCCTTGCCGCCGGCAAGCGCGTTGAGGCCGAGCATGAGACTATCGGCCTTGAGCATGACGCCGTCGACCTTGGCCATCATGCCGTCGATCTTCTCGGAATTGCGGGCGAGCGAGTTGGTGAAGGTCTCCAGATTCTTCAGCGAGTTCTTCACCGATTCCTGATTGTCGGCGACGATCTTGTTGATGTTCTGCAGCGTGCCGCGAATCGCCTCGGTGACGTCCTGGAGCTTGTTGGGATCCGCCGTCAGCGTCGGGATGCCGTCCTGGTCGAGCGGCGGTGCGGCCGCGGCCTCGTCGCCGCCCTTGAGCGAGATTGCGGCGACCCCCGTGAGGCCCTGGAATTCGAGGCCGACCAGCGTGTCCTTGCGGATCGGGGCGTTGTTCTCGATCATGGCGAGTGCGACAACCCGCCGCGGGTTGTCCAGCTTCACCGAGACAACCTCACCCACCCGGATACCGTTGAAGTTGACGCTGCCGCCGTTGCGCAGGCCCGCCGCCGGGCCCTCGAACACGACGCGCAGGGGGGTGCGCTGCTTGGTGGTGTGCAGCGACTGAAACCACAGCACGAAGCCGATCGCGGCGGCGATCACCGCCAGTGTGAACGACCCGATCAATACGTAATTCGCCCGCGTTTCCATCAGGTGCTCCGGCTACTCAACCCAGCTCTCAACCCATGACCGCGCGGGCGCGCTTGCCATGGAAATACTGCCTCAGCCAGGGATGCTGCGAGGCCTGCATGTCGGCGATCGACCCTGCCGCAATGATCTTACCGTTCCCTAAAACGGCGATGCGATCACATGCTGTGTAAAGGCTGTCGAGGTCATGGGTTACCATGAAAACGGTCAGCCCCAAAGTGCGCTGGAGCGTCCGGACCAGCTCGTCGAAGTCGCCGGCGCCGATCGGGTCGAGACCCGAGGTCGGCTCGTCCAGGAAGACGAGATCCGGATCGAGCGACAGTGCGCGGGCGAGCGCCACGCGCTTGATCATGCCGCCGGAGAGCTCGGACGGGAAGCGCTCGGCAACTTCCGGCTTGAGACCGACCATGGTCAGCTTGGCCATGGTGATCTCGTCCATCAGCCGCTGCGAGACGCGCAGATATTCGCGCATCGGAAACTGGATGTTCTGCCTCACAGTCAGCGAGGAGAACAGCGCGCCCTGCTGAAACAGCACGCCCCAGCGCCGCTCCACATTTCGCCGCTGCGACGTGCTCGAGGAATCGAGGTCGACGCCGAACACCTCGATGGAGCCTGCGACCTTCGGCACGAGGCCGATGATGGTGCGCGTCAGCACCGATTTGCCGGCGCCCGAAGGGCCGACAAAGCCGAGGATCTCGCCGCGCTTGACGTCGAGGTTGAGCCCGTCGAGCACGCGCGTCGTGCCGAACTGCACGGTGATGTCGCGGACGCGGATGATGGGATTTTGAATCTCGCCTGCCATCGTCACATCCCGATCGAGGCGAAGAAGATGGCGAACACGCCGTCCATCACGATGACGAAGAAGATGCCCTTCACCACCGACGCCGTGGTGTGCTGTCCCAGCGATTCCGCGCTGCCCTGCACGGCGAGTCCTTCGACGCAGGCGACGATGCCGATCACGGCGGCCATTACCGGCGCCTTGACGATACCGACGATGAAATGATCGATCGAGATGGCGTCGCGCAGCCGCAGCAGGAAGGCCTCCGGCTCGACGCCGCCATAAAGCCAGGCGACGAGCCCGCCGCCATAGAGCGCGGACATCGCGCCGAGGAAAGCGAGAATCGGCAGCGCAATCACGAGCGCCATCATGCGCGGCAGCACCAGGACCTCGATCGGGTCGAACCCCATGGTGCGCAGCGCGTCGATCTCCTCGCGCATCTTCATCGAGCCGAGCTCGGCGGTGTAGGCGCTGCCCGAACGGCCCGCCACCATGATCGCGACCAAGAGCACGCCGATCTCGCGCAGCACCAGCACGCCGAGCATGTCGACGACGAAGATATCGGCGCCGAACCTGCGGAAATGAAAAATACCCTGCTGCGCGATGATGCAGCCGATCAGGAAGGTGATGAGCACGATGATCGGCACCGCGCGCCAGCAGACCTGCTCCATGTGGTGCACGGTCGAGGTCAGGCGCAGCGAGCGCGGATGAATCAAGACGCGAAAGCATGCCGCGAGCACCGCGCCGAGCATGTCGACGAGGCCCGCCACGGTGCCGGCAACACCGGCCACGGTCCGGCCAATCTGCTCCAGCATGCCGGTGATGGTGATCGGGCTGCTGTCGATCACGGGGGTCGCTCTGACCCGCCGCACCTCGTCGACGAGGCTGGAATAATTGGCGGAGAGCCCTGCGATCTGCGCCTCGGCTGCGCCTTGGGTCAGGCTGCGGCGCAGCCGCTCGATCAGCCAGGCGCCGAAGGTGTCGAGCTTGGCGACCTCGGAGACGTCGATAAAGATGCTTTGGGGGCCGCCGGCGAGCTTCTCGGCGTCCGCCACCATCCGCTCCAGGACCGGCGCGAAGCTCGCGGTCCAGGTTCCGGTGGCGCAGAGTGCCAGCGCATTGCCCTTGGCAATCCGTTCCAGCTTCGGATCGCCACTCAAGATGTCCGCTCCCGTGCCGAGGCGCAGGAAACGGATAGAATCGGATGGTTGCGCACGCGCCCTTACCTAGAGAAGGTATCCCCAACTGCCCATTGTTAGTTGCTAGAGGTAACTAGCAGGTTCAGATTTCGCCAGAGTTCAAAATGACTTCCATGAAATTTGCCTCCCTGGCGGCGCGAATCGAGCGCTTCCCCATCGCCGGCAGCTTTACCATCAGCCGGGGGGCCAAGACCGAGGCCGTGACGGTCGTGGCGGAGGTCAGCCAGGGCGGCCTGACCGGCCGCGGCGAGTGCGTGCCCTATCCCCGCTATGGCGAGACGCCAGAGGCGACGCTTGCGGCCATCGAGGCCATGCAGGACGCGGTGGCCGGTGGGCTTACCCGACAGGCCCTCCAGGCCGCCATGCCGCCCGGTGCGGCCCGTAACGCGCTGGATTGCGCCCTGATCGACCTGGAGGCCAAGGCGGCAGGCCGGCGGGCCTGGAACCTGCTGAGCCGCCCGACGCCCCGCGAATGCACCACCGCCTACACCATCTCGCTCGGCACGCCCGAGGCCATGGCCGCGGCGACCGCCAAGGCCGCGCACCGGCCGCTGCTCAAGATCAAGCTCGGCGGCGAAGGCGATGGGATGCGGATCGCGGCGGTGCGCAAGGCCGCCCCCAAGTCCGAGCTGATCGTCGACGCCAACGAGGCCTGGACCGAGGCCAATCTGGAGCACAATCTTGCCGCCTGCGCCGAGGCCGGCGTCACCCTCGTGGAGCAGCCACTGCCATCAGGCAAGGACGAGGCGCTGGCACAAATCAAGCGCCCGCTCGCGGTCTGCGCCGACGAGAGCGTGCACGACCGCTCGTCGCTCGCGCCGCTGCGCGCACGCTACGACGCCGTGAACATCAAGCTCGACAAGACCGGCGGCCTCACCGAGGCGCTCGCCATGGCCGATGCCGCGCAGGCGCTCGGCTTCGAGATCATGATCGGCTGCATGGTCGCGACCTCGCTGTCGATGGCGCCTGCGATGCTGGTGACGCCGCAGGCGCGCTTCGTCGATCTCGACGGCCCGCTGCTGCTGGCGCGCGATCGCGATCACGCCCTGCGTTACGACGACAGCCTGGTCTATCCGCCGGACGCCTCGCTGTGGGGATGAGGCTTGAGCCGGTGCCGCGCCGACCAGATCACGAGCGCACCGGCAGCGGCCATCGCCGCCATGACGTAGTACAGGCCGTCGCCGATATGGGCGTAGATCGCGCCTGACGCGATCGAGGTCGTTGCGCCCAATAGACCGTTGCACGCGGCGTAATAGCCCTGCCCCCGCGCGATCTGATGCGGCGGCACGCGCTGCACCAGGAGATTCATGGTGCCGACGATGGTCATGCCGAAGCTGAGACCGTGGCCGAGCTGCACGATCGCGAGCAGCGCCAGCGGCGGCTCGTTGGCGGTGACGATCCAGCGCACCACGGCGCTTAGCCCGCCGATCGCCATCATCGTGGACGGATGCAGCGAGAAGCGCGGCGACAGCGCGAACACGACGATCTCGGCGATCACGCCCAGCGTCCACAGCCCCGCGATCGTCAGCCCACTGATCCCATGGAGCTGCCAGTTGATGGCCGAGAAGGTGTAATAGGCGACGTGGCTGCCCTGGATCAGCGCGGCCGAGGCGATGATGGCCCAGAAGCTGACATCGCGCAGCAGCGCCTTGCCGGCATGCATCTCGGTGGTCTTGCGCCTGACATCGTCGAGCGGCTGCAGCAATAGGCTGGCGAGAACTGCAACGACGGCCCATGCGACGATGACCCAGATCAGGTCGCGCGGCGCGATGCTGTCGACGAGATAGCCGCAGGCGAGCGAGCCGGCGGCAAACGCCGCCGAGCCCCACAGCCGCAACGGCCCATAATCGAGCCCGTAACGCGCGACACCGCGCAGCGCATAGGCGTCGGTCAGTGGGGTCGTCGGCGTCCACATCACGCAGGTCAGCGCATAGATCAGGAGCAGCGCCAGCGGCTGCCTGCTGCAAGCCGACCGCGGTAAAGCCGATCGCCGTCGCCAGCACCGACACCATCATGGCGGTGCGAATGGCCTGGCGCTTTTCGGCAAAGGCGGTCACTTGCGGCAGCGTGGTGAACCGTGTGATCGCCGGCAGCGCGTTGATGAGCCCGATCCAGGCGGCGTCGATGCCGATCGCCTTCAGCCACACCGGGAAGAACGGCAGATGCGTGCCCGAGACCGCGAACACAGCCGAATAGAACAGGGCAAGACTCACGGCGAATCGCCGCTTGTTCGCTGCCGCGATGGGGATTTGTGATTCGGACTGCATCAAACCAATTGCGATTCGGTCGATATCGTGGTGATCGTTACAGTAACGCGCGGTGATTTGCGCGACGAGATTGTCATGGCCAACGAAGCATTCGCCCTCTCGCCCATGTCTGCCCGCGCGGCCGAGCCGAACGAGCAGGATTACGACGCGATCCGCGAAGCCTTCATGGAGACCGCGCGCGGCCGCTGGTTCCTCGGCGAATATGCCAAGCGCAACCGCAACGCCGACACGCGGATGGTGCTCGATGCGGTCGCGAAGATCGAAAAAACCCTTGCGGCACAGCGACAACCCGTCGTCGAGGACCGCCTGCCCGAGGCGCTGATCGAGATCCGCCGCGCCATCCGCGAGGCCGAGACGATCGCAATCGCGGCGTTCGATCCCGCGGCGATCGAGGCGAGCCTTGCGCCGATCCCGCGCGGGGTGCGCATCATCAAGGAGATCTCCTGGCGCTGGCGCGAGATCGGCGCCGACGGGCGAATCTGCGACCTCATCGATTCGCAGCTCGCTTCGATCGAGGCCGCCTGCGGACAGATTTCGACCATCGACCCCCGCGTGGAGCTCAAGGCCGCCTTCGATCTGCTGAAGGATCGGGTCGAGCAGCTTGACGGCGACGCAACGCCGCAGGCCGCGCCGGCTCCCAGGCAGGAGGCACCGTCATCCGCGGCAGACGTGGCGCCTGCGGAGGTGGCACCTGGCGCGATCGCGAGCGAAGCCCCCGTGGCTTTTATGGAGACGTCGCAGGACATCGCAGCAGCTCCGGAGGCCGAAGCAGCTGGCATCACTGATACTTCCGCCGTTGCCGAGCAGGCAATCGCGCCCGAGATCGTCGCCGAAAGCCAGGCAGCAGAAGCTGCACTTGAAGAAGCGGCGGATGAAGACGTCGCTTTTGAAGAGCCGGCCGCAGAGCCCGCCGCCCTCGCGGAGATGAGCGGCGAGTTCGGACTCGATGCCGCCGCGGAAGCCGAGGACGAAGCCATCCTCGAGGCCATCGCGCTGGAGATGGCCGCGCCCGATCCGGAGTTCGACGAGATCATCGAGCCGGTGGAGATGGAAGCGGTCGCTCCGGAGCCGACGGCTGCGGAGGTCGCAGCTCCCGTTGCAGCGGAGCCGCCGGAGCCGATCGGACCGGAGCCGGTCGTCGCAGCGGTCGCGGAAGAGCCCGCCGCGGACGCGCCGATCGCGATGGACTCGCTCGCGCGCCTCACCGACGCCATTGCGGAAGCCGCTGCCGAAGTGATGGAGCAGCCGGCCCCGGCCATGGCGGCCACAGCAACATTCGCCGCGGCACCGAGCGCGACGCTGCCGATGCCCTCGCCCTTATCCACGTCCTTGCCCGAGCCCTCGCTCGGCGCCACCATCCTCGCCAGCGGCATCCTGCAAAAGCCCCGCGCCGCCGCCAACGACCCGCTCGCGCCGATCCGCCGCATGACCCAGGCCGAGAAGATCGCGTTCTTCTCGTGAGAGCGCGCAGCCGCTCGCCACGTCGTCATTGCGAGCGCAGCGAAGCAATCCAGAGTCTGTCCGCGGTGGAATTCTGATCTTCCCCCAAAAAAGTGGACAGCATTCAAGCCGATTTTAGCTCCATCTCGACTGGGCTGATATAGCCGATGGCCGAGTGTCTGCGGTGTTGATTGTAGAAGCCCTCGACGTAGGCGAAGATGTCGCGCTCAGCTTCATCGCGGGTCGGATATTGACGGTGATGGATCAGTTCGGACTTGAGCGTGTGGAAGAAGCTTTCCATCGGGGCGTTGTCGTAGCAGTCGGCTCTGCGGCCGGAAGCCGGCGGCTTGCAGCGCTTGGCGGTACTCGGTTGAAGCATATTGGATGCCGCGATCGGAGTGATGGATCAGGCCGGCGCCGGGCGTTCTGTCCTTGATCGCCATCCTTAATGCGGCGAGCGGCAATTCGGCGCGCAGATGGTCGTCCATCGCCCAGCCCACGATACGGCGACTGTACAGATCCATGATGGCGGCCAGGTACAACCATCCTTGGCCGGTCCGGACATAGGTGATGTCGGCGAGCCAGACCTGATTGCGCATGGCGGCCGAGAAGTTCCGGCCGAGCAAGTTGGGCGCGATCGGGAGGCCCTGCCCGCTATCGGTGGTGCGGCATCGTCGCGGCCCGGCCGAGATGGCTCGAACGCCATGGCCGCGCATCTGCCGCTCGATTCGGCCACGGCTTGCATGGTGTCCCTGGGCCTTGAGTTCGACATGAATGCGCGGGCTGCCATAGCGACCATGACTGTCGCGATGAACCCGCTTGATGTCCTCCAGCAACTCTCGATTGGCAGCGGCCCGCGGGCTTTCCGGGCGCGACCGCCAAGCATAGTAGCCCGCAGGCGAGACGCCGAGGACACGGCACATGATCTTAACCGGATAGTCCGCGCGGCGATCTTCGATGAAGCGGAACTTCATGTCCGGGGTCCAGCAAAGATCGCGATCGACTTTTTTAAAATGTCGCGCTCCATGCGCAACTGTTCGTTTTCCCGCTGCAACCGTGCGATCACGTCAGCTTGGTCCGCCGACGGCACCGCCGCTTGCGACGTGGGCGCCGCGGCGCTGCCGCCGGCTGCTACCGTGCTCCGCTCCTTCACCCATCGGCTGAGCACGGAGCCGTCCAGCCCGAGCTCCTTCGATACCGACTTCGCCGAGCGGCCGCTCGACAAAACCAGATCAACTGCCTGCCGCTTGTACTCGTCCGAATACGAGCGTCGCTGCCGTTTCGCCATCTGACACCTCTCACTGCCTAAGCTATAGGTGTCCACCGATTTAGGGGAGGCTCAATTCTGGATTGCTTCGCTACGCTCGCAATGACGGGCTAGCTGCGCCGCGCCGCCTTATCACCCGCAATTCCAGATCGGCCCGATCGGCGTCCGCGTCCAGCATGGACCGAAACTGCCGCCATTGTAGCGGCCGCCGCCGAAGCCTGGGCGGCCGAAATAGTGCCACTCGCCATCCCAACGGTAATACTGAGGGACCGGGTCGATGTACCAGTGGCGCCGGTCGGCGCGCGACAGGCGACGCATCGCGTCCTTCTGCTTGTAGAGCGGAATGCTGTTGCTTAGCGGCTGGCGATAGCCCGGCAGGAAGCCGTAGCCGCGCCAGACCGGCTTGGGACGCTTCTGAACGGGCTCGGCGGGCGCGACGGCGGGCAGCAGGACAGGATGACAGCAACAGTTAGACACACAATGCGCGACATGAATCGACAATAGTCGATCGATTGCGCGGAGGCCATCCTCCCAATCGATCGCCAGCCATAGCAGGTTCCAAGCGTGATTCAGATCACGCAACTTACCATCGTGATAGGGATCACGGACGCCGAACTCGAACGCGGTCAGGCTTGCTCGCAACCAATCTCGCATTGAGATGAGTGGCAAAGGAGCACGCCATGTTCCGCCTAAAGCCTTTCCTGATGACTGCCGGCCTCCTGGGAAGCCTGTTCGGCTTCGCTTGCGGGCCCGTTTCCGCGCAAGTCGCCCGGCCCAGCCGGCTCCCACTGCGCTGCAAGGCCCGGAGCAGCGGGTGGCGCTGGTGATCGGCAATGCGAAGTACCAGAACGCGCCGCAACTTGCGAACCCCGACGATGACGCGCAATCGATGGCGCAGTTCCTGAACTCGGCCGGTTTCGAAGTGGTCGCCGCAACCGACCTCACCCAGAACGACATGCTGCGCGTGGTGCAGGACTTCTCCGCCAAGGTCGCTTCGCGCGGTCCGAACACGGTGGCAATGGTCTATTACGCTGGTCACGGCGTGCAGCTCGCCGGCGAGAATTATCTCGTACCCGTCGATGCGAAGGTGTCGAGCCCGACCGAGCTCGTCAACAACTCGGTGCGCCTGGTCGACGTGATGTCGACGCTGGAGACAATCCCGAGCCGCATGCGCATCGTCATCCTCGATGCCTGCCGCAACAATCCGTTCCCTCAAGTCAACGACGCCGGCCGCGGTCTAGCCATCGTCGATGCGCCGAACGGCTCGATCGTCGGCTACTCGACCGCGCCGGGCGCCGAAGCGCTCGACGGCACCAGCGGCCACAGCCCCTACACCCAGGCGTTCCTGAACGTCGCGCGCGAGCCCAACGTGCCGATCGAGCAGCTGTTCAAGCGCGTGCGCCTGCAGGTGAACCAGACCACCAGCGGCGCGCAGATTCCGTGGGAGAGCTCGTCGCTGACGAGCGACTTCACCTTCTTCGGCGACACCGCCGTTGCCGCCAATCGCGCGCCGGTGAAAGCGCCGGTGGTGCAGATGGCCTCCAACCTGCCGAGCCGCTCGACCCGCCAGGCCTATGACTACGTCGTGTCCGAGGGGCGGCCGGAATATTATCAGGAGTTCATCCAGATGTACCCGCACGACCCGCTGTGCGACCACATCCGCTGGCTGCTCAACAATCTCCTGATCTCGCAGGCCTGGCACAAGGCGGTGCTCGCTAACTCGCCGCTCGGCTACAAGAGCTTCTATGACAGCTACAGCAACAGCCCCTATGCGCAAGTCGCGCTGAAGCTGCAGGCGCAGCCGAAGCAGATCCCGTTGATGCAGGCGACCAAGTTCCTGGCGCCACAGAACATCGCCCCGACGCTGAAGATCGGCAATCTCGGCCAGCCAAAATACATGCCGCTGATGCAGCAGGGCAATGGCGGCGCGCAAGTGAACGGCAATCTGCCGGTCGTGCAGAAGCCGATCGACGGCAACGTCATCGGCAAGCTCGGCAATGGTGGCCAGATCGTCAACCTGCCCTCAGGCAACAACCAGCCGAACGGCACGCCGTCGCAGACCCCGGGCAAGATCGTCACCCTGCCCGCGCCGACCAACACGACGAACAACGGCGGCATCGGCAAGATCGTGGCGCTGCCGGCGACCAACACCACGCCGAACGCCGGCAACGCCAACGGCAAGCCGGGCAAGATCGTGAGCATGCCGGTGAATGTCGGCAAGGGTGGCTCGACTATCGATGTGAAGCCCGTTCAGACCCAGAACCACCCGATCCGCATCAACAACGGCAACACCGGTATCGTGAAGCTCAACAACAATCCGGTGAACAAGGTGCAGGTCCAGAACAACGCGCAGACCAACCGTCCGCAGCTCAACACGACGCCGAACCGCATGGTCAACAGCAGCAACAACTTCCGGCAGTCGATGAACCAGGCGCCGAGCACGGGCGGCGGCAACAATCGCCGGAGCTTCATGCACTGATCGCCACGAGGAAGGTGCGCTCCCTCCCCCGCCTGCGGGGGGGTTGGGGAGAGGGTCTCTCCACAACGGGACAATCACCAAAAGGAAAAAGCCCTCACCCGGCACTGCGTGCCGACCTCTCCCGCAAGTGGGAGAGGTTGCACCGAGCAAGCGGAAAGTTCGAACCACAAGATCGACAAACACCCAGAAGGGGCAGAGCGGCAACGCTCTGCCCCTTTCTTCTCGTCATGACTGGATGAGGACGGGGACGGTGCCGGCCTTACCTCTCCCCGGCGGGGAGAGGTCGGATTGCGCCAGCAATCCGGGTGAGGGGCCGCAACGCTCGCTGAGACCGTAACCCCTCACCCGGATCGCATCTATCTATGCGATGCCTTCGGGAGAGGTGGACTGCGGCTCGCACCATTTCAACCAAACTCAAGCCACCAGCTCGGCGAACAAGTCCGCATCGACATTGCCGCCGGAGAGCACGATGACGACGTTCTTGCCGGCCACATCAAGCCGACCCGCGAGCAGCGCGGCAAGGCCCACGGCGCCGCCCGGCTCCACCACGAGCTTCAGCTCACGATAGGCGAACGCCACGGCCGCGCCGACCTCGGCGTCCGACGCCGTGACGCCGCGCGCGAGCAGCTTGCTGTTGATCGCAAAGGTCATCTCGCCTGGCATCAGGGCCATCAGCGCATCGCAGATGGTGCGGCCCGCCGGCGGATGCGGCTCACGATGGCCGGCGGTCAGCGAAATGCCGTGATCGTCGAAAGCCTCGGGCTCAGCGACCACGATTTCGGCTAGCGGATAGCGCGCCTTCACCGCCGTGGCGACGCCCGCAATCAGGCCGCCGCCGGAGGCCGGCGCCACCACGATATCGGGGGCAAGGCCGAGGCCCGCCATGTCCTCCGCGATCTCGCGGCCGGCAGTGCCCTGCCCCGCAATCACGAAGGGATCGTCATATGGCTTGACCAGCGTCGCACCGCGCTTCTCGGCGATGCCGCGCGAAATCGCCTCGCGGTCGTCGCGGTCGCGATCGTACAGCACGACCTCTGCGCCGTAGGATTTGGTGCGCTCGCGCTTGGACAGCGGCGCATCCGCCGGCATCACGATCGTCGCCTGCATGTCGAGGATTTTTGCCGCGGCCGCCACGCCCTGGGCGTGGTTGCCGGAGGAGAACGCGACGACGCCGCCGGCGCGCTTGTCCTGCGGGATCGAGAACACCTTGTTGAAGGCGCCGCGGAACTTGAAGGAGCCGGTGCGCTGGAGCATCTCCGGCTTCAGGAAGACCTTTGCGCCGACGCGCTCGTTGAGCACGGGAAAAGACAACAGCGGGGTGCGGATGGCGTAAGGCGCGATCACGCGCGCTGCGGCGTCGATGTCGGCGGGGCCGACCGGAAGGAGCTGTTCGGTCATGGCCGACTTTATCGCGGCCGACGAGCCGCGGGCAAGACACCTCCCCGCGAGGATTTTCCCCGTCAGGCGACGAAGCGTGGCTGTTCCGCCCCGTTCCGGCCCGGCAGTACCGCGCCGACCGCCTCGATGCTAGCCACGAAAGCCCTGGCCGAAGCCTCCCAGGTGTAATTGGCGGCGAACGCGACGCAGTCCTGCCGGGAGATGTCGAGCGCGGCGAAACAGGCGCTGCGCAGATCGTGATCGAGAACGCCGACCGGCGCATTGCCGATCACGTCGCGGGGACCCTTTACCGGGAAGGCCGCCACCGGCAGGCCGCTCGCGAGCGCTTCCAGCAGGACCAGGCCGAACGTGTCGGTCTTGCTCGGGAACACGAAGACGTCGGCCGCAGCATAGATTTCCGCCAGCGCTTCGCCGTGCTTCTCGCCGAGGAAGATCGCATCGGGATAGGCCGCTTCGAGCGAGGCGCGCGCCGGACCGTCACCGACGATCACCTTGGTACCGGGCAGATCGAGATCGAGAAAGGCCTCGAGATTCTTCTCCACCGCAACCCGGCCGACCGACAGGAACACCGGCGCCGGCAGACAGAGGTCGATCGCGCGCGGGTGGAACAAATGGGTGTCGACGCCGCGCGGCCACAGCACGACATTGTCGAAGCCGCGCTCGCCGAGCTCGCGGGCGAGCGCAGGCGTTGCCGCCATCACGGCACGGCTGGGCGCATGGAAGCGGCGCAGCGCGCGCCAGATCAGCGAGCCCGGCACCGGCACGCGGGCGCGGACATATTCGGGAAAGCGGGTGTGGAAGCTGGTCGTGAACGGCAGCTTGCGCTGGCGGCAATAGCGGCGGACCATCAGGCCGATCGGCCCCTCCGTCGCAATGTGGATGCTGTCCGGGCGCGCCTCTTCGATCAGCCTTGCGATTCGCGCCGGACGCGGCATGGCGAGGCGCACATCGCGATAGCTCGGCATCGCAAAGGTGCGGAACGATTGCGGCGTCAGGAACGTAAACGCGATGCCGAGCCCCTCGGCGGCGTCAGCGAGCTTGGTCAGCGTCCGAACCACACCGTTGACTTGCGGGTGCCAGGCGTCGGTCGCGACCAGGATGCGCATCAGGCAGCTCTCATCAGGCAGCTCTTGCCGCGACCTGCGGGACTTGTGCGGGCTTCTGCAAATGATCCGCCCAGGTGATGATCTCGAAATGGCCGTCGTCGTGCTCGACGAGGGCCGTGCAGCTCTCGACCCAGTCGCCGCAATTCATGTAGCGGATGCCGGCCTCGTCGCGGATCACGGCATAATGGATGTGGCCGCAGATCACGCCGTCGGCCTCATGGCGCCGCGCTTCGGCGGCGAGCGCCTGCTCGAACGCGCCGATATAGTTGACCGCGTTCTTGACCTTCTGCTTGGCCCATTGCGACAGCGACCAATAGGGCACGCCGAACAGGCGGCGGAAGAAATTGACCAAGCGATTCATCTGGATCGCGAAGTCATAGGCCTTGTCGCCGAGATGGGCGAGCCAGCGCGCGTTCTGCACCACGAGGTCGAAGATGTCGCCGTGGATGACGAGATAGCGCTTGCCGTCGACGCCGGTATGGACGGTGTTCTCGACCACGTCGATGCCGCCGAAATGCGTGCCGTAATAATTGCGCAGGAACTCGTCGTGATTGCCGGGAATGTAGATGATTTTGGCGCCCTTGCGCGCCTTGCGCAGCAGCTTCTGGACCAGGTCGTTGTGCGATTGCGGCCAGTGCCAGCTCGATTTCAGTGCCCAGCCGTCGACGATGTCGCCGACGAGATAGATGGTGTCGGCATCGTGGTAGCGCAGGAAGTCGAGCAGAAGGTCGGCTTGAGAACCGCGGGCTCCGAGATGAACGTCGGAGATGAACAACGTGCGAAAGCGCCGCTCCGGGCTTTCATCACTCACATCGTAGCTTCCCATGCGCCAGCCTGTAACAATGTCCCGTGACAGGGGGATGACCGATTGAACCTTTGAGGCACCTTCAAATACGAATCACGCCTTGCCTCGCCCTCCCCGCGAATATCAGTCGCATGCGACAATCAGGCGACATCGCGCCGCAGCGGTCTCCCACCCAAGACCAGATTCCCGCTGGAACCCACGAGGCAAGTGCGCTCCCTCTCCCGCTTGCGGGAGAGGGTTGGGGTGCGGGTGCCTCCTCAAGCGATGATCCCCGAGTGGAGAGAGCCCTCACCCGCGCCTTTCGGCGCGACCTCTCCCGCAAGCGGGAGAGGTTGAGCGAGCCGGCGTCAGTAAAACTTGTGGAAATGATGGATCGGTCCGTGGCCATGCCCGACGCTGAAGCGGTCGGCGGCCGCGATCGCGGCGCTGATCCAGGATTTGGCGTTGCGCACTGCTTGCTCGAGCTCCTCGCCCCTGGCGAGCCCCGCCGCGACCGCCGATGACAGCGAGCAGCCGGTACCATGGGTGTTCTTGGTGACGAGGCGCGGCGCAGCGAGCGCGATGGTGTTGTCGGCATCGACCAGATAATCGATGCTCTCGGCGCCCGCGCCATGCCCGCCCTTGACCAGGACTGCGCGGCAGCCGAGCGCCAGCAGGCGGCGCCCCTGGCTTTCGATCTCGGCCGTGCTTTCCGCCACGGGCTCCTCGAGCAGCGCGGCCGCCTCGGGCAGGTTCGGCGTGATCACCGAGGCGAGCGGTATCAGTCTCGTGCGCAACGCTTCGACGGCCTCGGAGGCCAGCAGGCGGTCGCCTGATGTTGCCACCATCACGGGATCGAGCACCACGTGGCGCGGCGCCCAGCGCGACAGCGCGGCCGCGATCGCCTCGATGCTGGCGGCCTGGGCCACCATGCCGATCTTCACCGCGCCGACATCGAGATCGGAAAACACCGCATCGATCTGTGCGGTGACGAACTCCGCCGGCACCGCGTGAATGCCGGTGACGCCGCGCGTGTTCTGCGCCGTCAGCGCCGTGATGGCGGAGGCGCCATAGACGCCGAGCGCGGCAAAAGTCTTCAGGTCCGCCTGGATGCCGGCGCCGCCGCTCGAATCGGAGCCGGCGATGGTGAGCGCGACCGGGGTCGTCATCGCGGGATGCATTTGCTTGAGGACACCGCCATGGCCTGTCCTAGCGCGACCGTGGAACAGCAGCAAGCGCCACGGCCCGCCGCCATGATTCGCGGCGGCCCGTCGCGCCAGCAACCGGCGCGGCATCGCCCCGCAATCGTGCCGGCCTGAAAAATCGAGCCTCGCCATAGCCTTGATAACCTGCCCTTGGCGTCCACACCGATGAGTGAGACGTTAGGTGGTGGAATCGTCCAGCGCACCAATCGCGCGAGCCGCCCCCCGGCTCGCACGTCTTCCCGGGGTGGAATTATGTGGGCCTATTTTGAACGTCTCCTCAACTCCTCGATGCTGTCGCCGCACGGCATTTGCCTGTTGTGGGAACCCGAACTGATCTGGCTCCATGTCGTTTCCGACGCCTGCATCGCCGCCGCTTATTTTTCGATCCCGTTCGCGCTCGCGATCCTCGTCACCAAGCGGCGCGACCTCAAATTCGGTTGGGTCTACTGGGCGTTCGCGATCTTCATCATGGCGTGCGGCCTGACCCATGTGCTGTCGATCTACACGCTTTGGGTCCCGATCTATGGCATCGAGGGCCTCGTCAAGGCGACCACAGCGGTCGCGTCCGTGGTGACCGCCGCTGCGCTCTGGCCGCTGCTGCCGAAGATCCTGACAATTCCCTCTCCGTTCGAGCTTCGGCAGGTCCAGGCCGCGCTCGAGGAGGAGGAAATCAAGAGCCGGGACGCGACGCTCCTGCTCCAGCAGGTCGGGGAAGCCCAGCGCGCGATGCGCGACAGCATGGCGCGCCTCACCGCAATCGTCGAGACCGCGGTCGACGGGGTCATCCTGTTCGATGCGCAGGATCGCATCCTGCTGTTCAATCCGGCCTGCGAGCGCTTATTCGGCTACCGGGCCGACGAGGTGATGGGCCGGAATATCGGCATGCTGATGCCCGAGGCAGCTGCGGCGTCCGACAGCCGCACGGGGCATTTCGCGACCGGCGGCGAGGCCATCGGCCTGCGCAAGGATGGATCGACCTTTCCGATGGACCTGTCGGTGGGCCAGGCGCGGCAGGACGGCGAATTGATCTTCGTCGGCATCATCCACGATCTGACCACGCGCCAACTAACCGAGCAGCAGCTCCAGCAGGCGCAGAAGATGGAGACGGTCGGCCAGCTCTCCGGCGGCATCGCGCACGATTTCAACAATCTCTTGACCGTGATCATCGGCAACGCCGAGCACCTCAGCGAGCAGCTCAAGGCGAGGCCCGACCTCAAGCGGTTTGCCGACGACATCTGCCAATCGGGCGAACGGGGCGCCGAGCTGACGCAGCGCCTGCTCGCGTTCAGCCGCCGCCAATTGCTCCAGCCTCAGATGATCGATTGCCGCGGCCTGCTCGATTCCATGTTCAAGCTGCTCAAGCGCACCTTGCGCGAAAATGTCGAGATCAGGACGAGCTCCGGGCCCGGCACGATCATGGCCTTTGCAGATCGCACCCAGCTCGAATCCGCCGTGCTGAACCTTGCGCTCAACGCACAGGATGCCATGCCATCCGGAGGACATCTGACGCTGGGCACCGAGCTGGTTGCGATCGACGACGACTATCGTGTCCTTCACCCAGAAGTCGCATCCGGCACTTACGCGTTGATCTCGGTCACCGACGACGGCGAAGGCATGACGCCTGATGTCACCGCGCGCGCCTTCGAGCCGTTCTTCACCACCAAGGAGGTCGGCAAGGGCTCCGGCCTCGGCCTCAGCATGGTCTATGGCTTTGCCAAGCAATCCAATGGCCATGTCTCGATCTACAGCGAGGCGGGGCTTGGGACCACGGTCCGGATCTACCTGCCGCGCGCCGACGCAGGGCAAACACAGGCCGACCTTGCGGACGGCGAGGACACGGCGCCCAGAGGATACGAGACCATCCTGATCGCCGAGGACGATCCGTTCGTCCGCTCCTCGGCGATTCGCAGGGTGGAAGCTCTCGGATATCGCGTCGTTGCCGCCGTCAATGGCAAGGAGGCCCTGCAGCAGCTGCGCACCGATCCCAGCATCGACATGCTGTTCACCGACATCGTGATGCCGGGCGGCATGAGCGGCTGGGAGCTCGCCGATCAGGCACGGCGGATTCGCCCGGGCCTGCCGGTCCTGTTCACCTCGGGCTACGCGCTGGACACCCTGGTGGAGCAGGGCCGCGCGCATGCGCAGTCGATTGTGCTGACCAAGCCCTATCGCAAGGTCGAACTCGCGCAGCGGCTCAGGGATGCGTTCGCGGCGGCGGCCGTCGCCTCCTGAGCGCCTGATAGCCATCTGGCGGCCGGCAAGTTCGCTTGCTAAATGCGGCCGGTTTTGGCCTATTAGCCGGCCAGATGTGCTTTCGGAGTGACCGCGATGGTTCCCTTTTTCGTCCAGATCAAATGCAAGCTCGGCCAGTCCTATGTGGTCGCCAATGCGCTCGCCGAAGCCGAGATCGCCTCCGAGATCTACTCCACCGCCGGTCAATACGACCTCCTGGTGAAGTTCTACGTCGACAAGGACACCGACATCGGCCACTTCGTGAACGAGAAGGTGCAGGTGCTGCCGGGCATCCAGGACACCCTCACCATCATCACGTTCAAGGCGTTCGGCACGAGCTAGCGCTGCGTCTTTATGTGAGATGAGTTCGGTAAAATCGATGCGAGCCAAGGGGTCACCTCTCCCGTAGGGAGAGGTCGGATCGCATCGATAGATGCGATCCGGGAGAGGGGTTACAGTCTGACTAAACGCCGCAGCCCCTCACCCGGACATCCGATCGAGCTACACTAGCTGCCCTGCTTGCGCTTGGGCGGCGTCGGCCCGTCCACAGGCGGCAGCGATTTGACGTAGTCCGCCATCGCCGCGAGATCCGCATCCGGCAATTGCGAGGTGTTCTTGATGACGCGCGTCATCGCGCCGCCGGCGCTGTCGCCATCAGGCAATTCGCCGGTCTTGAGGAAATAGGCAATATCCTTCGCGCTCCAGTCACCGAGACGCTTCTGGGTGATGTTGGGGACCCACCCCTCGCCTTCCGGATTGGGCCCGCCGGCAAACCGCTCGCCGGAGATGATACCGCCAAGCGCGTTGCGCGGGCTGTGGCATTCGGCGCAATGGCCGAAACTGTTCACGAGATAGGCGCCGCGATTGAATTCCGGCGACTTCGCGGCGTCGGCGACGAAGGGCTTGTCGTCCAGAAATAAGAACTTCCAGATACCGATGTTGCGCCGGATGTCGAAGGGAAAGCCGACGTCGTGGTCGCGCACTTTGCCTGCAACGGCTGGCAGCGTTTTCAGATACGCAAAGAGATCGAGCACGTCCTCGCGCCTGGCGTGCTGATAGGAGGTGTAGGGAAACGCCGGAAAGTAATGCTGGCCGGACGGCGAGACCCCGTGCATCACCGCATTGACGAAATCGGCATCCGTCCATTTGCCGATGCCGTCGGCCGGATCGGGCGAGATATTCGGCGCGTGGAACGTTCCGAACGGCGACTTGATCGCGACGCCGCCACCGAGCCTGAGACGATCGGGCTGATTGGGAACGGCATGGCAGGACGCGCAGCCGCCGACGTTGAACATCACCTCGCCATTGGCAAGATCAGGCGCATGCGGCGGCGGCGTGGTGCTCGCAGCCGCCACCACCGGCGCGCTGAGCCACCAATAGATGCCCGTAGCGGCGATCGCGACGAGCAGCGCCACGAAAATTGTTCGTTGCAACATGCTGATCCATTCATTCGTTGCGGCGAACCTATGACCGATCTCCGTGCGGCTCCAACCACAAAGAATTTAGGCCGCCCTGGCCGGAAACGGGAATAAACTGAAATGCCGACTGTTGAAAGTTAGCCAGCCCGAACGGGTTTTGCAGGGAGAATGTCATGAACAAGACCGTCATCGCCATGTGCGCGCTCGGTGCCGTCGCTTTTGCAGGCCCGGCCTGCGCCGAAAAGCTGAAAGCAACGCTCGATGGCAAGTCCGAGGTGCCCGCAACGACAACCAGCGGCACCGGAACGGCCGATCTGAACTACGATGCCGCCAGCAAGAAATTGTCCTGGACCGTCAACTATTCCGGGCTCTCTGGCCCTGCCACCGCGGCTCATTTCCATGGCCCGGCCGAGGCGGGCAAGAACGCCGGCGTTGCGGTCGCGATCCCGAATGCGGCCGCGAGCCCGGTCAAGGGCGAAGCAACGCTCACCGACGCGCAGGCCGCCGATCTGCTCGGCGGCAAGTACTACATCAACATCCACACGGCAGCGAACCCGGGCGGCGAGATTCGCGGCCAGGTGACGAAGTAAGCGCAAACGCTGCTTCGTCGCGGAAGGGCCGGATGCAGGAGGGGCGTCCGGCCTTTTCGATTCCACAGCAGTTGAACTTCGTAGCCCGGATGGAGCCAGCGGGTCGGCGCAAAGCGCCGCCCGATGGCACAATCCGGGAAGCCTGCGCGTATGGATAGGTCTCCCCGGATTTCGCTTGCGCTCCATCCGGGCTACGAGATCTACAACTCTGTCCCCGCTCAAGCTGCGTTCAGCGCCTGCGCGAGGTCGGCGATCAGGTCCGACGGATTTTCGATTCCGATCGACAGCCGGATCGTGGAATCAAGGACACCGATTTTCCGGCGGATGTCGGCGGGAACACCGGAATGGGTCATCGTCGCCGGCAGGCTGGCAAGCGATTCCGTTCCGCCGAGACTCACGGCGAGCTTGAAGATCTGGAGCGCGTTGAGGAATTTGACGGCCGCTTCCTTGCCACCGACGATATCGAACGAGAATGTGGAGCCGGCGCCTGAGCATTGCTCCGCGAACACCCGTCCGGCTGGCGATGCGTCCTCGTGATGACCGAGATAGTGGACTTTCGCCACCTTGGGGTGATCGCGCAAATAATCCGCGACGAGACGCGCATTCACATCGGCCTTTTCCATGCGCAGGCTCAGCGTCTCGAGCGACCGGTTGATCATCCAGCAGGAATGCGGATCGAGCTGAGTGCCGATGGCGCCGCGCAGCGCCTTGATACCCTTCATGAGCGCCTTCGAGCCGAGCGCGGCGCCCGCGATCAGGTCGGAATGACCGCCGACATATTTCGTGAGCGAGTACAGAGAAATATCTGCGCCGTGCTCGATCGGCCGCTGAAACACCGGTCCGAGCAGCGTATTGTCGCAGGCGATGATCGGTGTGTGTCCCTGAGCCTTGCCGATCACTTCGGCGACACGGCGCATCATCGCAATGTCGACCAGCCCGTTGGTCGGGTTGGCGGGAGTTTCGATCAGGATCATCGACACCCGGCCCTTGCCCATGGCCTCCTCCGCAGCCTGCTTGACTGCGGCCTCGTCGATGCCGTCGGCGAAGCCGACGGCGCCGATCGACAGACGCGCAAGCGTATTCGTCAGCAGGGTTTCCGTCCCGCCATAGAGCGGCTGGGAGTGCAGAATGACGTCGCCGGGGCGAACGAAAGCCAGGATCGTGGTTGCGATGGCTGCCATGCCGGACGAGAACAGAGCGCAGCTCTCGGTGCGCTCGTAGATCGAGAGCCGATCCTCAACGATCTCGCTGTTGGGATGATTGAAGCGCGAATAGACCAGGCCCGCGCCCATCCCTTCCGGCGGCTCGCGCCGCCCGGCGACGTAGTCGAAGAAATCCTGGCCGTCGTCGGCCGTCTTGAACACGAAGGTCGAGGTCAGGAACACCGGCGGCTTGATGGCGCCTTCCGACAGTTGCGGGTCATAGCCATAGGTCAGCATCAAGGTTTCCGGATGCAGCATATGGTTGCCGATGTGGGTCTTCGACGGGAACGGTTTTGCCATGGCCTATCTCGCTGTTGATTCAGTTCCTCGCCGGGCGTTGGAACTCCTGCTGTCATGAGGCAGTCAGGCGCGAGATGCGCCGGCATCCAACAGCTCACATCAATGCCGCGGCGGCTGAAGCAAAGATAACTGCTCTCACGGCGATCCGTCAGGCCTTGCGGAGGGAATTTCCTCCCGAGTTGCGCTGCGACTCGCGGCCCATGGTCGCGCAAAAAGGGCGGCTGCTTTCGCAACCGCCCTTTCGTGAGTCCTCAGTAGCCCGGATGGAGCGCAGCGCAATCCGGGACGGACTATCATTCTTGGATAGACCTCCCGGATTTCGCTTCACTCCATCCGGGCTACGGACTTGGTCCTGTTATTTCAACTTCACCCGATACGTCTCGTGGCAGTCAGTGCAGCGATCGTTGATCGCGGTATAGGCCGCTTTCAGGCTCGCGACATTGATGATCTTGCCTTTGACGTCGGCGATCACCTTCTGCACCGGAGGGATCTTGGAGTCGAAATCGGCCTTGTTCTGCCAGACCTTTTGCGAGGCGCCGTAGGTCGCGTTCACCACGTCCTGCTTGGGATTGACCTCGAAAGTCTTGGCGATCTTGGCGACATCCGCTTCCATGCTGGCGATGGCCTGATCGACCGCTTTCTGGTCGTAGGGGATGTCGCCCTTGGTCATCTTCTGGATGATTCCATACTGGTTCTTGGCGATCGAGCGCATCAGATTGTCCTGCTGAACGGCGATCTCCTGCTGCGCCATCACGGCGCCCACACCCAGCAGCAGGGTACCCGCGACAATCATCGTTCGTCTCATCGGCTTGTGTCTCCGAGGCGGTTGGGGGAATTCGGCCATCATGAATAGAACCCCGCGCAGGGCGTTTATTCCCGCGCGGGAGGTTCTGGGCCTAGAGACTGTGACGGCGGTGATGCTCGTTGATCGCAATCCACACCCGCTCGGGCGTCGCCGGCATGTCGATGTGGTCGATCTTGTATTCGCGCCAGAGCGCATCGACGATGGCGTTGACGACGGCCGGACAGGAGCCGATCGCGCCGGCCTCGCCCGCCCCCTTCACGCCCAGCGGATTGGTCTTGCAGGGAACGTTGTTGGTCTCGAACACGAAGGCCGGCCCGTCCGCCGCGCGCGGCAGCGCGTAGTCCATGTAGGTCGCGGTGATGAGCTGGCCGTCGCTCGCGCCATAGACCACCTGCTCCATCAAGGCCTGGCCGATGCCCTGCATGGCGCCGCCATGCACCTGCCCCGCCAGCAGCAGCGGGTTGAGCGTCTTGCCGAAATCGTCGACGATCACATAGTTGACGATCTTGATGATGCCGGTCGCCGGATCGAGCTCGACCTCCGCCAGATGCGTGCCGTTGGGATAGGTGCCGTCGGCGCTGGCGAAGGTGGCGCTGCCGTTCAGCTTCGACGGATCGGCGCCGGGCCGTTTGGCGAGGTCGGCGAAGGAGATCGAGCGGTCGGTGCCGGCGATCCGGATCACGCCGTCGGTAATCTCGAGGTCGCCCGCGCTCGCTTCCAGCGCCTGCGCTGCGAACTCCTTCAGCTTCTTGCCGAGATCGCCCGCAGCACGCTCCACGCAGACGCCGCCGGTGGGAATCGAGGCCGAACCGCCGGTGCCGAGGCCCGTCGCAATCTCATCGGTGTCGCCCTGGTGGATATGCACACGCTCCGGCGGCAGGCCGAACTGTTCGGCGACGATCTGCGCATAGGCCGTCTGATGACCCTGCCCGCTGGATTGCGTGCCGATCAGGACGGTGACGTCGCCATTGGGATCGAGGCGGACATTGGCCGTTTCCTCACCCATCACGCCGCAAATCTCGACATAGCTCGCAAGGCCGATGCCGCGGATCAGCCCCTGCTTCTTGGCCGCCTTGGCACGCTTGCCAAACTCCTTCCATTCCGCGATCTCCATCGCGCGCTTCAGATGCGCGGCGAAGTCGCCGGAATCGTAGACCTTGCCGGTCGCGGTCTTGTAAGGCAGCGCCTTCGGCGGGATGAAATTCTTGCGACGGATCGCGTCCGGCGTCATCTCGAGTTTGCGCGCGCAGGCGTCGACGAGGCGTTCGATGACGTAGGCTGCCTCGGGCCGCCCCGCACCGCGATAGGCATCGACCGGAACGCTGTGGGTGAAGATGGTGCGCACCCGGCAGTGGAAGGCCTGGATGTCGTAGAGGCCCGGCAGCATGCCGGCGCCGCCGTGCGGGATGTAAGGCCCGAAGGTCGACAGATACGCGCCCATGTCGCCCATCAGGTCGCAATCCATCGCGAGGAACTTGCCGTCCTCGGCCAGCGCCATCTTGGCGGTGGTGACGTTGTCGCGGCCTTGCGCGTCGCCCATGAAATGCTCGGAGCGATCGGCCGCCCATTTCACGGCCTTCTTCAGCTGTCGCGCCGCGACCGCCATCAGGGCGTATTCCCGATAGGGAAACAGTTTTGTGCCGAAACCGCCGCCGACGTCGGGGCAGATCACCCGCATCTTGTCGGTCGGGATATTGAGCACGTTCTGGCAGAGGATGTCGCGCAGGCGATGGCTGCCCTGGCTGCCGACCGTCAGCGTCAGATGGTCGCGCTTGGCGTCGTATTCGCAGACCGCCGCGCGCGTCTCCATGAAGCTCGCGACCACGCGCGGATTGACGATGGAGATTTCGGCGACCGCATGCGCCTTGGCAAAGGCAGCTTCCGTCGCTTGCTTGTCGCCGATCGAGACGTCGAACAGCACGTTGCCGGGCTTGTCCGGCCAGACCTGCGGGGCCCCGGGCTTCACGGCGTTGACGACGCCGGTCACCGCCGGCAGCGGGCTCCATTTGACGCCGATCGCCTCGATCGCGTCACGGGCCTGATCGATGGTCTCGGCGACGACGAAGGCGACGGCATCGCCGACATGGCGCACCTCGTCCTTGGCGAGGATCGGGTAAGGCGGGCCGGTGAAGGGATCGGTCTCGAGATTGAACAGGCACGGCAGATTGCCGAGATCCTTGACGTCATCGGCGGTCAGGATCAGCGCAACGCCGGGTAAGCCGCGGGCACGGCTCACATCGATGGTGTATTTGGCATGCGCGTGCGGCGAGCGCAGCATCAAGCAGCGGAGCGCGGCCTGTGGCGTGTAATCGTCGGTATAGCGGCCCTTGCCGCGGATCAGTGCGTCATCCTCCTTGCGCAGCACGCTTTGGCCAACGCCGAACTTGATGGGAGCCGCCATTTTATCTTCCCGTTCTCATGGTTGTTTTGGCGGCATATTGCCGTGGAAAAAGTGGCAAGGCAAATGGCTTTAGCGAGGCTCGTGGACGCATCACGCGCAAAGCGCGAAGAGCCCGTCATGGCGGGATTGCAGAAAGGACGGAACGTCCCACGGTTCGAAATTCCGCGGACGTCTCGACGCAGAAAGTCCCCGCCCATATTCCCGATCGGCTACCCCGGCCGACGCTATTGGCTGAACCTCCTGACCATAAGGTGTTTGTCATACATGGCGTTGCCAAAGCGGACGGCACGGGGATCTGTACCGTAGACCTCGAACCCGTTACGTCTGTAGGTCCTGATTGCAGCAGTCGCAGTCGTGAGCACATCAAGATGCACCTGTTCGACACATGCCTCGGCATGGGTCAGAAGCTCTCTGATGAGCCGATCACCGACACCTCTACCTCGACTGTTTTCCGTTACGTACACGGTATAGATGTGGCCCCTATGCCGCGTTCTCTTGTCCGCGGAGACATAAAAGCCAGCGATTCCGATCAAGCTCCCGCACCCAAATGCGCCCAGAACCATGCTGCCCAGCCAACGACGATAAGCGGTCAGCATGGCATCGCCGCCCTCATCCTCTTCGGGCGATCCAAACGTTTGAGGGTGCTTCTGGAGTGCCTCGGCGCGAATCTCGCGAAAAATCTCGAGGTCGTCGACAGTCAACCGACGGATTTCCACCTCCGCCTGAGCAATGGCCGAATGTAAGGTCATGGTCGTCGTCCTTCTCTTGCGTAGGATAGGAATCGTCGTGAGAGGATCCCTAGATCACGCCACGGCTCCATAGCTGCGTCGCGCTGTCTCTGAGGGTTTCGATCGCTCGTTCAGGCGTGACGTAGTCGATCTCGCTCCGCGTCAGGCCGATATCCCGCAGCTCCCGATCGCTCAGCTCCTGCAGAGTGAGCCGTAAGCCCGGCGCCGGCGCCACTCCCGAAGCGCGCGCCAGGAGCGCTTGGTCAGATTCGCGACGCGCCCAGGTGATGCGGCCGTCGGTCCAGCCGCTCCCTTTTCCGGCAGAGCGTCATCGAGCACTGCAATGGACGCACCGGGGCGCGCCGCCGCAAGACCAAGCCCCACGGTATCGGCCTCGCTCTCGGATGTGATGTTCGTCAATTGTGGTGGCATCGGATGCTCCTGCTGTTGGGCCGGCAGGGAGCGTGGCCAAAGAAAAGGCCCCGTCCGATGCCGGCGAGGCCTGGTGGAAAAGATGTCGTCGTCGAAATCCTAGCGCGCGACTCCTCCCACGGCCCAGCCGAAGCGGGTGATGTGCATGAAGTTGACGGTGCGCACGGATTTGATCATGAGACGCTCGTACCACAACGATCGCGTAAAATCAAGGGATGTGCCGATGTCTGTTGCACGCTAGAAGCGAGCGCGGGCGCAGTCGTCTCTGGAAATTCACCTGGCCGCACCGCGAAGAAGAGCACCAGCAGCAGATTGGTTTTGCTTCCCCGGCGCACACCCAGTGCTTTAGCGAATGTCATGGTGAGCTAACGCTCTTCCGAGTATTTCGGCGTCTTGCCACTTATTGGAGGACTTGCCACGCGGGTTTCGTTCGGCAAGACTGCTCGCATTTCAAGTACTTGTTTTGAAGGGGTGTCCTCATGCCCGAAACATTGGAAAGTCTATTGTGGTGTGCCGCACTGGCGACGTGGCTGATGCTTTTCTTCGGAATCACTGCCGAGCGCTTGAAGCCTCTCTCAAAACTCCTCAGCCATCTGCTCGAGGTTACGTTCAGGCTGAGGGCGAAGTGACGCAATAGTGGGCTTAAGGCAGTGGCCTTAAGGCGCGGCTTGGCAGCTGCCAAACTGGCAGGGCTGTGCGTCGCCTTGATGATGCAAGGGCGAACGAACCAAAGCTCGCACATCGTGCGGCCGCACTCTCCCAGCTCTGCGAGGGAGCGACGATGCTCGCGCCTCCAGGCAGTTCAGGAAAATTATGGCTATTGACGCTGAGAAACGAACAACGCTGCTAGCCTGCCAGCCTCCGATCGAACGAGAACCGTCCCCCTCCGGTGACCAAGATCAACAGAGCGCCTCCCAAGATCGAGATGTTTTTCAGGAAATTGTTGTACTGTCCAATCTGTTGCGGACCGGCGGGATATTCCCAGTAACGATGTGCGATTGCAGTAGCCGCGACTACAAATAGCAAAACCAAATTTGCGCAGTAGCGCGTACCAATGCCGAGTATCAAACCAGCCGAAATCAGTATTTCCAGCAGGACGGTTATTGTCGTGAACAGCTGGGGCACTGGAAGGTTCAGCGACCGAAAATAGCCCACTGAGCCGCTGAAATTCGTAAGCGCTCCGTACGCGCTTCCAACGAAGACCCATGCAAGCAGGATGCGGCCGATCAGGATCAGCAGGTCGGCATTGCTGGTGGCGAACTTGTCAATTTGAGATGTGGGCCAGGGAGGGCGGAATGTCATGGTCACTGCCTCATCGGCACCTGAATATGCAAAGATGGTATCACGATCGGCGAACCGCATGAAAGGCCCCGGCGGGGGCATCGCACGACGCGGTGACGGCGGGGTAACGCCTAGCCTCGCACCAGCGAGACCAGCCAGCTGCGGCCAAACAGGATGAGGATCGCGAGCGCGTAGACGATCGTGCCCCCGATGGCCAAGAGGGCCAGCGTCACTTCGTCCCGAAAGGCTTGCATGGAGGCCAAAATGGCCGCGCTGAAGTGCGCAATCAGCCAGAAGGTGGCGGCCAGGATCAATCCGGTCAGCAGGAATTTGGCGAGCGACATCAGCCAGCCGCGGTCCGGCACGAGAAAGCCTCGCCGCACTGCGAAGAAGAGCACCAGCAAGAGGTTGGTCCAGACACCAACGGCTGTTGCGAGCGCGAGGCCGATCTGGGCGAGCGATCCCATTAACGCGACTTTCAGGGCGACGTTGACCGCGATGCCGGTCAGCGACGCCCGGACCGGCGTTGCCGTATCCTTGCGCGCATAGAAAGTCGCGACCGCGCTGCGGATCAACACGAAGGGGATCAGGCCGATGGCATAGGCGGCGAGCGTTGCACCTGCCGCGGCCGCATCGGCCTTCGAGAACGCGCCGCGGGCGAACAGCGCGCGCATGATCGCCTCGGGCACGGTGATGAAGGCCGCGACGAACGGCACCGAGAACAGCAGCGTGAAATCGAAGGCACGGCGTTGCGCCTTCATCGCACCGTCGTGGTCGTTGGCAGTGATCCGCCGCGACATTTCCGGCAACAGCACAGTGCCGATGGCGATGCCGATCACGCCGATCGGGAGTTGGTTGAGGCGATCGGCGTAATAGAGCGCCGACAGCGCGCCTGCAGGCAGGAACGTCGCAATGATGGTGTCGGCGAACAGCGCGACCTGTGTCCCCATCGAGCCCAGCGTCGCAGGCCCTAACGCCTTGAAGAAGCCGCGGACGTCTTCATCGAGCCTCAAGGGCGCAAAGCGCGGCAGGCCGCCATGACGCGCCAGATCGCCGGCGAGCAGGAAATATTGCAGGAAGCCGGAAATCAGCACGCCCCAGGCCGCGGCGTGGCCCGCGGTCGGAAACCAGGCGGCGAGCGCCAGCGTCATCATCATCGCGACGTTGAGGAAGATCGACGCGGCCGCGGCGCTGGCGAAGCGCTGCATCACGTTGAGCATGCCGCCGTAGAGCGTCACCAGCGTGATCAGCAGCAGATAAGGAAAGGTGATTCGCGTGAGCTCGATCGCGAGCTTGCGTTGCTCGGCGTCCTCGGAAAAGCCTGGCGCCAAAATGCTCATGGCCTGCGGCATGAACAGCCAGGCGACGATCAGCAGCACGACTTGCGAGGCCAATAGCAGCGTGAAGATGCGATCGGCGAACAGGCTTGCCGCTCCCTCCCCCGTCTCGCCATGGACATGCGCATAGGCCGGTACCCAGGCCGCGTTGAAGGCGCCCTCGGCGAAGATCGCGCGGAAATGATTGGGCAGCCGCAGCGCCACGAAGAAGGCGTCGGCCACGGGGCCGGCGCCGAGAATCGCCGCGAGCATGATGTCGCGGGCAAATCCCGTCACCCGCGAGAGCAGCGTATATCCGCCAACCGTGAAGATGCGTCCGAGCATGCGTCACTTGTAGAGCATCGCGCGATTAGGTCTAGGTGCACGCCGCGACGAAGGTGCGCCCCCTCCCCCGCTTGCGGGGGAGGGTTGGGAGAGGGCTGCTTCCACAAAAAAGGCTCCCCAAGAGGAGAGAGCCCTCACCCGCGCCTTCGGCGCGACCTCTCCCGCAAGCGGGAGAGGTTAACCTCAAGCCAGCACCGCGCAATCAGCTTGAAAGCGCGCCGCGCACGGCGGCGATGACCCGCTCCTGGTCGGCTTCGGTCAAATAAGCGTGCATCGGCAGGCTGATGACGTCCTGCGACAGGCTTTCACATCCCGGCAGGCCGCCGTCTGCGACCGGGTAGTGCTTGTAGGCGGTCTGCTGATGCATCGACTTGCCGTAATAGATCGCGGTCGGCACGCCCTGGGCCTTCAGCGCGGCGGCAAAGCCGTCGCGGTCGGTACGCTTGGGCAAGCGGATCGTGTACTGCGCCCAGACCGATGTGTTGCCGGGCGACAGACGCGGCACGGTGACGACGTTGGACAGGCCACGCGCGTAGCGCTCCGCGACCTTGTTGCGGGCGGCGATCTCGTCGTCAAAGATCTTCAGCTTCTCGAGCAGGATTGCGGCCTGCATGGTGTCGAGCCGGCCGGTCAGGCCGAGGCGGACGTTGTCGTACTTGTCGACGCCCTGCCCGTGCACGCGGATGCTGCGCAGCGTGGTCGCGAGCTCGTCATCGTCGGTGAAGATCGCGCCGCCGTCGCCGAAGCAGCCGAGCGGTTTTGCCGGGAAGAAGCTGGTCGCAGTGGCGTGCCCGAGCGTGCCGAGCTTGCGACCTTTGTAGCTCGCGCCAAAGCCTTGCGCGGCGTCGTCGAGCACGAACAGGCCTTCGGCCCTGGCGATCTCGGCAATAGTGTCGTGATCGGCAGGCTGGCCGAACAGGTCGACCGGAATGACAGCAACCGGCTTGAGCCCGGCCTTGCGGGCGGCCGCGATGCCGCGCTTCAGCGACTCCGGGCTCATGTTGAAGGTCGCCTCGTCCACATCGACATAAACAGGCGTCGCGCCGGTGCGCGCCACTGGCGAGGCGGTCGCGATGAAGGTGAAGGACGGACACAGCACAGCATCGCCGGGTCCGACATTCTTCGCCATCATCACCATCAGGATTGCGTCGGTGCCGCTGGCGCAGCCGATGACGTGCTTGGCACCGCTGTAGGCCGCAAGCTGCTTCTCCAGCTCGAAGACCTCAGGTCCGTTGACGAACTGGCAATGGTCGAGAACCCGCTTCACGGCCGCATCGAGCGAGGCGCCGAGCCGGCGGCGCTGCGCGCCGACATCGATGAAGGGAATGGGATCGGAACGCAGATGCTGGTTCATGGCGCCTTGCTGATTCTCTCGCGAAGTTTGAGAAGCCGACATGGAAAGGGATTAGCCGGCGACGCGGCGCGGGCCCTTGCGGGCGGGCGCCGCGGCTGCGGGCCGCGACGGCGCCTCCAGGCACTGCGTGGCGATCTCGAGGCTGGCGACGCCTTCGTCGCCGGTCACCGCCGGCGTCTCGCCGTTAGCCACTGCCTTCAAGAACGCGATCAGCTCGGCGCGCAGCGGCTCGTCATGGCCGACCGGCAGATGCCGCATCGAATAGCTGCCATCGGGCTTGAAGCCGAAGCATTCGGTGACCTGGCGCGTCAACAGATCGCCCATCACGTATTTGTCGCGCGTCGCGACCGTGACGCTGCGTGCCTTGAACGGCGTCAGCCAGTTGGTGTTGATATGGGCGAGCACGCCGTTGGCGGTGCGGAACTGCAACAGCGCGATGTCCTCGCGCTCGGCGACGGCGCTCGACAATTGCGGCTGCACCTCGACGATGTCGGATTCGGTGAACCAGCGGATCAAATCGATGTCGTGCACGGCGAGGTCGATGACGACGCCGACATTGGACATGCGCGGCGGGAACGGGCCGACGCGGGTGATCGCGATCGACAGGATGTCCTCGCCTGCGATCGCCTGCTTGACGGCCGCGACCGCCGGATTGAAGCGCTCGACATGACCGATCATCAGCGTGACGCCGGCCTTTCGCGCGGCGGCGACGATCTCGCGGCCCTCTTCGACCGTGGACGCGATCGGCTTCTCGACCAGAACGTGGATGTTCTTGGCGATGCAGGCGAGCGCGACCTCGTGATGCAGATGGGTGGGCGCCGCGATGGTGACGGCATCGACACCCTCGGCGAAGAGCTGGTCGAGCGTCTCGAAACCCTGGCAGCTCGCAAGCTCGGTGGTGCGGGTGCGGTGCGTCGGCGAAGGATCGACGATGCCGACCAGGCTGACGCCGGGAAGACCCGCGAGCACGCGCGCGTGGTTGCTGCCCATCACGCCCGCGCCAATGACACCGACGCGCAGGCCGGCCTTTGCCGGTGCAGATCCTTTGGAACTCATCTGATGGAACCCCGATTCAACCCAAATCCCCGGCGCCGCTTCTAGCACGGGCGCCACATTTGTGGCGAATGACGCGCTAGCGGTCCGGACACGATTTGATTCAAAAAATTACACGTTCCCCGGGCCTTAAGCCGGAAAAGATACCGCTCTTCGGGCCCGGGTCGCGTGATTCGGAGTTTGCTGGTTACGACCTTTGATAGTCGTCTTCAATCCGGATGATGTCGTCTTCCCCGAGATAGCTTCCAGTCTGGACCTCGATCAGCTCCAGCATAATTTTACCGGGGTTCTCCATCCGGTGAACGGCGCCCATCGGAATGTAGATCGACTCGTTCTCATGCACCGCTTTCACGGTGTCGTTGACAGTCACCTGTGCCGTGCCCCGCACCACGATCCAGTGCTCGGCACGATGGTGATGCTTCTGGAGCGACAGCCGCCCACCCGGCTTCACCACGATGCGCTTGACCTGGTGCCGCTCGCCATTGTCGACGGACTGATAGCTACCCCAGGGCCGGTGCACTTTGAGATGCTCCTCGGTGACCTTGGGCGCGACCGTCTTGAGCTTGGTCACGAGGCGCTTTAAGCCGTTGGCATCCTTCTGGCGCGAGACCAGCACCGCGTCCGCAGTCGCGACCACCACGAGATCGTCGACGCCTTCGAGCGCGACCAGCGCGGAATCGGTGGTGACGTTGCAGTTGCGGGAGTCTTCGAACACGGCGGTGCCGTGCGCGGCGTTGCCCAGCGCGTCCTTCGCCGAGAGCTCCCACACCGCGTGCCAGGAGCCGACGTCGGACCAGCCGCACGACACCGGCACGACGGCGGCGCGCGAGGTCTTTTCCATCACCGCATAGTCGATCGAGATCGCCTTCGCCGCGCCGAACGCCTGAGGCTCCAGCGTGACGAAGCCGAGATCGCGGCCGGCGTTGGTGACGGCGCTCGTGACAGCCTCGATGCTCGCCGCATCTACCCTGCGATACTCGTCGAGCAGCACGGCGGCCGGGAACATGAAGTTGCCGCTGTTCCAGAGATAGCTGGAATTGACGTAGTCCGACGCCTTCACCGCATCCGGCTTCTCGACGAAGCGCGCGACCGCGAGCACCTCGCCAGTGATCACCTCGCCCGGATTGATATAGCCGTATTCGGTCGCCGGCCGCTCCGGCTTGACGCCGAAGGTGACGATGCGCCCGGCATTCGCGGCCGCAAGGCCTTCGCGGCACGCGGCGACGAAAGCGGCATTGTCCCGCACCACGTGGTCGGCAGCGAGCGCGAGCACGATCGCTTCATTGGCGCGGTTCTGCGCGAACACCGCGCCCGCGGCGATCGCAGGTCCGGAATCGCGCCGCATCGGCTCGAGGATCACATCGGCCTCGATCCCGATCTCGGCGAGCTGCTCCAGCACCATGAAGCGATAAGCCGCATTGGTGATGACGATCGGCCGATCGAACAGCGAGGGATCGGAGACGCGCAGCAGCGTGTCCTGGAAGGTCGAGCGGGTGCCGAACAGCGGCAGGAACTGCTTGGGTCGCACCTCGCGCGAAGCCGGCCACAGCCGCGTGCCGGCACCGCCGCACATGATCAGGGGGATTATGCGTTTGTCCATCGTCATCTCAAACCTTGAAATATTCCCGATACCAGGTGACAAAGTTACGGACCCCATGCTCGATCGGCGTTGACGGCGCAAAGCCCGTGTCGCGCATCAGGTCCTCGACGTCCGCGAACGTTTCCAGCACATCTCCCGGCTGCATCGGCAGCAATTCTTTGATCGCCGTCCGGCCCAGTTCCCGCTCCAGAAGACCGACGACGTGGATCAGTTCCTCCGGATGGTGGTTGCCGACGTTGTAGAGCTTTGACGGCGCATTTGCGGCAGCCGGATCGTCCGCAGGCACAAGATCGATCAGCTTGGATACTACACGCGTCACGTCATCAATATAGGTGAAGTCGCGGCGCATCCTGCCATGGTTAAAGAGCCGGATCGGCCTGCCCGCCATGATGGCATCTACAAAGAGAAACATGGCCATATCAGGCCGTCCCCACGGGCCGTAAATGGTAAAGAAGCGCAAGCCTGTGACCGGCAGCCGGTAGAGATGGCTGTAGGACTGCGCCATCAATTCATTCGCCTTCTTGGTCGCGGCGTAGAAGCTCACGGGATGGTCGGTGCGATCCTGCACGGCAAATGGCATTTTTGTGTTGGCGCCATAAACGGAGGATGACGAGGCGTAGACGAGATGGCGGCAGCGATTGTTGCGGCAGCCTTCGAGCACGTTGAGAAAGCCCTGGAGATTGGAATCGGCGTAGGCGTACGGCTGCTCGATCGAGTAACGCACGCCGGCCTGGGCCGCGAGATGCACGACCTTGGCAAATTGATGTCGCGCAAACAGCGCCGCGATCGTGTCACGGTCGGCGAGATCGGCCTCGACGAAGGAGAAGCCGGACTCGTTCTTGAGCAGTGCAAGGCGTGCCCGCTTCAGCGCGGGATCGTAATAGCTGTTGAGATTGTCGAGCCCGACGACGGACCGGCCTTCGGCCAGAAGCTGCCGGGCGACGTGAAAGCCGATGAAGCCGGCAGCGCCCGTGACCAAAATCGCCTGATCCGTCATCCTGTTCCCCAGAGATCCCTTGCCCGCAGAACCTGTTTAGCCGCCGCATCGTGGAGGCCGCAATAGTCCTGCCGCTCCTCATGAGGGCCCTTCAAGACGCCACTGCACGGCTTACACACGGCTGACTACATACGGCTATTGCAAGATTGGCGCCAAAACCATACCAAAGCGGCCGAATTCGGCGCCTCGCGTCGGGTTGCCTCCAATCTTCGCAAACCCTGTCCATGCGGGCGAGATGCGCCGAATCCTGCTTTCTGCGGCCAAGATCCTGATTTCCGCGGCGCTGCTCTATCTGGCGCTGCGCAAGGTGGACCTGTCCGAACTGTTCTCGCGCTTCACGGTGACCAGCCTGTTCTGGATCGGCGTGGCGATCGCGGTCACGTTCCTGCAAATCTTCGTCGGCGTGCTGCGCTGGCGCGAGATCAGCGCCGAATGCGGCGCGCCGCTCGAGCTCAGCCGGGCCATGCGCTACAACGTGATCGGCGCCTTCTTCAACCAGACCCTGCCGTCGGCGATCGGCGGCGATGCGGTCCGGCTGTGGCTGGTCGCGCGTGCCGGCGCCGGCTGGCGCGCGGCGACCTACTCGATCTTCGTCGATCGCGCGATCGGCTTGATCGCGCTCGCGGTCCTCATCGTCGCGAGCCTGCCCTGGAGCTACACCCTCATCACCGATCCGAACGGGCGCTCGGCGCTGCTGCTCCTCGACTTCGCGGCGCTGGCGGGCGGCCTCGGCTTTCTGGTCTTCGGCGCGTTGAAATGGCGCTGGCTGAAGACCTGGTGGGCCACGCATCACATCCACGCCTGTGCCGTGGTCGCCAATCGCGTGATCTTCAACCGCAGCCGCGGGCCGATCGTCGCGATCCTGTCGATCCTCGTTCACGTGCTCGCCGTCGTCATCGCCTGGTGCGTGGTGCAGTCGATCGCGGCACCGATCAGCTTCGGCCAGATCTTCCTGCTCGTCCCGCCGGTGATGCTGATCACCATGATGCCGATCTCGATCGCAGGCTGGGGCGTGCGTGAAGCCACGATGGGCCTCGCGTTCGGCTTCGCCGGACTCGCCGCAAACGAGGGCGTCAACGTCTCGCTGCTGTTCGGCGCGGTGTTCTTCATCGTCGGGGCGATCGGCGGCCTGGTCTGGATCCTCAGCGCGGAGAAGGCCGCGCAAGGATCGGCGCCGATCGGGGTGCCCGAGTGAGCCCGTCCACCGACGCCCTCGCCGCCATGCCATCGCTGCTTGCCGTCGCAATCGCCGCGCTGATGTCGGCGCTCATCACCTGGACCAGCCGTCCCCTGCTCCAGCGCTACGCGCTGGCGCGGCCGAACGCGCGGTCCTCGCATCGCATCCCGACCCCACAGGGTGCGGGCATCGCCGTGATCGCCGCGACGCTGATCGTCGCCTCGCTCTTTGCGATTGTCGCGAACGTCGCGATCCCGCCGGCGCTGGTTGGTGCGACGGTCTTGATCGCGCTGGTCGGGTTCGCCGACGACATCGTGTCGTTGCCGGTGCTGTTGCGGCTGGTGCTGCAGGCGGCAGCCGTCGGCGCCGTGGTATTCACTGCGCCCGAGACTGCGCGCATCGTTCCGGCGCTGCCGCTTGCGCTGGAGCGCGGTCTCATCCTGCTCGCAGGAGTCTCGGTTCGTGAACCTCGTCAACTTCATGGACGGGCTCGACCTGATGACGGCAGCGGAAGTGGTGCCTGTCACCGCGGCGCTGCTGCTGCTGGGATGGCTCGGCGAGCTGCCGTGGCCGGCCGCGCTGATCGCGACGGCGCTGTGCGGCGCCATGCTCGGCTTCGCACCGTTCAACCGTCCGGTCGCAAAGGTCTTCCTGGGCGATGTCGGCAGTCTGCCGATCGGCCTTCTGCTCGGCTGGTGCCTGCTGGAGCTCGCCTTTCGCGGGCAGCCGGCCGCGGCGCTGCTGTTACCCGCCTATTATCTCGCCGATTCCACCATCACGCTGTTTCGACGGATCGCGCGGCGCGAGCCGTTCTGGTCGGCGCACCGCACGCATTTCTACCAGCGCGCCACCGACAACAGCTTCACGGTGCCGCAGGTGATCGGCGAGGTCTTCCTGCTCAACCTCGTGCTCGCCGGGCTTGCCATCCTCACCATCCGCGCCGCCGCGCCCGCGATCACCGTGTTCGCGCTTGTTGCCGGCGCGATCGCGGTCGCATTCGTGCTGCGCCGCTTCTCCCGGCCTCAGGGCTCCTGATCCGATACTGCCAGGCGCAAGCCCTCCTCGAGGGTGACCTGCGGCTGCCAGCCGGTTGCGATCGCCTTCGAGATGTCGAGCTCGAGCGAGCCGATCAGGCCGTCTTGCATATCCTGACGGCCCGTCACGCGGAGGACCGCACTGAGCAGCTTTGGCGGTATGCCGAACAGCCGGGCGCTCTTGCCGGAGGCTCTCGCCAGGCACGCGATGAATTCAGGCGTCGAGACCCGCTCCCGGTCGGCCAGCAGAAAGATCTCGAAATTGCTCGCCGGGTCGGAATGGGCGAGCCGGTGCAGGATGAACGACGACAGGTTCTGCACGGAAAGAAAGTTGCGGCGGTTGCGGATCGCCGCAAATGGCAGCGGCAGTCCCCGCCTGACCGCGCGCGTCAGCAGCGCGAAATTGCCCTTGGCGCCCGCGCCATAGATCAGAGGCGGCCTGATCACCGAGATTTTCATGTCGCTGTCGCGCGCCAGCGTCCTCAAGCCCGCCTCGGCCTCAGCCTTGGATGTGCCGTAGAGACCGCGCGGCGTCGGGACATCGCTCTCGCTGAACGGCGCACGGCCGTCATTGCTGCGGCCGTGAACGAGAACGGTGCTGATGAAGATGAACTGGCGCACGCCGGCCGTCGCTGCAGAGCGCGCCAAATGCAATGTGCCGTCGACATTGACGTCGCGATAGAGCTGGACCGCGTGCTCCTCGTTCTTGTAATGCACGCGCGCGGCGAGATGGACGACGGCGTCGACGCCTTCGAGCGCGGCTTGCCAGTCGGTTTCCGGGCCGATCGATTTGATCACGACCTCGCCGTCGGTGCCTTCCGGGCTGCGCACCGCGCGGCGGACCGACCATCCCTGCCGCGTCAGCGCAGGCACGATATGGCGGCCAAGGAAGCCGCTCGCCCCCGTCACCAGCACGACCGGCTTTATCTCGCTCATCATTGCCCCGCCGGAACAGCGTTGCGCAACAAGCCGTCGACCAGAGCGGTACAGGCGACGACGATCTTGCCTCGAGGCTGCATGGTCAGGCCGCGGTCGACCCGAATTCGGGGACCGCATCCTTCAGGATGGTCCTGATGGTGGCGCGATCGTCGCGCGCGATCGCCTGCTCGAGCGCCGCAATCCATTTGCGCAGCGTCTGCATCGGCGGCTCGTTCGGCTGCGCGGCCATGATGCCGGGGACGCCGATCTCGCGGGTCGGCTCCTCGGAGGCGAACAGGATCTCGTGCAGGCGCTCGCCCGGCCGCATGCCCGTGAACACGATATCGATGTCGTAGCCCGGCTGAAGCCCGGAGAGCCGGATCATGCGCTCGGCGAGATCGACGATCTTCACCGGCTGGCCCATGTTGAGCACGTAGACCGAGACGTCCGAATGCTGCGCTCCGAGCGCGTGCGTTGCCGCCGTGATGACGAGATCGCAGGCCTCGCGGATGGTCATGAAATAGCGGACCATGTCGGGATGCGTCACGGTCACGGGGCCGCCGGCCTCGATCTGGGCCTTGAATTTCGGCACCACCGAGCCGTTCGAGGCCAGCACATTGCCGAACCGGACCGAGATCAGCCGCATCGGCGGCTTGGCACCGCCGCTCGCTGCCGCAAGATCACGGTCGAGCGCCTGGCAGTACATCTCGGCAAAGCGCTTGGTCAGGCCGAGCATCGACACCGGCTCGATCGCCTTGTCGGTCGAGATCATCACCATGGCTTCCGCGCCGGCGGCGAGCGCTGCGTCGGCCACGTTCATGGAGCCGAAGATGTTGGTCTTGACGCCCTCGCTCCAGTCGCGCTCGAGAATCGGCACGTGCTTGAGCGCCGCGGCATGGAAAACCATGTCCGGCTTGAACTCGGCCATCAGGCGCATGATGCGCTCGCGGTCGCGAATGTCGGCGATCCGCCCTTCAATCTGGGCCGCCGAATGCGCGGCGAGCGCTTCGGTGACCGCGTAGAGCGCCGGCTCGGAATTTTCCACGATCAGAAGACGCGCGGCGCCGAAGGCAACGACGCGCTCGCAGATCTCGGAGCCGATCGAGCCGCCGCCGCCGGTGACGATCACCGCCTTGCCCCTGATCAGGGTTTCGAGGCGCAGATAGTCGATCTTCTCGCTCGGCCGCAGCAGGAGGTCTTCGACCGCGACAGCCGTGAGCCGCGGCGTGTCGCCGCTCTCGAGCGAGGGCATGCGGTTGACGATCACGCCCAACTTGCGCGCCCGCATCAGGATCGATTCCGGATGCGCGTCCGGCTCGAACGCCGACGGTGTCATCACCAGACGGGCGATCGGTTTGTTGCGCTTGGCGAAGTCCGCGATGACGTCCTCGACATCGTCGATGCCGCCCAGCACCGGCAGGTTGCGGATGAACTGGCCTCGATCCGCAAGCGACGGCGACAACACGCCAACCGGCCAGATGCGCTTGATCGCCCCGCTCTCGATCCCACGCAGCAGCACCTCCGCATCCGCGGCGCGGCCGATCAGCAGCGTCGGCGCGGCATCATCGGTCCTCGCATGACGCCGCACCCGCGTATAGCGGAAATAGCGATAAGTCATGCGCAGAGCGCTGAGGAAGGAGATTTCCAGGAACCAGTAGAGGACGATCGTCACCTTGCCGAGGAAGAAGGCACCGCGAACGTTGGGCGCGACGAAGATGTAGTCGAGCACGAGCAAAGCAACCGTCAGCACGGTCGCCGCGCGAATGATGTTCAGCGCGTCCGGCAGCGAGATGAACCGCCATTTCGTCGTGGTCAGGTTCAAGACGAAGAACACGACCACGCTGAAGGCAAGAAAATAGGGCAGGATCTGGAACAGTAGCGGCAAGCGTTCGAAGAAGCCTTCGCCACCCTCAAATCGTACATAGAAGGCAGCAAACAGTGCCGCCGTGGTCGCCAGCAAGTCGTGGAGCGCGATCAGGAAATTGCGCAAAGTGAGATGCGAAAGACGCGTCATCCGCCGACCGATGAAAACCCAGTTAGATGCAACCTGCCCGCGCTGATAACCCATCTCGGCAGGACATGCCAGAGAAGGCTTGCGAGGTGACGCTGGCCAGTCGAGGCCTGCCGGCCGCGAGAGCCGTTCAGGAACCGGCCTCTTCCGGCTTCGCCTCGGCCCGTTGGGCCCGGATCACCATGCCGCCGGCAACACCGACGCCGATGACGTACATCCAGCCCTCGTGAAAGTCGAACAGGTGGGAGTTGAACAGAGAGGTGAAGACGTTCTGCACCACCACCAGGAATCCGATCCAGTTGGCGAACCCGTCGCCGCGAAACAACAGCAGGTGCAGGATCCAGATCGCGTAGAGAACGGCGATGCCGATGGCGCCCCACTGCACGGCGACGTTCAGCGTCTGGTTATGCGGATTGCCGATCACTTCGGCGGACGCCTGGTACTGCCCCCCGGGTGTCGCGACCCGCTCGAACAATCCGCGCGTCGAGCCCGTGCCGTGCCCCACGATCGGCGCCTCCGCGAAGAAGCCGAGCGATTTTCGCCAGAATTCGAGCCGCAGCCCGATCGAGGTCGGCTCGCCCCTTTCCACATAGCGCGTGTACTCGTTGGTAAATCTCTCAGCGGTCTGGCGCAAATGCGGCGAAGCCTGCCAGGCCAGAACGGCGCCGGCGAGCAGAGCGGCGGCGACGATCGCAATGCTGCGCCATTTGAGATGAAGCAGCGCGAACACGCCGAACATGATCGGAATGGTGACGAGCGCCGTGCGCGACACCACCACGAAGGCCATGTTGACGAAGAAGGTGAGCGCCATCGCCGTGAGCAGCCCGGCGAGCCAGTAACGCTTCTCACGCAGCAGCATCACGATCGGATAGGCGAGCGCGACCGCGCAAAGCGTGAATTCCTGGCTCTGGTCGATGTAGTTCTTGACGAAGATGCCGCGTTCGGGCGCATCGGTCTTGAGCGCGAGGTTGGGATAGAAGGCGACCAGCCACGACATCACCGACAACAGCGCACAGGACACCAGGAAGGCGACGAGCACCCAATGCCCGCGCTGCGAGCACTCGAAATGGTAGAGCAGGACGGGCAGCACGAACAGCTTGACGGTTGGATTGACCGCATACAGGCGCGCGCCCCAGGTCGCATCCGACCACAGCGTCCCGACCAGCGCGAGAACGACCAGTGCGATCGGCGCAACGCAGATCGGACGCTTCAGCGATTGCAGGAACGTGCGGAGGTCGAGGAACGGCACCATGCAGAGCAGCATCAGGGCGTTGAAGATGCCCGCAAGCGAGGTCGACCATGGCAGCGAAGCCGCGGTCAGCACCGCAAGAATGTCGACCGTCTCGCGCCAGGCCGCCGGGCTGCGCAGGCGCCGCCCGAGCATCTGGCCCGCCGTCTCGCGGGCGAGCGCCGTCACTTGTCCCCTCCCCGCGCGCGGTGCACCAGCGCGGTGGTGCTGAAGCCCTGAAGGATATCGACCAGCACGACCGTCCCGCCCGCGGCCTCGACGACCTCGTGGCCGACGACCTGCTCGCGGGTGTAGTCGCCGCCCTTGACCAGCACGCCGGGCTTGATCTTGGTGATCAGCTCGATCGGCGTATCCTCCTCGAAGATGACGACGAGATCGACGGCCTCCAGCGCAGCCAGCACCTCGGCACGCGCGCGTTCGTCCTGGACCGGGCGATCGGCACCCTTCAGCCGCCGCACCGAGGCGTCGCTGTTGAGACCCACGATCAGGCGGTCACAGGCGGCGCGCGCCGCGGTCAGCACCTTGACGTGGCCGGGGTGGAGGATGTCGAAACAGCCATTGGTGAAGCCAACGCGCTGGCCCTGTCGCTTCCATTCGGCGAGTTGCGCGTCCAGCACACCCGGCTCGAGCACGATCTTCTCCTCGGCGGCGAGATAGGCGTGCGGCAGGATCTTTCGCCGCAGCTCGGCCGCGCTCACGGTGGCGGTGCCCTGCTTGCCGACGGCGACGGCGGCGGCGGCATTGGCCATGCGCAACGCCGCGTCCCAGTCCGCGCCCGTTGCGAGCGACACCGCAAGCGCGGCGGCGACGGTGTCGCCGGCGCCGGAGACGTCGCGCACCTTCACCGGGAAAGCCGGAACATGGACGGCCTCGCCGCTGCGCGGCACCAGCGTCATGCCATGCTCGCCCAGCGTAACGAGGATCGCCTCGCAATCGGCGAGCCGCATCACGTCGTCGCTGGCATCGACGATGCTCTGCGTGGTGTCGGCGCGGCTCCGCGTCGCCTCCGAAAATTCCTTGCGGTTGGGCGTGAGCAGCGTCGCGCCGCGATAGATCGCCCAGTTCAGGCTCTTGGGATCGACGATGACGGGCTTGCCGAGCTTTCGCGCGGCGTCGATGGTGTGGCGGATCACGCGTGCGGTCAGCACGCCCTTGGCGTAGTCGGACAGCAGCACGATGTCAGCGCGCGCGATCTGCGGCAGGATCGCCTCGATCAGTTTCGTCTCGGTGGCATCGGAGGCAGGCCCCGCCTGCTCCCAATCCGCACGCAGCATGTGCGTGGAAAAATGCTCGGAGACGAAGCGGACTTTTCGCGTGGTCGGGCGCGAGGAGTCGGTCACCAGAATGCTGTCGATGCCGGCGTACTCCGCCAGCGCGGAGGCGAGCCGACTGCCCGCATCGTCCTCGCCGACGAGGCCGACGAAGATGCAGCGCGCGCCGAGGGAGGCGATATTGCGCGCGACGTTGCCGGCGCCGCCGATATGAATCTCGCTGCGCTGTGCCGAGATCACCGGCGCGGGCGCTTCCGGCGAGATCCGCGACACCTCGCCATAGACGAACTCGTCCAGCATGATGTCGCCGATGCACAGCACCGTGCGGCCGCCGATGGCTTGTGCGAGGGCATCGAAATCGAGAATGGGTGTCGGCATGATCGCGGAGCCTCAGCGGAAGCGGTCGGGCCGGTCGAGATAATCCCCGACATAGGCCTTGACCGCGTCCTCGAGCATCGTGAAGCCGCCGTTATAGCCGGCGCGGTGGAGACGATCGACCTTGCTCTGGGTGAAGTATTGATAGCTGCCCGGATCGCCTCGGGCATGTCGATGTATTCGATGTTGGGCCTTTTGCCGAGCGCGGCATAGGCTGCCAGCATCAGGTCCTTGAAGCTGCGTGCCTTTCCGGTCCCGACGTTGAACAGGCCGGAGACCGACGGAGTCGCAAGCAGCCACATGACGACGCGCACGACGTCGTCGACATAGATGAAATCGCGGCGCTGGTCGCCGTCTTCGATGCCTTCACGATGCGACTTGAACAGCTGCACGACGCGGCCCGCTTTCACGTCGTCGAAGCGGCGCGCCAGCACGCTCATCATCGAGCCCTTGTGGTATTCGTTGGGGCCGAACACGTTGAAGAATTTCAGGCCCGCCCATTGCGGCGGCAGCCGATCACCGTTCGCAACGCGCTGGGCAACGGTGAGATCGAATAGGTGCTTGCTCCAGCCGTAGAGATTCATCGGCCGCAGCTTTTTCAGCGCGGGCAGCGAGGCGTCGTCGTCAAAGCCGTCCGCGCCATCGCCGTAGGTCGCCGCCGATGAGGCATAGATGAACGGCACCGCATTCGCCGTGCACCAGTCCAAGAGGCGCATCGACAGGCGGAAATTGGTCTCGATCACGAGATCGCCGTCGATCGCAGTGGTCTCGGAAATCGCCCCGAGATGGATCATGGCGTCGAGCTTGCGGCCCTTCAGCCAGTCTCCCAGCTCGGCTGGCGGGACGATATCCACAAGCTGCCGCTTGGCGAGGTTGCGCCATTTGCCGTCAGAACCGAGGAGATCACAGACCACGACGTCGCTGCGGCCGGCCTCGTTGAGCGCGGCGACGACATTCGATCCGATAAAACCGGCCCCGCCGGTCACCAGCAACATTCCACCTACCTGCCCGATTTCTGAAAGCCCAGTCCTGCCGTAGCGCATGATCCGCCAAAGTGTAAGCGGTTTTGGGATCGGTCCTCAGCCGGCTTTACCTGCCGGCCCGGAGCGGCTAACCGAACGGCCATACAGCTCGCCTTCGGCCCAATTAACAAATGAATATAGATTCGCAGCTTAGTGGACATGCCGACCGGGACGACACAAGCCCGATCCTGATCATTCCCTACATGTGGATCGGCGATTTCGTCCGGAATCACACCGTCGTGCGGGTCCTGAAGGAGCGCTGGCCCAACCGGCCGGTCGATCTCCTGACCACCTCCCTGTGCGCCCCGCTGGTCGATTACATGCCCGGCGTGCGCGCTGGGATCGTCTGGGACCTGCCGCGCGGCCGGCTTGCAGTTGGCCGCCAGCTCAGCCTGGCAAAACTCCTGCGCGAGCGGAACTACGGCACCGCCCTGGTGCTGCCCCGAACCTGGAAGGCGGCCATAGCGCCCGCGCTGGCAGGCATTCCTGAACGGGTCGGCTTCGTCGGCGAGTTCCGGTTCGGCCTGATCAATCACTGGCGCTGGGGCGAGAAGAAATTGCCCCGTTTCATCGACAAGAACGCGGCCCTCGCCCAGCCCGACGGCGCCCCGCTGCCTCCGGAATGGCCGGTGCCGCAATTGCGGGTCCCGGCCGAGGAGATCGTCCGCTGGCGGCAAGCCAATGGCCTCAGCGCCGGCGCGGCCGTGGCGCTGGCCCCCGGCTCGGTCGGCGTGTCAAAGCGCTGGACCTACTATCCCGAGGCCGCCCGATTGCTGGTCGAGCGCGGCCTGGAGGTCTGGGTGGTCGGCGGCCCCGCGGAAAAGGGCCTCGCTCAGGAAATCGTCGCGGCCGGCGGCGCGGGGGTGCGGGACCTCACCGGCAACGATTTGCGCAACGGCGTGCTGGCCATGGCCGCGGCCGGCGTCGCCATCTCCAACGATTCCGGCCTGATGCACATCGCAGCCGCCCTGGGCACGCCCACCATGGGCATCTTCGGCCCGACCAGCCCCTACCTATGGGCCCCCCTCAATGGCCTCGCCGCGACCGTCGTGCAGGACAAGAGCGTACTGTCCTGCCAGCCCTGCCAGAGCACGATCTGCAAGATGAACGACCACCGCTGCATGCGCGACATCGCGGCGAGCGAGGTGGTGGCGATTGCGCAGCGGGTGCTGGGTGAAGTGGGCGCGCGGGCGACGACGTGATCGGGGCGGGCGCCGATGATGACATCCTGCCAGTGTTTTGCCCGACAAGTCAAACGGAATTCGAAAAATCCGCAAACGGCAACATGAACCGCCAAGCCATTGATTTTGCTGACCCCGGCTACTGTGCATGGGGTTGTTTTCGCACTTTTTGTTTGGCGGTCGCGAAAAAGCCGGTTCAGAGCAGCGGCCGATAGACCTCGCCGATCCGCGCCGCCTCCGCATCCAGGCTGAAGCGTTCGAGCACCCTTGCCCGCCCGCGCGCGCCCATCGCGGTCGCGGCGTCCACATCACGCATCAGCGGCTCCAGCGCGGCGACCAGCGCATCGACATCGCCCGGCGGCATCAGCACGCCGGTGACGCCATCCTCGACCACGAGTTCGGCTGCACCGGCGCGTGCGGCGACCAGCGCGCTGCCGGCCGCCATCGCCTCGATCAGTGTCAGGCCAAAGCCTTCGTTGCGTGAGGTGAAGGCGTAGATCGTCAATCGCTGATACCAGCGCTGCACCTCGCCGATCGGCAACTCGCCGGTGATGACGATGCGCGATTGCAGGCCGGCGGCCGCGATGCGCTGCTTCAGGTCGTTGGCAAAGGCCGTCTGCTCGGGCGTGACCTGGCCGACGATCACAGCGGTGAAATCGGGGTAGCGCGGCAACAGCCGGCACATCGCATCGACGAACACGTCGGTGCCCTTCTGCGCGCGCACGCGGCCGAAGCAGCCGATCGCGTAGCGGCCGGGCAGCGCGGCTTCCGCCAAGGCAGCGGCGCGATCTGTCGGCGGCGCGTAGACGTCGGTGTCGACGCCATGCGGAATCACGGTTGCCTTCACTTTCAGGAACGATGCCGAGATGTCGCTCGTTGCGATGAGCGCATCCATGCGCCGGATCAGCCAGCGCGTGATCCAGCTGTGATGCCGCTGCGCCGCCGAGGTGAATACGAGTTTCAGTGGCCAGCCCAGCGCGCGCAACGTGACGCCGGCGATCATCTCGTTGTTGCGGCGCGCATGCCAGATCAGCGGCGTCTTGCGCCGCCATAGCTTCAGGAAATCCGCAGCGCTCAGGCGCGCGATCCCGTCCGGCGCATCGGAGCCGAACCACGCAGCGCGATACAGTTTCGCCAGCCGCGGCGCCACCATCCGATTGGTCGCGGTGACCCCGGAATAGCGCCTGTGCAGATTTGGCACGATCACGTCGAGATCGCCCGGGAAATTCGCCACGTCATGCTCCGTTTAGCAGGTCCCCTATACGCAACATTAAGCATAGTGACCAGTTCAGCCGCGCCGATACCCCCTCTTCACCACGCCAGCGCTAGTTTTGCGCGTTGATCGGAGACGGGTGAGATCATGACTGTGCTAGTCACCGGCGGCGCCGGCTATATCGGAAGTCACACGGTCCTGTCGCTGGCGGAAGCCGGCGAGGACGTCGTCGTGATCGACGATCTCTCCACAGGTTTCTCCACCTATCTGCCGGAAGGCGTGCCGCTGTTCATTGGCGATGCCGGTGACGAGAACCTGCTCGAAGGCGTGATCGCCCAGCACGACATCGAGAGCATCATCCATTTCGCCGGCTCGGTCGTCGTGCCGGATTCGATGCGCGATCCACTCGGCTACTACCGCAACAATTTCACGACCGCGCGCAATCTGCTCAACGTCGCGGTCAAGCGCGGCATCGGCCGCTTCATCTTCTCCTCGACCGCCGCCGTCTACGGCAATCCGGACCAGGTGCCGGTGCCCGAGCACGCGCCGACGCGGCCGCTGTCGCCTTACGGCTCGTCGAAGCTGATGACGGAGATCATGCTGCACGACGTCGCCGCCGCCTTCGGCATGCAATATGTGACCCTGCGCTACTTCAACGTCGCCGGCGCCGATCCGCAGGCGCGCATCGGTCTTGCCACCGTCGGCGCCAGGCATCTGCTCAAGATCGCGGTGGAAGCCGCCACCGGCCAGCGCGCCAAGATCGACGTGTTCGGCACCGACTATCCGACCCCGGACGGCAGCTGCATCCGCGACTTCATCCACGTCACGGACCTCTCGCAGGCGCATCGCTCCGCGCTGGCGTACTTGCGCAATGGCGGCGCCTCGACGACGCTCAATTGCGGCTATGGCCGCGGCTATTCGGTGCTGGAGACCATCGACGCGGTGCGCCGGGTTTCGGGCCGCAGCTTCGCCGTGCAATACGCCCCGCGCCGGCCCGGCGACATCATGACCATGGTCGCCGACACCAGCCGCATCCGCGGCCTGCTCGACTGGAAGCCGCAATACGAGGACCTCGAGACCATCGCCGCGCATGCGCTGGCGTGGGAGGACAAGCTGTTCCGCGAGCGCCATGGCGAGCTTCGCCACGCCGTCTCGGCCTAAAATCATCCCGAGCGCAAGCCCTTAATTGGGCTTGAAAAACCCCGCTTGAGCGGGCACAGAGGCCCATCGATCCCTGACGCGCGGGCAGGCTTTGTCCTGCGCCGTCAATGGACACCGGATGGCCCAGTTTCCAAAGAAAATCACCGACGATCCCTATGCGGCAGCGGTCCTGATTCGCCGCCTGGTCATGGAACAAGGGGTCGTCTACTGGCGGCGCTACCTCGTCGCCTTTGCGCTGATGGCGCTCGCCGCAGGCTCAACCGCATGCGCGACCTATGTGCTCGGCCAGGTCATCAACCAGGCCTATGTCGACAAGAACATCCCGGGCATCGCGATGTTCTCGGGCATCACGGTGGTGCTGCTGTTCATCAAGGGCGTGGCGACCTACGGCCACATGGTGATCCTGACAAAGATCTCCAACGCCATCCTAGCCACCAACCAGCGCCAGCTGTTCGCCAAGCTGATGCGCGAGAGTGTCGGCTTCTTCTCCGAGCGGCATTCGTCGGAATTTTTGGCGCGGCTGACCGCCGGCGCCAAGTCCATCACCGACGTGCTCAACATGCTGGTCAACGCCATCGGGCGCGACCTGTTGATGCTGCTCGCCATGATCGGCGTGATGGTGTGGCAGGATCCGCTGATGTCGTTCATCGGCCTCGTCGCGGTGCCGCCTGCGATGCTGGTGCTGCGCAAGCTGGTCAAGCGCATCAAGGGCCTTGCGCATAACCAGTTCACCGGCACCGCCGACATCCTGGAGACGATGCAGGAATCGCTGCAAGGCATCCGCACGGTCAAGGCGTTCACGCTCGAAGACACCATGCAGAACCGCATCGACGAGAACATCGCGGTCGTCGAGCGCAACGCCAACAAGATGGCCCGCGTCGCCAACCGCTCCAACCCGCTGATGGAGATGCTCGGGGGCTTCGCGGTCGCCGGCTGCCTGATGTACGGCGGCTACGCCGTGGTCGCGCTCAATGCGACGCCCGGCGCATTCTTCTCCTTCATGACTGCGTTCCTGATGGCGACCGAGCCGGCCAAGCGGCTGGCGCGGCTCAACATCGACCTCAACAGCCAGCTGGTCGGCGCGCGCATGCTGCTCGAGGTCGTCGACAGCCCCGCGAGCGAGCAGTCCGACGACGACAAGCCGGCGCTGAAGCTGTCAGATGCCCGCATCGAGCTCCGCGACGTCAGCTTCTCCTATCGCGCCAATGAGACGGTGCTGAACCGCATGAGCTTCGTTGCCGAGCCCGGCAAGGTCACCGCCCTGGTCGGGCCGTCCGGCGGCGGCAAGTCGACCGTGCTGGCGCTGCTCTTGCGCTTCTACGAGGTGACGCAAGGCGCGATCGTGATCGACGGGCAGTCGATCAACTCGGTCTCGCGCAAATCGCTGCGGGCGCAGACCGCCTATGTCGGCCAGGACGTCTATCTGTTCCGCGACACCATTCGCAACAATATCGCCTTCGGCCGGCCAGGCGCGACCGAACAGGAAATCATCGAGGCGGCGAAGGCCGCCTGCGCGCATGATTTCATCATGGGTTTTCCGCTCGGTTACGACACGCCGGTGGGCGAGCACGGCACGCAGCTCTCGGGCGGCCAGCGCCAGCGCATCGCGGTGGCGCGCGCGCTGATCAAGAACGCGCCGATCATCCTCCTGGACGAAGCCACCGCCGCGCTCAATTCGGAGTCCGAGCGTCAGGTGCAGGAGGCGATCGAGCATCTCTGCCGGAACCGCACCACCCTCGTGATCGCGCACCGCCTGCACACCATCATGCACGCAGATAGCATCCTGGTGGTCGAGGGCGGCGAGATCGTCGAGCACGGCCGGCATGACGAGCTCTTGCGCCGGTCCGGCCGCTACGCCTCGTTCTTCCGCCTGCAACATCACGATGCCGGCGCTCTGGCGCCGATCAGCGCAACCGCATAGAGTTCCTTATCAACCTCAAGAGCCGCGAGACCGCTTCATGAACGCCGCCTCCTACGTCATTCCGCTTCCGCCCCAGGCATCGCTTCCCGTCGTCGGCGAAAGCGGCCGTTACCCGGTGCGCCGCATCTGGTGCGTCGGCCGCAATTATCTCGAGCACATCCGCGAGATGGGCAATGACGAGCGCGCCCCGCCGTTCTTCTTCGCCAAGCACGCCGACATGCTGGTGCCCGACGGCGCAACCATCCCCTATCCGCCGCTGACCAAGGATCTGCATCACGAGGTCGAGCTGGTCGTCGCGATGAAGAGCGGCGGGCTGAACATCCCCGCCGACAAGGCGCTCGACCACGTCTACGGTTACGCCGTCGGCATCGATCTCACCCGCCGCGATCTCCAGATCGCCTCGCGCAAGAAGGAGCGTCCCTGGGAGATCGGCAAGTCGTTCGACGGCTCCGCCCCCTGCTCCGCGGTGCAGCCGGCCTCGAAAATCGGCCATCCCTCGAAGGGCAAGATCTGGCTCACGGTCAATGGCAAGGAAGCGCAGAAGGGCGACCTCACCGAGCTGATCTGGAACGTGCCGGAGATCATCTGGCAGCTCTCGCAGCAGGTGAAGCTCGCCGCCGGCGACATCATCATGACGGGCACGCCGGCCGGCGTGTCGCAGCTCCAGGTGGGCGACAAGCTCGAATGCGGCGTCGACGGCATCGGCACGCTAAAGGTGAGCATCGGCCAGCCGGAATAGGCAGACCTCAAATCAATGAAAAAGCAAAAGCCCCGGACGTCACGTCCGGGGCTTTTTTTGCGGCCTCAAGTTCGCCGCTCATGCGCGCCCACCGCGTTGATATCCTTCCCGGTGTAGTCGGTCATCATCGCGGTTGCGGCCAGCGTCATGATAGCGCAAATCGCGATGTAGATCGCGATCGCGGTCGCCGAATGGAACGTGCCGAACAGCCAGGTTGCGATCAGCGGCGCCGGGCCGCCGGCGATCACGGATGCGAGTTGATAGCCGAGCGACGAGCCGCTGTAACGCAGGCGTCCGGTAAAACTCTCGGCGATCAAGGCCGCTTGCGGACCGTACTGCATGTCGTGCGGAATCAACGACAGGATGATCGCAAGGAAGATGATGGTTGGCCATCCGGTGTTGAGCAGCGCGAAATAGACGAAGCCGAAGATGCCCGTCACGGCAGCGCCGATCATGTACATGTTCTTGCGGCCGATCTGATCGGAGATATGTCCGCACAGCGGGATCGAGACGAACGACAGCACCGAGGCCGAGAGCACCGCTGTCAGCAGGAAGTCGCGCGAAACGTGCAGGGTGCCGATGCCATAGGAGAAGACGAAGGCGGTGAAGATGTAGAACGGCGCCTGCTCCGACATGCGCGCGAAGGCCGACAGCAGGATCTCCTTCGGGTATTCCCGGATCACCGTCAGCATCGGCGTGCGGTCGACCTGACGTTCGGCCACGAGCTTTGAGAACACCGGCGTTTCGAGAATGCCGAGCCGGATATAAAGGCCGACACCGACCAGGATGATGCTGAGCGCGAACGGAATACGCCAGCCCCACGCCAGGAACTGATCGCCCGCCATCTGGCTGAACGCCAGCACGGCGAGATTTGCGAGGAACAGGCCGCAGGGCACGCCGAATTGCGGCCATGACGCGATCAATCCTCGGGATCGGTCGCTGCGGGCCCATTCCATCGACATCAGCACCGAGCCGCCCCACTCGCCGCCAACGCCGACGCCCTGAATGAATCGCAGCACGGTCAGGATCACGGCGCCCCAGATGCCGATGCTCGCATAGGTCGGCACCACGGCCACTGCTGCGGTCGCCAGTCCCATCAAAAGCAGCGTCGCGATCAGCGTCGATTTACGTCCGATGCGGTCGCCATAGTGTCCAAAGATTGCCGCGCCGATCGGGCGCGCGACGAAGCCGACCGCGTAGATCGCAAACGCCTCCAGCGTGCCAACCCAGGGATCGGACTGCGGAAAGAACAGCTTTGCGAAAACCAGACCGGTGACGGTGCTGTAGAGGAAGAAATCATACCATTCGATCGCGGTCCCTACCGTGGACGCGATCACCGCGCGACGAAGCTGGCGCTGATGCTCGGATTCAGTAAGTTGGGTGGCATCAAGATCGAGTGTTGCCATGGGAGCGTTTCCCTCGAACAGCCCCCCTGTTGCGCATTTTTCACCGGTTATTCGTTGAGGAAAAACGAGATCATGTTCCAAGGGTTCCGGCCGAACTGGAACGAGAGTGTAAAACTTTAGTCGGCCAATAAAGCCGGCGGCGCACGCTGCCGGATGGCTTGGCTCTACCAGGCCTTCACCGGCCGATTGGCGTGGCTCGCCTGAGGCACTCCGCGGTTGAGCGACATGTGGGAATGCACACACAGCCAGCCGTCGGCGGTCTTGGAGAACACCATCGTCGCCCGCCCGGGGCGTGGAAACGCGCTGCCATCGGAATGATAGCCCGTACTCGTCCACGGCGCGATCACGGTCACCATCGTGCCGTCGGACGATGCCAGGATCGAGGTCTGATCGAGCACGAAACGAAAATCGGTCGTCTTCGGCCAGACATTGTCCCATTGCGTCGCGACCCATTGATCGAGGCCGGGGATGACATCGTTATGCGTGCCGAAGGCGAGCACATCCGGATGGAAGAGCGGTCTGGCCGAGGCGTAGTCGACCTCGCGGACATAGCCCGCGAAGGTGTCCAGCCACTGGCGGAAGAACCGCACGATCTCCGTATTCGCGACCGGCAAGGGGCTCATCGCGAGGCGCCGATCACCGCAACGCCGACAGCACGATGAGGCCGAGGATCAGCGCCGTCAGCGAATACTTCAGCGTATAGTAGACGTTGCGGTTCCATTCCTTGACCTTACGGCTGCCGAGATGGATCTCGTAGAGCTTGCCGAACACCTTGTTGAGCACGCCGACATTCTCGCCGTCGACGTTCTGCGTCGCCGACGCCTTGACGATGTGATGGCTGACCCAACGGTTGATCGCGGTCATGAAGCCGAACTTCATCGGGCGCTCGACGTCGCAGAACAGGATGATGCGGTTGACGTCGGTCGCATTCTCGGCGCTGTGGATGAAGGTCTCGTCGAACATGAAGGCTTCGCCGTCGCGCCAGACGCATTCGACGCCGTCGACGAGAATCCGACATTTGTTCGAGTTCGGCGTAACGAGGCCGAGGTGATAGCGCAGCGAACCCGCGAAGGGATCGCGATGGGCGCCGAGCTTGCCGCCCGGCGGCAGCATCGCGAACATCGCGCCGTGCACGCTCGGGATCGAGTTCAGCAGCTCCACCGTCTTCGGGCAGAGCGTGCGCGCCGAAGGCAGGAAGTCGTCGTACCATTTCAGGTAAAACCGCTTCCAGCCGCTCTTGAAGAAGGAATAGAAGCCCCAGTCGTTGTTCTTGGCGGCGGCGCGGATAAAACCTTCGTCGAACAGGCGCACCGCCTCGTCGCGGATGGTCTCCCAGTTCTCGCTCAGCGGCTTCAGCTCGGGAAACTGATCGACCGAGATCACCGGCTTGTTGGGCACGGCCGAACCGGCATACATCAGCACGTTGTAGGGTGCGAGGTAGGTCGAGTGATCGCCGAGCTGGCGCGCGAAGCGCAGCCGCTGCTTGCCGCGGAAGTGAACGTAAATCGTCGAGGCCGCCAGCACATAAAGAATGACAAGTTGCGGCGCAAAAAGCTGTTTCAGCATTTCCCCAATCCCAAGTGACCCAGCCGGGGTGTCGTGTAGCCCGACAGGGCCCGAGCGGCAAGATATTCACCGCCGGGTTGCAATCACGCTGGGGAGAGCGCTCGAGCGGAACTTGGGGCCGAAACCGCCCAAATCAGGCCCGCGACAGCGCCTGGAGCCCCTTGAACGTCAGGCGCTTGGGATCGGTGACGCCGGCGAGGTAGAGACGGCGGATGAAGGCGATGACGGCGTCGCGGTCGCAATCGGTCAGCGCGACGACGGCGTCGACCGCGATTCTCTGGGCTTCCATTGGGCTCACCTCGGCCTTGCGAGTCACCCCGGCCGAGACAGGCTAGGACCCATCCGTTAATCCGGCGTTAACCGTTGGGCAGGATGGCCAATTCAGACGGGCGGCCGAATACGCAAACAACATCGGCGGGCGGGCCGCCCCGCCCAGCCTCGGCGATATCCTGATTCCGATGCGCGCTATTCGGCGCCGGACGTTCTCGCATTGCGTGTCAATGATTTCAGCAATTCGGCTTGCTGTCGCACCAACTCATACTGCTTTCGCGCATGTGAGCTCGACAACTCGACCCACTGCGAGAGCGTTCTCACGCGGCTCAACTCGCGTGTATACTGCAGGGTCGCGCCTGCATTCACTTTCATCAATTCGAGCACGACCGCGTGGCACTCAGCGGCAGCTCCGTCCAGGACGTCGCTTTCCGGGCTGGCAATATCCTTCGTATATTCGAACGCAGTATGCACGCCTAACTTCATTGCCTCGAGAGCACGCGTCTGCATCTCTTTGGCGATCTCCACGGCGAGAGCGGAGGTGTTGCTGGCACTTTGGAATTGCGTCGAACCCGTAGACGGGCACGTCGCGACGTCGTCGATTGCCGCGGGCTTGGTCGTCTCCGCAGGCATCTTTCGAGCAGGCGTCTTTCGAGCAGCCTTCTTGGCTGCCCGCTCGCTCCGGAGTCCATCGCCCCGTGGGACGGCGACCGGATCAGGCGGCATCTCCAAGAGGCTCTCGTCGATTGTGCGGCTCACCGCCGCAGTCAGATCCACCAGCGACCGACGTCTGGCGCGTGCGCCATCAGCAGGCTGTCTCGACCGCGCCTTGCTCATGATGATTCAACTCCGCGAAGATGTGTTCCGAAATCCAGCGCCACAGCCCAACGATCTCGTCCGAGGCTTTTCCGTCCGGCGCAAACTCGGTGACGCCCAAGCCTACCCCGAGCGCATCCTGATGGTCGTTGCGCTGTCCAATAAAGGGAAGCGCGAGCACCCCAAGCGAGTTGAGCGACGTGGCAGCTTCACTCAGCCGGCACCCCCGTGTGGGCGTCTGATTGAGGATGAAGGCGAACCGGCGGTTACCCCTGCGAATTGCCAACAGCGTAGGGATGGCAGCTTCGATATCGGCCGGGCTCGGACGCGCCGGAATGAGACAGAGGTCGGCGTTGGTGATGGCGCGCAGCGCCAAGGCGTTATTCGTGGCGGCCGTGTCGATGATTGCGAGCCCAATTCCTTCAGCCTGGAGCCGAGATAGCACCGGCTCGATCTCCGCCGGATCCGCAACGCACTCGACACGAGGATAGGAATTCTCGCGACGCTGTTTCCATTTCGAGATGGTGCCCTGCGCGTCCGCCTCGATGAGAGCGACGCGCTCTTCGCGCTCCATCGCGGCCACTGCAAGCCCAACGGCCAGCGTACTCTTGCCGCTTCCGCCTTTTTGCGTGACCAGAGCAACCACCTGCACGTCCCGCGCTCCCATCAATGCCAGCGACGCGGAACTCAGGCGCTGTCGGAAGTAAATTGCATGCAACGCAACAATACTACTTCAAGTCGCGGTTCGCCTCAAGCGATCGACGGGTTCCTCCGGCAACATACGGAGATCAGGAATACTTCATCACGCCATCATCGATCCGGCCGAAGCGCAAGGAGACGATGTCGAGCGCGTAGTTCTGATAGAGCCGCCACGGCCGCTTCGAGCCCTGCTTCGGCATCTTGGCGACCGAGCGCTGCACGTAACCCGAGGTGAAATCGAGCGAGGGCTGTGCGGTGATCGTCGGGTCATCATTATGCGGCAGGCACTGACGGAAATTGTGCCGGTCCATGTAGTTGATGAGCCGGCAGACATATTCGCAGGTGAGATCGCATTTCAGCGTCCACGACGCGTTGGTGTAGCCGAAAGCGGAAGCCATGTTCGGCACGTCGGCATACATCATGCCCTTGTAGGTCAGCGTGCTGGCGAAATCGACGGCGCGGCCATCGACGCTGATCTCGAGCCCGCCGACGACCTGGAGCACGAGGCCCGTCGCCGTCACGATGATGTCGGCCGCAAGCTCGCTGCCGTCCTTCAGGCGAATACCGTCGCGCGTAAACGTGTCGATCTCGCTCGTGACGACCGCGGCGCGCTGCTCGCGGATCGCCTTGAAGAGATCGCCGTCGGGAACGAGGCACAGCCGCTGGTCCCAGGGATTGTAGCGCGGCGTGAAATGGGTCGCGACGTCGTAGTCGGGGCCGAGTGCCATCTGCACGCCTCTAAGGATGAGATCCTTCACCTTCGCCGGCCGGCGCCGGCTGAGCTGGAAGAAGAACATCCCCCACATCACATTGCGCCAGCGGATCAGGTGATAAGCAAGCCGCGTCGGCAAATTGCGGCGCAGCTTGTTGGCGACGGGATCCTGAGCGGGGCGCGACACCACGTAGGTCGGCGAGCGCTGCAGCATGGTGACCTGCGCCGCTTTCTTGGCGAGCTCCGGCACCAGGGTCACTGCGGTCGCGCCCGAGCCGATTACGACGACGCGCTTGCCCGAATAGTCGATGTCCTCGGTCCATTTCTGCGGATGCACGATGCGGCCCTGGAAATCCGCCGTGCCCTTGAACTCCGGCGTGTAGCCCGCCTCGTATTTGTAATAGCCCGAGCACATGAACAGGAAATTGCAAGTGAAGCGCACGAGTTCGGTTGCGCCCTCGCCCGCGATGCGCTCGGCCTCCACGGTCCAGCGCGCCTCCGGCGTCGACCACGATGCGCGCTTGACCCGATGACGGAAGCGGATCTGCTGCTCGATGCCGTTCTCGGCGGCGGTCTCGCGCACATAGTTCAGGATCTGCGGCCCGTCGGCAATCGCCTTCGGGTCGGTCCACGGCTTGAACGAATAGCCGAGCGTGAACATGTCGCTGTCGGAGCGGATGCCGGGATAGCGGAACAGGTCCCAGGTGCCGCCGATGCAGTCGCGGCCCTCCATGATGACGTAGCTCTTGCCCGGGCACTTCGTCTGCAAATGATAGCCCGCGCCGATGCCGGACAGGCCGGCACCGACGATGAGGACGTCGAAATGTTCTTGGGACATGGTTTCCTCCGCCGGGACGGATTGTCCGACCGGCGGCGGCGCCCGTCAATCGCCAATCGGCTCGCCACAACCGTTAGGAGAGCGATCGTTTTCTGGCCGACAAACAAAAAAGCCCCGGATCGATCCGGGGCTTTCGTGCCGTTGCTGGAGAAAATCTCAGTACCGGTAGTGGTCCGACTTGTACGGGCCTTCCTGCTTCACGCCGATGTACTCGGCCTGGTCCTTGCGCAGCTCGGTGAGCTTGACGCCGATCTTGGCGAGGTGCAGGCGGGCGACCTTCTCGTCGAGGGTCTTGGGCAGCACGTAGACCTTCTTCTCGTACTTACCGTTCTTGTTGTTGGCGAACAGTTCGATCTGCGCCAGCGTCTGGTTGGTGAAGGACGCCGACATCACGAAGGACGGATGGCCCATGGCGTTGCCGAGGTTCACGAGGCGACCTTCCGACAGCATGATGATGCGGTGCTTGTCGGGGAATTCGATCTCGTCGACCTGCGGCTTGATGTTGGTCCACTTCAGATTGCGCAGAGCGGCGATCTGGATCTCGTTGTCGAAGTGGCCGATGTTGCAGACGATGGCGCGATCCTTCATCGCGCGCATGTGCTCGATGGTGATGATGTCCTTGTTGCCGGTCGCGGTGACGAAGATGTCGGCGCGGGGCGCGGCGTCTTCCATGGTCACGACCTCGTAGCCTTCCATCGCCGCCTGCAGCGCGCAGATCGGATCGACTTCGGAGACCATGACGCGGCAGCCGGCCTGGCGCAGCGAAGCGGCCGAACCCTTGCCGACGTCGCCGAAGCCGGCGACCATCGCGACCTTGCCCGACAGCATCACGTCGGTGCCGCGGCGGATGCCGTCGACCAGCGATTCACGGCAGCCATAGAGGTTGTCGAACTTCGACTTGGTGACACTGTCGTTGACGTTGATCGCCGGGAACAGCAGCGTGCCCTTGTTGGCCATCTCGTAGAGGCGATGCACGCCCGTGGTGGTCTCTTCCGAAACGCCCTTGATGTTCTTGGCGATCTCGCCGAAGTAGCCCTTCGGCTTCTCCTTGAGAAGGCGCTTGACCAGCGCGTAGAAGATCTCCTCTTCCTCGGAGCCCGGCTTGTCGAGGAAGGCAGTGTCGCCGTTCTCGGCACGGACACCGGCATGCACCAGCATGGTGGCATCGCCGCCGTCATCGAGGATCATGTTCGGCGTGCCGCCGCCGTGCCAGTCGAACAGTTTTGCGGTGTAATCCCAATATTCAGTCAGCGTCTCGCCCTTGACGGCGAAGACGGGAATGCCGGCGGCCGCGATCGCAGCCGCGGCGTGATCCTGCGTCGAATAGATGTTGCAGGAGACCCAGCGGATGTCGGCGCCGAGAGCGGCCAGCGTCTCGATCAGCACCGCGGTCTGGATCGTCATATGCAGCGAGCCGGCGATGCGCGCGCCCTTCAGCGGCTGCTTCGGGCCGTACTCCTCGCGGGTGGCCATCAGGCCGGGCATCTCGGTCTCGGCGAGCGAGATCTCCTTGCGTCCGAAATCGGCGAGCGAAATGTCCTTGACGATGTAATCGGTGAAGCCGGGCTTCGCGTTCATTGCGAGTGTCCTGTTGTTGAACTCGTCATTCCGGGTCGCCCGAAAGAGGCGAACCCGGAATCTCGATGTGATGGATAAGGATCCCGGGTTCGCTCGCGTACCGCGTGCGCCCCGGGATGACGCTTAAAACTAGAGCGCGCGCTTGAGCGGCTCGACGAGGTCGGTCTTCTCCCAGGAGAAGCCGCCCTCATTGTCCGGCGTGCGGCCGAAATGGCCGTAGGCCGAAGTGCGCGCGTAGATCGGGCGGTTGAGGTCGAGATGGGTGCGGATGCCGCGTGGCGTGAGATCCATCGCCTTGGCGACGGCCTTCTCGAGCTGGTCCTCCGACACCTTACCGGTGCCGTGGGTGTCGATGTAGATCGACAGCGGCCGCGCGACGCCAATGGCGTAAGCGAGCTGGAGCGTGCAGCGATCGGCGAGACCGGCGGCAACGACGTTCTTGGCGACGTAGCGCGCCGCGTAAGCCGCGGAGCGGTCGACCTTGGTCGGATCCTTGCCGGAGAACGCGCCGCCGCCATGCGGGGCCGCGCCGCCATAGGTGTCGACGATGATCTTGCGGCCGGTCAGGCCGGAGTCGCCGTCGGGGCCGCCGATGTAGAACTTGCCGGTCGGGTTGATATGCCAGATCGTCTTCGGCGTGATCCAGTCCTTCGGCAGCGCCTCGCGCACATAGGGCTCGACGATGTCGCGCACCTGCTTGGAGGTGAGGTCCTCGATCAGATGCTGATGCGACACCACGATCTCGCGCACGCCGACCGGCTTGCCGTTCTCGTACTGCACGGTGACCTGGCTCTTGGAATCCGGGCCCAGCACCTTCTCGCGGCCGGAGTGGCGCGCTTCGGAGATGAGACGGAGGATCTTGTGGGCGTAGAAGATCGGCGCCGGCATCAGGTCGGGCGTCTCGTTGGTGGCGTAACCGAACATGATGCCCTGGTCGCCCGCGCCTTCTTCCTTGACCTCGCCCGGCTGCAGCGCGTCGACGCCCTGCGCGATGTCGGCCGACTGCGGATGCAGCAGAATCTCGACGTCGCAGGTCTTCCAGTGGAAGCCTTCCTGCTCGTAGCCGATGTCCTTGATCGCGCCGCGGACGACGCTCTCGATCTGCTCGTTGGTCACCGACTTCGGACCGCGGGTCTCACCTGCGATCACCACCTTGTTGGTGGTCGCCAGCGTCTCGCAGGCGGCGCGGATGGCCCAGGGATCAATGCCCGCCTTCGGCCCTTCACGATAGAACAGGTCGACGATCTCATCGGAGATCCGGTCACAGACCTTGTCCGGATGGCCCTCGGACACGGATTCGCTGGTGAAGAGATAGGATGCGCGCATCAGTAACCCCTTGTTCCGCCTTTAGCCGGCGGGCGTTTGCGATGTTTACCTTTTGATGATGTCAATCACGCCGACGCGAGATGACGTAGGATTCGTCGAGAAACCAGAGCCCATTGTACTTGCGCAGCACGTCCCTGGCGGCATCCAGAGTGCGGCCGTTTTGAGTCATTTCTGTCAACCGGTCGTCCTCAATCTGAGCGACATACACCGCCGCATTCCACGCTGCAAAGGCCGTCGAGGTACCGATGGTGCCGGTGACCTCGTTGGGCAGCGCTTCCATATCATACCTGAAGATCGAACGGTTATCCGCGTAAGCATTAAAATTTAAGTCGCGGCCCACCGATCCAAGTTCATACTTAACCGCACGCAGTAGCTCATGACGGCTGACTGAGAAAGGATTTTCTCCAGGCCAGATCGCCTGGATCATTTCCATGCCCGGATCCTGGCCATGGGAGTGGATTCCGATCAGCCTGCCGCCAGGCCGGAGCGCCCGCGCCAAGGGTGCAATGATCCGCTTGGCCCGGAAATTGACCGAGGACAGCGCCCGGTAGGGCTGGGATGCGATGACGAGGTCGAAATTCGGCCTCGGTCTGACCCGGCCGCGGGATGGTCGAATCCAAGAGAAATCTGTGGTCTTCGCGATAGAGCACGAGGACGACGGGCCGCTCGTAGAGCGGCATGGCCGTGCGTGGGCTGATCGCGGCGCGCCAATTCTGCTCCAGAACGGCCGCAGTTCCGCGATCTGCTGCTCGAACTCACCCGATGAAGCGCCGCGCAGCGGCACCTCGTGCCAGACGGTGGCTGCCGCCGCCGCAGGCGATGCCGGCGTCAGCCAGGGCGCCTCCGCGTAGAACATGTTGGTGAAGACGAACACCGACGCCGGATGCTCGAAAATGCGGTCCGGCACCTTCTCCAGCGTCAGGCGCAGGTCCTCGAGGCTGAGTTCCTTGCCCGCGACATAGAAAGGCATTTGGGGAAAGCGCTGGTGCGTTGCGCGGAGCACCCGCGCCAGCACCGTGCCGTCGCCGACGCCGGCGTCGAACAGGCGCAGCGCCGGCGGGCGCGGATGGATGGAGCTTAGCTCCAAGGCGACCCTATCTGCGATCACCCGCTTCTCGCTGCAGGTGTGGACGAACAGCAGGTATTTCTGGCGGTTCTCGAAGAAGCGGAAATTGCCGCGCGGGTCGCGCTTTTCCGGCGGCACCTGAAGTCCCCGCGGCGGCGGCACGCCGCCGGCCATCGATGCGGCCATATAGGCCTGGATCCGCTCCAGCGTGTCGATGGTGATGCGCTTTCCCTCGCGCAGCCGATGCACCAGCTTCCCATCGTTCACCGCGCGCCGACCGAAGGTCGATTCCGCCATGCCCGCCTTGCGGCAGAACTCGGTGATCTGGCTTAGGATTTCGTCGTTTTTCATCGGTGGGACGCGTTGGGCAGACGGATTGGGTCCTGTGTCCTCAGCAAATTCTGCCCACTCAGGGAATAGCGGATCGATACGCCTCGGTTGGCCGCGCGCCAGGGCAGGAGCCCGTGAACCCCTGCGCCCCGCCGGGCAACAAACAAGCGCTTCTCCTCTCACGAGATATCGCCATGCGCCGCCTGCTCGTCGCGCTCTGCCTGCTCATCGTCGCGCCGTGGTCCGGGCCCGCCTTCGCCCAGGCCCGCAATCAGCTCGGCCCGCTCTGCACCACCGAGACCACGCCCGCGGACCAGATGGTCGACGCCTGCACCAAGATCATCGCGCTGAAAGTGTTCAGGGCCGAGCAGCTCGCAACGGTCTACTTCTGGCGCGCGGTCGGGTGGAACAAGAAGGGCGACTACGCCAAGGTCATCACTGATGCCACGGAAGCGATCCGGCTCCAGCCGAGCCAGGCGGTCTACAACTTGCGGGGGTCGGCCTATTACGACAAGGGCGAGTACGAGATCGCGATCGCGGATTTCGACGACGCGCTGAAGCGCGGCCCGCCCAGCGGCATCATCTTCCACAATCGCGGCAATGCCTGGCGCGGCAAGCGCGACTATGCCAAGGCCATTGCCGATTACGACATGTCGGTCAAGGCCGATCCGAAATCGGCGTTCTCGTTCCAGAACCGCGGCATCTCGAAAGAGGCGCTCGGCGATCTCGACGGCGCGCTCGCGGACATCAATCAGGCGATCCGGCTCGATCCGACGCTGCCGCAGCCGCTGATCAACCGCACCGCGATCTGGCGCGCCAAGGGTGATCTCGATCGCGCCATCGCCGATGGCAGCGAAGCGATCCGGCTCGCCAAGGAAAGGCCGCCGGTCAACATCATGACGCCGCCCAACAGCGTGCTGATCTCCGGCTACATCCATCGCGCGCTCGCCTATGAGGCCAAGGGCGACTATGCGCATGCGAAGGACGACTACAAGGCGACGCTGGCGATCGTGGCTTCGGACGCCGGCAGCAAGGCCAACCAGGCCACCGCGAAGGTGCGGCTGTCGCTGCTGACGGATGCGAGCGCGCCGATCCCGCGCGATGCGCCGTCACCGACGACGCAGCCGACGTCCACCCCCGCTCCGCAGCAGGCGGGGCCGGCGCCGACGCCCTCGCCCGCACCGGTCGCCCCCGGCAAGCGCATGGCGCTGGTGATTGGCAATGGCGCCTATGCGCATGTCAAGGCGCTGCCCAATCCACCCAACGATGCGCGCGCCATCGCCAAGAGCCTGCGCGACATCGGCTTCACCGTGTCCGAGGGCATCGACCTCGACCGCGCCGCGATGCAGAAGGTGACGCGCGATTTCTTGCGCGAGGCAGCGCGGGCGCAGGTCGCGATGGTCTACTATGCCGGCCATGGTGTGCAGGTCGACGGCCGCAACTATCTCATTCCCGTCGACGTCGCGCTCAAGCCGGGCGCGAACATGACGGAGGCGATGATCGAGACTGATACGATCATGGCCGGCCTCGACGACCAGGTCCGCACCAACATCCTGATCTTCGACGCCTGCCGCAACAATCCGATGGCGCAGCAGGTCGCGCCCAACAGCGGCAATCGCGGCATCGAGGGTGCCTCGGGCCTCGCAGCTCCAACGAGCCTGGGCACCGGCGCGACGTTGGGAGCCGGCACGCTGATCGCCTACGCGACCGCGCCGGGCCAGGTCGCGCTCGACGGCGAAGGCGCGAACTCGCCGTTCTCCGCCGCGTTGTCGCGTCACATCGGCACGCCCGGGCTCGAGGTGCAGCAGATGCTGACACGGGTACGGGCCGAGGTGGTCTCGACCACGAAGAACAAGCAGGTGCCGTGGTCGAATTCGTCGTTGCTGGGTGAGGTCTATCTGGCGGCGAAGTGAGGGCGGGATCGCCGCCATCTGTCTGGAACGCGGCGCTGCCAGTCACATACTCGGTGTCATCGCCCGACTTGATCGGGCGATCCAGTACTCCGAGAGGTCCGTGGCCTATCGAGAAGCCGCGGCGTACTGGATTCCCCGCTTTCGCGGGGAATGACAGTGACAGTGTGGAGAGGTCTTCCGTCACTCACGTCAAGGCTGCGTGGAGCTTACTTGCCCCACACTTCCTTCGCGATCTCCACCGCAAGGCTGAGCTTGGCCCACTGCTCTTCCTCCGAGAGGATGTTGCCCTCTTCCGTCGAGGCGAAGCCGCATTGCGGCGACAGCGCGAGCTGCTCCAGCGGGGCGAACTTGGCGGCTTCTTCCAGGCGGCGCTTGATGTCGTCCTTCTTCTCGAGCTCGCCGAACTTCGAGGTGATGACGCCGACCACGACGACCTTGTTGCCCTTGGGCAGGAAGCGCAGCGGCTCGAAGCCGCCGGCGCGATCGCTGTCGTATTCGAGGAAATAGCCGTCGTAATTGGTGCCGGCGAGCAGGGTCTCGGCGACCGGTTCGTAGCCGCCCGAGGAGATCCAGGTCGAGCGGAAATTGCCGCGGCAGACATGCGTCGTCACCACCATGTCGGCGGGCTTCTCGGCCAGCGCGTAGTTGATGATGCGGGCATAGATCTGCTGCAGGCCCTCGGGATTGTCGCCGCGCTCGCGCGCCTTCTGCAGTTCGTCCTGCGAGCAGAGATAGGCCCACACGGTGTCGTCGAACTGGAGATAGCGGCAGCCGGCGTCGTAGAACGCCTTCACGGCCTTGCGATAGGTCTTGCCGAGGTCCTCGTAGAAGGCGTCGAGATCTGGATAGACGTCCTTGGAGATCGACTTGCGACCGCCGCGGAAATGCAGCACGGCCGGCGACGGGATCGTCATCTTGGCGGTGACGTGGGCCTGGTCGGCATACTTCTTCAGGAAGCGGAAGTGATCCAGCATCGGGTGGTTGTCGGGGAAGTCGAGCTTGCTGATCACGCGCACTGCGTCGTGACGGGTCTGCACGCCCGCGAACTGGATGCCGGTGTCCGGGTGGAACAGCTCGCAGCCGGTGAGCTTGGCCAGGAAGTCAAAATGCCACCAGGAGCGACGGAATTCGCCGTCGGTCGCAAGCTTCAGCCCGATCGAGGCCTGCTTGTGCACGACCTTCTCGATCTCCATGTCCTCGATCTTGCGCAGATCGTCGGCCGAGATCTCGCCCTTCTCCAGACGGCTGCGGGCTTCCTTGATCTTGGCGGGACGCAGAAGGCTGCCGACCTCGTCGGCGCGGAAGGGGGCTTTGGTTCGCTGCATTGTTATCTCTCCCGAACTTTCAGTGGCGCAAGTTGTACTCCCTCTCCCCGCCTGCGGGGAGAGGCGAAGATCAGTGGGCGGCCGCTCCGGCGACGCCGAGGTGGCGCTCCAGAACGGATGGGTCGGCCTTCAGCGCGGCGCTCGGGGCGTCGTGGACGATCGTTCCGCGCTCCAATATCACGACGCGGTCGGCCAGCCCCAGAATCTTTCGGGCATTCTGCTCGACGATGATCGAGCAGATGCCGCCCGCCCGGGTGATGGTGCCGATCGCCTTGAGCAGTTCCTCGACGATGATGGGGGCGAGGCCCTCGGTCGGCTCGTCCAGCAGCAGGACTTTCGGATTGAGGGTCAGCGCGCGGCCGATCGCCAGCATCTGCTGCTCGCCGCCGGAGAGCTGGTTGCCGAAATTGCTCCGCCGCTCCTTCAGCCGCGGGAACATCTCGTAGACCTTCTCGACCGTCCAGGGGCCGGGCTGCGCCACCGCGGTCATGTTCTCTTCCACCGTGAGCGAGCGGAAGATGTTGCGCTCCTGCGGCACCCAGCCGATGCCGGCGCGCGCGCGCTGGTCAGGCCGGACCGAGGTGACATCTGCGCCGGCAAGCGCGACCGACCCCGAGAAGCGGCGGGTGACGCCGACGATGGAATTGATCAGCGTGGTCTTGCCGGTGCCGTTGCGGCCGAGCAGCGCCAGCACCTGCCCTTCGGCGAGGCGCAGCGACATGTTGGGCAGCACCACCGCCTCGCCATAGCCGGCGCGAAGGGAGTCGATCGCGAGCAGGTCAGACATTGACCGCCTCCTCGCCAAGATAGACCGCCTTGACCTGCGGATCGCGCGCGACCTGTTCTGGCGGCCCCTCGGTGAGCAGCGCGCCGGAGACCAGCACCGAGATGCGGTCGGCAAAGGAGAAGACGAGGTCCATGTCGTGCTCGATGAGGAGCACGGTGACGTCGCGCGGCAGTGCGCCGACGACCGCGAGAATGTCATGGCGCTCGCTCTCGGGCACGCCGGCGGCGGGCTCGTCCAGCAGCAGCACGCGCGGCTTGGCCGCGATCGCCACCGCGATCTCGAGCAGACGCTGCTTGCCATAAGGCAGCGTCACGGTCTGCTCGTTCATGACGTCGAGCAGGTGGAAGCGCGTGAGCAGATCGGCGACCTCACCGTTGACGTCGCTGCGCGTCCCCATCCGCCGCCACCAGTCGCCGCCATGGCCGAGGCGTTCGGAGACGGCAAGGCCGATAGTCTCGAGCGGGGTCAGGTCGGGATAGAGCTGGTTGATCTGGAAGGTGCGCGACAGGCCGCGCAGCACGCGCTTGTGCACGGGCAGATCCGTGATGTCCTGGCCTTCGAGCAGGATCCGCCCGAGTTCGGCTTGAGAACGCCGGTGAGCTGGTTGATGACCGTGGTCTTGCCGGCACCGTTCGGGCCGATCAGGGCATGGCGGGCGCCCTGCTCGATCTTCAAGGACAGATCGCGGGTGACGCGCAGGCCGCCGAACTGCTTTTCGAGATTCTTCGTTTCGAGCGCGATGGTCATGCGTCGCTCTCCGGCACGGCGACGACGGCCTTGCGCCCGGCCACCTGCTTGATGATCAGGTTCGGCACATACAGCACCCAGCGGTGCAGGCGCTGGCGGCCGATCAGCACGATCACGACCAGCACGAGGCCGATCCAGAACTGCCAGTATTGCGGAGTGATGGTCGAGAACAATTCCTGGAGCATGCGGAACACCACCGCGCCGATCAGCCCGCCATAGAGATAGCCGGTGCCGCCGATGACCAGCACCAGCATCAAATCGGCGGAGCGCTCGAACGCGAACACGTCGAGCGAGGCGATCGCGGTGGTCTGGGTGAACAGCGCGCCTGCGATGCCGGCATAGAACGCCGCCAGCGTGTAGATCGCGATCAGGCGGCGGTTGACCGGGATGCCGATGGCGGCGGCCCGCAGCGGATTGTTCTTGATCGCACGCAGCGACAGGCCGAACGGCGAATGCACGACGCGGCGGGCGAGCAGGAACAGGAGGAACAGCACGGCCAGCGAGTAGAAGAAGCCGGCCTTGCCGAACATATCGAACGGGATCTCGCCGAAGATCGGCTGCATCTCGATGCCTTGCAGGCCGTCGGTGCCACCGGTGATGTTGGAGAAGCGTTCGGCCAGCGCTTCCAGCAGCAGGGCGATGCCGAGCGTCACCATCAGCCGGGTCAGATCGACGCCGCGGATCACCAGGAAGCTGGTGGCAAAGCCGAGCACCATCGCCGCAAGGCCGGCAACGATCAGCGCCAGCACGGGCTCTTTGACGATACCGTGCAGCGCGAGAAGTCCCGCCGCGTAGGCGCCGACGCCGAAGAAGGCGGCATGGCCGAGCGAGACGATGCCGGCATAGCCGAGGATGAGATCGAGCGACATCGTGAACAGCGCCAGCCGCAGGATGTCGGTCATGATCAGATAGCGCGTGGGAAAAGCGAAGCCGCAGGCCAATACGATGAGCCAGAAGGCGACTTCGCCGTAATGCCAGCGCGCCTGGCGCTGGGCGTGATGACCGACGTCGGAGGAAGCGCTCATCGGCGGACTCAACGCGTGGCCGTGCGGCCGAACAGGCCGTTCGGGCGCCAGATCAGGATCACGATCATCATGGTGTAGATCACGAAGGGGCCCATCTTCGGCACGTAATATTTTCCGGCGACGTCGCCGATGCCGAGCAGGAGCGAGGCCAGGAACGGCCCGGTGATCGAGGACGAACCGCCGACGGTGACCACGATCAGGAAGTAGATCATGAATTTCAGCGGAAAATACGGATCGAGGCCCAGGATCTCGGCGCTCAGCGCGCCGCCGAGGCCGGCGAGCCCGCAGCCAAAAGCGAACGTGAAGGCGAACACTTGCGGCACGTTGATGCCGAGGCCGCTCGCGGCGCGGGGATCATCGACGGCGGCGCGGAGACGGCTGCCGAAGCGCGTCTTGGCCAGCACCATCTGCAGGCCGATGGTGAGCAGGCCGCAGATCACGATGATCATCAGCCGGTAGCGGCCGATGCCGACGCCGAACACGTCGAACTGGCCCTGAAGCGCGGCGGGCAAATTGATGAAGACGCGCGAGGAGCCCTGGATGTAATCGACCGCCGCCACCGACATGAAAGTCAGGCCGATCGTGAACAGCACCTGGTCGAGATGGCTGCGCGCATAGAGGTGGCGGTAGAGCGTGCGTTCGAGCGCAATGCCGATCGCGGCTGCGGAGACGAAGGCGAGCGGCAGCGCGGCGAAGAACGGCCAGCCCATCCGGTTGACCAGCACCATGCAGACATAGCCCCCGGCCATGGCGAAGGCGCCGTGGGCGAGATTGACGAAGTTCATCAGGCCGAGCGTGACCGCGAGCCCGCAGGCGAGCACGAACAGCAGCATGCCGTAGGCAACGCCATCGAACAGGTTGGTGAGGATTGCGGTCATCGATGACGGGTCGTTGTCGAGAAAATATGAGGTCTAGCGGAGTAGGCTGCTGTGCTCCCTCTCCCGCTTGCGGGAGAGGCTGGGGAGAGGGTATCTCCGCAACGAGACAATCCCCGTATTGAGAGAGCCCTCACCCGGCGCTTCGCGCCGACCTCTCCCGCAAGCGGGAGAGGTGTAGAAGAGCGCGTCACTTCTTGGTCTTGCCGAGATCCTTGACGGCCTCGAAGGTCGCGAACTCGACATTGTAGAGCTCGCCGTCGACCTTCTCGACCTTGCGGATGTAGATGTTCTGCACGATGTCGCGGGTCTCGGGGTCGATCGAGATCGGGCCGCGCGGGCTCTCCCACTTCTGGCCCTTCATCGCCTCGATCAGCTTGTCGCCGTTGGTGTCGCCACCGGTCTTCTTCAGCGCTTCGTAGATCAGGTGGATGCCGTCATAGCCGCTCACGGCCATGAAGCCCGGACGGTTGCCGAACGCTTTCTTGTAAGCGGCGACAAAATCCTTGTTCATCTGCGAAGGATGCGCCGCAGAGTAAAGATGCGCGGTGACCGTGCCGAGCACGGCATCGCCCATGTTGTTGAGCAGGTCGTCGTCGGTGACGTCACCTGGTCCGATCACCTTGATGCCGGCCTTGTCGAGACCACGCTCGGCATACTGCTTCATGAAGTTGCCGCCCTGCCCCGCCGGCACGAACACGAAGATCGCGTCGGGCTTGGCGTCCTTCATGCGTTGCAGGAACGGCGCGAAATCAGGGTTTTGCAAGGGCACCTTCACCTCTTCGACCACCTCGCCGCCGCCGGCGGTGAAATGCTGCTTGAAGAAGTTCAACGCGTCATTGCCCGGCGCGTAGTCCGAGGTCAGCGTCGCCACCTTCTTGATGCCGTTCTTGACTGCCCAGTCGCCGATGATGGTGGAGGACTGCGCCAGCGTGAAGCTGGTGCGCACGATGTAGGGCGACCGCTCGGTAATGATGGAGGTGCCGGCCGCCATGACGACCTCCGGGATCTTGGCTTGCGTTGCGAGCGGCGCGGCCGCGAGCGCGGCGGGCGTCACGCCGAAGCCGGCGATGAAGTTGACCTTGTCGTTGACGATCAGCTCCTGCGCGGCGGTCTTGGTCTTGTCGGGAATCGCGGCGTCGTCCTTGAGGATGATCTCGATCTTCTTGCCGGCGACGGTGTCGCCCTTCTGCTGCATGTAGAGCTTGATCGCGTTCTCGATCTGCTTGCCGGTCGAGGCCTGGCCGCCGGTCATCGGCAGGATCAGACCGACCTTGACGGTGTCCTGCGCCTTCGCAGGCGCGACGGCAGCAAGGCCCGAGATGGCAGCCACCGCGGCGGCCCAAGAAAATGGTTTGCGTACGAACATCAGATCTCCCTCCCCTTAATTCCTGACTTTTGTGCCCTGAACCGAGTGCCCGGTCCTTGCCGCGCTTAACTCGCGGACAAGCCATGCCGTGCGGCCACATGGCGTCCTCTGCAACCCCGTTGTCAATCGGACGTTGGGCGACCATTCGGCGCAAGCGCGCGGTCCCGTCGACGACAGCAGGGAGATTTGTACGATTGTACAAATAAAATGGTCTTGTCAACGAAAAAGCCCTTCGTTGCTCAAGCCAGTTTGCCGCGAATTTGATGCGGCACTCTAAGAGGGCGCCACGGCAGCGTGATGGAGAATTCCGCCTCTCATTTGCAGAATTCGAACATCCCTGAATGCTTTTGCCGTTGAACCCTCACGGTTATGTCGGCTGATCTCCTAGCTTGTGAATACGCTATGTATACCATACCAGCTAGGATGGCCCTCTCAAGGGCAAAATAAACCTATTATAATACCTTCATGTATACAAAAGAATCCGTCTTCGAATAGGCCAATTTTGCTTATTGAGGACTACAGTCCGCCGCTCGCGCCCGTTCGGCGTCCCCATCACACGTGCCCGATCGGGCACGAAGTGAGAAGATGCTCATGCGTTTCCGTTCGCTTTCGATCGCTGCCGTCGTCGCTCTGCTGGCTTCGAACCTTGCGGGCTGCGGCACGGTCAACGAAAAGCTCTCCGCCGGCATGGGCGACTACGTCCCGCAATGGGCCGGTGGCCTGCCGGCCGACGCCCCGCCGCGACCGGGTACGCCGCAATACGACGCTTACATGAAGGAGCGCGAACGCAAGCGGCTGCTGCCCGCGGCTGATCGCGACAAGGAAGAGCAGGCCCAGAAGGGCGCGACGGGGACAACGTCGGGCAACGCGGTGCGGTAGGCCGTCATTCCGGGGCGATGCGTCAGCATCGGACTATAGTACGCAGTTGCGCACCTGAGAATCTCGAGATTCCGGGTTCGCCTCTTTGAGGCGCCCCGAAATGACAGCGCACTAAGGCCTGTTTACAGTCGCTAGTTTGCGAGGAAAGCCGCGACGAGATTGAGGAGGCCGGCAAAGCAGGCGTCTGTCTTTTCGTAGCGAGTTGCGATGCGGCGGAATGCCTTGAGCTGGCAGAAGAAGTTCTCGACCAGGTGGCGCCATTTGTACATTTCGGCGTCGTGCGGGATGCGCCCGGCGCGGTCGGCCTTGGACGGGATGACCGCTGCGGCGCCGCGTTGGTTCAGATTGGCGCGCAGCCAGTTATTATCGAAGGCCTTGTCGCCGATCAGCGCTTCAAAATCGAGGCCAGTGATCAAAGGCTCGACGCCAATGCTGTCGTGACGCTGGCCGGGCGGCAGGGTGAAGCGAATGAGATTGCCGAGTGCGTCGACCAGAGCCATGATTTTGGTAGTCAGGCCACCACGCGAGCGGCCTATGGCCTGATTTTGAGTCCCCTTTGCCCCGGTGCCATGTTGGTGGACCCGGACGAGTGTGCCGTCGATCAGGACATATTCGAAATCGGGATCGTCACAGAGAGCTTTGAAGACCCGCTCCCAGACCCCCTTCTGCGCCCAGCGCCAGAAGCGCGTATACACTGTGAACCACTTGCCGAACGCTTCCGGCAGATCTCGCCACGGCGAGCCCGTGCGCGCAATCCAAAGAACTGCTTCGATAAAGAGCCGGTTGTTACGCCCGGTGCCGCCGGGATCACCGGCTTTGCCAGACAATTCCGGCGCAATCCGCTCCCACTGCGCATCGCTCAACATCAATCGAATCAAGGCTGATCTCCAATTTTCAGCCTTGAATCAATTTTCTACTGATTTGGGAATCCTGTCTGTAAACAGGCCTTAATCCACGAACACCACGGTCTTGCGGCCGTTGAGGATGACGCGGTCGTTGAGATGGTAGCGGATCGCGCGGGCGAGTACGCGTCGCTCGATATCGCGGCCCTTGCGGACCAGATCCTCCGGCGTATCGCGATGGCTGATGCGCTCGAACGTCCTGGTCGATGATCGGGCCCTCGTCGAGATCGCGCGTGACGTAATGCGCGGTGGCGCCGATCAGCTTGACGCCGCGCTCATGGGCCTGGTGATACGGTTTTGCGCCCTTGAAGCCCGGCAGAAACGAGTGATGGATGTTGATGCAGCGCCCCGACAGTTTTGCCGAGAGATCGTCGGACAGGATCTGCATGTAGCGGGCGAGCACGACGAGATCGGTCCCCGTGCTGGCGACGAGATCTAGGATCTGTGCCTCCTGCTCGCGCTTGGTCTCCTTGGTCACAGGCAGGTGGTGGAACGGAATGCCGCCGAAATCGAGCCCGGCATAAACCTCGCGCGGATGGTTGGAAACGATCGCGGTGGGGATCATCGGCAATTCGCCGGTGCGCCAGCGATAGAGGATGTCGACCAGGCAGTGGTCGGACTTCGACACCAGCAGCATGACCTTGCGATGCGCGGCGCGGTCGCGCATCTGCCACTCCATGCCGAAACGCTCGGCGATCGCGGCAAAGCCGGTCTGGAGCGCCGACAGTTCCACGGCGAGATCAGCCGCGGTGAACACCACGCGCATGAAGAACTTCTTGGTCTCGACGTCGTCGAACTGCTGGGCGTCGAGAATGTTCTGCCCGTTGTGGGCCAGGAACGTCGACACCGCCGAGACGATGCCGGGGCGATCCGGACAGGACAGGGTCAGGATATATTGATGATCGGGCATGGCTCTTGATGAAGGTTTGGGCAAAACGAAGCGGGACGACCCGCGATTTGCGCCCCGCTCTAGCACCGACCCACTCTTGCGCCAATCCCGGGCGCAGAGTCAGGATGAACGTACCATTGCGATTTTTGACCGGAGCACGCCCATGGCCGACCGCTTGAACGGCACCCGCATCCTGATCCTGGAAACGCGCGAGGAGGCGCAGTTTGCGAAGCTTCTGGCCGAGCAAGGCGCCGAGGTCGTGCAGTGCCCGATGTTCACCATCCACGACGCGCCGGACCCGGCGCCGGTCGAGGCCTGGATCCGCCGCGCCATCGACAAGCCGTTCGACGACCTCGTGTTGATGACCGGCGAAGGCCTGCGCCGGATCATGAAGCTCGCCGTCGCTCGTGGGCTCGATCAGGCTCTCGTGGCGGCGCTTGCCAAATCGCGAAAATTCACCCGCGGCCCGAAGCCCGGCAAGGCGCTGCGCGAGGTTGGCCTCGACGCGCGGCAGACCACGGAGAAGCCGACCACCGAGGGCGTGATCGAGATGCTGGGCGGGCTCGACCTGAAGGGCCACCGTCTTGGTCTGCAGCTCTATCCGGACAAGGACCACAGCGCGCTGACCGGCGCGCTCGCCGCGCAAGGCGCCGAGGTCGATACCGTGCTGCCCTATGTCTACGATTCCAAGGCGGCAGATGCCAACATCGTCGCCGCGATCGACGCCATGGCCGAGGGGCGGATCAATTCCATCGCGCTGACCAATCTCGGCCAGGTCCGCCGACTGTTCGAGGCCGCGAAGGCGCACGGCAGCGAGGCACGCCTTCGCGCGGGGCTCGAACGGACGCTGATTGCTTCAGTCGGCCCGGCGGTCTCGGGCGAGCTCGCCGCGCACGGATTGCGCACTGACGTCTCGCCGGTGGAAGATCATTATTTCATGCGCCCGCTGATCTCGGCGATGGCGGCAGCGCTCGCCGAGAAACGACCGAGGGTGGCGGGTTAATCGCCAAGATGCCTAAAGCGCGATGAGATTAGGATAAATCGTCATCGCGCTTTAGGTTATTGTTTGAGCATGATCTTTTCGGAAAACCGCTGCGCACTTTTCCGGATCATGCTTTAGCCTGCCACCTGCGAGGCGGCCGACATCAGCTCCTGTGGGCTCGGCGCTCCGAACATGCGCTGGCCGCCGCCGGGAACCTCGGTGAACGTCCAGCGCACGATCCCTTCCCGGTCGAGCAGGAACTGGCCAAACAGCTGCCCCGTGCCTGTTGCCGCCATACGCTGGTCGGCTTCGGTCATCTCGTAACCGTCCTTCTTGTTGAGGTACTCCGCGGCTGCCGGCCGGTTCATCGGGCTGGGCAACTCGCCGGGCATGTCCACTTGCATGCTCATGACCGCGTCCATGCCCACTTTGCGTGGCCACTCGGTTTCGTTCTCCGTGAACTCGATATTGGGCAGGCCGAATGCGCGGTGCGAGACCCGATCGGGGTCGGACGCGGCGAGCAGATTGGGCAATGGATGATAGCGGAAATAGAGCCGCGCCCGGTCGATCGGCGTGTTGACGACCGTGAGACTTTCGATCCCCTTCCCGCGCAGCGCGCCATCAAGCTGCGCCTGCGCCGCGATATGGCGCCGGCAAAACGGGCAGTGCAGGCCACGAAACAGTCCCACCAGTATGGGACTATGCCCGCGATAATCCTCGAGCGCGATCTTTCCTTCGCGTGTGATGGCGTCCAGGACGATGTTCGGTGCACGATCGCCCGGCTGAAGTGTTCCATCTACATGACGGTCTGACATGGTTGAACTCCCTCACATTGGCTAGTCAAGGAACGGCAGTACGATCAGCCCTGCGGGATCGAGCCCGTGCCGGGCGCAGACATCATGGGCCAGCGCGAAATACCGCTCGGCCTCGGGCATGTCGCCTCGATCAAGGTTCAGTGTCGCAAGACCATCATAGCATGGAAACAGCTGCTGCGGCTCGCCGGTCTCGCTCGCCACCTCGATGGCCTCGTTGTAGCAGCGCGCGGCCATGTCGGGGCGGAAGTGGCACTGATGGATCTGCCCGAGCACGATCAAGGGTACCGGGAGATGCTCGCGCTGATCGAGCGCGCGGTCGATCTCGATCGCTTTTTCGGCAGCCGGCACCCCCTCCTCGGTACATCTGTCCGTGAAGGTGCAACAGGCGACGGCAAGGTTGGCCAGAAGGCGTGCCTGGAAGCCGAGATCGCCGATACAATTCGCGACATCGAGGCCGCGCCGGCAAACCGCCATGGCTTGCGCCGGGTCGACGATCGTGTAGAGCACGCCAAGGTTGGTGTAGCCGCGGCACGCCACGTTGAGGAGGCCGGCGGCCTCGGCTACCGCGACACTTTGCTCCACCTCCTTCACCGCCTCCTGGTGTCGCCCAAGCCGCGCCAGCGCAACCGCCTTGGTGTTGAGCGCCTCTGCAGTGGCGCGCGCCGCCTCGAACCCGGCTTGCTCGTCCGCGTTCGCCGGCACGGACCGCGCGTGGCCCAGCGCCTCGTCGGCCCACCGCGCGGCGGCGACGTGATCGCCCACACGAAACGCGAGACGGCCGCGCTCCTGGAGGAGGTGCGCCCACTCGATCGGCGCGTCGGTCCCGCCGAGCCGTTCTGCCGCCTCGGCATAGCGCTCCTCTGCCCTGACGCGCTTGCCGGCGTCCCACAACGATCGGCCGAGCTTGCGAAGAATGCGCGCCTCGCCGATACGGTCCCCGGCCGTGCGGTGCCCCTCCAGCGCGCTCTGATAGTGTTCCTCGGCTGTGCTTCGCCGGCCAGCCACGCAACAGAGGTCCGCGACGCGCTCGTACAGGATCAGGCATTCCGGCTCCCGTTCGCTGGCGGTCGACAGCACGGCGAGGGATTGCTGATAGAAACGGAGGGCATCGTCGTTGGCATAGCTGGCACGTGCGCGATCGCCGGCCGCGCGCAAATAGCGCGCGCCTCTCGACTTGCTCGCGCTCAGACTGAAGTGATGCCCGAGCAATATGAGATCTTCGAGCTGCTCGGGCTCTTTGCCATAGAGCCGCTCCAGCGCGGCACCAATCCGTCCATGGAGCTCGACCCGACGCTGCAAGAGCAGGTTCTGATAGATCACATCCTGAAGCATAGTCTGCGTGAAGCGATAGGTCCGCAGCGTCATCGAGCTCGAGCCCGCGACCTCCTCGACGAGCTCGGCGTCGCACAAAAGTTCGAGCGCTGCTTCGACCCTTGCCGGCTCGGTTGCTGCCGCACCGAGAACAGCCGCATCAAAGCGCGGACCGATCACCGCGGCCTCCTGGGCCACGTGGCGCACCTGATGCGGCAACCGGTCGAGGCGCGCCAGCAACAACGCCTGAATGCTTGCTGGAATATCGGCGGCGGCTTCGTCCGATTTCATCCGCCACTGCGCGCCGTCACGCTCCAGGGTCCCGCCTTCGATGAGGCCGCGAATGATCTCCTCGAGGAAAAGCGGATTTCCGCCTGCGCGATCGAGGATTCGGGTGAACAAATGTCCCGGCGGTTCCCGCCAACCGTGACTGAAATACGCCGCGAGCAGCCTTCGTCCGTCAGCATCGCCAAGCGGAGGCAGCCGAATGGTCGTGTGACTGATCCTGCTCGAACCGAACTGATCCACCAACGCTGGCCGATGTGTAAACAGCAGCATCAGCCGCGTCCGCTCCAGCCGGTCCATCAGGAACCGCAACGCTTCAAGCGACACCGCGTCGGCCCAATGCAGATCCTCGACGATGATCAGGAGCGGCGACAAGGCGAGGCGGCGTTCGAAGACGGTACGGATCGCGAAAAAGATCTGCCGCCGGAGCTGTTCCGGTTCGACATGCCTGAGCACGGCGTTGGGATCGCCAAGGCCAAGAACATGCAAGTAGAGAGGCATCAGGCGGTCGGCCTCCTCGGCCGCGAGGCCGAGCTCCGATAGCGCTTCCGCAACCTTCGTCTCTGCCTCCGCGGCGCCGGCCTTCTGTGCGATGCCATAGGCGCTACGCAGCACGGCGGCGAGTGCTCCGTAGGACTGTTCGCCGAGCGGCGAGCAGACCGCCCGTCGGATCGCCACGCCTGAGAAGCGATCCTCATCGCGGATGCGGGCGACGAATTCGTTCACCAGCCGCGTTTTCCCAATGCCCGCTTCGCCAACCAGCCGCACCAGTTGAGCCGCGCCGCCGCACGCGCGATCAAGGCTGCCGATCAGGCGCGCAAGCTCGGCGTCGCGCCCGATCAGTGGTGCATCGAGGCCCAACGTGTCGAGGCCGCGTGCCGCGCGGGGCGTATCGAGCGGTCCCCTCAGACGATGGACCAGAACGCTGCCCATCTTGCCCTTGAGCGAGATCTCTCCGAGCGAATCATAGGAGAACGCATGCCGCGTCAGACGGTGGGTCAACGGCCCGACCAGCACCTCGTCCGGAGATGCCATCGACTGCAATCGTTGCGCCGTATTCACGGTATCGCCGGTCACCGAATAGGATTTGGCAACTCCCACGCCTAACCCACCCGCGACGACGTGGCCGGTGTTGATGCCGACATGGAGCTGCAACGGTGAACCGGCATAGGCCTTCGCGCGCTCGCTGAGGCGCGCCGTCCGGCTGATCATGTCGAGGGCAGCGCGGACCGCCCGCTCGGGGTCGTCCTCGTGCGCAGTCGGCGCACCAAACAGCGCGAGCAGCGCATCGCCGATGAACTTGTCCACGAAACCGCCAAAGCTCTGCACCGCGGCCGTCAACTCCTCGAACAACTGGTTCTGAAGCGTCTGCATGACCTCTGGGTCGAGCCGCTCGCTCATCGCAGTGAAGCCGCTGAGGTCGGCAAACAGCACGGTTATGGTGCGGCGGTTTGCTTCGCTATCGACGTTGTCCGGTTGCGGTCGAAATGCGTGTTGAGCCGTCTGCAGGAGCGGTGGCGAAGACGATCTGATTGGGAGTGTCGCCGGGCTCGTCTGCGCCGATGCCTGTCCGCCGTCGTTGGTGGCCCCGCTGATGAGGGAGCCGCATTTCGGGCAGTAGACAAAATCCGGTGCACATGGAAAGCCGCAGCCGGGGCACGCGCTCGGCTGCTTCGTGCCGCACTTTGGGCAGAAGGCAAAGCCGCTCTGAACCTCGAAACCACAACCCGAGCAGTTCATGGCTCAAGACCTCGCGGAAGCCGCGATGGTGCAATCTACTGGCCCCTACCGAATGGGTCCCAGGATGCAGACCAGAATGGGCTCTGCGCGCCGGAAGAGCAAGCGGCGGTAGCCTACCTCTCAGTATGGGCGACGAAGCATGCTGCGGGCGCACTGGCGCACCGCACGTCGTCAGCAAAGCATGGTGGCATGCGGTAGCGTCAATTGACAGGGCCATCGCCGGGGCTACCCTTCCAAACAGAAGAACAAATAAAAGAGGGCAGGGAATCGCCGTGAAACCCGTCATCGCATCTTGAGCGCATCCGCACGACCTTCCGCGCTCGCGCCATTCCGCATCCGCAACTATCGCTTCCAGTGGCCGTCCGACCTGCTCACCTCCTGGGCGTTCGAGGTCGAGACGCTGGTGCTCGGCTGGTACATCCTGGTCGAAACCGGCTCGGTACTGCTGCTCACCGTGCTTGCATCGCTCCAGTTCGTCGGGACCCTGGTCGCGCCGGTATTCGGTATGATCGGCGACCGCATGGGTCATCGCGACCTGCTGGTCGCGATGCGTCTTGCCTACACGGTGCTCTCGTCGACCATCATGGTTCTGGCGTTGACCGGTCATTTGTCGCCGCTGAGCGTCATGATCATCGTCGCGATCATGGGCCTGATTCGCCCCTCCGACCTCGGCGTCCGGGGGGCGCTGCTTGCCGAGATCATGCCGGCCGAGCAACTGGTCGGCGCCATCAGCGTTGCGCGCACCACCCAGGACAGCGCCCGCATCGCCGGAGCATTGACGGGCGCCGGACTGTTCGCCCTCCTCGGCATCGGCCTCGTTTATGTGGCGATCGCCTGCCTCTACCTCGTGGCTGCGCTGCTCATGCTCTGCCTGACCCGCCCGAAAAGGACCCTCACCACGAGCGATCTCCCGGCCAACAGCCACGCCGTTTCTCGCTTATTTGGCGACCTCAAGGAGGGGATCGTCTACGCCTGGAATGGCCCGGGAATGCGCGCGGCGCTGTGCGTCGCGTTCCTGGCCAATCTCACCGCATTTCCTTTCACCGGAGGATTGCTGCCCTACATCGCGCGGGAGATATTTCAGACCGACCAGACCGGCCTCGGCTATCTCTCGGCGAGCTTCGCCGTCGGCTCGCTGACCGGCTCCATCACGCTCAGCCTGGTCAGCGGATTGCGCATTGCCCGGCTTTTGATCGGCGCGACGCTGGCCTGGTATGCCATGCTGCTGGTGTTCGTCGAGATCAGGACCATGCCGGTGGCGATGGCCTGCCTCGTGCTCGCCGGTATTGCGCAGAGCATGTCGATGATCTCGGCAGCCGTGATCCTGATGCGGACGGCGAGCGCACATCTGCGCGGTCGCGTCATGGGCGTCCGCATGATGGTGATCTACGGCCTGCCGCTCGGACTGCTCGCGGCCGGCAGCCTGATCGATGTCATCGGCTATTCCGCGACGGGATCGCTTTATGCCGCCGCAGGCATCATCGCGATGCTGGCGATCGCGATCCGATGGCGCGCCGACCTCTGGCCGGTGCACGCCCCCGCAAATGCGCGCTAATCCCCGTAACTGCGCAGCCGCTCGATAGCGAGGATGGTGACGCCGCCATATTCCAGCCGCAGCAGCCCCTCTTTCTCCAGCCGGTTCAGCGCGCGGTTGGCGTTCTGGCGGGACATGCCGGAGAGCGCGCCGATCTCCTCCTGGGTGATTTCCAGATGCGCGGTCGATTCGGGATAGAGGATCGGGTTGAACAGCGAGGCGATGCTGCGGGCAAGGCGGGCGGTGGCGTCGAGCGTGCGGTTGACCTCGAGCATGCCGATGAACTGGCCAAGCCGCTCGTTGAGCTGGCGGACCAGGAAGCGGTTGAAGCCGACGCTGTTCTCGAACAGCCACATGAAGGCGCTGCGTTCCATCAGCGCAACCCGGCTGTCGCGCAGCGCGACCACGTCGTAGCGTCGCGGCTCGTTCTTGAGCACGCTGCCTTCGCCGAACCAGGCGCCTGCCGTCAGCCCGGCAAGACTGGTCTCCTTGCCGTCGCGCGACACGCCGCCCATCCGGGCGAGGCCAAAGACCATGCCGGCCCAATAGTCGAAGCTGTCGCCGCGCATGAACACGGTCTCGCCGGTGCCGTAGGACCGCTCGCTGACTCCGGCGCGTGCGACCTCGATCTCGGCCTCCGTGAGTTCGCGCGACCAGGCGGCGATGCGCTTCAGATGATCCTCTGAAATCATGATGGAGAGGCCAGCCGCACCGTTTCGTCACTCCGCGCTTCTGTTGCACTGCAACATGATCACCTCGGCTGCCATCCGACGAAAGATGGACGCCGCGCCCGCCCGAAAAACTTTGTCACCGAATTGTCAGGCCGAAGACATTTCAAAATAGCGCTTTCCCGTATTGAGAGCCACCTTGGGCGATGCGGCTTTTGATCCCTGATGGGAACGAAGGCGGCGCGGGGTCCGGTCGAGACCAATGGCTGCATGGCCTCACCGGGACGACCGTACTAGGATCGCTCGAAAACAACGGATGAAGAGCGCCAGTGAATGCGCCATCACCGGGAGGGATTTGTTTGTGGCTAGTCTCGAAGTGCGCGGCGTGTCCTTGCGATTCGGTGGCGTCCGTGCGCTGACCGATGTCAGCTTCGCCATCAGGGAAGGCGAGCTGTTCTCGATCATCGGCCCCAACGGCGCCGGCAAGACCTCGATCGTGAACTGTATTTCCGGTCGCTACAAGCCGACTGAAGGCCAGCTCTTCTACCAGGGCCGCGACATCACCGGTTTGACGCCGACTGCCCGCGCCTCGCTCGGCATCGGCCGCACCTTCCAGAATCTGGCGCTGTTCCACCATATGAGCGTGCTCGACAACATCATGGTCGGCCGCCATCACCTGCTGAAGAACAATTTCCTCACGGGTTCGCTGTACTGGCTCACCGGCGCGCGCAAGGAGGAGCTCGAGCACCGCCGCAAGGTCGAGGAGATCATCGACTTCCTCGATCTCCAATCGGTGCGAAAAGCCACCGCCGGCACCCTCTCCTACGGCCTGCGCAAGCGCGTGGAGCTCGCCCGCGCCATGGCGCTGGAGCCTCGCCTCATCCTCCTCGACGAGCCGATGGCCGGCATGAACTTCGAGGAGAAAGAGGACATGGCCCGCTACATCGTCGATCTCAACGAGGAGTTCGGGATGACGGTGGTGATGATCGAGCACGACATGGGCGTGGTGATGGACATCTCCCACCGCGTCATGGTGCTGGATTTCGGCAAGAAGATCGCCGAGGGCGATCCCGCGGCGGTCCTCGCCGATCCCCACGTCAAACGCGCCTACCTTGGTGAGGAAGACGAGGTGCTGGTCGATCCGGACGACGCCCCGCCGGCGCAGGAGAGCGCGGCATGATGGATTACGCAGGACGCGTTGCGCAGGCCGACACCTATCCCAAGATGCTCCGGCTCAACGCGAAGGAGCATGGCAGCGAGATCGCGCTGCGCGAGAAGGATCTCGGGCTCTGGCGCCTGTTCACCTGGAACGACTACCAGATGCGGGTGCGCGACTTCGCGCTCGGGCTCGTCGAGCTTGGCCTCGGCCGCGGCGACGTCATCGGCATCATCGGCGACAACCGGCCGGACTGGGTCGCGGCGGAAGTCGCGACCCATGCCGTTGGCGGGCTGAGCCTCGGGCTCTATCGCGACGTGCTGGATGAGGAAGCCGCCTATCTCCTGACCTATGGCGAGGCACGGCTCGTCTTCGCCGAGGACGAGGAGCAGGTCGACAAGCTGCTCGCGCTTGCCGAGCGCGTGCCGAAGTTGAAGCACATCATCTATTCCGATCCGCGCGGCATGCGGAAATATGACGATCCCAGGCTGATGTCGGCGGAAAAATTCGCCGAGCTCGGCCGCGCGCGGGCCGCTCGGGAGCCGGAGCTTTACGACCGGCTCGTGGATGCAACCAACGGCGAGGACGTCGCGATCCTCTGCACGACGTCGGGCACCACCTCACACCCGAAGCTCGCGATGCTCGCCGCCGGGCGCGTGCTCGGCCATTGCGCGACCTATCTCGCCTTCGATCCGAAGGGACCTGAGGACGAGTACGTCTCGGTGCTGCCGCTGCCCTGGATCATGGAACAGGTTTACGTGCTCGGCAAAGGCCTGTTGTGCCGGATGAAGATCAACTTCGTCGAAGAGCCCGATACGATGATGAACGATCTGCGCGAGATCGCGCCGACGTTCGTACTGTTCGCGCCGCGCGTCTGGGAATCGATCGCCGCTGATGTCCGCGCCAAGGTGATGGACGCTACGCCGTTGAAGCAGCGCCTGTTCGACGTCGGAATGAAATCGGGACTGGCCGCACTCGCGCAGGGCAAGCGCTCGGGTTTTGCCGATGCGATCCTGTTCCGCGCGCTGCGCGACCGGCTCGGTTTCACCCGCCTGCGCTCGGCGGCAACCGGCGGCGCGGCGCTCGGCCCTGATACCTTCAAATTCTTCCAGGCGATGGGCGTGCCGCTGCGCACGCTCTACGGCCAGACCGAGCTATTAGGGGCCTATACGCTGCATCCCGAGGGCAAGGTCGATCCTGACACGACAGGCGTACCGATGGCCGACAGCGTCGAGATCCGGATCGACAGTGCCGACGTTCATGGTGTCGGCGAGATCGTGGTGCGGCACCCCAACATGTTCCTCGGCTATTACAAGAACCCCGAGGCCAGCGTCGCCGACATCAAGGATGGCTGGATGTGTTCCGGCGATGCCGGCTATTTCAATGACAACGGTCAGCTCGTCGTCATCGACCGCATCAAGGATCTCGCCGAGACCTCGCGCGGCGAGCGCTTCTCGCCGCAGTTCATCGAGAACAAGCTGAAGTTCTCGCCCTATATCGCGGAGGCCGTGGTGCTGGGCGCCGGCCGCGACGCGCTCGCCGCCATGATCTGCATCCGCTACTCCATCATCTCGAAATGGGCGGAGAAGAACCGACTCTCGTTCACGACCTACAGCGACCTTGCCTCGCGGCCTGAGGTCTACGCGCTGCTTCAGAAGGAGGTCGAGACCGTCAACGCCACGCTGCCGCCTGCCCAGCGCATCTCACGCTTCCTGCTGCTCTACAAGGAGCTGGATGCCGACGACGGCGAGCTCACCCGCACCCGCAAGGTGCGGCGCGGGGTCATCAACGAGAAATACGCAGGGATCATCGACGCCATCTACCGCGGCGATGCTGACATCCCCGTCGACACCGTGATCCGCTTCCAGGACGGCACCACGCAGCGCGTGCGCACGACGTTGCGCGTGGTGGACCTGGACGGACATGGGCACATGGCGGAGGCTGCGGAGTGAAACAGTCTACCGATGCGCCCTCTCCCCTTGTGGGAGAGGGCATCTCCGCAGCCAACCACACCCTCACTCGGGTGAGGGGTCCTCTCTCCACACCGTTGCTGCCGAGACGACCCCTCACCCGTCTTCGCTTCGCGAAGCCACCCTCTCCCACAAGGGGAGAGGGGAAGAGCGCGCCGGATTTGTCAGCGAGCATATCTGCATGAACACCGCCTTCCTCTTCCAGCTCCTGGTCAACGGCCTCGTGGTCGGCACGCTCTACGGTGTGGTCGCGATGTCATTCGTGCTCATCTACAAGGCGACGCAGGTCGTCAATTTTGCGCAAGGCGAGCTGCTGCTGGTCGGCGCATGGGTATGCTGGGCGCTGTTGGCGAAATACCAGGTGCCGTTCTGGATCGGCATGCCGATCACGCTGGTGTTCATGTTCGTGTTCGGTATCGCGGTCCAGGTCTTGATCCTGCGACCGATGATCGGCGAGCCCATCATCTCGGTGATCATGGTGACGATCGGTCTCTCCACCGTGCTCCAGGCGACGCTGAAATGGATGTTCGGCGTCAATCCGCAGCCATTCCCGCGCGTGTTCGAGAGCCAATCGGTCAGCCTGTTCGGCCTCCAGATCCAGACCGTCTACGTCATGAGCCTCGTGGTGTCGGTCGCGATGATGATCGGCATGGCATGGTTCTTCCGCGCCTCCAAATATGGCCTTGCGATGCGGGCCACCGCATTCAACCAGCAGGTCGCGCAGTCGCTCGGCATTTCCGTGAAAAGCGTGTTCGCGATGGCCTGGGCAATCTCGGCGACGGTGTCGGCCGTCGCCGGCGTCGTCGTTGCAGTCGTGAACGGCGTGTCCTCGGGCCTTGCGGCGTACGGCATAAAAGTGTTTCCGGCGGCGATCCTCGGCGGGCTCGATTCCGTCGGCGGCGCCGTGCTCGGCGGCATCATCATCGGGCTACTCGAAAACATCGCGCAATATGTCGACAGCGAGTACCTGCACTGGGGCAATCTCTACGAGATCGCGCCGTTCTACGTCCTCATCATCGTGCTGATGATCAAGCCCTACGGCCTGTTCGGCACCCACGACATCGAGCGGATCTAACCCATGGCCGGCGCTGCCCTCATCCCCGCTGGTGATTTCCGCACCACTTACGCCGCGGACACCACGATCTTCCCGACCACGACCAGCCGCAATTTTGCGATCGCCGGCGTGCTGCTGCTGTGCCTCGCACCGCAATTCTTCAGCGGCTACTGGCTCAGCATTTTGATCCAGATCGGCATCTTCTCGATCGCGGCGTTGGGCCTCAATATCCTGGTCGGCTTCACCGGCCAGATCTCGATCGGCCACGCCGCGTTCTTCCTGCTCGGCGCCTTCACCTCGGCCTATATCTCCAACAACGCGCCGATTCCGGTGTTCTTCGCAATCCCGCTCGCCGGCATCGTCACCGCGCTGGTCGGGCTGATCTTCGGCATTCCGGCGGCGCGGCTGAAGGGGCTCTATCTCGTCATCGCGACGCTGGCCGCGCAATACATCCTGCTCGACTTCTTCTCGCGCGCCGAATGGTTCTCGGGCGGATCGGTGCCGGCGAGCGCCGAGCCGTTCTCGATTCTGGGCTACACGCTGCGCGGCGACAGGCAGTATTTCTACGTGGTGCTGGCCTATGTGCTGGCGAGCTACATCCTCGTCACCAATCTGATGCGCACGCGGGACGGCCGCGCGCTGGTGGCGATTCGCGACCATTATCTCTCCGCGGAGATCATGGGCATCAACCTCACCAAGTACCGCACGCTGTCGTTCGGCCTCGCCGCGTTCTTCGCCGGCATCGCCGGTGCGCTCATGCGCATTACCAGCTCGTGGTCTCCCAGGAAGGTTTCGGCATCGAGCGCTCGATCCTGTTCCTGGCCATGATCATCATCGGCGGCACCGGCTCGATCATGGGCACGCTGATGGGAACCGCCTTCGTGGTGCTGTTGCCGGAATCGATGGAATTCCTCAGTCTGCATTTGAAGGGCGGCGCGATCGACAAGGCGCTCTCGCTCAACACCAACATCACCTTCCTGCGCGAGATCGCGATCGGGGTGATCATCATCGCGTTCCTGATGTTCGAGCCCGATGGGCTCGCGCATCGCTGGCGGCAGATCAAGGCTTATTGGAAACTCTACCCGTTCTCGCATTGAGCGCGGAAACTTCACTTAAACAATAACAGGAGGAACCGACCCCATGACGATGAAGTCCCTTTTGAGCACCGCATCACTCGCGCTTGCGATCGCCGCATTCTCGGCAAGCGCGCAGGCGCAGATCGCGCTCGGACATCTTGCCGATTATTCCGGCGGCACCTCCGACGTCGGCACGCCCTATGGACAGGCGGTCGCCGATACCTTCGCCTGGGTCAACAAGAACGGCGGCGTCGGCGGCAAGCAGCTCAACGTCGACACCAACGACTATGGCTACCAGGTGCCGCGGGCGATCGCGCTCTACAAGAAGTGGTCGGCGCCGGACTCGAAAGTCGCTGCGATCATGGGCTGGGGCACCGCGGACACCGAGGCACTAACCGGCTTCCTCGCACAGGACAAGATTCCCGACATGTCCGGCTCCTATGCCGCCGCGCTGACCGATCCCGAAGGCGTCAGCGGCAAGGCCAAGCCTGCTCCTTACAATTTCTTCTATGGCCCGAGCTATTCGGATTCGCTGCGCGCGATGCTGATGTGGGCGGCCGAGGATTGGAAGGCCAAGGGCAAGTCCGGCAAGCCGAAATTCGTGCACATGGGCGCCAACCATCCCTATCCGAACGCGCCGAAGGCCGCCGGCGAAGCCATGGCACAGGAGCTCGGCTTCGAGGTGCTGCCTCCGCTGGTGTTCGCGCTCTCGCCGGGTGACTACAGCGCGCAGTGCCTCAGCCTGAAATCTTCGGGCGCCAACTACGCCTATCTCGGCAACACCGCGGCCTCCAACATCTCGGTGATGAAGGCCTGCAAGACCGCGGGCGTCGAGGTCCAGTTCCTCGGCAATGTCTGGGGCATGGACGAGAACGCCGCCAAGACCGCGGGCGATGCTGCGAACGGCGTGATCTTCCCGTTGCGCACCGCTGTGAGCTGGGGCGGCGATGCGCCCGGCATGAAGACCCTGATGGAGATCTCCAAGATGTCCGATCCCACCGGCAAGGTCTATCGCCCCGTGCACTACGTCGCGGCTGTCTGCTCGGCGCTGTACATGAAAGAAGCGCTCGATTGGGCCGCCAAGAACGGCGGCGCCACCGGGGAGAACGTCGCCAAGGGCTTCTACCAGAAGAAGGACTGGGTGCCGGCCGGTATGGACGGCGTCTGCAATCCCTCGACCTGGACCGACAAGGATCACCGCGGCACGCTGAAGGTCGATCTCTATCGCACCAAGGTCTCAGGTGCGACTGACGGCGACCTCAACGACCTCATGGCCAAGGGCACGATCAAGCTCGAGAAGGTCAAGACCGTCGAACTACCGCGCAAGCCGGAATTGCTGGGGTGGTGAGCCCGCGGCTCGCCTCACGCACCATCGTCATCCCCCGCCTTGTGCGCAACGCGCACTGGAGCGGGGGATCCAGTACGCCGCAGCATATCCGTGAAACTTCGGCGTCTCTGGAATACTGGGTCGCCCGGTCAAGCCGGGCGACGACAGTGGAGAGTTATGAAGCATGACCCAGACCGCCGAAGCAACGCGCCCCAATCACAGCATCGTGCCCGCCCCGCCCCTCCTCAGCGTGCGCAACATTGAAGTCGTCTATGACGACGTCATCCTGGTGCTGCGCGGGCTCAGCCTCGATGTGCCCAAGGGCGCGATCGTGGCGCTGTTAGGCGCCAACGGCGCCGGCAAGTCGACGACGCTGAAGGCGATCTCGGGCCTGCTCAAGACCGAGGACGGCGAGGTTACGCGTGGCGAGATCCTGTTCGAGGGCGACCGCATCAACGGCATCGATCCCGACAAGATCGTGCGCCGCGGCATCTTCCAGGTGATGGAGGGCCGGCGCATCGTCGCCGACATGACCTCGCTGGAGAACCTCAGGCTCGGCGCCTTCACGCGCAGGGACCGCGAGGTCGATGCCGACCTCGACATGGTCTTCAACTACTTCCCGCGCCTGAAGGAACGCACCGGCCTTGCCGGTTATCTCTCCGGCGGCGAGCAGCAGATGCTGGCGATCGGCCGCGCGCTGATGGCGCGTCCGAAGATGATCTTGATGGACGAGCCGTCCATGGGGCTGTCGCCGCTGCTGGTGAAGGAGGTGTTCTCGATCATCCAGAAGATCAACCGCGACCTCGGCGTCACCATCCTGCTGGTCGAGCAGAACGCGCGCGCCGCACTCTCGGTGGCGAGTCACGGCTACATCATGGAGCAAGGCAAAGTCGTGCTCGACGGCACCGCGGACGAATTGCGCGACAACGAGGACGTCAAGGAATTCTACCTCGGCGGCGCCGGCGACCAGCGCAAGAGCTTCAAGAACCTCAAGAGCTTCAAGCGGCGCAAGCGCTGGCTGTGATCCGCAACGAGCCTAGCCCAGCACCTGTTCCGCTTCCGTGACTGCGCAGAGAACATGATAGAACGACGACGCAGGAATGGTGTCGATCAGCGATTTGCCGTCGCGGTCGAACTGATCGTACCAGCCGCCCTTCACGGGATGGCTGAGATAATGCCGTTCGAGCCTCGCCAGCGCTACGCGCGCTTCATCCGCCGCGCCCGCCTCGCCGGACTCGGCTTGCGCGATCCACGCCTTCGCGATCTCAGTCTGCGGCCACAGCCGACGCGTGCTGCGGCAGACGTTGCCGGCGTCATCGCCCACGTCGATCAGGCAGCCCGTGGCCTCGTCGCGGTAGCGCAGCGAGGTCGCCAGCAGTTCGGCGCGCCGCTGCCCTGTCGGGCATCCCGTGATGCGCTCGAAACCCTTCAGGAGCCAGACCCATTCCGCCTGGTGACCCGGCTCGACGCTGACCGGCTCGATCTTCGACCAGTCCTCCTCGAAATACTCGCCGAGCACGCACTTCCGCTTGTCATAGAGATTGGCGAGGAACAGCGCAAAGAACTCGCCGGCGCGGTTCTGGAAAGACAGATCGTGCGTGGCGTCGAAGCAAGCGATCATTGCCTCGAACAGATGCATGTGCGGGTTCTGCCGGCGCGGCAGCGAGACCGGAAGGCCTTCGTGGACGCCACCATGCGGCGAGCGCAGATGGCCGTCGAGGAAGGCAAGCAGCGCGTCCATCTCGGCGCGGACCTGCGCATCCTGGTCGAGCGCGTAGACCGTCGCGAGGGCAAACAGGATGAAGGCGTGATCGTACGCATCGCGCCGCGCATCCAGCACCGTCCCTTCCGGCGTCAGCCGGTGCACATAGCCGGGCCGGCCGTCAGGCGCCTTCGCTTTGGCCAGCAGATGCTCCAACCCCTTCAGCGCGATGGCGCGCCCCTCGGGGTACCAGCCCATCTGCGCGGCCTTGGCGTAGCAGTAGATTTGGCGCGCCTGCACGAACACGCGCCGCGGCGCGGCCACGTCCGCCGTGCCGTCGCGGTGCAGCCGGTCGATGAAACCGCCCGTGGTGTGATCCCAGCCGACGCTCGACCACAGCGGCAGCGCCTCCTCGATCATGCGGCGCTTCAGGCGCGCGACGACGTCCGCCGCCTCGTTCGCCGCAATAATTCCTTCGTCCGCCATCGGGTCCTCTTCAAGCCTCGCCAATGGCCGTCTGATACCGATGCCGGCGGCGGCGTGCAACGGACCATGCCAACCCGGAAAGATCAGCCATGACCGCCCATTACGACGCCCTCGAGACGCGCGACCAGGGCGCGCGCGAGGCCGAGCTGTTTTCCCGGCTGCCGGAGGTCCTGCGCGGCGCGATGGCCGCTCCAGCCTATGCCGAGCGGCTGAGGGGCCTCGACCCTGCCTCGGTGAGGTCGAGAGAGGCGCTGGCGGGCCTGCCGGTGCTGCGCAAGTCGGAATTGCCGGCGCTGCACAAGGCCTCTACGCCCTTCGGCGGCTTCGTGGCGGCCGCGCCGGGGTCGTTCGCCCGCCTCTTCACCTCCCCTGGGCCCATTTTCGAGCCGGAGGGACGCCAGGCCGACCCCTGGCGCGGCGCACGGGCGCTGTTCGCAGCCGGGTTCCGCCCCGATGACATCGTGCTCAACACCTTCAGCTACCACCTTACCCCTGGCGGCTTCATCTTCGATGCATCGGCACGCGCGCTCGGTTGCGCCGTGATCCCGGCGGGTCCCGGCAATACCGAACAGCAGTTCGAGCTGATCGAGGCTTACCGGCCGGTCGGCTACAGCGGCACGCCGGATTTCCTGAAGATCCTGCTCGATGCCGCAGCAAGCGCCGGCCGTGACGTCTCCTCGATCAAGCGCGCCCTGGTCTCGGGTGCGGCGTTTCCGCCCTCGCTCCAGGCCGAGATCAAGGCGCGCGGCATCGACGCCTACCAGGCATTCGGCACCGCCGATCTCGGCCTGATCGCCTTCGAGACCGAGGCCCGTGAGGGCATGGTCGTGAACGAGGACCTGATCATGGAGATCGTCAAGCCCGGCACCGGGGACCCGGTTGCGCCGGGCGATGTCGGCGAGATCGTCGTCACCTCGCTCGACCCGCACCATCCCTGGATCCGGCTCGCGCTCGGCGACCTCACCGCGACACTGCCGGGCATCAGCCCGTGCGGACGCACCAACATGCGCATCAAGGGATGGATGGGCCGCGCCGACCAGACCACCAAGGTCAAGGGTATGTTCGTCCGGCCCGAGCAGGTCGCCGAGATCGGCAAGCGCCATTCCGTGCTCGGACGACTACGCCTCGTCGTCACGCGCCAGGGCGAGACCGACGCAATGACGCTGAAAGCGGAAACGACGGCCGCGAGTGACACGTTGCGCGAGGAGATCGCCGGCACCTTGCGTGCCGTGACGAAGCTCGGCGGCAACGTCGAGCTGGTCAGCCCCGGTGTGCTGCCGAACGACGGCAAGGTGATCGCGGACGAGCGCTGACTTCAACTGACTTCGACAGCGAGGTCGCTTTCGCGAACTCACCGATCAGGCGACTGTAGAGCGGATTGGCGTCCGCAATTAGCGCCCTGGATGCGTGATGCGCATTTCCTCCGCGGCCGAGATCAACTCGCCGTCGCAGCAGCACCGCGCACCATCGTGATGCCCGTACTTGATCCGATCCCCGAGTTGATTCCAATCACGTCCATTTCGTGTGGCCCCGCTACGGAAGCCTTCCATAAAAGCTGCGGCCAATGTAAATCGGCCACTGTGCGGCCGAAGCGCTTGACGCGTGCCATTTTGGCGTAATGCCCCCGGACGCAGGAACCTTGCATCGCCCCAGCCGCTCCCGTATTACCACCCTGTAACGATATGGCCTGAAATTGGCCCTTCCCGGATCCCAAAACGTGCTTGAACGAACCCTCGTCACCATCGCCGAAACCGAGACCATTGAGGAAGCTTTCCGGCGCCTGAATGCGAACATGCTCGGTATCCTGTTCGCGCAAGACGCGAGCGGACGAATCGTCGGCGCGGTGACGGACGGCGACATCCGCAGGCGCATGCTGACCGGCACCACGATCCAGGACCGGGTTGCGAGTTGCATCAACCGCAACTTCGTCTGGGCGCGGACCGGCGGGCCGCGCGAGCAGATCCTCAAGCTGCTCGACCAGCGCGTGCACGTGGTGCCGATCCTCGATGGCGAGGGACGGCTGGTCGACGTGTTCAGCCGCGAGCTGTTCGACCTGTCGGAAGAGAGCGAGGTGTTCGCGCGCGCCCGCTCGCCGGTGCGGATCAGCTTCTCCGGCGGCGGCACCGACCTGACGCACTACTTCGTGGCGAATGACGGCGGCGCGGTCATCAACGCCACGATCAAGATGTACGCTCACGCGACGCTGCGGCGCCGGAGCGATCCCAGCATCCGGATCTACTCGCACGACTTCCGTCGCACCGTGGAGGCCGACAATCTCGCAGAGCTCGGAACGGACGGAGATCTCGCGCTGATCAAGTCGGTCGTGCGCCTGATCAAGCCGACTTACGGATTCGAGCTCGAAGTGTCAGCCGACTTCCCGGTCGGCTCCGGCCTCGGCGGCTCGGCGGTGGTCTCGTCCGCGATCATCGGCTGCTTCAACGAATTCCGTGGGGATCAGTGGGACCGCCACGAGATCGCGGAGATGGCGTTCCAGGCCGAGCGGCTCATGCTCAACATCCCCGGCGGCTGGCAGGATCAGTACGCCACCGTGTTCGGCGGCTTCAATCACATGGAGTTCTTCTCCGATCAGAACACCATCGTGCCGCTTCGGCTCGATCCCAACATCATCGCCGAGCTCGAAGAGAGCCTGGTGCTCTGCTACACCGGCTCGGGCCGCGATTCCGGCGCCATTCACCGCGACCAGAAGGCCCAGCACGAGACCAGCGACGCCGTCGCCGCGGCTGCCAAGCAGAAGGAAGTGACGCGCCACATCCGGCGGCATCTGCTGCGCGGCCAGCTCTTGGAATGCGGCCGGCTGATCGACGAGGCCTGGCACGCCAAGCGCAAGCTGAGCTCGAAGATCTCGTCGGACGAGATCGATGCGATCTACGATTTCGCCAAACAGCACGGCGCGGTCGGCGGCAAGCTGCTGGGCGCCGGCGGCGGCGGTTACTTCCTGTTCTTCGTACGTCCGTTCGAACGCTACCAGCTGATCGCCGCGCTGGAACAGCAGGGACATCGCTGTTCGCGCATCATGTTCGAGGAGAACGGGCTGCGGACGTGGAAGTCGCGCTTTCCCGCGCGGCTGGCCTGACGAAATTGAGACGAGAATGTTGATGACATCGCCCAAACAGCCTGCTCCGGTCCGCATCGGCAACCGTCTTCTGGGCGATGGCCAACCCTGCTACGTCATCGCCGAGATCGGCAACAACCACAATGGCGACTTCGACCGCGCCATCGCGCTGGTCGATGCCGCGGTCGCGGCCGGCGCCGATTGCGCCAAATTCCAGATGCGCAAACTTGACGAGGTCTATCGCGCCTCGAGCCTGTCCGGAAAGGACGACGACCTCGCCGTCGAATATACGCTCGATCTCCTGCGCCGCTTCGAGCTGCCGACCGCGCAGCAGAAGAAGATCGCCGAGTATTGCGCAGCGAAGGGTATCCAGTACCTCTGCACGCCCTGGGACGCGAAGAGCGTCGCCGTGCTCGAAGGTTTCGGCGTACAGGCCTACAAGGTCGCCTCGGCCGATCTCACCAACCTGCCGCTGCTCGCCTGCCTCGCCGCCACCGGCAAGACGCTGATCGTCTCGACCGGCATGAGCACGACGGGCGAGATCAAGTCCGCGGCGAAATTCCTCGACGACCGCAATGCGAGCTATGTGCTCCTGCACTGCCAGAGCACCTATCCTGCCGCGCTCCACAATATCCATCTGCGTTTCATGGAGACGCTGCGCGAGCTTCATCCCGCCGTCGGCTATTCCGGCCACGAGCGCGGCATCGCCGTCTCGACCGCCGCGGTGGCCCTCGGCGCCGTCGTCATCGAGCGCCACATCACGCTCGACCGCGAGATGGAAGGCCCCGATCATGCCGCGAGCCTCGAGCCCGAGGAATTCAAGGCACTCGTCTCCGGCATCCGCGAGGTCGAGGCGGCGCGCGGCGAGAAGCTCGCAGAACGCGCGCTAAGTCAGGGCGAACTGATCAACCGTGAAAATCTCGCGAAGAGCCTGGTGGCCGCGCGCGACCTTCCGGCCGGCACGATGATCTCCGAGAGCGACATTGCGGTGAAGAGCCCGGGACAGGGCCTGTCGCCGCTGAAGATGCCGGCGCTGCTCGGCCGCAAGCTGACGCGGACGATGGCGGCCGACGACTATTTCTTCCAGAGCGACCTCGACGAAGGCGCCGCAAAAGCGCGGCGCTACCGCTTCGACCGCCCATGGGGCGTGCCGGTGCGCTATCACGACACCGAGCGCTTCCTGGAGATTTGCGAGCCCGACATCATCGAGTTCCATCTCAGCTATAGCGACATGGAGCGCGATCCTGCGGCCTATCTCTCCGGCACCTATGATCTCGGTTTCGTCGTGCACGCGCCGGAGCTGTTTGCCGGCTCCAAGCTGATGGACCTCGCAACTCCCGACGAGGCGTTGCGGCGATACTCGCTGGAGCAGACGCAGGCGGTGATCGACATCACCCGCAGCCTGAAGAAATTCTTCCCGAAGACCAAGCGCCCGCCGATTGTCGCCAATATCGGCGGCTTCACCATGGACGAGCCGCTGCCACCGGAAGCGAAGGCCGAGCGTTACCGCATCTTTGCCCAGAGCCTGACGGAGCTCGACATGGACGGCGTCGAGCTGACGCCGCAGACCATGGCGCCGTTCCCCTGGCATTTCGGCGGCCAGCGTCACCAGAACATCTTCATCTTCCCGGAGGAGTCGGCTGGGTTCTGCGCCAAGCACGACCTGCGCATGTGCGTCGACATCTCCCACACCAAGCTCGCTGCCAATCATTTCGGCTTCGACTTCGCGCAGGGCCTCGCCCAGCTCGGACCGCACACCGCGCATCTGCATTTCGGCGACGCCAAGGGGCTCGACGGCGAAGGCCTCCAGATCGGCGAAGGCGAGATCGATTTCGACGAGATCGGACAGGTGCTGCGCAAGCATGCACCGACCGCGTCGTTCATTCCCGAGATATGGCAGGGCCACAAGAACATGGGCGAAGGCTTCTGGACCGCGCTCGAGCGTCTCGAGGGGCACATCTGATGGCGCGCAAGACGCTGGCCGTGATCGCCGCACGCGGCGGCTCGAAGGGCATCCCGCACAAGAACCTGCTCGATCTCTGCGGCAAGCCGCTGATCGCCTGGACGGTCGAGCAGGCGCGCGCCGCGCGCGGCGTCGATGTGGTCGCAGTCTCCTCCGACAGCGACCAGATTCTCGCCGCGGCCGAAGCGGCCGGCGCCGTCGGCGTGCGCCGGCCCGACGACATTTCGGGCGATCTCGCCTCCTCCAAATCCGCCTGGCTGCACGCGCTCGAAGCCGTCGACGCGCGCCTCGGGCGCTTCGAGCGCATCGTCGCGCTCCAGGCGACCTCGCCGATCCGCGAATCCGCCGACATCGAACGGGCGCTGGAGACCTTCGACCGCGAGCACCTCGATAGCCTGCTCTCGGTCTGCGAGGTTGAGGATTACTTCAACTGGCGGATCGGCGCCAACGGCCCGGAACCGATCAACTACGATTTCCGCAATCGCCGGATGCGGCAACAGATCGAAAAGCGCTACCTGGAAAACGGCTCGTTCTACGTTCTCATTCCCTCACTCCTGCGCGAGCAGAGCAATCGCCTCGGCGGCAAGATCGGCTTTCACGTGATGGAGCGTCACAAGATGTTCCAGATCGACCGTCCCGAGGACGTCAAGCTGTGCGCCGCCATCATGCGCAGTTACGGTTATGCCTGATCTCGGCGCATTTTCCCTCGCAGGCAAGATCGCGGTCGTCACCGGCGCTTCGCGCGGCATCGGCGCGGCGATTGCGAGTGGCCTGCAAGATGCGGGGGCCACAGTGTTCGGGCTCAGCCGGTCCGGGACCGCGCCGCAGGGCGTGAGCGCCATTGCCTGCGATCTCTCCGATGATGCGGCGATCGAAAGCGCGTTCCGCATCATTGCGGCAAAAGGCGAACGCATCGACGCACTCGTGAACGCCGCCGGCATCAGTCTTCCCGCCCAAAGCGCCGAAAGCGAGCTCGCGCGGTTCCGTGCGACGGTCGCAACCGACCTCACCGGAGTCTATGCCACGATCCTTGCCGCCCATCCGCTGCTGAAGAACGCGGGCTCGGCCGCGATCGTCAACGTCACCAGCATCAATTCTGTCCGCGGCTTTCCCGGCAATCCCGGCTACGTGGCGGCAAAGGCCGGTCTAGCCGGGCTGACGCGCGCGCTCGCCGCCGACTATGGGCCCGACGGCATCCGCGTCAACGCGCTTGCACCGGGTTATGTCGCGACCGAGATGACCGCGACGAGTTTCGCCGATCCTGTCATGCATGAGGATCGGCGCCGCCATACCATGCTCGGCCGCTGGGGGCAGCCCGCCGACATGGTGGGAGCCGCCGTTTTCCTCGCATCGGAAGCCTCCGCCTATATGACCGGCCAGGAGATCTTCGTCGACGGCGGTTGGATCGCCAAAGGCCTCGCTATCAGTTCGGACAGCAAATCGTGACCGCAACGCTGCAACGCATCGGCTTCATGCAGGGACGCTTGTCGGCGCTCGTCGACGGCAAGATCCAGGCGTTTCCGTGGAATGAATGGCGTGACGAATTCCCGCGCGCGAAGGAACTCGGCCTGACGCGGATGGAATGGACCATCGACCAGGAGCGGTTGCGCGAGAATCCGCTCACGACCGAGCCGGGACAGCAGGAGATTCTAGCGCTGTCGCGCGACAACGGCGTGCGCATCCCGAGCCTGACCGGCGACTGCTTCATGCAGGCTCCGTTCTGGAAGGTCGATGCCGTCGTGCGCGATGCCCTCGTCGCCGATCTCGACCTCTTGATCGCCGCCTGTAGCCGCATCGGAATCGAATTCGTCGTGATCCCGCTGGTCGACAACGGCAAGATCGAGCGAGAGAGAGGCGATACGTTGAAGCGCGTGCTGCTCGCGCGCTCGGAGACGCTCGCAAGACGGAACGTCAAGATCGTCTTCGAATCCGATCTGCCCCCGCGCGAGCTCGCCCGGTTCATGGAGGCGTTTCCGGCCGACGTGTTCGGCATCAACTACGACAGCGGCAACAGCGCATCGCTCGGCTATGACAGCGACGAGGAAATCGGCGCCTACGCGCCGCGCATCCTCAATGTTCACGTCAAGGACCGCATCCGTGGCGGCACCACCGTCCCGCTCGGAACCGGCAATGCGGATCTCGCCAGGACGATCCGGCTGATCGAGCGATCCGGCTACAAGGGGCAGTACATCCTGCAAACCGCGCGCGCTGCCGACGGTGACCATGCCGGCGCGCTGGCCAGATATCGCGACATGACGGTCGGCTGGATCGAGGACGCCGCGCGATGAAACTCGAGCTGAACGATCGCGTCGCGCTCGTCACCGGCGCCAGCCGCGGCATCGGGCTTGCGATCGCGGCGACGCTCGCAGCCGAGGGCGCAAAGGTCGCGCTCGCCGCGCGCGGCGCCGACGCGCTTGATGCCGCACGGGCGGCGGTCGGTGGCAGCGCCTCGGTCCATGTCGCCGACGTCACGGATCCGGTCGCGGCGAAGGCGCTGGTCGCGAGCGTCGGGAAGCAATGGGGCCGGCTCGATGTCCTGATCTGCAATGTCGGCAGCGGCGCCTCCGTGCCGCCGGGCCAGGAAACCGCGGCGGAATGGTCGCGGGTGATCAATCTCAACCTGTTCGCCGCGACCAACATGATCGAGGCTGCCCGGCCGCTGATGGCGGGCGGTAACGGCGACCGAGCCATCGTCTGCATCTCGTCGATCGCCGGCATGGCCGCGCTTGGCGCGCCCGTGACCTACTACGGTGCGAAGGCAGCCCTGAACGCGACCGTGCGCGGACTGGCGCGGCCGCTGGCACTGGAGGGCATCCGCATCAACGCGGTCGCCCCGGGAACATCTTGAGCCCGGACGGCACCTGGGCGCGCAAGATCGCCGAAAACAAGCAGGCGGTCGACGACATGCTCCAGCGCGAAGTGGCGCTGCGCCGACTGGGCACTCCCGAGGAGATCGCCGACGTCGTTGCCTTCCTTGCTTCGCCGCGCGCCGCCTTCATCACCGGCAGCGTCGTGGTGGCCGATGGCGGCCAGCTCAGAAGCTGAACAGGAGCCCTTCGATGGCAAACCCCTTCTCTCGCTACGACCTGACCGGACGGACCGCGCTCGTGACCGGGGCCGGCGGACTCCTTGGCAAGCAGCATGTCGCGGCGCTTGCGGAAGCCGGCGCGCGCGTGGTCGTCAGCGATGTCGGCATGACGCAGGCCGAAGCCGGCGTGGCGGCGCTGAAGCAGGTCGCACCTTCGGCCGATCTGATCCCGCTTGAGATCAACGTCACTTCGCTCGACTCGGTGCGCGCCGCACACGAGCAGCTTGCAAGCCGCGGCGTCACCGTCGACATCCTCGTCAACAACGCAGCAATCGACCCCAAGGTGACCTCCGCGCCCGGCGTCACGCACTCCTCGCGCTTCGAGGCGTTCCCGGTGCCACAGTGGCAGATCGAAATCGCAGTCGGCCTGACCGGCGCGATGCTGTGCGCGCAGGTGTTCGGCGGCGAGATGGCCAAACGCGGCCGCGGCGTGGTTCTGAACATCGCCTCCGATCTCGGGGTGATCGCGCCGGACCAGCGGCTCTACCGCCAGCCGCATGTGACACGCGAAGAAGAACAGCCGGTGAAGCCGGTGACCTACTCGGTGATCAAGCACGGCTTGATCGGGCTGACGAAATATCTGGCGACCTACTGGGCCGATCACGGCGTGCGCGTCAACGCGATCTCGCCGGGCGGCGTCTTCAACAACCAGGATCCCGCTTTCGTGGAGCGGCTGACGCGCCTGATCCCGATGGGCCGGATGGCCGATGTCGACGAATACCGAGCCGCGGTCCAGTTCCTCTGCTCGGATGCCTCAAGCTACATGACCGGGCAGAATCTCGTCATGGATGGCGGGAGAAGCGTGTGGTAGCCGCGGCGCCGCCGCTCATAACGACGGCGAGACTGCACTGCCCTGCGCTCCGAATGAAGTGATTTCCCTAATGCTGCAGGATGCCGGCGAGGTTCATGTGCGCAGGGCGCGAGTGCTCGATGCCCAGCAGCGTCCGCCGGTTGTCGTTCGTACGCTGCAAGTGCAGGCTCGCGAGCGTGACCCCGGTGCAGGTGGTGACCGTCGTCCCGCGGCCACCGAACGGCTTGAGGAAATCGAACACGCGGCTGCCGAACATGTCCACGACCGACATCTCGCGCGCGCCCAGCGGCGGAATCTCACCGAAGTCGCCCTCGATCTGCTCGCCATCCTCGCGGATCAGCTTCGACGTCGGCCGCGCGGCATGAGCATATTCGGGATCGGAGGAGTGATTGATCAGCATCAGGCTGCTGACGATGTCGCCGGTCGCAATGATCTTCGGATTGATCCCGGTGAACCCGACATGCGCCTTGAGTCTGCCCTCGTTCAGGGGCCGGGCAAACGCACCGGTGCGGTAGATCGCGACATTGTCCTGATCGACATAGGTCATCGAATAGCTCGCAGGCGAGGAGCGAAAGCCGTCCATGCGTCCGCGCGACATCACAGCGATGACCAGATAATCGTCCTGCGGCAGTTTGAGCGAGGCGAACAGGCGCGATAGCTCGACCTCGACGGAGGCGCCCGGCGAATAGTTTTCCGGAAATTCGTAGGTCACCCGGTAATCGCCGTCGCGCGACAGGATGTGCAGCTTGAACCTGAGCTTCTTGCTGAAGCCCGAGGCGATCAGGCTGGCGAGCTCAGGAACGAGATCCTTGACCGTCTCGCGAAAGTTCTTGCGCAGGCTGCCGGCAATGAGACTGCGGAGATACCTGATATCGACCGGACGATACCAGGCAGGGATCGAGAAACCCATGCGCGATTCGATACCCGCAAAGGTCGGGAACATGAATCGGGGCTCGTGAGGCTTCCAAGGACTGGACGGGAAACGGGGCACGGACGCAGTCCCTAAAAATGATGAAGGCTGAATTTGCCGTTGGCAAATTCATAATAGCTGAACGGACTGGCGATGTTGGTGCCCTTGAACTCCAGGGCGAATCCCTCACTCGTGCCGATCAATCTTTCAGCCTCGGGAAAAAGATCCAGCGTGCTGATGCGGACGGCGCCCATCGGCGCGATTTCCGGAAGCGCACGCTCGCCCAATGCGGTGCCGTCCAGGGCCATGAGGCGGGCCGTCCCCACCGAGGCTCCTTCTGACGCCATGCAGGAGTTCACCAGCACCACACCGGACTCTTTCAGGAGGCGCGTGAGATAGGACTGCATCCAGGCGGAGGTCGGGAACGGCGCCGCCGCGACGGGCTCACGCTCGTGCGACAATGTCACCGCGCCATGCTGCGAGAAATATTGTGCGTAATAGCCGGTGGTCACCTTCCGTCCGGGACGAAGCTTGGTCTCATGCTTCGGTATCAGCGCCATCGCCACCGTTCCCGAAACGCGCGGACATAGCTCCGACGTCTGCAACTGCAGCTGTCCGTTGACGCCAAGCTCCCTGTGGAAATAGCCGGCCGGCTTGCCCGCTCCGTCGAAGAGCCAGACATGAGCATCCACTTCCGGATGATCCTTCATGAAGACCGAGAAGTAGTTGAATGCGCAGACTTCCGTCGTGACGGTTTCGTCATTCCGCAAGTAAAGAACGGCGGGCGGATAGCCTCTTGCGACGGCCTCTCCAATCTGCAGTTCACCGGACATTCGACAAGACTCGGCGGGAGAGCAATGGACCGGCACAGACCAAACCAACCGGCGGAATCCTACAAATCATACGCGATGTTCCGGCCCGCATGCAAAACTTCGACGTAATTTGAGGGTCTGTTTACGCTCAGCCGACAGTGGAATCAACCGGGAATGGCGCCGCACCGAGCGGGTCGGAAACACAGCTCGCCACGAGCACGCTCAGCAGTCTGGAGGACGGCATCGTTCGATGGGCGCGATTCCGCCCGATTCTACAACCTTGCATTGTTCATGCGGCTCCCGATGACCGAAGCTGGCTCCATTCAACCGAGGAACCACTGACATGCGCTGGCAGACAAAGGCGCGAGCGTTCTCGGTGCTGTCGAACATCCCCTTTGGCGAAGACATTCACTACGCCTTGCAGCGCTACGTCACGCGACGGTTGCCGCGACCCGAGAAACAGGTCAAATCCGTCTATACGCTTGCGCAGCGGCTGCTGGCCGTTCACGAAGCGTACAGTCTGCGGCCGCTACGGGATTCGACTTGCTTCGAGTTCGGCGCAGGGCGCGACCTGATCATTCCGCTCTCCTTCAGCGCGCATGGAGCCCGGCGCTTCATCACCGTCGACATCGAGCGCTTGGCCAAGCTGGAGTTGATCCGCTCCAATGCCGCCATCATTGCCCGACTCAGCGGCACCAGCCACCCCGACATCAATTCCCTGGACGACCTCGAACGGTCGTGGAGGATCGACTATCGCGCTCCAGCCGATGCACGGACGACGGGTCTGCCGGCCGCTTCGATCGACTGCGCGGTCTCCGTCGAAACGCTCGAGCACATTCCCAAGACCGACATCGCGGCAATCTTGAAGGAGCTGCGGCGCATTATGCGTCCTGACGGACTGGTCCTCATGCAAATCGACTATGGCGACCACTTCAAAGGCTTCGATCCGTCCATCAGCTCGTTCAACTTCCTGACTTATTCCGAGGAGGATTGGACGCCCTTCCAGTCGCCCTTCCAATACGTCAATCGTTTGCGCCACAGCGAATATCTGGAGCTATTTAGAGCGGCCGGGTTTGAGCTGCTCAGTGATCAGCCCGACCGCCGGCCGCCGGAGCGCCATATCCTGGAACGATTGGCACCATGCTTCAGAGGCTTCTCCGAAGAGGATCTGTTCACGCTCGGCTCCCTGATCGTCGGCCGTCCGTCCGACCCGTCGAACGTCAATTGAAGATCGCGGGTTCCCGGCTGGGCAATCACGGATATCACACCGCAGAGCGGCGAAACAATCGAGTCCTGTCGGCCAATACCCACGGGAGAATGGGCCGGCCTAACCTCTGCGCCCGCTCCTCCATAACGATTGCGGCGAACAGCGCAGCAATTTTGACCCAATATGTCGGCGTCGCGACAAAGTTCAGCATGCCGCCGATGTACATGACATAGAAGCCGTACAGCACGTAGAAAGATAGGGCCGCCGTCAGATATCGCTCTGCGACGATTGAGCGGATCATGACCGCGGAGATGAGCGCAGTGAGCCAACCGGCCCCCAGCAGAAAGATCCAGCCGAAATAAGGGCCAAACAGCTCGAAAAAGATTTCAGGAAATCCACCTGCGAATTGAAAGCCGCCTGTGATGTGCTCCGTCGTCCGTGGCTCACCGATCGTTTCGGACATCAGGAACTGCGGTGTCGTGTTTCGTCCCGCAACGATGGGGCGCTCGAACAGGGCATCGAAGGCGTGGCGCGCATCCCAATCTCCGTTGACCAGAACACGTTGATAGGATGCCCATCCAATCTCTGACGGCTGCACCAGAACACGCTCTACGAAAGCGCCCCGCGCGGCCTCGCCTTCGAATCCTCTGACCCTGGTCAGATTCCAATAGAGCGCGAATGCGATCATCGCGGCCGTCGCCGCAATGACGCTGGTGCCGGCCAACACGATGCGGCGATCGGCAATCCGAGGCATCAAGCTGAATAAACTCGCGCTTCCGAGACCCCGCGCCTGAACAAGCAGCGCCGCCGAGAACGGTATGACAAAGAATGCACAATATCGGTAGAAGGGCGAGAAGCGCCCGCCTACGAGAAAGATGTAGAAGATCATTGCAGCCAGCAAACCCAGGAAACGATAATCGTATCGCTGGCGTCGCAACCACTCGGCGACGAACATGGTCCCCCACCAGAAGCAGAGCATGTCGCCTCGCTCGATCACAAATCCATGGAGGACATTGGCCTGTTCGTTGAAGGTCCAACGCTCGATCTTGGCAAATAGCGGGATGACACCTCCCTGTATCAGGGCGCCGAAAAGCAAGACCAAGAAGAGGACGGACGCGTAGAACGTGGCGTCCGAAAGGGTCAGTTGAGAATGCCTCGCACGCGGTTCGGGAGTTGGCGCCGACCGCGCCCATTCATCGAGCGCCGCCGAATTGAAGACCCAGAGGAAGGGAATTAGCGTCACAAAGTACGCAACCGACTGGAACACCGTCATGACGCCGGGGCCAATGTACATCTGAAGCTGGGACGAAAAAACCGGTCCCGAGAGATCGATATAGAGCGACGAGATCGTCCGCCACGCGAAGGTGAACAACAGAAAGGCGAGGCACACGAAGATCGTCGACCTGAAGAGCCCCAGCCAAACGATAAAGAGAAGTACCGAGACTCCAGCCAGAAGGGTCATTGCCAAGCCCTACACAGGACGCGTCGACCGCCTCAGAAAGAAGGTCAATAGACTGATGAAAAGAACCATGCCCAAGCCCGCCAGGATGGCCCTTCGCACGAGATTGACCTGCCGGGGCCCTTCCGTCGCAGGTGACAATTCATCCTGCGACGACGTCATCCGCCCGGTGCGCTCGAGATAGGCCATTAAAGCGATGCGCGTATCGACATTGAGCTTCCTGTCGACCGAAGCACCTGGAATAGCCACGAACGCAGGCGCGGCAGAAGTTCCATCCGATCGAGCCGGCGCAAACTCCATGTCGCCCTTCTTGAGCAAATCATTGAGCCGCACTCTCGCTTCTAGCAGGCTAGCGCTCACCGAACGCAATAACTCCATTCTCGGCTCGAACAATTTCCGGTGCGCGGCCTGGATCGCGAGGATCGTTTGTTGAAGCAGGGTCAGCGCCTCCTCCTTCGAGGCGGAGCTCGCCTCCAGACGGATCGAGGAATCGTCGATGACGACCCCGCGCACCGAGGCTCCGGCGAACGACCCGCGCGGGTCGTGAAGCGCCTTCCGAGCATCGGCCAGAACATTGTCTTGAAATTGGATCGCTCCGATCCGCGTCACCAGATCACGGGCGTTCTCTACGCGTTCGACCGGCGCCCCGGGGAGCCCGAGAATGCCTTCAATGCTGGGCATTGTGCCAATTGCGATCGTCGAAGTCGCGGTCCAGGACTCCACCTTCCGGCCGACAGCAAGCGAACCAAGAGCAGCCAACAACATCGCTCCGATCACGAGCGAAAGAACCCAATGTGTCCGTACTGCTTGGACAGCGACATCTGACCACCTCGCAAGCGGCAAAAAAGCTGAAGCTTGCGGCGTACGCTCGTCCATCGGCATATAACTCTTGTCCCGGACACGATACGAATGGGAAATTCCACAATGTGGATGGAACCCAGTTGATATCACATCATACTGAGCGATCTATGGTTGATCAATCAGCCCATAGCAAAGGACTCTCGATAAACGGTCGTGGGCTGCCCGCTCGCTTGGGGGCCGCCCGGCCGGCTGATCCAACGAAAGGGATTCACGACTTTTCCCTTGCTCGTTGCTTCCGGCCGCTGCTAAGCGTAGACACCGCACACAGCCGATCCCGTCGCGGCGAGCAGCGCGCGATTTTGCGCGCGCTGGTGCGGAACGTTGGCCGCTCCGTGTTGCTTCCTCCAAGCCTTGATCGAGGGTCGACCGAAGCTGGGAGAAGACCCAGCCACCACAGCTCAATCCAACGAGAAGCCAGACCATTGAGACAGGAATATTGTGCTGCTCACCTTCGACTGAGGTGCCCAGACCGAGAGCGGTCATGCTGAGACAGGCCGTCATCCTCGTCGGTGGGCTCGGCACCCGTCTCGGTGAACGCACCAAAACCGTGCCAAAGCCGATGCTCGAAATCGGCGGCCGGCCGTTTCTCAACACGCTGATCGACGAACTCGTGCGCTATGACGTCTTCGACGAGATTCTCCTGCTTGCGGGACACAAGGCCGAGATCGTCGAGACGCATTATGCCGGCGCGACCAAGGGCCGGTCAAAGATCCTGGTGTCGTGCGAGACCGAGCCGCTCGGCACCGGTGGCGCGCTCGTGCATGCGCGCGACCTGCTGCACGAGCGCTTCCTGCTCCTCAACGGCAACTCGCTGTTCGATTTCAACCTGCTCGATCTGATCGCGCGCGCGCAGGACGGGCGCGTTCACATGGCACTGCGCGACGGCGTCGTCGGAGACCGTTACGGGCGCGTCGTGCTCGACGGTGACGTGGTGCGCGACTTCATCGCCCCCGGAGCGGGCGCGACCGGACCGGTCAATGCCGGCATCTACGTCGTCGACAAATCCATTCTCGCCGACATCGCGAAGCTTCCGGCTTCGCTCGAGCAAGATGTATTCCCCCGCCTTGCCGCGTCTGGCGCGCTGCGGGGCACGGCCTATCGCGGTTACTTCATCGACATCGGCATTCCCGACGATTTCGCCCGCGCCGATCGCGAATTGCCGGAGAAGCTGCGGCGGCCGGCCGTGTTCTTCGATCGCGACGGCGTGCTCAACCACGATTCAGGGTATACGTTCGAGACGCACAAGCTGGAATGGATCGAGGGCGCACGCGAGGCCGTGAAAGCCGTCAACGATGCCGGCTACTTCGCCTTCGTCATTACCAATCAGTCCGGCGTCGCTCGCGGCTATTACGAAGAGCACCACGTCGTCGCCTTGCACAGCTGGATGGCCGACCAGATGGCGCTGATCGGTGCGCATGTCGATGCATTTGAATATTGCCCTGATCACCCGGACGGAACCGTCGCCCGCTATTGCCGCACGAGCGACCGGCGCAAGCCGGCCCCGGGTATGATCACCGATCTCATCAAGCGCTTCCCCGTCGACATGACGCGCAGCATGTTGATCGGCGACAAGCAAAGCGACATCGAAGCAGCACAGGCGGCGGGGGTGGCCGGGTATCTGTTCGAGGGCGGAAATCTGGAAGCATTCGTCAAGCAACGCCTGGCCTCGACCGGGAAGCGCTAGAGGCGCCCAAAAAGCTGTATCCCCGGGCATTTGGCGGATGTTGCTCTGTTGCACGCGACGGCCAGTGTGCTATAGCGCCATCTTGTTGCGAACACTGGCTTAATCGCCTTTTTGGGGTCCGGCATGGAAGATCTGAAGGACGCCCGCGTCCTCGTCACCGGCAGCGACGGCTTCATCGGCTCGCATGTCGTCGAGGAGCTGGTGAAGGCCGGCGCCCGCGTCAAGGCGATCGTCTATTACAACTCCTTCAACTCCTGGGGTTGGCTCGACACGGTGCCGGCCGACATCATGGCGTCGGTGGAGGTGGTGGCTGGCGACATCCGCGATCCGCATTTCATGATCGCGGCCGCGAGAGGCTGCACCGACGTGCTACACCTGGCGGCGCTGATCGCGATCCCGTTCTCCTATGTCGCGCCCGAACTCCTATGTCGAAACCAATGTACGCGGCACCGTGAACGTGCTCCAGGCCGCGCGCATGGCCGGCGTGCGCCGCTTCGTGCAGACCTCGACCAGCGAGGTTTACGGCACGGCGCAGACCGTTCCCATCAAGGAGAGCCATCCGCTGGTCGGGCAGTCCCCCTACTCCGCCTCGAAGATCGCCTCCGATCAGATGGCGCTATCGTTCCAAGCTTCGTTCGACATGCCCGTCGTGGTGATCCGCCCGTTCAACACCTTCGGCCCGCGGCAGTCGGCGCGCGCGGTGATCCCGACGATCATCAGCCAGATCGCGACCGGCAAGCGGAAGATCCGCCTCGGCGCCGTCAGCCCGACGCGCGATTTCTCGTTCGTCACCGACACTGCACGCGGCCTGATCGCGGGCCTCACGGCGCCTGCGGAGCAAGTCGTCGGCCAGACCATCAATCTCGGCAGCGGTTTTGAGATCTCGGTCGGCGCGACCGCACAGATGATCGCCGACGTCATGGCAACCTCGATCGAAATCGAGACCGACGAGGCGCGCCTGCGTCCCACCAACAGTGAGGTCGAGCGGCTCTGGGCCGACAATTCCAAGGCACGCCAGCAGCTCGGTTGGAGCCCTGAATTCGGCGGTGTCGACGGCATGCGCCGCGGCATGGTCAAGACGGTCAACTGGTTCACCAATCCCGCAAATCTCAGCCGCTACAAGGCTGACGTCTACAATGTCTGAGACGATCGTGGACAGTCCCGTGACCAAATCAACCTTCGAGCCAAAGACGATCGTCGATGCCGTGCGGCGCGCGGTGGGGACACCTAACGGAGTCCTCGGCCTGCACGAGCCGGTGTTTGCCGGCAACGAGGTCGCCTATCTCGAAGAGTGCATCAAGAGCACCTTCGTCTCCTCGGTCGGCCCGTTCGTCGATCGGTTCGAGCGCATGCTCGAGGAGGTCACCGGCGCCAAACGCGCAGTCGCCGTCGTCAATGGCACGGCCGCGCTGCATGCCTGCTTCCGGCTTGCCGGCGTCGAGCCCGGCGACGAGGTCATCTCACCTGCGCTGACCTTCATCGCGACGACGAATGCGATCGCCTATTGCGGGGCAACGCCGCACTTTGTCGACAGCTCGTTCGAAACGCTGGGCATGGATGCGCGCGCGCTCGCGGTGCGACTAGACGCGGTCGCGCAGAAGACTGCAGCCGGCACCATCAATCGCGAGACCGGCCGCCGCATCGCGGCGATCGCCCCGATGCACACGTTCGGGCACCCCGTCGATTTGGATGCGATCGCCGCCCTTGCGGATGATTGGAACATCGCGCTGGTTGAGGATGCCGCGGAATCGCTGGGGTCGACCTACAAGGGCCGCGCGGTCGGATCGCAGGCACGCCTGGCAGCGCTCAGCTTCAACGGCAACAAGATCGTGACCACGGGCGGCGGCGGCGCCATCCTGAGCAATGACGAAGAGCTGGGGCGTCGCGCCAAGCACCTGACGACGACCGCGAAGCTGCCGCACAAATGGGCCTTCATCCACGACGAGGTCGGCTTCAACTACCGCCTGCCCAACCTGAATGCGGCGCTCGGCTGCGCCCAACTCGAGCAGCTCGACGGCTTCCTGGCCAGCAAACGCAAATTGGCTTCGGCCTATCAGCGTGCCTTTGCGGATATTCCCGGCGTCCGCTTCTCGCACGAGCCGAAGAATACCACGAGCAATTACTGGCTGAATGCGATCCTGCTCGACGAAGCCCATGCCGGCCGGCGCGACGACCTTCTCGCCGCGCTCGACGACGCCGGTTTTGGCGCGCGTCCGGCCTGGACCTTGATGCACAAGCTGCCGATGTTCGCGCAAAGCCCGCGCGGCGACCTGTCGACCGCCAAATCCATCGAACGCCGGCTGATCAACCTACCCAGCAGCGCCAGCATCAGGGCCCTTGATGAATAATGTCGCGCGAAAGATCTGCTTCGTCACGGGCAGCCGCGCCGATTTCGGGCTGCTGGTCTGGCCGATGCGCGCGATCCGGGAAACGCCCGGCCTGACACTTCAGCTCGTCGCCACCGGCATGCATTTTGCGCCGGAGTTCGGCTATACCTTCAACGCCATTCGCGAGGAGGGCTTCGAGGTCGACGAGCGTGTCGAAGTCGCTGCTCAGCAGTGACTCCGGTGCCGGTGTCGCTAAATCAGTCGGGCTCGGTGTGATCGGCTTTGCCGACGCCTTCACACGCCTGCAACCGGATCTCGTCGTCGTGCTCGGCGACCGCTTCGAGATGTTCGCGGCCGCGCAGGCCGCGATGTTCATGCGACTGCCGATGGCGCATCTGTTCGGCGGCGACGTCACCGAAGGCGCGATCGACAAATCGACCCGCCACGCCATCAGCAAGATGGCGCACCTGCATTTCACCAGCAATCAGGGTTCGACGCAGCGGCTGATCCAGCTTGGCGAGCATCCGTCCCGCATTCACACCATCGGCTCGGTCGGCATCGACGCCATCAAGCATCTCGATCTGATGGACCGCGACGGCATCGGCCGCGCGCTCGGGATGCCGCTCGGCGAACGCAATGCGCTCATCACGTTCCATCCCGTCACGGTTGAAGCCGGGCGTTCGGTGGCTGAGCTGGACGAATTGTTCGCGGCATTATCGACGCTCGATCCTGCCTTTCGCTTCGCGTTCACGCTTGCCAACGCCGATGCCGAGGGCCGTGCGCTGAACGCCAGGATCGAGGCTTTCGCGGCTGACCGCCCGAACACGATCGCGGTCGCCTCGCTCGGGCAGCTTCGCTATCTCAGCCTGATGAGCCAGGTGGATGTGGTGATCGGCAATTCCTCCAGCGGCGTGCTCGAAGCCCCCTCCTTCGGCGTTCCCACGGTCGACATTGGCGACCGTCAGAAGGGGCGCGAGCGCGCGGCCTCGGTGTTTCATGCGGCGCCCGAGCGCAACGCGATTGCCGGCGCCATCGCTGAAGCCTTGCAGCGCGGCCGGCAGGCGACCGGCAACCCTTATGGCGATGGCGCATCGAGCCGGCAATTCGCCGAAATCGTCGCCGGCATCCCGGATTTCAGGCAGCTTCTGGCAAAGGGTTTTTACGAATTCCGGCAAGTGGAGCGCGGCCATGACGACGCACACGCTGATCATCGCGGAAGCCGGCGTCAATCATGACGGCAGCCTGGAGAAAGCACTGGCGCTGGTCGACGCGGCCGCCGATGCCGGCGCCGACATCGTCAAGTTCCAGACGTTCAACGCAAAGGCGCTCGCGGGCGGCGCGGCGAAAAAGGCCGATTATCAGCAACGAGCGACGGATGCCGCCGAGAGCCAGCTTGCCATGCTGGAACGGCTCGAATTGCCACAAGCCGCGCATCACACGCTGATCGCGCGCGCCAAGGAGCGCGGCATTGAATTCCTGTCGACGCCGTTCGACGACGCCTCGCTCGCCTTCCTGCTGTCGCTGAAACTGCCGCGCATCAAGATCGGATCGGGTGATCTCACCAATGCGCCGCTGCTGCATGCTGCAGCGAAGGCCGGCGCGATGCTCATCCTGTCGACCGGCATGGCAACGCTCGGCGAGATCGAAGAAGCGCTGGGGGTGCTCGCCCATGGCTACGGCGCGCGCAATGATCGGCCCGGCATCGCCGCCTTCCGCGCGGCGTGGCGCGATCCGGCGGCGCGCTCCGCGCTCGCACGGCACGTCAGCCTGCTCCATTGCACGACCGAATATCCTTGCCCCATCGGTGACGTGAACCTCGCCGCGATGGCGACAATGCGGTCGTCATTCCAGCTTCCGGTCGGCTATTCCGATCATACCGACGGTTTTGAAGTTGCGGTCGCCGCCGTCGCGCTCGGCGCCACGACCATCGAAAAACACCTGACTCTCGACCGCAGCGCGCAAGGCCCCGATCACGCGGCCTCGCTGGAGCCTGACGATTTCAAGCGCATGGTCGCGGCCATCCGCAACGTCGAACGCGCGCTCGGCGACGGCGTGAAAGCGCCGAAGGAATCCGAGATCAGGAATGTGCCGGTGGCGCGCAAGAGCCTCGTCGCGGCGCGCGCCCTGAGGGTCGGCGAGACCATCGGCCCTGCCGACATCACTGCCAAGCGGCCCGGCGCAGGCCGGCCGCCGATCGACTATTGGTCGCTGATCGGAACGGCAGCGCCGCGCGCGCTCGAGCCGGACGATCCGCTCTAGCCTTGCGGCTTTGCTGGAACGCCCCGAAGAATGGACCCTGGGGGCCATGGGGCCGTAACCACCGATCCCATCGCAACCAGCGTGTCGTTGCCGATCGCGATGTGGTCCCTGACCCGGCTGCCGAGACCGACGAAGCAGTTCTCGCCGATCTCCGCACCGCCGCCGATTACCGTCCCCGGCGACAGATGTGTGCAGTCGCCGACCCGCACGTCGTGTTCGACGATGGCGCCCGAGTTGATGATGCAGTGATCGCCGATCCGGCTCCGCGCATTGACGATCGCGCCCGGCATAATGACTGCGCCGGTGCCGATCTCGGCTGACGGCGACACAATCGCGCGCGGATGAATCACGGACGCCCAGCGCTTGACCTGCATGCGGCCCACCATCTGCCGGCGTGCGGGCCCCGCCTGCATCGATCCGATTCCGACCACAAAGGCGGCATCCGGATATTTCAGCGCGGCCGCGTCGGTTCCGAGATAGCTGAGGTCGCCGAGCGTTCCAGGTTGCCGATCGAGAAAGCCGAGGACCCTAAACCGGCCGGACAACAACGCCGCCTCGTAGACCATGAAGGCATGCTCGCCGCCCCCTATGATGATGAGATCATCCATCGCGATTCCCCTGCGCGGGGTGATCTTAACGGCCGGATCGCCGGCCTTCAAACCGCTGATTCGGACCGCGAAACGCTGGGGTTAACGGGCGGCCCGAGGAACGTCGCCGGGGTTGACGCCGCCTCTCGCAGCCGCGATATAGCAGGCTCAGCCCTGGCCCGCTCCCCCATATCTGGCGTATACGAGGCAGATTGCCATGAAATCCTGGCGTAAGGCCGTCGTCGGAACGCAGGCGACCGTGGGCGAGGCCATTGCCGCCATCGAGAGCGGAAGCATCCAGATTGCACTGGTGCTCGATCACCAGAATCGCCTGCTCGGCGTGGTCACCGACGGTGACGTGAGGCGCGGGCTGCTGCGTGGCATCCCGCTGACCGGCCTTGCGACCGATATCATGAACCGAGCGCCGGTGTCGGTTCCTGCGACGCTGCCGCGCGAGGACCGGCTGCAGTTGATGCGGCAGAAGTCGATCAAGCAGCTGCCGCTCGTCGACGAGGGCGGCCATCTGGTCGTGGTCGAGACGCTCGATGAGCTGCTCGAACCGCGCCATTATCCGAATCCGGTCCTGATCATGGCGGGCGGCCTCGGCGAGCGCCTGGGCGCGCTGACGCGCGAGGTGCCGAAGCCGATGCTCAATGTCGGCGGCCGGCCGCTGCTCGAGACGATCGTCCGCAACGTCGTGCAGCAGGGCTTTGGCAACATCTTCATCTCGGTCAACTACAAGGCCGAGGCGATCAAGGACCATTTTGCGGATGGCAGCGCCTTCGGCGCAAATATCCAGTACGTGCACGAAACGGAGCGCCTGGGGACGGCAGGCGCGCTCGGTCTCTTCCGGACGCCACCGGCTTTGCCGATGATCGTCACCAACGGCGACATCCTCACCACGATCAACTACGGCGCTCTTCTCGACTTCCACAACGGAACACCGGCGGAAGCGACGATGGCGGTGCGCGAGCACAAGGTGCACGTGCCCTATGGCGTGGTATCCACGTCGGACGGTTTTCTCGATGCGATCCGCGAGAAGCCGACCGAGAGCTGGTTCGTCAGTGCCGGCATCTATGTGGTCGGCAGCTCCGTCTTCAGCCATGTCGCGCCCGGCGTCAGGATCGATATGCCGACTGTGCTGGAGCGCGTTATCGCCGACAAGGGGCGCGTCGCGGTTTATCCGATCCGCGAATATTGGCTCGACATCGGCCGCCTGGAGGATTTCGAGCAGGCGCATGCGGAATTTCACGAGGTCTTCCCGTGACCGCGACAACCGCCGTCGTGGTTGGCCTCGGCTCGATCGGCACAAGGCATGCGCGCGTCCTGCGCGGGCTTGGCCTTCAGGTCGCGACCGTCAGCCGCCGCGCAGGCGGCGACTACGGATCGATCGCGCAGGCGCTTGCGGGTGCGCAACCGGATTACGCGGTGATCGCCACCGAGACGGCGCGCCATGCCGACGATCTGCAAGAGCTCGCGCAGGCTGGCTTCCACGGCAAGGTGCTTGTCGAAAAGCCGCTATTCGCCACGCCGGCATCGCCACCGAAATATCCGTTTTCCCATGTCAGCGTCGGATACAATCTGCGGTTCCATCCCGTGATGACGGCGCTCGCCGAGAGATTGCATGGACGCGACGTGATCACGGTCGCCGCCTATGTCGGCCAGGACATCAGGGACTGGCGGCCCGGCCGCGATCATCGTGCGACCGCATCCGCCACGGCTGAAGCCGGAGGCGGCGTGCTGCGGGATCTCAGCCACGAATTGGACTATCTCTTGTGGTTGTTCGGGCCGTGGCACCGCGTCGCGGCACTGGGCGGCGCGTCCGGCGCGCGCGACCTCGACGTCGACGACCATCTCGACCTGCTGCTCGACATGCAGCGGGCGCCATCGGTCCACGTCCATATGGATTATCTCGATCGCCAAGGCGTCCGCCGCATTCGCATCAATGTCGACGACGACACCATCGAGGCCGATCTGGCCGGCAGCCGCCTCACGGTCAACGGCAAGGCGACGGAGATCCCCTGCGAGCGCGACCAGACTTACCGCGACATGCATCTCGCCGCGATGCGTGGCGCGAGCCCGGCCTGCTCGCTGCCCGAGGCGCTCGGCGTCGTGCATCTGATCGACGCCAGCGAGCGCGCGCTGCGCAGCAAGACCTGGATATCGCCATGAGTCTCGTCTGCACCATCTGCGCGCGAGGCGGCTCGAAGGGGGTCGTCGGCAAGAATGCGCGCGATCTTCTGGGCAAGCCCGTACTCGCATGGAGCATCGAGCAGGCGCGCGAGACCGGCCTGTTCGATGCAATCGCCTTCAGCAGCGATTCGGACGCCCTGCTCGACGCGGCGCTGAAGGCCGGCGCCGACATCGCGGTCAGGCGCCCGGACGAGATGGCGACCGATACCGCGCCAAAACTGCCGGCGATCCGCCATTGCCTCGAGAAGGCCATCGCGCAAACGGGCAGGACGCCGGAGATCTTCGTCGATCTCGACGTCACCTCGCCGCTCAGGCTTGCCTCCGACATCGCCGGTGCGGTGGCGCTGCTGCGCGAGAGCGGCGCCCGCAATGTCATCACCGGAGCACCGGCGCGGCGTTCCCCCTATTTCAACCTGGTCGAGCAGCGCAGCGACGGCAGCGTCGGCCTCTCCAAATCCGCCAATCCTCCGATTACGCGCCGGCAGGATGCGCCGCGCTGCTTCGACATGAACGCGTCGATCTATGTCTGGCGCGTCGCGCCATTCCTGGAGCAGCCCGCGGTGTTCTATCCGGACACGCGTCTGTTCGAAATGCCGGAAGAGCGCTCGATCGACATCGATTCTGACCTCGATTTTGCGTTGGTGGAACTGTTGCTGCGCCAACGATTGCCGGCCTGAGGAGCCTCAAGCGATGACTACGAGCTTCAAGGCTTTGTTCGATCTGACCGGCCGCACGGCCGTCGTCACCGGCGGGTGCGGCATCCTCGGGCGTCGCTTCGCCGATGGCCTCGCCGAGTTCGGCGCCAATGTCGCGATCGTCGATCTCGATCAGGCCGCGACCGATGCGGCGGCAGCCGACGTCGCCTCACGCCATGCCGTCCGCGCCAGGGGCTATGGCTGCGACATCACCAGCCCCGATGCGGTGCGCAATACGGCCGATGCGATCGAGGCCGACCTTGGACCGGTCTCGATCCTTCTCAACAATGCCGCCAGCAAGACCCGCGACATCGATGCCTTCTTCGCGCCGGTCGAGAAATTCTCCCAGGAGACGTGGCGCGAGATCATGGCGGTCAATCTTGACGGCATGTTCAACGTCGCGCAGGTGTTCGGCGGCCGAATGGCCGAGCGCGGCTACGGCGCCATCGTGCAGACCGCCTCGATCTATGGCCTGATGGCGCCCGACCAGCGCATCTACGAAGGCTCCGAATATCTCGGCCGCGCCATCAACACGCCCGCAGTCTACACGGCGTCTAAAGCCGGTGTCATCGGCCTGACCAAGCACCTGGCAACCTACTGGGCGAGCAAGGGCGTTCGCGTCAATACGCTCACCCCGGGCGGGGTGGAGAGCGGGCAGAACGAGACCTTCAAGCAACGCTACAGCGCCCGCATTCCACTTGGCCGCATGGCCAAGTCCGACGAGATGGTCGGCGCGGTGCTGTTTCTGGTCTCCGATGCGGCGTCCTACGTCACCGGCCAGAACATCGCGGTCGATGGCGGCCTGAGCGCGTGGTGAGCGGCGGAGCATGGTCAGACAGTTGATCCGCAACACGCTGATATCCAGCGCAGCCTTCGGGATTGCGGCGGTGCTCGGCTTGGTCGTCATCCCCGTCATCATCCGCACCTGGGGCGTGACCGAGTTCGGCCTCATCGTGCTGGCCCGCATCCTGCTGCCGAGCGGCATGATGGGGCTGCTCGATCTCGGCCTCTCCGAAGTCACGACGCAAGCGGTCGCGCGGGCGCGCGAACATCGCAATTGGCGCGTTGCAGGCCAACAACTCGCGCTTCTCACCGTGATGGCCGCCGTCCTCGCAGGACTGCTCGCGGTCACGATCTGGATCAGCGCGCCTTACCTGACCATCGCGCTCCGTGTCGATACCGCTCACGCCGACAGGTTTGCGCAAATCTTGCGCTACACCGCGCTCGCCAACCTGGTGCTGATCCCCGCGCTGGTCTGGGAAGGCATCGTCAAGGGCTTTGAGCGCTACAATGTCCTGCGGCTGGCCGAGGTGAGCTCCACGATCGCCTATGTGGCGTGTACGATCTGGGTGGCCAGCGCCGCAGCCTCGTTCGAGCTGGTGGCCTATATCTATCTCGCCAGCACCTTGATGCGCGCATGTCTGGTGTTCATCGCAGCCTTCGTCGCCGTCGTGCGCAAGGTCAGGCTCGCGATGTGGGACGCGCCGATCCGGCGTGAGCTGTTCCACCGCTGCGCGCTGTTCGCGCAAGGCAAGCTGACGGGCGGCTTGGCGCTGCCGATTCAGCCTTTCCTGGTCGGCCTCTTATTCGGGCCCAAAGGTGTCGGCGTGTACGACACCCTGGTCCGGCTGCCACGGGTGTCAAAGATCGTCGTCGGTCTCCTGACGTCCGCCTTGCTGCCGGTGGCAAGCCGCCTGGACGAGCGCGGTAACGCTGCGGCGTTCCAGCGCCTCGGTGAATTCGGCCTCATCATCCTGCCCATGTTCACGGTGCCGCCGCTGATGGCGGCCGCCATGCTGTCGCGCGAGATCATGCAGGTATGGATCGGACCACAGATGGCTCCCTACGCCTTCTGGATGGGCCTGAGCTTCGTGGTGCCGATCTGCGCTCAGTACCTCGCCTTCGGCAACGTCATGTTCCTGACCCGCACAGACGTGCAGTCGCGCCTGAACCGGCTCATGATCTATCAATTGGCGGTGTGGGCTGCGGTGGCGGTTGCGACGCTGCACCTGTTCGACGAACGAGCGCTGATCCTTGGCCAAGTGGTTGGGAACGCCGTCATTCTACCGTTGCAGATCGGGGCCGTGAGCCGCGGGTTGCAGCTTGACTCCTACCGCCTCATTAGAGCACTTCTCGCCCAGGCTGTCATTTTCGTGGTCTTGGGCCTGCTGCTACTCGAGCTTGCAGACCATTTGGCCATCGACAGCTTCTGGGGGCTCGGACTTGCGATCGCCTCGTTCTGCGCGGTGAGCTGGGCCATACAGTATTTTCTCGTTCTGGAAGACCGCCAGCGGGCGATCTTCGCGGAACTTGGCCACCGCTTCGGCTGGGCGTCGACCTAGCCATTCGCATCAGCATGTTCGGGAGATCGATGAACGCCTTGGTCGACACGAGGAGACGCAAACGGTGCGCATAGGCCTGGTGGTCGATCACCCCAAGCGTGACCTGCCGGGGGCAGTCATGCTCGGTTATCAGCTCGCGCGGCGCGGCGTCGCGGTCGCGCTGGTGCCGATGTACGAGCAGGCCGTCGATGTCCCGCGGCTGGGGCTCGAACGCGCTGGTCGTCGACTATGCGCGTCCCGTCAATCTCGACCTGATGCGCAGCTTTGCCAAAGCCGGACTCGCGCTGTACGTCCTCGATACCGAAGGCGGCGTGCTCGCGGAAAAGGGCGGCAACTCGCCGCCGGCGATGGCCGCACATATCAAGGACAGCGGTTACGCCAACGTCCTGGCGGGCTATTTCTTCTGGGGCAACCGGCTGCATGATGCCTTCCTGGCGGCCGGAACCATGCCTCCGGAGCATCTTCATCTCACCGGATGTCCGCGCTTCGATTTTGCAGCCCCGCGCTGGCGCGCGCTGCTCGATGGCGAACCGCGCGGCTACCTGCTCGTCAATGCCAACTTCCCGCTGGTCAATTCACGCTTCACCGGCAAGCCCGGCGGCGAGCGCGAGGCGATGGTGCGGGCCGGCTGGGATGGCGCCTATGTGGATCGCTTCATCGCGGACCTGAAGCAGGTCTTCGCCAACTATCTCGCCGAGATCGACCGCCTCGCCGCAGCGCGGCCCGACCGCACCATTCTGGTGCGTCCGCATCCCTTCGAGAGCGAGGAGGTCTATCGCAACGCGCTCGCGCGCCACGGCAACGTCCTGATCGACGGCACCGGCAGCGTGCTCGACCGCATCCGCAATGCGGCCGCGGTCGTTCATCTCAACTGCGGCACGGCCGTCGAATCTGTATTGCTCGGAAAGCTGCCGCTCCAGCTCGAATATTTGAACACGCCGATCACCGCCGGCCATGCCGCGCTCCCCGCGCGGGTGAGCCGGAAGGTCGCCTCGTTCGATGAGCTCCTCGGCGCAATCGATCACATCGAGCGTGAGACCGAGACCTTCGATTTCGCCCGCGTTCACGCTGCCGATATCGAGGCCTTCTTCCATCTCAACGACGGGCAAGCCGCCGAACGTGTCGCCAACGTTCTGACCCGCGCAACGACGTCGCGCCGGCCTTACCTCTCGCTGCTCGCGACCGTGAAGGGCACGCGCGCCAAGCCGAGCCTCGGCCAGGTTGTCAAGGGCGCCGCCAGCGCCGCGCTCGGCTCGGCCGTCACCGAGCGGCTGCGCAGCCAATTCAATCCAGCGCGGCGCGACAAGCGCATCGAGCCGATCTTCGTCAGGACCCTGCTGCAACGCATCGCAACCCACGATCGTGCGAACCCGTCGCAATTTGCGGCAAGACGCGCGCATTGCGCGACGACGGGCCTGCCGCTCGCCAGCATTGCGATCGAACACACCAAATAAACTCATGACCACTGCAAAGACCATTCTCATCACCACGCTTGCCGAATACCAGACCCGGTTCTGGATTCCGGTTGCGCAGCGGTTGCGCTTAGCGGGACATGACGTCGAGCTGCTTGCCTTCGACGATCGCAGCGCCGAGATGTCGGTTGCCGAAGGCGTGCCGGTCACGAACATGTATCGCGAGGGTCTCAAGGCCGGCCCCTCGCCCGACGATCGCAAGGCGTTCGACGCCCGCGTCGCCTTTTACGGACTCGACGGGACCAATCTCCTGTTCAGCCACGAGCGTTTCACCTTCGGCATCAGCGATACGGCGGCGCTGCGCCGGCGTTTCATGATCTATGCCAACGCCATGGAGACAGTGCTCGAACCGGCTGGAGGCGCAGGGGCGACGCGCCGAACTGGTCCAGGAGCTCGGCGGCTTCCTGTCCGTCATCGCCAGCTTCCACGCCGCCAGGCGCCGGGGCATCCGCAACTGGTTCATCGAGCCTTCGTTCTTTCGCGGCCGGATGTATTTCACGCCGGACAGCTTTGCCGCCCCCGACGTGATGGCCAAACCCGCGGACGCGGTATCCGCCGAGGTGCGCGCCTATCTGGACGAGACGCTGACGCAGCGCGCGATCGTCATCCCCAAGAAGGACCAGCACCACTATTCGGCGGCGTTCAAGAAGGTCGTCAATTTGCGCAATGCGCATCGTCTCGCCGAAAAGCTCTGGGACCAGTTCGCGCTCGGCAAGCACCAGGAGTTCGGACACAATCTGCGCCATGCCCGCGTGCACGCCGCGATGGCGCTCAACGCGACGCGGCTGCGCAAGCTCTACCGGCCGATGCCCGAAACTCCCTTCGTCTACTACCCCTTCCATGTTCCGGCCGACATGGCGCTGACGCTACGCTCGCCGGACTATCTCGACCAGGTCGCGACCGTCGACTTCCTGCTGCGCACGATCCCGGATTCGCACGTGCTCGTGGTGAAGGAGCATCCCGCCAGATCGGCGCCATCTCGGCCACCCGCCTGCTCGAGCTCGCACGCCGGTTCGACAATTTCGTGCTGCTGCCGCCGCAGACCAACAATTACACCGTGCTCAATCGCGCCGATGCCGTCGTCTCCGTCAACAGTAAGTCGGGTGCCGAGGCACTGCTGCTCGGCAAGCCGGTCGTGGTGATGGGCGATGCATTCTACCGCTCCTGCCCTCTGGTGTATGCGGTCGATCGTCTGGCCGACGTGCCGGCGCGGCTGCGCGAAGCGCTCTCCGGCGGACCATTCGATCCCGCCAAGGGTGCGCCCTATTTCGAGTCCGCCTGGCGCCAGTCTTATCCGGGCGAGCTCTATATCAGCGATCCCAAGCTGCTCGACATTTTTGCGGCCACCTTGCGCGCGGCAATCGCCGAGCCGGCCCGTGCGAACTGAACGGACCCATCATGCCGCTCGTCTCGATCATCACACCGTCCTGGAACGTCGAAGGCCTGATCGAGGAGACGATCCGCTCGGTGCAGAGCCAGACATTCGCCGATTGGGAGCTCCTGATCGCCGACGACTGCTCGACCGACAACACGCCGGGCATCATCGCTGACATCGGCGAGCGCGACCCGCGCGTCAAGCTGATCCGGCAGGCCAAAAATGGCGGGCCGGCGCTGGCGCGCCAGGCCTCGATCGACGCCGCACAGGGCCGCTATCTCGCCTTCCTCGACAGCGACGATCTATGGCTGCCCGAAAAGCTCGAGCGGCAGCTCGCCTTCGCCAAGGAGAAGCGGGCTGCGCTCAGCTATACCGCCTTCCGCCGCATCAACGAGACCAACACGGTCACCGGACGGCTGATCGAGGTGCCGGCTTCGCTCAGCTATGGCCAGCTGCTGAAGAACACCGCGATCGCGACGCTGACCGCGATGGTCGACCGCGAGATCGCCGGCCCCATCGCGATGAAGAACGAGGGCTATGACGATTTCTGCCTGTGGCTCTCGATCCTCGAGCGCGGCCACACCGCGTACGGCCTCAACGAGGACCTTGCACGGTACCGCGTCAGGGGATCCTCGGTCTCCAGCCGCCCGGTGCGCTCGGCCAAATGGGTCTGGCAGATCTACCGCAATGTCGAACAGCTCTCGCTGATCAGGTCGGCCTGGTGTTTTGCTCATTGGGGCGCGCGGGCCTGGCTCAAGCGGCGGGAATTCTAGCGAAGCTCGCAGCTCGGCGCACGAGCGCCGCGTAGCCAGCTGCAAGCTGGAAATGAACATTTCGGCCCCAACGGGGCCCACTGGACTTTTGAAGGATCATCACGCCAGAATGCAAGCCTATTGGCCTTTCCGCCCGTAGCCGATACCACTCTGCCGGCCTCACCGGACGAGTCCGCCCCGAGATCCTCCTGGAACCCGATCATGCCGTTTGAAAGCTACAAGAACAGCCGCATCCTCGTGACCGGAGGCGCCGGCTTCATCGGATCGCATCTGTGCGAGCAACTCCTCGAGGCGGGGGCCGAGGTGGTGTCCGCGGACAATTATTTCACCGGCAGCCGGCGCAACATCGCCCATCTGATCGCCAATCCGCTGTTCGAGGCGGTCCGGCACGACGTCACCTTCCCGCTCTACATCGAGGTCGACGCGATCTTCAACCTGGCCTGCCCGGCCTCGCCGATCCACTATCAGCGTGACCCCGTGCAGACCACCAAGACCTCGGTGCACGGCGCCATCAACATGCTCGGCCTCGCCAAGCGGCTCAAGGCGCGCATCTTCCAGGCCTCCACCAGCGAGGTCTATGGCGATCCGCTGATCCATCCGCAGACCGAGGACTATTGGGGTAACGTCAACCCGATCGGCATCCGCTCCTGCTACGACGAGGGCAAGCGTTGCGCCGAGACGCTGTTCTTCGACTATTGGCGTCAGCACGGCCTGCCGATCAAGGTCGCGCGCATCTTCAACACCTACGGCCCGCGCATGCAGCCCAATGACGGTCGCGTGGTGTCGTCCTTCATCGTCCAGGCCCTCAAGGGTGAGCCGATCACCGTGTTCGGCGACGGCGGGCAGACCCGCTCCTTCTGCTATGTCGACGACCTCGTCGAGGCCATCACGCGGCTGATGGTGACACCCGAAGACGTCACCGGCCCGATCAATCTCGGCAACAACTCCGAGTTCACGATCCGCGAACTCGCCGAAAAGGTCATCAAGCTCACGGGTTCGCGTTCCAAGCTGGTGTTCAAGCCGCTGCCGCAAGACGACCCGCGGCAGCGCCAGCCCGACCTCGCCAAGGCGAAGGCGGCGCTGAACTGGGAGCCGAAGGTCGCGCTCGAGGATGGGCTGAAGGAGACGATCGCCTATTTCAAGCGCTCGCTCGAACTGACCTGATTCCGCGCGCAGCTGTCATCGCCCGCAGCGAGCGTTCGCAATGCGCGCGTTGCGATCGAGAAAAATCGTCATTTCGACGCTCGCACATCAAAAAGTGCGAAAACAACCCCATGCACAGTAGCCCGACCCAGCCTTATCAATGACTTAACTGCCGGGCTCGAACGCGCTGCGGATTTTACGAATCGAGTTTGAACTCGTCGGGCAAAACAGGCGCACTATGTCAGCATGCCAACCGTGCGTCAGGCGAGCAGCAAGCCGCTGTGGTGCAGGTCATGCAGAAGGTCGACCGGGCTCACGGGCACGGAGGCATCGTGGTTCACCACCGCCTCAGCGGACCCCGACGGCGAGGACGTGACCTCCGCGCCAACCCACCCGGGCATGGGATCCGGCGCCTCCGGCGGGCTGGACAGTGAGGTGTCATTGAAATTGAACACGGGACCATCCGCAGCGAGCGGCGCTGCGCCGACGGCGCCATCGCCATTGAGATCCTGCTGGAGCGTCGGCTCCAGTGCTTTCAGGGACGGATCGGTCCCCAGCACTTCGGGAGCCGCGGCGAGCGTCGTCACGAAATTGCCGCTGCCGTCGGTGCTCCAAACCGAGTAATGCCCGTTCGACGAATTCTTCCAGACCACGTCGTAGCCACCACCTGACACCTGTTCGGCGGCAATGACCGACCATGATCCCCAGTTGGCGGCGCTCACTGCGGCACCCGCGTATTTCAGCGTTGGTCCGTTACCCGTGCTGATGCTGTTCAGGTGATAATTGTCGGCGGACAGGACCACGCTGGTCGATCCCGCAGATTCAATCGTGACGGTTGGAATGCCAATCACACCATCGCCGTTGAGATCCTGCTGGAAGGTCGTCTCCAGCCCCTTCAGAGATGGATCGGTCCCGGTCACTTCAGGGGCGGCGGCGAGAGTGGCGAGAAAGTTGCCGTTGCTGTCCGTGCTCCAGACGGAAAAATGTCCGCTCAACGAATCCTTCCAAACCACATCATATCCGCCCGAGACCTGCTCAGCCGCAACCACAGACCACGACCCCCAATTGGCGGCTATCACCGTAGCACCCCCATACTTCAGGGTGGGTCCTGTGCCAGTGCTGATGGTGTTCAGGTGATAATTGCCGGCGGACAGGACCACGCTCGTCAATCCGACCGCCTCGATCGTGACGGGGCTGGCACCCCCGCCCGGGATGCCGATCACACCATCGCCATTGAGATCCTGCTGCAACGTTGGCTCCAGCGCCTGCAGAGACGTATCGGCGCCCGTCACTTCGGGGGCCGCGGCGAGGGTGGTGAGAAAGTTGCCGCTGCCGTCGGTGCTCCAGACCGAGTAATGCCCGTTCGACGAATTCTTCCAGACCACGTCGTACCCGCCACCTGACACCTGTTCGGCGGCAATGACCGACCATGATCCCCAGTGGGCGGCGCTCACTGCAGCACCCGCATATTTCAGCGTTGGCCCGTTACCCGTGCTGATGCTGTTCAGGTGATAATTGTCGGCGGACAGGACCACGCTGGTCGATCCCGCAGATTCAATCGTGACGGTTGGAATGCCGATCATACCATCGCCGTTGAGATCCTGCTGGAAGGTCGTCTCCAGCGCCTTCAGAGATGGATCCGTCCCGGTCACTTCAGGGGCAGCGCCGAGAGTGGCGAGAAAGTTGCCGTTGCCGTCCGTGCTCCAGACAGAAAAATGACCGCTCAACAAATCCTTCCAAACCACATCATATCCGCCCGAGACCTGCTCAGCCGCAACCACAGACCATGACCCCCAATTGGCGGCTATCACCGTAGCCCCCGAATATTTCAGCGTTGGTCCACTGCCGGTGCTGATGCTGTTGAGGTAATAATTGCCACCATACAGGACCAGGCTAGTGAACCCGATCGATTCGATCACGATCGGCGCGACGAAAGTCGAACTGGCGAAAGTACCATCGGAAAACTGGAAATATTCGACACCGGTAACGGTATCGGTGCCGTCAGGTGAGCCGCTGCGCTGGTCGGCCACGGTGAAGGTCTGCGTCGTCGCGTTGTACGAAACCGTGTAGCTGGCCCGGCTGCCCGAATACACTGCGGTGTCCGTGCCTGAGCCGCCATTGATGGCGTCGTTGCCCGCGCCGCCGGTGATCGTGTCGTTGCCGCCTGCGCCGCTCAGCGCGTTGGCGATGGCGTTGCCGACCAGCGTGTCGTTGCCGGAGCCGCCGATGGCGTTGTCGATGTAGGAGCGCGCGTCGCCGTTATAGAGATAGGCGTTGTAGACGTTGCCCGATGCGTAATGGCCGTCGCCGAGATAGGCCAGTTGAACGGAGGAGAAGACCGACGACGCGCCGGGGTTGAGGTTGATGCTCAGGTTCGTCGTGTAGTTCGACAGGTCGTACGTATCGACGCCGCCGCCATCCCAGACCGTCTCGTAGATTCGGTTGGCCGAGCCGCCGGCGCCGCCGCCCGGCGCGGGCTGCCCGACGCCGTTGATGAACTCCTGCCCCGTGGTCGGATTCCAGGTGTAGACCGTGCTGCTGCTCTGGGTTGTGAAGTTCGCACCGTACATCGTCTGCAGCGCGAGGATATCGTTGGCCATATAGGTCTGCGAAAATCCGTACGCCTCGTTGGTGTATCCGCCCGTGGTCGAAGCGCCGACATAGCTGCGATAGCTCATGACGGTATATTCGCTGTCGTCGTGCGCGGTCGGCACTGCGACGTTGGCCGGACCACCGGCCTCCTGGCTGTGCTTGAGGCCGACGGCATGGCCGAGTTCGTGCAGCGCGGTCGCGAAGTAATAATTGCCGAGCTTGGCCAGCGAGTAGTTGTATTGAGTCCCGAACCAGATGTCGCCGCCGGAGGCATAGTTGCCGGGATAGTAGGCGTAGGAGGTCGGGTTGGCCGACGGCGACTGCGCGATCATGATATCGGCGCCGTTCGTGCCTGCGTATTGGATGTTGGCGTTGGTATAGCCGTTGATCAATCCGATGGCGTAGTTGATCGCGACCTGCATCTGGGTCGGCGCCGAGGCGAAGCCCGACGTGGTCGGCTCGCTGCTGCCGCCAGTGTACGGATTGGCGTAGTCGCTGGACGAATCCGGGAAACTGTAGGTGATCACGCCAGACCATTTGTAGCCTGACAGCATACCGTCGATATCGGCGTTGTTGGTCTTGGTGACCGTAACTGCGGTTGCCAAAGCGAATCTCCGAAGCAGCTGGCCCCATCCAATTCGAGGCGTTAACAGATTATTCTAGCTAGAGGGTTAAGCGTTTGGTTTAAAAGGGGCGAGACCGCGGACCTATGCCATAATGCGCTGTTTAGCTATGAGATCCAGTAATCATACGGGGCGCGAGCAAGCAACTTCGGTTCCCGCAGCGCCCGTGATTTGCAGGGTTTCATGAAACGACGTTCACTCGCGGCCGGCCTGTTTGGCGCCCTTGCGGCGCTCGCTGGATTCGATCAAACGCCCTTCGAAGGACTGCCCGTCATGGTGGAGAAGGCCAATGCGGATGACAGCGGCAAGGCGGGACGCTCGCCCACCATGCCAATGGCCCGCGATCCTGCCGTTGCCGTGGCCGAGGAATACGAAGCGGCCCGCCAGAAGGGAACGCGGGAGGCGTTCGAACTCTTCATTGCGCGCCACGGCGATGACCCGCTGGCCGAGAAGGCGCGCGCGGAACTGAAGCGCCTGTCGCGCTGATTCCGTCACGCAGCGCGGCAAACCGCGCCAGCCATTGCATTTCGACAAGCGGCATCCGCGCCGGCCCAGACTTGTCGCAGGGCCTTTCGGCACTATGGTGGGCCGGCAATCTGTCCCGGAGCCTTTCACGATGCCCTTACCGCATGCCTCGGAAGCCCTGTCGCGCTTCACCGTGCTCGATCTGACCCGGGTCCGCTCCGGGCCGACCTGCGTGCGGCAGCTCGCGGATTGGGGCGCCAATGTCATCAAGATCGATGCGCTGACCGAGGACGCCGGCGGCGAACAGCCGGGCGGCCCCCGGCGGGGTTCCGACTTCCAGAATTTGCACCGCAACAAGCGGGCCATGACGCTCAACTTGAAAGACGAGCGCGGGCTCGCCGTGTTCAAGCGCCTTGCCGCCAGGGCCGACGTCGTGGTCGAGAATTTCCGCCCCGACGTGAAGAAGAAGCTCGGCATCGACTATGAGAGCCTCGCCGCGATCAACCCGCGCATCGTCTATGGCAGCATCTCCGGCTTCGGCCAGGACGGCCCGTATCACAAGCGCCCGGGCTTCGATCAGATCGCGCAGGGCATGGGCGGGCTGATGTCGATCACCGGCGCGCCGGGCGAAGGACCGATGCGGGTCGGCATTCCCGTCGCCGATCTCACGGCGGGCCTGTTCTGCGCCACGGGCATTCTCACCGCGCTGCTCGAGCGCGAGGTCTCCGGCAAGGGCCAATGGGTGCAGACCTCGCTGCTCCAGGCCCAGATCTTCATGCTCGACTTCCAGGCCGCGCGCTGGCTGATGGAGAAGGAGGTGGCCAAGCAGGCCGGCAACGACCACCCGACCAGCATCCCGACCGGCGTGTTCAAGACCTCGGACGGCTACATCAACATCGCCACCACGGGCGGGCGGATCTGGGAGCGCTGCGCCCAGGCGATCGGCGCGCCCGAGCTGTTTGGCCATCCCGACTACGCGACGGCCCCTGCCCGCTCCAAGAACCGCGACGCGCTCAACGCCGAGATCGAGAAGCGCACCGTGACGAAGTCGACCGAGACCTGGGTCCGTGAGCTCAACGAGGCCGGCGTGCCCTGCGGGCCGATCTATGCCATCGACCAGATGTTCGAAGACGCGCAGGTCAAGCATCTCGGCATCGCGCAGGACGTGCCGAACGACCAGGACCGTCATATCCGCCTGGTCAGCCAGCCCGTGACGCTCTCGCGCACGCCGAGCAAGATGGTGGCGCGGCCGCCGGAATTCGGCGAGCAGACCGACGAGGTGCTGAAAGAATTCGGCTTCGGCGCCGACGAGATTGCCAAGCTCAGGGACGCCAAGGTGGTGTGAACGTCTCAACCAGTCCAACGACAAAGCCCGGCGCGAGGCCGGGCTTTGCTTCTCGTTGCCGCCTTCTGATTCAGTACTTCGCGACCACCGGGGTCGGGTTGAAAGCGTAGTTAAATCCAGCTCGCACCACATGATCGTGGAACGAGACGCTGGTCGAATTGGCGGTCCCGCCGAAATAGGTGACCGATCCCAAGTCTATGTAGAGATATTCGAGCTTGGCTGACCAGTTGCGGTTAAACTTCTTCTCGACACCTGCCCCTGCGGTCCAACCCCAGCGAGTTCTTGCTCTCTGACACCGCCGGACCGACGACCGTAACAGGCCCACCGATGGGCGTGTTGCTGTTTCCATCGAATAGCTGTGCGGTCAGCGTCGCCTGAGTGCCGAACTTGACTTCACCAACAGCCAAACCACCCGTCGCATAGAGCAGCAGGCTCGGATCAGCCAAAAGCCCGGCCCGACCGCGGAAGGTCGCAAACCACGGGAAATCTGTGCTGCTGTTGGTCGAGCCGGAAAGTCCAATCGAACCGATCCTGACCGCCAGAAGCGGATCGATCGAACGTCCACGCTCGCCGGTGCCCTGAATATCGGCCTCAACACCCAAAACCCATTTTGGATCGACTTGCCAGTTGTAGCCGACCTGAACGCCGCCAAGTCCTCCATCAACGTTCTGTCGGATGTTCACCCCAAGCGGTGAGGTCGGCAGGACCGAGGCATTCGACCGGCCCCAGCTGTAGCCCCCATTGGCGCCGGCGTAGAAGCCGGTCCAGCTCCAGATCGGATCGACCATGGCGGGGGCCTTCACGTACGGCTTCGATGCCAGATCAGCGGCCAGTGCGCTGCTCGCGACCAGCGACGCTGCCACAATTCCCATCACAACCCGCTTCATTGCAATTCCCTCGTGAAAAATAAAAAGTTCCATGAGGAACATACGCGGCAACGCCCGTCCTAGGCTGTCGCGCAACGGCAACATTTGGAAACAATGACTAGGCGCCCGGATAGGACTATCGCGACATAATAGAACTAAGGCACTGATCTAATTCATTTCTCATGGTGTCGCCGTTCTGCCCCGCTGCCTCCAACCGACACGGCCCAGCAAACCATCGATCAAGGGCCAAAACAGCAGCACGATCGCTAGCGTCGTGATCGAGCCGACCAGCCCGTTCGACCAGAACACCTTCAGGGTCCCGCCGGAGCCGATCATGGACAGGCGGAAGGCATCCTCGGCGCGGTTGCCGAGCACGAGCGCGAGCGTGAACGGCGCCAGGGGAATGCCGATCTTCTTGAAGACGTAGCCGACGATTCCGAAGCCGAGCATCAGCCAGATGTCGAACATCGCGTTCTGGATCGCATAGGCACCAATCGCGCAGGACACCACGATCATCGGCGCCACCGCCGCAAACGGCACGCGCAGGATCGAGGCGAAGATCGGCACCGTCGTCAGCACCAGCGCGAGACCGACGACGTTGCCGAGATACATCGAGGCGATCAGGCCCCAGACGAAATCCTTATGCTCGACGAACAGCAGCGGCCCCGGATTGAGTTCCCATACCATCAGGCCGCCGAGCAGGATCGCCGCGGTGCCCGAGCCGGGAATGCCGAGCGCCAGCATCGGCAGCAATGCCGAGGTGCCGGACGCATGCGCCGCCGTCTCGGGTGCGAACACGCCCTCGATGCGGCCCTTGCCGAAGCTCTCGGGCTCCTTGGCGAAGCGCTTTGCCAGATTGTAGCCCATGAAGGACGCCGCGATCGCGCCGCCCGGGGTGATGCCGAGCCAGCAGCCGATGAAGGACGAGCGCAGCAGCGTCACCCAATATTTCGGCAGGTCCTTCCAGACGCTGAGCACGATGCGCAGCGAAATGCTCGCCGCATGCCCGCGCAGCGCCAGTCGCTCCTCCATCGTCAGCAATATCTCGCTGATGCCGAACAGGCCGATCACCGCGACCAGGAAGTTGATGCCACGCAAAAGCTCGGCCGAGCCGAAGGTCATGCGCAACTGGCCTGACACCGTGTCCATGCCGACGCCGGCAAGCAGAAGACCCAGCGACATCGAGATGACGGTCTTGTGCTTGGCCTCGCGGCCGAGGCCGACGAAGGAGCAGAAGGTCAACAGATAGACCGCGAAAAACTCGGGCGGGCCGAATTTCAGGGCAAAGGACGAGATCATCGGCGCGAGGAAAGTGATCAGCATCACCGCGACCAGCGAGCCGATGAAGGAGGACGTGAACGCCGCGGTCAGCGCCTCCGCCGCCCTGCCTTGCTGCGCCATCGGATAGCCGTCGAACGTGGTCGCGACCGACCAGGCCTCGCCGGGAATGTTGAACAGGATCGAGGTGATTGCGCCGCCGAACAGTGCGCCCCAATAGATGCAGGACAGCATCACGATCGCCGAGGTCGGATCCATCGTGAAGGTGAGCGGCAACAAGATCGCAACGCCGTTGGGGCCGCCGAGCCCCGGCAGCACGCCGACGAAGATGCCGAGCACCAGCCCGACCATCATCAGCACGAGCGTCTTCCACGTCAGCAGGACCGCGAAGCCGTGAATCAGGAGACCAAACGCTTCCATCGCGATCCGTCCTAGCGCCCGAGGGCCGCTTCGAGCGGCCCTTTCGGCATGATGACGTCGAAGGCGATGTCGAAGGTAACGAACATGATCGCCGTGAACACGAAGGCGGTGAGCAGCGACTTCCACAGCGCGATCTTGCCGACGAGGCGCATGAAGCCCGAGATCAGGAGGAAGCTCGCGACATAGAGGCCGAGGAACTGGGTCACCACGCAGAACAGCAGCGTCGGCACGAACACCGCCATCACGCGGCGGGCTTGCGCCCGCGTGACGAAGGTCTCGCGCGCCGCGCGGTGCGCGAGGAGCGCCACGATCAGGCCGTAGAGGCTGCCGCCGCCGAGAATGACGCAGAGATAGAACGGGAAATAGCCGGGCTCTGGCCCGGTCGCATCCCAGGACGCACCGGTGCGCCAATTGTCGTAGCCGAGCGTGACGGCAAGGGCCAGCAGCAGGAGGCAGACGACGATCTCGATCGTGCCGGAGGACACGACGGAGGGGGAGTCGTCCTCGGGCGCGGTCGGATCGTCGACGACAATTTCAAGATCGGTTTGAGACATGGGCCGATTTGCGAAAGTCTGCGTTACATCACCTCGCCCCGCTTGCGGGGAGAGGTCGGCGCGAAGCGCCGGGTGAGGGGACTCTCCGCGAGTCCATCTGTCACTATCTTCGGGGAGAGAGCCCCTCACCCCAACCCTCTCCCCGTAAGGACGGGGAGAGGGAGAAGACACAGCTACTTCGCGACGAATCCGGCTTCGGTCATCAGCGACTTGTTGATGGCGTCGTCCTCCTCGAGGAACTGCACCATGTCCTTGCCGGTGAGGAAGATCGGCTTCAACGCCTGCTTCTCCATGTAGTCCTTGTACTCAGCGGTCTGCGTGACCTTGTGGAAGAGATCGACATAGAACGCCTGCTGCTCCGGCGTGACTTTGCCGGGCAGGAACATCGCGCGCAGCATCAGGTACTGGACGTCGACGCCCTCCTCCTTGCAGGTCGGGATGTCGGCCCAGGACTGCGTCTCCGTCACCTTGCTGGTGTAGGCGATACGCTCCTTGTCGAACACGCAGAGCGGGCGCACCTGGCCCGCGCGCCAGACTTCGAGATTCTCGGATGGATTGTTGACGTTGGCTTCGGTGTGGTTGCCGACCAGCTGGGTCGCGGCCTCGCCGCCGGACTTATAGGGCAGATAGGAGAATTTCGCGCCGGTCTTCTGCTCCAGGAAAACGGTCAGCACGTGATCCTCACGCTTGGAGCCGGTGCCGCCCATCTTGAACGGCGAGCTTGCCGCCTTCGCGGCTGCGACGAACTCCTTCACCGTCTTGGGACCTGCGCTGTTGTCCCACAGCACGAACTGGTCGAGCGCGATCACCGAGACCGGGGTCAGCTCGCGCCAGTTGAACGGGATCTTCGCCGACAGTGGCAGCATGTAGATCAGCGAGTAGGCGATCAGCACCTTGTTCGGATCGCCCTCGCTGGACTTCATGTACATCAGCGCTTCCGCACCCGATGCGCCGCCCTTGAGCGAGACGACCATCGGCTGCTTCATCAGATTGTTCTTCTGGATCGCGGCCTGCATCATCCGCGCCATCTGGTCGGAGGCGCCACCCGCGCCCGCCGCCACCACGATCTCGACGGGCTTTGCCGGTTCCCAGCCGGCGAAGGCCGGCGTGCTCAACAACAGCGCCGTCGCAGCGCCGACGGCTTTTACTGGAATTCGCACGAGTTTCATCCCCTGATGTTTTTATGAGTTGTAGTGCGGAAAATTCTATCCCTGCATTGTGCGGACTAATACTGACGAGTTCAAGCAGCCGGGCAATTCAGCGCATATGACTTTCGACTGACGAAGCCGAAAGCTCATGAGACTTTACCTGCCCTTCCAGTTCGGCGTGCGCTTGTTGAGGAAGGCGTCCATGCCCTCGCGGAAATCCTCGCTCATATAGGCCTTCAGGATCAGGTCCTCGCCCTCTTCGCGCGACAGCGTGCGACGGATGCGGCGCACCGCTTCCTTGGTCGCTTCCAGCGTCAGCGGCGCGTGGCTGGCGACGAGCTTTGCGGTCTCGTCGGCACGGCGCTGCAAGGTCTCGACGTCGGGCACGACCTCGTTGAGCAGGCCGAGCGCGAGGGCTTCCGGCGCCTCGACCAGGCGCGCTCTGAAGATCAAATCCTTGGTGCGGGCGGGACCAACCAGCGCGACGACGCGGCTGATATTCGACATCGACAGGCAGTTGCCGAGCGTGCGCGCGATCGGAAAGCCCATCCGCGTCGTCTCGGTGCCGATGCGGAGGTCGCAGCAGGCCGCGATGCCGGCGCCCCCGCCGGTGCAGGCGCCGGCGATGGCCGCGATCACAGGCACGCGGCACTGCTCGAGCGTGCCGAGCACGCGGTCGATACGGGCCTCGTAGTCGAGCGCGTCCTGCGCGGACTTGAAGGCGCGGAATTGCGAGATGTCGGTGCCGGAGGCAAACGCCTTGTCGCCGGCGCCGGTCAGGATCAGCGCCTTGATGGAGCGATCGGCGTTGATCTCCTGGCAGATCTCCGCCATGCGGTCATACATGGCGAAGGTCATTGCGTTGCGCGCCTGCGGGCGGTTGAAGGTGATCCGCGCGATGCCGTCCTGGACGGAGTAGAGCAGGTCTTCGTTGGCAGTCGGTGCGTTCATCGCGCGCTCACTTCTTCTTAGAGTTAGTTCAAGCCACCTGGGCCTTCGCCACCGGCATCATGTCGCGTCCCTTCAGGACGTCCATGGCCGCCAACACGCCGCCGCTCCGGTGCGGGATCTTTGCCAGATCGAGGCCCATCTCGACGCCGGCGAGCGTGCCCATCAGCATCAGATCGTTGAAATGGCCGATATGACCGATGCGGAACACCTTGCCCTTGACCTTGTTCAGGCCGGTGCCGAGCGACATGTCGAAGTTGTCCAGCACCACCTTGCGGAAGGAGTCGGCGTCGTGTCCGTCAGGGACGCGCACGCCGGTCAGCGCCGGCGAATGCGCGGCCGGATCGGTGCACTGCGTCTCCAGGCCCCAGACCTTGACCGCGGCACGTGTCGCTGCGCTGTGGCGCTTGTGGCGGGACCAGACGTTCTCCAGCCCCTCCTCTTCCAGCATCTTGACCGCTTCGCGCAGGCCGTAGAGCAGGTTGGTCGCCGGCGTATAAGGGAAGGTGCCGAGCTTGTTGAAGCTGATGACCTCCTGCCAGTCCCAGTAGGAGCGCATGCCGGGGTTGGCCTTCGCCACCGCGAGCGCCTTCTCCGAGACGGCGTTGAAGCCGAGCCCCGGCGGCAGCATCAGGCCCTTCTGGGAGCCTGCGACCGAGACGTCGATGCCCCAGGCATCGTGCTCGTATTCCATCGAGCCGAGGCCGGAGATGGTGTCGACCATCAGCAGCGCCGGATGTTTTGTGCGATCGAGGATCTTGCGCACCTCCAGCGGCGGCGTCACGCAGCCGGTCGAGGTCTCGTTGTGGACGACGCAGACCGCCTTGATCGCGTGCTGCTTGTCGGCGGCAAGGCGCTTCTCGATCTCGGCGAGGTCGGCGCCATGGCGCCAGTCGCTCGGGATGAAGTCGACGTCGAGCTTGAACTTGTCGGCGATGCCGCGCCAGAGCACGGCGAACTGGCCGGTCTCGCACATCAAGACCTTGTCGCCGGGCGCGAACGCATTGACCATCGCCGCTTCCCAGGCGCCGGTGCCGGACGAGGGGAAGATGATCACGGGCTGCTTGGTGCGGAACACCCGTTGCATCGAGGCGAGAACCGCAAAACCGAGCTCGGCGAACTCCGGACCGCGATGGTCCAGCGTCGGCATGTCCATCGCCCGCAGCACCCGGTCGGGCACGTTGGTCGGTCCTGGAATCTGTAAGAAATGCCTTCCAGTATGCACGGTCATCGGCGTCCTTCCCGGTCTAGCCTTGGTTTGGTGGGCGCCGAATAGCACCATTTGACCGGCTTGTCCCTCCTCCAAGAGGGCCCGTCCGTGCATAACGGGCCGGCCTGCCCTCGCCTGCCATCCCCTTCCACCGCGCCCACCCTCAAGTGCCGACCACCTTCAGATGCGGCGACGCATTGCCCGGCGGGCGCTGCTCCAACAGCTTCATCGCGACATCGACGCCGCCGGCGCGGTGCGGCACGCCGGCGACCGACAGGCCCATCTCGACGCCGGTGAGCGCGCCGAGCAGCGTCAGCGCGTTGCATTCGCCGAGATGGCCGATGCGGAAGACCTTTCCGGCGACCTTCGACAGGCCCGAGCCGAGCGACATGTTGTAATTGTCGAGCACCACTTTCCGGAACTGGTCGGCGTCATGCCCCGGCGGCATCAGCACCGCCGTGAGCACCGGCGAGAACTCGGCCGGCTCCTGGCAGAGGATCTCGAGGCCCCAATGGTTGACGGCGGCGCGCGTCGCGGCCGCGAGCCGCTGATGCCTTGCGAAGACGTTGTCGAGGCCCTCTTCCAGCAGCATCGCGATCGCCTCGCGCAGGCCGTAGAGCAGATTGGTCGCGGGCGTGTAGGGGAAGAAGCCCTTTGCGTTGGGCTTGAGCATCTCCTCCCAGTCGAAATAGGAGCGCGGCATCCTGTTGGTCTTCGAGGCGGCGCGAGCCTTGTCCGAGATCGCGTTGAAGCCAAGACCGGGCGGCAGCATGAAGCCTTTCTGCGAGCAGCTGACGCTGACGTCGACCTTCCATTCGTCGTGGCGGTAATCCACCGAGCCGAGCGAGGAGATGGTGTCGACCATCAAGAGGGCCGGATGCGAGGCGCGATCGATCGCGGCGCGGATCTCGGCGATACGGCTGGTCGCACCGGTGGAGGTCTCGTTGTGCACGACCATGACAGCCTTGATCGCGCGCGCGGTGTCATCGGTGAGCCTTGCCTCGATCACGGCGGGATCGGCGCCGCGGCGCCAGTCGCCCGGAACGAAATCGACCTCGATGCCGAAGCGGCCGGCCATCTGCCGCCACAGCGTGGCGAAATGGCCGGTCTCGACCATCAGCACCTTGTCGCCCGGCGACAGCGTGTTGACGATCGCGGCCTCCCAGGCGCCGGTCCCCGACGAGGGGAAGATCACGACGGGGGCTTTGGTCTGGAAAATCTTCTGGCTGCCTTCGAGCACGGTTCGGCCGAGCTCGGCGAATTCCGCGCTGCGGTGGTCGATGACCGGCATGTCCATGGCGCGCAGGACGCGCTCGGGGACTGGGCTCGGGCCCGGAATCTGGAGGAAATGGCGTCCCTGATGCATGAAAACCTCCCTCTCGGTGGGATTCTGGCCGGCCCTGTCGGCTATTTTGCATTCATGTTTTGTCATTTCAATCGAATTTTGGTATTCGATTGTGGACGTCGACGCGGCCGAATGGGCAAATTACTGTGCTGCAAATGAAATCCACGATTCCCGACACCGGGGTTCCGATTGCCCCGCCCGCCACAAATGGCGGCGACCGCCAGGAGGCCTCACTTCATGGCGAGATCCTGCTGCGGCTGCGCGACTATGTTGTCGAGGGCAACATTCCGGAAGGCGGGCGCGTTCCCGAGCGGCAGCTCTGCGAGATGCTCGGCATCTCCCGCACACCGCTGCGCGAAGCCTTGAAGGTGCTCGCCGCCGAGGGGCTGATCGAACTTCTACCGAACCGCGGCGCGCGGGTGCGCCAGCTCAGCCAGCGCGACCTCGAGGAGCTGTTCGACGTGATGGCGGGACTGGAGAGTTTGGCCGGGCGCCTCGCCTGCGAAGCCATTACCGAGGCGGAAATCACCGCGATCGAGCAGCTGCATTACGAGATGTACGGCCACTACCTGCATCGCGACATGCACGGCTATTTCCAGGCCAACCAGCGCATCCATGAAAGCATCGTCGCGGCCGCGCGCAACGAGGCGCTGAAGACGGCTTACGCCAACTTCGCCGGCCGGATCCGGCGCGTCCGCTACTCCGCCAATTTCGCCCGCAAGCGGCAGCGCTGGGCGGAGGCGATGCGCGAGCACGAGGCCATTCTCGATGCGCTGCGCCGCCGGGCCGCAAGCGAGCTCAGCGACATCCTGTTCCAGCACCTGCGCAATAAGCGGGCGGCCGCGATCGAGCACCTGACCGAGCCCCAAGAGGACGCAGCAGCCTCGTCCTGAGGGCGGCCGGCTTGCTCATTTTGAATTCACAATATAATCGAACGCGAAACATAGTGAATAACTCAGCAAGGCTGGACCACCTCGCTGGATCGGTCCGGGATCAGGGATGACAAACGCCTCCTCGCTCGAACGGCGCTTGCGCGCGGAAATGACCGGCGACGTCCTGTTCGACGGTTTTAGCCGCGGCCGCTACGCCACCGACGCCTCGTTCTATCAGATCATGCCGGCCGGCGTGGTCGTGCCCAAGACAATGGACGAGGCCTTGCTGTCGCTCGCGATTGCCCGCGACGAGGGACGCAAGGTCACCCCACGCGGCGGCGGCACCTCGCAATGCGGCCAGACTGTCAATGACGGGCTCGTGGTCGATCTCTCCAAGAACCTGAACCGGATCCTGTCGCTCGACGTCGCGGGCCGGACCTGCGTGGTCGAGCCCGGCATCGTGCTCGACGACCTCAACCGCCAGCTCAGGAAGCACGGCCTCTGGTTTCCGGTCGACGTCTCCACGGCCTCGCGCGCCACCATCGGCGGCATGGCCGGCAACAATTCCTGCGGCGGCCGTAGCTTGCGCTACGGCACCATGCGCGACAACACGCTGTCGATGGAGGCATCGCTCGCCGACGGCACGCTGAGCCGCTTCGGTGAGGTCTCCCGCGATCTCTCCGATGTTGAGGCCGGCGACAGCACCCGCGCCCTCTTCCGCGACATGCTCGATCTCGGCACGCGCGAGGCCGACGAGATCGCCGCGCGCTTTCCAAAAGTGCAGCGCCGGGTCGGCGGCTACAATCTCGATGCGCTGGTGCCGCGCAATGCGCCCAACAACATGGCACACCTCCTGGTCGGCTCCGAGGGCACCCTCGCCTTCACCACCAAGGTCGAGCTGAAGCTGTGGCCTGTCATCCGCAACAAGGCGCTCGGCGTCTGCCATTTCGGCAGCTTCTACGAGGCGATGGATGCGGCTCAGCATCTGGTCAAGCTCAAGCCGATCGCCGTCGAGCTGGTCGACCGCACCATGATCGCGCTCGGCCGCGATATCGCGATGTTTCGCCCGATCATCTCTGCCGCGATCAAGGGCGATCCAGACGCCGTGCTGGTGGTCGAGTTCGCCGAGGAGGACCAGGCCGATAATCTGGCTCGCCTGAAGCAGCTCGGCGAGCTGATGGGCGATCTCGGCTTCGGCTGGACCAACGACAAGCGCAAATGGGGCGGCGTGGTCGAGATCACTGAGCCCGCGCTCCAGAGCGGCATCGCCGATTTCCGCGCCGCCGGCCTCAACGTCATGATGTCGATGAAACAGGAGGGCAAGCCCGTCTCCTTCGTCGAGGACTGCGCGGTGCCGCTGCCGCACCTCGCCGACTACACTGCGCGGCTGAACGAGGTGTTTGCCAAGCACGGCACCAGCGGCACCATGTATGCGCATGCTTCGGAGGGCTGCCTGCATGTGCGGCCCGTGCTGAACCTCAAGCTGGAGAAGGACGTGAAGGCGATGCGCGCCATCGCCGAGGAGGCGTTTGCGCTGGTGCGCGAGTACAAGGGCTCGCACTCCGGCGAGCATGGCGACGGCCTGGTGCGCTCCGAATTCCACGAAACCATGTTCGGTGAACGCCTCGTCGCCGACTTCAAGCAAGTGAAGCAGCGCTTCGATCCCGACGGCGTGCTCAATCCCGGCAAGATCGTCGATGCGCCCAGGATGGACGACCGCTCGCTGTTCCGTTACCGGCCCGACTATCGCGTCACCGAGCTGAAGACCAGGCTCGACTGGTCCGCTTATCCCGGCGCCGGCGGCGGCTTCCAGGGCGCAGTCGAGATGTGCAACAACAACGGCGCCTGCCGCAAGCTCGAAGGCGGCGTGATGTGCCCGTCCTATCGCGCGACGCGCAACGAGAAGGATGTCACGCGCGGCCGTGCCAACACGCTGCGTCTCGCGATCTCCGGCCAGCTCGGCCCAGATGCGCTCTCCTCCGACGAGATGATGGAGACGCTAAAGCTCTGCGTCTCCTGCAAGGCATGCCGCCATGAGTGCCCGACCGGCGTCGACATGGCCAAGATGAAGATCGAAGTGCTGGCCGCGCGCGCAGACTCCCATGGCCTCACCTTGCGCGACCGCCTGGTCGGCTACCTCCCGCGCTATGCTGGCCTTGCCTCGCGCTTCGCGCCGCTGGCGAATTTGCGCAACCGCAGCCCGCTGTTGCGAAAGCTGTTCGAGCGCATTGCCGGCATCAGCGCGCGCCGTGCCCTGCCCGCCTTCCGCAACGATGTGTTCGTGCCGCCGGCCGCAAGCGTGGGACCGGAGAGCGGCCGCGAGGTCGTTCTTTTCGCCGATACGTTCAACCGCATCTATGAGCGCGAAAATCTCGAAGCTGCTTTGCACGTGCTCGCGGCCGGCGGCTATCGCGTCCATCTGCCGAAGCCGTCGAGCGCCAGCCGCCCGCTCTGCTGCGGTCGCACGTTCCTATCAGCCGGCCTCGTCGACGAAGCCAAGGCCGAGCTCGATCGTCTCGTGGCCACCTACGCGGCCTTCGCCGCGCGCGGCGTGCCGATCATAGGTCTCGAGCCGAGTTGCCTCTTGACCCTCCGCGACGAGCTCGCCTCGCTGCGCCTGGACAACGACGCCAAGGCGGTCGGCGCCCACGCGCTGACGTTCGAGGAATTCCTGGCGCGCGAGGCCAAGGCCGGCCGGCTGCAATTGCTGCTCGCTACCATCGCCGACAAAGCCATCGTGCACGGCCATTGCCATCAAAAATCCTTCGGCGCGTTCAAGCCGGTCGAGCAGGTGCTACGCCTCGTTCCTGGCCTCAAGATCGAGACCATCGAATCGAGCTGCTGTGGCATGGCCGGCGCCTTCGGCTATGGCGCCGATACTTATGATGCCTCGATCGAAATGGCCGAGCTGTCACTGCTTCCGGCCGTGCGGCGCGCAGACCGGACTACGTTGGTCGTCGCCGACGGCACCTCCTGCCGGCACCAGATCCACGACGGTACCCAACGCGAGGCCCTTCACGTCGCGCGCGTGCTGGCGATGAGCCTCGATCGCGCCGAAACAAATTCCGCTTCTCCAGCTGCAAAGGAAACCAGCCATGGCTGACCTCACGCTCGACACCGCGCGCAAGATCCTCGACGCCGCCTTCGCGACGGCCGGCGAACTCAAGCTGAAGCCGCTGGTCGTCACCATCCTGGACGCGCGCGGCGTTCTCAAGCTCGCCGCCGCGCAGGACGGCACCAGCCTGATGCGCGCCGAGATCGCGCACGGCAAAGCCTATGGCGCGCTCGCGATGGGCATGGGCTCGCGCGCCCTTTTCCAGCGCGCGCAGGAGCAGGCTTATTTCATCGATGCCGTGAACACGATCGCCAAAGGCGCTCTGGTGCCGGTCCCCGGCGGCGTGCTGATCCAGTCGGGCGGCGCGCTGCTAGGGGCGGTCGGCGTCTCGGGCGACACCTCGGACAACGACGAAGCCTGCGCGGTGGCTGGCATTGAGGCTGCTGGCCTGAAGGCCAGTGCGTAAAAGCTGGCCTCAACACGGCATTTGAGTGCGAATGGGCAGCTGGAATTCAGTGCCCGTTCGAACCCCGCTGTTTGCCGACCAGAACGAAATGTTTTCGCATTTTTCCCCTCGGGATTTCTCGCAAGCTGCCAACATACTATTGAGCCGCTTGACTCTTTCGCTCCACGACTGCGCTACTAGGTCGCTGCAGGGCTTGTTCCTGGATATTGCGCGGGTTGGCGGCGCGATCGGCGAGGGAACGCGCGGCGTCACGAAAATGGGGATCACCATCGGACAGGCCTTTCTGAAGGCGATGACCCGGCTGAAGCGTGGAGACTTTATCGAGTGACGTGAGGCCGAGACGTCTATTCGCAGCGCTCGGCTCAAATGTACATGAACTTGACCACCCTGTTTTTTCGTCTCGATGAGGAGAAGCGGATTCATCTCTGCGGACTGCCTTTGACGGCGGCATTTGAACTCGCCGGCCCTTCGGCGGAGCGCGCAGCGGTCAATGAGATGTTGACCGCGTGCAGAATGGCGGGCGGTTGAAGGTGGAGATCGTAAAGAACCTCCTGCGTCGCCCTAAGGGGTCGACCTAGAAGGAAACCGGACTGATGTTCAATCAGAGGCACTGGGACGCATGGTAAAGGACGCCGTTCAAGCCCATTGCGGGCAGTCGCTGTCGACTATCTGAGTGCCAATCCCCGAATGCATGGTCGGCGCTTCGTGAACAGTTTTTTGGACATTTTCTCGAAAGAGGAAACGAGGGACGCAGAGGACACCATGCGTTTGTTTCTCCGCCACGCCGCTTGAGCCAGCATGGAGCACTCTAACAGATTCGACGCTTCTGGATTTGCTCTCGGAAGTTGCTTGCCCGTTCGCGTCTCGAGCCGCACCGATCGTGCGTGCCGCCTCCAACTCTAGCTGCTATGCCGCCTGTCGAGCTACACCATCATCCCCCGCGCTCGCAGTTTGCTCTGCTCGACCTGACCTGCCACCGAACTTTCATCCAACGGCGGTTAGAGTCTCGGTTTTTTTTGCAGCGAGACCGAACTTTGGACCATCCAAAACTAGAGTTTTTCGCCTCTAATCACGTCGGCAGGCTGGTTGCGCCGACGCGGTTTTGCAGCAAAATCGGCGGTCTGTTGCCGATCGCCCCCGGGCCGTTCCTCGTTATAGTATCTGCGCCAAGTCTCCAGTTTTTCCTGGACATCTGCAAGGGACCAATGGGCGTTGAGGCATTCGGCTCGGAAGCGGCCATTGAAGGCTTCGATGAACGCGTTGTCGGTGGGCTTGCCGGGCCTTGAGAAGTCCAGCGTGACGCAGGTCAAAGATCGCGCGACGAACTCGCTGCCTTGATCGACGCGGATCGTCGCCGGGAATCCCACTTCATTGCAAACCCTTTCCAGTACCCTCCACGACGTCAGTGCCGCGGAAGGTCGAGCCGCGGCTCCAGCGCCGGCGAGAAGCGAGAGAAGATATCGATGATCGTGAGCACCCGGAGCTTGCCAACTGCTCATGGACAAAGTCCATCGCCCAAGTCTCGTTAGCCCGCGTCGCTGGCCGGCGGTCATCGCGCAACTTGGCCTTGACCCGGCGCTTGGGCGATTTGTTGCGCAATTGCAGGCCCAATTCGCGATAGATGCGGCAGGTCTTGTTCTGGCCATGACGCCATCCCTCGGGGCGTAGCAGAACATGGACGCGGCGATAACCGTAGCGAACGCGAACATGGCAGATCTCCCTGATCCGATTTTCGAGCGACGAGATTTGTAATGGTAGGTCGACCGATCGAACTCGAGAGCTTCGCAGGTCTTGCGGACAGATAGCTGCCACTCGCCACAGACCTCATCGACCAGCTTGCGCTTCCGGCCAGGCTTCATAGCTTTCGGCAGATCACGTCCTGCAGCATCTCCTTGTCGAGCGACAGATCCGTCACCAGCTTCTTCAGCTTGGCGTTCTCCTCCTCGAGCTGCTTCAGCCGCCGCATCTCGGTCGGAGCAGCCCGTCATACTTCTTTTCCAATTGAAATAGGTCGCCTGGCCGATCCCGACCTTGCGGCAGATGTCCGCAACCGGGACCCCGTCATGGCCTGCTTGAGAATGAACGCCTTCTGGGCGTCCGAAAACTTCCAGGCTTTCATCGTTGTCCGCTCCTCCCAGCCGAGGGGATTCGGCAGCGAAAACTCTAGCCAAAATTGGTCCAGTTTTCCGGTCTCAGATCACTACTTCGGAGCGCGACGCGACCTGCGACGCCTCTGCTACGAGTTTGCCTTCGCGGCTTCGTCTGCTGCCCAAGCTGCAACCTTTGCGACGAGGCTCCATACAGATGTTCTGCGCTCGTGCTGCAGGAGTTGTCCCTGGGCAGACCAAGAGGGAGTATTTATGATGGGGTTCTGACCTTCGGTGACGCTCACTGCATACTCGCTCAAATCCGCCAGCTCGCTGACGTTCGCGACATCTGCAGTTGCGATAACACGAGCCTGCGATCTAGATCCACCCGGCCATAGCTCGACAGTTACACGCAGCATATCTGGCTCATTCGGCGATCGTCTCGGGAGGAATATCGACGAAAAGATCATGTTCAGGCTCGTATTCACGACAAGAGAGAATAAGATCCTTTCCGTCGATTGTCCCGCGCACGATGCGGACAAAGCCAACCCTTCTTTTCCATGATAACGGCTTTCCCCTCCCGTGCCCGGTGCAGGCCGTGAGAAGCCAACCGCCGCTGCTATACAAGCGGCCCTCTCCGCCGCAGATCTCGCACGTATCTCCGGATTCTATGCTCGCTCTCTCTATGGCCTTTTCAACTTCGGCCCTAGCGCGAGCCGAGAGTATACCCTCCCAGAAGATGTGGAGGCGGCCACATCTTTCGATGATCCTTGAAATTGTGAGGGTGTCGCCTTCCTCTGGCTTTAGGGCATCCTCGATTTTGCTGCACGTCTCATCTATCAACTGCTCCCATCCCGCCCGGCACTCCGGCAGCCCCCTAGGCGGTTGAAATATTGTTGGGTAAGATGAAACAATTTCGGCTTTCCATTCGTCTCGCCCGAGGCGCATAGCGTCTTCGTTAGGATCAAGGGATCTGCACTGAACTAGGCTTCTCGTTTCTTTCATAGATCAAATCCGGATCAGCAGGTTGGGATTAAATTGCTTCCCCTCGATGGGATTGCAAACCACTCGAGTTCGACCAAATCGAGCGTCAAACGGCGCGTGAACGTGACCACAAATCCAAACCTCTGGCCGGATGTGTTGCGGTAAGGTTTTCAGGGTATCGGACACATAGAAGGCCGGTGCCCACCATGGAGCAACGATGCCGCGGTATGCATCGACGCATTCAGCAATCGGTGGGTGGTGCGTCACCACAACAGTAGGACCATCGTGGATGCACGCCAATTCGTCTATCAGTATTGCTTTTTCTCGCGCATGTTCAGCGACAGCGTCATACGGTGTCCAACTTCCTCGTTCCGTTCTGATGGCGCCATACTCCCGCGGGGCCGTCTTCATACGGGTGGCCTGTGCACGACCGCGTGCCTCCCACTCGAGATCATGCGCGGCCTCCATCCAGTGCCCAGCCAAACCCCAATCACTCCAGAGAGTCAGTCCGACGAATCGCGCCTCTTCGATTTCGCAAACAGGATTGTCCGCACTCAGAATGCTGACGATCTCCCGACCCGCGAGTGTATTCTGTCGGTCGGCCTCGCGACGCATAAGTTTGATGACCTCACGGATGGTGTGCCCGCCCGAACTGCCGCGGTAAAAATCATGATTGCCCGGGACAATAATCGCGGACCGCCCGCGTGCGATTTGCGCGATGCATTGGACGCCTTGTTCGGGTTCTCCCTCCCAGATGTCCCCGGCGCAGACCAGCACGTCGAAGAAACCATTAAGGTCTGGGATTTCCCCCAACTCTCGTCTTTCCAAGTGAATATCTGAAATGGCGAGCACTTCCATTGGGCGTTCATCTGATTCGCGTCCGATTTGAATACTTTAGTCTGTGGCCCTTTAGTATTCAACAGCGAATTATGGCTGGGTGAAAAGCCCCAACCTAACCTTTGGAAAATTGGTTGCTGCTCTAAGGCAGAGTATCGGGCTCTCGCAGGAGGAGCTTGCGGAGCGCGCTAACATTCATCGAACTTATGTCAGCCAGATCGAACGGGGGCTAAAATCTCCAACGATCATCACACTACTCAAGCTATCAAATGCACTTGAGACTACTCCGAGCAAACTGATGAAGCAGTTGGAATCGGAGTTGGGTCTGCAACCCCGACAGCATTGATGGCACGAGGACAGAGAAATGGAACGATAATAGCGCAACCTGGGAATCTCAAAATTAGCCGTCTCGACGCGACGCTGGCGTGCGACATCATCAGCGACTCCAGCCCAGTCTATCCCTCACCTCCCATCCTTTGGCTGTCGGGCGACATGATAAAAATGCCCCCTGCATTGCCTCACTAAAAATCTTACAGGACAACTTCCCTGTCGGGTGGCGTACTATGGCAGGAACATCAGCATGCGCGCAAAGCGGCAGATCACATCTGCGCTGGCCGTGCATTATCGAGCGGGCGGTCGGCGCGAGAAGGGACGTATCCTCGACGAGCTTTGCGCCGTCACGGGATGGCATCGCAAGCACGCGATCCCGGCACTGTCGGTGGACGGGTCATCGGTATCGGCCGTGCTGCAGCGGCAGGGCCGAACCTACAGGTCTTCCATTCGCGTTGCACTGATTGCGCTATGGAATGCCTCTGACCGGCTCTGCAGGAGGCGGCTCGTCGCGATGATCCCATTCTTGCTTCCGGCACTTGAACGGCACGGCAGATTGAATCTTTCTGCCGAGGAGCGGTCGCTGGTTTTGAAGGTGAGCGCGGCGACGATCGATCGCCTACTGAGCGAGGTAAAGATCGCAGCAGCCGGAGGACGCCGACGACGGGCGGGCTTTTCCAGTGCCGTAGGGCGCGGTCCCGGTGCGCACGTTCAATGACTGGAGAACACCCCCACCTGGTTACTGCGAAGCGGATCTGGTTGCCCATGGCGGCGTGTCCGTATCCGGCGCGTTCATTCAGACGCTAACAATAGTGGATGTTGCAACGGGATGTACCGAATGCCTTCCGCTCGTCGTGCGTGAAACAGCTCTTATGGTCGAGGCTCTCGAACGCGCGCAGAACCTATTTCCCTGGCCCGTTGGTGGCCTCGATTTTGACAACGACAGCGCCTTTATGAACGATACCGTCGTGTCATGGTGCCGCTCTCAGAATGTCGAAGTAACTCGTTCCAGGGCCTACAAGAAGAACGATCAGGCATTCGTGGAGCAAAAGAACGGAGCTGTCGTTCGCCCCTTGGTGGGCTATGGGCTGTTTGAAGGCATTGATGCCGCTCGCTCATTGGCTCGCCTGTTGGCGGCGGCACGGCTGCACATCAATTTCTTCAGCCCTCATTTTTTCCTGGGAGACGTGGTCTTAGTTCGCGAGAGCTGTCGCGCGCGCTCGACATTCTCACAGCTTGGCTGGCGCGCGGCTTTGACGCCCAGATACCCCTTCCGCTTTCGTCCATGCCGAACGTGGCCGTACCGCGCCTGGGTGCGATCCGTGCTGTGGCCAGCGGCGGCGGCGACTTGGTCGCCGCCGCCGAAGATCGCCTTGAGGTCAGCGATGAGCTGATGTCGTAGAACGTAGGGCGTGATCACAACGTCACCGATCTCAGGCAGCGCCTTGCTACCGAGTTTCGCCAGGGCCTTACGGACTGCGTTCTTCGAGTTGGTGCTGACGACGATGCTGCCACCGGAGGCTTCGCAACGTGCAGCAAGATATTCCGCGGCGGCGCCCAGGACGCTCGGATTGACGCAGATTTCGGTGAGCTCGGTACCGTACAAGCCGGCGTGGCTCTTGACCGGCGTGAACGTGATCGCCAATCGATTTGCAGAGCGCAACTCGACTAGCACTCCAGGCGACCATCCGCTCGGGCGGGCCCCCGGAACCAGCTCCTCGGGGCGAACCGGCACGACGAGTTGGACGGCCAACGCATCGAGATGCTCCCACGCCTGCTTCATGGCAGCCGCTTCCCAAAGACGGTTGTCCCAGTCCTTGGGCAGGTAAGCCAGCACGTTCTTCTTGCTATCCTGACCGCGCTCGCGGTCCGCGTTGGTGGATCCATGCCACCGGGACGGCGGATGCTGCCAGGGCAGCACATTCTCCGGCATCGGCGGCTCCAACTGCAAAATGGGCTCCAGCCGATCGACCAATTTACGCAGCGCTTTGGCACAACGCTGCTCGCCGAGCTCGTCCCGTTGCTTCCGCGCTGAGAAGTAGTTCTCGAGCAGGCCGGTCAGAACCTGCTTCGCCCCGAAGTGGAGCGCCGCGCGGCGATGATAGTAGGTGTCGAGGGCAATGCCGTCCTGAAGGGGATCGAGATCGCCCGCATCCCACATCCGCGTGAATTCCTTCATGTAGGCCTTCGCGGTCCCATGGCTGATGTCACGCACCGGTAAGAGAGCGCAGAGCGCCTCGGCCTTTTTGACTAAGCTGTCGATCTCGATCATCGCGGTTACCCTCGTTATTGTCGGCCTGTGGGGTGTCCTATCTTGTCGGCCTGGTCATCCCTGGCTTGTCGGCCCGTTTTGTCAGGCCCGCTTCGCTCAAAGTCTTCCTAGACGGCTTCATCGGCGGCTCCTTCCAGCTTGAGCGTGTTGCGGACGGCGCTCCACAGCGCGCGGTACTCGTGGGCAGCAAGACCATCGGGCTCGGTTTCGACCACGGCGGCACCGCGAACTGTGGCGTAGGGTATCGTCACGCGGTTCGTGATCTGGCGCCGCCAAAGCCGCGGGCCGATGTTGGCGAGCGCTTCACGCGACTGACGAACCATGGGGACTCGCCCTGTTCGCGGATCGGAGGCGCCGCATTGATGACCACGGCATAGCGGACACCGACCGAGGTCAACAGCGGGATCAACCCGCGCGTTACCTGGAGATCGAACAGCGTCGGCCTCATCGGGATCACGACCAGATCCGAGCAACTTGCGGCTTGCGGCACATGACGCAGATCGGGCGGCATGTCGATCAACAGCACCTCGATGCCGGCCCGTCGCGCCGCTTCGATCGCATCCTGAAGCGCGTCCGGATTGCAGCGGCAGACGCGGATGTCGCCTCGGTCGCGTACGCGCTGCCACAGAAAGGCCGACTGCTGAGGGTCCGCATCAATCATGCCGACCTTGAACCCGGCTTGTCGCGCAAAGGCGCCAAGGTTGATGCCCGTGGTGGACTTGCCGCTGCCGCCCTTACCCACGAAACTCACAGTGGCGAGCAAGGCCGCCCTTCGGCGTGGGGCTGCGCTGCCGGGCGAGGCCTTGATCATCAAGGTCCTGGTCCGGGCGACACCTTGCAGAGGCGCAGCGGCGCCAATGGCGCGATCAAGTTTACTTGCTAACAAGCTAGTCCTCCATCAGCTTGGGGCGGCGATCGCGCGACCGGCGGCGCTTCGCCATCGCCGCGAAGTCGAGGCCGCGAAACACGTCCCAGTCGATGCCCTCGGGCAGCGGCAGATTAGCCGGGCGCTGGCATTCGGCAGAGGAGAGCGCGCGAAAACCGTACTTGTCGTGCACGTCGCTCAGTTCGTGCCCGGCCTGCAAACGGCTCGTGCGGGTTTGCATTTCGGCGGAGTGCATTTCGTCGATGCCTTCTCCGCGGAGGCTGTGGAAGACCTCACCGCCCTTGGCGCCGCAGCGGCGCAGGTGGTTCTGCATTACTTGGGATGCGTACTTGGAGGGATCGGCGTGCTCGTGCGCGGCCGCGAAGATGAAGCCGGGCTGCGCGCGCATGAAGGCGATGAAGCCGATCTCGTCGAAAAAGTGATGGATGACGAAGAACGTGATGGATTCGGACGTCCTGATCGGCACCCGGCGCCACGCGGTCCTGCCGGTTTTCGGATCGGTCACCTCCACGATGCCGTCGGTCTGGGCGATCCAGACACCGTCCTTCGCGATGTCGGGCGCCCGCCCGACGGCGGCCATCGCAGCCAGGACATCGCCGGGCAGCGAAGCAAAGCTCAAGACTTCCTTGAGCGCGGTGCGCGCCAGCGCGTCAGCATTGCTGGTGACGGGGGTCGCGCCAGCTTCCCCTTGGCAACCTCGTTCTGCACGACCTGAAGCGAGGTCAGCGCCGACTGCGGCGCCTGGGCAAGGCCGATCGCCTGCGAGGGCTGCGCGGCCGCGAGGCCAATCACATTCCGGCAAGCCTCGACGACGTGTCGCACGAACTCCTCTTCGGTACCGGGCAGCGACGTATCCATGGTTCTTCCAAATCCTGCGGCCGCGCTGCAGATCACCTGGCACAGGGATTCGAATTGAAGCGCCAGGCGTTTGGCCTCGCGGCGGCTGCGCGGACCCAACTGGGCCCGGACCATAGGGGCGGCTCCGGCAAGTTGGAAACGGCCGCCAAGGGCGTTACCGAAGAATGATGGGGACAGGCGCAGCTGAAAGCGCCAGCCGGCCGGACTTCCCGTCAGATACGGTAGCGTTCGGACGGCTCTCCCGCTGTGGCCGCCGCCGACGGTGATACATTTCCTGGTACAGACCCTGGTACAGACACGCACGTCGCCTCGGTTGTGGCGTCGTTCCGCGCGAAATGGCCGGTTCTCTTGGCCTTCGGACTGCTAATTGGGGGACTTGAGCGGCCTGAGAGATAGTTGACAGATCGTACCGGACACAAGGGTTACACTTCCGCTTTTGTTCTGCGGGAGGTGTGGATGCCGTGGAAAGCGAGTTCGGTGATGGAAGAGCGCCTGCGCTTTGTCGCCCGGCTTCTGGATGGGGAAGCCATGACCGAGGTCTGCCGGGAGTTCGGCATCTCCCGCAAGACCGGCTACAAGATTTTCGATCGCTGCAAAGAGCATGGCCTTGAGGCGCTGAGCGATCCCTCCCGGCGCCCCATCCGCTATGCCAACCAGTTGCCGACCCAGATCGAGACGCTGATCGTCCAGCTTAAGGCGGAGAAGCCGCACTGGGGGCGCGCAAGATCCGCGAGCTGCTGGTCAGGGCGGCTCGATGGCGATGTCAGGGTTTCGGCCAAAAGAACCATCCACGCGGTGCTCGACCGCCACGGCTTGGTCAAGCGCGGCGGCGGGCCGCGCCACCGCGCGCGGCACGCCGCTGTCACAGGGGACGCTTCCCAAAGATCTGTGGTGTGCCGACTTCAAGGGCGAGTTCAAGCTCGGCCATGGCCGATACCGCTATCCGCTGACCGTCACCGACCCTGCCTCGCGCTTCCTGCCGCTCTGCGAAGCGCTGGACTCAACACGCGAAGACCCTGCCATGACAGCCTATGAGCGCCTGTTCCGCGAACGGCTGCCGCTTGCCGTTCGCTCCGACAACGGCGTTCCCTTTGCCAGTCCCAACGCTCTGTTTAATCTCTCGAAACGGTCGGTGTGGTGGCTCAGGCTCGGCATGACGATCGAGCGCATCAAGCCAGGCCGTCCAAAGCAGAGCGGCCGTCATGAGCGCATGCACCTCACGCTCAAGAAGGAGGCAACCCGGCCGCCCGGGTTCAACAGCCTGTAGCCGCAGGATCGCTTCGACAGCTTCCTGCACGAGTTCAATCAGGAGCGGCCCCCCATGAGGCCTCGACATGAAACGGCCGGCAGACCTCTACACGACCTCAACCCGTCGCCACGACGGCAGAAGCCGCCGGATCACCGGGCCGCCGAGGCCGGCCGGCTGGGACCGGCCGGTGTCGCCGGCGACCACAGGCAGCCTGCTCACTTGATGGCTTGTTGGCTTGTTGGCTCGTTAACTTGCTAGCTCGTCAGCTTGATAGATTGCTCGCTCGTTCACTCACTGGCTTGGCCCGCCGGCGGCGGGCGCCAGGCCCGGCCGCCGGCGCTCTGACCCCCGCGCTTCGGGTCAGCGCCGGCAGGCCACCACTCACGCTCGGCCGTCGGGCCATTTCCAGCACGCACGTGCAAATGACCCGTCCGACACAGAAGCCGACCCTCCGTCGTGATCGAGTAGCTCAGCAATTTGGCTTTCGCCTTCACAGATCCGGACAGGCAGATCTGGCGAGTAGGCCGGTGGAATCTCACCGCCGGCCTCTCATAGATCCCAGCGTGAGACTCTCGCCTCACTGGGCTCCCATCAGGCGAACGAGCCGCGTATGCCGATCTTCCAGTGTGCGAACAACCCGGGACGTTCTCGAGATAGTCGTTCGAGAACGCGGCCGGCCTTGGCCTTGCGGCCCATAAAGCGTTTGAACTTCCGCATCATCCAAGCCTCGATTGTCTGATTGACGTATCGAAGGATCGGCCCCAGAGCCGCCCGCGTGAATCGACCGTAATACTCAATCCACCCCCGCAGGAGTGGATTGAGCTGCCGAGCGATGTCAGCCATTGACACATGGGTCCGTCTTCGGAGGTTCAAATCCCGGATTGCCGCCCGCATAGACTTCAGCGCCGAAGCGCTGACCCCAGGCAGAAAACTGCAGAACACCGAGGCGTCTTGCGAGTTCGTTGCCCGTCGCGGCCGGAAGCAGTAGCCAAGGAAGTCAAACTTGACGTTCGAATAGCTCCCCTTCCGCCGGCTGTCCTTACAGTAGACAATCCTGGTTTTGGTGGGGTGCATCTCAAGCCCGCATTCCGCCAGGCGAGTTTGTAGCTCGGCCTTTACGGCTTCCGCTTCTTGCTCGCTCCGGCAGTGCACTAGGCCATCGTCTGCATACCTACACCATGGGAGGTCGGGGTGCGCCCGTCCCATCCAGAGGTCGAAAGTGTAGTGCAGGAAAAGGTTGGATAATATAGGGCTAATCACGCCTCCCTGAGGGGTGCCGCGGGTTCGCTCGATGATTATTCCATCCTTGTCCATGGGTGCCGTCAGCCATCGTTCGATGTAGAGCAGCGCCCACTTGCACGTCACGTGCTTCCGGACAGCCCGTAGCAAAAGTTCGTGGTCGATGTTGTCGAACAGACCTTTGATGTCGAACTCGAGAACCCAGTCGTATTTCCAGCACCGCTTGCGCGTGACGCCGATAGCATCGAGTGCCGATTTTCTCGGCCGATAGCCATAGGAGTCTGCCAAAAATATTGGGTCCAAGTCCGGCTCAATGAGTTGTTTGACAACCATCTGGGCCACTCGATCCGCTACGGTTGGCACACCTAAAATCCGCTGGCCTCCAGCCTTTTTGGGAATGGAGACGGCGCGCACCGGTGGTGGAAAGTAGCTTCCTGAGCTCATCCGATTCCAAAGCTTGTAGAGATTGTTCTGCAAGTCGGAGTCGAACTGCTCGATCGTCTGTCCATCCACACCGGCCGAACCCGCATTGGATTTGACCGCTTTGTAAGCCTCGTACACACGCTTCTTATCGATATGAAACGGCTTGTTTGTCGTGATCGTCGTCGTCATCCTGTTTCCAGTTGGTACGTCAATACGATTTGTCCTGACCCGACCCCTTTGCTCCGGCCCGATTACGGGCCTTCACCGCTAGTACGGGTCGGTCCGCCCAAGCCCTGGCTTCGGTACTCTCGCCTCGCAGTTTTAGCCGCTTCAGCTTCTCCCTTGGCATCCAGGGATTGGTTCCTGCAGTTCCACGCGAAAGCCTGCATCCGCTTCACGCCCCCTATACGCCGACTGCCATCTGCCCAGTACTCAGGTAACCGACAGATTTATCCCAGCGGATGCGAGCGCCACTGGTTTTGGCAGTGTCTAAAGCCTTTCGGCGCGTCACCGAGGGTTTGCTTACGCTCGTCTCTCGAATGCTCACCTGCCCGAATTTCATTCGGACTTTTGATCCAACGCTCACCACCACGCCTTTTGAACGCAGCAGCTTGGACTGGTTTGGGACCTGCTCCTGGAAGCCGATCCCGAGGGGCCCGCCCTCATCTTTCGCGCAGCTTATCCCCACGGTCAGTTGTCCATTGCAAACCCCCTTCCGTGTGCATCTGCAGCACACCCCGCATCCGGCTCTTCCCGAGGGTAACCCGCGTCATATCCGCGCGCCTGCGCCCAAGTGCGAGTGATGTGTGGAACGGTTAGACGGAAACGTGCCGTCAGGGTCTCGAACTCCGACCAGCCCATGCGCCGACTTTCTGGCTGCGCCGTCTCAGACAGCGCATCCACGTCCGACGCACTTCGCGGTAGAAGCCCTTGAGCGCTGGATAATTGTGCGGCCTGCCGTAGTAGCCGTAGTGTCCACGCAGAACAGCGGCGAACCACTCGTGCTGTGTGGCCAGTGACTCGTGCATGAGCCGCCAGGCGTTCTGGCGCAACGACGTCAGCTTGCGCGTCAGGCGTTTCCCTTCCGTCTTGTGCTTCACGATGAACCGGCCGTCCCGAGTCCGCCCGCGGTAGTGGGTGAAGCCGAGGAAGGCGAAGGTCTCGGGTCGCCGCTCGCCGCGCCGCTGACGCGAGAGGACTGCGAACCGGCCGAACTCGATCAGCCGCGTCTTGCCCTCGTGAGGCATTAGGCCAAAGCTGGCCAGCCGCACCTTGAGGGCCAAGAGCATCTCCTGCGCATCCGCCTTGCTCTTTCGTTGCGACGTTTCGATACGAGAACTAAGGCTGCCGGTGCGTTCGCTACCGCGCTCTCGCTTACGACCGTTCTGACGTAAGCATCTGAAAATTTCGACAGGCTAGCTAGTTAAGAGACAGCGGCGGATAGAAAACAATCAACGACTTACTGGTCGCATCGCTGGACTTACCCGGCCGACAATAGGCATTCGTCGCACAATCATCGCATGCCCGCCTGGCACCACTGCTTGGCCTACGGTACCACGGTGCGGGTCACCGAGGCCGCCGCTACGGAGACCGTCGTCGATGCGGAGATTCGTCCGCGTCGTCGCCAATAGCGATGATCATGTGGTCGCCGGCATTCAGTGGTCGGCCCGCAGGTCTCCGAGCTCGCAACGGCCTTCACACTGGCCATCGAGATGGGCGCGCGTGGAATATATCACCGCGACGATTCCATGCCAAACCGATGCGGAGCGAAGCCTTTCAGGAGGTGGGCTGGCGAGCGTGGTCCTGCCAAGTAGATCCGTCGGCTGTCCGAAAAAAGTATCGTCGGCGGCCATGTTGAACCGACGAGATCCCTGGGTTTGTGGAACGATGCAAGCCGAGCGGCAGGACCGATCACGCCAAATGGCAGGCGACGAGATGATTTGCGACGCCAATCAACCGCGGTACCAGCTGCGGCTCTTTTTCTGCGCAGATCGGCTGCGCCACTGGACAGCGCGTTCGAAAGCGGCACCCGGAAGGTGGCTGGATCGGATTGGGAATGTCCCCCGCAAGACGACGGCCTGCCGCCGGCGGCCGGGGATCGGCTCCGGTACTGCCGATAAGAGCGCTTGGGTATAGGGATGAAGAGGCGTGCGGCAGAGGCGCTCGGCAGATGTGAGTTCAACCAGCTTGCCAAGATACATCACAGCGATACGGTCGCTGACATAACTGACGGCCGCGAGATTGTGCGAGACGAAAACGTAGGTCAGGCGCAGCTCGCGTTTGAGTTCCACCAGGAGGTTCAGGACCTGCGATTGAATCGAGACGTCGAGTGCGGAAACCGGCTCGTCAGCAACCACGAGTCTCGGTCGAAGCACGAGCGCCCGTGCAATTCCCACACGTTGACGCTGGCCACCCGACAGCTCATGAGGATAGCGCTGCGCGGCCTCCCGCCGCAGTCCCACCCTGTCCAGCATTTCGGCGATCAGCTTGTCACGCGTGGGACGCTCCACGCGCTGGGCATCGAGGCCTTCTCCAATGATGTCGCGGATCTTCATGCGGGGATCGAGAGATCCGCTCGGATCCTGAAATATGAACTGCATTTGGCGGCGCGAGCGCCGCAATTCCGCTCCGTCCAGATCGACCATCTTCGTGCCGTCAACCGATAGCTCTCCCGCGCTCGGCCTCATCAGACCCACGAGAATCCGTCCGAGTGTGGATTTGCCGCTACCGGATTCGCCCACCAGGCCAAGCGTCTCGCCAGGGCTGACGCTCAGGTCGATGCCATCAACCGCCCGTGCATGTACGACATTGCGTCCCAATAACCCACCCCGGAGCGGGAAGTATTTTTTGACGCCACGGGCATTCAACAACGGCTCACGCATTGCTGGTTGCTCCCCGTTGTACGCTACCCAGTGCATTGCCGCGCAGCCAACAGGCTGCGTATCCCGAGCCGGTCGCGACGAGCTCCGGAGCCTCACGATGGCAATGGTCGGAGGCGTAGCTGCAACGCGCCGCAAACCGACAACCCGCCGGCCAATGGAGCGCGCTCGGAACCATGCCGGGAATTACGTTGAGCGGCTCGGCCTGCGTCAATCCCAACAGGGGAATCGACTTCAGCAACGCCTCGGTATAGGGGTGCTGGGGAGTTCGGAAGACCGCGTCGACGGAACCTCGCTCTACCACCTCACCCGCATACATCACCGCGACATCGTCGCACATCTCGGCGACAACGCCGAGATCGTGAGTGATCAGGATCACCGCCATCGCCAGCTTGTTCGCGCAGCTGCCTGAGCAGCTCGAGAATCTGCGCCTGAATGGTGACATCGAGCGCAGTCGTCGGTTCGTCGGCGATCAGGAGTTTTGGCTCGCAGGCGAGTGCCATCGCGATCATGACACGCTGCCGCATTCCGCCCGACATCTCGTGCGGAAAGGCGGCTATGCGACGCTCGGGCGATGGAATCCCCACGAGTTCCAGCAGTTCGATTGCGCGCTTGCGAGCCTCGCGCACGCTCACGCGACGATGCAGCCTGATGGCCTCGATGATCTGGTTGCCGACCGTATAAACCGGATTAAGCGAGGTCATCGGCTCCTGAAACACCATCGATACGCGATTGCCCCGGACCGCCTCAAGCTCCCGTTCGGAGACCGCCGCGAGATCGACACCTTCAAAATAGATGTGGCTGCCGGGCAGAATGCGTCCCGGCTTCTCGATCAGGCGCATGATTGAGAGTGCTGTGACGCTCTTGCCGCTTCCGGATTCGCCAACGATCCCCAGCGTCGTACCTTCGCGAACTTGGAGATCGACGCCGTCGACGGCCTTCATCACGCCGGATCGCGTGTCGAAATAGGTCCGGAGATTCTCGACTCGCAGCAGCAGCATGCTCATCTCCGACCAGCTCGAAGGCAGTCGTCTGATCCGGCCTCGACCAGGAACTCAGTCGAAATAGTCCAGAGGCCGGGCGCCTCACCTGCCGTATTTGGCTCGTCTCCCCGACGAGCCGAACCGTGGCTGCATATTTCAGGCAAGCGCAACGATCCGTGAGCGCGGCCGGTCGGCCCTTGCGAAACGAGGGCGCGCGGCCGAACCAAAAGGTTGAAAATCCTTTGCCACTCAAGCATCGCGCGCTTCTCCGTCAGGGTCTCGGCTTTCGCTGGGCCCAAGGCCAGGCGAGCTCGAAAGCCCGGCAGACCCGGAGCAGGAGCGCCTCCTGGTTCGGTCGCGCAATCACCTGCAGACCGACGGGCATTCCTCTGACGACACCACAGGGAATCGACGCTGCTGTATAGCCGGCGACGTTGACGGCCAGCGTGTAGGCAACGAGTGCCGGGATGCGTTCGGTGGGACCAACTGATTTGATCACGGGCGCGACATACCCCACCGTCGGTGCCAGTAGGACGTCGCAATTCTCGAACGCCTTCTCGACGGCGCGGATGAATTCAGCACGGCGAAGGACGGCACGCGAATATTGGGCGGCGGTTGCTTTCTTAGCCTCGGCGAAGCGAACGCGGGCATAGGGCGACAGTTTGCTACGAAGGGCAGCATCCGCGTAAAGCTTCTCCCCGAGTGCCGCATAGCGATCGACAAAATCGAGCACCTTCCACGCTTCGTCGAGACCAGCGGTCTCGAGCACCACGGAATCGTTGAACCGCGCACCGAGCGATTCCAGGCCGAGCGCCGCCTTCCTGGTTGCAGCAATGACATCCGCCTCCACGAGGCCGCTGATACCGTTGATTTCCCACCATCCCACCCGTAACCCTGCGACGCCGAAGTCGAGGCTGGCGAGAAGATCCGGCGCCTCGTCGGTCCGACACAAGGGATCGGCTGACCAAGGCCGCGCCACCAATTGCAGGAAAGTCGCAGCATCGCGCACATCGCGCGCGATCGGCCCCACACCTGAAAGAAACAGCGTGCTGCTACCGAAGCAGCCGTGACTCGGCACCCGTCCATTGCTCGGCAATACACCGAGTACGCCGCACATGGCCGACGGCAAACGGATCGAGCCGCCGGAATCACTGCCAAGCGCAAGGGGCCCGAATCCTGCGGCGACACTGGCCGCTGCGCCCCCGCTGGAGCCGCCGGACGTGCGTTTCACGTCCCAGGGATTGACGCATTCCTTTGCGACGCGATTCACCGTTCGCCAGAACGTGCCGAATTCCGGCGTGTTTGTCTTGCCGATGATGATGCCACCCGCTGCCCTGAGGCGGGCAACGTGGATCGAATCCTGTTCCGGCACGTGATCGGCGTAAACGCGCGAGCCACCCGTCGTCCGAATCCCTCTGGTCCAGAACTGGTCCTTGATCGAGATCGGCACGCCAGCCAGTGGACCTACGCGTTCACCACGCTGGATCTGCTGATCGATTGCCTCCGCCTGGGCGAGCGCCTGTTTCTCCGCTACCGTGATGAACGAATGAATTGCTGGATCGAGCGCGGCAATACGGGCAATGAAGTGACGCGTTACCTCCGTTGCCGACAACCGACGCTCGATGATCGCGTCGCGGACTTGCCAGGCGGGAGCCCAGTGAAGATCGATCGGAAACACGGTCTCGCGCTTGTTCATGACTTGGTCAGCTCCTCGGATCCAGCGCGTTCGCGCAGACCATCACCCATCAGCGTGAAGCCGACGACGACGAACACGATGGCAAATCCCGGACTGAGCGCGAGCCACGGCGCCAAGGCCATCACCGAGGTGGACTCGGCGATCATGCCGCCCCAAGTTGGATCGGGCGGCTGCACGCCGAGCCCGAGAAACGACAGCGAAGCCTCGGTCAGGATCGCCAGCGTCACCGTCAGCGACGCCTCGACGATCAACGGCGCGGCAATGTTGGGGAGCACGTGCCGGTACAGGATCCGCGCGCGGGACACGCCGAACCCAACGGCCGCGGCGATATAGTCCCGTTCCCGCACCGACAGCGTCGAAGCGCGCGCAACGCGCGCGAAACGCGGCATGAACAACACGCCCATCGTGAGAACGAGATTGGGCAGGTTCGGGCCGAGTACGGCCACAAGCGCAATCGCCAGCAACAACGCGGGAAACGCCTGCAGCACATCGAGGATGCGCATCAGGCAGGCATCGACCACCCCGGCCGAGTATCCGGCGACGAGACCAATCATGGTGCCGGAGACGAACGCGAGCACGGCGCTCAGGCAGGAGGCAGCCAGGGAACTGCGTGCCGCATAGAGGATGCGCGTCAGGACGTCTCGTCCGAGCTGATCCGTCCCGAGCAGGTACTGGCTGGATGGCGAGGAGAGCGACGCATCGGCGATCTCGAGGGGATCGTGCGAGGTCAGCCAGGGCGCGGTCAGCGCGAGCCCGACCGACAGCAGCACCATCGCGGCGCCAATCACGAGCGGCAGATTGACGCGCAGCCGGAAACGAGAGAAACCCATGCCAGTGTTGCCGCCCATCGCCGGCTCACTCTGCAGAGCTGGTTGGCCCGTCACGTCGATCACGGATTGATGCGCATCAGCCATGCTGCTGGATCCTCGGATCAAGCACGTAGTAGCTGAGATCGACGACAACGTTGATCAGGACCACGAGCGTGGTGACCACGAGCACCGTGGCCTGTACCTGCGTATAGTCGCGGTGGTAGATGGCGTTGAGCATCAACTGGCCAATACCGGGCAGGCCGAATACCTGCTCGACCACGACAGCGCCGGCGATGAGATGAGCGGCGGAAACACCGATCGCGGTCACCACCGGCAAGAGCGCATTGCGAAGCCCGTGCCGGATCAACACGCGCATGCGGCCGGCGCCCTTGGCGCGCGCCGTGGCCATGTAGGGCTCCTTCAGCACCTCAAGCATGGCGGCGCGGGTGTAGCGCATGATGGTCGTGGCGGACGCCAGCGAAAGGACGAAGGCCGGCAGCAGCAGGGTCCGGAGTCCACCGAGCGGATCGCCATGCAGGTCGACCGCACCGAGGGTATCGAACGACGGCAGATAGATCGAGAGCAACAACACCGCGGCCACGCCGACGAAGAAAGGCGGAGTCGAGAGGCCGAGCAGCGCAACACCGCGAATGGCAAGATCCGGCCAGCGGCCGCGGGTCCTCGCCGCAATGACACCTCCGGGCAACCCGATGACGATCGCAATGACGAGCGACAGGGCGGTCAAGACCAGCGTGACCGGAAGGTGGGAGGCGATCTGCGGGGCGACCGGCAATCCCATCACCAGCGAATTGCCGAAATCGCCGTGAAGCGCACCGATCAGCCAGAGGACGTATTGAAGCGGCAGCGGCTGGTCGAGGTGAAGGGCATGGCGGATGTTTTGGGCGGCCTCCGAGTTCGAGCGCCACCGTCGGGCCGGCCAGTACGCTCACGATATCGCCGGGGATCATATGGATGACGGCGAAGCTCATCAGCGAAACGCCGATGAGGACCGGCACCGTGTAAGCAATACGCGCCGCGGCGTACCTGAGCATCGACTACTCCATCCGAACGTTGCTCTTGTCGGCCTATTGCAGCCAGGCCTGCCGAAGGTAGACGCGCTGCGTGGACGGCACGGCGCGGTAGCCTTGCAGCTTTGTCGACCACATCTCCCACCGCAGGGCAGCGGCACAGGGCGTGATGATGTAGGCCATCTCGGCGATGCGCTGCTGAACCGCGCGATAGAACTTGGTTCGTTCGGCGACATCACCGCTCTGGCGGGCCTTGGCGAGCAGATCGTCCAACACGGGATCGGCCGTCTTGCCCGGATTGACCGTGGAATGGGAATCCAGCCGGATCGAGATGTTGGTGTCGGGGTCCGGTCCCCAGACCAGGCCTGCCATCGAGATCGGCGATTCCGTCGACTGGAAGTCGGTGACGAGATTGCTCCATTCCTTCTGCAGGATCTTGATCCTGATGCCGATGCGGCTGACCATCTGCTGCATGATCTGGGCAATCTGAACGTCACCATAATTGGCCGGCGAGACCGCGAACATAGTGTCGAAGCCAGCGGCATAGCCTGCCTCGGCCATGAGCGCTTTGGCGGCAGCGACGTCTTCCTTGGCATAGGGCAAGCCGGGCACGTCGCCGCTCGGTATCGCGAAAGGTGACTGCATCGGCGGCAGCGCAGCCGTCAGGCCGGCGCGGCCCCGCCAGACCACCTTGATGATCAGCTCCCGGTTCAACGCCATGCTGAAGGCGCGGCGAACGCGCACATCATTGAAGGGCGGACGGCGTTGGTCGAATTCGAGCAGCAGCAACCGCGAATAGGCTTCCGGCTCAGGCGCCTCGATATCCGTCACATCGCGCATCTGCGCGGCCGAGTCGGGACGGCTGAACCAGGTCAACTGCACGCTGCCTGCCCGCAGGGCCGCCATGCGGCTGCCCTCGTCGGGAATGATGCGGAGGTCGAGGCCATCGAGATACGGCAATCCCGGCTCGTAGTAGTCGGGATTGCGCTTCAGCCGCACCAGCGAGTTCGGCCGGAAGTCCTCCAGCATGAACGGCCCTGTGCCGACGCCGCCCTTGACGAGATCGCCGCGGCGCGTGACGTCCTCGCGGCTGACGATCGCGGTGTATTTGACCGTGGCAAGATAATTGAGGAACGGAGAGAACGGATGGGCCAATCGAAAGACGACCGTCCACGGATCCGGCGTCTCGATCACGCTGATGACCGAGAAGATCGATACCCAGGGCGAGCGTGTCGCGGGATCGACGAGACGTTCGAACGTGAACTTGACGTCGTCGCTGGTGAGAACGTTGCCATTGTGGAATTTGACGCCCTTACGCAGATGGAAGACGAAGGTCTGCGGATCCGGGTTCTCCCATGCGACGGCAAGATCGGGCTCGAGACGGCTTGCCGTCGCATCCCACCGGAGCAGGCACGTGTAGATGTGTTCGACGATGTTGCCGGTCGAAAACGCCGCCGTCTTGTGCGGATCGAGCCCGATCGGATTCTCATCCTGGCCGATCGTCAGCACGCCACCCCGCTTTGGCGTCGGCGCTTCGTCCGATGCGACCGCCGCCCCGGCGCCGTATCGAAGGGCTAGGAGCCCCGCGCCGGTGGAGCCTACGAATTGCCTTCGCGTTATGCTGGCCTTCATGTCTCTCTCCACCGATCAGCGAGACGCGGATCGCTGTACTTCTTTGCGACCCCGGCGCGCCGCAGATCCTCGGCATAGAACTCCAGCAGCTTCGCGATGACGTCGGGATGCTTGACCGCAACGTTCGTCGTCTGCTTCGGATCGGTGCGCAGATCGTACAGCTCGACCGGCTCGGTCGGGGTGGCGTAGAGCAGTGACCAATCCTGCGTGGTGATGGTCACAGGCTGCCACTCGACGACGGTCCGCATGAGATCGTCGACCACTTCGACGGTATCGCCGGGATTGGCGAGCGGCAGCGCGGTCAACACGTGGTCGCGTCCCACGAATGCATCGCCCTTTGCAGCGGGCAACAGCGAATGACCCTGCATTTCGGGCAAACGCTGCATACCGGCCATATCGCAGATCGTGGGCGCGATATCGAGCGCGCAGGCAAGCTTGTTGGTTCGCCCCGGCTTGGCGCCGGGCACGTGGATCAGCAGCGGCACCTTGACAATCTCTTCGTAGAGTGGCGAGCGCATCCAGGTCGCTTCGCCGGGCGCGCGGCGGACCATCTTGCCCATCAACCCGTGCTCACCCAGCAGGAAGCCGTGGTCGGAGGCAAAGATGATGGCCGTCGAATCTTCGATCCCGAGATAGGCGACCTGATCGAGCAGATGCCCGATCCAGCGATCGACCAATTCGAGCTCGCCGCTATAGAGCGCGCGCGCTACAGCGATGTCGCGATCCGTCATGCCATGCTTCTTGCAGTCGCCATACGGCGGATGCACGCGCTCGCCGGCATAGTCGGGAAGGTAGTGGCGGGTGTAATAGGCCGGCGGATCCCAGGGCTCATGCGGATCCCACGTATCGACCAGCGCAAAGAACTTGTCCGTGTAGATTTCCTCGAGGCACCTCGCGGCCTGCACCATGGTGAGCGGTGCAGGGCATTCCATCTCGCCTGTGCGCGGATCGGGTTTCACTTTGCCGGTGATCGGCCATTGCGGCAGCTTGCCCTCGCCCTGACGCTTGGTCTTGTTGGGGGCGCTGTAGGAGCTGTAATGCGGCGTGCCCAGTAGCTGGGATTTCATGTCGTAGAAGAAGTTGAAGCCGCGGTCGTAGGAGTAGCCGTTGACCTGATAGAACGGCGTGTCCACCACACCGAGCGTGGTGTAACCCACCTCGGTCAATGCGGTCGCGATCGACTTGTCAGAGCGCGGCAGCGCACCCCAGCCGACACCGGCGAATGCAGGCTTGCCGGTGAGATAGTCGTAGCGCGCGGGGACCGTCGGAAAGCTCGACGCATAATAGCGGTCGAACACCATGGACTTGGCGGCAAGCCGATCGAGATTCGGCGTGCGGACGTGACCGCCGTTGTATCCGAGCATATCGGTGCGAACGGTATCGGAAACGATCATGAGAATGCGGTCTATGGCCACTTGTGCGTACCTCCTTCGCAATTTGGTACAATATCACACATCACACTTCTCTTCGTCAAGCTATAATATATTACACGTCACATTTCACATTGCCGCTTGCCCGCTCCTTGTGCTATGAGGAACGCATGGAAACGACACTTAAGAGTTCGGCCGGCCTGGTTTCGGCGCCCAGCTTGCGGGAGCAGGCGCGGCAGGTGATCCGCGGACTGGTCATCACCGGACAGATGCGGCCGGATCAGCTCTATTCAGTGCCGCGATTGGCGGCCGAGCTCGGTGTCTCGGCTACTCCGGTGCGGGAAGCCCTGCTCGATCTCGAGCGCGAAGGGCTGCTCGAAGCCGAGCGGAATCGCGGCTTCCGCGTGGTGTCGCTCTCGCTCAATGAGCTCAATGACATCTTCGCCGTCCGCCTGCTGCTGGAAGTGCCGAGCGTTGGCGACATCGCCCAGGACGGCCTCTCGGAGAGACAGCTTCAGGAGCTGCATCAGCTCGCCGAGGCCACCAGAGAAACGGCTGATACCGGCGACTTGATCGCCTTCCTCGATACGGATCTCAAATTCCACGTCCATCTGATCGCCACGCTTGGCAATCACTATCTCACCAAGATGGTAGAGACGCTCCGAGACAGGGTACGATTGCAAGGCTTTGCGAGCGACGAGTCGTCGCGAGACTTTCTCAGGCGATCTGCCAGCGAGCATTTCAAGCTGCTCGACTGCATCTCGAAACAGGATCGCAGCGGGGCCGAAGCAACCATTCGACGCCACCTCGAAAGGTCGCGTGGCGTGTGGGGCGACAGGCATGGCGCCTCCCCTCACAGCGCCGGCATTCTCGACAGCTCGCCCTGATCGCAACGTCCCCTCTTCTTGAACCGATCGTCTGCAAGACCATCCAGCTCTCGCGCTTGCGGGGTGATGCGTCGCCGCGCCCCGCAACGGCCAGCTCATCGCAACAACGCCCAACAAAGGAGGATCGCAATGAGTTCTGAAAGACAAGATCGCAATTGTGGCTCGGGATTCGGCGAAGGCAACGCCCGCAAATTCGCAGCGGAAGGAGCCCGCGTCGTCGTCGCCGATCGCGACGAGGCGGCCGCGGAGCGCGTGGCAAGCTCGTTACACGGTCAGGCGACCGCTGCCGTTGCCGACATTTCAACGGAATCCGGCTTTGCAGCCGTGGTGCAAAGGGCCCATCATACGTTTCGAGGGCTCGACATCCTCGTCAACAATGCGGGCGTCGGTCACACGCCGCAACCACTCGAAACCGTAACGGGCGAAATGTTCGACCGGATCGCCAGCGTTAATATGAAGTCCATCTATTACGGCGCCAAGATCGTCGTTCCGCATTTCAAGCAACAGAAATACGCGCCGGCAAACTCATTCCGCGTGCTCGGCCGCGGAATTGAGCCTAAGTGAATAAGAGTTCACCTTCGGACGAACACAGCTGGCTGCTTGCTCGAGAAGTAGATCGAAGTTTGTGGTGATAATGGTCGTGGGTCCACCCCGGTCGGAGAGACGAACCAGTGTGCGGCGCAATGAACCAGGCCGACCTCTGGCTCCACGCAGACGGGTGGCGACTTGATCCTCTGGGGGCCGCCATGGAGCGCGCATTCAGTTCTTCCACCGCCGTGAGGCCGCCTACGATCGCATGCGGACTTCGGTCGGCTGTTCACGTCAAGCGCGCAACCAGAAGCGGGGAGTTTCCGGTCGCATAGCCCCCACCTTGCGCTCTCGTGATTACGAATCCCAGCGCCCGCGCTAATCGGGGAACGAATGACGCACATAAGGATTCGTCGTATCAGGAGCTATCTCAATGCTGATGACGCGTGAACGAAGGCCAGCGATACGGACGCTACGCGGATGGGCGATCCAGGTGCTTCAGGAAGCGGGCGCCATCCGCGAGTGCGAAGAACACGGCTGGATGCAAGATCGCGCCGGTCCGCATGCGCTGGAGAGGGCCTTTGATAACGCCCGTGAAGACCCGCCAGCAGGCGTCTCCCCTGATGCCGCAGCGGCCGAGGTTCGCGACGTGCTGAACTCGATCGGTGATACTTGTCCCGACTGCCCGACAGACTAGAGCGTCTGCGGCACAAGCACTACATTGTCGATCAACCGGGTCGAGCCGACATAGGCTGCGGCACACAGCGCCGCCGGGCGACACAGCGAACTCTCGGCCGGTTTGAGCGTGTCACAATCGACAAGCTCAAGGTACTGCAGCCGGTCGACCGCATCCAAGTGCTTCTTGGCGATCGCAACCAGCCTTTCCGCGTCGCGTTCTCCCGAGCGAAACCCATCGGCTGCGGCCAACAGTCCGCGACTGATCGCAAGGGCCCGCCGACGGTCCCCCTCGCCGAGATACCGGTTGCGGCTGCTCATCGCGAGCCCGTCCGGTTCCCGAACGGTGGGCACGATGACGATCTCGATCGGAAGATCGAGGTCACGTGCCATGCGACGGACGACCGCGCATTGCTGGAAATCCTTCTGCCCGAAGAACGCGACATCCGGCTGCACCATGTTGAACAGCTTGCACACAACAGTCGCAACACCGCGAAAGTGCCCAGGCCTGAAAGCTCCGCACAATGGTTTCGCAAGCTCACCGGGTTCTACGAAGGTCTCAAACTGAGCTGGATAGATTTCCCCCGCATCAGGCGCAAAGACGATCGCAGCACCGGCGTCGCGGCACAGCTTCTCATCACGCAGGAAGTCGCGCGGATAGGTGCTAAGATCCTCGTTTGGTCCGAACTGAGTGGGATTGACGAAGATGCTGACGACCGTAACGTCGCATCGTGCCCGGCTCGCCTCCACGAGTGCCAAGTGGCCGTCGTGCAGGTAGCCCATTGTCGGCACGAAACCGACCCGCTTATCTGCCTTGCGCGCATTTTCGAGAGCACGACGAAGCTCAGCGATCGTCGTGATTGTTTGCATGTCGAGCTCTACATCAGGTTGGAGTGGCGGGTGTCCAGCTTGCGATCGCGTCACTAAGACCTTCGGGAAGCTGATAGGATTCTTGGGCGGTCGGGAATACACTGTTGCGGACATCCGCAGCCCAGCGCGACAGCGCCTCATGCAACACATGAAAACCGTCTGCATAGGCGCGAACGAATTTAGGGCGATGGCCTTTGGTCAGGCCCAACACGTCGTGGAACACCAGCACTTGGCCCGAACAAGCGGGACCTGCCCCGATTCCAATGGTCGGTATGGTCAGGACTTCGGTCGCTCGCGCGGCGAGTTCGGCGGGAATACCTTCCAGGACCAGAGCGAAGCATCCGGCTTCCTGCAGGCGATAAGCGTCGTCGAGCAGACGCAAAGCGTCGTCGGCCTTCCGCCCCTGCACCTTGAATCCTCCCATGACGTTGACGCTCTGCGGAGTGAGGCCGAGATGGCCCATCACAGGAATCTCGCAGTGGACCAGGGCGCGCACCATCTCGATGCGCTTGGCTCCGCCCTCGAGTTTGACGGCGTCCGCACCACGCTGCAGGAATCCACCGGCGTTGCGGATCGTGTCCTCCGGACTGAGGTGAAAGCTCAGAAATGGCATGTCGGCGACGAGCAAGGCACGAGGTTTTGTGCGTGCGACCGCATCGACGTGATGGTTCATCATCGCCATGCTGACCGGCAGCGTGTTGTCGAAGCCGAGGCAGACGTTGCCGACGCTGTCGCCGACGAGGAGGATGTCGACGACAGAATCGGCTATCCGTGCGGTAACCGCATCGTAGGCGGTGGTCATTGCCATACGCCGCCCCTCCTGCTTCCACTGCTGCAACATTGGAATGGTGATGCGATTAAGCGGCGCTTCGGAAGTGTGGCTCATGTCAGATCCAAGGTCCCGCCAGTCTGTTCAATTCGCTTCTGCAGTTCGAAGCGGTATGGATTTGACGTCGCCGGACGAGCCCAGGATCTCGAAATGATAGCCTTCCGCGTCATCTCGCGTGACGGAATAGGCCAAGCGATCGACAACGTGGTTGTTGCGATCGAAGGTGAGAATTCTGGGCCTAAGCTGGACGATTTGCGTTTCGCTCACATAGGTGGAGCTGCAGACGATGATTGCATCGCCCGCCTGGCAAGTGCGCGCAGCAGCTCCATTGAGGACGCAACAGCGCGAACCGCGAGCGCCAAAAATGACATAAGTCGAAATGCGCGCTCCGGAATTCTTGTTCCAGATCTCCACGAACTCCATTGGGAGTATGCCCGCTTCCCGGCAATGATCTGGATCGAGAGTGATCGAGCCATGGTAGTGAAGATTGGCTTCCGTAACGTGAATGCCATGCAGTTTGGCGGCGAGCACTTTTCTCATCCGACACTCCCCCTTGAACCTTGCGCGCGCCTCCCGAGCCGGACGCCTTCCTATGAAAGGCCAGATGAAACTGTCAACGGCGAGAGAGAAAAAGAAACTTTCATCCCCTAAGTGGCGCGGGGACACATAAAAACATCCAATGGTCGCGCGATCATCACGTGCGAACTTTCGTCCGCCGATCGCGATTTCTGATGTCTTCCACTAAAAGGGCTGGTGCCTAGCCTCAACGTCAGCGCGGCCTTCCCATTTCAACGACCCAGCTTTTTCTCCACGCGCTTGCGCGCATTGCCGACCTTTTTGACGGCCTTTTTCACCTGCGCATCAGCAGATCTTTCTGATATAGACTTAGATCATCAATGACGACCGCTTCACTTCAATTCGAAAGAGAAACAACGTGGCAAAGACCCAGCCCGAACCCGTCCGCGATCCGAAGGCCGATCACCTTCTGACCCCGCAAAACTGCGTTCTGGTCCTGATCGACTACCAGCCTGAGCAGTATTCCAGCGTGACTTCATCCTCCCGTGAGGAGATCACCCTCAATGCGGTTGCGCTATGCAAACTCGCACAAGCCTATGGCATCCCCGTGGTGCTCTCGACGGTCGCGGTTGACATGGGCGTGAACGAGGGCACGATTCCGGAGATCCGCGCGGCTCTGCCGGGAGTGGAAGAAATCGACCGTACGGGCGTCAATGCTTGGCAAGACGATGACTTCCGCAAGGCGGTCCAGGACACGGGGCGGCGCAAGGTGGTCATCGGCGCGCTTTGGACCGAGGTCTGCCTGGCCTTTCCGACCCTCGACATGCTGGCCGAAGGCTACGAGGTCTATCCGGTCGCCGACGCGGTGGGTGGCATCTCGCCGGTCGCGCACGAACGCGCGTTCGACCGAATGATTCAGGCCGGGGCAAGACCCATCACGGCGATCTCCTTCGGCTGCGAAATCATGCGCAACTGGGCGCGCGGAGAATCCGACAACCTGCGAGAAGTCATGCGATGGTATTTCCCTCAGCATCGCCATCTGCACAAGCCGGCCTGAGGGATAACATCGATCCTTTTCGTGGCTGCGGTCGGTGTCCTTCGCTCCGATGTGCGATTGCCCATTGCTCCCTCTTTCGAGCGCAAACGGTCCTTGCGCTATGGTGCGCCTGAGGACCACCAGCCTAGTGGGTAGGTTTTCCCCGGCGGGGCTTTAGGGGGCGAGTGCCGCGGGCAGAGAGTCGACGCTTGGCGGATGCTTGGTTCCAAAAGCGTCGCCTGGCGCCGGACGCGAAGACGGTTGGATCAATCGCCATGCAGCGAGAGGCTGATGCGCGTAACGATCCCGTCCCAGGCCCGCTCTTCGCTGGCCGGATAATTGATTAGCACGCAATGGACCAGCCCGCCGGAGAAGTTGCAGCGGTCATACCAGACCTTGTCGCCTTTGTAGCTGGAAACCGCAAAAAACCGCGGCGTCACCCTCTTGTACTGAATGCGCGGAGGCGGACCTTTTTTCGCGAGGAAAGCAGCGGGCGAATCGTTCCCGACGTTGGAAGCAGCCTGTATCGTAAGGTCGGCGCGGCCGTCGGCGGTCCGGAAGCGTTGCCCATAACCGTCCGGTCGGCCCGCTTCTTCGGTGAAGATCGAAGAAGGAAAGGCAACCGACGTGCCCGTCTGCGGGATGCGGTAGGTCGTCCACGTAATGGGCTGCGCCGAAACCGAAGCGGCCGGGACAGCGACTGAAATGACGATCGCCAGAGCTGTCGCTTTCATCGAAGCTCCTCTTTCGCAGACCCCGCCGAGACATAGGCAATGAGACGGCCGCACGCTTTGCACACCAGGAAAAGCGACAAGGCCGATTACGTTCCAAGAGGCCACCAGTCACGATCGTGCATCCAAAGAATGGAGAGGAAGCCTGGTGGCCATTATTAGATGAAACGGGCGCCCCTCTCTTTCCTGAACTTATGGACGAGCTCGACGAGATTAAAAGACCTCGCTCCCGGGCCTGGTATTCCGGCGTGACCATGCCCATCGTCGGTCGGCAACCCCGCTTCCATGGATTACGCCACGCAAGGACCTGCGTTATTTGCGCAGCGTGGTAAAGCAGATCATTGCGGAGGCCGGGCTTCGTCAGGAACTGTCCTTTACTTCCTTCCGGCACGGAGGCTTCACCGAAGGTGCGGACAGCGATCTCACGGACGCAGAGTTGCGCTCGCAGGCCGTCATAGATCAAGCCGCCAACTGCCAACCTACGCCAAGCGCACCGGGAAGCAGTTGATCACGGCCACAAAGAAACGTCGCGAGGAGCGGACAAGATCACTTCTTGTTCGACTAAACGCCGATTATTCCGCAGAATAGCGGTGCATTGAACGACCACAGCATCCAATCTTGCCCTGAAATGATCGCCTATTTTCCCGTCCACGATGGCGAGCGCTTCTCGCTGAACGCCTTCAAGCCCTCCTTGGCGTCCTCAGTCATCGCGAGCAGAGCGATCTGGCTTTCGGTGTAGGCGATGCTCTCGTCGAACGACATCGAGGCGATCGCGCGCATGGCGTATTTGCCGCGGCGGATTGCGGTCGGCGATTTGTCGACGATGCGGCCGATCAGCCAGTCGACCTTGGCGTCGAGTTCGGCCTTGGGCACGACGTAATTGAGGAGGCCCGCGGCCTGCGCCGCCTTGGCGTCGAACGGCTCCCCCGTGAGCGCCCATTCGTTGACGAGCCGCGGCGGCGCGATCCTCTGCAGCAGGCTTAGGACCTGCATCGGAAACACGCCGACCTTCACCTCCGGCAGGCCGAAGATGACGTGATCGGCTGCAACCGCCATGTCGGTCATGCACAAAAGGCCCATGCCGCCGGCCATGCAGACGCCACTGAGGCGCGCAATCGCAGGCTTGGTGGCGTTCTGTGACAAGCGTAGCAGATCGGCATAGTCGACATTGGGTTTGGAATGATCCATCGCGAAAGCCGCGCCGGAATTCTGCAGGTCGGCGCCCGCGCAGAACGCCTTGTCGCCCGCGCCCGTCAGCACGATGACGCGGACATCCTTGTTGTCATGCGCGTCGCGATAGCCTTTGGTGATGCCGGCGATAACATCGCCGTTCAGGGCGTTGCGTTTCTCCGGCCGGTTGATGGTGATCCAGAACGCCTGCCCGCGCTTTTCAGTGACGACAGCTGTGGTGTTGGTCATGACACGCTCGCTTCCTTGGCTCCGTTTTGCTGTCATTTGCGGCAGCTCGGGCAGCGCGCGCAAGGGTAATCTGCGGCGAGGCGCCGCTTTAGCGCCTCGACACAAATTTATAGAGCAATCGAAGCGACAGCGTGCTTCAGCCCGCGGCCGCCTTCCTGATCCAGACCTTGTTGTCGTGGAATGCCGCCCCGCCGATCGGCGCGATGGTGTCGGCGCCCGTCAGCATGTTGATGCCGCGGCCGCCGATATGACCCTTGTTCGGATGAACGGATTCGGCGATCAGAACGCCGCGGCGCACGCCATCGAACAGCGTTGCGACCAGCGTGGTCTCGCCGCGGCTGTTGCCGAGCGTCACGGCATCGCCATTGGCGATGTCGAGTGCGGCGGCGTCGAGGGGATGGATCATGACGCTGGCCCTGCCCTCGCGCGCCTGCGAGGACGGCGTCTCGTTGAAGGTGGTGTTGAGGAAGCTGCGCGACGGGCTGGTCGCGAGCCGGAATGGATGGGCCTGATCAGTGTGCTCGATCACCGCCCAATGGTCCGGCAGCGACGGCATCTTGTCGAAATCGCCCATGGTCTGACCGAACGGCGGATGCGCCCAGTCGGCTTTGAAATGGAATTTCCTGTCGGCATGGGCAAAGCCGTCGAGATAGTGCGAGGTACGGAAATCCGGTTGCAGGTCGCGCCAGATATCGGCTTCGAGGCCGGCGATGTCGCCATGATTGCTGAGCTTCAGCGTCGCATCGATCAATTCGCGGGGCGTCATCTCGAAACCCGGATGCTTGGCGCCGAGCCGCGGCGCCAGTGCCTGCAACACCTCGTGGTTGGAGCGGCATTCGCCGGGCGGGTCGATCAGCTTGGGGCCGACCGAGATGTGCTGGTGGCCACCGCCGTAATAGAGATCGTCATGCTCCATGAACATGGTTGCCGGCAGCACGATATCGGCCATCTCGGCGGTCTCGGTCATGAACTGCTCGTGCACCACGACGAACAGTTCCTTGCGCGCAAAGCCCTGCCGAACCAGCGCCTGCTCGGGCGCCACCGTCATCGGATTGGTGTTCTGGATCAGCATCGCCTTGACCGGGCCCTTACCCTGCAGGGCTTCGGCATCGCCGGTGAGGATGCGGCCGATCTGCGACTGGTCGAGCGCGCGCGTGGTCTTGTCGATCGCGTCGTGGCCTTCGATGATGGATTCGTTGAAATGCCACAGCGCGTAATTGTTGAAGAAGGCGCCGCCCCCTTCATATTGCCAGGCGCCCGTCACGGCCGGAATGCAATTTGCCGCGTGCATCTGCGTGGCACCATTGCGGCTGCGCGTAAAGCCGTAGCCGAAGCGGAAGAAGGTGCGCTTGGTCTCGCCAACCGCTTTCGCGAAGGCCTCGATCTCCGACACCGGCACGCCACAAATGGCGGATGCCCATTCCGGTGTGCGCGTCTTCAGATGCGCCTGGAGCTCATCCGGGCAGTCGGTGTAGTTGTCCATATAGGCGCGGTCGGCATAGCCGTCGCGGAACAGGACATGCATCACGCCGCAGGCAAACGCGCCGTCGGTGCCGGGCCGCAGGATGATCTTGATGTCAGCCTGCTTCATGGTCTCGTTGTCGTAGATGTCGACCGCAGCGATCTTCGCGCCGCGCTCCTTGCGCGCGCGCGAGGCGTGCGTCATCACGTTGACCTGGGTGTTGACCGGATTGGTGCCCCAGATCACGACGAGGTCGGACAGCGCCATCTCGCGCGGGTCGACGCCGGCGATCTTGCCGGTGCCGATCGCAAACCCGATGCGCGCGACATTGGCGCAGATCGTCTGATAGAAGCGCGAATATTTCTTCACATGGGTGAGGCGATTGAGGCCGTCGCGCATCACCAGGCCCATCGTGCCGGCGTAGTAATAGGGCCAGATCAATTCCGCGCCGAACTCGCGCTCGGCTTGATTGAAGCGATGCCCGATCTCGTCGAGCGCCTCGTCCCAGGAAATCCGCGCGAATTGCCCGGAGCCCTTTGGCCCAATGCGGCGCATCGGAAACGTCACCCGCTCGGGGTGATGGATGCGCTCGGCATAACGGGCGACCTTGGCGCAGACGACGCCGGCCGTATAGGTCTGCTGCTTCGAACCACGGACGCGGCCGATGCTGCGGCCCTCGACCACCTCGACGTCGAGGGCGCAGGCCGAGGGGCAATCATGCGGGCAGGTCGAGTGGCGGATTTCGATCTTGGCGTGCTGGTTCATGGCCAATTTCGTAACACCAAAATACCTGTCAGCCGAGGGCATTTATCCGGCAATGCCCATGCGATTTGCTCAGATCACGTGCGCTGCCGGTTCCTGCCGCGACTGCGAAGAGCGGCGCAGCCACACCGACACCGTCCCGATATTCCCGGCACGATCGGCTTTGTGAGCCGTCGACAGTCCACATCCCCTGCCGCTACAGTGCCGGCCAAACAAGAACGACATCAGGGAGGTGGGTATGAAAGCCCGAAGATTCGTGCTGGTGGTCGCCGTCGGCCTGCTCGGCGCCTTCTCCGCAGCCCCCTCATTGGCGCAGGATTATCCCACCCGCGCAGTCCGGATCGTGGTGCCCTTTGGGGCCGGCGGGCCGGCGGATGTCGCGGCCCGGCTGATCGGCAACGTGCTCCAGGAGAGCTTTGGCCAGCCCTTCGTGATCGAGAACCGCACCGGCGCGGGCGGCGTCATCGGCACGGTCGAAGCGGCGAAGTCGCCGCCCGACGGCTACACGCTGCTGATGATGTCCAACACCCAGACCGCGAACGAATCGCTGCTGACCCCGGACAAGCGCAAATACGAGCTGATGCGCGACCTCGCGCCAATCGCGCCGGTGAACTATTCCGATCTCGTCATCGTGGTGAACCCGCAAGTCGCAGCGAAGACGCTGCAAGAGTTCATCGCGCTCGCCAAGGCACAGCCCGGCAAGCTGAACTACGCCTCCTCCGGCCAGGGCACGCCCTATCACATGGCCGGCGAGCTGTTCAAAACCATGGCCGGCGTCGAAATCGTCCACGTGCCCTATCGCAACAGCGGCGAGGCGCGCAGCGGCGTGATCGGCGGACAGGTGCAGATGATGATCGACGCGGTGCCGGCAATGGCGCCGAACATCGGCGAGAACCAGGTCCGCGCGCTCGCCACCACCGGCAAGCAGCGCTCGGCCGTGCTGCCGAACGTGCCGACCGCGATCGAGGCCGGTGTGCCCGGCTACGAGGCGACGATCTGGCTCGGCCTCATGGCTCCCGCGGGCACGCCGAAGCCTGTGATCGACAAGCTCAATGCGGCCGTCAACGCAATGGTGAAGCGGCCTGACATCGTCAAGCTCTGGACAGAACAGGGCGCCATGCCCATGTCGATGACGCCGGAACAGTTCGAAAAATTCCTGCGCGGTGACATCGAGAAATGGGCCGACGTCGTCAAGAAGTTCGACAAGTCGTGAGATCGTAGAGCGAGAATGCCTGCCATTCAATTCCAGCTCAACGGCGCAGCGATGGCCGTGGATGCTGATCCTGACCAGACGCTGCTCGACGTGCTGCGCAGCCGGCTCGCTGTCACCGGTGCGCATTTCGGCTGTGGCGCCGGTGAGTGCGGCGCCTGTTATGTCATGGTCGATGGCCGCGCGATGGCTTCATGCGATATGCCGATGTGGTCGGTTGCGGGCAAGGACGTCGTCACGGTGGAAGGCCTTGGCACGGTCGAGCAACCGCACCCGCTGCAACGCGCCTTCATCTTCGAGCAGGCGATGCAATGCGGCTATTGCGTCTCAGGGATCCTGATCAGTGCAGCAGCCCTGCTGAAGTGCAATCCGTTACCGACGGAGGCCGAGGTCAGAGCGGCGCTGGACCGCAATCTGTGCCGCTGCGGATCGCATAACCGCATGGTCCGTGCGGTGATGCGGGCGGCGGCGGAGATGGCAGCCCTATGACGGTCCCCGCCCCGAAACTGCCGGTCAGTCTGGCGGCCAATCCAAGACTGTCGTCCTGGGTACGATTCACCGGCGAAGGCCGTGTGGCGATCTCGCCCGGCAAGGTCGAGATCGGCCAGGGCATCGTCACGGCGCTGGCGCAAATTGCGGCGGACGAGCTCGATGTTGATATCGGCCGCATCGAGATGATCCGCGCCTCGACGGCGACGAGCCCGAACGAAGGCGTCACCTCGGGCAGCCTGTCGATTCAGCAATCCGGCCGCGCGCTGCGCCAGGCCTGTGCCGAGGTGCGCCAGCGCTTCCTCACCGCTGCATCGGAGCGCCTAGGCGTCGATGCGGCGCTGCTCGGTGTCGATGACGGCACGATCTCGGGACCGGGCAATGTCAGCACCAGCTATTGGGAGCTGGCTGGTGAGGTTTCTCTTGATCACGACGCGACCGCGAGCGCGACAGCGAAGAGCGCCGCCGACCGCGCGCTCGCCGGGCATTCGGTCCAGCGCGTCGACATTCCCGACAAGGTGTTCGCGCGGCCGCGCTTCATCCACGATTGTTCGCTGCCGGGCCTTTTGCACGGACGCGTGCTGCGGCCGGAGGTTTCAGGGGCCAGATTGATTGCGTTCAATGAGGAGGCTGCGCGCGCTGTCCCTGGCCTCATCGCGATCGTCCGCGACGGCGATTTTGCCGGCGTCGTTGCCGATGGCGAGGCCGCGGCGGAAGCCGCGGTGAAAGCCCTGGGCAAGGGCGCGACATGGTCGGCCGGCGATCCGCTGCCCGACGAAGACGATCTGGCGGGCTTTCTGAAGAGCCAGCCGGTCGAGACTGATGTCATCGACACCAGGACGGCAGCGACGAACAAGCCGGTCCAAACTCTGCGCCGGCAATACACCCGCCCCTACATCGCACACGGCTCGATCGCGCCATCCTGCGCCATGGCGCAATGTGACGGCGATCGCGTCCATGTCTGGACCCACAGCCAGGGCGTCTATCTGCTGCGCGCCGATCTCGCGATCGTGCTCAAGCTGCCGGCCGAGAATATCGTCGTCGAGCACATGGAGGGCGCCGGCTGCTACGGACATAATGCAGCCGACGACGTCGCGCTCGATGCCGTGCTGCTGGCAAAGGCTGCCGGCGGCCGTCCGGTGCGGGTGCAATGGTCTCGCCACGACGAGATGACCCATGCGCCGTTCGGCGCGGCCATGGCCATCGAGATCGAGGCCGATCTCGATGCCGACAACGAGATCACCGGCTGGCGCCACGCGATCTGGAGCAATGGCCATGCGGCGCGACCCGGACGCGCGGCGCAGCCCGCGCTGCTTGCCGCAACCGAGATCGCAAACCCCTACCCGCGCATGATCTCGTCCAACCCGCCGGCTGCGAATGGCGGCGGCGCTGATCGCAACTCCGTTCCACTCTATGACCTCCCGGCCTGGACGATCACAAGCCACCGGCTGCTGACGATGCCGGTGCGCACCTCAGCGCTGCGGACCCTCGGCGCGCAGGGCAACGTGTTCGCCATCGAATCCCTGCTCGACGAGATCGCCGCCCTGCGCGGCGAGGACCCGATCGCATTTCGCTTGCGTCATCTGCGCGACGAGCGCGCCAAGGACGTCATCCGCTCTGCCGCGCGACGTGCCGCGTGGAAGCCGCAGAAGCGAACCGGCATCGGTCACGGCGTCGGCTTTGCCCGCTACAAGAACATGGGAGCCTACTGCGCCGCGATTGCCGAGATCGAAGGTGCTGAGGACATCCGCGTGAAGCGGCTAACGCTTGCCGTAGACGTCGGCGAAGCGATCAATCCGGACGGTGTCATCAACCAGATCGAGGGCGGCGCGATCCAGGCGACGAGCTGGGTGCTGAAGGAGCGTGTCCGCTTCGATCGGACGCGCATCAATTCGACCTCCTGGACCGACTATCCGATCCTGAGGTTCAGCGAGGTGCCGGCGGTGGATGTCGAGATCATCCAGCGGCCGGAGATCGAGCCGCTCGGCGCCGGTGAGGCCGCGCACGGCCCGGTGACGGCAGCGATCGCCAATGCGGTTTACGATTGCCTCGGCGTGCGCGTGCACGACCTGCCGATCACGCGCGACAGGATCATTGCAGCTGCGGAGCTTGCATCGTGACGACAGTGAACATTTTGAGCGGTGGCGCAGCGCAAGGGCTGGTGCGCGGCCTTACCGACGCGCTCAAGGCGCAGACCGGCCTCAGTATCGACGGCGAGTTCGGCGCGGTCGGCATCATGGCCGACAAGCTGCGCGCGGGAGCGCCAGTAGATCTCGTGATCCTGACGCAAGTGCTGCTTGCCAAGCTCGCCGAGGAGAAGCTTATCACTTCCTCCTCGATTGCCGATGTCGGCCGCGTCGAGACTGCGCTGGCCGTCCGCAGCCGCGATCCCAGGGTGACGGTGAAGAGCGAAGCCGATTTGCGTGAGGTCTTGCGCAGCGCCGATGCGATCTACGTCCCCGACACGAAGGCCTCGACCGCGGGACAGCACGTCGCCAAAGTGCTTGATCAGCTCGGCATCGCCTATGAGGTCGCCTCACGCCTCAAGATCTTTCCGAACGGCGCAACTGCGATGCGGGAGCTTGCGGCATCCACCGCGCAAAGACCGATCGGCTGCACGCAGGCGACCGAGATCATCGCGACCGACGGCATCGCGCTGTCAGGATCGCTGCCGCCCGGCTGCGAACTCGTGACGATGTACACGGCCGGTGTCACCGCGCGGGCCGCACACCCAAAGGAGGCGGCCGCGCTGATCGCGCTGCTGAGCAGCGCAGACCGGAAGGAGCTGCGCCAACGCGCAGGCTTCGCGGGGTAGATGCCGATGACTGCCTATTTGTGCAGCTGGGTGAGGCCGGTCGGCGGGCCATCGACGGCAGTCCAGCCGCCATCGACGAACAGCGTGCTGCCGCTGACATAGCTCGCGGCGTCCGAAGCGAGATAGGCCACAGCGGTGGCGACCTCGTCGGCGCTGCTCCAGCGGTTGAACACGGTGTGCCCGGCGTAGAGATTGTAGATGTCGGGACGCTGCTTGAACGGGCCGGTCAGCGCCGTTTCGGCGATGCTCGGCGCGATCGCGTTGACGCGCACGCCGGCATGGCCGACCTCTGAGGCAAAGCCCTTCACCAGGAGGCCGATCGCCGCCTTGGTCGAGCCGTAGACGCCGAGGCCCGGCTCGATGGTGACCGCGCGCACCGAGGAGCAGGCGACGATGCTGCCGCCCTTCTGCTCGACCATGATGCGGCCAAAAGCCTGGAAGAACCAGACCGTGCCCTTGACGTTGAGGTTGAGGACGCGATCGAGATCCTCCTCGGTGTAGTCGAGGATGGTCTTGCGGATGTTGAGCCCGGGCGTCGTCACAGCGATGTCGAGCCGCGGAAACTTCTGCATCACGGTTTTGGCCAGCGCGTTGACGTCCGCAGCGCTCGCGGCGTCGCAGCTAGCAGCTTCCGCCCAGCCGCCCTTGTCGCGAATGCCGGCGGCGGTCGCCTCCGCCGCATCAAACGCGCGGTCGGCGCAGACGACGCGGGCGCCGAGCCCGGCCAGCGCCTCGGCCGACGACTTGCCGATGCCGGAAGCGGCGCCGAGGACGACTGCGGTCTTGCCGGTGAGATCGAAGAGCTTGCGATAGTCCGTCACTGATGGCTTCTCCCTGGTGCTGCTAGCCCTTGTAGCCCATCAGCAGGCGGGGCAGCCACAGCGAGAATGCAGGGACGTAGGTCACGAACATCAAGGCTGCGATCAGCGCGGCATAGAACGGCAGGATGGTGCGCATCACGGCGCCGACCGAGATGCCGCCGATGGCGCAGCCCACGAACTGCGTCGTTCCGACCGGCGGGGTGTTCAGCCCCAGGGCGCAATTGATCAGCATCAGCATCCCGAACTGCACCGGGTCCATGCCCGCCTTCATCGCGATCGGCAGGAAGATCGGGGTGCAGATCAGGATGGTCGCGGCCATGTCCATGAACGTGCCGAGCACGAACAAGATGACGTTGATGAGCAGGAAGATCATCCAGGGCTGCGTGGAGACCTTGCTCATCATCTCGCCGGCGAGGTCGGCCACCTCGTAGAGTCCCATCAGATACTGGAACATGGTGGAGACGCCGATCAGCAGCAGCACCACGCCCGTCGTCTTCACCGCCTTGGCGGCGGCGCGCAGGAAGTTGCCCCAGGTCATGGTGCGGTAGATGAAGAAGGTCAGCAGGATCGTGTAGGTGACCGCGACGGCTGCGGATTCCGTTGCCGTGAAGACGCCGGACAGGATGCCCGCCAGGATGATGCCGACGATCAGAAGGCCCGGCAGCGCGGCCGCAAGCGAGCGGAAGACCTCGGCCCAGCCCGGAAATTTGCCCGCCGGATAGCCGCGCCTCACCGCGACCGCGTAAGCAGCGACCAGCATGCAGACCATCAGCACGAGCGCCGGCAGGAGGCCGGCGGCGATCAGCGCACCGATCGAGACCTTGCCGCCCGCGGCAAGGGCATAGATGATCATGTTGTGACTGGTCGGCATCAAGGCTCCGACCAGCGAGGCATGGGTGGTGACGTTGACGGCGTAGTCGGTGTCGAAACCCTCTTTCTTCATCATCGGGATCATGACTGCGCCCATCGCCGACACGTCGGCGACGGGCGAGCCGGAGACGCCGCCGAACAGGGTGCAGGCGACCACGTTCGACATGCCGAGCCCGCCGCGGATGTGCCCGACGAGATTCTTGGCGAGCTGCACGATCTTATCGGCGACGCCGCCATGCAGCATCAGCTCACCGCTGAAGACAAAGAACGGAATGGCGAGGAAGGAGAAGATGTTCATCCCCGACATCATCTGCTGGAAGATGACGGCGACCGGCAGGCCTTCGTAGAGGATGGTGCAGATCGCGGAGAGGCCGATCGCGAAGGCGACGGGGACGCCGAGGATCAGGAAGCCGAAGAAGGTGGCGCCGAGGATGATCAGTTCCATGAGGGGACGACCTCTTCGCCGCGCAAGAGAGCAATGATGTGCTCGATTGAAAAGGAGATGATCAGGATGCCGGAGGCGATCAGCGGCACGTAGCGGATCACCTCAGGCAGGCCGAGATTGGGGATCTTCACGGTTCCGACCGACGCCCCGAGGATCCAGCCATTGTAGGCCATCGCAATGCCGAACACGGCCACCAGGACGTGGATCACGAGCTCGATCTTCTCCCGCATGTGATCCGGAAGCATCACCAAGAGACTGTCCATGCCGATGTGTCCGGCATCGCGCACGCCGACGGCGGCGCCGATCAAGGTGACATACAGGATCAGGACCAGCGCGAGGTTCTCCGTCCAGGTCGGGCTGGAATTGAGCACGTAACGTCCGAACACCTGGTAGAAAACGATGACGACGATGACGAGCAGGCCGGCCACGGACAGATACATGCCCGCGCGCGCGACGGGAGCATTGATCCGCGACAGCAATCCGGTGGACGGGCGACCGGTGACCGCCTCGTGCTCGTGGCTTGCGACGTGTGGGTCTGTCATCCCGCGCCTCCCTCCCGAGGGTCCGGTGCCGCAACTGGGCGACTCCGGACCCGACACTGCTATGTTTACTTCGTGTCCTGGATGCGCTTGACGAGGCTCTGGAGCTTCTCGTCACCGGCGAACTTCGTGTACACCGGCTTCATCGCGTCGACGAATTCCGCCTTGTTGGCGATGGTCACGACCTGAACGCCGGCGGCCTCGACGGTCTTGCGGGCGGCTTGCTCGCGCTCGTCCCAGAGCTTGCGCATGACGGGCACCGATTCCTTGGCCGCCTTGCGGATCATCGCCTGATCGTCCTTGCTCAGCGTGTCCCAGACCTTCTTCGACATCACGAGAACTTCCGGCGCCAGCGAGTGCTCGGTGACGTTGTAGAACTTGGCGGCTTCGAAGTGGCGCGAGGACTCGTAAGACGGCCAGTTGTTCTCGGCAGCGTCCACGAGGCCGGTCTTGAGCGCGGTATAGACCTCGCCATAGGGCATCGGCGTCGGGTTGGCTCCGAGGCTCTGAATCATGCCGACCCACAGGTCGGATTGCTGGACGCGGATCTTCAGGCCCTTGAGGTCGGCGAGCGACTTGACCGGTGCCTTGACGGTGTAGATGGACCGGGCGCCGCTGTCGTAATAGGCAAGGCCGACCAATCCCGCGGGCTCCATCGCCGCCAGGATCTCATCGCCGATGGATCCATCGAGGACCGTGCGCATGTGCTGCGTATCCCGGAAGACGAAAGGCAGGCACAACGCGATGGTTTCCGGCACAAAGTTGTTCAGCGGCGATGCGTTGATCCGCATCATGTCGAGCGCGCCGATCTTGAGCTGCTCGATGGTGTCCTTCTCGGATCCCAGGGCTCCGTTGGGAAACACCTTAACGCCGAGCTTGCCGCCGCTCGCCGCCGCGAGCTGCTTGCCCATGAACTTGACGGCCTCGACGGTCGGATAATCGGCGGGGTGGACGTCGGCGGAGCGGAAATCGCGTGCGGTCGCCAGGGGCGCTGAGACCGCCAGTGCAACGGCTGTGATGATACCGGTGAGTGTCTTCATCTGGGCTTTCCTCCTGGTCGACTGGGTTGATTATGTTGTTGTCGGGCCGGCTGCAGGCCGCCTTGGGTCGCTCCACTTCAGGTGTGAAGTCAAGCGCCAATGTCGTCCCTAGGGCGAGCGGCATTCTCTGTCCAAGCCAAATCCAGCATTGATCAATGCAAGAGTTGCATCGATCAATTTCTGGCGCAATTCGCATTAGGGTGGGGTACGGCGGGCTGGCTCGGCGTCGCCGGCACGTGACTTGACGCCCCCTACGGAGCCCCCTCAACATGTTCGAAACAGTGGACCATCTCGAGGGAATGCCCATGCCGCGGAAGCTGATCGATATCTCAGTGCCGCTCCGAAACGACGTGACGTCCGATCCGCCCGGCAACCATCCGACGATCCAGTATATCGATCACCAGCAGGGCCTGCCGCGCATGCTGCAGTTCTTCGACGGCCTCAAGGCGCAGGATTTGCCGGACGGCCAGGGCTGGGCCGTCGAGCAGGTCTCGCTGTCGACCCACAACGGGACGCATCTCGATGCGCCCTGGCACTTCCATCCGACCATGAACCGCGGCGAACGGTCATGGACGATCGACGAGGTGCCGCTGGAATGGTGCTTTCAACCGGGCGTGAAGCTCGACTTCCGGCATCTGCCCGACGGCTACGTGGCGAGCGCCGACGATGTCGAGAAGGAGCTGAAACGCATCGGACACACGCTGTCGCCGCTGGAGATCGTCATCGTTAACACCAGCGCCGGCGCGAAATTCGGCCAAGCCGACTATGTCAATTCCGGCTGCGGCATGGGCTATGAAGCCACCATGTACCTGCTCGAACGCGGCGTCCGCCTGACCGGCACCGACGGCTGGAGCTGGGATGCGCCGTTCGTCTACACTGCAAAGAAATACGCCGAAACAAGGGATGCCAGCCTGATCTGGGAAGGCCACAAGGCGGGACGGCACATCGGCTATTGCCATCTTGAGAAGCTGCACAATCTCGATCAATTGCCCGCGACCGGATTCATGGTCTCATGCTTTCCGGTCAAGATCGAACGCGCCTCCGCAGGCTGGACCCGCGCGATCGCCATCATCGATGGCTAGATGCTCAATAATGTAGAGCACGCTCTACGCTCTCAATCGCCGGAGAGACCGCTCTCGGCGAGTTCGCGCAGTGCATCTGTATCCAGCACGACGATCGCGCCATGCTCGAGACGAACCCAGTTGCGGCCGGACCATGCGCGCAATTGCTTGTTGATGCTCTCGCGCGTCATCCCGACCATCTCGCTGATCTCCTGCTGGGTGATGGCGAGCGTGCCGCTGCCGGAGTCGAGCTTGCGCTCCTCGGTGAGACCGAGCAGTGCGCTCGCGAGCCGGCCCGGCAGGTTCTGGAGGATCACCTGCTCGACCTGCTGGCTGGTCCAGCGCAGGCGCGCGCAGAGCAGCTCGATGAATTTCATCGCCAGCGCCGGCTGGCTCTTCACGAATGGCAGGAAGTCCCGGCGATCGATGATGTAGAGTTCGCAATTGGTGTTCGCGGTGGCGTCGGCCGACCTGGGTGCGCCGTCGAGCACCGCGATCTCGCCAAAAATTTCTCCGGGACCGATCAGATTGAGAATGGCATTCCGCCCATCCGGCGACGAAGAGGAGATCTTCACCGTCCCCGTGACCACCGCGAATAGGTTGTTACCGGGATCGCCCTTGGCGGCGATCGTCGCGCCACGCTTCACGGTGGTGTGCTTGGCATAGCGGCAGAGTTGATCGAGCGCCTCCGGCTCCAGATCCGCGAAGATCGGGTGCTTGCGCAGCACCGATAGTTTGTTGCCCGCTGACTGTCGGGGGTCGCCGGTCTTGTCCTGAGGCACGCCGCTGGGCTCCTAAGACTGCGAGGCATTGGGGTTCCTGCGTAGTCAACGTTATCAGGCTTTTCAACCGGAAAGCACGGGCGCCGTTTTAGGCAAATGCCGCGAAAACGCCGTGGTTAGGCGGAAGGCACCATCCGAAGGATGCGCCGATGCATTTGGACCGACGCAGAGTTGCAGATTGCGCAAGTCGTGATTGCGTTGAGGCGCTGCCGCACGGCCAGAGCTCTGGACGAGCGTCGGCGGTCGGCGCGTCAGATCGGACGACGATCTCAGGAGCTTCAGCGCTTGGAATCCGGGTCGAGCCGGCCTGCGCTGGTCTGCCGGTCCGCCCAAGCCAAGGCTGCGGCGAAAGCGACGAAGATCGCGACGACGACGACAGTCACCAGCAACGCGTCAGCGGGCATCATGCTTCTCCCGGATTGTCTGAGGCATTATTTTGCGACGGATGGCCGGCGTCATTGATCGGGATCAAAAATCCGCGAGCGTTGCGGACAGAATGTCAGGCCGCGGCCAGGGCCTCGACGCGCGCGGGGTCGCGCAGGCTGATACCGCCATGAAGGATTTCGATTGCACCGTGACGCTCGAGCTTGGTGAAGGTGCGGCTGACGGTTTCGATGGTCAGGCCGAGATAGTCGGCGATGTCCTGACGGCTCATCGGAAGCGGAACGGTGTCCAGCGATCCCCCGAGCGCCAACAGACGCTGGCGCCAGCCGAGCAGAAACGTTGCGACCTTCTCGTCCGCCGAGCGACGGCCGAGCAGGACCATGTGGTCGCGCGCCTGGCTCAGCTCGCGAATGGCCAGCTCGTTGATCCGCCTGAGCAGCTGCGGCCGGCTCTCGATGAAACGGCCGAAAGGTGCTTTGGCGAACTGGCACACGGTCACCGCGCCGATCGCGTCGGCCGAAAAATTGTGGCGGCCGGAAATATTCATTCCCAGGAAATCGCCCGGCAGGGCAAAGCCCACGATCTGCCGCCGACCGTCGGGCAGCAGCTTGTACAGCCGCATGACGCCTTCGAGGACGTTGTAGAACGAGGTCGTGATGTCCTCTTCGGAAAACACGGTCTCGCCTGAGCCGAAATGGACACGGCGCCCCAGATGCTCGAATTCCCTGAGCTCGGCTGCATCCAGCGACGAGCAAACCGCTGATGCGCGTACGGCACAATCGCTGCAGAAATGCCCGTTCGGCTCAATCGTGACCACGGAAGGCTTCATCCACCGCTCCAAGCGTCGGCCCAGCTCTGCCCCGGGCCGAGTTGCCACGCACCTGCATTTTACTGCGCTGTGACAAACCCGATTGACTCAGATCAATTTTGGCCGAGGTCCCCGCCTTATTCTGTCCCTCCAGAGTTCGACGGGGATCACTTTCCATGCTGCAAAGCGCGCTGCGTCACGGCCTGATTGGGCTGCTCCTGATCACGCCTGCGCAAGCCGCCACGACCGCCGAGCAGCGCGGCAAGGCCTTTGCACGGGCAAATTGCGCTCGCTGCCATGCGATCGACCGTGTCTCCGAGAGTCCGCTCAAGAGCGCGCCAGCGCTGCGAAACCTGCATCGGCGTTATCCGATCGAGACCCTTGGTGAGGCGCTGGCCGAAGGTATCTACACCGGCCATACCGACATGCCCGCCTTCGAGCTCAATCCGGACCAGATCCACGACCTCCTGTCCTACCTGAAGACTCTGGAATAGCAGGCATCATACCGCCTGCACGGTCCAGCCGATCAGCTCCTTTGCGATCCGGGCAAAGGCGGCATCGAACGCTGCGACTGAAGCGGCCGGCTCGACCTTGTCGAGCTTCTCGGTGGTCTCAACGAGGCGCGAGGCAATCACCTTGCCGTTCTTGTCGACGATCCGCGCCGACAGTCCGATCTCGACTTTCGCCTCGCCGTCTGTCGCGATCCGAAAGCGTCTGATGTCGATCAGGAGCTGGTAGTCCGCCTGACCGAGATCGGTCGTGCGTAGCGGGGCGTGGGCAATGTCGTAATTCTCGAAACTGTCGATCAGGCGCGCCTGCACCAGTTTTGGAATGCTGTCGGCCCAGAGGAAATCGGCAAAGCCCGGATCGTCCCGACCGGCGAGAACAGCATGCGCTGGGTCTGGAGCATCGCGACCGCGGTCGGCTCGGGAATGGCCAGTGACGCAGACAGCGTCTTGCCGGCCGGCCCCAGATTCTTCGGCGTGCGCAGGTCGTAGGTGACCTTCTGCGCGGGCGCTCCGCCACCGGTCATCTTCTCGAGGCCCGCCAGAATGCCGTCGATCTTGCCGGTGTTGCGCGCGAGCCCGTCGGAGAACGTCTTCAAATTGGCGATGGTGTCCTTCAGCGGGCCGGAATTGTCCTCCAACACGGTGTCGACCTTCCGCAGCGCATCGCGCGCCGCCTGCGTCATGCTCTGGCCTGCGCCGGCCTCGGCGATCAAGGTCAGCGCATCATCGGACTTGGCGCCCGACTTGGCGACGATCATGCCGCCCTCCAGCGTCACCACCGGCACACCGGTCAAGCCCTGGAAATCGAGCCCGACCTTGGTGTCGGCACGCACGGGCGTCGCCGCGGCCACCGAGATCGTCGCATTGACGAAACGCGGGTTATCCGGCGCGAGCCCGAGCTCGGTCACCTCGCCGACGCGGATGCCGTTGAACAGCACGCCGGCGCCGACCAGCAGGCCGGGCACCGGTCCCTGGAATTGGACGTGGTAGTTCGTGCGCGGCCCGATGCCGCCGGTGTTGTTCAGCCAATAGACGAAGCCGAACACCGCGAGGATCGCAGCCAGCACGAAGGTGCCGATCAGCACGTAAGGAGCGCGGGTTTCCATGTGTCATCTCATTTCGTGTTGCAGCATCTGCGAGCGCTTGCCGTGGAAATAGGCCCGCACCCAGGGATGCTCGGATTGCAGCAGTTCGCGCATCGGGCCGATCGCCACGATCCTGCCGTCGGCCAGGGCGGCCACGCGGTCGCAGACCGTGGTCAGGCTCGCAAGGTCGTGGGTGACCATGAACACGGTGAGGCCCAGGGTCTTTTGCAGCGTCTTGATCAGCGCGTCGAAATCGCCGGCGGCGATCGGGTCGAGGCCGGAGGTCGGCTCGTCCAGGAACAGGATCGGCGGATCGAGCGCGAGCGCGCGCGCCAGCGCCACGCGCTTGGTCATGCCGCCCGACAGCTCCGCGGGAAATTTGTCCGCATCCTGCGCCCGCAGCCCGACCATCTCGAGCTTGGCAATCGCGATCTCGTCCATCAGCTCCTGCGACAGGACGAGATTTTCCCGCAGCGGAAACTGGACGTTCTGCCGCACTGTCAGCGATGAGAACAGCGCGCCCTGCTGGAACAGGATGCCCCAAGTCGTGGCCGCGCCTTGAGCGCGGCCGCCGATGGGCTGTCCCATGACTTCGATGGTGCCGCTTCGGCGCGGGATGAGGCCGATGATAGTGCGCATCAGCACCGACTTGCCGCCGCCGGACGCTCCGACCAGCCCGAGGATCTCACCGCGGCGGACGTCGAGCGACAGATGGTCGAGCACGATCTGGCGGCCGAAGCCGACCACGAGGTCGCGGACGCGGATCGCGAACTCTTCCTGCGATTCCTCCATCGTCACATTCCAATCGAAGCGAAGAAGATCGCGAACAGGCCGTCGAGCACGATCACCAGGAAGATCGACTTCACCACCGATGTCGTGGTCTGCCGTCCCAGCGACTCGGCGCTGCCTTTCACGCGCAATCCTTCGCTACAGGCGACGATCCCGATCACCAGCGCCATGAACGGCGCCTTCAGGATCCCCACCTCGAAATGAGTGATGGAAATGGCGTCATGCAGCCGTGCGATGTAGATCGCCGGTCCCATGTCGCCGTAGAACTGTGCGACCAGCCCGCCGCCATAGAGCGCGGCAATCGATCCGATGAAGGCGAGGATCGGCAGCGCGATGACGAGCGCGGCAACGCGCGGCAGGATCAGGACGTTGACGGGGTCGAGGCCCATGGTCGAGAGCGCGTCGATCTCCTCGCGCATCTTCATCGAGCCGAGCTCGGCGGTATAGGCGCTTCCCGACCGTCCGGCGACCATGATGGCGACGATCAACACGCCGAGCTCGCGCAGCACCAGGATGCCGACCATGTCGACGGTGTAGGACTCCGCGCCGAACCTGCGGAAATGGAAGAATCCCTGCTGGGCGATGATGGCGCCGATCAGGAAGGTGATCAGCACGATGATGGGAATCGCCTGCCATCCGATGCGGTAAAGCTGATAGACCAGCGAGGTCAACCGCAGCGATCGCGGCCGGCGCAGCACGCCGATCACAGCCATGAATAGCGCGCCGAGCATTTGCAGAAAGATCGCGACGTCTTCCCGCGCACCCATCGTGGCCTTGCCGAGATCGCCGAGCCTGAGCAGGAGCGGATTTGACGTGGCTATGGGTGTCGGCGCGTCGCGGTTGACCTGGCGCACCTCGTCCATCAGGCCGCTGAAATGATCGGCGACACCGACGAATTCAGCCGATCTGCCGGATGATGCAGCCCGGCGCGACAGCTTCTCCAGGACCCAGGCGCCGAGCGTGTCGAGCGCGCTGACGCCCGACATGTCCAGGGTCACGGCTCTGGACCGATCGACATCCGCCCCGACCGATCGGGACAGCGTTTCGAGCGTCACTACATTCGCTGCGGTCCACGGCCCTTCCGGGCGCAATTTCAGCACATCGCCGGACGGCGTCGCCAGCAACAGTGGTTCGGGGTTCACGCTTCCACCTCATCGGGACGATTGGGGCCCATTCAGTCGGAATTTCTAGGCCAGCATGTGGCGGCCGGGTTGACCTGTCTCAAGACCAGGACAACACCGCACCTCCTTGACGCACATCAAGTACCGTTGCGCCCGCGGATCCTAGGTTCGCTAGCGGATCAATGGGGACATCAAATCCATGTTCGATAGCGACAAGATGAGCGACGAACTGCGAGCGCTGAAGGTTGACGTCACGCGCCTTTTGAGCACCGCCGGCGAGGAGATCTACGACAGTTCGAAAGATCGGGCCGAGGCGCTGGCCGATCAGATCAGGGCTGCGCTCACCGAGCTCGGCGAGACCGTCGACGATGAGCAGGAGCAGCTTCAGGGCCTCATTGCGGATCGGCCGATCACATCGCTCGCCTCCGCGTTTGCGCTCGGCGTGGTGGTCGGCTTCATGCTGAGGAGGCATTAGGTGAATACCGAGAGTGTCGTCAAACATCTGCGCGTGCTGTGGCGCACCGATCGGATCATCGCGGACATCAGGCTTCGCCATCTGTTGATGGGGCTTGGCCTTCGCGCCTTCGCGGCGCTGATCGCGGCCTTCGGACTCCTGATGCTGGAGCTCTCGGCCTATTTCGCGCTGGTGCAGATCTGGAGTGCGATTACTGCGGCCGCCATCCTCGGCGCCGTCAACTTCGTCATCGCGGCCGCTCTGTTCATGGTCGCCGGCCGCGCTCCGTCAGGGCGTGACATCGAACTTGCGAACGAAATTCATGACGCATCCATCGAAGCCCTTCAGCTCGAGGCGCGCGCGCTCCAGGTCCAGGTGTCAGGCGCCGTGCATCATCCGCTCAGCACCGTCGTGCCGGTGCTGGTGCCGCTGATTGCGATCATCGTCAAGAATTTGCGAACGACGGCCAGGAAATCCACCGCAACGTCGGCTGAAGCGCACTCCTAAAGCGCGCGCTCAGAGCTTCAGCCTGACGTCGCAGATATCAGGCTCGGCAGGATCCGGCTTGACCTCGAAGCCGAGCTGCCGGCACATATCGAGCATCACGATGTTCTCCTGGAGCACGTCGCCCGATATGGTCTTCAACCCTTCCGACTTCGCATAATCGATGATCAGCTGCATCAGGGCCCATCCGAGTCCCCTGCCCTTGAGATCGGACCGCAGCAGGATGGCGTATTCGCCGCTCTCGTAGATCGAGTCCGAATGGAGCCGGACGACGCCGACCATCTCGCCGGTCTCCCCGTCGAATGCGATGAAAGCCATCGCGCGCGCATAATCGAGCTGAGTCAGGCGCGCGATGAACTCGTGGGTGAACTCCTTCATCGGTGCGAAGAAGCGCAGGCGGAGGTCGTGCGGCGTGACGTGACGCAGGAATTCGTGGATGGTCGGCTCGTCCTCGGGGCGCATGGGCCGCACGAAGATCCGCCAGCCGTCCTTCAGCTCCAGGCGGCGCTCCCATTGTGACGGATAGGCCCGAACGGCGAAATTGGCCGGCCCGGAGCCTGCAAACTTCCGCTGCGGCGGCCCCACGGCAACGCGGGCATCGACCGCGGTCACGCCGGTTTCGTCCGCGAGCAGCGGGTTGATGTCGAATTCGCGGATTTCGGGAATGTCGGCGGCCATCTGCGCCAGCTTGACCAGCACCATGGCGACGGCATCCGGCTTCACTGCCGGCACGTCCCGGTAGGCGCGAAGCAGCCGTGACACGCGCGTGCGGTCGATCAGGTCGCGGGCGAGCTGCAGGTCGAGCGGCGGCAGCGCAAGCGCCTTGTCGTTGATGATCTCTACAGCCGTCCCGCCTCGGCCGAAGACGACGACGGTGCCGAAGGTGGGATCATCGGCAAGACCGAGGATCAGCTCGCGCGCCTTCGCCTTGACCACCATCGCTTGGACAATGACACCGCCGATGCGGGCTTCGGGTCGCAGCTTCCTCGCTCGGTCGAGAATGTCGGTGACCGCCGCGCGCACCGCATCCGGCGTGGTCAGGTTGAGGATGACACCGCCGACATCTGATTTGTGGACGATGTCACGCGACATGATCTTCAGCACGACGGTGGCGCCTTTCGCGAACATGTCGTTCGCATAGGCCACCGCCTGCTCGACATCGGTTGCGGCATAGGTCGGCACCATCGCAATGTCGTAGGCTTCGAGCAGGTGCTTGATCTCGACAGGCTCGAGCCATTGACGGCCGTCTGTGATCGCGGCAGTGACGATCTGCCTCGCCGCCTTGGCGTCCGGCACGAACGTGTCGGGCATCGCGGGCGGAACCTGGCTCAATTCTTCAACCACTTCGCGGTGCCGGACCAGATGCATGAAGCCGCGCACGGCATCATCCTCGGTCGGGTAGTTCGGAATGCCCGCGCCGGAGAGCGTCTGAATGATGTTCTGGTCGGCTCCGACCCAGGCGGCAAGGACGGGCTTTGCCCAGCGGCGGTGCTGCTCACGGTATTTTCCGACGAGCTCTGTCACGGTCGTGGCGATGTCGGCCGCCGAGGCGATCGCCGTCTGCACGTTGAGGACAAGCACGGCGTCATTGTCGGGATCGGCGAGCAGCACCTCCAGCGCCGCTGCGTAGCGCGCGGCGTCGGCGTCGCCCACGATATCGACGGGATTTGCACCGGACCAGGTCGGCGGCAGCACGTCATCGAGTTTCTTGCGCGCGTCCGCCGAGATCGATGCCGGAATTCCGCCAAGCTCGACCAATCGATCGATGGCTAAGACGCCGATGCCACCGCCATTGGTCAGAATGGCGAGGCGCTTTCCCGCCGGCGATTCGACGCGACCGAGCGTCTCGGCGCAATCGAACAGCTCGCGCAGATCGGAGACCCGCAGCACGCCTGCGCGGCGGAACGCGGCGTCATAGACGGCGTCGGCGCCGGCGAGCGCCCCGGTGTGCGTGGCCGCGGCCTTCGCCCCCTGCGCCATCCGGCCGGACTTCACCACGACGACCGGCTTCACGCGCGCGGCGGCGCGCGCCGCCGACATGAACTTGCGAGCGTCCTTGATGGCCTCGATATAGAGCAGGATCGCGCGGGTCTTGTGATCCATCGCGAAATAGTCGAGCAGATCGGCAAGGTCGACGTCGATCTGATCGCCGATCGAGACGATGCCGGAGAAGCCAACGCCGCGCTGCGCCGCCCAATCGACCATGCCGGCCGCGATCGCGCCCGATTGCGAGATCAGCGCGAGATTTCCCGCGCCTGGCATGTGCGCGGCGAAGCTGGCATTGAGGCTTACGGCGGGCATCATGATGCCGAGACAGTTCGGACCGATCAGCCGCATGCCGTACTTGCGGGCCGCGGCGATTGCAGCCTCGTGCAGGGATCCCGGTCCGTGGCCGAGCCCGGCCGAGACGATCAGCGCGCCCGCCGAGCCGCGACGTCCGGCCTGATCGATGATGCCGGGAACCTCCCGCGCCGGCGCGGTGATGACCACGAGCTCGGGGACGAAGTCCAACCTGTCCAGACTCTTCACCGCGGCGATGCCGCCGATCTCGGCATGGCGCGGATTGACGAGGCCAAACTGTCCTTTGAACTCGGCGCCGCGGATGTTCTCCAGGACGGCGCGTCCCACCGAGACCGGGCGGGCACTCGCGCCGACCAGCGCGACCGAACGCGGTGACAGCAGATTCTTCAGGCGGTAGGTGGACATGAAAGCAAATGCGCCCGGTCGCTGGCGGTTCCGAGGATGGAAGATCAGGCTGGAAACTGCGTGCCTAGTGCGAGATCATAACCCAGCACGGTGGCTGGCCAATGACGGTCTTTGTCACACCGCCCCAAACGATCTCGTTCAGGCGCGAATGATGATAGGCGCCCATCACGATCGCATCGATCGCATGGGAATTCGCCCAGCTTCCGAGCACCTTTCCGATCGAATTGCCGCCGCATTTCGCCGTTTCGAACGAGGCGTGAACGCCGTGTTCCCTGAGATGGCCAACGAGAGCCGTTCCGGATTGCACGATCGCGTCGGTCTTCTCGTCCGCCACGGTCACCACGCGGACCGATGCGGCCGCCTGAAGGACCGGCAGCGCATCGCCGACCGCACGCGCCGCACGCGCGGAGTGATCCCACGCGATCATCACATTCTCGAATTCCGGTCGCAGCTCATCGACGTGCTGTTCCGGGCAGAGCAGAAGCGGCCGCCCGGATTCGAACAGGAGCGTCTCGATGATGTGTTCCGTTCGGCTGTCGTGCGGCTTCACCGGGAGCAACGTGAGATCGCTGAAGCGCGCATGTTCGGCCAGGATCGAGGCGATCTGGTCTGCCGGCACCTTGGCCGATCGGCCGTGAGCGCGAATGTCGGCGCGGGACGATGCATCTGTGAAGGCATTCAGGAGCAGTTGCATGTCGCCGGTCCCAAGCAACCCCGTTGCCTCGGCCGCAGCGGCATCGTCCGGCAGCAGCACTTTCGGCCGCACGAAAACATCTTCCTCGAGCGCAAGTGCGGTGATCCTGGCGCCGAGGTCCGCGGCGGCAGCCACGCATTTCTCGATCGCGGCTAAAAGCGGCCGGCGCGGCTGGCCGACAAGCGGCAGAAAGACGTCCTTGATGGCCATCGGGATTCTCCTTGGCCGTCAGCATAGCCCGGCCTTCATCGGGACGCTTGATCCTCGTCAAGCCCGGGGAACTCCGTCCTGTCGGTTGGCGACGGCCCGTTGACCAACATCAAGGACTGGCCGCTCGGCCATTCTATGAATAAGTCAGTCCGAGCGGTTCGCCCCGGAGAGGTTCATGCGTGCGATGGTGTTGCCGGCCTCACGAGCGCAGCTCCGGATGGAGGAGCGGCCCGATCCTATTCCCGGCGAAGGCCAGATCCGGGTGAAGGTCAGCGCCTGCGGAGTATGCCGCACCGATCTTCATGTGGTCGACGCCGAGCTACCCGATATTCGCTATCCGATCGTGCCTGGCCACGAGATTGTCGGCCGGGTCGATCTCGTGGGTCCGAACGTTGCGACGCATGCGCCCGGCGATCGGGTTGGCATTCCCTGGCTTGGTTTTACCTGCGGCAAGTGTCGGTTCTGTCGGGACGGCATGGAAAACCTGTGTGACGCGCCCCTCTTCACCGGCTACACGCGCGACGGCGGCTACGCAACGCACACCATCGCTGACGCGCGCTACGCGTTTCCACTCGGCGAAAACGGCAATGACGTGGAGATTGCTCCTCTGCTGTGCGCAGGGCTGATCGGCTGGCGCTCGCTGGTAATGGCCGGCTCTGCCAACAAGCTCGGCCTCTATGGTTTTGGCGCGGCCGGCCACATCATCGCGCAAGTTGCGGTCTGGCAGGGACGATCCGTCTATGCATTCACGCGGCGTGGCGATGCCGCTGCGCAAGGCCTTGCACGTCGTATCGGCGCCGTCTGGGCAGGGGCCTCTGACGAAACGCCGGACGAGCCGCTCGACGCCGCCATCATCTACGCGCCAGCTGGCGAACTCGTCCCGGCCGCGCTGCGCGTCGTACGCAAGGGCGGCCGCGTCGTGTGCGCCGGAATCCACATGTCGGACATTCCAAGCTTTCCATATGAGCTGCTCTGGGAGGAACGGCAGCTGGTCTCGGTGGCCAATCTGACCCGGCAGGATGGCCTCGATTTTCTCCGGATCGTCCCGCAAGCTGGCATACGCACCGAGACCACAGCATTTCCGCTCGATCAGGCCAACGAAGTTCTGAGAATGCTGCGGAATGGCCAGATTCTCGGCGCGGCCGTCCTGACGCCCTGACGGTGAGGCAGATGCCAAAGTCGATCAGAGATGAGACGGAGGCCCAGGACCGGATATTCCAGTTCCTGACTGGACGTCCTGGCGTGAGACGGATCGATACCCACGCGGCTTCGGTATTTCTCGACGGCGACCGCGCGCTGAAGATCAAGCGGGCTGTGCAATTTCCGTTCCTCGACTATTCGACGCTCGACAAGCGCAAGGCGGCCTGCGAGGAGGAGATCAGGATCAACCGGCCGCTGGCGCCGCAGATCTATCATAGCGTCGTGGCGATCACGGAGGAGCCGGATGGGTCGGTGAAGATCGACGGGCCCGGCCGGCCGATCGAGTATGCGGTCGACATGTCGCGCTTCGACGAAAGCCAGACGCTGGATCATCTGGCCAAGGCCGGCCCGCTAGATGAGAATCTAGCTTCGGCTGCCGCCGACGCGATCGTGGCTTCGCATGCGGCGGCGAGCCGCTCCGACGGCAAGGCGTGGATCTCCTCCATCCTCGGCCTGATCGATGGCAACTGCAATGGCCTGGGAAAAGGCAACCATTTCGACGCCGAAGAAATCGCGCTACTCGGCAGGGCTTCGCAGATGATGTTTCTGCGCCTCCGCACCTTGCTCGAAGAGCGCGGCCAGCAGGGTTTTGTGCGGCGCTGCCACGGCGACCTGCATCTTGCGAACATCGTGTTGATCGGCGGGCGGCCAGTCCTGTTCGACGCGATCGAGTTCGATGCCCAGATGGCAACTGTCGACGTGCTCTACGATCTCGCATTCACGCTGATGGACCTGTTGCACCACGATCAACCGCTCGCGGCCAACATCGTCCTGAACCGATATCTCGCTGCGACGCCATCCGACAATCTCGACGCGCTCTCGGCCCTGCCGCTGTTCATGTCGATCCGGGCGGCGATCCGCGCTCAGGTGGCGCTGGCACGGCTAAAGCCGCCGCGTTCTGATGATGTCGGCATCCTTGACGATGCACGGCGCTATTTCGGCCTCGCCCGGATGCTGATCCATCCTCCCGCTCCGCGTCTGATTGCGGTCGGGGGACTATCCGGCACCGGCAAGACGGTTTTGGCGCGCGCGCTCGCACCGGTCGTCGCGCCACAGCCGGGAGCGATCGTGCTGCGCAGCGACATCGTCCGCAAGCAGATGTTCGGGATCGAGGACACGCAGCGACTGCCGCCATTCGCATACACGCCAGAGGTCACGGCCCGGGTTTACGGCACATTGGCTCGTTACGCCCGGCGCGCGCTGGCTCAAGGCCATTCGGCGATCATCGACGGTGTATTCGCCGCCGAGGGCGAACGAGACGCGATCGCCACACTGGCGCGCGAGCGCAACGTGCCGCTGAACGGCCTGTTCCTCGTCGCCGACCTCGCGACCCGGCAGGCGCGAATCGGAAGCCGCCGGGGAGATGCGTCCGACGCCACGCAAGAGGTTGCCGCGCAGCAGGAGCGCTATAATATCGGTCATGTCGGTTGGGCGACCATCGATGCATCCGGGACACCAGAGCAGACGCTCCAGAGCTGCCGGGACGCAATCGCTGAGGTCAAATAAGGCAATCTGATTGACGCGGGCAAGGATGGCGCGACCCAGCACGATCTCGACGACCGCCCGCGCAATGCCGGCAACGCGGCGCAATGCGCTGCCCGGCCGCCTCAGCCCCGGCATGGCCTGCGACACGGCGTTCCGGATCATCGCGCGCCGTCACCTCGATGCCGTCCTTGCCCAGCACGACGGCACCTGCCGCGGCGATCCCGATGCCCTGCACCAGATCCGGATCGCGCTGACGCATCTGCGCACCGCCATCCGCTTCTTCGCGCCGATGGTCGACGACGCGCTGCGGCCGAATGTCTGGGCCGAGCTGAGATGGCTCAACAGCCAGCTCGGCATGGTGCGGGACCTCGACGTGGCGATCGAGCGGATCGTCGCCGAAAGTGGCAACGAGCTCGCCGTGATCGCCGAACTCCAGCACTGGGACGAGAAGCGCGCCGAGAGCCACCGCCTGCTGGCACGCGCGCTGCAATCCGCACGCTATCGCCGCCTGGTCGAGCAGACCTCGGCTTGGATCGAGAGCGGCCCCTGGTCGACGCGGCGCAGCAAGGAGGCCATGAGATTGCGTCGCTGCTCGCTCGCCGACCACGCGACAGCGCGGTTGACCGAATGGGAGACGACACTGCTCAAGAAGGCCCGGAAGCTGAGCAAGCTCGACGTCGAGAGACGGCACAAGCTGCGGCTGCTCAATAAGCGGATGACCTATTCGGTCGAATCGCTGACGGATCTGTTCGCCGACGGATCAGCGACGAAGCAGAAGTCCATCCTCAAGCAATTGCGCAAGGCGCAAAGATCTCTCGGGCAATTGAACGACGATGCGCGAGGGCAAACGCTGGCGGCGTCGTTGAACGGTGTCGGCTTCGAGGCCGGCACTCGCTTCCTCGACCGCAAACGGGAAAAGAAGCTGTTGCGCACCGCCGCGGCGGCTTACCGCAAACTGGACAAGGCCAAGCCCTTCCGCTCCTCAGACCTCGCGCCAAATGCAGAGCCTGAGGACTAGGTGCGGACGTAGTCTCCCGGCGCTTCGGGCAGGCCTGAAGCGTCGTCGCCAAGCCCGGTCTGCGGCGGATCACAGGGCTCTCCGGAGCGCGCCGCCAGCCATCCGGCCCATTCCGGCCACCAGGAGCCCTCAACTCGCGGAGCCAGCTTCAGCCACTCATCTGCACCGATATAGGGCGCGTCCGCGGCCTTGGTCATCACCTGATAGCTGTGCCCAGGGTCATCCGGCGGAGCGACGACGCCGGCATTGTGGCCGCCGCTGGTCAACAGGAACGTCACGTCGGCATCGACCTGATAGTGAATCTTGTAGACGGATCGCCACGGCGCCACGTGATCGGCCAGCGTGCCGACCACGAACATCGGCGCATGGATGTCCGAGAGCGAAATGCTCCTGCCTTCGACGCGATAGCGGCCTTCGGCCAGCTCATTGTTGAGGAACAGTTGGCGCAAATACTCCGAGTGCATGCGATAAGGCAGCCGCGTCGCATCGGCATTCCAGGCCATCAGGTCGCTTGGCGGACTGCTTTCGCCCATCAGATAGTCATGAGACAGCCGCGACCAGATCAATTCGTTGGAGCGCAGCAGCTGGAACGCACCGGCCATCTGCGTCGTGTCGAGATAGCCACGCTGCCACATCATGTCTTCGAGGAAAGCGACCTGGCTCTCGTTGATGAAGAGCGTCAGTTCGCCGGCCTCGGTGAAGTCGGTCTGGGCGGCAAGGAGCGTGATCGTGCCGAGCCGCCTGTCGCCGTCGCGCGCCATTGCGGCAGCGGCAATCGATAGCAACGTTCCGCCCAGACAGTAGCCCAGCGCATTGGTCTTCCGATCCGGCATGATCCGGCCGATCGTGTCCAGCGCGGCCATGACGCCCAGCTTGCGATAGTCATCGAAGGCGACATCGCGGTCGTTGGCATCCGGATTGCGCCAGGAGATCGCGAACACAGTGAAGCCTTGAGCGGTCAGATACTTGACCAGCGAATTCTGCGGCGACAGATCGAGAATGTAGTACTTCATGATCCAGGCCGGCACGATCAGGATCGGTTCGGGCCGCACTTGCGCAGTCGTCGGATGGTACTGGATCAGCTCGATCAGCTCGTTGCGATAGACGACGTTGCCGGGCGAAGCCGCCACCGTCTTGCCGACGACAAATTGCGCGTGGCCCGCCGGTTTCGATGCCGAAAGCAGACGCATCAGATCGCTGCACCAGTTCTGCCAGCCGAAGACGAAATTTTCCCCGCCGCTCTGGAACGCCTTCTCCAGCACCTGCGGATTGGTCGCCGCGAAATTCGACGGCGCCAGCATGTTCGAGCATCTGGCGCACCGAGAACTCGACGATGGCTTCATTTGCATGCGACACGCCGCGCACGCCGGTGGTGGCATCGTGCCACCAGCGCTCTGCAAGCAGAAACGCCTGTGCTAGCAGATTGAACGGCGGGACCTCCCATTGCGGTTGCCTGAAGCGGCGATCGCGTCCCTGCGGCTGAATGACGGACCACGGTTTTTGCGACGTCGCGTGCGCGACAGCTTCCAGCAGCCGGCCGGTGTCGCGAAGAACGTTGCGGGAAATCTCCATCTGGCGCTGTGGGGCTGCGGCGAGATGCGAGCTCCAGTCGAGCCAGGCGAGCGACAAGGCCATTGGCGAAATCCCGCCCGTGAACCGTGCCAGCATGGCATGAAACGCGCGGTCGAGGGGATACGGCTCCGATGCAGGCGGGAGATCTGCGGTGACCGGCTTGCCTGCGGGCTTTTCGGGGCCTGCCGCAGCGGCTCGAGGGCCGGCAACGGGATTGACGAGCGCGTGCGCCGCCGGCTCATCGGCCCGTGGAAATTTCTGCACGACGCTCATGGCTGAATGTTCCCTGCCGGCTTCCGGTCTACGTCGGCAGCAGGATATGGCGACGCTTCGGATGCGCGTTGAGCTGCATCAAATCCGGCCCAGATCACAATCGCTGAACCAGGACCAAGCGGCCTCGTCCGCTTGACCTGGGTCAAACCGCATCTCGACGTCCCCGCTAGGTTTTGCGCATCGACATTCGACGAGCCAGCGGAGTTCTTCATGCGCGCCCACCAGATCATGACCCGGTCGGTCATTTCGGTTACTCCTGACACCAGCATCGTCGAGGCGGCGAACATCATGCTGAAGCGGCATGTCAGCGGCCTCACGGTCGTCGACGATACCGGCAAGCTGGTCGGCATCGTCTCGGAAGGAGATTTCATCCGCCGCAGCGAAATCGGCACCGGACGCAAGCGGGGGCGCTGGCTGAGATTCATCCTCGGTCCGGGCAAATCGGCCAGCGACTTCGTCCACGAGCATGGCCGCAAGGTCTCGGAGGTGATGACAGCTTCGGTCGTGACCATCACCGAGGACACGGCGCTCGCGGAGATCGTCGATCTCATGGAACGGAACAACGTGAAGCGGCTGCCGGTGGTGCGCGGCGACAACGTCGTCGGAATCGTATCCCGCGCCAATTTGCTACAGGCGGTGGCGGGGCTCGCTCGCGAGGTACCGGATCCGACGGCGGACGACGATCACATTCGCGGCCGCATCATCGACATCATGGAGAAGAACGACTGGTGCCCGTTCGGGCTGAACGTCATCGTCCGTGACGGCATCGTTCACCTCAGTGGCGTCATCACCGAAGAACGCGCACGGCAGGCGGCCATCGTTGCGGCGGAGAACGTCGAAGGCGTGAAGACGGTGCACGACCATCTTTGCTGGGTCGACACCATGTCCGGCGTCTATCTGAACTCGCCAGAGGACGGCGAGCTCGCCAAGGCGAGCTGATCAAGGCGAGCTGATCAGGGCCGAACTCAGCGAGGAATGACGGCGGTGGCCTCGATTTCGACGCGCGCCGCCTTCTCGACGAGCCGGACCACCTGAACCAGCGCCATCGCAGGATAGTACGCTCCGAAGACGTCGCGGTAGACCCTGCCCAGCTCCTTCAGATTGGCCAGGTACTCGTCCATGTCGACGACATACCAGGTCAGACGCACGAGGTGTTCGGGCCGGGCGCCCGCTTCGGCCAGGATTTCGGCGATGTTGCTCAGGGTCTGGCGCACCTGCGCGACGAAGCCGTCCGCGAGACGCTCTTCGGCATCCCAGCCGATCACTCCGCCGGTGACGACGATCCGCCCATCGGCAGCCATGCCGTTGGCATAACCCTTCGGCATTGGCCAGCCGGACGGCTGGAGGATCTGCGCCCGGGAGCGGGTTTCGTGCTCGGCTGCCGTCGGCAGCACCGCGAGCTGCGGGCCTTTTGGCGTCGTCGCGGACAATTCTCTATCCCTCTCTCATTCCGCAGCGACGCCTGAGGACGTCGCCGCGGCCTGCGCCAGCTGACGCAGGGCAAAACGCTTCAACTTGCCGGTCTCGGTCTTCGGCAATTGCGTCACGAATTCGATCGCGCGCGGATATTTGTACGGCGCGATCTCGCGTTTGACATGCTCCTGCAACTCGGCCACGAGCTGCGCGTCCGGCGTCACACCGGGCGCGGCGATGACATAGGCCTTCACGATCATGCCGCGTGCCTCGTCCGGCGCACCGACGACCCCGCATTCGACGACGGACGGATGCGTGAGCAGCGCTGCCTCGACATCCGTGCCTGCGATGTTGTAGCCGGCCGAGACGATCATGTCGTCGGAGCGCGACTGGTACCAGAAATAACCGTCGCTATCCATCAGATAGGTGTCGCCGGTGATGTTCCAGCCGTTCTGGACGTATTTCCGTTGCCGCTCGTCGGCAAGATAACGGCAGCCGGTCGGCCCCCGTACCGCTAGTCGGCCCATCGTGCCCGGCGGCACGTCGTTGCCGGCATCGTCGACGATCTTGGCCTCATAGCCCGGCACCGCCTTGCCGGTTGCGCCGGGACGGATCTCGTCCTCGGTCGCGCTGATGAAGATGTGCAGCAGTTCGGTCGAACCGATGCCGTCCATCAGCTTGATGCCAGTGGCCTTCAGCCAGGCCTCGAATGTCGGCTTGGGCAGCGTCTCGCCCGCGGAGACGCATTTGCGAAGCGAGGAGATGTCACGGCCCGCGAGCTTGCCGAGCATGGCCCGGTATGCGGTCGGCGCCGTGAAGCAGACCGTGGTCTTGTACTGCTCGATCGCGTTCAGAATGTCGTCCGGCGTCGTCTTCTCCAGCACCACGAAGGAGGCGCCAATATGCATCGGAAACAACACACCGCCGAAGCCGAAGGTGAAGGCGAGCGGGGCCGAGCCGACGAAGCGATCCTTCTGCTCGGCGCGCAAGATGTTGCGCGCATAGCCGTCGCAGACCGCCAGCATGTCCCGGTGGAAATGCATGGTGCCCTTGGGATCGCCTGTCGTGCCCGACGTGAAGGCGATCAGGCAGACGTCGTCGGACGCGGTATCGACAGCCTTGAACTCCGGGCTCGCATCCGCGATCAGCGCTTCGAGCGAATCGGAGGCGCCATTGCCCCAATAGACCACGTGCTTGAAGCCCGGCGCCGCGGCTTTCGCCTTCTCCATCTCCTCGGAGAGCTTTCCGTCACACAGCGCGAGCGTGATCTCAGCCTTCTGGATCGGATATGACAGCTCCTTGGCCCGCAAGAGCGGCATGGTCGCCACGACGATGCCGCCGGCCTTGATGACTGCGAGATAGGTCGCGACCATCATCGGATTGTTGGCCGAGCGCAGCAGCACACGCCCGCCGGTCACGAGACCCAGCTTGCCGACCAGCACGTTGGCGATGCGGTTCACGAGGGCCTGCAGTTCGCGATAGGTGTAGCTGACCGCAGGACTGATGACGCAAGGCGCATCGCCGTGGCCTTGCTCGACCCAGCGATCGAGGAAATAGCTGACGCAGTTCAATCGCGTTGGGTAGCGCAGCTCCGGCCGCGTGAAGGTGAATTCGGGCCAGAGCTCGCGCGGCGGCAGATGTTGCCGTGCGAACGTATCGACATGGGCCGTCGCAGTATTGCCGTCACACGAGCCCGACACTTGAACCTTGGCGGCGTTGGCCATCGCACGCTCCTTTCAGCATGGATTGCACCCGGCAGCACGATCTGGAAAACATTTTAGGCTTAAAACAATTTGGCGCAATAGCGGATTTTGGGCACTCCTTGCTTTTTCCTGCGGCAAATGGGTTCGGCGGCCCGCCCGCCCGCCTGCTAGGGCCGGCGGCGCGCGGCCGATTTCTGCGCCGACGCCTTGGTCCTGGCCAGGAGCCGCATCAATTCGCGCACGTCCTTCGGCGTCAGATCGGCGAAGAGGTCGGCAATCCAGGTTTCGTGTTCCGCAGCCATCCTGCGAAACTCGGCACGACCGAGCTTAGTGAGGCGGATCACCTGGACGCGGCGGTCGGTCTCCGAGGTGCGCCGGTCGAGATGACCGGATTCCACCAGCCGCTCGACGAGGCCGGTGACGTTGCCGTTCGACACCATCATGCGCTTGGAGACATCGGACAGGGTCATGCCGTCCGGCGCCTTGTCGAGCTGCGCCATCAGGTCAAACCGGGGCAAAGTGACGTCGAATCTCTGCCGCAGCCGGCCGCGGACTTCCCCTTCGATCAGGGTCGTGCAGGTCAACAGCCGCAGCCACAGCCGAAGCTCTTCGGCATGATCCTCCGGTGTTTCGACGGCCTTGGTCTCGGAATCGAGCATGTTGATGCAGTCACTCACGGCCGGCATTGGCGCCGGCACGGATTCCCTAACGTTTTGAGCTTCAAATAAATCGGGGCCGGCTGCAAGTCCAAAGCTGCAACAATCGACCGCACGTCAATTTCTTTAGGCTTCAAATAATTGGCGCGCCGCTTGCATGCGCCGCTGCCCGCCGGATGCGACGCCTCGAGCTCGGCTTGCCGCGGCGGCCATCATCGGCATAAGCTTGGATTGGAGTACGCGGCTTGCAGCGCAAGCCGATCGTCACGAGGGACAGATCATGAAGACGCAAATGACCTTGGCCGCAGCCGCCATGCTGCTCGGCACCGCGATGAGCCCTGCCCTCGCCCAGGAGAAAATCAAGCTGGGCGTGGTCGTGACCCTGTCGGGGCCAGCCGCTGCGCTGGGCCAGCAAGTCCGCGACGGCTTTGCGCTCGCGGTGAAGGATCTCGGCGGCAAGATGGGCGGACGCGATGTCGAGGTGATCGTCGCGGATGACGAATTGAAGCCGGATGCGGCGGTGACGAAGGTCAAGGGCTTGCTCGAGCGCGACAAGGTCGACTTCGTGGTCGGCCCGATCTTCTCCAACATCCTCCAGGCGATCCACCGGCCCATCACAGAATCGAAAACCTTCCTGATCAGCCCCAATGCCGGCCCGTCGACGTTTGCCGGCAAGGACTGCAACCCGTTCTTCTATGTGACCTCCTACCAGAACGATCAGGTGCACGAGATCCTCGGCAAGGTCGCGCAGGATCGCGGCTACAAGCGCATGTATCTGATGGTCCCGAACTATCAGGCCGGCAAGGATTCGGTGGCGGGCTTCAAGCTCGACTACAAGGGCGAGATCGTCGAGGAATCCTACATGCCGCTGAACACGCTGGACTTCCAGCCGGAGCTTTCCAAGATCTCGTCGCAGAAACCCGATGCGCTGTTCACGTTCATGCCGGGCGGCCTCGGCGTCAATCTCGTCAAGCAATACCGGCAGGCAGGGCTGGCCGATAGCATTCCGGTGCTCTCGGCGTTCACGGTGGATGAATTCGACTTTGCCGGCGCAGCAGGACGCGGCCGTCGGCATGTTCGGTGGCGCCAACTGGGCGCCCAACCTGGATAATCCGCAGAACAAGAAGTTCGTTGCCGCCTATGAGGCCACCTATAACAGCGTGCCCGGCACCTACGCCTTCCAGGCCTATGACGCCGCGATGCTGATCGACAGCGCGGTCAAGGCCGTCAAGGGCAATCTCTCCAACAAGGACGCGGTCGCCGCCGCTTTGAAGAAGGCGGACTTCACCTCGCTGCGCGGCGCCTTCAAGTTCAACACCAACGGCTATCCGATCCAGAATTTCTACCTGACCAAGGTCGCCAAGCGTCCAGACGGCAAGTTCCAGACCGAAATCGTGCAGAAGGTTTTCGAGAATTACGGCGACCGCTATGCCAAGGACTGCAAGGCGGCGAACTAAGGCCGTGTATCGCGTTACGGGAGGACTGCAATGAAGAGCGAAATCACCGGCATCACCCGGGCCAATGAGGGCATCCAGGGCATCTCCTGGAACATCCTCGGCCAGACCTATGTGCCGAAGAGCTACGCCGAGAACAGCTTCTCCTGGCATGCGACACTGCCGCCAGGCACGTTCGTGCCGCCGCATATTCACCCTGACCAGGATGAATATCTCTACATGCTGGAGGGCAAGCTCGATTTCATGCTCGGCAATTCCGAGGCGCAGGCGACCGCGGGCGATCTGATCCGCCTCGGCATGGGCGTACCGCACGGCATCTTCAACAAGTCGGAGCAGACCGCAAAGGTGCTGTTCTGGGTTTCGCCGAGCCGCAAGCTGTTCGACCTGTTCTGGGGCCTTCACAACATGAAGGAGCAGAAGCCCGAGGACGTAGTGGCGATGGCCGCCGAGTTCAACATCCACTTCCTGCCGCCGCCGCCCGGCGGCTAGCTAAAGTGGGATGAAGTTAGGCTCGTTCGGTGGCTCGGGCTCCACCTCTCCCAGCGGGAAAGGTGATCTGAGTCCCGGGCTAGCGCCGATTCCTCAAACTCATCCCGCTCTACCGCCGACTTCAGCGCGCACCGCCGCAAGTCCGGGCACTGCGGCGAAGCCTGCCTTGGTGGCATAGCCGCGCACGATGGCCTCGCGCTGGGAATAGCTCAGGATGTTGTCGACATTGTCGAAACCATCAGGCGCGAGCTGCTCGACGGCGTCGATGACGCCCTCGGGGCCGCCGCGCCGGTTGGCGCGGACGATGTCGGCCGTCATCGGCAGACGCTTCTTCTCGTATTCGAGCAACGCCTGACGCGGGTGGTCGGCGCGCACCAGCACGTCGGCAAGGCAGCGCGCATCGAGGATCGCCTGCGAGGCGCCATTGGAGCCGACCGGATACATCGGATGCGCGGCGTCGCCGAGCAGCGTGACGCGCCCCGACGACCAATAGGGCAAGGGATCGCGGTCGCAGGTCGGATATTCGTAGAATTCCGGCGTCGCCGAGATCAGGCTCTTCACGTCGATATAGGGCACCGAGAAGCGCGCGACATGCGGCATCAGCTCCTCGCGGCGGCCCGGCCGCGACCAATCTTCTTTCCGCGGTGGGGGTGCATTGCCTTCGCCCACTTTGACGAGCACCGCCCAATTGGTCAGACGGCTCGCCGGGCTCGATCCCTCCGCGATCGGATAGATCACCACCTTGGCATTGAGACCGCCGGCCACGATCATCGATTTGCCGGTGAGGAACAGCGGCCAATCGCGGGCGCCGCGCCACAGCATCAGGCCATTCCAGCACGGCGGCCCCTCGTTCGGGAACAGCGTCTCGCGGACGCGCGAATGGATGCCGTCGGCGCCGATCAGGATATCGCCGCGCGCGGTGTGGACATGCGCGCCGACGCGATCGAAGAAATAGGCCGTGACGCCGCCCTCGTCTTGCGTGAACGCACCCAGCCGGCAGCCGGTCTGAATAGCTTGCTGCCCGAGCCGCTCCTCGACGGCGCGATGGATGACGCCCTGAAGGCGCCCACGATGGATCGAGAATTGCGGCACGTCGTGGCCGGCGTCGATGCCGCGAGCTTCGCGCCAGACCTCCTGGCCGTGGCGATTAAGGTAATAGAGCTGATCAGTGCGGATCGCGACCTCGTCGAGCTTCTGCAACAGCCCAAGCCCCGCCAGCTCGCGCATGGCATGCGGCAGCGTGTTGATCCCGACGCCGAGCTCGCGAATGGTGTCGGCCTGCTCGAAGATCTCACAATCCAGGCCGCGTGAGCGCAACATCAATGCCGTGGTGAGACCACCGATACCGCCACCGACGATAATCGCCTTCATCGCCCTTACTCCACTCGAAACACAGGCAATGGGTCAAGGTCGCACGGGCGGTCACTCCGCCGCAAGCGGCTTTGTCGCCTCCGCCTTGAGCTCGGCCCGGGTCTTGGGCTTAGCCTTAATTCTCAGCTCCTCGAAGTCCTGCCGGTCGCGGACGCTGTTACGGAAAATCTGATCCTTTCCGGGCAGATATTGCGGCGGGCAGAAAGCGTCGTTTGCCCCGTACCAGGCCGCCGCCTTCATGGTGAAGAACGGGTCGACAAGATGCGGACGGCCGAGCGCGACGAGATCCGCCCGGCCGGCGGCCAAGATGGTGTTGGCCTGGTCCGCCGTCGTGATGTTGCCGACGCACATGGTGGCCACCCGCGCCTCGTTGCGGACCTGGTCGGAGAACGGCGTCTGGAACATGCGCCCGTACACCGGCTGCGCATCGCGCACGGTCTGCCCGGTCGAAACATCGACGAGATCGACACCCGCCTCGGCAAAGGCGCGCGCGACGGCGACGGCGTCATCGCCGGTGATGCCGCCCTCCACCCAGTCAGTTCAGAGATACGCACCGACATCGGCTTGTGCGACGGCCACACCGCCCGCAATGCCTCGAAGATCTCGAGCGGAAACCGCAGCCGGTTTTCGAGCGAACCGCCATACTCGTCCGCGCGGGTGTTGGTGAGCGGCGAGATGAAGCTCGCGAGCAGATAGCCGTGGGCGCAGTGCAATTCGAGCATGTCGAAGCCGCAGCGCTCGCCGCGCTCGGCCGCCGCGACGAAAGCGTCCCTCACCGCGTTCATGCCGGCGCGATCGAGCTCGCGCGGCACCTGGCTATCGGGGAAATAGGGCAGCGGCGATGCCGAAAAGACCTCCCAACCGCCCTGCTCCAGCGGCCGGTCCATGCCGTCCCACATCAATTTGGTCGCGCCCTTGCGGCCGGCGTGGCCCAGTTGCAGGCAGATTTTCGCGGCTGAATTGCCGTGGACGAAATTCACGATGCGCCGCCACGCGGCTTCCTGATCGTCGGTCCAGAGACCGGCGCAGCCGGGCGTGATCCGGGCATCGCGGCTGACGCAGGCCATCTCGGTGAAGATCAGCCCGGCGCCGCCGATCGCACGCGAGCCGTAATGCACCAGGTGGAAGTCTGTCGGCACACCCTCCCGCGCCGAATACATGCACATCGGCGACATCACCGCGCGATTGGCCAGCTCCATCTCTCGCAAGCGGAACGGCTGGAACAGCGGCACCATCGGCCGGTCGGTGTCGACATCGAAGCCGCCGCTGCGCACCTGTTTGGCGAACGACTTGTCGACCTCGGCCACGAAATCCGGCGCGCGGAGCTTGAGATTGTCGTAGGTGATCGCCTTCGAGCGCGTCATGACGCCGAAGGCGAACTGCACGGGGTCAAAATCCCAGAAGCGGTCGACGTGCTCGAACCAGACCAGCGAGACGTCGGCGGCATGCTGCGTCTTCTCGACCTCCTCGCGGCGGCCGTTCTCATAGACCTCCAGCGCCGCCTCGATGCTGGGCGCCTTCTCCATCGCCTCGGCCAGCGCGATGGCGTCTTCCATCGCGAGCTTGGTGCCGGAGCCGATGGAGAAGTGCGCGCTCGCCTTGGCATCGCCGAGCAGGACCATGTTGTCCTTGACCCAGCGCTTGCTGCGGACCATGGGGAAGTTGCGCCACATCGAGCGGTTGGTCAGCAGCTTATGCCCATCGAGGAACCAGCCGAAGATGTCCGCCATCCGTGCGGCGGACTGAGCCTCGTCCAGCCCCGTCAGCCCCGCCCGCGCGAACGTTTCAGGGTCGGTCTCGAAAATCCAGGTCGAATGCCCGGCCTCATACTGATAGGCATGGGCGATGAAGGGCCCCCACTCGGTTTCCTGGAAGATGAAGGTGAAGGCATCGAGCGGCCTGGTCGAGCCCATCCAGGCGAACTTGTTGGAGCGAACGTCGACCTCGGGCTGGAAATGATCGATGTATTTCTCGCGGAAGCGGCTGTTGATACCGTCCGCAAGCAGGATGAGGTCGGCGTCGGCGAAGCGGGATTCGTCGTCGATATCCACTTCGAAATGCAGGGAGACGCCGAGCTCGCGTGCCCGCTCCTGAAGGATCAGCAGCAGCTTCTGCCGTGAGCAGCCGCAAAAGCCGTTGCCACCGACCCGGTGCACCGTGCCGCGGAAATGCACGGCAATATCGTCCCAATAGGCGAATTCCTGAGTGATGCGGCGGTAGCTCGGAAGATCGTGCTTCTCGAAATTGTCCAGCGTGGCGTCGGAGAACACCACGCCGAAGCCGAACGTGTCATCGGCCCGATTGCGCTCATACACGGTGACTTCGGCACCCGGGCGCTGCTTCTTGAGCAGGATCGCAGCGTAGAGACCCGCAGGTCCGCCACCGATGATCGCGACTTTCATGGGAGCCTCGCCAATTCACCTGGTCACGAAAACTATTTTAAGCCTAAAATAATTTTGCGCAAGTCCCCCGTTGCGGATGTGCCCCCTAAAGACGATCGTCCTAGTCGCCCCTGAAGACCGGCTTGACCTTGTTGGCGAACGCCTCGAAGGCGCGCTCGAAATCTGCCGTCGTCATGCACAGCGCCTGGGCAACGGCCTCGGCCTCGATCGCCTCCTCCACCGACATCGCCCATTCCATCGCCAGCATCCGCTTGGTCATGGTGTTGGCGAAGTTCGGTCCTTCCGCGACCTGCTTGGCCAGCAATTGCGCCTGGGGCAGCACCTGCTCGGGCGTGACGAGGCGGCTGAAGAAGCCCCAGCGCTCGCCCTCCTCCGCGGTCATGAACCGGCCGGTGTAGAGCAATTCGGAGGCGCGTGACTGACCGATGATCCGCGGCAGGATCGCACAGGCGCCCATGTCGCAGCCGGCAAGGCCAACCTTGTTGAACAGGAACGCCACTTTTGTCCCGCTTGCCGCGAGGCGCATATCCGACGCCATGGCGATGATCGCCCCGGCGCCGGCGCAGATGCCCTCGACCGCCGCCACGATCGGCTGCGGGCAGGCCCGCATCGCCTTGACGAGGTCGCCGGTCATGCGTGTGAAGGCGGTCAGCCCCTTGGTATCCATCTTCACGAGCGGGCCGATGATCTCGAACACGTCGCCGCCAGACGAGAAATTGCCGCCGGCGCCGGTGACGACGATGGATTTGACCGCATCATCGAACGCGCAGGCGCGGAAGAAATCAGTCAGTTCCCGGTAGCTTTCGAAGGTGAGCGGATTCTTTCGGTCGGGGCGATTGAGCGTAACCGTCGCGACACCGTCGACGACGGCCAGCAGGAAGTGCTGCGGCGAGTAATCTGCAAGCGGTATGGTGACGGGATTGGCTGGTCTGCTCATGCGATCTCCTTAGCTTCCTTGTTCCGCGCCTGCACCACACACGCTAGATTTCACCACCGGCAACCGCGATCGCCTGTCCGGTGATCGCGCCAGCGCCCTCACCGCATAGCCACAGCACGGCATCGGCCACCTCTTGAGGCGTGATCAGTCTTCCTTGCGGATTATGTTTCGCGAGCTCGGCGATCGCCTGCTCGCGGGTTCGGCCGGTCTTCGTCATGATGTTTTCGATGCTGCCGGCGACCAGATCGGTGTCGGTGAAGCCGGGACACACTGCATTCACCGTCACATTGCTCCCGGCCATCTCGAGAGCGAGCGAACGCACGAGACCGACCACGGCGTGCTTGGCCGCAGCGTAGGCGCTGACATAGGCATAGCCCTTGAGCCCGGCCGTGGACGCGACTGCGACAATGCGGCCATAGGGACGGTCTTTCATGCCCGGCAACACAGCGCGGATCGCATGGACCACGCCCATGAAATTGACATCCATCATGCGGCTGAAGAGGGCACTGTCCGATTTCGCAAATGGCGCCGATTCAGCGCTGCCTGCGTTGGCAATCAGGATGTCGATCGGCTTGCGCGCACTCGCTTCAAGGATGGCCGCCTTCAACGACGCCTCATCAGAGACGTCGGCAACGGCCGCGAAATGCGCGGCGCCTGCGTTGACGGCCTCTGCAAGAGGCGCCGCATTCCGACCGAGCACCGTCACGGTCGCGCCAGCACCGACAAGCGAAGCCGCGATGGCGCGGCCGATGCCGCGACCACCACCGGTCACCAGCGCGTGCGGCGAATGCGGCAATCCGGACATGCGCTTGCTCCCTCAGCTCCTGATCGTTCCCTCGATATATTTTAACCTTCAAATTTTTGCAACGAAAGCGCCGATCGATATGGGGAACGGCCGCATGGCGACCGGCCCGAAAATTGCTTTAAGTATAAAATTATCCCTTCCCATCGCCCGCGGGCCTGTTAGCATCACAGGGCCAAGCAAAAGGATTGTCGCGTGTCGCAGCCTGCGCCAATGATAACAAAGGACGGACGCTTCGCCTACGAAGCCGCGGGCGATCCGGGCGCGACACCTTTGATTTTCCTGCACGGCATTGGCGGCGCGGCGCGAGCCTGGCGGCGCCAGCTCGCCACATTCGGCAACCGCTTCCGCGCGATCGCATGGGACATGCCGGGTTATGGCGGATCGGCGCCGCTCCCCAGCGTGAGCATCGTTGCCCTCGCAGATGCGCTCCAGCAGTTCATCGAGCAGCTCGGCGCAAGCAGGCCTGTTCTGGTCGGCCATTCGATCGGCGGCATGATCGTCCAGAAATGGCTGGTGCAGTCACCTAAACTGGCACGCGCCGTCGTCCTGGCGCAGACCAGCCCGGCCTTCGGCAAAGCCGACGGCGATTGGCAGAGATCCTTCATCGCGGCGCGACTCGGGCCGCTCGACCGCGGGGACACAATGACGTCGCTGGCGCCTTCGCTGGTGAAGGAGCTGGTCGGCGACGACCCTGATCCGAACGGGATGGAAATGGCACGTGATTGCATGGCAAGCGTGCCTGAGGCCAGCTATCGCGCCATGATGCTGGCTCTCATCGGCTTCGATCAGCGCAGCACGCTCAGGGATATTTCCGTCCCGACACTGCTGCTGTCCGGCTCGAAGGACAACAACGCGCCCGCACCGATGATGGCGAAGACGGCGACCTTTATTCCGGGAGCTGAATATGTCGAGCTCGCTGGCGTGGGCCATCTCGCCAATCTCGAACGCCCCGATGCCTTCAACGAAGCGCTCGGCCGGTTCCTGAACTCTCTCGCGACCAAAGCCTAAGGTGATTGCGCCATGACCATGCAAGTCGGCAAGAATATCGGCGCAAGCGACAAGGACGTGCTCGACGCGCCGATCTTCGATCCCGTCGCATACCGCCTGGGTGACGAGCAGGCCGGCATCATTGCGCGCGCCCGCGAGATCGGCCAGAGCGTGTTCGCCGGCCGCGCCGCGACCTATGATCGCGAGGCGACCTTCCCGACCGAGAATTATCGCGATCTGCATCGCGTCGGCTTGCTCGGCATTGCCGTCCCCAAGAAGCACGGCGGCCTCGGCGCGAACTACCAGACCTATGCCCTGGCAGCGGCCGAGATCGGCCGCTATTGCGGCGCGACCGCGCTGACCTGGAACATGCATGTGTGCTCGACGCTGTGGTCGGGCCCGCTGGCCGACGATCTCGACATGGACGCGGACACCCGCGCCGCGCACGAGCGGCGGCGCGCGGCCCACTACAAGCGCATCGTCGAGGACGGCGCGATCTACTCGCAGCCCTTCTCGGAAGGTGGTGCGGCGGCGGCAGGCGGCGTCGCTTTCGGCACGGAAGCAAGGCCGGTCGAGGGCGGCTGGATCGTCAACGGCAAGAAGATCTTTGCATCGCTCTCCGGTCATGCCGATTATTACGGCGTGCTCTGCACCGAGATCGAGGAAGGCGGCAAGGCTTCGCGCCGCAACACCCTTTATTTGGCCATTCCCGCCAAATCGCAAGGTGTCTCGGTCGTCGGCGACTGGGATCCGCTCGGCATGCGCGGCACCGTCTCGCGGACGCTGCTGTTCAAGGACGTGTTCGTACCGGAGGATTCCGCGCTGATGCCGCGCGGCGTCTATTTCCAGGCCGCAATGCGCTGGCCGCACATGTTCCTGACGCTGTCGCCGACCTATATGGGCCTCGCGCAAGCCGCTTACGATTTCACCGTGCGTTATTTGCGCGGCGAGGTGCCGGGCATGCCGCCGGTTAAGCGCCGGATGTACCCGACCAAGCAGATCGCGGTCGCGCAGATGCAAATCAAGCTCGAGCAGATCAAGGCGATCTGGTTCCAGGCTGTGACCGAAGCCCGCGCCAATCCGAGCAAGGAACAGGTTCTGCGCGCCTACGCCGCACAATATTCGGTGATGGAGGGCGCCAATGAGCTCGCCACGCTCGCGATCCGCACCTGCGGCGGTCAGGCCATGCTGCGGTCGCTGCCGCTGGAGCGGATCTATCGCGACAGCCGCTGCGGCTCGCTGATGCTGCCCTGGACCGCCGAGCTCTGCCTCGACCGGATCGGACGCGAGGCGCTGTACGAGGCCGGCGAGACGGACGACTGACGGTGGACCTCTGTAGCCTGATCGACCGCAACGCGGCGTTCGCGCCAGACAAGACGGCCATTGCCTTCGAAGGCGAACGGCTGAGCTATGCCGCATTCGCTGCACGCATCGAACGGACCGCAACCGCCTTGAAGCAGGAACTCGGCGTCGGCCGCGGCGACCGTGTCGCGATCCTGAGCCTGAACCGGCCGGACTACCTCGTTCTGCTCTACGCTTGCGCGCGGCTCGGCGCGATGCTGGTGCCGCTGAACTGGCGGCTGGCGGTCGCCGAGCAGCTGTTCATTCTGAGCGATGCCGGCGCCAAGGTCCTGGTGCTCGAGCAGGCATTTGAGGGAGTGCTTGCCGAGCTTGGGCGGACCGCGCCGGGGACATCCGTCGTCGGCCTCGACTTCACGCCGCCTCGCGGCACGACATTCGAAGGTCTGCTGGATCGCGGCCAGGGCAGCGGCCGCAATCCGCACACCGATCTCTCCTGCCCGCTTCTCATCGTCTACACGTCAGGAACGACGGGTCGGCCGAAGGGCGCGGTGCTGCGGCAAGAGGCGCTGTTCTGGAACGGCGTCATGAGCCAGCACATGCACAACATGACGTCGAACGACCACGTGCTGACCGTGTTGCCGTTCTTCCATGTCGGCGGCCTCAATATCCAGACCACGCCAGCGCTGCAGTTGGGCGCAACCGTCACGATCCTCGCCCGCTTCATGCCGGATGCGGCGCTCGCGGCGATCGAACGCGAACGGCCGACGCTGACCGTGATGGTGCCGGCGATCATCCAGGCCGTGAGCGAGCATCCCGCCTGGGCAACGGCCGATCTCTCGTCACTCAAGGCCGTCGCCACGGGTTCGACCATCGTGCCGCCGCACCTGATCGACCGCTTCGTCGCGCGCGGCGTTCCCGTGCTGCAGGTCTATGGCTCGACGGAAACCTGCCCCATCGCAATCTACACCCGCCTCGGTGGCGATCTGTCGCGTGTGGGATCGACCGGACTCGCCGGCTTGTGTTGTGAGGCAAAGGTGGTCGATCAGGCCGGTGCCGAGGTGCCGGCTGGCACACCGGGCGAAATCGCGGTGCGCGGCGCCAACGTGTTTTTCGAATATTGGGGCAATGCGGACGCCACGCGCGAAGCGCTGCAGGACGGCTGGTATTGCACCGGAGATATCGGCCTGTGCGACGCGGACGGCTATTTCTGGGTGCGCGACCGCAAGAAGAACCTGATCATTTCCGGCGGCGAGAATGTCTACCCAGCGGAAGTCGAGCGCGTCCTGCTCGAACATCCCGACGTCAGCGAATGCGCCGTGATCGGCCGGCCGGACCCGCGCTGGGACGAAGTCCCCATCGCTTATGTGATCCCGCGATCCGGCTCGCATCTCGAAGCGGATGAACTCAGAACGCACATCCAGGCGCAGCTCGCGCGATTCAAAGTTCCCCGCGATATCGTCTTCGTCACCGACTTGCCGCGCACGGCGCTGGGCAAGGTGCAGCATTTCCTGCTGAAGCAGCTCGATGCGCAATCGCGCGCGCAAGGAGAAACATCTTGAAGATTGCGGTTCTGGGTGGGGGAAACGGTTCTTTCGCGGCCGCGGGCGATTTTGCGCTGTCGGGGCATGAGGTCCGGCTCTGGCGCCGCGATGCGGATCAGGTCGCAGCGCATCGCGCTGCCGGCTCGCACATCCTGGTTAAGGATCATAACGGCCGCCACGACGTGAAGCTCGCGCTGATCACGGCCGACATCGCCGAAGCCGTTGGCGGCGTCGAGCTGATCCTCTGCCCCGCCCCGGCCTTCGCACAGCCGGACATTGCCGGTCTGCTCGCCCCGCATCTGCGGGACGGCCAGGTCGTTTTTCTACCGCCGGCGACATTCGGCTCGATGATCTTCGCCCAAGCGGCCCGAGATGCCGGCAACCATGCCAAGGCCAGCTTTGCCGAGACCGGAACCTTGCCCTGGCTGACCCGCAAGCATGGACCGTTCGAGGTCGCGATCACCATCCGCGCCAAGCGACTGCCGGTCGGCGTATTCCCGCTCGATCAGGCGGCGCATGCGCTCGAAGTCATTGGAGGCGCTTTCCCTGGCGTGATCGAACCGTGCGGAGATGCGTTATCCGGCGCCCTGATGAATGCAGGGCCTGTCATCCATCCGCCACTGATCGTGATGAACGCCGGCCCGATCGAACATTTCGAGCGCTGGGACATTCACAAGGAAGGCACGCAAGCCGCGATCCGCCGGGTCACCGACGCTCTCGACGCGGAACGCATCGCGGTGCGCGAGGCGCTCGGTTACGGCGCGCCGCATTTCCCGCTCGCTCATCACTACGCGAAGGAAGGCGAGATCTGGATGTATGGCCGCGGCTCGCACGACCGGCTGACCGATTCCGGGGACTGGCGCGAACGGATCGTGCTGACCGAGCACCGCTACATGCGCGAGGATCTGCGGCTCGGGCTGTCGTTGCTGGTCTCCGTCGCCGGCCTGGCTGGTGTGGCCACACCGCTGGCCAAAGCGTTCCTGGCGATCGGCGGCGCGGTCTGCGGCGAGGATTTTGCGCGAGATGGCCGAACGCTCGAGACGCTGGGCTTCGGCGATCTCAGAAAAGCTGAATTGCAGACGCTGCTTCGCAATGGATTCTGATCGATGACCAATCGCGTCAATATCGTCTGTCTCGGGGCCGGCCGCATGGGGCGCGGTATCGCCGTCGCATTCGCCTATGCGGGGCACAGGGTCACGATGATCGACATCAAGGCGCGCTCCGCGGACGATTTCGCCAAGCTGGAGGCGGACGCGCTCGGCGAAGTCAGGAAGACCTTCGACAGCCTGTCGAAGCTGGGGCTATTGACCGAGGCCGACGTCGATCCGCTCATCGCGCGGGTCTCGGTGGTGGCAGCCGGCGAAAGCGGTGCAGCTCTCTCCGAGGCCGCTATGGTCTTCGAGGGCGTTCCTGAGGTCGTCGAGCTCAAGCGGGAGGTGCTGGCGGCCGCCTCAAGGCAAGTCGGCCCGGATACGATCATTGCATCGACGACGTCGACCATCCTCGTCGACGATCTCTCCGTCGCGATCGTGAACTCTCGCCGCTTCCTCAACGTGCATTGGCTCAATCCGGCCTATCTGATCCCGCTGGTCGAGGTTTCGCCCGGCAAGGCCACCGATCCCGCCATCATCGACGAGGTCAAGGCGCTGCTCGAAGGCATTGGCAAAGTACCGGTGGTCTGCGCAGCGACGCCGGGCTTCATCGTCCCGCGCATTCAGGCGCTGGCGATGAACGAGGCCGCTCGTATGGTCGAGGAGGGTGTCGCCAGCGCGGAAGAAATCGACAAGGCGATCCGCTACGGCTTCGGCTTCCGCTACGCCGTGCTCGGCCTGCTCGAATTCATCGACTGGGGCGGCGGCGACATCCTCTACTACGCCAGCCGCTATCTCGAGGGCGCACTCGGCAGCGACCGCTATCGGGCGCCAGAGGTGATTTCGCGCAACATGAGCGAGGGACGGATCGGCCTGCGGACCGGCGCGGGCTTCCTTGACTATTCCGGCCTCGATGTCGATGCCTATCGCGTCGAGCGACTCAAGGCCATGGTCGACCTGCTCCGCCACTTTGGCCTGGCGCGGCCGCCTGTGGTCGATCGCGGCTAGCCGAAGATGTCCTGGAGCACACCTTCGCGGACGACGGCAACGCCGTCCAGTTCGATGGTTGTTCCCATCATTGGCAGATCGAAATGACCCGCCGTGTAGCGGCCTGCGAACTCGTTCGCACCGGTCGAGAACAGGAAATTTCCGGACACAGCGCGAAGCTCCGTGCCGTTGGTATCGCGCTGGTCGTACATCGAGAGCGCCTCGTACCGCGCGCCGGGGTTCATGCCAAAACCGACATGCGAGACCGCATAGGCTTCGCGATCGCCCCAGGCGGCGAGATAGCTGCGCATCATTGCGGCATCGGTGCCTTCGCCTTCCAGCTCGACGACATAATCGTCCTTCAGCGTCATCTTAACCGGCGACGTTAGGTACCGCTTGAAGGTGAGATTGATGTCGCCCGGCGCCATCACCAGCGTACCGTTCACTGTCACGCTCTTGGGAAAGCTGACGACGATTCCGCCGGGCCAATGCGCCAGCGTACCGGGTTTGTCGGTCCAGCCCCACACGCCGACCGTGGAGGCTCCGATCATATCAACATCAAGAGCCGTTCCTGCTTTTGAGGTGACCCGCATCCGCTTGGTCCCGCGCAGCATTTTTGCCGCGGCACGAACGCGCTTCTCGAGCGCGGGATCTGGCACCATCCGCTCTAGCGCCTCGGGATGCTCGTTTGAAATCACCAGAATACGCGCGCCAGCCTTGAGAATTTCGGGTGTCTCCACCGCATGCATCAGGCCCTCGATGGTGCAATCCACTACAAAGCCGGCCTGCTGAAGCGCGCTGATCACCGGCCCCAGCCGCTGGATCGCCTCGCTTGCCCCGGTCGAGCGAACCGGAACGACATGACGGTTACGCGGTGTCGGCATCACCACATGAAACGGCCGCGCTCCCATCCGCAGCAGCGCGAGCTCCGCCAGATGCACGTTCAACGCACGCGACTGGGTTTCCGAGAGGATCGCCGCGGTATCGCCGGTCTTGACGGCGCATCGCTCAAAGATCTCGCAAAATGCGTCGATCCATTTTGCCTCGATGCGATCAGCCAGCATGGTTCACTCCCTCTCTTCAGAATTCTTATTTGTCTGTTACGCTTCGGGGAAGCCCCGGAGCAGTTACGATCGCACGGCTCCAAGCAAGCCGTTCAGGATCAAACCCAGCAGCGAGATCGTGATCAACGGGACGAACATGTCCACGGCCTGAAAGGTTCGGGCCGCCGTCACGAGCGCATGACCCAGTCCGTCCGTCGAGGTGATCATCTCGGCCAGAAACACCACGATGCAGGAGATGACAAGGCCGATCCGGCAGCCGGTCAGGATCGACGGCATCGCCGCCGGCAGCACGACCTTTAAGAGGATTTCATAGCGCGGCGTTCCCGCCGCCATGGCCGACCAGATCAGCTTCTGCTCCACGGTCGACGCACCATAGTAGGTGGACAATAGAATTGGGAAGAGAGCATCGGCAGCCACCAATGTGATCTTCGACCCGTGGCCGAAGCCGAGCAGCAGCCAGCAATGCTGGATAGAGAGCGACCTTGGGCAACGGCGCCAATACGCGCACGATCGGCCGAACCACGGCGTTGATCGCAGGATTGGCGGCGGCGGCGATGCCGATACTGACACCCAGCACGACCGCAGTCGCGAACCCGGCAAACAGCCGGATCAGGGTAGCCGTGATCTCCTGCTGAAACGTCCACGTCACGAGCTGCTGGAACAGCCGGCTGAAGACATAGCCCGGCGGCGGCAGCAGCGTCACAGGTGCAAGGCCTGTTGACACGAGGCCTTGCCAAACTGCGATCACCAGCACGATTGGTGCAAGCCCGAGAACGACGTTTGGGGAGAGAAGGCGTGACATCATGAGAAGCTCAGCGGCAGGTCGAACTGAGGCTCGGACCAGCGCACAAGGCGGGCACGAACCCTTTCGAAAATCGCGTCGAGGCAGATTCCCATTGCCCCCACGATGATGATCATCGCAAAGACGGTGTCATATTGGCCCATGTCGAGTGCGTTGAACAGGATGTTCCCGGCGCCGGACTGACGGGCGATCATCTCGCTTGTGATCATCGTGATCAGCGCCAACACCAATCCCGTGCGGCAGCCCGTCAGAATTTCCGGCAGTGCCGCGGGTAACACGATGCGCACCAGGCGTTGCGCCGGCGAGAGCCCCATCGCGGCGCCTGACCATACCATCTTCTCTTCGACAGCCTTGGCGCCTTCGAAGCTGTGATAAATCACGGGCAGGCTGACGCCGAGGAAGATCACCAACGTCTTCGTGATGTCGCCAACGCCCAGCCACAGCATGATGATCGGCATCAACGCCGCCTTCGGCACCGGGTAGATCACCATCAAAAGCGGATTGAAGAAGGCCGCGACCGCGCGGCTCCGTCCCATTAGGAGACCAAGTGGAATCGACACTAGCACGGCTACGCCAAATCCAATCGTCATGCGACGAAGCGAGGCCAGAATGTTGATCAGGGATTCCTTATCGCCAAGAATATCTGGGATCGCGCGGATCGCTTCGATCGCCGTCGGAAAACTGTCGTTCTTCAGCACGAGTGACGCGACCTGCCACACCGCCAGCAATCCGATACAGGCGAGCACCGGGGCAGCGCGCTTGACTATGGCAGCCGACGACATCATGCGGGCGCGCCGGCTGCGTCGCTCTCATCGAACATGTGCTCGATATTGACGACGTATTTCTGGTACCGTGGATCGAGCAACAGCTCGTTGCGACGGCGCGGCCGCGGCAGATCAATATCGATGACCTGCCGGATGCGGCCGGGCGATTTCGACATCATCACGACCTTGTCGGAGAGGAAGACAGCCTCGTCGACCGAGTGGGTGACGAATAGCACCGTCTTGCGATCACGCTCCCAGATGTTCAAGAGATCGTTCTGCAAGCGGGTCCGGGTATGCGCGTCGAGCGCACCGAACGGCTCGTCCATCAACAGAACTTCGGGATGGTAGGCGAGCGTTCGCGCCAGCGCGACGCGCTGCTTCATGCCACCCGACAGCTCCTTGGGATAGAAGTTCTCGTAGCCCTTAAGGCCCACCATTTCGATCAAGGCCCGGCTCTGCGCTTCAGCCTCGGCGGCGCGCACGCCTTGCTGGCGCGGACCATACATCACATTGCCGAGCACCGTTTTCCACGGAAACAGGGCAAACTCCTGAAACACGGGTCCGCGATCTGGACCAGGCCCCGTGATCGCCTGCCCCTTCATCTTCGCCGCGCCGCTGGTCGGGCTGACGAAGCCCCCGACGATGTAGAGCAGGGTCGACTTGCCACAGCCGGAGGGACCGAGGATTCAGACAAATGCGCCCTCGTCGATCGTGAGCGAGATGTCCGATAACGCCACATGATCCTTCCGCGCCGAGGTTTGAAAAACCTGCGAGACGCGGTCGATCTGAATGATCGCAGAAGCCCGGTTTTGTGACATCACCGGTTTCACCCATTCATTCGATCTCGAAGGCACTGCCGTCATACCGTCGCTCGCCTCACTTGCGCGTAAACATTACTCGACGAATTTGCCGAACGTTCACCTTCAGCGGCACGAGCTTAGCAAGAAACCTGCCAGACAGAGGTCGTTTTCGCACCCGGCGGTGCGTCATTCGAACCAGGGCCATTCCGCCGGCCCTTCATGCGTGACAGCTCCACCCGGTGCCTGGCCGACCAATCGCGCATATTTCGCCAGCGCGCCGGCACGATGACGCGGCGGGCGAGGCTTCCAATCGCGTCGGCGCGCCGCAAGTTCCTGCTCTTCGACCAGCATGTCCATCTGGCGGTTTGCGGCATCAATCCGGATCTTGTCGCCGTCACGAACAAGCGCCAGTGGACCGCCAACAAAGGCCTCGGGAGACACGTAGCCGATGCACATGCCGCGGGTCGCGCCAGAAAACCGTCCGTCGGTAATCAGGGCCACTTTTTCGCCCATGCCTTGCCCGTAGATCAGCGCGGTGACGCCGAGCATCTCGCGCATGCCGGGCCCACCGACCGGCCCTTCATTGCGGATCACCAGGACCTCGCCTGCCTTGTAGCTGCGGTCACGAACCGCTTTGACGCAAGCCTCCTCGTCTTCAAAAACCCGTGCCACGCCCTCGAAGAACTGGCTCTTCAATCCCGCAACCTTGATCACCGCGCCGTCGGGACAAAGATTGCCTTTCAGCACCGCCACGCCGCCATCGGGCATGATCGGCGCGCGGGCCGCGTAAACGACCTCACCATCGGGCGCGTTGGCTGCACCATATTCTTCGGCAAGCGTGCGGCCCGTGATGGTGATGCAGCTGCCATCGATATGCCCGCTCTGGATCAGTTCGCGGATCACCACTGCGGCGCCGCCAATATCGTAGACATCCTTCGCGGTGTATTTGCCTCCGGGCCGCAGATTTCCGATCAGCGGTGTCCTGGAAAAGACCTCGCCGACGTCATCGATCGTGAACGCGATGCCCGCCTCGTTCGCGATCGCCGGCAGATGCAGCGCGGCATTGGTTGAGCCGCCCGTCGCAGCGACAATCGCGGCGCCATTCTCCAGGGACTTTCGCGTCACGATGTCGCGCGGCAGAGGCCCACCGCGTTCCAGCATCTCCATGATCAGGCGTCCGGCCCGGCGTGAGATCTGCGCACGCTCGGCGTAGACACCGGGCACCATCGAGACGTTGGGGATGGTGAGGCCCACTGCCTCCGAGACCATCCCCATCGTATTCGCAGTGAACTGGCCGGCGCACGCACCGATGGTCGGCAGGCAGGCGCGCTCGATCCGCTCGAGTGTGGCGCGATCGATCTCGCCGGTCATGAAGCTGCCGACAGCCTCATAGGAGTCGAGCACCGTCAGGGTCCGCCCGTCCACGCGGCCGGGCAGCGAGCTGCCGCCGTAGATGAAAATGGATGGCACGTTGCAGCGAACCATAGCCATCATCACGCCGGGAAGCGTCTTATCGCATCCGCCATATCCGATCAGCGCGTTGTAAGCCAGACCATGGACGACCGCTTCGATGGAGTCGGCGATCAGCTCGCGCGAAAACAGGGAGAACTTCATCCCCTCATGATTCATGCTGATGCCGTCGGAAACCGAAACGGTGGAGAATTCCCGCGGCGTGCCACCGGCCTCCTCGATTCCGGTCTTGGCCGCAGCGACCTGAAAGTCGTGGGTCATATTGCAGGGCGTCTGCTCGCCCTTCATGCTGACGACGCCGACCATCGGCTTGGCGATCGCGGCGTCGTCGAGACCCATTGCACGCATGAACGCACGATGCGGGGCTCGATCGAGACCGTCTGTGGTGACCCGTGATCGCAACTTCTTCATACGTGCATCTTCTTCATGCTGCGTCCCGGATGATCCGGGACGCCACGATCCCTGTCCTCGGACAATTCGCCAGCTCGCTTATTGCAGCGGAGCGACGATTGTCGGATGCTTGAACTGTGCGACATCCAGTTTCGGCAGCATTCCTGTCTCTGCGTAGATGTCCAGCATCTTCTGGATCGCGGGGAAATTCGGTGCCGCACCTGGATCGCGACCGAAATCGTTGTCCTTGAGCAGATAGGTCTCGAGCACTGGAATAGGCGCTTTGAGCACCTCGGACACGACCTTCAGGGTCTCTTCGCGGTTTGCCAGCGCCTTCTTCATGCCCGATGTGATGTCGCGGACATAGGCCTTGACCAGTTCCGGGTTCTTGTCGACGAAATCGGCACGGCAGGCTTCCAGGATGTGCACGATGTTCGGCATCGCCTGCGACAGCGAGAACAGCTTTCGGGTACCACCTTTTGCCTCTGCGCGCGCGGCAAAGGGCTGGTTCATGTTGACCGCATCGACGCGGCCCTGTCGGAGCGCGTCTTCGGAGACGGCAAAGCCGACCTCGACCAGCTTGATGTCCTTGGCCGGATCGACGCCATTTTGCTTCAGGAGCATGTTGAATGGCCCCTGCGTGCCGCCGCCGATCACGGAAATGCCGACCGTCTTGCCCTTGAGATCGGCGATCGTCTTGATCGGCGAGTTATCCATGACAGCCCAATAGACGGAGAAGCCGCCGGGCTTCTCGAAGACGTGCTGTGCCACGATATAGGCCTTGAGATTGCCGCCGACCACGCCATTGGCGAGCGACAGCGGCGCCTGTGTCGCGCAATCCAGCGCCCCAGCTGCAAGTGCCTGCGTCATCGGCGCGGTGCCCTGAAACTGGGTCCATTCGATGTTGTAGGCCTTGCCGAGGTTCGGAAACTCGGCCGGGCGGCGCATCATCCAGTACTTGGATTCTTCGGCCGGGATCGTCCAGCCGACGCGGATGGTCTGCTGCGCCCGCAACGGGCCTGAGCCCGCGATCACGGCCGCAACCGCGCTCAATGCCAGGATCCACCTCGAAACGGTTCGCATCTTGCCCACTCCGCTGCTCCGGCGCCAACGGGCGCCACCCAACCCGACTGGTGCAAATGTTTCATGGTTCAAACAATCAGGCAAGCCATGCATGCGCCGCGGTGTCACTGAGCGCAGTGCCATGTAAGGTAAGCTGGCGGTCGCACGGCGTTGCGCCGCGACAGAAGGAGGCAACCTATGGCTGATGCGAGCAGGACAAACCCGCAAAGCGTCGACAGGCTCGGCTATATCGGCCTTGGGCTCATGGGGGCACCCATGACCCGGCGTCTGCTCAAGGCTGACTATCAGGTCACCATCTGGAACCGATCGCAGGACAAGATGGCTCCGCTCGTCGAGGCCGGCGCAAGCCGCGCAGACACACCCCGCGACGTGATGGCAAACTCGGAGATCGTCTTCATGTGCGTAACGGACGCCGCCGCCGTCGAAGAGGTGATCTTCGGGCGCGAAGGTCTTTCGTCGGCTGCCGGCGCCGGCAAGCTTGTCGTCGACTTCTCGTCGATTCATCCTGACGCCGCACGCGACCTTGCAACGCGATTGAAAGACGCGAACAGTACCGGCTGGATCGATGCGCCTGTGTCCGGGGGCACGAAGGGCGCTGAGGAGGGCACCCTTGCGATCATGGCCGGCGGAGAAGCTGCCGACATCGAGAGGGTGCGGCCCTATGTGCTGGCCATGGCGCGCAGGTTCACTCACATGGGCCCGATCGGCGCAGGCCAGACCACAAAGCTGTGCAATCAGGTGATCGTCGGATGCGCGATGGCCGTCCTCGCGGAGGCAACACGCCTTGCCGTGAACGCCGGAATTGACGCCAACCGATTGCCCGAAGCACTCGCCGGCGGCTTCGCGGATTCCATCCCACTCCAGCTCTTCGTGCCGCGGATGGTTCAGGGCATTCACACCCCGCCGCTCGGGCACATCGCCACAATGCTCAAGGACCTCGATACGGTCGCCGATGTCGCACAGGCGACGTCCACGCCGGTGCCGATGGCCTCGCTTGCGGGGCAACTTTTCAGGCTGGCCAAGTTAGCGCGAGGCGCGGAAGCCGACGCGCTGGAGATCTACAAGCTTTCAGCGTCGGAGCGTCAAGCTGTCTAGGATGGCAGCGAGTTACGGCGCCTTGTTGCGCTCATCGTCGGCCAGAAAGCGACCGAACGTCCCGTGCGCGAAGAGCAGCGGCTCCTTCACATTGTAGGTATAAGCCTCGACTGCGCCGAGAAAGATCACGTGGTCGCCGCCATAGTAGCGATTGACGGAGCGGCATTGGAAATTGGCGACGCTGTCTGCCAGCACCGGCGCACCGCCAAGCCCCGGCGCCCAATCGACGCCGGTGAACTTGTCGTCGGACGGTTTTGCGAATTTGTTCGCGAGTGCCTGTTGCGAAACGCCAAGCACGTTGACCGTGAAATGACTGGCGTTCTGGAATACGGTCAGACTGGAGGAATAGACAACGAGGCTCCACAGAACCAGCGGAGGATTCAGCGAGACCGAGGCGAACGAATTGCACGTCAGACCATACGGCTTGCCATCAGGAGCCGCGGCCGTGATGATCGTTACGCCCGTTGCGTAGGTGCCGAGCGCGTTGCGGAAATCGCGAGGATCGATCGACGAGCTGTCGCTCGCGAATTCGTTGGCTGGATCGGGAACGGCCGGCTGCTTCGGCAGATCATTCATCGGCCGGCCTCACAGCGTGAGATTCTCGGACGGCAGGCCCAGCGCCACGCGTCCATAATTGGTCCCCGCCGCGTCGAAATTGAACGCGAGATGCGAGTTGATCGCGTGCGCATCGCGGAACTGCCGCTGCAGCACGCCCGTCGTGAACAGGCCGCGCGCTCCGCTCGCGGCAAACAGCATGGAGACCGCTTCGGTGCACAGATTCACCGAAAAGGCTCCATCGCGCCGATATCTGGTTTTGGTCGCCATATCGGGAATACGACCGCACCGAGCGTTCTCCATCGCATCCAGGCAGGCTGAGCGCATGATCAGGCGCGCCGCATCGATCTTCGCCGAGGCCTCCGCGATCTTGATCTGCGTGCTTTGAAAGTCGCTCAGCTTGGCACGGTTGTAGGTCGAGATGCGATGACGCGCGACCTCGGTATAATCGTCGAGGCACGCCTGCGCGTTTCCCAGCGCGACTCCGGAGAGGACGTAAGGAAACAGCGAGAACACAGGGAGCGCATATAGCGGATTCGGATTGACCTTGCTTCCCGGCGTTGGGCCCCCGGCGAGATCGCCGACGGCGACCGTCATATAATCAGGCACAAAGGCGTCCCTGACCTCCACGTCGCAAGATCCCGTCCCGCGCAATCCCGCGACATTCCAGGTGTCGAGGACATTATAGTCGCCTTTCGGCAGCAAAAAGATCCGATACGCGATGCCGTCGGCTTCGTCGTCGGAGTAAACAACGCTTGCAAGCATATTCCATTCGCAGGAGGCGACGCCCGAGGAGAACGGCCAGCTACCATGCAGCCGATATCCACCCGCGACCCTCGTGGCGCGTCCGGCCGGAAAAATGAACGAGGACGCAATCAACACGTCCGGATCGCCGTCCCAGACCAGATCCTGCGCCTTCTGCTCGAACATGCCGAGCATCCAATGATGGCTCGCCAGGTTGGCCAGGTTCCAAGCCACCGAGGCATCCGCCGATCCAAGCAGTTCGGCGCAGTCGATCAGGGCAACATAGTCAAGCTCCGCGCCGCCAATTCGTCTCGGTTGGAGCATCCGGAACAGGCCGGCGTCGTGGAGATCCTTTTCAGTCTCCGGCGGAAGATGCCGTAGCTCCTCTGTCCGCGCCGCCCGTTCTCGCAGCCGTGGGAGGAGCGCCCGGGCCTTCGCGATCATTGCCGCATAGGCGCGTTCACCGGCTTTCAGTCCAGCGGGCTCGCTCATGCTCGGCTCTCGACCAGGCGCCATTCGTATCCCTCGCTCTCACGCATTTATGCGGCGGGACCTTCGCCAAATCAAGTCGAGGCCACGCTCGCAATGCGGTCGCGCGGTACCTCGGCCGGACGAAAAAGCAGGATCGCTCGCGCGTGCATCGCAAAGCGGCGATCCGCGGGCATCGCCATACCTGCCCGGAGGCGGCCAACTGCCTAGCTCAAATCGGTCGAAGGCTTGGCCGATCCAAAGGCACTCTTTTCGGCGAACTCCGCGATGCGACGTTCGTCGTAGCCGAGCGTATCGTGCAAGATTTGTTTCGTATGTTCACCCAGCAGCGGAGCAGCCACGGGATCAATGGCCCCAGTCAGGCTCATCGCAATTGGCGGCTCGATGTTGGGGACCCATTCTGCTGTACGATGCGGAATCCGGCTCAAGCGGTGGCGCTCGCGTGCTTCCGGCGCATTGAACCCCTCCTCCACCGTCCGGAGATAGCCGACCGGGATATTGGCCAGCTTCATCTTTGCCATCCAGTTCTCGAGGGTATCGCTTGCAAAGACCTCGGCGATAGCTGCCCGCAGGAGCTCCTTGTTCTCGGAGCGCGCTTTCCGCGTCGCAAATTGCGGATCGGTGATCAGATCGGGCCGGTCGAGCACCTCGACCACGAGACGGCGATAGAGCCGGTCGTTCGCGCAAGCCATGTAGAGCGGCCCATCGGAGGCCTCGTAGACGCCGACGGTGGGAGATCCGCTCGGCGAATTGCCAAACCGGCCAGGATTCTCGCCGTTGATCAGATAGGCCATGCCGTAGAAACCGGTCATCCCCATCGCAATGTCGAACAGAGCGACCTCGACATGCTGCCCGCGACCGAGCCGGTCCCGCGCCAGTAATGCCAGCAGGATGGCGTTGCAGGCAGACATTCCCGTGGCCATATCCACGATCGGCGGACCGGTACGGACCGCCGGGCCGTCGGCAAACCCGTTGAGCGACATGAAGCCACTTTCCGCCTGCGTGATGGGATCGAAGCCTGGACGCGCAGCGAACGGTCCGGTGCGCCCATAGGCGGAGATTGAGCAATAGACCAGCCGTGGATTTAGCGAAGCGACAGATTCATAATCGAGGCCGAATTTCTTCATGACCCCGCTGGAAAAATTTTCGACGACAACGTCTGCCTTGCGGATCAGGTCGAGCGCGATCTCGCGAGCCTCCGGCACGGTAAGGTCGAGCACGATGCCGCGCTTGTTGCGGTTCAGGCTGAGATAGGCGGCACTCTCTCCACCGATTTCGGCGTGCTCATAGGCTCGTGTGTCGTCGCCGCCGTCAGGGTTTTCAATCTTGATGACTTGCGCGCCGAAATCAGCAAGCGTCTGTGTGCAGGCCGGCCCAGCGACGACACGCGTAAAATCGACGACCAGCAGACCATCGAGTGCAGTTGGCCCTCCCCTCGCCCGCGACGCACGTTCCGGCAACTGAGGCTTGGTAGGCATTGATAGCGCTCCTTTACATCGGCTTATAGCCGCCGAATTTCCTGCAAGATCGAACTTAAAGCCCGGCGCCACCGACTTCGCAAGTGTTTCACCTGCACGGCCTGAGAACGCAAAAAAGGCCCGGCGGCCATCGGGCTGCCGGGCCTCTCGACATACTGCGCATATAGGCTGCGCCACATCGGACTATTCGGCGTTACAGGCCGCATTCCGCATCACGGGAAACGCCGCTCACCGCTCATCTCAGCCACTTTCGCCAGTAAAGCGTATGCGACCAGGCCCAGGGCACTTCGGGCTCAACCTCGATCCGTCGTACGGCGACGTCGCCCCCGAGGAATCCTCACTTACCCAGCACGACCTGGACGCCTAACAAGACGGCCCCCATCAGGCCGGTGGCGATTACCGTGATGACAGCCTTCAACGTATACCGCTGCGCCTGGTCCACGCTTTTCCGCCATCGCCGCAGGTGTTGGAAGTCCACCCTGAGCTCTTTCCGATCGTCATCCTCGATTCCAAAAGAAGCCAGCGCCGACGCCACTGCCTTCGATACGATCGCATCGATGCTCTCTTGCCGGAGTCTGTGCTGCTCAGCCAGCGTTTCGACAACAATGGCCTTGATTTCCTCGTCCACCATCTTCACCGCTTGATGATCCTTGCAGCGTTCTCGAAGCCGCGTTTGACGAAGTAGGGGACCACGAGATTGGCCGTGATTCCTGCCAGAGCATCCGTGGATGCCAAAGCCGAGGACCTTGTCCCAGACCAGGAGTTTTGCGAGATGTAGTGCCGCGCGATAGACCATCAGCTTGTCCGGCCTTTACAAGTGCCCGATCTCGGCTCCTGGAGATCGCAGCGGCGTGAGCAAGGAGCGCAGCGCCGCGCGGGCCAGCACGTTCGCGCGTCCAAGACCGGCTACGGTACGGACGGGCGGCACGCTGATCGGCGCTTCCCGAACACATGCCAAGCGAGCGCGTCGCCATAATGTGTGGGCCACCATCCGATTCTGGATCGAGAACTAAAAACCCACGGCGGATATTTTCCACGCGGGTGAACCAAATTGGTCTCAAGATGTCATCCTACCGGTGTGTTTTGCCTGACGTTTCAAACGAACAAATTCACGTAACGTGCGTTTGGCGATCAGGAGGACCGGTTGATGACAGTTAAGATGACGCTACAAAAGACATCGCGAAATCTGCCGGGGCCCAAGCCACGCATCGACACGGCGCGCGACACGCAAGAGTCGATTATTGAAGACGCTGGCGAGACAGAGGACAGGGGTCGCGACCTCGTGCACGGCGATGGCGGAACCATCGACCTCCCCACGAAATCCAGCGATTTGTCGAAGGACGATTAGGGGCACCGGCGGCGCGCGTTTGGATGATGCCATGCGGCCGGGGTTTTGCCCGTCGTGTCAAACGTCTGAAAATGCGACCAGAGCTTGCCGGGAACCTACCTGACGAGAGGCGCGTTTAGTCCTTCGTTGGAAGGAACGTTCGTTCGATGAGTCACACTGTCCTGGTTGTTGACGACGACCCCGCCGTCCTCGACGTGATCGTCGGCATGCTGGAAGATCTTGGCTGCCAGGTGATTAGCGCCCAAAACGGTCCGAATGCGCTCGATCAGCTCAACGAGAACCAGGACATCTCCATCCTGATCACGGACATCAATATGCCCGACATGGATGGCCATGAACTGGCCGAGTTGGCCAAACGAGTCCGCCCCGAGTTGAAGGTGCTTCAGCTGTCCGGTCGCGAACCCCGGCGCGGCGGCCTTCCGATGATCAGGAAGCCGTTCTCGTTTGAGGAACTCGCCGACATCATGCAGCGAACCGCCGGCATTTGCTGACGACTATGCTCAAAAGAAAACCCGCAGCGGATTGCTCCCGCGCGGGCTGAACCGAACTCTTTCGATGATGCCATTCTGCCAGTGTTTTGCCCGACGTGTCAAACACCGTCGAGGGCAAGACGACGAAACCCCTCCTCCCAGCTAGATATGTGGTGCGCGAGGGGCTTGCTTCAAGTCCCCGTCCCTGCCGTAGAACTCGTGGCCCAGCCGACACATCGAGGGGTCGCGACATGCCTGTATTGCTTCCCAGGTCCCGCTCACACCAGCATGTGCATCGCGCCGGCGCGAGGACAGCCGCGATGACCGATCATGCCGTGGTGATCGCCGGCGCTGGCCCAACCGGCCTGATGCTGGCTGCGGAGCTCGCGCTCGCCAATGTCGACGTCGCTGTGGTCGAGCGGCGCGCGAACCAGGAGCTGGTCGAGACGCGCGCCGGCGGATTGCACGCCCGCACCCTCGAGATCCTCGATCAGCGCGGCGTCGCCGACCGCTTTCTGCGCGAGGGCCAGATCACCCAGCTCGCCGGCTTCGCGTGGACGCGGCTCGACATCAGCGACCTTCCCACCCGGCACGCTTACGGCCTCGCGCTGCGGCAGAGCCACATCGAGCGCATCCTGGCCGGCTTGGTCGAGGAACTCGCAGTTCCGGTCTATCGCAATGCCGAGGTAACGGCTTTTGCGCAGGATGAGACCGGCATCGATATCGCGTTGTCGGGCGGAAAGACGCTGCGCGCAAACTATCTCGTTGGCTGCGACGGCGGTCGCAGCCTAGTGCGCAAAGCCGCTGGCATCGAGTTCGCCGGTTTCGATCCGACGCTCAGCAACCTCATGGCCGAGGTCGAGATGAACGAGGCGCCGGCATGGGGCCTGCGTCACGATGCGCTCGGCTTCCACGGCCTCAGCAAAACCGAGAGCGGACGCGTACTGGTCGTCGTGACGGAAGCAACGCTCGCGCGCACCGGCGAGCCCACCTTGCGCGATCTCAGCGACGCCCTCAGGGCGGTCTACGGCACCGACTTCGGCCTCAACAATCCCGCCTGGATCTCCCGCTTCACCGACACGGCACGGCAGGCCGTGTCCTATCGCAGGGGACGCGTGCTACTCGCCGGCGATGCCGCGCATATCCATCACTCCGTCGGCGGACAAGGCCTCAACACCGGCGTGCAGGACGCCGTCAATCTCGGCTGGAAGCTGGCGCAGGTGGTAAATCGCATCTCGCCGGACAGCCTGCTCGACACCTACCATTCCGAGCGCCATCCCGTCGCGGCACGCGTCCTGCAAAACACCATGGCGCAAATCGCCCTGCTCCGCCGCGGCGACGATGGCCTCAAGGCCGCGCGCGACGTCGTCTCCGAGCTGCTCGCCATGGACCAGCCGCGCCAGCGCGTTGGCGCAATGATGAGCGGGCTCGACATCCGCTATGATCTCGGCGAAGGGCATGCGCTGCTCGGACGGCGTATGCCGGATCTCGATCTGACGGTCGAAAGGCAGCCACTAAGACTGTTCGCGCTACTGCACGGCGCGCGGGGCCTGCTGCTCAATTTTGAGAAGGCAGATGTTCTCGACATCACGCCATGGGCGGGGCGCGTCGAAGCGGTCGATGCTGCCTACGACGGCACATGGGAGCTTCCGGCCATCGGACAGATCGCCGCGCCCAAGGCCGTGCTCGTGCGGCCCGATGGATATGTGGCCTGGGTGGAAGACGATAGCCAACGCGGACTTGCGGAGGCGCTGACGACCTGGTTCGGGCCGCCTGCTGCGTAGTGTTACGAACGTCTCACTCGCCGCCGAGACAAACAAAGCCCGCGGCATCCCCCACGCCTGATCCGAACTCGTTCACTGATGCCATTCTGCCAAGTCTTTTGCCCGTCGTTTCAAATTCGAAACGGCCGCGGCGAGCGACAGACGGCAGGTTCAGCCGGGAGCCGCCGTTCCAACCGGCAAACGGCGTAACTCGCCCATACGAATCGCCACATCGAACGGCTCGGCCACCAGATCGACATGCCGCAGCGTAAGATCGAACTCGAAGCTGATCTCGGGATAGCGCCGGGAGAACTCGGCCAATTGGGACGCAAGATAAGTCGTGGCGAGATCCACAGGCAGAGAAACGCGCAAGACGCTGCTCGGGTGGGCAAGCATCTCGCGCCGCAACTGTGCCTTTTCAAGGCATTCGGCCTTTTTCCGGACCGTCGCGCCGATCAGTCCGAGGCCCGCCTTTAACCCGAAACGGTCCTGCATGCGGTTGTAGTGCATGCGGTCTCCGTCTGGCTCTTCCAGCTGAAGCCTACGATCTTAGTAGTCGATCAGAATGGCGGCTGCGTTGGGGGAAAGCCGAGCAGGAGGATCAATATCACTCGCGCGGAATTAATGGGACGGGCCACACATCTCCGAGGAGGTTCGAATGTACTCGCGCGTTCTGGGACTCACGATATCTACCCTCATTCTGGCGTATTGCAATGCGGGCGCCATCGCACAGGACCGAATGACGCCCCAGCCAGATCAGCAACAAATGCAATCTCATTCCTGGGCCGGGAAAGCCCGAGCACGATAGGGCAAGGTGGTATGAACGACATGATGGGAGGACATATGATGGGGCGTGGCATGATGGGTGGGAGCGCCATGGGACCTCCTTTTATGATGCGTATGATGTTCGCTCTGATGGACGCCGATGGCGATGGGACCATCTCACTGCAAGAGTTTCAGGCAGCTCACGAACGAATTTTCAAGGCGATGGACAGCAATAAGGATGGCAAGCTTACCCTGGAGGAGATGCAAGCTTTTATATATCGGACCAGGTAATTGGCTCAGCGTGGATGGCGCGTCGTAGCGCGCGCCATCCGCTCCTACGATCGGTCTCTTACGAGGAGCCAGCCTTAGGCCTTCAGGTCCGTGATCCGCATAATCGCGACCACATTGCCATCGTTGAACGCCTGTTCTTTTGTATCCTTGTTGCAAGTCCAGACAAAATTCTTTTTGCCCGTAAAGGTCTTTCCGTCCTGCTCGAGCCGAAGCTCGCCTTCGGTGATATGGCAGACCATGGCATTCATCATCGGGGGTCCCATGGTCTTCGATCCCGGCTGCATAATGATATCGCGCATTGAGACGGTCTTAAAACCTGGGATCAGGGATGGTGTCTCGCCTTCATATTCACGCACTACAACACCTGCCCAAGGCGTCGTATCCTTGTAGCCTGTGGTTTGAGCGGCGGCTGGCTTCACTATGGCAGCCGAAGCCGCTGCCAGCCCGATTCCCAGTGCGGACCTTCGATCGATCTTGGTCATCGCTTTTCTCCCAACATAACCTAACGACCGCTGCAAAGCGGCGCGCAAAGTTTGTGGCTAAGGTGGTACGAAACCGAAAAAGGATCGGTCGCTAAGAGAGCCTGCCGACAGCACCAGCGCTGCTCGTTCGCCCTCGACGGTGATTTCGGCACATCCCGCTTCAAGGGCAGCGACATTCTACGCCTGCAGACAGATCCGGGAAACAGATAGGTTGCACGAAGATAGGATTGTCAGGCGCTTCGAGGCAGGGAAACTGCGACCCTTAGGACTGTCCGGAGCCCTCTGAGACATACCTAGGGGGCCGATCCGCTTTGCGCCCAAGAGCTGCCGTTCCCGCAAATTCGCATTTGCCCCACAGCGCTCGGTTGCTGACGCGCGAGAGGACCTTTCATCGACTCGGCCGGCGGTAGTTAGTGGACGGCCCATAGGTTTGCCGGCATTTGCTGATCACCACCAATTTCGCGCTTGGGTCGTCTTAGGATGTGGTCAGCCTTCTTAAATTGAAAATGGGCTTGAGCTGCAGAGTGTTAGCCAGTTCATAATCCTCGTCGAGCCTGCCAGCTTAAGCTTTCGAGACAACCGCTCGGGAGGCAACGATGACACCCAGCTGGCTCATTTCCCTGCGACTATCGCCTGTGTCTACTTCCTGAAAATTGTGAGTTTGATCGTCCTTGACGCTTGGTAGGCAGCTGACGAAGAATCTTCAAAGAGCGCGCTCTGAAGATTCGCCCATAGACCGACGCGACCTCACGTCGGTCGGAATTCGATCGGGTGCGGCATGAATTGTCCGAGTTGCGGCAAAGTCAACCCAGAGGGAAAGAAGGTCTGTGGCGATTGCGGCGCGCCGCTATTCCTTCGCTGCCCTGCGTGCGGGGCCGACAATCCGCCAGACAAGAACTTCTGTGGCGACTGCGGTGCCGCGCTCACGCCGACAGTACCGCCGCAAGTAACAGCAGGGGCCGGCGCCTCGACGTCCATCGTAGCGCGGGCCACGGAGCGCTCGAGCTTGTCACCCGCGCCAAGTTCTTCCGCCGAGCGTCGCCAGCTCACAGTGATGTTTTGCGACCTCGTCGGCTCGACGGCACTTGCGACAAGGCTCGATCCAGAAGATCTACGAGACATAATCGCCGAGTACCGCGATAGCGTAGCGGCGGTCGTCCGCAAGTACGGTGGCACTATCAGCCGCTACATCGGCGATGGCATGCTCATCCTGTTCGGCCATCCTTCAGCGCATGAGGACGATGCCGAACGCGCGGTGCGCGCTGCGCTTGAGATCGCCGCGCTCAGGCGCGCGCCGAGAGCCCCACCCGAGTTCGAGCTCCGGGTTCGCCTTGGGCTCGCGACTGGTCTCGTCATCGTAGGTGACCTTATCGGCAGCGAAGCTGCGGAGGCACAGGCGGTGCTTGGCGAGACGCCAAACCTTGCCGCTCGACTGCAAGCGCTCGCCGAACCGGATGGGGTGGTAATCGCTGAGGACACGCGGCGGCTCATCGGCGGGCTCTTTGACTACGAGAATCTCGGCGCGGTGACGCTGAAGGGCTTCGCCATGCCGGTGCAAGCCTGGCGGGTGCTGCATGAGGGAACAGCGGAAAGCCGCTTCGAGGCGTTGCATCCTGCGGTCCTCGCCCCGCTGGTTGGGCGCGAGGAAGAACTCGCGCAGCTGGAACGGAGCTGGCGCCGTGCGCGGGTCGGTACCGGTCAAGTAACACTGCTCGTGGGCGAGGCGGGGATCGGCAAGTCGCGCCTCGTTGCGGCTCTGCAGGAGCGTATCGAACGCGAGCCGCACACCTGCTTGCGCTATTTCTGCTCGCCACGTCATCAGGAAAGTGCGCTCTATCCCTTCACCGCACAACTCCAGCGAGCGGCTGGTTTCGATCGTGAGGACACACCGAGGGCGAAGCTCGATAAACTCCGAGTCCTACTATCCCCGGCATTGCCGTCCGACGAGGACGTGGCGATCCTGGCCGAGTTGCTGTCGATCCCGGACGGTGATCTGTATCTGCCGGTTACCGTTACGCCGCAACAAAAGAAGGAGAGAAGCTTCGCCGCTCTGGTTCGCCAGCTTGAAACTCTCGCACAAAGATATCCAATTATGGTCGTGTTCGAGGACATGCAATGGATCGATCCGAGCTCGCACGAGCTGCTGGACCGGACGGTCGATCGAGTAGCAAGCCTACCAGTTTTGGTCCTGATCACCTGCCGCCCCGAGTTCCCGTTGGTATGGACCGGAAAGCCGCACGTCAGCTTGCTCGTGCTGAACCGGCTTGACCAGAGCGCGGGCGCCGCGCTGATCCGGAGCGTGGCTGGCACCCGGACGCTGCCGACCGAAATCGTCAATGAGATTGCTGAACGAACGGATGGCGTACCGCTGTTCGTCGAGGAGTTGACCAAAGCGGTGCTCGAAACAAGCCCCGAGGGGATCGCGCGAGCCATCTCTTTCGCGCCCCTGCCCGGACTTGCTGTGCCGGCCACGTTGCATGCTTCGTTGATGGCGCGGCTCGACCGAATCGGTCCGATAGCTAAGGAGGTGGCGCAAGTCGGCGCGGCCATTGGCCGCGAGTTCTCCTACGATCTGCTTGCCGCGATCGTGCAGCGGTGCGATCACGAGCTGCAAGCGGCGATGAACCGGCTGATCAACGCCGGGCTCATTTTGGGCGTGGCGAACCGCCCGACGCCAATTTCTTGTTCAAACACGCACTGGTCCAGGACGCGGCATACGGCACACTGTTGCGCAGCCAACGCCGCGAGCTGCACGCGCGGATCGCTGGCACGCTCGAGGAGAGGCTCGCTAGGGGCATCCAAGAGCAACCGGAGATCCTCGCCCACCATTGCGGGCATGCGGGTTTGATCGAAAAGGCGGTTTCCTATTGGCAGCAGGCTGGTGAGCGTTCCAAGGCTCGATCGGCCATGACAGAAGCAATCGTGCAGATGCGAAGGGCGCTCGATCTGCTATCCCATCTCCCGGATACCCCCGGGCGCCAGGGCACCGAAACTGACCTTCAACTCGCGCTCGGCGGCGCACTGATCGCCGCAAAGGGCCATGCGGCCGAAGAGACCGGCAGGGCCTACGCCCGGGCGCGTTGCCTCTGCAAGTCACTGAACGACACGCCGAACCTGCTCAAGGCGCTCTGGGGCGAGTTCGTGCATTATCACGTGCGTGGTGAAACGGACCGATCCCATCGCATCGCCGAGGACCTGCTCGATTTGGCTGGACGACAAAACGACGCCGCTATTCTTGTCGCCGGTCATCGGGCAGTCGGCGATAGCTGGCTTCATCGCGGACAATTGGCCCTGGCGCGTGCCCATCTTGAGCGGGGGCTCGCCATGTACGATCCGGAGCTGCAGCGCTCTCTGACGGCCCTGTTCGCAGAAAACGCCCGCGTAGCGATGCTTTCGTTCCTGTCGCTGACGTGTGGCCTCCTTGGCTTCGCCGATCAGGCGCGCGTGCAGAGCAATGACGCCCTGGCAGAGGCGCGCGATTCGTCCCACCCGATCAGCCTCGCGTTCGCGCTGAGCGTCGCATGCCGATTGCATTTCGTGCTCGATGATGCGGATATGGTTGGGCGACGGGCGGAGGAGCTAGTTGCGCTCACCACCGAGCAGGGCTTTGCCTTCTTTCTCGCGATGGGGACGGCATATCGCGGCTGGTCGCTGGCCGAGGCCGGCGACGCCGAAGCCGGGGTGGACTTACTGCGGCGCGGTATCGAGGGATTCCAGGCGTCCGGCGCAGCATGGACTCTTCCGTTCTACCTCGCGCAGCTCGCGGCGGCCGAGGCAAACGCAGCACGATTTGAAACCGGGCTCGGTCAACTATCCGACGCCTTAGCACTAACCCAGAAATTGGGGGTGCGATGGTTCGAGGCCGAGCTGCACCGGCGACGAGGCGAGTTGATGCTAATGGCTCGGCCGGGCGCCGCGGCCGAGGCGGAGACTGAGTTTCGCCACGCCATTGCGATTGCGCGTCAGCAGGAGGCGAAACTCTGGGAACTTCGCTCTGCCGTCAATCTCGCCCGGCTCTGGCGTGATCAGGACAAGGCTGATGAAGCACGCGGTCTTCTCGCGCCGGTCTACGGTTGGTTCAACGAGGGCTTCGACATTCGCGACTTGAAGGAAAGCAAGGCACTGCTGCAAGATCTTTGGGTGTAGACACGTGGAACTTTTACCGTAAGCGCGATCAACTGCAGCTCCGAAGCAATTTCGGGTTTGGCGACTCTACTGTGCCATCGTGTCAGAAGACCAAGGCCGGAGAGTCGCATCGCAAAGTCCTCTTTGCGTCACGAAAATGAGGTCCCAGTCAATCGACGGTATGGTTGACAGTTTGCGAGAGTCCCTGCGAAGCCAAAGTGCGCGTACGTACCTGTGGAATAGAGGGCTGACTAGTGTCGCGATCGGCGTCCAAAATTTGGAAGCCGATTGACACCGGAAAATGCCGGGACAGCGCCAAATCGACGCGAATGACGCGAGGCGGACTCCGACTTACACCATTCGCGTTAATTTATGCGGCGCGTCCCTTGTCTGACTGTTCCTCGACGACGGTCGTCGTTTCTTCTAGCCCTTTTTCGTAGTTGCCCGCGAACCTCTCAATACTATCGGCCCACATGCTCAGGACTGACACTTGAAAGTGCATAATCGGATTCAACGCATTCATACCGATTGCAGTCGTTGCGGTGACGGGATTTTTGGGTCGCGCGCGAAACGGTTTGCGTTAGCGGTCTTGTCTGCCATGCGGTTCGCTCCCTCTTTTTGGTGTTGTGGCCTTAAGCTTCGTGGTGGGTTGTGCCCTGCGTGCTTCTAAAGCACTCAGCCAAGACCTGATCTGCCGCAAGCCTCGCACATCTTTCGTCGTGCAATTCGTCCAGTTTTTTTAAGTAAGCGACGGCCGCTATTTGCAATAGATCGAAATTATCTCCACCAGTATCAGGAAGATTGGCGACGTAGCGATAGAGGGCAGAACGCCTATTATCGTTCTCGCTGATGCCGCTGTGGAACAGCAGGTAGTTCCGCCAAGCGAACGCACACGCACCTTCTATGGCCTGAGAAGTCATAGGCATCCTCCAAAGACAGAGAAAGATTGGCTACCGGTTTCGTTCCGCGATGTAACGTTGTTTCGTAGCTGCACCGCATGGTGCCTACACCGCACTTAAAGTCAGCAGTTCCCGGCGCGCTCCTGGAACGTCCCACACGCACCCCGAAGATTTTTAGGAAGTCACTGCGGGAGGATTTGATGAACAAGCATCCGGAATTGGCAACAGCAATGCTGGCAGGAGCATTTTTGCGCCGTGCTCCTAGTCACTCCACCTCTACGTAGAGCACCGCACAACGCGTGGGATCCGCAAGACACCGCAAGCAGGCGTAGGCGAGGAGCCAGATATTTGGCGCGTCAGCGGAGTGCCTTACATGAGGTCAGAACGTTAGGAGCAGCTTCTCACGCGGGCGGCTGGATTGGCTCCATTCGAGAGTTCCTATGACGCGCCCTCACTTGACAAATTCCAGCCGCGTCCCAACCCGCCGTCTCCGATGCCCGCTTCTGGCCCAAAGGCGCTGGTCCGGGCGGCGTGCCTGTTGTCCGCTCATCGAAAAAGAGCGAAACAAACAAGCGGAGCCACCAGCCGGCGCTCATGACCCTCAAGTTCGAGAGCCGAAACAGCCAGACGGTCTTTCCCTGTAGATGGAAACGATGCGTGTTCTTCGCGTTGAGGTCAATGGACGATGACAATCTGCAAGCTCGCAGCGAACAAGCTCTCGTCGTGGTGACCCTCAGCACGGCGACACTGATCGCGTGCGTTACACTTTTAGTTTCTCAATTGTAAGCTTCGTTAAATTGGTGGTGATTGAGTAGTCCGCCGCGATATGCGAGTTGGCCTGGGCTAACACGTCCGGTAAGGAGAGCGACGCGGACCTCGTGCGAACGTTCTGGCCCCGAACGGGCACACTCAGCCAGAGCGCTCAGTGGCAAAGAAAAGGCAGCCCGAGGCGGCTAGTCTTGGACTTCCCTCTTGCTTATTTTTTGAGGGCGTCAGCAGCGTCCCGCGCTGCATCCTTCACATCTCCCGCGGCGTTGTGGGCGAATCCCTTGGCCTTGTCGATCTTGCCTTCGGTTTCCATGTCCCTGTCGCCACTGAGCTTACCCGCACCTTGTTTGATGGCGCCTTTTGCCTTGTCGGCTGCGCCCTTCACATGTTCTCGATCCATCATCGTGTTCCTTTGCTGTCCGGAAGACCAGCACAACGGAAGAGTTCACGCAGTGGTTCCTCGGATAATAACCAGCGGTCTTGCACACGAAGACTTCTGAATTTGCGTCTGAGCCGACCATTGCTTCGCTTCCACCTCGGCTATTCGCAGTAGATCGGACATTGGTCCTCGTCCACGTCTACCGCCACTTTTGGATCCGAGGCGGACTTTGATCAGGGCTGTAGCAGCGAGAGGAGGCGTTGTCGGTCTTGATGGCGCCGACGCTGGTTCTCGCGCAATATTTCGAGTTCTTTTTCAGCGTTGTCCGTATTCAGACCCTGCCGCCTCAATTCAATAATCAGCGCCTCTTGCGCCGCAAGCTGCCGCTCCCCGGTTCAACTTACCCACCAGCTCTGTGGTTTCTTGCCATGTCCCCGTTCGGACCGTCAGCGCATGGATTTGCTCGACCATACGCTTGATGCTCTTCTTCGATGGCCGGTACCCCAGGCGTGCCTGGCCGGTTCTCTCTGAGTACATCCGCCCGAACGAATAGCCCAAGAAGTCGAACTCCTCTTCCGGGACCTTACAGATTTGTGTCTTTTCCTCGTTGACCATCAGCTTCAGCTTTCCCATGATCATGCGCAATTGACGCAAGGCTTCTTCAGCCTTGCCCCGTTTACAGAAGATTACGAGGTCGTCGGCATAGGTCACGATGCGAGAGCCGAGGCTTTGCTCGAGACCGAGCATCTTCCATCCCAGCACAAACCGGCGCATGTAAAGATTCGCCAGCAATGGTGAGATGGGTGAGCCTTGCGGGATGCCGCGCCGCTTGTCCCGTGCCTCGGTCGTCCGTTTCTTCCTTCCTCGATCATCGGTTTCTTCCACGGGACATTCCAGCCACATCTTGATCAGATGCAGCACGCGCCGATCAACAATCCGACGCGCTACCGACTTTAGAAGTTCGGCATGTGGAATGCTCCCGAAGTAGTCCGCGAGGTCGGCGTCTACGACTTCCGGGTGGCCGCGGAACAGCTGCTCTTCCACCTCGACCACCGCCTGTTGGGCATTTCGCCCGGGACGGTACGCGTACTGTTCGGGTGGAAGGTCGGCTTCGAAGATCGGTTCTAGCACCAGCATCGCTGCCGTCATGCAGATTCGATCGCGCAAGGTCGAGATGCCCAATGGCCTGAGTTTGCCATTGGCCTTCGGTATGTACACTCTTCTGATAGGGTCCGGTCGATACGTCTCCTGCCTGAGCGCAAGCGCCAGTTCGCCAAGCCACCGCTGCACCCCGTACGCCTCGATGTCCGCGAAGTCCTGACCGTCCACGCCCGGTGCGCCCTTGTTGGAGCGGCATTGGGCATAGGCATGGGCCAAGATGTCTTCCCGGCTGATCTTGTCGTACAGGGCGTAGAAGCGGTAGCCAGCTTCTGCCTTCGCTTTCGCGTGCAACGCGGTCTGCAGTTTCTGAACACTCTTCGGAGTTGATAGGCTGCCCAATCCCCAGGTCCCTCACTACGTCTTGCGTTCGTCTTGAACTGAGGTCCCTTCCCTCCACCGGCGTTACCCGGCTTCACCAGTACTATGAACCCCTCCGCATCCCCACGGCGTCCGGCCTGTCCCTCGCGGGCGTCCGGTTGATCATCCCTGACCACGTCGTAGGGCCTCCCGTGTTGCGTACGCTTTCCTTGTGTACATGCTGTCGCCACTACCCCGGCGCAGCGGCTGGGTGGATTTCGCTCGTTATCCCAGCCGTATCAGCCTTCCCCGAAAGGGTTGTCGGGTCGGCCTGCGCATCGTCCTTTTCGAGGCTTGCTCGGCGTTCACTCGCGTTACGGCCTGCACACTCGCGCTGTCACCAATTCGTGACACGCTAATCGAAGGCTTCAGCCACTTCGTTACCTCCATGACTGCTCCGAATGCTTCCGGCTGGAGCGTTTGCCGGGTGGGGTTTGCACCCACTGGAAAGCGCCGCCTTCTCACGGCGCACACCCAGGGCGGACGTTGGCACCCTCGCGCCGCAAGTCCAGCACGTGACCCACTGCGGCTTGGATCACGCCGCGTGTGAGGGATTGCAGTTTAGCTCCTTGATCCTCCCGGCGGTGTCAAACGCGAAAAGGGCGCTCATCACACCAGTATCGGTGATGTACGAGATAACGGTCCCGTCATTTTGCGAGGGATTGAGATCGTACAACTTGCCGGCCGGATGCTCTCGGAGGCGATCGACCCAATAGGCTCGAAGTGCCTCCCGGCTGTTAATGGTTTTGACGTCGCCACCGCAGCCGCAGTGAACCACGGCATCTTCGGCATACATTTCTAAGATCGCCTCGATATCGCCCGCGCGGTAGGCATCGAGCCAGTCAATCGCAACCGCCATCGGGTCAAATGACATATTTTCTCACCCAAAATGCCCAGAAAGCTCGCGGTTCCATGTCCCGTCAACGCCGCCAAACCTCTTTCTTCATTCAATTATTAATTGTATTTTAATGCCTCACCCGGCCTCGGCCATATGCCAAAGCACATAGATGGCCGGGCCGAGGCAGCGTGCATGTTAAACGTGTCTGCGAAGCAGGGGATATTCCAGCGCACCCGGCTTATGATCGTAGATCGACAACCGATCGTTCTACAGGGGCTGAAATCGATACTCGGAGTCCAGCAGGACTTCGACGTTGTCGCGTCATGCAGCGACGGGACAAGTTGCCTCGAAGCAATTCGGATTTTGATACCCGACGTCGCGCTTATTGCCGACACGCTGCCGGACCTGACGGTATCTGGGATACTCGCCATTGCGAAAGCGGAGAATCTTTCCACGCATTTGGTGTTCTTTACCGAATCCGAATCCGACCACGATCTAACCGCGGCGATTGCTGCCGGCGCCTGCAGCGCAATTTCGAAGTGCGCCTCCCCCGACACCATGTTGCGACTGCTGCGAGCGTTGACGCAGCGGCCCGAGCAGTTAGATCTCTCGCCAACCGGGAAGGAAGCTGACGGTCCCGGCAAAATTGAAAAGAGACTGGAGGTTTTGACACACCGGGAACGTCAAATCGTGCAACTGGTGTCAGAAGGAATGTCGAACAAGGCGATCGCGCGCCAGTTAAACGTTTCACCAGGGACAGTCAAAGTACACCTGTACAATATATTTCAGAAGCTTGAGATCACCAACAGGACTGTGCTCGCTACCCTCGCGTTGTTAAAACATTCCTCCGGCTTCGGCACGCTCGCGCTGGCCTTTCTGGCGATCGCCATTGCGGACGAACTCAAGGCGTCGGAAGCGAGCGACATGCTTCCGAATGACGACAGCATCAGCCAGGCGGGAGAGCACGCCGAATATGACCCCTGGAAGAAAGCTATTCTCCGGCACCTCACCGCCTGGGAATCCGCCGAGATGTCCCCACTTACCCAGAGTGACGTTTTTGCCAAGCTGAGCCAAGTCACGGGCCCGGCGGCGGCCATGGAAGCGCTGCGCCCAGTTGAGCAATCTGCAGGCTCGAAACCGTGGAAAGACTACGGTCCTGTTGGATCGAGCACACCCAATCTTCCTGCGCCTCGACGGCGAGAAACCAGCGGCACACAGATTGGAGGTGAACCGACTCCGGACCATCCGATGTCGCTTCACGGAGGATATGGCACCTTCGCCACTCTCGCAGGCGCGTTGATCTACGCACTGCACGACCCTCATCTCGCCGTGCAGCCGCATGACCCGGGTAAGGCGTTGATCGACAGCCTCGTGGTCGTCGCCGAAGAGAATGTGGCCACAAGCCCGGCCGCGATCGCTCATGCCAATGCCAATCGTGTAGACAACTCAGCCCCGGGTTTCCATTCGCTCGATTCCCACCTGCCTTCCGGAGATGTGACCAGGGGAAACGAAAGCGTCGCGGGAGAAGACGCTCGGAGCCAAATGATTCATGGCGCCGAGGGCAACATACTCCAAAAACCTGTTCGCTTAGTGGAGGCCGGTCACGATGCCAGTATTGGCGGAGACAGCCACGATCAGCTGTTGGGCGGCAAAGTTGGTGAAAACGATGTTCATCGCTCCCCGATCGATTCCAATTCTACCTCTTCCCACTCTGCCTTCGATTTCGGATCGGGGTCGAGCAGGATCAATCTTGCGGCTTTCGGAGCGCTTGCATGGTTGCATAAGACAGCAGCAAGCAAGTCCATACCGCCACATACCCTTGCCTGGATCTACAACTCCGCAACCAATGAAACGATCGTCTATGTGAATCCGACCGATCGTGTTCTCGGTATCGGAGATCGCGCCCTGCTGGAAATCCATCTGCAGGGGATCGTATCTCTCGCGGAAGCGGATTTCGCCGACCACCGAGAAGGCGCAGCTGCCGCCGTCACCTTGGAGAAGCTCGAACAAGCGCTGGCATCGGCGAGGCCTCTCGGTGAGACTGTTCTGAGTCAGGACAGTGTCCAGGTCAGCATCGACGCGAGCGAGAGCACGCCCGGGACGGCGGCCATTCTGGCCGACCACGGCTTGGGGTTCCAGTTCGGGCAGACCCGGAACTTGGGGGGAGCGGCAAGGTTCAGAACCCTCACCAGCGATTCGGCGCCATCAACGGAAGAGAGCGCTGCGTCTGGCGAGTCGGTTCGCTTATCATCGATCGAGCCTGCTCAAAGCGCGACGGCAACGGCAGTCGCAAATGTCACATCGAAGAGTGCTTCGATCAATGCGGATGCCGGCGTTTCGTCGACTGAGCTGGTGATCGTCCAAGAGCGTCGCAGTGGCCGACAGCGCGGACCGCGGTAACTCGCAGCACGCTTTGGAGTCAGGGTTTGCAAGAGCGGCAGCCACGGAATCGACTGAAGCTGAATCCAAACCGGGCGATGGCGTCAGGAATGGCACTCCGGCTACGGACGCTGCGGGGGCGTCAGCGAAGACGGCAGAACCAGGCGGCGCGGAACACGGCAAATCCGGGCACTCAACCGCGGCAAACGCGCCGGAAACAGCCGAGAACGTCAACTCGAGCGTCGCAGTGGCCGACAGCGCGGACCGCGGTAACTCGCAGCACGCTTCGGAATCAGAGTCTGCAAAGGCGGCAGCCACGGAATCGACTGAAGCTGAATCCAAACCGGGGAATGGCGTGGAGCAGCACGCTCTGGCTATGGACGCTGCGGGGGCGTCAGCGAAGGCGGCAGAACCAGGCGGCGCGGAACACGGCAAATCCGGGCACTCAACCGCGGCAAACGCGCCGGAAACAACCGAGAACGTCAAATCAAGCGTCGCAACGGCCGTTAGCGCGGGCCACGGCGATTCGCAGCACGCTTCAGGGCCAGCCTCTACAAAGGCGGCAGCGAGCGAATCGACTGAAGCTGGTGTCAAACCGGACAATGGCGTCGGGAATGGCGCGGAGCATCACGCTCCGGCTTCGGACGCTGCTGGGGCGTCAGTGGCAGTGAAGACGGCAGAACCGGTCGCCGTGGAACACGGTGACTTGAGACACGATTTAAACTCAGCCTCTGCAAACGCACAGCAAGCAGCCGACATCATAGATCCGAGTGTCGCAACCGGCGGTGACGCCGGACGCGGAAACTCGCGGCGTGCTGCGCAATCTGCTGCAATCGCATCGACACAGCCGGCCAAAGCTGCGTTCGAGACGGGCGGCGCAGATCGAGAACCGGTGTTCCACTTCGATAGCGCCGCAGCTCCTTCTACTGTCATCGCGAGAGTCGAGCTTAAGGAACTTAATGATCCGCTCGATCTGCGCGTTCCGCCCGGTCAGCCAGAGGACCTCGAGATGATCATCAAAATGGTCCTCAATGCACCGGGCGAACAGGCGGCCAACCACGGCAATAATGGTCCGCATCACGCCATTGGACCTGCGCCACATGACCTGCTGATTTGAAGCGTTCCATCGTCATTGACCGAGATGGGCAGGAGCGCGGCAGCGAGAGCGTGATGTTGAGCAGGCTGCCGCCAACATAGGCCGCCGATGTGAGATCCCCCCGCGTCCGCAGCTTCGCGACTTCCGCTCTTGATGCTGTTGTCTAATCGCTGCCGGGGCGTCAAGCATATAATCCCTGAGGAGACACTGCCGGGTGCATGGTTGTCTTCGCGGTCGGCATCAGCCGCCGCATGATGGAGCTTCGCGGGACGAGCCTTCAATGTGGACGACGCACTTTGCTGAGTCAGCAATGCAACAGCATCAGCGGAATGGCTCGGCTCACGTCCCGGCAGGGACGCCTTAGGCGTTCGGGTTCCGAACGCGATCTGGACTTATGCGGCGGCTCCGGCATTCGGGTTAAACAGCTCGCCGGTCTTAAGCATCGTATGCATTATTACCGCCAGTTTGCGGCCACAGCCACGGCAGCTCTTTTGAAGCCGATCCTCTGCCGGAGCTGCAGACCCCACGTGCGCAGCGTGCTGTGGGTTGAGCTGCGCGTCAGAATGACCGCCGCCGCTTCGTAGAGAAGCCCTCGCAAATTGTGGTTCACGTCGGGATATATGGCCGTGATAATCGACTTCTCCGGATTGGTAGCGGCGCGTTGTTAGCCCGATCCACGCACCGACAGATCGGGACTTCCTGAAGTTGTCAGGCTCCTCAATTGCTGTGGTAAAGGAGGTTGCGGTGATCGCACCGATGCCAGGAATCGACATGAGGATGCGGCAAGCCTGACTCTGGCGCGCGTCCCGCACCAATTGGCGTCCGAGTTCGGCGGCGCGGAGGCGAATGCCGCGCCAGGCTTCCAGCATCGGCAGCACGATGGATGCAAGTCCGTCCTGGTCGGCAAGAAGGCTCCGCACATTCTTCTCGAAGGTGCTTCCCTTTCCGGCGGGAACGAGCAGACCGAAGGTTTTCATGACACCGCGGATCTGGTTGGAAAGCTCGGTAGTGATTCGGACCAGCCGCGTCCGCGCTGCGACAAGCGTGCGGGTCAGCATGCTGTCGAAGCCCTTCACACGCACCTCACGAAAGAACCCGACTTCCGCGAGCTGCGCCAGACCATCGGCGTCGTTCGCGTCCGTCTTATTCGTTGCCATATCGAGCGCCGCTTTAGCATGGCGCGCATCGATGCAGATCGCCGGCAACCCTTCGGTGCGCAGAGAATGATAGAACCATACCGACAGCGGTCCGGTCTCGAATACCACGCGTTTCACGGATGGCGCCCGCTTGCGGATAAGCTCGGCGACAATGCTGGGATCAGAAGCGCACTTGCCGCGCCAGATCCGTTCACCTGCTCGGCGGATCGAGACTGCCGTCTCTTTCATCGACACGTCGAGACCAATATACTCTTCCATGGCTGTTCTCCATTCGATGCTTGGGCCCGGCGTCCAGTCGTGAGCCCGTATTTCCATCCTATCGGGGAACAGCCACCAGCTTCCATTGTCGGTTGGGACTGATTCAGGGGCGACTCGCTCCCGCGATTACCCCATGTGGACGGCTCCTCCACCGGCACGAGAGTGCCAAGGTATGGGCACCGTTTTTGAGGCTCCCACGATTCGGAGGAGCAGCCTATGCAGTCAATTTCGACGATCGGTCTGGATATTGCGAAGTCGGTCTTTCAAGTGCATGGCCGGGCAAGTGGTCATACGGCGTCAACTCAAGCGCCGTTTCGTGCTGTCCTTCTTGTGCCGACCAAAACGGTCGAGCAACAGAGCTGTCTGATGCTTCATCGAGCGCGCCACCTCTTCATCCGCCAGCAGACTGCCGTCATCAACTTCAATCCGCGCCTATCTTGCCGAGTTCGGGATTGTCGCCCCGGTCGGGCGCCGGGGCGTCGATCAGTTGCTGGAAGTCGTCGCCGATACAGCTGACCGCCGGCTCCCGGAGGTGGCCCGCGCATGTCTTGCTGCTCTCGGCAGTCAATTGCGGGCGCTGAAGGTGCAAATCCTGGAGTTCGACAGGCGCATTGTCGCCTGGCATCGATCGAGCGCGACGAGCAAGCGACTGGACGCGATCCCTGGTGTCGGTCCGGCGCTGGTCGCGCGCGTTGCTGATGCCAAGGCGTTCCGATCGGGTCGAGACTTCTCGGCCTGGGTTGGGCTCGTGCCGAAGCAGAACTCGAGCGGAGGCAAGGACAAGCTTGGCAGTATCAGCAAGCAGGGCGATCGCTATTTGCGCAGCCTGTTCACAGCCGGCGCACTCGCCGTGATCCGCTATGCCAAGATCCATGGAACGGGGCCTCGACCCTGGCTCTCCGCATTGCTGGCGCGGCGAGCAACTAAGGTCGCTGCCATCGCGCTCGCCAACAAACTCGCCAGGATAGCCTGGGCGATGATGGCGAGGAACGAACGCTACAAGGAACCCGCCGTAAATGAGATTACGCCGGACATGCGTGTGACGTAACGGTTGGAAGGGCGAACAGCACTTAATGCAGCGCCGGTCGATCCGGCGATCAGGACAACCCACACGGGCCATGGCATCTCCGAAATGCGTGCTTTTGATCGGGACCTGATCCGCGGAGGGCATTATGGCCAGCGGTCACGTGAACCGCGCAAACAGGCCGAACACATGGCCGCTCCGACCAACGCCGCAAAGTAAAGATTCTCCTTGCCAACCCGGAGCCGTCCACACATGGCCCAACTCGGACCTCTGGTAAGGTCAGCTATCGCGTAGCTATCAGGGGCGCAGCAGACATCCACGCGCCGATCGCGATTTACGAGTGCGTGCCCTACCCCGATTTCCGGCCAATCAATGTCAGCGAGCGTGACGTGCCACTGCCCGAAGATCTGCCAACGTGATCTTGCCGGACCGCGCAGCGGCAATCAGTTGTTCTGCAATTTATTTGCGGGTTTCGTGGTAGCCGTGGTGAGGAGGTAACTCGCAGCAGATTTCTTCTAGAGCATGTTGTTTTTTGCCGGAATCGGGATTCCCTGCGGGGAGGATTTCTGATTCAAGCTCCATGCTGGAAAGCGGAGGCCAGCATGGATGACGCGACCGCTTTCGGAAGACATTCGCGAACGCGCTCTTGCGCGAGCTGACGCGGGCGAGACCGTTCGTTCGATCGCAGAAGCGCTTCAGATCAGCCCTTCCTGTGTGACGAAGTGGAAGAATCTGCGGCGGGAGACCGGAGGCGTTTCTCCGGCAAGATCGGCGGTCACAAGAAGCCGGTTCTGTCCGGCACCAATGCCGACTGGCTGCGCAAACGCATTCACTCCGGCCCATTCACTTTGCGGAAGCTGACGGAGGAACTGGCTGCGCGCGGGATCAAGACAGACGTGCGGGCGGTGTGGACGTTCGTTCACGCCGAAGGGCTGAGCTTCAAAAAAAACGGTCCTGCCGGCCGAACAAGATCGTCCCGATATCGCCCGTAAACGGACGCGCTGGAAGACCCATCAGGGCAGGATCGACGCTTCGCGCCTGGTCTTTATCGACGAGACCTGGATCAAAACCAACATGGCGCCGCTGCGAGGCTGGGGGCCGAGCGGGCAACGTCTCCAGGCGTCTGCGCCTTTCGGCCATTGGAAGACCATGACCTTCATCGCGGCGCTGCGCCACGATCGGATCAGCGCGCCATGGGTCATCGACGGCCCAATCAATGGCGAGCTCTTCACCCTTTATATCGAACAGGTACTGGCGCCGACCCTCGCAAAAGGTGAACTCGTCATCCTCGATAATCTCGGCAGTCACAAGGGCAAGGCGGCGCGCAACGCCATCCGCGCCACAGGAGCACATCTGCTCTTCCTGCCGCCCTACAGCCCCGACCTCAACCCGATCGAGCAGGTCTTCGCCAAGCTCAAACACCTGATGCGAGCCGCCCAGACACGTGATGTCGAAGCGACTTGGCGCAAGGTCGGCGAACTCCTCGACCTCTTCTCCAAGGAGGAGTGCGCCAACTATCTCAAAAATTCAGGGTATGTTTCCGTATAAAAACATCACGCTCTAGTACGGCATCCAGATTTGCTTGTGTGCGATCAATTCACTCATAATCAACCCCTCCTTGAGGGTCGTTCTGATCGGACTCGTGGCAAGGGTCCATTCCGGGAAACCACCGCAACATAGGCATCCCTGGCCACGACTTGAGCAGACCCCTGAATTCCCCCGATTCTTTCGCTGCATCTGCCCTCGCGTGGAACCGAAACCTTCTTACTCAATGTGGAGTTTAAGCGACGGGGCTCGCAGTGGAATGAGTCGAGCCATGACCCAGAGCGATGTGTTTCTTACTTTCACAAGCGTTGCTCTCCTGATCGAGATCGGGCGTTTCATCGCACTCGGGGTAATCTGAATCAGCCTTGTCTTCGCCACCACGACCTAAGTCGCGGTGGATTCCGACCAATGGAGTTCTCTTCGTCGTGGGAACGATCGAGGGCGCCTCGATGTCCAGCTCGCGAAGTCGCTGCATCTGCCTTTTGAGGCTTGAGGGCAACTCGACTTCCTCTCGCAGCAATCCACGCAGACGCTCTCCAATCTCATGAGCGATTGCGCGGCCGTGTGTCTGGTCAATGCTGATGTTGGGCATGCTCGTTCGGTCCCGTGAGCCTGGTCAAAACGATTACTCGGGCCTTCCAAGCCCTGCCACGATCCAATACTTCCGTTTCTGGAAGGAGAGGCGGAGACCGTTGCCTTTGGCAATCTGCGCGGGCGCTGGTTTCCTAAACAGCGGTATCCCCGCGACATGCGCTGTTTGTGGGAACAGCGGGCGACCGTCTCATGTGTTAATGCCGCGACGGGATGATCGTTCCCGGTTGTACACCAAATGCCAATTCTCATGCGGCGTTGGCCGGGCGACTTTGCGGATATGCGTTCACTTCGATTTCAACGACGTCCTTCGATCGCCGTCGAAGGTGGTAAAATGCAAGTTCATGTTCGAGCATTGGGCAGTGGAAACTAACGAGCGCTGTATCTGGCAATCGGCAGAGTTCATCGATGAGATCGCCCACAGTAATGATCGGGGGATCGGCGGTCGCATTGCGGATAGCCTTACTCATGGCGCTACTCCTTGCGCTAACCTGCCCTAATCGTCCCAGACCAACCTTGTGCAAGCCCGCGCTCGAGGACGTGGACGGTCTTGCGGTGTGCAGTATGAAGGAGAGTTTGGAGGAGCCGGAGCGGACGGGGGATATCGCCGATCGTCCGCCGGATTGACTTCCGGAGAGAAAAAATCGACCACCATGGCCGCTCCTTTGCGTGCCTTCCGTTTCACAAAGTTAGCGAGGTTCGGTTTGGTTCCGTCTCCGCACACGTTCTGTTTTGATTCGTCGAAGAGAGTGCAATGCCGCAAAGCCTCAGGATTCGTTCTCGTGCCCCGACCGCTTGTTGCGTCGCCCGACAGATGAAATGGATCCGCAGGCCGGGCATTTCACCATCACGAACGAGTCCCGCGCCGCACTTGGGTCATCATCAACCCAGTGCTGCACGAATTGATGCGTAGAGGGACAGCGGAACATAATCGCGGTCATTGCCACAGCATCGATCATTCGCTCGCGGCGATGATGACGCAGATCAATGCTGGGATGCTATCTCTCGGGTGGCTTCAGAGGACTTTCGATCAGCCGCGAACGATGGCAAATTTCATCGGATCGCTTTCGTCGCAAGTGGCGCAGCGATACTCCACCTCCTCCGACACTGACGGCGCAGCTTCCATCGGCCTATCGCAAATCGGACAGGTTTTCTGTCTCAAACATACGAATGGCATTGCTTCCTCAGCCCGCAGCAATGTCGGCCTAGTCTGGAAAGCTATCTATTCAAAGCGCTTAGCGGGGCACTCGGTTCTTTTACGGGTGTGCGTCGGTAGTAGGAGACCCCACCCGGTCCCAAGGCTTGGTCTTCGACTTGAAAACAGCGGCGCACCGGTCAAGCTGCCACATCCAGCAACAAGCGTCTAGGCTCATAGAATCCATGTCGGCCAAATCTTGTGATCAGTTCGAGTATATCCGGCCGTGATCCTAAGCCGACCGTTCACTATTCAGTTTTTGTCAGTTGCTCCGCGGAAACCGAAGACGCCCGTCAGCGACCACCATCTCCAGCCCTCGCACACCTTCACGTCTTCTCCTTCACCTCCACGTATCGCGCGAAGTTGTCGAGGATTGCCTGCCAACCGCCCTGCTGCTGCTCGACTGAGTGGGTCGGTTCGCTATCGAAGACAACGCGGACGAGAACGCCCTTCGGGCCGGGCAGGAACTCGACTTCGGCCTTTCGATCGCCGAACGCATATTCGATCCGCTCGTGTTCAGCGATCTTCGTATAGGTACCGGCGAAGTCGAAGCCCATGCTGCCGTCCTTGGCCTCCATGCGGGACGAGAAGGCGCCGCCATCCCGCAAGTCGACCGTAGCCTTGGTCGTATGCCAGTCGTCCGACGCTGCGTTCCACTTCACGATGTCGGCCGGCGTCGTATACGCACGCCAGACCTGATCGATCGGGGCTGCTACATTGGCTTTGACGGTGATTCTCATCGGTATTGCTCCAGTTCAATTTCAACGGCTCGAGGTAACGACACATCCGGGAAGTCCATCCAAGGACGATCGAGACCCATCCATGCCGACACGGTCCAGTCGTTAATGCGTAAGAATTTGAAAGCGTGTTGTTAGTAGGTCCTTTTAGCCATCCACGAGCGACCGCAAGCCAATTGGAGGTCGCCCCTTGCGGAGAGTCCCGATGTGGCCCAAAGACGAAGATCGCGATTGCGGCCGGCACGTCAGCAGCCGGGGCCGGACCGGACGTGGTAATCACGTGGCCAAACCGACGCGAATGACCCCGGAGCGGACATCACGTTGGCTGCACGATTGAAGCTGACCGCGCAGCGAAGATCCTCACCCCTTCGACCAGTCCCTTGAGCGCATGAACGCCACGATCCTCGAAGTGGAGACCAGAACCCGCAACCAGATCCCTGAGTACACTCGACGTTAGGATCTCCCCCGGGGCAGCCAGTTGAGCAACCCGAGCTGCGACGTGTACGGCAATCCCGCCAATATCATTCGGCAAAATCTCTATCTCCCCGGTGTGCAGACCGGCCCGAACTTCCAGGCCCAGGTCGCGTACGGCTTCACGGACAGCCTCGGCGCAACGTACTGCACGGGCGGGACCGTCGAACGTTGCAACAAACCCATCGCCGGTCGTCCTGATTTCCTTGCCACGAAATCGAGCGAACTCGCGACGCACGCTCGCGTCATGCCTCACCAAAAGGTGGCGCCATTCGCGGTCGCCAAGCGAGCATGCGCGCTCTGTCGAACCAACAATATCGGTGATCAATACTGTCGCCAAACAACGTTCCATTTCGTAATGAGAGCGCGACCCGGTCAAGAATTCTTCTATTTCGTCGAGAATCCGTTGTGAGTCGCCTGCACAGAACAGGTGATCATTGCCTAATAACTCGACGTAGCGCGCACCGGCAATGTGTGCGGCCAGATAACGACTCGCCGCGACATTCACGCGCGGGTCATCTGTTCTGTGCATTATCAACGTGGGTACGTGAATGACGGGTAAGACGCCGCGGATGTCAATTTCGCTGTTCATCCGCATGAGTGTCTTCACGGCCAACGGGCTGGCGCCGAGCCGCTCGAAGCGAGCCCACCAGTTGCGAAACGCCCTGTCTTGAGCAAGGCTCGGTGCAAACCCGGGAACAAGCGCTCCGCTCCCCCACGACTGTTCAACCTCTTCCAAGAAACTGGCAAGTTTTTCTGGCGACATCACGGCCGTCGAAAATAGCCCGTAAGAGCCATAGAGTACGAGAGCAAGGGTGCGGCCAGGATGTGTGGCAGCGAACAGCAGTGACATCGGACCGCCCTCGGAAATGCCGAGGAATGCTGCGCGCTTCGAACCGACCGCGTCCATCACCGCACGCGCGTCATCCATTCGCTCCTCAAGCGTAGGAATTGCCGTAACCTGATCTGATAACCCGGTTCCTCGCTTATCAAAGCAGATCAAGCGAGCGAACGAGGCGAGCCGTTCCATGAAGCCGGCCCAGCGAGGTTCATCCCAAACGTGATCGACATGCGAGATAAATCCCGGTACCCAGACAAGATCGAATGGACCGTTGCCAATGACCTGATAAGCGATATGGACCTCGCCGCTTCTGGCGTATCGGGTTTCGGGAAGCATCACTAATCATTCCGCCTGATGCGATCGGAATTGAAGCTTTTACTATTTAGCACACGCCGCTAGTCGGCGGCTCTCATTTTCGCCCAAAGGCGGGACATTCCGACGGCTCGTTCCATGTCGGATTTTGGCCCGCCTCGGACCTCTGGTGGGGTGGGCTATCGCGCCGCTATCAGGGGTATAGCGGACCTCACCGCATACGCCCATGTTGTCGACCGCCGTGCGCAGATGTTTGACGCGCTTCTCTGGCTCGCTGAAGACTTATCGAATTTGAAGACGAATCAATTCCTCAACGTCGCCAAGGCACGCTGAAAGCGAAGTCCATCGACCATTGCGAACCGGTTTGTTGCCGGTGGGACCTAGGGCGCGCGGAACTTTGCATGGTCTATTCGATTGTCGAACAGGGACCCTCATGGCCGAAGCCGATGAGCTTCGAGTGAACTATTATGGCCAAGGAGACCACTGGATCGATAGAGACGATCGCTGCGGCCGCCGAGCCGATCGTGCCATCGGCCCGCGCCGAGGTGTTTTACACTCAGGCCTTGCGCGAGCTCGCGAAGCTGGATCTGCCGTTTCTTTTGGCCGGCACGTATGCGCTCAGCGCCTATACCGGCGTGGTGCGCGCTACCAAAGATCTCGATATCGTGTGCAAGCCGACTGACTATCCACGTGTTCTCAACCACTTCCGCAACCTCGGGTACACCGTCGCAATCGAGGACGAACGCTGGCTCGGCAAGGTCTTCCAGGACGAGCACTTTTTCGATGTGATCTTCGCTTTCTGGCATGGCATGGCTCCCGTGACCGACCAATGGTTCGAATCCGCGCCGCGCATCGAGGTGTTCGGTACGCCGATGCGCATCATCGCCCCGACGGAGTTGATCTGGTCCAAGGCCTTCGTCCAGCTGCGGCACCGTTACGATGGCCCGGATATCGCGCATCTCATTCTCAAGCAGCACGATCAGATCGACTGGCGGCGTCTGCTTGCCTACATGGAGCTGCATTGGGAGGTGCTTCTGGCACATCTACTCAACTTCCGCTGGGCCTATCCGAGCGAGCGCGATTGCCTGCCGCGCTGGCTGATGGACGAACTGGTCGCCCGCCTGAAGACCCAGTTCGAACTTCCTCCTCCGCGCGTGAAGATATGTCGGGGGCGCCTGTTTTCGCAGGTCGATTATGCCCCGGCCGTTGAGGAATGGGGCTTTGCCGACGCAGACCAGGATAGCGAGTAGCGCGATGTCCGAAAAACCCGACACGCTCACCTTCGCTGCCATTGGCGATCTCCACGTGAAGGAGGACCGCACGTTGTCCTTCCGGGAACTCTTTGCCGAGCTCTCGACCAAGGCCCGGGTGCTCGTCCTTTGCGGCGACCTCACTGACCTCGGCAAGCCGTCCGAAGCGGAACTTCTGGCGGAGGATTTGCGCGCCTGCTCCATTCCCGTTGTCGGCGTGCTCGGAAACCACGACTACGAGTTCCGGGCAGACTGAAGACGTAAAGAGCATTTTGAAGGGCGCCGGAATGCACCTGCTCAACGGGCAGTCGTACGAAATCGATGGCGTCGCCTTCGTCGGCGTGAAGGGCTTCATCGGTGGGTTCGGCCGCCGCATGCTCGCTTCGTTCGGCGAGGCCGTCGTCAAGAGCCTGGTCGCCGAGGCCGTCAACGAAGCGACGCGCCTCGAAAATGCGATGCGCGCGGTGGCGAGCAAGCAGGCTGTTGTCGTCCTTCACTATGCGCCGATTCTCGATACGGTTGAAGGCGAGCCGCTGGAGATTCTTCCGTTCCTCGGCTCGTCACGCCTCGGCGAAACGATCGATCGATTTACGGTGAGTGCGGTCGTTCACGGCCATGCTCATCAGGGCCGCTATGAAGGCCGCACGCCCGGAGGCGCGCGGGTTTACAACGTGGCGCGGTCAATCAAGAAGCCCAGCGGTCGACCCTACGCCTTGATTCAGGTTTGAGGCGGGCTGCCACGGCGAAGCCCGTGGCTCCGAGCTCTTTGACGCTATGGACCTCGATATTGGGCGTTTCGTTAATGCGCAGTGTCGAAGTTGGCCTGCTCGACCCGACCATTCTTGACCGTGATCTCGCCATAGAGCGCCGCGGTCGCGCCGAAAATGATTCCGCTCTCGGCGACAAACGCGCGCGCGGGAGCAGCAGTTTTTTTTGCAGGGGCGCGTGCGCAGTCATGAGTGTAAGCGAAGCGGATTGTTTCGAGGTGCTGTCCTCAAAGGGACTCACGTAGAAACAACGGCTCGGTGAGTTCGCGGCCATCATTGCATACATTGGAGGGTCTCATGCGATTCATTCTCCGTGTTCTCGCCGCATCCGTAGTTCTCGTCTTCTATCTTCCCGTAATCTCGGGAGTAACGCTTGCGATTGCTGATGCAACTGGCGGGTTGCCGGGCACTCTCACCGGCTGGTGGAAGTATATCGGCGATGTGATCGCCGAAGGCGCTGGCTTTTCTGCAAGCTACAAAGAGAACATGTTCACTATATGGGGCATCGCGGCGCTCCTCAGCGTCATTGGTCACACACTGCTTTCGATTTCGAGGGCGTGGATGCATCGATGAGGAATTTCGGGAAACCCCGCTGCTTGCCTGAACGCAACCGAAGGGAAGGACTGCGCGGTCGTGTACCAGGTCGCTCGCGGCCTGCGAGGCAGTCCGCTTCTGGCGCTCCTGAGACATGCTGGGCTGGCCGAACGTCCGGTTTGTGCCAAGAACGCCTCCCCAACTCAGGTTTGGGGCCACCAAGCTCCGACCCCGGCTGTGAAAAGGAAGCGGAGAGCTCAGCGCAGTATGAAGCTGTCTAAGAGCGGCAGGTACGCCTAGAAGGTTTTGGTGACCTGTCGGCGTCGGTCATGCTCCGCATAGTGAGGGACCAAACGGAAGGCTCATTCTGGAAACAGCTTGTCGCGAATGTATCGCGAGGTTGGCGTCAGTTTGAGTCCGCGCGGTTTTCGCCATGCCGCCCTGTCGATCTCCCTCTTGTCCCCGATCTTTAATGGACCTGAAACCTTCTTGGTCAGGAAGATCGCGTCGCTCATCTTTCGGCCGGTGAGGCGATTCTTGCCATTGACTTCCTTCCACAGCCTCAGCTCACCAAGCCTGAGCTTGGGTAGCTCTTCGGTAATCTCGCGACGGAGACACTTTCTCTCACTCTCGCCGGCTCGCCTGCGGCCGCCCGGAAACATCCAATGCTTGTCGCGTCGACGTCTGACCAGGAGTACCCTGCCCTTCCGCGCGACCACAAGTTTTGATGACTTCGCCATTCTCTATTCCGCCAGTTCGATCGCAACAGGTTGGTGATCGGAAGCATCGGTCGCTTCGTTGACGTCGATTCTGCGAACCTGACTGATCAGATCTTCGGTCACGAAAATGAAGTCGCGACAGTCCGGGCCATCGACCCATTGCGCGCGGTCGTAGATTCCGCAAGTCGGTGCGCGCGGGCGGTCGGCACGACTAGCGGTCCATGCATCCCGATAGGTCAGACCGGGCCGGCTGGACCGGTCGATCAAGGCATGCTGGGGGTCGCTGACGTCGAAATTGAAATCGCCGCACATCAAGCTCGAGGCAGCGACGGTCTGGCTTCCATACGGCTCATCGTACCGGGAACCGGCCTGCCTGGGATTCACCGACGCCTCCTCCTGCAAATCCAGCAGCCTCGCGACCTGCGCTTCGCGCTGGTCGGTTGAATGAAACTCGAGATGCGTGTTGACGATGCGAATCGCGCCGAATGAGGCCTGCACCGTCACCTCCAGGGCGTGACGGCGCATGCTGCGCACTTTGGCCGCGCCTGGCCACGGCAGCAGGTGATTGGCGATTTGTAGCACCGGCAATCGCGAGAGCGTCATGTTGCCGAAGCGGTGGAGGTTGCCATCACCATCGACCGTCTCGATCGCCGGCCGGAATATTGCGGAGTAGCCGGGCAGCAGGGCTGCGAGCTGCGCACTCTGATCCGCACCATCGCCGAATCTCGAAAAATTGGCGCTCACCTCCTGGAAGCAGAACACGTCCGCATCGAGCGTCTGCCTTGCGACGGCGACGATCCGCGCCAGATCGGTCACCCCGTCGCAACCTTTTCCGCACTGGATGTTCCAGGTGAGAAGCCGCATTACCGGATACCTGCACGCATGAATGACTGAACGAACTGGCGCTGGAACAGCAGAAACGCGATCAGCAGCGGCGCCATCGTCATCACGGTTGCCGCCGTGATCACCGACCAATCCACGCCGGTTTCAGGCGCGCCGAACACGGCAAGACCTACCGTGAGCGGCCGTGCTTCCACCGAATTCGTGACGATCAGCGGCCACAGGAAGTTGTTCCAGTGATAGCTGACCGAGACGAGGCCAAACGCGACGTAGGTCGGACGGGCCAGCGGGACGTAAACTCGCCACAGGATTGCCAGCGGCCCTGCTCCCTCGACACGAGCGGCCTCGACCAGTTCCTGGGGCACACTCTCGAAGGTCTGGCGGAGCAGGAAGATGCCGAAGGCGCTCGCCAGATAGGGCAACGCGATCGCAGGGATCGTATCCAGCAGGCCAAGCCGCGAGATCGCGCGATAGTTCTCGACGATGAGAACGTCGGGCATAATCATCAGCTGGAGCAGAACGAGCGCGAAGGCGATGCCGCTGCCCCTGAATTTGAAGCGCGCAAAGGCGTAAGCCGCCAGCGTTGACAAGATGAGCTGCCCGACCAGGATCAACGTCACCAGGACGACCGTGTTCAGATAATAGCGGGCAAACGGCGCCTGCCGCCAGGCCCGTCCAAAATTCTCCAGCGTCCAGGGCGCGGATAGGCTGAACGAGGTCGCATAGGCGGCCGGATGCAGCGCACTCCAGAAGGCATAGGCCAACGGCGCAAGCCAGATCAGAGCGAGCACCCAGGCCGCGACGGCCTCGACGGGATGTGTTCGGCCTCTCATTGGTAGTGGATCCTGCGATCGAGATAGCCGAACTTGATCAGCGCGACCGCGCTCAGGATCACCAGAAGCACTGCCGTCAGCGTTGCGGCGTAAGAGGAGTCCTGGAAGGTGAAGGCGACTTCATAGATGTAGTAGAGTAGCAGCGTGCTGGCGTTGTTCGGCCCGCCCTTGGTCATGATGACGAGGTGGTCCACCAGCTTGAACGAGTTGATGACCGCGTTGATCGCCACGAACAGTGTGGTCGGCATCAACAACGGAAACGTGATCCGGCGGAACGTATACCATCGGCTTGCGCCTTCGATGGAGGCGGCTTCTTCGAGATCCGGCGACAGTTGCTGCAGCGCCGCCAGATAGAAGATCATGAAGAAGCCGGCCTCCTTCCAGATCACCATGACGATCAGACACCCCATGACCGTCGAGGGATCGCCAAGCCAGTTCCAGCCGGCGAGACCGAAAACGCCGCGCAACTGATCCAGCAGGCCGTAATCCGGCGTGTAGAAGAACAGCCAGATGTTGGCGACCGCGATCATCGGCAGCACGGTCGGCGTGAAGTAGGCGAGACGCAGAAAGCCGCGGCCGCGCATGTTGCGATTGACCCAGATCGCCATCACGAGCGCGAGCGCGATCGAAGTCGGAATCGTGCCGAGCGCGAACCAGAAATTGTTGACCAGCGCCTTCCAGAAGATCGGATCGGCGACCATCCCCTGATAACTGTCGAGGCCGACGAAGACCTCGGTGCCGTTGCGTTTGGTGATGAACAGCGAATGCCGGATCGTCGCCAGGATCGGGTAATGGGTGAACGCTATCAGCAGGACGGCTGCCGGCAACAGCAGCAGCCAGGCGTTCACAGCATTCCGCCACGCCTGCGATCCAGCGCGGCGTTCAGAAATTAGCGATGCGGCCGCGGCGTCGGACATTTCCGAGGAAGCGGGACGGCGGCGTACCGCCATCCCGCAATTTCTCTTACTTCGAGGCGCGCAGCACGCGATCGGACTGGGCTTGTGCGGCAGCCAGCGCCTCCTGCGGCTTCTGCGCCCCCGTGACCGCGGCCTGAATCGCGTCGTTGACGAACTTGTAGATGCGGCCGTTCTCGTGGACCGAGAGCTCCGGCACCGCATGCTCGAGCTGATTGCGCGCGACGGTCGCCTGCGGGAAGCCCTTGGCATACTCTTCCATCGCCTTGGTCTTGTAAGCGGCCGGCGACACGGCAACATAGCCGGTCTTCATGCTCCATTCCGCCGCGCGCTCGGGCGCCGTCATCCATTGAATGAACTTCACGGCGGCCTTCTGCTGCTCGGGCGACGCGCTCTTGAAGATGTAGAAGCTGCCGCCACCGGTCGGCGAGCCCCGCCGCTCCTTGGCCGGGAGCATAGCGACACCAAACGGGAATTTCGCGGCGTTCTTGACGGCCGTGAGGTTACCCGTGGTGTGCCACATCATCGCGGTCTTGCCTTCGAGGAAGTCGGTGCGGAGCGTCGCCCAGTCGACGCTGCCGGACGGCATGACACCGTGCTTGCGCGACAGGTCGACCCAGTAATCGAGCGCGCCCACCGTCTTCGGCGCGGTCAGATAGACCTCGGTGCCGGCCTCGTTCATCATTTTCTGGCCGTTCTCGATCGCCAACGCCTGCAGCATCCAGTAACCGTAGCCGGTCGAGGGAATCTCGACGCCCCAACGCGTGGTGTTGCCGCCGTCCTTCTTGACGAGCTTCTTCGACATCTCGACCATTTCGTCCCAGGAGGCCGGCGCCTTCTCGGGATCGAGGCCAGCTTCCTTGAAGGCGTCCTTGTTCCAATACAGTACGATGGTCGAGCGCTGGAACGGTATGCTCCAGGTCTTGCCGTCGATCTGTCCGTTGGCCATGAATGCTGGATAGAAGTCCTTGAACCACGCCTTGTCACTGACGAGGCCGTCAAACGGCACGATGGCGTTCTCGTCCATCAGCGTGAACACGTCGGTCGACAGCAGCACCGACAGTTGCGGCGGCTGCCCGCCTTTCATTGCGGTCATCGCCTTGGTCATCGTGTCCGTGTAGTTGCCGGCATAGACCGCCGTCACCTTGATATCCGGATTGTCCTTCTCGAAGCGCGAGACCATATCGTCGACGATCCTGGTGACGGGGCCGCCGACCGCCACCGGATAATACATCGTCAGGTCCACCGCGGCGGCGGGACGCGCGCCCATGGAAAAGACCGCGAATGCAGCTGCCATCAACATCGTTCGTCGCGCAAACATCTTTCGCTCTCCCTCGTTATCCCTTGACCGCCGCTGCTACCGACCGGATGCAGCCAGCAGGCCCTCCCTGACCGAACTGTCCACCCGGCATTCCGACGTCGGATCGAACCGATGCTCGTTCGCGGGGTCCCACGCCAGCCGGACATCCTCGCCGGGCTTAACCTTGCTGAAACCATCCGATCGCACCGAGATTGGCTGACCATCGATCTCGCACAGCACGATGCTGTCGGCCCCGAGATGCTCGACGGCCTTGACGCGCGCCCCATTATCGCCGTCCGACACGATGCGGATGTGCTCCGGCCGGATGCCGATGAGATGATCGCTCCGTCGCACGAGATTTATCGGGGGGTGCCAATGAACCGCGCCGTGAAGGCCGTTGCCGGCCGGTTGTAGAGCTCTTCCGGCGAACCGTTCTGCTCGATACGGCCGTCGCGCATCAGCACGACGCGGTCCGCCATCGTCATGGCTTCGGTCTGATCGTGGGTCACGTAGACCATGGTCATGCCAAGACGCTGCTGCAACGCGCGGATCTCAGTCCGCATCTCGTGCCGCAGCTTGGCGTCCAGGTTGGACAGCGGCTCATCCATGAGACAGACCCGCGCCTCCGCGATGATGGCGCGTCCCAGCGCAACGCGCTGGCGCTGGCCACCGGACAGCTGCGACGGCTTGCGCTCGAGCAGATGGCCGAGACCGACGATGTCGGCCACGCGACGGAGCCGCGCGTCCCGCTCGGCACGCGCCACGCGACGGACGCGCAGACCGAAGATGATGTTCTCGGCGACGCTCAAATGCGGAAACAACGCGTAGGACTGGAAGACCATGGAGATCTTCCGTTGCGCCGGCGTCAGGTGAGTCACGTCGGCGCCGCCGATGGCAATCGTGCCGCCGTCGGCGTCCTCGAGGCCGGCGATCAGCCGCAACGTGGTCGACTTGCCGCAGCCGGACGGTCCCAAAAGCACCAGCAGCGAGCCCTCGTCCGCCGTAAGACTGACGTCATCGACGGCGCGCATCGCGCCCCAGGACTTGGAGACATGACTCAGCGTAATCGCCGACATGGCCGGTTCGCTCTCAGCATGATGCAGCTACGTACGCTGGCGGCGGCTCGCTCCAACAGAGCAACGCAAGGCCGGTCACGACGGGCAGACCGGTCAATGCGCCCCTCCCTTTGAGCCACGCGCATTCATCGGCGTAGCGACTATTATGTTCATATGAACATAGCGTGACACCATATGAAACAGAAAATTGCGTCTTCGACGTTCAAATGATAATTTCGTTGGGAACGGAGATCCGATGCTCAGGGCCGCCACGACACGTCAGTCCCACATCCTGGAGATCGTGCGCGAGCAAGGCTTCGCCTCCATCGAGCAGCTTGCGGCACGTTTCGACGTGACGCAGCAGACCATTCGCCGCCTTGTGAATGCGCTCTGCGACCAAGGGCTGCTTCGGAGGGTGCATGGCGGGGTCAGCCTCCCCGTCCAGAACCAGAACCTCGCCTACGGCAGCAGACATAGGTTGAACGCCGACGCCAAGCGGCGGATAGCGCACGCGGCCGCCAAACTCATTCCCGACGGGACGTCGCTGATGATCGGGCTTGGCACGACGCCCGAATATGTCGCGCAGGCACTCTCCCGCCGACGGGATCTGCGGGTGATCACCAACAGCCTGAACGTCGCCACAGCGTTCGCGCAGAATCCCGATGTGGAAATCAGCATCGCGGGCGGCACGCTGCGGCCGCTCGACCGCGATATCGTTGGCGAGGCCGCTGCGCGTTTCTTCTCGGATTTTCGCGCTGATTTCGGGATATTCGGCGTCGGCGGCGTTGATCAGGACGGCACGCTGCTCGACTTCCATGTCGATGAAGTCAAGGCACGCCAATCCATCGCCGCCAATTCACGAACGTCCGTGCTCGTGGCCGACATCACCAAATTCGGGCGCAATGCGACGGTTCGGGGTGGCCACCTCGACGAGTGCCACCATCTTGTCATCGATGACCGATTGCCGGCAGCGTTCGAGCTGATCGCGCACAGGTATAGCGGTCAAATCCATACCGCCCGCGACGCTCGCGCAGATTTCGAGCGCCTTGGCAACACCTAGTCGACAACTGCACATCATCGCTGCTCAGCTCAATCGCCCCCCGGGGGCGAGGTCCGAGATCGATTCACGCTCCGCGCGGAACGGCCGGATGACGGTCCATTTTGTCGCGGTTGACTTGTTATAACATTTGAGCAAATGTCCTAACTAACCGGAAATATAAATCCGGATTTTCGGGAGGACCGCATGCCGTCATTCAAGCCGACGCGACGAACGCTACTCAAGACCGGAACCGCAGCCGCCGCTTTCGCGACGCTTGGTCCGGCACTTCTACGGCAAGCCGCCGCGCAGGACGCCGACCTCGCACCTTACAAATCCGCTCAGATCGACTGGCAGCAAGTCTCCGGCGAGACCATCACGGTCGCCGTGATCCCGGCGAGCTATTTCGAAAACCTCATCACGCTCGCGCCGCAGTTCAAGGCGCTCACCGGCATCGACGTCCGCTTCGAGAAGATTCCGCCGGCGCAGATCCGGCAGAAGAGCGTCATCGACTTGACCTCGAAGACCGGCACCTACGCGACCCACGCCGCCGACCCGATGTATTACGCGCTCTATGCCGCGAACAAATGGGTCGAGCCGCTCGGCACCTATCTGAACGACAAGGCGCTGACCGATCAGGCCTGGTTCAAGCTCGACGACATCATTCCGGCCTGGCGGAGCGCCAACGGCATCGGCGGCAAGCTTTACGGCATGCCCTATGACGGCGAAGTCACCATTCAGGTCTATCGCAAGGACCTCTATGACGCGAAGGGCCTGAAGCCGGCAGACACGCTCGAAGCCTACATGTCCAATGCCGGGGCGTTGAACACGCCGAACGATCGCGTCTGGGGCGCAGCACTGCGCGGCGTCGCCGGTGCCGGCCAGAATATGTACATCTATCCGTCGATTTTCCGTGAGTTCGGCGGCGACTGGATGAAGGGCGGCAAACTCACCGTCAACGGCCCCGAGGCCGAGGCGGCGCTCGCCTGGTACGTCGACATCATGAAGAAGTACGCGCCGACGGCGGCGGCGAACTGGAACTGGCCGGATATCGCCGACGCTTTCTCGCAAGGCACCGTCGCCAGCTACATCGACGCGCACTCGTCGGCCTCGGTCATCAACAATCCGGAAAAGTCCAAGGTGATCGGCAAAGTCGCCTATGCCCGCTGGCCCAAGGGGCCGTCGGGCAAGCGCACCACATCGATCTGGAACTGGGGCTTTCCGATCAATTCCGCACTGCCGGAGAAGAAGCGCAAGGCAACCTGGCTGTTCATCCAGTGGGCCGCGAGCGCCGAGACCCAGGCGCGCACCGCGCATAAGTTCGCCGGTCCCACCAAACGCTCGGGCGTCAACCGCACCTCGGTCTGGAAGGATCCCGACTACATCAAGCTCATGAACGGCTTTGGCGAGAACTTCGTCGAGGCCACGATGGGCGCCCTGGAGGAGGACACCGACGTCGACTGGCGTCCGCGCGTGCCGCAATGGCCGGCGATCGGCGACACCATGGCGACCGCGATTCAGTCGGCCCTCTCCGGCCAGGCCACGATCAAGGCCGCATTGGACGACGCGCAGCGCCGCATCGAACCGATGATGCGCGGCTGAGCCATGGCGACGACAGCGGTGACATCGGCCGAGATCGCGAGCGAGGCGCCTCGCAGCGATTTCGGACGCGTATTGGCGCAGCGCGAGCGCCGGTTTGCAGCGGCTCTGCTTGCACCGGCGTTTCTTGCGCTGCTCGCCACGACGACGTTTCCGCTGCTCTTCCTGGCCTACACCAGCGCATTCCGGATGGATCTGGCGATGCCGTTCACCAACGGCTTCGTCGGATTTGAGAACTACCAGGTGCTTCTCTCCGACGAGCGCTTCTGGACCTCGCTGCTGGTGAGCCTCGTCTATACCGGCTCGACCGTCGCTCTGCAGGTCATCATCGGCCTGGCGCTCGCCTTGCTGGTCATGGACATGAAGCGTGGCCAGGGCTGGTTCAGGATCATCGCCATCCTGCCCGTGGTCCTGTCGCCGGCCGTGGTCGGTATGATCTGGCGCACTTTCATGCTGGCACCGGAATTCGGCATCGTCGACTTCCTCGCGATCAATGCAGGGCTGGGCAGCAAAAACTGGCTCGGCGATCCCACGCTCGCGATGGTCTCGGTGATCGCGATCCACACCTGGCAGTGGACGCCGTTCGCGTTCATGGTGCTGCTCGCTTCGCTGGCCTCCCTGCCCGAAGACATCTACGAAGCCGCGCGGCTCGACCGAGCCTCCGCCTGGCAGCGCTTCCGCCGCATCACCCTGCCTTTGCTGCGTCCCGCGATCGTGATGGTCATCATCATGCGGACCATGGTGGCCCTGACCGCATTCGCAGCGATCTTCACCGTCACCGCCGGCGGCCCCGGCACCGCGACCGAGATCCTCAATCTCTATGCTTACCGGAAGTCCTTCACCGAGCTGTCGATCGGCTATGGTTCGGCACTCGCAGTCGCACTGCTGATCGTGACCATCATCATTTCCGGCATCCTGTTCGCGATGCGGAGGGCGAAATGACTGCAAAGCGCCTTCGCGTCTTCGCCCTGCTCGCGATTTCCATGGTCTTCCTACTGGCCTGGGCATTTCCGATCATCTGGAGCGTGCTGAACTCGCTCAAGACCGATTCCGACGTGCTGGCCTATCCGCCCAAGCTGGTGTTCACACCGACGCTGGAAGCCTATCGTGACGTGCTTTTCGGTTCGGGCTCGATCCTGCCGAACCTCGTCTCCAGCATCATCATTTCGGTCGGCACCACCATCCTCACCATGCTGATGGCGGTGCCGGCGGCCTACGCGCTGGCGCGACTGCGCTTTCGCGGCAAGAAGTTCGCGGGATTCTATGTGCTGGCAACGCAGATGCTGCCTCCCGTCGGCATCATCATTCCCTACTTCCTAGTGCTGCGGAACATTGGCTGGATCGACACCTATCAGGGCATCATCCTGATCTACCTGTCGTTCTCACTGCCCTTCGCGATCTGGCTGCTGGTCTCCTATTTCGAGGATATTCCCTTCGAGATGGAGGAAGCCGCCTATCTCGACGGCGCGAGTCGACTGAAAACACTGTGGCGCATCATCATTCCGCAGGTCCGCGGCGGCATTGCCGTGACCGTCGTGTTCGTGTTCCTCAACGCGTGGAACGAATTCCTATTCGCCGTTGTGCTCAGCGGCAACACGGTGCGACCGGTCACGGTCGCCATGTTCAACTTCGTCTCCGTCGAGCAGACGCTGTGGGCCAAGCTCGCGGCGGTCTCGGTCCTCGCCATGCTGCCTGTCGTCGTGCTCGGCGTGGTCGCGCAGAAGCATATCGTGAAGGGCCTGACGGTCGGTGCAGTCAAGGGCGGAGGACGCCGATGAGCGGCCAAGGTCAGGTCAGTTTTCGCAACATCGTCAAGATGCACGGCGAGTTCGCCGCGCTCAAGGGCGTGAATTTCGACATCAAGCCGGGTGAGTTCTTTGCGCTGCTCGGGCCATCGGGTTCGGGCAAGAGCACAACGCTGCGCATCCTCGCCGGCCTCGACGCGCCGACCGCCGGCCGCGTGCTGATCGACGACAAAGACGTCACCTCGACCGATGCGCGTGACCGCGACATCGCCATGGTGTTCCAGAGCTACGCGCTCTACCCGCACATGACGGTGGCAGAGAACATCGCCTTCCCCCTGGAGATGGCCAAGCTGCCGAAATCCGAGATCGCGCCCGCCGTCAAGGACGCCGCGCGCAAGGTGAAGATCGACCATCTGCTCGACCGCAAGCCGGGTCAGCTCTCGGGGGGCCAGCAGCAGCGCTGCGCGCTGGCCCGCGCCATCGTGCGCAAGGCGCGCCTGTTCCTGCTCGACGAGCCGCTGTCGAACCTCGACGCGAAGCTGCGGCTGGAGACCCGCGCCGAGCTGAAGAAGCTGCAGCGCTCGCTCGGCGTCACCGCGGTCTACGTCACGCACGACCAGGAAGAGGCGATGACGCTCGCCGATCGCATGGCGGTATTCATGTCAGGCGAGATTCAGCAGGTCGGCACGCCCGCAGAAGTGTTCGCCCGTCCGAACTCGATCGACATCGCTGGCTTCATCGGCAATCCCCGATGAACCTAGTTCTCGCCCATTACGTGGACGGCGACGTGATCATCGCCGGCCATCGTGTGAAGACGACGACCACGACAGCCGGCGAGCGCGATGTGGTGGTCGGCCTTCGCCCCGGCGCCCTGCGCATGACGGACGGCGGCCTTGGCGCGCGTGTCGACCTGATCGAGGATCTCGGCGATACCGCCGTGCTCGATCTCGATTGCGCCGGCACCACGATCCGCATGCGCGTTTCCGGCGGCAACATTCCCGGCGAAGGCGACACGATCTCGATCACGGCTCGTCCGCAAGACATTCACCTGTTCGATCCAGCAACACGCATGCGGCTCTGACACCATGGCTGTTCAAACGCGCAAGAAGAAACCCGCACCGCTCGGCAGCGATGTGGTCGCGGAAGGCTCGACGCCCCTGCATATCCAGATCCGCGAATCCATTCGCAGCCAGGTGCGCGACGGCAAGTTCATCGACGAGACCGGCCGCCTGATGACCGAGGCCGAACTCGGCCGACATTTTGGTGTCAGCCGCATCACCATCCGCAACGCCATCGCACCTCTGGTGAACGAAGGCATGTTCGACCGCTCACGCGGCCGCGGCACCTTCCTGCGCTCGAACCAGCCTGAGAACTGGGTCGGCCATCTCATGGGATTTTCGGAAACCATCCGCGACGCCGGCTACCAGGCTGGTGCAAAGATCCTGCAGCAGGGCATGACCAACCGGCACGACACTGCCGTGCGCGAGCAGCTTCGCGAGCGCGCCGTTTGGCAGCTTCGGCGCTTGCGGCTCGCAGACGATACACCGATCGCCATCGAGCACGCCTTCTATCCGCCGGACATCGGTCTCGAGCTCGAGAAGCGCGACCTCCTCTCGATCATCATGTACCGCGTCTTCGAGGACGAGCTTGGACTCGCCATCAAGGACGCACAGCAGACCATCAGCGCCGACCTCGCCGACGCCGGCAGCGCAAAATTGCTCGGCGTGAAGGTCGGCTCGCCCCTGCTCTCTATCGAGCGCGTCACCTTCGGCAAGGACGGGCGGGCGCTGGAGCTTTTGCGTGCCGTCTACCTGCCGAAATATTTCCGCCTCAGCATCAGCCTGACGCGCCGCCACTGACAACGCCACACGTCAATAACGAGGACACAAACATGCCGAATGGCGCAAAGACTACTGATAGCCCCAATATCCTGCTTATCCTCAACGACGACATGGGCTTTTCGGACATCGGCTGCTACGGCGGCGAGATCCAGACCCCGAACCTCGACCGCCTCGCGGCCAACGGGCTGCGTTATTCGCAGTTCTACAACACCGCCCGCTGCAGTCCCTCGCGCGCCTCGCTCCTGACCGGCCTGCATCCGCACCAGACCGGCATCGGTATCCTCACCTACAGCAACGGCCCCGAGGGCTATGCCGGCAATTTGAACAAGAGCTGCGTGACGATCGCCGAGGCCCTGAAGAGCCGGAACTACACGTCCTATCTCAGCGGCAAATGGCACATCGCCAGCAGCCTGACGGAGCCGACCGACGCCTGGCCGATGCAGCGCGGCTTCGACCATTTCTACGGCACCATCATCGGCGCCGGCAGCTTCTATCACCCGAACACGCTGACGCGCGGCAACGACAATATCGAGCACGAGGCCGAGAAGGATCCGTCGTTCTTCTACACCGACGCGATCAGCGACCAGGCAGCGGCTTTCATCCGCCAGCACAATGCAGAGAAGCCCGACGCCCCGTTCTTCGAGTATGTCGCCTACACGGCGCCGCACTGGCCGCTCCATGCCCATGACGAGGACATTGCGAAATACAAGGGCCGCTTCGATGCGGGCTGGGACAGGCTACGCGAAGAGCGCCTCAAGCGCCTCGTCGATGACGGCATCATCCATCCGAACTGGCGCCTGACCGATCGCGATCCGACCCAGCCGTCGTGGACCGACGCGGAGCAACGCGAATGGACGCTGCGCTGCATGGAGGTCTATGCGGCCCAGATCGATCGCATGGACCAGGGCATCGGCCGCATCCTGAAGGCGCTGGAGGAAACCGGCCAGATGGACAATACGCTGATCATTTTCCTGTCCGACAACGGCGCATGCGCCGAGGACATTCCGGAAGGGGTCACCGCGAAGGAGCTGGTGGACCAGCTCATGATCGCCAAGGCCAGAACGCGCGACGGCAGGCCGGTGCGCTTCGGTAACGATCCGACCTTGATGCCCGGTGGCGAGGACACCTACCAGAGCTACGGCACCGCCTGGGCCAATCTCTCCAATACACCGTTCCGTCTCTACAAACACTGGATACACGAAGGCGGCATCGCCACGCCCCTCATCATACACTGGCCGCGCGGCATCTCTGAAAAAGGCGGCTTGCGGCACAACCCCAGCCAGCTCACAGACGTGATGGCGACCATTCTCGACGTCACCGGCGCCACCTATCCCAAGGAGTACAACGGCAACGCCATCCTGCCTTGCGAGGGTGAGAGCCTCGTGCCGTCATTCGCGTCGGCCTATGGCAACCGTGGCCCGCTGTTCTGGGAGCACGAGGGAAATGCAGCCGTGCGCGTCGGCAAGTGGAAGTTGGTTCGGAACTACCCGGGACCCTGGGAGCTCTACGACATGGAGACGGACCGCACCGAGATGAATGATCTGGCTGCGCAGCATCCGGATCGCGTCCGCGAGATGACGGCTCAATACCAGCAATGGGCGAACCGTTGCGGCGTGATCCCGCGCGAGAAGATTCTCGAGCTGATGAAGGCGGAAGGGGGCACAGCCTTCTGGGAGGAAGAGAAGCAGAAATAGGACATGACGAAGGATCGTTCACACTGCTGCATCCAGCGCGTCGCCGGCAACGGACCGGCGACGGGCAACGATGCGCAAGCAGCGATCCCCCCAGTCCAACCCCGATCCTGCGCAGCTGGAGCGCACTGATCGACGGAACCTTCCACATGGGATCTGCCGACATCGGCTTTGTCGAAGACGGCGAAGGCCCGGTTCGGCTGGTTACGTTGTCGCCCTTTGCTATTGCCTGCCACGCCGTGAGCAACCTGCAATTCGGCAACTTCGTCCGTGCCACGGGCTATACGACGGAAGCCGAGCGCTACGGCTGGAGTTTTGTCTTCGACGGGCTCCTGCCCGAAGAGACGCGCACCGCGCGCACAATGTGCGTTCAGGAAACACCATGGTGGGTCCCGGTGACGCGCGCCTACTGGGCGCAACCGGAGGGACCGACGAGCAGCATCCTCGACAGGCTCGATCATCCCGTCGTCCACGTTTCCTGGAACGACGCACAGGCTTACTGCGAATGGTCCGGCACGCGTCTTCCGACCGAAGCTGAATGGGAGATGGCCGCGCGCGGCGGGTTGGACCAGGCCACCTATCCCTGGGGCAACGAGCTGCAGCCGGATGGCGAGCATCGCTGCAACATCTGGCAGGGCAACTTTCCCGATCGCAATACCGTGGAAGATGGCTATTTCGGTACCGCGCCCGTTCATGCTTTTCCGCGCAACGGATATGGCCTGCACAATGTCTGCGGAAATGTCTGGGAATGGTGCGAGGACTATTTTTCGCCGAGCTATCACCGCCTCACGCCATCGCGAGACCCCTTGAACCGCGAGCCAGCTCCCAACCGATCGATGCGTGGCGGATCCTTCCTCTGCCACGAATCCTACTGCAATCGCTACCGCGTCGCGGCGCGAAGCTCCAATACGCCTGACTCCTCGTCCAGCAATATCGGCTTTCGTGTCGTGCGCACTGAGCCGCTGCGGGATCCTTCATAGGATGGAGCCGGCACCACATCCTGCGAGGCCGGCCGCTGCCCCCGGCATCCGACTGCTGCCCCTGTTCCTGCGCAATTTCGTGCGCAATCGCGAGACTGGCCTCGTGCTGGTCGCCATCGTCGTCGGACTGCTCAACGGCGTGCTCGTGGCTGCGATCTCGAGCCTCAGCCAGTTCTCTCACGCACTGCTGTTCGACATTCCTTTCGACGCACACCTCAGTGCCACCGGCGTGATCTCGTGGCAGCGCACGCTGCTGATCCCGATGCTCGGTGGCCTGGTGCTTGCGCTGATCGGGCTGTACTTCGCCCGGCGCGTCAGGGGACAGCAGCTCGCCGACGCGATCGAGGCCAATGCGCTCTATGGCGGCCGGGTGTCCTTTCGCGGCAGCTTGCTGATCTCGATCCAGACATTGCTGTCCAACGGGTTCGGCGGGTCGGTCGGGCTAGAGGCCGGCTACACCCAGATCTGCTCAATGTTCGGCTCTCATGTCGGCCAGCGCCTGGCCGCCCGGCGCAACGACATGCGGCTGCTGGTGGCTTGCGGCGCCGCGGGTGCGATCAGCGCCGCGTTTTCAGCACCACTTGCCGGCGCATTCTACGCCTTCGAAGTCGTGCTCGGTGCCTATACGTCGGCCGGTCTCGTACCGGTCATCGCGAGCGCCGTCACCGCGTGGCTCGTCGCGCGGCAATTGACGCACCAATCCTTCCTGATGGTGCCTGGCTTCCCATCGCCGGTGTCCGTCGAAATGATCGGGCAGACGGTGCTGATCGGCATTATCTGCGCTTTCGCCAGCATCCTGGTCATGCTTGCGGTCGCATTCTCCGAGCGCTGCTTTCAGCGCGTCACGGTTTTCAAGGGAGTCGTGAGACCGATTCTCGGCGGCTTCCTCCTCGGCAGCCTTGCCTTGCTGACGCCGACCGTGCTCGGCGCCGGACATGGCGCAATGCAGATTCTGCTGGTTAGCAATCCGACCTGGCTCCTGCTCACAACCACCATTGTGTTCAAAATCCTGGCCTCCGCCATCTCGCTCGGAGCCGGTTTTCGCGGCGGCCTGTTCTTCGCCTCGCTACTGCTCGGCGCGCTGATCGGCCAGCTCTACAGCATCGTGCTGATGGGTCTTCTTCCCACCCTGGCGCTACAGCCCGGCACGGCAGCCATTGCAGCACTCGCCGCGCTCGGAACCGGCGTGCTCGGAGCGCCGTTCAGCATGGTCTGTCTCGCGCTCGAGATCACCGGCGATTTCTCCGTCACCGTTGGAGCGGTGGTCGCATCGTCGGTCTGCGCGCTGATCGTCCGCGAGCTGTTCGGCTACAGCTTTGCGACATGGCGTTTTCATCTGCGCGGCGAGGTGATCCGCGGACCGCAGGACATCGGCTGGGTCCGGCAGATGAGTGCGGCATCCCTGATGCGCACCGATTTCGAGAATGCCCTGACGACGATGCCGATTGGCGAGGCGCAAAAGCTGTTCTCGCCGGTGCAGGTCCGCCAGATCGTGCTGCGCGATCCTAACGGCATCTATGCGGGCATCGTCTCCGCTGCGACGCTACATTCCGTCGCTAATCAGGACAACGAGCTGATCGGGTCACTGGCGCAGCAAAAGGATGAATGCCTGCTCCCGAGCACGCCGGTTCGCGAGATCCTCAAGGCCTTTGAACGCAGCGAAGCCGACGTGCTCGCGGTTGTCGACCGCGCCGACCATCGCGCCGCGATCGGCACCTTGAGCGAAGCTCATGTGCTGCGTACTTACGGGGAAGAACTCGAGCGTCGGAACCAGGAACTGTTTTCGCGTTGAAGGCGCTAGGGCCGCAGATCCATATCGATCCGCACGAAGTCGCCGCGATAGGTGACCTCGCCGAGATAGATCACGGTGCGGTCCTGCGTCGTGAAGATGCGGCGGACTTCGGCCACTGGCGAGTTCAGGGGCACGCGCAGCAGCCGCGCCGCCTCGATATCCGCGGTACCGATCGTCAAGGTCTGGCGCGCACTCGCGATAGCGGGATTCCTGAGATCGTTGAGGATCGGAATCACGGTCTCGTTGCGAAATCGCTTCGGAGACCTACGAAAGATCTCCTCGTCGAGATAGATGGAAATGACGCAGTAGGGCTGCTTCTCCCGCGAATGCAGCCGACGCATGAAGACGTACTTTTCGGCCGGCTTGCCGTCCCCGGGAAGCAGCGGTGCATCGCTGCGGCTTTCCGAGATATTGATGATCTCGGGCGAGGTGTCGCGGTACATGTCGGCGAGATCGGATAGCGTTGTCTCGACCTTGAGCCACCGGTCCTGCCGCACGGTCCCCGTGACGAAGGTGCCACGGCCCTGCTGCGCCTCGATCACACCGTCGCGGGCGAGCAGCTCCACCGCCTGCCTGATCGTGACGCGCGACACACCGAACTCGGCGGCCAGTTCCTCGTTGGCCGGCAGGCGAAAACCCTGGGTCCAGACGCCGCGCGCGATCCGCTGCCGGAAGATGTCGGCAATCTGCGCGTATTTGGGGACGTGACTATCGGAACTCAATTCCATCTCGCCCTCCAGAATTCAGGTCACGTGATCAAGCCATGACCAGCGCGGCACCGCGTTCGCCGATCATCAGGCTGGTCGCATTCGTGTTGGCCGAGGTGATCTGCGGCATCACCGAGGCGTCGATCACGCGCAGCCGCTCGACGCCGCGCACACGCAGCTGCGGATCGAGGACGGCCTGCGCGTCCCTGCCCATGCGACAGGTCCCGACACAGTGAAACACCGTGCCACCCGTGTTGCGCGCAAAATCCCACAACCCGACATCATCCCTTGTTGCCTCGCCCGGCATCATCTCGATATCCCAGAGCGCGCGAAACGCCTTCTGCTGATAGATCTCGCGCAGAATCTTCAGACCCGCGACGATGGTCTTGCGGTCGACCTCCTCGGCGAAATAGTTCGGTACGATCCGCGGCTGCTCGAACGGATCGGTTGAGCTGATGGCAAGCTGTCCGTGCGACTTTCCGTGGCACTGCCAGACCGAAGCTGTAAAACCGGAATAGCTGTGCAAGGGCTCGCCAGGCTTGTCGACCGAGAGCGGCATCACATTGAACTGCACGTCCGGCCGACCGCCGACGGCGTATTCCGTGCAGGCTGCGCCGCCCACCTGCCCTGCACCGACCGTCAACGGGCCGCTGCCCGCAAGCATCCACTGCAAGCCCATCTTCGCAAGGTCGACGGGATTGCGAACCTGATCGTTGAGGGAAATTCGCTCCTTCAGGCGGACGATCAGCCGGGCCTGATAGTGGTCCTGAAGATTGGCGCCGACTTCCGGAGAATCGGCAACGATGGGAATGCCGAGCTTGCGCAGCAGGTCGGCCGGACCGACGCCGGAAAGCTGAAGGATCTGCGGCGACTGCAGCGCGCCGCCGGACAAGATGATCTCACGGTCAGCCGCCGCACTGTGGACATGACCCTTGCTGATCCACTCGACGCCGGTCGCGATGCGACCGTTGAAAACGACCCTGCTGACCTGAGCATGGGTGATGATGGTGAGGTTGGGACGGCCGGCTATGGGACGCAGAAAAGCAGAGGCGGAACTGGTCCGCCAGTGCCGCCCGATGCCGAGCTGGTAGGTGCCGACCCCCAGCGTCGTGGCGCCGTTGAAGTCGGGATTGCGCGGCAGGCCGAACTGCACGCCCGCGTCGACCCAGGCCTTCGATGCCGGATTGTCGTTGCGCAGATCGGAGACCTCGAATTCCCCGAGCCCGCCGTGAAACTGGCTCTCGCCGCCGCGGTAGCGTTCGTAGCGCCGAAAGTACGGCAGGAGTTCGCGATAGTTCCAGCCATCGGCGCCAAGGCGCTCCCAATCGTCAAAGTCCTCGTGTTGGCCCCGGATGAAGATCAGCCCGTTGATCGAAGAAGAGCCGCCGAGCACGCGGCCACGCGGCCAGACGATGGCACGACCGCCGCTCCCTTCCGACGGCTCGGTCCTGAACAGGCGCGAGTATCGCTCGTTGTAGATGGTCCGGTAGTAACCGACCGGAAGCTTCAGCCAAAAATTCCGATCCGATCCGCCGGCCTCCAGCAACAGCACGCGACAGGACGGATCCGCCGACAACCGGTTCGCAACCACGCAGCCGGCGGAGCCCGCCCCGACGATGATGTAGTCGTAACCACGAGCTGACATCAGACCATCCGGTATTGTGCGATGGAGGCAAGATCGGGCGTGATGCCGAGGCCCGCTTCGTCGCCGAGCTCGATCATACCGTCGCGGACTTCAAGCACGGGACCGCAGAAGCGATCGCGCAGCGGGTTTTCGTTGCAATCGACTTCGAGCAGCCCGTCGCCGCCGACACCGGCGAGAAGATGCGCCGACGCCAGAAGACCGATGCCGGCGCCGAGATAGTGCGGGCAAAACATCTTTCCCGAAGTCAGGATGTCGCGGGCAATGTTTGCGCAAGCCGACAGCCCGCCCCATTTGGCGATGTCGGGCTGGACGACATCGAGAACCGGCTCACGCAGCACCTCGGCAAACCCGGCGAGGCTCGCGATGTTCTCGCCGGCTGCGAGCGGAAAGTGGACGGTCTCGTGCAACTGCTTCCATTCCTGCCGGGGGCGGTCCGCACGAATCGGCTCCTCGAGCCATACGAGGCCGAAGCGCTCGAGTTGCGGTGCAAGCTCCAGCGCTTGGGCAATGGTCCAGCCCTGGTTGACGTCGGCAGCAAGCAGGCCTTTGCCCACAAGGTGGCGCAGCGCTTCGAGGTTGGCGCAGTCACCTGCCGGATCGAAACCGATCTTCAGCTTCAACGCGCGGTAGCCGCGGCCCAGGGCCGCTTCGGCCATCCGCTCGGAACCGACCGGATTGATGCCGCTGGCGTAGACCTTGATCTTGCGCCTCGCCCCGCCGAGCAGCCTCCACAGCGCGAGGTTCTGGCGGCGCGCGTGGAGATCCCAGATGGCGAGATCGATGCCGGCGATCGACTGCGCAAACGGGCCGGCTTCGCCTGATTGTAGCGCGAGGACCGAGGTTCCCTGCGTCAGACGCTCGAACGCGGCGGACGGCTCGGGCACAGTGAATCCGACAAGGGCCGGCGCAAGCACCTCGTTGACGAGCCGAGCACGATGTTCGGCACCTGGTGCAGGAAAATTGCACCACACTTCGCCCCAACCAACATGTCCATCGGCGTCTTCAACGCGGACGAAAACGGCGGGCCGATCCTTCATCCGCCCGAAGGACGTGATGACTGGCGCCGTCAGCGGATAGCGATAGCCGAAGGCCTGGACGCTTTGGATGGTGAAAGGGGAAGTTGTCATGCGGGAAAGCCTGCGACGCCTACGACCAAAGGCGCCACTTGTATGGTCATCCTATTTATAATATGACCTTGGAAAACATCAACTGCAATCCGGGTGGACGCGTCGAATGGACGGAGCTGGCGTGAGACGCTTTGGTCTCGGATTGATCCCGTGGATCGGTGCGATCCTGCTCTGGTATGCCGTTCGCTGGAGCGGCTTCGTCAACGTCTCGCTGATCCCTGCGCCGCACCAGGTGGCCGCGAAGTTCTTCGAGCTCCTGACCAAGGAAGGTCTGCTGATCGACGTCTTCGCCTCGACCAGGCGCGTCTTTCTCGGCGTCGCGCTCGGAATCCTCGCCGCGGTGCCGGTCGGCTTCCTGCTGGGATGGTACCGGCCGGCCCGCACCTTCGCCGACCCCATGATCAACTTCTTCCGCGCGCTGCCGCCGATCGCGCTGATCCCACTGGTGATCGTCTATTTCGGCGTCGACGAGGTCGCAAAACTCGTCATCCTGTTCTACGCCTCGTTCTTCTCCGGCGTGATCGTGATGTATGAGGGCGTCTCGCAGATCACGCCGCTCTACATCCGCGTGGCGCAGACGCTCGGTGCCAACCAGAGCGAGATTTTTCGCAAGGTGATCATTCCCCTCACCGTCCCGCACATCCTCACTGCGCTGCGCGTCGCGCTCGGGGTGGCCTGGGCGACGCTGGTCGCATCCGAGCTGATCGCGGCCCAGCGCGGGCTCGGCGCCATGATCCAGAATGCCTCGACATATTTCCTGCTCGACGTCATCTATGTCGGCATCATCTGCATCGGCCTGATCGCGCTGATCATGGACATGATCCTGCGCAAGATCACGGCGCGGCTGCTGGTCTGGCAGGACCGGGCGATCGCATGACCAAACGCGCGCAGTTCGACAAGGTTTCGCTCTCCTTCGAGACGCCGAAGGGCCGTCTCAACGTCGTCGAGGACGTCAGTTACGACATCAACGACGGCGACTTCATCGCGGTGATCGGGCCGTCCGGCTGCGGCAAGACCACGATGATGAGCATGCTCGCCGGCTTCCAGAAGCCGACGACGGGCAAGGTCCTGTTCGATGGCCGTCCCGTCGCCGGCCCCGGCCCCGAACGCGGCGTCATCTTCCAGGAGTACGGCGTATTCCCCTGGTTGACCGTGAAGCAAAACATCGCCTTCGGCCTGACGCTCAACGCCAACCATGTCGCAACCGCCGAGCGCGACGCGATCTGCGATCACTATCTTGCTCTGATGGGCCTGTCCGACTTCGCCAATTCCTATCCGAAACATCTGTCCGGCGGCATGCGGCAACGGCTTGCGATCGCGCGGGCCTATGCGGTGAAGCCGCAATTCCTCCTGATGGACGAGCCGTTCGGGGCGCTCGACGCCCAGACCCGCTCCAACATGCAGAACCTGCTGCTCAAGGTACTGGAGACCGAAGGCAAGACGGTCATGCTGATTACCCATTCCGTGGAAGAGGCGATCTACCTCGCATCCCGCATCGTGGTGGTGACCGCGCGGCCGGCGCGGATCCGGGAGATCATCGACGTGCCGTTCGCCTATCCGCGCGACGAGTCGATACAGGAGCGTCCGGAATTCGCCGAACTGCGAAGCCAAATCAGGCAACTCGTGATGGACGAATATCGCGCCCAGCAGGCGCAGATGCGTCCGGTCTCATTCTCGGAATAATCATAAAGCGGAGGAGCGACCTATGGATCGGCGACAATTTTTGACCACGACGGCAGGCCTTGCACTGGGGACCTTCACGGCCACGGCGCCTGCGATCGCGCAGGCGAAAACAAAGGTCCGCGTCGGCTATCTTCACACTGTCGCCGTTGACGGCCAGATCTGGACCGGCATGGACCGCGGCTCCTTCGAAAAGCAGGGCCTCGATCTCGAGCTGCGACAGTTCAACACCGGCCTGGAAATCTTCCAGGCGCTGATCGGCGGCAGCCTCGACGTGCTGGCAACCGGCGCCGTGCTCTCGAACTTCCCGGCCCGTGGCCAAGGCAAGGTCTTCCTCATCAACGACATCGAGGTAGCGACGGCGCAACTCTGGGTTCGCGGTGATCAGGGCATCAAATCGTTCGAGGATCTGAAGGGCAAGCGCATCGCGACCGCGACCGGCACAACGGCGCACGTATTCCTGGATACCGCGCTTCGTGCCAACAAGGTCGATCCCAAGGAGGTCGAACTGGTCAACCAGACCATGCCGGCCGCCGTGACCGCCTTCATTTCCGGCGCAGTGCCTGCCGTCGCGCTCTGGGTGCCCTTCAACGTGACAGTTCGCGACAAGGTGCCCGGCGCAGTCAAGCTCGCGGATGCGTCAGCCTATTATCCAAAGGCAGCGATCATCGGCGGCTGGGCGGCGGCTAACGATTACTACGAGCCAAACAAGGAAACACTGGCAAAGCTCATCAAGGGCTGGGCCGAGGCGAACGACTTCATCATCGCCAACAGCGCGGAGGCGATGGAGAAGCTCCAGAAGGGTCACTACAGCCAGACGCCGATGGCCGACATCAATGAGTCGTTCAAGGCTCAGAAGATGTTCACGTCCAAGGACTGGAAACGCATGTACTCGGATGGGACCGTCACCAACTGGCTACAACAATCGACAGATTTCTTCATGGCCAACGCAGGCATCAAGGACTTCACGCCGGCGAGCAAATACTTTGACCCGAGCCTCTATTTAAAGACTATCGCCTAGATATCAGGGGGCTGAGGGGATTTGTGTCCGCGCCGAACACCAACTGCGCGGCGCGCCCCAATTTTCTCGGGCTCTGCTGTCGTATCCGGCACGTGTTGCGCACCGGAGTTTAACACACTGTCCCTTCTGCACGCTCAACCGCGCTGCCGCGCTCTGTTGTCCAGATAGCCATGGATTGCCGACCTCAGGTAGGCTATCCAAGGAGGGGGCAATTCCTCGTGACGCCGAGGGGGCAGTTTTCCATGGCGCGCGAGAATCGACTGTTAATCTAGCGAGCCAACAGTTCTAGGCAACCAGGCAACCTCACTCCTCCGGGTCAAACCTCGTCACAGGAGCGTTGTCGCCTCGGCTAAGCCTCCAGGTGTCGCAAGCTCTTCTTTCTTCACTAAGAGCCTCAGCGCGAGAATGTCATTGACTAGCCTGTGGAGTTGCCACAGCTCCTCCAAAGACATGCTCTGCAACCGCTCCCGTTCCTTGAATCCCCGACTCACGCAGGAAGCTTGGAGCTACCAGACGCGGCCGGCAAACGAGACGTGGGTTGACCGTGGAAGGTTATCTACACCTAGCGTGTCGTCCTATTTTTCGGGAAGCTGACTGAACCGATCTCGACCGAGAGCGGCGCAACTCAGCTTGCGCCAATCGATTTCGCAGTACGCTCAATTCGGCAATCTGACTTTCGAGACGTGCGATAGTTTGGTGCAAAACGGTGGCGGTATGGGCAGTCCGATCAGATGTACTCATTACTACCTCAAATAACAGGACTGAAAATCCGAACCTTACATTGTAGCTAATCGTTATTACAAGACGAAATCTGCCTTAGAATCCTCGGTTTGACCGTTTTCAAAGGAACACAAGCGCTGGCGAACGTTTAAGTCGTGCCGGCTCGCAGCCCGAGCTGGCGGAGCGGCCCCGGCCCACCCCTCAACAGCCCCCTGGAGGCTGGGGCCGTCTCTCCAGATCCTTGGTATCAAACAGTCGCTCTGCAGCTCCAGCTGCCCTGCGACTATCACCTGAGTCCGCTAACTGAAGCGGCTTACTGTCTAATGCGGGGACACTCGCGCGGCGACACTGAATGCGGCCAGGCAGGCGGCGGCTAGGGACCGGAGCATTCTGGCGATTTGCCCGATTCCGAGCGCGTTATTCCATGAAGTAAAAGCTCGTGATAGCGATTAATAATGCGCCACCAGCCACCGCGATCGCAAAACAAATGCGCCCGGGACCGAACGTATCGAAATGGGAGGTACGGACAACGCGCGTGAACCGGCGGGCCCCGGTTTCACCGCCCTACCCGCCGGCGGGAGGCGCTGGCGGTCGCTCTTCCCGAAAACCGCGCAAGCCCTGGCATATATGATCTCCGATCTGGTGAAATTGCTTGAAGCAATGGAGCACCTTGAGAGCCTGAGAGAGGTCCGGCTCGCCGAGCTCGCTCGCGTATTGCACTAAGGTTGGCGGGCTTGGGGCGCGTTCTCAGGGTGGTTCGGCACCTCCACCCGTAGATTTCCCAATATCGCTCGCATCGAGCTCATTCGATCATTTCGAAATGAGATCGTCGAAGCCAAAGGAATGGCCTGAGGCTGAGCGGAAGCGGCTTGCCTGGCTGGCGCGTCGTCGTGTCGTGGCGGAGATAGCGGCGGCGCTCGCTCGGCACACCGGATCCGTGAGGCGAATGGCGCGCGCAATGTGGCTTATTCTGAAAAAATAATCTGCCCACCTTCCAGCCTCATCCCTTGCCCTCCCGCAAGAAACGATGAACCGCATCGGCCGCCGCACCGCGATCTACCTTCTCATCCTGGTGATCAAAGCGGTGGCTTGGCAATTGGCCCACCGAGGTGCTTGCGCTCGCCCTTCGGTTGCGTCGCCGTTTGATTGCCATGGTCGGACGAGCGACCATGGTGGTGCACTGGCACGAATACGCAAGCGGCATTGAGAAGCAGCTCGGTCAGCTGAGGAAGGATCTTGCCCCTTGTGTCAGGAAGAAGAAGCTCGGCGAGTTGCGATCGACCGGCGTGCGCGACTTGTTCGCCTTCGGTCAGGACTATCGCTGTGGCCACAGGGTGAAGCTTTCGGCCATGGTGGTTGACGAGTGGCCGGACGATATCCGATTGTCGTAACTGCGGATTCCGCTCGATGTCGCCCATCGTTCCGAGATGATCTCGCCCACCATTCCGATTTGAAGTCGCCCACCCGTTCCGAGACGATCTCGCCCGGCATTCCGGGATGATGTCGCCCGGGTGACGCGGCCTCTTCTGGCTCCCATAGGGTCCGTCCTTTCGGCTTTGCGAAGGGGGACCCTGGATGCCGACGGAGAGGCTTGCGATGCGCCGTGTGCGCGATGTGATCAGGATGAAGACGGCTGGGCTGCCGAGCCGCGAGATTGCGCGGCGGATGGGCGCGGCGCCCTCGACAGTGCGGTTGACCATCCGGCGGTTCGAGGCAGCAGGCCTGAGTTGGCCGTTGCCCGACGAACTCACGGACGCGGCCCTGGAGGCCCGCCTGTTCGCCAAGACCGGCAACGGCAACCGGCAGGGTCACCGCCGCATCGCCGAGCCCGACTGGGCGGCGGTGCACCGCGAGCTCAAGCGTAAGCACGTGACGCTGTCGATCCTGTGGGAGGAGTACATTGCCGCCGAGCCCGGCGGATACCGGTACTCGCGCTTCTGCGAGCTCTACCGCGCCTGGGAGGGGCGCCTGTCGGTGACGATGCGCCAGTCGCACGCGGCCGGCGACAAACTGTTCGTCGACTACGCGGGCGACGGCGTGCCGGTGGTGGTCGATCGCCTCACTGGCGAGCGGAGGACGGCGCAGGTCTTCGTCGCCGTGCTTGGCGCCTCGAACTTCACCTATGCGCAGGCGACGTGGACGCAGGGGCTTGCTGACTGGATCAGCGCCCACGTCGGCACCTTGGCGGCGATCGACGGCGTGCCGGCGCTCTTGGTGCCTGACAATACCAAGGTCGCGGTCATCAAGGCGAGCCTCTACGACCCGCAGATCAATCGCACCTATGCGGAGATGGCGGCGCATTACGGCACGGCCGTCTTGCCGGCGCGACCACGCAAGCCGCGCGACAAGGCCAAGGTCGAGCAGGCTGTCCTCATCGTCGAGCGCTGGCTGCTCGGCCGCCTGCGCCACCGTGTCTTCTACAGCCTCGCCGAGGTCAACGCGGCGATCGGCGAGTTGCTCACCAGGCTCAACGAGGAGCGGCCGATCCGGCGGCTCGGCGTGACGCGCCGCCGGCTACTCGAGGAGGTCGACCGGCCGGCGCTCAAGCCGTTGCCGGCGAGCCCCTACGTGCTCGCCGAGTGGCGTATCCGCCGCGTCAGCCTCGACTACCACGTCGAGGTGGAGAAGCATTACTACAGCGTTCCACATCGCTTCGCGCGTGCCGAGGTCGAGGTGCGGTTCACCGCCCGCACCGTCGAGATCTTCCACAAGGGCGAGCGGATTGCCGCGCATCAGCGCATGAGTGGCAATCACAAGCACACCACCGTGCCGGAGCATATGGCTTCCAGCCATCGCCGCTATGCCGGCTGGACCATCGTGCGCATCCGTCAGGACGCTGCCGCGATCGGCCCGGCGACCAGCGCATTGTGCGACCTCATTCTCGACGAGCGCTCGCACCCCGAGCAGGGGTTCCGCGCCTGTCTCGGCATCCTCAGGCTCGCCGCGTCCTACGGACGCGAGCGCCTGGACACGGCAGCCGCGCGGGCGATCGACATCGGCGCGCGCACCTATGGCTCGGTCAGATCGATCCTCGCCAACAACCTCGATCGGCGTCCTGCTCCCCAGCGTTCCGCGGACGACCTGCCGATCCTGCACTCCAACATCCGCGGACCGCGCTACTACAATTAGGAGATGATCCCTTGCTCAGCGGAGCATCCGTTCGGCACGATGAAGTGTTGGATGGGAGCAACGCACTTTCTCACGAAAAAGCTGCCAAAGGTGGCCCCCGAGATGGCGCTCAACGTGCTCGCCTACAACATGAAGCGCGTGATGATGCTCGTGCGCGTAGGCGGATTGCTGGAGCCGATGCAGGCGTGAGGCCGGCCTCTGCACGACCAAATCAGCGCCTGCACGAAGCTCCTGGTTGCCACCGAGATGACAGGAGGTCGATTCCACCGAATAGAAGCTCGGCGGCCGCAATGCGCCGGAGCTCCCCAAGTTGCCGGATTTTCACACGGCCTGGGCCCGTAGCTGACGATCCTATCGCCATCCTGGATGCCGGCTCTTTGAGGTAAAGCGGACAAAAGTCCGATCGATCGACGCTCGTCCTTGGACGGACAATTTGAAATACGTAAAGCCCCGCCATCGCTGGCGGGGCTTTACGTATTTCAGACTAACTGCACCGTCGCGATGCAGTTCAAATGTTCAGGCGAACCCCGGTGGACGCGTGGCGGCCTCGTGGTCCGGGTCCTCTTCGGGCTCGTCCCTGGCGTCGCTTTTCAGATTCCGCAGCATGTCGCGGCAATAGCCGGCGATGTAGTCCGAGATTTTCTGGTAGACCGGCGACGTCTTCAACGCGTTCAACTCTTCGACGACGGACGGCAGCGCATCGAGGACAGCCTGAGACAATTCGGCGACGCGGCGCCTTACCTGCGCGCCGGAAAGCTGGTTTTCCTCCGCCATCCGATCCCAATGTCGGGCGTAGATGTAGTGACCGCGGTTCTTGCCAGCGATCTTCATCGCCAGGTTTCGCGTGACGTCCGGATAGATGTCGCCGGTCATGACGTCGTAGAGCGGTGCCATGAAGACGGCGCCGCCCGACTGCAGCAGCAGCGAATAGTTCTTCGAGTGCGCATCGACGTTTCCGCAGAGAACGTTGAAGACAAAGAAATCGACGAAGCGGGCGGCGTTGAAGGCACCTGCCTGGGTGTTCCGCAGGACGTCGAAGCAGTCTTTCAGGGTCGGCCCACGCAGCTTGGTCGCCGGATTGGATTCGTATTTGGTCGACGGGATGTGCCCCGTGGCCTGGCAGAAATCCTCCTGATGAATTCTGCGGAGGCTACGCCCGTGGGGCTCGCGGTCGTAGCGCTTCACCAGCAGGTAATCGAGACCCTCCGCATTTCCGATCGTGCATTCGGCGACGGGCAGCTTCACCTTGGCCGCCAAGCGAAGGCAGAAGGCCTCGTTCTCGACGGCGTTGCAGAAGTGCTTGTTGGCGGGCTTGAGGATATGCGTCGTCGGCGCGCCGTCGAGCGCGAGGCCGATATCGCCGTCCGGATACTGAACCACAGGAAGCTTGTCCTGCGCGCCGGCCACAGACATGTGGATGCCCTCCTCGCCAACGAGAAGTGGCTTCTCCGGAAGACGAAGGATGGCCGCGGCGAGTTCGGCTTCCGTCAGTCGCTTATAGCGCGGCGTGCGCTTCGGCCGCTGGTCCGCGGGGCGATGGACTTCGAGCGCGCCCGGAAGGTCCTCTCCCAACTCCTCGAGGAGCGCGAACACGTTCGCCTCCGGAATCTTGAGAATGGTGCCCACCGTCCGCAGCATCCGGCCTTCTGGCAGCAGGTTCAAAAACCATCGGTACACGACGTCCGGCTCGTGAACGCCTTGCGCGAGCGGCATGCGGGTCGAGACGGCGAACGCGTGGGGGTCCTTCGCCCACGCTTCATCGTAGACGAACTCGATGTCCTGGATCTCTTGTGAACGCCGGCGCAGCAGCCCGACGAGCTTGTTGCCGTACCGGACTTCCAGGGTCTCGCCAGTGCCGCCGGCTTTTGACTTGCTGGTCATGGCGACGGCGTGAAGTTGTCGGGGTCGAAAGTTTGGGATTCCTCGCTGGCCGGCCGAGCCGCTGGCACTGGGCTCATTTCCGCCGTCAGCCGGATGCCGAGCGCCTGCAGCAGGCGGAGGACCAAACCGAGCTGGCTTGTCTCCTTGCCATTCTCGACGTCGACGATAAAGCGGACGCCGACGTTTGCCGCCAAGGCAAGATCCTGCTGCCGAAGACCTAAGGAGGTCCGCCGGTTCCGAATCGTCGCGCCGAGCTCTGAGGTGGTCGTGATGGCCATGTCGATTTTCCCGAACGGGAATGTTAATCTGAAAAGTACCCCAAAAGCAAGTTAATTTCCCGAGCGGGAAAATCAATGGTCAGAAACGGTTTCCTGGCAATGGAATTTCCCAATCGGGAAAATATCTCCGCTCAGGAACACCCCGATGGTCAAGTTTACTCTCGGGAAATCCGGTCCGCGGTCACCAACAACTCAAGGAAGCGGCTGACCGCCGCGATCATCGGAGTATCGCGCTTCTTGCGTGATGATCTTGATCACGCGCCTGTGCTTTTCTTCACCCATCCGGACCTCTCGCCGTTCACTGAGCCGGCGCGCTGAACAGTTTACCAGCGGGCCAAGGTCAGCCGTAGCGGCCGGAAATTGAGGAGCCGAGAAGAAATCACGCGCTCCGGCGGGTTTCTTGATCATCTACTATGCCCGAAATCGCGGATTGTCTGTTGAAACTCTGCGATGTCGCGTCTTGCGCAACTGCCCCTCCATAGTTGCGCAAAACAAAGAACCCGGCCGTCGCCGGCGCGGTCTGAGCTCTACGGCACTACCTACTTTGAAGCGATTAGGGGACCGACTTGTAGGGGACCAACACTGCCCATGGCCGCAGTCACCTCAAGCGCAAACGGCGATGCGCGCGGTCTAACGTGTGTCATAGACGTCCTTCCAAAGGCAAAGCGGAACTTACCCGAATCGAGCATGATCGGCGGCTTGTGACCCTGTCTGTTTGAAAACGCTGGCTGCTATGAGGCGCTTCGTTGAAGAGGCGGATCGTGGGGCAGCGGACGCTGTTGCCCGAATGCCTCTATGATTTCATTGACGAGAACAACCCCGTTCGCGTGATCGACGCGTTTGTCGAGGCACTCGATTTGGCTGATGAGCTTTGAGGGTGTGCGGAGCCGGCGGTGAACCGGACAGCCCGGAATACGGATGAGGCCCTGCATGGCCGGTCCTCGGGTCTGGATGGCAACATTGATGTGCTGCGCTGTTCGGACAGACAGCCGCTCCGATCGGAAATCGATCCTCTGCCATTGATCGCGATCTGCTGAAGCGTGACCCATGTACCGAGGTCCTGTCGCCGGATCGATGGCGGCTTGGATCGGCAAGGTCATCGCCGGTGCGACGAGAAGGAGGCCGGCAATCACCTGTATGCTCTGACGAGACCAGAATCGCGCGCGAGGACTGTCGATTCGCAGATCTTCGCAACAACATCGCTTTGGCCGTTTCACACACGCCTCTTGAGCCCGATCCATCAACAAGTGGATCGCTGCCCCGTTGACTGCACCAGCTTTGTCGGCGCCTTGAGCTACTTCAATCGGAGGATTTCCACATTGGGAGGCGAGAGCTTCCAAGCCGACGCATTTCCCAGCCTGATTGCGATAGGCGGTCTCGTGACAATCCGTTTCGGGCTAATGCGGTCTCTGGTTGTTCTCAGCAAGCCGGACCTTCTCTCTCAGCCCCTCAAGGTCGTCCATTGCTTTAAGCAATCTCACCAGATCGGAGACCATGTGTGTCAGAGTGGGCTTGCGCGGCGTTGGGACTCGAGATTTCTGTTTCATCGCGAAACGGCTCCCTGCCAGGATCGACGGAAGATACGCTGGATTGGCAAGGACCGTGCCAGCGGAGTGCACCCGGAATTTCATGCCAGAGAGCGCCGGAGGACGAGCGCAAGGGCTACCGGCCGGCGACCGCCTCCATCCATAAAAACTGACGCGGGATTTGGCCCCAAGCTTTTGAGAGAAGGAGCGCAGATAGCTCGTAAGTGGCACCTGTATCCGCTCAAAGCGATGTTTGGGGGCTGCATCAACCAGACCTAACTCCACCAGCCGCGCGACGAGTTCGTGACGAACATTGGAGTGCTGATCCACGGTTCGGAAGACAGCTGCTTTAAGAACGCGCGCTCGATCTCGATTAGATCCACGTTCGCTTCTCTAGGAACAACTCTACGGGCATAGTGCCGTTCCGCTTCAGGAAGGGGACGAACCCATCAGGTGGGACCGAAAGCGCTTACAAGCCCGATCACTATGGGGACAAGCCCGACGACGATCCATAGGACAGGTGAGCCGGAGGACAGGCCGGCAGCAATGATCCAGACGCCGAAGAGGACGATGAATATCGAGATCGCATAAGCAACCGCTCTGTTCATAGGCGAACCGCGGGTTTCGTCGCCATTCGACGCCGGGCGGGGCTAAACGTTCCTGGGCGAGCGCCTCCCGAGGGACTACAGCGGGCCCGCAAATGTGAACCGGCACCTCTCGGAGTGACCCGAGAAGCTGCAAGCGATCGGAACGGCATCCGGAAATGCAACGGCCCCAGCGAACGACGCCGGGGCCGTTTTATTTAGTCGGCAAGCGGAACGACTTTCCCGATGCCGAGTCGAATCTAAGCTCCCGACCAGTCCCCAAGTCAAAAGCCCCGTCGGGAGCAAACCTTCCCCAAGGTTGGCGACCTCGGACCCCAAACCGAGGTCGTTTGTGCGGATACCAATAGAAAAAGGCCGCCCGAAGGCGACCGTCCACCAAAGTACTTGCGATGCTGCGGCTGGCGTTCGTTCCTGCAAGCCGTCAATGAACACAGGTGGGCCGCCTCTTGCTCCCTTTGCCTTCCCCCGCCGCACTAAGCCTGGTGCCGGTTGCCGCATCGGCAGATGCGATGGCGGGCCTCGGCGCGATCTGACCACACGTCCAGCGGGCAATCAGGAAAGTTCATCTGTTTACTCGAAAAAGGCCAACGAACGGCGCTCAAGCAAACAGACCGCGAAGGCAGCACGGGAAACAGTCGGCGCCGGCCATCACGCCCCTCGACATAGCAGGCAGCGCACAGCCTGGGCGTTTCGCAAATGCAAACGGGGGTATGTCCACATCGCCGCGCTGCTTCATAGGTGCGCGCCAGGATCATTTACTATTATCGCAAGGTCAGCGTCGAGGTGCTCCTGCCTGGCGCCGTGACTCGGCAACGCGCGACAATGGTTCTGCGTCTTTCTTATTATCCGGCCAAGATCAGCTCGGGGCCTTATGTCCGAAAGTTCGCGACCGCAACTTCTCCTCTTGAACCACCACAGCATCAGTCGGATACTTAGTCAGGTCCCTGGCCCTCAGCATTCCGAGGAGGAAGATCATGGCAATCCAGATCGTGATGGACCGTACCGGCGACAGCCATCACCCATTCAATCCTGACGACGCACGAGAGCTGGCGAACGCGCAGCGGCGCTTCTACGCGCTCACAGATGGCGGTTTCACGGCGGCGGTCCGGACGGGCCCGGGTCAGGTCACGCAGATCCGCTCATTCGATCCGACCGCTGAGGAAACCGTCTTCTTCCCTAGACTGGTCGGGGGTTGATCACCCCGCGCTATGTTGGGCTTCAGCCCATCTCGCCCGCGTGAACGCTCGCGCAAGAGAGCTATCCGCGCGCTCTTCATCCGATTGGGCGCCGAAAGAACGCCGGAGGGCCGCTCGCTGCGGCTCTTGCGCGAGTGGCTATCGCCGGCGCAATCGGCGCAGTTCGCGGCACAAGGCTATTTCGAGGTGATCGGCGGGGACACCGGCAAGCAGTACAGGATCTACGCGGGCAGAGGGGCGAATGTCTGCGAGGTCGACGAAAGGGGAGGTCCGACGGTCGGGCTGTGTTTCCTGCCGCGGGGCGAACTGCCAATCGGAGACGTCATGCTCTCCCAGAAGATTGCGCTGGAAAGCTGCGAAAGCCGCGCCCTTGAGGTCTCCAGAAAATTCGTTCCGACTGGTTTTATGTTCCGGCGGAATCGCCTTCTGGGTTGAGCTGCGAACGTGATCGGGCTTGGATAAATCAGCTGAATCACGGGCAATCGCGCCTGCTCAGCTATGTCAACCATCCCGGAAATCTCGAGCCCCGCTGGACGCTCGCAGTCATCGCGCTATCGCAACGAATACCGCAATCGGACCGCCTGTCTGTGGGGCCCCGATCGCGATGCAAGCCGAGAGCACGCTCGGATCTAAGGCGTCACACTTCGTGTGACGCAACACAGCAAACCATGGGTCGCCCCCTGTGCGTATTCGTGCACCACTAGCAGATCGGTTTCTCCTCGCTGTCGCAATGATAATGCGGCTTGTTTCTGGACCGCTCGTTGCAATGCTGGCGGATTTGCTCGGGTCATTGCGCCTCGTGCTCGCAGGCCGCGCTGTCTTGGCGGCTTCGGCAGCCGTCGCACTGTTTGGCGCTGAAGCGTTCTGGTTGTTGCTGGTTGTTACCCTCATTCAGGCTGCCGCTCTCGCCCCTACCACCTCGATAGCTGGTGCGTTGTCGGTCAATACGGCGAGGCCCTGAAGACAATTCGAGTATGGGTGGATCCGCGGTTCCGCCGCCGCGGCATTCGTATTGGGGACATTGACTGCTGGACAGCTGATAAGCCCCACGGATCTCTCGCCGATTATCTGGATGAATGCTGTCTTCCTGATCGCCGCCGCTGGCGCCACAGCACTGCTGCCCCGGGCTGGTCAAGCCGCATTGCAAACCGCGCCATTCTTTCCTGCGTCAGAGCTGCAAGCTCTACTCAGGATCTCGCGGTTTCGAATCGTTCTTGTCGTCACAGCTTTTGTCTATGGCAGCCATGCTGTGCACGATGCGTTTGCTGTGATCAGGCGGAGCCAAGCCGACATTAGCACTTCCGCGATTAGCTTCCTTTGGTCGGAGGCGGTACTTGCTGAGGTGTTGGTGTTCATGCTCGCCGGTTGAGAGCTCCTCGATCGGCTTGGGGTGCGTAGTGCGGCCGTTTTGGCGGCTACGGCGGGAGTCATTCGCTGGTCTGTAGCCGGCGCAACCACCTCGGTGTTGCTGCTCTCACTAATACAGCCGTTACACGGGTTGACATTCGCTTTGCTTCACCTCGCTTGCATGCGGATGATGACAACCTTGGTCGCACCAAGTGTCGCCGCAACTGCACACGCTCTTTATGCATTTGGCTCGGGCGTGGTCACGGCGGCACTCACCTTCGCGTCTGGTGCACTCTACGTCTCGTGGGCCGGAGCCGCGTTCTTTCCCATGGCAGCCCTCTGCGCCGCAGCGCTCCCATTCGCCTGGTTTGGCTTCGCCAACGGGAGAGATTGATCCGTCGCTCGTGCGAGCGCAGACAGGACTTACGAACGCCGCCTACTTCCCCTGGCTGCTCCCCGCCTCTCGCAGATTGCCGGTGATATACGTGCGGCGTCCGGTCCGTTACAGCTGCGTCTTCACGACCTCGTCGGCGCCCGGCGCCACCGCTGCCGGGAACGAGCGGCAAGATGCCGCGTTGCATCGCCGTGCGCGGATCAATGCGCGATCCCTTGTTGGCGCGCGCCGATGCCGCCCTCCTCGAAGCCGACCGGGCCATTTGCGCCCATGCCAGGCAAATCCGCGCGCTGCAAACCGGCCTGCTGCCGACAGTCGCGATCGCGACGACGGTCAGCGCTCGTCCTCCGGCGAAGAGCTGGGCTCGCCGGGGAAAGGCTCGTGGGTCCTGCGGCCCAGAAACGTGTCCGGCACCGGCTGCTTCAGGATCTCGCACGATCGCGCGACGAGGTCGCGAATGTATGCACTCTGCCTCGCGATAGCGGCAGCCTCGTCGTGAATGCGGCGCGTATGATTGTCGTTGTCCGGCACGGCCGTGCTCCCTTGCTTTGCAGGCGGGAGCGCGCTCGGTCTCTCAGCCACCGACGCCCACGGACAAAGCCTTGGCCGGTGATGAGGGTCAACGACCTGAGGCTGCCTTTGTTCAAAACTGGACATTACAAATTGCCTGCACTCAAGATGAGTAAGTGGCACAAACGGCTGAAATTGCACCCGAAAATTAGCTCTCGCAGCATATCAAAAGATACAGACTCTCCGCAGATGGAGGTGTAGGGTTAACCTATCACCGCACGGTCCGTGGCATTTATCGGTGATGAGAACGCCCTGATTGCGCTCCCGCCCCACTTAGACAAAGGGAGATGCGCCATGCTGAAGCGGCGACGCTTCAAACAAACCAAGACACTTTCCGAACGGCTGGCAGACGAGGCCGCGCGCTGTCGCGACGAAGCCCGCGTGTTGGCGCCGGGACGCCGCCGCGAACTGCTGCTGCGCAAGGCGCGGCAGGATGAGACCGCCATGCAGATCGACGCCTGGCTGCATTCGCCGGGGCTGAGGACTCCGACATGAGCGATCACTGCCATCAATATCGCGCTTACCTCGTCGGCGATGATGGCGTCTTCCGCTCCGCCGAGGCGTTCGAGGCGGCGTCCGACGCCTCCGCCCTCACCTTCGCACGGCAGTTCACCCGCCACGGCAAGGTCGAGGTCTGGCAGCTTGGCCGCAAGATCGCCGTGCTGGAGCCCGAGCAGCCGCCGCCGAACTTGCTCACGCCTCAATGATCGCGCGCGCGATCGCGTCTTGAGATTCTCGATCTCAAACCAGAATGTCACCTGCATCACGGGACCGCCGTCGTCGCGCAGGTCGATCGCCTCGTCTGCCTGCCCCTCCAAGGCCCGCTCATTCCTCCGTCAGCTTTCGTGCAATGTAGGCGTCCACCGTCTCCGCGAACGAGCGCTGCACGCCGACCGCGGCCCCGTGCTGGTCGCGTGCGTCGCGCTGGAGCTCGCACAGGCCGCGCCCACGCGCGCTGGCCGGCGTGATGGCCAGATACTGATCGATGGCATTTTCGGCGAGCGGGATCGCCTGGGGATCTCCCCTCGCGATCAAAAGACGCAGGAGGCTCTGGCAATCGGCCAAACCCGACATGCGATTCGCGCCTCACCCGCGCGAGGATTTCGGCTTCGGCTTCCTGACCGGCTGAGTGTGGGTGCCGAACAGCGCCAAAAGCAACGCGACTTCTTCCTTCGAACCGATCTGAATCATGATTGTCTCTCCTTTTCGATCCGTTGGTCGGGGCCCGCGGCTGAGGAGTTCAGGACAATCGGGTTTCAGGATTGTTTCAGCCGTGTTTCGCGAGCCGTGAAAGTGCCCGAGCAGGATCGCGCCCGCCTCGATGCGCTGCTCGATGAGATGTCCGTGAACCTTCGAGACCGCAGCTCGGCCTGGCAGAAGGCCGGCTGGACCGACTTCGACGCCGCAAGCCCGCCGCTCGCTCCCGACGACATCCGCCGCGAGCGCGAGCTATACGGAGTAGGCACGCGGCGATAGGCCGGGTCGGACCCAACAAGACAAAGGCCCCGCGATGCGGGGCCTTTTTTGATATTGGAGGATCGAACCGACCAAGTCATGTACTCATTGAGCGAGCGGCAGACCGATGTCCCGTCACCCCCCGACATCGGACGAAGAGCGGACATTCTCCGAGGTCACAGATGGGCCAGGAGGCGACTCTCGCGGCACTGAACCAAACAGTGCAGTTGCAGTTTCGAACAATCTCAGCTTGCAATCGTGTTTAGCTGCTTTAGCTTCTAAGTGGGTTTGGCTTGACGGTGTTTCGTTGCCAAAGATTGTACCAGCAAAAGGTCCGCGAAAGTGGGCGGTGTCGGCTTACTGTTGATTGCGACCAATATCGCAAGCCCTGCGCGATCGGCTTCTGGCGATGAAGTAATGCTGAACGGCGCTGAGGCACTCAAGTTTCTCGTCGGGAAGACTTTGAGATCAGTCGGAAATGGGAAATCGGCTCCTGATCGCCGCTACTTTCTAACCGAAACCGTCGAGTACTATTGTCGGGGGTGGAATCCCTCCGAAGTGCCTCCCAAAGACCGAACGCGCTTAGCCGAGGCTGCGGGGTGTGACCTTTTGCTCGTGTCCATCAAAGAAAGTCGGCTCTGCCAAAGCGCTCAGTACGAGCAGTGTGCAGATCGCTCATTTTCTCTGATCTTTACCCCGCGCTCCAGTTCGGCGTCGGCGAGAGACGGCCAGATCCTTGGCAGGGCCAAGCTCGATCCTAACCCGCTCGATTCCAGGACGAACGAGTTCGATCTGGTCCAAGGTAACACAATCTTTCCGACATTTGATCCCGCCTCACAGCCCCAACTCCTTCAGCCGGATGTCGGGCAACACGCGGCAGAAACACATTATTGTGGGACGACATTGACAGATGCGGAAGCAACTGCGCGGCTGATCGGTGCACCTTGACAGCAAGGGTGAAGCCGACGGTCGCTCAGGCGAGTTTTTCAGCCCAGATGGTCGTGTCGTCGTGATCACAATCCCGACGCACGTACAGGGCGCGGATCTCCAACTTCCTTCAGCCGAAACCGCAGGTGCAATCTTCATCAACCGTTGGAGGATCGAAGATTTAAAACTGTGCCGGACCGAGAATGATGACCCGACAACATATCTGTGCGTGTCCTCAGTACGTCTCCAGTGCTCTGAGGCCACCGACAGTTCGGGCGCGGTGCGGTACGCCGTGGGGAGGCTCTTAGGCGCCGCTCTGCTCCACCAACGCGGACGTCTGCTTATCCCTCAAGAGCGACGCAAAATCAGACATCGCATGAGGTCCGAAAAGGGCCATAGGACTAAACCGCTCGCGCGGTAGGGCATGGTAGCTGGCAGCGCAGCTGAGAGGATAGCGCGACGAGGCGTCCTGTCTTGAGATGAGGGGTTCGCAACCTTCACCCAAGACAGGAGCCCCCCATGACCGACGAGGCAGTAAGCCCACTGCGCCGGCGCATGATCGAAGACATGACGATCCGGAAGTTCGCAGCCAAGACCCAACATGACTACGTTCAACGGGTCAAGCATTTCGCCGCGTTTCTCGGGCAATCACCCGATCTTGCGACCTTCGAGGACGTGCGTCGCTATCAGCTGCATCTGGCGACGGGCGGCGCCGGCGTGCCGACCATCAACCAGGCTGTCTCGACGTTGCGGTTCTTTTTCAAAGTCACCTTGAAGCGCCACGATATCATCGAGCACACTCAATTCATTCACGAGGCACGCAAGCTGCCGGTGGTACTGAGCGTGGAGGAAGTGGCACGGCTGCTCGATGCCGCACCGGGGCTCAAATACAAGGCGGCTCTCAGCGTGGCCTACGGTGCCGGGCTGCGTGCCAACGAGGTCGTCTCGCTCAAGGTCTCCGATATCGACAGCAAGCGGATGATCATCCGCGTCGAGCAGGGCAAGGGCGGCAAGGACCGCAATGTCATGCTGTCGCCCAGCCTGCTCGCGCTGCTACGGGCCTGGTGGAAGATGGCTCGGCCGCAAGGCTGGCTGTTCCCGGGCCGCGATCCGGCGCAGCAGATGACGACGCGCCAGCTCAATCGTGCCTGTCATGCCGCCGTGCAGATGGCGGAGATCAAAAAGCGCGTGTCGCTGCACACATTGCGCCACAGCTTCGCTACTCACCTCCTGGAGCAGAACGTCGACGTCCGCGTCATCCAGGTGCTGCTCGGCCACGCCAAGCTCGATACCACCGCGCTCTACACCCGCGTCGCCACCAAGACCATCAGCGAGGTCATGAGCCCGTTGGAGCACATCGCTCTCAAGCTCAAGGAGGCGCGGCCGCCCGGCTGACGCTGGGCACCTATGTCTCGCCCGGCTCTGGAGGTTGCGGATATCTTCCGCAGCCATGGCCCGGCATGGCGTCACGCCCATGCCGGCCATGTCAGCCTCGACCAGTTGAAGGTGATGTCGGCGATCGAGAGTTGCCGCACGGCAGCTCTCGGCGGCCATGTCGCGCGCTGCGAGGACTGTGCCTACACGTCCATCGCCTACAATTCCTGCCGCAATCGGCACTGCCCGAAGTGCCAGGGCGCCGCGGCGAAGCAGTGGCTCGCCGACCGTGAGGCCGAACTGCTGCCGGTGCCGTATTATCACGTTGTGTTCACGGTGCCGGCCCGGATCGCCGACATCGCCTATCACAACAGGGCCACCATCTACGATCTGCTGTTCAAGGTCTCGGCCGAGACCATGCTGACGATCGCCGCCGACCCGAAGCATCTCGGCGCCAGGATCGGCATTACGTCCGTGCTGCACACCTGGGGCTCGGCCATGACCCACCACCCGCACGTCCACATGATTGTGCCGGGCGGCGGCATCTCGCCCGACGGCCAGCGCTGGGTGGCCTGCCGGCCAGGGTTCTTCCTGCCGGTGCGTGTGCTCTCACGCCTGTTTCGGCGGCTGTTCCTCGAGCGCCTTGCCGCCCTCCACCAGGCCGGGCGCCTGAGCTTCTTCGGCAACGACGCTCATCTCGCCGGAGCACAATCATTCGCCGCGTTGCTCACAGCGTCGCGCAAGACGGAATGGGTCGTTTATGCCAAGCGTCCGTTTGGCGGTCCCGAGGCCGTGCTGGCCTATCTGTCGCGCTATACCCACCGCGTCGCTATCGCCAACAGCCGCCTGATCGCCCTCGGCCGGCACGACGTCACCTTCAGCTGGAAGGATTACCGGGTCGAAGGCTACGACCGTCAAAAGCGGATGACGATCGCTGCAGACGAGTTCATCCGCCGCTTCCTCATCCACGTGCTGCCAAAGGGCTTCCACCGCATCCGCCACTACGGTCTGCTCGCGCGGAGCGCCTGCGCCGACAACGTTGCACGCGCGCGCGAACTGCTCGTCGTCAAGGATCGTAAGGATGAGCCGACCGAGACTGTCGTCGACAGCGGCAGGCCGCCGTGTCCATGCTGCGGCGGCCGCATGATCGTCATCGAGGTCTTCGAACAAGGCACAACGCCTCGCCATCAAGCGACCCCGCCAACCAGCGCCATCAGGATCGATACCTCATGAGCGCGCAACCATCGCTCTGCAAAGCAGTTCGCCATGCCCGCCGCTCATCGACCGGCCACAACGGCATACGCCCCAACGGTCAGCTGTCGTCGCCAATCCGCCGACGATTGATCACGTTCGAAGCCATCTACCCATCATTCACCAGCCCCGCTACCCTCGCGCAGCTCGCTGCATTGCTTCGAACTCCATCGGCCAGTTCGCCCGCAGAGCTCAAATCCCCATAGAGCCCGCCGCACCCTTCCTGCCCACCATGCGCGGTTTCCTCCCTTGGAGGCTTTCGGACGCCGGCCGCCGAATGTGCCGCGCCATCAGTCATGCGGCCGGCATCCGAAACCCTTCACAAAGGCGACCTCACCAAAGAGGCCGCCTTGGAAGAAGACATCACTCGGCTGAGTAGCTTCCAAGCCGCTACCCTCAACCGTTAAGAATGGGTCACGGATGGACATCTGAGGTCTTTCCAGCGGCGGCGGTGGCCTTAGTGAGCCTCTTGAACGGCTTTCACGCTCAGCGCACGACCGTCTTGCCAATCGAGCGGCTTGTTCAGTCGCATCGGGTTCAGATCATTGCGGCCACGTTTGAACCCGCCGCGTCATAGCGGCCTGTTTCAGCGCACTGCGCCCGATCTTTTTCAGATCGGGAATGGAGCGCTCACCGCTACTTGCCGACTCCAAGAGCTTGGACGCGACATGGGTGCGGGTGTAAATTTCGTATCCGGAAATGCTCTCGCAAACTTCAGCGTGTATTGCGCGAAGCAGGGCTGTAGTTTCGATGTCCAACATGACTTCTCCCTTTCGGAGGTGTGCACTTATGCGTTCGGATCAAGTCTGCTCGGATGCGGTTCGGCGCCCTCAGCCAGCCTGATCCAATCAGCAGCAAGCCTGAGCCATGCTTCCCGGTCTACTTTCCTTAACGCCGATTCAGCCAGACGGAGGCATTCTTCCGCTTCGCTGCAGAACCTGTTCGCGTCGGGTTCGCTCACGGAGCCGCCTCCTAAATAACCGTAGCTGCGGCTAGCGAAGCCGCTTCAATTCACTCAAGAGGCAGCCCAATGTTTCAGAAGTAATCGCGTCTGCGGGAGCCTGCGCTTCGTAGACCAGCCCGCACTTCCTGCAAGTAACGTCTTGTGCTCGAACCCGGGTCTTCCTGGTACCGATACGCAGAACTTCCATCCGCGCTTCGCACATCGGACAGCGGGGCCAGTCCGTTTCACGTGGTGAGAGCCTGTTTGAGGAGCGCATCCGGCGTGTGCTCCCTTTCTTGTGCGGGCGGGAGCACAACACTCTCAGTCACCGATAGATGCCACTGATCGGGCGGTGATGAATAGACCCTACGCCTAAACCGCGCGCAGGGATATCGAAAAATGCATACAGGAGCGCAGCGAAATGGCTGTCAGCGGCCTAACTCCGAGGACGGCAGAACGGTAGCATGCATCGCGTCCCGTTTCTGCTGTAGGTCGGCGATCACGCCCGTAATGCGTTCCGCGGTGAGAGGATCGTAGGGAAAGGCTGCGAGCCGCTGGTAGTGCGAGATTGTCTCGTCTAGCTCTTTGCACTTTTCGCACATCGGCTCACCGCTGAACTTAAGGCGGGAGCACACGGGCTCTCAGTCACCGATAACAGCAGAGGATCGGGCGGTGATGCGGCCTAACGGCCGCCGACCGTTTCAGTTCCTAAGGAGGGGGCTACCCTGGCGGCCTTAGCCCAAGTGACATGAGCCCGTCGTTCAAATGAGAAGCCCCTTCGTGGTTGTCGCCGACCCGATATTTCAGTGCGTCCGCGCCTAGGCGTTGAAGGCAGCTACCATGATCACCAGGATCAAAAGGAGCAGCGGAACGATGATAGGCGGCACGATCCACTCGGCCAGGCGAAACTGCCGCAAGGGAATTGCTCCTGCGCTTTGCGGCGGGGCGCGTGGCCCTCAGTCACCGGTAGATGCCGTAGAAAATGCGGTGATCGCCAACCCTACGCCGATGTCCTGAGAATAGCGAGCGCTAAAGCGCTTCGCATCAGCTGCGGCAGGAAGAGACGGGTGGCGGCTTGTTCGCAGCGTGCGGCAAGAAAAGGGTGGCTATTGCCGCTTAAGGGGCACATGCTGCCTTCCGGCGCTTGCGCCGGCGCCAAGCGTTTTCGCGAAAGGTAATGCGCGCATGACTATCCGCTCCCGACATGAAGTTGTCACCTTCAAACATCCGTTCCGGATCAGGGGAATCGATCGCCTGTTGCCCGCCGGCGACTACGAGGTCATTACCGATGAGGAGACGATCGAGGGCATTTCGTTCGAAGCGTTCCGCCGTGTCGCCACGATGATCAGCGTGCCCGCAGAAGGCTCGCGCGGACTGGTGACCGAGAGAATCTCGATCGGCTCGGTCGATCTTGCAGACGCGCAGCGTATCGATGCGAGTGCGTCCGATGGCTGACGAACCACTCGACCTCGACAGCCACCGCGCGGCACATGGGGAAGGACTGCTGTCGGGGTACCGACCGCTCTATGTGCTCTGTCGACCGCGAGCGCGGAGCAGGCATACGAACGTCCGCTGGTCGATCCGCTTGAGGCTGGTTCGTCCCCACAGCGGGCGCGAAGGTTTTCAAAGAGTTTCGACTAGCAATCGGATGGCTCACGCCATATGTTATTAGCATCGCTGATCGTAAAATGGCTTCAGTGACTGAGAGACCGTACCGCGCTCCCGCCATCCGACAGGAGGGAGCCCATGAGTTCGATCCTTTATCCATTGCATTTTCAGCGAAGATTCGAGCGCCGCTGGGCCTCAAGAATGGTCAGCGACGGGCTGCGCCGCTCTCCATCACAAGGGACCAGCACCTGTACCTGCGGACACCTCGTTATTGCTCCGGTCAGTTCGACCTATTTGCCCGCTGGGGTTGTCAACAAATGGCGTTGTTCCGCTTGCGGTAATGACTGGGAGACGATTGCTGATCCCGGCGTGGGCTCAACGAAGACAGCTCGATGAGCCATTGCGCAGGGTTGTGCACGGCAAAGCCCGCGCGGCGGTGAACTGAAGCCGCCTCATAAAGGCGGCTCTGACACGCCCGCTAAGAGCAGCGATCGCACGGCTCGACTTCAAGCAAGGAGGCTCTTGTGAACGGCAATATATTCAACAGCAAGGGTATTCATGTCGCTGTCATAGTGGGTCGAGAAATTTTCGCCCCTAATGGTACGAAGCTGTATGACCTCAAAGGGATCAACATCTACCGGTCGTCCGGAGAGTTGGTTGGTCATCTCAATGACGCGAGCGGATCGGACAAGCGGCTCGATAAAGCGACCGATCGATTGTTCACGTAGTCACCCCTAGGCGCGACTGTGGATGCACGAGAGCGTCACGCCGAATGTCCGGTAGGGTCACAAGCGGCGGTCGAGGCAAGCGCGGCCCGGCGTCCGGTTTACCGCCGACAGCCGACATGACAACGGCCTAAGCGCTGTTCGGCTTGGGGCCCAGAAACGGAATTAGCCCGGTCTCATTCGATGACTTCGTCCGCGCGGGCGAGGACGGTGGGAGGCAACTCTATACCTAGCGCATTGGCAATGCGCAGGTTGATCCTAAGATCGAACTTGGTGGGCCGTTCGAAAGGTAAATCGCCGGGCTTTGCTCCCTTCAAAACGCGATCGAGCTGTGAAATCAAGTGACGCGTTGCGTCGGAAAAATCGGGTCCAAGAGATATAAGGCCACCGTTAGCGACCCATTCGGGTGAAGCGAAAATTGCAGGTTTATTGCTCAGACCCACCATCTTGATGACTTCGGCCATATGAGAACTAAGTACAACATCCGGTACAAACACAAGCCCATCAAATCGGGCGAGAGCTCCCGGGCTTAAGATTTTCGCGATAGCGGTCGGATCATCGATATTGATTTGCTCTATCTCAAAACCGAGCTTACGGCCGGTTTCCAAAACGGGCATAAGGCTTTGAGCGCCACTACTGACTTTCGTCGTCACCGTCCCGAGGTGGACAGCTCGCGGGAGAACCTCCCGCATTAGCTCAACGCGCTTGACTGTGGTTTCCTCCGAGAAGACGGCGATGCCGGTTACGTTGCGGCCCGGGCGGGCGAGACTGTCTGCCAGTCCCGACGCGACCGGATCAACGGCGGCGAAAGCGACGATGGGAATCGTCTGAGTTGCCTTGTGGGCTGCAAGCGCAGCAGGCGTGCTAATCGCGACAATGACGTCTATGTCGCCCTCGCGCACTAGTTCCTGTGCAAGTGCGGGCAGCGCATCGACATTTCCCGCTGCATTCCGAAACTCAAGTCGAATGTTCCGTCCTTCAACGTATCCAAGCTCGGCCAGAAGCTTCCGGGTTGCGTCAGTCTGCGCCGGAATATCGACCGGCGCGAAATAGACGACACGCGGCAGCCTGGACCGCTGTTGCGCTTTTGCCAGGAGAGGCCAGGTTACCGTCCCGCCAAGAAGCCCAATAAATCCGCGTCGTCGCACCTGACCTCGCTGGAGAACTGCTTCATGGACTTGCTGGACTATAGCACTCTCAGGCTGCCAGGCGACTGGCAAAAGCACCCTGGTTTCGGGCGGCAGGTAAGGTGTGTCCGCCTTGGGTCAAGCACGTCATTCTGAGGGTGCGCCGATGACTTCCGGTCTACCCCGATAAGCAGACAACTTCTGAGCCGGTCGGCATGTCTCGAAGGGCCACCTCCGGATTCGCGCAGCGCAGCTCCATTCGAGCATCCCGTCGGGGCGGGCAAGCAGCGCTGGTGGGATGATGAGGCCGCCGAGCGCCATTGCGCAATCCAGTCTCACGGCTCCCGAGAGGCGAGATAGGCGGCGATTGAAACGAGAGCCTCTTCGTCCAAATTGGCGACAACCCTCGCCATTAGCGAACTCCACAGCCCGGTGCGCTGTCCGTGCTTCAAATCATAGAGTTGCCGGACGATGTAGCTTGGGGAGCGACCAGCTATACTAGGTATGGGGCCGAGGCCCCTGAGATCAGGACCATGGCATATTGCGCACTGAACGGTCTTGCCGGCCCCGCCCGTGGTTACCAGTGCCTCTCCTTTCTCAAGGCTGCCGACCGGCGCGTACGCGGTAAATCTGGCACGGTCGTCATAAGACTCAAACTGATCCAGATCATCCGGCACTTCGACGATGCGCTGGTCAATCGGCTCCTGGCCACCATCTTTCGACGCGGTAAAGATCAGCCAAGCGATGTAGGTCTTTGGAACAGTATCAGTTTCAATGACCTTGATACGCTCCTTCGGTTTCAAAGAGGAAAAATATGCTGCCGCCTTCCCCACCTCATCCTCACTTATAGCGCGGGCAACTGAAAGCATCAAACTCACTGGTAGCCGTTGTGGTACTGAACTCTTTCTTGCTCCACTTCTGAAATCGGCCATCTGCTGCACGATATAATCTGTAGGAAGCCCGGCGAGATTTGCGTTTTCGGGACCACCAGACCCATCAGCCCGATGACAATGACCGCACGCAAGAACATCGGGTTTCCTGCCACGCGCGACAATTTCGGGCATCGCGGGATGATCGCCGGGATGCCAATCTTTTGTGAAGAAACGGTCCCGTATTTGACCGATTGAGAAAGCGGCTGAACTGTCCGGCACACGCTTGACGCTGCCGTCGTCCGGCGGCAACTTAAAATCTGGAGGCGTGACGGGATACGCCCACGCAGGCGGCGTATCGGCACTGTACGCAGGCTTTGTGGGTCCCCAGGCGGACGCCAACGAAGCCACTGTGGCCAAAAGAACAAGGTGCATTGCGAGCGGCTGGGCCACGGATCTTCCCGCCATCACACCGTTCACGATCTTTCGGGGCATGCATTCCCTCCCTAGTCTTGGCTGACTGGTGGGTCGCCACGGCAAATTGCCGTTCGCTGATGCTCGATCAGACGAGGTTAACTTTGGCTATGCTTGCCAATAGTGCCACAAAAGCTGACATTGCGGGAGGTCCAGAGTCAGGGCAGAGCGCCGATTTAGCGTCGCTCTGCCCCGGCCAACTCGGAGGCAAGCGTTTCGGTTGGTCGATAAATTCATAAGGGGACCATAGTGATGACGCTACCGGCAGTGCGCTAGGTGGCGGACCATCGCATTGCAAAAAGATTGGTCGATTTCCAGACGGCAATTTCATGCGACCAGTTCATTCATAGCGCCGACAATTCGCACGGCCAGGGGTTCCCCGCGACCGCGCACGTTTATCACCCGCACAGGAAACCCGCTCATTTCGACGCCGGCAGTGGCGGCGACGATGTCGGATACGACGAGTTGACAGCCATAATCTTTGGTCAGCTCCTGGAGGCGCGCAGCCACATGTACCGAATCGCCGATTGCTGTCAGGAGGAAGCGATCCCGGTAACCAAGCTCGCCCAGGATCACGTTACCGGCGTGAAGCCCGACGCCGATTGCAATTGGCTCCGGCAACTCGTCAGCCAGTGTTCGATTCATATCGGCGAGCCGGCCATGAATAAGTTGCGCCGCAACCAGCGCTTGGGAGCAAGCATCACGCGGCGCGGCGTGCATGCCGAAGATCGCCATCATACCATCGCCGACGAATTGGTTGGGCATGCCGCCGGTATCAACTACCGCTCCTGCCACGGCATCGAAGAAGTGGTTCAGCAGGAACACTACGTCATAAGGGAGCCGCTGCTCGACCAAGGCGGTTGACCTGCGGATGTCCACAAACATGATCGCCACGAAACGTTCAATGTCCGAAGCTTCGGAATAGTCACGTCGACGCGTCTCGCTCGTGCCGATGTCTGGCGGCAGCAGCGGAAGCACTGCGGTATCACTTCGGGGACGGAGTTGACACGCCAGACGTACACTCGGACCAGCGTGCAATCGATTCAACAATGCTTGCTCGGACGCGCTAGGTGGCGGCAACCTGTCGACCCCACGCAGCACCCGGATGCGGCACGTGGTACAGCGACCTCGTCCGCCGCAAATTGCAGCATGCGGAATGCTGGCGCGGCGGCTAGCATCGAGCACGGCATAGCCCACGGGCACGCGAACGACACGGCCGCCGGGATACGCGATGTTGATCAGGCCGCGGCGGCGTTCAACCAGCCAGCGCGTCGTCCATGCGATGAACACGAGCGCCAGGAGCACAACATAAATCCAGTAAAGCTGGACTTCGAGATTCCAACTCGGTCCGTTCACGCTTGGATCGCGCACATGACCGTCGCGCACGGTCATCTCAAGCCATTCTGGGTGCAGTGGCCATTGTGCGAGCACTTGTCGCGTGCCCTGCCAAATCCCGAGCAAAGCGAGCACTGGCAGGAGTGTGGCGAATGTAAGCAATACCGGAGCAAACTGATGATAGTTGGTTCGCGCTCGTAGCCAGTAATGCACGCCGAGGCTACCATGCGTCCAAGCGATCAGGAGCACGGTGACTTGCCGCCACCCCCAGAACGGAACAAAGGAAAAATAGACGGTGAGCACTGCATCATAACGGCGCGTTACATCGAACGCAGAATATACATACCGCCCGGCCGCAAAGTGATGCAGCAAGAGGGGTTAGAATGGAAAAACCGAGAACAAGCCGCACTAATTCGCCGGCACCTATGCGGAAGCTCCGGCGCGCATACAGGGCATAGAACGCGAGACTAAAATGGATTGCGAACGCGCCGTAGAGAACGATAGTTCCTGGCACACTGTGCCAGATAAAATCATGAATTCGAGTGCCCCATTGCATTGCCTCAAACGAGACATTGCCAAGCGCGTGCATGCTAAGGTGCAGCGTGAGATAGGAGAGCATGACGAGACCAGCTGCGAGGCGGAGCCGCCGGATCGTCATCTGGTCGCGGAAAATACTCGCATCTATCATCTAACGCGGTCCCCCGGTCGGGACACAGCACCGTACCACTCGGCATCTGTGTTCTGGAAGGGGGAACGTAAACCTGTCGAGGTCCGGAATGGGTCATTCACGTCAATTAGCATGCCGGCAGGCATTTCCGGTCTACCCCTGACAGCCGGCGTGTAGGCGAGGGATCGATCTCGTCGCTGTGGGCCAACAGGTGACATTCGCGAAATGTAAAAGAGGCCGCCAACTGAGGCTACCTATACCTCTAGCAGTCGGCGCTGTTCTTCATATTGAGCTTGGGTAATCTCGCCGCGAGCGAAGCGCTCTTTCAGTATGTCGAGTGTGCCGAACCGCTCTCTATGGGCGCCCATCATCCGGCGCATCATGAAGAACATCATGGCCCCACAGAAGGCTAGGCCCAAGATCATCATTACCGGGCCCAACAGCCACGGCCCCGGCCCAAATCCGTTCCACCACCACATGACAGCCTCCGTTCTAATCCAAGGCTCGCGGTAACCTACAAATTGGATATCCGCTTGTCACAGGGGGGACAGTTCACCTCGATCAACAGCAACCCTTGCCCTTGTTAACCGCGGCAGCAGCCGTTTCTTCTGTCGCATTGGAAAGGACTTGACGCCCTTCCTCGAACTCCGCCCTGTCGATCTCACCCCTCGCGAAGCGCTCCTTCAAAATCTCAAGCGCAGGCTGCTTCGCTGCTTCCGTTTGCGTTCCGCAACAGCAACCGTCCATCATCACGCACTCCTCGGCTTGCACGATACCCAATATATTGCGACACAATTTGTTTCGATTGATGCAGATCAACGAGTGACAGCGAAAGGCGCCTGTCGTCCGGTGCTTGTCAATGCGCTCTTACGCGCGCCAGTAAAGGCATCCTCACCCGTAGGCGACAGCGCTTGCCCGACACTCGGCCGAGGTCGCATTAGGGTTACAATGCGAAGAACTCAACGTGAGCAAATCTAGTCCGCTATACCCCGCTGTCCGGACCTCGACGAGGCGTGCGGACACTTCGCAGACGGGCCAATTCCGGAACATGGAGCGCAGCAACCGACCGCCATTTCGAGGGGCATTCGTTAGAAAAATTCTGAGCAAGTTCCGCCCTTGAAAGTCAGACCACGGAACCGAAGGCTGGAAATTCACTTGTGCTAATGCAGGTCAGACAAAGCAGAAATAGAATGGTGTTGGGTAGGAACCATGGAGGATTATCGGATTATCGTTAGGACGGCTGATGCAATCTGCGACGGAGCAAGCATGCCGCGCTACTTCTTCCATATCTCTGATAGCACTTCGCTCGATGATGCCGGCACTGAGCTCCTGGACATTGCAGCCGCACAAACTGCGGCCCTGCAAACGAGCGGTGAAATCATTAAACAGGGCTCAATGGAAACTCTATGGAAGGGCATTCCGTGGGAGATGAAGGTCACCGACGGTCCGCTACCAGAGGGCCGGACGCTCTTCGTTCTGCGGTTTTCCGCAATCCAAAAATAAGATCGCCCCTTCCTTAAGATGTATTTTGGCAATGTGCCGCCGAGAATGCTAACAGCTCCGACTGTCATGTTCCCCTCGTCCTGTGTTAGCGTATCAGCATTGCTGGCGTTAAGGCAGGGTAGCTGGCAACTGAGAGTGTTGTGCTCCCGCCCCAGAACTCGGGTGCCGCAATGCCAAGCCAAATATTGATCAAACGGCTGCAAGCCGTTGTTGGTCTCTCCGAGGAGGACCGGACCCAGCTCGCCAACATGCCCCATACGGTGAAGGAATTCACTGATGGCGAGTACATTGTGCGTGACGGAGACAGAGCGTCCCGGTGCGCCATCGTGATGAGCGGGTTTGTGTTTCGTCAAAAGGTCGTCGGCACCCGAGCCCAAATACTATCGATCTACCTGGCTGGCGATATGCCGGATCTGCACACTTTGCAGCTGCCCGTGATGGACCACAATATTTGCAGCGCGGGTCCATCGACCGTTGGCTTTGTGCCGCACACCTATCTCAATGATATCCTGAGTAACTCTCCCGGGCTGGTTCACGCGCTCTGGCGCGAGACGCTTGTCGATGCCGCGATTTACCGCGAATGGATTGCAGGCCTTGCCCGCGACGCGCGCTCACGAGTGGGGCACCTCATCTGCGAGCTTGCCGCGCGACTGGAAGTCGTCGGATTGCTTGAGGACGCCAGCTTTTATCTTCCATTCACACAGCAGAACATCGCGGATGCCTGCGGTTTGTCCGTCGTGCACGTCAATCGGACCATACAGGAGCTAAGACAACTCCAACTCATTGAGTGGGAGAGGCGCACGTTGACGCTGCTCCGACGGAAGGAGCTGGAGGAGCTGGCGGACTTCACGCCAGAGTATCTCCATCTAAGGGATGAAAAACTTTGACAGCCTAACCTGCGCAATTAGGGGTAATGAGCCTTGAACTGAAGCCCTGCCGAGGACACGCGTACTCAAGCGGATGCGAGACACGAGCGGACGACACGGAGTTCAGCCCTAAAGGCCATCGAACGTTGGCAGCATAACGAGTCAGCTCTGGGTCACTCGCGTCGTTTTGGCCGGACGTCAGCCGTTTCTCGTCTTCCCCTAGCAGCCGACATGTGCGCGAGTGCTGGATGTCGTCGGTATGGGCCAACAGGTGACATTCGCGAAATGAAGGAGACCGCCAACTCCATCACCCGGTTCATCGCCGAATACTTGCGGTCTTCACCTTGATCCAATGCTCGCAGGGCGATCTTCTAGAAATTGACCACTCGCGAGTCGGGCTGCTTGGCTGCGGCGTGGAACTCGTTCATCCCAGCAAGCTTCACCCGTTTGTCGAGCGCTGATGCCTCTAGACCGCGCGCCTCTACGCAAGGCTTGCACACCATCAACGTCACATTGGGATGCGCTGCGATCTCCTCGTACCGGTTCGGTGGTCCGACCGGGACGAGCTTCGCGCCCACGCCCTCGATTGCTGTGAATACGGCATCGGCGAATAGCATCAGCGTGACGCTGTCGCCGCTCTGCACCGCGGACGTAGCGAAGATAAACGGCAGCATTGCCCGAGTTGGATCAGTCGGACCATATGTGGCGGAGATAGCGAAATGCATCTTTGTCTCCTATCCTAGTTCCCGCGCTCCGGCGGTCTGCACGACTGGAGTTAAGCAATTTGAGGCGGATTGGGCTTGATCAGCGTCAACGGACGTTCTTCGGGATTTCTATCCGAACGACTCCATCACTCTTGCCATCGCCGGATGCTTGCGGTTCTTCACCTGGAGCCAGTGCTTCGACCGGCCAGCGTGACAGGGCCGGTCGCAGCAGCCTCTCGCAGGCGCTTGCCGACAGTTGCACGGGTGAATTTCCCGCCGCCACTTTCGACAGGCTCCATCGGGCTATCAGCCTAGCACATTGTCGAGGGCTGCTAAAACTGTTGTCAATTTCTGCTATGGGTCTTGGCCGTGTAAAAACGGCTTCAAAGGGCATCGGTCCGGAAGCTAGGAACCGCGCCTGTCTCAGGCCGCGATCGCAGTGATCAGTGGCTTGGCCCCGACGATGTTCATGACCCGTGTAAGATTATAGGCCAAGACCGAGAGTGCCATCTCGGTCGCTACTTTTGGGAGCGTTTTGGTGAGGAAGTGTGTCGCTCCCATGCGGGCCTTCATCGTGCCGAACGGATGCTCGACCGTCTCCCGACGCTGACGCATGGCTTCTGGGTTTGCGTCAAGGCGCTGCTGCACAGCCTCAAGCAGATGCTCGTGCTCCCAGCGTGTAATTCGCCGCTCTGGTCCTGTCGTGCACTGCGATTTGAGCGAACAACTTTGACAGGCAGTGGTCCAGTAGCGCCGCAGCATCTTGCCGTCTTCTTCGTTTGTGTAGCGATACGGCAATCGCTCCCCAGCCGGACAGCGATAGGCGTCCTCCTCTGGCAAATAGGCAAAGTCCTGCTTACCGAAGCGCCCCTCCGATTTGGCACCCGACGTCAGCGGCTTGGGCAGAGTTACGGTGATGCCGGCCTCGTGGCACGCGAGGATCTCCGGGCTGTTGAAGTAGCCGCGATCGGCTACAGCTTCGAGCGTCTCGGTCTCGAGAACAGCCTTCGCCTGCTTGGCCATATTGGCGAGTTGTGCCCGATCTGAGCCGCTGTTCGTCACCTCGTGCGCTACGATCAGATGGTGCTCGGTGTCGACGGCGACCTGCACGTTGTAGCCAACGGTGCCGGAGCCCCGGCCGCTTGTCGCCATCGAACGGCTGTCGGGATCGGTCAACGAGATTTGCTGATCGGGTGACGCAAGCATCTGCTTCTCGTAGACGGCAAGCTTGCCCATTTCCTCCCTCAGCTTCGTCAGCTTCTCGGTTAGCCTCGTCACCTTGGCGGCCAACGCCTCGCTCGGCTCCTGCCGGTCGGCCGTGTCCAGTTGGCTCAGATAGCGCGCGACGCTCTCCTCCAGCTGCGCGCGCCGCCGCTCCACCTTCGCGCGTGTGAAGTTCTTGTCCCGGTTGTTCACAGCTTTGAACTTGCTGCCATCGATGGCGACGCTCGCCGTCGTGAGAAGACCCATCCCGCGGCAGAGCTCGACAAAACGCGCACAGACCTTACGAAGCCCGATGCTGTTGTCCTTGCGGAAGTCCGCGATCGTCTTGTGATCAGGAGCAAGCCGACCCAGCAGCCACATGGTCTCGACATTGCGTCCGGCCTCTCGTTCGAGCCGCCGGCTCGACTGCACCCGGTTCAGATAGCCGTAGATGTAAAGCTTCAGGAGAACCGAGGGATGGTATGACGGCCGACCGGTCGCCGCCGGCTTCACCCCCTCGAAGCTTAGCTCGGCCAAATCGAGCGCATCGACAAACACGTCGATCACGCGAACAGGGTTGCTCTCGTCAATGAAATCATCGAGGCACTCGGGCAATAGCGTCGATTGCCCACGATCCGCCTCCGCAACGAAGCGCTTCATTCCAGCCCCCGCAAATCGTGCGGGAATCATATCGCGCGAATCACATCAAGCGCAGCCTTTTCACACAGGTGCGCCGGGAGACCGGCAAGGAGTAGGTGGTGCAAGTCCACTACGATGAAGGAATAGCGAACCGCATCGACCCCGAGCCGTGCGCAGGTATCCGCGAGGATGTCGGCGAAGCGTCGGTAGGGGGACGTGCAGGCCAACCATTGAGCCGCGATAGAAAAGTGATCCCGGGTGCCGACGCTGTCTGTGTAGCGGAAGGCAACATGCTCAAGAGCGTCATCCAAGCGCTTGGGTAACCCATGTTTGGTTTTTGCTCGCCTCGTGTTAGACTTCGCCTGCCCGACCAGGGAGAACAGCCATGACCGCCGAGTTCGATGAAGACCGCTTCAATATGGCTATCCGTAAATTTCTGAAGCATGTCGGAGTTACATCGCAGCGTGAAATTGAGAACCTGGTGCGTAGCGGGGCGGTGAAAGGTGGCAAGCTCAAACTGCGAATGACCCTGTCCGCTGAGGGGACGCCGCTGAAACATGTAGTCGAGGAAACAATCGCACTCTGACGATGTCCCGGCTGCCCCGGCATTGCCGCCCTCTTGGTGGAGCATTCAATCCTGTTGATTTCTAGCAACGACTGCTTTGGGTCATCTTCGACCAATTCAGCGGGCTTTGCCTAGCGGTTCATGTCCACTTCGCCCTGAAAGCGACCGTAGTGCTGCGTTGCCGCGAACCGATGCGAAGGGCCATGAGCCGACATCGCTCCAATCAAGCGGCGATACTTGTCAGGCTCCTTAGCGGCCGTAGGGGAAGCAGCGGTTGCGATCGAGTGTGAGACCGAAATGCGCTCCCAGTGCAGCGATGGCCGCGTCCTGCTGAGGATAAGGATCGGCATTGGATGCGGCAACGATGATGATCCGGAACCCGCCGCGATCCTTGCCACCGGGTGGCAGCATCGCTGTAGTCAGTGCATTGCCCTCCCTGTCGCGCAGCGTGAGGAAAAGCGGCATCTCTCGCTGTATATGGGCCTCGAGGCCGATGTCGCGCTCGATCGCGTTGGGCCGCTCGGGACGCCAGGACTGGACTGCCTTCTCCCGCTCGCGGCGGAAATATTTCTCAACTGTGTGACCCATCAGGCGCAACTCATGCATCGCCTCACCTTCCGTCTCGATACGGAACCAGGTCTTGCCCTTCGGCGCGTCGCAAACATACTGCATTTCGCCCGTCCTGCGATCGCCGCAATTCTAGGGCGGCGGGCCTGCAAAGCCAATATGAGACTCGCTCCCGTATAACGATGCACGATCGTATAATCGGGAGTTCTGCAACACCGCGCGACTATTGCCTGAGAGGCGATGGTAGAGCTCCGATGTGATGAACCAAGCGCAACCGGCACCGCCGTTCCTACGCATCCATCGGACTTCCGCTGTACGCCGTATAGCGCGACAATCAGGATGAGAGCGCCCTGATCGCCGCCGCGCAACGCCGTTAGCGACCAAAGCCGCGCGGCGCTGCAATATGTCGCGAAGGGCCAATATCGGAAATGGGCAACACGTGGCGGCGCACGCCATCAAGTTCACGCGGCTATTTAATGAACGGGACCACCGGGCAAGGCGTAGCGTGGTGTATCTTCCGGGCGACACGCCCTGGAAATAGAAGCCGCGTTATTTAAGCAACGGTCCCAACCGCCTGGCAATCGGGATTATGGTCGGTCTCCAGAGCATGCGGCGGAAAATAAAAAATAGAAATTGGGGGGTCGAAAATGGCTAGTCGCCTCCAGTTCGCGGTGGTCCTGGCTGGATCGATAGTCATTGGCATGAGCGCTGCTTCCGCGCATCATCCTGGGATCGGCGGTATTGGCGGTGCAGGCGGGATCTTGACGATAGGCGCTGGCACGCTCGACGAGGGGCAGTTCGCTTTTTCCACTTTCGTCGATTATCTTCGGCTCAAGCAACTGAGTGAGCCGGCGCTGCTCGCAAACGTCGGCAACGACGTTCATGGTCTGCAAACAGTCGAGAGCTACGCGGCTGCGCTAGCCTATGGCATCACCAATGATCTGACGGTGTCGGTGCGCCTGCCGTGGGTGCGCCGCACCGGCATCCTGGAAGCCGTGCAGGAAGACCCGGCTGATCCCGCCACGGTGCGTGACCGTGGTAATACATCGGGTTTCGGCGATGTCACTGTACTTGGCCAATATCGCTTCGTGAACAATCAGATAAGCGGAACGCAGGCGGCAGTGCTGTTTGGTGTCAAGGCTCCGACGGGTACGACCGGCTTGATTGACAGGTTCGGTGAAACCTTTGAGGCTGAATTTCAGCCTGGATCGGGCTCTTGGGAGGGGCTGTTCGGCGCAGCACTGAGCCAGCGCCTAAATCCCGCGCTGAGCTTCCATGCAAACGTGCTGGCGATTGCAACCGGCACCGGAACCCAGAACACCAATCTCGGAAACCGCTTCCTTTATAATGCCGCGCTTTCCTGCCGGGTCTTCGGCGAGACCGCGAGCGAGCCGCATACGCACGGTTCACGGACTTTCAATTACCCACAAATTCTCCGCCGACCATGGCGCCCAGCGCGATGTCGGTGAGGCGTGACAGCCCGCGCCACATGACGGTATTCCCAGGCGGCGGATCGCTGGCGCGGGCGAGATAACCGCCGAGCCGGGCTATCTTGATCAGATAGTGCGAGAGCGTTTTCTGTCTTGCTTTTGGTTTGTCGCTGACGAGGCGATCGAGCACGCCGATTTCAGTCGCAGTCAACGCGAGGGTTGGCGGTGCGTCTGGGGCGGAACGGTTGAGCATCGTCATCCAGAAGACCCGCCAACTCAGGATGCAAAAGAGCGAGATCAGATTGGTCAGACGCTGGGCGGTCCTGAGCTTCAACTCCTCAGCTTTGCAGCCCGATTTGAGGATCTTGTGGAACACCTCGATCTTCCATCTCAAACCATACCATTCGAGCTTCTCAATGGCGTCGGTGCGGGAACCAACAGGCAGGTCGGTGATCAGCTGCCAATCGATCTTCTTTCTGTTTTTCGGAGTCCCTCGCTCTTCGGCATGGATGACCGTCAGGGTCAGAGCGGGATAGCGCTTCTGCTTTCCGATCGGCGGCAGGACACAAATCTTGCGATACCTGATTTCAAGAACCGCCTGGTCGGGATCGCCGTTGCCGTCTCTGACTTCGATGCGATGGAGCCCTTTGACGGCGACCTCGTCCATTTCGTCGGCGATCGTGTGATCCCCATCTCCAGCCAAGCGGTCGACGCAGGTCCTGATCAGGAAATGAGTTCCGATCTCCTGTGCTGCGCAGAAAAGCTCGTAAATGTCACTCTCGCGATCACCAATATGGATGCATCGTCCCGGATGATCCAACAGTTGAGTGGACTGCTTGAGATTTTCCAACCATCGGACGCTTTCCTTTTCTCGATGGGAATCCGGGTCGGATTGATCTTCTTTTAAGCGCTGCCGTCCCCTTGAATTTCTTCCGGGTCCAGAACTTAACGGCCGCCAATCCCAGCGGCACCCCCTCGATTGTAACCGCGAGGCTCGAATGCATCAGGATGCCGCAAACCGTGTGCGATCTGAGGCGGCCCGCCTTATCCCGTCCACTGTTTATGCTCTTGGTGATGCCGATCGCTTCTGACTTCTCGCGTTGATAGCTGAACTCGGTTGTGTCGTGCAGCACAACAACGAGACCTTCAGCGGCGGCGGCACGATCACGTGTCGATTGGAAATGGCCGGCCAGAATGTCCGCTTCGCTGACCCGGTCATTAGAGAAGAAGCGGTAGGCTGCCTTGGTATTCGCCCAATCCTGGCAGACGAGCGGAATGCTTTGTCCCATGGCGCTTCCAATCTGCGTGAGCAGTTTGCGGAATCTATCGCCGAGCCGCGCGTCCCTAAACTCGCATCCACTACTCTCTCGATCAATCCAACATTCACCTTCCAAGGATCGCAAACAGCCTTTTGCCGATCGATTCCTTAATCTCAGCGCCATAGAGCACCCCCTCGCGAATCAGGTGCTCAGCAAGGAATCACAAGTGATTCTTTCGACTCAAGATTTCGCCGATCAGCGGATCCGTCCGAGCGGTCAAAGTTATGGGTAATTGAAAGGTTCACGGAACGCTTATGCGCATGCTGGCCATGACCACTCGAAGATGGAGACCAAGGCTCCACTTGTTGCCGCGCTGCTGCACAGCCTCAAGCAGATGCTCGTGCTCCCAGCGTGTAATTCGCCGCTCTGGTCCTGTCGTGCACTGCGATTTGAGCGAACAACTTTGACAGGCAGTGGTCCAGTAGCGCCGCAGCATCTTGCCGTCTTCTTCGTTTGTGTAGCGATACGGCAATCGCTCCCCAGCCGGACAGCGATAGGCGTCCTCCTCTGGCAAATAGGCAAAGTCCTGCTTACCGAAGCGCCCCTCCGATTTGGCACCCGACGTCAGCGGCTTGGGCAGAGTTACGGTGATGCCGGCCTCGTGGCACGCGAGGATCTCCGGGCTGTTGAAGTAGCCGCGATCGGCTACAGCTTCGAGCGTCTCGGTCTCGAGAACAGCCTTCGCCTGCTTGGCCATATTGGCGAGTTGTGCCCGATCTGAGCCGCTGTTCGTCACCTCGTGCGCTACGATCAGATGGTGCTCGGTGTCGACGGCGACCTGCACGTTGTAGCCAACGGTGCCGGAGCCCCGGCCGCTTGTCGCCATCGAACGGCTGTCGGGATCGGTCAACGAGATTTGCTGATCGGGTGACGCAAGCATCTGCTTCTCGTAGACGGCAAGCTTGCCCATTTCCTCCCTCAGCTTCGTCAGCTTCTCGGTTAGCCTCGTCACCTTGGCGGCCAACGCCTCGCTCGGCTCCTGCCGGTCGGCCGTGTCCAGTTGGCTCAGATAGCGCGCGACGCTCTCCTCCAGCTGCGCGCGCCGCCGCTCCACCTTCGCGCGTGTGAAGTTCTTGTCCCGGTTGTTCACAGCTTTGAACTTGCTGCCATCGATGGCGACGCTCGACGTCGCGAGGAGACCCATTTCACGGCAGAGTTCGACGAAGCGTGCGCATACCTTGCGGAGCGCCAGGCCATTGTCTTTGCGGAAGTCCGCGATCGTCTTGTGATCAGGTGCGAGCCGGCCCAGCAGCCACATGGTCTCGACATTGCGTCCGGCCTCTCGTTCGAGCCGCCGGCTCGACTGCACCCGGTTCAGATCGCCGTAGATGTAAAGCTTCAGGAGAACCGAGGGATGGTATGACGGCCGACCGGTCGCCGCCGGCTTCACCCCCTCGAAGCTTAGCTCGGCCAAATCGAGCGCATCGACAAACACGTCGATCACGCGAACAGGGTTGCTCTCGTCAATGAAATCATCGAGGCACTCGGGCAATAGCGTCGATTGCCCACGATCCGCCTCCGCAACGAAGCGCTTCATTCCAGCCCCCGCAAATCGTGCGGGAATCATATCGCGCGAATCACATCAAGCGCAGCGTTTTCACACAGCCAGGGTCATTAGCGTCGATCGGCTGGGGCCGCGACCACGTCCGGTCTACCCCCAAAGAGCAGACGCCAAGGTGGGGCGTGGGTTCGACGCTAACATTAGCGGACTAGTGTCGAAATGACTGACAGCATTATGTCTTATCCTTTGGCGTCAGGCGACTTTCATGAACTTCATGGCTGACGGCTTCTTCTTCGACAGTTGGGCCGAGGTGCTGCACCAATCGCGACCCAATCCAAAGTTCCGCCCGCCATCTCCTTTGCCCAAGCTATCGCGTTTTCATCCGTGTCGCAGACGAAGGTGCGGGAGCTCTCGAAACGGCCGTCGGAGCCCATGAGGTTGACACGATATTCCGCCATCGTAACGCTCCTCCAAAAAACGCAGTCGCTGACTGCGCTGTTTAGCGAATCTCTAGTTCTTTGATCGCTTGAGCCGAAAGCTGCGCCGCATCATCGACACCAGTTTGCGCAATCTTGATAATTTTCCTCGCAATCATCTCCGTTAGAGGATCGTCTCGGTCCTTGACGCCGAGGGTATGCAGCGTTTGCTCATACGCCTCAATGATGCGGTTAACCTGTTTCGGCCCTAGCCCTAGGGCAGAGTTCTCTAACAGGCGATAAATAGCCATTTCTATTTAGTCCTATGCTTGGGAGCCGACGTTAGCCATTCGACCATTTGTGAAGCCGCCTCGGACCGTCGGGCTTTACGGATCAGGAGATCGCGCTCAAATCCCGGCGGGGTATTCTGAGCCTGCTTGCGCAACACCTTCGCCTCGTTTGCAAGGCGGTCCTTAAGACAGGTTGTTTGTTTGAAACGGCGACGCTTCGTCATGCGCTACCCCTAACTATCGAGGTTCGCTGAGTGCGACTGGCGGTCTTATCACTGGTGAAAGGCAAGTACCGAACGGTTCTGCCGATATATCCGGTCGGTGATAACGAAATATGGTCCAGCCTCAAAAGCGCCAGAGTCAAAACATTAAGCTTCTGTCATTCTCAGTGCGTCTATACTCGTCACTGCATTGCACAACGGTCACCAAACAAAAAGTTTCGCATAGCAAAGATTGCGCGCTTTGCAACGAGCCGCCCCCGCTAGATGTCTGGTAGCGCAAGCAACGTTCGCGCGGCGACGGGCCGCGTTCCGATTGTGTACCTTCTTAGTTTCCCGTTGCAAATATGCGCCCACTGACAAGCGCGTTTCCGGTTTGGGTCAAAAGCGCTGGTTTGACTCGCGCTGTCTCACTTCCGGTCTCCACCGATCAGCCATATCTGAGGCGAACCGAACTTCGCCATCGGGCCAACAGCGGCGGGGGGAGCTGGGGCCGCAGATTGTCCTCTGCCCGACCGAGGAATAAAATGCCCTCCAACTTTCCGAGTTTGCAACAATCCAGTGGGCAAACTCATCGCGGGTAACGGGAGCCTCATCATCGGAGGTACACATGGCAGCGGAAGATCTTGATCGCGCAGTCGAGCGAAGTCATCGAGCAGTGGCAGCGGTATTCCGGGGTGATCCGGGCCCGGCGAAGGCTCTCTTTTCAGAAAATGATGACGTCACTTTGGGCAACCCTTTTGGGCCCTATGCACGCGGCCGTAAAAAGGTCGAAGAAACGATTGCCCGTGCCGCCTCGAACTATCGCGATGGCGACGTCACCGGCGTGGAACTTGTGGCGAAATATGTGTCCGATGGGCTTGCCTGTGTCGTCGAAGTGGAGCGAGGGCATGCCAAGGTTGGCAGGAGCGATCAAACGGCCACACTGGCTTTGCGTGTGACCAGCCTCTTTCGCTTGGAGCACGACGCTTGGAAACTTGTCCACCGGCATGCCGACCCGATTACGACACCACGCCCAGCAGCGTCTGTGATCAGCCAATAGCAACACGTTATCATTCGTTCGGCGTTCTCATCTTCGGCGACAACAATCTGCTTGCCGTCGAGTGCGCGGCCGCGACTTCTGTTGTGGGTCATTCGCGTCGATTTGGCCGCGTCACCACCACGTCCGGTCTGGCCTCGGCTGCTGACGTGCCGGGCGCCATCGCGATCTTCGCCCTCGGGGCCATGAGCGGACATCAGCGAACTTCCCGAAAGCGGACGCGTTGTCGATTGCGGGGACGTGAATCTGGCTTTGCCAAAGGGACATAACGCCCCGACAGTTGGTGTCACGGTTGCGCGCAGACGCATTCAATCTTGCCGGAAGGAGGATAGCGAGATGACAGAACGAATTTCGTTGGAGGGAAAGGTCGCGGTTGTGACTGGCGCAGGTCGCGGGCTTGGGCGGGCATACGTCGAACTTCTCGCCGAGCGCGGCGCCCGGGTCGTTGTGAACGACCTTGGGACCGACGTATCGGGGTTCGGGAAGGATTCCACGATCGCGGAACAGGTGGCCGATTTCATACGATCGCGTGGAGGCGAGGCAATCGCGAATGACAGCGATGTTTCCATTCCTGAAGGTGGCAGCGACCTGATCGCGACGACCATCGAGCATTTCGGGAGAATAGACCTCCTCGTGAACAGCGCTGGTATCTGCGGAAGCCAGCTATTCGAGGCCGCCACCCTTGACGATTTCGATCACTATTGGCGGGTGCACCTCGGCGGGCCGGTTAACACCGTGAAGGCTGCCTGGCCGTATATGGTCACACAGCGCTACGGGAAGATCATCCTCACGACGTCAGTCAGCGGCCTGTTTGGGTTACGTGGCCAAGCCACCTACGCTGCGGCCAAGTGCGCCGTAGTTGGATTGATGCGCATTCTTGCAATTGAAGGTGCTGAGCATGGGATTCTCGTGAACACCATTTCGCCAGCCGGGTACACGAGGATGCACCCGGCGGCGGTTGCGGATCCCGCTTGGCTGAAGCAGAGCGAAGCCACAATGCCGGTTGCGGCTGTTGCGCCAGCGATCGTCTGGCTTGCAAGCGATAGTTGTTCGGAGACGAACAGGATCTACAACGTGGAAGCCGGAGTAATCCAACGTATCGCTATCGTCATGGGACCTGGCTTCAATGATCCACATCTGACACCCGAGAGCATCGCCGAGAACTACGCAAAGGTCGAATCGATCGAGGGCTTCTTCGAGCCGGGTCCGTTCGAGCCCGGTCAGATACCCGCAACGGCGAAGTCTTGAGGAACGAGGTGACGCCATGGCGACGTTCGACTGTGGCAGACAGCGTTACTCTATGAACCTGTGCGCAAGTCATCAGCGGCCGCTCCACCGGCGGAGCTACACTGGCCGTCCAAGCAGACCTGCTGAAGGTCAGCCAAGGGTCACAAGGCGCCGTTCAGAAGATCGTTCGGCTTCTCCCGGTTTGTCCCGATAAGCCGCCATCAAAGAGCCAGACCGGATTCGCCGTCGGGCCAGTCGCCGACACGGCCCTTATCGCACTAAACACGGATTGAACCTCCCGGCTCGCCTCTGCGACAAAAGCAGGCCTTTTACAGCGCGGTGCCCCGCGCTTGCAGCGCGGCGACCTTCTCGACATGCAGCAGCGCAGCGCTCTTGCCGGACGTCTCGGCAAATTCTGCTTCATTCCGATCGGCCTATTGCTGTTGCTCGCGGCCGTCTGTACCGCTTGGACTACAAAGGCGTGGCTCGCGGGCGCCGTAGAGGTGCGCGGGCAAGTGATCGAGATGGTTCGCGTGCGAGCCAAGGAGAGCCAGGGTTATCTCTTCACGCCGCTGGTGCGCTTTCAAACCGTGGACGGCCGGATGGTCGAATTCCAGTCCAGCCACCGGAGCAATCCGCCGGCTTACTACACAGGGCAGGCAGTCTCCGTCCTCTATGACCCCGAACAGCCCAATTCGGCAGCCATCCGCGGGGTGCTTTCGATTTGGAGCCTGCCGATGGTCCTTGGTTTTCTTGGGGCCATCTTCCTCGCGCTCGGCACGGCCATAGCTGCTTTGATTGAGCGTGAGCTTGCGCAGCCTGATATGGACGCGAAATTTGTCGGCAGTTGAACTGGACTCCTGCCGTCCGCATCGGGTCAAAATGCGACGTCCTCAGTCGTCTGAAAGCCGACGTTCTTTCAAAAGTTTGCCAGATTGAGAATGGCCTCCTCATTAATTGAGGAGGTCACCATGCCTGAAGTCTTAAGCACAATCGAGAGCGTCTCAAGGCACGTCCCTTGGAATAAGGGAAAGATCGTCGGCGCAAAGCCGCCGCTCCGCCCGAAGCACGTGTGGTCCATCCGGACGAAGCTCCAGGTCGAGGGACGGATCCGTGATCTGGCTCTGTTCAACGTAGCCATCGACAGCAAACTTCGGGGCTGCGACGTCGTGGCGCTCAAGGTCGACGACGTCGCGCCGAGCGGCTATGCAGCCGACCGTGCAAGCGTCCGGCAGAAGAAGACGGGACGGCCGGTCAAATTCGAACTGACTGAGACGACACGCCAAGCTATCGATGATCATCTGAGAGCGACCGGCCAGAAGCCGGGCGAATATCTGTTCACCGGCCGGCGAGGACCCAGTTACGGCCTAACCACTCGGCAGTACGCGCGCCTGTTGTCCGATTGGCTTGCCGGTATAGGACTGGATCCGCATCTGTTCGGGACGCATTCACTGCGTCGAACCAAGGCGACCCTGATCTATCGACGTACAGGCAACTTACGAGCCGTGCAGTTGCTTCTGGGGCACACCAAAATTGAGAGCACCGTTCGTTATCTGGGAATCGAGGTCGACGACGCGCTCGCAATAGCAGAACAAGTTGACGTCTGAACTATTGGGGCGGAGCGGACATGTTCTGCCCGTCCCCTATCGGCAGCTTCGGGGCCACAATTAGACCTCGGGTAGCTGGTCAACCTGTTGGCGACCAATGCGGAAAGCAGATGCAGCGGATAGACAAGCATAGATTGCGGCGGGCTTCGTCTCGCGGTAGGCTTGCTTGCTCGTTTTCTGAGGCGCAAAACATGTTACCCGCAGATTACGTTTTTGGTCTGGCTGTTGCGTTGGTTGTCACCTTCAACCTCTATTTTGGACTCCGTATCGACCGCGAACGCATCGCAATGCAGTGGGGACGAAGCGGCGACCCAACATGGTACGCCCCAAAATGGTTCGCGATGTGGGGAATGGTTGTCTTCATGGGAGCTGTACGGCTCTTTATTTGGCTGGCTTCGACTTATGCGCCGCGAAGTGTGCACGGCGTAGAACTAGGAATAGTCATTTTCTCGGTGATCGCCGCAGGCTCCCATCTGTTCGTTTTGATGAAGGCGCGAGCGGCAAGCTGAACGAGGTCGCGCAAGTCGGCTAAGGGTCAAAGGCCGCCCTCGGGAGCTTACCGGAGACGGTCGGCTCATCTCCCAGAGGCAGACATCGCGGCGTCCGATTGAGCGGCCACGGGGCCATTATCCGACATCAACCGTTCGTGGATCATGTTGGCTAGGACAGGGTAACGCCACTGCAGAACGCGACGGGAACTGCAGCCAGGCTCAAAGCAATTGCTGGGAGGCCAAGCCAAAGGATTTGTCGGGACCGACCATGCAATGCACGCGTGGATGGGGTAAGCCACTCGTCCGATCAGACTGGCAAGCAGTCGGTCCCCAATCGTTGGACTCGCCGATTGGATATCCCGCCAGTCTTGCTGACAGAAATTCCATCGCCCTGCCCGACACCCCCGTCGTTCGCAGGTATTTAGGAAGTCGGTCGGTCTTGGTTGGGGACCCATTCCTCCGCGGTTGAGTCCCAATGATGGGTGTCGTCGAACTGCTTCCAGAGTGGCTGCTTTTGCTTCCTTTCGCCGTTCTGCCGGTTTGCCTGTGTGCGGACGACAAGCGCCACAGCCATCATTACCCATTCGCGAGCACTATGTCGGGAGTTCCATTTGATTGCTGCAAGCATTGGAGGCCTCCGTCAAGGTAAGAACCTTTCCTCACATTAGCGCGCGCCACGAGCGAAGGGATGTAAAGCTACTTCACAGGCAGTCAAGATCTTCGACATAGCCGAGGACGACGGCGCGGCGAACGCGAGCAAATCGTCGGCTTGCCCTTTCCGTTAAGCCTCAAGGGCAGCGGTCGGCGGCCCTGGGCGGGGATTCATCGTAAGGGAGCCGCAGGCGGCCCGAAAAGCCAGTCCACCTTCCATTGCAGAGGAGCAGATCGAAGCCGACAACCCGTTGGCGCGCGGGCGAGCGTCGGTTTGCTCGGCCCGGCACCTGCAAGTGTCCTTTCCGTCGCAAGATGGAATGGGCCCGGAACAGAAGCAGCAATCCCTGCAACAATGGGCTCGCCCAACGATGTCGCTGCAATCGTGATTGTCATCAAAGATATGGCGACTACAAGCACATCGATCATAATGCGCTTCGAAAAGTGTTTCGTCATGAGTTGAGCCCTCACAACCGAGATGAAGTAACTGCGCAGTTACAATCTTAGTTCGTAGGCAAATGGGTATCCCGAGCCATCGCCGCTTGGTTAGTTACTGCGGCGAAGAGCCCACGTCTCGCGACCGCTTCAATTCGGCGCGCCGTAGCTGAATTCGTGCTGCGTGTCCGTCCTACCAACGCTACTGTGATCAGCAGGATCATAATCCGATTGTGAGACTTGCGGAGTTTCACGCGCGATCAGAAGCTGTTTCCGCATTTCGGCAAGGCGGGCGCGGCAATATTCGTGATAGAGCAGGTCGAATATGGCGGGCATGGATACCCCCATCGTTTGAGTATCACTAGAGATAATTTCCAGCACGGATTTCGGATAATCGTGGCCCCGGCGATGGCTGTCCGATGTGAGCCCATTTACAGGCTGAGCCAATTCAAAAACTCAAAGAGCGATTGGCTGGCTTGTCGGTGCAAAAAGGAACAGGGCCGATTACCTAAAAGAGATTATAGCAGCCTTCTGTTTCAGCAGAATTTCGTCAAACAACTTAAGAGCGCTGCTCCGCGAATAAATATCCAACTACAGCGCGAAACAACTTACCAGTGGATGCAAGCACCGTTGGCTGCAACGTCGTCTGTTAGCCACCAGACCGAAGCAAGAATGGATCGACCGAGGCAGCCAGTCGGTCTGCCACTTGCATGTTCGGCGCGGACTGCTTTTCGGAAGGCAGCGGGCCGAGAGAATTGACAGCCAGCCCGGCACAGGCGACAAGAACAGCTATTGCAACCGCAGCGAGATATTCGATTCTCATCTTGTCCCTCCCTTCATAGCCAAGAACTAACCGGGTGCTCTTAGAAATCGTTCCGAGTGCTGTTCGTTTCCTCGTTCGAATGGAGGCCCGGCGTCGCGATCTGCCAAGGCTTTGGAAGAACACGAGACCGTCGCTCGCCGATTCTAGCTCGGCGCATGTCGCGGGATAGCCAAAGGTCGGGGCCACCGGCCCGCTGTTCTAAATGCAAGCGCTCGCGCAGATAGCCAAAAACGGCGGTCTCCGGTTCCACTAGTGGAGGGCAGCCGTGCTCGCAGGCGGAGAAGCTGCGAGAAAGGGGTAGGCACGGAGGTCCGTTGTGCCCCGCCGCATCGACATAGACCACAAACACAGCCGAGCAATTGCCAAAGAAATCGGCGAGAAATTGCGTGCGGCGCTAAAGCCTGAGCCGGACCAACCGGAGAGGCTCAAACGCAGATCGGAGGAGCGCTCACCGTCAATCGTCCCCGGGAGCGAGCATGGGAACAAATCTCGCCGTTGAGCCGCAGATGGGTCGCCGAACGTGGACGAGCAATGCCATCGGTGAAACGCTGTGCGCCAAGAATTTTGAATGAGTACGGTGGGCGCAAGCCGAATTGATCGACAAAGCCGTCGTCCTTACCGATGGAAAGGCACGCACCGTCGAGAACGTTTGGCGAGATGAACTGCATGGGCTTCGCATTTCGATCAAAGGTCATTATGGAAGATGGCCACTCTCGACTATCAAGCTTGTTGAGAATTGACCTTCGACATCAGCGGCGCGCGCTGCCTTTCCCATTTCGAGGGTGGTCGCCTTAGGGGTCCCAATCGAGCTCGTGGCAGCTAATCGTCCCAGATGAGCTCGCCACATCGGCACCGGAACACGCGGATCATCCGACCGCTGTGCGGATCGGCGATTGAGTGGAGCAATGTTGGAATAACTGCACAAGCGGGGCATCGGCGTTGCGCGTCGTGCGTCGTTTGCTCGGGCAACTGCATGTTTTTGTCCTCCGCCATCGCCCACCCTCATAACTAAGCGCCCCCCGCAGCCCTGCTTTTAGAGCCAAGGCGCACTGCCGGGCGATCTAGCAGTAAACGGCTGCGACAACGTTTCAGGAAGATGCACATCGCGGGGGTTCGCTATTCGTTGGCAGACCGCAGCGCCGCTTCTAATTCTGCGACGATGTCGTGCAGGAGGCCAAGTGCGAGCGGATCAGTGATGTCACGCTCCATCATGCGGTAGCCCCTGATCTGGTCTTGAAGCTCTTGCTGTTGCTCATTGTCGTCCATCGCGCGCTCCGCAATTGAGCATGACGCCGAACGGGGCCGATGGTTGCCGGGGACTTTGAGAAATTTGAGCCGGAATTAAGGCGTCCTTTCCGGCGCGAGGTGTCCTATCAAGGGATGAGTGCTCCATTCAGAACATCCCGATCAAGATGAAAAGGCCGATCTCGGCCGCGAAGGTCACGGCCATGATTGCGACCGTGAGAAACACATCACCCACCGGAAGAGGGGTCATGGCGCGCCTCGCACGTTGCGAAGCCCCGAAGCCCAATAGCCAACCCCCCGATCTCGGGAATGTTTCAGTTCCAAGCGGTGTTAGGCCGAGACCTTCACTTGTTGCGAGGTGCCTCCTTCCCACGACCTTGCGATCTGGCGCACCATGTCCCGAGCGCTCACATAGATTGAGCGCGGCACCCTCGGCGAAGGCTGCTTGGGGCAACACGGGGACTTCAGTGCGCATCGATCACAATCGCGCTTGCTGGCGAGGTAATACTCACTTCCATTTTAGCTGATCTGTGCGAGCAGTCGCGTGTTGGTTACGAGAACCGCTCGTTTCCGCTGGGAACAATGGACGGCGACTCGTCCAGCTCGCGCAATTTCTGCATCCGCCTTTTGAGAATCGAGGGCAGTTCGGTTTCCTCTCTCACCGATGCCATCGGCGAGTTTAGAAGGAAAGCCGGTTGCCGAAAGCTGCCTCGGGTGTTGAGGTGTTTTCGCTTCGGCGAGCTACTTCTCTCCCCGACTCTTGTTTTAGGCTCATGTACGTGATGAACCGTCTTAGGTGAGCGTCAGGTGCGACGTAAATGGTGCAAGGTTATTTCCGGCGGGCAATTGAGGCGCACGGGAACGACGCTCGAGCCCGCACCAACGGAAGTATAGCCGGTCATATCGCCGTATTGCCAAGGCCCCGCCCCCATCCGTCTTGGCAGCACCGCCTCGAGCTTGATTGGAATGGATCCGGGGAGACAAATCTGACCGCCGTGGGTGTGTCCGCTCAGCATGAGATCAAAATTGGCATGGGCAGCCTGGCGATAAACCTCCGGTGTGTGAGACAACAAGATCGAGAATTGACCGCGGGGTATCGAGAGAGCGGCTTTTTCGATGTTATCCACTCTGTAGAAATGTGCATCGTCGATTCCCGCCAGATAGATCCGTTGGTCCCTACGAACGATTGTTTCGCATTCATTGAGCAGCACGCGAATGCCCATGGCTTCGAGCCCCGGAACCATCTGAATTGTATCGTGGTTGCCGAGCACGGCGTAGATTGGCTGTTTCAGATGATTTCCCAATCGCGCGACACCATCCAGCGCGGGCTGGAAGGGCCCAAAAGTTCGCCCCCGATAATCGCCAGTCAGGACACACACATCGTACTGCATGCTGCTAACGAGCTCGATGAGTTTGTTCATGGCAACTTCATTCATATCCACGTGAAGGTCGCTAATGTGGAGAATGGTGAAGCCCTCAAAGAGGACCGGTAATTTCTCGAACCTCAAGTCATTCCGCCTGACAAGAATGCGTTCTGCATTCTGGCGTGCACGCCAATAAAGCCCCGTTGCCCGCAGAACATTTCGAATGATCCACTCGGCCCAGGATGAGTTTTCGAGGTGAAAGAATGTGAGGCCCTGGCCAAACACCTGAGCTTCATGATCTCGCTCAATTCCCAATCGCTGGCGGGCGTGGAGCGGTCCGAGACGGATCTCGAGTTTGCGCAGAATGTCTTCGTCCACCAGCTAGCCCCCTTGATCGGCCTTCAGGTAGATATAGCGTATTCCCATGAGGCCAGAATCAGCCCGACCCTGGCGGATGCAACTATAAGCTAAGCTGAAGAAATGCAACTTGTGCATATTCTGCAATTGTTGGTTTTAATGACGTTGGCGAACGGCACACCGATCGTTGCGAAGAAGATTTTTGGCTCACGTTTTTCCTTTCCGCTGGATGCCGGCACCACATTTTTTGATGGCCGGCCGTTGTTTGGACCATCGAAGACCATCCGCGGTATCTTGATTTCATTCCTCGTGACGACAGCAAGCGCCCCTGTTATCGGTCTGGATCTGACGATTGGTGCAATCGTAGCGGTTGCGGCTATGGCGGGCGATTTGTTCTCCAGCTTCGTGAAGCGCCGCCTAAACTCTCCGCCCAGCAGCCAGGCACTCGGGCTCGATCAGATTCCCGAATCCGTATTTCCGATGCTGGCATGCCGCGGCGCACTTTCATTGACGATCGCAGACGTCGCGCTTGGCGTCGGGATCTTTTTTATTGGCGCGGTAATTCTGTCTCGTTTTCTATTCCGGGTCCACCTGCGCGACGAACCATATTAGCCCGCCGTTAGCCCGAACGAAGGCAGTGCAGGGTGATTTCTGGTGGACAGTTGAGGCGAACAGGAACGACGCTCGATCCAGCACCGACAGAGGTGTAGCCGGCCATGTCATGATACCGCCAAGCTCCTGCCCCCATCTGTCGAGGCAATACTGCATCAAGTATGATCGGAATAGATCCTGGCAGACAGATCTGCCCGCCGTGCGTATGCCCGCTCAGCAACAAATTAAAACCGGCATGAGCCGCCGGATGATAAACCTCCGGTGTGTGTGACAGTAAGATGGAGAACTCGCCAAACGGTATCTGCAACGCAGCCTTTTCGATATCGTCGGCCTTCAAGCAATGAGCGTCATCGATTCCGGCTAGATAGATTTCCTGATCGCCGCGCACGATCACCTCGCTCTCGTTAAGCAGTATATGTATTCCCATGGCTTCCAGCCCCGGAACCATTTGGATGGTATCGTGGTCGCCTAGAACCCCATAAACGGGCTCCTTTAGATGAGCTCGCACTCGTGCAACGCCGTTCAAGGTAGCCTCAAACGGTCCAAGATTCTTCCCCGATAGTCCCCGGTTAGGACACATAGATCGTAGCGCATGTCGCCGACGAGTTCGATAAGGCGCTGCATGGCAGCTTCATTCATATCCACGTGCATGTCGCTAAGGTGGAGTATGGTGAAGCCGTCGAAAAGCTGTGGCAGCTCCTTGGACACAACATCATTCCGTTTGACGAGAATGCTTTCTGTATTTCGGCGTCCGCGCCAGTAGAGACCAGTCAGCTTGAGTGCATTTCGGACGACAGAGTGGAACGGATACCAGTTCTCTATGTGAAAGGAGAGAAGGCCGTGGCCGAAGATCTGCGCCTCATGAACCGTCTCGATAGCCAATCGCTGTCTCGCATGGAGCGGTCCGAGGCGCCCCTCCAATTTGTGTAGGATATCTTCGTCCATGGAACGAATTCCTCCGAATCGGCTCAACCTCCCATGGGAGCACCAGGACTTGCCAACTCTTCAGGATATTCCTTTCGGCTGGCTGCTTGGCAGCACAAAATCCAGGAAGATCTTCCGGCTTTTTCTTATAAACCTGCTGGACGTTGCAACTTCTATTGTGCGTGTGGAACTTCGCTATGAGCTCAATGTCGCTTTGGGTCATAGCTCGCCGCACCTGCGTCCCAGGCCGGTGGCTTTTTGTATTTAATTCCGGAATTTTGCGCACGAACCAGGAAGACCGGTCCCGGAGAGAAGGTTATAGACTTTTTGGTACCCCCACCTTCTGTTCATTCCAAGCTCTCTACTTACTTCCTCTCGATCTCTCCCGGCCTTGCTTGGTGGTGAAGGTTAGAGCAGAGGACATAAGCGAGAAATCCCGACGCTTGCGCATCGAGATCCTTCCCATGCCCTCAGCGAGCTTGCTCGGCGGAGCCAGGCCGTCGCGCTCGGACCCTGCACATGCGATGGCGCTATGCAGGTCGCGTCTACTTGCGGCGATCTCCATCTCGCCGGCGGCCGCCCTCACGCTTAAGGACGGGTTTGCCTTGGCTGCATCCCATGGTAGGCATCTCTCAAAGCGCACCGCCACCGTTACGCGCATTCTCAAGCTCGACCGTTTGCGTTTACGAGGTCCCGGCGCGCGTGACGAGTTCATCCTCGCAGCCACCGCCCAAAACCTTCGAAAGATGGCCAAGCTGATCCGGATGCCCACCCCGAGCCTCGCATAGGTCGGTAGAGCAGTTCGGCGACGTTGCGACGGAGCTACTACAACGAAATACTGCCGGCCTTTTTCAACAAAATCAGTCAAATTCGGTAAAACTCAAGGTGAGCATAGTAGGTCTGGTTTGGGGCGGATAACGCCCCAACGCCTGCGCTCATGAGTCAATGTCTCAAGCCGCGTCGGGAAAAATTGGCACTCCCGTCAAACTTTATCTAAATCCGGCACATCGGATTTGGCGGAATGAAAGCTCTTCGCGCCATGCTGGGACATGTCGCTTTGCTCCCGTTGCGAAGGACGCAATCGGGACAGATTCGGAGAGACCACCGATGTATTACGTCGCCGCTGCATTGCTGGGGCTGTCGGGACTGTTCTACTCCGCGGGCCGCCACGAGCTCGGCCAGTTCGGCGCAGACGTGTGCCGCTATGGCAGCGCGTTCTGCGACAATCCGGTGCTCGTCTTCGCGGGCGCAGCGCTGGCCGCCGCCTGGGGCATGTTCGTCAGCATCAAATAGCACCCGGCCACGACTTGGCTTCCGGACCTGCGAGCAGGCCAGGCGAACACAAGACATCGCACCGCAACAGAAAGCCCGCGGCCGGGGACGGCGCGCACATCGGCTATTTCTGCGATGATGACACTCTACACCTGTTTTGCCCGACGGGTCAAACGAAATTCGTATTATCAGAATCAAATCCACACGGCCCCCTCTGCGGGAACTTTCCGGCTATAATCGGGCTTAATCGTTGATTTCGAAATTGCGGAAGGCCTGCCCCTGTCGACCCGATCAAAACACCGCCCCGCCAAGCATGGCAGCGTCGACGCCTCGACCAAGTCCGTGCCGGTGCTGCTGAAAAGGCTGGGGCCGGGCCTGATCACCGGGGCGGCCGACGACGATCCGTCGGGCATCGCCACCTATTCGCAGGCCGGCGCGCAATTCGGCTACGGGCTGCTGTGGACGGTGTTTCTGACCACGCCGTTCATGATCGCGATTCAACTCGTCAGCGCCCGGATCGGCCGGGTCACCGGCAAGGGTCTCGCCGCGAACGTCATGCAGCTGGCGCCGCGCTGGGCGGTGCTCGCGCTCGTGTCCATGCTCGTCGTCGCCAACACGTTCAACATCGCGGCCGATATCGCCGCGATGGCAGAGGCGCTGGCGCTCGTGATCGGCGGTCTCCATCACGAACACGCGCTGATCTTCGCCGCCGGCTCGACCCTGCTCGAGATCTTCCTGCCCTATCGCCGCTATTCGCCGGTGCTGAAATTCCTCACGCTGGCGCTGTTTGCCTATGTCGCCACCGCCTTCACCGTGCAGATCCCGTGGAGCACGGCGCTGCTCGCCGCGGTGTGGCCCAAGGCGAATGTCAGCGCCGACTATTTTCTGATGATCGTCGCCGTGCTCGGCACCACCATCAGCCCTTATTTGTTCTTCTGGCAGGCCTCGCAGGAGGTCGAGGAGATGAACCAGGGCAAGCACGACAGGCCGCTGCGCGATCTGCCGAGCGGCGGCGATCCCGTGCTCGCGCGCATCCGGGCCGACACCATCTCCGGCATGCTGCTGTCCAACGGCATCGCCTTCTTCATCATCCTGACTACCGCAGCGGTGCTGAATGCCAACGGCGTGACCAAGATCCATTCGGCGACGGAGGCCGCCGAAGCGCTGCGGCCGCTCGCCGGCGACTTCACCTTCGCACTGTTCGCGCTCGGCATCATCGGCACGGGGCTCTTGGCGATCCCGGTGCTGGCGGGCTCGGCGGCTTACGGCGTCGCCGAGATCTTCGGCTGGCGCGCCACGCTGGAGGCGAAGCCCGAGAAGGCAGTCGGCTTCTATACGATCATCGCGGCCGCAACCATCATCGGTTTCGGCCTCGGCTTCACCGGGATCGACTCGATACACATGCTGGTGTGGAGCGCGGTGCTCAACGGCATCGTCGCCGTCCCGATCATGGCGATGATGATGCTGATCGTCTCGAGCAGTACGATCATGGGCCGCTTCAAGGCCCGCTCATGGCTGATCGCGCTCGGCTGGCTCGGCACCGCACTGATGGCGCTGGCCGTCCTTGCCCTGCTCGGCTCGTCCGTGATCGGGTGATGAGAGAGGGACAACGTCGATAAGGCTACGGCGTCACAGGATTGACGGTCGACGACGTCTTCGGCCCCGGCCGTGCCGGCTCGACCGGCGACTTCGGTTCGGTCGGAAGCACGGCAGCGCCCGCGGCGCGCGCAGCTTCCCCGGTGGTCGCGTACATCGCGATATGGGCCGGCTGGGTCTTGGCGCGGCTCCAAGGGCCGTGGTCGACGATCAGCATCGCTGCAATCGTCACGCCCGCCACGATCAGTGCGATTACGCCGGGATGACGAAGCGCCGTAGAGATGGAATCCGCGAAACGATCAGCCGTCATCATCAGAAGGTCCGCAATTATCCTATCGCAGGTTAATTCAATTGCGTCCCGCTGGTTCCCGTCCTGGCTCCGGTAAGTTCCCGGCCAAGGCGGGGAACACACCCTCCTTTCAATGGTTCAAACCGGTTTCACTCGCCCGGCGCGATGGCATTGCTCGGCGTCGGCCGGTCGGTGATCTGCTGACCGAACAGGCTACCGATCAGTTCGACCGCGGTACGCGCGGTCCGGCCGCGCTCGTCGAGGAACGGATTGAGCTCCACAATGTCCACCGACCCCACCAGCCCTGAATCGTGCAGCAGCTCCATGATCAGATGCGCCTCGCGATAGGTCGCGCCACCGGGCACCGTGGTGCCGACTTCCGGAGCCACGCACGGGTCGAGAAAATCGACGTCGAAGCTGACATGCAGCACGCCACCGCTCGCCTTCACGCGCTCGATGACGCGCCGGATCAGCACGGCGACGCCGAACTCGTCGATCTGGCGCATGTCGATGACCCTGATCCGGCGCGCGCGCATCAACTCCTTTTCGAGCTTGTCAACCGAACGCGCGCCGAACAGGTCGAGCCTATCGGGGTCGATCGAGGCGCGCGGATCATCGCCCAATAATCCGTCGAGGCCAGGCTCCCCGCACAGGAACGCGGCCGACATGCCGTGCATATTGGCCGTGATCGTCGTTTCCGGCGTGTTGTAATCGGTATGGGCATCGAGCCAGAGCACGAACAGCTCGCGGCCGCGTTCCTTCCAATGACGCGCCATCGCATTGACCGACCCCATGGACAGCGTGTGATCGCCGCCGAGGAAGATCGGCAGTGCGCCGGTTTTCGCGATCTCATAGCCTCTGTGACTCAGCACGCGCGTCCAGCGCTGGATCTCGCGGTAGTGATTGGCTTTCTCGGGCGGCTTGTCGGCGAGGTCCCGGACCTCGGCCACGGAAAGATCGCCGTAGTCGACGACGTCAAAATCGAGGCTCTCGAGCAGTGTCGCAAGGCCCGCGGTGCGGAGCGCAGCAGGGCCCATCAAGGTACCGCGCTGCGAAGCTCCCATGTCGATGGGAGCGCCGAGCAAGGCGATCCGCCGGGTTCGATCCGTCACGGTCCGATCGGTCACCGCAATCTCCTGACGTCAGCAAGGCTACCGTCAGCCTAACAGAGATTCGCACCCGTCGTTTCCCGGGAGGTCCGCCCGTGGGCATATCATCCCGGAACAAATCCCCCGCGCCGAATTGCCATCCAAGGCCGGCACCCGCCGTAAATGTAAACCACGGCGCCTGTCGCGGATAGCCAAAGGTCGTCAGACCCGCTGTTCAAAACGAGCGCTCGCGCGGATAGCCAAAGGTGCCGGCCTCCATCATCGGGCCTGGAGATCGCACGCTTGAGCACGGAGATACCGCAGTCCAATCCCCAACCTGGCATGGCCGAACGCGCCATCGATGCAGCGACAGATGTATCCCGCACGATCGGTGAAGTCGCCGGAGGCCTGCATGCAGCGGTCGACCGTCTTACCTCTGCGATCGAGGAAGCGCGAAGGCCGGGCCGGCCGCTCTCGACGGTTGCGGCGATTACACGCGAAGCGCCGCTCACCAGCCTGTTCGTTGCCTTCCTGTTCGGCGTCGCGGTGGCGCGCCGGCGCTAGCGACTTTACCCGATAGCAGCCCGTCTAGGCGGCGCTGACGATAGCGCGCTCGATCGTGAGAAACTGCCGTTCGAACGCCTCGGAAGGCATAGGACGGCCGAAGAAGTAGCCCTGCCCTTCCGCGCATCCCATGCTGATCAGGAAGTTGGCCGTGGCGCGGTTCTCGATGCCCTCAGCCACGACCGTGAGCCCAAGCTGCCTGCTGAGACCGATGGTGGAGCCGACGATCGCGGCATCATCGGAATCGGTGAGCAGGTCGAGCACGAACGACCTGTCGATCTTGAGCCCATCGAGCGGAAATTTCTTCAAATAGCTCAGGCTCGCATAGCCGGTGCCGAAATCGTCGAACAGGACGCGGACGCCGAGCTCCTGGATCCGCTTGAACATGTCGAGCACGCGGGCCTCGTCGTGTAACAGGATGTCCTCGGTGACTTCGAGCTCGAGCAGCGAGGGGGCCAGCCCCGTCGCATCGAGCAATTCGGCAACCGAACGCGCGAGGTCACCGGAATCAAGCTGGGACGGCGACAGGTTGATCGCCACGCGGACCTCGTTGCCGGATATTTCCCAGGCGCGCGCCTGGCGGCAGGCGGTCTCCATCACCCAGTTCGCAATCCGCTCGGACAGGGCCGAAGTGTTGACCACCGGCATGAACTCCGCAGGCGAGACGTAGCCGCGCACGGGGTGACGCCAACGGATGAGCGCTTCGGCTCCGACCAGGCTGCCGTCGACCAGACGAACCTGGGGCTGGTAGAACAGTTCGAACTCGTCGCGATCCGCGGCAAGCGCCAATTCACTCTCGAGCCTTAGCCGGTTCTCCAGCTCCTGCCTGATCGCACTCTCGAAGATCAGGTGGCTGCCGCGCCGCGTCAGCTTCGCCTTGGTCAGCGCAAGGTGGCCGTTGCTCAGGAGATCATCAGCATTGCGCCCGCCGTCGGGATGGACGGCAACTCCGATGCCGATTCTGACCCGGTGCTGCCTTGTGCCCGTTGCGAGCGGCGTTTCGAACGCGCGCGCGATTCGCTCGGCGAATTCGGCAATCGGCTCGCTTGCGTCCGCGCAATCTAGCGCGACGGCATACTCGTCGCCACTGAGGCGTGCGACGATCGCCCCGGCGCCGGCCTCGGCCGTCAGGCGCTCGGCGACCGCCCGCAGCACGCGGTCGCCCGCGGCATGCCCGAACATGTCGTTGATTTGCTGGAAACCGTCGAGCCCGAGCACGAGCAGTGCGACGTTGGAAGACCGATGCTCTGCCGCGGTGATCAGACTGGCGAGCGACGCATGCAGCATGTCGCGGTTGGCAAGACCTGTCAGCGCATCATGTTCGGCGAGATACCTGACGCGCTCGGCCTCGCGCTTGCGCACCGAGATGTCGCGCAGGATCGCTCCATACTGGAAGCCGTCCGTTCCCTGCCAGCCTGAGAAGCTCGCCTCGACCGGGAATGTCTCGCCGTTCTTGCGTCGCCCTTCGAACTCGACGACGACGGCACCACCGGGAACCAGGAGCGACTGGCGCGCGGCATCGTGCATGGACGGCCTTGGGTCGCCGTCCGCCGGTACGGCGCACAGCGTTTCGAACGGGCGACCGATCATCTCGGCCGGCATGTAGCCGAAGATGGCGCTCGCGCCGGGATTCCAAACCGTGATCCGATGATCCTCGTCGGTGCAGACGAGACCATCGCCCAGCGACATCGCGATACGGTGGAAGCGGCTCTCGGCGATGCGACCCAGGAGACTGCGGAAATCGATCTCGTCCAGCGCAATCGCCGTCAGATAAGCGATGATCGCGATGTGGAACAGCGACGTATCGATGACGAAGGGCCATCTCGCCTGCACAAGGGTCGCGACCAGTTCGATGGCAGCACCGGCTGCGATCAGGATTGCGACGCGAAGTCCCGGTGCGAAGCGGCGCCACGAATAGATCATCAAGAGGCAGATCAGGCCGAGGCCGAGCATCATGCCGGCATCGGAGGTCCAGCGCAGCATCCGGTTCTGGAGGATCGATTCCGCCGCGAGCGCCTGAAGGACGGGTCCAGAGACGATGCGGCCATTCGGAACGCTGAACCGGTCGCCCAGTTCGAGCGCCGTCGCGCCAACGATGATCTTCTTGCCTCTCACCTTGTCCAGGGTCGCGGCATCGCCGCGCAGCACGTCGACATAGGAGACACTTGGGATCGAAGCCGCCTGAATACTGAAGTCGATCAGGAAGGGGGGCCGGCGATTGGCGTCCTGCCCAGCCAGCACGACGGCCATCGACGGCATCAAGGCGTCACCGAGCTTCTCGCCGAACGGATAACGGCGCACGAGTCCGTCGGATTCGACCGCGACATTGACGACGGCCGGCCAAGACTGGTTGCTGAACGGCTTCAGGGGATGATCGATGTAAGCCGCGCCGCCATTCGGCGCCGGCTGCTTGAAGGATGGCAGAACCGTCGAGCCGCCGACGTCCCGAAGCGCCTTGACGAAAGCCTCGTCAGAGGCCGGATCCGACGGCGTGCTGAAATCGACGTCGAAGGCCACATCCTGCGCGCCGGCGGCTTCAAGCCTATGCAGAAGCTCCGCGTGCAGCCGGCGAGGCCAGGGCCACACCCCGATCTGGTCGATCGAGGGCGCGTCGATGGCCACTACGACGACATTGCCGCTGGCAGCACGCGATTGCCAGGCGAACCGCATGTCGGTGAGCGCATTGCGGAGCGCGCAATGCCACCCCGTGGACAGCACGACCGCAAGCGCGATCACAACCAGAATATGCGGCCGATAGCGTTTCACCCAATCCTCCCCCGCGCCCGCTTCAACCGGCGAGCCCCCTCATCCCCTAGGAAATCGCCTTAGTGTCTGTTGTAGCCGTGGCCGTTGCTGCCGTTACCGCCGCCACGCCCATCGCCGTTGTTGCCCCTGCCGTTACCGGTGGCGCCATTGTTGCTATTGCCATTATTGTTGCTGCCATTACCGGAATTGCCGTTGCCACCGGAGTTTCCGTTATTCGCTGCCGCTGCGCTTGCGGCCGGCGAGGCACTGCTGCCAGCTGTTGCGGCAGCACTAGTCGTTGCCGCGGTTTGGACGACACTGTTGGATACTTGCGTGCTGGCCTTGCCATCGCTCCAGACCGTCTCGGTAGCGGTGCTGGCATTCGCGCTGCGCACCTGTCCGGGGCCAACGGCGCCATGGGCGAGCCCGTGCGTCACTTTTTGGAAATTCAGCTTGACCTCACCGAGCGAGCTCGAGATGCGCACGACGCCGGCCTTGGGGGCGTGCCCGCCAGTCGCCTGATGCGACCTCATCGGCGCACCGACCATCTTGATCCCCTTGTCGATCGGACCTAGCGCATGGATCGCATGACCATTTGCGGCATTGCGCGGTGCGGATAATCCCGATTTCGGCACGGGAATGCGCTCGATGGTGGAGGCGCGGGGCTTACCCTGCTCGATCGGATTGAACGTCCCCGCACCGCTCAGGCTGAGACCAGGCTTGCCATGTTCGAAGACGGCGGCCACTTGCCCCGGCATGACCTGGGCGATCTGTCCGGTCTTGAAGTCGGAAACTTCAACTTGGCCGCGGAGCACGCTGACCTTGGTGCTGCCCGCACCCACCGTGACGCTGAACTGCGTTCCCTTGACGACGGCGGCGAGGTAAGGCGTCTCGACCTCGAAATGCTTGACGTTACGCTTCTCGACCTCGAGCAGGATCGAACCCGCCTGCTGGATGATGGTGGTCGACAATCCCTCCTTCTTCTCGGCAGGCAAGCCGACGACCGAGTTGGGAGAGATCAGGATCGTTTCCTCGCCGCGGACGAGCAGCACGCGGCCGTTGCGGCCGGTGCGAATGGTGTCGCCAGGCTTGAGCGCCTCCTCCTGATTCAACGACACCTGCTGCGCGCCATTGGTGGCGACCCAGACCTCGCCGGTGGCCTTGCTGACCGACCAGGCGCCATTCTCCGCGCCAAATGCACCGGATGCGGTTCCAAGGATCAGCGCTGCCAGCAAGGCGCGCCACACTCCAACTCTACCGAACATGACAATCCTCAGTCCGCGTTACAGCCAGACCTGAGGCGTATCCGAAATCACTCAAGAGAAAATTAGCGCGAAGTGGCGAGCCGAGAAGCCGCATTAACCAATCATTGACTATGAAAAACTATGGAAAATCATGCGGCTAACGAACCCTTACCGCCTTATGGGCAAATCCCCGTCAAACTACGGAGACGCGTTCACTCCGCGTATTGAGAAGCGACACTTCCTTACCGCATCGGTACTGCTGGCAACGATTTTTACGGGAATTCCGCAGTCCTTCGCGCAGCAGGCGAACCAGCCAGGCTTTGATCCGCGCCAGCCCGAGAAGTACTTTGAAAACCAAACCGAGCGGGAAACGCTGAACCGCCCCCCGGTCAGGCTACCGACGGTCGGCCAACCCAACACCGGCGGTGATACCAAGCCGCAATTCGTGCTGCGCGGAATCGACGTCATCGGCGCCCACGCCGTCTCCCCCGATCGCATCGCTACAGCCTATCAATCCTATCTTGGAAAGAAGGTCTCGCAAGCGGATCTCGCCGCGATTGCCGGCGCGATCAGCGATCTCTATCGCGAAGCCGGATTCCACTTGAGCCGCGCGATCGTGCCACCGCAGGATATCGCCGACGGCCGCGTTCGGATCCAGGTGATCGAAGGCGCCATCGTGCAGGCCGAGCTGAAAGGCGACGGCGCCGAACAGTTCGGCGTAAGGCCGATGCTCGGGCCGATTCTGGCCGAGCAGCCGTCGCGCCTGGCAACGCTCGAACGCCAGCTCTTCCTCATCAACGGCAGGCCGGGCGTCCGGATCACCGACACCGCGCTGGAAGAGATTGGCGGAGCGACCGGCCGCTTCCGCCTGATCGTCTATTTGAAGACCTGGCACGTCTTCTCATCGTTCGGCATGGACAATCTCGGATCTTCCTCAGTCGGTCCGTGGCAGACCTACGCGACCGGCACGTTCAACTCCTACCTCACGCCCGGCGACACGCTCGCGGTCAACCTGTCGACCATCGCCAATGATCCGCGCGAGCTCGGTTTCGCGCGGATGTCCTATGACGCACCGGTCGGTGTCGATGGCGTGCGCCTTGGCGCTTCGATCCTGTACAGCGCAGTCCGGCCTGGCGATGCTCGTCGTCTCGACAGCGACATCACCACCACCGAGGCGTTCGAGCTGCGTGCCAGCGTCGTCCCATTGCAGTCGCTGTCCTCCTCGCTGGCCCTGACTGCCGCGACGACCTTCAGCAATGTATCTGAGCACGACCTCTACGGCCCCTGGTATAACGACCACATCAGGACGGCGAGCCTGACCGCCGACTACAGGCTCCAGGATCGCTTCGGCGGCACCAATTTCGCGACTCTGAGCTACCGGCAGGGCCTCGACATCTTCGGCGCTTCGCATTTCGACGACGATCAGTTGTCGCGCGTCGGCGCGTCATCGAACTTCTCGGTGCTGAACCTTTGGTTCACGCGCTATCAGACACTCAACGACGCCTGGTCACTCAAGCTCTCGGCGGCGAGCCAGACGACATCGCGGCCATTGTTCACCTCGCAGCAATTCTATCTCGGCGGCGCCGCCTTCGGCCGGGGCTATGGCGCGGCCGAGATCAGTGGCGACAACGGTCTTGCCGGCTCGCTCGAACTGCGCTTCGACCAGAAGCTCAATTTTCGCTACTGGACCGGCTATCAACTCTACGCCTTCGGCGACGCCGGCGCGGTCTGGAACGACGGGTACCGCCTGAGCGACGGCCTCGCGCTGACCTCGGCCGGGGTAGGCGTGCGGTTCTTCCTGCCGGACGATCTCCAGGTCGATCTCGGCGTAGCCGTTCCCTTGAGCTACAGGGCGCCGGACAACGAGCGCCGCAGCCCGCGCTTCCTGCTCACACTGTCGAGCGCGCTGCGGCTCTGCCCTGAACGAGGCAAGGCCGGCTGTCTCTAGGCCTTGCGCTTCGCCCCACAAACCTGCATGCGGCGCTTTTGCGGCTTGCTCACAGACTTGCCTAAATTTAATCCCGTAACTTGCTCACGATCGCTCGATCCGCGAGTTCCCAATGACCATGTTCAGCCAAAGGTGATTTGAGACGAAGCCATGAAGAGGGTGTTTGCAGTCCTGGCGTTCCTCTGCGTCCTCGCCGTCGGCCAGTATTTCATCGTCAGCCGGTTCGCGATCCACCACGAGACTTTGAGCATGTTCGACGCCTCGCGCCAGCGGCCGATCTCGGTCGACATCGCGGTGCGGCGTGATTACGAGACCAAGGCCAATCTCGGCCTCTGGAAGCTCCCGCTCGCCATCATCAGCAACGGCAACACCGTCAAGGCGACCGAATATTCCTTCCTGGCCAACGTGCTCGCCGCACGCGGCTATCTGGTTGCCAGCATCCAACAAGATCTTCCGAGCGATCCGCCGCTGATGACCCATGCCGGCCAGAAATACGTCGGCCGGCGTGAAGTCTACATTCGCTGCGAGGCCAATATTCTGTTCGTGCTGGGCGAGTTGAAGAGGCGGCAGGAGAACGCCGACTACGACCACATCACCCTCGTCGGCCATTCCAACGGCGGCGATGTCTCGATGTATGTCGCCCATCAGCACCCGGAGCTGGTATCGAAGGTGATCACGCTCGACAATCTGCGGGTGCCCTTCGTGCTCAGCGACCATATGAAGATCCTGTCGTTCCGCTCGAAGGATCCGCATTTCGTGACCGATCCCGGCGTACTGCCGACGCCGGAGGAGGCCAGGGCTCGCGGCATCGACATCGTCCATACTGGTGCACAGCACACCGAGATGAGCGATCGCGGTCCCGACGCGGTCAAGGAGAAGATCCAGGCGACGCTCGACCGCTTCCTGCGTGACAGCGCCAGCAGCGCGCTCGCGCCGGCCGATACGAAGAGCCCGATGATCATGAACCCTGGCGACTATTAGCCGGAAACCCTTTGCGGCAGATCAAGGCAGCTCCGAGCCGGCCACGATAGGAAGGGCCTTGCCATCTCGGAGAGGCACGTGTCGCACTATACCGAAAGTCTTGATACGAAGAGCCTTGATACGAAGAGCCTTGGATTGCCCGCGGCAAGGACGCCGGCGTTCGTACGGCACTTTTATCGTTCGACCCGCAGGCTGCTGCGGTCGATCATCGCCCGCATCGATCTCTCGCAATTTCCGGGATCGTGTTGCGGGTGAGCACGTCGGCCGCAAGCGCATGCATGAAGGTTGCCCGATGCACCGATGTTTGAGACGAATTTTCCTGTTGCTTGCCGGCGCCATTGCGGGCTTCGGCATGTCGCCTGCCCTCGCCGCCGATGCCGAGCACGGCGCCGATCTCGCCAAGCGCTGGTGTGCGAGTTGCCACGTGGTGGCGAGCGGCCAGACGCAGGCTAGCGCCGACGTCCCCTCCTTCGCATCCGTTGCGCGCAGGCCAGACTTCAGTCCGGAGCGGCTCGCTTTCTTCCTGCTCGATCCGCACCCGAAGATGCCGAACTTTCCCTTGAGCCGGACCGAAGCTGGCGACATCGCGGCCTATATCGGATCGCTGCGCCAATAGAACCCCGGTCAATCGCGAGCCTGCTAAAAACTGCAAATCCCTGCCGGAAGACCGACAGGGATCAGCAGAAAGGATGATGGACGGCAAATGGGGATCCATTCGGTGGCCCATCATGGACCTGCACCAGGATCAGAATACGCATCTCGCCGCCGCGCAAGATCAATTTGTGGGCATGCCGCACGGCACCGACAGAATCAGGACTTGTCCTTGCCCGGTTGCATGAAACTGCCGGTCATCTGGCGCATGTGGTCCCCGGCGCTGGTGAATTGACTGCGCAGGAAGTCGGACTGAATTCGCATTGCTTCCTGAAGGTCTGTGGCGTGAACGAGCTTGCGCGCGTGCTCGAACGCCGACTTCATGTTCTGTTCGGTGAAAGCGAGCGCCTGCTTCGACACGTCCGTCCCCGCGCCCGGGACGGACGACATCGATTTGGTGGCGGCTTCGAAAAACATGCCGAATGCTTTTTCCGCCTGGTCAATCGTCTTTTCGGCCAAGTCGCGCAGTTCGGCCGGAACTTCGAGTTTCGGTTCGATCATGATCGCCTTCCTCCCTTTTTCTGACTGAATACCACACTTGCCGGATCGCCTTCCAGCGGCCAGCCCCGGGCAAAAGGTTGCCCGGTGGGCCGGATCTGGCAGGAAACGAGGGACGAGGTGTAAGGCCGGCGCGGCCGAGACTCAGGACAGGGGGTGTTCGGGAAGAGTTTCTTCGGTGGCGAGGTCTTCGACGAGCTTGATAACCTCGAAACGCTGCCGAGCCTCGAGCTTCAGGAACGCACGGAGCAGGCGCAGGCTTTCGACGGTGCCGCTCGCGGGCGCGCCAAGCTTGAGGTGCAGTTCAGCCGCGAAATTGAGGTTCTTCATCCCGCACCTATGACAAGCATCGGCCTTCAGTTCTTGCGTCGAAGTCGCAGTCGAGGAGCGAACGCCGCAACCCAATACAATGGCGACAATCAGCTCCGGCCGGCAGGTCCCGGCGGGCTAGCAGGCCGAATTCCATTAGCCGAACGGATGGGCCCAACCGAACAGGTTGCAATTATGCCAAGGAACAACCGATCCGGCAAGCCCAACAGCCCGGCGTAGCGATGCTTCGCCCGCATCGCGCCACGGCAATTCCGGATAACAGGAATATCGAGCGCCGTCACCCACCTGCGTCAAGAAGCGGCATCAATCACGCATACAGCCGAGATCGCTGCCAATCGGCGCTGCGTTTCGCCTTGTTTCCGATGTGAACAGACATTTGCAGAGACGAACTGGCGCCTCGGCAGCATATACACGTAATTGTTGAGTAGCGTCCCAGCGGTTGTATCGTCAGCGACATGAACGCCAGGTCTTCAACGTTCCGATTGGGGCGCCGGTGAAGCCGACCAACGCGGCAAGCGCCTTGGGATCGGTCGCCTTCCTCATCTCGTCGGAATGCGCCCCGCTGGCGCTTTTCCCAGCGAGCCTCATCGGTTCCGATATGTTTTCCGGCCGTGAACCGTTGTTCAGGAGCGAACGACAAAGCGGTTGCGGAACGGCCACGCGGACGACGGCGCCATGGCTGATAAACTCATGATTTGGGCGCGTGTCACCACCAAAGGACGACGGCATGCTTTCTCGCTGCGATCTGATCAAGGGCGCCGCGGTCGCGCTTCTTACCCTCTCGATACAAGGCGCATGGGCGCAGGAGACCAGGATGAACCTGTTCAAGATCGTCACCATCAAGGACGAAATCATCGTCGGATTGTCGGCGGAGGAGCTTCAGGCGCTCGGCGGCAATGACGCCAGCGCGCTTGCGCATGCGCTGGCGCAGAAAGGCGACCTCACCGTCTGGCAGTACAGCGTGCACCGCGGCCCGAACGGCGAATTGCAGCAGGCGCCGACCGCCAAGATCGGGCTTTTGGCCAACGCTTCTCTCCGTGTCGAGCCGTATTCCACGCCTTACCAGATCGTACCGCATCCGTAAGCAGCAGACGGCATGCCCGCGGGCGTGCCGTCGTCATTTGCGCTGCTCTGCCCGTGGTGTCCCCGTTTCCGTCGCAAAACCGTAGATCAGCGCCAGCCGGTCCAGGCATTCACGAAAACGCCGCGCAAAATAGTCGTTCCAGCGCTGCGTACGAACGGCGCGCCGCTGCCCGATCTGATCCATGGTCAAGCCCAGCACGAGCACGTCGTGCACCAATGCTGCGCCGTCGGTGCCGAGTTCGCGTTCGACTCGGTTCAGCCGCAACACCGCCTGGCGCTGGCTTTCGGTGACCGGCTCGCGCGTACGCGCGCCATCGACATATTCGCGGGTCGGATCCATCGCGTGAGGGCCCCTCTCCGCTCTCTCCCAATCGCTCTGGAAGGCGCGCCCGCCGCGATATTGTGCTTCGTCGATTTGATGGTGCGCGTGAAGCCGGCCGAGCGGGTCACTACGGACGGACCGGACGGCCACGATCTTCTCGCCGGCATCGAGCGCCAGCGGATTGTCGACCTCGACTTCCGCCACATCGGCATTGAACGGCACGTCGCGGGACCGCCGGTCGTAGATTCCAGCCAATTTGTAAGATTTATTGCGTCGAGCACGTGCCACTCGGATACTCCTTGCAAAGTTGGCGATTGCAAAATCGATAGTCGAACGGGCGGCCGCCTCCTCAGCCGGCCGAGACCAGCCGCAACACGACGGGACCGACGACGCGGGCGGACGCAACCCCGGATGGCCGCGTCAGACCTGCATGCGGCGCGCAATAGCTGGAGCCGGGCTGACGCGGATGGCCGCAAAACGTGATCTCCTCCCCGTCCTTGTCGCCGCCATAGGGATAGCGACAGTCGCCTCGCGCCAGTTCGAGCAGCGGGATCAGGCGTGGCCGGACGCCGACACAGCGCAACTTCACGCGCGCCGCAGGTTTCATCGCGGATTTTGGCGGCAGGTTCAGGTTTGGTAACGCCGGACGGCGCAGCGAAGGCAGACAGGCCTCGCCCGGCAAAGGCGGCACGATCGGCGGGCTCGTCATCCGTGCCAATGCGGCGACTCCCAGCCGCTTGGCGCGGCCAGCCACCGCGTTGCGCGTGTAAGCCGTTCCAAACCTTGCGTTAATCTCCGTTGCGATTGCCGCGTAAGACATTCCTTTGAGAAAATAGTCGCGAAGCGCGTCGGAGTGCTCCGACGGCCAATGACCCGGTTCCATGCTGCTGTCCTGTGATGCGCCTGCTCCGATCGCACGATCGGGTGGCGGGAAGGCACATTCCGGTATTCCGAATCGAAAGTCAAGGCATAATTCTGATATTCATAATTGCATCAATTCCGAATTTCGGATTATAAGAGGCAAGACGGTGCGCAATCGAGGGAATCACCATGTTGGACGTTGCAATGATCGAGCGGGGCCTGGAAAAGACGGGCAAGAGCAAGGGCGGCCTGGCGGCGGCCATGGGCGTGCGGCCCGGCGCGGTCTCGGAGATTCTCGGCGGCGAGCGCCTGGTGAAGGCCTCTGAGATCATTCCGATCATGGAATATCTCGAGCTCAACCTCGCGCCGATCATGGGCCGCGTCGGCGCCGGCGCCGTGATCGAGCCCGATTATGAACAGGTTCCGCCGGAGGGACTCGGCGACATCACGCTGCCCTTCCCGATCATGGAAGAGACGGTCGCCTTCGAGATCGTGGGCGATTCGATGCTGCCCAAGTACGAGAGCGGCGACGTGATCGTGGTCTACAAGGACCAGCGCCATCCGCTGTCGAGCTTCTACGGCGAAGAGGCCGTGGTCCGGCTCAAGACCGGCGAGCGCTATTTGAAGACCATCGAGCGCGGGAAGAGCCCGTCCGTCGTCAATCTCACCAGCTTCAACGCCAAGCCGATCGTCGGCGTGAAGCTCGACTGGGTCGGAGAGATCTGCCTTTCCATGCCCAAGGGACAGCTCGAGCGGCTGCGCGCCAAGTCGGCCCGCCCCCGCAAGAAGGGCAAATAGGGCCCGGATTTCCGGGATTTGGAAATCAACCCTTGACTGATTTCTGATTTTCGGAAATACTCTGCTGCAGTCCCGACTCGGGGTGCGGCAGGTTCATTCCATGCAATATTTCGTCGTGATGATCGACTACGGGCGGCGCGGTCGCGAGGCGGTCGTCGATCCCGAAATCACAAGGCGCGAGGTCATCTCGCGCATCGTTTCGGGCGAATACCAGAACGTCTCGTTCATCCACGAAATCGCCGAGAATTCGGTCGAGGACGTAACCGAGGCCATCCTGGCCGAGGCTGCGCTGCCCCAGATCCCGCCCGAAGACATCGACCTCCAGGCAAAGCGCCTCGATCACGCCCGCGATCTGCGCAAGCACGAGCGGACGTGACGGAAGCCGGCAGCCTCTGCCCTACCGTCTCGGGTGAACATCACACCATGAGCACGGTCGATCCCGTGGTCTTGCGCGCCGCGAGATCGGCATGCGCCTTGGCGGCATCCTTCAGTGGATAGGTTTGGTGCACCTCGATCTTGACTGCGCCGGACTTGACGACGTCGAACAGCTCGCCTGCCATCGCGACCAGACTTTCACGCTTGGCGGCATAAGTGAACAGCGTCGGCCGCGTGACGTAGAGCGAGCCCTTCTGAGCCAACAGGCCGAGATTGAGCGGCTCCACCGCGCCGGAGGACTGGCCGAACAGCGCGGCGACGCCGAGCGGCGCGAGACAGTCCAGCGATTTCAGGAACGTGTCCTTGCCGACGGAATCATCGACGACCGGCACCTTCTTGCGGCCGGTGATTTCGTCGACGCGCTTCACGAAATCCTCGCGCGTGTAGATGATGACATGGTCGCAGCCATGCGCCTTGGCAAGCTTCGCCTTCTCGTCGTTGCTGACGGTGCCGATCACGGTCGCGCCGAGATGCTTGGCCCACTGGCTCAGGATCAGACCGACGCCGCCGGCTGCGGCGTGGAGCAGGATGGTGTCGCCGGCCTTCACCCGATAGGTCTGCCGGATCAGATACTGCGTCGTCAGCCCCTTGAGCATCATGGCCGCCGCGGTCTTGTCATCGACGCCGTCAGGCAGCTTCAACAAGCGGTCGGCGGGAATCAGCCGAGCCTCGGAATAGGCGCCGAGCGGCGAGGCCCCATAGGCGACACGATCGCCCGGCTTCAGATCGGTGACCCCTGGGCCGACCTCCTCGACAACGCCGGCCGCCTCGCTGCCGAGCCCGCTCGGCAGTTGCGCCGGATACAGGCCGGAGCGGTTGTAGATATCGACGAAATTGAGACCGACGGCGGTGTGGCGGATGCGCGCCTCGCCCGGTCCGGGCTTGCCGACGCTGACCTCCTCCCAGACCAGGACTTCCGGGCCGCCGGTCTTGTGAAAGCGAATGGCATGCGTCATGGGCGTTACTCCCTATCGTTGCAGTGAAGTTCAGAGCACTTGATCGTCCCGTGAAATAGGCATTTGGTCCGGCCGTTACAGTACAGACACGTAACAAGAATGTCACAACGGGCGACAAACGCCCGCCGTTCCGTCTCTGTTCGGAAGAGTTGATGACGGGCCTGGGGCGAGTGGCAGTAGCCTTCACGCGGGGTTTGGTAGTCGCCTGCGAAGGAGAGCCGAGATGCCAGCTTATGTTCAGCATCATCAGGATGTCGAAATCGCGCCAGTGAATTGCCCCACCTGCATGGGGTTCCTGCCGATGTATGTGCGCGAGGTCGAACCGCATTGGAGCCTTGCCAAGATCGACTTTGTCTATGAATGCGCCGATTGCGGCGCCGAGGTCAGACAAACCATCCGCAAGCCGGAGCAGCTGCGGCACTGATCGCGGGGCCCGCGCACCGCTCAACTATTTGCGTTAAGCGGAAAAAACGCAGTTCGCGCGGGTCTGATGTCTCCCAAACGAGGCTTGTTCTTTGCCCGGAACGCAGGCAGAACAAGCCTCAAGCAAGACCTTTGGGAGCGCCCTTTCGTGGCTGATCAGAAGGCCTCGACCTCGATCGAGGCAGTGGAGAGCGGCCTCGCCGCGCAAGGCTATATCGCGAGCCGGCAGATCGCGACCGCCGTCTATCTGTCGCAACAGATCGAGAAGCCTATTTTGGTCGAAGGCCCCGCGGGCGTCGGCAAGACCGAGCTTGCCAAGGCGATTGCCGCCTGGCGCGGCATGAAGATGATCCGTCTGCAATGCTATGAAGGCCTCGACGAGGCCAAGGCGCTCTACGAGTGGAAGTATGCCAAGCAGCTGCTCTATACGCAGATATTGAAGGACAAGCTCGGCGAAGTCCTGGGCGGTGCGCAAACGCTGCATGCCGCGCTCGACCAGCTCCATGATTTCGGTGACGTGTTCTTCTCCAAGGAATTCGTCGAGCCGCGCCCGCTGCTCCAGGCGCTGGAGCAGCGGGGCGGCTGCGTGCTCCTGATCGACGAGATCGACAAGTCGGACGCGGAGTTCGAATCGCTGCTGCTGGAGATCCTGTCCGACTTTCAGGTCACCATCCCCGAGCTCGGCACCGTCTCGGCGATCACGCCGCCGACCGTGATCCTCACCTCCAACAGCGAGCGCGATCTTGGCGATGCCCTGAAGCGGCGCTGCCTGCATCTGCACATCGGCTTCCCCGAGCAGCGGCTGGAGGAACGCATCGTCGAGAGCCGCGTGCCCGGCATCTCGCAGACGCTGCGCCGGCAGATGGTCGGCTTCATCCACGAGATCCGCTCATTGGATCTGAAAAAGCTGCCTTCGGTCAGCGAGAGCATCGACTGGGCACGCGTGCTGGTGCTGCTCCAGGCTTCGGAGCTCGACACCGAGATCGTCAAGGACACGCTCAACGTGCTCCTGAAATACGAAGCCGACATCGAGGCAGCAGTGCCGCAAGTTACGACCTTCATCGCCAAGGCGGCACGGTCCAACGTCTTCGGTTGACGCCGATGCGCGAGAACCTCCATCGTTTCTTTCGGGCGGCGCGCGGCGCCGGCGTTCATGTCTCGCCCGCCGAAAGCATCGATGCGATGCGCGCGGTCAAGCAGGTCGGTTTCTCCGACCGCGCCATCTTGCGCGACGCCCTGCTGCTGACACTCGCCAAGTCGCAGGACGAAAAACTCGCACTCGGCGACTGTTTCGATCTCTTCTTCAGCCAGCCCGAACCGCGGCAGGATCAGCCCGAGGCGGGCAGCGACGACGCTTCGCAGGATTCAGATCAGTCGTCCTCATCGGACGCGGCCGGCGAAGCTGGTGAAGGTCAGCCCGCCCAGGAACTCGGCCCTCTTGCGCAGATGCTGCTGTCGCAGGATCGCAATGCGATCGCGGCAGCGATCGCCAGTGCCTCCGGTGCTGCCCCGCTGTCCGACATCCGCTATTCCACCCAGCGCGGCATCTTCTCCAGCCGCATCCTGGACGCCATGGGCCTCCAGCGCCTGCGGGACGATTTGGACCAACTGACCGCGACCAACCCGTCGCTGGCCGAGCGTCTGCGCGCCGCGCTCGATGCCTTGCGCGAAGCGGTGCGCGACACGGTCTCGCAGGGGCTCGCGCTCTACGCCCGCGAGGAGGCCGAAAACCTTCGCAACGAGATTCTGCGCAACGCGCCGCTTGCGCGCATCGAGCGGCGCCAGGTCGCCGAGATGCGCGCTCTCATCCGCCAGATCGCACGACGGCTGCGCGAGCGCTACTCGAAGCCGCGCAAGCGCCAGCGCCGCGGCCATCTCGACGTTCGCCGCACGCTCCGCCGCAACGCGGCCTGGGGCGGCGTACCGTTCCTCACCGCATGGAAGCGCAAGCATCGTGACCGGCCCAAGATCGTGGCGCTCTGCGACGTCTCCGGCTCGGTCGCGCAGGTCTCCGACTTCTTCCTGCTGCTGATCCACTCGCTGCACGAGGTGGTCGACGACGTCCGCTCGTTTGCCTTCTCCTCGCATCTGATCGAAGTCAGCGAGATCCTGGAGAACAACTCGCCGGAAGAGGCGATGGCCGAGATCATGTCCAAGGTCGGCTTCGGCTCGTCCGACTATGGCTCCTCGCTGGTCGATTTCGAGAAAGAGTTCATGAGCACGCTGACGCCGCAGACCACGGTGATCGTGCTCGGCGATGCCCGCAGCAACAATCTCGACCCGCGCGCCGACATTCTGCGCCGCATCTCCGAACGGTCGAAGCGACTGGTCTGGCTCAATCCGGAAGGACGGCTCGCCTGGGGCTTTGGCGATTCCGAGATGTCACGCTATGCGACCTTTTGCAGCGTCGTACGGCAATGCGCAACCGCGCAGCAACTCGAGCGCGCGGTATCCGATATCGTGGCCAGTTATCAATAAGCGGCGATCGCACCCGCCTCTATCGTCAGGCGGCGGTCAGCTCGGCGTGAGCAAGATTGCACTCGCGAAAGTGATGCGCGATTTCGTCGACAGCGCGCTGCTTCCACTCTTCCGCCTGCGCGAGCCAGAAAACGCGGCGCTCGAAATCGAGCGCGGCCCGCTCTCGGCACAGGGATTCCTGACTGCGGATTTCGACCAGCCTCTTCATGCACTCCACTCCGGCCTGTGAAGCCATTCCCTGCCAACGAGGCTAACAGAGTCCGGAACGCTCCGTCTCATTGTTTCTGTGCATATTGCGACGCGAAATGAGACAGCAGCACTTCCCGTGCAGCGCGGCAGTTCGCAGCGCAACATCAAGCCAACATCATCAATAAGTGATCGAGGTCCGGAACGATATTCGCGGCGGAGCGATCTTAACTCTTGTGGCGCAACGAAGTGCGGCAATTTATGAAGAGACGTTCCAAACAGCTCACCGAATTCCCGACTCATTGTCGTCGCATGGTTTTCATGCAGCGTCGCTAACAGAGGCGCGCGAACGGTACTATCGCTTGAGGCAACATGAGCAACGACGTCGACTTCGATCTTTCGCCGGAACAATGGGAAGCGCTACGCACACTTCGCAATCCGGCATCAAACGGTCGCCCCTCGAAGGCCTACCTCCTCGAAAGTCTCGTCAAGCTCGGCCTCGTTGTCGTCAATGACGGCTTGCCTGAGATGACGCCCACCGGACGCAAGGTGCTGGTGCGCGGATCATGCCGGCTGCTGGATCTCGTGGCGTAGTGCGAGGACGGCGGCCCCCTCGCCCGAATATTAGTTCTCGCCGAAATCGGAACTAGATGACCCTGGCAGCAAAAGTGCTCGAGGGGGCCTCGCCGACTGATTAACCGACGTTGTGGATCAGTCATCCCACCGGAGGAGCGGCGTTCCATATGCCCTCCTCCAGACAGAGAGGAAGCGGGGAAACCAGGAATGAGCCACGGCGCCCTTATAAGCCCAGGTGCGATATTTCAGACCCTGCTCCGAGATCAGTTCCTGATAGCCGCCATGGACCTCGGTTGCAGTCCGAATGTCATTCAATATTCCCTGGGCGCAGGCCCGGTAGGTGCCGCTCCCCGAGAATTCGTCGAAGTCCAGCATGCGATCCGCAAACTCGACATTGAATGTCGGCCAGGATGAGCGTCCCTGGTAGGCGGGAGCCGCGATCTTGTGGATCATCTTGGTCCGCGGATTATCCGCCGACACCAGGAAATGAAACGTGCTGGGGATGCGGAAGCGCGGCTCCGCAATGATCAAATCCGCCGTGGCCGCGAACAGCGCGCGCTCGCTTTCCTCGTTCAGGTCCCAGAAGCCGTGATGCACGCTGACGAAATCCAGCGCAACCGAGGACGCCGGCGGAGCCGCCGGGCCGTCCAGGGAATGTCTGATGTAGCCATCCTTGCCGAACAGCCGGAGCAGGTCTCTCTTGTGGTGCGCGAGGTCGCGCCCGAGCAGCCGTTTCAGCTCGTTCTCGTCGACGATTCCGAGCTGCACGCCCCACACGAACGTGGTGTAGACGCAGGCATTGGTCACGAAGCGTCGGCGCTCGGCGCGGGTGTCGGTTGCCGCAGAGCGCGGGGCGCGGGCATCGCACAGCAAATATCTGGTGCCGTCAGCCTCGAACGGCTCCAGCTCGCTTGCGAGCTGCAGGATCGCCCGCCTCAGGTCGGCGCTATATTCGGCCAGCAGTAGGCGGCCGGCATGCGCGCATTGCGACATTGCCAGAAAGGACGACGCCCTGTCTTCGGCGGACATCATCTGCTGGAGACCGGCAAGGATACCGAGCAGCGTATCCGAAGGACGCGAGAAATAGTTCACGCCGAGATACCGACCGCGTCCCGCCGGCACGATGGTCGTGGTGACGACGCCAGCGCGAACCGCCTCCAGCAACAGACGCACGCTCTTTTCGAGCAGACGGGCCCGTCGCACCGCGTCCTGCGAATCCATGATGGTTTCAGGATCGAGAACGTCGGGATAGAACCAGGCGAAGTCGCGCGGATAGTACGCGGAAGCGTGCGGCGCCCCCGTGACGAGGAATGCCTCGGTCACCGAAAAGGCGCTGTCCATCGAGTGCCGGTAAAGGTCCGCAATGGCAGTGAACGGATGATGCGATTGCCTCAGGAATTGATCGCCGAGAAAATTCACCGCCTGAAGCGCGTTGGCGACAAAGGTTGCGGTCACGCCCTGATAGAACCGGCTTTCACGATGGCGCGGAAAAGAAATGTTGCTGTTCATATGTCTCGTCGAATTGTGCCTCGTGGTCCCGGCGGAAGGCCGTCACTATTTTAGGCGTGTCTGATTCGTGTCTCTATCCGGTGACTTGCGGGCTCAACTGACCGTCCCGCGGCCTGAAATTCTCGATCACCCGCAGCAGCACCCGCGCGCCGGTGTCGGCATCGGCGAGCTCGACATGCTCGTCAGGATGATGGCTGATCCCGCCGCGGCAGCGGACGAAGATCATGCCGACATCGGCAATGTCGATCATCGCCATACCGTCGTGCCCTGCCCCGCTCGGCAGCTCGAATACGGAAAAACCTTCCGCTCCGATCGCCTTGGCGATCTGCTCCTTGAGCCAGGGCGCACAAGGTGCAGTGCGGTTCTCGTGCGTGACATCGAGCTGAAGCACCAATTGCCGGCGCTTGGCAATCGCCTCGATCTGGCGGACGATGTCGGCGACTGCACGCTTGCGATGCATGTCGGTCGGTGCGCGCATGTCGATGGTGAAGGACACCTCGCCCGGGATGACGTTGGTCGCGCCGGGCCTTGCCTGGATGTATCCGACGGTGCCGACCAGCCCGCCCTCGTCGGTCCGGCAAAACTGCTCGATCGCGCCGATGCATTCGGCGGCGCCGGCAAGTGCGTCGCGCCGAAGCGCCATCGGCACCGTGCCGGCGTGACCGGCCATGCCGGTCAGCCGCGCGGCAAGGCGCGTGGCCCCTGCGATCGCGGTGACGACGCCGACGGGCAGGTTCTGCGCTTCCAGCACCGGCCCCTGCTCGATGTGCAGCTCGAGATAGGCAAGCAGTTCGCGCCGCGCCCGCGCAGCCGCGCCGATATGATCGGGGTCGAGGCCGAACGTGATGAGCGCATCGCGCATCGACAAGCCGTCACGGTCGCGCGTGTTCAGGACGCTCTCCTCGAATGTGCCGGCCACCGCGCGGCTGCCGAGGAGCGTCGAGGCGAAACGTACCCCCTCTTCATCGGCAAAGCCGACGACCTCGATCGCGAACGGCAGGCGCTTGCCGCGGCGGTTGAGGTCTGCGACGCAGGCGATCGCGGTGATCACGCCGAGCGGCCCGTCCCACTTGCCGGCATCGCGCACCGTGTCGTAGTGCGAGCCGAGCATCAGGCAGGGCGCACCCGGCCGCTCGCCTTCGTAGCGGCCACAGACATTGCCGATCGCATCGAGATGCGCGCTCATGCCGGCCTCGCGCATCCAACCCAAGATGAGGTCCGCAGCCTCGCGCAGCTCCTTGCTGAGATAGATGCGGGTGAGCTTGCCAACCTCTTCCGAAATCGCGCCGAGCTCGTTGATGCGGCGCCCGATCTCTTCGCCGAGCGATGTCGTCTGAACGGCGTTCCCAGCAACCATCTCGGCGGGCTTTCCATCTCTCGCGGACCGCAGCAGCGGCGGTTCTGATGACGATCGATACAAGTTCGGTGCCAGCGAAAATCACGCATCCGGCGCCGTCCTAATCCGCACGTGGTTAGCATGAATGCGAGTGGCCGGCCGACCGTCCCGCTCCCCTCATGCACACGCGCGAACCGGTTAAGGCTGCTTAACTCCATTGCATACAATTGGGAGCTACTGCCCATAAATTAATCCGTCGATTCCCTGATCAGGATTCAGGCAACCCACAAATTCCACTATTTTCAATAACTTGCACTCAAATGAACGCTCCGCAGCCTGTGGCACGAAGCTTGCGACACTTGTTCCAAGCTCCGCCAGACCGGCGGTAGCCGCGAGATTGAGGCGGGGCATCCGCCAAGGGGAGCAAGCAATGGATTTTGGCAGGATTTCACGACGGCATTTGTTGCAAAGCGGCGCGGCCCTGACCCTCGGCGCCGCGGCTGGCGTCCGACCGGCCTTCGCAGCCGAGACGACGATCGGCTTCATCTATGTCGGCTCGCGTGACGACTACGGTTACAACCAGGCGCATGCGCAGGGCGCAGCGGCACTGAAGAAGATTCCCGGCCTCAAGGTCGTCGAGGAAGAGAAGGTGCCGGAGACCGACGCGGTCGAGAAGACGATCGAATCCATGATCAATCTCGACGGCGCCAGCCTGCTCTTCCCGACATCGTTCGGCTACTACAATCCGCACATGGTCAAGATGGCCAACAAGTACCCGAAGCTGCGCTTCGAGCATTGCGGCGGCCTGTGGAGCGACAAGGACCCGAAGAACGCCGGCAGCTATTTCGGCTATATCGACGAAGCTCAATACATCTCCGGCATCGTCGCCGGTTACACTTCCAAGAGCGGCAAGCTCGGCTTCGTTGCGGCCAAGCCCATCCCGCAGGTGCTGCGCAACATCAACGCCTTCACGCTCGGGGCCAGGCTCGCCAATCCGAAGGCGACCACGCAAGTCATCTTCACCGGTGACTGGTCGATGCCGGTCAAGGAAGCCGAAGCCACCAACAGCTTGATCGACCAGGGCGTTGACGTGCTCACCTGCCATGTCGACGGCCCCAAGACCATGGTCGAGAACGCGGCGCGCCGCGGCGCTTTCGTCTGCGGCTATCATACCAACCAGTCGCCGCTCGCCCCGAAGGCGTATCTCACCGGCGCGGAGTGGAATTGGGAAGCGCTCTATCCGAAGTTCGTGAAGATGATCGCCGCCGGCGAGAGCATCCCGAACTTCTATCGCGGCGGCCTCAAGGAGGAGATCGTCAAGACATCGCCCTATGGCGAAGCGGTTTCCGCAGAAGCCCGCAAGCATGCCGACGACGTCAAGGCCAAATTCCTCTCGGCTGACGGCTACGCCATCTTCAAGGGCGGGCTGGTCGACAACAAGGGCAAGACGGTGATCGCGGCCGGCACCGATCGCGGCCAGAAGGATCCCGAGCTGGAGAAGATGGACTACCTCGTCGAAGGCGTGATCGGAGCGACTTCGTGACGACGGAAGCTGTGGATTCCACTGATGCGGCCGGGACGATTGCCCCGGCCGCCGATCCCGGCTTTCTCCAGCGCCATGGCGCAACGATTGAATACATTCTTATCCCGGGCGCCGCGCTCGTCGGCGCGCTCGTGGTGTTCGGCATCTTCGTCGCGATGTTCGGCAAGAATCCGCTCGACCTCTATTTCTACATGTACTACGGCGCGTTCGGCACCTGGTTCTCCTGGCAGAACACCCTGACACGTGCGGCGCCGCTGATCCTCACCGCACTCTGCACCGCCTTGCCCGCACAACTCGGCATGGTCATCATCGGCGGCGAAGGCGCGCTCCTGATCGGTGCGCTATCGGCAACCAGCGCCGCACTGGCGCTTCAAGGCATGCCGCCGCTCGCCGTGCAAATTGTCATGGTCATCGCCGGCGTGACCGGCGGAGGCGTGTGGATCATGCTGTCGGGCGGCTTGCGACAGTATCGCGGCGTCAACGAGACCATATCGAGCCTGCTGCTCGTCTACATCGCGCTTGCAATCCTCAACCATCTCGTCGAAGGCGCTATGCGCGATCCCGCGAGCCTCAACAAGCCTTCGACGCGCGAGATCGGCGCCGCCAACATGATAGGCACCATTCCCGGCACCGACGTGCATTGGGGCTTGGTGTTCGGTCTGATCGCCACCATTGCTGCCTACATCCTGATCTATCACACCGTGTTCGGCTTCGCGGCGCGGGTTGCCGGCGGCAACATCCGCGCCGCGAAGATCGTCGGCCTCGGCGTCGACAAGCTGATCCTGACCATTTGCTTTCTCGCCGGCGGCGCCGCAGGCCTTGCCGGCATGGTCGAGGTCGCCGCCGTGCAGGGACGCACCAATGCCAATCTTGCTGCGGGCTACGGCTTCACCGGCATTCTCGTCGCCTTCCTCGCGCGGCAAAATCCGCTCGCCATCATCCCCGTAGCGATCCTCCTCGGCGGCATCAGCGCCAGCGGCGGCCTGCTGCAGAGGCGCCTCGGACTTCCGGATGCGTCCGTGCTGGTGCTCCAGGGCATCATCTTCGTCTTCGTGCTGGCCAGCGATGCGCTCTACGGCCGCATCGGATTCCTGAAGGGAAAATCCTGAGATGGCAGACGGATCGATCGGACTCTGGACCGTCCCGCTCGCTGTGCTCGGCGGCGCCATTCGCGTTTCCACGCCGTTCCTGTTCGTGAGCCTGGGGGAATGCATCACCGAACGCTCCGGCCGCATCAATCTCGGCCTCGAAGGCACGCTGGTGATGGGCGCGATGAGCGCCTACGGTGTCTCGTACCTTTCGGGCTCTCCGTGGCTGGGCGTGCTCGCAGCCGGCATCACCGGCGCGCTGCTGGGCGCGCTGCACGCTGGCATCTGTTCGCTGCCGCGCGTCAACGACGTCGCAGTCGGCATTGCATTGATGCTGTTCGGTACCGGCCTTGCCTTCTATCTCGGCAAGCCGCTGATCGAGCCCACCGCGCCGCGCCTGCCCGCGATCGATTTCGGCTGGTGGAGCGACGTCCCGCAGGTCCGCGCCGCGCTGCGCGTCAACGTGCTCTTCCTGATCGGCGTCGCGCTCGCACCGATCCTGCACTGGGCCTTCCGCACCACGCGCTGGGGCTTGCTCATCCGCACCGCCGGCGAGAGCTCGGATGCCGCGCGCGCGATGGGCCACTCGGTGCTGCTGATCCGCCTGCGCGCCACCATGGTCGGCGGCTTCCTCGCCGGCATCGGCGGCTCGTTCCTGTCGCTGTTCTATCCCGGCAGCTGGAATGAAGGATTGTCCTCGGGGCAGGGCATCACGGCGGTGGCGCTCGTGATCTTCGCGCGCTGGGATCCCCTGCTCTGCCTGTGGGCCTCGCTCGCCTTCGGCGGCGCCGCGGCGCTGGGGCCGGCGCTGCAATCGGTCGGCGTCACCTCCGGCTATCACCTTTTCAATGCCGCGCCCTACATCCTGACGCTGGCGATCATGATCATCACCTGCTCGCCCAAACGCACGCTGACCGGAGCCCCGGCGGAATTGTCGATCACACGCTAGAGAGCAAGATCATGCCCGAGCGACACATCAAGTCCGAGCCCTATGCCTGGCCCTATAACGGCGACCTCCGTCCCGAAAACACCGCGCTCATCATCATAGACATGCAGACCGATTTCTGCGGCGTCGGCGGCTATGTCGACAAGATGGGCTACGACCTCTCGCTGACGCGGGCACCGATCGAGCCGATCAGGAAGCTGCTCGCAATGATGCGCAGCCAAGGCTTCCATATCATCCATACCCGTGAAGGCCACCGCCCCGATCTCTCCGATCTTCCCGCCAACAAGCGCTGGCGCTCGCGCCAGATCGGCGCCGGCATCGGCGATCCCGGCCCCTGCGGCCGCATCCTGGTGCGCGGCGAGCCCGGCTGGGACATCATCCCGGAGCTGGCGCCGCTGCCGGGCGAGCCGATTATCGACAAGCCGGGCAAGGGCTCGTTCTGCGCCACCGACCTGGAGCTGATCCTGCGGGTGCGCGGCATCGAGAACATCGTGCTCACGGGCATCACCACCGACGTCTGCGTTCACACCACCATGCGCGAGGCCAACGACCGTGGCTTCGAATGCGTGTTGCTGCACGATTGCTGTGGCGCGACCGACAAGAGCAACCACGACCACGCGCTAAAGATGATCAAGATGCAAGGCGGCGTGTTCGGCGCGGTCTCGACGTCGGACGCCTTCATCGGAGCGATTTCGTGATCATCGGCGAAACGCCACCGCCCTCCGGCGCCTTCGGCGTCGATGCCGTCGCCATGACCATGCGCTTCGGCGATTTCCTGGCGCTGGACAATGTCGAGCTGAAGGTGCGGCCGGGCTCGTTCCACGCGCTGCTCGGCGAGAACGGCGCCGGCAAATCGACCCTCGTCAAATGCATCATGGGCTATTACCACGCGACCGAAGGCGACATCCTCGTCGGCGGGCGCGAGCAGGCGATCGGCAATCCGAAGGACGCTCACGCGCTCGGGCTCGGCATGGTCTACCAGCATTTTACGCTGGTGCCGGCGATGACGGTCGCGGAAAACCTCGTGCTGGCCCGCGACGATGTGCCGGCGGTGGTGAACTGGCCGAAGGAGATGAAGGAGCTCGAGGCGTTTCTGAGCCGCATGCCCTTCAAGGTGCCGCTCGGCGCCAAAGTCTCGGACATCTCTGCCGGCGAACGCCAAAAGTGCGAGATCCTCAAGCAGCTCTACCTGAAGCGTCGCTTCCTGATCCTGGACGAGCCGACCTCGGTGCTGACGCCGGCGGAAGCCGACGAGGTGCTCGGCATGCTCCGCGATATGGTCGTCAGGGGTGAGCTGACGATCCTGATGATCACGCACAAGTTCCGCGAGGTCATGGCGTTCGCCGACGACGTCACGATCCTGCGCCGCGGCAAGCTGGCGGGTCATGGCAACGTGGCCGAGCTCACGCCGGACGCGATGGCTCGCACCATGATCGGCGCCGAGGAATTGACGGTGCAGCCGCCGCGCACCGGTAAGGCTGGCCAAGCCAGGCTCGAGCTGCAAAAGCTCCGTGCGATCGACGATGCCGGCGCAGTCGCCGTACATGACGTTTCGCTCACCGTGCGGGCCGGCGAGATCGTCGGCATCGCCGGTGTCTCCGGCAACGGCCAGCGCCAGCTGGTCGAGGTGCTGGCCGGCCAGCGCGAGGCCGAAAGCGGCGAGATCCGTGTTGCCGGCGATCCCTACCGCGCCAGCCGCGAGGAGATGCGGCGCCACAAGATGTCGCTCCTTCCCGAGGAGCCGTTGAAGAACGCCTGCGTCGGCGGCATGAGCGTCGCCGACAACATCGCCTTCCGCGAATTCGACCGTGCGCCCTTCGCCCGTGGCGGCTGGTGGCTCAATCGCGGCGCCTTTCGAGACGACGCCAGGACGAAGATTGCGCAATACAAGATCAAGACCCGCACGCCGGATACGCCGATCTCGGCGCTGTCCGGCGGCAACGTGCAACGTGCCGTGCTCGCCCGCGAGCTTGCCGGCGACGTCGAGGTGCTGATCGCGGCCAATCCCTGTTTCGGCCTCGACTTCGCAGCGGTGGCGCAGATCCACGCCGAGATCATGGCCGCCCGCAACCGCGGCGCCGCCGTGCTGCTCGTCAGCGAGGATCTCGACGAATTGCTCGAACTGTCCGATCGGCTGGTGGTGATGTTCCACGGCGAATTCGTGTATGAAGCACGGACCAGCGAGGCCGACCTCACCGTGGTCGGCCGGCACATGGCGGGGCACTGACCAGGGAGCAGCGATGAGCGGCGCATCCGAGCAGGACGAGCACTTCCTCCGCCTCTCCTTGGCGATCGCCCGCCGCTCCCTCACCCATGGCAATCATCCCTTCGGCTGCATCGTCGTCGATGCGGATGGCAACGTGCTGATTGAGACCGAGAACGGCTACATGCCGGATCACGACGGCACCGCGCATGCCGAACGTCTCGCGGCCACGCAGGCCTGCCGCACGCTCAGTCGCGAAGTGCTGGCGAAGGCGACGCTCTATTCCTCCGCCGAGCCCTGCGCGATGTGCGCCGGCGCGATCTACTGGGCCGGCATCGGCCGCGTGGTCTACGGTCTCAGCGAGCACCGCCTGCGCGGCGTCACCGGCAACCATCCGGAGAATCCAACGCTCGACCTGCCCTGCCGCGAGGTCTTTGCCAGCGGGCAGCGGCCGACCGAGGTGCTCGGGCCGTTGCTGGAGGATGAAGCCGAAGCGTTGCACGAGGGCGCGTGGACAAAGTAGCAGCACATCCAAAAGGAGATAACGCCGCGGAGGTTTGACGCGGCGCCATCGTCTTTCACCTGCAGAAGGTCAGGTGGTTAGAACTTCACGGTGATACCGGAATAGAGCGAGGACTCGGTGCAGGAGCCGGTGCTCACCGTCCGGCCACCGACGGCCGTGGTACAGCCGACGGCAAGGTTGTGATCGAGGCCGAACTTGTTCTGCCAGTAGCGGTAGGCCACCCAGACGTCCACGAAGTGGGAGTACTTGTCACCCCAGGCCGCCTTCGAGGCATCGAAGGTCAGACGGATGGGTTCCGAGTTCAACTCGACCGCCGTGTTGTAGACGCCATTCGCCGGGCTGTAGGGAAGCGGCTCGGTGTCGGTGCCCTTCTTGCCGTACCAGCCAGCGCGGCCGCTGATCGAGAAGTACTGCATGTTCGGCGGCAGGAAGCCGAGGTCCATGTAGTAGTTGACTTCGACAGCCCAGGTTGGCTTGAACGACGTGTTGCCGTCCGCGAGACACGTCACTCCGGGAACGCCCGGACCGAACAGCCCGCACTGGCTGAAGGAATTGTGGTTGGCGAACTCCCAATCGACCAGCGGCGCGACGTTGATGTAGCCCTTGTAGGGCAGGTCGAACGCAAACTGCAGGCCGCCGACGACGTCGCGCTTGGCGGCGCCGAAATACCTGTTCTCGGTATTGGCATCCATGCCGACTTCAAACGAAATGTTGTGCAGCGGCCCCGCGGTGAAAGCCTTGGTGTTGAAGAGCTCGTTCCAGCCGAAGGTCGAGCGGAACAGACCATAGATTTCGGTCGCACCGGCGCAGGATGCCGGCGCGCCGAAGATCGTGCCAGCGCTGGTGCAGGGCCCCGCCGGGTCATTGTGATCCGACTTGAACATGGAGATGGTGAAGAAGTTCGTGCCGTATGCCCAGAGGTCGAAATGGGTGAACGAATAGACCTGCTTGGTGGTCTTGCTGTTGATCGATCCATCCGGCCGGAATGACCACGCGCCCGGCTGCGAAGCGTTGAAGATGTACGAGAACGTGACGCGGTTATCTATGACCAGGAAGAACGGAAGGTCCGGCGCCTTCTTGACCGCCTTGACCGGCAGATCCGCCGCTTGAGCCAGGCCACCGGTGGCCAGCGTAGCAAGTGACAGCGCCGCTGCTGCCATTGCCGTGTAACGAAACAACATCCTGAATACCCCCAAGTTTGGACACGTAAAAATGAACGTCCCCTGGGTGCGACACTTGCGCCGATCTCCCGGAGTGAGAAGCCTCAACTTTTCACACGGCGTGCCGCTTGTTTCGGCAGCACGCGACGAGTCATGGAGGAGATTGCACAGTGCCCGCGCGCAGTGAGCACGAGAGGCAAGGGATCGCTATTGCCGAACATTCCCGATTGTTTTTATTCGGATTTTCTGATCACGCCCCGATGCGACGCCGAGTTGGAGCGGCCGTCGCGATCGCTGCGCTGCAAGCGAAGGACGGACCGGCGCATGATTGCTCAACATGGCGTCAAGCCTGCACAGCGGGTTCCGATTTGGTTTGAACCGTCACAAATTTGCAACAGGCGCGAACTCGATGCAGCGATTGCCTCCGCTGTCCGTGTTTGCGCACGAAAGCGTGGAACGACTCAACCGGCACCGCCGCACCTGCCGCAGCGTTGAGCAAGGGATGACGCTTTTTCACATCTTACGCGGCGGCTCAAACTAGCTCACAATTGAGGCACTTCATCCATGCCAGCGCATCAGCGAATGTTAGATCAGACGCCTAACGGCCTGCATTCCGGCGAGCCCCCTCTGCTTCAGGCGATCGGGCTCACCAAGCGCTATGGTGATTTCCTCGCCAACGAGGCCATCGACATCGAGATCCGGCCGAGGGAAATCCACGCGCTGCTCGGCGAGAACGGCGCCGGCAAGTCGACACTGGTCAAGGCGGTCTACGGATTGATCCAGCCCAGCGCCGGCGAGATTCGCTGGCAGGGCGAACGACTAGTGCTGTCCGGTCCCTCGGACGCGCGCAGGTGCGGCATCGGCATGGTGTTCCAGCATTTCTCGCTGTTCGACAATCTCACCGTCGCCGAGAACGTCGCGCTCGGCCTCGACGGGCAGGAATCCTTCAAGGACATGTCGGCGCGACTGGAGCGGGTCTCGAAGACCTACGGACTGCCGCTCGATCCCCGGCGCGAGGTCTGGCAATTGTCGGTCGGCGAGCGCCAACGGATCGAGATCGTCCGCGCGCTGATGCAGGATCCGAAATTCCTGATCCTGGACGAACCCACCGCAGTGCTGACGCCTCAGGAAGCCGACCAGCTTTTCATCGTGCTGGAGCGGCTCAAGGCCGAAGGTCGCGCCATCCTCTACATCAGCCACAAGTTAGAGGAAGTGAAGCGGCTCTGCGACACCGCAACGATCCTGCGCGGCGGCAGGAAGGTCGAAACCTGCAATCCCCGGCGCGAGACCGCCGCCTCGCTCGCGCGCATGATGGTCGGGGCTGAGATCAAGCAAGTGAAGGCCGCATCCGGCCGCAAGACCACCGTGCCGCGGCTCGTCGTCAACGATCTCTCGCTCTCTCCAAGCGAAGCGCATGGCGTACGTCTCGAGCACATTTCGTTCGAGCTGAAGGGCGGCGAGATCTTGGGCATCGCCGGCGTCGCCGGCAACGGCCAGGACGAGCTGTTCGCCGCACTCTCCGGCGAGCGCCTGTCGAAGGACCCCGGCACCGTCGTAATCGAGGGCATCGCCGCCGGCCACCTCTCGATCACGCAGCGGCGCAAGCTCGGCGCCGCCTTCGTGCCCGAGGAGCGTCTCGGCCACGGCACCGCGCCGCGCATGAAGCTGTCGGAGAACGCGCTGCTCACCGGGCATGCCGCCAGCGGTATGGTCCGTCACGGCTTCATCGACACCGCGGCAACGCTGAAGACGGTCGACCGCGCGACCGAAACGTTTGACGTCCGCAAGGCCAGACGCGATCCGGAAGCAGCATCCCTTTCCGGCGGCAATCTGCAGAAATTCATCGTCGGACGCGAGATCCTGCGCAATCCGGCGGTGCTGGTGGTGAGCCAGCCGACCTGGGGCGTCGATGCCGGCGCTGCCGCCGTGATCCGCCAGGCGCTGCTTGATCTCGCAACCGCTGGCGCCGCCGTGCTCGTGACCAGCCAGGATCTCGACGAGCTCACGGAGATCGCCGACCGCATCGCCGTGATGTTTCACGGCCGGCTGTCGGCTCCGCTTGCCGCCAGCGAAGCGAGCCGCGAAAAGCTCGGCCTTCTGATGGGCGGCAGCAGCCTGGAGCCGAAGGAGGTCACGCATGCAGTTGGTGCTTGAGAAGCGCGCCGAACGCTCCAATACGATCGCGCTGATCTCGCCACTGATCGCGATCGGCCTCACCATCGTGACCATGGTCATTCTGTTCGCGATCCTCGGCAAGAATCCGCTGCTCGCTTTGCATGCCTATTTCATCGCGCCGCTAACCGACGGCTATTCGCTTCAGGAGATCGCGGTGAAGGCCACGCCGCTGGTGATGATCGCGATCGGGCTGTCGCTCTGCTATCTCGCCAATGCCTGGAACATCGGCGCCGAGGGACAATTCCTGATCGGCGCGGTCGCCGGAAGCTGGATTGCGGTGAAGACGCAGGGCACCGATGCCGGCGGCTGGGTGCTGCCGGCCATGCTCGTGCTCGCCGCGGCCGCAGGCGCCCTCTATGCGCTCATCCCAGCGATCTGCAAGGTGAAGTTCGGCGCCAGCGAGATCCTGACCAGCCTAATGCTGGTCTATGTCGCCGACCTTTTCCTCGACTATCTCGTGCGCGGCCCCTGGCGCGATCCGCACGGATTCGACTTCCCGACCACGGCCGAGTTCGATCCGGTGGCGACGGTGCCGCTGCTGATCGAGGGCGGCCGGCTGCATCTCGGCTCGATCATCTCCCTGCTCGTCGTCGCAGCGGCAGCGATCCTGCTCGCACGCACCATCAAGGGCTTTGAGATCCGCGTGGTTGGAGCCGCGCCGCGTGCCGCCCGGTTCGGCGGCTTCAATGCCGACCAGCTCATCATCCTCACCTTCGCGATCTCTGGTGCGCTGGCGGGCCTCGCCGGCATCATCGAGGTCGCAGGACCCGTTGGGCATCTCCAGCCCGGCATCTCGCCGGGTTACGGCTTCACCGCGATCATTGTGGCCTTCCTTGGCCGGCTGAACCCGCTTGGAATATTAATTGCAGGCCTTTTCCTCGCATTGACCTTTATCGGCGGCGAGCAGGCACAGATCGCAATGAAGATCCCATTGGACGTCACCAAGGTCTTCCAGGGCATTTTGTTGTTCTACGTGCTCGCCTGCAATTCCCTCATCCTCTACCGCTTCAAGCTGATCTTCGCGAACCGACAGGTGACCCGTGGAGCTGGTTGAGGCCATCATCCTGGCGGTGCTCGCCGCGTCGACGCCGCTGCTGATCGCGGCGACCGGCGAGCTCGTGACCGAGCGTTCCGGCGTGCTCAATCTCGGCGTCGAGGGCATGATGATCGTTGGCGCGGCCTGCGGCTTTGCCGGCGCCTGGTTGACCGGCTCGATCTTCATTGGAGCGCTGTTCGGCATTGTGGCGGGCACGTTGATGTCGCTCATCTTCGCGCTGATGACGCTCGGGCTCGCCGTCAACCAAGTCGCAACGGGTCTCGCGCTGACCATCCTCGGCGTCGGACTTCTCCGGCCTGATCGGCGCCGGCTTCGTCGGCGAGCGCATCACGCCGGCAGTGCACCTCACCATTCCCGGCCTTACGGATGTCCCCCTGATCGGCCGGGTGCTGTTCGGCGAGGACGCCTTTGTCTATTTCTCGGTCGCACTCATCGTTGGCGTCTGGTGGTTCCTGTACCGCTCGCGCGCGGGATTGATCCTGCGCGCCTGCGGCGACAATCATGTCTCCGCGCATGCACTCGGCTATCCCGTGCTGCGCATCCGCACCTTCGCCGTGATGTTCGGCGGCGCCTGCGCAGGGCTGGCGGGCGCTTATCTGCCGCTCGCCTATACGCCGTTCTTCATTCCCGGCATGACCGCAGGCCGCGGCTGGATCGCGCTGGCGCTGGTGGTGTTCTCGTCCTGGCGGCCGGGCCGGCTCGTCGTCGGCGCTTACCTCTTCGGCGCGGTGACGATCCTGCAACTGCATGCGCAGGGCTGGGGCGTCGGCATCCCCTCGCAGTTCATGTCGGCGCTGCCGTACCTTGCAACCGTCATCGTCCTGGTCCTGCTCTCCCGTGCGCGCACTGGCGGCTCGACCGCGCCGGCCGCGCTCGGCAGCGTGTTCGTGCCTGACCGCTGAGTTTTTCATTTCCGCAGCGTGCGCGATGGGGCGCGCGCGTTGCGGATCGTGGCTTTCCCCTGATGTTTGGAGATTGATGATGAGGAAATCACTTCTTGCGCTGGCTGCCGGGCTTTTGCTTGCCGGGAGCGTCGGTGCAGCCTCCGCCGCCGACAAGTTGAAGGTCGGCTTCATCTATCTGGGTCCGATCGGAGACCTCGGCTGGACCTATCAGCACGATCTCGCGCGGCAGGCGCTGGTGAAGGAATTGGGCGACAAGATCGAGACCACCTATCTCGAGAACGTGCCCGAAGGTCCCGACGCCGAACGCTCCATCGAGCAGCTCGTTCGCGCCGGCAACAAGCTGATCTTCACGACCTCCTTCGGCTACATGGATCCGACGCTGAAGGTCGCCAAGAAGTATCCGAACGTGCATTTCGAACACGCCACCGGCTACAAGCGCAACTCGAACATGTCGACCTATTCGGCCAAATGGTATCAAGGCCGCTACATTCAAGGCCTGATCGCGGCCAAGATGTCGAAGTCCGGCGTGCTCGGCTATATCGGCTCGTTCCCGATTCCCGAGGTCGTCTCCGGCATCAACGCGACGATGCTGGCGGCGCAGACCATCAACCCCAACATCAAGGTCAAGATCATCTGGGCCAACACCTGGTTCGACCCGGGCAAGGAGGCCGACGCCGCCAAGGCGCTGATCGACCAGGGCGCCGACGTGATCATGCAGCACACGGATTCGCCAGCCGCGATGCAGATCGCCAGCGAACGCGGCAAGCTCGCCTTCGGCCAGGACTCCGAGATGATCAAGTTCGGTCCCAAGACCCAGCTGACCTCGATCCTTGACACCTGGGGCCCCTACTACATCGAGCGCGTCAAGGCCGAGCTCGCCGGCACCTGGAAGTCCGAGGACACCTGGGGCGGCCTCGACAGCCACATGTTCGCGATGGCGCCCTATACCAACATGCCTGACGACGTGAAGAAAATGGCCGAGGATGCCCAGGCCGCGATCACAGCAGGCAAGCTGCATCCGTTCAAATGCCCGATCGTTGGGCAGGATGGCAAGCCGGTCGAGTGCAAGGGCGGCGATCACCTCGATGACGGCCAGGTCCTCGGCATGAATTTCTACGTCAAGGGCATCGACGACAAGCTGCCGGGCAAGTAGCACGCTTCTTGCTTGACCAGATCACCTGCTCCTCCCGGAGGAGGTTCGGAGGGGGTGGCCAGAAGCACCCGGCACTTGTGGCTGCCCCCTCTTTATCCCAGTTGCATGCTCCGCGCCGTCGAACTGTGGCGGCGGATGAGGTCCGCCACATCGAGGCCCGGGATCGCGCCGTCGACCACGGCCCATTTTCCCGCCACCATCACTCGATCGGCCCGATGCGCGCCGCACAGCACCAATGCGGCCAGGGGATCGCCATGGCCGGAGAAGCGCAGCTCGTCCAGCTTGAACAACGCGAGATCGGCGGCCTTACCGACGGCGATCTCGCCGAGCTCGGGCCGGCCGACGCACGCCGCCGAGCCTCTGGTGGCCCAGCGCAAAGCGTCCTTGTGGCTGACCTTCGTCACGCCGTAGCGGGCTCGTTGTAGCAGGAAGGCGGCACGCACTTCCTGCATCAGGTTCGAGCCGTCGTTGGAGGCCGAGCCGTCGACGCCGATACCGATGCCGACCCCGGCCTCCTCCATCTCGCAGACGGGACAGCAGCCGGAGGCCAGCAGCTGGTTGCTGCACGCGCAATGGCTGATGGTCGTCCTGGCCTTGCCGAGCCGCTTCATCTCCTCGGCGTTGAAGAAGATTCCGTGAGCGAGCCAGGTCCGTGCATTGAGCCAGCCGCATTGTTCGAGATAATCGAGCGGGCGGCAGCCATACATCTGCTCACAGAATTTGTTCTCATCCTCGGTCTCGGCGAGATGGGTGTGCAGGCGCACGTCGAGCTTTTCGGCGAGTTCGGCGGTGGCGCGCATCAGCGAGGTCGTCACGGAGAAGGGCGAGCACGGCGCGAGCGCAATCTGCACCATCGCATCCGCGCTACGCTGGTGATGCTTGGCGACCACGCGCGCGCTGTCGGCGAGGATGGTATCCTCGTCCTGCACGACGCTATCAGGCGGCAGGCCGCCGTCGCGTTGCGACAGGTTCATCGAGCCGCGCGTCAGCAGCACGCGCACACCGAGCCGCTGCGCCACCGCCACTTCGATATCCACGGCGTCCTCGAGTCCTGCCGGGAAGACGTAGTGATGATCGGTCGTCGTGGTGCACCCTGACAGCAGCAGCTCGGACATCGCCACGGTGACGCCGAGTTCCAGCGCCTCCGGCGTCAGCTTCGCCCACACCGGATAGAGCGCCTGGAGCCAGGGAAACAGCTCGCGATCCATCGCCGCCGGCAGGGCCCGCGTCAGTGTCTGGTAGAAGTGATGGTGCGTGTTGATCAGGCCAGGCAGCACGACGTGGTCGCCTGCATCGAACACCGCGATATTTGCAGTCGCGGGCGTCCCGCCGGCCGGCACCAGCTCGACGATCCGGCCATCCTTCACCACGACCCCGCGCTCGGCCCCATCGGCGAGGATGGCCAGGGGATCCCTGATCCAGATCGGACTTGCGTCGGTCATGATCCTGCTTCTCCTCACCTCCGCTGACGGCAGGCCTGCAAGGCGGAGGCCGGTCCGATCGCGTTCTTGGCTGCGACTTGTTGTTGCGACTTGGCTCCGGTCTTGCAAGACTTTCTCTTGTCCGATTCACCCGGCGGAAGCGTTGGCGCAGCCATGGATTTGAATACCATCACAGCAGTCGCCCATCCGCAAACACGCGCGCAACTCCCTGCCTGGACGGCAGGTGATGCTTGGCTCGCGGGCGGCACCTGGCTGTTCTCGGAGCCGCAAACGCATCTGAGGCGGCTGATCGATCTCACCGACCTGAAATGGCCGGCGCTGACGATCACCGCGAGCCATCTCAGCATCGCCGCCACCTGCACCATCGCGGAGCTCGATGGTCTCGCCTGCCCGTCCGACTGGCTCGCGGCACCGCTGATCGGCCAGTGCTGTCGGGCCTTCCTTGCTTCGTTCAAGATCTGGAAGACGGCAACGGTCGGCGGCAATCTCTGCATGTCGCTGCCGGCGGGACCAATGATCTCGCTCACCTCGGCGCTCGACGGCGCCTGCATAATCTGGAAGGCCGGCGGCGGTGAACAGAGGATTTCCGTCGCCGACTTCGTCACCGGCAACCAGCGCAACCGCCTGACGCCAGGCGACCTGATCCGGCAGATCGATATCCCCATTGCCGCATTGAGGCGCCGCACCGCCTTTCGCCAGATCTCGCTGGCGCCCGTCGGCCGCTCTGCGGCGCTTCTGATCGGCAGTCTCGATCCGGACGGCACGCTGACGCTAACGGTTACCGCATCGACGGTGCGGCCGATCCAGCTGACCTTTCGCAAGGCCCCCGACGCGAGTGCGCTTCGCGATGACATCGCGCAGCAGATCACGGACGACCTGTACCATACCGACATCCATGGCAAGCCGCTCTGGCGCAAGCACATGACGCTGCGGCTCGCCGAGGAGATCCGCGGCGAACTCCTGGGCGGAGTGCCATCATGAGCTTCGAGATCAACGGCAAGGCGTTTTCGCAAGGGCCGCGTGCCGGCCAGTGCCTGCGCACGTTCCTGCGCGAACTCGGCCATTTCGGCGTGAAGAAGGGTTGCGATGCCGGTGATTGCGGCGCCTGCACCGTGCTGTTGGATGGCGAGCCGGTCCATAGCTGCCTGATCCCGGCGTTCCGCGCCGAGGGACGCAGCGTCACCACGATCGAAGGCCTTGGTGGCGACCACGGCGCCCATCCGATGCAGCAGGCCTTCCTCGATGCGCAAGGCTTTCAATGCGGCTTCTGCACCGCCGGCATGATCCTGACCTGCGCCTCGCTGAACCAGGCGCAGCGCACCGATCTCGGCACGGCGTTGAAGGGCAATATCTGCCGCTGCACCGGTTATCGTTCGATCGAGCACGCGATCCTCGGCAACACCAATGTCGAGGCAAACATCGAGGCCGGCGCCGCATTCGGCCGCAGCCTGCCGGCCCCCGCAGGTCCCGACATCGTGCGCGGCAGGGCGCGTTACACCTTCGATACCGCCATCGACGGACTGCTGCACATCAAGCTGCTCCGCTCCCCGCATGCTCACGCCAGGATCGTGGCGATCGACAAGTCGGAAGCCCTTCGCGTCGCCGGCGTGCACGCCGTGCTGACGCATGAGGATGCGCCGCCCGTCCTGATGTCGACCGCGCGGCACGAGAAGGACTGGATGGATCCCGAGGACACCCGCATTCTCGATAACGTCGTCCGCTTCATCGGCCAGAAGGTTGCGGCCGTCGTCGCCGAGAGCGAAGCCGCCGCCGAGGAGGCGTGCCGCCGGCTGAAGGTCGATTACGAGATCCTGCCTGCGCTGATCGATCCGGAGCAGGCGATGGCGCCGGGCGCGCCCGTCATTCATCCTGATCGCACCACCGCGAACCGGGTCACTGATGCTCAGCGCAACCTCGTCGCGGAGACGCATGGCGAATTCGGCGACGTCGCGGCTGCGCTCGCCACCTCTGCCGTCAGCTACGAGGGCACCTTCCACAGTCATCGTGTGCAGCATGCCGCATTGGAGACCCATGGCGGCCTCGCCTGGCTCGATGACGCCGGCGTGCTCAATGTCCGCACCTCGACGCAGGTGCCGTTCCTGACCCGGCGCGCGCTGTCCGATATCTTCAAGCTTCCCATGGACAAAGTCCGCGTATTCTGCGAGCGCGTCGGCGGCGGCTTTGGCGGCAAGCAGGAGATGTTCGTCGAGGACATTCTGGTGCTTGCCGCGCTCAAGACGGGGCGGCCGGTGAAGCTGGAGCTGACCCGCGAGGAGCAGTTCATCGCGACCTCGACGCGCCACCCGATGCGGGTCCACGTCAAGGCCGGCGCCGATGCCGACGGCGAGCTCACCGCGCTCCAGCTCGACGTGCTCTCCAACACCGGCGCCTACGGCAATCACGCTGGGCCCGTGATGTTCCACGCGCTGGCTGAGTCCATCAGCGTCTATAATTGCCCGAACAAGCGGGTCGACGGCGCCGCCGTCTACACCAACACGGTGCCGGCGGGGGCGTTTCGCGGCTATGGCCTGCCGCAGGCGCTGATCGCGGTGGAGGCCGCGATCGACGAGCTGGCGAAGCAGCTCGGCATCAGCCCCTACGAGATGCGCCGGCGCAACATCGTCAGGCCCGGCGATCCCATGCTGTCGCCGCCACCGTCCGAATTTCACGACGTCGACTATGGCTCCTACGGGCTCGACCAGTGCCTCGACCTTGTCGAGCGCGCGATGCAGGCCGATGGGCCGCAGTCCGACTTGTCGCCTGAATGGCTGATCGGAGACGGCATCGCGCTGACCATGATCGACACGGCGCCACCGGCGGGCCACCTCGCCGACGCCATGATCGCGCTGCGCGATGACGGCGGTTTCGATCTCACCGTCGGCACCGCCGAGTTCGGCAACGGCACCAGCACGGTGCACCGGCAGATCGCGGCGACGACGCTTGCGACCACCGTCGACAGGATCCACCTGCGCCAGTCCGACACCGCCCTTGGCGGCCACGACACCGGCGCCTATGGCAGCGCGGGCATGTTCGTCGCGGGCAAGGCGACGCATGCGGCGGCCATCCAGCTTGCGACCGAGCTGAAGGCAGCGGCTGCGGAGGCGTGGCTCTCCGATGCCGGGAGCTGCGCGCTCGAAGCTGACGCCGTCGTCAGCGGCGTGCGGCGCATGTCCTTTGTAGAGCTGGCAAAGCTCGCGCGCGACCGCGGACAGCCATTCGCAAGCACCGGCAATTCCACCGGCACGCCGCGCTCGGTCGGCTTCAACGTGCAGGGCCTTCGCGTCGCCGTGAACAAGGGCACCGGCGAGCTCAGGATTCTCAGGAGCGTGCAGGCGGCGGACGCCGGCGTCGTCGCCAATCCCATGCAATGCCGCGGACAGGTCGAGGGCGGCGTCGCGCAGGCACTCGGCGCCGCGCTCTACGAGGAGATGGTGATCGACGCAGACGGCCGGGTCACCAACCCGAAGTTCCGCGACTACCACCTGCCCTCCTTCGCCGACGTGCCCCGCACCGAGGTGTTCTTCGCCGAGACGTCCGACACGATCGGCCCCCTGGGCGCGAAGTCGATGAGCGAGAGTCCGTACAACCCCGTCGCCGCCGCGCTCGGCAACGCCATTGCCGATGCCACCGGCATCCGCTTCACCGCGCCGCCCTTCAAGCCGGACCGGCTGTTTCCGGCGCTGCTCGACAAGTTCGGTGGCTAGAGCGGGATGGTTCGGTTCACTCCCCCGTAGGGAGAGGTCGGAGCGCATCGAAGATGCGGTCCGGGTGAGGGGTTTAGGTCTCACTGAGCGCCGCAGCCCCTCACCCGGATTGCTCAGGCGCGCAATTGCGCGCCACAGCAATCCGACCTCTCCCCTTTGGGGAGAGGTGAACCACGGACAGCCCGCCGAACCTACATGCTCTAGCTGCCGCGATAGGTCGAATAGCTCCATGGCGTGACCAGCAGCGGCACGTGATAGTGTCCCTCCGGCTCGCTGATGGCAAAGCGCAGCGGGATCTCGTCGAGGAACGGCGGGTCGGATAACGGCACGTTACGCTCGGCGTAATATCTGGCAACGCTGAAGCTGAGCTCGTAGCGGCCGATCGGCAAGGGGCGGCCGCCGATCAGCGGCTGATCGGTGCGGCCGTCCGCGTTGGTGACAGTGCGCGCAATGACGCGGCTCTCGCCGAGGCTCGCGAGCTCGACCAGCTCAACCGGGATGCCCCGCGCAGGCTTGCCCGTGTGATTGTCGAGCACATGCGTCGACAGCCGGCCGTGCACCTTCAGCTTGTTGTCGGCCATGACGAGCTGATCGAGCCGCAGCGCGGAGATGCGGCCGATCTCCTCGATTGCGCGCCTTGTCTCGGTCTTGACGATGTTGAGCAGCCGCGTCTCGAAGTCACGCAGGATGGAATCCCTGGTGTGACGGCGCACGCAGACGATATAGGGGAAGCCGAACTTGTCGCGATAGGCGGTGTTGACGCGCTCGAACGCGGCGTATTCGGCCTCCGACAGCCGGTCGAGGCCGGCGCTGTTCTGCTCGTCGGTCGATTCTGCCGTCAGCCCTGCCGCACGCTGCGTCTTGTTGGCGAGATCGGGGTGCGCCCGGATCAACGCCAACTGCACGTCCGGTTCGGCGCTCTGGATCGCCGCCATCAGCGCGGCGTGCAGCTGGTTGATGCCGACGAACGGTCGCCTTCCGGCGAGCTGCTCGGCGATCCACGGTGAATATTCGACGACGTTGGCGAGCGCCGCGACGAAATCGGTTTTGCTTGCAGCGTTGAGATCGGCCAGCGAGATCTGCGACATCGCTCTCTCACCCGATCTCGAATGCATCGGCCGCAAGGTGCGCGTGCTTGTCGTGCCAGTGCTGCGCGATCTGCAATCGCGTCGGCACCCAGACGCGCTCGTGCTTGCCGATGTAATCCAAGAAGCGCATCAGCCCCGCAGCGCGGCCGGGCCGGCCGGCGAGGCGGCAGTGCAAGCCGACCGACATCATCTTCGGCGCGGTCTGCCCTTCAGCATAGAGCACGTCGAAGGCATCCTTCAGATAGGTGAAAAACTGCTCGCCTTCGGCAAACCCCTGCGGGTTGATAAAGCGCATGTCGTTGGCGTCTAACGTATAGGGAATGATGAGCTGCTTGCCGTTCGCGCCCTTCACCCAATAGGGCAGATCGTCGGCATAGGAATCGCAGAGATAGAGGAAGCCGCCCTCCTCCATCAGGAGACGGTTGGTGTTGATCGAGGAGCGTCCGGTGTACCAGCCGAGCGGCCGCGATCCGGTCGCCGCGGTATGGACACGGATGGCTTCCGCGATCTCGGCGCGCTCCTGCGCCTCGGTCATGTCCTTGTGCTCGATCCACTTCAGGCTGTGGCTCGCGATGTCCCAGCCCGCCTCCTTCATCGCAGCTACGATTTCCGGATTGCGCTTCAGCGCGGTCGCGACACCGAACACGGTGGTCGGCCAGTTGCGCGCGGTGAACATGCGCCATAGCCGCCAGAATCCGGCGCGCGAGCCATATTCGAACATCGATTCGATGTTGGCGTGGCGCTGGCCCGGCCAGGGCTGCGCGCCGAGCACATCGGACAGGAAGGCTTCCGAGGCGCGGTCGCCGTGCAGAATGTTGTTCTCGCCGCCTTCCTCGAAATTGACGACGAACTGCACCGCGACCCGCGCATTGCCGGGCCACTCGGGATGCGGCGGGTTGCGGCCGTAGCCGCGGAGATCGCGCGGGTAGCGGGTCTCAGTCACTCAGACTTCCTCGAAGCGGATCGGGAGCGCGCCCTTCCACAGCACGCTCTTGCCCAGCGTTGCCAGATTCTCCAGCCCCGAGGTCAGCGTGATGAAATGGTTGCCGGCGAGCTGGCCCATCTTGCTCGCGAAGTGCACGCCGCCATAGGCGAGCAGGATCTCGGTCTCGCTGATGCCGCCGGGATAGAGGATGATCTGGCCGGGCGCGGGATAGCTCGTGTGGTTCTCGTAGCCGACGCCGAAATCGAGGTCGCCGAGCGGCATCCACACCCCCTCGCCGCTCCAGCGCACATGGATGATGTGGCTTTCGAACGGCAGCGCCTTGCGGAACGCGGCGACCGTCTTGGGCGCCAGCTGCTCCTCGAAGCGGGCGTCGAAGGTGAAATCGCCGGCGCGGATAACGAGTTTGCTCATCTCATCTCTCTGGGTCGGGGGTGATGGGCCCCACGGTGGATTCCTCGGCAAAGAGCATTCCATCGGGCTTCGCGCAAGAGGCGCGGCCCTCACCTACGGTCGTAGGACCAGCCGAAAATGCCGCTCCGCCGGACCTCCGGCTCCGGCTCCGCGGTCGCCGTCGGAGGCACCTCCTTCAGTTCCGCCTGCGGCGGCGGGGGCGGCGCCGGCAGGGTCTCGCATTTCATGGAGTAGACCAGCTTGCCGTCCGCGGTACGCCCGATCGGGGCACAGGGGTCGGGATGAGCCGCCGTGGTCTTCTGCGTCATCTTCACTTGCGCCGCCGCCGGCGAGGCGATCAGCAGCAGGACCAGCAGATATCTCGACATCATTGTCGCCTGGAAACTCGATTGGCCCCATTGAACCGGATTGCAGCGGTCAAGTCCATCGGCGCCGCGGGCACGATTGCCGAATATTTAGCCGGCGTGCCGCCTAACACTCTGGGCGGCACCAGGCCAAGACGAATTCGGGGAGCGCAATTGCTTCAACGCCGTCATTGCGAGGAGCTCTTGCGACGAAGCAATCCAGAGTCTTTCCGCAGAGGGATTCTGGATTGCTTCGCTGCGCTCGCAATGACGGAGTTTGGGCATCGGCTTCGTCCTCCAACTGCCACTGTCATTCCCCGCCTTCGCGCAGGGCTGTCCGGGAATTCTATGCATAACAGAAGCTGATCTGGTCGGGGGAGCTTCTGTCGCGGGCAGCGGATGGGTTCACCTTGGGAGGTCGGTCGATGTCGGCGATTGGTTTTCGTGCGAACAGCGACGCGGCGACAAGACCTGCGAAGCGGATAGCCGGCATGATTAGACGACTTTCGCGTGCGGCGATCCGCAGCAGCAGATAGGCGATCATGGCGGCGAGGATTTGCAGACGGACCGCGTTCTCGGAGCGGCCGAGAAATTTGCGAAGCTTGAGGTGCTGCTTGATCCAGCGGAACAACAGCTCGATCTGCCAGCGTGTTTTGTAAAGCGCAGCGATTTCGATGGCCGAACGCTTCAGATCGTTGGTGATGAGGGTCAGTTTTGTACCGTCATCGCGTTTGAGGCGTATGCGGCGCATCGGAACAGCAAGTTTGGAGCTGCTGAGGAGCTTTACCTCAGCATCGTCGATGATTTTAAAGCCCTTCCCCTTTTGTTTCCGCAGCTTCCGCCAGCGTGTAGCTCTGAAGCGCAGATTCTTCTTCTGGCGGGTGACGAAGCAGGCGCCCGCGTCGTGAAGCCGTGTCCACCAGGCATAACTGCAATAGGCCTTGTCGAACACATAGGTGGCGCCGGCCTCGATCGGGAATTGCTGGGCTGGTGTGACGTCATTGACCGTCGACGGCGTGATCGCCAGACGGCGCGGATGATCCGAGCCGGGATCGTAAACCACGTGAAGCTTGAGACCACGGGTACGTCCGTTCCAACCGGCCCAGGTGCTGAGTTGATCCAGCGGAACCGGCGTCGCATCGATCATCTGCGCCGCATGCACCCTGATTGGCGCGAACGCGCTCCCATGCAAGCGTCAAGTTCTTGCGTGAGTATATCTTGTCCACCAGAGAGTGGACCTTCTGCTTCTGACCTTCGAACGTCAAATGATCGGATAGTCTCCTCGAAGCGTGACGTTCGGGTTTTTCACAAAGGGAACTATCCATCTTCACGCTCCTTTCTCATCTACCTCGACCGCTCAAAGCTCGATCCATTCACGAACGTCCTTCCCCGGACTGCTCTCGATCCGCCGTCTCCGGTCACGCGAGTTATTCGTCTCGCGCTTCAGGTACTAATACGTTCTCCGACTCCTGGCGGTGCATCGCTTCCCATTTCGCTCTCGCTTATAGGGTCGCTTACCTGGTTAAAAACCTGGACACCGACAGGTCTCCTGGGGTCACACATGAATCTTCCGTATCGTGCCGCCAGCAAACACCTTGGTACGATGGGTGAATGAGTAACGCCTTCGCCCCCATAGTGCGGGCTCGACCTTGCCCCATCTTTGGCCGACCTGTTCATCGTCGGGGGAGCCCCCATTGATTACAGCCCGATACTTCTCCTCAAACCCTTCGGATTCCGGATCGCTCCGGACACCCTGTCCTCCGGGATACGCCGAGCAACTGGCTTCAGGTCCGTCTTGGCTGTTTCCGGCTTTCGCCTGCGTGCCCGTTTAGACTTCTCCATACCCTCTTGCTCTCCCGGCCAGCGAGGCATTACCCCCGCTTTTGGATACAGCGCCCTCATCCGAGCGCCGAGGGGACTTCAACCCCCTTGATTCATGCGCTGCCCAGCGCACACTACGGCCTCTGCTGACTTCTCGCTCCGAAGGCCTTGCAACCCTCGTCATCCTTTCAGGTGCAAGCGAGATCTCCCCGGGTAAGACCTTCGACCTTCGCTGCACGACCGCCGGATCTCCGTCGCCTGCCTTGATCACAACGGCTTTGCGGCTCCTGGCCCGCTCGCCCTGCTCGGCTCCGCCTCATATCCGATTTCTGTTCGTCGGCCCGCAGCTTCGCTCCCCGCTTCCTTCACGCCGGCCTCGCGGTCCGACACTCTGCGGTTCACTTCGCTCGCTGTGATCAGCTCACGGAAGGACTTTCACCTCCAAGTCGAAGCCCATGCCGGGCACACCAGGGAAGGCCGGGTGCCGGCTGGCACCCGCGGTCCGCTGCGCGAAAAGCACGCGCAGAGAAGACCGCACAGCAGCATACAGGTGAAGCCCAACACACGGCCTTCCCTGCGCAGTGGTTGGACGGCTTATGCCGCGCTCTCCCGGGAGCCGAATTCCTTCTGGCCTCCCTCACCGCAGCGAAAGTCACGGACACCGCGCCGGTTGACGCCAATGCCGCATCCGCCAGGGCTTGACCGTAGCAACGACGGCCAGGACCACACGTCTATATTTTGGCATTCGGTGAAACACGCCGAAACTACAAAAACCCTTTAAAACAAGTCTTTTTCGACTAGCCTGTTTCGGGGCGCTTCGGCGGGTTTCGTCAAATCTAGGGCCCGGCCCTAAGCCTTTCAGCGTCCGCACGACAAAACTGAAAGACCCAAAGCCGAGCCCTTTGGTCCCAAGCCTTAGGAGCCGAAACCGAAATGGATACTACCATCACCGCCGACCCCGCTGGCAAGCGCACCCGCACCGGCAGCGTCATCCTGACCAATCGCCTTTGCGAAAGGCGGGTGCCCAAACGGGTCAAGTTCTACGATCGCAAATGCCCCGGCCTCTATGTCAGCATCACCACGGCGGGCATGGCGACCTTCTCGTTTAAGTTCACCGATCTAGAGACTGGCAAGCAGCGCACCGGCTGGCTCGGCGTGTATAGCCTCGAGACGTTCACCGTCGATGATGCCCGGAGCAAGGTTTATGGCCTGCGGGGCGCTGCGCCGGCCGCTGAAACCTTCCACGACCGGAAAGAGCGGCAGGCGAAGCGAGGCAAGACCGTCAATGAGATCATCGAGGAACGGATCGACTGGATGAAGACGCCAGTCCGGAAGGCGGACGGCGAGATGCGGCCCCGGCTGGAAAGCTGGGAGAACACCGCGAGCCATCTGCGCCGCTTCATCGGCTCGAAGCTGGGCCGGAAGATCGCGGCCGACGTCACCCGAGGCGACATTCAGGCGTTGTCGGACGACATCGTGGCGGGTCGGCACGGCGGCAAGCCGTCGGTCAGCAACGCGCGTCACATGCGCAAGGCGGCATCGGGTATGTTCCGGTGGGCATTGCGGCGCGAGTACATCACCGCCAACCCTTGCAGTGATCTGGAGCCGCTCGACCCGGAGCATCCGCGCACCCGCGTCCTCACCGAGGACGAGATCAGGATTTTGTGGCACGGCCTCGACCGCGACGACCTGATGACGTCATGGGACCGGAGGACCCGGCTCGCGCTCAAGTTCGAACTGGCGACCATGCTGCGCTCGGCCGAACTGCTCGGCGCGCACCGCAGCGAACTGATCGACCTCGACGGCGAGCAGCCGCGCCTCGACGTGCCCTTGAAGCGGGTCAAGAAACGGCGAATGATCCAACAGCCGCTGCCGAGCCTCGCGGTGGAGATCGTCAGGGAAGCCTTGAAGGGGAACAACAAGGATTTCGTATTCGCCAGCCCGCTCGACAACAAGCCGATGCACCGCAAAGCAATGGCCGACGCGCTGCGTGGCGACAAGCGCAAGGGCAAGGTGAGGACGCCCGGCATCTGCCAGTTGCTCGGGTTGAAGCCGTTCACGCCACACGATCTGCGGCGGACGGCGGCGAGTTGGGCGCGTCGGATCGGTCAGCCGATGGCGAAGATTGCGCTTTGCTTGGATCATCGCGTGACGACGGAGGACGGCGTCAAGCTGCCACCCGTCACCGGCAAGCACTACGTCCACGCCGAGGATCGCGAGGTGAAAGAGAAGCGGGAAGTCTTGCAGGCGTGGGCGGCAGAACTACGGCGGATCATCGGGGAGCCTCCTGTGAAGGCAGTCGACCCCAAGCTGCGGCTCGCGGCCTGATCGCTCCGGTGAGGCCCGGAGGTAGTCAACTCATACTGATCGCCGCGAGCACCATGCAAACGAAGTATATACCCGCGATGCTGAAACCGACGATCCGGGCCGTGCTCCTACCGTCCAAGGTCTCTCTCCATATGGGCTGGCCCCGACACCAAGGGCAATGGGGGAAGCTGGGTCGGGGCCAGCCTGGCGTCCATTGTTCAAAATGGGACGGAAAGCCAACGAACTTGCCGGTAGCCACGTTCCAATGTAACGCGCGATCCCGCGTGTCTCTGTCAGCCGGATCAGGTGAACCGGCGGTGCGCGTCGGTTCTTTCTTTCAGTGTCAGCATCTCAGTGCCGCATTGAGCTTTCAAATCGGCGCGTGGCCGCCAACATAAGCGTTGAGCGGCAAGCTCGCGCGCTTTCTTGCGGCGTGCACCATGGTGTTGCCCGGATTAATTCCGCCTTCACCCCGGACGGAATTAGTCGCAACGGCGCTCCCTGCGCGTAACCATGCGGCCATCACGTTCGACCGTGACGGTCTCTGTGCGGCAGCGCTGTCTTGGGCCGACGGTAACGCCTCCTGGACCGACGCCAACTGTGGTGTCGCGGTCGTACCGGTCACGGTCCCTATAGTAGCGATCCTCGCGATCCCGTCCGATCTGAACATCAACGCCTTGTGCCATCTTGACGCCTTGGGCGCTTGCCGGGGTGGCAATCGGGGTAGTTGTCAGCGCCGCTGCGGTTGCGGCCAAAACAAGAGCGATCTTCAACATATGCGAGTGCTCCCTTGGGGTTGGACCGGTGTAAACGAGAGCGAACACCGACCGTTCCTGCCCGTAGGTGGCAGCATCTTCCTTAGGGGTTCCAAATCTGCTGTCATCAAGCGGATATCCGGTGTATCCACCGGACCGTAGTTTCCCGGATAAGAATAGTCCTCGAACAAAATGGATGCCCGTTTGAGGCCGCAAGCGCTGGCCTGCGGCGGCCAATGGTAGTGCACCGGTAACGGGCAGCGGCACACTTCGAGTGCGCAGAAAAACCGGCCGCTGCTCAAAGCCGGGCGAGCGCAAGCATTTGTTCTCCGTAGTTTACCCATTGGGAAATTTCCCAATTGACGGCTTCGCCGATCGAGCGGCAACTCACTTTCGCAAGGATTTTGCGAGGTCCGATTGTGAGCCAGCAAATGTGCTCCACCTGCAATGTCGAGAGGAGGCTCGTCCATTCGGAACCGGAGACATCGGTATGGGAAATCCGAACCTATCGATGTCCCAAGTGCAAGAACCTCCTGCGGCTCGTGGAACAACGCGCGGCCCCGCGAAGTCGAACACGAAGAAAGCCGCAAGCGCGCGACGATTAGCCCCCGCCACCGGAATTGAACGGGTCGCGGCATTTACCAAGCATTAGTGCTCGTCGCCGGATCATCGCGACCGGTCAACCACAACTATAGAGTGGTTTCTTCCATGCTAAAGAACGGCACCTATGCGGCGTGGTTCAAGACCCCGCTCAGCCAAGGAACCGGTATCGCTCACGTCGCGGACGGGCAAATCTGGGGCTGTGATAGCATCATGACATACAGCGGGTCTTGCCAGACTGACGGTGATCGGTTCACCGCGATCATCACGATCAAGAGGCACACCGAAGGACATGCCACGGTGTTCGGCGCAGATGACCTCACGCTTCGGCTTGAGGGAACGTGCCCCGGCAAGATAGCTCGTTACATTGGCACGGCGGATCAGGTGCCGGGAGTGGTGCTTGAGGGAATGCTCATTCTGAGCGAGCAGCAGACCCTCGTGCCAGAAGCGACCAAGCCGAGACCACAGTTCGATCCGGCGAAGCTTCCCAAGTTACCAAAGCGCTCCCGCTAGCTGCGCGGCGAGTTGGTCGAAGTTCGACCGGATTTTCCACACCCGCGACCGGCAGTAGTCCGGGCGCAGTCCCCACCACAACAGCATGATAATTTGCGGCGCGATCCGGCGTGCGCTTTGATGCGCGCATGCCCGCCCTCACCCGCCGCCGTGTAGTGCGGATCAGTACAAAAATGGCCGTGCGTGATGTGGCGCATGTCGAGTACGGAAGGCTTGATCTTCACGGGTTGGAACGTGGGGGGCGGCACGAGGTTAGATGAATTGCGTACCATCGCGGCTGCGCTGACCGGCGCGTTGCATTGGAGGCGGCGCATGAAAGTCATCGTTGATGAAACCGGCGAGATCATCGCCATAGCAACGGATGATCATACTTTAATCGGCGGCCACCATCGCCTCGCGGTGGCGGGCAGCATGGGTAAAAGACTGTTCTGGCGAGACACCGGCAAACCTGTGAAGCTTGATCTCTTCTTCAAGCATCATGAAAATTCCAATCGACATACAGCCTGAGCCGCTCGCCTGATCGAGGGAGATTTTCGGTCGATCGGGGTTGGACCTGATTTGCGTCATGCAACTGCTATCAACTCTCGTCTGTCCGTCCTGTCGGCACTCCAGTACCGAGGCCATGCCGATGGACGCCTGCCAGTTTTTCTATGACTGCAAGGGCTGCGGCCAGCGGCTAAGGCCTAAACCCGGCGATTGCTGTGTGTTCTGCTCATACGGCTCGGTGCCGTGTCCGCCGGTCCAGCAGAACAGGAAGTGCTGTTAGCGGTCGAACTTACTTGCGCTGCTGCTTGAGCGCCCACAGCCGATGAAGGGGCTGGCGGCACTGACCGATCAGACAGCCGCCGCGTAGTTATACTGACGCGCGGTGCACGCCATTGCCCGTGGTTGGGCTTGGCGTCTATTACCCGCCTCGATTGCATTGCATTTAGATCACGATCAAATTTTTCAGAGGGAGGCGGAAGTGACCGTCAAAGCCCTCATGGTGACGATCCTCACAGACGAATTGACCCGGCGAGGCGTGAGTTCACTGACGCCATACGACTGCGAGGAGATCGTCGAGCGGTTGATCGAGCGGCTGACTGCGCGGCGGCGATCAGGGTGAGACTCTCATCCTGATTGTCGCGCTATAGGCTGACCGAGCTTGAGTTGAGCTTGGCGGCGCGCGAGATCACCGACGCGCGCGATCCGTAGGCGCAACAGAACTCAAAACTCGGGCGGCTCGCGTCTCGGCTGAGTGGCAGGAACGGCAATAAACGGCGGAGGCGAGAGAAGAAGAGGTGGCGTCATGACACATAGACAGCCGTTAGGGGTTGCGACCCGTCCTTCAACGTTGCTGAGCATGCCCCGATATTTCTTCCACATCGAAGGCGAGAAGCCCCACCACGATGAGGTGGGCAAGGAGCTTGCCGACGATGGGGTGGCTTGGGCGCAGGCGGTCAGGATGCTGAGGCACACCGAAAACGGAATGCAACCGGGCGACAACTGGACCCTGCGAGTGTTCAACGGCGAGAAGCCGATCTATGTGATCGCTGTGGTCTCACGGAGGTACTCAGAACGCGATGGCCCGGAGGCGCGCCTGGCGCGGTAATATGAGCGGCCCGCCCGCATTCACCTCGCCCATTCTAGGCGCGTATCAATGCGTTTGAGTTACGCGGGCTGTTAGCCACTAGACCGCATCAAAAATGGATCCACGGACACAGCTAATCGGTCCGCAATTTGCGTGGCGGCTGGCATGGACTGCTTTTCGAGAGGTAGCGAGCCGAGAGAATTCATGGCCAGCCCGGTACAAGCGGCAAGAACAGCTATCGCGATCGCAGCGAGATATTCGGTTCTCATCTTGTCCCTCCCTTCATAGCCAGGAATTAACCGGGCGCTCTTAGAAATGGTTCCGGGAGCTGTTCGTTTCCTCGTTCGATGAACCCTGCGCCGCGATCCCAAAGGAACGAAAGCGCCTGTCAAGGCTTTGGCAGAACACGAGGCCGTCGCTCGCCGGTCCTAACACGGCGCAGATCGCGGGATAGCCAAAGGTCGCGGCCACCGACCCGCTATGCTCAATGCAAGCGCTCGCGTAGATAGCCAAAAGCGACGGTCTCCGGTTCCTTGATTAGGGCAGCCGTACTCGCAGGCGGAGAAGCTGCGGGAAGGGGTAGGCATGGAGGTTCGTTGTGCCCCGCCGCATCGACATAGACGACAAACACAGCCGGGCAATTGCTAAGGAAATCGGCGACCACCTGCGCGGGACGCTAAAGCCTGAGCCGGACCAACCGGAGAGGCTAAAAACGCAGATCGAACGGCTCCGGAAACTAGAGGAGCGCTCACCGTCAATCGTTCCTGGGGCCGAGCGTGGGACAAAACCTCGCCGTTGAGATGCAGGCGATGGCCCAACGCGAACGAGCAGTGCCATCGGTGAAGGACGTGCGATAGCGCCTTAACGGGGCGGCTGCAATTCAGCCGACGCCATCCACTTATCCATCCGAGACACCGTTTCGATCTGGCGCAGTCTCCGCTCGATCAATTCGCGCTGTTGTTGTTGGCTCGTATTTTCCAATTGCACTTCGAGGCGAGCTTTTTCAGCGGACAAGAGTTCGCGAAACGTATGTGGGATAGAGCGCTTGCGATGCATCGCTCTCGCCTCTGTAACGTTCGGCGGGAGAACGGTTGATCTCTCAGCCACCGGCGGCCAAGTTAGTTTGCCGGTGATGCCCGTTAACGAACAAGCCGCCGGAGCGGTTCAAGCGGGAACCGCCATTGCCAACCGAACTCATTTTGGTGGTTGTAGCCCGCGTGAGTTCAGCCACTCAAATATGTGGGAACCTGTCTCGGCTTGGCGGGCCCTGCGGACAAGGCGCTCGCGGTCAATGCCCGGCGGGGTGCCTTGAGCCTGCTTGCGCAGCCGTCGTGCTTGCTCTGCAAGGCGTTCGTCAAGCGGACTTGTTGGTGTCAAACGATGAGGCTCTGGCATTTGCTCCCTCCCTTCGAGCACTGGCGGGAGCGCAACCGGCGTTCTCATCACCGATAACTGCCAAGGCTTCGCGCGGCGACAGTATAGTGTGCGCCCGGAAACTGAGCAGCGCCAGAACAAAAACGTTAAGTGTCAACTGGCCCTGCGATGCAGCATGCGATCTGCGCCATTTCATCGGGTCCTACCGATTGCAGCGAGGACCGGGGGGACGCGCGACGGCCCGGTCTCCGCGTATTTGGCGTCGGCGTTTCTCGCTTTACTTCAAGGCATAGTACGGCAAAACCATATGGATAGGCGGTGCGATGACCTTGGAACTGACCTGGCGAGCATGGAAGGCGCTTTCGCGGACTGAGAAGGCGCAGTTTCTCGGGCTGTTCCGCGAACAAAATGCGCGGGACCGGCAGCGTGCAGCGATGGCGCGGAAGAACGGCCATGCCGCACGCGGCCGGGTATCGAGCTAACGGACCTGTCGGTGAGCGAGACGGACCTCGAACGGCTCGGCCGTAAGGGATCGCTGATGGGCTTTCCCGGCGCGGGCTAGGGAGACAGCCCCGGTTTGCGTAAAGCCCGGTAAACGGCTCCTACCCCATTTACCGGGGCAAAGAGTCGAGAAGTCTCGACGACCTCGCTGATCAGCTTGCCCGTCGATTTGTTTATCAATGCCCGCAGCCGGGACCGCGAACCTGTTCATGCAAGCTCGGGCTGTGACGAGCGGCGCAAACAAACGCCGCTCCGAAAGAGCGGCGAGTGCTAGATCTGCTTGTGAGTGAACTCACTTCTTCATGGCGCCTGCTGCGTCCCTCGCCGCATCCTTAACATCACCCGCGGCACTGTGCACCGAGCCCTTGGCCTTGTCGGCTTTGCCTTCCCTTTGCAGGTCCTTATCGCCACTCAGCTTGCCGGCCCCTTCCTTAATCGTGCCCTTGGCCTTGTCGGCGACACCCTTCACGTGCTCGCGATCCATAACGTGCTCCTTCAATCTGGATGACGCAATTTCAGCGTTCCGAATGAGCGCTATTCAAGCAAAGCCGATCGGCTGAGGTGGATCTCTTATGCGGCAATAAAATTGACCAAAAAAGTGTATCGGTCCTCGGTGGCTACTTATCAGGGGGCGTGGCACCCGAGGTGTGCGATCCAAGCTGTGCTGGTGTGGCACCGTGAAGCAGAAGTCGCGGAGCGTTGCACATTTACAACCCGCACAGCCATTCGAGATAGTAAGCTGATCGATCAGAAATGATTGAAACATATTTCGTGTTTACTTCGATACGATCGGCGGGGACGCAAAATGTTTGATGTCTATCGCAATGACAAGCGCGACTTGCTTGTTCTAAGCAATGGCTCCGCAATACCCGTCGTTTGCTCTCGGAGTAAGTGGCGTAAGAGCAGAAAAAGAGTTCTCAAAGTCAGCGACGAGATCAAGTCAGCCGTTCAGAGACAGGGCTATTACGTTCGCAGCTTGCGGGTCACCAAGAAGGGGATGATTTAGTCCGCGTGGCTCGGCGGCCGGGGGGTCTCTCTCTGCAACCTCTACAGCATCACCACTAGCCAATTCTTCCTGGTTCACAGTGCTGTTCGATGGTGCCACGAGAGCGACAGTTCTAGACGAAAACGTCTAGTTGACCGCCTCGCGAGTGTAAGGCGCGCGCTAATCAAGGACCAAGGAGCGCCTTCTCCTACACCTTACTTAGGCGGCGGCTTGTCGCCTGCTCTCTTCAATTCTTTTCCGGAACGGCGAGTCTTGGGCGTTAGCGGCAAACGAGCAGAGAAACGCAAAATTGAATTCCAAGTATGAACCTCATTCATATTCTCCCAAACCTGAGGACCGTTGATAGCCCGGGGCGCGGGAACGCTTTGCCGATTACCAAGTTTTCCCGACGCCCTTCCCCAAGGGCGACCCCGATTGGCCCCAGCTTCGCCGCCCATTGCCCCGGGGCCATTTTTGATCACATGAGTTCCGAAATGAAGGAGGCCGCCAACGGCAGCCTCAGTTCTTCGTTAGAGGCTTCTTTGGCTCCTCGGTGACCGCCTCAATATCAACCGGGGGCAGTTCGCGGTCCTTCAGATCGGCTGCACGCTGGATCAAGCCGGACGCAACCTGCGGATCTTTTGTTGTTTTGGCCATTCGCAGCAGCGTTGCTGCGGCCTCGCGGGCAAAGGAGGTGTAGCGCGGCACGTCTGTTCATCCCGATCGAAGTCCCCGTGGGATGAGTCAGGAACCTGGATTGCGTTCCGGTGCTTTGCGCAAAAATGTACACTAGCGAAAAAAAGAACCTCAGCTACGGGACTGACGCCAAGCTGAGGCCCTTGTGTCGGCATCACGTTGTCGAGGCGTGATCGGGAAGAATCAACTTAGCTAGTGCCATTTTGGTTCCCGATGCTAGTCCGTCTTGCATCGGTGAGCGAACCAACCGCCTCTTCCTTTGCTGAAGACAGGTTGGCGTGAGCTGGTAGCCAGATCAGCGAAACAATAAAGAACAATAAAGGAGGCGAAGTTGCCAATCTACGTCGCGGCGCCTGGACTGCATTTTGTCTCGTTCCGGAAGCTGCGGTGCCTGGCACAGCGTGTTTTGTCCTCTTTGCCGTTGGGGCTGCCGTCACGGCCGCCGTTGCCCTTGCCGTTGTTGCCACCGGCCGATCCCGCGCCCGACCTAGCAATTGCATCCGACGTGAGAGAGGTCGCTAGCAGAAGCGTCATTGCCGGAGGCGTCACGGCGGCGAACCTTCCGCACGTCTTTAGAAATTCGCGGCGGTCATCCTCTTCCGAGCTATTCATGGTGTTCAATCCCCAGCTGCCGGATTTAAATACGGCGCCCAAATTAAATCAATTAATCTTAATGAGGTTCCAACACGAGAGGGCGCGGCGCATGAGCGCATGGCTTATTGACCGATGGCCGCAGCGGTCGATTGGCTTGATGCCTACCGCAAAGCCGACATTGAAAGGATCTTGAGAAGGTATGCTGAAGACGCCGTCATTTGGCGCGGCTGCGGCGGCATGAAAACCATCACCGGGCCGGAGGGGCGACGCGCGTATTGGATTGATCGCTTGATCGAATATCCCGCATCTCGGCTCGACAATATTCAAACGTCCGGCGAAGGAACGCTAACCTCATACGTTGTGCGCGAAGGCTTGGTCAGCCATGGCGGATCTTGCGCCGTTGGCTCGGCTAACCGTAGAGCCCCGGATTTCCACATTTGGACAGGGGTGTTCTACTGCACGAACACTTCTTGGAGGTTGTTCGCATGTCACACGTTGGCACCAACTTCATTCTTGACCAATACGGGCAAGCTGTGGATGAACTCGTCGCCCATTGCGACGGCGATCTGTGGAGCGCCCTTAGGGCTTTGATGCTTGTCAATGAGCAGTTGGAGCAGAGACTTCTGCTGATGAGTGCAGAAGTCGGCGATCAGCTATGTCGTCATCCGCCGCAGAAGCGGGTGCACTAAGTTCGAACGAGCAGATTGACTAACAATCACGTCGCGCCGCGGCTGTATTGGGGACCGATGCGCAACAAGGCGAGGCCCGAGCGCCTAGGGCCCCGGCCTCATAACCTCAGGAGCTGAAAACAGATTGTTCGGCTACATACAAAGCTTGCCTCTCGGGCCGGAAGAGATCGCCCGACTTTCGTCTGCCTACGAGCAGGCTCTGCGTACCATTGGCGTAGAAGATCGGAATTCCCGCTGACCGAACTGATCGCCAAGAAGATCATCAAGATCGGCCAGACCGGCCTCAAAGACCCGGCGCAAATCTGCATTCAGACCGTTCGAAGCGGTGGACCTGCCGAGTAGTCACCTGATGGCCCTTCAATTCCACCGTGCCGTCGAGCATCTGGAAGGATGGAGCGCAAGCAGCAACGGCTTTTCTTTCGTGATCACTTACCAGAGCCCTAACGGTCCCGAGTTTCACGGACGCGCAGGCTATATGGCTTCATGGCGTCCACTCCATGTGAGCAAAGGCGCGACCAAGATCGGCGGCTCGCCCTTCGATACATTCGCGCAGGCCGATGCTTATGCACCTCCAGACTGATCGCTAAAATGCTGCTCATCGGCGCAAGCGTCGCACACGTCATTTCGAGTCCCGAACACTGAGCTGCACCATAGAAAAACGCCCCCGGCAATCAGCCTGCAGGATGCCGCCCATTAGTGAATGGTTGACCTCACCGGGGCTGCCGCTCGACAGAGAAGCGTATTCTCCTCGGCCTCTTGCACTCGGCCTCGAAGAATCTCCAGTTCGGCAAGCTGAAAAATGAGCGCCTGAGCGCGCTGGCACAGAACAAGGCGGTCGTACACCCGATTGCGGTTACTCACTGCACGCCCCCTGACTTTTGAAAGAGTCGGCCAAACTTTGGTCTTCAGAGTGATTTCGTCCGCCGGATTGCAGATTTTCTCACGCGGCCAGATCATGCGAACTGGTCGGGCTGACGGCATTACATTCTTCGAAATAGGACGACAGCTCAAGCTCAGCTAGATGCTCCCAGTATTCTGCTTCCGCGAGGAGCTTCCACTTGTTCATGCTGTTGTACGCGGCATTTTGACGGCAGAGCGAACCCATCGCGCGCAAGCGTCTCACCTTCTCCACTGAGGACCCTCCCTTCGGCTTGTTTTTCGCAAGCCTATTACTCTCATGTGTCGAGGGCAAATTCTCGCAGATTGACATTGCGAGCGATAGTCCGGAGTCTGACGGTCAAATTGATGACAGCGCAATCGTCTTACTTTTGGCGTTTGGCTTCTGAGCGTTGACGACAGTAAAAGCTAGGCGCAAAATTGATGACCTCTTCCGAGCCCTCCAAGCCCCCAAAGTCGAGGCGCTCTTTTAGGAAGGTCACGGCTCCAGTCCCACAACTGGAGCCGTTTTTCTTTGTTCGCGAAATCAGCCATGCTGCGCTACAACGCGCGTAAGTTCTCAAGCCGCAAGCGCACTCCGCTCCATTTCAATACTGCAACGAAATTTGTGAAGCAGCGCGCGTTGGACGATGGTTAGCTGTAGTCAGTCTGGGCCAAGTACCGTTTGATCCCGATCTATTGTGGCCCGGCATTGCACTAAAAAGACCGCCTTCGGGCAGTCTTTTCCGTCTTGTCGTCGATATTCGCATCGTCCGGAAATCGGGGCTCCGATATGGATCATGTCAAAGGCCCCGACGCCATTACACGTCGGGGCCCTTCAAGATCATCAGGCCGGTTACATCCGCCGTGCCTTACGATCATTGATGTCGTCGATTACTGCACGCGATCTGGTGCAGAACGTGGCACGGCTCCGGCGCGCGAGACCAGCTCGGGTTCAGCTCGGCCATTGCTTAAAGCCGGATCGTGGAGCCTCCGGAGCTGTCCATTGTGGCGCGCGCCAACATTCGTGAAGCCTTCTCCGAGCGTACCGCGCGGCGGAGCTACCAGGTTCTACTAATAGAATCGTCGCCTCAGCTTTAAGATCGAAGCGTCTGCTTTACTGCGAAACAGACGCGTACGAAGTGCCGCCGACCGACATCCCTACGCAATTTGAGCAGCTCACGATGAACGCGGGCGCGATTCGCTGCTCATTTAGTCGGTTCAGGTCGCGAACTTCCGACGGTAGCCGGAATTTTGTACTCGCCGCGGAGTTCATCCCACAAGGCCGTGTCGCTGACCAGCACGACGTGGTACTCACCGCGACCCGTGATCCCTGCATATTTTCCCGTGCCGCCAGTGAACTCGAAGGTGCCGCGGAACTCCTTCGGCTTGGTGTCTTTCAAGACGTACCTGGCAAAGACCTTGGATCCGTCGGCCTCTGTGAAGGTCTTATGGCCGCCACTGGAAGTGCCAGCATCCGTCAGATCAACAACCTGATAGCGAGCTTTGTCGAGGAAGGGCTTGCCATCGGCATTGAACACGGCGCCGTCGTATTCCGTGACCGAGACCGTATGGTCAGCCCTGTCTTCGAGCTTCACGCTCTTGCTGGACAGGGTGACCAGAACGGCTCGACCGAACCATTGGCCCGCTTCTTCTGCGAAGGCCGGAACAGCGGCCGCCGGGACTGCCAAAGCGAGCACAACACAACCGCACATCCACGATGAATTGAGATGATACCTCATGGTTTCCTCCCAGATGGTTGCGGATTAAACGGTGCCGAGCAAAGACCTCTGTGTGTGAATTTCCAATGCGTCTATAAGACGCGTGATGTCCATGTCTCACCGGTCCGGTAGGCTGACCCAACTCGAAAGCAACCGCGCGCGGTAAGCCGGTGAAGAAGTAGATGCAGACGTGGGAAAATCATGGTCGCCCAGAAGATCGCGGTGAGGTGCGCAGCCCGGAGGTTCGCTCCCGACAGTTTCCAGTAAGCACGCTCAGGCAAGCACTACCTCTAGCCCAAGTGCGAGCTCGGCTCTATGTTTCGGCGGTGACTTGGCCGCTGACTTGTTGCTGCCGACTGGCCGTGATCTTGTATCATGCAGTTCAATCGACCCGCACGAACAACGCCAGTACCGGATACCGCGCGCGGGTCGTCGCGGAGCTACTTGCGACCTAGCTCACGGAGCCGATATGCCGCCGTAATCCGGTATGCCGCCGTAATGGTGTCGGCCGAGCGGGCCATCGCAGCGAGCAGTTCCAACTGCTCTCGCTACCGTACTTCGGCGCACCTCGCAGTCGACCGCCGCCGGTGCCCTCAGCCGCCGCCTCAGTCGGCCGACTTCAAATCACAACTCAAGACCGGCGAGATTCTCGTTTGGTGGCTTAGCGGGAGAGCTCAAGTATGCAGCATCACTGTCGGTATTTGGGACCCGTCTTCGCCTCGGAGCTGGCAGTGATGTCTCGAAGTATTGCTCTGGCAGCCTGGAGATCCACCGTCTCAAAGCCCTCAGTGAACTGGCCATAGAGCGGACTGAGTAGATCGTGAGCTTCGCTGCGCCGGCGCTGTTCTATCCAAAGTCGCGCGAGCGATGTCGCTGCGCGCAGTTCCCAGAGCTTGGCGCCTTGCCGGCGCGCGGTTGCAGCGGCATGGCAGAGCCGTGCTTCCGCGGCGATCGGATCGGGCCTCGGCAGCCGCAGCATCAGCTCGCCCATCATCCGATGGAGTTCGGCCTCGAACCACCGCTCGCGGGTTTCTTCCACGCGGTCGAGCGCCTTTGCAATCAAACCCAAGCCTTCCTCCACTGCGCCGGAGCGGCCAAGCGCCTCGGCCTGTAGGCCGAGGAAATGCGGCTCATAGACATTTGCCCCGGTGGCACGCCAAGCCGGCAGGCCCTGCCGAAGCTGCGCCAGCCCTGTCTCTAACTCATCTGACTCGGTCAGAGCCCATCCACGGATCACGGTGGCAGGCGCGAGGAAATGCGGAAAACCCTGCTCGGTCGAGAGCTCGATCAGTGCCTCGGCTCGATCCCGGGCTTCGGGCCCCGCCCGGCGGTACTGCTCGAAGAGACACGCGAACAGGAGAGCGTACGCCAGCGTGTTGAGGTGATTGAGATCGTTGGCGGCATCGAGCGCTTCGCGGCTCCGTGCCAAGGCCTGTTCCGGATAGCCCAGCGCCAACAACGTCCATGACAGCGCCGACAGCGCCGCCACCCGAGGGTCCTGCACGTAGAAAAAGGCGAGCGAGCGATGCCGCTCTGGGTCATAGAGCGCGAGCGTCCGCTCCAGATGGAGGCGGGCAGCGGCGATCTCGCCGCGCCACAGGGCACCGGTCCCGCTGACGCGGTGGGCAACTATGGTTGCGGAAGTTTCCTGATGATCCTGCGCCCGGCGCAAAAACTCGTCTGCCACCTCGCGCGCCGCGTTGTGCTCGGCGCGCACGCCGTGAAACACCCATTGACCATAGAGCACGGGCCAGAGCTGGGCGGTGGCCCCGATCTGCTCGCAGAGCTCACGGGCACGGGCGTTGGCCCGTCCAGCTTCCGGCGATGCCCAGCCTTGCGTGGCCATCAGCGCGACGCCCAACGCAACCTGCAGGTCAAGTTCGCGCCGCCTTCGATCGGCCTCGGGCAACCCCGCGACAAGATTCAATCCGTTCCGTAACTGCGCAAGCGCTTCAGCCATAGCCGATCGGGCGATGGCTCGTTGTCCTGCCTTCAACCAATACTCGGTCGCCGGCTCGATCAGTCCTCCCTCTGTGTAGTGGTGGGCCACAAGTTCGGGCTGCGCCTGCATAGTCTCCGGAAAATGCTGCTCGATCGCGGCAGCGGTGCGGGCGTGCAGGCGCTGTCGCTTGACGCGCACCAGGGTTGCATAGGCGGCGTCCTGCACGAGCGCATGCTTGAAGCTGTAGGTTGCCTGCGGCGGCGTCCCGCGCCGAAAGACCAGGCCCGAGCCGACGAGGTCATCCAACCCCGCCTGCAGGTCGCTCTCCGGCAACTGCGCCGTCCTCGCGAGCAGTTCATCAGAGAATTCCCGGCCGATCGCGGCGGCGACCTGGGCCACCTCACGAGCGGGGGCCAGCCGGTCGAGCCGGGCCAACAGCGATTCCTGGAGTGTGGTCGGGATTGCCATGGGCGGCAGCGGCCCCGCGAGCGCGTAATGGTCGCCCTCATCGCGGAGTAGATTGGTCTCCAGCACAGTCCGCGTCAGTTCCTCGACGAACAGCGGCACGCCGTCGGTCTTCGCGACGATCTGGTCGAGCACCGCAGGCGGCAGCGCCTTGCCGCCGCTCAGCCGCGCGACCATGGCCGCGCCCTGGCGGCGACTCAACCGGCTGAAGGTCAGCGCGGTGACATGGGCATAGTGCGTCCAGGGCGGCTCGAACTCGGGCCGGAAGGTGATGAGAACGAGCACGGGGGCATCTTGCACCCGGTCGACCAGGAGATCGAGCAGCTCGAGCGAGGTCGGATCTGCCCAGTGCACATCCTCAAACAAGGCGAGGACGGGCCGGCGCGTCGCAAGCCCCAGGACCTGATCGACCAACGCCTCGAGCGTCCGCTCCTTCTGCCGATGCGGGCTCATGTCGAGCGGCGGGTAGCGCGCATCCGTCTCCAGCGACAGCAATGCCGCGAGCAGCGGAGCCACCGCGGCGACATGTTCGGTCGATAGCGCGAGCAGCGCCTCGAGCTTGTCGAGCCGCGTTGCAGCGGGATCGTCCGCGGCGAAGCCCGCCGCCCGCTCCAGGTGCCCGATCACAGGATAGAGCGGGCTGGTCTGATGGTGCGGCGAGCAGTAGTGGCTCAGGGCCGTATGCGGCTCATTCTCGAGTCGCCCGCGCAGCGCCCGCAGTAGGCGCGATTTGCCGATGCCAGGCTCGCCCCCGAGCAGTACCACCTGGCCCTCCCCGTCCTTGGCGCGCTCCCAGTGCTCGAGCAGGAGGCCGATCTCATGGTCGCGACCGACCAGCGGCGTCAGGCCAGCCCCGTGCAACGCCTCGAACCGACTCTCGGCAGTGCCTTCCCCGACCACGCGCCACGGGCGTACCGGAACGGGAAATCCCTTCAAGATCTGTGGGCCGAGCTCCGCGAGCTCGAACAGCCCGCCGATGAGCTCCCGGGTGCGGGCGGAGATCACCGCTGTGCCGGGCGCGGCCAAGGTCTGCAGCCGCGCCGCGAGGTTTGGGGTGTCGCCGACCACGGTCTCCTCGCGCGCCGCGCCTTCGCCGATCAACTCGCCGACAACCACCGGACCGGTCGCAATGCCGACACGGGCCGCCAGCGTCTCGCCGTGCGCCAATCCCAGGCTGTGCACCGCCGCGACCGCCGCGAGGCCGGCGCGCACCGCGCGTTCGGCCTCATCCTCATGGGCGCGCGGATAGCCGAAATAGGCCAGCACGCCATCGCCCATGTACTTCGCCACGTGCCCTTCGAACCGCGCGATCGCACCCGCCACTGCACTCTGATAGGACCGCAGGACTTGCGCCATTTCCTCCGGATCGAGCCGCGCCGCGAGCGCGGTCGAGTCGACCAGGTCGACAAACATCACGGTGAGCTGGCGGCGCTCGGCCTCCGGTGCAAGCGCAGCGCTGCCGGAGGTGACGGTGGGTGCGGCCGTAACGGGGGTGGTCGCCGACATTGAGCCGGCGCGCAGTACAGCAATGGCGGCAAGCAGCTTGCGGCGATGGCCGATCGAGACGACGCCGAGCCCGACCAGATCCTCGGCCGTGAGGTCCATGAGGACCTCGGCGTCCACGTCGTTCGCGCGGAACGCCTCCTCATATTGTCCCAGCCCCAGACCACGCAGCCACGCCGCGATGTCCATAGGCTTTCTCCTGGATCCTCAGAGCGCAAGACTACCTGAAAAGTGCGTGTTGAGGGGCGCGGTGAAACGTCACGATTTGACGGCGACGAGCTGCGCTTCCAACGAAGCCACGGTTCCGAGCTTCACCCCGGATCACGCGGCGCCGCTCTAGCCCTTTAGATCGGTCAACATCGTTCACAGTAGTTCCGGGGGGTTGCTGTTCCAGCAATACTTTGATGCAATTTTTTGGCAACCTCGGAGGGTCGGGCGGGACGCCCATCAGGGACCCGCCGCAGATGTAGCAACGATGGTTGAAGCCAGGCGCATGTGAGATCGGCCACCTGAGCGGTGTCACGGCGTGCAAGCACAGCGATAGACTGAGCTTTCCGTCATCGGGATGCCCCCATGCCGACTTTTGAAGAGAATGAACTCCCAAAGCTTCTCGATTTGCTCTACGACGCTGCGCTCGATCCGGGGCGGTGGACTCCCTTCCTCGACGCGTTACCGAGCTCTTTTGATGGAGCTTGCGGTATCCTTCAAAGGATCGATGTATCAACATCGGCCATAAGTGCGTTCCACGGCTTCGGCGTCGATCCGGCATATACCGCTTCATACGGTGAGCATTTCGCCAGCATCAATCCCTATGCGCCAATCGGCTTCCAAAACTTACCCGTCGGAAGGGTGGTCGATGCGACCTACTTTCTGGACCCGGAAACCGTCGAGCGCACCGAGTTCTTTCATGACTGGATGAGGCCGCAAGGCATCACCGCCGATCATCTCGCGGTATCGTGCCGGAAAGACGAGGACAGCGTCACCGTCCTTAGCATCGCGCCACATGCGTCGGTGTATCGCGAACAGAAGGCCTCCGCTCAGCATCGGCTGTCACTGCTCGTTCCCCACCTGAGGCGCGCCCTTGAGATTGAACACGCGACGGCGCGTAGGAGCCTGATCGAAAGCGCGCTCCAGACGAGTCTTGACGCGCTCGGGTTGGCTGCATTCGTGGTCGACGGGACGGGAAGCCTCACGCTGACCAATCGCAAGGCCGAGGAACTGTTGCGGCGCGAACGGGTGCTGTGCGTCAGCCACTCCAAGCATTTGAGCGCCGCCCATCCGAGCGAAGACAGGGCATTTGCCGGTGCATTGGCGCAGGCAGCGTGTCCGCCGACACAACGCACCGTGCAGTCCGTGCGGTTGACCTCGCGAGCATCCGGGCAGCCATATGTCGCCTGGGCATTGCCCATGCAGTCGACGCAACAAGAAGAGCCGAGTCATCGCTCGCAATGTGTGCCGGACCTAACCGCGAGGAAAGCCATTCTCGTGCTGGTGGCCGTAGCGGAGCGCAGCCACTCTATCGTTCCGCAAGCCATCCAGGCAGTATTCAAATTATCGGCCGCCGAGGCGCGGCTCGCGAGCGCGCTGGTCGCCGGCCGGACCCTCGCGGAATATGCACGCGAGAGCGGCCTCTCACGTAACACGGCACGAAACCAACTCGCGTCAGTGCTCGAGAAGACTGCGGTACACCGTCAGGCCGAACTCGTGACACTGATCGTCAGTACACTCGGCGTAGTAGCTGGATAGTCGGTCGTTCGCCCCTAGCATGCTGGCACTACGGGAGAATTTGGCGCGCATAGTACATTTGCATCAAGCCGGATTGGCCATACTGCGCGATCGTTTCACTCCGCTCAGGACAAAGGGCGAGAGGAGGTCCGAAAAGATCACGCGGCTGGAATGCTACTCGGCGCATGTCGCGATCTAGTCGGCATACTGGGTAGTGACGAGTACGGTCGCGCTCTGCTTGGTGAATGGGGAAACGACACGCTTACCGGCGGCAAGGATTCGGACACGTTCGTCTTCAATCCCAATTTCGGGAAGGATGTGATTACCGACTTCAAGCCAAACGCTGACCACATCCAGATCGATGACGCGCTGTTTGCCAATTTTGCTGCCGTGCAGGCCCATGCGACCAATGACGGCCACGGCAATACGGTGATCACTTACGACGCGAACGACACGATCACCTTACCGGGCATTGCGCCCTCGCAACTGCACGCAAATGATTTCTTCTTCGTTTGAGGGCTTGTTTATCGAGAGGCTCGCAAATTGGAAAACGGTTTTCTTATGCGCCGACTTTAGAGAGGAGGATACCATGCGCATTATTCAAGCATCGGCACTCATATTTTGTCTGGTCGCCGCTCCGGGGGTGTCGCTGGCGGCGGACGCCAAGGCCGACGTCGAGAAGGCATACGCCGCTTGGGATGCTGCGTTCAACAAGCACGACGAGAAAGCTATCGGTGCCGCCTATGTCACAAGCGCCAAGCTGCTGCCGCCGACGCACCAGGTCGCGTCGGGTCCGGCGGAGATTGAAAAGTTCTTTGCCGGGCTCTTCGCAGGGGGCGTGACAGGGCACAAGCTGGAGATGATCGACGCCGGCGGAGACGACAAGGTCGTGTTCGGGACAGCCAAGTGGAGTGCGACCGGCAAGGACAAGGAGGGCAAGCCTTCGCCTCTCGGTGGCCTCGCAACGCACGTATTCGAGCGCCAGGCGGACGGCTCGCTGAAGCTGAGGCTGCAGACCTTCAACTGAGTTGGGCGACATTTCCTCTGTACTCCGCTGCACAGGAGTGACACCCGGGAGGAGGCTTGGCTGTGAGCTTCCTCCCTCCTCGTCCCTGGCGGCTTGCGAGGCATGGGGCGCGCCGCTCGTATTCCTCAGCGAGCGCGTTGAGCCGGGCGGCGGCATCCGGATCGTTGATCGCTGCCGCCAGGCGTCGACACCTTTGGGCTTCCGCGAGCAATCGGGTCTTCTCGTCTTCTATGGCCATTGACTTTCGATGGCCATCAACCCGCTTGGCTAGAACCGGTACAGCGAGGTGGTAGCAGCCGCAGTGCGGCTCGACCGTCCTTCAGCGCGTCCTTGACCTGCTTCACCGGCCAGCTCTCGCCGGCGGCCCTCGCGCGTACCTTCGCGCCGCCGCCAATCAGTTCGTGGGACGAGACCTCGCCGCCGCTTTCGATGACCGTCAGCTCGGTCTCCGGTTTCCAGTCAAGCGTCAAATCCAGATCCCCAGTGAAGATTTCCCACTTCGAGCCCTCATCCAGTTCGACGATGTGGCTCTGCGAGTGCGAGCGGATTTTCATCGGTTAGGCGGCGTCCGCATGCGGCTGCTGCGGGAGGCGCTCGACGGAAGCCGAGCGTCGCAGCCGTCCGTCCTCACTGTCGCCGCACTTGGCGCATCCCGCGTGCCCGGCCGCCGCCAACCCGACGCTTTCGCCTATTTCGCCGCGGAGCGACTCCGGCGCGCAAGACGATCGGTGTGCTCGCAGGTCGCAGTGAAACCACAGGCCGACCCCAGCAGCATCAGGAACAGTGCGCGACTCGCCTGGTATCTGGCGGCCGCTCTGCTGGTCTCCGATCCGTGCATGAGCGGTCGGCCGTTGGACGTGGAGAGATACCACCTGAACGTCCGGCGACGCTGCCTCAGATGGATTTCGAAGAGCGGCAGGTGATTGGGCATGACCTTCTTGTCGGCAATATACTTCCGTCATCCTCGATGCGTGTCGCAGGGTTCAAGAGTTCATGAAAAAAGTTTTGAAACAGCAAAAGATCGAAGATAGCCTCTGGCGACCGAGCTCGGGTGCAGCGACCTAAAGAGCGGCCCCCAAGCCGCTCCACCTCCGGCTCCGGATAGATGGGTCAATGGGGCCGCGTGCGGAGCGCACTTTCCGCATTCGAGGGTCAGGATGTCTCCGGCACCCAGCAGAATCGCCCTCTTCATCGACGGCGCCAACCTTTACGCCACGACCAAGACGCTCGGCTTCGATATCGATTACAAGCGCCTTCTGAAGGAGTTTCAGGGACGGGGCACGTTACTTCGCGCTTTCTACTATACGGCCGTCATCGAGGATCAGGAGTTCTCTTCGATCCGTCCTCTGGTCGATTGGCTCGACTACAACGGCTATACCGTCGTGACCAAGGCGACCAAGGAATTCGTCGACGCCGCCGGACGCCGCAAGGTCAAAGGCAACATGGATATCGAGCTCGCCGTCGATGCCATGGAGCTCGCCGGACTGATCGACGAGATGATCCTGTTTTCCGGCGACGGTGATTTTCGGCCTCTGGTCGCTGCGGTGCAGCGGCGAGGCGTCCGTGTCGCAGTGGTATCAACCATCGCCACACAGCCGCCGATGGTCGCCGATGAGCTGCGCCGTCAGGCCGACGTCTTCATCGATCTAGCGGAGCTGCAGGCGAAGGTCGGTCGCGATCCGTCCGAGCGGCAAGCGGCACGCGAGCGCGGCGAGGCGCGTGGGCAATACGCTCAGCGTCAGGTCTCCCCAAGGTCGAGCAGCGGCAATGACGAATTCGATCGTTGAATGTCGCGTCAGCGTCGTGAAGGGTCCGGCTGCCTGGCCGGCTCCCGCACCCGTGAAGGAACGCGGGGACGTGTGATGTCCGGTTCGCGAACTTGCTCGATTTGAGCGTCGCATTCATGGAGACGCAGCTTCCTCAAGATCGATTCGAGGAATTGCGAGCTATGGTCCATGGCATCTCTCCTTGCAAGACGGGCGCAGGCTGGAGGTGAACCCGCCCACGGCCGTCGTTACAGAGACCGTCTGGGAGCGGTCTCTGCCGAGCGTGAGACCGCGTCATTAAAGACCGGATAAGATTGGTTGCCGGAGGACTACGGAATGGGCCGTTCTGGCGAAGTTCAATATTTCGCGGCGACCGCGCCACCCCAACGGTAGTTCACACGGACCAAACCGATATCGACGTCCTGACCACTACGGGCGGTTCCTGCAAAAGCGCCCGCCGGAGCACCCACAACTCCGGTTGAGAAGAAGTCCACGTCCCGGTGTCCCATGAACAGGTATTCAACGCCGATGGACCAGTTCGGAGCAAAGCCAAATTCGAGGCCCGCCCCTACCGTGCCGCCCCAGCGGGTTTCATTGGCGTCGTTGATGGTGAGCCCAGTCGCAACATCGACAATTCGGTATTTGTCGCGAACGACCGCAGCGCCACCCTTCACGTAGAGCAGCACGTTGTTCCAGGCGTAGCCCACCTGGCCTGTGAACAGACCGAACGCATCAATCTTGGTTTCATCCTGGACGCCGGCGAAGACGAGATTGATGTTCGAGCCCTTGAAATCGGCCCAGTTGCCCTGCGCCTCCACACCGAACACCCAATTCGCCGTCTGCCAGCGGTAGCCGATCTGACCGCCAGCCGTGCCTCCGGTCGCATCGTGACACCCCATGGCAAGAGGCGGAGCGACGACCACGCCGCCGGCATTGATCACATCCAAGCATTTATGGGCTGAACCGCCGCCGCCATTGAGGCCGAGGTAGAGGCCGCTCCAATCGTAGATCGGCGGGACCATCGGCGGCGGCTTGGTATAGGGCCGCGCGGCCAGATCAGCGGCAGAGGCAGGCGGCCAGCGCGATGAGGGCTACCGTGCCGAGCAGGACTATTTTCATTTTTGACCCCAGTGTCGAATCGACTGCGGCCCCCAGGTCCTCAACCTATCATTGCTTTCCGATACTCCTGTCACCTGAGCGCCACAGCACGGAAGAAACGGAGAGTTCCACAATTTGACCTCGCTCTGCCCCTTGTCGCGAAGCGGAGATCAATCTCTTGTCCGAGCTGCGTGGGCATCGCGGATAACGTGCGATTACTGCAACCAGAAAAGTGCGCGATAGGACAATGGACGGCGCTTAGCCGATGGGTAGTAAGCTATCGAGAAACCAGCCATTAAGGGCTGCGTGGGACCCTGCGCGAAAAGGAGCCGCCGTCCGATGCCAAGCGCCCGCCGCGAGGTCGAGAAGGCTCGCTTCCCGTTGTGGGCGGCGGCTTTCGTGGCGCTGGCCTGCGTCGCCATTCTGGCGCTGAGCGGATGGCGCGAATGGGAGTCGCGCCAGGTCGAGCTGCGCAACGCCGAAGTCGACATGGCCAATCTTGCCCAGTCGCTGTCGCAGCACGCCGAAGACACGTTCGAGCTCGCGGACACCATCCTCGCCGGAATGGTCGACCGGATGGAGGTCGGCGGAACGAGTCCGGCCGCGGTCGCGAAAATCCAGAGCTTCCTGCAAGCCCGCAAGTACAATAGGCATCGCATCCGCGGCATCTTCGTCTACGACGAAACCGGCCGCTGGCTCGCCACGACCGAAGATGTCGACTTCGTGAGCCTCAACAACAGCGACCGCGACTACTTGCAGCGCCATCGCGCCTCGGCCGATCGCGGGACCCTGATCGATCGGCCGGTCAAGAGCCGGTCCGGCGGACAGTGGATCATCACCGCGTCGCGCCGCTTCAATCATCCCGACGGCAGTTTCGCCGGCGTGGTGCTGACTAGCATCGACGTCGCCTACTTCACTCAGTTCTACCGACGCTTCGACATCGGTACACACGCGCGGCTTCGCGCCGATCTTTAGCGGTATTGCCTAGCCGGTGTAGTCCGATGGCTGTGCCGCGTACGTGGGCGCTGCAAACCGCGCCACATTCTCCCTCGAGATCAGCCCGCACCAACTGACTTCTGAGCGCTATACCGGAATGGCGAGAATCAAATCGGTCTGGTGGGCTGCTGGTCAGCGATGTCAAACCGCGTGACTATCCATCGTCGCACCCCCAGCGAGTTGCCGAAATCGCCTGTCGATTCAACCAGCGCTAGGCCGTGAATGCGCAACCCAGGTTACGATAGCTGCGATGACGATGCAAAAGGCGGATCTGCCGTGAGCGTGCTCATCAGCACCTGAACGCCGGCGCGTTCTCCGCGGGCGAGAAGCATATCGATCAGAATGTGTAGCGACAATAACATTAGGCCGAGGCTACCTCTAGTTCCTAGTGGAAGTGGCACGGTTTTGGTCTGACAGACAAATGTGTTGCCTGTACCGTTCGAGCGTACGGGGTGAAGCCGACTGCAGACTCTGCGGGCCGCGCTGGTGAGACGGATTGCCAGGTCAAACTGTCCTCGCCTCGTCACCTGACGGCGCAAGCTGTGATGCGTCCTGCGCCACTTGGCGGGAATGATCGGTCGCGATCAGGAGATAAATGGCCGGTACCACGAAAAGGGTGAACAGCGTACCGATCGAAAGTCCGCTTGCGATGACAAGTCCCATGTTGAAACGCGAAGCCGCTCCGGCGCCGCTTGCGAGGATCAGCGGAACCACGCCAAAGACCATTGCTGCCGTGGTCATGAGGATTGGCCGCAATCTGATTCCAGCCGCCTGCTCGATGGCTTCGCGCTTGAGGACGCCGCCGCGCTGCAGCTCGTTTGCGAATTCGACAATCAGAATGCCGTGCTTGCTGATCAGGCCCATCAACGTCACCAAGCCGACATCGGTGTATATGTTCAGCGATGCGCCGCCGATGCCGAGGCTCACGAAGATCAACGCGCCGGCGATCGACATCGGCACCGATACCAATATGATGCATGGATCGCGGAAGCTTTCGAACAGCGCTGCAAGCGACAGGAAAATGATCACCAGCGCAAATCCGAACGTGGCGACAAAGCCGGAGGATTCCTGGATATATTGCCGGGACAAGCCGCTGTAGTCGACGGTGTAGCCTCGGGGTAACGTCTTGGCAGCAAGATTGCTGAGGAAGTCCAGGGCGTCGGACTGCGCTACGCCGGGCGCCGCAACGCCCTGAATGGTGGCGCTGTTAAGCTGCTGGAAATGATTGAGCGTCTCCGGGACCGTTTTGGTCGCGATGTGCGCGATCGTCGACAGCGGCACGGGAATGCCCGAAACGTTGGCCACGTAATAATTGAGCAGCTGATCGGTATTCAGACGAAACCGTCGCTGGACTTGCGGGATTACCTTGTAGGAACGCTGGTCGAGGCTGAAATAGTTCACATACCCACCGCCCAGCATCGCCCCCATCGCGTTGCCGACATCGCTCATCTTGAGCCCAAGTTGCGCAGCCTTGTCGCGATCGATCTCGACGACTGCTTCGGGATTGTCGATCTTCAGATCCGTGTCGAGGAAGATGAACATCCCGCTGTCGATCGCAGCTTTCAGGAACTGCTGGGCGGCATCGTCGAGCTTGTCGAACGAATCGGTTGTCTTAATCACGAACTGTATCGGCAGCCCCTGGCTGCCCGGTAGCGGAGCCAGCTGAAAGGCGGCGATCCGCGCCCCGGCAACCTGGTCGAGATGCTTCTGGACGATCGGCTGCAGCTGGTTGCTCGTCCTTGTGCGCTCGTCCCACGGCGTCAGCACCATGCCCGAGACCACGCGCGCAGGCGAGTTGATCTGGAAGACGTGATCGGTCTCCGGATATTTCTTCATGATCTGGAAGACCTGCCGCGCATACAGGACCTTTTGCTGTAAGGTCGCGTCTGGCGCCAACGTGGACGTCGCAATCACCACCCCCTGGTCTTCCTGGGGAGCAAGTTCGCTCTTGGCGCCTGCATAAAGGAAATAGATGCTAGACAGCACGAGCAGTGCGAAGACGCCTGTTACAGGTACATAGTCGAGGCTGCCGTGCAGCCAGCTCAGATAGAGACGACGTAGCGCCTCAAAACGGCGATCAATGAGGGCGGTGAATCGTGCCTGCCAACCGCGCGTTGCGCCGTGCGGCTTGAGCAGACGGGAGCTCATCATCGGCGACAGCGTCAGCGCGGCAACGGCCGATATCGTCACCGTGCCGACCAGGGTGAATGCGAATTCCGTGAACAGCGCGCCGGTCAGACCGCCCTGGAACGCGATCGGGACATAGACCGCGACAAGGACAACCGTCATGGCGATGATCGGGCGGCCGAGTTCTCGCGCCGCCTCGATCGCCGCAACGACCGGCGCCTTGCCGGCCTCAAGGTGACGATTGATGTTTTCGACGACGATGATGGCATCATCGACCACGAGCCCGATCGCAAGCACCAGCGCCAGCAGCGTCAAGAGATTGATCGAGAAACCGACCGCCAGCATCATGGTGAAGGCGCCCACCAGCGACAGCGGGATCGCGACCATCGGGATCAGGACGGAACGCCCCGACCCCAGGAACAGGAACACGACGAGATTGACGATCAGCAGAGCCTCGGCGAGCGTCTGCACGACGTCATAGATCGCCGCGCGCACGAATTTGGTGGAATCGTAAACGATCTGGCCGCGCAGTCCGTTGGGCAGCTGTTGTTGTATGTCCGGGAAGATCCGGTGTACGCCCGCGATCACGTCGAGCAGGTTGGCAGTCGGCGCTACCTGGATGCCGATATAGACCGCCGGCTTGCCGTCGAATGCGACCTGTGTGTCGTAGTCGTCGGCGCCGAGCGAGACGTTTGCGACATCCTTCAACCGCACGATCGCGCCACCCGCTTGCTTGACAATCAAGTTGGCGAATTCGCTCTCCGAATGTAGGCCGGTCGATGCTGTGAGATTGACCTCCACCATCTGTCCCTTGGTGGTGCCGAGCCCGGAGATAAAATTGTTCTGCGTCAACGCAGCCGCTACATCTGCGGCGCTGAGGCCATAAGCAGCCAGCTTTTTCGGGTTGAGCCACGCCCGCAGGGCAAAGTTCTGTCCGCCGAGAATTTCCGCAGTCTGAACGCCCGGTACGGCCTGCAGCTTCGGCTGAACGGCACGGATGAGATAATCGGTGACTTGATTCCGTCCCAGCACGTCGCTGTCGAAGCCGAGATACATGGCGTCGATCGTCTGACCAATCTGCACCTTCAGCACCGGTTGCTGCGACCCCAAGGGAAGCTGGTTGAGCACCGAGCTGACCTTGGTGTTGATTTCCGTCAGTGCCTTGTCGGCATCGTAGTTGAGGCGGAGGTTGATGGTGATCGTGCTGGCGCCGCTTGCGCTATTCGAGCTCATGTAATCGATGCCGTTCGCCTGGGCGATCGCGTTCTCGAGCGGCGTTGTAATGAAGCCGGCGATCACATCGGGGGCAGCGCCGTAATAGGTGGTAGTAACGGTGACGACCGCATTCTGCGTGCGCGGATATTGCAGCACAGGCAGCGAGGTCATGGCGCGTAGGCCGAGCGCGAGGATCATCAGATTGACCACAGTGGCAAGAACGGGTCGGCGAATGAAGAGGTCGGTGAAGTTCATGGCAGGCCTCTCATTGTTCGGAGACCTGCGGGTTCGCGCTGAAAGGCGTGGTGACTTCATTATTGATCTGGACCGGCGATCCGTTGTGCAGCTTGTTCTGCCCGGCCGTGACCACGACATCGCCGGGCTTGATTCCATCCAGCACCGCGACCTGGTCACCGCGGGTCTGGCCGGTTTTCACGAAGACCTGGTGCGCAATCTTCTGCTCCTGCCCGCTCTCGTCCCTGCCGGCATCTTCGATCAGATAGGCAATATCTCCATACGCGTTGTAGTAGATCGCCGTCTTCGGCAGCGTCACGTAATCCTTCTGCGTCCCCACATCGATATCGACGGTCGCAAACATTCCCGGCAGCAGCTTCTCGTCGGGATTCTTGAATGTCGCCCGGACCTGGACATTCCGGGTCGCCGCATTGACGAGGGAGTTGATCGCCATGATCGTGCCGGTGAATGTCTCATCAGGATAGGTGTCGACCTTCGCAATGACGGGTTGGCCGACTCTGATCTTTGCCAGGTCCTGCTGCGGCAGGTAGAAATCCACGAAGATCGGATCGAGCTTCTGCAACGTCACGATCGGCGTCCCCGGCGCGATATACTGGCCGAGGTCGACCTGACGGATGCCTAATCGGCCGGAAAAAGGTGCTCGGATCGACTTGTAGCCGACAAGCGCCTGTTGTTGCGCAACCTGCGCCTGGTTGTTCTTGAGCGCTGCCAGGTCCGTATCAGCAGTCTGCTGGCTCACGGACTGGCTCTTGAGCAACCTGACGTCGCGATCGTAGTTGAGCTGCGCCAGCGCCGTCGTCGCCTCCAGAGCGTGCAAATGCGCGACGTCATCGGCGTCTTCCAGCTCGACGAGCAATGTTCCCTGCTCGACTGCTTCGCCGGACTGGAAGTGGATGGCTTTGACGGTACCGGCGACCTGCGGACTGAGGTCGGCCCCCTTTTCCGCCCGGGTGCTGCCTACGGCCTCCAGGCGGTCCTGCCACCGCTGCGTGCCGACCGTGATCGTGGAAACCGTCTGCGGTGGGTTGCGCAGTCCGGCGATCGACTTCTGAATCATCCTGGCCCGAAAAGCTTCAAACCCGAACACCGACCCCAGAACCAGCCCGACAGCGAGCAGCATGATGGCCATGCGTCGAAGCATTCGGGAGCTCTGGCTTTTGGAAGGAACGGCGCTTTTCATTGCCGTTGACCATCAGTTGTGGCGCCCGCGGCGCGCCTCGTCCCCCGATTTTCCGAGATGCAGTTCCAGGACTGATCTGAAACGACTATTGAATGCGGCGGTTCCCGACATCTGTTTCACGGCGGGAACTGCCTCACAAACCGTCGCGATCCGGGGGCCAGGGTTTCGTAGCCTGGAGCCAACCCGTAGGCTGGGGTGGGGTGCTAGGAAGGCCGGGGCGACACTTTGATCGGCCGAAGAGAGCCTGGACGGAGGGACCCGCTACTACCTCACCGGCGAAGCGGCCTTGATTTCAGCACGGTCTTCGCCGGCTTCACTGGAGGTGACGAAGGAGCTTTCCTGGAACCGCGCAAGGGCAAGTCGCGGCGCGGACAAGTCCTGGCAGGACATGTGATCGATCCTGCGCTGCATCAGCGCGTAGCATTCGCACGCCATGCCGTCGAGCCGCGCCCGGTCGACCTCGACGAAGCCGCGCCGGTCGGACCTGATGGCCCCCGCTGCGCGAAGCTTGCTCATCGTCAGCGTCACCGTCGTCCGCCGCACCCCGAGCAATTGTGCAAGTGCCTCCTGCGTCAGCGGAAGCACGTCGTCGGGAACGCGGTCGTGAATCTGCAGCAGCCACCGCGCCATGCGGCCTTCCACCCGATGCAGCGCGTTGCAGGCGGCCACGTGCTGGAGCTGCAACAACAGCGTGCGGGCGTGGACCTGCACCACGTGCCGGATGGCTGCGCTTCGCGCATAGGCGAGCCGGAATTTCGCGGCGGAAATCCGCGATGCGGTGCCGGCCACGCGAGCCATCGCGGTCACGGACGACCGCGATGGGCCGAGCACCGAGAGCGAGGCCAATGCGCCTTCCCGCCCCATCAACGTGGTCGCGACCGTTTGCCCGTCGGGCATGTCGACCATGAAGGCGATGGCGCCGCTATGGGGAAAATAAACCTGATCGAGCTCATCGCCCGCCCGCACCAACACGGCGTCGGGTTCGAACGAGATTTTCTGGAAGTGGGGCGTGAGCAGGTCGAGATCCGCCGGCGGCAACGCCGCCAAGAGCCTATTCCCAACGCTGGTCGGGTGCGCGGTCACTGAGTAGTCCTTCCCGGAACGAGCAACCAATGCCCCCAGTGAGACGCGCTCATCATCTTCAACATCCAGAAAGCGAGATCGGGCCGTATTCGTCGGGGTAGATCCGTCAACTTCGAGACGCATGGTCTCGCGGCATTCGCACGCCACCGCCGCGAGGCGCGATCGGTCGATCTCGATCTGGCCTCGTCGATCAGATCTGTTCGCGCCCGACGCGCGCAGATTGCGCATCAGGAGCGTCACCGTCGTTCGTCGCACGCCGAGTATTTGCGACAGCGCTTCCTGGGTGAGCGGGAGGATGTCGTGGTCGATGTGGTCGCTTAAATAGAGCAGCCAGCGTGCCATGCGAACTTGGACCGGATGCAGCGCATTGCAGGCCGCGCCGAGCTGGAACTGCGTCAGCATCGCGCTGAGGTGGGCCTGGAGCGCGTGCCGGAGCGCGTGCCGGAGCGCGGGGCTGCGGTTGAAAGCGGCGCGAAATCGGGAGGCGGGGATCCGCGAGGCGGTCCCTGCCGCGTGCACGATGGCGGTAATGGCCGAAGGTGAGGGCCCTAGCGCGGAGAGGATGCCGACTGCTCCCTCACACCCGATTGCCGCGGTGGCAACCGTCTGCCCGTTCGCCATGTCGATCATCAGCGAGATGGCGCCGCTATGAGGGAAGAAGACATGCTCGACCTCGTCACCCGCTCGCGCGAGCACCGCGTCCTGATCGAGCGCGACCGCTTCTAGCTCGGGCGCCAGCAGAGCGAAGTCCGGTGGCAGCAGTGCTGCTAGAAGCCGGTTACCACTTCCGCCGGGACGCGTCACTGCAGGGTGAGGCATCGGCCGCCTTCTCCACTCCGAGCGGCGCAGACCGGTGGCCTCAACATCTGTTCGAATCTGCCTTCTCTACTTGCACCGAGATCCAGTTCATTTGCAGACGGCTTCAACAATTGCGCTCAAATCGCTCGCAGCCACGAAGCGGATTTTCTTGCAACATCATCGGGGCTTAGATGGGAAGTGCGCTACGAAGGCACAATTGCAAAATGCGCATGGGTAACACCGTAGGCGCGGCCACATGAGTTCCAATTTCCGGAACGCGGCAAACCCTGCTGCGATGGCGGAGGCGGCCCCGCGCCTCGCGTCTCTGCAAGGGCAGCCTCTCATTCATGAGCTAGGGCTAATAAGGCTGTACGCGTGCGGGGCTCGATAGGCGAAAAGTCCGGCAAGTAGCCTCACAGTGGCAGGGATTGCTATCGTGGGTATGTCCTGACCTCAATGACCGCCTGAGCCGGCATCGCATGGCCGGCGAATGCGCCCGACAGGCGCTTCACCGCGAGATCAGACGATGAAACAAGCAATCGATACTTTGCCGTCGCGTCGCCAAGTGTTGCGACTGGCAGCCATGGTTACGGCATCTGCCGTGGTTGCGAAGCCCCCGAAGGCCGCGGAGGCTCTAAAGGAAGGGGCGGACAATTCCTATGTTCCCGCTGACGGCGTCTCGACATTCGAAAACGTTTGGCAGACCGTGCGTGATCGCTTTTACGATCCGCATCACAGCGGACTGGACTGGCCCGCGGTTCGGGAGAGGTATCTCCCCGACGTTCGGCGGGCAACCTCCCAAAGCTCCCTGGCGCGCGTCATCAATACGATGCTGTCTGAGTTGCACGCTTCGCACACGCGTTTCTATACTCCGGATGAGCCGGAATATTATCAACTTGCAGATATTTTTTCCGGCGCACTGCGACGCCGGGGACTGCAGCGTGCGTTTCCGGACGGCCGCATTTCGTACCCTGGCATCGGTATCATTTCACGTTCCGAGGCGACTGATTGTAACACGATCACTGGCGTGATCGATGGAACGCCGGCTCAGCAGGCGGGCCTCCGCGCGGGTGACGAAATAACTGCGGCTGACGGCATGGCATTTGAGCCGGTCGCGTCATTCCGTGGGAAGGTGGGCAAACCGGTTATCTTGGAGGTGCATCGGGGTGCTTCGGTGGTGCAAATCCCGGTCAGGCCGGTCGACCTCGAGCCCACGAAAATGTTCTTGCATGGGTTGGAGTCCAGTGCTCGCGTCATCGAGTCCAACGGACGGCGCATCGGCTATGTCCATGTTTGGTGCTATGCCGGCTCCATCTATCAACGCGCCCTTGAACGCCTGCTGTCTCAAGGCGCGCTAAAAGACGCGGATGCGCTGATCTGGGATTTGCGCGATGGCTGGGGCGGCGCGCAACCCGAATATCTCGACCTGTTCAACGCCCGGGGGCCCACAATGCAGGTCACCGACCGAAGCGGTACTAGCGAATTCGTGAATGTGAAGTGGCGCAAGCCCGTTGCGATGCTCATCAACGGCGGTACGCGCAGCGGCAAGGAGGTCCTTGCCTATGGCTTCAAAAAGTACCGGTCGGGCGAGCTCATCGGCACCCGGACAGAGGGCGCGGTCCTTGCCGCCACCGCGTTTCTCATCGGAAGCGGCTTGCTGCTGCTCGCAGTCGAAGATGTCCGGGTCGATGGCGAGCGCCTGGAAGGCGTGGGCGTGACGCCGACGATCGAGGTCCAGGCAGGCGGAGCCTCCGCCGGGTCGGAAGACCCCCAACTGAGCCGTGCTGTCGCGATTCTGTCCGAGACCTGATCCGGGCGTCATACTTACTTGCAAAGCAGGGCCAGCGCAAAAATGGTAATTGGAAGCGCGTGTCGGACGCAGGCCTTTGTCGCTTCAGATCGCCCTCAGCGCGTATTCAGAACGATCCAGCCTCTTCATGCAGCTCGCCACCTCGCATCAAGCGGCGGGCGATGTCGGCTGTCTGCAGGGACGCGCGTTCGGTCGGCGAATGCGCCGCGAGATAGCGGGCAACCGCGATGAGGATGTGCCGCCCCGCGTCTGTGTCGCCCCACGCGCCGAATTGCCGGACTCCCGCCTCCAGCATCTGATACGCATGAAAGCCGGCATCTTCGCGCAGCACCGCATGCGCGAGCGTGGCGATCAGCGCCCGCGGCGAATGACCGAGCGTGAGATGCCGTGCCACCAGGCGTGCGGCAAGATCGACCTGTCGCTGCCGGTCGAAGGCGTCGAGCAAGGTGGCGCGGATCGTCTCTGGCTCCGCGGGCAGTTCATCGAGCTGCTCGCCGCCGTCGCTCGGGATGCGGGCCGGCGGCACATTGAGATAGCGAGCAAGGTAGAGCGCCATCGCCCCGTGCAATACGCTCCGGACGGCCGCGCCGTGCGCGTCGATGTTGGTGGTCCCGATGCGCGTTAGCATCTGGTGGACCGCGTTGGCGTAGGTGAAGACGTGATGCGCCGTCTCCCAATCGGCGTGCTCGTTGGCATTGCCAAAGCGCGCCACCCTGAGCGCTGCCGTATACGCGAGGGATTGGCCAAGGTCAGCAGGACCGGCACCGGCGCGGATCGCCCCCTTGAGCGCGTCAACGATCCTGGCCGGATCGTCACCGAGGAGCTCTTGGGCCAGTGCGGCGTGGCCCGACCAGGCACGCGCACCGCGTCCGGCAGCGAACAGGTCCGCAAGTTCGCTGGTGGATTCCTCACACAACAGAACAAGGTCAACGGGCTGGCGCCAGGCCGTGGATTCCTCGGCGCCACGGGCCGCCACCATCTGACCGACGACTGCCGGCAGCAGAGCCGCCGCGTGTTGCCAACCGATCAGGTCGAGGCATTCGAATGCCTTGTTGATGAAGTCAAGCGAGTGCCCGGTGTCGGCGAACGCCCGGTCGGTCGCAGCGGCGAGCAGGGCCTCGGCGAGTTCAGCCGGGGAGAAGCCGGCCGCAATCGCCGTGAGCAACGTGCGCTCGGCGGCCTCACGATGGCGCACGTTTGTCCAACGCCGCAGCCAGCGCTTGAGCGCGGCCGGATCCGGCCGGCTGTCCAGCGGCGCGCGTTCCCGCCGCGGTGCCTCGCCGTCGCAGTCCGCCGCCACGCGGCGCGCGCCGTGAAATAGCGCGAGATAGGCGTCCTCCTCCGGCAACACAGGCAGGAGATTGGCGAGTGCCGTAAGGATCGTAAGACCGACGCCCCAGCCGTCGCGGTTTTGCGCCCCGAACAGCGCCACCTGCCGGACGATTTCGGCCTGCGATACGCCGGCGGCGAGCTGACCATGCACGGCCTTGGCGATGACGAGGCCGAGGTCGTGGGCGAGGCCGTCCGCAAGCCGCTGACGCCAGTGCCCGGCGGGATCGGCCTGAGTGAACGTGGTCTTCACCCAGACGTCACCATTGCGCACCTCCACCGGGCAGATCGGCACGTCGTCCGCCCATAGGTCGAAGGTGCAGCCGCTTTCGAGATCGAAGCGAGCGTGGTGCCAGTGACAGGTCAGGATGCCGTCCTCGATGCTGCCGCGCTCGAGGGGAAAGCCCATGTGCGGGCACCGATTGTCGAGGGCGAAGACACGCCCGCGGTCGTAGATGACGAGGATCGGACGATGGCCACCGTGCACAACGAGCCGCCCCTTGATCTTCAGCTCCTCAAGGCTGCCCGCCAGCGCAAATTCCTTGCTAGGCGCGTCCATAAGCATACCTCCCATTGTCGCTTTGGGGGCGCTGCAGGTACTCCACAACATAGGCATCGTCACGCGCCAAGGCGAGAGGATGCCGTAGTTTAGGGCTGCGCCAAAGGAACCGCACCGGATCATCAAGTGGTACGGAACGGAGGTACAGCTCGATCGCGTTCGGCTGTTTCGACACAAGCGTGCGACTTGCCTAAATCGCCTGCCGATCCAACCAGCGCTGGGGCGCGCACCGACAAATTGATCATGTCCACTCAGCCACCAACAAAGGATGTCCGTTTCGATTTGTGCACTAGCCATCCGGCAGTGCGCGCTGAGCCTGACGAAGAATCACAATTTCATATCGCCGCACGATGATCGAAAGCGCAGATCCGGCACCAATGAACAATCCCAGTGACACGAGGCTCAGCGTTTCAGAAATCTTGTAGATTTCGGTTCCGACAGCGTGGGCACCGAAGCCGAAGACACACGCCCAGCAGATGCCCCCGGTGACGTTGAAGAGGAAAAAGCGACCCGCCGGCATCCCATTTGCGCCGGCAAGCAAAGCCGCAAACATGCGCAGCACCGCGACAAAGCGACCAAAAAACACGACTGCGCTGCCATAGCGAAAGAACAGGTATCGACCGATCAGCAACCGGTTTTCATCCAGGCGAATGTATCGCCCGTATTTGCGAAGAAGCGGCATTCCGAAGCGGCGCCCGACCGTGTATCCGATTCCGTCTCCGATGATTGCGCCTGCAGCGGCCGCGGCGACCACGACAACGATGTCGATCTGATTGGTGGCGGCGGCCAGGAGAGCGGCCGCAACAAGGATAGTCTCGCCGGGGAGGGGCACGCCGGCGCTTTCTAGCGCAACGACCACGGAAATGATCCAGGGTCCATGGACCTGGATCAAACGAATCAGAGAGCTCGAGATAGAGGCAAAGTCCATCTTCTAAGACTGCCCGCTGCAGTTTCCTCCACTTCACCCCGACCGCACGAATTTCGCTCGGCGTTGCTCACTGTCTCCCGCCAAGTGCCCTGCCATTCCAAGTGGCGCTGGGAGAGCGTATCATGCTCCGATGATCCGCTGAACCTGGGAGGCAATCATGCAGTTCAGGACAACCGGACTATTGTTGCTGGGCGCGATGGCGCTTCCCGCCTCCGGGACCGCACAAACCCCCGCCGCTCCTCCGGCAATAACACGAACAGTGATCGCAGCAACCAAACTGCCGATCGTCACCAACCTGCCGGTCCATTTCAAGGCGGTGAGCGTCACCCTGCAGCCGGACGAGGGGAGTAGCGTCGCGGCGGCCAGCGGCATCCTCTATCAGATGTCAGGATCGACCGAGATCGTGCTCGGTGGCGAGGTCAAAATGCTCAATGCCGGAGAAGGGCTGTTCATCGCCGACGGAAAGGCCGCCGCGCTGACGGCAGGCAGTGGGACGCCGTCAATATTTCTCCACTTCTTTCTCGTCCCCGCTGGAGAATTGGGTCGGCCTGCCGAGACGGCACCTGCCGTCGTAAGAGAATTGTACCGCACGGCGAGCCCGATCCCCAACCTGAACCCAGGTAATTATGATCTCAATCTCACGCGGGTCACATTTCCGGCGCAGATGCCTTCCAACCCGCCCCACCATCGGTCAGGCGCAGCTCTATACTTCATACTCTCAGGCACCGGGGCCAACACGGTCGACGGCAAAACAGAAGCAAGGGGACCGGGGTCCTTGATCTATGAACCGCACGACCTCGTGCACCAATGGGGAAACCCAGGCAGATGAGCCGTTGACATTCCTGGTCTTCAACATCAATCCGGAAGGTGTGGTAGCCGTGCTTCCGGGTGCACCAGTGAAGACCCAATAGACAACGGCGAGCGGCCTGCAGCAGAAACTCCCTGACTTCATCAAGAGCGAATGGCTGCTCGATCAAATGGGTGATGGGCACGCACTACACCGCTGTACTCGCCTGCAACGCGCCCACCGTGAGCCGGAGTTGGGTGACTTGTCCGGAGCACAAGAACGATCGAGCCGATGCCGCGAATGCGTGCCGAACCACGATCCGTTTGTTGCCCTAGGGTACGTCAGCCCGGCCGGTCCTTGGTGGCGGCTTAGGCGGGCATCACATCTTCGCTAGGCAATCGGGCGACCACGTGTGGCGATCCGGGAATCTTATCTGATTGCGAAGCGTTTCGACGGGTGGAGCAGAGCAATTTCGACAGTTACCAGATGCTGCGCATCGACGAGGCACCGGCCGTCGAGGTTCACATCATCCAGAGTAACGAAGAGCCTGGCGGCATCGGTGAGCCCGGCACGTTCGGCATCGCTCCCGCCGTCGCCAACGCAATCTTCGCGGCGAGTGGCAAGCGGCTCCGCAAATTGCCGATCGTCCCCGAAGTCCAACGGCGGGCATGACGACAACGGACGGACAACGCCTCGACCTCGCCGTATCCGTCCGCCGGAGACCACCTTGCCGAATGAGGCGCGGTATTCGAGAACTGTCCTTTTGGACGGTGATAAGTTCAGCACCCAAGTCGGTCGGCTCGATGTGGTTGAGAGGGGTCGGCATCGACGCTGGTCCGAGGACGAGAACATCAAGATCGTTCTGGAGAGCTTGCAAGCCCCACGCCAGATTACGGCGACCGCGCGACGATATGGCATTTCGCGCTCGTTGCTGCTCCGATGGCGACAGTTGTTTCGCGCCGAGAGGAATGCGACCGAGCAACTGATCGCCTTGACCCGTGCGTCTCAGAAGGTGCATGGGTCAGGGTCGTCACCGCATTTTCGGTGACGGCTCGGAGAATCAGGCTGTGGGGGTTGGGTTCAACGTCGCGCGCGATGACCTCGGAATAACGGGGCGTCCCGTTCCGCCGAGCTTCTCAAGACGGGTCTCGACGTTGAGCATTGGAACCTGCTCAGGATCAAAGCCCGCAAGCTGAACCAGCCTGCACGCCCTTTCTCGCGGGACATCCTGTTCGAAGCTATGATAAGCTGGTTTCGGCGCGCCTTGGCCGGACGAAGATCGGCGTCCTCTCAGCGGCTTTGCCTGACGGCGGAGTCCAGCAATTTGGTCCGTCTTTTCGGTTCGGCGCTGATGGCGATAGTGGCTTCCAGGTCCAGCGGGCATGTCGAGCAAGACTTCTGCCCGAAATGCTTGGGCGCGCCGATGGCAAGCGAAAGGCTATCCTGGCCGCGTTGTCCGCGGCGGACCACTCGGTGAGGTCAATCGTTGCTCTACAACTCTATCCAAGTACCTTCTGAAATCATCCATAAATGGCAAGAGGTCGTGGACGTGCTTGCCGAGATCATGCACGTTCCTTCTGCTTTGATCATGCGAGTAGAGCCGCCCAACATCAAAGTTTTCGTATCCAGCGAGTCCAAAGGGAACCCCTACGAACCGGACGAGCTCGCACCCCTTAACACGGGGCTTTATTGCGAAACCGTGATGAAGACGTGCCAACCTCTGCTCGTTCCAGACGCCCTTCGCGACGAAGTGTGGAAATCAAACCCTGACATCAAGCTGGGGATGATTTCCTACCTTGGCGTACCGATCAGTTGGCCCGATGGCGAGGTATTCGGAACGATTTGCGTTCTCGACAACAAAAGGAACGAGTACAGCAAGCCCTACCTCAGACTGCTGCATCAGTTGCGCGACGCGGTGCAGATTGATTTGCAAAGGTTAGCGGCGCAGCACAGACAGCTCGAAGAACGGGAGACGAAAATCCGGCGTCTGGTCGACGCCAACATCATCGGGATCTACATCTGGGAGCTCGATGGTCGGCTCCTTGAGGCCAATGATACGTTTCTCCGTCTGGTGGGATACGATCGCGAGGATCTCATCTCGGGTCTTGTGCGTTGGACGGACCTCACGCCGCTGGAATGGCGCGATCGCACCGCACGCGCCCAGGAAGAATTAAAGAGAACTGGCGCGGTGCAACCCTTTGAGAAGGAGTACCTTCGCAAGGACGGCAGCCGCGTGCCCGTGCTGATCGGCTCGGCGGCGTTCGATGAACAGCGAGACCAAGGCGTCGCGTTCGTGCTCGATCTGACCGAGCGCAAGCGGGCGGAAGCGGAAGCCCGCGAAAACGAGCGGCGCTACCGCGAAGCGCTGATGGAGCTCGCGCACGTCAATCGCGTCACGACAATGGGCCAACTGACGGCTTCGATTTCACATGAAATGAAGCAGCCGATCGGGGCGGTTGTCGCCAACGCAGAGGCCGGGTTGAACTGGCTTGATGCTCAGCCGCCAGAACTGAATCGGGTCCGACAGACGCTTGGTTGGATAATAAATGATGGCCTGCGAGCCGGCGAGATCATTGGTCGGATCCAGGGGCTTATCAAGAAGGCGCCTCCGCGGCGAGAGGAAATAGAGATCAACGCGGCAGTGCTTGAGGTCATAGCTCTGACCCATGGTGAAGTGGTGAAGAACGGCGTCTCGGTGCGGACGCACCTCGCGGACGGCTTGCCGCTCATTCGAGTAGATCGGGTCCAACTGCAACAAGTGGTCCTCAACTTGATCATCAACGCCGTCGAAGCGATGAGCGCCGTCCGCGAGGAGCCGCGTGAGTTGCTGATCAGCACTGGCAGAGATGCCCTGAATGGCGTGCTCGTCAGCTTGCGAGATTCGGGGCCGGGGCTGGATCCGGCGAGCCTTGAGCAAGTCTTCGACCCATTCTACACGACCAAGCCCAGTGGCATGGGCATGGGATTATCAATTTGCCGTTCGATCGTCGAAGCGCACGGGGGACGGATTTGGGCGAGCGCGCATGAAACTCGAGGCGCGGTCTTTCAATTCAGCCTGCCTCTAGAGCGAGACGAGACCATTTCCGCTGAATACGCCGGCCAATGCCGGCGGCCTGAGAAAGCGGATACGGAGAGCGAAAACGAGAGCCCGTTCTCCGCGAAGGCAGATGTCTCTACCGAGATCGGCCGCCACGCGCTGGAGCACGCTGCGCGATAGAGTTAGGCCAGCAACGTTCGGCTCAGGTCAATGCCATGCTTTGCGGAAACTTTGAACGCCGCGCGGTGCCGAGCCCGATCAGGAAGGTCGCGGCGATGCCGACTGCGCGCCAGCACACGTGATGGTGAAGCTCCGGGACTTCGTGACCTCGTCGGCCCGATTCGAGGGGTTGCAGGTTTCCCCGGGAGCAGCCCTTGGCAAAGTTCGCGCGTGCCTTTGGCGAAGCACCGGCTATCGCTTTCACGGCCTCGACGATCGACGCAAGACTGGCGGCTGCGCTACCGGGTCTATCTGGACGCCGGCCTGATCGAGCCGTCGGAGAGCGGGATGGTCAGCGACCAGTACGAGGACGCCCCCAACGCCTGGACATTCGGCATCCACGGTGCGTATTGATCCTCGCTGATCCCATGATGAAGCAAACGATGCCCCGGCCGCGTTGAGAATCCGCCGTCTTGAAGGTGACGGTGCCGAGATCTTCGACCAGGTGTGCCTCAGGAGCTCGAATCGTCGCGATGCAGGCCGACAGTCCGTACCGGGCGGGGGCCGGTAGGAAGGCGTGGACGTCTTGGACGTGCAAGCGGACTGTCTCGCCACCGCATGGATGCGCGAGGCACACAGACGCTCGCCCATGACGTCCGAGGAATTCAACGGCTCGCCGGCCAGATATCTCTCTTTGACGAGGTTCACACTCACGGCGCCACCTCCGCTGATTTAGAAACTCGTCAAGGGCGACCGAGGAACAGGACGGAAGGCAGGCCGAATGGAGGGGAATTCACCTGTATGCGCCCCGATCCAGCTGTCAGATGGGAATTTTCCAGGGCGCGCGGCGCAGCCCCGAAAGATAATCGATATGGCGCAGGACCGCATCCTGCGATTGGAGGCTGGCGAGCTATCTAGCGGGGATGTCGACACTTCGCGGCAGAATGTCGAGACCGAGCGCGCGATCATTGCGTCGCTGGGCCTAAAAGGTCGTCGATTTAGGCAACGTCGGGGGAAGAGATCGTCGATGCGATCGTTCCCATAACCTGGTGAAAAATAATGGGCCGGGGTCGTGTCCCCTGTGATGGTGTAGCTCGGTAGAGCAAAGCCGTCCGTACGCGCGCCCTCCAATAGCGCCGTAGCGGACGGGCGGCTTTGCGGTGGTCACCGGCGATTCGGGTTGCTGACATCAACCTGATTCGAGGAACCACCGATGACCGACGAGATGATGAACCTGCGGACGCTCGTGGAGAAGACCCCTGATGCGGATCTGCTGCGCGAGATGATCGGCTTTGCCGCCCCGCGCCTGATGGAGCTGGAAGTCGAAGGCCAGACCGGGGCCGCCTATGGCGAGAAGAGCCCCGAACGCCTGGCCCAGCGCAACGGCTACCGCGACCGGACCTGGGAGACCCGCGCCGGGACGGTCGAACTGCGCATCCCCAAGCTTCGCAAAGGCTCCTACTTCCCCGGCTTCCTGGAGCCCCGCCGCATGGCCGAGAAGGCGCTCACCGCCGTGGTGCAGGAAGCCTATGTGCAGGGCGTCTCGACCCGTTCGGTTGACGATCTCGTGCAGGCCATGGGCATGAGCGGCATCTCCAACAGCCAGGTGAGCCGGCTGTGCGGTGAGATCGACGACAAGGTGAAGGCGTTCCTCGCCCGTCCGATCGAGGGCGACTGGCCGTATCTGTGGATCGACGCCACCTACGTGAAGGTACGCCAGCAGGGCCGCATCGTGTCGGTCGCGGTGATTGTCGCGGTCGGCGTCAACAGTGACGGCCGGCGCGAAGTTCTCGGAATGGATATTGGTCCCTCCGAAGCCGAGACGTTCTGGACGGCATTCCTGCGCAAGCTTGCCCGCCGTGGCCTGCGTGGTGTCAAGCTGGTCGTGTCCGACGCCCACGAGGGCATCAAGGCCACTGTCGCCAAGGTGCTCAATGCCAGTTGGCAGCGCTGCCGTGTGCACTTCATGCGCAACGCGCTCGCGCATGCCGGCAAGAGCGGCCGGCGCGTCGTCTCCGCCTTCATCGCCACCGCGTTCGCCCAGGATGATGCCGAGGCCGCACGAGCGCAGTGGCGCAAGGTCGCCGACCAGCTCCGCCCCAAGCTCCCCAAGCTTGCCGCCTTCCTCGACGAAGCAGAGACTGATGTACTCGCCTACATGACCTTCCCGCCCCAGCATCGGACCAAGCTGCACTCGACCAACCCGATCGAGCGCCTCAACGGCGAGATCAAGCGGCGCACCGAGGTGGTCGGCATCTTCCCCAATGAGGATGCCATCGTCCGCCTCGTCGGCGCGATCCTGCTTGAGCAGAACGATGAGTGGGCCGTCCAGCGCGCCCGCTACATGACGCTGGAAACCATCGCCCCATTGAGCGATGATCCCGCCGTCAGCTTCCCGGCAATCGCCAGCTGACCTGCCCGGCTCCCGCCGGTGAACGCGGTGTCCCACCGCCAGCTACACCACGCCCGGGGACACGATCATGGGCCGGGCTCTTGGCGCAGTTCAAGTAGATCGCACGCTCCGCCCTGGTTGACCGAATTCTGGGCCTAGATCTGTCGCGTAGAAATTGATTATTGATGCCTGCTTAAATCGTCTCAACTACGTTGTAGGCAGCGGTGGGACGATGCAAACCCATTGAGAATGGTCACCTCACGTGGCGACGATCTCAGAAGGCAAATCCTGATAGGCTCGCACGCGGCGTTTGAGCAAGACGTTCCACCGCCACGCAAGCCGTGGATGAGTGAAGATCGCCGGATCGGCCCGTTCGATGCTGCCGCGCTGGCCCGTGTTCTTTCAGTCGATCGATAAGCCAAGCGGATGACAGACAAGGAAAGGATGTGCGTTGGCCTTGTTCCCAACGCGATCGCGACCGCAGCGCTCAATTTGTCTGCCGCTTTTGAACCGAAGCCTGGTCGATTAGGAAGTCGTCCAACTTCCCGCCGCCTCGAAGCTGCGGCCGCAGCCACCGAGGCAGCCTGCCGCGACCCGACCATGTCTCCGCCGGGTTCTTCGGGTTGCGATATTTGGGACGAACGGGCGGGTATGGGCGGCGCTTACGATCGAACCGTGTGGCCTCGTTGGCCAGTCCAATCTTGTGGAGCCGTTCCTCCAAGCGTGCTTTTTGTACTAGGAGTTTCTGAGTGAGGCTGGTGGCGACCTGTTGGTGAAGTGTCCAGAGCTCGTCAAGGGAGAGCGAATTGAAGTGCTCGGTGTTCATGGCTTGATCCGAATTCTTGGGAGAAGGCCCTGGCAGACAAGTCGGGAATGACGGAGCAGGCAAGACGTCAGTTAAACATTGGTCGTGCAATCCACATTTAAATGCGGGAGGTAGCGGCGAGAAAGGCACGACGGCGGTAATATCATGGCGGAGCATTTAATTTGGTGCGGAGGGGCAATCCTCGCTGAGGGGCCCGCAGACCGGTATCGTGACATCCACAAGCTTACCGCCCGACCAGTTGCGCTTTCGCATTGCCTTGCCGGCGCGGAGATGAGCGCAAACATTGCCGCAGCGACGGCGATCGAACGGACGCCTGCGTCGCGGAGCGCGAGCGGGATCGATGCGCGGCGAAACGCAGGTGGCTCGATTTAATTGAGCGCGCTGCCGCGTGTTGGCAACCCAGGAGTGCTGGCGGGCTTATTAATTCGGATGGCCAGCGCACAATTAATTCATCACGCAGCCAGATTTAAGCCACATGGGGGCCCATGTCGCCGCGAAGGCTCGTGCCGGATGGGGGCGCAACACCGGGAGTTTTCTATGTCCGGTCATTTGCGATTTTACTTCGCCAGTTTGGTCCTTGTTGGAGTTCTTTCAGGGACACCTGCGTTCTCGAACCCTTTTGCCGAGTTGTTCAATATCACCCCCCGCGAACCCGCTCCAACCTCTCCGGCGCAACCGGAATGCTTGGGGCGCCCCGGCAACTCGCCCCCCGACGGCCAGCATTGGGTCTATCGAATGGACGGTCACCGCAAATGCTGGTTTCTGGCCGAGGGGCTCGCGACGGTGAAGAAGCCAATTCGTCGCCGCGCGGCCAAAGATCAAGTTGCCAGTTTGGACGCCGAAACTGTACGGCGCAGCCGGAGCGCGGTCGTTGATGCGCGCGCGGAGTTGCTGCGCTCCGCACCGGCCGAGGGGTCTCAGCCGCCTCTACCCGAAATCAAGGTAGCTGATGGCGCTTCCGAACTCGGTACGGTCCCCGCCCCGACGTCGGCGGCGCCCATCCCGGAGCTTCACAGCCGCCTTCTCACGCCCGAACACTCCATGCCTAGCCAAGTCGATGTTGAGCAGCTTCTCGCGGTCGCGCCGGTGGCCAACGATGCGGTGCCTTCGCCCGATCCACCGGCTATGGTGATCGGCTTGCGGATTGGGGAGGCGCGCGACGAGGCGCGGAGCTGGACGGCAACTTGGTTAGGCGTGCTGCTGATGACGCTGGGGAGCCTCTCCGTCTTAAGCTCGAGCCGCACGCTTCGGCAAGCGGTAAGATTAGGGCCCCTGAGGTAGCGCGATACACTAGGCAGGGTACCTGACGCGCCGCCACGCGATCGATGAGCTCTAACGCTGGTAGAGCCGAATTGCCACACGTACAAAGGTTCCGCGCGTCTGGACCTAGTTTGGCACTGCCTGAGACGGACATTCGATTACGATGACGGTCCCCCTTTTGGTTGGGACGGCCATCATGCGGTACAAAGTGTTCGTGGTCGACAGCAGCCGGCGAGTGATCTGCGCCGCGAAGCTTGACTGCATTGACGAGCAGGCGGCGAGACGTCGAGCCGAGCAAATGTATGGCGAGCACGACGTCGAGCTTTGGGAAGGCGATCGGCTTGTTGCCGTTTTTCAAGGTGCAACGTCGAACGGAAATCCGTGCGACCGCTTTGTCCTGAATAGACGGCCGATCTCGCCGCCGAGTTAAATTAGTTCACGGCTCTTGCTCTGCTGCTCGCTTTGGCACGCCGCCTTTTGCCGAGTGTTCTCGCTTCTACATGCCGGAGTCTTACTTAGAAGCGTCTCCACTGCTCTAAGCTCCGCCACAAGCGCTTGGTGTCGTTTACTCAGAACAGCACAAGCATAAATCTCACGCGTACTGGACATCAGGTGCCTCAGAAAATGACTTGAACTAAGAAGTCGACGAAAAGAGAAAGGCGGAGCTGTGATCGCGCACTGCAAACGCTTCGGAGCTCAGGGACACCAGCAATACGACAGCACCGCCGAGAACACGGACGATCATTCTGGTCGTTTCCTCATCTGGTGGCTTTCGCCGCAGGAAGCCTGAATCGCGTCGAGCACGCAAATTAACAGTCGTGGTTGGTGCAAGGTGTTGCGCGACTGTTGCGTTCGTGCGTCGTCCGACGGGCAGCGAACCAATCGGCGCCCGCGATGCGCCACCCGAATGATTTACATAGGCAAATGCAGACTGATGGGTGGTCATCGATCGCGATCGAGGCACGACGATGCGGTCGCATAGTCTTTGGCATGCCCCAGTGGGGATCGCGAATCAAATAATAGCGTCCATAGGTCGGAAGCCGACGATTTTAATCCGAGCAGGATTCGAGCCCCGGAATAATATCGCTGAGCTCCGTAAGATACCGGTGTGGTCCGGCACGGGTGGCGCAAGAGGCCCCTTGCTGTTGATTTTGATGCATTAATCATTAAATGCGAACGCGCAAATAAACAAATGGACGAGCACAATGGTTTAATTTAGCTTTAAATTTAATCCGGAGTCGAATGATCGTGATCGCTCCTGATCACGGAAATCGCTCCTGGAGCGGAGGAATACTGCAAATCGATAATTGCAAACGTGGGCGGACCAGGACCGCCCCCGAATGGGCAGGGGATACAGTTCTAAATCTTTTCCCGTAACTCGGCGGCAGTTGGCCAGATCGTCGCTCATGGGCGGACAAGTCATTCGTCCCAGCGAACGCTGTTGCGTGAATTGATTTTGCGCTGACGCTCTCTACTCTGCAGCGAGGGCTATGAATGAAGCGCGCACGTTTTGTGTGGGAGTTCCAGACAATATTCAGCCGGGCTCGAATTGAAGCCGGTCTTCAGGCGATTTCGAATTCGTCTCCGTCAGCGTACGATCCTCCAATCGAGCTCAGCGTGCCGTTTGCGCACGGTCCGTCAGCTGTCGCGTACGGTTCGGCGCTTGAGACCAGCTTTTGCTTCTGTCAGGCCGCGACACTGGCTCGCGACACCCTATTGCGCGTTCGGAGCGACGCTAGCTCCAAACAAGCTTGAGGTCTTCACATGCTTTTCTTGCACATTTTCGCAGCCCTGAGCACGACGACAGTCATGCTCGACAGCGCAGAACTTTACTTCAGCAGTGCAGGGAAGGCAGTGGCCGACCATCACCGCGCAATTGTGCAGTTTGTCCAGGTCCGTGAACGCGGACGTATCACCCAAAGGATTTAGCTATGGCGACGCAAACAACGGACGGCGGCAGCACGGTTTCTTTCGGAAATACTCCGCAAGCCAACACCGACATTTTCTCGTTTACGGAAGACGCCAGCAACATTCTCATCTTGAATGTGCTGGCAAATGATCTTGGGGGCGCGGCAAAGACGCTGTTCTCCCTGGACGATGGAACGAGCGCCTCCTCGTCCACTAAGAACTACGCACCGACAGACCTGCTGGTCAAAGATGTGGCGTACAGCGGTGATGCCGCCGGAATGGCCGCAACCGGTGACCGCAGCGCCCTCGGTGCACGCATCTGGATCGAAACGGACGGCACCGTTCATTACGACAAGGGCGACATCAACGTTCAGCTTCAGGCGCTGGCGACCGGGCAAACGCTGAGTGACACATTCACCTACGCTATCCAGCTGGGTAATGGCACGCTCAGTTGGGCGACCGTGACACTTCAGTTCAATGGCGCAAACAACTCGGTCTTCATCACATCGAGTCCGCAGAGCGGCTCGGCGGTAGAAGACGCGAACGCCACGCCGGATCTCTCGGATTCGCAGAGCGCGGCCGGCACCATCAGCTTCAACGACGCCGATCTCAGCGACACGCATTCGGCCTCGTTCGCGGCAGCCTCTTTCAATACCACTTCGCTCGGCACCTTCTCGCTCGATCCTGTCAACGAGCCGGCCAATGCCGCCAGCGGCTCGGTGCAATGGCACTATGCGCTTAACGATTCGGCTGCTCAGTATCTAGCCGCGGGCCAGAACGTTACCGAAAGCTTCGTGGTGACGATCAACGACGGCCACGGCTCGACGGCTACCCAGACGGTGACGGTGACCATCACCGGCACTAACGATACGGCAACCGTCTCTTCGGATTCCAAGTCCGTCACCGAGAGCGATGCCGCAGCGGCGCTCAACACCAGCGGCCAGCTCACCATCACCGACCCGGACACGGGCGAAGCCCATGTCGTCGCGCAGAGTAATGTCCACGGCAGCTATGGCGACTTCAGCATCGATGCCAACGGCGTCTGGAGCTACACTGGCAATGGCGCCCACAACGAGCTCACCGCCGGCCAAGAGGTGCAGGACCAGTTCACGGTGACGAGCCAGGACGGCACCGCCAGCGGCACCGTCACGGTGACCATCACCGGCACCAACGACGCCGCCACCGTGAGCTCGAACTCGAAGTCCGTCACCGAGGGCGACACCGCCGCCGCGTTGAACGCCTCCGGGCAGCTGACGATTGTGGATCCCGACAGCGGCGAAGCCCACGTCATGGCGCAGACCAACGTGCAAGGAGCCTATGGCGACTTCAGCATCGATGCCAACGGCGCCTGGAGCTACACCGGCAACGGCGCGCACAACGAGCTCACCGCCGGCCAGCAGGTGCAGGACCAGTTCACGGTGACGAGCCAGGACGGCACCGCCAGCGGCACCGTCACCGTGACCATCACCGGCACCAACGACGCCGCAACCGTGAGCTCGGACTCGAAGTCCGTCACCGAGGGCGACACCGCCGCCGCGTTGAACGCCTCCGGGCAGCTGACGATTGTGGATCCCGACAGCGGCGAAGCCCACGTCGTGGCGCAGACCAACGTGCAAGGAGCCTATGGCGACTTCAGCATCGATGCCAACGGCGCCTGGAGCTACACCGGCAACGGCGCGCACAACGAGCTCACCGCCGGCCAAGAGGTGCAGGACCAGTTCACGGTGACGAGCCAGGACGGCACCGCCAGCGGCACCGTCACGGTGACCATCACCGGCACCAACGACGCCGCCACCGTGAGCTCGAACTCGAAGTCCGTCACCGAGGGCGACACCGCCGCCGCGTTGAACGCCTCCGGGCAGCTGACGATTGTGGATCCCGACAGCGGCGAAGCCCACGTCGTGGCGCAGACCAACGTGCAAGGAGCCTATGGCGACTTCAGCATCGATGCCAACGGCGTCTGGAGCTACACCGGCAACGGCGCGCACAACGAGCTCACCGCCGGCCAGCAGGTGCAGGACCAGTTCACGGTGACGAGCCAGGACGGCACCGCCAGCGGCACCGTCACGGTGACCATCACCGGCACCAACGATGCTGCCACCGTGAGCTCGGACTCGAAGTCCGTCACCGAGGGCGACACCGCCGCCGCGTTGAACGCCTCCGGGCAGCTGACGATTGTGGATCCCGACAGCGGCGAAGCCCACGTCGTGGCGCAGACCAACGTGCAAGGAGCCTATGGCGACTTCAGCATCGATGCCAACGGCGCCTGGAGCTACACCGGCAACGGCGCGCACAACGAGCTCACCGCCGGACAGCAGGTGCAGGACCAGTTCACGGTCACCAGCCAGGACGGCACCGCCACAGGCACCGTGACGGTGACGATCACCGGCATCAACGATGCGCCATTAACGGCTACCGACAGCAATGCGGCGGCCAACTCCGTGGCTGAAGGAGCCGCGGCCGGCACGACGGTGGGCATCACCGCGTCGGCGACAGATGTCGACGGACCCTTGGTGACCTACGCGCTGGCCAGCGACACCTCAGGCGGAGGCTTCACCATCAACTCGACCACCGGCGTAGTCACTGTCGCCGATCCGAGCAAGATCAATTACGAGAGCGCGGCGAGTCACGCTTATTCTGTGACGGTGCAGACCTCGGATGGCACGCTGAACAGCCAGCAGACCTTCAGCATCGCCGTGACGGACGTGGCGCCGTCAACGCCGGTCGATGGCAATGCGGCCACCAACACGGTGGCCGAGGGCGCCGCGGCGGGAACGAGCGTCGGCCTCACCGCGTCGGCAACTGATGTCAACGGGCCGGCGGTGAGCTACAGCCTGGTGGGCGACACCTCCAATGGCGGGTTTGCCATCAATGCGACCACCGGCGTGGTGACCGTCGCCGATCCGAGCAAGATAAGTTATGCCGGCAGCGGATCATCTCACAGCTACTCCGTAACCGTGCAGGCATCCGATGGCACGCTGAGCAGTCAGCAGACCTTCAGCGTTGCCGTGACGCAACCGGATACAACGCCGCCGACCGCCTCGGTATCTCATGCATTGAGCCAGAGCCATCAGACCTCCACCTTCACGGTGGCGGCGTCCGATGCGAGCGGCATCAAGACGGTTCAGCTGTTTGACACGATAACACCTTCTGGGAGTGGCACTGCAAACCAGCCAGTCCTGATCTACACGTTCACCGCGGCTGATATCGTGAACGGCAACTATGTTCATACGTTTACAGATGGACTGGCTCCGTTTGCGACCATCAACAACGACACGCATAAGATCAGCGCGGTCGTGACGGACAATGCCAACCTTTCGACCACTGTATTTGATGCCGTGACCTTCAACACTAATGGTGGAAGCGGCGGGAGCACAAAATTCTCGGCTCCGGCCGGTGTCGCTGGATCGCCCATCAACCTCGGCTTGAGTGACCCGACTGGAGGAATGGCAGAGGTGACGCTGACCATCACCGGGATGCTGGAGGGGTGCTGGATCAGTGGGACTACCCACAACCCAGATGGCTCGTGGTCGATCACAACGAGCAATCTCAGCTCGCTGACCGTCACGACCGCCGCAGACTACGTCGGGGCCTTCGTGCTGAACGTGGCAGAGCAATGGACCAATGCGGATGGCAGCATCGGGACAGCGACGATCCTGGACAATCTGGAAGCCTACGCCCCAGGCTCGCCCATCTTCGCCTGGTCGGGCGACGATACGCTGACCGCATCAAGCGGCCATGACACCCTGGTGTTCTCGCAACCGATCGGGAACGACAAGGTCTACAGCTTTGACGTCTCGTCCGACGTCGTCGACCTGATCAGCTACGGCTGGCAGAGCTTCAGCGATGTTCAGGCCCACAGCGCCGATGACGCCAACGGCAATGCCGTCATCACGCTGGGCGACGGCCAGACGATTATATTGGATGGCGTGCATACGGCGGACCTGACGGAGGCGAACTTCGAATTCGATGTCAGCCCGACCGTCCAGAACCCGGGCGCGATGACCGTCGGCGATGGCGCGATGCTGCCGCTCTCCGGCATCGTCGACAACACCGGCACCATCGAGTTGCAGGCATGCGGCAACGACACGCTGCCGCAACTCATCCAGACCGGTCTCAAGCTGGAGGGCGCCGGACATGTCATTCTGTCGGATGATGACCACAACATCATCGCCGGTACGGCGTCGGACGTGATCCTCGACAACGTCGACAACACGATCTCTGGAGCCGGCCAGCTGGGGCAATGCAGCCTGACGCTCAGCAACGAGGGCACTATCCTCGCCAATGGGAGCCATGCGCTGGTGATCGACACCGGGACCAACGTGATCGCGAACGCCGGGACGTTGGAGGCCACCGGCAGCGGCGGTCTCTTGATCAACAGCGCGGTCGCCAATACGGGTCTGTTATGGGCGAACGGTGCCAGCGTTACGGCGCTCGGCGAGGTCAGCGGCTCCGGTGACGCGGAGATCAGCGGCACCGGCACGATCGAGTTTGGAGCGGCTTCCAGCGTCGATGTCATCTTGGATGCAGATGCCACCGGCCACTTGGTCCTGGACGATGCCTTCCATTTCACGGGAACGGTGAGCGGACTGACAGCTGACGATGATATTGATCTCAAGGATGTCAGCTTTGGTGCTGAGATGACCCTGAGCTTCGTCGGGAACCAGGCGGGCACCGGCGGCACCCTGACAGTGTCGGATGGCGCTCACACCGCGAACATCGTGCTGCTCGGCCAATATGATCCGACAGGTTTCACCACGAAAGGAGACGCAACGAGTGGAACCACGATCTTCTATGACCCGCACCACGTCGCCTGAGCAGCATGCAAGTGCCAGCTGCCGGCGTTCCGGGCGATGCGCGCTGCGACGATTTCATTCTGCGCTTTCCGAGGTACCGGATTTGATGACCCCGTCCCAAACACATGATCAGCTGCGGCGCCTGCTGAAGCCCTCTCAGGGGCCCTTCGTCACCGCAGCTCTATTCAGCCTGGCGATCAATCTGCTCTATCTGGCCGGGCCATTGTACATGCTGCAGATTTATGACCGGGTCATCTCGAGCGCCAGCGAAATTACCCTGGTCATGCTCACGATTGCGCTGTTGCTGGCACTCGCGACCCTCGCAGGCCTTGACACGGTACGCGCTCGGGTGCTGACGCGCACCAGCCTCCGTCTCGACCGCGACATCGCGCCCAATGTCATGACCGCCATCATCGATCGCGCTACCGGCGGTGCGCGCAGCCATCTGCTGCGCGATTTCGACACCTTCCGCCAGTTCATCACTGGCACCGGAGTTCATGCCATCCTCGATCTGCCCTGGACGCCGATCTATATCGTGGTGATCTTTGGTTTGCATCCCGCGCTGGGCATGTTTGCGCTGGCATGTTCGATTATCCTGATCCTGATGGCCGTCCTCAACGAATGGATCGTCAAGTCGCCGTTGTCGGAGTCGAATGAGGCGGCAAGCCGAAACTACAATTTCACGGAGATGAGCCTGCGCAACACTGAAGTGGTGCGCGCGATGGGCATGACGGCAGGGCTTTTGAAGCGCTGGAGCCGCGATCGCAACCGAATGCTCGAGCGCCAGGCGGTCGCAAGCGATCGCGCGGCCACAATGCAGAGCCTGATCCGCTTTCTGCGACTTGCAATGCAATCCTTGATCCTTGGTCTCGGCGCCTACCTCGTGATCGAGCGGCTGACGACCGCCGGGGCGATGTTTGCCGCAAGCATCCTGCTTGGCCGCGCCTTGCAGCCGGTGGAGCAGATCGTTGGATCATGGCGCGGACTGATCTCGGCGCGCGGTGCATTCTTGCGTCTGCGCGAGCTGTTGGCGGCTCATCACGCGCAGGAAGCCCTGCTCACGCTGCCGAGACCGGAGGGCCGCCTGTCTCTCGAATTGGTGTCCTGCGTCGCATCAGGTGTTGCGAAGCCGATCCTCCGGGGCGTCACCTTTCAGATCGAACCAGGCGAAGTGCTCGGAATCATCGGCCCGTCCGGCGCCGGTAAATCCACACTCGCGCGCCACATCGTGGGCGTGCAGGCCCCATCGGCGGGCACGATTCGCATCGACGGAGCCAATGTTTCGACCTGGATCAAGACCTCGCTCGGCGGCCATCTCGGCTACCTGCCGCAGGACGTCGAACTGTTTGCCGACACCGTTGCGGCAAATATCTGCCGGTTCAATGCCGGGGCAGATCAACAGATCATCTTGGCGGCGCGTATGGCCGGGGTTCACGACATGATCTTGCGACTTCCCCAAGGCTATGACAGCCATGTTGGGGAAGGCGGCGCGGTCCTGTCCGGAGGCTATCGTCAGCGTATTGGTCTTGCACGGGCGGTATACGGCAATCCCAGCCTTGTTGTGCTTGACGAGCCGAGCTCGAATCTGGACTCGGACGGCGATGCCGCTCTCGCCGATTGCATCATGCAACTCAAGAAGCGCGGAACGACAGTGGTGATTATTTCCCATCGGCCGGCCACCATCGGCGTGGCCGACAAGATTCTGGTGCTCCGCGAAGGCGTCGTCGAGATGTTCGGACCACGTGCCGAGATCCTGGCCCGCCTGACGCGGCCTGTACCGGTCCACACGGTCCGTGAAACGGCGGGTTAGGACGTGGCCATGGCCCTGTTGGAATTTGCAAGCCGATCGAAACAACTCGCTGCGGCGCCGGACTGGACGAGCGAGCGGTCGAGGGAGAATGCGCCGAACGACTCCATTCGTGGCGTGGCGCTCACGGGATGGCTGATCATCGTCATCTTTTTTGGCGGTATCGGCACTTGGGCGGTGACGGCGCCGCTTAACGGCGCCGTGGTTGCCAATGCGGTCATCAAGGTCGATGGCAACCGCAAGAGCGTCCAGCACCTCGACGGCGGCATTGTCAAGGAATTGCACGTTCGGGAAGGGGAACGGGTGCTGGCGGGTGATGTCCTGATCGTCCTGGACGATACGCAGGCTCGTGCTGAGTACGAGGTACTCACGCAACAATACGCCGTGCTTCGTGCGACGGAAGTGCGGCTCCTGACGGAGCTCGATCATGAATCCGAGCTGGCTATGCCGAACGACTTGAGAGCGCGCTCTGATGACCCCTATTTCAAAAGCGTTTGGAGCGGTCAGCATAATCAGTTCGAAAGTCGGCGAGCGTCACTCGAGGGGCAACGAAGCGTCATTCGCGAGAAGATCAACCAGCTTGGGTCGCAGATCGTGGGCGCGGAGGCTCAGGTCAAGGCTTTCACCGACCAAATAAACTCTGTCCGCAACGAGGCACAAGATATAGCCCCGCTTGTTGAACGAGGCCTGATTGCCCGCCCGCGAATTCTCCAGCTGGAGCGAACGGCGTACGGTTTGGAAGGCCAGATCGCCGACACAAAAGCCAGCATCGCGAAGGCGCGCCAGGCGATCGCCGAACAGGAGCAGCAGATCGCCCAACTCGACAATGATCGGATGACAGATGTCACCAAGGATCTGCGCGACACGCAGGCCAGATTGCTCGAGGTCATTCCGAAGGCGCTGAGTGCAAAATCGGTACTTGGTCGCATGGAAATTCGGGCGCCCTATACCGGCCGGGTGGTGGGATTGAGCGTATTCGCCGTCGGAGGCGTCATCCAGCGCGGCGATAGGATCCTCGATATCGTGCCGGCTGAGGACGCACTCACCATCGAAGCACAAATTGCCGTCGAGGACATCGGCGACGTGCATCCCGATATGCGGGCTGAAGTCCATCTCACCGCCTACAAGCAGCGCATTGTCCCAATCATTCATGGCGACGTCATTCAGGTCTCGGCCGACCGCCTCACTGATCCAAAGACGAATGCGTCGTACTACACGGCCTTTGTCCGGATTAACCAGGCTGAACTGACGGGCATGCCGAACATTCGCTTGTATCCTGGGATGCCGGCGACTGTTATGATCCCGACCATTCAACGAACCGCGTTCGAGTACATCGTCGGGCCGCTCGCAATGTCATTCAATCAATCGTTCCGACAGAAATAACGCGACCGCGCGGGTGATCGAAGAGGCAGCAACAGCCGCGACGCGGCCAAATCCTTTTAGCGGCCTTCATAGATCTAAACCACTCCAGTGCCGGCCGCAGCAGCTGCTATGCTCGCAACTTAAGAAGCTGCTTGCAGGCGAGAAACCACCAAAATGGAAGCCGATCAAGCCGCGTGCAATATCGCCGACGGCAAGTGGTCCTAAACGCCGGTGCGGAAACGCACCAACGCGCAAAAGCATGCGTGGCAGTGAAGTCGATGCGTCAATCGTTCTTAACAACGAAGTCGACCATGCGACATTCATCGCACAAGGGGACCGGCTTCCTGGATCCCGATGAGAAGGAGTTGCCCCGCGGCGCGTAGCTTCTCAGCTACCTTGGCATTTTCTTCGGATGTTGTGGTCGTCCAAGCGTATTCTATAGCGGGTTTGCAAGCTGCAAATGCCTTGCTGACAGCTTCAATTTGCCTACTGATCTCCAATGCCTTCTCTGATTGGCCTTTGCCTTGCCGAGGCCTGTTAGCACCTCGGCAGAAGTCTCCTGAGTGACTTCAGTAGGCAAATGCTCTCTAGGTTATTGAGAATCATTCAATTTAAGCCAATTTCGCGCGGCCAAAGATAGCGCTTGCAGCAAGGACCACACGGTTTTGCCGTACGCGCGGTTCGCCTGCGCCACAGGGTTCGACGGCGTTGTGCACCTTGCCATCGAAATGCTGGCGCGACGAACCTGACAGCGCCGTCCGTCCGCGCGAAACTTTAGGGCTCACGGAGAGCAATCCGCCCTGCCCTTAGCCTCGCGCCCGACGCTGCCGCGTCCACCGCAAGCCCAACTCTACGATCATCACGACACATGATCGCCCCTCAAGGGTGAGCCGGGATGGGCGACACATACGACAAATCCGAATTTCGGCAAAGGTGAATATTTTTGCGAGCTGGGATTGACTGAGGGGCGACACAGCAATAAGGGGCGGTGCAAAGCACCACCCCTTTTGGGCGAAAACGACCGCTTAAGACGAAAACGATCGTTTAATATGGCTGGTAATAGTAGCGCGGACCGTAATAAGGACCGCCGCCGTAATAGCCCGGGCCGCCGTAGTAAGGACCCGGGCCATAATAATAGCGGTTCTCATAGTACTCGCGGCGCTGACTCTCGGCGATCGCGCCTCCGATCAGACCCGCCGCCATGCCCATGAAGGCGAGACCTGCGGCGTTCGGCCCGCGTCGATAGTAATGGCGGCGTCGGGCGGCGCTGAAATCAGTAACGTCGGAGGAGCCCTGCCCTGCCGTGACACTCTTTGCGGACACCGCCGTGGCCGGTGCTGAGGACGCCGCTGCCGAGGGCGATACGGGGGCTGCGACCATTGCCAGGCTTGCGAACGCGGCCAGGACCATGTTGCGGCGGGCTGCGGGAATCATCGGTCCTTCGCTCATTTTGACCTTCCTCTATTCTCGCCTCTGTTCTCGCCAAAGCGACATAAGCAACGACACGTAACTCGCAAACCACTGAAATGGTTTCCTGATCGCGGCGATCTGCCACGCCTTGAACGATTGTAAACCGAACGATCAGATCCAGCTTGAACCATCCAACCTGAGCGGATAATGAACAGCCGCGCCGTTTTTCGGTCGCCGTAAGCGTGTCACGTGAACCAACGCATCAACCGACGCCGTCGGAATCGATGCCATTTTCGAAGGTTCAACGTGATCGACGCGTCCTTTTCCTCGAAAGAAATCAGATGATTGCGGTTCGTAAACTGCCGGCGCGCTATGCGCCGATCGTGATGCCATTCGTGCTGTCCATCCTCATGACGGCGGTGGTGTCAGTCATTTCGACGCTGCGAAGCCTCGGCGCAACGCCGGCCTTCCTGGCAACCTGGCCCGGCGCCTGGGGGCTGTCATGGCTCGTCGCTTTCCCGACGCTGCTCGTGGTGCTGCCGCTGGTCCGCCGGATCGTGGCCTGCCTCGTCGCCGCCCCACCTCAACCAGGCCAATAGCCGGAGCGCCCCTACGACAGCGCCCCCAGCACGCCGCGCGTCGCCTTGTCGATCTCCTCGACATAGCGGCGGCGCGCGAAGTTCTCGGTGAGGAAGCCGACCACCTTGCGGCTGTCGGTGGAATCGACCACCGCCAGCATCTCGGCTTCGGCCTCGTCGAACACCGCCATCGCCGACTTCACGTTCATTTCCGGGATCAGCACGATGTCGATCAGGCGGGCGAGCTCGATCACCTGGATTTCGTCGGCGATAGTGTCGAGATCGCTGGAGAACAGGTCGGGCAGCAGGACGAGGCCGACATATTCGTCCGCATTATTGACGATGACGATACCAGGCCGCGAGCCCAGCGCGAATTCGCGGCGCACGGCCGCGATCGTCGTGGTCGACGGCACCTTGCCGACGTCCGAGCGCATCAGCCGCTCGACGGTGAGATTACGCAGCCAGCCGACGTCGTTGGCGCTGCGGATGGTCTCGCCGCGCAGGTGCAGGCGCCAGGTCGAGAAGGAGTGGCCGAACATGAAGCGGACGCAGATCGAGGTAACGATGCAGCCGGCCAGCACCACGGCGGTGACGTCGACATTGCGCGTCATCTCGAGCACGAGGAACGACATGGTCAAGGGGCCGCCGACGATGGCGACGCCGAGCGTCGCCATGCCAGTCAGCATCGCGACCAGCGGATCGATCACGAAGTTCGGGCTGATCAAGAGCAGCAGCGCGGCAAAGAACTTGCCGATCAGGCTGCCGACGAACAGCGAGGCGAAGAACAGGCCGCCACGGAAGCCCGAGGCGAGCGAGACCAGGCAGGCCGTCACCTTCAGGGCGATGACCAGCGCGATCAGGCCGATCGTCATGTCATGAAAGAGATCGAGCACCATGGCGCCGTGGCCGGCGGCCAGCACCTGCGGCGTGACAATCGCGAAGCCGCCGACGATGAGGCCGCCGATCACCGGACGCAGCCAGACCGGCATCCAGGCGAATAGGCGCTCGAACGTCGGCGAGGAGCGCATCACGGCGATGCCGACGCCGCTGGTGACAAGGGCAAGCCCGATCAGGGCCAGGTACTGCTCGACACCGACGGCGCTGACCTTCGGTATCTCCAGCGAGTACGGCGCGCCGCCCAGCCATTGCGCGGTCAGGGCGCCCGCGAGCGAGGCCGCCAGGATCGGGGCGGCACTGCCGACCGAATAGACGCCGACGATCAGCTCGCAGGCGTAGAAGGCGCCGGTGATCGGCGCGCCGAACGCCGCCGCGATCGCGGCGGCAGCGCCGCAGCCGACCATCAGGCGCATATCGTTGCGGCGGAGATTGAAAAACTTGCCGAGCAGCGCGGCGATACCCGAGCCGATCTGGGTATAGCCGGCTTCGAGGCCGACCGAAGCGCCGCAGCCGTTGGAGATCAAGGTCTGGCTCGACACCACCAGGCTGTCGCGCATCGAGAGATTGCCGCCGCGCAGCGCGTTGGCCTCGATCGGGTCGACCGCGTTCGAGATCTTCATGCGCCGCCGCGACCATTCCATGATGCCGAGCGAGAGCCCGCCGAGCGCCGGCGCGATCAGCGCCGCCCAGGGACTGACGCTCGCATTGGACGAGAGGCGGACATCGATGGGAATGCCATAGATCACGACGTGCGCGATCTGGGCGATCTCGGCCATCAGCGTCACGATCGCGCCCGCCAGCGTGCCGATCGCGAGCGCGAGCGGGATCAGGTAGAACTCGTTGCTGCGTAGCAGGGCACGCAGCCGAACCATGGTGCGGTTCGTCCTCTTGCTATCGATCAGATGTTTGATTCGAACGAACACCTTCTGCCCGCCCTACCCTTCCGACCGGCCGTAGTCGGCCATGCGGACGCTGATATTGCCAGAGGTGCCCTGGTGGATGCCGAGCGCATTCATGCGGCGGCAGGCGTCGATGATGGCCTGTCTCTTGTCGAGCTCGTCCGCTGTCATCGACATCTCGATTCTTCTCGGCTTCTTGGCGATGAACGTCAGAGGGGAAGTACGGCAAAGCAATGTCGCAGTGCAAGCGAAAGCGACCTGATCGGGCGCCATCTTACCGACGGATCCGCGGCTCCTCGAAATGAACCGTAAAATCAACAAATTAGCAGATTGCCGCCCCCCTACGACAGGCTCGCCCGAACGGCTGCAATGCCGTTGATGACGAACTGCACCGAATAGGCGGCGAGCAACATGCCCAGCACGCGCGAGAGCACGGCATTTCCGGTGCGCCCGAGGGTGCGGGCGATCAGGCTCGCGGAGACGAAGCACAGCATGCAGAGCAGGCAGACCGAGAGCACCACGGCGATGATGATCGCGAGCCTCGCTCCATAGCCGGCATCGCCCGCCAGCAGCAGCGTGGTCGCGATCGCGCCGGGGCCGGCCATCATGGGAATGGCGAGCGGAAACACCGCGACATCGGAGGCATGCTCGGATGTCGCCTTGTCGGCCTCCCGGGCCTCGCGATGCGGACGGTCACCGAAGATCATCTGATACGAGACGCCGAACAGCAGCAGCCCGCCGGCGATCTGGAAGGCGGGAATGCCGATCCCGAGCTGGCGGAGCAGGCCGTTTCCGACCAGCGCGATCACGACCAGGATCGAGGCAGCGATCAGCGGCGCCCGCAACGCGACCGTTCGCTTGATCTTGTCGGGCATGCCGGCGGTGGCGGCCAGGAAGGCCGGCGCAAGGCCGACGGGGTCGACCACCAGCAGCAGCGTCACGAAGGCCGACAGGGCGAAATCGATCATGTCTCGGGGGCTCCGCGGAAGGAACGATGGCAGGCGGACTGACTTAGCCCGGCAGAACCATTTTGGAAATCACTGGAGGCGATCAATGAGCGACAGTGGAATCGGAATGCTGCTCGGCCATCTCTCGGCCAACCTGCTCTGGCTCTGGTTCATCGGAGCCTTCCTGCTCGGCGCGGTCCTCGTCTACGGCGTGATGAAGGCCGGACGCCTGCGGCGCAGCGAACGCGCGCAGCTCGACCGCAACACCGAGGCCCGGCAACGGCAGGAGGATCCCTACAAGCATCCAACCTGAGAGATCGCCGTGAGCGCCGGTTGCAGTTTGGAACTTTCGTTTTTCAAGGGGCTTTGATCGCCTGAGGATTGAGGGAGGCGACGCCTTCCCATGTGACCTCGAGAGGAGGACGTATGGCTAAACGAGCGAAGAAACGCACAACCAAGAAGACCGCCGCGCGCCGACCGCGTCAGGCGCCGAAGATGCTCAGCGACCTGTTCCTGGAGACGCTGAAGGACATCTATTTCGCGGAGAACAAGATCATCAAGACGCTGCCGAAGATGGCCAAGGCTGCGCATTCGAAAGATCTTGCGGCGGCCTTCAACAAGCATCTGCGCGAGACCCAGGGCCAGGTCAAGCGTCTCGACCAAGTCTTCAAGATGCTGGGCAAGCCCGCACGTGGCAAGACTTGCGAGGCCATCAACGGCATCACCGACGAGGGCGCCGAGATCATGAAGGCGTTCAAGAACGCCCCTGCCCTCGACGCCGGTCTGCTCGCGGCGGCGCAAGCCGTGGAGCACTACGAAATCTCCCGCTACGGCACGCTGCGGACCTGGGCCGAGGAGCTGGGCATGCAGGATGCGGCGAGGCTGCTCCAGGAGACGTTGGACGAGGAAGAGGCGACCGACCACACGCTGACCGAGCTAGCGACGTCCGTGATCAACCTCGAAGCGGAAGACGAGTACCGCGCGGCGGCCTGAGCCGCACGCGCGCAAGAAAAGACGCCGCGGTCCCGGCCGCGGCGTTTGCCTGTTCGGGATCACACGATGGCGCATGGCACGCCCGCGTCGTCGGGCTGGATTTCCGCGGAACCGGCCCCATATGCAGCCTTTCCCACCGCCGAGTCCGCATCATGCAACCAAAAAATCCCCTCGACTGGATGCTGTCGGAAGCCCTGGACTCGCTGACCCGCGCCGAACGGCTGCGCCAGCAGTTCGGCCGCCAGGAAGCCTGCTGGGAGCCGCCGATCGACGTGCTCGAAACCGAGCATGAGCTCCTGATCCTGGTCGCGCTTCCCGGCGTCAATCCGGACAATGTCGAGACGATGATCCATGACGGCACGCTCGTCATCTCCGGCCAGCGCACCCTTCCGCCGGAGCTTCGCAACGCCCGCATCCACCGGCTCGAGCTACCGCAGGGCCGCTTCGAGCGGCGCATCGCGCTCCCCCTTGGCCGCTACGCCATCAGCCGCTTCGTGATGGACGGCTGCGTTGCGCTGCGTCTCGCCAAATCCTGAGGTCGATCATGGCCACCGAACAGATGAATAACGTCCAGACCAATTCCCAAAACAACTCCGACGTGAAGGTCCCCGAAGACGCGCTGATCATCATCCCCGTGCGCGAGATGGTGCTGTTCCCCGGCGCGATCGCGCCGATTTCGATCGGCCGGGCAAAGTCCATCGCCGCCGCACAGCAGGCGCTGCGCGAGCAGCGGCCGGTCGGCATCGTCCTGCAACGCAGCCCCGAGATCGAGGAGCCCGGCCCGGACGACCTCTACCGGGTCGCGACCATCGCCAATATCGTGCGCTACATCACCGCGCCCGACGGCACCCACCACATCGTCTGCCAGGGCGTGCAGCGCGCGCGTATCCTCGACTTCCTGCCGGGCACGCCGTTCCCGGCTGCGCGCATCCAGCAGATCCCCGAGCCGACCACGACCTCGCCCGAGATCGAGGCGCGCGCGCTGAACCTGCAGCGCCTGGCCATCGAGGCGATCGAGCTGCTGCCGCAGGCCCCGCCCGAGCTAGCCGCGATGTTCCAGGGCACCAGCGCGCCCGGCGCGCTGGCGGACCTGGCGACCTCGTTCATGGACATCAAGCCGCAGGACAAGCAGGAGGTGCTGGAGACCATCGACCTCGCCTTGCGCGTCGAGAAGGTGTCGAAGCACCTCGCCGAACGGTTGGAGGTGCTGCGCATCAGTAACGAAATCGGCCAGAAGACCCGCGCCAGCTTCGACGAGCGGCAGCGCGAGGCGATCCTGCGCGAGCAGATGGCGACCATCCAGCGCCAGCTCGGCGAAGGCGACGGCAAGGCGGCCGAGGTCGCCGAGCTGACGGCTGCCATCGCCAAGGCCAACATGCCGCCCGAGGCGGACGCGCACGCCAAGAAAGAGCTGCGTCGCTACGAGCGCATGCCGGAGGCCGCCGGCGAAGCCGGCATGGTCCGCAGCTATCTCGACTGGCTGATCGAGCTGCCCTGGGCGCTGCCCGCGGAGAAGCCGATCGACATCCAGGAGGCGCGCCGCATCCTCGATGACGACCATTTCGGCCTGGAGAAGATCAAGAGCCGGATCATCGAATATCTGGCGGTGCGCAAGCTCGCTCCGCAGGGCAAGGCGCCGATCCTGTGCTTCGTCGGCCCGCCCGGCGTCGGCAAGACCTCGCTCGGCCAATCCATCGCACGCGCGATGGATCGCCCCTTCGTACGCGTCAGCCTCGGCGGCGTGCATGACGAGGCGGAGATCCGCGGCCACCGGCGCACCTATATCGGCGCGCTGCCCGGCAACATCATCCAGGGCATCAAGAAGGCGGGCGCCCGCAACTGCGTGATGATGCTGGACGAGATCGACAAGATGGGCCGCGGTGTGCAGGGCGATCCTTCCGCCGCGATGCTGGAGGTGCTCGACCCCGAACAGAACGGGACGTTCCGGGACAATTACCTGGGCGTGCCCTTCGACCTGTCGCGCGTGGTGTTCATCGCGACCGCCAACATGCTGGACCAGATCCCGGGTCCGCTGCTCGACCGCATGGAGCTGATCAGCCTCGCCGGCTACACCGAGGACGAGAAGCTGGAGATCGCGCGGCGCTACCTGGTGCGGCGCCAGCTGGAGGCCAACGGCCTCTCGGCCGAACAGGCCGAGATCGAGCCGGAGGCACTGAAGCTGATCGTCAAGGGCTACACCCGCGAGGCCGGCGTGCGTAACCTCGAGCGCGAGATCGGTAAGGTGTTCCGGCATGCCGCGGTGCAGGTCGCCGAGGGCACGGCCGCGAAGGTCGTGGTGAGGACGAAGGACATCGCCACCGTGCTCGGCCAGCCGCGCTTCGAGGGCGAGATCGCGCTACGCACCAGCGTTCCCGGCGTTGCCACCGGCCTCGCCTGGACGCCGGTCGGCGGCGACATTCTGTTCATCGAGGCGACGCGCGTCCCCGGCAAGGGCGGGCTGATCCTGACCGGTCAGCTCGGCGACGTCATGCGCGAGAGCGTGCAAGCTGCGCTGACGCTGGTGAAGAGCCGAGCCACCCAGCTCGGCATCGATCCGCAGCTGTTCGAGAAGAGCGACATCCACGTTCACGTTCCCGCGGGTGCGACCCCGAAGGACGGGCCGAGCGCGGGCGTTGCGATGTTCACGGCGCTGACGTCGCTACTCACCAATCGCACGGTGCGCAGCGACACCGCGATGACCGGCGAGATCTCGCTGCGCGGCCTGGTGCTGCCGGTCGGCGGCATCAAGGAGAAGGTGGTGGCTGCGGCCGCGGCCGGATTGAAGCGGGTGATGCTGCCGGCGCGCAACAAGCGGGATTACGACGACATCCCGAAGAGCGCGCGGGACAACCTCGAATTCATCTGGCTGGAGCGCGTGGACGAAGCCATCGCCGCGACGCTCGAGCCGGCTGATGCCAAGGTTGAGGCAGCGGAGTGAATGCGATGAGCGGATTGCTGGAAAGAGCGAAGCGATCACGGAAAACGCAGCGGCTGCGCCAGCTGCTCGATCGCGCCATCGACCGGGTTCGCGATGCGCTGGCGGCGCCAGGACCGCGGCTTCAGCCGGTCCCGGTCCGGGTGAAGCGCCGCAAGGGTTGAGCCCTCCGTCTCAAGCCCTCGCGGCAGCCCCAAATAAAAGGCCCCCTCCTATCCGAGGGGGCCTTTGCGTTGTCAGGCCACGGCGTCCTTGGCAGCCTTGACCGGGCGGGCGCGGACGATCTTCCGGGCCGGCTTGGCCTTGAACATCATCTCTTCACCCGTGAACGGGTTGGTGCCCTTGCGCGCCTTGGTGGCGGGCTTCTTGATGACCACGAACTTGGCGAAGCCCGGCACCAGGAACAGGCCGTTCTTCTTGAGCTCCTTGTGACCGACGTCGGTCAGCGTCTCCATGACGCTCTTGACGTCACGCTTGGAAAGCTCGGTGGCGGTCGCAATCTTTTCGATCAGCTGCGATTTGGACATTTGGGTTGGCATCGTGTCTCCTCTGATTCGTTGCCGGTTGCATATTAGACCAAGCGGCGAAGGCCTATAGCCTTCTGCACAGTTTTATCGCGTTTTTACGGGCTTTTTTGGCCCTCTGTGACAAAAAACCCTGCATTTTAGCTGCTTCCGGAGCGAAAGGAGCCTCAGGCAGCGGTTTTTGCCTTGTTTCAAAGGCCCGCAAGCCACCTTGCTAAAGCTGATTCGATGCTTTCGACAAGCGACGACCGGCCTCTTTGCCGGAGGCCGGTCGCGATTCACCCTGAAAAATAAGGGTTAGATGCGCTCGATGATGACCGCCGGCGCCATGCCGCCGGCCGCGCACATGGTGACGAGACCGCGCTTGAGGTCGCGCCGTTCGAGCTCGTCGAGCACGGTGCCGATCAGGATCGCGCCGGTCGCGCCGATGGGATGGCCGAGCGCGATCGAGCCGCCATTGACGTTGACCTTGGCGCGGTCGAGCTTGAGATCACGGATGTATTTTTCCGCAACCACCGCAAAGGCCTCGTTGATCTCGAACAGGTCGATGTCGTCGACGGTCAGCCCCGCCTTCGCCAGCACCTTGCGCGTCGCCGGTACCGGCGCATTCAGCATCAGGGTCGGCGAAGTCCCCATGTTGGCCATCGCCACCACGCGGGCGCGCGGCTTGAGGCCATGCGCCTTGGCGTAAGCCGGCGAGGCCAGCAGGATCGCGGCGGCGCCGTCGACGACGCCGGACGAGTTGCCGGCGTGGTGCACGAAGTCGATTTTCAGGTCCGGATATTTTTGCAGGATCAGGCCGCGATAGGTCGTGCCCTTGTCGTCGAGCGCGTAGTCGGCGATCGCCGGAAACGCCGGCTTCAGGCTGCTCAGGCCCTCCATCGTGGTCTGCGGGCGCGGATATTCGTCATGGTCGAGCGCAAGGCTGCCGTCCTCGCGGTGGACGGGCACGAGGCTCTTCTTGAAGTGGCCGTTCGCGATCGCATGCGCGGCACGTTTCTGGCTCTCCAGCCCGAGCGCGTCGACGTCCTGCCGCGTGATGCCTTCCAGCGTCGCGATCGCGTCCGCACAGACGCCCTGATGCGACTGCGGGTGCCGCGCGCGCAGGCGCAGATTGCCGCCATCCATCATCATCGGACCGCCGCCACGGCGTCCCTCCATCGACATCATCTCGCAGCCGCCGGCGATGACGAGGTCTTCCGCGCCTGCCATGATCGAGCTTGCGGCCATGCTGACGCTGGTGATGCCGGAGCCGCAGAAGCGGTCGAGCGTCACGGCGCTAGCGCGCACGTCATAGCCGGCATCGAGCGCCGACATCCGGCCGAGATCGCCGCTTTGCGTTGCGACCTGCGCGCTGCAGCCCCAGACGATGTCGTCGACATCGGCGGTGTCGATGCCGGTGCGGTCGGCGAGCGCGCGCAGCACAGTTGCGCCGAGCTGCTGCGGATGAATGCCCGACAGGGCTCCCTTGCCGGCCTTGCCGATGCCCCGCGGGGTCCGGCAGGCATCGATGATCAGCGCGTCAGCCATTGGCGTTGTCCTCTTGTTATGGGTGTTGAGAGGCGTTGTGAATCAGGGGGACAGGTGAGTCAATGCGTGGTGGCTCGCCTCGCCTCTCCCCGCGTGCGGGGAGAGCCTGGATTTTACGCGCAGCGGAAAATCCGGGTGAGGGGAGCTTCAGCAAGGACGGTAGCAGATGGAACTCGCGGAGAGTCCCCCCTCACCCGGAATTTGCTGTCGCAAATTCCGGCCTCTCCCCGCAGGCGGGGAGAGGCGAAGAGATCACACCCCCGCCGCGTTGGTCGCGATCACGTTGCGATAGAAGCTGGCGCTGAGCTTTGGGGTGCGGACCTGGGTGTCGAAATTGACGTGGTAAAGGCCGAAGCGCTTGTTCAGCCCGTACACCCATTCGAAATTATCCATCAGGCTCCAGAGGAAGTAGCCGCGCACCGGCACGCCCTCACTGGTGGCACGCTGGAGCTGGGCGAGATAGTTGCGCAGATACATGATGCGGTCGGTGTCGTAGATCTTGCCATCGGGCCTCACCACGTCATCGCCGGACGTGCCGTTCTCGCTGATATAGATCGCGTCCGTCTTCCAGATCTTGGCAGCCAGCTTCGGCACCCAATAGATCGTCTCGGGTCCGACGCGCAGCCAGTCCGAATTCATGTGCGGGAACGATTTCGGGATCGGCAGCGGCATGAAGCCGGCCCCCTGGTCGGAAGCAACCACGTAGTTCTGCGGCGCGTAGATGTTGAGGCCGAGGAAATCAACCGGCGAGGAGATGATCTTCAGCTCCGCATCGGTGTATTTCGGCGCGTTGGCCCCCGCGAATTTCAGGAAGGCGTCGGTATACTGGCCCGTCATGATGACGTTGAGATAGCCGCCATTCATCTCGCGTAGCGCGATCTCAGCGGCGCGGACGTTCTCCGGCGTGTCGATCGCGGGCGCGCAGGCATCGATGTTCTCGGCCGGTCCAACCCTGGTGCCGTGGCGGCCATGGGCGCGCACGGCCTGCACCGCGAGTCCGTGCGCGACCGCGCTGTTGTGCCTGATCTGGTTGAGCTCGGCCTGCGGCAGCGTCAGGCCCGGCGCGTCGATGCCAATGCCGTAACCGAAATAAACGAAGCGGCCGCTCTCGTTCAGCGTGAACACGTTCTTGACCCGGTCGGTCAGATGCGCGGCGACATAGGCCGCGTAGTCGCCGAAGATCTTGCAGGTCTCGGTCGAGCGCCAGCCGCCGAAGCGATCCTGGAGCGATTGCGGCAGATCCCAATGATAGAGCGTCAGCCACGGCTCGATGCCGTTCTTGAGGAGCTCGTCGACGAGCCGGTTGTAGAAGTCGAGCCCTTTCGGGTTCGGCTTGCCATCGCCATCCGGAAACACCCGCGGCCAGGCGACCGAAAAGCGATAGGCCTTGCAGCCGAGCTCCTTGATGAGCGCGATATCCTCCTTGTAGCGGCGATAATGCTCATTGGCGCGGTCGCCGGTAGTGCCGTCCTCGATCTTGCCGGGGATGCGCACGAACTTGTCCCAGATCGAAGCCCCTCGCCCATCCTCGTTGACCGCGCCCTCGACCTGATAGGACGAGGTCGCCGTGCCCCAGACAAAGCCCGCCGGAAAGCCGGTGCCGGCGCGCGGCGGCGGTGCCGGGTTGACCTCGACGGCCCCAACGGGATTTGCCATTCCGGCTGCGGACAGCCCCGCGATTTTCGCGAATTGGCGACGCGAGACCTTGTCCGACATTGATGCTGCCTCCTGAGATGGTTTGGGCCAGACGCCCGACGCTTCGGCGCGGACGCTCAGGCATTAATGTCCGGCTTCGACGTCCTGGAAAGTCGGCAAGCTGGGGCCTCCTCCCCATAGTTAACTCATTCAACGCGTTTTCCGCAGCACAATTAATCTAAGCTTCAGGTCTCGCCTATAGGCTGCACTCAGAAAAAACAGTCCCTTTTTGGTTGCGAAAATGCCTCCGTCGTCAATTGCCGCCAATCCGCGGCGGGCCGCGCAAGGTCGCGAAAAGTGGTCCACGTTCTTTGGCACGCTCGATTCGCCCAACGTGCGGCTCCTCGCGGGCGGGCTGCTGATACCAAACCTAATCTCGCTGGCAACGATGGCTTCATTGGTCGATATCGGCTTGCCGCCGCGGACCATCGCCATCGCTCTCTATGCCAGCATTGCCATCCTGGCGCGGCGTATTCCCTTCATGCTCACGGTCGCGCTGTTTCTTGCCGTGCTCACCTTCGACATTGTGCAAACGTTGTCTCTCATGTTCGGCATCGGGCTGAGTGATCTAATGGCAGCTGTCGACCACGCGAGGCGCATCAATTTCTTCGCCTCACCGCTTTATTTCGCTTTGATCGTCACACTCGTCATGACGACGGGCGTAAGCCTGGCATGCTTAAGGCCGCGCGCCATGCTTATGAATGCGAACATACCGGTTCTCTTCTTCTTGGCACAGGCGTTCGGCGTGATGGACTATGTCAGCAACGCGTCGCCACACTACCATTTCGGCTCCACGATGGGACGCCACGAGCCGATCCAATCCGCTGCGGAGGTGTCGGGTTTTAGGCAGGCAGCAGGGGCCGACGGAAACAACGTCGTCCTGGTGATCGTCGAGAGCTTGGGCTACCTGAAGGACCAGAACGCCCGAACGCGCATAGCAGAACCCCTGTATGATCAAAGTCTGACCAGGGACTACACCATCACCTCCGGAAAAACGGTCTATTTCGGTTCGACGACATCGGGCGAGATGCGGGAACTATGTAATACGCGCACATTCTACACAGAGTACGTTCAGAATGACACCAACACCTGCCTGCCGGATCTGCTGGCCGCACGAGGTTATAGCAACATCGCCGTGCACGGCTTCGCTGGAGGTATGTTCGAGCGTGAGCAGTGGTATCCGACAATCGGCTTCGACCAGGAACTCTTCCGCGACGAGCTGGTCAGAACGACCCGCCGCGTATGCGGCAGCGCCTTCGCCGGCGCGTGCGATGCAGATCTCGCGCCCGTGATTTCGGCGGCCTCCCGCGAAGCGGGAAAGCAAGGCAAGCCACGGTTCATCTATTGGCTCACACTGAATACCCATATTCCGGTCGCGCCTGGTCAAGCTCTGACGGATTTTCATTGCGAGACCGACGGCGGCGTCTTCGGTCGACCCAAGGTTTGCAGGATGGCCGAACTTTGGCACGACGTATTCGCCGTCGTCGCAAAGATAGCTCGCGACCCAGCCGTGGCGCCGGCCGACATCCTGGTGGTCGGCGACCATGCGCCGCCGTTCTGGTCGAGACATGACCGGGCCCAATTCGAGCCCGGTCAAGTGGCTTGGTACAGGCTCCAGCCACAGCGAGCGTCTCCTCCGCCGATGCAGGACGCTCACAACCAACAGCGAGCATCGACAGACGACGCGGCAAGTCTAAGCCTCGTCAATTCGCGATGATTGATTTGCATAATGTCAACGGAAGTGCAGCGGGGCGGATAGCAGTCGAAGTGCGCAATGACCGAGCAGCGGTATTGCGCATGTCTGTCGCTCTCGTCCTCGAAGATCTGTAAAGTGGCTTCACGCCCTCAAGGTTGTCCAGCTGCCGTTTTGCCGCTATCAGCCCAGGTATCGGAGACCAGCGCGATGCCTCTCCTCGCTCAGCGCGAGCGCTTCGGCAACTTCGGCAGCTTGTCGGGATTGAACGCCGGCATCTGCTCGGATCGTTCAGGTGCCGGTGGCTGCTGTTCCGTCAGGATGAGCGTGCCCTGGAGGATCATTCCTGGGACTTGTACGGCGGTCGCCGTGTAGGTCGCGATCTTGCCGGGGCAGTTTCCTTCGATGGTCAGCGTCAGTTCATCGTCGTTGCCGAACACCGTTGCGCGTCCATCGGTATGACGCTTCGTCGATACAGTGGCGGTGAAGCGATCTCCATCGACCTGACAGGAGCCATGATACGTCATCAGGCTGTCGCGGCCCCAGATCTGTCCGTCTGCGACATGGACGATGCCGGTACCCTGGTCGAGCGGCGTCTTGTACCAAGCCGCGTAGGTGCCGTCCTTCAGCATGGGAGCCGTCTCCCCTGGTATTCCCAAGCGGATAGTCCGCATCATTAGCGCTAAGAAAGCGTTAATCGCGCGGCCCGTGCCAATCCGGTCTGTCCTTGCGCAGCTCGGCTTCAAGCTCTTCGATGATGCTGTGAAGCAGACACGCGGCGAGCGGATCTGTCACTTCCCGCTCCAGGCGCCTGTAACGCGCGATCTGGAATTCCTGCTCTTTCAACTGGTGCTCTGTCATCAGGCGGCCCTCCGGCGAACCGACGCGCAGACGGCCGGAGAGTTTCGTTAAAATTTTCGGATCATTTGCGATGGTTTCTGTTTGGTTAAACGAGCAATGCGGCGGCGAGGAATTCAGGGTGCAGCCGATCTCGTGCCATCCGCCCGATCGCGGAGGCCGCTCTCGATCAATCAAGCCATGTCGCTTGGAAAAGCGGACGTGGAACGCCGACGCGCGTCCGCTACGGACGAACAGGCGACATCAAAGCTGCCGGTTGGGAGGATCAATTCGGGCGCGCCTCGAACGCTCGGCCTCGTTCCTCGCTACTTCTTTTTCACCGCCCCGAAATCCGGCTGCCAAGCGGCTTCCTTGCGGCTCGGCGCCGCGGCGATCACCTTGGCTTTTTCCTTCTTCGGCTTCTTGGCTTCGCGATTGCCGCGTTGCTGGCCCTTCGCCATGTCGCTCTCCTTTGGTGGTTTGAGTTCGTCGAGTTCGTTCGACTGCAGCACCCGTCCACGCGGAGTGCAGACCCTGACGTCCATGTAGCCCTCGCGCAGCAGTTTTCGCGCGAGCCGCAGCGCGACCGTTGCACTGCCGCGGCCGACATTGGAGCTTCCGTACTCCTTGGTCCCACTGACCAGATACGGCACGCGGGTTGCCCTAGCCATTGAGGATGGCAGTTCCACACACGAGAAGCAGCAAAAACAACGGAACGATCACCGGCGGCACGATCCATTCCGAGATGCGAACACGAGACATCGAATGCTCCTGCGAGGCCTTCGGCGGGAGCACACGTGACCCTCAGTCACCGGTCGAAGCCGTTGAGACGTGCGGTGATGGCGGCGAGCGTACGCCCGTGCCGAGCCAATAGCGAGCGTTAAATGCGGCGCGGGGACGGCTCCGCTGTGACATCTTCGTTTGCCGGCGGGTCACGATAGTGCTGGCTATTGCTGCGCGAAGGGCGCATGGTCGCGACAGCCAGCATCGGTTGGGCCTTCACTTGCGAAAGGCAGGCGTGCATGACCATCCGCTCGCGGCGAGAAACCGTCAACTTCAAGCATCCGTTCCGCATCCGCGGCATCGAGCGCGTCTTGCCGGCCGGCACCTATGAGATCGTCACCGACGAGGAGACGATCGAGGGCCTGACCTTCTCGGCCTATCGCCGCATTGCCACGATGATCACCATGCGCGCCGAAGGCGCTTGCGGCGCCACGGAGATGCTGTCGATCGCCTCGATCGATCTTGCGAACGCGCAAGCTGCGGACGCGAGCATCGCCTATGACTGACCAGCCGGTCGATCTCGACAAGCATCGCGGCATGGCCGCGCAGAAAGCAACCGACCTGCGCCGCGCGTTGGCTGACGTCGAGGCCAATCTCCGCGAGCTGCGCGAGCGCGAAGCCGATCTCGAAAACCGCATGATGACGGTGCCTGCCGCGTCCTGGCCGGAGGCGGCAGTGAGGGCGCGTCATCTGCTCAACCTCTATGCTGCGAGTCTGCCTGCCGAGGATACGCGCCATCGCGCGCTGGTGGCAGCACTGTTCGACGATTTCGCCCGGCTATCGGGGGAGGGCTGAGGCGAACGCCGGCCGCCTGCATTCGCGACGCGTGCCATGCTCGGGCGACCGGGAAGCGGGCGCGGGAGATGATTGGAGGCACGATCGTGCCGGGTCGCAATCAGGTACCGGAGCAAGCCATGACATTGACCAGCGGCCGCTTTATCAGCCACGAATACGACCGGATGATCGTCCGGTTCTCGATGCATGACGGTGCCAGGGAGATTCCTTGTGCGATCTCCACCTCCGCGATGGACTATCTCGAGCGCGGGCCGCAAGTCCGACCCGAGCAGCGGGAAGCCCAGTTCACGCGCCTGCGGGATCGCATCGAAGCTCGAGCGGCCAGCAAATATCGCGCGACAGAGTTCGAAGGCACGCCACCGGGCATCGTGCTGCGAGGCATCGATTTCAGACCATAGCCCGACGGCATGCTTCCCAATGACGGCGCTCTCTATTCCGCCCGTGCCTTGATCTCGGGCAAGGGTGGCTTGCGCTCAAACGGTTTCTTTTTCGGCGGCGCGGGCAGCAAGCCCTCTCGGATCGCCTGCTTCCGAGCGAGCTTGCGGGCCCGGCGAATGGCTTCAGATTTCTCGCGGGTCTTTCTCTCGGACGGCTTTTCGTAGGAACGCCGCTGCTTCATTTCCCGGAAGACGCCCTCGCGTTGCATTTTCTTCTTGAGAACACGAAGTGCCTGCTCGACGTTGTTGTCTCTGACAAGTACGTGCAATTGATCCTCCTCGCTCAGGGCTGCGGATGCGACACGTCCTGCTGGCAGCCGATTGCGCAGGAGCTTCATTGCGACTTTTGAGGATAGTGGCGGCGACATTCGTCGCGCTGAGCCGATCTGCTTGTCACAGCGATGCAGCTTGGTGGCATCCACGTGACCACTCTCGTGCAGCGCTGTCAATCGATAACGTCTTGCTTGCATGTCAACAGAGGCGCGCGAAGCGCCTAGAATAGCTTTGCCAGCGCGCAAGAAGCGTTCAAGACGCCGGCGCGATAATCGCCTTGAACGCCACCGACGAAACTTAAAGGGGCCGATCACATGCCGGAAAGTGCAGGTCGTGCCTAGAATCAAGCCAGACTGCGGAATCATCACTTTCTTGCTCGCGTCCGGCGCAAATCGGCAGACGTGCCGGCTCGCGACGACATTCAACACGCAGAAGCAGGCCTTCAGCTATCTCCAGAAGCATCGAACGGAGTTCGAGCGCATGGCGCGGGCGCGACATTGTTCTGTCAGGGCTTCGAGGGCTTTTGATCCCAGGGGCGCTTGCCGTCCGCGTCACGATCCCAAGGCCGCGTTGTGGGCGCACTCTTCTCGGCCTTGGCCGCTTTCGCGCGGTCAACCTTAACCTGTTCGCGATCGGTAAGCGGCGGCTTTTGAGTGGAACTGACTTGAGCGAGGACCGGAAATGTGGTGACCAGCGCAACCATAAGGAATTTCATCATCCCCGTGTTTAGCACTGATATCCGAATGCGTCCGATTTAGTTTGCCGAAGCTCACGCGTCTGCTTTGAATAAAGTAGACATGACGCAGCGCCAGTGCGAGTCCGCCTCAGGCCGTAGCGGAGGGTAGTGCATCGAGGACGCCTAGAACGTCACCCGCATGCCCGCATAGAACGCCCTTGGCCGTGCCGGGCTGAGCGAGCGCGGGTCGGTGAATTCTGCGCCGCCATTGGTGAAGTTGGGCAAGGCTTCGCGGTCGAAGAACTGGCCGTAGGTCGCGTAACGCTTGTCGAAGACGTTGTCGACGCGGCCGTAGAGCTGGACGTTCTTCGTGACCTGGTAGGAGGTGTGGAGATTGAACACCGTGTAGGACGGTAGCCTCGCGAACTGATTCGACTCGTCGCCGACCAGATGCTGGCTGGAGACGAACAGCGCGTTGCCGCCAACCTTCCAGACGTCGGTCACGGCGTAGTCGACGCCGATCTTGACGCGATGGCGCGGGATCGCGGGGATTTGGTTGCCGGGCGAGACGTGGATGGTCTCGGTGACAGGATCCCTGAACGGGCTCTCGGAGCCGAGTTCCAGCGGGTCAAGGAAGCGCGCGTCGAGGAAGGCGTAGCTCGCCTGAAACTGGAGCGTGGGAGACTTGATGTCGACTTCGGCTTCGAATCCCTGCCGGCGCGTCCGGCCGACATTGGAAAAATAGCCGAAGCCGGTGCGCCCGACGGCGGGTACCGCAACAATGTCGTCATAGTTGGTGGCGCGGAAGCCGCCGATCTTCCAGCCGAGCGTGCCGATGTTCAGCTCCTTGGTGCCGCGCAGGCCCGCTTCTACTGTCTTGGACACGACCTGCTTCAGCGGCGGGTCGGAGACGAGAAACGCCGCAAGCAGGCAGGGACGGACTGGATCGGCACAACCGAGCTCGAGCGGCGTCGGCACGCGGTTGGCCTCGGAATAGCCGGCATAGGCGGTCAGCTCGGGCGTGATCTTGTAGGTGCCGCCAACCACCGGATTGAACCGGGTGAAGGTGTGATCGCCGTTGAGGTCGGTCCCGAGCTGATCTTCCAGCGTGATGCGCGCCACGTTGAAGCGGCCCCCGCCGGTGACGGCGAAGGCGTCCGTGACGTTGAACGTATCCATCGCGTAGATGCCGTTATACTGATTGACGGTCCGCAACGAGATAGGACCGGCAACCGGATCCGGCGTGCCGGTCGCTCCCAAGAAGACGCCGCTGCCGCTGACGACGTAGTTTTCTCCGATCGAGCCGATCTCGGCGGTCGCATTATAGCGCGTGACACTGGCGTCATAGGTGGCGCCCATCACGAAGCGGTTGTCGTGGCCTAACAGTTGATCGGTGTTGGTGGCCTGCCCCGACACGCCGAGAGTGGTCGACCTTATCGTGCTCCGGTCGATCTCGCCGAGGATGGTGCCCGAGGCAAAGGGATTGGCGAGCTGAAGACCGTTCGTGCCGTTCGTCGGTGTCGTATCGTCGCCGAAGCACAGCAGCCCTGCAATGGCACATTCCTGCACATCGGTCGGATTGCCGTCGACGAGCTTCTGCTCGTAGCGGCGCACATGGGCGGTGCCTTCGAGCGTCCAGGTCGGCGTCGCATCGACCTTGCCGGTGAGGTTGAGATAGCCGACGCGATTGCTCGTGGTCTGCGGTGTGGTGTAGGTCGCGCCCCAATATTTGTCGAGCAGCTCGGCCGGAACGGTGGCATTGGCGCCGAAATCGTTCTTGGCGACGCCCATGTTGGCGTGGAATTCACTGTCGCCGGCCTTGTAGCCGACATCGCCGTAGAAGCGCCGCACGTCCGATCGGGAGAAATTGCGGAAACCGTTGTCGTGCAGGCCTTCGAGCGCGGCATAGACGCCAAAATTCTTGTCGACCTGCTTGCCCCATTGCGCTGAGCCCTGGATGCGGCCGAACGAGCCGCCCATGACATCGAGCTCCGCATCCTGATAGGTGAAACCGTCCTTCATTTGCAGGTCGATGGCGCCGCCCAGCGCGTTGAGGCCGAAGGCGGGATTGTTGGTCACCAGCGTCACCGACCTGATCGCGGCGGTGGGGATCAGGTCCCAATTGACGGCGTCCGAGAAGGCTTCGTTGATGCGGACGCCGTTTTGGTACACGGCGAGGCCTTGCGGCGTGCCCGTCACGGGCGAGGCGACAAAGCCGCGGAACTCGACATCCGGCTGAAACGGATTGCCGGTGACTTCGCTGATGTTGACGCCGGCGATGTTGTCGCGCAGTGCATCGGTGACGTTCAGCGAGCCGGTGCGCTTGATCTGGCTTGCATCGACGGCATTGATCGACGACGGGACCTTGTCGACGTCGAGACCTCGGCCGGTGCCCGGTGCGGTCGGATAGACGTAAATGCGTGTCCTGGGGCTCGCGGACGACGGCGCGCCTACGCGGGCGACCGGTCGCGATGGCGCAGTGCGCCTCGCCGTCGATGGCGGTGGTGCGGTCACCTCGACCGGCGGCAGGTTCTGAACGTTGGTCTCATCGTCCTGCGCCGCCGCGGCAGGGCCTGCAAAGACCAATCCCGACATCAGCCCCGTCGACACCGAGGCCATCAACAAACGACGCTTGAACGAAAGACCCTTGCCCATCCCCGCCTTCCAATCCGTGACCACCGGCTGTTTTGATTTTCGCCGTTTGGTCGAGACAAGTGTAATCAGCGGCAGTGGGTGCGCCAGCCACAAAAGGTCGGGAGATATCCGCACCCGTTTTCCCGACCAAATCGGGAATTCTTCCCGATGATGTCGGGCGCGATCAGGCCGCCGCCGTCGGAACCAGCGCCTCGACGGTCAAACCGCTCTCGCCAGAGACGACATTGAGCGTGCCGCCCAGCGCCAGGATCCGCTCGCGCATGCCGACGAGGCCGAAGCCGAGCTTGTGCCCCGGCTCCATGCCGCGGCCATTGTCGCTGACCCTCACCCGGGCGCAGACGCGACCATCACGGGTCGCCTGCTCCGCCGGTTCAATGACGACGTTGACCGAGGTTGCGCCGGCATGGCGGAACACGTTGGTGAGCGCCTCCTGCACGATGCGGTAGATGGTGAGGTCGGCGGTCTCGCCGGTCGCGCCCAGCGCGGGCGAAATCGAGGTCTCGATCGTGACCTCGGGATGCGAACTCCCGCCATAGCCGCGACAGCAATTCGAGCGCCTGGCGCAGGCCAAGCTCGGCGAGGCCGACGGGCCGGAGCCGCTCCAGCACGCGGCGGGTGAACTGCTGGAGCGCATTGATCTGCTCCAGCAAGGCGCTGCCGTGCTTTCGGACGGCCTCCGCACTCGGCGCACGTCCGTCCGCCAGCTTCGCCAGCGCGCTGGCATGAGCGCGCAGCGAGAACAGATACGGCCCGAACTGGTCATGCAGCTCGCGCGCGATCTCCTTGCGCTCGAACGTCCTGGAGCGACACCGCACGCTCGGCAAGGCGCCGCTTGTCCTCGACCGCCTCGCCGAGCGCTGCCGCGAGATGATTGAGCTTGCCGCAGATCGCGGCGAGTTCGGGCGCGCCGCCCGGCGTGACCCGAGCGTCATAATGACCGCCCTCGATCTCGGCCATGGTCTCGGCCAACGACTGGAGCGGCACCAGCGCCCGGCCGACCACATTCATCATCACCAGGAACAGCACGACCGCGATAACCGAGCCGACCTCGAGCTGGGTCACGATGCTGTCCCAGATTTCGGCCATTTCGTCGTTCGGATGCGAGGTGATCACGAGCGAGCCGGGCTTGCCATGGATCGAGACGGGCACGCTGACCGCGGTCTGCTCAGGATGAACCAGGCTGACGAACCAGGCCGGCGGCCCGCGCGTCTCGGCGTCGGCATCAGGCCGGGGCGGCGTCAGCGGATGGCCGCCGGCGTCCCGAAGCGCGATGCTGACATGGCGCAGACGGCTGAGATCGCGCGCGATCTGGTTCAATCTCGCATCCGGATCGGGCGCCTCGTTGAGATCGGCAACGATCATCTCGATGAACTCGCGCGCGAGTCGGATCACGCTCTGGTCCTCGGCCTGCACGCGCGGCCCCGCCTCCGCAACCTGGCGGCCGATATTGACGGCGAGCCCGAGTGCCAGCAGCAGCGCCAGCAACAGGTTGATGCGCCCGCGCAAGGATAGATTTTGCCACATTGGTATCGCTCGTGCCCCGCGAAGGTTTTGCCCGCGCCTGTCCGATGACGTTGACAGAGGCGAAGCGGCGGATATCTAATCGGAAGCGTACAGCAATCCCGGCCGGGTTGCATGAGGCGACGTGAAGACGCGCGCGTCTTGCCTGGTCGGCCCTCATGCGGCGCAGAACAGGCCGAGGCTGTCGCGGGGAACGCCTATGCGCATTCTGATCGTCGACGATCATCCCATCGTCGCCTCCGGCTGCCGTGCCGTGCTGGCCGACGAGGGCGAGATCGAGATTTTGGAGGCTGCCGATGCCGAAGACGGCGAGTGCGTCTTCATCGTCGAGCGCCCCGACCTCTGCATCATCGACATCAACCTGCCGACCGTCTCCGGTTTCGAGCTCGCGCGCCGCATCCTCGAGCGCGCGCCCGAGGCCCGCATCATCATGTTCAGCATGAACGACGATCCGGCCTTCGCCGCGCGCGCGATCGAATGCGTGCGCCAAGGGCTACGTTTCCAAGACCGGCGACCCCGACGACCTCGTCGAGGCGATCCGCGCCGTCGGCGGCGGCGGCACCTACCTGCCGAGCGCGATCGCGCGCAGCATTGCCTTTGCGGGACCGATGCTGGCGCAAAGCCCGCTGTCGAAGCTGAACGCGCGCGAGATGGAGATCCTGCGGCTGCTCAGCGCCGGAAAAAGCCTGTCCGAGATCGCCTGGCTGGTGCAATCGTCCTACAAGACGGTGGCCAACACCTCCTCGATCATGCGACAGAAGCTCGGGGTGAAGACCTCGGTCGAGCTGGTGCGTCTGGCGATCGACAGCGGCGTTGCCTGACATCGCCACAAATTTCGGTCATACAAGCGTTGCAATCTTGATGTGGTGAGATGCCACGGAGCTTTTGGGCATGACGATTCAGGACTGTCGACGAACAAATCCTATGGCGGCGTGCAGGGCGTATACCGCCACGCGAGCCAGGCGACCGGAACCGACATGGTGTTCTCGGTCTATGTCCCCCGCATGCCGACGGCGCCAAGCTGCCCGTGGTCTGGTACCTCTCCGGGCTCACCTGCGCGCATGCCAACGTCACCGAGAAGGGCGAATTCCGCAAAGCCTGCGCCGAGCTCGGCCTGATCCTTCGTCGCGCCCGACACCTCACCGCGCGGGCCCGACGTGCCTGGTGATGCCAACAACGCCTATGATTTCGGCCTGGGCGCCGGCTTCTACGTCGACGCGACGCAAGAGCCGTTTGCACGCAACTATCGCATGTGGAGCTACGTCACCGACGAGCTGCCGAAGCTGGTGACGGAGAATTTTCCAGTCGACGCCAAGCGGCAATCGGTGATGGGGCATTCGATGGGCGGCCACGGCGCGCTGACGGTGGCGCTGCGCAATCCGCACCGCTACCGCGCGGCAAGCGCCTTCGCCCCGATCGTGGCGCCCTCGCTCGTGCCCTGGGGCATCAAGGCGCTGACCGGTTATCTCGGGCCGAACAAGGACGCCTGGCGCAGCCACGACACGGTGGCACTGATCGAGGACGGCGCGAAATTCTCCGGCTTCCTGATCGACGTGGGTGAGGCCGACAACTTCCTGAAAGAACAGCTCAAGCCGGAGCTGCTTGAAGCCGCCTGCACCAAGGCGAGCATCGCGTTGACGCTGCGGCGCCAGGCGGGCTACGACCACAGCTACTATTTCATCTCGACCTTCATGAGCGATCATCTGCACTGGCATGCGGAGAGATTGAAGGGGTGAGCTTTCTCCTCTCCCTCTCCCCGTTCTTACGGGGAGAGGGTTGGGGTGAGGGGCCGCCTCCGCAAAAACGGTAACAGTTGGAGTCGCGGAGACTCCCCCTCACCCGGAATTTGCTTTCGCGAATTCCGGCCTCTCCCCGCAGGCGGGGAGAGGCGAAGACCTCACGGCCGCCCGTAATTCGGCGCCAGCAAGCGGTTGCGGATCAGATAGCTCATCGTTCGCGTCCAGGATTCATCGCTGTTGCCGCGCATGTCGGCGCTGGCGACCGTGATCATGTTGCCGGATTTCACGTCGCGCAGATAGATGTTCAGGTTGATGATCAGGTTCGAGACCTTCTGCACGAGCCCGGTGATCTCCAGCTCGGCGCCGAGCTGCCCGGCGAGCTTGAGGTCGCAGCCGCCGCAGGCTTGCAGGTTCGCGTGACGGGCGGCATCCCTGATTGGGGCGATGTCGAGCACCTGGAACCTGCCTGAATCAGCCAGCTCCTTGCGCAGCTGCTCGCTGATGCGCTCCAGCCGCGCCAGCTCGGGCCTCGAGCCGTAGAACTCGCCAGGCAGGCTGGTGTCGATCAGCTCGAAATCGAACACCGCCAGTTTCGGCGGGTCGGCGAGCGCGACCGATCCGGTCAACAGCAAAGCGGCCAGACGTATCAGTGCTCGCACGATCGTGATTCCAGTCCCCATGCGCGCGAGGACGAAATGCGGGGTTGCATGCCCTGACAAATTGGTCATGCTTTAGCAGAGACAATTCTCCAACGGCGGTCAAGCCGGAGAGATCGTCCGGAGGAAACATGATCCGATGGTTGGTCGGCCTGATCGGCTTGGGTGTTGCCGCGACGAGCGCGCTCGCGGCGGACCCTGTTGCGATCGGCGTCGGCTATCTCGGCGTCGCCGGCACCAGATCGACGCTGTCGCTGGTCGAGCAGCCCGCGGAGAATGACGGTGTCGCCGGCGCCCGTCTCGCCATCGAAGACAACAACACCACCGGAAAATTCCTGGGCCAGCGCTTTACGCTGGAGGAGCGCCGCATCAAGGAAGGTGAGGATCCAGTCCAGGCCGCGACTGCGCTCGCCGAGAAGAACGGCTTCATCATCGCCGACCTGCCGGCCGATGCGCTGCTGAAGGTCTCGGACGCCTTGCGCGATCGCGGCACCCTGCTGTTCAACGTCGGCGCAATCGACGAGCGGCTGCGCGAGGCCGATTGCCGCACCAACGTCATCCACACCGCGCCGACGCGCGCGATGCTGGCGGATGCGCTCGGGCAATATCTGGTGTGGAAGCTGTGGAAACGCTGGCTGCTGGTGGTCGGCTCGCATGACGAGGACAAGCTGTTCGCCGATGCACTCCGGCGCACCGCAACGCGGTTCGGCGCCAAGATCGTGCAGGAGCGCACCTTCGAGGACAAAGGCGGCGCGCGCCGGACTCGACTCCGGCGTGACGCTGATCCAGCGCCAGATGCCGGTGTTCACGCAGCAGGCCCCGGCGTACGACGTGCTCGTTGTCGCCGACGAGAGCGAGGTGTTCGGCGCGTATCTGCCCTATCGCACCTGGGATCCGCGCCCCGTCGCGGGCTCGGCCGGCCTCGTGCCGCGCAGCTGGGATGCCGCGCAGGACCAGTGGGGCGCGATCCAGATGCAGAACCGCTTCGTCAAGCTGAATTCGCGGCGCATGACCGCGCTCGACATGCAGGCCTGGACCGCGGTGCGCATGATCGGCGAAGCCACCTCGCGCACCAATTCCGGCGACGTCAAGAAAGTCACCGACTTCATCAAGGGCCCGGATTTCTCGGTCGCCGCCTTCAAGGGCACGCGGCTCACCCTGCGCGACTGGAATCTCCAGCTGCGCCAGCCGATCCTGCTGGTCGACGGCCGCATGGTGGTAACGGTGTCGCCACAGGAGGGATTCCTGCACCAGGTCTCCGAGCTCGACACGCTCGGCTATGACCGCCCGGAGAGCAAATGCAAGTTGAAATGAGGACGCAGATGTTGCGCATGTGGCGTGTGGGGCTCTTGTCCGGACTGACGCTGGCGGTAGCGCCCGCGCATGCGTTCATCGCCTATGTCTCGAACGAGAAGAGCAACACGGTGTCGGTGATCGATACCGACAGCTGGACCGTGACCAAGACCATCAAGGTCGGCCAGCGCCCGCGTGGCATCGATTTCACACGCGACGGCAAGTTCGTGATGGTCGCGGTCGGCGACGACGACACCATCCAGGTGATCGACGCCAAGACGCAAAGCGTGGTGGACAGCCTGCCCTCCGGCCCCGACCCTGAATTGTTCGCCCAGGATGCCGCCGGAAAGGTCCTCTACGTCGCCAACGAGAACGACAACACGGTGACCGTGATCGATCTCGAGAAGCGCGCCCGGCTCAGCGACATCCAGGTCGGCGTCGAGCCCGAGGGCATGACCATCAGCCCCGACGGCAAGATGCTGATCAACACGTCCGAGACGACCAACATGGCGCATTTCATCGACACATCCTCGCGCCAGATCGTTGCCAATGTGCTGGTCGATGCGCGGCCGCGCTTTGCCGAGTTCAAGCATGACAGTTCGGAATTGTGGGTGTCTTCGGAGATTGGCGGCACCGTCTCGATCATCGATCCCGGGAAGCACGAGGTGATCGGCAAGGTCACCTTCGAGATTCCGGGCCTGCGGAAAGAGGCGATCCAGCCGGTTGGCATCGGCATGACCAAGGACGACAAGACCGCCTTCATCGCGCTCGGCCCCGCCAACCGCATCGCCGTTGTCGACGTCGCGACGCGCAAGGTGACGAAATATCTGCTGGTCGGACAGCGGGTCTGGCACATGGCGTTCACGCCGGATGAAAAATACCTGCTCACCACCAATGGCGTGTCCAACGACGTGTCCGTCATCGACGTCGCCGCGCAAAAAGTGATCAAGACAATTCAAGTGGGCGAACTGCCGTGGGGCGTCGCGATCGCGCCATGACCAGCCCTGCCCCCATCGGTGAGCCGCGCGAGACCTCGAGGCCGGAAGCGGCCGCGGTGCCGGCGCTGTCGATCGACGGCGTCAGCCATTCTTACGGGCCGCGACGGGCGCTGACCGATGTCTCCTTCAACGTGCAGCCGGCGAGCTTCACGGCGTTGCTCGGCCTCAACGGCGCCGGCAAGAGCACGCTATTTTCACTGATCACGCGCCTGTTCGGCATCCAGGCTGGTCGTGTCTCCATCTTCGGTCACGACATCAGCAAGAGCCCTGGCGAGGCGCTGCGGCTGCTCGGTGTCGTGTTCCAGCCGCGTACGCTCGATCTCGACCTCTCGCTGACGCAGAACCTGCTCTATCACGCCGCGCTGCACGGCATCAGCCGGCGCGAGGCGGCTGCACGTAGCGCCGAGCTGCTCGGCCGCATCGGGCTCGAAGAGCGCGCCGGCAGCAAGGTGCGCGATCTCTCGGGCGGGCAGATGCGGCGGCTCGAGATCGCACGGGCACTGCTGCACCGGCCGCGGCTGCTGTTGCTGGACGAGCCGACCGTCGGCCTCGATGTCAAGGCGCGCGCCGACATCATCGGCCATGTTCGCCAGCTCGTGACCGAGCAAGGCATCGGCGTGCTCTGGGCCACGCACCTGTTCGACGAGATCATGCCCGGTGACGATCTCGTGGTGCTGCACCAGGGCAAGGTGCTGGCGCAGGGCCCGATGAGCCGCGTCGTCACCGAAGCCGGCGCGCAGGACGTCAACACCGCCTTCATGCGCCTGACCGGCGCACAAACCATGCCGGGAGGCGGCGCATGAGCAGCATCACCACCCGCGAGGCGCCGCGCGGCTTCTCGTTCGCCGAGTACATGACCTGCCTCACCGGCATCGTCTGGCGCGAGGGCCTGCGCTTCCTGCATCAGCGCGAGCGCTTCGTCTCGGCTTTGGTGCGGCCCTTGGTGTGGCTGTTCATCTTCGCCGCCGGCTTCCGCCAGGTGCTCGGCATTTCCATCATCCCGCCCTACGAGACCTACATCCTCTACGAGGTCTATATCGCGCCTGGCTTGATGGCGATGATCCAGCTCTTCAACGGCATGCAGTCCTCGCTGTCGATGGTCTATGACCGCGAGATGGGCAATATGCGCACGCTGCTGGTGAGCCCGCTGCCGCGCGGGTTCCTGCTGTTCTGCAAGCTGCTCGCGGGCACCGCGGTGTCGCTGCTTCAGGTCTATGCATTCCTCTTGATCGCCTGGTTCTGGGACATCACCCCGCCGCCATCGGGCTATCTCACCGTGCTGCCGGCGTTGATCCTGTCCGGGCTGATGCTGGGCTCGCTGGGGATGCTGATCTCCTCCGGCATCAAGCAGCTGGAAAACTTCGCCGGCGTGATGAATTTTGTCATTTTCCCGATGTTCTTCGCCTCCTCCGCGCTCTATCCGCTCTGGCGGGTCCAGGAGGGCAGCCCTTATCTGCATTACCTCTGCGAGGCCAATCCGTTCACCCATGCGGTCGAGCTGATACGATTCGCGTTGTACGGACAGATCAACTGGATTTCGCTGGCGGTGGTCGCGATCTGCACAATCGTCTTCATGATCGGTGCGATTTTCGCCTATGATCCGTCGCGCGGGCTGGCGCGACGCGGGCCTGCGGGAGGCGAAGGATGAAGGTTCTGGTCCTGGCTGCCATGGCAATTGCGCTGTCGAGCACGGCCGCGCGCGCGGCCGATTCGCGCTATCCGGACTGGCCCTGCACCCAGGCCAAGGTGCCGGAGATTTCGCTGGCGGCTGTCTGGGCCGGCCCGCCGCTCGACGACGTCCAGAACAAATGGAAGGACGATGCCAAGATCAGCGCGCTGGTCGCAAAGCTGTCGGCGCGCAAGACGCCGCTCGACGAGGCCGAGAAGTCGGTGAAGGAGTTTCTGGCCGCCTCCGCGTCCGACAAGACCGCGAATGCCAAACTGCTGTTTGCCGGCCTGTTCGACACGCTCAACGCCCAGCGCTCCCAGGTGATGAACGGGCTCGAACGCGTCAGCCGCAAGCAGCGCGAGGCCGCCGACAAGATCCGTGAGGAGACGCTGGCGCTCCAGGCGCTCCAGGGCGCAACGCCGCGCGAAGATGCCAAGGTCGAGGCGCTCAGCAACGAACTGATCTGGAAGACCCGCATTTTCGAGGATCGTCACAAAGTGGTGCGATTCGTCTGCGAGGTTCCGACCACGATCGACCAGCGCCTGTTCGCGCTCGGGCGCGTGATCCAGCAGGAAATGGAATAGCGTCAGGCTCGCTGACGGCTCACCAAAGTTCCCGTGATATCAGCGCGATCGTTAACCTTTCGCCGCGCTATCTGGCGGAACCAAATCGCTCCAGGATGTCTTGTCGAAGTCAATCCAAGACATCCGATCAGGACATCGGGAGGCCTCGATGGGAACTACAAAATTCAGCTTCGCGGGCGCTGCGGTCATCACCATGCTCGCATCCAGCGCCTTTGCCGACGACATGACCGGAATGGTCACGCGGATCGATCGGCTCAATGGCACGATCTCGATCCAGCAGACGCAGAAAGGCACGGTCGGCGCCAGCTCAGGCAACGCCGGCGCGCTCCAGGAGTACAAGGCGAAGGACGCGGCAATGCTGGAGGCGGTCCATGCCGGCGACAGGGTCAGTTATGCAGCCACCGAGACGAACGGCACGGGCACGCTGACGAAGTTGGAGAAGCAGAAGCCGTAGCACTGGTCCAGATCGTCATTGCGAGCGAAGCGAAGCAATCCAGAGTTCCTCCGCGGAATGATTCTGGATTGCTTCGCGGAGCCTGTCATCGGGCCGCGCTTCGCGCGGACCCGTTGGCTCGCAATGACGAAGGGGGAGCGCTGTGTCTATTGCTGACAGCGTGATCGCGGAGGCTCCCCTCACGCTAACCTAAGCGCGGCGAGGCAGCGCACCTCGGCCAATCGTTACTGCTCTGGGCGCGGCTCGGGCTGCGCTTCCTCGGTCGGGAGCTTTGCGCTCTCCCAGCCGTCGGTGCCGTCAGGGTACCAGGCGATGTTGGAATAGCCGTAGGCCAGCGCGCGCTTGGCGGTGTTCCAGGACATCCAGCAATCGGCCAGGCAATAGATCACGAGCAGCGCGGCCTTGTCGCCGTGCGATGCAAGCGCGAGGCCGCGCTGGAGATAATCGTCCATGGCGGGCGGCAACGCGCCGTAGCCGGTGTCCGGCAGCCACAGGCTCCCCGGAATGTTCCTGCGCGGCGCATCGCGCCACACGGTGCCGGCAGGAAGGTTCTTCGGTTTCGGCGGGCGCGGCATCACGTCGACGAACGCACCGCTCTTCGCGCGCCAGATCGCCTCGGCTTCCGCCGTCGTCAACACACGCGCGCCCACAAGCGTCGCTGGCACCGGCGCGCGGTAATTGTCGGTGCGATATCCCTCGGGCTCGAACGGCTCCTGCTGCTGCGCCAATGCCTGCCCTGCCAGAACAGCGGCGAGCAGCGCAACGGCAAGATGCCCGCTTCATGGCGTCTTCTTGACCGTCTCCGCGCCGAGCGGCCGATCGCTCTCGTCGAGTAGCGGAACGCCGAAGTCGAGCAGGATCTTGTTGATCTCGCCCTGGTTCTCCTGGATCAACTTGTTCAGCTGCCGCTTCCAGTTCTGGTCGGCGGAACGCACGCCCATGCCGATGCGATAGACCAGCTTCGGCCCGGTGGTCTCCTTCACCAGTGGCGTAACGTGGAGCGAAGAGCCGGCCTTCTTCGCATAGTAGCCAGCCATCGGGCCCCACAGCACGCCGGCGTCGATCTTGCCGGCGGCAAGATCGTCGATCATGGCCTGCGCCGAATTGTCGAAGCGGGTGTCGATCATCAGCGGATAGGGCTTTGCATCGCCCATCAGACCGGCGATCGCCATGTCGGTCGCCGGCGGCGTGCCAGCGACGATGCCGACATGCTTGCCTTTCAGGCGCGCGTCTTCCAGCGTATCGACGTCCTCAAGCCCGCTGCCGGCTTTGGCGACCAGCGCATAGGTCGTGCGGTAATAGGGATTGGTGCCCTGCACGAGGTCGTCGCCTTGCGGGAAGCCCATGATGACGTCGCAGCGATGCGCACCCAGCGTCATGCGCACGAAGCCGGTGGCCTGCGGGAAGAACACGTAGTCGAGCTTCTTCTGGAGCTTGTCCGCCAAGAACTCGGCGAGCTTGTTCTCGAACCCCTCGCCCTTCTCGTTGGAGAACGGCAGATTGCGCGGATCGGCGCAGACGCGCAGCACCTTCGGGTCCACCAATTCGAAGGAGAGGTCGCCGGTGTCGTTGGTCTGCGCGATCGCAGCATCGCCGAACGCGCAGGATGCCATCAGGACCCACAGTGAAAACAACCAGCGACGATGTCGTCCGGCCTCCGTCATCGCGCTTCCTCCTCGTTTTGTTTGAATGCTATCCATGCAACGCATGACGCGCCAACTTTTGCCAGCTTGGTGTTGGCTTTGCTTTGCTGCAGCGCAATGCAGCAAACCCTCTGAACTGAGGCGGAAAAGTGTCTTACGTCGCTTCAATGATCGCAGCCCTATCCCTGGCGGGGATCGTCACGTTAGCACGCGCCGGGGCATCCGAATTGCCTGTGAGCGAAGTCGCGCCGGGAATCTTCGTACACTCCGGGACCATCGCCCTGATGACCCGCGCGAACGAGGGCGACATCGCCAATGTCGGCTTCATCGTGGGCGATGACGCGGTGGCTGTGATCGATACCGGCGGCAGCTACCGCGAAGGCGAGGCGCTGCTGGCCGCCGTGCGGGCGAAGACGCCCAAGCCGATCCGCTACGTCATCAACACCCACGGCCATCCCGATCATGTTTTCGGCAATGCCGCCTTCGCCGCCGGAACCACCACCTTCGTCGGCCATAGCAAGCTTCCGCAGGCGCTCGCGGCGCGTGGGCCTTTCTATCTCGACAATTTCCGCCGCATCATGGGTAGCGAGCTGATTGATCCCGTGAAGATCATTGCCCCTACCCTGCTCGTTTCGGACATGACGACACTCGATCTCGGGTCGCGCCGACTGGCTCTGCGCGCCTGGCCAGCCGGGCACAGCGACGCTGATTTGACCGTGTTCGACGAGACGAGCAAAACCCTGTTCGCGGGCGACCTCGTCTTTCTCCGCCACATTCCGGTCATGGACGGCAGCATCCGCGGCTGGCTCGAACACGCTGAAGGGATTGGAGGCCATGCCGGCGCTGCGCGTCGTTCCTGGTCACGGCCCCGTGAGCGACTGGCCTGCTGCACTGACCGATGAGCGACGCTACCTGTCGACGCTGCTGTCCGATGTCCGCGCTCTGAACAAGAAGGGCGAACCGATCCGAACCGCCGCCGACAAGGCCGCTGCGTCGGAACGTCCGCGCTGGGAATTGTTCGAGGACTACAACGCCCGCAACGCGACCGCAGCATTCTCGGAAATTGAATGGGAGTAGCGGGCGCGCTACGATGGGCGAAACGCCCGCAGGACCGTGACCATGATGGCATGCACTCGCCGCCTGACCTTGACCGCCGTACTGCTCGGCATCGCCTTCGCCGTGCCGGCGCAGGCGGAAGAGGCCTATGATCCCTGGCCGGGCCTGGTGCAGGACATCTTCAATAGCCGTCCGATGAACGACGGCAGCACCGTCATCGGCATCGAGATGCCCTATCGCGCCGAGGACGCAGCCATCGTGCCGGTGACCCTGCGCAGCAAACTGTCGCCCGGCGATGCGCGCCGCATCCGTTCGATCACGCTGGTGATCGACCGCAACCCGGCGCCGATGGCCGCCAAATTCGAGCTCGGGCCGGATGCCAATGTCACGGAAATCTCGACGCGCGTGCGCGTCAACAACTACACCGACGTGCATGCGGTGGCCGAGCTCAGCGACGGCCAGCTCTATGTCTCGAAGGTCTATGTGAAGGCCTCCGGCGGCTGCTCGGCGCCGGCGGGCAAGAACATCGAGGAAGCCAGGAACCGGCTCGGCCAGATGCGCTACCGGCAATTCGCACGCGAGGAGGCGCCGGCGAGCCGCGTGCGCGAGGCGCAGATCATGATCGGCCATCCCAACAATTCCGGCCTCCAGATGGACCAGGTCACGCAGCTCTATATCCCGGCCTTCTTCATCAACCAGCTCAAGCTGACGCAGGACGACAGCCCCGTGCTGTCGATGGAAGGCGGCATCTCGATCTCGGAAGATCCCAATCTGCGCTTCACCTATGTCTCCAACGGCGCCAAGCGCTTTCGCGCCGAGGCGAAGGACACTGATGGGCACGTGTTCCGCAATGAGTGGGACGTGGAGAAGCCGGGGACGTGAAGATTTCTTACCCTCTCCCCCTGTGGGAGAGGGTGCCTCGCGAAGCGAGGCGGGTGAGGGGTCTCTCTCCGCGAGCGCAACTTTCAACGTCTGAGCAAGAGCAGAGATACCCCTCATCCGGCGCTTCGCGCCACCTTCTCCACAAGGGGAGAAGGATGACACCGTCTGTGCCGCTACACTAGAAACACCGCACCTCGGCTTCGGCCTGTGCGCGCCTCAAATCATTCACCGCCGAATTTGCCTGCTCCGAGGTGCGGAACTGGACGCCGAGATTACCGCGCACCTGGGACATGCTGAGCGCGGTCTCCGCGGTGACGTAGCGCGCATAGGGCATTATCGAGGCGACCACGTCGATCGAGCAGGAACATTGCTCGATCGTAGACCGCGTCTCGCCATTGGCCTTCATGCAGCCATAGACGTACTCAGCGCGTGCCGACGTCGGATAATCATTGGCGTCCTCGGCCCGCGCCCCGCATGCGGTCGCCGCCAATACCGCCAATGCGGCGACAATCGGTCGTAGCCGTCCCGCCAGTTTCATGCGCATCCTCCCGATGGTTGCGACCAAAGCTATGCTATGCCTATTGTCCTGAAAAGCACTCCGTCAGAGGAAACGGCTCACAAGGTGATGAGAGCACTTGGTGCGATAAAGGTATTTGGTCGAACATTGGCGCTCGCGGTGACGCTGGCGTTGACCCTAGCCGCACCCGCCCGCGCCGCGGAGACCATCCGCCTTGCGGTGCAGAAAACCGGAACATTCTCCTGGGAGCTGGCCGCGATCCGCGCGAACGGTCTGGACAAGGAGGCCGATTTGTCGCTGGAAGTCAGCGAGCTCGCGAGTACCGAGGCCGGCAAGATCGCGATGCGCGCAGGCAGCGCCGACATCATCCTGTCGGACTGGCTGTGGGTGTCGCGCGAGCGCGCGCTCGGCGCCAAGCTCACCTTCTATCCCTATTCCAGCGCGCTCGGCGCGGTGATGGTGCCGGCGGCTTCGCCAATCAAGACGCTCGCAGACCTCAGGGGACGCAAGCTCGCCGTCGCCGGCGGAGCAATCGACAAGAGCTGGCTGCTGCTCCAGGCCCGCATGAAGCAGGACGGCATCGACCTGAAGTCTGCGGCGACCATCGTCTATGGCGCCCCGCCCCTGATCGCCGCCAAGGCGCTCGACGGCGAGATGGATGCGAGCCTCAACTTCTGGAATTTCTGCGCGCAGCTCGAGGCCAAGGGCTTTCGCCGCCTCGCCGGCATCGAGGACATCCTGCCAAAACTCGGCGCCAAGGGCGCGGTCGCCGCGGTCGGCTATGTCTTCGACGAGAGCTGGGCGGCAAGCCATCGTGACGCCGTGGCGCGATTCATCGCGATGACCCGGAAGGCCAAAGAGCTGCTGGTGACCTCGGACGCGGCCTGGGACAAGATCGCACCGCTTACCGGCACCACCGATCCGGCCATGCTCAAGACCTATCGCGACCGCTATCGCGACGGTATCCCGCGGCGGAGCATCGGCGACGAGGAGGCGGATGCGCGCGTGCTCTACCGCGTGCTCGCCGAGATCGGTGGCCGCGACCTCGTCGGGCCGGCGGCCGAGCTCGATCCCGGCACCTTCTATCACGCGGTCCCCGGAGACTGAGGTGCTGCGTCTTCTGTCGTTTGCCCTGTTCCTCGCAATCTGGTGGATCGCCGCGCTGTTCGCCGGCGGCGCAAAGCTGCCCTCCCCGCCCGCCGTGCTCCAGGTGATGATCGCGGAGGCCGCGAGCGGCGCGTTGTTCCTGCATCTCGGCGCCACGCTGGCGCGCGTCACCCTCGCCTTCGTGCTGGCGATGTCGCTCGGCAGCGCCATCGGCTATCTGATGGGACGGGTGAAGCTTGCCGACCGGCTCGGCGATCCCTGGCTGATCCTGCTGCTCAATTTGCCCGCCTTGGTCGTGATCGTGCTGGCCTATATCTGGGCTGGCCTCACCGAGGCCGCCGCGATCGCGGCAATCGCCATCAACAAGCTGCCGACCGCCATCGTCACCTTGCGCGAGGGCGCCCGCGCGCTCGACCGCTCGCTCGACGAGATGGCGAGTGTATTCGCGATGCCGCGCTGGCGCGCTTTCCGCCACGTCGTGCTGCCGCAGCTTGCGCCTTATATCGCAGCCTCCGCGCGCTCCGGATTGTCGCTGGTATGGAAGATCGTGCTGGTTGCCGAGCTGTTGGGCCGTCCGAACGGCGTCGGCTTCGAGATCGGCGTCGCCTTCCAGCTGTTCGACACGCCGCGGCTGCTCGCCTATTCGCTGACCTTTGCCGCCGTCGTGCTCGTCATCGAAACCTTGCTGGTGCAGCCGTTCGAAGCCCGCGCAACACGGTGGCGGCCCCGTGCGGCTTGAGGTCGAGATCACAGGCAAGACGTTCAAAAGTGCCGCCGGCGGAACGCACGAGGTGCTGGCGCCGGTCAAGTTCACGCTTGAATCCGGCGAGGTCGGCGTGCTGATCGGCCCCTCCGGCTGCGGCAAGAGCACGATGCTGCGCATCATCCTGGGGCTCGATCACGAGTTTCAGGGGCGGATCGAACGGCCGCCGCAGGCGCGGATCGGCATGGTATTCCAGGAGCCGCGGCTGCTGCCGTGGCGTTCGGTCGAGCAGAATGTGCGGCTCGCTGCACCCGATGTCACCGATGCCAGGCTGTCGGAGCTGTTCAAAATCCTGGAGCTGGAGGCACATCGCAGCCATTTCCCCGGCGAATTGTCGCTGGGGCTTGCCCGGCGCGTCGCGCTGGCCCGCGCCTTTGCCGTCGAGCCGGATATTTTGGTGCTTGACGAGCCACTGGCATCGCTCGACGACGCTCTCGCTGGACGCCTGCGGGATGAGATTGCGACGCTCGTCGCGAGCCGGCCAATGATGACGCTTTTGGTGACACACAGCCTGGACGATGCAGTGCACCTGGGCGATCGGCTGTTCTTCCTGTCGGCCCGGCCAACGCGGATCGTGGCAGAGGTACCTATCGACATCCCACGCGACACTCGCGGCGAAGCCGAGATTGCGGCGATCAAGGCCGGCCTCGCCCAACGAACTCAAGGCGACCGCGCCGAGCGAGATATCTCATAGCCGGCCAGCTGGCGGATGTGCTAGATAGGCCGGCGGCGGAGTTGATGATGACGCGGACGGTCGCCCTCTCAACGCTTGCAACGCTTGGTCTTGCACTCGTCACGATGACGGCGGGCGCGCAGGACATGATGCGTGGTGTCGACCTCACCTCCCCCGCGATGGTCTCGGCCGAAATGACCAGGCCAGAGGTCGAAGCCGTGCTGGCCAAAGCGAGCGCCGCGCAGCCTGCCGATTTCACCGGCAAACGCCTGTCGGGCCTCGATCTCTCGGGGCTGGACCTGTCCAACGCGGTTCTGCGCGCCGCGCGGCTCAACAAGACAATACTCCGAGACGCCAAGCTTGACCGTGCTATCCTCGATCAGGCATGGCTGCTGGATGCGGATCTTACCGGCGCAAGCCTGAAGGGCGCCAATCTGTTCGCATCGCAAATGGCCCGCGCGCGTCTCGACGGCGCGAACCTGTCGGGAGCGCGCATCGCTGCGGATCTCACCGGCGCAAGCATGGTCGGCGCCTCGATCGCGGACGCGAAGCTTGGCGCCGATATGCGCAACCAGTCGATGGGGCTGATGCGCGCGGTGCTCAGATCCGCCAACCTGGAACGGCTGAACGCGCGCAACGCCGATTTGTCGCGCGTCGACCTCCAATTCGCGGCCCTCAGGGGCGCCGACCTGAGCGGCGCATCACTGAAAAACGCCGAACTCGGCGGAGCCGATCTGACCGGCGCCATCGTCATCGACGCCGATTTCGACGGCGCCGATCTCGTCTCGGCGAAGCTGATCGCACCGAACGGCCTTGACCGCGCCAAAAATTTCGACAAGGCAAAGAACCGCGAGCGCCTGATCAGGGAATGACGGCCCGCCTTTGGGAGGACTGGCTGATGCGTTGGGTTCTAGCTTTGATCGCGTTGTTGACGCTTGCCGGCGAAGCCGCCGCGCAGGGCAAGGGCATCCGGCTCTGGAATCTGACGACTGAGACGATCTCCGGCTTCCAGCTCGCTCCCGCCGGCAGGACCGACTGGGGTCCGAACCAATGCTTGAACGACAAGGACAAGGAGGTCGACCACGACGAGCGGCTGCGCATCACCGGCATCGAGCCGGGCCATTACGACGCCAGGGTGAGCTATCCCAATGGCCGGCAGTGCATCGTCCGCGGCATCGAGATCAGGGCCGACGCGGTGTTCTCAATCGCCGATAAGGATTTGAAGGATTGCACCAAGTAGCGCCGCCGCTCACGCCTTGTCATGCGTGTGCGGGTATTCGCAGCGCCACCGCACCGCCTGCCACTTCGGATGCTCGCCCACCCATTGCGCGATATAGGGCGGCGCGGCCATCGCGCATTGCCGCGGCGACCCGGAATAGTTGAACACCAGATGCTGCTCCTCGCAGGTCGCAGGCGAGAGCACCGCACACACAGTCACCACCAGGTCGATCGGGTTCATGCCGGGATCCTCTCGCCTCCGCGATCAAGAAGTAGCACAAAGGCTACGTCCACAGCAGACGGAAGTTTCAATTCCGTGCGAGTAGAACCGGGAACCTGGCAATTGCGGCCTCTCGTAAAAGTGCCCCGACCTTTGCCTATGCTGGCTAAGGTCAAACGGCGCCTTGTCGCCACTTGATTTCGTCAATAAGCTGGTTCCCCACAATTGCTAACAGGCTGATGGCTTTCACGGAAACCTCTTGGCGCGGCGTCGCGGTAACTCTGTGCCTGCTGGCGTTCAGCACCGGCACCTTGGCCATCTCTGGTCAAGGCCGACGAGCCGTTGCGGAGCCGGCGCAGCCGGACGGCGCGAATTCGGGCCGTACCGAGCCCTCCCGCACCGCAAACAGCGATCAGGCGGTAGTCAAGCTTACGCGCAGCCAACAGGGACAGATCGGACTCGAAACCGCAGTTGCCGAAACTGCTCCGCATCCTGAGCAATTCCGCGCATATGGTGCGGTGCTGGATATCTCCCGCATTACGGAGCTCACGAACAGCTACGCCAATGCTCAGGCTCAACTCCAGACGGCGCAGGCCAAGCTCGAAGTCGCCAAGAGCGCATTCGAGCGAACGAAGAATCTCGTCGAATCCGCAGCGCTCCCGAAGAAGGAGGCCGAGACCGCAGAGGGAACGTTGCGGACCGATAAGGCCGCACTCGCCGCTGCGGAGTCGCAGCTCAGGACTCTCGCGGCCACGGCGCGGCAGGAATGGGGGCCGGTGATCGGCCGGGGAATCATCGAGCGCTCGCCCGGAGTTGTCAGGCTGATCGAACGCGATCAGTTTCTCGTTCAGGTGACGCTGCCGTCCGGCATGACTGCCATTGGGACTCCGGGAACGGCTCTCGCGCAGGCCCCGACGCGAAACGCGAACATCGATCTCCAGTATATCTCCCCGGCAACGCGCACAGATCCCCGTATCCAGGGATTGAGCTATTTCTTCTCCGCGCCTGGCGACAGCGGTCTGCTGCCCGGCATGAACACCATCGTTTACGTGCCGTCAGGCAATACTTACGAGGGAGTCTTCGTTGAAGATACCGCGATCGTCCGATGGCAGGGTCGATCATGGGTCTATCTGCGCGTGAACTCCGATAGCTTCCGACGTCATCCGATCAGCACGGATCAACCCGTCTCGGATGACGACTACGTCGTCCGAGACATCCCATCGGGTTCCGAAATCGTGGTCCGGGGCGCGCAGGTCCTGTTGTCCGAGGAGGCCAGGAGCGAGCTTCGGGGCGGCGGTGACAATGACTGACGGCATCGGCTCCAACAGGCCTGGGCCGCAAGCCGCTCTTGTCGCGTTCGCCATCCGCTTCCGCGGCATCGTGCTCGCTCTTGCGTGTGCGCTGCTGGGCTATGGCCTGTTCGCCCTCGGCGAAGCCAAATACGGGGTCTTCCCTGAATTCGCGCCGCCACAGATCACGATCCAGACGGAAGCTCCCGGGCTCAGTCCGGAGCAGGTCGAAATTCTGGTCACCCAACCGATCGAAACGTCGATCAACGGCTTGGCCGGCGTCGAAAGTTTGCGATCGTCGTCGATCCAGGGCCTCTCCGTGGTGACGGTCATCTTCCAGCCGGGCAGCGACATCTACCCGGGCGCGCCAATTGGTGACGGAACGTCTCGCGGCCGTGGCCGCGCGGCTGCCGCAAGGCGTGCAGCCGCCGTCGATGACACCATTGACCCCGCTAGCCGGTACGGTGCTGGTCATCGGCCTGACCTCCGACCAACGCTCGCTGATGGATTTGCGCACCATCGCGGACTGGACCGTGGCGAGACGGCTCCTGGCCGTACCGGGCGTGGCGCAAGTATCCACTTACGGCAAAGACGTCAGATCTCTGCAGGTGCAAGTCCGTCCGGACGACTTGATCCGATTCCGGGTCGGCCTGAATGACGTCTTGGCCGCAGCGCGCAAGGCGACCGGCATACGGGGCGCCGGCTTTATCGATACGACCAATCAGCGCATCACGCTGCAAACCCATGGGCAATCTTTGACGCCCGACCAGCTTGCCCGCACCGTTCTCCTGCACGAAGGCGGCGCGAGCGTGGTTCTCGGCGACGTTGCCACGGTCGTGACCGCTCCCGAGCCGCCAATCGGGGCCGCCCTCATCGACGGTGTCCCCGGCATCATGCTCATGGTCAGCCAGCAATACGGAGCGAACACGCGAGAGGTCACCACGCGAGCAGAAGCCGCGCTGCAAGGACTGCGACCGGGAACTCGAAGCCGATGGGGTTCAGCTCCATGCGGACATATTTCGCCCTGCCAACTTCATCGACACGGCGACGGAGAACGTGCTGTACGCCCTGTTGATAGGCGGGGTGCTCGTGATCGTCGTTCTGTTCCTATTTTTGTTCGACTGGCGCACCTCGATCATCAGTTGCACCGCTATCCCCCTATCGTTGATAGCGGCCGTGCTCGCCCTCCAATGGATGGGCGAAACCCTCAACACGATGACGCTGGGCGGCCTTGCGATCGCCATCGGCGAGGTCGTCGATGACGCCGTGATCGGCGTTGAAAACGTCGTACGCCGATTGCGCGAAAATCGCCGGGCAACCGCGCCCAGATCCGAAACTCGCGTCGTGCTCGAAGCCTTCCTTGAGGTACGCACCGCTGTAGCCTATGCGACCTTTGCGGTGCTGCTGGTCTTCTTTCCGATCCTGGCGCTCTCCGGCATTGCCGGCCGTCTGTTCGGCCCCTTGGCTATCGCCTACATCCTCGCGGTGCTAGCCTCGCTCGCGGTCGCCCTTACGGTGACCCCCGCGCTCTCTATGCTGCTACTCGTCGGGACGACCGGCGGACAACGCCTGCAAGAACCGCCTACGGTGCGGTGGTCCCGTCGCCATTATCAAGCCTTGCTACGTCATATCGGCCGTTTCCCGAAACTCGTGATGACGGCGGCCGCGGTTCTGACGATCGCCGGTGCCGCGATGCTGCCTTTCTTCGGCGGGACCTTCCTTCCGGATCTGCGGGAAGGCCATCTGATTCTGCACGTCTCTGCGATCCCCGGCACCTCGCTCGACGAATCGCTTCGCATCGGGAAACTGATGACGGACACGCTCCGACGTATCCCAGGCGTACGCAGGGTGGCGCAGCATGCAGGCCGAGCTGAGGCCGGCATCGACACGGTGGGTCCGCATTCCAGCGAGTTCGAAGTCGACCTGCAGCCGGGGCTCTCGGGTCAAGAGCAATCGGCGACAGAAGCGCACATCAGGGCCGCTTTGGCCGACTTCCCCGGAGTTTCTTTCTCGAGCAAGACCTACTTGACGGAGCGCGTGGAGGAGACCGTCTCCGGCTTCACCGCGGCGGTGGTCATCAACATCTACGGGCCCGATCTCGATTCACTTGAGAGCGCTGCGCGCGACGTCGCCCGAGAGCTCGACGAAGTCGCGGGTGCGATCGATGTGCAGCAACGATCCCCGCCAGGGATGCCGCAGCTTAATGTGACGCTCCGCCCGACCGATCTGCAGCGTTGGGGCCTCGATGCCGTCGAAGTGCTCGAGCTGATCCGCACCGGCTATCAGGGCGACATCGTCGGCCAGGGATACGAAGGCAATGCCGTCTTCGACGTTGTCGTTATCCTCGACCAGCATGCCCGCGCCCGGCTCACTCAGATCGGTGACCTGCCGGTGCGCACGCCGAGCGGGGCTTACATTCTGCTGAAGCAAATCGCCGACGTCTACGAAACCTCGGGCCGCTATCAGATCCAGCATCAGAATGCACAGCGGGTTCAGACCGTAACGGCGAACGTAAGCGGGCGCGATCTCGAATCTTTCGTGGCCGCCGCCAAGCGCAAGCTGGCCCGCGAGGTCGCACTGCCGCCCGGTGCGCATGTCGAATTTGCAGGAGCGGCCGAGGCACAAGCCCGGTCGCGCCGCGATCTCATCGTCAACTCCTTGCTGGCTGCGACGGGTATTTTCGCGCTGCTCGCGATGGTGACCGGCCATTTGCGAAATCTGTTGCTGGTGATGATCAACCTGCCGTTTGCGTTTGTCGGTGGCGTGTTCGCACTAGCGGTAACCGGTGGTCTGCTTTCGCTCGGATCGATGGTCGGCTTCGTCACGTTGTTCGGAATCACGCTGCGCAATTCCATCCTTATGATCTCGCATTACGAGCACCTCGTCCTCGTCGACGGTCGCGTGTGGGGACCCGATACCGCGAACGAGGGCGCTGCCGACCGTCTCGTCCCGATCCTGATGACGTCTCTTGTGACTGGTCTGGGATTGCTGCCACTCGCACTCGGCGCAGGAGAACCGGGGCGTGAAATAGAGGGCCCGATGGCGATCGTCATCCTCGGGGGGCTCATGACCTCGATGGCACTTAGTCTGCTGGTTCTGCCCACCCTTGCGCTTCGATATGCACGTTTCAAGACGCGCTCCGAGCGCACGCAAGGCGCGTGACGGTCTAGATCACGTTCGCTGCGAAAGCGGAAACAACACTGACCAAGCAGCGTCCCCGACCGTCACTGTGGCCCGACGTCCACCGCGGCGGCCTTGATGAACTCTCATGAAGAGGAGGAGCGCATTGAATTGCGCTGAATAAGCAGAAAGCCGCGAGAATGGCGGCCCGACACTGCCACGGCTTCGACGGCGTTTGCCATCGAAGCCGCGGCAGGTCGTCAGTCTTACTTGCGCGAAGCGCAGGCGTACATGTTGATTTCCATGCCGACCGGCACTTCCACGATCTTCGGAGCTTTCCAAGCCATTCGGGGTCTCCCAAGGTATTGAGCGCGATATCGCGCGGGGCAAAACCTAGGGCTCGGTCCCCTATAGTTCAAGCGCCAATTCGAATGCCGAACGCGTCTGTGTCGATTCTTCGCGGCCGCATTTCTCTCTCAGGCAAAGCCAGTTCCCTCTTGGTCAAGCACAGACCTGGAGGACATCACCTTGCGCGACACACCGCGCCTCGAATCGACACGACCAGCGCCACGTCGTCAGCAGTCCTTGTCGGCCATTGCCGGATTCGGCTTGGCGCCTTCGGCCTGCTGAGCAGCCGTCGGTTCACTCTGCATCTGCCGCTGCGCATCCTCGGATGAAGCCGGCGTTTCGCCGCTCGCACGATTCATCGTGCTGGTCGGCGGATGCTGACTGGTGTCGCTCGCCGAACTCGATGGATGGGATTGCGCCGAGCCCACGGTGACCGGGCCAGACCCGGCATCCTTGTCAGTGGCTGCACTGCCGGTTTTGCAGGGGCCCGCGACGGCGACACCGGCGCTCAACGTCAGGATCGCGCAGGCAGCAAGAACGGATCGTTTGGTGTTCATCTGCATGATCTCCTCTCCTCCCGCCGCGCAGCCCCAACGCGCCAGGCAGGCCATTTCGGGGAGAACAGGCCCGGCAGCCCGATGTTCCGAGTGTCGGGGCGGAATTAATCGCAATGCCGCCGCCGCCACGTCCGTTCCAGGGGTACGCGCTCAGCGCAGCAGCCGCAGCAGCGCGCGGCCGGCCCGCGAGTTCAGCTCTTTTGCATCGAGCGTGCCATCCTTGTCCGGATTGGCCGCATTGAAGCGCTTCTCCACCACGGACAGGTATTCGTCGAGCGTAAGAGTCCCGTCACGATCGGGATCGGCGGCGGCGAGCTCTTTCGCCGACAACCGCCCGCGCAACTCGCGTGCATCGAGCGTGCCGTCATGATCGGGGTCGAGCTTGGCGAACAATGCGCTGGCCGCCTTCTTCACCTCGGCGAGATCGAGCGTGCCGTCATTGTCGGTGTCGAACATCTTGACCGCATTGCCGGATGCCGCAAGGGCCGGACCGGACAGCAATGCAACCGTGAGCGCAAGCGTAATTGAGCGACGTGACCTCATTGAAACCTCCTGCCAACCTCGATTTGAGCGAGCACGAGACTGACATAAGTCCACAATCAAGCCCCGGTTCAAGTCGAAAATTACAACCTGCGCGCGCCAGACTTACGGAACCCCGCGGCGTCAGCCTAGTCGCCTCCGTCGGACCGCTTCGCGTCGCGGAATTTCTCCAGCATCTGCGCACAAGTGAGAGCGGGCTGTCAGGTTTCCGTCAGGTGACTGGCCCTCCGGCATTCAACATGTTGGCGTCGCACTCGCGACTTTCGTATTGACGCGTTTTGCATTCGGGCGGAGTGTTGTTCCCGCAGCGTCAAAAGACGCGCATATTGGGAGGAACGGATGAAACGCTTTGCGATGGCCGCGAGCCTCGTCATGCTTGCATCGACGTGTGCAAGCGCACAGACCAGCGAGCAACTGGTCAAGGGCGCGACCGATACATCGAACGTTCTCAATTACGGGATGGGCTACAATCTCCAGCGTTTCTCGACGCTGAACCAGATCAACAAGGACACCGTCAAGAACCTCGTCCCGGTCTGGAACTACTCTTTCAACGACGATCGCAGCGAGGAATCGCAGCCGCTGGTGTACCAGGGCGTGATCTACGTGACCTCGCACAATGCGACCATGGCGGTGGACGCCAAGACCGGCAAGCAGATCTGGAAAACCAAGGTCGAGTATCCCGCCGAGACGCCGCGCATCGTCTGCTGCGGCATCATCGATCGCGGCGCCGCGCTCTACGACGGCAAGGTATACCGCACCACGCTGGATGCGAATGTGATCGCGCTGGATGCCAAGACCGGCAAGGAGCTGTGGCGGCAGAAGGCCGCCGACATCAAGGAAGGCTATTCGATGACGGTGGCCCCGCTGGTCGCCGACGGCGTCGTCATCACCGGCATCTCCGGCGCCGAGTTCGGCACGCGCGGCTTCATCGACGGCTGGGATCCGGCGACCGGCAAGCATCTCTGGCGCACCCACTCGATCCCCTCACCGGACGAGCCCGGCGGCGACACCTGGAAGGGCGATACGTGGAAGCTCGGCGGCGGCTCGACCTGGATCACCGGGTCCTACGATCCCGAGCTGAACACGGTCTATTGGGGCATCGGCAATCCCGGCCCGTTCAACTCAGCAGTGCGACCCGGCGACAATCTCTACACCTGCTCCGTGCTGGCAATGGATCCCAAGACCGGCAAGATCAAGTGGCACTACCAGTTCTCGCCGAACAATCCGTTCGACTATGACAGCGTGGCCGAGATGGTGCTCGCCGACATGAACGTCGAGGGCAAGCCGACCAAGGTGCTGATGGACGCCAACCGCAACGGCTTCTTCTACGTGCTCGACCGCACCAACGGCAAGCTGCTCGCGGCCAACCCATACGTGAAGGTCAACTGGGCGACCGGCATCGACATGAAGACCGGACGTCCGATCGAGACCGACGTTTCGAAGGACGCGCGCGAAGGCAAGAAGGTCACCGTCTATCCGTCGATCCTCGGCGGCAAGAACTGGGAGCCGATGTCGTTCAATCCGCAGACCGGATTGGCCTATGCCAACACGCTCGCCTTCGGCGGCAGGTACAAGACCGAGCCCGTCACCTTCAAGCAGGGCGAATGGTATCTCGGCATGGACCTGACCGACCTCTGGGAGTACGGAGACGGCCCGCGCGGCCATCTCAAGGCGATCGATCCCCTGACTGGCAAGGCGAAGTGGGAGGCCCCCGTCGACATCCCGCGCTTCTCCGGCGTGCTGTCGACCGCAGGCGGCGTCGTGTTCACGGGCGCGCTGACCGGCGAGTTCGAGGCCTTCGATGCCGACAGCGGCAAGAAGCTCTGGCAGTTCCAGACCGGCTCCGGCATCGAGGGACAGCCGGTCACCTGGCAGCAGGACGGCGTGCGATATGTCGCAGTGACGAGCGGCTATGGCGGCGTCTACTCGCTGTTCTCCGGTGACGAACGACTGGCCAATGTGCCGCCCGGCGGCTCGCTGTGGGTCTTTGCAGTCAAGCAGTGACCACAGGCACGATGCTGAAGGAGATATCTCACAAGACGGCGGCGATCTTCGCCGCCGTCGCGGTGCTGGCGGTCGCGTTTGTGGCGACCGTTCGTGCCGCGGACGACGCAACCGGCAATCCTCTGCAGGCACAGATCGACCACGGCAAATCGACCTATGCCGAAAAGTGCTCGCACTGCCACGGCCCCAACCTGATGAACTCCGGCACCATCACGCCGGACCTGCGCGCGATCCCTGACGACAAGACGCGCTTCGTCACCACGGTGAAGAACGGCAAGAACAACAAGATGCCGCCCTGGGGCGACATCCTCAACGACGACCAGATCGGGGACCTCTGGGCCTTCATCTCCAGCCGGAGGAAGCCATGAGGCGTTGGCTCGCCGCGTGGAGCGTTGCCGCGATCCTCGCGGCGGCGCCTACGGTTGCACGCGCGGCGGATGACCCGCTGAGGATCTGTCTTGATGAAGGCCGGCCGCCGCTCTCGGTGCATCAAAAGGGCAAGCCGGATGCGGGCTTCGACGTGCTGCTGGCGCAGGCGGTCGCCGAGCGCCTGCGACGGCCCCTGACGATCCAGTGGTTCGAGAGCAAGCTCGATGAGGATTCCAGCCCACAGCTCGAGGCCAATGCGCTGCTCTCGGACGGACGCTGCGCGCTGGTCGGCGGCTACGCGCTGACGACGGATTCTCTCGTCAAGCCCGGCATGAAGACGGCGCGCCTGCCGGATTTCGCTGGCGCCACGCGCGAGGACCGGCGGCGCCGCGTCGCGCTCGGCGTGCTCACGCCGAGCCAGCCCTACGTCTATTCGCCGATGACGGTGGTGCTCGGGCCGAAGGCGAAGGGCCGCAAGATCGGCGACATTGGCGATCTCGCCGGCCTTCGCCTCGTCATCGAAAGCGGCTCGCTCGGCGATGCCATCCTGATGACCTTCGACAAGGGCCGCCTGATCGACAACATCACCCATCTCGTGCCCGGCCGCGACGACCTCCTCGGCGCGCTCCAACGCGGCGACCATGACGCGACGTTGGTCGATCTTGCGCGCTTCGACGCCCATCGCGCCGCGCACCCCGATACGGCGATCACCGCGTCCGGCTACTACTATCCGATCGGCGCCAATCGCGGCTATGTCGGGCTTGCCAGCGATCCCGCGCTGATCGAGGCCGTCAACACGGCGCTTGGCCAGCTTGCCGCCGAAGGCAAGATCGCCGAATTCGGCAAGCAGGCCGGCCTCACCTATCTGCCGCCGCGCGAGCCTGCGATCCTCGGCGACGTCTGGATGAAGATCATTCAGCGGTGAGAGTTGGTCGCGAAGAGCGATGGCGCCGCCACGCGCTCCATTGTCATCGCCCGCGAAGGCGGGCGATCCAGTATCCCAGAGGCGGTTGCGATTGAACCGAAAGGCCGCAGCGTACTGGATGCCCCGCCTTCGCGGGGCATGACAGCGAGCGTGCGGCGAATGCGCGTCAAAATCGGCTCGCTGGCTTAGGAGGCTCCCGACGTGCGGAAAGCGCGGCCGCCCGGATGAGCCGAACAGGACAACCTCCCTCCAATGCGCCAATCTGTCTCGCCTGTCGGCCATGGCAGTGACGGCTTGATGCAGTACCAAGGAAACCAATGCGCTGTATCAGCGCGAATTGCCGGTCTGGATCGAGAGCGCGAAGTCGCTCGGCCTCGAGCCGGCTTGAACCAGGAGAAGGCGCGGTCGCGCTTGCTTGCCGCTCTCCTGGCCAGCCTTCCCTATATCGCCATGTCGGCGTGACAGGCGTCGCGGCCGACGCTACGCGGCCGGCACAACATTGTCGGTGACCGGCCGCAGCGCGACGAGCCTAAAGCGAGATGGGATTAGGACGAGTCGTTGTCGCGCTTGAGGTTATTGTTTGAGCATGATCTTTTCGGAAAACCGCTGCACACTTTTCCGGATCATGCTCTAATGCTCGTTCGAGCTCGCGGTGCCCTGCTGCGCCTTGTGGATCGAGGACGGCACCACGCCGAAATATTTCCGGAATACGCGGCTGAAATGCGATGAGCTGGAGAAGCCCCAGGAGAACGCGACGTCGGTGATGGTCTTGCCGGCGTGGGCCTCGAGCTCCTGGCGGCAGTTCTGCAGGCGCGCCTGCCAGATGTAGTCGCTCACCGTCGTGCCGCGCTCCGAGAACAGCATGTGCAGATAGCGTTTGGAGCAGCCGAGCTCGGTCGAGATCTGATCGATGCACAGATCCGGATCGCGCAGATGCTCGCGGATGAAGAACTGCGCGCGCACATACATCGCTTCCGGTCCGACACGGTCGAACATCGTGTCGGCCTCGCGCAGCGGCAGCAGCAAGAGGTCGATCAGCGAATCGGCCACGCCGACCGCGCTGTTCGCCGACAGCTTCGCCGCCTCGTCGAAGGTGGCGTGGACGAAATCATGGGCGATCCGCCCCGTCCCGGTCTTCGCCGACAATTTGCACGCCGGCATCCGCTGCGAGGGGAAGCCGCGGTCGCGCAGCAGCGCCTTCGGCACGATCACCACGTCGTGGCGGGTGAAGGCGGGGCTGATGATCGAATGCGGGCAGGAGACGTCATAGGCGATGATGTCACCAGGGTTGAGTTCGATGTGGCGGCCCTCTTGTTCGAAATAGGACACGCCGTAGGTCTGGAAGTGAATCTTGATGTAGGGATGTTCGTTTGCCTTGGCGCGCGCCATCGTGTGCGCGATGCGGTGCTGGCTGACCTCGATCTGGCAGAGCTTCAGGCGCGAAACGGTGGTGTAGTCGATGCGACCTTCGAGCGAGGAGGCCTCCAGCGGATCGACGTCGAAGTAGCCGCACAGGCTCGTCAGACCATCGATCCAGCTCTGGATCTGCCGCTTCGGCGTCAGCCCGGTCGTCGAGAGCGTGTGAATTGTGTCGGACATTGATCCAGCCACTGGTTTGATCCGGAGATTCGACGCGAATCGCGACCAGCGCTGCTGGAGCCCTCAGCCGTGATTGCGTGACGTTTACCTCAAACTTAGGCGATCTTTTGGAACTTGCGCCTCCGTTCCATTGCCACCCTTGAAACTTAATCCTCCGCCTTAGTTGCACCGCCGTCAAGGGGAACATGGGCGCGGACGGCCGCGCAAGCCGGCGCGGAAACCGCTGAATTCGCTACTGCAAAATCAAAATCTTCGCGCCCGTGCGCTGTCGAGCAAACCGGCTTCTCTCTTGGGCAAGTTTCCCGTTGACGAAGTCGTTAGGGATTGCGGCAGGAACAACAAGAACGGGCCGCTCCTGCACACACGGACCCGTGGCTCTCATCAGGAGGAGGAAACAGCACAGCATCGTTTCTGGTCTCGATCGTGACCGCCCTGCACGAGCAGACGCCGGACGAGAAGCCCGGTGATTAAGCAATGCTTCGGAAACAATAAACGACCAACGGAGGAATTAACTATGCGCAAGGTGCTACTGGCGACCTATCTTGGCTCCGCGGCGGCTCTCGCCGTCGGCAGCGCCTCAGCTAATGACGAGCTGATCAAGATGTCGCAGAACCCGAAAGACTGGGTGATGCCGGCGGGCGACTATGCCAATACCCGCTATTCCAAGCTGAACCAGATCAATGCACAGAACGTCGGCAAGCTCCAGGTCGCCTGGACCTTCTCGACCGGCGTGCTGCGTGGGCACGAAGGCGGCCCGCTGATCATCGGCAACGTGATGTACGTCCACACGCCGTTCCCGAACAAGGTCTATGCTATTGACCTTTCCAACGAGAACAAGATCATCTGGAAGTACGAGCCGAAGCAGGATCCGAACGTCATCCCGGTGATGTGCTGCGACACGGTCAACCGCGGCCTGTCTTACGGCGACGGCAAGATCATCCTGCATCAGGCCGACACCAACCTCGTCGCGCTCGACGCCAAGACCGGCCAAGTGGCCTGGTCGGCGACCAACGGCAATCCTGCGAAGGGCGAGACCGGTACGTCGGCCGCGCTGGTCGTCAAGGACAAGGTCCTGGTCGGCATCTCCGGCGGCGAATTCGGCGTGCAGTGCCACGTCACCGCTTACGACCTCAAGAGCGGCAAGCAGGTCTGGCGCGCCTATTCCGAAGGTCCGGATGATCAGATCAAGCTCGATCCGGCCAAGACGACGTCGCTCGGCAAGCCGGTCGGAGCTGACTCCAGCTTGAAGACCTGGCAGGGCGATCAGTGGAAGATCGGCGGCGGCTGCACCTGGGGCTGGATCTCCTACGATCCCGCTCTGAACATGGTCTATTACGGGTCGGGCAACCCCTCGACCTGGAATCCGAAGCAACGTCCCGGTGATAACAAATGGTCGATGACCATTTTCGCGCGCGACGCGGACACCGGCATGGCCAAGTGGGTCTACCAGATGACGCCCCATGACGAGTGGGACTATGACGGCGTCAACGAGATGATCCTCACGGATCAGCAGATCAATGGGCAGCCTCGCAAGCTCCTGACCCATTTCGACCGCAACGGCCTCGGCTACACCCTGGACCGTGAGAACGGCGAACTCCTGGTCGCCGAAAAGTACGATCCGAAGGTGAACTGGACCTCCGGCGTCGACATGAACAAGAGCTCGCCGACCTACGGCCGTCCGAAGGTGCTTGACGCAGCTTCGACCGACAAGGCGGGCGAGGACGTCAACGTGAAGGGCATCTGCCCGGCCGCGCTCGGCACCAAGGACGAGCAGCCGGCAGCCTACTCGCCCGACACGCAGCTGTTCTACGTTCCGACCAACCACGTCTGCATGGACTACGAACCGTTCAAGGTGAGCTACACCGCGGGCCAGCCCTATGTGGGTGCGACGCTCTCGATGTATCCGCCGCAGGGTGAAAGCCACATGGGCAACTTCATCGCCTGGGACGGCAAGACCGGCAAGATCGTCTGGTCGAACAAGGAGCAGTTCTCGGTCTGGTCGGGTGCGCTCGCAACCGCCGGCGGCGTGGTGTTCTACGGCACGCTCGAAGGCTACCTGAAGGCAGTCGATGCCAAGTCCGGCAAGGAGCTCTACAAGTTCAAGACTCCCTCCGGCATCATCGGCAACGTCACCACCTATGAGAACAATGGCAAGCAGTACGTTGCCGTGCTCTCCGGCGTGGGTGGCTGGGCCGGCATCGGTCTGGCAGCAGGTCTGACCCGATCCGACCGCCGGTCTCGGCGCCGTCGGTGGCTACGCGGCCCTCAGCAACTACACGGCGCTCGGCGGTACGCTGACCGTGTTCTCGCTGCCGAACTAGGCCCCGCTCAGCATCGCTCCGGCGCGTGGATCGACTCCACGCGCCGGCTCGTCTCCACCGAACGCCTTCGAGGAAAATCTCTTGCGTAAAATCTGCTCTGCCATTGCTGTGATAATCTTCGTTGCGTCCGGAGGAGTTGCGGTCGCGGACGGTCCGGGAGACCCGACCGCGGTGAAGAAGGAAGACGACGGGAAGTGGCTCGATAAGGAAGGAAACCCGACCTACAAGATTTCGGCCGACGGCACCGTGGACTGGTTCACCTATTCCGGATACCGCCGCTATCACTCAGACTGCCATGTGTGCCATGGCCCCGACGGCATGGGATCGACCTACGCACCGGCGCTGAAGGATTCCGTCAAATCGATGAGCTATGGCGACTTTATCGGCGTGATCGCCTCCGGTCGCAAGAACATCTCGACCGCGCAGGAGAACGTCATGCCGGCCTTCGGCGACAACCCGAACGTCGCCTGCTACATGGACGATCTCTATGTCTATCTGCGCGCCCGCTCCACCGACGCGTGGGGCCGGCAGCGTCCCTCCAAAAAGGAGGAGAAGACAGAAGCCTACACCAAGGCGGAAGACGCCTGCATGGGCAAGAAATGAACGTTGCCAGGATCGCCGCGACAACGTCCTGGCGTCCTACGAAGATTTGAGGAGTTTACGATGAAGACACGTGCAGCCGTTGCTTTCGAAGCCAAGAAGCCGCTCGAGATCGTCGAGGTCGACCTGGAAGGACCGAAGGCCGGCGAAGTCCTGGTCGAGATCAAGGCCACGGGCATCTGCCATACCGACGCCTATACGCTCGACGGCTTCGACAGCGAAGGAATCTTCCCGTCGATCCTGGGCCATGAGGGCGCCGGCATCATCCGCGAGATCGGTCCCGGCGTGACCTCGGTGAAACCGGGCGACCACGTCATTCCGCTCTACACGCCGGAATGCCGGCAGTGCAAAAGCTGCCTCAGCCAGAAGACCAATCTCTGCACCGCGATCCGCGCGACGCAGGGCAAGGGCGTGATGCCCGACGGCACCAGCCGCTTCTCCTACAAAGGCAAGCCGATCTACCATTACATGGGCTGCTCGACCTTCTCGAACTTCACCGTGCTGCCGGAGATCGCTGTCGCCAAGATCCGCGAGGACGCGCCGTTCGACAAGAGCTGCTACATCGGCTGCGGCGTGACCACCGGCGTCGGCGCCGTCGTCAACACTGCGAAGGTCGAGCCGGGCTCTAACGTCGTCGTGTTCGGCCTCGGCGGTATCGGCCTCAACGTGATCCAGGGCGCCAAGATGGCCGGCGCCGACAAGATCGTCGGTGTCGACATCAACGATTCCAAGGAAGATTGGGGCCGCCGCTTCGGCATGACTCACTTCGTCAACCCGAAGAAGGTCACCGGCGACGTCGTCCAGCACCTCGTCGGCCTCACCGACGGTGGCGCCGATTACACCTTCGACTGCACCGGCAACACGACGGTGATGCGCCAGGCACTGGAAGCCTGCCATCGCGGCTGGGGCACCTCGATCATCATCGGCGTCGCCGAAGCCGGCAAGGAGATTGCCACGCGGCCGTTCCAGCTCGTTACGGGACGCAATTGGCGTGGCACCGCGTTCGGCGGCGCGCGCGGCCGCACCGACGTGCCGAAGATCGTCGACTGGTACATGAACGGAAAGATCCAGATCGATCCGATGATCACCCACACGCTCAAGCTCGAAGAGATCAACAAGGGTTTTGACCTCATGCACGAGGGCAAATCCATCCGTTCCGTCGTCGTGTTCTAGCTCACTGCCATCACACCCAGGAGGATCGACCCATGACTGTTGCACTCCATCCATCGATCGACAACGGCATCAAACAAGGCAGCGGCAGCTTCGCCGGCGGCACGCTGGTCTGCAAATGCAAGGACCATCCGGTGAAGGTCGGCATCAAGGGCGACGTCGCGCACAACCACGCCTGCGGCTGCACCAAGTGCTGGAAGCCGCCGGGCGCGACCTTCTCGGTCGTCGCCGTGGTGCCGCGCCAGAACGTCACCGTGCTCGAGAACGGCGACAAGCTCCAGATCGTCGATCCCGCCGCGGTGATCCAGCGCTACGCCTGCAAGGCCTGCGGCACGCACATGTACGGCCGCATCGAGAACAAGGGCCATCCGTTCTACGGCCTCGACTTCATCCATCCCGAGCTGTTCCAGGAGCAGGGCTCGCAGGCGCCGCAATTCGCCGCCTTCGTCTCCTCTGTGATCGAATCGGGCGTGAAGCCGGAGCAAATGGCGGGCATCCGTGCGCGACTGAAGGAGATCGGGCTGGAGCCCTATGACTGCCTGTCGCCGGCGCTGATGGACGCGATCGCGACCCACGTGGCGAAATCCAAGGCCGCCTAAGAAGGCCGCCCGAGCGAGGGCCGCCGAGCCCTCTCAAGCCCTATCGGTTCGCTGGTGCCGACCACCGCCAGCGAACCGAATCGGTCCCTGTCCGGGACCGTCGCGGCGATGCCGCGCTTCTGCACCACGCGTATGTGAGGGCCATCAGCTCCTCAGTCCTGGTCTCTGAATGACTGCGCAGGGCCGCCGGCTTCCGGCTTGAAGTTCGCGGTGCTGCGTTCTCCCTCCCTCGACTGAGGCATCCTGCTTCGTCCGCGCAGTCTCTTCCTGGCGGACGAAGCTTTTTTGGTTGCGCCCGTCTCATAAGCAGCGCGGCATCAAGCCGCGCCCTGCTTTTGACAAACCATCGATGCAATCTTTCCGGGTGAGAACACTCGGCTGTGAACGCCGGTCCGGCGCGATCTCTGCTACGGTCGCGCCGTCACGATGCCGCGCGAAATGCAAACAATTAAGAACAAAACGGGAGGTATCGAGCACATCCGGACATTGCGATTTGTATTCCTGCCGCCCGCCGGGATCTGCCCGCGCGGGATAATGCGGCCGGAATGCGGCGACACGACGCAACCGGCATACGCCCGGTCGGCGTCGTTAGTTTTGAATTGAACAGGCTTATGAAGAGCGAGGGACGATCATGATCAAGGTGAAGATCAACGGCCAGGAACAGAGCTGGGACGGCGACCCGGATCTCCCGCTACTCTGGTTCCTGCGTGACGAGGCCGGACTGACCGGCACCAAATTCGGTTGCGGCCAGGCCCTGTGCGGCGCCTGCACCGTCATCGTCGACAAGCAGGCCGTGCGCGCCTGCATCACGTCGGTGAACGACGTTGCCGGACGCGAGGTCACGACGATTGAGGGACTGCACCCTACCGGCGATCACCCGGTGCAGAAGGCCTGGCGCGAGCTCAACGTGCCCCAATGCGGCTTCTGCCAGGCCGGCCAGATCATGCAGGGCGCAGCACTCTTGATGGACAACCCAAAGCCCTCGCACGACCAGATTCGCGAGGCGATGTCCGGCAACATCTGCCGCTGCGGCTGCTACCAGCGCATCGAGAACGCCGTCCATCTCGCATCGACTGGAGTGTGACATGAATTTCATCGACAATCCCCGCAAGCTTCGCGGCTTCGAAAAGCACATCAGGGTCGAGAAAGTCTCGCGCCGGAGCATCCTGAAGGGGCTCGGCGTCACCGGCGGCTTCGTGCTTGCAGCACCCGTGATGTCGCGCCAGGCATTCGCCTATGAAACAGGCGCGGGAAAGATGCCGCACGGCGTCGTGATCGATCCGCGGGTGTTCGTTTCGGTCGCCCCGGACGGCATCGTCACCATCGTCGGGCATCGTTCGGAAATGGGCACCGGCGTGCGCACCAGCCTGCCGCTGATCGTGGCCGAGGAGATGGAAGCCGACTGGTCCAGGGTCAAGGTGCAGCAGGCCCATGGCGACGAGGTCAAGTTCGGCAACCAGGACACCGACGGCTCGCGCAGCACGCGGCACTATCTGATGCCGATGCGCCAGATCGGCGCCTCGGCCCGCACCATGCTCGAGCAGGCCGCGGCCAAGCGCTGGGGCGTGCCGGCGACCGAGGTCAAGGCGGTCAATCACGATATCGTCCACGGCTCCAGCGGACGCAAGCTCGGCTTCGGCGAGCTCGCCGCCGATGCCGCCGAGGAATCGGTGCCTGCTATCGAAGGCCTCAAGCTGAAGAACCCCAAGGACTTCCGCTATCTCACCAAGGGCCAGATCGGCATCGTCGATCTCCACGACATCACCACCGGCAAGGCGCGCTACGGCGCCGACGTGCGACTGCCCGGCATGAAATATGCCGTGATCGCGCGGCCGCCGGTGACCGGCGGCAAGCTGGTCTCGTTCGATCCGGACGCGGCGCTGAAGATCGACGGCGTCGAGAAGGTGATGCAAGTGCGCGGCTGGCCATGGCCGTCGAAATTCCAGCCGCTCGGCGGCGTCGCCGTGATCGCGCGCAACACTGGTGCTGCGATCAAGGGCCGCGACGCGCTTAAGCTCGTGTGGGACGACGGCCCCAACGGCAAATACGACTCCGTCGCCTACCGCAAGGAGCTCGAGGAGGCCTCGCGCAAGCCCGGCCTCGTCCTGCGTCAGGAGGGCGATGCGGACGCGGCCTTGAAGAGCGCCGACAAGGTCATTGTCGGCGAGTACTACATCCCGCATCTCGCCCATGTCAGCATGGAGCCGCCGGTGGCGGTCGCCGACGTCAAGGGGGACAAGGCGGAGATCTGGGCGCCGGTGCAGAGCCCCGGCGGCACCCGCGAGGACGTCGCCAAGACGCTCGGCATTCCCGAAGGCAACGTCACCGTCAACGTCACACTGCTCGGCGGCGGGTTCGGACGCAAATCGAAATGCGACTTCGCGCTCGAAGCCGCGCTGCTCTCCAAGGAGCTCGGCGCGCCGGTCAAGGTGCAGTGGACGCGCGAGGACGACATCCATAACGGCTTCCTACACACCGTCTCGGTCGAACGGATCGAGGCCGGCCTCGACAAGAGCGGCAAGGTGATCGCCTGGCGTCACCGCAGCGTGGCGCCCAGCATCGCCTCGACGTTTGCCGCCGGCACCGTGCACCAGGCGCCGTTCGAGATCGGCATGGGACTCGTCGACATGCCGTTCGAGATCGCCAACATCTCCTGCGAAAATCCGGAGGCGGCCGCACATACCCGCATCGGCTGGTTCCGGTCGGTCTCGAACATCCCGCGTGCCTTCGCGGTGCAATCGATGGTCGGCGAGATCGCGCAGGCGACCGGCCGCGACCAGAAGGAGACCCTGCTCGCGCTGATCGGCAGCCCGCGGATCGTCAAGCCTGCGGTGAAGGACCTCTGGAACTACGGCGAGCCCCAGGACAGCTACCCGATCGACACCGCGCGTCTGCGCAAGGTGGTCGAGCTGGTCGCCGAAAGGGCGAATGGGGCCGTCAGGTCCCGAAGGGCCACGGCCTCGGCATCGCCGTGCACCGCAGCTTCGTCAGCTACATCGCGACCATCGTCGAGGTCGCGGTCGACGACAAGGGCAAGCTGACCGTGCCAAGGGTCGACACGGCGATCGATTGCGGCACCTATGTCAACCCCGAGCGCATTGCCTCGCAGATCGAGGGCGCGGCGATCATGGGGCTCAGCATCGCCAAATATGGCGAGATCACCTTCAAGGACGGCAAGGTCCAGCAGAAGAATTTTGACGACTTCCAGGTCGTCAGGATCGATGAATCTCCTGTGGTGACCAACGTCTACATCGTGCCGCCCGCATCAGACACGCCGCCGAGCGGCGTCGGCGAGCCCGGCGTTCCGCCGTTCGCGCCGGCGCTGATCAATGCGATCTTCGCGGCGACGGGAAAACGCATCCGCTCGCTTCCGATCGGCAAGCAATTGGAAGCGTGAGTCGGAACACAAGCGGCCTCGGGCCGTTTCGATCGATCTGACAGGAGCGGATCGATGACCGACATCTTAAAGGCGCTCGCAGTCTCGCTGTCGGGCGCCTTTCTTTTGACGACCGCCAGCGCGTTCGCCCAGAGCAACACCGCCCCGCCGACCACGGCGACGCGCCCCACAGCGCCGGACCAGAACTCCCTGCCCAACGCCAACGCCCCGCCCGCCTCGACCAGCCAGACCACCGGGCAACGCAACCCTGATCCGAAGGTTCGGGATATGAACCAGAAGGAAAAGGACAAGGTCGAGCGCCAGGGCAAGTAGCGCTCCGAGTTTGGTGCACTGATGTTGCCACGCCGTCATGGCCGGGCTGGTCCCGGCCATCCACGACCTTTGTCTCAACACGAAGAACGTGGATGCCCGGGACAAGCCCGGGCATGACGAGATTGCGCAGCAAGGGCGTCATCACTTTAGCAAGAATGCGACGGACGTTACCGTCCGCCGCATTCGCCAGCCCCCGGCTGCTCCGCCTCTTTCGATCCGCCTGCGGAGCTATTTCTTCAGCGCGAACACCCAGATGACGCCGCCCTGCGGGACGTTGGCTTCGATGCCAATGTTGTTGGTCGCAAGTGCATCCTGGATGCGCTGTGCGTCCACACCCCATCCCGACTGGATCGCGACGTACTGCGTGCCGTCGATCTCATAGGACACCGGCATGCCCATGATGCCGGAGTTGGTCTTCTGCTCCCACAACAATTCGCCGGTCTTGGCGTTGAAGGCGCGGAAGTTGCGGTCGTTGGTGCCGCCGACGAAGACGAGATCGCCTGCGGTCGCCGTCACCGATCCGAACAGTTGCGACTTCGGGAAATTGTGCTGCCAGACCTTCTTGCCCGTTGCGGGATCCCAGGCCTGGAGCTCGCCGAAATGATCCGCGCCGGGCTTCGCCTTGAGACCGATATCCTCCGGCTTGGTGCCGAGCCAGAGTTCGCCAGGCTTCAGCGCGACTTTCTCGCCGGTGAACCCACCGCAGAAATTCTCGTTGGCGGGCACGTAGACGAGGCCAGTCCTCTGGCTGTAGGCCGCCGACGGCCAATCCTTGCCGCCCCAGAGTGAGGGGCAAAACTCCACGCGCTTGCCGATCACCGGCTTGTGCGCGGGATCGACGATCGGCTTGCCGCTCTCCGGTTCGATGCCTTTCCAGACGTCCGTGGAGACGAACGGCCAGCCGGCGACATAGTTGATCTTGGTCGGCGTGCGCTCGAGCACCCAGAAGATGGCGTCGCGTCCCGGATGGACCAGGCTCTTGATGTTGCGGCCGTCGCGCTGCAGGTCGATCAGCATCGGCGCATCGACCTCATCCCAGTCCCAGGAATCGTTCTGGTGGTACTGATGATGGGTCTTGATCTTGCCGGTATTGGGATCGAGCGCGAGCACCGAGGAGGTGTAGAGATTGTCGCCGGGATGGGTTTCGCCGGGCCATGGCGCGGCGTTGCCGACACCCCAGTAGATCGTCTTGGTCTCCTTATCGTAATTGCCCGTCATCCAGGCCGAGCCGCCGCCGTTCTTCCAGTCCTCTCCCTGCCAGGTGTCGTGACCGGGCTCGCCTTCGCCGGGGATGGTGAAGGTCCGCCACAACTCCTTGCCGTCCTTGGCATCGTAGGCGGCGACATAGCCGCGCACGCCGAATTCGCCGCCGGAGCCGCCGACAATGACCTTGCCGTCGACGATCAGCGGCATCAGGGTCATGTACTGGCCCTTCTTGTAGTCCTGCACCTTGGTGTCCCACACCACCTTGCCGGTCTTGGCGTCGAGCGCGACGACGTGGTCGTCGGTGGTGGCGAGATAGAGCTTGTCTTCCCACAGGCCGACGCCGCGGCTGGTCGGATGCAGCTGGAACAGATCGTCGGGGAGCTGCCGCTTGTAGCGCCAGTATTCGTCGCCGGTCTTCGCGTTCAGCGCGATCACCTGCCCCATCGGGGTCGCCACGAACATTACGCCGTTATTGACGATCGGCGGCGCCTCGTGGCCTTCGACGACGCCCGTAGCGAAGGTCCAAGCCGGCGTGAGGTTTTTCACGTTCGAGGCGTTGATCTGGTCGAGCGGACTGTAGCCTTGCCCGTCATACGTGCGCCGGTAGAGCATCCAGTTGCCGGGTTCCGGATTTTCCAGCCGTTGCGTGGTGACCGGAGAATAATTCTCGATCGGGCCTGATATGGCGGCGGTCGAGGCAAGACACGTGAAGGCGACGAAGCCGGACAGTAACCATTGCTTCCTGGACATGGACGTTCCCCTTTTCATCCGTTTGAATTCTTGTTGTGAATTCTTGTCGTTCGTCCCGTCCGCCCATCGGCGGATGCGGCCTCTCGTGACGCGGGCACGGCCCGCACCGTCCGTCATCCTGGCTGCGCGCCACCTACCTTTCCGATGAAATTGCCGGCGACGCTGAGCGAACCGTCAGCGAGTGCCAGCGGCAGCGCCGCAAGCCGTCGCGGCGCTGGCCCGAACACGACCTGCGCGCCGGCGCGGGGATCGTATTCGGAATTGTGGCACATGCACTTGAACACCTCCTGGTCGCCGACATCGCTCTTCACCCAAGCGGTGACGGGACAGCCCGCGTGCGAGCAGATCGCCGAATAGGCGATGATGCCGTCGACGGCACGCGCACGGGTCTTCTCGTCGAGCTCGGCGGGATCGAGCTTGATGATCAGGATCTCGTTGAGGCGCGAGGCGCTGCGCACCACTGACGTGTTGGGATCCTTCGGCCAGGCATGGATCGGCGGCCCGCCGGCCGGCACATCGGCCGCAGTAATGAGTTTCCCCTCCTTGTCGCCTTCGGAGAAGACCAGCACGTCACCCTTTTGGGGTCGTTCGTCGGAGCCGGGCGGATCTTCACCCGCGCGCGCCGGTGGCGAACAGCCGAGGCAAGCGGTGCTCGCAAGCGCGCCGAGCAGCAGCGTTCGCCGCGTCTGCTCGATGCCCGCGTCGACTTCGGGTTCCGTGGAATTCTCGGAGGATGCAGAATTGGGAGTGAACGATGAGCGCGACATGCACGCTAGCAGGCGCTGGAACTCTGCCGAAAACAAGGCGAAGAGTTGGCGCCGCAGTGCATCAATATGGCTTTGCTCGCTTTGATTGAGCGAGGGTGAACGCATTCAAGCGCGTTTTCGCAATTTCAACGTCATGCCACGCGATTGGCATGATGATTTTGCAGATCAGGCCGATGCTGTTGGAATTGGTGCACCGCGATCTCAGTCGCAACGCAAAAGCGAAGCAAAGGAGCTGCGTATTTTGCAGACAGGCCGATCAGTCGTCAGGACCGGAGCACGTGACGCGGAGACGCGATACGGCCTGCGACTGTCGCCGACGCCATTTCGAAACTGTCGGCGATGCGCCGTGCCTTGTCGATGAAGAGCGCGGCCGCCGCCGGCGGGCAGACCTCGCGCGCAGTCTGCTCGAACAGGTCGAGCCAGCGATCGAAATGATCGCCAACCAGGCTCAGCGGCAAATGCGCCCGCATCGGCGAGCCATGATAGCAGCCGCTCATCAGGACGACCGACGACCAGAAATCCCTGAGCTTGACGAGATGCTCATCCCAGTTCAGGACGATCGCAAAGACCGGACCGAGCAGTGCGTCCTCGCGCACGCGTCCGTAGAAGCGGGTGACGAGTTCCCCGATCATCTCCTCGGTGATCCCGGTGCGCTCGATCGCATCCTGGGTGAGCAGGTTCCGCCGCGCAGCCGCCGCCTCGCGCTCGGCCTTCAGTCGATCCGACATGTCCTTCGTTATCCGTTCCGATGTTCCCGCGATCCGCCCATTCGACATTGTCGGGCCAATTGCGCGCGGCGTCTTTGTCGCAGCGCAAATTGCGGAATCTGGCGGCGGACGCTGAGTGCCCGCCGCCGATGCCTTTCTTCAGGCGCTATAGATGTAGAAGCCCTGCCCGGTCTTGCGGCCGAGATGGCCGGCATCGACCATTTCCTTGAGCAAGGGGGCTGCACGGTATTTGGGGTCGTTGAAGCCTTTGTAAAAGACCTCCATCACCGAAAGCATGGTGTCGAGGCCGACGAGATCGGCCAGCGCAAGCGGCCCGATCGGATGGTTGCAGCCGAGCTTCATGCCGGCGTCGATCTCTTCCGCCGTCGCGATGCCTTCCTGGAGCGCGAAGATCGCCTCGTTGATCATCGGACAGAGGATGCGGTTGACGGCGAAGCCCGGGCTGTTCTTGGCCGTGATCGCCACCTTGCCGACGCGCTTGGCGAAATCCAGCGCCTTGGCGTGGGTGTCGTTGGAGGTCTGCAGGCCGCGGATGAGCTCGAGCAGGGCCATTACCGGCACGGGGTTGAAGAAGTGCATGCCGATGAACCGGTCGGGACGATCGGTTGCCGCGGCGAGCTTGGTGATCGAGATCGAGGAGGTGTTGGTCGCCACCAGTGTGCGCGGCGACAGCGTCGCGCAAAGATCCTTCAGGATCTTGACCTTGAGCTCCTCGTTTTCGGTCGCCGCCTCGATGACGAGGTCGCAATCCGACAGCTTCGACCGGTCGGTCGTGCCGGTGATGCGCTTGAGCGTCGCCTCGCGATCGGCAGCCGACATCTTCTCCTTCTTGACCAGCCGCTCGAGACTGCCACCGACGGTCGAAAGTCCGCGGTTCACCGCAGCATCGGAAATGTCGACCATCACGACCGAAAGCCCGGCCGCCGCGCAGACCTGCGCGATGCCGTTCCCCATGGTCCCTGCCCCGATGATGCCAACGGTTTGGATCATTGCCTCACATCCTTCATTCTTGGGGGGCCAGGACGGCCCAGCCCTGTTGTTCCTGCACCAGGGTCTAGCACCCCCACCGGGCGGGTGCGACCTGATCGTGCCCCTTCCATAAAGCATCCGAGGCGGGAATAAAGCGCCAAGCGCTGAACGGCGGCGACCGACCGTCAAATCGAGATTGGGCTAGACCCACCACAATCTCGATTGACAGCCGCTCGTTATTTCCATAATCGTTGAAATATGGAAATGAACGATGCCGTCGCGGCGCTCGCCGCGCTTGCACAGGACAACCGTCTTGAGGTCTTCCGCCTGCTGGTGCAGGCCGGCCCCGACGGCATGACTGCCGGCGCGGTCGCCGAAACGCTGGATCTCGCCCCCAACACACTGACCTTCCATTTCGACCGGCTGCGGACGGCCCGAACTCGTGACCGTCCGGCGCGAGGGACGCTCGATGATCTATGCGGCGCGGTTCGAGACCATGAACGCGCTCGTCGGTTTCCTGACCGAGAACTGCTGCGGCGGCGTGTCGTGCGCTCCGGCGACGCCTTCGAAACCCGCGCGAAAGCGCAGCAAAGTGCCAGCCTGAAAGGACCGACCATGAAGCGCCTGCACGTTCACGTATCCGTCGAGGATCTCTCCCACTCGATCGGGTTCTACTCCGCCTTGTTCGCCAGCGAGCCCTCGGTCGTGAAATCCGACTATGCCAAATGGATGCTGGAAGACCCCCGCGTGAATTTTGCGATCTCGACGCGTGGCCGCGCGGCTGGCCTTGACCATCTCGGCATCCAGGTCGAGACCGGCGAGGAACTCCAGGAAGTCTATGCGCGGCTGCGCCGGGCCGGCGGCAACGTGGTCGAGCAAGGGCAGATCACCTGCTGCTATGCCAAGTCGGAGAAATCCTGGATTGATGATCCAGCCGGCATCGCCTGGGAAACCTTCTACACCACGGGCGAGAGCACCGATTACGGCGACGGCAGCGGCGAGAACCGGGCGCGCGTCGCTCACGAGAAGCAGGAGCAGCAATCGGCCTGCTGCGCGCCGCAGGCAGCGCCCACAGCGTCGCAGGCGTGCTGCTGAGCACGAGGATTCCACCATGGATGCGATCATCTATCACAATCCCGATTGCGGCACCTCGCGCAACACACTGGCGATGATCCGGAACGCCGGCATCGAGCCGCACGTGATCGAATACCTGAAGACGCCGCCATCGCGGACGCTGTTGCAGCAGCTCATCGCGCGCATGGGAATTTCGGTGCGCGAGGCGGTTCGCGAGAAGGCGGCGCCCTATGCGGAGCTCGGGCTCGACAACGCGGCGCTGACCGACGATCAGCTGCTCGACGCCATGATGGCGCATCCAATCCTGATCAACAGGCCGATCGTGGTGACGCCGAACGGCGTCAGGCTCTGCCGCCCCTCCGAACGGGTGCTCGATCTGCTGCCGGCGCAACAAGGCGAATTCGTCAAGGAAGATGGCGAGCGCGTCAGGCTCGATCGCGGCGCCTGATGCCGGGCCTGGGACAGCGTGCCTTCGCCGAATCGCTAGGGACGGCGTTTCTGCTCGCCGCCGTCGTCGGCTCGGGGATCATGGCGCAAAAGCTCGCCGGCGGAAACGTCGCGCTGGCACTGCTGTGCAATACGATTGCCACGGGCGCAATCCTCGTCGTGCTGATCCTGATGCTCGCTCCGATCTCGGGAGCGCATTTAATCCAGCGGTGACGCTGGCCCTGGCTTTGCGCGGCGAAACGTCATGGACGGACGCCGCGATCTATCTTGTCGCTCAGGTGGGCGGCGGCATCGCCGGTGTTGAGATCGCACATCTGATGTTCGAGCTTCCAGTTCTCCAGCGTTCGCTCACGGAACGCGCCGGCGCCGGACAATGGCTGGCCGAGGCAGTGGCGACCTTCGGCCTGCTGTCGACGATCCTTGGCGTCCGGTATCGGACACCCGCCGCGGTTCCTTATGCCGTCGGCCTCTACATTACTTCGGCTTACTGGTTCACGTCATCCACGTCGTTCGCCAATCCCGCGGTCACCATCGCCCGCGCGCTGTCTGATACGTTCGCGGGTATCGCCCCGCGAGACGTGCCAGGCTTCATCGCCGCTCAATTCGTCGGGGCAGTTCTTGCCGTTGTGCTGGCGCGCTGGCTTTGGAGCCCAGCCTCTGTAAAACCGAACGCCACCCCGATCGCGTCGGGAAAGCCTGCATAACGCGGCACTTGACGGTTATTTTCCGCTAAATCGCCTGTCCAAATCGTCTCGCCCGAGTATTCTGTCGATGTCAAAAGACTCGCAGAGACCAATCCGTGATGCGATTGCGCGATATCGACGATCCCGACGCATCCTGCCCGACGCGAAAGCGTCCGGCCGGATGAACGATTTCGCACGATCCACCGGTGCGGCCTTCACGCTGATCGGCGAAGCCGACGCCGAACTGCTCGGCATCGTCGCCTTGTCGGTGCGCGTCAGCTTGACCGCGAGCATCGTCGCGCTGCTGATCGGTGCACCATTCGGGGCCCTGCTTGCGATCACGCGCTTCCGCGGACGTCAGGTCATCATCATCCTGACCAATGCCTTGCTCGGCCTGCCGCCGGTCGTGGTCGGGCTCGCGCTCTACCTCCTGCTGTCGCGGTCCGGCCCGCTCGGGGCGGGAGGACTATTGTTCACACCGACCGCCATGGTGATCGCACAGACGCTGCTCGCGACGCCGATCGTGGTGGCACTGGTGCACCGTCCGGCTAGCCTGCTGTGGGCGGAGTATGGCGATCTGGCGCGGATCGACGGACTGTCTGCTCTGCGCAGCATGGCACTGCTGTTTGCACTCGGCCGGACCTCGCTGCTGACGGCTTTTCTCGCGGCTTTCGGCCGCGCCATCGCGGAAGTCGGCGCCATCATCATCGTCGGCGGCAACATACGGGGCTTCACCCGCACGATGACAACGGCGATCGCGCTGGAGACCAGCAAGGGCGACCTGCCGCTGGCGTTGGGGCTCGGGCTGATCCTGCTCGCGCTCAGCGTCGCGGTGTCGACCATCGCATTCTTGCTAGTGGGACGCGTTGGGGAAAAATAGCTGCTCGCCGCCCACCTTGTAGCCTGCGATCGCATCCTGCCCATTCGATGAGATGAGCCAGTCGATGAAGGCCTGCCCGTCCTTCGCCTTGACGTTCGGATGCTTTGCCGGATTCACCAGCATGACGCCATACTGGTTGAACAGTCGCTTGTCGCCCTCGGTCAGGATGGCAAGTTCGCCCCTGTTCTTGAACGAGAGCCAGGTGCCGCGGTCCGACAGAAGATAGGCATTCGACGACGAGGCCATGTTGAGCGCCGGTCCCATGCCCTGGCCGATCTCCCGATACCAGCCGTCCTTGCCGGCTCCGATGTCGACACCCGCTTCCTTCCACAATCGCAGCTCGGCCGCATGGGTGCCGGATTTGTCGCCGCGCGAGATGAACGGCGCTTTCGCAGCCGCAATCTTGCGCAGCGCATCAGTGACCTCCTTGCCGCCGGCGATCTTCGCGGGATCGCTCTTTGGACCGACGATGACGAAGTCGTTGTACATGACGTCGAAGCGCTTCACGCCCTGGCCTTCGGACATGAACTTGTCCTCGGCAGCCCTATCATGAACGAACACCACGTCGGCATCGCCGCGCCGCCCGATGTCAAGAGCCTGGCCGGTGCCGACGGCAACGACCTTCACCTCGATGCCCTCGGCCTTCGAGAACAGCGGCAGCAGATAGCCGAACAGCCCCGACTGTTCCGTCGACGTTGTCGAGGCCACGGTGATGGTGCGATCCTGCGCGAAAGCGATGGTGGACCAGAGCAGAACCGCTCCGATGGCAGCAATCTTTCTCATACGTCCTCCCTAAACGAATGATGAGGGTCCTGAATAGCCGCTGGCGATGAAGACGGGAACCCCGACGTTAGGCCGCAAAGAGTTGAAGCGGTGGTGATAGATCGGCAGGAACGTCGTTGGCGGAGGCGGATTGTCCGGGATGCCAAGTCAAGGAGAATCCAATGAAGAAGATCATTCTGGCATCCGCGTGCATCATGGCGCTGGCGACCGGTAGCGCCTTCGCGCAGACACAACCTGCTCCAGGCGCATCCAGTCAGGGCGAGGTTGGTCCCTCTTCGCGGGGGCCCGCGACCAAAGGCATGACGACGGGCCGCGCATCGAACATGCAGAACGAGGCCAGCGACAGCAAGGGCGCACAGTCGCCATCCGCAGGTGGCACCAATACGAATAACATGGGCAGCCAGGCCGGCGGCGGCGCGGGTTCTGGCAGCGGTGCAGGCTCCGGTTCCGGCGGGAAATAGCGCGAGAGAGGACGTTGCAGCTTCATTGGGGGTTCGCTGCCAAGCACGAGCCCCCCACTCATGCCGATCGCTAACCACCGCTATTCGCACGTTTGGCGTCCGCTTCGGAATTCGCTCTTCCAGTTGAGCTGGGCCGTCACCAGACGATCGCGCAACGCGCACGATGGCGCGCGGATGTTCTGCAATTGGTCCCACCTAGATTGACATCGGTGTGACGGCCGGGGCAGTTTTTCACATTGCTGACGAATCAGCGATTGCCTCACGCCGAGTACCTCCTGGACAACTCCCAGTGCTTTCGAGACTGATATCGTTGCTGCGCCGCATCCCTGCGGTGAAATGGGCGTTCACCCGGCTTCGGCCCCTGCCGCACAGCGGCAGTGTCGACGTCGCACCGAGTGCCGCAAGCGACTCACCCGGCGTCACCTCCGAAATTGCAGAAGCAGCTCCGCCTCTCGACACCGGTCTCAGCACCGCTCCGTGCTGCAGCGATGCCGAGATCGCGGTCGCGACTCCGGTCGCAGGGAATGATACCGTCATCGCGGAAAGCTCGTCGGCAGCGCCAATCGATGTCGACGTCAGCGACCATCCAACCCTGGAGACGCCGGCAGACGTCGAACCGGTCGTCATCGCAGAGGTTGCGGCCTCGTCGGCCGAGAGCGACCCGGTTGATGTTCCTGAAGTCATCAGCAACGATCCGCCCGCAGACCTCCCGGCGAACGTTGACCCCGCCGTCGTGGACGAGGCAGCGGTCGCAACCGCCACCGTCGAGGTCGAGCCGGTCGATGTTCCCGAGCCCATCATCAGCAGCAATCCAGCTTGCGAACTCCGGGCCAACGTCGCGGAGGAGGTGCCGGTCGCGGCCGGCGAGGTCGCGATTGCCTCGGCTGACACACCCGTTCTCATCGTCAACGATGACACTTCCGCCGGCCTCCCAGGGGATGTTGAGCTGGCCGTCGTGGACGACTCGCGTGTCGCGCTTGCCGATAGCCAAGTCTCGGCGGAGGATATTGCCGAGAGCAGCATCGACAGGGCTGCGTCTCCCAGTGTCGCCGTAGAGATCGAGCCCGGCTTCGCCGGCGATTCCGCGCTTGTCGCAACGATCGTCGCAGCGGACGCTTCCGCCAACACACCGATCGTCCTCACGGATGTCGCGCCGGAGCCGATCCTCGAGTCTCCCGCTGCGAAGACACCCAGCACGCGGAAGCCTCGGCCAAAGGTCGCAGAGCCCACCGACCGCGCCGCGTTGATCCGGCAGCGCTGGGCCGAGACCGGGATCAGGATGTGGAATCCGCGCCTGCACGGCACCGGCGATGCCACTCTCAACATCCAGGGCAGTGTCGGACTGCTGCCGCCGGCGCCCGGCGAGACGATGCCGCGCTACGACAAGCTGGAATTCAGGATGCTCGGCGGGCAGATCGTCTGCGAGGGCGTCATCGTCGAGGCGCCTGCGCATGCGAGCCAGCGCAGTTTCACCCGGCTCGCCGAGCCTGGGAAAAACGACCGCGCCCGCGAGCCGGCGCGGGAGCGCCAGGCCGCGCTCGCCTGATCCTTTCTTCTGCGGCACACCGGTGCGATGTGCTAGGTTGATGTCCCGACATGGGAGATCGCATATGCGCGCAAGGTCATTGTCTCTGATCCTGATCGCCGCCTTCTGCATCTCGCAGCCCGCTTGGGCCGCGGGCAAACGGCCACGTCATGCGGCTACTCCTGCCACCGATCCGGCCGCGCCTTACAAGGCCGATCGGCTCTCTTCCTCGCACGGCGAGACGATCCTCAACACGCCCGGCCAGACCACCGTGCTGACGCGGCAGGTCCTCGACGACATGAATGCGACGAGCCTCCGGGACGCCATGCGCTCGACCGCCGGCGTGACGATCGGGCGCTAGGCGTCTCGCACCGCTTTCGGCCGACCGGCGTTGTTCCCGCCCGAGCACATCCATATTTCCAGGCACGAAGCAGTTGCCCGCAACGCCGGCCACGACGTAGCTTGCGCACCGGTCGAGCCACACGACGTCCGCGCCCGATCAAAACGACAAGAACACTGTGGGAGGCAAACTATGACGAAGCTCGCGGCCGCGCTGTGCGCGCTGGCATTGTTCGCAACGGGCGCGCAGGCGCAGACCATCAAGGATTTCCTGGCGACGGCCATGCAGAAGTGGACAGCGCCGTTCGAGCCGTTCCAGCTCATCGGCAACATCTACTATGTCGGAACCGGCGGCATCGCCGTCTATGTCATCAAGACGTCGCAGGGTCTGATCCTGATGGATACCGCGATGCCCCAGTCGACCGGCATGATCAAGGACAATATCGCGAAACTCGGCTTCAAGGTCGCCGACATCAAGATCATCCTCAACACGCATGCGCATCTCGACCACACTGGCGGTTTTGCCGAGATCAAGAAGGAGACCGGCGCGCAGCTCGTGGCCGGCGAGCGCGACAAGCCGCTGCTCGAAGGCGGCTATTATCCCGGCGACGAGAAGAACGAGGACCTCGCCTTCCCCGCGGTGAAGGTCGACCGCACGGTGAAGGAAGGCGACAAGGTCACGCTCGGCGACGTCACGCTGACGGCGCATGCAACGCCCGGCCACTCGCCGGGCTGCACGAGCTGGGAGATGAGCGTCAAGGACGGCGATCAGAACCGCGAGGTGTTGTTCTTCTGTAGCGGCACGGTTGCGCTGAACAGGCTGGTCGGTCAGCCGACCTATCCCGGCATCGTCGGCGACTATCGCGCGACATTCGCCAAGGCCAAGGCGATGAAGATCGACGTGCTGCTCGGGCCGCATCCGGAGGTCTATGGCATGCAGGCCAAGCGCGCGCAGATGAAGGACGGCGCGCCGAACCCGTTCGTCACCCCCGGGGAGCTTGCAACCTACGTCACCGGCCTGTCGGAGGAGTTCGACAAGCAACTCGCCAAGCAGACGGCCGCGCTGGAGAAAAAATAGCGGCTATCAGACGCCGCACCACACCGTCGCCCGAATGGACACGTGGTGCGGCATACGTTATGCCGCCGCACATGGTTAGCAGAACGTAGCCGCACGGCTTTGACCGGCGGCGAAGCGCCCGGCTCTGCCGCCGCAACATCCTTAACAGACCCTCACCAATGCACGCCGACGGAAAATGCCGCAGTCACGTGCAACCTGCGCTGGCTTTTCCCGTGGAACCCACCTAACGCGACCTTTACCCGCGCCATGCAAGATCGCCCGGTTTTGAAGGACCCGGGGCGCGTATTGCAATGCCTGTTGCCGATTTGAAGTCTCATCTCGCCGCCGCGATGCGGCTGTTTCGCGTGCCGGCCGACAACCCGGATCTGACACGCGCGCAGTTCGACGCCTTCTCCAAACAGGTCCCGCTCCTCTACTTCCTGCTTATGAGCAACTCGATCGCGGTCGCCTACACCTATGTGAACGTGGCGCCGGACTGGCTCACGATGATCGTGCCTTCTGTGCTGACCGTGCTCGCGGCGCTCCGTACGTTCTGGTGGCTGCGTCAGCGCCACATCGTGCGCAGCGATGCCGACATCCTGCGCAATCTGCGCGCCACCAACTGGCTGACACTGCCGATCGGTGCCGGCTTCACCGTCTGGTCATTCGCGCTCTACCCCTACGGCGATCCGTTCGCCAAGAGCCAAGTCGCCTTCTACATGGCGGTCACCGTGATCGGCTGCATCTTCTCGCTGATGCATCTACGCTCGGCGGCGCTGATCGTGACGCTGATCGTCGACGTGCCCTATGTGTTGTTCTTCTTCACTACGGGCGAGCCGACGCTGAAGGCGATCGCCGTCAACAATTTGCTGGTCTCGGGCGCGATGGTGACGGTGCTGTTCATCTACTACCGCGACTTCGCCGATCTCGTCGCGAGCCGCAAGTCGCTGCTTGCGCAGCAGGCGGCGACACAGGCGCTCTCGGACGAGAACTTCCGCCTTGCCAATCTCGATTCCCTCACCGAGCTGCCGAACCGCCGCCGCTTCTTCGCCGAGCTGTCGAGCGCCTTTACCGATGCCGAGCGCAGGAGCGTTCGCGTCGCGGTCGGGATCATCGACCTCGACGGTTTCAAGCCGATCAACGACAATTACGGCCATACTGTCGGCGACCGCGTCCTGATCGAGGCGGGCCGCCGCATCCGCGAAGTCTGCGAGGGCTTTGGCCCGCAGCGCGTGGAATTCGCAAGGCTCGGCGGCGACGAGTTTGGCCTCGTCGTGTGCGGCGATCCCGATGATGCCGATCTGATGCGGCTCGGCGAGCGCATCGGCAGCCAGGTCAAGCTGCCCTACCAGCTCGACACCGCCCATACCGGGCTGTCCTGCTCGATTGGTTTTGCGCTGTTCCCGACCTCGGCGACGACGTCGGAAGCGCTCTATGAATGCGCCGACTACTCGCTGTATCACGCCAAGCGCCATCTGCGCGGCCGCACCGTGATCTTCTCGAGCGAGCTGGAGGCAGAGATCCGCAGCCGCGGCGTCATCGAGAATTTGCTCCGCAGTGCGGATTTCAGCACCGAGATGGACCTGGTGTTCCAGCCGATCGTGGACGCCATGAGCGAGCACACCGCCGGCTTCGAAGTCCTGGCGCGTTGGCACAGCTCCCGCCTTGGCCTGGTTTCCCCGGCCGATTTCATTCCCGCCGCCGAGCGCATCGGCCTGATCCGGCCGCTGACGCAGGCGCTGCTGGTTCGCGCGCTCGCGACCGCCAGGACCTGGCCTGATCACATCCGCCTGTCGTTCAACCTCTCTGCCCACGACGTCTGCGCGGCCGAAGGCATCCTGCCGCTGATCGCCATCATCGAGAAGAGCGGGCTGCCGCCGCACCGGATCGATTTCGAGATCACCGAGACCGCCGTCACTTTCGACTTCGTGCGCGCGCAGCAGTCGATCGCGACGCTGAAGGCAATGGGCTGCGGCATTTCGCTGGATGATTTCGGCACCGGCTATTCCTCACTCAGCCACGTGCACCGGCTGCCGCTCGACAAGATCAAGGTCGACCGCAGCTTCGTCGCCGACATCAACGACAATCCTGTGAGCTACAAGATCATCAAGTCGCTCACGGGCCTGTGCGACGACATGGAGATCGCCTGCGTCGCCGAGGGCGTCGAGACTCGTGCTCAGCTCGACACCCTGCGCCGCCTGGGGTGTGACTTCATCCAGGGTTATTATTTCGCAAAGCCCATGCCGGCCGACGCGATCGGCGACTATCTCGCCAAGGAACAGCTGCGCCTCGACGGCGCCGGCGCCAAGGTCGTGGCCTGAGGCGCGGCTACTTCGCCAAGCTCGGCAGATCGAGACCCTTGTCACGGGCGCAGTCGATCGCAATGTCATAACCCGCGTCGGCATGGCGCATCACGCCGCTGGCGGGATCGTTCCAGAGCACGCGCTCGATGCGCTTTGCGGCTTCCGGCGTGCCATCGGCGACGATCACCATGCCGGCGTGCTGCGAATAGCCGATGCCGACGCCACCGCCATGGTGTAGCGAGACCCAGGTCGCACCGCTGGCGCAATTGAGCAGCGCGTTGAGCAAGGGCCAGTCGGATACCGCGTCCGATCCATCCTTCATCGCCTCGGTCTCGCGGTTGGGGCTTGCCACCGAGCCGCTGTCGAGATGATCGCGGCCGATGACGATCGGCGCTTTCAATTCGCCGCGCGCCACCATCTCATTGAAGGCAAGGCCGAGCCGATGGCGATCGCCGAGGCCGACCCAGCAGATCCGCGCCGGCAGGCCCTGGAACTTGATGCGCGCCTTGGCCATGTCGAGCCAATTGTGCAGATGCTTGTCGTCAGGCATCAGCTCCTTGACCTTGGCGTCGGTCTTGAAGATGTCCTCGGGATCGCCCGAGAGCGCGGCCCAGCGGAACGGCCCGACGCCGCGGCAGAACAGCGGACGAATATAGGCCGGAACGAAGCCTGGGAAATCGAAGGCGTTCTTCAGGCCCATATCCTGCGCCATCTGGCGGATGTTGTTGCCGTAGTCGAGCGTCGGAATGCCCTGCGCGTGGAAATCCAGCATAGCCTTCACGTGCTCGACCATCGACGTCTTCGAGGCACGCTCGACCGACTTCGGGTCGGATGCGCGCTTGGCTTCCCATTCGGCCAGCGTCCAGCCCTTGGGCAGATAACCGTTGATCGGATCGTGCGCGCTGGTCTGGTCGGTGACGATGTCGGGCTTCACGCCGCGGCGCACCAGCTCCGGGAAGATCTCGGCGGCATTGCCGAGCAGGCCGACCGAGACCGCCTTCTTCGTCTTCGCGGCCTCTTCCATGATGGCGAGCGCTTCGTCGAGGGTTGCGGCCTGCCGATCGAGATAGCCGGTGCGTAAGCGCATCTCGATGCGGCTCGGCTGGCATTCGACCGCGAGCATCGAAGCACCGGCCATGGTCGCAGCCAGCGGCTGCGCGCCGCCCATGCCGCCGAGGCCGGCGGTGAGAATCCATTTGCCGGCGAGGCTGCCGCCATAATGGCGACGACCGACCTCGACGAAGGTTTCGTAGGTGCCCTGCACGATGCCCTGGCTGCCGATATAGATCCAGGAGCCTGCAGTCATCTGGCCGTACATCATCAGGCCCTTCCGATCGAGCTCGTTGAAATGATCGAGCGTCGCCCAGTGCGGCACGATGTTGGAGTTCGCGATCAAGACACGCGGCGCGTCGGCATGGGTGCGGAAGACACCGACCGGTTTTCCGGATTGGATCAGCAAGGTCTGGTCGTTTTCGAGCTTGCGCAAGGCCGCCGTGATCCGGTCGAAGCTCTCCCAGTCGCGCGCGGCGCGGCCGATGCCGCCATAGACGACGAGCTCGCTCGGCCGCTCCGCCACATCGGGATCGAGATTGTTCATCAGCATGCGCAAGGGCGCTTCCGTCAGCCAGCTCTTGGCGCTGATCTCGCTGCCGCGGGGCGCGCGGATGGTACGGTCATTGTCCAGTCGGCGGTTCATGCGGACCTCTTAGTCAAGTCTCGGAAACGGATCGGATGGAAGTGCGGTGATCGCGATCGCCGGCAGCGCGTCGGCCTCGATCAGCGCAGCTGCCTTGGCGAGATCGCCTGCCATGTAGCGGTCGGCACCGAGTGCGGGCACTTGTTCACGAAGCGCGGCAATGACGGCAACGAGCGGCGCGCTGGTCGCATGCGGCGCGCGCAGCGTGATGCCTTGGGCGGCAACCAGGAGCTCGATGCCGAGAATGGCGGTGAGATTGTCGGCCATGTCGGACAGGCGCCGCGCGGCATGCGCGGCCATCGAGACGTGATCTTCCTGGTTGGCGCTGGTCGGCGTCGAATCGATCGAGCAGGCGAGCGCGCGCTGCTTGTTCTCGGCATAGAGCGCGGCCGCCGTGACCTCGGCGATCATGAAGCCGGAATTGAGGCCGGGGTCGGGCGTCAGGAACGGCGGCAAACCGAAATTGAGCGCGGGGTCGACCAGCGTCGCGATGCGCCGCTCGCTGATCGCGCCGATCTCCGATAGCGCGAGCGCAATCGCGTCGGCGGCAAAGGCCACCGGCTCGGCGTGGAAATTGCCGCCGGAGACGATCTCGCCGGTCTCGACCAGCACCAGCGGATTGTCGGTGACGGCGTTGGCCTCGATGATCAGCGTGCGCGCCGCCTGCGTGATCAGGTCGAGCGCCGCGCCCGCGACCTGCGGTTGGCAACGCAGGCAATAAGGGTCCTGCACGCGCTCGTCGCCTTCGAGATGCGACAGGCGGATGTCGCTGCCGTCGAGCAGCGCCGTCAACGTCGCCGCCGCGGCGATCTGCCCGGCATGACCGCGTAGCGCCTGGATTTCAGGGCGGAACGGTGCCGTCGAGGCCATCGCGGCATCCACCGACAATGCGCCGGTCACGAGCGCTGCGCGGGCCAGGCGAAACGCACGCAGCACGCCGGAGATCGCGTAGGCCGTCGACAATTGCGTGCCGTTGATCAGCGCGAGGCCTTCCTTGGGCCCGAGCGTCAGCGGCGCAAGGCCGGCGGCCTTTAGTGCCTCAACGCCGGATACAGTTTTCCCGTCAATGATGGCCTGCCCTTCGCCGATCATCACTGCCGTCATATGCGCAAGCGGTGCAAGATCGCCGGAGGCGCCCACGGAGCCTTGCTGCGGCACCAGCGGATAGACACCCCGCGCCAGCATTGCCTGCAGTTGCTCGATCACCTCGCTGCGCACGCCGGAGGCGCCGCGGCCGAGCGAGACGATCTTCAGCGCCATCATCAGCCGCACGATCGATTCGGGTGTCGCCGGGCCGACGCCGCAGCAGTGCGAGACGATCAGGTTGCGCTGGAGCAGCGCGGTCTGGTCCGGCGGAATGCGCTTCGACGCAAGCTTCCCGAAGCCGGTGTTGATGCCATAGACCGGGACATCCGCGCGCGCGGCTCTTGCGACGATCTCCGCCGCGGCTTCGACGCGCGGCCAGAATGAGGGATCGAGCACGACGGGCGCACCATCGAGCACGCAGGCGAGATCATCGAGACTGACCGTCCCCGGTCTGACGACGATCGCTGTGTCCTGCTCCGTCACTGCCCCCTCCATATCCGCTCGTGCAGCGGATTGAAGCCGATGCGGTAGACCAGCTCGGCCGGCCGCTCGATGTCCCAGATCGCGAGGTCGCACCATTTGCCGGCCTCCAACGTGCCGGTCTCATCCAGCACATCAAGCGCCCGCGCCCCCTCGCGCGTCACGCCGGCAAGGCATTCGGTCACTGTCATCCGGAACAGGGTCGCCCCCATGTTCATCACGAGCAGCAGCGAGGTCAGCGGCGAGCTGCCCGGATTGCAGTCGGTCGCCAGCGCCATGTGGACGCCAAGCCTGCGAAACGTCTCGACCGGCGGCTTTTGCGTCTCGCGGATGAAGTAGAAGGCGCCGGGCAGCAGCACCGCCACCGTTCCGGCCTTCGCCATCGCGGCAGCGCCGGCTTCGTCGGTGTGCTCGAGATGATCGGCCGAGAGCGCCGAGAATTTCGCGGCAAGCGCGGCACCGCCGAGATTCGAGAGCTGGTCGGCATGGAGCTTGACTGGAAGTCCAAGCCCCCTCGCCGTCTCGAACACCCGCGCGGTCTGCTCGGCGGAGAACGCGATGCCCTCCATGAAGGCATCGACGGCATCGGCAAGGCCTGCCTTAGCGACCGCGGGCAGCATCTCCTTGCACACGAGATCGATGTAACGATCCTTGTTGCCCTCCGCCTCCGGCGGCAGTGCATGCGCGCCAAGGAAGGAGGTGCGGATCGCAACCGGCCGCTGGCCACCGAGGCTGCGCGCAGCGGCAAGCTGACGCATCTCGGTTTCGGTATCGAGGCCGTAGCCGGACTTGATCTCGACCGTGGTTGCGCCCTCGGCGATCAATGCATCGAGCCGCGGCAGCGCGCCTGCGACGAGCTCGGCCTCGCTCGCCTTCCGCGTCGCAGCCACCGTCGAGACGATGCCGCCGCCGGCGCGCGCGATCTCCTCGTAGCTCGCCCCCTTCAGGCGCAGCTCGAACTCGTGCGCGCGGTTGCCCCCATAGACCAGATGGGTATGGCAATCGACGAGGCCGGGCGTGATCCAGCGTCCCTCGCAATCGATCCTCTCGGCCGCATCGGCATCCGACGGAAAATCGGTCTGCGCATCCGCATAGACGATACGGCCGCCGCGCGTGGCGATTACGCCCCGCTCGATCTCGCCAAGGTCAGGACGGTCAGCCCGCATCGTGGCGAGCCGGGCATTGTGCCAGATCCGGTCGAAGCGCTCTGCCATGCAACGGCCCCTTCGTGGGATGCTTGACTTATATGTCTAGACATATAATCGTGAGGCGGTTCTGTCCAGCCGGCGTGTAATCATGACCCGACTGCATTTCGCCTCCGCGCTCCTGCCCTCGGGCTGGGCCAATGACGTGCAGGTGGTCATCACCGCCGGCGCGATCGCGGCGGTGACGCCGAATGTGGCGCCGGCGGCCGGCGACGAGCGCCACGCCATCGCGCTTCCGGGATTGGCGAGCCTGCACAGCCACGCGTTCCAGCGCGGCATGGCGGGCCTCGCCGAGTTGCGCGGCGACAGCACCGATACCTTCTGGACCTGGCGCGAGACGATGTATCGCTTCGCGCTGGCGATGACGCCGGATGACGTCGTGGCGGTCGCGACGCTGCTCTATGTCGAGATGTTGGAGCAGGGTTTTACCCGCGTCGGCGAATTCCACTATCTCCATCATGATCGCGATGGCTCGCCCTACGCTGATCTCGGCGAGATGGCCGCGCGCATCGCACAGGCTGCCGAAGCGTCAGGCATTGCGCTGACACTGCTGCCAAGTTTTTATGCGCATGGCTCCTTCGGCGGCGCAGCGCCGCATGGCGGCCAGCGCCGCTTCATCTGCTCGGTCGATCAGTTCGCCGCCCTGATGACTGCATCACGCACGGCCATCGCAACATTGCCGGGCGCCAATATCGGCATCGCGCCGCACAGCTTGCGCGCGGTGACGCCGGACGAACTCACAGCGATCATTCCGCTGGCCGATGGCGGACCGGTGCACATTCATGCCGCCGAACAGGTGAAGGAAGTCGAGGATTGCCTGGCATGGTCGAGCCAGCGGCCGGTGCAATGGCTGCTGGAGCACGCGCCCGTCGATCAACGCTGGTGCCTCATCCACGCCACCCACACGACGGATGCGGAAGTCACCGCATTCGCCAAGACCGGCGCGGTCGCGGGTCTCTGCCCCATCACGGAAGCGAGCCTCGGCGACGGCATCTTTCCGGCGCGCGAATTTCTCGCGGCCGGCGGCGCGTTCGGTGTCGGCACCGATTCCAACGTGCTGGTCGGCGTCGCCGACGAGTTGCGCCAGCTCGAATACGGTCAGCGTCTGAAGCATCGTCAGCGTAACGTACTCTCCAGCGGTGCGGGGCGCTCGACGGGACGCACGCTGTTCGATCATGCGCTCGCGGGCGGCGCGCAGGCGATGGCACAGACGACCGTCGGCCTCGCGCCGGGTGCGCGCGCTGACATCGTCACGCTCGACACGGCACATCCGTCGCTGGCGGGGCGCGCACGCGACGCCATCATCGACGGCTGGATCTTCGCGGCCGGCGGCGGCGCGATCGATTGCGTTTGGGCCGGCGGCGCCAAGGTCGTCGAGAATGGCCGGCACAAGCTGCGCCAAGCCGCACGCGAGCGCTTCAACGCCTCCATCCGGAGGCTCGTCGCATGAGCCTCGCGACCGGTGCGACCGACAAGCCGACGCTCTACAAGCGAATCCGCGCCGATATTGAAAAGCGCATTTTGACCGGCGAATGGCCGCCCGGGCATCGCATCCCCTTCGAGCACGAGCTGGTCGCACGCTACGGCTGCTCGCGCATGACGGTGAACAAGGCGCTGTCGGAGCTGGCGCAGGCCGACCTGATCGAGCGACGGCGGCGCGCCGGCTCCTTCGTGCGCCGGCCGCAGCATCAGTCCGCCGTGCTCAAGATCGCCGACATCCGCGCCGAAATCATCGCGCTCGGCCGCGCTTACGGCTACGAGCTGATCGGCCGCAAGCTGCGCACGGCGACCGCCGCTGACCGCGACCGCCTCGGCGTCAAGAAGGCCGGCAAGGTGGTCGCGATCGCCTGCCGGCACAGCGCCGACAACGTGCCCTTCGCCGTCGAGGACAGACTGATCGATCTGTCGTCCGTGCCGAATGCTGCGACGGCAGACTTCTCGCGCGAGCCGCCGGGCTCGTGGCTGCTCCACCATGTGCCGTGGACGGAGGCCGAGCATACCATCAGCGCCATCGTTGCGGACGATCGCGCGGCGAAGGCGCTCGACATCGCAATCGGCGCGCCCTGCCTCGTGATCGATCGCTACACCTGGCGCAGCGCGCGCACGATCACCGCGGTGCGCCTGCTTTATCCCGGTGACTCTCACCGCCTTGTCGCCCGATTCAAGGGAGGCTGAGAGAATAATGTCGGCACAGTTCGTGCAATGCTTCGGGCAACGGTCCAAATGGACCGACAAGGATCAACAGGACGTCAATCCATCGATCGGCAAGAGGACGACAATCATGCGTAGTTCGAAAGTATTTGTGACAATCATTGCCCTCGCGACCGCCACTCCGGTGCTCGCCGACGACGTCAAGGTCGGCATCGGCATCTCCGGATGGACCGGCTTCGCGCCTCTGACGTTGGCGAAGGAGGCCGGCATCTTCAAGAAGAACGGCCTCGACGTCACCATCAAGAAGATCCCGCAGAAGGACCGTCACCTCGCGATCGCCTCCGGCGACGTCCAGTGCGCGGCAACGACCGTCGAGACCTGGATCTCCTGGAACGCCAACGGCGTTGCGACCAAGCAGATCTTCCAGCTCGACAAGAGCTACGGCGCCGACGGCATGGCCGTGCGAAACGATCTGGCTTCGATCAAGGATCTGAAGGGCAAGACCGTCGCGGCCTCCGCGCCCGGCACCTCGCCTTATTTCGCGCTGGCCTGGATGCTCAAGAAGAACGGTCTGTCGGTGAAGGACGTCACCGTCGTCAACCTCGAGCCGGCTGCGGCTGCGCAGGCCTTCGTCTCCGGGCAGAACGATGCCGCGATGACGTATGAACCGTATCTTTCGACGGTTCGCGCCGCGCCCGACAAGGGCAAGATCATCGCGACCACGCTCGACTACCCGATGGTCATGGACACGTTCGGCTGCACGCCAAAGTTCCTCACCGAGAACCCGAAGGCCGCCAAGGCGCTCGCCGACAGCTATTTCGAGGCGCTCGACATGATCGCCAAGGATCAGGCAAAGGCCTACGAGATCATGGGCGCCGACGTGAAGCAGTCCGGCGAGCAGTTCGGCAACTCGGCGAAATATCTGCGCTGGCAGGACAAGGCGGCGAACCAGAAGTTCTTCGCCGGCGATTTCCTGACCTTCAACAAGGAGGCCGCCGAGCTCCTACTCGAGATCGGCATCATCAAGACCGCGCCGAAGGTCGAAGACCTCTTCGACGCGAGCTACATCAAGTAACTTCTGCAAGTGACCGGTTCCGCCAAGAGGCGGAGCCGGCACATGATCGACTATTCGGATAGACAGTTTGATGCGTCCCCTGGATCCCGTGACATCGAAGCAACGTATGGCGTACGGCCTTGCATTCTTCGTGCTGTTCGTTGCCCTCTGGTCCTGGGCGACGCTCGGCGGCCATGTGTCGAAGACGTTCCTCGCGAACCCGCTGACCATGGTGCAGGAAGGTTATGATCTGCTAGCCAAGCAGGGCTTCGTGTACGACATCGGCATGACGGTCTGGCGCGTCGTCGGCGGCTTTGCACTCGCGGCAATCATCGCTGTGCCGCTCGGCGTGCTGATGGGGGCCTACAAGCCGGTCGAAGCGTTCCTGGAGCCGTTCGTCTCCTTCGCGCGCTATCTGCCTGCGTCCGCCTTCATTCCGCTCCTGATCCTCTGGGCCGGCATCGGGGAATTGCAGAAGCTGCTCGTCATCTTCATCGGCTCGGTGTTCCAGGTCATCCTGATGGTCGCCGTGACGGTCGGAGCGACGCGGCGTGATCTGGTCGAGGCGGCCTATACGCTCGGGGCCAGCGACCGCGGCATCATCCGCCGCGTGCTGCTGCCCTCCTCCGCGCCGGAGATCGCAGAAATTTTGCGACTGGTGCTGGGCTGGGCCTGGACCTATGTCATCGTCGCCGAGCTGATCGGCTCGTCCTCGGGCATCGGCCACATGATCACCGACAGCCAGGCGCTGCTCAACACCGGCCAGATCATCTTCGGCATCATCGTGATCGGATTGATCGGCCTCCTCTCGGACTTCATGTTCAAGGCGTTCAACGCCTGGCTGTTTCCGTGGAGGCTCGCATGACGATCCTCAAGATCGAGCAGGTCTCGCGCACCTTTCCTGCGCGCCACGGCAATGCGCCGACCAGGGCGCTGGAGCCGACCGATCTCGTCATCGGCAACAACGACTTCGTCACCATCCTCGGCCCGTCCGGCTGCGGCAAGTCCACGCTGCTCCGCATCGTCGCTGGCCTCGATCGCCCCACCAGCGGGCGTGTCACGCTTGACGGGCGCGAGGGGACCGGCCCAGGCGCCGATCGCGGCATGGTGTTCCAGTCCTACACGCTGTTCCCCTGGCTGACCGTACGCGAGAACATCGCCTTCGGCCTGCGCGAGCGCGGCGTGTCGCAAGACGAGCGGAACAGGATCGCCGACGCTTTCATCCGCCAGGTCGGATTATCCGGCTTCGAGAACCACTGGCCCAAGCAGCTCTCCGGCGGCATGCAGCAGCGCACGGCGATCGCCCGCGCGCTCGCCAACGATCCGAAAATCCTGCTGCTCGACGAGCCCTTCGGCGCGCTGGATAACCAGACCCGCGCCTTGATGCAGGAGATGCTGCTCGGGATCTGGGAGCGCGACCAGAAGACCGTGTTGTTCGTGACCCACGACATCGAGGAGGCGATCTTCCTCGGCAGCCGCGTTATCGTCATGAGCGCGCGCCCCGGCCGCATCAAGGCCGAGATCCATGTGGACCTGCCGCATCCGCGTTCCTACAAGATCAAGACCACGCCGGAATTCGTCCAGCTCAAGGAGCGGCTGGTCGAGGAGATCCGCACCGAGGCGCTGAAAGTTGCCGAACATGCCTGACACCCAGCCCCGCGCCGACGGGAAGCGCGTCCTCGCCGACCTCAATGCGCTGCGCGCAATCGGCGCCTATAAGACCGGCGTGCACAAGCCGACCTTCTCCGAGCCGCACAGGCTTTCGCTGGACTGGCTGGTGCGAAAGCTGCCCGACGCCGGCCTCTCCGCCACGATCGACGGCATTGGCAATGTCTTCGGTACCAGCGCAAAGCCCGGGCCGAAGCTGCTGGCGGGATCGCATCTGGAAAGCCAGAATTACGCCGGCTGGCTCGACGGTCCGCTCGGCGTCGTCTATGCGCTCGAAGCCGCACGCGTGCTCAATGCCGATCCCTCGTTCAAGGGCGCGGTCGAGGTCGCCGCCTGGTGCGACGAGGAAGGACATTTTGGGCATTTCCTCGGCTCGCGCTCCTATGTCGGCCAGGTGACCGAGGCCGACGTCGATGCTGCCCGCGACCGCACCAGCGGCCGCACCATGCGCGATGCACTCGCCGAGATGGGGCTCTCGGGGCGCCCGCGCATCACCGCCCCGCCAGGCCGGCACGTCGGATATCTGGAGGCGCATATCGAACAGGGCGACACGCTCGAAAGCGGCCGCCTCGCGATCGGCGTCGTGACCTCCATCGTCGGGATCTGGCAATACCGGATCAACTTCGTCGGCGAGCAGAACCACGCCGGCACCACCCGCATGGCCGTGCGAAAGGATGCCGGCCTGGCGCTGGCCAAATTCTGTGTCGCGGTCGACGAACGTTTGCCCGATGCCTGCGGCCCGCGCACGGTGTGGACCACCGGTCGCATCACGCTCGATCCCGGCGCACCCAGCATCATTCCGGGTGGAGCAGAAATGCTGTTCCAGATCCGCGACGACGACCCGGCGATCATCGCGCGGCTCGAGCAGTTGCTGCAGACCATGGCGGACGAGGTCAACGCGAAGGGCCCCTGCACCGTCACGGTGGAGAAACTACGCACCGGCGCGCCGGCCATGATGAACGCTGGCTTTCAGGATGCCATCGAAGCGGCGAGCAAGGCCCTGGCCGGTGGCCGGTCGGTCCGCATGCCCAGCGGCGCCGGCCACGATGCGCAGATGCTGGCAACGATCATGCCCGCGGCGATGCTGTTCGTGCCATCGATCGGCGGCATCAGCCATCACTGGACCGAGAACACCACCGATGCCGACATCGTCACCGGCGCAGAGGTGTTCGTCGACGCCTGCCGCCGCATTCTCGGCGGCTGAGCATACGGGTCGTCGCTGCCCGATCGATCGAGCATCGATCGTGGCGGGATCGGGCAAATCGTGCCCGCTTTGGGAAAGACTCATGACCCGAAGCGTGCCTAGAAGCGGGGCTCGCATGCGAGAGGTCCGCCTTGTCAGAGAGCCCGAACGGCGTCGCAACACCCGCCTCCATCGTCGGCGCCCTGAAGGCGGTCGCCGGCAATCCGCCGAAAGTGCGTGCGAGCTTCGCGAAGGGCCGGTGTGTTCGCGGCACCTACACCCCGTCGGACCGCGCGGGGGACGTCACGAGATCGCGGAGCTTCACGAGACCATCGCGCGTGCTGGCACGCTTCTCGGTGGGCGGCGGCAATCCTAACGTCGCTGATACCGACAACCACGTGCTGCGCGGCTTCAGCTTCAGACTGGGCGACGGGGATCATCGATCCGACATCCTCACGGAAAGCGCTCCCGTGCATTTTGCAAGGACGCCCGACCAGATGCTGGCCTTCCTCGAGGCGCGCATCCCCGGGCCGGACGGCAGGCCAGATGAGGCGAAGGTCGCAGCTTTCTCGGCGGCTAATCCCGAAACGCTCAATCAGGCGAACTACGTCGCCGCGCGCCGGCTGCCCGGGAGTTTTGCCGGCACGACCTATCGGGGCGTGCACGCCTTTCCTGCGACCAGCGCGCGAGGCGAGACGCGGTTCATCAAGTTCAAGGTCGCCCCGGTCGGCGACGACATCACGCTGACCGAGCAGGAAGCCGAGACGAAGCCGGCCCACTTCCTGCACGACGACCTGAACACGCGGATCGCTACCGGCGATGTCCGCTTCAACGTGATGGCGCTGCTCGACCGTCCCGGCGACCCCGTCATGGACGTGACCATACGCTGGCCGGACGAGGACAGCCGCGAAGAGGTGCGTCTGGGTACGATCGTGATCACGGGGTTCGAGCCGAACCGGGCTTGCGACGCCTCCATCTTCAATCCGGCCGATCTCGCCGATGGCATCGGTCATCCGCCGGACGAGATCTTTGCGGCGCGGCGCACCGCCTACGCCATTTCACTGGCGAAACGCCGTTGAGGGCACTGGCGCCCCAGATCAGCGGGGTCACGTCCCGGCGCGCAAGACGCCGAGCGCCTCGCGGCGCCACACCGCCGGGCTGACGCCGGCAATCGAGGAAAACACGCGCGTGAAGTGACTCTGGTTGGCGAACCCGGCCGAGATCGCGATCTCCGTCAGCGGCAGGTCGCGAACGGTCATCAACTGCTTGGCGGCCTTCACCCGCTGATGAAGCAGCCATTGGTGCGGCGGCATGCCGACGGAAATTCGAAATGCGCGGGAGAAATGGCTGACCGAGAGGTCAAGCTCGGTCGCGATCTTCTGCAGCGAGAGCTTGCCGCCGAGGTCGGATTCCAGTCTCTCGCAGGCACGCTTCGCCTGCCACGGAGCGAGCCCGCCGCGGGTGGGTCCGGCCGTGCGCTGGAGCCCGCCATAAGTCTGGGCGACATGGGCGGTCAGCCCGAGCATCATGTGGTCGATGAAAAGCTGGTTGGCCTCGTCCGGCCTGCGCAGGCCTTGCTGCAGCGACGCGCCGATGTGGCGGATGATTCCGTCGTCATGGCCGACGCCGATCTGACAGTCGAGTTCGTCGATCCGCGACGCATTGCACTGCTCGGAGATGCTGTCGAGTGCCGAACGCGGAATGTAGAAAAACAGCGAGTGGAACGGCTTGTCGATCACATAGCGCGGATCGCGCTTGAGGTCGTAGAGATAAGTCGTACCGGCGTGGACGTCCGCCTTCATGATACACTTGCCACGCTCCCAGAGCTCGCAATCCGGGTAGTCGTGAAGCTTCAGGCTGACGAGAAAGGCATCTTCGGCGGTCAGCGAACCGGACAGGCCGGGCACCGGGTGATCATTCCGGGTTTCGGTGACCGCGAGCTCGGCGCTGCGCAGCGAGCGCGTGACCAGGGCCGGCGGCGCCTCCTTCAGACGCAGGAACTGCCCGAGCCTCTGTCCATAGGCGCCTGCTTGCGTCATCGGATTTGCCTTTCTGTGGAAGCCGAGTGCAGGCCACAGTGTCCTGCAATTTCAGTCGCGCATTATCCAACATCCGCAAGCGACTGTCCACGTGCGCGCACGAGGCGAGCTTCACACGTTTTCACAAACGCACGATCAAATGGCGAACGCGCGTCACGCGACACGAGAATCGCGGTGCCGGCGCCGCATCGCTAGAACGACGTGCCGCCGCCGAACCTGAACTCCTGGACGATGTCGTATTTGCCCTTGGTGATCGGCACGGCATAGTCGAAGCGCAGCGGCCCGAACGGCGAGGCCCAGATCAGGCCGACGCCGACCGACGATCGCACCACATTGCCGTCGTCATATTGCAATCCGCAGGTCGGACAGGCCGCCGTGTTGATTTCGCCGGTGGCCGTCCATGACGTTGGCCCCTGATAGCCCCAGAGCGAGCCGGCATCGGCGTAGATCGCACCCTTCAGGCCGACCTCCTTGGGCAGGAACCAGAACGGCATCTGCAACTCCATCGACGCGCCCCAGTATTTCGTGCCGCCGAGCGCATCGCCGCTCGCGCCGAGGCTCCAGTAAGTGATGTCACGCGGACCGATGCCGTTCGAAGCGAATCCGCGCACGAGGTTCGGTCCCATCTGGAAATGGTCGAGCATGCGCAGATCCTGGTCGCCGATCTTGTTGAGGATGCCACCCTGAAGGTGGATCACGCTGACGATCTCGGACACGAGCGGCGTGTAATACTTCGTGTCAATCGCAGTCTTCAGATAAGTCACATCGCCGCCGACCCCGGCGAAATCCTGCCGGAAGTCGATCAGCAACCCGTCGGTGGGGTTCTTGGTGTTGTCGAGCGTGTTGTAGTTCAAGGTGTAGCCGAGCGCCGACGTCCAGGTCGCGCCGTTCGCCAGTTCTTTCCGGACCGGCAGGCTCGACTCGCCGTCGCCGTAGCAGCCGTAACCGTAAACACCCGAATCCGTGGAATTGGTCGGGTCGACGCCGCCCAGAACATTTCTGATGTAGGCCGGCGTCGGGTTAAAGGCCAGTGACGTGTTCGATGCGTTGTTGTTGCAATTATTGTACGCGCTGGCGAGCGTGATGCTCTGCTGATAGAGCGAGTAGCGGAGCTGGAGTGAGAGATCTTCGCGCAACGCAAAGCCCAGGCGCGGAGAGAAGCCCAGCGTCGTCACGCCATAGCTCGTATAGCTGTTCGACAATTGCTGGCGCCAGTAGGTGTCGAATCCGAGCGCCAGCCTATAGTCGAGCAGGTAGGGCTCGACAAAGGATAAAGATATGCCACGCGAGTACTGGCCATAGCTGACGGACGCCTTGGCGTAGAGTCCCTTGCCGAGCAGGTTACGCTCGGAGACCGAGACCTCGGCCAGTGCGCCATCCGCCGTGGAGTAACCGCCCGAGATCGAGAAATCGCCGGTCGATTTCTCTTCCATGTCGACGATCAGGATGACGCGGTCGCTGGAGGAGCCGGGCTCGGTGACGATCTTGACACTCTTGAAGTAGTCGAGGTTCTTCAGCCGCCGCTCGGCGCGGTCAACCAGGGCGCGGTTGTAGGCATCTCCTTCCGAGAGGTCGAATTCGCGGCGGATCACGTAGTCGCGCGTGCGGGTGTTGCCGCGCAAATTGATGCGCTCGATATAGGTGCGCGGTCCCTCGTCGATGTTGAACACGACCGAGACGGTGTGGGCCTCGAAATTGCGGTCGCCGCCGGGACGGACCACGGCGAAGGCGTAACCGCGGCGCGAGGCCTCGATCTGCATCTCCTCGGTCGACTTCTCGACCGATTCGACGTTGTAGAGCGAGCCGACATTGACGCGCGAATAGGTACGCAGCGAGCCTGCATCGAAATCGGGAATGCTGGAGCGGAAATTCACCGCTCCGACCCGATATTGCTGTCCTTCCTCGATCTTGAAGGTAACGAGAAAGCCCTTCTTCTCCGGATCGTATTCGGTGAGCGCGGCCACGACCTGGACGTCGGCGAAACCGTTCTTGAGATAGAAGCGGCGGATCAGGTCGCGATCGGCTTCGACGCGATCGGGGTCGTAGAGGTCGTTGTTGCCGAGAAAGCTGAGCAGATTGCTCTCATGCGTCTTGATGACATCGCGTAGGCGCGAGCCCGAGAAGGCGCTGTTGCCAATGTACTCGACCGATTTGACCGAAGTCTTGACGCCCTCCTCGACCGTGAAGATCAGGTCGACGCGATTGTTCGGCTGCTCGATGATTTCGGGCGTGACGCGCACATCGTAACGGCCCGAGCGCCGATAGATCTCGGCGATGCGCAGCGTGTCGGATTGCACCAGCGCCCGCGAGAAGGTCCCGCGCGGCTTGGACTGGATTTCGGCCGAGAGTTGCTCGTCCTTGATTTTCTTGTTGCCCTCGAAGGCGACGCGGCCGATCACGGCATTTTCGACCACCGACACCACGATGCGACCGCCGGCCCGGTTGATCTTCACGTCCTGAAACAGGCCGGTCCCGATCAGCGCCTTGAGGCCCTCGTCGACCGCCGATTGATCGAAACGCCCGCCGGACCCCGGCCTGAAGTAGGAGCGGACCGTCTCGGCCTCAACGCGACGATTGCCTTCGACGACGATCGTCTCCACCACTTGCGCGGCCGCCGGCCGCGACAACAGCGCAAGCGGCAGTGAGCTTGCAATCGACACGCCACTCACCGCCGCAACGATCAGCCAGGCCCGCAAAAACGACATTCCACACCTCAACAGTACCTCGCCTGCTCTGAAACGAGACGGCTGTGGCCGCGGTGTGGCTTTGAGATTGCTGTAGTGTTTCCGGTCGTTGAATTTGATTGGTTGATCGGTGGCGTGAATGTGGAGGCCACGACAAGCGCGCGGGCTGTCAATGGCAACCGACCGGCGTCGAAGCTGCCGCGCAGGCGGCTTGCCTTGCTGACGTTCAGCAACATCGCGCAACGCCCGGATTCTTTACAGGCCCTTAAGCCGGTGCGAGAGGCGGCGACATCAGGAACTTGCAGGGGTGTTTGCCGATGAACGCGATTGCCATGACCAGAGCGGTGCTGGTCGCCGTCCTCGCTTCGACCTTCACCGCACATGCCGCCACCACCGGCAAGCGCGACCAATCGCGAACGGCACAAAATGTCGTTTATGAGTATGGCCCGCACGGTCCCAATCGTTCCTACCAGTCCGGTCCGCATACGCGGCTCTCCCCCGGCTAGTGGCCCCTGTCTCGTCCTTCCCCTCGAAAGGTCGCGAGAGCCCCTTTCCCGGGGTCAGGCCAATGGATTTCAGCCGATTTGATGCCGTCACACTTGTTCGTCGTCGTCCCAGTGCCATCCACAAAGGAGAACCATCATTCGACGCCCCGCCTGCTGCACGCAGCTCGTTCGCACGCCGGATCGATTTGCGTCGCGCTGATGATGATCGGCTCACTGACGGGCTGCGCGGTGGGGCCGGATTATGCCGGTCCGCCCAGGCTGGACCTGCCTTCGCATTGGAGCGTCAAATCCCTCTCCCGACGGCAGACCAGCCATCTCGATCGTTGGTGGCTGCGCCTGCGCGACCCGCTGCTCAACCGGCTCATCGAGCAAGCCGTCGAGGCCAACCCCGATGTCGCGAAGGCAAAAGCGGTCGTGCGCGAGGCGCGCGCCACGTTGCAGCAGACCACCGCAGGCCTGCTTCCCTCCGTGAGCGGAACGGCCTCGGTGACGGACAACAAGACCAGTGCGGGATCCAGCTCTGTCCTCGTCGACAGCGCGCCCTACGCGCTGCACCAGGCGAGCTTCGATTCGAGCTGGGAGCTCGATCTGTTCGGAGGCACGCAACGGAGCATCGAGGCGGCGCTGCGCTCCGAGCAATCCGCCGTCGAGGATCTGCGCGACAGCCTCGTCACGCTGATCGGCGACGTTGCCGCCTATTATGTCGACGCGCGCGGCTATCAGGCCCGGATCGCATTGGCGCAGCGCACCTCGGTCTCGCAGCGCGACACCGAAAAACTCACCCGCAGCAAATATGAGGCCGGCAGCGGCAACACCGTCGATCTCGCCAAAGCCACTGCGCAAGCCGCCAGCACCGAAGCCAACGTTCCAACCTATCAGGCCGCGCTCGCGTCCGACATCCACCGGCTCGGAATCCTGCTCGGACGGCCGCCCGATGGTGTCGCCTCGCTGCTGGCGCAGTCCGCACCCGTGCCTGCGCCGCGGATGCCGCTGCCTACGGGCATACCCGCCGATCTCCTGACCTGCCGTCCCGACGTGGCAAGTGCCGAGCGCAAGCTGGCGCAGGCGACCGCCAAGATCGGGCAAGCCGAAGCCGACCGCTACCCGGCGGTGTCGCTGACCGGCTCGGTTGGCACGTCGGCGCTGCGGGCCGGCGATCTCGCCAAATATTCCAGCGTGAGCTGGTCGGTCGGCCCCTCGGTCACCGTGCCGGTGTTCGACGCCGGCAAGCGACAGGCGGCGGTCAGGATCGCCGAAGCGCAACGCGACCAGGCCTTCGCCACCTTCCATTCGACCCTGCTCACCGCGCTCGAGGATGTCGAGAACGCGCTGGTTTCGCTGTCGCGCGAACGGATACGCGCCACCAAGCTGTCCGAAGCAGCCAAGAACTATCGCGAGGCTGCGCGCCTGTCGCGATCGCTGTTCGAGACCGGCAGCGCCAGCTTCATCGACGTGCTGGACGCCGAGCGTTCGCTCTATTCAGCCGAAGATTCACTGATCCAGAGCAAGGTGTCGGCGGCCAAGGACTACATCGCGCTGGCAAAGGCGCTTGGCGGCGGCTGGACCGATCCAATCGATGTATCGACGCCGATTATCGTCGACGCGGGCACGGGACCTCACTGGCGGGAGACGGTCAAGTGACTGCCATCATCACCGCCAGGCGGCTGAAGATCACTGCCGCGCTCATTGTCGCCGTAGTCACCGGCGTCGTCGCGGCGACGCGCTTTCCGGGAACACCGAGCAAGGCGCAATCCTACATCACCGCGCCCGTCACCGTCAGCGATTTGCGCGAGGAGGTGCTCGCGAGCGGCACGCTGAAGCCGGCGCGACTGACCGCTGTTGGCGCGCAAGTGTCGGGCCGGATCACCGCGCTCAACGTGCGCGTCGGCGACAGCGTCAAGGCCGGGGACGTTATCGCCCAGATCGATCCCGTCACCAAGCAGAACGATTTGCGCAGCGCGGAGGCGTCGCTGAAGAACTACCGTGCACAGAAGGTCGAGAAAGAGGCTGCGCTCGTGCTGGCCGAGGCCAACCTTGCGCGCCAGCAAGCGACATTGGCGCAGCGTGCGACGTCGCGCAGCGATTTCGACAGCGCGGATTCGACCGTGCGCCAGACCCGGGCCCAGATCGCGGCCCTGGAGGCGCTGATCGTGGGTGCCGAGGCCAGCGTCGAGACGGCGCGGGTGAACCTCGAATACACCCGCATCACCGCACCGATCGACGGCACCGTGCTCGCCACCGTGGTGCAGGAGGGACAGACCGTCAACGCGGTGCAGTCAGCGCCGACCATCGTCGTGCTCGGCCAGCTCGAGACGATGACCGTGCGGGCGGAGATCTCCGAGGCTGACATCGTCAAGGTCAGGCCCGGGCAATCGCTCTACTTCACCATTCTCGGCGACCAGGACCATCGCTACGAGGCGCGGCTGGAGCAGATCGAGCCGGCGCCCGAATCGATCAAGAGCGACGCCAGCTTCTCTTCGACCACCACCAATTCGACCTCGAGCACGAGTTCGTCGAGCTCGACCAGCACGGCGATCTACTACATCGGTGTCTTCAACGTCCCGAACAAGGACCTTGCGCTACGAACCTACATGACCGCCGAGGTGCATATCGTCACCGGCGAGGCCAAACGCGTGAAGGTCATCCCCGCGCTTGCGTTGACACGCAAATCCGACGGCCGCAGCACCGTCCGCACCCTCGACGCGTCGGGTGACGTTCGCGAGCGCGAGGTCAAGACCGGCCTCAACGACCGCACCACGGTCGAGATCAGGTCCGGTCTCGACGAGGGCGAACGGGTCGTCACCGGAGAAGCGAACGAGCAGACCGCATCGCACGGCATGCCGGGCGGCCCGCCGGGAGGTCCGTGACATGACCGATCTGATCATCGCGCTTCAGAACGTCCGGCGTGAGTTCGCAGCCGGCGACACAAGTGTGATCGCACTCGACGACTTCTCGCTCAGCATCCAGCCCGGCGAGATGGTCGCGATCATCGGCTCGTCCGGATCGGGCAAATCGACCCTGCTCAACATCCTCGGCTGCCTCGACCGTCCGACCTCCGGCACCTATCGGGTCGCCGGCAAGAACGTCTCCGAGCTCGATGCCGATGCGCTGGCGGCGCTGCGCCGCGAGCATTTCGGCTTCATCTTCCAGCGCTATCATTTGCTCGGCGACCTCTCGGCTGGCGCGAACGTCGAGATCCCCGCCGTCTATGCCGGAATGAAGGCCCGGGAGCGCCGCACGCGCGCAGAGAAGCTGCTCGCAAGACTGGGCGTGAACGACCGGCGCGGCCATCGCCCGAACCAACTTTCGGGGGGCCAGCAGCAGCGCGTCTCGATCGCGCGCGCACTGATCAACGGGGCCGAGGTCATCCTGGCGGACGAGCCCACCGGCGCGCTCGACCGACGTAGCGGCGAGGAAGTCCTGCGTATCCTCGGCGAGCTGCACCGCGAGGGGCGAACGATCATCATCGTCACCCACGATTCCGAGGTCGCCGCGCGGGCCGAGCGCATCATCGAGCTGCGCGACGGCAGGATCGCCGCCGACCGCCGCGCCGCGACCGCCGTCATCGCGGAGCCGTCCGCTCCGATTGTCCGGACGTCCTGGGACGGCGACTCCGGCTGGTCCGGTGCGTGGCGACGGCTGCGCGAAGCATCGCGGATGGCGCTGGTGGCGATGGCCGCGCACCGGCTGCGCGCCTTCCTGACGATGCTCGGCATCATCATCGGCATCGCGGCGGTATCGTCTGTCGTCGCGCTCGGCAACGCCTCGCAGCGCAAGGTGCTGTCCGATATCGCAAGCCTCGGCACCAACACGATCGAGGTTTTTCCGGGCAAGGACTTTGGTGATGCCCGTGCCGGCAAGATCAAGACGCTGGTGCTCGACGATGCCCGCGCGCTTGACCGCCAGAGCTTCATTGCCGGGGTCACGCCGACGGTCTCCACCAGCACCACCGTTCGGTACCGCGGCAACGAATCCAACGTGCTGGTGAACGGCGTCGGCGAGAGCTATTTCCAGGTCAAGGGCGCCAAGCTGGCGAAAGGACGCCTGTTCGACACCGATGCGGTCCGCAATATCGAGCGGCAGGCCGTCATCGACGACAATACCCGCAAGACCTTCTTCGCGGACGACCAGACCTCAGGCATCGGCCGCGTCATCTGGCTCGGCAAGGTGCCCTGCCGCATCGTCGGCGTCATCGCCCAGCAGCAGGGCGGCTTCGGTTCGAACCAGAACCTCTCGGTCTATCTTCCCTACACCACCGTGCAGGCGCAGTTCACGGGCGACCGCTCGCTCCGCAGCATCCTGCTCCGGATCAGCGACGAGATCTCGACCGCGCTGGCGCAGGATGCGGTCACCACGCTGCTAACACGGCGGCACAACGTCAAGGATTTCGTCATCCTCAACACCGACGACATCCGCCGCACCACGCAGACCCTGGCCTTCCTCGTGGCGGCGATCGCGGTGATCTCGCTGATCGTCGGCGGCATCGGCGTGATGAACATCATGCTGGTGTCCGTTTCGGAGCGGATCAGCGAGATCGGCGTACGCATGGCGGTCGGCGCCAGGCGCACCGACATCCTCCAGCAGTTCCTGGTGGAGGCGACCTTGATCTCGTCCATCGGCGGCATCGCCGGCATTGTCGTCGCGATCCTGCTCGGGACCGTGATCAACATCGCGATCCCGGGATTCCAGGTCAGCTATTCGCCGTTCTCGATCGGCGCGGCGTTCCTGACCTCGACGGGGATCGGGATCGCCTTCGGCTTCTTCCCGGCCCGGCGGGCCGCCTTCCTCGACCCCGTGGTGGCGTTGAGCCGTGACTGACCGTAGGATTGCCCCATGACCGTAGTTCTTCGGACGAGACAATCGTCCGCACATCGACCAACGATCGGCAGCCCCGATGCGATCTCAATCATGACAAACGGCACGCAGAGCATCCTGATCGTCGAAGACGATCAGCAGAACTCGCGACCTCATCGCGCGCTATCTGCGCGATCACAAATTCTCGGTCGACGCCGTCACGAACGGCAAAGAGATGGACCGTCACCTGGCGCAGAACCGCGTCGATCTAATCGTGCTCGACCTGATGCTACCGGGCGAGGACGGCTTGAGCCTCTGCCGTCGCCTACGCATGGACTCCACGACCCCGATCATCATCCTCACCGCGAGGGGCGAGGATCTCGACCGGATCCTCGGCCTCGAGATGGGAGCCGATGACTATCTGCCGAAACCCTTCAACCCGCGCGAACTCCTCGCCAGGATCAACGCCGTCCTGCGCCGGCAATCGAGCGGCCTTGCGGCCAGCGCGACGGCGAGCCGGCTGAAATTCCAGGGCTGGACGATCGATCTGCGCTTGCGGGAATTGCGCGATCCCGAGGGCGCGCAGGTGCCGCTGACCAGCGCCGAGTTCGACCTGCTGCAAGCCTTCTGCGAACGGGCCGGCCGCATCCTGACCCGTGACAGCCTGCTCAGCATGACGCGCGGACGTGCCGGCGCAAGCTTTGGCCGCAGCATCGACGTGCTGGTCAGCCGCCTGCGCCGCAAGCTCGACCGCACGGAAGGGACGTCCGTGATCAAGACCGTCCGCACCGGCGGCTACATCTTCACGCCGGTGGTGGAGGAAGCATGAGCCGCGCCGCCGACATCGTCACGCTGTTCAGCTTCAGGCGGATCAGCGGCCAGATCGCGGCCCTGGTGCTGGTATCGCTGGTCCTGATCCATGTCCTGATCGCCGGCTATTTCCTGCTCAACCGTCCGAAAATTCTAGCTGACAGGCCGCTCGAGCAGTTTGCGCTGATCGTTCGGATCATCGCCAACACGCCACAAGCCGAGCGAGCTCTTGTTCTCGAGAACGTCAGCCGAACCTTTCCCGCGTTGAAGCTTCAATTGCTGGAAGGCGTTTCCGCCTCCACCGTGCCATTGCCGGAGCGGACATTGAACGTCCCGTCGCCGCTCGACGGTGAGGTCGACCTCATTCGCGGCAGCACGTCAGAACACGATCGTGTGTGGTTTCACCTCTCAAAGGACGACGTGCTCGAGGCTACGATCGGATCGCCCAAAATGCCGGCCTTCGTCAGCGGCCTCTGGACCTCTACGTTGCTGTTCCTGGTGGCGAGCGTGACGCTGCTCGGCGTCTGGGCCGGTCGCGCGCTCTCCTCGCCCTTGTCGGCCTTCGCGCGCGCGGCAGAGGACTTCAGCTTGAACGGATCGTCTGCGCCGCTACCCGAAAACGGTCCAGAGGAGATCAGGTCCGCGGCAAGAGCGCTCAACCGGATGCGCGAGCGCATCACCACGCTGATGAACGACAGAACCCGCATGCTCGCAGCCATCAGCCATGACCTGCGCACGCCGATCACGCGGCTGCGGTTGCGCTCGGAATATATCGAGGATGCGGCGCAGCGCATGCAGACCGTGCGCGACCTCGACCAGATGCAATCGATGCTCGAATCGGTGCTCTCGTTGCTGCGCAACGAAAGCTCTGTCAAGCCGACCCTGGTGGACGTTGCCGCGCTCCTTCAAATGGTCTGCGAGCAGTTCTCGGATTGCGGACACGCCGTGACTTATTCCGGCCCCGACCGTGCCGCGTTCGTCATGCGGCCGGACGAGATCATTCGCGCGGTCACCAATCTGGTCGAGAACGCAACGCGATTCGGAACCGACGTCCGCGTCGAGCTGTCGACGCCCGGAAACGAGATCGTCATCGACGTCTCCGACGACGGACCCGGCATTCCCGATGAGAGGAAGGTGGCGATGCTGGAGCCCTTCGTACGCGGAGAGGACGCCCGCAACATGGACGAGAGGGCCGGATTCGGCCTCGGGCTTTCGATCGCGCAGGCGATCGTGATCGCACATGATGGAACGCTTCAACTGCTCGACAATAAGCCCAGGGGCCTGCGCGTCCGCTTACAGCTTTCGAGCGCTGCCTGCGACAATTCGGGCAAGCCTCGGACATAAAGGCGCGGCAATTCTGGGGCTTCTGGAGCACCCTACCCCGACTGCTTCCCCGGAGTTCCCATGCATTCTGCCGACCGGCCGTCGACGCGCCTTGCGACTCGGCTCGCTTTCCTCGTCGCGGGCTTCGGCATCGCGTGCTGGGCGCCGCTGGTGCCGTTCGCGAAGACGCGGCTCGGCGTCGATGATGGCGTCCTCGGGCTGCTGCTGCTCAGCCTCGGCATCGGCTCGGTCCTCGCCATGCTTCTCACCGGAATCCTGAGTGCGCGCTACGGCAGCAGGCCGATCATCATTGCGGGCGGGCTCGGTCTCGCCCTGGTCCTGCCGCTGCTCGCGATCGCGAGCTCGCCAGCAGCGCTGGCGCTGGCGCTCTTTGCGTTCGGCGCCGCGCTCGGCTCGATCGACGTCGCGATGAACATCCACGCGGTGGAGGTGGAGCGCGCCGCGAAGCGCCCGCTTATGTCCGGCTTCCACGCTTTGTTCAGCATCGGCGGCTTCGCCGGGTCCGCGCTGATGACGGCACTGCTCTCGCTGCAACTCGGCGCGCTCACTTGCACGCTGATCTGCTCGATCCTCATGCTGTTTGCCATGCTGGTGACCTGGCCGCGTCTGCTGCGTTCGGCGCAGGTGCAGGAGGGTCCGCTGTTCGTGCTGCCGCACGGCTCCGTGCTGCTGCTCGCGCTGCTCGGCGCCATCACCTTTCTCGTCGAAGGCGCGATGCTCGATTGGGGAGCGCTGCTCGTCATCGGCGCGGGCCTCGTCTCGGAGGCACAAGGCGGCGCCGGCTATATCGTGTTCTCGATCGCGATGACGGTGGGGCGGCTCGGCGGCGACGCTGTCGTCGCGCGCATCGGCGACCGCACGACGCTGTTGTGGGGAAGCCTCATCGCCATCGCGGGCTTCGTGGTCCTGCTCACGGCTCCGATCGCGGCGGTGGCCATAGCCGGCTTCCTGCTCATCGGCCTCGGCGCATCGAACCTGGTGCCGGTGCTGTTCCGCCGGGCGGCCAAGCAGACCGCCATGCCCACGGGCCTCGCAGTCGCGGCGATCACGACCGCCGGCTATGCCGGCATCCTCATCGGCCCCGCCGGCGTCGGCTTCGTTGCTCGCGTCAGTGGGCTGCCAACGGCGTTCTGGCTGCTGGCCGCGCTGATGGGTCTCGTCACGCTGTCGGCAGGCGTCGTCACGAAGGAGCAACGCCGGACATCGCGCGTCAGCGCGTGAGCGGCCTCACAACTGATTCAGTCCAATCGATTTGATCACGGGCGCCAGGCTTGCCGTTGTCGCCTCGACGATGCGCTGGAATTTTTCGGGGCTTGAATCGGCGTCCGGCTCCATGCCTTGAGCACGGTAGCTTGCCTGGAGCGCGGCATCGGCCATGGCCAACCGCGTAGCCTGGGCGATCCGATCGATGATCGCATCATCAGTGCGCTTGGGCGCGAACAGTCCGAACCAGCCCTCATATCTGAGATCCGGCATGCCGGATTCGACGGCCGTCGGGATATCAGGCGCGCCGCTCAGCCGCCTTTCGGTGGTGACCGCGAGCAACCGGATCTTGCCGGCTTGGCTCAGCTGCTGCAATTGGACCGACATGACGGCAATGACGAGCGAGATCTGGCCGCTGACGAGATCATTGGTCGCCTGCGCGATGCCCCGATAGGGCACGTGGACGATGTCGAGCGCGCCGGCCTGCTGCTTGAAGGATTCGCCGACCAGGTGATTTCCGGTGGCGACGCCGGGCGTCCCGTAGGACAGCTTTCCCGGATTGTCCTTCGCATAGGCGATCAACTCGCGCAGATTGGCCGCGGGTACGGAAGGATGGACGGCGAAAACCAGTGCGCTGTTGATCAGGCGGTAGATGGCGCGGAAATCGCCGACGGAATAGCCGTGATTTGCCGTGGTCAAGGGAATGATGACCTGCGTGCTGCCGTTTCCAAGCAGCAGCGAATAGCCATCGGGCTCCTCGCGCGCAACCGCGGCAGTCCCGATCGCGCCGCCTGCGCCGCCGATATAGTCGACGAAGGTCGGCCCGAGCAGCGCTGACATCTTGTCGACCCATGGGCGCCCGATCTGGTCACCCGATCCGCCAGCCCCGTAGGGAATCACCAGTCGAATGGGACGGGACGGATAGTCGGCGGCTTGTCCGCTGCGTGGGATGGTCGCCAGCGCCGCTGCGCCCGATAGCGCAGAGACGAACCGTCGCCGCGAGAAGGAAGGCATGTTCGAATTCCGGAAGCGGGAGTTACTGTCGAGGCAGGACCGGCTCCCCGTCATCCCATCGCAGCAATCCGCGACCGCCGTCAATGCTCCGGTCCGATCGAGCGGCAGCATCACCGCCGTGGCATGCTGGTCTAACCCATTCCTTTTCAAGAATTATTTCAATCAGCCGAGGCCGACCCAAGCCATCTGCGCAGGTCTGCCAGTCATGCGGCTTTCGGCCAGTTTACTCGGCGCCTCGTTCTGCTAGACCAGAACGAAATACCTTTTGACTCCCGCGAGGGGGCAATGGCGCGTGCCAGCACATAGTAACCAAGACTCAGCCATTTCATTTGGGCCATTTCGGCTGTTTCCCAAGTCCCGGCTCTTGGAGAAGGAGGGCGCGCCGCTTCACGTCGGCGGCCGCGCGCTCGACATTCTGATCTTCCTGGCCGAGCGTCCCGGCGAAGTCATCGACAAGCGCGAGCTTGTCAAGCGCATCTGGGCCGACGTCAATGTCGACGAAGGCAGTCTGCGCTTTCATGTCGCAGCGCTGCGCAAGGTGCTCGGCGATACCGGCAAGTCGGCCCGTTATGTCGTCAATGTACCCGGCCGCGGCTATTGCTTCGTCGCCTCGTTCGCGCAAGCGGCGCCGCAGATCGCCCCACCCTCCGCCAAAACCGCGCTTCCTCGCTCCCTGCCCGCTCGGCTCGCGAAGATGATCGGACGAGAGGAAGTCATCGAGAAGATCTCCAATGGACTTTCGCTGCATCGCTTCATGACCGTGGTCGGCCCGGGCGGCATCGGCAAGACCGCCGTCGCCGTCACCGTCGGGCATCGCCGATCCCAGGATTTCGGTGGGCGCGTCTTCTTTGTCGACTTCAGTCCGTTGCGGGACGCCAGCCACATCGCGACCACCATTGCTTCGGCGCTCGGCCTGACCATCAGCTCGGAGGATCCGACGCCGGCCCTGCTGACATTCCTGAAGACCGGCCCGGCCTTGCTGATCTTCGACAGTTGCGAACACGTGCTGGATGCGCTCGCGCCGCTGGTCGAGCACATCGTTCGCGAAGCACCGCAGCTTCGCGTTCTCGCGACCAGCCGCGAGTCGTTCCGCAGCGAAGGCGAGCGGATATTCAGGCTCTTCCCGCTGGATTGTCCGCCGGAGCGCGAGGACCTTGATGTCGCCGATGTCCTTGCCTACCCCGCCGCTCAGCTCTTCGTCGAGCGCATCGCGCAGAGCTCGGGTCCGTTCCAGCTCAGCGCCGAAGAGGCGCCGCTTGTCGCCAGCATCTGCCGGCGCCTCGACGGCATTGCGCTGGCGATCGAGCTCGCGGCAGGCCGCGTCAACGCGTACGGCATTGCCGGCACCGCGTCCCTGCTCGACAGCCGCTTCTCGCTGCAATGGCGGGGGCGCCGCACCGCCGTGCCGCGACACCAGACCCTCGCCGCCGCGCTCGACTGGAGCTACGATCTGCTGCCCGCGGCGGAGAGCGCCACCTTGCGACGGCTGTCCGTCTTCGCCGGGCCCTTTGCGCCGGAGGCGGCCGCCGCGGTTGCGGCCGGCGACGGCCTCAGCGAATCGGAGACGCTGGAGGCGATCGACAGCCTGGTCACCAAATCGCTGATCTCGCCGTCCGGTTCGCGAACGCTGCGCTATCGCCTGCTCGACACAACGCGCACCTACGCGCTCGCGAAGCTGCACGAGCTCGGCGAAAACAGGCAGTTCGCGCGGCGCCATGCGGAGCATTTTCGCGATTTCTTCGAGCGCGCGGAGGCCGACACGACAACGCCGCTGCCCGAATGGCTGAACATCTACGGCGCAGAGCTGGACAATGTGCGCGCGGCGCTGGATTGGGCCTTCGCGCCCGACGGCGACGCTGCACTGGGAATCGCCCTGACCGCAGTTGCGGTCTCACTGTGGGTGCGCCTTTCCTTGTTCGCCGAATGCCGCGAGCGCACCAGAACGGCCCTCGCCGCGCTCGGCAACGCCGGCGACAACGACCGTGTCCGCATGCAGCTGCTGTCGGCACTTGGCTGGTCGCTGATGTATGGCGAAGGCCGCGCGCGCGAGGCGCGTCCGATCCTGGAGACGACCCTTGAGCTGGCCGACAGGCTCGATGACAAGGATTTCCGGCTGCGCGCGCTGTGGGGTTTGTGCATCGACCAGTTCAACAACGGGCAGTTCGGCAAGGCCCGCACGCTTGCCGAGCGCTTTGCCGACGCGGCAGCGAACTCACCCGACAAGACCGATGTCATGCTGGGCGACCGGCTGATGGCCGTCGCGCTGCACTATCTCGGCGACCAGGACGAGGCGCGCGTGCGCATCGATCGGGTCAACATGTCGCTGCATGTGCTGGCGGAGAAGCCGAAAATCTTCCCGCTCGACCTCAGGATATCGACGCAATATTTCCGCGCCCGCATCCTGTGGCTGCAAGGCCTGGCCGATCAGGCCAAGGCGCTCGCCGCCAGGAACATCGAGGAAGGCCGCGCCAACGGCCACGCCCTGACCTTCTGTAGCGTGCTGGGACAGGCCGCCTGCCCGATCGCGTTCTGGGCCGGCGATTTCAACGCCGCCGAGCGCCACGGCACCGAGTTGCTCGAGCACACCGAGCGCCATGCGATCCGGCTGTGGGGCTTGTGGGCAAAAGCCTTCAACGCAGCGGTCATTGCCAAGCGAGGCGACGTCGCGACGGGCCTGCCGCTGCTGCGCGAAGAGCTCAATCGCGCCGGCGATGCGCGCTTCCTGCCGCGATTTCTTCCCTTGCTCGGCGAACTCGCGGCGGCCTTCCTGGAGACCGACCAGATCGACCGCGGCCTCGACGTGATCGACGACGTCCTGACCCGCTGCAACGACCGGCAGGAGCTCTGGTATCTGCCTGAACTGACCCGCATCAAGGCAGAATTGATGCTCAGGAGTGTGCGGCACCCGGGCGACGCCGAAGAACGTTTGCGCGAGGCCATGGACCTGGCCGTTCAGCAAGGCGCCCGCTTCTGGGAGCTGCGTTGCGCTATCAGCCTCGCGCGATACATGTTCAGGGCCGGCCGAAGCGCAGAAGCACTGGCGGTTCTCGACCCTGTCTGCGGGAGGTTCGCCGAGGGCGCAGACATCGCCGATATACGCACTGCCCGCGATCTGATCGCGCAATTGCGCGCCTGACCGCGCGCGCTGACGCCGCGACGGCCTAGAGCATGATCGGTTCTGGTGAATCAGAACCGAAGCTCTGAGATTCTTGTTTTGACGCGTTTTCTTCACGCGAACCGGTATCCACTTCGCTCGATAACGCTCTAGCCTCCGGCAGCAGCCGCGCGCTGCGGCAGCTTCCAGCCCGGCCGGATGAAGTGGCAGGTGTAGCCGTCCGGATAGCGTTCGAGATAATCCTGGTGCTCGGGCTCGGCTTCCCAGAACTCGCCGGCCGGCGCGATCTCGGTCACCACCTTGCCGGGCCACAGGCGCGACGCCTCGACGTCCGCGATCGTATCCTCGGCAATGCGCTTCTGCGCCTCGCTGGTATAGAAGATCGCGGAGCGATAGCTCGTGCCCCGATCATTGCCTTGGCGATTGAGCGTGGTGGGATCGTGGATCTGGAAGAAGAACTCCAGCATGGTCCGGAAGCTGGTCTTTGCGGGATCGAAGATGATCTCGATCGCTTCGGCGTGGCCCTCGTGATTGCGATAGGTGGCATTCTTCACCTGGCCGCCGGTGTAGCCGACGCGTGTGGAGACCACGCCTGGCTGCTTGCGGATCAGATCCTGCATGCCCCAGAAGCAGCCTCCGGCCAAAACTGCGCGCTCTGTCGTCATCTGTCCGCTCCCAATTGATCGCTCTGTCCGTTCTGCGCCTGTCGTATCATATGCTTTCGGCTGCCTGGCCGAAAGGCAGGTATTTGTCCACCCGGTCCTCTCATGGGCCCAAAGCGTCGACAGCTTCAGTTTCCCAACCAGAACCGGATGGACACGAATTGAAAGCTCGCCGCTAGCCCAGCTTGGCGTCGAGCGTGATCGCGGCGTTGAGCACCTTGGACACCGGACAGTTCTTCTCGGCCTCGCCGGCGAGGCGCGCGAAACCTGCTTCATCGAGGTTCGGCACCTTCGCGCGCAAGGTGAGCGCTGACTTGCTGATCTTGAAGCCTTTGCCTTCGGGCTCGAGCGTGACGGCTGCCTCGGTCGAGAGCTCCTCCGGCGTGAAGCCTGCCATTTGAAGGCCGAAGGCCAACGCCATCGTAAAACAGCCGGCATGGGCCGCCGCGATCAACTCCTCGGGATTGGTCCCCTTCTCGTTCTCGAAGCGGGTCTTGAACGAATAGGGCGTCTCAGCGAGCACGCCAGATTCACCTGAGAGATGGCCCGTGCCATCACGACCAGTGCCCTTCCATACTGCTTTTGCCTTGCGGATCATCCTGGTTCTCCTTGTTTGTTTGTGGATCGTTCAGCCCGATCCCGGCACCTCGTGCCGGTGGAAGACGGCGGCGGCCTCGCGCCTGCCGCCTCTCCAACCGGTCACGCGGCGCCGAGGTTCCGTCCGATTTGTCCGATGACTGGCGCAAGATGGAAGACTGCCTTCAACTCAGGACGGCAGTGGTAGACCGGCTTGCTCGCGCACGATGTAGTCGGCGTACCAATCCGCCCAATTCTCGTCGTGTCCGCCGATCCGCGTCTCGTGCTCACCATGCGCAACCGATGCACGGCGCAACGCCGCCGCCAGATCGCTCTGCGAGGCGAACGTCGTGCCGTCTGCCGTGATGCGTCCGGGCAATCGTGTCGTGACTTCCTGGAACAGCCAGCCATTGCCGTCGGGATCGCTGAACGAGGCAAACGAGCTGTAGCTGCCGCGCTCCGGGTCAGCACCGCTGACCCGGACGCTGCCGAACAGGTACGGCTCGTCCGGACCGGCGTGAACATCGCCGGCACCGTGGAAGGGTTCGCTGACGGCGATGCCGCGGTCGAGCAGATATTGTCGTGCAGCCTCCAGATCGGAGACGATCAGGTAGAGGCCGCGCGCCGAACCAGGCGCGGCCGCCGTGACGTTCCTGCCGAAAATCACCGAACAGGCCGAGCCCGGCGGCGTGAACTGGATCACGCGCCACTCGCTGCCCGACACGAAGTCGGCGTCCAGTCGCCAGCCGAGACGCGTGTAGAACGCCTTGGCGCGGTCGACATCGGAGACGGGGATGACGACGACTTCGAGCTTCAGATCAAGGCTACGCGATGTCGAAGGCTTGGTCGCGACGTCACGGTCGATTTCGATAGTGGCCATGATAACCTCCCCGTTGGAGTACGATTTAACCCGAAGGCCATACTGAATGCATCGCTCGCGTTTTGCGCGTTAGACGTTGCAAGATTCTGTTATGATCGGCGGCATCGCAATCTGGCGGCGGACAGCGCGACCTCGACGGTCAAGCATGCTGACGAATTGTCGCAGTCATCGTCGTAAATCGCTCGCCTTTAAGCAAAATTTGTGACGGCTATTCCCCTGCATTCGATGATCGCCACGCGATTTCGCCACTTTCGGCCAGTTTACTGAACGTCTCGTTCTGATAGATCAACGTGCAGACATCAGCCTTTTCAGCGGACCATTGCTCGTGCCGGACACTAACGACCAGAATTCGGCCATTGCTTTCGGGCCGTTCCGGCTGTTTCCCAAGTCGCGGCTGATTGAGAAGGACGGCGCGCCGCTTCACCTCGGTGGCCGCGCGCTCGACATCCTCATCTTTCTCGCCGAGCGCGCCGGCGAGGTCGTGGACAAACGGGAGCTGATGCGGCGCGTCTGGGCCGACGTGAATGTCGACGAAGGCAGCCTGCGCTTCCACATCACGAATCTGCGCAAAACCTTGGGCGATGCTGGCGAAGGCTCCCGCTACGTCGTCAACGTCCCCGGACGTGGCTATTGCTTCGCCGCCCCGCTGCTCCGGACAGCACTGTTCGAGGACCGCACCAGCTTGCCTGCCGCTTCGCCCCACGCGCTTCCCTCGCCGCTTGCGAGGATGATAGGGCGCGACGATGAGGTCGAGAGGATCTCCGCAGAGCTGACTCAGCACCACTTCGTCACCATCGTCGGGCCCGGCGGGATCGGCAAGACCTCGGTTGCGCTCGCCGTCGCGCACCGCGAGCTCGGGGCCTTCGACGGTCGGGTGAGCTTCGTCGATTTCGGTGCGCTGACGGATGCCCGCCTCGTGCCCGGAACGATTGCGGCCGCGCTTGGCCTGACCGTCAACTCCGACGATCCCATGCCGGGCCTACTGACGTTCCTGCACAGCCAGCGGATGCTGCTGGTGTTCGACAGTTGCGAACATATTCTCGATGAGCTCGCCCCCTTAGCCGAACGCATCGTCCAGGAGGCGCCAGAGCTGCACATTCTCGCCACCAGCCGCGAATCCTTTCGCACCGAAGGCGAGCGCGTCCACCGGCTGTTTCCACTGGATTGCCCACCGCAGCGCGACGGTCTCAGCATCGCCGACATCCTTGCCTATCCCGCAAGCCAACTCTTCGTGGAACGCATCGCCGAGAGCCTGAGCGAGTTCGAGCTCAGCGAGGAGGATGCCCCGCTCGTCGCCGAGATCTGCCGGCGTCTCGACGGCATTGCGCTTGCGATCGAGCTCGCCGCCGGACGTGTGAACGCCTATGGCATTGCCGGGACCGCCTCGCTGCTGGATAGCCGCTTCTCGCTGTTGTGGCGAGGACGACGTACTGCGATTCCGCGACACCAGACCCTGAGCGCGGCACTCGCCTGGAGTTACGACCTGCTGCCGCCGGCCGAAAGCGCGACGCTGCGCGCACTGTCGGTGTTCGTCGGCCCGTTCACGCTGGAAGCCGCAATTGCTGTCGCGTCCAGCCAGGGCATCAGCGAATCCGAAGCGGTCGAGACGATCTCGAACCTGCTCTCCAAATCGCTGATCGCAACGTCGCCCGCGGAGCGGCGGCTGCGCTATCGCCTGCTCGACACGACCCGCGCCTTCGTCGCGGACAAGCTCGTCGAGAACGGGGAAGCGGCCCGCGCTGCGCGCGCTCACGCCGAATATTTCCGCGATGTCCTGCGCGACGTTGCTGTCAAATCAGCGGGCATGCAGAGCGCCGGCGGCTTCCTTCCTTATGCCGACTACCTGCCCAACGTCAGGGCCGCGCTGACCTGGAGCTTTTCGGACGGCGGCGACCGGACAATCGGCGTGGATCTGGCGGCCTCGGCAGCCCAGTTCTTCCTCGAGCTGACATTGCTGACGGAATGCTACCGTTGGACCCGGCAGGCGCTGGCCTCGCTCGACACGGGTTCGATCGACAGCCGCCAGGAGATGACGTTGCAGGCGGCGCTCGGCGTCTCCGTGATGTTCACGCAGGGCAATACGGAAGCGGTCCGGACGGCGTTCACGCGCAGTCTCCAGCTTGCACGGGAGCTGAAGGATCTGCACTGGCAGCTCTGGCTGTTGCGCGGATTGCACATCTATCTCACCAGGGTTGGCGATTTTCACGGCGCGCTCGGCACGGGCGAACAGGGCGAAAGCGTTGCGCGCAGGCTGAACGATCCCGCCGCCGCGCTGAACGTGGAATGGATGCTGGGCGTTGCGCATCATCTGATCGGCAATCAGGACAAGGCCGTGCAGTTTTGCCAGAGCGCAATGGCGCACAATCCCGGCTCGCAGCGGCTGAACATCGGGCATCTCGGTTATGACGACCGCATCGTGGCGCTGGTGGCACTGGCGCGCGGGCTTTGGCTCACCGGCCGGCCCGATCGTGCAATTGAGGCGGCCAGGTACACCGTTCGCGAGGCCGAGTTGCTGGAGCAGCCGCTGACCCTCGGTATTTCCTTGATCTGGACGATCTATGTGTTCCTCTGGGTCGGCGACTGGGCCAATGCGGAAATCCTGATCGAGCGGCTGATCGAACATTCCGCGCGCCACTTCCTCGGCCCCTATCATGCGGTCGGCATCGGCCAGAAAGGCGAGCTGCTGCTGCGCCGCGGCGACGTCGCCGCCGGCATGGAGCATCTTCGCCGCAGCCAGGCCACGCTGTTCGCAACGCGGCACCGGATCATGACGACGGTGTTTGCGACGGCGCTCGCGGAGGGACTCTTGGCCCAGAACCAGCCCGACGAGGCCCTGCGGACCATCGATGAGGCCATCGCGGAAATCCCCGATCATGGCGAGTCGTTCGACATGCCGGAGATGCTCAGGGTCAAGGGCGACATCCTCGTACGGTCTGGCAACGTTGCGGAGGCCGAGAGCGTCTTGCGCAGATCGCTCGATCTGTCGCGGCGCCAATTCGCGGTCGGCTGGGAACTCCGCGGCGCGATCAGCCTTGGCCGCATCTGGGAGCGCACCGGCAAGGCCGCCGACGCGCGCGACCTGCTCACCCCACTCGTCGCGCAGTATCAGGAGGGCCTCCAGACCCGCGATCTGGTTGCCGCAAGAGGCCTCCTTGCCGCCCTGAATTGAGAGCATCTTCAACGAGATACCGCCATCCCGCGCGCTCGCAAGTCCTAACAACTTCTAACACGCCAAGCCGCACACACCCCGCCATGGTGGAGGCACTTCACGGTGGATATGGCGGGACATGGCGCTTCTTGACGACGTAATCGATGCCAACGGCGGTATGGCCCGTTGGAACAGCTTGAAGGGGTTCACGCTCCACCTCTCCGTCGGCGGGACGCTGTTCTCCAGCGCCGGGCACGCCCGGGAATTCAAGGACGTGACCGCAGAAGGCTCGACCCGGACGCAATCGATCCGCTTCACCGGCATCACCGGGGGCGAACATTCCGGGTCGTTTCAACCGGACGCGATCACGATCGAGAGCCTGGATGGTGAGGTCCTGCGGACCTGGCGCAACCCGAGCTTCGCGTCTGCCGAGGCTGGCTCTGCTGCGCTCGCGGACGAACTGCACCTCGTCTTCTTCTGCGGCGTGGCGATCTGGAATTACCTGACGACTCCATTCCTGCTCGCCGACCCCGATGTCGTGGTGGAAGAGCTGACGCCGTGGCGCGAGAGCACCCAGACTTGGCGGCGGCTGCGGGCGCAATTCCCCCCGCGCCTGGTCACGCTCGCTCCCGAGCAGATCTTCTATTTCGACGAGAGCGCCCTGCAACGACGGACAGATCACGATCTCTTCGGGATGAAGGTCGCACATTCTTCCTGGGCTCATGACAGTTTCGGCGGCATCGTGGTGCCGACGCTTCGACGGGCGCAAACGCTGCGGCCCGATGGAACCGTGATCGTCAAGCCCGTGCTGATGGACGTCGAGATCTTCGACGCCGTCTTCGAGTAGCGGCGCATGAGCGCGCAAACGACGTCACGTGCTCGAACCAGGCCTGGACTGCGCCGACGATTGCCAACCGATGCGACGAATTGGGACGTTCATAGAGCCCCCCTGCGGCGAGCTGTCACAGCGCTCGCACTCACACAACAACTAACAACTCCTAATCACCACTAACGGGCGTCCTGGCGCGCACACGCGTACTCTCGGACCATAGCGAACTTGCGCATTCGCAAGCCGCCGCTGAGACGAGAGGACGAACGATGTTCACCGACATGCAGGCGCACGCCTGGGCCGATCTTCGAGCCGTCAACCGGAATCGCGAAGCCATTCGAGCGACACAGGCATTCGCCCGGGAAAGCCGATGGCGTCAGATCGATCGCAGCGCGGAGACGTCCAGCGAGGACATCACGATCTCGCGATGGGAAGATTGCCGTGGCGCTTCGTCGCACGAAACGACGACGCCCGAGGATCGCTATTTCGTCGGCATCGCCCTGAAGACCACGCGCGCAAGACTGAGCCGGGACCGTCAGATCGTTTTCGACGGCGCCATGCCTGCAGGCACGCTCTATGTCACCGCACCGTCGAAGCCTCTCCGCGCGCAATTCGAATCGCCGTGCGCTTTCCTGCACTTTCATATCTCCACGGATCATTTTCCGGCGCAATTCCCCGCGACCGAAGGACTGAATGACCTCGTCCTGTTGCGGGACCCGCTCGCTGCGGAGCTTGCCAAGGCGCTGATCGAACGTGGTCACGCCGCGGACCACCAGTTCATGCGCTGCCTCGGCCAGACCCTCGCGATGCATCTCGCCCGGTTGGAGCCGCCGCGCGTCAGGGTCAATGCCTTGCCGAAATGGCGGCTGCGGCGGGTCGAACAATACATCGCCGATCATTTCGACCGCTGCATCAGCCTGGCCGAGCTCGCCCATGTCGCCGGCTTGTCCAGAATGCACTTTGCGGCCCAATTCCGCGCCGCGACCGGTTACCGTCCCCGCGAATATCTTCTCAATCACCGGATCGAACGTGCGAAGGCGCTGCTCATCACCACCGAGCGGCCCTTGGCGGAGATCGCGCTTGCCGTCGGCTTCAGCACGCAGGCGCATTTTTCCACCGTCTTCAAGCGCATCAGCGGCCAGTCTCCGGCACGCTGGCGCCTCGCCAGCAAGGGTGAGCGAGCTGAGGCAGAAGCGCCTCCGCAGCGGCGTGCCGCTCTGGAGAGGGACTGGATCGCCAGCGTGGCCGCGTAGCGAGGCGCACACGGTCTCTACTTCATCATTGCGAGATGCCGTAGCCCGGATGGAGCGAAAGCGTAATCCGGGAAGGTGCCGATGAAGAGAGCGGTCCCGGATTGCGCTACGCTCCATCCGGGCTACGATAAAAGCCCTACACCGGATCGAACGCCCGGATCGGTGGCAGATTGCCCGTGAACTTCTCCACCTCGACCGTCGTCAGCTGCCCCGTGCAGCCTTGCGCCAGGGATGAGGTGCCGATGTCTCGGGTGAGCACGTTCGGATTGCCGTGCACGCAGAGCGGCGCGTCGTCCTCGGGATCCATCGGGTCATACCACGCTCCGGTCGGAAGCTGCACGACGCCGGGCGCGATGCCGTCGGTGACGTGGACCGCAGCGAGGCAGGCGCCGCGGTCGTTGAACAGGCGGATGATGTCGCCATCCTTGATGCCGCGCGCGGCCGCATCGCGCGGGTTCATGCGCGCGACCTCGCGGCCGCGATGTTTTGCGGCAAGCGAATGGCCGCCGAAATCGAGCTGGCTGTGCAGCCGCGTCACCGGCTGGTTGGCGACGAGGAAGCACGGCGCGCCAGGCCTCGGCATATCGGTCTTGTCGAGCCAAACCGGATGGCCCGGACAATCCGCATCGCCATGGCCCGCGATCTTCGCCGAGAAAATCTCGATGCGGCCGCTCGGCGTCGGCAGGGCGTGACCTGCGGGATCCTCACGGAATCGGCGCAGCCGGCCGCCGTCATCGGGCTGCTGCGGCACGACCAGGCTGCCGCGCTGCCAGAATTCGTCGAAGCTGGGCGCTTCCAGGCCACGCTTGGCGAGCGAGGCGCGGGTTGGCTCATACAGATGTTCGAGCCACTCCCGGGAGGTGCGACCTTCCGTAAAGGGTTCGCGCGCGCCAAGACGCTCGGCGAGATCGGCGAAGATATCATAGTCGTCGCGCGCGAGCCCGAACGGCTCGGCGATCCGGTGCATCGCGACCATCAGGGGATCGTTGGTGGAATAGCCGATGTCCTCGCGCTCCAGCGTCATGGTCGCGGGCAGCACGATGTCGGCGTGCCGGGCCGTCGCGGTCCAGCCGAGCTCGTGCACGACCAGCGTGTCGACTTTCGCGAACGCCTTGCGCAGGCGGTTGATGTCCTGGTGATGATGGAAGGGATTGCCGCCGGCCCAGTAGACGAGGCGAATGTCCGGATAGGTGCGCGTCTCGCCATTGTAGCGATAGGTGCTGCCGGGGTTGAGCAGCATGTCGGCGATGCGTGCCACCGGAATGAAATCGGCAACGCCGTTGCGGCCCTGCCCCAGCGTCGGCCCCGGCACGTCGTTGACGCGGCGGCCGTAATAGCCGATCGCACCCAGCGAATAGGCGTAACCGCCGCCGGGAAGACCGATCTGGCCGAGCGCTGCCGCCAATACCAGGCCCATCCACACCGGCTGCTCACCATGCTCGGCGCGCTGGAGCGAATGCGAGACGGTGATGAGCGCGCGTTTTCCGGCGAGGCGACGCGCCAGAGCGCGGATCGTGTCCGCGTCGACGCCTGAGATCGCGGCGGCCCATCCGGCATGCTTTGCTTGCCCATCGCTCTCGCCGGTGAGATAGCGCAGGAAGACGGGCCAGCCTTCCGTGTAGCGATCGAGGAAGGCCTGGTCGTGCAGACCTTCGCTCACCAGCGTGTGGACGATGCCGAGCATCAGCGCGGTGTCGGTGCCGGGCACGCAGCTCATCCATTCGGCGCCAGCTTCGACCGGCAGATCGTCGCGCAGCGGGCTGACCAGGACGAACTCGCAGCCGCGCCGGCGCGCCGCCGCCATGGCACCGCGCTCGACATGCTTGCTGATAGAGCCGCCGGCGACCATGGAGTTCTTCAGCGCCATGCCGCCGAACGCCAGCACGATCTCGGTATCAGCCGCGATCTGCTCCCAGGTGACGTTGCGCTTGGTGATGTCCTCGTATCCCGCCAGGATCTGCGGCAGCAGCACCGAGGACGCGCCGGAAGAATAGGTGTTGACCGAACGCACATAGCCGCCCATTGCGATGTTGAGGAAGCGATGCACCTGGCTCTGTGCGTGATGAAAGCGGCCCGCACTCGACCAGCCATAGGAGCCGCCGAACACGGCGCCGGGACCACGCGTGTCGCGGATGCGCGCCAGTTCGTCGCCGAGCAGGTCGAGCGCCTTCTCCCAGCTCACGGAGACGAATTCGTCGCGGCCGCGGCGATCGTCCGGACCGGGACCGCGCTCGAGCCAGCCGCGGCGGATCGCCGGCTGGGCGATGCGCGCCTGATGGCGCAGCGCGCCGGGGAAATTGTCGATGATGCCGTTGGGATCGGGATCCCCTGCATACGCTCTCACCTCGAGCCCGGCCGCGCCTTGGCGCGCCGAGAACACGCCCCAATGCGAGGTGTGCGGCTTGAAGCCGTCGGACAGGTCGAGGCCGGGGTCGGGAAAGCCAATCGTATCGTCCATCGCCTGATCCTTGTTCCAGCACGTGGTGGCAGTATACCGATCCACACTGCGATGTCATCGAGATCAGGGCTGACGTCTACGCTGGGCTCCCGTGCACTCTGTTGCACCCGACGCCGCCGAATAGCGAGGTCAAGACTCAAGCCGATGTCGACGGTGCCACTCGGTACGTCACAGGGCCTCGTATTGATGGTGCAGATGTGCGATACGCATCCCTCCCCTCATCAGCAACATCGGTCTCATCATGATCAAGCGCGTCTTGCCCTACGAAGGTCTGCTCCACGAAGTGGTCGAGCATAATGGCGTGCTTTACATCGGTGGAATCGTCCCTGAAGACACGAGCCTCGACATGTCGGGTCAGGCTAACGACGTCCTCCGGCAGCTGGCGCAGCTGCTGAAGACCCTCGGATCCGATTTGGCGAATGTCTTGCAGGTGACCATCTACATGACGGACCTCAAGGAGAAGGCCGCGTTCAACGCCGCCTGGAAGGCGCACTTTGCGGAAGCTCATCTGCCAGCGCGCGCCGCAATCGGCGTCGCCGATCTCGGTCCGGGCATCAAGCTCGAGATGACCGCGATCGCTGCGCGACAATAGCGGTTGGGAGAGCATATCCTTGTACCGGTCTTAACTTTTTGCGCCGACATCAATGTTAACGAGCGACTTTCGTTGCGCGAAGAGAATGCCCTGATACGCTCTGCGTATATCAAACGCAGCGTGTTCAAGATGATCAGATACTCATCCTACGGCACGACGAATTCTTCAAAGCAATCGCCGACGCTCGATTCTGACGATCCGCTTCGTGCCGCATATTGCGAATTGTTAGAGCTGCGTCGGCGCGTCAGGGCCGCTGAAGCGGCCATGATGACACGAGCTAGTGATCGCAGACGCAAGCCGACCGCGAGCCGAGCCCAAAACTGGCTGAAGCAGTCTGGATGACCCCCGCTCAATGACGGGTCTGCGGCAGCTTCCAGCCCAGAACCTTGCTCGCGACGAGCGTGCGCAGCACCTGCGCCGTGCCACCGCCGATCGTGAACATGCGCACGTCGCGCGCCATGCGCTCGAGCGGGAAGTCGCGCGAATAACCGCGGGCCCCGAACATCTGAAGTGCATCGTTGACGATCTTGATCGCCGCCTCGGACGCGAAGATCTTCGCCTGCGCCGCGAGGGTCGGATCGGGAAATGCGCTGCCGCCCGGGCCTCGCGACGCGGCGGCTGCATGCAGCATCAGGCGGGATGCGGTGAGCTGCGTTTGCATGTCGGCGAGCATCCATTGCAGCCCCTGGAATTCGCCGATCGGGCGCCCGAACTGCTCGCGCGTCTTGACCCATTCGACGGCGTGCTCCAGCGCACCTGCTGCGATCCCCATCGCGACAGTGCCTGCGCCGACACGCTGGCTGTTATAGGCATTGATGAGGTCGGCAAAGCCGCGCTTGAAGCCCGACGGAGGCAGCAGCACCATGTCCGGCGTGATCTCCAGATCCTCGAACACGAGCTCGCCCTCGGGCATGCCGCACAGTCCCATCGTCGTTTCGCGCTTGCCGATGCGCAGCCCTTCGGCCTCGCCGCGCACGGCCAGGAAGCCGCCGACGCCAAGCTCCTCACCGCTCTCATCGAAGACCCGCGCGAAGATCAGGTGCAGGCGCGACACGCCGGCACCGGTGATCCAATGCTTGCTGCCGTTGAGCACGAAGCGATTGCCGCGCTTGTCGGCCCGGGTCTTCATGCCGCTCGCGTCGCTGCCCGCCTCGGGCTCCGTGATGCAGATGGCCGGCTTGTCGCCTGCCAGGACGAGATCAGCAGCGCGCCTGCGCTGTGCATCGGTGCCGTAGGCCATGACGGTGGAGATCGCGCCCATATTGGCCTCGACGACGATACGCGCCGAGACCGTGCACGCGCGCGCCATCTCCTCGATCACCAGCACCGTGTCGAGGAAGCTCTGGCCCTGCCCGCCATATTCCTTCGGGATGGTCATGCCCATGAAGCGCTCGGCTTTCAGTGCCTCGACAACGTCGAAGGGATACTCGCGCGATTGATCGATCTCGGCGCCGCGCTTGCGCAGCAGCCCGTTCGAGAAGGCGGCGGCTCTTTCCTTCAAAGCCAATTGACGGGATGACAGCTCCATGGCGCCGCTCCTTCTCAGCGGCCCATGGCATAGAATTCGGCATTCGGACGCATGCTCGTCACGTTCGCGAGCCGGTTCGACAGGCCGAAAAAGGCCGAGATCGCCGCGATGTCCCAGATGTCCTCTTCGGTGAATCCGTGCGCCTTCAGCGTGGCGAAGTCGCTTTCAGACGTCTTGTGCGCCTCGGTCGAGACCCGAACAGCGAAATCCAGCATCGCCTTCTGACGATCGGTGATGTCGGCCTTGCGGTAGTTGACGGCGACCTGATCGGCAATCAGCGGGTCCTTGGCGCGGATCCGCAAGATCGCGCCATGCGCCACTACGCAATACTGGCACTGATTGAGGTTGCTGGTCGCAACGACGATCATCTCGCGCTCCGCCTTGGTCAGATTGCCGGGCTTATCCATCAGCGCGTCGTGATAGGCAAAGAACGCGCGAAACTCCTCCGGCCGGTGGGCGAGCACGAGAAAGACATTCGGAATGAAGCCGGACTTCTCCTGCACGGCCAGGATGCGGCTGCGGATATCGTCCGGCATATCGGCGAGATCGGGGACAGGGAAGCGGCTGACGGCGCGTGTTTCGGTCATGAGCTTGGCTCCTCGTTGAAGATTGGCACGACAGTCATCGCCCCTCACCTTTCGCCCGGATCATCACAAGAAAACCTTCGGCGAAGACGTCGAGCGCGTCCGGGCGCCGTTCGAGCTTGGCGCGTAGCACCGCGCCCTCCCAGCCGATCCAGAAGTACTGCGCGAGATCCTCGCAGTCGAGCTCGCTGGACATCTCGCCCGCCTCTTGCGCCGACCGCAGGCAACGGGACGTCCGCGCTTCCCAATCCCGGAACACAGCAGCGAGGCGCTTCCGGAACGGTTCGGGCAGAACACCCATCTCCTGTCCGAGATTGCCGACGAGGCAGCCGCGCCGGTAACGATGTCTCGCCATGCCCGAGCGAGCGTCCGCGATGAAATCACGCAGACGGTCGAGCGGAGCACGCTCGGTGTCGTCGAACCATCGGTCCAGCTTGCGCGCGAAATAGTCCGCATAGGCATCGATCAGTGCGAGACCAAAGGCCTCCTTGCTGTCGAAGTAATGGTAAAATGAGCCTTTTGGCACCTCCGCGGTGTCAAGGATCTCCTCGACGCCCACGGCACTGAAGCCCTTCTCGGTCAGGATCGCTACGCCGGTGCGCAGCAGCCGTGCGCGCGGCGCGTCTGGCCGTGTCTGGTCCTTAGGCGGACGGCCACGGCGACGTGGTTCGGCTGACGGCGAAATCGCTTTCATGGCGATTTATTAGACCGATCGTCTTGCAAAATCAATCCCGCGTCGTCATCGAGGCCCGGCGTCTGTCGATCGGACCTTCCAGGACGTGCGGATCGCCTCGCGCTCACGGCATCTGACAGACGTCCGGATGCAGCAGAGGAGCGTCCTTCAGCCAGACGTTCGCGCCGTCCGCACCGCAGACGGCGCGCAGGGGCTGTCCGGCGGGCAAGCGGACCCAGCCTTGCGGGAGCAGCGTCTGATCACCAATCGACAGGCTCCCGGCGAGAATGAGCATTTCGAGCCCGCGTGCATTCTCGACCGCGACGGAACTGCCCGGCATCCAGCTCTCGAAACGCACGTTCTCAAATCCATCGTCGAACAGTTCGAGCGCGCTCGCCGCCCCGGATCGCGGCTCGCGCTGACGACCTTCCGCGGGCCGTCGTACGATCTGGTCGCGATCGCCATCCCGGAACTGCCAAAGGCGCACGAAGATCGTGCAGCCAGCCTCCGATGCGGGAACGTGCGAGGTCCCGGGCGGATTGCGGAAGTAGCTGCCCGCGGGGTAATCGCCATGCTCGTCCTGAAAGACGCCATCGAGAACGACGATCTCTTCGCCGCCGCCATGCGTATGGCGCGGAAACGCGCTGTGCGGCGCGTACCGCACGATCGAGGTGGCGCGCGCGACCTCGTCACCGATGCGGAACAGCATGCGCCGGTCGACACCGGCCGCCGGGCTTTGGGTCCACGGCAGCTGCCCAGCCTGGACGATCACCGGAACCGTCAAGTTATCATTGATGCGCATGGCTCTTCTCCCTCATGGTCAACACCATTCTGAAATTGGCCTGGCCGGACCGCATCCGTGCGACGGCCTCCGCGGCGCGCTCCAGCATATCACGACGCCGTATCGCCGCGGCGCGATCGTGGTGATGCCAGCGCCAGCGCGGCGACGGCCAGGAACAGAGGCGGAAACGAAACCCACAGGACCGTATTCCAGCCGTAGGCGGAGAGCAGTCCACCCGACAGGAACGAGCCGAAGGTCATCGTCCCGAACACGATGAAGTCGTTCAGCGACTGGACGCGCGCCTTCTCCTCCGCGCGATGACACTCCAGGACCATCGCAGATGCTCCGACGAAGCCAAAATTCCAGCCGACGCCGAGCAGGATCAGCGTCGCCCAGAAGTGCCCGACCTGAATGCCGAACAGACCGACTGCCGAAGAGGCGGCGGTGAGCAGCAGCCCGGTCGCCACCACCCTCGATGCGCCGAACCGGGTGATCAGCCTGCCGGTCCAGAAGCTCGGGCCGTACATGGCGATCACATGCCATTGCAGACCAAGATTGGCAAACTCCTGCGACAGATTGCAGAACTTCATCGCGAGCGGCGCCGCCGTCATCAGGAAGTTCATCAGCAGATAGGAGACGACACCGCAGACCACCGCAGCAATGAAACGCGGCTGGCGCGCGATCACGGAAAGAGGACGGCCTCTGCCCCTGTCGGCCGCGATCGGCATCGGCAGACGGACCCCGGCGAGAACCGATAACGAGATCGCGGCGACCGCGCCTTGTGCCAGATAGGTGGCCGCGAACAGATGGGATGGCCACAGACCCATCGTATACGTGACGAGTTGCGGCCCGATCACGCCGGCAAAGACACCGCCTGCCATCACCGCCGATAGCGCGCGCGGCCGCCGCTCCGGCGCCGCACAATCGGCGGCAGCGAAGCGAAAGGACAGCACCACCGCGGCGTAGACACCGCCGAGAAACGTTGCCGCACAGAACAAGCCGAACGAGGCGTGTAGAATCGCGAGCGATCCGATCAGGCCGGAGAGGACACCGCAGCCGGTGCCGATCATGAAGGTCGCGCGTCGCCCGTAACGTTGCGCGACCGCTCCGGCGGGCAAGGTGCAGGCCGCCATCCCGACCACGAAGATCGAGATTGGGAGAGTTGCCAGCGCCTTGCTGGGCGCCAGCATGTCGCCGATCACGGCGCCGGTGGCGTAGACGATCGCCGAATTCGCGCCGGCCAGTGCCTGCGCGACGGCGAGCCTTGCGATATTGTTGCGCTCGAAACGGAACGCGGGCGGAGCCTCCATCCGCCCTTGCACGGCAACTTCTGACATTCAGACCTCGATTTGGCCGCGCCAGCGCGCATCGCGCTGCGACGGACGGCGGTGAAGGCGGCGATCGAGCAGATCGCGTGCCTTGGCGGAATCGCCGCTTCGCATGAAAGCGAGCAACAACATGTCTTCGATGATTTCCCTCTGGGCGCCGCTGCCGGCGACCCGGGCGACGTCTGCGGCCACGGGCTCGAGAATCCGCATGCATTCGGCGTAGTCGGCGTTCGCGAACGCGAGCGCCGCCCGCCCGATGGCCGGCACGACGGGACCAGCCGGCAGCGCGCCGTCCGCGACACGTTGCGCATTCGCCTTGATGCGGTCGACGGCCGTGGCGTGTTTTCCGGTCGCGGCGGCCAACAAGGCCATGTGCACTTCGACGAATGCCAGACCGGGACTCGGATAGCGGGATCCGGCGTAGCTCTCGACCTCGCCCCACATGCCGGACGGCACCTCATGGCCATACGCCTGAAGCCTCCACAACAAGGAAACCGTGTCGCTCACGACGTTGATCGGCAGACCGAGCGAGGCCGAAGGTCGAACGTATTTGGAGTAGATCGCCAGGGCGTGTTGCGGATCGTCGCGCTCCAGCGCCGAGAGCGCCGCGTGCCAGGCCAGATGACCGTGAAGCATCCCTGCCCGATCATAATCAGGCAACCAGCCTTCGAGCAGCGTTTCGGCTTCGTCCTTGGCGCCCTGCTCGAACATCGCATGCGCGACCGCATGCGCGGCGTTCGCGTTGGCGCGGCGCCGTTCGAGACCACGTTGCGCGAGGTCGCGACCTCTCGAGACCGATCCGTTCTCGGCATGTGACCAGCCGCGATAGGTCAGGAACCACCAGTCATCCGCGTCGTAGCGACCCGCGACGCGTTCGCAGAGATCCACGCGCGCCTGGTCGTGCCCGATCATCCCCGAGAACGCGAACAGGCCGAACGCACCGAGCGGCAGAGAGAGGATCAGGACGTCGCGCGGCCACGCGTCCAGATGCGCGAGCGCGCTCTCCAACGCCCGGGTGGACTGGCCGGTCACCGCGAGCGCGAGGACCGCCACATGGCTGATCTCACGCGGCGAGCCGTTTCGCGCGACGATTTCCTGCGCAGTCGCGATCCTTGCGCGCGCGTCCGCAGGCTCGGCCTTGATCGCGTGCAGACGTGCGAGGGCGGCGTGCGCCAGCGCGAAATGCGGATCGTGCTCCACGGCCTGCCGCAGCGCCTCATCTGCACCCGGCCACGCCGAAAGAAGCAGATCGATGCCGGCGCGATATTGACCGGCGGCTTTCGGTGAATCTGTCGAAATCGGCAGGCCCCGGCTGTCGCACTCGGCCATGCTCCGCTCCTGCTACGAGGACGAGACGGTCCGGCCAACGAAGTCCGTGGTGTGGCCGGCCTTGAACTGGAGCGCTAGCAGAGCGAAAAGCGGCTGTCTTTCGACGTTTTGCCAATTTATATAGAATATCGGCCAATCGGAAACGACATGACCTGGACCCCACTATCGGCTCCGCCGGATGCCTTGCCGCCGCGCCCGATCACCATGCGCGCCCAGTCGATCCCGGCGCGGCACGAATTCCTGGAGCACGCGCACGACTGGCACCAGGTGGTCTACGCCATCGACGGCGTGCTGATGGTGACCGCGGAGAACCGTTCCTTCGTCATCTCGCCCGAACAAGCCGTCTGGCTGCCGCGCGGCGTTCGCCATCGGGTGGGCTCCCTTCTCGGCGCCGAGTTTCGCAGCCTGTGGATTGCCGTCGACGCCGGGAGCAATCTGCCATCGGCTCCGACAGTGCTCGCCGTGTCTCCCCTGCTGAAGGAGTTGATCGTCGAGGCCGCAGCCATCGAAGGAAGCCAGGATACCGACGGCTACCCCGATCGCGTCGCGACACTCATTCTCGATCAGCTCGGCAGGGCCCGCGCGCTGAGGGCGGGATTGCCGTGGCCGCGCGGCGAACGCCTGCTGCGCCTTTGCGAAGCGCTCTACGTAGATCCGGCCGATTCCCGAACTTCGGATGATTGGGCCAAGGCGCTCGGCATGTCGTCGCGCACGCTGACGCGCCAGTTCGAAGCGGAAATGGGTTCGAGCCTGCGATCATGGCGGCGGCGGGTACGGCTGGCTGCGCGCTATCGAGCTGTTGAGCAGAGGCACGGGAGTCACGGAGACTGCGTTGCAACTGGGCTACGGATCCGCATCCGCGTTCGTCTACGCATTCCGGACGGAAATGGGATCCAGTCCGCACGCCTACATGCGAAGAGCAACTAGCGAGCGTCGTGCCGCCGACATCCGCTGATAAGGAGTATCTGAAGCGGAGAGCTCCGGCGAAGCAGCATTCGGGCTTCCTCGGAACCATCGAAGCCGAGCTCAGTTGGGGCCAGATTGGGTTGGGTGGCATTCTTCACTGGCGGCACGACCGGCAGCACAGCGCGGACACCCTGAATGGAGTGACGAATGGCTACGGCGAGACTCAACGCTAAAGCGCGATGAGATTGGGATGAATCGTCATCGCGCTTTAGGTTATTGTTTTAGCATGATCTTTTCGGAAAACCGCTGCACACTTTTCCGGATCATGCTCTAGCCGGCGCTGACGCAGCCTCTACTTCGCCGTTCCGCTCTTGCTTCCGGTCGCGTCGGATCGTCGATCCGCGGCAAGGCCAAGCACCATGTCCGAGAACCGCTCACCCTGGACCAGAACATGATCGTGAAGTCGCGTTGCCGCGAGTTGCTCATCGCCGGCGCGGATCGCTTCGAGAATCCCGGCGTGCTCCTGGAGCGATTGCAGCAGGCGGTTGCGCGCACGTAGCTGGATACGGCGATAGGCGCTCAGCCGCTTATGCAGAGCAAAGGCTTGATCAGCGAGAAAACTGTTGCGGCTCGCGCGGTAGATCGCTTCGTGAAAATTGCGGTTGTCGGCGTAGTACTGCTCGCTGTCGCCTTCGCGCGCGGCAATCTCGCAGGCGCGATGAGCCGTCTCCATTGCGGCATCGTTCTCCGGCGTCAGCCGACGTGCCGCCAGGCGTCCGCAGGCGCTTTCGATCTCCGCCATCGTTTCGAACATCTCGAACAGCCGGGTCGGTGACGGGACGCTGACGATCGCGCCGCGGCGGGGGCGAACATCGATGAAGCCCTCGGCGCCGAGCTGGAGCAGCGCCTCCCGGATGGGGGTGCGCGACACCCCGAATCGCTCCGCCAGCGAGGCCTCGTCCAGGCGATCACCCGGCAGGAATTCTCCTGCAATCACAGCGTCTTCGATCGACTGCTTAAGTCTGAAGGCCTGGCTCATTGCATACACCTGATCCCACAATTCCATACCATATACTTGACAAAACAAACAGCATGCAGTTCATATATTAATTGTATGCAAGATTAGGAATAAAAAATGCAATCTGGCAACGGGAGGTATGGAATGAGGATTTCAAGACGCCAAGCCCTGGCCTTGGGAATCGCAGCCCCGGCGCTGCTCCGGTTCGGGGAAGCGCGCGCGGCCACGGCCCTGAAGATCTCGCACCAGTTTCCGGGTGGCACGGCGACCGAGGGTGATTTCCGCGACCGGCTCTGCCGGCGTTTCGCAGCCCTGATCCAGGAGCGCAGCAAGGGCGCGATGACCGCCGAGATCTATCCCGGCTCGTCGCTGATGAAGACCAACGCGCAGGTCTCGGCGATGCGCAAAGGTGCGCTCGACATGAGCCTCATTCCGATCTCCTACGCCGGCGGCGATCTTCCCGAACTGAACATCGGCCTGATGCCGGGTCTCGTCACCGGTTACGACGAGGGTCTCGGCTGGAAGAACAAGCCGATCGGCCAGGAGTTCAGCAAATTTCTCGCCGCCAAAGGCATCGTCATTGTCACCTGGATCTGGCAGGCGGGCGGCGTCGCCAGCCGTGCGCGTCCGCTCGTCGAGGTCGGCGATGCCAAGGGCATGAAGATCCGCGGCGGCTCGCGCGAGATGGATCTCGTGCTCCAGGCCGCCGGCGCCTCGGTGCTGTCGCTTCCCTCCAACGAACTCTATGCGGCGATGCAGACCGGCGCCTGCGATGCCGCCCTCACCTCGTCCACCAGCCTGACCTCGTTCCGCCTGGAAGAGCTCGCCAAGCATCTGACGACCGGCCGGGCCAAGAGCTACTGGTTCATGCTCGAGCCGCTCGTGATGTCGAAGGCGGTGTTCGATCGGCTTTCGAGCGAGGAGCGCGACATCATCGTCTCGGTCGGCGCCGAGCTGGAAGCGTTCGGCCGCACCGCGGCGATGGAAGACGACGTCCGCGTGGCCAAGGTCTACCAGGCCGCCGGCGCGACCGTGCATGATCTCGACGACAAGACGGTTCAGGCGTGGCGGGAGCTTGCGCGCGACACGGCCTGGAAGGATTACGCCAAAAAGAACGAGAACTGCGCCCGCCTGATCAAGCTCGCCATGGAGGCCGGATCATGAGCGCGCACGGCGTCGATCTCGGCCACTCCGTCGTCATGACGGCAGCGCGACCCGGCTCCACGGTGGGACGGATCAATCGCGCGATGATCCTGCTCAACAGGACGATCGTCGTCCTCTGCTCGGTCGCACTTATCGTCGCGAGCACGATCCTGAGCTACAGCGTGGCCGCGCGCTACTTCTTCAACGCGGCAACCTATTGGCAGGACGAGGCCGCGGTGTTCCTGCTGGTCGGCGCCACGTTCCTGTCGACCGCGTTCGTGCAAGCCGGACGCGGCCACATCGGCATCGAGGCTCTCACCGGCTATCTGTCGAAGCGCGGCAATGCGATCCGCATGCTCGTGGTCGACACCGCGAGCCTGCTGTTCTGCTGCTTCTTCGCCTGGAAATCCTGGACGCTGTTCCACGAGGCATGGGTCGACGGACAGGTGTCCGGATCGACCTGGGCCCCGCCGCTATGGATTCCCTACAGCATGATGTCGCTCGGGATGACGCTGATGACGGTTCAAATCGCGCTTCAGCTCGCCTCGCGCGTCGACGGATGGAGGAGCAAATGAGCACGTTTGCCGTCGGACTGATGTATGGCGGGGCCACGCTCGCCGTCATGGCCTCGGGCATGCCGATCGCGCTGGCGCTCGGTGCCGTCGCCGTCATCTTCATGTATTTCTTCATGCCCGCTGCATCGCTCGATACGGTGACGCAGAACGTGTACGAGGAGATGGCCTCGATCACGCTGCTGGCGATCCCGCTCTTCATCCTGAAGGGCGCCGCGATTGGCAAGTCGAAGGCGGGACAAGACCTCTACAGCGCGTTGCATGTCTGGATGGGCCGGATCCCGGGTGGGCTCGGCATCGCCAATGTGTTCGCCTGCGCGCTGTTCGCTGCAATGGCCGGATCATCTCCGGCGACGTGCTCGGCCATCGGTTCGGCCGGCATTCCCGAAATGCGCAAGCGCGGCTACTCCGGCGGCTTTGCTGCGGGCGTCATCGCAGCCGGCGGCACGCTGGGCATCCTGCTGCCGCCCTCGATCACCATGATCCTGTACGCGGTCGCGGCGGAGCAGTCGCTCGGTCGTCTCTTCCTCGCCGGCATCGGCCCGGGCCTTCTCCTGGTGCTACTGTTTGCGACGTATGCGGTGTTGAGATTCAAGTCCGAATACGCCGCGGCAGAGCGCGCTTATGCCGCGGACCCTGCGCAGCACCCGATCCTTTCGAATGAGCGCTTCACCATGGCGATGCGGTTCGGTGCGCTGCCGCGGGTGCTCCCCTTCGTCGTGCTGCTCAGCGGCGTCATGATCGCACTCTATGGCGGCTATGCGACGCCGTCGGAAACCGCAGGCCTCGGCGGCATCCTGGCGCTAGTCCTGATCGCCTCGATCTATGGCGTGTGGCGCCCGCGGGATCTCGGCCCGATCCTGGAATCGACGCTGAAGGAATCGACCATGCTGATGCTGATCATCGGCATGTCGCTGCTCTACTCCTACGTGATGAGCTATCTCCACATCAGTCAGGCGGCGGCGCAAGCGATCGTCGCGATGCAGCTCTCGCGCTGGGTGCTGCTGGCAGCGATCCTGGTGCTGGTGGTCGTGCTCGGCTTCTTCCTGCCGCCGGTCTCCATCATCCTGATGACTGCGCCGATCATCCTGCCGCCGCTCAAGGACGCAGGCTTCGACCTGATCTGGTTCGGCGTGGTGATGACGATCGTGATGGAGATGGGCCTCATTCATCCGCCGGTTGGACTCAACATCTTCGTCATCAGGAACATCGCGCCGGACATCCCGTTGCGGGACGTGATCTGGGGGACGCTGCCCTTCGTGCTCCTGATGGCGTTCGCGGTCGTCCTGCTTTGCCTGGCGCCCTCGATCTCCACCTTTCTGCCCAACCTGGTGATGGGCGCCCCGTCGCGTTAACCGAGGAGGCATGAACGATGCTGAACGACACAAGATCCGGACGCATCACGGCGCCCGAATTCCTGCAAGGGCTCATCGATACCTTGACGCAACGTGGTCGCGCGGTTCTGGGCATCAAGCCTGATCGCGAGCCAGGCGAGGATCGCGATCTCGCCCTTCTGGGTGAAGCGCTGCTCTCCAGGCGCGGCGAAGCCTCCGGCGTTGCGATCGCGCAATCGCTGCTTGCGGCTTTCGAGCAGGCCGGCGAGCCGCAGCGGCTGAAATTCCTCGCCTCGCTCGCGGACCGGTTCGGGCCCGACCGTCGCGCGATCGAGCTCGCGATCGCGGCCTACCAACGCAAGGAGGGCGGCGACGGCAGCAAGCTCGAGGCGCTCCATGCCGTCGCCGAGCCGCGCCGGCAGGAATTGATCCGGCGCCTCAATCTGGCGCCCGGCGGCACTTCGTCGCTGGTTCGCATGCGGGAGGTGCTGCTCTCGCTGCTGCGCGAGCATCCCGAGCTCCAGCCGGTTCGACGACGATTTCGTCCATCTGTTCTCGTCGTGGTTCAACAGGGGCTTCCTCGTGCTGCGGCCGATCGATTGGACGACGTCTGCCAACATCCTCGAGAAGATCATCAAGTATGAGGCCGTCCATGCCATCCAGGACTGGGAGGACTTGCGCAACCGGCTCGAGCCGCCGGATCGCCGCTGCTACGCGTTCTTTCATCCGCAGCTGGTCGACGAGCCGCTGATCTTCGTCGAGGTCGCGCTAACCAAGGAGATTCCCGGCGCGATCGGCCCATTGCTCGACAAATCGCGCCAGGCGATTGCCGCGCGTGAGGCGACCACTGCCGTGTTCTACTCGATCTCGAATACGCAGAAGGGCCTGGCCGGCGTCTCGTTCGGCAATTTCCTGATCAAGCAGGTGGTGCAGGATCTCGCCCGCGAGCTGCCGAACCTGAAGACCTTCGTCACGCTGTCGCCCATTCCCGGCTTTGCCGGTTGGGTGCGGCGCGAGCTCAAGACAGAGGCCTCCGGCGCGATCGATGAGGAGACACGACGCGCGCTGGCCGCTCTCGATGACGGCGGCGACATCGCGCAGGCGAAAGAGGCCGTCACCGCGCTTGCGGCCTACTACTTCCTGAAGGCGAAGCTGCCGTCAGGCAAGCCGGTCGATCCGGTCGCCCGCTTCCATCTCGGCAACGGCGCGCGCCTGGAGCGGCTGAATTTCCTGGGGGATGCTTCGCCCAAGGGCATGAAGCAGTCCTACGGACTGATGGTGAACTATCTTTACGCGCTCGAGCACATCGAGGCGAACCACGAAGCGTTTGCGGAAGCCGGCACCGTAGTGGCGTCCGACAAGGTGAAGAAGGCCCTTCGCGCGAAATTGTCATCGCGCGACCTCGTTCCGAGTCCCCAATCCAACTCTCAACGGAAGATCTCGTCATGACCTGGAACCTGTACGACCGCCTGCTTGGCTCTGCGGAGTCCGATCAGTCCATCTGCATTGAGAAGGAGGACGGCGCGACGTTGAGCTACGCCGAACTCGCTGCGCTGAGCGGCAAGTTTGCGAACTTGCTCGCCAGGATTGGCATCGGCCCGAACCACCGTGTCGCTGCCAAGGTCGAGAAATCCGTCGAGGCCATCGCCCTCTATCTCGCAACGCTCCGCTCCGGTGCCGTCTATCTGCCGCTGAACACTGCCTATACGCCGGCCGAAACCGAGTACTTCGTCCGCGACGCGCAGCCGACATTGATCGTGTGCAATCCGAAGGAAGAAGCCGACCTGCGCGCCATTGCTGCCAAAGCGGGCGGCCGGGTCGAGACGCTCGATCACCACGGCAAGGGCTCGCTCGCCGATGCCGCGGCGGACTTCCCGATTGCATTCGACACCGTGGCCAGGGGGAATGACGACCTCGCCGCCATTCTCTACACCTCCGGCACGACCGGCCGCTCGAAGGGCGCCATGCTGACGCACGGCAATCTGGCCTCGAACGCCCTGACGCTGGTTGAAGAGTGGCGCTATTCCAGGAAGGACGTGCTGATCCACGCGCTGCCGATCTACCACGTTCACGGGCTCTTCGTGGCCTGCAACGTCACGTTCGCCGCGCGCGGGCGCATCCTGTTCATGCAAAAGTTCGACGCCGAGCGCATTCTGGCGACGATGGCGCGCAGCACCGTGCTGATGGGCGTGCCGACCTTCTATGTACGCCTGCTCGAGAGCACGAACCTGAACGAGCGCACGACCGCCAACATGAGGCTGTTCGTCGCCGGCTCGGCGCCGCTCCTTGCCGAGACTCACCGCGCCTGGCAGGCGAGGACCGGACACGCGATCCTGGAGCGCTACGGCATGACCGAAACCGGCATGATCGCCTCCAATCCCTACGACGGCCAGCGCATTCCGGGCTCCGTGGGTCGCCCCCTGCCCGCGGTCGAAGTTCGGATCGCCGATCCCGAGAGCGGTGCGGCGCTGCCCACGAACGAGGTTGGCATGATCGAAGTGAAGGGGCCGAACGTGTTTGCGGGCTACTGGAACATGCCGGACAAGACCGCGGCCGAATTCCGCAGCGACGGCTTCTTCATCACCGGCGACCTCGGCAAGCTCGATGCAAATGGCTATCTGCACATCGTCGGCCGCGGCAAGGATCTCATCATCACCGGCGGCTTCAACGTCTATCCGAAGGAGATCGAGACGGAGATCGACGCCATCCCGGGGGTCTCAGAAAGTGCCGTCGTCGGCGTGCCGCATGCCGATTTCGGCGAGGGCGTCACGGCTGCCGTCGTCCGGTCGCCGGGCTCGTCCTTGGACGAACGCACCATTCTCGCGGCGCTGTCCGGACGGCTGGCGAAATTCAAGCAGCCCAAGGGCATCATCTTCGTCGAGACGCTTCCGCGCAACACGATGGGCAAGGTACAGAAAAACCTGCTGCGGGAGCGCTTTGCAGAGCTCTATTCGGCCAAGGCCGGCCAGGGGAGTTGATACGGACGGCTTGAACGGTCCGCTCCGCAGAGCGAGCGCGGAGCCTCGAGTCTGCCGCCATCATGCAGATCGAATGGCGAGATCGGCATCCGATCGCCTCGACGACACGAGCAGCATCATCGGCCGCTCCAGCTCTTCCGTGAGCGCCTGACTCTCCCTGATCTGCTCAATCGACAGGGCGAACGCGTCGACGAGTTCGATGCTAAACCCGGACCGCACCAGCGCGTTCAAGGTGGTTCCGATCGTGCGGTGACCCAAAGCGCCTTGACAGATGGCCAAGCTTCGAAGATGTAATGTTATAACATTACATCGCGTCAGCCGAAATGCCCTGTCCCAAGCGCCGCCCTCTCCCCTTGAAAAGGCTCTTCGATCTCCATGCAGAAACTCCCCGTCACCGTCTTGTCCGGCTTCCTCGGGGCTGGAAAGACCACTTTGCTGAACAATGTCCTGAACAACCGGCACGGCCTGAAGGTGGCGGTGATCGTCAACGATATGAGCGAGGTGAACATCGATGCGGATTTGGTTCGCGATGACGGTGCGAATCTATCCCGGACCGATGAGAAGCTCGTCGAGATGACGAACGGCTGCATCTGCTGCACGCTGCGCGACGATCTCTTGAAGGAGGTCCGCGCACTCGCCGAACACGGTCGCTTCGATTATTTGCTGATCGAATCGACGGGCATCTCCGAGCCGCTGCCGGTCGCGGCGACCTTCGACTTTCGCTCCGAAGACGGCGAAAGCCTCTCCGACGTGGCGCGTCTCGACACCATGGTCACCGTGGTCGACGCCGAGAACCTGCTCAAGGACTATTCGTCGACGGATTTTCTGGAGCAACGCGGCGAAGCGCTCGAGAACGACAAGCGCACGTTGGTCGATCTCCTCGTCGAGCAGATCGAATTTGCCGATGTGATCGTCTTGAACAAGGTCGATGACGCCTCGCCCGAGCAGCGCGAAGCGGCGCGAAAGATCATTCGTGCGCTCAATCCAGAAGCGGACCTGATCGAAGCCAACCACAGCCGGGTCGCTTTCGATCGCATTCTCGACACCGGCCGGTTCGACTTCGAAAAGGCTCAGCAGCATCCCCTCTGGTACAAGGAGCTCTACGGCTTTGCCGATCACGTGCCGGAAACGGAAGAATACGGCGTGAGGAACTTCGTCTACCGCGCGCGCCGTCCGTTCGACCCCGCCAAGTTCGACAGGTTCATCAAGGAGCCTTGGCCAGGCGTCATTCGCGCCAAGGGGCACTTCTGGCTCGCGACACGGCCGCAATGGCTCGGTGAACTCAGCCAGGCGGGTTCGATCATTCGCACCCAGGCCCTTGGTTTCTGGTGGGCCGGCGTGCCGGCAGAACGATGGCCGGATGATCCTTTCTGGCGCAAGAAACTTCGACAAAACTGGAGCAGCATCTACGGCGATCGCCGTCAGGAAATCGTGTTCATCGGGGCCGGCATGGACGAAGACTCGATCTGCGCCCGCCTGGACGGATGTCTCGTGAGGGGAAAACCTGCCATGGACGTCGCGGAATGGGCAAAGCTCGCAGACCCGTTTCCGATTTGGCGGCGCGCGCACGAAGCAGCCTAGCGGGAGCGCACATGGGCGACGTCATTCGATTTGTCCCGAAATCCGAGCTCGAGCGAATTCGTCTCATTCGGGAAGCTCGCGCAATATACGACAGCATATTCCCGCCAACTGCCTTGGTCGGCGAGCAGTCATATGGTTGCCCCGCACAGAGCACGCAAAGCTCATCCGATTCCCTCAGGAATGCGCTCGAAGGCGAATGATGTAGATCCTTTGCGCTACACCGTGAGGGTCGAGCGCGAACCGCGGCAGTCAAGACGATTGCGGAAGGGAGCCGCAAGGATGCAGAATGGCTGCGCGCGTTGGGGATCTGTGATGTTCGACTGGAATGATCTCAAGTACCTGCTGGCGGTGGCCCATCACGGCAGCACGCTCGCGGCCGCACGCCATCTGGGAGTGAACCAGTTCACCGTCCAGCGGCGCCTGACCGAACCGGAAGGACGCCTTGGGCTACGATTGGTCGAGCGATCGCCTAGCGGCTACAGCCTCACCACTGCGGGCGCGCTGGTCTTCCCATTGGCCGAGGACGTGGCTGCCAGCATCGAAGCGTTCCGGCTCAAGGCCGCCGAAGCCGCCCATGCCAGCATTCTGCGTCTGACCTGCCCCGAACCCATCGCGATCCGCCTCGCACAATCGGGTTTCATCGACCGCTTCCACGCCAAACATCCCGGCATTCGTGTCCAGTTCGTCCTCGCGGATCGTTACATCGACTTGTCGAAGGGTGAGGCTGACGTCGCGTTCCGCTCCGGCGATACCACAGGGGATATGATCGGCAGAAAGATCGCCGACTCCATCTGGGCCGTCTACGCCAGTCACGCCTATCTCGAGCGCAACGGCGCACCAGGATCGATTGACGCGCTAAAAAACCATCCGCTGATCGCCTTCGACGAAAGCCTCGCCGGCCACCGGTTGTCGACCTGGCTACGTGAAGTCGCACCCGATGCTCACTATGCTGCACGAAGTATCAGCGTGCTTGGCCTGGTGTCCTCAGCGAAGGCGGGGGTCGGGATTGCGACGCTACCGATCGCGCTCGGGGATGCCGAAGTCGATCTCGTACGTGTTCTCGAGCCTGTGCCCGAGTTGACCCGGGCCTGGCGCCTCCTCACCTATCCCGATGCCCGACATCTCCCGCGGGTCGGAGCCTTCTTTGACTTTGTCGCATCGGAAGCGGACGCTTTGAAACCGATCCTCACCGGCTGAGCCAACCAATGTGCCGCTCCTCTTCGACTGCTTCGTGATGCTCGCGGAAAGCGTCGACCGCTCACTCAATTCTGACCTTTGACTGGTGTGCGATCGCGCTCCAACGATCCGCTTCCGATTGAAGATGGGCAGCAAAGGCAGCGGGCGACATCACAGTCGGCATGAAATCGGTCTCACGCAGGCGGTCCGCCACAGCGCGACATCGACCCGGAGCTTGCCATGGCTTTTTGGCACTGGGGGAGCGCCTCTCGGGTCATTGATGGCTCTGGAGCTTCCACGCCTGCGTTTCGCCCGAACGGCGTGAAAGCGCGCGTTCGTCTGCGGCTTGATGAACAGGGCTGCGACGCTCGGATGATGCTTGCGGATTTCACCTTCGAGCGAGATCACGCATTGCTCGATATCGTCGGCGCGCTTCTCGTCGGCGAACTCGACGCTGAGGGCGGCGACAATCTCGTCCGGGGATAGTTCGGACCGTCAGGAGCCCGTTGGCCTGCAGCACCCCCGGCGAACGCCGGGCGATCTCGAGGATCGATCGCGCAAGCTCAGGGTGCGCCGGCTCGCCGATCAGCAGACTCTTGCTCTCGCGGGCGAGCCCGACGGACGTGACCCCCAGCAGAATCCCGATCAGGATCGAGCCGACGCCGTCCCACACCGGTTGCTCCAGCCACACCGCCGCCGCCGTTGCCCCGGCCGCAATGACGATACCGACCAGCGCCGCACTGTCCTCGAGCAGCACCATGAATGCAGGCGGGTCCTTGCTGCGGACAAAGGCCTGATAGTAGCCGAACCGCGCCGCGTCGAAGCGGAAACGTCGCAAGGCGACCAGCCACGATGCGCCCTCGAACAGGAACGACAGCCCGAGCACGATGAAGCTGACGATGGGATCTTCGATCCGCTCAGGGGCGGCAACATGCACGAGGCCCTGATAGAGCGAGACGCCCGAACCGAGCGCAAAGATCACCAGGGCGACGATGAAGCTCCAGAAATACAGCTCGCGCCCGTAGCCGAGTGGATGGGATTCGTCCGCTGGGCGGCTGGCACGATGGTAGCCATAGAGCAGCAGCACCTCGTTGGAGGTGTCGACCACCGAGTGCACGGCCTCGCTCGTCATCGCCGAGCTTCCCGTCCAGATGGCGGCGCCGATCTTGGTGACCGCGACGAGCACATTGCCGGCAAGTGCGGCATAGACCGTGGTCTTCGATGACGAAGCAGCGGCCATGTTCACCAAGGTCAGTCCTCCTCTGCGGTCGGCGGGCCCGCCGTTACGCACAGAAGGTCAGCGCCATCACAGCAGACGCCGTATCTACGGCGTGCCGCGAGAGTTGGTGCACTCTCGCGCTACGATTTCGCCGTGCCGGGCTCGGCCAACTTCCGATGCTGCTTGGCCAGCATCTCGTTCGGCGTGATGGCGGCGACCGTCGCCTGGATCTTGTTCTTCAGACCGGTGACGACGTCGGCCTCACCGCGCAGCATTGCATCGAAGCCGGCCTTGGCGACCTCGTAGGCGCCATCCTTCTGCTCGGTGCCAACCTTGGTGTCCATCATGTCGGCGCGGCGGAAGAATTCGGTGTCGGTGGCGCCAGGCATCAGGCAAGTGACGGTGACGCCGCTATCGCGCAGCTCTTCGCGCAGAGCGAAGGAGAACGAGTTGAGAAAAGCTTTGGAGGCGTTGTACACCGCCTCGAAGCTGCCGGGCATGAAGCCGGCGATCGAGCCCGTGATGAGAATGCGCCCGGAGTTGCGTCGCACCATCGCATTGCCGGCGTGATGGATCAGGTAGAGCGTGCCGGTGATGTTGGTATCGATGACGTGCCTGATGCGTTGGAAATCCTGGTCAAGGAAGGCCTTGCCGAGGCCGATGCCGGCATTAGCCAGCAGCGCGTCGACCGGCCGGTCGGCGACCGCCGCGCAGAGCTTGTCGACGCCCTCAATGGTGGCGAGATCGGTCTCGACCGGCTCCACACTGCCGCCGAACCTACGCAGGTCGACGGCCACCCCCTCGATCGCGGCCTCGTCCGCGGCGATGACAAGATTGAAACCTGCTTGGGCGCAGCACCTGGCAAGTTCCAGGCCGATACCGGTTGAGGCGCCGGTGACGACGGCGAGTTGATTGGCGGCCATAGGGCGTATCCTCGCGGGTTGGGATGATGATGCCCAATCGCTCGACCGGCCAGCTGTTCCTATTCCCGCACGGTCCGGTGCAGTGCGAAGAATTTGCGCGTTGCATAGCAACCATCGTTCATGCCTGAACTTAGATGCCACATGATTGATGGCGGAGGACCGAGATCAAGGCGCTGGTTTGGCATGGCAAGGCGGACATCCGGTGCGACACCGTCACCGACCCGGAAATCCAGGACCCGCGCGACGCCATCATCAAGCTCACGAGCTGCGCCATCGCTGTCCGTTTACAGAGCTTGATCGAGAGGCCACCTGCAACGAGGTGAAATCGAGGCAATGACCAAATCCCGTGACGAACGCGCGTGGTGGCAATCCGCGGTCATCTATGAAATCGCGCCGATCTCGTTCCAGGATTCCAATGGCGACGGCAAAGGCGACCTCGCCGGCTTGATGTCGCGGCTAGACTATTTGAGATGGCTCGGCATCGATGCGGTGTGGCTCACGCCGATCTACCGCAGTCCCTTTCGCGATCTCGGCTATGATATCTCCGATTATTGTTCAATCGACCCGGGCTTCGGCACGCTCGACGAATTCGATCGCCTCGTCAGCGCCCTGCACACAGAAGGGATCCGGCTCATTCTCGACCTCGTCCCCAATCACACTGCCGACGACCACGCCTGGTTCGTCGAGAGCAGCAGTTCGCGCCACAGCGCAAAGTCCGATTGGTACATCTGGGCCGATCCGGCCGAGAATGGCGGACCGCCGAACAACTGGCTGAGTCGTTTCGGCGGTAGCGCCTGGGAGTGGTGTGACGCGCGGCGGCAATATTACTACCACTCCTTCCTGGTCGAGCAGCCCGACCTGAACTGGCGCAATCCGGACGTGAGGGCTGCGATCGCCGAGGTCATGCATTTCTGGCTCGACCGCGGCGTCGACGGCTTTCGCGTCGATGCCAGCGCCGTGCTGATCAAGGACGATCTGTTGCGCGACAATCCACCAAACCCGCAAGCCAAGGACAAGCCGCCGCCGCAACGCCATACGTCCGTGTTTACCGACGACCGGCCGGAGACGATGTCGTGCATCGAATTCATCCGTGAGGTGATCGATGGCTATCCGGACCGGCTATTGTGCGGCGAAGTTCAGGGCAAGACCGACCGGATCGGGCACTTCTACGGCAACGATCGACCGCGCCTGCACCTGCCGCTGAATTTCGCGCTGCTGGACTCGCGATGGGACGCGCTGTCGCTCCAGGCGACTATCGACGCCTATCTCAACGCCATTCCCAAGGACGCTTGGCCGGTGTGGGTGATCGGCGGGCACGACAAGCAGCGGATCGCGAGCAAGATCGGTGCCGCGCAGATGCGCGTGCTCGCGATGCTGTTGATGACGCTGCGGGGAACGCCGTTTTTCTTCATGGGCGACGAGATCGGCCGCAAACGGGTCCCTATTCCAGCCGATCGCGTTCGCGATCTCTTCGAGAAGCTTGTGCCGGGATATGAACTTTGCCGCGATCCCGAGCGCGCGCCGATGCGCTGGGATGACAGCGAGAGCGGTGGATTCACCACAGGCAGCCCATGGCTACCGCTGGGGCCGCGCGATGCGCCCAACGTGGCGCAGCAGAGGCGGGACGAACATTCCATCCTGGCGTTGTTTCGCGCGCTGATCGCGCTGCGGCGCGAGCATGCCTGTCTTCGCGAAGGCAGCCACGCGCCGCTGCGATCGCAAAACGACGTCCTCGCCTTCAAGCGCGTGACAGACGCGGGCGAAGTGCTGGTCGCCCTCAACATCGTCGCCGAGCCGCGGAGATGGCACTGGCACGGCCGTGGCCGCCTGCTGATGTCAACACATCTGGACCGGCCGCGCGAGCCATTGCCGGACGCATCGATCCTGCTTCGGGGCAATGAAGGCGTGATCATCGAGCTCGCACGGCGATGATCGGAGGAACTATCGGCGCGCCAAGGAGTTTGCCCCACGCCTCCGGCATCTGCCCCCTGCTGTCGGACGCACTTTGGACGAAACCGCAGGCCCCGGCGCTTATTCCCCCGTTTGGCGCCGGGGCAGCGGCGTGAGCTTGGAGGCTGCCATGGGCAAGGTGAAAGGTCTTAAGCGGCGGATCGCCGGCAAGGCGAAACAGGCCGTCGGCGAGATCGTCGGGGATCAGGAGCTCCACGAGGACGGCAAGGCCGAGGCGGAGCGCGGCCGCGAGGAACAGGGCCAGCCGAGCGAACTCAATCCGCTGAAGAAGCTCCAGCAGCTGACGTGAACGCGCCGTCGCAACCGGCGCTCTAGCAATCAGGTGAAGCGGACGACCGGCGTTCTCCTGGGTCTTGCAACCGCTTTGGAGGGATGCATTTCGCGCTTGGCAAGCCCTACGAGGTGCCAATCCGCTCGCCGTCGCTTCATGCGACCTTCAGGGCGGCCGTGCTGTCGGCGTCCAGGAATCCCGTAAGCCTGCCCCTGATCAGTCGCTCGGCGTCCGCCATGATGCGGTCGACCAGTTCCTTCACGGTCGGAATGTCGCGGATGAGTCCGACGACCATGCCGCAGCTCCAAGCGCCCGCGTCCATATCGCCGTCGATCATCACCTTCGGATAGACGCCCGCCACCTGGTCATGGATGTCGTCAATCTTGAGGCTTTTACCTTTCTCTCGCTCGATCTCCAGCAAGTCTTCGACGCCCTTGTTGTTGAGGACCCGCTCGGTGTTGCGGAGCGCGCGCATGACGAGCCGGGTATCGAGCTCCGAGGCCTGGACCAGCGCATTCTTGACGTTCTCATGCACCGGTGCCTCCTTGGTGGCGATAAAGCGCGTGCCCATGTTCATGCCGGCGGCCCCCATCGCCAGCGCCGCAACCAGGCTGCGCGCATCTGCCATGCCGCCGGATGCAACAAACGGGATCTTCAGTTCCTCGGCCGCACGCGGCAACAGGATCATGTTTGGCATGTCATCCTCGCCCGGATGGCCGCCGCATTCAAATCCGTCGACGCTGACGGCATCGCAGCCGATCTGCTCGGCCTTCAGCGAATGCCGGACGGAGGTGCATTTGTGGATCACCTTGATGTCGCCGGCCTTCAGAGCCGGCAGTACTGCTCGGGGCTGCGCCCGGCGGTTTCGACGACCTTGACGCCGCCCTCTCTGATCGCTGCGATGTACTCCGGATAGGGTGGCGCGCTGAAGGTGGGCAGAAAGGTCAGGTTCACCCCGAATGGTTTATCCGTCATGTCGCGGCAGCGCGCGATCTCCTTGGCCAGCAGTTCCGGCGTCCGCTGCGTCAGGCCCGTGATGATCCCCAGGCCGCCGGCATTCGACACCGCGGCGGCGAGTTCGGCGAACCCCACATAGTGCATCCCACCCTGGATGATCGGATGCTCGATGCCGAACAGTTCAGTGATCGCTGTCTTCACGAATGATCTCCCGCGTTTCCGCTCAGTGGATGATTTCAAACAATCCCGCCGCGCCCATGCCACCACCGATGCACATGGTCACCACGCCGTATTTCGCCTTGCGCCGCCGCCCCTCGATCAGGAGGTGACCGGTGAGCCGCGCCCCGGTCATGCCGTAGGGATGACCGATCGCAATCGAGCCGCCATTGACGTTGAGCTTGTCCGGGTCAATGCTGAGCTTATCGCGGCAATAGATCACCTGGACCGCGTAGGCCTCGTTCAGCTCCCAGAGATCGATGTCGTCGATCTTCAGGCCATGGCGCTTGAGCAGCCGCGGGATCGCGGCGACCGGACCGACGCCCATCTCGTCGGGTTCGACGCCGGCAGCGACGAAGCCGCGGAAGATGCCGAGCGGCTTGAGGCCCTTCCTGGCTGCAATCTTATCGCTCATGATCACACAGGCCGAAGCACCGTCGGAAAGCTGGCTGGCATTGCCCGCGCTGATCGTCTTGCCCTCGAACACCGGCTTGATCCTGGCCAGGACTTCGGCGGTCGTTTCCGGGCGCGGGCCTTCGTCCTTTGTCAGCGTCACCTGCTCGTAGGTCACCTCCTTCGTGTCCTTGTTGACGAGCGCCATCCTGGTGGTGAATGGCACGATCTCGTCGTTGAAGTGGCCGGCCTGCATGGCAGCGCCGACGCGGCGTTGGCATTCGAGACTGTATTCGTCCTGCTTGTCGCGACCGATCTTGTAGCGTTCGGCGACGATCTCGGCCGTCTCGAGCATCGACATGTACATTTCCGGCTTCATCGCCATCAACTCATCGTCGACGGCATGAAACCGGTTCATGTGGTCGTTCTGCACGAGGCTGATCGACTCGATGCCCCCGCCGATCGCGACCTCGACCCCATCCGATATCACCGAGCGCGCGGCAACGGCGATGGCCTGCAGGCCGGAGGCACATTGGCGGTCGATGGTGGTGCCGGCGACGGTGACCGGCAAGCCAGCGCGGATCGCGCCCTTGCGCGCGACGTTCATCACCATGGTGCCTTGCTGCATCGCGCAGCCCATCACCACGTCCTCGACTTCGCCGGGCGCGACGCCGGCCCGCTTCACGGCTTCGGCCATCACGTGCCCGGCCATGGTCGGGCCGTCCGTGTTGTTGAGCGCGCCGCGATAGGCCTTGCCGACGGCGGTCCTTGCGGTGGAAACGATGACTGCTTCAGTCGTCATGCTGGCCTCTTCTCTTTACGCGGCCGCATCCAGCTGCGCGTAGCGCAGCAGGTGGAACGCGGGATCGCCGAACTGGATGTTGATGGAGGAGATTCGCTTGAAATAGTGTCCGACGTTGAGCTCGTCGGTCATTCCCATGCCGCCATGAAGCTGCACCGCTTGGTCGGCGACGAACTTGCCGGCATAACCAATCTTCGACTTGGCGCCCGAGGCGAGCCGCGGAAGTCCCGCATCGCCCGCCGCGAGGCTGAGGTTGAGATGCTGCATCAGGGAGAGCGCCTCCTGATGCGCGATGAACATGTCGACCATCCGATGTTGCAGCACCTGGAAGGAGCCAATGGTGGTGCCGAACTGCTTGCGGGTCTTGGAATATTCCAGTGTGGCGGAATTCAGCTCGCCGATGGCGCCGACGGCCTCCGCGCAGAGGGCGCCGATCGCACGCTCGCGGCAAGCCTCCAGCGCGGCGACGCCCTCGCCTTCCCTCCCCAGCAATTGCGCGTGGACCTCACGCAGGTCGACCTCGGCGGCCCGGCGCCCGTCGATCGTCTTGAAGCTCTGAAGATCGACGCCGGCGGCGCGGCGGTCGACCACGAACAGGCTGACGCCGCCGCCGTCGCGGTCGTCGCCGGAGGTCCGCCCCGAGACGATCAGATGATCCGCCCAGGGCGCGGCGATCACCATGGTCTTCCGACCGCTCAGAACGTAGTCGTTCCCCTCACGCCGCGCCCTGGTCGCGACGTTAGCGAAATCGAACCGGGATGCCTTCTCCGTCCAGGCCAACGCCCAGATCTTGCTGCCGTCGATGATGCCGGGAAGGAAGCCCTGCTTCTGCTCCGACGTGCCCGCCTGCTCGATCAGCCCCCCGGCCAGCACGACCGTCTCGACGAAAGGCTCAACGACGAGGTGCCGGCCGAACTCCTGCATGATGATCATGGTCGACAGCGCGCCGCCGCCGAGACCGCCAGCGTCCTCGGAGAACGGCGCAGCGAGCAGGCCGAGCTCCGCGAAAGCCTCCCACTGCTTCCGGCTGAAGCCTTGCTCGCTCGCCACGATCTTTCGGCGCGTGTCGAAATCGTATTGATCGCGCAGCAGACGCTGGACGCTGGATCGCAGCATGTCCTGCTCTTCCGTGAACTGGATGTCCATCCGATCCTCCCGATGCGCCCGCGCCTAAAGGCCGAGCACTGCTTTGGCGATGATGTTGCGCTGGATCTCGTTCGATCCGCCGTAGATGCTGAGCTTGCGCGCATTCAGGTATTTCTCCGACGCGGTATGTCCGTAGTCGGGACCTGGCATGAAATGGTTGGCACTGGCCGGATGCTCGCGGATCGCAAGGCCGTAATTGCCCATCGCGCGGTGAGTAAGTTCGGTGATGCTCTGGAAGATCTCGGTGCCGCGGATCTTGAACAGCGACGCCGCCGGCCCCGGATCGATGCCGCGCGCCATCTGGGCGACGACGCGCAGTTCGGTCGCCTCCAGAGCCAGCACGTTCGAGCTCAATGCGGGCAATGTCCCGCAGAAACTCGAGATGTGCCGGATCGTCCGCCGGTATCTCGGCCTTCACGATCTGCTTCAGCTTCCCGATGTAACGGGTCGACCGGCCGATGCCCGCCATGCTGGTCCGCTCGTTGCCGAGCAGGAACTTGGCGTAAGTCCAGCCCTTGTTCTCCTCGCCGACAAGGTTCTCCAACGGCACGCGGACGTTCTCGAGGAAGACGTCGTTGACTTCATGGCTGCCGTCGATCGTGATGATCGGCCGCGCCGTCACCCCGGGCGACTTCATGTCGATCAGCAGGAAGGAGATCCCGGATTGCGGCTTCGCGCTCGGATCCGTCCGCACCAGGCAGAAAATCCAGTCGGCGTGCTGCGCCAGCGTGGTCCAGGTCTTGTGCCCGTTGACGATGTAGTGGTCACCCTCGCGCACCGCCTTGGTTCTGACGGTCGCGAGGTCCGAGCCGGAGCCCGGCTCCGAATAGCCTTGGCACCACCAATCTTCGCCGGATAGAATCCGCGGCAGAAGCTTCTTCTTCTGCGCCTCGTTGCCAAACGTGTAGATCACCGGCCCGACCATGGTCACGCTGAACGCGAGCGGCGGCAGCGTTCCGGCCCGAGAGGTTTCCTGCTCAAAGATGAAGCGTTGCGTGATCGACCAGCCCGGACCGCCGTACTCCTTGGGCCAGAGCGGCGCGATCCAGCCCTTCTTGTAGAGAATTCGATGCCAGAGCAGCGATTGCTCCTTGGTCAAATCGGTCTCGGGATTTGGAACGCGCATTTCCTGCGGATAGTTTTCCGCAATGAATGTGCGAACCTCGTCACGAAAGGCAGCATCCTCGCTGGAAAGATTGAGCTCCATCGCAACAGTCTCCGCTACCACTTCTCACCGAAGGGGCGGATCTCCAGCTCGAAGGTCCAGGCGCTGCGCGGCTGCTGATACAGCAGCCAATCAGGATTCCGCGACGGACGACGGCGGCATCAAGAGATCAGGATTATCGAGGGCATTCGGACCGAGCGCCTCGATCCGTCGTTGGCGCACCCATTCGGTGTCGACCCCGGAGTCGATGATGAGATGCGCCACGTGAATGTTCTTCGGCCCCAGCTCGCGCGCCGCGGCCTGGGCAACGGCCCGCAGACCGAACTTGGCACTGGCGAAGGCTGCATAGCCAATTCCGCCGCGCAGGCTCGCCGTTGCACCGGTGAAGAAGATGTTGCCCTTGCCGCGAGGCAGCATCAGCCGCGCGGCCTCGCGGCCAGCGAGAAAGCCGGAATAGCAGGCCATCTCCCAGACCTTGCGGAAGACGCGCTCGGTCGTTTCCAGAATCGGGAAATTGACGTTGGCGCCGATGTTGAAAATGCAGACCTCGAGCGGCGCGTGCTTGTCGGCGTCTTCCAGGAACGAGATGATCTCCTCTTCCTTGCGCGCATCGAGCGTGCGCGCGTGAATCTCGCCGCCGGCCGCCTCGATCTCCTTGACGAGCGGCTCGAGCTTGGCGCCGTTGCGGCGCCCGGCAAACACCGTGAAGCCCTCCGAGGCAAACTTCTTTGCGATCTCGCCGCCGATATAGTCGCCGGCACCGATCACGGCCACGGTTGCGTTTCTCTTTTGCAAGGGTCGTCTCCCGGTTAAATTAGACCTGTTGAAGCTGTTCTGCCGTGCCGGAGCGTCCAGCCCAATACGCTGTTCGCGCACCGTGATCACCCGGTCGCCTGCGATATCGGCCGCGCCTGAAAAACCCCGCCACTGCCAACCTCCCGAAACGCTGAGCCCGGTCCTTGGCCCAAGCCCATTCGAATTGGAGTTAACGTTCTTTTTTAGAACTCGTCAATCGCTAAATGACCATTTGGCGACTTAACGCCAGAGTGACAGAATAGCTGTCGCTTTGCGTAGCCCTTGCAGAACATCGTTTACAACATTGCGGCGAACGGCTAGCCTTAAGTATCAAATAAGAACTTATGGGGAGGAGTGATCATGGTCGAAGGTCCCGGCGTAGCAATCCTGGTGGGCGCGGGCGATGCGATCGGAGCCGCCGTCGCCCGACGTTTTGCCAAAGGCGGCTACACGGTTTGTATCTGCCGGCGTGACGCCACCAAATCCCAGGGGCTCGTGGACGAGCTGACGGCTGCCGGCTGTCGTATCCACGCCTTCAGTGTCGATGCGCGGCAAGAAGCCGAGGTGCAGAACCTCTTTTCCGACGTTGAACGCGATATCGGACCGATCGAGGTCTGCCTTTTCAATGCCGGATCGAACGTCAACAAGCCGCTCGTGGACACCACGGAGAGGCTCTTCTTCAAGGCCTGGGAGCTGGCGTGCTACGCCGGATTCCTCGTGGGCCGCGAAGCTGCGCGCGTCATGTTGCCGCGCGGTCGCGGCACCATTTTCTTTACCGGAGCGACCGCCAGCCTTCGCGGCGGCCAGGGCTTTGCCGCGTTCTCGTCGGCAAAATTCGGCCTTCGCGCGGTGGCCCAGGCCATGGCGCGCGAGCTTGGGCCGAAGAATATCCATGTCGTCCATCTCATCATCGATGCCGGCGTCGATAGCGAAGCCATCCACCAGCGCATGAAAGCGGCAAAGGGGATCGAGGCAGGCGCGATCCCGCCGGACAGCCTGACGAAGACCTCCTCTATCGCAGAAGCCTATTGGTTCACGCACCAGCAGAGCCGCGACGGCTGGACCCATGAACTCGATCTTCGTCCGTCGGTGGAGAAGTGGTGATGAACGCGACACCCGATCTCACGCTGTGGGGCGCCGGCACAAGCCGCACCATTCGTGCACACTGGGCGATGCACGAACTTGGCCTATCCTATAAGGTCAAGCCGATCGGACCTCGGACAGGCGAAACCAAAACCGCTGAATATACCAGGCTCAATCCCCGCCAGAAGATCCCATTGTTGCAGGATGGCGACTTCTGCATCGGCGAGAGCGCCGCGATCGTTGCCTATTTGTCGCGCATGTATTCGACGCCGGAACGCTCGCTGATTCCGAAGTCCACCCACGACTATGCCGCGTGGCTCGAATGGTGCTTCTTTGTCGTGGCCGAGCTCGATTCCACGAGCCTTTACGTCATGCGCCGCCACCGGGCGGACGCGCTGGGACACATCTATGGCGTCGCACCTGAAGTCGTCGCTCAAGCCGCGGAGTACTTTCGCGGCCAGCTGCGCCACGTTGAAGTCGCCTTGGCTGACGGCCGGCCGTTTCTCATGGGCGAGCGCTTCAGCAGCGCAGATATCCTCCTTACGACGTGCCTTGACTGGGCCATCGCTTATGGCGTCGGCATTTGCGAGAATGCGCTGCCCTACCTCGAACGCATCCAGCGACGGGAGGCCTATCAGCGAGCGGTCGCGGCTAATGTTCCTGTGGCCCCGTTGCGGTAGGGCCGGCAAAGCTCCAAGCGATCGCCGGCAGCGCTAACGCTTCTGCCTACACAGCCACGCGCAGGGCGCGCTCGGCAATCATTTTGTCGATGGCGCCGTCGTCGTATCCGAGATCGCGCAGCACCTCGCGCGAATGCTCGCCGACCCGGGGGGCCGGCCCGCCGATCGCAGCCTGGTTGATCTCGAAGCGGGCTGCCGGTTTCGGCTGCCGGACACGGCCGACTTTCGGCTGATCGAATTCAGCGATGATGCCGCGCGCTACCACCTGTTCGTTATGAATGATCTCACTCCGGCGCAGGATTGGTGCGCAGGGCACATCCGCGGCGTCGAGGCGCTCCAGCCATTCGGCGGTCGTATGCTGACTGATGTATTCCGCCATCTTGTTGATCCGCGCGGTGGCATTGACCGAGCGCGCCGCGGGAGTCGCGAAGCGGGGATCCTTGGCGAGCTCGGGATCGCCGGAGGCGTGGCAAAAGCCCTGCCATTCGGAGTCGGAGATGGTGCCGGCGGTGATGTAGCCGTCGCTGGTCTTGAACACCAGGTCCGGCCGATCATTCGGATCGACAGTGGCCGCCTCGGCACCGACCACCGTGTACTGCATCATGCCTTCCGGCCAGAGGTAGGAGATCATCGCATCCAGCATCGCCACTTGGATGTGGTCGCCCTGCCCCGTCTTCTCACGCGCATAGAGCGCCGCCGCCACCGCCTGAGCGGTGAACACCGCGGTGGTCTTGTCACATACGATGGTGCGGATCATCTGCGGCCGGTTCGTGACCGGCTGCGACTGGATATCGGCGAAGCCCGACAATCCCTGAACGATCGGATCATAGACGCGCTTCTTTACATAGGGTCCGGTATCGCCGACCCCGCTGATTGAGACGTAGATCAGGCGCGGATGGCGCTGGCGCAATTCCTCAACGCCGAGACCGAGACGTTCCATGGTGCCTGGCCGGAAATTCTGCACCAGGACATCGGCCTGCGCGACCAGCCGGGTGAGCACCTCGCATCCCGACATACTCTTGACGTCGATCGACAGCGAGCGCTTGCCGCGGTTTGAAGAGATGAATAGCGCGGAGAACTCGCCCTCCTTGTCGATGGTGGCGCGGCTGCGGCGGGTAATGTCGCCGCCGATCGGCTCGATCTTCAGCACGTCGGCGCCCTGATCCGCCAGAAACATGGTCGCGAACGGGCCCGACACCACGCCGGTCAAATCGAGCACTCGAACGCCGTGAAGTGGGCCGGGCATGGGCATTCTCCCTGAATTTACGTTTGCTTTGGGTCCGAGAGCGGCTTCGCCACGCAGCCCGGACAGTCGCCGCCGTCAGGCCGTCTTGGGAACAGGTTGCCTGATCTGCTCGACGATCGATTCCTCGACGTCACGGATCTGGTCCTTGCCGAAGAACATTTCCTTTCCGACGAAAAAGGTCGGAGAGCCGAATGCTCCCCGGCTGACGGCGTCGTTGGTCAGATCAATCAGCCTCTTCTTGACGTCATCCTGCTGCGCACGCGCCAACAGCCGATCGACATCGAGACCCGAGGAGACAAACGCGCGACGGAAGATTTCGAGGTCGTCCATTTTCTTCGGCTCTTCCCACATATGATGATAGGCGGCGCGGAAATAGGGCTCGAACATGCCCTCGAACTGGGCAGCGACAGCACCGCGCATCAGCGTCAGCGTGTTGACGGGAAAGAAGGGATTCTGGCGAAATTTCGTGATGTTGTGGCGTCGGATAAACCGCTGGGTCTCCAGCGCCTGATATTCCGGCTTGTTCTTGATGCCGCGAAGCGAGTCGAACGGCGACATGTTGCCGGTCGCCTTGTAGATGCCGCCGAGCAGAACCGGGACGTACGCGAATTTCACCCCGGTCCGCTGCTCAATGCCAGGGATGGCCACTTCCGCCAGGTAGGCGTTCGGGCTACCGAAATCGAACTGGAATTCAACCTTCAGGGTCATCTCGGCCTTCTCCCGGAGAGCGAATGGAGGTCACTGGCAATCCGATCGCCAGCGCGACTTTCGGCAACCATATAGTTCTAAAATAGAACTGTCAATGCGCCTGTAATCCGCTGATTTTGGCCTATTGGGAAGGGTATTGTTTGAAATCTAGTACCTATCTAGAATGCAAGAGTCGGTGCCGATCTCCGCGACGATTGGAGACGGCCTGTGCCGGGACGATTGGAGTGGGTGAATGAAGTGGAAAGAACTCGAGGAAGAGCCATGTTCGATGGCCCGAACCATCGGCGTGATCGGCGATCGCTGGACTCTTCTGATCCTGCGTGAATGCTTCCTGCGCACGCGCCGCTTCGAGGGATTTCAGTCGGCGCTCGGAATCACACGACACTTGCTCGCCGAACGGCTGAAAAAGCTGGTTCGGCAGGGCATCCTGCGCCGTATTCCCTACCAGGAATCCCCCAAGCGTCACGAATATATCCTGACCCAGAAGGGCCTCGACCTCTATCCGATCATGATGGCGATCGTGCATTGGGGCGATACCCACATGGTCGACGAGCGCGGCCGACCGTTGCTGCATCAGCACCGCAAGTGCGGAAAGGACTTCGATCCGGTCATGGTGTGCTCTGAATGCGGCGAGCCGCTGTCGGCCAAGGAGGTTCATACTCATCCGGGACCAGGTGCCCGCGGCACCCCCGCGACGGCGGCGCCGGAGGTCCGGAAGACAAAGACGCGCTCGCGCGCCGCTTGAGATGGCCGCCCACGGAATGCTGCTCGAGGGTCCGCGCATCGGATAGCAACGCAAGGGAGCGCATGCGGGCGCCGTCAGGCCGACACGCGATGTCGCTCAACTCGCCCTTACACTCGGACCACATCGCGGCCCGGTTCGCTGGTATAGAGGCGTTCAACCTGTTCGGAGCGAACCTTCAGCACGGCGCGTTGGTTGACATAGGCCTTGTCCGTGATCTCTCCGGCAGCCATTGATGGCGGATCCTTCAGCAGAGAGAAGGAACAAACTCTTTCGCTGCTTCCGACGGTCTCGTTATATTTCTGAAAACAATCCCTTAGAAATTGAATCACGAAGGGATCGCAGGTCAGATCTGCGGCTGGGTTCGTTGAAACTCGCGTCGCTTCGGTCGGATTCAACCAGCAGAGCAGCGCGCACGCCTCGCGATTTTCGCCCGCAACGACGATGTCGAGCAAGACGCCGCGCGTCGCGGCCAGGATTGCCGCGCGCATGTTTCCGATCGAGACCCAGGTGCCATTCGCAAGCTTGAAGTTCTCGGAAATTCTTCCCGTAAAGCGCAGCCCAAGCTCCGGCTTCTCTGGATCCAGAAACGAGACAGTGTCGCCGATGCGGTAGAATCCTTCCTCATCGAAGGCCCTTTCCGTCAAATCCGGCCTTTCGAGATAGCCGGGCGTGACGTTAGGGCCCTTGACCCTGGCCTCGTAGGTATCGGAGACCGGGATGAGCTTGAGCTGCAGCCCCGGCGCGGGAAGACCGATCTCTCCGGGCTGGTCCGTTGCCCAATGCGTCGAACTGATTGTCGGCGCCGTTTCGGTCGTGCCATAGCCCGACATGACAGGAATTCGTCGGCCGGTGACCGCGAATGTCAATCGATAGAGTTTTTCCAGGGTGCCCTGTGAAATTGCGGCGCCGGCATAACTCAATCGGTCCATCCGCTTGAACACGGTGGCGCCAAGGTCGAGGTCGTTCTCGATCGCATCACATAAGAGGTTATAGCCGGCAGGCACGTTGAACATGGCGGTTGGTGAAATCTCCCTGAGATTGGCGACCGTCTTGTGAAAGAGCTGCGGCAGCGGCCGGCCATCATCGATATAGAGCGTCCCGCCATTCTTCAGGATGCCGTGAAGGATGACATTGCTGCCCATCGTATGGTGCCAGGGCAGCCATTCAACCTGCACCGGCACGGCCGGAGGTGACACGAGCAGGCTGCCCATTTGCAGGGAGCTTGCCATCATGCGATGGGTGTTGAGCACCCCTTTGGGGAAGCCGGTCGAACCTGACGTGAAGAGAATCTTTGCGACGGCGTCGCAAGGCACCTCACGCGATGCGCGATCGAATCCTTCGCTCCCGGTTCGAGCCGCCAGAGCCTGAAAAGGCACCGTATCCGGCGCGCCATCGACGCTGAACCAGGTCGCGGCCGCCAATTCGGGAATCGCGCGGCTGGCGGAAAAGTCGCGTCCGCTTTGAACGAATACGAAGCTTGGGCGCAGCACTTCCGCGATGTCCTTGAGGCGTGCGAGGCCCCCCGGCATCAGCGTGTAGTTCGGCGAGATCGGCGCCAAGATGACCCCGATCGACATCGCCGCAAACGAGATCACCGCGTTCTCGATGGAGTTTCCGGAAAGCACCGCAAGCTTGTCGGCAGGCTTAGCGCCCAAATCGATCAGGCCTTGGCCAACCGCCTGAACCTGCGACCATGCCTCACCATAGGTGATCTCGTCCCATCCTCCCTTGGCATTGCGCTGCGCAAGGAAAACCCGATCCGGAACGGCATTGGCCCAGCGCGGCAGAAAATCTGTGATGCGCCAGTCGCACGGCGTCCATTCGAGTGGTGAGCTCAAGATAAGCGTGCCGTCGGTTCGACGCTCGATGGAAACCTCGCGGGGTGCAAACGTCAGTGCGGTCGTCGACATCGAAAATGATCTCCCGAATTGCTGAAAGGCGACCGCAGGCGGTGCAGTCCTGTCTTGCCCAGCGGCGGCCTGCCGGCGCAGAGCAAGCTCGGACGCAACTGATGCCGCGTCCGTCACTCTGGCTGGGGCGAAATCATTCGGACCTGGCGTCCAACACCTCGCCGAAGGCTTCCCAGGTCGATCCGGTCCATCGTTGCAAACGCATCTGCGTCCAGATCATGTTCTCGGATTCGCTGGTGTTCACCTTGATCCCGGGCAGCGCGGTCGGGACGACGAAATCCCTGAGGTTCTTGGCCTGCGCCAGAATGTTCTTGCGGGACAGGTCATTGCCGCATTGCTTCAGGATCTGCTCGAGCAGGATGCCTTGCTGATAGCCGGTCAGGTAGCTGCCGTTGGTGATATCGACGCCGGCCAGGTACTTGTCGAGAAACGCCCGATAAGCCTGCATGGCGGGATCGTCTTTCCATGTCGGATCCACGACGTCCTTGTTGATCGTCCCGACGATCACACCGACTGATTTGTCGAGGCCAGCCGGCGCGAGCGTGCCTCCGACCGAACCGGACGGAAAGTTGATGATCACGGTTGCTTTCCAGCCGATCACAGAAGCTTGCCGGATCGCCTGCGCTGCGAATTTCGGCGTTCCCGCGATCATCAGGGCGTCGGCACCAGAGCTTTTCAGGGTTGTGATCTGCGAATCGACGGTCGGCTCCGTGACCTCATAGGACGCGCTGACGACCTTTCGGTCGTAGTCCTTGCCGAGAAAGCTCTTGAAGGCATTGACGTAATCTTTGCCGAGATCGTCGTTCTGATAGAGGATGGCGTATTTGGCGTTCGGCAGCGTCCTGATCAGATATTTGGCGTAGATTTTTCCTTCGGTGTCGTAGCTGACAAGGCCTGTCGTCGTCAGCGGATAACTGCCAACGTCCGTGAATTTCGACGAGCCGCTGATGATTGCGATGCTGGGCACCGCTTTCGCCCTCAGGTATTTTGCTGTGGCCGAAAGGCCGGGCGTGCCGAGCTGGCCGAACATGAACGCCACTTCATCGCTCTCGACGAGCTTGCGGACGTGCTCCACCGCTTTCGGAGGACTGTAGGCGTCGTCATATGCGATGTAGTTGATCTTGCGGCCATTGATGCCGCCGCGGTCATTCACCGATTGAACGTAGGCGATGAGGCCCTTGCCCACGAGACCGATCGATGACGCAGGTCCGCTGAACGGAAACACCCCGCCAATCTTGATCTCGGTCGCGGTAACTCCCGGCTCGTCGGCTGCGAAGGCTGGACTGCTCAAAAGCAAAGCCAGAGCCGCAAGACTCTTCCATTTCGCCAACATGACCCGTCCTCCCTGATGCGCACCCATCCGGGCACGCCATTGTGTTTTGCTGACCGCCCGCCCGGCACCGCGCCGAGCGAATTGCGCGCCTCGCCGTCCAAGCGTGGTTGGCCAGCGCGGTAGGCCCTGCGGCCGTTCAGCTCGGCCATCTTGTCACAAAATCTACAGTTCTTTTTTTGAACTCGTCAAGCGATTTGATGACCATCGCTTTGGGACGGACCGCACATGCTGCGTCCGGTGAGACGTGCCAGTCTCCACGCAAATAGACTAAGCAGCGAAGCGCCTTCAATCGGAATGCCGCGTGGGGAAACGGAGCGCCTCGTCGTCGAGATCATCAGTTCTATTATTGTACTTATTTGGGCACGCTTGCGATCTTGCTGCGCGGCTCTATCGGGCCCTCGAGTCGGACAACGCCAGGTATCGCGGGGCGCAGTCATGGGAGAGCGAACAATCACGCTCCTGCTGAAGCCAGATCTCCCATGTCAGATCATCGTGCCCCGCATGAAGCAGCGGACCCGCGGATGACCGTCAATATAGTATTTCCAGACCATAGTCCGCCCAGTCTTGTTTGGCTGTGCGACCACGGCGCCGTCCGGCACCATCACCCATTCGCCATCGATGCGCACCCGGTAGTGGCCGTGATCGGATTCCCAATCGATATCGGCGACAAAATATCCATCGGCGTCCGAGCAACATGGTCCGAGCTCGCTGGACAGGCTCTCGAACCATTCCTTCAGCGGTGAATTGGCGTAGCGACCATCGTCACGCGCCGGCGCAGACGTTGCCAGCATGATGAGGGCCAGTGACCACACGATGCGCTTCATAGCGGGTAGCCCTGGTTTCTAGCCGTGTACACATCGGCCTATCGCAGGACGACGTCGTAAATGACCAACGGTTCCTGCGCCACCCGTGATCAAGACTGGAGATTCCATGTCTTCCTCCTCCGGCTGCGCCCGGCGCGCCGAGCGAACGCGCTGAGAGTCCGATCGCCGTCAAAATAGGGGCATATCAAACTATATTTGGATATACAGCAGGAAGCGTCAGCGCGCAACGCTCTCGCGCGCGCGTGCGGTTCTGGAACTATCGACAACAAATAGGAGCCGTGTGATATGTTGGACGCTGAGAGGGGTATTGATGCCGAGAGCAGCAGCAAAAGCATCCAATCTGGTCGATGACCCGGCGCGCTGTAACTGCAATCAAGTCCGCCGCGCAGCCAGACGTCTCTCCCGGTACTATGACCTCGCGCTAGCCTCGAGCGGGCTCAAATCGACGCAATACAGTTTGTTGGGTTATCTCGTAACGTCAGGGCCGATGACCATGGCCCAGCTCGCCAAGCTGATGTCCATGGATCGTGCGACCACGGGGCATAACCTGAGGCCGCTCGTGCGTGACGGCTTCGTCGAGATTTCAGTCGGCAAGAATGACCGACGGGAGCGTATCGTTACGATCACAAGGCAGGGTCATAAGACGCATGGGCGAGCCCTGGCTGCATGGCGGCTCGCGCAGACAGCCTTTGAAGAGGCCATGGGCGAACAGGAAGCCGCCGATCTGCGCGATTTGATGAAGCGGATCGTTGACCTCCCTCTCCCTCGCCCTGAGTAGATCATACGATTCAATTCGGCGCTCTCGTCATTGCACCAGTGTTGGTCCGGGTCAGAACATTCTTGCGGGAATTAGTTCGACCCCGAATAATCTCAGAGCGCGCTTGCAGTCCGCACCTTGCGCGTCACTGATCGCGGCCGACGTGCTTGTTCGGAGAGTGGTCGCTGGCACAACCCTCTTTCGGCTCCCGCGTAGGCCTGGTGAGCACAAGGTTGATGCGATCAGTTGTGCGGCGGCGCTGCCGGACGCCACTGGAGCCGCGACAGGATCTCGGCCGCAGGGGGCGGCTGTCCGGCATGCCCATTCATCGCTGGAACCATATCTGAGGTGGCCGGTTGGCTTGCTGTTGAGCTGTCACTCTGCAGAGCAGCTCGGCACGACCGGCACGAGTCCCAGCGCCGGTTATCCGTCGGGGGTGAATCCCGTGATGGACCACGCGACCAGAGTTGGTAATCGTTTGTTAGCAGCGTTGCCGCCGGCGGATTTTGCTTTGCTTGCACCTCATTTGCGGAAAGTCGCGCTCGAGCGCGACGCCGTACTGGTCCGATCAGGCGATCGGATCGAACACCTTCACTTCCCCTGCGGCGGCGCGATCGCCTTTATCGTGGACTTGCCGAACGGGCAGACGGCCGCCACGGGGGTAATCGGTCATGAGGGTGCCGTCGGTCTGACGTCGGCGCTTGGCGCATCCCGCTCACCCGTGACGGCGGTCGTCCGCGTCCCAGGGTCAGTGCTGCAGATTCCGGCGGCGCAATTCATGCCGGCTCTGCGTCGCAGCCCTGCGATCACATCCATGGTGCAGATTTTCACGAGATCGCTGTTGACGCAATTCCAGTACGTCGCGGCTTGCAATGCCCTGCACTCCGTCGAGGCCCGGATGGCGCGCTGGCTGCTTCACATTCACGACCGGGCGGATGCCGGCAATCTCCTCCCTTTGACGCAAGAGACCATGTCGGAGTTACTGGGAGTCCGCCGCACCACCGTCACGCACGTCGTGAGCGCGTTGCGCGCGTCAAGAGCGTTGAAATCGAACCGGCGCGGTCAGCTCGAGATTGATCGGCCGCGGCTCGAAGCCGTGGCATGCGAGTGCTACAAGGTGATGAGCCGCAGGATCGATCGGATCGTTTCGCAGGGCGCAGCCGAGGTTCTTCACGCCGCTCCGGCGCGAGCCTGCCAGCCGACCGGTAACCTACTATCCAAGGCAGGTTCGTAGACCCAGGCCTCCCTCGCGAACCACTCGTGTGTGGCGGCGCAAATCCGGCAATAGGTGCGCGAGAAGAATACTGCGCTGCACCGGAATCTTTCGCGATCGGTCTCGATCCCCGTCGAAATGGCGCTCCCCGTTTCCGGGCACTTAATCATTACTATACCCATCTTGATTTCCTGCAATCTATTGCCGGCTCTGAGCACACTCGCCCGCCATCGGCTGGACCGCGCCTCTCCTTGTCGGGGAGAGGCTTGTCCAGCCGATCCGCGCGGCCGGTAGCCTCGATTCAGACGGTCTTATGCGACGGTCCTTTGCAATACCCGGTTGAAGCCAGTCTTGATGGGCTCGGTCGTATCGATCGCGACTTTCTGCGCGAGCGCCCAAAGCTCCCGGTTCTGTGCGGAAGCGGCTTCGAAAGCCTCGCGGCTTTGGGCGGTCGAAAGATGTACGATATCCAGCAGCGATCTGGTCTCAGCGAGCCGGGAAAAAAATTCCAGGGTGGCACTGGTATTGTTTTTGGAGATCTCGATCACCCTGGCGCCGTAGTCAATGGTTCCCTTGACGTTCATAGAACAGGCTTCACGGAGAACGTCGCTGATCTCCTCGGAAGTGGATTTCATGCTCTCAATATTTTTCCTCGCCTGCGCGGCGCCCTGCTCGGCAAAGCCGCGGAAGAGTTCCTGGAAATTTAAAAGCGGCAACTCGAACCTTGGCTTTGCTCCGTTCGAGCTCTCATTCGCGGCATGCGTTTCGACTTTCACATTGGCATCATTCACGAGCATTCATCCTTTCAAGCGAAACTAGGTATGGATTGAAGACCCCAAAGCGCCCGGCACGTGCTGCGCCAGAAGACTAGCGCCCCTATTCTCGGCATGGTGGGATGCTGCTGCGAATGAACTGCCTCCCCCGGCCGAAGCCAACTATGATCGATCAAAGCCGAACCATCCGTTCGCTTTCGGACACTCGTTGCAATAATTCGACGAATTGCGACCAGGCGGCGCAGGGATGAAATTTAAATCTGCCAGGTTGCAACGACTGCTTGCTTGCCTTCTGAGCTCGCTCGCTTTCCCAGGACAGCCCGGTTGCGCAGGTGGCGCTGACGGCGCTCTGCCCGATCTACCCGGCCTCTGAGAACTCTCAAGTTCTGCGAGTTCGGAGGCAAGCGCTTCGAGACGCTGGCGAAGAACGGCAGCAGGGTCGTCCGCCGAGCGCGGATAGGCATGGCAGGTCTCCTGCTCGATAGACCAAGCTGCATGCACTAATGCTCAGATCCCGTTGCAGTCGAAACTCGAGTGGCGGGTCGCTCGCAATCGGGATTGCGTCTCCGCGCCTCGTCATCTTCATCTGCACAATCGACGCCGCCAGCTGCGATCGGGTTTTCGGAGCTCCCACCGGTCGCGAACGGCCCTTTACCACCGGCTCCCCCTCCACCGGATCCGCCACCGCCGGAGGTCCCTCCGGCACTTGATGACGCACCACGGCGACCGCCAGATGCTCCGCCACCTCCGGGGGCCCCACCACCGCCACCGCCACCGCCTGATGCTCCACCACCTCCAGCTGACCCGCTGCCAGAGGCTCTCGACCCTGCCCCGGACGGACGATCGTCGTCGAAGAATGACCTGCCCCCGTCGTCGTCTCGGGTTACACCGGTCTGTCCGCCCGAACGTGCGATCGCGGTCGAGGTCAGGGAGGTCGACAGAAGCAGCGTCATGACGGGGGGTGTCACGGCCGCGAATCTTCCGCAGGTTTTGAGGAATGCCCGCCGATCGTCGTCTTCAGTGCAGTCACGGGACACAATGCGCTCTCCTCGAGTTAAATATTTATTCCCCATATTATATATTAAATCCGCATTCAACCAAGACTTTTGTTTGAAAATGGGCAGCTGTTAAGCGTGTGTCGAGCCGGCAGCTCTTCGCCATTTTCCGCATCCTCTTGAACTTGCGGTTCTCCGCGGCGGCGGCCGTCGAATTTCGGGCTTGCAAATTGAGGATTTAATGTATTTATTTCTGATTTATATTAATCGAGCGACCACCAAGACACCGCAGGATTTGCCATGCCACTGCAGTTTCATCGATCCCTTGAGCGGATGGAGATATGGAGCGCGAGCAGCGATGGCTTCTCGTTTGTGATCAGCTTTGGAAGCCCCACGGGTCCAGGCTTTCACGGACGTTCCGGCTACCTGGCGAGTTGGCGACCGCTCTACCAGAACAACGGCGCGGTCAAGATCAGCGGCTCACCCTTCCGAACGCTGGCCGAGGCCGAGGGGGCCTGCCGCAACATGGCTGAGCATCTGGCTGCGACAACCGACCTCCCCACTTAACGTAATGAACAACGCATCTCGGACAGGATGCCCGAAAACAATCGACGATTGTTCGCAGGTCTCTGAGAGCGCCGCCGGCTCCTGTCCTGCTTGCGTGCACCGGCCCCGTGGCACGGCCGCGACAGCAAAGGCCTACACCGAAGCTGCAGCGAGGTTAACGGAACAATATCCAGTCAAGTGCGATTTGCAGCTAACGCGTACGTTCCGGAAGGACACCGTTGCACTTGGCGTCCTCGTCATCTCGAACCACCGGATCCGGCTGGAGCAGCCCGGAGGAGGCGAACTCACGCGGAGCTGCATGCTGCTCGTTTTGCGAAATCGCCAATGCCGCGAGAACTGTACGATTGCTGATATCCAGCTTCTGGAAGATGTGGTGAAGGTGGACCTTGATCGTACCGTCGGCAATGTTCAGGCGGCGCCCAATCTCCTTGTTCGACAACCCCTCCGATACGAGCCTCATGATCTGCCGCTCCCGGTCGGTCAGTTGTGTCAGGGACTTCTCCTCACCTGCGCGAGGCTCCGCACTGATCTCCCCACCGGGGCCCGTCGACCCCGACGCAAGTCCTTGGTTCTGTGCAACTTCCCGCAGGGTCGCGACCAGCATCTCCGGCTTGGCATCCTTCGTGAGAACGACGCACGCGCCGTCTGCGGCCAGCCTTTGCAACTCGCGATCGCCAGCCTTACCAGCGAAGAAAATGACCCGGGCTCCTCGGCCAGCGGTGTTTGCCAGAGCAAGAAGATCCGGCCGGCTGACGTTGGGCATTGCGTTATCGACCAGCACAATGTCCGGCACGAGGAGTCGAATCGCCTCGATGCAGTTCGCAGCATCGCCGCAGGAGGCCACGATCGCAAAATCGTGCTGCGCCGCAAGGACGCTGCTGATGCCCTGCAAAACGATCGGGTGCCGATCCGCGATGACAACTCTGATGCGGCGCATGCTTCCCTTGCCTATCGCTAATAGCTCCGCATGCAGCCGTTTAATCCACCATTCCCTCTATAGAGACGCGCAGGAGGCATAACCGATCCGTTCTGCCAAAACGTCGCACTGCCAACTTCGCCACGGCACGTATCGGCAACGCTTGATGGCCGCATCAACGTAACTCGCTTAGAGAATGCATGCAGCACCGTAAGAATGCGGGTCTCCTCAAGGAAATCCGAAACCGCATATTCATCGACTAAACCGCGATTTCTACTGCAATTAAGGGTTGTAGCAACATGAAAGCCCTCCCAAAGAATGTATTGATGCAGTAATTTGGCCGCTTCGTCAGTGTTGGTTAACATCATCTAACTCGTCACCGGCCACTTATTACGAACGATATATAGGGACATTCACGATTCAAATCTAACATTCGACAAAGTTTCACCGGAGCGAGGCAATCTGAAAAGCCTCGCCCCAGACAGGAAGGTCGAGAAAGAGGAGGCGCAAAAAAGTAATACTATTCCTTAAGATAATGCGAGGACTGGTCATCGAGCGTGACAGCGGCTGGAATCATTCCGATCTCAGTCGTGTGCCAGCCGGGAGGCTCAAATGAGGGGCACGAATTTATTTCCAACCATTGATCAGGGATCTCGAACGATAACTGTACTGCTTCAGTAGTAGCACCGATGAAAACTTGTCAGCAAAGTTGGGGCGGCATTTCGTCAACCCGCAACTTCCAATCTGCAGTCACGGGTTCATCGCTGGTCATGAGTAGGTGGTCACATGTATTCTTCGGCTATTTTGCGTCAAACGCATGAGGCGCTGATCGTTCAATTCACTGAATTGCAGAATTTACGTAGTCGCGTGTTGATGGCCGAGCAGCGCTTGCTTGGTCCAATGCGAAGGGGCCGTCGGCGGAGAGCGGCCGAGAGGCGGCCGGTCGGTCGGAGGCACGGACCCGGCCGGTAGCATCAAGAAGAACCGCGTTGCAGACCGGGCTGTGCGCGAGGTGATCGTGCTTGCCCGACCCGGGTTCGACCTGATAAGTCCCCCTCCTATTTCAAATCGGAAGTAGTGGGGACGGCTTCCATGGAGAAGGACGACTGGGCATCCGCGACCACAGCCGAGCTGTGGCGGCTTTACGATGAGGTGACGACTGTTCTCAGTCGGAGAATGATCGCGGAAAAAGCCAAGCTCGAAGAACGACTTCGCAGGATTGAGGGAACTGCCGGGGCCCCGAACGCGGAGCGTGCGCGCCGTCCCTACCCCCAGTGCTGCCGAAGTACCGGAACCCGAAGGACCCATCCGAAACCTGGTCCGGTCGCGGTAAGCAGCCCCGATGGCTGAAAGCGCAGCTTCGAGCCGGCAAGAAGCTGACCGATCTACTGATCAACCGCCCATCCGGACAAAGCCGCCGCCGGACGGGCTGAGCGCCACGGCCGTATCCCGACGCCGCGCGCCGAGACGATGCCCTTTGCCGCGGGCGGCTTACTCCGCGGTTCGGGCCGTCCTTGCCGCCAGGAGGCCGCAGCCCATTGACCGCAATGCCGAACTGCACGGGGCCGGCAACGACGGCCATGGTGGGCAGCTTTCGGATCTCGCCGCTGCCGGTCCACCGATGAGCAGTAGGCCCGATCCACGGGAGCGCGGCGCCAAGGGAAAGGAAATGGCGATCCGCATCGCGCTCGCCCGGTAACGATTACGCCCCTTTCCCGTCGATCGTCGCCCACAGCTGGTGACTGCTCGGCATTTGCACGCGAAGCCAACGATAGGGGACTCGCGACCAGAGCTTGATCTCTGGGGCGAGATTGTCGAGCACGAGATCGCCGCTCCGGGTGCGGACGAGCAGCACCAAATGATGTTCTCCGGAACTGACGATGACCTCGCTCAGTAGCAAGGCCCGCGCCGGCCAGCCACGCCGAAGGAGTTCGTGACGTTTGCTTACAGCGTAGTCGTTGCAGTCCCCGCGATCGGGATTGACGCTCCACGCCTCGCCGGCCAAGCCGAGGTTGTTGGGCACCGGCATAATGGCCAGATTGACCGCACGGTTGACCTCCAAGAGATCCGCCCACCGCTCCTCGGTCAGCCGGACCGGGCCGCCCCGGAAGCCACGCCGCGAGCGGCATTCGGCCTCATAGCGCAGGCAGAACATCGTGTACGTCAAAGGCGGAAGCGTGGGCCGCCCGAGTTCGATGCGCCCTAGTGCTGCTTGAGAAGTCATGGGCATCGCCAGGCGTCCTGCGTCCGCCCATGGAGTACCTCCGACCATCATGGCGACCGCTACAACCAACACGGAGCCGGAGACTCGATACATCTGCCGATCCCCTTGCGAACACCACTGAGGCTCAGATCCAGCCGCAGCGAGGCCATGGCCAGAACCGCGCGATTAATTGTCATATCCAAATGTATTAAATTTTATCTAATTATCAACCAAAATAACATTCGAGATTAAATAATCCAGCTTCGGACGAAAAAAGCTGAGCCTGCCAGTGGACAAGCAGGTTCAAATGCGCGTCGGTTGCTTCTCTCCGAGAGCGCTGCTGCCCTTACGCGGCTGCCGTCTGTCAGCGACGGTGGCATTCGCGTCGCGAGCGTCGCGCTGTTATCGGGCGGAACGGCGCCGAAGGCGCGCTGCCTCCAACTTCGTCCCCTCATAATTCAGGCGGCAATCGTAGCGGTGACTTCGCTCGCCAAGCGAATGGCTGCAATGAGCAGACATATTTTTGCAACACGCAAACGCCGCACTCGGTCCGCGGTTATGCACCGGATTTTGTGTGCAGGGCGGGGACGCGAGTCGAAATCGCCAGCACCATTGCTTCTCGCACAGGACGCCGCCTGACAGAAGCCTGCGATGGAGCCTTGGAATCGGCGGCGATCCGAACGCGCGGATTGGACGTTCAAGTCCAGCTATGCCGACGTTGTTCGTCAAGCTAGCCGATTTGAACCCATTGACCGATCATGACGGCTGCACCTTTTCGATCGCCTCCGGCAATCCACCGGCGGTCTCTTGATCAGCGGGTAGTGCGCTCGCGACAGCCGCAGGGCGTGCGCGACTGATCTCCCAAGGCCACAAATCCACTGGTTCGCCCGTTCCCGAAATAGAAATTTTTGCGCGTAGGGCGGGGCGAGCCGCTCCAGAATCAGGTGCCGCTCCAAACGGATCTCGCGTTCGAGGGCATCCGAATAGATCGGGAGCGCGTGGATTGTCTCACGAGGGATTCTACACGACACGTGCCCAAATGGGGTCGCTACCCCGACCACGATGGCCTTGCCATCCCACTCGACCTCGCCAACGAACTCGATGTCTCCGACAGAGCTCCGCGTCATATCAAAAATCCCATATCCAATAAATAGGCTCCATTTATCTAGATTATTTAATAAGACATTTAATTCAAGTGAAATCTTCTTTCTGAAACTGACTAACCGCACTTCGATGTTGCCAGAATCAACCGCTTCAAGCTCTCGCGATGATCGACGCACTCTTTTTTGGAGGGATGGTGGCCCCACGCGATTGACAGGGCATGGGATCGGCAAGCTCTCCAAACGCAATGGCTCCGGCGCCTTGCCTTCGCTCTTGTTGTTGTCCCTCCTTCAGCCAGCGCTTCAGGACGCGCCGTTGCGCGGCCCGAACCGGCCTCTCATAGCGCTCCAATCCAGTAAGACGCTTCGCTAGCTTCGGGCTTGGGCATTCCATCAACGCAACAAGTATGTCATGGCGGATCTGCCGAATGCGAGAATGCGACGCAGCACAGGACGGACATCCCGATGTCGCCGATAGGCCCATAAGCGGAAGCGGCCCGGCGCTATTCATCGCCTCGTCGGGGACAATGAAATGGGCGCCATTCGGCGCAACCTGGAAGGGATCAACGACCCCTATGACGCGCGCGGTCGATGAGGACCTCGACCTTTGGCAATATGCGCGTGACGACCGCTTCGATTCCGGCCGCGGTCGGGTGTAGGCCGTCCGGCAGTTTGAGCTGAGTATCGTCCACAAACGCATCGTCGAAAGCCGGATAGAACAACACATTGTGCTCTCTGGCAAGATCAGAGAACATCGCCGCAAAGGCACGCTTGTATTCATCTCCACGGCTGGGTTGGGTCCGCACCCCGCAAAGAAGCACGACAATCCGCCGAGCTTCGAGATTGCGTAGTATCTCCCCGAGCGCCGCGCGAGTGACATTTGGTTCGAATCCCCTAAGCATGTCATTCGCACCGAGTTCCAAGATTACCGCGTCAGTATCGTCACTGATCGATCGGTTCAATCTAGCAAGACCCCTTGCAGCTGTGTCACCAGACACACCTGCATTTGCAACCGCGGCTGGTTGACCTCTGGCTCTCAATGCAGCTTCTAGTTTCTTCGGAAAGGCGGAGCCAGCGGGGACACCGTACCCGGCAGTGAGAGAATCCCCGAGCGCGACAATTCTGACCACCGTTTCATCGGCTCGAACATTATGGTTCGTTGTCCACGCCGGCACGATGGAAGCCGCGGCGACAATGATCGTGAGGCGAAGAGTGGGCGTGACCATACTAAACAATAATCCGGATAGCGAACAAACAGCAAGGCACAATGAGGCCCCCCTCGAGGCTCACGATAATCGGCTTGCTGGAAGACTTCTGTCTCGCTTGATGCCCGAATCGATGCGGCTTGCTGATCGTGGCTACGACGCCGAGCTGCCATGAAGAAAGGCGCATGGACCAACATCCCGCCCAAAAGGAATCGCGGCGAACTAATCTGTTTTGGTCCTTGCCTATATCGCGCCCGCAATCGGGTTGTGCGGTTCTTCAACAGCATCAAGCGAGGTCGTCGGGCGGCGGCGCGTAACGATAAACTTGGCGCCAGCTATCTCGCGACCTGCCCTGAATGCAACGGATACAGGCCGAGTGATTGAACGACTATCGATGGCTGCTCACCGGACAACGAGGGTTAGCGGCAGAGGCTGATCGCGCCGCGGGGCGGAGAAGGTGAACCCTTGGGGGTCGCTCCGAGCTCTAAGGCCGTACTGCTGCTTCGTCGTTGGTCCCGCTAGCTTCGATTTGTCGCCTTTTTCATTAGAGGCGCCCCGGCCGCCGCTCGTGGCACAGACGGAGATGCGACATGAGCAATAGGATTGCTGCAGATAGGACTGGAATTCCTGCGCAATCGGAGCGTTTATTGAGTCGGCCGGAGCTCGAAGGCGGGGGCCGGTATCTCACCTCGCAGACGCGGGGCTTCAGGCAGTGCGGCGAGGAGCGCCGCTGTTCTTGGCGCAGCGTACAGAGTGACGGCGTGGCCAAGCCACATGGGGTAATCGCGGAGCGAGTCGCCCCTGAATGAGTGGCTGTTCCCCGATAAGATGGAGAGACGGGCTCACGACCTGACGCCGGGCCCAAGCATCGAATGGAGAACAGCCATGGGAGAATTTATTGGTCTCGACGTGTCGATGAAAGAGACGGCAGTCTCGATCCGCCAAACAGGTGAACGGATCTGACGCGGCAAGTGCCCATCTGATCTCAGCATTATCGCAGAGCTCATCCGCAAGCGGGCGCCGTCCGTGAAACGCGTCGTATTCGAGACCGGACCGCTGTCGGTATGGTTCTATCATTCGCTGCGCACCGAAGGGTTGCCGGCGATCTGCATCGATGCGCGCTATGCTAAAGCGGCACTCGATATGGCGGCGAATAAGACGGACGCAAACGACGCTGATGGCCTAGCGCAACTCGCGGAAGTCGGGTGCTTTCGTGAGGTGCGTGTGAAGGGATTCGACAGCATGCTGACCGCACGCTTGTCGCAGCGCGGACGCAGCTGGTTCCGAATCACTGCCGCGCTTTCCAACCAGATCCACCTCTCAGACAATCTGATCATTCAGCTCGGAACCGTGAATCGCGCTTGATTCAACGGTCGTCGGGGCAAACCATCAGGAACATCCAATAACGCGTCCGCCATCCCGTACACAAATGGATGGCAGCTACCCTTGACGGCATCGTCGAGCAAACCGGCGCCGTGTTTGAGGCCAAGTTCATGCTGCCGTGGGCCTTCACTGAGGAAGCAGCAGCCGAGAAACACATGGCCGAGCTATAGCATAACATGTGGGTCACGGCCGCGCGAAGCTCGGTGCTCTCAATCATCACCGGCGGCGGGCAACTTCGCCGCGTCGACTTGGTTGGCATCGCACCCGATTTCAAATGTGAAGCCGAGTTTTACAAGATGCAAAACGCTCTGAGCTGGCGAGTTGATAGGCCGGCGCCTAGATCGAGGCCCGGCTTGCCTCGTGCGGCTTCGATCAGCACTCGATCAGCATGGAGGCCACGTGCAAGCGCGCGAAATCTTTCTCCTCTTTGAGAACCTGTTGCACGGCGCTGGAACGCGGCGGGTATTCTTGCTGAGGGAAATCCACAAGCACCGCCGGGCGCGAGGTCCAAGCGCGGCTTGAAACGGGATGGTCAGAACCGTCGGTCTACTCTGGGATCTCGGCCCTCCCGTCGAACACACAGACTGAGTTCGTTTTGCGAGACATATTGGTTCAGCCACTCCGATTCGTGAGATTGCGGGAAACTTGAACATCCTGAGCGGACGCTTCTCCAGCGAACGCCAGTCTGGCGTGTCGACAACCGGCCTTGGTCGCGATCCGCTTGGCCTCGCACCAAGCCTGTTATGGTAGCAGTCCAACCAGCATGGCCACTCTGGACCACGAAGGATGCAGCCGCATCACCGACCCCCCATTTTAGCAGCTCTTCAGCAACAGGCGTCGCGTCGAGCGATGTGCGACTACGCGCAGGATTTAAAGTGGTGGGCGAGGACGCGGGTCGATGTCGCCAGGGCCGTCGACCGCGGCGGCTCGGTCAGTCCGAGCAACGAGCGGCGGGATGCTCTTTCTGCCACGAGATCCAAAGTACCGTAGAAACTCCGGCTCTTCGAACGGAACGTCGTGGTAGGCCCTTGCGAACCATCTACTCGCCGGGTCGCGCTGCCATTCCTGCGGGAACAGAGCTACTTCGTTCGCGATTTGATGATCTACCGCGTTGACAATAGGCTCGTTCGAGATGACGCTAAGCAGCGCCGATGGCAAATCGGGACCGTCGAAACCCGGAAAATGATCGATTTGAGTAGCCCGAGGGTTGATCTCTATCAGCTTCGCCTGCTGGGTGCCATCTTCCAACACGAAGTCGAATCCAAAGATTCCCGAGAGGTCGAGATGCCGCACGATTGACCGCGCGCTAGCAATCATCCCCTCGCCTTTCACTCGACGAACCACACTTGCTACTCCGAAGTCGCTCGTACGCTGCAAGACCTCGACGGCCGCAGAAGCGCGAACATCGCCATGCCAGCAAGCCACGGTGCAATTTGCGAGGCGCCCTGTAACGTACGATTGTACGCAAATCTGAGCTGTCGAAAACTTGTTGGCCGCCAGCAGGGCCTCGCCATCACCGTTCACCAAAAACGACTTTAGCCGACGCACCCAGCTCTTCTGGAGACGCATCCTGAGAAAACAAGGTACGATTTCGCTCACCCTGCGAATCGCAATGACGTCTTTGCCACCCGAACTTCCGTCGAGCTTCAGGACAGCCGGAAGCCCATGTTGGCGAACCCAATCGAACAGGTCCGTAACACCATCGATGGCCGCCGTGTGCGGAATGTGAACGTCGGGCAAGCGCGAAAGATCGGACAGGAAGGAACGTCGGACAACCAAAGGGTAAGAAAGCGGCGATCCCAACGATGCTCTAATGAGCGAAGCAATGCACCGCATGCCAGCCTCACTGGAGAGGGCTGACACCTCGTCATGCAATCTGTGAAGGTGGGCGACAACTCGATCGTCGCACGGCACAATCAGATCCGGCTGGGATGCAGCGATCGCGGCCTTGATCGAATCATAGGCCGCAGTCCTCCGATATTCGAACGTTCGATTCGGCGAATGCATCCGATGAACCGGGTGCCCAGAGGGTGCAACGACGTCTACCGCAGAACCTGCTTTTCGAAATGCAATCGCTAACCGCGCGACATTGGGCCACAACATGCTGTGCGCGAGAAGGACTCTTGCACTCGATTTCTCCGCCCACGCATCAAATTGCGGTATCGCGTAACTGCGCGATTGCAGGCGCGGCTCCCGACTCAGGATCGGCACCAGACGGCGCGAGGCAAATCCTGCACCGAAGGCAAAGCGTAACAACGGCCCGAAGCTGTTTGCGGCGACCGGCCCGGCGAAGAAGAGCCCCTCAATCGACGATTTCAAAACGCGAGGACAGCAACGGGGCCTGCCCCGTGTGCGATAAGCGCGACAGCAGTGAGCCATCGAAATAGTCGAGGCGCCGGATGTCGACGCGATAACCCGTTGCGGCGATCACGTGGTCTGTCTCTACGCGGGCCGTCTCGCCAGACTCATCGCGCAACTCCAGATGGACGCTTCCGTGAGAAATGGATGCATGCACCAGCTCGTGACCGCTCAGCACAGGAACGCGACCGACAAACATGTCCTTCATAGGCCATCCCGCCGCCGGTCCCAGATGGCGACGAACTACTCCCCGGCGGAAATTGTCGGGCATGACATGAAAAAGTAGCGGTGCATCGGTGCACATCCGCGACCTCAGACCCGGGCCTATGCCAGAGCGGGGATGCCTGATGCGTTGCCACAACGAACGACCTGTGGCGGACGGAGGGGTCGCGAATATCAGGTTTCGACGCCGGCAGATCAATGTTACGTCGCAACCACGCGCCTTTAGCAGTGCCGAAAGATCGATCGCCGATGCACCTCCACCGATCACGACAACGCGGCTGCCCGCAAAACGGCCGAGATCGCGATGATCATGGCTGTGCGAAACAATCTCTGACGGAAACGCGTCAAGGGGGGGCGGCATATAGCGGAAGGGACCGACGCCTGTTGCCACCACGATGCGCCGGGCCCGCACCATCGCGCCATTCTCGCAGTCGAATGCGAACCCATTGCCATGCTGTCGAACCGAGCTGACCGTTGTCTCCTCCAGGTTCGGAGCGAATTGCTTGGCGAACGCCATCCCGTAGTCGATGAAGGTCCTCAACTGTACAGGGATTCGATCGTCGCTGTACTCGATTGAGTGCTCCCGACAGAATCGCGACAGCGGCAGTTCGTTATGTGGATCGTAGAGATTGGAAGCGAAGCCGTCAGACTTCAGCAGCATGCCTTCAGGCATGTGGCGCCGCCACAGCTCCATGGGACGCCCAAAAATTGCATGATCGACGCCCGCGGCGCGCAGATGGGCTGCGAGCCCCAGGCCGTATGGACCAGCACCGATAATTGCCACGTCAGTGTCCATTGCGCTCACCACCGGCCATTCGAATCCACAGACCAATTCACCGCACATAGCTCAATTCGACGAACCCGAGCGGCAGCTCACGCTCACGATGGTTGCTGCTTTTCAGTCTCGTCCCTGCATGCGCCCCTCCAGTGCTTGATCGATGGATGGCGCGATGACGAGCGCCTGAGAGCGCGTGTCGTTGACATCCGACGGCCATAGGTCCACCGGCTCATTTGCCCTCAGAGCAGAGATTTTTGCGCACAGTGCGGGGGCGAGCCGTTCCAGGATCAGGTGCCGCTCCAAACGGATCTCGCGTTCGATGGCGTCCGAATAGAGCCAAAGCGCGTGAATCGTCTCGCGAGGGATTCTACAGAGCACGTGTCCAAATTCGGTCACCGCCAGGATCAAGAGCGCCTTGCCATCCCATTCGACTTCGCCGACGAACTCGATCTTGCGGACACGCCCCATTTTTTCTCGATATATCTATTCAAATATTATTTCTAAGGTTATATTATTAAATCTAGCGATTAATGCAACCACCAAATTTATTTAATTCCGGAGCCAGGATATCTTGAAAACGACCTCGCGATTTGCTCCCGTCGTCCTCCGGGCCTTTCCGCATGATTGAGGCGACTCGGGGCATTAAATCATGACGGATTCGGAAAAATCGATTGCTCGCGATTCCGTATCGCATGTAGCGAAGGAGCTAGCGCGCGGTGAATTCTTTGCAGGCCTGTTCGCTCTCGGTTGTGTAAGTGGCCTTGTATCTCACGTCATTCAATCGGTGCACCGGCATGGATGGGTAGAGGCCGTTCTCGGCACCTTTGGGATCAGTGTAATCGTCTGGATATCGTGTGCCGCCGGGGTCTCTCTCGTTCTTCAAGATCGAACGGTTGGAATTCGTTCTTCAGAACTCGTCCTGGGAGCAATCTTTGTCCTGCTCGTCCTTCTACCAATCGGCCCCCTTAGCTGGCTGGCAGTAACTGCGCTCAGCCTCTATGTCATCAACACCGCCGATGTCTCCTCGTCGCGGCGCGGCGCTTTCATATTGCTCGCTTCTACCGTGCCGATGCTTTGGAGCCGGGTGCTCTTTCAGTTTTTTGCCGAGCGAATTTTGCGGATCGACGCATCGCTCGTTGGTTGGATCTTGAGCACGCATCGAAACGGGGACATTGTCGACTTCGCCGACGGCTCCGGCGTTCTGGTTATTCTGCCAGCATGTTCCTCACTAGCAAACGTGTCGCTTGCACTTCTATGCTGGGTTACCGTGAGCCAGTTGGTCAGCCACAAGAAATCTACCTACGATCTATTCTGGCCCCTTATGGCCTGCCTTTGCGTCGTGGCGGTTAATGTCACTCGTATAAGCTTCATGGGATTGAGCCAATGGCACTACGCGATGTTCCACAGCTCTTGGGGCGATGCGGTTGCGAACACGAGCATACTGGGCCTGATACTTGGCTTTTCCGTGCTAGGGGTGAGGCGTGAGCTCTTACAGCGCATTTAGGTGGTGCATCGCGACCCTGCTCTTGCTCGCCATTGGGTGGAAGATTGCGGTACCGTTCGAAGATCCCAACTATTTAAAGGAGGATCTTGTTAGGTTTCTCGAACGAAATCACTTCAATGTCGTGGTAGCCGACGAAATGGCGGCGGCCGACATGCCGATCATCCGGGCCACCCGAGCGTCATGCCAACTGCAGGTCGCAAAGCTAATTCCGGATGGATCGAACCGGAATCTCGTTCGACATCTTGCGATAGGCACGGATCGTTCGTTTGTCGTGTTTCGCGGCGAAGTGTACGCGCAACAACCAATACCCTGGACAGTGCTCCATTATCTATGGTCCAGATTTCTTCGTGAGCTTGGATTGATTAGACAGATCACTCCCGTCATCGACGTGGCGGAGAACTTGTCTTGCAATGCAGAATGGCTCCCATGGACTGAACTTTTAAGATCGTCCGGCCTGATACGACACTGAATTTCGAAAACCCACGAGAGCGGCGGTCAGACGTCGGGGCCGCGCCCGGCGCGTCATCTCGTCACGGGTAAATTTCCGATGAGAGATACCTAAGATTGATATTGACAAGATAATTAATTCTAGAGATTATTAAATCGACAAGCTTATTTCTATTTATCTGGCCAGATGGCGACCGCAAGTCGAAAGGAAGAAAATATGACCATACCTGGATGGGTCCTTGCGATTTTCCTTGCAATGGCCGCAGCAGTGCCGGCCGGCGTCTATTTCACGGCTACGCTGTTCTTTCCCCCTGACCAGACCTACACTTATGTCGGCCAGGGGACAGCCAACGGCGCCCCAGGCCCCCTCGCAGGCGCAGGGCTATCCTTCGCCGCAGTTGCCTATGGCGCCTACTGGATGATCAAGCGGCGTCGGCGCAAACTGGACTAGGCGTCGATGTGATCGTTTCCACGCTGCGAGCGCGGATGGTCGAATAATCCTGCTGGTGGATTATTGCATGTGCGCTATCCCACGGCGGCCCGGGGGCTCTGATTAAACCTCCGGCTATTGAATATCAGAGCTAGGCCTCGCGCCGGTCAATCACAGGGATCGGGAGGCATTCAAGCCCAAGGAGAACAGGGCTTTTGTCTCCCCTGCTACGGGTCTCGATTGCAGGTGCGTCTTCCGCAAGAACGACATCGGCCGAGCCTCCAAGGCTCGACCGATGGGCTGAAACCGAAACGAAGTCACCTCCCGCACGCATGAGCGGACTGATACCGATCAAGCATCAGCGCTCCTTGAATGCGCGCCCGGCCTGATCCTGCAGCGGCTTGAGCAGGTAGGACAGCGCAGTCCGACCAGGCGTCTTGATGAAGACTTCGACCGGCATGCCCGGCAACACTTTCGCCGACCCAAGCTTGGTCAGTTCCTCCGGCCTCAGCAGGACACGACCGGTGTAGTAGCTCGTCCCGGTACGCTGGTCCTGTGTGATATCCGCGGAGACCATGCTGACCTCGCCATCGATTTCCGGCGTGGTCTTCTGGTTGAAAGCCGCGAAGCGCATCGTCGCGGTTTGCCCCACATAGACCTGGTCGATGTCGCGCGGCGCGATCTTGACTTCAACCGCAAGCGAGTCCGCATCCGGCACGATCAGCATGATTTGCTCGCCGGGAGAGATCACACCTCCGACGGTATGAACGCTGAGCTCGTGGACGCGGCCGGACTGCGGTGCCCGGATGTCGACCCGATTCAGCTGGTCAACTGCCGCAATCTTGCGTTCGGAAAGCTCCGAGAGTTTCGAGCGTGTTTCGATCAGATCCTTGCCGACTTCCGTCCGCAGGTCCTGGTCGATCTGGATGATCTGGAGGCCAATTTCAGCGATCTTGCCCTTCGACTGGGCGATCATACCCGCCAGTTGGCTCCGCTCACCCTCGAGACGGGCGGCATCACGCTCAAGAGAATTGAGCCGCGTGATCGGCACCAGATTCTTCTGCCAAAGCGATCGCACGCCCTCCAGCTCCTGCCGAATGAGATCGACCTCCTTCTGCTTGGCCTCGACCTGACCGCTATAGCCTTTGATCTCGTTTTCCAGCTGCTCTTTTTTCTCCTGGAGCTGCGCCTTTTGACCGCTCCTCGCCTGGCGACGGAGTTCGAAGAGAGTACGCTCTGCCGCGGTCGCACGGTTTGCATCGGAACTGATCTCTTTGGTCCGGTCGAGCAGCGCCTTGGGAAAGGCCAATTGATCGGCGCCGTCGCGCTCGGCCTCTAGACGGGCCTGGCGCGCGAGCAACTCGTCGAGACCCTTGGTGACGATTGTCGCGTTTGCCAGCGTCTGGGTCTCGTCGAGACGGATCAAGACGTCGCCGGCATTGACCCGATCGCCCTCCCTTACGCGCAGCTCTCCGACGATCCCGCCCGTCGCGTGCTGAACCTTCTTCACGCTAGAATCCACCACGATGACACCCTGGGCGATCACGGCACCGGACAGTTGGGTCGTTGTTGCCCAGCCACCGATGCCAAACGCGACGAAGCCGAACATGATCATGCCAACGATCATGTAGCGTTGGATGGATTGCATGGCGGGCGCGACATCGAGCGTGATTTGGTTGGTCATCGGGTGCCCCCATGACCATCCGCAACCACCTTGAGCGGCACAGGATTCCGCAAGACCCGCCTGAGAACCTCCTCTTTCTGGCCAAATGACTGGACTCGACCGTCCCCGAGGCACAAGACGTGGTCCACGCCTTCCAGCGCCTTCGGACGATGCGCCACAACGACGACGATCCCGCCGCGCCGGCGCACGTTCATGATCGCCTCGGTCAGTGCCTCCTCGCCCTCCGAGTTGAGGTTCGAAGATGGCTCATCGAGCACCACCAGGAACGGTTTGCCGTAGAAGGCGCGCGCAAGACCGATGCGCTGTCGCTGACCTGCCGATAGCGCCGCCCCCCCCTCGCCGATCTTGGTGCTGTAGCCATCCGGAAAGGAGAGAATGAGATCGTGCGCGCCCGCCGCGTGAGAGGCCTCCAGAACAGCGGCAGCCGTGGCTTGCGGGTCGAACCGCGCAATATTCATTGCTATGCTGCCGTCGAAGAGTTCAACGTCCTGAGGCAGGTAGCCGATGTGCTTGCCGAGTGCGTCGGAAGACCAGTGATCGAGCGCCGCCTTGTCGAGCCTGATCCTGCCCCGAACGCTTGGCCACACCCCAACCAGGGCCCGTGCCAGGGTCGACTTGCCTGATCCGCTCGGACCGATGATTCCGACGGCCTGCCCGCTCCGAAGCCGAAATGACACGTCACCGAGGGTGGGTCTCTCCGCATTCGGCGCGCCGACATAGAGCTGCTCGACCGTGAGTGTTTCGACGGGAGCCGGCAAGGCCAAGCGCTCCTCTTCCGTGGGCAGAAGCTTGAGCAACTGGTCGAGCCGTTGCCCCGATTGCCGCGCGGCGACGAATCCTTTCCAGTTCGCAATGGCCATTTCGACGGGCGCCAGTGCCCGCGCGGTGAGGATCGATCCAGCAATGATGATGCCGGCCGTCGATTCCTGGTTGATGACGAGGACGGCGCCAACCGCAAGAACCAGCGATTGCAGGATCGCTCGAAAGATCTTGGAGGCACCACCGAGTCCGTTTGCGACATCGCTGGCCCGCTCATGGGCCGCGAGATACTTCGCGTTCACATCCCGCCAACGCAAGGCCGCCTGTTGCCGCATGCCCATGGCCTGCAGAACTTCGGCGTTTCGCCGCCCCTCGAGCGCCAGTGCGGTTCGCGAAACGGCCAGACGCGAGCTTGCCTTTGCCGGGCCTCGCGTGTGTGTTTCCGTGAGCATCGTAATCCCGACCAGCACCAGCGCGCCGGCCAGCGCAGTGACGCCAATCCAGAAGTGAAAGAGGAAGCAGACGCCTAGATAGATCGGCATCCATGGCAGATCGAACAGCGCCGTCGGCCCTCCGCTCGCCAGGAAGCTGCGGACCTGATCAAGGTCCCGCACCGGCTGCAAGCCGTCGCCATCGGCTCTGGTCTTCAAAGGCAGGCGAACAAGCGCATCGAATATGCGAACGCCGAGCCTTTCATCGAAATACCGGCCGGCCCGGGCGCTGATCCTGCTCCTGACGAGGTCGAGCCCGCCCTGAAACAGGTAAAGCACGGTGGCCAGAACCATCAAGGCGATCAGCGTCGGTATGCTGCGCCCGGGCAGCACCCGATCGTAGACTTGCAGCATGAAAAACGAGCCGGTGAGCATGAGGAGATTGCTCATCCCGCTGAAGGCCGCGAGAGCCCAGAATATCCGGCGGCAGGACCGCAAGAAAGCCGACAGCTCCGACTGCGACTCATCATAGTCGCTAGCCGGCCGCGGAAGACCGGAGAACAGTCGTCGACGCAAGACTTCGACGAGGTGCTTTGCCCAGATGATCGGTCCTTGCGTCCGCAGTTCGGCATCTTCCGCCCACTGTCGTGCGACGGCCCCAAGTCTCGTCAACTGCGAAAGTTGGATCCGATAACGTCCTGCTGGCAGGGGGATCACCCCCCACCGTTCGAAGTTTGTCATGACTCCCGCCCTTGAAAACGTGCCTGATGTGACGATCCCCAAGAAGATCACCAAGGCAGTCCTGAGTTTGATTTCCCTGTCGTCGAGCTACTGTTTACGCGAAGTAGAAGTCAGATCGATTTTGCGCACCGAGCCTGGCCAACTTGAGCGTGTCGCCTGCCGGTACCAGCGTGACATAATGGCCATCCCGCCATTTAATCTGCTCTCCCAGCCTCTTCGACACGTACTCCACTACGAAGTCGTTCGCAGAGCGCGATGTCGTGGCGATCTGTATCCACCACCTCATGGTTAATCAGCTTGGCCTCACGTGCCGGTCGCCATGGGCTTTTTTGGGACCAGATGGGGGCCGGGCTGAGGTTTTTTAACCAGCACGTCAACTCACGGTACTGCAATAATCGCGCGGTTTTCCTCCATTAAAAACCGTCGCGAATTTCTCTGATGTCATGCCAGACAGTGAGACTCAACACGCTTGTATTGTGGCACGGCCTCAGCCCACAGAAATCGTTTGCTTAAACGCTCGGCGAGCCCATCCGAGTACGAGGCCGACTCTTACACCATATTTAATTCTATTTATTTCCACGTACTCGCTGTCTTAATGCGATGGGGACCGAGCCAGACAGTTGGCGCTGTATCCCGCGAACGCCGCGAAGCCGCTCACGCGCAGATCAGCAGAGGCAGCCAGAATAAAAAGAAGGCGGGGACCACCCCCCGCCTTCCATGATCTGCACCGCAGATTGGTGGCTACACCGTGTCGCTGAACGCGTGACTACGCGAAATGGAAGTCATGGCTGTTCAGCTTGTTCGAGCTGCGTGTTCTTTAGCGTGAGCGTGTCGCTCCCCGTCGCGATGACGACGTCGTGACCCGACTGGGCCGCATGGGAGAGAACGCTCGCAAAGCTGTCGAACACGCCCTTGCTGAACTCGATCGTGTCGTGAGCAGGTCCGCGGGCAGCGAAGTCCTTGATGACGTCGTGGCCGAAGTTCGACGCAAACTCGAAGGTATCCGCCCCCCTTTTGCCGACCATGATGTCATTGCCCGTGGTGCCGGTCAGCGTATTGCTGCGGCCCGTGCCGATGATCGCCTCGCCCGAGCTGGTCCCGACCACGTGGCCGGTCGTGTCGACCTGCTCCGCGGTAAAGGCGTGGGTCTTGCCCGCCAAATCAGAGGTGTGGAAGCTCCACTTGCCGTTGTCGCCCGCCGTGACCGAACCGACCGAGGTCGTGCCGTCAAACAGCTTGATCTGGCTGTTGGGATCGGCAGTGCCCTTGATCGTCGCGGTGTGATCCCAGTGCGGACGCACGTTGGTGACTTCCACCGTCGAGGTGCCGTTGCCGCCGTGCGAGCCAATTGGCGGATCGATCGGCTGCGACAACGCGCTGGTGTTGCCGGCTGCGTCGGTGGCCGAGGCGACGAACGTGTGAGATCCGGTTTTGAGGCCAGAGGTCGTCACGCTGAAATGTCCATCGGCGCCTGCCGCCGCCGTGCCAAGCAGGGTCGTCCCCTCGTAGACCTTGATGGTGCTGCCCGCCTCGGCCGTTCCGGTCACCGTCGCACGATGATGACTGGTCACATCGCTGAGCAGAACCGGAGCATCAGGGGCAGCGGTATCCAGCGTGACATCCAGCACAGCCGATGCCTTGCTGGTGACGCCAGAGACCGTGTCCGTCGCGGTGAGGCTGTGCTTGCCATCGGGCAACGCGACACTCGTATAGTGCCAGGCTCCATTGGCGTCCGCGGTCGCGGTGCCGAGCTGGGTCGTGCCGTCGAACACTTTGACCGTGCTGTTGGCAGCCGCGGTCCCCGCCAGGGTCAGCGTCTTGTCGTTGGTGATGTGATCACCGGCGACACCGCTGTCTGTCGAGAAAGAGGCGATCTTCGGCGCGGCCGGCGCTGTGATGCCCGAGCCCGAGGTGCCAGTACCAGAGGTGCCTGAACCGGACGTGCCCGTACCCGAGGTGCCCGAACCGGACGTGCCCGAGCCGGTGGAGCCCGACGATCCAGAACCAATGATCGGATCCACGGCCGTCGACGCAGCGCTGACATTGCCCGCAACGTCAGCGGCCTTCGCCGTCAGCGCATGTGAACCGGCCGACAACGCAGACGTCGTGACGCTCCACGCGCCGCTCGAGTTGGTTGTCGCCGTCCCGACCTGCGTCGTTCCGTCATACACCTTGATCGCGCTGTTCGCTTCGGCGTTCCCCGACAACACCACCTGATTGGCGCTGTTGACCACATCGCTGGCAATCGTCGGCGCATCGGGCGCTTTCGTGTCGATGGTGACCGACAACGGCGCCGAAGTATCTGTAGTGACGCTGCTGGTCGTTGTTGCCGAGGCGGCGCCGGGAGTGGGGACCAAATCCTGCACACTATTCGACTGCACAAGCGGAACGCCCTTGTCGGTGACGTTGCCACTGTAGGTCTGTGACGTCTCTGACTGACCGGAAGAGTAGCCATACGTATACTGGGCGAAAACGTTGTTGACTACTTGGGAGCCTGTAGCGGTGCCCTCAAAATAGAGGACATACGAGCCACCGTTGAAGCGATTATTGCTGATATCAAAGTTGACCGCATCCATAGTCGTGATGCAGGCATTAGCCGTACTGTTATCTAAGTCGATGTTGTTGCCCCTGATGATGGCATTCTCGCTCGTCGCAGACCCAATGTTGCTACCGGGTACCTGGATCCCATCAATGTGAGGATCTGGGTTACCGTTATTGCTAAACAGATTGTGAATGTAATTGTTTTCGATCACGGCTCCATTTGCTTCCAGCCAAATTCCATTTTCAGAACCGCTGATATCGCAATTTTTAATAGTCGTACTGGCTCCCTGACCAGCGACACCATTTGGATTGATGTCGATGCTGTCCAACGTATTTTTTCAACCACCGTACAATGCTCGACAACAGCACCGGTAGATCTTAGAGAAACGTTTCCAGTAACTTTACAGTCGACAAGCGTCACATTCGGGGCGGCAATGACGACATTGCCGGTGATATCAAGGCCGCTGACAACAGCCCCGGCTGTAGTGATCGTGATGTCGCCCGATGGCTTGAGCGTCACGCCATCACGCACACCTGTTGTTGATGCATCCGGGAACGTGGTAGATGGAGCGCCCGTGCTGCCACCCGTATCGGTCGCCGCCGTGAAACTATGCGCACCATCCGACAACGTGCCGGTTGTGTAGCCCCACGCCCCGCTGGAATTAGCCGTCGCGCTGCCGAGGAGCGTCGTCCCGTCATACACTTTCACCGTGCTGTTCGCCGTCGCCGTGCCGCTCAGCAGGAGCGCGCTGTCATCTGTGATGCCGTCGCCGATGATGCCACTGTCAGTCGTGAACTTGGTGATCGTAGTCAAATCTGTCTCCATGTGTGTCGCGCGTTGAGATCAAAGCCCTCGCCGTTACTCAGACTACGCACTCGCACTCAACGCTTATTACTCTGCCCCGCACCCATCCGACTTCCATTGGCCCTTCGCTCTGGTCTTTTTTAAGACCATTCCTCTCTTTTCTGCGACCATTCTTTGACTTTTTCGAAGTCCAAATTGATCCGCGTAAGAAGCAACCGAACCGCCCCTTAAATCGCGAATCACAATTGAATTTTACCCCACAAATTCATTTTGGTGCGTGGGAAAAATCAACCTAGCCAGAGGTCATCTGACCCTGCTTACAGTGGAAACGCGTTCAAATTGAAAAAGACGTGAAAGTGTTCTGAAGGCAACCATCAGAAGCCCAGCAGAGGCTGCCATCTTTGATCATGTTCGCGAAACGAAGCGCACTCATGATCGCAACCTGAAGGGCGAAATGTCAAATATGCTGCCTTCGATGAACTAGAAGCACAGCGATCGCGCTTACAGGCGACGAGCGTCTCGCGCTTGAAGGCAACACTCCAATTTGGCGTTCACGGCTCATGAAAAGCCCCGCCATGCCACCCTACTGCTTTGAGTTGCAAGCATAGCCAATAAGACAACCTTTTGACGCTTTTAAATCCTGAATTGAAAATCAAATAACCCGAAATCTAGATTACTCGAATTGGCTCCGAGCCACCGCGAATGCCAAGACACGTTACTCGGCACAACGAGCGATACCATTGTTCTCAATTTTGCCCGAATTTGCATCCGAGAAATGTAAAATGAACCCGCGAAGCGGGACCCACTTGATCCTGGTCCTTAGTTGGAAACTCGGCCACTCGTTCTTCCGCCTATCATGCAGCCAAAGGCTGTGCTTGCTGCCGCTGTAGGCATGGGCCGCGCGCATGCATTGTCCATCATGTCCACCGCTCGGGCCCGCACAATTTGCTCGCGCCAGTCTTGCCGGCGCGCGATAGCCCAGCGCCTAGTGAACGCGCCACTCGTTGTAAAAGTCCATCGATTTCGCATTGCCGCGCCTCACGCCCGTCGGCGTCTTCAGGTCTTGAGGGACCGCCACAGCCCCTCGATGAGCACGTTGTCCATCCAACGCCAGATGCGGTCCATCGGCGAGGACGTGATTGAGACGCGGGAGCTCATTCCGCGGCAGTGGAAGATGATCCAGCACGTGCGCGAGAAGCTCGTCTGCCAGGGCTGCGAAGCGATCACCCAGCCGCCGGCCCCTCGCATCCGATTGCGCGCGGGCGTGCAGGGCCGAAGTTGCTGGCCCATGTCCTGTTCACCAAGTACGGCCTGCACCTGCCACTCAATCGTCAGAGCGAGGTCTACCAGCGTGAAGGCATTGAGCTTGACGTCTCGACGCCGCGGACTGGGTAGGTGCCTCCGCCGCAACCCTGATGCCGCTGGTCGACGCGATCCGGAGCCACGTCTTCGCAGCCGAGCTCATTCACGCGGATGGCACCACGGCGCCGGTCCTGGCCAGGGGCAAGACCCGGATCGGCCGGCTCTGGACCTATGTGCGCGATGACCGCCCGTTTGCTGGGCCAGATCCGCCAGCGGCCGTGTTCTTCTACTCGCCGGACCGTGGCGGTGAGCATCCGGAGCAGCATCTGGCGGGCTATGCTGGACTGATGCAGGCCGACGCCTATGCCGGCTTTGGCAGGCTCTACGAGGCCAATCGCAAGGGCGGGCCGGTCATCGAGGCCGCGTGCTGGGCGCACGGCAGGCGCAAGTTCTTTGATCTCACGCGGCTCACCAAGGCGCCGATCGCGGCCGAGGCGGTCAAGCGCATTGATGTTCTGTTCGCCATTGAACGCGAGATCAACGGTCTTGCGCCGCAGGACCGCCTGCGCGTGCGCCGGGAGCGCAGCCGCCCTCTGATCGTCGAACTGCAGGGGTGGTTGCGCGAGCAGCGCGCCAAGCTCTCCAAAAACAACGAGACGACCAAGGCGATCAACTACTGCCTCAGCCGCTGGGACGCATTTACCCGCTTCCTTTGACGGACGACTTTGCATGTCGAACAATGTTGCCGAGCGCGAGCTACGGGCGGTCGCCGTGGGCCGAAGAAATTGGACCTTCGCCGGCTCCGATGAGGGCGGCCGGCGTGAGGCTGAGATCTACACCCTGATCGCCTCCGCCCTATGCCGAGTTCGGCATAGGGCGGTTTATGCCGCCCGCCGAACTATGCCGAGTTCGGTCGTTTTCCCCAGATTTCTCGCTGGCCGGCGTTTGGTCGGTTCGGCATAGTTCGTTCTGTGCCCCCGCTTTCAACAGCGGAGAACAGGAAGATGGAAGTAGAAGAGCACTCGGCAAAAGCCGTCTGTACCGGCGTCTCAGAAGCGCGCCGCACGGACAGCTCATCGAGCGCTACGCCGCTCGTCTCGTCGAAGAGAGGCTCGTTCGGCGCGGCGCGTGGCGTTGCCTCAACGTGGTTGGCGGGCTCCTGAGTTGGATCACGGGCCGTCACTACAAGCTGGTCGATCTCGATGAGCAGGTCGTTGAGCGGTACCTCCGACATCGAGGCGGGAGGCAGTTAGGTCGCCCAGATCTTCAGTCGATCTCTGCTCCTGTCCGCCTGTAAAAATGTACCGAATGCGCGCGTCGGCCCGCGGCTCGCCAATAGCCGTATAGTTCGAGCCAAGACTGCCTGGCAAATACCTTGTCTTGCTCCTCGTTGCAGTTCACAAACGCCAACCGGATGCGACGGTGCTGGCTGTCGTGGTCCATCTTTTGAAGTACGGCGGCCAGCGTCGAGGCGCCGAAGGGACTGAAGAAGAACAGAGCAGTCGCTTCGGTGTAATCAAACTCCTCGGCGGCGCCGTTATGCACCACCACGGGTACCCTGCGTCCGCGCATTCGCGCCGCATTCGTCTGCGCTTCCTTGCAGAACTCCTCGCAATAATCGATACCCACCACCTTCCTGCATGGGCGCCGCGCCGCACAGCACAATATCCTTCCCTTGCCGCAACCGACATCGACGAAGGTATCTGAAGGCTGCAGCGAAAGATGACGAAGAACCCTGTAAACCGCCGAATAGTGGATTGTGGCGTAGTGCCCGGCGTCGGGCTTGTCGACTTCCGCAATTCCCCTTGTCGATATATTGAGCTGAGCTTCCCAACGGAAATTATTGAGACGCTCAAAGATTTGGTTCCGGGCGTCCAACATGAAATCCCTCCCGCTCGGCGAGCTGTAGCGGAACGCAGGCAGGGTCTACGCGATTCTAAGACCTCGCTCGGCCATTTTCATACATTAAATGTAATAGTCAAATCGAAAATGCTTTTAAATAACTATTAATATGCTAAGTAAACCAAACGCATCCTTTGGCACATTATTTATTATCGATCGCGAGGTGTGTGTTGGGCAAAGAGATAGACCACGTAACATTTGAGTTCGCCGCCGACCACGAATTCCGCGAAGAGTTGTTTCGCGAATGTCGCTTTGTCCTGAAGGGGGACGACCGCGGTTCGTCCACTGCGTTTTCGTGGACTGCATCTTCGAACCGGCCTTCTCAACCGACCCATGGGCTGGTTTGATGCAAACCTGCATATCGACGAAAAAGCGACTCGATAGATAAGCGGGTTTATAAAGCAAGATGATTGACGCGGCCCCGGACCGGGCCCGGTCGATTTAGTGCTTCTTGCTATTGCGTCATCGCGCCTGGAGGGGTGACGCAGCCTGCCGCTCTGGAGCGAGAACAATCAACGCAGAACGCCGGCGTCGCTTCGCTTTCAACTTTCTTCAGGAGTCTCGAAACTCATTTCGACATGATCGTAGAGGCGGATAGTCCCGAAGCTCGCGGCTGAACTGCTTGAGTGGGAATAGGGGTGATCCATGTCCGCCAAGGGCGTCGCGTTTTTATCAATACTTTGTTTCATTTATTTGAGTTGTGCCAAAAGCTTCACCCCAGCTCCGGTTGTTTTTGGCTCCTCAGCGACCGCGCCTGCCGCAACGGACACTGTTGTCCCCCCGTCACTCTCGCCTCATCCGCCAATGGCGCGACGGTTTCGGGCACGACGGAGAACAAGGGCGCGGCGGGAGTGCCGCTTCTTTTGGACGGCGCGATTCTTGGTGCCGAAAGGCTAAACGGAGCTTCTGAAGCTTCGCCCGAAACGGCCAACTTGGCCGATGCCACATACACACTCTCGGCCCGAGCCGGTAATGCGGCCAAAACGTCGGCTACAAATATTTCGATCGAGGCCGACAACGCCGAGGGCACGGCGTCCTCAACGGCCGCAGCGTCCTTCTGCCTCTCAGAAGCCGCTGTAAAGTACGCCCTCGGTGCAAGAAAGGTGTGGTACGACCCCAGCCTCTCGGGAGGAGCGCATCAACACGTGTTTAACAACGCTGAAGTGATGAAGGCGATAAACTCCTTCTGTGGCGACACTAGAACTGACGCCGCACTCCTCCAACAAATCCGGTACGTTCTGGCACCGAATCGGGGGCCAACGGCAACCGGCGGCTATCAAGATCAAAAGCAAATGGGCGCCGCGATGATGTTCCTCCTAGCGAAGAACACGCCGCGCATTTGGAATCAGCTGACGGCGGCTGAACACGATTTGATTGGCATCAACATGGAAGCGTTCCTGTACAGCTCCGTGCTAACGACGAAGGACGTGGTCCACGCCAACATCGTGGATAACATGGCCGGCGATCCCAATAATCGCGATTACAATCCGAATATCCAGAACGGAATGATCGGGATGATCATCATGACCACACTGTACTGGGGAGCCGATCAGTTCGAAGCGAAACTCGCAGCCTACGACGACGCGGTCTTTATCGCGAAACTGAAACAATACGGTATGACCAATCTACTGTGGACGTACACAAATCCCAATCGGCCGTCGGGAGCGATTATTCAGGCCGGTCTAAGACAGATTGTGGACGGCCACATCTACTCGTTCCACGGAATCACCGAGCGCGATCTTCTTCAGCTTTTCGGCTACATTGCGGACCGAACGTTCTCGAAAACCGTCGCATGCGGCTTGTACGGCGGCGCAGGAATCGGTGGCGCGGCAAAGGTCGTGCGCAATTGTGATCTCCTGCCGAATTCGGGCGCACAGGGAATGCTCTTCGAATTCGACGCTTTCGATGCCGAAGGTCAACGCAGTTCCGCGGGCTACTCTTGGGACTCCTGGTATCCTCTTCTCAACTCGCGCGCTGCTATGCAAATGTTTGGAGGTTTAAATTCATCGAGCCTACAAACTGTGGTTACGACAACCGCGTCTGACGGCCAGAGACACATGGACGATATCATCAACCGGTTTTTGATCGGCACGAAGGATATTCTCTTTAAACTTTCTCCGGCAGCCAATCAGGGGGGCGGATATATTTCCTATTCGCACGCTGAATCCGAGGGAATTATGGTTTTCGATCCCCACACCGTGCGATCCACGGGCTATACCGGCGACGTGGCTATATTAAATGTACTGCAGACAAATCTGGGCAAGCCGACAGTTCCTTAGCAGGTTCATCCGATTAGGCTGCCGTGGAGACGCGTTGCGAGAGATAATGTCCGAGCGCCGTTGATGTGCCGGTTCGAGTTTGAGCTTTTGCTCGGAGGTCCGCCGGCGATCCAGCCTCAGGGCGCGACGCCGGCCGAGATTGCGATCCGCGTGTAAAGGTTGACCTCGGCGCCCCCAAAAATCCCTTGCAGGTCAATTTAATTGTGTTTTATATTAAATGCGCCACATTAAATATAAATAATTTACTGAGCTGGGACGCGGAGGTAGGACCATCATTACCCGAAGGAGCAGTGGCCGGCAACAGCCGTGCGGCAACGAAGGAAACGCGAATTCACAGCGCTTAGCTGATGACAGGCCCGACACCGAATCTCGACTGTCAATCATCATTGTGACCTACAACAGCGCGCGTGTTCTGCCAGGTCTGCTGGATTCCTTGCCGGCCGGACTGGAGGGGGTGAAGCAGTTCGAAACAATCGTCGTCGATAACGACTCACGTGATAGTAGTGTCGACATCGCAGCCGCTCATCCTGTACGACCGAGAGTAATCAGAATGGGCCGAAACGCCGGCTATGCCGCGGCCATCAATGCAGGGGCAGCCACTGTTAGCCCCGGTGCAAATCTGTTGATTCTCAATCCCGACGTCCGTCTCACCCCCGGCGTGGCGAGTTTGCTACTTGATCGGTTGATAGATTCGTCCGTTGGTGTAGTGGTGCCGCGAAATTTAGCCGAGGATGGAACGACTTGTTGGTCAATTCGCCGGGAGCCGTCCGTTGTGACCGCATGGACGGACGCCATTCTTGGCGGAACATTGGCTGCCCGGATCGGCACGGGTGAGATGGTCGGCGATCCCGCGGTGTATGATCGGGAAAGCCCGATCGATTGGGCAACCGGAGCCATTCTTGCGGTTTCGGCGAGGGCACGTGGGATTGTCGGCGATTGGGACGAGTTGTTCTTTCTGTACATGGAAGAAGTCGACTACATGCGAAGAGTGCGGGAGTGCGGATTTTCCGTGATGTATGTGCCAGAGGCGAAAGCGATCCACATTGGGGGAGAGTACGGCGAAAATCCCCGGCTTTCGGCCCTGTTGTCAGCCAATCGAATTCGGTACCATCGCAGGCATCACGGTGCGTTATCTACGGCTGCATTTTGGTTAAGTGTCATTCTAGGCCAAGGCATCCGTGCGCTTCATGGACCGAGCGGCCACAGAGCCGCCGTGCGAGCAGCGTTCATGCCCTGGACGTTGCCGCCTGAGTACCGAGTACCAACGGCCTGCTCAGATCATCGCGGCGGCTCGTCCCTTCGGAGATCCAGCAAATAGAGCCCATCGACGTCCGCACTCGGAAGTGAGCGACATTCACGATCTTTTTTGGCGCGGGCGATTTCCTTGACCATTTCTTAGGTTGACTATTTTACGTTTGGATTCGTGTAGACACAGGTGATGCGGGCCGCCAGGAGAATGGTCATGAAGCGTATGTCCGTAATTACACCGAGCTTCGCACCCGATTTCGAGTTGTGCAAAGACCTGCACCGGTCGATTCTCGAGTACGCGCCTGAATCGGTCCACCATCACATCATTGTGCCGCGATCAGACATCTCGCTCTTCCAGCGTCTCGCCGGTCCCCGCACGCATATCCGCTGCGAAGCCGAATTCCTGCCCAGTTCATTTGTACCCATGCCTTTGACCAAGTTCACGGTCAATCTGCGACAGCCGATCCCGCCGGTCCGTGGCTGGATCCTGCAACAAGTGGTCAAGCTGGCCGCCGTCGCCGCAAGTGAAGATGACGTGGTGCTGCTCGTTGATTCCGACATTGAGCTCATCCGTGCGTTCGGTGTAGAGACGTTCATCCACAATGAAACGGTCCGCTTTTACAGAAAACCGAACGAGATCGACCAAAGACTGCCGAAGCACGGTGATTTGGCACCAGGTCGCCCGCGCGCTGCTCGGGTTGAAGCTGCCTCCGCCGCCGCATGCCGATTACATCTCGTCGCTCCTAGCCTGGGATCCGGCGATCGTTCGGCAAATGCTCGCAAGAGTGGCGACCATTACAGGCCGCCCATGGGCCACCGCTATTGCCGGGCAACTCCATTTCTCCGAGTGGACGCTCTACGGCGTGTTCGTGGATGAAGCGCTGGGTGCACCCGCCAACTCATTCGCCTCAGAGGACCCGCTTTGCTTGGCCTACTGGAATGAGGGCCCGCTGAGCAGCCAGGGCGCCATAGACTTCATCCGACGCGCCAAACGTACCGATATTGCCGTCATGATATCAGCGAAGTCCCGCACCCCGCTGGCGGCTCGGCGCGCCGCCTTCGCCGGACACCGAGCCTGGGTTGATCCATCGGAAGCGGAACTTCTATCGAACGCGCAAGGATAATCGATCAAAGCCTTGAGTGAGGACCTCCCTTTGCTTGGTCTGCTGGAATGAGGGCCCGTTAAGCAGGTATGGCGCCACAGATTGATCCACGCGCCAAATCTACCGATACTGCCGTCATGGTCTCAGAGTTGGCGGTTCGGTGCACATCGGGGAGCATCAGGCGTTGGCCACACCCGTCAACAAACTCGGGCCGACCATTCTGCACCCTATCAATAGAACGGTTCTGGGAAACATATCCGCTTCGGCTCATGATCCTGGCAGCATTTGGAGGCGCCCACGCACACTCGGGGCTGGACGTCGCCACCAATTGCTGCACCCAGACGACCGGCTCCAGCAAGGAAAGCCTCGGCTGCTGCAGCCTCATTTGAAAAGCGCCTCGTAAGCTGCAATCAGTTTCGGCCCTTCATGCTCCCACGAGAGCTCGTCGCGTGCGCGCTGGCGTCCGTGCATGCCCATCTCTCGACGACGATCTGGATCATCGATGAGTTCTAGGATCTTGTTTCCGAAATCGACCGTATCAGTGTTGCGGGCGTAGAGAGAGGCCGATTGCGCCGACACTCGTCCTTCCGATAGATCGAACTGCACGATCGGCTTGCCTAGCGCCATGTACTCCATGATCTTGTTCATCGTAGACATGTCATTCATCGCATTTGGGCGATCCGGGTTGACGCAGACGTCCGCGGTCGAAAGCACCGTGAACAGGGTAGCGTCGTCCACCCTGCCGGTGAAGGTCACAAATTCTGAAATGCCCATCTGCGCACAAGCCTGCTTTAGCGACTCCAGGTTTGGTCCCGCTCCCATAATGACGAACTGGACATCAGTTCGTTGCCGCGTGAACGTTATGTGATTGATTGCCTCAAGCAGGAGATCGATGCCTTCCTGCTCCCCGATGACGCCGACATAGCCGACGAGATGCGACCGGCCATTGCGCCACGTGTTGTCGGGAGCCAACTCGCGCACCCGCGCGAGATTCGGTCCCGACCGGACGACAAACACCCGATCCGGCCTCATTTTGCCACGCTGGACAGCGACGCGGGCATAGGACAGATTGGTAGCGATGGAGATGTCGGCCACCCTGAACGTCGCTCGTTCGAGAAGGACTAGCGCTTTCCAAATCAGCCCACGATGTCCGAATTTTGCTTCGAATAACTCTGGATTCAGATCGTGATGATCGAACACGAACTTCTTGCCGAACAGATACTTATAGAAGGCTCCGATTAGGAAAATAAGATCCGGTGGATTGCAGGCGTGAATCACATCAAAGCCATTCCGCCCGAGCACCTTGAGCGAGTAGGCAAACTCCCAAAATAGGGCGCTGCTGTATTCGGCGAGATAGGCGAGCTTGCCCTTGGCTTGGATCGGCAGCGGGTGGCGGTGGATTTCGATCCCGTCGATCAGCTCGAAAGGAGTCTCCGCGAGCGGACCACGGGGACAGATCACTGATACCTCGTAGCCGGACCTGCGCAGCGATTGCGCCTCCGCCCAGACCCGGCGATCGAATGGGACCGGAAGGTTTTCGACAATGATCAGAATTCTCCGCGGTCGGATGCTACGTGTCCCCTCAACACCAGATACTAGCGTCATGATCGCCAGACCAGCGATTTACCAACAGATGCCGCGATAATTAATTCCGGTTTGCCCGTCCGGCCTAATGCGTACAAGATCGATGATTATCTTCTTGTGACCGATCAAGGGGGACGAATTCTTCTGAAACTCTTCGCGGTTTCCGACTACCAGAACCTCGGCAAAGTCGGCGAGTTCGGTCATTGTCTCTCGCAGCAGGCAGGCGATATGCGGCAGGCGCCTGATCAGCTCATCTCTGTTGGCCCCTGTGAGCCGCGACAAACGAATGTTCGAGTCATAGATCGCGAGTTCATAGCCACGGCCGATCAATCTTTCTGCAATCTCCAGCATTGGACTGTAACGCAGATCGTCCGTGTCCGGCTTGAAGCTCAGGCCGACGAGGCCAATACGCCGCTTTCCGGTCGCGGCGACGAGTTCGAAAGGCACTTCGAATTTGGTTCTCGTTCGCTTGCAGAACGGCATCAAGTAAGGGCGTGTCAATGTCGACCATTCTTCCGGCATGGCGCAAAGCGCTGACGTCCTTTGGCAAGCAAGAACCGCCGAACGCGAATCCGGGCTTGAGGTACGCCGGAGAGATATTGAGTTTCGTGTCGCTAACCAGAGCCTTCATTACTTCGTGGCTGTCGACACCCATCGCTTTGCAAAGCAATCCCAACTCATTTGCAAAGCTGATCTTCGTCGCATGCCAGGCATTATTTGCATACTTGACTGCCTCGGCGGCGCGAATTGACATGATCTGGGGCGCTACAGAAAATTTTTCATGGATGTCCATGAGCCGCCGAAGCGTTTGCGGGTCATCTTCGACGCCGAACACGATCGCTCCCGGATTGTCATAGTCGCCTATGGCTGTTCCTTCTCGCAAGAATTCGGGAAAATAGGCAACTCCGAAGTCTCGACCAGCTTGCTTACCCGACGAGCGCTCCAGCATGGGTATGATCAATTCTTCCATCGTGCCCGGCAGCATCGTCGAGCGCATTACAACCGAATGAAAGTTCGTGCTCTTGCGGAGACCTTCTCCAATTTCCTGCGCCACTCGGCTCACGAACGCCGTTTCGAGTGATCCATTTTCTTGCGAAGGGGTTCCGACGCAGATCAACGAGACGTCGGTTGACGAAACGGCCGCCAAAGGGTCGGTCGTTGCCTTCAATCGACCAGCGCGGACAGCGGCATCGATGTTTTCACAGAGCCATGGCTCGACGATTGGCGACAGACCTTCGTTCAGGATATCGACCTTCTCTTGGTTGACATCAACCGCCACCACTTCATGCCCGTCGCGTGCAAGGCACGCTGCAGATACTGTCCCGACGTAACCAATGCCGAAGACGCTGATTTTGAGCTTGGCTGGACGATTCGAAAGAATCTTTTCCTGAGGACTGGCAAGGTCTGCGATGTCCTGCGCGATCTTGACCGGGCTGGAGATTAAGCCTTCCATATTCAATGCCTCCGACGACATGAAAAAATATTGCAATTTAAATTTAGGCCGTTTAAATTGATTATAATTTAAACTCGAAGATAAACAATAGGAATTTAATGTCACCGGAGCCGCCCAGTTTATGTTTATCAGAATCCGCTCAGTTGACCGGACGAGGGTCGCACTGCTGCAGTGGCGGTCCGGGCGGCGCCAGACCCGCGGCTGTGGTGGGTCGTCGCGCGAGCCCCTTCCGAGCAGTTGCTGCCGTTGCTCGTGCCTGAGGAAGCCATGATTTCGATTGTCGTCCCCGCACACAACGAGAGCTCGGTAATAGCGCGAACGTTAGGTGCTTGGGTTAGCAACTCGGGTTCAGACGAGATGGACGTCGTCGTCGTTTGCAATGGATGCACTGACAACACGGCGGACATCGCGCGGCATTTCAGTCCAACGGCACGTGTTATCGAGTCCGAGGTCGCGAGCAAGACTCACGCCCTAAACCTCGGCGATCAGATCGCCTGCGCCTTCCCGCGTATTTATGTTGATGCCGATATCGTCATTACGGACGATGCCATTCGGGTTTTGGCGAGCCGTCTCGAGCGGGGCGACGTGTTGGCCGTGGCACCAACGCCCGAGATCGATCTAACCGGCTGCTCCTGGCCAGTCCGCAAATACTATGGCATTCGATCCAGATTGCCGTCGTCCCGCGAGGGAATCGGTGGGTCCGGCGTCTATGCATTGTCTGCGGAAGGACACAAGCGCTTTACCCGATTTCCAGATCTCATTGCCGATGACATTTACGTTCGGCTTCAGTTCACGCCGAAAGAACGAGAGACCCTCCCCTCCGCTAAGTCCACGGTATTTCCCCCACGCACGATCTCACAGTTGATTGCGGTCAGAACTCGTGCCTATGCCGGGATATTCGAGCTCGCTCGCGATTTTTCTGAGCTCCACGCAAATAAAGGCGAAGCAAATCACCGGACGCTCATCGCACTGTTCAAGGAACCTCGCATATGGTCCGGATTGTTGATTTATTGCTTTGTCAATATGCTAGCTCGATGCAGGGCTAGCATTCGTTGCTGGACTAGAGGTTCCGCCTGGGAGCGGGACAATACTTCTCGCATCGCGCAATCCGCAGCTTCATCCAAATGATCACCGTCAAGCGACTGTCGAAGGAAACGTGGGATGCGCTGACGCCCATGTTTCGTGATACTTCCTATCGCCAACTCAGCGGCTATGCCGATGCCGCGGCGCGCCGGGTCGGCGCAACTTCCGAACTGAACGGATTGTATGAGGATCAGACTCTGGTCGGCCTCGCTGACGTTCGCGTTAAGACCGTTCCGCTGACGCCCTTCGGAATTGGCTATTTGAGTCACGCTCCCGTCACCAGGAACGACAGCAGCTTCTCCCCGGAAAAGTTCGGGCGCTGTGTCGAGGCACTTCGTCGAGAGTACGTCGAGCGTCGGCGGTTAGTTCTACGCGTTGTCCCGGCGCTCGTCGGCGGCCAATTCCAGGAGCTACAGATAGCGATGCTGGAGGCCAGCGGGTTCCGGCCTTGCACGCGGCAGAGGCCGCGAGGAACGTTCATTCTCGATCTGGCTAGACCGCTTTCCGCCATACGAAAGGATGCTGATCTCCATTGGCGTCGCAACCTGGCCAAAGCCGAGAAGGCGGACATCCGGATAACTCGGTCGTTCGAGCCGGATGATTTTGACCAGTTCGAGCCCATATTCCTCGAACTCACCAAGCAGAAGGATTTCAAGACGAACCAGGACGTGCTCTTCTTCAAGAACATTCAGCCTGAGATTCCTGCCGATCAGAAACTCGTTTTGCACCTTGCTTGGCATGGGCAGGAGCTTGTTGCAGGGCATCTCGGCAGCTTCGTAGGCGACACGGCCATCTATCTGCTCGGCGCGGCTAATTCCAAGGGGCGCGATCTGCGCGCTTCATACCTCTTGCATTGGACTGTGATCGAATATGCGCAAAGGACCGGCAACTCCTACTACGATCTGGGCGGTATCGATCAGCAGCGGAATCCAGGCGTTTTTCGTTTCAAACAGGGGTTGAACGGCCGCGCCGTCACCGACGTCGGCCCCTACGAGTGCAGCCCCGGTAGTCTGCAGAGCGGCGTGTTGCACTTCTTGGAGGCCGCGCGCAACAGGTTGCTGAGTTAGTATGGTTCGTCGCTATTTCCAAAGTCGCTGAGCTTTGCGTGCAACGGCGGTGACCTGCTGTTCTATTTCGTCACTCGTCACCCGAGGTTCGTGTTCGGTCCGACCGCAATCCTCATCACAATTGCACTACAAAGAATGGGCCGATTTGGCCTGGGTGTCCGTAAGATGGCGCCGAACCTCTCGACGCCGATCGCTCAGCTTCTGCTTCAGCAGAGACACCTGTGAGAACCAGGCATAGGCTCCGTGATACTTTAGAAAAAATTCTAGTGGCCAATCGAAGGGATCGACTTTCACGCGCCCTCTGACGAAGCTGGAACTTGTCGTATCGACAGCATTAGGCACCACGCTGAAAACATAGTCGTAGCCCGCAGCCCTGCACAATTCGATCGTCGAGGCGTCATGATCTCCATATGGAAAGGCCAATAGCCGAACCTGCCGCGCCGTCAATTCCTGAAGCTTCAGGCGTAAGTCTTCGATTTCTTCCTGGGCAAGACGTGCATCTATTTGGGAGAGACGCGGATGCGTGTTGGTGTGAGATCCAAGCGTTACGAGCGTGGAACGCAGTGGGGTGAGCTGGTCCGCGGACATCACCGTCTCATCGGCATCAAGGCTACCGGGTTCGACGGGCCAGGTTGGACGACGCCCCAAGGCCCCCACCGGAACAAAAATAGTAGAATGAAATCCGCGAGCGTGAAGCTCCGGCAAGGCGTGCTCGGCCACGCTGACATAAGCGTCATCAAACGTGATTGCGACGTTCGGCTTGCCGCCAGGCAGGGTTCCACGATGAGACGCTGGCAATACTCGAGCTCTGCGCTGGATCGATTCCATTTGGCGCACGAAATTGGCTCGGTACGCGTGTGGTATCCCATGATAGTACAGGATAACCAAGCTGCGATCCGGCGAACGACCCACCAATTGAAGTACGGATCGCGAAAATCTCCCTGCGATATAGTAGAGCAGGCTAATTGCTAGCTTTGCAATCCGCTTGGTGCTTGCCCAAATGGAGATGTTTCTCATCACGCGTAGCTACTCACTACATGCGCCAAGCATTTCGCGTGCTCGCGCGGGCCGATCTCTTTGGGCCAGCCGCTCGCCTGCAAAATTCCGGCGCTTTGGGTCGCAGCCGCCGGAAAGCTCGTCTACGTTGCTCATATGCTTTGCCTGAGCCTGTAGCTCATACCCTCTTAAAATATTTAAATCCAGCTTATCTCAAATAACTCCGCAAAGCGACGTGACAAGAAAGCGCGGTCGCCCCCGGAGACCACAGCCATTTGAGTCTCCCAATAGTGCGGCGCCGAGCGGAGTTCCCAACCATCATACGCGACGCCTCGTCCAAGACCGAGGAAAACAGGTCGCGTGCTGTCTGCAGGCCTCGTGGAGCGCGCTTGGCTCGATGGGAAGGTAACCGCCCCCTTCCGTTGGATTATGCGTTGTTCGGTTCATCGGGCGCTCACCACCCTGTCGATGTAGGGAAGACCCGCAGAATGTTGCCCCCAATTTTGCGCTAGCCGCATCGGATCACGCACCGTACCCTGCAACCAAGCGGCGATCGGGAAGAAGTCGGAGGCCACCGGAATTCCACTGTCAGGCGCGTCCACGCCGGATGCAGTGCCCCAGGCGCACACCCGTGGGTTGAGCTCCTCAATAGATACCGCCTGAATCGTGAACGAGTTGTTTTGCCGCGGCCTCTCGGCGGCGGCGGCATTAGGACTGCCAATGTTAAATCCACAAATACGGCAGATGGTAAACTCGAAAGAAAATGATACATTTCCCTAAGCTCGCCGCAACTTATTGGAAATAATCTTCCATTAAAAAACCAAACCGAACAGATCTTTATCTATGATCTCTCCACGCTTAAAGCGTCGGGGATTCAAAATGCATTGAAGTGTAAATTATTAAATGCGATAATACCCGCCGAGGTCAAGCCGTAATCAGCGGGTTAGATATTGAAGGCTATCTCTCTACATCAATGCCCCAGTGTGCCGATAAGAAACATGCGCGTCAATGCCACGGCCTGGGACGGATTATCATAACCGGCAAGGGTGGCGGAGTTCTGATCGGGGATAGTGACATGTTCAGCACCTTCGCGACCGGTGGCAGCAAGGGTGTGGGGTTCGATGGAACCTCGGATGGACTGTCCGGCATTGCAATGTTCACAAAGTGCAAGATGGCGTTTGCGCCCAAAGGGACGTCGTGAAACACAACACCGCTATCTACGACAGCACCACTAATTCCTCGTTTACGATTGAGAATAGCGAAGGTCCGGTAGACGATGTCCGACTGGAGGATAATCGCCCCACCGGCGGTGGCTACACCGCGCGTCGTGATGGACGTGGCCAAACCCGATGACCAACATCAGGATCGCCAATAATCGCATTGCCGAACGTACTTGCGGATGTACTAGGTTCGACGGGATCTGCGCGCCAACATTCACAAGTAATGCTGATGACGCCACCGGATCTCTGCTGACTCGACGCTCCGGCGTTCCGAACAGGCGGACGTTATAGTCCAGATAGGATTGTCTATCGGAGCCGATCAGATGCCCAGATATTCAATAGGTTCCGGTAAACTCCGGCGTCGTCATATCCCCGCTTTTCAGGTCGTCAGTCCGTTGCACAAGGAGCAAGGGCTGGCCGGTTCATATCAGGCCGGACGGAAACAATTAAGTTGGCCCGTACTTCTGTTCTTTCTTGCCCTCCTCTGGCCGTGCCAACTTTATGTCGGGTCACTGCGACTGTCGCTCTACCGAATCGTCCTTCTCGTGATGATCCTGCCTTGCTTGAGCAAGTTTGCTGCCGGGAGAGTGGGAATCAAGATTTCCGATGTTGCAGTGCTGCTGTTTTCATTCTGGCGCGTCCTCGGCTTAATCGTTGTTGATGGAATAGAATCGTCCAGCCAAACGTTCGGAATTGAGTGGATCGAAACCATCGGCCCCTATCTTTTGGCGCGATGCTTCATCCGTGACGCGGACGACTTCTACAACATGATCCAGCTACTGTTCAGGATCGTGCTCGTCCTGTTGCCGTTCGCCATTATCGAGCTTGTCTCTGGGCACAACATTTTGCGCGAATTGTTTGCGATGATCTGCCCAACGCCCTTGTTCAGCCCGGAGCAACGATCTGGGTTAACTCGGGTCCAGTCGGTTTTTGATCATCCAATTCTCTTCGGCGTGTTCGCAGCCAGTGCGCTTGCCCCGGTTTACTTGGTTCTCGGCCACAAGATGAGTTTGCTTCGGCGCAACCTCATGACTGCGGCCGTGGCGGCTACCGCGAGCATGTCGTTGTCCGCCGGGCCCTTAATGGCGATCGTCGCTCAAGGGCTCCTTCTGTCATGGGACTCGCTGTTAAGGGGCGTCAAGGCCCGATGGAAAATTTTGATCGGGCTTTTGGCCGTAGTCGTCACTTTGATCGAAGCCGTGGCCAACCGATCCTTGCCGTCAATTGTCTCCGGCTATCTCACATTCGATCCTCAGTCATACTATTTTCGGCTGCTGATATGGGACTATGGGTCCGCGGTAGCCCTGGATCATCCCGTTTTCGGCATCGGCCTGAGCGATTGGGAACGCCCCAATTGGATGGGGCCAAGCATTGACAATTTCTGGCTCGTCTTGGCAATGCGCTCCGGCTTGCCGGCACCTGTTCTCCTGCATCTGGCCATTTTGTTGATCTTCCTTACCGTAGGTTCCAAGAAGGGTCTCGACGGGAAGATAACGGCGTATCGAACGGCTTTTCTGATCGCCATGGCAGGGATTTACCTGGTCGGTTGGACCGTCCATTTCTGGGACACTGCGTATGTTGCTTTTCTATTTCTACTGGGAAGCGGAGCCTGGGTGCTCGACGTAGACGCAGAGACCTCGGAGAGAGCCAGCTCGCGTTCGCCTGCACGGAAGGTACGTTACGGGGCACCGGCTGAATAGTCCGAGAAATCACACGTCATCCGCGCCGGGAAATCCTCGTCGAAACGTGCATAGAACGCAGACGTTCAGCTTTGCAGGTTTCCAATCCTCTCAGCAGCCGTCCGGGCCCGAGTACGCGACCCAAGATGTGGCTTAAGCGATTCAATGCATCGCTCAGCCCACTTCGACGCCACCTTCTTCTTGCTCAACGCCGGACCCTCGACAAAAATCCATGAGGCGTAGGCCAGCACCAGGGTGACGAGAAAGACTACCGCAGCGCCAATCCACCAAATATGCATACTCGGAAATGTGAGACTGAAGGCAAGCAGAACCGGTGCATGAATCAAATACACGCCATAGGAGAGGTCATGCTTTAGCGGGACCTTCCCGGGCAGAGCCGAAAGTCCGCAAAACATCATCAGATACGGCAGGCAGATGGGCATGACGAAGGGTCCTCCGCCGAGAGGCAATGCCCCGAGAAGCACCACAAACAAGGTACACGCCAAGACGATGGAGAACGGAATGCGCGCGCGAAACAAGTACAGCACGATGCCGCATCCGAAATAGACAAACAAGCTCACGAACGTCGAAAAACGGCCGCCTAAGGCGGCGGCGAAGGAGGGACTGAGCGCGATCGCGATGGAGACTGCATAGAACGCGCACCAAAACACCAAAACGAGCTTGCGTCGGTTCAACAGGCCCAGGACGCCGAACAGGCCAAGCAAGATGTAGCAAAGAACTTCGAAATGCAGTGTCCAAAGCGCGCCATTGACGCTCACGGGGTTTCCGTCGCTCGCGACCACGCCCGGTAAATAGTTCACCATCAGGGTCAATATGTTCTTGGCGTAAAGGTACGTCTGAGGATCCCTGAAGTAGGACGCCAGGGAATGCGTTGTCAGCACTGGACCAAGTACCAGCACCGTCAGCACGACGTTGACGATCAGACCAGGAAATATGCGGAGGCTCCGATGCAGTGCGTAGTACACAACGTTCGCCGTGCGCAGCAAGCCGGGCGTCACCAGGAAGCCGCTGATGGCGAAAAAGATGACCACAGCGAAGCGGCCGAAATCCATGTACCCCCCGCTATAGTGCAATAACGGATCGTCTCGGACATCGGGATATTGAAGCCCGCGGCTGTGGTGCAGGAGCACGATGATTGCAGCGACAAGCCGCACGTGATCGAAGCCAGGCCCTCTGGAAGAGGTCAAAACCAATCTGTCCTGGATGGTCAAGAGCGTACCTCTCCCACTCGATCGACGATCGGCGCTGGAGCGTACCCAGCCATTTCAATATCGGTCGCCCAGTGCTGAAGCGTTGCCGAAGTTGAGGTCATTTCAAATTTCTCAAATTGACCATTCGGATCGAGCGGAGTTCCTCGGAGGCCGGCGATCAACATAGACAAATAATGACGTTAATATTAAACACATTAAATACATCCACTCGACGAAGCAAGGAGATTAATTAACCGAGTGGTCCGATTATTTTTCCCGCCGACTGAAACCTGGTCGCGTTGGGCGGGCATTTGTGGCGATTTTTCAGAGCCATACGGCGGCCTTTGCTCTGACAGCTCCATTCAATTCCTGCCGCCATCGGAATAGCAATATACTAAGAGATAAAATAAATTTAAATATCAAACGCTAGATAACTGGGCCAGCCTAGACCATTATAGCGGCAATCCACGATGCGCTTACCGCCAGAGAACGTGCTGAGCGACGCGATCGGGAGGGACCGTAGTGAAGCCAAGCCGAACGAGTTCGCATGAAGTTACATCGCCGTGCCAGCCGATTTCTTGGTTGTGATCAGTTCGGCCATGACAACGAACTGAGAGACAGGACAACAACAATTCTCACCGCCCTAGTGCAGTCGCCCAATGTTGGATCTCTCTGGAGATTGGGATGAAAGATCTCAAGGAAAGAGTGGTTCGCGGCGGCTTGGCCAGGCTCTGCGGCCAAGCAGCAAATCTATTCCTTCGCCTTAGCTTCATGATGATCATGGCGCGATTGCTGGATCCGGAGGAGTTCGGATTGGTGACTATGGCGACCGTCTTAACCGGGTTCTTCGAAATCTTCAGAACCGCCGGCCTTTCGTCAGCCACGATCCAAAAGGCCAGCATCACCGGCGAACAGATTTCGACACTGTTCTGGATCAATATTCTTGTCGGGACGGTACTTTGTCTTTTGTGCTCAGCGACCGCTCCGGTTCTCGTTTCCTTCTATCACGAGCCCCGCCTTTTCTGGGTTACCGTGATCCTGAGTGCAGGCTTTGTATTCAGCGCGGGCGGAGTGCAGCATTCTGCGCTGCTCCAACGCCAATTGCGTTACGTCGCCCTTGCCATAGTTGAAACACTTTCCCTACTGGTAAGCTTCGCGCTTGGATTAATCATGGCGTTCGGTGCATTCGGATATTGGGCTCTCGTTGTTTCGACGATTGCCGCGCCGGCCATCAACACCGCCTTGACGTGGGCGATCACTGGGTGGATGCCGGGCATGCCGCGCCGCAACGCGGGGATCTACCAGATGCTACGTTTTGGTGGCACAATCACTCTGAACAACCTGGTGATGTATTTCGCCTATAATCTAGACAAGCTGCTTTTGGGCCGCTTCTGGGGCGCCGATGCGCTCGGACTCTATGGAAGAGCGTACCAACTCATCAATGTACCAACGAGCAATCTCAACGCGGCAGTCGGTGGTGTCGTGTTTTCTGCAATATCGCGGCTCCACGATGATCCAGTACGTCTTAGGAACTACTTTCTGAAGGGCTACTCGCTTGTCTCCTCGTTAACCGTGCCCGTTTCCGTTTTCGGAGCCTTTTTTGCTAACGACATAGTTCTTGTTGCTCTTGGACCGAAGTGGACGGATGCGACAACGATGTTTCGCTTGTTGACTCCGACCATCTTCGTGCTCGGCGTTATCAATCCTACGGGCTGGCTCATCCAATCCGTTGGGCTGCAGGTACGAAGTTTAAGAATTGCCTTTGTCATCGCTCCGCTCGTCATGACCGCATATCTGGTTGGACTACCTTATGGTCCCAATGGCGTCGCGTTCGCCTTTTCGGTTGCGATGGCGGTGTGGCTGGTACCACATGTTTTCTGGTCGCTTCACAACACAGTCGTTTCCCCTTGGGACGTGCTACTAGCGACATGCCGGCCGTTTCTTGCGAGCGTCGTGGCCGCGGCTTTTGCCCTTGGCGTTGAATTCTATATGATTAACCCAGGCTACTTGCAGTCGCCTTTCTTGCGGCTTCTGATGACAAGCGTTGTCATGCTTATTGTCTATCTTGTGATTTTCTTGTTCGTCTTGGGGCAAAAGACGCTCTACTCCAACCTTCTGAGGGGATTGAAAGGCTCTACTTCGGCCAAAACTCCAGCTGGGACTGCTTTCGTGGACTCCGAAACAACCGAAAAAAATCTATGCACCTAGCGCGCGTCAATCCGCCAGTGTTGTGACCCAGAGGAACTCCGGTGACCAAGGACTCTCCCAAATTTTCGGTCGGGCTCGCTGTGCGCAATGGCCGACACTCTGTCGGACGCTGCATCGAATCGATCCTGTCTCAGGACTTCACCGATTTTGAACTTGTCATCAGCGACAACGCCTCGGATGACGGAACGAGGCGAATGCTCGAGGAATACGGGTGCGCCGACCCGCGTCTTAGGATCAACGTCAATCAGACCAACATCGGTTTGCACGAGAACATGCGGCGCGCCCTCGACCTGTCCCGAGGGACCTTCTTTCGCTGGATCAGCGCCGATGATTGGCTGGAACCGAGTTACCTTTCCACTTGCGTTCGTGCGCTTGAGAGCCGCCCCGACGCGACCGGAGTAACCACGTGGTTCACGATACACACGCCCGGTCGGCCGCCCCGATACGAAGAGTATCGGGGCGACGTCCCTGATTCGCCGGACCCGGCTCAGCGTTTCGAGCGTATGTTGTGGTTCTTGCACGCCGGAGACGCGAAATACGATCCGGTGTATGGCGTCTATCGGCGGGATCGCCTCATTCGAACACGCTTTCCGCATCCCTCGGAGCGGACCGACTGGCTGATTAGCGCCGAACTGGCGCTCCTTGGCCCTGTCATCCATGTGCAGGAGCGGCTTGCAAACCGCACACGCGAGTACCCCCGTGGCGTCGATCAAGTGGCCTTCAGGCGTCGTCTCGATCCCGTACTGGCAGAGCAACTGAGGACCAACCCACTCCGCCTGTGCCGCGAATTGTATGCCCTTGCCGTATCGGCGGATCTCTCCAATGCGCAGCTGCGACGTTGCAGGTCCGCGCTTCGGCGCTTCTGGATCAAAGAGCAGATCCGCCTGGCGCGCTCGGGAATCTCCGAAACACGGCATCGAATATTACGACGCTGAATGGCTAACGAGCGCCATCCGGGCGATGTACGGCCGGCGGGCTCAAACTAAAGGGTGAAATCGCCAAAAGGGTTGTGAAGCGTGGCGTGGAAACGATTGGCAGGCCACGATGAGGAAAGCTTGATTTAGCCTCGAGCTTACAATGGCGGCCCCGGGCCACGGAAATCCAACCCGAGCTCCGCGCCGTCTTTGCCACACGCCGAACGTCACGGCGGTATTATCGCTCCAGTCTCATGCCAAACATTTCCGGACCATAGGAAACCCGGCCCGTTGCGGTTGAACCCGGAGTGCGTTCCATAAGCTCCACATCTCGGATAATATCGTCTCGAGAAGCGATTGTTGGTGACGTGGACGTTGACGGGAGACGCGCCGTGCTGCGAGGGGCCATATAGGGTATAACTGCCACCGAAGAACAGATTGCCGTCAATGGTCATGTCGAATTGGCCCTCGGACAAGGCGAGGCATGAGCTAGATCCTCGCCAGTGAGTAGGCGAGAAGGCGCCGCCCGTCTCAATGCCGACAATGGTATTATGGATCACTCGGAGGCCGCCCGTATGATCCCAGCCATACGTTTGCAGGCCGTCGTCGTGATCTTCGCCCCAATCGGCAAAGTCGTGGATGTAGTTGTCGTGCATGTAGAGTGAACCGCCGCCATCAACTCCGTTTTCGCAGCCGTAGATTTCGCAGAACCCGACTTCGATGGCGTTGTATACACCATCCAGCAAGTGGGAAGCGTCATGATTATCCTTAACAGGCACGCCATAGAGCCTGCAATTCAGAACCTTGAGATTCTTGTTGCCAAGCTCGCCCGGCACACCAACACACCAAAGCTGGCCAGAGCCGTTGACGATGCAATTCTGGACCGTAACGTTATTGGCGTGGACCACAATCGCCCCGGTCACACGGAGCCCGCTGACCACAGCGTTGTCTGTGCGAACCTCGTAATTCCCCGTGTAGTCCTGAAATATCGTGTGAGCGACCGGGCCCGTGTTGGTTTCATCGGGAAAGCCGGCAAACTGCGTCGCAGGGGCTGGCACGGGAGATTGTGCTATCCCAGCCGTGGCAAACGACATAGCGCCGGAGAGGAGACCGGTCGTCAGCACGCGTCTGTTGATCTTGTCCATGGCGTTCGGCACGGATCCGAGAACGTCTTTGTCAGCTTACTGAGCTTACCTCGCCGGCGACGCCACTGCAGCGCATCGCGCAGTTGAGCCATTGCAGCTAGGCGTCGTTCTGCATTCACCGGCGGTTGGGCTCCGGGACTCGGCGGACCCATGCCTCGCGCCAAAAGGGATAGATCTGACGTGGGCAGAACCAACAGCCAGGGGTGCGCTCGCCAGAACAGACGGCGCCCTCAAGGATGAGGCAGTCCTTGATCTTGAGCATGCGACCGGTCTTGTCATCCACGATACGTCGCACCTTGTCCCTAATGCGCAAGTTTTGGCCGCAATAGGGAAGCATCTCACGGTCGAAGGAAAGCCCGAGATTCAGACCGCTGTCGTCTAGTGTGGCCGCAATCTCGGTCGGCGACCGCACTTGCACGAGATCACCGGGCTGAAGATCACTTGACGCTCCCCCTGGTACAATTTCCCGGGCCTCGCAACGGTAGCGGCCGCCGCAGGCCAGCACGACGTGCGAGCTCCAAGATAAGCCCCCGCACCAAAAGGCGGATGAAATACAGAAAACCAAAATTGCCGTTCGTCAATTCACGCCAATACTGTGCAAGATTAGACTTTTTCAGCTCCGTGGTGGCCTTGAGGGCATCGGTTGCCTGGCAGCGCCAAACCTCAGATCGTTGGCCTTCGATCTCGCGCACAGTCCGCGTTCCCGCCTGCGCAAGACGATCAAGCTCGGCGGCGGCCTCGTGGCTCTCATCGCCCACACCTGACTTATCGTCAACGCGACGAAGCCAAGCGTCCTTCCAATAAAGCAAGCAGCCGGCCTGACAGCCGTCGTGACCTGCCCCGTCGCAACGGGGACTGTCGAGATAGACCGTGCCGGACATGCGACGGCTTCCAGTTGCCGTGATCGTGTCACAGATCCTGTCCACACGTCGAGTTACCGTGAAGCGTCGCCCCGCATAACGGGCCATCTCTGGCATGAACGGCAACTTCTCAAGAGCGGCATCACCGTCCAACGTCGCGAGAATCTCCGCCGCGGACCGGACCTCAACAACATCGCCTGGGCGCAACGGACGCTTATCTGCAGATGACATGGTGTGTGCCTTGTAAATAAATTGGTCAATTAATCTAGCCTTATTATATTTATTATTCCATGACAACATCAATTGTGATGCCCGTGCCGTCGCCAGCGCCGCGCGGCGCCGCAAGTCCAGCCGAGGGTCGAACTCACGCGACTGGAAAATACTCAATAAGAACAAGATCAATTTGTCTGATAAGCCGAAAGACCCGCGTCCGGCTCTGATTAACATAAACTGCGCATGAATTAACTTAATTATTTATTTAAATATTGATTTATGGCGCCTTAATCGCAAATCTATTTAAATCGGAACTCGATGGGACGCTCCATGAATAACACCGTTTTCTTCGACTCGAACGTTTCAGATGATGTCCGACGTCGGCAACTGTATGATGGGCAACTCTTCGTTTACGGCGTCCGGCCGAGTGTCCTTGCTCTAACCAACTTTGCGCGGTCGATGATCGAAGACGCGTTTGGCGGGCTCGATCCAAGAACCGCACAAAGGAACATGGAAGTCGAGCGTTACGCGGACATTCTCGGAAGATTGAAACCAGCCTTCATACACCATCCGGAATCGAAGCGTCACCTCAAGGCGGTTTTGGAAGATTTTGGCTGCGATCCAGAGAAGACCTTTTTCGACGTGCCCAGAATGCGCAGCTCCACGAGCGACAACTATCTCACGACCGGTATTGCATTCGCCTGGCACGCTCACCGGGATACCTGGTATTCGGCTCCCCTTTGCCAGATCAACTGGTGGCTGCCGATCTACGACATCGAATCGAACAACGCCATGGCATTCCACCCGCGTTATTGGACGAAGCCCGTCAAGAACAGCTCGTCCGACTATAACTATTATGTTTGGAACAAGATGCATCGCGGGGAAAGCATCGCGAAGATGATCAAGAGTGACCCGCGTCCGCTGCCACGCGCGACCGAACCGATGGAGCTTGACCCGCAGATTCGCCTCATTTGCCCTGTGGGCGGCGTCCTGCTGTTCTCCGCGGCGCAAATGCACTCAAGTGTACCGAACACATCGGGCGTAACCCGCTTCAGTATTGACTTCCGGACCGTCCATTTGGACGACGCTACGGCAAAGCGAGGTGCGCCGAATATCGATTCCGCATCCACTGGAACCGTTATGCGAGACTATCTTCGGTGCACAGATCTGTCGCGAATGCCCGAGGACGTCACTGCACTCCATGATGACGGCACCGAGGCTGGCGGAGAGCTGATCTACGCGCCGAAGACGGTCGGCGCCAAAAGTCGGGCTTCATAGACTCTGATGCAGCGATTCTGATCGCTCTAAAACCGGCAGTGCCTGCCTGGTCGGTCGATTGAAAATCGCGGTCAAGATAGGTTTCGCACCCGCGGCATTTTCGGTGTGGCATTACAGGCCAAGCCGATACGGCGGGTCAAATCTCGTGTGGCACGAAGGTTCGTCAACTCGCCTGGGAAAGCCCGACCGATGTCGCCGCTGAAACGGGAGAATGTCTAGCCAAGGAGTTGGTCGCACGCACCCGCTTTGTCCGGCGGTGCAGCGAGGTTTGATCTATACCAATCGACCGTGCGGCGCAGGCCCTCGTGCAGTATTGTCGACGGGCTCCAGCCGATCGACTTGTAGGTAGCAACCAGATCGACCGCCATTGGCCGCTCGAGAGGTCGATCCGGAACGGCGCCGAACAGCGGTTCGGGTGCGCCTGGAATCAATTGTCTCAGCTCCTGAACGAGTTCCCGGATCGAGCATACCTGGCCCGACCCGATATCAACCGTGCGACCATTGGCACCAGATGCGCACGCGCATGCGACAAGGCCGTCGACGACGTCATCGACGCTGATCCAGTCAACCAGCCGAAAGCCGCTGCTCAGCTTGGGGCGATCGCCGCGCAGAAAGGCGGTGGTGACATAGGGGACCAGCTTCGTGAGGTCGGTCTGCCCGGCCCGTAAACCATCGAGATCTTCGTCATGACGACCTCGGTCCGGTACAGCGCCTCGAACATTCGCGCGTAAGCCGCCGCGGCTCCTTTTGCAGCGGCATATGGCGAGCAAGGCACGGAATCCGCCTCATCCGGCTCCTCGAGTGAGCCTGCGAAGACGATTCGACCCGCACCGCTCTCAGCAGCGGCAAAAAGAAGATTGAATGCGGTAAGGAAGTTGCTTTGCATGATCGGCAGCACGACGTCGAGGCTGCGCGACCCCGTCACCAGACTAGCGAGATGATAAGTCTTGTCAGGCAGAACGGCCCGGATCAGTTCTTGCGTTGCCCGCAGGTCGATCAGATCGACGTTCCACCAACGGATCGCAGCGGCGCATGGAGCATCGCTCATATCTCCACCGATAGATCGCCACCAAGCCACCACATCAATGGGCGGCTGACGCGAGACCGCGTGCAACTCTACCCCGGAAACCGCTAGCCTCCTGCACAGCTGCGCCCCGATGAAACCTCGCGCGCCAGTTACCAGTACCTTTTCCATAGCTGCACCCTGGAGCCTAATCCCGAAAGTAGAACAGGCTCCCGAAAAGATCATGTTCGGACGAAAGATTGAGCGCGTCCACGAGTCGAAGCAAAGTCATCCCCACCACATGGCAAAAGCTGCTGTGGTGCATCAGATCGGACTTCACCTTTGCTCGTTTGCCTGGGCGCCAACCGATCAAGCCAGCGAGACTTTGCGCGCGAAAAACGCCTCCGCATAGCGTTCCTGCGCCCGGCATTCCATCCCCCTCAGCCGTGCCAGGCCGAGAAAGGTTTCGGCATCGAACCACTGCTTCGAGCGTTGGCTGCCGAAATGCCTGACGAGCAAATCTACTTTGCGCTGCATTGCAGATGCTGACACCGGCATATAGAAATTCGGTCTTGCCATATCGCCATCCCACTTCGGTATCTCGTACTCAAGGATGAGATGGTCTCGGAACGTATTCCAGGCAAGGCGAGCGAGCTGACGATGGTCTTGATGTGCATCGTCGCCGCGGTGCGTGAGGACTACATCGGGATCAACGCGGTCTTTCAATTCCTCGAACCAGACCTTGATTTTCTCACCCTGCTCAGGGAAGAAACCGTCTCGAAAGGCCATGACTTCGATGTTGCTGCTCGCAGCTTCCCGCAGAAAATCGTTCGCGGACGCTCTCGCTTCCTGTTCGCGCTCGCCGGCACCACTGAGCACGCACCAATGAACGTCGAGGCGAATCCCCTGATCCAGCCAGCTAAGCAGTGTTGCTCCTGCACCAATCTCGATATCGTCAGAGTGCGCCCCCAAGCATAGCACCGATAGCCGATCACCCGGTCCTACGATCCGAAGCGTCTTCACGAATTCACCGCGACGGCAACCTGGTTGCTGAGCTGCCACGGCGTATCGCCACGTTCGATCATCTCCTCGAGGACCTGCCTGTCCCTGAGCGTATCCATGGCGCGCCAAAATCCTTCATATCTGTATGCCATCAGGTCGCCGCGCTCGATGAGGCGCTTGAATGGCTGAACCACCAACTCGTCTCCTTCCCGGATGTGGTCGAATATCTCCTTGCGGAAGATGAAATACCCGCCATTGATCCAGATCTCCGATTCCTGGCTCTCGCGTATCTGCTGCACGGTGCCACTCTCATCAAATTCAGCAAGGTGAAAGGTAATTGGCGGATGTATGGCTATGAAGCAACCAATCTTGCCGCTCTGCCGGAAGCGCTCGATCATGTGCGGGAGCGGTGCGTCGGTCAGTCCATCGCTGTAATTGGCAAGAAACATCTCCTCATCCTCGACCAGATGACGGACCGCAAGCAGACGCTGACCAATATTGCGCCATATTCCCGTGTCCACGAGTGACACGCGCCAATCTGCAGGTCGCGCACCCAGCAATTCGACCTTCTTGCCAAAATGAGAGATTACGCAGTCACTATTTGCCGCCTGCTTGTAGTTGAGAAAATAGTCTTTCACCACGTTTGCCTTGTACCCAAGGCACAGGATGAAATCCCGATGCTCATACTGGCTGTAGTATTGCATGACATGCCAGAGGATTGGCTGATGACCGATCGGTATCATCGGCTTCGGGATGCTCTCCGAATACTCGCGGATCCGGGTACCAAGTCCCCCGCAGAACAGAACTACCTTCATGGCGCAAACTCTCGCGGATCGATAACCTCTACATTCGGAATGGGCACCACCATCTTGCAGCCCCAAGAGCTCACGTGACGCATCTGTCCGACGATTTCGCTCTTCAGATTCCACGGCAAAATCAGGATATAGTCCGGTCGCGCCTCGTCGATCGCGGAGACCGGATGAATCGGAATGTGCATTCCGGGCGTGTAGCGCCCGTGCTTGTAAGGATTGCGGTCGACGGCAAAATCGAGAAAATCAGTGCCGATCCCGCAGTAGTTGAGCAACGTGTTGCCTTTGCCAGGGGCCCCATACCCGCAGACCTTTGCACCCTTCTGCTTGCATTCAATGAGGAATGACACGAGTTGGCGCTTGGTGCGATGAACATTTGCAGCGAACCTGGTGTAACTCCCAATGTCCTCGAATCCAATTTCTCGCTCGTGAGCCAGCAAGCTATCGACTTGCGGAGCTATCGCGTGCCTGCTGTCCAGATGGCAGAGATACACACGCAGCGATCCTCCGTGTGTTGCAAGTTGTTCGACATCAAATATTTTCAGGCCGTGCCTACTCGCGAGACGATCAATGGTGACGAGCGAAAAATACGAGAAGTGCTCATGGTAAATGGTGTCGAACTGGTTTTCCTCGATCAAGCGCTCGAGATGTGGGAATTCAAGTGTGACCACTCCATCTGGAGCCAGAAGACAAGCCATTCCGGCCGTGAAGTCGTTGAGATCGGGCACCTGCGCCAGCACATTGTTACCGACGATGAGATCGGCCGTGCCGCCTTCCGATGCAAGGCGCCGGGCAAGATTCAGCCCAAAGAACTCAACCAATGTTGGAACATTCTTTGCCCGGGCAGCCTCGGCCACGTTCGCGGCTGGCTCGATTCCGAGAACGGGAATCCCCATCGGCAGAAAGTGTTGAAGCAGATATCCGTCGTTGCTCGCAAGCTCAACGACCTTGCTCTGGGCCCGAGCGCAAACCGCGTCGCGACCGTTTCGCAATACCGACGCGCATGCTGAACCCAGGAGGTGGAATATGAAGAGAAATACGCATACTCCGTAAATATGTGCGCCGGTTTGACGTACTCCTGCAACTGCACCAGGAAGCAGCCGTCGCACACCAGCACGTGTAGCGGAAAATAAGGTTCCATCTGATCGAGTTGATCGCCACGCAAAAAGCTTTCGCACAGTGGTGACATTCCAAGGTCGACGAACGTCGTCGCGAGCTTTGCGCCGCAAAGACGGCAACACCCGCGCGGAGACGTCTCGGTGCTCACTTTGGCGGTCTGGCGTGTCGCCACCTGGATCGATTTTGCTTGACTGCTAAACATTGCTATGCGCACGCCCTGCCCTAACGCCGGCCCTCAACCCTAGGCCGGAAATGAACAACTGCCGACATAATACACACCCAGATTTAAATTTAAATATAGTTTTGAAATAATAAATGCTATATTTTCGTTAATTAAATGGCCAAACGAACCTCCTTCCGCCAGCTCTCGCCAAAACAAAGGCTGCGGACGGCAACTTTGGAAATCCGGAGGCAGTCATTCAGATGGAATTTTGCCCTACAGAACTCCATGGAGCCTATCTCGTACGACTTGAGCCGGTGCACGACAGACGCGGCTTCTTCGCTCGCAGCTTCTGTATCGAAGAATTCAGGACCCATGGACTTGAAGCTCATTATCCGCAGCACAGCATCTCGTTTTCTGCCCGCAAGGGAACTCTGCGCGGCATGCACTACCAGGACGCCCCGTACAGCGAGGCAAAATTGGTCCGCTGCAGCCGAGGCGCGATCCTGGACGTTATTATCGACATCAGGCCGGACTCACCGACCTATCGGAATTCCCAGGGATTTGAGCTTTCGAGCGCGAGCGGCGACCAACTCTACATTCCGAAAGGGTTCGCGCACGGATTCCAGACGCTTTGCGATGACGTCGAGGTGAGCTACCTGATTTCCACGCCATACCAGCGTGAATCCGCCCGCGGCATTCGCTACGACGATCCGGCGTTCGGGCTGAATTGGCCGGAATCGATTACGGAAATTTCCGAGAAGGATTTGCATTGGCCTGATTTTTCTCAATAGAGCGCTCGAGTCTTGTTCGGCTAAGCGTCTCTTGCCGGCACTGCAACGCAACTTCCTGAATCAAATGGTGGTTTATGGCGGCCATTCTCCAGCTCAACGCCAATGCTGGCTCTCTGGTCCAGTTGAGAACGGGTGCAGCGGATGCGCCTCTTTTTCTCTTCTTCGGAGGCGACGGCAACCCCCGCGGTCTCTCCGCACTGACATCGCGCATGCACAACTCCAGAGCGTTGATTGGCATCGATTTTTGCCGAGGCGACAGTCATGGTGAGTTACCTTCGACCGTCGAAATCATGGCGGATCGCAGCTGCTCTGCAATCCGCGCGCTGCAGCCTCGCGGGCCCTATCACCTTGTTGGCTATTCGTTTGGAGGCCTGGTCGCGATCGAGGTTGCGCGCTTGCTTCAACAGTCGAACGAGGAGATTGGACTGGTAGGACTTATCGATACTCGGTTCGACCAACGCTTCTGGCCGACACATATCTTTCTCCGCTCACAGGTGCACGTGATCTACCGACATCTGGCGATCCTTGTCGGACTTCCACTGAACCAAATTGCTCCGACGTTCTTCCATCGCTCTCGGCGACTCCTCTATCGTTTGCTGAGACGAAAAATGCCTGTCTCTCGACCCACCTCGACGACAACAGCAGACACGATGAGCGCAACCGAGCAACACTGCAGAGCGGTGATGGCCGAATACCGTCCAAAGTACTATGCGGGTAAGATCACTTCGTTCGAGGCCGACAATCACGATGCATACGGTTGTAGCCCGGCCGAGGTCTGGCAGGGAATGGCTGCTGACATCGAATGCCAGTCTATAGCTGGCACCCATGTCGGCATCGTAACTGACAGCACATCACTCAATGACCTTGCCGCTGCCCTCGACTCCACCCTTACGGCCTGCCTACCGCCCCTCTTTCCTTGACTTGGGATTTTCGGCCATCTCCGCCTTTGCAGTGGGGCCGGCGGCTTGACCTTGCCCTGCGGTCAGCGTTCGATGATGCTCCGCTCCGCCGTCCGCGTCGAAATCTTCGGCCACCTCCGCATTTGCGATATAAACTTGGGGGATGACGCGACGTGTTGGGCAGCGACGTCCACGGCGCACCTCTCATCCAGATTGACGCTGCACGTCCGTCCCGATTGGCGCACTTTTGGAAGGGGCTGGCATCGTGCGCAATCATCTATTTTGGTTGGCAGCGAACACTGGCCTCAAAAGCCCGCTCCGATACAGTTGTCGCGCTGTGTCTCGGATTACCGAAAATGGCAAATTGCCACGCTCGGCAATATCGAGCAGCGAGTGCATTCCATCAGAAAGGTTCAGGATCCACAGCATAGCCATGTTGGCAGCTGCGGCGCCCTTATCTCCGCCGACTGGTCCATAAAGTCCGCGCCGCCCCAGTTGGGGCTCGCATTTCGGCATTGTGTTGCAATACACCTCGTTGTTTTCCACAATATCGATTGTCTCAGCAATGAGCCCGTACGACTGGGACAAGTGGTCGGGTGCGATGAACTCGAGATTGTCGCCCGACGTGTGATACTCAGGAATTTCGCCGAACTTGCTGCGCTGGAAGAGCCCTACCGGCAAGTTGAATCCGGGTGAGCAATACTGCCGTTCGTCATATCCGTATGGAGAAAATTCAAGAATCGTCGGCGCCAGCCCGGAATGATGCATCGCATGGACAACTGCCCGGTCAATCTCGCTATGACCACGCCGGCTCTTCTTGTAGGTGGGGCCGCCGCCATCTCCAACCATCGAAACGACAAGCCCGTGCTTGATGCGTTGGCAGCGATCCTCATTACGCGCTAGCCATGTGATCGCACCGATCGTGCCCGGCGCAAACAGAAACCGGTAAGTGTATCGCGTCTGCAGGCCCGCCATCCGCTTCGCGAGGTGTGTAAGCAGCGCGACACCGGAACAATTGTCGTTGGCGAGCGAGGGGTGGCACACGTGGGCCGAAAGCAGAAATTCATCCTCGGATTCGCCCTGGTGCAGATATTCACCGTAAGTCAGGTATCCGTCCTCGAGAGTCGAGTCGATGACAACCTCGTAGGTCTCGTCCCTGAGCCCCTCAAACAAGCGGTGGGGCATGCAGAATGCCCAATTCTCCGCGTAATATGATGTTCGATAAGGGATCCGGTCGGGTTGATCCGGCAACGTGTAGACGTGCTGCTTCAACTCAGCTAGCGAGATGCGCTTTCGCACCGGCAGGCTATAGCTCATGACGTGCAGATTTGAGTGAGCGAAGTCGAGTATCTTCTCGCCTCGCTCATTCTTTATATACGCATCGCGAATATTCCATTCGCGGGGAATGGTCCAGTCGAAGACCTCTGTCCCGGTCGGCACTTCGTGGATCTTGAGGTCGATGTGCATGCCGATCGCGCGCAACGTCTTCCGTACCCCATTACCCGTAATGCTGCGGCAGATCGGGTATATCTCGGCCGCAAAGGCAAATATATCCTCGCCCGGATTCCCGGTCGCTAGCCTTTCGCCGACCGAAAGCTGATCTTTCACGATACAGCTTGAAGCAGCTTCGATTGGCGCAGGTCGCCATTAAGGACCTGCTCCGCCAGCAGCTTCCGAATATGGCCGATGCGTTGATATCGCGGCCCTTCGAATTCCTCCAAAGTCAAGTTTGACGAGCGATAGACCCTGTACAGCTGTTCGGCGCCCATTCGAGCGTCCCAGCGCGGCTGGAATCCTGGCAAGTTGCAGCGGATCTTTTCGAAGCTCACTCGGTAGGACCGCTCATCTGGACTCGCATCCTCCGCAAACTCCACCGTAGAATTCGGCACCACACTCGCGACGATCTCGGCTAGATCCCGAATTCGATAATTGTGAGCGGTCTGACCGACATTGAATGCCTCATTGAAAACGGATTCGGCAGGCGCCTCCAATGCGGCTATGAAAGCTCGAGAAATATCCTCGATGTGGACGATCGGCCGCCAGGGCGAGCCGTCCGATTTCAGGTGAATTCTTCCTGTCGTAAACGCCCATGCAACAAGGTTATTCAGGACAATATCGAAGCGCAGTCGCGGCGAGACTCCGTACGCTGTCGCTGGCCTCAGATACACCGGGCAAAACCCGTCGCCGGCCAACGCCGAAATATCACGTTCGGAGGCTACCTTGGATTCTCCGTAGGCCGTCACCGGATTGAGCGCGGCGGTCTCATCGATCATTTCCTCGCCGGCTTTTCCATAGTTGCTGCAGGATGAGGCGAACACGAAACGACGTACGCCGGCATGTTTCGCAATCTCGGCCATGCGAACGCTTGCGCGATGATTGATCTGGTCAGTCAGCTCAGGCCTCAGATTACCGAGCGGATCGTTGGAGAGCGCGGCTAGATGCAGCACAGCGTCGAAGCCAACGAGATCCGCAACCTCCGCGTCTCTGACGTCCTTCCAAATCGTCGGGACCTCGAGAATGCTACCGCCGGCGGCGTATGTACACCGGGAGTAGATGTCACTGTCCATTCCAGCCACCTCGTGACCGGCGCCGACCAGCATTGGCGTCAAGACCGTGCCGATGTAGCCAAGATGACCTGTTACAAGAACTCGCATTGCCATTCTCCATCGCACTCAATTTTATGAATGAAATTCTGCCCGGCTTTCGTGTTTCGGCTTGCGCCCTGTCAAGCGCCGGCCCTCCTATCGGGAAGATCGTCTCGAGCACACAAAGTGCAGTGCCAGGATGGCTGCACGCACGGCTTCTTCAAGGGATGTTGTGACACAGCAAGAGGACTCATGAAGCCAGAGCCTGCCGTTGCCGCGCGGTCGCAAGTCCTCGTTCGGAGCGCCACCACTTCACAAACTCCGTCAGTCCGAGTTCGAGCGGCACCGTAGCTTGGAAGCCTAGCAGACGTTCCATTTTGCCTGTCGACGCCACGCGGCGCGGTACAGGATTGATCGAGTGCTCGGGTGCGATTTGCGGGAGCACGCCGTCATGGCCCATAACGGAAGCCAAGGCCGAAGCGAGCTGCACCAGGCTTGTTTCGATGCCGCTCCCCACGTTGAACACCTCGTCGCTGACCTTTGCCCTCGCCGCAAGGATGGTTGCGCGTGCTGCGTCACGGACATGCACTAGGTCCAAGGTCTCCTGGTCGTGCCCAACTATCACCGGCGGCGTTCCAGCCTCCATTTCCTCCATCCAGCGGATCAGCATCTCGGCGTATCGACCGTGCACGTCCATTCGGCTGCCATACACGTCAAAATATCGCAAAGCGATATAGTCGAGACCGTGCATATCGTTATAAGCGCGGAGCAGGCCTTCATTGCAGACCTTCGCTGTTCCACAGACCGTACGGTTTCCATACGGGTTCTGATGCTCCGTCGTCGGAAATTCCTCCGCCGCACCGTACACCGAAGCGGAAGACGCGGCTATGAGCTTCTCGACGTCATACCTGACGCAAAGTTCAAGCAGGTCGAAGGTACCGTTCACCATGACCTCCATGGCAAGACGCGGTTCGGCCATGCAATGGGCGCTGCATGGTGCAGCGTGGTGAAAGATGATGTTGGCTCCTTTTACAAGCGCTTCCACCAACTTGGTGTCGCGCAAATCGCCGCGGACCAATCGCACGGGTCCTCGATTAAGCGACTTCCTGAGATTCTCCGGTCGGCCGGTCGTCATATTGTCGAGCGCGACGATCTCGACGCAACCTTCGTCGCACAACAAATCTACGATATGCGAACCGATGAATCCGGCGCCTCCGGTAACGAGAACGCGCTTGCCCTTGAGATCCATCCTGACCGCTCTCCTGGTTCTAGGCTAATCGGCCATATCGAGGCATTTTGTCCTGAAATGCCCAGTTGCTTCGAAATATTCGCGTCTCTCGTGTCGCGACCTTTCTCACTTCGGCGGCAACAATGCCCGGTTGCTCCGGCAACAGCTCGGGATAAATGGGAAGCGATAGAAACTCACGCGCAAGCCTCTCACTTACAGGCAGATCGCCGACACGATATCCAAGTTCTACGTAGCTCTGTTGTAAATGGACCGGAACGGGGTAATGAATGCCAACGCCAATTCCCGCGCGGCCCAGCATGGCAAGAGCCTGATCGCGATGCAGAAGCCTAAGGGCGTAGATATGATAGACATGCCGGCTGTGGCTGGGTGGCCGCGGACGCGCAAGTGCCAGATCGGACAGCTCCTGATCATACTTCGTGGCGATCGATCGACGAGCCTCGGTCCAGGCTTCGATGTGGTCCATCTTCACGTTCAGTATTGCCGCGTGAACTTCGTCCATTCGGCCATCGTATCTTGCGAAAATATGATTTCGCTCGTCCTCCGGCGTTCGATCGAGGAGCAAGGATACGCGTCGCGCAAGTTCCGGCTGATCGGTAACAACTGCTCCGGCCTCGCCATGGGCTCCGAGATTCTTGTCGGGATAGAAGCTGAAGCAGCCGAAATCTCCGATCGAGCCGGCACGCCTGCTCTTGTACACAGCACCATGCGCCTGCGCAGCGTCCTCGATTACAAACAGACCATGGCGGCGGGCAATCGACATGATTGGATCCATGTCCGCCATGAGCCCATGCAGATGGGCCGGCAGGATCGCCCTCGTTTTGTTCGTAATCGCAGCCTCGAGTAGAGCAGGGTTCATCGTCCAGGTGACTGGATCAACGTCCACAAAGACAGGTGTTGCACCGCAGCTGATAATGGCAGCCGTCGCCGCGACGAAATTCATCGAGACCGTGATCACCTCATTGCCCGGCTCCACGCCAGCGGCCAGCAATGCGAGACGGAGCGCCGATGTGCCACTGTTAACGGCGCTGCAGCAAGCGACGTTGCAGTAATCCGCGAAGGGTTTCTCGAAAGCGCCCGCTTCACGTCTCCATCTAGACCGTTCGTCTCGAATGGCACGCGCGATCGCAACGTCGATTTGCGATCCGACCGTGCGAGCTTGTGCTTTCAAGTCCAAGAAGGGTATCAAATCGGTTACCATGCTCGCTGTCGAACAACCCAAACCAATTTAATCGCATCTTTCTATTTAAATCAAATAATAAATAACAACAATAAAATCGCAATTAACGAAACGCCGACCACACATTTTCAAGCGGCACACATACCGCGAAACCGGGTTAAATAACCCGAAAGCCGGCCATTGGAAACTGGCCCGTAGAGAACATTTGGACAGCGCAAAGTTTGCGCCACCAATCTGCGGCCGGCTCCGAACGGTAGACTGGTTTTATCGAATGAAATGCGAGACTTCGTTCAGATACTTGCCGTAGCCGCTTTTCTCCAGGGGCCCGGCGAGCGCGGCGACTTGATCGCGATCGATAAAGCCCTGCCTCAGGGCAATTTCCTCCAGACAGGCAACCTTCATCCCCTGTCGCTTTTCGAGCGTCTGCACGAACATCGCCGCATCGATCAGCGATTCCACCGTGCCTGTATCGAGCCAGGCGAAACCTCGACCCATCCGCTCTACATGGAGCTTCTTGGCCGAAAGATAGCGCATCTGCAGATCCGTGATCTCGAGTTCGCCGCGCGATGACGGCTCGACGCGTCGTGCGTAGCGCACGACGTTGTTGTCGAAGAAATAGAGACCTGTGATCGCCCAGTTCGAGCTCGGCTGCTTCGGCTTCTCCTCGATTCGCAGCGGGCGATCGCCCTCATCGAACGTAACGACGCCATACCTCTCCGGGTCTCGTACATGATAAGCGAAAACGGTTGCACCTTCCTCACGCTCGGCAGCCCTTGCGAGCATTTCGCTCAGGCCGTCGCCAAAGAAGATGTTATCTCCAAGCACCATCGCAACGCGATCGCTCCCGATGAAGTCGGCGCCAATAATGAACGCATCCGCCAGACCGGCGGGTCGGGGCTGCTCCGCGTAGCTGAGCCTAACTCCCCATTGACTGCCGTCCCCCAGTAAACGCTCGAACTGACACCGATCTGATGGCGTGGTTATGATAAGAACCTCGCGCACGCCTGCCAGCATCAGCGTTGACAAGGGATAGTAGATCATCGGCTTGTCATAGATGGGCAGTAGTTGCTTGCTGATCGCTCTCGTGATTGGATACAGTCGAGTTCCGCTGCCCCCGGCCAGCACAATTCCTTTCAGCATCGATTCTACCTTCCGCGAGTTGGTCGAGACAAGTTTCGAGAGAACAAGGCCATAACGGCAATCGAATGCCTAAGACGCGTTCGGCCTTGGATGAATCGAGACGCGAATTCCGCGGCCGTCGCGCGGCCGTCTGGTACTGTTCGCTCGTGATCGCCTCAAGCTGCGGCACTCGGATTCCGCGATGAGCGAGCAAGTCGAAAATCGCTTGGGCAAACCCATGCCAAGTCGTCTCACCTTGTCCGGCAAGATGAAAGATGCCGGCCATGGCTCTACGATCGTGGGTTAGCAGTCGCGCCGAGAGCTGAAGGATCGCCGACGCAAGGTCGAGCGCGGAAGTTGGATTTCCACATTGGTCCTGAACGACTCTGACGACCGGTTGCGATTCACAGAGCCGCAGCATCGTCCGAACAAAGTTGTTGCCATAGGGACTATATAGCCATGAAGTGCGAATTACCGTTGCCAGGGGGTGAGCTGCTAGTACGGCAGCTTCGCCAGCGAGCTTCGATGCGCCGTACACATTCATTGGCGCAGGAACATCGCTTTCCTCGTAAGCATCCAGCTTTGTGCCGTCAAAGACATAGTCGGTTGAGATGTGGATGAACGGTATATTCATTTGCCATGCGACATCGGCCAACGCGGCCGCTGCGTCGCGATTAATGCTGAATGCTCTTGCTACTTCCGATTCTGCTAGGTCCACCGCCGTGTAAGCGGCAGCGTTGATGATCATGGACGGTGCGAATGGATCGATCGCTCGACAGAGCTCCCCATGGGCCTCCAGATTGAATTCGCTGCGTCCAAGGGAGACCACGGGCATGCTGTGCAGCACCGCGAGGTCATGAAGACACCTTGCCAACTGACCGTTGCGACCAGCAATCAAAATGGGCCTTTCCGTCATTCGCAGCCTCAATGTTGTGTAGCCAAGAGCCCTAGACGCGAGCCGTCATAAACCCCGCTGCGGGCACGCTCCCACCATGCGCGGCTCTTGAGATACCATGCGACTGTTTCGGTCAGCCCCTGCTCGAACGTCCTTGTGGGCCGCCAGCCGAGCTCACGGCGAGCTTTCGATGCGTCAATCGCGTAGCGGACATCGTGTCCCGGACGATCCGGCACAAAGGTAATCATCGATCGTCTCGTTGCCGGACCGGGATACAGTCCGTCGACGACGTCGCAGATCTGGGTGACCACGTCGAGGTTGGACCGTTCGCTATCGCCGCCGAAATTGTACTTCTCGCCGGGCTTGCCTTCCGACAGAAGCGTGATCAAACCTGCCGCATGATCCTCAACATGCAGCCAGTCGCGTACGTTTCGGCCGTCGCCATACACTGGCAGCGGCTTGCGCTCGATCGCATTGAGAATCGTCAAAGGGATGAGTTTTTCTGGAAATTGGAACGGCCCGTAGTTGTTCGAGCAATTCGACACAATGACCGGTAGGCCATAGGTCTTGAACCACGCAAGCGCGAGATGATCCGAGGCCGCCTTGCTCGCCGAATAGGGCGAGCTCGGCCGGTAAGGCGTTTCCTCCCGGAAGTAGTCGGCAAGTCCGAGTGAGCCGTAGACCTCGTCTGTCGAGACGTGAACGAAGCGAAACCGCTTTCGTCGTGGCACCGAGAGGCCCTCATAGTATTTTCTGGCTGCTTCCAATAACGTGTACGTGCCCACGATATTCGTGGCAATGAAAGCGGCCGAGCCTGTGATCGAGCGGTCGACGTGACTCTCGGCTGCGAGGTGAACAATCGCGTCAGGCTGGTAGCTGCTAAACACGAAATCCATGGCCTCGCGGTCGCAGATATCCTGCTGCTCGAACAAGTATGACTTTAACCCCTCGATAGGCGCCAACGAGGCTGAGTTGGCCGCATAGGTCAGCTTATCGACATTGATCACTGCGGCGTCCTTCTGCAGCACCAAGCTACGGCACACTGCAGACCCGATAAATCCCGCTCCCCCGGTCACCAAAACGCGCATCTGACCGCTCTCCGTCACTCGAAAATGGCCGTAAGCTGGTCCAGCCTGGGCAGGGACCTGTCTTTTGGCGACACTTGGGCCTCGACTGTTGTCACCGGCCACTCGATCGCCAGTGCCGGATCGGCCCAATAGAGCCCTCCGTCATGGCTTGGAGCGTAGACCTGGTCGACCTTGTAGAACACGATGGTCTCAGGTTGCAGCGTGCAGAAACCGTGCGCAAAGCCTTTCGGGACAAGCAGTTGCTCACCCGTTTTGCTATCCAGCTTGACAGCTATATGCTTTCCGAAGGTCGCCGATGAACGCCGAAGATCGACCACGACATCCAGAATAGCGCCGCTTAGCACTCGTATGAGCTTGGCCTGGGCGAACGGCGGTCGCTGGAAATGCAAGCCCCGGACCGTTCCAATCTTGTCTGAGCTGGATTGATTGTCCTGAACGAAATCGACATGAATCCCTTTCTCAGCGAAGGCCGATCGCTGAAACGTCTCACAGAAATACCCCCGCGCGTCGGATACTCGATCCGTTTGAATGATCTTAATATCTGGGATCTCTAAACACCGTACTTCCAGCATGAAAACGTCCTCCGGTACGTGGTGCTCAGTCCCGCCAGAAGGCGCAACGAGGTCTTCAAAGCACCGATCGAAATTGCTCTCGTCGAAACCGCTCTCGCCGCTGTCATTCGAGCCGTCATGATGGGCGCTCGCACATGCCACGCGTCTGCAGCGCGGGAGGAATTCGAGGCCTTGAGCCGGCTCGCTTCGCCTCGCCGTGCCAGCAAACACGCGGACCATTCAAGGCGTTCAACTGTCGTTGAATGATCGGGGAGGCCCGACACGCTTCTTACCTTCACGATCAGTCCCGCCGGGCTACCCTTTAACCACCAGAATTCAAATCTCATTTAATTCCGCCCGCCGATTATCGTCGAGCGCGCAAGAGCGACGCCGCACTTGGCCAAGAGGCCGCTTCCCATGGCTGTCGTCCAATTAATACCCGAATAATATTTAATTTGGCAATCATATTTTTCCGAGTTATATTCATTTAATAAATCATACCAGACGCTCGCATGCGGGCGGCCGAACCGACGCGCTCCCGACCCAGACAGGTACCTCATGCTTCAGAGCAATCTTCTACAGACCGACAGAACGCGCGTGTCTCTGGGCGAGCAGGCCCAGTCGAACCAAATCGACGGCGGGGGAATTGGCGATCTCGTCAAGTTCGCGGTTGTTTTTCTAAAACGTCGATATCTTATGATCATCGTCACCGCAGCTCTCGTATTTGCAGCCGCGATGCTCTACCTGCGGTTTGCTCCCCCCACCTACACAGCTCAAGTACAAATCCTGCTGTCCAATCCTCGAGCTCAATTCGTTCAGCAACAGTCACTTCTTCCGGAGCCCGTCGTCGATGCGGCCCAAATCGAAACGCAACTGCAGATGATAAGGTCGCGGGGAATTGCAGCGGCAGTCATAACGCAGCTGGATCTAGCCAACGATCCAGACTTTACGGGTTCACGGTGGTCCTTCAGCTCGTTACTGCAGCGTATTCGAAACCGCGGTCAGCAGCCGGAGCACGATTCGAAGGCTGATACGCCTAGGGAAGGCGCCATCGCCGCGTTGTTGGATAGGCTTTCCGCGTACAGGATCGGATATAGCAAAATCATCGAGGTCAGCTACAGTTCGAGCAGCGCAGAGCGCGCGGCGGAGATCGCTAATGCCGTAGCTAACGCGTACATTAACGACCAGATGAATGCGAAATTCGAGGCCACGCGAACCGCAGCCAGTTGGTTGCAGGAACGTCTCCAAAACCTCAATGAGCAAGCACTGACGGCCGAACGCGCCGTGAGCGCATATAAGTCTCAGAACAACATCGTCTCGACCGGCGGGAAACCGATTGACGAACAACCCGTCAACGATCTTAACGCGCGATTGGTGGCCGCCCGAACTCAGACCTCCGATGCACAGGTCAAGTTCAATCGGTACGACGCGGTCCTGCGTGCCAATGCAGCTGGCTCCTCCACGATCAGCGCTCCTGACGCGGCGAGCGCAGATGTCCTCCAGAGCGCGATTATCAATACGCTTCGGCAGCAATATCTCGAGTTGTCGCGTCGCGAAGCCGATTGGTCAGCCCGATTCGGCCGCGACCATTTGGCAGTTGTCAACCTGCGGACGCGGATACGCGACATTCGCACTTCCATCCTTGAGGAAGTTAAGAGGCTCGCCGAAACCAGCAAGAACGAATTGGAAGCTGCTCAGCAGCGGCAGCAGGAGCTCGAGAAGCAGCTTGCGCGAGCCGTCTCGCAATCGCGCCTGACGAACTCCGCAGAACTAACCATACGGGAGCTGGAGAGCCGAGCGAAAAGTCTGCGCGCCATGCATGAGGCGTTTCTGCAGCACTCCATGGGGGCGACTCAGCAGGAGACATTTCCGATTTCGGAAACACGGGTGATCTTTCCCGCCTCCCCGCCAGAGCGCAAGAGCAAGCCGAAGGCAAATTTTGTGCTGGGTTTAGGCCTAGCCGCCGGGCTGGCGCTCGGGATCGGCTTGGCTCTTCTGCGAGATGTTATGGACAGAGTTTTTCGCACGTCGTCACAGATAGAGGCCGCACTGGAGCTACCGTGCTTGTCGTTGGTCCCTTTGCTGTCGGCTCCGAAGGCGCAGAAGTCGACCGTCCGATCTCAGCAATCGGATGAAGATCTGCGATCACACACGATGTCAAACGTGCCGACGCTTCACCGAGCCGTCATCGGAATGCCGCTCTCCCGCTTCACGGAAGCCATCCGTTCGATCAAGCTTGCTATAGACCACACCCCAGTGAAGGCCTCCAACCAGGTGATAGGACTCACGTCGGCACTGCCAAATGAGGGCAAGACGACGATTGCAGCCTCTCTAGCTCACCTCATCGCACATAGCGGCAAGCGGGCTATTGTCGTCGATTGCGATCTTAGAAACCCTTCACTTTCCACAGCTATGGCTCCGAAAGCTGAATTCGGATTGCTCGAGGTGGCAAACGGAAAGCGTTCCCTCGAAGAAGCGCTCTGGCACGATGCCCGAACTAATCTCGCATTCTTGCCAGCCGTCCGCCGCGGGCCCCTGCTTCACACGAGCGAGATCCTGTCCGCCGAAAACGTAAGCAAACTATTCGATCGTTTGCGGCAGGCCTATGACTACGTCATAGTGGATTTCCCGCCACTCTCGCCTCTGGTAGATGTGCGCGTCACTGCGCCGTTGGTCGACTGCTACGTTCTCGTCGTCGAATGGGGACGGACGAAAATCGATGTGGTTCAGCATGCCCTGCATACTGCGCCGACCATCTCCGATTCCTTGATCGGCGTCGTCCTTAACAAGACCGATATAAGGGCAATGGCACGGTACGACGCTCACCGGAGTGATTACTACGATGACAGCCACTACGTCAGATATGGCTTGTCGGAACTCTCAGGATGCCCCTCTGAGATGCGTCGGACCAAACGATGGAGTCAGCGCCTTCTGCAACATGCTCTCCGCTGTGAGCGGGTCAGAGTCAGAGATGGTGTAAAATGGTTGTCCAGTCTACAATGCTCGCTGTGCCTGCGGCCATTGCGCCGGCTTTTACTGTGGTCGAGAGCCTACTGGGTCCAGGGGTGCTATCTGGCTTTCTTGCGGCCGCCATACTGGGCGTCGGCCTCTTCTCCACGTCGTCAACCCTCGCCTCCTTCGCGAAGCTTCTGCGGCCCCTCTTCATTCTGGCTCTTGTCGCACCCGTGCTTTGGATCGCATTGCAAGTTGTTCCGATCCCGTTCCGCGGCCTCGGAAATCAGATCTGGGCGACGGCGTCGGCAGCCCTACACCAACCTCTCGCGGACAGGTTCTCAGTTGATGTACGCGAGACGATACTGGCGCTATCACATTACAGCCTTGTTCTCGCCGTGGCCCTCGTCACCGCCGTCGTTACCCTGGACAAGCAGCGGGCGGCGCAGGTCCTCAGTGTCCTTGTATCGGTCACTGCTGTCATCTGCATATTTTCGATATGGAGAAGAAGCAACCCGAGTGGTTCCGTGCCCGGCGAACAAGTCTGGACGGGCTCGACCGAGGCGGCACTTGGTGTCCTTCTCTCCACTGCAATGGCTATCCGCGCGGTCGACCAGCTGCGGCGGCCTAGACGGTCCCCTCGCGCGCCGACAGGACCGCTCGCCATGCTTAGCTGCGCAATTCTATCATTGATCGTCTCCCTATCGGCAGTCGCGCTTTGCAGCGGCTGGACCGCGCTGATTGCCGTTCTGCTCGGAGCGACAACCATCCTCACGGTGGTCGCTATTCGCAAATTGTTCTTTGGCATGTGGGGCAGAGCTGGCGTTCTCGCGACCGCCGCCATGTTGTTCGTCGCCGCCTTCACTTTCATTCCGATCAATCGAAATGCCGACCTGACGATTTCCTTATCGACACAAACTCGGGCCGCAACCGAGCGGATGCTACAGGACACTCACCCGATCGGAACCGGCGCAGGCACGTTTGTTGCGCTTCTGCCGATTTATGGGGACGTTGGCGTGGTCGCAATGCGCGAACGGCCGACCGCTGCCGCCGCGGTCGCGGTCGAGATGGGACGTACGTTCCTCTGCGGCCTGTTGATAGTCGCCCTCATCAGCGCCTGCATCTTGTTCGGGCGCGCCCTGTCTCGCAATCACGCTTACCTATACCCGGCGATCGGCGCAGGCGCTTCCGTATCGTTGACAATACTGGCATTTGCAGAAAATAGCCTTTTCGATTTATGGGCATCATTGTTGGTGGCGGCGGTTTACGGCCTAGCTTTTGCTCAAAGCCTGTCCAGTACAGCCCGCGACGTGGATTCCATCGAGTTGCGGCAGCTCACGCAGGAAGCCGGCGACCGAACCACGGCAGCGCGACGAATTCCTACAACCGCCATGGCTTCCCCATGGCCTCTGACACGCGTTGCTCTGACAGTGATCGGATTGCTGTTAGCTGCGCAAGCAGCGTGGATGGTCTCGCAAATCTGGCCTTTTGGTGATCGCCTCTCAGTTTCAGCGGTTGCCGGTTCGAACGAAGCCTGGGCGTCAGCGCTCCAATCCACGCGCGAGAATGCCGCGACGATCTCAGGGTTCTCTGCAACTGTGGGCCTTAGGTCTGACAAGGCTGCGGACCCGCAGAACACCGGGCGGTCCGCGGACTTGAATTCCTTTTCCGCAGTGCTGGAATACTCACCCCTTCGAGGCGACGTTTGGCTCATGCTTGCGGCGCTTTCAAAGCAGCACGCGGCGACTTATGACACGGCAAGCCTACTTAAGATGTCCTACTATACTGCACCAAACGCGCTGGATCTTATTCCACTACGGCTTTCCGTCGCTCTCGGTACTGATGCTGCGATCAAGGAGCCTGAGCTTCGAGATCTTATCCGACGCGACCTTAAAGTTGCCATGACCGGCCGGACCGCACTCCGGCCAGCCATCGCCACCGCATACCAGTCGGCATCAGCAGACGGCAGGGCGTTTGCCGAGAGCTCTATTTCGGAGCTCGACCCAGGCTACGTTCAGAAGTTGCGCTCGCGAGGCCCATAGCCTTTTTTAGCAGTATGCCCCGATCGCACCCAGATCGGTCCTGATTGATATCGCGACGCGTTTAACGTGCTCAGATTAAATTTATCGCACCCGCGACGAATTCTGTTGATTAATTTATTTAAATTTATAGTATATTAATTATTAACCGCCTGCGTTCCTTGTTGATTAGCCATGAATTTTATCAACCGGCATATCGGCGATCATGAGAGCGATCTAACTCTCCTCAGCTCACAATCGTCCATTGCTGATGAAGGCAAATGGCCCGTCCGGTACGACGCTGTCGAATTTGTAGCGATCTGCGCCGATATCGCGACCATTCTATTCGCCGGCTTCCTTTCCGCGCTTCTTTCACCCGGCAGCCCGGCACCAGCCGGCCTCGCCCAGGCATGCGCCTACGCGGCCGCAGCATCAGTCTCTTTTGTCTACATTCTGAACGGCAGGGGACTGTATCGGCCAACCGAACTCCTCGTACTCCGAAGTCAAGTTCGCGCCATTTGCCTCACGTGGATCTTGTTGCATGTCCTGGCCGCCGCTGTGGAGATGCTCGATGACAATCCACAGTTCTTTCGAGGTGCCGGCCTCCTGTTTGCGGCACTCGGCCTGGCATCTTTGATTGCGCAACGGTGCGTTGCCAGAATACTGCTGATAAAATGCTTCAGTGGCAGGCGGTTCGCTCGGACGAATCTCGTCCTGATCACCGATCAGCCGCCCTCGGCTCATGCTGGCCTGTCGGAGACTCTCGCGGTCCTCGGCTATCGCGTTAAGGGCCGCTTTGGTTTGCCCACGATGGGCTCGGACCCTGATTCCAGAAAACGGCTCAGCTCCCGCGTGATCGAACATATTCGCAATTCCGAAGTCGATAAAATCGTGCTGGAGGCCAATCCCGAACGATGGGCCGATCTTCGTGCCTTTATCTCCGACCTGAGGGTGCTACCTTTCCCTATCGTGTTCGTCCCGGTTGGCGCTGCATCCGAACTGCTTCGACATCCGACGAGGAGCTTGGGAAGTGCCGCTTGCGTAGAGATCCAGCCCGGCCCCCTCACCGCAATCGAGTGCGCCAGCAAGCGAATAGTTGATATTATCGGTGCGGGACTTGCTTTGACAGTCTTTGCACCATTGCTCGCGATAGCTGCGGTCGCGATCAGACTGAGATTCTCCCGGTCCGATCCTCTTCAAGCAACAAAGATGCGGCTTCAATGGCCGAATATTTTCCATCCGAAAGTTTCGGACGATGCATGTGCTTGAGAATGGGTCCGTCGTCGTTCAGGCAACGCCTCTTGACCCTCGCATCACCAGGGTCGGCAGATGGCTGCGGCGAACGAGCTTCGACGAGCTGCCGCAGTTGTTGAATGTCCTCGACGGCAGCATGTCATTGGTAGGCCCACGCCCCCATGCCGTCGCCCACGACGGACAGTTCGATAAGCTCGTCCGGAAGTACGCCTTGCGGCGCCGAGTGAGACCCGGATTGACTGGGTGGGCTCAAATCCATGGCTGCCGTGGACCAACGCCTACAGCGACCATGGTTGAGAGACGTGTGGAGTACGATCTCTGGTACGTCGACAATTGGAGTCTTCGGCTTGATCTCGAAATCCTGCTTCGGACTCCTCTTGAGGTTTTGCGGGGTCGCAATGCTTGTTGAGTTGCATTGCTCTTGGCGGCCCACCCGGCAAATCACTTTTCAGCCGCGCGAAACTGGATGCTGCGATCGGATCAAATCACGCCCGCTGCCGGACCCTCGAATTTGTTTCGCCCAACCTGAACTCCTCAATTTTGCGGCCCGACTTTATAGCTGCAACCAGCCATCGTGGCCGCTTTCCCCGACCCGACCAGGTTTCGGACGTCTGAGGATTGCGGTATTTCGGGAGCACTCGGGGATATTTGCGTCTGGGCTTTCCGGCAGGTGAAATTTCGGGTCCCGCCGAGTGATTGGCAAAAGTGCCCATACCGCCCCCGAGCACCGCCAGCCGCTTCTCTAGTTCCTGCTTTTCAGCCTTAATCCGGGCTGATAAAATCCCGCTAATTTCCTCATGAAGCGACCAAAGATCGTCGAGGGACATTGCTTCTAGTTCAAGCTTCTTAGTCGTCATGTGAGCATCCTGTAGTTGCGCCCATTTGATACCGCCCCGGTTGATTAATCAAGTCCGAGTGTCAGCTTTCCAACAAAAAATGTATGGAACCGAACCGAAATTCGCGTTCCACTTAACTAAGTAATCGGCGCTAATCAAGGCAGAAAAATAAGCTATCCGCAGAATTTAATTGCGGGGAAGCGAACATCGCCTAGCCGTGCGTGTAGCCGCATCCGCAGGCAAAGCGACGATTCTAAAAATGAAGGAATAAATTAGGCGGGCCGCAAGACCAATCTGCCACGCCGCACTCTCAGCGAATGTGCTCGGCGGGCGAGGCGGCCTCTCCCCCTTCTGGGGAAACTTCTTGTGATGCGCCCTTCCGTTAGTTGCAACTGGAGGCGAATAGCCGCGATGTCGCTGAGCGCACGCCGTCGAAGCTCAATTTGCTCTTTCAGAGCCTGGACGTCCGTCAATGCAGCCGAGGGAACGATAAACCGGCTGATCGAACTCTCGAGACGTCTGAGAGGGTAATCGACAATATCCATTTTGCCCTTGTGCCTGCAGTCACTTTTTGCTCACTTGTCGAGCCAATTTAATAAAATAATCCTCGCAATAATTATTAAATAATATACTATTTATTTATTGTCGCGTCAATTGAAGCGCTGACTTTGGTCCATCGTTTCATTCGCCGCGCGGACAACGATACTCGAAAGGTGAGGATGATGGACCAGGGGTCAGGCAAACGGTGACGAGAATGCTGCATCGGCAAGATCTCGAAGCCATGGACTTTGAAGAACTTTGGCTCCTCCACGAGGAGCTAACAAAGATACTTGCCGAAAAGATCACGGCCGAGAAGCGGGAACTCGAAAAGCGCCTTGCACAGCTCAACCAGCCGGAGCAGTTCGCCGCAGCTGAAAGCGGCGCCGCCGAGATGGGAACGGGCCAGCCGCCGCGCCGCAAATACCCGAAGGTCGTGCCTAAATACTTCAATCCACTCCAGCCGACGGAGACTTGGTCGGGACGCGGTAAACAGCCTCGTTGGCTGGTTGCGGCGCTCCAATCAGGGCACACGCTCGAAGAGTTCAGGATTCGCGAGAACGGCGAATCGTCCGATCGGAATGCTGGTGGTCGAGGGCATTCCTAGCTCTATGGAGCTGCAGAGATATCGGTTGCCTGAAGTATTGGGCTCTGCGTTTCCGGACCGCAGCTGATCCTTGAAGCAGGAATCTACCGCAATCCCTCGAAAGCGCTCGTGTGACCGTCGCTGGTTTAGACCTTTCCCACACGAACTGCGATGGCCTCCCTCAGCAGAAACTGTAAGGTGTCCGCTCTTGGCATGGACCACAATCCAGGCCGGCGCACGCTGGTTTGCGTATAGCGGGTCACCGCCTCCCTCCGGTAATTTCTGAGGTCCAGGAACGTCATTGCGAGGAAGGGCACACGTGTGGACGGGAAGCGTGCTTGCATCAACTGTCGCATGAACTGCAGACGAGGAATCAGTCGGGAGCGCATCGAGTGCGGAACTTCGACCCCGAGCAGCGCAGCGAGAGCGAGCAGCTGGGTTTCGACTGCGTTCTTCATCAATTCGCTTGAGACATGAGAAGCAAGCTCCTTCCAGTCCAGGCCCTCGACGGAATTGTTCAGGTCGCGCAACTCAACAAGATGCCGCAGATCGAGGTCGCCAAGCCAATAACCGTAGTCCTCAAACTGATCATGCATGATCAACTGGAGCGCTCGATAGGTGGGCGTCGGAACGTACACGCTTCCCCGCCCCAACAGCACGGGGGCGCAGTGGTTCAGAGTATGTCCGTTGCCAGGGTAGAGGTACGCAGGGCCTGGAGCGGCCTGCTGCAGATCGATGGTTCCGACGTCCTGCGGCCGATTTAGCTCGACATACCATCTTGAGCTTTCGGGGGACGCCTGCTCATAAATTTCATAACCAATTGCGCCCAGAGCAGCGATCGCCCTTTCAGCCTCGCCCGGCATAACCATAATGTCCAGATCAGACATCAGCCGAACTCCTCGCCGCTCATCAGGCGCGGTGGCTAGCGTTGCTGCCCCCTTGAGCAATACCGGCGTAACTCCCTGGCCGTTCATCGCAATGATGGCCTCTTCCAATTGACCGGCCAACCGATCGTTGCGAAGCGAGTTTCGACGATGGATCTGGCGGATATAGGTGCAGACGTCTTCCGGCAACTCCGATGCAAATTGGTCGACGAAGTCGATAAGCGCCGGCGTCGTCAACGTCTGATTTGCGAGCCCGATTACGGACGTCCACTCCACATCAACGGGAGGCATGCCCCGTAAGCAATTGCAAAGGGTCGTCAGCGCCGCACTATGCCGTGCCATTGCACAAGTCCATCAGCAGCCCCCGAGCCTCCGCGGACTCGGAATAGGTAAGTTGGAACGATCGCGCGCCCGCAACAATACGCTTCAAAGCGAAAAAGCCGGCCTGCGACAGTCTCCCGTCCGCGGCAAATGCACCCTCAATGAGCCGCTTCATCGAACCGAGCTGATCCAGCGGGGTCAGCTCGACGGGGCCGCTTGCAATCCGGTTCAGAAAGACGATCCAGCTGGCGGAAAGGCATCCCTTGTGCGCATCCGGAATTGGCAAATACCGCACCTGAGCGCCATCGGGCCGGCAATGCGTCACGTCGTTCCAATCGCCATATAGTCGCGACAGCACCTCCCACGACCCCTCCTTGAGGGTGAGGGCAAATGGGATTCCGCAGATCGTTCCGTCAGTCCCGATCAGCGCAACATCATCACCGGCATACTGAAATCCAGCGTTCGCCAGCCGCAGTGTAAGAGTTGATTTTCCGGCTCCCGGTTGGCCGCACAGCAGCAACCCCGCACCGCCCTTCGCAAGAGAAGCGGCATGGAGCGCGAAAACCCAACGATCGCTTCGGATCAGTCGCTCGGTGATGTGAGCCTTGATTGTAGGTGCCAGGGCACCGGCTTCACACCTGTGGACCCTGGCCTCATTCCCACGGAAGAATACCTGATCGTCGAGCGCCATTGCCTCGATCACGATATCATCTTCGCCGCCGCCGTCGTCCAGAGCGCAAAATAGCGGAATCAACCTTTGCAAGAGGTCCCAATTTGCGGCCCGGAAACTGATCCTGCGCCGCCCCAGATCCGCTGAGAAGGCACAATTGGCGGGCATTCGCCAGTCGATGTCGAGCAACCCTCGATCGATCCAGATGTTCATGGCCTGCCGCGTGAACTGGCGCGCGGCGTGATCATCAATGCCCAGCTGGCCGAGTTCCCGATGGACGTCTTCCAAAGAAGCGCCTTGTGCCAACTTGCACCAAATGAATGCCCCCGCCTGGTCCAGCTCATAGATCGTTTGACTTATCTCGCTGAAAAGCACTGATCGACCGTCCAGCAGCGCGAAGACTGCACCCGCGGCCGGCCTCAACGCCATCTCTACCGATGATCTTTCCAGCACGGCTCCAACCAATATCAACGATATCTGTCTCGCCGTGGTCTCGACGCGGCGGCGACAACTTCTTGAGATGCATTATTCACCGCGATCAAACGAACTGCTGTTGCCCAGAAAATTCAGCCAGACCACGACGCGATACAAGTCCTCATCCGGCGCGGGGCCCGTCCCCGGCTGCGCTTCGTTTCAAAATGACAATGTGACCCCAGTCATGCCGCCAGCTGACTGCCCTCGCCCGCCGCAGGTGGAGGAATATTCAACACTCTGTTCTTCGAGAAAGCTCGTCCGCGCGATCAACCGGTGAGCTTCCAGCAAATACCGGTAAACTTCTCGAGCAGCACTCCGCTCTCTTAGAACGCGCTCCTTTTCGCCGATGCTCGCTAATTCCTCGCGCATTTGGGCCAATTGCTGCGCAGCCGAGGCGGAATTGTGCTTATGAATTGATTTCCCACATCGTCACCTCCAACCGAAAAATCTGAAGAAATCAGCTTACGCCATTGGCGGCAATTAACAACGCAATTATATCTTTACCATATAATAAAAATTTGTTTCATCTTCGAACCGGACGCGACCATTCAAAGACAAAGAAGCACATTGCATCGAAGCGATAGAGGGACGGAAGCCGTCGATCAAGGGCCCGGCGCTGTTGAGCCTGACGACTTCAGTTGCCTTCCTCGCCGCACGAACAACGGCACAAAATAAATCTGAACAAGAGTTCGCAAACCAGACCGACAGCGCCACTTTTAGTTTGCACATTAAAATCCGACAACAAATATTTGCCTGGTAGACGAGCGTGGGAGCGAAGCCAGTGATCGAGTTAGCCGATTGGCCCATCACGGGCGACATGATCCTTTTCGTCGCGAGACACAATTCCGCATCCGCTCAGCTAGGCCAGTTTTCAATGGCGCCCAAGGAGTTCTCGGGCGCGGCCGCATAATCGATACTCACGCGCTGCCGAGCCAGATTCCGGCAGCATCCAAGGAATCGCTCAAGCAGCGATCCGGCCGGTTGGAGAAGCACCGTCACGAGCACGCCGCCCTTTGCTCGAACAAACGACCCCCAGTGCGCGATGCCCCCCAAGTAACCCGCACTGATGACGACGCTCTCCATCCGGCCGGTCCTCTTCGCTTCAACAACGAATAAATTTCCAAGGGAGGCTCACATGGGTATGGTCATGGTCAAATGCCCGCAAACTGGTCGTGTGATTCCAACTGGTATCAAGTCCGACCGTGAGACTTTCCTGCGGAGCGTTGTGTTTTATGGCAATACTCATTGCCCGGACTGTCGCACCAATCACAACTGGTTCGCTCGCGAGGCCTGGGTCGAGGAGCCGGTCGTCCGGCCCGTGGAAATGTTCGGTGCCGCGCGTTGTGCCGACGCGTAGCGTGTTTCGACTCGGACGCAGAGCCGAACTATGTGGCATCCCGCCAATTCGGGCGGACGGTCTCATCTCGCACCACGCTTACTGAATTCAGCTGGAGCGGCGTTGCCGCCGGCATGCACCGGCTCAACTGGGAGCCGGGCTTCAGGAGATTCTTGACCATCGAGCGCTCAATCTTCACCCGCGTCATGTCGCATGCATTCATCAAGTTCTTATATTGAAGAACGTTTTTGAAGAGACGTTCGAAATATTTCGACGCATTGTCATAAAGCGAACTGATGATCTGACGATCCCTCGGCTAGACGTCACGCTGGCACGTCATCAAAAGGTCCCGTCGCTGATCCAGCAAAGACGTGTTTGGGGGTACTGTAGTGAGTAGTGGGGTTTGCAGCCGCTTGGCCGTTCTGCGACATACGGCCATCGCACTCGCTAGCATGCTTGCTCAATTGGAGAGGCTTCGAGAGAAAGTACGAAGGGCGGAAGCGCGAAGCTCCGGAGAAAGACGGAGATCGGGCTCGGCGTCGCGGATGCGACGGCCCCGGTCTGGGACGAGTTACCGCATGCGGCTCCAATCCTAGCGAGAGCTTCCAAGTGGCTTTGCTCGACCGAGCCACCACGACCGCCGGCGACGCACCGCCGCCGATCATGTGCTCCACCTGCACTTATCCCTTCTGATATCTGCCTATCTCGTTTTTATTGCGGCGTCGATTCAACTCAGTCCGGCCGTTGCACGCTCGAGAGGCAATTCGAAAGCAAAGCGTAAGTTGCTTGCCTCCGAATCGCACCGCCTTGAAAGTTAAAATTGATTATTCGGCATAATAATAATTGCTCCTAAGCAAAACGGAAAATAAGGTGGGGAAAACTAATGGGAGGAGTGGATGGAGACCGTACGCCGCTTGCGCGCGATGGCGTTGCTGTGCCGACAGACTTCTGCACATTATCCTGACCGAAGCTGGAAGCTTCTCGCCGAGGCTGAGTTCTGGGAGCACTTGGCTAATGACACCCTTCGCCAGCATGTTCGAACAATGCACGGCCGGCTCCTCGCTCCCGCCAATCGGAGATAATCCGAATACCGCAGGATCGAGCGCGCCCATCACTGCGTAGTGCTCCGCTGATCTCTACGTTGCCGGCATCTTCCCGCTTTGCTGCCTTCGAACTCGGCTGCGCCCGTTCTTGAGCGCTGCAAATACTCCAAGAGTTGCTCGAGCATGAGAGAGCCCGACCTTCCGTTGCGTCCTCGCGGCCGCCCCGTGAAGATAAGGTTGGGTGAGATGCGCGAACCGGCGTGCGTGACCTGCTCGCCTCCTGTCAGGGCTACACCGATGAAAGCCGCAAGGTGAATCTGCGATCGGCCCTCATCGACTGAGCACCTGGCTTTGATCGTCCTATAAAATGTGAACGAAGGTGAGCCAGGCCGCGACTGCGAGACAAACTGCAAGGCCGGTATAAGGCAGAGCTAGCCTCATCGGAATCCCCCTCGAAAAGAGGTCAGTGAGAATTGACGCTCGTTGCGACGCTCGTATCCATGACGAGCCTGAGGTTGTTCCTTTTTGTGGGCCGGCCGTTCTGCTGTCTGCTTCTCACTTCGGCCTCTGCCAGGCTGACAAGCCTGCGTAGCCGCTGGATCTCCAGCATTATATCTTTCAGCTTTTGGCCTTCCGAAGAAACACGCTGGAGACGCGCACTATAAGCATCCATTGGCCCCTCATAATATACAATAACAACATGACTTTACCAATTAATGCCGCCACATTAGCCTCATTTTGTGGTTGTGGAAATAACCTATTTCACACTGCGCGGTCAGCAGATCCTTATTAAAAAATGTCCCCGAACGTCCCTCTGGGACGGGCGTGGGACAGACAATGCCCGGTGTTTTGGATTGAAGGCTCGCTGGTGCTCCCATCGCCAACCTCCCGATACCTTCGCAGATAACGGATTGGTGAACGAAATCATTTACGGCCTCCCCCGAAGCAGTCCGGAAACCGTGCGGGTCTAGCTTCCTCTCTGTTGGCGAGGGAGTTTCAAAATGATCACGCTCAAAGCAATTGCAGTTGTGCTTGGCGCCGAGTTGCTCTTGTCGATGTATTCGGGTGACCTCGCCGCCGATGTAGTTCTCGCGATCGTCGCTTGTCTTCCATAAAGCGAGGCTCTCCAACGTGAAGCGGCTCTGGTTTCCGCCCCGTCGGACGGCGGCATGTGCCGCCAACAATTGTTCTGTGCAATCGATCTTTCGTTGTTTTTGTGGGTCAGATCCAAAAAGCAGCTCTTAGGCTATCTCAGGGGGCGCTCGGGGCATGGGGTATCTTCATACTAGTTCTGTCGTCCCAACTTACCCGCTTGGCGGACAGTCATTGCGCACGCCCCAATCACGATCGCGATCGTGAGCGCTCTTAGCTGGTGTCGGGATGGGGAAAACGGCCGATGGGTCAGATCGCCTGCATTTTCCGAATCGCGCCTCTGTGCTCGTTCTTGCTGTTAGTTTCAGACCTTGCGGGTACACGCGCGTGAGCCATTTCCTCTCCATGCTTCTGCTCGCCCTCGCCCTGACCCTGACCTTGTGCTTCGGGGTGGCAGCCTGGCGCCTGTCGGCCGGCAAAGATGTCGATATCGCCACAACGATCCAGCATCAGGAATACGGCTGGAGAACTAGGCCCAACAACTGAAGGTCGTTGCGTTTGCCCTCAGTAGGCCACCGCTGAGCGAACTTGAAACTTGGATTGTTTCCGTGCTCGCACGTCTATGGGCGCTACGGAATTCGCGGCCTGAGACGATCGCCGCAAATATGAAAGCCAGCACGCATGCGGCGGCCAACGACCAAAGGGCAATTGCGATCTGCTTCTGCATGGCCAGCGGCAATCGAGGAGATAGCCTCGCCTCTTTTCCAGTTAGGTTCAAAGTCTGGGCGATAAAGCCCGGTGACGCTCAGTGTTCACCAGCTTCCAAAGAATCTTGTCTTCGCAACTTGTCCAGCGCCTGAGGCACGCTCAATCCAATACTCCTCAGGCGAGTACTCGGAGAAACGGCTCCTGCATCCTGGGGCTTAAGCGGGATGCTGGAGTCGTCTCTTCCGAGGTCCTTGTGCGTCCGTCCGGCACAATTGGCTTATCGTAACCCAAATTAAATGTTTATTCTATATTAATTTTAGTTTTATTGAGCATTTAATTAGTTAATTTTGGCCGCCTCCGTTCGGATTCGGCGATTTTCATATCGACCATGCTACGGTGCGAAACTTCCGATGAGCGCGGCGCCGTTGTCGAGGCGCCGATCTAAACCGATCTTGCAGCCTTCGGCAGATCAATGCTCTGACTGACGGCCGATCGGGGATTTCGTGTGGAGCAGTCCCAAACGCTTTTCAAGTTCGTCCTTCTTGGCAATGAGCCTCGCCGCAAGAATGGCTTCGACGACGCTGTGGAGGTCCCACAGTTCATCAATGGACATGTCCTTGAACTGCTCCAGATTCATCATGTTCCCGAATCACGTTCCATATAAGCTGGGCCTACGCCGTGCGAGGTGGCAACTAACCGCGAGTTGGCGCGGAGTGGATATCTGTGAATTCCGCCTCTTACGGTGCCAACTCAGGCTTTCGCTGCTGGGAAGGGAATGACGACGGCTGACATGGAAAAGTCGCGCGGCAGATGCGCCAGAAAGTTCGACGCCGAGTTCGGAGTTGTTCACGCTGGACCACCACCACCATCGGATGGGCGCCGCGATTGAAGGCGTAGATCTGGTCCTTGCTGTCGGCCGCGACGGAGGCGACGTCGGTGAGCTGCCAGCCGTCCGGCAGCTTCGCCCAATTGACACGATGGAGATATCCGCTCACAGACCGAAGGGATAAGTATCCGCGGCGGCTCCCGATACCGGGGCTTCTAGCGGCGTCACAGCGTGCGTCTCTTCGAACCAGACCATGGCATCGAACTGGTCCGGCAGTGCCGCCTCAAAATAGTGACTGAACAGCTCGGTCTCCGGCCGGTAGACCACGCCGATGGCTCGTTCCAGGCGCGGTCCGGTCAGTGCTTCCCGCAGGCCGCGTCGGGTGCCCGGTCGGAGGTCAGTCAGGGAGCGCGCAACGCCGGTGTGCCGAAACAGATATTCGTAGGAATCCTCACGCGCCGGCCGCACTGATTTGATCTCCATCGCCCCGCCCCAGTCGCTGGCAGCGGCAACGGTCCCGCGATCGGTTCCGAAACCGATCAGGGCCGCGTCTTCGCCATGGGCGTTGCGCACGAGCTCTCCAATGTCGAACTCGCCCGCCCAGCCCATCGCGGTGGCCGACGCATTACCGACATGGGAGTTGTGCGCCCACACCACCGCCTTGGCGCCGCACCCACGCCGCTGCATCACATATTGCAGCGTGTCGAACATGTGCCGATCACGCAAATTCCGCGACTCCGTCGAGCCACGGTACATGATGCGATAGTAACGCTCCGCCGCGCGTACGATGCGTGCATTCTGCGTCGCATTGAAGAATGCCTCCCCTTCCCCTGCACCATCGGCAAGCCGCTTCTCCAGGAGCTCGCGCAACTGCTCGGCAACGGCATTCTCGCAATCGTCGCGACCGGCGAGAACGGCGGCCCCGTAGGCGGCCGGGTCGGACTGCCAGGGAGTCAAACAGCCGTAGCGTTGCCGCGCCGCGCGGGCGCGTTCAGGATCGACCTTCTCAAGATAATCGATCACGGCGGCGATGGACCGACCGAGACTGTAGACGTCGAGCCCGCGGAACTCGACCCGCTTGTCCGGTGCACTCGCTTGATTATGCACATGCAGATAATTGGCGAATTCGCGCACCTCGACGTTGCGCCACATCCAGGTCGGAAAGCGCTGGAATGGGAGCTCGGCATCGGGCGCGGCGGGTAACTGACGGACGTGACGGTCGATCGCGGCTGCGTCGGGCCAGTCGGCCTCGACCGCCACGACGTTGAAACCGTGCCGCTCGATCAAGTGCCGCGTGATGGTCGCGCGCGCCTGATAAAATTCCGACGTCCCGTGGGTGGATTCGCCTAGCAACACGATCTTGGAGTCGGCGAAGCGCGCAAAGAAGGCGCCGAATTCATCGCGCTCCGGCGGGGGCAAGTGCTCGGCGGCATCGCGCAACCGGGAGATGAGTTCGCGATTGAACTCATGGTGAACGCGCTCGGCTTCGCGCGAGAGGGCCATGGGAATCCCTCCATTGGGTGGCTGGCCACATCGTCGATGTGGATCGCATACCGCAGGCAAAGACGACGGCGAGCCGCTCGGTCCAGCGGAAACTCGGGCCGCGATGGACTGTTCCCAACGGTCCATGGAAACCTTTGCGCCGACCTTTTGTTGGGGATACGACGGTTCGCGTGGTCATGTCGGAAGGGGCTGGCTTTTGCTTGAAGACGCTCAAGCTGCAGCGCAGATCATGACCAAGCACCTCTTGCGACGTTCTGCCGTCCTCGATCGCGACAAGCCGCTGGCCGGGCTGTGGCCCCTCGACATTTGGACGTTCGCCCGCGCCAGCATCCTAGTGGCAAGGTTCGAAGCGCGGCCGGCGAGACAGGTGCAACACACAATGGGAACACGAATGAAAATCGAAATAGCGTTTCGAGCACTGACCTTGCGTTACCATCGAGCATCGGCCAATTGCGGCGCAGCCGTGGCGGCACTAGCGACAATCAGCGCGGCCGTTGCCCAGCCGATCTCCACGCACCAAGGCTCCAATCCCGCAGTCAGCCCCGAGGGCGCGCTTCACTTAATTCGAGATGCCGCAACGCCCAATGGGCCAAATAGCCTTGCCGACGTCGCTGAGAGAGTTCAACCCGCTGTTATCGGCGTCATCTCTCGATCTGCCGGATCCAAGCAACTGATGCCAGGCCCACCGTTCGACGATGTACCCGACGAGGACGCTCCCGAAGACCATCCCGGCAAGGGATCTCCTGGACCGAATGGCCTGGACCCGAGAAATGGCTCGAATGCGCGCCAATCGATCGCGATGGGATCAGGATTTTTCATCTCTCCGGACGGTTACGCCGTGACCAACAGCCACGTCGTGGGGGACAACGACACGGCTGCGATCCTCACGAGCGACAAGAAGACCTACCCAGCAAAGGTGGTAGGACGGGATTCACTCAGCGACCTTGCCTTGATCAAGGTCGACGGACGAACGGACTTTGGCTACGTGAAAATGGCGGAACAATCGCCACGCGTCGGCGACTGGGTACTCACCGTTGGCAATCCATTCGGGCTTGGAGGTACGGTCACGGCGGGAATTGTCTCGGCTCGCGACCGCGAAATCGAAAATGGTCCGAGCGAGGGTTTCATTCAGATCGATGCACCGATCAACAGCGGAGATTCCGGCGGACCAAGCCTTAACACCAACGGCGATGTCATCGGTGTGAACAGCATGATCTTTTCGCTGTCCGGTGGATGGTCCGGGGTTGCCTTCGCGATCCCTGCCGACACCGTCCGATCAGTGATCCCCCAATTGAGGGAAAAAGGCACCGTAACGCGGGGGTCGATGGGTGCCGAAGTCCAATCAGTGACTCCCGAGATTGCCGATAGTCTCGGTGCCGACAACCTTCATGGTGCGATCATCGCCAACGTTCAACAGAATGGTCCCGCGGCGAAGGCCGGTTTGCGAAGCGGCGACGTAGTTACGTCCGTGGACGGAGAGTCGATCAAGAGCGCCACTGAATTGACGAAGAAAGTTCACGCGATGGCGCCCGGCTCTACAATTCAGCTCGCGATGGTTCGCGCCGGGAACCAAAGCTCATTGAACGTGACGCTTGGTCAGCTCCCGCATGAGCCTCAGCAGTCCCAGTCGGGCAAGGCGAAGTAGTCCAACATCGTGTCTTCGGAGATGAAAGACTCACCTCGTTGGTAGATCATGTGACGAGGAACCGGCTGCGGCAGTCGAGGTTCACAACGAATGCCGCGTCGAGCATCATAGCCACTCAGCGTATTCCAAACGGAACGAGCTTGCGCGCATGAAATCGGCGGCCCATCCGAGGGATATACCCAATGAGCATGAGGCGCAAAGAACTAACGTTTTCCTCCAGCAGCGATACATGCGCAGCCTGGCTATACCCGGCCGCCGTTGACGAGGGTGCAAGGCCAATCATCGTGATGGCTCACGGACTGACCGGCACACGCCGAGACCGTCTCGGCGCGTTCGCGGACCGGTTCGCGGCCGCAGGTATTGCGGCGCTCGTCTTTGACTACCGCGGCTTTGGCGACAGCACGGGTGAGCCGGACCTATACGAACCTTCTCGTCAATTGGACGACTGGCGCGCTGCCATCGCATTTGCCCGTTCTCTGCCCGGTGTCGATGCCGAACGCGTGGCGACGCTCGGCTCCTCGTCCGGCGGGGGTCACGCGCTTGCCGCGGCAGCGGCGGATCGCAAGGTGGCCGCGGCCATCAGTCAGGTCCCGATGCTCGACAGAGAAACCCAAGCCTATGTCAGGCCTCAGCACGTCCTCGAGGAGATAAAGGCAGCGGCGGCCGAAGGGCGCTATTTGCCTGCCGTTGGTCAGCCCAATGAGGCGGCGCTGATTTACGCGCCGGGAGCCGAGGTCGGCTGGCGTCGTGTCGTTGCAATCGGCGACGAATCCCGATGGCGGAACCGCGTCTCGGCAGCGTGGCTGCTGGGTCCACCATATAGGCCGGTCCAACACAGCGCCTCGCTTCATTGCCCCTGGCTGGTTTGCGTCGCGCAGACGATCAGGTTGCCAAGCCGGGGCCTGCAATCGAGGCGGCGCGCGGGGCTCCGAAAGGTGAACTCCGCATTTATCCGGGCATCGATCATTTCGATATTTACGATGGGCCGCCTCACGAGGCGGTGGTCGCTGACGAGGTCGAATTTCTTCAACGCCACCTTCTGGGCCGGAACCTGAGCGGAAACACCTACGCCGGTTCGGAGTTTTCGCGGATCGGTCTACCGGAACGGCAGAAACCTTTGCCTTGACCTGTCGTTGGGCAGAAGACGGCAATCCCTTGTTCAGGAGAACGCCTATGCAAGTCCAGCAGATCATGCAGCGAAACGTAGCAATCGCAGATCCCAACATGACGGTTCGAGACATCGCACGTCGGATGCGCGCCGACAACATTGGTTCATTGCCGGTCGGCGAGCATGATCGTCTGATCGGGATGGTGACGGACCGTGACATCGTCATGCGCGGCGTCGCAACCGATCGTGCGCCCGGGAACATCGCAGTGCGCGAGGTGATGTCGGAGGGAATCAGCTACTGCTTCGAAGATGATGACGCCCAAGCTGCCGCGCAGATCATGGCAAAGCACCAGGTGAGGCGGCTTCCTGTCCTCAATCGCGACAAGCGGCTGGTCGGAGTGGTCGCACTTGCCGATTTCGGCCGCTGCGAAGTTGGCGCCGCACGGGATGCTCTGCAAGGTATCTCGAAGGCGACGGACCAGGAACGTCGCCAGATGCACAGCAACTAGCAAAGCAGGAGGCCGCAATGGCATTCAGCTTGACGAGCCCTGCGTTCCGCGATGGCGAGCGCATACCGGCCAGATATACTGCGGACGGCGAGAACTTCTCCCCGCCCCTGCAATGGTCAGATCCACCGCCGGGCACCAAGAGCTTCGCACTCGTCGTCGAAGATCCGGATGCACCTTCGGGTACTTTCCGCCATTGGGGACTCTATAACATCATGGGCGAGCGTACCGTCCTGCCGGAAGGTGTTGGCGGCGGTAGGGCGAAAACGGAGGACATCGGCAAAAACATCGGCAAGGGTATCAACGATTTCGGCGAGCCAAACTACCAGGGACCTGCACCGCCCAGAGGTCACGGGACGCATCACTATCATTTCAAGCTTGCGGCGCTCGATGTCGAAGCGCTCTCGCCGGCACCCAAGCTCGCGGTCGGCGATATCTGGAAGGCGGCCCAGACGCACCTGCTCGGACAGGCCGAGCTCGTCGGCACCTACAGCCGCTGAGCCTTGGCCAGTCTCACGCCAATGCAGGAACCTGAAACATTAAAAATAGCCGCCGTCCGGAACGTCCACGGAAGTCATCAGTTGGTAATTCGGTGAGCGATCGATGGAATGGCGAGACCAGAGCGAAAGCTACGGATAGACCAAACTAAAGATTCGTTCACAAGCCCCGTCAGGTTACTTCGGTAACCGGCGGGGTCTTTTTTGATCGGCGGCTCACGGGCGAAATGCAGCGACCGAAGCGACTGTTCCAGTCAGGCCGCAAGAGCGTCGGAGTTGACTTCCCTCTTCGCAAGCGCATCCGCCAGACTGTTCCTCCGGCCGAACTGCCAAGAGCATTTGAGCTTGAAGTCGATTAGGACGGAGGAGAATTAGGAACACCGAGACGGAGCAGTGCTTGCAGCAACGGGCAGGGCTTGCGAGGCGATATCGCCATGAACTATCTCGAAAACGTTCCCTTCGACAATGTCCAGGACCATCTCGGTGACCGCGGCTACTTCGTGGCTCCGCTCGACGACCTCATCACATGGGCGCGATCGGGTTCTCTGATGTGGATGACATTTGGGCTTGCGTGCTGTGCGATCGAGCAGATGCAGGTATCGATGCCGCGATACGATATTGAACGATTTGGTGCCGCTCCGCGCGCATCGCCAAGGCAGTCTGACGTCATGATCGTCTCGGGCACGCTCTGCAACAAAATGGCGCCAGCCCTGCGCAAGGTCTATGACCAGATGCCGGAGCCGCGCTACGTCATCTCGATGGGATCGTGCGCCAACGGGGGCGGCTACTATCACTATTCGTACTCGGTCGTGCGCGGCTGCGACCGTATCGTGCCCGTTGACATCTATGTGCCCGGCTGCCCTCCGACGGCTGAAGCCCTGCTCTACGGACTCGTGCTCCTTCAGAAGAAGATTCGGCGAACCGGAACGATCGAGCGATGACTCGACGAGTTTTGGACCGAACCGGATGAGTCCGGCACGTCACTTCAGCAGGCGCGTCCGCACATGCAGAAAATATTCCTTCCAGCCTCCATCTAAGCCCCGACGCCGGAAGGATAGCTCGCGAGATGCGTTCGAGGCACAGCACAACCAAATGTGAATCGCTGAATGTCTGTTCCCTTGCGAACCATCCTGGAGTGGTGGTGTTGGCGGAGAAGATCCCGAAAGGCGGAGCCAAATCATGAAGCATGCGACACGGATTTATCGCCTCGACCATTCGAAGCGCGGGGATGCCGAACAGCTCGCTCGCATGCACGAAATGGCCAGGCAAGCCACCGAGGTGCTGCGTCGACCCATACCGGACACATTTCTGGGCCGCCGAACGTTCGAACCATTCCCGAATGAAGAGAAACGCGCTTGACGCGTGGGCACACTCTGGCGTCGTGCATCGCCTCAGGAGCTCGCTGACCCATTTTGGAGCCACCGACCTGCCCGAATTGCAGGATCGAGATCAGGTGGTACGTGTCAAGATTGGTTTGACGGGCAGCGGGTCGCAAGGATCGTCCATTGCGCCACGGGCGGCTTGACGACGGGTTGGCATGGCCCGTCAGAACCTTGCGAAGAACCGCAGGCTTCACATCTTCGACTCTGGCTGAGCCTTTTTGGAACGTATCCGCGGACGCTCCATTGCCTTCGCAAACCAGCGATGGAGTGATCCCATGAGCGCCACAGGTCTCGATGTATTCGACAGAACGATCCACCTGACGAACGTCTGGCTGGATGAGATCATGACGACACTGCCGCGCGACAGGCAATTGGCGTGGCACGCCTTGGGGGCGGTACTACGGACCGTGCGCGATCGCGTTCCGCTCAACCTCGCCGTTCACCTTGGCGCGCAACTACCGCTCTTGGTGCGCGGCAGTTATTTCGAACAGTGGCGTCCGAGCGACACGCCACAGACCTGGAGGTCGGCGGATGAATTTATTGCGCTCGTATCGGCACAGATGAAGTCGGTGAAACCGGTCGATACCGTCGAAGCGGCGCGTGCAGTGTTCCGCGTGCTAAGTCACCATGTCGATCCCAATCAGATAGAGAAGGTGCGACACTCGCTGCCCGAGGAGATCCGATCATTGTGGCCGACGCAAAGGTCGTCAGCAGCCTGAACGAGGAAACTCCGCCACCTCCCCTGCGCTCCACTCGATTGCGGAGAGCAGCATGCGCGTCGCATCGTAGGAATTGAGTGCGTAGTTGCCGATCGGCCCATAGTGTTGCTGATAGCGATCGGCGACGCTTTGCGAACCGTGAATTCGTCCGATCTCGGACGTCGCGGACAGCACCAGGAGCGTCACTTGCTTCCTGGTGTCGGTCACTTCGCCCCTCGCAAAGCACCGAAGGCGTCCGTGGATGCGATCAAGAACATCGTCTACGGAAGCAGCACCGCCTAGGAGACACCATCCTCGATAACGGAACACGAGCCCTTTCGGAGAAGCATCAGTTGGGGCGCCCCTGCCGTTCCGCCACTATAAACACCGGTACGGAGGCGAGCTGCATCACGATCGAGAACGTGATCAATCCGGCTCGGGAGTTTTCGTACAGCAGGCCGGTCGCGATACTGCCGACGAGCCACCCAACGCCGTAGCCCGCATAGTACAGCCCGAACGCGAAGTTTCGCTTTCCTTCGGGAAGCACCTCGGCAACGAGCGCCTTGAGCAGCGTGTCCTGAATCGCATAGCCGGCGCCCCAGAGCAGCATGCCGAACAGCACCAGCCAGAAGCCACCCAAGAACACGAAGGGCGAGAACGCGGCCGCGATGCACACCGCGACGATCACGATGGGAAGCCCGATGCGATCGTAGATCTTTCCGAAGGCCAGGTTCGCAAGAACGCCGAATGCCGTCGAGATCGCAAGCATCACGGGGATCCACTGCTCGGAGGCAATCTTCGCCTTGGCTAGATGGTAGGAGATCAGTTCGAAGCTCATCAACCCGGACGCAAACAGCGCGCCGGCCAGCATGTACAGCCAATAGGCTTTGGAGAAGTCTCTAGCCGGTGCCGTGCGGCCCTGTTCCAGATGCGACGGTGTCGGGAAGTTCACCCGGGCGACCACCAGCGTGATGAGCGCCGCCGCCGCCGAGATCGTCAGGAAGGCGTACCCCGTCCTGAAATCCCCCTTCAGCAGAAGCACCAGCGCAACGATAAGCGGCCCCAAGGTCGCGCCGATCTCGTCGAGCGCGGTGTTCAGCGCGTAGACCCAGCCTTTGCCGAGCTCACCCGTCGTGTAGGAGAGCATGGCTTCGATCGTCGGCTTCCGCAGCGCCCGCCCTATCCGCTCGGCGAGAACCAGAGCGGCGGCCAACTGCCAGCTCCCGGCGAGCGCCATTGCCGGCACCGCAAGGAGGTTGATCACGTAGCCGACGAAGGTGATCAGCCAATAGCGGCCGGTGCGGTCCGCTGCGTAGCCGGCGGGCAGACGCAAGGCATAGCCGAGAAACTCACCCAGCCCCGCCGTGACGCTGACGACGGCTGCACTCGCACCCAGCGTCGCCATGAAGGGCCCGTTAATGCTGGCGCCGCCTTCGTAGGTGATGTCCCCAAACAGGTTGACAACACCCGTCGTCATCACGAAGAGAAACGCGGGCGAGCCGCCACCAGCCTTTCGGGACTGCGCCATCCGCTACTCTCCGCCCGATCTCGGCGCCTAGCGGGCCAAAACGAAGAAGAATGCCGCCAGCACCAGAGCACCGATGAGCCCGGCCAAGAAGATCGCTCTTCTCGCCGGCGTGCGAAGAATGATCTCTCCGCCCCTTGCCTTCTCTGCCGGATAGGGTTCCTTGGGCGGAGGGGGCGGCTCTGCTGGGCCTTCACGAACCATACCAAAACAACGCCCAGGCGGGACTTTGTTCCAGAACGGCATCCTCAATCTACGATCGCCGACGGGTCAGGATGAACTCTTGGATCAGAAACGTTTATTCCGGGGGAAGAGCGTCCCACCTCGCGGCCGGCGCGTGGGTGCATCATGCCGGAATACGGCAGGCTGCTTGGTCAGACTTGCCGAGCGCCTTCAGGATAAAACGAATCTGGCCGCGCATGTCTGCCTCCGTGTCTCCGCGTTGTTGAACACAATGCTCGATCAGAATCGGATGGAAGAATGGCATGAACGCCAACCTGACCGCTCGTGCCGCTTCCGCGGCGTCTTCGACCTGGAATTCACCGGATTCGATGCCCTCGCGTATGATCGCCTCCACGATCGCTACCATCCGCTCAATATGCGCTTTGGCGATCGCCCAGTTCTCCCGCGTGGCAGTAGCAATCAGGTCATGCATGTACCTTTCCTTGACCAGCGTCATCTTGGTATGGCTGTGAATGGCGGTCAGGAGTTGGTCGAGTTTCTCCGTGGCCGGCGCGTTCGTGCGGGCGATCGCAAAGGCAATTTCGGCGATCTCGTTCACAAGCCGGCTGCAGATGGACTCATTGATCGCATTTCTGGAGGGAAAGAAACGGTAGACATTCGCCGGGCTCATGCCGAGTTTGGCGGCGATGTCGGCCACCGACGTCCTGTGGTAACCGACGCTGCGAAAGCGCTCCTCGGCCACCTCCAGAATGCGCGCGCGCCTCGTCTGAATCATTTCCTGTTCGGATCGGACGATTCATGGATCTGACGGAGCCCTACTCGGCCGCCAATGCTGGTCGCAATTCCGGCTTCTCGCGCGAAACCTCGTGGATGTCATCTGCGGTCGGCTTGATCCGAAACCATGCGGCATAAAGCGCGGGAAGGAACAGCAGAATCAGGACCGTTCCGACCGCCGTGCCGCCGATCAGCGTATAGGCCATCGATCCCCAGAAGACTGAATGCGTTAGAGGGATGAAGGCCAGCACCGCAGCAAGCGCGGTCAGGATCACCGGCCTCGTACGTTGCACCGTGGCCTCGATGACGGCGTGATAATCATCAAGGCCGGCAGCGCGGTTCTCCTTGATTTGTTCGGTCAGGATCAGAGTATTGCGCATCAGGATGCCGGCCAGTCCTATCAGGCCCAGAATCGCGTTGAATCCGAACGGCTGATTGAAGGTGAGCAACATCGGCACGACGCCGACCAAGCCCAGCGGGGCCGTTAGCATGACCATCGCCATCGTCGAGAACGATCGCACCTGGAGCATGACGACGATCAACATGGCGGCTATCATGGCGGGAAAGATCGTCGCCAGCGCGTCATTGGCCTTGGTTGCCTCCTCGATCGATCCGCCCAACTCGATACGATAGCCGGCCGGAAGGGATGCGATCAGCGGCTGAAGGGCCGTCTTGATCTCCTTGGAGACCTCCGGAGGTTGGGTCGCCTCATTGATGTCCGAGCGGATCGTGACGACTGGTGTGCGATCACGGCGCTTGAGAATCGGCTCTTCAAGTCGGACTTCCGAGTGGCCGACCTGGTCGAGCGGGATCGAGCGGCCGTCCCGGCTCATCAACGAGAAGTCCGCCAGACGCGCCGGATCCAGCCGCTCGCCGCCGGCGCTGCGCGCCACGATGGGGACATTGCGGATATCCTCGCGGACCTGCGTAACCGTGATGCCCGTGAGCAGGAACTGGAGCTGCCGGCCTACCTCGGCTGGCGAAAGACCGATGAGATTCAGTCGATCCTGATCCGGGATGAAGCGGAGCACGGGCGTGCGATTACCCCAGTCGCGATTGGCCTGCCGTACGTCGGGAACGCCACGCATGACACCGAGGGCCTTTTGAGAAATATCGTACAATTGCGCCGGATCAGGCCCCATCACCCGAAACTCCACCGGGAAAGGCGTATATGGTCCGAAAACGAGCTGGGTGACGCGCACATTGGCCTCAGCTGCAAGGCCCTGTGAAACCGCTTCTCGGAGCCGGTGCTTCAAAGCCTCGCGGGCCTCTGCGTCCGGTGTCAGTACGACGATCTTGGCAAAGGCTGGATCGGGCAGCTCCGGCGCCATCGCGAAGAAGAAGCGCGGCGCTCCCTGACCGACATAGCTCGTCACGATCTTGGCCTCCGACTGGTGGTCAAGCCAGTGTTCGAGCTTCTCGACCGTGGCCGTCGTCGTCTCGATGCTGGTACCTTCCGGCAGACGGACCTCCACCAGCACTTCCGGGCGGTCGGAGGTCGGGAAGAACTGCTGTTTGACGGCGCCCATGCCGGCCCCGGCAAGCGCGAAGGCGACCGCGACGATGGCGCTGGTCACGAACTTATGGCGTACCGCGAGGGTGATGAGCGCTCGCAGGCGCCGATAGTTCGGTGTGTCGTAGATCGCTTGGTGACCGCCTGCGACGGGCTTAATCGCGGGCAGCATCCTGACGCCAAGATAGGGCGTGAAGACCACCGCGACGATCCAGGAGACGATGAGGGCAAAGCCCACCACCCAGAAGATGTTGCCGGCGTATTCGCCAGCCGTCGAGCGGGCGAAGCCCACCGGCAGAAACCCGGCGACCGTTACGAGTGTTCCGGACAGCATCGGCGCCGCCGTGTGACTCCAGGCATAAGCCGCCGCCGATAGGCGATCCATGCCCTCTTCCATTTTCACCACCATCACCTCGATGGCGATGATGGCATCGTCGACGAGAAGGCCGAGCGCCAGGATGAGAGCGCCGAGCGTGATCCGGTCGAAGAACCGACCGGTCTCCAACATGATGAGAAACACGACGGCAAGCGTCAAAGGGACGGCAGCCGCGACAACGATGCCAACGCGCCAGCCGAGGCTGAGCAGGCTCACCAGCAGCACCACGCCGAGCGCCATCGCAAACTTCATCATGAATTCGTCAACCGCCGAGGTGATGTTGACGGCCTGGTCGCTGACCTTGGCCAGCGTCATCCCGAGTGGGAGCGTGCGAGAGATAGCTGCGGACCTCGCTTCCAGCGCCTTGCCGAGCGCGAGGCCATCCCAACCCTCTTGCATGACCGCAGCGAGCATCACAGCGGGCTCGCCTTGGTGTCGGATCAGGTAGGTGGGAGGATCCTCGTAACCGCGGCGGACTTCCGCGATGTCGGAGAGTTTCAGCGTCCGCCCCGCAGCGACGATCGGGGTGTCGGCGATCGCCTGAACGCTATCATAAGCGCCATCGACCCGGATGAAGACCTGCGGCCCCTTGGTGTCGATCGAGCCTGCAGGTGTGACCGTGTTCTGCCGCTGCAAGGCAGCAACAATATCCTGTGCCGATATGCCGAGGGTCGTCAGTTTGGCATAGGAAAACTCGATGAATATCTGTTCGGGACGCTCACCGAGGATATTGATCTTCTTCACGCCGGGTACGTGCAGGAGATCCTGACGAATGGTCTCGGCTTGCCTTGCGAGCTCGCGCATCGGCATGCCCTTGGCCTTGAGGGCATAAAGGGCGAAGCTCACGTCCGAATATTCGTCGTTGACGAAGGGGCCAAGCACGCCAGAGGGCAGCTTGCGGGCTTCATCGCCTAGCTTCTTGCGGGCCTGATAAAACTCCTCCTGCACGCTCGATGGCGGCGTGCTGTCTTTCAGCGTCACCGTCATGTACGCATAACCGGGCCGCGTGGTCGTCTCCACCCGGTCGTACCAGGTGAGCTCCTGAATCCGCTTCTCCAGGGGTTCGGCGACCTGGTCCTGCATCTCGCTCGCCGTCGCGCCCGGCCATACCGTGGTCACCGTCAGCGTCTTGATGGTGAAGGACGGGTCCTCGGCCCGCCCGAGCATGACGAAGGCGTAGGCGCCCGCGGCCGCCAGCAGAAGGATGAAAAAGAGGGTTACGGCCCGCTCGCGAACGGCCAGCGCGGAAAGATTGAAGCTCATCAGTTGCTCCTGCTTTCAGAGGCAGTCCTGACGCGCGCGCCCTCGTGCAGGAGGTGAGCACCGAGGGAAACAATTTGGTCACCGGAATTCGATCCAGAAATAACGGCTGTTTCGCTGGTCACTCGCAGGAGCTTGATGGACTGAAAGCGTACGGTCGAGCTGGCGCTGTCGAACACCCAGACGCCTGTCATTCTGCCGTTATCAAGCACGGCTCCCAGCGGGACCTGGACTTCCGGCTTAGCCTCCTGGCTTGCAAGCCGAATAGTGACCGTCGCGCCAAGCGGGGCTGCCGCAGCTTCACCGTCGAGCACATAGCGGGCCTCGTAGGTGCGGGTTTGGGCGTCGGCGGAATCGGACAACTGCCGGAGATGCGCCGCATAGCGTCGCCCATCGTTCCCATACAGGCTTGCCTCGGCGAGCGAGCCGATCGCCGGCCGGATCGTTTCGGGAAGCGTCACCACGGCTTCGCGAGGACCGGCCTGTGCAAGCCGAACCACGGTCTGGCCGGCGGAGACCACTTGTCCGGGCTCGCCAAGCGTTTGGGTGACCGTTCCGTCCGCATCCGCCACCAGGACGGAGTAAGTTGCTTGGTTCTCGGCTACCCCTGCTTCGGCTTCCGCCGATGCGAGCTGCGCTTTGGCTGTATCCGACGCGGCCTTCGCCTGCTCGTATCGCTGCCGGGACGTCCACCCGTCGTTGACGAGGTTGGCGTATCGCCGCTCATCCGCATCCGTCTGAACGACCGTTGCGCGCGCTGCGGCGACTGCGTTGCGCTTCGCCGTAAGCGCAAGGCGCAGGTCAGTTTCGTCGATCCGCATCAGCGGCTGCCCGGACTTGACCTGCTCACCGACATTCACGAGCCGTTCGACAATCTTCCCGGCGACGCGAAAGCCCAGATTGCTTTCCACCCTCGCGCCAATGGTACCCGTGAACCCGCGCTCGGATCCGCCCACCCGCGCGGCCGTGATCAGCCTGACCATCGGCGGCTCCTGCCTCGGGTCGCCCACGGCAGAGGCTTCTTTAGCTGGAATGGCGAGAGCAACGAATGTGGCCACCCCTGCCGGGATCAAAATACCGGCCAAGACCGCAAAACCCCGCATCTTCATGTCCGTCTCCCAGATTTAGATTCCATTCGAACTCTATATTCCATTTAGATGTTGTTCGCAATCTAAAACGGGGGAACAACGAAAGTGTGATTTCAGGCCTCAAGCGAGATTGGAGGGCGGTCTCCCCCAAAAGAGCGCTCTTGGGGCTTGATAGATTGCGCTCGGCTTCTATCTGACATATTAGAGTTCGAATGTAATCTAAAATGGAGGATGCTGATGCGAGTAAGTCGCGTTCAGGCTGCGGAGAACCGCCAAACCGTGATCAATGTGGCAAGCCGCCTCTTTAGGGAGCGCGGATTCGATGGGATCGGGCTCAAGGATCTGATGGAGGCGGCCGGGCTAACCCAGGGCGCCTTCTACAAGCAATTCGCGTCAAAAGAGGATTTGGCGATAGAGGCGTCCAGGCGCGCGTTGGAAAGTGCGTCCCATCGATGGTCGGACGCGGCCGAGCAGAATCCGGACGATCCGCTTGGCGCGGTGATCGCGTTCTACCTCAGCGGCGACCATCGCGAAGAAAGGATGGACGGCTGCCCGATCGTGGCGCTCGGCTCAGATGCTGCCCGACAGGGCCCCGACGTGAAGGCGGCCTTCGAAGCGGGAATCAAGGCGCATCTCGACGTGCTCGGCCGCTTCATTGCCGAGACCGGCGGCGAGGCGTCCCGCGGCAAGGCCATGGCCATTCTCTCAATCATGGTCGGCGCGGTGACGCTGTCGCGCGTCGTCAACGACCCTGATCTGGCTCAGGCGCTTTTGGATGCAGCGGCCGAACAGGTTCGCGACGCCGCTGCCGTTTGAAAGATCACCCCCTAAAGCACAGAGAGATCGAATGCTTAGCCCGAGTGACATCAAACCAAGTCTGCTCAAGATATCGGACACGCTGAGTGTACGTTTTCAAAAGACCGGCAACGGGCCTCCGCTGCTCCTCATACATACGATCCGGACGCAGCTCGAATATTTCCGCAGTCTTGCCCCCCTTCTCGCCGGATCGCACACGGTGTACGCCATTGACCTTCCAGGCCATGGACACTCACCAATAGATTCAACTGCGAGCTTTGACGAACCCTACTTCAGGCGAGCCATCATTGGCTTCATCGGCGAGCTCGATCTCTCGAACGTCACGATCGTGGGCGAGTCGATCGGCGGGGCACTGGCCCTCACGGTGGCGGCGTCGCTTCCACAGCGCGTGAAGCGGGTCTATGCGATCAACCCTTACGACTACGAGACCCGCTACGGGGACGGGATTCGACGCGGCAACTGGCTCGCGAATTTCATCATTGGAAGTTTGCAGATCCCGGTGCTCGGCGCGGTGAATGCGTCGCTCGAAAACAAGATGATCCTCGGCAAGATCATGGGCGGGGGATATCACGATCCCCGCAGGCTGCCGGCCGATCTGCTCGCCGAGTTCGACGAAGTCGCCCACCGTCCGGGATACAAGCGGATCGCACGCAAGGTGCTGGCTGGTTGGCGATCCTGGAGCAAGGCCCGCGACTACTATCGGCAGATCTCGGCTCCGGTGACGCTCATTTATGGCGACAGCGACTGGTCTCGGCCGAATGAGCGCGAACGCACGCGGTCGCTGATCCCTGCTGCGCAGATGGTGGCGCTCAAGAATACCGGCCACTTCTCAGCTGTTGAGAATCCGTTCGGAACTGGCTCGCGTAATATTGGGGCAGATTGATCGCGATGATGTGCGTGGTTAACAAGCACAATTTCGCTACTTATCGGCTGGCGGAGCGGGTGCGGACCTGGCGCCGCATCGAAATGCGGTGAGTGCGGCCCTCGAACAGCGTCACGCCGGCGTTCGCAAGCTTTGGCACGAAATACTCGGAAGCATCGGCATCCACGCACCCCGAATCGAATGATTGGAAGCCTTGATGCAGATCAAGGGAGAGCAATCGTCGAGCTCCAACATCCGCGCATTGCCGCCCTTCTACCCATCGTCGGCCGACCGGGAGTTTTAATCATGAAGGCCGTTTCCGTCGAAGAAGCCGTTGCGATGATCCCGGCGGGCGCCAGCGTCATGGTTGGCGGATTCATGGGAGTCGGGACTCCGGAGCGGCTGCTCGACGAAGTCGTTCGCCAGAAGAAGGCAGGCCTGACTTTGATCTCGAACGACGCGGCGACGCCCGGCAAGGGCGTCGGCAAGCTGTTCGATCAGGCGTTGGTATCAAAGCTGACGGCAACGCATATCGGCCTCAATCCGAAGGCGCAGCAGCAGATGCTGGCCAACCAGATCGCCGTCGATCTCGTTCCGCAAGGCACGTTCGTCGAACGCATCCGCGCCGGCGGATGCGGCCTCGGCGGCGTGCTGACGCCCACGGGCGTCGGGACGCTCGTTGCCGAAGGCAAGCGTCAGATCGAAGTCGACGGCAAGCCATTCCTGCTGGAAACGGCGCTGCGGGCGCAATTCGCATTGGTGCACGCCTTCCTCGCCGATTATCTCGGCAACCTCGCCTACGCGCTCACTTCGCGCAATTTCAACCCGGTCATGGCGATGGCGGCGGACACCGTCATCGTGACGGCCGAGCACATTGTGCCCGTTGGCGTGATTGCGCCCGATCACGTCGTCACCCCCGCACCGCTCGTCGACTATCTCATCACCAACGGGTGACATCATGGATCCCCAGATCATCATCGCCCGGCGCGTCGCCAAGGAGTTGAGGAGCGGCAATCTCGTCAATCTCGGTATCGGCATTCCGACGCTGGTCGCGAACTACGTGCCGTCCGATCTGAAAGTGTTCTTCCAGTCGGAGAATGGATTGATCGGCACTGGGCCGATTCCAGAGCAGGGCATGGCCCATCCAACACTCACCGATGCCGGCGGGCGCCCGATCAGTGCGCTGCCGGGCGCCTCCACCTTCGATAGCGCAATGTCGTTCGGACTGATCCGCGGCGGCCACGTCGATGTCACCGTGCTCGGTGGCCTTCAGGTCGATGCACGCGGCCATCTGGCCAATTGGATGATCCCTGGCAAGATGGTGCCGGGCATGGGCGGCGCAATGGACCTCGTCAGCGGCGCCAAACGCGTGATCGTCGCCATGCAGCACGCGGCGAAGGGCAAGTCCAAGATCGTGGCAAAATGCTCCTTGCCGCTGACCTCGGCGCGTCCTGTGAGTTTGGTCGTGACCGACATGGCCGTGATTGGTTTCCCCGATGGCAAGGCCACATTGCTCGAAACCGCGCCCGGCATGAGCGTCGGCGAGGTCTTGGCGCTAACGGAGGCCGAGCTCGCTATCCCCGACAGTGTTCCGGAAATGAGACTCTGAGCAGGTTAACCCATGCGTATATTCAGCGACTTCGACGAGATCAAATCTGCCGTCGGCTCCGAGATCGGTGCCAGCGACTGGATCGAGATCACGCAGGACCGCATCAACCAATTCGCCGAGGCGACCTGCGACGAGCAATGGATCCATGTCGACCAGGAGCGCGCGAAGCAAGAGATGCCCGGCGGCAAGACCATCGCCCACGGCCTGCTGTCACTTGCACTGGCCCCACTCTTCATCCGCTCGGTCATCGGCCTGAAGGGCCTGCGCAACACGCTCAACTACGGCGCCGACCGGATCAGGTATCTTGCGCCGGTGCCGGCGGGCTCGAAACTGCGCGGCCGCGTCACGATCGCCGAAGCCGAGGACGTGCCGCCGGACGGGCTGCGTGTCAACTATCACCTCGTGATCGAGATCGAGGACGGCAAGAAGCCTGCTTGCGTCGCCGAGTTGATCGCGTTGCACTATCGCTGAATCAAAAAAGTCGAAAAACAACCCCATGCACAGTAGCCATGAGGTTGACGGCATTACGATTTCTTATTTTACGAAAGAGGTTGACCCGTCGGGCAACACAGTGACAATATGCCATCGTCAGCCCATGGCCCAGACTGCCAGCCCGGCTTGGCAACGCGGCGCGATCAATCGATGATGTGATAGCCGCCGTCGATATAGAGCACACCACCGGTGATCAGCTTGGCGCCGTCGAGCGCCAGGAACGCTGTGGCATTGCCGACATCATCGATGCTGACGAGGCTGCGCGAGGGAGCTTTCGACTGCGCTTTGTCCATCAGCTCGTCGAATTCGGGAATGCCTGACGCTGCGCGCGTGGCGAGCGGTCCTGGCGAGATCGCGTGGACCCGGATGCCTTTCGGGCCTAATTCGGCGGCAGCGTAACGGACGGAGGCCTCGAGGGCTGCCTTCGCGACGCCCATGATGTTGTAGTTCTCCACCACCATCTGGCTGCCGTAATAGGTCATGGTGAACATCGTGCCGCCGTTCTTCATCAAGGGTTCGGCAAGATGTGCCATTCGCAGGAATGACCAGCAGGAGACGTCCATGGTCTTCAGGAAGCCATCACGGCCGACATCGACGACGCGGCCGTGCAGCGCCTCCTTCGGCGAGAATGCGATGGAATGAAGCAGGAAATCGAGCTGCCCCCACTCCGATTTGATCCGCTCGAACACCGCTTCAGTCTGGCCTTCAACCATGACGTCGAGCGGCAGGAAGATCGGCGCCGCCAGTGCCTGCGCGAGCGGCTCGACGTGCTTCTTGGCGCGGCCGTTCAGGTAAGTGACGGCGAGATCGGCGCCGAGTGCGCGAAACGCCCTGGCGCAGCCCCAGGCGATCGACTGGTCGTTGGCGATGCCGACGACGAGGCCTTTCTTCCCCTTCAGGGCGACCTTGCTGTCCGGATATACTGGAATCATGATACCCTCTCATGTCTGGCGTTGGGCGACTGGCCGTTCATCAGCAGCGACAACGTATGCTGCGCGATCATCAGCTCCTCGTCGGTCGGGATGACGTAGACCGGGATGCGACTGCTCTTCGTCGATATCAGCCGTGCGTGACGGGCATTCGCGGTTGCATCAAGCGCGGCGCCGAGCCAGCCGAGGTGTGCCGCAACGCGGGCCCGAATGCCGCTCGAGTTCTCTCCGATGCCGGCGGTAAAGACGAACGCGTCAACACCTTGCAGCGCAGCGGCGAGCATCCCGGCGTTGAGACCAATGCGATAGACGAAATAATCGACTGCCAGCTTTGCTTGCGGATCGGTGCTTGCCTCCAGTTCGCGCATGTCGTTGCTGACGCCGGACAGACCTTTCAATCCGCAATCGCGATAGAGGAACTCCTGGACCTTCGAGGCAGTCATGCCCTTCTCGGACATTAGATACAGCACGACGCCTGGATCGAGCTGGCCGGGGCGCGTGCCCATCGGCAGCCCGTCAAGCGCGGTGAATCCCATGGTGCTCTCGACGCTTTGTCCGCCCTTCATGGCGCACATCGATGCGCCGCTGCCGAGATGGGCGACGATCACGCGCCGTTCTGCGATCTCCGGTGCAGTCTGGGGTAGCGTTCTGGATATGTGTTCATAGGAAAGCCCGTGGAAGCCATAGCGCCGCACGCCCTCGGCATGGAGCTGGTGCGGAATGGCGTAATGATCGGCCAGCGGGCCGTGCGTGCGGTGAAACGCGGTATCGAAGCAGGCGACCTGCGGCACGGTCGGGAAATTGGCCAGGATCGAGCGGATCGGCGCCAGATTGTGTGGCTGGTGCAGCGGCGCCAGGGCGACGAAGCGCTCCAGTCGCGCCACCACGCCATGATCGACCAGAACCGGCCGCTCATAGTCCGGTCCACCGTGCACCACGCGATGCCCGACCGCCATGGGATGGATACGAACTTCGTTCCGCAGCCATTCGCCTGCCAGGTTCATCGCCGCCGGAACGTCCGGAATGGCCTCGATCGGATAGGCCCGGTCGGCCATGGGATCGCTGCCCGCACCGCTCGCCCGCAGGCGCGGGCGGCTGCCGATGCCGTCCACCTGCCCCTTGATCAACCGGCGAAGCGTGCCTTCCCCCTCGATCACGAAGACCTGGAACTTGACGCTCGACGAGCCGGCGTTGACGACGAGGATGCTGTCCATGGCGGTCACGCCGCAATCGTCGGCGCCGTTTGGCGCAGGGCATGAGCATAAAGTGCCGCGACCGCGCAGGACGCCATCCGCGCTCTCGGGCTGTCCGCACGCGAGGTCAGGACAACTGGCACGCGCGCGCCGAGCACAATGCCGGCGCCGTCGGCCTTGGCGAAATAGGCGAGATTCTTAGCGAGCATGTTGCCCGAATTCAAGGTCAGGCACGACCAGGATCTGCGCCCGGCCGGCGACCTCGGATTTGATGCCCTTGATCCGCGCGGACTCCAGGTCGATCGCATTGTCGAACGCCAGCGGCCCGTCGAGCACGCCGCCGGTGATCTGTCCGCGGTCCGCCATCTTGCAGAGCGCCGCCGCCTCGATCGTGGATGGAATTTTCGATGTAACCGTCTCGACCGCAGAGAGGATGGCGACCCGCGGCGACTGACCGAAACCGGCCTGGTTGTAGAGGTCGATCGCATTCTGGATGATGTCCCGCTTGGCATCCAGATCGGGAAAGATGTTGATGGCGGCGTCAGTGACAAAGATAGTCTCGGCGTAGGCCGGCACGTCCATGACGAAAACGTGGCTTATGCGTCGATCCGTCCGCAAACCTCCGGCCTTCGCGGTGACGGCACGCATTAACTCGTCGGTGTGCAGGCTGCCCTTCATCAGCAGTTCGCCGCGGGCGGCATGGATCAGTTCGACGCCCTTCGCCGCGGCATCGTCGCTGTGAGCGGCATCGACGATCTCATAGCCCGAAATGTCCAGTGCAAACCTGGCGGCCGTATCCCTGATCTTCCGTTCCGGCCCGACCAGCAGGGGCCGGACGATGCCGGCCGCCGCGCTGTCGACGGCGCCCCGCAACGATGTCTCGTCGCAGGGATGCACGACGACGGTCGGCGCCGGCGGGATCGCCTTGGCCGCGGCGATCAGGCGATCATACTTGCTGGGAGAGTGCGTGGCCGTCGCATCTAGTGCCATGATGTCGCTCCCGATCGTTGCAACTCGCGCTACGAGGCCTTCGCTTTCGGATCGAAAGGGGCAACGTTCGACGCCTTTTCGGCATCTTCCATTGTGTCGATGCCAAACAGGCCGGCGACCTGCCGCAGGCGGATTGCGCGCTCGCCCGTGACATCCTCACTGGCCGAAAGCACCTGCTCGATCGCCTCGAAAGCCCCGCGGCGACGATTCATGTCGTCAGGCAGCAGCTTCGGAATAGCGCCGAGCGCCCCGTCACGATCGAGCAGCAGCATGAAGAACTGCTCCTGCACCAGCATTTTGAATTCGGCAAGGCTCATGCGTGCGCCACCATGTTTGCGGCGGATCTGGCGTAGAGCCTCGATACTTCGTTCGTCGACCATCCCCCGCGCAGAGCCGACATAGAGCAAGGCGCGCAGCGCCGCTTCACGAAGGCCGCCCTCGCCGATCCGCGACTTCAGATCGTCGATGCGCCTTTCGAGCATGGCGCGATGCTCGACGGACATTTCACGCTGCCGGGATGGCACGGAAGTGGGATCAATTCCGACTGCGGCCTGCAGCGCCGGCGACCCATAGACGCTGAGGAAGATCGCTTCGCTGAGCGCCTCCTGTGAATCGCGCCAGCTGTCCAGGGCATGCACGATCTGCTTCGACATCTGCTCCTGGAACGCCAGGAATGGGTTGTCCTTCGCGACCGGCTTGCGCTTCTCGACGGCCTTCTCGGCCAACGATTTCACTATCGCCATATAGGGATTCCGGTTGCTGAAGAGCTCGTATTGCAGCCGCAGCGGGTGCATGTTGTGGGCCCATTCGGCCATCTGGGGCGTCACCATGGCCTTGATCCATGGCTGAAGGAATTTCTGGTACGCCGCCAGATTGATCTCCGAGACGCGTTTGGCCGTGGCAAAGCGCCGCTCGTCCTCGGGCGAGTTGCCCCCCATAGCGCGGATATCTTCGAGGGTCCGCGCCTCGCAGCGCATTACCCACTGGCCGACCACCAGATCCGAACTCGCGGTGTCCTCGCCTTTCGCCTCGAAGGTGGCTTCATAGAGCCCGGGTGGAAGAACGTCGATCAGGTCGATGTTGCTGGAAAACTCCGCATGTTCCTTCTTGGCAACGCCACCGGAGACGAAAATACCGAGATGACCGATGCTCTTGTGCACGGTGTAGACGATGGTCTGCCCATAGGCCCTGATCTCGTCGACGTCGGCGTAGCAATCCAGGATCCAATGCAGTGCCTGTTGCGGTGGCGTGATGTTGTCGCCCTCCGAGCAGAACACCACGATCGGCGACCTGATGTTGCGGAGATCGACCTTGCGGCCGTCGGACAATTCGATGTTGCCTGCCGCAAGATTGTTGCCGACGAACAGCTCGTCGACGATGAACTGGATCTCCGCGGCGTTCAGATTGACGTGGCCGCCCCACCAACGCTCGAATTCGAGATAACGCTCTGCCTCGGTGTCGACCTTCGAATAGACGTTGTACTGCTTGGTCCACAGCGTGTTCGACGGGTTCTGGCTCTCAAAATTCTGCACTAGCCAGGCGCCGTCGAATTTGCCGGCGCCGAGATCGCTGGTGAGCGCCGTGAGCCAACTCCCGCCCAAGAGGCCTCCGGAGTAGCGCATTGGATATTTTCCGCGCACGCCGGCCCAATAGCTGAGCGGCGCGCCGGCGATGATCAGCGGCCCGAACAGTTCAGGACGCAGCGAGGCCAGGATCATGACGGCCCATCCGGCCTGGCAATTGCCGATCACACAGGGCTTGCCGTCGGCATCCGGGTGAAGGTTCATGACCTTTTCGATGAATATGGCTTCTGCACGCGCGATACGCTCAATGGTCTGACCGGGCATCGGATCCGGCAGAAATCCGATGAAATAGCAGGGATGGCCTGCTTTCATTGCCACGCCGATCTCGCTGTCCGCCTTGAAGCCACCGATGCCGGGGCCGTGGCCCGCGCGCGGATCGACCACAATGAAAGGCCGACGGTTCATGTCGATCTCGACATTGTCCGGCGGAACGATGCGCACCAGCGCGTAATTGACCGGCTCGACGAGTTTGCGGCCGTCCATGATCAGTTCGGCCGCATATTGAAGAACATGCGGCGCGGTTTGCGCGAGGTGTTCCCTGTACTGATCACCGCGCCGGCGCATGATATCCAGGAACAGGACACTGCGTTGTCCCGCATCGACCAAGTATTCGATCGCCGAGGCGAACAGCCCCGACATTGGACCGCCCGGAATTTGCACCTTGTCTATGGACATGTTTTCGACCTCTTTGTCGGGTTCGACAATTGACGGCGCCGGGCAAGGACGAACGTTGATCTAGGTCAAGATGATCTGCACGCTTGAAAGGACTCTTATCCTGCAATCGAGTTCATGAGACGCGGCTCACTTGACGAGCTGATTTCGCCGGACGACATCGGCATGTCACAAATCGCAAGTTACAGCGCGCAAGCCGTACTGAAGGACGGCACTCCGGTCCAGATCCGCGCGCTTCGAGCGAGCGACGAGGCGGATATGCTCGCTGCCATCGAGCGCACCGGGCCGAGCTCGCTGCAGAGCCGATTCTTCGTCATGAAGCGGCACTTCTCGGAGAAGGAGCGCGCCTTCTTCATGAACGTGGATTTCAGCAATCACGTTGCACTGGCCGCCCTCGTCGAGGAACAGGATCGTCTCACCATCATCGGCGGCGGCCGCTACGTGGTCACAGATCCCGGTCGGGCCGAGATGGCCTTCGTCGTGGTGGATGCCTGGCAAGGCCGCGGGATCGGCTCCCTGCTGCTGCGGTACCTCATCGACATCGCGCGGGCGCATGGGATGCAGGAGCTCACGGCCGAGGTTCTGTCCGACAACGCGCCCATGCGCAGCGTGTTCGCGAAGTCAGGTTTCAAGCCCGCGAGAAGTGATGATCCGAGGACAGTGCGCTTGGCTCTCGATCTTGCATCCGCGCGCCCCGCTTGAGCCTCATCTCAAAGCGATCGTGATCTGACTGATATTGGCCGCCAGCTCGAGTCCCGCCTTCGGGCCCTGCAGCACCATCGTCACGCCCTTTTCGTTGCGAAGGTGAACGCCGCTGACGCCGCCGACCAGCGCAAAACCGCCGCCGACGGAGCTGTAGGTGCCGGCGAAGTCACTGATCTCGCGGATGCCCGAGGCCCAGCCGTCGAGACGGCCGACCGTGGCGCCGACCGTGATGCCGAAACTCAGACCGCTGATCTTGAACGGATAGGTCTTACCGCGGTACGTCAGCACGCCGTTGCCGGCGCCACCGCCGACCAGGAGACCGGCCTTGACGATCTTGACTCTGACATGACCGGCCGCTTGCGCGAAGGACGGCGTCGCCGGCATGGTCAGCCCGAGTGCCAGCAGCAGGAGCGCGATCAGGCGAAATGCACGCCGGCGCGCGCGCCGTTCACGGTTTTTGGGCATCGACCTTCTTCCAGGTCTCATCGGGATCGAACAGCGTGGTCCGCTCGGCGATGAAGGCCGTGCGTTTGCCGAGATCCTTCTGGTAAACAGTGCCGGCATGGTTGACCAGAAAGGTCATCACGCCCGAATTGCCGTACTCCGCTGGCCAGGCGATCAAGGCGAAGCCGCCGATCATCTTGCCCTTGACGACGTAGTTGAGCGCGCCGCCGGGTGCATCCCGCCCCTGTCCTTTGAGGATGCGGAAGTAGTAGCCGTGATAGGGCTCAGGTCCGACATCGCCCGCGCGATAGCCCTCCTTCGAGGCTTCGGCTGCCAGCGCGCCAAGCGGGCTCGGGTCGCTGTCGTCGCGCCAGAACAGGCCGTCCTTCTTGCCGGGCGAGGAAACGATGCGCTGCGCATAGACGCCGGCGCCTTCGCCGCGGTCCTTGTCGGCATATTCGTTCTGCGCGTCGACAAAGGCGAGCGCGGTCTGGATTGCGTCGAGCTCGTTGCGGCCGATGCGACGCCGCAGCACCTCGATCCGTCCCTCGTCGGTGTCGAACTCCCAACCGCTCCTCGTGTTGACCAGCGGAATCGGGAACGGGAAATTGTCCGGCCCCAGCATCAGGGTCGCAGTCTTGTTGCCCTCGGCCTTGATGCCGTGCTTGGCTTCATACATCGACGAGAAGCGCTGGCGGATGTCGTTGTCGGCGATCTCGTCGCCGGAGGAGACGATGTCTTCAGCAGCGCGCCCAAGCACCTTCAGAATGTCGCTTGGTCCGCTCTTGACCGCGGCCGCAAGCGTAGCCGCCGCGTCCTCCGGCGTCTTGTAGGATTGCTGTGCCTGTGACGCAGAGCCAAGAAGCGCCAGCGCCATGATGCCCGGCAACACCGCGCGGCGGAACGATTTCAGGCCCGTCATGGCGTCACCTCCGCAGGAATCTTCGCGCCGCCGGCGAGCCATTCACCATAGCTGCGGAATGTCAGCCCGAGTTTTTCGTAATGGACACGCAGATATCCATCGCTGCCACGGGTCACGGCGGCAGGCATCACCTGCTCGACCTCCTGCGCCATCACGCCGACATAGGCCTTATTGCTGCCGATGTAGCTGAAGCGATAGTAGCCGAGGCCGTTGGGAAGATGGCCGAGTAGGACAACGTCGTGTTTCAGCGCGATATCGGAGCGCCGGCCGCCGCCACCGCCGCGGAAGCCGCCCCCTCCGCCGCCACCACGGAAACCGCCGCCACCATGCATGGCCATTCCGCCACCACCGCCCCGCCCGGCAAAGCCGCCGCCACCGCGCGGCATGCTTGCCATGCTCGAACGCCCGCGCGCCGATGCCGCGGCCGCCGATCGGCCCGACGAGACGTTCATCGCGCCGCCGCGGTTGCCGCTACGATTGCCGCCACCACGATTGGCGGCAGCACCGCCGCCGGCTCGATTGGCAGCCTTGGCGCGATCGCCGCCGCCTTTGCTTGCGCCCTTGGCCCGGTCGCCACCGCCCTTGGCACGATCCGCGGCCCCAGCGCGATCGCCACCGCCGGGCCGATCGCCGCGGTTGCCCGCACGGTCACCTGCGCGATCACCCGGCCCCCCACGATCACCGGCACGGTCGCCCGCCCGATCTCCCGCACCTTGATTCGGTCGCAAGACCTGATTTCCGTCACGACCGCGGAAATCCATCCGGTCCGACACGCCAGCCTTCAGATTGTTGTTGCCGAAGCGCTGCTGAACGTTGGTGTTGTTGTAGCGAACGCCCTGACGATGCGCCGGATTGTGCTGCCAGCCGTTGCCGATGTTGGTGGTGCGATGGTTGACATAGACGTTGCGATTGCCCCAGTTGCAGCCGCCGCCCCAGTAATTGCCCCAGCGTCCGATCGCCCAAGCGGTGCCGAAGGCGATTCCCGCCGCAACCATGCCGGCGCCGATATAGGACGGATAGCCCCAATAGTACGGCGGATACTCCGCATAGGGCCAGCTGCCGTAGACCGTCGCCGGATCGTAATACGGCACGTACATCGCTGAAGGATCGGCCTGCTGGATCACGACGACCTGCTTGCCTTCCTGGGACTGGACACTGACCTTCTGCTGCTTGGTCGTGACCAGCTTCTTGTTGTCATAGGCCTTGGTGCGCAGGCGCTGGATCGCATCCATCACATCGGGTTGCTGGGCGAGAAAGGCGTCGCCGAGCTTCTTGGTCCAGTCGAGCTGGTCGCTCATCATGGTCAACACATCGGCGGTGCTGGCCAGCGCCTTGACGCTGTCGTCCCAGCCCTGCTTGTCCACCTCAGTCTTGAGCGCATCACCCTTGAGCTGCTTGCGCTCCTTCAGCCAGCGGTCGGCCTGCACCACCTCCAGCGGATAAGTTGAGGCCGCCAGCACATTGGCCAGCAGCTCGTCGGGATAGAGCGCGATCGGCGCAACGAGGGCCTCAAGTTGCTCGGGCTTCAAGAGCTCGGCAGTCGGCGCAGGCGGGCTCACTGATTGCGCCTGCGGATTTGGGGCTGCAGGTGTCGTTGTGGTCTGCGCCGTTGCAGCGACCGAAGTCGCCATTAGGAGCGCAAGCGCCATCAGGGTCTTGCCACAGCGAAACATCACATCCTCCCTCAGACTTCCAATGTGGGAAGATCAGGCCGGAGCGCAGGCGTTTGTTGATCGAGATCAACGAAACGAATTCGTCGCGGCTGGCTGCAGCGCGAGGACGCATCCGCCCAGATTTCAGGCCAGGACGACTTTCCCCCCGATCCAGAGGCATGATCGTCAAGATACCGCCTGTCAGCGGGCGATCGGAAGCCGGATCGTGAACAGGGCTCCTCCGGCGAGCTGGTTCGCCGCGACAATTGCGCCGTGGTGGGCCTCGATGATGGTTCGGGCGATCGCGAGTCCCATGCCCATGCCTTGCGGCTTGGTCGTGAAGAACGGATCGAAGACGTTTGCGAGATCTGAGGCCGCTATTCCGGGTCCGGTATCGGCGATCCTGATCTCGGCCTGATTGCCGGCGCGGAGGGTTGAAACGCTGACCTCGCGCTTTCCGGTCTCCGCATCGGAGATCGCATCCATCGCATTGATGATCAGGTTGAGGATGATCTGCTGAAGCTGGACCGGATCGCCCTTGACGCGCAGATCGGCCAGCACAGGCGTGTAGATCAGCGTGATCCGGCGTCCGTCGGCGACGGCCTTCACAAGGCCGATCGCTTCGCGGACCGTATCGTTGAGCTCGATGTCCTTGACCTCAAACGGCGTCTTTCTCAGAACGCTGCGCAGCCTGCGGATCACCTCGCTTGCGCGTTGATCGTCACGCCGGATGTCGGCAAGAATCAGACGAATCTCGTTGATGTCCGGCGAACTGGCCTTGAGCATGAGCTCCGCCGTCTCGGCATTTGTCAAGATGGAGCCGAGCGGCTGGTTCAATTCATGGGCGATCGAGGTCGTGAGCTCGCCGACAGTCGAATAGCGATTGACGTGGGCCAGCTCCGTAAGCCGCTGGCGCGATTCCACTTCGGCGACGCGGCGGCGGCGACGCTCGTGCAGCAACCCGCTGATGAGACCTGCCTGCACCAGGAATACCGCCGCGATCATCAACATCTGCCAGCGATAGCGCACCCAGATGTTCGGCTCGCGAAACAGGATCTCGCTGCCGGGAGGCAAACGACTCTCGCTGATGCCCCAGCGCTGCAATTCCCGCCAATCATATCTCGGCGCAGCGAAGCCGATCGGCTCGTAATGGATGCTCGCCGGTTTCGCGCCGCCGAGAACGCCGAGCGCGGCGGTGACGGTCCTCGAACTCGTGTCCGCAATCAAATGCATCGGCCCACCGACCGTGCTGTTACCGAAGAACGGCTCCTGGTAGGAGAAGATCGGAGCATTCGCGACTGCGTGCAGGCTGCGCAAGGCGATGTCGCTCTCGTGGACGACCCCAGCCGCATCGACCGACATCAGGCCCCAAAACAGCACAGTGTGCGGCGGGAGTTTTGATGCGCGTTTCAGTATTTCCTCGAACGACAAATCCGAATACCAGACGAGCTCTACCCGCTCGCCGAAAGATTTCAGCTCCCGCTTCACCTCCTCTACCCAAAACTTCTCGAGCGGCGAGGCACCGATGACGACCGCAACCGACCTGGTGTCCGGCAGAACCTGAAGGATGTTGTCGAAGGCCGCCACGAAATCGTTCCGGATCGCCACGACGACATCGTTGTCGCCGAGATCGGCGCGATTGATCAGTCGATGCTCGACTGCCGAGAGAATCAACGGCGTATGGGGGAACAGTCTGTCGCGGTATCTCTGCGCAAACCGGGCGGCAGGCGCGCCGATGCTCAACACGATGTCGGGCATCGCGCCCTGGTACAGCGAGTGCAGATACTCGACGAAAGGCGCCTCGGGACCAGGATTGTTGAAGCGCGCGGTGAGCAGCGCGTGCTCCTGGATATCGAGCGGCCAGGGCGATTGCCGCTCCAGTTCGGCCTTGATGTCACGCGCATACTCACTCCACGGCCGAAACTCGCGACCGAAGGAATGCAACACCAGCACGCGCTTGAGCTCGCCGCGCAGACTTCGCTCGACGGCCCCGGCGCGCTCGGGCGGCAGGCACAGGGCGACGAACAGGCCGAGACAAAGTAACGCGGCCACGAGCCGCGGCCTCACCCCGTTAATGGACGCGCCCCCGCTCATGCTACACCCTCGCAGCTTCCGGCAGCTGCTTTCCAGGCAATTTTAGCGGGGATTGCACCGCACGGACAGCCCCGAGGCGGGCCTCAGCACCGCGTGACGACCCGCCCATAAGCGTCCACGACCTGCGCGCAGGAGGGCGCATAATAGGCCCCGGCGGCTCCCGCCGCGGCGCCAACCGCAACCGCCCGGCGCGTCGTTCGACGCGCGACGCCGGCATAGCTCATGGGCGTGAGGGGGCGTCCCACCCTCGCCTGCGCCTCCGAAAGGAAGCCGCTCTCGTCGATACGCGGCGCACCGTTCCAGGACAGTCCGGCGGCAAAAGCGACCATTGCAGCCGCGCCGATCAAGGTTTTCCGCAGCATGATCATTTCTTGGCTCCTGTCGGTGTGCCCGGAGGAAGTTCGTCGAAATCCGCCATCGCGACCGAGTTGATGTCGACCTTGGTGGCGCCGGCTGGCGCCTTGAATACAAACGTATCCTCGGCAAAGGCGTCGGTCTTCCAGTCTCTGGTCCGCAACGTGTATTGCGGTGCGCCCGTGACCGTTTTGCTGGTGATCACGTATTTGCGCGGCACCGGCTTTGCACCCGTTTCGATCCAGATCTGCCAGTCCGTGTCGGCCGTGCGAAATGCGAGATGCTCGCATTCGACGCCGTCGATCACGCCCTGCCCGACATGCTTGCCGTCGGCGGCCGTGGCCATCAGCTCCTCGAATGCGTTGGTGAGCAGCAAATCGGTACCGGGCATGCCGAGTTCCGGAATGGGTCTGCATCTCGGTGATCATCTGATCCACCGTGCCTGCCATCTCGGCCTGCATGTAGGATTTGGCGTCGTTGCCGTAGAGCGAGACGGTCTTTCCGTCATAGACCAGCTCGACATCGGCATAGCCGCCGGTGCGCCTGACGCGCAGCTTGTCGGGCCGCCCCAGCTTGAACTGGCCGGAGCTTGCGAACTGGATCTTCTGGAGCTCGGGGGTGATGATCTCGATGTCGCTGTCGAATGACGCGGACAGTGTCTTCTGGCTGCCGAGATAGTCCGTCATCGACTTGAGGATCTTGGCCGGGTCATCCGCACGTGCCGGCGAGGTCGCAGCAAGCAGCAACGCTGCGCCGGTAGCGAACAATGTCCTTCCAAAGCCTGTTATTGGTTTCATTGCGAGTCCTCCTAGAATGAAGGACATTGAAATGCGCTGGCGGTCCGCTTGTTTGACTTGAGTCAAAGCTGGCACAACTTGTCGCTAGAGCGCCGGGCAACGGTGATAGCGAATCTCCATATCCTCCATGCCCGGGAACAGCCGGATGAGGCTGTTTGCATCCAGCTCTTTCAGGCTGAATTGAACGCTGGAGAGCATCATGTCGTCGCGCAGGCCGCAACCAGATTGACGGTCGGACCGTCGTCCTTCCGCGCCTTGATCCGGCAGCGGGCGAACTTGCCGATGATCTGTTCGCCATCGACAATGAAGCCGCCGCCATAAACATCGGACATGTCGGTGAAGCCGAGCTGCATCCCCTTGCGCGCGAACACCTTGGGGCAATTGCTGGAATCGGTCACCCATGCACCGTTGAGGTCGAGAGCAACGGCACGGCCACCCATGACAAGCAGCGGGACCAGCAACGCCGTGCCGAGCGCGACCACCTTCCGTGAACACATATCGTCTTCCTTCCTAGGCCGTTCAATGACCGCTCAGCACAAGTGTCTGGATCGGCAGCAACAGCGCCTGGATACGCAGCAGCAGCGCGTGTACGAGGCCGACGCCGTCCACGACGTGCAGCGCGATCTTCCGGCTGGTCGGAGTGTCCTTGGCCGAGATTTCCTCGTGATTGCTGGTGTAGGCATTGACGATGCAGCTGCTGCCGGGTGTGACCCCATCCAGGCCGCCTTTGTAAAGCGGCTCCAGAAATACCAGGATGGTGCCGGGACGGACGGCGTTCTGTGGATCGATCAGCTGCTCGCCGGATCGGAACTGTCCGGCAGCGATGTAGTCCTGCACCGTGGTGATCACCATCGGGATGATCACCCATGGCTTTGAGATGCAGGTCGCTTCCGCCACCATGCCTTCCTTCATCACCTGCGCCTCGATCTGGCCGAAACCGGCCTGAAGCGCCTTGCGGCCAGCACCTTCGGGAACGAGAACGCCGGCTGGGCGCATCAGCTGATTGACGACGTCGCCGGGGCGAACCAGGAACTGCTCGACGCGCCCATCGACGCCGGCGCGCACGAGGGTCTTGTCGAGATCGACCTGAGCCTGGTCGAGCGCGGCCTCCGCACTGGCCTTCTGTGCCGGCAGCAGGGTAGAGACCTGCAAGGATGCCGATTGCTTCGCGGCCGTCGCAGCATCGATGCCGGACTGGCGCTGGTCAACCAGGACCTGGAGCTTGTCGATATCACGTTGCGGGACGATGCCGGGATTGCGACGCTGGAGTTCGCTCTTGACCTCGAGCTCGTCCTTGGCCTGCTGGTAGTTGGCTTTCGCTTCCCCGATCTGCGCCTCGGCCTTGACCACGTCGGCCTGCGCCGTCTGCATGGCGGCGTCGACCTCCGCGACCTTTCGCTTCGCCGTCTCGTAGGCGGCCCGCTGCTTCGAGGCGTCCAGCGTGAACAGCACATCGCCCTTCTTGACCGGCGCAGTGAAGCCGACCTTGACCTCAGCCACGCGGCCCGAGCCTTCGGGCAAGATCGGCACGGTGCGGAAATAGAGAGCCGCCGACGACGTGGACGGATGGAAATAGAAGATCATCGTGATCAGCGACACCGTCAGCATCAGGCAGGCGGTGATGCCCCAGCGCAGCTCGTACCAGATCGAGAAGAAGGTGATCTCCTTGCCGAAGCGCTTGCCCTGGGCGTAGCGACGGTAGAGGTAGTCCGGCAGGATCGTGACAAGGGAGCAGATCAGCAGCTCAAGCATGGCTGGGCTCCTTCTCCTTGGCAGACCCGGGCTTTTCCGCTGGAGGCGGCGCAGCCGCAGCGTCTGTCGGGATTTCCTCGCCATCGCCGGCCGGCGTTGCCTCTGCAATCTTCTCGACCGACCCGGCAATGCTGCGCAGCGGTGTACCGAAATCGGGGAGATCGATCAAAGCCAGCAGGAGCCCCGCAATCCAGAAGATATGCATGTGCGTAAAAAGCGAGATCAGACCGAGCACCGCAACGAACTCGAACTGCAATTTTTGCGATTTGTGCGCCATCCGCTCCGGCAGGCTGTGCAGCTTCCAATAGAGCGTGCCGACCCAGAGCACAGTCCCGATCAGAAATATGCCCATCACTACCATCAGCGTATCGGTCCCGCTGGCCGGCGCGAGATAGAATGGCAGATGGTGCGGGGCCATCGGATGAAGCTGGTCGCTCAAACGTCTCTCCCGGTCAAATGCGCATGTGTGCCACTGTGTTCGGACAGGCTTCCGGTTTGCTTGATTTGAATCAAGGGAACGCCCTCCGCCGGACTTAGCGTTCCCCGGATGCTGATTGGATAACCATCAGGAGCCGCAGCCATGCCCGGCCTCGACGATCTCATCCCCAACGCCGCCCAGATTCGAAAGGAAGCCGCCCTCAAGGAGGCCGAAAAGGCGGAGGAGATGTCCGCCTCGCAACCGCTGCCGAGGCCGAGAAGCGCGCGCTGATCGAGCGCTTGAGCAAACCTTCCGGCAAGACCGAGGAGGAGAAGATCAAGCTCGCCTCGACCATCATCCAGCGTGCGGTGCGAAATGGCCTGACGGAAGTGCTGGTGTATCGTTTTCCCAACTCCCTCTGCACCGACAAGGGACGCGCTATCAATCAGATGGAAAAGGGCTGGGAGAACACCCTAACCGGCATTCCCAAGGAGATCTTCCAGCTCTGGACCGACTACCTGAAACCACGCGGCTATCGCATTTCCTATCAGATCATCGAGTTCCCTGGCGGTGTGCCCGGCGATATCGGCGTGACCATTTCCTGGGACGATTGACGAGCAACAGGAAGGATCGGCATGGCCAAGGACGTATCTGCGGAGCGGATGAAGCGTAAGGATTACGAGAAGGAGCTTGAAAAGCTCCAGGTCGAGCTGTGCCACCTCCAGGATTATGTGCGGGAGAACAAGCTGCGGGTCATCGTCCTGTTCGAAGGCCGGGACGCCGCCGGCAAGGGCGGGACGATCAAGGCCATCACCGAGAAGGTCAGCCCGCGCGTGTTCCGCGTCGTTGCCCTGCCCGCGCCGTCCGACCGGGAGAAGACGCAACTCTTCTTCCAGCGCTACATGGAGAGATTTCCGGCCGGCGGCGAGATCGTGATCTTCGACCGAAGCTGGTACAATCGCGCGGGCGTGGAATACGTCATGGGCTTCTGCACCCCCGCCGAGCACGAGCGCTTCCTCACGTTGTGTCCGCAGATGGAGAAATATGTCATCGATGGCGGCATAATCCTGATCAAGATCTGGCTCGAAGTGGGCATGGACGAGCAGGAACGCCGCTTCCACGCGCGCATCGACGACCCCGTGCGGCAATGGAAGCTGAGCCCGATGGATCTAAAGTCCTACCGGCGCTGGTACGACTATTCGCGAGCTCGCGATCTGATGCTCAAGCAGACCAGCACGAAGGAAGCGCCGTGGTACATCATCCGCTCCGATGACAAGCGAAAGGCACGGCTGAACTGCATCGCGCATCTCCTCGGCGCGATCCCCTACAAGCGCATCAAGAAGGACAAGATCAAGCTGCCGCAGCGCTCCGAGAAGGGACGCTACAACGACCAGGCCAGCCTAAAGGGAATGAATTTCGTCGCCGAGCGATATTGAAACGCGAACGGGCTGCGGTGGCGCAGCCCGTTGCATGTTCGGATCACTTCAAGCGGATTGTAACGCCGCCGACGGCCGCCGATACTTCCGCGCCGACCCGCGGGCCGCTGAGCTGGAGGATCACGCCATTGCTGTTCTGCAACTGAACGGCACCGGCGCCTGCGGCGACTGCCCCACCCGCTCCCCCCACGGCATAAGAGCCTTCGATGGACGCGGGCCCCTTCAGATTGAGCGCGCGGCCGACGAACTTCGTGGTGGACGCTCCGACCGTCAAGCCGACGCTCATGCCGGACACCGTGAAGGGATATTTCTTGCCCCGGTATAGCAGGACGCCTTCGCCGCCCCCGACACCGACGATAAATCCGCCCTTGGTGAACACGACGGCAACCTGGCCGGTGTCAGCACGCGACGGCGTGCTGAATCCGGTAGCGGCTGCGATCGATGCAATCAGGACGGCGCCGATAGTAACTTTCCTCATGACGTTTCTTTCCCCTGTTGTGGTCATTGCGCCAGGATCATCGCGAAGTAGCCGAAGATGGTGAGGAGGATGCCCGAGACGGCATAGCCGACCGGGAATCCGATCCAGGGCACGGAACTCTGGATCTCGACTGCGGCCTCGCGGCACGGGCCCGAATGCGACCGCGCACCGGCAACGCCGCCCATCAACACGGCCGGATTGATCTTGAAGACGTGGAAGCCGATCGCCCAGACGATGAACGGCGGGATCGTGCAGGCAATGAAGCCGACGATGAAGATCTTCAGGGCGACCGCGCCGGTGAGCTGTGCCAAGAGGCCCGCGCCGGCGTTGACGCCGACGATGGCGACGAAGACAACGAGGCCGAGATCCTCAAGCACGTTGCGCGCCGCATTCGGCGTGTTGCCGAAGAAGCGCAGACGCGACACGATCGAGGACACGATCACGCCTGACAGAAGCAGGCCACCTGCGTTGCCAAGACCGACCTTGGCCCCGAAAGCGGGGAATTCGATCATGCCGATCAGGAAGCCGAGGATCATGCCGACAGACAGAGTCAGCAGGTCGGTCGACGTGTTGGCGCGCGCGATGCGGCCCCACGTCTCGCCGAGCTCGTTGACCGCGGACTTCAAGCCGACCACGGAGACGATGTCCATTCGCTCCAGCTTGGTCTTGAGACCCGCCGGGATCTGCACACCGCCGCGCTCGACCTTGGTCACCTGCAATTCGACCGGCGATCGCCGTGTCGCGGAAGGATTCGAAGGTGCGCCCCACCATCTCCTTGTTGGTGACGAGGATGTCCGCCTGGTCCATGGGGACGCCGAGCGTCTTGGCGTCTGCGACCTCCGGACCAATCAGACCCATCTTCTCGGTGAGATGCTCGGTCGCGCCACCGAGCGCGACGATGTCGCCCCTTTGCAGGACAAGGTCGGCATCGGCGCCTTGCGGCTCGCCGTTACGTCCCACATTGACGATCCGGTACTCAGGATTGACCGAGCGGAATTTTGCGATGCTCATCCCGACCGTCGCTGGATTCTCCAGCCGGTAGGCTCGCAGGCCGAACTGCCGATAGCCGGTCAGGGCCCCGCCTTCGAGATCCTTGACGCCGAATTCCTGCTCATACCGCTTCGCGGCAGCCTTGGCGTCGACGCCCCACCAGCGCGGCAGATATTTGCAGATCAGGATGATGCCAACGGTGCCCCAGATGTAAGTGATGCCGTAGGACAGCGCGATCATGCCGGACGCTTCCTCGGGCTTCATGCCCTCGGGCAGCTTGACGACACCTGAGGTCACCGCCTGCTCGGCCGAACCGATCGCCGCCGACATGGTCTGTGACCCCGCCAGCATGCCGCCGGCCGCACCGGGCGGCAACGCGAAGAGCTTCGCACCAAGCACGACCAGGGTCAGGCCCAGAATGCTGGACACGACTGCGAGGAACAGGAACTTGACGCCATCTCCCCTCAGGCTGTTGATGAAGGACGGACCGACGCGCAAGCCCACACCGTACATGAAGAGGTAATAGAACAGGCTCTTGGCGAAATTGTTCAGCTCGAGCTTCACGCCATAACTGGAGGCCCAGACCGAGATGCCTGCGCCCACCACAATGGCACCGGCGACCATGCCGAGGCCATAACCCTTGATGCTGGCCCGGCCGATATAGACGGCGAGACCGACGACGAAGAACAGCAGCAGATACGGATACTGCTGCAAAAACTGGAAAAAGCCCTGCATGTTCGTCCCCTCCAAACCTATGAGGCAGCCTTGAGCTTCGGCGATGCGGCCGGCTTCGGCCGGCCGAGCTTCGCCAGAGCTTCCGTGCGCACGAGCTTCAGCCCTTCCTTGGCGTCGTAGCCATGGATCTCCTTCACATCGAGCTTGCGCATGAAGTCGATGGTCTCCTGGGTGATGACCTGGCCCGGCACCATGATTGGGAAGCCCGGCGGATAGGGGATCACGAAGTTCGCCGAGACGAGCTCGGGGCCGGCCTGCAGCCGCCGGTCGATCTCGGGATCGTTGAGGCGGATGTGCTCGCAACCCGCTACGTCATAGGCCGCGTAGAAGCCGGAGCGGATGTCGCCTTCGTTGGTCTTGGCGCCGGCATCGCCGCGGAAGCTCGGGTGGAAATGCGAGAAGTTCGGCAAGTCCGGCACGTCGGTCATCAGGCTCTTGACCCGCGCCTCGAACGTCTTGCGCGCATTGGCGCCGCCTTGCGCCAGCCCGCGATCGACTTCGCCCGCGATCTCAGCGAGCACGCGCACGAGATGCGCGACGTCGCTGCGGGTGTTGTTGATGTTGGATTGGACCAGGACCGAGTTGCGCGAGGTCTTGTTGACCTGGATGTTGTACTCGTTGGCGAGGATGCCCTTGAACTGGGTGCCGTCATAGCCGGCCATGCCGCACACCAGCGTCATACGGGTCGGGTCGAGGCAGAACTCGTCGTCGTCGAGGCTCTTCAGCGCAGTGACCCAGTTCACGCCTGGCGCGAGATAGTCAGTAAAACCGCTCTGACGGTATTGCGCGGGCACCATGACATCGGCGCCGAGAATGCGGAAATACTTCGAGATCAGCGGATTGTTGTTGACCGCCTGGCGTATCGCGAGCGCGATCTCCATCGCATTGGCGACGAGCCCATAACCTTCAAGCTCCATCTGCCGCCGCGAGATATCGAGGCTGGCGATGAGCTGCTGGTTCGGGCTGGTGGAGGCGTGGGTGAACACGGCCTCCTTGAATTGCTGCTCGACCGTGTGGAATTCGATGTCCTTGACCGAGAGCATGGAGCCCTGCCGGATCGCCGACATCGACTTGTGGGTCGAGTTGGTCTGGTAGACGCGCAGGCGGATCTGCCGGGGGTCGGGAATAAGCCGGGTCTTGAGCAGAACCTCTTCGGACGGATTCTTGCCGAGCTCGGCTTGCTGCTTTTCATAGGCAGCGACCGACTTCGGATCGCGCATCCATGCCTCGATCTCGTTGGCGGCGCCCATGGCGGTGCGCCGGCGCAGGAACGGCGAGAAGCGCGCAAAGCCGAACCAGGCCTCGTCCCATAGGAAGATCAGGTCCGGCTTGATGGCGAGACATTCCTCCATCACCCGGCGGGTGTTGTAGATGTGGCCATCGAAGGTGCAATTGGTGAGATCTATCATCTTGACGCGGTCCAGCCGGCCGTCAGCCTTGGCGCTCAAAAGCGCCTGCTTGATCGTCTTTAGCGGAACCGCGCCATACATCGAATATTCCGTCATCGGGAAGGCTTCGACATAGAGCGGCTGAGCGCCGGCCAGCACCATGCCGTAATGGTGCGACTTGTGGCAGTTGCGGTCGACGATCGCGATGTCGCCGGGCGCGAGCAGCGCTTGCACCGCCATCTTGTTGGAGGTCGAGGTGCCGTTGGTGACGAAGAAGACGCGATCGGCGCCGAGCGCACGGGCGGCCTTCTCCTGCGCCTTCTTGATGTTGCCGGTCGGCTCGAGCATGCTGTCGAGGCCGCCCGTGGTGGCGCTGCTCTCGGCCAAAAACAGGTTCGGGCCGTAGAACTCGCCCATGTCGCGGATCCAGTCGGATTTGAAGATCGACTTGCCGCGGGCGATCGGCAGCGCGTGGAACGTCCCGATCGGACGCTGCGCGTACTTCTTGAGATTGTCGAAGAATGGAGTGTCGTAGCGATCCTGGATGCCTTCGAGGATCGACAGATGCAGCTCCAAGAGCTCTTCCACCGAATAGAAGATGCGGCGGACGACGTCGGCCTCGGGATTGCCGGCGAGCTCCTCGACGTCGCGGTTCGAGATCATGTAGAGATCGAGCTCGGGTCGGACGCGCTTGATGATCTGGGCGAGCCGCAGCGCGGAGGCGTCGGCCTCGTCATTGAGACCGGCCGCGGCCGTGATCGAGCGGAGCACGGGGGCATCGTGCCGCGAGCGCAGGCCGAAGCCTTCGTTGATGATGACGGCGCCGATGTTGGGATTGAGCATCGTCGCGCAGAAGGCATCCTCCAGGCTCCCGACGATGACCGGCTCATAGATGAAGCCATCGACCGGGCGCCGCAGCTTGCGCCATTCGGCGGCGAGCGCCGGCCATTGGCTGGGTGACACGCCGGTGACGATCAGGGTCTCGAAATACGGCCTGCGCGCCGTATGCGCGCCGAAGCTCGGCGGCACCAGCTCGGGCGCATCGCCATTGGCGTCGTCCTTGGCGCTCCAGTCGCCGGCATGCTGACGGAAAGATCGCGTCGCCAGTGCCTGGCTGATCCGGCTCGCAAGCGCCAACGAGGTTGCCCCGTCGCCCGCAGCCGCGGCCTCCCGCAGCGCTGCCATCAATTGCAGACCGGGATAGCCGTGAAACTCCTCCGTGACCGATAGCTCGGCCAGCGCCGCGTCGTAGACCGCGCGATTGCCGACCCGCGCCCAGGTCTTGGCGGCCTCGACCAGATCACGCCAGTCGTCCGCCCGCGCTCCGGGGCCGGAAAAGAACTGGTCAATGCGCTTGTGCGCGGCCTTGGGCTCTTTGGACATCTGTCTCTCCCGATCCTTTGGGGCGAAGGTGATGCGGGATCGTGAGTGCGGCGCCGGTTGCTCCATTGATCCAAGTCAACGGTCGGGTGCATTGTGACAGCCAATGCCATGCCGTTCGCAACGCAATAGGAAGGCGTCAGACCGTTCGTTGCGCGGTGCTCGCCTGATCATCGCTCAGCAGGCTATCGAGCGACCGCAGCCACTGCCCGCTGTCGGTCTTGGCCGCGAGTCCTTCGGCGCGCAAGAGGTCGCGGAGCTGCGCATGAGCGCCGACGATGCAGAAGGTCACCCTGCGTGATGCAAGTTCGTCATGGAGATCGTGCAGCATGCGCGCGCCTGCCAGATCGATATAGGGCGACGCCGACAAGTCGCAGGCCACCAGCCGGACGCCCGGCGATCCCCGGAGGGCGATCAGGACGGTTTCCAGAATCGTCTCGGCATTGATGTAGAGCAGCGACGCTTCGGGCCGGAAGGCGATGATTCCAACCAGCGGCTCGACGCCCTCATGCCTCGCACTGTCCGAATAACGTCCGCTGCCGGGCAAGCGGCCGAGGAATGCGACGTTTGGCCGCGAGGCCCGCGCCAGCAGCAGGAAGATCGACGCGATCGATGCCAGCAGAATGCCCTGGAGGATGCCGAGCAGCAGCACGGAGATCAGGGCAATCGCCGCGGCGTAGAAATCGATCCGACTGACCTGCCACATTCGTAGCAGTGCACGAACGTCGACCAGCCTGTAGACGGCGGCGAAGACGATCGCCCCGAGCACCGCCTTGGGGAGATTGGTCAGCAGCCCCGTGAAGAACAGCAGGCACAGCCCGAGCGCCACCGAGCAGATCACCAGCGCCAACGCTGTCCGCGCGCCGGCACTGTCGTTGACGGCCGATTGCGACAGGCCGCCGGCGACGGGATAGCCATGGCCTAAGGCAGCGGCGAGGTTCGCCGCGCCCAATCCCAGGAACTCCCGACGGACATCGAGCGGATAGCCGTGCTTGGCAGCAAAGCTGCGGCTGCCGATACGCCTTCGATATAGGCCAGCAGCACGCAACCTGCCGCCAGCGGAAACAGATCGTCGAACTCCAGCAGGCCGAATGTCGGGATCCCCAGCGCCGGCAGCCCTTCCGGTATCTTCCCGGTCACGGGCACACCGAGGGCCGGGAGGCCCAGAAGTGTTGCCAGAATGATCGCGAGCGCAACGATGGTGATGCCGACGGGCTTGCCCGGCAAAAGCCGGCTCGCCAAGCAGGAGCAACAACAGCGCGACGGCGCCGATGGCGAGCACAAGCGGATCGATGCCGCCGAGCTGACCGCCCAGCTTGATGGCGCGATCGAAGAAATTGTGGCCGCCACCGGCAACACCGAGCAGGCTCGGCAGCTGGCTCATGATGATGGTGAGCCCGGCACCGGCCTTGAAGCCGACCAGAATGCTGTCGCTGACGAGGCGGACCAGCACACTGAGCTTGAACAGCCAGGCGATGAAGCACAACACGGCCACCGCAAAGGCTGCAAGGCTCGCGATCTGGGCATAACGCAGTGCATCGCCGCCGGCCAGCGCGCCGACGGTGCCGGCGATCATCAGGGAGATCGCCGAGGTCGGGCCGATCGCAAGCTGCCGCGATGACCCCAGCAAGGCGTAGCCGATGCCGCCGAGCATGTAGCCATAGACGCCGACCTGCGGCGGCAAGCCGGCGAGCGCGGCATAGGCGAGCGAGACCGGGATGGCGTAAGCGGCGAGCGTGATGCCGGCGATCGCGTCGGACGGCAGCCATTCGCGTCGATACGCTGCAAGCCACTCAGCCGGTGGAAAGAATCGCGTCCAGGTCGGATCGGACGGTGTGTTCATCGCCGCTCCTCCGAATTAGACGCTTCGCAGCGTAGCAACACAATCAGCAGCGCGACCACCGGCACGCCCAGCGCGAGATCGGGGATGCTCTTAGTCGCAAAAGCACCGGCGGCGGCACCAAAGCCGAATACCGCACATAATGCGAAGAAGATGCCCGAGCGGCGCAACGTCCCCAGCGGCGCGCCTCCGGATGCGACCGCGAAGATGTTCTCGATAGTCTGACGCATGTTGCCGGTGAGCATCACCGTGCTGCAACCGGTGCCCTCGACTTTCACGAATATCGCGGCTTGCATCGCCGCAATCACGGAAATGCCGAGCGTTCCGGCCAGATCCGGCAGCCGGTTATGCAGGATACCGATCACGATCAAGAGCAGGATCTCGATCAAGGTGCTGATCGCGCTGGCCCTCCCACCCGCCGCACGGCGCAGCCAGGCCGCGATCACGATGCCGATCGCGAAGGCCAGGATCGGCGGCACGAAGTGCAATGCCTTCGCCCAATTTCCGGCCATCGCATAGACCCAAAGAAAAATCACATTGGCTGTCTGGGCATTCGCCATCACGCCGTGAATGATCCAGGTATAGGCATCGATATAGCCGCCGGCAAAGGCGAGCAGCAGGACGATCTCGACCGTTTCATCGCGGCGGATCGCGCCGGCGGCGACGTACAGGGTGCTCATGTCGGCAATACGGGCTGTCGCAAACATTTCATGAGGTCATAGGCATCGCCTCGTCTCTGCCGAGGCTTGATCTGGATCAAGCAATGTCCCCCGCACCGCCAATCAAATCGCACCAAAGCGCCGGGGGAATGCGACCATGGAAACCGTCAGGTGGATCATCACCACCGCACCGGAGATATTCCTGCTGCTGGCGATTGCGGTGGGCACCATCCTCGGCCGCATCAAGGTTCGCGGTTTTTCGATCGGCACCACCGCTTGCATCTTGATCGTCGCCGTCTTGATCGGACAGCTCGGCAGCTTCACGTTCCCACCGATCCTGCGGGCGATCCTGTTCAGCCTCTTCGTCTTCACGATCGGCTACCGCTCGGGACCGGAATTCTTTGCCTCGCTGAGTGTGCGGACGCTGGCGCAGGTCGTGCTGGCGCTGGTGATCGGCGCGACGGGCCTCGTGCTCGTGCTCATCTTCGCTCACGCGTTCAAGCTCGACACCGGAACGGCCGCAGGCCTCGCAGCGGGCGCGCTGACGCAATCCTCGGTGATCGGCACCGCATCTGGCGCGCTGGCGCAGCTCGGCCTCTCCGCCGACGTGTTGAAGCAGCAGGAGGCCAACATCGCGGCTGGCTACGCCGTAACCTATGTGCTCGGCTACATCCTGACGCTGCTGTTCGTTCCCTTCGTCGCGCCGCGGCTGATGCGGATCGATTTGAAGGCGGAAGCGAAAAAGCTCGAGGCCGAGCTTGCCGGCGGTGCGCCAGCGAAGACCGACAATCTGTCCTATCGCAAATTCCAGGCCCGCGCCTATCGCATCTCGGCCGCGGCGGGCCGCACGGTCGAAGCCATCGAGGCGGAGATCGGCAGCCGCACCATTGTGGAGCGGATCGTGCGCCGCGGCGCCGATATTGCGCCGCACCGCAATACCGCTCTCGAGAACGGCGACGACGTCGTCCTGACCGGCCCGACTGCGGCCATCGTCGCGGCAAAGCCCGTAATCGGCGAGGAAATCGACGCGGACGAGCTCTTGCGCAGCCTGCCAGGCAACGTGATCGACGTGCTCGTGGAGAACCGCAGGCTGCACAGCCGCTCGATCAAGGAGGTGGCCGATATCGTCGGCGACAGCGCACGCGGCGTTTTCCTGCGCGCCCTCACGAGGATGGGGCGTGAAGTGCCGCTCGGGCCCGAAACGCGCGTCTATCTCGGCGATGTCATGACGCTGGTCGGCAGCACCGGCAATATCGCACGGGCGACGGCTCAGGTCGGTCACGCGCTGAACGCGAGCGACCGGACCGATATCGCCTTCCTTGCCGCCGGCATCGCCGTCGGTCTCTTGGCCGGCCTTGCCAGCTTCAAGCTCAGCGCGGTCGCGCTGACGCTTGGTGGCGGCGGCGGCGCGCTGATCGCAGGCCTCGTCTGCGGCTGGCTGCGCTCGCGCAAGCCGACTATGGGCGCGATGCCGCCAGCGGCGCAGCAGACTTTGAGCGACATCGGCCTTGGCGGCTTCATCGCGGCGGTCGGGCTCGGCAACGGTCTTGCCGCCTGGTCGGCGATCCAGGCCCATGGCCTGCTGCTGGTCGGCATGGGCATCGTCGTCACGCTGATCCCGATGACGGTCGGAACGCTCGTTGCCTATTACCTGCTGCGCATGAACCCGGTCGTGACCTGCGGCGCGCTGGCCGGCGCCATGACGGTCGATGCCGCCGTCACCGGCGCCTGCGACGTCGCTGAGAGTCAGACGCCGGTGCTCGGCGTCGCCGTGCCCTACGCGGTCGGCAACGTCGTGCTGACGGTGCTCGGTCCGATCGTGGTGGCCGCAACGTTTTCGGGATGAGGGAGGTCGCGATGCATCGCATGCCTGCATTGCTCCAGGCTCTTGCGATTACCCTCCTCGTCCTTCTCGTCGTCGCATCGCCCGTGCGCGCCGAGGACGAGGTCAGCATCCAGGAAGAAGTCTGGGCACTCCCGCTGCCGCTGCCGATGTTCGCCTATCTGGTGCGTCCGGTCGGCGACGGCCCCTTCCCGCTGGTGATCATGAACCATGGCGTCTCGCTCAACCCGACCGATCGCAGCTTCTTTCCTTTGGTGGAATTCCGCGATGCCGCCAAATGGTTTGCCAAGCGCGGCTATCTGGTGGTGGCGCCGGTCGGCAGCGGTTATGGCGCACAGGCGATCGACATTCCCGAGCGCGCACTGTTTGGCCCGTTCTTCTCCAAAGTCGGCAAGTGCACCAATCCCAATTTCCATGATGCGGGCCTTGCGGTCGCCCAGGTCGATCTCTGGATTATCGACTATTTGGCCGCCGAGAAGCGGATCATCCCGAAGGACGTGATCGTGGTCGGTCAATCCGCCGGCGGCTGGGCTTCGATCGCCTTGTCGAGCGTGAACCCGCCGCAGGTGAAGGCGATCATCACCTTCGCCGCAGGCCGCGGCGGCCGGGTCGGCGGCAAGCCCAACAGCAATTGCGCGCCCGACAAGCTGGTCGCGGCCACCGCGGATTTCGGCCGCACCTCGCGCGTGCCGATGCTGTGGATCTACATCGAGAACGACACGTTCTTCGGACCCGATCTGTCCAAGCGCATGCATGCCGCCTTCACCGCCGCCGGCGGCCGCGCCGAATATCATCTGATGCCGCCGTTCGGCAATGAAGGTCATTTCTTCATCGGCTCGCCGGACGCGATCCCGCTCTGGTCGCCGCCGGTGACGAAGTTCTTGGATGCGCAGAAGTGATTGCCATATCCCGGAGACGCGACGATGCCTCGCCCTCTTGATTGTCTCTGGCCTCTTGGTGGTTGCAGCCGTCGGAACCGCCACAAGCGCAACCGTCGCCGCGCCAGAGGCCGCGAAAGCCGACAAGCCCGCCGAGGTCGCAACGCGCGGCCAGCGCGAAGCAAAGGACATCAGCTATGGCGCCTGGCAGAAACTCTGCTTCAAGGCCGGCGGTGCGCCGATGCTGTGCCGGACTTCGATAACAGGCAAATTCCCGACCGGTCAGACGGCCGTGCGCATCGACCTGATCGAGCGCGAGGACGCTTCCACAGCCCGGCTGCAGTTGTTCGTGCCTGTCGGCATGTACCTGCAACAAGCCCCCAAATTGACGGTCGACCACGGCACTCCCTTCCGCGTGCCCTATACCTGGTGTGTCACCAACCTCTGCATCGCAGCCGACGTGGCGGCGCCAAAGACCCTCAAGGAGATGGCATCAGGCAAGGCGCTGACGCTCGAGCTCGTCGATTCGAATCTCCTGGCCCTCACGACCTCGGTTCCGCTGGCTCAGTTCGCGTCCGTGCGCAACGGTGCGCCGGCGAAGACGCTGGAGCAATATGTCGAGGAGTGAGCGCTCGCGGCCTATGCGGCAGCGGCGCGCGTCACCGACTCGATCAGCGATGCTGCGGAAAATGGCTTTGTCAGATAAGCGAAGCAGCCCGATGCGATCGCCGCGGCACGGTTCGCGGGGCAATCATTCCCGGTTACATAGATCACGGGCGCCATGACGCCGTTCTCAGCCAGTCTTCGCCGTACCTCGATGCCGGACTTTGCGCCAAGATTGATGTCGAGGATGATGCAAATCGCGGTGGAGAACTTGCCATGATCGAGCAAGGCACTCGCAGTGTCGAACAGCGTGGTGTCGAAACCGTACCCTCGCAGAAGTCTGTCCATGCTGGCACGCATGGACGGATCGTCATCGACGACGAAAACGGACTCGCATAGGGGCAAGGCGATCTGCCTTTCCGGGAGATGATGAACTGCTACGATGGTGGGATACTGGATACGATTGCTCCGCATTTCCGGGAGCGGACATCTATCCACTATAGCGCACGGCTCGCCGTGCACTGTCAACACGCCTCGGCATTGTCCTTCGGGGCAGTCGACAGCGGGGAGAACCGTACCGCTGTGACGATGCGGCTAATGCTCGTTCGAATCGAGTATTCCGAGCCGCTCTGCGATCGAAACGAGTTCCGCCAGCGAATGAACCTGCATCTTCTCCATCACCTGGTGACGGTGCGCTTTCACTGTGCGTTCGGTGGTTCCGAGTTCATGCGCGATCTGCTTGTTGATCCGGCCGCGCACGATGAGATCAAACACCTGTCGCTCGCGCTGCGTCAGCGTGGCCAGATGACCACGAAACCCATCAAGCCTGCTGCGCTGGGTGCGCGCCGTTTGCTGACTGGCCAACGCGCGCTCGATCGCGTCGAGCAACTGCTCGGAGGATATAGGTTTGGTCAGGAAGTCTTCCGCACCAGCCTTGATCGCGCGCACGGTGGTCGGCGTGTCGGCATGGCCGGTCAGGAAGACGATCGGCAGCATCGAACCAGACGCGATCAACCGGGTCTGCAGGTCGGGACCGCTCAGTCCCGGGATCCGTACGTCGAGCAGGATACACCCCACCTGCTCGTCATCCGGCGCCGAATCCAGGAGCTCCAGTGCTGAGGCATAGGTCGCGACCTCGTATCCTGCGAGCTTCAGCCTGCGCTCGATCGCGGTCCGAAAGGACTCTGTCGTCGTCAACAACGTGAACGAGGCCTGGCACTTTTTTACCTCTCGCTCAATTTAATGAGGACGGCTCGACGTCCCTCTCATTCTTCAAGTCATCTTCACGTTTGGAAGTCGGAATATCTGCTTCGCAATATGTCGCATCTCCACCGCGGCAAGCTTCTCATCCCGCGCAACAATCAGCAGTGCTGTCCTTTGGTACAATGAACCTTGGGACAATGGATTGAACTACCACCTTGGTCGAAAATCAACTGCGGCGGGAGTGGGATAGCGCGGCGCATTTCCAGCTGAGAATATTTCATCCGACCGACCAATTCGGCGACAAGCTGAGGAGTTGGCCCATGTTCGTTCGCATCACAACGGATTCCACCCTGCGTCCCAATACCCTCCGCGACCTCGGCATGACAAATCATTCAAATGCGCTGGTCAATTTAAGCGAATTCTCCTACCGAAAAGGATCCGAGATCTACGGCGAGAAAGAGCCGGCCGAGTATGTTTACCAGGTCAAGTCCGGAGCGGTACGAAGTTACAAGCTGCTGTCGGATGGCCGCAGGCAGATCGGCGCATTTCACCTCGTTGGCGACATCTTCGGGCTCGAGAACGGCAGCGAGCACCGGTTCACGACGGAAGCGATCATCGACACCACGGTACGCCTGATCAGACGGCAAAGTCTCGAAACCGTGGCCGAGAGCGATGTCATGGTAACCAGAAACCTGCTCAGCATGACGACAGATAACCTCCAGCATGCGGAAGACCACATGCTGCTTCTCGGCCGCAAGACCTCCCTGGAGCGGGTCGCGGCGTTCCTGCTTGAAATGGACAAGCGCCTGACGGCCGCCGGCGTCATGGCACTTCCGATGTCGCGGCGCGATATCGCCGACTATCTCGGCCTGACGCTGGAGACTGTCTCGCGCGCTCTGTCGCGGCTGCATGAGCTTGGCGTTCTCGGCTTCGTCGGCAACACTCAGCGTCAGATCGTGCTGCTCGACCGGCACCAGCTCGCCAGTCTCGATCTGCAGCCCTGAACCGGCGGAGTGCTGGTCCACAATCCACGACCATCAAGATGGGTCCACGCGACTGCGTTAGGTCCGTGGTAGACTTGTGCCGGGCGCTTCCGTCAGCCCGAGATGTTCGAGTGTCTTGCGCAGGACTTCGAACAGAATGGCGGCGGACCAGCCGAACAGCAGAACACCATTCATGGCGGTCAATGGGCCGATGAGCCGCCATTCGCGCACCGGCGTGATGTCGCCGTAGCCCAGCGTGGTGTAGTTGACGAAAGCAAAGTAGAGCAAGTCCGTGTCGACGGCAGCAGCCTGGACGACATTGTAGGTCGCGGCCCACATCAGGATTTCGAGCATGTGGGCGATCTTCAACACGACGGCGGCCGCGATCATGACGCCCATGAGATGCAACCTCGGCCGATTGGTATGACGCAGGCCTGCACTGCGAGCGATGGCGACCGCGACCACCGTCACCAGCGCGTGGAGCCCGATATTGATCACACTGACCAGGATGCCGACAAGGAATTGTAGCATCATAGCGTCGAACCCGACCTCAATTCGGCAGACCCAATTCGTTATGATCGACGATGAGAATCGAATCTGATGGTGACCATGCTCGCGCCTATCGACGAAGGGGACGATTGATCTAGGTCAACGGTGCGTCGACGGTTTCCGTTGCGGCAACGGCAGCCTGGTCCACCGGAATCGGCGTAGCCCGGTCGATCCCGATCCATGCAGCCGCTAACTCCCAAGCAACCGACAGGATGATCGGCCCGATGAACAGGCCGATGATCCCATGCGCGAGCGTACCACCGATGACCCCGATCAGGATCACGAGCGTCGGCGTCGTCAGGCCTCGCCCCATGAGAAGCGGCTTCAGGACGTTATCAAGAAGACCGACGGCGACGAGATAGACCGTCAAGAGCAGGGCTACGGTCACGTCCTTGTCCATCCATATCCAAACGACCACGGGAAGAAGCACGATAGCCGCGCCGATCTGAACGATCGATAGCAAGAGCACGATGATTGCGAGCAGCCCTGCGCTTGGGAGGCCAGCGAGCTTGAAACCGATGCCCGCCAGCAGGGCCTGCACGATGGCGACACCGATGACACCCTGTGAGACCGCGCGTATGGTGGCCCCGGCGAGCTCCAGGAAGTGCTCGCTCTGGTCGGGCACGATGCGCAACAGGAAGCCCCGGAGCGCGGCAACAAGCTGCGTCCCGTACGGAAGCAGGAAACCGGCGACGACCACCGACAGCAGGAATTGGAGCATTCCGATGCCGGTGTCGCCCGCAAACGACAACATCGTCCCGGCGAGCGGTTTCAAATACGGCGCCACCTCGCGCAGCGCAGCACGGATATTCGTGTAGGCCTCATCCCAGAACGCGTAGAGCTGCGGACCGATCAAGGGCCAATCCCTGATCTGCTCTGGCGCCGCCTGAAGCACGAGATCCCCGCTGCCGATCTGGCCCGCAAGGTCCCGGAGCCCTTCAACCGCACCAAGGCCCAGCCAGGCGGCGGGACCGATGACGATGCCTAGCGTGACGAGGGTGAGAACGGCTGAGGCGATCCGGGGACGATCGCCGAGGCGTTGGGCGAGCCAGGCGAAAACCGGGTAGAACGCCACCGCCAGCACCGCGCTCCAAGTCAGGATCGGCACGAACGGTCGGATGATCAGAAATGTCCATAGGATCAGCAGGCCGAGCAGCGCCAGCCGGATCACAAGCTGGACAACACCGTCGGTGGACAGAAGCTGGCGAAGTGTCTTCAAGGCTTTGCCGGATCTCAGAGGCCAGACAGCTTACAGCTTGAAGACCGCGGGGGCCTGAGACTTGATCCAGATCAAACGAGCGGTTCCGACCACTATTGCCCTCCGCCGACGCCGGCGCAGACTACCAAACATCCGCAGCGATCGGCATGAGACGTTGGCGCATCACGACGGACGGGTGCACTCATACGATGCTACCCCTTCTTCTCATCAAGCAGCTTGGCCACACGACGCAAGCCGAGCAGATAACCCTGGGTCCCGAAGCCTGCGATGACTCCATCAGCTCGTTTGGACACAAACGAGTGGTGGCGGAATTCCTCGCGTTTGTGCACGTTGGAAATGTGCACCTCGATCACTGTCCCCTCGAACGTGTTTAGAGCATCCAGGATGGCGACCGACGTATGGGTGAAAGCCGCGGGATTCATCACAATACCGGCCGCCGTCTCGCGCGCCTCGTGGATCCAGTCGATCAGCTCGTATTCTCTGTTGGATTGATGAAAGCGAATCTCCAGGCCAAGCTCCCCGGCCAGCGCCCGGCAATCTCGCTCCACATCCGAAAGCGTCTCGTGGCCATAGATGTGGGGCTGGCGCTTGCCAAGCAAATTGAGATTTGGCCCGTTGAGGACGTAGACAAGACGACTCATGGAAGTACTCCGTTCAGTGATGGGCGAGGATCTCACCAAGGAACTGCCTGGTGCGGGCGTGCTGTGGATTGCGGAAGAAAGCGCCGGGCTCGCCTTCTTCGATGATCTGGCCTTCAGCCATGAAGATGACCCGGTCGGCAACCTGGCGGGCAAAGCCCATCTCGTGGGTGACGCAAATCATGGTCATGCCGTCGTTGGCGAGGCCTATCATTGTATCGAGCACCTCCTTGACCATTTCGGGATCGAGAGCCGAGGTCGGTTCGTCAAACAGCATCACCTTAGGCTGCATGCAGAGCGCGCGCGCAATAGCGACGCGCTGTTGCTGACCGCCCGAAAGCTGAGCCGGATACTTGTTAGCCTGGTCACCGATGCGCACGCGCTCGAGATATTTTCGCGCGGTCGCCTCCGCCTCGGTCTTGCTGATGCGGCGCGCGCGAACGGGGGCGAGCATGCAATTCTGCAACACCGTCATATGCGGAAAGAGGTTGAAGCTCTGAAAGACCATGCCGACGTCCTGACGTACGACATCGATTGCCTTGATGCTGTCGTCCAGCCGATGACCGTTTACTACGATACTGCCCTGCTGGATCGCCTCGAGGCGGTTGATGCAGCGGATCAGTGTCGACTTGCCTGAGCCGGACGGACCGCAGAGCACGATTTTTTCACCCTTGCGCACAGTGAGATCAACGTTGCGGAGAGCTTGGTACCCGCCGTACCACTTCTGCACACCCGTCATTTCGATCAGGATCTGGTCCTGCATGAATTCGGCCTCCGACATCGACAGCGGCCAACGCGCGCAGCGCGTCGGCCGCTTAACGGTATTTACTGGACTGTGAACGGAACGCCGGGGACCGAGTCGGGGAAGGTCGGCACGGGCGCCTTCATCCATTTGGCGTAGAAGCCGGCCAATTTACCGTTAGACTTGATCTGGTCGATGAACTTGTTGGCGGTCTCGTTCCACTCCTTCTCCCCCAGGCGGGTGCAGGCTCCGTTGTACAGGGCAGTGAAGTGAAGCTTGGGCTCGAACCCAAATTCCGGCTTTGCGGCGTTCAGACGCTGCGGGTAGAAGCTGTTTGCGCCGACGGCCTGCACCTGACCCGAGAGCAGCGCCTGGATCGTGGCCGCATCATCATCAAATCTGCGGATTTCGGTGCCCGCTGGAGCACTATTGGTGACCTGGGTGTCCTGCGTGGAGGACCTCGGAACGCCTATAACGTACTTGCCCATATCGGCATTGCTGCTGATCGGCGTTGCCTGGGCAGCGACAAGCGTGATCTCATTGGCAACATACGGTTTGGAATACTGCACCGCCTTTGCACGCTCGGGCAGCATCGCCATGGTTGCGAACAGAATGTCTACGCGGCCTGTGGTCAGCGCCGGAATACGATTGGCCACCGCCAGCGGGACGAACTCGGCCTTCACGCCAAGATATTCAGCGAAGGCGCGCCCCATATCGGCATCGATGCCATCCTGCTTTCCTGAGCTGTCGACATAGCCCCAAGGAGGATTGTCGCCCTGGATGCCGATGACGACGACGCCCTTCTTCTTCACGTCTTCCAGAGTGCCCGCCTGCGATTTACCCGCGACAGCGATGGCCCCCAGCATCAGCAGCGCGGCGCCGAGTTGGCGACGATTGATCGAAAATAACATCTGATGTTTCCTCCTCCTGGTGATGGCTCTGTTTGATTGGGCAAGTGCGCCGTTCCTACCTTTGACTGGCCAGGGCGAGCCTGGCCTCCATCCGGCTGCCCCACCATGAGAGTGGCCAGCAGAGGATGAAATACATCGCGCCGACCACGCCGAAGACGAGCAACGGCTGGAAGGTCTGGTTCGATACGATTTGACCGGCGCGGGCGAGTTCGATGAAGCCGACGATGGCGGCGAGCGAAGTGCCCTTGATGAGCTGCACGAGATAGCCGATGGTCGCCGGTAGCGAGATGCGGATCGCCTGCGGCAGCACGATGTCGCGCATGCGGGACGAATAATGCAGTCCAAGCGCCATCGCCGCCTCGGTCTGGCCGCGCGGCACGGCCTGTATCGCTCCGCGCCAAATCTCACCAAGGAAGGCGGAGGCATTCACGGTGAAGCCGATCGCCACCGCGACGAAGGCGTCGAGCTTCAGCCCGGTTAGCGCCAATCCGTAATACACGACGAAAAGCTGCAGCAGCAGCGGAGTGCCCTGGAATATCCCGATGTAAATGCGGATGACCCATTCCACGCCCTTATGACCACAGGTGCGCAGCAATGCGATAGCCAGCCCCGCCGTGCAGCCGCCCGCAAACGCGACCAGCGTCAGCAGCATCGTCCATTGCAATCCACGCAACAGGAAACCGAACTCAGGGAGGCCAAAATGCGGTGCCATCATCTCCCCCTCAGCGTGTTGGATATGAGAAGAAACGGTGAGAGATGACCGCGAAGCCCAGCATCAACAGCCAGGAGATCGCGAGGTAGAGGAAAGTGACGAAGAAGTAGACCTCGAAGCTGCGGAATGTGTCGCTTTCGATGCGCTGCGCAACCGACGTCAATTCGTAAGCCGATACGGCCGAACAGATCGACGAGGTCAGCGTCAGCATGATGAACTGACCCGTGAGCGAGGGGTAGATCGCGCGAAGCGCTGGCTTGAGCACAACGAACCGGAATACCTGCCCTTTGTGCAGTCCGAGCGCGTAGCCGGCTTCTACCTGTCCCTTATGAATGGACTGCACCCCGCCGCGGATGATCTCGATGGCGTAGGCGCCGCCGTTGACACCGAGTGCGATGACGGCGGTAGCTGTCGGATTGAGCTTCAATCCGACGAGCGGCAGGGCGAAGAACAGAAAGAAGATCTGCACCAGGAAAGGCGTATTGCGCACGGTCTCGACGAAGCCGATCACGAGAGCACGCAACCACGCCGCCTTCGAATCGCGTGCCGCGACGCCGGCGACACCGATCATCATTGCGAGCGTCATGCCGGCAAGCGCCAGGCCCAACGTACCCACGCACCCCCACAGCAGCGCGGGCATCGCATGCCAAACCACCGAGAAATCGAGCGTGTAGCCCATCTTGCGTTTCCTCTCGGGCGTTGTGCGTGCCGCTCGCCCATCGGCCGGGTGTCACCCTCCCCGGGATGCAAAAGTGGCGAAGAAGACGTCTGGATCAGGTGAGATGCCCGTGAACAGGCGGAATGCCTCGGTGCCCTGGAAGATCGCCATGCCACCACCATCGACGGCGCGGCAGCCGAGGGCACGCGCCGCGCGCAGCAGCGCGGTTTCCAGCGGGAAGTAGACGATCTCGGCGACCCACAGATCGGGACGCAGCAGGGCCGTCGGCAGCGGTGTCCCCGGATACTTGTCCATGCCGATCGGCGTTGCGTTGACAATTCCGTCTGCGGCAGCGACGGCCGCCGCGAACATCCTGGCCGGCCCTCAAGCGCCCCTCTACAAATCGGGGAGACAAGCTATCCACCAAACTCTGCGCCTTGGCCACGTCGACGTCGATGATGGTTAGTTCCCGCACGCCCAGCTTCATGAGCGCGAAAGCGACCGCCGCGCCTGCGCCGCCCGCGCCGAACTGGACGACGCGACCGAGTGATGCACCTTCCATGTTGCGGCGAAAGTTCTCGGCGAAGCCGAACCAGTCCGTGTTGTTGCCGGTCATTCGACCGTTCCTGATGACCACGGTGTTCACGGCGCCAAGCGCCTCTGCGTCAGGCGAAAGCTCGTCCAAGTATGGAAGGATCGCCTGCTTGCAGGGATGGGTCACGTTCAACCCGTCAAAGCCCATCCGCCTTGCGGCCGTGAGCAATTCCGGCAACGCCTCCACACCGAGCTTCAACTCTGTCAGATCGATCTTTTTGTAGATATAGCGGATGCCAGCGGCGTCTGCGGCCGCTTCGTGCATGGGCGGGGTGCGGGACGCAGCGATGCCGCTGCCGATCAGGCCGACGAGAAAGCTGGACTTCGGATGCATGCTCGGCATCGGCCGTCAGCTCAATGGGACGGTCAGTTCGGCGATGACCTGAGCCGTGCTCGGTCGAACGCCGCGCCACCAGGAAAAAGCTTCGGCCGCTTGCTCGACCAGCATGCCGACGCCGTCGGCCAGCTTGGCTACGCCTTCGGCGCGGGCTGCTTGCAAAAAGGGCGTCAGCCCTTTGCCGTAGGCGAGTTCGTACGCCAGCTCCGCACCGCGGAAGACATTGCCTGGAAGCGGCGGCATTTCACCGCGCAGGCTGGCCGACGTCGCGTTGACCACGACGTCATAGCCCTTGGCAAGATCGGCCAGTTCAGCATAGCCGCTGACAATCAGGGGACCCCAGCCGGCAAACTCTTCGGCCAATGCCACCGCTTTCGACAGCGTTCGGTTGACCAGAACCAGCTCGGACGGCTCCTGGCGGAGGAACGGCAGCAGCGCGCCACGTGCTGCTCCTCCAGCGCCGAGCATCAGGACGCGGCGGCCGGCCATTTTGACGCCGAGATTGACGGTGATGTCACGCACCAGGCCGATCCCGTCGAAATTCTCGGCAATGATCCGATCGCCCTCGAACTTCAGGCAGTTTGCGGCGCCCGCTCGTTTGGCGCTCTCTGAAAGCTCATTTGCGTAGGCGAAAGCATCGAGCTTGAACGGGGCTGTGATGTTCAGCCCCTTGGCGCCCTCCGTCCGGAATTGATCAACCCGTTCGTTGAAGCCATCGAGTGGTCCCTCGATCGCCTCATAGACAAGGTCCTGTCCCGTCATTTTGGCGAAAGTGCCATGGATGAGGGGTGATTTGCTGAAGCCGATCGGATTGCCAATCACCGCATAACGATCGCTCATGGCTTACTCCTGCACTGCAGTTTCGTTGTAGAGAACACCGTCTCGCACCATCGCGTCGATGGTTTGGGCCGACAGGCCCAGCGACTCTGCAATGTGGCGATTGTCCTGGCCGAGCAGTGGTGCTGGAGTGCGCACCGTGATGTCGCAGCTGGAGAAGCGGAAGGGCAGGTTCGGCAACGTCACCCTGCCGAGAACAGGATGCTCCTGCTCGACCAGCATGCCACGCGCGTGGATCTGCGGATCCCTCACGACCTCTTCGATGGTCTGCACAGGAGCGGACGGCACACCTGCTTGCTCGAGTGCGGCAAGACAGGCATCCCGAGACGGCTGCGACAGCGTCCAGTTGCGCACAATTTCCATCGCCTCGGCATAGTGGGCGTTCCGCGCGGCAGGCGTGGTGAAGCGTTCGTCGGATGACAACCTGCTTCCTCCGATCAGCGCCGCCAATCGTCGCCACGCATCATCGACTTGCGCAGCGATGACAAGATTGCCGTCCTTGGCCGGAAAGACCCCGTAAACGGTCGAGTCCGGCTGGCCGCTGCCGGTCTGCTTCGGCAGGTCGGTACCGCCGGAAAGGAAGTAACGCTGAACCGCATAGTCGTGCATCGACACCATGCAGTCGTACAGCGCCAGATCGATATGCTGGCCGCGGCCGGACGACGCGCGGCCGACCAGCGCTGCATTGATGGCAGCCACACCGTGAATGCCGGTATACATGTCGGCCAGTGGCATCCGCAGCAGCGGCGGCGCTTCACCGGGGGAGCCCAGTTGCGCCAGAGCGCCCGACATCGCCTCTGCGATCAGGCCGAAGCCCGGACGGTCGGCATAGGGACCGGTGTGGCCATAGGCGGAGACCGAGCAGTAGATCAGTCCGGGCTTCCGCGTCGATAGCGCCTTGTAACCGAGCCCGAGGCGCTCGAGTGCGCCGGGGCGGTAGTTCTCGATGAAGACGTCGGCTGTGTCGACCAGCTTCATCATCATGTCGAGACCACGCGTGTCGCGCAGATCGATACACAATCCCTGCTTCCCCATGTTCTGCTGCAGGAAGTAGCCGGATTGTCCGTCCTTGAAATACCCATGGGCGCGGCCCGCATCGCCTGCCTTCGGACGCTCCACCTTGATGACGTCCGCGCCCATCGCGGCGAGGCAACGGCCCATGAACGGGCCTGCCAGGAAATGGCTGTAGTCGATGACGCGAATGCCTTTGAGCGGCAGATCTTGCGTGCTCATGCCTGCTCTCCTGCGGCGTTGGTCTTCGGCCGCATCGGAATCATCAGCCGATGCTCGCCTAGCTGCACCACTTCGCCGCGCTGGTTGATGAGCTCCGAGGGCAGCACCACGATGCCCCACCCGTCACGCTTCGTGGCGCGCATCGAACCAACGCGGAACTTCACGTGCACGGTGTCACCGAGCTTGATCGGTAGCTTGAAATCCCACGTCCAGCCCAGCGACATTCCCGGAAGGAAACGGTAGTCGGCACGGGTCTTCAAACCGTCGGCCAGCGACAGACCGAACAGCCCGTGCGCGACGCGCGTGCCGAACGGTGTGGTCTTGGCGTATTCCTCGTCGACATGGACCGGCGTGAAATCACCCGTCAGTTCGGCATAGGCATTCACCATCGCTTCGGTGACCGTCACCGAGGGGGTGACGCATTCGTCACCGACCCTGGCATCGTCCCAGTAGCGCTCACCGGTCATGTCGCGTCTTCCTCTAACTCTAGGCACGGGGATTGATCGCCAGGGCGGCTTCCACGGCGCCTGCACTGGCTTGCAAGATTTCGACGTTGAGCCCGCCCGGTAGCTCGAGCCAGTTCGGCCCGGCAGGCAACGCCTTGGCGCCCCACGCGGCCGCACGGGCGAGCACACCTTCGTAATCGTCGACCATGATGCCGAGATGGGCGAGACGCCCCTCTGGTCCCACGAAGTTCGGATCTTCGATGAGTTGCACGCTTCCGAGCACCCACACCTGACGTGGGCGCGCGCCATCGGCGGGTTGCTCGTCGCGAATGGCAAGACCAAGCACCTCACGAAAGAAGTCGACGTGACGATCAACGTCAGGCACACGGATGGCGACGTGTTCGACATAGGCACGGGGCGGCGACATCGTCTCAGGACCTTCCAGGATAGTCGCTGCGGGCGTATTCGATGCCCTTGACTAACGCGACGAGGGTGGAATTTACGGGAGTTGGGACGTTGAGCCTGGAACCCCAACGCACGACGGAGCCGTGGATGTAGTCGACCTCGGTCAGGTTGCCGGACTGCAAACTCTGCAACATCGACGTCTTGAACTCGGGCGGTAGACCAGCGGATGCCATCGTCCAAGCGCGTCGCGGATCGGTGATCGAGATCTTCACGCCGGCCGCCTGCGCGACCGCGATGCCCTCTGAGATCGCGGCCAGCGCGCAATCTTCCAGGATCGGCAGCGAATAGAGACCGCCATAAGTCAGCCCGGTAACGGCAGTGATTCCTCCTCCGGCGACATTGATGAACAACTTGTCCCACATCGTGCCCAGAATGTTGTCGCTGAGCAGCGTGAGAATGCCGGCGCGATTGAACGTCTCGGAAATTCGCTGAGCGCGTTCCGTCAGGTGTCCATCAAGTTCACCGATGATGGTTTCCTTGCCGATGACCCCGGAGCGAACACGACCGGGGCCAAGCAGCACACCGCCAACGTAGGTCTTGCCGGCCATGACCCTGTCACGCCCCACTTCCTCCGCAAGGATATCCTCGTGACCAAGACCGTTTTGAAGCGACATCACGACCGTCTGCGGCCCGATGATCGGCGCTGCCGCCCGGATCGCATCCCGCGTGTGATAGGATTTGACGAGGACGATGACGAGGTCCGCCACGATGCCGACCTGGGTCGCGGAGGTGCAGGCAGAGACCTTCACAACGGTCTCGGCGTCACCTTCGAGCATCCGGAGACCATCGGCATTGATCGCGTCGACATGAGCCTGGAACGGATCGATCAACCAAACCTCGGCACCGCCGCGTGCCAGCGTGCCGCCGATGGTCGAGCCCAGGGCTCCCGCTCCGATAAAGCAGATCCTCATCCGAACGCTTCTCCCTCGCCCATTTTGGCGTTGGAAGCGTGGTAGCAGGCTGCCCGGTATTTGGATATGCTATGATCCTTATAACCATTATTGCAGAATGCAATGAAGCACCGGGACCTCTCCGAGACGAACCTGCTGGAGCCGCGCCTGCTCCGGCTCTTCGATGCATTGTTCACCACGGGTAGCGTGACCAAGGCAGCCGATAAGCTCGGTCAGAGCCAGCCGACCATTTCGATCTGGCTGGCGCGCCTGCGAAAGGAACTGGACGATCCGCTCTTTATCCGGTCGGCGGAGGGAATGCTGCCGACTCCGCGCGCCGAGGCTCTCATCGGCACGGCCAGACAGGCGTTGGAGATGCTGCGTCGTCTGGCAGAGCTTCGCCCGAGTTTGATCCGGCGACTGCAAAGCGCCGCTTCGTCATCTGCATGACGGATGCGAGCCACATCACGCTGCTTCCGGCCATCCTCGCCTACGTTCGTCGTGTTGCTCCGGGCATCCGCATCGAGGCGGCGCAGATCGGCGGCGATACCCCACGAATGCTGCAGTCTGGCGAGGCCGATCTGGCGCTCGGCTACATCTCGGACCTCGACGCTGGGCACTTCCAACAGGCACTCTTTCCGCAGGATTGGGTCTGCTTGGCGAACGCAAAACATGCCCGGATCCGCGACCGCATCACCGCAAAGGATTTCAGGCGTGAGGCGCACGTCCTCATTCGCTCCGGCACCGGACATCAGTTGCTCGCGGCCGCGCTACAGGAGCAGCGGATAGTCCTCGACGTTGCGCTTGAGCTGCCGGGCTTTTTGGGGTTACCCGCAATCGTCGGAACGACTGACCTGATCGCCACCCTTCCAAGGCACATCGGCGAAACGTTGGCTCACTATTACGGACTGCGCGTGCTCGACTGCCCGCTGGCGATCGTCGGCTTTACGGTGAAGCAATATTGGCACGCCCGCTTCCATCACGATCCGGCAAGCCAATGGCTGCGTGACGTGTGCGGTGAGCTCTTTCAACAGCAGGAAGTACGGGGTCTACATCGTTCCGGCCGGCCAAAGAAACGACGGCCCCGCGCTTTGCCGTCGTAGTCGACCGTTTATTGAGGGCGGAAGCTAAACGTTCGGTTTGCGCAAAAAGGCTGCCGATGTCATGTATCCGGCCCTCGAAGCCTCGGTTGGTCAGGGCGGCAAGGCAGCCCTCCACCGCCTTCGCAGCCGACCAATGCCTACGCAGAATAGGATTTTCCCTGTCGGAATGGAGCGCAGCTTCAATATCGCAACGCAACATAAATCTGGACGCTCGAGTTTAGCCGTCAATACCGCAATCGGTTATTGGCAGGCGGCCCCCTCAATGACCCACCGCGGGGACGGTCACGACAATCTCGGCCCGGCAAAACCGGGACTTGTAGGACTTTCGAACCGTTGTAATGTTGGAACGTGCGGCGTTCGCATGGCTGCTTCCCATAAAGGGCGCGGCGTCACCATAAGCAGGCGCGAACCAACGCGTCGGTTTTTGGGATCGAGAGCGACATGGCCGATGGCGGATCGTTTGATACGTTCCCCAAGTTGCTTCTGCGAAATGCGACGCAGTTCGGCACGCGTCCGGCGTTTCGACACAAGGATCTTGGCATTTGGCAGACGTGGACGTGGGCCCAGGTTGCTGCGATCGTCCGGGCTTACGCCGCGGGCTTGCATCGACTTGGACTGCAGCCAGGAGACAAGATCGCGGTAGTGGGTTCCAACCGACCGAAGCTCTACTGGACCATGATGGCAGCGCAGGCGCTGCAAGCGATTCCGGTTCCGGTTTACTCGGACGCAGTGGCTGAAGAGCTTGCTTTTGTTCTCGCGCACGCTGAGGTGAGCTTTGTTGCAGCACAGGATCAGGAGCAAGTGGACAAGGTCTTGTCCGTATGCGAGCGAGTGCCGCATCTTCAAAAGATTCTCTATGACGAGTCGCGCGGCCTTGATGGCTACGCGGACAGCCGGCTGATCGCAATCCACGATGTCATCGAGGACGGTCGCGCAGCGCTTACGGCGGATCCGGCGCTCTGTGGACAGATCGATGAATTCGTCCGGCAGGGTGATGGTTCTGACATCGCGGTCATCCTCTACACCTCGGGAACGACCGGCGCGTCGAAGGGCGTCGTGCTGTCGACGCGAGGCTGCATTGACGCCGCGTCGGACACCACCAGGTTCGACGGACTGGCCGACCACGACGTGGTGTTCGCATATCTGCCGCTGGCCTGGGTGGGCGATCATTACCTCAACTATGTGCAAGGCCTTGTCGCTGGCTTCTGCATGGCCTGTCCCGAGAGTAGTGAAACGATCGAGCAGGATCGGCGCGAGATCGGACCGACCTTCTATTTCGCGCCGCCGCGTGGTTTCGAGGCCATGCGGACGCGCCTGATGATCCGCATGGAGGACGCTGCGCCTGTCAAGCGTCGAATGTTCAACTACTTTCTCGACGTGGCGCGCCGGTATGGCGAGCAGGTGTTGACCGGAAAACAGGTGCCGCTGCGGGGCCGGTTGCTCTATGCGCTCGGGCGCTTGCTGGTCTACGAACCTCTCAAGAATGTTCTCGGCCTGTCCCGGGTGCGTGTCGCGTACACTGCAGGCGAAGCCATCGGTCCGGACTTGTTCGCATTCTACCGCTCGATCGGACTAAATCTGAAGCAGCTCTACGGCCAGACCGAAGCCTTCCTGTACGTGACGTGCCAGCCTGATGGCGAGATCTACCCCGATACGGTTGGTCCGGCGGCCCCGAACGTCGACATCCGCATTGCGCAATCGGGCGAAGTGCAATTTCGCTCGCCCGGCATGTTCGTCGGATATTTCAAGGATCAGGCGAAGACCGCGGAAACCATGACATTCGACGGTTACGTCAAGACCGGCGATGCGGGCTTTTTCGACGAGAAGACCGGACATCTAAAGATCATCGATCGGGCGAAGGACGTCGGCTGGCTGGCTGACGGCACGATGGTTGCGCCGAAGTACCTTGAGAACAAACTGAAGTTTTTTCCCAATATCAAGGAAGCGATCACTTTCGGCGACTCAAGAGAGTTTGTTTGCGCCATGATCAACATCGACCCGGTCGCTATCGCGAATTGGGCGGAGCGCAACAATATCGCCTATGGCTCCTATCAGGAGCTTGCCGGGCATCCGCTGGTCTATGACATGGTAGCGAAAGACGTTGCCGCGGTGAACCACTCTCTCGTCAAGGAAAGGGTGCTGGCGGGCGCTCAAATTCGTCGCTTTCTCATTTTGCACAAGGAACTCGACGCAGATGACGGCGAATTGACCCGCACGCAGAAGGTGCGTCGCCGGTTCATTGCCGAGCGCTATGCGCCACTGGTCACCGCACTCTACGACGGCTCGCATGAGGCCGACATTTCCACTGAAGTCACTTTTGAGGATGGCCGCAAGGGCACTATCGCGGCTCGTGTCAAGATCCGCGACATGCAGGCCACTGGTTCGGCGGAAATCTTTGGGGAAGGCAGCATGAGAGCGCCGGACACGAACGAGATCCTGCTTCAAGTCGAGGGCGTAGCACTGGCCTTCGGCGGCGTCAGGGCGCTGAGGGACGTTTCGTTCAACGTGAGAAAAGGCGAAATTCGAGCCATCATCGGCCCCAACGGCGCCGGCAAGACCTCAATGCTCAACGTCATCAACGGTTTCTATCACCCTGATCGTGGCACCATCACCTTCAAGGGGCGCACCCGGGCCAGGATGCAGCCTTTCGAGGCCGCCCGCGGCGGCGTCGCGCGCACCTTCCAGAACGTCGCCCTGTTCAAGGGAATGAGCGCGCTCGACAACATCATGGCTGGCCGCACGTTGAAGGTGCGCCGGGGCCTCTTATGGCAGATGCTGCGTTACGGCCCTGCTCTGGCAGAGGAAGTCGAGCATCGGCACCGGGTCGAGGAGATTATCGACTTCCTGGAGATCGAATCGATCCGCAAGGTGCCTGTCGGGCGCTTGCCATACGGCTTGCAGAAGCGCGTCGAGCTTGGTCGCGCTCTCGCCATGGAGCCCGACCTTCTTCTCCTCGACGAGCCCATGGCAGGGATGAATCTCGAGGAGAAGGAGGACATGTCGCGGTTCATTATCGATGTGAACAGCCATTACGGCACAACGATCGTGCTGATCGAGCACGACATGGCTGTGGTCATGGATCTATCGGATAGAGTGGCGGTGCTCGATCATGGCGTAAAGATCGCCGACGGCACGCCGGACGAGATGAGGGAGAACCAGGCCGTCATCGACGCCTATCTTGGCGTCGCACACTGAGGTGCGTTCGTGATCGCATTGGGTCAGTTTCTCGAGGTCCTGATCGGCGGATTGATGTCCGGCGTGCTCTATTCGCTGGTCGCCCTCGGCTTCGTGCTGATCTTCAAGGCATCCGGCGTTTTTAATTTTGCCCAGGGTGCAATGGTATTGCTCGCGGGATTGGCGCTGGTTCGCTCGCTCGATCTCCTCGTGGCCAACGGCTTCCCGCTTTGGGTTGCGATCGTTCTCGGCATCGGCTTTGCCGCCCTGATCATGGCGACAACGGCTTGGCTGATCGAGCGGTTCGTGATCGGACCCCTCATCAACCAGGACGCCCTCACGCTGTTCATGTCCACCATCGGCGTGACATTCGTTCTCGAGGGCGCGGCGGAAATGATCTTCGGATCGGATGTTTATCCGTTGCGGCTATTCCCGACGGACGCCTGGTTCGTGTTTGAGGGCCTCTTCCCGGGTGGAATTCTGATCAACAAACTGGACGTCTGGGGTGCATTGATCGCAGGCATCCTGGTCGCCGGCCTCGCGATCTTCTTTCAGCGTACCAAGACCGGTCGCGCACTCAGGGCTGTGGCCGATGACCATTTGGCCGCGCACTCGGTTGGGATTCCAATCAGTTGGATCTGGTTCGTGGTCTGGCTCGTTGCCGGTCTCGTTGCGCTGGTTGCTGCGACCGTGTGGGGCACCAAGCTTGGTGTGCAATTTTCCATCACCTTTCTCGCGCTGAAGGCTCTGCCGGTCCTGATCATCGGGGGCCTCACCTCCATTCCGGGAGCCATCGCCGGCGGGCTCATTGTCGGGGCGGGTGAGAAGCTTGCAGAGGTGTACCTCGGGCCATCTATAGGCGGCGGTATCGAATATTGGTTTGGCTATGTGCTGGCGTTAACAGTGTTGCTTGTGCGGCCGCAGGGTCTGTTCGGCGAGCGGATCATCGAGCGTATCTGAGACAGGAGCTAGCTTTGCTTTATCGTGAGGTCGGCCAATTCAAGACAACCTACGCAGAGGATATGGCGATCTTCCCGATCCGTCAGGACCGCATTGCGCTCGCGATCTTGCTCGGCATCGCTTTCATTGGGGTGCCGGTGCTGGCCAGCTTCCACATCTGGCCGTTTGGTAGCGAGTATCTGCTGTGGGCGATTCTGCTGCCCTTCCTGATCCTCGCACTCGCTGCCATCGGCACAAACATTCTCGTCGGCTATTGCGGCCAAATCTCGCTCGGCAGCGGTGCGTTCATGGCCATTGGCGCCTATTCCGCCTACAAGCTGGCGACAGGCGTTCATGTCCCGCTCACCTCGCATGGCTTCGCGATTTCGATCCCGCCTTTGCCCGTATTGGTATCCATTCTGCTTGGCGGGTTCATGGCGGCGGGTGTCGGAATCCTATTCGGGATTCCCAGTCTGCGGATCAAGGGCCTCTATCTTGCGGTTGCAACGCTCGCGGCGCAGTTCTTCTTCGACTGGGTATTCCTGCGGGTGCCGTGGTTCACCAACTACGCCCCGTCAGGGTCGGTCAATGCGCCGGAACTGAATTTCTTCGGTGTGGTCGTTCGCACGCCGATCGAACGCTATCTGCTGTGCCTGATCTTCGTCACGGTGATCGCGGTCTTGGCGAAGAATCTCGTCCGCGGCAACCTTGGCCGACAATGGATGGCAATTCGCGATATGGATATCGCTGCCGAGCTGATCGGCATCCGGCCACTCTATGCAAAGCTCACCGCCTTCGCGGTCTCTTCATTTATCATCGGCGTGGCGGGCGCACTCTGGGCGTTCGTTTACCTTGGCTCATGGGAGCCGCTCGCGTTCTCGATCGACCGTTCGCTCGAGCTCTTGTTCATGGTGATAATCGGTGGGCTGGGATCCATCATGGGCCCGTTCGTCGGAGCGGCGTTTATCCTCATTGTGCCGATCATGCTGAACGTCCTTCCAACCCAGCTCGGCGTGCCGCTGTCGACGGAAACGATCACTCACCTGCAGTTCATTATCTTTGGGTCGTTGATCTGCTATCTTCTCATCAAAGAACCCCATGGGTTCGCCCGGCTGATATCAATCGGCAAGGAGAAGCTCAGACTTTGGCCGTTTCCCTATTGAAGTTGCGATCGCGCCTCGAGCGGATGGCGGCTGTTGACAAAGGAGGAAGGAAACAATCCCCCGAACGGAAAAAGAGGGGCTCAAAGGAGGAGAATATCAACATGGCAAGTAATGCACGCAATGTACTGATACTGGCGGCCGCGTTGTCGGGCGCGGCGTTTAGTGCACCGGCCGCAGCGCAAAACGAGCAGTTCATCCCAGTTCTGTCCTACCGGACCGGCCCGTACGCTGTGAACGGAGCGCCCTACGCAAACGGCGTTGTGGACTATTACAACCTGATCAATGAGCGTGACGGCGGTATCAACGGCGTCAAGATTCTGACCGAAGAATGCGAGACGAGTTACGCGACCGACAAGGGCGTTGAGTGCTACGAGCACCTCAAGGGCAAGGGGCCGACCGGCGCGGCCTTCATCAACCCGCTATCGACCGGGATCACCTTTGCGCTCACCGAGAAGACCGCGACCGACAAAATCCCGATCATCACGATGGGGTACGGCCGTGCCGATTCCAAGAACGGCGCGGTGTTCGCCTACAACTTCCCATTGCTCGGCACTTACTGGTCGGCGGCGGATATCGCGATCCAGCATGTCGCCAAGGAACTCGGTGGCTTCGACAAGCTGAAAGGCAGGAAGATTTCGCTGCTGTATCACGACAGCCCCTATGGCAAGGAGCCGATTCCGATGCTGCAGGTGCTGGCGCAGAAGTACGGCTTTGCGTTCACCTCGATCCCGGTCACGCACCCCGGTGTCGAGCAGAAGTCGCAATGGCTGGCGATCCGCCAGAATCGACCGGACTATGTCCTGGTCTGGGGCTGGGGCGTCATGAACAGCACGGCAATCAAGGAAGCGGCAGCCGTTGCCTATCCGCGCGAGAAGATGATCGGTGTTTGGTGGTCGGGCGCAGAGCCCGACGTGACGCCGGCAGGCGATCAGGCCACAGGTTACAAATCACTGATGCTTCAGCATGGTGCTGGCAGGTTTCCTGTCCATGCTGACATAGAGAAATACGTCTACGCGAAAGGCAAAGGTTCAACGGAAACTGGCAAGGTCGGCGAAGTTCTCTACAACCGTGGCATGGTCAACGCCATGCTCGGCGTGGAGGCGATCCGGAAGGCGCAGGAAAAGTTCGGCAAGAAACCGCTGACGGGCGAGCAGGTCCGTTGGGGGCTGGAGAACCTCATCCTCACCGATGCACGCATCAAGGAACTCGGATTTGAGGGGATGTTGAAGCCGGTCAGCATTTCCTGCTCCGATCACGAGGGTGCGCGCTACGGGCGCGTTCAGCAGTGGGATGGCAAGGCCTGGAAAGTAATCTCCGACTGGTACACGGCAGACGAATCGCTCATTGAACCGCTCGTCGCCGATGTGTCCGCGAAGTATGCCGCGGAGAAGAAGATCCAGCCGCGCGACTGCGCGAAAGAAACCTGAACCAGTCTGAGTGATCCGGGAGGCAGGTTTGCCTGCTCCCGGATCCCCGAAGGTGCAACTGTCTGGAGGTCTGCCGTGTCAACCCCCAAGGTCGCTCCGGCGACGGAAGCGGCAGCTCCGGTTCTGTCGGTCAACAATATCGAGGTTGTCTACGATCACGTCATCCTCGTGCTAAAAGGCGTATCGCTGGAGGTTCCGCGGGGCGGCATAGTCGCGCTTCTCGGCGCCAATGGTGCCGGCAAGACCACGACGCTGAAAGCGATCTCCAATCTGCTGCATGCAGAGCGTGGCGAAGTCACCAAGGGCTCGATTCTGTTCGACGGCGTCGAGGTGAAGTCCCTGTCGCCGAGCGATCTGGTGCAGCGCGGTTGCATCCAGGTGATGGAGGGGCGACGTGCCTTCCCTCACCTCACGATAGAAGAGAATCTTCTGACTGGCGCCTTCACGCGCAAGGACGGCAAGTCGGCGATCACGCAGGACCTTGAGCGGGTCTATGCCTATTTCCCCCGCCTCAGAGAGCGACGTGGTTCCACCGCCGGTTATACGTCAGGCGGTGAACAGCAGATGTGCGTGATCGGGCGCGCGCTGATGTCGTGCCCGAAGATGATCCTGCTCGATGAACCTTCGATGGGCCTTGCGCCGCAGATCGTGCAGGAGATCTTCGAGATCGTAAAGGATCTCAACGTCAAGGAAGGCGTTTCCTTTCTTCTCGCCGAGCAGAACACCAATATGGCGCTCAAATACGCGAGCCACGGCTATATCCTCGAAAATGGCCGCGTGGTGATGGACGGCGAGGCACGGGCGCTCGCAGCAAATGAGGACGTCAAGGAATTCTACCTTGGCGTTGCCGGTGACAGGCGAAAATCATTCCGCGACGTGAAGCACTACAAGCGTCGCAAGCGCTGGCTCGGATGACGCAGAGCGATCGGCTCCGCTCGTCGGGAATGCATGCAACCCAGCGTCCGCCAACAGGCTCAAAGAAAGGATTTTGGCGGCTACCGAATGCGGACTGGACCACGTCCAGCCGCTGACCGCTTGTCGGAATGGCTATCGCGAGGGGTACCCAAGCCATTGAAAGGCTTGGTGGGCGCACCAGGGCTCGAACCTGGGACCCGCTGATTAAGAGTCAGCTGCTCTACCAACTGAGCTATGCGCCCGAAAGGCGGTTAAGGCCTTGCGAGGCCGGTCGTTTAGCAAAGCGATCCGGGTATGGCAAGCGATGGGACGCAAGTTTTCCAAGGCTTCGTCCACACGTCCAAAAAAGCGAAAAGCCGCCGGATTCCTGCGGCTTCGCCAGGGTTAATCCCGGGACAGTCCGGCCCCCCTCAGAGCCGGCCTTCGCCGTCCCGGTCCGAACCGCCGTCGCGGTCGAAACGGTCACGATGGAAGTGCTCCATGCCGCGCTCCATCATGCGGTCCATGCCGCGTTCCATGAAGTGGCGGGGCGGCCCGTCTTCGCCGCCGCCGAATGGGCCGCGGTGGCGGGTCAGCACCGCGAGGCGCCGCTTCTGGCCCTCATCCAGCGTCTTGTAGAGCGGATCGGCGGCATCGGCGATCTTCTTCAGGGCGGCGGAACTGGCGCCCATGTCCTCGGCGCGCTGGCGCAGGCGCGCAATCGGATCCTCCGGCTTGTCGGTATCGCCCGGGCCGGCATTCATCCGCGCATTGGCGCGGTCGATGCGCAGCTTGGCGAAATCGCGCACGGCGGCCTCGACCGGCGGCCACAGCTTCTCCTGATCGGCATTGAGCTTCAAGCCGGCATGGACGGCGGCGATCCGCGCGTCGACGAAGGCGGCGCGGTCCTCGGGGTTCATGCGGATGTGATGGAAGCGCTCCATCCACGGGCGATGATATTGAGCATAGACCACGCCCGAGCCGGCGATGCTGAGCACGGCAATGGCAGCGATGGTGAACTTCCTCATACGGACCTCCTCTGGAAGGATGCCCCGAGGATGAGCGCGGTGCGGCTGACGCGCAACTTACAACTTGGACAGGAAGCGGCGTTCTTACGACGACGCAACGCCTGATTTTACCGCCAGCCACAATCAGAAATCATTCGCAACAAAAAGGCTTCCGTGCAGCTCGCACGGAAGCCCCTTCATCGTCTTTCCAGATCAGTTGGTCGTGCTCTTGGCTTCCTTCAGGAATTCGTCGATCAGCGGCTGGCCGACGCGGCTTGCGGCGTCCTTGTAGACCGGCTCCATCGCCTTGCGCATCGCCTCGTCCTGCTCGCCCGTGAGCTTGATGATCTCGCTCTTGCCGCTCTTCTTGATCTCGGCGAGCGCGTCGTCGTTCTCCTTCTGCGACTGCGCGTTGCTGAAGGCGGTTGCCTCCTTCATCGCCTTCGAAAGCTGGTCGCGGATGTCGGCCGGCAGATCGTCCCAGAACTTCTTGTTCACGATCACGACGTAGCCGATGTAACCGTGATTGGTCTCGGTGATGTACTTCTGCACCTCGTGCATCTTCTGGGTATAGATGTTCGACCAGGTGTTCTCCTGTCCGTCGACGACGCCGGTCTGGAGTGCCTGGTAGACTTCCGAGAACGCCATCACCTGCGGCAGCGAGCCGAGCGCCTTGAACTGGGCCTGGAGCACGCGCGAGGACTGGATGCGGAATTTGACGCCCTGATAGTCGGCAGGCGAGATCAGCTTCTTGTTGGCGCTCATCTGCTTGAAGCCGTTATCCCAATAGGCAAGTCCCGTGATGCCCTTGGCGTCCAGGAGCTTGAGCAGCTTTGCGCCGAGCGGGCCTTCCGTCACCTTCCGCAGCGTCTTCAGGTCGGGAAGGATGTAGGGCAGATCGAACACCTCGAACTCGCGGATGCCGAGCGGACCGAATTTCGAGTTGGACGGCGCCAGCATCTGCACGCTGCCGAGCTGGAGCGCCTCGAGCTCTTCCTTGTCCTTGTAGAGCGTCGAGTTCGGATAGACTTCGACCTTGACCTTGCCGCCGGTGTACTTCTCGGCGAGCTCCTTGAATTTCTCCGCCCCCTTGCCCTTCGGCGTGTCGGTGGCGACGACGTGGCTGAATTTGATGATGATCGGGTCAGCGCTGGCGGGGCCGACAAGGCCCAAGGCCAAAGCCGCGACGGAGGCCGCGATCGCAAAGGTGCGCATAATCTCTCCCTGGTGTTATTGGGCCGCCCGGCATGCCGAGCGGCCTATCCTCATGCCGACAGCATCAATACAGGCCGGCAGCCTGCACGGCTATTGGCCGTTAGCAGGGCAGGTATTCATGGTGAATGCCGCGAGCATCGCTGCGCCCTCTCCCGCTTGCGGGAGAGGGTTGGGGAGAGCTCCCTGTGAGAACGGAGCCTTCACCTGCCTCGCTCCGGCGCGCAAGTGCGCTGCCGAGCGCGTCGGCCTCTCCCGCCAGCGGGAGAGGCGAAGTCAGCTGCGTCAACTCGCCGCTGCCGCCGTCACCGTATCGCGCTGGCGCTTCATGACGATCTTGTTGAGCGCGCCGAGATAGGCCTTTGCGGAGGCCACCAGCGTATCCGGGTCCGCCGCACGCGCCGTCATCGAACGGCCGTCCTGCGACAGCCGCACCGAGACCTCGGCCTGTGCGTCGGTGCCTTCGGTCACCGCGTGAACCTGGTACAGCTCGAGTTTGGCCTCGTGCGGCACCAGGCGCTTGATGCAGTTGAACACCGCGTCGACCGGACCGTTGCCCTCGGCCTCCTCGATCTTGATCTGGCCGTCGACGTCGAGCTTCATGGTCGCGCGCTGCGGGCCATGGGTGCCGGCGATCACGGTCAGCGAGGTCAGCTTGATGCGGTCGTGCGAGGCCGCCATCTCCTCGTCGACCAGCGCCTCGATGTCCTCGTCGTAGATGTCCTTCTTGCGGTCGGCCAGCGCCTTCATCCGCGTGAACGCATCTTCCAGCTGGTTCGGGCCGAGCTTGTAGCCCATCTCCTCCAGCTTGTGCACGAAGGCATGACGGCCGGAATGCTTGCCCAGCACCAGCGAGGACTGCTTCAGGCCGACCATCTCCGGGCGCATGATCTCGTAGGTCGAGGCGTCCTTCAGCACGCCGTCCTGGTGGATGCCGCTCTCATGCGCGAACGCGTTCCGGCCGACGATGGCCTTGTTGTACTGCACCGGGAACGAGGTCGCCGCCGATACCATCTTCGAGGCGCGGGTCAGCTGCGTGGTGTCGATCTTGTTCCAGTACGGGAATTTGTCGTTGCGCACATTGATCGCCATCACGATCTCTTCGAGCGCCGCGTTACCGGCGCGCTCGCCGATGCCGTTGATGGTGCACTCGACCTGGCGCGCGCCGCCGACCACGCCGGCCAGCGAGTTCGCCACCGCCATGCCGAGGTCGTTATGACAGTGCACGGAGAACACAGCCTTGTCCGAGTTCGGCACGCGCTCGATCAGCGTCTTCATGAAGTGGGTGTATTCCTCCGGCACCGTATAGCCGACGGTGTCGGGGATGTTCACCGTGGTGGCGCCGGCTTTGATCACGGCCTCGACGATACGGCACAGAAAGTCCATCTCGCTGCGGGTGCCGTCCTCGGCCGACCATTCGACGTCGTCGATCTGGTTGCGAGCGCGCGCGACCATGGCGACCGAGGTCTCGATCACCTGCTCCGGGGTCTTGTTGAGTTTCACCCGCATGTGCAGCGGCGAGGTCGCGATCACGGTATGAACGCGGCCGCGCTTGGCGAACTTCACCGCCTCGGCGCAGCGGTCGATGTCGGCCGGATGCGCGCGGGACAGGCCGGCGATCACCGAATTCTTGGAGCGGCGGGCGATCTCGCTGACCGCCTGGAAGTCGCCTTCGGAGGTGATCGGGAAGCCGGCCTCGATGACGTCGACGCCCATATCGTCCAGGAGCTCGGCGACCTCGAGCTTCTCCTCGAAGGTCATGGTGGCGCCGGGGCACTGCTCGCCGTCGCGCAGCGTGGTGTCGAAAATGATGACGCGGTCCTTGTCGGACTTGTTCACGGTGGCCATTCCAAATTTCCTTTTGAGCTTTTGCGCCGTTCAGTCTGCTGGGCGCTTGAGGTGTCTGGTGATCTCGACCAACCCCTGAGCGCCCAGGCGCGTGGCGCCCAGCCGGCCCTCAGGGGCAGCTAAGAAGAAGCCCGCCAAGAAGGAGGGTGGGCAGCGCGGCCGGGATCGCGGCGGCGGCCACAGCCACCTCCCCCGAAATCCCATCGATTTGGCCGCGAATCAGCATTGCCAGACCCTTTTGAGCCCACAATCCTCGGTCAAAACCGTTGACGGTTGGTTGCCGGGGCTCGATACGGCCGTTTCTAGACGAGAAACGGCCACAACTGCAACGCCAAAAGATGGTCAGGGGAGCTGACCTAGTAGAGGGGAATTTGTAGGCCAGCGCGCGACCGCCGGCTATCCGGTGCCGGTGCGACGGGCGCGGGCCCTGCTTTCCCAGCGGTTCAGCATCTGGCCAAGCTCGCCGGTGGTAACCACGGCGGCGCCGGCGTTCGTGATCTCGTTGGTGTTTGCCGGCGCGTGGGCGGAGAGCCAATCCGGCTCGGTGTACTCGCGCCAGCGGCGTGCCTCCGCGCGCCTTTTGCGAGAGACGTAGTCGCGCGTGAAGTAGCCGGCCGCAAATGCGATCGCGAGCAGAATGACCAGGACGACAAATTGCACAATGAGCTCCGGCTTTATCCCTGTCAGCCTCCAATCCAAACGCATTCGAAGGTGACGAAATTGCGACCCGCCTCGCGCAGCGGTTTCGATTCCACCCCTCGCAACCGGTTGCGGACCGCATTAACCTCCGCCCCGCTCGGCCGGATCAACCGGCCAGCGAACATGATCGGGAGGACGCGATGACACGCCAAGAGGCTCGTGACGGAGAGCAGCGTGACCACGATGGTGCGCTTTCACGACGAACACTTGTCCAAGGAGTTTTACAAGGGCTTGCGCTCGGCGCCGCCGCCACAATGGCTGGAGCCGGCTCCGCGCTGGCGCAGGCCGGCCCCGCCGCACCGCCGACGACGATCACCACCCCGCCGCGCGACTTCGGCCCCAGTGGCGCGCCGACCACCTATTTCTGGGACCCCGACATCATCGCCGTCGATCCGTCCTTCAACGATCTCGCGCAGCCCAACACCGCGATCAAGCGGCTCTACACCGGTGTGCTCTGGGCCGAGGGCCCGGCCTGGAGCGCGCAAGGACGTTATCTGCTGTGGAGCGACATTCCCAACAACCGTCAGATGCGCTGGAGCGAGGACGACGGTCGCGTCAGCGTGTTTCGTGCGCCGTCCAACAATTCCAACGGCAACTCATTCGACTTCCAGGGCCGCCAGCTTTCCTGCGAACACCTGACGCGTCGGGTGACGCGTTATGAGCATGACGGCACCGCCACCGTGCTCGCGGACTCCTATCAGGGCAAGAAGCTGAACTCGCCGAACGACATCGCCGCGCATCCCGACGGCAGCTACTGGTTCACCGATCCGCCCTATGGCGGCCAGCTCTACGAAGGCGAGCCCGATGTCGCAGGTGGCCCGAGCAATGCAGGCGGCAAGCTCAATCCGCGGATCGGACAGCCGGCCGGCTTCGTCGCAGGCAAACGCGAGTTGCCGACCAACTGCTATCGCATCGACCCCTCGGGCCGCATCGACCTCGTCGTCACCGAAGACCAGGTGCCAGATCCGAACGGCCTCTGCTTCTCACCCGACTACAAGAAGCTCTACATCGCCTCGACCGGGAAGGGACCGGGCGACACCGGAGCGGGCGGCAAGGGCGAGATCTTCGTGTTCGACGTCGGCAGCGACAACAAGCTCTCCAACCTCAGGAAGTTCAGCGATTGCGTGATCGACGGCGTGAAGTGCGGGCCCGACGGCTTGCGCTGCGACGTCAACGGCAATGTCTGGGCCTCCAGCAATGCCGGCCGCGCCGTCGGCTACAACGGCGTGACGGTGTGGTCACCGGACGGCAAGCTGCTCGGTCGCATCCGCCTGCCGGAAGTGTGCGGCAACATCTGCTTCGGCGGCCCCAAGCGCAACCGCCTGTTCATGGCCGCGAGCCAGTCGCTCTACGCGGTCTACACGGCGACACAAGGCGCTGGGCCGGGCTGAAGCGGCGCGACGCAGTCCACGAGACGGCGCCGGCGCGCCCTGCCGGCGCCGAATTGTTTTGATACTCCTCTCGATGCGAGAGGGACTATCAGGGAAGAAGCCATGTGCGTTGTCATCTGCGGCGGCGGCGTGATCGGCGCCTGCACCGCTTATTTCCTCGGCCGCCTCGGCATCGACGTCATCGTCGTCGAACGGACCGAGGTCGCGGCCGCCGCATCCGGCAAGGCCGGCGGATTCCTGGCGCTCGACTGGTGCGCCGACACGCCGCTCGATGCGCTGGCGCGGCGCAGCTTTGCGCTTCATGCGCGGTTGCCGGACGAGACCGCTGGTGATTGGGGCTATCGCCGCATGAACGCCTATAGCGGCTTCGTCGTGTCCGATGCTGATGCGCACCGTGATGCGCCGGCCGCGCTCGGCTGGCTCTCCAATGGCGTCGTCATCGCGCACCGCCTCGGCACGACTGAGACGACCGCGATCGTTCATCCGCGCAAGTTCACCTCCGCCATGATGAACGCGGCCCTCGCGCAAGGCGCCGAGCTTCGAACCGGACGCGTCACCGGCATCGTTCGCGATGCGAACGGCACCGCGCGCGGGGTCGAAATTGACGGCCGCACCCTTGAGGCGGATGCGGTAGTGATCGCCATGGGACCTTGGTCGCTGCTCGCCGCACAATGGATGAGCCTGCCTGCGGTCTACGGCCAGCGCAGCCCGAGCATCGTGTACGACACCGGCGCGGACGTGCCGGCGGATGCGCTGTTCCTGGAATATGATGAGAATGGCAGCGCGGTCTCGATCGAGGTTTTCCCGCGTGCCGACGGCAGCACGCACGTCACTGCCTTCTCCGACATCGCGCCGCTGCCGCTCGATCCCGCAGCCGTGACGCCGGACCAGGACGCGATCGCTCGCCTGCAGGCGATCTCCGAACGGCTGTCGCCCGCGTTTCGCGCCGACAGGATCATCGCGCGGCAGGCCTGCTTCCGTCCGGTCACGCAGGACGGCTTGCCGCTGATCGGCAAGGTGCCGGGAAGTGAGGGCCTCTACGTTGCGACTGGACATAATGTCTGGGGCATCCTCAATGCGCCCGCGACCGGCGAAGCGCTGGCGCAGCTGATCGCGCATGGCGCAGCAGGCGATGTCGACCTGTCGCCGTTCGATCCCGCCCGGCTGCGCCCGCTCGATCCGTCGCTGCTAAGGGCGCGCTAAGCCGCGCCGGAGAACGCGGCCTCCGCTTCGCTGCGCAACCGGTCCCGGCGTTTCGAGATGGCTGACGAAGACGTCGCTGATGCGGAGCAACTCGCGATTGGACAAGCCAGAGAGATCGCCGATGTCGAACAGCATCGCACGGCGTCCGAACCTGAAGTCGACGAGCAGGCCGGGATCGGCGAACGGCTCGTTGACGAGGCGGCATTCAACCAGCTGGACCATGCTTTAAGACCTTCCCGCGCGGCGCGGCATTACCACTGGACGCCCGTGGCGGGCGATGATCAATGGCTGCTCGCAGTGCGGGCGTTTCGGGTCGACACTGACGATCGCAAGGCCGAGCGCATACAGCATGGCGATCGACGAAATCTGCATGCCTGATCCCGAAGCAGCGCTTGCAACTGCAATACCAGCTGTTTGCGCAGCGCTAGACTTTAGCCGGCTCTCACAATCCCGAATGCAGTTTCACTTGCCGAGAATGTCATCGCCGTTATAGTCCCGCCCCAATAGCTCGTAAGAGGCTTATTAAAAGGGAGAAAGAACAACATGAAAACCATACTCTCTGGTGCATTGCGGATGGTCCTCGGCGCAGCCTCACTCGGCGCGCTGATGACCGCGTCGAGCGCGGCACTTGCGGTAGACCCGATCAGGATCGGCGTGATCGCGGAGGCGCAGGCGATCGCCGGCGCATCGATCCCGCAGGCGGCGCAGCTCGCAGCCGACGAGATCAATGCGAGCGGCGGCGTCGACGGCCGCAAGATCGAGATCATCTCCTACGACAATCACTCCTCCTCCGCAGATTCGGTGCGCGCGTTCCAGCGCGCGGTGAACGAGGACAAGGTCAACGCGGTCATCGCCAGCTACATCAGCGAGGTGGTGCTGGCGCTGGAGCCCTGGGCCTCGCGTCTGAAGACGCCGTTCGTGACGCCCGGCGCGGCCTCCAACGAGATCAGCAAGAGCGTCCACGCCGACTACGAGAAGAACAAGTACACCTTCCATGGCTATCTGACCTCGGCCGCGCTGGCGCTTTCGGTCTGCGACGCCGCCAAGGATCTGCTCGTCGACAAGATGCATATGAAGTCGGCGGTGATCATGAGCGAAGACGCCGCCTGGACCAAGCCGCTCGACGTCGGCTACGAGGAATGCCTGCCCAAGGTCGGGCTGAAGGTGCTCGATCACATCCGCTTCTCGCCCGATACCACCGACTTCACGCCGATCTTCAACAAGATCGAGGGCTCCAAGCCCGACGTGATCATCACCGGCATCTCGCATGTCGGCGTGCAGCCGACGGTGCAGTGGAAGAACCAGCAGGTGCCGATCCCGATGTTCGGCATCGCCTCGCAGGCGACAAACGAGACCTTTGGCAAGGACACCAATCAAGCGGCCGAAGGCGTGCTCTACCAGGGCGTCTCCGGCCCTGGCGTCGCGGTGACGCCGAAGTCGGTGCCGTTCGCGGAGAACTTCAAGAAGAAGTACGGCAACTATCCGTCCTATGCCGGCTACACCGCCTATGACGAGGTCTACTACATCGCCGATGCCGCCAAGCGCGCAGGCTCGACCGACGCCGACAAGCTGGTCGCGGCGCTCGAGAAGACCGACTGGGAAGGCACGATCGGTCGCGTCCAGTTCTACGGCAAGGACGATCCGTTCACGCACTCGATCAAGTACGGCAAGGGCCTGATCACCGGACTGATGCTGCAATGGCAGAACGGCAAGCAGACCGCGGTCTGGCCGAAGGACGTCGCCAAGACCGACGTCAAGTTCCCGAGCTTCATCAAGCTCACCACGAACTGATCGGAACAGCTCCCGGGCTCTTTCCCCGGGAGCTTCCACATGCGGCTTCCGCAGCACCTTTTCTCCAAGAGGCAGCCAAGACTGCCTGGCCAACCATAGATGCAAGCATTCCAGATATTGATCGATGGCTTTGCCATCAGCGCTCTCTACGCTCTCGGTGCAACCGGCTTCACGCTGATCTTCGGCGTCTCCGGCGTGCTCAACCTCTCTCACGGTGCCATCATGGTGGCCGCAGCGGTGGCGGCCTGGGCCGCCGTCAGCATCCTCAATGTCGGCACCTATGCCGGCGCGCTGATCGGCGTCGGCGTCGCACTTCTCACCGCTTTTGCCACCTATTTCGCGGTGGTGAAGCCGATCCAGGATTCGCGGCGCATCCCGAACGAGGAAAAGGAGATCTTCGTCCTCACCGGCACCCTGCTGTGGGGCATCATGATCCAGGAGCTGATCGCCTATTTCTTCACCAACAACGCCAAGACCGTGCTGCCGATTGTCGACGGCGTGGTCGAGATCCTCGGCGTCCGCACGCCGCGCAACGAGATTTTCACGGCGATCGTCTGCTGCCTGGTCATCGCGCTGCTGTGGCTCCTGGTGAACCGCACCCGCACCGGTAAGGCCGTGCTGGCGGCCTCGATGAACCCACGCGGTGTCACCCTGCTCGGGCTCGAGCTCACCAACATCTACATCGTGGTGTGGGCGATCTACGGCATCCTCGCCGGCATCGCCGGTGTGCTGCTCGGCATGTTCTTAGGGGTCAGCTCCTACAGCGTCGGACCGCTGACCGCGAGCGCGTTCTCGATCGTCGTGCTCGGCGGCCTCGGCAGCGTCTCCGGCTCGCTGATCGCGGCCTTCGTGGTCGGCTATCTCGAGACCCTGACGGCCTACCTGCTCTCGCCGGCCTACCGCACCATCCCGGCGCTGCTGCTGCTCGTGTTCGTGATGTACATCCGGCCCCAGGGCCTTCTGGGGAGGCGCTGAGATGTCTACCTTCTTCACCTCGCGCCTGTTCTTCATCTCGCTCGCGCTCGTCATCATCGCGGCAACGCTGCCGCTCTACGTCTCCGGCTATGTGCTCGGGCTGCTCACCGTCGCGTTCTATTTCGGTGTGTTCGCGATGGCCTGGGACCTCTTGTTCGGCTTTGCCGGCGAAGTGAACTTTGGCCCCACGTTCCTGATCGGCGTCGGTGCCTATGCCGCCGGCATCCTCAATGCCCAGTTCGGCTGGTCAGTTTATCTCTGCATCGTCCTCGGCGCCCTCGCCTCCGTCGTCGCCGGCCTCGTGCTGGCGCTGCCGGCCTTGCGGGTGCGCGGGCCCTATTTCGGCCTGACCACGCTGGTCGCGGTCTTGTTGCTGCAGAACTTCATCGTCGTGTTCGCCGACCTCACCGGCGGTGAGATCGGGCTCACCATCCCCGACGTCATCAGCATCAATGCCGGCACGAATTACTGGATCGCGCTCGGCTTCATGACGATCTCGGCGGCGATCCTCTACGGCCTGTCGCAATCGCCTGTTGGACTCGTGCTCCAGGCCAGCGGTCAGGATCCGGTGCAGGCCGGCGCGCTCGGCTTCAACATCGTCAAGCACAAGCTCGCCGCCTTCATCGTCAGCGCGTTCTTCTCGGGACTGTCGGGCGCGCTTCTCGTGTTCTACTTCGGCACCGCCTCGGTCGGCACGGTCGTCGACGTCGCGGTCGGCGTCAACGTCATCGTCTCCGCCGTGCTCGGCGGCCGCCGCACCGTGCTTGGCGCGGCGTTGGGCGCGATCTTCCTGATCGTCGCCGGCGAGTTCTTGCGGCCGACCGGTGAGCTCGCGACCTTCATCGTCTCGGCGGTCGCGCTCCTCGTCGTGCTGTTCTTTCCCGGCGGCTTCCTCGGAGCGGCCCTCTCGCGCGAGGCGCGCACGTGATGGACATGAGGCTTTCAAACCGGGCCGTGCTCGAAGTTCGCGGCCTGACAAAACGCTTCGGCGGATTGACTGCGGTGAAAAACCTCGGCTTCGAGGTCAACGCCGGTGAGATCTTTGGCCTGATCGGGCCGAACGGCTCCGGCAAGTCGACCGCGATGAAGAGCGTGATGGGCATCGAGCGCCCGACATCAGGCGAGGTCGTCTTCGAAGGCGAGGACGTCGCCGGCCTGCCCGCGCACAAGATCGCGCGCAAAGGTTTTGGCATGGTGTTCCAGCACTCGCGGCCGCTGAACCGGCAAACGGTGCTGGAAAACATCATGGTGGCGCTGTTGCCGGACAGCCTGTTCATGCTGTTCCCCGACAAGGCGCTGGTCGAGCGCGCCAAATGGATCGCCGACCGCGTCGGGCTCGGCAATGTGATGAACCGCCGCCCGCCGACGCTGCCGTTTGCCGATCTGCGCCGGCTCGAGCTTGCCAGGGCGATCGCGCGTGACCCCAAGGTCGTGCTGGTCGACGAGCCCTTCGCCGGCCTGACACGGGCCGAAGTCGACATCTTCTCCGACCTGATCCGCAGCTTTCGCGATGAGGGCCGCGCGGTGATGCTGGTCGACCACAACGTCAAGAGCGTCGCCGCCCTCGTCGACCGCGTGCTCGCGATGTATCTCGGCGAGGAGATCGTCACCGGCAGGGCCGACGACGTGATGAAGAACGAGACCGTGCGCCGGGTCTATCTCGGCGGCGCCATCGAGACCCATGCGCGGCCCGAGACCAGCTTCAAGGACAAGGTGCCGCTGCTCCAGGTCGAGAATGTCAGCGTGTTCTACGGCAAGGCCCAGGCGCTGGAGAACGTCTCGATCCACGTCCATGAGGGCGAGTTCGTCTCGGTCGTCGGCCTTAACGGCGCCGGCAAGACCACGCTATTCAATACCATCTCGGGCTTCCTGCCTTACAGCGGTGAGATCGTCCGCGGCGGCGAGAAGCTGCGCGGCACCAGCCCGGCCAGGATCGCGCGCAGCGGTCTCGTGCAGTGCCCGGAATCGCGCGAGCTGTTCGGCGAGATGAGCGTGCGGGAAAACCTCGATCTCGGTGGCCAGCACCTTTCCGATGACAAGCGCGCGGCACAGCTCGCCTGGCTGTTCGAGCTGTTCCCGATCCTCAAGGAGCGCCAAGGGCAAATGGCGCAGACGCTATCCGGCGGCGAGCAGCAGATGCTCGCCATCGGCCGCGCGCTAATGATGCAGCCGCAGATCCTGATCCTGGACGAGCCGACGCTGGGCCTTGCCCCCGTCATCCTCGAGCAGTTGTCCAAGGCGCTGACCAAGCTGCGGCAGACCACGTCGATCACGGTGCTGCTCGGCGAGCAGAACGTGACCTTCGCGCTGCCGCATGCCGACCGCGTCTATGTGCTGGAGCATGCAAGGATCGTCTGGGAAGGCGATCCCGGCCGATTCGCGAGCGAGGCCGGCGCCGATTTCTTTAAGTCCGTCAACATCAACAAAAACATGGAAAAGGAAACGACCATGCGACCATCAGTTCTCAACAGCAGCCTGCTCGCCTCCGCGCTGGCGCTGTGCCTCGCGGCACCCGCCTACGCGCAGTCGACCGATCCGATCAAGATCGGCGTCATCGCCGAGGTGCAGTCGATCGCCGGTGCGGCGACGCCCGGCGGCGCGCAGATCGCTGCCGACGAGATCAACGCCAAGGGCGGCGTGCTCGGCCGCAAGATCGAGATCGTCACCTACGACAACAAGAGCTCGTCGGCGGATTCCGTGCGCGCCTTCCAGCGTGCGGTCAGCGAGGACAAGGTCTCCGCGGTGATCGCGAGCTATATCAGCGAGGTCGTGCTGGCGCTGGAGCCCTGGGCGGCGCGGCTGAAGATGCCGCTGATCACGCCGGGCGCCGCCTCGAACGAGATCACCAAGGCGATCCACAACGACTACGAGAAGAACAAGTACACCTTCCACGGCTACCTGACCTCGGCCGCCCAAGCCCAGCTGGTCTGCGACGCCGCCAAGGACCTGCTCGTCGACAAGCTCAAGTTCAAGACCGTCGCGATCATGAGCGAGGACGCCGCCTGGACCAAGCCGCTCGACGTCGGCTACGAGGCATGCCTGCCGAAGGCCGGCCTCAAGGTCGTCGAGCACGTCCGCTTCTCGCCTGATACCACCGACTTCACGCCGATCTTCAACAACATCGAGAGCAAGAAGCCCGACGTGATCGTCACCGGCATCTCCCATGTCGGCGTGCAGCCGACGGTGCAGTGGAAGAACCAGCAGGTGCCGATCCCGATGTTCGGCATCAGCGCGCAGGCGCTGAGCCCGACCTTCTGGAAGGACACCAATGGCGCGGCCGACGGCATACCGTCGCTGGCGGTGGCGACGCCGGACGTCGCCGTCACTCCCAAGACGAAGCCGTTCGCGGCCGCCTTCAAGGCCAAGTTCGGCACTCCGCCGGCCTATACCGGCTACACCTCCTATGACGAGGTCTACTTCATCACGGAAGCCATCAAGCGCGCCGGCTCGACCGATCCCGACAAGATGGTCGCCGAGCTCGAGAAGACCGATTACGAGGGCACGATCGGTCGCATCCAGTTCCACGGCAAGAACGACGAGTTCACCCACGGCATCAAGTCGGGCCCCGGCGCTGTCACCGGCCTCGTCTTCCAGTGGCAGGACTCCAAGCAGGTCGTGGTCTGGCCCGAGAAGATCGCGGAAGGCAAGATGAAGTTTCCGAACTTCGTCAAGCTGTCGCAGTAACCAGTCGCATCGACAGGAGGCCCATCGCTCCGCGCGGAGTGATGGGCTTTTTGCTGCCTTTCGCAGATGCGTTCTACGCCGCCGCCTGCCCTATCGACCTTGGGCGATGTTGACTTTCGCCATCCTGCTCCCAATACTTCGCAAAAAAATAACAGCCAAACATAAGACGGTTTTGAGGGAGGATAGGATGCCGACTTCACGCAGGCAGCTGCTGAAGACATCGGCGGCTGCCGCCGCCGCACTCAGCCTCGATTGGACACGGGCCCAGGCCCAAGCCGAGAATTTGCGAATTGGCGTCATCTACGATCTGACCGGGCCGTTCGCCGCAGGCGGTTCGGTCGCCTCTTCGATCGGTGCGCAGATTGCCATCGATCTCGTCAACGAGAAGGGCGGGATCGGAGGCAAGACCAAGATCGTGCCTGTTGCCGCCGACTCCCAGAGCAAGCCGGACGTCGCGATCAACGAGGCCGAACGCCTGATCAACCAGGAGAAGGTCGATATCCTCAACGGCGTCTATGCGAGCTCGCATGCCGTGCCGCTCGCCGCCAGGGTCGAGCAGCAGAAGAAGATCCTCTGGATCACGACCGCGGTCTCGACCGCCGTGTTCAAAGACAAGAATCTGCAATACGTCTTCCGCGCGCAGATTCATTCCGACCAGTACGGACAAGCCTTTGCAAGCTTTATCAACGAGCATGCGAAAGCCAAGCTCGGCATCGACCCGAAGGAGGTCAAGGTCGCATTGATCCACGAGGACGGCCCCTATGGCGTCGGCGTTGCCTCCGCCGACGAGGCCTATGCCAAGCAGGCCGGCATCCAGGTGGTGCTGCGCGAAGGGTATTCGGCCTCGGCGCCCGATCTCTCGGTGCTGGTCACAAAAATCAAGCGCGCCAAGGCCGACGTGATCTCGCACGCCGGCTACAACCCCGATATCACGCTGTTCCTGCGCCAGGCCCGCGAGAGCGGCTTGCGTTTCAAGATGCTGTTCGGGGCCGGTGCCGGCTACAGCCAGCTCGACAAGCTGCGTGCGACTTTCGGCTCCGACATCGACAATTTCTGCAACATCGATCCGGTGCCGGCGCAGCTGCTCGACCCCGCCAAGCTCGCGCCGGGTATGGGCGATCTGATCAAGACCATGGTCTCGCGCTACCAGTCCAAGACCGGCGCCACCGACGTGCCGCCGCACTGCTCGATGGGTTTTAACCAGACCTGGGTGCTGCTCAACAACGTGCTGCCGGTCGCCAAGGAGAAGTACGGCAGCTTCGAGCCCGAGGCCGTTCGCAAAGCAGCGCTCGACGTCGACATCCCCGCCGGTGGCACCATCCAGGGCTATGGCGTGAAATTCTTCCCGCCGGGCACGCCGCTCTCCGGCCAGAACGAGCGTTCGACGCCGGTCGTGATGCAGAACGCCGGCGAGCACATCTCGGTGGTATGGCCGACGAACATCCGGACGCGGGAGCCGGTCTTCCCGCTGCCGAAGGGATCGACTTACGGGGCGTGAGTGATGCTCTGACGTAGCTTGTCGTAGCGGCTATGCGACCTTCTCCCGCAAGAGGAGAAGGATCTGCAGCGTGCAAGCGGCTAACCAATCAGTGCTGCAACGCCGCGCTGGCGACGTTGCAGCCGATGGTGCTTGCATCCAGTGGTAATTCTTTTCGCGCTGTAGTTGGATTTTCGATCGCAGGGCCGCGCTCTCAAGTTGTCGGACGAAGTTTTGCTGAAACACGAGCCTGCTATAGTAGCCTTTAGGTAATTGGCCCTGCTCCTTTTTTCGCACGGCTGGCGCAGTCGGCGAACGGGCGCGCATCCAGCGGGGCCTGGGAATACTCATAACAGTGATAGTCAACGATGGGGGTGACCATGCCCGCCATATTCGAGCTGCTCTATCGCGAATATTGCCGCGCCCGCCTTAATGAAATGCGGAAACAGCCTCTGCTCACGAGCAAACGTCCTGAACTCTTGCAAGCGGACTGCGATCCTGCTGGTCAGAGTAGTGTTGACACGGCGGACACGCAGACCGGTGACAGAAGCAGTCGCCTTGCTTTGGCAGCGACTACGTTGCCTTAATTTGAGAGGTGTATCATGAAGACCGCACTTCTTATTGCAGCTATATTAGCTGCTGGTGTTGTATCAGCTAATGCTGGTAGTGATCAGCGTCATCGTTCATCACTCCATAAGAGACATCATAGTGGATCAGCTGTGATGGCTGTTCCAGCAGGCGGTGCTATGGACCAACGACCTGCCTCGACACTTTATAGGCAAAATCTGCGCGAACTCAGGCTACGATGCTAGGGAGAACTTTGATAAAGCTGGTCATATGTGCGTGTCCTGTAATTATCAGGGCAATTGACGAAGCTGGTGCTGTGACGACAGATCGAGCAGCCGGAGAAGAAGAATTGGGGCGGGTGTGCAGATAGAAACCTCGCACTTTTTCAATACGAGCTTTGCCGAAAAATAGCCCCCAAAGGATTCCCAATGTGGGTTTCCTCTCGGGGCTTTCTTTGTTTGCGCGCCCACTGCTCAGCCATGCGCGCGGCCAGCTCAGCGGGCTCATCGCTACAACACCACGCGCCGCCCCTCTTCCGCCGCCCAGTAGCCCGCGTAGTTCACCTTGATCGTCTCGTACGCCAGCGCGAGGTCCGAGAGTGGCTGTCGATCCGTCGCGGCGCATTCCATGAAGTCCTGGATCTCCTGCAAGTACCCGCGCGTCCATTCCTCCTCGAGGCAGACATATTGCCAGCCGGTTTTGCGGTCGACCTTTTCGGTGATGTAGACGCTGGCGAGCTTCTCCTCGCTGGTCTGGTAGCTCATCAGATGCGTGTTCGGGGTGATGTTGGCGAACAATGAGCCGCCGCTCGTGTAGGTCTCGATCAGATTGCGCACGCCGCCCATGATCATGTCGCCGGAGAACACGGTTGCCTTGGTGCCGTCGGAGAAGGTCGCCGTTAGCGTGCCCCAATCCTCGACATCGACGGGATTGGTCTTGATGTAGGTGCGTTCTTCGGTCTTGAGGCCAGCGGTAACGTTGCCGACATCGCAAGTGACGCTGGCGACGCGGATGGTCTCGCCACGCGCCTTGGCCTCCACCTGCTTCAGATAAAGCACGGCGGAAAGTGGGTGACAGCCCATGCGGATCAGCGAGCCGCCGCCCGTCATCGCCCATTGCGCGGCATGCGCGGCGTGCGAGCCGGAATGGCTCTCCTCGCCCTTCATGAACAGGATCTTGTCTTTCGTCGCCTTGATGATCTCCGCGGTCTTGGTCACCGCGGGCGCGTAGATCCAGTCCTCGGCATACATGAACAATTTTCCGCTACGCTCGATCGCGGCCCGCGTCGCGTCCATCTCCTCCAGCACGCGCTCGTACATCAGCGCCTTCGGCACATGCTTACCGATCGGCCGCGCATCGCCCTCGCGGCCGAAATAGCCCGCAAACGGCTTTTCGCAGATGACGTGCTTGCCCGCCTGCATGCCGGCGACGATCATCTCGGCGTGAAGGTTGGGCGGGGTACAGATGTCGATGACATCGAGCTCGCGGTCCGCGATCACCTCCGCGAAGCTGCGATAGACGCGCGGGATGTTGTGGCGGGTCGCGAACTCGATCACGTCATCGCCGCGCGCAGCCACCGCCGCAACCTCGACGTCCACGCCATAGACGCGCCGGAACGCATACATGTGCAGCTCCGACACGAAGCCGCAGCCGACGAGTCCCACTCTGATCCTGGCCATAGCGCCCTCACCCCTTGCTTTGGGTGGCACTATAGCCCGCTTGCCGGCCTAATCCACCGAGACCCGCACCACGCCGGCGCTCATCATGCCCAGTGCGCGGGCGGCGGGCACGGAGAGATCGACGATGCGGCCGCGGATGAACGGGCCGCGATCGTTGACGCGGCACTGAATCGTTCGTCCGCTGTAGGACACCCTCAGCACGGTGCCGAAAGGACGCGTCCGGTGCGCGCATGTGAGATCGCCACCTTTACCGGCCTTTCCATATCCGTAGTACGAAGCAAGCCCGCTTTCGGCGTGGGCAACGGAAAAGGCAAAAAGCAAAAAGCTGGCAAGAGATATCAATAGCGTCGTCTGCGCTTGCACGGCACCCTCCCGGTTACCCTGCCCGGCGCTGCAAACGTCGCTTTGTTCCCTGAGGTTCCCAAAAGACTGCCGGGCGGTGCCCGTCAGTGCCATCACACTTTGTTACCGATTGTGAAACACCAACGTGCGCACCTCGATGCTCTCGCGCGGGGCGGCATCTCGCGGTGTGGTCGGATCGACGAAGGCCGTGTGCGGCCCGAACCGCGTGCGGCCGTCGGTTGCGGAGTCATAACACTTGAGCAGCAGCGCCTCGTCCGGCGTCATCTCGGGGAAATAGAACCAGCGGTGGTTCGGATTGTACTTCACCGAATAGGTCTCGCCGCGACGGTTGGGATAAATCAAATCGGAGGCGACGAGATCGTCGGGCGCAACCGTCGTGCCGTCGGCCATCGCCAGCGGTGAATCGCGCAAGGGGCCGCGGATCGGCCGCCACAGATCGATCACCTGCACGCGCCCCTTCAGCAACTCTTCGGCTTCGTCAGGCAGGTGCTCGCGCACGCGATTGGCGCCGGAGACGGCGGTCTGGTCGACATGCACGCGCGTCGCCGGCTGGCGCGGGCCGCCACCACGAATGTCGGCGGCGCCTTCGACGCGCTTGCGCACGGTATGATCGAAGATGACGACACGATCGGCCTTCAGCGTCGCCCGCAGGAACGCCTCGACGGCGGGATAGTAGACGGCGCGAATTTCCTCGGCGTTGTAAAAATCCTTCACCTGCGTCGGATGGCGCACCAGCGCAAAGCCTTCGCGATCGAGCGAGAAATTCTGCGCAATCAGCCGCGCGTCAAAGATCGGGACCTGATGCGGCTCGGCAAGCGCCGTGCTCTTCGGCTCGCCCGGGGGCGAATCGAAGGCGTAGGTGCGCGGCTTGGCTGATGTCGGTGCGAGATAGTTGAGTTCGGCAGTGACGAAGGGAAGCGATTCGATTTTTGTTTCTTGCAGGCCCATGGCCGGTCTCCCGATGTGGTCGTTGGATTGATTTTGGCGGGACGCGGAGTGGCGCAAGGGAGGTGGAGCAAATAGCAATGGGGGTGTTGTCGTCGGCGCGAAATGCAGAAGGAATGTGTCGAGCAAGGCGATTGCGCTGGAAACCTCCTCCTTTCCTCACGAGTCCTTGAAGCGCTCGTGAAAGCTTCTTCCTCTTACCCTCCCCTGGAGGGGGAGGGTCGATCGCGCGCAGCGCGAGCGGGGTGGGGTGATCCCTCCACGAGAAACACTGTTAGACGTGGAGAGACCTTCACCCCACCCCGTCTCACATTTCGCTGCGCTCAACGTGAGCCGACCCTCCCCCTCCAGGGGAGGGTGAACTGCCCTGCAAGTAGAGCCCCTACAATCCCGCCTTCGCGATTGCATCGGCGAACGAACGGTCCACGATCTCCGCGGCGTCCAGCTTCCGCTTGATCAGGCCCCAGCGAAAATAGAGGTCGATCGTGCTCTGCTCGTCCGCGACCACGGCGTCGTCGATCGGCGCGAGGCGGATCTTTGCGCGCGAGAGCCAGTTCTGTGGCACGGCGGTCGGGATGTTCATCAACCTGCCCCAGGTCGCGGCATAGCTATCGATGTTGTTCAGCGACCACGCCCGCGCCGCGGTGAGGCGTCGGATGAAGTCGGTCAGCTCCGCGCGCTTGTCGCGGATGGCATCGGGCCGCGCCACCTGGAAGCTCAGCCCCGGTGTCAGACCTTCCGAGGTGATGATGCGGCGCGACCTAAAGAGCACCTCCTCCTGGCTGACATAGGGCTCCCAGGTCGACCAAGCGTCGACGGAGCCTTGCATGTAGGCGATCTTGGCATCTGAAGGCGCAAGGAACGCGATCTGCACGTCGCTCGCACTCCAGCCGTTCTTCTCGAGCGCGGCGAGGATCAATTGATGGCCGATCGAGCCGCGACCGGTTGCGATCTTCTTAGCCCGCAGATCGGCAAAGCTTTTGATCGGGGAGTTCTGGGGCACGAGGATCGCGAGCCCCTCGCGCGTCTGCCTGATGGCGGCAATCGCCTTCACCGGCGCGCCGGAGGCTGCGGCGAAGGTGAAGGGCGCATCCCCGACGAGACCGGTTTCGATCGCACCGGCGCTGAGCGCTTCCAGCAGTGGAGCTGCCGCCGGAAACTCCTTCCACTCGATCTTGTAGGGAACATCCTTGAGCACGCCGGCCGCTTCCATCACGGCCTGCGCATTGCCTTTCTGGTCGCCGACACGCAGGGTGGTTTGCGCCGCCGCCAGCTCGAACGAGCCGAACAGCAGCGCGCCGGCCAACATCAGACGGATCATTCCGCGGCCTCGCCGCGAACGGCCCGACGCTCGGCGATCAGCTTGCGTGTCAGCGGGATCAGCTCGCGGCCGTACTCGATGGTGTCGATCAGCGGATCGAAGCCACGGATCAGGAAATGGGTGATGCCGAGGTCGTAATAGTCGCCAAAGACTTCGGCGACCTGCTCGGGCGTACCGACCAGCGCGGTGGTGTTGCTGTTGGCGCCGGTGAGCTTTGCGATCTCGGTCCAGAGCCGCTTGTCGATGCGGCTGCCCTGGTCGGCGAGCGCGAGCAGACGCCGCGCGCCGGCCGTGGCGTGGCCGTCGGCAGGCTTGCGGTAGCCGGTCTTGTCCTGAAGCGCGGTCGCGCGCGCCAGAATGTCCTCCGCCTTCTCCCAGGCCTGCTTCTCGGTCGGCGCAATGATCGGCCGCACCGACAGGCTGAAGCGCGGCGTCGGCCGCCCCTGCCGGACCGCCGCGTTGTGGACGCGGGAGGTGACGTCGCGCACCTGCGCATAGGATTCACCCCACAGCGCGAAGGTGTCGGCGTGCTTGCCGGCGACGTCGATCGCCGCATCGGAAGCGCCGCCGAAATAGATGCGGATCCCTTCGGGACGATACGGCTTCACCTGCGAGAAGGCGTTCTCGACCTGATAGTATTTGCCTTTGTAGGTGAACGGCTTGTCGCTGGTCCATTCCAGCTTGAGCACGTCGAGGAATTCGGAGGTGCGGGCATAGCGCTCGTCCTTGTCGTCGAGCGTGTTGCCGTCCTGCCGCAGCTCGGTGGCGTTGCCGCCGGTGATGACGTGGAGCGCGACGCGTCCGCGGGAGAACTGGTCGAGCGCCGCGAGCTGCCGCGCCAGCAGCGTCGGCGCGGTGAAGCCGGGCCGCTGCGCGATCAGCACGTTGAGGCGGTCAGTGTGGTTGAGGACGTGCTGCGCGACTTGGAGCGCGTCGGGCGTGGTCGAATGAAACGCCAGCAGCGCGCGATCGAAGCCGGCATTCTCATGCGCCTTCGCCACCGTCTCGATGTGGGTGGGGTTGAGCACCGGCCCCTCGCGGACGACGGTTTCCGACGAATTGTTGTTGCTGATGAAGCCGATGAACTCGATCGACATGGTCGTCTCCCTGATTGTTTTCCGGAAAAGCTAGAGGCCCAATGCGGCGCGGCCGAGGCCGATGCGCGTGGAATCGTCTTGCGGCGTGTGCACGCGCCCGCACAGGACGTCGCGATAGTGCCGCTCCAGCGGATTGGCGCGGGACAGACCGTGATTGCCAGTCAGCGACAGCGCGTCCTCGACCACGGCGACGGCGTTGTTGGTCACGGTGAGCTTGATGACATCGGATTCGCTCGCGGAGAGCTGGACGCCGTCATCGAAATCGCGCGCGAAAAACTCGATCAGCCGCGCATTGACCGCGAGCCGCGCCTCGATGGCCCCGAGGATCTCCTGCGCGCGCGGCAAGGTCGCGAGCGGCGCACCGAGGCTCGCGGGAGCGCGCTGTTTCAGGAACGTGATCAGCCAGTCGCGCGCGGCGCGGGCAACGCCGTAATAGATCGCAGCGACGAAGACGGTGTGGACGGTCGCCTGCGTGACGTCAAACGTACGCCAGTCCGCCGGCTTGCGGACATCGACCTCGGCATCGAGCGGGATCACGACATCCTCGAAGACGACATCGTGGCTGCCGCTGGCGCGCAGGCCGTGATGGTCCCAGGTCTCGACGATACGCGTGCCCGGCAGGCCTGCCGGCACCAGGAACTGTCCGACGCGCGGCTCGGCTTCGTCCGTCCGCGCCCAGACCAGGTACCATTTCAGGATCGGCGATCCCGTCGAATAGATCTTGTGGCCGGAGAGGCGCCAGCCGGTCTCGGTGCGCCGCGCGATCGTCGCCGGCAGGCCGCCGCGCGCGGGCGAGCCGAGCTCCGGCTCGACCCGCAGCGCGTTGACGAGCGCAAGGCCTTCGACGCTCTCGCGCGCGAGCTTGCGCGACAGCCGCGCCGGCCAGGTCGGGCTGCGCGCCATGACGAGATGATTGATATAGTGCATCGACAGCACCAGCGCCGTCGACGGATCGGCCTTGCCGATGATGCCGATCACGCGCGCGGCGTATCGTGCACCCGCTCCAGCACCGCCATGTACTGCCGGCACCGCCAGCGACAACAGGCCCGCCTCGGAGAGCTCGCGGAAATTCTCGAAGGGGAAGCTGCCATTGCGGTCATGCTCGGCCGCGCGCGTGGCAAAGCTCGTCGCCAGCGCCTCGGCGCGCGCGATGTAGTCGGGCTCGCTAGGGGCCGTGCGCCCTTTCGCTATAGAGGTCACCATGTGGCATCCAGCCCCAGCAGGCCAAGAATCTGGCGACGCAGATCAGCCAGATAGGGATCGCCGCGATGGCGTGGATAGGGTCGGTCGACGCGGATGTCGGCCTTGACCCGTGCCGGGCGATCGCTGAACACGATGACGCGGTTGGCGAGCACCAGGGCTTCCTCCGCATCGTGCGTCACCAGTAGCGTGGTGAATCCCTTGCGCTGCCAGAGCGAGACGAGCTCGGCCTGCATGGTGATGCGGGTCAGCGAGTTCGAGTTTGCCCAGCGGCTCGTCGAGGATCAGGATCTTGGGATCGTTGACCAGCGCGCGCGCCAGCGCGACGCGCTGCGCCATGCCGCCGGAGAGCTGGTGCGGATAGGCGTTGCGGAACGACGAGAGGCCAACGAGATCGAGCGCGGCGTCGACGCGGTGACGCTGGCTCTTCAAAATGCCCTGGGCCTCGAGGCCCAGGGCGACGTTGTCCCAGACCGACCGCCAGGGAAACAGGGTCGGATCCTGGAACACGACGACGCGCGAGGGATGCGGACTTCTGATGCGATCCTCGTCTTCCCGCAACCTGCCCGCCTTCGGCTTATCGAGACCGGCGACCAGCCGCAGCAAGGTCGACTTGCCGCAACCGGATGGGCCGAGCAGCGCGACGAATTCGCCCGGCTCGACAGAGATGCTGACGTCGCTGAGCACAGGCAGCTCGGCGCCATCGATATCGAAGGCGTGGCTGACCTGCTCGATGTCGAGCGCGGCGCCGGCGGCCGGATGCGCGATCGCTTCAGCCAGAGCTACCATTTCACGGTCCCCTTCTGCCAGACCAGCAGGCGGTCGCGGATCGAAACAGCAGCGTGATCGCGCCGGAGCAGAGCAGCGACATCACGATCAGCGCCGCATACATGTTGGCATAGGCGGCCCAGCCCTGCGCCCATTGCAGGTACCAGCCGAGCCCTGCCTTGACGCCGATCATCTCGGCCACGACGAGCACCGCAAACGACGAGCCGAGCCCCATGAACAGGCCGACGAACACGTGCGGCAGCGCCGCCGGGATCGCGACCTTCAGCACCAGGAAGGACGGCTTTGCGCCCAGGGTCCGCGCGACGTCGTAATAGGCGTTGCTGACGCTCGCGACGCCGGACCAGGTCAACACGGTGACTGGAAAGCCGGTCGCTAGCGCAATCAGGAAGGTCGAAGCGCTCCAGCTCGACGGGAACGTGAAGAAGGCGATCGGCAGCCACGCGGTCGCGGGCAACGGACCGATGAAGCGCAGCACCGGATGCACCCAATAACCGACGGCGCGCGACCAGCCGATCGAGACACCGGTCAGGAAACCGACCGTGGCACCGATCAAATAGCCGCCGAGCTGAAGCTTAACCGAGGCAAAGACGCTGTCGAGCAGTTTTGGCAGATCATCGGTATAGACCTCGATGATCGCCTGCGGCGGCGGAAAGAACGGCAGCGGCACCCAGGCGAACTTTGCAGTGGCGACTTCCCAAATCGTCAGGAAGGCGCCGAGCGCCACGAGCCAGGGCGCGCGCTTGCGCAAACCCCGCCCTGCGGAGCCGAGATAATCGGCACCGACCGTTCCGAACAAGGCGACCGCGGCGACGATGAAGGCCGCAATGCCGAGCGAATGCGTGCGCGACCAGTCGCCGACATCCTCCCACCACAGGCAGGACAGGCCGAAGGCGATCCAGGCAATGCTTGCGAGCACGCCGACGCCCGACTCTCTGATCCAGGTCGCAAGCAGTGGCGCGCGCGAGAGCCGCGGCGCGCCGGAGGCGAGGCCGTCAGACAGCGAATACGTCGACATAGATGCGCTCCGCGAATTTGGCCGTATCGGTGCTCGGCTTGAAAACCTGCACGCTCTTCAGATCGTTCGGCATAGGCCTTGAGCTCGCGCTTGAGCACGTCGCCGACCGGATGATGATGGTGGGTGTGGTAGCGCACCATGCCCTCGATGTCGGCGAGCGTGGCCGCCTTCGGCGCGTAGGGCTGGAACGATTTTGCCGCAACCGTCGCATTCTGCGCGGTGAACATCGCGGCATCGAGCAGCGCCTGCGTGATGGCGCGGGCGACCTGCGGCTCCTCGCGCACCAGGCTGCCGCGCAGGCCGAGGATGCAGCAGCTCTTTTCGCGATACTCGCCGTCGAGATTGGAAGCGACTTCCTTGTATTGAGTATCCTTGAGCCAGAGATAGGCGAGCGGATCGGAGGACAGGAAGGCCTGCACCTCAGCCTTCTCCACCGCGACGTTGAGCAAATTGCCGGGATAGGCGCGCCAGTCGACGTCCTTGACCGGATCGATGCCGAGCTTGGCGAGCTGGATCGAGAAGAAGTTCTTGTCGGGGCCGGCGAGATCGCCGACCGCGACGATCTTGCCCTTGAGATCGGCGAGCCTGGCGACGCCGGAATCGCTACGCGACAGCACCCGCATGCAGCCGCCATGGGTGCCTGCGGCGATCTTGACGTCAAACCCCTGCTCCAGCGGCTTCAGCCAGCGCAGCGCCATGCCGAGACCGGCGTCGCTCTTTCCTGTCGCGATCGCCTCGAGCAGCTGGTCGGTCGAGCCGGAATAGTTGACGAGCTCGACGTCGAGATTGTGCTTCTGGAAGAAGCCGTGCTCGATCGCGACCGGCACCGGTGCGAGGCAGACCGCGCCGGCATTCCATGACAGTTTCAGCTTGCGCGGCGCGCCGGTGAGCGCAGGCGCATCGGAAGCCGTCCGGCACAACGGAAACTCCGAGAAGTCGACGCCGGGCGCAATCCCGCGCGGCGCAAATGCCTGCGCGCCCAGCGCGCCGAGCGGCGCGGCGAAGGCCGCAGCCAACCCCGCCCGGAGCAGATGGCGCCGATCGAGACTTCGATCCACCGCGCTTGTCGTCGTTGCTCATCAGTCCCCACTCCTGCGCTGGCACGGCTCCGCTATGCGCGCAACGGCTGGCGTTGCGCATGTTCCGTATGGAGCTGCGTTGAGAAAATTGTTGCGTCGGCGTTTCACGCGCCGCGTTGATGCGATGCGCAAATCATGCGGCGCACGCGCCGCATCGTCAATGAAATGGAATTTCGAATGTTGTGCGAGGCGAAGTCATTCTCTCCATCGGCATGCGCGCGAACGATGAAAGGATTTTCGCGAATGCATCAGTTGGCAGAGCGCTCCGCGCGTCCCGCTCCTGGTTCATTCCTGCGCAATTTCGGCTGCGCACACGACACGTTCTCGAAAGCAGCACTCTACTAAAACGTCATTGCCTGACTCATCTGCAATAGGAATGGCCATTTCATTGACGGCGCACCGCGCGGTCATAGACTTGATCGTCTCGCTGCATCGTTCGCTCACGCGTCGTGAGCCAAGCAACAAGACAGGCCATATGAGCATCAACTCCCACGACCATTCCATCACCCGCCGACTCGCGGTATCGCTGTTCGCTGCCGCCATCACCTTGTCGACGACTGCCGCGGCCTTTGCCACGGACCCAGTCGTGCTGCGCGTCGGCGACCAGAAGGGCGGCAACCGTTCGCTGCTCGAAATCTCCGGTTACGCGAAAGACCTGCCCTACAAGATCGAGTGGTCGGAATTCCCCGCGGCCGCGCCGATCCTGGAAGCGCTCAACGCCGGTGCGCTCGACGTTGGCTATACCGGTGATCTCTCATTCCTGTCGGTCTACGCGGCGGGCGCGCCGATCAAGGCGATCGGCGGCACGAGGTCGGACGCGAAGACGCAGGCCATCCTGGTGCGCCAGGATTCGCCGATCAAGTCGGCCGCCGACCTCAAGGGCAGACGCCTGGCCGGCACGCGCGGCGGCTGGGGACAGTTCCTGATCGACGCCACGCTGGAGAAGGCAGAGATCAAGCTGGACGATGCGACCTTCGCGCCGCTCGGGCCGGTCGACGCCAAGATCGCGCTGCTCGCCGGCTCGATCGATGCATGGGCGGTGTGGGAGCCCTACGTTTCGTTCGCGACGCTGAAGGACAAGGCCCGCGTGGTCGCCGACGGCGAGGGCCTGACGCCAACCATCACCTTCATCGTCGCCTCCGACAACGCCATCGCTACCAAGCGCGCGGCGGTGCAGGATCTGGTGCAGCGGCTGAACAAGGCACGGCTATGGTCGCTTGATCACCTGGCCGAATATGCCAAGAACACGGCCGAGCTGACCAAGCTGCCGGAAGACGTGCTGCTGTCGGCCTACACCGCGCAGCGCACCAGCCCGATCGTGATCGACGAGAACGTCGTGAAGGAGGTGCAGGAAGCCTCCGACCGTTCGACGCGCTACGGCATCCTGCCGAAGAAGCTCGACGTCGGCAAAGCCGTCGACCGCAGCTTCACCGCCGCGGCCGCAGGATCGAACTAAACGAAAACGGCGAGATGCGCGGCTTTCGCCTCAAGCCCGGCCCGCTGCATCTCGCCGCGATCGTGCTCGCGCATTTGGCCTGCATGAGCCTGATCGTGTGGCTTTCGCTCTAGCCGCGTGAAATCACCAATAGGCGCGGTAGTACGGACGCGGATACGGCCGATAGCCATAATAAGGCCGATAGTACCGGCGATAGCCATAGTAACGCGGATAGGCGTAGGCCGGCCCGTAGCCGTAATAGGCCGGCGCATAACCATAGCCGTATCCCGGATATCCATAGCCGCCGTAATACGGGCCGCCATAATAGCCATAGCCGTAAGGCGCGCCGCTGGCGATGGCGCCGCCGATGATCGCGCCGGCCGCGAGGCCACCGAGGCCCCATCCCCAGCCGCCGCCGCGCCAATGCACCTGCGTGACATCATCACCGGCCGCGGCCTTCATGGTCGCGACGTTGGTCGGCATCGGACCCGCCGCAGCCTGTTCGATTTGGCCGGCCATGACCACGCCGGCCAGCGAACAGGCAATTGCCGTTGTCCAGATCCTCATCGTCTTACTCCCTGTCTGACGTTTCGCTTGGAAAAGGATCGCAACACCATGATCGGACATCCTTGCGCCAAGTCAAAGCGCCAAGTCAAAGCCCGGACTTTGCGTGCGGCGCACAAGTCCCGTTCACGCCTCGTTGCGAAATGGCCACCGGCACGCAAGGCCCAACGATCTGCTCCGCCCGATGTGACAGCGGCGCGACGCTGTAGCCCTTCGGCCACGGCAAAGACATTAAGGCAAAGCATTAAGCTTCCCGTTGCGCGCAACCAACAACCCACTTCCCGATTTACTATTCGTACCGTTACTATCGGTTCCAATGGGCGCGGGACCGCGGGGCTTCTCGCGACAAAAAGCCCCGGCATGCCAGAGTGTGGGAGGATGACATGAGTGCCGTCGGTAATGAACCGCTTGCCCGCCAAGCGCTGGCGTTCGTCCTCGCTGGTGGACGCGGCAGCCGGCTTTTGGAGCTGACCGACCGGCGCGCCAAGCCGGCGGTCTATTTTGGCGGCAAGTCCCGCATCATCGACTTCGCGCTGTCGAACGCGGTGAACTCGGGCATCCGCCGTATCGCGGTCGCGACCCAATATAAGGCGCACAGCCTGATCCGGCACCTTCAGATGGGCTGGAACTTCTTCCGCCCGGAGCGAAACGAGAGTTTTGACATCCTCCCGGCCAGCCAGCGCGTCTCCGAGAACATGTGGTATGTCGGCACGGCGGACGCCGTCTACCAGAACATCGACATCATCGAATCCCACGCCTGCCGCTTCATCGTGGTGCTGGCCGGCGACCACATCTATAAGATGGACTACGAGGTGATGCTGCGCGAGCATGTCGAGAGCGGCGCCGACGTCACGGTGGGTTGCCTCGAGATGCCGCGCGCGGAATCATCGGGCTTCGGCATCATGCATATCGACGAGAAAGGCTGGATCCATTCGTTCCTGGAGAAGCCGAAAGATCCGCCGCCGATGCCCGGCAAGCCGGACGTCTCGCTCGCCAGCATGGGCATCTACGTCTTCAACGCGAAATTCCTGTTCGACCAGCTCAAGCGCGACGCCGAGGACTCGAACTCGAACCATGATTTCGGCAGGGATATCATTCCATACCTCGTCAAGAACGGCCGCGCGTTCGCACACCAGTTCTCGACCTCCTGCGTGCGCTCCAGCAGCCACAACGGCGCCTATTGGCGCGACGTCGGCACCGTCGACGCCTATTGGTCCGCCAATGTCGATCTCACCGATGTCGTGCCGGAACTCGATCTGTTTGACCGCGCGTGGCCGATCTGGTCCTATGCGGAGATCACGCCGCCCGCCAAATTCGTCCACGACGAGGAGAGCCGGCGCGGCCAGGCCGTGAGCTCGCTGGTCTCGGGCGGCTGCATCATCTCCGGCGCCGCGCTGCGCCGCTCGCTGCTGTTCACCGGCGTGCGGGTCAACTCCTACGCCAATGTCGAGAACGCCGTGATCATGCCCTATGTCAATGTCGGCCGCGGCGCTCGCCTGAAGAACGTCGTGATCGACCGCGGCGTCGACATCCCCGAGGGCCTCGTCGTCGGCGAAGATCCCGAGTTCGACGCCAAGCGCTTCCGCACCACCGAACAGGGCATCTCGCTGATCACCCAGCCGATGATCGACAGGCTCAATACATGACGCCTGTTCGCGTCCTCGCGGTCGCTTCTGAAGTCTATCCCATCGTCAAGACCGGCGGCCTCGCGGATGTCGCCGGCGCGCTGCCGGTTGCACTGAAGGCGCATGGCGTCGAGATGCGCACCCTGATGCCCGGCTATCCCGACGTGACGCGGATGCTCGCCGGCGCCGAGGAAATCCGGCGCTGGCCAAACTATTTCGGCGGGCCGGGCCGGCTGCTCGCCGGCTCGCACGACGGCCTCGATCTGTTCGTGCTCGACGTGCCGCATCTCTACGCGCGGCCCGGTAACCCCTACGTCACCAGCGATGGCGTCGACTGGCCGGACAATGGCGTGCGCTTCGCCGCGCTCTCGCGCGTCGCCGCCGATATCGGTCACGGCCTCGTGCCTGCCTTCGTGCCCGACATCGTGCACGCCCACGACTGGCAGGCGGGGCTCGCGCCGGCCTATCTGCACTATGACAACCGGCCGCGGCCCGGCACCGTGATGACCATTCACAACATGGCCTATCAGGGCAAGTTTGCCCCTGAGCTGATCGGTGCGATCGGCCTGCCCTGGCACTCCCTCAACGTCAACGAAATCGAATATTTCGGCGGCATCAGCTTCCTGAAAGCCGGCTTGCAATTCGCCGATCGCATCACCACGGTGTCGCCGACCTACGCGCAAGAGATTCGAAAGCGACGAAGGCGGCATGGGGCTCGGCGGCTTGCTGCGCGCACGCGCGGGCGTGCTCAGCGGCATCCTCAACGGCATCGACATCTCCGTGTGGAATCCGCAAACCGATCCGCACATCGCCTACCGCTTCGGCGCGGAAGATCTCACGTTCCGGGCCGCGAACAAGGCGGCACTTCAGCAGCAGTTCAATCTGGATTCCTCGGACGAGGCGCCATTGCTCGGCGTCATCAGCCGCCTGTCCTGGCAGAAGGGCCTCGATCTCCTGCTCGAGGCCATTCCGACCATTTTGGACCAAGGCATGCAGCTCGCGCTGCTCGGCAGCGGCGATCGCGATCTCCAGGACGGTTACCAGGCCGCCGCACGCGCCAATCGCGGCCGGATCGGAGTCGTGATCGGCTACGACGAGATCTTGGCGCATCTGATCCAGGCCGGCTCGGACGCGCTGATCGTGCCGTCGCGCTTCGAGCCATGCGGCCTGACCCAGCTCTGCGCGCTGCGCTATGGCGCCGTCCCGATCGTGTCACGTGTCGGCGGCCTCGAGGATACCATCGTCGACATCGGCGAGGCAGATGCGTCCGGCCACGATGCCACCGGCTTCAAGTTCGGCCCCGTGACAGCAGACGCCCTCGCCGGCACGCTGCGCAAGGCCAACACCACCTTCCACGACAAGCTGACCTGGCGGCGGCTGCAACGAAGCGGCCTTGCGACCGACGTCTCCTGGCGCAACCGCGCCGGCGACTATGCCGCACTCTACCGCGACCTCATGGCGGCCCGCCGGGCATAGAGCGAGCGAAGTAGATACCGGTTCGCGTGAAGAAAACGCGTCAGAACTGGAATGTAGAGCCCCGTTCCGATTTCGTCGGAACGGAAAAGGCTCCAGGCGTGACCGGCATCGAATCCGATGCTATAGAGCCGGGCATGGACCCCTCGTGATCAAGCTGCTCGGCTTTGCCGCCGCCACCTGCACCACCGTCGCCTACGCGCCGCAATTCATCAAGGTCTGGAAAACGCGCTCGGCGCGCGACATCTCGCTCGGCATGTTCCTGGTCATGGTGCTGGGCTTGGCGCTGTGGCTCCTCTACGGCCTGCTCTCTGGCGACGCCCCGCTGGTCGCCGCCAACGCCATCACCATGCTGCTCGCCGGCGGCATCCTGTTCATGAAGCTGAAATACGGGTGAGCTGCCCTTCACCTCTCCCCGCTTGCGGGGAGAGGTCGGAATTCGCGCGCAGCGCGGATTCCGGGTGAGGGGACTCTCCACGAATCCAACTCTCACCTCGCTCGCGGAGATTCCCCCTCACGCCGACCCTCTCCCCGCAAGCGGGGAGAGGGATAAAGTCAACCGCCAAACACATACGATGCCATCGCCACGCCCGCGACCTCGTCGACGAAGACGCGACGGCCGAAATCGCTGCCGGCGGCGCCGGCTGCGACCATCAGCGGCAGCAGATGGTCCTCGCGCGGATGCGCAAGACGCGCGCTGGGTGCGTTCTCCCAGTCGACCAGCATCGCGTTGCGGCGGGCCGCATCCGGATTGCTGATGGCCTCGTTCAGATAGGCCTCGAAGTCGTACGAGACCGGCTTGGACTCCGGTCGATTGAAGCCGCGCATGTTGTGATAGGTGAGCCCGCTGCCGACGATCAGAACGCCTTCGTCGCGCAGCGGTGCGATCGCCTGCCCGACCCTGATGTGCTCGGCCGCGTCATAGCTCGACTTCAGCGATAGCAGCACGATCGGCATGTCCGCATTCGGATACATCAGGCCGAGCGGCACGAAGGTGCCGTGGTCAAAGCCTTGATTGGGATCCTCCCGGCAATCGAGGCCGGCGCGCGCGAGCAGCGCCTTCACCTCTGCGGCAAGCGCGGGCTGGCCCGGCGCCGGATATTTGAGGTGATAGGTATGCTCGGGGAAACCGTAATAGTCGTACACCATCGGCGGATGCGCCGAGGTCGACACGGTGAAGGCGTCGGCCTCCCAATGTCCGGTGATGACGAGCACGGCCTTCGGCCTTTCCGGCAACAGCTGCGGCAACCGGCCGAACTCCGCGGCGGTCTTCGCGTACTGCACCCGCCTGTCCTCCATGAACGGCCAGGGGCCGCCACCATGCGACAGGAACAAGGTCGGAAATCGCGTCATGGGCTCGTGTCTCGTTGGCAACAGGCGCGTGCGAGCTGCCCGCGCGATCAGCGGCGAGCATAGGCAAACCAGCATGGTTAGCAAGCCGTTAACGATTTGCCTTCCAAAATCCCCGGCGTGGCCGAAGCAGTCGGCCAGAAGACGAGGACGGAAGATGAGGAAGTTTGCGCTGGGGGACGTCGTCAACAGTGACAAGGGCCGCCGCGGCGTCGTTCGCGCCGCCTTCAAGTCGCGGGAAGGCCAGCAGTTCTACGCCGTCGAGAAGGACGGTGCGATCGACTATCTGGAAGAAGACCGGCTGAGCCCGGCGCCGCGCGTCGAGCTCGCGGCATAATCCAACTCATTTCCTGCCCTCACCTGCCATCCGATCGAGACGCTCCGCGAAGGGGTCGTCTCCGCTCGCGGTGCGGTCGTCGGTGATCAGCAGCAGGCGATCACGCTCTGCGGCCGTGTCCCAATGGGGCAAACCGGGACCATTGGGATCGCCGCTTCTTGCAAAATTGATCCAGTAGCCGCGCATGCGGCTTGCGACCTCGCGATCGCCTCGCGAGAAGATTCCTGCACCGGGCACGCCTTCCGCACCGAAGATGAACTGCAACTCGCGTCCATGCCCACGATCGGGATTTGCGCGCCGCGCCTCGGGCACATAGCCAAAGCGATAGCGAAAGGTCGGCGCGCCGGTAGCGGCGTGAAGACGTGCCAGCAGTCTGACCGGCTCGGAGAAGACCTTGTCGGTATAGAACCGAGCCTTCAGCTCCGAAGGTTTGGAAAGGTTGGGATAGAGCTCGCGCAGCCCATCGACCGTGCGGCCTGACAATGCAAGGTCGTCCTGGTCGTCGAGTTCATCGCCGAAACGCGTCTCGTCGTCATTCGAGCCGATGATGAGGGGAATGCGGCTTTCGTGCCCCGACGCGAATCCCGCAGCGATGTCCTCCGTCACCAGGCTCCCATCCATGACCGGCACAAAGGCGCGCGCGAACTTCGCCAGCAGGCGATCTTCGGCAGCCAGCAATCGCGCCGGCGGGACTGCCCGCAAATCCAGCTCGGAAGCGAGTCCCGCGGCGAAATACGCGCTCACGACCTCCGCCTCCTGCGGCGCGCGCAGAGCTGCGCGGCCGGGCACCGATTGCAGAATGGCTTTCTGGAATAGACCGCGCGCCTGCCGGCACAGCATCAGCAGTGCGATCGATGTCGCGCCCGCGCCGTTGCCGAACAGGGTGACGTTGTTTGGATCACCGCCGAACGCCGCGATATTGTCGTGCACCCAATGCAGCGCCGCGATCTGGTCCATCAGGCCGTAATTGCCGGAGCCGCCCTCCGACAGCGCCGGGTGAGTGAGCCAGCCGAGCACACCTAGGCGATAATTCACGGTGACGACGATGAGGCCGGCCTGTGCAAGCCTGGCGCCGTCGAACACCGCATCGTTCGCGGTGCCCGCGACGAAGGCGCCGCCATGGATGAACATCATCACCGGCAGCGGACCGTCGACCCCGAAGGGACGAAACACGTTCAGCGTGAGGCAATCCTCGCGCGCGGCAGGCAGCGACGGTTGAAGGCACGGCGCGCCGTAGTCGAAGGCGGTGTGCATCTCCGAACTCTCGGCCGTCGGCTGCGGCGGGCGCCAGCGCAGTGCGCCGACCGGCGCCGCCGCGTAAGCCAGCCCCTTGAAGGAGGCCACCTCGCCTTCGACGGCGCCAAGCATCTGACCTTCACGCGTCAGCGCAAATGGAAACTGTCCGACCGGCTGGGCCGCGGCCAAGCCGGCGCCACACAGGACAATGGAAGCCGCAACAAGCGCGAGCACGGATCGCATCTTCGAAGCATCTCGATGCGCGGAACGGTTGCGGCAGGTTACGTCCGCGGCCGCCAGTGAGGCAAGCCTCGCGGCAGTCGTGCCTATTGGGGACAATTTCATTGAGAGCGATTCCCTTGCGGCGCATCCTTCGAGACGCCCGCTGTAGGCGGGCTCCTCAGGATGGGGACGGAATGCATGGCAGCAGTATCAACGAGCGGTCGTCTTGAAGGACGAGGCGCGTGCTCCGGCCGTGCCAAACCGTTATGGGATCTTCCCTGTCGGCAAGCGCGGGGCGAGGGAGCGCGCCCTCGACGCGGCCGGACGCTTGGCTGAATCGCGCCTGCGACCTAACCACCCTTGGCGAGGAGCTCCGCCAGCGCGCGGCGCGCGACGATGCCGAGCTCACCGAGCGTGGAGTGCCCCGACTGTGCCGCCTCGATCAGGCGCTCGGCGATGAATCTGCGGCTGTCGTGATCACCGCCATGTGGCAATTGACGACACGTCTCCTCCAGGACGACGTCCATGTTCGCTTTGGTTCTCTCACTCAACTCTGTCATGACGCCCGGTCGGTACGCGTGGCTTGTAAGCGCAAGCATACACAGAAGGATGTGGTCTGATTAGCCCGGACAATCCCGGCGATTGTGCATCGCGGTGCGTGTATCGCCATAACCTTCGCGCGGCCACGATGCCGCCGCAAACGACTACCGAAGATTGCACTTGTCCTGATGACAAGCCGAACCTGCAGCGATAGCCTGCCGGCAAAACAAATACACGGGAGGAATGCCATGCCTGACGCAATGGTCGCCGCACGTGAATCCCAAGCGGCGAGCGGAACAGCCCAGCAGGTCGACGTCGCCGTGGTGGGCGCCGGATTTGCCGGGCTCTATCTCCTGCATCGCCTGCGCAAGGCCGGCTTCAAGGCGGTCGCCCTCGATGAGGCCGGCGACGTCGGCGGCACCTGGTACTGGAACCGCTATCCCGGCGCGCGCTGCGACATCCAGACCATCGATTACAGCTACACCTTCGATCCGGATCTCGAGACCGCCTGGACCTGGTCGGAGAAATACGCGACCCAGCCCGAGATCCTGCGCTATCTCGGCTTCGTCGCCGATCGCTATGACCTCAGGCGCGACATCCGCTTCAACACCAAGGTGACCGAAGCCAAATGGGACGAGGCGACCGAGCGCTGGCAGCTCACCACCGACAACGGCGCACCGGTCTTCTGCCGCCATTACATCATGGCGACCGGCTGCCTTTCGACGCCCAAGCCGCCGGAGATCGACGGCGTCAAGGACTTCAAAGGGGAGGTCTATTTCACCGGACGCTGGCCGCATGACGGCGTCAATCTCGCGGGAAAACGCGTCGCCGTGATCGGCACGGGCTCCTCGGCCATCCAGTCGATCCCGCTGATCGCCGAGCAGGCCGCGCATCTGACCGTGTTCCAGCGCACGCCGAATTTCGCGCTGCCTGCACACGATGGTCCGGCGCCAGCAGACCGCATGAGCCTGCTGCAAGGCGATCGCGCGGCCTATCGCGAGCAGGCGCGCCAGTCGATGGCCGGCGTCCCCTACCCGCAGCAGACCGTCGTGAGCTGGCAATTGAGCGATGCCGAGCGTCGCGAGCGGTTCGAACGCGCCTGGGCAGCCGGCGACCTCGTCCACATCCTGACGCAGCTCTGGGCCGACCAGGCCGTCGATGTCGACGGCAACAAGATCGTCCAGGACCTGATCCGCGAGAAGATCCGCGCCGCCGTCAACGACCCCGAAACCGCTGCGGCGCTGACGCCGCACGATCATCCGTTCGGCGCCAAGCGCCCCTGCCTCGACACCAATTACTACGCCACCTACAACCGGCCGAACGTCACGCTGGTCAATCTGCGCCAGGAGCCGATCAAGGCGATCACCGCGAGCGGCATCTCCACGAACGGCCGCAGCTTCGATCTCGACGTCATCGTGTTCGCGACCGGCTTCGACGCCATGACCGGCGCGATCCGTGCCGTGCATCCGATCACCGGGCGGGGCGGCAGGTCGCTCTCCGACGTCTGGGCGCAGGGACCGCAGACCTATCTCGGCCTCACGGTCGAGGGCTTCCCGAACTTCTTCATGATCACCGGCCCGGGCAGCCCGTCGGTGCTCTCGAACATGGCGGTGTCGATCGAGCAGCATGTCGACTGGGTCGTCGATCGCCTTGCCGCGCTGCGCGATGCCGGTTTCAACACGATCGAGCCGACCGAGACGGCGCAGGCCGCCTGGGGCCGGCACATGGCCGACTGTTCGATGCTGACGCTGCACCGGCTCGCCAACACCTGGTACACGGGCGCCAACGTGCCCGGCAAGGTTCAGGGCCTGATGCCCTATACCGGCGGCGTCGGCCCCTATCGCAGCATCTGCGACGAGGTGGTCAGTCGCGGCATGCTCGGCTTCAGGCTCACCGGCCCCAACGCCGCCGCGCAATGCAATGACGGCGAGGTGGTGCGCCTGCAGCCGGACGTGCGGCTGGTGCTGAACCTGCTCGTGTCGCTGAACTTGCCGCCGATCGAGTCGATGGGCGCGCTCGGCGCACGTGCCTTCGTCAACGAGTTCAACAAGGGCCGGCCTGCGGGACGGCCGATCGGCGACATCGTCGACGGCACCCTGCCAGTTACCGACGGCGCGCTGCCTTACCGCGTCTACAAGCCCGCAACAGCAGGACCGCATCCGATCGTGGTCTATTTCCACGGCGGCGGCTGGGTGCTCGGCGACGAACAGTCGGACGAGCCGCTCTGCCGCGACATGGTGCGGCGGACCGGCATGATCTTCGTCAGCGTTGGCTATCGCCATGCGCCGGAGTACCGCTTCCCCACCGCGGCCGAGGACGGCTATGCGGCGACGCGTTGGATCGCCGAGCACGCCGGCGAGCTCGGCGGCACGCCGGGCCCGGTGCTGGTCGCAGGCTGGAGCGCCGGCGGCAACATCGCCGCCGTCACCTGCCAGCTCGCGCGCGACCGCGGCGGGCCTGACATCGCCGGCCAGCTCCTGGTCTGCCCGGTCACCGACTGCACCTTCGATCGTCCGTCCTACAACGACAATGCGACCGGCTACTTCCTGACGCGCTCGCTGATGTACTGGTTCTGGGACCTCTATTGCTCGCCGGCCGACCGCACCGACCCGCGCGTCTCGCCACTCCGCGGCAAGGTCGCCGGCCTGCCACCGGCCTTCGTCGTCACCTGCGAGTTCGATCCGTTACGCGACGAGGGCGTCGCCTATGCCGAGGCGATGGCCGCCGCCGGCGTCCCGGTCGAGCAGCTCCGTGCGCGCGGCCATTTCCACTCGTCCTTTGCGATGGTGGACGTGGTGATCACCGGCGTGCCCGGCCGGGCGCAGATGGCCGGGGCCTTGCGGCGCTTCGCCGGGCTTCCTGAGGTCAGCCGCGGCGAGAGCAGCCTGGGCCAAGACAGCCCGGGGCACAAAATCGCGGCCGCCGCGAGCTGAAGCGGCACAAGGCCGCCGGGAACCTTTTCCCGGCTGCCGCGTTGGGCATTCGTGGCATTGAGATGCAGCGACAGGTGTGTAGACCCCGGCACGCGAACCCGTGTGCTGGGGTCGTCTTTTGCGTGAGGCAGGATGATGGGGGACGTGGCCGGAGATTCAAAAGTCGATTTCGGCGCGCTTGCGGTGCTGCATAAATGGCCATCGCTGGCAAACCAGCGAAGGCCGGACAGAGACTCCTATCAAGTAAGTGAAGGCACGCTCGACGAGTGCATCTCGGCCTTCATGCAGAAGCCGGCGGCAACCCGGCACCTCTACGAGATCCGCACCGTGGCGCAGCCACCGCTCGTCACCGAAATCCTTTCGCCCGAGCACGTCATCGAGCTATCGCGCTTACGAGAATTTCTCTGACGGCCTTCACAAGCACGCGAGCAGGAACCTTCTTCCCGTTTTTCTCGTTGTCAGGGATCGGAAGCAAAGACGTGAGCGCCTCAAGATGTTTGACGCCGACGTATCATCACCGATCGTACCCTACGGCGCAGACGAGACCCTCTTCGTGGTGATCGATCGCCGCGACGAGGCGACCGAAATCCGCATCGAGCGCAGCGATCTCGAAGCCACCATCGGCGAGCTTGTCGCCGGATGCTTCAACGACCCGATCAAGGTGATTTCGTTCAATACCCTCGAGCATTGGATGAAGGACATCTCGACCGACGTCGCCGGCGAGATTCGTGCGCGCTGCGAGATTTACGGCATCGAGCTGCCCGATTATCTCAGCGACTTCGTCGAGAGCCACCGCTGAGCGGGCGTTGTCTCAATTGCGCAGATAGGGAAGCAAGGGCGGATGCGCTTAGCGCGTGGTTCGCCAGAGTTAGGCGCGCCGGTGCTTGCCGGCGATGACCTCGATCTCGCGGCGGCGCTCGCCGGCGAAGGTCAGCAGCTTTTCGATCGTCAGCGTATCCGTGATCCGTTTGGCCAGCCGCTCGGCGCGCGCGGCCTGATCTTCGAGATACTGGATCGTGTTCAAGCGCCGCCTCCCCAAAGCCCCGAATTGTTGGACAGCCATGGTGCGACAGAGCAGCTAACAGCCGGTTAAGCGCTGCGATGGGCTTGAGGCTCATTGCACGACGTCGAGCCGGACATTGGTGATGCCCTTGTCGACCATGCCGAGCGCCTCGGCCGCGGATGGGGAGATATCGACCACGCGGCCGCGGACATAGGGCCCGCGATCGTTGATCCTGACGGTGACGAAGCGGCCGGAGGAGGTATCGGTGACGCGGAGCTTGGTGCCGAACGGCAGGGTGGGATGGGCCGCGGTCAATTCGTTCTTGTCGAACTTCTCCCCGCTCGCGGTCTCCGTGTCCGAGTAGAAGCTGGCAACGCCGCGCGAAGCTGTCTGTTTTGCGTCACCGCCAGAGGCGCGCGACCGGCTGATCGGCCGTGGATGCAGCGCCGCCACCCGGTGCGGGCGCTCCACCGCGGCCTGCCGGCCGGTCGCGGCGAGATCGGCCTTCTGGCGGCCGACCGGCGATTGCGCGCAGGCCGCGAGCGAGGCGGCGCCGGCAATGGTGAGCAGCAGCCGGGCCGGCCGGCGGCACGAGATTGCGAGGGAAATCCGGGCAGTTTCGGCACGTGTGATGCGAGACATGGTACGCCCCTCCGAACGGCCGGATTTTCGGTGGGGAATGAGGGCAGAACCTTGTCGGAACAAAAGCGGGCCTGGGGCCGCGGCCGTTTCACGCCAGCTGTGACGATTCCACCACAGTGCCTGTCCTGAATCGGGACAGAGACTGCCTCCCAGAGGCGGCGGCCCAGCTCAGGCCGGAGGCGGGATCGCGCGCAACACGTCCCGGAATACGCCGAATTGCAATCGAAACGCTTGCGGGCTGTAGTCCCGATAGTAACCCGCGGTCACCGCGACGACGAGATCGAGCTCCGGGACGATGCGGATCGACTGCCCGCCGCGACCAAGCGCGCCGATCCAGTTGACCTTCCCGTGATTGAGCCTCGCTTGGCCCCGCCACCACAGATATCCGTAGGATTGATCGTCCGTCCCTTTGATCTTCTCTGCCGTCGAGGCGTCGATCCATGCCTTGGAAACGATCTGGCGGTCGTTCCAGCGACCGCCCGCAAGAACCAGCTGGCCGATTTTCGCCATATCGCGAGACCGTAGGCGCAAGCCGCCCCCAGCGTCGGTATAGCCTCTGTACCTCGTCCACTCCGCGCTGGTTATGCCCAAGGGCTCGAACAATGCTCCGCGCGCAAATTCGTCGAGCGGCTGTCCTGTCGCCTTTCGGAAAATGGCCGACACCAACATGAGCGCGCCGGTGTTGTAGAAAAATTGGCGCCCTGGCGGGGACGTCACTGGACGACTGAGGACATAGCGACATGGGTCCCAAGCCATCCACATTCGCGCCTCATCGTTGTTGAAATCTCCAGTGGCCGGAGTTGCCTCGACCCAATCCAGGCCCATCGACATGGTGAGCACGTGCGCCAGCCGGAAGCGGTCCTTTTCAGGGGAGCGCAGGTCGGCCAGCTCGGGGAAGAAGCTCCAGATCGGTTCGTCGACGCTGCGTATCAACCCGCGATCGATCGCGATTCCGACTGCGAGGGACGCGACGCTCTTCGAAACTGACTTCATGTCATGCAGCGTGTCAGCATCAAAGGCGACGGTTTCCACCCGGCGGCCGTAAATGTGGCCGGGTATTTCGTCGGCTCCCTTGAAGTATCGCTCGAACGCCAGCTTGCCGTTGCGAACGACCAGCACGGCATGAATATTGGTATCGTTTGATGCGAGCCGATCAGCCATCTCGCACAGCGCGTCCCTATTGACGAGTCCATTGTCATCGACGGGACGGACCGGCCAGCCATCGTCTCGCGCAAGCGGAACACCGCAGGCGCCCGATGGGTCCGCATCCACTGGCAGCGCGGAGAAAGGCGCCAGTGCGGCTCCTCCGAGAAGTGAAATGAACCGGCGCCGTCTCATCCGAGCTTCTCGTTCACACTCTTTGCGAGACGGGGCAAATGTCGGCGCGGGCCTCGCTGGACTCCGCACCCTCCCTGAGAATACGCGCGAACTCACGCCAATAGAGCCTTCGCCAGCTCGTCTTCAAGCTGGCAAGAAAATCGAGTTCTTGTTGCGTCAGCGTGCACATCGCGCTTTCAGGCCACGAGGCCTCCCATCGGCTTGACGTCGGCGCTGCCGGGGAAGACCGCCTCGGCGAGAACCTTCTCCTCGAGGCGCAGGTGATCCCTCAGCAGGCCCTTCAGCACGGCGCGTAGATCCGTTGTCGGCTTGAGGTCGCGATCCTCGAACAGCTGCGTTGGCTTCAGCCCCGGCCAGTCCGCGATCACGCGGCCGCCGGTGAGCGCGCCGCCGATCAGGAAGGCGACCGTGCCGGTGCCGTGATCCGTGCCTTGCGTGCCATTGATGCGCGCGGTGCGCCCGAACTCGGTGACGACGGCGACGACCGTCTCTCGCCACGCCTCACCCATGTTGCTCTCGATCGCCGCGAAGGCGCCGTCGAGTGCGCCGAGCAGATTGTAGAGCTGGCCCGAGGCCGCGCCTTCGGCGATATGCGTATCCCAGCCGACAAAGCCCATCGCACCGACGCGCGGACCGTCGGGCTTGGCGAGATAGCGCGCGGCGGTGCCGGCGGCCTCGGCGAAGTAGGCGCGCACGCGCGCGATGCCCGGAGGCGCCAGCGTCGGATCGTCTGACATCGGATCGCCCGCGCCAGGCGCGCCGCCGAGTGAAGCGAGCTTCATCCGCGCCTGGAGCACGGTCGCGAGCTTCGGATCGGTGTGCTGATAGAGATCGAGCAGGCGGTTCTGCGTATCCTCGCTCGCCGGCAGCAGCTTCTGCGGCACCCACGTCATGACGGGCGCTAAGCCGCGCACGACGAGCGGGGTGACGGAGCCAATGCCGAGCGCGCGGCTGCCGCGCGGATCGACGCGGCCGCCTGACTCCAGTGCGAGCAGCGCGCGGTTGAGCCATCCCGAGCTGGTCATGCCGGGCTTGACGAGCCCGCTCTCCAGCACGTCCTGGCCGTCGAAATGCGAACGCTCGCGATAGGGCGTCGCAGCGGCATGGACGATCGCGGCCTTGCCGCTTCGATAGAGCCGGTGCAGGTTCGGCATAGCCGGATTGAGCGCGAAGAACGAATCGAGCGGCAGCGCCGGCGGCTTGCCATCCAGCACCAGCGCGCGATCGCCGCGCAAGCCTAGCCAATCGGGATCGCCGACCGGCGCGACGGCACCGAGGCCATCGAGCGCGCCGCGCAGGACGATGACGAGCAGGCGCGGATCGCGTCCTTCGGCGCGCGCAATCCGCGGCATCTGGCTCCATGCGAACAGCGCACCGGAGCCGACCAGAAGCTCGCGCCGCGTGGGCAAATGATCGACAAAGCCCATGCTCACCTCCTCTGAAAATCCGCCGACATGAACAAGAGCGCCAGCGCCTGCTGCCGGCTCTCGGCGCGACCGACCGCCTGCTTCACCTCGGGCGCGATCTGCGATGCGAAGACGTCCTCGATGATGGCTTGCGGATCGGTCATGCCGGTGATGCGCTCGGCAAAATTGTTGGCGACGTCGAGCCGCCGGCCGACGCCGTCGATCCAGCTTGCCTCGTCGTCCGGATAGCCTTTTGGCGCCGGCGGACGCCACAGCGCCTCGCCGAGCAGCTCCTGGCCTCCGGTGAAGCGCACGGGATCGACGACCATGATGCCGGTCGCGCGCACCATGCCGATCACCCATTCGCCGGGACGTTTCAGTTTTGACGGCGGCCCGCGCCAGGCCTCGTCCGACGACACCATCGCGATCGCGACCTGCTTGAGATCGCCGTCGGTGTCGCGAAACATCTTTGCCATTTGCTCGACGAGTGCTGGCGGCGGCTCGTCGGCGACGAAATGCCGTGCGAGCTTGGTCGCGACATGGGTTGCGGTCGCCGGATGCGCGGCGAGGTCGCGCAGCACGGCGCGGCCCTGCTCGACGTCGTCCTGCTCATAGCGCTTGCCGAGCACGGTCTGGCCGCCGGGCTCGTGCAGACGTGGATTGAAGGTGAACTCGCCGCCATGCTGGGGGTCGGCGCCTGGCGGCACCAGCGTCCAGCCGGTCAGCACGTTGGCGAAGCTGATGACGTCCTCCTGGGTATAGCCGGTGCGCACACCGAGCGTATGCAGCTCCATGATCTCGCGCGCAAAATTCTCGTTGAGGCCGCGGTTGCGGTTGATGCCGGCCGTCGAGTTGGCACCCATCGACTCCAGATTGTCGAGATAGAACAACATTGCCGGATGACCTTCGACGGCCTGGAGCAGGTCGACGAAACGGCCGAGCGCGTGGGCGCGAACGGCTTCGCGCTCATAGGCGCCGGACATGCTCTGGATCCGGTTGGCCGAGACGCAGAAATGGTTGGACCAGAACCACACCAGCCGCTCGGCAAAGCCGATGTCGGCGGCAAGTGCAGCTTCCGTGCGCAGCTTGGCTTCCTGCAAATAGATCGGACGTCCGGGATCGGGAATGGCGTCGGCCGCCTGTTTCGCCGCCATCTCGGCGGCGTCCTTCTCCTGCCGCTGTCCCTGTGCTTGATCTTCGGACATGACGGGCGCCGCAGCCATCTGCGGCTTCTTGGCCTGCTGCTGCGCCTGCTTGGCACGCGCGGTTCGCCGCGCATTGGCATCGGCGACGGTGCGATAGGCCTTTGCACTTGTGGGAAGGCTGGCCGCCGCACTCAGCACCAGCGGCTGCTCGAGCTCGGCGATCAGCGCGCCGCGCGGGTCGGTGCCGACGGCAGCGATCGACCCCGGCCGCGGCCCCATCCCGAAGCGATGGAGCGCCAGAACGACCTCTGCCTTTACAGAATTGCTCATGGCGGACGCCCAATTCTTTCGAGCCTGCGCTATAGCGCATGGCACGAGGCTACGGCTTGTAATGCTACAAACCGTAGCATTCACGGCAGAGGGCCACAAGCCGAGATTGAACGCTCGCCGTCATTTGATCGGGAGCTGCCGGTCTGCCAGACCGGCAGCTCCTGTCGTCTCTAGAAATTCGGCCCCAACGCGATCTTGGTGATCGTGCCGTTCCTGACGCCGATGCGCCATTCCGCCGACCCATTGGCGAACTGGGCGACATAGATGTCGCTGTCGAGCGCTGTGACGCCGCGGAAGGAGACCGCACGCAGCGCGCCGAGCCGCGCCAGGATCGCCTGATCGAACGGAAGCTGTTGACGCGTGATGTCGGCCACCTCCGACGTCATCCGGTCGTAGTCTGGCTGCCCCTTGCCGACGCCCTCGATGTAGCGGCGCAGCATCTCCTCGCCATTGGCAATCGGAACGGCGCGGCGCGCAGCGCGCCCCGGACGCGCACCGAGGCTCATCGCTTCGACATTGTGGAAGCGCGTCTGCCGGCCCGGCACCAGGATCTCGAGGCATCGTCCGGACTTGTCGGCAATCACCCAGGGATTGTTCACGGTGGTCGTGGAAGCCCAGGACATATTGGGCCTGACCACGCTCTGCGTCCTGCGATTGCCGTCGGCGTCGAGATTGGCGATCTGGATGTCCTCGCCCATCTCATTATAGACCATGATCCGGATCGGCGAGGTGCCGGCGCGACCGCGCACGCTCGCCTCTTCCGCGCAGGAGACGATACCGCCGAGCTCGTCATTGCCGTCGGCCCGGAACAGCACGTCGCCGACCTTGCCGTCGGGCTCGAGCAGCAGGCGGAATTCCGCGGTGCCGTTCTCGAATTTCGCGCCAAAGATGTCGTAGCCGCCGGGGCCGACGCCGCGGAAGAAGATCGACTCGAGGGCGCCAAGCGCCACGAACGTCGCCTGCGTCTCGTTGAGCTGACGGTGGATCTTCGCAGCCAGCGGCGCGCTCATGCGATCATACTTCGGGGTGCCGCGGCGTAAGTCCTCGATCCCGCGCAGGATCATCTCCTTGCCGCCTGCAACGGGGACCTGCTCGCGGAAACGGTCCGGCACCTCCGCAACACGGCGCGCGAAGTCGGCCTCGATCGCCTGCGCCACGGCCGCATCGATCCGCGGCGCGAGTCGGGCACCAAACACCGCATTCTGGACCAGCACGCGCGAGACCCTGGCTTCTTCGTCGCGCAGGAAGATCAGGAGGTTGTCGCCATGGATCGAGAAGACATCGGCGCCTTCCGCGAGAAGTGCCGCCCGGCCCTGCACGGTTTCCTGCACCTGAAGCCGATCGCCGTCGCGGCGCACGGTGAGAACGCGGTTCGGTGCAACCCTGTACCAGCCGACATATTGATCGAGCGGCGCGGGTCCAGTTGCCGCCGCCGGCATCTCCGCGACGCGAAGCGCGCGCACGTCGCGACCGTTCATGCGCAGCATTAGCTCGGAGGAGCGACGCTCCGCTTCGATCGGGAACGTGATCTCGCCGGATGAAGCCGGGTAGGATGCCGTACCATCACTGCCGACCGTCAGACGCAATCTGCGCTGCCCGGTGAGCTGGCCGTAGAGCTCGTCGCCCTCGCGGAAGATGGCGAAGACCGAGGCCGGGCCCATGGCATAGAAATTGACGAAGGGGCGGTAATGCTGGTCCGGGACATCGCCGAGATCGGCGCTGACCGGCGCGACGTCCGGCGTGCGATAGGCGATCATGCCGGCGGACACGATCACGGCGGGGACGATCGCGGCCGCGATCCACAATCGCTTGCGCCAGCCGACAGCCACCGGCATCGCGGCGGCCGCGATGATGCGCTCGACGCGGGCGCGCACGGTCGAGGCTCGCGCCATCGCGAGCTCGACCGGGCGCGGTCTTACGGTGCTGGCAAAGTCGAGCAGAATCTCCGCATAGGACAGCCGGTCTTCGATCACCTCGATCGCCCGGGCATCGCTGATGATCTCGGCGAGCTCGGCGAGACGCGCCAGCTGCCACCACGAGAACGGGCTGAACCAGAACACCGCGCGATTGAGCGAGGCCAGCAGCAGGACGTAGAAATCGCGATTGGCGACATGCGCGCCTTCATGCGCGAGCACGGCGAGGCGCTTCTTCGCATCCCAGCCGGCGAATTGCGGCGGCACCAGAATGGTCGAGCCGAAGGTGACGGGACCGCCGACGTCACGGCTGATGCGGACGTCGGCAGCGATCAGCTCCGTACCCTTCATCGGCGCCGCCGCCCGTGCCATGCGCCAGGTCAGGCAGAGGCCGATCATCAGCCGCAACAGCAGGCAAGCGGTGACGCCGGCATAGATGATGGTGGCCACCAGCCACCAATTGATCGAGAGCCCGCTTCCGGCCGGCGGAACGATCGCCGCGCCTGATGCGACCGGCAGCGACGGCTGCGGCAGCTCCAGCATCGAAAGGTCAGCCGGCAGAAAATCGTCCGGCGCCGGCATCGGCACAGGCGGCCGGGTGATCGTGAGCGTCGGCCAATGCATCACGAAGGGCATCGCCAGCGACGCCAGCAGCACGACGACCCACGCCGTCATGTGGACGTGCGGATTGCGCACGCGAAACAGGGTGAGACCGAACCAGACGATGCCTCCCAGCACGAAGGAGCGCAGCGCCGCCTCAGCCAGAGTTGCGATCATTCTTTCTTCACTCCCCTCGCCTTCTTCGCCTTGGCCACCTGGTCGGCCAGCGTGCGCAGCTGCTGCTGGTCGAGCATCTTGTTGTCCACCATGCCGACGAGAACTTCTTCAATTGAACCGTTGCAGAACCAGTCGACGATGCGCTGCACCGCCTTGGCCGCCACACGCGCGCGTGGTTCGGCGGCGTGGTAGACGTAAGTGCGACCGTCCACGGTGTGGTTGGCATAGCCCTTTTCTTCCAGCCGACGCAGCACCGTGCGGACCGTGGATTCCTTCAGACGCCGCGACAGACGCTCACGCACGATTTCGGCCGTGACGGGACCATGGGCCCAAACCAATTGCATGACCTCGCGCTCGAGGTCCCCCAGTTCGGGCAAACGATCGTCCATGGCACTTACCTTGCGGATAGAGTTTTCTTGTAACGCTACAGATCGTCGCATATGCGGCCGCGCCGCGCAACGGCGATTCCACCTGAAATGGTATCGCCGTGCTGACCTAATGGCGGTTGGGAAGAGACACGTCTGGAGTCGGATCTATCTCCGACGTGGGTTGGCAGTGTGCCTTGCCCCTCACCCGGATCGCGCCGGACGATGCTGCGCATCGCCGGGGCAATCCGACCTCTCCCGCTGAAGAGCGGGGAGAGGTTAAGGAGGCAATCTCTCTCGCACCCTCTCCCCGTTCTTACGGGGAGAGGGTGGGGTGAGGGCTATCTCAGCGAATTCAGATTGAGTTGTAAGCTTCAGTAATGCGGCTCGTACATCTGCGACTGGACCAGGGTCTTCACGTCGTTGGGCGCGGGTCCGTCGGCGAGGCCGCGCTGAAAGGCGACGTCTGCGACGGCGGCGGCGATGCGGACCGAGACCTCGCGGATGCGTGGCAGCGCCGGATAGAGGCTACCCTGCGCGAGGTCCTCCTTGCCGACGCAATCGGCGAGCGTGTGGGCCGCCGCCATGAACATTTCGTCCGTGACGAGGCGCGAGCGGCTGGCGATGACGCCGAGGCCGACGCCGGGGAAGATGTAGGAATTGTTGCCCTGGCGCGGCACGAAGGTGCGGCCGCTGAGCGTCACCGGATCATACGGACTGCCGCAGGCAAACAGCGCGCGGCCCTCGGTGTAGCGGTAGGCATCCTCCGCCGAGCACTCGGCCTTCGAGGTCGGATTGGAGAGCGCGAATACGATCGGCTGCTCGTTGAGCTCGGCCATCGCCTTGAGCACCTCGGGCGTGAAGGCGCCGCCGACCGCGGCAACGCCGATGATCGCCGTCGGTTTCAGCGTCTTGATCGCGGTGAGGAAATCGGCGATCGGCGCCTGGTCTGTGTGGGCATAGCGCCGCTTGTGGCCGGACAGGCCATCGCGGCCGCCGACGACGAGGCCACGGGAATCCACCAGCCAGTTGCGCCGGAGCGCTTCGGCCTCCGCCAACCCCTCCGCCATCATGGCGGAGACCACGAGATCGGCGATGCCGGTCGCCGCCTCGCCCGCGCCGAGGAACAGGATGCGCTGATCCCTCAGCTTGCCGCCGGAGACGCGCAGAGCCGAGAACAGGCCGGCAAGCGCCACCGCCGCGGTGCCCTGGATGTCGTCGTTGAAGACGCAGGCTTCATCCCGGTATTTGTGCAGCAGCTTGAACGCCGAATGGTTGGCGAAATCCTCGAACTGGATCAGGACGCCCGGAAAGGTCTTGCGCGCGGCCTGCATGAATTCGTCGACGAAGCTGTCATAGGCCTCGCCGGTCAGCCGTCGCTCGCGCAGGCCAAGATAATAGGGGTCGTTCAAGAGCTCTTCGTTGTTGGTGCCGACGTCGAGCACGATCGGCAGGCACAGCTCGGGATGCACGCCGGCGCAGGCCGAATAGAGCGAGAGCTTGCCGACCGGAATCCCCATGCCGTTGGCGCCGAGATCGCCCAGGCCGAGGATGCGCTCGCCGTCGGTCACGACGATCAGCCTGGCCGGATAGGGCCAGTTCTTCAGGATCTCGGCGATCTTGCCGCGATCGCGCGAGGAGATGAACATGCCGCGCGGCCGCTGGAAGATCAAACCAAATTTCTGGCAGGCGAGCCCGACGGTCGGGGTGTAGATGATCGGTTGAATCTCGTCGATATTGTCGACGACGACGCGGAAGAACAGCGCTTCGTTGCGGTCATGCAGCGCGTTTAGCGCGACGTATTTCTCCAGGTCCGTCGGCAGTGTGCGCAGATTGGTCAGCACGCGCTGAGCTTGCGTCTCCATCGTCAGCACGCAAGGCGGCAGCAGGCCGCGCAGGCCCAGCGCCTCGCGCTCGGATCCCGTGAAGGCGGTGCCCTTATTGAGCAGAGGATCGCGCGGCCAGCGTCATGCCTTGCGATTGATCGGATGATGTCGCTTGGGCAGCGACACGAGCGGGTCTATTCACGAATTCCCCCAAGGAGTTTCTTATTGAACCGCGGTCATTGTCGGCCAGCGCTCCCCGGAGATCAAGGACGTTGGGACTGAGGCATCGATTGTGATCTCGCACCGCAGCGAGATTGTCGCAAAAACAGCAGGAGTTAACGCTTCAAATCTACTCAACCTTGATGTCGGCGGCCTTCACGACCGGCCACCATTTCTCGGTCTCGGCCTTCTGGAAGGCCGCGAGCGCTGCGGGGCGTCTGCTGCGCCAGTGGCGGAATCTCCTGCCCCAGTTCGGCAAAGCGCTGCTTGACGGAGGGGTCGGCAAGCACGGTGACGATGGCCGCATTGAGCTTGGTGACGATCTCCTTCGGCGTGGTCTTCGGTGCCCAGATGCCGTGCCAGTAGGAAATATAGAGCCCGGGCAGACCCGCCTCGTCGACGGTCGGGATGTCAGGGGCAGAGGCGAGCCTTGTCGGCGAGGTCACCGCGAACGCCTTGATCGCACCGTTCTTGACATGCGCCAGCGAGTTCGACGCCTGGTCGAACATGATGTCGATCTGCCCGGCGACGAGATCGATCATGGCAGGCCCGGCGCCGCGATAGGGCACGAACTGGAAGTCGGTGCCGGTCTTGCCCTTGAAGAACACGCCGGCGACATGGGCGCCCGTGCCCGCACCGGCGGTCCCCGCGGTGGCCTTGCCGGGATTGGCTTTCAGCCACGCGATCAGCTCCTTGAGATTGCTGGCCTCGAGCGACTTTCTGCCGACGATGAGTTGCGTTCCCATCGCGATCATCGCGACCGGCTCGAAGTCGTCAACCACATCGTAGGGCAGCTTGAGGATCGCGCCGTTCAGCACATGCGTGCCCCAATGGCCGATGGTGATCGTGGTGCCGTCGGGTGCGGCGCGGGCAACGCGGGTACCGGCAATGCTGCCGGAGGCGCCGGCAACGTTCTCGACCACGATCGTCGTGTGCAGCTCGGCAGCGATGCGCTCCGACAGGATCCGCGCCAGCGTATCGGTCGGACCGCCCGCCGCGAATGGCACCACGAAGGTGATGGGACGCGACGGAAACGGCTGGGCGCTGCCTGGCGCGGGCCAGGCCGCACATCCAATCAGCGTGCACACGACGATCGCACCGCCGCGCAATCCGGCCCACACCCCCCGCATCGGTCTCCCCCACCCTTTTGTCGCCCGCATATTGTCAGCGGGCTGATGCCTGAGTGAACGCTGCCGGGCGAGCGGAGGCAAGCCGGAAGATGATCGGGCCGCTATCCGGCCGCCCGCCTTGGCGTCAGATTGGCGGCGCCGTCGGCTGGTGGCGCGATCTGCATCAAGATGGTCTGGGTGGCGGAGGCGACCTCGATGCCGCTCTGCTGGAAGCGCAGCTTCATGCGGCGGTTGAATTCGCGCTGGACCGGCCAGCGGCCGGCCTCGGTGCAGCGGATCTGGCCGACGATCGACACCATTGCGCCATCGACCTTGTCGATGCCCCAGAGCTCGAGGTCACCGCGGATCAATGCACGGAATTCCGGCTCGCGGCGCATCTCCTCCACGATGTCCTTGAGGATCTGGCCGGCGCGGTCGGTATCTTCCTTGTAGGCGACGTTGACGCTGACGGAGGCGTTGCCGGCGCCGCGGCTGGCATTGGTGATGGTCGTGACCGCGCTGAACGGCACGATGTGCACGGCGCCATCGCCGGCGCGCAGGCGGATGGTGCGGATCGAGACGTTCTCCACCACGCCTGACAGCCCTGAGACGCTGACATTGTCGCCGACCTGCACCGTGTTCTCCAGGAGCAGGAACAGACCCGTGATGAGGTCCTGCACCAGCTTCTGCGAACCGAAGCCGATGGCAATGCCGACGATGCCGGCGCCCGCGAGCAGCGGGGCGACATTGACGCCGATCTCGCTCAGCGCGGTAAGGCCGACGACGGTGGCGATCAGGCAGAGCAGCGCCGTCCGCAGCATCGGTTGGAAGGTGCGTAAGCGAGCGGCGCGGGCATAATGGCCGTCCCGGGACAGCGCATTGATCTGGCGGTCCAGCAGCGCGTTGCTGGCTTCCCAGATCGCGGCCGCGATGAACACGGCGAGCCCGATCGTCACCAAGGCCGAGATCAGCCGGCTGCCGATCTGGCCGCCATAGAACCAGACGATCGCGTCCACGCCCCAGACTTCTAGCACCGCCACGAAGCCGATGAAGGCGATCACGCCAGATACGATCTTGCGCAGCAGCGGCAGATAGCGGTTGGCGCGGATCTCGAGACCGGGAAAGCGCTGGAGGATCTCCGGCTTGATACGGAAGCCGCGGTCGATCAGGCTCAGCGTCAGCATGATGGCGACGCGGGTGATCAGTGCCACCACGACCGTCCCGACGAAATACTGCAAGAGCAGCGAATAGCCGTTGCGGATGTTGAGCGCCCACACGGCCCACAGCGCGAGATCGAGCGCGATGGCAAGATAGTGCCAGCCGCCGGCGATGCGGTTGCGCAGACGGGCCGCGATGCCCTGCCGATCGGCCGGCGCGCGGATGGCTTCGGCGACCTGGCGGCGGCATTGCAAGATGATGACGACGATGAAGAGGTGCACGATCAGCATCACCATGCGCAGCAGCGCAGCGTAACCGGCACGATGCAGGCCGAGCAGCAGCGCCACATTGGCAAAGGCGATGCCGGATACACCGACGCCGACGATGCGGCGCGCCCAGATCTCGATATAGGCTGCGGTCTCGGCCCGAACCGGAAACAGGCCGAACGGTCCCGCCAGCGCCCGGATCACGCAGATTAGTCCGCGGGAGAACGCATAGGCGTTGATGACAGCGAGGATCACGAGGCGAACTGTCGTGGGCTCGCCGATCTCGGTCCCGAGCAGCGCCGTGGCGATGCCCACCAAGACGACCACCGGCAGCAGTTCGAGCACGAGGCGTCCCAGCACGAAGGGCAGCCGCAGCAGAACCTGCCAGACCCGCGCCAGACTGTGGTGGCGCTTGTTCAGTTCGGGTGCAGGGGTGACATCGGCCACCGATGACGGCGGATCGGCAATCGGCAGCGCCTGTGCCGGCAGGCGCGCGGTCTGCGGCACGCGTTCTTCCAGGAACGCGACTGGACGCCGGATCAGGCGGAACATCACCCATTCAGCCGCAAGGGCGCAACCGAGCACCAGCGCCAGCTTCCAGGCGATCTCGATCAGAAGATTGTAGGCGGCGGGATCGTTCGCGGTCCGCATGATCCAGTAATAGAACGCCGGAAAATGCGTGAGCGTCCGCGCCATGCTGGCGATCTCGCTCGAGATCGCACCGATCTCCTCCGACACCGTGAGCAGGAGCTGTGCACCGAGACCGTCGGCCGAGAGCGGGATCGGCGATTTATGCTCGGGCGCGGCGGGTGCAGGCTGCTGCTGACCGGACGCATTCGCGATCGCGCGCAGCGTATCGATCATCTGCGCACGCTTCCTGTCGTCCTGAAGCGTCTCCAGCGCACGCTTGGCCTCGTCAGGCGACAGCGCGGCCGCACTGCTCGCGGCCGGCGTCTCGGCGCGGGCGCCGCAGAGAGATGAGATCGCGAGGAAGAGAGCGGCGAGGAGCGCCGGGGCAAGCTTGTGCGACACGCGGATTCCCTGAAAAAAATGAATGCGCTGGCGGTGCCGGGACCGTCACCACCGAAGCACATGCGTCATGTCGGATGACCGTTATTCGCCTCGGACCTGTGTCGGAAGTTGGCCTTTGAGGCGACATTCTCTTGGCATTTGGCCATGCAGGATTAGAGACGGCATAGGCTCAACGCAGCGAGACGGCTTGAGAACGCTGAGCGCGCTCCCGCCGTTCCGCAGAGCAGTTGTTTTTGAGGGCGGTTTCCCTGTGGCCATCCTTCGAGACGCCCGCTTTATGCGGCCACCTCAGGATGAGGACTGAATGCGCGGTAACAGTTTCAACGAGCACCGCTGCCGCTTAGCCTCATCCTGAGAAGCTTGCGGAGCAAGCATCTCGAAGGAAGAGGCGCGCGCGCAGGCCGCCTAAAGTGCCACGAGCGATAGCCCAGCGTCATTCCGGGCGTCGGCCCGGAATGACGGCAAGGAGGGAGGAGGGACAAGGCAGAACTTTAATGCGTTCGTCGTGGCGGCCTCGGCATGGCCAGCCAATGATCGACGTGATGCAAATTACAGCGCCGGGAAGGTAGGGGCTTTGCCTCACTGATGCAGCCCGCTAAACCTTGACCCGGCGTGCCGTTCGCGGTTTTCGCCGCTATGCGATAGTCCGAACGAGCTCCATCGCACTTAGCGGCTGGATTTGCGGAGGTGGTGTCATAGACCTCCCCTTGCTCATGAGGTGGACGTTGCGCGTCGCTTGTTTGCGACCTCTGCGATGCTCCTCCCGAGACACAAAACTGTCAAGCAGGATCGATGACCTGAAGGATCACATTTGAACGCGCGAGTTCCCTGGACGGGGCATAGTGACATTATGCGCCTGTTTTGCCCGACGCGTCAAACCAATTTCGTAAAATCCGCACAAGCACGACGTGGCCGGCAAGCCATTGATTCCGCTATCCCCGACTACTGTGCATGGGGTTGTTTTCGCAATTATTATCCATGGCCGGCTCGCGCCGCCTAGAGAAACATGTCTGTCAGGTCGACCGTCGAGGACTTTCCGACCCGGTCGAAGTTTCGCGCCAGCCAGCTTCGCGCCGCCTCGCGGCCCTCGTCGCGCAGGCGACACAACAGGCTCCAGTCCGGGTGGAATTGCGTGGCCGTACCGAGCTGCGACATCAGCAGGTCGTTGCCGATCCAGTGCATGTACATGCGGCTATGCCTGTCGCTGTCGAGCTCGCCGTCGTCGATCAACCGCGTGGCGAAGGCGATCGCGCGCATCTCGCGCATCAAGGACGAATTGAAGCTGATCTCGTTGATGCGGTGGAGGACATCGGCCGCGCTGGTCGGCAGCTCGTCGCGCCGGATCGCCGTGACCTGCACGATGATAACGTCGTGACTGCCCTTGCGGTAGATCAGCGGAAAGATCGCGGGATTGCCGAGATAGCCGCCATCCCAATAATGCTCGCCGTCGATCTCGACGGCCTGAAAATAGGGTGGCAGGCAGGCCGAGGCGAGCACGGTTTCCGCGCTGAGAAACGGACTCTGGAACACCTTGATCTTGCCGGTGCGGACGTTGGTGGCATTGAGAAACAGCTCTGGCGCCTCGGGCGAAGAGTTGAGCCGGTCGAAATCGATCACGCGCTGCAGCAGCGCGCGGAGCGGATTGAAGTTGAAGGGATTGAGCAGGTTCGGCGGCAGCGTGTGCGTCAGCGTGTGGATGAAGGCGTGGACCGGATGATATTCCGGCGGCAGCTTCAGGGCCTGGATCCACTGGTTCAGCGGCGAGAGCAAATCGTACGCCAAGTCCATGCGCGACACTTCGTACCAGAATGCGTGCAGGCTCTGCCGCGCCGCCTCCGCGCCTCCGTTCGCCATGCCGGAGGCCATCGCCACCGCATTCATCGCGCCGGCGCTGGTGGCGCTGATCGCCTCGATCGCGAGCCGGCCATCCTCGAGCACCTGGTCGAGCACGCCCCAGACGAAGGCGCCGTGCGCGCCGCCGCCCTGCAGCGCGAAGTTGACGTTCTTGCGGTTCGCGGTCCCGTTGGCTGTCACTTTGCCCGCTTCCTGCCTCCCGTCCCCTCTTTCTCCAGCGCCTTGCGCACTTGCTCGAATTCCTGCAACGAGGCCCTGTCAGCACGCGGAAAGCGCAGGTCCAGCTTTTCGAGCGCAGCATTGATCACGGAGCCGATCACGACGCGCGCGAACCATTTGTGGTCGGCGGGCACGACGTACCACGGCGCATGAGGTGTCGACGTGTGGCGGACGATGTCCTGATAGACCGCCTGGTAGCGCGGCCACAGCGCGCGCTCCTTGATGTCATCCATCGAGAACTTCCACTGCTTGGCCGGCTCTTCCAGCCGGTTCGAGGAAGCGCAGGCGCTGCTCCTCCCTGGAGACGTTGAGGAAGAACTTCAGCACCACGGTGCCGTTGCGGCCGAGATAGCGCTCGAAGGCGGAGATGTCCTCGAACCGCTCCTTCCAGATGTTCTTCGTGACGAGCTTTGCCGGCAGCTTCTCCTTGGCGAGGATCTCCGGATGCACCCGCGTCACCAGGCATTCCTCGTAATGGGAGCGGTTGAAGATGCCGATATGGCCGCGCTCCGGCAGAGCGACGACGTGGCGCCAGAGGAAGTCGTGGTCGAGCTCCTTGCTGTTCGGCGCCTTGAAGGCACGGACCTCGCAGCCCTGCGGATTGATGCCCTCGAAGATCGCTTTGATCGCACTGTCCTTGCCGCCGGCGTCCATGGCCTGGAGTACGATCAGGAGCGACCAGCGGTCCTGCGCGTAGAGCTTCTCCTGAAACGCGATCAGCCGCTTCTTGTTGGCATCGAGGATCTCCTGCGCCGTCTCCTTGTCGAGATCGCCCTTCTCGTCGGTCTTGTGGTCCTTGAGGTGAAACTTGCCGGATCCGTCGTAACGGAACGGCGTGATGTAACGGTCGAGCTGGTCAGCGATCGACTTGGACGGCTTCTTGCTCATGAGTTCGAGGACACCTTGCGTTGCGGCTTCAATCTGTCGAGCACGCTACCAAGAATGCCCTTGGGAAGAAATATGATGAAAAGCACGAGCAGCACGCCATAGACGAGATTGTCCCAGCCGACCGCCTTGGTGCCGAAGCCGATGCGCAAGCTCTCCGCGAGCAGGATGGTGATGATGGCGCCGACGGTCGGGCCGAGCGAGACGAACAGGCCGCCGACGATGGCCGCGAACACCATCTGCAGCGACACCGCGATGCCGCTGACGGTGTCGGGCGTGATGAACATCTGGTACTGGCAGTAGATCGCGCCGGCGAGCGCCGTCATCAGCGCGCTGAGCAGCGTGATCTTCAGCTTCTCGGCGGTGACGTCGACACCGGCCGCGGCCGCGGCGTCCTCGTCCTCCGAGATCGCCTCCAGCGCATGGCGAGCCATGCTGCGGTCGACCCAGTGCCAGACCACGATGCCGAAAAGCCAAATCGCAAGTGCGATCAGATACCAGGTGGTCTTGTCGTCGAATTGCAGCGCCAGCAGCTTGTTGCCGGACGCACGGTTCGGCGTGTAGCCGAGCGAGCCGCCGGTATAGTCGCGCGTCGCGGTGATGACTTGGAGCACGATGCCTGACAGCGCCAGCGTCACGAGCACGAAATAATGCCCGGTGATGCGGAAACGAAAGCAGGGATAGCCGACGATCAGCGCCAGCGCCCCGGCCGCGATCATGCTGACGGGAATGCCGATCCATGGCGAGAGGCCGAGGTGATTCCACAAGAGCGCGGTGACGTAGGCGCCGATCCCCATGAAGCCGCCGTGCCCGAGCGAGACCAGGCCGAACCGCCCCATCATCGACCAGGACGTGTAGGCGAACGACCAGATCAGGATCAGTACCAGGATGTGCAGATGATAAGGATCGCGATAGACGAAGGGCAGCGCGACCAGCGCCGCCAGCCCTATCCCCCAAGCTGCAATCCGCCCCTGCCCCATCATCGGCGCCTCGCCAGGAGGCCCGCGGGCCGGATGAACATCATGACGATGAAGAAGGCGAAGGCGAGCACATAGCCCCATTCCAGGTCGGAGAACAGGCCGCCGAGCGAGATGATCTCGGCGAACAGGAACGAGGCGATGAAGCCGCCGATGAAGTTGCCTAAGCCGCCGAGCACGCAGATCAGGAAGGTGATCGGCCCGAAGGAGAGGCCGACGAAGGGATGCACGTCATATTGCAGCACCAGGAGGCAGGCCGCGAGCCCGGCCAGCGCACCGCCGAGTGCGGACGTGATGAGATAGATCCGCTTGGCGTCGACGCCCATCAGCGCCATGATCTGCCGGTCCTGCGAGATGGCGCGGATCGCGGTGCCGGTGAAGGTTCGCGTCATGAACAGATAGACCGCGACCATGCCGACCAGTGCCGCCACGAACGACAGCAGCCGTGCGTAGCTGAAATTCATGTCGCCGAAGGCGAGCACCGGCAGGCGGATGCCGAGGTTGCGGAAGTCGATGCCGAAGGCGACGGTGGCAAAGCTCTGCAGCACGAACAGCACACCGCCGGTCGCGAGCAACTGATTGATCGGCGGTGCCGTGAGCAGCGGCGCGATCACGAGGTAGTGCAGCGCCGCCCCGAGGAGCGCGACCAGCAGGACGGTCAAGGGAGCGGCGATGAAATAGCTGACCCCGTAGTACTGCACCATGAAATACATGGCGTACATGCCGATCATCACGAGCTCGGCATAGCAGATCCAGGTCACGTCGATGACGCCGAAGATCAGGTTGAGGCCGAGCGCGAGCAACGCCAGCACGCCGCCGAGCAGGATGCCGTTGATCACGGCCTCCAGCAGATAAATATCGAAGACGTCCAGAAATGCCTGCATGCCCCCTCACACCCCGAGATACGCTTCCTTGACCGTGTCGCTCGCCAGCATCTCGGCCGAGGTGCCGGAGGCGCGGATCGTGCCCGCCTCGATCAGATAGGCTCGGTCGACCACTTTCAGCACCTGCTGCACGTTCTGCTCGACGATCAGCACGGTCAGGCCGCTGGCGCGGATCCGCTTCACCAGCTCGAACACCTGCTGCACCACGACCGGCGCGAGGCCTGCCGACGGCTCGTCGAGCAGCAGGAGTTTCGGATTGGACATCATCGCGCGGCCGATCGCGCACATCTGCTGCTCGCCGCCGGACATGGTGCCGGCCATCTGGTGGCGTCGCTCCTTCAGGCGCGGAAACAGGTCGAACACGACGTCGAGCCGCTCGGCATAGTGGGCGCGCGCCTCCTTGATGAAGGCGCCCATCTTGAGATTGTCGTCGACCGAAAGCTGCGGAAACAACCGGCGGTTCTCCGGCACATGCGCAATGCCGAGGCTGACGATCTTGTGCGCCGGCGTCGCCACGACGTCGATGCTTTCCATTTTGATCGAGCCGCGCGACGGCCGGATCAGGCCGGAGATGATGCGCATCAAGGTGGTCTTGCCGGCGCCGTTGGGCCCGATGACGCCGACGGCCTCGCCGGCCTTGACGTCGAGATTGACATCGAACAGCGCCTGGAACGTGCCATAGCCGGCATTGACGCCGCGGAGCTCCAGCATCGGCTAACCTCCCGCGCGGCGGCGCGCCTCGGCGGCCGCGGCCTGCGTGGTCTCGGCATCGGTGCCGAGATAGACCTCGATCACCCGTGGGTCTCCGGCAACCGCGCTGGGCAGTCCCTCCGATATCTTCTCGCCGTGATCGAGCACCATGACGCGATCGACGACGCGCATCAGCACGCCCATGATGTGCTCGACCCAGATGATGGTGATACCGAGCTCGTCGCGGATGTTGCGCAGCATGTCGGCGGCCTGATCCATCTCGGCCTCGTCGAGGCCGCCGAGGCTTTCGTCCGCCAGCAACAGCTTCGGCGCGGTGGCGAGCGCCTTCGCAAGCTCGAGCTTCTTCAAGCCGGCTGCGCCAAGGCCATCGACACTGGCATGGCGATCGGTCGGCAGGCCGACCATCGCCAGCGACCGCTCGGCCGCTTCCTCGGCCTTGACGCGACTGTGGCGGCCCTGGCCGTAGAAGCCGGCGAGCGCGACATTCTCGAAGATGGTGAGGCGACGGAAGGGCCGCGGAATCTGGAAGGTGCGGCCGATGCCGCGGTTGATGATCCGGTGCGGCGCAAGACCTGCGATCTCATGCCCGGCGAACAGGATCGATCCGGAGCTCGGCACCAGCGTGCCGGAGAGCATGTTGAAGATCGTGCTCTTGCCCGAACCGTTGGGGCCGATCAGGCCGAGGATCTCGCCCTGGTCGACCCTGAACGAGACGTTGTTGACGGCCGTGAAGCCGCCAAACCGCTTCACCAGCCCGCTGACTTCCAACACCGAAGCACTCCGCCGCTACTGGTTGCTGTAGGTGGTGCCTTTCGGCAGCGGCAGCACCGCCTCGCGCTGCGCCTGGCTCTTGGGCCATACCACAGAGGACTTGTCGTCGATGTACTGGATCACGACGGGAAAGGAGCGTTCGTTCTGCCCGGCCATCGGCGTGCCCTCACCGTAGAACTTCACGCCGAAGCCGAGCATGGTGCCGCCCTCGGGAATGTCGGTGTCGAGCGCCGCCTTGCGCAGCGCGTCGGGATCGACACCGCCATACTTCTTGATCGCGCGCGGCAGCACGTCGCTCATGAATAAATACGTGTTGGACGCGCCGATGCCGACATGGGCCGAGCGGATCGCGACTCCCGGCTTGATCCTGTCGAACTCCTCGCCGACCATCTTGATGACGGGCGGCAGCTTCGGATCGATGGTCTTCTGGTTGGCGAGCCAGATCGAGATCGGATCGGCGTTGAAGATGTAGGCGGCGTCTGCGCCCATGCCTTCCTTCAGCTTCTCGTAGACGCCGTAGCCGGCGCCATGTCCCATCAGCGCGCCGAACTTCAATCCCTGCTCGCGGGCCTGGCGCAGCAGCAGCGTGATGTCGGGGTTGTAGCCGGTGTGGAAGATGACATCGGGCTTGGCGCGCTTCAGCTTGGTCACCAGCGCGGAGAGATCAGGCGCGGTCGCCGAGTAACCTTCCTTCAGCACGACATTGAAGCCGGCCTTCTTCGCACCGGCCTCATTGCCCTTGGAGACGTCGACGCCATAGGCGCCGTCCTCGTGGATGATGGCGACGCGCAGGTCCTTCGGCTCCTTGCCGAACTTCTCCTTGGCGTTCTGCGCGATGAAATCCATCGTCATCATGCCGAACTGGTCGCCGCTCGCTTGCGGGCGGAACACATATTTGTAGCCCTTCTCGTTGAACACGGCCGACGAGATGCAAGTCGTGATCCACATGAATTTCTTGAGCTGCTCGACACGGGCCGCGACCGGCACGCATTGCGCCGAGGAGAAGAAGCCGAGCACCATGTCGACCTTCTCCTGCTCGAGCAGGCGGACGGATTCGTTGATGGCGATGTCAGGCTTGCTTTGCGCGTCGGCGTAGACGGCCTCGATCTTGTAACCCTCGACACCGGTCTTGGCGAAATGATCGAGGATGATCTTTGCGCCGACATAGTTCAGCTCGGACCCGCCGCCCGCGAGAGGTCCGGTCAAATCAAAGACGACGCCGATCTTGATCTTTTTCTCTTTGGCTTGATCTTGGGCCTGGGCGGACACCGCCAAGCCCGTCGCTGATATCGCGACCAACAGCCCACGTACCAAACGGGCAGCCATGCGCAGGCGCATCAAAACCTCCCTGGACGATTGTGCATCGCATTCTTGTTGATCTTGCTTTTTCGCCCATCACATGGGGTGAGCGAAGCGATGTCAAGCCTCGCGCGTCAGCGAGAGGCGAACTGCTCCGCAATAAAGGCCGTGACAAATCGCGGCATGGTCGGCGTGAGATCGCTCATTCCGCGCACGAGATGGATAGCCGACAGTTCGGGCTCGACCTCGCGCGCCAGATTGGCTTCGATCCGGGCGCGGGCCACCTCGCCCGGCATATCCAGGTTGAGGACCTGAATCATCGCAATCGCACGGCCGGAGACCACGCAGTGCCAGTCTGCCTCCGCGGCATAGTCGGCCACGGTGAGGCCGGTCTCCTCCGCGATCTCGCGGACGACGCTGCCGGGTATATCGAGGGCGCCAGCCCTGATGTCGTCGAGGTCGGGCGTTCCCGACGGGAAATAGATGCGGCCGGCATTGGCGGTGTGGTGCGCCATCTCGCCCATCACGAAGGCGCCGTCGGAGGTGCGCAGCGCGCCCATGCCAAAGCCGTTGAACACGGCCGGATCAGGAAAGCCCCAGTCGCGCCAGGCGAGGAAGCTGGCGAAATCGGTCTCGAAATAAGTCGCGGCGAGATGGCCGTCCGTGAACACGGCATCGCGCCCGAGCAGGACGCGGCCGTTCCAGATCTTCGGCCGCTCGCGCTGCTTCTCGGCGAAATGCGCCGCGATCTCGGCGCGGCGCTCCTCCGCGAACGGCCACACGATCGGCCGCACCGCAAGATCAAGCGTCGCAACGCGATGAATGACCGGTGACGTCATGACGCCTGACTACTTCGCCTTCGCGTCAGCTATTTGACATTCCCCGTCGTCTTCTTGGCCTGATCGACGAATTTGTTGGTAAAGGTCTTGCTGACGTCGATCTTGGCGTTCGCCACTTCGGGCGAACCGACGCTGAACACCGCAAGCACGGCGTCGGCGCCCTTCGGGTCCATCTTGCCGGTTTCGGAGAACATCGGGATCGTGTTCTTCAGCGCGGCGAGATCGAGGTCCTTGTTCTTGCCGACCGCCTCCTCCGGCATCTTCGCCATGATCTCCTCGGGCGAGTGCGAGTGGATCCAGGTCAGCGTCGCCAGGATCGCGTTGGTGAGCGCCTGCGTCTCCTTCGCGTGGCCGTTGACCCAGGCCGCCGTCGAGTACAGCGCGCCGCCCGGATATTCGCCGCCGAACGTCTCGAGCGTGTCCTTCTGGGTGCGGGTGTCCGAAAGGATGCGCAGATCCTTGTGGCTGCCCTGCAGCACGGTGACGGAAGGATCGAGCATCACGGCCGCGTCGATCTGGCCCTGCTCCATGGCGGCGACCGCGGTGGCGCCGAGGCCGACGCCGATCACGGCGGTGCCGGCGGGATCGAGGCCGTTCTTCTTGAGCATGTATTTGAGGAAGAAGTCGGTCGAGGAGCCGGGCGCACTCACGCCGACCTTCTTGCCGGCAAGGTCCTTCACCGACTTGATGTCGTTGGTGCGCGATGGCGCGACCACCAGAACGAGGCCGGGATAGCGGTCATAGACCACGAAGGCCTGAAGCTCCTGCTTCTTGGCAGCGAGATTGACGCAATGGTCGAAATAACCGGAGACCACGTCGGCGCTGCCGCCGAGCACGGCCTTCAGCGCGTCCGAGCCGCCCTTGAGGTCGACCAGCTCGACATTGACGCCGGCCTTCTCGTACTCGCCGAGCTGCTTGGCCAGCACGGTGGGCAGATAGCACAGGCAAGAGCCGCCGCCGACCGCGATGGTGACCTTGCTTTGCGCCGCGGCAAGCGAGGTGGTGAGCGTCAGCGCGAGCAGCGCGCCGGCGAGCCTGGCAATCGTGTTCTTCATTGGTTTCCTCCGTTCGGCCGGCGGCACCATCGAGCAGCGGGGCTGGCTTGAGAAGCACCGCCTATGTGGGCTGGCCATCGGCCTTTCGGCGCAATAGCATGCCCAAACAAGAACAATTCTCGATGGGGAGGATCATCCATGAATCGCCTTGCTGCCGGGCTGTCGATCGCCGCCGCCTTTGCCGCCGGATGCGGCGCCACCCACCTGCTCCGGCCTGCGCTCGCCGCTGAAAACATCACCGCGCAGATCATCCATACCGGCGAGATGGAAGGCGACGCGCTCGGTCCCGCCAACGCCGTCGGCTTCCGCTCCAAAATGTTCGCGAGCGCGGACGGTGCCACCATCTCGATCCAGGTCGGCAACGTGCCCAAGCACCTGCATCCCAACACCAACGAGATCCAGTACATCCTGGATGGCACCGGGACGATCTGGCTCGGCGACAAGGAGGTGACGGTGAAGCCCGGTGACCTCGTAATCATCCCGAAGGGCACGCCGCATGGCGGCACCAAGCCGATCAGCGGCCAGGTCAAGGCGATCGCGATCAAGACGCCACCGCAGGCGCCCGACGACACCAAGCTGCTGGATTGAGCTTGTCTTCACCTCTCCCGCTTGCGGGAGAGGTCGCGCCGAAGGCGCGGGTGAGGGTTCTCTCCTCTTGGGGGCTCTCGCAAGTGGAGACACCCTCTCCCCAACCCTCCCCGCAGGCGGGGGAGGGAGCGCACCTTGGATGTGGCTCGCAATCAGAAACTAATTTTCTTACTGCTATCCCCGCCCGTCCGACGCCGTCGGCCGCCACACCAACAGCCGCCGCTCCACCAGCGTCACCCCAAAGTCGATCAGGATGACGAAGGCCGACAGCACGAACATGCCGGCGAACACGCCGGCGACGTCGAAGATGCCTTCGGCCTGCTGAATGAGATAGCCGAGCCCAGCCGCCGATCCCAGATATTCGCCGACGACCGCACCGACCACGGCGAAGCCGACCGAGGTGTGCAGCGAGGAGAACATCCAGGACAGCGCCGAGGGCCAATAGACGTGCTGCATCAGCTGCCGCTCACTCATGCCGAGCATGCGGCCGTTGTCGAGCACGGTGCGACTGACTTCCTTCACGCCCTGATAGACGTTGAAGAAGACGATGAAGAACACCAGCGTCACGCCGAGCGCGACCTTGGACCAGATGCCGAGGCCGAGCCACAGCGCGAAGATCGGCGCCAGCACCACGCGCGGCAGCGCGTTGACCATTTTGACGTAAGGGTCGAACACGGCCGCAACCAGCGGCTGGCGCGCAAACCAGAAGCCGACCAGCACGCCGCCGAGCGATCCGATCAAGAACGCCAGGATCAATTCCGCGAGCGTAATGCCGAGATGCTTCCAGATCACGCCGGACGCGAACCACTTCACGATCTGGTTGAACACGTCGAACGGGTTGGAGAAGAAAAACGGCGGCAGCAGGTCTTGCCGAACACGGGGACGGTCGACAGCACTTGCCACAGCACAATGCAGACGACCGCGACCAGAACTTGCAGCGCAAGCAGCGTCGGGCGCGACATCAGACCGCTTCCTTCGCGTGCGTGGACTGCTCGTAACCCTTCATCACCTCGTCCTTCAGCACGCTCCAGATCTCGCGATGCAGTGAGTGAAACTCCTTGTCGAGCCGCACCTCGAAAATATCGCGCGGGCGCGGCAAGCTGACGCGCCAGTCGCCGATGATGCGCGAGGACGGCCCCGCCGACATGATCACGACGCGGTCGGCGAGTGCGATCGCCTCTTCGAGGTCGTGGGTGACGAACAGAACCGCCTTGCGGTCGGCGTTCCAGAGGTCGAGCAGCAGGTTGCCCATGACCTGGCGCGTCTGCGCATCGAGCGGCCCGAACGGCTCGTCCATCAGCAGGATTTTTGGATCGCGGATCAGCACCTGCGCCAGCGCCACGCGCTTGCGCTGGCCGCCCGAGAGCATGTGCGGATAGCGGTTCGCGAAGGCGCCGAGGCCGACGGAGGTCAGCCATTGCTGCGCCCGCGGCAGCGCTTCGGAGCGCGGCGTGCCCTTGATCTCGAGCCCGATGGCGACGTTGTCGAGGGCGGTCTTCCACGGGAACAGCGCGTCGGCCTGGAACAGGTAGCCGGCATCCCGGTTCAGCCCCGCGAGCGGCTGGTCGAATATCCTGACGCTGCCGGCTGCGGGCTTGAGCAGCCCGGCGGCAACGTTGAGCAGCGTGGATTTCCCGCAGCCGGTCGGGCCGACAATGGCGACGAACTCGCCCTGCGCCACCGCGAGATGGGCTTTCTCAACCGCCGTATAGACCCGGCCGTCCCCGAGGCGGAACGCGACCTTGGCATCTTCCAGCGCCACCGCCGTGGGCGTCGTCATGTGCTTCCTCCAAACCTGGACCGATGCCTTAGCCGCTCGCGCGGCCAAGTTCAATCAAGGCGCCAAGCGTGCTACGCATGGGGTCTTGCCGTGCTCTTACCCTCCCTGGAGGGGGAGGGTCGGCTCACATAAGCGCAGCGAAATGTGAGACGGGGTGGGGTGAATGTCTCTCTGCGAAGAACAGTGCCCGAGTGGAGAGATCACCCCACCCCGCTCGCGCTGCGCGCGATCGACCCTCCCCCTCCAGGGGAGGGTGAGAGAAGAGCGAGCCCACCCGTGATGCCCTCCAGGCCGATGATCAGCTATGCGCATGTCACCAAGAGCTTCGGCCCGCTCAAGGCCGTCGACGATGTATCGCTCGACATCGCCGAAGGCGAATTTGTGGCCATCGTCGGCGGCTCGGGCTCCGGCAAGACCACCCTGCTGCGGCTCGCCAACCGGCTGATCGAGGCGGATGGCGGCACGATCACGATCGAGGGCGAGGACGTGCGAAATGTCGATCCGGTCGCGCTGCGGCGGCGGATCGGCTACGTGTTCCAGGCCGGTGGGCTGTTTCCGCATCTGAGCGTTGCCGACAATATCGGGATCACGCCAAGACTGCTGGGCGCGTCGGCGACGGACATCGCCGCGCGTGTCGACGAACTGCTGGAGCTCGTGCAGCTCGACCGTGCCGGACATCGCGACCGGCTGCCGGAAGAGCTCTCGGGTGGCCAGCGCCAGCGCGTCGGCGTGGCGCGGGCGCTCGCGGCAAAGCCCCACATCATGCTGATGGATGAGCCGTTCGGCGCGCTCGATCCCCTCACCCGCGATGCGCTCGGCGAGGATTTTCGCGACCTGCACCGCAAGCTCGGCCTGACCACCGTGATGATCACGCATGACATGACAGAGGCGATTTTGCTGGCCGACCGCATTGCGGTGATGCGCGCTGGAACGCTGCTGGCCCAGGGCACGCCGGCAGAGCTGTCAAAGAGTGGCGACGCCTATGTGCTGGAGCTGTTGCGCACGCCCCGGCGCCAGGTCGAGCGATTGAATGCGCTGTTGCCGCAGGGCGGTGGGGCATGAGCTTCTTCACCGACCCGCGCTGGGGCGAGGCGCTGTCGCATTTGCCCGACTATCTCGGCAACCATGTGCGGGTAAGCCTTGCCGCGCTCGCGCTCGGTCTCGCCGTCAGCCTGCCACTGGCCATCCTGACACGCAATCGCCCGGCGCCGCGCGGCATGCTGCTCGCGTTCGCCAGCATCGTGCAGACCGTGCCTGGGCTGGCGCTGCTTGCGCTGTTCTATCCGCTGCTGCTGCTGGCGGCTTCCGTCACGCTCGCCTGGTTCGGCGTCTCCTTCTCCGCTTTCGGCTTCCTCCCGGCGATGCTGGCGCTCGCGCTCTATTCGATGTTGCCGGTGCTGCGCAATGGCATCACCGGTCTCAACGGCATCGATCCGGCGCTGCTCGAAGCCGCCAAGGGTGTCGGAATGACCGCACGGCAGTCGCTGGTCATGGTCGAACTGCCGCTGGCGCTGCCGGTGATGATGGCGGGCATCCGCACCGCCGCGGTGTGGGTGATCGGCACGGCGACGCTGTCGACGCCGATCGGGCAGACCAGCCTCGGCAATTACATCTTCGCCGGGCTTCAGACCCAGAACTGGGTGTTCGTGCTGTTCGGCTGCCTGGCCTCGGCCCTGCTCGCGCTTGCCGTCGATCAGCTGCTCGGCCTGATCGAGACCGGTCTGCGCCAACGCAGGCGCATGCGCGCCGGGCTCGGCGCGATCGGGCTCGCCGCACTTGTCGCTGCCACGCTGGTGCCGACGCTGGGACGCTCGTCGCAGAGCTATGTGGTCGGCGCCAAGACCTTCGCCGAGCAATATGTGCTGTCGGCGCTGCTCAGGGACCGCCTCCAGGCGGCCGGACTTTCCGCCACCGCGCGATCCGGCCTCGGCTCCAGCGTGATCTTCGAGGCACTGAAGGCCGGGGACATCGATCTCTATGTCGACTATTCCGGTACGCTCTGGGCCAACCAGTTGCATCGCACCGACATCAAGCCGCGCGCGGAGCTGCTCGCAGAGCTGAAGACAGCCCTCGCAAAAGAGAACATCACCTTGCTCGGCGAGCTCGGATTCGAGAATGCCTATGCGTTGGTGATGCCGAGAAGGCGCGCCGAGGTGCTTGGCATCCGCAGCATCGCCGATCTCGCCGCGCACACATCGACGATGTCGATTGCCGGCGACTACGAGTTCTTCTCGCGCCCCGAATGGGCCGCGCTGCAAAAGGCCTACGGCCTTACCTTCCGCGCCCAACGTCAGATGCAGCCGGACTTCATGTATGCCGCGGTCGCCAGCGGCGAGGTCGACGTGATCGCCGGCTACACCAGCGACGGCCTGATCGCGAAATACGATCTCGTCGCGCTCGATGATCCCAGGCACGCGATCCCGCCCTACGACGCGATCCTGTTGCTCGCGCCGAAGCGCGCCAGCGATGAGCGGCTACAGGCGGCGCTCAAACCGCTTCTCGGCAGGATCGACATCGCGACCATGCGCGAAGCCAATTTGCGCGCCAGCGGCAACGATGCGAATTCATCGCCCGATGCGGTGGCGAAGTGGCTGTGGGAGAAGGTGGGCGGGCGGTAGGACGGGATTTCGTAGGGTGGGCAAAGGCGCGTAAGCGCCGTGCCCACCGTCTTTGGACACGCGCGACAAGATGGTGGGCACGCTTCGCTTTGCCCACCAGCGATCAGCGCTACAGGCCCCGGATTATCCCCGCGTTGATCAGCAGCCGGTTCAGCCGCCGCGCCTCGGCGCCGTCCTTGCAGCCGTAGAAGATGCCCTTGCAGCGGAGCATGATCGCCTTCTGCTCGGCGAAGGACGGATCGAGCGGGATGCCGGCGGCCTCCTGGATCACCAGCGGCAGATACGGGCCGTCGATCGTGTCCATCACGGCGTCGCTCTTCACCGGCTCGAAATTGACGGCGTCGATCGCGTAATAGGTTGCGTAGAGACGCGGATCGTAAGCGTCGAGCTTCTTGCCGAGAGCGCCCTCGTCGAGCCCGGGCTCGAGCAGGTTCGGCGCAAATTCCGGCTGGTGATCTCCGTAGCGCACGATCAGGAAAGGCTCGCCGGGAAAATTCTTCTTCAGGCCGGCGACGAAAGTCCTGTACTGCTCGGCGCTCATCGCCTGGCGGCGCAGATATTCGTCAATCGACGGCACGTTGCCGGGCGCGCGCCAGTTCGGCATCAGATCGGGGCGGAAGCGCGTCTCCCAGGGGAAATGATTGGCACCGAGATAGATGAAGGTGAACAGCGGCTTGTTCGGCGGCTGTTGCCCCATCAGCTGAAGCGCCTTGTCGTAGAAGAAGGAGTCCGGCTCGACGTCCTTGGCGCCGAGATCCTTCGAGTCGAGGAAGCGTTCGATGCCGGTCGTGATCTGGAAGCTGCGCGCGCCCATGAAGCCGCCATGGGCGGGATACAGCGACATCGTGTCGTAGCCGCAACGGCGCAGCGCCAACGGCAGGCCGCGCTCGACGCGGTTCGAGGCGATGCGCGTCACGAAATAGGCGAAGCGGCCGAACGAACGCGAGGAGAGCCCCGCAAGCACGTTGTATTCGGTGAACCAGCTCGGCCCGCCATTGCTCTCGGCCAGGAACGTGCGCTGCTTGCCGTCCCAGGACTTGAAGTGGTCACCGTAGCGCGGCGGCACCTTGATGCCCTGCGCGGCGCGGATGTCGAAGCTCAATTCATCGTGGATCATGATGATGTTGGGCCGGCGACCCGCAGGGTGGCACTCATCGACCAGCGGCACGTTGAGCCGCTCGTTGGTCGCGGCGGCGGATTCCATGAAACCGTACTGCACGAAATCGGCGACCGCGGTGACGCCGGAGCGGAAGAATTTCGAGAGATAGCCGTCGTCGTAATAGCCGCGCCAGGCTTCATCAGGATGATAGAGCGAATAGCCGACCAGCGCGGCAAGGCAGGCGAGCTTGCAGGTGAACGCCGGCAGACGGCGGATGCGGAACGGATCGAGCCACCACAGCGCATACATCAGCGGCAGCGTGACGAGGCCGGCCAGGATCACCGACCAGCGCAAATTCGGGAAGATCGTGAACAGGAATGCGACGGTGTCGCGGTCGATCATCATCAGGTCGATGAAGTTGACCGTCATCTGCACGACGTCGTGCTTGAGCCGGGACAGCAGCACCAGCACGACGACCATGGTCAGCGACAGCGCGCCCGATAGGGCCGGCCGCCGCAGCAGCGTGATCCAGAAGAAATTGAGGATGCCCCAGGCCAGCGCGAAGGAGAGGCGCGAGCCGAAATCGGTCTCGGTCTCGTACATCAGCGCGATCGCTGCGAAATGGGGCGCTGTGACCGCGAGCAGCCGCCAGATGCCGAGCGCGGCGACGCTCGCCAGCACGGCGGTCGTGGCAGAAGGACCTGGATTGGGCGCGGACGCCATCGACGACACGCAACTTCTGGTCCGGCGCGGTGATGCCAAAGCGGTCTGGCCGGCCTCAAGACGGCTAGCGGCGCCCGGCGCAGCCGGAAGCCTGCGCCGTGTCATAAAACTGTAATGGAACAGTCAATGACAGGCAACGCGTCCGGCGATCCGACTTTCGCTTATTGTTAGCGGGAGACGTGGGCCGCAGGCCCGGCAGGCCGCTCCTCGCAACGTCAGGGCTTGGCGTAGGATGGACGGCCGAGGCGAGCTGAACGTCGGTCACCCCTGCGGCAGCAGCCCGAGGCGCTTGGCGATGATGCGGTCCAGCGTCCGTTTCGGCAGCATGGCGCCGATCAGATGGCGGAGCGGATCCGGCGTGATCTGGTAACGCACCTTTGGGCTTGCCGCCGTCAGCGCCTCGAACACCACTTCGGCGATACGCTCGGCGGGCAGGCCCTTGGCGCCGATGTCCATCATGAACGCCATCGCCTTGTTAAGTGCCGGCAGATAGGGCGAGTTCTGGTAGACGGAGAGGTCGATCTCTTCGGCCTTGCTCCAGATCGGCGTCTTCACCGCGCCGGGCGCGACGATGATGACGTCGATGCCGAACAGCATCAGTTCGCGGCGCAAACTCTCCGACAGGCCTTCGATGGCATGCTTGGAGGTGCTGTAAGGTGCCGCCAGCGGATTGCCGTTCTTGCCGGCGACCGAGCTGATCATCACGATCCGGCCCTTCGGCCCCTTCAGCGCGGCGTCTGCGCCGAGCAGCGGCCCGAACGCCTGCGTTGCGATGACCGGACCGATGACGTTGACGTCCATCTGGCGGCGGAAATCGTCGAGCGACAATTCGAGCACGGGGCCGGCGACCGCGATGCCTGCATTGTTGACGAGCCCCGCCAGCGTCTCGCCGCCCAGCGCCTCGCGAACTTTTCGCGCAGCAGCGAGGACTGCTGCCTCGTCGGTGACGTCGAACAGCAATGGCGTGAAATTGGTGCCGAACTCACTCTTGAGCCGGTCGGCGTCGGCCTGCTTGCGGACACTGCCGAACACGCGATAGCCACGCCCGATCAGAAATTTCGCAACTGCCCAGCCAATGCCGGTGGATGCGCCGGTGACGACGACAGATCGCATGGTCCCCTCCCCTCGAGTTCCCGCAATCATGTAGGAGGAAGGTGCCGGGGCGCAATGCCGCCCAGCTCGGAAGTCCGCGCAGCAGGTGCGCCATGAGTCGAAGGCGCGTTAAAAAGAGGGATGAAGAGCCAAATCCTTGGCTCTGACGATGCAGCGATTTTGACGATCAGGAAGTTCTAAGAAGCCTTGAAAAACGACGCGAGACCAAGAATGTGGTTTAAGCGTCAGTTCTTGTCGCTCAAGCAGCGCGTCAGCTCGCGAAGAATTTGAATGAAGCAGCAATGCTTCGCGCGAGGAGGAAAGAGCGAGACCGCTGTCCGCGATCTCGCTCGACCCTAATCGCGAAGGGCTTAAGATTTGGTTTGGCGAGCGAAAGTTGTGTTCGCTCGTGTCCCGGACAAGCGCAGCGAAGCGAAGCCCAGAGCCGGGACCCAGAGGCCGCATTGGACCCGGATCAGCAGCGCATCACCAGAGTGCTGCGCTGCGTCCGGGGTATAATCGGCTTAGTTCTTGCTCTTATCGACCAGCGCGCCCTTCTTGATCCAGGGCATCATGTCGCGGAGTTTCGCGCCGACTTCTTCGATCGGGTGCGCGGCGAGCTTGGCGCGGGTCGCCTTGAACGAGGTCTGGTTGACCTTGTTCTCGAGCATCCAGTCGCGGGCGAACTTGCCGCCCTGGATGTCGGCGAGAACCTTCCGCATCTCCTTCTTGGTCTCGTCGGTGATGATGCGCGGACCGGTGACATACTCGCCGTACTCGGCGGTGTTGGAGATGGAGTAGTTCATGTTGGCGATGCCGCCTTCATAGATCAGGTCGACGATCAGCTTCACTTCGTGCAGGCACTCGAAATAGGCCATCTCCGGGGCGTAGCCGGCTTCGACCAGGGTCTCGTAGCCGCCCTTGATCAGCTCGACCAGGCCGCCGCAGAGCACCACCTGCTCGCCGAACAGGTCGGTCTCGCACTCTTCCTTGAAGGTGGTTTCGATGATGCCGGCGCGGCCGCCGCCGATGGCGGACGCATAGGACAGGCCGAGGTCATGGGCGTTGCCCGAGACATCCTTGGCGATCGCGATCAGGCAGGGCACACCGCCGCCGCGCTGATACTCCGAGCGCACGGTGTGGCCGGGGCCCTTCGGCGCGATCATCAGCACGTCGAGGTCGGCGCGCGGGTCGAGCAGGTTGAAGTGGACGTTGAGGCCATGCGCGAACACGAGGGCGGCGCCCTTCTTCATGTTGTCGTGCAGGTGCTCGCGGTAGATGTCGCCCTGGAGCTCGTCCGGGGTCAGCATCATGACGAGGTCGGCCCATTTGGCGGCTTCGGCGACTTCCATCACCTTGAAGCCGGCGTTCTCCGCCTTCTTGGCCGATGCCGAACCCTTGCGCAGCGCAATCGCCACCTCCTTGACGCCGGAGTCCTTCAGGTTGAGCGCATGGGCGTGGCCCTGGCTGCCATAGCCGACGATGGCGACCTTCTTGCCCTTGATCAGGTTCAGGTCGGCGTCGCGATCGTAATAAACACGCATAGTTCGTTTCCTCGTTCGGGGCCGGAATCGGCCGATGGTCAGGTCTTTCGAAGGTGAATTGACGGATTTCGGGGGCTGTCTAGAGCATTTTAGGGCCCCTGGGAAACCCGTTTCTGCATGGAAATCTGCGGCATCATGCATCCATGAAGACGGGGTAGAGGGAAGCGAGCAGCCAGCACCGCCATCAGGATATTGAAGGCGCGGACCAGCCGCTCTGAGGTCAGGACCGGCCGCAATGCGGAGCCGAACAGAGCCCAGACCACGGTCGAAACCGCGCCGACGAGCAGGCTGATCACGGTCTGGATTGCGATGTTGAGCGGGAATTGGGCGATCGCCGCGTAGGCGGTAATGGTGCCGATCACAATCACCCAGCCTTTGGCGTTGATCCATTGGAACATCGCCGCGCCCCAGAAGGTCATCGGGCCGCGGCCGCCCCCCTTGTCCGGCTTGGTCGGGCCGGACATGGCGATCGCGGCGGCGAGATAGATCAGGTAGGCCGCACCGGCATATTTCAGGATGGTCTGGAGGATCGGATAGGCCAGAAACACGGTGCCGAGCCCGAGGCCGACCGCGGCCACCATGAAGGCAAAGCCGATGACGATCCCGACGATGTGGGGGATGGTGCGCCGGAAGCCGTAGGTCAGGCCCGAGGACAGCAGCATGATGTTGTTCGGCCCGGGCGTGAAGTACATCACGACCATGAAGATGAGAAAGGCATAGAACAGTGATTGGGACATGCTCACCTCACGCGACTTTGGGCAGCGGCTCTTCAGGCAACGCCTTGGGCCGCTTCGCCAGCACCATCACCGCGATACCGCCGATCACGGTCAGCATGCCGGCGAGCCTTAGGGGTCCGAACCGCTCGCCGAACACGACGCTGGAGGCCGCCGATCCCACGAACGGCACCAGCAGCGCGAACGGCACCACTTGGGCGGCTGGATAGTCGCGCAGTAGCCGACCCCACAGCCAATAGGCGATGCTTGTCGAGACGCCGCCAAGCGCCAGCATGCAGAGCGCCGACGTCAGCGAGATGTGGGTCAGCGATGTCCAGGTCGACGCCGGGCGGTTGGCGATAAGCGCCAGCGCGAACAGCGGTATCGCCGAGGCGAGACATAACCACGCGAACAGGTCGAACATGGGCACGCCGCGGGCGCCACGCAGCAAGAGATTGCCGACGGCAAAGCTGACTGGCGAGATCATCAGCACCGCAAACGCAGCAGCGCTGAAATCATAGCCGACAGTGCCGCAGATCATCAGAAGACCGATCGCAGCAATGCCGGTGCCGAGTGCCTGCATCGGCGTCGGCCGCTCGCCGAATGCGAGCGCGGCAAAGCCGATGGTGAAGAGCGCCTGGCTCTGCACGACGACACTGGTCAGCCCCACCGGCACGCCATGGGCGATACCATAGGCCTGGGACAGGAACTGGCCGAGAAACAGCGTGAAGCTGATCGCGATCAGGAGCGACCAGGCAATCTTCGGCTTGCGAATGAACAGGCATGGGACCGCAGCGATGGTGAAGCGTAGCGCCGTCATCAACTCCGGTGACAGTTCGTCGAGCGTGATCCGGCTCGCCACGAAGGCAAGCCCCCAGATGATCGCCACCAGGATGGCGATGAGGATGTCAGCCGGCTTCATTGTTGTTCCCGGTTCTGCACTATCGTGCAGCCCTGTTGCTTTTTCTGTCTAGCCTTGCTCGCCGGCTTTCGGTTTCCTCAGCAGATAAGTGCCGTGCATGGGGGCGTGATAATCGGCCGAGATCAGCGTGAAGCCGACGTCGGTCAGCATCCGCTCCATCACCCAGCCGAAGGTGGAATATTCGTCGCGCATGTGCGTGACCACGCCTTCGCGCGAAAAGTCGTGGTTCTTGATCTGGAAGTCCGCCCATTGCTCGACATCGCGCTCGATCGCATCCGGCATCGAAGCGTAGACGATGTCGCGCAGGTAGAAGCTCGCGCCCGGCTTCAGCGCGCGATAGATCCGCGATATCGCCACTGCCTTCCAGAAGTCCGGCAGATGATGCAGCGTGAACTCGCTGACGATCAAATCGTAGGATTCCGGCCGGTAGGAGAAGCTCAGCAGGCCGGCCGACTGGGTGCGGACCGGCGCCTTGCGGTCACGTGCATAGATTTCGGCGAGCGCCAGCATCGCGGGCGAGATATCGATGGCATCGACCTCTGCACCTATCAGCGCCCCTTCGGTCGCGAGCACGCCGTTGCCGCAGCCGATGTCGGCGATGCGCCAGCCGCGCTGGACCCCGAGCATTTTCAGCGCGGCGCGCGCCCGCAGATCGGCATCGTCATGGTTGTCATAGATCGACGCCACCGCGGGCTCGATCCCCATCCGGTTCCGCTCGTTATAGTACCAGTCGCGCGCCAGCATGGTTCACATCCCTTCAGGCCCGCGACCAATCGCGGCAACGCCGGTGCGCGACACCTCGACGAGGCCGAGCGGACGCATAAGGTCGATATATTGGTTGATCTTTTCAGTGTTGCCTGTGATCTCGAACACAAAGCTCTCGGTGGTTGCATCGATCACACGGGCGCGGAACGCATCCGCCAGCCTGAGCGCCTCGACGCGGTGCTCGCCCTGCCCGCGCACCTTCACCATGGCAAGCTCGCGCTCGATCGAGCGCTTGGTCTGGGTCATGTCGACGACGCGGTAGACCGGGATCATGCGATCGAGCTGGTGCTTGATCTGCTCGATCACCATCGGCGTGCCGGTGGTGACGATGGTGATGCGCGACAGATGCTTCTGGGCCTCGGTCTCCGAGACCGTGAGACTTTCGATGTTGTAGCCGCGGCCCGAGAACAGGCCGATGACGCGCGCGAGCACGCCCGGCTCGTTCTGCACGAGCACCGCGAGCGTGTGCGTCTCGTTGGGATCGTGGCGGTCCTCGATGAAGTAGGCAGATGCCGGCTGGTTCATTGTCGTCCCCTCAAATGTCTCTCGTCACGCCCTGCGAAGGCGGGCATTCAGCGTTCACCGGCCGGGATTTTTCACGCAGGCCGCGGCGTACTGGATCGCCCGGTCGAGCCGGGCGATGACAGCGGAGCTTGTGATCATCGCGCTCACACCAGCGCCTTGCCGGCGGCGAATGCCTTCGCGGTAGCCTCGTCGTTGGCCTGCTCAGGCAACAGCATCTCGTTATGCGCCTTGCCGGAGGGGATCATCGGGAAGCAGTTTTCCAGCGCGGCGACGCGGCAGTCGAACAGCACCGGGCGCTTGACCGCGATCATCTCCTTGATGGCACCCTCGAGATCGGCGGGCTTGTGCACCTGGAGGCCGACGCCGCCATAGGCTTCGGCGAGCTTGACGAAATCCGGCAGCGCCTCCGAATAGGAATGCGACAGGCGGTTGCCATGCAGCAGCTGCTGCCACTGCCGCACCATGCCCATATACTGGTTGTTCAGGATGAAGATCTTGATCGGCAGCTCGTACTGCACTGCCGTCGACATCTCCTGCATCGTCATCTGCACCGAGGCATCACCCGCGATGTCGATGACGAGGCTGTCGGGATGGGCCACCTGCACACCGATCGCCGCCGGCAGGCCGTAGCCCATGGTGCCGAGACCGCCCGACGTCATCCAGCGATGCGGCTCCTCGAAGCCGTAGAACTGCGCCGCCCACATCTGATGCTGGCCGACCTCGGTCGTGATGTAGGTATCCTTGCCACGCGTCAGCTCGAACAGGCTCTGGATCGCGTGCTGCGGCAGGATGACGTCGTTGCTCTTCTTGTAGTAGAGCGAGTTGCGGGCACGCCACTGCGCGATCTGCTGCCACCACGACTTGATGTCGGGCTTCCTCGCCTCCGCCTTGAACACCTGGAGGATGTCGCCGAGGATGTTGCCGCAATCGCCGATGATCGGCACGTCGACGCGGATGTTCTTGTTGATCGAGGACGGGTCGATATCGATGTGGATCTTCTTCGAGCCTGGCGAGAACGCGTCGACGCGGCCGGTGATGCGGTCGTCGAAGCGCGCGCCGACGCACAGCATGACGTCGCAATCATGCATGGTCATGTTGGCTTCGTAAGTGCCGTGCATGCCGAGCATGCCGAGCCAGTTCTTGCCCGAAGCCGGATATGCACCCAAGCCCATCAGCGTGGAGGTGATCGGGAAGCCGGTGACCTCGACCAGCTCGCGCAAGAGCTTGGTCGCCTCGGGGCCGGAATTGATGACGCCGCCGCCGCTGTAGATCACCGGGCGCTTGGCGTTCGCGAGCAGCGCCACCGCCTTGCGGATCTGCGTCGCATCGCCCTTCACGCGCGGCGCATAGGAACGATGCACGTCGGACTTGCGCGGCGGATGATAGGTGCCGGTCGCGAACTGCACGTCCTTGGGAACGTCGACCAGCACCGGGCCCGGCCGGCCGGAGGTCGCGACGTAGAACGCCTCGTGCAGCACCTTGGCGAGATCGTTGACGTCGCGCACCAGCCAATTGTGCTTGGTGCAGGGGCGCGTGATGCCGACGGTGTCGCATTCCTGGAAGGCATCGTTGCCGATCAGATGCGTCGGCACCTGGCCGGAGATGCAGACCAGCGGGATCGAGTCCATCAATGCGTCGGTCAGCGGCGTCACCATGTTGGTGGCGCCGGGGCCGGAAGTCACCAGGGCGACGCCCGGCTTACCGGTCGAGCGCGCATAACCCTCGGCGGCGTGGCCCGCGCCCTGCTCATGGCGGACCAGGATGTGCTGGACCTCGCTCTGCTGGAAGATCTCGTCATAGATCGGAAGCACCGCGCCGCCGGGATAGCCGAAAATGTCGGTCACGCCGTGATCGATGAGCGCGCGGACGATCATCGCGGCGCCGGTCATCTGGTTCGGATCGTGGCTCTTGTCGCTCATTGGCTTGCTCCGGATGCGCTGTTGTCAGCGGCTTCGTTCGTGTCGGGTTCGGGAAATAAAAAAGGCCCCGAAGAGGGCCCACGCACACCGCCTGTCTTGTGGATGGCAGCTCGCCACCCCCGGCGGTGTGCCTGGGTACGACGGCGATAAGGAGTTTGGTAATAATGTTACGCATGGCAGGCGCCCGGCTTCCCAAAGGTTGCGCGAAACATAGCGGCCAAAGCCTGGATGTCAAGGCAATGCGGCCGTTCCCGCGCGATTTTGGCAGTGTAGCGGGGTTCCCGGGGTTCGGCGAGAGGTAAATTCGGGAACCGGGCACAAAAGCACGTCAGTCGGCGTCCGCAGTCGCCGCCGCGAGCCATCCCCTCGCCTCCTCCGGCTTGACCCATTCGAACTCGGGCAATTGGTGCCGGAACCAGGTGAACTGGCGCTTGGCGTAATGGCGGGTGTCGGCACGGCCGATTGTGGCTGCTTCGTCCAGGCTGAGCTCGCCGCGCAGATGCCGGATCAGCGCCGGCACGCCATGGGCCTTCATGGCCGGCAGCAGCGGATCGAGGTGTCTGGCGGCGAGCCGCTCGACCTCCCTCAGCGCGCCGGCGCCTAGCATGGCATCGAAGCGGGCATCGATGCGGGCATAGAGCTCGTCGCGCTCGGGGGCGAGAAACACCGCGCGAAAACTATCCTTCGGCAGCAACGGCGGCTGGCCCTCGCCGTGCCAGTCGAGCAGCGAACGGCCGGTCGCCTCGACCACTTCGAGCGCGCGCGCGATCCGGGTGCGGTCGCGCAGATTCGATCGTTCGGCCGCGCGCGGATCGCGGTGTGCGAGTTCCGCGTGCAGCGCCTCGACGCCGTTCCGTTCCAGCCGCGCGCGCACGTCCTCGCGCACCTCAGCGGGAATTGGCGGCACCACGGAAAGGCCCGCCGTCAGTGCCTTGAAATAGAGCCCGGTGCCGCCGATGAAGATCGGCAGGCGGCCATCGGCCGTCGCCGCTTCCAGCACCTTCGCCGCGTCGCTCACCCAGGCACCAGCCGAGAAATTCACGGCCGCATCGACGTGGCCGTAGAGACGATGCGGCACGAGCGCCTCATCCGCCCCTGTCGGCCGTGCCGTGATGATGCGCAGGTCGCGGTAGACCTGCATGGAATCGGCGTTGATGACGACACCGCCGGTGGCGAGCGCAAGCTCGAGCGCCAGCGCCGACTTGCCGCTGGCGGTCGGGCCTGCGATAAGCACGGCCTTGCCAACATGCCCTCCGCTGACTTGCCCCTCGCTCACGAAAACCTCAAATGTCTCTCGTCGCCACGCTGATCTGCAATCCCGACAATCCTGCGCTCGACTCTACCATCGTCGACGGCGCCCGCGCCGTGCTGCCAAAGGCAGCTCCCGCGCACTGGCTGTTCGACGGGGTTGCGGTCGACATTCCCTTCGGCGCCGACAGTAACCTCGAAGGCGACCGCCACGCCATCGAGCAGCGGCTCCGCGAGCTTCGCGGCGACCTGCCCATCGACATCGTCGTGCAGCCAGTCGGCTTCCGGCGCAAGAAGCTTTTCTCGCCGACATGGATTCCACCATGATCGGCCAGGAATGCATCGACGAGCTCGCCGACTTCGTCGGGGTGAAGGCGCATGTGGCCGCCATCACCGAACGCGCGATGCGCGGCGAGATCGAGTTCGAGCCGGCGCTGCGCGAGCGCGTTGCGCTGCTCAAGGATCTGCCCGCCAGCGCGGTCGACGAGGTGCTGGCCAAGCGCATCACGCTGACCCCAGGCGGCCGTGAGCTGGTCGCGACCATGCGCGCGCACGGCGCCTACACCTGCCTCGTCTCGGGCGGGTTCACGCTGTTCACGACCGCGGTCGCCGCCAAGCTCGGCTTCCAGGAAAACCGCGCCAACGAGCTCGTGGTGCGCGACGGCAAGTTCACCGGCGAGGTGAAGCAACCGATCTTGGGCCGCGCCGCGAAACTCGCGACGCTGGTGGATCTGATGGAATCGTTCGATCTCGACGACCTCGAGTCGGTCGTGGTCGGCGACGGCGCCAATGACCTCGGGATGATCCAGGCGGCCGGGCTGGGCGTGGCGTATCATGCCAAGCCGGCGGTGGCTGGCTGCTGCGGCGGCGCGGATCGATCACGGCGATCTCACCGCGCTGCTCTATGCGCAGGGATATCGGCGCGAGGAGTTCGTGGAGGCTTAGAGCCTCCTCTCAGCTGTCATCACCCGCGAAAACGGGTGATCCAGTATTCCAGAGACCATGCGAGGATACGGAGAGGCCGCGGCGTACGGGATGCCCCGCCTTCGCGGGGCATGACAGTGAGCGTGGGACTAAGCATCTCCTACTGCACGCTCAGCGCCACGAAGCGCAGCTCGCCGTCGGCATTGGAGACGAGCAGCAGCACTGACTTCTTGCCGTCCTTCTTGAGCTGGTCGACCCGCTTCTGGATCTCGGCGCCGCTCGACACCGCCTCCTGCGCCACCTCGACGATGACGTCACCGGCGGACAGCCGCTTCTCGGCGGCGTCGGAATTGGCGTCGACACTGGTGACGACCACGCCCTTGACGGTGTCCTTGATCTTGTAGCGCGTGCGCAGATCCTTGCTCAGCGTCGCCAGATCGAGACCGAGCGCCTTCTGCGTTACCGGCTTCTCGGGCGCGGGTTCGTCGGTCTTCACCGCGGCCTGAACCTTCTCGGGATCCTGGAGGCGGCCGAGCGTGACCTTCTTGGTCTGCTCCTGACCCTTGCGGATGATGATCACGTCGACCTCCTTGCCGACCGCCGTGTCGGCGACGACGCGGGACAGGTCCTTCGGGTCCTTGACGTCCTTGCCGTCGAACTTGACGACGACGTCGCCGGGCTCGATGCCGGCGGGCTTGGCCGGGCCCTTGTCGTCGACGCCGGCGATCAGCGCGCCACGCGCGGGCTTGATGCTGAGGCTCTCGGCGATCTCGTCGGTGACGCTCTGGATGCGCACCCCTAACCAGCCGCGGCGCAGCTCGCCGAACTGCCGGAGCTGGTCGACGACGCCCACGACGGTCTTCGACGGCACGGCGAAGCCGATGCCGATGGAGCCGCCGGAGGGCGAGATGATCAGCGTGTTGACGCCGATGACGTCACCGTCGAGGTTGAACAGCGGGCCGCCGGAATTGCCGCGGTTGATGGAGGCGTCGGTCTGGATGTAGCTGTCATATGGCCCTGAGGAGATGTCGCGGTTCTTGGCCGAGACGATACCGGCCGTCACCGTGCCACCGAGACTGAAGGGGTTGCCGATCGCGACCACCCAGTCGCCGAGGCGCAGCTTGTCGGAGTCGCCGAACTTCACCGCGACCAACGGCTTCGGCGGCTTGATCTTGAGCACGGCGAGGTCGGTCTTCTTGTCGACGCCGACCAGTTCGGCCTTGATCTTGGTTCCATCGTTGAGAATGACGTGGATCTCGTCGGCATCGGCAATGACGTGGTTGTTGGTGACGACCACGCCTGATGTGTCGATGATGAAACCGGAGCCGAGCGAATTGGTCTTGCGCGGCGGGTTGTTGTCACCGCCTTTGCTGCCACCGCCGGGACCCCTGCGGTTCTTGAAGAAGTCGTCGAAGAACTCCTCGAATGGCGAGCCGGGCGGCAGTTGCGGCATGGTGTTGCTGCCGCCGCCCTTGGCATCGACGGTCTGCGACGTGGAGATGTTGACGACCGCGTCGATCACCTTCTCGGCGACGTCGGCGATGCCGTCCGGTCCACGCGCATGAGCCGGCGTGCCGAATGCGCCGAAGGCACCGATGGCGAGCGCGGCCAGCCCAGTTCGCACCCAATGGCGCAAGCGGGACGGGGCAATGGTGGCAGCGGTCATTGTGATCTCCAGAGAATAGGGGGTTCGGCGCCAGACTGCGCTCGAACGGGGGGACGGCGCAAGCGCAGAGCTTAACGGGTCTCAACACCCCGATAATACGGCGAAAACCAGTCGTTCGCCTTCACTTTGACGTTGGCATGACGCCTAAACCGGGCGCCGCATTACCCAGATCAGGATCAGGCCGGCCACGGCCGAACCGATCCCGACCGCCCGCAGGATGTTGTCCGGCGTGGCGATGGCGCTCTTCATGGCCTTGCGCATCCAGTTGGGACTTGCCGCGAACATCAAGCCTTCGAGCACGAACAGGATGCCTAGGCCGATGAGGAAGTCGGCGAACGCAATGGACCTCATCGGAATGGAACCTCCCGTTATGCTGTTCTTGTCTGGACAAAGGGCGGCCAGACCGGCCGCCCTTGTCTAGCTTACGGCTTTGCCGGCGTCTCGGTCGCCGTCTTGCCGGACGGGCTACCGAAGTACCGGAAGAAATCCGAGTCCGGCCGCAACAGGAAGCGGGTGTCGTTCGAACGCAACCCGTTCTCATAGGCCGTCATCGACCGGTAGAAGGCGAAGAAGTCGGCGTCCTTGCTGTAGGCTTCCGCAAACAGGCGGTTGCGCTCTGCATCGCCCGCACCGCGGGTCTGCTCAGCCTGCGAATTGGCTTCTGCGACGATGACGGTCGCCTCGCGGTCTGCCTTGGACTTGATCTCCTGAGCCTTCTGGCCACCCTGTGCACGGAACTCGGCGGCCTCGCGCTCACGCTCGGTTTTCATGCGCTGGTAGACCGCCTGGCTGTTCTGCTCGGGCAGGTCGGCGCGGCGGATCCGGACATCGACGACCTGAATGCCGTAGCCATCGGCCTCGCGGTCGAGCTGATCGCGGATACGCAGCATCAGCTTTTCGCGGTCGTCGCGCACCACGTTGATGAAGCTAACCTCGCCGAGCACGCGGCGCAGCGCCGCGTTCAGGAGCGTGGTCAGCTGAATGTTGGCAGCCTGGATCGAGCCGACACTCTGATAGAAGCGCAGCGCGTCCTTGATGCGGTAGCGCGCGAAGGCATCGACCACCAGCCGCTTCTGGTCGGAGGCGATCGCTTCCTGCGACGGGTTCTCCAGGTCGAGGATCCGCTTGTCGATGTTGATCACCGAATTCCACGGCGCCTTGAAATGCAGGCCGGGCACGGTGACGACGTCGACAGGCTTGCCGAACTGGAGCACGATGGTCTGCTCGGTCTGCTGCACCGTGAACAGCGACATGTAGGCCACGATCAGGATCAGAAGCAGCCCGAGCAGCGAGACGAAACCTGTAACCGGAGACCTCATCGGCTGCCTCCGCTCGACTGCGGACCGGTCATAGGTGCCCGCTTGGGCGCCAGTTCGGGAAGCGGCAGATAGGGCACGACGCCTTGGCCCGAGGGGCCACCGTCATAGACGAGCTTATCGGCGCCGCCGAGCACGCGCTCCATCGTCTCCAGATAAATCCGTTCTCGCGTCACGTCGGGCGCCTTCTTGTATTCGTCGTACACTTTCAGGAAGCGCGCGCTCTGGCCCTTGGCCTCGGCGACCGCCTGCTCCTTGTAGCCTTCGGCGTCCTGGAGGATCTTGGCCGCCCGTCCGCGCGCCTGCGGGACCACCTGGTTGGCGTAGGTCTGCGCCTCGTTTTGCAGCTGCTCGAGATTGGCGCGCGCAGCCTGCACGTCGCGGAAGGCGTCGATCACCTGCGCCGGCGGATCGACCTTCTGCATCTGGACCTGGGTGATGAGAATGCCCGCGCCATAGCTGTCGAGGGTCTTCTGGATCAGCTCCTGCACGCCCTGTTCGGTGACATTGCGCGCGCCGGTCAGGATCGGCTGGATCTGCGAGCGGCCAATCACCTCGCGCATCGCGCTCTCGGCGACTGCCTTCACGGTGCCTTCGGGATTCTGGATGTTGAAGAGGAAGTCGCCGACGCCATCCGGCTTGATGCGCCAGAGCACGGTGAAGTCGACGTCAACGATGTTTTCGTCGCCGGTCAGCATCAGGCTCTCTTCCGGGACGTCACGTATGGAGCGGCCGCGCCGCGCCGGATCGTCGATCAGCGTCATGCCGATGGAGATAGTGTTGACGCGTAGCGCCTTGGGCAGCAGTACTGTCTCGATCGGATAGGGCAGATGGTAATTCAGGCCCGGCTGCACCGTGCGGACGTGCTTGCCGAAGCGGAGCACGACGCCGAGCTCTTCGGACTGCACGCGGAAAAAGCCCGATAGCAGCCAGAACGCGACGATGAGCAGGATGATCAGCGTGATGCCGAGGCCGGAGAAATAGCCGCCGGGCATGATCTGCTGGAGGCGGTCCTGGCCGCGTCGCAGAAGGTCTTCCAGATCCGGCGGCCTCGGCCCGACCGGTTGCGGGCCTGAGCCCCATGGTCCCTTTGGACCCGAGCCCCACGGGCCACCGCCCTGATTCTTCCACGGCATACGACGCTCTCCTCGGCAGGGTGGAAATGACCCCCGCCCGCTTGTCCGGTCCGGCTTTATAGGGGACAGGCAGGTCCCTTACAACGCAGCCCTGACTGTCTTCCGAGCTATGCTCGGGCACGAAAAAGTCAATGTAAACATTGGCGAATGCGGTTAATGGCCCGCCCGCCGACGATATGTCACATAGGAGAAGTCGGCGCTGTCGTCGGGGCCGGCAGGATGACGGATGCGTGCCACCTCATCCCACTCCGCCTTGTCGATGTCGAAATGCGTGTCGCCTTCAGGCCGCGCATGCACTTCAGTGATTTCGAGCCGATCGGCGCGATCGAGCAACTGCCGATAGATCTCGGCGCCGCCGATCACCGCGATCTCGGCGACCGAACGCCGCAGGGCGTCGCCCCGCGCAACCTCGTTTGCATCCGCCGCCGATGTCGTGACGATGGCCCCGATAGCGCGATAACCCGCATCGCGCGTGATCACGATGTTGGTGCGGCCCGGCAGCGGACGGCGCAGGGATTCGAAGGTCTTGCGACCCATGATCACAGGCTTGCCGATCGTGAGCGCCTTGAAGCGCGCCATGTCGGATTTCAAGCGCCACGGGATCGCGTTGCCTGCGCCGATGATTCCGTTCTCGGCGATTGCGACAACGAAGACGATCTCCATCAGGACGCGCTCCCGGCAAGCCGTGTCAGCGCCGGCCCGGTGACGCGACACAGCGTCCAGTCGTCCATCATGACGGCACCGAGCGATTTGTAGAACGCGATCGACGGCGCGTTCCAGTCGAGCACCGCCCATTGCAGGCGCGACCAGCCGTTATCGACGCATTCCTTCGCGAGATAGACCAGCAGCGCCTTGCCGAGGCCCCTGCCCCGATGCGACGGTCGCACATAGAGGTCTTCGAGATAGATGCCGTGCCGGCCGCTGAAAGTGGAGAAGTTCGCAAACCACACCGCAAAACCGACCGACTCGCCGTTCCACTCGGCGATCGCGCAATAGAGTTGCGGCCTGTCGCCGAACAGCGCGTCCGCGATGTCAGCCTCGGTCGCCTCGACCTCGTGCGAAAGCTTCTCGTATTCGGCGAGCTCGCGGATGAAGGAAAGAACGAGCCCGGCTTCTCCCGGTCGCACGCGGCGGATGTTGAGCGACATAGGACGCTAGACCGCAACTTCCGCCTTGATGTGCGGATGCGGATCATAGCCGACGAGCTCGAAATCCTCGAAGCGGAAGGAGAAGATGTCCTTCACCTCGGGATTGATCCGCACCACCGGCAGCGCGCGCGGCGCGCGGGTGAGCTGGAGCTTGGCTTGCTCCAGATGGTTGGAATAGAGATGGGTATCGCCGAACGAATGCACGAAGTCGCCCGGCTTCAGCCCAGTGACTTGCGCGACCATCATGGTCAGCAGTGAATAGGAGGCGATATTGAAGGGCACGCCGAGGAACACGTCGGCCGAGCGCTGATAGAGCTGGCACGACAGCCTGCCATTGGCGACGTAGAACTGGAACAGGCAGTGGCACGGCGGCAGCGCCATCTTGTCGACCTCGGCCGGATTCCAGGCCGAGACGATCAGGCGGCGCGAGTCCGGATTGCGCTTGATCATGTCGACGACGTTCGCGATCTGGTCGATGCTGCGGCCATCAGGCGCGGGCCAGGAGCGCCACTGATGGCCGTAGACCGGGCCGAGATCGCCATTGGCATCGGCCCATTCGTCCCAGATGGTGACGCCGTTGTCGCGCAGATATTTGATATTGGTGTCGCCCTTCAGGAACCAGAGCAGCTCATGCACGATCGCCTTCAGCGGCAGCCGCTTGGTGGTCAGCATCGGAAAGCCGGCGGACAGATTGAAGCGCATCTGGTGGCCGAACACCGACAGCGTGCCGGTGCCGGTCCGATCGGTCTTCTCGGCGCCGTCTGAAAGAATCCGCTCGAGCAGGTCCTGATACTGGTGCATGTGTCGTGAGCCTTTGGGGAGGCGGGAAACTTAACGGCCGCCTCTGCGCTGCGACAGCGGCGATTCGCTGCCGCGTCGATTATACCCGGAAAAGTGAGCGTTCCCGGCGCAAACGACAAGGTGCGGAACTCGGCATTCCGCCCCTCACCTATCAGCTTGATACTGCTGGCTAAGTTGCCGGCTTGAGCACCGGGCTCCACTTCGCGATCTCGTTCTTGACGAGGGCCGCCAGCGCCTCCGGCGTACGGTCCTTAGGGCCCGGAATGACGCTGCCGAGCTCGAGCAGGCGCTTGCGCACGGTCTCGTCGTCGAGCGCCTTGATGGCGGCGGCGTTCAGGCTCGCCACGACCGCCGGCGAGGTTCCCTTCGGTGCGAACATCGCATTCCAGGCCTGGGCCTGGAATGCCGGCAGGCCGGCTTCCGCCGTCGTCGGCACGTTCGGCAGCGACGGATTGCGCTCCGCTGTTGCGATCGCATAGGCCTTGATGGTGCCGGCATTGATCTGCGGGACGGCGTTGACGATCTGGTCGCACATGTAGTCGACCTGTCCCGCCACCAGCGCGTTCATCGCGGGACCCGTGCCATTGAAGGGCACACCGACCGGTTTGATGTCGAGGATGGAGTGCAGAAGCTCGCATGAGGCGTGCGAGACCGAGCCGACGCCGGCATGCGCGGCATTCACCTTCTCCACATTCGCCTTCACATAGGTGACGAACTCCTTGAGGTCCTTCGGCGGAAAATCCTTGCGCGCCAGGATCAGGATCGGCGTGCCCGCGAGCAGCGCGACCGGCTCGAAGTCCTTCTCGGGATGATAGGCGAGTTTCGGATAGAGCGGCACGGAGGCGGCATGCGTGCCCATATGTCCGGTGATGAGCGTATAGCCGTCATTGGCCGCACGCGCGGCGCGCGTTGTGGCGGTGGTGCCGCCGGCGCCGACCACGTTCTCGATGATGATGCTCTGCCCCAGCGTCTGCGCCATGTGCGCGGTGACGATGCGGGCGACGACGTCGGTCGGTCCGCCGGCCGCAAACGGCACGATCATGGTGATGCTGCGCGTCGGAAAGGTCTGCGCCTCAGCCGGTGCGGCAAGGACGCACAACGATGCAAACGCCGCGGCACATGCGCCCGCAAGCGCGCGAATGACAGTCATCTCGATCTCCCGGGAAACAAACAAAATGCCGGCCACAAGGCCGGCATTTTCATTTCACGAAGCCGTCACACAAGTCGATTCGACTTCCGAATGCGGCGCGCCGACGCAGGGCGCGGCGCCGACGCAGGGCGCAACGCCTCAGTTCTCGGACTCGGTGAACACCTCATCGCGCTTGGCGCGCAAGACCGGCAGCACCGTAAGGACAAGGAGTGTCGCCGCGACCGCGAGCAGCACTGCCGACAACGGACGCGTCAGGAACACGCTCCAGTCGCCGCGTGAGATCAGCAGCGCACGGCGCAGATTCTCTTCCATCAGCGGTCCCAGCACCATGCCGAGCAGCAGCGGCGCCGGCTCGAAATCGTGCTTGATCAGCCAGTAACCGACGAGGCCGAACACACCCGCGAGGATGACGTCGACCGGCGCGTTGTTCACCGAATAGATGCCGATCGCGCAGAAGATCACGATCGAGGGGAACATCAGCCGGTACGGCACGCGCAGCAGCCGGACCCAGATTCCGACCAGCGGCAGGTTGATGATGATCAGCATCAGATTGCCGATCCACATCGAGGCGATCATGCCCCAGACGAGATCCGGCTGCTTCTGCATCACCTGCGGACCCGGCACGATGCCGTGGATGGTCATCGCGCCCACCATCAGCGCCATCACCGCGTTCGGCGGGATGCCGAGGGTGAGCAGCGGGATGAAGGAGGTCTGCGCGGCGGCGTTGTTGGCACTCTCCGGCCCGGCCACGCCTTCGATCGCGCCGCGACCGAACCGCGACGGATTCTTGGCGAGCTTCTTCTCGAGCGTATAGGCCCCGAATGATGCGATGGTCGCACCGCCGCCGGGCAGGATGCCGAGGATCGAGCCGAGCACGGTGCCGCGCAGGATCGCGGGCGTCGAGTTCGACCAGATCCTTCCTGGTCGGCATCAGACCTGTAATCTTCTGCTGCACGAGATCGCGGCTCATCTCGGCGCCGGCGTCGAGATTGCGGATGATCTCGGCAAAGCCGAATACGCCCATCGCCACCGTCGCAAAGCCGAGGCCGTCGGCGAGTTCCGGAATGTTGAAGGCCATGCGCGAGGCGCCGGTCTCGATGTCCGAGCCGACCATCGAGAGCAACAGACCGAATACGATCATTGCGATCGCCTTCAGCACCGAGCCCTTGGCCAGCACCACCGCGAAGATCAGGCCGAGTACCATCAGCGAGAAATATTCGGCCGGGCCGAACGCCAGCGCGAGTTTCGTGAGCGGCGCGCCGAGGACGGCAATCAAGACGGTCGCGACGCAGCCGGCGAAGAACGAGCCGATCGCGGCGATCGCCAGCGCCGGGCCGGCGCGGCCTTGCCTCGCCATCTGGTGGCCGTCGATGGCGGTGACGACCGATGTCGCCTCACCGGGTATGTTGACCAGGATCGACGTGGTCGAGCCGCCGTACTGGGCGCCGTAATAGATGCCGGCGAGCATGATCAGCGCGCCGACTGGCGGCAATCCAAAGGTGATCGGCAGCAGCATCGCGACCGTTGCGATGGTGCCGATGCCCGGGAGCACGCCGACCAGCGTCCCGACCAGGGCGCCGATCAGGCACATCAGGAGGTTGATCGGAGAGAACGCGACGGCGAAGCCGTGAGCGAGGTTGGCAAAGATATCCATCACGCCCTCACTGAATCAGGAAACGCGGAAACATCGGCATCGGTAGCCCGAGCACGTATGGAAACAGGATCGCGCAACCAACTGTCAGGCAGGCGCCGACGATCGCCGCTTCAAGCCAGCGCGTCTCGTTCGATCCGGTCGCCGCGATCATGAAGCTTAGGAAGGCCGTGACCACGAGGCCGAGGGGCCGGATCGCCAGCGCAAAGAAGAGGATCGCCGCCACCACAAACAGCGGTCCCCGCCAGGAGTAATGGGAAAGCGGGGCTCCCTCCGTCAGGAGGCCCGTCAGGGCGATGCCGGCGGACAAGGCGACCAGCAGGCCGCCGAACATGCGCGGCGCGGTCCCCGCGCCGAAGGAGAAGCCCCGCATGCCCTGCAAATCACTCGACGCCCACAGCGCGAACAGGGCGACCGCCATCAGGACGATGCCGCCGACATAGTCCTGCGCCGACCGGATCGTCATGAACAGCGTGAGGAGCGCCACCACAAACAGCGGATAGGAATAGATCAGTGCCAGCAGCACCTCGGACGACACCTTCTTGGCACCGCCACCGAGCGACCCGAAGATCGCGCTGGGCGCTCCGGCGAGCAGCGCCGTCGCGTGGCCGGTGACGACCGTCGCCGGGCCGCGGCCGGTGCCCCAGCCGAAGATCGTCCCGATCGACCAGATCAATTCGAAAATCTGCGGCGCAATCGCCAGCAGACAAAAACCGAGCGCCAGCTTTGTGTTTCGAGTGGCTGTCGCTGAGTGGCCCATCGTGTCGGCCATGCCTGTCTCCTCCGCGACCCGTAAGTCACGAGCACTGTTGTTCTAAATCGGCTGGAACTGGATACCCCGCCCGGATCACTGCCTAGCGATTTTCATCACACAATGCCAGCAAAACCCAACAAACCCCCAGCCTGCAGGAACCAGAGTGGATTATGCGCGAAACCGATGCGATCACCGTAACCATCACAGTCAGGAGCAGTGCAGCAATTGTGCCATCGGTCGCAGGGCACTCGCCGCCGTAGCCGATTAACGTCACGATAAGCACGTTCGGAGCGGGCGAGAGCTGCGCGATCGCATAGGCGTCAGTGAACGGCTTGTCGCTCATCCAGTGATGCAACTCGACCGCCATGCGGTGCATCTCGGGCACCGCCGCCGCGGCGCCGCGGCTCGGGTGCTGAATCCGGGGACATGTCAGGCGCTTGGAACGAGGGTCGCGGCACGGCCAAGACGGGCCGGAACCTATCCAAAGGGAACCGCAGCCAATCCGCTCGAAACCCCTGTTTTTCGAAAGCTTTGCGCCCTATATTGGGGATGCCGGTTCGCCGGCTATGGAAATAAACGGTCGTCGCAATAAACCATTCGGACCCGGGGCGGTACCCGGCGCCTCCACCAAAGCCCACCCACGGGCAGGCCTAGAAGCGGGCTTTGGCGGGGGCGAAATAGGATCGACGAGGGCGTAAAGGGCGTACTTTTTCCCGGTATTGTTCCGCCGTTATCGGGCTACTGCAATAGTTGCCAACGACAACTTTGCTCCGGTTGCTCAGGCTGCGTAACGCAGTTTGAAAGACCACTCTAAAGTCCTAGCGGGTTAAGCTCCGCTAGGCGGGGTTCGGAGGCACCTGGCAACAGAAGCCTCCACTTTGCTTTTTGATTTCTTCCACGGCGGGGACTCCTGCTGATCCGTCAGGCGCGGTACTATTGCGGCTTGGCGAGTCGGACCGGCAGGGTCCGGCTTCGGGGATGCAACAGGACCACCATGGCGACCGATCATATCCGATACGATGTGCTGGCCCGCGACGCGCTGCGCGGCGTGCTGCGCAAGGTGCTGACCGATGCCGCAGCCCATGGCCTGCCGGGTGAGCACCATTTCTTCATCACCTTCGTGTCGAGGGCCGAGGGCGTGAAGCTGTCGTCGCGATTGCTCGCGCAATATCCGGAAGAGATGACGATCATCCTCCAGCACCAGTTCTGGGATCTGACCGTGCTCGAGGACCGTTTCGAGGTCGGCCTGTCCTTCGGCGGCATTCCGGAGCGGCTGGTGGTGCCCTTCAGCGCCATCAAGAGCTTCCTCGATCCGTCCGTGAAATTCGGTCTCCAGTTCGACACCTCCGACGTCGCCGAGGTGGCGCCCGAGAGTTTGCCGGCAGCACCCGCACCGTCGGCCGTCGCGGTCCCCGCGTCTGCCGCTGAGCCGGCGGAAAGCGCGGAGGAGCCGGCGGCCCCGAACCAGGGCGGCGCCGAAGTCGTGCGGCTCGATCGTTTCCGCAAGAAATGATCTAGGTTGGGCCCGCCCCCGTCGCTCACGGCCAGACTCCCTATATAGAAGAGCATATCAAGAGGCCCGCGCGGCATTTCGCGCGGCGGAATGGATGTGCTCATGGCCGAAACTGCTCGCTCGAAGACCGACCGCCCCGCCACCCGCACCGAGACCGACAGTTTTGGTCCGATCGAGGTCGCAGCCGACCGCTATTGGGGGGCGCAGACCGAGCGCTCGCGGCAGAATTTCCGCATCGGGACGGATCGCATGCCGATCTCGCTCGTGCATGCCCTCGGCATCATCAAGCTCGCCGCGGCACAGTCCAACCGCGAGCTCGGCCTGCTTGACCAGCGCCGCGCCAATGCCATCATCCGCGCCGCGCGCGAGGTGATCGACGGCAGCCTCGACGATCATTTCCCGCTGGTGGTGTGGCAGACCGGCTCGGGCACCCAGACCAACATGAACCTCAACGAGGTCATCGCCAACCGCGCCAACGAGCTGCTCGGCGGCGAGCTCGGCGCCAAGAAGCCGGTGCATCCCAACGATCACGTCAACATGAGCCAGTCGTCGAACGACTCTTTTCCCACGGCGATGCATGTCGCGGCGGCGAGCCGCATCACTGCCGATCTCGTTCCTGCACTCGGTGAGCTGCTCCGCGCGCTGCGTAAGAAGGAGAAGGAGTTCGCCAAAATCGTGAAGATCGGCCGCACCCACACCCAGGACGCGACGCCGCTGACGCTCGGCCAGGAGTTTTCCGGCTATGCCGCGCAGGTCGAGAGCGGCATCACCCGCCTCAAGGGCGCGGTGAAGGAGCTTTATCCGCTGGCGCAGGGCGGCACCGCCGTCGGCACCGGCCTCAACTCGAAGCCGCGCTTTGCAAAACTGTTCGCTAAGCACGTTGCCGGGATCACGAAGCTTCCCTTCACCAGCGCCGCCAACAAATTCGAGGCGCTGGCCTCGAACGATGCCTATGTGCTGGCGCACGGCGCCATCAATTCGGTCGCGACGGGCCTGTTCAAGATCGCCAACGACATCCGCCTGCTCGGATCCGGCCCGCGCTCAGGGCTAGGCGAACTGATCCTGCCGGAGAACGAGCCGGGCTCCTCGATCATGCCGGGCAAGGTCAATCCGACCCAATGCGAGGCGATGACCATGGTGTGCTGCCAGGTGTTCGGCAATCACACTGCGATCACGGTCGCCGGCAGCCAGGGCCATTTCGAGCTCAACGTCTTCAAGCCCGTGCTGGCCTACAACATGCTGCACTCGATCCGCCTGATGGCGGACGCTGCGCGCTCCTTCACCGAACATTGCGTCAGCGGCATCCGCGCCGACGAGAAGCGCATCAAGGAGCTGATGCAGCGCTCGCTGATGCTGGTGACGGCGCTCGCGCCCAAAATCGGCTATGACAATGCGGCCAAGGTGGCCAAGACGGCGCATGCCAACGGAACCACGCTGAAGGAAGAGGCGCTGCGACTCGGCTTCGTCTCGGCGGATGAATTCGACCGCCTGGTACGCCCCGAGAAGATGACCAGTCCGGGATAAAATTCCGAATTCCGATAGCCATCCGTAGTGATACGGACGCCGGACCCGCAGAAATATAGGGCTTTGATCGCGGGATTTGATTACCGTCAATGTTGCGGCGGGGCGGCGTGTTACGCAGCCCCTCTGCCCTTGACGGGGCTAATTCATCGTTTGATGGCCCGAGGGGCCGATTGACGAGGACGAGCTAATGGCGATCAAGTCTTTTGGGGCGCAATGCGGCGCCCTGTTTCTGAATGTTTCATCCGGCGCAGAGAGGATCGGGTGATGGAGACACGGCATGGGGAACGTCATCAACCTGAATCGTTTCAGGAAGCGCGCCGAGCGGGAAGCCTCGGCGAAGCAGGCGGACGCCAACCGGGCGAAGTTCGGTCGCACGAAGGCGGAGCGGTCGGCGGCGGAGAAGCGGGCGGACCAGGCGAAGGAGCATCTGGACCAGCACCGGATCGATCGCGAGGAGCAGCCATGAAGTCGCCCGTCGTGAAACGATCGATCGTCGTCGCCGGCCACAAGACCAGCGTCAGCCTGGAAGAGGCGTTCTGGAACGGCATGAAGGAGATCTCGGGCCTGCGCAACATGACGCTGTCCGAGCTCGTCGGCGAGATCGACGGCGCCCGCCAGCAGGGCAATTTGTCCTCGGCGATCCGCCTGTTCGTCCTGGACTACTTCAAGAGCCGCGCCATGGCCGTCCAGCCGGAAAAGGTCCCGGCCCAGTAGCCGCCGGAGCGCTTTCCCGGAGCGCCCCGCGATCTGCACTTTAAAATCACTCTAAGGTGCAGCTTCGGCGGGCGAGCGCGCTTGACCTCAATGCCCTGCATTGAAAATACAGGGCATGACCGACACCAATGACATGCGCCCGCACATGCCGCTGGGTCTGGCCCAGCGTGGCTATACCGGCGTCATCCAGCATCTGTCCGCCCGCGAGGCCGGCTCGGCGCTCTCGGACATCGAGCTCGAGAGCCGGCTGATCGAGCTCGGCTTCGTCGAGGGCGCCCAGGTGGAGGTCCTGCATGAGGGGCTTGTCGGACGCGACCCGATCGCCGTGCGGGTCGACAACATCACCATCGCGGTCCGTCGTCGCGAAGCCATGGCCATCATCGTCGCTTGGATAGCGGCCGGATATTTTCTCCCATGGAATTGCCCCTGCTGCATCTCGCCTTGGTGGGCACGCCAAACAGCGGCAAGACCTCGCTGTTCAATGCCCTGACCGGCAGCCGGCAGAAGGTCGCGAACTATCCGGGCGTCACCGTCGAGCGCAAGGAAGGCTTCTTCGTCACCCCGCTCGGCCGCCAGGTCTCCGTGGTCGACCTTCCCGGCACCTATTCGCTGCGCGGCCGCAGCCCGGACGAGGAGATCACCCGCGACTTCGTGCTCGGCAAGGCCTCCGGCGAGACGGTGCCCGATCTCGTGCTGTGCGTGGCCGACTCGACCAATCTGCGCCTGACCATCCGCCTGCTGCTCGAACTCAAGCGCACGGGACGGCCGATGATCCTCGTGCTCAACATGTTCGACATCGCGACGCGTCGCGGCATCGATGTGGACGTGGAGCGGCTCGCCAAGGAGCTCGGCGTGCCCGTGGTCACCTCGATCGCGGTGCGCAAGGGCGGCACGGCCGATCTGCTGGCTCTGACCGACGAGATTGCGGCAAAACTCGCCGCCGAACCGCAGGAGAACAACTGGCGCGCGCTCAGCGTCTCCGAGTTGCGCGCCACCCAGCGCGAGGCCGACCGCATCATTACCGATTGCGTCAGCCTGCCTGCTAGCCCCGACACCTGGACCGCCCGGATCGACGCGATCGTGCTGCATCCCGTCGGCGGCCTCATCGTGCTCGCGCTGATCCTGTTCGTGATGTTCCAGGCGGTGTTCGCCTGGGCGCAGCCGCTGATGGAGCTGCTCAACTCCGGCTTCGAACGCGCTGGGCGAGCTCGTGCACAACACCCTCCCCGCCGGCCTGCTCCAGAGCTTCCTTCAGAACGGCGTCATCTCGGGCGTCGGCAGCGTCATCGTGTTCCTGCCGCAGATCATCATCATCTTCCTGTTCATCCTGCTCTTGGAAGATTTCGGTTACATGGCGCGCGCCGCGTTCCTGATGGACCGCATCATGGGCGGCGCCGGCCTGCACGGCCGCGCCTTCATTCCGCTGTTGTCGAGCTTTGCCTGCGCCATTCCCGGCATCATGGCAACGCGCGTCATCGACGACAAGCGCGACCGACTGACCACGATCCTGATCGCGCCGCTGATGACCTGCTCGGCGCGTATTCCGGTCTACACGCTGATCATCTCCGCCTTCATTCCGGCCAGGGACGTCTGGGGCTTCATCAACCTGCAAGGCCTCGTGATGTTCGGCCTCTATGCGGCCGGCATCACCAGCGCGCTTGTGGTCTCGTTCCTGATCAAATTCTTCATGCTGCGCGACTATGCGCCGGCGCCGTTCATGCTGGAGCTGCCGGACTACAAGATGCCGCGGCTGAAATCGATCGCGATCGGCATCTACACCCGCGCCAAGATGTTCTTGCAGCGCGCCGGCACCACGATCTTCTCGATGATGGTGCTGATCTGGTTCCTGGCCTCGTTTCCGCAGCCGCCGGTGGGCGCCACCGAGCCTGCGATCGACTTCAGCCTGGCGGCGATGATCGGCAAGGCGCTCGCGCCGCTGCTCGCGCCCGTCGGCTTCAACTGGCAGATCGCGGTCGCGCTGATCCCCGGCATGGCGGCGCGCGAGGTCGCGGTCGCAGCGCTCGGCACCGTCTATGCGATCGAGGGCGGCAAGGAGGCGGCCGAGCAGATCGGCCAGGTGCTGGCGACGAAATGGTCGCTCGCGACCGCCCTGTCGATGCTGGCCTGGTACATCTTCGCCCCGCAATGCGCCTCGACGCTGGCGGTGATCCGGCGCGAGACCGGAAGCTGGGCCTGGATGGCCGTGACCTTCACCTACATGCTGGTGCTGGCCTATGCGGCGAGCCTCGTGACCTACAATGTCTCGGTCGCGCTAGGGGCGGGCTAAAGCCCCTCCCAAAACAAAAACTGCGAAAACAACCCCATGCACAGTAGAGGGGGTCGTGAAATCAATGGCTTACGCGCGGGCAAAAATCATCCGACCGTAGATGGGGCAACTGGTCGAAATTCGGAAAATCAGTTGACCCGTCGGGCAAAACACCGGCATGATGGCATCGTCGGCCCGCGTCGGCGCCTCCGCGCACAGTTCAACCGCGCCTGGCTTTGCGCCCGCGCCCGCCCGGCTTTGCCGGCACGCTCTTTCCATACTTGGTCCACCACGCCGTCAGCGCCTCCATCGTCGGACCGAGCCCGCGCGCCTTTTCGGTGATCTCGTATTCGACCCGGAGCGGCACTTCCGCGAACACGGTGCGCGACACCAGGCCGTCCGCTTCGAGCTCGCGGAGCTGCGCCGTCAGCATGTGCTGCGTGATGCCGGGGATCGCCTTGCGCAGCTCCCCAAAGCGATAAATCCGCCGGTTGAGCAGCCACATGATTTCCAGCTTCCACTTGCCCGAGAGCAATGCGAATGCGCGCCGCATCTCCTCGTGCATGTTGAGCGCTTCATCGGCCATGGTCTGGTTTTCCATACTTGCTGCGGATTATTCATCCTACTTGCGAAATTCAGTCTTGCTCAGCATTTTCGATACGTGATGCAGGCGCGCCGATGAAGGTTGCGCATCCACGCGAAACCAACGAGACGATGGAGAGATTGCCGCGGCAACGGCGATCAACGAGACCTTATGGCTGCAATTTACACCTACTGGATCAGCACGGCGCTACTGTGCGTGCTGTATCTGATTTCTGCCTACACGTACCTCACCAAAGGAGTCCGGGTCCGGCAGGTCCTCGGGGAGCTCGGCTATCCGGCCTATCTCGTGCCATTCATGATCGTCGTGAAAGTGTTGGCTCCGGCTGCGATCCTGCTGCGCGTGAGCGTCGCACTCAGCGATCTCGCCTATGCCGGCATCTTCTATCACCTGCTGCTGGCCGGCCTCGCTTATGTCGGAGCCCGAAAGCCGAGCGGTGCAGTGCCCGCCGTGGTGGGCCGTGTCCTGTTGACCACCTCGTTCGTCATGCAGAACGCCGCGCGTGACGTTCCCTCGCCTTACGTGCAGGCGACGATGTTCTGACATTGTAGCCCGAATGGCGCCAACGGGTCGGTGCGACGCGCCGCCCCCAATGGCGCAATCCGGGATCTTCAACGCGGATGGATTCCCGGATTACGCTTGCGCTCCATCCCAGCTGCGAGCGCGGGCCGATTGACCCGTCGGGCAAAACACCGGCATGATGGCATCGTGGAAAGAAAGGCAAGATGCGGCCTCGGCGCGATGCTTGCGATCCCCTCGGAACTACGACCGCATTGATCTCGGTCAATGGTCCACCTCATCGGCCTGTCACGCTTTCTCCTCGTCCTGCAAAGGGAGAGAGCACATGACTGGACATGCCAAGCTGATCGGACTGTTCGTCACCGCCGCGCTGTTCACGGCAGCGCCTCTGTCGTTCCGCACCTCGCCGGTGGATGCGCTCGCCGTGTCCGTTGACACCGCCGAGGCCCGCGTCGGACGCCCGCTCACGCCCGGAAGCGTTGCTGGCGTCAATCGCAGGGTCCATCGGCGCGCCTACTATGGTGCAGCAGCGGCCGGAGCTGCAGCCTATGGTGCCTATGGCTATCGCCGGGCTTGTGGATATTACCCCTATCCGCCCTGCTATTGAGACGCGTGCGAGGCTCGTCGGATCGACGAACCTCGCGCTGGTTCGAGGGCCCGCAGGTCGTTGAGCCAGATCAATACCGGACCCATCTGCGGCGGCAGCGTCGAGGCCTGACCGCGAAGGACGGACCATGCATTCGCTGCTCAAGGAAATCCGGCACAGCCCGCTTCTGTGGATGCTGGTCGTCGTGCCGGTGGTGATCGCGCTCGAGCACGTCATGCCGGACGCGCATACGCTGCTGTTCGTGCTGGCCGTGATTGCCATCGTGCCGCTCGCGAGCCTGCTCAGCCACGCAACGGAGGCCGTGGCCGAGAAGACCGGTGATGCAGTCGGCGGGTTGTTGAATGCCACGCTTGGCAATCTCACGGAGCTCATCATCGCCGTCACGGCGTTGCAGGCCGGGCAATACATGCTGGTCAAAGCCTCGATCGCGGGTGCGATCGTGACCAACTCGCTCTTCATGCTGGGCGCATCGCTGTTTCTGGGCGGACTGAGGCATCGCGTGCAGGAGTACAACCGGGCGGGCGGCAGGCTTCATTCCGCGCTGCTGCTGATGGCCACGATCGCCCTGCTATCCCCTTCGGCCGTCGCCGACCTCAACTTTCCCGGACACGAGGCGACGGTGCGGCGCTTGAGCGTCGCCTTGGCGGTCCTGCTGATTGCGGCCTACGGTCTCAGCCTGCTGTTCTCGCTGAAGACGCACAAGGAGCTGTTTGCGAGCAGCGACCATGGCGAGAGCGGCGGCCCGGCGCTACCGGTTGCGGTCGCCGTTCCGACACTGGGGATTGTCACGGTGCTGGTTGCGCTCGTGAGCGAGATTTTCGTCGAGTCGGTGCAGAAGGCTGCGGAAACGCTCGGCATGACCCCCGCATTCGTCGGATTCATCGTGGTTGCCCTGGTCGGCGCTGCGGCCGAAATGGCCGTGGCGTTTTCCGCGGCACGCCGGAACCGGCTCGACATGAGCGTGAGCATCGCGCTCGGAAGCGCATCCCAGATCGCCTTGTTCGTCGCACCCGTTCTCGTGCTGCTGAGCTATTTCGTCGGCCCGCAGCCCATGGACCTTCAATTCTGGCCGGGAGCCGTGACCATGGTCATGATCGCCGCCGTGGTGACGAGCTTCATCACCAACGGCGGACAATCGGCCTGGTTCGTCGGTGCGCTCCTGCTCTGCATCTACGCGATCTTCGCGATGACGCTCTACATGGTCCCACCCGGCTCGCACGGCCCGGTCTAGGCTACGGCCGCTTCCACCCATCATTGCGAGGAGTCCTTGCAACGAAGCAATGAAGACCATCTCCGCGGAAACAGCCTGGCAACGGAGTGTAGGACGCCGTCGTCGCCCCCTGGCGACTAACGCGCGACCGGCTGCGAGCCGGTTGACCCGTCGGGGCAAAACACCGGCATGATGGCATCGTCGAGAGATTGCCAGGACAATCAAAGGGAGGCGGCACGAAGCGGCCTCCGGTCTCGTTTCCCTATCGGGAAACATACATGATGCCGTCACCTCACTCGACAGAACGCCGCGTTTGATTGGGTCGACGGCCCCGGCGCAATCCAGCGGCTGCTACGCTCCGCTATGATCGACCATGTCCAGGATCAAGCATTGCGAGCCAACGGGTCCGCGCGCAGCGCGGCCCGATGACGGGCTCCGCGAAGCAATCCAGACTGCCGCTGCGGGAAGATTCTGGATTGCTTCGCTGCGCTCGCAATGACGGCGTGGAAGCAGCCGCTACGGACGCGACGGTCGAGCCTTACCTGAAATAGCCCAGCACGAGATCGACATCCGCGCTGCCGGCCACCGTGCCGTTCAGCTCGGCGTCGATGACGCGGCGGCAGGCTTCGATCGCGGCGTGGTCGCCGAGGTCGTTGGCGGCTTCCAGCACGAGCCAGGCGACGTCGACCGACGCCTTGTCCGGCGCACCGCCGCCAAGATCGGCGGCCGGCGCCTTGTTGATCTTCTTGCGGACCGCGGTGCCGAATTGAGGCAACATTGCAGATACTCCCTTGTCCTCAGTGTACCTGTCAGTGAACTTGGAGCTCGGGCTGACGGCCCGCATCGGCACCCGCGCTGTTCTTGCGCGACTGGTAGAACTTCAAGATGCTGCGCGAGGTCTCGATCTTGAGGCGGCCGTACTCGCGCTCATTGTCCTGGAGCTCGCGCGCCGTGATCAGATGATCCTTGGCGCCGAGGAACAGCAGCGACATGGTCGTGTCCCAGGAGAAATCGAGCGCCTTGCACAGCACCAGGATCATCTCGCGGTTGCGGTCCATTAGCGCGCGCTCGATCACGTCGACCGGCAGCGCCGACAGCAGCGACAGGCCGATCTGCACCTCGTCGAAGCGGTGCTGGCGCGCATAGTTCGAGATCGAATCCTGGTTGAGGTTGCCCTGGCGGTACTGCGTCGTCACCACGCGCTTGGCGACGAAATAGCTGCGCGAGGACGGACCGAACTTGGACTGAAGGTCGCCGGTGACCTCGGTCACCGAGCTCTGGATCTGCGCCATCATCTCGGGCCGCTCGGTCTCGAGGCGGCGGCGAACGTCCTCCGAGGCCTTCGCGATCAGCTGCTGGAAGATGTGGCGCGGCACGTCCTTGCGCAGGCCGAGCTGCTCGGCGAGGATCGAGTCGCCCTCGGCGCGGCGCACCATGTGCAACAGGCCTGAGCCGGAGAAGCGCGCGCCCTCGTTTTTCGCAACTGAGGTCACGACCTCCTGGTTGCCGCGCTTGACCAGCACGTCGGTCACGGCCTCGCCGATCGACTGGCGCTGGGCGATCGCGAGCAGATGCGCCTGGCCCTTGGTCATGGCGCTCTCGACCAGCATCTTCTCGTCGATACGCGTGGAATCGCGCAGAATGGGACCGGCGACCTCGATCTCGTCGTCGAGCGCGAGCTTTGCGATGACGTTGAACGGGGCGTGGTCGCACGCCGACATCACCTCCGAGAGCTGCACCCGCGCGGCGACCTCGATTTCGTCGGCGAGCCGCCCGATGACCTCGCCGAACGTGCTGATCTCGTCATCGCTGTAGCGGCCGGTGATCAGGATGTCGGTCGCATGCCACAATGCCTTCGCCCGGCTTTCGTCGGTGCCGCGCGCGATCGCGTCGTCCAGATCCTGTAGAAGCGTCTTCGCCCCGTTCATCTCGATAACCCCAGTTCTTGGCGGATCCGTCCTGTCAGTGCTGGCAGGACGGCGAATTCCTCAGGACCGACGCTAGAGATCAAACGCGAGAATTCAGTAAAATCGGCAAATCAGTTTTGCCGACCAAAATTCATTCAAATGCGCGGGAATCGGTTTACCGGCGCGGAAGGTCTCGCTTCACCTCTCCCGGAGGGAGAGGTCGGATCGCATCGAAAGATGCGATCCGGGTGAGGGGTTATAGTCTCACCGAATGCTGCGGCCCCTCACCCGGATTGCACTGGACGATGCTTCGCATCGCCAGGCGCAATCCGACCTCTCCCCGCTGGGGAGAGGTGAAGACCGAGCCTGCGGCGAGCATCGTCTCACGGATTCTGCGGCGTCAGCACCAGCGGCGGTTTCGGCTTGGGCTTGGCGGGCGGCGGGCCCGGGGCGGGCTTCACGTCGATCGGCGGCGGCAACGGGGCAAGCTGCTGGCTTGCGAGCGGCGGGCTCGGCGCGGCGGGGGCGGCGTGCGGGGCTTTCGGCATCGGTGGTCCCTTTGACCTTGCCGGCGCGCGGCGCGGATCCGGCCCCGGCAGCGGCACATTGGCCGGCGCCTGCTCCGGCGCGGCATCGGGAGAGACCAGCGTCGGCAGTGCGGCGGTGGCGGGCGGCGGCTCTCCACGCTCGATCGCGTCGAGCCGGCGGGTCTCGCGGTCGATCGTGCGCACCGCGAGCCACGAGGACAGCGGCGCGAGATCGACGGTGCGGCTCAGCTTGTCGGGCGGGCCTGCCGCGAACAGCTGGATCTCAGGCGGGGCACCGGAGAGCCCGTTCATGATCGGCGTCAGGCTGGCGCGAATGTCGGCCTGGTCGGCGGGAATGTCGTAGCCGCCGGAGACGATGGCGCGGGCGTTCTTCGCTTCCAGCGGCGTCGCGCCGACGCGCAGGCGCCCATCGCGGATCGTGAACGGGATCTGCGCCGAGGCCACCGCGATCGGGCCTGCCGACAGCGCGGGCTCGACCAGCTGCCGTAGCCTGTTGTCGTCGCTAACCTGGCCGCCGTCGCTGGCGCGGATGGCGATCTCGAACGCGCGGGGATTGAGACCGGCAATCTCGGCGGAGTCGAGCGTCACGGTGCCGTTGCCGGCGAGCGCGCCGGTCAGCGCCGAGACGCTGCGGCCCTGGCTGGTCAGCGCCATCTGCACCGAGGCGCGTCCCTTGGGCAGCGCGAGGTCGCGGTAGCGCAGCGTCGCCGCATCGACATTGCTGAGATCGATGCGCGCATTCAACGCCAGGCCATTGGCGCCATCGCGCGCATCGAGACTTGCCGACATCTCGCCGCCGCCGATGCCGCCCTTGAGCGCATCGAGCGCGAGCGACTGGCCGTCGCCGCGGATCGTGCCCGCGAAGGGGCGCAGCTCGATGCCGCCAGGCAGCGTTCCGCGCAGCGCCTGGAAGGCGATGCGGCCGCGCCAGCCACCGATGAGCCCCGCATTCAGCGGCTCGCCGGCATCATGTCCGGCCGCTCCGATCGCCATCGCGAGCGTCGGCGCAAGATCGAGCAAATCGAGGCCCACCTCGCCATCGACACTCCTTTCCTGATCCAGCGTCACCGCAAGATGACCGCGCAGATGCGAGCCTGAAACGGTGCTGTCGAGATCGTCGAAGATCAGCCGATTGCCGGACAGGCCGACGCGCGCGGACAGGCTGACGCTCTGCGCTGATTTGCCGGCGGAGCTGGTTCCGAACAGCGGCGCCAGATTGGCATTGCGCGCGCGCAGGTTCGCACTGCCCTTGGATGCCGACCAGTCAAAATTGCCTTGCGCATCCGCGTCCAGCCCGCCGCCGCTGAGCTTTGCACTCAATTGCAGCGGCTTCTGCCAGGTGCCAGTCAGCTTGCCTTCGAACTGCGAAGCGCCCTCACCTGCGGCCACGATGCGATCGAGACCGAGCAGGGCCAACAGCGCGCCGGCCTGCGGCGTCGATACTTTCGAATCGAGCGTGAAGTCGCTGTTGCGCAGGCGGTCGATGTCGATGCCGCTGACGGCGGCCACCGGCGTCTGCGCGGCCAGCGTCGCGGTCGCCTTGAGCTGCGGCGCATCGAGATCGAACACAACGCGGGCATTGCTGCGATCGGCATGCTCGGCGTTCTTGTCGAGGCTGAGGTCGAGCTTCAGGCGCGTCGCGCCGGGCAATGCCGGGATGGCATCGAAGCGCGCACGCACCGCGGGCGCAAATGGCTCGATCAGCGCGGTCAGCTCGCGCAGCGAATTCGCTGATGACTTCAGGGCGAGCTTGCCGGTGGCATTCTTGCGATCAAAACTGCCGTTCGCCTCCGTGGTCACGCCGCTGGCCTGGCCGAACCGCAACTGCTCCAGCGACAGCGACGCCGGGCCGTAGCCGAGCTTTGCCGCGAACGGCCGCAGCTCCTGGCCGGCGGAGGTGGCGCGGCCGATATCGAGCGAGAGCTTCGCCTCCTCCGGCCATTCGCCCTGCGGCCCGGCAAGCGCGCGCACAAAACTTGCGGCGGCGTCGAGGTCGAGACGGTCGGCCTTGAGCTCGGCGTCGATCCGCGAGCCCTTGCTGGCGCCGGTCTGGACGAAGGCAATGCGGCCCTCCACCGCGCCGCCCTCGATCTCGGCCTTCAGCCTGTCGATGGCGAGATGGTTGGCGGCAATCGTCACGTCGCCCGCAAGGCGCAGCGGCCGCGTGCTGCGGCGGTTGACCTCGCTGCGGCCCTGAAGCCAGGCCACCAGCGTGTCAGGATCGGACAACTCGACACTGAGGCGGCCGCTAAAGCTGTCGGCGCCGGGAGCTGCGCCGTTGAGCGAGAGCTGCGTCATGCCCGGCGCACGCAGCTCGAGCCGCTGGAAGGTCCAGGACCGTCCGTCGGTCTGAAGCTCGGCGCTGATGTTCTGGAGCGGACGGCCGCCGAGCATGATCTGGTCGGAGTTGAATTCGATCTGCGCCGGGATCGGCGCCTGCGGGATCGCGGCCAGCCCTGCGCGCAGCGCCGGCAGGACGCGCTGCGGATCGGCATCGTCCTTGGCAGCATCCTTGGCAGCATCCTTGGCCGTCAGCTTGTCGGCATCGACCTGCCGCGCCGAGAGCACCGCGCGCAGCCAGCGGCGAGGCACCGAACTTGAGGTCGCCGACGCCGCCGAGCTTCAGCGCGGCGTCGTCCGTGCCGTAGCTGGCCTCGATCTGGTCGAATTTGGCGCCGGCCGGATCTGCCTTGAGCTTGGTCGTGAGCTTCCAGGGCATCGGCCCCGCCTCGCCCGCTTTCTTTGTCGCGGGCACCGCGAACGTCAGCGCGCCGTCGAATTTCGGCAAGCGGTTGTCGAAGGCGAGCACGCCTTCGAGATCCGCGAGGATGGCACGCTCGCCGGGATCGACGTTGAGGTGGAGACGCGTGGCGTTGCCGTCGGCGGTCAGGCCGGAGGAGATGCGGAATGGGTAGCGCACCCCATTTGCGGTGAAACGGCCGTCGCCGCGCACCGAGCCCGCGAGCGAGCGCACGTCGCCGGAAAAGGCGATGTCGCTCAGCTCCAGCGTCGAGCGGCTGGCGGCATCGTGCAGGGCGATGCGGCCGGTGAGATTGAGCCGCTCGATGGCGAGCGATGCGAGATTGAAGGCGCCGCTCGCAGTGGACGGCAAATCGACCCGCCCGCGCGCGTCCAGGCCGAGATCGACCGCCATGCCGCCGACCGAAAGCTCGGTGGCACGCCATTCACCGCGCATGAGGGGGCCCAGGCTGAACTCGACGTCGAGCTTGTCGGCGCGCAGCCGGCCGAGATCGTTGTTGCCACCGAAGGTGACCGAACGCAGCCGCAGCGTCGGCGCCGGCAACAGCCGCGCGTCGAGCGCGCCCGCCACCCGCACCGGCACGCCGATGATCCGGCTGGCCTCCGCCTCGAACTGGGGCCTGAACTGGTTCCAGTCGATGAAGTAAGGCCCGATCAGCGCGGCCAAAAGCGCAATGATGAAGGCAATCGCCAATCCGAGCAGCGTCGTCTGCACGGGTCTCCCCTCGGCCAAAACGGCGCCCGGACCAGACCTTGCCCTGGGAAGGCTTCAGGCGGGCCGGAACAGCCCCTTATATAGGGGGAAGTGTGGCGAAGTCACAGCGACTGTTGCGCACGGAGGTTAACGCTGAGCGCCCTCACCAGCTCGCCGGCAGCCGCGTCAGGCCGCGCAGCACGAAGGTCGGCCGCCACTGCGGGTTTACGACGTCGTCGATGCGCAAATCCGGCAGCCGGCGGAGCAGCGTCGCGATGGCGATCTCGGCCTCGATGCGCGCCAATTGGGCCCCCAGGCAGAAATGGATGCCGCCGCCGAACGACAGCGGCTTCACATTCTGGCGGGTGACATCCAGCCGGTCGGGCCGGTCAGGATAGACCGCCGGATCGCGGTTGGCCGAGCCGAGCAGGCAGAGCACGGTCTCGCCCTTGGGGATCTTCAAGCCGCCGAGATCGTCGATGTCCTCCAGCGCGACGCGCCCGGTCATCTGCACCGAGGAATCGTAGCGCAAAAATTCCTCGATCGCGCCCACCATCAGCTCGGGCCGCGCCTTCAGCAGCGCAAGCTGGTCCGGATTGCGGTGGAGCGCCAGGAGGCCGTTGCCGATCAGATTGACGGTGGTCTCGTGGCCGGCGCCGAACAAGAGGATGATGTTGGCGGTCAGCTCCTCATTGGTGAGCTTGTTGCCGTCCTCCTCGGCCTGCACGAGCTGGGTGATGAGATCGTCGCCGGGACTGCGGCGGCGCAGCTCGAACAGCTGCTGGAAATACATCTGCGCCATCAGGTTGCCGGCGTTGCCCTGGCTGATCTCCTCGGGCGAGAGCGGCACCGGGTCGAGCAGCCGCCCGCCGTCGCGCGAGCTCTTGTAGAAGGTCTCGCGGTGCTCCTCGGGGATGCCGAGCATGTCGCAGATGATGGTGACGGGCAGGCGGAAGGCGAAATCCTCGATCAGGTCCATGTGGCCGCGATCGATCACGGCGTCGATGGTCTGGTCGACGATCTCCTGGATGCGCGGCCGCATGTCCTCGACGCGGCGGGCGGTGAAGGCTTTCACGACCAGGCCGCGCAGGCGGGTGTGGTCGGGCGGATCGGCCTGCAGCATCCAGTGGCTCATGCTGCGGAACACCGGCTCGTCCATGATCTTTTCGCTATAGCGGCGCTTGGAGCGCTCGACGAAATCCTTGCCGAAACGCCTGTCGCGCAGCACGAGGCTGACATCGGCGTGGCGGCTGGTGACGAACTGGCCGAACGGCGTCACATGGATCGGATCCATCGTGCGCAGCCGGTCGTAATGCGGATAGGGATCGCGGATGAAGTCCGGCGACAGCGGGTTGAACAACGGATCGCCGTTCGCGCCTTGCACTTGCTCGTTCATGGTGACCTCAATCGGTTGCCGCATGACACGAATACGCAAGGCTGCCCGACAGCCCGGCGTAACCATCCCTTGGAATTTTCAACTCGATACATTGTTGTATCGAGTTGCATCTGCCCTAAGCTGCCGGGATGTCAAGGGTGAGAACCAGGCCGACCAGGGACGATACGCGCGACAGGCTGTTCGAGGCGGCCGCGCGCGTGTTCGAGGAAGACGGCATCGGCGGCGCCAGCATCGAGGCGATCGCGGCCGCGGCGGGCTTCACCCGCGGCGCGTTCTATTCCAACTTCAGGAGCAAGGACGAATTGATCATCGCCATGCTCGAGGACCATGTCGAGCAGTCGATCCGCCGCAACCTCGACATCCTCGCGCAGCACGACAATCTCGACGATTTCATCGCGGCACTGAAGACGATGGACCGCAGCAGACAGGATCCGCTCGGCCGCTCGCCGCTGCTGCACATGGAGATGATCCTGTTCGTCGCCCGCGCCGAGAAGCGCCGCCCGGAACTTGCAGAACGCCTCCGCGCGCGGCGCAAGCTGATCGCCGACATCGTCGAGGCGACGTTGAAGAGCAACGGGCGGAATGACAGCTCTGAACCCGCCCTGGATGGCCTCCGTCGTGCTCGCGCTCGAAGACGGTTTTCGCCTGCACCGGCTGATCGATCCCGAGACGACGCCGGCCGACAGCTTTCTGCGCGCGATCACGGATTTGCGACGGAGAACGGGGTTGGCGGCGGGCTGAAAGCGGCTGGAGAGTTGCAATGCCAATTCGTCGCTGGCGTGCAGTCGAGCACTGCCAAGCGCGATTCCAGGCCCTGCTCTCTATTTTCCCGCCCGCGAAACGGCTCTGGATTCACCACCCGCTCCGTCGGAGGCGACGAAGGCGCTTTGCCGGAACGGCGGATGGGCAGGCTGCGGCACCGACAATTCCTGGCAATACATTCGATCGATGTTGTGCTGCATGAGCGCATAACAATCGCATGCGACCTTCTCGAGCCGAGCACGATCGATTTTGATCAGCCCGCGCCGGTCGGATGGGACGGCGCCGGCCTCGCGTAGCTTGTTCATCGTCAGAGTCACGGTCGTGCGCCGCACCCCGAGCAATTGCGCGAGCGCCTCCTGGGTCACCGGAAGAGGGTCGTCGGGAACGCGGTCGTGAAGTTGCAGGAGCCACCGTGCCAAGCGGCCATCCACCCGGTGCAGCGCGTTGCAAGCGGCGACGTGCTGGAGCTGCAATAACAGCGCGCGGGCGTGGACCTGCACGACATTCCTGATGGCCGCGCTTTGTGCATAGGCAGCCCTGAATTTGGCGGCGGAGATCAGCGACGCCGTGCCGGCCATGCGAGCAATCGCGGTCACGGATGAAAGCGCCGGGCCGAGCACGGAAAACGAGGCCAAAGCCCCTTCCCGTCCCATCAAGGTGGTTGCGACCGATTGCCCGTCCGGCATGTCGAGCATGAAGGCGATTGCGCCGCTATGGGGAAAATAAACCGGGTCGAGTTCATCGCCCGACCGCACCAGGACGGCATCGGCTTCGAACGAGACCTTCTGGAAGTAGGGCGTCAGCAGAGCGAGATCCGCAGGCGGCAACGCCGCCAGCAGCCGATTCCCGGTGCCAGTGCGGTGGACGGTCGCGATGCTTTCCCGCGAACGAGCATTCAATGACCGACGGTATCCGTTGATTTCATCCACCATGATTATCCGAAATGCGACTGCCCCGACCAAACTCATCCAAACAGAGCCATCAGGCGAGATCAAGCGCGGATAATTGCGGAGAGCTGACTGCATTCCTCGCCGCGAAATAGCATCTTGCATACATCATACTATTTACGATCGTTGCCACCAGCGAGGTGCCCGCGAAGTAGGCTTCAGCTCGCGGCCGCCAGGTGCAGCGCCTTGCGCTAGCGGTCGCGCTTGCTCTTGTTCGTCGGCAACGGGCAATTGGTGCACACCCTGTCGTCGCACCTGCGGCAGATCGTAAAGCGGTCCAGCTCGGAGGTGTCCTGCCTTGCCAGCAGGTCATGGATCAGCGTTCCCAGCCGTTTGGTTTCAGCCGGCGACAACACGTCTAGGAGTGACGCAACGGCCGAAATCCGGGACGCCATCAGATCATTCCGGGCCGCCGCGCCCGTGGCCGTCAGGTACAGGGCGATCTCGCGGCCGTCCTTTCCCGGCCTGCGTTCGACCAGCCGATCCGAAACCAGACGGTCCACCAAGCGTACGGTTCCGGAATGCGACAGGCCAAGGATCCGCCGGAGCTTGTCGTTGGTCATGCCCTGGCCGTAGCCGATGACGACGAGTGCCGCGGGCGTCTCGCCGCCGCGGCCTATGACCTCGCGCGCGCCCTGCTCGATACGATCCATGACGGCGAGCGAAAGCGCTCCCAGTAAATTCGCGATTCCGGTTTCCATGAACCGAACAATATGTGCGCTGCGCACAAAAAACAACTTGACCAAACATGTGCGCTACGCACATATTTGGTCAAGCGCAGACGATGACATGGAGGATGGCGATGAATGCCCGAGCCACCGAAGCTGCAAAGCCGAACACCGGCAGTGACCCCGTCCTGAAACACGTGCACGCCAATGGCCTGCGGTTCGCCTATCTCGAACAGGGGAGCGGACCGCTCGTCATGTTCATGCATGGCTTTCCCGACAACGCCTGGTCCTATCGGAAGCAATTGCAGGTCTTCGCGGATGCGGGCTATCGGGCCGTCTCGCCGTTCTTGCGGGGCTATGCGCCGACCGAGATCCCCGCCGACGGAGTGTTCGATCCCATCGCGCTCGGTCAGGATCTCGAAGCGCTCATCGCGGCGCTGAGCGACGACGGACAAGCACGGGTCGTCGGCATGGATTGGGGCGGCACTTCGACCTTTCAGGCACTGGCCACGGCGCCGTCGGCGATCAAAGCCGCCGTGGTCATGAACACCGCACACCCGATCACATTTTCAAGCATCAGGAGGGATCCGGACCTCGTCCGATCCGTCTTTCATGTCTATTTCTTCCAGATGCCCGGCGCCGAGTCGGCGGTGAACATCGAGGGACTCCCCTTCGTCGATTACCTCTGGAAGCTGTGGTCACCGACATTCAATGATGTCGAGCATCTCCGTTCGATCAAGCAGACGCTCAGCTCTCCCGGCACCATGGCGGCGGCGCTCAAATATTACGGGGGCCTGACCGATGCAGGACGTGCCGGCCGGCTGCCGATCAACGAGATGCATACGCCGACGCTGACGATCTATGGCAGCAACGATCCGACAGCGAGGTACTCGCTGAAGGAGGAGCCGCTCTTCAAGGGGCCGCACCAGCGGATTGTCCTGCCCGATGTTGGCCACTTCCCACACCTCGAGCGAGAGGCCGAAGTCACCGGCCTGATCATGGACTGGTTCAGGACGCACGCACCCGACTGAATGCACATTTTCATTGGAGTGAGCACGATGGACGCCAAGACACAGCAGCAATACGCCGAGACGTTTCGCGAGCTTCACAGGAAGGGCGATCCGCTCGTCCTGTTCAACGCCTGGGATGCCGCCACCGCCAAAGCGATCGCAAAGACCTCTCCGGCCATAGCGACCAGCAGCGGGGCGGTCGCGTCTGCGCTCGGGTATGCGGACGGAGAAAATGTCCCGCTCGATGTGGTCACCGGTCTGGTGTCGCGGATCACCGCGTCCGTGTCGGTCCCGGTCTCGATCGATCTGGAGGCAGGATATGGCGACAGCCCGGAGGCCGCCGCGAAGTCGGCGAGCGAGGTGGTGAAAGCCGGCGCCGTCGGCATCAACATCGAAGACGGACTATCGGGCGGAAAGCGGCAACTCGTCAGTCCCGAACGGCATGCAGCGAAGATCAAGGCGGTGCGGGATGTGGCGCAAGAATTGGGAATTCATCTCTTCATCAACGCGAGAACCGACCCGTTCCTGCTGAAATCAGGATCGCCGGATGAATGCCTGAATGAAGCGGCCAAGCGCGCGAAGGTCTATGCCGAGGCCGGCGCTGACGGGATTTTCGTACCCGGCCTCACCGACCTCGCCTACATCGAGAAGCTCGTCCAACTCACACCCTTGCCGGTCAATATCATGGTGACGCAAGGTGTTCCCGAAATCCGGGATCTTGCTCGAGTCGGCGTTCGGCGGGTGAGTCTTGGGCCGTGGCCCATGATGGCGGCGATGCGCATCATTGGACAGGCCGCGGCCTCGGTCGCCGCGAGCAAGCAATACGGCACGTTCCTGCAACCGAATGCCTGAGCCCGGACATTACCGGCCCAAAGCAGCGCCCTACGCCGACCGCTTCGCCGCGCCGCGGTCCGCCGACGCGCTGTCGAATCGGCCGAGCATCGCCCTCGCCTGCTCGGCGCAGTGCTCGATAACCCAGCGCTCGAAGGCGACGGGGGGGAGCGCGGGGGCGTAGAGGAAGCCTTGCACGACGTCGCAGCCGAGTTCGGCCAGCGTCCTGCGCTGGCCCTCGGTCTCGACGCCCTCGGCGACGACGGTCATGCCGAGGCCTTGGCCTACGCGCACCACCGCGGTGGCGATGGCGAGCGCGCCAGCGTCGTTCTCGATGTCGCGCATGAAACTGCGGTCGATCTTCAATTCGCGGATCGGCAGATGCACGAGCCGGCTGAGGCTGGAATAGCCGGTGCCGAAATCATCGACCGCGAGCCCGACGCCGAGCTCGCGGATCGCATTCATCGTCTCCAGCGCGGCAGCGCCGTCCTGCATGAACGCACCTTCGGTGATCTCGAGCATCAAGGCATCTGGCGGCAGCTCGTATTCGGCGAGGATGTCCTTGAGCCGCGCAGCCAGCGTGACGTGGCGGAAATTGATCGGCGACAGGTTCACCGACACACTGGGAATGTTGAGCCCGGCGCGGCGCCAGCTCGCCAGCTGCCGGCAGGCCTCGCGCACCGACCACAGGCCGATCTGCTCGATCAGGCCGCACTCCTCGGCAAGCGGAATGAACTTTGCCGGCGAGATGTCGCCGAGCACGGCATCGTGCCAGCGCGCCAGCGCCTCGACGCCGTGGATGGAGCCGTCGGAGCTGCGGATCTGCGGCTGATAGCTGAGGCTCAGCGCGCCTTCGGCGATGGCGCGGCGCAGCGCTGCGATCAGCGCCAGCCGCTGCTCGGCAAGTAGGTTCATCTCGGCGCTGAAGATGCGATGGGTCGAGCGCCCGGCCTGCTTGGCCATGTACATGGCGGCATCAGCCTGCTGCATCAAAGTATCGATGTCGGTGGCAAGATCGGGATAGAGGCTGATGCCGATGCTGGCCGACATCGGCATCAGCTTCGATCCAAGCTTTAAGGGCGCGGCGAGCGCTTCGGTGATGCCGGCCGCGACGCGCTCGGCGCTCTCGGCATTGCGTTGCGGCAGCAGGATGACGAATTCGTCGCCGCCGAGCCGTCCCAGCATGTCTTCGGGCCCGATCAGCTCGCGCAGCCGCTGCGCGAGCTGGACCAGCAGCTCGTCGCCGGCGGCATGACCGAGCGTGTCGTTGACGTCCTTGAAGTGATCGACGTCGAGGAAGGCGAGCGCGACGTGGCTGCCGGTCGGGCAGGCGTCGATCGCGGTGGTGATCAGGTGCCGCAGCTGCGCGCGGTTCGGCAGCCCGGTGAGGATGTCGTGATAGGCGAGCCGCGCGATCTCGGCGCGCGCCTCCTTGCGCTCGATCGCGAAGGCGCCGAGATTGACGCAGGCCTCGACGATGCGCCGGTGCCAGTTGCTCGGCGCGCGGGGCTCCCGATAATAGAAGGCGAAGGTCGCTATGACGCGGCCGTCCTTGGCCTTCACCGGGGTCGACCAGCAGGCCCGCAGGCCGATCGCGAGCGGCATCGCCTTGTAGGGCTGCCAGCGCGGATCGGTCTCGAGATCGGTCGCCAGCACCGGTTCGCCATAGAAGGCGGCGGTGCCGCAGGAGCCGACGTCGGGGCCGATGGCCACGCCGTCCAGCGCGCGGGAATAATCGTCGGGCAGGCTTCGGCCGCCGAGCGGATGGATCAGGCCGGCGGCATCGACGTGAAGCAGCGAACAGACGACGTCGGGCGCAATCTGCTCGACGCGGCGGCAGAGCCGGTCGGCGATCTCGCCGATCGGCACCTCGTCGGCGAGCGCGCCCATGATGAGTTGCTGGAGCGAGCGCAGCTGCTTGGTCTCGGTGATGTCCTCAAGCAGCGCGAAGATGTGCTTGACCCGGCCCTTCCTGTCGCGAAAGGCGTCAATCCGGGCGCCCACCCAGATCTCCTCGCCGTCCTTGGTGTAGATCAGGACCTCGACTTCACCGCCCGGACCGCCCCTGATGAGGCGCCGTCCGATCCTCGTCAGCGCCTTGCGGTTGGTGTGACGGCCGGCCAGCAGGTCGGTTGCGCGCCGCCCCTCAGCTTCCGCGGCGGAATAGCCGAACAACGACGTGAACGCCGCATTGGTGTAGCGGATGTCGAGCTCGGTGTCGGTAATGAGCACGGCGCGGTTGGTCTGATCCGAGACGGTGTCGAGCAGCGCGATGCGCGCGCGGCGTTCCGCTTCAGTGGTGACGTCGCGCGCGAACACGACGTGATGAGTCACGCCGCCGTTTGCAACGGACGAAAGCGAGATGGCGGTCCTGATCCGGCTGCCGTCATGCCGCGTGAGGCTGATCTCGTCGCGGAACTCCGCGATCGGGTCGGCGTGCAGGCATTTGAGAGTGAGCAGTTCGGCGTCGCGGCCGAGCACCTCAGCGCGCGCAAGCTTCCAGATCCGCTCCGCACCGGCGTTGAAATGCGTGATGCGACGCGCGCTGTCGACGATGATGATGGCATCGTCGGCGCGTTCGAGCGCAGCCAATAGTACGTCCGGCATTTCGGTCACTAGGCAATCGGAGGCAGACATCGTTGGAACCGGAGGGCATCGCAAGGTGCGGCAATCAACCGACGCTAGCGCTCCGATAGTGTGCAATATCTTTTTTGCATCCGGTCGCGTCCCACCAAGACGCGACGTGCTTAACGTTCCGCCAAGGAGACGACGGCAATGCGGTGCATGAGGAACCTGTCATGCACCTGTTTCGCTCTGAAGCTCGTGCAGCCGGCCGGCCACGGCCCGCACCTTGCGCGGCGCGGCCTGCCAGATCGAAAGCGCCGACAATCCGCTCACGATCATAGCGATTCCGAAGGCGAGCGTGTAGTCGCCGGCGCGATCGTAGAGAAAGCCGGTCACCCACGGACCGGCGGCACCGCCCGCCAGCGCGGCCAGCATGATCGTGCCAAAAATGCTGCCCTGGTGCCTGCCCTGAAAAATTTCGAACACCACCGCGCCCATGATCGAAGTGAGGCCGTAGCCGAGCGCGCCTTGCGTGAACACCATGATGTAGACCAGCCACAATGACGGCTGGAACTTCAGCGCCATCAGCGCCGCGAAGCAGATTGCAAAACCCGCACAGCTGATCGCCCACACCCATTCCCGCCCGATCCGGTCGGAGACATGGCCGAGCAGAATCTGGCCGGGAATACCGAGCAGGCTGACGATGCCGAGCGCCCACACCGCGACGCCAGGGCTGAAACCGATGTCGAGCAGGAACTTGGTCTGGTGCACCTGCACCGCGTACCAGATGTACAGGCCGCAGAAATAGCCGAGCGCGATCCACCAGAATCGTGCAGTTGCGACGGCGCGCTTCAGCGTCCATTCGGTGTGGGCCCAGACGGGATCGACGACGTTGGAGACGGGCTTTGCCGCTCCCGCGGCCGGAGCAGCATCGCCATCCGGCTGAAGGCCGATGTCCTGCGGACGCTTGCGCAGCAGCAGATTGATCGGCGCCAGCACGATCACGACGAGCAGTCCCATCGCGGTGCAGGCGGTGCGCCAGCCGGTCTGCTCGATCATGTGCTGCACCCATGGCAGCAACGTCACCGAGCCGATGCCGACGCCGGCAAACGCGATGCCGATGGCGAAGCCGCGTTTGCGGATGAACCAGTTCGGCAGGAACAGCGACTGGCCGGAATAACCGAGACACACTGAGCCGGCGCCGACCATGACGCCGATGGTGACATAGAGATGCCAGGGCGAGCTCGTGAGCGGTGCGAGCAGCAGGCCTCCACCCATCAGCACCACACCGAGCTCCATCACCGCGCGCGGGCCGGCGCGGTCCATCAGGCGGCCGATCAGCGGGCTGACCACGCCCGAGGCCACGAAGCCGAAGGAGAAGGCGCCCGCGGTGATGCCGCGCTCCCAGCCGAATTCGGAGATGATGGGCGGAAAGAACAATGAAAAGGCGGTGCGCGCGTTGACGCCAATGGCCATGGTGACGAAGGTCACGGCGACCACGACCCAGCCGTAGAAGAATGGAAGCCGCATGTTATTTTTATTTCATCCCTGGACGGTCCTTCGGACCATCTCGTGAAATCCGGGTCAAGCGCTTTTCATGCATGCCCGCTGAGCGACAGCGCGGTCGCATTTGAGAGCGGCCCTGCGTCCATCCTTCGAGGCGCGCGCTCAGGCGGCGTCGCGCCGTGAGCGCTTGGCGGGCGCGTCGAACAGGATCCGCTCGATCGGCTGCGGACGGCCGAACAGATAGCCTTGCGCAAAATTGACGCCGAGCGCCTTCAGCCGCTCGAACTCCTCGCGGGTCTCGACGCCTTCCGCGGTGACCGACATGTCCAGCCCGCGCGCCAGCGTCACGATCGAGGAGATGATGGCGGAGCTGCGCGGCTGATTCGTGAGGTTGCGAATGAACGACTTGTCGATCTTGATCTTGTCGAACGGGAACGCAGTCAGATAGCTGAGCGAGGAATAGCCGGTGCCGAAATCGTCGAGCGCGAGCTCGATGCCGAGATGCTTCAGCCGCTCCATGAAGGCGTGGTTCTCGGTGCCGCGCTCCAGCAGCACGGATTCCGTGATCTCGATTTCCAGCCGCTGCGGCGGCAGACCGGAATTCTGCGAGCGCCGCCGAGATCATCTCGAACAGCTCCGCCTCCTTGAACTGGATCGGCGACAGGTTGACGGCAACCATCAGATCGGGCGGCCAGTTGGCGGCGTCAGCGCAGGCGCGGCGCAGCACGAATTCGCCGAGCGGCACGATCAGTCCGGTCTCCTCGGCGAGCGAAATGAACTGGTCCGGCGGGATCAGTCCGCGCGTCGGATGCCGCCAGCGCACCAGCGCCTCGAAGCCGCGCCGCACGCCGCTGAGGGCATCGACGAACGGCTGGTAGTGCACCTCGAGCTGACACTGCGCGATGGCGTCGCGCAAGTCGCCTTCCAGCGTGTTGCGCGCCTCGAGCTCGGCCGACATCGCCTCGTCATAGATGGTAAAGCAGTTGCGGCCCGCCGATTTCGAGCGGTAGAGCGCGAGGTCCGCTTTCTTCAACAGCTGTTCCTGATCGCTGCCGTGATCGGGCGCGATCGCGATGCCGATGCTGGTGCCGATCTCGACGCGATGCCCTGGCAGCAGGAAGGGTTCGGCCACCAGCTTGGCGATCCGTCCCGCCAATTCGGTCGAGCAGGCGCGCTGATCCTGACACCGCTCCTGGATGATGGCGAATTCGTCGCCGCCGAGCCGCGCCAGCACGTCATTGGCGCGCACTGCGGATTTCAGCCGCTGCGCCACCTGGCGCAGCAGCGCATCGCCGGCACCATGGCCGAGGGAATCGTTGACGTTCTTGAAGCGGTCGAGGTCGAGCATCAGAATGGAGAAGTTGGGGCCATCGTTCTTCAACCGGCCATCGAGCTCGTCGAGCCGGGCGAGGAAGAAGGCGCGGTTCGGCAGGCCGGTCAGGATGTCGGTCTGGGCGAGCTCGAGCACCCGCCGGTTCGCAAGCGACAGCCGGCGTGAATTGCGGCTGGCGAGCATGAGATAGGTCGACAGCGACAGCGTCAACAGCATGCCGACGATGAGGACTGCGGCGGCGCGATCGTAGGACGTCTCCAGTGAACCGCCCGCTGACGGCATGGCGCGCACCTGCCAATCGGTATCGCCGATCTTGAGAGTGCCCGACCAGTGCAGGGTGCGTTCGACATCGCGAATCGACCGTGGCGCCTTTGCAGCCGACGAATAATCCGGCTGCGTTTGCTCCAGGCTGACGATCTGCCCCGTGAAGGGCGGATAGACATTCACGCTGACGGCGGGGCTTGCTCCGGTCGTCACGCGAATGGTCTGGATCAGCAGCGGCAGGTCGAAGATGCCGACGACGAAGCCGGCGAGATTGCGGCGGCGGTCCGCGACGGTCTCGCGCGAGGTTCCCTTGGCGTAGACGGGAATGGCGACGAGGACGTCGGGCAGCTGGCCGCCCTCCTTCGGCTCGTAGAGGCGGGTGCGAATGGCAGCCAACCGATCGTTGTCGCGCGCGCGTTCCAGGACTGCGCGGCGCTCCGGCACCGTCGAATAGTCCATGCCGTAGACCGAAGACGTCTTCGGCTGGGTCGAGTAGAACACCGGAAAATACTCGTCGCTCTGCGGTGCGGTCACAAAGCCTTTGTCCTGGAGCGCCTTGATGCGATAGCCGGACACGCCGTCGGTGATCGCCGCAGCCTCGTAGTCGGTGCGCTCCTTGCGGTTGACGCGCGGCAGCCAGGCGATGCGAAGCATGCCGGGATGGCGCTCGAACAGCCGGGCGCTGAAGGTCTCGAATTCGCTGCGGGTGATTTCCTCGTTGGTCGATTCGAACAGCGTGCGCAGCGCGACGAGCCTGGAGATATACTCGTTCATGCCGTTCTGCATGACGATCGCTTCGGTTTCGGCCGCGTTCTCGAACTCGATCTTGTTAACGCGGTCCTCCCATCGCGCCACGGCGGCCGCGCCGACCAGCGAGAACAAGACACCGACGCCGACCGCGACGAGCGCCGGACGATACAGCCCGAGCAGCGGCGCGGCACGCCACCGTCCGGTCATGCGTTTCCGATCCTGATCGTTCTGATCGCGGTCGCCCATCCTGAAACCGCCCCGTCCCCTCTTCGCGACGCACCGAACCTCTGGTTGAGGGTCCGGAACCACTATCGGAACAAGGACGCGGTTAAGAACTGCACAATTTCGGAACCGAGCCGTTGTGCATTGCGTGGCTTAGTTAATGAAGTGCGCCAATGGCGCGGCATTGTGGAAGTAACTTGCCGGTTTTACCCGGAGTACTACGGTCCGCCGGTACATCGCCCAATTAGCGAGCTATTCAGGCTGCCGGGATAATGCTTCGCGGAGCTTCTCCGTTCATCCGGCAAGACCTCCCCGATGTATCGATTTCGATCGGCGCCATGCGTCGTCCTGACCATCGCGCTTTTGGCCGCAACCATGCTCGCGGCCAAAGCCGACGAGGCCGGCGTCAGCGCGGATGCGATCCTGTTCGGCCAGGCCGCCGCGCTCGAGGGTCCCTCTTCCGCGCTCGGACAGCGCATGCGGCAAGGCATCGTCGCGGCGTTCACCGAGATCAACGCCAAAGGCGGCGTGCACGGCCGCAAGCTGCAATTGATCAGCCGCGACGACGGCTACGACCCCGACCGCTCGGTGGCGCAGACGCTGCGGCTGATCGAGGACGACAAGGTGTTCGCGCTGATCGGCGCGGTGGGCACGCCGACTGCGATGGCGACGATTCCCATCACCAGCGCCAGGAACGTGCCCTTCATCGGCCCGTTCACCGGCGCCGAATTCCTGCGCGATCTCGAACTTGCAAACGTCGTCAACATCCGCGCGAGCTACGGCGCGGAAGCCGAAGCCTGGATCAAGCACCTCACCGAGGATCGCAAGTTCACCCGCATTGGCATCTTCTATCAGGATGATTCCTTCGGCCGTGACGGTCTGACCGGCGTGAAGCGCGCGCTCGCCAGACGCGGCCTCGAGCTCGCCGCCGAAGGCACCTTCGAGCGCAACACCCGCGCGGTTGCTCAGGCCTGGCGCATGATCAAGCGCGCGGACCCCGAAGCCATTGTCATGGTCGGGACCTATGGTCCCTGTGCCGAGTTCATCAAGCTCGCTCACCGCAGCGGCGCTCGTCCGACCTTCGTCAACATCTCCTTCGTCGGCGCCAATGCGCTCGCGAAGGAGCTCGGCCCCGAGGGCGAAGGCGTCATCGTCTCGCAGGTCGTGCCATCTCCCTGGGATCGCTCCTTGCGGCTCGTCGCCGACTACCAGGCGGCCCAGACAGCATTCGACCCGGCGCTGACGCCCGATTTCGTGTCGCTCGAAGGCTATCTCTCCGGCCGCCTCGCGGCCGCCGCGCTGGAAGCGGCCGGACCGAACCCGACGCGCGCGAGCCTCTTGCGCGCCATCAACGACGTCGGCCGCTTCGAGATCAGCGGCAGCATCGTCACCGTCGGCACGCGCATGATCGACGCGCCGCCGAAGGTATATCTGACGGTGATTCAGAAGGACGGGTCGTTCAAGGCCGTGGATCGGCTTTAGCGCGGATCAAGGCCGCCGCGTCCAGCGGTCGGCGTTGACGGCGCCTTGCGGGATCTCCCCCTTCACGATCGCCTCGACCTGACGCACCGTTTCCAGCGACTGATATTCGATCGCCTGCGGGGTCAAGCCGCCGACATGCGGCGTGGCGATCACGTTCGGCAGCTTTGCGAGCTCCGGTGTCGGCATTTGGTCGGGCGCGCGACCGACATCCATGGCCGCGCCGGCGATGCGATGCTCAAGCAATGCCCGAGCGAGTGCTGCCTCGTCGACGAGATTGCCGCGCGAGAGATTGATGAAGACGGCGTGCTTCTGCATCCGCGCCAGTGCTGCTTCCCCAATCAAGTTCTCGGTCTGCTCGTTGGCGACCGCAAGGCAGACGACATAATCCGACGCGGCGAGGAGTTCGTCGAGAGAGACCTGCCGGATCGCGCCGTCGCTGACGGTCGCGAAGGGATCGGCGACCAGCACCTCCATGCGCAGCACCTTCGCCAACTCGGCGAGGTAGCGCCCGATGCTGCCATAGCCGATGATGCCGATCCGGCTGCCGGCGAGCTGGCGGCCCATCCGCGCCTCCGGCTTGCGGCCGGCCTGGTAGTCGGCCGTGGTCCGCGAGACGCCGCGGGAGAGATCGACCATGAAGCCGAGCGCGAGCTCGGCCACCGCCTGCACGAAGCCGGGGCCGGCACGAGTCACGCAGCACGCCGGCCTCTGAGGCCGCCTCGACATTCACGTTGCGGATGTCGACGGCGCAGCGGACGAAGGCCCGCAGGCCCGGCAGCTGCGCAAAGATTTCGCCGCGCCCCTCGGTCATGCGGTCGGCGACGATGATGTCGGCATCCTTGGCCGCACGCACGAGGCCGGCTGCGTCCAGCGGCTCCTCGCCCTCGTGCAGGATCACCTCGGCGGCCGCGCGCAGGCCGTTCAGGCTGCGATCGCCGTAATAGTTCCGCCGCATCTCCGGCGTGTGGGCCAGCAGGACTTTCAAGGGCAAGACTCCTTCAATAGCCGAACGCGCGGCAGCGCGGTCGAGAGCCACGGCACGAAGGCGATGACGAGCAGACATAGCATCAACCGGCCCAGATAACCCGCGCAACAAAAAGAGCTGCGGGATCGTGATCCCGCAGCTCCCGCGTTTCAACGATGGCCGATGTCAGCGCGAATGCGCGCCGCTGAGTTGGCCGCCCGCCGCTTCGACGTCACGCGAGGGACGCAGCGCGTAGGCGCCGTCGCCGAGCAGGGCCTGCGCCGCGAGCGCGATCGCCCAGAAGGCGGGAATTCCCAGCCGCCCTTCGGATTGGTGAAGAAGAAGCCAGCCGCGCCGTGCACCGAGAAGATCGCGCCGAGCAGGATCGGGATTCCGGCCAGCGCCGCATAGCGGGTCCAGACGCCGAGGATCAGCGCGACGCCGCTGAGGACTTCCACGGTCATGATGAGATAGGCGAGCTCGGGCGGGAAGCCGAGGCTGCCGAAGAACTTTGCGGTGCCAGCCGGGGTGAACACAAAAAGCTTCAGGCTGGCATGGGCGAGGAACAGCGCGCCCAGGGTCACGCGCAGCACCAGCGCGGCGTAAGGGGCGGTACGGGAATTGATCATGGCAGGTCTCCTTTGCGGCGCAACATGATCTATTCTCATATCGATGATAATCTGCTATTTTCGAAATATACCTCACACCAACAGAGTGAGATAGGTTTGCTCGACCGCCTGACCAGCCTGGAGGTCTTCGCCAAGGTCGCTGCAGTCGGCAGCCTCTCCGGCGCGGCCCGGGCCATGGGCCTGTCGCAGACCATGGCGACCAAGCATGTCGCCTCGCTGGAGGCGCGGCTCGGCACAAAACTGTTCCACCGCACCACGCGGCGGCTCTCCATCACCGAGGCCGGACGGAGCTATCTTGAATTTGCCGAGCGCATTCTCGCCGACATGGAGGCCGCCGACGCCGCGATTGCACGCGAACGCGTCGAGCCGCGCGGGCTGCCGCGCGTCAACGTCCCCGTCGTGTTCGGCACAAGGCAGATTGCGCCGCTGATCGCGGAGTTTTCGGCAGCCCATACCGAGGTCACCGTCGAGCTCGGTCTCAACGACCGCATCGTCGACCTCGCCGAGGAAGGTTGGGACCTCGCGATCCGCATCGGCAGCTTGCGCGACTCCAGCATGGTGGCCCGAAAGCTCGCGCCGAACCGCCTCGTGGTCTGTGCCGCACCTTCCTATCTTGCCAAGCACGGCACGCCGCGCACCGTCGCCGACCTCGCCGGACATAATTGCCTCGGCTACACGCTCTCGCAGCAGGCGAGCGCGGCGGAATGGCTGTTCGGCGTCGAGGGCGAGATTCGCGTCCAGGTCAGCGGCACCTTGCGTGCCAACAACGGCGATGCGCTGCGCGCGGCGACGCTGGCCGGCCTTGGTCTCGCGCGACAACCCACCTTCATCATCGCCGACGATCTGCGCTCAGGCGCGCTCGTCGCACTCGCGCTCGACCAGCCGGAGATCCAGACTTCCGCAGTGCATGCGGTCTACCTGCCCGACCGCCGCCCGCCGGCCAAGGTGCGCGCCTTCATCGACTTTCTCGCCGCGCGCTTTGCGCCTGTGACACCCTGGGATCGCGGACTGCCATGACGGCGCACGGCCGGACGCGCCAGCTCCGGCAGACCCACTGCCCGATTTGTCGCACGCCCAACGTGAGCCAGCGCACATACAGTGTCATGGCAGGGACTTAGAAAAGGTGCCATCATCGTGCGCATTGCCGATGGAGGTGACACCATGCGCCGTCCAGCCTTTTCCAATTTGCTGCTTGCATCCGGTTTTCTTGCGCTCGCACAGGTGATGACGCCGAGCGACGCCGCCGCCGAAGCGCGGCTCGCGCTCGTGATCGGCCAATCCGCCTATCGGTACGGTGCCGGAACTGCCCAACGCCGCCAACGACGCCAAGGGCATGACGGAGCTGCTCGGCAATGCCGGCTTCACCGTCACCACGGCGGCCAATCTGGCGCAGAACGAGATGCGCGCGGCGATCTCGGATTTCGCCGGCAAGGTTGGCGCCAGCGGTGCCGATACCGTCGCTTTGGTGTTCTATGCCGGCCATGGCCTGCAGATCGACGGCGAGAACTATCTGGTGCCCATCGATCTCGACCCCAAGCGCGAGGCCGACATTCCGCTCCAGGGCGTGCGGCTGAACGACCTGCTCAACACGCTCGGCGCGCTGCCGACGCGGGCGCGCATCTTCATGCTCGATGCCTGCCGCAACAATCCGTTCCCCGCGCTCAGCGGCGCCGGCCATGGGCTTGCGATCGTCGATACCAAGGCCGGCGCGCCCGGGTCCTTCATCTCCTATTCGACCTCACCCGGCGCCGAAGCCGAGGACGGCAACGGCATCGACAGCCCCTACACCACGGCCGCGCTGACCATCGCCAAGCAGCCCAATCTGCCGATCGAGGAGGTGTTCAAGCGCATCCGCGTCGCGGTGGCGCAATCGACCGACGGGCGGCAGATCCCCTGGGAAAGCTCGTCGCTGACCACCGACTTCAAGTTCTTCGGCGAGAGCAGCGGCCAGCCGTCCTCCCTTCCAGGCGCAGATTCGATGGCGCTCGCCAGTGCCACGCGCAGCGTCGAGGATTGGCACAAGGATTTGCAGGGCAAGCCTGCCAAGGTCGCCTATGAGCTCGTGATCACTGAGGACACGGTGCCGGCCTGATCAGGCCTATATCGAGCTCTACGCACAGGACGCCCGCACGCCGCGCCTGCGCACCGTGCTGGCGCGGCGGCGGCAGATGCTGGCCTGGGAGCGCGCGGTCTCGATCAACACCCGCGCCTCGTTCGAAGCTTATCTTACGAACTGGGACAACAGCGATCTCGCCGCGACCGCGCGCAGGCTGCTGCTCCGCGTCCAGAACCGCAACTATGGCCTGCCCGTTGCCGCCGCAGCGTCCCCTGCCCCGGTCGCCGTCGCGATGGCGCCGACCTGCCCGTGCTCGACGCCATCGGCACCGGCAACGCCGGTCAATCCGAGCGTCGCGCCCATCATCAAGAAGCGCGTCGACGACACGCCGCCGAAGCGCAAGGTGGTCGAGACGCCGCCGAAGCGCCGGCCTGCTCCTCCGCCCGAGGAAGTGGTCTACGAGCGCGCGCCGCCCCCCGGTCCGCCGCCCGGCGCGGTGATGCAGGGCATCGGCATCGGAATCGGGATCGGCATGGGAATGGGCGGCCGCGGCGGAGATCACTATCGCGGCGACGACCGCAGATATTAAGCCGGTCCGGCACAAACAGAAATCCGGCTCGGCAATGGCACGAGCCGGATCTACTGCGACAGCACCGGATAATCCTGCTGGACGGCCTCCCGGATCCAGCCAGCCTGGATCGCGCGCGAGAGTATCTGCGCAGTCTTGATATCGTCGGCTTTCATGCAGAGATCGACAATGCGACGGACAGCGTCGTCGCGCATCAAATCGTCGGAGATCTTCATCGCGATTTCCATCGCGACGCGGGCCGCGCGTTCATAGCGCCCACGCGTGCTAGTCTGCGCTGAACCTCCGGCGGCTTCGGCGATCGCCCGCGCAGCCTGGCAGATATTGCGAATTCGGTCGGCTGCTTCGATGTCGCCGATCGGCCCCTGGATCGGCTCGTCCCAGATGTCAGCCGGTGCCGGCCTTGCGAACCACTTCATTGCCCCACCCCTGGTCTTCGATTGCTTGCGGCGTTCACGACATGCGGCGCGGGCCGATCGCCTCGAACTGCGCCTTCTGTTCGTCATTCAGCGTCGCGTAGAAATCATCGAGCGCCGCACGCACCGACTTGATGCCATCCAGCATCACGTCGAGGCGCTTGCGGATTGTGGCCATGCGTGCCGGCGGTGTCATCACCTCATTGGGCTCGCAGGCCGCCTTGAGCGATGCACTGACCTTGGCGCTGGTATCCTGGAGCACCTGGAGCGCCGCACGCTGGGTATCGTTCGGATGAATCCTCTCCTCGATCGTGGCGCCGGGCCAATCGAACGCGGCGGACGCGCTGCAACTCTGCACCGACGATCCGCTCGCATTGTTCGATGCGGTCGCGCGCCGCTGGTCGTCAGCCAGCGCGTTGAAGCGTGCCTTCTGCTCGTCGGTCAGCGAACCATAGAACTTGTCGAGCGCAGGCTGGACCAGATCGACGGCCTTCTGCATGGCCTCGACACGCTGCTGCATCGCCGCGAGCCGGCCGGGCGCCGTCGCTGCGGCCTGCGTCGGACAGGATGTGCGGATCAGCGCCGCAGCGTCAATCGAGGCATTGCCGAGCGCATCAAGATCGGCGCCTTGCGCATCGCTCGGCTGCACCGCGGCTGCAATCTGATCGATGGGCAGACCGACGATTGCACGGCGGTCGCTGCCGCAGAGCTGATCGAGCGGCGCGCTACGCGCCCGCCGTCGTCCCTGTGGTTGCTGCGGCAGATAGGCGGACAACCGATCATAACCGTAGGGACCGAAAATGCCGGCATAGATGTCCGGATAGCCGTAGCCCCAGAAGCCGAGGCCGTCGCCCCAGATCGTGTAGTCGTAGAGATCATTGTAGGCGAACGGCCAGAACAGCGGTCCGACCCAGCCATAGCCGCCACCCGCATGTTGCCACCATCCGCTGCTTGCGCCGCTCCAGCCCGCGAGTGCGGCTGCGGCGGCGAGCTGCGCACGCGCCGCCGGATTGCTGATCAGCCGGCCGCTCCGGAATGCGCTGGAGTTCAGGGCATTGCGGAAGTTCGCTGGCCGTAGCGCCGCATTGCGAATCTGACCGAAATTCGGGCCGCCATGCCGGGCGCCGGTGGTGAACCGCATCCCGCGATGATGCCCGCCGCCGTGCGCGTGCCCACCGCCATGGCCGCGGAAATGGCCGCCGCCGTGGTGGCCGCCGCCATGCCCGCCTCCATGGCCACCGCCGTGACCGCCGCCGCCCTTGGCCAGAGCCGAGCCTGCCAGCATGCAGGCAAACGCCACCGCGGCAATTCCGACGACCGGTCGCATCATCACACCCTCCCGCGCAAAGCCCTGCCATTGAGGCATCGGAACTTGGCGGGAATTGGAACCGGCAACGCTGCCGAAAGTTCCCGGTCCCCGGCTGCGCAGGCCCTAGGCCTCCGGCACGATCTTGCCGGGGTTGAAGATATTGAGCGGATCGAGCGCCTTTTTCAGCGCCCGCATCGCATCCAGCGCTTCGGGGCCGAGCTCGGCCTTGAGATATTTCTGCTTGCCCTGGCCGATGCCGTGCTCGCCGGTGCAGGTGCCGTCCATCGCCTGCGCACGCTCGACCAGGCGATGCATGAACTCCTCGCCGCGCGCCATCTCGCCGGGATCATTGACGTCGCAGACCAGCGAGCAGTGGAAATTGCCGTCGCCGACATGGCCGACGATCGGCGACAACAGGTTGAGGCGCTTGAGATCCTCCTCGGTCTCGCTGACGCAGTCGGCGAGACGCGAGATCGGCACGCAGACGTCGGTTGCGACCACGCCGATGCTGTCGCCGGGACGTAGCGCCTTGACCGACCAATAGGCGTCGTGCCGAGCCTGCCATAGTTTGGTGCGGTCCTCCGGCTTGGTGGTCCAGGAGAAATCGCCGCCGCCGCACTCCTTCGCGATTTCGCCAAAGGCCTTGGACTGTTCGGCGACCTCGATCTCGCTGCCGTGGAATTCCATCAGCAGCAGCGGCGTCTCCGGCAGCGTCAGCTTGGAATAGGCATTGCAGGCCTTGACCTGCGCAGCATTGAGCAGCTCGATGCGCGCCACGGGAATGCCGGTCTGGATCGCCAGGATCACCGCCTGACAGGCGCCGTGCACGGTTTCGAATGACACCGCGCCGGCCGCGATGGTCTCGGGGATGCCGCGCAGGCGAATGGTCAATTCCGAGATGATGCCGAGCGTGCCTTCGGCGCCGACGAACAGATGGGTGAGGTCGTAGCCGGCGGATGATTTCTTGGCACGCGTGCCTGTGGTGATGATCTCGCCGTCGCCGCGCACGACTTTCAGCGCCAGCACGCTCTCGCGCATGGTGCCGTAGCGCACCGCATTGGTGCCGGAAGCGCGGGTCGAAGCCATGCCGCCGAGCGAAGCGTCCGCGCCGGGATCGATCGGGAAGAACAGGCCCTGGTCGCGCAGATGCTCGTTGAGCGCCTTGCGGGTGACGCCGGGCTGGATCACGCAGTCGAGATCCTCGGCATGCACGGCGAGCACTTTGTTCATGTCGCGCAGGTCGATCGAGATGCCGCCGGCGGGCGCGTTGACCTGGCCCTCGAGCGAGGTGCCGGTGCCGAAGGGAATGACGGGCACGCGATTCTTGGCGCAGATCCGCACCACGTCCTGGATGTCGGCGGTCTCCTGCGCCATCACCACGCCGTCGGGCGGCTGGTTGACGATCCATGTCGTGGTATGGCCGTGCTGTTCGCGAACGGCCTGCGAGGTGATGAGGCGGTTGCCGAAGCGTGCGGCAAGCTGTTCCAGCGCACTTGCGAGGGCTTTCGGCTCCGGCCGCGGCGGATTATTGGTGATGGTCGTGCCCACGGACATTCCTCCCGAGAGAAGAACCGTGGCAAAGGACATAAAACCGGTCAAGTCAAGGGACCGGACGCATGGCTAGGGAAGGACATATGCCGGAGACTACCGCCTCAGCGCCCCAAGCGCAGCCATTCCGCGCCTCGATCATGCAGATCGAGCCGCAATGGATCGACTACAACGGCCATCTCAACATGGCCTATTACAACGTGATGTTCGACCGGGCGATCGACCAGCTCTGGCTCGAGCTCGGGATGGGGCCGGCCTACATGAAGGAGCGAGGCGGCTCGAGCTTCACCGCCGAATGCCATGTGCGCTATTTGCGCGAGATCCACCTCGGCGATCCCGTGCAGATCTTCGTCTGGCTGCTGGAGGCCGACGACAAGCGGCTGCACACCTTTGAGGAGATGCGTCACGCGACCGAGGGCTGGCTGTCGGCCACGTCCGAGAACATGTCGCTGCACATGGACATGAATGCGCGGCGCGTTGCGCCGTTTCCGCCTGATATCCGCGAGCGCATCGCTGCGGTCACAAAGGCCCACAGCGCGGTAGCCCGACCCGAGGGCATCGGCAGGAGCGTGGCGATGCCCTCGAAGCGATAAGTTCAGGTGCTGTGGTTCACCTCTCCCCAGCGGGGAGAGGTCGGATTGCGCAGCAATCCGGGTGAGGGGCCGCAGCAATAGCTGAGAGCGCAACCCCTCACCCGGATCGCATCTCACGATGCGATCCGACCTCTCCCTACGGGAGAGGTAACGTCGCCGCTATACCCTGTTGCGGCCGCGCGCCAAGCCGACCACGGCCGAGACCAGGAACAGGACGACCGCGATGAAGAAGATGATCTTGGCGATCTCGATCGAGGCGCCGGCGATGCCGCCGAAGCCCAGGATACCGGCGATCAGTGCGATAATCAGAAACGTCACAACCCAGCCAAGCATGGTCAACCCTCGTCTTGATGTCTGTCTGCGTCCAGCGCGGCTGCCGCGCCACCTGCCCAGACAATCTCGACGCGAGAACGATGGTTCCGGCCCACGCAAGAGCGAAATTCGCTGCCTTCGCAGGAACAAATCGAGCGGCCGCGCACGTGGAAAACCCTGTACCGGCGCCCCATATATGGACCAATCCCTGTTAAGAAGGCTCCCTTCCGTCACCCCGCGGTGCCATCGTGGGGCCAATGATTCGCATGACCGAGCCGAGCAAGATCACAGGCGTTCCCGACCACCAGCCCGCAGCCGGCGGCATCGCCGCGCGTGCGCGCGCCTCGGTGGGCCCGAAGTATCTCTCCGGGCTCAATCCGGAGCAGCGCGAGGCGGTGGAGACGCTGGACGGTCCGGTCCTGGTGCTGGCCGGCGCCGGCACCGGCAAGACGCGCGTCCTGACCACGCGCATCGCCCACATCCTGAGCCAGGGCCGCGCCCGCCCCGCCGAGATCCTGTCGGTGACCTTCACCAACAAGGCCGCGCGCGAGATGAAGCACCGGCTCGGCCAGATGCTGGGCCATGCCGTCGAGGGCATGCCGTGGCTCGGCACCTTCCACTCCATCGGCGGCCGCATCCTGCGCGTCCATGCCGAGCTGGCGCAGCTCAAGTCGAACTTCACCGTGCTCGACGTCGACGATCAGGTCCGGCTGCTCAAGCAGTTGCTCCAGGCCGAGAACATCGACGACAAGCGCTGGCCGGCACGCATGCTGGCCGGGCTGATCGACGGTTGGAAGAACCGCGGCCTGATGCCGTCGCAGGTGCCGTCGGGCGAGGCCGCGATGTTCGCCAACGGCAAGGGCGGCAAGCTCTATGCGAGCTACCAGGAGCGGCTGAAGATATTGAACGCCGCCGATTTCGGCGATCTGCTGCTGGAGAACATCCGCATCTTCCGCGAGCATCCGGACATCCTGCGGCAGTACCAGCAGCGCTTCAAATTCATCCTGGTCGACGAGTACCAAGACACCAACGTCGCGCAGTATCTGTGGCTGCGACTGCTGTCGCAGGCGCCGTCTTCCTTCACCTCTCCCCGCTTGCGGGGAGAGGTCGGATCACCTTTAGGCGATCCGGGTGAGGGGGTACAGGACCAACCAGAGATATCGCTCGCGGAGAGAGCCCCTCACCCCAGCCCTCTCCCCGTGAAGGACGGGGAGAGGGAGAAAACCAAAAACATCTGCTGCGTCGGCGACGACGACCAGTCGATCTATGGCTGGCGCGGCGCCGAGGTCGACAACATCCTGCGCTTCGAGCACGATTTCCCGGGTGCCAAGGTCATTCGCCTCGAGCGCAATTACCGCTCGACCGGCCACATCCTCGCCGCCGCCTCGCATTTGATCGCGCATAATGAAGGCCGGCTCGGCAAGACGCTGCGCACCGAGGACCAGGACGGCGAGAAGGTCACGGTGACGGGCTCGTGGGATTCCGAAGAGGAAGCGCGCGGCATCGGCGAGGAGATCGAGCAGTTCCAGCGCCAGGGCGAGAAGCTCAACGAGATCGCGATCCTGGTGCGCGCCTCCTACCAGATGCGCGAGTTCGAAGACCGCTTTGTCACGCTCGGCCTGCCCTATCGCGTCATCGGCGGCCCGCGCTTCTATGAGCGCGCCGAAATCCGCGACGCGCTCGCCTATCTGCGCGTCATCAATTCACCCGCCGACGATCTCGCCTTCGAGCGCATCGTCAACACGCCCAAGCGCGGCCTTGGCGACGCCACCGTGCAGATGCTGCACGACCACGCGCGCAAGCGCCGCATCCCGCTGTTCGAAGCGGCACGCGCGGTGGTCGAGACCGACGAGCTGAAGCCGAAGGCGCGCGGGTCGCTTCGCGATCTCATCACGCAGTTCGACCGCTGGCGTGCCCAGCGCGAAGTCACCACGCATACCGACCTCGCCCAGATCGTGCTCGACGAGAGCGGATACACCGAGATGTGGCAGAAGGACCGTTCGGCCGACGCCGCGGGCCGACTGGAGAACCTGAAAGAACTCGTGCGCTCGATGGAGGAGTTCGAGAACCTGCAGGGATTCCTCGAGCACATCTCGCTGGTGATGGACCGCGACGGCGGCGCTGAGGACGACGCGGTGTCGCTGATGACGCTGCATTCGGCCAAGGGACTCGAATTCGACAACGTGTTCTTGCCGGGCTGGGAGGAAGGCCTGTTCCCGAGCCAGCGCACGCTGGATGAGCAAGGCCGCGCCGGGCTGGAAGAAGAGCGCCGGCTCGGCCATGTCGGTCTCACGCGCGCCCGACGCCGCGCGAAAATCTATTTTGCGACCAACCGCCGGATCCATGGCACCTGGTCGACCACGATCCCCTCGCGCTTCCTCGACGAATTGCCGACGGCCAATGTCGAGATCACGGAATCCAAGGGCGGCTCGGCCTGGGGCGGCACCGGCGGCTACGGCGCCTCCCGCTTCGACGACATGGAGGCATTCGGCTCCAGCTATTCGACGCCGGGCTGGCAGCGGGCGCAGGCCAACCGCAACCGCGGCGGTTTCGAGGAAGAGGCCACCTCGTTCTCCTCTTCGTCCTCGCCCGATTTCGGCAGCTTCTCCTCGCGCCGCCGCGGTCCCCTCACCATCGAGGGCGAGCTGGTCGCCAAGTCGACCGGCACGACCTCGGAATTCTCGCTGGAAGACCGCGTCTTCCACCAGAAATTCGGCTATGGCCGCGTCACCAAGATCGACGGCAACAAGCTCACCATCGCCTTCGACAAGGCCGGCGAGAAGAAGGTCGTGGACAGTTTTGTGCAGCGGGCGTGAGGCCATGCCTCACTACATCGCCATCATCGAGGATGCCGGCCCGGACGATGCCGTCGGCGTCTGGTTTCCGGACCTGCCCGGCTGTATTTCCGGTGGCGACGACGTCGACGAGGCCCTGGAGAATGCGCCCGAGGCGCTCGCGCTCTATGCGCAGGACCTGATCGAGGGCGGCCGGCAGCTTCCTCCGCCGCGAACGCTGGCTGAGCTCGAGGCCGATCCGGAATTTGCCGACGATCTCAGGAACCACATGGTCGCCCGGATCGAATTTCCCGCCCGCGCGGATACCACGGAGTGAGGACTGTTCGCCGCACTGGCCGGACTCTCGACAGTTCTGGTCCGAACAGGCCTTGACCATCGCGAACTTCCCCGTATCAGATGCAACCCATGGTCCGGGGCTCCATCACATTGATCGTACTTGTATTGGGGATGCCGTCGCTTGCGGCGGCGGAGACCATGAGCTTTGGCGATTCGATCGGAAAGCTGGCGGCGAGCTGCGGTGCGGAAATCGTCGCCAATTGCCGCGGCGTCAATCCGGATTCGACCCGGCTGAAGGAGTGCCTGTCGCGCAACCGCGACGTGCTGTCCCCGCAATGCCAGAGCGACTATCTCGGCGTCTTCGACGCCATCCAGAAGCGCGTCGCCGCGCGCGTCACGGTGGCGAACGCCTGCCAGCGCGAAATCGTCAAGGTCTGCGGCGGCTCGACCAAGGAGACCAGCAAATCGATCCCCTGCCTGGTCTCGACGCCCAAGGGCATCAGCAACAACTGCCTGAAGGCCGTCGACGACGCGGGGTATCGCTGATGCGCGCGAAGGGGCGCTCCACCGCCGGACTAGGCATCGCGCTGGGCTTCGCCCTGCTCGCGGGCGCCGCCCGCGCGCAGACGGCGGCGCCGACCCGCGACGACATCGTCGGCAAGCTCAACCATTTCGAGGAAGCCGCCGAGGTCGACCTTCCCGCGCTGAAGCAGCAGGTGATGGAGCGCGCCAAGGCCAGGATCAAGAACGATCCCGGTCCGGTGAATCGGCCGCTGATCGCGCCTGACCTCGCCAAGCTGCCCGCCTTCAACGCACAGATCCAGTTCGACGCAGACACGCCGATCATCCAGCCGGCATCCTACCAGACCGTCGGCCGCATTGCGGATGCGCTGGTGCATTCCTCGCTGCTGCCCTACACCTTCCTGATCGTCGGCCATGTCGAATCCAATTCGAAGACGCGCGAGGCCAATGCGATCCTGAGCCAGCGCCGCGCGGACGCGATCCGCGACGTGCTGGTGAACACGTTCAAGATCTCGACCAAGCGGCTGCATCCGATCGGCCTCGGCGAGGAGCAGTTTCTCGACCGGGCCAAGCCGACTTCGGCCGTCAACGGCCAGTTGCAGATCCTGACCTATGCCAAGCTGCCGGAGGAGCCTGCGCGTCCGACTGCGGCACCTGCGCCTGCGGCGAAAAAGCCCGCCAAGAAACGCTGAGCGAACGCGGCTTCGCGCTGACGGAACCCTTTGAAGTTCTAGCCATTTTGTGATCTGTCTCACAGCGCAACAGCGCGGTCTCGCGCGACAATAGCGCCAGTTTGTGCACCGCCCTATCAGGTGCTATAGCCTCTGTTCGCCCCTTCCCCCGACCCCGTGCTGCATGAGACCGAAATGGGTGGCTTTTTTCAGCGCCAACTTGCCGTCTACGTCGAGTACCATCGCGATCCCCGGAACACGGCGATGCATGTGGTCGGCATCCTCCTGCTGTTCACCGGCGCTGTCATGCCGTTGACACTGGTCAAGCTGCCGCTGTTCGGATTCGATGTCAGCCTCGCGGTGATCCTGGCGCTGCCGGTTCTGATTTACTGGCTGCTGCTCGATCTGGGGCTCGGGCTCGGCATTCTGGCCGTCTCCATTGTGCTGTTTTCGATTGCGACCGCCATCGCGGCGCAAGTCAGCATAGTGGCGATGTGGGCGATTTTCGCCACGATGGTCGTGCTCGGCCTCGCCGCGCAGACCATCGGCCACAAGGTTTTTGAGGGGCGCGAGGCCTCGTTGTTCACTTTTCCTTCGCATCTTTTGCTTGGGCCGATGTTCGTGATGGCAAAATTATTCATTGCACTGGGCTTCCGTCGCGACCTTGCCGCGATTCTGGGGCCTCTTCCGACCAATTCCCTTTCGACTCGATAACTTCCAGAAGCGAAACAGCAAACCGTCTTCATGGCTCTCGTACTGGTTACCGGTGGCAGCGGCTTCATCGGACATCATCTCGTAGAAGCGCTCCGCGCCCGTGGGCAGCGGGTGCGTGTTCTCGATGTTCGTGCGCCGGCCGCGGCGAACGCGGATGTTGAATATGCCCATGGCTCGGTGCTGGACCGCGATGCGGTCGATGCCGCGCTGGCCGGCGTCGATCAGATCTATCACCTCGCCGGCCTGCCCGGCATGTGGGCCGCCAACAAGCAGGACTTTCACGAGGTCAATTGCCGCGGCACCGAGATCGTGCTCGCGGCCGCGATGAAGCGCGGCGTGTCGCGCTTCCTGCACTGCTCAACCGAATCGATCCTGTTCCCCTATTCCGAGCTCAACGGTGTTCCCGCCGAGGAGGCACTGCAGCCGGCCGCTGCGATGCCCGGCGCCTATACGCGCTCGAAGTCGCTCGCCGAGCATTGCGCCGCGAAGGCCGCGGCTAGCGGCTATCCGCTCGTGATCGGCACGCCGACCATGCCGATCGGCGCAGCCGACCACAATCTGACGCCGCCGACCGCGATGCTGTGGTACTTCCTCCAGAAGAAGGTGCAGCCGCATCTCAACTTCCTGGTCAACCTCGTCGACGTCCGCGACGTCGCCATGGGCCTCGTGCTGACCATGGAGCGTGGCCGCATCGGCCACCGCTACATTCTCGGCGGCGACTGCGTCCCGCTCGGCAACATCCTGCGCATGATGTCGGCGATGAGCGGCCGCCGGCAGTTTCCGGTCGTCGTGCCCGGCAGGATCGCCGAGCTCTCCGCGATCATGCTTGAATACATCGCTGATCACGTCACGCGCCGGCCGCCGAACGGCACCGCCGAGGGCGTGCGCATCGCGCTGGCCGCGAGCGATCTCTCGATCGGCAAGGCCCGCACCGAGCTCGGCTATTCGCCGCGTCCGATCGAGCCGGTCCTGCGCGAAACCATCACCCACCTTCTCGCCCGCGGCGGCCTGCCCGCCTCCGGCGCCATCGAGCATCACGCGCTCTCCTCGCGCGCGAGCTGAGCGCTCCGCCCAACGCAAAGAACCTTCATGTCCTTCGATTTCAGCAAGCTTCTCTCTGTCGCCTGGGGTGGTTGGACCACGACCTGGCCGACGCAACTGCTCGCCCTGATCTGGCTCGCCTGGCTCGTCAGTTGGGTCGGAGCCTCGTTCTGGCAGGGCCGCACCCAGAAGCAGGTGATGACGCTGGAGTCCGGCCGCTATCGCATCCCGATCCTGGTCGGTGGCATCCTGTTCACGCCGTGGACAGCCGAAGTGCTGAACGAGAAGCCGCTCTGGGTGTTCAGCAACACCGGCGTCTACATCACGGCCCTGATCGTGCTCGCCGGCATCTCCTTCACCTGGTGGGGACGGCTGCATCTCGGCAAATTCTGGTCCAACACCATCACCCACAAGGAAGACCATCGCGTCATCGATACGGGTCCCTACGGCATCGTGCGCCACCCGATCTACACCGGCCTGATCGCGGGCATGCTCGCGACCGGCATCGCGGTCGGCACCGTGACCGCGATCCTCGGTGCCATCCTGATCTCGCTCGGCATGTGGCAGAAGGGGCGGATGGAAGAAGTGTTCTTGTCCAAGGAACTCGGCGAAGACGCCTACGGCGCCTATTGCCGCCGCGTGCCAATGATCATCCCGTTCCTGTCGCCGCGGTGACGAAGAGGCCGCCACACCCTCCGACGTCGTCCTGGCGAAAGCCAGGACCCATTACCCCAGGGAGGAGTTTGGCGGAGAGTCGTCGTCCGGTACTCCCACCGCGCCACAACCGATACGATTCCGCGGTATGGGTCCTGGCTTTCGCCAGGACGACGTTGTGGAGGCAGTACGCCTCGCCGGGAACCGCCGCTCCCTGCCCCCCGTTACGCCTCGAACCTGCACCACCCGCAGAGCATCGAGCCATGTCGGATGCCTACGATTATTTTCGCGAGCACGCGATTGCTGCCGTCCGCAAGGCGCGGGCGTTGCCACCCGGATGGCCGAAGCGGAAGCAGCGCACGGTGGCGCGGGTCTATCACCTCCTGTCCAAGGAGGCCGCGCTCAGACCGAACATCCATCACTTCGGTGATGTTCGCGCGGCACGGCGGCTCGAGCGGCAAATCGGCCGCTGATCTCCGCGCACAGCCCGTCGGCGTTCGTCCCATGCAAATTCGATCGGCTGCCATTCCAAGGGAATAGGCCCCGGCGGCATGCCGCACAGGTTGACGTCTGCCCCGTCAACCAGTTGGATGCGCGCGCACACAGGGGCTTCTCATGACGTTTTCAAGCATCTTTGCGCAGTTCGTTGCGCTCCTCGGCGGCATCGCGCTGCAATGGCGCAAGCTGTCGGGCACCGAGCCGGCACCCGCCTGGGGAGAGACCCCTGCGATCCCCGAGGCGAAGCCGCAAGGCGCGATCCCGACGCTGAAGATGCCGACTGCGCGCGGCTGGAGCGAGGGCCAGAAGCCGACCGTCGCCCCCGGGCTCAAGGTCAATGCGTTCGCGACCGGGCTCGATCATCCGCGCTGGATCGAGGTGCTGCCCAATGGCGACGTGCTGATCGCGGAAGCGACGCAGGTCGCAGGTCCCCCGCGCACCGTGTTTCACTATGCGATGCAGGCGACGATGCGGCGCGCCGCGGCGCTCGGCGTTTCCGCCAACCGCATCACGCTTCTGCGCGACAAGGACGGCGACGGCGTCGCGGAGGTTCGCGGCGCCTTCATGGAAAACCTCAGCCAGCCGTTCGGCATGGCGCTGGTCGGCGACACCTTCTATGTCGGCAACACCGATGGCGTGATGGCCTTCCCCTACGTCGCCAATGCCGACCGCATCACTGCGCCGGGCAAGCGGCTCACGACGTTCAAGCCGGGCGGCCACTGGACCCGCAGCCTGCTCGCGAGCCCCGACGGCAAGAAGCTCTATGCCGGTGTCGGCTCCCTCAGCAACATCGCCGAGATGGGCATGGAGGTCGAAGAAGGCCGCGCCGCGGTCTACGAGCTCGACCTCGTCGCCGGCACGCATCGCATTTTTGGCGCCGGCCTGCGCAATCCGGTGGGACTCGCTGGGAGCCAACGACGGACGTGCTCTGGACTGTCGTCAATGAGCGCGACGGCCTCGGCGACGAGACGCCGCCGGACTATCTCACCTCGGTGCGCGACGGCGGCTTCTACGGCTGGCCCTATTGCTACTGGGGCAAGACGGTGGACGATCGCGTGCCGCAGGATCCGGCGATGGTCGCCAAGGCGCTTCAACCGGACTACGCACTCGGCGGCCACACCGCTTCGCTCGGCCTGTGCTGGATGCCCGCCGGCACCCTGCCCGGCTTCCCCGACGGCATGGTGATCGGCCAGCACGGCTCGTGGAATCGCAGCAAGCTGTCGGGCTACAAGCTGGTGTTCATCCCGTTCGAAAACGGCAAGCCGTCCGGCCCCGGTCGCGACATCCTGTCGGGCTTCCTGTCCCCGACGAGAAGGAATCCTACGGCCGTCCGGTTGGCGTCGTGATTGGCCCCGACAAGAAGTCGCTGCTGATGGCCGACGACGTAGGCAACGTGATCTGGCGCGTGACGGGGGCCTAAGCGTTAGGTTCCGACGCAGAGTGTGGCGCGCTGCTTGCGCAGCAGCGCGATCACGGAAAAGGCCGTAATCAATCCGGTCTTGGGATTCTCGGACGGGATGTTCTCGATCGACATCGAGAACCGCGCGGAATCCGCCTCGACCTCGATGCGGTGAACGTTGCGTGTTACGGTCGGGTCGGCCCAGATCTGCACCTCCGTGCGGTCGGGCCCGACGCCCGCAAGCGACAACGCCACCGCGACGTTGAGATTGGCCGGAAAACCCTTTGCGGCCTCGCGCGCGGTGCCTTCGAACAGCTTGAGCGGCTCGCGCAGCTTGTCGATGTCGATGTTGTTCTCGACGATGAACGGCGCGCCCTTCAAGCCGTCGATCGGCTTGCGCGTCACCATCTTCACGGAATGAATGGTGCCGATCGCGGCAGCATTGACGGCATCGAGCCCGATCAGCGCGCCGGTCGGCACGATGATGCGGCCACCATTGGCACGGGCGAGATCGACGAGATCGAAATTGTCGAGCAGCCCGCCGACGCTGACCACGACCGCGGCCTTGCCACGCCTGACCGCAGGCTCGACGATCTCGCGCAGATGCCGGCTCGGCGCACACTCCACCACTATGTCGGCGACTTCGCCAAGCTGGTCGATGGGCAAGACCCGTGGCGAACGGCGCAGGCCACCGAGAAACGCCTGATGCTTGGCGGGATCGCGCATGGCCACCGCCGACAGTGTCAGTCCTTCGATGCCCTGGTCGAGCGCGGTCGCGATCTTGGTGCCGATCGAGCCCAATCCCGCAATGGCAACCCGCAACTCGCCCGACGCTCTCCGTTCAGCCATCGCACCCACCTTTGATCCGAGCTTTCGTCATAGCGCCTCAGGCCTCCCGCGCATAGCTGCGCAGGCGCGCCTCCAGCACCGCCAGCATGGCGTCCCGGGCCGGATCGCGCGAGCCGCGCAGCCATGCGGCGGCGAGCGGCAGCCGGCCGACCGGGCCGACCTGCTTCGGCCGGAGCGGCACGAAGCGTACGCCCGTCACCGCCATCCGTGCGGTCCAGCGCGGCACGATCGCAACGCCGAGCCGGGTCGCGACCAGGTTGATGATGGTCTGCTTCTCATCGGCGACCTGCACGATGCGCGGTGTCAGGCCGGCCTGCTCGAACAGCTTCATCGTGAGGTCGTGGCTGTGCGGCCGCGAGCGGCGGTCCGGCACCAGCATCGCCTCGTCGGCGATGTCAGCCAGCGTGATCGACGTCCTCTTGGCCAGCGAATGCCGCTGCGGGAACGCCACGATCGCCGTCTCCTGGAGCAGATCGCGAAATTCGAGCCGTTTGTCGGCGCGGTCGGGCGGACGCACGAAGGCGAGATCGAGCGCGCCGGTCAGGATCTTCGGCGGCAGCCGGATCGTCTTGTCTTCGAGGAGCTGCACCGCGATGTCAGGATGCTTGTCGCGGAAATCGCGCAGCAGCGGCGGCAGCAATCCCGCGGCCGCGCTGTCGATGGCGCCGACGCGGAGCCGCCGCGCGCCTGCGCGTGAGCGGTTACGCAAATTGCTCTCGACCGCCTCGACGCGGGCGAGGATGGCGCGAGCATCGCGCAGCAGCGTCGCGCCGTCCTCGGTGAGCGACACCGCGCGCGTCGTCCGCGCGAACAGCCGCGTGCCCAGATCCTCCTCCAGCAGCCTGATCTGGCGGCCGAGCGCGGAGGGCAGCATCTGGAGCTGCTGCGCCGCGCGGCCGAAATGCAGTTGCTCGGCCGCCGCCACGAAGCATCGCAGCTGATGCAATTCCATCCCAAATCCTCTCGTGTCGCGAGATCGTCATGCCCGGGCTTGTCCCGGGCATCCACGTTCTTTGCACCGCGCCGCAAGACGTGGATGGCCGGGACAAGCCCGGCCATGACGGCGAGGAAGCGTCAGCGCGCCTAACGCTCACCTCGCATAGGTTACCTCCCGAGGATTATATCATTTTTTTGTATAAACCAGCGCCAATTGAGTCCGTCTCCTTCCCACGCCTAGGCTCGCTGCCGGCGTGGACCTTGGGGTCCGCCACACAACAACAAACCGGAACCTGAGGAGGCCAGGGTGGCGAGCGAGATTCAGACGCGCGTGCTGCGCAAGATCACCTTGCGCATCGTTCCCTTCATCATGTTGCTGTACTTCGTGGCCTTCATCGACCGCGTCAATATCGGCTTCGCGTCGCTGACGATGAACAAGGACATCGGCCTGTCGCCCGCGGTCTATGGCTTCGGTGCCGGCATCTTCTTCTGGGGCTATTTCCTGTTCGAGGTGCCCTCCAACATCATCCTGCACAAGATCGGCGCGCGGATCTGGATCGCGCGGGTGATGATCACCTGGGGCCTGGTCTCGGCCGCGATGGCGTTCGTGCAAGGGCCGACCAGCTTCTACGTGCTGCGCTTCCTGCTTGGCGTCGCCGAAGCCGGCTTCTTTCCCGGCATCATCCTCTACCTCTCCTACTGGTTTCCGGCGCGCCAGCGTGCCGCGGTGACGGCACTGTTCATGGCGGCCGCGCCGCTCTCGACCGTGCTGGGCTCGCCGATCTCAGGTGCGCTGCTGGAGATGGACGGAATGCTCGGCTTCAAGGGCTGGCAATGGCTGTTCGTGCTCGAGGCGCTGCCGGCCGTGCTGCTCGGCTTCGTCGTGCTGGGCTTTTTGACGGACCGTCCCGAGAAGGCGAAATGGCTTGCGGAGGACGAACGGCGCTGGCTGGTCGAGACCATGAACGTCGAGACCACCAGCAAGGCCGCGACCGCAAGCCACAGCATCTGGCGCGGGCTCGCCGATCCCCGCGTGCTGGCGTTGTCGCTGATCTATTTCGGCACTTCGGCCGGCCTCTATACGCTCGGCGTCTGGGCGCCGCAGATCATCAAGCAGTTTGGCCTGTCCTCGCTTCAGGTCGGCTTCCTCAATGCGCTGCCGGCAACGGCCGCGGTCATCGCCATGATCCTGTGGGCGCGGCATTCGGACCGCACCGGCGAGCGCACCTGGCACGTCGTGTGGGCCTGCCTGATCGCCGCCGCGGGTCTCGCCTATGCCGGGCTCGCGACCGGCGTCGTCGCCGTGCTGGTCGCGCTGACGCTGGTCAATATCGGCATCTCCTCGGCAAAACCGCCGCTCTGGAGCATGCCGACGCTGTTCCTGTCCGGACCCGCGGCCGCGGCCGGCATTGCCACCATCAACTCGATCGGCAATCTCGGCGGCTTCGTCGGTCCCGCCATGATCGGCTGGATCAAGAACCAGACCGGCAGTTTTGTCGGCGGGCTTTACTTCGTCGCCGGCCTGCTCGTTCTCTCCGCCGCCCTCACCCTGCTATTGTCGCGCGCGCAACCTGCGCCCGTCGAACCTGTCCCGCAATCCCACTGATCTCTCAACGGAGCATTCTCATGCGCACCCATTCGATCGCAGCCATTCCCGCCGACGGGATCGGTCCCGAGGTCATCTCGGCCGGAATCCGCGTGCTGGACGCGCTGGCAAAACGCAGCGGCGACCTCGCCTTCAACGTCAAAACGTTCGACTGGGGCTCGGACTATTACAAGAAGCACGGCGTGATGATGCCAGCCGATGGGCTCACCGAGCTGAAGAAATTCGACGCGATCTATTTCGGCGCGGTCGGCGCGCCCGACGTGCCCGACCACATCACGCTGTGGGGCCTGCGCCTGCCGATCTGCCAGGGCTTTGACCAATACGCCAACGTGCGGCCGACCAAAATTTTGCCGGGCGTCGCCTCGCCGCTGCGCAATGTCGGCGTCGGCGATCTCGACTGGGTGATCGTGCGCGAGAATTCGGAAGGCGAATATGCCGGCATGGGCGGCCGCGCCCACAAGGGCCTGCCGGAAGAAGTCGGCACCGAGGTCGCGATCTTCACCCGCGTCGGCGTCACGCGGATCATGCGCTATGCGTTCCAGCTCGCGCAGTCGCGTCCGCGCAAGCTGCTCACGGTCGTGACCAAGTCGAACGCGCAGCGCCACGGCATGGTGATGTGGGACGAGATCGCCGCCGAGGTCGCCGCTGATTTTCCCGACGTCAGCTGGGACAAGATGCTGGTCGACGCCATGACGGTGCGCATGACGCTGCATCCGAAGAGCCTCGACACGATCGTGGCGACCAATCTCCATGCCGACATCCTCTCCGATCTCGCCGGCGCGCTCGCCGGGAGCCTCGGCGTCGCGCCGACCGGCAACATCGATCCGCAGCGCCGCTTCCCATCGATGTTCGAGCCGATCCACGGTTCGGCCTTCGACATCACCGGAAAGGGCATCGCCAACCCGGTCGCGACGTTCTGGACCGGCGCGCAGATGCTCGAGCATCTCGGCGAGAAGGACGCGGCCTCGCGGCTGATGGCAGCCGTCGAGCGCGTCTGCGCAGCCGGCGTGCTGACGCCCGATGTCGGCGGCAAGGCGACGACGAAGGAAGTAACCGACGCCGTGATCGACGCGATCCACGGGTCGAATGTGTAGCTGATCTAGCCGAGTTCGTGCCGCGAGGCCGGTGCGCCCCCTCGCCCGCTTGCGGGGAGAGGGTTGGGGTGAGGGGAGCTCTCCCGGGGACGGTGATAGTTGGATTCGCGGAGGCCCCCCTCACCCGGAATTTGCTCTCGCAAATTCCGGCCTCTCCCCGCACGCGGGGAGAGGCGAAGAGCCCCTACTTCCGCGACGTGGCCGGAGCAGGCGGCGGCATCGCCATCGCTGCGGCCGGCTCCGGCGGTGTCAGATGGCGCGGGACGATGATGGTCTGGCCGGGGGTGAGCTGCGCGTCCTCTGCAAGCGAATTGCTCTGCGCGAGCGACCACAGCGGCACGCGGTTGGCGGCGGCGATGCTCTCCATGGTGTCGCCGCGACGAACCGGCAGCCGAACGCCGCTGTCCCATAATTCGACCAGCGTATCGGCGGGCACGAGATAGCGCAGCGGCACGGCATCGGCCTGGGTCTGCGGTGGGATGCGCGGCAACTTCGTGACCATCTCGACGATCTGGCGATGGATGTCGTCGGACTTCTCGATGTTGATGTGCGAGACGCGCGCATTTTCCTTCAGATCATAGCTGGCATAATGACCGCGAAAACCGGGCACGGCCACGACGTCGCCGCCGCCGAGCACGCTGTCGGACAGGAAGATGTTGATGAAGCGCTCGACATTGAGCGGCACGTCGCCGGTCGCATGCGCGGGATCGATGGCGATGACGAGGCTGATCGGGATGTTCTCCTTGGCCGCCATCTCGGAGATGACGATCGAGCACAGACCGCCCATGGAATGCCCGATCAGCACGATCGGCGCCGCCTTCTCCTTGTAGCTGGCGATGACGCGATTGCCGATCAGCCGGCACAGGGTGAATTCGTAGACGTCGGCGGAGAAGCCGGCCTGCGTCAGCTTCTCGCCGAGCCGGTCCATGCCGGTCGAGAAGATCGGCCCCATGGCGCCGCGGAACAGATAAACCTTCGGCGGCGGCAATGGCTCAAACGGCGGTGGCGGCGGCGCGGCGGGGACGGCCGCAGTGGTCTTGGACTTGGCCGGTGAGGCCGCGGCCATGCCGCTGCTCAAGGCGAGCAGCGCAACCGCTGCCAGCACGACTAGTCGCCTCACATGAATCATCCGTCCAGCAGTCCCGCCACGGGGAGGCAGTGGCCTCCCCGCGGGGCTTAGTGACCACCGATTGGGTGGATTTTGGGGCACGGAACCGGCTGCAGCCCCTCCGAAACCCGTCGAGCTGCCGCGCCTTGGCGGGAGATGACAGCTTTGCGACGATCGGCCCGGGTCGTCCCAGCGAGGGGCTAGAGCGGCAGAATCCGATTCAGCAGGTCGAGCAGCGTACGCTGCTCGGCCTCGCTGAGCGGCGCCAGCATCCTTTCATTGTAGGGCTGCGTCAGCCTTGCCCCCTCGGCAATGAGCTTTGCGCCCTTTGGCGTGAGCATCAGCTCGACGGCACGGCGATCGGACTTCGAGCGGTTGCGCTTGATGAAGCCGGACGATTCGAGCTCGTTCAGGATCTTGATCAGGTTCGGCAGGCGCAGGCGGAGCACGCTGGCAAGGCTGCTGGGGGAACCCCCGGATTGTCGCGAATGACGGCGAAGATCGCATAGGTCGCGGGCGTCAAGCCCAATGCGGCAAACTCCTCGTAGAAGCCTTCGAAGAACTTCAGCTGCGCAAGGCGCAGCATGAAGCCCGGTGTCCGCTGGAGCGCGCGCAGATCCAGCGATGTCTCCGATTGCTGAGCGGACTTCGCTCCGGGTCGTAACGCTTTCGAGCTCATGATCCTCAATCCGCCGCGGCCGGCCATAAGCCAGCCGAATTGACACTCTCAAAAATAGCTATAAAATATAACTATTATTCAGCGGCACCAAGACCGCACATGGGAGGGAGACAATGAACAGCAAATTCCTGCATAAATTATGCATGTTGGCCGCGATGCTGACGGCCGCACCGGCATTCGCCCAGGATGTTGTGAAGATCGGCATCCTGAACGACCAATCGGGTCCGTTCGCGAGCTATCAAGGCATCGGCTCGGTCATCGCCGCCAAGATGGCGGTCGAGGACTATGGCGGAAAGGCCGGCGGCAAGCCGGTCGAGGTCGTCGCGGCCGACCATCAGAACAAGACCGACATCGGCATTGGTATCGCCAGGCGCTGGTACGAGAACGACGGCGTCGACGCGATCTTCGACATTCCGAACTCGTCGATCGCGCTCGCTGTCGCCGGCATGAGCGCCGAGAAGAACAAGGTCTTCGTCGGATCGGGCGCCGGAACGGTGCTCCTGACCGGCGAGAAATGCACGCCGAACACCGTGCACTGGACCTACGACACCTATGCCTATGGGCGCGGTCTCGGCAAAGCGATCGTGCAGCAGGGCGGCAAGAAGTGGTTCTTCATCACCGCCGACTACGCCTTCGGCCATGACCTGGAGAAGCAGGCGGCGGAGGCCGTGAAAGCATCCGGCGGCGAGGTGCTCGGCAGCGTGCGGCATCCACTGGGAACGGCCGACTACGCCTCCTTCCTGCTCCAGGCCCAGGCGTCGGGCGCGAACGTCATCGGCTTTGCCAATGCCGGGGACGACACCATCACGTCGATGAAGCAGGCCGCCGAATTCGGGCTGACCAAGGACCACAAGCTGGCCGGATTGATCCTCGGCATGAACGGCCTGCCCGCGCTCGGACTGAAATTTGCGCAGGGCGCGCAGATCATGAACCCGTTCTACTGGGATCTGAACGACGGCACGCGTGCTTTCGCGAAACGCTTCGCCGAACGCATTCCCTCGAAGGCTTATCCGAACGACATGCAGGCCGGCGTCTATGCCTCGGTCATTCACTATCTCAAGGCGGTCGACAAGGCTGGCGGCGCCAAGGACGGCAAGGCGGTGGTGGCGGCGATGAAGCAGATGCCGACCGACGATCCGCTGTTCGGCAAGGGCTACATCCGCAAGGACGGACGCAAGATCCATCCGCTCTACCTTTTGCAGGTCAAGGCTCCCGACGAGTCGACCTCCGCCTGGGATCTGCTGAAGGTGGTCGCCACGGTCAAGGGCGAGGACGCGTTTCGGTCCGAGAGCGAAGGCCAGTGCCCGCTGACGAAACAATAGCCGTTGGGAGCTGACCATGAGCGGCATTGCATCGAGTCCGGTTGACCCGTTTGCACCTGACTTCCTGATCGACCCCTATCCCGTCTATGAGGCGTTGCGCGCGCTCGGGCCTGCGTTCGCGCTGGAGCGCTACGGCGTGTGGGCCATGGCAGGCTATGCCGAGGTCGAGCCGGCCCTGAAGGACTGGAAGACGTTCATCAGTGGCGAGGGTGTCGGGCTGCACGGCATGAACCCGGCGCTGCCAAAGCCGCTCACGCTCCAGATCGATCCGCCCGATCACGACAAGGGCCGGCGGGTTCTCGGCCGCACGCTGTCTCCCGGCGTCGCAAGGAAGCTGCGCGAGACGTTTCAGCGGGAAGCGGAGAAGAAGGTGTCGGAGCTGATCGACAGAGGCTCATTCGATGCCGTTACCGATCTCGCCGAAGCCTATCCCATGAAGGTATTTCCGGATGCGATCGGCATCCGGCCGGACGGCCGTGAGAAGCTGCTGGCCTGGAGCACGTTCGTCTTCGACAGCTTTGGCCCTGACAACGAGATGCTGGCCGCATCGCGCAAGGCAGGTCTCGCGGCCCAGAGCTGGATCATGGAATGTTGCGCGCGAGATGCGCTACGGCCCGACGGGCTCGGCATGATGATCTACCAGGCGGCCGACGAGGGTGAGATCACCGAGCACGAAGCAACGCATCTGGTGCGGCCGTTCCTCACCGCCGGGATCGACACCACCGTCAATGGCATCGGCAACACCCTGCTCGCGCTCGCCACCCATCCGGATGAATATCGCAAGCTTCACCACAGACCGGAGCTGGCGCGCAATGCCTTCGAGGAAGGCCTGCGCTACGATTCGCCGGTGCAGACGTTCTTTCGCACCACCTCGCGCGACGTCGAGATCGGCGGCGGCGTGATCCCGGCGCATCGCAAGGTGCTGCTGTTCATGGCCTCCGCCAACCGCGATCCCGCGCGCTGGGATAGACCCGATAGGTTCGACGTCGAACGGGTCGCGACCGGCCACGTCGGCTTCGGCGCCGGCATTCACGCCTGCGTCGGCCAGATGATTGCGCGTCTGGAAGGCGAATTGATCTTCAGCGAGCTCGCAAGGCGCGTGAAGACCATCGAGCTCACGGCGGAGCCGAAGCGCAGGCTCAACAATTCCCTGCGCGGCCTTGCCAGCATGCCGGTTCGCATCGCGGCGGCCTGACTGCGTCGCATGTAGCGCCGCGGTCGATCACTGCCGGCTCTTGAGCCGGCTGCGGTGTGCGGCCTGCTTGGCCCGGTTGCCGCAGATCGCCATTGTGCACCATCGCCGCGCGCGCCTTCGGGTATGGTCGGCGAACAGCATCGTGCAGTTATGACCCTCGCATGCCTTCACGTCGGAAAAATCCTCCTCGCAGACGAATTTCGCCAAGGCTTCCCCGATCGGCAGCAGCAGGGATTCAGGTGATCGCCAGCGTCGCATCCTGAGCAGCGCAAGACCGTCACCCTGCTCACCGTTGCGCGGCACGATCTGCCTGAACGCCTCATCGCGCTTCAGGACGCTGTTCAGTGGGCCAAGCTCATGCAACGCCTTCGCAGTGAGCGGCCGGCCGGCATGCGCCTGAACGAAACCGCGAAACCACTCGCGCAAGGCACGGGCCTGAGCCGCGACCTTGTCGAGCTCGCCCGGCATCGCGCGCGCCTTCAGCGCACCCAGCTCATCCGCCGGCACCAGTTTCGCCTGTGCCAGCCAGTCGACCAGACCCTCGCCATCGTCGAGCCAATCGACCGGCGTATCGACCGGTGTCGCCACCGAGTTGAGGAAATCAAGGCCGAGCGAGTCGGCGATGAACATGGCGGGCGGTCTGTCCATGAGCGGTCGCTGTCCGGTCCGAAAGCTGGGCTCTAAGTAACCTCTAAAATGTCGGTTGACAAGTTACGTGATAAGGGTGAATAACCCAAAAACATCGCTTTGACTGGTTACGAACAGCAATGGAGATCGGCCATGACCCCGACCACCTACCGCACCGCAGACGTCGACGGCTTCAAGGTGTTCTATCGCGAGGCCGGCGCGCCCGGCGCACCGAAGCTCCTCCTGCTGCACGGCTTCCCGAGCGCGGGACACATGTTCCGCGACCTCATCCCGCAGCTTGCAGACCGGTTTCACATCGCGGCGCCGGATCTTCCCGGTTTCGGCCAGTCCGACATGCCCGCACGCGACACCTTCCGCTACACCTTCGACAACGTCGCGCGCGTGATCGAGCGCTTCACCGAAGTGATCGGTTTCGATCGTTTCGCAATCTATGTGTTCGACTATGGCGCGCCGACGGGCTTTCGGCTGGCGCTCAGCCATCCCGAGCGGATCACGGCCATCATCTCGCAGAACGGCAATGCCTATGAGGAGGGCCTCAGCGAAGGCTGAACTCCGATCAAGGCCTATTGGCAAGACCCTTCACCGGCCAATCGCGAGGCGCTGCGCACCTTGCTCACGCCGGAGGCCACGCGCTGGCAGTACACGCATGGCGTTCCCGATCCGGCCGTGGTGTCGCCGGACGGCCAGAACCTCGACAATTTCTATCTCGCGCGCCCCGGCGCCGACGACGTGCAGCTCGATCTGTTCGGCGACTACAAGAGCAACGTCGCGCTCTATCCGTCATTCCAAAGCTATTTCCGCACTCACAAGCCGCCGTTCCTGGCGGCCTGGGCAAGAACGATCCGTTCTTCATCCCGCCCGGCGCCGAGGCATTCAAGCGCGACAACCCCAATGCGGTGGTGCAATTCTTCGACACCGGCCATTTTGCGCTGGAAACGCATGCGAAGGAGATCGCGGAAAGCATTCGCGCGTTCTTGAAATAACGGAAGCTGTCGCCATGGCCCATGCGAGACGATCTCCGGAACGGCTCAGCGCATTTTCGGACGGCGTGTTCGCGGTCCTGATTACGGTGCTCGTGCTGGAGCTTCGTCCGCCGGAAATCCCGACCTTTGCGGCGTTGCTGGCGCTGTGGCCGACGTGGCTCTCTTATGCCGTCAGTTACGTCTTCATCGCGATCGTCTGGGCCAACCATCACCATCTGATGCGCTATGCGAGCGAAGCGACGCCGCGACTGATGTGGTTCAACTTCGCGCATCTGTTCTCGGTGTCGCTGCTGCCGCTCTCCACCGCCTGGATGGCGGTGAGCGAGCTCGCACCGCAGCCGGTCGCGTTCTATGCCGCGGTGTTCTTCCTGGTGAACGCGACCTATGTCGCACTAATCTGGGATCTCGTCGGAGGAGCGCCGGATAGCGAGGTCGCGCCGCGGGAGCGCAAGATCATGCGCGTCCGCTCGATCGTGACCCTCGGCGTCTTCGCGCTCGCGGCCGCGGTCGCCCTGCGCTTCCCCGTCGCCGGGCTTGCGATGTGTTGCTGCTGCCTGATCGTCTATTTGAGACCGGAGGCGCCGGGTGCCGAGGACGGCACGCCGGACAAGTCCCAGTGAGCCAGCACCGTGGCAGAAATCGCTAATTCCGCGCCGGAGCCGCTGCGGCCGCCGAGCGCGCCCGCCCGGGTGTGCCGGGTTGGGCGACTGGAGCTGCCGGGGCGCGCGAGCGCATGATCGCGGCGTCGATCTCGGCAATGACGCGGCGCTGGATCGCCTCGTTCTTGTCGATCGAGATATGGCCGACACCGGTGCCGCGCACGTCGACATTGTCGAGCTTGCCGCGCAGGCCAGCGGCAGCCCGCACCGGCTCGCCGGGACCGTCGCCGATATAGATGTTGATGTAACGCTCGGCGCCGGTTGACAGCTTGGTCTTGAACACGGAGTCGAGGCCGATCGCGAGCTTTACGGGAACGCCGAGCTGGTTGAGCTTGGCGATCATGTCCGGCAGCGCGGTCGCGCCGGAGGAATGACCGACCAGGATGATGGTCTTGAGGCGGCCGGCCTTGTAGGCGGTCGCGGCTTCATCGGCGAGCGAGGACCAGGAGACGAAATTGGCGACGGTCACCGGGATGCCCTGCGCCTGGAGCCGGGCGCCGATCGTGTCGAGCCCAAGCGAGAAGATGTTGAGCACGCCCCGGAGCAGGTAGACATGCGTGGTTGCTGTCGCGGCCTGGCTCGGCGCGGCCTTGGCGCCGGTCGGGCTGATGGCAACAACTGACAGCAGGAGCAGGGCCATCGCCCACACACGGAGGGCGGACAACTGGCTCGCGCCAGCGGTGTGACGGCCGTTCGGTCTCATCGGTGTTTTCCCTGGGGACAATGCGCTTCGCGATTGGCCGGAATCGTAGCCACGGCCTGCTCGCAGACGCAACAAAGAGCCGCGTGAGCGACAATCTTAGCCGCGCTCCGTGACCATCGCGCAACACTTGCCTGAAACCCGCCACCGAATGGCCGGTTTTGAGATCATTTTTCTCCGGGGAATTGCGGCTCGGCAAGGGCGTTCCTATCTCAGGGCTCCGCTGACCCGCCCTTCCCGGCGGGTTCCAGCCTCCCTCCCCCAGCCTTTGCTCTTAGCCTTGCGGCCATCATGTCCTCCATCATTTCCGTCGCCAATCTGTCGAAGACCTATGGGTCCGGCTTCAAGGCGCTCAAGAACGTCAATCTCGACATCAAGCGCGGCGAGATTTTTGCACTGCTCGGGCCGAACGGCGCGGGCAAGACCACACTGATCTCCATCATCTGCGGCATCGCCAATCCGAGCGAGGGCCGCGTCCTCGTCGGCGGCGAAGACATCCAGACCTCCTACCGCAAGGCGCGCTCGCTGATCGGCCTCGTGCCGCAGGAGCTGCACACCGACGCCTTCGAGAGCGTGTGGGCGACGGTGAGCTTCTCCCGCGGCCTGTTCGGCAAGCCGAAGAATCCTGCGCACATCGAGAAGGTCCTGAAGGACCTCTCGCTCTGGGACAAGAAGGACAACAAGATCATCACGCTGTCCGGCGGCATGAAGCGCCGCGTGATGATCGCAAAAGCACTATCGCACGAACCGCAGATCCTGTTCCTGGACGAGCCCACCGCCGGCGTCGATGTCGAACTGCGCAAGGGCATGTGGGAGGTGGTGCGCACCCTCCAGCAGTCCGGCGTCACCATCATCCTCACCACGCATTACATCGAGGAAGCCGAGGAGATGGCCGATCGCATCGGCGTCATCAACAAGGGCGAGATCGTGCTGGTCGAGGACAAGACGACCTTGATGCAGAAGCTCGGCAAGAAGCGCCTGACGCTGCATCTGCAAGGCAAGCTCGATGCGCTGCCGGACAACCTCAAGCACTACAAGCTCGACCTCTGCGACAGCGGCGCGACGCTGGTCTACGATTACGACACCAAGGGCGAGCGAACCGGCATCACCAGCCTGCTCGGCGATCTCCGCACCGCCGGCATCCGCTTCAACGATCTCGACACGACGCAATCGTCGCTCGAGGACATCTTCGTCGATCTCGTGAGGACGTCATGAATCACCGCGCCATCCGCGCCATCTATCTGTTCGAAATGGCGCGCACCTGGCGCACGCTGCTGCAAAGCATCGTCTCGCCTGTGGTTTCGACCTCGCTCTATTTCGTGGTGTTCGGCGCCGCGATCGGCTCGCGCATCAGCCAGGTCGAAGGCGTCAGCTACGGCACCTTCATCGTGCCGGGCCTGATCATGCTCTCGGTGCTGACGCAGAGCATCGCGAATGCCTCGTTCGGCATCTATTTCCCGAAATTCACCGGCACGATCTACGAGATCCTGTCGGCGCCGATCTCCTATTTCGAGATCGTGCTCGGCTATGTCGGCGCGGCCGCGACCAAGTCGATCATCCTCGGCCTGATCATCCTCGCCACCGCCGGGCTGTTCGTGCCGCTGCACATCCATCATCCGGTCTGGATGCTGGCCTTCCTGGTGCTGACGGCGGTGACCTTTAGCCTGTTCGGCTTCATCATCGGTATCTGGGCCGACGGCTTCGAGAAGCTGCAGATGATCCCGATGCTGGTGGTGACGCCGCTGACCTTCCTCGGCGGCAGCTTCTACTCCATCGACATGCTGCCGGCCGGCTGGCGCACGGTGGCGCTGCTCAACCCGGTCGTCTATCTGATCTCGGGCTTCCGCTGGAGCTTCTATGAGATCGCGGATGTCAGCGTGTCCGTCAGCATCGGCATGACGCTGGCGTTCCTGGTGGCCTGCCTGGTCGTGATCTGGTGGATTTTCCGCACGGGGTATCGGCTGAAGAATTGACGGAGATACGTAGCCCGGATGGAGCGTCAGCGTAATCCGGGACCGTCGTAGCTTCATGCGACAGCAGCCCCGGATTGCGCTGCGCTCCATCCGGGCTACGACGACATCACCGATAGCAATGGAAGCGGTGGTAACCGTCATAATAGCCGTGGCAGCGGTGGCGGTAGTGACGGTGGGGAATGCCGAGCACGCCCTCGACTGCACCGACGGCGCCGCCGACACCGGCACCAACGACACCGCCGACCGCGCCGCCCACGGGGCCGGCAATCCGGTTACCTTCATAAGAGCCTTCCTGCGCGCCGCGCACGATGCCCTGGGCGTGGCCGGCCTGCGGCAGGGACAACAAGGCGAGCAGGATGGCGGCGGCTGCGAACAGCAGGCGGACGGGTCGAGCGGCCGGCAATTGCGCGGCGGCGATACGGGCTTTCTTCATCTTCGGTCCCAAAGGATGAATGGCAGCGAGCGCTGACCTGTGAAGGATGGCCATGACCAACGCACCGAGCGGCCAAATGGTTGCGCCTTTGTGACGAATTGTCGGTGTTGTGAACGCAAATCCGGCTCGCGAAAATGTCAGCGCCGCCGCGAGCCACGCGGCACAAAGCGGCCTTGCTTACGCCCTGCATCGCGTTAACGATGGACGGCTAGGCCGCTGGAACGAAAGCCGGATTGCAGGCATAGTGCACGACGGGGACGGAGAGCCGCGGCGCCTAGCATGAACAGGCCGGAGGCCAGAAGTCCGATGCGTTCGTTTTTGATTGCTTTCACCTCCCTGATGTTTTTGAGCGCGGGCGCCGCCCAGGCCAAGGTCGAGATCACCATCGACAAGGACAATCAGCAGATGACCGTCGCGGTCGATGGGGTCGCGCGCTATCACTGGCCGGTGTCGACCGGCATCCCCTCGCGCGAGACGCCGAACGGCGCGTTCCGCGCCTTCCGCATGGAAGAGGATCACTACTCCAAGGAGTTCGACGACGCGCCGATGCCGCACGCGATCTTCTTCACCAAGATCGGGCATGCCATCCACGGCACCGACTCAGTCGGCCGGCTCGGCTCGCCGGCATCGCATGGCTGCGTGCGGCTGTCGCGCCAGAATGCCTCGACGCTCTATGCGCTGGTGCAGCAGCAGGGCGTGCTCAACACCACGGTGACGCTGACCGGCTCGGCGCAGGTGGCGCTGGCGCGCAATCCGCGCGGCCGCAACGCCAATGCGGTTGCCCGCGCGCCGCAGCCGGCCGAAGAACAGTACAGCACTGCCGGCGATCCCGTGAACCTGACTCCGCCGGCGCAGCCCGCCCGCCGCTACATGCCGCAGGACGACAATTACATCTATCCGGCCGACGGCAGCGACACCGGCGCGCGCTATCCGGCGCCGCGCTCAGCCGGCCGCCCGCTCTATGACGCGCAGGTCTATCAGCAGCAGCCAGCCGCGCCCCTATTACGACCAGGGCTATGGCCAGCAGGGCTCCTACTATCAGCCACAGCCCCGGCAGGTTTATCAGCCGCGCGGCTATTACTACCAGAACTGAGGCTAGCCGTCTTCGTCACCGCCTTCGGCGGTCGGCACGAACAATAGATTGCTATTCGAGGCACCATGCCAACACGTGCCACGACCGCACTAGCTGTGCTCTGGGTTTTGATGGCGGGAGAGGCCATGGCATCGGATTTGGCCTTCGATCTCGAGGCGCATCGCGGCGGGCGGGCGCTGCTGCCGGAAAACACCCTGCCGGCCTTTGCCAATGCGCTGTCGATGGGCGTGGACACGCTGGAGCTCGACGTCGGTGTGACCGCGGACGGCGAAGTCGTCGTCTCGCATGAACGCGGGCTCAATCCGGATCTGGCGCGCGGCCCCGACGGGGCCTACATCACTGCGCCCGGCACCCCGTTCGTGAAACTGCGGCTCGACGAGATCAGGACTTATGACGTCGGCCGGATCCGACCGGACAGCGCCTATGCGAGACAATTTCCCGATCAGCGCGCGCTGCCGGGGACCCGCATTCCCACCTTGAGTGAGCTGTTCGCACTGGCGCGCAAGTCAGGCAACACCCGCGTGCGCTTCAACATCGAGACCAAGATCGATCCGAACCATCCGGACCAATCTCTCGACCCGCAAGCTTTCGTCACCAGGCTCCTCCTCCTGATCGAGGCCGAAAAGTTTTCCGACCGTGTCATGATCCAGTCGTTCGACTGGAGAACGTTGCAGCTCGTGCAACAGCAAGCACCGAAGATACCGACGGTGTACCTCACGCTCCAGCGCGGCTCAGGCCAGACGGTGGCGCTCGACAAAGCCACCAACTGGACGGCGGGCTTCAATCCGGCCGATCATGGCGGCTCGCTGCCGCGGACGATCAAGGCCGCGGGCGGCGCGGTCTGGTCGCCTTATTTTGGCGATGTGACCGCGGCGCTCATCTCGGAGGCCCGCGGACTTGGACTGCGCGTCGTGGTGTGGACGGTCAACAAGCCCGACGACATGGCGCACATGATCGAGCTTGGCGTCGACGGCATCATCTCGGATAGGCCGGACCTGTTGCGGCAGATCGCCGGCGAGAAAGGAATTGCGTTGCCGGCCGGCACGCCGGTGGAGCCTTAGAACCGACCCGCCTTGTAGCCCGGATGGAGCGAGCGCAATCCGGGAGCAGTGCCCGTCACGCCGAAGCGGCCCCGGATTGCGCTTCGCTCCATCCGGGCTACGAAAAGGTCCCTATTCCCCGTCCCTTAGGCGCCGATACAGCGCGCCCAGAATATTGGAATAGTCGTCGCTCCAGACCCGCACCCTGTCGTCAGCTTCGGTCTGCTCCCATGACTTCGAGGAGGCAAGCTTGCCGATGTCGGCCTCCTCCCGCGCAGAGATGACGACGTCGGTCGAGAAGATGTAATCGGAATCGCGCCCGGAATCCTCGTTGAAGACCCAGCTCGTGAGATCGTTGGCATCCGCAATGCCGACCACGACGGTCTCCAGATCGAGATGCCGGTTGGAGACGTGCATCACCACGGCGCCGTGCGGGGCGAGCTTGTCCTTGTAGATCTTCATCGCCTCCTTGGTCGCAAGATGAATCGGGATCGCATCGGACGAATAGGCATCGACGATGATGAGGTCGTAGGCGCCGTCGGGCTCCTTGGCAAAGGTGAGCCGCGCATCGCCGATCACCGGATTCAGATCCGGCAGGCAGCTCGAGATGTAGCGGAAATTTTTGGGGTCACGCGCCGCGTCGACCATGGACTGGTCGATTTCGAAGAATTTCCAGCTCTCCCCTCGCTCGGCAGCACAGGCAAGCGTGCCCGAGCCGACACCGATCGCGGCGACCTTCAGCGGCGCGCCCTTGCGCTCGCGGATCGCGCTGACGGCCTGACCGATGCCGCCGTCCTTGTGATAGTAGGTGATCGGCTCGGGCCAGCCGGTGACCGGCGTGCCGTCATTGTTGCGGAAGCGCTCCGCGCCGTGGATCGTGGTGCCGTGCATCAGTACGTGGAAATAGCCGCCGGGCGTCTCCACGATCTTGTGCACCCCGAAGAAGCTGCGCACCGTGGTGACGCGCCCCTCGTCCGCGGGATAAACCCGGATCAACGCCAGCGCGAGTGCAACGGTCGCAAAAATCTTCCAGCGGTCGGCGTTGAACGTCAACGCCAGCAGCGCGGCGAGCACGCCGACGGCGCCGGCAATCCAGACGCGGTGGTCCTCCAACCAGATCGAGAGCCCGCCTGTCGCATAGGACGGCACAACGAGCGCCGCCGCGAGCGCGGCGAGCGCCAGCCAATACCATCGAACGAGGCCGGCGAGGCGCTCGTTAGCAGGCGGTCGGCACAGCGCGGCAAGCGCAATCAGGATCGGATATTCGGCGATCCACGAGAAGGTGAACGGCGCGACGAGCCCTGCGAACAGGCCGCCAACCATGCCGCCGAACGACAGCGCGACATAAAAGCCGGTGAGATATTTGGCCGCCGGCCGCGTCCGCGCCAGTTCGCCGTGGCAGGCCATGGCGATGACGAAGAAGCACAATTGATGACCGCCGAGTGTGAGCAGCAGATTCTGCTCCCCGCCGAAAGCCAGCAGGACAACCACGCCTGCGATCGCAACCGGCTGGAGCATCAGCATCCATTTGTGCGGCAGCAGCGGACGCGACTGGAACACGACGACCCAAGTGAGCAGATACAGCGACAGCGGCAGCACCCACAAAAGCGGCGCCGCCGCGACGTCGGTGGAGATGTGCGCGGTCACCGCGATGAGCAGGCCCGACGGCACCGCGGCCAGGAAGATCCAGCGCAGCCGCGTCACCAGACCAGGCGCCGGCGCATTCACCTCCTCCGTTCGCGCATCCGCCACCGTCAGCTGCGGCGAGCGCAACAGCAGCGTGCCGCAGGCAGCGATCAGCAGGATCAAGAGGCCATAGCCGGCGGTCCAGAACCGGTTCTGCGCGTGCAGCGTGAACATCGGCTCCAGCAGGAACGGATAGGACAGCAGCGCAAGGAAGCTGCCGATGTTGGAGGAGGCATAAAGGAAATAGGGATCGTGCCCGGCGGGATGGCCGGTGCGGACGAACCAGGCCTGCAGCCAGCGGATTATTGGCGGCGAGCGCGAAGAACGGCAATCCGATCGAGACCACGAACAGGCCGAGCAGCCAGACCGCATAGCCCGAAGCGGGCGGCTCGCCGTAGGCGGAGGCGATTCCGAGCGGCAGCGTCGCGAAGGCCGCAATCAGCAGCACCAGATGCACTGCAACCGGAACGATGCGGTTTTTGACCTGCATCAACAGATGCGCATAGGCGTAACCCGCGAGCAGCAGCGACTGGAAGAATACCATCGCCACCGACCACACCGCCGGCGAGCCGCCGAGTCGCGGCAGCACCATCTTGGTGAACAGCGGCTGCACCGAGAACAGCAAGAGCGCACTGACGAAGATCGCGGCGGTGTAGACCGTCAGCAGCAGCCGGTTGCGCGAGGCAGACGATTGCTCCGTGGCGGCGGGTTGCACGATCGAATCCATGGGAGCTCCGGCAAAAGCGTTTTCCAGCGAAGTGGGCACCGGTTCGGTTCGCGCGAGAAAACGCGTCGGACAATGCCCCCGGCGGGCGCCGGACGGGCGCAATGGAGCACAAGGCGCCTGAACGGGCAATAAAGCGTCGCGTGATGCGAGGAATGCTTGATATAGAGATGTCATTCCGGGGCGCCTCGACGAGGCGAACTGGGGTGCGCCACGGCGCACCTGAGAATCTCGAGATTTCGGGTCTGGTCCTTCGGACCATCCCGGAATGACAATGGAACAAATTTGAACCCTTCATGAGCGAAACCGACGTCGTCATCATCGGCGCTGGCCATAACGGCCTCACCTGCGCAGCCTATCTCGCGATGGCGGGCCTGCGCGTGCGCGTGGTCGAGCGCCGCAAGGTGGTCGGCGGGGCGGCGGTCACAGAGGAGTTTCACCCCGGATTCCGGAATTCGGTCGCAGCCTACACCGTGAGCCTGCTCAATCCGCAGGTGATCCGCGACTTGAATCTTGCGGAACAAGGCCTGCGCATCGTCGAACGGCGCGCGCAGAATTTTCTGCCCGCGCCGGACGGCAGCTATCTCCTCACCGGCGAGGGGCGGACGAAAGATTCCGTCGCGCGGCTGAGCGCGCATGACGCCGATGCGCTCGACGGTTTCACGCGCGAGCTGGAAGAGATCGCCGACGTGCTCAGGCAATTCGTGCTGCGCGCGCCGCCGAACCTGGTTGACGGCTTTGGCACGCGCGCGATCCGTGAGGCCATGAATGCGTTAAAGACGGCCAACATCCTGCGCGGTCTCACGCTGGAGCAGAGCCGCAGCCTGCTCGACCTCTTCACCCGCTCCGCCGGCGAGATGCTGGACGAGCGTTTCGAGCATGATCTGGTCAAGGCGCTGTTCGGCTTCGATGCCATCGTCGGCAACTATGCCAGCCCCTACGCGGCGGGTTCGGCCTATGTGATGCTGCATCACGCCTTCGGCGAGGTGAACGGCAAGAAGGGCGTCTGGGGTCACGCCATCGGCGGCATGGGTGCGATCACGCAGGCCATGGCGCGCACCGCGCAGCACCGCGGCGTCGTGATCGACACCGACGCGGGCGTGCGCGAGATCATCGTCGAGCGCGACCGCGCGGTCGGCGTCGTACTGGAGAACGGCACGGCCATCCGCGCCAAATATGTCGCAGCCAACGTCAATCCGAAGCTGCTCTATACGCGGCTGATCGCGGCCGACGCCCTGCCCCACGAGTTCCTCGCGCGCATCCGGCACTGGAAGAACGGCTCCGGCACCTTCCGCATGAACGTGGCGCTGGACCGCCTGCCCTCCTTCACGGCGCTGCCGGATGAAGGCGATCATCTCACCTCAGGCATCATCCTGGCACCGAGCCTCGGCTACATGGACCGCGCGTATCTCGATGCGCGCGCGCAGGGCTGGAGCCGAGAGCCCGTCGTCGAAATGCTAATCCCCTCGACGCTCGACGACACGCTGGCGCCCCAAGGCAAACACGTCGCGAGTTTGTTCTGCCAGCACGTTCGCGCCGGAGCTTCCCGATGGAAAATCGTGGGACGACCATCGCGAGGAGGTCGCCGATCTCATGATCGCGACGGTGGACGAACATGCCCCGGGATTTGTGGCAAGCGTGCTCGGCCGCCAGATCCTCTCGCCGCTCGATCTCGAGCGGCAGTTCGGCCTTTTGGGTGGAGATATCTTCCACGGCGCGCTGACGCTGAACCAGCTGTTCTCGGCGCGGCCGATGCTGGGCCATGCCGACTATCGCGGCCCGCTGAAGGGTCTCTACCATTGCGGCTCCGGCGCCCATCCCGGCGGCGGCGTCACCGGTGCTCCGGGCCACAACGCCGCACAGGCGATTCTGAGGGATCACCGATCGCTGTTCGGAAGCCGTGGGTAGGTCTGTGGATGAGCTGTGGACAGGCTGTCGAGAGTTGTGTGGTCAGGAAGAGGATGCTCTCGGACGGGCGAGCTGGACAGGCCTGGGGAAAGGCAGTGGAGAACCAAGGGGCAATTGCGGGAAGAGTCCGTGGATAGCCGCCGTACAAGCTGCGGATAACCTGTGGAGACCGCTTGAGAACCACGCGTAGCAAAAATGACCTCGCCCGCCAGGGGGCACCCCCTCGCGGGCGTTGGGTCAAAAACAGCTTATGAAGAAAAGTGGCCCCGGCTGGGAGATGGGAGGCGGAAATTACTTCAAAGAGGTGCTAATCGAACCGAACTTCTCGTTCATCGGGCTGCCCAGGCTGTTCACCACGGTGATGATCGCGAGCGCGATACCGGCTGCGATCAGACCGTATTCGATCGCAGTTGCACCGGACTCGTCCGACCAGAATTTGCCAGCCGCGACTTATGCTGAAAGAAAATTGGGAACAAAAGTTCCAAAAATGAACCCGACGGAACCCTAGGATGCAGCCCTCCCCTACCCATCGCGCCAGCTTCTCGATCGGCAGCGAGACCGCCGCCAGGCGTGTCGTCGACGTGCTCACCGAGGTGTTTTTCGAGGGGGATGCGGCGGTCGCCGCCTTCGAGCGGCCGGACGGTCAATGGGACGTCACGCTGCATTTTGCCGCCGCGCCGGACCAGGCATGGCTGCGCGAACTCGTTGCAACTTCGGCAGGAAACGAGATCGCGGAGACGCTCGCCTTCGATATCGTCGAGGCCAAGGACTGGGTCAAAGCGAGCCTGGAAGACCTCGTGCCGGTCCCGGCCGGCCGTTTCGTCGTGCACGGCAGCCATGACCGCGACCGGGTGGCGGCGAACAAGCTCAAGATCGAGATCGAGGCGGCGCTTGCCTTCGGCACCGGCCACCACGGCACCACCCGCGGCTGTTTACTGCTGCTTGACCATGTCCTGAAAAGCGCGCGGCCGAGGCGCGTGCTCGACCTCGGCACCGGGACCGGCGTGCTGGCGATCGCCGCGGCCAAGGCGTTGCATCGCGCAGTGCTTGCCTCCGACATCGACCCACCCTCGGTGCGGGTGGCGACCGAGAATGCGGCGCTGAATGACGTTGGTAACCATGTGCGGGTGATCCGTGCCACCGGCTTCGCCGCACCGGATTTTGGCAAATGCGGTCCGTTCGACCTGGTGTTGGCCAACATCCTTGCCAATCCCTTGCGGCAATTGGCGAGCCCGATGGCGCGACATCTCGCGCCCGGCGGGCGCCTCATCCTCTCCGGCCTGTTGACGCATCAGGCCCCCGCCGTGATCGCCGCCTACCGCGCGCGCGGCCTCGTGCCGCTGCGGCATCTGCGGATCGAGGGATGGAGCAGTTTGTTGCTGCGGAAGATGGGGTGAGTGCAGCCGCGATGGCGCTGCGCTCCCTCGCCCCGCTTGCGGGGAGAGGGTTGGGGTGAGGGGGAGTCTCCGCGGGGACGGTGAGAGTTGGACTCGCGGAGAGTCCCCCTCACCCGGATCGCATCTCCGATGCGATCCGACCTCTCCCCGCAAGCGGGGCGAGGTGAAGGCCAGCGTTCGCCGCGCTACTCCGCTGGCTTCTCGACCTTGCGCCTCGTGCGCTCATCCCGCAACGTCCGCCTCGCGCGGCGCTCGGCGAAACGATCGATCATCTGGCTGATGAGGCCGCGCGGCTTCTTCGGTGTCGCCACAGTCGGGGCGCGGCGCACCGGCGGCGAAATCTTCTCAAATGTGAACGATGGCATCGTGTGTCCCCTCGCCGTTGAGATGAACCACTTGCTCGAATTTCCCTGTTGTCCGGACGAAGCGCAACTGCCGCACCCTTTACTCCACTCAATTCGAATGGAACTATTTCAAGCACAGTCCATGCCAGATGCGACGCAAATGCGTCTAGATTGCGGACTGATCCTCATGATCCTAAAGTGATCCACCATGTTCGAAGCGCACTTCCAGACATTCGAGGAGCCCGAGGCCGGCGTCGCATTGGCGGCGCGCCTTGCTGCACTCCGCGAAGAACTCGCCCGCCGCAAGCTGACCGGATTCGTGATCCCCCGCGCCGACCAGCAGCAGAATGAGTATGTGCCGCCGTCGGAAGAGCGGCTCGCCTGGCTGACCGGCTTCACTGGATCAGCTGGATTGGCGGTGGTCCTGACCCAGGAGGCTGCGATCTTCGTCGACGGCCGCTATACGCTCCAGGCCGCCAAGCAGGTGGATGCGAAGGCCTGGGCGGTGGAATTGCTGATCGATCCGCCGCCGGAGAACTGGGTGTCGGCACACTTGAAGCCCGGCGACCGCCTCGGATTTGATCCGTGGCTGCACACTTCTTCAGCAGCCGAGCGCTTGTCCGCCGCCTGCGCCAAGGCCGGCGCTGAACTCGTTGCGGTCGACAGCAATCCGGTCGACGCGATTTGGCACGATCGACCGCAGCCTCCTCTCGCGCCGGTGACCGTGCACGGAATGCAACATGCCGGCCTCACTGAAGCCGACAAGCTGACACAGATCAGAGGCGAAATCGCCAAGCTCGGCGTCGATGCGCTGGTGGTGTCGGACAGCCATGCCGCGGCCTGGACCTTCAACATCCGTGGCGCCGACGTCGCGCATACGCCGCTGCCGCTGTCCTACGCGCTGGTGCCGAAGGACGGACGGCCGACGATCTTCATCGACCACCGCAAGCTCTCCAACCTCACGCGCGACCATCTCGAACAGTCCGCCGACGTGCGCGAACCCGATGCGATGGCGCCGACGCTGATGGCGCTGGCCAAGAGCGGCGCCGCAATCGCGCTCGACAATGCCACGGCGGCCGACGCGCTCAGCCGGCTGATTGCAGGCGCTGGCGGCAAGCCGGTGCGCGGCAGCGACCCGATTGCGCTGCTCAAGGCGGTGAAGAACGCGACCGAGATCAAGGGCACGAAGACCGCACATGTGCGCGACGCCGTGGCGCTGGCGCGCTTCCTCGCGTGGATCGATCGCGAGGCGGGAAGCGGCAAGCTCACCGAGATCGACGCGGTCGAGGCGCTGGAGACGTTCCGCCGCGACACCGGCGCGTTGAAGGACGTTTCGTTCCCGACCATCTCGGGCACCGGTCCGAACGGCGCCATCGTGCACTACCGCGTCACCCGCAAGAGCAACCGGCGGATCGCACCCGGCGACCTGCTGCTGATCGATTCCGGCGCGCAATATGAAGACGGCACCACCGACGTCACCCGCACCATGGCCGTGGGCGAGCCGACGGCGGAGATGCGCGACCGCTTCACCCGCGTGCTGCGCGGCCACATCGCGATTGCACGCGCGGTCTTCCCCGACGGCACCACCGGCGCGCAGCTCGACACGCTGGCGCGGCAATATCTCTGGGCCGCCGGCGTCGATTTCGAGCACGGCACCGGCCACGGCGTCGGCAGCTATCTCTCGGTGCATGAGGGGCCGGCGCGGATCTCGAAGCTCGGCACCACGCCGCTCAAGCGCGGCATGATCCTGTCCAACGAGCCCGGCTACTACAAGACCGATGGCTTCGGCATCCGCATCGAGAACCTCGAGCTGGTGGTCGCCCTCGACATCAACGGTGCCGAGAAGCCGATGAATGCGTTCGAGACGCTGACGCTGGCACCGATCGACCGCCGGCTGATCGATGTGACGATGCTGAGCCGCGATGAGCTCGACTGGCTCAATGCGTATCATGTGCGGGTCAGGGCCGAGGTGCGGCCGGCGCTTGATGAAGCGACGAAGGCCTGGCTCGATCAGGCAACGGCGGAGCTGAAGCCGTAAGTTCGGTGCGCATGGCGCTAGGCGATTTGCGCAACGCTGCCTGCTCCACTACAGCCGTTCCCCCGCGAAGGCGGGCATCCAGTACGCCGTAGCCTCTCCGCATACGACATCTGCCTCTGGAATACTGGATTCCCCGCTTTCGCGGGGAATGGCAGCGGAGGCCGGGGCGGTCATCGCGCCATCATCGTAACCATCCCGGAATCCGTATAGCCGCATTCCGAAACGCCGATATCGGTCTTGCACGAGCGCGCTACAGTCGATTCGAATTCGAAAGACGGATACGCATGCACGGCATGATCAGCAAGCCGCCGGGAGCGGCGACAAACCTCGCGACGTCGCGCTTGGTGCTCCTGCTCTTGGTGGTCATGACCGGGATCGCGCCGATCTCGCTCTACATGCTGGTTCCGGCACTGCCGGTGCTGGCGACGAATTTCGGCAGCGACATCTCGATCGCGCAGATGACAGTGTCGCTCTACATGGTCGGCATCGCGCTGTCGCAGCTCATCATGGGGCCGCTATCGGACCGGTTCGGCCGGCGCCCGGTGCTGCTTGGAGGGCTGGCGCTGATGATCGCGGCCAGCGTCGCCTGCATCTTCGCGCAAAACCTGCCGCAGCTGATCGCCGCGCGTTTCTTCCAGGCGCTGGGCGGAGCCGCCGGCATGGTGGTAAGCCGCGCCATCATCCGCGACATCTATGAACGCGATCGCGTCGCCTCGATGATCAGCCTCGTGGTCGCCGCCCTGATGATCGGACAGATGGTCTCCCCGCTCACCGGCGGCCTGATCGAGACCGCGTTCGGCTGGCGCGCGATCTTCTACGCCATCACGATCGCCGCGATCATTGTCGCTGTCGGCATCGCGGTCAAGCTGCCGGAGACGCGCCGCAGCCGCGCCGCCGGCAGCGGCTTCCGCGGCGACGTCGGCATCCTGATCCGCAACCGCGCCTTCGTCGGTTACGTGATGTGCCAGGTGCTGGCCTCGCAGATCATCTTGACCTTCGCCGGCGGCGGTCCCTACATCGTGGTGACGCAGATGGGCCGCAGCAGCGCCGAATATGGCGCATGGTTCGCGACCTCGGGCTTTGCGTTCCTCGTCGGCAATCTGCTCTGCGTGCGCTTTGCGCCGCGGCACTCGCTGGAGAAGCTGATCTGGTTCGGGCTTGCCCTCCAGCTCTGCGGCAGCCTGCTGAACCTGATATGGAGCTTCGCCGGCTGGAACGAAGCGCCCGGCTGGCTGTTCGGCACGCAGATGATCGTGATGGCTGGCAACGCCTTCGTGATGGCGAATTCAGCCGCCGGCGCCATCAGCATCCGTCCCGAAGCCGCCGGCACCGCGTCCGGCGCAATGGGCTTCCTCCAACAGGGCATCGGCGCACTGATGTCGCAATTCGGCGCCTATCTCGGCGGCCACTCCACGACCACGCTGCCGCTGACCTCGGCGGTCCTCGCGATCTCGCTGCTCTGCGCCTGCACGATGATGTTCGTCGTCCCCCGCCGCGAGGTCATGGTCAGCGAGAAGCTGATCGAGCAGGCGGAGGAGGAAGAGACGGGGATGATGTGACGGGGCGCGCGGTGGGCCTTCCCCTCTCCCCTTGCGGGAGAGGGTGGCTCGCCGCGATAGCGGCGAGACGGGTGAGGGGTTCTCTCCACACAGATCACTCTCAGCCGAGTTTGTGGATGCAACCCCTCATCCGGCGCTTCGCGCCAGCTTACTCCCACAAGGGGAGAAGGAAGAAAAACCCTCACTCCCCGATCAGCTTCAGCCACTCGTCCTCGGTCAGTACCTTGACACCGTGCTTGTTGGCTTCGGCGAGTTTCGAGCCGGCGCCGGGGCCGGCCACGACGAGATCGGTCTTCTTCGACACCGATCCCGACACCTTTGCACCCAGCCGCTCCGCGGTTGCCTTGGCCTCGTCCCGCGTCATCTTCTCCAGCGAGCCGGTGAACACCACGGTCTTGCCGGCGACGGCGGAGTTGCTCTTCGGCTTCTCGGCGTCGACGATCTCGACTTCCCTGGTCAGCCGCTCGACGATGCCGCGATTGTGGCTCTCGCCGAAATAGTCGGCGATGCTCTTGATGACGGTGTCGCCGATCTGGTCGAGCGCGTCCATGTCCGTCATCGCCTCCTCGTCGCCCTTGGCAACCTTGAGGCAGGCGTCGTGAAAGGCGTCCCAGGAGCCGTAGCCGCGCGCCAGCGCCAGCGCCGTGGTCTCGCCGACATGGCGCATGCCGAGCGCATAGACGAAGCGCTCCAGCGCGATTTTGCGCCGGCTCTCGATGGCGCCGAACAGATTTCGCACCGACGTTACGCCGTAGCCCTCGATCTGTTCGAGCTTGAGTTTTGAGTTGCGCTCCTCCAGCGTGAAGATGTCAGCAGGCTCCTTCACCCACCCCTCATCGAAGAAATACTGGAGCTGCTTCTCCCCCAAGCCGTCGATGTCGAAGGCGCGGCGCGAGACGAACAGCTTGAGGTGCTCGATCTTCTGATAGGGACAGGCGAACTCGCCGGTACAGCGGGCGCGCGAGCCCTCCTCGCCGGTCGCCGTCTCCTCACGCGTGACGTCGGTGTGCAGTGGACACGGGCACTTCTTCGGAAAGTGAAATTCCTTGGCGGTCTTCGGCCGCTTGTCGAGGACGACGTCGACCACCTGCGGGATGACGTCGCCCGCGCGCTGAATCACCACCGTGTCGCCGATGCGGATGTCGCGGCCCTCGCGCAGCACCTCGCCCTTGTTGCCGATGCCCTTGATGTAGTCCTCATTGTGCAGCGTGACGTTCTGCACGATCACGCCCCCGACGCCGACCGGTTCGAGCTTGCCGACCGGCGTGAACGAGCCGGTGCGGCCGACCTGGATTTCGATGTCGCGCAGCACCGTCATGGCACGCTCGGCCGGGAATTTGTGCGCGATGCCCCAGCGCGGCGTGCGCGAGACGAAGCCGAGCCGCTCCTGCCAGTCGATCCGGTCGACCTTGTAGACGACGCCATCGATGTCGTAGTCGAGCCTTGCGCGCTGCTCTTCGATCGAGTGATGGAACGCGAGCAGCTCCTCGATCGAGTGACACAGCTTGGTCAGCGGATTGGTCTTGAAGCCGCAACGCTCGAACCAGCCGATCATGCCGCTCTGCGTGCCCTCGGGCATCGCGCTCATCTCGCCCCAGGCATAGGCAAAGAAACCGAGGGGGCGCGAGGCGGTGATGGTCGGATCCTTCTGCCGCAAAGAGCCTGCGGCCGAGTTGCGCGGATTGGCGAAGATGGTGCCGCCTTCGGCTTTCTGTCGCTCGTTCAGCGCCAGAAACGCCCTCTTGGTCATGTAGACCTCGCCGCGCACCTCGCAGATATCGGGGACGTTGCGGCCCTTCAGCTTCTGCGGCACATCTTCGAGCGTGCGGATGTTGGCGGTGACATCCTCGCCTACCGCGCCGTCGCCGCGCGTCGCGGCCGTGATGAGTTCACCGCCCTCATAGCGCAGCGACATCGACAGGCCGTCGATCTTGGGTTCGGCGGAGAAATTGACCTGATCGTCGCCGAGCTTCAGGAAGCGTGCGATGCGGCCCACGAAGTCGCGCACGTCCTCTTCGGCAAAGGCGTTGTCGAGCGACAGCATCGGGAGGGCGTGCCGGACCTTCCTGAAGCGGCCCGACGGCGCCGCGCCGACCTTCTGCGACGGCGACTCCGCGCTGACGAACTCCGGAAAGCGCTTTTCGATGGCGTTGAGGCGCTGCCGCAACGCATCGTATTCGGCGTCGGTAACGGTGGGCGCGTCCTCTTGATAGTAGCGCTCGTTGTGCCCCTCGATCTCGAGCGCCAGCCGCTTGTGCTCGACCTTAGCCTGCGCCTGAGCGAGATCGGCGACGTCGCGAGGCGGTGTTGCTTTGGATTTTGCTGCTCTGGCCATGGTGCTTGGATACGACGGAGCGGGCGGGAGGGTAAAGGTGGTTACGTTTGCGTGCCCCGGGCGCAGCGCAGCGCTTCTTCGGCGGTGCGCTGCAGAGCCGGGGCCCATGCGCGGCATTCCGGGTCCCGGCTCTTCGGCCGGGACAAGAGAGCGTCAAGCCGTCGCCGCCTTGAGCAGCCGTTCTGCGGCTGCCCTGGCTTCCGCCGTGATTTCGGCACCGGCCAGCATGCGCGCGATCTCCTCGCGGCGGTGGTCGGCGGCCAGTGCATTGACGCGGGTGGCGACGCGCTTGCCCTTGTCGAGGGCGTCCTTGGAGATCAAGAGATGCTGGTCGGCGCGGGCGGCGACCTGCGGGGCGTGGGTCACGGCCATCACCTGCACCTTGCCGGCAAGCCGCGCCAGTCGCCCGCCGATGGCATCGGCGACCGCACCGCCGACGCCGGTGTCGATCTCGTCGAACACCAGGGTCGGCGCCGAGCCGCGGTCGGACAGCACGACCTTGAGCGCCAGCAGGAAACGCGAGAGCTCGCCGCCCGAGGCGACCTTCATCATGGGCCCCGGCTTGGTGCCCGGGTTGGTCTGCACCCAGAACTCGACGCGATCGAAACCCTGCGGCCCCGGCGCGGCCTCGTCGGTCTCGACCTGGGTCATGAATTTTGCGCGTTCGAGCTTGAGCGGGGCGAGCTCGGCGTTGACGGCCTTGTTGAGCTTCTCCGCCGATTTCTGCCGCGCCAGCGACAATTTCTTGGCGGCGGCCGCATAGCGGCTATCTGCCTCGATCGCGGCCTGCTCCAGCTTCTTCAGCCGCGAGGCGCCGGCATCGATCAGCACGACGTCGGCGGCATATTTGGCGGCAAGCGCGGCGAGGCCATCCACCGGCGTCGAATATTTACGTGACGCCGCACGCAAAGCAAAAAGCCGCTCCTCGATGCGTTCGAGCTCGGCGGGATCGAAATCGGTTGCGGCCAAGGCCGCCTGGAGATGCTGGTCGGCCTCCTCCAGCGCGTTGATCGCGGCGTCGATCGCCTTCACCGCCGGCTCGACCAGCGCCGGCGAGTTGACGCCGCGCCGTTCCAGCCGGCGCACTGCGGCCGACAGCGCCGCGACCGGCGAATGATTGCCGCCAACCGCCTCCTGCGCCTCGCGCAAATCGGAAGCGATCTTCTCGCCCTGCATCATGGTGGTGCGGCGCGAAGCCAGCGAGGTCTCTTCGCCGTCCTTGGGCGCGAGCTGCTTCAGCTCGTCGGAGGCGTGGCGCAGATAATCGGCCTCACGCGCGGCGCGCTCCATGCCGGCGCGATGCTCCTCAAGCTCGGTATTGGCGGTGCGGCGGGCGTCCCAGAGCGCTTCCACGGCGGCGACGTCCTTTTCGAGGCCGGAAAAGGCGTCGAGCAGGCGACGATGGGTGGCGGCATCGACCAGCGCGCGCTCATCGTGCTGGCCATGGATCTCGACCAGGGCGGCACCGACCGCCTTCAGCGTCTGCACGCTGATCGACTGGTCGTTGATGAAGGCGCGGGTGCGGCCGTCGGCGAGCTGCACGCGGCGGAGAATCATCTCACCGGTGTCGTCCAGGCCGTTCTCGGCCAGGATCTTCGTCGCGGGGTGATTCTCGGGGACATCGAACATGGCGGTGACCTGCCCCTGCTCCGCACCGTGGCGCACGAGGCCGGCGTCGCCGCGGCCGCCGAGCGCCAGTGCAAAGGCATCGAGCAGGATGGATTTGCCCGCACCGGTCTCGCCGGTCAAAACCGCAAGGCCGGTGGCGAATTCGATATCGAGCCGTTCGATCAGGACGATGTCACGGATCGACAGACGCGCCAGCATGGAACCAAATTTCCTAGCCGAGACCCATTTTCTTGAAGGTCCGGCTGATCCAAGACCCCTGATTCTCGCTCGGTTCGAGACCGCCGGATTTTACAAGATTATAGGCGTCCTTGTACCAGCGGCTGTCAGGAAAATTGTGCCCGAGCACGGCCGCCGCGGTCTGCGCCTCGCCGACGATGCCGATCGCCATATAGGCCTCGGTGAGCCGGAACAGCGCCTCCTCGACATGGCGGGTGGTCTGGTACTGCGTGACGACGGTCTTGTAGCGGTTGATCGCCGCCGTGTAGTCGCGCTTCTGCGCGTAGTAGCGGCCGACATTCATTTCCTTGCCGGCGAGCTGGTCGCGCGCACCCTCGATCTTGGCCTTGGCCGAGGTGGCATATTCCGAGTTCGGATATTTGCGCACCACCTCTTCCAGCGCGGCGATCGCCTTCTCGGTGCGGGCCTGGTCGCGGCTGATGTCCGGGATCTGGTCGTAATGCGAGGCGGCGATCAGGTATTGCGCATAGGCCGCATCCGGGCTGCCGGGATGCAGCGTGACATAGCGGGTGGCAGCGCCGATGCAGCCGTCATAGTCGCCGCCCTGGTAGGACGCATAAGCGGACATCAGCAGCGATTTGCGAGCCCACTCGGAATAAGGATGCTGGCGGTCGACCTCTTCGAATTTCTTGTTCGCCGCCTTCATGTCCTTCTTCTCGTTCATGAGGTACAGGCCCTCATTGTAGATCTTGTCGGCGGGCTCCTCGACGAAGGTGTCGTCCTTGGCGGTGAACTTGTCCCAGAGCGAGCCGGTGCCACAGCCGGCCAGCGGCAGCGCGAGCAGGATGAAGGTGACGGCGTGAAGCAGGCCGCGGGCTCGAGACGAGACCGGGAGATATCCGCGCGTCATACGCTGTGCCGACATGAGTTTTGCCTTGACGCCCTGTGATGCGGTGCCCGCCAGCCCATGAACCCCGTCATGGGCGCGAAATGTGACCGTGGTGCCTGCCATGCGACCACGCCGATCTATCCGAAAAACGATCTTTAACGAACCGGATAGGCAGGCATTTCGCCCGGATTAAGGCGAAACTGCCGCAATGCTAGTCGATCATGGTTACCAGGAATTTCCCGAGGGCAGTCGCGACCCGCACCCTGCGACAACAGGTCCGTCAGGACACGTCCGGCCCGTAGGCCGCGGCGATCCGGCCGCCGACGATGCCGCGACCAACTTCGCCCTGGGGACGCGTGGTGCGGCGTGCCGCTTCGCCCTCGACCACCCGCCAAGCGGTACGGTCGGCCAGCAGCGCGGTCAGGACGGCGTGGTTGAGCTTGTGGCCGCCACGCACCGAGCGGTAAGCGCCAAGCAGCGGCAGGCCGGCCAGCGCGAGGTCGCCGATCACGTCCAGCACCTTGTGGCGGGCACATTCGTCGGCGTAGCGCAGGCCCTCAGTGTTGAGCAGCCGCTCATCGTCGAACACGACGGTGTTGTCGAAGGAGGCGCCGAGGGCATAGCCGGCGCTCCAGAGCCGCGCGACATCGCCCATCAGGCCGAAAGTCCGGGCGCGGCCGACTTCGCGGCGGAAACGCTCGGCGCTGAGGTCGAAAGCGTAGCTCTGCTGGCCGATGACGGGGTTGGTGAAGTCGATTTCGACCTCAGCGCGGAACCCGTTGGCGTAGGGCCTGATCTCGCCGAAGGAATTGCCGATCTTGACCGAGATCGGCTTCAAAATCTGAATGAAGCGGCGCTGGGCCGATTGGGTGACGATGCCGGCCTGGTCGATCGCCGCAATGAAGGCGGCGGCGCTGCCGTCCATGATCGGCACTTCGGGCCCGTCGATCTCGATCGTGGCGTTGTCGACACCCATGCCCCGCAGTGCAGCGAGCACGTGCTCGGCGGTGGAGACCAGCGGGCCGTCGCGATCGCCGAGGACGGTGGCGAAGTCGGTCGCAATCACCTGCTCGGCGGTAGCCTGAACTTCGCGGTCACTTCCCTCAAGTCCAGTGCGGACAAAAATAAAACCTGCGTCGACAGGCGCAGGCCCAAGCGTGAGAGTGACGGGAAGACCGGAATGAACGCCTACGCCTGCCACGGAGGCTTGCGCATGAAGCGTTGTTTGCCGGCTAAATTTCATCAGGAACCGCCCCACTACGACCACTGCGACTTATACGAGACCCGCCTGGCCGGTCAGTGCCGACGTCCCGCGAATCCGTATCCCCAAGTCACGGCAAACCATAGTCACTGCCCCAAACAGCGCCAACTCACGCTTTTTTACCGATTGTTACCCCAAACCTGCCGTATTCGCGCCAAGGCTTAACCAAATTGCGCCGAGGTTTGGGGCCGTCATCGGCAGTTTTACTGAACCACCGAATGCGTAATTAATGATTTAAAATCAGTTGCTTGGCTGTGCAATCCGGATATGCACGGGACCAAAGGAAAGGTCCGGCAAGCTTATTGCCGGGACCCTTTTTCGCCTGCCTTATTGTAACAATCCTCAGGTCGCCTGCCGCCGCAGGAAGGCCGGGATATCAAGATGGTCGTCTCCCTGTGGCGCCGGCGCAACAGGCGCGGGGCGGCCATGCATGTCCAGGCCCTGCGGCGCGGGACGGCGGGCATACTCCGATACCGGCTCCGTAGCCGCGATCTGCTGCGCCACGGTCTTCTGCGGCCGGCGATCGGGCAGCGGCGGCATCGCGGGACCGGCGGTGCGAGCGGCGATCGGCGCTTCGCTCTCCTCGTCGCGACGGCCGAGGCCGACATTGGCGAGACGCTGGAGCAGCGACAGGCGGGTCTTCTGCGGGGTCTCTTCCTCGACCTCGCCACGGGCCTGGCGAAGCTCGGCCTGGGCCGGCATCGGCAGTTCCTCGATGCGTGGCATCCGCGGCGCACGGACCGGTGCACGCTCGGCCTGCGGCGGGATGAAGGTTTCCGGCGTCATCGGCTCCTGCATGGCGAGCGGGGCCTGCTCGGGCTCCGGGAACAGGGTCGGCTTCTGCGCGATCGGGCGCACGGTGACATCGCCGTAGGTCTGCATCGGCGCGGGCGCCTGCGGGACGTCCGCGACGGCGGCGGCGATGGCGGCGAGCGCAGCACGCTCGACGTTCGGACGGGGCGCCGCAGCGGCCGGAGCCGGCGCGGCCGCCGGGACCTGCCCCTCCAGCTTCTGGGCGCGTTCGGCCAGACGCTGATTGTCGGCACGGAGCCGCGCGGTCAGGTCGGCGAGACGGCTCTCGGCAGCAGCGGCCGGAGCGGCAGCCTGCTGCGCCTGCGGTGCCGGGTTCGCGACGGGAGCGGAGGTCGCCTGGCTGTTGCGGGCGATCGCGGCCTGCTCGATGCCCGTGGCAACGACCGAGACGCGGATCAGGCCGTTCGAGGGCTTCGTCGAAGGTCGCGCCGACGATGATGTTGGCGTCCTGGTCGACTTCCTCGCGGATGCGGGTCGCGGCTTCGTCGACCTCGAACAAAGTGAGGTCCTTGCCGCCGGTGATGGAAATGAGGAGGCCCTTGGCGCCCTTCATCGAGCTATCGTCGATCAGCGGATTGGCGATCGCAGCTTCCGCGGCGGTCAGCGCGCGCTTGTCGCCGGAGGCTTCGCCGGTGCCCATCATCGCCTTGCCCATCTCACGCATGACGGCGCGGACATCGGCGAAGTCGAGATTGATCAGGCCTTCCTTGACCATCAGGTCGGTGATGCAGGCAACGCCCGAATAGAGCACCTGGTCGGCCATCGCGAACGCGTCGGCGAAGGTGGTCTTCTCGTTGGCGACCCGGAACAGGTTCTGGTTCGGGATGATCAGGAGGGTGTCGACCACCTTGTGAAGCTCGTTGATACCGGCTTCAGCGGTGCGCATGCGGCGGCCGCCCTCGAAGTGGAACGGCTTGGTGACGACGCCGACGGTGAGGATGCCCATGTCGCGCGCCGTCTTGGCGATGACGGGGGCAGCGCCGGTGCCGGTGCCGCCGCCCATGCCGGCGGTGACGAACACCATGTTGGCGCCGGAGAGATGGTCGCGCAGCTCGTCGATCACCTCTTCCGCCGCCGCGGCGCCGACATTCGGCTGCGAGCCGGCGCCGAGGCCTTGCGTGACCGCGGTGCCCATCTGCACGATGCGCTGCGCCTTCGACATCGTCAGCGCCTGCGCGTCGGTGTTGGCGACCACGAAGTCGACGCCCTGGAGGCCCGCGGTGATCATGTTGTTGACGGCGTTGCCGCCGGCGCCGCCGACGCCGAACACGGTGATCCGGGGCTTCAGTTCGTGAATATCAGGAACATTGATGCTGATGGTCATGGTTGCTGCCTCTCGATCACGCGCGCGTGGGTTCGCCCCGGCCGGCGGCCGCGGGAGTTGGTGAAAATGGACAATTGCGGAAAGCGGTCATCAGAAGCCCTCGCGTAGCCATCGTCCGACCTTTCCAAAATATCCGCCGGTCCCTGTCTTGACCTGCTGCCGCGTATGCCGCGGTTCGACATGTTCGAGGTGAACATATTGCGGGTAGACGAGAAGTCCGGCCGGCACCGCGAACGCGGCGTTCTTCGCCTCGTTGGGCAGCCGGCCGAAACCGAGCGGACGTCCGACCCGCACGGGCCGGCCGAGAATTTGGGTGCCGAGTTCGACGAGGCCGGTCAGCTGCGAAGCGCCGCCCGAGAGCACGACGCGGCCGTTGGGCTCTGAGGCGAAGGGCGAATCCTTCAGCTTGTCCCGAACCATTTCGAAGACTTCCTCGGCACGGTGCTTGACGATGTTGGCGATAGTGGCGCGGGAGACGATCTGCGGCAGATCCTGCTCGTCACCGGCTGTCGGCACAGACATCAGCTCACGCGAGTCCGATCCGCCGGTGATGACGGTCCCGTATAAAGTCTTGATTCGCTCGGCATCGGCAATGGTCGCGGAGAGTCCGCGTGCGAGATCCATCGTGATGTGTTGCCCGCCGACCGCAAAACCCGCCGCATGCACGAAACGGCCGCCGGAATAGACCGCGATCGTGGTGGTGCCGGCACCCATCTCGACGACGGCGGCGCCGAGATCGGCCTCGTCGTCGGTCAGCACCGACAGGCCGGCCACATAGGGGCTCGCGGCCATGGCTTCGACGTTGATGTGGCAGCGTTCCACCGCCAGCATCAGGTTCCGTGCCACGGTGGCGTCGCAGGTGACGACGTTCATGTCGACGCCGAACTGGTGCGCAACCATGCCGCGGGGATCGCGGATGCCTTCGACGCCATCGAGCGTGTAGCCGACCGGCAGGGCGTGCAGCACGGTGCGGCCTTCGCCGGTGGCATGGCGCATGCCGGTGGAGGTGACGCGGCTGACGTCGGCCTGAGTCACGGCGCCGCCGCGGATGTCGGCGGCGGCTTCGACCAGCTGGCCGGAGAGCCGGCCACCGGACACGGACAGCAGCACGGACTCGACCCGCACCTTGGCCATCTTCTCCGCGAGCCCGACGGCCTGGCGCACCGCCTGCTCACATTCGGTAAGATCGATCACCGCGCCGGCTTTCATGCCGCGCGACTGGATCTGGCTGTAGCCGATCAATTCCACCGCGTGGGTGCGGCCGCGCAACGCGTCGCTCGGCGGCGACGGCTTCAGCCGCGCGATCATGCAGGCGATCTTGCTGGTGCCGATATCGAGGCAGGCGACGATGCCGCCGCGCTTGTGCGGCATCGGGCGTGTCTTCGGCGTCTGGGTGCGATCGAGACCGGTCATGCGGAATCCCCGGCCTTCTTTTTCTTCTTGTCCTTGAACTGCTCCTCGCGCGCTTTGGCGGCGTCGTCGGACAGCTGCACCACCAGACGATCGGGCAGGCGCATGTCGACGGCGACGATGTCGCGGGAGAACAGCCTATCGTCCTTGTCGAGCTTGGACAGCATCGCAAGGGCGTTGCCGACATCCTGCTCGGGCAGGCGGATGTCGAGGCCGTCCTTGAGCCTCAGGTTCCAGCGCCGCTCGCCGACGAAGATCGCGGCTTTCGTCACCGAATTGACCTGCGGATAACGCGCCAGCAGGGCGAGGAAATCGCGAGCCTGGGTGTCGGCGCCCTTGCCGACCACGAGCGGCAACGACAGGAAGCGGCGGGAGACATAGGGTTCGAGCACGGCGCCGTCATCGGCGATCACGGAGAGCCGGCCGGCCTCTTGCCACAGCGCGAACGCCTTGCGCTCGGTGAGCTCGATCATCAGCTGGCCCGGATAGAGCTTCAGCACGGTTGCGTCCGCGATCCAGGGATTGGCCTTGAGCTTGTCGCGCACCGCGTCGGCGTCGAGGAACAGCAGCGAAGAGCGGCCGCTGACGCCGCCGATCGCGAGGATCTCGTCCTGGGTGAGCTGCTTGCGGCCGTTGATCACGACGGAGGTGATGCGGAAGCCGGCGGAATTGGCCAGCGCGTTGCGGGCGTCGTTGACCGCGGTGATGAAATCCTGGAGATGGCCGCCCTTGACGATGCCGAAGCCGCAGCTTCCGATCAGGAGCAGCACGGTCATGCTGATCCCGACCCGGTGCGGCAGATAGCGCTCGACCAGCGCGACCATGCGCGGCGGCGGTTCGCGCTCGACGATGGCCCTGGCCTTGGTCTTGGCCTTGTCCTTGGCGGCGGCGCGCGCCTCGGCGCGCTTGTCCTGCACCCACTCGCGCAGAAGCACGACCGCTCCGATAGCGGCCGCCTTCAGGTCAGCTTGGGGCCTCAGCGATCTCAGAAACGACCGGGTGAGGCTTCCTGCACCATCCATTGCACGAGCTCGTCAACAAGTTCGGCCGCGACATCGCGCGGGTCCTGGCGAACATGACGTCTCGGACTTGCCGGGCCGGGTGCTGGTCTTCAGCAGAAGAAAACCTCTCCCCTTCAAAGCGTTCGCTGGAGGTGACATCACCGCAAACAGCTCACGCGCCGGCAGCCAAAGCGCCATATGCGCCGCCAGCGTTAACCTTCGGACGTCCTGGTAAACAAAAGGTAAAATTCGTTAACGCGGGATGCTTTTTGCCCCGCGATATCTGGCATTTATGCCGCGATATCCGGCATTTTACCGGTTTTGGACCCCAAATCGGACCGTTTCGGCCTTTCGGCCGTTAACCAGTCCTAATTATTTCCGGGCCCGCTGCTCGGCGAGTTCGATCAGGCCACGCAGGAAGTCGACGAACGCTATGCCCTCGGCCTTCAGCGCCTTGGGGTAGAGCGAAGAGTTCGTCAGCCCGGGGAGCGTGTTGGTTTCGAGATAAACGAGGCCCCTGTCCGAGACGATGAAGTCCGAGCGGGAATAGCCGGCACAGGACATCGCCCGATGCGCCGCCATCGCCTGCCCCTTCAGCGCGGCGGTGATCTCGGGTGCGAAACGGCCGGGGCAGATCTCCTGGTCGACTTCAAAAGATATTTTGCGGCGTAGTCGAAATTGCCCTCGCCCGGAATGATCTCGATCGGCGGCAGCGCGATGATCGAGCCATCGGTGCGCTCCAGCACGCCGCAGGTCGCCTCGACGCCGGCGACGTAGGGCTCGATGACGTACTCCTCGTGCTTCGCCGCGTTGCGGACGGCGACGAGATCCTGCTTGGCGTTGACGAAGATCAGGCCGTAGCTTGATCCGTCCCGCGCTGGCTTTGCGATCAGCCGACCATATTCGGCGAAAGCCTCGTCAATGTTGTCGAGCGCGACGTTTGCCGGCGGCGTCACGCCGCCGAGCGCGGCGAAGTGCTTGGCCGCGATCTTGTCGAAGGCGAGATGCGAGGAGGCCGAGCCCGATCCGGTGAAGGCCACGCCGCGCGCCTCGCACATCACCTGCAATTCGCCGTTCTCGGCGCGCCCGCCATGCAGGCCGAGCACCAGCACGCGGCCTTCCGCCTTGGCCTGGTCGAGCGCCTGCGCCAGCGGAATGCCACGCGTGCCGGGCTTGAACTCGTCCTCGAACGGACGGGCATGTTCGAGCAGTTGTTTCGACTGCACGACATGCACCTTGTCCTCGACGTCCCACCACCACAGATCGGCCTCGGGCAACGCCTGATGCAGCGCCTGGGCTGAGGCGACCGAAACCAGACGCTCGCGGTTGGAGCCGCCGAAAAGGATGGTGATGCGCATGTTCATAGTCCGCAATCTCTCCAGTTCGTCATTCTGGGGCTCGCGAAGCGAGAGCCCGGAATCCATTCATCCACGAACACTGCCGCCCGATGGATTCTCCGATGCGCAATTGCGCATCGTAGCTCTCGCTTCGCGAGCCCCGGAATGACGGTGATCATGAAACCCCGATCCGCTTGATTTCCCAGTGTAGCTCAATTCCGGAATTCGCTTTCACGCGTTCGCGCACCGTCTCGCCCAGCGTCTCGATATCGTGCGCGGTGGCGTCGCCCGTGTTGATCAGGAAATTGCAGTGCATCTCCGAGACCTGCGCACCGCCGACGCGCAGGCCGCGGCAGCCGGCAGCATCAATCAGCTTCCAGGCGGAATGGCCGGGCGGGTTCTTGAAGGTCGAGCCGCCGGTCTTCTCGCGGATCGGCTGCGCGGTCTCGCGATGGGTCTGCACCTCCGCCATGCGCGCGCGGATCGCATCGCTATCCCTGATCTCGCCGCGAAAGCGCGCGGAGGTGAAGATGATGGAGGGATCGACGCCACTGTTGCGGTAGACGAACTTCATGTCAGCGTTGGAGAACACGTGCTTGCTGCCGTCGCGCGCGACGCCCCTCGCCTCGATCAGGACGTCCTTGGTCTCCCCGCCATTGGCGCCCGCATTCATGCGCAGCGCCCCGCCGATCGTGCCGGGAATGCCGAAATAGAACTCGAGCCCGCCGATATTGGCGGACACCGCAACTTCCGCCACGCGCTTGTCGAGCGCCGCCGCGCCCGCGGTGACGACATCGCCGCTCGCGCTCGTCTCGCCGAAGGCGCGCGGTGCGAGACGAATCACCACGCCCGCAATGCCGCCGTCGCGCACGATGAGGTTGGAGCCGACGCCGACGACATAGACGGGAATGTCGGACGCGAGATGCGCGAGGAAGTAGGCGAGGTCGTCTTCGTCAGCCGGGGTGAACAGCACCTGTGCCGGACCGCCGACGCGAAACCAGGTGAGCTCGGCGAGCGACTGGTTGGCGAGCAGCCGACCGCGAAGATCGGGCATCGCGGCTTTGAGCGAAGGGGTGATGTCGGGGAAGCTCACCGCCCTACCCCAGCGCCTTCAATTCGTCCGGCAACGCATACGCCCATTGCGTGATGTTGCCGGCCCCCAGGCACACGACGAGGTCGCCTGGCTTCGCCAATCCCTTGACGATGCCCGCGAGCGCCGAGGCCGCCGGCAGCGGGATCACCTCGCGATGGCCGTGGGCGCGCAGGCCCGCGACGAAATGATCGCGGTCGACGCCCGCGATCGGCACTTCGCCGGCGGCATAGACTTCGGCGACTACAACCGCGTCCGCATCGTTGAAGCAGGTGCAGAATTCCTCGAACAGCGATTGCAGGCGGGTGTAGCGATGCGGCTGCACCACGGCGATCACCTTGCCGGTGTAGGAATCGCGCGCCGCTTTCAGCACGGCCGCGATCTCCACGGGATGATGGCCGTAATCGTCGATCACGGTGACGCCGTTCCACTCGCCGGTCTTGGTGAAGCGCCGCTTGACGCCGCCGAAGCCTGCGATGGCGCCGCGGATCTTGTCGTCGGAAACACCGAGCGTGTGCGCGACCGCGATCGCCGCCGTCGCGTTCGAGGCGTTGTGCCGGCCCGGCATCGGCAGCGCGAGGTCGGCGATCTCGTGCACGGCCCCGCTCTTGCGATCGCGGATGACGACCTTGAATTTCGAGCCGCCGCCGCCCGCCGTGAGGTCGACCAGCCGCGCGTCCGCCTGCGGATTCTCGCCGTAAGTGATGATGCGACGATCCTCGATCTTGCCGACGAGGCTCTGCACCACGGGATGATCGATGCACATCACGGCGAAGCCGTAGAACGGCAGATTCTCGACGAAATGGCGGAACGCATCCTGCACGGCATCGAAGGTCTTGAAATGATCGAGATGCTCGGGGTCGACATTGGTGACGATCGCGACATCGGTCGGCAGCTTCAGGAACGTACCGTCACTCTCGTCGGCTTCCACCACCATCCAGTCGCCGGCGCCGAGCCGCGCGTTGGAGCCGTAGGCATTGATGATGCCGCCGTTGATCACGGTGGGATCGAGACCGCCGGCGTCGAGCAGCGTTGCGACCATCGTGGTCGTCGTGGTCTTGCCGTGGGTGCCGGCGATCGCGACGCAGCTCTTCAGCCGCATCAGCTCGGCCAGCATCTCGGCGCGACGCACCACGGGAATGCGCCGTTCGCGCGCCGCCATTAATTCCGGATTGTCGCGCTTGATCGCGGTAGAGACCACAACGACCTCGGCGCCGTCGACGTTCTCCGCCTTGTGGCCGACCGAGACCTTCGCGCCCTTCTTGCGCAGCCGGTCGAGATTGTAATTGTCGGCGGCGTCGGAGCCCTGCACGGCATAGCCGAGATTGACCAGCACCTCGGCGATGCCGCTCATGCCGATTCCGCCGATCCCGACGAAGTGGATGGGTCCGATCTCGCGCGGCAGTCTCATACTCTGTTCCCTGACCTCGCCGCCCCCGAAGGCGGCATCTGGCGAAGGTCACGGCCAAATCAGCCGCGCGCCTTTCCTACTGGATGCCCCGCTTTAGAAGGCGATGACAAGGGCTTTTTCGCGTCAGATTCCCGCGACTTTGACCACGAGATCCGCCAGCCGCTCGGCCGCGTCGAGCCGGCCGGCGCCGCGGGCGGCTTCGGCCATGGCGGCAAGACGCGCCGGCTCGGCGGCGAAGGTGGAGATTTCGGCGGCAAGGCGGTCCGAGCTGAACTCGGTCTGCGGGATGCGGATGGCGCCATCGACCTTGACCAGCACGCCGGCATTGGCGAACTGATCCTGGTCGATCGAGCCCGGCAGCGGCACCAGGATCGAGGGCCGCCCGATCGCGGCAAGCTCGGCGACCGTGCCCGCGCCGGAGCGCGACACCACCAGATGGTTGGAGGCAAGCCGTGCCGGCAAATCCGTGAAGAAGGGTGCGAGCTCGACTCTGATCTTGAGCTTGTCGTAGACCGCGCGCACGCGGCTCTTGTCCTCTTCGCGCACCTGCTGGGTCAGGACGAGGCGGCTCCACAGCGCCGGCTCGAGCCGCTCGATCGCGCCCGGCACGATATCGGCCATGATGCGCGCGCCCTGACTGCCGCCGACGACGAGCAAGCGGAGCGGACCGTTCACTTCAGGCGTGATATACTTTACCGCAGCGGCCGCGAGGATCGCCGGCCGCATCGGCGTGCCGACGGTCGTGGTCTTAGCCGATAGCGCCGGATCGCGGTCGAGCACGCCGGGCAAGGACGTCGCGATGGCGCGGACACGGCTCGACAGGAACCGGTTGGCGCGGCCGAGTACGGCGTTGGCGTCGTGGATGATCCCGGGCACGCCGGCGAATTTCGCCGCGACCAGCGGCGGCAGCGTCGGATAGCCGCCGAAGCCGACGACAGCGACAGGCTTCAATCGCTTGATCAGAGCGTAGGCAGAGAGCGTGCCGACGGCGAGCGTGAGGCCGGCATAGGCAAGCTGGAACGGATTGCGGCCGCGCGCAGTCTCGCTCGAGACGACGTCGATCATGTCCTTGCTGAACAGCCCGCTATAGCGCAGCGCGCGCTCGTCGGTGACGAGGCGGACGCGAAAGCCGCGCCGGATCAATTCGACGCCGAGCGCCTCGGCCGGAAACAGATGACCGCCGGTGCCGCCCGCGGCGAGAAGAATCAGGGGGGACGTGTCCATGACGGAGGGTTTTACAAGGTCTTTCTCGTTATTGCGAGCGAAGCGAAGCAATCCAGACTACCTCCGCGGAGACAGTCTGGATTGCTTCGTCGCACCAGCGCAAAATTGCTACGCAATTTTGTCGCGGGCTCCTCGCAATGACGACGAATTAAGCGTAACTCCGCATCGCCTCGGCGCGGCCGCTCGCCTCGACCTCGGTGCGCGGGCGTAGCCGTGTCAGCGCCAGCATCATGCCGACGCCATAGGCGAGCGACACGATCGAGGAGCCGCCATAGGAGATGAACGGCAGCGTCATGCCCTTTGCGGGGATGAGCTGCAGGTTCACCGACATGTTGATCGCCGCCTGCACGCCGAACAGGATCGCAAGGCCTGAGGCCGCAAAGCGCGAGAACATGTCCTCATTGGCATAGGCGCGCGACAGCGTGCGGATGACGACGAAGGCGAACAGAGCCAGCATCGCCAGGCACAGGATGATGCCGAACTCTTCGGCAGCAACAGCGAACACGAAATCGGTGTGGCTGTCCGGCAGGCTGCGCTTGGCGATGCCCTCGCCCGGTCCGAGGCCGAACCAGCCGCCATTGTAGAAGGCTTCCATGGCGGTATCGACCTGGAAGGTGTCGCCAGAGGCCGGGTTCATGAAGCGCCTGATGCGACCCGCTACGTGGGGAACAAAAGGTAGGCACTGAACAGGCCGGCCGCGGCGGCGCCCGCAAGGCCGAACACCCAGATCATGCGCATCCCTGCGATGAAGAACAGCGAGCCCCACACCATCAGGATCAGCATGGTCTGGCCGAAGTCCGGCTCCATCACCAGCAGCGCGACCAGCGTCAAGAGCAGCGCCAGCGCCATCGAGGTCGCCGGCATCTCCGGCCGCTTGGTCGATTCCGCGAACAGCCAGGCCGCGATGACGACGAATGACGGCTTTGCGATCTCGGAGGCCTGGATGTTGATGCCGAGCAGCGTGATCCAGCGCCGAGAGCCCTTCACCTCAGGACCGATCGCGAGCGTCACCACGATCAGGATGATGCTGACCGTGAAGATGATCAGCGCGCTCCTGCGGATCGCGCGCGGTGAGAGGAACGAGACGCCAAGCAGCACCAGGCAGGACGGCGCCAGGAACATCACGTGGCGGCTGAAGAAATGGAAGGGATCGAGCCCGATACGGGTCGCAACCGGCGGGCTCGCCGCCAGCGACAGGATCACGCCGGTCAGCATCAGCGCCAAAATGGCGCCCATCAGCGGCTTGTCGACGGTCCACCACCACTCGGAAAAGGGGGTGCGTTCTTCACGGGAGAGCATGGGCGGCCGCTTTCGGACAGAGGTCCGTCCATTGGTCGCCGAGGTTGGTTACCGGGGGGTTAATGAATCGCGGATGTTTGGAGATGATCCCCGCTGCCGCCACAAAACACACTGTCATGCCCCGCGAAGGCGGGGCATCCAGTACGCCGCGGCACCTCGGCTCGAGCACCGTCTCTGGGATACTGGATCGCCCGGTCAAGCCGGCCGACGACAGCGGAGTGTGACGCACGTGTTCCCTACACCACCGGCTTCACGCCCGGCAGCGCTTGCACCAGCTCGCGGAACTTGGTGCCGCGGATCTCGAAATTGCGGTACTGGTCGAAGGAGGCGCAAGCGGGCGACAGCAGCACGACTGCGTCGGTGAGCCCTGAGGCTTCTGCGTCGCGCGCGGCGTGCTCGACGGCAACGTCCAGCGTCTGGCTGATCTCGTGCGCAACCTCGCTGCCCAGCGTGCCGGAAAATTCCTGCGCGGCCTCGCCGATCAGATAGGCCTTGCGAATGCGCGGGAAGAAGCCGGTCAGGCTGGTGATGCCGCCGGCCTTCGGCTTGCCGCCGGCGATCCAGAAGATGTCGGCGAAGGACGACAGCGCGTGCGCGGTGGCGTCGGCATTGGTGCCCTTGGAATCGTTGACGAACAGCACGTTGCCGCGGCGGCCGACCTGCTCCATGCGATGGGCAAGGCCCGGAAAGCTGCGCAGGCCGCTCTGGAGCACATCGAGATTGATGCCCATCGCGAGCGCGGCGGCGGCGGCGCAGGCGGCATTCTGCGCGTTGTGCTGGCCGCGCAGCGAGCCGATGCCGCCGAGCGCGGCGATCTCGCTGCGGGCGCCGCCCGAGGTGCGCACGATATTCCCATGCTCGACATGGATGCCGCTCGCCAGCGGATTCTTGACGGAAATGCGCACCACGTTCTTACCCGCGCGGTCGAGCCGGTCGGCGATGTCACGGCAAAAACCGTCGTCGACGCCAACGATCGAGGTGCCGCCCCCCTGCACACCGGCAACGAGACGCTCCTTCACCGCGGCGTAATGGGCAACCGTGCCGTGGCGGTCGATGTGGTCTTCGCTGACATTGAGTAGGATGCCGACGGAGGGATCAAGCGAGGGCGTGAGATCGATCTGATAGGACGACATCTCGATGACGTGGACGCGGCCCATGCGCGGCGGCTCCAGCGACAGGATCGCGGTGCCGATATTGCCGCCCATCTGGGTGTCGTAGCCGGCGACTTTCGTCAGGTGCGCAATCAGCGCCGTCGTGGTCGACTTGCCGTTGGTGCCGGTGATGGCGACAAACGGCGCCTCCGGCGCGTGGCGGCGCCGCTCGCGGCAGAACAGCTCGATGTCGCCGATCACCTCGACGCCCGCCTCGCGCGCCTTCAGCACGCTCCAGTGTGGCACCGGATGGGTCAGCGGCACGCCGGGCGCCAGCACGAGCGCGGCGAAACTCGCCCAGGAGATGTTGCGCAAATCCGCGGTGACGAAACCGGCCTGCGCCGCCTTGGCGACGTTCTCGGCATTGTCGTCGGCGGCGATCACCTCGGCACCACCGGCTTTCAACGCATGGCAGGAGGCGAGCCCCGAACCGCCGAGGCCGAACACAGCGACAGTCTTGCCGGCAAAGGATGTGACCGGGATCATCGCGCGACCGTCAGCGCAGCTTCAGGGTGGAGAGCCCGGCGAGCGCCAGCATCACCGAGATGATCCAGAAGCGGATCACGATCTGCGGCTCGGTCCAGCCGAGCTGCTCGAAATGATGATGGATCGGCGCCATCCGGAAGATGCGTTTTCCGGTGAGCTTGAACGACACCACCTGCACGATGACGGAGACCGCCTCCAGCACGAACAGGCCGCCGATCACCGCGAGCACGATCTCGTGCTTCACCGCGACCGCGATGGCGCCGAGCATTCCGCCAAGCGCGAGCGAGCCGGTGTCCCCCATGAAGATCGAGGCCGGCGGCGCGTTGAACCAGAGGAAGCCGAGGCCCGCCCCTAGCAGCGCGCCGCAGAGCACGGCGAGTTCGCCGGTGCCCGCGACATATTTGATCTGGAGATATTCGGCGAACACGGCGTTGCCGGCGAGATAAGCGATCATCGCAAAGCTCGCGGTCGCAATCATCACCGGCACGATGGCGAGGCCGTCGAGACCGTCGGTGAGGTTCACCGCGTTGCCGGAGCCGACGATAACGAAGGCGCCGAAGATGACGAAGAACCAGCCGAAATGCAGCACCGTGTCCTTCAGGAACGGAATCGTCAGCGCGGTCGACGCGGGATCGCGGTTCAGCCGCACCAGCGCGTAGCAGGCGACCAGCGCGATCGCCGCCTCGATCAGCAGGCGAAGCTTGCTGCCGAACCCGGTCGTGGTCTGCTTGGTGACCTTGAGGTAATCGTCATAGAAGCCGACGAAGCCGAAGCCGAGCGTCACCGCCAGCACGATCCAGACATAGGGGTTGAGCGGATTGGCCCACAGCACCGTGCCAACGGTCAGGCCGGACAGGATCATCAGCCCGCCCATGGTGGGCGTGCCCTTCTTGGCGAGGTGCGATTGCGGACCGTCGGTGCGGATCGGCTGGCCCTTGCCCTGGCGGATGCGCAAGTGATCGATGATCCATGGTCCGAACAGGAACACGAACAGCGCGCCGGTGACGACGGCGCCGCCGGTGCGGAAGGTGATGTAGCGGAAGACGTTCAGGAAGGTGCGAAATGCACCGAAGCCCGGAAATGTGTTGGAGAGCTCGATCAGCCAGTAAAACATTCAGACGGTCCTATGGCGCCTTTGCATGCGCGGCCTTGGCATTGTTCTTGGCCTCAACGTGCCTCACGCGCATTCGCTGGCCTTCATCATCGGGGCGGGCGCGACCTCAGGGACAACGCACGGCTTCGCACCGCAAAGGGGGATTCGGGAACAGCGCCTTCCAAGCAGTTTACGCCTTTGCCTGCAAGGCGGCCACCAGGCCCGGCACAAACTTGTTGACCCAGAACATCTTCTTGCTGCCCTTGACAACCACGACGTCGCCTGCCTTCAGCAGGCTCGCAACCTCGTCCGGCTTCAGCGTGGCGGGATCGTCGTGCCAGCCGAGGCCCTTGCCTGACGGCAGCACGTCGAAGAGGTGGCGCATCAGGGACCCGACACAATAGACGCCGTCGATGCCTTCGAGATGCTTGGCGAGGCCGGTGTGGTAGCTTGGTGCGTCAGCACCCAGCTCCAGCATGTCGCCGAGCACCGCAATGCGGCGCCCGCCAGTCATGTTGCGCGCCTGCAGGCTTTGCAGCGCAGCAGCGACGCTGGCCGGGTTGCCGTTGAAACTGTCGTCGATCACGGTGATGCCGCCGACCGCCTGCTCGACGCCGCGGCCGGTCATGATGCCGACCCGGTCGAGTTTGATCGCGAGCGTCGCCGCATCGAGGTTCGCCGCGCGGATCGCGGCGAGCGCGGCCAGCGCATTCTGTACGCGGTGCGGCGCGCCCGGCGTGAGGCTGAAGGCGATCTCCTTCTTGCCGAGCTTGGCCACGACCTGCCAGCTCTCGCCATGCGGGGCGTGCGCGATCTCGTGCACCTCGGCATGCTCGCCGAAGCGCACCACCGTGCCTTTCCAATCCGGCGCCTTGATCCCGGCGGGCAGCACCAGCACGCCGTCCTCGGGCAGGCCGAGCGCGATCGAGACCTTCTCGCGCCTGATCGCTTCGAGCGAGCCGAGCTTTTCCAAATGCACCGGCTGGACGTTGACGACGAGCGCGACCGTCGGCCGCGTCAACTCGCTGAGCCGCGCGATTTCGCCGGGCTGGTTCATGCCCATCTCGACGACCCAGAGGCTGGCGTCCGGCCTGGCGTTGCACAGCGTCAGCGGCACGCCCCAGAAATTGTTGAAGCTCGACGGGCTGGCATAGGCGTTGGGGTAAGCGGCCAGAAACTCCTTGGTGCTGGTCTTGCCGGCGCTGCCGGTGAGCCCGATCACCGGACCGCCAAAGCGAGCGCGTGCGGCGCGCGCAAGGCCCCACAGGCCGTCGATCAGTGTGTCCTTCACGACGATCTGAGGAATGCGGATGCCTGCGATCTCATGCGGCACGATCATCGCGACCGCCCCGGAGGCTTCCGCCTTGTCCGCGAACTCCCAGCCGTCACGCGCGCTGGCGAAGGCGGAGACGAAGCCGCCACTCGGCGTGCCGCTCAGCGCGACGAACAGGCTGCCCGGTTTCACCAGGCGGCTGTCCTGGGTGACGAAATCGATCGGCGTATCCGGGAATGATCCACCGACGCCCAGCGCGCGCGCCACCTCGGCAACCGTCCATATCGGCGCGCTCATGCAATCCTCGATGCTAGTGCGGCGGCGACCGCCTCGTGATCACTGAAGGGCAAGATCTCGCCGCCGACGATCTGCCCGGTCTCGTGGCCCTTGCCGGCGATGAGGAGCGCATCGCCCTCCTGCAAGTCCTCGATCGCCGCGCGGATCGCAGCAGTGCGGTCGCCGATTTCGCGAGCCCCCTTTGCGGTCGCGAGGATCGCCGCGCGGATCGCTTCCGGCTTCTCGCTGCGCGGATTGTCGTCGGTGATGATGACGCCGTCGGCATTCTCGGCCGCGATCTCGCCCATGATCGGCCGCTTGCCGGCATCGCGATCGCCACCGGCGCCGAACACGACGACCAGCCTGCGCCTGGCGTAGGGACGCAGCGCCTGCAAAGCCTTCGCCAGCGCATCGGGTTTATGCGCGTAGTCGACGAAGATCGGCGCGCCGTTGCGCTCGCCGACGCGTTCGAGACGGCCCTTGGCGCCTTCGAGATGTTCGAGGCTCGCGAACACGTTTGCCGCATCGCTGCCGGTGCCGATGGCAAGGCCGGCCGACACCAGCGCGTTCTCGATCTGAAACTCGCCGACCAGCGGGAGACGGACCTCATACCGCTTGCCGCGATGCTCGAGCGCGAGCGCTTGCGAAAAGCCCTCAACCTCGGCTCCGGCGAGACGAATGCCCTCGCCTGCCCCGCCGCCGTTGCGGCCGACTGCCATCACGCGCAGGCCGCGCGCCTTCGCCGCGTCAATGACGTCCACTGAACAATCATGATCGGCCGAGATCACCGCTGCTCCGTCAGGGGCGACCAGCTCGCGGAACAGGCGGAGCTTGGCCGCGAGATAATGTGCGACGGTCGGATGATAGTCCATGTGGTCGCGCGAGAGATTGGTGAAGCCGCCGGCGCAGACGCGCACGCCGTCGAGGCGGTACTGGTCGAGCCCGTGCGAGGACGCCTCGAAGGCGAGATGCGTCACGCCGTCGCGCGCGATCTCGTCGATCTGCCGGTGCAGCGCGATCGGATCCGGCGTCGTCAGCGAGCCGTAGACGGTGCGCTTGGGCGAGACGAGGCCGATGGTGCCGATGCTGGCGGAGGCGTGCCCCAGCCGCTCCCATATCTGGCGCGTGAAGGCTGCGACCGAGGTCTTGCCGCTGGTGCCGGTCACCGCGGCAATCGTCGCGGGCTGTGCGGGAAAGAATTTTGCCGCCGCCAGTGCCAGAGCGCGGCGTGGATTGGCGACCGTGACGAACGGCACCTTGCGACCATCAGGTGCATGGTCGCCGACGACGGCCACCGCGCCTGCGGCGACCGCAGCATCGATGAAGCGCGCGCCGTCGGTCTTGCTGCCCGCAAGTGCGAAGAAGAGATCGCCCGGCCTGACCTGGCGGCTGTCGAGCGCAAGGCCGCTCACATCGAGCGCCGTGGCAGCGGGCTCGATTGCGGCATCATTGCCTAGCAGTTCGCGCAGCTTCATGGTGTTCCAGTCGACACGCCGTGCCGGAAAGCCGAATCTTCGGAAAAGCCCCGACTCAGCAGCGGCAACGGCCTACCCGGTTGATTACTGGGTTGTCCTGGATGCTGCAAGAATAAGGCGGTCGGACGGCGGCAGGTCGAACCGCGGCTCGACGCCCAGAAGCGGCGCGATTCGCTCGATCACCTTGCCGCCCGTCGGCACCGCGTTCCAGCCCGACGTGATGAAACCCTTGGTTTCAGGAATCGCCTGCGGCTCGTCCAGCATGATCAGGATGTGATATTTCGGATCGTCGCAGGGCATGACCGCGGTGAAGGAGTTGAGCACCCGCTTCTTGGCATAGCGCCCGTTGATGACCTTCTCGGACGTGCCGGTCTTGCCGCCGACGTAGTAGCCCTTGATGTCCGCGGTCTTGGCGGTACCGATCTCGGCATTGAGCCGCATCAGATACCGCATCTTGTCGCTGGTATCCTGCTTGATCACGCGCTTGGCCAGCGCCGCCGCTTCCGCTTCGCTGCGCTTCATGAAGGTCGGCGGAATCAGATAGCCGCCATTCACCAATGCGTTGATGCCCATCACCGCCTGGAGCGGCGCCACCGAGAGGCCCTGGCCGAAGGCTGCCGTGACCGTGTTCAGCTCGCTCCAGCGGCGCGGGATCAGCGGCGCCGCGCTCTCCGGCAGCTCGGTGCGCAGCCGCGTCAACTGGCCCATCTTGGCGAGGAACGCCTTGTGCGCCTCGAACGCCCTGGCTGAGCGCGATCCGCGCCGCGCCGATGTTGGACGAGAAGGTGAACACTTCCTTGGTGTTGATGAAACGCCCGAGCGGGTGGCTGTCGTGGATGGTGAACTTGCCGTAGTGCAGATTTCCGCGCGCATCCCACGACGAGTTCAGGTTGATCTTGCCGGAATCGAGCGCCATCGCCAGCGTGAACGCCTTGAAGGTCGAGCCCATCTCGTAGACGCCGGTGGTCAGGCGGTTGATGCGGTCGGGGTCGTGCGCTTCCTTCGGATTGTTGGGATCGAAGTCCGGCAGGGAGACCATCGCCACGATCTCGCCGGTCTTGACGTTGGAGACGATGCCGGAGGCGGCCTTGGCGTGGAACTTGTCCTTGGCCTTCAACAGCTCGTCACGGAGCGCATGCTCGACGCGCAGATCGACCGAGAGCTCGATCGGCTTCTGCAACCGGTCGGTGGCAAAGCCGGCGCGATGGAGATCGGCGAGCCCTTGATTGTCGAGCCACTTCTCCAGCCCGGCGATGCCCTGGTTGTCGATATTGACGAGACCGATGAGGTGGGCGACTTCGTTGCCGGTCGGATAGACGCGCTTGTTCTCGCGCAGGAAGCCGATGCCGGGAATGCCGAGCTTGTGGATGTCCTGCTGCTGCTTCGACGTGACCTCGCGCTTGAGCCAAACGAAGCCCTTGCGCGTCTTCAGGCGCTCGCGCACCTCGGCCTCGTCGAGGTCGGGCACGGTGGCGGTCAGAAGCTCGATCGCCTCGTCCTTGTCGATGATGCGGCGTGGCTCGCCGAACAGGCTCGCCGCCTTGACGTCGGTTGCCAGGATCGCACCGTTGCGGTCGACGATGTCGGGCCGCGCGGTCGCGACCACTTCCTGCGCCGCGGCGCGGCGTGCACCGTGGGCGTCGGCGCCGATCGCGAACATCACGAGGCGGCCGCCGATCAGGGCATAGACCGAGGCGAAGGCGAGCATTGCGAGGCCAACACGCGCGCGCGCCTTCGCCGCGCGATCGACATTGCGCCCGTAGAGCAGGCTGCGGATCAGCCGCTGCCGCCAAGGCTCGGTCGGCTTTTCCATGGGTTTTGCCGGGATCGGAGCGCTCATTGATTGTCCTCCGGCTGAGGCACGGAGCCCGTCACGGTCTCGGGATCGCTGGCGGCTTCGATGGTGTTGAGCATCGCTCCGATCGGGTCGGGCTCACCCGGTCTGAACATCCGCGGCGGGCGCTCCGGCAGGTTCTTCAGCGAGTCATATTGCGTGCCGTTGACCGGCTTGAGCGACAGATGCCGGTCTGACAATCCTTGCAGGCGCAGCGGCGCATCGAGCTTGGCCCATTCGGCGCGCAGCGAGGCGATCGCATCGCGCTGCTCCCGGATCTCCGCATGCAGCCGCAGCACCTTCTCGGTGCGCGCGGTGGAGTCCATCTTGATCCGGTAGACATGGGCCGCCGCGAAGATCAGCGCGCCGATGACGAGGAGGTGGATGAAGCGCATGCGCTAGCCGCCCCTCATGACGTCGGAGAGTCTCGGCCAGGACGATGGCTCGCCATCGTCATGCGCGGGCGCCGAGGTGCGCTCGGCGGCGCGCAGCTTTGCGGAGCGCGCACGCGGGTTATGCGCCACTTCGTCTTCACCGGCGACGACCGGCCGCCGCGTCAGCAGCTGGAAGCTCGGCGCGGCCTGCGCGACTTCCGGCAGATGCCGCGAGCCGCCGCCGCTCTTGGAACGTGAGGCGAGAAAATTCTTGACGATGCGGTCTTCCAGCGAATGGAACGAGACCACGACGAGGCGGCCGCCGGGCTTGAGCACGCGCTCGGCCGCAGCGAGCGCCGTCTGGAGTTCCTCGAGCTCTTCGTTGATGAAGATGCGCAGCGCCTGGAACGTCCGCGTCGCCGGGTGAATGTCCCCGGGCTTCGAGCGCACGACCCTGCCGACGAGATCGGCGAGCGCGCGCGTCGTCGTGAACGGCGTCTCCTGCCGATCTGCAACGATGGCACGGGCGATGCGGCGCGAATGCCGCTCCTCGCCGAAGAGATAGATGATGTCGGCGAGATCGCCTTCGGAGGCGCGCGCGACGACGTCCGCCGCGGTCGGGCCCGCCTGCCCCATCCGCATGTCGAGCGGACCGTCGAGACGGAAGGAGAAGCCGCGGCCGGCCTGGTCGAGCTGCATCGAGGACACGCCGACATCCATCACGACGCCATCGATCGCCTCGACGCCCTGCGCCGCGCAGACCTCGGCGAGGTTGGAGAAGCGGTCTTCGACCAGCATGAGCCGGCCCGCAGAGCGTTCGACGAGCTCGGCACCGCCAGCGATCGCAGTACGATCGCGGTCAATGGCAATGAGCCGAGTTCCCGGCACATCGAGAATGGCGCGGCTGTAGCCGCCGGCGCCGAAGGTGGCATCGACGTAAATACCGCCCTCCCGCGGGGCGAGATGGTCGACGGCCTCGCGGCCGAGAACGGGAATGTGCGGAGCCGAGCTCATGCGCCACGCCTGCCGAACGCCCAGCCTGACGTCGATGCCAGATCGGGAACGAAACAGCCCATGACGCCTCGAATGATTCTGCGTCGCGGCGGTTCCACGACAAAGCCCTCGTCCTACATGATTACCGAGTCCGGTCGTCCCGGGCCGCAAGCCCAGTGTTCCCAGCGAATTTTGTCGGGCAGCCATGGGATTTCGAGCCAAAATACGCTTTGGCCGCCTCCGGACGCGGGTCGGCACTTCATCTCTCAGTAACGGCCCTTAGCGTTAAGAAAGCGTTGATCGGCTCGCGACAAGTCGAAATGGTGACGCTGTGGTGATGCTTCATCCACACACATGCGCCAAAATGCATTCGTTAACCGCGCCGCGCGATTGCGCGCGGCCGAGGGTAAAGGAATAGTAAAGAGAAGGGCTTGGCCCACACTCTTCGTCCAACTCGAGCTGTCCATGCCGTCCGGTTCGTCCACGCCGTCTGGATCTGATTCGAAGCGTCAACGCGTTCTGCCGGTTCCCAAAGCCGCGGCGGGCATGCGGACGTTCGATCCGGATTCCTCGATCGTCTCCGACATCATCCCTTCGCCGAACCATGGCGAGCGCGCCAAGGGACGCCAGCCGGACATGATCGTGCTGCACTACACCGGCATGCCCGATGTCGAGGGCGCGCTGGCGCGGCTGTGCACGGCGGGGACCGACGTGTCGGCGCACTACGTCGTGCTGGAGGACGGCCGCATCGTGCAATGCGTGCCCGAGGCCCGGCGCGCCTGGCACGCCGGCGTCGCGTCCTGGGCCGGCGAGGACGACATCAACTCCTGCTCGATCGGCATCGAGATCATCAATCGCGGGCATGACTGGGGCTATCCGGAGTATCCGCTGCGCCAGATCGCCGCCGTGATCGCGCTGTGCCGCGGCATCATGCTCCGCCGCAAGGTGCCGCCGCACCGGGTGCTCGGCCATTCCGACGTCGCGCCCGCGCGCAAGAAGGATCCCGGCGAAAAATTTCCGTGGCATTCGCTGGCCAATTCCGGCGTCGGCCACTGGGTGACGCCCGCCCCGGTCGTGCGCGGCGAGACCCTGATGCTCGGCACCATCAGCGACGCCGTGCTGAGCATGCAGCAGGCGCTCGCCAGATACGGCTACGGCGTGCCGCTGACCGGCAAATACGATGCCGCGACCATGGAAGTCATCACCGCCTTCCAGCGCCACTTCCGCCCGGCCCGTCTGGATGGTGTCGCCGATCATTCGACGCTATCGACATTGCAGGCGTTGCTGGCGAGCTTGCCGCAAGAGGGGACGCCTGTCGCGTCGAAGTGACGACGACGGCCACATACTCTGTCATTGCGAGCGAAGCGAAGCAATACAGACTGTCTCCGCGGAAACACTCTGGATAGCTTCGTTCACTCCTCGCAATGACGGAGCTCGTGGCGACTATCCCATCTCCCTCACCCGTCGCGCATACAGCCGCCGCAACGGCTCCAGCTGCGTCGCCTCCGTCGCCGCCCGATACGCCTCGCGCGCCTCGTCCTTGCGGCCGAGCCGCCGCAACAGATCCGCGCGCACCGCGGGCAACAGCTCGTAGCCATCAAGCCCGCCGCGCGCGGTGATCGCGTCGACAAGAGCGAGCGCACGTGAAGGTCCATCGACCATCGACACCGCCGCGGCATGATTCAGCTCGATCACCGGCGAGGGACTGATGCGCAGCAGGACTTCATAGAGCCCCGCAATCTGCGGCCAATCGGTCTCGTCAAAGCTGGTCGCGCGTGCATGCAGCGCCGCGATCGCGGCTTGCACGGCATAGGGTTGCGGCCGGCCCGGCAGGCGCAGCGCGTTCTCCACCAGGAGCAGGCCCTCCTCGATCTGCGCGCGATCCCACAGCGAGCGATCCTGTTCCTCTAGCAGCACGATATCGCCGGCCGGTGTCTCGCGCCCGCCGCGGCGCGCATCGTGCAGCAGCATCAACGCCAGCAGGCCCTTGATGCCGGCGCGATCGGGCATCAACCGGTCGAGCAGGCGGCCGAGCCGGATGGCCTCGACGGCGAAATCGGGCCGCATCAGGCCCGTACCCGAGGTCGCCACGTAGCCTTCGGTGAAGACGAGATAGATCACGGTGAGCACGCCGTCGAGCCGCGGCGCCAGCGCGTCGCGCTCGGGCACTTCGTAAGGAATACCGGCGAGGCGGATCTTCTGCTTGGCGCGAACGAGGCGCTGGGCCATCGCCTCCTCGCTGACGAGAAAGGCGCGCGCCACCTGCGCGGTGGAGAGCCCGCACACGGTGCGCAGCGTCAGCGCGATCTGGACTTCGGCTGCGAACGCGGGATGGCAGCAGGTGAAGATCAACCTGAGCATGTCGTCGTCGAGCATGGTCGGCGGCTCATCAGGCGCTTGCGCGTTCAGCTCGAGCTCGTGCACCAGCGCTTGCTGCTTGCCGCGAAAGATAGCCTGGCGGCGAATGCGGTCGATCGCCTTGTTGCGCGCGACATTGACCAGCCAGGCGCGCGGATTGTCGGGGACCTCGCAGGCCGGCCAGCGCTCCAGCGCGACGGCGAAGGCGTCCTGGAGTGCGTCCTCGGCGAGATCGAAATCACCGACGAGGCGGATCAGCGTGGCCAGCGCCCGCCCCGCCTCGTCACGGAAGATGGCTTCGATCTCGGAAGGGGTCATGTCACACGATCACTCTCCTCCCGTCATTCCCGGGCGCGGCAAGGCCGCGAGCCCGGAATGACGAAGGTGAGAGTTGTCACTTCTCATACACCCAGATCGGCCGCACCTCGATCGACCCGATGCGCGCGCTGGGAATCCGCGCCGCAATCTCGATCGCGGCGTCGAGATCCTTGGCCTCGATCAGATAGTAGCCGCCGAGCTGCTCGCGCGTTTCCGCGAACGGACCATCGGTCGTCAGCGTCTTGCCGTCGCGCACGCGCACGGTCGTCGCCGTCGTGGTCGGCTGCAAGCGGTCGCCGGCCTTGAAGTTGCCGCTCTGGATGATGCCTTGCGTGAAGGCCTGATATTCGGCCAGCATCTTCTGGCTGGTCGCCGCATCGTTCTTCGCGTATTCGACCTCGTTCTGATAGATCATCAGCAGATACTGCATTGCTTCACTCCTGTTGTTCGGCTGTGTTGCCGACATCCAGTCGAACGGGGCACGCTCCAAACGACGTCTCCAGGATAAATTATTTCGGGCCAAGCGTGCACGGCGATATCGGCTTGACGGAACCGTCACAAATGCTCCATGCGTAGACCGTCAGTCGGCCGGACGGCCGCTCCGGCAGGGGCCGAAAGGCCGCCGGGGAGGAAAGTCCGGGCTCCCTTGACATGCGGTGCCGGATAACGTCCGGCGGGGGTAACCCCAGGGAAAGTGCCACAGAAAACGAACCGCCCGCCTTCGCCCTTCGGGGCTATGGCGTGACAAGCCCGCGAGGCTCGCCACGCCGAAGCAGCGCAAGCTGCATAGGCGGGTAAGGGTGAAAAGGTGCGGTAAGAGCGCACCGCGGCTGCGGCAACGGAGCCGGCATGGTAAACCCCACCGGGAGCAAAACCGAATAGGGACGGCGCAGCGGGCTGTTCGCGCAAGCGATAACGCCGCGGGGCGATGTCAGGCCCGCCGTCCGGGTAGGTTGCTCGAGGCCATGTGCAAACATGACCCCAGAGGAATGGCCGTCACGTACCGTTCGCGCAAGCGGACGGTGCCCTACAGAACCCGGCTTACAGGCCGGCTGATATTCTAAAGCGTTTTCGAGCGAAGTGGGTTTCCGGTTCGCGTGAAGAAAACGTCTTGCTAAGGAAGCAACGAGGGGTTCGGCGTGAATGCGCCGGGCCCCTCACCATTTTAGGGGCAAGCGCGCGCCATTCAAACGGTGTCATTCCAGCGCGTGCGCAGCACGAGCCCGGAATCCATCGGACGGCACAGTTGGTGGAGGAATGGATTCCGGGTTCGTGCTGCGCACGCGCTGGAATGACGATGTAGCGGCAGGCCGCGCGACGTAAACGCTGCGGCCGCGTCAGGCCGCGCGCGTATTCGCCTTTACGATGACGGGTGCAAGCTCGCCGGCCTCGCGCCGCAGCTTGCTCGCCTCGAAACCGTGCATGCCAAGCTGCCATTGCAGCCCGACGATGGCACCCTTGGTCGGTTGCAGCAATGCGAGCGACGCGAACAGGGTCAACGGCAGCCACACCGCGAGTTGCAGCCAGACTGCCGGCGCGTAGGCAGTCTCGACCGCGAGGATCGCCGGCACCACGAGATGGCCGACCACGACCATCACGAGATAGGCCGGAAAGTCGTCTGCGCGCTGGTGGAACAGCTCCTCGCCGCAATGATCGCAAGCGTCAGCCACTTTCAGGAAGCGGCCGAACAGGTGCCCTTCCCCGCAATTCGGGCATTTGCCGCTGAAACCGCGCCACATCGCCTTTGCCAGAGAGACCGTCGCCATGACCACACCTCTTCCGTTTTGATGGTCCATACAATATTATCTTGCATCCATACATTCAAAGGATATGGGCCTAAATTGCATGGATTGGACCCCTACAATCTCGGAGCTCTCAGGCCCGCGCTACCAGCGCATCGTCGAGGCCATGGAGGCCGACATCGCCGCAGGGAGGCTGGTGCGCGGCCAGCAATTGCCAACGCAGCGGGCGCTGGCAAAAGCACTCGGCATCGATCTCACCACGGTGACGCGCGCCTACACCGAGGCGCGGCGCCGCGGCATCATGGAGGCCCGGGTCGGACAGGGCTCGTTCGTCTCGGAGACCAGCGCGCGCCGTGCGGTCGACTTGCCGCATCCCGTCGCGATTGATCTCTCGATGAATGTGCCGCCGCATCCGCTGGAGGCGCAGCTCGACGAGCGCATCATCGCCGGAATGGAGTCCATCCGCACGCAATCGGGCCTGACGGCGCATCTCAACTATCAACCGCCCGGCGGCAGCGCGCATGAGCGCGAGGTGGCAGCGCGCTGGATGCGCGCGCGCGTTCCGCACGCGCATGCCGACAAGCTCGTGATCTTTCCAGGCGCGCAAACGATCCTGTTCAACCTGCTCGCCCATCTTGCGCGGCCTGGCGAAATCGTGCTGACGGAAGCGCTCACCTTTCCCGGCATCAAGGCCGCCGCCGCGCGGCTCGGCGTCAAGCTCATCGGTGTCGCCATGGACGACAGCGGCATCCTGCCCGAACGCGCTGGCGAAGGCCTGCCGCGCGCACAGCCCGAAAGCCGTCTATCTCATTCCGACGCTGCACAATCCGACCACGGCGACATTGTCCGCCGAGCGGCGCAACGCCATCGCAAAGATCATCAGCGATGCCGGTACGACGCTGATCGAGGACGACGCCTACGGGCTGCTCGATCGCTCGGCATCGCCGATCGCGAACCTCATCCCGGAGCGGACTTATCTCGCGACCACGCTGTCAAAATGCATCGCGCCGGCGCTGCGCGTCGCCTATTTGCTGGCACCCGACAACGACGCGCAGCAGGCGATGCGCAGCCATTTGCAGGCCACCGTGCAGATGCCGGCGCCGCTGATGGTCGCGCTGGTCACGCATTGGATCGAGACCGGCATTGCCGACCGCATCATCACCGCCATCCGCAACGAGGCAGTCGGCCGCCAACAGCTCGCGCAGCGGGCGCTGAAGGGGTTTCAGTTCTTGGCCAAGCCCGCCGCTCATCATCTCTGGCTGCGGCTGCCGGAGGGCCGGTCCGATGTCGCGGGGCATCTCTTGCGGAATGGACTCGCGGTAGTCGACGGCGAAGCCTTCACCGTGGACGGAACACCGCCACATGCGGCGCGCCTCTCGCTGGGCGCAGCGCGCAACCGGGCGGAATTGACCGAGGCGCTGCGCATCCTGGTCCGCGCACTGCAAAAGCCCGCCGACACCAGGCAGATCGTCTAGACTCTTTATTGATGATGACGACGGTGGCGTGGGCGAACCACCGGCGCAACGGCTGCAGGATAAGCCGCATAGGCCTCGCTCGGGGCCACCGCCTCGCCGCGGGCTGCGCGCCCCGCGGGCGTGAGCTGGCCGCCATTGAGCACATCGCGGTCGGGATGCGCGGCCTGATAGGCTGCAGGCTCGGAAAACTGCGCCTGCGCCAATGTCGGCGTCAGGGCGGCGGCCGATAACAGCGCGGCCGCAACGGCAATGTTCATGCGGGTCATGATCATGCTCCATCATCTCATCAGGGACGGTGCGGCGTGACGCCCGGCAGGCCCCAAGATTAAAGTACGAGCGTCATGTAGGCACGTCTTCCGCGAACGCCCGCCCCTGGGGATCACGCTTGCGTGCGGTTTTGAAATTGACCTTCGCGGCCGCATCTGTGCTATGCGCCAGATGACGATCAAAAGCGGGATCGCGTTCGGCATCGCCGCTAACGACAGGAAATGATTGGTGGAAACGTCCACTTACGCGCTGCTGCTGTTCGGCGCGCTGGCCGGCGGCTTCGTCTCGGGACTGGCCGGCTTCGGCACGGCACTGATGGCGCTCGGCATCTGGCTCTATGTGCTGCCGCCATCGCTTGCGGTGCCGCTGGTGCTGATCTGCTCGGTGATCGCGCAAACCTCAACGCTACCGTCGATGTGGAAGAGTTTTGACCTCTCGCTGGTCTGGCCGTTCCTGATCGGCGGACTGATCGGCGTGCCACTGGGAACGATGATGGTCGCCTCGGCCGATCCAAAAGTGTTCAAGCTGAGCGTCGGCGTGCTGCTCCTGATCTTCTCGAGCGCGCTGTATCTGAACAAGAGGCCGCTCGCGATCAAGTTCGGCGGCCGGATCGCCGACGGCGCGATCGGCTTCGCCGGCGGCATTCTTGGCGGCCTCGCCGGACTGTCGGGCCCGCTGCCGATCCTGTGGGCCAACATCCGCGGCTGGAACAAGCACGAGCGGCGGGGCATCTTCCAGCTCTTCAATTTCACGGTGCTCGCGACCGCGCTCGCGTTGCAGACCGCGTCGGGCCTTGTCGAACTCAAAGTGGTCTGGCTCGCGCTGGTCGCGTTTCCGGGCACACTGATCGGCGCATGGGCCGGCGCGCGGGTCTATCACGCCCTGAGCGACAAGCATTTTGGCGATGTCGTGCTCGGCCTCCTATTCCTGTCGGGCCTCGGCCTCGTCTGGAATAGTGTTGGCACGCACTAAAGCATGATCCGGAAAAGTGCGTAGCGGTTTTCCGAAAAGATCATGCTCAAAACAACAACCTAAAGCGCGATGACGATTCATCCCAATCTCATCGCGCTTTAGGCGGGCACGCGTGCGGGAGGCGCGACTGGCTCGGTCCCCGCCTGCTCCAGGGGGTGCTCCGGACGGGGCAATACCAGTCGCTTCCTGAATTCGCGACGCAACAACCACAAGCTCAACGCAGCCTGAAGCGTCGTCGCAGCGATCGACAAGTACCACACGTGCTCCATGCGGAAGCCCGGCCGCGTCGACAGCCAGATCGCCGGCAAGGAATAGGTGAACACGCGTGTCGCCGAGCTCAAGAGCACCGGCTTGGTATTGCCGAGCCCCTGGAACATGCTCGAGCAGGTGAAGATCAGGCCCTGCGCCACCATGTTGAGCGAGATGATCCGCAGGAACAGGAAGGCGATCGCCATGGTCTCCCGGTCGTTCGAGAATCCGGCGAGCAGCAATTCCGGCTTCAGCTGCGCAAGAATCATGAAGCCGATCATCACGACGGTGGTGATCAGCGCCGCCTTGACGAAGGTTTCGCGCACGCGCGCACCGTTTGCGGCGCCGACATTCTGGCCGGCGATCGGCCCGGCCGCCAGCGCGACCGCAAGCGCCGGCATCTGGATCAGGCCGAGCACGCGCTGTCCGATGCCGAATCCCGCCTGCGCCCCCGCGCCGAAATCGCGCAGCACGTAGTAGACCACCGCCATGAGGATGAACATCATCGCGAATTCGCCGCCGGCGGGCAGCCCGACATTGAGGATGCGCTTCAAATGGCGCGGCTGCGGGCGCCACTGCGCCGCGTCGAACGCGACGTAGCGCTCGACCTTGCGGAAGTACGCCAGCAGCATCAGAACGCCGATCACCACCGCGATCGAGCTTGCGAGCCCCGCGCCGGCAACGCCGAGTGCGTAGCCCGTGCCCCAGCCCGCGATCAGCACCGGCGCCAACGCAATGTTGATGACGACCGCGAGCGCCTGCACCAGCATGGCGGGACGCACAATGCCGGTCGCGCGCAGCGCAGACGCCATCACCTGTGTGGCGAATTGCAGCGCGAGCGCCGGCATGAACCACAACAGATAGATGGTCCCCGCCTCGATCGTCGCCTGGTCCGCGGCAATCGAACGCATGTAGAGGCGCGACAATGCTGCTCCCATGACCAGAGTCAGCAAGCCGAACAGCACCGACAGTGCGATCGCCTGGTTGAAGATCAAATTGGCATCCTGCCGATCCTTGCGTCCCACGGCATGTGCGATCAGCGCAACAGTGCCGACGCCGAGCACCTGCATCAGCGCGTTGACGAGAAATCCGGCGTTGCCGGCCGCGGCGACGCCCGCGACCGCCGCATCGCCCAATCCCGAGACGAAGTAGAGATCGACCAGCTGGCAGACCATGATCGTGACCATGCCGACCATGATCGGCGGGGCCATGGCCAGGATGTGTCTCACGATGGAGCCGTTCGTCAGGTCCTTCATGTCATTCCATCCTTGGCACCGTAACATCGGGACGTTCGCCCGTTGCCGCGCGCCTCACTCCGCTGCTGCAATGTATCCGAGCTCCACCACCTGGCGCTCGAACAGGCCGCGATAGATGCCGCCGGGCTTGGCCGCGAGCACCGCATGCGTGCCCTGCTCGACGATCTCGCCGCGGTCGAACACCAGGATGCGATCGAGGCTCTTCACCGTTGACAGGCGGTGCGCGATCACGATCGAGGTGCGGCCCTTCATCAGCCGCTCCATCGCCTGCTGGATCAGCGCCTCCGATTCCGAATCGAGAACTCGAGGTCGCCTCGTCCAGGATCAGCACCGGCGCATCCGCGAGGAAGGCGCGCGCCAGCGCGACGCGCTGCCGTTCGCCGCCCGACAGCTTCACGCCGCGCTCGCCGACCAGCGTGCCGTAGCCCTTGGGCAGGCGCAGGATGAAGTCGTGCGCATTCGCAAGCCGCGCCGCATGCTCGATCGCCTGCAGGCTGGCGCCCGGCCGGCCATAGGCGATGTTCTCGGCGAGCGAGCGGTGGAACAGGATCGGCTCCTGCTGCACGATCGCGATCTGGCTGCGCAGCGATTGCTGCGTCGCGAGCGCGATGTCCTGCCCGTCGATCAGCACGCGGCCGCCGGAGACGTCGTAAAGCCGCTGCACCAGCTTGACGAAGGTCGTCTTGCCGGAGCCAGAGCGGCCGACGAGGCCGACCCGTTCGCCGGCGCGGATCGTCAGCGACAGCCCGTCATACAGCGGCGCGCGATGGCCGCCATAATGGAACGTAACGTCGGCGAACACGATCTCGCCGCCCTCGATCGCGATCGGCCGCGCATCGGAAGCGTCCGCAATGCCGATCGGCTCGTCGTGGATCGCCACCAGTTCGTCCATGTCATTGACCGAGCGCTGGAGGTTGTTGATATGCATGCCGACGTCGCGCAAGTAGGCGTGGATGACATAGTAGCTCGTCAGCACATAGGTGACGTCGCCGGGCGAGGCGTGACCTGACATCCACAGCAGCACCGATCCGCCGATCACGGACGCGCGCAGGCACAGCAGCAAGGAGAGCTGCGACATGGCCGTGTAGTTGTAGCGCAGCCAGGTCCGCCGCACGCGCACGCGCCAGCGACTGATGACGCGGGCGAGCCGTGCATCTTCGCGCAGCTCTGCGCCGAACGACTTCACCACGGCGTTGCAGGTCAGCGCGTCCGCCAGCGTGCCTCCGACCTTGGTGTCCCAGGCATTGGAGACGCGCGCCGCCGGCGCGATATAGCGGGTCGAGAACACCACCGTGGTCGTGACGTAGAAGATCGCCCCGAGCGCGATCACCAGGCCGAGCGAGGCCCAATGCAAGCCGATCAGGACCATCGAGCCGATCAGCACCAGCAGCGAGGGCGCCAGCGCCAGCAGAATGGTGTCGTTGAGCAGGTCGAGCGCCCACATGCCGCGCGTGATCTTGCGCACCGTGGAGCCTGCAAAGGAGTTGGCGTGCCAATCGGTCGAGAAGCGCTGCACGCGCGTGAACGCATCGTGCGCGACGTCGGACATGATCTTCAGCGTGAACGGCACGATCGCCTGGAGGCCGACGAGCCGCAGCACCATCGAGGCCGCGCCCAGCGCCACGATGGCGCCGAACGCCGTGAGCGCCGCGTGGCGCGCGTCCGGATCCGACGGGCCGCGCGTCAGCGCATCGACCAGATGCCCGGAGAACACCGGCATGAACAGGTCGGCGATGGTCGCGCCCAAGAGGCCGCCGGCCACGATGAGGCCGCGCCCGGGCTGCTTCAGCCAGTGCCGGAACACGAAGGGCAGCACCACGCGGATCGCGGCGGGCTTTTTGGACAGAGCGGTCATGACATCATCCGGCCGCTCGCGCAGGCTGCCGGCTCCATCGATGGACGCAGGCCGGCCGCGAGGGCCGAAACGGCGTCACTCAAAACTGACTTTGACTTGGGAAGCGGAGCGATCGGGGCGCTTGGCCGAAACCTTGGCCCAATCGAAGCTGGCGGAAAGGGCCCCTACGAGGCCGAGCACATACCGAGCCAGAACATCGAGCGCGGGCGTGCGATCTGCGAATGCGACGAAATCATGCAAATCTCTCCCGGTTCGATTGAATGAGGTGCGCTTTATAGATGTGTCGTTTGCGATTTGCAACGGGGCTCGCGCGAGATCACAGATGAGTGTTGCAATTTGGTGCGGGAGCGTTGGCCCGCGACGCTTTGGTGCGCACCGTCCCTCGCCTCAATCTCCACTGTCATGCCCCGGCTTGACCGGGGCATCCAGTACGCCGCGGCGGATGTGGTGAGAGCGGACTCTCCAACGCCGGCCTCTGGGATACTGGATCGTCCGCCCCATGCGCAAGTGCGCACAAGGCGGACGATGACGCCGAGTATGTATAGCGTCAATGCGCGTCGCCGCCGCCGGTCATCGCGGCCGGCTTGTTCAGCAACCCGACCAGCAGGCTGAGGCCGAGATAGAACAGCGTCAGCATGAAGAAGGCGTCGCCGAAGCTCATCACCACGGCCTGGCGGTGCACGAGTTGGGAGAGCTGCTTCATCGCCATCAGCGTGGAATCGCCGAGCCCCTGGAATTTCTGCATGAACATGGTCAGGGTTTCGGTCGCGGTCGCGTTGCCCCAGGTCACGCGCTCCTGCAGGCGCGTGATGTGCAGATCGGTGCGATCGTTGAGCACGGTGTTGATGATGGCGAGCCCGACCGCGCCGCCGAGATTGCGCATCAAATTGAACAGGCCGCTCGCGTTCTTCACCCTGTCAGGCGCCAGCGTGCCGAGCGCGATGTTGTTGGTCGGCACCATCGCGAACATCATGCCGATGCCGCGCAGGATCTGCGGCACCAGCAGCTCGTAGAAATCGTAGTCGCGGGTGATCCAGGTCATCTGGTAGGAGCCGATCGCGAACACGACGAGGCCGAACGCGATCATGTAGCGCATGTCGAACTTCACCATGAGACGGCCGACCAGCGGCGCGACCAGGAACATGGTGATGCCGGAGACGAACATGGTCTCGCCGATCATCAGCGCGCTGTAGCCGCGCACTTCGGCGAGATAGCGCGGATAGCATATAGGTCAGGCCGTAGAGGCCGATACCGATGCAGAACTGCAGCAGGCAACCGATCGCGAAGTTGCGGTTGGAGAAGGTGCGCAAATTGACGATCGGCTCGGCCGCCGTGAAGACGCGCCAGAAGAAGGCGATCGCCGAGATCGCGCAGATCCAGGCGCAGATCGCCACCGAGGTGTCCTGCAGCCATTCATATTGCGGACCTTCCTCCAGCACATATTCCAGCGTGCCGAGGAAGCCGGCCATGAACAGCAGGCCCCACCAGTCGAAGCGGTCGAGCAGCTCGAAATGCGGCTCGTCGAAATCGACCAGCGCCAGCACGCCCAAGGTGATGCTGATGCCGGGCACGACGTTGATGAAGAACAGCCAGTTCCACGACATCAGGTCGGTGATGTAGCCGCCGACGGTCGGCCCAATGGTCGGGGCCAGCGTAGCGACGAGACCGATGATGGGACCGACGATGTGGAATTTCGTGCGCGGGAAGACGGTATAGGCCGAGGCGAACACCGTCGGAATCATGCCGGCGCCCAAAAAGCCCTGGAGCGCGCGCCAGAGGATCATCTCCTCGATCGTGGTGGCGAAGCCGCAGAGCAGGCTCGAGAAGGTGAAGCCGGCGGCCGAGATCGCGAACAACAGCCGCGTACCGAAAGCGCGCGACAGAAATCCCGACAGCGGGATCGCGATGACTTCGGCGATCAGATAGGCGGTCTGCACCCAGGACACTTCGCTGGAGCTCGCCGACAGGCCGGCCTGGATCTCGCTCAGGGAGGCCGAGACGATCTGGATGTCCAGGATCGACATGAACATCCCGAACACCATGATGATGAAGGCAAACAGCCGCTTCGGCGCGATGCGCTCCGAAGCGGGATCCGCGATCATGGCAGGTGAAGCGGTGGTGGCGTTGGCCATGGTGTCAGCTCAGATGCAAGCTGCGAGCTCTCTTCACCTCTCCCGCTTGCGGGAGAGGTCGACGCGCTCGCAGAGCGCGGCGGGTGAGGGCTCTATCCTCTTGGGGAGTCTCCCTAGCGGAGGCACCCTCTCCCCCTCCCTCTCCCGCAAGCGGGAGAGGGAGCGCAGCTGCACTCGGAGCTAGAGTGTCGCGAGTCATCAGTGATCAATCCTACTGCGGGTGGATCGCGGTGGGATCGTCGAGATCGACCTCGCTGTCGGCGTCGGCCGCGCCTTTGTTGGTGTCGACGGTGGCGTAGACCGACATGCCGGCGCGGAGCAGGTTCTGCTTCGCCACCGACTTCGGCACGCGGATGCGCACCGGCACGCGCTGCACGATCTTGGTGAAATTGCCGGTGGCATTGTCAGGCGGCAGCAGCGTGAACACCGAGCCTGCGCCCGCCGCGATGCTGTCGACCACGCCCGAGAACTTGCGCATGCCGTAGGCATCGACCTTGATCGTCACCGGCTGGCCGGGACGGATGCGCTTGAGCTGCGTTTCCTTGAAATTGGCGTCGATATAGACATCGTTGAGCGGCACGATGTTGCCGAGGCGCTGGCCGACCGCAACGAAGTCGCCGGCGCTGACCAGGCGATTGGAGAACGTGCCGTCGACCGGCGCGCGCACGGCGGTGAAGCTGAGGTCGCGCTCGGCCTTGGCGAGCGTGGTCTTGAGCTCGGCGAGCTGCGCCTGCGCTTCGGCCTGCTGCGCCTTGGCGACGTCGACATTGCTGACGGCGACGTCGTAGGCGGCCTGCGCAGCCTTGACCGCGGCGGCGCCCTGATCGCGTCCGGCTTCCGAGCTCTCGAACACGGCGCGCGAGGCAAACCCCTTGTTGCTCAGCGCCTGCTGACGCTCATAATCGAGATCGGCGCGCTTGAGGCCCGCCTCAGCCGAGACGAGCTGCGCCTTGGCCTGCGCGACCTGGCTGTCGAGCGCGGCAACCTGGCGGCCGATGCGATCGATCGTGGCCTGCTGGGTCGCGATCTTGGTCGCGGCGGCATCGACCGCGATCTTGTAGTCGCCGTCGTCGATGCGGAAGACGACGTCGCCGGCGCGAACCGGCGTGTTATCGCCGGCGAGTATCGAGGAGATGTGACCGGCGACGCGCGCGCCGAGCATGGTGTTGTTGGCGCGGACATAGGCATCGTCGGTGGAGATGTAGAAGCGACCGACCAGCGTGTAGTAGCCGGCATAGCTCGCGACCGCGAGCGCCAGCAGCAAGCCGACGCCCATCAGGACGAATTTGCGCTTGCCGGATCTGGGCGCGCCGGCAGCGGCGCTATCGGCAGGTACAGCCGGGGCCGCCCTGTCGGGTGCGGGCTTCTCGGCCACCTCGGCGGTGCGGCGCTTGGTTTCCTCGGCCACATGAGCGCGCAATTGCTCGGCCAGGACGGCGGGTTTCTCGGTCGCAGCGTCACCGCCCGTCTGCTCGTCCACCGCTTCCTGGCGAAGAACGCGCGCAGCCTGGTCTCTCGATACGGCCATAAAGGCCTCCCCAAAAAAGCGCGACCAAGGGCAGGCCGTCGTGCGGCCTGTTCCCTCCCGCTCACCTCAAATACCATTGACCGAACCGTTCGGTCAATATGCATAATATTCCCGTCCGGGACCCTACGGGCCCGAATCCTATATTTGCGTTTCATGGTGTCAGACCCGATCCAAAACCTTCCGAGATCCTAAACCAATGGTTGTAGCTGCCAGCGAACATCTGCACGTCCTCCACGAGGAGGACAGCTCCAAGCGCCGCCAGATCCTGGACGGTGCCCGCAAGGTGTTCATGGCGCTCGGTTTCGACGGGGCCAGCATGGGCGAGATCGCGCGCGCCGCGCAGGTCTCAAAGGGCACGCTCTATGTCTACTTCGCCGACAAATGCGCGCTGTTCGAAGCCATCCTCGAAGAGGAGGCGCTCCAGCACGGCCAGGTCGTGTTCAATTTCGATCCCGCGCGCGATGCCGAAACCACGCTGAAGGAGTTCGGCCGGGCCTACATCCATCTGCTCTGCCGCCCCGGCGGCGGATCGGCGATCCGCACCGTGATGGCGATCGCCGAGCGCATGCCCGATGTCGGCCGCCGCTACTATGGGCGGGTGCTGGACAAGACCATCAACCGCCTCTCCGAGTATCTCAGAGCCCATGTCGGCTCCGGTGACCTCGATATCGACGATTGCGATCTTGCTGCCTCGCAATTCATGGAACTCTGCAAGGCTTCACTGTTCCTGCCCTTCGTCTTCCAGGCCGCGCCTGCGCCATCGGAACAACGGATGACCGAGGTGGTCGACAGCGCGACGCGGATGTTCCTGGCGGCGTACCGGAAGTAACGGCAAGCAGGCCGCGCGTTGCGCAGGCCGGCGCCGCGGCCCTAGATCGCGGCGCATGTCTCGTGATCTTCGCCCGCCGGTCGATATCCTCCATTATGAGATCGTCCAGGAACAGGCCTCGGCGCTTGGACGGATGGGTCGCGCGCTCGAACAGACGCTGACGCGTCTGCGCGAGTTCGACGCCGCCCACGCGCTCTCGGAGACGCCGGCCTCGCTGCAACCGGCGAGGCGCAGGCTGGTCGCGGAAGCCGGCCAGGCGCTCTGGATGTTCGTGGTGCAACGGGAGGCGTCCGGCTTGCGCGACAGCCGCCATATCATGCGGACCTACAACGTCCCCGGCGAGGTGCAGCAGTGCATGGGGCTGGTCCCCGTGCCGTCGAAGCCGGCGTCGAAATGATTTGCTAAGTCGGTCCGGCCCCATCGTAGCCCGCATGGAGCGAAGCAGAATGCGGGGAGACCTGTCCCGGATTGCGCTTCGCTCCATCCGGGCTACAGGGTTCTGCAGGCCTCAATCGTCGGCGTAGTCGTCCTCTTCGCGCTTGTGCGCGGTGCTCTTGCGGCCGAGCGAACCAGTCACGGAAGGATCACGCGCGTTCGCATACGGACTGCGTGACTGCGCACGCGCGGCGACCTCTTCGCCGGAGACGGCGGCGGGCTGGCAGATCAGGCGACGGCTGGCGCGGCGCATCAGGTCGACGTGGATGTGATCGTAGTGATAGACGTTGGAGCCCGGTGCGAGCACCGTGGTGAAATGCGCGCAGGCACCGGACTGCACGTCGCGCAAAAACCCCTGCTCTTCCGGCATGCCGCGCCAGCCGTCCTTCACCGTGACGCGGCGGCCGTCGGCGAGCACGAAGGCGGATATGTCGAGCGCATTGCCGAAGGCGTGCTCGGAGATGTGGGCGCGCGAGTTGCCGTTCATGCCGCGGCAGGAATAGGCTGAGATCTGCTTGATCTCGGCGACGCGGACGCCGAACCAGCGCATGGCCGAGGGCTGCACGGTGTCGGCGAGCCAGCGGTCGAGCTCGGACACGATCGGACAGGCCAGCGTCGCAGTCGGCTTGATCGCAACGGGACCGACGGCGGTGACGGGATTACCCTGCGCCGGGCCAAGACGCGGCAGCGGCTGCTGCGCGGGCGCCTGCGAGTAAGGTGCCGGACCGGCCGGCCGCGCCGGATAGCTCGGCGCATTCATGTAGCGCGCGGCACCCGCCGCATCAGTGCCCTCGGGAGGCAGGTCGATCTCGTCTTCCTGCGGCGCCACGCCGGGCGCGTTCAGCGACATCGGACCGGTTGAGCTGCCATAGCCGGAAGGCTGTTGCACGGCGCTCTCGGGGTAATTCGATCGCTGCGGATAGGAGGAGGCCGGATAATTCTGGCTCTGCGGATAGTTCGATCGCGGCTGCGTCACCGGCCAGCGCGGCTGGTTGCCGATGTTCGCCGGCGGACGCAGTTCCTCGTCGGCAAAGCCGTAGCTGCTGGAGGCTTCGCCGATGGCGGCGACCTTGAGCGGAAATTCGGCGCCGCACTGGCCGGGGCCGGAGATCGGGTCGATGCGGACGATGTCCGCACTCTCCTTGACCGCCCCCGATTTCAGGCACGCCGCTTCCGCCTCGGCCCGCCACGGTTCGCGTTCGGCCTGAAAGAAGCCGCGTCCGCAACCCGCTAGCGAAACAAGGACGATGGAGCCGACGAGATACAAACGAACTCCGCGCGTCATGAACGCACGTTCGGCGAATTTACTTAAAGACTCTTCAACGTGTCGATTTCAGCCTTCTTTAACCATGCCGGCCCGCGCGCGCCGAAATGCCGCCAGGGCTGAGCGACAGCAAGACTGCCTTTTTCGGCAAGAGACTTTCTGTTAACCATAAAGCTCGCGCCCAAGGCGGCGCGACAGCGGGACCGATCTCATGACGTTCGCCGACAGATTGAGCATTATCACCGCGTACCTCGCCATGGCCTTCGTCGGCGCCATCGTGCTCGGCATGATTTAGCGGCTCAAACGTAAGACGGTGTCTCTCTTCCCTTCTCCCCTTGTGGGAGAAGGTGGCGCGAAGCGCCGGATGAGGGGTCTGATCCTCGCGCGCTTCTGGTGGAGACAGACCCCTCACCCCAGTGAGCCCGCGTCGACCAGCGGAGCTGCCCTCTCCCACAAGGGCCGAGGGCACAACAATGCGCATCTCTCGACGAGCTACGACCGCGTACCCCACTGCTGCGACGTCGTGACCACCTTCTCCTGCCGCTCCTCAACACGCGTCCAGTCGTTGCCGGAGCAGAAGAAGCGGCCGAGCGCACAGGCTTCGACGTGCAGCTTGCCGGAGCTCTTCAGCGTCATCGTCGCGTAATAGGTGTTGCCGCTGGAGCGGCTATAGATGCTGCCGGTCCAGACGTCGTGCGATTTCGGCTTCATGTTGACGAGAACGCTCTCGCCTCGGTTTGAGGCTTCGGTCAGCGCGTAGCCGCACAGTGCCGGTCCGCAGCGTTCGATGCGGACGGTGCCGTTGGCGCCGGCGCTCTCCCATTCGCCGAGCGGCGTATAGCCCTCGTCGTCGCTGCGCTGTGCGAGTGTTGCGGTCTGCTTGATGTCGGGCCTCGGGACGATGACCGGCGGCTCGATGCGCGGCGGATCGAGCGCAACAGTCTTCGGCGGGTCTACGCGCTGCAAATCAACCCGCGGCGGATTGAGGCCCGACGCCTCGAGTTTTGGCGCCGGCGGCAACACAACGGGCTGCGACGTCGTCGCGGCAAGGACGGGAGGCGCTGGTGGCGGCACGACCGCAGTCGCTTGTGCAGGCCGGACCGACGCCGCCGGACAAACCGGCTGCGGTGCCTGGACCATCGGCGCGGGCGCCGGCTGCGAGACCGGTGCTGTGCTGACGGCTTCTGTCGGCCGGAGGCTGCGACTGGACATCGAAACACAGGAAGCAGATCGGCAATTGCGCGGTGCCTCGACATGAAACCGGTGGCCGCCGATCGAAAACGAATAGGAACCGGCCTGGGCGGCGGGCGCAACCGCCATCAAGGCGATCAATGTGCCAAGCGAAGTCGCAAGCCGCTGCATCGACGCCTCCCTCCGTGTCGCGGCGAGGTTACCCGGATGAAGGTTGGCCGAATGTGCGCCGGCTCACGCAAGCCGCCGCAAGCCGGCGTGACGTTCATCACGGAAGATAGGACGGTCCCGGCGTAGGGTCGAACCACGCTCAGTCACCAGCGACATCAGTCCATACCGGGACCAGGCCATTTTCGGAGGTTGTCATGAACAAGCTGGCCATCGCCACCACGGCGCTCTTCCTCGCTTCGACCGCCGCCGCGCATGCCGGCAATTCGATCTCGTTCCAGATCGAAGGCCAGCACATCCGCATCGAGACGCCGCGCAACTGCGCCTCGCTCAATTGCGTGACCATCGTCGCGCCGGGCCTGTCGGACAAGCCGATCAAGCTGAACAACATCAACCTCAAGGGCCTTGGCGGCTCCAACGACGATGACGTCGACACCACGCCGGCTCCGGCGAACACGACTGCACAGCCCGCGCCGACTCCGGTGCAGCAGCAGCCCGTGCCGCAGGCGCCGGTCCAGGCGGCTGCGCCCGCCATTGCCGCCCCCACAGCCCCCGCCGCGAGCGTTGCCGCCGCTCCGTCCGTCGGCGTCGACAATACGCCTGTTACCGCGCCTGCTCCCGTTGCCGCGCCCGCTCCCGTCGCTGCTGCTCCCGCGCCGGCCCCGGCTCCGGCTGCCGCAGCGCCTGTGGCGGCACCGAACTCGCCGATCGGCGTGTGGGCGACCGAAGAGAACAAGGGCAATGTGCGTGTCGAGCAGTGCGGTCCCAATCTCTGTGGTTACGCCGAGAAGACCAACGCGCGTATCCTGATCAACATGAAGCCCGAAGGCTCGAAATGGAGCGGCCGCATCCACGATCCCGACTCCGGCCGCAATTACGAACTCGACCATCGCGATGAAGGGCCCGAATGCGATGCGCGTGCAGGGCTGCGCCTTCGGCGGCATGTTCTGTGGCGGTCAGACCTGGAAGCGCGTGAGCTGACGCTGAAGGCGTCACATCGACAGGCAAGCACAAGTCATCGTCATGCCCTGGCTTGTCCCGGGCATCCACGTTCTTCGAACCGCGCGCCAGCACGTGGATGGCCGGGACAAGCCCGGCCATGACGGTGAGGAGATGCCGGAGCCCATAACACTGGCATTGCTCGCGACCTGGTCTTGTGGACACGACGTTCGAGCATTCGCTCCCCCCTGCCACACATGTTCATCCGCCATTCAGCTGTCCCCGGACGAAATCCGCAGCTCTCACCTCGCGTTCTCACCGGGATCTCCTCGTGACTTCATTGGCAGCCTGGCGCCGCTTCGTGTTTGCGCTCGCCCTGCTGGCCTTGCCGCTGGCCGGCGCGGGCGTGGCGTTCGCATCCGATGCAATGGAGCTTGCGCAGGCGCAGCCGCAAGCACAGCCGATACCCGCACCCTCCCCGACGCCGTCGGCCTCACCTAGCCCCGCGACAGACGCGCAGCCCGCCGCCGTCGAGCCGATCGGCAACGTCGCGACCGTGACGGGGATCGCGACCGTGATCCGCGACAAGAACTCGTATCCGCTGCGCGTGCGCGACGACATCTATCTCAACGACGTCGTGCAGACCTCGTCGAACTCCTCGCTCGGCATCACCTTCAACGACGCCACCACGTTCAACCTCTCGGCCAGCGCCAGGATCACCATCGACAATTACGTCTATGAGGACGGCGGCAAGCAGAACGCCGCGATCTTCGACGTCGGCAAGGGCACGGTGGCTTTCGTTGCCGCAGCGGTGGCGAAGACCGGCGACATGAAGATCACGACGCCGACCGCGACGCTCGGCATCCGCGGCACCACCGGCGTCGTCGATGTGCCGGAAGGCGCGGCGGCGAACAGGTCGAGCAATGTCAACATCAAGCTCTATCCCGACGCAGACGGCCGGGTCGGGCACATCGACGTCGACGACCGCACAAGCGGCACGCGGCTCGGCGCGCTGACGCAAGCAGCGAGCGGCTTTGCGATCCGGCCGGGTGCAGGCGGCGCGGGCGGCGTCATGCGCTTTGCCGCGGTGCCGATCACGATTCCGCCGCAGCAGATCGCGCGCGACCGCGGCTTCGTCAGCCAGGTGCATCTGGCGCAGACCACGGGCCGGCAGATCGTCACCGAGCAGCGCGACTTCCGCCGCGCCAATCCCGGTGCGCTCAGCCGCATTCCGCGACCGCTCCAGCCGCAACAGCAGCAATTGCGGCCGACCACGCCGCCAAGCCAGCAGCCGCAGAGGCCGAACGGCCAGCCCGGCCAGAACAACCGTCCGGGTCAGCAGCAACCGGGCACACCGGGCCGGCAAGGCGCGCAGCCACCGCAGCGGCAGGGCCAGGGCGGCGCGGTACAGCCGGGCGGCCAGCGCGCGGGTCAGGGGCAACAGCGACAAGGCGAGCAGCAACAGGGACCGCAACATCAAGGCCAGCAGCAAGGCGCGGGTCGGCCGCCAGGAGCGCCACGCACCGGGCAAGGCATGCAGCCCGGTGGCGTACAGCAGACGCAGCCGCAAGCTCCGCGCACGGGACTGCGGCCCGGTCAGCCAGCACAGCCACCTGCGGCCCAACAGCCCGGCGGCATTCAGCGCCAAGGCGGCTTCCAGCAGCGCCTCCCTGGCGCGCAACGCCCCGCAGCGCCGCGCAAACCGGCGCCGAAGGAGAAGGAGCGGCGGTGACTCTTCCTTCTCCCCTTCGTGTGCGCGAAGCTGCATCGTCAGCGCGGCGGCGGTTCTGAGGAAATCGTGCGAAAGAAGCCCGCTCCGCCGCCTCCCCGTCATTGCGAGGAGCCCTTGCGACGAAGCAATCCAGAGTCCCTCCGCGGAAAGTTTCTGGATTGCTTCGCTGCGCTCGCAATGACGAGTTGGAACGAGCTGGCGTTACCGCAACCACACTAACTCGCAGGTGCCATTTTGCTCAGCACGCGGCACGCGTTCATGCGTCGCCGCGGAGCCATGCCTTCACCTTCTGCAACAAACCATGCCGCAATTCATCGACCGAGGCGGCTTCGGCTGGCGTCAGCGTCTGCAGGGCCGCATCGATACCGTCGGGCACAGGCGGCGTCGGCTCGGGAGCGGCCGCCAGCGCCGCAGTCGCGAGCGCGATCGGACCAACGTGTGTCAGGAACGCGCGCTCATACTCGCGCGAGAGGCGGGCGATCGCATCGTCCAGCGTCAGCCAGTTCGACCGCCTTGATGTCATTCATCAGTTTGCGGACCGGCCCACCGTCAGCCTCCATCCGCCAGAAATGCACGACCTTGGAGCGCCCGCCGGACTGATAAACGAGCGTGCCCAGAAATTCGTGTACGGCGACATCGTGGCCGGTCTCCTCCAGCACCTCGCGGTGCGCGGCTTCCTTGGGCGTCTCGCCGTCGTCGAGCTTGCCCTTGGGCAAGACCCATTCATTGCGCTTGCGCTGGCGCACGACTGCAATCAGCGGCGTCGAACCACACCGCAGCACGATACCACCCGCCGCCATCACCGGCGCCCGCGCCATCACCAAATCCGTATCGGTCGAACCGCCCCGCTGACGATATAGGCGGCGGGCGCGGCGGATTGAAGGCTACTTTCTTTTCAGCAGCGCTTGGCCTGCGCGAATGCGTGTGCCCTCCGCGATGCCATCGCAGAACGTGAAATCGCCGGGCGCCAGGATGATGATGGTCGAGCCGTGCTCGAACCAGCCGAGTTCCTCGCCTTTGGTCACGTTGACGTCGCAGGGGAAATTGACCGGCCCGCGGGTCTGCGCGTTCAGCACCATGTTGAGAAAGTGCAGGCGGATGCTCGCGACCAGGATCGCCGCCACCGGCACCAGCGTCACGGCTTCGCCAGTCGACAAATGCGTGCGGATCACCGCGCGCTCGTTCTTGCAGAACAGCCGCTCGACCCGCTTCAAGGCGATCGGGTTGACGTTCCAGACGTCGCCATGGATCAGCGTGACACGCTCGATATGCGCGTCATAGGGCGCGTGGAAACGGTGATACATGCTCGAGGTCAGCCGCAGCGTGACGAAACTTCCGTTGCGGTGCTGGTCGACGAGCGCCGAATTGCCGACGAGGTCAAGCAGCGAATAAGGCGCGCCCTTGACCTGAAACAGCTCGGTGTCGGCGATCCGGCCATGGGCGCCGACAATGCCGTCCGAGGGGCTGGCGACAATGGAAGCGTCCGGATCAAAGGGACGCAGGCCTGGCTTGAGCTCCCGGGTGAAGCAGTCGTGCAGACTCCGAAAGTGGGTTTTGCGCGCCTCCGACAGATCGAGGTCGGAGAACAGCTTCCACAGCGCGATCGAGAAGTCCCGCACCAGCGGGTTCTCGATCTTGGAGAACCAGCCCATGAAGCGGGTCAAGGCCGCACGCGGGATACGGTTGGTCAACAGGAAGTTGAGGTCTTCCTGCTGGGTGAAAGAGGCGATGAGGGCTTTGACTGTCATGAATTTGTCAGCTCGCAGTATTAGCGCTTGTTGTCATGGAAACGACACTCCCGATTCTCTCGATGTCCGTGGCCGCCGCAGCGTCCGCTGCCGCCGCCTTCCCGAAGCTCAAGGCGCGCATCGAGCTCTCCCGCGCCAAGCACCGCTCGCTCGCCGGGCACTCCAAGATGTCGCGCCGGGTGGCGCGGCTGCTCCCGTTCTACGAGTTTAGCGGTGACCGTTATTTCGGCTGCGACGGCGCGCCTGCGAACGTGGTGAAGCAGCGCAAGGACGCCTTCTTCCGCCTCGCCAGGCTTTACGCCGAGCGCTACCCCAAGGGCCGCGCGATGACGAAGGAAGCGGCAGAGACGATCTCCGACCTGAACTTCACCGAGAGCTATCGCGTGCCGTTCCAGTTCTCGCGCCTCGTCCGCGAGCATCTGGGCACCTCGACCTTCATGGAATCCTCGCGCGGCGTCACCGTCACCGATGTCGACGGCAACGCGTCCTACGATCTCACGGGATCCTACGGCGTCAACATCTTCGGCAACGACTTCTACAAGGAGTGCATCGAGGGCGCCGAGAAGCGCGCACACGCGCTCGGACCGGTGCTCGGCCCCTACCATCCCGTCATCCTCGAGAACGTGCAGCGGCTCTGCCAGATCTCCGGCCTCGACGAGGTCTCGTTCCACATGTCCGGCACCGAAGCGGTGATGCAGGCGGTGCGGCTCGCGCGCTACCACACCAAGCGCACGCATCTCGTTCGCTTCGCCGGCGCCTATCATGGCTGGTGGGGCGACGTGCAGCCCGGCGTCGGCAATCCGATTCCTGCGCACGAGACCTACACCCTCGCCGAGATGTCGGAGAAGACGCTGCACGTGCTGCGCACCCGCAAGGACATCGCCTGCGTGCTGGTCAACCCGCTCCAGGGCCTGCATCCGAACGCGAATGCGCCCGGCGATTCCTCCCTGGTCGATTCCTCCCGCGGCGGCAATTTCGATCGTGCGGCCTACACCGAATGGTTGAAGAAGCTGCGCGAGGTCTGCACCGAGCGCGGCATCGCGCTGATCTTCGACGAGGTGTTCGTCGGCTTCCGTCTCGCCGCCGGCGGCGCCCAGGAATATTTCGGCGTGCGCGCCGACCTGGTGACCTATGGCAAGAGTCTCGCCGGCGGTCTGCCGGTCGGCGTGGTCTGCGGCAAACGCGAATTGATGCGCCGCTTCCGTGACGATCGCCCCGCCGACATCTGCTTTGCCCGCGGCACCTTCAACTCGCATCCCTACGTCATGACGGCGATGGACGAGTTCTTGAGCCGTCTCGCCAGCCCCAACTTCCGCGCCATCTACGATGGGCTGGAGGAGACCTGGAACGGCCGCGTCCAGAAGCTCAACCGGATGATGACCGATGCCGGCCTGCCGGTGCGGTTCGCCAACTTCTCCTCGATCTGGACGGTGAAATACACCACGCCGTCCCGCTACAACTGGATGCTGCAATACTACCTGCGTGCCGAGGGCCTGGCGCTGAGCTGGGTCGGCACCGGACGGCTGATCTTCAGCCTCAACTACACCGACGCCGACTTCACCGAGGTCGCCGAGCGCTTCGTCCGCGCGGCGCAGAAGATGAAGGCCGACGGCTTCTGGTGGCACGACGGCGCGCTCACCAACAAGAACATCAAGCGGCAGATCCTGAAAGAGATGCTGGCCAAGCGTTTTGGGCGCTGAGGCCAAGCACCGCTGCCTCGCTCCCTCTACCCGCTCGCGCGGAGAGCGTCGGGGCGAGGGGGAGTCTCCGCGAGCTCGGTGAGAGTTGACGAACACCCCGCTCGCAGCGCCCCCGTGGAGAGCCCCCCTCACCCGGACCGCATCTGCGATGCGCTCCGGCCTCTCCCCGCACGCGGGGAGAGGCGAAGAAGCCCCCAAGACGTGGATGCCCGGGACGAGCCCGGGCATGACGCAACCAATCGACATCTGAGTATTGGATGTGCGCAGCGCGCTCAGGCGTGCTGCTCTTCGAGCGTGGGCTCGCCGATGAGGCCCAGCGTGTGCTCGGGGTTGAGGTGCAGGCCAGGGTCCATCAGCTCGCCGCGCATCAGCGCCAGCGGGGCCTTGTGATAGAGCATCAAATCGTGGAAGGGGTCGGTCAGGATCTTGGTCATCCAGACGAGGCCGGTCTCGATGTCACGGATGAAGAACAGGTGCACGGTGCGGAACAAGAGGCCGCCGCCGCCGACCACGAGCCAGATCTTCGCCACCTGACGCATGAAATCGGTCGCGCTCGCCCAGGGCGTGAACAGGCCGAACAGCGTGGGATCGGCGACCAGCACCAGCGGCGAGAGCGCCCAGATCGCCATCAGCACCACCTTGCGCTGAAGGTTGTAGCCGACCTTGATCTCTTCCTTGTACTCGTGCGTCGCCTGGTTGATGTGGTCGTAATCGTGCGGCTCGAAGAAGAAGTGACCGGCCTGGCGCGAGGTCATCGAGACCAGCCAGCCGACCAGCCCGGAGACCACGGGATCGATGAACAGCCAGACATAGGCAAAGAGGAAGCTCAGCGCGCTGACGAAGTGCAGGCTCTGATTGATGCGGCTGTGATGATAGTAGCGATGGTCGTCCCAGCGCTGGATGCGCAGCTGCTCGAGATAATTCTTGATCATGCTCTTCCCCAAAATGCTTTCGGGTACAGGATTTAAAGGGATTCGATGTACGCCGTGTGACATCATCATTTTGTCATGTGACGATGTGCAGCGGCGCGATGACGCACGCGGACGCGTAAGCTCACGCCGCCTTGGCGACGTCGACCTTGCGGAAGCGCACCAGCGAGAAGTGCCCGAGCGGCGGGATCAGACGGCGCTCGGCGAGCTCGATGCCGTGGGCGCCGGCCAGCCATTTCGCGTAGCGCGACCAGGCGAACTCGGCGGTGCGGAAGCCGAGCGGACGCACCACCGGCTGGAGCTTCTGCTCGATGAAGCGGCGCATGCCGGTATCGGCGCTGACGCGAGTGAGGATGATCAGCTCGCCGCCCGGGCGCAGCACGCGGGCGAATTCGTCGAGCGCCTTTTCCGGATTCGGCACGGCGGTGACGACATATTGCGCCATCACCACGTCGAAGGAATTGTCGGGGAATTCGAGCTTCTCGGCGTCCATCACCGCGAGACCCTCGACGTTCTTCAGCTTCTGCTCCGTCACGCGGCGGCGCGCCTTGTCGAGCATCGCTTCCGAGATGTCGGTGCCGAAGATGCGCAGGTTCGGCGCATAGAGCGGCAGCGAGATGCCGGTACCGACGCCGACCTCGAGCACCCGGCCGCCGATCTTGTTGGTGGCCGCAATCGCGGCCTGCCGGCCCTTGGCGAACACGCCGCCGAACACGAGGTCGTAGACCGGCGCCCAACGGTCATAGGCCTGCTCGACCGTGCCGCGGGTGAGGTCGAGTTGCTGGGTGCCGTCAAGGTTCATGATCTTAGCCATCGATGAGGTTCTCGCTGTGGTTCAAATAAAAGATCAGCCGCGCACCGGCCGCCGCGCCATGCGAGGCGAGGCGCGCAAGACGCGACTGGGCTGAAGTGAGGTGAGATTGCCGACGAACTGGCGCGCGCTGTTCTCCCAGGAGCGCTCCAGCGCGAAGTTGCGGCAGGTCTCGCGCGACATCGTGAGCGCGCGCAGGCACGCGTTGCGCAGATCATGGTCGATCGCGCCGATCGGGTGATCGGCGATGACGTCCTTTGGTCCCGTCACCGGAAACGCCGCAACCGGCGTGCCGCAGGCGAGCGCTTCCAGTTGCACCACGCCGAAAGTGTCGGTCAGGCTCGGAAACACGAAGACGTCGGCCGCGGCGAGATGCGCAGTGAGATCCGCCCCCTTCTTCTCGCCGAGGAAGACGGCGCCGGGGTATTTCTTTTCCAGCGCGGCCTTCTGCGGGCCGTCGCCGACGACGACCTTGGTGCCGGGCAGATCGAGCGAAAGGAAGGCTTCGAGATTCTTCTCCACCGCCACGCGGCCCATCGTCATGAAGATCGGACGCGGCAGGTCGAGAGCTGCCGGGCTGTCGGGATGGAACAGCTCGGTGTTGACGCCGCGCGTCCAGAAGCCCAGGCGCTTGAAGCCGCGTTCGGACAGTTCCTGCCGCAGCGAGGGCGTCGCCACCATGGTCATGGCGGCGGCATCGTGGAAGTGGCGCAGCACGGCATAACCGACACTCGCGGGGATGCCGGTCCGCACCGAGACATATTCGGGAAAGCGCGTCGTATAGGAGGTGGTGAAGGCGAGCCGGTTACGCCGGCAATAGGCCCGCGCGGCCCAGCCGATCGGGCCCTCGGTCGCGATGTGCAGCGCTTCCGGCGCGGCCTTCTCGATCCGCCGCGCGATCTCCTTACCCGTAGGCAGCGCGATGCGCAGGCCTGGATAGGTCGGCAGCGGCCATGACGGAAAGCCGTCCGGGGTCAGAAAGTTGATCTCGACATCGAGAGCCTTGGCCGCGTTCGCCAGCGAGGTCAGCGTCCGCACCACACCGTTGACCTGCGGATGCCAGGCGTCGGTCGCGATTAATACCCGCATGGGAAAATCCCGAGAGTTTGATGATTCTCGGTTTCCGACCATCAACGAAGGATATTTCAGGCGTATGACGTCACAGAAGTGTCGGCCCACTGTTTTGTTCGTTAACGGGTCCACGCAGCCACGAAACTGTCATGAAACAATCCTTGCCGCCGTGAAACCGTTTTCGGTTTTCCGCGCAAATGTCCCGAAACGTTTTGCCGTTAAGTGATCTACCCAACGGAGCACCGGTAGCGGTGCCGCGGTGAGCAAAAACACCGAGCAAACAGGGGCGATCAATGTTCAATCTGGACACGTTCAAGAATTATTCGCGCGCCGTTGCTTTTGGCGCAGTGGCGATCTCCGCATTCGCGTTCGCAGGTGCAGCCAACGCCGCGCCGGTGCAGCTCTTCCCCTTCTTCCAGCCGCTGCCGCCGATGACCGCGCCGCAGCCGCTTCAGCCCTATCAGCCCTACCAGACGACGCCTTATCAGGCCGCGCCGTCCGAGGATCAGGACGCGGTCGAGATGCCGGCCCGCTTCCGCCGCCAAACCGTTTCCTATGCAACGCGCGAGGCGCCGGGCACCATCATCATCGATACGCCCAACACCTATCTTTATTACGTGCTCGGCAACGGCCAGGCGCTGCGCTACGGCATCGGCGTTGGCCGCGACGGCTTCACTTGGTCCGGCATCCAGTCGGTGAGCCGGAAGGCCGAATGGCCGGCCTGGACTCCGCCGGCGGAAATGATCGCCCGCCAGCCCTATCTGCCGCGCCACATGGCCGGCGGCCCCGGCAATCCGTTGGGAGCCCGCGCCATGTATCTCGGCAGCACCATCTATCGCATCCACGGCACCAACGCGCCCGAGACCATCGGCAAGCACGTCTCCTCCGGCTGCATCCGCATGACCAACGACGACGTCACCGACCTCTACGCCCGCGTCAACGTCGGCACCAAGGTGATCGTGCTGCCGATGACGGAGCGGCGAGCGGAACTCGGAGCTGCGACGCGCTGAGCGACAGGACATTGTGACGCAAACGGCCACGGAACCCACCGGGGCCGTTTTCGTTTGCCCTCGACATCCCGAAGCGCGCTTGCTGTGGCGCGATCCCCGATGGAGGCGCAGATGCAAGCACGCCTGCAACGTTCGTCAAGCGCCTGGCTGCGCGCGATCGGCACCGGGGCACTGACGCTGCTCCTGTCACCACCCCTCCTCTCGTTCGCGCAGCAGCCGGCGAGCGACGACGCGGCCCACCAGGCCTTCAACAATTCCTGCCGCACCTGCCACTCCGTGAAAGAGGGCGACAATCGCCTCGGACCCAATCTCAACAAGATCGTCGGACGCAAGGCCGGCTCGCTGCCGAACTACAATTACTCGTCGTCAATGAAGGAAGCCGGCTTCGTCTGGGACCAGGACAAGCTCACCCGCTTCATGGTCAAGCCGGACGAGGTCGTGTCCGGCCACAAGATGCAGCCCTATGGCGGCATCTCGGCGGAGGAAGCGGCCAAGGTGGTTGCCTATCTGCAGGCGGCGGGCGGCTCGCAATAAGAGGCCGGACACACCGCGCCATTTTGGTGTGGCGCATCCTTCGAGACGCTCGCCGTTGGCCGGCTCCTTCAGGATGGCTCGCCCCCGCGCCTTCGCTCCGCAATCAACCTAAACCACGCCGCGGAATGAAACGCGCTCATCAACAGATACATCGGCACCATGCCGGCGAGCACCGATCCCTGTCCGGCGGAGCAGATCATGTCCGCGTGACCGCCGCCGAGCACGGCGGTCAGCAGGGCCATGATCGCGAAGGTCGGCGTGGCCGCCAGCCCCAGCCATCTGGCGAGGTGACGCGCGGCCGCGACGCTGTCGCGGTTGACGCTGGCGGCCGCGCTGACGGGAGAGGTCATTTCCTTTCTCCCGCGGCCTCCTCGCGAAATGCTTTCTCGCCGGCGTCCGAGATCTCGACCCACTTCTTGTCGGGCGCCGCACCTTCCGTGTAGCTGTCGTGCCAATTCCACCATTTGTAGGTCGGCGTCTGCGGATAGCCCTTCGGCGAATCCTCCCAGACCTCCTGCCGGCCGAGCGGCGTGATGTCGAGATAGTTCCAGGTACCGCCCATCTGCTCGTCGCCCCGGCTCTTGACGAAATAGGTGCGGAAGACACGGTCGCCGTCACGGTAGAACACGTTGGTCCCGTGCCATTCGTCGACGCCGAAATCGGCGTCGAAGCTGTCGGTGATGGTGACCCAGGGCATGGTCCAGCCCATCCGCTTCTTCAGCCGTGCGATATCGGCCTGAGGCGCGCGCGAAGCGAAGACGAGGGTGGTGTCGCGGGCGTTGAGATGCGCGACATGGGCGACCTGGTCGGCGACCATGGAGCAACCCCGGCAGGCATGATCGGGCCAGCCGAACACCCCCGGCTCGAAGAAGGCCCGGTAGACGATCAATTGCCGCCGGCCCTGGAATAGGTCGACCAGAATGACCTTGCCGCCGGGGCTCTCGAACGCATAGGTTTTGTCCACTGCCATCCACGGCATACGCCGCCGCTCGGCGGCCAGGGCATCGCGGGCACGGGTATGCGCCTTTTCCTTCACGAGCAGTTGCAGACGAGCTGCCTCCCAGTCCTGCGGCGACACCACCGGCGGTGTTTGCATGGCGGAATGTCCAGTATTCCCTGCGTTTTCAACTGATGTCATCATGGCTCTCCAAACCTCTTGCCTGGGCGGTCATTCCGCGTCGCGTCATGACAGACGCGGAACAGCTCGCCCCTCACCGCACATCGTCGGTCGTAAACTGTTTCTGGCACCGGACGGTTGCGCGGTGGGAGTAACAAGTGTGGCGGGATTTGCATGGAGTCGCTGATCACGGCCGCGGCGCGCGCGCTCGAAGCGGGCGATCCGCTCGGTGCACTGAACCGCGTCGCCTTGCGCAACGACGCGCCGTCGCTGGCGCTGCGCGGCATCGCGATGGCGCAGCTCGGCGATCTCGCCAAGGCCAAGACGCTGCTGCGGAGCGCCGCACGTGCCTTCGGTCCGAGAGAGGCGGTGGCGCGCGCCAGGTGCATCGTGGCCGAGGCCGAGATCGCGCTCGTCTCGCGCGACTTGAATTGGCCGGTGAAGACGCTCGCGGCCGCGCGGGCGACACTCGCAAAGCATGGCGATCTCGGCAATGCCGCCCATGCCGGTCACATCGAGGCCCGTCGCCTTCTTCTGGTCGGGCGCCTCGACGAGGCCGAGCGCACGCTGGCGGAGCTCGGTGCGTCGCCACTCCCGCCTGCATCTCAGGTCGTCCGCGAACTCGTGGTCGCCGGCATCGCAATCCGGCGGCTCAAAACCAAACATGCGCGCGCGGCGCTCGACCGCGCCGCCGACGCGGCGCGGTTAGCCGGGATTCCAGCGCTCACGGCCGAAGTCGAAAGTGCGAACCTCGTCCTCGACACGCCCGCGGCGCGCCTGATCGCGCGCGGCAAGGAGCATCCGCTGTTGCTCGGCCAGGTCGAAGCGCTGGCGGCGTCCCGAGCGCTCGTCGTGGACACCTTTCATCACACCGTTCGCAAGGGAGGGATCGTCGTGTCACTCGGGACCCGGCCGGTGCTGTTCGCGCTCGCCCGCCCCCTGGCACAGGCGTGGCCCGCGGACGTGTCCCGAGAGGCACTGATGACCGCGGCATTTCAGGCGAAGCACGTCGATGAATCGCATCGCGCCCGGCTGCGGGTCGAGATCGGCCGGCTCCGCGCCAAGCTCAAGCCTCTTGCCGATGTGAGCGCGACCAAGCAGGGCTTTGCGCTGACACCGCGCAAGACGCGGCAGGTTCTTGTGCTGGCGCGGCCGGTCGAGGAGAAGCACGCCGCGGTGCTCGCCTTCCTCTCCGACGGCGAGCCCTGGTCGAGCTCGGCGCTCGCGCTGGCGCTTGGAATGAGCGCGCGCACCGTGCAGCGCGCGCTCGAAGAGCTCGCGCGATCGCACAAGGTGCAATCCTTCGGACACGGAAGGGCGCGGCGCTGGATGACCCCGCCCGTCCCGGGTTTCCCGACAGGCTTGTTACTCCCCACGCCGCTCCTGAAGACGTAAGGTGAGGTCACATCACAGGGATCGAGCACATGAAGCGTTCAACCGCCGAGATCATTAGGGAGTATGGGCCTTTCGCGGGCGTCGAAGCCGTGCATGGCGTCACCTATGACGGCACGCATGTCTGGTTCGCATCCGGCGACAAGCTGAACGCGGTCGATCCGGCCGACGGCACGATCGCGCGCTCCATCGATGTCGCCGCGCATGCGGGAACGGCGTTCGACGGCCGGCACCTGTTCCAGATCGCCGAGGATCGCATCCAGAAGATCGACGCCGCCACCGGCAAGGTGCTCAGCACGATCCCTTCACCCGGCGCTGGCGGCGATTCCGGATTGGCCTGGGCCGAAGGCTCGCTCTGGGTCGGGCAATATCGCGAGCGCAAGATCCATCAGGTCGATCCCGAAACGGGAAAGGTCCTCCGCACCATCGAGAGCAAGCGCTTCGTCACCGGCGTGACCTGGGTCGATGGCGAGCTCTGGCATGGCACCTGGGAGAACGAGGAGAGCGACGTGCGGCGGATCGACCCAGATACGGGCAAGGTGCTCGAGCAGCTCGACCTGCCCGCCGGGACGATGGTCTCGGGTTTGGAGTCCGATGGCGGCGATCGCTTCTTCTGCGGCGGCGGTGGTCGCGGCAATGTGAGGGCGGTCCGTCGTCCCCGGCGCAGCTAGCCTCGCGATCACAGTTTGAATGCGCGGCAACGAGGGGTTCGCATCCGTTAACCTGTTCGCCCCAATTCCACCCCATCCTTGCGCTCTAGCGCCCTTCTCGCCTGCCCTATAGACTTCTGCCCGGGGCTGCCTGGGGGATTGATGGGACTGACGCTGAACCTGAAGACTATCCTGATCGCCGTCGTGGTGCTCGCGGCGTCGTTCTTCATCAGCCTGAAGGCGATGGACTTGCTGTCGCCGCAGCCGACCAATTCGGCGCCGCCGGTCGCGCAACTGCCGCCGCTGCCGCCGGTCTCGAAGAGCTCGATCGTGATCGCGCCGGTCGCGATCGCGCTGTCGGCGATCCGCGAGCAGGCCGAGAAGGCCTCGCCGCGCAATTTCGCAGGGAAGGCCGACAATCCGATCTCGCAGATCCTGGAGAACGCCGACATCGGCTGGTCCGCAGCCCGCGGTCCGATGGCGGCAAACGGCGACAAGGACGTGCTGACGCTGTCGACGCCGCTCACCGGCAAGCTCAACGTGACGGGATCGCTGTCCTCGAAAGCCACAGGCGCCCTTGGCGACGCGCTCGGCAGCGTGCTCGGCGGTGATGCGGCGAAACGGATCGGCGCCGTCAACATCAAGAACCTGAATGCCAGCGCCGAGATCAAGGGCAACGTCGTCGTCACCTCTCGCCCGAAGCTCGCGGCCGCCTGGCATCTCGAACCCAATCTCGGCGCCCAGGTCAATCTCGGCGACACCAACCTCTCGGTCGCCGGCGCCAAGGTCAACGTGCCGGCGCAGGTGAAGCCGCTGATCGACAAGAATGTCGGCGAGCAGATCAACGCCGTCTCCGAGCGCATCCGCAACGATCCTTCGCTGCGGGAGAACGCGAAAGCGCAATGGGCCAAGGCGTGCCGCTCGATCCCGCTGCAAGGCTCGAGTTCATCGGCCGCACTGCCGCCGCTCTGGCTCGAGATGAAGCCGGTGCGCGCGATCGCGGCGCAACCGCGGGTCGATGCGCAAGCGGTGACGCTGCTGCTCGGCCTCGAGGCCGAGACACGCGTGACCTCGGCCCCGACCAAGCCGGAGTGTCCGTTTCCCGACAAGATCTCGATCGTGCCGCCGACCGGCACCGGCGTGAACATCGGCGTGCCGATCGACGTGCCCTTCACAGAGATCAACAAGCTGATCGCGGCGCAGATGGTCGGCCATACCTATCCCGAGGACGGCTCCGGCCCGGTCGACGTCACCGTCAAGACCGTCAACGTGATCCCCTCGGGTGACCGCCTGCTGATCTCGCTGCTGGTGCGCGCCAAGGAGAAGAAAAGCTGGTTCGGCCTCGGCGCCGAGGCGACCGTGCACATCTGGGGCCGGCCGATGCTCGACCAGGCGGAGCAGACGCTGCGGCTCGCCGACATCCAGCTCGCGGTTGAGTCCGAGGCCGCGTTCGGCCTGTTAGGCGCCGCGGCGCGCGCCGTGGTGCCGCAGATGCAGCAGGCCCTGCTGCAGAGGGCAACGCTCGACCTGAAGCCGATCGCCGCCAACGCCCGCGAGAAGATCGCCGCCGCGATCGCCGACTACCAGAAGAGCGAGGACGGCCTCAAGGTCGAAGCCAAGATCGACAGCCTGACGCTTGCCGACATCGCCTTCGATTCCAAGACCCTGCGCGTGGTCGCCGAAGCCGGCGGCTCGCTGAACGTGTATGTGACGAAGCTGTCGGGGATGTAGCGCGCCTTCACTCACCGGGTCCGTGCGTGCCTTCGTCGCTTGCACCGCTGGCATTCTCGTCGGAGGATGCTAATCTCGGCACTGTAGGGGACAACGCGAGGACGACATGGAAGCCGGCATGGTCACGCCTGCGCCGGCACTGGTGCACTTTTCCGGCATTCAGAAGACCTACGATGGCGAGCACCTCGTGGTGAAGAACCTCGACCTCGAAATCAGGAAGGGCGAGTTCATCACGCTGCTCGGCCCGTCGGGCTCGGGCAAGACGACCACGCTGATGATGCTGGCTGGCTTCGAGGTTCCCACTCATGGCGAGATCTACCTCGCTGGCCGGCCGATCAAGAACGTGCCGCCACACAGGCGCGACATCGGCATGGTGTTCCAGAACTATGCCTTGTTTCCGCACCTGACGATCGCGGAGAATATCGCCTTCCCGCTATCCGTTCGCAAAATCAACAAGGCGGAAGCGCAGGAGCGCGTGAGGGCGGCGTTGCGCATGATCAAGATGGAAACCCTGGCGCACCGGCGGCCCGGGCAGCTGTCCGGCGGTCAGCAGCAGCGCGTCGCGCTGGCCCGCGCGCTGGTTTTCAACCCGCAACTCGTTCTGATGGACGAGCCCTTGGGCGCCCTGGACAAGCGCCTGCGGGAGCAGATGCAACTGGAGATCAAGCAACTGCACGAGACGATGGGCATCACCGTCGTCTACGTCACCCACGATCAGAGCGAAGCGCTCACCATGTCGGACCGCATCGCCGTGTTCAACGACGGCATCGTGCAGCAGATCGACAAACCCGACGCGCTGTATGAGCATCCGGTGAACAGCTTCGTCGCCCACTTCATCGGCGAGAACAATGTGCTGGCCGGCACCGTCGAAACGGTCGACAAGGACTATTGCCGTGTCGCGCTGGCTGGTGGCGCTGCCGTGACCGCACGGGCGGTCAACGTATCAGGCGCCGGCGCGCCGACTTCCCTGTCGGTGCGGCCGGAGCGGATCGCCATTGTCCTGGATGGCACCTCCAGCGAGGGACCGAACCGCCTGCCGGCCAAGGTGCAGAACACCATCTATCTCGGCGACCACGCGCTTGCCGTGCTCGATGTCGTCGGCAACGGGGAGTTCATGGTCAAGCTTCAGCCGGGGGCGCATGACAGCCTGAGGCATGGCGACAGCGTGTTCATCACCTTCCGCCCCGAGGACTGCCTGGCCCTTGATCCCGTCTGATTCAATCCTGCAGCATGTCTTTGGCGCAAGTGGACCGGCATCGATCAACCTCAACGCAACGCAGATGAAGAAGGAACAAGGACCATGCTAAAGCGCAACATTGGCAAGATTGCACTAGGTTTCGCCGCGGCGTTCACCGCCAGCGCTGCGCTGGTCACGGTCGCGCAGGCGCGTGACCTCACCGTCGTGTCGTGGGGCGGGGCGTATCAGGATGCCCAGAAGAAGGTCTATTTCGAGCCGTTCAAGAAGGCGGCCGGAATGCCGATGAACGACGAGTCCTGGGACGGCGGCGTCGGGGTGCTGCGCGCCAAGGTGCAGGGTGGCGCCGCAACCTGGGACGTCGTCCAGGTCGAGAGCGACGAACTGGCGGTCGGCTGCGAGGAAGGCCTGTTCGAGAAGATGGACTATTCCAAAATCGGCGGCGAGGCCGCCTATATCCCGCCGTCAGTCAATCCCTGCGGCGTCGGCGCCATCCTCTACGATTTCGTTCTCGGCTACGACAAGGACAAGCTGAAGCAGGCCCCGGGCGGCTGGCCCGACTTCTTCGACACCAAGAAGACTCCGGGCAAGCGCGGCCTGCGTCAGGGCCCGAAGACCACGCTGGAGATCGCTCTCATGGCCGACGGCGTCGCCCCGAAGGACGTCTACAAGGTGCTGGCGACCGACGAGGGCATCGATCGCGCCTTCAAGAAGCTGGACACCATCAAGGGCGACATCGTCTGGTGGAAGGCCGGCGCCCAGCCGCCGCAATTGCTCGCTTCCGGCGAGGTGGCGATGACCTCGGTCTACAACGGCCGCATCGACACCGCGAACAAGAACGAGAAGAAGAACTTTGGCATGGTGTGGGATGGAGCGCTATTCACCCTCGACAGTTGGGTCATCCTGAAGGGGAGCCCGAACAAGGACGCGGCCTACAAGTTCCTGGACTTCGTCGGCAAGGCGGAGAACCAGTCCAAGTTGTCGGAGAACATCGCATATGGCACCTCGAACAAGGACGCAGCCGCCCGGCTGCAGCCCGCTGTTCTGAAGGACCTGCCGACAGCGCCTGATAACATCAAGAATGCGGTCGAGATCAACGTTGGCTTCTGGCTCGAGAACATCGACCGCTTGACCGAGCGCTTCAACAAATGGGCAGCAAAATAGCGTGCTGTCGAACCGGCGTGCGGCGCAGGTAGAGGGTGCGTCGCGGACAACGCCCCCGTGACGCATCCTTCGAGACGCCCGCCTACGGCGGGCCCTCAGGATGAGGACGGAGTGTGCGGCAGCAGTGTCACAGCAGGCGCCGATGTCGATGAGCCTCATCCTGAGGAGACCGCGAAGCGGTCGTCTCGAAGGACGAGGCGCTTGCTCAGGCCGATCGACAAAGCCACATGCGATTGCCCGGCCTGAAGCGGCGAAGGATGTGCAGTCAAAGAGGCTCGCAGCATGACAGCAACACCCGCGATCGGCGCAGATGCCCAGACCGAGGTGCCCCTCAAGCGCCGATTGAGGCGTGCAGAGCGCGCGCGCCAGGTCAAGGCATTGGCGCTGGTGCTGCCGCTTCTCGTCTTCCTGCTTTTCACCTTCGCAGGCCCGATCGCCGGGATGCTGTGGCGCTCGGTCGATGACAGGGAGGTGCGTCAGGTTCTGCCGCAAACAGTCGCTGCTCTCGCGAGCTGGGACGGCAAGGACCTGCCGGACGAAAAGGCCTTTGCTGCGCTGGCAAGCGACATCCTTGCGGCGCGCGCCTCCGGCACCATGGCCATTGCGGCCAAGCGGCTGAACTACGCACTGAACGGCTTCCGCACCATCCTGACCAGCACGGCACGCAATCTGAAGGCGGTGCCGGAGCGAGGGGCGGCCAAGGAGACGCTGGGCAAGATCAATCCCGCCTGGCGCGAACGCGCTACCTGGACCACGATCAAGGACGCCAGTGGCCCATTGACCAGCTTCTACCTGCTCGCGGCGCTCGACCTCACCCGGAACATGGACGGCGCGATCGTCGCGGCCCCGCCGGATCAGGCCATTTACCGCAACGTATTCACCCGCACCTTCATGATCAGCCTCAGCGTCACGGCACTCTGCCTGATCCTCGGCTTCCCGGTCGCCTACCTGCTGGCGACGCTGCCGCCCGGCCGGTCGAACCTGCTGATGATCTTCGTCCTGCTACCGTTCTGGACGTCGCTTCTGGTCCGCACCTGCGCCTGGATCGTGCTGTTGCAGAGCAAGGGCGTCGTGAATGACAGCCTGCACTGGCTTGGCATCATCGACGAGCCGTTGCGCCTGATCTACAACCGCTTCGGTGTCTGCGTGGCGATGACCCACGTTCTCCTGCCGTTCATGATCCTGCCGCTCTACAGCAGCATGAAGGCGATCTCGCCTGCTTACATGCGTGCCGCCGCCTCGCTCGGTGCGCCGCCGGTCACAGCCTTCCTGCGCATCTACCTGCCGCAAACGCTGCCCGGTATCGGTGCCGGAAGCCTGCTCGTCTTCATCCTGGCGCTCGGCTACTACATCACGCCGGCACTCGTCGGCGGCGCCGCCGATCAAATGATCAGCTACTTCATCGCGCTCTACACGACCGAGACGGCCAACTGGGGCCTCGCCTCGGCCTTGGGTGCGGTGCTGCTGCTCGCCACTGTTCTGCTCGCTCTCCTCTACGGAAAGCTGGTGCAGGGACAGCAGGTCACGGGAGGGATGAAGAATTGAGCGATGATCCCTCCCTCCGCACGCCCAGCCAACGTATCGCATGGACCGCAACCATCGTCGTCTCCACGCTGGTGTTCATCTTCCTGATCGCGCCAATCCTGGCGATCATGCCGCTGTCCTTCAGCTCGGGCTCCTACCTGACCTATCCGCTGCCCGGCCTCTCCTTGCGCTGGTACGATGATTTCATCAATTCGCCGCGCTGGATGAATTCGCTGAAGAACAGCATGATCATAGGCGTCGCCTCGACCCTGCTGTCCATGGTGCTCGGCACATTGGCCGCGCTGGGACTGGCGCAGTGGAAGAGCCGGTTCAAGCCGCTCGTGCTGGCCTTCGTGCTGTCGCCGGTCGTCGTGCCCGGCGTCATCACCGCGGTCGGTCTGTATTTCTTCTTCGCGCCGATCGGACTGACCGGCAGCTATCTCGGCTTGATCCTGGCCCACACCGCGCTGGCGACGCCCTTTGTGGTGATCACGGTCGGCGCGACGCTGCAGAGCTTCGACACCAATCTGGCGCGCGCCGCCGCCTCACTCGGCGCCTCGCCGCTCTACGCGTTCCGCCGCGTGATTCTGCCGCTGATCCTGCCCGGCCTCGCGTCGGGTGCGCTGTTCGCCTTCGCGACCAGCTTCGATGAGGTGGTGATCGTGCTGTTCATGGCAGGTCCCGAGCAGCGTACCCTGCCGCGCGAGATGTTCGCCGGCATCCGCGAGAACATCAGCCCGACGATCACGGCCGCGGCGGTGATGCTGACGACGGTATCGATCATCCTGCTCGCGACCATGGAAGGCTTGCGCCGACGGAACGAACGGCTCAAGGGCAGCAGCGGCTAGGCGACGTTCGTCTTCCTTTTCCCGCGAGCGTCGCTGCCCTCTCCCGCAAGGGGAGAGGGCACAGCAATGCGCTATCGTGACGTTGCGATATTCCTCCTCCCGGGAACACCACCCGCCCTTTCTTTTTTGCATTCTGCTATGGCGCGGATCGCTTAGCTGCGCCTGCAGATAGCCGTTAAAACTCCTCCCGCAACAAAACCCAAACAACAACACACAGGGAGAAACAACATGCAAAAACTCAGTGTCGCGATCGCAGCTGGCCTAGCTCTGGCCGCAACATCCGGCGCCGCGCAGGCGCAGATTTCCGACGACATCGTCAAAATCGGCGTGCTCACGGACATGTCGAGCCTCTATGCGGACGCGACCGGCAAGGGGTCGCTCGCCGCCGTCGAGATGGCGGTCGCCGACTACGGCGGCAAGGTCGCGGGCAAGCCGGTCGCGGTCGTCGCCGCCGATCACCAGAACAAGCCCGATGTCGGCGTCAACATCGCCCGCAACTGGTACGACAACGACAAAGTCGACGCGATCTTCGACGTTCCGACCTCCTCGGTGGCGCTGCCGGTCTCGGCGCTGACGCGCGAGAAGAACAGGATCAACATCAATTCCGGCGGCGGCTCGTCCGACATCACCGGCACCGCCTGCTCGCCCAACACGGTGCACTGGACCTACGACACCTATGCGCTGTCGAACGTCGCCGGCAAGGCGATGGTCAAGCGCGGCGAGGACAGCTGGTTCTTCGTCACCGCCGACTACGCTTTCGGCATGGCGCTCCAGCGCGACGCCGCCAACGTGGTCAAGGAGAGCGGCGGCAAGGTGCTCGGCGAGGTCCGCCATCCGCTCAACTCGTCGGACTTCTCCTCCTTCCTGCTCCAGGCCCAGGCCTCCAAGGCCAAGGTGGTCGCGCTGGCGAATGCCGGCGGCGACACCACCAATGCGTTGAAGCAGGCTTCCGAGTTCGGCCTGACCCAGGGCGGCCAGAAAATGATCGCGCTGTTGCAGGAGATCACCGATACGCATTCGCTCGGCATCAAGGCGACGCAAGGCCTGATCGTCACCGACGCCTTCTACTGGGACATGAACGAGGAGACGCGGGCGTTTTCGAAGCGCTTCAACGAGAAGGTCGGGCACATGCCGACCATGATCCAGGCCGGCCTCTATTCGGCGACCATGCACTACCTGAAGGCGATCGACGCCATCAAGACCGACGAGGCGCCGAAGGCGATGGAACAGATGCGCAAGACACCGATCAACGACTTCTTCGCCAGGAACGGCAAGATCCGCATCGACGGCCGCATGGTCCACGACATGTATCTGTTCGAGGTCAAGAAGCCCGAGGAATCCAAGGGCGATTGGGACCTCTACAAGCTGATCGCCACCGTGCCCGGCGACGAGGCGTTCCGTCCGCTCGACAAGGGCGGCTGCCCGATGGTGACGGGGCATTGATCTGCGCTCGTCGTCATTGCGAGCTCCGCAATTTTGTCGCGAGCTCCTCGCAATGACGGGGACGAAAAGACACGACAGCGCGCCCAGTGAAAACCGGGCGCGCTTCGTCTAGGCAGTTACGCGAGCCGCATTACTCCGAGTACTTGAACTCGGGCATGCCCTTCAGCTCGTCCTTGCTGGCGTTGAACACGGCATGATCCGGATACCATTTCGACGCGGACGAGGTTGTCGCGGTCTTGTCGGTTCCGGTCGCTGCGCCAGTCGTCGTGGTCGAGGCCGGCCGGCCGGGCGGGCTGGTGGCCGGGGCGCTGTAGGCGATGGCCTCGTTGGTGAACTTCAGCTTCTCGTAGGGCACCGCGACCAGATGCTCGCCCATGCCGAGGAAGCCGCCGACGCCGATCACGGCGATCTTGATGTTACCGTTCTTGTCCATCAAGAGGTCGTTGATCGAGCCGATGTTCTCGTTGGCCTCGTTATAGACCTTCACGCCCGACATTTTCGACACGCGCCACTGGTCGGACGCGCTCGTCGTCGTGGCGGTAGCCGCGGTCGGCGCCTTGTCGGTGGTGGCGGTCGGTGCTTGCGCGAACGCCGCGGTCGCAAGCAGTACTGTGCCGGCGAGGCCGGCAACGATCGACTTCATCATGTTGTCCTCTCCTTCACAAACCTCGTGCGGAGAAAACAGCGCTGATCACGCGCGGTTCCGTGCGGGCGGCAATTTCGTTGCGCAATGCGCGAAGCCGAAAATCACGGCAAGGCACGCTCCTGCGTCATCCAGGAACATATTGCGGCGCACGGTTCCCCGCCGACGATCATGCGCCCTGGGTGAAGCATGATCGCGGCGGGGAACGCGCCGACCCAGCGTCGCCCAGGTCAGCTCTTGTAGTCGATCAGGAGCGCGGAGAAGCTCGAGCCGCTCGACGCGCTGCCATTGGCACCGTAGGACGACGCCGATGATTGCGATTGCTGCAGCGCCTGGAGGAATTGCTGGAGGATTTCCGCGGTCGTCGCGTCAGCCGACGTGCTGCTGGCCGCATCCGTGGTCGTCGACGAATCCGAATTAGCATCATCCGGCGGCGGGCCGGGCGGCGGTCCGCCTGCCCCACCGGGGCCACCCGCCCCGCCGGGGCCATTGGCGAACGCGGACTGAAACACGCTCTTCAGCTCCTCGGCCTGATCCGAGGTCAGCGTCCCGTTCGACACCTCGTTCGAGATGAGGTCGTCGATCTTCGACTGCATCTCGTCCTTAGAGGGACGCGTGCCGCTCGATTGGTCGCTCGACCGGCTCTGCTGGAGTGCGGTGTCGATGTCGGTCAGCGCCGTTGACAGCGCGGACTGGTCCGACGACGAGATCGTGCCGGCGGAGACTTGCGATTGCAATTCCTGCTGCAGCCGCTGCAGCGGCGACTGATAGCTGCCGGCGGAGGCCGCCGAAATCGAGGTCATGATGGCTCCGTGGATCTTGCGGGGTTTCGTGGCGAACGGCGCCACGGTATGGTTAACGGCCTTAACGAGATCTTGCCGCTCCACTGCCCGGTCATGTCCCGGCATTGCGACGGGGCCGCTGGAAACACTCTGAAACAAAAATCTTCGCCATTTGGCCCAAATCTTGGACAAACAAAGCGCATGGCCATTCCCAATCCCAACATCCTGGTCGTCGAGGACGACCGCGAAACCCGGACGTTGATTGCGAAGTACCTGCGCAACAACGCCTGCAACGTCACCGCCGTGAGCGACGGCCGCGAGATGTCGCGCGCCATGGCCGACCATCGCGTCGACCTGATCATCCTCGACGTCATGCTGCCGGGCGAGGACGGCCTCAGCCTGTGCCGCAAGGTGCGCGCGGAGGCGCAGACGCCGATCATCATGCTGACCGCGCGCGGCGAGGATGTCGACCGCATCGTCGGCCTCGAGATGGGCGCGGACGATTATCTGCCGAAACCGTTCAACCCGCGCGAGCTGCTCGCCCGCATCAACGCGGTGCTGCGCCGCCAGGCCGCCGCGCAGGCGGCGAGCACGATCGAAGGCGCCTCCACGCTGGCCTTCGAGGGCTGGCGCATCGATCTGCGCCTGCGCGAATTGCGCAATCCGGAAGGCGCGCGCGTCGCGGTGACCAGTGCCGAATTCGATCTGCTCAGGACATTCTGCGAGCGGCCCGGCCGCGTGCTGTCGCGCGACAGCCTGCTCGACCTCACGCAGGGCCGCAACACCGGCTCGTTCGAGCGCTCCATCGACGTGCTGGTCAGCCGCATCCGCCGCAAGATCGAGCCCAATCCGGCCGATCCCACCATCATCAAGACGGTGCGCTCCGGCGGCTATCTGTTCACGCCGAGGACGGAAGCGGTGACCGCGCCCCTGAGCAGCTGAAGGGCGCGCCGACGATGAAGCCGTTCGGGTTCTTCCACCTCAATGGGATCGGCGGGCAGATCGCCGCGCTGGTGCTGGCTTCGACCGTCGCGCTGCATCTCGTCGTCACCACCGCCTTCCTGATCAGCCGGCCGGACCGCCCCGACACGCCGCCGGACGGCGCCCATCAATTGACCGATGCTGCGCTGCTGCTCGGCGCGGCCGATGCCAGCGAGCGACCGCGCCTCGTCGCCGACCTCGCGCGCGCCTTCCCCAGGCTCGGCATCGAGATGCTCGCCCCCGGGTCGGTGATCGAGTCAGGCGACGGCGCCCACCTGTTCGGGATGCGCCGTCATCTCGGGCGCGGCTACAAGGTGATGCAGCTCGCCGCCGAGGGTCGCGCGCACCGCGTCGGCGTCGAATTGCCCGACGGCGCAGTGATCGCCGGCCGCGTCGACGGCGGCCCGCGGCCGTGGTTCTGGGGCGCACCATGGCTGGTGACGCTGATGACCGCCTTCATCTGTATCACCGTGCTCGGCCTGTGGGCGGCGCGTGCGCTGGCCGCGCCGCTGTCGTCCTTCGCCAAGGCCGCGGAGAATTTCAGCCTGGACGGCACCGCCGAGCCGCTGCCCGAGCGCGGCCCGGAGGAGATCCGTTCGGTCGCGCGCGCGCTCAACCGCATGCACGAGCGGATCGCGCGGCTGATGTCGGATCGCACGCGGATGCTGGCCGCGATCAGCCACGATCTGCGCACGCCGATCACGCGCCTGAGGCTGCGCGCCGAGTTCATCGAGGACGAAGGCAACCGCAAGCGCATGCTGATCGACCTCGACCAGATGCGCTCGATGCTGGAATCCGTGCTGTCGCTGCTGCGCAACGACCGCAAGATCGAGGCGGTGACGCTGGTCGACATCGCCAGCACGCTGCAGCTCGTCGCCGACCAGTTCGGCGACATGGGCCACGCCGTGCATTATGACGGGCCGGCGTCCGCGACCGCCGCCGCGCGGCCCGACGATCTGCATCGCGGCGTCACCAACCTCGTCGAGAACGCGGTGCGCTTCGGCGCCGAAGTGACGATCCGCCTCGACGTCTCGGGCACGACACTGATCATCGACGTCGAGGACGATGGCCCCGGCATCTCGGATGCCCGCAAGCAGGAGATGCTTGAGCCGTTCGTGCGCGGCGACGATGCGCGCACCATGGACGAGTCCACCGGCTTCGGGCTCGGCCTGTCGATCGCGCGCGCGATCGCGCTCGCCCATGGTGGCGAGCTGTCGCTGCACGACCGCGAGCCGCATGGCTTGATCGTGCGGATGCAATTGCCAATCTGGCAGGAGCCGCGGCTGGCGGCGTAGCGCGGATCAAGCCGCGAGCGGCGGGTGCTCGACAGCCTCACGCTCGAAGATCGCCACCGCCTCGAAGCGGTAGCCGCAGGCGTGGCAACTCCAGAGATAGGAAACGCGGCCTTCGCCCGGCTCGATCCAGTCCGGGAACGGAATTGGCGTGCCGCACTGTGCACAGGGGTTCTGTGTGGGAATGTCGTCGATGTCTGCCGGGGTCATGGACGTCCTCCCGCATGCTGTTTTGACGAGCGATTTTTGGGCGGAGACACGAATGGACAGACCAGCTGTCGCGTAAGGCGCCCCACCAGCTCCAAACTTAACCTAGGTTTGAGTCGTAAAAGCGACGGCCCAACGAAAATCGCCGGAGGCGGCGTTTCGCCACATCATCGCCGTGTTCCCACGGCCTAACCCGCACCGGTGCAGGTCCGTTCTGCCAAGGAATATTTCGATGAAGATTTTACGCATTGCCGCGCTGCTCGCGGCCGGATTGACATTGCCGCAGGCCGCATTCGCCGGCGAAGCCGAATATGCCGAGATGGTCGCGGCCCATGCCCGCGCCAACGGCGTGCCGGAGGCGCTGGTGCACCGCGTAATCATGCGCGAGAGCCGCTATCAGCCCGGCCTGGTCGGTCGCGGCGGCACCATCGGGCTGATGCAGATCAAGCTCGCGACCGCCCGCGGGGTCGGCTACACCGGCGATGCCGCGGGCCTGCGCGATCCCAACACCAATCTCACTTATGCGGTCAGATATCTCGCCGGCGCCTATCGCGCCGCCAATGGCGACCACGCCCGAGCCGTGCGTTATTTCGCGGGCGGCTATTACTACGTTGCAAAGCGGCAGCGGCAGGAGACCGTGCAGGTCGCCACGATGGGCGAGACCAATATGGGCGAGACCTGGCTCGAGCCGAACGGCAACCCGCAGCCGATGTTCGGCACCGCCCCGCACAGGAAGCTGGCCCAGCGCGTCCGCAACGCCCGGGCGCAGGCTTTGAAGTAACTCCGCGTGTCCCGGACGCGCTGCAGCGTGCCAAGAGCGCGATCACGCGCGTCTTCGATGCGCCACGAACGGCCCGGTTCCCGCCTAGCGCGTTGACACCAGCTCCCACTGGCATACATTAGAGCCGTTCCGAGGGGTGCTCCGAGGAGGAGCTGAGATACCGCTAAATGGGCAATACCGCCCAGGACCGCGGTGACCCTTTGAACCTGATCCGGGTCATGCCGGCGAAGGGACAGGGATGTACCAGACCACCAAGCGACCGGATTCACCGGTATCCATCATCGGCGCAGGCATCGCGGGGGCTTGGCAGGCCTTGCTGTTCGCGCAGGCCGGCCATGCCGTGACGTTACACGAGCGTGGTGACGCCGCCATGACCGACGCCACCAGCCATTGGGCCGGCGGCATGCTCGCGCCCTATTGCGAGGCGGAGGTCGCCGAACCCATCATCAGCCGCCTCGGCCTGCGCTCCCTCGACATCTGGCGCCGCGAATTGCCGGAAACGCCGTTCAACGGCTCGCTCGTCGTCGCCCATCCCCGCGAGCGCAACGATTTCGAGCGCTTTGCCCGGATGACCGAGGGCCACGAGCGGCTCGATGCCGCCGGCCTCGCCGCGCTGGAGCCGTCGCTGGAGGGCCGCTTCCGCGAGGCCCTGTTCTTCCCGAGCGAGGGCCATGTCGAGCCGCGCCGCGTGCTGCCCAAGCTGCACGAGCGCATCCGCGCCGCCGGCGGCACCATCAAATTCTCCAGCGACGTTTCAGCCAAAGATCTCGACGGCATCGTGATCGACTGCCGCGGCCTTTCCGCGCGCGACGAGCAGCCTGACTTACGCGGCGTCAAGGGCGAGATGATCCTGATCGAGACAGGCGAGGTGCAGCTTGCGCGTCCGGTGCGGCTGATCCATCCGCGCTGGCCGCTCTACGTGATCCCGCGCGAGGACCATCTGTTCATGTTGGGCGCGACCTCGATCGAGGCCGAGGACACCGGCGTCAGCGTCCGCTCGGCGCTGGAGCTGTTAGGGGCCGCCTATGCCGTGCACCCTGCCTTCGGCGAAGCCCGCATCGTCGAATTCGGCTCCGGCCTGCGCCCCGCTTTTCCCGACAATTTGCCACGCATCGGCATTCGCGACGGCAAGATCAGTGTCAACGGGCTCTACCGTCACGGCTTCCTGCTCGCGCCGGCGCTCGCCGAGCTGACGCTTGCCTACGTTCAGCGCGGCCAGATCGACAACGAGGTGATGCAGTGCGGGTGATCGTCAACGGCGAGCAGCGCGAAGTGGCTTCAGTCAGCGTCGATGCGCTGCTCACCGAGCTCGACTACGAGGGCACCCATTTCGCCATCGCGCTCAACTACGACGTCGTGCCGAAAAGCCGCTGGGCGGAGACGCCGCTGAAGGCCGGCGACGAGATCGAGATCATCACGCCGCGGCAGGGAGGGTGAGGGAGATGAAGGCACGCTCTCTCCACGAGTCGTCCCGGCGAAGGCCGGGACCCATAACCACAGGCTTGCGTTGTGGCGACCGATCTCTCCCCGCCTGCCCCAAGCGTAATCACGCGGTATGGGTCCCGGCCTTCGCCGGGACGACAATTGCATTTGAGGAAACACCGACATGGTGACCTTCTACGGCAAGACCTTCGCCTCCCGCCTCCTGATCGGCAGCGCGCTCTATCCCTCGCCCGCGATCATGCAGGCCGCGATCCGCGCCTCCGGCTCCAACATCGTCACGGTGTCGCTCCGCCGCGAGGCCGCCGGCGGCAAGACCGGGGATGCCTTCTGGAAGCTGATCCGCGAGCTCGACGTCACCGTGCTGCCGAACACCGCCGGCTGCCGCAGCGTGCGCGAGGCGGTCACCACGTCCAAGCTCGCCCGCGAATTGTTCGGGACCAGCTGGATCAAGCTCGAAGTGATCGCCGACAACGACACGCTGCAGCCCGACGTCGTCGGCCTGGTCGAGGCCGCCAGCATCCTGATCAAGGACGGCTTTGAGGTCTTCCCCTATTGCACCGAGGATCTCTCGGTCGCCAACCGCCTGGTTGATGCCGGCTGCAAGGTTGTGATGCCGTGGGCAGCCCCAATCGGCAGCGCCAAGGGGATCATCAATCGCGATGCCCTCAAACTGCTGCGCGAGCGACTGCCCGACATCACGCTGGTGGTCGACGCCGGCTTAGGGGCGCCCTCGCACGCCGCGCACGCGCTCGAACTCGGCTACGACGCCGTGCTGCTCAACACCGCGATCGCCAAGGCCGCCGATCCGGTCGCGATGGCCAACGCCTTCCGCCTCGGCATCGAGGCCGGCCGCACCGCTTACGAGGCCGGGCTGATGAACGCCCGCGACTTCGCCTCCCCCTCCACTCCTGTCGTTGGGACCCCGTTCTGGCATGCCGTATCCTGATCGTTTCTATCCCGTCGTCGACAGCCTTAAATGGGTCGAACGCCTGACCAAGCTCGGCGTCGGCACCATCCAGCTGCGCGCCAAAGAGCTGAACGACGCCGACGCGCTGCAGATCGTCACCGACGCACTGGCGATCACCAAGGACACGCAGACCAAGCTCGTCGTGAACGACTATTGGCGCGCGGCGGTCGTTGCCGGCGCAAAATATCTGCATCTCGGCCAGGAGGATCTCGCCGACGCCGACCTCAAGGCCATCCGCGAGGCCGGGCTGTCGCTCGGCATCTCCACCCATGACGACGACGAGCTTGCGACCGCGCTCAAAGCCAAGCCCGATTACGTCGCGCTGGGCCCGATCTTCTTCACCACGCTCAAATCGATGCGCTTCGAGCCGCAGGGCATTCCAAAAATCACGGAGTGGAAGCAAAGCATCGGCAACATTCCGCTGGTCGCGATCGGCGGCATCAAGTTCGAGCACGCCGCCGAGATCTTTGCCGCAGGCGCGGATTCCATCGCCGTCGTCAGCGACGTCACCCAGAACGCCGATCCCGATGCCCGCGTGCGGCAATGGCTCGGCCTAACGGTGGAGGCTGCGTGATGCATGTCCCGCTCTCTCCACCCGTCATTGCGAGGAGCCCTTGCGACGAAGCAATCCAGACTGCTTCCACGGAAACATTTCTGGATTGCTTCGCTGCGCTCGCAATGACGGAGAACGTCGTCGCCAGCGTCGCTCAGACGCACACGCATACGAATTAAACGGAGGCCCCCATGAACATCCGCTCCAACCCCGACAAGACCATCCCCGCCGTCACCACCGGCCCGCTTCCCTCCTCGCGAAAGATCTTCGCATCGCCCGATGCCGCGCCCGACCTGCGCGTGCCCTTGCGCGAGATCATTCTCTCCGAAGGTGCCGGCGAACCGAACCTGCCGGTCTATGACACCTCGGGCCCCTACACCGACCCGAGCGTCACCATCGACGTCAACGCCGGCCTTGCCCGCAATCGCAAGCAATGGGTGCTGGAGCGCGGCGGCGTCGAGGAATATGAGGGCCGGCAGATCAAGCCGGAAGACAACGGCAGCGTCTCGACCGACAAGGCTGCGCGCGCCTTCTCGGCCTATCACAAACCCTTACGCGGCCTCGACGGCCACAAGGTGACCCAGCTCGAATTCGCCCGCGCCGGCATCATCACCAAGGAGATGATCTACGTCGCCGCCCGCGAAAATCTCGGCCGAAAGGCACAGCTCGAGCGTGCTGAAGCCGCCCTCGCCGATGGCGAAAGCTTTGGCGCCGCGGTGCCCGCCTTCATCACGCCGGAGTTCGTGCGCGACGAGATCGCGCGCGGCCGCGCCATCATCCCCTCCAACATCAACCACTCCGAGCTCGAGCCGATGATCATCGGCCGCAACTTCCTGACCAAGATCAACGCCAATATCGGCAACTCGGCAGTGACGTCGTCGGTCGAGGAAGAGGTCGAGAAGATGGTGTGGGCGATCCGCTGGGGCGCCGACACTGTCATGGACCTTTCCACGGGCCGCAACATCCACACCACCCGCGAATGGATCTTGCGCAACTCGCCGGTGCCGATCGGCACCGTGCCGATCTACCAGGCGCTGGAGAAGTGCAACGGCGATCCGGTGGCGCTGACCTGGGAGCTCTACAAGGACACTTTGATCGAGCAGTGCGAGCAGGGCGTCGACTATTTCACCATCCACGCCGGCGTGCGCCTGCAATACATCCACCTCACCGCCAACCGCGTCACCGGCATCGTCTCGCGCGGCGGCTCGATCATGGCGAAGTGGTGCCTGGCGCACCACAAGGAAAGCTTCCTCTACACCCATTTCGACGAGATCTGCGACCTCATGCGCAAGTATGACGTCTCGTTCTCGCTCGGCGACGGCCTGCGTCCGGGCTCGATTGCCGACGCCAACGACCGCGCGCAGTTCGCGGAACTGGAAACGCTCGGCGAGCTCACCAAGATTGCTTGGGACAAGGGCTGCCAGGTCATGATCGAAGGCCCCGGCCACGTGCCGATGCACAAGATCAAGATCAACATGGACAAGCAGCTCAAGGAGTGTGGCGAAGCGCCGTTCTACACGCTTGGGCCGCTGACCACCGACATCGCGCCGGGCTATGACCACATCACGTCAGGCATCGGTGCCGCCATGATCGGCTGGTTCGGCTGCGCCATGCTCTGCTACGTCACGCCGAAGGAGCATCTCGGCCTGCCCGACCGCAACGACGTCAAGGTGGGCGTCATCACCTACAAGATCGCGGCACACGCCTCCGATCTCGCCAAGGGCCACCCGGCGGCGCAACTGCGCGACGACGCGCTCTCGCGCGCCCGCTTCGACTTCCGCTGGAGCGACCAGTTCAACCTCGGCCTCGATCCGGATACCGCCAAGAACTTCCACGACGAGACCCTGCCGAAGGAAGCCCACAAGGTCGCCCATTTCTGCTCGATGTGCGGGCCAAAGTTCTGCTCGATGAAGATCACGCAGGATGTGCGGGACTATGCCGCGACGCTGAATGATCCGAACAGCGTGGGTATGTCGATGGCCGGAACGGTCGAAGACGGCATGGCCAGGATGAGCGAGAAGTTCAAGGAGATGGGGAGCAATGTGTATCTCGATGCGGAGAAGGTGAAGGAGAGTAACCGGGTGTTGTGAGCAACAGGCTTCCGACGTGTGAATTCAGACGAGGTGCCGGGCAAAAGCCCGGCGCTAGCTGCGTCAAGGCGAGAGCACCTGATTGCTATCAATCACCAACTTCCTACACCTACGTCTCCAATCAACCTACACAGAGCCACCAAACGACGAGGTTGCCCCGTAGAATGCCTGCATGAATTCATTTCTGGGAAAAGCCACAATCAACGGTGAGACGGTTACTTCGGCCGCATCATCGCTAATGGCTTTGACAACTCCAATTCCCGCGAATCTTCTATGTCCTCCTCTGAAATCACTATAAGCAGTCGAGGTCGTGACCCATATCGGATCATACGGAAAGACAACCTTTGCAGTATCGGTCTTGATGTAGAAATGCGGCGAACGATTAGGATCAAATTCAGCCAATAGCCGCGGCTCGACTTTCGTCCCTGCGTCAACACCGTTTCGGGTGTAGCAACGATGATCAAAAGAGATGAGTTGCCCGACCATTTCCTCGCCAGGGGGTAAGATATCATCGAGCGGAATCGCCTCGACTGAACTGCGAACGAGTGCCGACACTACCCAATTCATCTTACGACCTACTTCGAGCCCCTGGTCTCGAAATCCTCGATCGAGTCCAAGCAATGCCTGCAAATCGGGCTTTCCCAGCATGGCTCCAAGTCTCGGCACATTGACAAATTGAGCATAATGGATTCGATCTAGCCAATCAGGACGTTGAAAAGACCCTCCGAATAGCAGTGCTTTTGCTGCACGAGCTTCGGCTCCCCTCTTCCATTCTTCCAGCTTACCAACCGAAAAGTCCTGCCCAGCGTTCTTATCGATCAATACGGAGCAGCTCGCGCACAACCAGATCGCGTTTTCGATGCTGCTACGTTCCGTTGGAGTTTGCGATTCATCGAATCGGGGCCCGCCTCGCGACGCAGCTCTTATGTGAGCGGCGACACCGATGATCTTCACTCCCGTAGATGTGGACTTATCCGCTCCGACGGTCGGCTTCCGGCAGTCGGGCTGTGAACATAAGTTCCCAGTCCTATCCCGAACGTCTCGCACGACCGCTGCGGAGAAGTTATCTCTCTGGTTTTTAGCCCGCGTTCCGATTGCGCCCAGTATGTCAGATTCGCCTTAAACCGTTGCGGATCAAATATACAATCTTTAGCTGAGAAATCAGTTAAGACCAGAAATCCCGAACTAGGATTCCGGCCGCACCTAGTTCGGGTGCAGCCTTGGAAGCTCGTCCAACGTAGCCCGGATGAGCGAAGCGACATCCGGGATTGACAGCGGCCACGCATGTCGCTGACGCTTATGCGGCTACAACTCTGCGAATAAATGATTTGCCCGCTCCGTCCCCCACCGCCTGCCCGACCAGCTCCGTCCCTACCTGCGCCTCGTATTCGTCGGCACCGCCGCCTCGACGCGCTCTGCCGAACTAGGGAGGCTACGGCGATCCCGGCAACGTATCCTGGCTTGGTTTCTTGCCGCCGCGAACTCTACTTTCCTGGAAAGGCCTTCTGCTCGGATACGTCTATCGTAACCGGCTCTGCTTTCGCATTGTTCGTTTCGTCCCACTCCTCCATCCAAACATCGCGGACTGCCAAGTACCACCCGTTAAGAAGAACAGTGGAATCGAGAACGTATCTCACGCAAAGACAGGTCAGGAGGCAGACGATCAGGTAGAGCACAATTTCGATCAGGGTCCTCACGATGAGTGAGGGATCAAAGAACTCAATCTTGAATATATCCCTTACGTCAGTGTAGGCATTCCAGCCTGCGACCAAGGCGGGAAATGCACACAGCAGAAGCGTGAGACTTAAAAGAGGAGACGAGTACCGCGCAAATATGAATACGAAACGCTGCGCCACAGCATGATAGGCATATGCCAAATGCTCTGCCGATAAATATGGATCGTTCGGCGTGAGATCAAAGCGTTTTGGAAACAAACCTGCCACTTTTCTTGAATCAGGCGTCATATCAACTATGGCTCTGAACGCATGATTTTCTCGCCGTATAGCAAAAAAGGCCCAGGCAAGAATCGGTAGAAGACCCGTTTGGCCGACGATACCCAAGTCTGAAATGTGCAGCCTTGCAAATCCACCCGGAAAGGTAATCAAGGTGGATTCGAGATATCCTTTCGAGACCCATTCAAGTCGAAGCTTGATTATTGACTTACAAAGCTCAAGTTTGTCTTGAGGGGTCGCAGCGTCCATCGGGATGTTGGCTACACGCTGGTACAGACCCGGCGCGACCTTAGGACACCAATTCTTTGTGAGTTCGTCATGGTCAGGTTGCGCCGGAGATGCCGCGAGTGCCGACAAGCGCTCGTATCGCGCTTGAAAAACATTAAGGTAGCCGACATCCACATTGTAGAGCGCCCATGCCCACAGAAACGCCCATGCCAATCCCAGGAAGAATGGGGCTCGGGCGTTGGAAATCGAATCTGTTAGCTGTGCGCAGCGAGCGTCAGTAAGTTTCCATAAAGTCTCGTTGCGCATTCTTTCACTAGCAGCTGTCATCGCAATACCCGCTGAAAATCAAGGATTAATACTACTTCAGATAGCACGCTGTCGAAACTACATCAACGTGCTCCGCTGGGCGAAGAAGGTCAATGGGATGGCTGCGCGAGAGACGAACAGATGGATACCTGATCTACCCGGTCTCTCATCCCACCGCCTTCCCGACCAACTCCGCCCCGACCTCCGCCTCGTCTTCGTCGGCACGGCTGCCTCGACGCGTTCGGCCGAACTCGGGCACTATTACGCCCATCCCGGCAATCGCTTCTGGCGCGCGATCCATGAGGCCGGCATCACGCCGCGGCGCTATCACCCGGGTGAGTTTGCTTCGCTGATCGAGCTCGGGATCGGCTTCACCGATCTGTCCAAGACGGGCGCGGGGATGGATCACCAGATCGCGACGGAGACGATCGACCTGCCCGGCTTCAGGGCGAAGATCGAAAAATATCGGCCGAGGACGATTGCGTTCACGAGCAAGAAGGCGGCGAGCTTGTTTTACGGCAGGCCGTCGCGCGTGATTGCGCTGGGGCGGCAGAAGCGGGACGAATGTCCGGTGGAAGTGTTCGTGCTGCCGTCGCCGTCGGGCGCGGCGTCGGGTCATTGGACGCTGGAGCCGTGGCGGGAGTTGGCGGCGTGGATCAAGTCGTAGGGTGCGCAAAGGCGCTCTTGCGCCGTGCCCACCATCTCTCCACGCAATCCGGTAGAGCGGTGGGCACGGCGCGCGAGGAACGCGCCTTTGCCCACCCTACGAGACCGCTTGCGAGGCGGGCAGCTCACCCCACACGCCCACTCGTCGTCCTGGCGAAAGCCAGGACCCATTACCCCAGGGAAAAGTTTGGCGAAGACTCGCGGTCCGGTACTGCGATCGTGCGCACCCGATAGATTCCGCGGTATGGGTCCTGGCCTTCGCCAGGACGACGCCGGTTGATTGGCTGGCAACTCGTAGCCCGGATGAGCGAAGCGATATCCGGGGTCGGCGGTTGACCCGCATGTCGCTTCGCTCATGCGGGCTACAGGTTCTATGAAGTACCCTGTCGGAATCCGCCCCACCCGTTCGTCCTCTGGATACATCACGCCCGGAGCCCCCGATGCCCACCATCACCGCCTTCGAAAACTCCCCCGACCGTGGCCGAGGACAGGCGCGCGACATGCGGGTCCGTTGGGCGCTGGAGGAAGTCGGCCAGCCCTACGACGTCCGCCTCCTCTCGTTCGAGGCGATGAAGCAGCCGGCGCATCGTGCACTGCATCCGTTCGGGCAGATTCCGACCTATGAAGACGGCGATCTCGCCCTGTTCGAGTCCGGCGCGATCGTGCTCCATATCGCCGAGCGTCATGACGGGCTTCTGCCAGTCGAGGCGAATGCGAGAAGCCGCGCGATCGCGTGGATGTTTGCCGCACTCAGCACGCTGGAGCCGCCGATCATCGAGCTCGCCATGGCGATGCTGTTCGAGCGCGACAGGAGCTGGTACGCGGAGCGCCTGCCCATGCTTCAAGATCGCGTCCGTATCAGGCTCGGCGAACTGTCCCGCCACCTCGGCGATGCCGACTGGCTCGACGGCGCCTTCAGCGCCGGCGATCTCCTGATGGTGACGGTGCTGCGCAGGTTGAACACATCGGGCCTGCTGGGTGAATATCCTGAGATCGCCGCCTATGTCGCTCGCGGCGAGGCGCGGCCGGCTTTCAGGCGGGCGTTCGAGGCGCAGCTGGCGGTGTTCAACGCCGCATCGCGTTCGTAGGGGCAAGGTTCGGAATGGTGCCGCACACTCAGTCGTCGTCCCGGCGCAGGCCGGGACCCATACTCCCAGAGAGAGGTTTGGCGAAGACTCGTCGTTCGGTACTACGCCCGCCCACAACACATAGATCACGCGGTATGGGTCCCGGCCTGCGCCGGGACGACACCGTGGATGTGACGACTTCCGCGGGCCATTGCGTCCATCTCGGCGCACTTGCATTCTAGGCTCCGCCAACCCAGAGGAGCCGCCGCCCATGCTGAACCTCTATTCCTACCCAGAGCTGTTCGGCGTCGCCGACAACAACGGCTACGGCCTCAAGGTCTATGCCTTCTTCAAGCTCGCGGGCGTGCCGTTCGTGCACGAGCACGTCTTCGATGCCTCCGCCGCGCCGCGCGGGCAGCTGCCTTACATCGTCGACGACGGCGAGACCGTCGGCGACAGCGAGACGATCATCGCGCATGCGATCGCAAAATATCTCCTCACCATCGATGCCTTGCTCGCACCGGAACAGCGGCGCACCAATCATCTCGTCACGCGCATGCTGGACGATCTCTACTGGGTGATGTCGTATTCGCGCTGGAAGGACGAGCGCTTCTATCCGGCATTCCGCGATGCCTTCATCGCGCAGCATCCGCAGATCGACGCGGCCGGCTTCGACAAGGCCAAGGCCTACAACGCGCAGCGCTATCATTACCAGGGCATCGGCCGCTACACGCCCGAGCAGGCTTATGCGCGAGGGCTTGCCGATCTCAAGGTGCTGGCCGAGATCGTGCCGGCTGCCGGCTACGTGCATGGCGCGGCGCCCACCAGCATCGATGCCGGCATCTACGGCTTCATCGCCAACATCCACTATTTTCCGATCCCGACACCGCTGAAGGCCTTCGTCGATGCGCACGCAAACCTCGTCGCGCATTGCGAGCGGATTCATGCGGCGGTGACGGCAGCGTAGCCCGGATGAGCGAAGCGACATCCGGGGCCGAGAGCCGACCCGCATGTCGCTGTCGCTCATGCGGGCTACAGATTGACGCGCCCCCTACCGCATCGTGATCGCAAGCCCGCTGAGGTCCGCATTGGCCATCAACCCGACCTGCCGGCCGGTCAATTCCAGCACCGCGCCCTTCTGGTTGGTCAGCACGATGGCGCGGGCGCCGGCGCCGACGGCAAGGCCGGCACCGGCGGCGCCATAGACGCCGGCAACATCCGAGGGGCGGTTGATGTTGGAGACGCGGCCGCGCAGCACGGTTTTCGAGCCGCCGAACACGAGGCCGTAGTCGAGGCCGCCGGTGGAGAGCCCATAGGTGCGGCCGCGGAAATTGAGCACGCCGCTCCCGCCGGAGCCGCCGATGATCCAGCCCGCCTTGTAGATCGTCAGCGTCACGAAGCCGCTGTCGGCCCGGGCCGCCGTCGAGAGGCCGGCCAGGGCGACGATGGCAACCAGCGCGGCGCGGAAGGTGGATGCGAGCTTCATGGGGATCTCCGGGGGCTATTTTTCAAGGCAGGATTCGAATCAGATGCGACAAATCTATCCGATCGATCGCGGCGGCAACATGATGGCGCGGTGTGTGAGAAGTGAGGAGTGAGGCACGAGGCGTGAGGCGTGAAATGCGGCAACGCATTCAACTGTCATCGCCCGGCTATGTCCCCGAACACCCGTCGGTCATGTCCCCGGGCTGAACACTTCGACCGGGCGATCCAGTATTCCAGAGACAGCTGTTATCTACGGAGAAGCCGCGGCGTACTGGATGCCCCGGTCGAGCCGGGGCATGACGGCGCGGTCTGGTCCAGAAAGGCAATCTCGCCATCATGCAATTCTGCCGGTGTTTTGCCCGACGGGTCAATCTTTATTTCGCATTTACCGAAGGCGCTGATAAGCTTGGTCTTTTCTACTGTGCATGGGGTTGTTTTTGCATTTTTTGTTTTGAGCGGCCCCGGCCTGCCGCTACGCTCATGCGTCTATCGACCATCCCCGAGGTGATGCCATGCCGATCCAGCATTTCGCGCCCCCGCCGCATGTCAAGGCGCCGCCGCTGTCGTTTGCCACCCGCGTTGGCGATCTCCTGTTCGTCTCCGGCATTCCCGGCTTCGACGCCAATGGCGCGCTGCCCGACGGGTTCGAGGCGCAGTTCGCCAACGTCGTCGTCAACATCAAGCGGGTGCTGGTCGATGCCGGCGCGAGCATGCACGACCTCGTCAAGGTCAACGTGCTCCTGACCCGCGCCTCGGACGTGGCCGCCATGAACGCGCTCTATGCCGGCGCCTTCGGCCCGCCGCCCTACCCCGCGCGCACAACTTGCGTGGTGCACGCGCTGCCCGATCCGAAGATGCTGATCGAGATCGAGGCGGTGGCGTCGCTTTCGAAGTGAGCAACGCTTAAGCACGTGTGACTTGTCGGGCACGCGGCCAAACCAAATGCGCGGCAGCAACTGACATGTCCGTGAACGGCCGCTCCCCGGCTTGCAAAGGCCCTGCTTTTCCCGCACGAATTTTCGGATCCCACTTCCCCCACAAGGAGATACTTCATGCGTCGCGCACTTGCGCTCTGTGCCGTTGCCGGCATCGCTTCGTCCGTGTTCGCCGTGCCCGCCTCGGCGAAGGTCGGCTATTACGTGATCCGCTGGGACAACACCGGCATCTGTCAGGTCTGGAACGAGGACCTGCAATACAAGCCGTTCCAGTGGGGGGTGTCGACCTACAAGGTCGTCAGCAAGCCGCTCCCGACTTTCCAGGAAGCGTCGGACCTCCAGATCAAGATGCGGTCGGACCGCCGTTGCACGCTCTGAACTGACGCAACGGATCGAATTTGAAGGGCGGGTCGCGCGAGCGATCCGCCCTTTTCCTTTTGCAGCGGCCTTGGCGTTTTCCGGCCAAAAATCGCGCATTTTCCCGCGCGCCCGCTTTGAACCTGACCGGCCGGCGGAACTACTCACATCTTGTCCGGGGCGCAGGCCCAAAAGCGTCCCGCACCGGCCCTCCCATCATTGTCGGGAGGCGCATCCCATCTTTCATTTTGAGGAGCTGATCATGCGTCGTATTTCCGTGCTCTGCGCTGCCGTCGGTCTTGCCGTCACCGCGTTCGTCGCTGCGAGCCCAGCCGAAGCCAGCTATCACCTGATCCGTTGGCAGGACACCGGCTTCTGCCAGATCTGGGACGAGAGCATCCCGACCACGCCGTGGCCGTCCGACTACTCCCGCGTCAGCGCGACCGTGCCAACCTTCGGCGATGCGCTGATGTTGAAGGATCAGGCGCTCATGAACGGCCACTGCACCTGGTGACAATTCGATCGGCGGACAAAAAGCCGGGCAAGGACCTCGCGTCTTTGCCCGCGCTTTTTTTCGAGCTGCGTGAGCAGAAATCGTAGGGTGGGCAAAGCGGAAGCGTGCCCACCAATTCCATCCGTGAAGAAAATGGTGGGCACGGCGCTTTGCGCCTTTGCCTACCCTACGAGATATCGCCAGGCGCTCTCACGCGTCCTTGTGCGCGCCGGGATGGATCAGGATGTCGCGCGCGGCGGCGAGGTCGATGAAGGCTTGCGCGCTGCCGCCATGGTCGGGATGCATGCCCTTGGCGGCGCGGCGATAGGCCTGATTGATATCCTCGCACGTGAGCTGCACGGCGAGCGGCAGGCCGAGCACCTTGCGGGCGCGATCCTCGCTCGACAACTTCTTCGGCATGGCATTGCGGCGACCGAAGCGCGGCGCGGTCAGATCATGAATGACCTCGAGCACCACACTGATGCGGCGCTGGGCTGCCAGCGTGACGCTGTGATCATCATTGTCGACGGCCTGGCGCAAGACCGGAAGCGCCTGCTCCGCCGCCTGGCGCAGCGTGACGTCGCTGCTCATCCGCGCGATCTCGGCCACGAGCCGGCCGGCCTCGGCCCAATCGGCCGACTGCGCCGACCGCAGGCGTTCGAGTGCGAGTTTCCAGGATTCAAGCCGTTCCATCATGCGCGCAACGTTTAGCAATGAAGATCAGTATGCCAAGGCCGCCGTTTCCGACCCCTTAATTTCGAGTTAGCTTTTCGTGAAACTTCGAAACGAAATCGGGAGGAAACTGTCATGGCATTGCTTGCAAACCACATCGCCGTCGTCACCGGCGCCGGTTCCGGCATCGGCCGGGCGATCGCGGCCGGCTATGCGCGGGAAGGCGCGCAAGTGGTGCTGCTCGACGTCAATGCCGACACGGTGGCGGAGGCCGCCCAGGAGATCCGCAAAGCCGGCGGCAAGGCCGAGAGCTTTGCGCTGGACGTGACCAGGCGTGACGATTGCTTCGCGCTGGCAAAGCAAGTTGCCGACAAGGTCGGGCAGGTCTCGATCCTCGTCAACAATGCCGGCATCACCCGCCGCAACGCTTTCACCGCCGAGACCGAGACGGTGGCGAAGGACTGGAACGACATCATCTCGCTCAATCTCAACGGCGTCTTCAACATGACGCAGGCGTTCCTCGCGCCCCTCCGCGCGAGCAAGGGCCGCATCGTCAATATCGGCTCGATCCAGTCCTTCGTGCATCTGCGCACGCCGAGCTCGGCGGCCTATACGACCTCGAAGCACGGCGTGCTCGGCTTCACCAAGGCGCTCGCGGTCGAGCTCGGCAAGGAAGGCGTGCGCGTCAACGCGATCGGGCCCGGCTTCATCGAGACCAACATCAACGCCCATGTGCGCGCGACCAATCCGGCGCTGGTGCAGGCCTTCGTCGATCACACTCCGCTGGCGCGCACCGGCAAGCCCGAGGACATCGTCGGACCCGCGATCTTCCTGGCCTCGGATCTGTCGGCCTATGTCACCGGGACGATCGTGATGGTGGACGGCGGATACCGGACGGTGTGAGCGGGCGCGGAAGCTCTTACCACTGGCTCAGTGTCATCGTCCGCGCAGGCGGACGATCCAGTATCCCAGAGGCCGTTGTGGGATACGGAAGGGCCGCGGCGTACTGGATGCCCCGCCTCCGCGGGGCATGACAGCGGAGGATGTGGCAGCGCGGGGCATGACAGCTGCGTCGCGCAAGATAGGCCCGCATCACCATGCATCCCGCACCAATCGCGGCGGCTTCGCGGCATTCCTGAGGTCAATTGGTGCGATCGCCCGCGGTTAACTTTTCATTAACCAAACCGGACCACCGTAGATTCACGGCTTGGGGGTCGTTTGTTCTCGATCCGCTTCCAACGGTGGAAGCGGGCGTTGATCGGGGAGTGTATTGATGACCACTGTTCATGTCGCTGCGTCCGAACCGGGCGCGCAATTCCTTGCACCGAACCAGATCGTTCCGATGCTGATCGGCGCCACCGTCGACGAGGTCGAGCGCGAGCTCGTGCTTCAGACGCTGGCGCGCTGCGACGGCAACCGCACGCGCGCCTCGCGCGTGCTCGGCCTGTCGGTGCGCACGCTGCGCAACAAGATCCGGCTCTATGCCGCCTCCGGAATCGAAGTGCCCGCCTATCAGGATTAGCGCGCGGTGCCGATCGATGTTGCCCGATCCCGTGCGATACGCGGGCGGAATTGCTGCTGTCGTCAAACGCCGCTAAGTAGCTTGCTTCCGTGAAAGGGGAGCAGTGGCGTGGCAGACGATCAGGGACGACGGCAGGGACTTCAGGGACCGCGCGGGCGGCAGGGCGAGCCGGGACGGCCGGGACCGCAGGGTCATCCGGGCCGGCGCGGCCCCGACGGCGCGCGCGGCAAGCCGGGTCCGCAAGGCAAGCCGGGGCCGATCGGAAAGGCCGGACCGCCAGGCAAGCCCGGTCCGCAAGGCAAGCAGGGCGAAGCCGGTCCGCGCGGACCGGCGGGCGCGCAGGGGCCTGTCGGACCGCAGGGGCCCGCAGGGCCGCAAGGCCCGCGCGGCGAGGCCGGGCCACCCGGTCAATTGCCGTCGATCGAACAGGTGCTGCCGTGGCTCGAGCAGCTGTTCGACGCGTGGGACGAACGGCGCCGCCAGCGCGAGCGTGAAGCCGCCGAGCGCGAGGCGCTGGAGGCCGCCGTGCAGGAGACTGACGAGCCGATCGCCGATGATGGGAGCGACGAAGGCGAAGGCGACACTCGCGGGAAGAAGAAGAAAGAAGAAGCGCGGCAACAAGGGCTAGCAGACGAGCCTATTCCCCGTTTTCGCGTCGCGGGAGCATGCCCATGCGCTCGAACTGCCAACGCATGGCCCGATACCAGAGATAGCCGACCGCGGCGCCGCACAGGGCGAGGATGATCGTGTTCACGCTCGAGAAGGAGCCGCTCCACCACATCATCCAGGCGGTCCACAGCACCGTGAGGGTGACGGCACCTGCTTTCAAGGGAAGAAGGGGGCGGCTCATGATCATGCTCCGGGTTGTCGAAACCCCGGCGGACATCATCGCGCAGTAAGTAGCGCTCTTCCGTGAGCCAAATCACGGAATGGGCTCTCTGGGATCGCTAACCAAACCTCAGCCGCGAGCGCTCCTTGGCCTTTTCCGCCTCGACCTCGCGGTCGCGCGCCGGCGCATGGGTGTGCAGCGAGCTCAACAGCCGCCGCGCGGCCTCCGACACTTCCGCCACTGCACGCTCGAACACCTCCTCATTGGCCTGCGACGGCTTGTTGAAGCCGGACAGCTTCCGCACGAACTGGAGCGCGCTGGCGTGGATCTCGTCCTCCGTCGCCGGTGGTTCGAAGTTGAACAGCGTCTTGATGTTACGGCACATGCAGTCTCTCCGGATATGTCCAAGGACGATCGGCGGCGACGAAATCCTACATCCTTCCCCGCACTTCTGTTAGGTTCCGCGGCAACGCGGCCGCCGAATACGAGCCGCTCGGGGAGAGGATCATGAGAGCTTCTTGCGCAGCCTTGTCGGCCGTTCTGCTATCCATCTCGACGTCGATATGGGCAGCCGACTATCCGACGCCGAAGCAGGGCGACTGGATCGCCAAGGATTTCAAGTTCCACACCGGCGAGACCATGCCGGAACTGCGGCTGCACTACACCACCGTCGGCGAGCCGAGCGGCCAAGCTGTGCTGGTGCTGCACGGAACAGGCGGCTCGGGCGCGAGCATGCTATCGCCTGCTTTTGCCGGCGAGTTGTTCGGCGCCGGGCAACCACTCGACGCCTCCAAATATTACATCATCATTCCCGACAGCATTGGCCATGGAAAATCGTCAAAACCGTCCGACGGGATGAAGACGAGCTTCCCGAAATACGACTACGACGACATGGTCGAAGCGCAATATCGCCTGGTGACCGAAGGCCTCGGCGTCGAGCATCTGCGGCTCGTCATCGGCAATTCGATGGGCGGCATGCACACTTGGCTGTGGGGCGAGAAATATCCGAGCGCGATGGACGCGCTGATCCCGATGGCCTCGCAGCCGACCGAGATGGCCTCGCGCAACTGGATGCTGCGGCGGATTATGCTCGACACCATCCGCAACGATCCCGACTACAATGGCGGCAATTACACCAGCCAGCCGCGCATGATGAAATACGCCATCACGGCCTATGGCATCGCCAGCATCGGCGGCACGCTGGCCTATCAATCGCAGGCGCCGACGGCAGCGAAGGCCGACAAGATCGTCGACGGTCGGCTCGCGACGCCGATCACGGCCGATGCCAATGACTTCGTCTATCAGTGGGAATCCTCGCACGACTACAATGCCGGCGAGAAGCTGGAGCAAATCGAAGCGTCGCTGTTGCTGATCAATTCCGCCGATGACGAGCGCAATCCGCCCGAGACCGGCATCACGGACGCTGCAATGAAGCGGGTCAAGAACGGCCGCCTCTTCCTGATCCCCGCAAGCGCCGAGACGCGCGGCCACGGCACCACCGGCAATGCGAAATTCTACAGCGAGCAGATTCGGCAATTGCTGAAGACCGCGCCGCAGCGGACCATGTAGGAGCACCACGCGCGCCATCTCGCAACGCATCATATGCAGCGCTCGCCGCCGCATATTATTTGAGCATGCATTGCGCTGACGGCTCGGGCTTAATCGCGCCAACGAAACGAATCGATGCGCGGGACAATCGCGCGCCTTCGGTACGACACGCGATGAGGAGGATCGCATGCACAGGCTCGCACTGTGCGTTTGGCTGGCCGCGCTGACGAGCGCCGCGCTCGCGTTCGACAACGGGCAATATGACCACGTCCCGCCCGACATCCGCGACTGGTTCAAGAGCGTGATCGCGCCGAACGGCGTGCCCTGCTGCGACATTTCCGATGGCCATCGCACCGAATACGACGTACGCGGCGGCGCCTATTGGGTGCCGATCGAAGGACAATGGATGGAGGTGCCCGAGCGCGCCATCATCCGCGACCGCGGCAATCCGGTCGGTCAGGCCGTGGTGTGGTACGTCCACCACCGCGGCGCTATCATCATCAGCTGCTTCGTGCCGGCCGATGCGGTGTAGCGCGCTGGATTTCGTTGGCTGCAGGCGCCCGATCGGTTAGCTTGAGGCCAAGCCGAAAGCGGAGGCAGGCCGTTGACCGATCTTAGCGCCGAAGACCTCGCCACCATCTATGCCAAACCGTCGCCGCGCGTCATTGCGAAAGCGCGTCCGGCGATCGATGCCCATGCGAAGAAATTCATCGAGATGTCGCCGTTCTGCGTGCTCGCGACATCGGGAGCGGACGGCAGCGTCGACGCATCGCCGCGCGGCGGCGGCATCGGCTTCGTCCACGTCGCCGGTCCCAACCAGCTGTTGATGCCCGACCGCTCCGGCAACAACCGGATCGACAGTTTTCGCAACGTCGTCGAAGGCTCTGGCTTCGTGCATCTGCTGTTCTTCGTGCCAGGGATCGACGAGACGCTGCGCGTCGGCGGACGCGGCACGCTGTCGGCCGATCCGGATCTGCTCGCCGCGATGGTGGAATTCGGCAAGCCGCCTCGCGCGGTACTGAACGTCACCGTCAGCGAGGTCTATTTCCACTGCGGCAAGGCGCTGATGCGCTCGAAGCTATGGTCGTCCGAGAAGGTGCAGCGCTCGGTGATGCCGAGCATCATCGAGGTCATTCACGACCAGACGGGCTTGGGTGAACCGCAGAGTCAGGAGAGCGTGGAAGAACTTTACAAGACGCAGTTGTAGTTGGATCGTGGTTCCGCAAACGACCGTCATGCCCGGGCTTGTCCCGGGCATCCACCTCTTCGTCGTGCGGTAGCACGTGGATGGCCGGGTCAAGCCCGGCCATGACGAATGGAGGGAGGGCCGGAGCTTAGTGCCCCTCGCCTTCGAGACCGCCGACGTGCTTCTGGGTGTAGAGCTCGAGGCCGATACGGCCGATCAGGTCGAGCTGGGTTTCGAGGAAGTCGATGTGATGCTCCTCGTCGCTCATCAGCTTCTCGAACAAGTCACGCGTGACGTAGTCCTTGGCGCCGTGGCAGTAGGTCGCCGCTTCCTGGTAGAGCGCCCGCGCGCTCATCTCGGCGGCGAGGTCGCATTCGATGATCTCTTTGACGTTCTGGCCGATGCGCAGGGGATCGAGCACCTGCATGTTCGGGAAGCCATCGAGGAACAGGATGCGCGCGGTGAGCTTGTCGGCGTGCTCCATCTCCTCAATGGACTCCTTGCGCCAGACCTTGGCCATGTCCAGGAGGCCCCAGTTATCGAGGAAACGGTAGTGCAGCCAGTACTGGTTGATCGCAGTCAGCTCGTGACGCAGCGCCTTGTTGAGATAGTCGATGACTTTTGGGTCGGCCTGCATGGTTCACTCCAGCTCTTGCAATCAAAATCGGCCCCAAACCGAATTTAGAATGCTTCTAAATGAATTTGCGGACGACGGCAACCGGCTGGGGGACGCAGCCGGGGAAAGCTCAGCCAGCGTTGAGGAAGTTTTCAGCAGGCCGCGAGCGCGAACTGGGCCGGTTCGGCCGTCTCGTCGTTGGCGGCCACGGCGTGGCTGTGCGGACAGCCGGCACAGCAGGATTGGGCACAGGGGCCAAGCGCTTCTTCGATGATGGTCTTGATGGTCCGGGCACAGCGGCCGCATTCGGCGCTACAACCGAGGCATCCATAAACTTGCTTGGCATGGCGCACGGCGTCGTCGGACTCGGCGACGGCGGCGCGGATGTCGTCATCGCTTAGCACGTTACAGGAACAAACGATCATGGAAGCGGCAGGCCCTTCGGTGATGCACCATCATCGATATTTAAGGGGCCGGCCGGATGCAAAAGGAAAAACTGGTATTTGAAGCTATTCCAAACTGGCCCGCAAACATCCTAGAACGGCTCTAAAATAGGGTGTTGCTTTGGATCAAGATTGCAGCGGACCTAGTCGCCACCACCGCCTCCCCCGCCATCACCGCCGCCACCGCAATCCCCGCCGCTGCTGCCGCTATCGCTGCTGGAACAGCTGCCGCCATCAGTCGAGCTCCCCGAATCGTCACTGGAAAACCAGCTTCCCAGCGAGAAGCCATCGCTCGTCCCCGAATAGCTGTCACCGCCGCTACTCCCTCCATCGCTGCCGGCCGCGGCGCGGGAGCGCCGACCGCGGTTCTGGAGGTGTGTGATCCAGCCGTAGCCGATCGCGAAAACGATCCCGGCAGCAATCAATGCATTGATCATCGCGTTGCCCATCATCGTGTCCTGTGTGGAGCTGCGGTCCATACCAATCTGTCGTACCCGGCAAGGGTGCCGTTCATTGATCATTCAAGCGAAGTATGGAACTCTGCTTCCAAAGAGTTCCCGCGTGATTGTGTGAAAGGTCAACAATGAAGAAGTCGCTCCTGGCAATTGCTGCCATCGTCACTCTGGCCCTGACGGCCGGAACACCGGCCCATGCGCAGCGCGGCGTCGCCGCAGGCGTGGCGGCCGGGATCATCGGCGGCGCCATTGTCGGTGGCGCGTTAGCTTCTCCGTATTATTACGGACCGGGCCCTGGCTATTACGAACCCGGCTACTATCCGCCCCGCTACTACGCCCCCGGCCCGGGCTATGTTGCCGACGACTATTACGGCGGCGGCTGCGTCTGGCAGAAGCAGCGCTTCTGGGACGGCTACGCCTGGCGCGTCCGCCGCGTCAGAGTCTGCGGCTGAGCCGCCCCTGAACCGGTTCACTACGGATGCGGCGTTCATCTCTGGGCCTGAAAAAGACCGCTTTTTCTCGTCACAGCTCCGTGTGCGTTTACCGTGGATTGACCATTTGCGCGCTTCCTAGCCCAACGGCCAATTCCATCAGAGTGTGCGTGAACCTTTGAAACCCGGGCACCTCTAACAAGGGGAGCCCATCTCCCAGGAGAGCCCTGAGCATGAAGAAGACTTTAGTTGCCGCCCTCACGGTTGCGACGGTCGCCGGTTCGCTGGTGACCGCCACTCCGCCCGCCAAAGCCGGTGACGGCGTCGGCGCCGGCATCGCAGCCGGCCTGATCGGCGGCGCGATCGTTGGCGGCGCCATCGCGTCGAGCCGCCCCGCCTATGGCGGCCCCGTTTACGTGGCCGAGCCCCCGCCGCCGGCGCCCTGCTACTGGCGTCGTGAGCGGTATTGGGACGGCTACGGCTGGGTCAGCCGGCCGGTTCGCGTCTGCTACTGATCTGATCGCTACGCGCGCATCCGCGCCGCGATCGAAGCCCGGCCGAGCATCTCGGCCGGGCTTTTTCTTTTGGCCGAAGTCGAGAACAATTATCGCGAAGCCTGGATCGAGCGCAGCACCTCTTCACTCGGCCAGCAATCGACCTTGAGGCCCGCCGACTTCTGATAGGCACCGAGCGCGGCGCGGGTCTGCATGCCCGCCTTGCCGTCGATCTTGTCCTTGTAGAATCCGGCGCGCGTGAGCCCGCGCTGCATGGTCTCGACGTCTTTCGTGCGCAACTGCTTCGAAGCCGACCAGGGCGTTGCGAATGGCAGCGGGCTCATCATGCGGTCGCTGAGATGGCCGACGAACAGCACGTAGAGATCGGAGAAATTGTATTCCTTGATGACGAAGTAATTCTTCGTGCTCAGGAACGACGGACCGTAGATGCCCTCCGGCTGCGGCCAGCGAGGCCGGCTGCGCCTGTTCGGCCGCGCTGAGCTTCTGCCCACGCACCGGCACAAAACCTTCGCGCAGCCATTGGCCGATTGGCTTCGTCACCTCGGGCACGCCGGTGGTGCAATCGACCTTGGCCGGTGCCTGCACCTCGTAGGCCCAGCGCACACCGCTTTGCCAGCCCTTGTTGACGAGCTGCTGCGCAGCGGACGCCAGCGCATCCGGCACCGAATGCCAGATGTCGATACGACCGTCGCCGTCGAAGTCGACGCCGTGCTTGTAATATTCGGAAGGCAGGAATTGCGTGAGACCAGTCGCGCCGGCCCAGGACGAGCGCATGTCCTTGCGCGTGACCACACCCTCGCCGAGGATCTTGAGCGCAAGAATGAACTCGTTGCGGTACTGATCCTTGCGGCGTCCGACATAGGCCTGCGTCGCCAACACGCGGACGAGATCGTAAGGCAGCGTGTAGCGGCCATAATCTGTCTGCGGCCCCAGATCGCGAGCATGACGGTCGCAGGAACGCCTGAGCTCTTCTCGATCTCGGTCAGCGCGGTGCGATATTTTTGCAGCAGTCGCTGCCCCTCACCTGCAAGCCGCGCGATCGAGGCTTCTTTGACGTAGTCGGCGGGCACCTGCACGAACTCGGCCTGCGACGGTGCGCCGGTCGCGGGCCGCCCCGGCAGGATCAGATCGGGCAGCTTGTAGTCAGGCTCGAGTCCGCGTATCTGCTCCTCGAACGTCGCGCGCGACACGCCTTCGGCCTGCGCCTCCGGCCAGAGCGAGACGATGAATTGCGTGAAGGCGGCGTCGGCGGCGCGGGCGGGCGACTGAGCACAGGTGATCGCAATCACCGCAGCGATGAGCGCCCGCCACATCATGCCGAGATCACCGCGTCAGCTTCTTGTACTTCACCCGGTGCGGAATGATGCTGTCCTGGCCGAGCCGACGCATCTTGTCCTTCTCGTAATCCTGGAAGTTGCCCTCGAACCATTCGACATGGCTGTCGCCTTCGAACGCCAGGATGTGGGTCGCGATGCGGTCAAGGAACCAGCGATCGTGGCTGATGATGACGGCGCAGCCGGCAAAATCCTCCAGCGCCTCTTCGAGCGCGCGCAGCGTGTCGACGTCGAGGTCGTTGGTCGGTTCGTCGAGCAGCAGCACGTTGGCGCCGGACTTCAGCATCTTGGCGAGATGGACGCGGTTGCGTTCACCGCCGGAGAGCGCACCGACCTTCTTCTGCTGGTCCGCACCCTTGAAGTTGAACGAGGAGCAATAGCCGCGCGAATTGACTTCCTTCTTGCCGAGCAGGATCAGCTCGTTGCCGCCGGAGATTTCCTCCCACACGGTCTTCTTGCCGTCGAGCGCATCGCGCGACTGGTCGACATAGCCGAGATGCACGGTCTCGCCGACCGTGATCGTGCCCTTGTCCGGCGTTTCCTGCTCGGTGATCATCTTGAACAGCGTGGTCTTGCCGGCGCCGTTGGCACCGATCACGCCGACGATGCCGCCGGGCGGCAGCTTGAAGGTGAGATCGTCGATCAAGAGGCGATCGCCATAGCCTTTGCTGAGGCCTTCGAAATCGACCACGTTGGCGCCGAGGCGCTCGGCGACCGGGATGATGATCTGCGCGGTCTGGGTCTGCTTCTCGCTCGCCTGCTTGAGCAGTTCCTCATAGCGCTGGTAGCGCGCCTTCGACTTGGCCTGGCGTGCCTTTGGCGAGGACGCCACCCATTCCTGCTCGCGGGCCAGCGTTTTCTGGTGCGCGGCTTCTTCGCGGCCTTCCTGCTCCAGGCGCTTCTGCTTCTGCACCAGCCAGGACGAATAGTTGCCCTCGTAGGGAATGCCGCGGCCGCGATCGAGCTCGAGGATCCAGCCCGTGACATTGTCGAGGAAGTAGCGGTCGTGGGTGACGATCAGGATCGCACCAGGATAGTTGCGCAAATGGCCTTCCAGCCACGACACCGACTCGGCATCGAGATGGTTGGTCGGCTCGTCCAGCAGCAAGAGCTCGGGCTGGTCGAGCAGCAGGCGGCACAGTGCGACGCGGCGGCGCTCACCGCCCGAGAGTTTCGTCACGTCGGCATCGTCGGGCGGGCAGCGCAGCGCGTCCATGGCCTGGTCGACCTTGCTGTCGAGATCCCAGAGGCCCTGCGCCTCGATCTCGTCCTGCAGCTTGGTCATCTCGTCGGCAGTCTCGTCCGAGTAGTTGACGGCGAGCTCGTTGTAGCGGTCGAGGATCGCCTTCTGCTTGGCGACGCCCTGCATGACGTTCTCGCGCACAGAAAGCTTGGGATCGAGATGCGGCTCCTGCTCGAGATAACCGACGCGGGCGCCTTCGGCGACCCAGGCTTCACCGGTGTATTCCTTGTCGAGGCCGGCCATGATCTTGAGCAGGGTCGACTTGCCCGAGCCGTTGACGCCGAGCACGCCGATCTTGGCGTCCGGATAGAAGCTCAAATGGATGTTATCGAGCACCTTCCGGGTCGGGTAGCTCTTGGTCAGGCCCTGCATGAAATAGATGAACTGGCGCGCCATCGGTCCCGTGAAACCTTCGATTTGAGGAAATTTGCTTGCCGCCGATGTAGCGATCCCGCCCCCAAAGGGCAATGTTTTCCGTCCGTTCACCACGGATGAATACGGTTCGGACACCATCCGGACTCAGATCCGGACAATTGAAACCATCTTTTAATAAATCAGGCCAAAGCTCGGTTTCGCGCGGAAACAGCGCCACCCGCTCAGAACGAACGGGAGCACAGCGAGGCCGCATCATGGCTCTGATCGAGACCAACTCTTTTCATGTTCCGGCAGAAGCCGGCCGCGTCTCCGGATTCGTCTCCGAGATCCAGAGCTTCTGGAAACGCTTCTTCGCCACCGCCTTCAACCCGTACCGGCCCGAATTGCACTACATGCGCGGCCCCGGTCCGGCCTGGCGCGCCAAGCACGGCATGGATGCACCGTTCCGTCTGAAGCCCCGCGACCTCTGAGCCCGCCGCTATCGGATTTTTGAAGACGCAGGCTGCTTGCGCGCGAGACTGATTGCGCGCAACCATGGCCCGGTTCCGACGAGGGCGCCCCCGCTCGCGCCGTCACCTCTCGCCATGGATGAACGCTGATGACGCGCCTGCGCTGTGCAATTCTCGACGACTATTTCAACCTCGCCCTCGACGTCGCCGACTGGCCAAAACTCTCCGACCGCGTCGACGTCACCGTGTTCAGCCACCCATTTGCTTCCGAGCAGGCCGCGGCGAGCGCGCTGGCCGATTTCGAAATCATCTGCGCGATGCGCGAGCGCACCGCATTCCCCAAGGGCCTGTTCGACAAGCTGCCGAAGCTGAAGCTGCTCTTGACCTCCGGCATGCGCAACGCCTCCATCGACATGGAAGCTGCGAAGGCGCGTGGCGTCGCCATCGGCGGCACGCAATATTCGCGCGATCCCACCGCCCCGCTCACCATGGGCCTGATCCTGGAGCTGACCCGCGGCATCGGCCGCGAGAATGCGCGCATGCATGCCGGCGAGCCCTGGCAGACCTTTGCCGGCGTCGAGATCGAAGGACTGACGCTCGGCATCGTCGGGCTCGGCAAGCTCGGCAGCAAGATGGCGGGGATTGCCAAGGCATTCGGCATGAACGTGATCGCCTGGAGCCCAAACCTCACGCAGGAGAAGTGCAAGGAGGCCGGCGTCGGCTACGCCAGCAAGGAGGAGCTGTTCGCCAAGGCCGATATCATCACCATCCATGTGGTGCTGAGCGAGCGCTCGCGCGGGCTGGTCGGCCGCGCCGATCTCGTGCGGATGAAGCCGACCGCCTTCCTCGTCAACACCGCGCGCGGGCCGATCGTGGACGAGCAGGCGCTGCTCGAGGCCCTGCAGCGGAGGAGGATCGCAGGTGCAGGCTTGGATGTGTTCTCGGTCGAGCCGCTGCCGGTCGACCATCCCTTCCGCAAGCTCGACAATCTCGTGCTGACGCCGCATCTGGGCTACGCCACCGCGGACGGCTTGCGCATCCATTACAGCCAGATGGTCGAGGCAATTGACGCCTTTACCAAAGGCAGCGAGCTGCCGCGGAAGCTGGCCTGAAACGGCACTGGCCTGAAACGACACTGGCCTGAAACGACACTGGCCTGAAACGACAATGGGCGTGCCAAGGCACGCCCATTGCAATTCGAATGCGCGCGAAGCGCCTAGCGCACGGTGACCGGCGCGGGCAGCGGCGGCACGACGGTCGGTTGGGTGCCCGGGACCGGGCCAGCCTGGGCGGCCATTGGAGCCGGACCAGCAGCGCTCGGCGTTGGCGCGGCGGAGGCGGTCGCCGTTCCCGGCTGCGGGCCGCCCGGCAGCACCACCACACGGGTGCCGACCTTGACGCGGTCGAACAGGTCGGAGACGTCCTCGTTCAGCATACCGATACAGCCGGAGGAAACGAACTTGCCGATCGTCGAGGGCTGATTGGTGCCGTGGATGCGGTAGACGGTCGAGCCGAGATACATCGCGCGGGCGCCGAGCGGGTTGCCGGGGCCGCCGGCCATGAAGCGCGGCAGATAGGGCTGGCGCTCGATCATCTCGGTCGGCGGATGCCAATCCGGCCACTCGGCCTTGCGGGTGATCTTCTGTACGCCGGTCCAGGTGAAGCCGTCGCGGCCGACGCGGACGCCGTAGCGGATCGCACGGCCGTTGCCGAGCACGTAATAGAGGTAGGTGTTCGGCGTATCGACCACGAGCGTGCCAGCCGGCTCCTTGGTCTGGAACGCGACTTCCTGGCGGCGCAGGTTCTGCGGCAACTGCGCCGGCGCAGCATCAGGCTGCTCCTCGGGCGGCAACGACGCGACCGTCATCGGCCGGCCGTCGGCGCCGACGGGCGGCTGCCCGGCCTGGACCGTACCGGTCGCGGCGGGACCACCGACGGCCTCAGGCGGACGCAGGCCGTCATTGGCCGGTGCCTGGCCCTGCCCCGGACGATCGGCATAGATCACCGGGGGCGGACCGGCGGGACGGCCGTAGCGGGGATCGTCGGGCGACATCACGGGGCCTTGCGGCGCCGCGGCCGAATAGGCCGGAGCGCCAGCCGGACGGCCATAACGCGGATCATCCGGCGACATCACCGGCCCCTGCGGCGGGGCCGCCGAATAGACCGGAGGCGCGCCGGCCGGGCGGCCGTAGCGCGGATCGTCGGCGGGGCCGGGCGCCGGCAGCGAGGTCTGGGGCATCGCGTCGTCGTCTTCGTCCAGCGCGTCGAAATTCGGCGTGCGATCGCCTGGGCGATATTCAGCCGGGGCGCCATAGCTCGGCGCCTGCTGGACCGGATAGCTCTGAGCCTGCGCGAGCGAGGTTCCCGCCGCAGCGACTGTCGCGGCAGCGCATATCGTCAGAAAATGTTTGATCATCATCGCTCTTGTATAGTCCCCAAGCCCGACCGGACCGTTAACGGCCAGATGACCGAAGATAGCGGCACATTCAAGACATATCAGGCGTATTTGCGCCGGATTTGCCGATTTGTGATCCGCAAGACTACCGTTGCCCCATTGCATCACGGGGGAGAAATCGCATCACGCCATCAATTGCCGGAGTCTTCGGGCCCGAATTTTAGGGAACGGCGGAGAGGCGTTGCGATATGGTCGAATCAGCCTGATTCGTCATCGCTTTGAGCTCCGATCCCGGCGTGGCGAAGGCGGCAATCAGTACCGTCACCGCGTTCAGATGGCTCATGGGCCCTGGCCCCAACCCGGGGCGGAAATTCGTAATCCGACCGATGCTTCCCGGCTTTCGCTTCCTGTTTGCCGCGATCCTGCTGTCAACCTCCATCCTGGTGTTCGGCCTAGGGGCCGCCGCGCTGCTGCGGGCGAGCCATGAGCAGTATGTCAGCAACCCCGCCTGGCGGAACGGCCCGCAGGAGCAGGTGTTTGCGCAGGCTCCCGAGCCGGCTCAGCCGGTGCTCGCGGTATTACAGCCGGAGCCGGAGGTGACCGTCGAGCCCACCCCGTCGCTGCGTGACCAGATTCCAACCATCGGCTTGCCGGCGAATGGGCCAGAGCAAGTCGCCACGCCGACGACCGAGACCGACGTTCAGCCCCAGATCACTGAAGCCGCGCCTGAAGCCCAGAACTCCGACCACCGAACCGGCCACACCCGAGCCGACGGCGGACGCCACAGCGCCAGCGGCCACCGACACGCTCACCCCGGCCGACACCGCGGCATCGATTCCCGAGACGCAGCCTACTGCTGCCGCGACCGTCAGCGAGCCGGTGCCGGCCGACCCCGGTGCCGCCCTCGCATCCCCGGCGCTCGATGCCGCCGCGGCCAAGCTGGCCGCGCTGAACGATCCGGCGGCGACGTCCGTGAAGGACACACCGGCGAAAGCCAAGGCGGGCATCAAGGCGGACAGCAGCGCGTCGGACGGCAAGGCGACCAAGCGCAAGGCGAAGGCGAAGAAGCGGCACCACATCGTGCGGCGTCCGCCGCCTCAGCAATTGCAGCAACAGCTCAATCCGTTCGGACAGCAGCAGCCGGCCTTCGCGACAACAACGACCGCGCGCACGCGCTGACGCTCCTTCTTCGCCTCTCCGCGCGGGGCGAGGGAGCGCACCGCCGCCATGGCGACGAGGTTACGCCGGCCCGGTCGCGATCGGCGGGCCGCCGGCCTGGCCCCATTCCGACCACGAGCCGTCATAGAGCGCGGTGTCGGTGATGCCGAGGCGATAGAGCGCGAGCGTCAGCACGCCGGCCGAGACGCCCGAGCCGCAGCTCGTCACGATAGGCGCATCTAGCTTGACGCCGGCGCCGGTGAAGGCGGCGCGCAAATCGTCGAGCGGCTTCATCGTGCCGGTCGCGGCATCGAACAGGAGATTGTAGGGCACGTTGCGGGCGCCGGGGATGTGGCCGGAGCGGATGCCCGGCCGCGGCTCCGGCGCGCGGCCCTCGAAACGATCGGCGGCGCGTGCGTCGATTACCTGCTCGGCGTGGCTTGCGACGTTGGCGATCAGCTGCTGCATGCTGCGCACGCGCTTTGCATCGTAGCTCGCCTTGAACGTCGCGGGCTTCGGCTTCACCTCGCCGCTCTCGACGGGGCGGCCCTCAGCGCGCCACTTCTTCAGCCCGCCATCGAGGATGCGCACATTGCCGTGGCCGTAGGACAGGAACATCCACCATGCGCGGGGCGCCGCGACCCAGCCGCCGGCATCGTAGATCACGACGGTGTCGGCATTGGAGATGCCGAGATTGCCGATGTCGCGGCCAAACTGCTCGGCGCTCGGAAACATGTGCGGCAGCGGGTTGGAATGATCCGACACCGCATCGACGTCGAAGAACACGGCGCCGGGCAGATGCGCGGCGAGATAGTCGTCCTTCGGCAGCGGCAGCACGCCGGGGAGCTTGAAGCTGGCGTCGAGCACCTTCACGTTGGCGTCGTTGATATGGGCGGCGAGCCATTCGGTGGAGACGAGGGGGTCGGTGGTCATTACGTGCTCCGGCTGTTGTCCTTAGTCGTCATGGCCGGGCTTGTCCCGGCCATCCACGTTCTTCGTCGCGGCAAGACGTGGATGCCCGGGTCAAGCCCGGGCATGACGGAGTGTGTGGCGAGGACGGTGTTCACCTCACCCCTTCTTCTTCGGCTCCCATTGCTCCGTCGGCCCACCGGCATCGCGCCAGGCGGCGTAGCCGCCGGCGATGTGGGCGACGGGCTTGAGGCCCATGTCCTGCGCGGTCTTGGCGGCGAGCGCGGAGCGCAGGCCGCCGGCGCAGTGGAAGACGAACTTCTTGTCCTCCTGGAAGATCGGCTTGGCGTACGGGCTCTGCGGATCGATCCAGAATTCGAGCATGCCGCGGGTGCAGGCGAACGCGCCCGGGATGCGGCCCTCGCGCTCGATCTCGCGGGGGTCGCGGATGTCGACGATGACGACGTCGCCGTTCTTGGAGATCTCGATGGCGTCCTTGGCGCTGAGCGTCTCGATCTCGGCATTGGCCTCGTCGATCAGCGCCTTGATGCCGCGGGTGATGGTCTGGGGCATATCTTTTCCCTTCTCCTTCGTCATTCCGGGGGCGATGCGCAGCATCGAGCCCGGAATCCATTTGTCACCAACGCTGCGGCCCGATGGATTCTCTGATGCGCAATTGCGCATCAAAGCTCGCGCTACGCGCGCCCCGGAATGACGACGCCGAGCATCAGTGCGTCAACTCCTTCATCGCACCTTCCAGACCCTCGATCGTGATCGGATACATGCGGTTGGCAAAAATGCGTTTGATGATGGTGGTCGATTCCGAATAGTCCCAATGCTTCTGCTGCACCGGGTTCAGCCACACTGCATGCGGATAGGTGCGGATGATGCGATCGAGCCAGACCGAGCCGGGCTCCTCGTTGACGTGCTCGACCGAGCCGCCAGGCACCATGATCTCGTAAGGGCTCATCGAGGCGTCGCCGACGAACACGACCTTGTAGTCGTGCGGGTATTTGTGCAGCACGTCCCAGGTCGGCGTGCGGTCGGTGAAGCGGCGCTTGTTCTGCTTCCACACGCCTTCATAGAGGCAGTTGTGGAAGTAGAAATACTCCATGTGCTTGAACTCGCTCTTCGCCGCCGAGAACAGTTCCTCGACCTGCTCGATATGCGCGTCCATCGAGCCGCCGATGTCGAAGAACACCAGCAGCTTCACCGCATTGCGCCGCTCGGGGCGCATGTGCACGTCGAGATAGCCGTGATTGGCGGTCTCGCGGATCGTGGTGTCGAGATCGAGCTCGTCAGGCGCACCGGTGCGCGCGAACTTGCGCAGGCGGCGCAGCGCCACCTTGATGTTGCGGATGCCGAGCTCGACATTGCCGTCCAAGTCCTTGAACTCGCGCTTGTCCCACACCTTCACGGCGCGGTTGTTGCGGTTCTTCTCCTGGCCGATGCGCACGCCTTCAGGGTTGTAGCCGTGCGCGCCGAACGGCGAAGTGCCGGCGGTGCCGATCCACTTCGAGCCGCCCTGGTGCCGCCCCTTCTGCTCCTCGAGCCGCTTCTTCAGGGTCTCCATGAGCTTGTCCCAGCCCATGGCCTCGATCTGTTTCTTCTCTTCCTCGGTGAGGTACTTTTCGGCCAGCTTCTTCAGCCACTCCTCGGGGATCTCCGCCTTCTCCATGGCGTCGAGCAGGCTTTCCAGCCCCTTGAACACCGTGCCGAAGACGCGATCGAACTTGTCGAGGTTGCGCTCGTCCTTCACCAGCGAGGCGCGCGACAGATAGTAGAAATTCTCGACCGTGTAGTCCGCGAGGTCAGCGTCGAGCGCCTCCATCAGCGTGAGGTATTCGCGCAGCGTCACAGGGACCTGCGCGTCGCGCAGAGAGGTGAAGAATTGCAGGAACATGGGTGACAGATTGCCCGTCGGGGGGCGAACGTCAAGGGGCGGAGGCCACTGCTCCGCGCTGGACCGGGAGGCTTTTTGCTCTAGAATTGGTGGCCATACGGGGCTGTTTTGGGGGACGTTTGCAATGGGAATTGTCGCAGCGCTGATCATCGGCGCGATCGCCGGCTGGCTGGCGGGCAAGATTGTCCACGGGGCGGGATTTGGGCTGATCGGCAACATGGTCGTCGGCATCATCGGCGCGCTGGTGGCGAGCTGGGTGCTGCCGCAGCTGCATATCGCGCTCGCCACCGGCACGGTCGGCGCCATCGTGGACGCCACCATCGGCGCGGTGATTGTGCTGGTCATCCTTTCGCTGATAAGACGGGTCTGAAAGCCTGACCGAACCGGGAACGGCCGCCACGCGCGGCCGTTCCCTTGTCGCGACCGGGGCCTGCGCCTCACGCCGACGATACCCAAGGACACGCAATGAAATTTACGGGCACCAAGGACTATGTTGCGACCGACGATCTCAAGGTCGCCGTCAACGCCTCGATCGTGCTGGAGCGCCCGCTCCTGGTGAAGGGCGAGCCGGGCACCGGCAAGACGGTGCTGGCGGAGGAAGTGGCAAAGGCGCTGAAGGCGCCGCTTTTGACCTGGCACATCAAGTCCACCACCAAGGCGCAGCAGGGCCTGTACGAATACGACGCGGTGTCGCGCCTGCGCGACAGCCAGCTCGGCGACGCGCGCGTGTCCGACATCAGGAACTACATCAAGCGCGGCAAGCTCTGGGAAGCCTTCACCAGCGAGCAGCGCCCGGTGCTGCTGATCGACGAGATCGACAAGGCCGACATCGAGTTTCCGAACGATTTGCTGCTCGAGCTCGACCGCATGGAATTCCATGTCTACGAAACCGGTGAGACGATCAAGGCGAAGCAGCGCCCGATCATGATGATCACCTCCAACAACGAGAAGGAGCTGCCGGACGCTTTCCTGCGCCGCTGCTTCTTCCACTACATCAAGTTCCCCGATGCCGACACCATGGGCCGCATCGTCGACGTCCACTTCCCCGGCATCAAGAAGCGCCTGGTCGAGGAGGCGCTGCGCATCTTCTTCGAAGTGCGCGAGGTGCCCGGCCTGAAGAAGAAGCCATCAACGTCGGAGCTTTTGGACTGGCTCAAGCTGCTGCTCAACGAGGACATGAGCGTCGAGCAACTGCGCGAACGCGACCCGCGCAAACTGATCCCGCCGCTGCACGGCGCGCTGCTCAAGAACGAGCAGGACGTGCACCTGTTCGAGCGGCTGGCGTTTTTGAGCCGCCGGGAGGTGTAGGGCACGCGGCCGACACATTCTCGGTGTCGTCCCGGCGAAGGCCGGGACCCATACCGCGTGATCTATCGATTGCGAATGGTCGGCGTACCAAACTACCAATATTCGCAAAACCACTTCCTGGGGTAATGGGTCCTGGCTTTCGCCAGGACGACGTGTTGGACATCGGCATCGTTTCCAAATGACACCGTCATTCCCCGCGAAAGCGGGGAATCCAGTACGCCGAGGCGTCTCGGCTCAATCACAATCGCCTCTGGATACTGGATCGCCCGGTCAAGCCGGGCGATGACAACGGAGATTGAGGCACACTTCTTCAGCATCGTCATTGCGAGCGTAGCGAAGCAATCCAGAATCCCCCCGCGGCGGCAGTCTGGATTGCTTCGCTACGCTCGCAATGACGGAGCAAGGGGCATTGGGTCGCTCTCCGGCTCACGTTCTGAACTGCAGACACACGTTCGCATCCTCGCGGCGCATTTCGCCCGAGCTTTGCTCTCTCCATCGCCCCCAAAGAAAGAGGGCGCAGGGAAGGCCGGGTGCCGGCTGGCACCCACGGTCCGCTGCGCGAAAAGCACACGCAGAAAACCGCACAGCAGCATACAGGTGAAGCCCAACACACGGCCTTCCCTGCGCAGTGGTTGGACGGCTTATGCCGCGCTCTCCCGGGAGCCGAGTTCGTTCTGGCCTCCCTCACCCCAGCGAAAGTCGCCGGCACCGCGCCGGTTGACGCCAATGCCGCATCCGCCAAGGCTTGACCGTAGCAACGACGGCCAGGACCACACGGTTTTGCCGTACGCACGGTTCGCTTACACGCCGCAGTTTTTCCAACCCTGTCGACGGAGCCGGAAACTTGCTGGCGAGACGAACCTGACAGCGCCGTTCGTCTACACGAAGCCTTGGGGCTCACGGAGAGCAATCCGCCCTGCCCTTAGCCTCGCGCCCGACGCTGCCGCGTCCACCGCAACCCGGCCCGCGTTTCGAACGACCTCGCGAACCGCCCCTCTTCCTCAGGCCGGGCTGTTTCGACTTATGCCGCAATTCCGAATTTCGGTAAAGTGGAATATTTTTGCGAAGAGGGATTGACGAACGAGCGACACAGCAAAGCTCGTAGGGTGGGTTAGCGTCAGCGTAACCCACCTCTTTTCGTTTCCGCGTCAACAGAAGTGGTGGGTTACTCGCTCAACACGTCGGCTTGCACGCCCGTGTTAACAATCGCTGAAGTCACATGGTCCAAGTTCATCGCTCTGCTCAATCAAGGCACGATCTAGCTGTCGCCCAAATCAGCTAGCCATGCAGCAAAATCCTCGTCTCCGTGAAGATATGCGGTTCGAGAGGTACGCAAATCTGCGCCGCCTAGCCTGGTGATAGCCAGCCAGACTTGCGCATCTTCAATGTTGGGATCGAGTCGTCGGACCCATTGTGCGGCCCAATCCGAGACATCCTGACGCGCTTCGTCATCGCCGATGAGGGCGAGTATCTTCTCTCGAACTACCGAACGAGTTGGCTCACCGAGATCCTCACAATCCGACACGAGTCACCATTTGGTCGGTTCACGCCTGAACGCCGTGCGCCCAGGAAAGATCGGGCTCCGAGTAGTGAAAGGCGACGATCCGCCCCCTCGCTTGAGGCAATGACAAGTCGAAATCCGCGGGCAGAGGCCATTTTCCGGGTTCACCGGTGATCCAGCTAACTCCGGTCGCGTCAGATGTTACGACAGCATCGGCGAGTGCGGTCAGTATGACCTCCGCCCTGTCATAGAACCGGCCACCGCTCGGCAGCGGTATCGAGCGCTGGAATGCGTCGAGAGAAAGGGCTCCAGATTCCGTCACTAGCCAATCCCTATCCGCATATATGGAGTACCATGCGCCCGTGCGCTCGATCTTCAGAGGCCCGACATTCAGCAGGATCAAGCTCTCTACGAGGCGTGCCACTAGCAGGGCGCCGGTCGGAAAATCGCCGACATACATATCAGGCCGGGCGCGAATTGCGTCCACGACTCGCATGGCTAGAACTACCTCATTAAAATCACTCGGACTTTCGCTCATCGCTAACGATCATCCTCCACCTGTGGTGATGAATAGCTCTCGACCAATGCGGAGAGAAACCCACTTCCTAGGACGTCAACCAGCTCCCTGTCGCGAGCGGTCCGCATCGAGAGCCAGTTCCTGACATCGCCGATCGTGAAGAAGCAGTCTCGAACGGCAGCTATTCCTCTCAGGTCTACGTCGCATTCAACCGCCAGAACGGCCAGGTCAATGGGACGCTCTTGATATATAGCCCACCTCTTCCGTCGATCGACGATAGACATGCCTCCCATATCGCCGTCGTCGCACATCGCCCGGCCGAGCTTCTTGATCTCGCAAGGCAAGTTCGAAGCCTCGTCCAGGCTTGCAAGAAATCTTCGGGTCGAACTCGCATAAACATCGATCTCGAAATCCAAACCCGAGCACACGACTGCGACCTGCCGCAGCGCGGAAATGATCGCCTCCGAAGAATTCAGATCTATATCATAGAAGAAATAACTGCTGAAACGACGAACAAATACATCGCTGGGCAATTCACCAACAATGATGTTGTCCAACGGCTCGACGCCCGCTTCGAGTTCTGTTTTCCTGCTCACATCCGTTCCCGACAGGGCGATCCGCTTGTTGACACTATAGACGCGGAGAGCACGAGGCAACTTTTGGTTGTTGATCGAACGGGCAAAATTCGTAGGGTGGGTTAGCGTCAGCGTAACCCACCGCTTATGTCTCCGCATCGAGAGAAGTGGTGGGTTACGCCGCGCGAACTGCGCTTCGCGCAGTCGCGGGGCTAACCCACCCGACGACCCTCACGCCACCGCCGCGTCCGGAATGCGCGCGGATTCCATCGGCTGCTTGCCGCGGATGAGGTCGGAGGCGCGGTCGGCGATCATCATGGTTGACGCATTCAGGTTCGCCGAGATCATGCGCGGCATGACGGAGGCATCGATGACGCGGAGGCCCTCCAACCCGTGGACGCGGAGCTGGTCGTCGACCACCGCCCAGGTACTGTCCGCCGGACCCATGCGGCAGGTGCAGCCGGGGTGGAAGGTGGTGGTGCCACGCTGGGTCGCGGCGTGCAGGAATTCGTCGTCGGTGTTGACGTTCGGACCGGGGAAATCCTCGTAGGCGTAATAGGGCGAGAGCGGCGCAGATTTCAGCAGGCGCCGTGCGAGCTTCATGCCGCCGACGATGACGCGGCGGTCGAGCTCGGCGTCGAGATAATTGGTCTGGATGATCGGCGGCGCGAACGGATCATTGGAGCGGATGCGGACATAGCCGCGGCTCTCGGGGCGCTGCTGCCAGGACGCCACGGTCATGCCGGGTTCGTCCTCGAGCTGGCCCTGCACGCCTTCCTTGTAGCTCGCCGGCGTGAAGGTGAGCTGCAGGTCGGAACTCTCCGCGCTCTCTCCGGAGTGCCAGAAGCAATAGACCATGGTCGGCGACAGCGAGAGCAGGCCGCGGCGCGCGGTCGCCCATTTCAGCGCCTCGATCCACAGCGAGAAGCCGCGGCGAAGCTCGTTGATGGTCTTGATGTCCTTCACCCGCGCCACCGTGCGCGGCGCGTAATGGTCCTGCAGGCCTTCGCCGACCGGCAGCGCGTGGCGCACCTGGATGCCATGGGCCTGCAACAGATCGGGCGAGCCGATGCCGGAGAGCTGCAAGAGCTGCGGCGAATTATAGGTGCCGCCGGAGAGGATCACTTCCTTGTTGGCGCGCACCTCGACAGGATGACCACCACGGCCGCCCTTCATGTAGCGCACGCCGCCGGCGCGCTTGCCTTCAAAAATGATCTCGGTCGCATGCGCGTGGGTGTGCACATGGACGTTGGGACGCTTCATCGCGGGCCTGAGGAAAGCGGTGGCGCCGGAGACGCGCAGGCCGTTGTTGATGGTGCGCTGGCAGTAGGACACACCTTCCTGGGTCTTGCCGTTGTAGTCGGGGTTGCGGGGGATGCCGAGCGAGACCGCGCCTTCCATGAAGGCTTCGCAGAGCGGATCGCGCCACTCCATCGTGGTGACGGTGAGGCTGCCCTCGCGGCCGCGATAGAGCGCCTCGCCCTCGCCGACGCGTTTCTCCAGCCGACGGAAATAGGGCAGCACATCGGCATAGCCCCATCCGCGATTGCCCATCTGCGCCCAGGTGTCGAAATCCATGCGCTGGCCGCGATTGTAGATGTGGCCGTTGATCGAGGACGAGCCGCCGAGCGTCTTGCCGCGCGGCGCGTAGATGCTGCGCCCGCCAGTCCAGGGTCCGGGCTCTTGCTGGTAGGCCCAGTTGATGCTCTTCATGTGGAAGGTCTTGATGAAGCCCGCCGGCAGGTGGATGTAGGGGTGCCAGTCGGAAGGGCCCGCCTCCAGCACGCAGACGCTGGTCGCGGGGTCTTCGCTCAGCCGGCTGGCGAGCACGCAACCGGCCGAGCCCGCGCCGACGATCACATAATCAAATCTGTCCATGGTGGCAGCGTCCTTCGCGCAATGAGTCTCAGTTGAATTGGTGCCAGAAGCGGGCGCTCTTCACCTCTCCCGGAGGGAGCGGTGACCGAGCGAGCAGCAAATCTGGAGCACATTATAGCTAGCGCGGCTTGTCGTTGAGTTGAAATTCGAGATGCGCCTGGACCGTCGGCCATTCGGCGGCGGTGATGCTGTAGACCACGGTGTCGCGCAACGTGCCGTTCGGCCCGACCTGGTGGCTGCGCAAAATGCCGTCCTGCTTGGCGCCGAGGCGCTCGATGGCGCGGCGGCTCTGGTGGTTGAAGAAATGCGTGCGGAACTCGACCGCGATGCAGTTCAGGGTTTCGAAGGCGTGCCGCAGCAGCAGGAGCTTGCACTGCGTGTTGAGCGGGCCGCGCTGCGCGCTCTTGCCGTACCAGGTCGAGCCGATCTCGACCCGGCGGTTGGCGGCATCGATGTTCATGTAGGTGGTCATGCCGACGATCCTGCCGCCGGCATCGAACACGGTGAACGGCAGCATCGAGCCTGCGGCCTGAAGGCCGAGACGGCGGTCGATCTCCTTGCCCATGTTCTCCGGCAGCGGGATCGCCGTGTACCAGAGTTTTGACAGCTCGCCGTCCTTCACGGCCTCGACCAGCCCCTCGCGATGCTGATGCGACAGCGGCTCGAGACGGGCGTGCTGTCCGCGCAGGGTGATGGGGTCGGGCCAGGGCATTGAAAGTCTCTCCTTGCGTCATTGCGAGCGAAGCGAAGCAACCCAGAGTCTTACGGCGGAGGCAGCCTGGATTGCTTCGTCGCCAGCGCAAAATTGCTTCGCAATTTTGTCGCGGCTCCTCGCAATGACGGCTTGGCTCACTTATTCAAGAAATTCAACGGCAAACCGCCGCGCGGCCAGTCCATGGCGATCAGCTCGCCCTTACCTGACAGGGTGATGTAGGCGGTCTTCAGCTCGGGACCGCCGAAGGCGATGTTGGTGGTGACGCGGTCGCCGGTCGGCACCTGTTCCACCAGGGTGCCGTCGGGCGCGATCACCGAGATGCAGCCGGAGACGAGGGTGGCGACGCAGACATTGCCGTTCGCCTCCACCGCGAGCGAGTTGAACATCTGGTAGCCGCCGAGGCCGCAGATCGGCTTGCCCCGCTCGCCGCGATAGATCACCTCGCGCGGCTTCAGCGTGCCCGGCGCGGAGAGCTCATAGGCCCAGAGCCGGCCCGTCGGCGTCTCTGCGATATAGACCGTGTTCTCGTCCGGCGAGAGCCCGATGCCGTTCGCCGGCAACACGCCGTGCACGATTTCGACGATCTCCTTCATGCCGGGCTTGAGATAGTACATGCCGCCGACATCCATTTCGCGCGCGCGGCGTTTGCCAAGGTCGGAGAACCAGAGGCCGCCCTGCTTGTCGAAGACGAGATCGTTCGGGCCGCGCAGATCGTGCTCGCCGCATCTGGTCACGACGGTCTCGACCTTGCCGGATTGCAGATCGACGCGCTGGATCGAGCCGCCGCGGTAATCGTCCGGTTGCGGGCCCGGCATGATCATCTTGCCGGCCGGAAGCCAGGAGAAGCCGCCATTGTTGCAGATGTAGATCTTGCCGTCGGGCCCGAGCGCGGCGCCATTGGGGCCACCCGGCACCTTCGCGACGATCTCCTTGCGGCCATCGGGATAAACGCGGGTCAGGCGCTGGCCGCGGATCTCCACCAGCACGACCGAGCCGTCCGGCATCACGACCGGCCCTTCTGGAAATTCGAGGTCGGTGGCGAGAACGCGGACGTTGGACATGTTGGGACCTTCCCGGCTGCTTGTTATGACTTGCACGGGATGTCCGGCACGGGCCCACACGCAAGATTTGCCTGCGGTTATGACAAAGTCGCCGGGGCTTGCCAAGCAAGCGGGACGGTATGCCAGCGTTGCGGAAGCCCCCTACTCCCTCACCGGCATCCAGATCTCGAAGCCGCCATTTCCGGTTGCTGGATCGAACTTCTCGTCATAGCGCTCGAAGTTCGGTGCGTCCGCTGCTTTGAGGCCGGAGGCCGGCAGCCACTGATTCCAGATCGTGTTGACGGTGCGGCGGATCGCGGCGACGTGATCGGTGTGGGTAAAGACGGCGTAGCGCTGCTCGGGCATGCGGATGCGGCCGAAGCGACGCGGCAGGTCCGAGAAATCGGCGACCTCGACGCCGGCGATGTAGTCGAAATTGCCGGCATCATCGCCGTTGCAGCAAACGCCGTAGGCGACGTTGCCGACGCGCGCGGGAATGTCGGCGACCTCCTGGTGAAAGCGGTGCCATAGACCGGGGATCATGGCGCCATTGTCGCAGGAGATGCGCTCGGCGGGACCGGCGACCAGGAAGGCCTTTGCGATTTCGAAACGCGGCGGGGCAAGATGGTCGAGCATGGTGGAGTCCATGAGGATCGGCTCCTGAAGCTTGAGGTGGCTGACGCATGTCGCGGCCCGCACGGCTTCGGGCGTTACTCCGAATTGGTCGCGGAACGCGCGGGTGAATGCTTCGTGCGAGCCGTAGTCTGCCTCCAGCGCCAGTGACAGGATGTCAGGCGCACCGTTCGCAAGACTGCGCGCGGCTTCCGTCAGCCGCCGCGCGCGCACGTAACGCATCACCGGAAGACCGGTGGCTGCGGCAAACGCGCGCACGATGTGGAACCGCGACACGCCTGAGATCGCAGCGATCTCGTCGAGCGTCATCGGCTCGGCCAGATGGCTCTCGATATACCAGAGCGCGCGCTGGGCTGGGTTCACGGTGGTTCGTCCTCGTTCGAAGCGCGGTCATGATGCGCAGCAATGCCGCCGGCCCGCTTGATCGGCATTGCGGTCCTGACATGAGGATAGCCGGGCAACGGCTACTGGCAACATCCGGGCGTTCGTGGCTACACTCCCGGCGTCTCTGAAACCGCTCACCAGAAAGCACGGAGGAACCGCGTCATGGAAATTACAGATGTGCGGGCGCACCATATCCGCATCCCCTATGACGCCGGTGTCGCCAGCTTTCGCCAGGGCGCTTCCGCAATTACCGCGCTCGACATGGTGCTGGTCGAGGTCACGACCGATGCCGGGCTGACCGGCTGGGGCGATGCCTTCGCCTATGTCTGCCCCCACACCACGCGCAGCGCCGTCGAGGAGATGATTGCGCCGCAGGCGCGTGGGCTGAAGGTGCCTGATGCGGCCGGCATCCCAGGGATCATGGAGCAGATCCAGCGCAATCTGCATCTGTTCGGCCGCTACGGCGTCACAATGTTCGCGATCTCCGGACTGGACATCGCGCTATGGGACCTTGCCGCGAAGATCGAGGGCGTGCCGGTCCACCGCTTGCTCGGCGAGACCAGGCGCACGGCCATTCCCGCTTACGCGAGCCTGCTGCGGATCGGCTCGCCCGACAGCATCGCCACCGAATGCAGGAAGACGCTCGCGCTCGGCTATGGCGCCATCAAGCTGCACGAGACCACGACACCGGCGGTGTTCGCCGCACGCGAGGCGATCGGGCCAACCATTCCGCTGATGGTCGACATGAACTGTCCTCTCACCGCCGAGCAGGCGATTGCGTTCGCGGCGACGTGCCACGACGCGCGTCCGATGTTTCTGGAGGAGCCGGTCTGGCCGCCGGAAGATTTTGCTGCGCTCGCCGAGGTCCGCAGCAAGGGCGGGCTCGACATCGCCGCCGGGGAGAATGCCTGCACGGAATATCAATTCCGCCAGATGATGAATGCGGGCGCGGTGAGCCATGCCCAGCCCTCGGTGATCAAGGTCGGCGGCATCACGGAGTTCCTGAAGGTCGCGGCGCTGGCCGATCAGTTCGGCGTCAAGATCGTGCCGCACTCTCCCTATTTCGGTCCGGGCCTGCTGGCGACGTTGCATCTCTTGTCACTGCGCGAGGACGGGCTCGTCGAGATGTTCTACTTGAAACGCGAGGCCTGCCTCTGGGGCGGCCGCGCCGATGTCGATGCGACCGGCCATGTCGCAGTGCCGAATGGCCCTGGACTTGGCTACGAGCCCGATCGCGGCGTGATGGAGCGATATCGCGTCGCGTGATCGCCGCGCCTATTTCGCAGCGTCCTTCGCCGCCGCCGGCGCGTCCTGCTTCTTCTTCGCATCGTCGCCCGTCTTCACTTGGGCGGCCTGGAGATCGGCGAGCGTCTTCTGCAAGCCGGCGAGACTCGTCTTCAATGCGTCGATCTGACGATTGGCCGCGTCCAGCTTCTGCTGATGATCGAGCGTGAGCTTGGTGATAGTCTTCTGCAGGAAGTCGACATTGCTCTGGAGGCAGCTCGTGCGCCGCTCCATGGTCTTCTCGACGGTGCAGATCTCGATGCCGGGCACGTCCTGCGCGCGGAGCGGTAACGGCGCCAGCGCTGCGAGCAGCAACATTGCGAAACAGACGCCGGCGCTTCGGAGCAGCATGAAAGGTTCCTCGTCAATCGATCACATCAATGTGCGCTTTTTGCGCGCAAGCGCGTGAGGCTACCACACTCGTACCGCATTCTCGCGTGAGCTTGCGCCTGTTCCCTGGGACGGGGAGCGATGATCGGCACGCGGAAAGAAGTGGGCGTTCTTTCCGCGGCTTTGTTTAGGGGAGATTTTTGGAATGGCAACGCGCGATAGACGTCTGGCGGAATTCGATGGCACCGGAGAACCACCACCGGGCCTCGCGGTCGAAGTGTTGTGTGAGGACCACAGCGGAACGTATCAGCTGCCGTTCGCCTGCCGTTATGTGGAGGGACGCTGGCGCAACCACGAAGCCGGCATCGCGGTCGAAGCGACCGTCATCGGCTGGCGTCTGCCGCGCGTGAAGCAGCGCGGTGCCGCCTGACGGCGATCTGTGTTTCAAAATGCGACGGGGCCGCGCTCCCGCTTTAACCTTCGGAACGCGGCCTGAACGAATCACGTCCGAATTGGCCGTAGGGCTTCGTACGCATCTGTTCACGGCTAGATGTCGCCAGCCGGCCGCCCGCGCGCACAATATCTGCGCAGCGCAGGATTGGATTTGGGCCGCGTATTGGCGGCAAAAGTTAACCGCATCAAGGGCATGACGGGGCATGCCACGTGCCTGCCGGGCGACGGTCCCCAGCCCCCGAAACGGGCAGGACTGCGCGAGACCTGCCTAATATTCGACCTCGAGCTCCTCGATCTCGGCCGGCTCTTCCCGCGCCGCCGCGATCCATTCCTGCATCTCGGGCATGGCCATAATGGTGTCGGCATAGGCCTTCAGCGGCGGCGCAAGCTTGACGTCATAGGTGACGAAGCGCGTCACCACGGGGGCGTACATCGCATCCGCCATGGTGCGCCGCTCGCCGAACAGGAAGGGGCCGCCCGATTTCTCCAGGCAGTCGCGCCAGATCAACCAGACACGGTCGATGTCGGCCTGCGCGCGCGACCAGATCTTGAAGCCGGGAAAGTGTCCCTTCAGGTTGACCGGCAGCGAGGCGCGCAGCGTGGTGAAGCCGGAATGGATTTCGCCCGAGATCGAGCGGCAATGCGCGCGCTGAATGCGGTCATCAGGCAGCAGCCCGGCGTCCGGCATCACCTCGTTGAGATATTCGGCGATCGCCAGCGTATCCCAGACCACGGCGCCCTCGTGCCGCAGGCACGGCACCAGGATCGAGGACGACAGCAAGAGGATTTCGGCGCGCGCGGACGGATCGTCTGGCGCGGTGACGATCTCCTCGAAATCGAGCCCGGAAAATTTCGTCAGCAGCCAGCCACGCAGCGACCAGGACGAGTAGTTCTTGCTGCTGATGGTCAGTGTCGCCTTCGCCATTTGGCCCTTCCCTGCGCCTGATCTCGACACCCGCTCGCGCCACGGGCGTGCCCATGAGCTGTGCTTCCCGCAAGATGAGGAGCAAGCGATGTGCCAGTTTCGAGGCTGTCCCGCTCCCGTCTGGCTTCGATATTGCATAATGGCCCGGGGACAGGTGGGCGTTTCAGTATGATGTCGATGTATTATCAGGCCTTCCAGAACCATATGGACCTGACCGCGCCATGGCGGGCGGGGGCTTCGTCCGCGCTCAAATTCCTCAACCTGGTACCGCAGGGCGTGTCGCATCAGGTGGTTGGCCGGCTCTCGGCGGCGCTGGAGCTGATCTCGCGCTCCACCCTCACCTATGATCGCCCGGCCTACGGCATCGACAGCGTGATGGTGGGCAATCGCGAAATCGGCGTCACCGAGGAGATCGCCTACGCGACGCCGTTTGGCTCGCTGCTGCACTTTCGCAAGGACGGCGTGGGCGAGCAGCCGCGCATGCTGCTGGTGGCGCCGATGTCGGGCCACTTCGCAACACTGCTGCGCGGCACCGTGAAAACGCTGCTCCAGGACCACGACGTCTACATCACCGACTGGCACAATCCGCGGGACATTCCCCGCAGCGAGGGCCGCTTCGGGCTCGACGACTACACCGAGCATCTCATCGATTTCCTCGGCCAGCTCGGCCCGCGCCCGCACATGGTGGCGATCTGCCAGCCATCGGTCTCCGCGCTCGCGGCCGCCGCGATCATGTGCGAGGACAACCACCCCTCGCGGCCGGCGACGCTGACGCTGATGGCCGGGCCGATCGACACCCGCATCCAGCCGACCAAGGTCAACGACTTCGCCAAGAGCAAACCGATCGAATGGTTCGAGCGCAACCTGATCAATTACGTGCCGATGCAGTGCCGCGGCGCCTTGCGCAAAGTCTATCCCGGCTTCGTGCAGCTCACCGCCTTCGTCTCGATGAATCTCGAGCGCCACATCAAGCAGCATCTCGACCTCGCCAACCACATCGCCAAGGGCGAGAAGGACAAGGCCGCCAGCATCAAAACCTTCTACGATGAATATTTCGCGGTGATGGACCTGCCGGCGGAGTTCTACATCGAGACCGTGCGCGACGTGTTCCAGGAGCACCTGTTGCCGCAGGGTAGGCTGATGCATCGGGGACGCCCGGTGAACACCAAGGCCGTCAGCCGCATGGGGCTGATGACGGTCGAGGGCGAGAAGGACGACATCTGCTCGATCGGCCAGACCCTCGCCGCGCAGGACCTCTGCACCGGCGTGCGCGCCTATCGCCGCGTCCACCACATGCAGGCCGGCGTCGGCCATTACGGCGTGTTCTCGGGCAAGCGCTGGAATAACGAGATCTATCCGCTCTTGCGGGATTTCGTGCACGTCAATTCGTGACCATCATCGCCTGACCCCAGGCGCCGGCTAGGTCACGGGACGTGATTGAGCAGCTCCTTCGCCTCTTCGACTTCGGGAAGATTTCGCTCCGCATCGAATTCGGCGAGCACGGGAACGAGCACTTCGATTGCCGCGCCCGCTCGACCATTCCTCTTGTGCAGGCGCGCAAGTCCAAGGGCGCTGCGCAGCTCGAAAGTCTTCGCCTGCTGGCCTCGTGCGATGTCCAGCGCTCGCGTGAGGGCATTCTCGGCACCGGAATCGTCCGGAGGGTCATGGCGCAACAAAAGCTCGCCGCGGACGCGGTGCAGCTCGGCATCAAGCCAACGCTGACCGGATTGCTCCGCCCATGCAATCAGCTCACTCAAGATTTCGAGCCCGGTTTCGACTTGGCCCACCTCTGCGTCCGCCATGGCGACATGCATTCCCCAAAACGGTTCACAGAGGTAGCAGTCATTCTCGTGCAGCAAGGTCCAGCCGCGGCGCATTTCTGCCAGTCCGGCCATTCGCTCGCCGGCACGCCATCTGGCCAGTCCGTTCAGGTAGGTGCCGGCGGCCACATAGAGCGGCATCGTGTGGTCGCGCGCGAGACCGAGCGCCAGGATCGTCTCGGTTTGCTGCAACAAGCCCCCGCACAGTCCGTCGAACACAGCGCGATGAACAAGCGCATTGGCCTGGGAAAGCGCCCGTTGTTCTCCGGAAGCACGCACCGCTTCGGCGGCGAGCTGGCGTGCGCGGCCGATCCTGCCCAGCGGCCAGAGTACCAAGGCGAGAAACCTCATGATCACGAACGGAAGATCCAGCGCCGAAGCCCTGAACATCGCCGGATCCGGCTCGGCACCATAGATATCCAGTGCTTGCTCGAGATGCCTCCGCGCCTTCAAGTAGTCACCACCGAACCAGCAGGTAACCCCGCCTGTCCAATGGGCAACGATGGCGACCACCGGTGAGTTCCGGCCGTCGGTCAGCGGCGCTCTTGATGGCATCCGCCAGCTCCCGCATCGGAGCGAGCTCGCCGTGTGTCAGGCAGGCATTGAAGAGGCCCGAATGGACCGGCGCAAGTTCAACGGGATCATTGATGTCGGCGGCGAACTGTCGGGCGCGCGTCCATGCGGCGACCGTTTCGGGGGCGCTGTGCCCGAGACTGCCCCGCAATGCACGGCCATATGCGATTTGAAGATGCAGCCTGCTCATCATCCGGCGGGGCTCATCGGGCAGTTGATCCGCCGTCGCAACCGCCTTGCCGAGATGCGCGATCGCCTCGGCATAGGCCGAGCGCTTTAGGGCCTGCTGGCCCGCCTTGCGCCACCATTCGAGCGCGACCTCGCTCAGCCCCGCCTCGGTGAAGTGATGTGCCAGAACTTCCGGCTCAGTCTCGGCCACGATCGGAAACTTCTCGCGCAGGACATCACCGATGCGCTTGTGAAGCACCTGCCGTTTGCTCCTGAGCAGGCCCTCGTAGGCTGCTTCCTGAACGAGAGCGTGCCTGAAGCTATAGTTTGCTTCGGGCGGAGCCCCGTGACGCACCAGCAGTTCCGCCTCTTCGAGCTGCGCTAGCGCGGCGCTCAGCGTCAGATCATCGCGTCCCGCCACATATCTCAGCAGCGCGTATGAAAAGTCGCGGCCGATCGCGGCGCCGATTTGCGCCACCTCCTTGACCGGAGCCAGCCGGTCGAGCCGCGCCATCAGCGAATCCTGCAGCGTCGCGGGAATAGCGAGCGGCGGGAGCGGACTATCGAGGCGATAACGCCCGGCGTCTTCGACGAGCAATCCGGATTCCAGCACCATCTTGGTGAGTTCCTCGACAAATAGCGGGACACCATCCGTCTTGTCGATGATCTGCTTCATCATTTCCCGTGGCAGCTGGCGGCCGACGGTCACCTGTTCGACCAGCGCGCGCGTGTCCTGCGGGTCCAGTCGGTCGAGCCGCAACAGACTGACGTTGGCAAGGCCCGACCAGGAGGGCTCGAACTCTGGCCGGGATGTCGTGAGCACGAGTATCGGCAGTCCCCTGATCCGATCAACCGCAAGATCGAGCAGTTCAAGTGTCGTGGCATCGGCCCAATGCATATCCTCGCAGATGATCAGCAGCGGCTGCTCTCGCGCCAGCCCCTCGAGCTGATCGAGCAGGGCGGCAAATGTCTGTCGCCGCTGCTGCGCCGGGCTCAAACCAAGCGGCGGACAATGGTCGCCGGTTGGAATCGAAAGGAGAGCCGCAATGAGCGGTGTCGCTTGGGCGACGTGCTGCGTTCCAAGCGCCAGCATGGCCTCGAGCTTGTCGAGCTTTTGCCCGGGCGTGTCGTCCGAGCGGATGCCGGCGGCGCGCTCGAGCTGCGCGACAAAGGGATGAAGCGCACTGTTGGTGTGGTAGGGCGAACACTGATATCGCACCCGGCGGTGCACCCCCAACGCGGGACTTTCGGACAGCGTTGCGACCATGCGCGACTTGCCGATGCCCGCTTCGCCGGAAATCAACAGCATCTGGCCTCGGCCTTGCCATGCCAGTTGCTGGCGTGAGAGCGCGAATTCGATCTCCTGCTTGCGGCCGACAAAGCCGATCGAGCGCGCAGCACGAACCGCCTCGAAGCGACTCTCCGATGCGGTCGTTCCCTCGACCGCCCAGACCGCAATGGGTTCGGCTATCCCCTTGACCTCGCGGCGGCCGAGATTGCGAAGCGCGAAGAGATCGCCCAGCAGCCGGCGCGTCGACGAGGCAACGACGACCGCGCCCGGCTCCGCCAGGCTCTGGAGCCGGGCAGCGAGATTTGGTGTGTCGCCGATCGTTCCGTGCTCCTCTGACGCACCTCCGCTGACGAGATCGCCGACCACCACAAGCCCGGTCGCGATCGCGATCCGCAGTTCGACCCGTTCGTCGGCGCTTGTCTTGAGTTGCCCGACCGCAGAGATGATGTCGAGGCCCGCTCGCACGGCCCGCTCCGCATCATCCTCGTGGGCGCGAGGATAGCCGAAATAGACGAGTATTCCGTCACCGACGAACCTGGCTATCCTGCCGTCGTAAGCAGCGATGACGCTCGCGCAGGCGGCGCGGTAGGCGCGGATCACTTCCCACATATCCTCGGGATCGAGCCGCGCCGAGAGCGCAGTCGAGCCGACCAGATCGCAAAACATAACGGTGAGGCGACGCCGCTCGGCGTCTTGAGGAGGAGCGGGCGATGCGATCAGCGCGGCTGGATCGAGGTCGGCAATAGCACGCAGCATTTTGCGGCGATGGCCAAGCAAGACTCCGAGCTTGTCGAAGTCGTCATCCATCAGTTCGGGAAGGACACCCATGTCGATCCCATTTTGGACAAAACGCTCTGCGTATTGCCCAAGCCCCAGCTTCTCGAGCCACTCCGCAATCTGCATTGGCTCCACCGATCGTGCGGTTGGCGGTTAGCAGAATTTTGGACCACGGCACGCAGGGACAATATCCCAACGCCACCATGATGGCACGTCTTGTTTGTTGCGCGACAATCTAGGTTGCGCAGGACCGATACGCGTCCAATCAGGAAAGTCGTTCGATGCGAACGTCTGCGCTACTAAAAATCGTCTGCACGTAGCGTCGAACGACAGAGGTTGCGATCGTCAATGACTCCTTCGGATCTGAAGGCGAATCCGGCACCCGGGCTTTTGCCCACGCCGAGATGCCCGGCATGCGCTTTTTCCGCGAGGACAGTCGTCTTCACTCCCTGTCCATGGTCACTTCGTAGCTGCGCGCCATCGCTCCCGCCGCAACTTGAAGCGAAGAGCCGACGATCCAACAGCCGGCAACAAAGACGATCAGGCCATTGGGAAGGCTTTGATCAAGGACAAGGATGCTGACGGACAGAGCTGCTGCGATCGCCGCGCTGAACGTTCCGGCCGCACTCATGATCTCAACCGCCTCGGACCCATTGTATTCCTCCGAGGTGCTCGAAATCGACTTCCGAGCGAACGTACGAGACAAATCAATTCCAATATAGAAGCTGACAGCTCCGTAGATCATCATGAGCAGCACGATCCAGCCGCTTTCAAACAGTCCGCCTTTCTGACGTAACAAGGTTGCACCCACATAGAGGCCGCAAGTGGCCCCAACGGCTGCGAGCCCAATTCTTTCAAGAAGATGGGCCGCCTTGATAAGACTCGAACGGGCGATCCGATAATTGCCGGCGTGTCTTGTCGGCGAAAATGCACTGGAAACTCCGTTGCTGATCTTCATTGGGGGCTCCTTGGTAAGTAGCAGCCTACCGGCCGACCCCGAACAGAAGCTGCGTAAACACGTTTCGCGATGCCCTGATTCCAATTTTCTGAAAGATCTGCTGCTGAGTGTTGGGACTGGCTTGCTCGTGACCAAGACGAGAGCCAATCCAAAGCTGCGAGCACCCGGCTTCGCAGGCATTGCATCTCACCCGTGTCTGTCAGTTAGCTCCGGGTGTGGCAATTTCTTGCGGGAGTAATAGCTCGAAAAGAAACTGATGGAATATGAGACGGTTCACATGCCGCAGTTCCCTGTCGCTCCATCCCAGTCACGATTTCAGGAGCCCGTATCGTCGCGCACGGCAGTGCAGGAGCAGGAGCTGAAAGGTGCCCTCAGTTGGCCGATCAGGCCAACCATTCCTCGCCCCAGACCTGGACGACGTGGCCGGGCGACAATTCGCGATATTGCCGGCGAGGCGGCTGGTAATCCGGCGCGCGCACCGGGCTTCTGATCTCGTCGTTGGAAGCCTCGCGCCTGGTGCCGCGGCGCGATGGATCGGGCACCGGCACGGCAGCCATCAGCTTCTTCGTGTAGGGATGCTGCGGATTGCCGAACACTGCCGCGCGCGGACCGATCTCGACGATCTCGCCGAGATACATCACCGCGACGCGGTGGCTCATGCGCTCGACCACCGCGATGTCGTGGGAAATGAAGAGATAGGCAAGGCCCATGCTGGCCTGAAGGTCGAGCATCAGGTTCACGACCTGCGCCTTGACCGAGACGTCGAGCGCCGAGACTGCCTCGTCCGCGACGATCAGCTTCGGCCCCAGTGCAAGCGCACGCGCGATGCAGATGCGCTGGCGCTGGCCGCCGGAGAATTCATGCGGGAAGCGCGCGGCCATGTCGGCAGTCAAGCCAACGCGCACGAGCAGATCGGCGACCTTATCGCGCGCCTGCGACGCCGACGCGAGCCCGTTGGCGAGCAATGGAGCCGCGATCGCCGTTCCCACCGACATGCGCGGATTGAGGCTCGCGAACGGATCCTGGAATACGATCTGCATGTGCTTGCGGAAATCGCGTAAAGCTCGGCCGTTCATGGCGAGCACGTCCTGGCCGCCGATCAGGACGGTGCCACTGTCCGGCTCGAGCAGCCTGAGAATCGAGCGGCCTGTCGTCGACTTGCCGCAACCGGATTCGCCGACCAGCGCCAGCGTCTCGCCGACGCGCAAGGTGAAGGAGATGTTCTCGACCGCGTGGACACGGCCCGAGACCTTTCCGAACAGGCCCGAGCGGATCGGAAAGCGCGTGGTGAGATTGGCGACTTCGAGCAACGGACGCTCGGCGGTCGAGACCGTGTCGGGCGTCTCCACCGGCTCGTCCGAAGTGCCCGAGACCTTGTCGACGATGGGAAAACGCATCGGCCGCTCACGTCCGTCCATCGAGCCGAGGCGCGGCACGGCGGCGAGCAGTGCGCGGGTGTAGGGATGCGACGGAGCGGCGAAGATGCGCGACGTTGCGTCGGTTTCGACCGCCTGCCCGCCATACATCACCACGGTACGATCAGCGATCTCGGCGACCACGCCCATGTCGTGGGTGATGAAGAGGATCGACATCCCCTCCTCCTGCTGAAGCTCCTTCAGCAGTTCCAGGATCTGCGCCTGGATGGTGACGTCGAGCGCGGTGGTCGGCTCATCCGCGATCAAAAGCTTCGGCTTGCAGGCCAGCGCCATCGCGATCATCACGCGCTGGCGCATGCCGCCGGAGAAGCGATGCGGATGCTCGTGGAAGCGCGATGTCGCCGCGGGAATGCGGACGCGATCGAGCAGGCGGATGGTCTCGGCCTCCGCCGCCGCGCGCGACAGGCCGCGATGCTGGATCAGCGCTTCCGCAATCTGGAAGCCGATGGTGAGCACCGGATTGAGGCTCGTCATCGGCTCCTGGAAGATCATCGCGACGTCGTTGCCGCGAATGTCCTTCATGCCCGCTTCGGGCAGTGAGAGGAGATCGCGGCTGGCCAGCATGATGCGGCCCTCGACGCGACCAATCTCCTCTGGAATGAGCCGCATGATCGAGAGCGCGGTGACGCTCTTGCCCGAACCGGACTCGCCGACGATCGCGACGGTTTCTTTGGGGGCGATCTCGAATGACAGGTTGCGGACGACGGGAATCCATCGCCGGTCGAGCATGAAGGAGGTGGTGAGGCCGGCAACCGACAGCACAGGCGCCTGCGCTTCGGCAATGAGTTGATCAGGTGCGTTTGCGCCGGTGCTCATGCGAAGCACCAGGAGCTTTGCGAAATGAGACTGGATCGTGCCGCAAGGAAGGTGCGCTCCCTCCCCGCTTGCGGGGGAGGGCTGGGGAGAGGGTGCTTCCACAATGAAGGATCCCCAAGAGGAGAGACCCCTCACCCGGCGCTTCGCGCCGACCTGTCCCGCATCCGCCTTCGCCAAGGCTTCGGCGGACAAGAGCGGGAGAGGTGAACTGAGCTCGTGGCTGCGCTGATGTTCCCATCACCATCTCAACCTCAATAACCGCGGCTACGGTCAACGAGTCCCGGCAATTTTTCGCCGCGGCGGTGGCGTGCGATGACGTCGAGCACGAAATCGACGGCCGTATCCGGCGTGGTCATGCTGGCATTGTGCGGCGTCAGCAGGATGCGCGGATGGCTCCAGAACGGATGGCCCGCGGGCAGCGGCTCGGGCTCGGCGACGTCGAGCACCGCGCCTGCGAGCGCGCCGCTGTCGAGCGCGGCGAGGAAATCGGCTTCGACGAGATGCGCGCCACGGCCGACATTGACGAGAGAGGCACCGCGCGGCAGGTGCGCGAACAGGTCCGCGTTCAAGATACAGCGGGTCTCGTCAGTCAGCGGCAGCAGGCAGACGAGGATGTCAGTCTGCGACAGAAAGTCCGGCAGCGAGCCCGCGCCCGAATAGCAGGTCACGCCCTCGATCTCGCGCCGCGAGCGATTCCAGCCGAGCAGCGGGAAGCCGAACGCCATGAGCCGATCGAGCACGGCCTGGCCGAGTTGGCCGAGCCCCATCACGCCGACGCGCCGCCGCTTTGCCGGCATGATCCGGATCTCGCGCCAGACCTGCTCCTTCTGCTGATTGATAAAATGGAGGAGATCACGATGCAGGCCGAGCACGGCCATCGTGACGTATTCGACCATGGTCTCGGCGATGCCGGGCTCCAGCATGCGGACGAGCGGAATATGCGCGGGAAGCTTTGTGGCGTCGAATTGATCGACACCCGCGCCGACCGAGAAGACCAGTTCGAGATTCGGGAACGTCGTGGCGATATCGTCCGGCGGCACCCACACCACCAGATACCTGATATCAGCGGGATTGCCGATGTCGGGCCAGAGCCGAAACGGCAGATCGGGCGCGCGCTCCGCAAAGAAGCGCGCCCACTCGGCGCCGCGAACCATATTGGCCTTGTAGAGAACCGTCATGCCGCCTCAGAACGGGCTGACCGGCGCGAGCCGCCGGCCGTCGATCATGCGCTTGTGGCTGTAAGCCACCGGGTCGACCAGTGGTGTCGAGCCGGTCACGATATCGGCGGCGAGCTTGCCGGCCGCGGGACCAATGCCGAAGCCGTGACCGGAGAAGCCGGTGGCGAGGAAGAAGCCGGGCAAGGCATCGACCGGCGAGATCACGGGGATCGTATCAGGCGTGCAGTCGATGGTGCCGCCCAGGCTTCCGCGATCTCGATGTCCTTCAATTCCGGATTCGAACGGATCAGCGACGCCAGCGCCGCATTGACCAGCGACATGTCGGGGGATGGATCGCGCACGCGTTCGGCCTCGAACGGCGACGGCTTGTCAAAGCTCCAGCTGGTTCCGCGCATGAGCTGGTCGAAGAACGACTTGCCGAACGACAATTTCAGCCCGTTCTTGCGATGCTGATAGGTCGGCCAGAAGGTGCGGGCGTAGCGGAACAGGTCGGGCGACAGCTCGACCGTGCCGCGGTTGCGCAGCGCCAGCGTAAAGCCGCCGTCGAGACGGCGGCGGATGCAGTAGAAATCGGTGCCGAGCGCGCCGGAGGTGATCTCCGGCCCTGGGGTGGTCCGGCATGCCGTGGCGTTGACGAGACCGATCGGCAGCTCGATGCCGTGACGACGGCAGAACAGCGACGACCATGCGCCGCCCGACAGCAGCACGGACTGCGTGCGAATGGTGCCCTTCTCGGTGACGACGGCGCTGACCCGTCCTCCCAGAGTCTCCAGTCCGCGCGCGGCGCAGCCCTGATGGATGGTGACGCCGTGCTTTCGCGCGGCAGTGGCGAGCGCCGGCACGGCCATCGACGGCTCGGCGCGGCCGTCGCTCGGCGTGTGCAGGCCGCCGACCCATTTGTCGGCATTGCCCCGCATGCGTTCGGCGATCTCGGCCGGCGTCAGGATGGTGGAGTGGACCTGCTGCTCGCGCGCGACCGCGGCCCAACGTTCCCAGCTCGCAAGCTCGTCCTTGCTCTTGGTCAGGAACAGCACGCCGGTGCGGCGGAAGCCGGCATCGACGCCGGCGTCGTTCTGCATGTCCTCCCACAGCCGCAGCGCCTCACGTGCCAGCGGAATCTCCTCGCGCGCGCGGCCCTGCTGGCGGCACCAGCCCCAATTGCGGCTCGACTGTTCGCCGCCGACATGCCCCTTCTCGACCAGCGCGACGGAAAGGCCCTTCTTCGCCAGATGATAGGCCGCGGACACGCCGATCACGCCGCCGCCGATGACGACGACATCCGCCTGTGCCGGCAGGCGTTCATCGCTGTTTATACGGTTGAGCGGCGGGGACATGGGGCACTCCTGGACTTCAGTTCGAACGGACCTGGGCTCGTCATGGGATGTTCATTCGCGGATCGAGCGCATCGCGCAGGCCGTCACCGAGGAAGTTGAAGCTCGTCACCGCCAGCGTGATGGCGACGCCCGGCGCGATCGCAAGCCATGGCGCGCTAGTGAGATAGATCTGGGCGTTGTTGAGCATGTTACCCCAGCTCGCAGCCGGCGGCTGGATGCCGTAGCCGAGATAGCTGACATCAGGATTCGAGCAGGATCGCCTTGGCGACGTTCAGCGTCGCCGCGACCACGATCGGCGCGATCGCGTTGGGCACGAGCTCGCGGAACATGATCCGCAGGTTCGACGAGCCGAAGGCGAGCGCGGCGACCGCAAACTCACGCTCCCGCAGCGAGCGCACCTGCGCCTCGACGACGCGGGCGACGCTCATCCACGCCGTCGCTGCGATCAGCACGGTGGTGGTGACGAGGCCGGGCTCGGTGAGCGCCGCCAGCGCAAGCAGCAGGAAGATGGTCGGGAAGCACAGCACGGCGTCGACGAGCCGCATCAGCACCGCGCCGACCACGCCGCCATGGAAGCCGGCGAAGGCGCCGACGACGATGCCGACCGCCATCGCGATCACCATCGCGACGATGCCGATCGAGAGCGAGACGCGGCCGCCCATCATCAAGCGCGCGAGCACGTCGCGGCCGAGCTCGTCGGTGCCGAGGATGTGTGCACCCGACAGCGGCGGCGCGAACCGCTTCATGACGTCGATATAGGTGTCGTCGAACGGCAGCAGATAAGGACCGAACGCCGAGCCGAGCACGAGCACCAGGATGATCACGGCGCCCGCGAGCGCGAGGCGATGCCGGCGGAAGCGCCGCCACGCGGCCTGGCCGGGGGCGGGCTGGACTGTGGAAAGGGTCGCGGTCGCCATCGCCTAGCCCACCCGGATGCGCGGATCGACGACGGCATAGAAGATGTCGGCGAGCAACGAGCCGATCAGCACCATGGTCGCCGAGAACATCAAGATGCCCATCACCACGGGATAGTCACGATAGCCGATGGAATCGAGGAACAGGCGGCCCATGCCGGGCCAGGTGAACACGGTCTCGGCCACCAGCGCGCCGCCGAGCAGCGTCGGAAACTGCAGACCGGCCACCGTGATCATCGGCAGCAGCGCGTTCCGCAGCGCGTGCACGGTGAGGATGCGCCATTCCGGCATGCCCTTGGCGCGGGCGGTGCGGATGTAGTCCTGGTTGATGACTTCGAGCATGGAGGAACGCATGAAGCGGCCCCACATCGCGGTCTCGACCAGCGCCAGCACCATCGCCGGCGCAATCAGGTGATGCAGTAGGTCGAAGAAGGAGCCGTCGCCGACGGTCTCGCGGTTGCCGGCCGGCAGCCAGCCGAGCTTCACCGAGAACACATAGATGGTGACGAGGCCGAACCAGAAGGTCGGGATCGACAGCGCGATCATGGCGCCGACGGTTGCGAGCGTGTCGAACAGCGAATAACGGCGCAGCGCACCCAGCACCCCGATCCAGCAGCCGAGCAGCACCGCGATGATGGTCGCCGTCGCCATCAGTTCCAGCGTGGCGCCGAGATGCGAGGAGATCACCGACAGCACCGCCTCGCCGTCGCGATAGGAGCGGCCCCAGTCACCCCGCACCATGCGACCGAACCAGTCGAGATACTGGATCGGCAGCGGGCGATCGAGCCCGAGCTGCTTGGTGACGCGGTCGAGGTCTTCCTGCGTCATCTGCGCGGAGGCCGCGAATTGCGAGAGCGGACCGCCGGGCGCCAGGTGCAGGATGGCAAAGCCGATCGCCGAGACGATCACCAGCAGCATGATCGCCTGGGCCAGGCGGTTGACGACGTAACGGGCCATCTCAGGCTGCCCTGCGCACCTGATAGATCAGGCCCAGTACCATTCGCGGATGTTCCAGCAGTTGATGGAGGTGTTGATGTTGGGACGGAAGCCTTGCAGCCCCTCCTTCACGCCCTCGGCGATGAAGCCCTGAAACAGCGGCAGGATGGCGAGATCGTTGCGGATCAGCTTTTGCAAGTCGCCATAGGTCGTCTTGCGCTGGGCGATCTCAAACTGCTTGGCGCCGTCGCCGAGCAGACGATCGGCCTCGGGGCTCCTGTACTGATAGGTGTTGTAGCCACGGCCGCCCTTGGCCGGAATGGCGCCGGAGCCGAAGCGCGGCGTCACATCGGGATCGCTGCCGAGCATGAAGTTCACGGACACCAGCACCGAGTTGAACTTCGACTGCCGCCAGAAGTCGCCCCAGATCACGGCGGCCGGCATGTTGTTGACGCGCATCGCAGCGCCGATCGCACGCCAGTCCTGGATCAGGAGCTGCTGGGTCTGCTCGCGCACCGCATTGCCTGACGTCGTCGAGTTGGTGAACTCGAGCTTGACGCCGCCCTTCTCGCGCACGCCACCGGAGCCGCGAACCCATCCAGCGGCATCGAGCAGCGCGTTGGCCTTTGCGGGATCGTATTTGTGTTGCGGCAGCCCCTGTTGGAACGACCACGCCTGCTGCGGCACGAAACTCTCGGTCTGTGTCGGCAGGCCGTAATAGAGCGCGTCGATGATCGCCTGCTTGTTGATGGCGAGATAGAGCGCCTCGCGCACCGCGCGGTCGGCAAAGGGACCGAACTCCAGATTGGGCGCGATATGCTCCACCGAAGAGGTCGAGGAGACGACGATCTTGCGCCCCTTCAGCGTCTTCGCCTCCTGCACGAAGTTCGGCAGGATGCCCTGCAAGCCGGTGTAGTCGACCTGGCCGGTGCGGAACTGGGTGTAGAGAACGGTGAGATCGGGAATGTATTTGAAGACCACGCGTTCGACGTACGGCCCCTTGCCGTGATAGCCGGTATGGGCATTGAGCAGGATGTGGTCGCCGGGCACGCGCTCGCCCCAGCGGAACGGCCCGGTGCCGACAGGCGCATTGTGAAACGGCGAGGCGTTCGGATCGGATACCTTCTCAAGAATGTGCTTGGGCACGATGAAGGTCAGCGATCCCAGAATCGACATGTAGGGCGAATAGGGCGCTTCCATTCGCCAGTGGATCTCGTCGGGCGCGACGACCTTGATGTCCTTGACCAGGCTATGGCCGACGCGGCTCCGCGCGCGAAAATCGGGATTGTTGATCAGCTCGAGCGAGAACTTGACGTCATCGGCCGTGAACGGCGTGCCATCATGCCACTTCACGTCGCTGCGCAGCTTGATCTTCCAGGTCAGACCGTCGGCCGACAGGCCGCCATTCTCGATGGTCGGAACCTCGCGCGCGAGGTCAGGAACGAAATTGCCGGCAGGATCGATGAACCAGAGCAGAGAGAACACCTGCCACCAGACGCCCTGATCGACCTCGATGCCAGGCATCAAGGGATGAAAGACGGTCGGCTCCTGCGACAGCGCTGCGATCACCTGCCCGCGTGGCTTGTCTGGCGGATTGGTCGGGCGCTCGACCTGCGCGAAGGCGTTGCCTGCAAGGGTCCATCCTGCCGCGGCGCCGGCCCCAAGCTGGAAGAACTGGCGGCGATTCGGAATGCCGAGATGCACTGCTCCAACGCCGAACTTGCCGGTGCCGTCTGCCATGGCCACTCTCCGTTGTCGCACGCGGCACCGTCCCCGCGCCCCCGAGACCCCGGCGAAGGGACAGGAGTGGGCTTTAGTGCTTCTAAATTTTTCAGACAAAATTTCATCACGACTAAATACAGCTGTCAATCGCATTGCTAGAATGCGCGACTTTTTCACTCTGACTAAAGCCTCGGATCAATGCGGTGCGGGCTTGAGATGATGCATGGGAGAGCGACATGGATGGTCGCGGCGATACGAAGGATCCGAAGGACGCCCCGGCGATCGAAGCCGACGATGCGGTCGACCAGCGCCTCGGCGAGACCGTGCGGCTGCTGCGCCAGCGCGCGGGCCTCTCGATCCAGGACGTCGCCAACAAGACCGGCCTCTCCACCGGCATGATCAGCCAGCTCGAACGCGCGCGCGCCATGCCGTCGATCCGCACGCTGCGCCTGCTCAGCATCGCGCTCGACGTTCCCATCTCCTATTTCTTCGAGAGCAGCGATCCCGCCGACGTGCAGCGCTACATCGTGCGCAAGAATAACCGGCGGTTGCTGCGGCTCACCGCCAGCGGCGTGGTCAAGGAAGCGCTCACGCCTGACGGCAAGGGCCAGCTCGAGCTCTACGAGCTCACGCTCAATCCCGGCGCCTCGTCCGGCACCGACTTCCTGCAACACACCGGCGAGAAGGCCGGCTACATCCTCTCGGGCAGCCTGCGGCTGTGGCTCGACAACCAGGCTCATGTGCTGGAGGCCGGCGACAGCTTTCGCTTTCCAAGCATCGTGCCGCACATGTTCGACAACCCGACCCAACAGGTGGCGCGCGTGATCTGGGTGACGACGCTGCGCCAGACCGATCCGCCGGCGGGATGACGCGGTACTCCCTCTCCTGAGGGATCCCGCCGCCCGCTACCACCGTAAATTGCCCCTCGACGGAGCCACGCGGAGTCTGTAGCTCACATCAAGCCGACGGAGCGGCCGGGCGGTCCGCAGTTGGCGTCTTTGGTGTGAGACCATGAAACTCAGGGGGCTTCTGACACTTGCGATGGCCGCCCAGGTCATCGTGACCGCTGCGGCCCTTCTCGCCTCCTATGCCGTGACCGGCAGCGCAGGGTTCGGCACGGCCCAACTCATTGCCCTGCTGGCGAGCGCCGCCGTTGCAGCGCTGCTCGCGCGGCTCTGCACACGCGCCATGGAGACGTCAGAGGCAGAACGTGTCTCCGCGCAATCGGCCGCACTGTCGCAAGCGCGCAGCGACAGTGCGCAGATGACGCAAGCCGTTATCAGGACCGCGCTCGACGCCTTCATTCAGATCGACGACAGCGGTGTCGTGCTGGAGTGGAGCCTTCAGGCCGAGGCCCTGACCGGATGGACGCGCGAGGAGGCTCTTGGCGCCGATGTCGTCGACCTCATCGTCGCCGAGCCGCTCCGCGCCGCCTTCAGGCAGCGCATGGCGCGAACTCGTTCCGGAATTGTCGGCCGCACCAAGCGGCATGCGCTTCGAGGTCAGCCTGATCCACAGGAACGGCGACCGCATCCTGACCGAGGCGTCCAGCACGGTGTTGCGGATAGGAGAGCGCTCCATCATCAATACCTTCGTCAGGGACATCACCCAGAAGCGCGCTGCCGAGGAGCAACTGATCCAGGCTCAGAAGATGGAGGCGGTCGGCCAGCTCACCGGCGGCATCGCGCACGAATTCAACAACATGCTCACCGTGATCACCGGCACGATCGAGATCCTCGACGACGCCGTCAAGGACAACCCGCCGCTTGCGACCATCACCAAGCTGATCAGCGAAGCCGCCGACCGCGGCGCCGCGCTGACATCGAGCCTGCTCTCCTTTGCCCGCAAGCAGGCGCTCCGGCCGGCCGAGATCGATGTCAACGAGCTCATCGAGGAACTGGCAAAGCTGCTGCTGGCGACCTTCGACAAGAAGATCGAGATCGTGACCAGGCTTGGCGGCAACGTCTGGCTCGCCTATGCCGACCGCGGCCAACTGAGCTCGGCGTTGCTCAACCTCGCGATCAACGCTCGCGATGCGATGCTGGACGACGGCAAGCTGACGCTGACGACACGCAACGTGGTGTTCGGCGTCCGCGAGGCGGTGGCGGTCGGCGCCGGCTATGCCGGCGACTATGTCGAGATCGAGATCGCCGACACCGGCACCGGCATTCCGCAGGCCATCCTCGAGCGCATCTTCGATCCGTTCTTCTCGACCAAGGAGGTCGGCAAGGGTACGGGGCTCGGGCTCAGCATGGTGTTCGGCTTCGTCAAGCAGTCCGGCGGCGGCATCAGGGTCGCGTCCGAAGAAGGAAGCGGCACGGTTTTCACGATCTACCTGCCGAAGGCGGAGACGAGCGCGCTTCGCCCGACTGGCTATGACGATCGCAAGATCGTCGGGGGTAAGGAAACCATCCTTTGCGTCGAAGACGACCGCGACGTCCGCCGCTACGTCACGGTCCAGCTCGAGAGCCTCGGCTATAAGGTCATCCCCGCCGCCAATGCGGCCGAAGCGCTCGCCGTTTCGGCCGAAGGCACCGCGTTCGACCTGCTCTTCACCGACATCGTGATGGCCGGCGGCATGAACGGACGGGAGCTCGCCGAGCAAATGGTGGCCGCGCGGCCGTCCCTGCGGGTGCTGTTCACCTCCGGATACGCCTACGATTCGCTGCACACGCAGGGACGCGCCACGATGGGCGCGCCGCTGCTGAGAAAGCCCTATCGCAAGGCCGAGCTCGCACGCGTGCTGCGCCGCTGTCTCGACACCGCAGTCGATTCCGCCGGCGATGCGATCCCGACGCCCTACTCGGTGCAGGCTGACGTCGAGGCTTTTCTGCGCAGGCAGGCGGCCGAAGACAACGGCCCAACGCGACCGCGGAAGTAGGCCTCGCGCCTAGAGTGGGATGATTTCTTGTTGAACCGGTGCGAGCCGAGAACTCGTCACCTCTCCCGAAGGGAGAGGTCGGATCGCATCGTAAGAGGCGATCCGGGTGAGGGGTTCAAGTCTCACTGGGTGCCGCGGCCACTCACCCGGATTGCACTGGACGATGCTTCGCATCGCCAGGCAATCCGACCTTTCCCCGCTGGGGAGAGGTGAACACGGACCGCCGCCCCGGCCTAACTTCGCCGCGGCTAACTCATCCTTCGCCGCAACGTCGCCGAGGGCGTCTCGCCGAATTTCTCGCGGTAGGCACCCGCCATGCGGCCGAGATGGGTGAAGCCGAGATCGAAAGCGATCTCGGTGATGGAGGCATCGGGCGAAGCCTGCGCGAGGCGGGCGTTCAGGCCGGCAAGGCGCATGTCGAGCAGCATCTGGGAGATCGAGAGGCCGAAGTGACGGCGGAAGCCGAGCTGGAGCGCGCGGATGCCGATGCCGGAGGCGCAGGCGAGCTGCGCGAGGTCGAGCGGCTCGCCGGCATTGTCCGAAAGATGATCCCGCGCGGCGCGGAGCGCGCGCGGCAGACGCTCAGCCCGGCCCGAAAACATCCTGATCGCATCCGACAGGTCATGCCCCTGGCCATTGAGCAGGTGATCGAGCAGAACCTCGCGCCAATCGGCCATCGCGACCGGTGACAGCCTGCCGGCGGGACCGAGACGTTCGGCGAGCGTCATCAACTCGGCAAGGCTGGCCCGCAACGCCCGCCCGGACGGCGCGTCCAGGTCGATCACAGGATCGAACTCGACCGTGCCGGCCGCCCTGCCCGACAGCGCCGCGGCGCGCTGCTCGACCATGCTGCGATCGAGCAGCAGGATCGCTTGCGCGCAGTCGGCCCAGGTCATGCGCGTCGGGATCGTCGGCGACAGCAGTGACGCCGTCCGGTCCGGCACGGCATCGAGCTCGCAGGCGCCGGCACGAATGCGGGCGGTGCCCGTGAGCGGGACTTGGACCAGGAAGAAGCGTTCGAGGCAGCCGGGATCGATGCTGACCGATCCGCCATAGGCGACATAGTCGATGGAAAAGCCTGCGAATGCCGCGCAATTGTGCCGGGCGGAGAAGCCGGCGGCGCGCGCACGCGTCGGCTTGAGATCGTGCGGACAGAAGATGCGTCCGATCTGCTCGGCTGCTTCGTCGACGTCGTCAGTGGTGACGCGGGCGAAATCCGCAAGCCGTTCGGCTGCGGTTGGTCTCGCGCTCATTTCCAGCACGGCTGCGGACATCGTCGACCACGCTTCGCGTCACGGAATTACTTTAAGCCTATAATAGTTCCGTGACAGCGAAAAGGGCCGCATCCACAAAATCGTCGTGCTGCATGGCAACAGCCGTTGCGGATTCGTTTAGCGGATAGACAGGCGGGCCACGACTGGCCGATGCTCCATCCCCGCCGGAATCCATGAGGAGGCGAGCATGACTGCACTCGAAAAGGGCATTACCGCAAACGGCACGGGTTATGGGGGCAAGAGCTGGAACATCCTTGGCCAGGTGTATTTCCCCAAGGCCGTGACCGACTCCACCTTCGCGTTCGAGACCAACAGCGATCCCGGCCAGTTCGTGCCGGTGCACATCCATCCGACCCAGGACGAGTTCATCCTGGTGCAGGAGGGCACGCTCGACCTCAAGCTCGACGGCAAATGGGTCAAGGCCCATGCCGGCGATCTCGTGCGCATGCCGCGCGGCATCCCGCACGGCTATTTCAACAAGTCCGACAAGCCGTGCCGCGCGCTGTTCTGGGTCTCGCCGATGCAGAAGCTGGAGGCGCTGTTCAATCAGCTCCACAACCTGACCGACCCGGCCGAAGTGGTGCGCATCTCGGCGCTGCACGAGGTCGATTTCTTGCCGCCCGAGGCCAACGAGTAGGCAGCCTCCTCGTCCACTTTCATCTGCTTGCAGCTCCGCCGGCCGCCCCTTGCGGCCGAACGTAGCCGCTTACGCGCGAAACACACTGATTGCGAGCAAACCCATGATCACTCCGAAGCATGTCTGCGTGATCGGCGCCGGCGTCTCCGGCCTTGCCGCCGCCAAGGCGTTCTCCATCCGCGGTCACCGCGTCACCATCATCGAGCGCAGCGGCGATCTCGGCGGCGTCTGGGAGCCGGCGCGCTCCTATCCCGAAGTGCAGACCCAGAGCCCGAAGGAGCTCTACCGCTACACCGACCGCGCCATGCCGGACGCCTATCCGGAATGGCCGACCGGGCCGCAGGTCCACGCCTATCTCGCCGACTACGCGAAGAGTTTTGGCCTCGACCGCATGCTGCGCCTCAACACCGAGATCGCCGGGATGGCGCGGCGCGCCGACGGCAAACCGGGCTGGGCGCTCGCGCTGAGCGGCAAGGACGGCGCGACCTCGCAGGAGGACTTCGATTTCGTCGCGGTCTGCACCGGTCAGTTCAACGAACCGCGCGAGCTGCATTGCCCGGGCGAGGACGGCTTTCTGGCACAGGGCGGCCAGATCCTGCATTCATCGAAATACAATGATGCCGCCCAGGCAAAGGGGCGCCGCGTCGTCGTGCTCGGCGGCTCGAAATCCGCGACCGACATCGCCGTGAACGCGGTCAAGGCGGGCGCGCGCGAGGTCACCATCGTGATGCGCGAGCCGGTCTGGCGCATCCCCTATTTCATCGGCGGGCTCGTGAACTTCAAGCGCATCCTCTACATCCGCGCGCAGGAGGAGATGTTTCCCGGCTGGGGCATCAGCACGATGGCCCGGCTCGCGCACCGCCTCGCCGCGCCGCTGGTTTGGGCGAACTGGCGCGGGCTGGAGAGCCTGTTGAAGGCGCAGCTCAAGCTCAACCGGTGCAACATGGTCCCGAAAGAACGGATCGAGGACGGCGTCAACTGCTCGGTGCCGATCGCAACGCCGGGCTTCTATCCCATGGTCGCCGACGGCCGCATCAAGGCGGTGTTCGGCACGTTCGATCATTATGACGGCGACAGCATCGTGATGAGCGGCGGCGAGCGCATTGGTGCCGATATCGCCGTGCTCGCGATCGGCTACAAGCTCGGCGTGCCGTTCCTGCCCTCGGCCTGCCAGCAAAAGCTGGTCGATGCCGACGGGCAGTACCGGCTCTATCGCCTGATCGCCAATCCTGATCTGCCCGAGCTCGGCTTCGTCGGCTTCAACTCGTCGTTCTGCACCGTGCTCTGCGCCGATCTCGCCGCCAACTGGCTGGTGCGCTATGCCGACGGCCAGCTCGCCAACCAGCCGACCGCGCAAGCCATGCGCGACAACATCGAGATGATGCTGCACTTCAAGCGCGTCGAACGGCCGGCCGCGGGCGTCTATGGCGGCCTGTGCGTCGCGCCTTATCACTATCGCCATTTCGACGAGCTGATGGCCGACATTGGCGCGAAGAACCAGAAGCGCGGCGGGCTCGCCGGGCGCTTCTCGCCGCCGGACGCGGATGCCTATGCCAAGTTCCTGGCCACGGCGCCGGACTATCGCGCGGCGTAAGGCGTGTCGGACTTCGGCAGCACCGTCTCGAGATCCGAATCGATCACATCCGCCGTGCGCTGATAGTGCTGCTGCAACAGCGCGACGGCATCGTCGGTCTTCCGGTCGAGCACGGCCTGGAGGATCTGTGCATGCTCGGTCCCGATCTTCCGGACCGGGTAGGCCTTCGCAATCGACATCATGCGGTAACGATAGAGCCGGTCGGCAAGCTGCTCGCAGAAGCCGAGCAGCGGGCGCGAGCCGCACAGACCAATCAGCGTCGCGTGAAACGCGCGGTGCGCCTTCTCCCAGTCCGGATTGTCCGCGAACTTTTCCGGATCGAGCGAACGCGGCGTGCGGCCGAGGCGGTGATGCGTCACCAGAAGCGCCTCCTCCCATTCTTGCGTCGCGTTCTGCATGGATTCGCGCAAGGCCAGCCCTTCGACCCAGCAGCGCGTCTTGGTCAATTCCCGGAGCTCGTCCTTGCTGACCGGCTTCACGTAGAAGCCGCGCTGCTCCATGCCGACGACGAACTCCTCGGTGGTGAGACGGTTCAGCGCCTCGCGGAGCGGGGTCTGCCCGACATTGTAGTGCTCCATCAGAAAGCGCGACTGGAGCTTGCGTCCGGGCGCAAGGCGCGTGGTCAGGATGTCGGCCTTGAGGCGGGCATAGATGCTCGTCGCCAGCGTCGCCGGCGCATCGGTCTTCGGGCTCGACAGGTCTGAGCTCATGGCGTCCCACTGATTCATCGAGATTTTTTGTACATCAGACCGCAAGCGGCAATAATTTATAAATTTTGTCTTTACGGATAGATTTATATAGATTACTCGTTCGCCAACAACAACCGGCTTGGTGGGCGATCCGCGGCTATTCGGGTGCGGCCCTCTGCCTTGACGAGGAAGCCCGATGTCCGATTTTCCGGTGGTCGCGTTGCGCAGCGTCGAGATTGCGACGCCGCGCCTTGGCGTCTCCGCCGACTTCTATACGAAGGTCTGGGGCCTCGATGTCGCGGCCGAAGCCGAGGGCACGGTCTATCTCGCCGCGACGGGCGCGGATTTCCACGTTCTCGAACTCTCGCAAGGCGAACGAGCTGCGCTGTGCAAGATCACCTTTCGCGTCCGCTCGCGCGACGATCTCGACCGCTTGTTCGCGCGCGCACGCGAGGCGGACTGCGAGATCATCACGCCGGCCGGGCCATCGCACGCGCCATCGGGCGGCACGCACTTCGTGATCCGCGAGCCGCAGGGCTGCTGCATGGAGTTCGTCCACGGCGATCGCACCAAGACGGCGCGCATCGTGGCTGACCGCCCCGAGCGGCTCGCCCACGTCAACATCAACAGCGCCGACATCGAAAAGCTCTCGACGTTCTACCAGCAGGTGCTTGGCTTTCGCCTGACCGACCGCTCGAAGCTGATGGCATTCCTGTGCTGCAACAGCGATCACCACGCCGTCGTCCTCGCGGAAGCACCAAGCAACGGTCTCAACCACGTCGCCTTTTTGATGCCGGATCTGGAGTCGGTGATGCGCGGCTCCGGCCGCATGATTGATCACGGCTTTCCGATCGGCTGGGGCGTCGGCCGGCACGGGCCCGGCGACAACGTGTTCGCCTATTTCGTCGATCCGGACGGGGTCGTCGTCGAATACACCGCCGAAGTCCTCCAGGTCGACGACAGCTATCGCGCGAAGGGACCCGCCGAATGGGTCTGGCCGCCGGGACGCACCGACCAATGGGGCATTGCGCCGCCCAAGAGTGAAGCCTGCAAGACCGCGCAACTCTCCGTGCTCTTCGACACGGATTGCCGCGCATGACGATGTCCGCCGCCACCACGGATTACGATGTGCTTATCGTCGGCTTCGGACCGACCGGCGCCGTCGCGGCCGGGCTGCTCGGCCATCTCGGCCATCACACGCTCGTCATCGATCGCCTGGCCGACATCTACGACAAGCCACGGGCGATCGCGCTCGATCACGAGATCTTTCGTCACTTCGACAATATGGGATTGGCCGATGCGATCGCGCCCCATGTCGAGCCCTTCACCGCCTCCGAGCATTTTGGCGTCGACGGTCAATTGATCCGGCGCGTCCATGGTCGAAAAGCCCTACCCGCTCGGCTACACGCCCAGCATGGTGTTCAGCCAGCCGCCGGTCGAGGCCGAGCTGCGCCGTCACACCTTGAGCTTTTCCTGTGTCCGCGCCGAGCTCGGCGTCGAGCTGGTCGATCTCGTGCAGCGGACAGACCGCGTCGGGGCGACGTTGAAGGATGCGGCAGGACAATCGCGGACGGTGACGGCGCGTTACGTGCTCGGCTGCGATGGTGCCTCGAGCACGGTGCGACAGATCGCCGGCATCGCGCTCGAAGACCTGATCTTCGATGAGCCCTGGCTCGTGGTCGACGTGCGCGTCAATCAAGACGCACTCGCAAGGCTGCCGCAGAACTCCGCGCAGTTCTGCAATCCGACGCGGCCCGTCAGCTTCCTGATCGGCCCCAACAACCATCGTCGCTGGGAGATCATGCTGCTGCCGGGCGAAGAACCCAGGCAGATGGCGCGGCCGGAAAATGTGTGGAAGCTGCTCGCACCGTGGCTCGCGCCGGAGGATGGCGAATTGTGGCGCGCGGCATCCTATCGTTTCCACGCCCTGGTGGCCGCCGATTGGCGCAACGACCGCATCATCATCGCCGGCGATGCCGCACATCAACAGCCGCCCTTCATCGGCCAAGGCATGTGCCAGGGACTGCGCGATGCGACCAACCTCGTCTGGAAGCTCGATTCCGTGCTGAGTGGCGTCTCGCCCGACGCCCTGCTCGACAGCTACACGGCCGAGCGCAAGCAGCACGTGATCGAGCTGACCGGCAAGATCAAGGCGATCGGCCAGTCGATCTGCGAGCGCGATCCGGCCGCCGCGCGACGCCGCGATGCGCAGATCCTGATCGAAGGCGGCGGCAAGCCGCTCGAAATCACGCGGCAGGAGATCATCCCGCCGCTCCGCACGGGCTTCCTGGCCGATCAGGATGGAGCCGCGCGCGGCAGCCTGTTTCCGCAGCCGCGGGTTCTGATCGATGGCGCGCCTTGCCTACTCGACAAGATCACCGGGCCCCGCTTGCGCGTGCTCATCGACGGCCGCCGCAGCGAGGCCCCCTCCCTCATGGCGCTCTGCGTCGCGCATCCGCAGTTGATCGCAACGACAATCGCGCCTGCCGGCGCCGATGCATCCGGCGTGCTCCAAGAGAGCGACGGCGTGCTGGCCGGCTGGTTCGACCGCCACGGCGTCCTCGCCGCGATCGTACGGCCCGATCATTACGTGTTCGGGGCGGCGCGCAACGCGGCCGAGCTCGGCAGTCTCCTGCACGAGGTCACTTCGCGCCTGCACGGCCATCCCGATCCGGATTTCAAAATGGAGAAGACAGCATGAAACTCGCGACCGTTGCGATCGACGGACGGACGACCTGGGGCCTTGTCGAGGGCAGCAATTTCCTCGATGTCGGCGCCGTGCTCGCCACCCGCTATGCCGATCTGAGGGCCGCCATCGCCGGTGCGCTCGCAGGCGTCGCGGACGCGAAGCCCAAGGCGGCCGCCACGCCGCTCGCGGGGCTCAGCTGGCTGCCGGTCGTTCCGAACCCGGACAAGATCCTGTGCGTCGGCCTGAACTACGAGACGCACCGGAAGGAAACCGGCCGCCCCGAGGTCGAGCACCCCACCATCTTCTCGCGCTATTCCAACAGTCAGACCGGGCATCTGAAGCCCATCATCCGGCCACGCGTCTCGACCCATCTCGACTTCGAGGGCGAGCTCGCGGTCATCATCGGCAAGGGCGGGCGATACATCTCCCGCAGCGAAGCGATGGGTCACGTTGCCGGCTACGCCTGCTACAACGACGGCAGCATCCGCGATTTCCAGCGCCACACCCACCAGTTCACGCCGGGCAAGAATTTTCCCGATACCGGCGCGTTCGGCCCGTGGATGATGACGCCGGACGAGCTGGGCGAGCTTGGCGAGCTCAAGCTCACCACACGCCTCAACGGGCAGGTCGTGCAGGAAGCGCAGATCAAGCACATGATCTTCGATATCCCGCGCCAGATCGAATATTGCTCGACCTTCACCCGGCTCGAGCCCGGCGACGTCATCGTCAGCGGCACGCCCGGCGGTGTCGGCGCCAAGCGCACCCCGCCGCTCTGGATGAAGCCCGGCGACGTCGTCGAGGTCGAGGTCGAGAAGCTCGCAATCCTGCGCAATCCGGTCGTCGACGAGGCGCAGTGAGCGATCCATTCCCTGGCGGCGGCGAGGCCTGCTTCGTTCCGCCGCCAGGGCCGGCGCGCCTAGAGACGACATAAGCAAAAGCAGAGAGGGGAAACGTATGAGCAACACTGCCGAGGTCATAACCGGGGCGACCAGTCGCGCCGAGGCGGCGCCAATCACGCCGGCGTTCCGTAAGCTCGTGATCGCATCCTCGCTCGGATCGGTGATCGAACACTACGACTTCTTCATCTACGCCTTCACCGCTCCCATCGTGTTCGACCGCTTCTTCTTTCCGAAGATGGATTCGACGGCGAGCATGCTGGCGGTTTACGCGACGTTTGCAGTCGGCTTCGTCGCCCGCCCGCTCGGCGGCATGGTGTTCGGCCATTACGGCGATCAACTCGGCCGCAAGGCGATGCTGACGATCACCTTCGTGCTGATGGGTGTGGCGAGCTTCCTGATCGGCTGCCTGCCGAGCTACGATTCGATCGGGCTCCTGGCGCCGATCGCGCTGGTCGCCTTGCGCTTCGTACAGGGCTTTGCCTTCGGCGGCGAATACATGAACGCGGTGTCGCTGACGCTGGAGAATGCGCCATCGGCAAGACGCGGCTTCTTCGCCTCCTTTGTCAACGCGTCCGGTCCGATCGGCGTGATCCTGGCCTCCGGTTTCATCGCCTTGCTCGGCTTCGTCTCGACCCCGCAAGACTTTGCGCAATGGGTCTGGCGCGTGCCCTTCGTGCTCAGCCTCGTCCTGGTGGTGCTCGGCACCTACATCCGCCTCCAGGTCGACGAGTCGACCCTTTTCAAGGCGGTCCAGGCCTCAGCCGCGCGGCCGAAGGCACCACTGCTCGACGTGGCGCGGTCGTGGAAGAAGTCGGTGCTGTTCGGCTGCCTCGCCAACATGGCGCACAGCACGTTCCAGTACATGAGCACGGTCTTCGTGCTCGGCTATGCCGTCAAGACGCTCGGCATGGCACAATCCAGCGTCACCTTCGGGACCATGGTCGCCAACGTGCTGGAAATGTGCATGGTACCGCTGATCGCGGCCTACTCGGACCGCTTCGGCCGCCGCCCGTTCATCGCGCTCGGCATCCTCCTGGCGGCGGCGTGGTACCCGATCTACTTCCAGCTCGTCGCGACAAAGGACCCGACACTGCTCGTCATGGGCCTGGTCGTCTCGATCGGAATCATTCACGCCCTGATGTTTGCACCGGAAGCAGCCTTCACGGCGGAGCAGTTTCCGACGGAGGTTCGCGTCAGCGGCTCCTCGCTCGGCAAGCAGCTCGGCATCATCCTCGGCGGCGGCATCGCGCCCCTGGTCGGCACCGCCCTGATGGGATCGAGCGGCAGCTTCACCCCTGTGATCCTCTATTTCGAGGCGATCGCGGCCTGCGCCTTCATCGGCATCCTGCTCGCCCCGGAAAGTTCGAAGCGCGCGCTATAGGTGGAGAGGGCAGCCGTCGGCTCAGGAGAGATTGCATCTCGCCAGCCTCCGCGTCTGATGCTTACGTTCCGTGGCGACGATTCGACAGCCGCCGGGGAACCGCATGGGACCGAGATACCTTGTTGCCGCTGCCTTGACGGCGCTCGCCCTCCTCGTGACGGCACCCGCCGTCGGACAGCAGGGCACGCTCACGGCAAAACAATCCGAGGCGCTCGCCGCCTACGAGCGGGCGCTCGCCGACTTCAAGTCGGTCCTGGCCGAGCGGCGGCGCCAGATCGAGGCGAAGCAGCCGCTGCCGAACCTGCCGGGACAGGCGCTGTATCTGGCGCGTGTCGCCGTCATCAGCACCTACAAGGATCTCACCGACGCCCTTCCCGCTAGAATCGGAAAGCCCAACAAGTTCGAAATTCCCCCGGCCTATTTCGATGCCGCCATCGAGCCGCTGATCGACGAATACGCCGCGCTGTTCGAGATCATGGAGGCGCCGCCCGCCAATGCGCAGAACTCGGCGACGCCGTTCAAGGACGTCGTCGATCTCGCCGTCGCGATCGCCCGCGCCAAGGGACTTGCGCCACCTCACGCGCAAGCTGCGGGGCGCATCAGCGTCGGGCTGTTCTTCGCCGAGACCAACGGCAAGCAGAATGTTCGCAACGGACGCTCGAACACCTATATGGGCAGCTTCCAGACCGGCCCGTCCGAGGACCGCAACGGCCGCAGAAAATGGGAGGCCATCAAGGGCGAGATCGCAGCGATCGATCCCGAACTGAGCGCGCGCGACGACAAGGAGGAGGCGCGCGCCCGCGGCACCGATCACCGCTTCAACCACTGGACCAATGTGCGCGACGGCCTGATGAACGCGCATGCGGACGTGTTTCGTGAGATCCCCGCAATCGTGAAGACGCTGCCCGATCCCATCGACCAGATGAAGCTATTCGAGCTGATCCAGATCGTGCCCACCCCGACGCGGTCCGCGCTGAAGTCGGGCGATCTCCTGAACTACAGGGTGTCCAGCCCCACGGTCATGAAGCACTTGCGCAACAACAGCATCTTCGCGTTCGGGCAGGCCGACCGGGCCCGTACCTCGGCAAGCTTCCGCGAGATCCTTGCCGCGATGTGGCTATTCAACCGAAAATTCGAGCGCGCGATGGCGAAGTACGCGGAGATCAAGGGGCGCTGACAGATCGGCGCGCCGCAACGTGGGTCACACTACTCCGTCCGGATCGGCGAATCCTTCAGCCCGTTGTTGTCGTAGGCCTTGCGTAGCGTGCCGTTCGTGGTGGCCTCCGTCATGAATTTGGTGACGAACGCCAATGCCTGGCTGTGGCCGCGCGGGACGGCGACAGCGGTCACGGTCTTCTTGAAGGTCTCGTCCAGCACCTTTGTCCCCGGAATCTTCTGCGCCATCTTGTTGAGCTGGTCGCGCGACAGCGCGAAGGCATCGATCTCGCCGCTCTTGAGCAGGCCGAAGATCTCGTCATAGGTCTGATAGCCCGTGACTTTCGCGCTCTTCAGATGTGCGATGGCGCCGCGCATGGTGGTGGTGGCGTTGACGGCCGCGACCTTGACGCCCACCTGGTCGAGCGTGGCGAAGTTGGTGATGTTCGAACCGGGCTTGACGATGTAGGTGGCGTCGGCGACCTCGTAGACCGGGCCGAACATCATCTTGGTCTCGCGATCGGGATCCTTGGGAAGCCGGGTGACGTCCCATGTGCCTTTCGACGCGGCGTCGGTGATCTGGCCGGAATTCTGGTGCACGACATATTCGACGGGCACGCCGAGTTGTGCCGCCAACTCCTTGCCGAGATCGACGGGAACGCCGGCATAGCCGGCCTCGGCCTTGGTCGACCAGAACGCACCGCCCGCCGGGCTGATCGCGATCGCAACGCGCAGCTTGCCGACCGGCGCGATCTCGTTCTTCAGGCCATCAGCTAGCGCGGGCATGGCGACCGCCGCTGCGAGAACGAGGCCGGCAAGGGCCGACTGGAGCGACGTGGGCACGTCATGGTCTCCTCACCTTTTCTTCTTCCGATGCATCACGTCGGTCACATGGCCTTTGACACAATTCTGGTCGATCGTGCGCTCAGTGAAAAGCCATTTGTCATGACAAACCTATTAAAGGCCACGCCGCCGTTTGCAGTGCAAGGCCGCTGACTGCCATGGCTATGGTGTTCCACGGACGGGCATTTGTTGGTAGCCTGCCGCACCGACTGACAGCAACCCCGGGGGCCACCGAATGACACGCGCGAATCCTGCATCACGTAAGGAAGCGTGGAGACATGTCGGGCGGGCTTTGGCAACGGCAACCGCCGTGATCACGCTCGCCGGCTGCGAGGACAAGAACACCTTCGTGGCGCCGCCGCCGCCCAAGGTGGACGTGGCGATGCCGATGCAGCGCGCCGTGACGCGCTATGTCGAGGCGACCGGCAACACCGCGCCGATCAAGAGCGTCGATCTCGTCGCGCGCGTGCAAGGTTTTCTGCAATCGATCGACTATCAGGACGGCACCTTCGTCAAGCAGGGCACTCAGCTCTTCACCATCGAGCCGGAGACCTACAAGCTCAAGGTCGAGCAGGCGAAGGCTGCCGAGGTCGGCGCGCAGGCCACGGTCAAGCAGGCCGAAGCCGATTACAAGCGCCAGGTCGAGCTCGTGCAGCGCCAGGCAGTCTCGCAGTCCACGCTCGACACCTCGACATCCACCCGCGACAACGCGCAGGCCAGTCTGCAGCAGGCCCAGGTCAATACCAGGCTCGCCGAGGTCAATTACAGCTATACCAGGGTGACGGCGCCGTTCGACGGCATCGTCAGCGCGCACTTGGTCTCGATCGGCGAGCTCGTCGGCGTCTCCTCTCCGACCCAGCTCGCGCAGATCGTCGCGCTGGACCCGATCTGGGTGAACTTCACGGTCAACGAGCAGGACGTGCTGCGCATCCGCGCCGAAGCGGCCCGTCGCGGGCTGACCGTCGCCGACCTCAAACAGTTGCCGATCCAGGTGGGCCTCCAGACCGAGACCGGCTATCCGCATGAAGGCCACCTCGACTACGTCTCGCCGACCCTCAATACATCGACGGGCACGCTCGCGGTGCGCGGCGTCGTGCCCAACGACAAACGGGTGCTGCTGCCCGGCTACTTCGTCCGCGTCCGCGTGCCCTTCGACCAGGAGAAGAGCGCCCTGCTCGTCCCCGACACCGCGCTCGGCAGCGACCAGGGCGGCCGCTATCTGCTGGTGGTCAACAGCGACAATTTCGTCGAGCAGCGCAAGGTGCAGATCGGCCCCGTCGACAATGGCCTGCGCGTGATCGAGAGCGGCCTGAAGCCGGACGACCGCGTGGTGATCGCAGGATTGCTGCGGGTGATCCCGGGCCAGAAGATCGACCCGCAAGTGACGAAGATCGAGCAGCCGCAGGCCTCTGCCAAGTAGGAGCGCCGGCCATGATCTCAAAATTCTTCATCGAGCGGCCGGTCCTCTCGAACGTCATCGCGCTGCTGATGATCCTGATCGGCGGCGTCGCGCTGTTCAATCTCGCGATCGCGCAATATCCCGATGTGGTGCCGCCGACCGTGCAGGTCACCACGCGCTACCCCGGCGCCAGCGCCAAGACCGTGATCGACACCGTGGCACTGCCGATCGAGCAGCAGGTCAACGGCGTCGAGGACATGCTCTACATGCAGTCCTACAGCGGCTCCGACGGCACCTATACGCTGACCGTGACCTTCAAGATTGGCACCGACCTCAACTTCGCGCAGGTGCTGGTGCAGAACCGCGTCTCCAGCGCGCTGGCGCAATTACCGCAGGCGGTGCAGAACCAGGGCGTCACCGTGCAGAAGCGGTCGACCTCGATCCTCTTGTTCGTGACGCTGACCTCGCCCGACGCGAAGTACGACAGCCTCTATTTGAGCAACTACGCCACCATCAACATCCGCGACGAGCTTTCCCGCCTGCCCGGCGTCGGCAACGTCACGGTGTTCGGCGCCGGCCAATATTCGATGCGGGTCTGGCTCGATCCCAACAAGCTGCAAGTCCGTGGTCTGGTGCCGCAGGACGTCATCAACGCGATCCAGCAGCAGAGCCAGCAGGTCTCCGCCGGCCAGGTCGGCGCGCCACCGACGCCACCGGGCCAGGCGTTCCAGTACACGCTCAACGTCAACGGACGGCTCGACGACACCAGCCAATTCGAGAACATCATCGTCAAATCGGGCACCAGCGGCGACGTCACGCGGGTGCGCGACGTCGGCTGGGTGGAACTGGGCGCGCAGACCTACAGCCAGATCTTCTCGCTCAACAAGCAGCCGGCCGTCGGCATCGGCGTATTCCAGTCGCCCGGCGCCAACGCGCTCCAGGTCGAGCAGGCGGTCGAGAAGAAGATGGCGGAGCTCGCCAAGCGCTTCCCCGAAGGCATCAAATACGACACGCCGTTCGACACCACCAAGTTCGTGCAGGCCTCGGTGCACGAGGTCTACATGACCCTGATCGAGGCCGGCCTCCTGGTGCTGGTCGTGATCCTTGTGTTCCTGCAGGACTGGCGCGCCATGCTGGTGCCGGCGACGACCGTGCCGGTGACCATCATCGGCGCGTTCGCCGCCATGGCGGCGCTTGGCTTCACCATCAACATGTCGACGCTGTTCGCGATCGTGCTCGCGATCGGCATCGTGGTCGACGACGCCATCGTCGTGGTCGAGGGCGCCGCTCACAACATCGAGCAGGGCATGAACGGCCACGACGCCGCGATCAGGGCGATGGATCAGCTGTTCGCGCCGATCGTCGGCATCACCCTGGTGCTGATCTCGGTGTTTCTGCCGGCCTCGTTCCTCGCGGGGCTGACGGGACGCATCTATTCGCAATTCGCGCTGGTGATCGCCGCGACCGCGCTTCTCTCCGCCATCAACGCGGCGACCTTGAAGCCGACGCAGTGTGCGCTCTGGCTGCGGCCGGCGGTGCCGCCGGAGCAGCGCAATTTCTTCTACCGCGGCTTCAACGCCGTCTATAACCGGCTCGAGCGCGGTTACACCCGCCTGATCGGCTTCCTGGTCAGGCACGCCACCGTCTCGGTCGCGGTGGCGCTGGTCCTGATCGGGATCGGCGGCTACGGCCTGTCGCGGGTGCCGACCGGCTTCCTGCCGATCGAGGACCAGGGCTATCTGATCGCCGCCGTGCAGCTGCCCGACGGCGCCGCGCTGGAGCGAACCCAGACGGTGCTCGACAGAGCGAGTGAGCTGATCAAGGACACCCCAGGCGTCCAGCAGGTCATCACCATCGCCGGCATCTCCGCGCTCGACAACAGCGCCAGCCTTGCCAATGCCGGCGTCGCCTACATCATCCTGAAGGACTGGGAGGCGCGCAAAGGGCCCGGCGAGGATCTGCGCTCGCTGGTGTACGGGCTCAACGACAAGCTCGCGACCATCATGGAGGCGCGCACCATCGTGCTGCCGCCGCCGCCGATCCAGGGCATCGGCAACGCCGCCGGCTTCTCGATGCAGGTCGAGCTGCGCGACGGCAACAGCGATTTCGCCAAGCTGCAGGCCATCACCGGGGCGATGGTCAGTAACGGCCAGAGCCAGAGCGCGCTGCAGCGCGTGCAATCCTCGTTCCGCTCGTCAGTGCCGCAATTCAACGTCGAGATCGATCGCGTCAAGACCCAGACGCTGCACGTCACCACCGATCAGGTGTTCTCGGCGCTATCGACTTATCTGGGCTCATCCTACGTCAACCAGTTCAACAAGTTCGGCCGCGTGTTCCAGGTCTACACCCAGGCCGATCCGGCGTTCCGCGTCACCGAGCACGACATCGCCAACATGCAGGTGCGCAACTCGAACGGCGACATGATCCCGATCGGCACCGTCGCCAAGATCACGCCGGCCAACGGCCCGTCGCTGATCAGCCTCTACAACCTCTATCCATCCTCGACCGTCATCGGCCTGCCGGCGCAGGGCTATTCCTCCGGCCAGTCGCTGAAGCTGATGGAAGAGATCGCGGACAAGACGCTGCCGCCGGGCACCGGCTATGAATGGACCGCGATGTCCTATCAGGAGAAGGCGGTCTCGAACCAGATCTATTGGGTGTTCGGCCTCGCCATGCTGCTGGTCTATCTCGTGCTCGCCGGCCAGTATGAGAGCTGGTACGCGCCGATCTCGGTGATCCTCGCGGTGCCGCTGTCGCTGCTCGGGCCGATGCTGATCCTCAGCGGCCTCAAGATCGACAACAACCTCTATTGCCAGATCGGCTTGATCCTGCTCATTGCGCTGTCGGCCAAGAACGCGATCCTGATCGTCGAGGTCGGGCTCGAGCTGCACGGCCGCGACGGCAAGCCGCTCCTGGATTCCGCGATCGAGGCGGCGCGCGCCCGCTTCCGTCCGATCCTGATGACGTCGTTCGCCTTCATCCTCGGCGTGGTGCCCCTGGTGCTCGCCACCGGCGCCGGCGCCAGCGCGCGCAAGTCGATCGGCATCACCGTGTTCTCGGGCATGCTGGCCTCGACCTGCCTCGCAGTGCTGTTCGTGCCGGCCTTCTTCGTGGTGGTGCAGCGCTTCGAGAACTGGCGCGCGTCGAAGAAGGGGCCGAAGGCGAAGGTGGCGGAAGTGAAGACCTGAGAGCCGAGCATCCACGTCCCAATGACGGAGTGCGCACCGTCGTCTAAGCCTTCTCCGCCGGCGCCTGACGAGCCTCGCCGCTCGAGACCAGCAGCACCGAGACCTTCGACTGCCTCAGCACAGCGGCGGCGACGCCGCCGAAGGAAAGATGGTCGGCCTGGATCCGGTCGACGCCCATGACCACGAGGTCGACGTCGGTGGTATCGATCTCGCGCAGGATCGCCGCCTCCGGCGCCCGGTTCACGCGCAGCGTCGTGGTGATGTCGACGTCGTAGCGGGCGGCGAGATCGCTGGTGTCCTTGAGGATGCCCGTCTCCTGGCTCAGTCCGCGCGAGGTGCCGCGCTGCGCGCCCTTGTCGCGCGTCGTCGTCACATAGATCACCCGGAGCGAGCCTGAGCCGGCCTGCGCCAGCGCCACCGCGACCTCGGCGCCGCGCTTGGAGACGCCGCTGCCGGAGACCGGAACGAGGATGTTGAGCGCGTCGGGCACCGGCTGCTTCAGGTGCCTGCCCTTGGCCACCACGATCGCGAGCGGCCCCTCGAACTCGGCGGCGATGTCCTCGATCTTCCGGTCGAAGCGATCCTCGGCGGCAGCGACCTTGTCGATGCCGACGACGAGAAGGTCAAAGCCCTTGCGCGCTTCGTCGGCAATGGTCTCGCCGAGCTCCGCGCGCCTGGTCCGGGTGACAACATCGACGCTGCCGGTACCCTCGTCACCATTGGCGGACACGGTTGCGGCCGCCTTCCTCACCACGGCTTCGTGGCTGTCGCCCTCGCCCTTGTCCTGCTCCCTGGCGCGCTCGCCGATGTGCAGCACGGTGATCGGCAGGCCGCGCATGCCGGCAATCACGCCCGCGACGTGCGCGGCGAAGGTGGCGTTGACGCTCTCGTCCACTGCGAGCAAGGGACGTTCGAGATTGGCGATGAAGCCGCGCTTCTCGAATTCTTCCCGCTCCAGCCGCTCCTTCTCCTCCTCGTTCACCGGCAGCTTTGCCAGCGCCGCGCGCAGCATCGGCGGCATCGCCATCGTGGTCAGGATCGCCATGGTCACGATCATCGTGAACAGGTTCTGGCTGAGCACGCCGATGGAGAGGCCGATGGTGGCGATGATCACCTCGGTCGAGCCGCGCGCATTCATGCCGCTGGCGAGCGCCAGCGACTCCCTCGCATTCAGCCCGCCCAGGGTGCCGCCGACGAACGCGCCGCCGAATTTGCCGACACTGGCGATCACGACCAGCAGGCCGGTGAGCATCAGGAGATTGGGATCGCGGAGCACCGAAAGGTCGGCGCTGAGCCCGGCGAGGCCGAAGAACACCGGCATGAAGAAGCTCGAGATCAGGCCGCGCAGGCGCTCGTCGATCTGCCGGGTCAGGATCGGAGACTCCCCGACCAGGATGCCAGCGACGAAGGCACCTAGCACGGTGTGGACGCCGATCAGATGCGTGATCATAGCCATGACGCTCATTAGCAGCAGGATCACCGTGATGACGGCCGCCGCGCTGACGAGATTGTCGTTCGCCCAGCGGATCAGCTGGAACACCAGGCGACGGCCAATGGTGAAGCTGACGGCCAGGAAGGCGAACGTTCCCAGCATGGCCTTCGCCACGGAGGCGACATCGAGCGTGCCGTGCGAGGCCAGGCTGAAGATGACGGCGATGATGATCCAGCCGATGGTGTCGTCGATGACGGCGGTCGCGACGATGATCTGCCCGACATTGCGGCGCATGAAGTTCATCTCGCGCACGACCACGGCGACGATCTTCACCGAGGAGATCGACAGCGCCGTGCCCATGAACAGCGAGGCCACGAGGCGCGCGTGCGGATCGGGCAGCAGCGCATCCGGCAGGAACTCGCCGAGCGCAAAGCCGAAGGCGAAGGGCACGAGGATGCCGGCAATCGAGATCGCGATCGCCGCCTTGCCGACCTTCCGCACCAGTTTGAGGTCGGTCTCCATGCCGGTCAGCAGCAGCAGCAGCAGAATGCCGAACTGGGCGATGCCGTCGATCATCGCCTTCTGCTCGGGCGTCTTCGGGAAGATCGCGTGCTGCGCCTCGGGCCAGATCCAGCCGAACAGCGACGGCCCCAGGATGATGCCGGCGAGCAGTTCGCCCATCACCGAGGGTTGGCCGATGCGCTGCATGATCTCGCCGAGACCGCGGCCGACCCCGATCAGCAAGACGATCTGCGCCACCAGGAGGAATTCGGACGGGCCGGCCGATTTGCCGCCCTCAGCACTCGCCGCAATGGTGGTGAGGACAAGCGCCGCGGGGACAAGGCCGACCGGTCGGAGCAGGCTCCACTGCATGCGGGTGTCATTCCCCCTTCATCTGCCCGACGAAGCGCCGGGGCGACGGGGGTAGAACCCGCGGGAGGCGGAGGGAGTTCCGGCTTTCCGCTGCCGGGCCTTGGGGGGCTTCAACAATAAGTGCGAAAACAACCCCATGCACAGTAGAACGGCGTTGTTGGCGTTGAGGTTTTCCGGCGGCAACCGGCGTTTGACACGTCGGGCAAAACACCGGCAGAATGGCATCATCGGCACCACGCGACGTGCCGCCACATCCCCCGTCATTGCGACTGTTCCCCGTCATTGCGAGGAGCTCTTGCGACGAAGCAATCCAGAGTCCCTCCACGGAAGATTCTGGATTGCTTCGCTGCGCTCGCAATGACGGTGTGGCGTGAGCAGCGCGCCTCACGATGGCGCTTCACGCCGCCTGCGGCGTCCGGATCTCGCGCGGCAGGATCAGCGCGGCGGCGATCGCGAGCAGGCAGAGGGCGGCGAAGGCGTGCAGCATGGTGACGAAGCCGCCCTGCTCGTAGAGCCAGGCGACCAGGCCGACCGAGGCGCCGGCCGCGGTGAAGCCGACGAAATAGCGCACGGCATAGGCGCGCGAGCGCCACTCTTCCGTGGTGTATTTGCCGACCATGGCGTCGTTCACCGTGACCTGCCCGAACGCGCCCATGACGATGCCGATCGAAACCACGATCAGCGGCAGATTGGACAGGCTTGCGGCCAGATACAGGAACGGCGCCAGCATGAAGGACAGCGGCAGCGCCACCGTCTTCAGCGAATAGCGGTCGAGTAGCCGCCCGATCGTGTACTGCGTCATCGCGCCGAACACGTAGACACCGGCCGCGATGACGCCGAGCAGCGCCGGGCTCTTGGTCAGGTCCGCGAGCCGCTCTGCGAACAGCTTTGGCAGCGCCACGGTGACGGCGTTGAAGGTGGTGGAGATCGCGATCACGACGATCAGCAGCGACAACACCACGCGCCACATGTCCTGCTTGGCGACGCGCGCCTGCGCCGCCGCCTGCTTGGCGCCTTTGCGGTCCTCGTGCACGACCGTCAGCGCAAACGCGATGCCGATCAGGATGGTGACGATGCCGGGAACGATGAAAGCAAACCGCCAGCCGAGATATTGGCCGATCACGCCGGTGACCAGCGCCGAGGAGGCAACGCCAAGATTGCCCCAGACGCCGTTGAGCCCCATCTCGCGGCCGAGCTTGTCGGCATAGGACACGATCATCGCGGTGCCGACGGGATGATAGATCGAGGCAAACATGCCGATCGCGAGCAGCGCCGCGCCGAGCTGCGCCGGGGTCTGCACGAAGCCGACCGCAATCATGGAGGCGCCGATGCCGACGAAGAAGATCAGCATCATATGCCGGCGGCTCCAGCGGTCCCCGAGCCAGCCGGTGAGCAGCGAGCCCGCGCCGAAGGCGACGAAGCCCGGCGTCGCGTAAGGCAAGAGTTCCGAATAGGCCATGCCGAGCGCCGGCCCCATGATGATGACGGCGGCGGCAAAGATCAGCATCGAATAATGGTCGATGAAATGGCCGGCATTGACGAAACTGATGACCCGGCTGGGGCTGTTCATACGAATCCTCTCCTGCTCCGAAATGAGTTATATGTTCTGGGCATGACGGGATGCTGCCAATGACTGTCGTCGAAACGCCAATCGTCCGGGAGGTCCGGGGCAACCACCGCTCGACCGCGGGCGTGCACCTGGTCGCGCGCGACTATCCCAAGGGCTTGCGGATCGACCCGCACTTGCACCGCGAGGCGCAGCTGATCTATGCCGCCAAGGGCACCATGCAGGTGACGACGCCCGGAGGGCGCTGGCTGGTGCCGCCGGACCGCGCGGTCTGGGTGCCCGCCGGGCTCGAGCACGCCATCGACCTGCTCGCCGACATCGAGATGCGCACGCTGTATTTCGACCTGCCCTGGCTGAAGCGCGAGCAGCAATATGAGGGACTGACCAAGGAGTTCGTGGTCCGGGTGTCGCCGCTGCTGCACCAGGCGATCCTGGCGCTGTTCGATGCGGGCAATACCGAGGCGCGGACCGAGCTACTGGTTCGTCTCGTGATGCTGGAATTGCACCAGGCCGAGGATTCCACGACCTTCGTGCCGCTGCCGCGCGAAGTGCGCTGCCGCCGCGCCGCGATGATCGTGCTCGACGATCCCACCGGCTTGCACGACATCGACACGCTGGCGCGCGCGGTCGGAACCTCCGCGCGCACGCTGTCGCGGCTGTTCTCGACGGAAACGCAGCTGAGCTTCAAGAGCTGGTGCCAGCGCGCAAGGATTGCGGCGGCGATCCAGCGGCTATCGACGGATGCGAACGTGTCGGTGAAGCAGCTTGCGACGCAGCTGGGCTATGCCAGTGTGCCGGCGTTCTCGGCGGCGTTCCGGCAGGTGACGGGGCGGACGCCGACGGAGTTTGCCACACACTCAGTGTCATCGCCCGCGAAGGCGGGCGATCCAGTATTCCAGAGGCGGCGCGGCTAGAGCCGAGGAGCCGCGGCGTACTGGATGCCCCGGTCAAGCCGGAGCATGACAGCGCGTTGCGTGGCGTCACACAACCCTCGCGAGGCATGACAGCCCACCCAGGGGCACAGCCCAACTAAAGATGCCGCATTCCCCTGCTTGATTGTGATCGGCTTCCGCCTAAATCCCATGTAAGCTTCCGCATCGCACAAACCGGAATCGAAAAGTCCAGATGGCCAACGCCTTCTTCTCCGACCTGCTCGCCACCATCTCCGAGCGCGGCCGCACGCTGCTTCGCCGCGGCGACGGCTCGGACACCAAACCAGACGCCGCCGGGCTGATGGCGCTTTGCGACGCGCTGCTCTCGGGCCGGGGCGAAGCCTCGGGCACCGCCATGGCGCGCGAGGTGCTCGATCTCTACCAGGAGCTGGATGCGGCCGGACGCCGCGCTTTCTTCGAGGCGCTGGTGCGCGATTTCGGCCCCGATCGCGAGCGGCTGTCCAAGGCGATCGAGAAATGGCGCGCCAAGCCCACCGACGAGGACGCGAGCTCGCTGCATTTCGCTTCCGAGCCGCGACGGCAGGAGCTGATCCGCCGCCTCAACCGCGCGCCGGGCGGCACCGGCGACCTCGTCAGCATGCGGGCCGATCTGCTCGGCATGATGAACGGGCACACCGATCTCGCCGCGCTCGATCGCGACGTCTCACATCTTCTCTCTTCGTGGTTCAACAGGGGGTTTCTCGTGCTGCGCAGGATCGACTGGTCGACCCCGGCCAACATCCTCGAAAAGATCATCCGTTACGAAGCCGTGCATGAGATCTCTGACTGGGACGATCTGCGCCGCCGCATCGATCCGGTCGACCGCCGCTGCTACGCCTTCTTCCACCCGGCGATGGTCGACGAGCCCCTGATCTTCGTCGAGGTGGCGCTGACCGAGACCATTCCCGGCGCGATCGCGCCGCTGCTCGCGGTCGACCGCCAGCATCTGCCGATCGAACGTGCCCGCACCGCGGTGTTCTATTCGATCTCCAACACCCAGCGTGGCCTTGGCGGCATCTCGTTCGGCAGCTTCCTGATCAAGCAGGTGGTCGAGGAGCTGCGCCGCGAGCTGCCGAAGCTCGACACCTTCGTGACGCTCTCGCCGGTTCCGGGCTTCATGCAATGGGTGAAGCAGGACAAGGACCTGCCGCTGTCGGACGAGGACCGCGAGACGCTGAAGCGTCTCGACGATCCCACATGGTTCGAGCATCCCGAGACGACAGCGCTGCTGCGCAGCATTCTGGAGCCGCTCGCGGCGCACTTCTTCCTGAAGGCACGTACGCCGAAGGGCAAGCTGATCGACTCCGTCGCCCGCTTCCATCTCGGCAACGGCGCCCGGCTCGAGCGCATCAACTGGCTAGGGGATCTCTCACCAAAGGGCATGCGCGAGTCCGCCGGCGTCATGGTCAACTACCTCTACCGCCTCGACGACATCGAGAAGAACCACGAAGCCTACGCCAACGACGGCGAGGTCGTGGCGTCCAGCGCGGTGAAGAAGCTGCTGAAGGGCGAAGGACGGCGGCTCTTGGATATGCGGTTGTCGTAAGGGACGCTCGCTCGCGCCACCGTCATTGCGAGGAGCTCGCGACAAAATTGCGCAGCAATTTTGCGCTGATGCGACGAAGCGACCCAGACTGCCTCCGCAGAAAGCCTCTGGATTGCTTCGCTGCGCTCGCAATGACGAAGTGTGTTGCGGCAGCTCGTGTATCTCAACCTGCCGTTCGCCGCGGACCAAGGCGTCCGCATTCGCGCTCGATCTTTCCATCGTCATTGCGAGGAGCTCTTGCGACGAAGCAATCCAGACTGCCTCCGCGGAACGACTCTGGATTGCTTCGCTGCGCTCGCAATGACGGAGTGTGTGGCGGCAGGCCGGCTACTCCGCCAGCGCCTTCATTTCCTTGTAGAGATCCGACTTGCCTTCGAACCCGATGCCTGCCAGCTCCGGCATGGTGATGTGGCCATTCTCGACGCTGATACCGTCGGGGAAGCCGCCATAGGGCTGGAACAGGTCGGGGTAGCTTTCGTTGCCGCCGAGGCCGAGGCCGGCTGCAATGTTGAGCGACATCTGGTGGCCGCCATGCGGGATGCAGCGGCTGGGCGACCAGCCGCAGGTCTTCAGCACCTCCAGCGTGCGCTGGTATTCGCACAGGCCGTAGGACAGCGCGCAGTCGAATTGCAACCAGTCGCGATCGGGGCGCATGCCGCCGTAGCGGATCAGGTTGCGGGCGTCCTGATGGCTGAACAGGTTTTCGCCGGTTGCCATCGGGCCGGGATAGAACTCGGCGAGCGCGGCTTGCAGTGCGTAATCGAGGGGATCGCCGACCTCCTCGTACCAGAACAAGGGATAGTCGCGCAGCATTTTTGCGTAGGCGATGCCGGTCTCGAGGTTGAAGCGGCCATTGGCGTCGACGGCGAGCTGGGCGTCCTTGCCGATCTCCTTCAGCACCGCCTCGATGCGGGTGCGGTCCTCGTCGATCGGGGCGCCGCCGATCTTCATCTTCACGACGTTGTAGCCGCGGTCGAGATAGCCGCGCATCTCGCCGCGCAGCATCGAGAGGTCCTTGCCGGGATAGTAATAGCCGCCGGCGGCATAGACGAAGACGCGCGGATTGGCGGTCACGCCGTGACGCTCGGCAAGCAGGCGGAACAGCGGCTTGCCCGCGATCTTCGCCACCGCGTCCCACACCGCCATATCGATGGTGCCGACCGCGACCGAGCGCTCGCCATGGCCGCCCGGCTTCTCGTTGGTCATCATCGCGGCCCAGACCTTGTCGGGGTCGAGATTGTCGCCGGCGGCATTGAGCAGCGAGTTCGGATCAGATTCGAGAATGCGCGCGGCAAAGCGCTCGCGGATCAGGCCGCCCTGCCCGTAGCGCCCGTTGGAGTTGAAGCCGTAGCCGACGACGCGCTTGCCGTCGCGCACCACGTCGGTGACGACGGCAACCAGGCTCGTCGTCATCTTGGTGAAGTCGATATAGGCATTGCGGATCGGCGAGGAGATCGGTTTTGTAATTTCGCGGACGTCGACGATGCGGACGGACATAGGGTTTGGCCTTTGGTGCTTGTTGTCGTCATTGTGAGGAGCTCGCGACAAAATTGCGTAGCAATTTTGCGCTGATGCGACGAAGCAATCCAGATCGTCACTGCGGAAAGATTCTGGATTGCTTCGCTTCGCTCGCAATGACGAGGAGAGAGCGGTGCGCGCTCAGCTCGAACTACTTCTTATCCCTGAAATACGGCTCGACGGAACCGTGCACCTTGATGGTCAGCGGGTTGCCGTAGCGGTCCTTGGCGTTGCCGGCGGTGACGCGGACCCAGCCTTCGCTGATGCAGTATTCCTCGACATTGGTCTTCTCGATGCCCTTGAAGCGGATGCCGACGTCGCGCGCCAGGATGTCCGCGTTGTAATAGGGACTGTTCGGATCGACCGACAGGCGGTCCGGAAATTCGTCGCTCATGATTGTCTCGCTCACAGCAGTGTTTCGATTTGATTGCGCAATCCTTCGGGCCGCGCGGTCGGCGCGTAGCGCGCGACCACCTTGCCGGCACGGTCCACCAGGAATTTGGTGAAATTCCATTTGATGGAGGCGCCGAGAAGCCCGGATTGCTGCCGTTTCAGGTACTCGTACAACGGATGTGCGTTGGCGCCGTTGACATCGATCTTCTCGAACAGCGGGAAGGTGACGTCGTAATTGGTCGAACAGAACGCCTGGATCTCGTCCGCCTGCCCCGGCTCCTGCGCGCCGAACTGGTTGCAGGGAAAGCCGAGCACCGAGAAGCCGCGCGGCGACAGATCGCGATAGAGATCCTCCAATCCGCGATATTGCGGCGTGAAGCCGCATTTGCTCGCGGTGTTGACGATCAGCAGCACCTGTCCCTCGAAACGGCGCATCGGCACCTCCTCGCCGGCGAGCGAGTTGGCCCTGAAGTCGTAGATAGCAGTCATCGCTAGCCCACGGGATCGATCGGCGACGGCGGCACGCCGCCGGCCTCGATCGCTTCGCCCGCGAGCAGGCACAGATCCTCGCGGTAGCGGCCGGAGACGATGTGCACGCCGACGGGCGCCTTGCCGACGAGACCGGTGGAGACGACGAGGCCCGGCAAGCCCATGAAGGGAATCGCGATCTGCGGCAGCTGCGCTTCCCAGACGCGCTTGAAAGACTCGTCATCCTTGAGGTCGAGATGATCGGGGAACGGCAGTTCGCCGGAGACCGGCGTCAGCAGCACGGCATATTTTTCGAAGAACAGCATCCATTCGCGGGTTAGCGTCGCGCGGCGGGTCAGCGCCTTCGCGTAATTCGCCTGGTCCATCGGCGTAACCCTGCTGCGGTTACCGCGCAGGCAGGCCAGCGCACCGGGATCGCCCTCGCGCTCGGCCGCCTCTAGCTGCGCCTCGTAGCCATCGCCGAGCCACAGCTTGATCTGCCACTCGACCGCGTCGCGCATGGGCGGCGTGTCCGCGATGACGTCAACGGTCCAGCCCGCGCGCTCCAGCCGCTTGCCGGCATCGCTCACCGCCGCCTTCACCTCCGGCGTGGTGGCAAGGCCGCCCGGATTGAGACAGAGCGCGGCACGCTTCGGCCGTGCGGGGCCTTCCAGCGGCACCGGCACGAACCAGGGATCGCGGATGTCGCGGGCCGACATCGCGGCGAGTGAAATCCGCAAGTCGTTGACGGTGCGCGCCAGCGGGCCGGAGACCGCCATGATCTGCGGCCCGATCGGGCGCTCCGGCAGTGCGGGATTGAAAGCAGGAATGCGGCCGAGCGTCGGGCGCAGGCCGTGCACGCCGCAGGCATAGGCGGGATAGCGGATCGAGCCGGCAATGTCGGTGCCGTGGGCGATGTGGCCGATGCCGGCCGCGACCGCCGAGCCGGCGCCGCCGGAGGAGCCGCCCGGGGTCAGCGAAGCATCGCGGGGGTTCTTGGTGTCGCCATGGATCAGATTGGTGGTGAACCAGCGGTAGGAAAAGGCCGGACAATTGGTGCGGCCGAGCAGGATGGCGCCGGCTTTGCGGAAATTGGCGACCACCGGATTGTCCTCGCGCGCGATCAAGTCGCGCTGGAGTTTCAGCCCGTTGGTGGTGGCAAAGCCTTCCTGGTCGACATTGGCCTTGATGGTGACGGGCACGCCCGCGAGCACGCCGGGGTCCTCGCCCCGCGCGATGGCGGCATCAACGGCGTCAGCCTGCTTGAACACGTCGTCCGGCCGGTGGTCGATCACCGCGTTGAGCGCGGGATTGACGGCGTCCAGGCGGGCGAGACCGGCCTTGGCGGCCTCCCTGGCGGACACCTTTTTGGACTTGACGAGGGCGGCGAGGTCGGCGGCCGACAGGCGCCAGAGATCTTGCATGGCTTGCTCCGTATGACCGGCGTCTTTTAGCGCCGGGAAGGCGGCAAAGCCATGCGGATTTCGCAGGGGCGAAGGGCGGGTTTGGCGGCGGGTGGTGCCTCATTCTCCGTCATTGCGAAGAGCTCGCGACAAAATTGCGCAGCAATTTTGCGCTGATGCGACGAAGCAATCCAGACTGCCTCCGCAGAGGGATTCTGGATTGCTTCGCTACGCTCGCAATGACGGTGGAGGGAGTTGCGCGCCCCTTACCCGACCCGTGGGCCCCTAATGCCTGGTTGCGGACTGGTCCGGCATGTCCAGGAGCGCCTCGGTGAAGGGAAACTCCAGCACGATCTCCCCGTCGTCATCGGTCACCTCGATGACGGCCTCGAGCAGGGCCGGCTGGGCGCCCTCCGACTTCACCACTTCCAGGATCATCTGGCGCGCGACCTCCCAGGCGCGATCGGGGTTGCGCAGATCCTCGCCGTCAGGATCCACGATCAGTTCGTCGCCGATACGGGTGTTGAAGAAATATCTGGGCATGCCTGATCCAATGGGGTCGCTGTAGCCGATTGGAAGCCGTTCTATACTCACAACTCGTTTATCCCGACAGGGATCACGACCTATCGGCGTTTTTGCGCATGCCATTCGCTCATCTTTACGGCCGTAATGCGCTCTCTTTGCGGTGCAACAATTCCGCCGGCCTACTACCTTGGTCGGGAAAATTTCACTGGCGAACTTTTCCGCCCGCATTAACTTAAGCGCGGGCGGATACGTCCGGTTTCGCGAAAATAAAATGGAGAGCCAAATGGCCTGGAAAGCCCCGAAGATCGTCGAAGTGCCCTGCGGCATGGAAATCAACATGTATGTGAGCGCCACCCGCAAGTAAGCGGCGGGCGGTCTGCGTTCAGCGCAGGTGGATCTTTCGATCACAATAGGTTGCCGGAAGACATGATCTTTGTCGGCACTCCGTGTCGACCCGAGATCCACCTCGCAGCGTTCCCTCCAGGAGACGGATCATGCTTCGCGTCGTCGTCCTGGGCGCCGCAGCCGGCGGCGGAGTGCCGCAATGGAATTGCGGCTGCGAGGGCTGCCGAGCGGCCCGTGCCAGCGGCCATGACCTCTTGAGAACCCAGGCGTCGGTGGCCTTCAGCGGCGACGGCGAGCACTGGTTCCTGATCAACGCCTCCCCCGACCTTCGCCAGCAATTGAACGCCACGCCGCAGTTGCACCCGAAGACGGGCGCGTTGCGCCATACGCCGATTGCCGGCGTGATCCTGACCAACGGCGAAGTGGACGCGGTCGCAGGCCTGCTGTCGATGCGCGAGGGCTCGCCCTTCACGATTTACGCGCATGAGAAGGTGCTGGCGATCCTGGAGAGCAACAGCATCTTCAACGTGCTGAACGAGAAGAACGTACGGCGTCAGCCGATCGACATCGGCGAGCCGTTCGAGCCGCGACTGCCGGATGGCGCGCGTTCAGGGATCGAGGTGCTGCCGTTCGCGGTGCCGGGCAAATCCGCCTGGTATCTGGAAGGCAAGGCGCATCCGGGCGGGGAGACCGGCGATGGCGATACGCTGGGCCTGAAAATTACCGACAAGACCAGCGGCAAGTGCTTCTATTTCATCGCCGCGTGCGCCGAGGTCACCGACGCGCTCAAGGCCGAGATCGACGGCGCCGCGCTGGTGTTCTTCGACGGCACGGTCTGGCGCGACGACGAGATGATCAGGGCCGGGCTCGGCCACAAGACCGGCAAGAGCATGGGCCATGTCGCGATGTCCGGCGGCGACGGCGCGATCGCGCGGCTGGCCGACCTCGCTATCGACAGGAAGATTTTTCTGCATATCAATAACTCGAATCCGGCGCTGCTGCCCGCTTCACCCGAGCGGAAAGCCACTGAAGAGGCGGGCTGGCAGATACCCGCGGATGGAACGGAGATTGTGCTGTGAATGCCGCGTCACTGACAGGAATGACCGCGCTCTCGATCGGCAAGGACATCAAGCTCAACTCGGCCGAGGAGCTCGAGGCGACGCTGCGCCATATCGGGGCGACGCGCTATCACAGCCTGCATCCGTTCCATAAGCTGCTGCATGGCGGCAAGCTGAACAAGGGTCAGGTGCAGGCCTGGGCGCTGAACCGCTACTATTACCAGAGCACGATCCCGATCAAGGACGCGGTCGTCATCTCGCGCTTCCGCGACCGCGCCACGCGTCTGGAATGGCGCCACCGCATCGAGGACCATGACGGCGACGTCGGCAGCGAGGGCGGCATCGAGCGCTGGCTGAAGCTGACCGAGGGCCTGGGCCTCGACACGGCTTACGTGGAATCGACCGAGGGCATCCTGCCGGCGACGCGCTTCGCGGTCGAGGCCTATGTCCACTATTGCCGCGAGAAGAGCCCGCTGGAGGCGATCGCCTCCTCGCTCACCGAATTGTTCGCGCCGAACCTGCACGAAGAGCGCATCTCCGGCATGCTGGCGCATTACGACTTCGTCAACCCCGACATCATGAGCTACTTCAAGCGACGCCTGACCCAGGCGCCACGCGATGCCGGCTTTGCGCTCGACTATGTCAAGGCGCATGCCACGACCCCGGAGCAACGCGCGCAGGTGTGCAACGCGCTGATCTTCAAGACCAACGTGCTGTGGGTGCAACTGGATGCGCTCTATCACGCCTATGTCGAGGGCCACATTCCGCCGGGCGCGTTCGTGCCCAAAGCGGGCTAAAAAGGAGCAGCAATGGCCGGGCCGCGGAACATCAGCGTCAGCGAGGCAAGCCGCCCCGTGCTGCCGCGGCATGCCAAGCTGAAGTATGACGAGACGCGAAAGGTCTGGGTGATCCTGGCGCCGGAACGGGTGTTGGCCCCGGACGAGATCGCAGTCGAGGTCTTGCAGCTCTGCGACGGCCAGCGCAATGTCGGCGACGTCGCCGATCAGCTGGCCGCGAAATACGCCGCGCCGCGCGAGGCGATCCTCACTGACGTCATCGTCATGCTGCAGGATCTCGCCGACAAGGGCTTTCTCACGGAGGCCCGGGAGAAGACGTCATGAGCGATGTGCTCGGCAATCCCACCATCCCGCCAGATGTTAGCGACAGCCTCGCGGTGCTGGAGAAGCAGCGCTCGACGGCGGAGACGTTCGGCATTCCGCTCGCCGTGCTGCTCGAAATCACCCATCGCTGCCCGCTGCAATGCCCCTATTGCTCCAACCCGGTCGAGCTCGACCGCTCGAGCAAGGAGCTGACGACAGAGGAATGGAAGAAGGTATTGAGCGAGCTCGCCGAAATCGGCGTGCTTCAGGTGCATTTCTCCGGCGGCGAGCCGACGGCGCGGAAGGACCTGGTCGAGCTGGTCAAGCATGCCAGCGACGCCGGGCTCTATACCAACCTGATCACCTCGGCCGTGCTGCTGACGCGCGAGCGGCTGAGCGATCTTGCGGATGCCGGGCTCTGCCACGTCCAGATCAGTTTCCAGGGCGTTGAAGAGGGCCTTGCCGATCGCGTCGCCGGTTACAAAAACGGTCACCGCAAGAAGCTCGAAGTCGCCAGATGGACGCGCGAGCTCGATCTGCCGCTCACCGTGAATGCGGTGATGCATCGGCAGAACCTGCACCAGCTCCCCGACATCATCCAGATGGCGGTCGATCTCGATGCCGATCGGCTCGAGGTCGCCAACGTGCAATATTACGGCTGGGCGCTGAAGAACCGGGCCGCGCTGATGCCGACGGTGGCGCAGCTCGACGAATGCACCCGCCTCGTCGAGGAGGCGCGCGAGCGGCTCAAGGGGACGCTTGCGATCGACTACGTCGTTCCCGACTATTACGCGCTGCGGCCGAAGAAATGCATGGGCGGGTGGGGCCGGCAGTTCTTCAACATCTCGCCCGCCGGCAAGGTGCTGCCCTGTCACGCCGCCGAGAGCATCACCGGGCTCGAGTTCGAATCCGTGCGCTCCAATCACTCGATCGCCTGGATCTGGCAGAATTCCGACGCCTTCAACCGCTATCGCGGCACCGGCTGGATGAAGGAGCCGTGCAAGTCTTGCGAATTCCGCGAGATCGATTTCGGCGGCTGCCGCTGCCAGGCCTTCGCGCTGACGGGCGATGCCGCCAACACCGATCCGGCCTGCGCGCTGTCGCCGCTGCACGAGACCATCTTCAAGCAGGCCGAGCGCGAGGCCGAGGGCGAGACCAACCGCTTCCTCTATCGCAACTTCGCCGGCGGCACTCTGGAATCCGAGAATGGGACCTGACGCCGACGCGGCCAGCTCGATCAGGCGGGCCGATCCGTTTGCGCCGCTGACCTCCGACATGCTCGATGTCGGCGACGGCTTTGAGCTCTATGTCGAGAGCATCGGCCGCGCCGACGGCATCCCCGCGATCTATCTGCATGGCGGGCCTGGCAGCGGCTGCCAGCCCGACCATCGCCGCCTGTTCGATCCTGATCGCTTCTGCGCCGTGTTGTTCGACCAGCGCGGCTGCGGCCGCAGCCGTCCGAAGGGATCGCGCGAGTACAACACCACAGTGCATCTGATCGCGGACATGGAGAAGATCCGCGAGAAGTTTGGCTTCCAACGCTGGATGGTGGTCGGCGGCTCCTGGGGCGCGACGCTGGCGCTCGCTTATGCAGAGGCGCATCCCGAGCGCGTCTGTGGCATCGCGCTGCGGGCGACGTTCCTTGGCACGCGGGCGGAGGTCGAGACGGCGTTCACCTCGCGCCTGTCGCAATTCTATCCCGCGCTGTACGAGGATTTTCTCAGCGTGCTACCGCTCGAAGAGCGCGCGCGGCCGGTGGAGGCCTATTGGCGCCGCATCCTCGATGCCGATCCCACCGTGCACGGTCCCGCCGCGCGGGCCTGGCACGACACCGAGCGCACCTTGTCCGAGCACAAGCCCGCCAAGACGCGGCTGGACCTGGCCTCGTTGAACGTGTGGCGCACGCTGCCCGCGACGCCGTTCATGGAGGCGCACTATTTCGTCAACGACAGCTTCATGACCGAGAGCCAGCTGTTGCGCAATGCGGGGCGGCTCGCCGGCATCCCCGGCATCATCGTCCAGGGCCGCTACGATCTGTTGTGCCCGCCCGAGACGTCGCAGGCACTCGCGAAGGTTTGGCCGAATTCCGAGCTTCGCATCGTGGAAGAAGCCGGACATTCGCTCTATGATGCCGGCGTGCGGGACGCGGTCATGAAGTCGATCGCGGACCTCGCGTCGAAGACCGCGCGATAACAGGATAAGAAGAATGCCGCTCGCCGGGAAAGGCATGCTGCTGACGTCGATGAACATCGACGCGGCCGATGAGGCCGATTTCAACCGCTGGTACGATCGCGAGCATCTGGAAGAACGCGTCGCGATCGACGGATTCCTGGAGGCGCGGCGCTATGTCGCGCATGCCGCCAATCCGAAATATCTCTGCCTGTATTCGACCGCCACACTCGACGTGCTCGATAGCCCCGCCTACCGCGCGCGGCTCGCGAGCCCGACCGACTGGTCGCGGCAATGCATGGCACGTTTCAAGGATATGCTCCGCGTCGTCGCGCGCGTCACCATCAGCAACGGCACCGGACGTGGCGCCGCGCTCGGCGTGGTGCGGCTGCGGCCGACACCCGACAACGCAACGCGATGGCGTGATGCTCTGCACGTCAAGCTGGCGCCGGACCAGCGCGACGGCATCATCTCCATGCATCTTCTGGAGAGCGAGCCCGCATTGTCGGGTGCAACGGCGGACATTCCGGCGGTGCGCAATGAAGGCGCGCACGACTGGTTCGTGCTGATCGACGGCACGCATGTCGGCGCCGTCTCGGCCGTCATCGCCGAGCGCTTCACCGGCCCCGCCGCCTCGCCCCTGCCGCCTCCCGTTTCCGTCGGCACCTATTGCCTGATGTGGGATTTGGCCAAGAGCGACATCCCGCGCGGTTAGAGCATGATGAAGTGAGACTCGATCGGTTGGCGGGGCTTCACCTCTCCCTGCGGGAGAGGTGAACCATCGGCTCTCATCCAATTTTAGCACACTCACAGGCATCGCAATATGCTGCACCGCACGCACATCACGCGCGGCCGTTAATGCTGTGCGCGCGTAGCTCCCATGAAAGGCGGTGATCGCGCAAATTTGCCGTTGTACTTCGGAGCCGTTCTAATAAGCTAACCCAATGACGTCATTCAGAAACCAGATCGAAGCGCATTAAGCGCTCGCCAAGCTCAAGAAAAGGCCGCGGGGTCTTTGGGGCCTGCGCGGACAGGGTAGGAATGAAACCGACCGATATTGCGGCCCCCGACTACTTTCACAAAGTGGTCGATTGCCAGTGGGCCTGTCCTGCGCACACCCCGGTTCCCGAATATATCCGACTGATCGCCCAAGGCCGCTACAGCGACGCCTACATGATCAATTGGAAATCGAACGTGTTCCCTGGAATTTTGGGACGCACCTGCGATCGTCCGTGCGAGCCGGCGTGCCGGCGCGGGCGCGTCGAGGACAATCCGGTCGCGATCTGCCGCCTCAAGCGCGTCGCCGCCGACTTCAAGGACGACATCAGGCAGCGCCTGCCGCGCCCAGCCGCGAAGAACGGCAAGCGCGTTGCGCTGGTCGGCGGCGGCCCGGCCTCGCTGACGGTGGCGCGCGATCTCGCGCCGCTCGGCTATCACTGCACCGTGTTCGACGCCGATCCCGAAGCCGGCGGCATGATGCGGACGCAGATCCCGAAATTCCGCCTGCCCAACTCGGTGATCGACGAGGAGACCGGCTACATCCTGGGTCTCGGCGTCGACTTCAAGGGCGGCCACCGCATCGACAGCATGAAGGCGCTGCTCGCGGAGAAATACGACGCGATCTTCGTCGGCTCCGGCGCGCCGCGCGGCCGCGAGCTCGACATTCCCGGCCGCAAGGAAGCCGCCGCCAACATCCATATCGGCATCGAATGGCTGGCCTCGGTGTCGTTCGGCCATACCGACAGAATAGGCAAGCGCGTGATCGTGCTCGGCGGCGGCAACACCGCGATGGATTGCTGCCGCACCGCGCGCCGGCTCGGCGGCGAAGACGTCAAGGTCGTCGTGCGCTCCGGCTTCGAGGAGATGAAGGCCTCGCCCTGGGAAAAGGAAGACGCGATCCACGAGGACATCCCGATCCTCAACTTCCTCGTCCCCGTCGCCTTCATCCACGACAATGGCAAGCTCACCGGCATCACTTTCCAGAAGGTGAAGGCCGAATACGACGCCAAGGGCCGCCGCAATCTCGTTCCATCAGGCGAGCCCGACCAGACCTTCGAATGCGACGACGTGCTGGTCGCGGTCGGCCAGGAGAACGCCTTTCCGTGGATCGAGCAGGATTGCGGCATCGAGTTCGACAAATGGCATATGCCCAAGGTCGATCCGGAGACCTTCGTCTCGACCAATCCAAAGGTGTTCTTCGGCGGTGACGCTGCGTTCGGCCCCAAGAACATCATCTGGGCGGTCGCGCACGGCCATGACGCCGCGCTGTCGATCCACAAACTGCTCTCGGGCGAGGATGTCAGCGAACGCCCGCTGCCGGAGGTGCAAATCTCCTCGCAGAAGATGGGCATCCACGAATGGAGCTATGACAACGACATCTCGATCGACAAGCGCTTCAAGGTGCCGCATCGCGACAAGGTCGTCGCGCTGAAGGACATCCGCGCCGAGGTCGAGCTCGGCTACGACGTCAAGCTCGCGCTCGGCGAGGCGCATCGCTGCCTGAACTGCGACGTGCAGACCGTGTTCTCGACCTCGCTCTGCATCGAGTGCGATGCTTGCGCCGACATCTGCCCGATGGATTGCATCACCTTCACCGATAACGGCGAGGAAAACGACCTGCGCCATCGCCTGAAGGCGCCCGCACCGCATCCGGACCAGGATCTCTACGTCTCTTCGGATCTCAAGACCGGGCGCGTGATGGTGAAGGACGAGGACGTCTGCCTGCATTGCGGGCTGTGCGCGGAGCGTTGTCCCACCGGCGCCTGGGACATGCAGAAATATTTCATCGAGATGACCCACGCAGGTTCGACATGCCCGACAAAAAGCCGCTCAGCAGCGTAAACGACTTCGTCGTCCGCTTCGCCAACGTCAACGGCTCGGGCTCGGCCAGCGCCAACGAGATGTTCGCGCGCGCGATCCTGCGCCATGGCGTTCCGGTCTCCCCACGCAACATCTTCCCCTCCAACATCCAGGGCTTGCCGACCTGGTACGAGGTGCGGGTGACGGAGGACGGCCATCTCGGCGCCCGCGGCGGCGTCGACATGATGGTGGCGATGAATCCGCAGACCTGGGACAAGGACGTCGCCGGCATCGAGCCCGGCGGCTACCTGTTCTACGATTCCACCAAGCCGATGCCGTCGACCAAGTTCCGCGACGACATCACCGTGATCGGCGTGCCGCTCACCGCGATCACCAATTCGACCTATACCGATCCGCGCCAGCGCCAGCTGTTCAAGAACATCATTTATCTAGGTAGCCTCAGTGCGCTGCTCGATATGGATCCGAAGCTGATCGAGCAGCTAATCGGCGAGCAGTACAAGGGCAAAGAGAAGCTGCTCTCCTCCAACGTCCACGCGCTGCATCTCGGCCGCGACTGGGCGCTGCAAAACCTGAAATGCCCGATCGGGCTCAGGGTGAAGAAGTCCGACAAGGTCGGCGATCGCATCTTCATCGAGGGCAATAGCGCCGCCGCGCTCGGCGCGGTCTATGGCGGCGCCACCGTGTGCGCCTGGTATCCGATCACGCCGTCCTCGTCGGTGGCGGAGGCCTTCACCGCCCACTGCAAGAAGTACCGCCACGATCCCGAAACCGGCAAGGCGAAATACGCGATCGTGCAGGGCGAGGACGAGCTGGCTTCGATCGGTATCGTCATTGGTGCCTCCTGGAACGGCGCCCGCGCCTTCACCGCGACCTCGGGCCCCGGCATCTCCTTGATGACCGAGTTCATCGGCCTCTCATACTTTGCCGAGATTCCGGCCGTGATCATGAACATCCAGCGCGCCGGCCCCTCGACGGGCATGCCGACGCGCACCCAGCAGTGCGACATCATCGCCTGCGCCTATGCCTCGCACGGCGACACCAAGCATGTGCTGCTGTTCCCGGAAGATCCCGCCGAAGCGTTCGAGTTCGCCGCCGCCGCGTTCGACCTCGCCGAACGGCTGCAGACCACCATCTTCCTGATGCTCGACCTCGACATCGGCATGAACCATCGGCTCTGCCGCCCACTGAAATGGGACGATGCCCGGCAATATGACCGCGGCAAGATCATGACGGCGGAGATGCTGGAGGAAGGCCGCGACTTCGGCCGCTATCTCGACGTCGATGGCGACGGCATCCCCTACCGGACCTATCCCGGGACACATCCGACCAAGGGCTCCTACTTCACCCGCGGCACCTCGCGCGACCGCTATGCGCGCTACTCCGAGGAAGGCACGGTCTACGCCGACAACATGCAGCGCCTGGTGCGCAAGTTCGAGACCGCGCAGGACCTCGTACCGCGGCCGCTGCAGGCCAATGCGGAACGGCCGACCAAATATGGCGTGATCTATTTCGGCTCGACCTCGCCGGCGATGGACGAGGCGGTCGGGCTGCTCGAGGCGCGCGGGCACCAGCTCGACCGTCTGCGCATTCGCGCCTTCCCGTTCCACTCCAGCGTGGCGAGCTTCCTCGCCGAGCACGACTTCGTCTACGTGGTCGAGCAGAACCGCGACAGCCAACTCCGCCAGCTCATCGTCAACGAGAACGGCATCGATCCCGTCCGCCTCGTGCCGATCGTGCATTACGACGGCACCCCGATCACCGCCCGCTTCATCGCAAAAGCCATTGGCGACCATCAGGATCACCTCAAGGTGACCCCGCTCCGCAAGGCCGTGTCATGATGATAGAGCGCAGGAATTGGATGCAATCACCTCTCCCCGCGTGCGGGGAGAGGTCGGATTGCGCAGCAATCCGGGTGAGGGGGACTCTCCACGAGTCGAACTCGTCGAAAGAGCCCCTCACCCCAACCCTCTCCCCGCGAAGAGCGGGGAGAGGGAGCAGAGAGAGACTGTCATGACCTACATCGCAAAGCCTAAATTCCATCATCCCGGGCTGAAGAAGAACGAGCTCGGCTATACAAGGCGCGACTACGAGGGCAAGATCTCGACGCTGTGCGCCGGCTGCGGCCACGATTTCGATCACGGCGTCGATCATCGAGGCCTGCTATGAGCTCTCGATCGAGCCGCATCGGGTCGCAAAGATCTCCGGCATCGGCTGCTCGTCAAAGACGCCGGACTATTTCCTCGGCAACTCACACGGCTTCAACTCCGTGCATGGCCGCATGCCCAGCGTGCTGACAGGCGCCAACCTCGCCAACCGCGATTTGATCTATCTCGGCGTCTCCGGCGACGGCGATTCCGCCTCGATCGGCTTCGGCCAGTTCGCGCATTCGATCCGGCGTGCCGTCAACATGACCTATATCGTCGAGAACAACGGCGTCTACGGCCTGACCAAAGGCCAGTTCTCGGCCACCGCTGACCGCGGCTCGAAGAGCAAGAAGGGCGTCACCAACACCGACAACGCCATCGACCTCGTCGCGATCGCGCTGCAACTCGGTGCCACCTTCGTCGCGCGCAGCTTCTCCGGCGACAAGACCCAGCTCGTGCCGCTGATCGCGGCCGCAATCCGCCACAAGGGCGCGTCGTTCATCGACGTCATCAGCCCCTGCATCGCCTTCAACAACCATGCCGGCTCGACCAAGAGCTTCGACTATGTCCGCGAGCACAATGACGCGGTGAACCGGCTCGACGTCCTGGTCGACCGCGATCCGATCGCGGTGGACTATGCGCCGGGCACGGTGCAAGTGGTGGAACAGCACGACGGCAGCAAGGTCGCGCTGCGCAAGATCGACGCCGACTACGATCCGCATGACCGCTTGGGCGCGATGACCTTCCTGCAAAAGCACGCCGCCAAGGGGCAGATCGTCACCGGCCTGCTCTATGTCGACCCCGACGCGGAAGACCTGCACGAGCATCTCAACACGGTCGAGACGCCGCTCAACACGCTGGAGGCGGATGCGCTGTGCCCGGGCTCGGCGGTGCTGGACAAGATCAACGCGAGCCTGCGGTGATCATTTACTCCGCGCTGAAGCAAGCGGCCTGACGCGTATCGTAATCTTCTCCGACACGACCGGCGGCACGAACGGATAGTGCTTGGCGTCGCCGAGCACCAGCTGCAGCGTGTGGGTGCCCGGCGGAAGGTCCAGCATGGTTTCGGTCTGCCCTGCACCGAAGTGCAGGTGCGACTTGTCTTGCGGGATCGGCTCCTTGGGATCGATGGGATCGTTGACGTCGACCAGTAGATGGTGATGACCGGCGTTCTGGTAGTCATCGCCGGCATGCGTCACGCCCATGTTGCGTAAGCCGAACCGGACCCAGAATCCACCGCGAACTTTCTGCCCGTCATGCGGCGTGATGAAATAGAGTTTGGCGTCCTTGTGCGCGCTCTTGCCCTGCGAGTAGGCCGCGCCCGGGAGCAATGCGATCGCGGCCGCGAGCGCGACACAGGAAATGATCTTCATCAAATCTACTCCAGCACTTATGGACTGAGCGCGACACGGAATCCATGCGTGGGGTAACGAACATTGGTGTCGTAACCATCGCGGTTTGACGGCCGGACATATCTTGAATCGTTCTTCCAGGAGCCCGACCGCAGAACATGAGAGCTGCAGTCCGCGCTGCTCCACGCCGAGCCGTCGCTCGGCGCGCCCTGATAGGTCCTGTGCCAGCAGTCCTCGACCCACTGATCGATGCCGCCGCCCATGTCGTAGAGTCCGAATGGATTGGGCTTGAAGCTGCCGACCTTGGCCGGCTGCTCGGCCGCAAGATCACCGCAATCCTTGCATCCGGCCATGCCCGGCTGAAGCTTGTCGCCCCACCAATATTTGGTCTGCGTTCCACTGCGCGCCGCATATTCCCATTCGGCTTCGCTCGGAAGCCGGTAGGGCTTCTTCGTCGCCTGCGCGAGCCAGGCTGCATATTGCTGCGCGTCGGTCCAGCTCACATTGCTGACGGGGAATCGTCCTTGCCGGTGGCGGTGAATCCGCACGCCTTGGCGGCGGCGCACTCGTTCCATTCCTGCACCGTCACCGGATATTTTCCGATCGAGAACGGCTTGATCGTGACCTGGTGGACAGGCCGCTCGGTCGGATCGTCATTGCTTCCCATCGCGAAGCTGCCGCCGCGAATGCCGATCATCTCGGGTTCGCGAGGTGGCGTCGCCGATGGGCTGGGCACCGGTGACGACGACGGAGGGGCAGAAGCCAATGACGGAGACGGTTGCGGTGTCGCCTGCGTCGCCGCCTCGCGCGGCGACGGCTGCGGGATCGGTGTCGCGGCTGGGGAAGCGGTTGGCGTGGCGGCCTGCTCGCCCATCCTGCCGGGCTGCGTCAGCACGTACCAAAGCACGTAGCCGGCAATCACCAGCAATGCCGTGATCAGAAGAAATAGCAGGACGCTCTCGCGCCGGCTTCGCGTCCTGCCGACCGCATCGGCATCCGGCAGCACGCGATAGATCCGCACCGGATCCGTGATGTTCTTGACCTTGCGATCCCCGAGCGATTCATAGCCGCACACCACCTTGTGCTTGATCTGCTCGTAAATCGCGCCCGAGATATAGACCTGGCCGGGCTCGGCAATGCCCTCAATGCGCGTGGCGATGTTGACGCCGTCGCCATAGACGTCGTCCGGCTCTACGATCACATCGCCGAGATTGACGCCAATCCGGTATTCGAGGCGCGAATGCTTCGGAAGCGAGGCGTTGCGGCCGATGAGGTTCTGCTGGATGACGATACTGCAGCGAACGGCCTCAACAGGGCTATCGAAAATGGCGATGAAGCCATCGCCCGTCGTCTTCACCAGACTTCCATGGTGCTCGATGATGGTGGGCTGGATGATATCGCGCTCGATGCGCTTGACGCGGACATGCGTCCCCTCCTCGTCGGCCTGCATGATGCGGCTGTAGGAAGCGATGTCACCGACGATGATCGCCGCAAGACGGCGAGGCATGGGGCCGTGTGGAGGCGGCTCATCCTGGTTGCCGGATCTGAAGTTGCGAATTTCGCCCATGCGGGGAACTCCACAGCTTACAAGGCAGTCCCAGCTTACGACTGCCAAAGGCGGTCGTCTGTGAAAGCTATCACATTGACGAACCAAGACAATGTCGCAGCAATCGCCGGCATCGGGTTCCGCAGCATCAGGGCGCGGCACCGCTTGAACCTTCTTGATCCCATCAATGACTAAGGCCCGGCGCGAAACCACTGGCCCAAGTCGGCGCCGCGATGCTCGCACGAAGCGACTTCTGAAGCTTGAACGCGATGCACCTCGCCTGCGTCTAACAGACAGGAGTTCTGTCCTGCTGCGGCAAGGTTGTCACGCGCTCGAGGTCATCATGAAGCTCTCCATCTTTGCTGCCCTCATTTTGGCTGTGCTAACCAGCGTCGCCGCCGACGCCTTCAATGCGCGGCTCTATGCGGGAGCGCCTGCTGACAAGGCCTATGCCTGCTTCGTCCGCCGCTACGATGCCGAGCATCTGGCGCGGCATCCCAAGCAGAAAGTCGCTTCCATGAAACTGCTGATCTCGGCGGAAACCGACAAGGAGGACAAGCAGCTGCACAATTCCTTCCGCCTCGGTTTTCGCTATCGCCATCGCTCGGGCGATTTCGACTCCAGCGGCTCGTGCGGCAGTCATGCGGTGCTTCTCAGTCAGGGGGACGAGGTCCGCATGGGCTGCGGCGTCGACTGCGAGGGCGGCGGGATCGAGGTGGCGCTCTCCAAGGACAACAAGTCCGCGATCATCCGGCTCGAACAGGTCAGGGTCTGGCAGAACAACAAGCCGGATGACGAGGCGGAGCAATCGCTGGTCGCCGGCGCCGACGACAAGATCTTCCGCCTCGACCGCACCGACACCAGCGAGTGCGCTTCGCTCGTGACCGACCGCAAGGAGCTCGCCGCGCTGCGTCACAAATGATATGTGTCCGGCAAAGTCTTGGTCGAGGGAGATCGCCATGAATCGCCGGAACATGTTGTGGAGCGCCGTCTCCGCTTTGGGCGCGGCGTTTGGCGCCTCGCGTGCACAAGCCGCCACTGAGGCAAGCGCGGGCAACAAGCTCAAGGTGGCCTATCACCTCAGCGACGCCGAGAAGGTCAATTTCGTGCTCGGCAACATCCAGAACCACATCGACGGCGTCGGTGGTCCCGACCATGTCACGATCGCGCTGGTGATCCACGGACCGGCGCTGAAGGCGTTTCACGCGGCGCAGGCCAACCCCGACGTCAGCAAGCGTGTCGGTGACTTCTCCAAGGACGGCGTCGAGCTCGCCGCCTGCGGCAACACGATGAAAGCGCAAAACGTCTCACTGAAGGAGTTGTTGCCGGGCTTCGTCAGCGCGGAGAAAGGCGGCGTGGTCCGTTTGGCTGAGCTGCAGGCGCAGGGGTATTTGTATTTGCGGCCGTAAGGCTGCGCGGCGCCGCCACGTTTTCCGTCATTGCGAGGAGCCCTTGCGACGAAGCAATCCAGGCTGTCTCTGAGGAGGAATTCTGGATTGCTTCGCTACGCTCGCAATGACGGCGTTGCGCGAGCGAGAGCCACATCCTCGCACTTGACTTATCCATAACTCCACAGTTATGAGTTAATCCATAACTTACCGGTTATGGATCTCGTATGTCCGCCACTCACGACCTCCTGTTCAGGACACTCGCCGATCCGACCCGGCGGGCGATCTTCGAGCGGCTGTGCCGGGACGGCGAGCAGACGGTCGGGGCACTGACGGCGCGGTCGGGCGTGTCCCAGCCGGCGGTCTCGAAGCATCTCGGCGCCTTGAAGCAGGCCGGCCTCGTGCGCGACCGCCATGAAGGACGCCAGACTCATTACAGCGCGCAGCCCGGTGCGCTCAATCCGCTGATCGACTGGACCAGCCAGATGGCCGGCTTCTGGCAGAACCGGCTCGACGCGCTCGACGATCTCCTGAAGAGGATGGACCAATGAACGAAACACGCTCCGTAGTCGTCGAACGCGAATTTGCCTTTCCGGCGGAGCGGCTCTGGCGCGCGCTGACGCAGCCGCATCTGATCGAGGAATGGCTGATGAAGAACGACTTCAAGCCGGTCGTCGGCCATCGCTTCAATCTGCGCGGCGAATGGGGCGGCGTGCTCGACTGCGAGGTGCTCACCATCGAGCCGCAAAAGACGCTCGCCTACACCTGGAATTTCTCGCATGAGGATGCGGCGTTCGACCTGAAAAGCATCGTGACCTTCACGCTGACGCCGACCGGCGCCGGCACGCATCTGCGCGTCGAGCAAGCGGGCTTCAGCCCGACGCAGAAGCAGGCCTATGGCGGCGCGCATGCCGGCTGGAAGCAGTTCTTTGCCAAGCTTGATGACCTGCTGGCGCGGACAGGCTAGCTCCGCCGGCCGTCCATTCCGATCAATGTAGAAGGAGGTCCCAATGAGCACGCAGATGTGGATTCGGCAGATTCATCGCTGGCTGTCGATGGCTTTCACGCTCGCCGTCATCGCCAACATCGTGGCGATGATCATTCAGATCCAGGCCGTCTGGATCGGCTTCCTGGCGCTCGTCCCACTCATTCCGTTGCTCGCGACCGGGTTATATCTGTTCGCGCGGCCCTATGTCAGCCGCAGCAACGCGTAACGAGGCGAGATGATGAAGAAGACTGTGACGGCGAAGAAGGCTGGCGCGAAGGAAGCGAATGGGGCTTCCCCCTCCAAGCTGATCGACGGCAGGATCAAGGAGCTCGGCGACTGGCGCGGCGAGATGCTGGGGCGGATCCGTGGCCTGATCAAGGAAGCCGACCCTGATATCGTCGAGGAATGGAAATGGCGCGGCGTTCCCGTGTGGGAGCACGACGGCATCATCTGCACCGGCGAGACCTACAAGGAAGTGGTGAAGATGACCTTTGCCAAGGGCGCGGCGCTGGAGGATCCCGCGCGGCTGTTCAATTCCAGCCTCGACGGCAACGTGCGGCGCTCGATCGATATTCGCGAGGGCGAGAAGATCAACGAGAAGGCGTTGAAGGCGCTCATTCGCGCGGCGGTGGAGTTGAATGCGTCGAAGAAGAAGCCGGCGAAACGCTCCGCATAGCGATGCAGCAACGAACGTCTTTCCTTCTCCCCTTGTGGGAGAAGGTGGCATAGGCGGCCGCCGGCCGCCGTTCTCGAGAACGCCGAAGCGAAGCTTCGGCTATGGCGCCGGATGAGGGGGCTCGATCGGCAGGGAAGGTGTGGAGAGATACCCCTCACCCCATTGAGCTTGTATCTACCGGCTTCGCCGCCCTCTCCCACATGGGGAGAGGGCACATTTAACGCGCATCTCGCGTTATGCTCCACGTGGACGGCCGCCTCAGGCTACCGCCGCCGGGATCGGGCGCGGGCTTACGACGTATTCGCGCAGGACCTTGTCGTTGGCGTCGACCTCGATCAGCGAGACGTCGTAGGTCCAGAGATCGGCCAGGTGCTGAAGCACGCGCTTGGCGTCGGTCTCGTTGAGCTGCGAGCCCTTGATGACATGGTGATGCAGGATCAGCCGGCGGTCGCCGGAGAGATCGACGTCGACCACCTCGATATTGGCGTCGATGAAGCCGACGTCGTGCTGCCGCGCCAGCTCGCGGCGGACGCGGCGAAAGCCGCGCTCGTCGTGGATGGCATCGACCCGGATTCCCGCGCGCTCCTCGGGATCGTCATGCAGGTGGAACATGCGGAAGTGCCGCATCAGCCTGGGGCTTAGGAACTGGCCGATAAAACTTTCATCGCGGTAATTGGCCCAGACGTCGCGCAGCACGCCCATCACGTCGCCCCTGCCGGCGATGTCCGGGAACCATTCACGGTCCTCGTCTTCCGGTTTGGTGACGATGCGCTCGATGTCCTGCATCACGGCAAAACCGAGCGCATAGGGATTGAAGCCGGAGAAGCGTGGATCGTCGAACTCGGGCTGGAACACCACGTTGGTGTGCGATCCCAGGAATTCGAGGAAGTTGCCGTCGGTGATGCGGCCTCGCTCGTGCAGCATGGTCATGATGCGGTAGTGGACGTAGGTCGCCGTCCCCTCGTTCATGACCTTGGTCTGGCTCTGCGGATAGAAATATTGCGCGATGTGGCGCACGATGCGCAGCAGCTCGCGCTGCCACGGCGCCAGCCGCGGTGCGCTCTTCTCCAGGAAATAGAGCAAATTCTCCTGCGGCAGGCCGAGCAGCTTGCGGCGGCGTTCGATGCTGAGCGCGGACCGGCTCTTGGCGGCGCCCTTCGGGACTGTGCGCCAGAGGTCGTTGAAGACCTCCTCCTCATGCTGACGGCGCCGCCCTGCCCGCTTCTCTTCGGCGCGCAAATCGAGCTTCTTCTTGCCGGGATAGCGGTCGATGCCGTGCGACATCAGCGCGTGTGCAGCGTCGAGCGTGCGCTCGACCTCGATGCGGCCGTAGCGCTCTTCGCAGCTTGCGACATAATTCTTGGCGAAGTCGAGATAATCCAGGATGCCGTCGGCATCGGTCCACTGCTTGAACAGATAGTTGTTCTTGAAGAAGTGGTTGTGGCCGAAGGCGGCATGCGCGATCACCAGCGTCTGCATCGTCGCCGTGTTCTCCTCCATCAGGTAGGAGATGCAGGGCGAGGAGTTGATCACGATCTCATAGGCAAGGCCCATCAGGCCCTTGCGATAGGAGGCCTCGTGAAACGCAAAATGCTTGCCGAACGACCAGTGCTTGTAGAACAAGGGCATGCCGACCGACGAGTACGCATCCAGCATCTGCTCGGCGGTGATGACCTCGATCTGGTTCGGATAGACGTCGAGGCCGAGATCCTTCAACGCGACCTCCTCGCAGGCATCGGTGATGCGCTGCAAGGTGCGAAAATCCCAATCCGCGCCTTCGAACAAGCGTTCCGTCATGGAGCGGCCTTCTCCTGGCTGGTTTCGCGGCGCTGGAACAGGTCGTGGAACACCGGAAAGATCTCGCTGCGTTCCGACACCTTGCGCATCGAGAGCGGTGCGCCGCTGCCGCGCAGGCGCTCATAGAGGGTCCAGAGTGAGGAGTCAGAGAGATCGAAGGCGCTCCCCCCGGACTCGCCGACCTCGAGATAGGCAAAGAACTGGCAGACCGGCAGGATCTTGTCGGTCAGCAGCAGGCCCGTGAGCTCGCCGTCGGAATAGGAATTGTCGCCGTCGGAGGCTTGCGCGGCGTAGATGTTCCAGTCCGCCGGATTGAAGCGCTCGCGCACGATCTCGTGCATCGCCTGGAGCGCGCTGGAGACCAGCGTGCCGCCCGAGGCCGGGCCGTAGAAGAAGGTCTGCTCGTCGACCTCCTCGGCGCGGTCGGTGTGGCGGATGAAGACGATCTCGACGTGCTTGTAGCGGCGCTTCAGGAACACGTAGAGCAGCATATAGAAGCGCTTGGCCAGATCCTTCATGTGCTCGGACATCGAGCCCGACACGTCCATCAGGCAGAACATCACGGCCTGCGCTACCGGCCGCGGCACCGTCTCGAAGCGGCGATAGCGGATGTCGAGCGGATCGATGAAGGGGATGCGCTTGGACTTCGCCTTGAGCTTTTCGAGCTTGGCCAGCAGCTCGGCGCGCACGTCCTCGTCGGTGCAGGCGGCGATCTCGGCTTCCAGCTCATCGATCTCGCTCTTGCGGGGACGCCGGAGCGCGATGCGGCGGGCGAGCGCGAGCTGCACCGTCCGGCTCACCGAGATGTTGGCGGGCGAGCCCGAGGTGGTGTAGCCGGCGCGCTGGATGCCCTCGCTCTCGGTCTGCGCGATCTTGCGCTTGGCAAGATCCGGCAGCTCGAGGTCGTCGAGGAAGAGGTCGACGAACTCGTCGCGGCTCAGCACGAAGCGGAACGCGTCCTCGCTGTCGCCTTCGCCGGGACCGGAATCCTTGGCGCTGCCCTGGCCGGAGCGCTGGAGATAGTCGCCCTCGACGAACTTCTTGTTTCCGGGCAGCACCATGTCGCGCGTGCCGCCCTCGCGGCGGAAACGCGGCTCGTGCATGCCGTCGAGCGGGATCGTGACCTCGCCACCCTCCAGGACATCCTTGATGTCGCGTTCCTGCGAGGTCTTCTTGACGGCGCCCTGCACCAGGGATTTGGCCCGACGCAAGAACCGCTGCCGGTTCTCAAGACTCTTGCCGCCTGGATTCAGGCGCCTGTCAATAATGTGAATGGCCACTGTCCCATCCGCCTTAACCGGCCTGCTTCACGCGCATGTACCATTCGACGAGCCGGCGAACCTGACGCTCGGTGTAGCCGCGCTCCACCATGCGTGCGACGAACTCGCCGTGCTTCTTCTCCGTCTCGCCGTCCTTCTTCGACCCGAAGGAGATGACCGGAAGCAGGTCCTCGACCTGGGAGAATATCCGCTTTTCGATCACGTCGCGAATCTTCTCGTAGGAGGTCCAGGTCGGATTCTTGCCAGCGTTCTGGGCCCGCGAGCGTAACGAGAATTTGACGACCTCGTTGCGGAAGTCCTTCGGGTTGGCAATGCCCGCCGGTTTCTCGATTTTCGTCAGTTCCTGGTTCAACAACTCGCGATCCAGCAGCTGGCCGGTGTCGGGATCCTTGAAGTCCTGATCCTCGATCCAGGCGTCGGCATAGTCGACATAGCGGTCGAACAGATTCTGGCCGTAATCGGAGTAGGATTCGAGGTAGGCCTTCTGGATCTCGTTGCCGATGAACTCGGCATAGCGCGGTGCGAGCTCCGCCTTGATGAATTCGAGATAACGTTTCTCGGTTTCCTCCGGAAGCTGCTCGCGGCGGATCGCCTGCTCCAGCGCGTACATCAGGTGCACGGCGTCGGCGGCGACCTCCTGCGGGTCGTGGTTGAAGGTCGCAGCCAGCACCTTGAAGGCGAAGCGGGTGGAGGCCCCGTCCATGCCCTCGTCGACGCCGGCGGCATCGCGATATTCCTGGACGCTGCGCGCCTTCGGATCGGACTCTTTCAGGCTCTCGCCGTCATAGACCCGCATCTTGCCGAACAGGGTGGAGTTCTCGTGCTTGCGCAGGCGCGACATCACCGAGAACCGCGCCAGCGTCTCCAGCGTCGAAGGCGCACAAGGAGCCGAGGCGAGCTCGGAACCCTGGATCAGCTTCTCGTAGATCTTCTGCTCTTCGGTGACCCTGAGGCAGTACGGCACCTTGATGACGCAGATGCGGTCGATGAACGCCTCGTTGTTCTTGTTGGCCTTGAAGCTCGACCACTCGGCTTCATTGGAGTGCGCGAGGATGATGCCGGTGAAGGGGATCGCGCCGATATTCTCGGTGCCGATGTAGTTGCCTTCCTGCGTCGCGGTCAGCAGCGGATGCAGCATCTTGATCGGCGCCTTGAACATCTCGACGAATTCGAGGATGCCCTGGTTGGCGCGGTTGAGGCCGCCGGAATAGCTGTAGGCGTCGGGATCGTTCTGCGCGTAGGTCTCGAGCTTACGGATGTCGACCTTGCCGACCAGCGAGGAGATGTCCTGGTTGTTCTCGTCACCGGGCTCGGTCTTGGCGACCGCGATCTGGCGCAGCCGCGACGGCTGGATCTTGGCAACGCGGAATTGCGAGATGTCGCCGCCGAAGGATTCCAGCCGCTTGTAGCACCACGGGCTCATCAGGCCGGTGAGGCGGCGGCGCGGAATGCCGTACTTCTCCTCCAGCATCGGCCCGAGCTGATCGGGATCGAACAGGCTGAGCGGGCTCTCGAACACGGGCGAGAGCTCGTCGCCGGCCTTCAGCACGTAGATGGGCTGCACTTCCATCAGCGACTTCAACCGCTCGGCGAGCGATGATTTGCCGCCGCCGACAGGGCCGAGCAAATAGAGGATCTGCTTGCGCTCTTCGAGGCCTTGCGCGGCGTGACGGAAGAAGCCGACGATGCGCTCGATGGTTTCTTCCATGCCGTAGAAGCCGGCGAAGGCCGGATAGGTGCGGATCGTGCGGTTCAAAAAAATGCGGCCAAGGCGTGGGTCCTTGGCCGTGTCAATCGTCTGGGGCTCACCAATCGCCGCTAGTAGTCGTTCGGCCGCATTCGCGTATTTCATGGGATCGCTTCGACACGATTCCAGATATTCCGCCATCGACATGTCGTGCTGGCTTCTCGCCTCGAACGACCGAGCGAAAGCGTTGAATAGAGAATTGTTGTACATGATCCCTCTCCGCGTGAGTTCCGCTACAAGCTGAAACGAAAGCAGTTACCGGACCGTTCCTCAGGCCGTTTCGAATCAGCGTGAGCACATGACGATCATTGGACACCCGGGTAACGACTCGACGCAATGCACAACGTAGGCACTCGTTGAGTTACGAACAGGCACATGCCTGTAATTTGAGCGAATCTACATCCATATTGGCTCATTTCCAGGAAATGTCACTTGGTCGCAACATCCGGGCATTACCGGGGATTGGACCATCCGGCGCTGCAGCATAGCGATCTGCCAGCGGCGATCTTATGACCCTTGTACGGCGAAGCCTTGAGCGCCGCGTTCATCTTCCTGCTGCAACGCAGTGCATGGACCGTCGGCTGCGTGACCGTCGCGGCAAGACCGCATCAGTGTAACAAAATCGGCCGCAAGGCCAGCGTGGGCGTCAGCACGATCATCTTGTGGTCGCGACATTCTTCAGCAGAGATCTCTGCAATCAAATCCGACGGCAGAAATTCATTGCCGATGCGGAGGCTGTCAGTGACAGCGGGCACCACCATGATGTGCGTGCATGCTTCCCCCGCATGGCCGTTCGCGACAAATCCACCGACGCCCCGGAATCTGTCGATCGCACGCCACACAACCGCTGACTGGCGAGGCCCAGCCGACACCCTTTACCCAACACACCTACGGCCGCCTGGATCGCCATGATCGCGACGGAGTTACACCCGAGGGTATGACGCTTATCCTCTTGATTGGTTCCCTCCCGGGAGCATGTAGGCTAGAGGATAGCGCGTCAGGACCGGCGCGGGAAACCCCTCGCCCGCAGGCTTGGAGATAAATAAACATCATGAATCCCGTCAAAGAACTGGAAAAGCACGGACAAGCCGTCTGGCTGGACTTCCTGGCCCGTGGCTTCATCGCCAAGGGCGACCTGAAGCGACTGATCGACACCGACGGCGTCAAGGGCGTCACCTCCAATCCCTCGATTTTCGAGAAGGCGATCGGCAGCTCGGACGAATATGACGCCTCGATCGGCAAGGCGCTGAAACGCGGCGACCGGACCGTGGCCGACCTGTTCGAGGCCGTCGCGGTCGAGGACATCCAGAACGCCGCCGACGTGCTGCGCCCGGTCTACAACCGGCTCGAGGGACGCGACGGCTATGTCAGCCTGGAGGTCTCGCCCTATCTGGCGATGGATACGGCCGGCACGGTCGCCGAGGCGCGACGGCTCTGGAAGGACGTCGATCGCAAGAACCTGATGGTGAAGGTGCCGGCGACGCCGGAGGGCCTGCCGGCGATCGAGCAGCTCATTGGCGAGGGCATCAGCATCAACATCACGCTGCTGTTCTCAAAGGAGGTCTATCTTGATGTCGCCGAGGCCTACCTCGCCGGTCTGGAAAAATACGTCGCAGGCGGCGGCGATCCGTCGCATGTGGCGAGCGTCGCGAGCTTCTTCGTCAGCCGGATCGACACCTTGGTCGACAAGCAGCTCGACGAGAAGATCGCCCGCGCCAACGACCCCAGCGAAAAGGAGCGCCTCGCAGCGCTGAAGGGCAGGGTCGCGATCGCCAATGCCAAGCTCGCCTACCAGGACTACAAGCGCCTGTTCTCCGGCCCGCGCTGGGAGAAGCTCGCCGCCAAGGGCGCCAAGCCGCAGCGCATGCTGTGGGCCTCCACCGGCACCAAGAACAAGGACTATAGCGACGTCCTCTATGTCGAGGAGCTGATCGGCCCCGACACCATCAATACGATGCCGCCGGCGACGCTGGAGGCGTTCCGCGACCATGGCAAGCTGCGCGACTCCCTGGAGGAGAATGTCGACGACGCAAGGCGCGTGCTGGAGGAACTGGAGCGCTCCGGCATCTCGCTCGATGCGATCACCGAGGAACTCGTCAAGGACGGCGTCAAGCTGTTCGCCGACGCCGCCGACAAGCTCTATGGCGCCGTCGCCCATAAGCGCGCCGTCGTGCTCGGGCCCGCGCTCGACCGCCAGCTTCTCTCGCTCGGTGACGGGCTCGGCAAGGCCGTGGCCAAGAGCACCGAGGAATGGCGCGCATCCGCCAAAATCCGCAGGCTGTGGCAGCGCGACAAGTCGGTCTGGACCGGCACCGATGAGGACAAATGGCTCGGCTGGCTCGACAGCGCCGCCAAGGCCGATATCGCCGACTATGAGGACTATGCGGGCCGCGTGAAGGGCCAAAAATTCTCGGACGCCGTCGTGCTCGGCATGGGCGGATCGAGCCTCGGGCCGGAGGTGCTGGCCGAGACCTTTGGGAAAAAGCCCGGCTTCCCGAAACTGCATGTGCTGGATTCCACCGATCCGGCGCAGGTGCGGGCGATGGAGGCGAAGATCGACATCGCAAACACCGTCTTCATCGTCTCCAGCAAGTCCGGCGGCACCACCGAGCCGAACGCGATGAAGGACTATTTCCATGAGCAGGTTGCCAAGGCGGTCGGGCCGAAGGTGAAGACCGGCCATCGCTTCATCGCGGTCACCGATCCCGGCTCGTCGCTGGAGAAGGCGGCGAAGAAGCTGAACTACGCCCGCATCTTCCATGGCGAGCCCACGATCGGCGGCCGCTATTCGGTGCTCTCGCCGTTCGGCCTGGTGCCGGCGGCGACCGCGGGCATCGACGTCAAGACCTTCGTCAAGCATGCGCTCGCGATGGCCCGCTCCTGCGGGCCGGACGTGCCGCCATCCGAGAACCCGGGCGTACAGCTCGGCCTTGCCATGGGCCTCGCCGGCCTCGAAGGCCGCGACAAGGTGACGATCTTGTCATCGAAGAAGATCGCCGATTTCGGCGCCTGGGCCGAGCAGCTGATCGCGGAATCGACCGGCAAGGAGGGCAAGGGCCTGATCCCGATCGAAGGCGAGCCGCTGGGCGAACCCGCAATCTACGGCAACGACCGGTTCTTCATCGACATCCGCATCGACGGTGAGGCGGACGCCGCCCATGATTCCAAGCTTGCCGCGATCGAGGCGGCCGGCCATCCCGTGGCGCGCATCGTCATGAAGTCGATCGACCATCTCGGCCAGGAGTTCTTCCGCTTCGAGATGGCGACGGCCGTGGCCGGCAGCATTCTCGGCATCAACCCGTTCGACCAGCCGGACGTGGAAGCGGCCAAGATCAAGACCCGCGAGCTCACTTCAGAGTTCGAGAAGACCGGCGCGCTGCCGGCCGAGGAGCCGGTGGTCAGCACCGATGAAGCCGACCTCTACACCGATGAGGCCAACGCCACGGCGCTGCGTGCCGCCGGCGCCAATGGCGACCTCACCTCGTGGCTGAAGGCGCATCTGTCGCGCTCGGGTCATGGCGACTATGTCGCCCTGCTCGGCTACATCGCGCGGGACAAGGCGACCATCGACGCGCTCCAGGCCATGCGGCTCGAAGTGCGCGAGAAGCGGCATGTCGCGACCTGCGCCGAGTTCGGGCCGCGCTTCTTGCACTCCACGGGGCAGGCCTACAAGGGCGGACCGGACAGCGGCGTGTTCCTCCAGATCACGGCAGACGACGGCAAGGACCTTCCGGTGCCGGGCCAGAAGGCGAGCTTTGGCGTGATCAAGGCAGCACAGGCGCGCGGCGATTTCGACGTGCTTACCGAACGCGGCCGGCGCGCGCTGCGCGTCCACCTCAAGGGCGGGCTCAAGAAAGGTCTCGTGGCGCTCAATGCGGCGCTTAACGATGCACTGAACTAAAGGAAGCTTTCACATGCAACTCGGCATGATCGGCCTCGGCCGGATGGGCGGCAACATCGTTCGCCGCCTGATGCGTCACGGCCATTCGACCGTGGTCTACGACAAGGACGCCAAGGCCGTCGCCGGCCTGGCCGCAGACGGCGCAGTCGGTTCCGCGACGCTTGAGGATTTCATCTCGAAACTGGAGCGGCCGCGCACGGCCTGGGTGATGCTACCGGCTGGGCGCATCACCGAGACCACGATCGACACGATCGCGGGCGTGATGCAGGCTGGCGATGTCATCATCGACGGCGGCAACACCTTCTGGCAGGACGACGTCCGCCGCGGCAAGGCGCTGAAGGAGCGCGGCATCCACTATGTCGACGTCGGCACGTCAGGCGGCGTCTGGGGGCTCGACCGCGGCTATTGCATGATGATCGGCGGCGAGAAACCGGTGGTCGACCGGCTCGATCCGATCTTCGCCGCGCTCGCGCCCGGTGGCGGCGACATTCCGCGCACGCCGGGGCGCGAGGGCCGCGATCCCCGCATCGAGCAGGGCTACATCCATGCAGGCCCCGTCGGGGCCGGCCATTTCGTCAAGATGATCCATAACGGCATCGAATACGGCCTGATGCAGGCCTATGCCGAAGGTTTTGACATCCTCAAGAACGCCAATATCGAGGCGCTGCCGGCGGACCATCGCTACGATTTCGATCTCGCCGACATTGCCGAGGTGTGGCGGCGCGGCAGCGTGATCCCGTCCTGGCTGCTCGACCTCACCTCGACGGCGCTCGCCGACAGCCCGGCATTGTCGGAATATTCCGGCTTCGTCGAGGATTCCGGCGAAGGACGCTGGACCGTGAATGCGGCGATCGACGAGGCGGTGCCCGCCGAGGTCCTGACCGCGGCACTCTACACACGTTTCCGTTCCCGCAAGGAACACACCTTTGCCGAGAAAATTCTCTCCGCGATGCGCGCAGGGTTCGGCGGTCACAAGGAGCCGAAGCAGCCCGGAGCGCCGAAGCCGAAGTAAAACCTACTCAAGCGAAGGCCGATAATTCGTGACAAAAGACCCGCAGCCAAAGCGCAAGCCGGAAAATTGCGCCTTCGTCATCTTTGGCGTGACCGGCGACCTGACCCATCGGCTGGTGATGCCATCGCTCTACAATCTCGCCGCCGAGGACCTTTTGCCGGAGAAATTCTGCGTCGTCGGCGTTGGCCGCAAGGCTCAATCGGATGGCGAGCTACGCGACAGCCTGATGAAGGGCCTGCGCGAGTTTGCAACCCGCCCGGTCGACGACGACGTCGCAAAACAGCTGCTGCAATGCGTGACTTTCGTCGAGGCCGATGCGAAGGATCCGCCCTCCTTCGATCGCTTGCGCGAGCATCTGGATTCGCTGGAATGCGCGCGAGGCACCGGCGGCAACCGGCTGTTCTACCTCGCGACCCCGCCCGCGGCTTTCGCGCCGACCGCGCGCGAGCTCGGACGCACCGGCTTGACGAAGCAGAACGGCGCTTGGCGGCGGCTGGTGATCGAGAAGCCGTTCGGCACCGATCTCGCCTCGGCGCGCGCGCTGAATGCCGAACTGCTGAAGATCATGGACGAGCACCAGATCTACCGGATCGATCATTATCTCGGCAAGGAGACGGTGCAGAACATCCTGGTGCTGCGCTTCGCCAACGGCATGTTCGAGCCGATCTGGAATCGCAACCATATCGACCACGTCCAGATCACGGTGGAGGAGAAGCTCGGCGTCGGCCACCGCGGCGGCTTCTACGATGCCACCGGTGCGCTGCGCGACATGGTGCCGAACCATCTGTTCCAGCTGATGTCGTTGGTGGCGATGGAGCCACCGAGCCGCTTCGACGCGCATTCGGTCCGCTCCGAGAAGGCCGAAGTGCTCACCGCGATCCAGCGGCCGAGCGAAGAAGAAGCGCTGAAGAGCTCGGTGCGCGCGCAGTATCTCGCGGGCCGCGTCGGCGACGAGGAGATTCCGGACTATCGCACCACGGCGGACGTCAAGCCCGGCAGCACCACCGAGACCTTTGTCGCGCTGAAGCTGATGATCGACAATTGGCGCTGGGCCGGCGTGCCGTTCTATTTGCGCACCGGCAAGGCGCTGGGCCACAAGCGCACGGAGGTCGCGATCAAGTTCAAGCAGGCGCCGCTGTCGATGTTCTCAGGCACGACAGTCGACCGCCTGTCGCAGAACTTCCTCACCATCGGCATCGCGCCAACCGAGACCATCGAGCTCCAGTTCAACGCCAAGATCCCGGGACCGAGCGTCACCATCGACGGCGTCGAAATGAAGTTCCGCTATGGTGACTATTTCCGCGCCGATCCCTCGACCGGCTACGAGACGCTGCTCTACGACTGCATGATCGGCGACAACATCCTGTTCCAGCGCGCCGACGGTATCGAGGCCGGATGGCAGGCGGTGCAGCCGTTCCTGGACGCCTGGAAAAGTGCGGGCACCAACGGCATCGAGACCTATCAAGCCGGCAGCGATGGCCCGGCCTGCGCGGACGAGCTGCTCCGGCGCGACGGACGAAGCTGGCGGAAGTACTCGTGATGGCGGCCGAGCAGCCGAAGCTGATCGTCGCGGCCGACGCCGAGGCGCTGGCGCAGACCGCGGTCGAACGGGTGATGGCGCGGATCGCCGCCAACCCCTCGCGCATCGCAATCTGCCTCACCGGCGGCTCCAGCCCGAAGAAGCTCCATCAACTGCTTGGCAGCGATGCCTGGCGCGAAAAAATTCCGTGGGAGCGCGTGCACTGGTTCATCGGCGACGAGCGTTTCGTGCCGGAAAGCGATTCCCTCAACAACATGGCGGTGGCCCGCGCGACATTTCTTGACCGCAGTGCCCCCTCAGGCCATATCCACCCGATCCCGACCACGACCGAAAATCCCGATCGCGCCGCCGAGGCCTATGCGCACGAGCTGCAAGCCTTCTACGGCGCTGACCGGCTCAATTCGGCGCGGCCGCTGTTCGACATGATCCTGATGGGCGCGGGGCCGGACGGCCACACCGCCTCGCTGTTTCCCGGCTATCCCGAAATCGAGGAGACCGAACGCTGGGTCATCGGGGTGCCCAAGGCCAATGTCGCGCCTTTCGTACCGCGGGTCTCGCTCACCTTGCCCGTTCTGGCCTCCTGCCGCGAAATGCTGTTCGAGATTGCCGGGCACGACAAGCAGGCGATCTTGACGCGCCTCCTCAATGGCGAGACTCTGCCGGCGTTACGCGCGCGCTCGAATGGTGAGACCGTCTGGCTGGTCGACCAGGCCGCGCTTCCGGAGGGAATTCGTGGCGGGCGTTGAAGCACCTTGTGCATTGATCGTGATGGGCGTGTCTGGCTCGGGCAAGAGCACGATCGCGGAAGCGCTCGGCCAGCGCCTTGGCTGGCGCTTCGAGGACGGCGACAGCTTTCATCCCGCCAGCAATGTCGAGAAGATGAAGGCGGGCCATCCGCTCACCGACGAAGACCGCTGGCCCTGGCTCAACGCCATCGCCGACGAGATCGCACGGGTCTGCGGGCGCGGCGAGCACGTCATCATCGCCTGCTCGGCGCTGAAACACGCCTATCGTGACGTGCTGCTGCGTGGTCGCGACGACGTCCGCTTCGTCTTCCTGAAGGGCACCAAGGAGCTGATCGCCGAGCGGCTCGCGCACCGCAAGGGTCATTTCATGCCGCCCGAGCTGCTGACCAGCCAGTTCAACACGCTGGAGCCGCCGGAGGCCGGCGAGCACGCCATCACCGTCTCGATCGACGAATCCGTCGAGGCGATCGTGGACGGCGTGGTGCGGCAATTGAGGTTGGGCGGGGCGAAGCGCTGAGGCCAAGAAGCTGAACCTTCAAGAAACCTGAACCTTAAGGTCCTGCCATGACGAAGATCTCACTGGTCGTCTCCGACGTCGACGGCACGCTGCTGACCAAGGACAAGACGCTGACGGAGCGTGCGAGGTCTGCCGTGCAGCGGCTGCACCAGGCGGGCATCGGCTTCACCATCACCTCCAGCCGCCCCGCGATCGGCATGCGCTTCCTGATCGAGCCGCTGGCGCTCTGGCTGCCGGTCGGGCCGTTCAACGGCTCCTCGATCGTCGATCCCGAGATGAGGCCGGTCGAGCAGCACCTCATCCCAGCGGGCGCGGCCGAGCGGTCGTTGCGGATCCTGCGCGAATTCGGCGCCGACGCGTGGCTCTTCACCACCGACAAATGGCTGATCGACAATCCCGAGGGCAGCTATGTCGCGCATGAGCAGCGCACGATCCGCGCCGATCCGACCATCGTGACGGATTTTTCGCCGTACCTTGCGAGCGCCTGCAAGATCGTCGGCGCCAGTGCCGATGCCGTCGGCCTCGAGCGTTGCGAGAAGGCGATGCAGGAGGCGCTCGGCAACGAGGTCACCGCGGTGCGCTCGCAAACCTACTATCTCGACATCACCCCGCCCGGCTTCAACAAAGGCACCTTCGTGCAGGCCATGGCCAAGCGCGTGGGCATTGCGACCGAGGCCGTCGCCACCATCGGCGACATGCAGAACGACCTCGCGATGTTCCGTGTCAGCGGCGTCTCGATTGCCATGGGCAATGCCACCGACAACGTCAAGGACCACGCCACCCACGTCACCGCGACCAACGAGCAGGATGGTTTTGCCGAGGCGATGGAGATGATCTTGAAGCTGAATGGGGTTGGTTAGAGCTTGATGGGCCACCGCCATCGCCTGCCGCTCGGTGTGCACCTCTCCCCAACGGGGAGAGGTCGGATTGCGCCTGGCGATGCGAAGCATCGTCCAGTGCAATCCGGGTGAGGGGCCGCGGCGTTCGGTGAGACTGTAACTCCTCACCCGGATCGCATCTTTCGATGCGATCCGACCTCTCCCTACGGGAGAGGTGAAGGACTCGCGCCGCCATTTTGATGTGCCCGCTACTGCGACCGCTGCACGGCCGGCTTCTCGCTCTCCCGCCTGGCCGCCGACAGATTATGCGCGGTGTTGATCAGCGCGATGTGGGTCAGCGCCTGCGGGAAATTGCCGGTCTGGCGCCGCGCCACGGAATCGTATTCCTCCGCCAGCAGCCCGACATCGTTCGCGATGCCCACCACGCGATCGAACAAGACTTGCGCCTTGTCGATATTACCCGACAGCACATGGGCATCGGCCAGCCACAGCGTGCATGCCAGGAACGCGCCTTCGAGCGGCGGCTGACCGGCAAGCAGCTCGCGCGAATCGTGTCGCAGCACGAAGCCGTCGCGCATCAGGCATTTCTCGACAGCAGCGATGGTGCCGCAGATGCGCGGATCGGCCGCCGGCAGGAAACCGACCGCCGGCAGCAGCAGCACGCTGGCATCGAGCAGCTTCGTGCCGTAGGACTCGACGAACGTGTTTTCGTCCGCGTCGAAACCGTTGTTGCAGACGTCGCGATGAATGGCCTCGCGCAAGGCCCGCCAGTGCAGCAGCGGCGCCTTGAAGCCGAAAGTCTCCGCACTCTTGATGCCGCGGTCGAAGGCGACCCAGGTCATGACTTTGGAGAAGACGTAGTGTTTGGGCTGGCCGCGGCGCTCCCAGATGCCGTGATCGGGCCGGTCCCAGACCTCGGCGAGATGATCGAGCACCGCGCATTCCAGCGCCCAGGTCTCGTCGTCGAGCTTGAGCTTGGCCATGCGCGATTGATGAAATACATCGATCAGCTCGCCATAGACGTCGAGCTGGAGCTGCGCATGCGCGGCATTGCCGACGCGCACCGGCCGGGCGCCCCCATAGCCGTCGAGCCAGCCCGCCTCCCATTCCAAGAGCCGCCGATGGCCCCAGATGCCGTACATGATCTGCATGTTCGAGGGCGAGCCGGCGGCGGCGCGCAAGAGCCAATTATGCCAGGCCAAGGCTTCCTCGGTATAGCCCGAGTTCATCAGCGCAAGCAGCGTGAAGGTCGCGTCGCGCAGCCAGCAGAAGCGATAGTCCCAGTTCCTGCTGCCCCCGAGCTTTTCCGGCAATGAGGTGGTGGGTGCCGCCACGATGCCGCCGGTCGGGGCGAAGGTCAGCGCTTTCAGCGTGATCAGCGAGCGTACGATGAGATCGTGATAGCCGCCGTCGCGGGTGCAATGGCTGCACCAGTCGTGCCAGAATCTTTCGGTCTCCTGGAGCGCGATCTCCGGGTCGATCGGCGCCGGCGGCTCGATGTGCGAGGGCCCGTAGGTCAGCACGAAGGGTATGGTCTGGCCGGACGTCACCTCGAAGTCAGAAACCGTGGTCAGATCTTCGCCGCGGGTCTCGACAGGCGTGCGCAGCACAATCATGTCCGGGCCGGCGATTGCCATCAGAGAATGGTCGATCCGCCGCACCCATGGGATAGCCGCACCGAAGCCAAAACGGATGACGAGCTGCATCCGCATCTTCACCGCGCCGCTGATACCGCGGACCAGCCGCACGATGTCGGATGCCTTGCCGCGTGGCGGCATGAAGTCGATCAGCGCGACGGTGCCGCTCTTCGTCTCGATGCGGGTTTCGAGGATGAGGGTATTGCCGAGATAACGGCGGGACGTAGCGGTGACATCCACGCTCGGTGCGATCAGCCAGCGACCATTCTTGTGCGTGCCGAGGATCGCGGCAAAGCAGGCGTCGGAATCGAAGGCCGGCCAGCACAACCAATCGATCGAGCCGTTGCGCCCGACCAGCGCCGCGGTCTCGCAGTCGCCTATCAGCGCATAGTCCTCGATCCTCTGAGACAATGTCGTTCGAGCCTGAGAAGCCCCGGCTGTTCAACTCCCGACGGTCAATGAACGTTCCCGCGTCGCGGCCTTCAAAGCCGCGAGATCGACCTTGGTGGCGATCTTGTCGAGTATAACAGGAAGCCGCTGGCGCCAGTTCGGATGCTCGTCGATCGTGCCGGGGATGTTGGGCTGGTCGATCACGCCGAGCAGATCCTCCAGCGACACCGCGAGCAGCCGCGATGGCGTGCGCGACAGAAAGGCGAGCACGGAATAAAGATCGTTGGTGTTGATGCCGTTCTGGCGCAAAATCTCGTCGAGCCTGCCGAGCGCGTCCCAGCGCGCCTGCTCGCTTTCGCCGGGATCGATCCCGAGCGAAAGCTTCATCTTGAGGTCGCTGAAGGAGCGCCAGCCAGCATAGGTCGACAGGTCGTGCGTATTCAGCGTGACGAGTGCGTTGGGCCGGTAGTGGTCAACATTGCGGAAGTGGCCGGCATCGTCGCGCTCGAACATCATGACGAGGTAGGACCAGATGCCGAAATCCTGCATCGTCTCGCGGAAGCCTTCCGGCACGGTGCCGAGGTCCTCGCCGATCACGATGCATTTATGAGCCGCGCTCTCGCACGCCACCGCCGCCAGCAGCGCTTCGAACGGCATCTGCACATAGGCACCGTTGTCGGGCTTGAAACCGCGCGGCACCAGATAAAGCCGTTTCAAGCCGAGCACGTGATCGAGCCTGATGGCACCTGCATGGCGCATCGAGGCCGCGAGCATGTCGGCGAACGGCACGAAGGATTGGGCCTCCAGGCCGCCGGCGTTGAAGCCGGCGAGGCCCCAGTCCTGGCCGACGGTATTGAGCACATCGGGCGGCGCGCCGACGGCGAGATGGCGCGAAATCGCCATCTGCTCGTTCCAGGCATCGAAACCATTGGACTGCACGCCGACGGCAACGTCGAGATAGAGCCCGACCGGCATGCCGAGCTGGCTGGCCAGCTCCTTCGCCGCATGCAACTGGCTGTCAGCCGTCCATTGCACGAATTCGACGAACTCGACGTCGCGCTTGTCGGACCCATTGCGCAGCGCAGCGCATTTCGCATCGTCGGGCTTTTGCCATTCCACCGGCCATTCCCACCATGGCGCGGTGAAGCGATGACGCAGCACTTCGAAGCAGGCAAAGCGGGACAACAGCGGGCCGCGGGCAGCGCGGAAGGCGTCAAACTCCCGGCGGCGCGCTTCGCTCGCGCTCGTCACGAAACTGTTGAAGGCAGCGCGCAGCCCCAGCCATTTCAACGCCGCCATGTCCGCGTACGGCACACGGTCACCCTCGCGCAGCCGTGCTGCGGTCGCGGCGGCATCCGGCACGAGGTCGGGCGCAAATTCCGGGATCGCCGCGACATCGATATAGAGCGGATTGAGAAACAGCCGGCTGTTCGGCGAATAGGGGCTGCAATCGGCGGGGTGGTCGTCGAACAGCACATGCAGCGGATTGAGCCCGACACCGTCGGCCCCCAATTGCTTGGCAAGCCGGACGAGGTCGGCCAAGTCCGTGAAGTCACCGATACCCCAATTGCGGTTGGAGCGGACGCTGTACAGCTGCACGGCGAGCAGCCAGCCGCGGTCGAACTCGCCGCCGAAGGCGCGCTCGGGCGCCACGATCATCGGCACCTCTTCCGTCACACCTTCGGCATCGGTCAGCGTCAAACGGTGATAGCCGAGCGGCAGGCCGGCCGGCCAGGCGATCACGGGCTCGCGCGTCTCGCCTTGCGCGATCGACTTGCCGTTTGCGGCCAATTTCCATTGCAGCGGCGGCGCACCGACGGCCGCCAATTCCGTCCGCGGATGCCCCAAGGCGCGCACCACGACCGGCCCGCCGACGAAGCGGTAGACCCGCTTCTCGGGCAGGGCGTCGAGGATGGATTTGAGGGCCACGGGATCGGTGACCCGCAGCTTACCCAGGGCATCGATGAATTCGGACTGGACGCCCTTGATCCGGGCTTGAGTTATGAGATCCATTCGGCACGCAGCTTGCAAGCCACCCTTTTGCCGGGGGGCATCGATTTAACGAGGCAGCGAAAGACGTTAGTCGGGCTTAACTCACAAACCGCGCCTGCCGTTCCCCGCCGGAACTAATGACACACAAGCGGCTTTTTATATAGGTATCAAGCGTAGGTTCCCGACAAGGGAAACGGGCCCCTGCTTTCTTGTCAATGGCATCACCGTGAACAAGACAATTCAAACTGTCGAAAGTGCCGCAGCCGGCAGCGCTTTCCTCATCGAAGACGTCTATCCCTTGATCGATGGCGGCCGCTTCGCCGTGAAGCGGATCGCGGGCGACCGGGTCGAGGTCTGGGCCGACATCTATCGCGACGGCGATGCCGTGATCGGCGCCGCGCTGCTGTGGCGCCGCGAGCAGGACCGCGAATGGCAGCGTGAGCCGATGAGCCATCATGGCAATGACCGCTGGTCGGGCGCCTTCGTCCCGACCGCGGCCGGTCAATACATCTACGCCATCGAAGCCTGGACCGACGAGTTCGCCACCTGGTCCCACGGCGTCGCACGCAAGCAACGCTCCGGTGCGGACGTCACTCTCGACGCGATCGAGGGCGCCGGCCTCTTGACCAAGGCGCATGGCGCACGGCAAGACGCAGCAGTGGTCATCATCAGGCAGTGCGAGGACTATCTGCAGAGCGGCGACGTCGGCCCGCTGCTCGCAACCGAGCTCGGCGAAGCCATGGCCGAGAGCCAGTCGCGGCCCGACCTCACCCGCTCGGCCCTTTTTCCGCTGATCGTCGACCGCGACAAGGCACGCTTCGGCGCCTGGTACCAGATGATGCCGCGCAGCCAGAGCCGGATCCCCGGCCAGCATGGCACGCTTCGCGATTGCATCGCCCGCGTGCCCGACATCGCCGCGATGGGTTTTGACGTGCTCTACTTCACGCCGATCCACCCGATCGGCCACACCCGCCGCAAGGGCCGCAACAACAATGCGCAGGTTGCGAGTGCAGGCGATCCAGGCTCGCCCTATGCGATCGGCACGACGGAAGGCGGACACGATGCGCTGCATCCCGAGCTCGGCACGATCGAGGATTTCCGCGCATTGGTTGCGACCTGCCTGGAATACGGCCTCGAGCTCGCGCTCGATTTCGCCGTGCAATGCTCGCCGGACCATCCCTGGCTGACGCAGCATCCGGAATGGTTCAAGTGGCGGCCGGATCGCTCGGTGCGGACGGCGGATGGCCCCTATTCGGACATCGTCATCCCAGATTTCAACTCCGTCGACAGGCCTGGACTGTGGAACGCGTTTCGGGATGCTCTGCTGTTCTGGATCGACCATGGCGTGACCATCTTCGCCATCGACAATCACGACACCGCGCCGCTTCCGTTCTGGGAATGGCTGATCCGCGACATCCGCCGCCGCCACCCCGAGGTGATCCTGTTCTCCAAGACATTCGCGCGGCCGAAGCTGATGAAGGGCCTCGCCAAGCTCGGCTTTGCGCAGTCCTTCACCTATTTCCCCTGGCGCACCTCGCGGTGGGAGCTGGAGCAATATCTCGGCGAGCTGACGCGCTATCCCGAACGCGACTTCTATCGACCGAACCTGTTCGTCAACACGGCCGACCTGCTGCCCTATCACCTCCAGAGCGGCGAAGCCTGGGCGTTCAAGTCGCGCCTCGCGCTGGCCGCGACGCTGTCGGGCAATTACGGCATCTTTGGCGGATTCGAGCTCTTGGAGCACGAGGCGATTCCCGGCCGTGAAGAATATCTGGATTCCGAGAAATACCAGATCAAGCAGCGCGACTGGGACAAGCCCGGCAACATCAAGCCCTACATCACCGCGCTCAATCGCGTCCGCAACGAGAATGCGGCGCTCCGGCAGACGGCCAATTTGCGCTTCCTCGGCGTCGAGGACGGCGAAACCATCGCCTTCGCCAAGGAGGCAGCCGAGACAGCCAACACCGTCATCGTCGTGATCGCGCTGTCGCGCCATGTGCGCGAATTCTGGCTGCCGCTCGGTGACGTCACCGTTGACGCCGGCGGGCAGCGACACCATGTGACGGCACTCGAAAACCTCCTCACCGGCGAAAAGTCCCGCATCGAATGGGGCGGGGTCAGGCTGCGTATCGATCCCGAGCGCGATCCGGCGCTCTTGTTCCGCGGCCTGGCGTAAGGGTTCACGCCATGAATGTTCTGTCTTCCGTCGACACCAAGAAAGCCGAGGCTGCCGAGATCGTGGACGAGCTCTGGTACAAGGACGCCATCATCTACCAGCTCCACGTCAAGGCGTTTGCCGACAGCAACAATGACGGGATCGGCGACTTCGCCGGGCTGACCGAGAAGCTGCCCTATCTCCAGGAACTCGGCGTCACCGCGCTGTGGCTGCTCGCCGTTCTACCCCTCGCCCGGCCGCGACGACGGTTACGACATCGCCGATTACGGCGCGGTCAATCCCGATTTCGGGACGATGAAGGATTTCAAGCGCTTCATCCAGGAGGCGCAGAAGCGGGGCCTGCGCGTCATCACCGAGCTGGTCGTCAATCACACCTCGGACCAACACAAGTGGTTCAAGCGGGCGCGCCGCAGCCATCCGGGCTCGAGCGCCCGCAACTGGTATGTCTGGAGCGACACCGATCAGAAATACCAGGGCACGCGCATCATCTTCACCGACACGGAGAAGTCGAACTGGACCTGGGACCCCGAGGCCGGCGCCTTCTACTGGCACCGCTTCTTCTCGCACCAGCCGGACCTGAATTTCGACAATCCACGCGTCGTCAGCGCACTCATCCAGGTGATGAAGCGCTGGCTCGATGCCGGTGTCGACGGCTTCCGGCTGGATGCCATTCCCTATCTGTGCGAGCGCGAAGGCACCTCGAACGAGAACCTGCCCGAGACGCATGCGATCATCAAGCGCCTGCGCCAGGAGCTCGACGCCTACTCCAAGGGCAAGCTGCTGCTGGCCGAGGCCAATCAATGGCCGGAGGACGTGCAAGAGATTCTCGGCCGTGGCGACGAGTGCCACATGGCCTATCATTTCCCGCTGATGCCGCGGATCTACATGGCGATCGCGCAGGAGGACCGTTTCCCGATCACCGACATCCTGCGCCAGACCCCGGACATCCCGGCGAGCTGCCAATGGGCGCTGTTCCTGCGCAATCATGACGAATTGACGCTGGAGATGGTCACCGACGTCGAGCGCGACTATCTCTGGACCACCTACGCCAACGACCCGCGCGCGCGCATCAATGTCGGCATCCGCCGGCGCCTTGCGCCGCTGATGGACAATGACCGCCGCAAGATCGAGCTGATGAACTCGCTGCTGCTGTCCTTCCCCGGCACGCCGATCGTCTACTACGGCGACGAGATTGGCATGGGCGACAACATCTATCTCGGCGACCGCAACGGCGTGCGCACGCCGATGCAGTGGAGCCCGGACCGCAACGGCGGCTTCTCACGCTGCGACCCGGCCCGCCTTTACGCGCCGCTGATCATGGATCCGGTCTACGGCTACGAGTCGGTGAACGTGGAGGCGCAGTCGCGCAGCCTGTCCTCGCTGCTCAGCGCCACCAAGCGGCTGATCTCGGTGCGCAAGTCGACGCTTGCCTTCGGCCGCGGCACCATGACCTTCATCCGCCCGGCCAACCGCGCCGTGCTGGCTTATGTCCGGCAATACCGCGACGAGGTGATCCTCTGCGTGGCCAATTTGTCGCGCGCCGCGCAGGCGACCGAGCTTGACCTGTCGCCTTGGAAGGACCGCATCCCGCAGGAAATGCTCGGCCGCACGCGCTTCCCCGCGATCGGCGAGCTGCCCTACATGATCACGCTGGGGCCCTACGGTTTCTACTGGTTCCAGCTTCAGGAGCGCGACAAGTCCGAGCCGGTGACGCCGCGCGCGGTGCCGGAGTTCGAGACGCTGGTGGTGCCGGTGAACTCGAATTGGGTGTCGCTCGCCCGCGAGCGCGGCGTGTTCGAGCGCGACGTGCTGCCGGGATTCCTGTCGCGGACGCGATGGTATCCCGAGCACAATGCCAAGCACATCAAGACCACGCTGACCTCGGCGGCGCCGTTCTGCGACATTGGCGACAACCGGCCCTGGATCGCGTTCTTCGAGACCAAGCAGGGGAACGAGACGACACGCTACGTGCTGCCGTTGCAGATCGAGTGGGTGCGCTTCGATCGCGAACGCTTCAACCCGAAGGCGCTCGCCGCAGTGCGTCAGGGCGCGCGCGAAGGCACGCTGCTCGATGTCGCGACCGAGCAGATCTTCATCGGCCTGTTCCTGCGCAATTTGTCGCAGAACCTGGCAGTGGAAGAGAACAATTTGCGGCTGGAATTCAAGGCGACCAGCCGGTTTGCCGATTACATCATCAAGGAGCCCGAACGCATCCGCGCGATCGAGCAGTCGAACAGCACCGCGCTGATCGACAATCAATACGTCGCCAAGATCTACCGTCGGCTCGAAACCGGCATCAGTCCCGAGATCGAGATCGGCCACTATCTCACCGAGATCGCCCGCTTTGCCAACACGCCGGCGCTGCTGGGTAGCGTCGAGCTGGTCGAGGGCGAGCAGCGCAGCGCGCTCGGCGTGCTGCATGCCTATGTCGAGAACCAGGGCGACGGCTGGACTGTGACAACGGGCTACCTCGATCGCTATATCGACGAGCAGCGCGTGTTGCCGGCGGGCGAAACGCTCCGCGAAACCCAGGAGCAGGCGCCTTATCTGCACTTCATCGCGCAGATCGGCCGGCGGCTCGGCGAGCTGCATGTCGCGCTGGCCGCGGCAAAGCCGGACGAGCTCGCTCCGGAGCCGATCGGCTCCTCGTACATCACGCGCCTCGTCTCCGACCTCAAGGCGCGCGCCGAGCGGGTCTTCGAACGGCTGGCCAACAGCCGCGACGGCCTGCGGGAGGCGGATCGGCCGCTGATCGATCAGCTCACGGAGGCCCGCGCGACCCTGCCCGACCGCCTGAATGCGCTATTGCCTTCCGGGATCGGCGGGTTGAACATCCGTCATCATGGCGACTTCCGTCTCGGACAAACTCTGATCGTGAAGGACGATATCTTCATCATCGACTTCGACGGCGATCCGCGTGTGCCATTGGCCGACAAGCGGCGCAAGGCGCCGGCCGCGCGCGACGTCGCGGGCATGATCCACTCGATTGATGTTTCGGTCAACGCGGCCCTCAGTCGCGCGCTGACGGGCGCTTCCGACGAGCAGGGCCGGCTCGCAGCCGCGCTCGACGAATGGCGCGAGCGCGCTACCGCAACCTTCTTGTCCGCCTATCGCGAAACCATGACCGATCGGCGGATTTGGCCGCAAGATCCGCAATCCGCGGAAGGCCTGATAAACTTCTTCCTGCTTGATCAAGCGTTCAACGAAGTAGAGTACGAGCTGTCCCACCGGCCTGAGGGGCTCAATGCGCCGCTGACCGGACTGCTTCGCATTCTGTCCAGTGCCGAGAGCGAAGCCCATGCCTAAACTGCCTGCTGAGGCCTACGCGATCATCGAAGGCCGCCACTCCGATCCCTTCCACTATCTCGGGCTGCATCCCGAGGGCGGTAGAAGCGTGGTGCGCGCCTTTCTCCCCGAAGCCTCGAATGTCGAGGCGGTCGGCGAGCATGGCGAAGTCGCCCCGCTCGACCGCGTGCACGATTCCGGCCTGTTCATCGGGGCCCTGCCCAACGGCTCGAAGCATTACCAGCTGCGCGCGAAATTCGGCGGCAACGTCGTCGAGTTCGAGGACGCCTACCGCTTTCCGCCGATCCTGACCGATTTCGACCTTTATCTGCTCGGCGAAGGCACCCACCAGCGCCTCTACGACAAGCTCGGCGCCCATCCGATGCGGCACGAAGGTGTCGACGGCATCGGCTTCGTGGTGCTGGCGCCGAATGCGCGGCGCGTGTCCGTGGTCGGCGATTTCAATTTCTGGGACGGGCGGCGCCATCCCATGAGGGTACGCGGCAGCGGCTATTGGGAGCTGTTCATCCCGCATGCGAAGATTGGCGATCACTACAAGTTCGAAGTCATCGGCCCGCATGGCCATATGCTTCCGTTGAAATCCGATCCGCTGGCCTTTGCGAGCGAGGTGCGGCCCAAGACAGCGTCGATCGTGTTCGACGAGGCGCGCCTGCCGCGGCCGCGGCCGGCGCCCGACGGCATCAACGCGCTGTCGGCGCCGATGTCGATCTACGAGGTCCATCTCGGCTCGTGGCGGCGCAAGAACGGCAATGAATGGCTAACCTATCGCGAACTGGCCGAGCAGCTGCCGGCCTATGCCCGCGACATGGGCTTCACCCATCTCGAATTTCTCCCGGTGAGCGAGCATCCGTTCGACGGCTCCTGGGGTTACCAGCCGACCGGCCTCTATGGCCCGACCAGCCGCTTCGGCACGCCGGAGGATTTTGCCGTTCTCGTCGATGCCTGCCACCGCGAAGGCGTCGGCGTGCTGCTCGACTGGGTGCCCGGCCACTTCCCGGACGATCCGCACGGGCTAGGTCATTTCGACGGCACCTCGCTCTACGAGCACGCCAACCCGCTCCAGGGCCGCCACCTCGACTGGGGCACGCTGATCTACAATTACGGCCGCACCGAAGTGACGAACTTCCTGGTGTCGAACGCGCTGTTCTGGCTGGAGCGCTATGCGATCGACGGCCTGCGCGTCGATGCCGTGGCATCGATGCTCTATCTCGATTACAGCCGGCCGCCCGGCGCGTGGATTCCGAACCAGTATGGCGGGCGGGAGAACATCGAGGCGATCAACTTCCTGCGCCGCTTCAACACGGAAGTCTTCGCCCGCTTCCCGCAGGCGACCACGGCGGCTGAGGAGTCCACCGCCTGGCCTCAGGTCTCACGCCCGGTCGAATTCGGCGGGCTCGGCTTCGGCTACAAGTGGAACATGGGCTGGATGCACGACACGCTGAGCTACATCAGCAAGGATCCAATCTACCGCAAGCACCACCACGGCGAGATCCTGTTCGGCCTGCACTATGCATTCTCGGAAAACTTCATCCTGCCGCTGTCGCATGACGAGGTCGTGCATGGCAAGCGCTCGATCCTCGGCCGGATGCCCGGCGACGAATGGCAACGATTCGCGAACTTGCGCGCCTATTACAGCTTCATGTTCGGCCATCCCGGCAAGAAGCTGTTGTTCATGGGCGCGGAGATCGCGCAGAGCCGCGAATGGAACCATGACCAGTCGCTCGACTGGCGCCTGCTCGAATACAAGTACCATTCCGGCATCCAGGCGCTGATCCGCGACCTCAACCGGCTCTATCGCGCCGTGCCGGCGCTGCACCAGATGGATTGCGACCAGGCCGGCTTCGAATGGCTGGTCACCGACGACGCCAACCGCAACGTGTTCGCCTGGCTGCGCAGAGGCTTCGACGAGCAAGCGCGGTGCCTGGTGATCATCAACTTCTCGCCGAACGTCTACCAGAACTATCGCGTTCGCGTGCCCTTTGGCGGCAAGTGGAAGGAAGTGCTCAACTCGGATTCCGCCCACTATGGCGGCAGCAACGTCGGCAACATCGGCGAAGTCCATGCCGAGGGCGGCGAGCTCCGCCTCACAATTCCGCCACTTGCCGCGATCTTCCTCGTTCCAGAAAGCTGACACATGCGCTTGACTGCTGGATCGCCCGCACGCCTCGGCGCAAGCTGGGACGGACGCGGCACCAATTTCGCGCTGTTCTCCGCCAACGCACAGAAGGTCGAGCTCTGCCTGTTCGACACGCAAGGCCGCCGCGAGCTCGAACGCATCGAGTTGCCGGAACGGACCGAAGACGTCTGGCATGGCTATCTCAACGACGTCTCGCCCGGCCAGCTCTACGGCTATCGTGTGCACGGCCCCTACGAGCCCGAGCACGGCCACCGCTTCAACGCCAACAAGCTGCTACTCGATCCCTATGCCAAGCGGCTGGCCGGACGGCTGGTCTGGAGCGATGCGCATTTCGCCTACCGCACCGGCTCGCCGCGCGAGGACCTGTCGTTCGATCGGCGCGACAATGCGCGCGGCATGCCCAAGGCCGTCGTCGTCGACGAAACCTTCAACTGGGGCCGGCGCGAGATCCGTCCCGACATCCCCTGGGAAGACACCATCATCTACGAGGCCCACGTCAAGGGCCTGACGCAGAAGCGCGACGACGTGCCGCCGAATCTGCGCGGCACCTATGGTGGCCTGTCATCGCCGGCGATGATCGAGCATCTGAAGAGGCTCGGCGTCACCACGATCGAGCTTCTCCCGATCCACAGCTTCGTCGACGACCGCATCCTGGTGGAAAAGAAGCTCGCCAATTACTGGGGTTACAACACGTTGTCCTTCTTCGCGCCCGAGCCGCGCTACGCCCAGGACAACGCGCTCAATTCCTTCCGTACCACGGTCGCGCGGCTGCACGATGCCGGCATCGAGGTGATGCTGGACGTTGTCTACAACCACACCGCCGAGGGCAATCACCTCGGCCCGACGCTGTGCTATCGCGGCATCGACAACGCCTCCTATTACTGGCTGAACCGCGAGAACCCGCGCTATTACGACGACTTCACCGGCTGCGGCTCGTCGGTGAATCTCACCCATCCGCGCGTGCTCCAGATGGTGATGGATTCGCTTCGCTACTGGGTCGAGGTCTGCCATGTCGACGGCTTCCGTTTCGACCTCGCCACCACCCTGGCGCGCGGCCCGAACGGCTTTGATCGCGGCATCTCGTTCCTGACCGCGGTCCGGCAGGATCCGGTGCTGGCGACCGTCAAGCTCGTCGCCGAACCGTGGGATCTCGGGCTCGGCGGCTATCAGGTCGGCGCCTTCCCCTCGCAATGGTCGGAGTGGAACGATCGCTATCGCAGCGCCATGCGCCGCTACTGGAGCGGCGAAGGCAGCCTGATCGGCGACATCTCCAGCCGCATGACGGCGTCATCAGACCTGTTCAACCATGACGGAAGGCGGCCGCGCGCCGGCATCAACCACATCACCGTGCATGACGGCTTCACGCTCGCCGACCTCTTCAGCTACAACGAGAAGCACAACGAGGCCAACGGCGAGGACAATCGCGACGGCTCCAACGACAACCACAGCAACAATTGCGGCGTCGAGGGCCCGACCGACGATCCCCAAATCCTCAGCCTGCGCCGGCAGCTTCGCAAGAACGTGCTGGCCTGCCTGATACTGGCGCAAGGCGTTCCGCTGATCCTCGCCGGCGACGAGGTCGGCAATTCTCAATCCGGCAACAACAACGCCTATTGCCAGGACAACGAGGTCGGCTGGGTCGGCTGGGACAATCTCGGCAGGGAGGGCGACGACATGGTCGATTTCGTCGCCCATCTCGCCGACATCCGCCGCCGATTCTCGCAACTCCGCAGCCATCGCTGGCTCGACGGCCGCACCAAGGACGGCATCTCCTACGGCGCGCTGTGGCTGACGCCCGCCGGGGACGAGATGACGGAGAACGACTGGAAATTCCCGGAAGGGCGCTTTCTCTCCTATGTGATGGGGCCGATGGAACCGGGCAGCGCCGCGATCTTTATCGTTCTGAACGCCGCTCCCGAAGAGATCGCATTCAAATTGCCCAAAATGACCGAATACAAGAGCTGGCAGCAGATCCTCAACACGACCGAGGCCAGGCTGAACTCGATCGACTTCCTGCCCGGAAGCGACAGCAAGGCGCCGCCGCGATCCGTGCTCGCCTTCGCGGGGGCGCTATGAGGCCATCCTTCGGGGCGAGGCCGACCAAGGACGGCGCGTCGTTCCGGCTGTGGGCGCCCGGCGCGCGCCGCGTCGATCTCCTGCTCGACAGAAGGCACGCGATGCAGCGCCGGCAGGATGGCTGGTACGTGGCCGACATTGCCGGCCTGCGCGCCGGTAGCAATTACAAATTCCGGATCGACGACGAGATCGACGTGCCCGATCCGGCCTCGGCATTCCAGCCCGAAGATGTGTTCGGCCCGAGCGAGGTGATCGATCACGACGCCTTTGTGTGGGGCGCGCGCGATTGGCGCGGCCGTCCCTGGGAAGAGACGGTGCTGATCGAGACCCATGTCGGCACCTTCACGCCAGAGGGCACCTACCGCGCCATGATCGACAAGCTCGATCATCTCACAGCGAGCGGCATCACCGCACTGGAATTGATGCCGCTGGCCGATTTCGCCGGCCGCCGCGGCTGGGGCTATGACGGCGTACTGTGGTATGCGCCCGACAGCGCCTATGGCCGCCCTGAAGACCTGAAGACGCTGATCGACGAGGCGCATTTGCGCGGGCTCATGGTGTTCCTCGACGTCGTCTACAATCACTTCGGCCCCGAGGGGAATTACCTCGGCCGCTATGCGCCGACCTTCTTTACCGACGCGCACACGCCCTGGGGCAGCACAATCGACTATCGCGTGCCGCAGGTGCGCGCGTTCGCGGTCGAGAACGCGCTGTCCTGGCTCAGCGACTACCGTTTCGATGGCCTGCGGCTGGATGCCGCCAACCACATCATGGCGGTGCCCGGCGAGCAGTCCATGCTGCAAGACCTCAGCGTCGCTGCCGGCGAGCTCGCCAAAGCCACGGGACGGCACATCCATCTGGTGCTCGAGAACGGTGACAACCGCGCGAGCCTGCTCGATGCCGCGCAGGAGCCGCCGAACGGCAAATATCGCGGACAGTGGAACGACGACTATCACCACGTCTGGCACGTGATGCTGACCGGCGAGCTCGCCGGCTACTACGCGGACTACCAGACGCCGCGCATGGATCTTGCGCGCGCGCTCGCCTCCGGCTTCGTCTACCAGGGCGAGATATCGGAATTCTGGGCAAGAAGCCGCGCGGCGAGCCGAGCGGCGAGCTGCCGCCGTCGACCTTCGTCAACTTCCTGCAAAACCACGACCAGATCGGCAACCGCCCACTCGGCGACCGGCTCGAGAGCCTGGCTTCACCCAAGCAGATCGAGGCCGCGCTCGCGGTCACCCTGCTCGCGCCGATGGTGCCGATGCTGTTTCAGGGCGAGGAATGGGGCTCCACGGTGCCCTTCCCGTTCTTCTGCGACTTCCACGACGGATTGGCCGATGCCGTGCGCAAGGGGCGCAAGCAGGAATATGCCTGGGCCTATGAGAAATACGGCGACGAGGTGCCTGATCCGCTCGATCCGGCAACGCTGCAATTGGCCGTGCTCGACTGGAACGGCCGCACGCCCGAGCAGGACGCGCGGCTTGCGCTGGTGCGCGAGCTGCTCGCGCTCCGGCGCAAGGAGATCATGCCGCGGCTGAAAGGAGCGAGGTTCGGCGATGCCGAGGCAGCAGATACCGGCTTGCTCACGGCACATTGGCGCATGGGGGACGGCGCGGCGCTCCACCTGACCGCGAATCTCTCGGACAAGGATGTCGCGTATTCCAACAGCAATGCGGGCACGCCGATCTGGGGCGGCGAGGCCGGCGAGCGGCTTCCGCCCTGGTCGGTGGTTTGGCATCTCGGAGGTTAGCATGCCTCCCGCCATTCCGCTCGCGACCTACCGGCTCCAGCTCACCGCGGATTTCGACTTCGACAAGGCCGCCGCGGTCGTGCCCTATCTCAAGGCGCTGGGGATCACGCATCTCTACGCCTCGCCGGTGATGAAGGCGCGCAAGGGCTCGACCCACGGCTACGACACCGTCGATCATAGCCAGCTCAGTCCCGAACTCGGCGGCGAGGCCGGCTTCGCACGGCTGAGCGAGACGCTTCAGCAGCACGATCTCGGCCTGATCATTGACTTCGTGCCCAATCATGTCGGCGTGCATTTCGCCGACAATCCCTGGTGGCTCGACGTGCTGGAGTGGGGCCAGGCTTCACCGCATGCGGTCTCCTTCGACATCGACTGGGATCAACTGGCCTTCCGCGCCCGCGGCGGCGTGCTGCTGCCGATTCTCGGCGTGTCCTATGGCGAGGCGCTGGAGCGGGGCGAGATCGAGCTGCGCTACGATCCGGATGAGGGAAGTCTTTCCGCCTGGTATTTCGAGCATCGCTTACCTGTTGCGCCGGAGCGCTATGGCGAAGTGCTGCGGATGATCGTCAAGGAAGCGGACGCGGCGGAAACGGAGCCCGGCAAGCGCCTGCTCGCGCTCGCGGCGCGCTACACCGGACTGCGCCGTCCCAATCGCAAGGAAGCTCCCGCCTTCAAGGCAGAACTCAAGAACATTGCGGGTGCTGCCGACATCATCGCGCGAGGTCTTGCCGCCTATCGCGCCGCCAAGGACCGTCCCGCGCACACGCTGGCGCTGCATCATCTGCTCGAGCGCCAGCACTACAAGCTCGGGCATTGGCGGCTCGCCTCCAGTGACATCAACTATCGCCGCTTCTTCGACGTCAACGGGCTTGCGGGCTTGCGCGTCGAGGATCCCGGCACGTTTGCCGCCACGCACCGGCTGGTCAAGCAACTCATCGCCGACGGCAGATTGCAAGGCATCCGCCTCGATCACATCGACGGCCTGCGCGATCCCGCGCAATATTGCCAGCGACTGCGCCGGCTGGTCCGCGATGCGCAGGGTACGACGAAGCCCTTTTATACCCTGATCGAGAAGATCCTGTGCGAGCACGAACGCCTGCCGCACTTCGCCGGCGTCCAGGGCACCACCGGCTATGAATGGATGAACGTCATCACCCAGGTCCTGGTCGACGGCAAGGGGCTGGCGGCGCTGGACGAGACCTGGCGGCAGATCAGCAACCGGCCGCCACGGCTTGCGCCTTACGTCAAGGACGCCAAGCGGCGGGTGCTGGAGACGCTGCTCACGAGCGAGTTCACCGTGCTGACGCGGCTTTTGGCGCGCATCGCCAACGGGCATTACTCGACGCGCGACTTCTCCGCCGACAGCCTGCGCCAGGCGCTCGAACTCTATGTGCTGCATTTCCCGGTCTACCGCACCTACCTCACGACGAGCGCGCCGACCGCGCACGATCGCAAGCTGATCGAGGAGACCATCGCGCGGGCGCGCGCAGAATGGTTCGCCGCAGATGACGGCATCTTCGACTTCCTGCGCGACGCCCTGACCATGGACCTGCTCAAGCCCGGCCGTCCCCGCACAGCGCCCCGCGCGTGCGCCGCTTCGCGCTGAAGGTGCAGCAATTCACCGGACCGATGATGGCGAAGTCGCTGGAGGACACCGCGTTCTATCAATTCCACCGGCTGCTTGCGCTGAACGAGGTCGGCGGCGACCCCGCGAGCATCGGCCTTACCCTTCCCGCTTTCCATCAGGCGATGCAGGCGCGCGCCAAGGAATGGCCGCACGGCATGACCGCGACGGCCACCCACGACACCAAGCGCGGCGAGGATGCCCGCGCGCGTATTGCTGCGCTCAGCGAGATTCCCGGCGAATGGACCAGCGCGGTGGCGCGCTGGAAGGTGTTGAACGCGCCGCATCTCACACACCACGGCAGTTTCCGCGCGCCGTCGGCGACCTTCGAGTACATGCTCTACCAGACCCTGCTGGGGGCCTGGCCGCTCCAGGGACCGGATGCCGGCTTCATCGAGCGCATCCAGGCCTATGCCCTCAAGGCCGCGCGTGAAGGCAAGGAGGAGACGAGCTGGCTCAATCCGCATGAAGCGTATGAAAACGGCGTCAAGAGCTTCATCAGCAGGATCCTCGACCCCGCTCAGTCCGCAGAATTCCTGGAGGCGCTGCAGACCCTGGCCCGCCGCGTCGCACTGCTCGGCATGTTGAACTCGCTGAGCCAGCTCACACTCAAGGCAACACTGCCGGGCGTGCCAGACTTCTACCAAGGCACAGAATTCTGGGACCTGTCGCTGGTCGATCCCGACAACCGCCGTCCGGTGGACTTTGTCGCCTGCCGTGCAGCGCTGAGCTCATTGGACAAGCCGGATTGGCGTGGCCTGATCAAGGCCTGGCCGGACGGCCAGCTCAAGCTGGCCTGGACGCGTCATCTCCTCAAACTGCGCAACCGGCTTCCCGACATCTTCGTCCGGGGCGACTATCAGCCGCTCGAGGTAAGCGGCGGGCATGCTGACCACGTCATCGCCTTCGCCCGCCGCCATGGCCGCGCGGCCGCGATCGTCGTGGTCGGGCGTCACTTCGCGCCGTTCACGCAAGCGGGCCGGGAATGGCCCGCGCTGGAGGGCTTAGGTGCCACCGTCGACATCACCGGCTATGCCGCGACGGATCTTGCGAGCAACGAACTGCCGCTTGCGCAGGCTCTGCGCGATCTTCCCGCGACAATCATCGCGGCGCGCACCGCCAGTGCAGCGAAGCCGATGCGGCAGCGCGTGCGCGCCTGAGGCTACTTGCCGCCGTCCTTGGTCAGCAGCAACTGTCCGCGCTTCCTGATCGCGGCCTGGGCCATCTCGGCAAAGCGCTGCAACAGCCAGGGCAGCACCACCTCGACCCGGACGTGATCTTCGGTGACGTCGACCTGGCCGGTCGCGATCTGCCCGAGCGCGCGGATGCGGAAATTCATGCTGTCGCCGCTCCAGCGCTCCTCTTCGACTTGCAACACGGGAATGCTTGCTGCGGCGCGGCCAAGCCCCGTCTTGAGCCGGCGCACCGCCTCATCGCGGCCGAGACGATGCGGAATTGAAACGACGAGCGGTTCTGACATGGCCGTGGCCCTGCTGACTGCCCCTCACCTGATCATGCCGCATGAAACGGCAAAAGTTCCATGCATGCCGGAGTTGGGGCCCATTTGCGAAGCCGGAACTTTAAAACCTGCGGCAAGTTGCCCCGCACGACGGGACAGGTGCAACGACCCTTTCAACAAAGGGCTGGAGGAGACTCGCATGTCTATCGGCACGATCATTCTGATCATCTTGGTCATCGCCCTGCTCGGCGGCTTCAGCGGCATTGGCGGCGGGCCGTTTTACGGCACCGGCTATTACGGCGGCGGCGGCCTCGGACTCGTCATCGTCATCCTGCTGATCCTGCTCCTGATGGGACGGATATAGGCACCTAGGGTGGGTTAGCGAAGCGTAACCCACCACGCTTCTGCGAATATTGAACGAAATTGGTGGGTTACGCCTTCGGCTAACCCACCCTACTTTTTCGACGCCAGCTTCTTCATGGCCGTCTTGATCGACGCGGCGGCATCATCATAACCTTCCCACGCTTTCGATCGCGCCAGCAGGCCCGGCACGGTGCGCATCGTATAGCGCTTCGGATCGAGATCGCTCTTCACCTGCGCCCAAGTCAGCGGCATCGACACCGTGGCACCGGCGCGCGCGCGCGGCGACAGCGGGGCAATCGCCGTCGACATACGGTCGTTGCGCAAATAGTCCAGGAAGATCTTTCCCTTGCGCAATTTCTTGGACATGTTGAGCAGATAGCGTTCGGGATCGTCATTGGCCATCCACTGGCAAACGCCTTGCGCAAACGCCTTGGCCTCCTTCCAGCTCACCTTGTCGCGCGCGCCGTGGAGCAGCGGCACCACCACATGGATGCCCTTGCCGCCAGTGGTCTTGCAGAAGCTGTCCATGCCGATATCGGCGAGCCGCTGCCGCATCTCCTTGGCCGCCTCGACGACGTCGGCGAAGTCGACGTCAGGCGCAGGGTCGAGATCGAACACCAGCCGGCCCGGCGTGTCATAGGCATAAGGCGCGCAATTCCAGGGATGCAGCTCGACGCCGCCGACCTGCGCCACCGCGGCGAGCCCTTCGATCCGATCGATCTGCAGGTACGGCTTGCGGTCGCCGGAGACCCTTGCGAGCTCCAGAAGGTTCGACGTGCCCTGCATGGCATGGCGCTGGAAGAAGCATTCACCCTTGATGCCGTCAGGAGCGCGGATCAGCGAGCAAGGCCGGCCCTTCAGGTGCACGATCATCCATTCGCCGACGGCTTCGAGATAGCGGGCAAGGTCCAGCTTGGTGATGGCACCACCATCGCCGACATCGGGCCAGAGCTCCTTGTCCGGCTTGGAGATGACGACACCCATGACCTCGGCATTGCTGCCGCTGGGGGCCGATCGCGCGCCTGGCTTCGCTTTTGCGCGCTTCACTCCTTTGGCCGAGGGTTTGGCGAGCTCGGTGTCGACTGGCGTTTCGGCCTCGACCTCCTCGGCCGGCTTGTCCTGCCGCAGGCCTTTGAAAGCCGCTTGGCGGACATTGCCGTCGGCGGTGAAGCCGGCGAACTCGATCTCGGCGACGAGCTCCGGCTTCAGCCAGTGTACCTCGCGGGTCTTCTTCGGCGCATTCTTGCCGCCGAAGGGGCTTTCCTTCGCCTCCATGGCCTTCAGTGACGGCATGATGCGCTTGACCTTGTCCGCGCCAAAGCCGGTGCCGACCATGCCGACGAAGGCGAGATGATCGCCGCGCTGCACGCCGCCCATCAGCGAGCGGAACTTGCCGTTCGTGGTCTTGTAGCCGCCGATCACCACCTCGTGGCCGGCGCGGCATTTCGACTTGACCCAGCTCTCGGTACGGCCGGAACGATACGGGGCATCCAGCTTCTTCGACACCACCCCCTCGAGCTCGAGCTTGCAGGCCGATTGCAGCACGGCATCGCCCCCGCTCTCGAAATGCTCGACATATCGGATCTGGCTCGCCTTCCGTTTGTGCGATTCCAGGAGCTCCTTCAGCTGGGCCTTGCGTTCGCCGAGCGGCAGCCGGCGGTAATCCTGGTTCTCCGCGAACAGGAGGTCGAAGGCAAAGAAGATCAGCTCGTCAGTCTTGCCATCGGACAACGCAGCCTGAAGCGAGGAGAAGTTCGGCGCGCCGTTGTGATCGAGCGCGACGATCTCGCCGTCGATCATTACATCCGGCAGCGCGCCCGCATCCTTGGCAATGGAGGCGAACTTGCCGGTCCAGTCGAGACCCTTGCGCGTCTTGAGCGTCGCCTCGCCGTCCTCGACGCGGAGCTGGACGCGATAGCCGTCGAACTTGATCTCGTGGCACCAGCCCTGGTCGGCCGGCGGCCGCTCGACCAGCGTACAGAGCTGCGGCGCCACGAAATCCGGTATCTCTGAAACTTTCTTCGCGTTTGCTGCCGTCGTCGCCTTCTTCCTTGCCGCCCTTCCGGCCTTCAACGCCGTGCGCGGCGCCGGCTTCACCGTGCGCCCTTTCGCCTCCTCGGCGCGGTTGGACTGCCAGACTGCATTGGCCTTGCCCTTGGGACCCTTGAGACCTCTAGCCAGCATGAAAGGTTTGGGCGCGCGGCCCTTGCCTTCGGCGATCTGCTCCATCGCTCGGCCGGAGGCGACGGACTTGTCCTGGTCGAGGATGTCGTTGTCGGCACCTTCGCGGACATGTTCATCGCGGTGCTTGATCAGCAGCCAGTTGGTCCGCTTTTCGCCGCCGCGGTTGCGCATGCGCACCAGCACCCAGCTTCCATGCAGCTTGTCGCCATGCAGGGTGAACTTGAGATCGCCCTTCTTGAAGCCGGCTTCCGGATCTTCCAATTCCCAAGTGCCTCGATCCCACAGCATCACGGTGCCGCCGCCGTACTGCCCTTCGGGAATCGTGCCTTCGAAATCACCATAGTCGAGCGGATGGTCCTCGACCTCGACCGCCAGCCGCTTGTCGCGCGGATCGAGCGAGGGCCCCTTCGTCACCGTCCAGGACTTGAAGACGCCGTCCAACTCGAGCCGGAAGTCGTAATGCAGCCGACTGGCATCATGCTTCTGGATCACGAAGCGCCGCTGCTTCGAGGGCGCGACAGCGGTCTTGCCTGATGGCTCGGGCGTCTTTTCGAAATCACGCTTCTGTCGGTAAGTGGAGAGTTTTTGCAGCACGACTGGTCCCGCTTCTCTTTCGGCATTCAAGCCTATCACGGCCAAAGTCCCACCCGGAACCAAAACCCCACGGAAGGGTTGGGGTTCCAAAACGCCTTGAAAACGCTGGAGAATGGAATGGCCCCGCGTGCCTATTGGAAGGGAACGTTGAAGCTCTCGCTGGTCAGCTGTCCGGTCATGCTCTATCCGGCTGCGACCGCCGCGGAGAAGACTCGGTTTCATCTCATCAACCGCGAGACCGGGAACCGGCTCAAGCAGCAGATGATCGATTCCGAGACCGGCGACGTCGTCGAGAGCGACCAGAAGGGGCGCGGCTACGAGCTGAGCAAGGGCAAATATGTCGAGGTCGAACCGGAGGAGCTCGAGGCGGTCCAGATCGAGAGCAACCACACCATCGACATCGAGAGCTTCGTGCCGAGCGAGGAAATCGACCAGCGCTACCTCAACCACCCCTATTACATCGCCCCCGATGGCAAAGCCGCGGTCGACGCCTTCGCGGTGATCCGCGACGCCATGAAAGATCAGGACCGCGTGGCACTCGCAAAAATCGTGCTCACCAACCGCGAGCACGTGATGGCGATCGAGCCGCTCGGCAAGGGCCTGCTCGGCACCACGCTGCGCTATCCTTACGAGCTGCGCGACGAGGATCAGTTCTTCGAGGACATCAAGAGCCCGAAGATCACCAAGGACATGGTCGAGCTCGCCGGCCACATCCTGCACTCCAAGGCCGCGCATTTCGATCCTAGCGAATTCAAGGACGAGTACGAGAACGCGCTGAAGGCGCTGGTGAAGCGCAAGGCCAGCGGCAAGAAGATCGAGCTGCCGGAGCCCGAAGAACGGCCGAGCAACGTCGTCAGCCTCATGGATGCGCTGAAGCAGAGCCTGAAGGGACGCGGAAGAGGGAAAAAGACTGCGGCGAAGTCACATGCGCGCCGTGCGCAGGGGCGGCACCGAGCCACCAGGAAGGCGCACCGTTCACCGGCGCGGCATCGCAAGGCGGGTTGATTCACTCAGTCATTGCGAGCGCAGCGAAGCAATCCAGAATCTTCCCGCGGAGGGACCCTGGATTGCTTCGCTGCGCTCGCAATGACGATGTGGATACAGGCTCGCGCGACAACTCAGTCGTGACCAGAGGACGGGCCTAATCCCCCGCCTTCAACCTGTATCCGATCCCCGTCTCCGTCAGCACATATTGCGGCCGTTCCGGGTCGGCTTCGATCTTCTGGCGGAGCTGACGGACATAGACGCGCAGATATTGCGCATCCGTCAGCTCGTCCCAGAGCTCCTTGAGCAGGAAGCGGTGGGTGAGCACCTTGCCGGCGTGCTGCACCAGCACGCGAAGAAGATCGTATTCCTTCGGTGACAGCTTCACGTCGCGCTCGCCGACCTTGACGATGCGGCGAACGAGATCGACGGAGAGGTCGCCGGTGCGGAACACAGGGCGCTCGCCCTTGACCTGAAGCTGGTGGCGGAGTGCGGCACGCAAGCGGGCCAGCAGCTCGTCCATGCCGAACGGCTTGGTCAGGTAATCGTCGGCGCCGAGATCGAGCGCTTGCACCTTGCCGGCCTCGTCGCCGCGGCTCGACAGCACCACGATCGGCACGCCCTCGTTGCGGGCGCGGATGGAGCGCAGCAGCTCATGGCCCTGGATGTCGGGCAGGCCGAGATCGAGGATGATCAGCGCCGGCTCCTCGGCAAGCTTGTCCAGCGCGGTCTTGCCGTTCGACGCCTCCAGGATCTCATAGCCCTGCGTCGACAGCCCCATCCGCAGCAGTTTACGGATCGGCGGCTCGTCATCGATGACCAGAACCTTGATCGGGGCAGCACTCATGCAGCGGTATCCAATGCGTGGGTCTGCACTGGGACGGGCAGACGGATGGTGAGGATCGCGCCGCTCCGGTCGCTGCGGTTGGCGGCCGAGATCGTGCCCCGCATCGCCTCGACGAAGCCGCGGGAGATGGCAAGGCCGAGCCCGGTGCCGGGACGAACATGGTCCCCCTTCTGCACGCGATAGAACTTGTCGAACACGCTCTCGAGCTCGTCGGGTGGGATGCCTCCGCCCTCATCGGCGATCTGGAGAACGACTTGATCGCGCTCGCGCTGACTGCGGATCGCAATCGTGGTGTCGGCCGGCGAATATTTTGCGGCGTTGTCGAGCAGGTTGAACAGCACTTGCTCGAACAGTACGGCATCGAGCTCGAGCATCGGCAGATCGGCCGCCAGCACGAGCTCGACCTTGTGGGCAGCGAGGATCTTGGCCGCCCGCCGCAGCGCGCTACCGACGATCTCGCCGAGATCGTGCAGCGCCGTGTTGGGCACGATGGCGCCGGATTCGAGCTTGGTCATGTCGAGCAGATTGGCGATGAAGCGGTTGAGCCGTTCGGACTCGTCGATCACGGTCGCGAGCAGGTCGCGCTTCTCGGTGTCCGAGAGTGCGCCGGCGAGATCGCGCATGGTGGAGGCCGCGCCGAGCACCGAGGCCAGCGGCGTCTTCAAATCGTGCGAGATCGAGGTCAGGAGCGCCGAGCGCAGCCGCTCGGATTCGACGGTGCGCTTGACGCGGTCCATGTCCTCGACCAACAGCACGCGCTCGATCGCGAGTGCGCCTTGGTCGACCAGCGCGTTGAGCAGCCGGCGCTGGTCCGGGGTCAATAGCGGGCCGGTGCGGTCGTTGTCGATGCCGATGACGCCGATTGGCCCGCGCCCGGTGCGCATCGGCAGGAACAGCCGTTTCGCACCCGGCAGCGTGTCCGAGCCGCGGCCTGCGGGGCGGTCGTTGCTCCAGGCCCAGTTGGCGGCGGCGAGGTCGGCCTGATCGAGCTCATCCTCCGGCGGATAGCCGGATTTCACCGTGAGCAGGCCCTCTTCCGGCAGCAGCAACACGACGCGGACCTTCAGCATCAGCGCGATCTGGTAGGCGGTTGCCCACAGCACATCGTCGAGCGTGGCGGTGCCGGCGAGCTTGCGGCTGAAGGCATGGAGCTGCTCGGTCATCCGGATCCGGCCGATCGCGGTGTCGGCCTGGATGCGCACGCGCGCCGCGACATTGGAGACGATCATCGCCACCACCATGAACAGCACGAAGGCGGCAACGTTGGTCGGGTCGGTAATCGTGAAGGTGTAGATCGGCGGAATGAAGAAGAAGTTGTAGCAAAGCGACGCCGCCACTGTTGCCATCAGGGACGGCCACAAACCATAGCGGACGGCAACCGCGACGACCGAGGTCAGCAGCACGAGATCGACGTTCTCGAGGCCGAAATAGGGCTGGATCAGCTCGGCGGCGCCGAGGCCGATCAGCACGATGCCGAGCGCCTTCAGATAGGGCCGCGGGTTGAACGGCTCCGAGCGAGCAGCGGTCTGCACCGCGGTCTTGGGCACGGCCTCGCCGGGCAGCTCGTCACCGGCGATGACATGGACGGTGATGTTGCCGGCGCGGCGCACCAGGTCATGCACGACTGAGCCGCGCGTCATCTCGAACCAGCGCGAACGCGTCGACTTGCCGATCACGATCTGGGTGACGTTGTTGCCTTGTGCGAAGTTGACGACGTCGTCGGCGATGCGGCGGCCGACGGCGGGAATCGTCAGCGCCTCGCCGCCGAGCGATTCGGCAAGCCGCAGCGTATCGGCCAGCCGGTCGCGCTCATCGTCGGACAATTGCAGGGATCGCCGGGTCTCGATCGAGAGCGCGGTGAACGGGGCATGGAGCCGGTCGGCCAGCCGCTTGGTATAGCGCACGAGGCCAGCCGCGCGCGGATCCTCGCTGACGCAGACGAGGATGCGTTCGCCCGCTGCCCAGGGACCGGCGATGGCGTTCGCCTGCATATGGGTGAGCAGTTGCTCGTCGACCCGCTCGGCCGTGCGCCGCAGCGCGAGCTCGCGCAACGCGGTCAGGTTGCCCGGCGAGAAATAATGCTCCAGCGCCCGCTCAGCCTGCTTGGGCACATAGACCTTGCCCTCCTTAAGCCGCTGGATCAGATCATCAGGCGTGAGGTCGATCAGCTCGATCGCATCGGCCCGGTCGAACACCGAATCAGGCACGGTCTCGCGCACCCGCACATGGGTGATCTGGGCGACGACGTCGTTCAGGCTCTCGATGTGCTGGATGTTGACGGCGGTATAGACGTCGATGCCGTGGGAGAGCAGCTCGTCGACGTCGAGATAGCGCTTGGGGTGGCGGCTGCCCGCCGCGTTGGTGTGGGCGAGCTCGTCGACCAGCGCAATCTGCGGCCGACGCGCAATTACGGCGTCGAGGTCCATCTCCTCCACGACCTGGCCGCGGTAATCGAGCCGCTTGCGCGGGACCACCTCTAGCCCGCGCACCAGCACCTCGGTCTCAGCGCGGCCGTGGGTCTCGACGAAGCCGACCACGACGTCGACGCCCGCCTTGCGCTTGGCGTGAGCGCTTTGCAGCATCTCGTAGGTCTTGCCGACGCCGGGGGCGGCGCCGACGAAGATCTTCAGCCTGCCGCTCGCGCTCTCCTCCCGCCGCGCTGCTTCCAGCAGCGCCTCGGGCGACGGACGTTGTTCGGGATCACGGCGCTGTTGAACCATCAGGCCAATATAATCACCCCCGTGTGCCGAGCCTAGACTACTTCGCGGCGCGGTCGAGCGCGAGATTCAGCGCCAGCACGTTGACGCGGGGCTCGCCGATCAGGCCGAGCAGACGGCCTTCGGTGTTGGCAGCCACGAGTTGCTCGACTTGATCCTCCGGCATCTTCCGCGCCTTCGCCACGCGCGGTATCTGGAATTGCGCCGCCTCCGGCGAGATATCAGGATCGAGGCCGCTGGCCGACGTCGTGACCAGATCGACCGGCACCGCCGCATTCGGATTCTCTGCCTTCAGCTTGTCCACATCTTCCTTCAGCCGGTCGGCCAGCGCCTTGCTGGTCGGGCCGAGATTGGAGCCGCCCGAATTGGCGGCGTTGTAGGGCGCCGGCACCGTTTTGGTTGAATCATTAGGGTCCGGCGCAACCGTCGCCGAAGGGCGGCCGTGAAAGTATTTGTCCTCCTTGAACTCCTGCCCGATCAGGGCGGAGCCGACCACCTTGCCGTCCCTCTCGATCAGGCTGCCCTGCGCCTGCACGGGAAACAACGTGCCGGCAATGGCAGTCATCGCCAGCGGATAGGCAAGGCCCGTGATGGCGGTGAGCGCCAGCAAGAGCATGATGGCGGGACGAATTTCTCTGAGCATGTTAGTCTCCTATTTCTTCCGCCATTGCGAGCGAAGCGAAGCAATCCAGAGTCTTTCCATGGAGGCAGCCTGGATTGCTTCGTCGCAAGGGCTCCTCGCAATGACGGGCTATGCCAAATGCAAGGCGGTGACGACGAGGTCGATCGCCTTGATGCCGATAAAGGGAATGACGATGCCGCCGAGGCCGTAGATCAAGAGATTGCGTTGGAGCAGCGCGCCGGCGCCGACGGCGCGGTAGGCAACGCCCTTCAGCGCCAGCGGGATCAGCGCGATGATGATGAGCGCGTTGAAGATGATCGCCGACAGGATGGCGCTCTGCGGGCTCGACAGGTTCATGACGTTGAGCACGCTGAGTTGGGGGTAGAACGCCAGGAACATCGCCGGGATGATCGCAAAATACTTGGCGACGTCGTTGGCGATCGAGAACGTGGTCAGCGCACCGCGCGTCATCAAGAGCTGCTTGCCGATCTCGACCACCTCGATCAGCTTGGTCGGATTGGAATCGAGGTCGACCATGTTGCCGGCCTCGCGGGCGGCCTGAGTGCCGGTGTTCATGGCGACCCCGACGTCGGCCTGCGCGAGCGCCGGCGCGTCGTTGGTGCCGTCGCCGCACATCGCGACCAGCTTGCCCTTGGCCTGCTCGTCGCGGATCAGCTTGAGCTTGTCCTCGGGGGTTGCCTGCGCCAGGAAGTCGTCGACGCCGGCTTCCGCGGCGATCGCAGCCGCCGTCATCGGATTGTCGCCGGTGATCATGATGGTGCGGATGCCCATGCGGCGCAATTCGGCAAAGCGCTCGCGGATGCCACCCTTGACGATGTCCTTGAGCTGGATGACGCCGAGCAGCTTGCCGTCCCTGGCGACCGCCAGCGGGGTGCCGCCGGCCTTCGAGATATCATCGGCAATGGCCTGGATCTCGCGACCGAGATCCGACAGCGCGGCCGGCTGGATTGCCCGCGCCGCGTTGCCGGAGGCAACGGCCAGCGGCGCGCCGCCGCCGACATAATTCAGCATGGCATCGACCGCGCCCTTGCGCACCGATGAGCCGCCGGCATCGACGCCGCTCATGCGAGTTTGCGCGGTGAACGGGATGAAAGTGGCGCCAAGCTCGGCCATGTCGCGGCCACGGATGCCGTATTTCTCCTTCGCCAGCACGACGATAGAGCGGCCCTCCGGTGTCTCATCGGCGAGCGAGGCGAGTTGGGCCGCGTCCGCCAGCTCCTGCTCGGTGACGCCGCGCACAGGACGGAACGCCGTCGCCTGCCGGTTGCCGAGCGTGATGGTGCCGGTCTTGTCCAGCAGCAGCGTGTCGACGTCACCGGCAGCCTCGACGGCGCGGCCGGACATCGCCAGCACGTTGAAGCGCACCAGGCGGTCCATGCCGGCGATGCCGATCGCCGACAACAGCGCGCCGATCGTCGTCGGGATCAGCGTCACGAACAGGGCGACCAGCACGATCACTGAGATCGAGCCGCCGGCATAGGCCGCATAGCTCGGGATGGTGACGGTCGCGAACACGAAGATGATGGTGAGACCGGCGAGCAGGATGTTGAGCGCGATCTCGTTCGGGGTCTTCTGCCGCTCGGCGCCCTCGACCAGCTTGATCATGCGGTCGATGAAAGTCGAGCCCTGGGCTGCGGTGATGCGGACGCGGATCCAGTCCGACAGCACCTGCGTGCCACCGGTGACCGCAGAGCGGTCGCCGCCGGATTCGCGGATCACGGGTGCGGATTCGCCGGTGATGGCGGCCTCGTTGACGGAGGCGACGCCCTCGATCACCTCGCCGTCGGAAGGAATGGTGTCACCGGCCTCGACCAGCACGATGTCGCCGACCTTGAGGCTCGTGCCAGGCACGAGCTTGAACGGCTGCTCGGACCCGGTCAGGAGCTTGGCCTGGCTTTCGGTGCGGGTCTTGCGCAGCGATTCGGCCTGCGCCTTGCCGCGGCCTTCGGCCACCGCTTCGGCGAAATTGGCGAACAGCACCGTGAACCAGAGCCAGACGATGATCTGGAAGGTGAAGCCGAGGCTGGCAACACCGGTGACGATGTCACGCAGGAAGATCACCGTGGTGAGCGCAGCCACGACCTCGACCACGAACATGACAGGGTTCCTCACCATCAGCCGCGGATCGAGCTTGGTGAACGAGGCGCGGATCGCGGGCATCACGATTCTGGGATCGAGCATTGCCGACATCGGCGCACGTTTTTGCAGTTTCATCGTCTCCATGGAGGTCACTCCAAAAATCAGAACAGGTTGCCGGCGTTCATCGCCAGATGTTCGACGATCGGGCCGAGCGCGAGCGCCGGGAAGAAGGTCAGGCCACCCATGATCAGGATGACGCCGACGACGAGGCCGACGAACAGGGCGCCGGTGGTCGGGAACGTGCCCATGGACGGCGGGATCGACTTCTTCTCCGCAAGCGATCCCGCGATCGCCATGGCCGGGACGATCATGAAGAAGCGGCCGACGAACATCGCGCTTGCCAGCGTCAGGTTGTAGAAGAACGTGTTGCCGGTGAGCCCGGCGAAAGCCGAGCCGTTGTTGCCGGCCGCCGATGTGAAGGCGTAGAGCACTTCGGTGAAGCCGTGCGGTCCGGAATTCGCCATGGAGGCGACTGCCGCCGGATAGACCACGCCGACCGCGGTCCAGCCGAGGATCATCAGCGGCAGCACCAGGATGGCCAGCATCGCCATCTTGACCTCGCGCGCCTCGATCTTCTTGCCGACATACTCCGGGGTGCGACCAACCATGAGTCCCGCGACGAAGATCGCGAGAATGACGAACAGCAGCATGCCGTACATGCCGGCACCGACGCCGCCGACGATGATTTCGCCGAGCTCGATGTTGATCAGCGGGATCATGCCGCCGAGGGCGGTAAAACTGTCATGCATCGCATTGACCGCGCCGCAGGAGGCGGCGGTGGTAACGACCGCGAACAGCGAGGACGCCACGATGCCGAAACGGACCTCCTTGCCCTCCATGTTGCCGCCAGTCAGACCCAGCGCATGGAGCGTCGAGGTGCCGTTCGCCTCCGCCCAATAGGTGATGGCGGCGCCGGCCAGAAATAGCACGCCCATCACGGAGAGGATCGCCCAGCCCTGGCGCTGGTTGCCGACCATGCGGCCGAACACATTGGTCATGGCCGCGCCAAGCGTGAAGATCGACAGCATCTGCACGAAGTTCGACAGCGCCGTCGGGTTTTCGAAGGGGTGCGCGGCATTGGCGTTGAAGAAACCGCCGCCATTGGTGCCGAGCATCTTGATCGCGACCTGCGAGGCGACCGGCCCGACCGCAATGGTCTGCTTGGCGCCTTCGAGCGTGGTCGCCTCGATATACGGCCCGAGCGTTTGCGGCATGCCCTGCCAGACCAGGAACAGCGCATAGACGACGCAGATCGGCAGCAGCACGTAGAGCGTACACCTGACGACGTCGACCCAGAAATTGCCGACCGTGCGCATCGAAGCGCGCGAGAAGCCGCGGATCAGGGCCATCGCCAGCGCGATGCCGGTCGCGGCCGACAGAAAGTTCTGGTGCGTCAGGCCGAGCATCTGCACGAGATAGGACAGCGTGCTCTCGCCGCCGTAGTTCTGCCAGTTGGTGTTGGTGATGAAGGAGACCGCGGTGTTGAAGGAGAGATCCTCGGCGACCGCGCCCTGCCCGGCCGGATTGAAGGGCAGCACGGCCTGAAGCCGCATCACGCCGTAGATGATGAGGAAGCCGCCGACATGGAACAGCAACATGGCGACCGTGTAGGTCAGCCAGTGCTGCTCGCGCTTCTCGTCGACGCCGGAAATCCAGTAGATGCCGGCCTCGATCGGACGCAACACCGGCGACAGGAACGTCCGCTCGCCGTTGAACACGCGCGTCATGTGCCAGCCGAGCGGCTTGGTCAGCGCAACGATAATGGCGCAAAACAGAATGATCTGGAGCCAACCGATCACAGTCATGGAATTAACCCTTCAGGCTTGGTGCCGGCGCAACAGCGGCAGGAGCACCGTCAGCAGACAGGCGACGAGCACGGCGTCGGCCAGCAGCAATTCGACGAGCAGCAGCACGGCTCAGAACCGCTCGGGCCGCAGCAGCGCATAGGTGAGATAGACCAGGAGGCCGAGGGAGACGGCGCCGGCGAGGGCATAATCGAAGATCATGATCCGCTCCCTCACAGCCGTTCGCAGGCATAGGTGTAGCCGATCGCAAGGGCGAAGAAGACGAAGCCCAGCGCCAGCATCAGAATGTCCATCATGACGATACTCCTCAATACGAGACGATATCCGGCGAGCCCGTCTCAGGCCGGCGGGCGGCTTGCTGGGAGCGAATGCAATGCATGCCTCTCCGGCCGGGAACTTCACGGCGCTGAGGTGCCACCGCGCACATAGGTTTTCGAGATGAGCCCTATGGCGACGTTATAGGAATCTCATAAAGGCGAGCGGGCTGAGGCTCGCCCAACTTTGCGCCGTCGTCCCGGCGAAGGCCGGGACCCATAACCCCAGGAAGTAGTTGCGCCCCGAAGCCGGTAACCAAGAGTCTTCGCCGAACCACCTTGCGTGGCTATGGGTCCCGGCCTTCGCCGGGACGACAGCGGAGAATGTGAGCGACCGAGCCTTCCATGAGCGCACGCCCTCCCCCGCACTTATGAAATCCCTATATCTCTCGCCCGATCCTCATCTCGCTTTCAAATGCCCTCCCGGCCATCTTGGCAATGCCGGCCGACTGACCGACGCCAATTTCAGGAGGCCTGATATGACCGCCGCTGTCCCACGCCATGACCCGCCTTCCCTCAGCCAGCGGCTTCGCGCGGTACCGGCGATGACACGGCCGCTGATGCTCGACATCATCGAGCACGCCTGCCGGCGCGTCTCCTCGCTCGGGCAAAGCGAACGCACCACACGCATCATGCGCCTGATCGACGTCGAGGCCTGGGCCGATGCGGCACTGGCGCTGGTGCAGCTTGAGCTGCCGATGTGGCAGGTCCGCCGCATCGCCTATGACGACGGCGAGTGGCATTGCGCGCTGTCGCGCGAGCGTGAGCTGCCGGACTGGCTGGACGCCGCGGTCGAGGGGCGCCATGCCGACCTCGCGCTGGCTTTGCTGTCGGCCTTCCTCGAGGTCCGGACTTTGGTCGCGGATGTGCGGCGACCGAGCGTTCCTTCGGTTCGTCCTGCGCCGGATCCGCTTTACGAGCAACTCGTCTGCGACAATTTCGGCTAGGGCAGCCTGACGGATCGATGCCGTGTCGCAAGCTCCCGACATGCCGCGCACGCTGACCCCGTCGCGCGTGATCGCACGTTTCGCGGTCCGCCTCGCGCTGCTCGTTGGCTTTGCCGCATTCGGCAGCATCGGCTTCGGCCGGAGCCTCGCCGTCCTGCTCTGGATGTCGATCATCCTGTGCGCGCTCGCTGGCCTCGTCAGGCGCGAGCCGCTGTTCGGAGCCGCGCTCAATCATTGGGACGAAGGCGTCGCCTTCGGCGCGCTGTTCGCGCTGGCCCACATCGTCGACGATGTGGCCTGAACGTCCGGCTTTATGACCTTCCTATGAGATCGCCGCGCCCCCGCCCTCGAAATCATATTCGCGACTGAGGATACTGAGGACGCCGGCAAGGACGTGCGTCCCACGCCGGCACCGTTCAGAAGGAATATCCTCGTGAAACTCAAATACGCATTGAGCGTGCTTGGCCTGATGTCCGCCGATACACGGCTTCCGATCGTGCCGCTGGACGCGGTCGCGCAGAGAGAGGTGGTACGCGCGTTCGCCGCGATCGCCGATGAGGAATTGATCGACAGCGTCAGGGCATAGATCTGCGCGCTTATGAGATTCCTATACGGAAGCCTCGGCGTTCATCTCGCAATCCTACACATCGCTGCTGATCATGTGAGAGAGATCGGAGCGGCCAATTCACCGCACCACGGACAAGGACTTTCAAATGTCGATGCTGACACATGGATTTGAACGGCCTCTTGGCTGGGCAGAGAGCACCATGCGGCTATCGCCGTTCCGCGAGGCCCAGCTCAAGCGCGTCGCGCTCCGCGCGCTGACCCTGCTCACGATGGGCAGCGTGCTCACCGCGCTGATTGCGCTCAGGACCGCAATCTATGTCTGGCATCTCCACGCCTGAGCGGGGCCACCATCATGACCTTGCAGCCCTTCAAGGGAAATCTCGAGCAGGCGGTCACCGTAACCGTCCTGACCATGACGCTGAGCATGGTCTGGGGCGCCATCCTGACGATCATGATCACGCTCGTCGCGCGCGGGCTGGGGGTCTAATCCTCACTTATGCTCCTGGCTTGCGCACGATCCACCAGCCGTCGAATGTCACCGCGAAGAGCTGCCTGCGCCAGCCGGCCATGGACGCCATGCGCATGGCGATCGACCGCGAACTGACCATGGCTGCCTAGGAGGCGAGCAACCGGGCGCGCAGCGCGGTCGCTGTGCCCGGTTGAGGCGGCATATCCCGCGGAAAAGACCCGACCGATCTGGCGCAATTTCACGGAACCGTGTAGAGCGGTTTCATGAGCACAAGCAGCGTCAACGTCGTCGCCCACCCCCTGGTCCAGCACAAGCTCTCTTTGATGCGGGAGAAGGACCGCTCGACCAAGAGCTTTCGCGAGATCCTGAACGAGATCGGGATGCTGCTCGGCTACGAGGTGACGCGCGACCTGCCGCTGGAGCTGGTGGAGATCGAAACGCCGATCGCACCGATGCAGGCGCCGAAGATCGCGGGCAAGAAGCTCACGCTGGCGCCGATCCTGCGCGCGGGCGTCGGCTTCCTCGACGGCATGCTGGCGCTGATGCCCTCGGCGCGCATCGCCCATATCGGGCTCTACCGCGACCCCGAGACATTGCAGGCCGTGGAATATTACTTCAAGGCGCCGCAGGACCTGTCCGATCGCACCGTGATCCTGATGGATCCGATGCTGGCCACCGGCAATTCGGCCTGCGCCGGCGCCTCGCTGCTCAAGGCGCGCGGCGCCCGCGACATCCGCTTCGTCTGCCTTTTGGCCGCGCCCGAGGGCATCGCGAAGTTCCAGAGCGAGCATCCCGACGTCCCGGTCTGGACCGCCGCGATCGACGAACGGCTCAACGACCACGGCTACATCGTGCCGGGCCTGGGCGATGCCGGCGACCGGATGTTCGGCACCAAGTAGACAGCTTCGCGCGATCGGGTTACTCCGATTGCCATGCTGACCGACAGATTTTCGCTGCAATCGCTGATCCGGACCGAGACCGCCAGTCCCGCCTTCGTGTTCGACGGCACGCCGGTTTCGTGCGCGGAGTTATCAGGAAGGATCGAGCAGACCGCCGCCTGGCTCGCCGCGCAGGGCATCGGCAGAGGCGACGTCGTCGCGGCCTGGCTGGTCAACCGGATCGAATGGCTCGCACTGCTGTTCGCCGCGGCCCGCCTGGGCGCGGTCGTCGCCGCCGTCAATACGCGCTATCGCAGCGCGGAAGTCGCGCATCTGCTGCGCGTGTCCGGTGCCAAGCTGATGGTGGTCGAAGCCGCGTTCCGCTCGATCGACTTTGCCGCCATCCTCGCCGATATCGCCAAGGACGAGGTGCCCGCACTGCGACAGCTCGCGGTGGTCGGCGCGGATGCCATCCCGGCGCACTGGCCTTGTGTGCGGTTCGATGCCTTCGAGCGGCCCTATCCGCCCGCCCCGCCGGCTCAGGACGACATCGGCCTGCCGGTCCTGCTCTACACGACATCGGGCACGACCAGGGGCCCGAAGCTCGTCGCGCATTCGCAGCGGACGCTGGCGACGCACGCCGCCTCCATCGTCCAAGCGCTCAAGCTTGATCCACAGCGCCATTCGCTGCTCGCGATGCTGCCGTTCTGCGGCACTTTTGGCATGACGAGCCTGCTCGGTTTCATCGCAGCGGGCGCGACCATTCATGTGCTCGACGCCTTCGAAGCGGCGCCGGCGGCGAAGATCCTCAGCGCGTGCAGGATCACGCATTCATTCGGCTCGGATGAGATGTTCCGCCGCATCCTCGCGCTCACCGATGCACCACGTCCGTTTCCGCATCTCGAAATCTGCGGCTTCGCCGCATTCCAGCCAGGCTGGCGCGAGCTGGCCGCGGAGGCCGAGGCGCGCGGCATGCCGCTGTTCGGCCTCTATGGTTCGAGCGAGGTGCAGGCGCTGTTCTCGATCGGCCGCGGCAGCGATGCCTTCGCCGACCGCATCGAAGGCGGCGGCTGGCCGATGTCGCCGGACGCGAAAGTCCGCGTCCGCGATGTCGAGACCGGCGAGCTTGCGGCCCAGGGCGTTTCCGGCGAGATCGAGATCAGCGCGCCGTCGCGCTTCCTCGGCTACTTCAACAATCCCGAGGCGACGCGCGAAGCGATCACCGCCGACGGATTCTTCCGCACCGGCGACATCGGCCACCTGCGCGGCGATGGTTCATTCGTCTACGAGACCCGCGCGGGCGATGCGATGCGGCTCGGCGGTTTCCTGGTCGCGCCCGGAGAAATCGAAGACGAGCTCAAGTCGTGCGCTGGGGTGGCCGACGCTCAGGTGGTTGCGGTCGATCTCAAGGGCCAGGCACGCTGCGTCGCCTTCGTGATCCCTGCTGGAGAGCCACCGCGACAGGACGCGCTGACTGCCCATCTGCGCGAGCGGCTCGCCGGCTACAAGGTGCCGGCGCGGATCTATGTCGTGGACGCCTTTCCCGTCACCGACAGTGCCAATGGCGTCAAGATCCAGCGCGCCAGGCTTCGTGCCATGGCGATGGAACGGATCGCCGCCGAATAGGCCGACCTATTTCAAATAGCTCGCGAGATTGAGGCTGAGGATCTTGGCGAGTGCCGAATAGGACGCGGTGAGCTGGGCCTGGTAAGTCGAAAGCTGTGCCGTGATGGCGGCCACGTCGACACCGGTGAGGTCGTTCGACAGCGTCTCGGCATAGCTCTTGTAGTCGCTCTGGCGGGCGCTCGCGCTCTCGATCGACGACGCCGCGCTGGACAGCTTTGCCTGCACGGCCGCGGTGTCGTCGAGCGCCGTGCCAGCGAGATCGAGCGCGCTGGCAATATCCGAAGACGACAGCGAGGTGCTGTTGGCGACGAACTTCAGCACCCGCATCACCTCCTCGAACGCCGCATTGTCGGCGGTTACGCCGTACGACACCGTCTCATCCGAGGCGACGCGGACCGAGGCGATCTCGTCATCGCCGTAATAATAGCTGGTGTCCGCCGTGGTGGTGGAGCCGGTCCCGGACGAAAAGCTCGTGAGATCGACCGGCGCCGTATCGGTCTTGCCGCCGGCGAACACATACTGACCGTCATATTGCGTGTTCATGAGCGAGCCCATCTGCTCCAGCATCTGCTGGGCGGTCGTGATCACCGAATTCGTCTCGGTCGAGCTGCCGGTCGAGGCTGCGCTGAGCTGGGAGCGGAGCTGCGTGAGGATGTCGGTCATCGAGCCCACGGCCGAATACATCACCTGGACCTTGCTGTCGGCCAGCGTCGCGGCATCGATATAGGATTGCGCGCGCGTCACCGAGACCTGGAGATTGACGATATGCTGCGCATCCGCGCCGTAGCCGCCGAAATCGGTCGAGACGACGCCCGACGATTCCTGGATCTGCTTGTTGGCCATGACCGTCTCGACGCGCATCGCATCGGCGATCATCTTGTCCGACTGCGCGAAGGTTGCAACCCGCATCGCAACCATGGCCTTCCCCTCTTACGTCGACTGCACGGCGGTGAGCAGCGCCGAGTACATCGAGTTGATCGCCTGGATCAGCGCTGATGCCGCAGAATATTTGTTCTGGAGCGTGCTGAGCTTGGCGGATTCCTCGTCGAGGTTGACGCCCGACTGCGACGCCAGCGAGCTCGCATAGGTCGACTGCGCGGTCTCCTTGGCGGTGTAGCTCGTCGACGCCTGGGACGCCTTGCTTGCGACATCGGCAACGATGGCCGAGGCGTAGTCGGCCAGCGAGCCGGTGGTGGCGGCAAGCCCACCGGTGGAGGCAAATGTCCGGGAGTTCGTCAATGCGTCGTAGAATGCATTGACCACGGTGGCCGACCCCGACGGCAGTACGGAGCTGCCGACCGTCAGACTCGATGACGAATCCAACGTCGCGAGTTGAAGCTCGTTGGTGCCCGACAGGATCTTGCTGTTGACCGCGATATCAGCCGCGCTCGTTCCGGTCACGAGATCGTTGAGGCCAAAATATTCCGAAAATCCCTCACCCGAGCCTCCCACCGAGCTCGTCATCTCGTTGATGGCGACGCCATTGCCAGATCCGGTCGCCGTGATCGAGAGATGGCCGTCCGCATCGACCGAGGCGGATAATCCGGAAATGCCGTTGATGGCCGTGACGAGATCCCCGACGGTGGAATAGGACGACAAATCGAGATCGCCATAGGAGACCAGATTGCCGCTCTGATCGGTGACGGCAATGCGCACCGTTCCGGTGGCGGAGAGCGCCGTAGAGCTGGTGACAACAGTCGTGCCGGTGAGGCTCGTCGGCGCCGGCACCGACGAAGCGCCGTTCGAGACGCTGTTCATCGCCGAGGCAAGCTGTTGCGCGAGCTGGTCGAGCTGGGACTGCGCCGCCGGCAGGGTCGTGTCGCGAAGCGTGATGAGCGCGCCGATACCGCCGCCTGATATCTGGGAGGTGATGTCGACCCCGTTCACCGTGATCGCGCTGAAGCCGTTCGACGACGAGCCGGCGGTGTAGGTCGTCGATGCCGTCACGTTGGCCGCAGCGGTATAGCTGATCGTGTGCGCGGACGAATCGACCAGCGCCTGGCCCGAATTGGTGTAGATCTGGAGATCGCCGTTCGACGCCGTGAAATAGCTGATATTCATCTTCGAGGCGAGATACTGGAGCGCGGTGTTGCGCTGGTCCTCCAGGTCCGCGGTCGATTGGCCCGCTGCCGCCGTCTGCTTGATCTGGGCATTCAGATCCGCGATCTGCTCCAGGTCCGCGTTGACATCGTCGATCGCGGACGCAATGTCCTGGTCGGCATCGGCGCGGAGCTTCTGGATGCCGCTTGAGGTCTCCCGCAACTGGCTCGCGACGTCGTCGAGTGCGCTGACGACGTTGGATTGCAGCGAAGCGCTGCTCGGTGTGCTCGCCAGTGACGACAGCGCCGATTCGAGCGAGGCAATGCTGTTGGCGAGCGAGGTCCCGGTCGACGAATTGTCGGTGCTGCTGGTCGATCCGTAGAGCTTCTGCAGCGAGGTCAGATAGGTGTTGGCGGTGTCGGCCGAGCCGAGCTCGGAGGTCGCAGCGATCAGCGACTTCAGCAGCAGCTTGTCGACCGTCGAGGTGATGCCGGTCACCGTGACGCCGGTGCCGACACCGTTGGTGACGCTGCTGGACTGGTTCGCGGTCTTCCGGGTGTAGCCCGTCGTGTCGGCGTTCGAGATGTTCGAGGACGTCACGCTGATCTGCACGGACGTCGACGACAGCCCGCTGAAGGCGATCGATCGTGCGATATCGAGTGACACGGCAGCTTCCTCGGCTCGTCAGGCGCTGCGGCAGGTGCCGCTGGAGACCGCGCGCGCGGCGACACGGCCCGAGGCCCCGTAGGGCGACACCGTCGCGATCTGCTCGCGGATCGCCTGCATGACCGCTTCGATCCGGCGGTTGCTGGCCTCGATCGCCGCGCGCAGGCGCACCAGATTCTCGTCCATCGCCGCGCGCAGCTTCAGGATCCGCTCCATCAGCTGCTCGCGCAGGATCCGGTCCCCCACGTTCAGGCTGGTCGTGCCCGCCGCACATTCGGCAACGGTCCGTTCGAAGATCTCCGCCAGCTGATTCTTCTCGTCGACCTGCTTCAAGCGCGAGGCCGGCAAGCCCTTGGCAAGCTCGGCGTTCTCCTCCACGACCAGCGCGGTCAGCGCATCGATGAGCACGATCAGCGACTTGATCCGTGCGTCGCCGCTCGCAGCGTTCGTCCTCGCTTGGCTCTTGGCTTGAGCTACACTCATGATCATTGCCTTCTAGTTGTGCCGTTTGCCGCGGTGGACTTGCGAGTTGCGCAGATACGTGCCGATCGCGGTTGCCCTGACGGCGGCCTGCCTCATCTCGCCCTCGATCTCCGCGCACTGCTTCAACAGGCCGCGGCGGGTCGTCTCGAAATCGTCGAGCAGCGCGAGCAATTGCTTGCGGTCGCGGCCTGTGACGGTTGCGGCGCGGCCGACCAGCCGCCGCAACCGGCGCAGCAGCGCTTCGCCCGTCGTGCTTGCCTTTTCACCGGGCATCGCTCACCTCATCGCCGAGATCAGGGTGTTCGTACATCTTGTTGACGGTGGAGATGACCTGGGACGCGGCGGAATAGGCCTGCTGCGCCGAGATCATGCTCGAGAACTGGCTGGAGGTGTCGGTGGTCGACGATTCCAGCTCGCTGCCGTAGATCGTGCCCGCACCGTTCTCGCCGGAGGCCTGCAAGGCGGCGTTGCCCGACGTCACCGTCGCCGAGTAGATGCCGTCGCTGGAAGCCGCGAGCCCGTTGGGATCGGCGAAGGTCGCCACCGCAATCTTGTAGATCGCAATGGTCTGGCCGTTGGAATAGGTGGCGTCGACCACGCCGTCCTTGCCGATCGAGATGCTGGATAATTTTCCGTAGGACAGGCCGTCCGAATCGATGCTGGTGACGTTGACCGACGGCGTGGTCTCGCCGGAGGCGTATTGCGTCAGACCATCGGTGCCCCCGGCGGTGCCGACGTCCATCGTGATGGTGCTGTCGGCCGCACCGTCGGTCCAGCCCGTGATCGACACGGTGGCCGGGTCCGGGCTGGTGCTGGCGAGCGAGCCGTCGCTGTTGAAGGTGATGTCGATCATGCCCGAGGCTGTGCCCGTCGCGGTCGTGGTATCCGAGGCCGACGTTGGATTGGCGAAGCTCGCGCTCCAGGCGTTGGTCCCGGTCTTGGTCCAGGTGATCTGCATCGTGTTCGCTGCACCGAGCGAATCGTAGACCGTCATCGAGCTGGTATAGGTGTCGCCGGTGGCAGCGTCCGACGGCAGGTTCGCCGCGATCGTGGTCTTGGTGGTGGCGCTGCCACTGGTCGAGGCGACCTGGGTGTTGATGGCCTCGAGATTGCTCGCCGATTCGCTGCCGACGACGTTGCCGTCGGCATCGGTGCGCCACCCCTCGAGATAATAGCCGTTGTTCTCGAGATAGCCCGCATTGTTGATCGTGAAGGCGCCGTTACGCGTATAGGCGACGGTGCCGCCGGTGGTGGCATTGGTCACCACGAAGAATCCGGACCCCTGGATCGCAACGTCGGTGGCATTGGAGGTCGCAGCCAGCAGGCCCTGCTGGGTGATGTTGGCGCGGCCCGAGACGGTGACGCCGCCCGAGGCGTAGGAGGTCGTATTGCTGGACGCGGTCACGAGCGCGTCGAACATCGCCGACGTGGTCTTGTAACCGGTCGTATCGGAGTTGGCGATGTTGTCGCTGATCATCGACAGGGACTGGCTCTGGGCGCTGAGCGCCGAGATCGCCGAGGACAATGCACCGGTGAGACTCGATGATGAAACTCCGAGGAAATCAGGATGTCAGATCAGGACGTGACGCCGAGGATGTTGGCGGCGCTGACGGCGACACCGTTCACCGTGAGCGAGGGCGTGGAGGTCGAGGTGTCGATGCCGGTCACCGTGCCGGTGACGGTCGTGTAGTTGAGCACCGAGTTGCCGGCGGAATCTGTCGCCGTCACCGAGATCGTGTACTGGCCGCCATCGGAGAGCTGATTGCCGCTGGAATCCTTGCCGTCCCAGGTGAAGCTGTTCGAGCCCGCATTTCCCGTTCCGGCGCCGGTGTAGACGACATTGCCGGAAGAGTCCGAGATGCTGATCGATACGTTCGAGGCCGCCGAGGACAGCGAGTAGCCGAAGGTCGCCGAGCCGTTACTCAGGGTCGACGTGTCGGTCTTCGCCTCGACGGTGTGGCCGATGTAGTTCACCGAGTTGAGCGTCACGAGGCTCGAGAACGAACTCGCCAGCGACGACATGTTGGAGTTGATCGACTGCTGCTGAGTGAAATTGGCGTAGGAGGTGAGCTGATTGATGAAGTCGGTGGTCGACGTCGCGTTCAGCGGATCCTGGTTCTGAAGCTCACTGACGAGCAGGCTGAGGAAGTCGCTGGAGGTCAGCGTCGAACTGGACGATGTGCTCGACGACGACGTCGTCGTGGTGGCTGTCGAGACGGAGCTCGTCGCGGAAACGGTCATCGGTCACTCCGGTTCTCGTGCGGCCGGCGGTGACGATGTCGGCGGGCGGCACGTGAAATCTGTGTGCTGATGAAACGCGTGGGCGCGTGGATTCAGGCGCGGATTCGCCCGCGCAAAAACAGCTTTCGACACGGCAAAATCTGCCGTGCGCGCGTTTAGAAGTGCGATGATGTCAGGTTGATTTAGCGGCGCGCTGCCGCTGCGTTCCCTCTCCCCGCAATCGGGGTGAGGTGAAAGAGACACAATTTGTCAGAAAGAGCCGCTCAGCTCTCCGCCGTCTCGCCTTCGGTGCGCGGCTCGGCAGTCTCGTCTTTCATTTTCGCTGCCGCAGCGACGATGCGGTCGGCGAGGCCTTTGGGCGCGCGGACCGGAGGTGCGGCGAGCGCATGGCGCAAGGCGCGCGCCTGTTCCAGCAGCGCTTGCGCGGTGGCCGATTGCGTCAGCAGCTCTTCGGCGGGCAAACGCCGGTCATCGGGCCAGAGCGAGAGATCCTCGCCCAGCCGATCGATCAGTTCCTCAAACTCGGTGACGTCCATCGCCCGCCGATTCCGCTTCGGTCAGGCCCGTCATAAAGCATTGCCGGCATGCCGAAAACCGGATTTCGGCGGACTGAAGCGCAAAAGCGTCCGCAGCACCACGGAAGCCGGCCGGAATTGAAGGTGGACGCCTCCCCTGCCCTCTGGATCGGGAAGCCGAGGCCTAGCCCGTGCGGACCGAACCGGTCGGTACGGCCTTGCCGCCCCGCACGGTCGCATCGACGGACTGCCAAGCCTCGCGCAGCTCGGCCAAAGCGGCAATGATCCGCTGAAAAGCTTGTCGGGCGTGCGGCCGGCCGTAGGCCTTCAGGCTCGCCAGGATGAGGGCGTTGTAGGTCTGGAACAGCCGCTCGGCGACCGCCCCGCCCTTGGCGAAATCGAGATTGTGGCTGAGGCCGCGGAGGATCGCGGTTGCCTTCATCACGTATTCGTGCCCTTCCTCGAAGCGGCGCGCCTCCTGGGCCGCGAGCGCCTTCTGGAGGAAGGTGATCGCGCCGCCGAGCAGCATCGACACCGCCTTGAGCGGCGGTACGGTGGTTGCCGTGCCCCGATAGGCCTGATTGGCCATGTACGCGGTTGGATTATGCATCATCAATTCACTCGATCCGATCAATCGCTCGACGAGCTGTTCAGCAATGCCTTGAGATATGTCAGCGTGCTGTTGGCGCTCTCGATCGCGGCCTGATATTTCGCGTATTGCGTCTCCAGCTGCGACTGCAGGGTCGACGCCGCGCTGTTGATGTCGTCGACCTTCTGCTGCAGCTCTTCATCGCGCGTCGTGAGGTTGGTGATCAGCGTTTGCAGCGCGCCAGTCGAGGACGAATAGTTCTTCGCGACCTGATAGAGCTGCGTCGCGATGCCCGAGGTCGATGTCACCGTGATCGACTGGGAGGTCGATCCGCCATAGGTGAAGGCCATGCCGGCATAGATCGAGCCGGAGGCGCCGATGATGGTGTTGCCGCTGACCGTGAACAGCGAGGAGTTGCCACTGACCGAGGCCGAGGTGAGGTTTCCATCGGAATCGACCGCCAGATCCAGGGTGAAGGATTGCGGCGATGTCCCGGTATTGATGACGCTGAGCTGGCTGGACGACGTCGTCGTCTGCGCCGACAGCAGTTTGGTCACGCCGCTGAGATTGGTGGTCAGGATGTCCGAAAGCGTGCTGGTGTCGAGCTCGAGCTCGTTGTTCTCGTTGAACGACAGACCGAGGTCGGCCATGGTCAGCCCGCCCACGGTGCTGTTCAGGGCATTTTGCAGCGCATCCATGATGTTGCGCATGGTTCCGTCGCCGAACAGGACCGCGCTCGACGCTGCCGTTCCGTCCGTCGCGGTCGCCTGCTGGGCGATGACCTCGTCGCGAAACGCGTTGTAGTTGGTGACGAAGGTCTCGATCGCCGAATTCGATCTGGCTGGTATCGGGCTCGATACTGATGTTCAGCGTCGTTCCGTCGGGCGTTGCCTGGAGCAGGCTGAAGGTGACCCCGCTCAGGACGTCGGAGATATCGTTGGTGTCGCGGGTCATCGCGATGCCGTCGAGCGTGAACTCCGCCGATTGCGCCTCCTGAAGCACGTCGGCGAAATACCCCGAACTGTCGGTCACGCCGAGCTCGTTCAGGATGTTGTCGCCCGACGTGCTGGAATAGGTGATGTCGGCGGCATCCTCCGTGCCCGTCAACACCATCTCGTATGAGCCGCTGGAGACCTGCACGATCGATGCCTGGACGTTGGTGGTCGAGGTCTGGGCATTGATGGCATCGACGACGTCCTGGAGCGACATCGTGCTGGTGACGGTAATGTCGGACGTAGCACCGCCTTCGAGACCGATCGAAAACGTGCCGGAATAGCCGAGCTCGTCGGTCTGGCTCGACTGCGAGGTGCCGATCACCTTCTGCGCGGTCGCGAGCTGGCTGATCGTCAGCGTGTGGTCGCCCGTCGCGGCACCGCTCTGAAGGGTCATCGAGAGCGCCGAGGAGGCGCTCACGTCTCCCGTCGAACCGATACTTGCCGCGCGTGTGGCGAATGCGCTGCTGGAAAGCGAGTTGACGACCGAGGTCGCCAGCGACGCCAGCCCCGAATACAGCGTCTTCAAATCGCTCTGGAGCGTCTGATACGCCGAGATCTTCGCCTCGTTGTTCGTGATCGAGGTCGAGATCGTCGTGGCCTGCGCGGTCTTGGCGTCGACGGCGGCCTGGATCAGCGCCGACCAGTCGATGCTGCTCGAATTGGTGGTCCCGCTCGTGGTGACCGAGACTGCCGAACTCGTGGAGCTTGTGCTGGTGCTGGAACTGACGGTGGTCACTTTGCGTGGCGGTCCCTGATAGAGGGCGGGCCGGCATCATGCCGGCCCGCCCTGGATTTCATCAGCCCAGCAGCTTGAGCAGGTACTGCGGCATCTGGTTCGCCGCGGCGAGCGCCGACACGGCAGCCTGCGTCTTCACTTCCGCTGAGGAGAGCTTGGATTGTTCGGCCGCGATGTCGACGTCCTTGATGGCCGAGTTCGCGGATTGCAGGTTCTGGGTCTGGGTCGAGATCGAGTCCGCGCTGAAGTTGAACCGCAACTCCTGGGCGCCGATGCTGGCGCGGGCCGCGGAGACCGTGTCGATCGCCGTATCCAGCGCGGTCAACGCCGAGGTCGCATCCGACAGCGTGCTGACGTCGAGCGAGGACACGCCGAGCGAAGAGGCCGTGAGGCTCGTGAGCGTGATCGTGATGGTGTCCGAGCCCGAGGAGCCGACCAGCACCGAAACGCCGGAGGCGAACACGCTCGAGCCATCGAGCAGGCTCTGGCTGGAGTAGCGAGTGCCGGAGGCGATCAAATCGATTTCGCTCGTGAGCTGCGTGAACTCCGAGTTGATATAGGCGCGGCTGGAGTTGGTCGTGGTTCCCGAAGCGGATTCGGAAGCCAGCGACTTCATGCGCGCCAGGATGTCGGAGATGTTCGAGGCGCCGCCATCCGCGGTCTGGAGGATCGCGGTGGCCTGCGAGGCGTTGGTCGCGGCCTGCTGCAAGGTGGTGACGTCCGAGGAGATGCGGGTGGAGATCGCAAGGCCGGCGGCATCGTCGGACGCGGACGTGATGCGCGAACCGCTCGACAGCTTCGAGAGCGAGCTGGTTTCCTGCGAGGAGTTGATGTTGAGGTAGCGGACCGCGGCATTGGCGGCGGTATTGGTGTTGATTGCGGGCATTGGAAGCTCCTGTGCTGATGGGCAAGCGTGCCGCATCGTTGAAATCGACTTACGACGACGCGGACCGCAGCCCCGTCCGTTCGCTCAAACGGCGGAGCGCAAAGAGATCAGGCGCGAAATTTTTCGCGAGGCGATTTTTATGGTTAGCAGTCGGTAAACGCGGTGCGGATGTCGCGCTCGTGCTTGCGCAGGAGCTGTCGGAGCTGCTGGCGGCCGCGCTTGAGCAGCAACTCCACCGCAGCCACCGTGGTGTCCATCACCTGGGCGATCTCGCCATTGCTCATGTTCTCGTGATACGACAGGATCACCGCGATGCGCTGCTGCTCGGGCAGGCGCTGCATCGCGAGCTCCAACATGTCATTCAGCTCGTTGCGCTCGATGATTTCGACGGCGCCGGGCTGGGCGTCGGCGACTTCCGGCACCGTCTCGACATTCTCGTTGCGCGGCTTGCGCCGGAGATCGATGCAGCGGTTGGAGATGACTCGGTAGAGCCAGGTCGAGAATTTGGCGCGGCCGTGCTGCCAGCGTCCGCGATGGCTCCAGATCTTGAGCATAGTGTCCTGCACCACGTCCTCGGCGTCCGCAGCGTTGCCGACGATGCGCAGCGCGATCGCGTAAGCGCGATCGATATGGCGCTCGACCAGCATGCGGAACGCGGCTTCGTCGCCGGCCGCTAGCCTATCCAGCAGTTCGCTGTCCTCGTCGAAGACGACATCGGCGGTATCAGGCGAGCTGTCAGGCGCGAGCGGCACCGACGGCGTCACCGGCATGACCGCATCGGCCGGCCCCGTGATCTCGGCCTCGGCGGGAGCCATGACATCAGCAGCGTAACTCATCCCGCAACCTCCAACCCGCAATGCCGGCGGCGCACATGCCACACGGCTTCCAGGCGTTGAACGCGGGGCCCAAACAATCCAGGCGGAGAATTTTTGTTGTTTTTCAAGATGTTAGCAGGTCACTTTTGCCGAGTATCGGGCAATAATTGCCGACTGTGCGCGAAGTGCGCGCGTCAATCCTGCAATCATCACATCGTCTCGCGCCATGGCGGATCATCCATCCTGAACAGATGTAGCGGTAAGAAAACGCTGACATTACGCGGCACTAGGTGATCGCACGCGACACGCGCGCAGCGCGTGAAGAAGCGATCGTTTCCGAGTGTGAATGAACGCGCGACGACTTCTGCACTCGGCAATTTTTTCCAAATCACCTTTTTCGAACCTAGCGATTTTTTTGAATCTGTCAGTCGCGACGAGCGCGATTTTGAATCGCGCGTGAATTTTTTTCGCATTCGTAGCGCCTGACTCCACGCATGCGCACGTTAATCGTGTTGGTGGACGGGGAATTGCAGCATGAAGTTAGCGACGGCCGGCGCAGAGCGCCGTGCGCAAATTGTTTCTGCTTGGTCATTCGATGTTTTCGATACGTTTCTGCTGCGCGCCTGCACGACGCCGGATGGCGTATTTGAAAGGACTTACGAGCTTTTGGACATTTCAAGATCTCGTCCGAATGTTTCCACGAGTTTCGTTCAGCATCGAATCCAGGCCGAATCGCGCGCGCGCCGAACGGCGAAGGAGAAGCGCGGTGCTAGCGAAGTGCACATCGCCGAGATCTATTCCTATTTTCCGTTCAGGCTGTTCGGCCTTTCACGCGGCGACCTGAACGATCTGGTCGAGGCCGAGTTCGCCGCCGAACTCGAGCTCTGCCGCGCCAATCCCGACATGATCAGGCAATATCTGGACATGAAGCGCGCCGGCAATCACGTCGGATTCATCTCCGACACGTATTGGGATTCCGAGCGGCTGGGCCATTTGCTGCGGGCTTGCCGTCCCGAACTGACATGGGACTTCCTCTATGCGTCCTGCGACCATGGCAGCAGCAAGAGCGAAACACTGTTCGCCACATATCTCTCCGAGCAGGGTATCGACGCCGCCTCCTCCTTCCATGTCGGCGACAACGACAAGGCCGACATCAAGGGCGCCAAGCGCCACGGCATCCACCCCCGCTATTATCCGCAGGCGACCGCGCAATTGGCTTCGAAGTTTCAGCGCGAGACGGCACTGTTCGAGCTGCTGTGCACGGGCGCGCCATCGCGGCTCGATCACGGCGCGCGGACGCTGCGGCGCGTGGTCGCCGGCCGCAGTGTCGAGAGGTCCCCAGCCTTCCATCTGGGTCTGACCGTTCTAGGCCCCGTGATGGCGGCATTCGACGCTTTCGTGGCGCGACGCTGCGAAGACCTTGCGGGCAACGGCCGGCAGGTCGCGCTCGGCTTTCTCGGCCGCGACGGCTTCCTGTCGCACCGGATCTGGCAGGATCTGCATGGCGGGACGGCTTCCTATCTCGAGATGAACCGCCGAGTCAGTCTGATCGCGTCGGCCGACACGATGCAGCCGCTGGTCGATCTTCTCGGCAAGGTCTTCAAGATCGACGCGCCGACCTTCCACGACATGCTCAAGATCATGCCGCCGAAGGTGGCAGCGTTCTTCGCCGGCTGTCCCGGTGGCATCGCCTCCGGCGAAGAGCTCGCCGAGGCGCTTCCCGGACTGATGGATCCGGCCGAGATCGTCGGGCTCGGCGCGGGCCTGCGCGCCCGGCTGCTCGCCTATCTCCGCCATGCCATCCCCGGCTTCGACGATTGCACCGATCTCGTCCTCGCCGATCTCGGCTATTCCGGCAGCGTGCAAAAGGCGCTGCGCCGCGTCTTCGACCTGGAAGGCATCAAGATCCGCCTCCACGGCGCCTATCTGATGTCGCTCGACGACGCCTTCGACGATCTCACTGAGGAGGACAGCGCGGCCGGCTTCATCTCCGATCTCGTGGTCACGCCGCACGTCAAACGCATGTTGATCCGCAACGTCGCGTTGCTGGAGCAGGCCTGCTGCGCCGCCGACGGCTCGGTGCGCGACTACGACGGCGGCGCGGTGCTGCGCGAGATCAATCCACGTCCCGCCGAGCAGGTGGCGCTCGCCGCGGAGATCCAGGCCGGCGCGCTGGCTTTCGCGGCGAGTGCAGGCGAGATCGCGCGCAACTACCGCCTCGATCCTCACGCTGCACCCGACGTCGCCGCGCGCTGGTGCGCGGCGACGCTGGCACGGCTCCTGCTGCTGCCCGACGATGACGAGCTGGCGCTGCTCGGCACGTTGAAGCACGACGTCAATCTCGGCACCCATGCGCTCGCGCCGTTGCTCGACAGGCAATTCGTGCGCGACCAGATCACCGCCCGCGGCCTCTCGGCCGCCTGCACCGCGGCTGCGCCGCCGATGTGGCTCGCCGGCAGCTTTGCCGCCCTGTCACCGTCCTACGGCTATCTCTATGTGCTGTTCGGTGCCAACCGCCTGCCCGCAGACGTCTTCGAGGAAAGGCCCTGCGAGCGGGTTCAGGTCGGCCTGTTCCGTGCCGACGGGAGTGCAACGATGGAGCGCGTGACCATCCATCGCAACGGGGTCGGCGAGCTGCGCCTGCGCGTTCCCTTGGCCCGCACCATGGCAATCGCCGTGATCGCGCTGCCGCTGGCAAAATTCGCGCCCGAGGGTCTTCTTCATGGCGTGACCGTGCAGCACGGCGACGACGTTCGCGATGCGGCCGGCAGCCAGGAGGTGATCGGCATTGCGGCCGACGTCCTGGTCTATGCCGGCGTGCAGCAGAACGGCGGCCACTACCGCACTGACACCGAGGACGGCTGCCTGCTGATCCCGGTCCTCCCGATGACGCAGGAGATCGCGATCTATTCCATTGCGATCACATCGCTCGGCGCCAGCCCGAAATAGTCCGCCTGATCGCGCCGCCCCAACCGTTGAAGTCCAAGGGCTTACGAGGGGGCACGGAATTGACGGACGAGACACGCGCGAATCTTGATCGGCTGCTGCAATCCGGCGGCATCCGGCTCGGCCGGCCCCAGCGCGACCGGCTTGCCTGGCTCGTCGGCCAGTACGGTGCGCCGACGCTCGATGGCGTCCCGGACGGGCGCAACGGCGTCATCATCCTCGAGGAGCCTCCGAGCGGCGCGGCAGCCGAGCTGCTCTACCGCGCGCTCAATCCCGCCTGCGCCGTCGTCATTCCCCGAAGCGAGAATCCCGGCTTTGATTTCCTCAAGTCCAAGCTGACCGAATTCGGCACCGTCGGCCCCTGCGGCGCGGACGGCCCGCACGAGATGTGGTGGGGCGGCATCGGCTGGTCGAAATTCCTCGTCACGGCCGACGCCTGCACGCTCCGGCCGCGGATCATCTCCTGCTATCCGCGCGGCAGCGACGAGGCGGCGCCCCTACGCCTCCGCCAATCGGTCGAACGCCTGCACCTCGATTGCCATATCGAGCCGGTCGAGACGGAGTTCGATGACCGCATCCTCTGCTTCGAGAAGGCGGAGTTCATTGTGCGGATGTGGAACAAATATCGCGAGCCGCTGCTGTACGTCGACGCCGAGGCGGCCTTGCGCGAAGCGCCGCTGCTGCCCTCCTTCCTCGGCTGCGACGTGGCGCTCCACAAGTGGAATCGGTGGGAGATGTCGGCGCGCACGCTCTATCTCGGCCGCTCCGCCGATGCGGAGCGGCTGCTTCGCACATGGCAACAGCTTGCCGCCTCCTATCCCGCGATCTGGGAGGGCTATCTGTTGGACCAGGCCTGGAGCCTGACGTCGTCACAGGTGCCGCTCGACACCGTATGGCTGCCGCGGTCCTATCACGCGCTGAACGGCGACCTCAGTGCGATGCGGGCCACGATCCTGCACGACCAGCAGACGACGACACTCGAGCTCGGCCCCGATCCCGGCTTTGCAGGCATCGTGCGCACGGCCCGCCGCGCCGGCCGCACCGGCGCGCGTGACGCCTTCATGGTCATGACCTCGAAACCCGAAGCCGGCAACGGCATCGCCGTGATCCTGCGCGACATTTCCACCAGCGATGCCGGCGCGGTGGCCGCCACCGTTGAGGCTGTGACGGGCGCTTATGCCGCCGATTGCGGCGGCTACGGCCGGCTGGAGCTGTCGCTCTGCGCCTGGCAGGAGGACGTCGGCGCCGTACGCGAAGCCGCTGGCTTGGCCCGTTACCGCATCCTGGAGATCGCGCCGGGACAGCGCATCGCCAACGATTTCTTCGCCACCTGTGCTTCCGACGACGCGGTCACGACCGCACGCCACCTCTTCCCCTGAGGAACATCCCAGATGCTCAAGACCATCATCCTTCTCACCGACACCGTTCAGCAGCAGCAGCCGCTGGCCAATCTGCTCCGCGAACACAATCGCGAGCTCGCCTTCTGCTCGGCGCTCCGCGCATCCGACCTCGACGCGATCGACCCGGACATGCTTAGCGAAGCCCGCCTGGTCTCCTTTGCCGCCGACGCCGCCATCTCTGAAAAATTCCTGCTTCAGCTCGGCTATGGCGCCTACAAATTCTACGCCGCGGCGACGCAATATCCGGGCCTGCCACCCGCGCCCGACGAGAGCGACGAGGATCCACGCTGCTACTCCGTGATCGCGCAGTCGATGACGATCTGGCCGGATTTCAAGAAGGTCGTCGGCCTGGAAACCGTGACCATCCCCGATGGCACGGTTCCTGCCGAGCGCGAGCGGCTGGTGTTCTCCCGCCTCGCCCATCTGTTCTGGCAGATGTCGGGCATGATCGCCGGCGAGGCGGCGGATCTGCCTGGGATCATCGGGTCCGGCGAGAGCCAGCGCCCGACGCTTGCGATGATGAATTGAGTTATCTCGCGAAGCCGCGCAGCTGCATCGATAGCCGTCAGCATGGATCGATCAGCGAGGTTTCTCCGAGACATCGCAGATCCTGCCGGACAATCCGCAGATCAATAGGACTTGGCGAGGCCAAGCACTTTTTCTGCGATGAAGCTGAGCGCAAGCTGCGGGCTGACCGGCGCGATGCGCGGGATCAGGATCTCGCGCAGGTACCGCTCGACGTGGAATTCCTTGGCGTAACCAAAGCCGCCATGGGTCATCACCGCCTGCTCGCAAGCCGAGAAACCGGCTTCGCCGGCGAGATACTTTGCCGCATTGGCGGCGGCGCCGCAGGGCATGCCCTTGTCGTATTGCCAGGCCGCCGACATCACCATCAGCCAGGCCGCCTCGAGCTCGACCCAGTTCACCGCCAGCGGATGCTGGATGCCCTGGTTCTTGCCGATCGGGCGGTTGAACACCACGCGCGTCTTGGCGTACTCGGTCGCGCGCGACAGCGCGAGCTTGCCGAGGCCCACGGCTTCCGCGGCGATCAAGATGCGCTCGGGGTTCATGCCTTCGAGGATGTACTGGAAGCCTTTGCCTTCCTCGCCGATCCGATCCTCCATCGGAATTTCAAAGTCCTCGAAGAACAGCTCGTTGGAATCGACGATCTTGCGGCCCATCTTCTCGATCTCGTGGACCTTGATCGTGTTGCGGTCGAAATCGGTGTAGAACAGGCTGAGGCCGTGGGTCGGCGAGCGTACCTCTTCCAGCGGCGTGGTGCGCGCCAGCAGCAGGATCTTGTGCGCGACCTGCGCGGTCGAGATCCACACCTTCTGGCCGTTGACGATGTAGCGGTCGTTCTTGGCGACCGCGCGGGTCTTGAGCTGGGTGGTGTTGAGGCCGGTGTTGGGCTCGGTGACGGCGAAGCACGCCTTCTCGCGGCCCTCGACCATCGGCGGCAGCATGCGCTTGCGCTGCTCCTCGGTGCCGAATACGACGACGGGATTGAGCCCGAACACGTTGATGTGCACCGCGGACGCCCCGGACATGCCGGCACCGGATTCGGCGATCGTGCGCATCATGATCGCGGCTTCCGTGATTCCGAGCCCGGAGCCGCCATACTCCTCCGGCACGCAGATGCCGAGCCAGCCGGCATCGGCCAGCGCCTTGTGGAAGTCGTGCGGGAAGCCGCCGTCGTGGTCCTTCTTCAGCCAATAGGCATCGGGGAAGCCTTCGCAGATCTTGGCGATGGCGTCGCGAATGGCTTCCTGCTGATCGGTGAGCGCGAAATCCATGTTCTTGATCTCCTTATTGGGAGCAGCGGCGACTCACGGGCCCGATCTTGAGGCGAGTTGGAAAATGACCGTGGCAGCCGCGACCGCGCGCAATCTCTCTTCTCTTCGCGTGACCCACCCAAAAGGCCATGGCCGATTGCTGCGCCGGACGTTCCCTCGGTTGCGTTCTTTAGCTGGAAAAACTGAATACAGATACGTGAATTTGTCTGCCAACTGTGTGTACCATGCATAGGGTCATGCGGCGCGACTGTGCGAGCGCGCTGTTATTTCGCAGGGAGGGAAACCGCGATGGCCGGACTTTATTACGAGGATTTTTCCGTGGGCCAGGAGTTCAGGCATCCGCTGACCCGGACCGTCACGGAGATGGACAACACCATGTTCAGCCTGCTCACGCTCAATCCGCAGCCGCTGCACATCGACGCGCATTTCTCCGAAAAGACCGAATTCGGCCAGCGCATTTTCAACAGCCTTTACACCCTCGGCATCATGATCGGCATGACGGTCTATGATACGACCCTGGGGACTACCGTTGCCAATCTCGGCATGATCGACGTCACTTTTCCAAAGCCTGTCTTCCATGGCGATACGTTACGGGCAACGACGAAGGTGCTTTCGTTGCGGGAATCGAAATCGCGCCCCAGGGCGGGCATCGTCGAGTTCGAGCACCACGCTCTTAACCAGAACGACGAGGTCGTCGGCAAATGCCGGCGCATGGCGATGATGCACAAGAGGCCAGTCTGATGCGTTCGATGCTGTTCGTGCCGGGCGATTCCCCGCGCAAATTCGAGAAGGCGAGCGAAGGCAAGGCCAACGCGCTGATCATCGATCTCGAGGACTCCGTCGTCATCGAGAAGAAGGACGAAGCGCGCGGGTTGACGCTGGCGATGCTGAAGAGCTCTCGCGGCCCGCATCAGCTCTACGTCCGCGTCAACGCGCTCGACACCGGCATGACGCTCGCCGATCTCGCCGCCGTGATGCCGGGCAAACCCGACGGCATCGTGCTGCCGAAATCGCAAGGCGGCGACGACGTACGGCAGGTGGCGACCTGGCTCGAAGCGTTCGAGGCGGCGTCTGGCATCACGATCGGCACGACGCGTATCGTCTGCGTCGCGACGGAGACCGCGGGCTCGATCTTCGGCCTCGGCAGCTACAAGGGATGCTCCCCGCGCCTCGCCGGCCTGATGTGGGGCGCGGAAGACCTCTCGGCCTCGCTCGGCGCCACCGAGAAAGCCTCGGGCGGCGTGTTCCACAGCCCCTATCGGCTCGCGCGCGATCTCTGCCTGATGGCGGCGGCGGCGGCCGAGGTCGCGCCGATCGACACCGTCTATACCGACATTGACAACCTCGCCGGCCTCGAGCAGAAGACGCGCGCGGCACGGCGCGACGGTTTTTCGGCCAAGGCGCTGATCCATCCCAAGCATGTCGATGTCGTCAACGCGGCCTTCGAGCCGACCGACTCCGAACGCAGATGGGCTACGAGGGTGATCGCCGCGTTCGCGAGCAATCCCAATTCCGGCACGCTGCGGCTCGACGGCCAGATGATCGACAAGCCGCATCTTCGCGCCGCGAAGAAGATCCTCGGCCAAGTCTAGATCAGGACGCGGGCCTCGCCATGATCGTTCGCCAAGCCGCGCTGATTGCGCGGACTATCGATCGGCCTCAGTCGAATCCCTGAACGGGCGGCGTCGAGGTTTGCGGCGGCACGGCGGGCGCGGCTTGAACCGGCGGGGTCGGATTGCCGGCAGTTCTCATCTGGCCGTTGGCAGCCATCGCCTCGCGCGCGGGCGGTGGGACGCGGGTCGCGGCCGCGCGACGCGGCGGCTGGCGGTGCCTTGCCGACTGCGAACCTCTCATGCCCCAGGATCGGGCGATCGAAGGTCCAGCCGTGTAGCCGACCAAAGCTCCGGCGACGGCTCCGACCGGGCCCAGCACGACCGCACCGGACAAGGCGCCGAGCGCTGCATCGCCTGCGCGCTCCTGCGCAACTGCGCTCGCGGGCACGCAAGCCAGCATTGCAATAGCGGTGATCAGAGCCTTGTTCATCGGAGTGCCTCCCTCGCGGGAGATCACTCCTGCTCAAATATGGCCGTACGAAGTTCGCTTGCCGGCCAACAAAGGGCAACCACCCATGGAACTCGGCGCTCGCACCGCTTGCGCCGTCAACCGGGGTTCCACGCTGGCCACTCAGCGCAACTGCTACGCGATCTTGATCGACATGTCCGGCAGGCCCTCGAGCTTGCACACGAGCACGTCGCCCTTCACCACCGGGCCGACATTCTCCGGCGTGCCGGAATAGATGATGTCGCCGGCCTTGAGCTCGAACGCTTCCGACAGCTTTGCGATCTGCTCGGCCACGCTCCAGATCATCTTGCTGAGATCGGAGTTCTGCCGGACGGTGCCGTTCACCGCCAGCGAGATGGCACCCTTCTCGAAATGGCCGGTCTTGCTTGCCGGATGAATCGGACCGAGCACGGCAGCATGATCAAAGCTCTTGCCGATCTCCCAGGGCTTCTTCTCCGTGGCCATGCCGTTCTGGAGATCGCGCCGGGTCATGTCGAGACCGAGCGCATAGCCGTAGACATGGTCGAGCGCCTTCTCGACGGGAATGTTGGTGCCGCCGGATTTCAGCGCCGCGACCAGCTCGACCTCATGATGATAGTTCTTGGTCAGCGACGGATAGGGATGATCGGCGACCTCGCCGATCGCGACGTTCTGGATCGCGTCGGTCGGCTTCTGGAAGAAGAACGGCGGCTCGCGGTTCGGATCCGAGCCGCGCTCGATCGCGTGCGCCGCGTAATTGCGCCCGATGCAGTAGATGCGGCGGATCTGGAAGACTTGGGTCTCGCCGACGATCGGGATCGTCACCATCGGCACCGGGAAGATCGGCTTGGGCCCGGCTTGCGCGGCGGCCGGTGCGACGTCCGCCATGGTGGCCGCGGTCGCGACCGCGGCGGTTGCGAGCAGATCGCGTCGCGTGGGTGAGGTCCTCTTCATCTCAGGTGCTCCCTTCGCCTTCTTGGGCGGCGTCATGCGCGCCGATCTGGCTGATAATCGATATTTGGTATGCCAGCAACACTGATCGGCGCGGCGACTGGATCACCGCGCGGACCAAACCTGCGCCACATCGACCTTTGGCCGGGCCGAGCAGCACGAGCGCCAGAACGGTGTGCGCGAGCATCATGCTGCTCGCCGCTCCGCGGCGGCCCAGGGCCGCCGCAGCCGCCTCGGGACGCCGCCGCCGCGCGGCGGGTCGTCATTGTCATTGTCGCCGTCGAGCCGGCGCAACGCCGTCAGAATATCGGCGAGTCGGACGGTCTGGCTCGTGCCCGGCATCTCGCGCAGAGCGGGACAGGATTCGACCGCGTATATGTCGGACGCCCAGGACGAGAGGATGATCCGTTTCTCCGGTGTGGAGAGCTCCTCAGCATTCAGGACGTCGGCAGGTGAGTCGTAATGGGCAGCGGGATGAAACAGCGGGTTGAGAGTGCCGGCATTGGTATTCACGTTGGTCATCGGTCGTGCCTCCCCTCATGCTCCTTTCCAAGGGACGGGTTTGTTGATGATGGACGGCGGCGCCCACCGCCGCCGCCCGTGGTTGCTAATGCGTATTGATTGCGATGCGCTTGACGCCTTCGCGTGCCTTCTCCGACTTCGGCAGCGATACGGTCAGGACTCCGTCCTTAAACGATGCCTCTGCCTTGTCTTCATCGACGTCCTCAAGCGGAATCTGCCGCTCGAAGGCGCCGTAGTAGCGCTCGGTGAAGTATTTGCCTTCGTGCTTGCGCTCATCCTTCTTCTCGCCGCGGATCGTCAGGACGCCCCTGGCGATTTCGATCTGGACGTCCTTCTCCGTCATCCCGGGCAGCTCCGCCGAGATCGTCAGCGTCTTGTCGGTGTCGCTGAGCTCGATCTTCGGCCAGCCGAAGCGCCCCTCCATGAGCGGCGACAGGCCGGGTCCGCCGAAGCCCCGGAACACATCGTCGAACAGACGGTTCATCTCGCGATGCAGCGTCATGAACGGATCGTAGTTGCCGCGCGCCTGCACAAGCTCCTGGTTTCTCGACCAGGGAATAAGATCGCGAATAGCCATGGTATTCTCCTTCATTCAACGGTCTCGGGAGCGCGGAGGCCACATGCCGTCCGCGCTCCAAGACAACGCTTTGGACGAGCCTAAGCTGCTTTCTGCTGCTCGATCTGCGACGTAGGAGATGTGCAGCTCGCGATCTCGATCCGGCGCGGCTTCATCGCCTCCGGAACCTCGCGGACGAGGTCGATGATCAGGAGCCCGTCCTGGAACGAGGCCTGCTTCACCTGAACATAGTCGGCGAGATTGAACACGCGCCTGAAGGGGCGGGCGGCAATGCCCTGGTACAGGTATTCGCGCGCAGCAGTCTCGGGCTTCTTGCCCTCGATGGTGAGCGCGTTCTGTTCGGCCGTCACCGCGATGTCATTAACGCCGAACCCCGCCACGGCAAGGCTGATCCGGTAGTGGTCTTCACCGGAACGCTCGATGTTGTAGGGGGATAGTTGTCCTCGGTCGCCTGGCGCAGCGTGCTGTCGACGAGGTCGGCCAGGTGGTCGAAGCCGATGGTGGAGCGCCACAAAGGCGCGAAATCAAAATTGGTCCTCATAACCAAGTCCTCCAAAGAGCAAGATGGATACGAAGGAGCGCAAGGCGGGGATTTCAGACAGGTCCGAAAAGACCAGCCCGGCGCCCGTACCGGACCCGATTCTGGCATCCGGCACACCGCTCTCGCGGCGAAAAACGACTTAGAAAAACGGATATCGATTTCAAGGGGGCTGCCAGAAATTTTTTCGTCCTACCCGCGTTGATCGTCGGCTGTCGGGCTCGTCCCTGCAGGCCCTCGCAACGGGTTCTCCAGGCGCCCCGGCGCGGGTGCCCGGAAGCTCTCGGCGGCGACGGCGACGTAAAAGGAAGATAGAAATGTCGATTTAGGCAAGGGCCAGGGGGTGCCCCTTATGCATGTGGACCCGCAGCGGGCATGAAGAAACACGATGCATGATCGACAAGGCTCCCGAACGCGCCGGACTGCTTGCGCAGCAGCAGGGGCGATGACGATTGCGCTGCTCGCGGCCGCAACGTTGTGCGCCGCGCGCGCCGACGACAGCACCTTCGCGGCAGCGCAGTTGAAGGCGGTCGCGACGATCGATACGCGCTTTCAGTCCTACAACATCGAGATGGTGGAGGTGACCGGCGGACGATTCTGGAAGCCCTATCCGCGAACGGCACGAGGCTTCGACCAGCGGGATCGTTACAGCGCAAGACCGCCGATCGATCTGGCCAATGCACGCCTGCGCCTGCTCGCCGCCGCCTTGTCGCCGGCCTATCTGCGCGTCAGCGGAACCTGGGCCAATGCGACGTTCTTTGCCGACGCGCCGGGAAAGCCGCCGCCGGGATTCAACTCCGTGCTCAGCCGTGCGCAGTGGCGCGGCGTCGTCGAGTTCGCGCGCGCGGTCGATGCGGAGATCGTCACCTCTTTTGCGATCAGTCCCGGCAGCCGCGATACCGATGGCCTGTGGAAACCGGACCAGGCGCAGCAGCTGGTCGACACCACACACGCGCTGGGCGGCCGCATCGCCGCCGCCGAATTCATGAACGAGCCGACGCTCGCAGCGACCAACGGTGCACCGGCCGGCTATGACGCGGCCGCCTATGGCCGCGACTTCAAGATCTTCCGCGACTGGATGCGGCGCGCCGCGCCGGAGACGCTGATCCTCGGCCCAGGCTCGACCGGCGACGCACCATCGCCATCCGGCGCGGCCATCACAACGCGCGACCTGCTCGCCGCATCCGGACCCGGCGTCGATCGCTTCTCCTATCATCACTACAACACGATCTCGCCACGCTGCGGCGGGCACGATGATCCGGCGCAGGCGCTCTCGGAGGAATGGCTGGCGCGCACGGATGCGACACTCAAGACCTACCAAGCCCTGCGCGATGCCTTCGAGCCGGGCAAGCCGATCTGGCTGACCGAGACGGCTGATGCGGCCTGCGGCGGCAGCCGATGGGACCAGACCTTTCTCGACACCTTCCGCTATCTCGACCAGCTCGGACGCCTGGCGAAGGCCGGCGTCCAGGTGGTGATGCACAATACGCTGGCCGCCAGCGATTACGGCCTGCTCGACGAAGCAACGTTCCGGCCGCGGCCGAGTTACTGGGCTGCGCTGCTCTGGCGCGGGCTGATGGGAACGATCGTGCTCGACGCAGGCAGGGCCGCTTCGTCCGATCTTCATCTCTACGCGCATTGCCACCCGGCCATGGCGGGCGCGGTGTCGCTGCTCGCCATCAACGCCTCGCGCAGCGCAACGCACCCGCTGACGCTCTCGGATTCTGCCGAGCGGTACACACTGCACGCGGTGCGGCTCCAAGGCCCGACCGTGCAGTTGAACGGCAAGACGCTCACGCTGACTGCCGATGGCATGCTGCCCAGGCTCGAGGCGCAGGCAACGCCGGCGGGAGCAATCCGGCTTGCGCCAGCGACCATCACCTTCCTGGTGATTCCGAACGCGGCAAATCCCGCCTGCTTGCCGCGACGCTCAGAACTTCAGTGACTCGCGCGCCGTCTCTGGTGCCATCAGCGTTGCGATGATCGTGATGATCGACAGCGCGATGATGTAGACCGACACCGCCCAGTACGAGCCGGCCCATGCCAGCAGCGCGGCCGCAATCAACGGCGAGAAGCCGCCGCTCAATGCCGCCGCGACGTTGGCGCCGAGCGAGGCGCCGCTGTAGCGCACCTGGGTGCGGAACAGTTCCGGCATGAACGCGGCCTTCGGCCCGAACAGCAGCGCATGGGTCAGCGTCATGGTGACGACGAGCGCGAGCGTGATCAGCGCCGGCTCCCTGGTGTCGAGGAACCAGAACAGCGGGAACGCCAGCGCCACCGAGAACACGCCGCCGGCGAGATACAGCGCCTTGCGGCCGAAGAGGTCGGAGAGCCATCCCGCGAGCGGCAGCGTCGCGAACTCGACGATGGCGGCACAGACGACCGCCTCCAGGATCACCTGCCGCGGCAGTCCGAGCTTCGTCGTGGCATAGACCACGGTGAAGACGGTGAGGAGATAAGCGAGCCCGACCTCCGACACCGTGATGCCGATCGCCAGCAGAAAGCTGCGCCAGTCGCGGCGCAGCACCTCGAGGACCGGCTGCGCCAGCACCTCCTTGCGCTCGACCACCTCCTTGAAATGCGGCGTCTCCGCGAGCTTGAGCCGCACGATGAAGCCGATACCGACGAGCAGAATGCTGATCAGGAACGGCACGCGCCAGCCCCAGCTGAGGAAGTCGGCCTCGGGCAGCTTCGTCATCAGGCCGAAGATACCGGTCGAGGCGGCGACGCCAACGGGAAAGCCGACCTGAACCAGGCTGCCGTAAAAGCCGCGGCGATTGCCGGCATGCTCGATCACCATCACCACCGCGCCGCTCCATTCGCCCCCGAGCCCGATGCCCTGGACGAAGCGCAGGCCGACGAGCAGGATCGGCGCCCAGACGCCGATCTGGCTGTAGGTCGGCAGGCAGCCGATCAGGAAGGTGCCGAGCCCCATCGCGATCATCGTCGCGACCAGCATGGTCTTGCGGCCGAGCCGGTCGCCGTAGTGCCCGATGATCGCGCCGCCGATCGGCCGCGCCACGAAGCCGACCGCATAGGTCGAGAACGCCGCGAGCGTGCCGACGAAAGGATCGAAGCTCGGGAAGAACAGCTTGTTGAAGACGAGCGCCGCGGCGGTGCCGTAGATCAAGAAGTCGTACCATTCGATCGCGGTGCCGAGCGCGCTCGCCCACACCACATGCGCCGTCGTCGATTTCTCCGCCGAAGCGGAGAGCCCCGTTGCTGCCGGCATACCCTGCCCCAAAGATCCCGGGTGGCATCATGGCCAATCAGGCTGACCGTTGCAACCTGCGGGATGTTCGCTCTCACAGGACTGCGCGAGACTTGTGCACTCTGCTCCCACACCCGTCATTGCGAGGAGCCCTTGCGACGAAGCAATCCAGACTGTCTCCGCGGAAACATTCTGGATTGCTTCGCTTCGCTCGCAATGATGATGCCGAAGCAGCCGCGCCCCCTATCGGCTCTCATCCAATTATTCACTATTGACAAACTCATTCGTCAATATCTAATTTATCGCAGAATAGCCCGCCGCACCAAGCGGCCGATAAGAGAGGGAACCACGATGAAAGGGCTTCTGGCCTGCGCCATGCTCGCGGCCATGACTTCAGCTGCCATGACCACAGTGGCCACCGCGCAAGTCTCCGACAACGTGGTGCGGATCGGCGTGCTGACGGATCTATCGAGCTGGGGCCGCGACAACAGCGGGCCGGGCTCGGTCGAAGCGGCGAAGATGGCGGTGGAGGAATTCGGCCCGACCGTGCTCGGCAAGCCGATCGAGATCATCAGCGCCGACCACCAGATGAAGACCGATGTCGGCGTGCAGATCGTGCGCGGCTGGTTCGACAACGGCAAGGTCGACGCCGTCGTCGACATTCCCAATTCCGGCATCGCGATCGCCGTCCACAACATGGTGCGCGAGCGGGGCAAGATCGCCCTGCTCTCGGGCCCCGGCGCGAGCTCGCTGACCGACGAGCTGTGCAGCCCCAATACCGTGCATTTCACCTACGACACCTATGCGCTATCGAAGGTGACGGCCTCCGCCGTGATCAAGGAGGGCGGCAAATCCTGGTACTTCATCACCGCCGACTACGCCTTCGGCCAGCAGCTCGAGAGGGACGCAACCCGCTTCGATCAACGAGATGGGCGGCAAGGTGCTCGGCGGCGTCAAGCATCCGACCAACACCGCCGATTTCTCCTCCTTCGCGCTCCAGGCCCAGAGCTCGAAATCCGATGTGGTCGCCTTCGCGAATGCCGGCCAGGACACCGACAACGCCATCGAGCAGTCGGGCGAGTTCGGCCTCGTGCAGGGCGGCCAGAAGCTGGTCGGCCTGTTGATGTTCGACACCGACGTGCACGCGATCGGCCTCAAGGCCGCGCAGGGCACCTACATGACCACAGCCTCCTACTGGGCCATGGACGAGGCGACCCGCGCCTGGTCGAAGAAATTCTACGAACGCACCAAGGTGATGCCGACCATGATCCAGACCGGCGTCTACGGTTCGGTGCTGCGATTATCTCAAGGCCATCAAGGCCGCCGGAACCGACGAGTCCGCCAAGGTGATGGCCAAGATGCGCGAGCTGCCGATCGAGGATACATTCGTCCATCGGCGGCAAGTTGCGCGAGGACGGCCGCGTCATCCGCGACATGTATCTCGCCAAGGTGAAAAAGCCCGAGCAGTCCAAGGAACCGTGGGACTATCTGGACATCGTCAAGACCGTGAAGGGCGAGGACGCCTTCCGCCCGGTCTCCGAGTCCAAATGTCCGCTCTTGAAGAAGTGAGGCCCGCATGACCGGTAACGAGCGCAGCGCAATTGAGACTTACGAGTGCGATGTGCTCGTCGCCGGAGTCGGGCGCCTCCGGCATGTCGGCGGCGATCACGGCGCGTTCTCGCGGCCTCGACGTGCTCATCGTCGAGAAGGAGCCGCGCTTCGGCGGCACCACCGCCCGCTCCGGCGGCTGGCTCTGGATCCCCGGCACCTCTCTTGCCAAGGCCTATGGCATCGAGGAAGCGCCGGAGCAGGCCCGCACCTATCTGCGCCATGAGGCCGGCAACAATTTTGATGCCGCACGCGTCGACGCATTCCTGAGCGCCGGCCCCGAAGCGGTCGATTTCTTCACCACCAAGACCGCGCTCCGCTTCGACATGCCGCTGGTGTTTCCCGACTACCACGCCGAGGCACCCGGCGGCGCGCAAGGCGGCCGCTCCATGGTGACGCGCCCATTCGACGGCCGCGAGCTCGGCGATCACATCAAGACGCTGGGCATGCCGCTGCCCGAGCTGACCGTGTTCGGCATGATGTTAGGCTCCGGCAAGGAGATCATCCACTTCATGCGCGTCACGAAGTCGCTGGCCTCCGCGGTCTATGTCGCCAAGCGCCTGTCGCGGCATTTCATGGACGTGCTGCGCTACGGCCGCGGCATGACCTTGACCAACGGCAATGCGCTGGCCGGACGGCTGGCCAAATCCGCGCTCGATCTGAGGATTCCGATGTGGCTGTCCTCGCCGGTGCGCGAGCTGACGGTCGAGAATGGCGCCGTCACCGGCGCGGTCGTTTCGCGCGAGGGACGCGATGTGCACGTCCGCGCGCGCCAGGGCGTCGTGCTCGCCTGCGGCGGCTTCCCCCACGATGTCGAACGACGCAGAAAGATGTTTCCACATGCGCCGACCGGCACTGAGCACTATTCGCCGGGACCGACTGGCAATACCGGTGACGGCCTCCGCCTTGCGGAAAGCGTCGGAGGGCATGTCGAGGATCGCCTGCCGAACGCGGCCGCCTGGGTCCCGGTGTCGCTGACCACGCGCAAGGACAGCTCGAAGGGCGTGATGCCGCATTTCATCGACCGCGCCAAGCCCGGCGTGATCGCGGTGATGCGGAACGGCAGGCGTTTTGCCAATGAAGGCAATTCCTATCACGACTTCGTCCAGGCCATGATGAAGGCCGCCAAGCCCGGCGAGGAGATTGCCGCCTTCCTCGTCTGCGATCACAAGACGCTGCGCAAATATGGCCTCGGCTGCGTGCCGCCGTTCCCGATGCCGCTCGGCCATCACTTGCAGACCGGCTACCTCATGCGTGGCGACACGCTGGAGGCACTGGCAGCGAAGGCCGGCATCGATGCCAAGGCGTTCACCGAGACCGTCAAGCAATTCAATACGACCGCGCCGCAAGGCCACGATGCCGCCTTCGGCAAGGGCTCGAAGGCCTATAATCGCTATCAGGGCGACGCCCTGCACGGCCCGAACCCCTGCGTCGCACCGATCGAGAACGGGCCGTTCTACGCCATCAAGATGGTGATCGGCGATCTCGGCACCTATGCGGGCATCGTCACCGACGAGAACGCGCGGGCGCTCGACGCCGAAGGCCGTGTGATTCCCGGGCTCTATGCCGCCGGCAACGACATGGCGAGCATCATGGGCGGCAATTATCCCGGCGCTGGCATCACGCTTGGGCCGGCGCTGACCTTCGGCTACATTGCCGGACGACACCTTGCCGACAGCGCCGCCAAGCGCAAGGCGGCCTAAGCGGACGCACGCCAGGAGGCGCATGAAGAGGGAAAGCCGCGGCATCCAGTCGATCGAGGTCGGCGGAGAACTGCTCCGCGCGCTCGCAAGGAGCGGCGAGCCGATGATGCTGCGCGATCTCGCCCGCGAGGCCGGTATGACGCCGGCCAAGGCGCATCCCTATCTCGCCAGCTTCTCCCGTATCGGGCTGATCGAGCAGGACGAGACCACCGGCCGCTACGAGATCGGCGCGCTGGCGCTGGAGCTCGGCCTGATCCAGCCTGCGCCGTCTCTCCGGCGTGCGCATCGCACGTCCCAAGATCGCGGCGCTCGCGAGCCAGATCGGCCACGCGGTCTCGCTCGCGGTCTGGGGCATGCACGGTCCGACCGTGGTGCAACTGGAAGAGCCGGCCCAGCCCGTCCACATCGCGATGCGGGCCGGCTCGGTGATGGCGCTGCTGGAGACCGCGACCGGCCGCGCCTTCGCGGCCTTCCTGCCGGAGAAGACCATCAATGCCGCGCTCGAAAGCGGCCTCGACCGCCACGGCGTCGGCTACAATCCCGAGCGCGCGGTGAAAAGCGCGAAGGTCGCCGAGATGCTCGCTGAAGTCCGCGAGCACGGTCTCGCCCGCGCGCTCGGCGATCCCCTGCCCGGCGTCAATGCGTTCTCAGCACCGGTGTTCGACCATTCCGGCCATGTCGCGCTGGTCATCACCGCGATGGGCCCGGAAGGCACCTTCGATGCGCGCTGGGACAGCCCGATCGCCCATGCGCTGCGCGACTGCGCCGGCGCCATCTCGAAGCGGCTCGGCCACGGCATGACGGTCGCGGCGGAGTGAAGGGCGAGCTGGCTGCACAACCACCGCTGTCATGCCCCGCGCAGGCGGGGCATCCAGTACGCCGCGGCCCATCGGTTCTATCACTGCTGTCTCGGAGTACTGGATCGCCCGGTCAAGCCGGGCGATGACAGCGAGTGTGGGACGACCTTCCCAGCCCTACTTCTCCCTCACCGGCACCGTGTAATTCAGGATCAGCCGGCCGCCATCCGGATAGATCGTCTGCCCGGTGATGTAGGACGCATCGTCACTGGCAAGGAACGCCACCACCGACGCCACTTCGCTCGGCTCGCCGCCGCGGCCTGCCGGCGTGCGCGACAGCACGGTCTTGCGCGCATCCTCGGACGTGTAGATCGCCGAGGCCACCATATCGGTCAGGATCGTGCCCGGCCCGACCGCGACGACGCGGATGTTGTGCGGCGCGAGCGCGACGGCGGCCACCGACGTCAGTTGCTTCATGCCACCCTTGGAGATGGCGTAGGTCGCAAGCGTCGGAATCGCCAGCAGCGCATTCACCGAGGACATGTTGATGATGACGCCCCCTCCGCCCTGCGCGATCATCTGCTTCGCGGCGGCCTGCACGCCAAAGAAGGCACCCTTCAGATTGATGCCGATGACCTCGTCGAAATCCTGCTCGGAGATGTCGAGAATGTCCTGATTGCGGGCCACGCCCGCGTTGTTGACCATGATGTCGAGCCGGCCAAACTCCCGGACTGCTGTGGCGACCGCACGATCGACGTCCGCGCGCCGCGCGACGTGGCACGGCAGGGCATACAGCTCCTTGGGCTTGCCCAGCTCGTTGACCGTCTTCTCGAGCGCATCCGTGTCGACGTCGGAGATGACCACCTTGACGCCGTCGTCCAAGAATCTCTTCGCGCAGGCCTTGCCGATGCCGCGCGCCGCGCCGGTGATGACGGCGACCTTGCCGGATAATTTCATGGGCTCACTCCAGGACTTGTGACGATCTCACGAACGCGTTCACGCAAAGACGCGCGGGCGCAGTCCAGCATGAAACCAGGTGATCATGGAATAGATGTCGTAAACCGGCAATCCGACCTCGGCCTGAAGCGCAGCCGCATAGGGCGGCATGTTGGTACATTCGAGCACGATGGCGCCGACATCCGGGTTCCCAGCGACGAGCGCCTTGCCGGCCTCGACAACGTCGCGCTCGGCCTGCGCGACGTCCATGTCGTCCTTCTCGGCCTTGATCAGGACGCGGAAGAATTCCTTACCGTTCTCGGTGCCGACCAGCGGCGTATCGAGCGGCACGCCGGCACCTTCGAGATGGGCGGGCGAGAGCGTCGAGCCCGACACCGTGACGAGGCCGACGCGCTTGCCCGGCGGCAAGGTCGCCTGCACCCACGGCACCTGCATCAGCGACGAGGTCGCAACCGGCACGCCGACGGCGGCCGCGATCTCCTTCTGGAACAGCGACAGGAAGCCGCAATTGGTGGTGATCGCTTCGGCCCCGAGCCGCACCAGATCCTTGGCGGCGTCGATGAAATCAGGCAGCAGGCCGGCCGCGCCCTTCAGCACCACCTTCTCCGGCGAGGCACCGCTCACCACGCGATACAGCACGGGGAACGGCCAGGTCGTGCCGTTGCCCATGTCGCCGGGAATGCGAGGAAAGCGCGCTTCCAGCATCAAAATGCCGAGCGGCGCGCCATAGATGGCCTTGCCGCCACGGGCGATGCGGGAGGACGAATTGGCTGGATGGGTCATGGTGCGATCTCAGAGAAAACGATCGGGTGCGAACGGCGCGAGCGGGATCTCGGGCTGCTTGCCGCTGAGAAGCTGCGCGACGAGACGGCCGGTACGCGCCGAGCCGACCAGGCCGACATGGCCATGGCCAAAGGCATAGACGATGTCGCGCGAGGCCCGCGCATAGCCGATGCAGGGACGTCCATCCGGCATACTCGGCCGATGACCGAACCAGGTTTTGATACGCGAGGCCGGAATGTCCTTCGGCAGTTTTGGGAACATGCTGATGAGGTGGTTGCGCAGAATCTCGGCACGCTTCCAGTTCGGCGCGGCCTCTAAGCCGGCGATCTCGACCGTGCCGGCGGCGCGCAGGCCCTTGTCGGTCCAGTTCACCACCATTTTCGCATCTGACGCCATCATCGAGCTGCGCGGCCCAGATTCCGGGTTCTCGATCATGACGTGATAGCCACGCTCGGTCTCGAGCGGCAGCGGATCACCGACCGATGCAGTCAATTGCTTCGAGCGGGCGCCCGCCGCAACCACGGCGGCATCGCAAGGGATCTCGCCGGTCTCGGTGACGACGGCGATGAGCGTGTTGCCGGAGAGCTTGAGACCCGTTGCCTTGGCCCGCACGTGCTTCGCACCGCTTGCCAACGCATGTTGCGCGAGGGCCGCGACATAGGCGCCGGGATTGCGGCAGCGGCCGGCCTCCTCCACCACCACACCAAAGGTGTAGCGCGGATGCAGGTCCGGCTCGCGCTGGCGCATCTCATCGGCGTTGAGCTCGAGCCATTCGACACCGACCTTCTTGCGCAGGCGCCAGCCGAGATCGTTGTCGAAATTGCCGCGCGATGGGAACACGTGCATCACACCGTTGCGCTCGATCAATTCAGGCACGCCCGCCTCCTCCGCGAGCTTCTTGTGCAGCAGTGGTGCGTCCTTCAACAGATCGCGCAGCGCGAACGCCGTCTTCTCGATCCGCGCCTCGGTCCAGCCCGAGACCAAATATTTGATCAGCCAGGGCAGCGCTTTCGGCAGATAAGACCAGCGGATCGCGAGCGGGCCGAGCGGGTCCATGAGATAACCCGGCACCTTCTTCCAGACGCCCGGCTCGGCCGGCGGGATCACCGAATGCGACGACAGCCAGCCGGCATTGCCGTAGCTCGCCGCCTGCTCGCCACCGGGCTCGCCGGGATCGATCAGCGTGACGCGATGGCCCTCGCGCAGCGCCTCGATGGCGCTGATCACGCCGACTGCGCCGGCGCCGATGATGGCGACGTGGCGGCCGGTCGCCATCGCTTAAGCCTTCACCGCTGGCACAAAATCCTTGCCGACCGAGATCGCGCGCGGATCGATAATGCAGTGGAGGATGGACGGCTTGCCCGAGGCGAGCGCGCGCTCGAACGCGGGTGCGAACTCCTCGGTGCGCTCGACGCGCTCGCCATGGCCGCCGAACGCCTTCGCGTACATCGCAAAATCGGGGTTCTTGAGCTGGGTGCCGACGACGCGGCCGGGATAGTCGCGCTCCTGGTGCATGCGGATGGTGCCGTATTGCGAATTGTCGACGACGATGACGATCAGCGGCGCGTCATACTGCACGGCGGTCGCGAACTCCTGGCCGTTCATCAGGAAGCAGCCGTCACCGGCAAAGGCGACGACGACGCGATCCGGGTATTGCCGTTTTGCCAGCACGCCCGCCGGCACGCCATAGCCCATCGAGCCCGAGGTCGGCGCAAGCTGCGCGGCAAAGCTGTGGAAGCGGTGATGACGATGGATCCAGCCGGCATAATTGCCGGCGCCGTTGCAGACGATCGCGTCCTTCGGCAGGCGGTCGCGCAGCCAGGTCATGACCTGGCCGTACTGGAACCTGCCCGGCAGCTCGCGCGCCTTTTCGGTCCAGGCGAGATAATCGGCATGTGCCTTCGCGGCCTCGCCCTTCCAGGCCACCGCACCGGAAGGCTTCAGCGTTTCGACCGCGGCGGCGAATGCGGCGGGCGTCGCCTGGATCGCAAGGGCCGGCTGATAGACGCGGCCGAGCTCCTCGGAGCCCGGATGCACGTGGATCAGCTTCTGCTGCGGGGTCGGAATGTCGAGCAGCGTGTAGGACGAGGACGGCATCTCCGACATGCGGCCGCCGATGAGCAGAATGACGTCGGCGCCCTCGATGCGCGCCTTCACCCCCGGGCTCGGCCCGATGCCGAGATCACCGGCGTAATGCGAATGGTCGGCGTCGATCAGCGAGGCCCGGCGGAACGAGGTCGCGACCGGCAGGTCGAACCGTTCGGCGAACCGCGCGATGCTCCTGGTGGCTTCATCGGTCCAGCGCGAGCCGCCGAGGATGACGAGCGGCGCCTTGGCGCCGGCGAGCATGACGCTGAGCTTTTCGATGTCGGCCGGCGCCGGCCAGCTCGCCGCGGGCTCGATCCGCATGGCGTCGGCAACCGCCGCGGTCTCGGTCAGCATGTTCTCGGGCAGCGAGATCACCACGGGACCCGGGCGGCCCTGCATGGCGACGCGGAAGGCGCGCGCCACCAGCTCCGGAATGCGGTCGGGGCGATCGATCTCGACCGCCCATTTCGCCATGGTGCCGAACACCGCCTTGTAGTCGAGCTCCTGGAACGCCTCGCGCTCGCGCATACCGGTGTCGACCTGGCCGACGAACAGGATCATCGGCGTTGAGTCCTGCATTGCGATGTGGACGCCGTGGCTGGCATTGGTCGCGCCGGGTCCGCGGGTGACGAAGCAGACGCCCGGACGGCCCGTGAGCTTGCCATAGGCCTCCGCCATCATTGCGGCCCCGCCTTCGGCGCGGCAGATCATGACGTCGATCGGGCTGTCATGCAGCGCATCGAGCGCCGCCAGATAGCTCTCGCCCGGCACGCAGGTAACGCGCTCGACCCCTTGCGCGACCAGCTGGTCGATCAGGATCTGGCCCCCGGTGCGGGTGTTGCGAATGGTCATGACGGCTCCCTCAAGGCTTTGGCGATGCGCCCGAGCGCCTCGCCATTATGTGCGGAATTGGCGTAGGACAGGCCGACAGGACGCGCAAGATCGAAAGACTTCTCGCCGCCTGCGCAGGCGTCATGCCCGCCCTTGCCGTTTGCACTGATCGGGCTCTGAGACCACGTCCACGCAATCCCGGCGTCCGCCATGGGCCACACGCCAACCCGTCTCATTTTCCCATCATGATGGCGAGCTTCGACGTCTTCGTCTACGATCCGGCCGGACCAACTCGTCTGGAGACCGGAATGCAAACCATCGGCCTGATTGGAGGCATGAGCTGGGAGAGCACCGCGCTCTACTACAAGCTCATCAATGAGCGGGTCCGCGACCGCAAGGGCAAGCTGCATTCGGCCCCACTGCTGATGTATTCCTACGATTTTCAACAGATCAAGGAAATGCAGTACGCCGATCGCTGGAGCGAGGCGGCGGCCAGCCTGGCGGAGGTCGCACGGCGGCTCGAAAGCGCCGGGGCCCGTGCGATCGTGTTGTGCACGAACACGATGCACAAACTGGCACCCGACATCATGTCGAGCTTGACCGTTCCATTCATTCATATCGGGGACGCAACGGCGCAGCGCATCCGGGCCAAAGGGTACCGGCGGCTCGGGCTGCTCGGCACGAAATTCACGATGGAGCAGGACTTTTACATCGACCGGCTGCGCGCGCATGATCTCGACGTCCTGGTTCCTCCCGCCGACGCCCGCGCCGACGTGAACCGCATCATCTACGATGAGCTGTGCCTTGGAACTGTCACCGCTCCCTCGCGCCGGCGCTATCAGGAGGTGATGGCAGCGCTCGTCACCGCCGGCGCGGAGTGCATCATCCTCGGCTGTACCGAGATCACGATGCTGGTCGGCCCGGACGACACGTCAGTCGAGACGTTCGATACGACGGCAATTCATGCCGAGACGGCGGCCGATTTCGCCATGGGATGATGCTCGAACGCATGCCGCTCCCATCGAAGCGCATCAACGACCCCGAGCGCACCAAGCGCGACATCCTCGAAGTGGCGATGACCGAATTCGCCCGCGAGGGCTATTCCGGCGCGCGGGTCGACGCCATCGCCGCCCGGACGCGCACGTCGAAGCGGATGATCTACTATTATTTCGGCGGCAAGGAGCAGCTCTACCTCGCGGTGCTCGAAGAGGCCTATCGCAGAATCCGCGCGCTGGAGGACCAGCTCGACATCGCAAGCTGCGACGCCCGCGAGGGATTGCGCCGCCTGATCGAGGCCACCTTCGACCATGACGAGCGCAATCCGGACTTCATCCGCCTCGTCAGCATCGAGAATATCCACCATGGCAAGCATCTGAAGCAGAACCCGCAGCTGCGGCAGCTCAACGCCAGCGTGATCGCGACGCTCGACGGCATCCTGAAGCGCGGCCGCGACGAAGGCGTCTTCCGCGGCGACGTTGACGCCATCGACCTGCACCTCGCCATCTCCTCCTACTGCTTCTTCCGCGTCGCCAACCGCGACACCTTTGGTGCGCTGTTCGACCGCGACCTCAGCGAACCCGGGGTGCTGGCGAAGAGCCGGACGCAGATCGTGGAGATGATTTTGGCGTGGCTGGAGGCGAAGGAGTGAGGGTGTGGCCCGCCGCAAACTCAGCCGTCGTCCTGGCGAAGGCCAGGACCCATACCGCGAGGTCTATCGGTTGCGGATGGTACTAGTCCCGAACGACCAATCTTCGCCAAAACACTCCCTGGGGTAATGGGTCCTGGCTTTCGCCAGGACGACAATAACTCGCCTCACCCACCCTTCTTCTGCCGCGTGCTTGCCAGTAGCACCAGCATGAAGGAGGCCGCCGTCATCAGCGTCGAGATCGCGGCGATGGTCGGGTCGATCTCGTCGCGGAGCGCGGTGAACATGCGCTTGGTCAGCGGCTGGTACTGGCCGCCGGAGATGAACAGCGCGACGATGGTCTCGTCCATCGCCGAGATGAAGGCGAAGATGCCGCCGGCGAGCACGCTGGACTTGATCTGCGGCAGCGTCACCGCGAAGAAGCTGCGCAGGCGGTTCATGCCGAGGCTGCGCGCCACCATCTCCTGCGCGGGGTCGAAGCTCTGTAGGCCCGCGAGCACCGAGATGACGACATAGGGTAATCCCAGCATCACGTTCGCGAGCACGAGGCCGGGCATGGTCGCGACCAGGCCGACCTTGGCGTAGACGAAGAAGATGCCGACCGCGGTAATGATGATCGGCACCACCAACGGCAGCAGCAGCGCCATGTGGATGATGCGCATGATGCGCAGCTTCAACTGGCTGATGGCATAGGCGGCTGCCACGCCGAGCGGGGTCGCGATCACGACGGTCAGCAGCGCGACCGTCAGCGTCACCCGCGTCGCCTGCATCCAGGCGGAGTTGGCGAAATATTGCTGGTACCAGCGCAGCGAGAACGACGGCGGCGGGAAAGTCAGGAACCGCGCGCTCGAGAACGAGATCGGCGCGATGATCAGCACGGGAAGGATCAGATAGACCAGCACCAGCGCGCTGATCACGTAGAGAGCAATCCGTGCGGGCGAGGCGCGCATCATTTCTGCCCCAACACACGATCGAGCGAGATGAAGCGGCTGACGACGAAGAAGATCAGGAGCACGCTCAGGAGCAGCACCACGGCGACCGCGCTGGCCGCCCCGAACTGGTTGTAGAGCTCGACATTGCGGCTCACCAGCATGGACACCATCACGGTGCGGCCGCCGCCGAGCAGCTCCGGCGTGATGTAGAAGCCGAGGCAGAGCACGAATACCATGGTGCAGCCAGCGAGCACGCCCGGCAGCGACAGCGGCAGGAACACGCGGAAAAATGTGAGCGATGGGCTCGCCCCTAAGCTGGCGCCGGCCTGCATGAGATCGCCGGGGATCTTCTGCATGGTGGCATAGAGCGGCAGCACCATGAACGGCAGCAGGATGTGCACCGTCGCAACCACCGTGCCGAACGTGTTGTGGACCAACGCGAGCGGCTCGGAGATCACGTCCAGATAGCGCAGGAACTGGTTGATCACGCCGGTGCGCTGCAGCAGCGCCAGCCACGCATAGGCCCTGACCAGCACGCTGGTCCAGAACGGCAGCACCACCAGCGACAGGATGAGGATGCTCCACGCTTTCGGCACCGAGTTGGCAAGATAGGCCACGGGATAGCCGAGCAGCAGCGCGATTCCCGTGACCGCGAGACTGATCTCGAAGGTCAGCGCAAAGCTGCGCCAATAGACGTCCTCGGTGAAGACGCGGCGATAATTCTCCAGCGTAAAGCCGTCGTGGTAGACCGACTGCCAGGCGAGCCAGCCGACCGGCAGCACGATCAGAGCCAAAATCACCAGCAGTGCCGGCGACACCAGCGCCAGCATCAGGCCGTGCTCGCGGCGCTGATGCTTCTGCGATGGATCGGACACGGATGTCGTCAAGGCCGCCTCGCTCACTTCTGCATGAACGACGCCCAGCGCTTCTCGGCCGCTTCGCCCGCGGGCGAGGACCACCAGGCGTAGGACATCAGCGCCTGCTTGGCCGCGTTGGCCGGCTCGCTCGGCAATTGCGCGGCGCGCTCGGGCTTGATCACGCTGGTTTCGAACGCCTTCGGATTACCGGGGCCGTAGTCGATGTGGAGCGGCAGGTTGGCCTGGTGCACGGGATCGACGGCCTCGTTGAGGAACTTCACCGCGGTAGCGAGATTCGGCGCGCCCTTGAGGATGCAGAGCGAAGTGCTCTGCAGGATGCCCTGGTTGTAGGTGAAGGCCACCTTGGCGCCTTCCTTGGCGACCGCGCTGACGCGGCCGTTCCAGGCCATCTCCATGTCCACTTCGCCGTCGTTGAGAAGCTGCGCCGACTGCGCGCCCGAGGTCCACCATACCGTGATGTGCGGCTTGATCTCTTCCAGCTTCTTGAAGGCGCGGTCGACGTCGAGCGGATAGAGCTTGTCGGGCGCGACGCCGTCCGCCATCAGCGCCGCCTCGAGCGTGGCGATCGGGTGGTTGCGCAGCGCCCGGCGGCCGGGGAATTTCTTGACGTCCCAAAAATCCGCCCAGCTGTTCGGCGCATCCTTCGGGAACGTCTTCTGGCTGTAGGCCAGCACGCTGGAATAGAATTCGTAAGACACCGAATAGGGACTGCGATAGGCCTCGGGCATCGCCGCTGCGTTCGGGATCTTGGAGAAGTCGAGCTTTTCGATCAGCCCCTGCTCGCCGCCGCGCAGGCAATAGCCGGTCGGGGTGTCGACGACGTCCCAGATCGGCTTGCCGCTGCCGACCTGGGTCTTGATCGCGGGCCAGGCGTCGGGAATGGAGTCCTGGTTGATGGTGATGCCGAGCTTCTTGGCGGAGGGATCGAGGATCGCCACCGTCTGGGCCTGCTGATAGGCACCGCCCTGCGAGACGAAGGTGATCTGCTCGGCGGCACCGGCAGCCGTGGTAAATCCGATTGCACCAAGCAATGCGCAGCCAAATCCAAACTTCTGCTTCGTCGTCATCCTCACCTCCTCCAAATAGATCTCACTGACCGATCGCATCGAGAAACTGGTACCAGCCGGCGACCATGCGCACGGCGGGCTCGCGCAGCGGGTAGAACGGAATCGCCTTCATGCGCCTGATATCGAGCAGGCCGACCTCGGGCGTCTCGCCGCGCACGAAGGCGGCGAGATAGCGGCCCATCAGGCTCGACATTGCGACACCGGCTCCATTGTAGCCGATCGAGACCAGCGTGCGGTCGTCGAGCCGGCCGATATGCGGCACCTGGTCCAGCGTCATCGCGACGAGACCCGACCATTTGTAGGCGAGCGGGATATCGGCGAGATCGGGGAAGATGCCGACCATCGCCTTGCGCAACGCATCAAACGCCGGTTCGGAGTCCTGCTTGCCGAAGGCGCCGCGGCCGCCGAAGATCACGCGATTGTCGACCATGCGGAACCAGCGCATCATGCGTTTGGTCTCGGTATAGGTGCGCCCCGTCGGCATCAGCTTGCCGGCGAGATTGCGCGGCAGCCTCTCGGTGGCGATGATGGCGCTGCGGAACGGGATCAGCGTGCGCTGCAACTGCGCGGTGGCATCGGTCAGATCTGAATAGCTGTTGGTGGCGATGATGGCCTGCTTCGCCCGCACCGCGCCTTTCGGCGTCTCGGCGACGATCTCGCCGTTCTCCCGCCGGAGTTTGAGCACCGGCAACTCCTGGAAGATGGCAACGCCGCGGCGCGCGACGCCGTCGGCAAGCCCGCGCAGATAGTTCAGCGGATGAATGCCGCCCGAGCCGGGATTGAGCACGCCGCCGACAAAGATGTCGGAGCCGGTCTCCTCGCGCACGCCGCGCTTGTCGAGAATGCGGACCTCCGCATCACCCATCTCGCGCGTCATCCAGTTGGCTTCGTCGATCGCGGCCCGGAGCGTCGTCTCGTTATGCGCCGCCTTGACCTGGCCGGTGCGAGTGAGGTTTGCGCTGGCGATGCCGAACTCGGAGACGAGCTCTTCGACCATGTCAGTCGATTCATGCGCGATCTCGTACATGCGCCGCGCCATGGCGCGGCCGTGCACGGCATCGATCTCGCGGAACGAGAGGCGGAATTTTGCGGTGATCACCCCGCCATTGCGGCCGCTCGCGCCCCAGCCGGGGCGGTTGGCCTCTAATACGACCGGCGCGAGCCCGCTTCTGGCGATGTGGTGCGCAGCGGAGAGGCCGGTGTAGCCCGCGCCGATGATCACCACATCTGCCTGCCGCTCGCCCGACAGGACCGGAAACTCGCGCGCCGGTTCGGCCGTGGCGGCCCACAGCGAGTTGGCTGACGGCAGCGCGCTCCAGTCCCGTGTCATGCCCGCGCTCACGGACTCAGGCCGCCGGGCCGATGGCGGCGTCGGCGAGCGCCTTCAGCGTCGGATAGTGGAAGTCCGGCTTGGTCAGCGTCTCCACCGCCGGCGTGCCGCCGAAGCCGGCAATGCCCTGGCGGCGCTCGATCCAGCACACCTTGTAGCCGAGCTTCCGCGCGATCCCGATGTCGTGGTACTGGCTCTGCGCGACGTGCAGGATGTCGGACTGCTTGTAGCCGAAGGCGGACTGGCGACCCTTGTTGTAGGCGAAGAATTCCGGGTTCGGCTTGGCCACGCCGGTCTCGTCGGCGCAGACCGTGTCGTCGAAGGGATTGCCGAGTGCATGCGCGTAACAAGAGAGCGCAACGCGGTCGGCATTGGTCATCGCGACCAGCCGGAATTTGGTGCGCAGGCGCTTGAGCGCCTCGACCGAGTCCGGGAACGGCCCCCAGCGCAGCACGGCGAGCTGGAACACGTCGCAGGACGCATCGTCGGCCGGCAGCCCGAGCTCCTTGGCGAGATAGCGGTAGACGTGGAACATCACCTCGCTCGAGCGCTCGTAATGCTTGTCGCGACCGCGCTTGTAGGATTCGAAGATCTGGTCGTCACTGAGCTCGGCTGGCGTCTTGCCCGAGATCCTGCGCACCGCGGCGAGCACGCCGGTCTCGAAGTCGATCAAGGTGCCGACGACGTCGAAGGTGAGAACCTTGAAATTGCTGAACGCGGCTTGGGTCGACATGTTCGTTTCTTCTCTCAGGTTGCAACAAGGCTTCAGTCCACCCTGGGCACCACGATGGTGTCCTCGGGGTGAAGGGTGACGGTGAGACTGCCGCCGAGCGGCGGAATGCGGCTGTAGGCCTGATGGTAACTCGGCTGGCGCAGGCTGAGCGCGATGCCGCCTTCGAGCGCCAGGAAGACACGCAGGCTCTCGCCCTGATAGACGATGTCGGTGACCGTGCCGGTCAGCCGGTTGCAGGCGGCATCCTGCACGCCGTTGTCGATCAGCAGTTTTTCGCTGTGCACGGCGAGCATCAGCGCATCGCCGTCCGGAATGGCGCGGGCGCTGCGCAGCAGCGCGTTGCCGAGCGCGACGCAGGCCGCATCGACACGGCGAACGGGCAGCATCGTCGCTTCCCCGATGAAACTCGCGACAAAGGAATTTGCGGGATGATCGTGCAACCGTTCGGGCACGTCGATCTGGATCAGCCTGCCGTCCTTCATCACGGCGACCCGATCGCTCATGGTCAGCGCCTCACGCTGATCATGGGTGACGTAGATGATGGTGGCCTGGATGCGCTTGTGCAGCGCGCGCAGCTCGATCTGCATGGATTCGCGCAGCTGCTTGTCGAGCGCGGAGAGCGGCTCGTCCATCAGGATCAGGCGCGGCTCGAAGATCATGGCGCGGGCCAGCGCCACGCGCTGGCGCTGGCCGCCGGAGAGCTGCGCGATGCCGCGCGCCTCATAGCCGGCGAGGCCGACCATCGCGAGCGCTGCGCGCACCTTGTCAGGCCAGCTCGCTTTCGGGAGGCGGCGGGCGCGCAAGGGAAAGGCGACGTTCTCGCCGACGCTCATATGGGGGAACAGCGCGTAGTTCTGGAACACGACGCCGAGATCGCGCTTGTGCGGCGGCATCCAGGTGACGTCGCGGCCGCCGAAGAGAATTGTTCCGCTCGATGGCAGGATGAAGCCGCCCAAAATGCCGAGCAGCGTGGTCTTGCCGGAACCGGAGGGACCGAGCAGCGAGACGAACTCGCCGGCGCCGACATTGAGGGACACGTCATCGAGGGCGCGAACCGCGCCGTACGTCTTGCTCGCGGACCTGATCTCGACGCTTTCCGCTCGCTTGTCCAACGATCGACCCTCGCCACGTCCGTGTGATGGCGTGCCTCACTGCGCGCCATAAGCCTGCTTTATAGACAGGGGATTTGAGCACTCACGGACGAAGCGTGCACCGCACCAAATCTTCCTCCGCAGGCCCTGTCTTTTGGGCTGTCATGCCAATGACACCAGACTTGGCAAAACTCGGCAATTGCCAAATTCTCACGCGGCTCATAACATGACGTTATGCCCGAGCTGCGCCGCATGCTGCCGTCCAGCAACGCCCTGTTCGTCTTCGACGCGGCGGCGCGCAATGGCAGCTTCACCGCGGCGGCCGCAGAATTGAACGTCACGCAGCCGGCGGTGAGCCGGATGCTCGGCCAGCTCGAGGAGCATCTCGGCGTTCGCCTGTTCGATCGCACGGCCGGACGCGCGGTGCTCACCGAGGAGGGCGAGCTGTTGTATCGCCGCGTGCTCGAAGGCTTTCGCAGCATCGAGAGCGGCCTCGTGGAAATCGAACGGCGGCGCAAGGGCACCGAGACCGTGACGCTGTCGGTCTCCTCCGCCTTCACCACGCATTGGCTGATGCCGCGCATCGACAAGCTCCAGAAACAGTTTCCGCAAGTCGATCTGCGCTTCCAGCTGATCTCCGGCGCGCTGCGCGGGCCGGTGGACAATGTCGATCTCGGCATGCGCTTTCGCGATCGCGACGAGCCGTCGTCCGGCGGCACGCTGATCATGAAGGAAGTCATGCTGCCGATGTGCAGCCCCGGCTATCTTGGCGAGACCGACCCCACTGAAGGCAACACCATCATCCGTCTTGCCGAGACGCCGGGCGACTGGGCCGCCGATTATGCATCGCTCCTCACCGGGCGCCGCGGCGCGGCCAAGGCGCTGAGCTTCACCGACTATGCCGTGGTGGTGCAGGCCGCGCTGCTCGGCCAGGGCATCGCGCTCGGCTGGCTGACGGTGGCCTCGCACTGGCTTCTCACCGGCGCGTTAGTGCCGGCCTCCGACACCCTGACCAGCACGCGCCGCCTCTGCGAATTCCTGCCGCCGCGCAACCGGCCGATGCGCCCCATCGCCGTCGAGATCCGCGACTGGATCATCGCCCAGATGAAAAGCGAGATCGCCGCGATTGACCGGCTCTATCCGAAACTCGGCGCGATGGCGGCGTGCTATTGAGGTTCTTCTCCCTCTCCCCGCTTGCGGGGAGAGGGTCGGGGTGAGGGGAGTCTCCGCAAGGACGGTAAGAGTTGGATTCGCGGAGAGTCCCCTCACCCGGATCGCATCTTCGATGCAATCCGGCCTCTCCCCGCAGGCGGGGAGAGGCGAAGAGTTCCCGCATCACACCTCACCGATGCTCGATCGCGCGGATGGCGCCGCGGAGCTCGGCGAGGCCGCGGAGGCGGCCGATTGCGGTGTAGCCGGGATTGGTGCGCTTGGTGGCGGCGAGATCGTCGAGCATGCGGTGGCCGTGGTCGGGACGGAACACGATCCTCTTGTCTCGTGAACGCCGCGCATTCTCCTTCAGCAGCGCCTTGAGCACTGCGACCATGTCGACGTCGCCGTCGAGATGATCGAACTCGTAGAACGACAGGCCATCGGCCTCGCGCTTGGTCGCGCGCAGATGGGCAAAGGCGATGCGAGGGCCAAAGCGCTCTGCCATTTCAGGCAGATCATTCTCGGCGCGCACGCCGAGCGAGCCCGTGCACAGGCAGATGCCGTTGGCCTTGGACGGCACGGCGTCGAACAGCGCCTGGTAGTCCTCGGCCGTCGAGGCAACGCGCGGCAGGCCGAACAGAGGGCGCGGCGGATCATCCGGATGCAGCGTCAGCGACACCCCTAATTGCTCGGCGACCGGCGCGACACGGCCCAGGAATTCGGCGAGATGCTGCCGCAGGATCTTTGGCGTGATGTCGCGATAGGTTTCCAGCCGGTCGCGGAATTGCGGGATGGTCATCGGCTCGGTGGTCGAGCCCGGCAGAGCGCTGGCAATGACCATCACGAGATAGTCGATATCGGCCTGGCTCATCTTGTCAAACAGCCGTTTCGCGCGCGCCTGCTGCTCCGGCGAATACTCCTGCACGGCCGCCGACCGTTTGAGGATGTGCAGCTCGAACGCGGCAAAGCGGTCCTGATCGAAGCGCATGGCGCGGGCGCCGTTCGGCAGCTCCCATTCCAGATCGGTGCGGCACCAGTCGACGACAGGCATGAAATTGTAGCAGATGATCTTGATGCCGGCGGCGGCCACCGCTTCAAGACTCGCGATCCACGCCTCGATCGACTTCGTCGCCTTGCCCCCGAGCCGCTTGACGTCGTCGGGGATCGGAATCGATTCCACCACCGACCACGTTAGTTGCGAACGGCCGGGCTGGCCGTTCTCGATGAAATTCTTGCGCTCCTCGACCGCCTTGCGCGTCCAGACTTCCCCGATCGGTACCTGATGCAGCGCGGAGACAATCTCCGTCGCGCCGGCCTGCCTGACATCGTCGAGCGAGACCGGATCATCTGGCCCGTACCAGCGCCATCCTTCCAGCATCATCAGTCGCCTCCGATCAATTCGCGGTCAGCACGACCTTGACGCTCTGCGAGCGGTCGAGTGCCAGCCTGAGCGCGTCGGGCGCGGTCGACAGCGGCCGTTCGGCGGTGACCAGCGACAGCACATCGACACTGCCGGCCGCGATCAGTTCCACCGCCGTCATGAACTCGAAGCCAAAGCGGAAGGAGCCGCGCAGGTCGATCTCCTTCGCCATCACCGCGTTCGATGGCGTCGGGATCTGCCCGCCCGGCAGATTGCCGATCTGCACCACGACGCCGCCGCGCCGCACGATCCCGATCGCGCTCGCAAGCCCCGCGGCCGTGCCGGAGACCTCGAACGCGACGTCATAGGGACGCGAAGCGGCCTGCGCCTTCAGACCCTCCTCCCCGCCCGAGACGTTCTCGACATGCGAGGCGCCGAGCCGGCTTGCGAAAGCCAGCGGCGCCGGCGCGATGTCGGCCACCGTGACATCAGTCATGCCGGCGCGATGTGCGGCGAGCATGGTCAGAAGCCCGATCGGGCCGGCGCCGAAGATGATGCCGCGCTTGCCCTCGATGTTGCCGGCGCGCGCGACCGCGTGCAGGCAGACCGCGAGCGGTTCGGCCAGCGCCGCAGCCTGATAGGACACGTGATCCGGGATCTTCACGCACTGCGCCGGGATCGCGTCGAAGTAATTGGCGAAGCCGCCCTGCATGTGCGGCGTCTTCGAGGCCGAGCCCATGAAGTAGATGTTCTCGCAGAGGTTCGGCCGGCCTTCGCGGCAGGCGACGCAATGGCCGCACCAGCGCGACGGGTTGACCGCGACGCGGTCACCGGTCTTCAGGTTCGCTGCGGATCCGGAGATCTCCACGACCTCACCGGAAATCTCGTGGCCCAGCACCAGCGGTGACTTCACCACGAAATCACCGGTGCGGGCGTGACGGAAATAATGCATGTCCGAACCGCAGATGCCACCCGCGCCGAAGCGGATGCGCACCATGCCGTCTGCGAGCTTGTCGAGCGGATGCTCGATCATGCGCAGGTCTTCTGGTCCGAACAGGGTTGCGGCGAGAGCAGTGGAGGTCATTTGGAGAGTCCCATGTATTTTGGCAGCCAGAGAGTCAGGTCGGGAATGTAGGTGATCGCGATCAGCGCGAGCATCAGGGGCACCAGCCAGGGCAGGATCGCCACCGTCGTGCGCTCGACCGAGAGTTTTGCCACGCGGGCAAGCACGAACAGCACCATGCCGAGCGGCGGGTGCAGCAGGCCGATCATCAGGTTCAGCGTCATGATCAGGCCGAAGTGAATGGGATCGATGCCGAGCTTGAGCACGATCGGCAGCAGGATCGGCACCAAAATGGTGATCGCCGCCGTGGTGTCGATGAAGCAGCCGACGAACAGGATCAGGACGTTGGCGAGTGCCAGGAACACCCATTTGTTGTGGGTGACGCTGAGCATCCAGTCCGACAACGTCTGCGCGGCCTGTGACACCGTCAGCAGCCAGGCGAAGATCGAGGCTGCCGTGACGATAAACAGCACCGAGGCCGTGGTCTCGATGGTGTCGAACGTCGCCTTCGCCACCGTTTGCAGCGTCATGGTGCGGTAGCGGACGAGGCCGAGGAACAGCGACCAGATCACGGCGGCGACCGCGGCTTCGGTCGGCGTGAACCAGCCGAGCGTCATGCCGCCGATCAGGATCACCGGCGCCATCAGCGCCATCACCGCCGAGAAGTCGAAATACCAGTCGATCACGAGCAGCGTGCCGAGACCGATGACCACGGCCAAGTTGACCGAAAGACCGGCCAGCACCATCAGCCAGATCGCGAGGGGGAACGAGAGCACGATGACGATCTCGAGCCCGGCCGAGCCGAGCTGCGGCCAGGAGAACGGCGTATCGCTGCCCCATTTGTTCTTGTGCGCGAAATAGGTGACGGTGGCCATCATGAACAGGGTCAGGACGATGCCGGGAATGACGCCGCCGAGAAACAGCGCGCCGATCGAGACGTTCGCCATCATGCCGTAGATCACGAAGGGCAGCGACGGCGGGATGATCGGCCCGAGCGTCGCCGAGGCTGCGGTGACGCCGACCGAGAACTCGGTAGAGTAGCCGTGGTCCTTCATCGCCTTGATCTCGATGGTGCCGAGACCGGCGGCGTCCGCGATCGCGGTGCCGGACATGCCGGAGAAGATCACCGAGCCGATGATGTTGACGTGACCGAGGCCGCCGCGCATCCACCCGACCAGCGCGACGGCGAATTTGTAAATGCGCCCGGTGACGCCGGCAATGTTCATGAGGTTGCCGGCCAGGATGAAGAACGGCACGGCAAGCAGCGGAAAGCTCTCGACGCCGGCGATCATGCGCTGCGCCAGCGTGACATCGGGCGTCACGCCGCTGACCAGGATGTAGAGCAGCGACGACGCGGCCATGGCAATCGCCACGGGAACGCCGAGCAGCATCAGGATGAGAAAGGCTCCGAGCAACAGCAGCATGATGTTATATCTCCGATCCGTCGTAGGCACCGGGACGTTCGAGGACCGAATAACCCTGCCGCCAGTGTTGCAGCGCCGCCTGCACCGCGCGAAGGAACATCAGCACGAAACCAAGCAGAACGGCGTAATAGACGTAGTTCTTGGGGAAGTTGATCGTGGTCATCTGCTCGTCGCCGATGATCTGGATGTAGACCCAGACCAGCTTGGTGGCGTAGCCGAAGAAGGCGATCCGGATCAGGTCGATCACCGTCGACAGCGCACGGCCCACGGGCCGCGGCAGATAGCGATAGACGAGATCGACCTGGATGTGCCGCGACAGCCGCACGCACATCGCGGCGCCGATGAAGACCACGCCGATCAGGCAATAGGTCGCGATCTCCTCGGTCCAGGCGTAGCTGTCGTTGAGCACATAGCGGGTGAAGAACTGGAGGAAGACGGCGAGCGCCATCACCCAGAAGATCGCCAGCGCCACCCAATCCTCGAACGCGTAGATGCCGAGATCGACCTTCAGCGTCGCCTCCTCCTCGAAGGTGTGGGCGATCTCGTCCGCGGTGATCTGCCGGTGTATTTCGGCGGTCGACATGGGGTTACTCCTCAAACGTCTCAATCGTCATTCCGGGGCGGCTCGAAGAGCCGAACCCGGAATCTCGAGATTCCGGATTCCGCGCTTACGCGCCGCCCCGGAACGACAGTCGTGTCACTTCACCGCCTGGATGCGTTCCCAGTCGGCCTTGCGATAACCAAAGGTCTCGAACGCGACGTTCTTCAGCACGGTGTCGCGGAACTCGTTCTTGTCGACCTCGGTCACGCTCAAGCCCTTCTCCTTGAAGAAGGCGACCAGCTTGGCCTCGTTCTGCTTGATCTCTCCGGTGGCCTTGGCGGCGGCTTCCTGCGCCACGTCGGTGAAGATCTTCTTGTCCTCGTCGGAGAGCTTCTTCCACAGCGCGCCGGCCACCACCGTGTTGAGGTGATCGACGATATGGCCAGTCAGCACGATGTGCTTCTGCACCTCGTAGAACTTCTTGGCCTCGATCGTCGTCAGCGGATTCTCCTGCGCCTCGACGGTGCCGTTCTGGAGCGCGAGATAGACTTCGGCGAACGCGATCGGTGCGGTGTTGGCGCCGCAGGCGCGCGGCATTGCCAGATAGGCCGGCACGTCGGGCACGCGGATCTTCAGGCCCTTCATGTCGGCGCAGGTCTTGATCGGCTTGTTCGACGAGGTCTGGCGCACGCCGTAATAGGTCACCGCGACGATGTGGTGGCCGCTCTTGTCCTCATAGCCCTTGGCGAGCTCCTTGAAGATGTCGCTCTTGGTATAGGCGAGCAGATGATCGGCGTCGCGGAAGGTGTAGGGATAGTAGGTCACGCCGATCGGGGAAGCTCTTGGCCGCGAAGCTCGAGCCGGAGATGATGATGTCGACCGAGCCGAGTGACAGGCCCTGGTTGATGTCGGCCTCCTTGCCGAGCTGGGAGGCCGGATAGACCTCGATCTGATAGCGCCCGTTGGTGCGCTTGCCGATCTCCTGCGCGGCCCAGACCGAGGCGGTGTGGAACGGCTCCGAGGTCTCATAGACATGGGCCCATTTCGAGCTTGGTCTGCGCCATGCCTGCATTGGTCGCAGCCAGCAGCGCAGCGGCGGAGAGTGCCGCGGCAATCGTCATCTTCTTCAACATCGACTTTTCCTCCATCGTTCAAGTCTGCTTCTTGTTCGCCCGCGCCGACAGGGATGCGGGCCGCCCAATCTCATCGCCGCCGCGCGTGGCTGCTCGCAGTCCGCGTCTTCGGCGCATGTTTCGGTTTCGACGGTTTTGCCGCAGGTCGCACCGTGCTGCCGCGTCCGGACGACGATCCTGCCGCGTTCTCGGCGCCAAAATTCTGTGCAAAGCGTTCCTGGGAGCGCGCCAGATGAACGCGCATGGCATCGCGCGCGGCGTCCGGATCATGCGCCACGATCGCGTCGCGCACGGCGCGATGCTCGTCGAGCGCCGTGCGCCACGTGCCCGGGCTCTCGAAATAATGCGCAAGCTGCGCGAAATAGGGATTGAGGCGTTGGTCGAACAGCTCGCCGACCACGCGCACCAGGACGGCGTTGCCAAGGCTGCCGGCGATTGCGACGTGAAACGCGCGGTCGTGGACCATCGAGGCTTCGCCGGGATGCTCGACATTCTCCATCGCGACAAGGGACGCATCGATGCGGGCGATATCGTCCTTGGTCGCCACGCGCGCGGCCTGTTCGGCGATGGCGCTTTCCAGGAATTCGCGGGCGCGCAGCAGCTCGAACGGGCCTTCGATGACGGAAGCGGGTGCCGGTGCCGCAACGGCGGCGGGCTCGATCACGTAGATGCCGGACCCGACGCGGATGCGGAGGCGGCCTTCGACCTCGAGCGCGATCAGGGCTTCGCGCACCGTCGGCCGCGACACCTTGAGCTGCTCGGCGAGCTCGCGTTCGGTCGGCAAGCGGCTGCCGACCGCGTACTCGCCGCTGTCGATCAGGCTTCGCAATTGATCGGCGACCTGGCGATAGAGCCGTCTCGCCTCCACAGCTTCCAGCGGCACGCTGGTCCTCCCGAAAGGATCGCGCGACGCACCTCAAGCACCCGCGACCGGCCAATTTTGGAAAATTGGTCTTACCAATTGACCGGAGCATTGACCGAGGACGGGCGCCATGTCAAGCAGCGGCAAAGCAAAGGGGAGACGTCCATGCGCCTTAATTCGACGCGCCTTGGCCGCGCCAATCTCGACCGGCTGTCACCTCGCATCCGCCGCCCGGCCTATGACCGCTCGCGCGTCACGCCCGGAATCGTGCATCTTGGTCTCGGCGCATTTCATCGCGCCCATCAGGCCGTCGTCATCGACGATTGCCTTGCGGCAGGCAGCGCGTCTTGGGGCATCGTCGGCGCGAGCCTGCGCAGCCCGGATACGCGCGATGCCCTCGCCCCACAGGACCACCTCTACACCGTTGCGATCCGTTCGGCCGAAGGCACCGAGCACCGCGTCATCGGCGCGCTGCTCGACAGTGTCGTCGCGCGCGAAAATCCTTCGCGGCTGGTCGGGCGGATGGGCGATCCCGCCATTCGCATCGTCTCCCTGACCGTCACCGAGAAGGGCTATTGCCACACGCCGCAGACCGGCGATCTCGACGAGCGGCATCCCGACATCGTGCACGATCTCAATAATTTCGACGCGCCGCGCTCGGCGCCCGGCTTCATCGTGGCTGCGCTGGCGCGCCGCCGCGCACAGGGCCTTCCGCCCTTCACCGTGATGTGCTGCGACAACCTCGCCGCCAACGGCCACACCGTGCAGCGGATCGTGACGCAGTTCGCCGCGCTGCGCTCGAAGGAGCTCGGCAAGTGGATCGCGGATGCGGTCGCTTTCCCCTCGACCATGGTCGACCGCATCGTGCCGGAAACCACGGATGCCGACCGGGAAGCGGTGTCATCCGCGCTGGGCTTTCACGACGCCTGGCCTGTGATGACCGAGCCGTTCACGCAATGGGTGGTCGAGGACCGCTTCACGGCGGGCCGGCCCGATCTCGCCGCCGCGGGCGTCGAGCTCGTCAGCGACGTCAAGCCGTTCGAGCTGATGAAGCTGCGGCTGCTCAATGCCAGCCATTCGGCGCTGGCCTATCTCGGCTATCTCTCAGGCTACGAGACCATCGCCGACACCATGCAGGACCCGCATTTCGCGCACCTCGCCGCGCAGGTGATGGAAGAGGCCGCGGTGACGCTGACAATGCCTTCAGGTACCGACCTTGCCGCCTATCGCGCCTCGCTGCTCAAGCGCTTCGCCAATCCTGCACTTCACCACCGCACCTGGCAGATCGCGATGGATGGTTCGCAAAAGCTGCCGCAGCGCCTGCTCGGCGCGATGCAGGATCGCCTGCGCAAGGATTTGCCGATCGCAACCCATGCGCTCGCGGTCGCCGGCTGGATACGCTACGTCACCGGCCTCGACGAGCAGGGCCGCGCCATCGACGTGCGCGACCCGCTCGCCGGCGAATTCGCCGCATTGGCGCGCGAGGCAGGTCCTGTCGCCGAACGGCTCGCGCCCGCATTGCTCGCCGTCGCGAAGGTGTTCGGACCTCTTGGCGCCGAGCCACGCCTGCGCGAGGCGGTCACCGCAGCGCTCGGCCGTCTCTACAGGGATGGCGCGCGGCGGGCGGTGGCGACGCACGTCCCGGCGTGATCACGAAGCGGGCCATGCTGCACTGCGGTCAAAATTGACGGAAGTCGCGCTTGATTTTTGACTGTCCTTGGCCCACCCGAGAGCCATGGCAAAGGACAGCAAGGTCATCGCCGCGAACGCGGCCTTCTACGCCGCCTTTTCGACCGGCAATTTCGACGAAATGGAGCGGATGTGGGCGGATGATGACGCCATTTCCTGCATCCACCCCGGCTGGCCAGCCATCATCGGGCGGGCCACCGTGATCGGAAGTTGGCGCGACATCCTGCAGAACCCGGAGCGGCCGCAGATCGCCTGCGCCGAGCCGCAGGCGATCATCGACGGCGACAGCGCGCGCGTGCTCTGCATCGAGATTGTCGACGGCACCGCCTTGGCCGCATCGAACCATTTCCGCCGCGTCGGCGACGGCTGGCGCCTGGTGCATCACCAGTCGAGCCCGATCGCGCAGATTGTCGAGCAGGCTGAGGAGGATAGCCCGAGCCACCGGGTCCACTGAAGATGGCGATCACGCCGGCGTGATCTACTGTGCATGGGGTTGTTTTGCGACTTTTTGTTTGGCGCCTCATCCAAGCCCCGACAAATCGTCCAGCACCACCCGCGCATGGCTGAAATCATCGTCCCGGAAGAACATGCTGCGCGTGACCAGAACCGGTATGCCGGCACGTGAGGCTGCGATCAGGCCATTGGCGGAGTCTTCGATCGCAACGCAGTCGTGCGCAATCAGCTTCAGCCGCGCCAGGACCTCGAGATAGACGTCCGGCGCCGGCTTCTTATGCCGCACATCGTCGCCGGCAACGATCGCGTCGAAATCCCCGGCCCAGCCCGTCCCCAGCGCCTGCGAGAGCAGCGCGTCGATATTGCCGTGCGAAGTGGTGGTCGCGATCGCGAGCCGCTGGCCGCGCTCCCTCGCCGCGGCGAGCAGCTCCGCCACGCCGGGCCGTAAGGGGCAGCAGCCGGTCTCGACCAGCTCGGCATAATGGGCGGTCTTGATGCGGTGAAGCTGCGCGATATCCGCGTCCGCCAATGGCTGGGCGATCCGCAGCCTTGCATGGTAGGCGCGCATGCGTTCCTTGCCCCCAGTCACCCGCAGCAGGTCCTTGTAGACGGCGCGGTCCCACTCCCAGCCGAGCCCGTGGCGCGAGAAGGCGTGATTGAAGGCCTGCCGATGCAGCTCCTCGGTTTCGGCAAGCGTGCCGTCGACATCGAAGATCAGCGCGGCGGCGCGCCGGATCAGCTCGGCGGCATCGCATGCTACTGCGGCGGGTGCTTCTGCCTGCATGATCGATGATCTCCCCTGACGCCCGGGTGACCATCGCCCGAGGCCGCAGGTGAGACAAATCGCAATATCTTTTGCCGGCCCCAAAAATCTCTTATGAGCGGAGAGGCGCGCGGCGGCGCGACGGGAACTCCGACCAGCACGGCAGACGCATGCGGCTCTTCATTCTTGGCTTCGGCTATAGCGCCAGGCACTTCGTCCGCAGGTTCGGCGGCGCCTTCTCGCACGTCGCCGGCACCGTACGCGATCCCACCCAGCGGCATGATCTCGCCGGCGTCGAGGTGCATCCCTTTTCCGGGCGTGATCCGGATCGCACCACGGCTGAACGCATCAGCGACGCCGACGTCCTTCTCGTCTCGATCCCGCCCGGCGGTGCCGGCGATCCCGCGCTTGGGGCGTTCGGCAATGTGCTGGCAGCGGGCCGCCGCAAGGTCGTCTATCTCTCCACAATCGGCGTATATGGCGATCACGCAGGCGGGTGGGTCGACGAGAGCACGCCGCCGCAGGCTGCGCTCGAGCGCACGCAAATGCGGATCGCAGCGGAGCAAGCCTGGACGGATGCGTCAGGCGGCGATGCCGCGGTCCTGCGACTTGCCGGCATCTACGGCCCCGGCCGCAACGCGCTCGTGACGCTACGGGCGGGAACGGCCCGGCGCATCATCAAGCCGGGACAGGTCTTCAACCGCATCCACGTCGACGACATCGCGACCGCGATCATGGCCGCGATTCATCACCGAGGCGGCACCTGGAACGTGTGCGACGACGAGCCTGCGCCGCCGCAGGACGTGATCGCCTACGCCGCGCAGCTGATGGGCGTTGCACCGCCGCCCGAAGAAGCGTTCGCGACCGCCGAGATGTCGGCGATGGCCCGCAGCTTCTATGCCAGCAGCGCCCGGGTCTCCAACGCGAAGTTGAAGCGCGAGCTCGGCGTCACGCTCGCCTGCCCGACCTATCGGCACGGCCTCGATGCGCTATGGCGCGCAGGCGAAGGACGATAGGGCTCCTGAGCGACGGGAATCCCGGTATCGGCTCGCCAGGCTTTTCCGGATCTGATCGTGTGCCGGATTTAACTGCTTGGCCGCGTTGCGGCGCGATATCCATTAACCGAAAACTGCGGTTCTTCCGCCGCGGTCCATCCGGGAGAAGCCGCCAACGATCCGCGCCCTCGCGCAAATCGATGCGCTCCGTTGCAACAAATGGGCGTCATCATGGCCGGAGCGACACATCATGTTGCTCAGTCATCGCACATCGTCGTCAATCCAAGCGCGAGCCGTCGTGATTTGAATGAAATTTTCAGAGGAGTTGAGCCGAGCGATTTACTCGAAGTTTCTTTGTGACGCCCTAGTTCCACGGCCGGAAGTTCCATCTCCGGAAACCGGAGAAGGGTCTTCCCTGGCGCGAACTGCCGTCCGGCCAGGACGAAGGATCGCCCGAGTGCTTCATTCTCGTCCACCCAGATTGCGCTTACTCAGGGCTCAATTGAATAAAGCTTTATCCGACCTGGAATTGAAATGAATTTGGCTCGCGAATCGATTGAACTGTTGGAGCAGGTCGCGCGAATCCTGTGGTTCGAAGGCACCAAGCACGGATTGCGCGACCGCGAGTGGATGGCGCTGCGCTTCCTCTCTCGCGCCAACCCGTTCTCCCGGACGCCTTCGGCGCTGGCGAGTTACGTCGGCACCACGCGCGGCACCGCCTCATTCATCATCGGCGAGCTGGAGCGGCTCGGCTATCTCGAGCGGAAGCGCTCGGCCAAGGACAAGCGCTCGGTGATGCTGAGCGTGACGCAGCAGGGCAAGAAGTTCCTGGTGCGCGACCCGGTCACCGTTCTCGTCGAGGCGATTGCCGTCCTCGACGACGACGTCAAGATCCGCTTTCGCGACACGTTGCGGCACGTGCTGGATCAGTCGGACGCAGCCGAGCAGCGGCACCACACCGACATTTGCAGGCGATGCATCTTCCTCCGGGAAGATCGCACTGCCACGGACAGCAAGACGACGGTGGAGTTCAGCTGTCGCCTGTTTCGCGCACCGATCGCGGAGGCGGAAGTCGATCTGCTATGCACCAGCTTCGAGCATCACCGCCAATAGAAGACTCCATCGATCAGGGCGTTGCCTTGCGCGACGAATAGACGACACCTCCGCTGGACTCCACCACCAGACGCCCGTTCTCGTTCCTGATGTCCTCGATACGGCCGAGCCCGGGTACCTGCTGTCCCAGCACGGCCTCGATGACGCCGTTCGGGCTTTGCAGGATCGCAATTCCCTCATAGGCCTGGCGGACCGACCAGCCCTTGATCACCTTGCGCGGCGCCGACGGAGCAAGCGAGCCCGTGACCTCGGGCGCAGCGACCGAAGCCATCATCGGCATTGCCTGCGATGACGGCGGCTGCGATGCCACAGTTGCCGGCGCCGGAGCCTGGGCCTGTACCTGCGCCTGTCCTTGGGCGAGCTTGTCGAGCTTCACTGTGGAGGACGAGCTCACCCGCTCGATGCGGTCGAGGTTCTCGGCAAACCTGCCGAAGCGGTCATTGGTCGCCTTGCTGGATTGATCGACCGCGGTACGCAGGCCGTCGAGATTTTCGGACACGCCCGACACCTGCTTGCGCAGTTGCGCGACCGTCTCGCGCAGATTCCTGATCTCCGTGTTGGCCGCAACGTTGCTCTGGACGGGCTGCGTGGTGGTGAGATAGGCGATCACGCCGGTGCAGGCGCAGACCACCAGAATGGCGGCGACCGCCAGTGTCGCGAGCGGCGCGACCCATGTCGGGCGCGGCGGCGGCGGCTTGGCCACGATCACGGCCGGCTTGATCACGGTCGGGGCCGGTTTCGGTATCGCCATCTTGTCGAGGCGCGCCTTGGCGCGAATACGCTTCAGCCCCTCGAGCGCTTCTTTCGCCAAAGCTTCATCGCTCGCCGCAGCCGAGACACGCTTTGCGTTCGCTGCGGGCTTGGTTGTTCGTGCCGCATTGTCCTTTGTATCGCGCGCCTCTGGCGCCGGCTTCGCCGCCGCGGAAACATCAGCGCTCGCGTTGGGACGAGCTTGTCCATCGGACAACATTTTGGAAATGCTCCGTTCGGTTCGATCTGTCGAACGGCAACGTTATGTGTCGAAGCTTGCCTGAACCGTGCGCACCGAAAAACTTTTCATGGCGCGCGATGCGACGTCAGATGAGTCGAACACGTCATGCACGTGGCAAGAGTGCGACTCGAAAGACACACCCTCGCCAAGATTTCGCCAAGCTGGAGTCTCGCCGCTGTACATGAGTCGAATTGTCGCATGTGGAAACGGGGTGATGGGGGTCAATCCCGGGTTGAAAACCCCTCAATTTGCATGACGAGCAGCATCACCCAAAACGGCTGTAATTATACGGGGATGCGGAACTTTAGGAATGCCACGGCGCAAAACTAGTTCAACATCCAAATCAACTGATACGTTTGAATATACCAAGAAACAACTCGAAACGAACCAACAGCATCAAGCACACGTAGCAATCGCTTTGTGGCGCACGCTTGATCGGAAATGGGCAATCGTTACGGTCCTAATCAAGTGATTCTCGTCAGTTGGCGAGGAGATCGACACAGTTCAGTAGTGTTCGGACGCGATGAGCAACTTGGCGCAACTGTTCTAGGTCGTTTCTCAATCCGCTCCGCGAGGTGATCCGTCAGACACCCGCCGAGCCTCACGCAGTAAGCGTTCAGTATCGAGTCGAAGTAGCAGGCCTGCGAGACGCAGGCACTGAATGCGTAGGGCTGCCCGCGAATATCGGAACCATAACAACGATACGCGGGAAGGAATGTCGTCAAACAGCATCGTTGCCGAGCCGGGGCATCACAATAACCAACCGGGCGCGCAACAAGTGCGAAACAGGGGCGAAAGACTGATGTATATTATCGTTGATGATCGCGAGAGCGTCGCGAACAGCTACGTCGGAGGGCTCGTTCGCGAAGGTGTATCGTCGATCGGGTTCTCCTCCGGAGAATTCTGGGACTGGCTGCAATCTGCGAGTGAAGGCGGCGACGACGTTGGCGCGATCGACCGGCGAGGCGGATGCCGGCGCAAAGGCCAGCGCCTGATAAGCCGCGCTGGAGACGCTCGCGGTGGCTTGCGGATCGGTGGCGGCGGCGAGCGCCTGGCGGGCCTTCAACGCGGCGACCTGCGCCGGCGTCGCCTGCTGCGGCGCAGCCGGGATATCATCCCAGAAGCCGCGGGCATTGATGATGTCGGCCGGGGTCTCGGGCTTGCCGGCCGCTGGCTTGTCAGCCACGGGCGCGGGCTTCGGCTTGGGCGGCGCAACGATCTGCGCATCGGCCGAGGCGAGCTGGAGCGTTGCGGCCATTTGCGGCTTGGCGCGCGGCGTCGGCACCGGCTCGGCGGGTTTGGCAGCGGCGGCGACCACGGTCGGCGCGGACGGTTTCGCGGCCGCGGCCGGTGCGCCCTCGTCATCCTCGTCGCTGCTGCTGGCGGCCGGAGCTGACGACTTGCCCTTGAACAAGGCGGCGAAGAAATTCGTCTTGCTGCCGGAATCGTCGCCGCTGCCGCGTCGCTCGATCTCGGCCCTGGCGAGCTCGTAGCCCTTCAGCGGAACGCCATCGGTCGGCAGATGCACCGTTTTTCCATCCGGGAAGACACGGGCGAGCTGGTCATGCGTCATGCGCGGCCAGTGCCGGATGCTACCGGTGTCCAGATGCACGAAGGGCGAGCCGGAAGTCGGATAGAAGCCGACGCCGCCGCGCTGGAGCCGCAGACCGGCGAAGCGGATCTGCTCCAACGGCACGCCCGGGATATAGAAGTCCATCGCATGGCCCAGCATGTGCTGGCTGAAGCGCGCCACACCGGAGGAGCGGCGGCGGAGCATGGCGTTGGTGGCGGGGGAGCGGTAGGAGGAGATGATCTGGATCGGCTGCTTGCCGTCGACGTCGCGATAGACTTCCCAGAGGATGTCGAACAGGCGACGGTCCATGACGGTCTCGTCCTGGGTGCGCCAGTCGCGCAGGAAGTGGTTGAGCTGCTTCAGCGCGGCTTCGTCATAGCGGCCGTCGCGCTTGAAGGTGACGGTGAGGTCTTCGCCGGAATGGGTGTGATGGAAGGAGAGCGTCTTGGTTTCGTTCAGCGCGGCGGCGTCATGAACCGAACCTGCGGCGGCAAGCAGCAATACGGAAGCGAGGCCGATCCGGATCCGGCCTTCACTCCCGCATGGGACAACGACAGCACAGCGAATTGGCGTGCGAGACCAGTCAGCACGTATGAGCCCACCCAGTCGACGAGCGTTCAAAATGGACTCTCCCGCCAACCCCGTTAGCAGCGCGAAAGAGGGTGAACGCTTTCTTAAAGCGAGAAGGTTAATTCGAGGTTGACCTTCCCGCCCCCAAACCAAGTCAGAATACGATCCTAAACGGTTGACTGTGGCAAAAAAACGCCCGCTCTCTGGGGCCCGGCTGGAGAACGGTTAACGTCAAGCGCCCCCCATCCAGAGGGCGGGGCCGCTGATTTCATTGCGGAATTCTTGTGAACCAGGCGCCCAGCCGGGCTCAGCGGGTAAACACCCGCTGCGGACGACGGCCGACTGGCGCTGGCGGCTGGGTCGGGGCCGGCGCTCCGAACAGCCGCTCGAAGAAGTTCGGGCCGGATGAGCCGAAGCCGCCGCCATTGTTGGCCACCGCGACGCCTGAGGGGAGCGTCGTCGCCGGGCGCGAATAGCTCGGCTGGGAATGCGCCACGATAGCCTCGAGGTCCTTGCCGCGATTGTTCTTCAGGATGTTGATCATGGTTGCGTCGCGGCCATAGACGTCCTTGCGGAATTGCAGCTTGCCGGCGTCATCCACGAAGGCGGTCTGATAGGTGATGTTGACCGGGATCGGGGTCGGGAATTTCAGGTCGATCTCGCTCTTGCCGTACATGCTGCGCACGCGCTCCGGCGTGTACTTGTCGCTCGGCATGGTGATGTTGAGCAGCACGGACGCGTACTGATCCGGGTTCTGCACGCGCATGCAGCCATGGCTGAAGGCGCGATCTTCCTTGGCGAACAGATGCTTGTCCGGCGTGTCGTGCTGATAGACCAGGAACTTGTTCGGGAAATTGAAGCGGATGCGGCCGAGCGCATTGGCTTCACCCGGCGGCTGCGAGATGTGCACCGAGCCGTCGCGGTTCTGCTCGAGCTTGAGGCCCATGCGCTGAAGCACGGTCGGGTCCTGCTGAAGCGCCGGCAGATATTCGTTGTAGACGATCGACGGCGGCACGTTCCAGGTCGGATTGACCGTGATGTACTTCATCGTCTCGCTGAGCAGCGGGGTGGCATGCGTGCCAGGCTTGCCGGTGACGACGCGTGTGGTCCAGACCTGCTGGCCGCGCTGCATCACCTTCAGCGTGTAGTCGGGAATGTTGAGGATGACATAGGCATCGCCCAGCGCGGGCGCGCCGAGGTCGCGCGGCAGCCAGCGCCAGCGCTCCATGTTCACCAGCACCACGTCGATCTGCTTGTCGCGCTTGGGGGTGTTGAGCGCCTTGACGGTCTTGTCGTCGAGGATGCCGGTCGCCTTCATCTCGGCACCGCTCTGGAATTTGCGCACGGCGTCGGCGACCACCGCATCATAGCGGGTGTCGTTCGCGTTCTCGGTGATGCCGAGCTTGGCGCGCAGCTGCGGCACGCGCGGATCTTCCACGACGATCTCGGCCTGCTTCTTGCCGGCCGGGGTGTATTTCAGCGCCGGACCGTCGGCGATCTCGATCGCGGGGCCGTTGCCCTGGCCGCGCAGTTCCGCGAGCTTGGCCTTCAGCTCCTTGTAGAGCTTGTGCGGCGGATTGTAGCTGTCGAGCGCCGCGGAGGCGTCCGTCGCGGTCGTGACCTTGGCGAGCACCTCGTTCGGGTCGACCGGATGTTCGGGATAGAGGATGTCGCCGCTGACCTGCGACCAGTGCATGCGGCCACTCTGGGCCTGCCGCGCATAGTCGAACATGCTGGCGGTGAGCTTCAATTCGGCATCGGCGAGCGCATCGGGCGTGGTGGCGGTGGCGAAATCCGGCACCGGATAGTCGGCGGGGTTGAGGCCGTCGGAGGCTGCATCCTTCAGCCGCGCGATGACGCCCTTGGCCGCAGCGGTCAGGCTGCCGCCTTGTGTCCAGACCGGCGCGAAATCGCGCGCACCGTAAAACTTCTCGATCGCGGCGCGCTCGTTCTTGCGGTCGAAATTGCGCGAGGTCTTGGCGCCGATGATGTCCCTGAGCTTGTCGGCGACCGGCTGGTCGGCAGCGGGAACGTTGCTCGCGGCCTTCACCGGCTCGGCGGCCGGAGTCGCAGCAGGTGCCGCAGGCGCCGTCGCAGTGTCGGCCTTGGCGGGTTCTGTGTTCGCGGGTTCGGTCTTCGCGGGTTCGGTCTTGGCCGTCTCGTTCTTCGGCGCCTCGGTGGCGGGCGAGGTGGCAACGTCGGAAGGCTTGGTCTCGACCTTGTCGGGCGCCGGTGCGACTTCGGCCTTCACGGGCTCTTTCGCAGAGTCCGGGATGGTGGCGGTGGTGTCGAGCTTGATGTCGGAAGCGGTCGGAGGCGGGACGTCGGCCGGCTCGGGGCGCGGGATCGCGGCTTCGATCGCGAGCTCGGCGGCGCTGCTGCGCGTCTGATCCTGCGCCAGGGCTGAGCTGGCCGACACCGTGAGGAAGGTCGCCGCGACCGTCATCAAGACACGGTCAAAGCCTGCACGGTGGTTCAAACAGTCACGCATTGTGTCACACCCCTCGGGTGAACTGTCCCTCGTGGAACAGCTTCGTTATCGTCTCTAAATCTTCGGCTAAACCGCGCCGGCCTCTCGAATGTCGCACGCCTGCACGCAACGATTCATACGCAGACGATATACAGGCCCCGCTTTTGCGGCCAGCGCTACCCGGGACAACTCACGACAAACTGACGTCAAGGCAGCCTCTTTGGCAACGGATTATGCGCTTGCCCCACGCGCTTTTCCCTGTGTCTGTCACTTCCAGGTCACGGTTCACGTCGCGGCCAAATTTCGCCGAAATGCGAAGGGCTTGCGGCCTCGTCGCAACATCGGCCAAGCCGCTGTTCAGATACGGCTCAGTGCGTCTCCTCGTCGCTTTTCCCGCCATGGCCAGGCACGCCTGCTTCGTCGAGTTTGCGGTAGAGCGTGGACCGACCGATTTTGAGGCGGCGGGCGACTTCGGACATCTGCCCGCGATAATGCGAGATCGCGAAGCGGATGATTTCGTTCTCCATGTCCTCCAGCGGGCGGACATCGCCGCTCGCGGTCAGCATGGAGAGAGCTCCCGCTGACGGGAGGGGAGCGATTGGTATTTCGTTACCCGATACCAAGGAAGGCGCCGCGATCGGCTCGAGCAGCAATGGCGCAGTCGGAATGTCGGCTGCGGGATGCGGCTGCGAGGCGAGCAGGGGGAAATCGCCGAGGCCAAGCTGGTCGCCGTCGCTCATCACCACCGCGCGGTAGACCGCGTTTTCGAGCTGACGGATGTTGCCGGGCCAGTCGAGCTGGGCGAGGTGCGCCACCGCCTCGCCGCTGATGCGGGTGATGGGGCGGTTCTCCTCGGCGGCAAAGCGCGCCAGGAAATGCCGCAGCAGATGCGGAATGTCCTCGCGCCGGGCGCGCAGCGACGGGATCGTCAGCGGCAGCACGTGCAGGCGATAGAACAGATCTTCCCGGAAGTGTCCCTGTTTCACCCGCTCCAGGAGCTTGCGGTTGGTCGCGGAGATGATGCGCACGTCGACCTTGACGGGCTTGCGGCCGCCGACCGCCTCGACCGCGCCTTCCTGAAGCGCGCGCAACAGCTCGACCTGCGCGGTCAGCGGCAACTCGCTGACCTCGTCCAGGAACAGCGTGCCGCCATGGGCCTCGACGAACTTGCCCATGTGCCGCTCGGTGGCGCCGGTGAAGGCGCCCTTCTCGTGGCCGAACAGGATGGACTCGACGAGGTTGTCGGGAATCGCGCCGCAATTCACGGCGACAAAAGGTTTTGCCTTGCGCTCGCCGCTGCCATGGATGGCGCGCGCGAACATCTCCTTGCCGACGCCGGACTCGCCCTCGATCAGCACGGGAATCGAGGAGTTCGCCGCCTTCTGCGCGGCGCGCATCACGCCCGCCATCGCCTCGGAGCGGGTGATGATGTCGGAGAAGGTCAGCCGGCCCTCGCGGCTGTGACGGATGCGCTGCAATTCGCCCTTGAGCGCGGAGGCGTTGAGCGCGTTGCGCAGCGAAACCTGAAGCCGCTCCAGGCCGACCGGCTTGACGACGAAATCGGCCGCGCCGGCACGCATCGCCGAGATCACGTTGTCGATGCCGCCATGCGCGGTCTGCACGATGACGGGGATGCTGAGGCCGGCTTCGCGGATTTTCGCCAGCACGCCCATGCCGTCGAGGCCGGGCATCACGAGATCGAGGATGGCGCCGTCGATGGCCGGAGCGTCGGGAGCGGTGAGCGCGGCGATCGCAGCGTCGCCGGACTCCACGACGATCGTCTCATAGCCGCATTTCTGCACCATGTTTTCGACCAGCCGGCGGGCTACAGCGTCGTCGTCGGCGATCAAAATACTGGCAGCCATGGTGTTCCCTGCACGCTACAACTATCTGTCTCGAATCGGGGCACTCTGGCCGAAGCCGATTAACGCACTCTTAAACCTTGATGCCCACGCCCGCCGTCGCGACTGTTGAACACAGGTTTCCCACACAATGAATTCGCGCTCCAAGCCCGCTCTCAAAAAGTCTGCTCTCAAGAAGGCCGCTTCCAGCAAGCCCGCTCCCCGCAAGCCGAGCACCAGGAAATCCGCCGCCAAAGCAAAGTCCTCCAGGCCTTCGTCCGCCAAGCCTTCACTCGCCAAATCTTCACCCGCAAAGCCTGCGAGCAAGACCGGCAAGCTTCCGGAGTGGAACCTGACCGATCTCTATTCCGGGATCGATGCGCCGGAAGTGGCGCGCGATCTCGAAAAGATGGATGCCGATTGCGTCGCGTTCGAGACCGACTACAAGGGCAAGCTCGCGACAGGGACAGCAAACGAAGATGGCGGAAAATGGCTCGCGGAAGCCGTGCGACGCTATGAGGCAATCGACGACCTCGCCGGCCGCCTCGGCTCCTATGCCGGCCTGGTCCATGCCGGCGACAGCGTGGACCCTGCGTTTTCAAAGTTTTACGGCGACGTGTCCGAGCGCCTGACGGCGGCGTCGACGCATCTTCTGTTCTTCGCGCTCGAGCTCAATCGGATCGATGACGATATTTTGAACCGCGCGATGCAGGCCGCCGAGCTCGCGCACTATCGTCCCTGGATCGAGGATTTGCGCAAGGAGAAGCCCTACCAACTCGACGACAAGCTCGAGCAGCTCTTCCTGGAGAAGGCGCAGACCGGCTATTCCGCCTTCAACAGGCTGTTCGACCAGACCATCTCGAGCCTGCGCTTTAAGGTCGGCGCAAAAGAGCTCGCGATCGAGCCGACGCTCAATCTGTTGCAGGACCGCGACGGCGCCAAGCGCAAGAGCGCAGCGGAGGCGCTGGCCAAAACCTTCAAGGCCAATGAGCGCACCTTTGCGCTAATCACCAACACGCTCGCGAAGGACAAGGACATCTCCGACCGCTGGCGCGGTTTTCAGGACGTCGCGGATTCCCGCCACCTCAACAACCGCGTCGAGCGCGAGGTGGTGGATGCGCTGGTCGCTTCCGTGCACGCTGCCTATCCAAAGCTGTCGCATCGCTACTACGCGCTGAAGGCGAAGTGGTTCGGCAAGAAGCGGCTCGCTTATTGGGACCGCAACGCGCCGCTGCCCTTTGCCGCGACCGACGTCATTGGCTGGCCCGATGCGCGGAACATGGTGCTGACGGCCTATCGCGGCTTCTCGCCTAAGATGGCCGACATCGCGGAGCGCTTCTTCACCGACCGCTGGATCGACGCACCGGTGCGGCCGGGCAAGGTGCCGGGCGCGTTCTCGCATCCGACCACGCCGTCGGCGCACCCTTACGTGCTGATGAACTACCAGGGCAAGCCGCGCGACGTGATGACGCTGGCGCATGAGCTCGGCCATGGCGTGCATCAGGTGCTGGCGGCGAAGAACGGCGCGCTGATGGCGCCGACGCCGCTGACGCTGGCGGAGACCGCGAGCGTGTTCGGCGAAATGCTCACGTTCAAGCGGCTCCTTGCCCAGACCAAGAATGCAAAACAGCGCCAGGCGCTGCTCGCCGGCAAAGTCGAGGACATGATCAATACCGTGGTGCGGCAGATCGCGTTCTATTCGTTCGAACGCGCGGTCCATACCGAGCGCAAGAACGGCGAGCTCACCGCGACGCGGCTCGGCGAGATCTGGCTGTCGGTGCAGGGCGAGAGCCTGGGGCCCGCGATCGAGATCAAGGCGGGCTACGAGAACTACTGGATGTATATCCCGCACTTCATCCACTCGCCGTTCTATGTCTACGCCTATGCGTTCGGCGATTGTCTCGTGAACTCGCTTTATGCGGTCTACGAGCATGCGGCCGAGGGCTTTGCCGAGCGCTATCTCGACATGCTCGCCGCGGGCGGCACCAAGCACTATTCCGAGCTGCTGCGGCCATTCGGGCTCGACGCGAAGGACCCGAAGTTCTGGGACGGCGGGCTCAGCGTCATCGCCGGGATGATCAACGAGCTGGAGGCGATGGGCTGAGGCGCGAGCCTGCCTCATTTGTAGGCAAGGAAAGCGTAAAACATTTGTTGAACGGTAGGTCGCAAAGATGTTATACAAACGTATAACGAGCAATGAGGTGCGGCTATGGGCGAGAACGCGGATCCGAAGGATTTGAAGAGCGCCTCCACCGTGCTTCAGGTGCGCAAGATCGGAAATTCGATCGGCGTTATCCTGCCGAAGGAGCTTGCTGCTCGTCTGAATCTCAGAGAGGGCGACAAACTGTTCCCGGTCGAGCAACCGGACGGTGGGATCTTGCTGACGCCTCATGATCCTGATTTTGAAAAAGCGATGGAAGTCGCGCGGCGAGGCATCAAGCGTTATCACAACGCCCTCGCCGAGCTGGCCAAATGAGCGAGCCGTTCTGGCTGACGCGTCGAATGATCATTGCGATCCACGACGAGCAGCTCGTGATCCATGGCGGCGCAAGTGGCTTGCGAGATGAGGGTATGCTGGACCCTGCGCTCGATCAGCCGAGGAACAAATGGTCTTCTGAGAACGCCGATCTCGCTGAGTTGGCGGCCGCTTACGCTTTCGGCATTGCACGCAACCGTCCGTTCGTTGACGGCAACAAGCGCGTGTCACTCCTTGCGCTGTACACATTTCTCGGCGTGAACAGCATCGACTTCATCGTGCCCGAGGCGGAAGCGGCCGCGATTATCCTCTCGCTCGCTGCGGGCGAAGTCGGCGAGCAGGGCCTCACGCGCTGGATCCGCGACAATTGGAATTCCAAATGACCTGATTTGCGGAAAAACCGCGCCCGCGTGCCGTTGCCCTGCCCGAAAGTTTGCGGTATCCCAGCCCCAGAATTCGACTTTCGACTGGGGACATCCATGGCTGACCATAGCGAAGTGGCGTACACCACCGCCGACGGCAACGACTACGTTGCGCACGAGCAGACCTATGAGGGCTTCATCAAGCTGGTGAAGTACGGCACGGCCTCGGTCGCGCTCATCGTGATCCTGATGGCGATTTTCCTGACCTGATCCGTCTTCGGTAGCTGCACACGCCAGCGGCAGCAGCTGCCCAGAATACTTGCATACAAACCGGTCCCAGAACCGGTATCGAACGCAGCGGGAGTTACGCTTAGTTTGCGCGTGCGCTGTCCCGCGCCGCCGGAGGACCTATGAAGATCGCCGTTGCCAAGGAAATCGATCCACTCGAGCCGCGGGTCGCCGCTTCGCCTGATACGGTGAAGAAGTTTAAGGCGCTCGGTGCCGAGATCGCCGTCGAGCCGGGCGCCGGCATCAAGTCAGGCCTGCCGGATTCCGAATTCACCGCCGTGGGCGCCACTGTCAGCGCTGACGCGCTCAAGGACGCCGATATCATCATCAAGGTGAAGCGTCCCGAGGCGTCGGAGCTTTCACAATACAAGCGCGGCGCGCTCGTCATCGCCATCATGGATCCCTACGGCAACGAAGCCTCGCTGAAGACGATGGCCGATGCCGGCGTCTCCGCCTTCGCGATGGAATTGATGCCGCGTATCACGCGCGCGCAGGTGATGGACGTGCTGTCCTCGCAAGCCAATCTTGCCGGCTATCGTGCCGTGATCGAGGGTGCCGAGGCCTTCGGCCGCGCCTTCCCGATGATGATGACGGCGGCTGGCACCGTGCCCGCGGCCAAGGTGTTCGTGATGGGCGTCGGCGTCGCCGGCCTCCAGGCGATCGCGACCGCGCGTCGTCTCGGCGCCGTCGTGACCGCGACCGACGTGCGGCCTGCCACCAAGGAGCAGGTCGAGTCGCTCGGTGCGAAATTCCTTGCCGTCGAGGACGAGGAGTTCAAGAACGCCCAGACGGCCGGCGGCTACGCCAAGGAGATGTCCAAGGAATATCAGGCCAAGCAGGCCGCGCTCACCGCCGAGCACATCAAGAAGCAGGACATCGTGATCACCACCGCGCTGATTCCGGGCCGGCCGGCGCCGAAGCTCGTCAGCGCTGACATGGTCAAGTCGATGAAGCCGGGCTCGGTGCTGGTCGATCTCGCCGTCGAGCGCGGCGGCAATGTCGAGGGCGCCAGGGCCGGCGAGGTCGTCGACTTCGATGGCATCAAGATCGTCGGCTACACCAACGTCGCCGGGCGCGTCGCGGCCTCGGCCTCCAGCCTCTATGCCCGCAATCTGTTCTCCTTCATCGAGACCATGGTCGACAAGAAGAGCAGAAGCTCGCCGTCAACTGGGACGACGAACTCGTCAAGGCCACTGCGCTCACGAAAGACGGCGCCGTGATCCACCCGAACTTCCAGCCGAAGGTTTAAGGAGAGCCGCCATGGAGCATGTTGCACAGGTCGTCGACCCCTTCATCTTTCGGCTGTCGATCTTCGTTCTCGCCGTCTTCGTCGGCTATTTCGTGGTGTGGTCGGTGACGCCGGCGCTGCACACGCCGCTGATGAGCGTGACCAACGCGATCTCCTCGGTGATCGTGGTCGGCGCGCTGCTCGCGGTCGGCGTCGGCATGGTTTCGAGCGGCTCGGGCTGGGCGCGCGGCTTCGGCTTCGTCGCGCTCATCTTCGCCTGCGTGAACATTTTTGGCGGCTTCCTTGTCACCCAGCGCATGCTGGCGATGTACAAGAAGAAGTCGAAGTAAGCGGCCACCTCGGGCTGAAGGGATTAATGGGGACCTGAGATGAGCGCCAATCTCTCTGCATTCTTGTATCTCGTGGCGGGGGTGCTGTTCATCCTGTCGCTGCGCGGGCTGTCGAGCCCGGCATCGTCGCGCCAGGGCAATCTGTTCGGCATGATCGGCATGGCGATCGCGGTCGCCACCACGCTCGCAAGCCATCCGCCGGCGGACGGCGTGGCGTGGGTGCTCGTCATCCTCGCGGTCGCCATCGGCGGCGGTGTCGGCGCGGTGATCGCCCGCCGCGTGCCGATGACCTCGATGCCGGAACTAGTCGCCGCCTTCCACTCGCTGGTCGGCATGGCTGCCGTGCTGGTCGCCGCCGGCGCGTTCTACGCGCCCGAAGCCTTCGACATCGGCACGCCCGGTAACATCCACACCCAGAGCCTGGTCGAGATGTCGCTCGGCGTCGCCATCGGCGCGCTGACCTTCACCGGCTCGGTGATCGCGTTCCTGAAGCTGTCGGCACGGATGAGCGGCGCGCCGATCATCCTGCCCGCCCGCCACATCATCAATATCGCACTCGCCGTGGCGCTGGTGTTCTTCATCGTCCGCCTGGTCCTCACCGGCGGCGCGTTCGACTTCTGGATGATCACCATCCTGGCGCTGGCGCTCGGCGTGCTCATGATCATCCCGATCGGCGGCGCCGACATGCCGGTCGTAATCTCGATGCTGAACTCCTACTCCGGCTGGGCCGCCGCCGGCATCGGCTTCACGCTCGGCAATTCCGCGCTGATCATCACCGGCGCGCTGGTCGGCTCCTCGGGCGCGATCCTGTCCTACATCATGTGCCATGCGATGAACCGGTCCTTCATCTCGGTCATCCTCGGCGGCTTCGGCGGCGAGACCGCCGCCGCCGGCGGGGCTACAGGCGAGCAGAAGCCCGCCAAGCTCGGCTCGGCCGACGATGCCGCCTTCATCATGAAGAACGCCTCAAAGGTCATCATCGTGCCCGGCTACGGCATGGCGGTGGCGCAGGCCCAGCATGCGCTGCGCGAGATGGCGGACATGCTGAAGAAGGAAGGCGTCGAGGTGAAATACGCCATTCACCCGGTCGCCGGCCGCATGCCCGGCCACATGAACGTGCTGCTCGCCGAAGCCAACGTGCCCTATGACGAGGTGTTCGAGCTGGAGGACATCAACTCCGAGTTCGCGCAGGCCGACATCGCCTTCGTGATCGGCGCCAACGACGTCACCAATCCGGCGGCGGAAGAGGACAAGACCTCGCCGATCTACGGCATGCCCGTGCTCCAGGTCTGGAAGGCCGGCACCGTGATGTTCATCAAGCGCTCGCTCGCCTCCGGCTATGCCGGCATCGACAATCCGCTGTTCTATCGCGACAACACCATGATGCTGCTCGGCGACGCCAAGAAGGTCACCGAGAACATCGTCAAGGCGATGTAGCGCGGAAGTAAACGGACCGTGGCCATCAACAAGGAATGGCACTGGTCCCATCGCATGCCGCCCACAAGGCGGCGTGCGGCTGCCGCGATGTTCCGGCCAGCCTCCGGCCCGATGTCATGAAATTGCTGCGGAGCCGTCGCAAGCCCTGAGCCGAAAGGCCGGCCGCGCATCATGACCATCGTCAAGTGGATCGCCATCCTGCTCGTGACCGTCTATTGCGCCGGTCTCCTCGTGCTGTTTGTCCGGCAGCGCGAGATGCTGTTTCCGATCCCGCCCGTCGGTCGCACCGCCCCCGATGCCGCGGGCCTTCCCGAGGCGGAAGAGCACATCCTGACCACGTCGGACGGTGAGAAGGTCATCGTCTGGCACGTGCCGGCGAAGCCCGGCCGTCCCGTGATCCTGTATTTTCCAGGCAATGGCGATTTTCTCGCCGGCCGCGTCAGCCGCTTCAGGGCGATGACGGCTGACGGCACCGGCCTCGTCGCGCTGTCCTATCGCGGCTACGCCGGCTCGAGCGGTGCGCCGAGCGAAGAAGGCCTGCTGCGCGATGCCGCAGCCGCCTACGCTTTCACGATCGCGCGCTACGCGGCGGAACGAATCATCGCCTGGGGCTTTTCGCTCGGGACGGGCGCGGCGGTTGCGCTCGCCTCGGAGCATCATGTTGGAAAACTCATCCTGGAAGCCCCCTATACGTCGACGGTCGACGTCGCAGCGTCGTCATTCTGGTTCGTTCCGGTGCGCCTGCTGATGCGCGATCCGTTCCATTCCGACCAGCGCATCACGCGCGTCACGGTGCCGCTCCTGGTGATGCATGGCACCAATGACCTTGCCATTTCGATCGTGTTCGGAGAGCGTCTGTTCGCGCTCGCACATGAACCGAAGCAGTTCGTTCGCTTCGCGGGCGGCGGACATGACAATCTCGATGCTTTCGGTGCGATCGAAACGGCAAGGCGCTTCATTGAATCCTAAACGGCTCGTCACGTGGCCCTGGAGCCTGGCCTTCGCCGCGATCCTCATGCTGTCGCCGCAACACGCATGGGCCGCGACCGGGCTCGATGGTGCTGCGATGCGCTGGCCCTATGCGCTGCCCTTTGCCGGCCTGTTGCTGTCGATCGCATTGGGGCCGCTGCTGTTTCCAAAATTCTGGCATCATCACTACGGCAAGATCGCCGCGGCCTGGTCGCTGCTGGCACTCGCCGCGCTTGTCGTGTTTGCCGGCAGCATGGCAACACTGGCGGCGCTCGTCCACGCCATGCTCGCCGAATATCTCGGCTTCATCGTGCTCCTTTTCTCGCTCTATGTCGTGGCCGGCGGCATTCTCATCACCGGCGACATCAAGGCGACGCCAGCGACCAATGTCGGCATCCTCGCGCTCGGCACATTGGGTGCGAGCATTGTCGGCACCACGGGTGCCGCGATGATCCTGATCCGTCCCCTGATTCGCGCCAATCGGCTGCGGCGTCACAACGCCCATGTCATCATCTTCTTCATCATCCTGGTCGCCAATGTCGGCGGCACGCTAAGTCCACTTGGCGATCCCCCGCTCTTCGTCGGTTTCCTGCACGGCATCGACTTCTTCTGGACCACGCGGACCATCTGGTTGCAGACCGCAATCGTCGCCGGACTGCTGCTCGCGATCTTCGTCGTCATTGATGTCTGGCGCTTTCGTAGCGAGCCGCCGCTCGGCGAAGCCGGCCGCGGGGAGCCGCCGCGCATCCGCGGCCTCGTCGATTTGGTGCTGATTGCGGCCATCGTCGTGAGCCTGCTGGCGTCGGCGATGTGGAAGCCCGGCGTGGCGTTCGACATTCTCGGCACCAAGCTGGACCTGGAGGACGTCGTCCGCAATTCGGTGCTGCTGGCCATTGCGGCGCTGTCGGTGTGGCTGACGCCGGACGAGCACAGGCTGGCCAACGGCTTCACCTGGGAGCCGATCCGCGAGGTCGCGAAACTGTTCGCGGGGATCTTTGTCGCGATCATCCCGGTCATTGCCATGCTCAATGCCGGCCATCACGGCGCCTTCGCCTGGCTGTTGTCGGCTGTGACGGCGCCGGACGGTGTGCCGCGCGAGGTCGCCTATTTCTGGTTCACCGGCCTGATGTCCGCGTTCCTCGACAATGCGCCGACCTATCTGTTGTTCTTCGAGCTCGCCGGCGGCGACCCGCAAGCGCTGATGCATGAGCTCTCGGGCACGCTCGCCTCGATCTCCATGGGCGCGGTCTACATGGGCGCGCTCACCTATATCGGCAACGCGCCGAACTTCATGGTGAGCAGCATCGCCAGCGAGAACGGCGTCGAGATGCCGAGCTTCTTCGGCTATCTCTTGCGCGCCGGCGCCGTGCTGATCCCGCTGTTCCTGCTGCTGACACTGCTGCCGGTCGCGCCGATCCTGCACTGGCATTGAATCTCGCGCCTGATTTGCTACTGCTCATTCGAGCAAATGGAAGCGGTGGATGAGCGCGCATAGTCCGATGCCCCGGTCGGCCTGGATCTTCCCGGCGCTGGCGGTGCTGTTGTTCGCGGCCGTCAGCGCGACGGACTACGTGTTCACGCTGTCGCTGGGCGGGCTCGTCTTCGCCATTGTCCTTTTGGTCATCCTGTTCGGCACGGTATTCGCTGCGGTTCATCATGCCGAGGTGATCGCGGAGCGGGTTGGCGAACCCTATGGCACGCTGGTGCTGACGCTGTCGGTGACCATCATCGAGGTGGCGCTGATCACCACGATCATGCTGGGCGACAAGCCCGCGCCGGAACTTGCGCGCGACACCGTGTTCGCCGTGGTCATGATCGTCTGCAACGGCCTCGTCGGGCTCTGCATCTTCATCGGCGGCCTGCGCTATCGCGAGCAGGGCTTTCAGCTCTCCGGCGCCAACGTCTATCTCAGCGTGCTGTTCGCGCTGGCAACCATCACGCTGATTCTGCCGAACTACACCACCACCACGCCCGGGCCGGTCTATTCGGCGGTTCAGCTCGGCTTCGTCGACGTGGTCACGCTCGCGCTGTACGGGGTGTTTCTCTACACCCAGACCGTCTTGCACAAGGATTACTTCGTTCACGAGCGCGCGGACGGCGGCAGCGGTGGAGCGCTTCTATCGGGCCGGATGTTGGTGCTCAGCGTCGTGCTGCTGCTGATTGCGCTACTGGCGGTCGTGCTGCTCGCCAAGAAGTTTTCGCTGGTGGTCGACGCCGTCGCGGCCAAGATCGGTGCGCCGCCGGCCTTTACCGGACTTCTGGTCGCCCTCCTGATCCTGATGCCGGAAGGCGTCGCGGCCGTTTCGGCGGCCCGCAGGAACGACCTCCAGAAGAGCATCAACCTTGCGCTCGGGTCGTCGCTGGCAACCATCGGGCTGACCATCCCGGCCGTCGGCGTTGCCACCTACGCGCTCGACAAGGAGCTCGAGCTCGGCCTCAACGCCCAGGGCAGCGTGCTTTTGCTCCTGACCTTCTTCCTGAGCATGCTGACCTTCGGCACGGGCAGGACCAACGTCCTGTTCGGACTGGTCCATATGGTGGTATTTGCCGTCTACGTGTTCATGGTCTTCGTGCCCTGAGGCGCGATAAGGAGAGTTCCCGATGCTTGCCGCCAGGTCCGAGGTTCAGGTCGACAACGAGCAGGTTCGTGTGACCGAGTGGCGGCTTGCGCCGGGGAGCGCCACCGGGCACCACACCCACGGCATGGACTATGTGATTGTTCCCGTGGTGGCCGGGGAAATGACCATCGTGGCGCCCGGCGGCGAGAGGTCCAAGGCGCAGCTTGCGGCCGGCAAATCCTATTTCCGCAAAGCCGGCGTCCAGCATGACGTACTTAACGAAACCTCAACCGAGATCGTGTTCCTTGAAATCGAGCTGAAACCGTAAGTTGGCGTTACCGTTTGCCATCGATCCGTCGCAGTTGATCCCTCACAATGCCCCAAAGTTCCCGCATCAGATCGCGCGGGGAGTGGCCGAGAAATGCTGAAATACCTCGCTAAAATCTCGATGGATATTTTCCCCTCGGTGCTCGCGACGATCATCGGGGCCTACATCGTTAATCACTACATCAATGCCAAGCCCGCGCCTGATGCTCCTGCGACCGTGGTGGCGCCTGCCCAGACTGGCAGTGAGCGCAAGCCGGCGGACACCGCCAACCTTCCCGCACCCGGCGTCAAGGCCAAGGGGGTCTCCGAGAAGAGCGTTTCCGAGAAGAACGTGACGGACAAGGCGGCGGCCGAGAAGCCTGCCGAGACCAAGGCCGCAGACGTGGCTCCTGCCGAGACCAGCCCGCGTGGCCGCACCCCCGCACGCGAGAAGGCGGTCGCCAAGTCCGCCCCTGCGGCCACCGCTCCGGCTGCCGCGGCTCCCGCCACCGCCCCGGTGGTGGAGGCCAATTCGGCGCCGGCTGCGGCTTCCCCAGCCGCGAGCCCCGACGCCAACGACCTCGTGCGCGCCGCGATCGAGCGTCTGCGCAAATCGCCTGAGGGCAAAGCCGCTGAGGCCAAATCGGCCGAGACCAAGTCTTCGGAAACCAAGTCCGCTGAAAGGCCGGCGGAGCCAGGGTTGAGAGAAGCCGCCCGCATCCCGGAGGCCCCGCGTGTGATCACTGCGGAGCCGTCCACGGTGCGTCCGCTGCCGCCGCCGATCACGGTGTCGACGCCGTCATCCGAGGCCTATGGCAATGGCGGCTCGTCGCCGGTCAACCCGCCCTATACGGCCTCGGTCGGCAATGACGACCCGAATCGGGTGACGCCGCCGGCTGATATTCCCGTGCCGGTGATCGCACCCCCGCTCGATCTGCGTGCCGACGCCGGCGCGACCACGACCATGCAGCGGCCGAAGACCAATGTCGCCGATGAAATGCTGTCCGGCATGAAGTCGATGTTCCACGCCGTTCTGCCGAAGCCCGCCACCCCCGATTAGGACGGCATCTGAGCCGCGCTGTCAGCCGCCGACGCGGGCGAGGCCGCTGCGGGCGGCATCGTCGCGTGGGCGAAGCGAGACCGCCTTGGTGTAGGACGCCGCTGCCTTGGCCCTGTCGCCCAGCCGCTCATAGGCCTGTCCGCGGGTGGTCCAGACCTGGGCGTTGTGCGGATCGGCCTCGGAGGCCTCGTCCAGATCGGCTGCGGCCTCCTTGACCTTGCCGAGCGCGAGATAGCTGGTGGCGCGGCCGAGCAGCGGCTCGGCCTTCTGCGGGTTGAGCCCGCTCGCAGCACTGAAATCGGCGATAGCGAAATCGTGCTGGTTATTGCCCTGATAGATCAAGGCACGGCCATAGAGCGCCTGCGCATTGTAGGGATCGAGCCCGACCGCACGATTGAACTCGTCGAGCGCAGCTGCGGTCTCGCCTGACTTCGCCAGGGATTGGGCCTTTGCCGTGTGGACCTGGGCTTCGCTGACATTGACGGCGCTGACCGCGCTTTCGGCGGCCGCAGTCGCCTTCGGCGCCTCCTGAGGCTTCTCCTTCTCCGGCATCAGCGATCCCAGATCGAAGGAGCAGCTGCACAGCGCAATCCCCATCAAAGCCAGCACGAACGGCCGCTGCCAGATCTGGCGCAGCCGCGCCAAGCTGCGCTCGGGGAAAGGGGAGGCCATCTACGGTTCGCTCGCGCTAGAGCATGATCCGGAAAAGTGTGCAGCGGTTTTCCGAAAGAATCATGCTCAAACATCAAACCAAAGCGCGATGGCTTTCAATCCAATCTCATCGCGCTTTAGCGCCGCATCGGTAGTGCCCCCGTCCCAGCGAAGGCGCCGCTCACAAAACAATAACGCGGGCCAGGGGCCCGCGTCATCGAAAACTGAAGTCTTGCAAGATCCGGTAGATCAGCGCGGTCCGCGCGGACCCGCACCGGGGCCGCCACGACCACCGCGATCACCGCCGGGACCTGCGCCGAACACCGGCTTCGGCTTCATCGGCAGCAGGCCTTCGCGCTGCAGCTTCTTGCGGGCCAGCTTGCGCGCGCGGCGCACGGCTTCGGCCTTTTCGCGGGCCTTCTTCTCTGAGGGCTTCTCGTAATGGCCGCGGAGCTTCATCTCGCGGAAAATTCCCTCGCGCTGCATCTTCTTCTTCAGCGCCTTGAGGGCTTGATCGACATTGTTATCGCGAACGAGAACCTGCACGCGGCATCCTCTTCAGGTGGATCGGATTTGAATTCTGATAAGTCAAAGGGGATGGCGAAACGCGCAAGCCCTTAACCTTGAGCGCGCGGATGTATCAGACAAAACTGCAGATGTCCACCGGCCAAGGGGGATTTTGGGCCAAGTTCGGCCATTAAATGCGGCGAAAATACCTCTGTGCGGCCCCGATTTGGCGATTCGGTGCCAATGATGGGGCCGTTTCCGGAGCTTTGCTCCGGAAACTTGAAATCAGGGGACTGACACATGGATATGAAAAAATACGCCGCGGAAGCCATCGGCACCTTCTGGCTCACATTCGCAGGCTGCGGCAGCGCGGTCATTGCCGCCGGCTTTCCCCAGGTCGGCATCGGTCTCGTCGGTGTGTCCCTGGCGTTCGGGCTCAGCGTCGTCACCATGGCCTATGCGATCGGCCACATCTCGGGTTGCCATCTCAATCCGGCCGTCACGATCGGCCTTGCCGCCGGCGGGCGCTTTCCGGCCGGCCAGATCCTGCCTTATGTGATCGCCCAAGTGGCGGGCGCGATCGTTGCCGCGTGGCTGCTCTATGTCATCGCGAGCGGGGCGCCCGGATTCGACGTCACCAAGGGCTTCGCGTCCAACGGCTATGACGCGCATTCGCCCGGCCAGTACAGCATGATCGTGTGCTTCCTCACCGAGGTGGTGATGACCATGATGTTCCTGTTCATCATCATGGGCGCCACCCATGGCCGTGCGCCCGCGGGCTTCGCGCCGCTCGCGATCGGGCTCTCGCTGGTGATGATCCATCTCGTCAGCATCCCCGTCACCAACACCTCGGTGAACCCGGCGCGCAGCACGGGTCCCGCGCTGTTCGTCGGCGGCTGGGCGCTGTCGCAGCTCTGGCTGTTCTGGGTCGCGCCATTGATCGGCGGCGCGCTGGGCGGGGTGATCTACCGCTGGCTCAGCGAGGAGCCCACAGGCATCGTCGCAGGCGTGAAGACCGCGTAATCGCTAGAGCATGATCCGGAAAAGTGTGCAGCGGTTTTCCGGAAAGATCATTAGGGGGATCGCAGCGATTGCTGCGGTCCCTTCACGTGCCTTTCATCGGCCTGACTTCGGTGATGTGTCCCATCTTGCGGCCGGGGCGCGGCGTGCCCTTGCCGTAGATGTGCACCGTGGCGCCGGGAACGGTCAGCCACTTGTCGTAGTCCTTGATCTCGTCGCCGATCAGATTGGTCATGGTGACGACTTCGCCGTGGCGCACGGGCTTGCCGAGCGGCCAGCCGGCGATGGCGCGGATGTGCTGCTCGAACTGCGAAATGGATGCGCCGTCCAGCGTCCAGTGTCCGGAATTGTGCACGCGCGGAGCGATCTCGTTGACCAGCACCTTCGGTCCGGTGCCATTGGCGAGCACGAACATCTCGACGGCGAGCACGCCGACATAGTCGAGCGCGGTCGCGATCTTGCCGGCGACGCTGCGCGCTTCCTCGGCGAGAAATCCGGGATCGGCGCGGGCGCGCGCGATATCTTCAGAATGTGGTCGCGGTGCTCGTTCTCGGTGACGTCGAAACACTCGACCTGACCCGCGGCCGAGCGCGCGGCGATCACGGAGATCTCGCGCTCGAACGGCACGAAGGCCTCCAGGATCGCCGATTTGGTGGCGAGACTGGTCCACACCTTGGCGATGTCGTCGCCCTCGCGGATGATGGCCTGGCCCTTGCCGTCATAACCGAAGCGGCGGGTCTTCAGTACGGCCGGAAGACCGATTCGCGCGATCGCCTCGCGCAGCGACGAGACGGAGGTGACGTCGGCATAGGCGGCCGTGCCGATGCTGAGCCGCGTCACGAAATCCTTCTCGGCCAGCCGGTCCTGGGTGGTCTCGAGGATCTTCCGGTTGGGCAGCACCGGGCGGCGCGCATCCAGCACCATCGCGGCGGCCGCCGGCACGTTCTCGAATTCGTAGGTGATGACGTCGACGTCGTTGGCGAACAGCTCGAGCGCCTCGACATCGGCATATTCGGCGCAGGTCGCATTCAGGACCACGTCGAAGGCCGGCGAATCCGGATCGGGCGAGAACATCTGGCAGCGCAGCCCGAGCCGCGCCGCAGCCATGGCCAGCATCCGGCCCAGTTGTCCGCCGCCGAGAATTCCGATGGTGTCACCGGGCTTCAGCTTCACCTGCCTGGCGTCGGTCACGCCTTGTCCTCCGGACGCTCGGCAACCGCCTCGGTCTGCGCCTTGCGCCAGGCGGCCAGGCGACCGGACAGGGCGGGGTCGGACAGCGCCAGCACGGAAGCCGCCAGCAGCGCCGCATTGATCGCGCCGGCCTTGCCGATCGCGAGGGTGCCGACCGGGATGCCGGCGGGCATCTGAACGATCGAATACAGCGAATCGAGGCCCTTGAGCGTCTTCGATTCGATGGGCACACCGAACACCGGCAGTTCCGTCAGCGACGCCGCCATGCCCGGCAGGTGCGCGGCGCCGCCGGCGCCGGCGATGATGACCTTGTAACCCGCCGCCTTGGCGCCCTTGGCGAAAGCGAACAGCCGATCGGGGGTGCGGTGCGCCGAAACGATGCGGGTGTCGGCGGCGACACCGAGCGCGGCAAGCGTATCGGCGGCATGCCGCATCGTGTCCCAGTCCGACTGGCTTCCCATGATGATGGCGATCGGCGCGGTCATGACGTCAAATGTGCCCGGAAAACAGAAAGATAGGCCAGATTAAAGGTTCCGGCCGGCGGCTCGCAAGGCGGTGGCAAGGAGAAGGGAATGCACTATCCTGTCTTGGTGAATCCCCGCAAGCCTTCATTGAGCAGGATGCCCATGAAGAAACCAAAAAGGGCGAGTGCTGCGAAGGCCAAAACGGGCCGAAAGACCAGCGCCAGCCGCTCCAAAGCCGCTGCCAAGCGTCCGGCCAGGCCGGCGCGGCGCCGGACGCCGGCCGATGGCGCCACGGAAACCATCAAGGCGACCATCCGCGGCTTGCGGAGCAAGCTCAAGGCGGCGGAGCGGCGGGTCGCGGAGCTCGAGGCGGCCGCTGACACCGATTTCCTGCTCGAGATTCCGAACCGGCGCGGTTTCGAGCGCGAGCTCGACCGTGCCATTGCCTACATGAAGCGCTACCGCGCCAGCGGCGCGCTGATCGTGCTCGACGTCGATCGGCTGAAGCCGATCAACGATTCCTTCGGACACGCCGCCGGCGACGAGGTGCTGAAGGCGATTGCCGCGACGCTGACGCGGCGGGTCCGCGCCTCGGATGTGGTCGGTCGTCTTGGCGGCGACGAGTTCGCGCTGTTGCTGTGGAATCTCAGCGAGACCGACGCCAAGGCGAAGGCCGCCATCCTCGAGCAGGCGATCGACGAATTGTCTTTCACGTTTCAGGGCCGGCACGTGGTTGCGGGCGCTTCGGCTGGCGTGGCGCTGCTGGGGCCGCAGTCCGACGCGGGCCGCGCCCTCGAGGAAGCCGATGCCGCCATGTATGTGCGCAAGGCGCACCGGCGCCACGAGCGGCAGATCAGGCCCGTCAGCAGCTGATCCTACAGCGTGGTGAGATCTTGCGGCACATTGCCGAACTTGCGCAGCAGTGTGGCGTCGCCGAATTCGCCGGTCATGGGATCGCCGCTGCGGCTGAACGCGATCGCGCCGATGTGACCGGCACCGCGCGACAAGATTTCGGCCCGCCGCAACGCGGCCGCCGAACTCTGGCACTCCTCTGCGGCGCCCGCGACGGGCGATCCGTCAGCATCGATCAGGAAGGGCATTGCAACGTAGTAGGTCACATCCGACATGGCGTTGCTCCGATGTTGAACTCAGGCGGCGCTGCTCTTGCTCCGCATCTTGCTGAGCGAGGTCTCCGGAATGCAGCCGGCGGAAATCGCCGCCTGCAATTCCGCCAGCTCGGCTTCCAGATATTCATTGGCCATGATCAGCGCCTTGATGGTGCTGCGCAGATTGCCGTCGCACATCGCGATCGCCTGATCGCAAGCTTGTTCATAATGGCTGTTGTCGAGAAGGGCGGTTGCCGACATCTGCGTTGTCCTTCTGCCTTTCCTTGGCGTTTTCCCTTGGCGTTTTCCCTGGCCTGTCTGGAGCCGGGTCGTCCTGAATGTTCCTATTTTGTTCTTTTTGAGTCAAGCGGATTCGGATACGGCGAGCCGCCGCGAACGACCGGCTCAGGGCTCAGGCGATGATGTCGGGCGTGATCTGGTCTTCGATGAACGCGATGCGATCGCGCAACAAGAGCTTACGCTTCTTCAACCGCTGTAACCGCAACAGGTCGGGGGCGGGCGATTGATGCAGTGCATCGATCGCCGCATCGAGATCTCGGTGTTCCTGCTGCAACCGGGTGAGCTCGACTTCGAGCTCACGCTCGTTTTCATTGGTCATGTCTGCGGTGGCCGAAAACCGATAGGCGTGAGATCTGGGCTGTGGATGCCCTGTGGAAATTATCGTCCTTGCGCGGCGTGACCGCAAGCGATCTGCGGTCATTGCCCGCCGATCTCCCGCAACATATTCTGCGAGTCGCTGCGCCGCCGCGCAGACGCATTGATATCATGGATTTTTCTCGCGTGGTTCCTTACTCACGCTTCGTTACATATGAATTTTCAAAAATGACGCCGCGACGACGGATACCCATCGACAGAACGAATCGGTGATGTACAGTCTCTCGTCCGGATCGAATCCTGAGGTTCAACCCTACCGAGGAGGTTTCGAATGACAATTCAGGCACATCTTGTTGAATTGGAACGGAAGCACAAACTTCTCGAAAACGAATTGCACGAAGCTCTCGTGCACCTTTCAACAGACGACCTGCAAATTGTTGAGTTGAAGCGCCGGAAGTTGATGGTCAAGGACCAGATCGAGCGTCTGAAGCAAGGCGACACGCTCCACTAGTGACCCCCGTAACAGCGTAGAGTTGATCATACCCTTTCAAGCGGGGATGAGTGCGTTTGCGCTCACCCTGCTGCAATGTGCGTCGTGCAAAATTTGCGCGGCGCCTAGATGTCTGCGAGTTCGGAGACGTGATCGGCGATCGCAAGCGACGACGTCAGTCCCGGCGATTCGATGCCGAACAGGTTGATCAAGCCTGCGACGCCGTGATCGCGCGGGCCCTGCATCAGAAAATCCTGCGTGGCCACCGCCGGCGGCACGATCTTCGGGCGAATGCCTGAATAGCTCGGCATCAACGCCCCGTCGGGCAGCGTCGGCCAGTATTTGCGGATCGCGGGATAGAAGCGCTCCGCGCGTGACGGATCGACCTCGTAATTGATCGTCTCGATCCACTCGACGTCAGGGCCGAAGCGGGCCTGCCCTGCCATGTCCAGCGTCAGGTGCACCCCTAACCCGCCGGGCTCGGGCACCGGGTAGATCAGGTGCGAGAACGGCGCCCTTGCATTGCAGCTGAAGTAATTTCCCTTGGCAAGATAGGCCGGCGGAATCCGGTCCAGCGGCATGCCGTCGATGTTGCGCGCCACCGTCGTTGCCGAGAGCCCCGCAGCATTGATGAGCAGGTCGCATTGCAGCGTCATCGGCGCCTCGCCGCCAGCCTCGATCTCGATACCGCCGGCGGCTGCCTTGGCACGGACCAGTGGCGTGTGGAACGCGAAGGCCGCGCCGGCCTCCTCGGCGTCGCCGCGCAGCGAGAGCATGTAGGCGTGGCTGTCGATGATGCCGGTCGACGGCGACAGCAGCGCGGCGTCACAGGCGAGCGCCGGCTCCAGCGCGCGTGCGGCCTCGCCCGAAAGCAGCTGCATGTCGAGCACGCCGTTGGCCTCGGCATGTGCCTTGATCGATTGCAGCTTCTCCGTCTCTTTCGCGCTGGTCGCGACGATCAGCTTGCCGCAATTTTTGTGCGGGATGCCGCGCTCGGCGCAGTAGCGGTAGAGCGCGTGCTTGCCGCCGACGCACATGCGCGCCATCCAGCTGCCGGCGCGGTAGTAGATGCCGGCATGGATCACCTCGCTGTTGCGTGAGGAGGTGATGGTGCCGATGGCCTCGGCTTCCTCGAGCACGATGACCTCGCGTCCGGCCTGCGCGAGCCGTCGAGCCACCGCGAGCCCGACCACGCCGGCTCCGATGACGACGCAATCGACTTTATCCATGGTCGTGCAGGACGTCCGCTGGAAGCGCCGGTGGCAGCGGCTCTGGAATCGAGGGCGCGCGGCCGTTTTCCGTTAAGGAAGCATTTATCATGTCAGGGCAATTGCCGTATTTCGCGTCAAATTTTTCCGTTGCACATACAGGCGTTTACCCGATCCAAACCCGTGAAGCCAGACAATCCGACGTTGAAATAGCGGGTGGCTGATGTCTGAGAAGAACTGGCACGTGGGCAGCACGCTTCCGATCGCTGTGCAGGCCGTCCTGTGCCTGGCCGGCGCGGTCGCGCCCGCACGCGCCGTTGCGCTGTCGGACAGCTTCACCGCTCCAGGTGATCTCGCCAAGCTCGATGCCAGCGTGATCTGGGAAGTCCTGATCGCGGGCCTCGTCGTCTGCTCGTTTCTCGCCGCGATCGCGCTGTGGATCCATTCCTCGCTGCGCCGGACCAGGCGTTTGCAGCTGCGGCGCAATGCCTTCGTCTCCTCCGCCATGAACAATCTCAACCAGGGCGTGGTGATGACGGATGCGCAGCGGCGCGTCATCTTCTGCAACGACCGCTATCTCGATATCTATGGCCTGACGCGGTCGGATGTCCGGGCCAACATGAACGGCTACGAACTCCTCGCGCTGCGACGCAAGCGCGGGGTGCTCGGCGGCGCCTCCGACGACGAGTTCTACGAGAAGGCGACAAGCAGCAACGGATTGATCACCGAATTGCCGGATGGACGGGCCATCCTGGTGAAATTTCACGTGCTGCCGAACGGCGGCTCGGTGGCGACGCATCTCGACGTCAGCGAACAGCGCAGGCTGTCGCAACAGCTCGCCGCCACCAAGCAGTTCCTGGAAACGGTGCTGGACAACGTGCCGGCCTGTGTTGCCGCGAAGAACATCGAGGACGGCTGCTACATCTTTGCGAACACCGCCTATGAGCGCTTCTGGGGCTTCTCGCGGGATCACGTCGTCGGCAAGAATGCGCGCGAGCTGTTTGCGCCCGCCTCGGCGGCCAGCATCGAGGCGGCCGACCAGGCCGCGCTCAATTCGCCGGACGGCCAATTCCGCAACGAATTCGAGGTCGAGCGTGGCGGGGAGCGGCGCATGGTCGCCTCGATCCGGATCGCGGTCCGCAATGAAAGCAATCGGCCCGGATTCTTGCTGCTGGTCTTCGAGGACATCACCGACCGCCGCTCACTGTCGCAGGAGCTGGAGAGCGCCAAGAAGTTCCTCGAGCTCGTGGTCGACAACATCCCGGTGGCGCTGATCGTCGAGCAGGTCAAGGATGGCCGCTATCTGCTCGCCAACCGCAGCGCCGAGACGATTCTCAACCGCAGGCGCGAGGAGGCCACGGGCCTGACCGCCGCCGATATCTTCAATCCCAAGGAAGCCAAGCTGATCATCGCGCGCGACGAGGCCGCGATCAAGAAGCGCGGGATGATCACCGAGGAGCATCCGATTTCCACCAAGGACGGCCTGCGGCTGTTCCTGACCCGCCGCGCCACCGTGCTGAGCGATGCCGGCGACCCGCAATATCTGATCAAGACCCACGAGGACGTCACCGATCGCCGGCAGACCGAGTCGCGCATGGCGCATATGGCCTATCACGACGGCCTCACCGACCTGCCGAACCGCGCCGCCTTCCTCCAGGCGCTGACCCAGATGATCGAGGCCTGCGAAGGCACCGGCGAGGAGTTCGCCGTCCTCTGCGTCGACCTCGACGGCCTCAAGGAGGTCAACGATGTCTTCGGCCATGCGCTCGGTGACAAGCTCCTGATCGAGGTGGCCCAGCGGCTCCAGGATTCGGCGCGCGGCGGCGTGGTGGCGCGCCTGTCCGGCGACGAGTTCGGCCTCATCATCGATGGCAAGCAGCCGGAGGCGGGTCTGGCGCTGGCGCAGCAGCTCGGTGAGGCCGTCGCCCGGGAATTCCAGATCGACGGCCGACCGGTCCGTGCTGGCGCCACCACCGGCATGTCGATCTTCCCCCACAATGGCGCCGATGGCGCCTCGCTGCTTGCCAATGCCGGCGCGGCGCTGTTCCGCGCCAAGCAGAAGTCGCGCGGCACGATCAGCCTCTACCAGCCGGAGATGGACCAGCAGATCCGCGACCGCCGCGTGCTGCACCAGGACCTCTCGATGGCGATCAAGAATGGCGAGCTCTCGCTCGCCTTCCAGCCGCAGGGCGCCGCCGGCCACAGCGTCGCCGAGAGCGAGATCATCGGCTTCGAAGCATTGGCGCGCTGGCAGCATCCGGTGCGTGGCCAGGTTTCGCCGGCCGAATTCATCCCGATCGCGGAAGAGAGTGGCCTGATCGTCGAGATGGGCGAGTGGATTCTGCGCGAGGCCTGCCGCGAGGCCGCGTCCTGGCCAAAACCGCTCCAGGTCGCGGTCAATCTGTCGCCGGCGCAGTTCATGCACGGTGACGTGGTTGGCCTCGTCCATTCGATCCTGATCGAGACCGGCCTTGCACCAGGTCGGCTCGAGCTCGAGATCACCGAGGGCGTGCTGATCGAGGACTTCGACCGCGGCCTTGCGCTGCTGCGCCGGCTGAAGGCGCTCGGCGTGCGGATCTCCATGGACGATTTCGGCAGCGGCTATTCCTCGCTGAGCTATCTCCAGGCGTTCCCGTTCGACAAGATCAAGATCGACCGCGCCTTCATCATCAATCTCGGCCGCAACCCGCAATCGGCGGCGATCGTGCGCGCTGTGATCGATCTCGGTCACGGCCTCGAAATGTCGATCATCGCCGAGGGCGTCGAGACCCTCGATCAGCTCGCCTTCCTTGCCAAGGAGGGCTGCGATGGCGTGCAGGGCTATCTGCTCGGCAAGCCTCTGCCGATCGGGAAATATGCAGGCCTCGTCGGCCGCGCTGAGGTCATGGAGCTTGCGCTCAAGACCGGCTAATGATGATGGGGCGCTTCGCTCCTTCTCAACGGCCTCATGGCGGATTACGACCTTGCGATCATCGGCGGCGGCTTGAACGGTGTCAGCCTCGCGCGCGATGCGGCTGGCCGTGGCCTGCGGGTCATTCTGTTCGAGCAGGGCGATCTCGGCGCCGGCGCGTCGTCGGCGACGCCGCGGCTCGTTCATGGCGATCTGTCGGTTCTGGAACGGCGCGGCTTCTGGCGGGTGCGGCGGGCGCTGGCGGAGCGCCGGACCTGGCTCAGGATCGCGCCGCATCTGGTCCGGCCGATGCACTTCGTCATCCCCGCCCATTCCGAGGAACGCCCGCCATGGCTGCTGCGTGCCGGCCTGTTGCTTTATGACAGCCTCTCCAGCCGGAATGGGCTGCCTGTCGCGACGACCCTCGACATCACGCATCATCCGGTCGGCAACGCGCTGAAGCGTCCGTTCGGCACGGCGTTCGAATATTCGGACTGCGTCGTCGATGATTCCCGCCTGGTGGTGCTCACGGCGCTCGATGCCGCCGAACGTGGCGCGGCGATCCGGACCGGGGCGCGCTGTGTCCGCGCCGATCGAACCGACACCTGGCGGCTTGCGGTGGTCGATCGTGGCCACCGCCGTACGATCACGGCACGGGCTCTGGCCAACGCCACCGGCGCCTGGACGCCGATGGTCGCGGAGACGGTGCTGCGGCAGCCGCAGCCCGCCATGGCCGCCACGCAGATGAGCCAGATCATCGTGCCGCGGCTGTTCTATTCCGATAACGTCTACGTTTTCCAGAACAACGATGGACGACTGATCTTTGCCCAGCCCTTCGAGCGCGACTTCACCCTGATCGGCACGGTGACGCACGACTTCACCGGCGATCCCGCGATCGTGGCGATGCCGGGAGCCGACATCAGCTATCTCTGCGAGGCGGCCAGCCGCTATTTCCGCGAGCGCGTGACCCCGAGCGACGTGGTCCGGACGGTCTCCGGTGTCGATCTGACGCTGGCGTCCGTGCGGCAACGCGATGGCACGACCCTGTTCCACGCGCGCCGGCGCAAGGCGCCGCTGATCACCATGTTCGGCGGCGATGTCACGACGTCGCGCCTGCGCGCGGAGCGAGCGATAACGAAGCTGACGCCGTTCTATCCGATGTCGCCGCGCTGGACCGCCGGCGCGGCGCTACCGGGCGGGGACTTTGCCTGGGATCGTTTCGACACCGAGGTCGACCTCGCGCGAGACCGCTGGCGCTTTCTTTCGGAGCCGCAGGCCCAGCGCCTGGTCGCGGCCTATGGCTCGCGCCTGCCGGCGGTGCTCGGCGAGGCGAAGACCCGTGAAGAGCTCGGCCCCGCCTTCGGTCCCGAACTGACCGGCGCCGAAGTGCGCTATCTGATGGCCTGCGAATGGGCTCGCTTTCACGACGACGTCCTGTGGCGCCGCTCCAAGCTCGGCCTGACCATGCCCGCGGCTGATCGCGACGCGCTGGCCGCGTTCATGTCGGATGTGAACGATTCATCCCGAACCGGTTGAGCTAGGGACGATCGGCCGCTAGCGTGCGGCGGAATCGGGGCTGGCAGGGAACATGACGGACGAGTTGCCCAGAACAGACGCGGCCAATGCGGCCAGCGGAGATCAACATCCGGCGGCCGGGCAGCCGTTGCTGCGCATCGAGGGCGTCGCCAAGACGTTCGGGACGTTCCGTGCCGTGGACGGCGTGTCGCTCGACATCAAGGCCGGCGAGTTTTTCGCGCTGCTTGGTCCGAGCGGCTGCGGCAAGACCACGCTTTTGCGCATGCTCGCCGGTTTCGAGGCGCCGGACGAGGGGCGCATCCTGCTCGGGGGTAAGGATATCGCGCAGGCCTTGCCGCACGAGCGTCCGATCAACATGATGTTCCAGAGCTACGCGCTGTTTCCGCACCTGTCGGTGCGCGACAACATCGCCTTCGGCCTGAAGCGTGCCGGCATGGCGCGCGCCGACGTCGCCTCGCGTGTGGCGGAGATGGTCGCACTGGTGAAGCTCGAGGGACTTGAGAAGCGCAAGCCCGACCAGCTCTCCGGCGGCCAGCGCCAGCGCGTGGCGCTGGCCCGCGCGCTGGCCCGCCGACCGCAGCTCCTGCTGCTCGATGAGCCGCTCGCAGCTCTCGACAAGAAGCTGCGCGAGAGCACGCAAGCCGAACTGATGGAGCTGCAGCGCCGGCTCGGCATGACCTTCATCATCGTCACCCACGACCAGGAGGAGGCGATGACGATGGCGAGCCGGATCGGCGTGATGAATGCCGGCAAGCTGGCGCAGGTCGCGAGCCCGCGCGAACTTTACGAGGCGCCGCGCTCGCGCTGGATCGCGGAATTCGTCGGCGACGTCAATTTGTTCGAGGGCGAGTTCAAATTGCGCGACGGTCATCGCCTGGTCATCGCCACGCGCGAGGCCGGGACTTCGGTTGCGGCCGAGCCGCGCGAGCGGGTGAGCGAGGCGAAATTGTCGGTCGCGATCCGACCCGAGAAGGTCAAGCTCTCGCGCCGCGGCCCGGTGTTTGAGGCCGGTCGTGAAACGGCGATCAACAGTCTGGACGGTGTGATCGCCGACATCTGCTATCTCGGCGGCATCACCACCTATAAGGTGAAGCTCGACGACGGCGGAATGGTGCAAGCTTCAGTCGTCAACAGCGCGCGTCTCGACGTCGACGCCTACAGCGTGAACCAGAACGTTGTCGCCTGGTTCACGCCCGACGACTGCGTGGTGTTGCCGTCATGAGCGGACGCCGCATCTTCGCGCGGCCGGCGCGTTTTGCTGCCATCGCGCCTTACGTCTGGATGGTGCTGTTCTTCCTGGTGCCGTTCGCCTTCGTGCTGAAGATCAGCCTGTCGCAGACGGCGATTGCGCAGCCACCCTACGAGCCCGTGTTCGACCTGGCGGCGGGATGGGAAGCGCTGAAGACGGCGCTTGCTGCGTTGTCGATCGATAATTTCAGGCTGCTGATCTCCGACGACATCTATGTATTCGCTTATGTGCGCAGTCTCACCGTCGCCGTCACGGCGACCGTGCTCCTGCTCCTGATCGGCTATCCCATCGCCTATGGCATGGCGCGGCTGCCGAAGCGCTGGCAGGCGGTGGCGATGGTGCTGGTGATCGTGCCGTTCTGGACCTCGTTCCTGATCCGCATCTATGCCTGGATCAACATCCTCCAGCACGACGGCTTGCTCAACCAGATCCTGCTGGCACTGCATCTGGTCAGCCAGCCCGTCGTGTGGCTCTCCACCGACAGCGCAATGTATATCGGCATCGTCTATTCCTATCTGCCGTTCATGATCCTGCCGCTCTACGCCACGCTCGCCAAGATGGAGCCGGCGCTGGAGGAGGCGGCCGGCGATCTCGGCGCGCCGCCCTGGCAGGTGTTCTGGCTCGTCACCTTCCCGCTGTCGCTGCCCGGCGTCGGCGCCGGCGTGCTCTTGTGCTTCATTCCCATCGTCGGCGAGTTCGTCATTCCGGACCTTCTCGCGGGCTCCAACGCGCTGATGATCGGCCAGACCCTCTGGCTCGAATTCTTCACCAACAAGGACTGGCCGGTCGCGTCCGCGGCGGCCATCGTGCTGCTGGTGGTGCTGCTGGTGCCGCTGCTGCTGTACGAGCGGCTTCAGAAGCGGCAGCTGGAACAGGGGCGCTGAGACGATGCGCAAGCTCTCCCGTCTCTCCCGCTTCAACATCGCCTCGCTCGCGCTGGGGCTGGCGTTCCTTTACCTGCCGATCCTCATCCTCGTCATCTATTCCTTCAATGCCTCGCGCCTGGTGACGGTATGGGGCGGCTGGTCGCTGCGCTGGTATCACGAGTTCTTCAACGACCGCGCCATGATCGAGGCTGCCTGGATGAGTTTGCGGGTTGCGGTCTCGTCCGCGACCATTGCCACGCTGCTCGGCACGCTCGCAGCGGTCGCGCTGTCGCGCGGCGAGCGGTTTCGCGGCCGGACGCTGTTCTCCGGCATGCTCGATGCGCCGCTGGTGATGCCGGAGGTGATCACCGGATTGTCGTGGCTGCTGCTGTTCGTCGCGCTCAATGCCGAGCGCGGCTTCTGGACGGTGACGATCGCCCACACAACGCTGACGATGTGCTTCGTCGCCGTGGTCGTGCAGTCCCGTCTCGGCTCGCTCGATCGTTCGCTGGAGGAGGCGGCGATGGACCTCGGCTGCGATCCTGTCCGCGCCTTCGTGGCCGTCACGCTGCCGCTGATTGCGCCGGCAATCGTCGCCGGCTGGATGCTGGCATTCACGCTGTCGCTGGACGATCTCGTGATCGCGAGCTTCACCACCGGCCCCGGCTCCGCGACCTTGCCGATCCGGATCTACTCGGAGGTGCGGTTGGGGGTGAAGCCGGAGATCAACGCGATCTGCACGCTGGTGATCGCCCTGATCGCGGTGGTGATCGTCATCGCCTCGCTCGCCTCGAAGCTGTCGAGTTCGCAGGGCGAGAGCGCGGCGCCGCTGTGAGCCGATCGTCATTGCGAGCAAAGCGAAGCAATCCAGAAATGCCCCCCGCGGAAACACTCTGGATTGCTTCGTCGCTACGCTCCTCGCAATGACACGAAGGGCTGTTACGACTTCACCGCACCTGCCGTGAGCCCGCCTACCATGTAGCGGCGGAAGGCGTAGTAGACCGCGGCCGGCGGCAGCGCGTAGATGAAGCCGGTCGTCATCAACAGCTCCCACGGCGAGTTGTCGGCGGCGAGGAAGTTGCCGAGCGCGACGGGGAGGGTGATCTCGCGGTCGTTCGAGAGCAGCAGGAACGCGTAGAGATATTCGTTCCAGGCCAGCAGCACCGCATAGGTACCGATCGCGACCAGCGACGGCATCATCAACGGCAGATAGACCAGGCGGAAGATCTGGAGCGTCGTCGCGCCGTCCATGACGGCGGCCTCGTCCAGCTCGACCGGCAGTTTGTCGGAGGCCTGCTTGAGCACCCAGATCGCGTAGGGGCTCGCGATCGTCACCATGGCCAGGATCAGTGACCAGTGATTGTTGAGCAGGCCGTAATTGCCCATGGTGCGATACATCGGCACGGCGAGGAACGCCGCGGGGATGAAATAGGTGAAGAGCGCGAGGTTCAACACCATGCGTCCGCCCGGCACCTTCAGCCGCGAGATCGAGAACGCCGCCGCGGTCGCAATGAACAGGGTCAGCACGCCGACGGACGCCGCGATCAGCGTCGAATTCCAGAACTGAACGTAGAAGTCGCGCAGGAAATAATGCTGCTGCTTGAACACGATCTCGAAGTTATGCAGCGTTGGATGATCCGGCCACAGCTTGCCCGAGAACGCGTCCTCCTTGGGGGAGATCGCGAACAGGAACATGTGATAGATCGGGATCATCGTCCAAAGGAAGACGGGGATACCGATCAGCAGCAGCCGCGCTTCGATCGCGACTTCGCGCAAGGAGGGGAGCTTCATCGCGACAACCGTTTCATCATGAAGTACACGAGCGGCAGGACGAACGGCATCGCGCAGACGATGGACGCCATGGCCAGCGAGAGCTGGTCGAGCCGGAGATAGCGGATGCCGAGCGTCGACAGCACGTGCGTTAGGTCGGCCGGGCCACCGCCGGTGAGCAGATAGACGCTGTTGAAGTCGCCGAGCGTCCAGATCATCGAGAGCAGCGTGCAGGTGACGTAGAGCGTCTGCATCGACGGCCAGGTGATGTAGCGGAATTTCTGCCACCAGCTCGCGCCGTCGACCTCGGCGGCCTCGAACAGATCGTGGGAGATCGCGAGGCGGCCGGTGATCAGGATCAGCGTCCAGAACGGTAGCGACTTCCAGATGTGCACGGCGATCGCCATGGTCAGCGCCACGGTGGGATCGTTCAGCCAGTTCGGGCCGTCGTCGCCGGTGAGGGTGAAGATGAAGTGGTTGATCATGCCCCATTCGGGATTGAGCATGAAGCGTACCGACAGGATGGTCGGGATCGACGGCACGGCCCAGGGCAGGATGAAGATCACCGAGAGCCATTTGATCCAGGTGCGCTGCTGGGCGAAGAAGCCGGACAGGAACAGCGCGATCAGCATCTTGATGTTGATGCCGATGACCAGGAAGATCAGCGTGTTGACGGCGGCGCGCGCGAAGATCGGGTCGTTGTAGAGCGCGACATAGTTCGCCGGGGCGCGCGCCAGCCACAGCCCGTAGCCGACGGGATAGACGACGAAGGCGAGGAAAACGAGCAGATAGGGCGCGAGCAGTACGATGCCCCAGACCTGCGCCGGGGTCAGCCGCGACGACAGGGGCGGGCCGGGGATTGCCTGATCGCCAGAGAGCGTGATCGCCATTCTTTTCGGTCTCTTCAAAGAGAAGCCGGCCGCGAAACGCGGCCGGTGTTGTTCTTATACCTTTCCCCGCAACGCGGGGAGAGGGGCGGATGACTTAACCCGCGACCTGCTTGATGCGGGCGATCAGTTCGTTGACGGCCTTGTCGACCGGAACCTTCTCGCTCACCACCCGGTTCATCGCCTTCGCCCACACGTTCTCGTTGTTGAGGATCGTGAACTTCCAGTTCTTGGTGAAGTCGAACGCGGCGGTGCCGCCCTTGAACTGCGTGTAGACCGCCTTGCGGTGCTTGTCAGCCTGCCAGAACGGGCTTTCCTGGCTTTCCTTCGTCACCGGGAACCAGCGGCCGAGTGCGCCCTCGATATAGGGACGGACGTTCTCTTCCTGGAGCAGGAAGCTGATGAACTGCTTCGCCTCGGCCTTGTTCTTGGCCGCGGTGAAGACCAGCCCGGTCTTGACGTCGGAGCGGTAGCGGATGGTCGAACCATCGGGCGCCTTGGGGAAGGACGCCGTGATGATGTCCTGTTCATAGGCCTTCTTGCCGGCGTCGCGCTGCTCCTGGGTAAGGGCCTGGTTCTGCGAGTCCTCGAACCATTTCGCCGCGATCGAGATCGTGAAATTGTGAGTCATCACGATGGTCTTGTTGTGGAAGGCGACGTTGTTGTCAGGATCCTTCCAGGTCGTCGAGGAGGGCGGCGTGCAACCCTTGATGTAGGTGTCGGTGTAGTCCTTCATCGCCTTGATCAGGTTCTCGCGGACCTTGGGATCATCGACCAGCAGCTTGCCGTCGTCGTCAACCAGCTTGACGTGGTAGGCGTCCATGAAGGTGTAGAACGACTGGAAGGCGTCGGTGGATTCCACGCCCATCGGCTGGCCGACGGCATAGATGCGCTGGCCGGTCGCCTTGCGGATCGCCGGCTGCACCTTGTCGCACCAGAACGTCCAGTAGCCCGTCCAATCGGTCGGAATGTCGCTCTGCTTGAAGCCGGCCTTCTCCAGCATGTCGTTCCAGATCTGGACGTGCATGCTCTGCTGCTTCAGCGGGAAGCCGTAATAAGCCTTCTTCTTGGTCACGTCGTTGTAGAGGATCGACGCGTCCAGCGTGTTCTGCACGAACCGGCCCTTGATCGGCTCCATGACATCCGTGAGGTCCTCGAGCTTGCCCTCGTAAGCCCACTTGCCCTGCGCTTGCACGTCATAAGAGTCGGAGTAGGCGACATCGGGCACCGTGCCGGCATCGAGTGCGGCGACCGTCTTCGGAATCATGTCCTGGATCGCGTACTGCGACAATTCGACCTTGATGCCGGTCTTGGCTTCGAACTTCTTGATCGTGTCGATCAACGCATCGTCTTCGGAGCGATAGAAGCCCTTGCCCCACCAGACCGTAATCGTCTTCTGCTGCGCAAAGGCGGGTGCAGTGGCCGCAAACAGCCCAACCGCAGCGACCGCCAATGATACTGCGCCAATAACCTTGGATCTCACGTTTTTCTCCCTCAAACGGCCGGTGTTTTTAACCGGTCGTATAAAACACTAGCGCATGGCGGAAGTCTGATCTAGCGCCATCTTGTCAGACCAATGTCGTGGGGATGGAGCCTCGCGGAGATGCTTAATGCGTGCATCGATCCAATCGCCGCATCAATTCGCGGCAATCAATTCGCCTTGTGCGTTCTGGCTTGGCCTGACAATGCGCGGCTGCTCGCCGCCAGCGAGAGGCATTTTAAGCAGTATGAGGACTGAACGCAACGCAACCCGCTCGCAAGGCAGCGGTGCTCTGGCTGCAGGGCCAAAAATGCCTCTGTGAAACGGGCGGATTGATCCGAGGAACTCCGGTTCGACAGGGAACGGTCTTGCCCCGCTCTGCTGGCGAGCTATCAGCGTTTCCGCTTCAGACCCGTCGAAGCTGTATTTGAACTTGCCTCGGCGGATCGGGACCGCGGCTTGCCTTGCCCGCTTGTCCGGAAAGGAGAGCGCCATGCCTCGAGCAGCATCTTGAGAAATTGGCTGGCATGAGGGGATAGTGTCGCCCCGCGCCTGCGCACGATTCCGATCGTCCGCGACACTTCCGGCTCGATCAACCGAAGGGTGTGAATGATCGGATGGCCGGCGGCTGGCGTCGCGAGCTTCGGTAGCACGGCGATTCCGAGTCCCGCTTCGACGAGGCCAAGCGAACCAGAGAGATGCGCGACTTCATAGGACCAGTTCAGCTGCAGGCCGTGTCGCGCCAGCGCATTGTCGATCAACGCGCGATTGCCGCTGTTGCGACCGACGGTGATGACCCGGTGCGGCACGATCTCCGACCAACTGACCTGTTTGCGCGATGCCAACGGATGGTCATGACGGCAGGCCAGGACGAAAGGATCCTCAACCAGTTTCTCAAATTCAATTTCGGCATGCGAAGCACCAATGAAATTGATGCCGAAGTCGGCTTCGCCGCGCGCGACAGCTTCCAATCCCTCATTGGCACCGATGTCCAGAATCCGGATGCGAATGCGCGGATACGCTTCGGCAAATCGGCCGATCGCTCGCGGCAGGAAATAGAACACCGCTGTCGGCACCGCAGCCACCGAGACCAAGCCTGAACTTCGCGCGCCGATATCCTGGATGGCGAGCACCGAGGTCTCGAACTCGTCGATGAGGCGGCGCACCTTCGGCAGGAAGTCACGGCCGGTCATGGTGAGATTAACGTGGCGCGTCGACCGCTCGAGCAACGGCGCGCCGAGGCTTTCTTCCAGCTTCTGAATACGTCGGCTGAGCGCTGGTTGAGACAGGTTCAGCGCCTTGGCGGTCCGGACAAAGCTTCCCGTCTCCGCGACGGTGATGAACGCCCTGAGGTCGAGCAGTTCTGCGTTCATGGCAGGACTCCATTATTTCTGTAAACGAAATAATACATCAGATATTTGCATTTCACAAAAGAGTTCAGAGGGAGGATGCTTCGGTTCGGGCGAAGATGTCGCCGAACGGAAGAACTCCATGAACGATCAGATTGCCATTCCCTGTGTGGTCATGCGCGGGGGCACCTCGCGCGGACCATTTTTCCTGGCCCGCGATCTTCCCGCCGACCCCAGGTCGCGCGACGCGGTCCTGTTGTCTGTGATGGGAGGTGGGCACGATCTTGGAATCGATGGAATCGGCGGCGGCAATGCCGTTATCAACAAGGTCGCGATCATCGGACCGGCAACGGTGCCCGGCGCCGACGTTGACTACCTGTTTGCCCAGGTACGTGTTCGTGAAGGGATCGTCGATACCTCGCCGAACTGCGGAAACATGCTGGCGGCGGTGGGACCGTTCGCAATCGAGGCCGGCCTGGTCGCCGCGACCGCAGATCGCACCCATGTCCGCATCCACAATGTCAACACCGGCAAGCTGATTGATGCGACCGTTGCCACCCCCGGAGGGCGGGTGACTTACGAGGGCGAGGCGCGGATCGACGGCGTACCGGGAACGGCCGCGCCCATCGAACTGTCTTTCCCCAACGCGGCCGGCGCACGCACCGGTCGCCTGCTGCCGACGGGACGTCCGATCGACCGCATCGAAGGAATCGATTTGACCTGCATCGACGCGGCGATGCCGGTCATGCTGGTCCGCGCGTCGGATCTGGGATGGACCGGCCGTGAGACGCCTTCGGACTTTGCCGACAGCGGCTTCCGCGCGCGTCTCGAGAACTTGCGCATCGAGGCCGGCCGCCTGATGGGTTTTCCAAATTCCGCGACAATGGTGATCCCGAAGCCGGTTCTGATTGCGTCTGCGGGCGAGGCGACGTTGAACACCCGATACTTCATGCCGCATGACTGCCATGGCGCGTTGGCCGTGACCGGTGCTGTCGCGATCGCGACAGCGTGCCTCACGCCCGGAACGATCGCCGCAGACATGGTGGGACCGCTGGCGCTGCCGGTGCCGATCACGCTCGCCCATCCCTCCGGCCAGCTCGTGGTTCGGCTGGAGCCCGGTCCGGTCAGCCCGGGTGCAGCGGACTGCCCGGCGGATCTTCGAGGGCCACGTCTTCGCCCGCCGGTCGCACGTGCCTCATTCGGTCTTGGCGGCCTGAAGCCCGCCGCCTCCGCAGCCATCAAGAAAATCAGAGCCATGGGAGAAACGAGAATGCACAAGCAAGCGCTGGTTGGACAGCCGAACACCGAGGCGCGGAAGCCATTCTACCGGATTCTCTACGTCCAGGTGCTGATCGGTCTCCTGCTGGGCGTCCTCACGGGCCATTTCTGGCCTGAATTTGGTGCGGCGCTGAAGCCCTTCGGAGACGGCTTCGTCAAGCTGGTCAAGATGATGATCGCGCCGATCGTGTTTTGCACCATCGTCAGCGGCATCAACAGCATCAGCGATTCCCGCGAGGTCGGCCGCACGCTGGTGAAATCCATGGCGCTGTTCTACCTGCTGACCGTGCTCGCGCTGCTGGCCGGGCTGATCGCCGTGTCGCTGATCCAGCCGGGCGCGGGCATGCATGTTTCCGTCAATACGCTGGACCCGTCGGTGGCTGCGAAATTCACCAAGCAGGCAGGTGCGACCGGATTTGCGGACTTCATGCTGCACATCATCCCGCATTCGTTCTTTGGAGCGTTTGCCGATGGCGAAGTGCTGCCGGTGCTACTGATCTCCGTCCTGATCGCCTTTGGCTTAAGCCGCGCCGGCGATGGGGGTGTCGTGGTGACAAAGGCAGTCGCCTCGTTCTCACACGTGCTGTTTGTATCCTTCGGCTTCATCATGAAGCTCGCGCCGCTCGGCGCCTTTGGCGCCATGGCGTTCACAGTAGGCCGCTACGGCATCCGCTCGATTGGTTCGCTCGGACTGCTGATCCTGACATTCTATATCGCCTGCTCCGTCTTCGTGGTCGTCGTGCTTGGTACGCTGGCGCGGCTGAACGGCTTCAGCCTATGGAAGACCATCCGCTACTTCAGGGAAGAACTGCTGATCGTGCTCGGCACGTCGTCGTCGGAGCCGGCACTGCCTGGCGCGCTGCGCAAGCTGGAGCAGCTCGGATGCCGGAAAGGCGTGTCAGGGCTCGTGTTGCCGATGGGCTACTCTTTCAATCTGGACGGCAGCGCCATTTATCTCACCTTGGCCTCCATCTTCATTGCGCAGGCCTGTGACATTCACCTGTCATGGGGTCAGATCGCGGCGATGCTCGGACTGATGCTGCTGACGTCCAAGGGGGCGGCCGGCGTCACCGGCAGCGGCTTCGTCGCGCTTGTCGCGACCCTCTCCGTGATGCCGGATTTGCCCGTGACCGGCGTGGCGCTGCTTGTCGGCATCGACCGCTTCATGTCGGAGGCGCGGGCGCTGACCAGCATGATCAGCAACTGTGTCGCGTCCATCACCGTTTCGCTGTGGGAGGACGCCTGTGACCGCGAGGTGCTGGCCCGTGAACTGGGGCAGAGCGGCACTGTCACGGCCGCGGCCGGGACGAAGATCGGGGAGGCAGCGCTGGTGCGGGAGGACAAGAGCTGGATCTCGACGACGCAATCGGCCGCTTGACGCAGCGTTTGCAAATCGGTCGCAGTATTCAGCTTGGCAAATCGAGCCCGTGGCCCGCAGGCTGCCGACCCCTAAGAGAGCGACGTTGATCACTCTAGTTGGATTTGGCGCTGTCCTTCGCATTCTCCGCCGTCGGCGATCCATCCTGCGCGGGGCGCTTCCGCCCCCGGTGATGCGCTGCTTCAGGAGATCGAGGAAGGGCGACGCCGCTGGCGACTGGCGGATCAAGCTTTCGGGGTCGGGGAAAATCAGGGGATCGTCCCAGGGCCCCTGCACCATGAAGGGCAATTGAAAGCCGGACGTCGTGTTGAGGCTCGCCACGCCCTTCATGTCGTATTCGCGCGTCGGCACCGAGGCGGTGCCGGTCATCGTGATCTTCGCCGCGGGCCCTTCGATGCGGATGTCCTCGGCGGTCGCGATCCCGTCGGCGAATTTCACCGCGATGGTGAGATTGTTATAAGGGGTCGAGCCGTTGCGGAAATTGCCGCCGCCGGACAGCGGCCGCCGCTCCAGACGCTTCAGCAGTTGCTCGGCGTTGAAGCCCGCGATCGCGCCGTCATGCCCGGTCACGGTAGCTGTCCCGTCGAGCGACTGCACGAGACCGAACGGACTCGAGCCGGAGGCGAGGAGAGAGACGTTGATGTTGCCGCGCCCCGAGAGCTTGCTGATGCCGAACAGCTCGGTGGCGCAGGCCTGCAGATCGACATCGGTGAACTGGAACTGCGCCTTGATGTCGGCGACGCTGTCGGCGCGCGCGATGCCGAACGAGCCTCTGGCGATGCCGCCAAAGATCTGGGCCTCGCCCACCGAGAGCGCCAGCGTGCCGTTACGCAAATTGGCGCCGATCGCGGTGCGGCCGAGCTTCGACGGGCCGACCGTCAGCTTTGCCGCCGACAGGCGCATGTCGAGGTCGGTGGTCGATAATCCGTTGAGATCGAACAACTGTCTGTTCCAGTCGCGCGCTCCGCTCGCGAGCAGGCGGAAGGTCGAGATATAAGGCGTGAAGTCGAGCGCGTCGGCGGCGAGCGTCGCCTGCAGCGTCTGCCGGCCGTTATTGGCGTAGGTCATGACGCCCTCGGCGGTATTGCCGTCGAGCTCGACATTGACGTTGGTGAGCGCGATCGAGGCACCCACGACGTTGGCGCGCGCCTTCAGCGCGAAACGGCCGAAGCCGCCGCTGCCCGGCTGCGGCTGTCCGGTCCAGCGCAGGGCGTTGCGCAAGGACGGGCTGTCGATGGTGAGGGTGCCTTCCATCATCGGGCTGGTGCGGTTGGCGACGCTGCCGTCGAAGGCGAGCTTGAGCGGCGCGCTCGCGATCCGCGCCTTCAACCCCGACCGCTCGCCGGAGAGGGCGGCGACGAAATCGGAAAAGCTGATCGAGCCGTCGACGCGCTCGCCGCGCCAGTCGAACTGTCCGGTCGCGGCAAAGGAGCGCGAGATCGAGGGCCAGGCCAGCGACAGGTCGATGTCCTCGAGCTTCTCGGTGGCGTGCGTGGCGGCGTCCTCGTAATTGAGTACGCCGTCCTGGATCCTGATCTCGGAGAACGACACCTGGTTGTCGGCGCCGGGCTTCATGGTGCGTGCAATGGTCTGGATGAAGGGTGTCCAGTTGCTCTCGCCGTCCGGCTTCAGGCTGACATGGATGCGCGGCCGCAGCAGCGCCAGGTCGGCGATCTCGAATCGTTGCAGCAGCAGCGGCAGCAGCCGCAAATTGGCGGTGAGCACGTCGACATGGAGCGCGGGATCGTTGGCACCGCCGCCCTTGAGACCGACGTCGCGGAAGGAGATGTAGCTCGCCGGCAGGACCGAAATGTCGATGTTGCCTGCGACACTGAGCTCGAGCCCGGTCACGTCGCGGATCTGCGCTTCCACCGCCTTGCGCAGCGCGTCACGGTTGATGAGCCAGGAGGTCGCGATCAAGGCTATCAGCGCCACGCCGAGCAGCGCCGCGATCGGCGTCCCGAGGCGCTTCATTCCTTGGGCCATGGTCAATGGCATGTCCTGATCGGGTTGGTCGTTGGAGCCAGAAGGGCGGGTCGGGAAACCTGCGTGCCCACGCCCAACCCCCGCAACTTGATGGGTTTTCTTGTCGCTTTCAAGGCCGCGGGCGATTCTGCCCACGGCGTGGGCAGCTTCTACCACCCGGGGGCGGAACGGAGAACCCCGTATCATTGACGGCCTCGGAGAATTTCGCCTAATAATCGCCGCCAATAAGGCGCGACGCCCGCAAGCCGAAGGTTCAGTCGAAGGTCATTTGCATGAACAAGGTCTATCCCGACGCCAAGTCGGCTCTCGACGGCATTCTCAAAGACAACATGATGATCATGTCGGGCGGCTTCGGCCTCTGCGGCATCGCCGAGGAGCTGTCGGACGCGATCCGGAAGTCCGGCGTCAAGGGCCTGACGGTGGTCTCCAACAATGCCGGCGTCGACGGCATCGGGCTCAGCCGCCTGTTGGAAACCCGGCAGATCAAGAAGATGATCTCGTCCTATGTCGGCGAGAACAAGCTGTTCGCCCAGCAATTCCTCGCCGGCGAGCTGGAACTCGAATTCAATCCGCAGGGCACGCTGGCCGAGCGCATTCGCGCCGGCGGCGCAGGCATCCCGGCCTTCTACACCAAGACCGGCGTCGGCACGCTGATCGCCGAAGGCAAGGAAGTGAAGGAGTTCGACGGTGAGAAGTATCTGATGGAGCGCGGCCTGTTCGCCGACCTCGCCATCGTGCATGCCTGGAAGGGCGACACCGCCGGCAACCTCATCTATCGCAAGACCGCGCGCAACTTTAACCCGATGATGGCGACCGCCGCCAAGATCACGGTGGCCGAGGTCGAGCATCTGGTTCCGGCCGGTGAACTCAATCCCGACCACATTCACACGCCCGGCATTTTCGTGAAGCGCATCGTCGAGGTCGGCACGGCCAAGAAGCGCATCGAATTCCGCAACACCCGCCCGCGCACCAGCGCATGATCCGGAAAAGTGGAAGCCGGTTTTCCGATCAGATCATGCGCCACTAAAGAATCGACAGGAGCACAACGATGGCCTGGACCCGTGAACAGATGGCCGCGCGCGCCGCGAAGGAATTGCGCGACGGCTATTACGTCAATCTCGGCATCGGCATCCCGACGCTGGTCTCGAACTACATCCCCCACGGCATGGACGTCAGCCTCCAGAGCGAGAACGGCATGCTCGGCATGGGCCCGTTCCCCTATGAAGACGAGGTGGACGCGGACCTGATCAACGCCGGCAAGCAGACCGTGAGCGAGCTGCCCTCGACGTCCTATTTCTCGAGCGCCAATTCCTTCGGCATGATCCGCGGCGGCCACATGGATCTTTCGATCCTCGGCGCGATGCAGGTGGCCCAGAACGGCGATCTCGCCAACTGGATGATCCCCGGCAAGATGGTCAAGGGCATGGGCGGCGCGATGGACCTCGTCGCCGGCGTCAAGCGCGTCGTCGTGGTGATGGAGCATTCCGCCAAGGACGGTCCGAAGCTCCTGAAGAAGTGCAATCTGCCGCTCACCGGCGAGCGCGTGGTCGACATGGTGGTCACCGATCTTGCCGTCTTCACCATCGACAAGCACGGCGACGGCGGCATGGCCCTGATCGAACTCGCTGACGGCGTCACGCTCGACGAGGTCAAGGCCAAGACCGAAGCCGAATTCCGCGTCGCGCTGAAGAATACGTAACGCAGCTGGAAGTAGTTGCGAATGGCCGGGCTTGCCCGGCCATTTTCGTTTGAACGTGCGGGTCAGGCGGGTGATCGGGCCTGGGAGGTCGCGAGGCGGCAGGTCGCTTCTACATCCCCGGTGTCGTCCTGGCCTAGTGCGCAATTGCGCACTAGGCCAGGACGACATTGGAGAGGCACGAGCGCGCTCCCGCTACCAGCGTCAAGACCGCGCCGACCACACCTTGCCCCAGCGCGCCGACACGCTCGCGACCCACGACCTTTCCTCCCGCACCAGGCGGAAGCCGAGATTGGCGGGCGGCACGCCTTGCGCGCAGCCGCCGGCGCGGGCGTCGCGGATGAAATCGGTGACATAGGCGCGGTGCGCGCCCTCTGCGACGCGCACGCCGCAATTCACGGTCGGGCGGATGGCATTGCCGGTCTCGTCGACCCGCGAGCGCACGAAGCAGGTCGAGGTCCATTCCCAGACGTTGCCGGAGATGTCTTCGAGACCGTGCTCGTTGACGCCGAACTTGCCGAACGGATAGGCGGTGGTGTCGGCGAGGTCGCGCTCGGACTCACGCTCGTAGCGGCTGATCCAGCGCCTCGAAGGATCGCTTGCGTCGACCGGCACGCCGTCATCCTTAAAACGGCTGCCGGCGGCAAATGCCCATTCTTCGTCGCTCGGCAGGCGATAATGCCTGCCGGTCTTGCGCGACAGCCAGCCCGCATAGGCTTCGGCGTCGTACCAGCTCACCTGGACCGCAGGGCGATCGGGCGCGACGACGATGTCGCGGCCCAGCGCGCGGCATGCGCCATCCTGCACGCAGAGCTGAAAGTCGGCGGAGGAGACCTGTTCGCGCATGATGTGAAGCGGTCTGTTGAACCGCAGCTTTCGCAGCGGCGCTTCGGCCTGCTGCCCGGCGCGCGTGAAATCACCGGCCTCGCGATAGACCAAGCTGCCGGCGGCGATCTCGACGATCGCCGGCTCGCCGCCCGCGCGCGGGGTCGCCCTCTCGGAGACCAGAGGCGCGACCGCCAGCGGTCCCGCGAGTCCGGCCGCGCAGGCCAGCGCCAACTTCAGCTTGAATGCGATCAGCATGGTGATCCCCGCAAAGAAAAGGGGCCGGCGATTTGCCGGCCCCTCTGTTTGTCAGTTGGTCTTGCGGCCGGTCTCCAGCGCGCCCTGCGTCTGCGCCGGAATTTCGGCCGGCGCCTTCACCTGGGTCATCAGATCATCGTTCCATTTGCCTTCGACCTTGAAGTGCGCGGTGGCGCCGAGATCTGCGGCCTCGATCAGGTTATGCGTGACGTAGGCGTAGATGCCGGGCTGCTGGAATTTGTACAGCGACGCGCCCGCAGAACCGCCGCGGATCGACCAGGTCTCGAGCCCGACTTCGGGGGCATTGCCGAATTTGCCGGTCTCCCAGACATAGTCGCCATGGCCGCCGATCAGGTGCGGACGGCTGTCGCGGTTGGCCTGCGAATGCACGATCAGCACGTTTTCGCCGACATTGGCGGTCAGCGCGTTCTTGCCGGTCAGCGCGCCGGCCTTGCCGTTGAACACGACATGGGTCGGCGTGAGCTTCTTCATCACTTCTTCGGTCTCGGTGAAGGCTTCACCGGGCGAATCGTAGGACTTGAAATTGCCCTTCTCGTCGCGCGGCACGTACATGTCCTGCTCGCCGATATAGTAGACCTTGTCGTATTTCAGCGCGTGGCCCTTGCCGTCGTTCAGTCCGTCGCGCGGCAGCACCATCACGGCGCCGTTCATGCCGGAGACGACATGCCAGGGGATCATCGGGCCGCCCGGCGCGCAGTGATAGACGAATACGCCGGTCTTGGTCGCCTTCCAGCGCAGCACGACCTGCTCGCCGGGATTGACCAGCGTGAGCGCACCGCCGCCGAGCGCACCGGTCGCGGAATGGAAGTCGATGTTGTGCGGCATGGTGTTGGTGGCGGGATTGACCAGCGTCGTCTCGACGTAGTCGCCCTCATGCACGACCATCAGCGGTCCCGGCATCGAGCCGTTGAAGGTCATCGCCTGGAAGGTGGTGCCTTTCTCGTCGATGACGACCTTCTTCTCCTCGATGGTGAGCTTGAACTCGATGATCTTGGGGCCCTGCTTGGTCGCTTGCTCGTGCGCATGCACGAAAGGCGGAGCGACCAGCTCGACCTTCTGTCGAGGCAGTTTGAGATCATCAGCGGCCAAAGCGGGGGTCGCCAACATCAGCGCAGTCGCGGCGGCGCCGATCAGTGCAGCTCTGCGGGTGAACATCGGAAGCATCCTTCATCTGAAATGGTTTTGATGACGGATGCAGTGTGCGCCGATCACAGCAAGATGATTTGCGCTGCAACAACCTTCAGCCAGATTTGCCTCCGCGACAGTACTTAGGTCGCTTACCGGAGTAGTATTGGCGACACGACGTTGACCGCGTCCGAGGACGTGATGCGGATGTCGAGGCCGAGCGACCAGCGTCCCGACAACGGCGCCGACATTGTGACGCGCCACTGATCGTGACCGACACGTTCGGCGTTTGCCGTCACCGGCGCCACGCCATGCTCGGGATTGCCGAGCGTGACCGCCACTGCGTCGGCGCCCAGCGGCAACTCGTTCGCATCTTCGAGCTGGATCGCGATCTCGACCGGCCCGGCGCGACCGGGCGAGACCGTGACGTTCGCCATGGCCTTCTCGGCGTGAAGATGGGTGAAGAAGCTCTCGTCCGCCTCGGACGTTGCCGCGGGCGGCGCCGACATCGTTTGTTTCGGCTGCGGCGCGGGCTCGGCGGCCTGCTTGCTGCCGGCTTTGTCCGGCGCCTGTGCGCCGATGGCCTGCACGTCGAGCATCACCGTCACGTCGCCGGCATGTTCGAACGACAGCGTCACCGGCACCTCGTCGCCCACGCGCAGCGGTGCGTCGAGCCCGATGAACATCAGGTGTCCGCCGCCGGGTGCGAGCGAGAGGGATTGGCCGGGCGCGATGCAGCGAGTTCCGTTGTCCAGTGGACGCATGGTCATGACGCCGTCGTTGACGGCCATCTCGTGGATTTCGGTTCTCAGCGCATGCGCGGTCGATGCGGTCTTCAACCGCTCCGGTGCGAGCCCTCTGTTCTCGATCGTGAGATAGCCGCCGGCGACTCTGGCGCCGCCAGGCGTCGCCCGGCTCCATGCTGCGGTGATGACGAGATCGCCACAGGTCGTGTCGGCGGCGAAGGCGGGCGGCCCGGCAAGGCACGACAAGGCGACCGCGCCGGCGAGGATGCGTCTGGATGAGATCATGATCGAGGCTTTCGCGAAGATGCGACTAGAGCAGCTGTATGGCGAGAAAGACCGTTGCCCAGACCGCCAGCGACAGCACGATGAAGACAGCGATTGCGGCGGCCAGAGCGCGCGCGATGCCGACAGGGCCGGTCGCTGGAGCTGCCGGGACGGGGCGGAAGTCGTCGAAGCGCGGGATATGGCCGCGGACATCGAGCAGGGACAGGATCAATTCGAGTGCGAGAAGCCTCATGGCAAACGCTCCGGATGGCCGTGCGATCGACCATAAGCATGGCGCGGAACCGGTCATTGCGCTTTGCGCGAGCGCAATGTTTGCCCTCGCCGCTCCATCCGGACTTTGCGCGAGCGCAAGGTCGCCGGCGCGAATCCGGGTTAGCTGAATGCATTCCGTGACTCGCCGCGGCGTCAGCAAGCGGCCGAATTTACGAATGGGTAAGATATGAGAGCTGATCTCGCGGTGAGCTACGGCGACGAACGGTTGCCGCGCTACACGAGCTACCCGACCGCACCGCACTTTTCGCCTGCGATCGGTGGAGACACCTACGCCGGGTGGCTTGCCGAGCTCCCGGCGGGCGCCAGCGCGTTGCTCATCTGCACGTGCCGTTTTGCCGCGAGATGTGCTGGTATTGCGGCTGCCATACCCAGATCGTCCGCCGCGACGATCTGATCGCGGCCTATCAGCGGACATTGCGCAGCGAGATCGTGCAAGTGGCCGACACCATCGGCCGCCGCATCAAGGTCGAGCATATTCATTTCGGCGGCGGCACGCCGACGATCATGGCGCCGGAAGCTTTCGCCGAGTTGATGGCAACGATGCGCCAGGCATTCTTCGTGCTGCCCACGGCCGAGATCGCGGTCGAGATCGATCCTCGGACGCTGACCGCCGACATGGTGGAGGCGATGCGGCTCTCCGGCGTCAACCGCGCGAGCCTCGGGGTTCAGAGTTTCGATCCCGTCGTGCAACGCGCGATCAACCGCGTGCAGCGTTTCGAGCAGACGGCTTGCGTCGTCGACATGCTCAGGCGCGCCGATATCGCGGGAGTGAATTTCGACCTGATCTGCAGGCTGCCGCACCAGGCGACCGTCGCCTCGTGCCTGGACACGGTCCGGCGCGCGCTCGCGCTCGCGCCCGACCGCTTCTCGGTGTTCGGCTATGCCCATGTGCCTGATTTCAAGAAGCATCAGCGCATGATCAACGAGGCCGTCCTGCCCGACGGCCCTGCGCGTCACGACCAGGCTTGCGCGATCGCGAATGCGCTGAAGGAGGCCGGCTACGTGCAGATCGGGCTCGATCATTTCGCGCGACCCGACGATTCCATGGCCGTGGCCTTCGAGGAGCGGACGCTGCGGCGCAATTTCCAGGGCTACACCACAGACAAGGCCGAGGTGCTGCTCGGTTTCGGCGCGAGCGCGATCGGACACCTGCCGCAAGGTTACGTCCAGAACGAGGTGCAGATCGGCGCCTACGCGCAGTGCCATCGGCGCTGGCCGTCTCGCCACCGCGAAGGGCTATGGGCTTACCGATGATGACCGGCTGCGCGCCGACATCATCGAGCGTATCATGTGCGAGTTCGGCGCCGATCTCGGCGACATCTGCGCGCGCCATGGCGCAGAGCCCGAGGCGATGCTGAAATCGGCGTCGCGTCTGAAGCCGCTGATCTCTGACGGCGTCGTGAGGCTGGACGGCGATAAGCTCGCGGTCGCCAGGGACTCGCGCTTCCTGGTCCGCAGCGTCGCGGCGGCGTTCGACGCGCATCTGGATCCAGGAAAGCAGCTGCACAGCCGAGCGGTTTAGACGCTCTCTCCGTCATTCCGGGGCGCTCCTCTTTGGCGCGAGCCCGGAATCCATTGTTCCACATCACGCGCTGCACAATGGATTCCGGGCTCGTGCTGCGCGCGCCCCGGAATGACGCGTTGGTGAGTTGGCAACAGCTTGCGCTTCAACAAAGAAACTCCGCCCGCTCCGCTATCGTCGTTTCGGAACGGAGTTGTCCATGTCTTTCCGATCCGACGATCTGGTCGATGACATCATGCGCACGGCGCCGCACACGATCCGTGTGTTTCTCGCCTTCAGGATGGCCTGCGTCGGCTGCCCGATCGCGACCTTCCACACGGTGGATGACGCCTGCCGCGAGCATGGCATCGACCGCGAGAAATTCCTCGCCGCGCTCTGCGACTGCGTGCCGGCGTGAGGTGGTCCGGAATTCGCGCGGGCGCGTGCGGATTCCCGGGTGAGGGCGCGCTTTCGCCGTAAGCGGAGCGCCCCTCGCTCCTATCTTGCAGGCAGGGAAACGCCCTGGCGCGGCTCTCACGCCGCGCCGCTGTCGGGGCTCCGCTCCGCCAGCACGACGATCCTGTGCGGTTCGCGCAGGATGATGCGCTGACGGCCGCTCTCGACGAGACCCTGGCTCTCCCAGCCACTCAGGATACGGCTGACGGTGTGCAGCGTGGTGCCGGTCATCTGCGCGATGTCCTGGCGGCTGATCGGGAAGTCGATCTCGATGCCGTGATCGAGCTTCTTGCCGGACTGCTTGGCGAGGCGCAGCAGCACATGCGCGACGCGCTGCTCGACCTGTTGGGTCGACATTTCCAGGATGCGGGTGTGGCTCTCCTGGAGACGCGTGCCGACCGTCTGGAGCGTGTTGGCGGCGAGCGAGGGAAACCGCTCGATCAGCCGCGGCCAGGCAGAGGTCGGCCAGATCAGCACCACGCTGTCGTCGACCGCCATCGCCGTCGCCGGATAGTGCGCGGCTCCGATCGCCATCGCGAGGCCGAATGTCTCGCCGGGCGCGACATAGCGCACCACGATCTGCTCGCCGGTCGGCGTTGTCTTGGCGGCCCGGACGTGGCCGTGCAGCAGCAGGAAGAAGGACTGCGCGTCCGCCCCCTGCTCGAAGATGGTGCTGTTCTTGGGGTAACGCGCCGAGCGGGCCTCGCGCAGGATTTCCTCGAGGTCCTCCGGCTTGACGCCCCCAAACAGCGGCAGATGCGCAACCAGCGATGTGTCGACCTTGGCCATTCTGTCTCCTTGGCGCTGGGGAGTGTGATGGCACCTGCAATCGTCCAACAGTTTGCGATAGCGCAAAACGGGCCGGCCGGGCGGCAGTATTTTTCCAGACACCGGTTTGAATTTCCAGGAGTTGACCCCATGGCTGGCGCCCGATCCCGCAACTTTGAGGGCTGGCCGCTGTTTGCGAACAGCTTTCGGCCCTTTTTCCTGTTCGCCGCGATCCAGGCCGCCGTGTCGATCCTGGTCTGGCTGCCGATGTTCTATGGCGAGCTGTCGGTGACATCAGCCTTCGCACCGCGCGACTGGCATGTCCACGAGATGCTTTACGGCTTCCTGCCTGCGGTGATCACCGGATTCCTGTTCACGGCGATCCCGAACTGGACCGGGCGGTTGCCGATCCAGGGTACCTCGCTGGGGGCGCTGCTGGTGGTCTGGCTTGCCGGGCGCATTGCGGTGATGCTGTCGGCCGACACGGGCTGGGTGTTCGCGCTCCTCGTCGATGCAGCCTTCCTGGCGCTGGTCGTCGCAGCCGCGGCGCGCGAGATCGTCGCAGGCGGTAACTGGCGCAACCTGCCTGTGGTGGCGCTCGTGCTGGTGCTGCTTGCCGGCAACATCGCCTTTCATCTCGAAACGCACTTCGAAGGCACGGCCGATATCGGCATCCGCGTCGGCATCGGCGTGGTCGTGCTACTGATCGCGCTGATCGGCGGCCGCATCATCCCGAGCTTCACCCGCAACTGGCTGGTCAAGTTCAATCCCGGCCGCCTGCCGGTGCCGTTCGGACGCTTCGACGGCGCGGTGATCGGATGCAGCGCGCTCGCGCTCATCTCGTGGATCGTGGCGCCATTGAATGCCGTCACCGGCGTCGCGATGGCGCTCGTCGGCGTGCTGCACCTGGTGCGGCTCGCGCGCTGGGCCGGCGACCGCACCTTCCGCGAACGGCTGCTCTTGATCCTCCACGTCGGCTATTTTTTTGTGCCGCTCGGCTTCATCCTGCATGCGCTGGCTGCCTTCGGCGCGCTGCTGCCGAGTGCGGGCATTCACGCCTGGATGGCCGGGGCGGCCGGAACCATGACGCTCGCGGTGATGACGCGCGCGAGCCTCGGTCACACCGGGCAGGCGCTGACGGCTTCGCCGGCGACACAGGGGATCTACGTCGCGATCATCGTCACGGCGCTGGCGCGGATCGCCGCGGTGGTACTGCCTGCGCACAGTGGCGCCCTGCTGCACATTGCCGCCTGCGGCTGGGTCGTCGCATTCCTCGGATTTGCCATTGCGTTCGGCCCGCTGCTTGCCGGCAGCCGCCGGCGCGCGCTTGCCATCATGGGCGTGCCGGTCCCGGCACGCTGAGTTTACGCCGCCGTCTCCGAGGGCACCTCGCCCCGCATGCCCTTGCGCCATTCGGTGACGGTGCAGCCGAAACGGCCGCGGAACCAGCGTGCCATGGCGCTCTGCGCGGAGAAGCCGAGCTGCATGGCGACGTCGGCCAGCGGCCGGCGCGTGTCGTCGATCAGTTGGATCACGAGATAGGCGCGCTGTGCATCGAGGATGGCCGAGAAGCTGGTGCCTGATGCAGCAAGGCGCCGGTGGATGGTGCGCCGGGTGCAGGCGAGATGCTCGGCCACGCGCTCGACGGTGCAATCGCCACTGGCGAGCAGGCTACGCACGACCTCGTCGACCTTTGCCTCCCAGCTTGCGGGGCGCGTCTCGATCGCCTCGATTCGCTTGCGTAGATAATTCGCGATCAGCGGATGCGCGCTCGGGATCCGGCGCTCCATGTCGTGCGCCGACAACAGGATCGCATCGTCATCCGCATTGAAGGTGACGCGGCAGCCGAAGAACTCGCGATAGCGCTTGCGGTCGTGCGGCGGCGGATAATGCAGGTGCACCTCCAGCGGCCGCCAATCGCTGCTGAACAGCGACTGGATGATGCGGTGGACGCTGCCGAGTGCCATGTCGATGGCCTGACGCGGCGCGCTCGGCTGCCGGCCGCGCAGATGCAGCGTGACGGTCACGGTGTGCTTGTCGTGCGCAACATCGAGCCGCATGCCCTCGTGATGGACATGAATGAAGCGTGAGAATGCTGCGATGGCCTCGCCGACTGTCGCCTGTTCGCGCACGATCAAACCGACCGCGCCGAAATTGGTCAGGCCGCCCCGCTCGGCAAGGCGCAAGCCGAAATCTTCGGCGCCGGATGCCTCGGCCGACAATTCGAGCAGGCGGCGCAGGCCGGCGACGGCGATCGGCGTGTCGGGCTTGTCGAGGCAGGCCAGCGGCAGTCGGACCTTGCGCATCATCTGCCTGGGGTCGAGTCCGACCGACCGGGCGACCTCCGGATAATAGCTCAAGCCTGCGCTGCGAATGAGGTCGGTCATGCGACCCGTTCCGCCATTCCCGAGGGGATGTCCCGAAATGTAAAGTTTATGTCCCCATCCGTCAAATCCGGGAACGCGTTGGAACATACATAGGGGAAACCGAAGCACTGGCGTGAATGCCGTGCTCACGAGGGCGCGGTAGGCGACGGGGCCCGCTGCCGTCTCGGGCCATTTGACCAAGACATTGCTGGATCGGGATGATGCCGGGAAACATGGTTTCCAAGGGTAAGGTGTTCATCATTGAAACTGACGCGGTCTCCCGCGAGCAGCTTTCGACCGCGCTTCGACAGAGCGCCTATGACGTGATCTGCTTCGCCGATGGCGCCTCGCTGCTGTCGGAGGCGAGAGCGCGGATGCCGGCCTGCGTGCTGCTGGAGATGCCGCCAGATCGCTCCGGCCTCGACGTGCTCAAGCGGCTGCGCGAGGAAAACTGCATGGCGCCGGTGCTGGTGACCTCGGCGAACGGCAGCATTTCCATGGCGGTCGACGCCATCAAGAGCGGCGCGGCCGACTTCATCGAAAAGCCGTTCCGCGGCCGTGACATCGTCGATCGGATCGATGCTGCGATCGACGAGTTCGCGCAGCCCGGCTCGAGCCGGCAGCGCTGGCTGCCCGGCTGCGAACCCCTCACCGCGCGCGAAGGCGCGGTGCTCGAGCATCTCGCCGCGGGCCTGACCAACAAGGAAATCGCCCGGCGCATGCATCTGAGCGCGCGGACCGTCGAGGGCTACCGCGCCAGCATCCTGAGGAAGGCTGGCGCCCGCAACGTGACCGATCTGCTCCGCCGCATCTTCGGCCAGGGCTCGCCAACCCAGATCTGAGGCCTGGCGGGACCATAACGTGTTCCGCGGCCACCGTGCCGCCGCCGTAGCGCCCCACGGAAACCCCAATCGAACCAGTTCCTTCCCCGCCGCGTCTCATCACGATGGCGAGGCATCTGATCGCACGCGTCCGGCTGGCGGCGCGGCGATAATGGCAGGAGGGATTTATGCGCATCATCGCGAAATATTTGGCAACCACGAGCCTGGTCCTGGTGACCTCGGCCGTCGCGGTGCCGTCATGGGCAGCCGACGTGGACGCCAAATCCGCGATCGATACGGTCACGGTCTATCCCGATGGCGCCACCGTGACCCGCGTCATTTCGTTGGATCTCGCCTCCGGTGAACTCGACGCTGGTCGCCAAGGATTTTCCGCTCTCGCTCGACCCGTCCTCCCTCCGCGTCGAAGGCGAGGCGGGCGCCAAGCTGACTATCGGCACGATCGACGCACGGCCGCCGCGTACGGCGCCGCCCGTGAATCTGCCGAGCTCGACAAGCGCATCGAGGCGCTCAGGGATCAGCGGGCGGACCTACAAGGTGCGATCGACTCGGCCACCGCACGGCGTCAGTTCGCGCAGCACTTCGCTGAAGCTTCGCCCGCCGGCCTTGGCGAGAAGGGTGAAGCGCGGCCGATCACCGAATGGCGCGCGGCCTTTGCCGCCGTCGCCGAGGAGATCGCGACCGCCGACACTGCGATCCGCGATGCCACACGAAAACAGCGCGAGATCGATCGCGAGATCGCACAATTGGAAGCCGAGCGCTCGGCCAAGCCGCCGAGCAAGCTGGAGGTGCGGATCGACGTCGCCTCGGCCGCCGCGACCAAGGCGACGCTGCGGGTGACCTATGCCGTGCGCAACGCGCGCTGGCTGCCGCTCTACGACGCCCGGCTCGACACCGGCGCCAAGGACCGCAAGCCGCAGCTCGAGCTGGTCCGCCGTGCCGAGATCACGCAATCGACCGGCGAAGATTGGTCCAACGTCACACTCGGCGTCTCCACGGTGCGTATCGGCCGCGGCGGCAGCGCCCCGGAGCTGAATTCGCTGGTTGCGCAATATCCGCAGGTGCCGAAGCCGCTGGCGCTTGGCACGGCCTCTGATTTGGCGCGGCCCGCTCCGATGGCACGCCAGATGCAGCCGCTGATGCCCAAAGTCGCGGAGGCTTCTGAGCCGCGTGAACGCGCCGAAGAACAGCAGGCGGTTGCCGAAATCGGCGACTTCCAGGCCACGTTCAGGATTCCCGGCCGCGTCAGTCTCGGTGCCGCCGAGGGCGCCAAGAGCCTCCGTATCGCTTCGGTGAATGTGCCCGCCGATCTCGCGGTGCGCGCCGCGCCGGTGCTGGACCCGACCGCCTTCCTCGAGGCCAGCTTCAAGCAGACCGACGAGGTGACATTGCTGCCTGGCAAGGTCGCGATCTACCGCGACGGCATCTTCGTCGGCCGCGGCAAGATCACGGCGTCGGCCAAGGACGACATCGTGCGGCTTGGCTTCGGCGCCGACGACAAGATCAAGATCGAGCGCGCGGTGCTCAAGCGCAACGAAGGCTCGGCGGGTCTGCTGGTCACGACGTCGAAGACCGACGAGCGTTCATTCAAGACGACGATCCGCAATGGTCACGATTTCCCGATCAAGGTTGCGATCGAGGATCAATTGCCGGTCAGCGAGAACGAGGACATCGTGGTCGAGATGCTGCCCGTGACCACGCCGCCGACCGCGAGCAATATCCGCGACAAGCGCGGCGTGCTGGAATGGACATTCGACGCCAAGCCCGGCGAGGCCCGCGACATCAACTTCGCCTGGCGCATCCGCTGGCCGAAAGACAAGGGCATGGTGATCGTGCCGGCTGGGTAGGGAGTTTACGGTGCGATAAATCCTCCGTTGTCATGCCCCGCCTAGTGCGCAATTGCGCACGGGGGCGGGGCATCCAGTACGCCGAGGCCTAACGATCCAATCGCTGGCGCCGCGGCGTACTGGATCGCCCGGTCAAGCCGGGCGATGACCGTGTTGAGAGAGCAGGGCCTCACTTCGCCTTCAGGAAATCCGCGACCTCGAGCAGCATGAACTCATCGTCGTCGGCCTTGTTGGGATCGCGGCTGGACGAGAACGGCAGATTGTTGTCGTTACCGACGATGATGTGGGTGTCGTCGACGCGATCGACGTTCTCGATGGTGAAGAACGGGAAGGTGTAGACGCCGTCATTGAGCGGCTTCCTCGCCTTCTTGTCGGGATCCTGGATCTTCATCAGGTCAATATAGCCGATCTTGCGCACGGGCTTGCCGACATTGGCGTCGCTGAGCTCGATCTTGTAGATGCGCTTGAACTTGGCGAGGTCCGGGAAGCAGTTCGCGCCGCGGGTGCCCTGCGGGCAGGCCTTGTCGGCGGTGCCTTCGCCGTTGTCGCGCTCGATGACGAGGCCGGAGGCCTGATCGATCATGTTGAAGTCGCCGATGGCGTTGCCGTTCTGCTCGAACACATACTGCCAGTAGCGGCCGGTGAACTTCTCGGCGGCGACGTCGAACTCGAGGATGCGGGAGGCTTCCTTGCCGTCGACCTTCTCCCAGTCCTTCTTGTCGGCGTCCCACAGCGGTCCTTCGAGCAGGCCGTAGAGGAATTTGCCGTCCTTCGACGACGCAAAGCCTTCAAAACCCTTGGAGCGGCGGAGGTTGACGTTGGTGTAGGTCGCGCCCGGCGCGCCCGGCGTTCCCACCGCCCAGTTGTCGGGCGAGCGCACCGGCTTACCGTCGGCGACCGTCTCGAACACGGCCAGGATCTTGCCGGTCTTGTCGGCCTTCAGGATGTAGGGGCCGAACTCGTCGCCGATCCAGAAGACATCGCCGATGATCTGGAAGCCCTCGGTGTCGAAGTCCGAGCCGGTGAGGTAACGCTTCTGCGTGTCCTCGTGCACGATGCGGAAGGGCACCTTCTTGTCGGGATCGTGCAGGAAGATGGTCTCCAGCCGCTCGATCTTGCCGCCCGCCCAATCCATCTTGTAGCGGTTTAGATACAGCATCGAATCCGGCGAGTTCGCGCGCGCGCCCATGCCGTTGTCGGTGATCACCCAGAACGTGCCGTCGGGCATGGTCTTGATGCCGGAATGACCCTGGAGCGGCTGGCCCTTGAACGGCAGCGACACGCCGGTCGCCCGCTCATAGGACTTGCCCATCACGGTGCCGAGCGCGTCGACGCGCTTGCCCGTGGTGTATTTGCCCGAGGTCTTGAGATCGGCGGGGGCGTCGGCGGGCGCGTCGATGAACGAGGCGGCCGGCATCACCACGTGGCCGGCGAGCTTGGCCGGGAATTCACCTTCGCTCTGCGCGAGCGCTGCGCTCGCGGTGAGAATGATCGTTGCGACGGTGCTGAGAAAAGTCGCGCGCATGTGCGTCTCCTGTTGGCGGACGCATGCCTTATGCGGACGGCACGTTGCAGTTTTGTGAAGCCGGGCCAAAGGCCGCAGCGGCCGTCTACTCCTTGACCGCGCCCGTCAGCGACGACACGTAATAATCCACGAACAGCGAGTAGAAGATCGCAACCGGCAGCGAGCCGAGCAGTGAGCCCGCCATCAGCGCACCCCACTGATAGACATCGCCTGTGACGAGCTCGGTCAGGATCGCGACCGGCACGGTCTTGTTGGCGCCGCTCTGGATGAAGGCGAGCGCATAGATGAACTCGTTCCAGGACAGCGTGAAGGAGAAGATGCCGGCCGAGATCAGGCCGGGCACGGCGAGCGGCAGCGTGATCCGCCGCAGGATCTGGAGCCGCGTGGCGCCGTCGACCAGCGCGCACTCCTCGAGCTCGTACGGAATCGACTTGAAATAGCCGATCAGGAGCCAGGTGCAGAACGGCACCAGGAATGTCGGGTAGACCAGGATCAGTGCCAACGGTGAGTCGAACAGGCCGAACTGCACGACGACGGTGGCGAGCGGAATGAACAGGATCGACGGCGGTACCAGATAGGCGAGATAGATGCCGAGGCCGACATAAGGACTGCCGCGGAAGCGCAGGCGTTCGATGGCATAGGCGGCGAGCGTGCTCGCGATCAGCGACAGCGTGGTCGACCCGATTGCCACCAACATTGTCGTCCACAGCCAATGCGGATAGGCGGTGTTGAACAAGAGGTGCTTGATATGCGCCAGCGTCGGCGAGGAGATCCAGAACGGATTGTGCTCCTTGTAGTTCATCAGCTCCGCGTTCGGCTTGAACGAGGTGATCGCCATCCAGTAGAACGGGAACAGCAGGATGAGCACGAAGCAGCCGAGCGGCAGATAGATCATCATCAGCCGCCGCAGCCCGGAATCCCAGGCCATCGTGTCGGGCGCTGCCTTCGCGTCGGCGACAGCCGGTTGGGCGACAGTATCAGTCATTGCTCTCTCCCTGCTGCCATTTGCGGCGCGCCAGGCCGAAATAGGAGAACAGCGTCGCGAACACCAGGAACGGGATCATCGACACTGCGATCGCGGCACCTTCGCCGAGCTCGCCGCCGGCGATGCCGCGCTGGAAGGCCAGCGTTGCTAGCAGATGGGTCGAGTTGCCGGGCCCGCCACGGGTGATGGCGTAGACCAACTGGAAGTCGGTGAAGGTAAAGATGATCGAGAAGGTCATGACGATGGCGAGGATCGGCATCATCATCGGGAAGGTGATGTAGCGGAAGCGCTGCCAGGCGCTGGCGCCGTCGAGCATCGCAGCCTCGTAGAGCGAGGGCGAGATGGTCTGAAGCCCCGCCAGCAGCGAGATCGCGACGAAGGGAATGCCGCGCCAGATATTGGCGGCGATCAGCGAGAAGCGCGCCGGCCAGGGCGAACCGAGGAAGTCTATATTGCTGTCGCGCCAATGCAGCACGTCGACCAGCAGGTAGGAGATGATCGAGAATTGGGGATCGTAGATCCACCAGAACGCCAGCGCCGACAGCACGGTCGGCACGATCCAGGGCAGCAGGATGATCGCACGCAGCACGCTCTTGAAAGGAAAATGGTTGTTGAGCAGCAGCGCGAGCCAGAAGCCGAGTGCGAATTTCCCGAACGTCGCAATGCCCGTGTAGACGACGCTGTAGAACACCGCGTTCCACCACAGCGAATCGGTGAGCAGATACTGGAAATTCTCGAAGCCGACGTAGATGCCACGCTGGCCGATCGTGGTGTCGGTGAAAGCGAGCCAGACGCCGAGGCCGAGCGGATAGGTCAGGAAGACCGCGAGCAGCCCGATCGCAGGCGCAAGACACATCACGATCAGGAACGGCTTGTAGTCGAACAGGCGTACCAGCCAGTTCGGCTGCCGCTGCGCCAGGGCGGGGGAGGAGAGGGTGGTCACGGACATCAGTTTGTTGTCCCGTCTGTGAAAGTCACTCCACCGTCATTGCGAGCGAAGCGAAGCAATCCAGTCTGTCTCCGCGGAGATAGTCTGGATTGCTTCGTCGCAAGTGCTCCTCGCAATGACGGCCGCTTTGTCGTCGCCCGTTACCGGCTCTGTCGCCGGAAGTACCGCTTGCAGCGTTGCTCGGCTTCTGCCGCAGCGGCCTCCGGCGTGGCAGCGCCGGTGGCTACGGACGAGAACATCTGAATCAGCACGTAGTCAGCACTGACGGCACCCGTCGCGGTCGAGATCGGGCCCTTGTAGCCGTCATAGTAGGTGCTGTTCATGGTGTCCTTGAACAGCTTCACTTTGGGATCCTGCGACCACACGGCGGCCTCGGCATAGGCGGCCAGCGGCTGTGACCAATAGCCGGAGTTGGCATTGAGCCACGGCTCGTACTGGTCTTTTTCAAGCATGTATTGCAGGAATGCCTTTGCCGCGTTGGGGTACTGGCTGTGCTTGAACACCATGGCGTTCAGCGTCAGGCCCGCCATCGGCGAAACCTTGGCGAGGCCCTTCGGCAGCAACTGATGTTCGCTGTCCTCGGCGATCGCCTTGGTCGCGGGGTCGTTCTTCAACGAGAAGTACAGCGAGACGCCGTTGGCGGTCAGGGAAATCTCCTGCGAGGAGTAGGCGCGGTTGTTGCTGACGTCGTTCCACGATGTCGTGCCGGCGATGAAGGTCGGGTAGAGCTGCTTGACCCAGTTCAGCGCGGCAATCGTCTCCTTGCTGTTGATGACGACGTTGCCGTCCTCGTCGAGCAGGGAGCCGTTGTGCGACCACAGCGCCCAGTTCGCAAAACCGTTGCCGTCGCCCTTGGCGTTGCCGAGCGCGAAGCCGGCCGGCTTGCCGGCCTTGTGCAGCTTCTGGCACAGGTCGACAATTCCGGCATGGTCTTCCGGCACCTTGTCGAAGCCGACCGATTGCAGGATCGACTTGCGGTAGATCAGGGGACCGGCGGTGGCGCCGAACGGCAGCCCGATCCAGGCGTCGCTCTTGTTCTTCTTGCCGTAGCGCTGCGCCAGCGGCAGCCAGCCGCCATAACGCTTGCCGAGATAGTCGGCGACATCGGTCAGCTCGATCAGCTTGTCTCATATAGATGTGCGGAGCATCGGAGAAGCCGATGATGATGTCGGGGCCGGCGCCGGAATTCGAGGTCACCGCGGTCTGCTGGTTGATGTCTTCCCAGCCGACGAAGTCGACCTTGACCTCGACCCCGGTCTCCTTGGTGAATTTTGCCGCATTGGCGCGGAACACGTCCTCGTCGGCCTGGACGAAACGCACCGGGCGCAGCATGCGCAAGGATGCGCCTTTCTCGATGTCGCGCTTGGGCGCCGCCACATCGGCAGCCTTGATGTTGGATTGCGTTGTTTGCGCTGCAGCACCAGTGGCCGCGAGCGTTGCAGCGGACAGGCCCAGCGCCAAGGCATCACGACGCGTGATGTCGTTCCTCATCAGTTCCTCCCTAAATGTCTCCCTTCCCGGCGTTGATCGCCGGTGAAGGGTCGTTCCGGTTACCGGCGCCTTTTGCGCCGTCCGCCTAGCTGTTCGGTCCGCGATCCATGCTGACAGGCTGCCAGCGGCGGAGCGCGGTGCTTTGCAGCACCGACGGATTGACGCAGCTTACCGGCCACATGCCCTGAAGCACCAGTGACAATTCGTAGCCCACACGGCGCTTGCGCGCCTCGTCGAACCGTGCCGAGGCCGAAGCGACGTGGGCGGTCAGGGTCACGTTCTCCATGCCGATCAGCGGATTGTTGTGCGAGGGCGGTTCCTTCTCCAGCACGTCGAGGGCGGCATGCGCGATCCAGCCTTCTTGCAGCGCCTTGATCAGGCTCTCCTCGTCTACCGTGGCACCGCGGCCGGTGTTGATGAAGATCGAGCCCTTCTTCATCTGCCGGAAATGCTTCTCGGTCAGCATGTGATGCACCTCCGGCCGGGCGGGGGCATGCATCGAGACGAAGTCGGATTGCGACAGCACCTCGTTCAGCGTCGCCGGGATCACGCCGTGGTCGTACATCAGCGTTTCCTGGATGAAGGGATCATAGGCCATCATGCGCAGGCCGAACGGGGCTGCGCGTTTCGCAACCGCACGCGCGACGCGGCCGAACGAGATGAAGCCGAGCGTCTGGCCCATTAGCCTCGGGATCTTGAGCAGCGCCGGCCGGCCCTCGGCCCAGCGGCCGTCGCGCACCATGCGGTCCTGCTCGACCAGGCGGCGGAAGCCGGCGAGCAGCAGCATCATGGCGTGGTCTGCGACCTCCTCGATGAAGGTGTCGGGGATGTTGGTGACGGGAATGCCGCGAGCGGTGGCGGCCTTGACGTCGACGCTGTCGACGCCGACCGAGCCGAGCGTGATGACCTTGCAACTCTCCAACGTGTCGATGATGGTCTTGGTGATCGGAATGCCCTTGGCATAGATAGCGTCGGCGTTCTTCGCGGCGGCGATGAAGCCGGCCTCGTCGGCCGGGGCTTCGACGATCTCGGCATCGATCGGATCGAGCGCCTCGCGCTCATAGGAGTAATCGCTGCCCGCGACCGTGAAGCTCGCGCCCTTCGGCGTCACCACCCTGTATTTCGGCATTTTCTGCTCCCGATTTGGTTTCTTGTTGTGACCCGCCTTCGTGGCTGGCCTTTGCGTCTTTTACGCGAAATCGATGCGGTCGCGTACAATTCCCGGTTGCCGGTGTTGAGATAAATTGCCGGTTTTCGCGGCTGCGTACGGGCTTCTACGGAGGCCCGTAAGTAACTTGATAAGGCCTCACACATAAAAGTTGATTCGATTTTGATCGATCTGGTCGCGTGCCGTATCCCATTGTTGCCGGAGCCATCCCGTGAAATTGAGCAATCTGAAGATCGCCCCGAAGCTGGGTGTCCTTGTCGGCGTCACCTTGTTCGGCCTGTGCATCTCCGGTGTCCTTGCCGGCTACCTGATGAAGCGCGAGATGGTGAATGCGCGCATCGACCAGACCAAGGCGATCGTCGAGCTGGCCCGCAACTACGCGGCCACGCTGGTGAAACGGGTCAATGCCGGCGAGCTGACCAAGGACGTCGCGCTCGCTGAGCTGCGCCGCTACGGCAATGCGATGACCTACGACAAGGGCTCCGGCTATCTGTTCGGCACCACCTATGATGGCATCACGCAGCTCGCGCCCGATCCGAAGCAGATCGGCGCCAACCGCATGGATGTGGAGACCAACGGTCGGAAGCTGTCCCGCGAGATCATGGATGGGGTCAAGGCGAACGGCGAGATCCTGCTGTTCTACGAATATGTGAAGCCCGGCCAAGCAAAGCCGATCCGCAAGCTTGGCTACGCCGTCGCGGTGCCCGGCTTCGAGATGTATCTCGGCACCGGCGCCTATCTCGAGGACATCGACGAGAAGATGGGCCCGGTCTACTGGCTGCTCGGCTTCGCCATTCTCGGCATCGTCATCGTTGCGGGGAGCGTCGCCTGGCTGATCGGCCGCAGCATCAGCCGCCCGCTCGCGCTGCTCGGTACCCGCATGAAGGAGCTGGCCGACGGCAAGCTCGAGGGCGACATCCCGGGTGTCGGCCGCGGCGACGAGGTCGGCGCGATGGCTTCGACCGTGCAGATCTTCAAGGACAACGCGGTCCGCATCCGTGACCTCGAAAAGACCGAGGCCGATGCCAAGGAGCGTGCCGCGGCGGAACGTCGCAGCGCGATGGAAGACATCGCCAACGACTTTGAACGCAGCGTCAACGGCATCGTCCGCTCGGTCTCCTCGGCCGCGGCCGGCATGCAGAGCACGGCGCAGTCGATGACCGCGACTGCGAGCGACGCCTCCTCGCGTGCCGCAACGGTCGGCGCTGCCTCGCAAAAGGCCTCCGGCAATGTCGGCACGGTTGCGGCTGCCGCCGAAGAGCTGTCGAGCTCGGTTGCGGAAATCTCCCGTCAGGTCACCCGCTCGACCGAAGTCGCGAGCCGCGCCGTCAGCGATGCCGAGCGGACCAACGCCACCGTGCAGGTGCTCTCGACCGGCGCCGAGAAGATCGGCGAGGTCGTCAAGCTGATCCATTCGATCGCCGCGCAGACCAACCTGCTCGCGCTCAACGCCACCATCGAGGCGGCACGCGCCGGTGAATCCGGCCGCGGCTTCGCAGTCGTCGCCTCCGAGGTCAAGGCGCTCGCCAACCAGACCGCGAAGGCGACCGAGGAGATATCCGCGCAGGTCGCGGCGATGCAGACCTCGACCAGCGACGCGGTCACGGCCATCTCCGGCATCACCCAGACCATCGCCGAGATGAGCGAGATCACCGCCGGCATTTCCGCATCGATCGAGCAGCAGGGAGAAGCGACCCGAGAGATCGCCCGCAACATCCAGTCGGTCGCGGCCGGCTCGAGCGAGATCAATGCCCATATCGGCAGCGTCACCTCGGCCGCGGAAGCGACCGGCAGTGCGGCCACCGACGTGCTCTCCAACGCCCGCGAGCTGGACAACCAGTCCGGCGCGCTGCGCAGCGCCGTCGACGGCTTCCTCGCCAAGGTCCGCGCGGCGTAAATTCTTGCACTGAATTCGTAGGGCGGGCAAAGACGCGAAGCGTCGTGCCCACCTTCTTCTTTTTTGCGACGACCTAATGGTAGGCGCGCTACGCTTTGCCCACCCTACGAGACTGCCTACTGCTTCTCGATCTTCGCGTTCGTGATCAGCTTCTCCCACAGCACGAGCTGCTCGTTCACGAAGCTGCCAAGCTGCTCCGGCGTACCGGAGAAGGCGTCCATGCCGAGGGTGGCGAGCTTGGCCTTGATCTCCGGATTCTCGACGATCTTCCTGATCTCGGCGTTGAGCCGCGTCACGATCTCCTTCGGCATGCCGGCCGGGCCGAAATAGCCCTGCCATGACGAGATGTCGAAGTCCGGCACGCCGGCTTCCTGCATCGAGGGCAGATGCGGCACCAGCGGTGAGCGCTCCTTGGTGGTGACCGCGAGCGCGCGCAGCGCGTTGCCGTTGACATGCGGCAGGCCAGTCAGGATGTCGACGAACATCATCGAGACGCGGCCGCCCATGACGTCGTTGAGCGCCGGCGGCGAGCTCTTGTAGGGCACGTGCAACAGGTCGAGCTCGGCATTGTGCGCAAAGGTCGCGCCCGACACGATCGCCGAGGAAGAGCCCGAGGCATAACTCAGCTTGCCCGGATTGGCCTTGCCATAGGCGACCAGCTCGCCAACGGTCTTGGCCGGCACTTCCGGATTGATGACCAGCATGAAGGGCAAATCGCCGGTACGCGCGATCGGCGTGAAATCCTTGACCGGATCGTAAGTGAGGCTCTTGAGCAGGAACGGATTGGCCGAATGCGTGGTGTTGGTCGTCACCAGCAGCGTGTAGCCGTCGGGCGCGGCGCGCGCGACATAGGTCGCGGCGAGCATGCCGTTGGCACCCGCCTTGTTCTCGATCACGATGCCGACGCCGAGCGCCTGCGACAGATGCTGCGAGATCAGCCGCGTCGTGGTGTCGGTGCCGCTGCCGGCGGCGAACGGCAGCACCAGCGTGATGTTGCGGCTCGGATAATTGTCGGCCTGGGCCGTGGATGCAGCGGCGAGGCACAGCGCGGCCGCGCCGATGGCACGCAGGTTTCGAATCAACGCTGAAATCATGTCTGGACGTTCCCTCTTTTCGTTGGCGGGGAACGTAGCTTGTCAAAACCGGATTCGAAAGATGGCCGTAGGTAGTGAACGCGTCCGCGCCGCGGAATTACTTCACCGCAGAACCCTGGCGCGAGGCGATCACGACGCCGGCAAGCACCAGCGCGTAGCCGATCAAGTGGAACGGCTGGAGCTTTTCGCCGAGCAGCAGGATCGCCAGCGCCGAGCCGAACACCGGCACCAGATGGAAGAACGGCGCGGCGCGGTTCGGCCCGATCAGCGCGACGCCGCGGTTGAAGAAGAGATAGGCCAGCGTCGAGGGGAAAATCAGGATGTAGCCGAGAGTCGCCAGCGTCATCCCGTCGAATTGCAGCACGCGGCCGCTTGCCGCCTCCCAGATCGCGGTCGGCAGCAGCATGGTCGCGCCGCAGCAGGTGGTGAAGGAGAGAAATGAGAGCTGATGGATCTTCGGCCGCCGCGGGATGAAGGCCGAGTAGAGACCGAACGCCACCAGCGAGGAGGCGAACATGATGTCGCCCCTGTTGAAGCTGATGCTCGCGAGCGCGGCGAGATCGCCGCGCAGGATGATGATCAGCACGCCGGCAAGCGAGATCGCGATGCCCGCGAACTGCGCGCCGGTCAGCCGCACCCCGAACAGCGCCAGCGACCACAGCGCCACGAACAGCGGACCTGCCGACTGGATCAGCAGCGCGTTCAGCGCTTCCGTATATTGCATCGCCCAGTACGAGATCGCGTTGTTGAAGGCAAAGCCCACCAGCGACAGGAACAGCATCAGGGGAAGGCTGTTGCGCAAGGCGGGCCAGTCACGCTTCAGATGCGGCCATGCGAATGGCAACAGGATCAGGAACACGCCGAACCAGCGGATCGTGGTCACCGTCAGCGGCGGCACATGCGCACCGACATGGCGCGCGAGCACGATGTTGCCCGCCCAGAACAGCGAGCTCAGGCTGAGCAGCAGATAAGGCTGGTTGTTGAGCCAACTGGCTGGATTGGAGGCCGGTGGCGCGGGCGAAGCGATCGTCATTGGCGTCGGATACGAGCTTGCGCCGGATTGCCGTCGTGGCACAAGCCACGCAGCCGCAATGCTACAATGCAGACATGAACCGGGGAGGCGCCTTTGGCGGTTAATATGTTGAACATCGAGGGCCTGGAACGGCTCGATCCAAATGCGCCGGTGGTGATGCTGAACCTGATGCGCTTCCACGCGCGTTCGCGCGACGGCAACGGCTCCGGCTGGGATGCTTATCTGCGCTACAGCGCGATCACCGTGCCGATGATCAAGGCGCGCGGCGGCACCTTGCTCTGGACGGGCGAGGCCAAGGCGGTCGCGCTCGGACCGCAGGAGGGGAACGACTGGGATTTCGTCGCGCTGGTCCTCTATCCGTCGGTCACAGCCTTCCTCGACATGATGACATCGGAGGCCTACGAGACGCAGGCCGACCCGCATCGCGTCAACGGCTGCGCCGAGCACGTCATCATTGCCACCAGCGAGGCGTACAGCAAGCTTACGGCAAAGTAGCGCGCGCTCTTTCCCTCTCCCCTTGTGGGAGAGGGTGGCTCGCCGCGATAGCGGCGAGACGGGTGAGGGGTCTCTCTCCGCGCGTCCAACTCTCATTTGAGTGCGCGGATGGAGACCCCTCATCCGGCGCTTCGCGCCACCTTCTCCCACAAGGGGAGAAGGAAGAAGGGGCATCACGACGACATTTACTTCTTCCGTTCCGCGCTTCCACGCTGGTCCGGCGTCAACGCATCCACGGCCGCGTGGCATGCCGTCTGTAACAGGCGGCAGACCCCCGCGGCCGAGCGCTGCCGGCTCAGCGCTGCAAAAGTCGGATAGCTCGTCAGCACGAAGATCAGGTCGACCGCGTCCTGCGCGGCCCGCTTGGCCGCGCGTTTCTCCGTGATGCGCGCGACAAGTCCGGTCAGCAGCTCCCGCCGGCGCTCGTTGCGCGCGAGCAGGGCCTCGCCGAACTCGGGATCGGTCGCGATCGCCTGATTCAGCGCGCCGATGGCGGGGTCGTGCGCCCAGAAGTTGCAGAAGATTGTGACGATGCGGTCGAGGGCGGCCCGCGGGTCCGCCATCGTCATCACTTCAGCGAGATCGAACAGCCCGCCCCGGCGGGCGATGTCGTCGAACACGGCTTCCAACAATCCGCGCCGCGATCCGAACTGGTTGTAGACGGTCAGCCGCGTGACGCCGGCCGCCTTCGCGACGACGTCGAGGGAGAAGCTCGCAATGCTCGCGTCCTTGCGCAAGAGGCGCGCGCCGGCCGCGATGATGCGCTCGCGCGTCTCCGCCGCCGCGGAAGCCCGCGCGGAGCTCACATAGTTGCGCTTCGGCATGGCCTTGCCATTCTGTTGACGTATTGACTATACATATTGTATATCCAATTTAGGAGCTGGTTCGGAGCTTGCCATGCACACCGCCCTTGTGATCGCCCTGTCGCTTCACGTGTTGTCATCCGTGTTCTGGGCGGGATCAAGCTTCGCGTTGGCCCGCATCGGCGGAGTGGGCGGCGAGCAACTGGTCTTTCCACAACTCGGCGCGGCGACAATTGCGATCCTGACCGGCGGCTATCTCGGACATCTCGTTCATGCCGGCAGCTTCGGCACGACAGAGCAGGTGCTCGCGGTCGGCGCGGTCTGCGCGCTGATCGCGGCCGGTGTTCAGGCGGCAATCGGGTCCCCGTGCGCTCGCGGCCTTGCGTCGTGGCGTCGGCAATCCGGAGGATCTGCGTTCACGTATCGCCGGGGCTCAACGCGTGGCGGCGGGCCTGCTCGGCATCGCCGCGCTCTGCATGGGCGCAGCGCGCTACATCTGAAGGATGCCTAGCTCGCCTGCTTCCGCGACGCCACGAACACGCCCGACAGCACCAATGCAAAACCGATGAAGTGGAACGCCTGCGGGCGCTCGCCCAAAAAGACCATCGCCATGATCGAGCCGAACACCGGCACGACGTGGAAGAACGGCGCGGCGCGGTTGGCGCCGATCAGCCGGACGCCGCGGTTGAAGCAGAGATAAGCGAGCGTCGAGGGGAACACCGCGACATAGAACAGGGTCAGCAGGTTCGGCCCGTCGAGCTTCATCACGGGGCGCGCGAACAATTCCCAGATCTCCAGCGGAATGAGGCAGGCGGCGCCGCAGCCGAAGGTGAAGGCGAGGAACGAGAGGCCGTGCATCGGTGGACGCTTCAAGGTCAGCACCGAATAGAGCGCGAAAATGACGAGCGCGACGATGAAGATGAGGTCGCCCTTGTTGAACTCGATGTTCGACAGCGTGGTGAAATCGCCATGCAGCAGGATCGTGAGCACGCCGCACATCGACAGCAGCACGCCGAAGGTCTGCGCCGCGGTGAGTCGGAGGCCGAGAATGGCCAGCGACCATAATGCCACGATCAGCGGCGCGGCCGACTGGAGCAGCAGCGTGTTCAGCGCCTGGGTATGCTCCAGCGCCCAATATTGCAGCGTGTTGAAGGCGCCGATACCGGTGACCGAGAGCATGACCATCAGGCCGAGCCGCCCGCGGATCGCGGCCCAGTCCTGCGCAAGATGCTTCCAGGCGAACGGCAGCACCAACAGGAACGCGAGGAACCAGCGCAGGAACGACAGCGTCACCGGCGGGATGTGGCCGGCGGCGAGCCGACCGACGATGGCGTTGCCGGCCCAGCACAGCGCGGTGATGCTGAGCAGTAGGTAGGGCTGGTTGGCGATCCAGCTGTGACCGGATGTATCGGTGCCGGTGGTCTGGGCGGTTGCGGACATTGTGATCGTCATGGCCCCGCGGATAGCGCCGAGCGCCCCGGCCCGGAAAGGTCCGGGCCGGCTCATCGCCCGGCTCTGCTCAAAGACACGGAAATCGAGATCGCATCAACGGGGGGCGGATGCATCGCGACTATGCAGGGACTGACATGGCGCCTTACGCTTTGGTCGAAGCCCGTTCCGCCGTTCCCTGAGGCTTCTGGATTTTCAGGGGATATCAAAGGCTTGGGTCGGGCTTTGGACCTCGAAAAAGCCCCGTTCTTGCTTGCCTAGAGGGGCTGCTTCCTTTATCCGGTTGGCTGCCTTGCGTGCGGGCGGCTCCGGCCGCCGATTGGGCTGGGCGCAGGCATGATCCCGGAAGAGTGGGCACCGGTTTTCCGCGAGGATCATGCCTCCTAGAGACAGATTGAACAGGGATTACCCGCGAATGGCCAACGTTGTCGTCGTCGGCGCCCAGTGGGGCGACGAAGGGAAGGGCAAGATCGTCGACTGGTTGTCGGAGCAGGCGGACATCGTCGTCCGCTTCCAGGGCGGCCATAACGCCGGCCATACGCTGGTGATCAACGGCAAGACCTACAAGCTCGCGCTGCTGCCCTCCGGCGTGCTGCGCGAGGGCAAGCTGTCGGTGATCGGCAATGGCGTGGTGTTCGATCCGGCCGCCTTCCTCGACGAGGTCGCCAAGCTCAGGGCGCAGGGGGTCGAAGTCAGCCCAGACAATCTGCGCATCGCGGAAAACGTCACGCTGATCCTGCCGCTGCACCGCGAGCTCGATGCGCACCGCGAATCCGCCAGCGCAGCGACCGCGATCGGGACGACGCGCCGCGGCATTGGCCCGGCCTATGAGGACAAGGTCGGCCGCCGCGCCATCCGCCTGATGGATCTTGCCGATCATCAGACCCTGCCGCACAAGATCGACCGCCTGCTGGCGCATCACAACGCGCTGCGCCGTGGCCTCAACCTGCCGGAATTCGACAGCGCGGTGATCCTGAAAGAGCTGATGGCGATGGCGCCGCAGCTGCTGCCCTACGCCGAGACGGTATGGCGGCTGCTCGACATCGAGCGGCGCGCCGGCAAACGCATGCTGTTCGAGGGCGCGCAAGGCGCGCTGCTAGACGTCGATCACGGCACTTATCCCTACGTCACCTCGTCCAACACCGTGGCGGCGCAGGCCGCGACCGGCGCCGGCCTCGGGCCGGGCGCGGTCGGCTACGTGCTTGGCCTGTGCAAGGCCTACACGACCCGCGTCGGCCAGGGCCCGTTCCCGACCGAGCAGGACAACGAGACCGGCCGCAAGATCGGCGAGCGCGGCCGCGAGTTCGGCACCAATACCGGGCGGCCCCGCCGTTGCGGCTGGTTCGACGCCGTGCTGGTCCGCCAGGCGGTCCGGACCTGTGGCATCAACGGCCTGGCGCTGACCAAGCTGGACATTCTCGACGGCTTCGACACGATCGAGGTCTGCACTGGCTACAAGCTCGACGGCAAGGAGATCGACCATTTCCCGGCCGGCGAGGGCGCGCAAAGCCGGGTCGAGCCGATCTACGAGACCATCGAGGGCTGGAAGGAGCCGACCGCCAGCGCGCGGTCCTGGGCCGACCTGCCGGCTCAGGCCATCAAATATGTCCGCCGGATCGAGGAATTGGTCGGCTGCCCGGTCGCTCTGCTTTCCACCAGCCCCGAACGCGAGGATACTATCCTGGTGCAAAATCCGTTTGAGGCTTAACGATATCTTACCGGGACGCGCGTATAGTTGAGTTGAAATGGCTGATTACTATCCGCTGATCGCCCGCGCAATTGCCGCCCTGGATCCCAACGCTCCCGGCGAAAGCCGTCGCGCGCTCTATGAGCGGGCGCGCACGGCGCTGATCGCGCAGCTCCGCAGCGTGCAGCCGCCGCTCTCCGAATCCGAGATCACCCGCGAACGGCTGTCGCTGGAAGAGGCCGTCCGCAAGGTCGAATCGGAGGCCGCCCAGCGCGCCCGCGAGGCCTCGCGCCCCGGTGGGGGCGCGCGCAGCAGCGGCAGCGGCGATGCCTTCCGCCGGGCCAGCGCCCGCGCCGCCGAAGGCAACGCTCCCGCATCTCAGCCGGCCGCACCGCGCACGCGTCCGGCCCCGACCCCGCCGCGTGCCGACCGCCCGTCCTTCAACGTCGATGACCAGGACGAGGCGCCGCGGCCGCCGCGCGCGCCGCGTTTCGACGCCCCGCGCCAGCCCGGCCCGTCCGCGCCGCCGCCGGAGCCGCCGGCGCCTCCACCGGCCGGACGCGATCGCGCGGGTGCGCGCCGTCCGCCGGACATGGGCCCGCCGCCACCGCTGCCACCCGCACCGGGCGTGCGCGGCTTCCGCGACATCACGGCCGATGCCAACGATCTCGGCGGTGCTGCCGCGCAGGCGAGCCGTGCCGCGCGCCGCACCTACGCCAATGTGCCCTCGCCCTCACCGGAGTTCGACCGGCTGGAGCCGAGCCTGGAAAACCGTAGCGGCGAGGCAGAGGCGCCCTATTCCTACGACGAGTTGATCGAGGAGGCCGAGCGCTACGCGTCGCAGTCGCCGCGTCCGCGCATCGCGGCCGAGCGCGACGCCAAGAAGCGCGTCCGCACCGGCTCCGCCTTCCCGTTCAAGAGCGCGATCGCCGTCGGCATCGTGCTGATCCTAGTCGGTGCCGGCATCCTCTGGGGCAAGCAGCTGGTCCAGGTCGTCAACGGCTTTCTCAAGCCGTCCGCGACCCAGGTGGTGGAGGCGCCGAGTCCGGCCCAGCCGCAGAGCAAGCCGAAGATCCCGGATCGCGTCGGCCAGCCTTCGGCGAGCGACCAGCCGGTCGCGCCCGTGGCGCAGAAGGTCGTGCTCTATGACGAGGATCCGTCCGATCCGAAGGGCAAGCAATATGTCGGCTCGGTGGTGTGGCGGCTGGAGCCGATCAAGGCGTCCGGCAACCAGAAGGCCGACCTCGCCGTGCGCGCCGACATCGAGATCCCCGACCGCAAGTTCAAGATGACGATGTCGTTCCGCCGCAATACCGACTCCTCGCTGCCGGCGAGCCACACCGCGGAACTGACCTTCATCCTGCCGCAGGATTTTCCCGGCGGCAGCGTCTCCAACGTGCCGGGCATCCTGATGAAGTCGAACGAGCAGGCGCGCGGTACGCCGCTCGCCGGCCTCGCGGTCAAGGTCACCGACGGCTTCTTCCTGGTCGGCCTGTCCAATGTCGACGCCGACCGCTCCCGCAACGTCCAGCTCCTGAAGGAGCGCTCATGGTTCGACGTGCCGCTGGTCTACGCCAACCAGCGCCGCGCCATCATCGCGATCGAGAAGGGCGCCCCCGGCGAGCGCGCCTTCAACGACGCGTTCGCGCAATGGGGCGATTGAAGCGCGATGAGTTTTGTTTGAATTGATGCGAGCCCAGGGTTCACCTCTCCCGCAGGGAGAGGTCAGATCGCATCGAGAGATGCGATCTGGGTGAGGGGTTACAGTCTCACTGTTCGCTGCGGTCCCTCACCCGGATTGCTGTGCAATCCGGCCTCTCCCCGGCGGGGAGAGGTGAACCGAGCCTCAATGATCCAGCCGAAATCAATCCGGCGCTACTGCGCCGCCGCTTCCCGCTTGCGCGATGCTGCGGCAGCTGCGTGCTCGCGGTCCATGACGGCGCGGCAGGCAGGGCTGACACGCGCCTTGTTCCGCACCATGCAGGCGGTGATCCTGGGGATATCAGGGATTTCACTGGAGCACAGCCGCATCGCATCGCCCGAGCACATCTGCTGCGCTTCGGACGAGAAGGCGAGACCAGGTGATGACTGGAATGCGACGGCGGTGGTGGCGACGGCGAAGAGAGCTGCGATCGTCTGAGAGCGTGTCATGCGGATTGGGTCCCCGAGTTCCGTGGGCTTGAGCCACTTGGTTTTTGGGGCGCCGCACGCGGCTTGATCTGCCGCATGTCTCAGCCTTCACGTCGGGAACTCAATCCCGCATGTGGTCGCTCGATTTCCTGATGTTCGAATCGAAAAGTGCTGCGCCGCCCGAAGCGAAGTATGCGCCATTGTCACGCGGCTGCAATGGTCAGCGCAAAGGAATTCGCAATTGTTGCACGCGAGTCACGTCGCGCGCGATCAGATCGGCCGATCGGAGGATGCGCTCGCTTGTTCTGCATCGCTCGCGCCGAGAGCGGCGGCGTGTTCCTCGACGGCGGTGACGCCCTTGGGCGTGAGCTCGAACAGATCGCCGTCCTTCATCACATAGCCATCGGCGATCAGTTCGCCGATCTTGCCGTGGCGGTCGTCGGCGAAGGCAACCGACTGGCTGATGTCCCGCAGGATCGAGAGTTGTTCGTCGCGCAGCATGGCTTCACACTCCGTTCGCGGGTTCCGGTCCTCACATGCCGTGGCTCTGAAACACCTTGCTGCAAGACTTCGACAGCTTGGCCCGGTTGGCCTGCAGGCAGCTCTGAACCGCGCTGTCATTGCCGAGGTCCTTGCGGCACAGGCGCGATGCATCCCGCGAGCAGGCCTTCTGCTCCTGCGGCGTGCCCATGTGGCCTTGGCCTTGGGCAAGAGCAGGTGCGTTCGACAGACCGGTCAGGGCTGCCAGCGCGATTGTCGCCAGAACGAGTTGACGGGCCATCGGCGGCTCCGATCTGCCAGGGTTAAATTCAGGTCCTGCATGAACTCATCGCCCTGCCACTTGTTCCCCTCAAGGAGGCTTGCGCCCCGCTATTCAAGGTTCCCGTGGCGCTGCTATAAGGCTGGCGAAGTTGAGGGGATGCTCGATGAAACGCTATCTGGTGTTTGCGCTGGTCGGCCCGTTCGTCGGCGGGTTCCTGCTGCTGCTGACGACGACCTATCAGTCCGGCTATTGGGCCCAGACCAGCCTCGGCGAGGTTGGCAAGCTGTTCGCTGTGTTCTTCAAGTCCCTGCAATACAGCTATCTGTTCGGCATCCTGCCCTCGGTGATGCTTGGCGCGGTCGACAACATCCTGGTCCACATCAGGCGGATCGGCCCGGGCTTGCGGATGCTGCTGGTCGGCCTGCTCGCCTTCGTCCTGGCCTCGCTGATCTACAGCTCGCGCGGGCCGGATTCGGGCGCGGTGCAGTTCATCCTGTACGGCCTCGTCGGGTTCGTGCCCGCGGTGATTTCGTCCTGGCTCGTGCATAGATATGTCGAGGAGCCGCAAGCCGTGGCGGCACCGACCTGAGCGCGCGACCATCGGGCGCGGCGCCGCAACCTCTGCCGCGGCACCGCGTTCTTTGGAGGCCATGACCATGTCCGACGACGATATCCTTGCTCCGCGCCGATCCCGTTCGGGAAGCGGCTCGCGGGCGACCTTTTCAGGCAAGGAGGCGCGCGGGCCGATCATCGACCAGGAGGGGCACGAGATCCGTCCCGAGACGCTGGAGCAGGGGTTTCGCGAGTTTCGCTTCGAGTTCGGCCAAGGCAATCCGTTCGGCAATCTGACGCGCGAGCAGCGGATCGCGCGGCTCGAGGCGATCGCAAAGTTGCTCGATGTCGCCTTCATCCTGCCCGGCACCAACATCCGCTACGGCATCGACGGGCTGATCGGACTGATCCCGGTCGTCGGCGACATCATCACCACCGCGATCTCGTTGTGGCTGGTGCGCGAGGCGAGGGCGCTGGGCGCGCCCTGGTACATCACGGCGCGCATGCTCGGCAATGTCGCGGTCGACGGCGTGGTCGGCATGGTGCCGTTCGCGGGCGACGCCTTCGACGTCATGTTCCGCGCCAACATGCGCAACGTGCGCCTGCTCCGCCGCTGGCTGGAGAAGCAGCCGCGGATCTGAAGCCCTAGGAATTTTGATGAGCCGTTCGAGCGTCAGGCTCGCTGCACCTCTCCCGCTTGCGGGAGAGGTCGGCGCGTAGCGCCGGGTGGGGGTTTTCGCCTCTTGGGGGTTCTCGATCGCGGGGATACCCTCACCCCAGCCCTCTCCCGCAAGCGGGAGAGGGAGAACTAACAATGCAAAAAGCGCGATGGCCCTTCGGCCATCGCGCCTTCTGCGCACATCGGAGGCTTGCGCTTACGCCGCGTCGGCGTCGGTGCTGGCATCAGCCTTGCGGCGACGGGGCAGCGGGAAGGCTTCGCTCTCATAGAGCGAGCGGATGCCGTTCTGGTCGAAGCGCGCTTCCTCGACCTGGAGATAGGCGCCGTTCAGCGAATCCGTCGGCAACTGCTCCATCGCGAACTGCACGGCTTCGGCCGCGGTGCCGAACCGGCGATAGGTGAAGCCCGCCCGCTTCTTCTTGCGGATCGCGGCGGGAAAAGTTCGGCGGAGGTGTTGAAGTTGAACGGACGCAGTGGACGCATGGTCAAAGACCTCGTGATCTTCTCTGGGGCTTTAAGCGCGTGGGGTTGGGGAGGGCAGAGGTCGCAATCGAGCGGGCCCGCCACACATGTCATTTTCGCCCCCTAATATAGGCCGTTTTGACAGAAATGCGACCCCTGCGATGGGAGAACGTGAATCCGCGCATGGCAGCCCCGCGCACGAAATAAATCAAGCAATTTCAATGCGTTACATAGTTTACAACTTGCCAAGAAGCAACAGCACGACAAGCACCACCAGCACGACGCCACCGATCCCCATGCCGGAATGGCCAAGGCCATAGCCATAACCGCCGAAGCGGCCGGACAGGCCGCCCACGAGATAGATGATCACCAGGATGATCAGGATGGTCCCGAGTGACATGGCATCCCTCCCTGGCGGCCGCCAAAATGCGCTGATCGGCCGCACCGCCAGAGGAGAAAAGCACATCAAGCCGCCGGGTTCCATGCTGGAACCCGGCGAGCGCGAGCTTATTTCGGCTCGAGCTTCAGCGCGGCGGAGTTGATGCAGTAACGCAGGCCGGTCGGCCCGGGGCCGTCGGGGAAGACATGGCCGAGATGGCCGCTGCACTTGGAGCACAGAACCTCGGTGCGGATCATGCCGTGGCTGGTGTCGCGCTCCTCGTCGATATGGCTCTCGACCGCGGGCTCGGTGAAGCTCGGCCAGCCGCAGCCGGAATCGAACTTGGCGTCGGACTCGAACAACACGTTGCCGCAGCCGGCGCAGACGTAAGTGCCGGCGCGCTCGTCGTGCTCATATTCGCCGGAGAAGGGACGCTCGGTCGCCTTCTCGCGCAGCACCGCGTACTGCATCGGCGTCAGCTCGCGCCGCCACTGCTCTTCGCTCTTGATGACCTTGTCGTCCGTTATTTTCGTCTTGGCGTCGGGCATGGGTCTCCCGTTTCTCTCGTGATCTCGCGATCAGTTGGTTGCCTTGCTGGCATTCACCAGCGTCGGCTTCTCAATGTAATTATCCGCGAACAGCTTTTTCAGGTTCTCGACCTTGGGGAGGTCGTTATAGGCAATGTAGGGCTGGTTCGGGTGCAGCGTCAGATAGTCCTGATGATAGGCCTCCGCCGGATAGAATGCCTCCAGCGCACCGACCTTGGTCACGATCGGCTTGTTGAAGACGCGGGCGCCATTGAGCTGGGCGATATAGGCCTCCGCCACCTTCTTCTGCTCGTCGGAGGTGGTGAAGATCGCCGAGCGGTATTGCGAGCCCACGTCAGGGCCCTGGCGGTTGAGCTGGGTCGGGTCGTGCACCACCGAGAAGTAGATCTGGAGGATCTTTCCGTAGGAGATCTTCTTCGGGTCGTACTTGATCTCGACGGACTCGGCGTGGCCGGTGCGGCCGCTGGAGACAGTCTGGTAGTCGGCGGTCGCCTTGGTGCCGCCGGCATAGCCGGAGACGGCATTGACGACGCCCGCGGTGTGCTGGAAGACGCCCTGAACGCCCCAGAAGCAGCCGCCGGCGATGACGGCGGTCTGGATGCCGCTCGCGGGCGCTGCATCCATGGCGGGGGTGGGGATCACGACCGCATCCTCCGCAGCCCGGGACGGCATGGCAAAAGCCAGCGTCAGGGCGGCGGTTGCGGCGAACAGGGACAGGGCGACAGGTCGGCGCATGGCGATCCTCTTTCCGAAGGTCTGACAGTCTAGGGCGGCCGGCGTCGGGCGAACAGCCTGCGCGGCGGCGTTTTCGATCATCCGAGATACGGGGACGGGGGGCGATCGTTACGCCGGGACGGACACGAGTCCGTGAGAAGTGGCTTCGGACCGCGCGACTTGGCGGGATCGGGAACTCCGCGCTAGATGAACCCGCACGATCGATGATCGACCTAGAAAAATGGTGGCTAGAGCTGGCCTGATAACATGCTGCGCGTCATTTCCCTGATCCTCGTCGTCCTGGCCACGGGCACGGCGCACGCCGAAGCCGGTGACGACCTTGCCATCTGCCGTGACCGCCAGGCGGAGCTTCAGGCCCGCGCGACGGCCTGCGACAATCTGCTCAACGCCGACCGTGTCGCCGGCAAGGACAAGGCGATCGCGCTGTCCGTGCGCGGCAACACGCTGATCAACAAGCGCGACTACGTCCACGCCATCGAAGTCCTGTCCACGGCCCTCGACCTCGATCCCGATTATGTCGTAGCGCTCAACCTGCGCGGCCTCGCCCATGAGCGCAGGGGCGAGGACGACCTCGCAATGGCCGACTACAACCTCGCGCTCCAGAAGCGGCCGGCCTACGGCGTTCCCTACAACAACCGCGGCGTCATCCAGGCGCGCCGGGGGGCGCTGCAAAGTGCGCTCGACGATTTCAGCCTGTCGATCAAATACACGCCCAAATTCCTGCTCGGCTGGACCAACCGTGCCCGCGTGCGCACGCTGATGAAGGATTTCGATGGCGCGATCGCCGACTTTGCGGAAGCCGAGAAGATCGATCCGGCCGCGCCGCAGATCGCGGCCAATCGCTGCATCACCTATGGCATGATGGGCAAGTACGCGCAGGCCCTTGCCGACTGCAACGGCCTGATCGAGAAGCAGCCGAAGAACGTGTTTGCGATCAACAACCGCGCCGACGTCAACATGATGAAGGGCGATCTCGACACCGCGCTGAAGGACTACAACACGGCCATCCAGATCAACCCCAACAATGTCCGCGCCCATTCCGGCCGCGGCCAGATCTACGAGCGCAGGAAGGATCTCGCCCAGGCGCGCGCCGATTACCGCGCCGCGGCCTATTCGCTGACCAGGTTCGACGAGACCGAGGTTGCGCGCGCCCGCGCTATCGCCCAGGAGCGGCTCGCCGCGCTGACGCCGCAAACGCCGGGCGGCGCGGCCGTCGGGCGCCGCGTCGCGCTGGTGATCGGCAACGGCGCTTACAAGAACGTGCATGCATTGCCCAATCCGCCGCGCGACTCCAAGCTGATCGCGGGCGTGCTGCGCGATCTCGGCTTTCAGACCGTGATGTCCACGAGCGACCTCACCCGCGACAAATTCTTCCAGACGCTGCAGGCCTTCGCCGAGGAAGCGGAAAAGGCCGATTGGGCCGTGGTGTACTATGCCGGCCACGGTTTCGAGATCGGCGGCGTGAACTATCTCGTTCCGGTCGACGCAAAGCTCACTGCGGACAAGGACGCCGAGACCGAAGCGGTCGCGCTGGAGCAGGTGATCGCCGCCGTCGGCGCCGCGCGGAAAGTGCGTCTCGTGGTCCTGGATGCCTGCCGCGACAATCCGTTCGCGCCGACCATGCAGCGCACGCTGGCACTGAAACTGGTCGACAGGGGCTTCTCCAACATCGAGCCCGGTGCCGGCTTCATGGTGGTCTACGCCGCCAAGCACGGCGAGACCGCGATGGACGGCGACGGCAGCGCCAACAGCCCGTTCGCCACCGCGCTCGCCCGCGAAATCAGGCAGCCGCGCGTCGAGATCAGGAAATTGTTCGACATCATCCGTGACGACGTCTGGGCCGCCACCCGGCACGAACAGCAGCCGTTCACCTACGGCTCGCCGCCGGGGCGCGAGGATTTTTATTTTGTTGCGAGGAAGTGAGGGGGCGTGTGGGACGCGAGACGCGCGCCTCATGCGCGGTCCCGTAGGGTGGGCAAAGCGAAGCGTGCCCACGATTCTCGATGCGTACTCAGAAAAATGGTGGGCACGGCGCTATGCGCCTTTGCCCACCCTACGGGACCGCAGCCTTAGACCACGATGCTCAGCCGTTTCGCCGCCCGCGTGATCCCGGTGTACAGCCACCGCGCCCTCGAGTTCCTGAAACGCAAAGCTCTCGTCGAACAGCACGACGTCGTCCCATTGCGAGCCTTGCGATTTGTGCACGGTGAGCACGTAGCCGTAGTCGAACTCGTCATAGGGCTTGCGCTGCTCCCAGGCGATCTGCTCGATGCCGCCCTCGAAGCAGTCGGCACGTACCGAGACCTTCGTCACCTTGTGGCCGAAATCCTCGTCCGGTGACAGCCGCATGCTGAGGATGCGCGATTTCGAGCGCGAGGTGTTGCGCGACTTCACGCGCCACAGGCCGCCATTGAACAGGCCCTTCTTGCGGTTGTTGCGCAGGCACACCAGCTTGTCGCCGGCGACCGGGAATTGATCCTCGATGTTCTGGCGCTGGCGCACCCGCATGTTGTAGGCGCGTCGTGTGTTGTTGCGCCCGACCAGGACCTGGTCGGCGCCCATGACGCGATCGGGGTCGAGCTCCTTGCGGGAGACCACCTCGCTCTCGCCGTAACGGCCGATGTCGAGCTCGCGGCCCTCGCGAACGTCCATCGACATCCGCACGATCGGATCGTCCTGGGCCTGGCGATGCACCTCGGTCAGCATCGCATCCGGCTCCGAATTGGTGAAGAAGCCGCCGCCCTGGATCGGCGGCAGCTGCGCGGGGTCCCCTAACACCAGCAGCGGGCAGTCGAACGACATCAGGTCTCGGCCCAATTCGGCGTCGACCATGGAGCATTCGTCGATCACGATCAGCTTGGCCTTGGACGCCGGCGCGTCGTCCCACAGCTCAAAACTCGGCTGCTCCTCACCTGATTCGCGGGCGCGGTAGATCAGGGAGTGGATGGTGGAGGCATCGTCGCAACCCTTGTTGCGCATGACCAACGCGGCCTTGCCGGTGAAGGCGGCGAACTTCACCTCGCCGTCAACGCCCTCGGCGATGTGCCGCGCCAGCGTGGTCTTGCCCGTGCCGGCAAAGCCGAACAGGCGGAACACCGGCGGCGTGCCGCCCCGGCCGGGCTTTGCTTTGAGCCAATCGCCAACGGCCTTGAGCGCGGCGTCCTGATGCGGGGTGAATGTCGCCATCTCTGTCTTGAAGAAGGGCGAAATCGACCGATTCGCCATCCCCCAAAACTAACCATTCGCAGCGCCCGTTCAAGCCGGGCCGACCACCCTACTGCCAGCCGGGAACGCCGCGCATGTCGGGCAATTGATGGGCGATGCCCTTGTGGCAGTCGATGCAGGTCTTTTCCTTGGTGAACAGGAAGCGCTGGTGCGCCACCGAGGCCCGCGGCGATTGCTTGGTGATGTCCATGGAATTGGCGCTGTGGCAGTTGCGGCATTCTAGGGAATCGTTGGCCTTGAAACGCGCCCATTCATGCGCCGCGAGTTCGAGCCGGTGGTCGAGGAATTTCTCTCTTGTGTCGATCGTGCCAAAGATCTTGCCCAGACCTCCTTGGAGGCCTGCATCTTGCGCGCGATCTTGTCGGTCCAGTTGTGCGGCACGTGGCAGTCCGGGCAGGTGGCACGCACGCCGGAGCGGTTGCTGAAATGGATGGTCGATTTCAGCTCGGCAAAAACGTTGTCCTTCATCTCGTGGCAGCCGGTGCAGAACTTCTCGGTGTTGGTGATTTCCAGCGCGGTGTTGAAGCCGCCCCAGAAGATCACGCCGGCCGCAAAGCCCGCCAGCACCAGCACGCCGAGCCCGAACACCGAACTCGGCCGGATCAGCACCTGCCAGAGTTCGAGCGCAAAATCCCAGCTGCGCGCGAGAAAGCCGCGCCTGGCCTTGCGCTCTGCATTGGAGTCATCAGCTGTCGTGGTCATCGGCGCCCACCGGGGCTGGCGCGCGACAGCAGCGTGTCGATGTCGGTGAAATCGTTGCTGACGGGCGGATTGGCGGTATTCTGCGGCACGTGGCATTCCGTACAGAAGAAGCGCCGCGGTGAGACCGAGCCCAGCAACTGGCCGTCACGGTCCATGAAGTGCGTGATCGAGACCATCGGCGCCTGCGATTCCGCGGTGCGCGCCCGCGCGTGGCAGGACAGGCACTTGTTGCCGTTGAGATCGACCTGGTAGCCATCGATCGTGTGGGGGATCACCGGCGGCTGCTCGGGATAGTTGCGCACCTCCCTCTCGGAAGTATTGCGGTTCGGCAGCATCGGCGGCGCCGGGCCCTCGTCGTTGAGCGGGGTCGGGCCGCGCAGGCCCGATGTCACCGTCTGCGCGGTCAGGGAGCTCGCGCCGGCCGCGATCGCGAGGGCGAGCAGGACGATTGCGGATCGTTTCATCATGACATGCTCACCCGCTCGATGCGCACGGCGCATTTCTTGAAGTCGGTTTGCAGCGAGATCGGATCGGTGGCGTCCAGCGTCACCTTGTTGATCAGCTTGGATTCGTCGAACCACGGCACGAACACGAGGCCGCGCGGCGGCCGGTCGCGGCCGCGCGTCTCGACGCGGGCGCGGATGAAGCCGCGGCGCGAGACCACCTTCACTTCATCCCCGCGGCGGAGCTTCGCCTCCTGCGCGTCGTCAGGATGCATGAAGCAGACGGCTTCGGGAAACGCCTTGTAGAGCTCGGGCACGCGGCGCGTCATGGTGCCGGAATGCCAGTGCTCCAGCACGCGGCCGGTGGACAGCCAGAACGGATACTCGTTGTCGGGCGATTCCGCCGGCGGCTCGTAGGGCAGCGCGAAGATGCGGGCCTTGCCGTCGGGATAGCCGTAGAACTGCACGTCAGTGCCCTGCTTGACGTAGGGGTCGCTGCCCTCGCGGAAGCGCCACTTCGTCTCCTGGCCGTTGACCACCGGCCAGCGCAGCCCGCGCTCGCGGTGATAGGCCTCGAACGGCGCGAGATCGTGGCCATGGCCACGGCCGAAGGTGGCGTACTCCTCGAACAGGCCCTTGTGGACGTAGAAGCCGAACGCCTTGGACTCGTCGTTGAGATAGCCGGGCTCGATGTCGGAGACCGGAAATTTGTCGACCTGGCCGTTCCGGTAGAGCACGTCGAACAGCGTCTTGCCGCGCACCTCCGGCTTCTTGGCGATCAGCTCCTCGGGCCAGACCTCCTCGATCTTGAAGCGTTTTGAAAATTCCATCAGCTGCCAGAGATCGGATTTCGCCTCGCCGGGCGCGGAGACGAGCTGATGCCAGAACTGCGTGCGCCGCTCGGCATTGCCATAGGCGCCTTCCTTCTCCACCCACATCGCGGTCGGCAGGATCAAATCGGCGGCAAGCGCGGTCACCGAGGGATAGGCGTCCGAGACCACGATGAAATTGTCGGGGTTGCGGAAGCCGGGATAGGTCTCCTCGTTGGCATTAGGCCCGGCTTGCAGGTTGTTGTTGACCTGCACCCAATAAGCGTTGATCAGGCCGTCCTTCAGCATCCGGCTTTGCAGCACGGCGTGCGCGCCGTTCTTGTCGGGAATCGTGCCCTCGGGCAGCTTCCAGATGTGTTCGGCGTGATCGCGATGCGCCTTGTTGGTCACGACCATGTCGGCCGGCAGGCGGTGCGAGAAGGTGCCGACCTCGCGCGCGGTGCCGCAGGCCGACGGCTGACCGGTCAGCGAGAACGGGCTGTTGCCGGGCGCGGAGATCTTTCCGGTCAGAAGATGGATGTTGTAGACAAGGTTGTTGCACCAGACGCCGCGGGTGTGCTGGTTGAAGCCCATGGTCCAGAACGAGACCACTTTTGTTTTTGGATCGGCGTAGAGCTCAGCGAGCGCCTCGAGGCGGTTCAGCGGCACGCCGGACATCTGCGCCGCCTTCTCCAGCGTATATTCCGAGACGAACTTGACGAACTCGTCATAGCTCATGTCCGTGGAATCGTTGGGTTTCGCCGCGCCGGTCGCCTTCTTCTGGAGCGGGTGCTCGGGCCGCAATCCATAACCAATGTCGGTCTGGCCGCGCTTGAACACCGTATGTGCGGCAACAAAATCCTTGTTGACGCGGCCGGTCTTGATGATGTGGTTGGCGATGGCGTTGAGGATGTAGAGGTCGGTCTGCGGCTTGAACACCATGCCGATGTCGGCGAGGTCGAACGAGCGATGCTCGAAGGTCGAGAGCACGGCGACGCGGACATGCGGCGCGGAGAGACGGCGGTCGGCCAGACGCGTCCACAGGATCGGGTGCATCTCCGCCATGTTGGAGCCCCACAGCACGAAGGCGTCGGTCGCCTCGATGTCGTCATAGCAGCCGGGCGGCTCGTCGATGCCGAAGGTGCGCATCATGCCGGCCACCGCGGAAGCCATGCAGTGACGCGCATTGGGATCGATGTTGTTGGTGCGGAAGCCGGCCTTGAACAGCTTTGAGGCTGCGTAGCCTTCCCAGATCGTCCACTGGCCGGAGCCGAACATGGCGACGCCGTTCGGCCCGCGCTTCTTAATCGCCTCCTTCCACTTCAGCTCCATGATGTCGAAGGCTTCGGTCCAGGTAACAGGCGTGAACTCGCCGTTCTTGTCATATTGGCCAGCCGTCTTGCGCAGCATCGGTTGCGTCAGGCGGTCATGGCCGTACATGATCTTGGAGAGGAAGTAGCCCTTGACGCAATTGAGGCCGCGATTGACCTCGGCCTTGATGTCGCCATGGGTGGCGACGATGCGATTGTCCTTGGTCGCGACCATCACCGAGCAGCCGGTGCCGCAGAAGCGGCACGCGGCCTTGTCCCACTTCATTTGGCTGTTGTTGCGCTCGGTGACGAGATTGGCGGCGAGCGCCGGAGCCGGCAGCCCGGCAGCAGCGGCCGCGATGGCGGCCGCCTCCAACTTCAGCATCTGGCGGCGGTCGAGCTTGGGCGATGTCATGATGGCTCTCCCGGCCTTTAGGCGGTTTCGATGGCGTGAAAGACCAGCGCGGCGGAATAAACGTTTGGCAGCGACTGGATGGTGTTGAGTAGGGTGCCGAGGCTGCCGGCATCGGGCGCTTCGGTCACGACAACGAGTTTGCCGCGCGCGTCGCGGCCATGGATCTCGCAGCCAGGCAGCGCGGTGATTTCGGCTTCGACCTCGGCGAGCCGCTCGGGCCGCGCCTGCACCAGGATGCTGGCGATCTCGCATCCCGGTGGCGGGATGATGCGCTCATCGCTGAGCACCCGGCCGGTGATCAGGGCACGGCGGTTGAGTGTGGCCTTGTTGAGTGAGGCTTTGTTGACTGAGGCTTTGTTCAGTGAGGCTTGGGCCATGATGCCTGCCTTTCGCTTCTTAGGGATCAATGCGGGGAGGGTGGCGGGCCGGGAGGGCCGGCGAACATCTGGTAGATCCAGACGCCGAGGCCGTAAGAGCCGACGGTCCCAACCGCGAGGACGGGCATCACGACCGCGGTCAGAAACAGGAAGGCGAAGATCTCCATGCGCTTACGGCGCACGCGGTCTGTCGTGTCGTCAGGGGCCGACATATTCGGACTCTCTGATAGGGATATGGGAAGCGAGACGGCATCCGGGCCGTTACCTGCCGGCACCTTAGGAGGATGAGGTCCAGTTACCTTGATTTGAATCAACGGCTCAGGGCGAGGGCATGTCGCACACAGCAAGCGTTAGCGTTGCGTTGATCCCGCGTCAGGCCGAGCGATGTCCGTATGACGGAATTGCTAGTCGGTGGACAGCGCCACCTCGCGCATTAAGATGCGCTTAACAAGAACAATGCGGGAGAGCGACGCCATGAAGTTCGGTATCTTCTACGAGCTGCAACTGCCACGGCCTTGGGTGGCCGGCGACGAACTCAGGCTCTACCAGAACGCGCTCTCGCAGATGGAGCTTGCCGACAAGCTCGGCTACGACCATGCCTGGGTGGTCGAGCATCATTTCCTCGAAGAATATTCGCATTCGCCTTCGCCGGAATCCTTTCTCGCCGCTGCAAGCCAGCGCACGCAGAAGATCAGGCTCGGCCACGGCATCCTCCAGCTTACGACCAACCATCCGGCACGCGTCGCCGAGCGCGTCGCGGTGCTCGATCTGCCCAGTAACGGCCGCTGTGAATTTGGCATGGGCGAGAGCGCGTCCATCACCGAGCTCACCCCGTTCAGCCGCGACATGGAGACCAAGAAGGAGGTGTTCGAGGAGGCCGTAGCCGCGATCTTCCCGATGTTCAAAGATGGCGGCAGCGAGCATCACGGCAAGTATTTCGACATCCCCTTGCGTAACGTCGTGCCGAAGCCAGTGCAGAAGCCGCATCCGCCCCTGTGGATGGCGTGCTCGCAACTGCCGACCATCGAGCGCGCCGGCCGCCACGGCTTCGGCGCGCTCGGCTTTCAGTTCGTCAGCGCCGATGCCGCGCATGCCTGGGTGCACGCCTATTACAACGCGATGACCAAGCGGCTCACCAAGCTCGCCGATTACGAGATCAATCCCAACATGGCGCTGGTCTCGTTCTTCATGTGCGCGAAGACCGACGAGGAGGCGCGTGCCCGCGCCGACGGCGCCACCTTCTTCCAGTTCGCGCTGCGCTTCTACGGCGCCTCGCAGAACCGCCAGCGGCCCGCGCCCGGCACCGTCAACATGTGGGACGAGTACAACAAGTGGAAGCGCGACAATCCGCAAGCGCAGGAGGCGGCCTTGCGCGGCGGCCTGATCGGCTCGCCCGAGACCATCCGCAGGAAGCTGAAGCGCTTCCAGTCTTCGCATATCGACCAGGTCATCCTGCTCAACCAGGCCGGCAAGAACAGCCACGAGCACATCTGCGAATCGCTCGAGCTATTCGGCCGCGAGGTGATGCCCGAGTTCCAGAACGATCCGGCGCAGGCGGCCTGGAAGCAGGGCGTGATGAGCGGCGAGATCAAGCTGGAAGAGATCGACACCCAGGCTTTTACGGATCGCTACGGCAAGCTCGCGATCAACGTCGCCCCGGTGAAGGCGGCCGCGGAATAGGCCGTTCGCTAAGTCATGTTGCTGACGCAATCTCTGTCTTAGTCGGTGACAACTTAAAACACTGCGTGGGAACCGCCCTGGTTCACACAACGGTTCCATAGCCAAGGGGTTGGCGCGAATCCGCAAAACATCGGCGCAAGTTTCGTGAACGCTTCCGCGTTCGCTTGCGCCTGTTTGCGGTGTCGGGAACCGGACGACGAAAAAATCACAGGAGTTATGATGCTGTTCCGCTCGAGCGCCGCAATTTGCGGCGCCCTGCTTGCGCTTGCCGTTTCTGTTACCGTTGCTCGAAGTGAAACGCGTGGGGGTCACTCAAATGCCGTCGTCGATGTCGATGCCATCTCTGGGAATGCGGTCGTAGGCGCCGCATCCATGTACAATCCATTCAAGCCCGGCAAGGAGGAGGGCGGTCCGCGCACAGCATCCGGCGAGCGTTATGATCCCTCTGCCTGGACGGCTGCCATCAAGACAAGCTTGCGCCGGAAATTTGGTGGGGTCCAATTTGGTGTGAGGCCGAAATATGCCCTCGTCGAGGCCGCAGGCAAGAAGGTCATCGTCAAGATCAATGACGTCGGACCACTCCGGCCCGGCCGCATCATTGACTTCAACGAGCGCACGATGCGCCATTTCGATCCAAGCCTGGAGCGCGGAGTCATTAAGGACGTGAGAGTCAGCCCGCTTTCAGGGGACGATTGGACACTGGGACCGGTGGGCTGAAAATCCCACGTGGAAGAGGCAGTGCACGTCCCGGACAGCGAGGCTCTGAAGAGACGCGTCAATCTAGTCCCAGTATGGAATAGCTGGGCGGGCGATCATCAGCCAGAAGATAGCCAGCACGGCTGCGAACGCCGGAAATCCGAAGGCGAACCACCGCCGGAAGAGACGGTCATATTCGGCGGGCAACTTGGCGTCGGTCTCGACCGCACGGACGGCAAGATCGCGCATTCGCATCTGCATCCACACCACCGGCAGCCAGAAGGCGCCGGTCACCACATAGAGTGCGATGGATGCCGCAATCCAGCCATCGCCAAGGGAATACCCGCCCGACCAGGCGAGCCATGTGCCGGTGATCGGCTGCAGGATCACGGCACTCGCCGTGAACAGGAAGTCGGCCAGCACGACCGTCCGCCCGACCCCCGCGATCTCGCGCGGGTCACCGCGTAGATGCGCCACCAGCATGAAGAAGGCGATACCGGCACCGGTGCCGAGCAGGACCGCAGCACCGATGATGTGCAGCATCTTCACAAGGAAATAGAGCATCAGCGATCCTCTCGGATCGCCATGGCGACCAGATTGAGCATCAGCACCGGCCAGATCTTCAGCATCGGCCCAAGTGGATCGGCCCACAGCCGCGGCACCAGTGTCGTACCGATCACGACATAGGTGAGCGAGATGATCAGTGCTGCCCACAGCCCATAGCGGCTCAAAGGCCGCCAAAGAATCGCAAGGCCAATGACGATGTCGGCGAGTGCGCCGGCGATGACGGTGAGAGCCGCGAATTGTTCTTGCAGCCTGCCTTCCCGGAGCAACGACATTCCAATTTCCCAGCCCGGGCCGAGCGAGATGATGCCTGTGGAGATCCAGAACAGGCCGAAGACGCCGAATACCAGCGGCTTGAGCACATAGAGCCGTGCAAACCAGCGTTCCTGCACCGAGGCGGGTTCGCGTGCGAGCGCGACTTCGAGATCGCGCGGCCTCATGCCGGTGACCTGACGCCAGGGCTCGGGATCACCGGTCGCGCCGCGCCGCATCTCGCCCTGTGCCGTCGCGTTGACCGGCGTTGCCCAGCCCAGCATCTGCGCAACGTCACCGGCGCGGTAGGCTGCCGAAGCCGCCCAGGAAGGCAGGTGCAGGCGGTAAGCCGGCCTCCAGCGCAGCCAAGAGCGAAACAGCGCGACCGCGTCGCTGAAGACCATCCGCCGCGGACCGGCCAGATCAAGCGCGAGGCGGGAAGGCGCGCCGGGTTGCAGGAAGAACACAACCGTGTCGACGACATCGTCGAGATGCACCGGTTGGATCGCCGCCGTGTCCGGCATGACCGGTAGAACCGGTAGTGACGCCAGCCCTCGCAACAGCGCGCTGCCACCATAGGCGGGCCGGCCCACCACGACCGAAGGCCGCAGCACGACCCAATCGAGGTCACGCGCCATCAAGGCGGCTTCGCCGTCCCGTTTGGTGCGAGAAAAATCGGTCCGGGCATCGCGATTGCTGCCGATCGCCGAGAACAGGATGACACGGCGGACGCCCGCGCTTTCGCAGGCCGCATAAAGCGCCGCGCTGCCGGCGACATGAACGCCTTGCATGTTCTGTCCCTGTAGCGCACCCGCCGCATTGATGACGGCATCGACGCCTGCAAGAAGGCTCTTCCATGTCGAAGCATCGGTGGTCCGAGCAACATCGAGGCTGATGTGGCGCGTATCGGGTGCCGCCGCATGACGCGACACCAATACGCATTCATGCCCTTCGGCGGACAGCCTGGCGTGGATTGCCGATCCAATAAGCCCCGTACCCCCAACGAGAAGGATGCGCATTACCGGGTCCTTCGGTTGGCGGCCCGGATACCGCAAACCGCTTCAAACTCTGATGATGCTGACGAATAAAGCCGGGCTGATGCGATCGTTCCTCGCGGCGGAACTGGTGAGCTGCTGCAACCACCGCCTAGATTGCCGGCCGTTACCGCTTACGCTTCCGGGCCCATCGCGGACACAACATCGGCCTTGGTCCACGGCAGGTTTTGACCCCGTTGCAGCCTTTCGACCTATCGCAGTTGCTGGTAAAATCGGCACAAAGCGCTAGGGAGAGAACGATGCGGTCTCAGGCGGTGCCTGCACATCCAGCGGCTGGCGATGTCACGTCGGCGGTGCTCGCCATCGGCCGAGCCGATTTCCCGAACGTCCTGATCGATACGCTGCGGCGGCAGGCCGATGTCGGCCATTGCATGGTGTTCGCGCTGAGCCGCGCCGGCGCTGCGCGCTGCCTGCTCGATGCCGGCAACATCCCGATCGGCGGCGATCTCGGTGCCGCCTATGCCGGACAGTTTCACGAATCCGATCCCAACCGCGATGCGCTGTTCGAACGCGAGAGCGGCGCGCCGATCATGCTGCCCGCGTTCGCGCCGCGCATGTATGGGGCGCGCTACCGGAAAATCTTCTTCCAGGATTCCGGCATCGTCGACAAATGCGCGACCGCGATCTGGGTCGATGACACCTGCTTCTACGTCAATTTCTACCGCATCGCCGCGCAAGGCCGATTCAGCGCCGCGCAGCGCGAGCGGCTTCGGGCGATTGCACCGGCGATCGGCGCCAGCGTCGCCCGTCATTTTCAGCAGACCGCAACGCCCGATCAGACACTGGCCGCGTTATTCGCGAGCTGCGCTCCGCTCGCCGCTCTCACCCCGCGCGAGCAGGAGGTCTGCAGGCACATCCTCGCAGGCTACAGCTCCGAGGCGATCTCGAAAGGGCTCGGCATCAGCCTGCATTCGACCCTGACTTATCGCAAGCGCGCCTATGAGCGGCTTGGCATCTCCTCGCAGAATGAACTGTTCGCGATCGTGCTGCGCCTGCTTGCGGGGCCTCATGGCCTGAACTGAGGGGACTCTAAGTCCGCGATATCTATTTCCAAAGCGGATACGCCGAACAAGGATTCGGCGTTAACCATCGCAGACGGTTCCGATCTGAGCGACATCGCTTCGAAGTTTCTTAAATTTTGCTGGGTACCTCTTCCAGGCATAGTGACCTGGGGAAAGATATGGGTAAGCGGGCGAAACGTGGAAAGGCAGAGACGCTCGCGATACCAATGGTCGCGAGAGTCGCGATTGGCGTCGTGGCCGTCGCCGCATTGGGGTACGGTTTGCTGTCTCGCCCGACGAGCGTGCAACCGATACGAAAACCGGCCGCGCAACAAGCCCAGGCGTCGTCAACTCCGGTTTACGTGGCAACTCCCGTTCATGCATCAGCGCCGGCTCCGGCTCCGGCTCCGATTCCGGCCCCGGCGCCTCTGGCCGAACCACCAAAAGCTGCTGACGGTCCCGGAGCCCTTGTTCGGCAGGTGGTTGACTACGCCAGCCATCAGACGCCGGGCACCGTGATCATCGATACCGGAAACACTTTCCTTTATTTCGTTCTGAACGACAGGCAAGCGATGCGCTACGGCATCGGTGTCGGCCGCGAAGGTTTCACATGGTCCGGTGAACAGACTGTGGCCCGTAAAGCAGAATGGCCGGATTGGCATCCGCCTGCGGAGATGGTCTCGCGTCAGCCTTATCTGCCACGGTTCATGGCAGGCGGTCCCGGCAATCCGCTCGGCGCTCGGGCGATGTATCTCGGCGAGACCGAATATCGAATTCACGGCACCAACAAGCCCGATACGATCGGGAAGCGGGTTTCGTCCGGCTGTATCCGGCTGACCAATGAGGACGTCGTGGACCTTTATGAGCGGGTGAAGGTCGGGGCGAAAGTGATCGTGCTTCCGGCAACCGCTGCCCGCCGACCATCCCAGGGAGCGCCGTCCGACGCCGCTTTCCGGTTGCCGGACCCGGCATCGCCGTCGAAGCGGCCCTCGGCGGCTAACGCGCAGATGCCGTCATTTGGACCGAAGATCGCCGAGGCCCAGTAACTCAGTCCGTCCCTATCGCTAGGGACAGACGCCTGCCGCGGAGTTCGCTAGTCTGGCCTGGAACAAACGAGAATCCAGGGGAGACCGCCTTGAGCACCGCGCCGCGCATCGACATCGACCCTGATACATTCTGGGCCGACCCCTATCCGATGCTCGCGAAAATGCGCGAGGAGGCGCCGATCGCCTTCGTGCCGCAGCTCGGCTCGACGCTGCTGGCGAGCCGCGACGACATCTCGATTTCCGAGAAGCAGATCGACGTGTTCTCCTCGCACCAGCCCGCGGGCCTGATGAACCGGCTGATGGGCCACAACATGATGCGCAAGGACGGCGAGGCGCATCAGGTCGAGCGCCGCGCGATGTTTCCAACGGTGTCGCCGAAGACGGTGAAGGCGCATTGGACCGCGCAGTTCCAGGCCCATGCCGACCGCATCCTCGACGCGATCGAACCCGGGCGCATCGATTTCATGCGCGACTTCGCCTTGCCGTTCTCCGGCGAATGCCTGAAGTCGATCACCGGCCTCACCAATATCGGTTTCCAGGACATGGATGCGTGGTCGCAGGGCATGATCGAGGGCATCGCCAACTATGCCGGCGATCCCGCGGTCGAGGCGCGCTGCCATGCCGCGACGTCAGGCATCGACGCCGCGATCGACGACATCCTGCCGGTGATGCGCAGAAATCCCGACCGGAGCATCCTCAGCGTGCTCCTCGCCTCCGGCATGCCCATGGAAAGCGTGCGCGCCAACGTCAAGCTCGCGATCTCAGGCGGCCAGAACGAGCCGCGCAAAGCGATCGCCGGCACGGTATGGGCGCTGCTCACCCATCCCGACCAGCTCGATCTCGTGCGCAGGAGCGAGGTGTCCTGGCTCCAGGCGTTCGAGGAATATGCCCGTTGGATCTCGCCGATCGGCATGTCGCCGCGCCGCATCGCAAGACCCTGGAGCATCCGCGACGTGTCATTCGAGCTCGATGAGCGCGTGTTCCTGATGTTCGGCTCGGCCAATCGCGACGAGAAGCATTTTGAGCGTGCCGACCAGTTTGACGTAAGACGAGACACGTCGAAGAGCGTCGCCTTCGGCGCCGGCCCGCATTTCTGCGCCGGCGCCTGGGCTTCCCGCGCCATGATCGCCGACGTCGCGCTGCCGACCGTGTTCGCGCGCGTCAAGCAGCTCGAGATCGCCGATGACGAGCCGGCGCGGTTCGGCGGCTGGGCCTTCCGCGGGCTGCTCAATCTGCCGTTGAGATGGCATTAGACCGGCTGGTGCCTGCGCGAGTGTCAGCGGGATGGCATGCGCCCCTCGTACGTTCGGTGTCATCGCCCGCGAAGGCGGGCGATCCAGTACGCCGCGGCAGTTGTGTGAAGCATTGACGTCTCTGGAATACTGGATTCCCCGCTTTCGCGCAGGGCTGTCCGGGAATTCTATGCATAACAGAAGCTGATCTGGTCGGGGGAGCTTCTGTCGCGGGCAGCGGATGGGTTCACCTTGGGAGGTCGGTCGATGTCGGCGATTGGTTTTCGTGCGAACAGCGACGCGGCGACAAGACCTGCGAAGCGGATAGCCGGCATGATTAGACGACTTTCGCGTGCGGCGATCCGCAGCAGCAGATAGGCGATCATGGCGGCGAGGATTTGCAGACGGACCGCGTTCTCGGAGCGGCCGAGAAATTTGCGAAGCTTGAGGTGCTGCTTGATCCAGCGGAACAACAGCTCGATCTGCCAGCGTGTTTTGTAAAGCGCAGCGATTTCGATGGCCGAACGCTTCAGATCGTTGGTGATGAGGGTCAGTTTTGTACCGTCATCGCGTTTGAGGCGTATGCGGCGCATCGGAACAGCAAGTTTGGAGCTGCTGAGGAGCTTTACCTCAGCATCGTCGATGATTTTAAAGCCCTTCCCCTTTTGTTTCCGCAGCTTCCGCCAGCGTGTAGCTCTGAAGCGCAGATTCTTCTTCTGGCGGGTGACGAAGCAGGCGCCCGCGTCGTGAAGCCGTGTCCACCAGGCATAACTGCAATAGGCCTTGTCGAACACATAGGTGGCGCCGGCCTCGATCGGGAATTGCTGGGCTGGTGTGACGTCATTGACCGTCGACGGCGTGATCGCCAGACGGCGCGGATGATCCGAGCCGGGATCGTAAACCACGTGAAGCTTGAGACCACGGGTACGTCCGTTCCAACCGGCCCAGGTGCTGAGTTGATCCAGCGGCACCGGCGTCGCATCGATCAGCCGCAGCATCTCGGCACCCTCCCGCTTCAGCGCTCGGTCGGCATGCCCAGACAATCGCTCAAAGACTTCTGCGAAGATACTGACCGGCCGTCGGGCATTGGCATCCGCAAGCGTCGAGCGCGCCAATTTGCCGACACCAAGATGGTAGTGATGATGCGAATTGGCGTTCCAGATCGCCTCAAGGGCACGCAAGCTGTCGACGCCACTGAGCTGGGAGAATATCAATGCGACAAGATGATCCCAGCTGTCGAACGTCTTGTCGTAGGCATCGCCATCCAAACGATCCACAGTCGTCTGAAACTGCCGCCGATTGATCGGTTCAAGCAGCCTTCCAAAAATGCTATCGCTAAACCGCATGCCCGGCCCCTTTCTGAGTCTCGACAACCAGAAAGTACCTGCTTCAAGCCGGGAAAACCCGGGCATGCTCCGCGACACAGTGAATCATTCCCCGGACAGCCCTGCGCTTTCGCGGGGAATGACAGCGGAGGTGGTGCATGGAGCTTCGCGCCACACGGCTCCTAGTCCGCGACGATGACATAATGCCACTGTTTTGCCCGACGCGTCAAACGAAGTTCGTAAAATAAGAAATCCGTGTTGAAGCAAGACCTTGGCTACTGTGCATGGGGTTGTTTTCGCACTTTCTTACCGGGTGCGTGCGATTGTCACATTCGCGTGCAGAAAAAATTCGCGTTGCATTCGCTTCCCCGATTGAAAGATTGATCATGCGCGCCGCCTCGCGCGCAGTGCTCGTATCGCTATTTCTCCGCACGTCTCGACACCTCCGATAAGTCGCACCATCATTCGAGAAACGCGAATGAAGGACGGCCGCGTGCGGCCGGGAGTGTTGAATGCAGCGTCGGGACTTTTTGAAGCTTTCCGTTGGAACTGCGGCCGCAGCGGCGTTCGCGTCCAACGCGCAAGGCGCGGTGAAGGAAATTCGTATCGGCTACCAGAAGACCGGCGTGCTGGTGATCGCGCGCCAGCAGGCCGCGCTGGAAAAACATTTCACGCCGCAAGGTATCGACGTGAAATGGATCGAGTTCTCTTCGGGCCCGCCGATGATGGAAGCCATGAATGTCGGCAGCGTCGATTTCGGCGCGGTCGGCGATTCCCCGCCGGTGTTCGCGCAGGCCGCGGGCGCCGCGATCGTCTATGCTGCGGGCCAACCCATCACCAACGGCCAGGGCATCCTGGTGCCGAAGGATTCGCCGATCCGCTCCATCGTTGATCTCAAGGGCAAGCGTATCGGCTTCACCAAGGGCTCCAGCGCCCACAACATCGTGGTGCAGACCCTGGAGAAAGTGGGTCTCACCTATGCCGACATCACGCCGGTCTATCTGACGCCGCCGGATGCCGGGCCTGCTTTTGCCAATGGCAGCATCGAGGCCTGGGCGATCTGGGATCCTTACTTTGCGATCGGCGAGACCAAGCAGGGTGGCCGCATCCTGATCAATTCGCGCGACGTCACCAGGACCAACTCCTTCTACATCGCCAATCGCGAATTCGCGAAGAACCACGGGGCGGTCCTGCAACAGATCGTCGATGTGACGACCGCGGTGGGTAAATGGGCCGAACAGCACCGCGACGAGGTCGCCAAATCGCTCGCCGCGATCACCGGCGTCCCGCTGGACATTCAGACCGTCGCGGCCAATCGCGCGAACTTCGTGGTCGGCCCGGTCACCGACGACATCGTCGCGACCCAGCAGGGCGTTGCCGACCGCTTCTACAAACTCGGCCTGATCCCGAAGCCGATCGTCATCCGCGACATCGTCTGGCGCAACCCGGCAGCCTGATCGTGCCGACCAGCCTTCCTATGCAAAAGGGTTTGAACATGAGGCGTATCATTCAGCGTCTGATCGCGGCCATCGTGCTGTCGATCGGCATCGTCGCCGCCGCCGTCGGCACCTCCTATGGTCAGGACAAGGTGGTCCGCATCGGCTACCAGAAATACGGCAAGCTGGTGCTGCTCAAGAGCAAGGGCACGCTGGAGCCGAAGCTCGCCGCCGACGGCTACAAAGTGGTGTGGACCGAATTCCCGTCCGGCCCGCCGCTGCTCGAAGCGCTCAATGTTGGCGCCATTGATTTCGGCAACACCGGCGAAGCCCCGCCGATCTTTGCGCAGGCCGCCGGCGCGCCAATCCAGTATGTCGCCTATGAGCCGCCGGCGCCGAAGGGCGAGGCGATCCTGGTGCCGAAGGACAGCACGCTGAAATCGGTCACCGACCTCAAGGGCAAGAAGGTCGCGCTCAACAAGGGCTCCAACGTCCACTACCTCCTGGTCAAGGCGCTGGAGAAGGCGGGCGTGAAATATTCCGAGATCGAGCCGGTGTTCCTGGCGCCGGCCGACGCGCGGGCCGCCTTCGAGCGCGGCGCGGTCGATGCCTGGGTGATCTGGGATCCGTTCCAGGCCGCGGCGGAGGCGGCCACGGGCGCGCGCACGCTCGCCGACGGCACCGGCATCGTCGCCAACTACCAGTTCTATTTCTCCTCCAAAAAATTCCTCGAAGCCGACCCGAAGATCGTCGACGCCGTGCTCGCCGAGCTCAGCACTGTCGACGATTGGGCCAAGGGCGACATCCATGCGGTGGCCGAGCAACTGGCGCCATCGATCGGTCTGTCGGTCCCCGTGGTCGAGGTCGCGTTGAAGCGGCAGGCCTACGGCATCAAGCCGATCACGGATGCCGTCATCGCCGACCAGCAGCAGGTCGCGGACGCGTTCGTCGCGCTAGGTCTGATCCCCAAGGCAATCAAGATTTCCGACGTGGCGCGCAAACCAGGAACATGAGCAGCACGATGAGCAAGCAAGCGAACGCCAACATCCTCTGGTTCCTGCCGACCCACGGCGACGGCCGTTATCTCGGCACCGGCATCGGCGGCCGCGAGGTCAACTTCAACTATCTGCGCCAGATTGCGCAAGCTGCCGATCAGCTCGGCTATTTCGGCGTGCTGCTGCCGACGGGGCGGTCTTGCGAGGATTCCTGGATCGTTGCCTCCAGCGTCGCGCCATTCACCGAGCGGCTGCGCTATCTCGTCGCCGTCCGGCCCGGCCTGCAATCGCCGAGTGTCGCCGCGCGCATGACGGCGACGCTCGATCGCATCTCGAACGGCCGGCTTCTCGTCAACGTCGTCACCGGCGGTGATCCCGTCGAGAACAAGGGCGACGGCATCTTCCTCGGCCATGACGAGCGCTACGAGGTCACCCGCGAGTTCCTCAACGTCTACAGCGACCTGCTCGCCGGAAAGATGGTCAATGTCGAGGGCAAGCACATCCATATCGAGGGCGGCAAGTTGCTGTTTCCTCCCGTGCAGTTGCCGCGTCCGCCGCTCTATTTCGGCGGCTCCTCGGATGCCGGCATCGACGTCGCCGTCGACACCGTCGACAAATACCTCACCTGGGGTGAGCCGCCGGCGCTGGTGGCCGAGAAGATCGCGAAAGTGAGGGATGTCGCCGCCGCGCGCGGGCGAAAACTTTCCTTCGGCATCCGCCTTCACGTGATCGTCCGCGAGACCAATGAAGCGGCCTGGCGCGCCGCGAGCGAGCTGGTCAAGCATGTCAGCGACGACACCATCGCGTTGGCGCAGAAGAACTTTGCCCGCATGGACTCCGTCGGCCAGCAGCGCATGGCGCAGCTCCATGGCGGCAAGCGCGACCAGCTCGAGATCGCGCCGAACCTGTGGGCCGGTGTCGGCCTCGTGCGCGGCGGCGCCGGCACCGCGCTGGTCGGCGACGCCCAGACCGTCGCGGCGCGGATCAGGGAGTATCAGGATCTCGGCATCGATACCTTCATCATGTCGGGCTATCCGCATCTGGAGGAAGCCTATCGCTTCGCCGAGCTGGTGTTCCCGCTGCTCGCGCTGGAGCAGCCCTCGAACGTGACGAAGCTGCACTTCAACGGCGGTCCCTTCGGCGAAACGGTCGGCAGCGATTTCCGTCCGCAGCATCGGGTGTCGCAGTCATGAGCCTGATCGACAGCATTTCGCTCCCGCGCAGCATTCGTTTGCCGCGGGTCGACGGCCTGATCCAGTGGATCGTGCCGCTCGCCATCATCGCGATCTGGCAGGTCGCGAGCGTCACTGGCTTCGTGCCGACGCGGGTGCTGCCGGCGCCAAGCGACGTCGTGCTCGCAGGCTGGAAACTGCTGCTCTCCGGCGAGCTCGTCCGCAACATCTGGGTCTCGTTCTGGCGTGCCTCGATCGGCTTCCTGATCGGTGGCAGCATCGGTTTCGCGTTCGGGCTCGCCAACGGCCTGTCGCAGCTCTCGGCAAAGCTCACCGACACCACGCTCCAGATGGTGCGCAACGTGCCGCATCTGGCGCTGATCCCGCTGGTCATCCTGTGGTTTGGCATCGACGAGAGCGCAAAGCTGTTCCTGGTGGCGCTGGGCGTGTTCTTCCCGATCTATCTCAACACGCTGCACGGCATCCGCACGGTCGACCCGCAGCTGATCGAGATGGGCCGCATCTACGGCATGACCGACGGCGAATTGTTTCGCCGGGTGATCTTCCCGGGCGCGCTGCCCTCGATCTTCGTCGGCATCCGCTTCGCGCTCGGAATCATGTGGCTGACGCTGATCGTCGCCGAGACCATCGCGGCCTCGTCGGGCCTCGGCTACATGGCGATGCAGGCGCGCGAGTTCATGCTGATCGACGTCGTCGTGCTCTCGATCCTGATCTACGCCCTGCTCGGCAAGCTCGCCGACAGCGCCTCCCGCGTGCTGGAGCGCCTGACACTCTCCTGGCACCCCGCCTTCCAGAAACGTTGAGCAGAAATACTGGGAATCCCATGCAGACAGCGCTTCGTACCTCTCTTCCGAAAACCGAGCTCGCCAGCCGCGCCAATTTCGCGCCGCACGCCCGTGTGGTGCGCGAGGAGCGCCCGACGACGACCGCCGGCCTGCCGCTCAGCATCCGTGGCTTGCGCAAATCCTTCGGCGACAACGAGGTGCTGCGCGGCATCGATCTGCACATCCCCGCCGGCCAGTTCGTCGCCATCGTCGGCAAGAGCGGTTGCGGCAAGAGCACGCTGCTGCGCCTCATCGCCGGCCTGGAGAAGATCGATGCCGGCAGCATCAGCTTTGGCCAGGATATCCAGCCCGAGGACATCCGCGTCATGTTCCAGGAGCCGCGGCTGCTGCCCTGGGCGCGCGTGCTCGCCAATGTCGAGGTCGGCCTTGGTCGCGATCGCGTCTCCGGCGATGCGCATGCGCGCGCCGAGAAAGCCCTGGGAGAGGTCGGGCTGGCCGACAAGCGCGATCAATGGCCCTCGGTGCTGTCAGGCGGCCAGAAGCAGCGCGTCGCGCTTGGCCGCGCGCTGGTCTCCCGCCCGCGCGTGCTCGCCTTCGACGAGCCGCTCGGCGCGCTGGACGCGCTGACCCGGATCTCGATGCAGCGTCTCTTGGAGCGCGTCTGGCGCGACCAGGGCTTTACCGCGATCCTGGTGACCCACGATGTCGCCGAAGCCGTCGCGCTGGCAGACCGCGTGCTGGTGATCGAGGACGGCCGGATCGCCCATGACGTCACGGTTAACGCGGCCCGGCCGCGGCAACGCGGTTCGGCCGAGCTTGCGGGCCTCGAAGGCTCGATCCTGAGCCACCTGTTATCGGCGGACGATCGTACCTGAATACAGGGAACCCCGCTTCGGGGAGCAACGCCATGAATGTAGTGCCCCGCGATCTCATGACCGAAATCCCCGTCTCGTCCGCCGATTTCCGCGGCGCCATGCGCCACCTCACCGGCGGCGTCAGCGTCATCACTGCCGGGCGGGGCAGGGACATCACCGGCATGACGGTGACCTCGGTGACCTCGCTATCAGTCGAACCGCCGACACTGCTGGTCAGCATCAACAGGGACGCCTCGTCCTTTCCATTGATCCGCCGCCACAGTGCCTTCGGCGTGAACATCCTCAATGCCGACCAGCTCGATGTCGCCGAACGTTTTGCCGGCAAGGGTGGACTGAAGGGCGCCGACCGCTTTGCAGGCGCCCAATGGGTGACATCCGTCTCGGGTGTTCCGCTGCTGGTGGGCGCGCTCTCGGCGTTCGACTGCGAGGTCGAGGAGATCATCGAGCGTCACTCGCACGGCATCGTCATCGGCCGTGTCAGGGATATCAGGAGCTCGACCCGCACCGCCGCGCTGGCCTATTGGCATGGGCAATATGTGGCAGTCGACCAGGACGAAGACGCGGCCAGGCTCGCCGACGTCAGCGTTCCCGTGCGCGCCCGGCGCGGCATTTGATCGCCGCTGGCTGTCGGCGCAGAGGCTGGTCTTTTCCCCGTCATCGCTCTAGAAACGCCCTCAGCCTTCCCGCCGGAACGGCAATGGAGCGGATGGATGAAGCGCGTCGCGACCTGGGCCTTCTACGCTATCGGCGCGCTCGCGATCGCCTATCTCGCGCTCTACGCCTATGCGATGTTCAGCGGCCAGCCGATCGTGCCGGGCGACCCCATCCATATCTTCCGCAAGCCCGACGCGCCGAGTTATTCGTGACGGTCTCGTAGGGTGGGTTAGCGAAGCGTGCCCACCACTTCTATCCAGCGAAGACAAATGGTGGGCACGGCGCAAGTGCGCCTTTGCCCACCCTACGGCACCTGCGTTCACCCCCGTAAAATCGCCAGTGCCAGCGCCTGTGCGCGCGGCACGATGCTGTCGAGCTCGAGATATTCCTCCGGCGTGTGCGCGAGCCCGCCGACCGGTCCGAGGCCGCAGATGGTCGGCGTGCCCACGGCGGCGGTGAAGCCGGAATCGGCGCAGCCGCCCGAGAACTCGCCCTGGAGCGTGGTAAGGCCGACCTTTCTTGCGGCGGCCTGATAGCCTTCAAACAGCGCCCTCGACTCCGCGCTCTGCACCACCGGTACGAACTCGCCCTTGATCGTCAGCGTCGCGCTGGTGCCCGGCACGTAGGACGTCGCGACGATCTGCTCGATCGCGGCCATCACCGTCGCGCGGTCTGCGGGATCGACATAGCGCAGGTCGATCTGGCCTTCCGCGTAAGGCGCCGTGGTGTTGACGGATTGCCCGCCCGAGACCAGGCCGACATTGAGCGTGATGCCCTTGTCGAGATTGGTCAGCGCGTGGATCTGCACGATCTTGTGCGCGAGCTCGCCGATCGCGCTGACGCCGGCGGCGAAATTGGCGCCGGAATGCGCGGCTTTGCCGGTGATGGCAAGATGCATGAAGATGCCGCCCTTGCGCCCCGTGACGACGTTCCCGGTGGGGCGGCCCGGCTCGGAATTGAACACGGCGCGCGCGGCGCGTCCTTCGCGCTCGATCACCGGCCGCGAGGAGGGCGAGCCGATCTCCTCGTCCGAGGTGATCAACAGCTTGATCGGGTGCGGATTGCCGCCGAATTTGTGGAAGGCGGTCGCCACGAACACGTTCATGACGAGCCCGGACTTCATGTCGGCAACGCCGGGTCCATAGGCGCGGCCATCTCGAATCGTGAATGGACGCCGTCCGGCCTCGCCCTTGCCGAACACGGTGTCGCGATGTCCCATCAACAGCACCGGCTTCTCATTGCTGCCGGGCTTTGCGACCTCGGCATGGATGGCGTCGCCAAACGTGCCGTGGCTTTCGCGCCGGAACGGAATGCCGTGCTCGGCAAAATGCCGCTCGAACCGCGCACCGACCGCATCGACGCCTTCCTTGTCGTAGGATCCGGAATCGATGTTCACGACATCGCGGAGCAGATCGATCATCGCCTGCCGCTGCGCCGCCAGCCAGTCCGTGATTTGAGCTTCAGACATGTTTATCCCCGTGTGGTTCTCACGGGGGTTATAGAGCCTCGCGCTGGCGCGACCTAGTCGCCGGATGCGGTGCGGCCATGTTGCGTGCTGCGGATTGGGACGCGTAGTGCCTCCTTAGTGTCGTCCTGGCGAAAGCCAGGACCCATACCGCGGAACCTCTCGAGTATGGGCGGTAGGTGTACCGGACGACTAATCTTCGCCAAACCCCACCTTGGGGTAATGGGTCCCGGCCTTCGCCAGGACGACACTGAGAGTGCGGCGCAGGTTGCCTTGAAAACAAAATGCCCGGGCCAAGCCCGGGCATCTGCATTCTCAATCAGCGCGGCCGCCTCACGCCCCGATCGGCACGCGCGGATATTCACCCGGCGTGCCCGCGGGCGGGATCGGGATGCCGCCGTCGGCGTATTCGTTGAGCTTGTTGCGCAGCGTGCGGATCGAGATCCCCAAGATATTGGCGGCATGGGTGCGGTTGCCGAGACAGTGCTTCAGCGTCTCCAGGATCAGGTCGCGCTCGACATCGGCGACGGTGCGCCCCACAAGCGCGCGCGTCACCTGCTCGGCGGCCATGGTCGCATGCGCCACCACCGGCGCGGTCTTGGCGAGGTCGAGGCGGTCGCCGTCGGGCGTGATGATCGCGTCGAGGCCGATCTCGTCGCCCTGCGCCATCAGCACGGCGCGATGCATGGTGTTTTCGAGCTCGCGAACGTTGCCCTGCCAGCGGTTGCTGGAGAGCACGCGGCGCGCCTCCGCCGAGATCGGGCGCAGCGGCACGCCGTTGGCCTCGGCATATTTCTTCACGAAGTGCTGGGCGAGCTCGAGGATGTCGGCGGGGCGCTCGCGCAGCGGCGGGATCTTCAGGTTCACGACGTTGAGGCGGAACAGCAGATCCTCGCGGAACGTGCCTTCGCGCACGGCTTCAGCGAGGTTGCGGTTCGAGGTCGCGATGATGCGAATGTCGACGGCGACCGGCTTGGTGCCGCCGACGCGGTCGATCACGCGCTCCTGGATGGCGCGGAGCAGCTTCGATTGCAGGCGGACGTCCATCTCCGAGATTTCGTCGAGCAGCAGCGTGCCGCCGGTCGCTTCCTCGAACTTGCCGATGCGGCGGGCGATCGCACCGGTGAAGGCGCCCTTCTCGTGGCCGAACAGCTCGGACTCCAGCAGATGCTCGGGGATCGCGGCGCAGTTGATCGAGATGAACGGACGCTTGGCGCGTGCCGAGCGGGTGTGGACGTAGCGGGCCAGCACTTCCTTGCCGGTGCCGGACTCGCCGGTGATCATCACCGAGGCATCGGAGCCCGCGATCTGCTGGGCGAGCTTGATCACCCTGGCCATCGCCTCGTCGCGATAGACCAGCTCGCGGGAATCATCGGCAACGGCAGCCAGCACCGCGGCGATCAGCTCGGGATCCGGCGGCAGCGGGATGTATTCCTTGGCGCCGGCATGGATCGCGGCGACCGCGGCGCGGGCATCGTTGGTGATGCCGCAGGCGACGATCGGAGCGTGGATGTGCTCGGCTTCCAGCCGCATTACGAGGTCGCGGATGTCGAGCGCGACGTCGACCAGCAGGAGGTCGGCACCCTTGCCGCCGCGCAAGACGCGCATCGCCTGCTCGTGATCCTCGGCATGGGTCACGGTGGCGCCGTTCTCCATCGCGATCTTGGTGGCGGTGGTGAGCTGGCCCTTCAATGTGCCAACGATGAGAAGCCGCATGTCAGTCTCCTGTCCGTCTGGTCGCGCTGTTGCGCGTCATTCCCGTGTATTCGCTAGCCGCGTTCGGTCTTGATGATTTCGGTCATGGTCACGCCGAGCTTGTCCTCGACCAGCACCACCTCGCCGCGGGCGACGAGACGGTTGTTGACGTAGATGTCGATGGCCTCGCCGACGCGGCGGTCGAGCTCGAGCACGGTGCCGGGCCCGAGCTTCAACAGCTCGCCGACATCCATCTTGGAGCGGCCGAGCACGGCCGAGACCTGCACCGGCACGTCGAACACGGCTTCGAGGTCGGCGGCGACGCGCGCCGCATATTCGTCCTCGTTGTAGCCGACGTCGGTGCCGGCAGGCGGCATCGGGCCGTTGAGATCGGGCAGCGGGACCTGTCCGTCGGTGTCGCTCATGGCTTAATTCCCCCTGCGGGACGCGATATAGCGTCCGACCATGTCGTCGATCTTGGCCGCGATGGCGCCGCGCTCCAGCACGACGCCGCCATCGGCCCATTCGATCCGGCAGTCGCCGGTGGCAATCTCCGGCTCGGCCAGGATCACCAGCCGGCCTTCGAAGCCGCTCTGCTTGGCGAGCCGCTCGATCTTGTCGCGCGCAGCGTCATAGAGCGCGTCGTTGATGCGGACGACGAGATGCGGCGTCGCGACCAGATGCGAGAAGCAGTCCTTGACCAGCGCGACGATCTCGCCGAGCGGCTCGGCGGCGACCAGATCGGCGCACAGCTTGCGTGCCACCGCGACCGCGACGTCGACCGCCTCGGTCTCCATCTTGGACTCGATGTTGCCGATGCTGGAGGCGATGCCCCGGATCGCGATGTTGATCTCCTCCATGGCGAGCGCGACGCGGCGGTCGCTCTCGGCCTTGGCCTCGCGCTGGCCCGCGGCAAAGCCGTCCTGATAGGCGCGTGCCTCGGCTTCCGCGACCTTCTGGGCGATCTCGGCCGCCGTCGCGGCCTTCTCGCGCGTCGAGCGCTCGGGTGCGGCGAAGTCGGTATCGAACAGGAATTTTGCCGGAGCGCCCATCAGTACACCAGCTCGTTGTCGGCGCGGTTCTTGGTCAGCATGATCTCGCCCTTGGCGGCGAGGTCCTTGGCGAGGTTGACGAGCAGCGCCTGGGCCTCGTCGACGTCGCGCAGGCGCACCGGGCCCATCGCCGCCATGTCGTCCTGCAGCATCTTGGCCGCGCGCGAGGACATGTTGCCGAAGAAGAAGCTGCGGACGTCCTCGTTGGCGCTCTTGAGCGCGACACCGAGCTTGTCCTTGTCGACGTTGCGCATCAGGGTCTGGGCCGAGCCGGAATCCAGCTTGACGAGGTCGTCGAAGGTGAACATCAGCGCCTTGATGCGCTCGGCCGATTCCCGGTTCTCCTCTTCCAGCGAGGTGATGAAGCGGGTCTCGGTCTGGCGGTCGAAATTGTTGAAGATTTCCGCCATCACCTCGTGGGCGTCGCGACGGCGGGTCTGCGACAGGTTGGACATGAACTCGGTGCGCAGCGTCTTCTCCACGCTCTCGATCACCTCCTTCTGCACGGCTTCCATCTTCAGCATGCGGTTGACGACGTCGAGCGCGAGCTCCTCCGGGAAGATGCCGAGCACGCGCGCGGCGTGCTCCGGCTTCAGCTTCGACAGCACCACCGCGATGGTCTGCGGATATTCGTTCTTGAGATAGTTTGCGAGCACCTCTTCCTGCACGTTGGAGAGCTTCTCCCACATGTTGCGGCCGGCGGGGCCGCGGATCTCGTCCATGATGCCGTTGACGCGCTCCGGCGGCAGGTATTGCTGGAGCAGCCGCTCGGTGGCGTCGAAATTGCCCATCAGCGCGCCCGAGGCCGACATGCGCGAGACGAATTCGAGCAGCATGTCCTCGACGGTGTCGACCTCGACGGTGCCGAGTGTCGACATCTCAAGCGAGAGCTGGCGCACCTCGTCGTCGTCGAGCAGCGACCAGATCTTGCCGCCATATTGCTCGCCCAGCGCCAGCATCAGGATCGCGGCACGCTTCGGCCCGCCCAGCGCGGCGGTCTTGGCGCCGCCCGCGCGGTTGCCGGCGCGCTGACCGAGCGTGGAGATCACGCTGGTGATGTCGTTGGAGTTGGCGTTTTGCAAATTGGCGGCCATGTCAGATCACTTCTTGATTCACTTGGCAAAGTTACTTGGCTTGGGTTATTTCGCGGGTTCGGTCAGCCACTGGCGGATGATGGCGACGGTTTCGTTGGGGTTGCGCTCGGCGAGCTCGCCGACGCGATGAACGGACTGGGCGTGGACCTGGCCCTGGATGGTGGCGACGTCGATGGCGCTGGCGGCGCCGCCCGGCAGCAGCGGCTGGCCGGTGGCGGGTGCGGCCTCTTCCGAAGCGGAGGGGCCCATCAGCACACCGGAGATAGCGGCGGCGACTTCATCGGAGGCGAGAATGCGCTTGACCAGCGGGCGGATCACCAGGAACAACACGACCAGGCCGAGCAGCATCATCACGCCGAGCTCGACGAAGTACATGACGTCGTCCTTGGTGAACTGGAGCATGCCGAGGAAGCCGCTAGGCTCGCCGATCGGAGCGGTGGAGGGCGCGTCGGCGAAGCGAAGATTGACGACCTCGACCTGGTCGCCGCGCTTCTGGTCGAAGCCGATCGCCGAGCGCACCAGCGCGGCGATGCGGTCGAGCTGCTCCTTGGTGCGGTCCTGATAGGCCAGCTCGCCCTTGTCGTTCTTGGAATAGATGCCGTCGACCAGCACCGCGACCGAGATACGGTTGACGCGGCCGGCCTCGGTCACCTCGGTCTTGGTGGTGCGGGAGATCTCGTAATTGTTGGTCTCTTCGGTCTTCTTGCTCTGGTCCTTGGCCGCGACGCCGTTGTTCTGCTGATTGCCGGGCAGCTCGTTGTTGACGGTGACCTGGCCGTTGTTGTCGGCGGTCATGCTCTGCTCTTCGCGGGTCTGGCTCGAGCGCAGCACGCGGCCTTCGGGATCGAACTTGTCCGAGGTCTGGGTGACCTTGTTGAAGTCGAAATCGGCGGAGAGCTGTACGCGGGCGCGGCCGGAGCCGACCACGGAGGAGACGATGTCCTCGACCTGCTTGCGCATCCGCTTCTCGAAGGCGATGCGGCGCTCGTCGCCGACCGCCTGCTCCGGATCGGTCGCGGCGCCGTCGGCGAGCAGCTGGCCGGCTTCGTCGACGATCGAGACCCGCTGCGGCTTCAGCCCATTGACGGCGGAGGCGACGAGGTGGCGGATGGCGCGGATTTGCTGGGCTTCCAGCGAGCCGCGGACGCGGACCACGATCGAGGCCGACGGCTCCGGCGCCTCGCGCGCGAACAGCGGGCGCTCGGGCAGCACCAGGTGGACCCGGGCGGCCTGGATGCGGTCGATGGCGCGGATGGTGCGGGCGAGCTCGCCTTCGAGCGCGCGGAGGTGATTGATGTTCTGGACGAAGGAGGTGGTGCCGAGCGCGTCCGACTTGTCGAACACCTCGTAGCCGACGCCGCCGCCCTTGGGCAGGCCACCCTCGGCAAGCTTCATCCGCAGGCGCGTGACCTTGTCCTTGGGCACCATGATGATGGAGCCCTCGTTGCGGATCTCGAACTGGATGCCCTGGCGCTCCAGGTCCTTGATGATGCCCGAGGAATCCTCGACACTGAGGTCGGTGAACAGCGTCGTCATCTGCGGCGTGGTGACGCGCATGATGACGAACGCGAAGAAGCCGATGAGCGCGGCGGTGACCGCGATCATCGCCCCGAATCGGGCGGCCCCGATACCTTTCAGGAAGTTGACCAGACCTTGCAAGCAACCGCCCCAACAGATTCGGCCGCTTTCACTGGAAAGGCCGAGTGGGCAATTATTGCCTAGGTGATGGTTTCGATATGGTTAACGACGGTTAAGAGGTCCGACAAAAGTTAACACGATGAAAAATCGGCCCCGCAGGGCGAGGCCGATTTTCGTCAAAAGCTGCAGATTTCCGGATCGCTTACTGGCGATATTGCTGGATGCGGGTGGTGCGAAGACCCGCCAGACCGTGCTGGTCGATGGAAAACTGCCAGGAGAGGAATTCGTCGACCGTCAGGGTATAACGGCTGCAGGCCTCCTCAAGGGAGAGAAGTCCTCCGCGCACAGCGGCGACGACTTCGGCCTTGCGGCGGATGACCCAGCGTTTGGTGCCGGGTGCAGGCAGATCCGCGATCGTCAACGGACTGCCGTCCGGCCCGATGACGTATTTTACCCTCGGGCGATGGGGTTCTGTCATGGCGTACTCACAAACTCTCAACCACTGAACTCACGCCGTAACCCTACGCCCCGCGGCTTAAAAATCCGCTAAGCCTAAGGCTTCAATACAATTCTCGTTGAAACTGGCTGGAACGCGCTCGTCTCGGCCGGCGGGACGGGTGCGTCCAGGCCAGTCGAGGGGGACTTCGTAAATACTTTACTAACGAACGAGGGCTGCGCGGGGTGCTGCATGGCCCTAATCGTCGTCCTGGCGAAAGCCAGGACCCATTACCCCGGGGAGTAGTTCTCACGAAGACTCGGGGTTACGTCCTCGCTTCAAAAGCGACTTTCGGTGGCTATGGGTCCTGGCTTTCGCCAGGACGACACTGAATGTGTAGCCGCACCTATCTCAATTGCTGCCGGTGGCGATGATGCTCTTGACCTGGCTCAGGGTGTAGCTGGCGCCGTCGATGGTGAGCAGCGGCGGCGACTGGGTCAGGTCGACCGACGACACCGTGCCCTGCACCTGCGCGGCGATGCCGACGGTGTTGTTCGCCACATCCTTGCCCGTGGCCGAGATCGTGTACTTGCCGTCGGGCCATTGCGTGCCGTCATTGCCCATGCCGTTCCAGGTGAAGGGGATGTCGGTGCCGGCGGCGGCGGTATATTTGCCGGTGAACACGGTCTGGCCGCTGGCATTGGCGACAGTGATGTCGACGGTCGAGTTGGTCGGCACATTGAGATGCCAGGTCGCCGACGATTTCGTCATGGTCGCGGTCGAGCCGTCGACCAGAGCGGTCTTGCCGACGAAGCCCAGCGCCTGGGTCGCCTGCGTGGTCTGCTGCAGGGTGACGAGCTGGGACAGCGAGTCGTTGGTCTTGAGCTGCTGCTCGACGCCGGCGAACTGCACCAGCTGCTGGGTGAATTGGTTGGTGTCGAGCGGATCCAGCGGGTTCTGGTTCTGCAGCTGCGTCGTCAGCAGCGTCAGGAAGGTCTGGAAATTGCCAGCGAGCGTCGATCCCGTGGTCGAGCTCAGCGAGTTCGACGAGGAGGATTTCGGGATGTCGGTCGTCCCGGAGACGACGGAAGGTGCGGTGGCGGCATTCGTGGTGGCCATGTCGAATACTCCTTACACTCTGATGTCGACGCCGCTGCTCGGCCCATACATGCGGCCGTAGCCACGCCCGACGGGCGCCGCTGCAACGGTTTCGTCCTCGCTGATGATCAGCCGGCGGGCATTGCCGCCATTGTCGTTGTTCTGGCCGGAGTTCTGGCCTGACGAATTCTGGTCGCGCAGGCTGAAGGACAACCCGTTGCTGCCGGTCTTGAAGCCGGCGTCGTCGAGCGCGCGCTGCAATTGCGGCGCGTCCTGTCGCAGCATCTGCAGCGTCTCCGGCTTCTCCACGGTGAGATGCGAGGTGACCTGGCCGTTGCGGTCGACATTGATGCGGACGTCGATGCGGCCGAGCTCGACCGGATCGAGGCTGATGTCGAAGCGGGACTTGCCGGCGCGCACGGCGGCCGCGATCTCGATCGGTATGCCGCTGATCGGCACGGCCGTGTTGCTTGCCGCGGTCGCTGTGAGCGTCGCGGTCGATGCAGTGGCAGTCGAGGTGGTGTTGGTCAGCGGCGCCTGCACGGCGGAGGCGGCTTGTGCGCTGGTATCCGTCGCGGCGACAGCCGCCTGCGGCCCCGCATGAACGTGCGTGGCGGATGCGCCAGGGACCGCATCAGCGGTACGCTCGGTGCCAGCCGCCTTCGCGTCAGTCGTTCCGCTATCGCTTTGCGGCTTGGCGGCCTGCGGATGCGCGGCGCCGTTGAGGAGCGCTGCGCCCGCTGCTTGCGGCGTGGCGGCGTTCGCCTTGCCGGTGTCCTGGCCAATATTGGAGATGTCGGTCTGGGCCTGCGCCGTGGCCGCGGCCTTGAATGAGGTCTTCGGCGTGCCCTGGTCCACGGCGGCGATCAGGCCGCCATTGGCTTTCGCATCAGTCGCGGTGGCCTCGCTCGTGCCGGTCGCGGTCTCGCCGAGCGTGGTCGTGGTGTCCGCATCGACCTCGGCGCTCGCAGTCTTGGCGCTCTTGTCGCCCGCGGTGGTGGTGTCGGTCTTGACGCCTTGGATCTGCGCCGCGGTGGAGGCGCTGGCGGCGAGGCCGGCGGCGGCGATGGTCAGCGGGGAGGCGGAGCCGGTGGCCTGGTTCGCAGCCGCATTCGGATCGACCGGCACGACCGGCGCGGCAACGACGATCGCGTTTGGATCGGGCACGGCGACTTGCGTCGCATCGGTCGCCACGGCGGCCGCCGCATCGACGGCGGCGACGACGGTGTCGGTGCCGTCGGTCTTGTCACCCTTGGTCTCGTCGGATTTGTCGGCCGATTTGGCGTCGGAGGCCTCGACCTTGCCCTTGGTCTTGCCGGCGTCCTTGGCCGGATCGGTCGTCGTGTCGCTCGTCTCATCGTTCTTGGTCGGCGCGGACGTGTCGGCGTCGTCGCTCGCCTTGCTCTGCGAGGACTGATCGGCGGATGACGTGTCGCGCGCAGCTCTGTCCGAGGAGGACGACGAGGACGAAGCATCGCTCCGGCGCGGCGCAGTGTCCTGCGCCTGCGAGGCTGCGTTGTTGCTGATCGCCTGGGTATTGCTGTCGACCAGCGAGCCGAAGGAGTTGGTCGCGGCCGGATCCTTCGTCGCCTGCGACCGGGCAGGCTTTTGCTGCGTGCTTTGGACTTGCACGCTTGCCACGACATCTGACGTCCGACCGACCACAGGCGACCCCTTGGAAACATCTTCGGCATGGAGGGTAGCAAGGAGCGGGCCAGCGTCCTTTCCTGCTTATTTCAGTAGTAAAATCAATCCCTTGTGAAATCGGTGCGGCCGCCGCGAGGCCTGCCGCGACCCCGTCATTTCTGCCTCCCCGGCAAGAATTGCCCTAAGCTGGCCGCCCGCGTGATTGCTTCACCGGAATGCCGCCTATATTAAAGAGGTCACTCTCAGCCGCTTTCGACCGGGCAGTCATGCCCCCCGGGGGAACCAGGGTTCCCGGGGATCGCCTGATATCCCGCCGGAAGCACAGGAAACGCGGATCACGCCACGCCGCCGTCACAACGCTTTAAGGCCCATGCTCAACAGTCTGGATCTCGAAGGCCGTCCTGAGGACACCAGGGTCGTCGTTGCCATGTCGGGCGGCGTCGATTCTTCGACGACGGCTGCGCTGCTCAAGGCTGAGGGCTACGACGTCGTCGGCATCACGCTCCAGCTCTACGATCATGGTGCGGCGACCCATCGCAAGGGCGCCTGCTGCGCCGGCCAGGATATCCACGACGCGCGCGACGTCGCGGCCAAGCTCGGCATCCCCCATTACGTGCTCGACTATGAGGACCGTTTTCGCGAGTCCGTCATCGACAACTTTGCCGACTCTTACGCGCTCGGCGAGACGCCGGTGCCGTGCATCGAGTGCAACCGTTCGGTCAAGTTCCGCGATCTCCTGAAGACCGCGCGCGAGCTGGGGGCCACCGCGCTCGCCACCGGCCATTACGTCGCCTCGCGCCGCCTCGACAATGGCTCGCGCGCGCTGGTGTGCGCAGCCGACGCCGATCGCGACCAGAGCTATTTCCTGTTCGCGACCACGCGCGAGCAGCTCGACTTCCTGCGCTTTCCCTTGGGCGACATGACCAAGCCGCAGACGCGCGAGCTCGCGCGCCGCTTTGGGCTCGCGGTCGCCGACAAGCACGACAGCCAGGACATCTGCTTCGTGCCGACGGGACGCTACACCGACATCATCACGCGTCTGCGGCCGAACGCGATGGACCCCGGCGACATCGTCGGTCTCGACGGACGCGTGCTCGGCCAGCACAACGGCATCGCCAATTTCACCGTCGGCCAGCGCCGCGGCCTCGGCATCGCCGCGACCGCGCCGCTATTCGTGGTGCGGCTGGATGCAGCAAACCGCCGCGTCGTGGTCGGTCCGCGCGATGCTCTGAAGATGCACCGCATCGTGCTGCGCGACGTCAACTGGATCGGCGACGGTGACATCGACCGCGCCATCGGTGGCGGCCTTGAGATGTTCGTGCGTGTGCGCTCGACCCGCAGCCCGCAGCCGGCGTGGCTGCGCGGCGGCAATGGTCATTACGAGGTCGAGCTCGTGGCCGGCGAGGAGGGCGTCTCACCGGGCCAGGCCTGCGTGTTCTACGACGCGCCTGGCGGCCAGGCGCGCGTGCTCGGCGGCGGCTTCATCCAGAGCGCCGCAGCGAAGGTCGCTACGAGCACGGCAAGGCCGCTTGCGGAAGCCGTGCGCGGCTGAGGAAATGACGACATCAAGCACAGATGGTCGGGCTGGGTTCACCTCTCCCGTAGGGGAGAGGTGAAGTAAGGGCAGGGGGCATGGCAGCAGATATCTCGCGGGCCGGGGTCGAGAAGGCCTATGGCCGCTGGGCGCCGGTCTATGATCTCGTGTTCGGCAAGGTGTTCGACGCCGGACGGCAGTCGACCATCGCCGAGGCCGACCGCATCGGCGGCCGCATCCTCGACGTCGGCGTCGGCACCGGCCTGTCGCTGTCGGACTATGCGCGCACCACGAAAATCTGCGGCGTCGACATCTCCGAGCCGATGCTGCGCAAGGCGCAGGCGCGCGTGCGTGCGCTGCGGCTCTCCAATGTCGAAGTGCTCTCGGTGATGGACGCGAAAAACCTCGCCTTCCCCGAAAACTTCTTCGATGCGGTGGTCGCGCAATATGTCATCACCGCCGTGCCCGATCCCGAAGGCACGCTCGACGAGTTCGTGCGCGTGCTCAAGCACGGCGGCGAGCTGATCCTCGTCAACCACATCGGCGCCGAGACGGGCCCGCGAAAAATGTTCGAGCTCGCCTTCGCACCTGTAGCCCGCCGCCTCGGCTGGCGCCCGGAATTTCCGTGGGAGCGCCTCGTCAATTGGGCCGCCAAGCACGGCGGCGTCACGCTTGCCGAGCGCCGACCGATGCCGCCGATGGGGCATTTTTCGCTGATCCGCTACCGCAAATCGTGATGGTGATTGGACTGGCGCGCAGCCAGCCAAGCCGGCAGTGCGCCCCCTCTCCCGCTTGCGGGAGAGGGTTGGGGAGAGGGCTCTCTCCACCAGCGATATCTCTCGCGCGGATAAAGGCTTCATCACCCCGTCATTGCAATGATGGTGGGAATACCTCAGGGGACCGCGCGATCACATCGCGCTGCGCCCGGGAACGGGCCGCTGGCCCAGCGCGTTTCCTTCCCATGCGCACGAACATCATCCTAGCGGGCCTCCTGATCGCCGCCTCCGGCAGCGCGATCGCGCAGGCCCCGCCCGCCCCGGCGACGCCGCCGCAACAGACCGCGCCGCCGTCCCCGCAACATCCGACCAATTGCACAGCCCAGGACCGTCTGAACCGCCAGCCTGACGGCACCACCACCGGCCAGGCCCGGGAACCGCTAGGCGACAAGCTGGCCAAATCCGAGGGCGTGCTCTGCCCGCCCGCCGGCATCGACCCCGAGATGCACGCGCCCGCGCCCGACACCGGCGCCAACACCCCGGTGATCCCACCCCCGGGCAGCCCCGGCGGCGATCCGAACGTGCGGCCGAAATAGGCTGATTCTTCGCCCCCTTCCTTCGCCTCTCCCCGCCCGCGGGAGAGGCCGGAATCCGCGCAAAAGCGCGGATTCCGGGTGAGGGGGACTCTCCACGGGTCTGGTGTCGGAATGGGCCGGTCCGTCGCTGAATTCACTCAGCTAATCGACCGGGCTTTGCTTGACTTCCCGCCGCCCCCTTCCTTATATGCCGCGCGTTCGCGAGATCGGCCGTTTCGGCCACCGCGAGCCCTGTGGCGGGGTAGCTCAGCTGGTTAGAGCACGGGAATCATAATCCTGGGGTCGGGGGTTCGAGTCCCTCCCCGCTACCATCTTTCCCCACACTCCTTTGACTTGGTTCGGATAGGCCCTTTCCCCAAGGAGGGCATTTAGCCGGCCAGCTATCTCCACGGCTGCACCACCCGGGCGCGCCGGATCGCGGAACACAGTGACCGTGTCGACCAGGTCTCTGATAGCTTCCGCGGCCTCGCCGTCGCCCGCGCTGGCACCTTTTGCTAGAGCTTCTTCGAGCCGACCGAGTTGCTCCTCATAACGTTTGAGGATGGCCGGATGCAGCGCGACTTCTTTCGCGGCTGGCGGTTGACTCTGTAACTCCTCCGAAATTCGCTTTCGTTCGGCATCCAATGCCGTGGATCTGGGGCCGAGCACGGACGGATCGCCATGTCCCTTTGCAATCGCATCCACCAGTCGTTCGATTTCCCGGTTTAATTGCCCAAGCTGCTGCTCAAGGCGCTGCCGCTTTGCGTTTGATGAAGCTATGAGGCGCTTCCGCTCCTCGTGATACGTGCGTACGTACTCCGCGATAACCTTCGGGGAGCGCAATTCGGCCTTTAGCCCGCTGAGGACTGCACTCTCGACCGTGTCCAAATAGAACGTCTTGGGATCAGGACATGTGCCGCTCTCCGTCGCTGCCGAGCAGCGAATGCGAACGCGCCCCGATTTGTCCTTTCCATTCGCTGCCATGCCCGAGCCACATGAACCGCAACGGAGTAGGCCAGATAGCATCCGACGAGGCCGACGTTGATGGTTGGGGTGTCCATAACTGCGCTCCCCTCTGCGTTGCTGAGCAGCTGCGAACAATTCTGGACTGACAATTGCAAGATGCGGCACTTCGGTAACTTGCCAGTCAGTCTTGGGATTCGGTCGTGACAGGCGCTTTCCCGAGTCGGGATCCTTCACCATCCTGACCTTGTTCCAGACCAGGCGCCCTACATAAAGCTCGTTCTGGAGAATTCCGGCACCCCTCTCAACGTTGCCGTTAATAGTTGACGCATTCCATGCGCGCCCTCGCGGAGGCGACATCCTCTCTTTGTTGAGATCGTGCGCGATTTCGCGAGGCGTTCGACCATCCACGTATTCCTGAAAAATGCGCCGGATTACTTGTGCCTCGGCCTCGATGATGACCCGTTCGCCGCTTTTTCCGGCGACTGCGGCATATCCGTATGTCAGGCCGCCTCCAGCCAAACCTTGCTTGACCCGCCCTGCTTGGCCACGACGCACCTTGTGAGCGTTGTCCTCACGATAGAGTTGTCCGACAAGGCCGCGAAGACCGACCAGCACGGTATTAACGACGCCTTCGTGAACTGCCCGGATCTCGATCCCGAGAAAAGATAGCCGCTTGTGGATGCCCGCGAGATCTTCCATGTCGCGAGAGAGGCGATCTAGCGCTTCGACGATCACTACGTCAAAGCATCGTTCCCGGGCTTGATCCAACATCTGCAGAAGGCCCTCGCGTCCCATGACAGAGCCACCTGAACGGGCCCGATCTTCATAGGTGCTGACAACTGTTAGGCCTTCGCGCTCGGCATAGTGTTGACAAAGTAAAAGCTGATCTTCAATTGAACGCTCATTTTGAAGATCGGTTGAGAATTCGAGCATAGATCGTCGCTCTCTTCCTTGTCTCTTCGATTGGCGAGCTCTCTTTCATGATCTTCCCTCGCGGCCAGACGAGCAAGTACGCGCGCGATGCGTAAGATCGCCTTGTCTGGATTCGCCTGCAAGGACAATTTGCGATCTGCATCCCTCACGATCGAACCTCTAGGTTACCGTGCCCAACGAGATGCGCGCCCCTGCGCTAGCGCCAATCCGCAAAGTTTTGGCGGTGGTGATCATCCCGAGCATCATGCTTGGATGAGATGTCCAAGCGGAAGGTCGTTATGAGCTCGTCGTGAAATAGGATGCTGCGGCGAAGAAAAACGAGGAAAACGCGACAAGCACCAGATAGCTGTCCTTGGACATGCTGACTTTTAATCAGCGGGTTCCAGGCTCGAGCCCTAATACGCCCACCAAGCGAATTAAGCACTTATCTCCGATTTCCGAAGTTCCGGAACCTGTGCCTTAGATGCCCAGGCCATTTTGGGGCCACCTCCACAAAATTTTTCCTCAGGACGGCCGCTTAGCACGCGCGAATCGTGGAAACGGCCCTCTCGCTGAAACAGGGGTTCGATTCCCCTCATCGCTTTGTTCGACGAATATCAGTCCAAAGAAAATGCGAAGCAGGCACCGGCCCGATCTACAAGATCTTGACCAATACGTCATGTCATCAGAAACATGAAGGCAAATGCTCAACATGGCTTCTGGAATGGCTCGCCAGTGCCATTAGGCTATGTTCTGGTCGAGGTGGAGAAGCGCGGCACGAAGATCAAGAAGACGCTCGCAATCGATCCCGTCGATGCAGAAACTGTCCAGCTTATCTTCAAGCTCTACCTCTACGGCGATGGCTCATCGGGGGCACTCGGCGTCAAGGAAGTCGTCAAATGTGGCTCAATAGCCGCGGGTACCGCACCAGAAAGGGCAAGACATTCGTGCGCGGAGCCCGAAGGTAGTGGCCCCACGCGTCACAACCGGGCCGATCTTGCTCACGGGCCTGGCGGTCTGCGCAACTTGCGAAGGAGCAATGACATTACGCACCGGCACCTCGAAGACCGGCCGCGTCCATCGCTATTATTCCTGTTCGACCTTGCAGCCGAAAAGGAAAAACGGCTTCCGCAGGTAGAATTCCTGTCCGAAGGCGTCGCGGAAGAAGCGGCTATAGCTGTGCACGGCGATCACGTCGAACGCATGCTCACCGTCACAGGCGCGTTCGATCATTTGCTGGAAAACTGGCCGTTTGTCGTCGGTAGCTGATGCGCCAGCTTCGATAAACTCTCCGACTACTTGGTGGCCTCTGGCCTCGCACCATGCGAGCATCTGAGCGCGCTGATCGGGAATTGAGAGATCGTGTTTCGCCTGCCGATCCGTCGAGACGCGCAAGTAGAAGGCTACTCGGGACGCGTTGATGTCGGCTGCGATTTCCATTTTACGCTCATGCTCGCTCATTTCTTCAGGCCTTTCGTCCCTGACTTTCGCAGCTTCGCAAGCGCGCGCAACTTTTTTTGTTGATCAGTCGCGTCTTTTCCGACCGCAATAACTCCTTAATTGCTTATCGAGCAGCTGGCAGCCGCGCGTAATCGCTCCCTGTCTCAGATCCATCTTGCCATAACGGCGCTTCCACTCGATGCGGAATGCTTCATGCAACATCTCGGCGTGTGTCACGAGCAAGCGCTGGAACGTCGCCTGCGCGCCATTGTTCGGCAGCCTCAGAAATCCTGCGATGAAGATCCGGTGGCGCAGGTCCTCGTTGATACGGTGGAGCTCGATGATCGCGGCCATCAGATGCTGGGGCTTGTAAGCGTAACGAGGATCAGGAACGAAACCATCGTCCATCGCGAGGTCCTGAGCCAGCACTTCTCCAGCCAGCCAGAGCCCGCCGTCGATGGCGATTTCCGCGTATTTCTCCAAACGCATTTCCAGGATGCGGGGTTCGTAGAACGGACGGATGGTCATCACTTGTCGCCTTCTTTACGTGCTGTGGCAGTCGTCCCCAACATAGCCTGCGGGGCGGGTTTCAAGACGCTGTCGAGCAGGTCGCCGAAATACAGCTCGATGACGTCCAATTCTGCTTTCGAGATGGGAACCGGGTCGGGGAGCTGGTTCTCCACGGTCCAGAGGTCAGGAGCGGTCGGTCGCGCATCTCGACTCGCGCGTCTAGAGCTCATGGCCGAGCTCCCTCGCGCGAGACTGCTTCCGCGCCGCATGCTGCTGGGCAACGGCTGCGACATCGACAAGGTCGAGGGTCGTCGACTTGATACGCTCGCGCGACAGCCGCTCCGCCAGGTAGTCAAGGCGGCGGGCATCGTCGATCGTCTGTTCGGGATCGTCGCAGCTCGCTCGAATACCGGCATCGATGCTGTTGCGCGCGCCGTACCAGCGCGTCTCAGCTGTGGACCGCGATGCCAGGACATACGCGTCGTGGCGATCGAGGCGATCTGTCAGCCATACGAAGGCACGATCAACCGTCAGGCCCTGCGCCCTGAACGCCGTCGACACAAGTCCGTTTGCCAGCCGGACACGTCCCTTGGCGTCCGCAAATTCAGTCGGCGAGAACGTGATCCTGCGGTCACCGCATCTGGCGGTAATTTGAACGGTTTTGGTCAAGCGCGAGGTCTTGATGCGCTCGACCTGGAGCGCGGTCCCGTTGACGACGCCGAGGCGATCGACCCTGCGCAAGGTGACGAGATGGTCGCCGACCGCGACGGGGAGCGAGTGAGCGTTGCCGGAAGCGTCAGCTGCCGGCAGTACGATCTCGCGCTGGCCGACGAGACCTTCGGTTCGCAGCCGATTGCGCAGCGCGGTGCCGAGGGCGCGGGCCTCCGCGTTCGTCTTGGCGAGGACGATCAACCGTTCGCCGGGCGAAGTGAGCCGTGCTACCGACCAATCGTCGACGAGGGCATCGACGGCGAACTTGAGCTGATCGTGGAGAGCAATCAGGCCGCGCTCATGAAAGACAGCCAAGCCCGACTCGGCATCGCCGGACGCAAAAGCAAGGACGGCCTCGCGTGCCCAGGGCTCACGTTGCCGAAGAATCTGAGACAGGCTTACCGCGCCAATCGCGTCGCGAACGAGACGAATGGAATGGCCGGGTCCCACGGGCCTCAGCTGCCTGTCGCACCCCACCATGATGACGCCAGAAAGATTGTTCTTGCCGCCAGGATTGCCTGCACGTTCGTCCCCTCGATCTACCAGTTCGAGAAGACGGCCGAGTTGAACACTGGACTGGAGGCCACTTTCCTCAACCAAGAGGATGGTTTTGCGATCGAACGCGGGACGTCCCTCGGCCGCTTGCCGATCAATGCGCGCAAGCAAAGCGTCGATCGCGAGCGACGGCACCCCGACGGACGCGCCTACATCGAGAGAGGCTCGCCAGGAAACCGATGCACCGCAGACGGCATAACCTGCGCCGGCGCGATTCCCCGTCGACTCCAACGCACGGGCGATGGCGTTTAGCGCCGTTGACTTTCCGGTTCCTGCAGGAGCCAAAATGCTGACCAGACGACGCCCCGATGTTGCCGCCAGGGCAACCGCTGTCTGCTCTTCCGACAGAGCGTATTGGCGGTAGAGGTGACGGACATGCGCCGGATCCGGCGCGGCGATCCGCGCCTGCGCCAGGTCGACAGCGGTCTCAACAAGCCGGCGCTCGATGGCAACCATCTCCGGCGTGGAGAGCACCGGCCCGTCGCGGCTTTCACCCAGCGAGACGATGGCGCCGCCGGCCATGAGGTCATCCACGTGCTTGAGGGCGTCCTCTACGGAAGCGCCGGTGCCAACCAGCGCATTGCAGGCGGTCTCGATGACATGCCGCCGGCTAAATGTGGCTTCGTGTTCGGTCAACTCGGCGGGGACCGCGGCCGCGACCTGCTGGACACGCGCGATCGGGTTCTCAGATTGCCTTGCAATGCCAAGGCGCTGTCCGGCTTCGCGCGCAGCAACAACAACGCGTTCCGGCTCAAATCCCAGGCGTCGCATCGCCTCGTGCCACTGCGCGAAGCGGCCCGCATCGTTGATCGATTCCTTGGCGCGGCGGCTGTTGCGAGCCACGGCGGCGGCAGCGGCTGGCGCCGCGCCTGAGGTGAGTCCAGCCTTGGCCAGCTCGCGCTCGATAGCCGAACGTCGTGCCGAAAAATATTCGCACAGCTGGAGTGGCACGCCCGCCACGGACCAGCGCCAGTCGTCCTCCGAGCGGTCGATCGCGAAGCCGCGCCGCTCGAGTTCAAGTGCGAGCGCCAGGCGGTAGCAGGCGCCGAAGGTTTTCTTCCACGACCGGAGATCGCCCGCCGTGTCGATGGCGCCAAAGGTCCCGTCGAAGCGCTCGCAAATGGAGGGGATGCAGACGTGATGATGGCGCTGGACACTGGCGAGCACGGTGCCGTCCGCGTGCGTCTCAGGCCTGGCCTCGGAATGGGTGAACACGCTCGCGACAAACAGCGCGGCCTCCCTCCGAACGCCGTTCTTGCCCCTGCGGGCAAGCATGACCTCCTTCTCGATCAGGCGCAGAACCGCTTCGACCGCGGCGCGTTCGGACTCCGCGATTGAAGCTCGGACGTCGGGGTCACCTGCGGCATACAAAACCGAGACCGACTTCGGGGATGAAAGCGTGATGTCGACACCTGGCGCCCTGCGCTTGAATAACGGCGCGGAGACAAGCCTGTTGCCCGCGGCATCGCAGCCGTCGCAAAGTAGGTCGAAGTCACGAGGATTGACTGCGGTACCTGCGACAATGCGAAGCTTGGCGTTGCCGCGCAGCCAAACGCCACCGGACTCAGCCCCTGACCTGTAGTAATCGGAGGGCTGGGAGGTGTAGTAGCTCGGTCGGCGAATGATGGCGAAAGAAGCAACCAAGGAAGAGGCCTCGTGGTAGAGGCGTCCCATTCTGGTCAGATCGGCAATCGACGCTCAGAAATGAATGTGCGGATTTTTGACAGGGGAAGCGAAGCGAGTTTGGGCCTCTTTTTTGGCTCCAAAGCCCTACATTGGGTTCTCCATGAACGTCGCTATCCGATCTCTGCCGACGAGGCCGCTGTGACATGGGCCTGTCGACGATCGGGCCATGTCGTCAGCGGCACGTCGACGATGCCAACCATCGGAAATCCGCAGACAAGAAGCTTAATCATCATGCCCTCGCCGGTTTCGCGCACGCCGAGCACATCGCTGAGCACCTCCGGGGGCACCACGGGAGCGGAGACGGTTTCGCGCGGGCGGGTAATGCCGGCCTTCAGCTCTTCGACGGTCGCGTCCCGGACGCGGCTGATGCGCCGCTCGCCGAGCCAGGTGCGCGTGATCCGATCGACGGTTTCACCCGGCTCGAGGCGCAGCACCAGACGGATGCCAAAGCGGCTCTCTATGACAGTAGCATTTTCGGCACCAGCGATGGTCTTCAACTGGCCGAGGTCCTGGAGGCTGGCGATGGTCGTCACCTTCATTTCACGACCGAGCGAGAGAAGGCTGGGGAGTCTCGTGATCGGGATCTCCGAGAATTCATCAAGTACGAGCGCTAACCTCGGGGCGTCGGGGACGCGGCGGGCGGGAGCCAATGCCGCCGTAGCAACGCGTTCTGCGAGAAACGTGCCCAGCAGACCAGACAGCTCCGGAAACGCCAGCGACTTCTGAAACACCAGCGTCCTCGGCATCGCGCCCTTGCAGCCCATCCAGTCCTTGACAGTAAAGTGACGTTCCGCGGGGACCTCGGCGAAGGCGTCCGCCAGCGGCTCGATGGTCGCAAGAACCGCCACCCACATGGTGATGAGCACCGACATCACCGTCCGGTTCTCAGCGGGATCAGCGCCGAACGATACTAGCGGGAGGCTCGGTGCATTGATTTCGGCCAAAGCCTGCTGAAGTTTTGTCGGGCTACCCAGTGCATCGTCGCGCAACTGGCTCCAGCTCCAGTGATCACCGTGACGAGCACGCAGGACCATTGCAAGATCGGCCAGAATGGCGCGGGCCGCTGAGACCCACATCGTCTTCTTGTTTTCGTCATCGATGCATTTGGCGGCGAATTCGAGCGCGACCGCACGATTGTGAACCTCCGGTCCGAGGTCCAGAGCCCATGTCCGTGCATCATGCGGTGCAATGAGAATGAACGCATCGGTCGGTAGGCCCGCCACCATGTCGCCCTTCACATCAAAGATGAAGTTCAGACTGGTGCCGGCCAGGAGCTGCGCAATATAGGCCCGCAGAAGTCCGGTCTTGCCGGAGCCTTGGGTGCCGACCACGAGGATGTTGCGGGCGGCTTGCGCTAGGTTCAACTGCACGTTCGGCAGCAACCAGAGCCCATCTTTCATGGTTCTTCCCGCGCGACGGATGAACGCCTGAATGGCTCGTCGGGCGTATTCGCCGAACATCACGTGCCGCCCGCTCTTGACGATTTCGGTCTCGATGGGGGCGTGCGGATATAGGTCTCGCAGAGGGCGATGCTTGCCGCGATGAAGGGAGCCGACGCAAGCACGATCAGGCGCGTGCCCAGGGCAGGCTGGTGAGCAAGCTCGGTAGGGATGCTGACGAGCCACCGCATGCGGCAAACGAGGAACAGCGGTCCGTCGGAGGGCAAGCACCGCCAGCCCGTGATCTGCCTGAGGATGTCGATCAGTACTGCGTGGCTGTTCAGCGCGACGTGGCCTGCGAACAGGACGTCGATGTCAGGCGGCGCGACCAAGAAGAGCGAGAGATAGGAAAGGCCGCCGATCGCGACGAAGACGCAGAACGCGGCCAAGAGTGCGGGGCGGAATTTGACGACGGTGTTGTTCACGTTCAATCTCTTTCTTTCGAGGCGGATCAGCCGAACAGCCAGGACAGCAAGCTGATCGCCACGATTGCGGCGAGGCCAGCCAGGGCGCCATGGATGGAGCCGACAATTTCGAATGGGACGATCCGGCTCTCCTGGAGCTTCCAGTCAGCGGCATCCCTGGAAGCGATCTGCTCTTGGGCCGCTCCGGACGGTGATTGGAAGTTGGGCACCGAAACGCCCACAGCTATAGCGAACGACCGCAGCCCGGCCTGCCCGAGCCGACGCAACCCGCTGGGATCGAAGGTTGCGGGATCGGCCAGGAAGATCGCCGCGAGGTCGCGGCCGAGCTCTTCACGGGACCGCGATGCCTCGATAATCGCGTTCACTGCAGCCCCGCTGAAATCTCCAGGTGTGCTACTAGCCATCCTGATTACCTCCGACGCTGATGAACTCGTCGAAGGCCTTGAACATGGTGTCGCACCATGCCGCGACATCCCCCCTGACGATCTTGGCTTCGGGGAGCGGCAGGCCGGTGACCGCCATGATCTCGCGAACCGGCATCATCACCGCATCCATCAAGCGGATGTTGGCCGCCTCGAACGGCGCCCAGCTGTCGGCTTCGATCGCGGGCATTCTGACAGTGACCGCCTTGGCCGCCAGCGGTCCGATCAAGCCACGATTAATCGCGGCGGCCTCGCTCGAGGGATGGAGGTCGCAGATCCGGCCATCCCGTTCGTTTTCGACGAGCATCAGGCGCGCCTGCGGCAGAGCCTCCACGAACGCACTGGCCGAATGAACGCCGCGGCGCATCGCCTCGGCCTGGCAGGTGTAGGGCGTCACGATCAGCGTCGACGTCCCGAGCTGATCCAGCTCTTCCTGGAGATCGGTCATCCCGGCCCACAGCGCGCCCCGGGCCGCCTCGTTGGCGCCGAACTCGACGATCGTCATACCGCCCGCCTGGCTGATGCGCTCGATAGTCAGATAGAGCGGCGTGAGGGCCCGCCAGACCGAGGCGGGGTCCCGGCGCGCCGCTCTCTGGTCAATCGCGATGCTGACGGCGTCGTCGGTGAGTCCTTTGAGCGACTGGCCTGTCGTGTCGACCTCGACCACGCCGCAAGGCAAATTGCGCAGCCGCAGCCATTCCGCCATGGCTTTAGCAAGTAAGCTTTTCCCGATGCCACCCTTGTCGCTCACGATGGGCGCGAAGATGGGCAAGCACAGTCGATTCTCGGCGCGCTTCTTTTCCTTCTTGGTCATATTCATTCCCTAGTCCAGAGCGCCGGCACCAGTGCCGAGGCATGAACGAGAAGAACGGAATTCCGGAAACTCTGCGCGGAAATGAATGCGCGAATTTTTGACGGACTCGTCGCCGCCTATTCGCCCTTTAGCTGCGCGACCCACCAGTCCTGGGAGAAGCCCTGCAATGCGAGGCTTATCAGCAAAGAACGGGCTTCTTGGTAGCAGCCGTCGGGGTCGGAGAAGCCGAATAGCTCACGCAACACGCCGAGCTCCAAGGGGCCCGCCAGATACTCCTCTCGCAGGTTCATTTTGCGCAGCATCTGCGCCAGCCTGAACTCGGGTGTCGCCAGCACGTGAGCAATGCAAAGAAGATTGGGGTCGACTCCCGCAGTCGCCGCAACAAAGACGAGCTCCTCCGGCGAAAAGTCGTGCCTGGTGAACTCCTGATGCATCGTTTTGGTCATGGGATCGGGGATCGGGTCGAGGGCGCGCCACCGCTCCCTTTTGCGCTCGCCGCTCGCAAATTCTTCGGCGCGCTTCCTCTCCTTCTCCTCACGCTTGACGATACGTTGGTCTGCCCTGTGTGTCGCCGTTGACAGCTCCACCTTGTCCTTCGACAGCTCGCTGATGCGCGCGCAAGCCTTCATGAGAATCTTGATCGACCACGCCTCTGCCGCAAGCGCTGCGTCATACTGCTCGCGCTTCTGCATATTCGCAGTCGACGCCGCGGCCTGCTTGACGATGAGGTCGACGACCACCTTGGGCTCGGCCGCTCCCGCTACGAATTCCGTGGCGACCGATTCGCCTTCAGCGCGGAGGCTGCTCATCACCGCGAGCTTCCGAGCAAAACTGCCAATCTGTTCTTTCCTCGCGTCACCCTTGCACTGCACGCCCTCGACCCAGGCGTGCTCGCTCAGATACGGCAGCCCGCTCCCCCGTTCTGTGACCACAAGTTTGCCGTCCAGCCGGTCTTGTGCCGCCTGGAGTTGGCCAACTACGACATCCCGGCGGAACACCTCATAGGCCAGCGCTTTGCGGATCTTGACCTCGACATCCTGCTTCATGCGGCCACCGCTGGAAAGGATGGTTCGCGTATCGATTGCGGAAACGATCTTCACGATGGGAACGCCGCGCCGGAAGTTGACGAGCTCCTGATGATTGAGCGCGAAATACTGGTTTTGGAGATCCTGCTCCGCGTAGGGGCACAAGAAGCAGTGGTCGGTTAGCCGCGCCACGCGATTCCATACCCGGTCGTCGACGCGGTCCTCCCAGCCCGGAAGCTGGGCCTCGTTGACGACGAAAAGGACGATGACCGCTTCCAACGGGAAGGCGTCTGTAGGACGGTCGAATTGAGCAATGACCTTTTCACACGCGCGGATGTGCTCCGTCACTGCTCGCCGCAGTATGTTCTCATTGGCTGGGATGATCGTGGGTCTGGTGATGAAGATGGTGTCCTTGGAGTTGGTTTCCTGCGAAGGCGGTGTCTATCTCGCAAAGGCGCCGCCGGCGGCCAACTTTGCTGACGGCAAGCGCTGGCCAGTCTATTGAGACGAACGGCGGGTGCGGACCTCGACCGCAGTAGGGGCGCCAAACTCGAGAAATGAGTCGGTGAAGAACGCCTCCGCGGCCGCCGCTTCGGCGAACCTTTCGCGCAGGAATTGCGCGTTACATCCAAGTCGACTGAGCTTGTTCTTGCACTCATCGATGGTGATCATGTTCCGTGCGATTTGGTGGTAGGCAGGAAATTCGATCTTGCGCAGGATCAGGTTCGTCGCTGCCATCGCGACGATTTCCTCGCCATGATATGCGATCAGTTCCTCCGGCTCAGGTGTGCGCTGGTGGCGTTTCAGCACGCGCACGGTTGCATGAACGGCCTCGTGCACGACCGTGTCCACAAGCTCCTCGATGGTCCTGTGTTTGCGCAGGTTGAGCCAGCTCAGCGGCCGAGCACGTTCTGGAATGACAATCGTCGAACCAAATCGCGGCTCTGCAAGTGCCTGCGCGTTGGTGAAGACTGCATCGGCTCCGATAATTGCCCCGATGTCGTCGAGCATCGTCAGAAAATCTTGAAAGCCGGCATTGTTCACGCCTGCAAGTGCGGCACGGGCTTGCCTCTCATTCATGTTGCGTAAGATGTAGTCATAGCGAGCAGTTATGGTCATGGGCCTGCTTGATGGTGGTTAGGGATTGGTTCGTCTGAAGCCGCTTATGGGTTTGGTTGCGGAGTGCAACCCTCCCCTTTCACGATGTTTTATGGGGTGGTTGCGAAAACCCAGGCTTCGCCGGCGTCGCGCAATCTTTGCAGAGCATGCCGCAGCCGCAGTTCGCCGATTTCATTAACCTCTTGGCGAGCTCCGTTCAGGTCCTCCGTGGAGGCCGAAGCCGCGTCAACGGCGATGCCCTTCATAATGTCGAGTCTGACGCAGTACAGTTTGTCGGAAAGGATGATCATGCTGTGGAACAGGTCGCCGGGAAAAGCATTTCGATCCCTCGCCGCCTTGATTGCGACGTCCACTTGGGCGACCAGGGAATCGATTACGGTTGCAATCCAACCCTTTCGGACCGTCCGATATTCCTCTTGGTCTTCGCGCAGGCCAATGGCTGCCGTCATCGGGGTGCGCTCCATCGCCAAGAGATCGTCAAGGAGGCAAGCGAAGAGGGCGGATTCTTCATCCGGGCGACATCGACGTGAGCCCGCGTCGGGAAGGCCAGCAATGTCCCTCCAGACGGACCGCGTCCGTCAGGCTCGATCGCATAGAACCAGTTCGCATAGGGGATCAGCGTCAGGTCTTTCCGGATTAATCCGGTTCTCACTTCAGAACGCAACTTCGGCCTCGTGTCTGACTTGGTTGTGCAGAAAGGACCCGGCCATCGCATGCGACCGGGCACCGCTTTCGCTACTTTGCGGCGTCGCACTGGAGGCGGCGGTTGAGTTCGCTCTGGATGTGCATGGCGGTCTTCAAGCCGTCCGCCATGTCGAGGTCGGCGTCGAATTCCGGATGCCAGCCGCAGACCCGGATCAAGTCGTCCTCCTGCCGGAGGATGAGGTACCGCGCGCGATGAATCACGACACAATGGCCGGCGTGGTGTCGCATCCGGTCTGCGATCGCATCCAGAACCGGCGCCGCCACGCGCTCGAAGCCGGCCTCACCAAGGCGGTGACCGATCGCAACCTCAGCGAAGGGGAACCCACCAATCTCCGCTTCGACCCGCGCTATCGGGATGTACTCGACATACGGCCCGAACAAGCCCAGGGCTGCATCTCTGGCTTCTACGGTGGCGAACACCTCGGGATATCCCGGCGCGACGCCTGCAATCGCATCGAGCAAGTTCTCCTCGTCGAGCAATAGCGGAGCGTCAGTGGTCAGCTTTTCGGCGAGCCAGCCCGGCATGCGGGCGACAGGGCGGGCGAAGGACAGATTGTGCATTGCATTTCCTTTCTGGCTGAGCGACGGATAGGCAACTCCACAGGAAACAGATCTTATGACTGATGAGTGCCCGGACCGACGCCGGTCTGGCCAAAGGGAACACGGATCGGAAGTGGAGTCAACAGAAACGGATTATATGACTGATATCTAATGGTTAACGAATGATTGGGTTTACCCCCCTCCCGGGCACCGAAGTGGTTTCCCTAAAGAGCGACGACGACAGCGAAGGTTTGACCGCCAAGCTCCGCTCAACCGTCGCGGCAACAGCCGCGTGTCCCTACTGCAGCGCAGAACGAGTGAAGAACGGTACGCGTACGATGATTTTCCATGACGTTCCACAAGGTGGGCAGCCAGTGCGGATCGTATGGAAGAGACAGAAGTTCATCTGCTCGAGATGCTCTCGCTCATCGCACGACGAGCATCCGGCATTCGATCAACGACACGCTGTGACCAAGCGCTTCGTTAAGTGGGTCTCAAGCGAGGGGCGCAAGGTGACATTCTTGTCGCTTTCGAAGCAGTCCGGCGTCAACGAGAAAGTTATCCGTCAGATATTCCAAAAGGCAGAGGAGGGCGTCGGTCACTCAGCTCGTCCAGAAATGCTTGGAATCGAGCTGATCAAGATCGGAGGTAGCTTGTACCCCGCTCTGATTGATATTTCTAAGGGAACAGTAATTGACGTGTTCTCGTCCGTCGCAGTGCTATCAGACCGTTTCGGACTTGATCTACTCGGCGAGAATGCGACTCTACCTGCCCACGTGGTCGTGTGCGACATCGACTTACTCGACCTACTTCGGGGGTTCTTCTCTCCGGTCTCTGAACTGCTCATAAGCCGCTCGTCCTTACATCGAGCAGCTCTCGCGGCCATCGAGGCTCACGTCGTCGATTTCTTAAAGCAGCTTCCAAAAAACAAAAGACAATCAACTGCGCCCGATCTTGCCCTGTTCCGGAAACCCAACATTGGTCTAGGACGACTCTCTCACAGGAGACTATCCCATTGGGAGCGGTACTCTCCACCGCTGTTTAAGGCTTATCTCCTCAAGGAAAGATTCCTCGAGCTGTGGACCTCTAGCCGCAATCCACCTGAAAGCGGGTGGGACTTATGGAAAGAACAAGCTTCTGATGCCGGTCTCGACCTTGGACCATTGATCGAACTAATCGATTCAAGGAGAGGAGCCATAGATGACTATATCCGCCACCCTGCCTTGCGTTACAGCTATCCAACAATATTGAGAGCAGCTCAAAATATCGACAAGGCTACGACGCATAGCTTTTCGGCATCTCGGGCCATTCTGCTCGCAAGTCAGAACAAGAAATGAGGTGCGGCGCGATGAAGTTCGCGGGAGTGACGCCGCAGCGATCGAGCGCGCCACCCGCAAGCATACTCCGGTATGCAGGTCGGTCCTCGACCTGATCGTCGGATTGCGCACCGCGCCAGTTTTGCGACGCCGGGCGCGAGGCCAGCAGGGTGTGCAACCGGACCATACGAAAGTCGCGATGTCCCCGGCCCAGTCCGGCTTCCACAACGAGAACCCAACCTGATCGAGCGCCTGGCGGCCGGCGCCGTTGTCGAGCTCGCACAAGGCGACGGCGGGCTCACCATCCTGGCGCCGGAACGACGCGTCGAAGAGGGGCTACCCGGAAAGCCGAACCCGAAAATTTCCGCCTCATTGTTTCATCAAGTAAATTCAGTATGTTAGTTAGAGCGATAACAATTACGCGAAATAACCGGACATCCGGGGCCGTCAGGCGGCCTCCGAACGCGGGGGGCTCGCGGTGACCGGCAGCGTGACGCTGCTGATCGGGGCGCCCAAGGCTTTTTGCGCGACCTCCAGCAGGTGCTCGTGGTGCGTGAAGAACAGGACTTGCGTCTTCATGGCGAGTTCGCCCAAGACGCGGAAGCCTGCTGCCGCGCGCTTGTCGTCGAAGTTGGTGAACAGGTCGTCCGCGATGAACGGCACGGGCTCGGCGTGGTCGAGATAATCCTCGATCGCGGCGATCCGGAGCGCGAGGTAGAGCTGGTCCGCGGTGCCGGTGCTCATGCCGGCGACCGGAACCCGCCGGCCGTCGTGGCGCAGGCCGGCGAGCTGCATGTTGTCGTGCTCGTCGAATTCGAGCTGCAGCGCTTGGAAGGAGCCGCAGGTGAGGATGGCGAACAGCTCGCCCGCGCGCTTGAGCATCGGCGCCTGTTTCTCCCGCCGGTAACGATCGATCGCCCATTGCAACAAGATGATCGCGGAGCGAAGTCGCACGTACTGCTCGGCGATCTCGGTCATCTCGGCGAGCGCCGCCTGCCGATCCGTCGCGTCCCTCGCCGCTCGGTCGTCACCGCCAATTCCTTCGAAGGCTTGGCGTGCGGTATTGCGGGCTTCGCGTGCTTCCATCAGGCGATTGCGCAATTCCTGCACGTCGTCGGTAAGCGTCTGGTCTTTGGCTGCGACGGCATCGAGGTCGATGCCCGAGCACTCAGCGGCGAGTTCCGCAACGGAAAGACCATCGCCATCCTGGGTCAGCGCGGTCGTGAGCCGATCCAGCTCGGCGCTGAGCCTCCGCATCTCATCTGAGCGCTGAATTGCGATCCGCAATTCGTCGGTCGACGCGACGCTGGCCTTCTGCAGAAACTGCATGATGATTTCGCGCGCTTCACGGTTCGATTCGCGGCACGCATCAATCCGTACTTGCAGGCCGACGATGTCGGAATCCTTTGCGTCCCTGAGATCCCGGGTGCGCGCAGCCTCTGCGGCCAGGCGATCAAGCTGTAATACGGCTTCTTCGGGATCCGTGCCGCTCAGGTGCGGACCGATGGCTTGCGTCAAGGCGGCCACGTCGGCCTCGAACGTCTTCGCATCGCGCTCGATCTTGTCGATACGCTCATGCCGCAGATCGTTGATGCGGACTGCCGCCTCGCGCATGTCGTCGATGGCGTTGATCTGCGCTTCGGCCGTCTCCGGCGTGGCCGTAGCGACGAGCTGCAACGCCTTCAGAGCGGCTTGCCAAGCGTTCGTCCAATCCACCCACTCCGCCTCGGCCCTATCCAAATCCTTGCGCTTGCGCGCAACCATACCCGTCGCTTTACGGTGCGCGTTGTCAAGATCGCGCGCCGTCTTGGCGGCATTTTCGTGCCGGCGCTCCTGCGCCGCCGCCGTCTCGATGACGAGGTGGAGCGGCTGGGCGGCGAAAGAGGTTGTGGACACCCCCAGCGCTTCCAGTTCGGCCAAGACGACGCTCTTGCTCTCGCCCTCACGCTGTTGCCAAGCGGCTGTATGCCGCTCGGCCGCCGAAAGCCGCGCGTTCACGTCCAGGATTTCGGTTCGTGTGCGCAACCACTCGATCATCACATCGGGATCTTGCGGGGCGATAGTGCTGCCCGACCACAGCGCAGCCCAGGCGGCATCCAGGCTTGTGCGCTCTTGCGCCAGCGACAGTTCTTCTACGCCCAAGGATTCCAGCAGATCATCCTGCTCGCTGATCTGGCGGCCAATGACCGCTAGCTGCGCGGCGGCGTCGGCGCGCTCAAAGCGCTGATCCGCCGCCGAGTCCGCGTCGCGCATTGCGGCCCCGAAGTCCCGCGCCAGCGCATCGGACGGGCCGAAGGCCGCCATCTCGTCTTCGGAAACCAAAACGCCTTCGACATGGCGGCGCCGGATAATCGACCAGCCGGTGTCGCGCCGGCCGCGCAAACGTTCAAGCTCGTCAGCGGTCACGACGTGTTCGTCGGCGACGATGCGCTCAAGGGCTTTCTGGCGGCGCCCCCGCTCCCGTTCGGCATTTCGGATCTGTTCGCGGCAGGTCTGCTGCCGCTGGTCCAGGCTGCGGCAAGCGTCTCGATGGGCTTCAACCGAAACCAGCAGGGGAACCGACATCGATTCCAGGGCGGCAGCATCGGTGACTGCCGGCCGCAGGGCCTTTAGAAGGCGTACAATTCCGGTCCGCGCCTCCTGCTCCTCGCGCTTTGAATTCGCGATCCGGCCGGCGATGTCGCCGAGTTCGCGCGTGGCCTTTATGACCGTCGCGAGCTTCGAGATATCCGTCACCGGCCCATGCGCTTCGATTTCCGCTGCGATCTCGCCGAGCTTGTCCTCGGCTTCGGCCACGGCGCTCTTGGCATTCTCCACCGCCCCGGATTGCGCCCCGCGGCGGTTGAGCAAACCGCGCAGGACCGCAACCTTAGCCTTGGCAGGGATGCGCGCGATTAACTGATCGACGTCTCCGGTCCATTCAAGCTCTCCTGCCAGGCGATTGAGATTGGCTTCCGCCGCGGCCAGTTCCGCTCGCCGTTTGGGGAGATCGGCCTTTCCGGCCAGAACCTGGATGCGACGATCACGGAGCTGCGCGATATCTTCGGCGCGTGCCAGCAACGCATCGTCGAAGATCAGGGCTGCGCATTCTGCCTCAAGCGCACCGATCTGCTCGCTCAAGGCCGCGATGCGCGTGGTGGCGGCCGCTTCGTCCGTAGCAGCCTTCTCCAAAATCTTAGAAGCGTCGGCATCAAACGGAATGACCTCGCAGAGCGCGTCGATAGCGCTTTGAGCTTCCGCGCGCTTGCGCACGTCGCGGTGCACCCGGCGGATTCGGCCCAGCTTGCGCAACTCCGCTGATTTGATCTCGATTTCGCCTTCGATGACGCCGTAAGCATCGTTAGCCGTCTCGAACGCGCTCTTGAGCGCTTGCCACTTGGTGGTCGTCACCACATCGTCGCGCATCGCGGCCTCGGCGGCCTTCAGGCGTTCTTCTGCCTTGAAATACTTCCGGTGCGCCGCGCGGCGTGAGGCCCAAAGCGCGTCGGCTTCCGCCTCCATGGCCTTGAGCGTCTCGCTCAGGCCCGTGATCCCGGCGCTCGCCGAAAACAGCATCTGGCCGACGTCGTCCTGCGCCTGGAGGATTTCCTTGCCCCCCTGCCGCAGGCGATCGTGATCGAGGCTGAACATGCGCGTGTAAAAGCGGCGGTCGGCCCCGGCCAGAAACGGGGCAAGCGCGCCCTCGCCCGAAGGGATCGGCGCGTCATCGCCGGCCAGCAGCGTGTCCTTGTTGCCCTTGCGGCGGCGCACTTTGAGCGTGTCGCCCTCCTTTTCCAGGAGCGCGCCTACCCGCATGGCGTTGTACCCATGCAGAAAGTTGCGGGGCGAGTTGGCGGGGATGCCGAAGAGCAAGTCCTCAACCCCGTTCATCGCCGTCGATTTTCCGGCTTCATTCTCGCCAAGTAACATCTGAAAATCCGGCTTGCCAGCCGGTAGGGCGATGATGGCGTCCGTGAAGTGACCGTATTGAAGGAGATCGAGCTGCCGGATTCGCATGGTTACATCTTCTCCGTTGCGAGCCGTGCGCTGAGATACGCACCGCCATGGGCGATCAAGTTTGTGATGTTACCGTCGATGGCTGCTTTGAGCACAGCGTCGTCCGCGTCCGTGCGGATGTCGTGAGGCAGTTTGCGGACGAGATCGCCAAGCTCCGTGGCGAGCCGCGACTGCAGGTCGACATCGCTGCCAGCGCTCTCGATGATGCGCTGAAGATCGCCCAACGCGTCTTTCCGTGAGGCTACGGTTTCGGGGCTCGTGGTCGCAATAATGAGACGCTCGATCCAGGCGACTTCGTCGCCCAACCCCAAAGCTGCTGCCCTCGCCTCCGCAAGAAGATGATCCGCCGACGCGAGTAGTTCGCCATGCAGTCCCGTCGCTCCCGCCAGTTCGATTCTGCAGGCGAGCAGACGCCCTTGCGCGTCGCGCTCAACGGCCTCTTCGATGGCTTGCCTGATGCGATCGACGGCGTCAGCAATCGCGACGCACTGTTCCACCGGAACCGGCAAAAGGATCCAGCGCACGCAATCAACAAGAATCGGCGCAATCTCCACGACCTGACCGTCCTCGACCGTAACCAACGAAGCGCCTTTCGGGCCGCTTTCGCGGATATGGCGGCCTTGCAGATTGCCGCAGAACACGACATGCGGGCGCTCGTGGAGGACTGCGGCTTGGTGCACATGCGCGAGCGCCCAGTAGTCATAGCCCTTGTTGATGAGGTCTTCGATGGCGCATGGCGCATAGTTCGCATGTCCCGGCGTGCCACCCAAGCCGGTGTGCAAAACGCCGATGTTGAAGCAACCGGCCACAGGTGGCGGATACGCTGGAACCAGATTGTCCGTGATGTCACGCTGCCGGAAGCTCTGGCCGTGCAGGGCGACATTGAGCTGCGGTAGCCGGAAGGTCTCAACCCTGCGCGCCGGAAAAACGCTGACATTGGTCGGCAACGTGAGCTTGCGAGTGATCTGGCTTTCTGCATCGTGATTGCCGTGAAGCAGGAACACGGGGATGTTCGCCTGTGACAGGCGGCCCATCTGCTTCACGAAGAAGAGTCCAGTCTGGTAGTCGCGCCAATCGCCGTCGTAGAGGTCGCCGGCGATGACGACGAAATCGACCTCGTCCTCAATCGCCTGCGTGATGAGGGTCTCGAAGGCGGTGCGCGTTGCGGTGCGAATCCGTTCGGCTGCGGGACCTTCCTGTCCCGCGAGGCCCTTCAAGGGGCTATCGAGATGGATATCACCGGTGTGGATGAAGCGAAATGACTGCAAGACGGAAATCCTTCAAATCGACGCAAGCGCTGATGCTGACCGAGAGATTCATCTCTCATTGGGTGATCGGAAATCGGAGGAGGGACCCGGAAAGCCAGACTCGGTTATTTCTATTGGTAGGCATATTCGAACAGAAAGTGAGGGGGCTGGTTATTCTCGAAGTTCAAATTGCTCAATATCTTGTGGGCAAGGCACCTCCACCGTTTGTCCTTAAGGGTACACGGCCTAGTTGGCGAGCCAACGCGCGTAGGCTTGGATGTCGATCATGGGGACCGTCCCGCTAAACTGAAGGCGTGAAATCAAGTTGAACAGAAACGCCGTTGCCGGTCTTCCCTCGGGCGTGAACACATAGCGGCCAGGATTCGTCTCGCGCGTGAAATGACCGTGAGCTGCGATGCAGCCCATATCGAGCTGGCCATCCGCACCGCCGCCGGCGAGGGCACTATCAAGAGGAGCGCCGAAAGCCGGTGTCCAATCGCTCTCGAAGGTCAAGAGGCCGCCGAGAATAGGTATAAGCGCCTTTGCCGGGTAGACGCCGCCGGCGTGGGGAATCGGAAGGCTGGTGCGATGCAGCCGCCGGACAGAAGCGACCTTGTCTTGGGCGTACCGAATCTGTGCGGCGTTGATGGCCTGCTTGGCCTCGAAGGCCGCGTAGACACTCTCCGCCGGAATGATCGTCTGTCCCTGATACTTGAAGATAAAGGGCGAGTACTGTCGGTCAAAAACGACGACGTCGATCTGATCGCTAAAGTTGCCCAAACTGTCGACAACGTGTGCCGTGGCCGCTTGATACCGTTGCGGCAAGTAGGCACTCAACATCTCCAGCCAGACGGACTCGCTGGCGTCGCCTTTGGTGCCAGGGTGTGCGAAGGACTTTCTCGAGATTTCGAGCTTCTGCTGAATGTCAGCATGCAGACCCGCGAGAAGCTGGGACAGCGACCAATCGCTCATACGGTCTTCTCCTGGAATGGCGGCGTCGGATCAATCGCCTTCGCGACCGCTAGCGCGCGCTCAAACGTAATGGGCTTCGCGGGATATGCATCGAGAACGATGCTAGGCAGCAGGCGCTGAGTGAGATCCGAGAACGTGAATCCATGCGGGATTTCCGGTCGCGATCCGGTCGCGGTGACCAGCTGCTCGATCTGGATCGCAGAAAATCCAAGTTCGGAAAGTGGCGCGGTGAGCAAAGCGCGCCGTTGGACATCGTTGGGGCGCTGGAAGTGAAGGATGTCGGCGGCACGGCGCTTAACCGCAGGATCCAGCGCTCCGAGGCGATTTGTGCACATCACAACAGCTGCCGGGAGTCCGCCGTTCCCTATGCGATCAACCCCCCGAATGAACGCATTGACGCCGGCGCGATCCTCGTGGTGCATTTGCGCATTCTCTCGTGACTGAGCCAGCGCGTCAGCTTCATCGACAAGAAGAATGACCCCGCCTCGCGACTTGCCGGTTTGACTCTTGAATTTCGTGGCCTCACTTACGGCATGGTCGAATGCCGCAGAGATGAGCTGCGTCATTTCGCCTACGCGTCCCTGTCCTCGCGCCGACAAGCTCAGCGGAAACAGGGTGATTTCGATGCCTTCCTGCCTCGCAACGGCATCGCCAATCGTCTCGGCAAGCTCGGTCTTTCCGGAGCCGACATCCCCAGCGAGCACGACGAGCGGCGGGCGGCGAGTGGCGGTCTTCAGCAGGCCAGTTATCTTCGGGTGATATTTCGCCGCCCAGTCTGCAAGTCCACCCGGATTGACGAGGACAGCCAGGATCTTCATCAGGCGTGACTTCTGATCGTCGATACCGACGAGGGCAGCGAGACGATCCTGGGCCGCAAAGTCGGGAAGCAGCGTTCGCCGCTCAAACAGATCGCCGATGTTCGGCTTATTGCTCATTTCCAGCTCCGCACAGTGTCACGATTGAGGGCATGGCCGCCGGACGAATAGGTTTTGTCCGAGCTGAAATAGCCGTCCACACCGGGCTCATCTGCTCCGGTGCGATAGTGAGGAAGAGATTTTTTGAACGCGTCCCGCTGATCTGACGTCAGCGCGTCCCATTTCGAGCTATAACTGAGAAACGATGAGAAGCGTGCGTTGCTAACGTCTGCGCCGGCAGGAATGCGTCCCGGATCATCGTCATTCGCGGTCATGCCCGCCAAGTCTTGCGCGGTGTATCGCAGCGTCGGCGGGATCCAGGTGTCGTTACGCTTAAACCCAAATGTCACTGCGCCCATGTAGCCCGCTTTGAGGAGCTCGATCACCTCGGTTTCGTAGTCAGCAATATCGCTATCGCTAGGAACGCCGTAGAAGCGCTGCACGCGCTTCAAATCGGTCGCGACCTTTGCGGCCATGTGCCGCGCATGAGTGACGGTGAAAGACGCCGATTCCGAGATTGAGTAGCTGTTGCTCATGTTATTTACACCTGGAAGGAGGAGCCAAAGACTTTTTGCCAGTAATAGATGGTCTCCTGCTTCGTCGGCGCTCCGCGCGCGGCGTCGATGGCATCCCCGGCATCCATAGCTGCATCGACAATCGCGCCGGCCTGCTCCTTGGTATACAACCGGCTAACGTTGTTAGCGGCGTTGACAGGATCGATGATCTGCACAGGCTCGGTGATCGAACCCACGCTCGAGGGCTTGTAGTAGTCCGAAAAAACGATCCGCTCACGGAAGTCGCTTTTCACGATGTAGGTGAAGAAGTGCTGGAGCGCTTCAGGATAGTCCGAGAAGTCCGCGCCATTGTCGGCAAGGTGTGCGAGAACCAACTCGACCATGAACGACTTGAAGCGAAAGCCTTCCATTTCGCTTTTGATCTTGCGTGTCCAAAACTTCGCGAGTCGGGCGACTTGCGCGAAATGAGCTTCTTGTGCCTTCTTCCGCTTCCGGATGAAATCAAGGTGATAAAGAATATTGGTCTTGAGGAACGACCCGTCGTCCTGGCTGACCAGGTTGCCGTACCAATCGGGATCGCCATCGTACAAAATCGGGACGATATCTACATCGAGGCCGCTGCCTTTAAAGGACACCGTGACGCTGTAGGTTTGAGGCTTGACCTGGTCGGGACTGAAATTCGGGAAAGCCTTTCGGAGTCGCTGTGCCAAGTACTCCAACAGGGCCGCAACGTCTTGGGGCGCGTCGGCGCCGCTGATGTAGCAGGCGACGTCGATGTCGTTCAGCGTGCGGAGAGCCGTGCCCTTGGCGAGACTGCCCGACAGAAGCATCTTCTTCAGCGTAAAGTCGGGGTGCTCACCCAAATACGTCTCAAGCTTTTCGCGCAGACGCCTGGCTTGCCCGCGATATTCGTCCGCCTTGTCCTTGGGCAGGTTGACGCGCTCCTCAGCGAAGCGAACGATTTCGGAATGGCCAACGTGGGCTAGGCTCATAATCAACCTCGATAGGTGTGCAGTGCACAAGCCCGAACATTGACCCGAGCGGCGAGTGCGAATAGTATCTATATGGATAAACTAACTTAGCCTGTCAAGAAACTTTACTCATGAAAGGTTGATCTTGTGGAAGACCCGGCGCGCTTAAGATGGGGTACCGAACAACGCCTTGAATTTATTGAGTTTCGTCTCTATTGGGACCGAAGCGTCAAACGTGCGGACATTCGGGAGCGTTTTGGCGTCTCTGTGCCGCAGGCGTCCGCCGACTTGGCTCAATATCGGGAGCTCGCCCCCGAAAACATCCGCTACGACGCCAGTGCCAAGCGCTTTGTGCCGGCCGATACGTTCGAGCCCCGGCTTCTCAAGCCAAATGCGGAGCGCTATCTCGCGCAGCTGCGGGCGCTATCTGAGAGCGTCATTGGGGAGCTCGATACGTGGATTGGTGATCTGCCGGATGTCGGCGTGATTCCAATCCCTGCTCGCAGGGTCGACGCCGAAGTGTTGCGCTCATTTTTGCAAGCTGTCCGTGAGCGGCGATCAATCTCGATCGAGTATCATTCCTTGAATGACCGCCGTCCTGAACCAATATGGCGTGAGATTACCCCTCACGCGTTCGGATCCGATGGCCTTCGATGGCATCTGCGGGCGTTCTGTCACATCGAGCGGACATTCAAAGACTTCATCATTTCCCGTTGTCTCCGGATTGGAGAAATGGGCCCGCCCGCGGCGGACGCCGCGGCCGATGTTGACTGGGCGGCTTTCTTCACGGTGGTTTTGATTCCCAATCCAAAGCTTTCCAAGGGGCAGCAAGCGACGATAGAGAGGGATTACGGAATGATAGACGGCCGCTGCGAGCTACGCGTCCGCCATGCTCTATTGTACTATTTGGATAAGCGCCTCCGCCTCGACGTTGCTGAACAGCAGGATCGTCCGAAGGAGACGCCGATCGTTGTTGCGAATAGAATGGAGTACGAAGCGGTTCTGGGAAAAATCAAGTATTAGCCGTGATCAGAAGAGGGCGCACAATCCTCATCCTGCGCCGGCCCCGATGCGGAGGACGGCGAAGGCAAATCAAAGGCTCGCATAACCCATAAGGCTAATGCGGCTATAGCAACCAGCACGTGCATCCCTGGCCCGTCCGGCTATACTATTTGCAAATTCGTCCGCCGGGGCCGGTATGTTTCAAATAACAAAGCCAACCGACAATTTGCGACTTCTGCATTGGACCAAGGAGCTTCCCAAAGCTAGCGAGGCAGACCCTCTTGGCCTCGAACTAAGGGTTTCAGCGAGGCTTTCGAACGAGCTCCTTTATTGCATCACCTCGATCACGCCCCGCGCGCGCTACTACGCCTTCTTTCCGTGGGCCCTGCAAGACTACAATGAACGGGAGCGTCTGACGAAAGGCGACCGCGGACGTGTTCAAGGCGTTCTCGCCCGTGAGCGGGCGATGGTTCTCGGCGCCGTGTTGCATCACGAAGGCGCGGCCTGCGACGGTGGAGGCCTGGGCGGTAGTGACAAAGCCGACGAGCTAGAGCGATCTCGCTACTACGACCTGATTGCCTGGAGACACCTTAAGAACTCTCAAGGACAGTTCGGCGCCGCCTACAAGGGATCACTGATTAACCTTGGTGTTTTCAAGGCCGATGACGAGGAAGTCAGCGAGGACGTTGAAGCCGATACGAATGAGCTCGACGAGAAAACGCAATCCATTGAGATCCGTGAACTAAGTCCGCTTGGCCAGCGGCTCGCGAATGCATTCAAGAAATCCGTTCAAACGACAGCGTATGTAGCTCAAGCGCAGACATTGAAGAACAAGGTCGCATCTGATGTCCTGACAGAATTTGGCAAGAAGGCCGGTCTATGCGAGATCACGCACAAGAACGCGAAGGATCGGGATGTCCTGCGGGAGGTGTTTTTCGCGGCCTGCGAGGAATTGAACCGGCCCTCGCATCATCGCCGGCGAATGTCGCTGCTACTGTTCCTAGAGTGTGCTGCCAAGGCTAAGGAGGCCGGAGCGTCGCTCGATGAGCGGACATTCAGCGATATCTGCTATTTCGATGCCATCGTCCTTGGCGATGAGGAGCGGACAAGGCAAGAAGTAGTGCTGTCTACCAGTCTGTCAGATATTCAACAACGATGGCGCGTCTTCGCTACGCAGGGATACCTAGCCGTGGCTCTGCAGTCGCTGTTGGTCGCTGTAGTCAGGCAAATTCGTGACCAGCCAGCCGGCGTTGAACGAACGCAGTTGGTCCGGCTACTGAATCCGCCGAGCCTGACCGAGCGGCTTAAGGAAGTGTCGGGCCTTGAGTTGCCCGGCGACTTCTTACAGATGACGCCCCGAGATACGCTTGCTCTTTGCGGGCTCGACGTCCGCGATCCCGGCCAAAGTGCCCTTTCCGCCGAGGCTCCGTTCTCCGAACGGCAACTCGAGGAGTGGCTCATTGAGGACGAGGCCAACGAGGCGTCGTGCGTGGTATTGGCGGCCACGCTGCTCTATCAGATAGTCCTGCGCCACAAGCAGCGGTGCCCGGTCCAGTTCAATAATTGGTACGGTCAGCAAATCCACAATCACTATGCCGATGTGGCTCTCCCTGGAATCATTCGGTTCTTCGAGGACGAGTTTGGCAAGCATTGGGTCGAGCGGACGAATGGTGAGATCCTAGATCGGATTGTTTGGCGCTTTATCGTCCGTCAGCATCAGACGATGAGCTATGAGCGTGGATTTGGCGGTGTCGCGCCCCTTTTTCATGTCGATGGGACAAGGGTTGTTGCAACGGAAATGGACTACACCAATCCGCGAGCGAAGAATCCGCGCTTTAGGCCTGCCCTTCGCATTCTCGCGGACCTCAAGCTGATCGTCGAAGGAGATGAGGGGTACGAACTGACCGAAGAGGGTGAGACTTGGCTCGCAACCGAGCTCGCGCGCACGGCGCGCCCATGAAGCCTCTGGATCTCCTCGATCAGCTTGACAAAGGTGCAAGCTCCGTCGGGTTTATCGCCACATACGAATTTGACCCGCAGTTTTTTGAGCGGCGCGTTCTAGCCAAGAAGATGTTTGGCTCGGCCGAGCGCATCGTCGTTTTCATGGATTGGACACGCTACCAGGAGCTGATGGCGAATGGATTAGGTGTGTCAGGTTTCAATCGCCGCTACCTCGTCATTCCAATCAATCGCGCACCTTACGCATTTCATCCGAAGCTTTACTTGGGTTTTGGAGACAAGCGGGCGGACGCGATTGTTGGAAGCAGTAACTGCACCAGTGCCGGCATTGGATACAATCTCGAGCTCTGTTCGGCGTTTTCGGCGTTGGAAAGTTCCCAATCTATAAAGGAGATGGATCAAGCGTTCGTAATCCGCCAGGCGTATGACGCGATGAGGGTGTTCGCGACGGACGCCGGACCGCTCAAAAAAATCATTGAGACGAAGTTTTTCGAGCCGGCGGAGGAGCTTTACCCATGGTTGGGCCCGAAGTTTGCCATGCACAAAGGAGGTATTGAGCTGCTTCACACCCATGAATTGCCTTTGTGGAAGCAGATCACGGCACGCCTTGCTGGAGAAAACATTCGAAAGATCGTTGTAATCTCGCCTTTCTACGATCGGGACTTAGCCCTTCTCAAGATGTTGAAGAAACAATGGCCTCGGTCCAAAATCACGGTGGTCGCTCAACCAAAATACGCGACGTTGGCCGGTGAGAAGTTGGCCAAAGTTTTCGCGGGTGGTAAGCATACGCTGTTTTCGGCCAGTCCACAGCCGGGCCGGAGACTTCATGCCAAAGCGTTTGCTTTCGAGACGGGCTCCGGATGCTATTGGCTTACGGGCAGCGCCAACGCCACGCTCGCGGCGTTTGGCGGAAAGAACACGGAAGCGGCAATATTTCTGAAGACGGAAGAAGGTGCCGACAGCCTATTGAGAGAGAGTGGTCTTTCATTGCGGCGGATCGATCCAAAGAAGTTCATACCTGGCGACGAGGAAGAGCCGGTCAGTAGCGATCCTCAACGTGGCATTGTACTCCACTCGGCGATCCTGCGCGAAAACGGGGTGCTGGAGTGTGAGATAAGCACTGCTGGCAGCTTTGATGATGTAACTCTCAGAATCCGAAATTTTAATGAAGCCCTTCCTGTATTGGCATTGCCGGTCCGGTTGGGTGCAGCCGTTTCTCTCGAATTGGCTGAGCAACAAATCGAACAGATCCGGGCCGCTGCCGTGTGCGAGATCAAGGCCGTTTCCAAAACAGGCGACAGCGTTCTCAGCAATGGCGTTGCCCTTGTCCAGCTCTATCACTTGCTTCGCAAGCGATCCAATTCACACGGCGGCGGAAACCCCTTGAAAAGGATCGAGGAGACCGGAGAGAACATCGTGTCATACATCGATGCTATGGGTAGCGCCCGTGACGCGGTGGAGTTTCTAAATAATTGCAACATCCGATTTTTCGACGGTGAATCTCCTTCGCCCGGATCGAGGCGCGGTAGTTGGAAGCCGCGTGATCCCTTCAAGCCTGATGCTCCGCCGAACTGGCTAAGCGTTCCTGTTGGAGGCTCGGCCGGTGATCTTCGCGTGGCTGTCCTAGCTTTCGTCCAGCGGCACCAAAACGATAAGCTGTATCGGCACGTGCGCCGGGGAAACCTGAATGGTCTGCCAAACTTTCTCGACATATTCCGAACGCTTAATGCGCTTTTGTTCGCGTACCACGCACGGGCGATGAGCAAGGAAGGCCCTGTGATCCCCTTTGGGTATGTCACTACGCTCGTGATGACGAATGTTGAACTGCTCATTGGCCCTTTTGAACCAAGAGAAGACGCCTTTGAGGGGAATGGGCTTATCGCGGCGATATTTGCCAATTTCCAGGGCGATAAGGCGCTTGTGCGAGAGCGAATCGAGCGGGAGCGTGTCCCCCAAATGCTCTACGCTGCAGTCGAAGCTATGGTGCAGGTCCGTGCAAAGGCGCGGAAAATGCAGAGCCTCGATGACTGGGCTAAAAGGCGTTTGAACTGGATATCTGCTTGGATCGCGTCTCAAGGTCAAACGCAGCCTGCGCGCGAAGACATTGACGCTGCCGCACTTGAATATTTTGCGCAGAGGAAGGCGGCCTAGTCGTGCGGTGCGGCGGTTGGCCACGGTTAGCCGGCGGCCCGTATCGACTCAGTCCGCGCGGGTTCATTTTCTGGAATAGCATCGGTCTTGGCGGTATCGCCCGGAGTGTGCAATCGCTGACGCTGAATGAGTTGGATCGGGTAACGGCTGTGAGGCCGCATTGAAATTGGCGCGGCGGGCTCCACTGATAGAGTCGATGGTATCTGTTGGACCCACCTCCTCAAGTTGCTAGAGAGCGGTGCGGGCGCGGGGAGACGGAATGAATAATAAGCAATCTAGCGGCAGCTATCCGCTTGAACCTACCATTCAACTGCCGAAATTCATGACCCTCAACTGGGTCGCGACAAATATCGGCAACGTGCCGCCGTCTGATATCAGGCACATATCCGACAGATGCCGTGGCTTAATCTCGAAATGGCCAGAAGGAAGGCTGAGTCATCCGGCTTTCATTGAGCAAGTTCACCGCGCCTTGGGAATCCCGGGTGGCATTGGAATACTCAATGCCGCTCTCAAAAAGAGAAAGCTGTTCGATCCTGTCGTCGAACGGGCCATAGACGTTGTTCATCGGGCGGGCCGGCTGAAGGAATTGAAGGCACGAACGACCAGGCCAGGCGCGAGTCCAGACGAATTTGCGGCGTTTGTGGCAGAAATGCTCGCAGCAAAGAAAGAGCCGGAGCTTATCCAGGAGTTTACAGCCGTTTCGATTCTCCGGAACCAGCTCAGCGTCTCGGCGATTTCGTGGTACGATCAGTCCTCAGGCTGGACCGACTTGTTGCAGTTTGCACGCGAGTACCAGCTGAACGATCCGCCGGCTTCTATGGGCGAGACGGGCGAGCCCGGTGTTTCGCTAGCTCCGAGCGATGAATATGATGAGAGTTCAGCCGTGGACATTGTCACTGCGGAAGATGTTGAGACATCGTGGGTTGATGAGCTAGCGAGGATCTCGAGGCTGGCAGGTGAAGCAAAGCCCGATGTTGCAATCGCCGCCGAGACCCTGAGCAGGGCAAGAACGTTGGTCGCCCTCGCGCGGCAATATGAAGATCTCAAGGTAAGCCCTGGCCGAAAGATTTCTCTGGCCTTCAAGGCCCTTCTCGCCGTGTTACCTGCACAAGAGGTCGCGGAAGACGCATTCGACAGGCGCCAACTCAATTTGTGGGCCGAACAGCCAAGCGAAGGTCTCTATTCGGACGATGAAGCCGATAAGATCGCAGCTATTGCCTCTCAACTTGGAGCATTGGCAGACGAATGGATCCAACAGCGCACGGCCTATGACCTCGCTGTCCGTGAATATTTGGCCGCCGCTGTGACACAGCGCGCTGAGCTCGATCCTCCGATGCGCGTCAGTCAAAATCGTCTGGTTGAAATCAAGAGCCGTAGCGTTCCACTTGCAGCAGAACTTGGTGACCTTCTGAAGCACAAGGATCAGTTGAGCGAGTTCCCCGCTGAGCCGGTCCTGCCGTTTGTCGCCGAAACACCAACAGAGGCATCTCAAGGCGGAGAACTGCTGCCGGAGCAGGAGCCCGAGCTATCCGAAAAGGAGCCCGCCGGACCTGATCAAAGCATCGTTTCTGATGATCAGGCAGGCGGCGCGTCGGATGAGGCGCTGAGGGCTTTGAACTCTGTGAACGAGTTGAGCGCTCGAGGGCGTCACGCGTTGGTTAGCCAGCTCGCAGCCGCTGTGGCGGAACTTTATCCTGCTTCCACCGAGAAAAGCGAGCCGGATATCTACAAGATGCTGGCGTTATCGACAGCGGCACAGGAGGTCGCCGATGTACCTCCGGAGCCATTGATGAATTGCTGTATATCGCTTGCATCTCACAACCTCGGCAAAAGCTGGAGCGAAGGGCCGCGTGATCGCGCCGCTCTCCTGTATCTGCTGTCGGGGTTGCTTTTCCGGCCCTTTTCTTGCCAGCTTCCACGGCCCGCAACGCGGTAAAGCTGCATCTCTTGGGGCGATTTGGATCCGCGGCGCCTCTACACAGGCTTGTGGACCATCTCGCGGAGGCAGACAGGTTCGGCGCAATGCTGGTCCCGGAGGTTCTCTCCAAAGCGGATCAGCAGGAGTTTTGGAAGAAGCGCCTAGGGATCCTGCAAGAGACGGCAAAAGACTGGAAGGACAATAGGGAGATCTATCACGGCTTCGGCAATTTCCGGCCAGCAGAGATCGCGTGGGCTGCGATTATCGACCCACATCGTGGCTTTCTTGGAAAGGTCATGCGAGCGTTTGCGAATACAGGAGAGCGAGCCATCGATCATATCAGGCTCGCCTTGGACGTCCTTCGACAAGACAATATCGATGACCTTCTCGAGCAAAGTGGGGCGCAGAAGCTTGTGCAGCGGCTCGAGGGGCGGGCTCGGACCAACCTCCAACACAACTTGACTGCATCCACTGCATTCCTCGAGCGATGCTTGCGGCATCTCCAGCGGGCTCCAGATCGCTCGGGGGGCAATGCGGGCTCCGGCTTGGAGCGCTTCACGAGCGCGCTCCGGGATCGCCTTCTGCAGGCGCAGACCTTCTTGAAGCAGCATACGCCGGAGACAGATTCCGAACGGGCCGCGTTGCGAGTGTCTCTCGAGTCTATCGACCGGCTAATTCGAATGTTCAACGCCTACGAGCCGCCGGCGCTCGACATGCCTCTGGATCGATGGTTTGGACGGGAGCTCCTCCTAATTCCAGGCCTGCGCTTTTCTGGGGGCTGGGATCCCGATCCGAACGATCGTCAGGTTCTATTGGAAGGAGCTATCAAGTTAGCGCAACTTGAACCAGAACCGCTCGTTGAGGGGTTCGAGCGTGCATTTCAAGAACATATGGTCGCGGGAGCTCACATACCGACAGGCCGCATATTGAATGAACTTGAGGCGCTGGGCGTGCCCAAGGCCGAGCTCGTGCTCAAACAGGCCCGCCGTGAAGAGGAAACTCGGGATCTGCGCGAAGAGTTGGGCCGGCTGCAAATTACGGCCCGCGATCGCATCAACATGGCAATCGCGCTCAACGTCATCAATGATGTCGAGAAAAGAGCTCTCGAAGGCCGGGTTCGTGGAATAAAGATCGACCTCATTCCGATCATGGACCTGAAGGCCGATGATATTCTGCAGGATCAGAAGGGGCGTGGCAGTATTGCGGCCGATTTTCCGACTGCGAGAGATACTCTTCAGGGAGTTGAACAACAATTAGACGAGAAGTTTGAGGCCGTTCGGGCTCAGTTGAAGGATAGCGTCGAGAAGTTGGCCTCCGAAGGACTGGCTAAGCCGGTCGCGGTCGATCGCATCAATAAGCTCCTCGAATCAAAAGACATCGTCACTGCAAACGAGTATCTGAGATTGTTGCGCGACGGAGAGGATCTGCCTCGAGATGCGCGGGCGAATGCACCGTTATTCGACTATATGAGGCGGTACTTACCAAAGCTTGAGAACGTCTTCAGCTCAAGCCGCCAGAAGATTGTGGACGTTGCGCTGGATATCCTGAACCGCACCGCAGAGCCAATTCCAGACCTGTTTGATATCGGCTCCATGACAGCAGCCCAGCGTGAAGACGCTGTTAGAATGCTCGAGGCGTGGCGCGACATCCGTACGTCAAACGATATCGCTTCCGCTATTGAACGGCTATTCGTCGGTGGCCTGAGCTTCGACGTCAAACAGATAGATGATCTGAAAGAGAAAGGCGGTAAAATCTTTCGCTACTATCTTTCTGCGTCTCGTCTGCTGGTGCCGGATGGATTCCTCGTGCCTTTGTTCGGGTCTGAGGCCAATGGCAACTATCTGGTCGAAGTCCTGAGAGGGCAGCATAAGAATTTCGAGCTATTTCAGCATATGCAGGCTGACGCTGCCAAGCAGAGAGCAACGTTTCATCTCTACACGAACTTTTTAGATTGCGCTGACCGCGCAGATCTCGCCCATCGCGCCCACAACCAGAGCTATCAAGGAATTGTGCTCGATGATGCGTTGATTGCATACCTCGCGTTTGTACAGGACAATCGCTTGGCTGCATTCTTCAAGATTGCAAGTGCTTTCATCCGGTACAATCCCTACAATGAGATCACGCCGCTGCCTCCCGAGATGTTCTATGGCCGCTCGGACCAGAAACGCCAGATTGTTTCCCGCCGGGGAGGAAGTTTGGTTTTCGGTGGACGCCGCTTGGGTAAGTCGTCACTGCTGCGGGATGTCGAGCGAAAGGAGCACAATCCGGACGAAGATATTTTCGTGAGATGCATCGACATAAATGACATTGGTCAAACTGGCGAATACGGCCCCCGTTTCTGGCAGCGTCTTGCTTCGGAGTTACGTGAAGCTGGGATCGGTATTCAACCGGGAAGCGTGACGGCCGATGGTGTCGTCGATGATATCCGCAAATTCTTGTCGGCTCGCAGTTCGCGCCAAATCATTCTGATGCTGGACGAGGCTGATAACTTTCTGCTGGCGGAGGAAGAAACAAAGTATCTCAACGTCGTGCGGCTAAGACAGTTGCTGGAGGGAACAGAGGGCCGGTTCAAGGTTGTTATGGCTGGTCTTCATAATGTTCAACGAACCGCGACGAGCCCCAATCAGAGCCTTGGACACCTCGGAACTCCGATTTGTATCGGGCCATTCGTCGGGGATGATAGGAATGAAGGCCTCCGTCTTGTGACGGAGCCGCTGGCGGCGCTCGGCTTTGAATTTCAGTCGTCAACGCTGCCTCTTCGGATTCTATCTCAGACGAATTATTACCCTGCATTGGTTCAGCTTTATTGCCGCGAGTTGCTGAATCATCTGCTCAAGGCCAACAAACAGGAACAAGGCGGGCCGCCGTTCCTGATTGTTAGCGAAGATCTAGAGGCCGCGTACAAGAACCAAACCCTCAGTGAGGAGATCAATAAACGCTTCCGCTTGAGCCTCGATTTGGACGATCGGTACAAGCTTATCACTCTGGTGATCACGAACGCCGCAATTGAGCAGAGTGGCTTCGGAGCCGTGGCGCCGCCAATGAAGCCTGACGAGATCGGTCGACTTTGCCTGGGGTGGGCACCAAAGCTGTTCGAGAACAGGACGCCCGGCGCATTTCTTGCGCTGTTGGAAGAGCTCGTTGGGCTCGGAGTGCTTTCGCAGCAGGGCAGGGAAGGGTTTGTACTTAGATCGCCCAACCTGGTCACGATGCTTGGATCGAAGGACTCTATCAGCGAAGAATTGCTTCAGTTTGAGAACCGGGAGCCGCTTAGCCGCGATCGGAGCACGCAGCGGCGAATGCTCGATGCCCATCGCGGCATAGCCTCGCCGTTGACCCCTGCCCAGGAGCATCGCCTTCTGGAGGCTGAGTCATCCCAAGTCTCCATAGTATTTGCTAGCGTGGCAACCGGGCTAGGTAATGTCGAGCGGGCTATCCGGTCAATCCGCGCTGATGATTCCGTCGAGGTCATGCGGGTTAGAAGCGCTGACGAGTTGCTGCGAAAGGCGGCTAGTCGCGGCAGGTTCGCCGGCGAGAGCGTTGCGCTTGTTCCGAGTTCTGTTGCTTGGGACATGTCGTGGATCCGCAGGGTCAACGCTGCCTCTACGGAACTGCGTGATCGGCGAGTTCGCATAATTTTTCTTGGTGCGTCATCTCATGCGCGTCTTCTGGCGGAACAGCCGAATCTCAGTGATGAAATTCAGGTCGAGTCCGTCGAGCTCTGGTCTGAGAGCACTTTCCGCTCCTACTTGTCCGAACGCGAGCGGCGTGATTGTGACACACCCGAGCTCCGCACAGAGTTGCTTGAGGCAGCCGGCTATTCGGGTGAAGGGGTATTCCATCTGCTAAGTGCCCTTCAGGAGAGGGGTGAGAACGTCAAAGCCGCCGCAGAGCAGGTCATAAAGGAACTTGGCCGGCGAGCAGGTCTTCTGGAAAATTTCGGTGTTTCATCCGATCTGGAGCCAATCTTCGTTTCCATCGCCGGATGGTCTCCGATCAACGAGGGGGATTTGGAGATCATCGTCGACGACGAGCTCAGCGGGCGCGCTCCCATGTCTCTCGAGGGGTTCTTGCGGTACGGTATCTGGATGGGATCGTTGTTTCAGATTGGAGAAAAAGTCTACGTCAATCCGCTCGTTAAGACTTACCTAGACCAGCACCATGCTGATTGAGCTCGGGGATATCTGGTGGTCTCTACCAGGGCCGCACAGCTTCGTTGTTGACGTGGTGGATGCTCTCGAGGCGGGAAGCAATGCGATTCTTGCTCTTCCACCAACGACCCCGGCAGGCTTGCACGCGAGCTTGATTGCAAATCTGGATCTGCGTGGAATGCTCGAGTGGAGGACGGTTGATCTGTCTGGATCGGGCCGGATTGCTCAAGTTCTGGCGAACCAGCTCATTCCGCTAGCACGGCGGCCGCCTCGAGCGTTCGCCAATGATATTGCGCTAGATGCTGGCCTTCAGACCACTGTCATCCATGTCTCTGGCATTGAGTTGGAGGCTCGGTTTACAGAATTTGCAGTCTTCTTAGCCGAATATTTGAGCTGCGTGCGGCAGAGGGCCAAGTCTAAGCGCGCGATGCCTCGCTTAATGTTTGATTTGCCTCAGACGCTCCTGTCAGACCCGCGAATTGCAAGCGACGGCGACATCGTTCGTGTGTTTGAATGGAAAGGTCGCGTACGTCCATCCGACGTGCAGCTGTACGTCTCGACCCGGATGCATGGCAGAAACGGGCTGGGGCCCACTAATCTATTCGAGCGGATTGTAGTTGAATTCGCTGGATGGGACGCGAGCTTGGCGGACCAATTGTGCAAATGGTCGGACGCCGATTTATTGCACCCATATGCCGGCTTACAAAGAATTGCGAGGATGTGGGAACGTACATCCCTCTCCTGGAAGGCGGGGACTGAGGATATGTTTGGTGCCCGCCGGCTTCCGCATATTCTACAACACGTTTCGATAGGAGACTCAGAAGAGATCACGAGGCGTCTTTGGCGTGCGCACGTGTCAGAAATATTTCCCTGGCTTGAGGAAATGCGAGCAGCACTCATTGATGAATTTCGTGAATCTATCAAACTGCCTTATGTATCGCAAAATAATGAAGTCATAAACGACGCGGATCTTCTCGAAATTGGCCAGCTTTACTGGAATTTGCGATATTTGGCGCGAGTTCCTGAAACACGCCTGCAACTGGTGTTCTTGTGCCGTCTTGCTCGCAATGATTTGGCGCACCGGCGGCCGGTAGATACTCAGCGATTGCGATCGCTCGAACGGGAATGGCGGGTGATGGCCGGCCTAGCAAGGTGAAGTGCTTCTGCCCGGTGATCACTCCAGCAGCACCTTCGCCGACACGCGGGAATGCGATCAGGGGCGCTGGCGTTTGCCAGGATGCGTCTTTCTCGCCTTTGATGCGCGGCCGTCAGCGAGTGTTCGATCGACCCAAGTGCGTCCTTGTTCTACGTCGGTGTCGGCCGCCATGGTTGTCTCCGTCAGTTCGTTCATCAGGCGCGTCCACCGCAACCTCGAATGGGCCGATCAAGCCCGAGGGCCGGCTAACGCCTCGATCGCCTTCCCGCAACGGCTGCGCCTGCTTTTTTCCCCTGCCGCGAAGGGGCGGCATTCCTCGCGGGAAGACAAAAAAGCAGGCTATCGCCGTCCTCCGCTGGCGCTGCGGGCCTGAAGGCTGCGGGCCGATCGCTCTCCGGGCCAAGGATCGCCATCGAGGCTGCGATGGGCGCGGCCCGAGCAACAAACGGAGACCACCATGGCTACCATCGGCACCTTCACCGCTTCGGACAACGGCTACATCGGTTCGATCAAGACGCTGACGCTCAACATCAAAGCAAGGTTCGCCCCCTCCGAGAAGGACAACGACAAGGCGCCCGACTACCGCATCTTCGCCGGTACGACCGAGTTCGGCGCCGCCTGGAAGAAGACCGCTCGCGAAACCGAGCGCGAATACCTCTCGGTCAAGCTCGACGATCCGAGCTTCCCGGCCCCGATCTACGCCTCTCTGGTGAAGGTCGATGGCGACGAGGGCTTCACCCTGATCTGGTCCCGCCGCAACGGCGACTGATCCCCCGGGATCATCGGCCCCGCCTCCTCGGAGGCGGGGCTCTTTCCGTTTCTAGCGCCGCTTGGAAGAAAGCAGAGCACATTATCCTTTTGAAGAGATTGCTAAGGGCTCCGCCCTCGCGCGGGCAAGGGTGAAGCACACTTCGTCGCCGGCCGGAGCGGTATCCCCGGTCTTCCGCGCAACAGATCTTCATGACGACGTCGTCGTCAGGCGCGTGCAGACGCGTAGCCTTCGGCGCGCCCTTATCAGGCGGGTGATCCCCCTCCGCTCCGGCCGCCCTTGCCCTTGCTACCCCAGGTCTCGCCGACGGGCAGGGTTGCAGCGCAGCGCTGCGCTTCAACCTCAGCCCATAGGAGAATCACTATGAACATGATGACCTTGTCCCAGAGCGAACAGCCTGTATCGGGCGGTTTCCGCGTGGATGTATCGCGTGGCCGGCGTATCGGCCACGTGTCGTCCGAGTGGTTTGCGCGACCGGACGATGAGCGTTACCTAAATTTGCCGGATCTCTACGAAGCTGTGCGAGGTCGCGCCGAGCGCGCGCAGGCGCGGACGGTGGAAAGCAGGGCTGTCCGGGTGGAGGCGAACCGCGAAAATCACGAGCGGCTGGCCCTGATGGTGCCGGGACGCGACGAGCCGGTGGCGCCAACCCACTGGAGCTTTGGACAATTATGCACGCTGGCCGGCGCGCCGACCTCTTACCTGCGGCAACTGCCCGCATCCCTGTCGGCCATCAACCTGCAACACGGCTTGCTCTCTCATCGCGCCGAGCTCGTGAAAACCTTGGAAACCAATAACGGGCGCATTGAGCTTCGCGCCGTCACCGGGCCGGACTACGGCCGCATCTGGGATCATGAGTTGGTCGCGGCGGTCACGAAGATCGCGGGCAATGGCACAGGTGACACGCGGTGGAAGGTCCCGGGCGTAATGGACTGGTCAACCATGACCCACAACCCCTTTGTGGACGTGACCAAAGACACGACGACGCTTTACGCCTGCGACCGCGACGTGTTCCTGTTTCTGGTCGACGACACAAACCCCATCGAGGCCGGCCGCCTGGCCGATGGATCACCGGATTTGTATTTCCGGGGATTTTATTGCTGGAACAGCGAAGTCGGCAGCAAGACGCTCGGGATTGCGAGCTTCTACCTTCGCGCGGTCTGCATGAACCGCGATCTCTGGGCGTGGAGAATTTCGAGGAGATTAGCATCCACCATTCGAAATTCGCCGCACAACGCTTCGCGCATGAAGCCGCCCCCGCGTTGACGAGCTTTGCCAATTCATCGCCCGCGCCGTTCGTTGCCGGCGTCAAGGCAGCCCGGGAACGCATCGTTGCGCGCACGGATGAGGACCGGGAGACCTTCCTCCGCAAAGGCGGGTTCCAAGTCCGAGGCATCGAAAATCATCGAAACCGTTCTAAGGCCTGTTTACAGTCGCTAGTTTGCGAGGAAAGCCGCGACGAGATTGAGGAGGCCGGCAAAGCAGGCGTCTGTCTTTTCGTAGCGAGTTGCGATGCGGCGGAATGCCTTGAGCTGGCAGAAGAAGTTCTCGACCAGGTGGCGCCATTTGTACATTTCGGCGTCGTGCGGGATGCGCCCGGCGCGGTCGGCCTTGGACGGGATGACCGCTGCGGCGCCGCGTTGGTTCAGATTGGCGCGCAGCCAGTTATTATCGAAGGCCTTGTCGCCGATCAGCGCTTCAAAATCGAGGCCAGTGATCAAAGGCTCGACGCCAATGCTGTCGTGACGCTGGCCGGGCAGCAGGACGAAGCGAATGAGATTGCCGAGTGCGTCGACCAGAGCCATGATTTTGGTAGTCAGGCCACCACGCGAGCGGCCTATGGCCTGATTTTGAGTTCCCCTTTTGCCCCGGTGCCATGTTGGTGGACCCGGACGAGTGTGCCGTCGATCAGGACATATTCGAAATCGGGATCGTCACAGAGAGCTTTGAAGACCCGCTCCCAGACCCCCTTCTGCGCCCAGCGCCAGAAGCGCGTATACACTGTGAACCACTTGCCGAACGCTTCCGGCAGATCTCGCCACGGCGAGCCCGTGCGCGCAATCCAAAGAACTGCTTCGATAAAGAGCCGGTTGTTACGCCCGGTGCCGCCGGGATCACCGGCTTTGCCAGACAATTCCGGCGCAATCCGCTCCCACTGCGCATCGCTCAACATCAATCGAATCAAGGCTGATCTCCAATTTTCAGCCTTGAATCAATTTTCTACTGATTTGGGAATCCTGTCTGTAAACAGGCCTTAGAAGAGGAAAACCGCAAGCCGGAAAGCATCTTTGATTTCGTGGAGGGCATCACTGCATTTGCTCGCGGGAAGGCTCATCAGGACACCCGCCTTGAGCTGGAGGGTAGAGCAAAGCGCTTGATGGAGCGCGCAATCTAAAGATATGGGCCGCGTAACCGGGCATTGGTTGCGCGGCCTTGCATTCAGGCCTGGCGCACCGCCGCCGATCCGTCAAGCCGGATCGGCGGCGGTGACGCGTGTCCGCGTCCCGGCGCTCGCCCGACCTTTGGCCCGGCTCGCAAAAAAGGTCAGGATCGAATCCTAAGACACTCTCCGACCGATAGCTTACAATGCGTCAGAACTTCCGCATCGTACCGCCGATGAAAGGTGCATTGGCCGGCCGGATCTCCAAGTTCACTATTCCGATTTTCGACGCACGGCGCGGGCCCGGTCCATGAACGCGAGTACGTCTCTACTTTGACTGCTGACCTCAGGTGCCGAACGCTGTGAGAATGTTGGGCGGGGCCGATTGACTTGGGCCTGGTCGTCGAAGGGGCGGGATGCAGTGCGCTCGCTTCGCGGCGGCTTCCCGGCCGAAAAATGGCTTGCCTCTTTCGGTAGCCTGCGATGCTGGGAAGCGGGGTCTGGCGGCGGGAGCCGCGCTCGTCGGCTCGCGCGGCTCTTCACGTCCTCAGATTCCGCGCGCTTACGCCAGACCGTCGAAGACAGCGTGCCGACGCTCAACGGCTCTCCTCCTCTGCCGGTCACGCCGGCGGCGGTTAAAGCCCTTATCATGTCCAGCCAGCCCATACCGCGGCGCTCGGCGGCGTCGAACCAGTCTAGATGTCCGGCGACCAGCTGCGAAAGCTTCTTGCGTCCTCCACCCGGAAGATGGAAGTCCACTGCCATTGCCTTCAGACCGGATTCAAGCGCTTTGTTGTCGACCATCCTAATTCCCTCGTCCACCAACAAAAGATAGGAAGCCGTCTTGCCTTCTGCAAATCTCTGCAAAATTCTGCATTTCGATGCAAAAATAAGCAGAAGACTGCAGAACTTACACCTGTGCATCTATGCTGAAAATCAGAATTCATCTGCCAGGCTTTCCCAGAGAACGTTCGCTCAGGTCGGGGTGTGATCCGCCTATGCTGGAAGGGACGCAAGATTGGCCCGCTGGTGGCCGACGACCGCGCCGAAATCGTTCTGTCGGCCTTGTTGGCAGGCGCGGCCAGAATCTCACTCGCTGTCTGCGGAGCGAAGGGGCGGCGGTGCGTGGGATGCCTCGCTAAAGCGATGTCCCCGAATCGCAATACTGCGCTCATACGCGGCGCCGGCCGCCGTCGCGACCTGCATTTCGACAAATCCCCACGCCAGGGTGGCCAGATAGATCCTCGCGGGAAACACGCCCATTGCGAACGACCACCCAAATCCCAGCCCATAGGCGAGTGCCCACGCTATCGATGCGGCGACGACCGTCGACCGTCCGGCCGTCCCGACTGCGGGTGAAATCATCGCTCGAAGGCCCATGGTCAGGAGGCCCAGCGCGAATGTCATCGCGGTTAGCATGGCGATCGCGACACCCTCGACCGGAGGGCGGTTCAGCGACAGCATGGCCACGTTCCACTCCTGCAGCATAAGGACGCCGTTCAGCAGGAACTCGCCGATGTTCATGACTGCTCCGGCGATCAGGCCGGCAACGATCGTACGCGCGAGCGCGAATTCGCCCTGCTGACGTATTGACGATTCCGGCGGATGCAGTGTTCGCATGCGAGCAGAATGTCCCTTTGCCGGCGAGATCTGGCAACGGATGCTCAAGTGTGGCACTGTTCTGAGAAGCCTACAATAGGACCTGCGGACCGGCTCGCCTGAGGGGTTGATCCCTACGATTGCGCGCGACCGGCGGTCGGGCAGATAGGTTGGAGGACGGCCTTGGGCCAAACTGCTACTGCGACACACGTATCGAGTCTCGCGCGTGCTGCGTTCAAGACGCTGCAGGAAAAGGCTCAGTCGCTCCCGCCGGATCGGCTGAAGAAGCTTGAGTCGGCCGAGGAGGTTCTGGGTACGCGCACCCCGGACATTCGCGGGGTGGCCGCGGACCTGTTCGCCAAGATCAAAGATCGGCCGGTGCCGGACCTCATTGCCCTTGCCAAGGTCATGCTGGCGCTCAAGACATTCGAGACGCGGCAGGTCGCCTATGAACTGCTCGGACGGCACCGGGCCGCTTTGCGCTCTCTCGGGCTCGACGATCTGGAACTGCTCGGGCGCGGAATCGACAACTGGACCGCAGTCGATATTTTTGCCGGACAGGTAGCGGGGCCGGCATGGCGCGAGCGCCAGATCAGTGATGCGGATGTTGCCAAGTGGGCACGCTCGAAGGATCGATGGTGGAGGCGTTGCGCGCTCGTCTGCACGACGGCATTGAACCAAGCCGCGCGCGGGGGCAAAGGCGACGCGCGGCGAACCCTCAAAATCTGCAAGATGCTGACCGAGGATCATGACGACATGGTCGCAAAGGCGCTGTCCTGGGCGCTGCGCGAGCTCATCACGCACGATCCGGCGGCCGTGCAGGCCTTCGTGAAGGAGAACGAAGACAAGCTGCGGCCCCATGTCATCCGCGAGGTGCGCTCGAAGCTGTCGACCGGGCTGAAGAATCATATGTAGGAGGAAGAAATGCCGCTGAGGAGGGGAGACCAGTACAAGGCGGGCCTCGACGACGGCCGCGACGTCCAATTGCTTGGCAGAAAAGTCCCGGCGGTCGTGCGCGAGCCGGTGCTCAGCGGAGCGATCGACGCGGTGGCGCAAATCTACGACCGGCAGTTCGATCCGCAGTTCGCCGAGCTTTTTACTCTGGCGGAGGGCGAGAGCGGCTCGCTCTCCGGCCGGATGTACCAGATTCCGCGCAGCGAACACGACATTCGGCTGCGCGGCGCCTTGATCGATCATGTCGCGCGCATGAGCGGCGGCACGATGGGCCGGACGCCCGAATACGTTCCGCTGGTCCTGATCGGGCTCCTAGATGCCGCCGGCGGGATCGCAAAGAAGAACGCCGACTGGGCGCAGAACATCGCACGCTATTACGAGCATTGCCGCGGTGGCGATCTGTTCCTGTCGCACAGCTTTGCCGACCGGCAGGTCGACCGTGCGACCGAGAGCAAGAAGATTTCGCACCTGAGCTACGTGCCGATGAAGGACGGCGGGATACAGGTCAGCGGCATCAAGGCGGCGGCGACTTCGGCGCCGATCGCGGATGAGATCATTGTGCTCACGCCGCCGCGCAATGGATTGGCGCCGCACCAGGCAGTGTTCTTTGCTGTGCCGACCAAGACCGAGGGCCTGCGCTTCGTTTGCCGGCAACCCCTGCTCGAGGGACCGGCCGAGGATCACCCGCTCGGCGGCCGGTTCGACGAGATGGATGCGTGGGCGATCTTCGACAAGGTAAATGTCCCGGCGGAGCGGGTTTTCGTGGCTGGCGATGTCGAGCTCGTTGCGATGGCGTGGCGCAACCTGTTGACGCTTGCCTACTACCACATCCTGGTACGGTCGGCCGTCAAGGCGGACCTATTTCTCGGAACATCGTCCTTGATTGCCGGATATCTCGGCCTTAACGCATTCCAGGGCATCCGCGAGAGTCTCGCTGACATCGCCCGCTACGGGGAGACGATCCGGGCATTCGCCCGCGCTGCGGAGGCGGACGTGATCATGACCCGCGCCGGCATGGCGATGCCGAACCCACGCATCCTGGCTGTCGGACACATGTACGCTGTGGAGCATCACCACCGTTTGCGCGAAAGCCTCGTCGGCATCGCGGGACAGAGCGTGCTGATGTCGCCGGGGGTCGCGGACGCTGAGGCGCCCGAGCTGGCGGCGCCCGGTCACGGCGGCAACGACGACGAGCGTCGGCGCGTTTTTCGACTCGCCTGGGATCTCGCCGCTAGCGCTTTTGCGGGCCGCCAATATATGTTCGAGGTCTTCAACGGGCGCGATCTCACGCGCAACCGTACGGCGTTTTTCGAGCGGTTCGATCTGAAGGCGAGCCAGACGCTCGCCTTGGCCCTCGCCGGCGCCGGCGCGAAACGTGCAGACGACACGGGAGCGGCCGTCATCCGCGGGTGAAAGCAGCGAGTGCACATCGGCATGAAGATCGGCGAAGCCCGTAGCGTCGGACATGCCGTCGGAACGATGCTACGCGGATCGGCTTCCGTCGACGTTGCGATGGCGCTGTTGCGCCCGGTGCTGGCGAACCGCGTGGCGTTTCCCACATTAGAGGTGATCGGCGAAGCCATCATGACGGAAAAGCCCGACATGCGGCGCGTAGCCTGCTTGCTCGACGCGATTGCCGAGACGCAGGCAGAGGGCGGCTGGGTGATCATCGCCAGCATCCTGCGGCACGAGCTGCATACCGGTCCCGACAGGGCTCTGGCGCGGTGCCGAGGCTACATCGTCTCGGCGCAGATCTGGTATGCGGCGGACATTTTCGGCGAGCGCCTGGCCGGAACGGTCCTGCTGAATGATTTCGACGACGCGCTGAGCCGCCTGGCGTCCTGGCGCGACGATCCGAATCCCTGGGTGCGCCGGGCGCTCGGATCTGGTATCCATCACTGGGCTAAGCGCGCCCATGCCGAGCCGGGAGCCGCGGCGCGACACGCCGCCTGCACGAAAGCCATGCTTCGTTTTCTCGAACCCGCCGTTGCCGAGCAGGACACCGATGCCATCAAGGGGATCGGATGGGGCCTCAAGACACTCGGCAAGCATCAACCTGAGCAGGTGGCGAGCTGGGTGGCGCAGATGCGTCGACGCGGGAGAGGGGAGATCCGTGCCCTAATGCTGCGCAAGGCGCTCACCTATCTCGACCGCGCGCAACGGGCGCGCGCGCTGGGAGACGCCCGATGAAGCCGGAGGTGCAGGAGCAGGTCGCCCGTAAGATCGTTAACGTGCACAAGCATGTGGACGGACCCTGGTTCTGGACGCGGTACAGCGCGAAGCCCTATGTTGGGTGTGCAGCGGGCTGCCCATTCTGTTACCTCCGCGGTGGCGTCTATCTCGGTAAGCGCGATCCGGCGACCTTCGACACGCTGATCGCAGCCAAGACCAATGCCCCGGCACTTCTGCGCAAGGAACTTGCGCGACTTGATCCCGACATCATCATGTGCGGCGACTGGCAGCAGCCGGCTGAGCGGATCCAACAGATTACCCGCAAGATGCTCGAAGTCGTCCTTGAGCGGGCTTTTCCGCTGTTTGTGCTGGAGCGATCCGTTCTGGTTACCCGCGACATCGACCTGTTCACCGAAATCGCACGGAAGACCTGGACCGGTGTGGCGTTCAGCTTTGTCGGAGCGGATGAGGAGCAACGGAAGGCGTTCGAGTTTCGCTGTCCTTCCGTCCGGGCACGGCTCAGGGCCATGGAGGCAATAGCGAAGGCCGGGCTGATGACGGGTACGGTGCTCATGCCGGTCATACCCTCCATCGGCGACTCGCCGGAGCGGCTCGACACTATGATCAAGGCGACCAAGGATCACGGCGGCTCCTTCGTTCTTGCGGGCGGCCTTTCGATGGGAGGAGTTCAAGCCGAGTTGACCCTGCAAGCCGCCAGGCAGATCGATCCAGCCGCCGAAGCGAAGATACGGCGCCTGTATCGCTGGGCTCCGGGCGGCCTACCGGCACCTAGCCCGCCCAGTTTCTATACAGCGGACCTGGGCAGAAAGGTCCGCGAACTCTGCCTGCGATATGGCATCGCCGACCGCATCCCACGGTATGTTGCGCCTGGACCGCTGGCGTTGAACAGGAAGATCGCCGAACGCCTGTTTCTTCGCACCTATGATCTCGAACTGGAGAACGCCGCCTCGGCGCACATCTGGGCCTACCGCAAGGCTGCTTGGACCCTCGATGACTGGCCGGACAATCTTGCCCACGTTCTCGCCAACCGCGGCCAGGCCGGCCTCGAGGCGATCCCCGACGTCGGCAGGAGCCTTGCCGTTCACATCGCCGAGTGGATCGGGGAACTCGCTAGTGAATGGCCCAGTCTGAGCGCTGATAGCGCACAAGGCCTCTTGTGGCCAGGAACCGTACGAGGTTGAGATTGTAGAAAGCGTCCGTTCTCGCTCCTACCATCGCGGCGCCGATGCTGCGCTTCATGTGCCGGCTGAGCGGCGCGAGCCAGGGCATCTCGCCGGAGAAATCCTCGCCCTGTTGGATGACCGCGAACAGGCTGCCGTCGTAGAAATAGGATACGATCTCCGCCCAAGCCTGCAACCGCCTGTGGCACTTCGTTTCCCAGCGTGCCAGCGCTTCCTCGATTGGTCGTTCGTCCGACATCATGATGCAATCGGCAAACTCGCTGGCGCTCATGAGCGCGACGGTGACGCCCGGCGACAGCGTCGGATCGACGAAACCGGCCGCGTCGCCGACCAGCGCCCAGTTCTCGCCGCACAGCCGCTGCGCCTCGTATTGCTGGTACTCGGTGCCGAGAACCTCCGAGACGCGATCAGCGTTCGATGTGGCGGGACCGAGAACGGCATCGCTCTTGAGGCAGTTCTCGAGCTGCGCGCGTGCGTTGTCGCCGAACTCCGCCCAGTGCTGCTGGCGCATGACGATTCCAACGGAGATGCGGTCGCGCAGCGGGATCCGCCAGCACCAGCCGCGCTGCATCGGCGAGATGACCGCGTGGCCTGCCGGGGCGCCAAGATCGACGCCGGCATAATGTGCATAGAGGGCGAGCGCCGTCCGCCCTCCCGCCGACACCTTGCCGTGGAGCGTCCGGGTGACGAGTTGTGCGCGCCCGGTGGCATCGATCACCAGATCGGGCTGGCGTTCACTCCCCGTTTGCGCCAGCGACTCGTCCGCGAGCAGGATTCTGTCGCCCTCACTGCGCAGTTGCGCGGCTTGCCGGATCACGCGGACGCCCCGGCGCGCCGCGGTGTTCCGCAGCAGGTGGTCGAATTTCGGGCGCGGCACGTTGTACGAATAGGTGTTCGCGATGCCTTCAAGATTTTCATCTCAAAGGTCAACCGGCGGCCGTTCTGCAGCACGAAGCTCAGGCCGGGCTTGAGCAGGGAAATGCATTCGATCTCCTCCTCAGGAAGAAGCCGCCGTAGCACTGGGACCGCCGACGGCAGCAGCGACTCTCCCACGCGCGGATCGACCAAGGAGGTCTTGTCGAACATGAATACGGTGCGGCCTGCGCCGGCCAGCAGGTTCGCCACGGTGGCGCCAGCGACGTTGGCGCCAATCACGGCGACAGTCCGGATATCACTGCGGCGCGGCAACATGTTCGGCTCCGACGCTGGGGTTGAATGCACGGGAAACTAGATGCGCGCGCAGCCCGCTCTTGGGACGGATCGACGGCATGAACGTCATCTCCAGGCTTTGATCCGGCGCAAGCGTCACGTCGTAGGCGCGCAGCAGCAGCGCCAGCACGATTTTCGTCTCAAGACGCGCGAGGTCCCTACCCAGACAGACGTGGCCCCCGCCGCCGAATCCGGCCAGTGCGCAGGTCTGCCGCGCGATTTGTCCTGCGGATGCCGGAAGCGGTCGGGATCGTATCGCATGGGATTCACATGCGCGTTGTCGAGGTGATGGGTTCCGGCGATGCAGTAGAACACGTGCGAGCCGGCCGGGACATGATAGCCCGCGAACTCGAATGATTTGACCACGTGCCTGAATGCGCCGATGAACGGCGGATGGAGCCGCTCGGTTTCGAGCACGACGCGATCGAGGGTTTCCATCGCAGCGATCGATTCGAACGACAGCTCGCCGTGGCGGAACGCCGCTTGCTCTGCGCGCGCCTGCTGCAGGATGTCGGGATGGCGGCAGAATTCCATCACGGCCATCGCCACAAGCGAGGTCGAGCTTTCGTGCCCGGCCAGCAGCAGGAACAGGACATGGCGGCAGAGCTCCGCGTCAGAGATCTGGTCACCCGGGGTGCCCTCGGCTTCGAGCAGCAGGCTCAGCGCGTCTTCGGCCGGCCGGTGCCGCCGCTCCTGCAGCACACACGCATATGACGCAAAAGCTCGTTTCGCGCCCACAGCGCCCGGCCGAAGGGCGTCCATGCAACCGGAATCGGAAGGATCGGATGGAGACCCTCCATCCCGCGAGTATAGTATTCGAAGAGTTCCGACAGCGAGTTCGACTTCAGCATCGAAGCGGCGGCCCAGCAGCAGCTGGCTGGCGATGTCGAACATCAAGAGCTTGGTGGCATCGTAGAGGCGGAACTCGCCACCGGCGGCCCAGCGCGCGAGATGTTGGGACGCAGTCCGCTCGATTGCGGGCACGTAGCTTCGCAACGCCGGCGTGGAAAACGCGGAAGCGAGTGCGCGCCGCGTCCGCTGGTGCTCGTCGCCATCCTGCATCATCAGGGCGCCGTCCATCAGCAGGCGCAGCCCGCGCGGCCAGCCACGACCGGTGGCGAAGTGCTTCTGGTGCGTCACCAGGACGAAGCGGAGCGCCTCGGGGCCGACCATGAGAACGGTCGGCCGCCCCAGGATGTGGCTGCGAAAGATAGGTCCGTGCTCGGCAACGCGCTCAAGGAGAAATTGCCGCGGGGCGGTGATGAACGCCCAGCTCTCTCCCACAATCGGAATGCCGCGGCGTCCCGGAGGCGGGGGACGCGAGGGCAAGATAGTTGCCGCCGACATGACCGAGATTTCCAGGAGGGTCAGGTTGGAATCACGAACTCGAAATAGATCTCGCTGCCGGACGCGAACTTGGACTTTCCGACGTCGAAATACGAAGAGTCCGGAGTCCAGTAGCGCGTGGACACCGATCTGATCTCGATCACCAGGGGGGCCGATCCGTCATTGCCGATGCTAAAGATTTCCTTCTTAGCGATCCTTATGTTCTTTCCGCGGCCGATGGCCTCCGTCCTCTTGGCACGCTTCGCCTCGATGGTGATCGTTCCGGTCCCGGTCAGGCCGGTCACGATATAGTCGCTGTCGGTGTAGTAGCACCGCAGTGTCTCGGTACCAGGCTCGACCGTCGCCAGAACGAAATTGCCTTTCCCTCCGGACGAAATCACATTGTACATCGGGCGGGCCTTCTTGTCCGTGTCCGACGTTTTCAATTCGAACCACATTTCGGCGCCCGAGATCTTCTGTCCCTTGTACTGGTAGACGAACTCGTTCGGCTCCCATAGCGGCTGATGCGCTACGAAGCGCACCGGCCGCGCGCCCGCGTTCTTGAGCACGATCGGTTGCCTCTTCTTAACCTCGATGATGCTGTCCCTCGGGACCGATTCAGTGGCACCCCTGCGGCTAACCTCGAGTGCGGCAGCTTTGCTCTCGAGCGTCCACGGACCGCTGCGGATGGTCTGAGTAAAAGCGACGGCTGCGGGCTTGATAGTCCCGTGTACGAGGGTTTCTCCAGATTTCTTGATCTCCTCGATCTTCACGAGAACGCCGGTGCGCACCAGGTCCTTGGTGAGCGAGGGAGCGGCCTCTGGCTTGCCGATCATGCCGCCGATACCGGTCTTAGGCACACCGGCGCGGGTTACCTGGCGCACAAAGTTGCGCATGGACAGTTTGCCACTCTCCAGTCTGTCAACGAGTTGGTTTACGCGGGGACGCGATTTCTTGGCCATATTTTCCTCCACGGCAATATCGGTGTGGTATCGATCCCAAGATGCGCTGGTGATGATTGCACTTCCAGCAACTAGTAGGGAATCGCGTTGAGGAAGCAGCCGATATCCAGCTCTCCGGCGTTGTGATACGTGAACAACTGGCAGACGCCCTCGGCGCTCACCACGCTGCCAAAGCAATTCCCATTCGAATTGTCGCACGCGCCACTGGCGCCCTCAGTCGACGACTTGAAGTGGAAGCAACGCTTGCAGCAACGATCCGCGTCGCCGGACTGTGACACGTAGTTGAGGTTTATGCGAGCTAGGTTCGACATGGCATCCTCTCCTTTGTAAATCAACCGCGATGCGGCGGTCACGAACGTAATTCGACTCCATGGAATTGATTTAGGCGAGACTGAGCCTTTTTCCGCGCTGAGATCAGAACCGCATACCTCCGGTTTTTGCCTGCTTAAATCTTGCTCCCCGCACATCGGCGTTTCTCAAGTCCGCCTGCCTTAGATCTGCTTGTATCAATGTGGCGCCGACTAACGAGACACCGCGCAGGTCGGCGTTCCTAAGATTGGTGCGATAAAGAAATGCACCAGCAAGACTAGTGCCCCTGAGGTCAGCGTCTTCCAGGATCGCATTCTCCAGATTGGCGCCCGCCAATACACAGTCCCTTAGAGAAGACCCCTCCAGGTTAGCGCCTTTCATGACGCTTCCTTCCAAACATGCGCCGTCAAAACACGCTTGCATTGCGCGAAAACGAGTCAGGTTTGCGGCCCTCATCCGGGCATTGGTAAAATCGGCGCCTAGAGCGGATGCATTGGCTAGGTGGATGCCGTCCATGCTGCAGTTTTCGAAGCAGGCGTGGTCGGCGCACGATTCATCCAGATGGGCGCCGATCAGTTGTGCACCCGCGAAGTCGGCGCCGGTCAAGTTTGAGTCGTAACAGTAGACACCTTTCATGGCCGCGCGCCCAAACGAGGCAGCGCTGAGGTTTGATTTCATGAAAGCCCCGCCGCAGATATCCGCGTCGGTCAAAATTGCGCGGCTGAGATCGGCTCCATGCAGATGGACCCCGGCAAGCTTTGCGCCAGAGAGGTCGACTTCAACAAAAATGGCCTCTTCAAGATCGTGTCCGATTAACGCAACTTGCTCTAGAGCAAGCCCGGATGGAAACACGATGCCGCGCAGTCTTGTCTGCCCCGACAGCACAGTCTTCTGGAAGAGTTGCGTGAACGATATTGGATCCTTGCATGGAAGGCGGCTATGCAGCAGGCAGAGCCCGTCTGTATCGCTGGATGAGCAGATCTCGCAACCGGCGTATGCGCATGCCATTGCAAATCAATCCTAGCGTTTTCTGCGTTCCACAAGGTGCAGCAAGTTTGGGTCGACGTCTCTTGACCTCAAACCCTCTGTCGCGTGTTCAAATTTCTGGGCTCCAATGCCAGAGATCGCGGCGCCCTTGTGCCTTTCAGGATCACTCGGGTGAGCGACGTGCGCAATGTTGATCTGAGCCCTGTTGGTCATCGTACTTCTTCCAGCTGGAAACTTGCATCGACAGTCAAATGCTCTACCTACTGACTATTCCGCTGAGACTGAGGCCTTCTCCGCGCTGAAGATCGACGCCGGCCGGATGCGGTTTCATCCGGCTCATGTCCGATGCGAACGATTTGCCCACGTTGGCGAGATAGAGTTTACCCCGCAGGGTCAGATCGATCGACACCGGCGTGTTCTCGACGAGCCCCAATTCGACCAGCCGATCGACCGTTTCGCCGAACTGCTGGTCTATCGTGGTTCCATACCGATCGGCGAAAGGCTGCTTGGGAATGACGAGAGCATTCGTGCCGAGCACCATGTAGCGCGCCATGCTCTCCTCTTCCGAACGAGTCTGATGCCGAAATCGATGGGGAGCCGATCGGCGGCCAGCGTTTCGCAGTACTGATCGATGGGATTGATGTTGCCGTACACGAACTCGCCGTTCGGGCTTTGCACGTACGAGAACGCGCCCGGCCCTATGCCGACATATTCAGCCTGCGGCGCGCGCCAGTTGATCAGGTGATGCTCGCTGGCTCTCCCGGCGAGGGCAAAATCGTAAAGCGTGTAGAGCTTGTAGCCGCGACCTTCTAGAGTGTCGATGCATAGCCGCCACATCTCGAGATCGGTCTCCACGCTCGCCTGCTCGACCATTTTTCCGCGGCGCCGCACCTTGGCGAGCGCCGAACCTGGCTCCACGAACAGGCTGTAGGCGCTGATGTGCTGGACGCCGGTCGACAGAGCGACCGAAAGTTCGCGTTCCCATTCCTCCATGGTCTGTCCGGGGAGGCGGTACATCATGTCGATGGCGAGATTGTCGAAACCCGAGTTCAGCACCATCTCGACGGCGCGCTTTGCCATGTCCGAATTGTGCCCGCGTCCGATCATGCGAAGGTACTGGTCATCGAAGCTCTGCACGCCGAAGCTGATACGATTGACGCCCGCGTCGCGCAGCGCGGCAAGCTTGTCGGTCGTCAGCGTTTCCGGGCTTCCCTCGACGGTGATCTCGGCCCCAGGTTGCCAGGGCAGAGCGCGCCGCGCATGAGTGATGATTTCCACGAGCTGGTGCGCGCTCAATGCGGTCGGCGTTCCACCGCCGAAGAACGCGGCGCTCATCGTCATCTCTTGCCATTGGCCGCGCTCGCCCAGCATGGAGATCTCGCGCTTGACGGCCTGCACGAACGCCTGCATCTGGTCGTGCACGGACGGGTACTTGTTGAACGGGCAGAACGGGCAGATGACCGCGCAAAACGGCACGTGCACATACAGGGACGTTTGCGCGCGGAGCGCCTGCTTGCGGGTCGGCCAGATCTCGTTTGGCTCGACCGGGCCGAACGACAACGGATACCAGACCATCGCCTGCGGGTCGCGGTCGGGAACTCTCGCCAATAGTCGTAGGGGAGCTGTTCGTTCATTCCGCTGCCTCCGAGTTCCCCGCAAATCGGCGAGCATAGGTGCGGGAGAAGGCCGCCATGACATACGGAAGCAGGTTGGCGCACTTCATCAGGGTCGTGGTGTCGCCTCGCAGGTCGTAGACTTCGTCGGCGGCCGCTTCCATGATGCTCATTCTGCTCAACAGTGTGTCCAGCAGCACGGGGAACGTGGTCGATATCTCGACCGCGGCCTCATCACACGTACCCAGATGCGGCGTCACGCGCCCATCGCGGTAGTCCTCCCAATAGTTCATTTCCGGCCGGTCATCGAACAGCAGTTGCAGCCGGGTCGTACCGAGTTCCGCCAGAATCGACCGGCACGGCGCATGCTCGGAGACCGCGTCGAATGTCTCGACGAGGCACGCGTGCCAGCGGTCGGGCGACATGGTCTCGGATGGGGTCATGACGGCCTTTCCGCGATGCCGGTCGAATCGACCGAGATCATGCTGGCGCCGCGTCCGGCAGACAGTTCGACGCCGATCGGTTGCGGCATGCGTCGGTTTTCGGGCGTATAGAAGGCCTTGAGCACGTTGGAGGCAAAGTGCCGACCCTTCTCCGTCATGCGCACGCGCTCGTCATCCTCAATGAGCAGATCGGTGGCGACGAGGCGACGCAGCGCATCGCCGAACACGTCCTCCATGCGCACGCCGAACATCTCGCGGAACGGGGCCTTTCGCACTTCGAGGCACCTTAGTCCGAGGACCATGTAGCGAGCCTGACGCTCGACATCGCCGACCTCGTGGCCGAGCCGCACCGGCAACTCTCCATTCTCGATGGCGGCGAGATACTCCTTTAGGGAATGAATGGTGCAGTAAACGAGTCCACGTCTGCCGGCTTCGACGTAGCCAAAGGCGCCGGGTCCCATCCCCACATAGCTTCGTTGCGGCGCCTGCCAGTTGTACAGGTGGTGATCTGACCGTTTGCCAGCCAGGCTGAAATCATTGATCGTGTAGTGGACAAACCCGGCCGCCCCGAGAGTGTCCTGTGTGCATTGATACATCGCTCGCTCGGTATCCTCATCGGGATAGTCGAGCAGGAGGCCGGCAAGCGTGTCGCTGTACATCCGCGTGCCCGGATCGAGGAACAGGCAATACGTGCTGATATGATCAACGCCCGCGCTTAGCGCGGTCCCCAGGTCTCCTCGCCAGTTGTCGAGCGATTGGCCGGGCACCCGGTACATGAGGTCGATGGCAACGTTGTCGAAGCCCGCTTGATGCGCCAGATCGATCGCGCGCAGCGCTCCGTCCGCGCTGTGCGTCCGTCCCAACACCTTGAGGAACGAATCGCGGAACGACTGAACGCCGAAGCTGATCCGGTTGACTCCGGCCTGCCGCAGGGCGCGAAGCTTCTCGATATCCACAGTGTCGGGATTCGCCTCGATGGTGATCTCGGCTCCCGGCGTGATCTTGAAGCTGCCCAAGCACATCTCGACGATGCGCAGGATGTCCGGCGTCTGCAGCGCGGTCGGCGTGCCCCCGCCGAAATAGCCGGCCGACATCGGCGTGTCTCTATGATCTGCGCTTTGCGCGACCATCTTGATCTCACGCAGAATGCCTCTTAGGAAAGCATCCTTGCGTTCCTCGCGAAGGCTGTATTTGTTGAACGGGCAATACGGACAAATGTCCTTGCAGAACGGGACATGGAGATAGAAGGCGAGGGGGCGTGGTCCTTCGGATATGAGATCGAGTACGGCGCGAGATTGGATTCGATGCAGCGTCGGCGGGTACCATCGCACGTATTCCTTATCGCGGTGCGGATACTCCGCCCAGTACTCGTAAAGTGGATATTCCCGATCAACCGCCATCTGTTGTCATCCGCCGCATGGAGAGGAAAATGTCGAGGTCCTTGGTGTCCGCGACGTCGAACAGCGTTATGTCCAGCAATTCGAAACCGGCTTTGCGCGCATGGCCGAGGATTTCATCCTTGGCGAACGTCCGCAGGTGGCCGTCGGACGACAGCGGGTTTGCGCCACTGATCGCATCCCGGTTGAGAACGTTGAATACAAAACGGCCGGTCGGGAGCAGGGCCTGATCTACAGTGGCGAAGACGGCAGCGATATCGGCGTCCGTCTTCATCGTGCTCATGGCATAGAGACAGACGACGATGTCGTAGATCGCCGGGACAGTGAGCGTGCGTAAGTCTCCGCACAGAAACTCGGCGTCGAGGCCGAGTTGTGCACTGTGCGCTTGCGCGCGTTCTATCTTCCAGGCCTGCTGGTCGATGCCGGTGCAGCGGTGGCCGAGGCGCGCTGCCTCGATCAGATGGCGCCCCGTACCACATGCCAAGTCGAGGATGCGGCAGCTGCCTTTCTGTGCCTGCTTGCCGATAATCCGCTCTGTCTCGTCCCGGTAGGGAATAATGCGCTCATGGATTCGCTCCCAGGCGCTCGCACCGGGATCCGGTGGCGAATTGGCTTGCGCCGCTGCGCGCGCGCCCGAACCCGGCAGGTTGGTGGCACTATCACACGTGAATAACGGGACCTGCTCGGCGAGCACGCCGCGACGCTCGAGGTTGGCAACGACATTCGGCCGGAACGCGGGCGGCGCGACGCGAAGGCAGCCCGAGGCCACATCAGCCTCTTCAACTGTTTTGCCCCCGCGACGACGCGCCGCATTCATGGCTGCGCCCCAAACGGCGCGCGTCGCCGACTCCTTGAAGGCGGCCGGGGGACCGCTTTCCATGAGGTCCTGAAAGAGCGTCAGGGCCTTTGGGCTCCAGGACAATTCCGACATTGCCGATCCATCGCGGTGGCCGAATGCGGACAGCACAAATGAGGCTACGTCTGGGTGTAATTTTTCCAACATACTACAACTCCGAACGACAACCTAGACATTTTTTCCATATTGTAATCGACAAACGGTTGTGCGATCTTTGTCTGTCTCACAAACGGTGCAGAGTTCGAACCGTGACAGCGGACAACGAAGCTTCAGCGGCTTTTTTTGTTTCCGGGACGGCGGTTCACCGCGATTTTCCCACTGAGATAAATTGGGTCGCTCCACGGCTCGCATTCGGCAGCATGATCGGCACGCCCGAAAACATGCGCGTCGTCGCGGACGCCGGGATCACCCATGTCATCAATCTGCAAGACGAGTTCGACGACACGCTGCTTGTCGGCGATACCGGAATTTCGGTGCACTGGCAAAAGCTCGGCAACGACATCGATTTCTCGATAGTGGCGATCGAGCCCGCCTTAGCCTTCGCACGACGCGCATTGGAGGGAGCGAACAATGCGCTGTTTGTTCACTGCCTGGCAGGCCGCAATCGGTCTGCCAAGATCACGTATGCGGTGCTGCGCGTGATGGGCACGCCCGACGTCGATGCGCGCGAGCGCATCAAGCAGGCTCAGCCGGACGCGGTTCTGGAAGACGAGGTGCTGCGGACACTATCAGATCGGATCGACCGGCTGCGGGCCTAACCGCACCGGAACGGGAGGGAGCGTTGAGACGCGGTCGCGAAGAACTCAGCCGGCCTGGCGATTCGGGGGATGTTGAGTGGACAAGCCCGATTGCGGGCGCGCTGTGGCTGCGCACCTGGCGTCTCGGAGAGTGGGTGCACGGTCCCTTATCGCCGCTGTTTCGAACTTTCCTTGTGCCGATGCTGGTCGAAGCGCGCGAGCGGGCGGGCAGCGGGCGACTTGGCCAGCGCCTGCCACGGATGTGGCGTGTGAAGTCGCCGGCCTATTGCGTCGTCAACGGCTACTTTTTTGCCCGAGCTGAGCCGAGCACCGTCAGCCTGATGGTGCTGCCGGTGCGGTTTTTTATCTCCGAAGCGTTGGGCGGGTGGACCGAACGCTGGGAAGCGAAGACGCTGCCGACCTTTCTGGAACGCGTGGCGAGCCACGATGCCCTCGACGTGGAGGGTAGCTCGACCGAGCTGCTGCTCGCTCGCCTTGAGGAACTGGCGCTCGACGTCGCGGAATGCTGGTACGCTATCGGTTTGGCTTCGGGCGGAGTGTCCCCTCAAGCGCTTTCTCGGGGGCATTCTCAAGTCCGATTTTTCCGACGTCGACATCCTGACCCTGCTGCGCGGCTTCCAGACCAGCATCATCGGCGGCCAACGTCACCTCTACAATCTCGCCCAGAGCGCGCGGCAGGCCGGCATCCTCGGCCGTGCCGACGCTGCGCAAGCGCTCGCCACGGCAATCGCCGCGGGAGGTGCCGCTGACTCGTCGCAGGATTTCGGCGCGCAGCTCGTGTTGGCGCTGGCTCAAGTCGGGCATCAGATCAACACACTCGACTTCGTTCATCCCTGCCTGCGGGAGTTGCCGGCCGATCTCGCCGTGGCACTGCAAGCCTACGGGCGCGGGAGCGCCAGAAATCCGGATATCGCGCTTCAGAAGTCGGCGGCCGAGCGAGAGCAGATCTCGAACCGCATCCGCGATGGCCTCTCTCCCAAGAAGCGCAAGATCTTCAACCGGCTCTTGGCCGCCTTGCACCGCTACGAGACCGTGCTCGACAACACGACCTTCGACATCCAGCGAGCCTGGCCGATCTTCCGCCGTTACCTTGGCGAGATCGGCGGGCGGCTGTGCCGGGATGGCCGGCTCGACGCAGCGGACGACGTGTTCTTCCTCACCTACGACGATCTCAAACGCGCCTGCTCCGAACGAAGGGGCGCCGACACCTGGGCCGCCACGGCCCGCGACAATCGTCAACTTTGGCTGCGCCAGCACGAACTCGAGCCGCCTCGCTGCATTCCACCACCGGGCGATCCCGCTTCGGAAAAAGCCATGACTTGGCCGATCAATCTGCGGGCGATCTGCGGCGCCGGCACCCCGAACGACTGGATCTTGCGCGGGATCGCGGCAAGCCCGGATCGCGTAGCGGCCGCGCGCGCGTCTGCCGGACCCTGGACGACGCGGCCGGTCTCGAGCCCGGCGAAATCTTGGTCGCGGTGCGGACGACCCCGAACTGGACTCCTCTTTTCTCCCAAGTGGCGGCAATCGTTACCGACGTCGGCGCCGCCACTTCACACAGCTCCATCATCGCCCGCGAGTTCCGAATACCGGCGGTAGTGGGCACCCAGCAGGCGACGCGCGTGGTCAAGAACGGGGACCAAGTGACGGTCGATGGAACGGCCGGCCTGGTGCACGTGGAACTACAGTCTCTTTAGCCCTCACCTACGACAGGAGACCGCTGTGAACAAGCACATGAAAAGCACGATGAGCTGGCCAACTCCCGTCGATCATCAGTTCGAGAAGGTGGTCCATGGTATCCCGCTGATGTTTCGTCCGATCGTCCGGCCCAAGCTGCGCAAAGCTGCGGAGGCCCGCTGCCTTAGCCGGAATTCTGCGCTGGTGAACGAGGCGGACTTGTTTACCGCTCTGTTCGACATCACGCCGAAGCAGTTCAAGGGAGAGTGCGTCAAACTGGTCGAGAGCCTCGGTGTCGAGGTGATGAAGTACATCAATTTGAAGGACGTTCGCGACCAGTATGCCCAATCATGGGAGCAGTTCGGAAAGGCGTTCCATCCCGGCAACTATCACATTACCCTCTACATGACCGACCGGTGCAACGAGACATGCAAGCACTGTGCTGTCCACCTCAATGCCCGTCCGGACTTGCCGATCGATAAATGGATCGGCATTGTCGACGATCTGGAAACGACGCTCCGCAAGCAGGGCCGCCACGGCGTGTACATCTATTTCGGCGGCGAGCCGCTCGTGCGCAAAGATCTGAGGAATATAATCGAGCACAGCGGCGATCACGGCTATTTCCATGCGCTTGCCACCAACGGGCTGCTGTTCAAGAAGGATTATGCGAAATTCTGCGTGCAGAACAAGATGAACCACGTTTTCATCAGCCTTGACAGCACTAACCCGATCAAGGCGTCGCTGATCCGTGGCGTAAAGCGTTCGGGCGAACTCGCGGAACGCGCGATCAAGACGGCGCTCGACGCAGGCCTCTTCGTCATCGTCAATGCCGTCATCATGAAGCAGAATCTCGACGAGATGCAGGAAATCAAGGACATGGTCGAGAGTTGGGGCGCTGTGTGCTACATGCGCGCGGTGATCAAGTCGGGCACCGCCGCCCTGCATTGGGACGAGATCGGCCTCACCAACGACGAGTACCGCCAATTCTACGATTTCAAGTACAAGCACGCGGTCGAGGCTGTGCGCAAAGGCTATGTTGGAACGCTGCCGATCTTCGACATCTGGGACTGGACGCCGTTCATGGACATTCCGCTCGACGACAAGGAGCAGACCGCGCTTGAATGGGGGGTCGGGTGCCAGGCGTGCCGGACAATCTCCGGCGTCGACGTCAACGGCGATTTCATGCCTTGCTACTACCCAACCAAGCTGAGGCTCGGAAATCTCCTGCAAACACCTTTCGAGACGATCATGCAGTCGCAACTCTTCAACGACATTCGCGACCGCAAAAAGACGTCGGGCAAATGTACCGGTTGCGGCCATCGTAGCATGTGCGGCGGAGGGTGCGGGGTTCATTCCGAATGCGAGACCGGGGACTTCTTTTCGTCGGTTCCATACTGCTGGCACGAACCCAAGAATGATCCGTCGGTGGTCCGCATCGGAGGAACCGAGATCAGGCTTGACAAACTGACCGCAGGGACCGGTTTCGGACGTTAGTGCAGATGGCAGCTGGGCAAGGACCGCGCAGCGTCCTCGACGCGATGCCGCCGGGCTCGCCGCGTTCGCCTCTCTGGCAGACCTACCGTTTTGCGACCGCCCCGACGTCTTTTCTCGATGAGCTCCACCAACGCTACGGCGACATATTCGTCTTGCGGCTCGCCGGCAACCGGCCTTGGATCTGCCTCAGCTCGCCCGCCGACCTGCGGGAGATGTACGCTGCGGATCCGGACGTGCTACGGTCCGGGCGCGCAGCTGGCGGCGTGTTCGCGCCGCTGACCGGTTGGAACGCCTCGCTGACGCTCGATGGTGCGGAGCACCAGCGACGGCGTCGCATGTTGCTGCCCTACTTTTCCGCGAGCCGCGTCGGTGTGTTCGCGCTCTCTGCGCACCGGGCGGCTCGCGAGGCCATCGCGGCGTGGCCGCGGGGGCGGCCCTTCGCGCTCCATCCATGCCTGCAGACCATTTCGCTTGACGTCATCATGCGCGCCATCCTGGGCCTCGAGCCGAAGGCCGATCCGCGGCTTGCTGGTCTGATCAAGCGGCTCGGCGAGACCGGGATGAGCTCGCCGTTCCTGTTCATTCCGGCTCTGCAATGGAATTTCGGGCGCTTCAGTCCGTGGGGCCGGATCGTGCACCTTGCCAGGAGCACGCGCGCGGCGCTGGTCAGTGAACTCGAGAAGCGCAGGGCTGCGGGGGCGTCCAGCGGCGACGATACGTTGTCGTTTCTGCTGCGCCAGCGCGACGCGGACGGAAGTAGTCTCGACGACGAGCAGATATGCGATGAACTCATCGCGCTTCTGATCGCCGGCTACGAGACGACTCACATAGCGATGTGCTGGGTGTTCGAAAGGCTGCTTGCCTATCCCGATGCGCGAGAGCAGGTGCGTTGCGAGCTCGCTGGGTTGTGCGATATCGCCGAAATCGGTCGCCTGCCCTACCTCGATGCTGTGGTCCGTGAAAGTCTTCGTGTCCGTCCCGTGTCGCCGATCTGCGGCGGCCGGCTGATTACAGCGCCCATATCCATTGCGGGTTATCGCCTGCCGCCTGGCGTCATCCTGACGAACTGCTCGTACCTGCTGCATCGGCGCAAGGACGTCTATTCCGATGCCGATCGGTTTCGTCCGAACCAATTCCTCGAATCGCCGCCGGCTGCCCACGAGCTCACGACGTTCGGAGGTGGCAATCGCCAATGCATCGGGAATCCGCTGGCCCTGCTGGAGATCAAGGTCGTGGTCGCGGCGGCTCTCGACGCCCTCGATCTCAAGCCGTGCGACACCGCGGTCAGTGCGGTGGGCAGGGGCGTGCATCTCGTCCCACGCGACGGGCTTCGCGTCGTAGCGGTGGGCCGTTCGGCCGAGAGGAGCGGCTGAGAGCAGATCTTGGGACCGATCGCTACCATGGGCGGGGCGCGGGTCCCTATTCGCCTGGCAATGGCTCGGGCGATTGCGCGAGGGAACGGCCGAGCAGCGGCTGTTTGGACGCGCCGAACCGGTCGGGCAGTCGTTCGGGCTCGCAATAGGTACCGCACAGATGATCCCAGAAGGTAGAATAGTTGCCGTAGTTGTAGCGGCAATACCAATGGTGTGCCGTGTGGCAGCCGGTATGGTTGATGAAACGGAACGGAACCCAGCGCACTTGATCATGAATCATCAGCGACCACAGCATGGAGAAGGCGAACAGCGCGAGATACGCGCAATCGTACATCGGAACGATCAGGGCGTAGACGTGGTAAGGCAGGGATTGCGCAAAGGAGATCGAGCGGATGAAAGGCAAAGGCGGCGTAAGGAGTCGGCTCTCGAAATCGATGATGATGTACGTGTAGCAGTCGGTAGAGAAAGCCGACGTGCAACGCGCGGTGGATCCAATAGATGCAGGTCTCTGCGAACACCAGCGCACCAATGCAGGTGATGACGAGATATGCCGCGCCGTGCTCGCCGATTGCGTTGTAGAGCGGAAAATAACCGTGCACGATCAAGAGCTGCACCGGTAGCACGAGTACGGCGTTGCCGAGAAGGCCGTACACGGACCACAGGATGGCGGCGCGAACCCTTTTTCGATCCTCGCGGTAGGCCGGCAGGAAGCGGTCGCGCCCAAGCACGAAATAGACATAGTAACTTAGACTCGCCACCACGAAATAAAGAAGGTGGCCAAAGAGCGCCGTCGCGACGAGCAGTCCGGTCCAACCATAGTGGGAATGTAGCCACTGATAGATCACGGATATGTCCCTGTCGATCGTGTACCGGCGTCGCGGCTCGCTATTTCAACCGCGCGCCGGGCCGCGCCGACGTACCCTGTGCTCGGCGGCCCGCGGCTGTCCGCCAGTTTCGCAACACGTGTTTTCCGTAGAGCCGAAAGGTGCGACAGATCGTTCGACCATCGAGTGTGCTGAAGAACGCGTCGGCGAGCCCGAACGGCAGCATCGTGACGATCGGCCCGCGTGCGTATTCGAGAATCCAGGCGTGATCAACGATGCGATAGCCCTTGGCGCGGCGGAACTCCAGCACGACCTCATCCCCGGCACGGACCACGTCCCGGGAAAGCTGGCCTTGTTCGAAATACCAGAGCTCGCCGTCTAACAGGAACGCCCAGTCCTTCACAAAGGAATAGCGACCGGTGTGGCCGGAACTCCCGATCGGGCTGCCAAAGAAGATCACGTATTCGGTCAGAGACGCATACAGGATGGAGAACTGCCCCATAACGCCACCGGCATTGCTGAAGACCCATTCCTGCTCTTCGCTGATCCTGCCGGGATAGCACTTCGCCAGCTCGCGCGTAACCGTGCGCAGCCGTTCCTCCAGCGGCAGGCCGCTGCCAGCCCGCGCGGCAGCACGCAGGACATCGGGATCGAACACATACGCCACGTGGGCGCTCCTTCTCGTGGCTCCGCGCAGAATGCCTATTTCAGAGTCCTGAGCCGGTTAGTAGGCGAACGGAATCACGCGGTAGGGTACGCGCGCGCAATACGCCTCCCAGACCTGCCCATATTTTTCCAGACAACGCCGATCGTCGTAAGCGGCACGGTGCACCAAGAGCATGATCAGATAGACGACGTAGAACCAGGGTATGGCGTGGTCGAATCCGGCCGGCAGCGTCCAGCTCACGGCGATCATCATTTCAGGAACGTAGTGGAAATGACGCGCCAGTCCCCACCAACCGGCGACAAGCAGAACTGTCTGGTGTCGAGCGCCGTCGGCTGTTCGGTAGGTTGCCGGCAGCACCGCAGCCTTGCGCCCCCATATGATGATGTTGCCTCCCGTCGCCCGTACCCGTTGGCGCTGCGCATCCGCATCGTAGTTGAGCCAGATCGCCGCAAGGCCGAGCGCGAGGATGCCGAAAGCGGCGGCGAGCGAAAGATCATCGGGGCGACCGGCGAGATACAGCGGCACGATCGCATAGATTGCCGGCAGCCAGCTTGTGACGCCCCAGAAATTGCGAAAGCCGAACCGATAATGCATGACGTCGAGCGTGTTGAAATAGCCGCTCTCCCAGCAGAAGAATTTGAAGATGTAGAGAAGCTGCAGAGCAGCGGCGACGGCGAGCGCATTGCTCAGACGGCCGTAACTCTCAATCTGCTTGGCGATACAGGACAGGACTACCACGCTCCAGCCCATCATGGCGAGCCGGCAGATGACGAGCTGCTTGAGATCTATCCCGAAAACCCGCGGGTGCAGTTCCGTGCCCCAATAGAAATCCCAGACCCGCCATCCGGTCGTGCCGGTATCAGCCGACCGGGGCATTCTCAAGCCTTTGAAGTACAGCAACAGACTGCACAGCAGCGCCATCAGATTGCACGTCATCAGAATCGCGCCGAAGTGGTCGTACACAATGGCCGGCGAGAACCAGGAGTAATGGTAGGCGCCCAAATAGAAGCAGACGATGGTGACGAGGAACGCGGGAAGACCGTTAAGCCGATAGGTGACGTGCGCGCCCGCCGGCGTGGCCGGACCGACATGCAGCCGGCCGGGTAGGCTGATGAGCAGCAATGCTTGTAAGGCGACCCACACCAAGATGATGGACACCGCGGTCCAATCAGGCAGGGGCCACAGCCTGACAATCTCGCCCAGGCGCGCCGAGGCGAACGCAACGATGGAGCCGTCGAAATGCGATACGATCAGCCACGATACGATCGTGGCAGGCGGCAATGTCAGCATGAAGACGAGCGGAATGACCGTGTAACGCAACGCATTGCGCAGTCCGCTCGGTGGCTGGCTCGCAATTGAAATATCGTGCGGCACGCAGCAGCCCTCTTTCGTGTGTCGTGAGGCGGGCGGCGAGTGGCGTACATTCCGCCACATGCTCGCCAGAATGACACAATCGAAGCGCGGCCACAATCTGGGGTAATTTGACGCGCAGTGCACGATTCGTGCTGCTGGCTCGCAATCCGCGTTAGCGCCGCCGATCGAGAACTGGCGCAACATGCAGCGGTCGTCGCGAGACGACTGGCTTGCCCGCAGACGAGGCCGGCGAAAAAGGTTACGTCTTGCGCGGGTCGCGAGGCTAGAGTACACTTACTGGGTGCAAGCTAGAACCTCGACGTCCTCGATGAAGGGCGTGAGAGGCGGGAGGGACGCGTCGTGAGGATCGTCTCATCAACGCATTGGCCTGCCGTCACTGTCCGGCGTATCGGGATCGCTTGCTTGTGCGGACACGTGCGGACGAAATTGCTTCGTCGGGTGGTTCGACCAGATTCCGCGAGCTGCGCACCTGGCCTGATGCGCTGCCTGCGCGCCGCTGCAGAATCGGCGTTCGGAGTGTGATGATGTCGTCGCGGCGCCTCATCACCGACCTGACGCGGCTGACGAGCGATATCGTAGCTGCGGCGATACTCGCCGATGCTCCCTTCGACTTCGGCAAGATCCAGTCGGTTATTGCAGCGTTCGCCCCTTACTTCAGCGGCTCGCCCGTGAGCTTCCGGACATCGACCAAGGCCAAACGCGAGCTCAATGTGCGTTATGTCGAGCTCGACACGCCGCATGATCCCTACCGGCTCGCGATCACGCACGGCTTGATCAAGCCGGAAGGGCAGCCGATCGACGAGCTTACGCATGAAATCCAGGCCGGTTTTCCTGTCCTGGGTTACGGCGTCGATCTCGGCGCCGGCTACGGGCTGGAGAAGATTTGGCCGTTCTTTCCGCATCAGCCGCAACCCTTGGATCGCGTGTGCGCAATGCGAAGCATTCCCGCAGCCGTCGCCAATTTCACCGACGTGATGGCGAAGTACGATCTCAGCGAAGTCACCATTTTCGGCCTCGACTATCGGCACCAGACGGTCAATCTGTACTTCCTCAGGCCTCCGGGCTACTTCGCGCCCGAGCGGCTCGCTGCAATGATAGGTGAGTTTGGGTTCGAAGTTCCCAACGACGAACTGCTGCGCCACTGCAGTACGGCGGTGCCGATCTACCTCACTTTCAGTTGGACCTCGCCGCGGGTCGAGCGTCTTTGCTTCGCGGCCGTTGCGCCGACGCCCAGCGCGGTTCCGACGCACCTCCATCCGGTCATCGCCCGTTACGTCGCCGGTGCGCCGTTCGTAACGGAGCGCCACCTGTTCATCTATAACGTGACGATGGCGACGGACGGCAATTTCATCAAGATCGAGAACGACTACACGGGATCGATGGCGGATCTCATGCGCGTCTTCCTGGCAGGACCGCCGCCAGATGGCCGGATGCCGGACGAACAACGGGTGGAGTAGGAGCAGAGTCTATGTGCCGGACGGTGGAGGCCCTCTTCCGCTGCGGTTGGAGCCAGGCGTGACTCGCAGGCACGAGGTTGTGGTAATTGGCGGCGGCCACAACGGCCTAACCGTCGCGGCCTATCTGGTCAAGGCCGGGGTCGACGTGTGTGTCGTCGAGGCTCTTCCGTACGTTGGAGGCGGCGTCATTTCGCCCGAGATCGTGGCGCCTGGCTTCAAGACCGACATCTGCTCGATCTGGCATGGGCTCGTCCAGGCAAACCCCATGTTGTTGGACGACGAACTCGAACTCGTGTCGAAATTCGGGCTGCGCTACCTGGTCTCGCCCCATCAGCTGTGCGTGCTCTTTCCCGACGACCTGCATCTCGATTTCCATTGCGACGTGGCCCAGACCTGCCGATCGATCGCTAGGTTCTCGACCAAAGACGCCGAGGCCTATGCCCGCTTTGCCGCCGCAGTCGCAGGCCCAGCGAATGAGCTGCTGCGCGGCTTGTTCGAGCCACCGCCTCCGCCGGAGATGCTTGCGGCGTTGTTCGGCAAACCAGGCGGCGACGTTCTCATGCGCTGGCTGATGTCGAGCGCCCGGGACATCTGCGACGAATGGTTCGAGACCGATCGGGTGAAGGCCGCGCTCCTCAAGTTCTGCGCCCAGGCCGGAGTTTCTCCGGCCGCCAAGGGAACCGGCATTGTCGCGCTGCTCTTCATTCCGCTGATCCACCGCTTCGGAGGCGGGCTGCCGCAGGGCGGATCAGGAGCGCTCAGTGAGGCGATGGCACGATGTATTCGCCACCATGGCGGAACGATCTTGACCGGCAGCCCGGTGCGCCAGGTCGTCGTGTCGAATGGTTGCGCAACCGGCGTTGTCGCCGAGGGCGACTCGGAGATCGCGGCGACCCGCGCCGTCATCTCGAACCTGCACGCTAAGCAAATCGTATCATTGGTAGGCGCGGAGGCCTTGCCGCCCGATTTCGTCGCCCGTCTCGGCCGGCTGCGGCGCTCCTCTTTCGGAGCGATCAGCCAGGCCTATGCATTGCGCGAGGCTCCGGTCTATCGGGCAGGTCCGGACGTTGCGGATGCGACGTTCGTGGAATTCGCACCATCATCGGTCGAGGAACTGCTGCAAAGCTTCGGCGACATTGAAGCAGGCCGGCTGCATACTGAACATTCCGGCGGTCGCTTGCCAGACCCGACTGGATCCGACCCGGGCGCCGGACGGTCAGCACACGCTCCACCTGTTCCACTTTGCGCCGTTCAGCCCTGATCCCGCGCCGAAGGGCGGATGGGACGCTCTGCGCGAGAACGTGGCCGATCGAGTACTCACCAGCTTGCAGCGGCGCACGACCAACATGGGTGCGAACGTCATCGGTCGCGCCGTGGAAACACCGCTCGATCTCGCGCGACGCAATCCGGCGATGATCGACGGAGACTACAACCATATCGGCATGTTTCCAGACCAGCAGCTCGCCGGTCGCTACCTGCCCGGCTGGCAATACCGCACGCCGATCGAGCGGTTGTGGATGTGCGGGCCGAGCTGCCATCCCGGGGGCGGCGTCACTGGAGGTGGGCGAGCGGCGGTGCAGCCGGTCATGCAGGCACTCGGGATCGATTTTGCCGCGACAATCCGGCACCAGCGGTTCCCCGTTTGAAGAGAGGAAACGAATGTCATCGACGTTTGAAGTCAATGTCTTCAGCCCCGCCTTCCTCGAGAATCCCTTCCCGATCTACGAGCAGCTTCGCACGCACGATCCGGTCTATTGGTCGCCGGAACTCGGCGCCTGGCTGGTGTCGCGCTACGCCGACGTAAAGACGCTGCTGTCCGACGAGCATGTGACCGCCGACCAGAAGGCGTGGTCCGGCTATCAGCGTGTGGCGGACGCCGGCGAGCGCTATCCCAACGTGCTGTGGGCGCTCGACCAGACCTTGTTGCTGCGCCATGGCAGCATTCATAGCCGCCTCCGGCGATTCGGCAGTGAGCCGTTCGCCTCGGCGGGATGCGAAAGGGTGGCGCGGGTCACGCAGGCCGTGGTGCGCGAGGTTCTCGATGGTTTTGCCGGCCGCTACGAAATCGACCTGCTCTCCGACTATTCGACGCCGCTCAGGATCAAGGTGATGAACCGCCTGTTCGGGTCGCTACTTACGCCGGAGCAGGAGAATTTCCTCGTGCACGGGACCAACGCGGCGCTCGGCTTTCTCGAACCTAGCATCGATTCGGAGATTCTCGGCCGAAACGATGCTGCCTTGCGCGATTTCCGCGCGCTAGTGGACGGCCTCGTCGAGCAAGCGCTCGCCCAAGGAACGGAAGATTCGATCATTGGCGACCTGCTGAACGCACGGCGGGGCGACGATCGGCTGACCCAGGAAGAGGTGGTCTCACTCGTGTTCTCTTATCTTCTCGCCGGCACGGAAGCCAATGGCAGCTTGATCACCATGGGGATTCTCGTGCTGCTGGAGCATCGTGCCGAGCTTGCAGCGTTACTGAAGGAACCTGAACGGTTCGATGACGCGGTGGTCGAGATACTGCGGTTTCGCAGCTTCACCAAATTTCTGCCGCGCTACGTCCTCGCCGACTTCGAGCTCGACGGCCGAAAGATGCGGAAGGGCGAGATCGTTCTGCTGCTATTCCAGTCGGCGTTTCGCGATCCGGATGCATTCGAAAATCCGGACGTGTTCGACATCGGCCGCTGCAAGTCCAACGAGCTTGCCTTCGGGGCGGGAGCACACCGCTGCGTCGGCGAACGAATGGCTAAGATCGAGGGCGCGATTGCGCTGCGGGAATTCTTCGCCCGCTTCCCCAATGCAAACTTGCGCGATCCGAACGCCGACTGGGTGAAGCATCACATGCTGGTGGCAGTACCGCGCGCAGTGCCCGTCGTCCCGATGCTGCTGTCGTGACGGCGAGCACTCGAACAGGAAGAATCAATGCCCGATCAACCGATGCCGCTTCCCAGTATGTTCGACCTGTCCGGGCGAGTATGCCTTGTCTCCGGCGGAGCCAAGGGGATCGGGCTGGCGATAGCGTCGCGTCTTGCCGAAGCCGGTGGACAAATCGCGATCCTGGACCTCGACGATACGGGCGGCGAGCAGGCCGCGAGTGATCTCGGCGCCGCGGGTGCGAGCGTGCAGTTCGTGCAAGGCGACGTCAGTAAACCGGCGGACGTCGCGCGCGTTGTCGAGCGGGTGCAGAAGCTGTGGGGTCCCGTCGATATCCTCGTCAATAATGCCGGCATCTATCCGATCATTCCGACGCTCGCGTGCGACGAAACGCAATGGGCGCGCGTGATCGATGTGAACCTGAAAGGAGTCTTCTGCTGGCGCGCGCAGCGGCGGAATGTATGGTCGAGACCGGCCGCGCCGGCGCGATCGTCAACATCGCCTCGATCAATGCCTTCCGTCCGCTGCCGGGGCTCGCCGCCTATTCATCTGCGAAGGCCGGCATCGCGATGCTCACGCGCTCTCTCGCGCTGGAGTTCGGGCGCTTCGGGATCCGCGCAAATTCGATTTCCCCGGGTGGCATCGAGACGCCTGGCGGCCGCGATGCCAACCGCGCCGTTGCCGATGCCTTCGGCATCACGAGCGAGCAGGTCACGGCGGGCTACGTCAGCCGCGTGCCGCTCGGACGGATGGGGCGTGCCGATGATGTCGCTCTCGTCGCGCTGTTCCTGGCCAGTCCGGCCGCCGCCTATCTTACGGGGACCGACGTGGTGGTCGACGGAGGCTACGTGCTGTCATGACGGCGACAAAGGCACGAATAGCGGCCGCCGTGCGCGGCGTTCGGATCAGCCACGCGATCGTACGCCGGGGACTTCTCGCCGGCCTCATCGAAGCGGAGGAATGCTATGGCCGCACGAGTTCCGAGCTGCTGTCATTCAGCCTGTTCGGCCGCTCCGCCTATCTGGCGCTCGACCCGCGCGACATCGGCCTCGTACTGCACGACACCGTTTCGTTCCAGCGTGACGAATTGTTCCTCAAGGCGTTTCGCGATCTTCTCGGATTCAATGCGGTCAGTGTCGGCAGCGAAGAGTGGCAGGTTGTCCGCCAGCGAACGCTGCGATTCCTGACGGGGAAGAATCTCGACGGTTACAGCCGGATCATGACCGGCGTGCTCGAGCAACGCATGATTCCCGAATGGCGCCGAAAGAGCCGGGACGGGCAGCCTGTCGACGTATTCCACGACCTGCTCGAGTACTCCTCGCGCGTGGTCTTCGCGGCCTTTCTGAATGTCCCGCCAGAGGATGTCCCGCCGCACCTGCACGGGATGCTGAACGAGATGTTCGATCACGTCCGCCGGCGCGTGTTCTCCTTCGTCAACTTGCCGATATGGATTCCAACGGCGCAGAACCGCAGGTTCCGCGAGCTGCGTACCGCGGTCTACGAGTTCATCGAATCGCGCATCGCGCACAGCCGGGGCACAGGCTCAATGCTGGAGACGCTGGTCGACGTCCACAGCACGGGCGGCCGTGTCGACCGGCAGCGGCTGCTGGAAGAAATGCTCGGCAACCTGATCGGCGGATCGGAGACCACGATCATCCTCATGCTCTGGACGCTCTACTATCTCGCCGCTGCGCCCGAGTTGCAGGATCGTCTCTACGCGGAGATTGCGGCAGGTGGGCCGGAGCCGGCCAGGAATCCCAGAAGCCTGCTCTATCGCTGTATCATTGAAGCCCTGCGTGTGAGGTCACCGTCCTACGTCGCGGTGCGGGAGGCAGTTCGACCCGTGCAGGTGCGCGGCGTCAAGATCATTGCCGGCAGTCATGTGTTCGCCAGCCAGTTCATCACTCACAACGATGTGCGGGTTTGGTCGGACCCGCAGCGGTTCGACCCGGACCGTTTTCTGCGGCGGCTGCCGCGCACCGCGTCGGATTACACCGATTTCTTCCCGTTTGGCGCCGGCCGCAACATCTGCACGGGGCAGGCCTATGCATTCCAGGAGGCTGTCACGGCGGTGAGTACTTTGATCCGCCGGTTCCGCTTCGCTCCCGCTGCCGCATTCGATCCCGCGGTTCGGGCGGAATTGACATTGCGTCCTGCGAGGCAAGTCGTGATGCGGATAGAGGAGCGCCCTGCGTCGGATACAGCCCGGCTTGGACCGGCGATGGAAGTCCCACCGCCGGTCGCCGTGCGACGATAGACCCGAAAGGAGCCTGTGATGGAAACTGTTGCCGAAGGGCGCGAGACTGACATGCTGGTTGTCGGATCTGGCGCTGCTGGACTCGTCGCCGCCCTCGCGGCGCGTACGGCGGGCCGCAGCGTCACGGTCGTCGAGAAAGCCGGCACGATCGGGGGGACCACGGCTACCTCCGCGGGTGTCGTGTGGGTGCCGAACAACCGCCATATGCGTGACCTCGGCATGACAGATTCGCGCGAAGACGCGATCACCTATATGACGCGGCTGAGCGACGGTCGCAGTGAGGAAGCCGCTATCGCGGCGTTCGTGGACGCGGCCCCTGCAGTGATCGACTTCCTCGAGGAAACGACCGGGCTGCGATTCAAGGTTCTGGAACAATATCCTGACTATTTCGCGGAGTTTCCGGGCGGAAAGCCATGCGGTCGCTCGCTCGATTCCGGACTGTTCGACACCAATGAGCTCGGCCCCTGGAAGGATCGCCTGCGGGCAAGTCCGATCTTCCAATTCGTGCCGATGTCGGTGACCGAATTTTTCGCCTGGAGGGCGGGCGTCGAGCCGTTGAACGTTCCGATCGATACCGTCATGAAGCGCGTCGGAGACGGATTCGTCGGGTATGGCGCTGCTCTGGTTGGACAGTTGTTTCGTGCGTGCCTCGCGTGCGGCGTCGAGTTTCTGATCCCGAGGCAGGCGCAGGGGTTTCTCGTCGAGAATGGCCGCGTGGTCGGACTGCGCACCACGCATGACGGCAAGCAAAGTGAGCTGCGCGCGCGACGTGGCGTGGTGCTCGCGAGCGGTGGCTTCGAGTGGGACCGGGCGCTCTGTGCCCAGTTTCTCGGCGGCGTTCTCACCCACCCGGCGAGCCCCCCGTCCAATCAGGGCGACGGACTTCGTATGCTGATGACGCTCGGCGTCGGCCTTGCCAACACCACTGAAGCGTGGTGGTGCCCCACAGTGTCGATCCCTGGTGAGGAATACGATGGTGCGCCCTTGTTTCGCGGCGAATTCACCATACGGGCGCTTCCACATTCCATCATCGTCAATCGCAAGGGTGCCCGGTTCGTCAACGAAGCGCACAACTACAACGACCTGATGAAAGCGTTCTTCCGCTTCGATCCCGCAACATACGAGCGACCCAATCTTCCGGCCTGGCTTGTCTTCGATTCCACTCACGTGGAAAAATATTCCGTTCTCACTTCGCTGCCCGGGTCGCCGCCCCCGCAATGGGTGCCGCGGGGGGCAACCATTGCCGAGCTCGCGAGCACGATCGGCGCCGACCCGAGCGGCCTGAGCGCGACGGTCAAGCGCTTCAACGGATTCGCGGTCGCCGGAGTGGACGAGGACTTCGCGCGTGGCGAAGCGCTGTATGATCGCGTCTATGGCGATGCGCGCGAATCCAATCCGTGCCTCGGCGCGTTGCGAAAGCCGCCGTTCTACGCGCTACAGCTCCATGCGGGCGCGCTCGGCACCAAGGGCGGAGCACGCGTGGATACACACGCGCGAGTGTTACGGCCCGACGGTGCGCCAATCCCCGGGCTCTACGCCGCCGGAAATGTCGCGGCGGCCTGCGCCGGCGCCGGTTATCCCGGCGCGGGCGCTACGATCGCAGCCGCCATGACGTTCGGCTATTTGGCCGGACGCCACGCTGCGAGCATTGGAGATGCACCCCATTGAGCGAGCGAGCCAACCTGCTGTCGGCCGAGGTCCGAGCCGATCCCTATCCGCTCTATGCCGGCCTGCGCGCCGCACCGGGCCTCTCCCGCGTGGATCCCGGCGGCGTCTGGGCGGTGAGCCGTTTCGCTGATGTTCAGTATGTTCTGAGCCGCCCGGCGCTGTTTTCTTCCGCCGGGCTGCGTGCGCTTCTGCTGCCCCTGGCTCGAGCGAAACCCGCTCGCCGAGTCCCTGCTCGTTCTCGATCCGCCCGGCCACACGCGTCTGCGCGCGACGGTCTCGCATGCATTTGCGCCGCCCGCGATGGCGCGCCTGGAGCAGCGCGTCCGCGCCATCGCGCGGGAACTCGCCGACAATCTCGCCGAGCAGCGACACGTCGATTTCATGACGGCATTCGCCGGTCCGCTGCCGGCCCGCATCATGGCGGAGATTCTCGGACTTGATTCGAGTCTGCACGTCCACTTCAAGCGATGGACAGACGACGTTGCGGCGATCTCTCCGGCGATCGTCGATCCGGACCGGATCGCGACGATCCAGGCAACCATGCGCGAGATGGAGGCCTATTTTGGCGAGGTGATCGCGACGCGCCGCCGCCGGCCGGGCGGGGACATGATCAGCAGCTTAATCAGTATCGCCGCGCAGGAAGGGCCGCTGTCAGACGCTGAGCTGATGGCCTTCCTGTTCGTGCTTCTTGCGGCCGGGCTTGAGACAACCATGTATTTCCTCGCCAACGCCCTGCTGACCCTCACCGCGCGGCCGCACGACCGGGCTCGCCTTGCTGCAGATCGCGGCGAGATCCCCTCGTTCCTCGAGGAAGTACTGCGCCACGACTCGCCTGGCCACGGCACCTTCCGGATCGTCACCGACCCGGTCGAACTGGCCGGGACTGCTCTGTCGCCTGGCGACGTGCTGCTGCTGCTCATGGCGTCATCGAATCGCGATGAACAGAAGTTTCCGGATGCCGCTACATTCGACATGGACCGCGCCTACGACAAGGCACTGGCATTCGGCTACGGCATTCACTTCTGCCTCGGAGCGCCGCTGGCGCGCCTCGAAGCGCGGGTGGCGCTCGAGGAGTTGGTGGCTCGCTTCCAGAAATTTTCTGCCCCGTGCGGCGTGGTGGCGTGGAATCAATCCCTGACTGTCCGCGGGCCGGTCAGCCTGCCGGTTGAATTTGTTCCTCGCAATTGATGTATCGGCGCGCGCGCGCCCACATTGGGTGAGGACTAGAACATTCCGTTGTTATGCGCGAACGTTGCGGGAATCGGCTGCACGATGTCCCAGTGCTCGGCCAACTTGCCGTTCTCGAGCCGGTAAAGATCGTAGAACGCGCACGGCGTCCCGCCGGAAACGCCGGCACATTGAGCGAGCACGAAATTTCCTTCGCCGACCAGGCGGTGGATCGCGTTGTAGTGGGCCGTGCCGCCGTTCTGGCCGGCGCTCAAATGCGCGCGAAGCGCCGCAACGCCGTCTGCCAGATTCGGGCTGTGCTGAATATAGCGGTCGCCGTCGAAGAACTCCGCCAGCCTGAGGTGCCTGCCCTCGATCAGGACAGCGTTGACGAAATCCCTAACCAGAGCCTTGTTCCGCTCGGTCTTGTCGTGATCAATCACCTCAGCGGGACCGTCCAGCATGGTCCGCCCGTGCGGGGTCGATGCGGGTTGGTCCTGCATGGCGTCCCAGTGCTCCACGAGCTGTCCGTTATGGACGCGCAGCATCTCGAAAACGGCGCGCCGCTGCGCCCCAGTCCTCCACTCGCAATGCAGGAGAACGATCGGATCGTCTTCGATGACCCGGATCGGCCGGAATTCGTTGTCCTCGAATGTTTGCAGAACTTCGCGGAAGGCGAGAAGGCCCTTGCGGCCGGTCTGAATGAATGGATTGTGCTGGATGTAGTCTTCCGCCACCAAGCGCTCGAACACCGAGAGATCGCCTTGGCCAAAGCCGCGCTCGAGGAATTCGAACACAACCGGTTTGTTCGACGCTGGGGCCATGGGTTACCTCATCGAAGTTGCGACAGTTAGATAGGTCGAAGCGCTCCGGGCTGCCGGGCCCGCAGCAACCGGTCGGATTGTCTGGCTGTGCTGCCTCATGTGCGGACAGCAATCCTTGTAACGCTGGTTGTACGCTCGATTCCGAGGAAGCGGGCCACGTTGCCGCCCAGGAGCTTGCTGCGCCCGTCCATGGTAAGCCCGCTGCTGTTCGCCGATAGCCGATCGACGGCGCCGGGGAAGACGCTGTCGTGGTGCGGATAGTCGGAGGACCAGCACAAGGACTCGACCTTGAGACTTCCGCCCATGGTTCCCTCGACTTTCTCGGTCGGATGATAGGAAACGAGACACTGCCGTTGGAAATACTCGCTCGGCCGCAGTTTCAGCCAAGGCACCCAGCGCCGCATCTGTTCGCTGTCGAAATGCTCGTCCATGTAGTCGAGCCAGCTCTGCATCCAGCCGCCGCCGGCCTCGGTGAAGACGACGCGCACCTTCGGATATTTCTCTAGCACGCCTCCGGCGACGATGGAGGCGGTCGCGAAATGCTGCTCGATGCGATGCGCGGCCATGTGGTGGAAGAATATGTTGGCGCCGAACGATGCGGCAGCCGGTATCATGTCGACCAGCGGACCGCGTCCTTCAGGGTCCGGCAGCGACGATAGCGTATGAAAGATGACGGGCCTGTCCCAGTCGTTCACCCGCGCCCAGAAGCGATCGAAGTCGGGGTGATGCAGCCGGCGGCCGCGTACCGGCAAAGGCACGATGAAGAGTCCGGCGAAGTCCATCTGCTCGAGCGCCCAGGTGCAGTCCTTGATCGCCAGATCGACGTCATTGAGGTTGACCGGAAACACGCGCAGCATTCGCTTGGGCGCGATGCTGCAGAATTCGCTGACCCAGCGAGCATAGGCTCGGCACAGCGCTGAGCCGATCCGGCCGTCCGGCGCGGCGCAGCTGCCCATCGCGAGCGTCGGCGTGATGATCGCGGAGTCGATGCCCTCGCGATCCATAGCGGAGAGATAGCCGCTCGGGTCCAGGCCTTCGGTCAGCGGCTTGTTCGGCCGGAAGCGGTTGTCGGCAAACATCCGGTTGGCATAGGGATTGTCCCAAAGGGCGTCGGAAAACTGGGTGGGCCGCCCGGCGATGGAGATGCCGCCCGTTCCGTCCGCCAGGGTTGTGCGTTGATAGACGAAAGGCATCAGATCCGACTCGCAGTACTGCGAGAAGATGCTCCATGTCTCCATGATGTGACGATCCGTGTCGATCACGAGATCGTTCGAATGTGCTCCTGAAGGCGTCAGTATCCCGTTGCTCATCGCAGCCCTCGACGACTGGCGCTTCGACCTTGCTGCTTGCGAGGCCGAGATTGACAGCAATAGTCCAACACGAGATAGGAGACATTATCAACCATAAGGGGTATGATTTCAAGAGGTAGACTCCATGCTGATGTGCGGCGTGTTGGCCGGGGACCGCTCTCAGGCCTGACGACGAACTGGAACTCCCTACGTGCGGATATCCCCATGATCCTTCTCACGGGCGCAAACGGCCACCTCGGCGCCAACCTGGCGCGGCGCCTGTTGAAGGATGGAGCCACGATGCGCGTCCTGCTGCGGCGCGCGAGCGACAATTCGACCGTGGAAGGCCTCGCGGTCGAACGCGCCTATGGTGATCTGCGTGACCCCGCCTCACTGCTGGCGGCGTGCCGCGGGTGCGACGCCATCTATCATTGTGCTGCCCAACTCTCGACGGTTGCCGGCGGCGAGCAGCAGCTGTTCGCCAACAACGTGCTCGGCACGCGCAATCTCCTCGACGCTGCGGCAAAGAATGGCGTGCGTAGAGTGGTTGTCTCCGGTTCATTGAGCGCGACCGGACACCGTTGGGATGGCCCGACCGACGAGACCGAGCCGTTCGATCCTTTCGAGGAGCACCTGCCCTACGCGCGCACGAAGGCAGCGGTCGAGCACGAATGCCTCAAGGCCGTCGCGGGCGGGCTCGACGTTGTAATCGCCGTGTCCTGCGCGATCCTCGGGCCTAACGACTTCAAGCCGTCGCGCATGGGCCAGTTACTGCTGAACTATGCGCACGGACGCCTGCGTGCCTACGTTCCCGGCGGATTCGAGTTCGTCGCCGCGGCGGACATCGTCGAAGGTCATCTGCTGGCCATGACGCACGGCCGCAGCGGGGAGAAATACATCTTCAGCACGCAATTCATGACGGTCAGTGACTTGCTCGCGCTCTATGGCGAGGTGACCGGCCGCCCCAACCACGCACTCTGTGTCCCTGCCGCACTGCTGGAGCCCGTGGCGCGGATCGGTGAGTTCGCCCACCGCCATCTCAAGATAGGCGGTCGTCAGTTGCTGACCCCGGCCGCGATACGTCTGCTGCGTTTGGAGCGCCGCGCCGACTGCAGCAAGGCGAGAAGCGAGCTCGGCTACCGTTCCGGTTCGATAGCCGACGCCGTGCGAGATGCCTACGACGGCTTTGTGTCGCGCGGCTTGATAGAGCGTCGGCAGTCGTTTGCTGTAAGGTCGTTGGAGAGCGAGCGGACGAAGGCATGAACATGGACGTGTCGCTCCGGGAACCGGTCTCCGTGCTTGCCGGCGGGCTTCCGTTCCTCGGGCACGCGCTGGAGTTTCGCAGAGATCCGGTCTCGCTGATCCAGCGCGGCCGCGATCGCTTCGGCGACATCTTTTCCTTCGTGTTGTTCGGCCGCCGTGTCCACGTCATGACGGGGCCAGCCGGCAACGCGGCTTTTTTCAAGGCGCCGGACGACGTGCTCAGCCCGCGCGAGGCCTATCAGTTCACCGTCCCGATATTCGGCAAGGGTGTGGCCTACGACGTCGCGCCGGAAATCATGAGCGCGCAGCTCGAGCTCGTGCATCCCGCCTTGCGAGACGAAAGAATGCAGACCTATGCGGGCTTCATCGCAGCGGAAGCGGAGACCTATCTCAAGCGATGGGGCGAGTCGGGCTCGATCGACCTGCTCGCCGCGATGAACGAGATCACGATCTATGCCGCCGGGCGCTGTCTCATCGGGGCCGAGTTCCGCAGCGCGCTGTCGAAAGAGTTCGTCGGGCTCTATCACTCCTTGGAGGGCGGCATCAATCTGGTGGCGTTCTTCACACCCCACCTCCCACTGCCCGCCATGCTGCGTCGCGACCGCGCTCGCCGGCGCGTGGTCGAGCTGATTTCGATGCTCGCGGCGGCACGGCGGCGGGCGGCCGGCGAGAGTGACGATTTCCTCAGCACATTGATGACGGCGCGCGATCCTGGTGGCAACCCGCTGAGCGACGACACCATCACGGGCCTTCTGCTGACGTTGTTGTTTGCCGGCCAGCACACCAGCGCGGTGCTCGCCACCTGGACGGGCATTCTGCTGCTGCAAAATCCCGTTCACATCGAGCGAGTTCTCGCCGAGCAGCACGTCGTGCTGGACCAGCAGCGCCTGACACTGGCCACGCTGAAGCAACTCGTTTACTTGGAGGCGTGCATAAAGGAGGCCGAACGCCTTCATCCACCTTTGGTGATGCTGATGCGCAAGGCCGTCAAGCCATTCGTATTCGAAGGTAGCACCATTCCGGCCGGCGATCTCGTTCTGGTGTCGCCAGCCGTTTCGCACCGCATTGCGAATGTCTTTGCGGCTCCCGCGAGCTACGATCCTCAGCGGTTTCTACCGGGCCGCGAGGAAGACCGCCGCACGGCCTACGGGCTGATCGGCTTCGGCGGGGGAAAGCACCGCTGTATCGGACTGGCATTCGCTTACCAGCAAGTCAAAGTCATCTGGAGCGTCCTGTTGCGGCGTTTCGAGCTGACGCTGGCCGATCCGCATCCGCGACCGGATTTTTCCACTTTTGTGATTGGACCGCGAGCTCCCTGCATCGTGCATTATCGTCGACGAAAATAGCGCTTGGCGGGTTCATGCGGCCCGCAGCGCGGGGCCGCCCTCGCCATTACAAGCGTGCGTGCAGTCCTGACGCCCGGTTCGGTACTGCGGCGGGGCGACCTCGCCGCTCTTTACATCGGGTAGCTAACACCGCTACTTTACAACCATTGGTTCCGACTGCCGGCGAGCTTGTCCGAGGAGAGGGAACGATGAGAAGCCAGTCCGGCGGCTCGGAAGTTGCGGGACCTCCATCTTTCGAGACCGCGAAAAATCTACGGCAAAAAGCCCGCTCGGCCGGCATGCACCCCGACCACTGGTATGCGGTGGAATATGCGCGCGTGGTGCCGGTCGGCCGCGTCGTCGAAGTCAAGTTCTGGGATAGCTCGATCGCTCTGTTTCGCGGCGACGACGGGCGGCTACGTGCGCTCGAGGACCGATGCGCGCACCGCCACGTGAGGTTGTCGATCGGGCACGTCGCGGGCTGTGCGCTGACATGCATCTATCACGGCTGGAGCTATGACGAGCAGGGGCGGCTGGTCGAGGTCCCGCACGAATTGTTCGGTCGCCAGTTTGGCGATGTGAAGATCCGCACCTATCCGGTGCGGGAACGCTACGGTCTGATCTGGCTGTTCCCGGGACGTCCGGGGCGGGCGGATCAGACGCCACTTCCGGAAATTCCCGAGATCGAGGGGCCGAGTAGCTGGGCGTGCGTCCCGATCGACTTCGTCTGGCGTGCGCATCATTCGATGATCGTCGATAATGTGAGCGATTTCACCCATGCCTACCTGCACAAGCGCTACCGGCCGTTCGTCGACGCCAAACTCACGCGCTGCGAAATGCGCGCCGACAAGGTCGAGCTGAGCTACGACGTGGTGGTCGGCGACGGACGTTTCTCGAAGTTGTTCGTGGACCGCAAGCGCGTGCGCACGGACCGCATGGATCTGGCGTTCGAATATCCTTATCAGTGGTCGAACACGGGCGACAAGATCAAGCATTGGTGCTTCCTCTTGCCGATCGACGAGCGTACCACGCGCGTCTTCTTCCTGTTCTACTTCGATGCGCTGAAGATTCCGTTCGCGCCCCTGCGGATTCCCCGTTGGGTGATGGAGCCGTTTCTCGCCGTCACCAATCGGCTGCTGATCAAGCCGCTGCTGAGCGAAGACGGAATAGCAGTCGAGGCGGAGCAGCAGGCCTACGACAAGTTCTCGGGCGGTCCCGCCATCGAGTTCAATCCAGCCGTCCAGATGTTCCAGAAGCTTATCGTCCGCCGCTGGGAAGAGCATTTGGCACAATCCGCACGCGGGCATCAGAATGAGACAGAAGGCGTCGCTTGAGTCGATCGATCCGTACGACCCGACGGATGGCTCGTCGACGGACGCGATCAGCGAAATGGAGACCAGCATGGCGCCGGACCTCGCGCCCGCCGTTGCGCGCTGCGTCGAACGCGCCTGCGACCGGCTGCGCGGCCTGCAGCACCCCGACGGCAGCTTCGAAGGCGAGGTCGTCTGGTGTCCGATGATCCTCGCGCAGTACGTCATCCTTTGCAGGGTCGTCGGCCGCCCGATCGTAGCCGCCGCGCGGGAGCGCATCTTGCTGCACTTCCGCGTCACGCGCCGCCCGGACGGCGGCTGGGGATTGCATCCGGAATCCGGTTCCTACGTGTACGTGACGACGCTAACCTACGTGGCGCTGCGCATGCTCGGTCTGTCCGCCGATGCGCCGCTGGCGGCCTCCGCCCGCAATTGGCTGCAGGCGCAGCCCGGGGGGGTATTGAGCATTCCCTCGTGGGGCAAGTTCTGGCTGGCGCTGATCGGCCTCTATGGTTTTCGCGGCGTCAATCCGTGTCCGCCAGAGTTGTTCCTGCTGCCGGAATGGTCGCCGGTTCATCCCAATCATCTCTACTGTCACACGCGCTACATCTATCTGGCGATGTGCCATCTCTACGGCGCGCGCTTTTGCTCCGATCTGGGGCCGCTGGGGGCCGAGCTCAAGGAAGAGCTCTACCCGGTTCCATATGGGACGATCGATTTTGCGCGACACCGCGGCGATATCGCGCAAACCGACCTCTATGTCGCGCCGAGCAGGACGCTGCGTTTCGCCTGGGGCGCAATGGCATTCTACGAGCAGCTGCAGGAGCGTTGGGCACCGCTGCGCCGCCTGCGCGCCCACGCGCTCGCGCATTCGCTCCGCCGCATCAGGTTCGAGCAGCAAGCCACCAGATTTCAGGGACTCTCGCCGGTAAGCGGGATCCTGAACACGCTCGCGCTGTGGGCGCACGATGCCAGCGATCCCATGGTGGAGCATAGTCTCGCGGGCGTCGAGAGCTGGCAATGGAACGACGCCCAGCAGGGCCTGCGCATCGCCGGGGCGCGCTCGACCAGCTGGGACACGGCGTTTGCGATGCTGGCCGTTCTCGCCGCGCCCTCCGCCAAGCCTCAGAGAGCACTGCTGCGTGAGGCCTATGCGTTTCTGGCGCGCGCGCAGGAAGCAAGCGAGCTTCCGGACGGACGCCGCGAAGGACGGGACGGCATCTTGGGCGGTTGGTGCTTCAGCGATGGTCGCCATCGCTGGCCGGTGAGTGATTGCGCCGCCGAAGTGCTGAGCGCCCTGCTGGGTGCGCATGCAACGGGCGTGATCGATGCGCCCGAACGCATGGCGCCGGAGCGGCTCGCTGCGGCCGCCAGGTTCATCATCGATCGGCAGAACGACGATGGCGGGTTCGGCACCTATGAGCGGCGTCGCGGCCGCCGCTGGCTCGAACGACTCAATCCTTCCGAAATGTTCGGCAACTGCATGACCGAGCTGTCCTACGTCGAGTGCACCGCGTCCGCCGTGATGGCCTTGTGCAGGCTTCGCGAGCAGCATCCCGACTGCCTGCGCGAACTGGTCGGCCCGTCGATCGTGCGCGCCTGCGCATTGCTGCGGCAGCGTCAGCGTGCAGATGGCTCCTATCCCGGCTTCTGGGGCATCAACTTCACCTATGCGACCTGTTTCGCGGTCCTGGCGTTGCGCGCTGCGGGCGCGAGCGCGGAGGATCGCCCCCTGCGGCGCGCGGCTGCCTGGCTCGTCAGCAAGCAGAAGCCGGACGGCGGCTGGGGCGAGCACTATTCCGGATGTCTCACCGATACCTATGTCGAACACGCCGAGAGCCAGGCAACCATGACAAGCTGGGCGCTGCTGGCCCTGATCGAAATCCTAGGCCCCGAGGCCGAGGCCGTGAAGCGTGGCGTCGGTTGGCTTTGCCGCTCGCAAAAATCCGACGGCTCGTGGCCCGAGGGCGCCGTCAACGGCGTGTTCTTCGGCGCAGCGATGCTGACCTACCGTCTTTATCCGGCCTACTTTCCGATCTGGGCGCTCAACCGCTATCTGGCAATGAGATAATGATGACGAACACGGCAGAGATTGACGTCATCATCGCAGGCGGCGGCGTCGCCGGGGCCGCTACCGCGGCCGCGCTGCACCAGCTCGGCCACCGCATCCTGCTGATCGAGCCCGGCCTGCACGACGATCGTCGACTGGCCGGCGAAGTGTTTCACCCGCCGGGTGTGATGGGGCTCGCCGAACTCGGCCTGCTCGATTCGCTTCAGCAGGCGCCTAGCGCCCGCATCAACGGCTTCATAGTCACCTCCGGAGGATCGCAGCGCGAGCCGTTGCGGCTCGCCTACGACGAAGTGCTGGCGCATCGCATGCCGGGACTCGGCAGCGAGCACAGGCTGATCCGGCAACGGCTGCTCGATGCCGTCGGCAGGCTTTCCGGAGTCACGGTCATGCGGGGCAAGCGCGTGATCGCGATCGATCAGAGCGAGCGCTCGGGCGTCACGGTGCAAGTCGCAAACGGGAAGGCTACCGAAGGTTATCGCGGCCGGATGCTGGTCGCGGCTGATGGCGCGCACTCGCGGCTCGGGCGCTCGGTCGGCATCGGTACATGCACGCGACGTATATCGACGATGTTCGGATACCGCTTCTCCGTCGCCCATCTGCCAGACCCGGATTTCGGTCACGTCATTCTCGGGCCTTTTGCTCCGATCCTGGTCTATCCGATCAACGGTGACGAGGCGCGGATCTTGTTCGACATGCCACACCGCGCCGGTCGCCTGCCGCGCGCTGAGGATTGCGCGGAAGCGTTGCCGTTCCTCGCACCCGTGCTGCGGGCGGAAGTCGAACGGGCCGTGGCCGGGCAACCACGCATGAGCGTCATCACGCAGGCGAGCAATCCCGAGCGCCTGGTGCAGGACCGAGTTCGCCCTGGTCGGCGATGCCGGCGGCAGCTGCCATCCGTTGACGGCGAGCGGAATGACAAGATGCGTCAGCGATGCCCTGCTGCTGCGCGATGCCCTTGACGAAAGTCGCGCGGATTGGGCTCACGCGCTGCAGCTTTACGACCGGCGGCGGCGCTGGCCACAGGCGACGCGGATCGTCCTGGCGGAAGCTCTGCGCGACGCCTTCAGCGGATCGACGCCGCCGTCGAGAATCGTCCGGCGCGGCATCCTGGACTACTGCGAAGCAAGCAGGGCCGCGCGCTCTGTAACCCTCGCGCTGCTCTCGACTGCCGATGGGCGCCCTCAAGTCTTGGTGCGCGAATTCATCAGGATCATGTTGCGTGGCTTCGCGGCGCACATCCGCGCTCCGCTGCCGCCCGAAACGACGGGGTTGCGCAGCGCCTGCAGCATCGCACTCGGTCTCGTCGCCGCCGCGCTTGGCCATGTCCGGCAAATTCTCGACCGCGTTTCGTGGCCAGTCCGCCTGCGCCGTGCGCCGCCGGACAATCTCGATCCGGACTGCTCACGGCTCTTGCACGATGCGGAGCGGCCTGGCACCGGCTCTGTTGCGACAGGACTTATGGCGCATTCCGGCGCGGACGAGCCGACGCCGTGCGCCGAGACATCGTCTCCAACATTGGGCCTGCGTGTCAGCCGCGACCGGCATAGGAGCAATCGATAGAGCCCCGGCACGATTCGGTATGGCACCTTGCGGCAATAGCTGTCCCAGTCCTCGCCATAGCGAGCCGCGCAGCGGGCGTTGTCCCGTCGCTCGCGCTGGATCAGGAGGATCGTGAGAAAGACGAGGTGTGAATACGGCAGCGGGCTGCCGAAGAGACAGGGCAGGCACCACGCCAAGCCCATCAGCAGGTCGCCGAAATAGTTGATGTGGCGCGCCAGCCCCCACCATCCCGATGCGAGCAGCAGTGAGCCTCGCGTCGTCGTGATGTAGTCGGCGGGCCGGCGCCAGACCGGCTGGGTCGAATCGTCCCGAAACCGGTGCTTCTGTAGGTTGGCGCCACGGAACACGAGGTAGCCGACGACATTCAAAAGCACGATCGCGGCTGCGCCCCACCAGGGTAGATCGTGCGTGTGCCCCACGAGATAATAGGCCTGGACGGTATAGGTGAATGGGACCCAGACGAGGTCTCCCCAACACAGCATCCAGCCGAATTTTTCGTGCCTGATGTCCCAGGTGGACAGGATCAATTCCTCATGGAAGCAGTAATCGGCGACGTACCAGAACTGGAACGCGCAGACCAGGATCATCGGCAGCGTCAAGACCCCGTGCAGATCGTACTGCTTGGCCGCGAGCGAAAAGTCCATCAGCACCCACGCGAACAGCCCCGGCCGTCCCTCGCAGAAGAACTTGAGATCGAACGTGCCGATGCGTGGATTGAGCGCTACGCCGAACCAAAAGGCCCGCAGCCCGCCCTCAGTCGATTCGTGCGAGGCGGCGATCGCGCGGCGGCCGAAGTAGAGCGCAAGACTGATGAAGAATGCAAACAGATTGGCCGTGGTGAGGAGCGCCCCGAACTGATCGGCGAGATCGGTCGACCTAAACCATCCGAGCGCTATGCCGACTGTCACTGCAGCCCAAGTGATCCACCAGGCCGACCAGGCGTTCAATCGGTATGTTAAGCTCGTGCCGTCCGGCAGGCATGCGCCTCTCGCTTGCCGGCCCGGCGCAACAAGCTGTAGCAAGCCCTGAAATGCGAGCCAGCCCGCGATGATCAGAACCGCCTGCCATGTCGGCGGCGGAAGACGATCAAGCAGCGACCTTGTCGGCCACATCGGCAGACCGGCATTGAATTCCAGGCACGCCCACAGATAGTAGGTGAACGCGGGCAGCACAATGAGCGCGAGCGCCAGGGCGAAAGTGGTTGCGCGATGAGGTGGATTGCCCGGCCGGCCGGTCGATGCACGTTCCGAGACGGATGGCTCGCCCGGCCCCGTCATGCGATCACTCGCTCGTCGTGGGACGTTGCGGTTCGCCGCGCGGGTCATCTGCCATGCGATCATCGCAGCCCGCGACAATCACAGGCCCTCGTTCCACATTGCTTCGGTCGACGGGTCGGCGTCTTCGAGGCCCGCCTGTTGGAAGCATGCACGCGCCCTGACGCCGTTCAGCTTGATCGACAATGCGCCTCGCAAGCGCGCAGCGTCAAATGCCAATCGTTGAATCGATATCGTTAATTGCGGCGCGACGAGCGCGCCGCTCTGGTGGGAGCCGTTCTCGTTCATTCCGCCGGACTTGCTAAGCGCGACGAGCCGGCTCGCGCGAGCTCACGTGAAGTCCCAGCTGCCAGATTCTTCGAGGCATGCAGCTTTGGATGGACGATCGGTACCGTCAGCATCGTGCTGCCGACAGCCATGATCAAAAGTGCGGTGAAAGCTTCTCTCGTAATTAGGGCCTTGTCCAACAAGATGTTGACAAAGATGATCATGATCAACGCCTTTGTTTGCAGAAGCCATCCGATGATGGACGCCTCGCCCGGCTCCCAGCGGAGAATCCAGCCTGCAATCCAGATGCCGGCCAGCTTCCCAGTTATCGAGGCAAGCAGCAGCGCCGCGGCTGCAATGAATACGACCGCGCCGCCGCCGCTCCAGTTCGTGCGCAAGCCGGTACTGAGGAAGAAAACCGGCATCACGACGAGCAGGACATGATCGCGCATTAGATCCATTCGCCTCCGGTCGAACCAATGCGAGTCCATTACTGCGCCGGCTAGGAACGCGCCGACCATGAAGTGAAGGCCTGCCCAATCGGCTGCCAAGCCGCATGCCGCGAGCCAGACGAGGCACATGTACCAGCGGTCGGATTCCTTCAGCTTGACCATGAGCGTCCGGAAACCGTAGCTTGCGATCGCGAAAACAACGATGAACCCGATCTGCCGACCGATACGGGTCCAATCTAGGAGAATCGCTGCCAACACGCCCCAGATGGCAACGTCGTCCAGGCTGGCGTAGCGAAGGATACGTTGACCCAGCGGCTGCCGAAGGATTTCGAGCTTTTCCAACAACAGAATCAGGATCGGCAGAGCTGTTACCGCGCAACTCATGCCGATACCGACAACGAATTGCCAAGGTCGCGCAGCGGGGCCGATCCAGCCGTCGAGGCTCAGCAAAACCAGGGCCACAATGCAGCCGAACACGAGAGGCGTGGCGAGCGCGAAGGCTGCGGTGATGCCCGTCTCCCGACGGCGTTCCCACGCCTGTTTGAGATCGAGTTCGATGCCGGCAATGCAGACAAAGATCATCACGGCCCACCACGCGATGCCGTTCATCGCGTCAATGACCTGTGGGGTGAATATCGAGTGGTAATAGTCGGGAAACGCAGATCCCAGGATGCCGGGGCCCAGCAAGATTCCTGCAATAATTTGGATCACGACCAGGGGTGCATAGTAATCCGTCTGACCGAGCCGCCAGAGCAAATATGGAACCGCGAATATGATAAGCATTGCGACGAGGAACAATTCGGTGGTGCTCATGGCGCAAGCCCCGATTCGCTAGCCGAATACCGCGGTCGAGAAGATGTATGTTGGCGAGCCGGCTCGCGTCGCCTGCGAGCAAGCAACCGATTTCACGGAAGGATGATACCATTGGTTGCGAAGTTCGCACTAACAATCCCGACGTACGTGCAGGATCGACGCCGAGTTCTGACTTGCGTTGCCCCGGCGCCAGGCCGCCATCAGCAGCGCATCCGTCACGAACTAAGCCGTTCACCTCACTACCCTGCCTGAGACCCGTTGATCACCTCGGCCGCTGCCATCTCGGGGGCGGTAAGGGTGACGCCGTCTAACGCCTAGAATTTTACATCGAAATTTCAATGACATAAGAGTTCGCGGTTTTATTCTGAATGGCGCGCCAGCGGCTCTAGAAGCGCTGAAACATCACGCAAATCGTGGCTTTGGCTGCGCTCGGGTGGTAGCAGTAGGTCATAGCTTTGATGCGCGCGTTGATGGGACTGATAAAGGACAGACACGGGACGTACTACGCTCAGCGGAAGGTGCCTGAGCGCCTCCAAGAAGCGTCGCGCGCGTCCTCAACTCCGAGAAACCCAAGCAGGTCTACCTTAAGAAGTCTCTCGGCACGAAGGTGCTGAAGGAGGCGAACGTCGCCGCGACGCACGTCCTAGCTGACTTCAATCGGACCTTGGCGAGCGCGGAGGCCCTCCTCAAAGAACGCCCTGTGGTCCCGTCGCTCACCGATGCGCTGATCAAGCGAATGGCTGAGTTCTACTACGCCTCGCCGTTGATGAAGAGGAGAGGCAAGAGGGGACCGGCTTCGAGCCAATCTTCCAAAGTGTTGCTGCGCAGCTGATTGCAGCGGGGATCGCGTTCAACACTCCGTTCAAGGTTGGTGAACTGCCTGAAGCGGGCTCGTCCGACCGGGAGGTGTTCAAGCGGGAGCAGGCGTTAGCCGAGGACTTGCCTGACGCAATGTTAGCCCTTGCCAAGGGCGACATCACACACGTGCGCTTCGGCCTGGAGGAGCTGCTGGAAGAGTTTCAGCTATAGACCCGAAGAGCCAGTCCTACAGGCGGCTGGGCATGGCTGTGCTCGCAGCTCGCGTGAACCCTAGGCGAGCACATGCGAGCATCGGTCGGTGCAACTCGCTATCGCCCTTCGAAACGCTACCCTCTTCAGAAGCTGCTTCGGCTCCAGAAGCGTGGCCGACCGATCGGTACTTGTGAAGTTCGGCTCAGCCGCGAATGAACCTTGCGATCCCTGGACGATTGGCAGATCGAGTTCGGGCGACCTAAACTGTAAGCGGTGTGGTCGCCAAGGAGCGACGCGGGCTCCCAGCGTCCTTCCCGCAAGCGCGCCAAGGCAGATGGTCGAGCAGTGACATGACATGTATCTACTGTCTGGGCCGTCGCGGCGACGATCGTCACAGAGAGCTTTGAAGACCCGCTCCCAGACCCCCTTCTGCGCCCAGCGCCAGAAGCGCGTATACACTGTGAACCACTTGCCGAACGCTTCCGGCAGATCTCGCCACGGCGAGCCCGTGCGCGCAATCCAAAGAACTGCTTCGATAAAGAGCCGGTTGTTACGCCCGGTGCCGCCGGGATCACCGGCTTTGCCAGACAATTCCGGCGCAATCCGCTCCCACTGCGCATCGCTCAACATCAATCGAATCAAGGCTGATCTCCAATTTTCAGCCTTGAATCAATTTTCTACTGATTTGGGAATCCTGTCTGTAAACAGGCCTTAGTGCAGAAATGTGTTCCAGTGGGATCGCCCTGCTCATTGTCGCAGAAAGATACTTGATCCTATCCCGTTTAGCGCGGAGAACTGTCGAACGGTTAAACCTTCCGCAAGCCCTTCTCGTTAGTCCTCTTCATTTCGCTTACCCCTGATCTGATGCGCTCCAAGCTGCTCGATTATGTCCCTTGCCAAGCTTATGAGACCTCAGTCTGAAATTTACGTAATGACCCAGGTGCGATGTCGTACCGCATCAGCTTCGATCAAAAACGAAAGCTTTGTTGGCTCACATTCAGCCACTTTGCCATGGACGAATTTCAGCGAGAAGTTGAGTTTATCCAGAAGTTCTTCCGCGGCTGCGACTACGTCTGACATGCCCGACAGCGACCGATGGTGGTAGACCGCGTTCCTAGCTTCTCGGACCTTCTCAAATTTGGCGGAGAAATCGGCCACGCTGAGAGGATTGAACCGGGGCGAGAAAATCGTCCAGTGTTCTTCGATGAGTTGCCGTATATGGCCAAGATTGCAATCGTGCATGAACTCATAGCCGTTCGCCATTGCGGCGACCGGTCCGTTGGGAAATTGCTTCCCCTCCATTTCCTGGATGATTTTGCCGATTCGATATGCGGCGTGACGAGTGAGCGGAACACCTCCAATTTGGGAGATATCCTTGGGGTTCCCGCCCCTTTTTAGCTCCTCATAAACGGCCCGCCACCAGCGCGCATGCTTGTAATGCTGCTCCAGGGTGACCGCGACGGTAGAGCGCAGAGCATTCTCGAAAGAGTGAAAGACGGGAAAAAGCTGAGCGTGCTCAGCCACTTTTCGGTTGTAGACTGAGAAGATTGCAGGCCGCCAATCGTTCGGACGGTATTTCAGGATTGCCGCCTTGGTTCCCTCCCTGACTTCGATCAGGGAGGCCTCAAGGAGGTAGGGACTCACGAGGGTCAAATCGGACTTAAAGACCTCAATCTGGCTGGGAAGTCGGGGAAAAAGGCAAATAGTCGGTGAAGAACTTGGTTAAAAATTCGTAAGAGATATCTGGCATTTAGGATGAAACCGCATATTTTTTAAGGAACTTGACAGGCGACCGCCAGTTAAGCGATAAGCCTGACCACTCCGGAAGTGATGGCGCGTTGCGACATTTGCTTTTTTAGCCGCTTCTTGAGTCTAAACATCTTTGAAAGAGGCTCCCGATAGGGGGCCTCTTTCGCCGTTTAAAGCCCCTCATAACGCTCCTCGCAGATCCATCTAGCCCGCTACAATGGAGGAGCTGTCTACAGGTTGTGGAGCAGAAGCCAAGAGGTCCAAAGGCGAAAAGTGCCCCCGGCGACGTGATGGGCGCTGCTCTCATGGCAAGATCGCAATAAGTAGCCAGCTCTGCGGAAACGAGCAGTTGGACTCAGACAGGTTTGAACATGCTGTGACCGGCGTTTGAATGCAGTCGGTCAAAAAATTCGGTGGCGTAGCGATCTGTCATGCCAGCCACAAAGTCGCAAATGATGCGGAGCCGCTGAGCTTGGGTAGAAGCGATTCTGTGGCGAGCTCGCACATCGTCCGGCATCATGAGATAGCCCTTTTCGCTGGCCAGAGCTTCAAAAATGTTCTTCACGACTTCATACCCTCGAAATTCCGGCAGCTTGACTCTTGAAGAGTAGATCATGCTTTCAAAAGTATACTGCTTGAGAATTTCGACCCTCAGCCTTGCCTCGTCGTCGAGATACGCCTCGCTGAGCATTGGATATTTGATGTTCGGCTTTACCTTGACCGAGTTGATGGCCTCATGAACAAGCGCCGAGGATAGTTTGGTCCTAAGGTATCCTTGACTCGCTCAGCTCTTGCGAAGCTTGAAACCACTTAATCGTCGCAACGAGAGAGTTTTGGTCGGTGCGGATACCCCGAAAGACGTGAGTCAGGATGGCCAAAACATATTCGGGCGAGATCCGACGCTTCAGCTCTTTGGACGTTTTCTTCGCTACCTGCGCCAGCAGGTCCTCGTTGGAAGCAACGATTGACGCAGGCGTTAGAAAGCCGGCCTTCATCGAGTCTTCGAGGTCGTAGGTGGAATAAGCAATGTCGTCTGCGAGATCCATGATCCAGCATTCGATTGTCTTGAACTTGCGACGGCCAATTCGGCCAGCTGTATGCAGCTTTATGTTCCGGACGATGTCGGCCTCAGAGCCGTAGTATCCCTTTACCAATTTGCTTTTCTTCGTCCGCCTGGCCGGGATAACCTCATCGTACTTGAGAACGGCCGCCATCAGGCGGTACGTCAAGTTTAGTCCCGCTCGATGATCGCCCTTCGCTTGGGTTTTTCTGACAGCCTTTTTCTCGAGTTCGCGATATGATGCGCAGCGTCTGCGCATTTCCCTCAAATCCGCCGGCAGTCCTCATGAGATCGTCGAGCGCCCGCTCGCCGTTGTGCCCAAAGGGAGGGTGGCCGATATCGTGGAGAAGTGCGGCCCCCTCACACAAACGCAGATCGATCGGATGCTCTTTGAAGAAAGGCTCGACATAGTTCAAGCGCTCGGCAATGCCGCACGCGATCTGCGCGACCTCAAGAGAGTGCGTCAACCGATTTCGGAAAAAGTCAAACTCGTGCCCTGGGAAAACCTGCGTCTTCCCTTGCAGCCGTCTAAAGCTCGCGCAATGAATGATCCGGCCGTAATCGCGGCCCATCGACGAGCGCCACGGAACGGTCGGACCGTCCTCGTCAACTTCCCGTTGCCAGTCGGTTTCGGAGTAAAGGCTAGCGCTTCTTTTTGCGGGCAAGCTTCAACCGCTTTTTTGTGGCCGGAGCGGCAGCCTTGGCCGGCCCCTTCGGGATCGCGCCGATGTCCAGCATCAGGGCTCGACGGAGTATAGCCACTTTCTTCTCAGCCAGATCGCTTGCTTCGAGTACGGCTGCGTAGGCGGTCATGATTCGATCCCTCTTTGTATGACACTACGCTAAACGACGACTGGAGGTCCACCCAGTTTGCCCTGTCACCATTAATTTTCGGCTAGCGGGCCCCCCGTAAGCACATCAATTTCCGGCTATCGGACGCGATAGTTTTGGTGCTGCGCAGTTCAAACTCGGGAACGTCGACGGCCCCTCGCCCCCAATGTACGGAGGGTCCTGCTCCGCAACGACTTGGCGGAGCTAGCCCATCGTCCACATGTTTCGGCCGTCCTGAGGGTTGCCCTGCAGGGCGGTCAACGGCAGAAAAATAGGGCGGAGGCTGGGGTAGGGAACCACCGGCCGGGTGGCTGGAGGTTCAGCCGAGCAGCCGTGCAAGGCCGGTCGCGAAGAGGGGAAAAGACAGTGCGGGGCGGGCTCAGCTGGACTAGAGGAAGAGGCTCCATGACCGCTGGAGCGGCTGGGGCACGAGGACCGGGTTGATGACGCTCAGGAAAGACAAATCGCTAGACGAGCTCGCACGGGTCGGAAATGTCGCGCAGTTTGTTAGCTACTCCCCAGGTCGAGCCCAGCCGCACCTAGAGTTCAGCCGCGTCGCTGGGTTCGACGCCAATCATCAGTTTAAGAACCTATCCGAAGGCCTTCGTGCTCTGCTCGATCGGTGCCCGGAAAGCACCCTCAACCTGCGCAGCTTCACGCCAGACAATCCCAGGAGCCGCGACTTTCACTACGGCTTGGCCGACCTCGCTCGGATCGAAGCGCTCGTCCGCAAGATGTCCGGTGAAGGTCTCTATGTCATTGCCAACGAGACTGTCGACGTCGCTGACGGCGGGGTATCAGGTGTCATCCAAGGAGGCATCGTCGAATTTGCGCCGGACGACACTCCTCGGTGCGTCGAAAAAGGCGGCACAGCTTCATTGTCGCTGGACTGGGGACTTTCGCTGCTCAAGGCCGTCTATGGCTTTCCCGTCGAAACGGTCGATGCAGGTCGCGGCCGGCTGGAATTCAGCATCCATCCGAAACCACGGGGCTGGCGCCGCGGTCATACGCTGATGTGGGAGTATGAGGCTTCCGACAGTGCGCCCGCCATGGCAGCGCTGAAGTGGCCGAATCGATTTAGCCGCCTTATTGGCGACAAGACATTCGGTCTCCTCATCGCCAATGTAATCGGATTGCCAGTTCCGAGAACGACGTGCATCTCCCGGCGCATCGCACCGTTCTCGTTTGGTCAGCCAACTTTCTCGAACGAAGTCTGGATCAGAACCTGTCCTAGCGAACAGGAGCCGGGCAAATTCACGACGGCGAAGGGTTGGCTGGATCCCTTCCGTCTCCTTGCTGAAGAGGATCCCACAGGAGAGGCGATTTCAGCGGTACTGTGTCAATCGGCAGTGCCGGCAGCGTTTGCGGGCGCTGCAATCATGGATGCGGAAAAGCAGATTGTAATTGAAGGCACGCCCGGAGAGGGCGACAGCTTCATGGTTGGCAAACGCCTGCCGGAACGCCTGCCTGACAACGTTCTCCGCGATATTCGCGAGACGTATCGTCTTGTCGAAGAAAAGTTGGGTCCAGTGCGATTTGAGTGGGTTCACGACGGCAAGCGCGTCTGGATCGTACAGCTGCATAAGGGCGCAACCGACAGCTCGGCGTCAACACTCGTGCCCGGCGAAGCGGATCAATGGGAAGTGTTCGACGTCTCAAGCGGATTGGAGGAATTGCGTCTCCTGCTCGCCCGGCTCCCGGCTGACGTCGGCCTGCAAATCCGAGGAGACGTCGGCCTAACGAGTCACGTCGCAGATCTCTTGAGAAAGGCCAGACGACCAGCGCGGCTGCAACAACAGAGCTAGACGGCAGTTGCAGCGGTCCCTCTTCGCGCTTGAGATCTGGATTCCTCCAACGCCTTGGAAACGTTCCCTAGGAAGCTCCAATAAAGGAAGCATTGCATCGCCGAGGAACCCCAGGGGCACGCCGAAATACACAGCCATTCTGCGCACAGGCAGATAGTTGCGAGAACTACGCCGGCAGCAGCAATAGAGATTGGGCGTTTTCGTATGGCAAGAGTGCGCCCAGGCGAGAGCTGCTTTATCTATCCCCGAAGCGATCACCAGCTCAGGCGCAGAAAGACCGATCGCCGGCGCACTGACGGTCAAGCCGCCTTCCTGCATCGACATCAGATCGGAAAGAGCACGGGCGCTTTGGGTGTCCTTCTCGTCCGACCGACGTCCGCTCTTGGACTGCTGGCGGATCATGACGAAACGCATTCCCAAGGTCAGCAGCTTGTGACCCCGAATTGTACCTCAGCGTCGATACGTGTTCGAATTACTGGTGGTATGTTGATTCATAGGCACTCTCAAATCACCATGCCATCAAGCACAGGAGCTGTCTTCATTGGAGATGTTCGCTACAGGCGTGCCGCCGAGTGCGGTTCTAAGAATGTACTTGGACCGTCTGCGGAAGTTAGTTTCAGCAGCGAACCTCGACAATGCCGACCTGAACGTGCTTATGGAAATCAGCCTTTCGGAGCGGAAGGCGCCTTGAAATCTTATAGAGCGATGCTCTTTTGCTGTTGGTTGGCGGCTATGGTCCAGTTTGGTGGGGGGTAGACCGGCATTGCAATTCAACAATGGCGCGGCCCATCCGACCAATCAAATCTCGTTCGTCCTTTTTTGAGTAGCTGCACGGGTTTGAGGAAGGTAGGTTGGCAGTGTCCCGGCATGAGATTCGAAGTAATTTGAGACTGGGTCGATCCTTGGAGATATCGGAACAGAGATTCAGGCAGCTCAGCCTGGCCGATCGCGGACTAAAGGATATCTTGGGAGCCGAACAGAAATTTCACGTCGTAATAGAAAATTACGTTGAGTTTGAGGAAGCACTTTTCAGTGAAGCACTGAGGTCAGTCATGTTTGAAGCGGGCGACGAATCAAACATATTGGCGCAACATCTAATAAGCAGGCGCGTTTTAAACCTTTTGGCCTCTGCGAGATTGTATTTAGACACGCTGCCGCAACACGGCGGGCAAATCTTCGGAGACACGACTAAAGGTCTTACAAAGCTGAGGTCTTCCATTGCCCAGGCTTACGACGCTTCCCTCGGATACCGGGTTATGGAAGCTCTTAGAAATTATGCACAACATCGCGATTTGCCGGTGCATGTACTGGCATTGAGGCACGCAGGCGCAAAACGTGATGCGGAGTTAAGTCGGCACGCGGTGCCACAACTAGACTTGTTGCAGCTCTCTCAAGACAAGGCCTTTAAGCGCGCGGTCCTAGCAGAGCTGTCACAGGGCAGCCATCCTGTAACGCTTACCCCATTTGTGAGAGATTACGTCAGGGAATTAACCGAGATACACCGAAAGTTCCGGTCTCTGAGCAAGGCATCCAAAGCTAAGTGGAATGCAATTCAAGGACGTGCTTTGGCGGAGTACGTTGGTGCTTTAGGGCCCATCAGAAATTCCGGGAGAGGTATGGGCGGTCGGAAGGGACGAGAACCACAAGCTTCAGAAGATCGATTTATTGTACGCAGCTCGCTCGCGCGGGTTAGAGGAACGCACAAGACGCCTCAGTAAGATCATGAATTTCGATCCGAGCTGGTAGACGCGTCGATCGCAGATGGTCAAGGGTGACCTGTTTGATTGATATCACCACGCCCCCCTTCTGCTCGCCGAGGCTGATCGCATGAAGCTAGTTGCACCGCATAGTCCCGAAGTGGCCCTTCTCTGATTTGAAGGTTTGGGCTGGCAACATCCGGTTCATCGAAGCAAAGCGGACTTCGCCGGTATGGGTCATCAATATGCCAAGATATCCGGAGCGGGGTTGGTCAACCGACAACAAAATGCGAGAGCGCCCATGCAGACGAGGCATGTTGATCCCCATGTCGCCGGTCTTGCACCGTCCGGCAGCGCGTTGACCTTATCCTTGCCCGCATCGCTGCCCACCCAGCTCATCGGCTGGACGAGCTTCTGCCCTGGAGGTGGACGCCGGCATCAGCGTTTCTCCGCTCGAGCGGCATGACCACACACGTCAGCAAGGTTCGTCGCGCATTTGGATGGCAGGGCGAAGAAAAAGGCGATCGGGCCTGGCCTCATCCGCTGAATTGTTCGCTGCTCGCAACCGTATTTGGTCGAGACACCAACACTCTGATGCTGAACAGCTATTCCGAAAATCGGAGTCGGAGAAGTAGTGACACAACGACACCATCCGTGGATCGGTTGGCGGCTGAGCTGGTCCTGCAGGGCGTCCTTGCTCGTCGTAGAAGCGAAGGTTCGTCTTAGAAGCGGAGGCCGGTCCTTCGAACGCAGCAGCGAATACGGCGAATACCAAAAGAAAAGTTTCGCCCGAAAGAACAAGCCGAACTTTTTCTGATCATCGCTGGATTTCGCCACCGCACGCGGCGATACCCACGTGTTCGCATTGACGTTTTTGGGCTGCTCAAGCAACTCTCGTCAGTCGAGTTGGAAAGGCAAGACCTATGCGTCCGAATGCGCGAGAAGAAGTCGAGCAGGATTTCGCCGATCCGAGGCCTTCCCACCAAAGAAAAATATCGTTTGCCGAGCGGTTGACCTGTACGATCGATGAAGCGTGCCAAGCTACCGGTCTGGGGCGTACCAAGCTCTACGAGTTGATAGGTGCAGGAAAACTGGACACGAGGTCCGTCGGACGTCGGCGGTTGGTGCTTGTCTCTTCACTTCAAGCGCTGCTCGAAGTGAATTGCCCAAGCCCCAGCGGAAAAGAGAGGGTTTGGTAACCGCAATCAGCTTGGCGGTCTGCGCCGACCTGCAGGTAGGCTCACATCGAATTCCACAAACTTGTCGCCCCTGCCGACCTCTCTGCTACGGAGGAGGATTTGCTTTGCTCCTCCGCTCCTCCGCGCCCCAGCAGCTTCCAACCACCAGGACTTCCCGGCCGGCTCGTCCAACCGTCCAATGGTGGGGCGGATGGTGGGGCGGTGTCCCGAGCTTAGGATATTTCCTAGAAAAAAGTAAGGCGCGACCGGCATCACCACAGTCGCGCCCTACGTCGCCGGCTTATGGGGCAGGGGGGAATAGCCGGCTGCTGAGACGACTCCCGTCCGCAAAAGTCGTTCCAGGCCTTGCGAAATATTTTGCGGGCCTCCGGCATTTTTCGCACACGGTTAAGTGATCGTAACGGCCAAGAACCCCTGATCCTCCGCCCGCGTTGTTCCCGCGATCGCCATGGGCGAGGGATCCATAGCCATGTCACAAGATTCAAAAGGTATTTTTGGGCGCCGTCGCGATTGCCGCCACGCTGGGTGCCGTGCAACTGGCCTCCGGCCATGATTTGGCCGACCGCTGGCAGGCGGTCGCCGACATCTCCAGCCAAAGCTCAAACTTCGCCCCGAGCCACAACGTCAATCGTGCCGGCAAGGCCGACCGGCTCGGCGAGATCAAGCCGGCACCGGTCGCCACCCGCACCGTGTCGATGCGGCTCAACGATCTTGCCGACACGTCGGTGCTGTTGCGGGTCCCCGCGGTGATCGAAACCGGCAATGCCAAGCCGCCGGTGCTGCTCCAGAACCAGAAGAACCAGAAGCAGGGCCGCAGCAAGCCGACGATCGCCTGCGAGCCGATGGTCAGCTCCCTGACCGAGATCGCCAAGCTGCTCCAGCCCGGCCGCTGTGTGACCTGATCCGCGCCATTGGTCCGACCAAGGCTGCTCTGTCGCGACTTGCGGCAGAGCCTTCACATCCTCTTGATCCGCCGTTTCATCGCGCTATATCCGGGTTCCTCCCCTTTGATTTGACCGGGTAAGCGCATGACGACGTCAGATACGGCTGTGCACACGCAGCCTTTCCAGGCCGAAGTTTCCGAACTGCTGCACCTCATGGTGCACTCCGTTTATTCGGAAACCGACATCTTCCTCCGCGAGCTCATCTCCAATGCCTCCGATGCCTGCGACAAGCTGCGCTACGAGGCGATCGCCAGTCCGGACCTGCTCGGCGAGGGTGACGCGCTCAGGATCCGCATCATCCCGAACAAGTCGGCCGGAACGCTCACGGTCGCCGACAACGGCATCGGCATGGAGCGGCAGGAGCTGATCGATCATCTCGGCACCATCGCCCGCTCCGGCACCAAGGCGTTCGTGTCCAAGCTGAAGGAAGCCAAGGACGGCCTCGGCCTGATCGGCCAGTTCGGTGTCGGCTTCTATTCCGCCTTCATGGTCGCCGAGAAGATCGACGTGGTCAGCCGCCGCGCCGGTGAGAGTGACGTCTGGACCTGGACATCCTCCGGCGGCTCCGGATTCGAGATCGCCCGCGCCAGCGACGAGGACGCGGCGCGCGTGGCCCGCGGCACCGAGATCGTCCTGCACCTCAAGGACGACGCCAAGAAATACCTCGAGACCTACGAGATCGAGCGCATCGTCGGTGCCTATTCCGACAACATCCTGTTTCCCATCGAGCTCGTGCCTGGCGAGGGCGAGCCGTGCCAGATCAATTCGGCAAGCGCGCTGTGGCAACGCTCGAAATCCGAGCTGACGGCAGACGACTACAAGAAGGCCTATCAGCAGATCGCCTCCGCCTTCGACGATCCCGCGATGACGCTGCACTACCGCGCCGAGGGCCGCTATTCCTACGCCGTGCTGCTGTTCGCACCCTCGACGAAACCGTTCGACCTGTTCGAGCCGAACCGTAAGGGCCGCGTCAAGCTCTATGTCCGCCGGGTCTTCATCACCGATGATGCCGATCTGCTGCCGGGCTACCTCCGCTTCATCCGTGGCGTCGTCGACAGCGAGGATCTCCCGCTCAACATCTCCCGCGAGATGCTCCAGAACAATCCGCAGCTCGCGCAGATCCGTAAAGCCGTGGCGACCCGCGTCGTGTCCGAGCTCGAAAGCCTCGCCGAGAAGGACGCGGAGAATTTTGCCAAGATCTGGGACGCCTTCGGCGCGGTGCTGAAGGAAGGCATCTACGAGGATTTCGAGCGTCGCGAAAAGCTGCTGGCGCTGTCGCGCTTCACCACGACGTCGGGTGAAAAGCGGTCGCTGAAGCAGGTTATCGCCGATTTCAAGCCAAACCAGACCGAGATCTATTATCTCGTCGGCGACGGCATCGAGCGGCTGAAGTCCAATCCGCGGCTCGAGGCGGCGACTGCGCGCGGCATTGAGGTGCTGCTGCTGTCCGATCCGGTCGACGCCTTCTGGACCTCGATGCCCTCGGAGTTCGACGGCAAGCCGCTGAAATCGCTGAGCCAGGGCGATCTCAACCTCGACCTGATCCCGCGCCTCGACGACAAGGACGAGGCGAAGAAGGACGAGCCTGAGGCGGATGAAGCCGCCACCATCGCGGTAATCAAGGCCGCGCTCGGCGAGCGCGTCAGCGATGTCAAGGCCTCGACGCGCCTCACCAGCTCGGCCTCCTGCCTGGTTGCCGACAGCCAGGGGCCGAGCCGCGAACTGGAGCGCATTCTGGCGCAGCAGAACCGGGGCATGAAGACCAAGCCGATCCTCGAGATCAATCTGCGCCATCCGCTGGTGACTGCGATCACCAAGGCGCAGGCCGGCTCCAGGGACGTCGACGATCTCAGCCTGCTGCTGCTCGAACAGGCGCAGATCCTGGACGGCGAATTGCCGGAAGATCCGGCAGCGTTTGCGGCGAGGCTGAACCGGCTGGTGTTGCAGGGGCTGGGCGGATAGGCGGAATTACTGCTTCCTCGATCGTCATGCCCGGGCTTGTCCCGGGCATCCACGTCCTTGCTCACATGCGGCTCTACGTGGATGGCCGGGACAAGCCCGGCCATGACGATCTCGAAGGCCGCTCGCTCGTGCTGCTCACAGCATTGCTCACTCGGCCGCATCCTTCTGCTTGTCACCAGCTGCCTCCGCCTCCGGCTTTCCCTCCATCCAGCGCGAAAGCAGGTTGGAGAATCGGTCGAGGTAGAGATAGACGATAGGGGTCGTGAACAGCGTCAGGGCTTGGCTCACCAGAAGGCCGCCGACCATGGCATAGCCGAGCGGCTGGCGGATCTCGGCGCCGGTGCCGTGGCCGAGCATCAGCGGCACGCCGCCGAGCAGGGCCGCCATCGTCGTCATCATGATCGGGCGGAAGCGCAACAGCGCGGCCTGACGGATCGACTGCTCAGGCGTCAAATGCTGCTCGCGCTCGGCCACGATGGCAAAGTCCACCATCATGATCCCGTTCTTCTTGACGATGCCGATCAGCAGAATGACCCCGATCAGGGCGATGAGGCTGAAATCGAAGCCGAAGATCATCAGGATCGCGATCGCGCCGACGCCGGCCGACGGCAGCGTGGACAGGATGGTCAGCGGGTGGATGTAGCTTTCGTAGAGCACGCCCAGCACGAGATACACGACGACGAGCGCGGCGAGGATCAGCATCGGCACGGTGCCGAGCGATTGCTGGAACGCCTGCGCGGTGCCCTGGAAGCTCGTCGATAGCGTCGGCGGCGCGCCCATCGCGCTGACCGCGCGCAGCACGGCATCGGTCGCCTGTCCCAGGGCCACGCCTTCGGCGAGGTTGAAGCTGATCGTGACTGCCGGAAACTGGCCCTGATGCGCGATCGCGAGCGGCCGCACCGGCACGTTGGTCCAGTTGCAGATCACGGAGAGCGGCACCTGCTCGCCGGTGAGCGGCGATTTGATGTAGAGCTTCTCGAGCGTCTCGAGCTGCCCCTGCAGCGCCGGTGTGATCTCGAGCACGACGTGATAGCTGTTGGTCTGGGTGAAATACTGCGCGACCTGGCGCTGGCCGAAGGCGTCGTAGAGCGTGTCGTCGATCAATTGCGGCTGGATGCCGTAGCGTGCGGCGGTGTCGCGATTGATCCTAAGCTGCAGCGTCGTGCCCTCCGTCTGCTGGTCGGTGGCGACGTCGCGCAGTTGCGGCAGGCCTCTCATGCCGGCCAGGATCTTTGGCGCCCATTCGTTCAGCTCGGCGAGATTGGCGTCCTGGAGCGTGAACTCGAACTGGGTGCGGGTGGCGCGCCCTCCGAGCCGCACGTCCTGCGAGGCCTGCATATAGAGGCGTGCGCCCTCGACTTCGGCGAGTTTTGGCCGCAGCCTCGCGATAATTTGCTGTGCGCTGGCATCGCGCTCACCGATCGGCTTCAGCGTGACATACATGCGCCCCGAATTCAGCGCCGTGCCGCCGCCGCCAATGAACATCGCAATGGAATCGACGGCAGGGTCGGCCTGCACGATGGCGTTGAGCTCCTCCTGCCGGCGCTTCATCTCGGCGAAGGAGATGTCCTGGGGCATCTCGGACACCGCGGTGAGGAAGCCGTTATCCTGCTGCGGGAAGAAGCCCTTCGGGATCACGATGAACAGCAGTGCCGAGAGCGCGACGGTGCCGAAGAAGATGAGAAGCGTGACGAAGCTGTGCCGCAGCGCGAGGTCCAGCCCGCGCTCGTAGGCGCCGAGCAGGCGCTCGAACATCCGCTCGCTCCACTGGTAGAAGCGGCCGCGCCGCGCCTCACGGTCGGCGCGCAGGAAGCGCGAGGCCATCATAGGCGTCAGGGTCAGCGACACCACGAGCGAGACGAAGATCGCCATCGATAGCGTCACCGCGAATTCGCGGAACAGCCGGCCGATGATGCCACCCATCAGCAGCAGCGGGATCAGCACGGCGACCAGCGAGACGCTGATGGAAACGATGGTGAAGCCGATCTCGGCGGCGCCCTTGTACGCCGCGGCGAGTGGGCTCTCGCCCCGCTCGACATAGCGTGTGATGTTCTCCAGCATCACGATGGCATCGTCGACCACGAAGCCGACCGCAATGGTCAGCGCCATCAGCGAGAGATTGTCCAGCGAATAGCCGAACACCCACATCAGCGAGCAGGCGCCGAGCAGAGCCAGCGGAACCGTGATGCTCGGGATGATCGTGGCCCAGAAGCTGCGCAGGAAAATGAAGATCACCATCACCACGAGCGCGATGGTGATCATGAGCGTGATCTGTACGTCGTCGACCGCGGCGCGAATGGTGATGGTGCGGTCGCTGATGATCTTGATCTTGATCGCGGGCGGGATCGCCGCGATCAGCCGCGGTAGTTTCTCCTTGATGCGGTCGACGGTCTCGATCACGTTGGCGCCGGGTTGCTTGAAGATGACCAGGAACACGCCGCGCTTGCCGTCGGCCCAGGCCGCGGTCTTCATGTCCTCCGGCCCGGACACGGCCTCGCCGATGTCGCGGATCCGTAAAGGCGCGCCGTTGCGGTAGGCGACGATCACGTCCTTCCAGTGCGAGGCCTCGAGCAGCTGGTCGTTGGCGTAGATGGTATAGGAGCGGCGCGTGCCGTCGATGTTGCCCTTCGGGCTGTCCGCGGTGGCGGTCGCGATCTGGCTGCGAACGTCCTCCAGCGACAATCCCTTGGCGACGAGCTTGGCCGGATCGATCTGGATGCGCACCGAGGGTTTTTGCTGCCCGCCGACGAACACCTGCGCCACGCCGGGGATCTGGCTGATCTGCTGGGCGAGCTGGGCGTCGGTGCGGTCGCTGACCGTGGTCAGCGGCAGCGTGTCGGAGGTCGCCGACAGGATCATGATCGGCGAGTCCGCCGGGTTGACCTTGCGATAGGTCGGCGGCGAAGGCAAATTCTTCGGCAATTGTCCGCTCGCCGCGTTGATCGCGGCCTGCACGTCATTGGCGGCGGCGTCGATCAGGCGGTTGAGATCGAACTGGATGGTGATCGACGCCGAGCCCAGCGAACTCGTCGAGGTCATCTGCGTGATGCCGGGGATCTGCGCGAGCTGGCGTTCGAGCGGCTGTGCCACCGAGGCGGCCATGGTTTCGGGACTGCCGCCCGGAAGTGACGCGGAAACCTGGATGGTCGGAAAGTCGACCTGGGGCAGCGGTGCAACCGGCGGCAGAGGATAGGCCACGAGGCCTACGAACAGGATGCCCGCCATCAGCAGCGAGGTGCCGATCGGATAGCGGATGAAGGGAGACGAAAAGCTCTCTTGCATGCCCTGAGCCTGCAGACCGGCCGGCGCATCTTCCCCGCGCATGGCGGAGCCGCGCTCGAGAGCCCGAGCGCGAATGTGCGTTTCCTTCAGCCCGTATGTTTGTTGATTGCCCTGGATCGTCGTTGGTCCGGGGCCAGCGTTGTAATCGAAAGACTAGTCCGATCGCTGCAGCCTGCGAACGGATTCCTGCTCCGGATCCTTGCGACCTTTGTCGAAGAAATGCTGTCGTGAGATATGCGTCCTGTGCAGGCCCGAAACGGAGCTCTTTTCCGCTTCTGCGTGGTTGCAGTGCCGTGTCTCATCCGTTTTGGCGCGTGTCACAAGCGGGAGAGGTATGAACAGGAACAATCGCTTCTTCCGCGTTGTTGTGCCATATCGAAATGGAATAATGCGTGCCGTTGCCACAATTCGAGGAATGCCCGATGCGCCTGCCGATCCTGACCCTCACCGCCATTGCCACGCTGTTCGTGGCGTCAGATGCGAGCGCCCAGACCTACGATCCGCGCTACCCGGTATGCATGCATGTCTACACACCCGGCGGCTTCGCCGGTGGCGGCGGCGATTATTACGATTGCTCCTTCACCTCGCTGCCGCAATGCCGCGCCACGGCGTCAGGCCGCTCGGCCAGCTGCGACGTCAATCCCTATTACGCTTTCGATGAACCACCGCCGCCGCGCCGGCGCTACAAGAAGGTGCACTAGCGCTTCCGCGATGCGACTTCCGAGGACCGTTTTCATGCGCCACTCATTCGGACTGATCGTGACTTTCGGTGCCTTACTGGTGGCCGCGCCGTCGCATGCGCAGACCTTCGACCCGCGCTATCCGGTGTGCATGCACGTCTATTCCGGCTCGAACGGCGGCGGCGGGGACTGGTACGAGTGCTCCTTCGTCTCGGTACCGCAGTGCCGCGCCACGGCGTCGGGCCGCGCCGCAACTTGCGATCTCAATCCGTACTTTGCCGTCAACGTCCCGGCATCGCGCCCGCGTTATAGGCGAAATGGTTAGCACCGGGCGGATTGCCGCGCGGTCTCGCCTGAGGCTTGCCGCTACCCCTTCCTGATCCCCGACAACGCCACCACCTTGCGCCGGCGATCGATCTCCGCCGCCAGCATGCCGCTGAACTCGTCGGTTTGGTAAAGGAATCGCTAGCGTTAATCCCGCACTAACCAGGTTTTGGCCTGTCTCTTAACACCTGGGCAGGCTCGCACGTCTAAGCTGCCGGATCAGCAGACACGTCCCGAAAGAATGAACGGCATGACCACCGGTGTCATCGAGCAACCGAAAGCCGCGCGCGCCCCTTCGGCTTCGAAAATCTGGCTGAAGGCGATCGAGCTCACCGCGCGGATCGAGACGCTGCCGGGACGTCTGTTCGCCGACGTCGTCGACGATTGGGCGCAGCGCCAGCCCGATCGCGCAGCGCTCGTGACCGACGATGCCACTCTCGATTACGAAGGTCTGTCGAAGAGGATCAACCGCTATGCGCGATGGGCTCGGTCGGCTGGCGTTGCCAAGGGCGACACCGTTGCTCTGATCATGCCGAATGGCATCGACTATGTCGCGGCCTGGCTCGGCATCAGCCGTATCGGCGGCGTGGCTGCGCTGATCAACACCAAGCTCATTGGGCAATCGCTCGCACATTGCGCCGACGTCGCAAAGCCGTCGCATGTCATCGTTGCGCATGAGCTGACGGAGATGTGGGACAGCGCAGCGCCTTATTTGAAGACCGGAGCAAAAGTCTGGACCCATGGCGATGCCCGCGGCGAACGCGCGATCGACGTAGCGCTGGCCGCGCTCGACGATGGAGCGCTCTCGCCGGACGAACATGGCAACGTCACCATCGATGACCGCGCGCTGCTGATCTATACCTCGGGCACCACGGGCTTGCCGAAGGCCGCCAGCATCAGTCACCGCCGCATCCTCAATTGGGGCTTTTGGTTCGCCGGCCTCACCGGCGCGACGCCGCAGGACCGGCTCTACGATTGCCTGCCGCTGTTCCACTCGGTCGGTGGCATCGTCGCGCCGTGCAGCATGCTGGCTGCCGGCGGCTCGGTGGTGATTGCGGAGAAGTTTTCGGCCTCGCATTTCTGGTCCGACATCGTCCGGCATGACTGCACGCTGTTCCAGTATATCGGCGAGCTCTGCCGCTATCTGCTCAAGGCGCCGCCGTCGGAATATGAGAACAGGCATCGTCTGCGGCTCGTCTGCGGCAACGGTCTGCGTGGCGACATCTGGGAAGACTTTCAGGCGCGCTTTTCCATTCCGGGCATCCTCGAGTTCTATGCTGCAACCGAGGGTAATTTCTCGCTGTTCAACGTCGAGGGCCAGCCGGGCGCGATCGGCCGCATCCCACCGCTGCTCGCGCATCGCTTTCCCGCGAGCCTCGTCAAGCTCGACCCCGATACCGGCGCGCCGCTGCGCAACGAAGAGGGCTTTTGCATCGCCTGCGTCCGTGGCGAGGCCGGGGAAGCGATCGGCCGCATCGGCACCGCGGACCAGGGCGGCGGCCGTTTCGAGGGCTATACCGACGCGGGCGAGACCGAGAAGAAGATCCTGCGCGACGTCTTTGCCAGGGACGATGCCTGGTTTCGCACCGGCGACCTGATGCGGCTCGACGACAAGGGCTTCTTCCATTTCGTCGACCGCATCGGCGACACCTTCCGCTGGAAGGGCGAGAACGTCGCGACGTCGGAGGTGAACGATGCCGTGCGCGATTTCACTGGCGTGATCGATGCCACCACTTACGGCATCAGCATCCCCGGCACCGACGGCCGCGCCGGCATGAGCGCGCTCGTCGTCAATGAAGGCTTTGATATCGCCGCACTGCCTGCGCATCTGGCACAGCGGCTGCCGGCCTATGCCCGTCCCGTCTTCATTCGCATCTCTTGCGAGATCGATGCGACCGAGACCTTCAAGCAGAAGAAGGGCGACCTCGCGCGCGAAGGCTTCGATCCAGAGGCGATAGCGGATCCGCTGTTCATGCTTGATCCGAAATCCGGCGCCTATGTCGCGCTTGATGCCGAGACCTATGTGCAAATCGTGGACGGCACGATCAGGCTGTAACGCTGCGAAAAATGCGCAGATAGGTCCAATTTTATCTGAATTGTCCAAGAAGCCATTTACTTCTGTCGGGTAAACAGGCGGCCAGGGGAGGCGGTCAGCAAGAGCCGCCGCAACGCGAACGATCGATAACAACAAGCGAGCCAGCCATGTCGGTAAGGTCTAAGGTCATTGAAGCGATCCAGCAGATCGCCAAGGAACAGCACGTCACGCTTCCCGCACTCTCGGACGATCTGTCCCTGCACGAGACGGGCTTCGACTCGCTCGCCTTCGCGATCCTGGTCGCGCGCCTCGAGGACGAGACCGGCGTCGATCCCTTCACCATTTCCGAGGACGCAGCGTTCCCCGCCACCGTGGGCGATTTCGTGCGGGCCTACGGAAATGTCCCCGCGTGAGATCTTTGCGCTTCGCGACCATCTCGGCGCGGAGCTGAAGGGCCGCACGCTGTCGGATGCAGAGACGAGCGTGTCGCTGACGGACATCCTGTCGCAGACGGTCCTCGGCGGCCGCCTGCGCGAATTGTCTGGCCGCTGTGTCCTACTCAGGCTGTCCGACCAGCTCCGGTCGGGCCTTGCCATGATCGAGCTCGACGGCATCGCGCGTCGCATGCTGCTGTGCCCGCCCGATCTCAACCCGGCGCATCTCGACGCGTTGATTGCGGATGCCGGGATCGATGCCGTCGTGACTGACGAGCCGGGTCGCTGGGCCAACACCGGCGTCGCGCTTATTGTCACCGCGCACTTACCGCTCGAAGCGGCCGCGCCGGCGAAGACCGAACGTGCCACGGAATGGCTGATGCTGACCTCGGGCACCTCGGGCGTGCCCAAGATCGCCGGGCACACGCTGGAAGCACTCACCGGCGCAATCGTCGCCGAAGGCCCCGCGCGCGGACCTGCGCCGGTGTGGGCCACGTTCTACGACATCCGCCGGTATGGCGGGCTGCAAATCTTCCTCCGCGCCATCCTCTCCGGCGGCTCGATGGTGCTGTCGGACCCGCATGAGGCGTTGGCCGATCACGTCGCGCGGCTGAATGCGCGCGGCGTCTCGCATATCTCCGGCACGCCCTCGCACTGGCGCAAGCTCCTGATGAGCGGCTCGGCGGCACAGTTCGCGCCGGGTTATGTACGTCTCTCCGGCGAGATCGCCGATCAGGCGGTGCTGGACGGCTTGAAAGCGGCATTCCCCAATGCCTCCGTCGGTCATGCCTATGCCTCGACCGAGGCCGGCGTAGGCTTCGCTGTCAATGACGGGCTTGAGGGTTTTCCGGCCGACTATCTCGGTAACCGCAATGGTGTCGAGATGAAGGTGGTCGACGGCTCGCTGCGCATCCGCTCGACGCGCACCGCGCACGCTTACATTGGCCGCAACGCTGCTGCGCTCACCGATGCGGACGGCTTTGTCGATAGCGGCGACATCGTCGAGCTGCGTGGCGATCGCTATTATTTCGTCGGCCGCCGCGGCGGCATCATCAATATCGGCGGACTGAAGGTTCACCCCGAGGAGATCGAGGCGGTGATCAACCGCCATCCCGACGTGCGGATGTCGCGGGCCAAATCCCGCCGCAGCCCGATCACTGGCGGCATCGTCGTCGCCGACGTGATCCTCGCCGACGGTACCGATCCCGCGCGCACGAAGGAGATCCGTGACCAGATCCTGGATCAGTGCCGCGCCCAGCTCGCCTCGCACAAGGTGCCGGCGGTGATCCGCTTCGTCGAGGCGCTCGACGTCACTCCGGCCGGCAAACTGGCGCGCACCGATGCATAACGTTCTCGTCACCGGCGGCAGCCGCGGCATTGGCCTTGCGATCGCAAGGCGCCTCGCCGGCGCCGGCTTCAACGTGATTGCGGCCGCACGGCGCGAGAGCGAGGAGCTCAAGGCCGCGATCGCCGCGTCTGAGGGACGCCTGCATTTCCGCGCCTGCGATCTCGCCGTGATCGATGCGATCCCGGCGTTCGCAAAGCTTGTCCGCGACGAATTCGGCCCGATCTACGGCCTCGTCAACAATGCCGGCCTCGGCACCGAGGGCCTGCTCGCCACCATGCACAATTCCGAGATCGCGGCGCTGGTGCAGCTCAACGTGCTGTCGCCGATCATTCTCACCAAATACGTCGCGCGGCAGATGATGGCCGATGGCGCCGGCCGCATCATCAATATCTCATCCATCATCGCGACCACCGGCTATAATGGCCTCTCCGTCTACGGCGCCACCAAGGCGGCCGCCACCGGCTTCACCCGCTCGCTGGCGCGCGAGGTCGGCAAGCTCGGCATCACCGTGAATGCGATCGCGCCGGGATTCATCGACACCGAGCTGACGCACAATCTCTCCGACGAGGGACGCAAGCGCATCGCCGGCCGCAGCGCGCTGCGCCGCCTGCCGGAGACAGAGGACGTCGCGCGCATGGTGGAATATCTGCTCGGCGAGGGCGGCCGCAACGTCACCGGCACCATCTTCACGATCGACGCGGGGAATACGGCGTAGCGGAACTCTGCCGCCGCAATAGGGTTGATCCGGCTCAATTTGAATTCACCGGATTTGGTCGTAAGATGCCCCGCAATCGGTTGGGTTACGTCAATCGATCTGCCCTAATCGACAGGGAGCAGTCCATGACCGCTTCGAATCTGGGCCGGGCGTCAGCAGAGCAGTCTTGCTCGAGGCCGGACGATGTCCATTGCCAGCCGATGTCGCATCAGAACTCCGGTGACCACGGCCACGAAATGTATCCGCAGCAATTCGTGCGGCTGGTCGGCTGTCACGATGTCCCCGCATCAGCGGTGCGCAAGCGTCAGGACGAGAAGCTGCACTAGCCACTCACCTCTGATGCTTCGGCAAGTCAATTCGTTCATGTGAGAACTCCGGCGGTCCCTCGGTGAGGCGGCGGATGCGGCGCTCGCGTTCGTCTGCCGGCAATGCGGGATCGAGCAGCGCGTCGATCTCGTGCACGGCGATGTCCTCGATCTGCGTGGCATCCGATGTGATCTCGTGCGCCGAGATCGGTTCGGCAGGCGAGATCTTCAGCCCCAATTCGACGAGTTTGCAGATTGCATCCGAGCGGGTCAGCTGATGGGCTTCAGCCCAGGCATCGACGGCGGCGGTCAGCCGTTCCGGCATCTTCACCGCGCTGATTGCGTCGAGACCCGTGCGCCGGCGTACGGGTGAGGTCGAAATCCTTGTTGCCGAAGTCGGACACTTCGATGATCCCGGGCATTCATTTTCGATAAATCAAGAGTAAACGCCTTTTGCGGTGTGCTGATTGATGCCGATCAATGACAAACTGCGGCATTGCATCGCGGTGCGAGCTTGTTGTCCGGCTCCATTTCGGCCAATGATTGGGACCTCGCGGAGACCGGCCGGCGAACCCGGATCGATCCTGCCACGCATCTACTTTTCGCAACGCGCCATCCCAACCATCCGGCATCACCCGATGACATCAGGCAAATCCTTCTATAGCGGCATTCCGGTCTTCCGGGGCTTCACCAGCCTGATGGATCCGGTGCTGTATGCGCCGCTGCCGGACGACTGGAGCATCGGCGTTGCCGACATCGTCGAATTCGACCAAGGCCATCGCGGCGCAGCGCTACAAGGCGGTGAACATGGCCGGTGCCGCCGTGATCGCGGCGGTGACGAACGCGTTGGAGGGGCGCGAATTCCCCTTCGTGTTCGGCGGTGACGGCGCCAGCTTTGCGGTTGCGCCTCACGATCTCGAGCTTCCCGCAACGCGCTGGCGGCAACCGCGACCTGGGTGCGGGAGGATCTCGATCTGAAGATGCGTGTCGCCCTGGTGCCGGTCAGTGCCATCCGAGCGCATGGCCTCGACGTACGCGTCGCACGCTTCGGTCCGTCGGCGAACCTGTCCTATGCGATGTTCTCCGGCGGCGGCCTCGCCTGGGCCGACGCCGCGATGAAGCGCGGCGAGTTCGCGGTGACCGAGGCGCCCGACGGCACGCAGCCCGATCTCTCCGGCCTGTCCTGCCGCTTCGAGGTGATGCCGGCGTCACGCGGATTGATCTTGTCGGTGCTGGTGATGCCGGCGCGTAGCGCTGACCCGCTGGCTTTCCGCAAGGTGATCGAGGATATCATCCATCTCGTCGAGCGCAGTCCGGATGGCGGCCGCCCGGTGCCGGCGCAGGGACCGCCGCTGAAATGGCCGCCGCAGGGGCTGGACTATGAAGCCCGCACCAGGCGCGGCGGCCCGCTGCTTGCCCGCCGGGCCGCCGTCTTGGCCTACACGTTGTTCGCCTATCTGATCATGCGCTTCGACATCAAGGTCGGCGGCTTCGTGCCAAACGTCTACAAGCGTCAGGTGGTCGAGAACTCGGACTTCAGGAAATATGACGACGGCTTGCGCATGATTCTCGACTGTACGGGCGAGCTCGAGCGCGCGCTGAGCGATCGCCTCGCTGCAGCCGCGCGCGAGGGCATCGTGCGCTACGGCCTCTATCAGCAGGACGCGGCGATGATGACCTGCTTCACGCCCTCGGCGCTGCGCAGTGACCACGTCCATTTCATTGACGGCGCGCGGGGCGGTTATGCCTCGGCTGCGACGGCATTGAAGGCAATGATGGGGTAACACGTCTCTCGTGCCCCGGACGCAGCGGAGCACGCAGTGATGCGCTGCCGAGCCGGGGCCCAGAATCTTGGAGAAAATTGCGAATGGCATGGTCCCGGCTCTGCGAAGCAGCGCTTCACGCTGCATCGCGTCCGGGACACGAGGGCGCTCAGCGTCCCGCGCGCGTCCAGGTCTCGCCGCCGCAGAGGGCGCCGACGCAGCCTTCGACGCGCAGCGAATCCGCGCCCGTCACGCTGATACTGCTCGCATAGGTGCTGCCGTCGTCGGCATTGTAGATCTGGCCCGACCATTTGTTCGGAGCTGACGGCTGCATGCCGCTGAACAATGGCAGGCCGATCATCGGACGCCTGGCGAGCGCGGGATCGGGATTCTTGTTGTCGGTCGCGGGCTGGCCGGTCGCGGTATCCGTGGGTTCGCGCAGCCAGACGATGTGGCCGCAGATGCCGCCGCCGCATTTGCTGATCTTCACGCGCGCATCACCCGCCTGGGTGAGCCAGGTCCCGTCGGCGCTCTGCGCCTGGGCGCTCGTTGCGCCGAGCAGCGCAGCCAGGACGACGAAGGGAATCGCGAATCTGCTGAACATGGAGAGAGCCCCCGAAAATGACGGCGCCTCCATAGCAGTCCGGCAAAATAGTGCAACGCTGGATGGAATCACATTCCTGCGCTTACTGTCTGCGCTTATTCGCCTGCGCTCATTTGCCCCACTGCACGAAGGCGACCGAGACGGCGGTCGAGAGCCCGAACATGACCATGGCGCCGCCTACCAGAGCGAACAACGTCCAGGCCGGCGCCTGCATCGTCATGAGGCCGACGCCGCCGATCGCGACGATCAGGAGCCGCACTGTGGAGGCAAGCACTGGCCCGCCGACGCGCGCCGCGCCTTGTGAGGAGAAGTACAACGACACGCCCATGCCGAAGAACACGAAGGCCGGACCTGCCCAGTGGAAATAGCTGTGGGCGGCGGCGGTGACGCCGGGATCCCGCGTGAACAGCGCGACCCACAGCGACGGATCGAGCGCGATCCCAAGGCCGATCAGGCCGACCGTGAGTCCGGAGGCGGCGGCCGCGGTCCAGGCCACGCGCCGCGCGCGCTTCAGATGTCCCGCGCCGATCGCCATGCCGACCATCGGCACCGATGCGATACCGAAGGCGAAGGTGATCGGGATCAGCAAGAATTCCAGCCGCGAGCCGATGCCGTAGCCGGCCAGCATCTCGGTGCCGAAGCTCGCGAGGATTTTTGTGAAGATCAGAATGGTGAGCACGCTCTGGAGTGGCGACAGGCAGGCCACCGCGCCCACTTTGAGAATGTCCAGGAACATCGCACGCTCGAAATGGAGGGCGCTGAAGTCGAGCGGCAGCCTGCTGCGGCCAGACAAGAGATACCAGAGCAAGAAGACCGCGGCGCAGCTGAACGCGATCAGCTGGCCGCTCGCGACGCCCGGCATCCCGAACTGCGGCACTCCGAACAGGCCAAGTCCCAGCGTGCCGCCGAGTGCGACCTGGAGCAGGCTCGCCCCGATCGACGTCATCGAAGGCAGCCGCATGTCGCCGGTGCCGCGGATCACCGAAGCCAGCGTGTTGACGAGCCAGATCGCGACCGCGCCGGAGAACAGCACCTGCGAATAGCCGCTGGCCTCCTCCAGCACGCGCTCGCGGCCGCCGAGCAGCGCGAAAAACGAGCGGCCGAAGACGAGCATCATGACCGTGAAGAACAGGCCGCCGCAGAGGCCGATGATGGCGGCATGCAGCGCCAGCGTCGCGGCGCGGTCGCGATTCCCCGCCCCGAGCGCGCGGCTGATCGCGGAGGAGACGCCGCCGCCCATCGCGCCCGCGCTCATCATCTGCGTCAGCATCGCGAACGGAAAGACCAGCGCGATCGCGGCGAGCGGGATGGTGCCGAGCCGGCCGATATAGGAAGTCTCGGCGATCGCAACCAGCGTGCTGCCGACCATCGCGATCATGTTTGGGATCGCGAGCCGCAGCAATGTCGGCAGGATCGGCGCCGTCAGCAGGCTGGCGATGGGGGAGGCGACCGGCGCAAGCGGCGGGACGGCGTCTGCAGGGGCGTCGATCGTCATGTTCACCGGGCGGAATATTAAATGATGATCGACATATTATAAGGCGTGAAGCGGCCGGCGCAGCCCTCCGCTCACGCAGGGCTCACCAGGGCAGGCCGCATAGGTCGATGGTGCCCAGCGTCGGCGCGCGGACGATGTCGAAGACGTAGGGTGCCATGTAGTCGAAGCGGATTCGTCCCTCCGGCTGCTGGCAATAGACCTCGCCCTTGAAGGGCTGCCATCGGCGCGCCTCGTAGAACGCGAAATTGTGCGGCTCGCAGAACAACAGCGCGAAGCGCACCGCATCGTTGGCGCGCATGGTGTGCACCGCCGCGTCGATCGCCATGGTTGCATAGCCGCGACCGCGCCGGTCCTCGCGGGTACAGACGCCTCCGATGCCGCCGACATGGACCTTCTGCCCGTTCCAGGTGACGGTGCGGAAGTAGACACCGACATGGCAGACGAGGCCGTCCTCGGGCGCATCGAGCAGCACGCGAAGATGAGCGTTATCCCATTTGACGTGAGCCCAGGGCTTGTCCGCGACCATGTGCGGGCCCCAGACCGCCTGGTGCAGCGGCTCCGCGATCGGCCACGAGGCGTCGCCGTTCAGAATGTCGATCTCGATGCTCATGGCTCTGTCTTTCGCAACGTCGGTCCGTGGTGCATTCGTTCTTCGATAAGCACCTCAAAGGCAATGATATTTTGCATCACGCCACCAAGGCCGCGCGAATGTCCGCGTGCTGCGACGATTTTATGCAATCGTGCCAAGCGTTGGCATCACGCATTTTCGCAAATTGGCGGTATTTAACGACGCAGGAACCTTCTATAAGGGGTGACCGTTAGAACTCGTTCCCCACCAGTTGCGGACAAGAAGCCATGACCTTTACGCTGCCCCCACTCCCTTACGCCTATGACGCCCTCGGCCAGTATATGTCGAAGGAGACGCTGGAATATCATCACGACAAGCATCATCAGGCCTACGTCACCAACGGCAACAACGCGCTCAAGGGGACCGAATGGGAAGGCAAATCCCTTGAAGAGATCGTCAAGGGCTCGTTCGGCAAGAACCCCGCGGTGTTCAACAATGCCGGCCAGCATTACAACCACATCCACTTCTGGAGCTGGATGAAGCCCAATGGCGGCGGCACCAAGCTGCCCGGCAAGCTCGAGAAGAAGATCAACGAGGACCTCGGCGGCTTCGATAAATTCAAGACCGACTTCCAGGCGGCCGGCGTCGGCCAGTTCGGCTCCGGCTGGTGCTGGCTCCAGGTCAAGAACGGCAAGCTCGAGATCTCCAAGACCCCGAACGGCGAGAATCCGCTGGTGCACGGCGCCACCCCGATCCTCGGCTGCGACGTCTGGGAGCACTCCTACTACATCGACTATCGCAACCGCCGTCCGGACTATCTCAAGGCATTCGTCGAGAACCTCGTGAACTGGGAATACGTCGAGTCTCTGTTCGAGAAGGCGTAGGCATTTGGAGTCATTCCGGGGCGCGCCAAGCGCGAGCTATGATGCGCAATTGCGCATCTGAGAATCCATTTGTCCACTCGGGCTGAGGCCCGATGGATTCCGGGTTCGGCGCTGACGCGCCGCCCGGAATGACAGAGAGGGCGGTCGCGTGCGCGGCCGCCTTTTTGCTGTGCGGAATTGCCCTGCGCGGTGCGCGTATCGGCCTGTGATCGTTCCGTTTGCATCGCATGGGCAGCCCCCTTAAGCAGGACGGGCATCCCCTCGATCCGACCCGAGCCCGTTGTCAGAACCTTCCCCAAAAGACCCGGCGTCTGCCGAGGACGCGGACTCCGAGCCGCGGCCGGGGCGTGCGCGCAAGCCGATCGGCTGGTCGACCATCATTATCGCGGCTCTGGTAGCGGTGAGCGCGGGTCTGGTCTGGCGGCGTGACGGCACCGATGGTGTTCTCGACATTCTCACCCACGACCTCTCGCTGTTCGGCGGCATCCTGCCGCGCGTGCTCGCCGGTTGCCTGCTTGGTGCGTTCATCTCCGAGATCCTGCCGCACGAAAAGTCTCGCGCTCGCTCGGGCCGAAATCCGGCCTGATGGGGCTTCTGATCGGCACCGCCTTCGGCGCGATCCTGCCCGGCGGTCCCTTCACCGCCTATCCGGTGGCGAGCGCGCTGCTCGCGGTCGGTGCCGATTTCGGCGCCACCATCGCCATGGTCGTCAGCTGGACCCTGATCGGCTACGGCCGGGCGGTGGCCTGGGAAATCCCGATTATGGGCACCGATTTCACGCTGTGGCGGATCGTGATCTCGCTGCCGCTGCCGGTGCTCGCCGGCGCGCTCGGCCGCTTCGTCTATGTCCGGCTCTATCCGAAACAGATCTCGAAGGATGACGAGACGTGAGCGCGGCACTCCTGATCGACATCCTGTTGTGGGGCTCAGTGTTTGGCGTCGGCCTGATCGCCTTCCGCCGCGGCCCTGCCGTGTTCAAGGCTTCGCTGCGCGAAGGCTCGATGGACTTCATCAACATCGTGCCGCGGATTGCACTGGGGGTGATCGGCTCCGGCTACATCGCCGCCATCATCCCGCAGGAGGTGATCACCGGCTGGCTCGGGCCGGACAGCGGCTGGCTTGGGGTCGCGTCTGCCGTGGTCGCTGGTGCCGCCACGCCGGGCGGACCTGTGATCGGCTTCTCCATCGGCACGGTGGCGCTGAAGTCCGGCGGCGGGGTGCCCCAGGTGGTTGCCTATGTCGTCGCCTGGGCCCTGTTCGCCTTCCAGCGGGTGATCCTGTGGGAGATCCCATTCATGCCGGCCCGGTTCGTCTGGTTCCGTTGCGCGGTGTCGGTGCCGTTCCCGTTCGTAGCGGCCGCCATCGCCATGCTGATCGGCCGGCCCTGAGCCCGGCGTGGACAGGCGCAATGTTATAATATAACGTCTTGGCATGGTTCCCGCCGCCTCCCACGCCCATCATCACGACCATTCCCACGACCACGCCCATTCGCACGGGCACGATCACACCCATGCCCATGTCCATGATGCGGCTTCGCCGCATCCGGCCCAGGCGGCGCCGTGGTCGATCCTGCGCATGACCATGGCGGGGCGCCTCGCGGCCGCGCTCACCGTCTGCGCCGCGCTCTGGGGCATGGTCTTCCTGGCGATGAGGTGACCATGGCACAACTACGCCTTCCACAACGTCACGCTCGGCTATGACCGGCATCCGGCCGTGCACCATCTCAATGGCGAGGTCGCACCCGGTGCGCTGGTCGCCGTGATCGGCCCGAACGGCGCCGGCAAGTCGACGCTGCTGCGCGGCATCGTCGGCATCCTCAAGCCGCTCGACGGCAGCATCCATCTCGGCGGCCGCGACAGCAGGGACATCGCCTACCTGCCGCAAAGCGCGGAGATCGACCGCAGCTTTCCGATCTCGGTGTTCGATTTCGTCGGCACCGGGCTGTGGCGCGGGACCGGCCTGTTCGGCGGCATCGGCAAGGCTGCGCGGCAAAAAATCCTGCGCGCAATCGCCGCCGTTGGCCTTAACGGGTTCGAGAACCGCCCGATCGGCACGCTCTCCGGCGGCCAGATGCAGCGCGTGCTGTTCGCGCGGGTGCTGCTCCAGGACGCGAGCCTGATCGTGCTCGACGAGCCCTTCAACGCCATCGACAGCAAGACCACGGCCGATCTGCTCGCGCTGGTGAAGGAGTGGCATGCCGAGGGCCGTACCGTGCTGGCCGCGCTGCATGACATGGAGATGGTGCGCACCCATTTCAGCGAGACGCTGGTGCTGGCGCGCGGCCCCGTGGCCTGGGGGCCGACGGCCGAGGTGCTGACGCCGGAAAATTTGATGGTCGCGATGCGGATGTGCGAGGCCTTCGACGACAGCGCGGCGGCCTGCGCGGCCGACGACGGGCGTTCGCAGGCGGCGTGATCGCAAATGGCCTATGACGCGCTGATCGGTCCGTTCACCGAATTCGAGTTCATGCGGCGGGCACTCGCCGCCGTGATCGCGCTGTCGCTGGCAGGCGCGCCGATCGGCGTGTTCCTGATGCTGCGGCGGATGAGCCTCGTCGGCGATGCAATGGCGCATGCGATCCTGCCGGGCGCCGCCGTCGGCTTCCTGCTCTCCGGGCTCAACCTATTCGCGATGACCGCCGGCGGCCTGATCGCCGGCTTTGCGGTCGCGATCCTTGCCGGTGTGGTCGCACGCTCGACCGGGCTGAAGGAGGACGCTTCGCTGGCCACCTTCTATTTGGCCTCGCTCGCGCTCGGCGTCACCATCGTTTCGATCAAGGGTACCAATATCGACCTGCTGCATGTGCTGTTCGGCAACATCCTCGCGATGGACGACCAGACGCTGCTGGTGGTGGCCTTCAACGCCACGGTGACGCTGCTCGTGCTCGCCGTGATCTTCCGCCCGCTGGTGATCGAGAGCGTCGATCCCTTGTTCCTGCGCACCGTCAGCCGCGCCGGGGACCTGCGCATCTCGCCTTCCTCGCGCTCGTCGTGATCAACCTCGTCAACGGCTTTCAGGCACTCGGCACGCTGCTTGCGGTCGGCCTCATGATCCTGCCGGCCGGCATTGCGCGGTTCTGGTCGCGCGATCTCACGGCCATGATCTGCATCGCGGTCGTCGCTGCCGCCGCCTCGGGCTATGCCGGCCTCGTGCTCTCGTTCCAGACCCGCGTGCCGTCGGGCCCCGCGATCATTCTCGTAGCGACGGTGCTCTACGTGGTCTCTGTCCTGTTCGGCCGCGTCGGCGGTATCGTCCGGCAATTGTTTCCCGGCCGGCATCTGGAAGCGTGACGATGCGGCTCATCCTGCTTTGTGCGCTGTTGCTGATCGCCTCGCCGCTGCACGCCGCCGAGCGGCTCAACGTGGTCGCGAGCTTCTCGATCCTCGCCGATTTCGTCCACAATGTCGGGGGTGAGCGGATCAATCTGACCACGCTGGTCGGCGCCGACAGCGATGTCCATATCTACACGCCCGCACCGAGCGATGCGAAGCGGATCGCGGATGCAAATCTCGTCATCGTCAACGGGCTCGGCCTGGAAGGGTGGCTGCCGCGGCTCGTGCAGTCCTCGGGCAGCAAGGCGACGGTCGTGACTGCGAGCGCCGGTATCACGCCTCTGAAATTAGGTTCGGCCGCCGATCCCCACGCCTGGCAGTCCATCCCCAACGCCAAGGTCTATGTCACCGACATCGCTGATGCGCTCGCCGCGGCCGCCCCGGATGACGCAGATGTCTTCCGCGCCCAGGCCAAAGCCTATTTGGAAAAGCTCGAAACCCTCGACCGTGAGGTCCGCGAGGCCGTAGCCAAAATCCCCGTGGAGCGGCGCAAGGTGATCTCCACCCACGAAGCCTTCGGCTATTTTTCCGCCGAATATGGTATCCAGTTCATCGCCCCCTTGGGTGTCTCCACGGAGACCGAACCCAGCGCGCGCGACATCGCCGCGATCATCGGCCAGATCAAGGTCCAAAAAATCCCGGCCGTGTTCCTGGAAAATATCAGCGACAACCGGCTGATCCGGCGGATCGCGGCCGAGACCGGGGCAAAGGTCGGCGGGACCTTGATTTCCGACGGTTTGACCGGCGAAAAGGGGCCTGCACCCACTTACATTGACATGGTCAGGCACAATATAAAGGCCCTGACCAGCGCGCTTGACCACTAGGGCAGGGGCCACCCCGCCTCGCGTCGCGCGAAAAGCCTTAAAGTCCGGAGTTGTTATGTCTGAAGCGACTGCCCCAAAAATTCCCGTGACCGTACTGACCGGCTATCTCGGCGCCGGCAAGACCACGCTTTTGAACCGCATCCTGTCGGAAAACCACGGCAAGAAATACGCCGTCATCGTCAACGAATTCGGCGAGATCGGCATCGACAACGACCTCATCATCGGCGCCGATGAGGAAGTGTTCGAGATGAACAACGGCTGCATCTGCTGCACCGTGCGCGGCGACCTCGTGCGCATCATGGACGGCTTGATGAAGCGCAAGGGCAAGTTCGACGCCATCATCGTCGAGACCACCGGCCTTGCCGATCCGGCGCCGGTCGCCCAGACCTTCTTCGTCGACGAGGACGTGCAGAAGAACGCCCGCCTCGATGCGGTGGTCACGGTTGCCGATGCCAAATGGTTGTCCGACCGGCTCAAGGACGCGCCCGAGGCCAAGAACCAGATCGCCTTTGCCGACGTGATCGTGCTGAACAAGACCGATCTGGTCAACAAAGGCGAGCTCGCCGAGGTCGAGGCCCGCATCCGCGGCATCAACCCCTATGCGAAGCTGCATCGCACCGAGCGCTGCTCGGTGGCGCTGGCCGACGTGCTCGATCGCGGCGCGTTCGACCTCGACCGCATCCTCGACATCGAGCCCGATTTCCTGGAGGCCGATGATCATGACCACGACCATGATCACCATGGCCACGACCATCACCATCACCATGATCACGGCCATGGCCTGAAGCACTATCACGACGAGGACATGCAATCGCTAGCGCTGAAGACCGACAAGCCGCTCGATCCCAACGTGTTCATGCCCTGGCTCCAGAACCTGGTGCAGATCGAGGGCGGCAAGATCCTGCGCTCCAAGGGCATCCTCGCCTTTCACGACGATGACGACCGCTACGTCTTCCAGGGCGTCCACATGATGCTGGAGGGCAACCACCAGCGGAAGTGGAAGGAGGGCGAGTCGCGCGAGAGCCGCCTCATCTTCATCGGCCGCGAACTGCCGGAAGAAGCCATCCGTAAAGGCTTCGAGAGCTGCATCGTCTCGTGATGAAAGAGTTTACGCCGGCTCCCGACTCCGCCTCGATCGTTTCCGTCACCGACCGCGTCAAGCCGGTCGCGCTCGGCATGGCCGTGACGTCAGCGCATTTCCTCGCCGATCGGGCCGCCTTCGTCGGCGGCGAGGAGAATGTCGCGCTGGTCGATGCCAAGGGCGAGATCAGCAAGGTCGCCGTGCATAGCGGCGGCATCCTCTCGACCGCCTCCGACGGCAAGCGCCTCGTCATGGGCGGCGACGACGGCAAGGTCGTGTCGCTCGACGCCAAGGGCGAGGTGACACTGCTCGCCACTGATCCGAAGCGGCGCTGGATCGACGCGGTGGCGCTGCATCCAGATGGCGCCTTCGCCTGGTCGGCCGGCAAGACGGCGACCGTCAAGAGCGGCAAGAACGAGGAGAAGTCGATCGAGGTGCCCTCGACCGTCGGCGGGCTTGCGTTCGCGCCGAAAGGTCTGCGGCTCGCGATCGCGCATTACAACGGCGCGACGCTGTGGTTTCCCAACATGGCTGCTACGGCCGAATTCCTGCCCTGGGCCGGCTCGCATCTCGGCGTCACCTTCAGCCCGGACAACAAGTTCCTGGTCACTGCGATGCACGAGGCGGCGCTGCACGGCTGGCGGCTCGCCGACAACAGGCACATGCGCATGACCGGCTATCCCGGCCGCGTCCGCTCGATGTCCTGGAGCGCGGGCGGCAAGGCGCTGGCGACCTCGGGCGCCGACACCGTGATCCTGTGGCCGTTCGCCGGCAAGGACGGTCCGATGGGCAAGGAGCCCGCGATGCTCGCGCCGTTGCAAGCGCGCGTGGCGGTGGTGGCCTGCCACCCCAAGAACGACATCCTCGCCGCCGGCTACAGCGACGGCACCGTGCTGCTGGTGCGGCTGGAGGACGGCGCGGAGATCCTGGTCCGCCGCAACGGCACCCCACCGGTCGCTGGACTCGCCTGGAACGCCAAGGGCACGCTGCTGGCGTTTGCGGATGAAAATGGGGACGGCGGCCTGCTGGAGCTTTAATTCGTCATCGTTACGGCCGTAGGGTGGGCAAAGGCGCCCTTGCGCCGTGCCCACCATCTCTCCGCGAAACAAAGGTGGTGGGCACGTCGCGCGAAGAGCGCGCCTTTGCCCACCCTACCGCATCCTCAATGGCGGCGCGAATACATGCGGTTTCTGACGACATTCCAGATTGCCGACTTTGCGGACACGCTGATCAGCCTGTTTACGGCCTTTGTGCTGGGGACGCTGATCGGCGCCGAGCGACAGTACCGCCAGCGCACGGCGGGCCTGCGCACCAACGTGCTAGTCGCGGTCGGCGCCGCCGCCTTCGTCGATCTCGCCATGCATCTGGATGGCGCCGACGGCGCGGTGCGGGTGATCTCCTACGTCGTATCCGGCATCGGCTTCCTCGGCGCCGGTGTCATCATGAAGCAGGGCATGGACGTGCGCGGGCTCAATACGGCCGCGACGCTGTGGGCCTCGGCCGCGGTCGGCTCCTGTGCCGGCGCCGACATGGTCGCGCAAGCCGCGGTGCTGACCGTGTTCGTCATCGCCGGCAACACGCTGCTGCGCCCGCTGGTCAATGCCATCAACCGCATTCCGCTGAATGAGCGGGCACTGGAGGCGACCTACTACTTCAAGCTGGCGGTGGCGGCCGACGCTCTGCCTGACATGCGCGACCGCCTCGTCGAGAGGTTGGAAGCCGCGAAATATTCGGTCGCTGATATCGATGTGGCCGAGATCGGCGACGACATCCTGGAGATCGTCGCAAAGCTGGTTGCGACCGCGGTCGATCCGAACGAGCTGAACGCAGTGGCGACGGACCTCCAGCACCTTCCGGGCGTGCGCCACGCCACCTGGGAAGTTAGCACCACGGATTGAGCGGGCGTTTTAGCGCGCAGGCGTGCGGTTCCCGCCTTGCCCGGCTCGGAACCCGCGCGCGGCCATTTCGTTGATCCCACGGACAAATGCGGTGATCGACATGACAGGCAATGACAAGCGCAGACTGAAGCTCGACCTGATGATCGCCTGCTCGTTGTTCGCAGCGGGCGTTGTGGTGTCGGGCCTGTCGCTGGCGCAGATTCGCGCCGAGAGCCGGCTGCAGATGGCGCAGGCAACGCCACCGCTCCAGGGCACCCCGTCCGACGATCAGGGTAAGACGCCCGCGGAGTCCAAGCCCGGCGGTGATCGCCCGACCACGCCGGCCCCCGAGCCCGCACGGCCCGATCCTCAGACGCAGGGCGCGGCGACCAAGCCCACGCTGCCGCCCGCTCCAGCCGAGAAGGTCGCGCCGCCGATTGAGAAGAAGTAGTTTGCGGCCGCCCTCCTAGCCACGGCACTCGGTGTCATCACCCGCGAAAGCGGGTGATCCAGTATTCCAGAGACGGAGCGTGGATACGGAGAAGCCGCGACGTACTGGATGCCCCGGCAAAGCCATTGCCAAGCCGGGGCATGACAGTGGTGCTTTAGGGCGAGACGCCCTCACCGCACCAGAATATTCCGGAACTGCCAGGGATCGCTCGTATCGATATCTTCCGGGAACAGTCCCGGGCGATCCGTCAGCGGCGTCCAGTCGGTGTAGAAGCCCTTCACCGGGCCGAGATAAGGCAGCTGGATTTCCAGCAGACGGTCGAAATCCATCTCGTCGGCTTCGACGATGCCTTCGTTCGGGTTCTCCAGCGCCCACACCATGCCGCCGAGCACGGCGGAGGTCACTTGCAGGCCGGTGGCGTTCTGGTAGGGCGCGAGCCTGCGGGTCTCTTCGATGGAGAGCTGCGAGCCGTACCAGTAGGCATTGTTGTCGTGGCCAAACAGCAGCACGCCGAGCTCGTCGATGCCATCGACGATTTCGTTCTCATCGAGGATGTGGTGCTTTTCCTGCATCTTCGCCGCGCGGCCGAACATTTCATGCAGCGACAGCACGGCATCGTCGGCCGGATGATAGGCGTAGTGGCAGGTCGGCCGGTAGATCGCCGTGCCCGCTGCGTCACGCACCGTGAAGTAATCGGCAATCGAGATCAACTCGTTGTGGGTGACGAGGAAGCCATACTGCGCGCCGCGGGTCGGGCACCAGGTGCGCACGCGCGTGTTGGCGCCGGGCTGCATCAGATAGATGGCGGCGCCGCAGCCGGCTTCGTGGGTGCGCGCATTCTCAGGCATCCACTTTTCATGGGTGCCCCAACCGAGTTCTGAGGGCTGCACGCCTTCCGACAGGAAGCCTTCCACCGACCAGGTGTTGACGAAGACGTCAGGCTCCTTCGGCTTCCTGGAGCGCTGGGTGTCGCGTTCGGCGATGTGGATGCCCTTGACACCGGCCTGCCGCATCAGGTCCGCCCATTCGGCTTTGGTCTTCGGCTTGGGGGCATTGAGCTTCAGATCCGCGGCGACGTTGAGCAGCGCCTGCTTGACGAAAAAGGAGACCATGCCGGGATTGGCGCCACAGCAGGACACGGCCGTCGTCGAGCCCTTAGGCCGTGCCTTCTTGGCGGCCAGCGTCACTTCGCGAAGGGCGTAGTTGGAGCGCGCTTCCGGGCCCTTTGAAGCGTCGAAATAAAAGCCGAGCCAGGGCTCGTTGACGGTGTCGATATAGAGCGCGCCAAGCTCGTTGCAGAGCTCCATGAGGTCGGTGGAGCCGGTGTCGACCGAGAGATTGACGCAAAAGCCCTGGCCGCCGCCTTCGGTGAGCAGCGGGGTCAGCAACTCCCGATAATTGTCCTTGGTCACGCCCTTCTGGATGAAGCGGACATTGTGCTTCTCGCAATGCGCCTTGCGGCCCTCATCCTTGGGATCGATCACGGTGACGCGCGACTTGTCGTAATCGAGATGCCGCTCGATCAGCGGCAACGTGCCTTTGCCGATGGAGCCGAAGCCGACCATGACGATGGGACCGGTGATCTTCGCGTAGATCTGCGAGGCGGGACTCATGGGATGGTTTCTCCGGAACGTGCTGGCAGACAATGGGTGAGGGGTGGATCAGGCGCTACGCCGCTTGGCGGTGACTTCGATCTCGACCTTCATCTCGGGCTTGTAGAGCGCTGAGACGGCGATCAGCGTTGCAGCCGGGCGGATGTCTCCGAGGACTTCGCCGCAGACGGCGAAATGCGCGTCTGCATCTTTGATGTCGGTGAGGTAATAGGTCACGCGGACGATGTCGGCCATCTCGAAGCCGCCCTCCTTCAGGGCGGCTTCGATGGTCTTGAAGCAGTTGCGTGACTGGCTCGTGACATCGGCCGGCATCGTCATGGTCGTGTAGTCATAGCCCGTGGTTCCCGCGACGAAGGCGAACTCGCCGTCGATCACGGCGCGGCTGTAGCCGGCGGTCTTCTCGAACGGGGAGCCGGTGGAAATCAGGCGACGGGACATGCTCTCGGACCTCGACTGAAGGGAGATGTTTCGCGGGGTTAAAGGGCGTTTCTCAAGCCCGCGCAACCCCAAAGGAACAGGCATCAAGTCAGGCACGGCCGGGGATGGCCGCTGGATGCGGCTTCGGTCGTTGCCATCATGGCAATCCCTTAGGCCGCGTGCGCCTGGAGAGCGCGAACCGCCCTCCGTTTGGGCAGGGCCGCTCCGGTCGGAACGATCATCCCTTCGGCGCCGTCGAGCGCGCCTTCCGCGAACTCGATCGCCAGCAGCCGGTCGCGCTCGAACGGGCCGGGCAGCGACAGCGCGCCGGTCTTGTCGGCCGAGAAGCCGAAGCGCGCGTAGTAGGGGGCATCGCCGAGCAGGATCACCGCAGCATGCCCGCGCGCCCGGGCGGCGGCCAGCGCTTGATGCATCAGCGCGGCGCCGATCCCGAGCTCGCGGCAGGCAGGGTCGACCGCCAGCGGTCCGAGGACCAGAGCGGGCCTGCCTCCGGCGCTGACGTGCCACAGCCGCACGGTTCCCACGAGCTTGCCCTCGCGCACCGCCGACAGGGCAAGGCCTGCGGCAGGCGCGCGTCCGTCGCGCAGGCGCTGGCAGGTGCGGCCATGGCGGTTCTCGCCAAAGCAGGCATCGAGCAGCGCTTCGCGCATCGCGACGTCGCCAGCGCGCTCGCTGCGGATCGCAAACAGAGCGGCTTTCGAGGTGAGGGCGATCTGTGGCTTCCGAGGAGCAGTCATGGCGCGTCAGTCCCCGCTTGAACCGACGTGCGAGAGGCACGCCGGTCCAAGACGTCGTCAGAAATCGAAAATGTCAGGGAGGAGCCGGCAGGCCGGCTCCCGGGTTCGTCAAGCCTCGAAAGAGAGGCGGATCAGATATGGTAAGTCTTCAGCGGCGGGATGCCGTTGAACGCCACCGACGAGTAGGTCGACGTATAGGCCCCGGTGCCCTCGATCAGCACCTTGTCGCCGATCTCAAGCGTCACGGGGAGCGGATACGGGGTCTTCTCGTACAGCACGTCGGCGCTGTCGCAGGTCGGCCCCGCGAGCACGCACGGCGTCATGTCCGCGCTGTCGTGACGGGTGCGGATGGCGTACCGGATCGACTCGTCCATGGTCTCGGCGAGGCCGCCGAACTTGCCGATGTCCAGGTACACCCAGCGCACCTCGTCTTCGTCGCTCTTCTTCGAGATGAGCACGACCTCGGATTCGATGATGCCGGCGTTGCCCACCATGCCGCGGCCCGGCTCGATGATGGTCTCCGGGATCTGGTTGCCGAAGTGCTTGCGCAGCGCGCGGAAGATCGACCGGCCGTAGGTCACGACCGGTGGCACGTCCTTCAGGTACTTGGTCGGGAAGCCGCCGCCCATGTTGACCATGGACAGGTTGATGCCGCGCTCGGCGCAGTCGCGGAACACCTGCGAGGCCATCGCCAGCGCACGGTCCCATGCCTTCACCTTGCGCTGCTGCGAGCCGACATGGAAGGAGATGCCGTACGGCTCCAAGCGGAGGCGCTTGGCGAGGTCGAGCACCTCGACCGCCATCTCCGGATCGCAGCCGAACTTGCGCGACAGCGGCCATTCGGCGCCGGCGCAGTCATAGAGGATGCGGCAGAACACCTTCGCGCCGGGGGCGGCACGGGCGACCTTCTCGACCTCGGCGGCGCAGTCCACGGCGAACAGCCGGATGCCGAGCGCGAAGGCGCGCGCGATGTCGCGCTCCTTCTTGATCGTGTTGCCGAAGGAGATGCGGTCGGGCGTCGCACCCGCGGCCAGCGCCATCTCGATCTCGGCGACCGTCGCGGTATCGAAGCAGGAGCCCATGGAGGCGAGCAGGGCCAGCACTTCCGGCGCCGGGTTCGCCTTGACGGCGTAGAACACGCGGCTGTCGGGCAGCGCCTTGGCGAAGCTCTGGTAATTGTCGCGCACGACCTCGAGGTCGACGACGAGGCACGGCTCGGTGTCGAGGCCATCCTTGCGGCGATTGCGCAGGAATTCCTGGATACGTTCGGTCATAGCACTCTCCAAAGCGGCCCCAGCGACGGAGCTCGTTCAAAGTGGTTCTCGGACGAGGGTGCTACGCCGCTGCCGCACGATGGAGACGCGACAGGGCAAGACCCCTGGACCGAATTGTGCTGCCGTGGATTGGTTGGGAATTTTCCCGCCCGCACACCTGGCAATGAAGGACAAGCCTTTTCAGTAGCCCGCGCCGGCGTTGGACTGCCGGTAGAGACCAAAAAAGCCCGATCCGTCGTTGCTTTAAGTCGCGTCCCCCGTTGAGAGCGGGGTGCGCCGGTTCGCCTCCGGCTGCCAGTCACGGTTGCAAAAAGTGAAGTCACCTTCGACATGGCATCTCTTGAGAGAGATGCTGGACGCTCCGGGTCTGCTTCATCTTTGGACCTTCAGGTCTTGCGACCTTCGGTCCTTTGACTTCCGCACTTCCGAAGAGCCCCTCGGCTTCTTCACCCCTTGGCGGCTGTCCGGCCTCTTGTCCGGATACCTACCGACTGACACACGACCACAGGCACGTGCGAAATTGGGCAAATCCGCACATAAGCGTTTTGACTCTGCTTCGCAAGAATTTTTTTAGGCTGAGAACAGAATTGCCTAACACCTGCTTGCGCAGCGTTGCGCGAGCGACGCGGAAGATGAACGCGCGTTAAGTTTTCTGCGCAGCGCGCGTGTCTCGCGCGCGACGAAGCGTCAGCGGCGCTTCGTGAACGGCTCGACGCGCTGAGCTCCGCGGATGAACGCGGTCATCACCAGCACGCCGAGTGTGAACAGCACGGCCTGAAGGATGTGCGCGCCCTGGTCGCCGAGCCCGAACAGGATCGCGAGCGCCCAGCCGCCGGCAAACGCCGCGCCGAACACCTCCGCGCCAATCAGGATGGCGGCGCTGATGACGGTGATGACGCTCGGCCAGGCGATCTGGCGGGAAGAGGAGGCAGGCGCGTTCATGAGCTCAGGGATCCCGTGTCTTCGAGGGCCGCAATCTCCCCGAAAAGGCGGCCGGGAGCAAGGGCAAACGGCGCAAAAAAGCCCCATCGCGTGCTATAGCTGGCTGCAACAAATCGGCTCAAAAATCGGGACTTGTGATGTCAGAACTGCGCCAAACTACGGACGCCGAGACCAACCCGCTGCTGAAGGCCTGGGTGACGCCGTTCGCGACCCCGCCTTTCGACGAGATCAAGCCGGAGCACTTCCTCCCGGCCTACGAGCAGGCCTTCGCCGATCACTCCGCCGAGATCGCGGCGATCACCAACGATCCGGCCGCGCCCGACTTCGCCAACACCATCACGGCGCTGGAGCGCTCGGGCAAGCTCTTGAGCAAGGTCGCGGCGGTCTTCTACGACCTCGTCTCGGCGCATTCCAACCCGGCCATCCTGGAGATCGACAAGGAGGTCTCCTTACGGATGGCGCGGCACTGGAATCCGATCATGATGAACGCCGTGCTGTTTGGCCGCATCGCCCAGCTGCACGAGAACCGCGCCAATCTCGGTCTCACGCCCGAGCAGCTGCGCCTGTTGGAGCGCACCTACACCCGCTTCCACCGCTCCGGCGCCGGCCTCTCCGACGAGGCCAAGACGCGGATGGCGGAGATCAACGAGAGGCTCGCCCAGCTCGGCACCAGCTTCAGCCATCACCTGCTTGGCGACGAGCAGGACTGGCTCCTGGAGCTCGGGGAGGCCGACCGCCAGGGCCTGCCGGAGAGCTTCGTCGCCGGCGCCAAGGCTGCGGCAGAAGAGCGCGGCATGGAAGGCAAGGCCATCGTCACGCTGTCACGCTCCTCGGTCGAACAGTTCCTGAAGAGCTCGGCGCGGCGCGACCTGCGCGAGAAGGTCTACAAGGCCTTCACCGCGCGGGGCGACAACGGCAACGCCAATGACAACAACGCAACCATCGTCGAGATCCTGAAGCTGCGCGAAGAGAGCGCCAAGCTCCTGGGCTACCCGACCTTCGCCGCCTACAGGCTCGAAGATTCCATGGCCAAGACGCCGGAAGCGGTGCGGGGCCTTCTGGAACGGGTCTGGAAGCCGGCGAGGGCGCGCGCGCTCGCCGACCGCGACGACATGCAGGCGCTGATCGCGGAAGAGGGCGGCAATTTCAAGCTCGCCCCCTGGGACTGGCGCTTCTACGCCGAGAAGCTGCGCCTTCAGCGCGCCAATTTCGACGACGCCGCGATCAAGCCCTATCTGTCGCTCGACCATATGATCGCCGCCGCCTTCGACTGCGCCACGCGCCTGTTCGGCATCACCTTCGAGGAACGCAGGGACGTTCCGGTCTGGCACCCGGACGTCCGGGTCTGGGAGGTGAAGGGCAGGGAGGGCAAGCACAAGGCGCTGTTCTATGGAGACTACTTCGCCCGGCCCTCGAAGCGCTCCGGCGCCTGGATGACCTCGCTGCGCGACCAGCAGAAGCTCGACGGCGACGTCGCGCCGCTGGTTCTCAACATCTGCAATTTTGCCAAGGGAGCCGGCGGCGAGCCTTCACTGCTGTCGCCCGACGACGCCCGCACCCTGTTCCACGAGTTCGGCCACGGCCTGCACGGCATGCTCTCCAACGTCACCTACCCCTCGCTGTCGGGCACCTCAGTGTTCACCGACTTCGTCGAGCTGCCGTCCCAGCTCTACGAGCACTGGCAGGAGCGGCCCGAGGTGCTGCAGAAGTTCGCTCGCCACCACCAGACCGGCGAGCCCCTGCCGGAGGACCTCCTGCAACGCTTCCTCGCCGCGCGAAAATTCAACCAGGGTTTTGCCACGGTCGAGTTCGTCTCCTCGGCGCTGGTCGATCTCGAATTCCACACCCAGCCGGCTTCCGCCGCGCACGACGTGCGCGCCTTCGAGAGACAAGAGCTGGAGAAGATCGGCATGCCCGAGGAAATCTCGCTACGTCACCGTCCCACGCAATTCGGCCACATCTTCACCGGCGATCATTATGCCGCCGGCTACTACAGCTACATGTGGTCGGAGGTGATGGACGCCGATGCCTTCGGCGCGTTCGAGGAGGCCGGCGACATCTTCGATCCCGCGGTGGCCAAGCGCCTGCACGACGACATCTACGCCTCGGGCGGATCGGTCGATCCGGAAGCCGCCTATGAGGCCTTCCGCGGCCGCCCGCCCGAGCCGGACGCGCTGCTGCGCCGCCGCGGCCTGCTCGACGACGCCAAGGCGGCCTGATGAGCATGCGCGGGCTGTTGGGATGGCTACTCGTTGCCACCCTGTCGCTCGCCGCGGGGCCGGCGAGTGCGCATCCGCATGTCTGGGTCGCCGTGACGAGCGAGATCCTTTACGCCGCCGACGGCAGCGTCACTGGCGTCCGCCACGCCTGGACTTTTGACGACGCATTCTCGGCCAATGCTGTGCAGGGGCTTCGGGGGAAGTCTAAGGCCGCCTATACTCGCGAAGAGCTGGCGCCGTTGGCGCAGACCCAACTCGAGTCACTGAAGGATAACGCCTACTTCACCTTCTTGAGGGTAAACGAGAGGCTCCCGTTTGCAGAGCCGGTCGATTACTTCTTCGATTACAAGGACGATCACCTCACTCTGCATTTCACGCTGCCGCTGAAAACGCCTGTGAAGGCGAAGACGGTTCGTCTGACTATTTTTGATCGTTCCTTTTTCATCGATTTTCGATTGGAAAAAGAGCATCCGCTCAAACTCGTCGGTGCGCCCGCCGGTTGTGAGGTATGGCTGCGGCGGTCAGCGGGCGACGACCGGGACCGCAAGCTGGTGCAGGATGCGAGCGAGGATACCTTCAAGGAGGGCGGTGCGAACGTCGCTGTCGGCCTGTTGTTCATCGTCCCGATCGAGGTGGAGTGCCCATGATCCTGCCGGTTTGGATACCTCCGATGCGCCGCTTGTTCGGATGGCTGCTCGCCGCCGCGATGACGCTCGTGGCGGGCGCGGCGAGCGCGCATCCGCATGTCTGGATCACCGCGGCCAGCGAACTGCTCTACGCACCGGATGGCAGCGTCACCGGAGTCCGTCACGCCTGGACCTTTGACGACATGTTCTCGGCCTATGCGGTGCAGGGGCTCGAGAGCAAGACCAAGGGCGCCTATACGCGCGAGGAGCTCGGGCCGCTGGCGCAGACCAATGTCGAGTCGCTCAAGGAATACGCCTACTTCACCTTTGCGCGAGCCGACGGCAAGAAGGAGCGTTTCCAGGAGCCGGTCGACTACTTCCTTGATTACAAGGATACGGTGCTGACCCTCCACTTCACGCTGCCGCTGAAGGCCCCGGTCAAGCCCAAGCAGCTGGTGCTCGAAGTGTTCGACCGCTCCTTCTTCATCGACTTCCAGATGGCCAAGGACAATCCGGTGAAGCTGGTCGGCGCGCCCGCGGGCTGCCAGATGAAGCTGGAGCGGCCGAGCGATGGCACCGCGAGCGCGCAGAAGCTCAACGAGCAGACCTTCCTGAATGGCGAGAATTCGAATTTCGGCATGATGTTCGCCAACAAGATCACGGTGGATTGCCCTTGAAGCTGCAACTTTCCCTGTTCGCGCGCGGGCTTCTCACCTGCGCCGCCGCACTGCTGGTCGTGTCCGTGGCCGACGCCGCGCTCCACGATCTTCTCGCCCAAAACCCGTTCGGCGCACCGCGCACCTCGCAGGCGGCGGAGCCTGAGGCCAGCGGCCTGATCGGCTGGCTGCTGGCAAAGCAGTCGGAATTCTATCGCCAGATGTCGTCGACCATCCGCGCCGCGAAGTCCGACGGCTCGGCGGTGTGGACGCTGCTCTTCATCTCGTTTGCCTATGGCATCTTCCACGCCGCCGGCCCCGGCCATGGCAAGGCGGTGATCGCCTCCTACCTCGTCGCCAACCGCGAGACCGCGCGGCGAGGCATCGCGCTGTCGTTTGCCTCGGCGCTGATGCAGTCGCTGGTGGCGATCCTGATCGTCGGCATCTCGGCCTGGCTGCTGAATGCGACCGCGAAGACCATGTGCAAGGCAGAAGGGGTGATCGAGATCGCGAGCTATGGCCTGATTGGACTGTTCGGCCTGAGGCTGGTCTGGGTCAAGGGCGGTGCGTTCATCCGCGCGCTCCAGGCCGCGCACCCGGTGCCGGCGATCGCGGGCGTACCGCATGACCACCATGGCCACGGCCATCACCATCATCATGATGCCCACGACCATCATGGCCACGATCATCATCACCACGATCGCACTCACGCCCACGCCCATCACCACCACGGGCACGACCACGTCCATGACGAGCATTGCGGCCACTCCCACGGTCCGACCCCGAGCGAGCTCGCCGGCCCCGGCGGCTGGCGGCGCGGTTTTGCCGCGATCCTCACCGTCGGTATCCGCCCGTGCTCGGGAGCGATCCTGGTCTTGGTGTTCGCGCTGACGCAGGGCCTGTTCTGGGCCGGCATCGCCGCGACCTTCCTGATGGGATTGGGCACCGCGATCACTGTTGCGGCCATTGCGATCATCGCGGTCTCCGCCAAGGGCATCGCCGCCCGCCTCAGCGCCGGGCGCGACGGCGGCGGCGCGCTATTCATGCGCGGCATCGAATTCGGCGCCGCGGGCCTGGTATTGCTGTTCGGCGTCGGCCTGTTGTTCGGCTACATCGCCGCCGAACGGACGACGTGTTTTTGAGCTTTTTCTCCCTCTCCCCTTGCGGGGGAGGGTGGCTCGCCGCGTAGCGGCGAGACGGGTGAGGGGTCTGTCTCCTCACGAACAGTCTTACGAATGGATAGAACCCCTCATCCGGCGCTTCGCGCCACCTTCTCCCGCAAGGGGAGAAGGAAGAAAGTCACACCGGCAGAAACCGCTTCAAGACCGGCATGAAGAAGATCCCGAGATTGATCGCAAAGCCGATGCTCCAGAGGATCGAGCGCAGCGTCGGGCGGTTGCCGAGATAGGTCAGCACATAGGCGACCCGCACGATCAGGAACAGCGCCGCAAGCTCGTCGATCAGCCGCTGCGGGCGAGTCCCTGTATTCGGCGAGCAGCACCGCGAAGGCGAAGAACGGGAACGTCTCGATGCCGTTCTGGTGCGCGCCGAGCGCACGCTGCGCGATGGCATCCTCATAGAAGGCGGGGTCGCGCGGCCGGGAATTGTCGAACGTGCGAAACCTGATCCATTTGATCGAGGCGATCGTCGAGAGATAAAGCAGCAGCGCTCCCAGGACGCACCATTCCGCGAGTGTCATCTTCCCTCCCGTGGGTAGCGACCCTAGCGAAACCGGCCTCATCTTGACAAGTTCAGACCAACGCGCGAGGCACAGAGCCATGACCAGCGTCGTCCCCGTCGAAAGCGCGAAACCGGCCGCCCAATCCGCCCTGCCGCGCGTCGGCGTACTCCTGATCAATCTCGGCACGCCCGACACGGCCGATGCGCCCGGCGTGCGGGTCTATCTGAAGGAGTTCCTCTCGGATGCCCGCGTCATCGAGGACCAGGGCCTGGTCTGGAAGCTGGTGCTGAACGGGATCATCCTGCGCAGCCGTCCCCGCACCAAGGCGCTGGACTACCGCAAGATCTGGAACAATGAGCGCAACGAGTCGCCGCTGAAGACCATCACGCGCTCGCAAGCCGACAAGCTCGCGGTCGCGCTGTCGGATCGCGGTCATGTGGTCGTGGACTGGGCGATGCGCTACGGCAATCCCTCGATCAAAGCGGGCATCGATGCGCTGATCGCGAAGGGCTGCGAGCGCATCCTCGCCGTGCCGCTCTATCCGCAATATTCCGCCTCGACCTCGGCGACGGTCTGCGACGAGGTGTTCCGCGTGCTCGCCCGCCTACGTAACCAGCCGACGCTGCGGGTGACGCCGCCTTATTACGAGGACGCGGCCTATATCGAGGCGCTCGCGACCTCGATCGAGACGCATCTGGCGAGCCTGCCGTTCAAGCCGGAGCTGATCGTCGCCTCCTTCCACGGCATGCCGAAATCCTATGTCGACAAGGGCGATCCCTATCAGCAGCACTGCATCGCCACGACGGAGGCGCTGCGCCGCCGGCTCGGCATGGACGAGACAAAGCTGCTGCTGACCTTCCAGTCGCGTTTCGGCAATGACGAGTGGCTCCAGCCGTATACGGATAAGACCATGGAGCGTCTGGCGAAAGACGGCGTGCGCCGCATCGCGGTGGTGACGCCGGGCTTTTCCGCCGACTGCCTGGAGACGCTGGAGGAGATCGCGCAGGAGAACGCCGAGATTTTCAAGCACAATGGCGGCGAGCAGTTTTCCGCGATCCCCTGCCTCAACGATAGCGAGCCTGGCCTGGACGTGATCCGCGCTCTCGTGCTGCGCGAGCTTCAGGGCTGGATTTGATGATGTGCCCCATGAATCGCCGCGAATGTCTGGCGCTTCTTGGGATGATTGCGGCGCTGCCGGCCTCAGTGCGGGCGCAGCAGCCAGATGCGATGCGCCGGCTCGGCGTGCTCTCGGTCACGGCCGCTGAGGATGCGATCGGGCAGGCCCGCAGCACCATCCTGGTCGAGGCGCTCGCCGGTCATGGCTGGAAGGAGCGCGATAATCTGCGGATCGACTGGCGCAGCGGCGGCGGTGACCGGGCGCGGATCGCGCGCCTCGCGGACGAGCTGGTCGCGCTCAAGCCCGACATCCTGCTCGCGGTCGGCACGCCCTCGGTGGAGGAGCTGCGCCAGCGCACCGCGACGATCCCGATCGTGTTCGCCGTCGTCACCGATCCTGTCAGCCAGGGTTTTGTCAAAAACCTCGCCCATCCCGGCGGCAACGTCACCGGCTTCACCGACTACGACGGCCCGCTTGCCGGCAAATGGCTGGAGATGCTGACGCAGGTCACGCCGCCCGTCCGCCGCGTCTTCGTCGTCTACAACCCCGCCACCGCGCCGTTCGCGCCCCTGATGCTGCGCACCATCGAAGAGGCGGCGCGGACGCTCCATGTGACCATCGAGCCCGCGCCGGTGAACGACGCCGGCTCGATCGCCGCCCTGGCCTCGCGGAAGGACGGCGGCCTCTTGGTCCTGCCGGACTTCTTCGCCATGGCCAACCGCGCAGATTTGCTTGCGGCGATCGCGGAGGCGCGCGTGCCCGCGGTGTTCTGGAGCCGCACCTTCGTCGAGGAGGGCGGGCTGATGTCCTACAGCACCGACAGCGCCGAGCAGCTGCGCCGCGCGGCTTCCTACATCGATCGTATCCTCAAGGGCGCGCCGGCGGCCGATCTGCCGGTCCAGAATCCCACCAAGTTCGAGCTGACGATCAATCTGAAGACGGCCAAAGCGCTTGGCGTCACGCTTCCCGCAGGCCTGCTCGCAATCGCGGACGACGTCATCGAATGAAGCCGGCGGCGGACGGCATGGCCGGATTCGTTAATATTTGTCGGTAGGTCTGCGCCGCTCGCTTTCAAGAGCCTTCCGCAAATACATATCGTGAGCATTCCCTCTCCGCGTGTCTTGTGCAGAATCGCGCTGATGCCGACGTTACCCGCGACCGCTGAACCGGTGGGGTCGCGATCCCGACCAATGACAGCGCGGGAAAGGGCTTTTTCCTGCCTTGGAGGACATATGAGCGGTTTCGACATTTTCGCGATTGTTCTGGTTTTGCTCGTCATCGTCACGCTGGTGGCCGGCGTGAAGACGGTGCCGCAGGGCTATGACTGGACCATCGAACGGTTCGGCAAATACACCCAGACCTTGAGCCCCGGGCTCAATCTGATCGTGCCCTATTTCGACCGCGTCGGGCGCAAGATCAACATGATGGAGCAGGTGATCGACATTCCCGAGCAGGAGGTGATCACCAAGGACAACGCCACGGTGACGGTGGACGGTGTCGCCTTCTACCAGGTGTTCGATGCCGCCAAGGCGAGCTACGAAGTCGCCAACCTCAACCAGGCGATCACGGTCCTGACCATGACCAACATCCGCTCAGTGATGGGCTCGATGGACCTCGACCAGGTGTTGTCGCATCGCGACGAGATCAACGAGCGCCTGCTCCGCGTCGTCGACGCCGCGGTCTCGCCCTGGGGCGTCAAGGTCAACCGTATCGAGATCAAGGACATCGTGCCGCCGGCCGACCTCGTCGAAGCCATGGGCCGGCAGATGAAGGCCGAGCGCGTCAAGCGCGCCGACATCCTCGCCGCCGAAGGCCAGCGCCAGTCGGAAATCCTGCGCGCCGAGGGTGCCAAGCAGGGCCAGATCCTGCAAGCCGAGGGCCGCCGCGAGGCCGCCTTCCGCGATGCCGAAGCGCGCGAGCGTCTGGCCGAAGCCGAGGCCAAGGCGACGCAGGCCGTCTCGGAAGCCATCTCCAAGGGCGACGTCGCCGCGTTGAACTATTTCATCGCCGACAAATATATCAAGGCGTTCGGCCAGTTCGCGGACGCGCCGAACCAGAAGATCATCATGCTGCCGATGGAAGCCACCAGCATGCTCGGCTCGCTCGCCGGCATCGGCGAGATCGCCAAGGCAACGTTCGGCGAGAGTGCAGCGTCCGCGGCCGCCGCCGCTCGCCGTCCCGGCTCAGTGCCGCCGACCGGCGGCACGCCGCCGGCGGTGCCGCCGCGGCAGGGGTAAAGCGCATGCCCCGGAAAAGTGGACACCGGTTTTCCGACAAGGGCATGTGCCGATACTATAGAGAGATCGTGTCATGACCGACATGTTCGCATCGCTCGGCAGCTGGAATTGGCTGATCTTCGGCTTTATCCTGATGGCGCTGGAGGTACTGGCGCCCGGCGTGTTTCTGTTCTGGCTTGGCCTCGCCGCGCTGCTGGTCGGGCTGATCTCGTTCACTGTTGCCCTGTCCTGGCAGATCCAGCTCGTGATGTTCGCGGTCTTCGCTGCCGCCGCCGTGCCGGTGTGGCGCCGCCTCGCTCGGCCGAAGCCGAACGCAAGCACGAGCCCGTTCCTGAACAAGCGCACCGAGGCGCTGTTAGGGCGCGAGTTCACGCTGGAGAAGCCGATCATCGACGGCTCAGGCACCGTGCGTATCGGTGACACGGTCTGGCGTGTTGCCGGGCCGGATACACCGGCGGGGACAAGGGTGAAGGTGGTGCAGGTGGACGGCGCGAATTTGACGGTGGCAGCGGCATAGCGTTCTTACCCTACCCTGGAGGGGGAGGGTCGATCGCGCGTAGCGCGAGCGGGGTGGGGTGATCTCTCTACTCGGGCACCGCTTCTGTGGAGAGACCGTCACCCCACCCCGTCTCACATTTCGCTGCGCTTCATGTGAGCCGACCCTCCCCCTCCAGGGGAGGGTAAGCGAGAAGCTCTACCTCCTCCACCTCTCCGCAAACTTGTGCAGCGGCATGAACGTCTCGCACAATTCTCGCCCCAGCGGCGTCAGCGCATAGCCTCCGGCCTCGCCCAGCTCCACGAATCCCGCCTCGCGCAGCTCGCTCAGCCGCGCTTGCAGCACCGTCGGCGAGGCTTCGTCGCAGGCCGTGCGCAAGCCGCGCGAGGTGAGGGGGCCGCCGCGCAATTCCCACAGAATCCGCAGGCTCCAGCGCCGCCCCAGGAGGTCGAGCAGCGCCATGATCGGCCGCCCGGTGCGCGAGCCGCGCACGCTGCGCGATCTGGTAGTGGCCTGCTTCGACATCGTCGCCTCTTGCGTCATGCTACAGATAATGTAGCATGTTGCTACGATGATTGTAGCAAAGGAGACGGCCCATGTCCCAGCCGATGCCGCGTCTGGCGCCGCTTGATCCGCCTTATCCCCCGGAGATCCAGGCGCAGTTCGACCGCATCATGCGCGGCGCCCCGCCGCTGCTGCTGTTCCGGGTGATGGCAGGCCACGGCCGCGCCTGGGACAAGTTTCGCGCCGGCGGCCTGCTCGATCCCGGCCCGCTCTCGCTGCGCCAACGCGAGATCGTCATCGACCGTACCTGCGCGCTGAACCAATGCGAGTACGAATGGGGCGTGCATGTTGCGATCTTTGCGGGGCCGGCAAAGCTCACCGAGGATGAATTACGCGCGACCGTGCTGGGCGATGCGACGTCGCCGTGCTGGTCGGTGGCCGAGCAGGCGCTGATCGCGGCCGTCGACGCGCTGCATCACCGTGCGACGTTGGATGACGCCGAGTTTGCCGCGCTGTCGGCGCATTACGACGAGGCGCAGATCCTGGAGATCATGCTGTTGTGCGGCTTCTATCGCACGGTGTCGTATCTGGCGAACGGCTTGAGGCTGCCGCTGGAGGAGAGCGCGGCGCGGTTTCCGGCACCGCTCTAACCGCCGTCATTGCGAGGAGCTCTTGCGACGAAGCAATCCAAAATCTTTCCGCGGAGAGATCCTGGATTGCTTCGCTGCGCTCGCAATGACGAGTGGAGAGAGTGTGCGCCCTACGCAACGCCCGCCCGCAACAGATCGTGCAGATGCACGATACCGACCACCTTGTCGGCCTCGGTGACGACCAGCGTGGTGATCTTGCGCGTGTTCAGCACCTCGATCATCTCGGTCGCGAGCATCGAGGGCGGCACCGTCTTCGGCTCCCTCGTCATGATCTCGTCGACCGTCGCGGTCAGCAGGTCGGGGCGCATGTGGCGGCGCAGGTCGCCGTCGGTGATGATGCCTGCGATGGCGCCTGCATCGTTGACGATGCAGACGCAGCCCAGTCCCTTGGCCGACATCTCGACCACGGCGTCCGACATCTTGGTGCCGAGCGGCTTGACCGGAATTTCCGTGCCGGTGCGCATGTAGTCGCGGACGAATTTCAGCATAGCCCCAGCTTGCCGCCGGGGTGGAAATGCGCGAACTCCAGCGCAGTGAAGCCGCGGCCTTCGAGCAGCGCGATCGCGATGGCGTCGCCGATCGCGGCCTGCATCAGCGTCGAGGTGGTGGGCGCCAGATTGTGCGGGCAGGCTTCGCGCGCCTTCGGCAGCTCGATCACGAGATCGGCGGCTTGTCCCAGCGAGGACGCCGCGTTCGAGGTCACCGCGATCATGGGAATCGCGAACCTCGCCGAATAATTCACGAGGTTCTTCATCTCCGGCTGCTCGCCGGACCAGGACAGCGCCATGATGACATCGTCGGGCGTGATCATGCCGAGATCGCCATGGCCGGCTTCGGCTGTGTGCACGAAGAAGGCGGGCGTGCCGGTCGAGGCCAGCGTCGCCGCGATCTTGCGGCCCATATGGCCTGACTTGCCGAGCCCGGTGACGATGACGCGGCCCTTGGCGTTGCGGATCAGGTCGACCGCTCTCGCAAATGCCGCACCCAGCGGGCCGCGCAGGGCGGCGGCAAGCGCGTTGATGCCGCCGCTCTCCGTCTCCAGCGTGCGGAGCGCGGATTCGACGCTATCAGGGATGGAGCCGGATGATGCGGTCATCAGCGGTTTCGAACTCGGCATGTTCAGGTCCAGGGAGGAGGGGCGTTCGCCCGTTGGCGCCTGCTTAGCACGCCGCGGCCGTGGAGGCGACGCGGCCCCCGAACCCCTCAACGGGTCATTAACCATAATTGTTTTAACTCCATTAACGATGGTTCCCGCCAACCGATGGGAGGCCGTCGTGAAAGTGTTTGATTTCGTTGGAGTTCTTCCATCGTGGGGTCGTCTCCAGGCATCGGCCGGAGCAAACGCGCGCATTTCCTGCGCGCCGCTTTGCCGTGCCTCATGCTGACGGCCTTCGAGAGCGCGCCGGCGGGCGCCCAGAGCCTCACGCCTGACCTGTTCAATCCCAACCGCGGCGGCTTCGCCTCGCCCGAGACGCTGCCGACGCGCCGCACCGCCGGCGTGCCGCAGGCGCCGTCGGATGCGCTGCCGATGCTGCCCGATCCCAACGATCCGCGCAGGCGCCAGCAGCCGCCGGCAGCTCCGCGCGCCGGCCAAGGCTCGAGCAATCCGGTCCCGACCTACGGCCTGCCCGCCGCCAACGGCGCGAGCGGCTCCGGCTACGACTCGCTCAACCGCAAACGGCAGCAACCGAAGCTCTATCCCGGACAGCCCAAGCCGAAGCGCCCGGTCGGTCCCGGCTCGAAGGTAGCGCCGGCAACGCCGGAGCGAACGCTCGCCCCGCCGCGCATCGCGCCGCCGCCGTCCGAGACCGCGCACAGGACGCCGGTGCCGCCGGCGATGGCGGGCAACGTGCCCGGCCAGCCGCTGCGCCGTCGTCTCAAGCTGGATGAGGATCCGTTCGGCGCGGTCGGCGACTATGCCGGCAGCTTCCTGATCAAGGGCGGGCTAGAACTGTCTACCGGCTACGACACCAACCCCGCGCGCCTCAACAAGCCGGTCGGCTCGCCAGCCTATGTGGTCGCGCCTGATCTCCTTGTGGTGTCCGACTGGGAGCGGCACGCGCTGGTTGCAGATCTGCGCGGCTCGTTCTCGGGCTACACCAACAACATGCCGGCGACGATCAACGGCTTCCCTTCGCCGTCGCCGGTCGAGGTCGACCGCCCCGATTTCACCGGCCATGTCGACGGCCGCGTCGACGTCACCCGCGATTTCAAGCTGACCTCGCAACTCCGCCTGCGGCTCGCCACCGACAATCCCGGCAGCCCGAACGTGCAGGCCGGCCTGCAGAAATACCCTGTCTACGCCGCCTACGGCGCCACCGTCGGCTTCGACCAGACTTTCAATCGCTTCCAGGTCGCGGCTGGCGCCACCGTCGATCGCACCGCCTACACCGATTCAAAGCTCACCGACGGCTCGACCTCTGCCAATACCGATCGCGACTTCAATCAGTATGGCGGCGTGGGGCGGTTCTCCTACGATCTGAAGCCGGGCCTCAAGCCGTTCGTGGAAATCCAGGGCGACACCCGCGTCCACGACCAGGCCGCCGACCGCAACGGCTACTTCCGCGATTCAAACGGCGGCTATGCCAAGGTCGGCTCGTCCTTCGAGTTCTCGCGCATCCTCACCGGCGAAATCTCGGTCGGCTATTCCGCGCGCAACTATGTCGACCCGCGCCTCAGCCAGCTCTCGGGCTTCCTGACCACGGGCTCCTTGATCTGGAATGCGAGCGGCCTCACCACGGTGAAGTTCTTCACCGACACGCAGATCGCCGAGACCACGATTCCCGGTTCTTCCGGCGTCCTGGTGCGCACCTATTCGGCCGAAGTCGACCACGACTTCCGCCGCTGGCTCACCGCCGTCGGCAAGTTCACCTACGGCACGCTCGACTACCAGAACCAGAATCGCAACGACAAGACCTACTCGCTCGAGAGCAATCTGATCTACAAGCTCAACCGCAACATCTGGATCAAGGGCACGCTGCGCCACGACATCCTGGATTCGAACGTTGTAGGGGCGAGCTCGTCGGGGACGGTGGTGATGCTGGGGGTGAGGCTGCAGAATTAGCTGCGCGTGGCCCGGTGGTCATCGGCGCTGCCAAGCTCTCAGTCGTCGTCCTGGCGAAAGCCAGGACCCATTACCCCAAGGAGTGGTTTGGCGACGACTGGTCGTTCGGGATGAGTACCGTCTGCCCTGGATAGATTCCGCGGTATGGGTCCTGGCTTTCGCCAGGACGACAGCTGCTACCGCGGCAAATCCGTCTTCCCCATCAAGAACGTATCGATCGACCGCGCGCACAGCCGCCCCTCGCGGATGGCCCACACCACCAGCGACTGGCCGCGGCGCATGTCGCCGGCGGTGAACACGTTCGGGCGCGAGGTCTGGTAGTCGAGCGTGTTGGCCTTGACGTTGCCGCGCGGGTCGAGGTCGACCGCGAGCATCTTCAAGAGGCCCTCGTGCACGGGGTGGACGAAGCCCATCGCGAGCAGGACGAGCTCGGCGTCGAGCTCGAACTCGGTGCCGGCAATCGGCTTGAACTTGTCGTCGACGCGGACGCAGTGCAGCTTCTTGACCTTGCCGTTCTCGCCGGAAAACTTCTGCGTCAGCACGGCGTATTCGCGGATCGCGCCTTCGGCCTGGCTGGAGGACGTGCGCATCTTCAGCGGCCAGTTCGGCCAGGTCAGGCCCTTGTTCTCGCGCTCAGGGGGAGCGGGCATGATCTCGAGCTGTGTCACCGACAGCGCGCCCTGGCGCAGCGAGGTGCCGATGCAGTCAGATCCAGTGTCGCCGCCGCCGATGACGACGACATGCTTGCCGCCGGCCAAGATCTCCTGCACGCCGCCGAGCGGCTCCTTGGAGACGCGGCGGTTCTGCTGCGGCAGGAAGTCCATGGCGTAGTGAATGCCTTGGAGGTCGCGGCCGGGAATCGGCAGGTCGCGCGGAGCTTCCGCGCCGCCGGTCAGTGCCACCGCGTCGTATTCGTTCAGCATCTCACGCGGATCGACATTGCCGTCAGCGCCGACATGGCTGTTGTAGTGGAAGGTGACGCCCTCGGCTTCCATCTGCTTGACGCGGCGATCGATGATGCCCTTCTCCATCTTGAAGTCGGGGATGCCGTAGCGCAGCAGGCCGCCGGCCTTGGCGTACTTCTCGAACAAATGCACGTCGTGGCCGGCGCGCGCGAGCTGCTGCGCGCAGGCCATGCCGGCCGGACCCGAGCCGATCACCGCGACCTTCTTGCCGGTCTTCTCGGTCGCCACTTCCGGCTTCAGCCAGCCATTGTCCCAGGCGCGGTCGACGATCGCGCATTCGATGGTCTTGATGGTGACGGGATTGTCGTCGATGTTGAGCGTGCAGGACGCTTCGCACGGCGCTGGGCAGATGCGGCCCGTGAACTCCGGGAAATTGTTGGTCGAGTGCAGGTTGCGCGAGGCTTCTTGCCAGTTGTCCTGATAGACGAGATCGTTCCAGTCGGGGATCTGGTTGTTGACCGGGCAGCCCGGCGTGCCAGGCGCGACCGAGCCGGTACCGTGGCAATAGGGAATGCCGCAGTTCATGCAGCGCGCGGCCTGGTCGCGCACCTCCCTCTCGGAAAGGGGAACGACGAACTCGTTGTAATGCTTCACGCGCTCGGCGACCGGGGTGTACTTGCGGTCATGCCGTTCGATTTCGAGAAAACCCGTGATCTTGCCCATTAAACCCGTAGTCCCTGCCGGCTAATTCGTCTGTTGTTTCCTCAACCGTCATTGCGAGGAGCAAAGCGACGAAGCAATCCAGTCTGCATCAAGGAAGAAAGTCTGGATTGCTTCGCTTCGCTCGCAATGACGGGGTGTGATGCCTTACGCCCCGATCGCGATTTTCGGCTCGGCGTCCGCGTTGGCGGCCATTTCGCGCAGCGCGCGCCGGTACTCGACCGGCATCACCTTGCGGAATTTGGGCAGCCAGTCCTTCCAATTGGCCAGGATGTCGGCGGCGCGCTTGGAACCGGTCGCCTTGGCATGGCGCGAGATCAGCACGTGCAGCCGCTCGACGTCGGAGGCGAGCAGGTTCTTGAACACGTCGACCCGGCCGTGCGCCTCGAGGTCACCGAACTGGTTGTAGGCGCTCTGGGCGATCATCTCTTCCGACAGCACCGGCTCGAGTTCGACCATCGACAGGTTGCACAGCCGGTCGAAATCGCCGGCCTCGTCCAGCACATAGGCGATGCCGCCGGACATGCCGGCCGCGAAGTTGCGCCCGGTCTTGCCGAGCACGACGACGATGCCGCCGGTCATGTATTCGCAGCAATGATCACCCGCGCCCTCGACCACCGCCACGGCACCCGAGTTACGCACGGCGAAGCGCTCGCCGGCGATGCCGCGGAAGTAGCACTCGCCCTCGATCGCGCCGTACATCACGGTGTTGCCGACGATGATGCTCTCTTCCGGCACGATCGCAGAGTTCTTCGGCGGCTTGACGATGATCTTGCCGCCCGAGAGGCCCTTGCCGACATAGTCGTTGCCTTCACCCTCGAGCTCGAAGGTGACGCCGTGGGCGAGCCAAGCGCCGAACGCCTGGCCGGCGGTGCCCTTGAGGCTGACATGGATGGTGTCGTGCGGCAGACCGGCATGGCCGTAGATCTTGGCGACCGCACCCGACAGCATGGCGCCGGCGGAACGGTTGGTGCTGTTGATCGCAGCTTCGATTTTGACCGGCGCGCCGCGGTCGAGCGCAGGCGTCGCCTTCTCGATCAGCGTGCGGTCGAGTACCGCCTCCAGATGATGGTTCTGACGCTCGGAGTGATAGATCTTCTGGCCCTTCTCTTCCTTCTGCTTGACGAACAGCTTTGAGAAGTCGAGGCCCTTGGCCTTCCAATGCGCGACCAGCCTGGTCTGGTCGAGCAGCTGCACCTGGCCGACCATCTCGTTGAAGGTGCGGAAGCCGAGCGAAGCCATGATCTCGCGGACTTCCTCCGCGACGAAGAAGAAGTAGTTGATCACGTGCTCGGGCTGGCCGGTGAAGCGCTTGCGCAGCACCGGATCCTGCGTCGCGACGCCGACCGGGCAGGTGTTGAGATGACATTTGCGCATCATGATGCAGCCGGCCGCGATCAAGGGCGCAGTGGCGAAGCCGAACTCGTCGGCACCCAGCAGCGCGCCGATCACGACGTCGCGTCCGGTGCGGAAGCCGCCGTCGACCTGGACCACGATGCGGCTGCGCAGCCGCTCGCGCACCAGCGTCTGGTGGGTCTCGGCGAGGCCGATCTCCCAGGGTGAGCCGGCATGCTTGATCGAGGTCAGCGGCGAAGCGCCGGTGCCGCCCTCGAAACCCGCGATGGTGACATGGTCGGCGCGCGCCTTGGCGACGCCCGCAGCCACGGTGCCGACGCCGATCTCGGAGACGAGCTTGACCGAGACGTCGCCAGTCGGGTTGACGTTCTTGAGGTCGTAGATGAGCTGCGCCAGATCCTCGATCGAGTAGATGTCGTGGTGCGGCGGCGGTGAGATCAGGCCGACGCCCGGCGTCGAATGCCGGACCTTGGCGATGGTCGCGTCGACCTTGTGGCCGGGCAGCTGGCCGCCTTCGCCGGGCTTGGCGCCCTGCGCCATCTTGATCTGCATCATGTCGGAGTTGACGAGATACTCCGTGGTGACGCCGAAGCGGCCCGAGGCGACCTGCTTGATCGCCGAGCGCATGGAATCGCCGTTCGGCATCGGCTTGAAGCGGTCGGCTTCCTCGCCGCCTTCGCCGGTGTTCGACTTGCCGCCGATCCGGTTCATGGCGATCGCGAGCGTGGTGTGCGCCTCGCGCGAGATCGAGCCGAAGCTCATCGCGCCCGTGGCGAAGCGCTTGACGATCTCCTTGGCCGGCTCGACCTGGTCGAGCGGGATCGGCTTGCGCTTCTCCTCCTCCGCGTTCTTGAGCCGGAACAGGCCGCGCAGCGTCAAAAGGCGCTCCGACTGCTCGTTGAGGATTTTGGCGAAGGCGCGGTAGCGCTCCTGCGAATTGCCGCGCGCGGCGTGCTGGAGCAGCGACACCGACTCGGCGGTCCAGGCATGGTCCTCGCCGCGGCTGCGATAGGCATATTCGCCGCCGACGTCGAGCGCGCTCTTGTAGACCTGAGCCTCGCCGAATGCGTCGGCATGACGGCGCACCGCCTCTTCCGCGATCTCGGCAAGACCGACGCCCTCGACGCGGGTGTGCGTGCCGGCGAAGAACTTTGCGACGAAATCCGCTTTGAGGCCGACCGCGTCAAAGATCTGCGCGCCGCAATAGGATTGGTAGGTCGAGATGCCCATCTTGGACATCACCTTGAGCAGGCCCTTGCCGATCGACTTGATGTAGCGCTTGACGATCTCGTAATCGTCGAGCGAGCCGGGCAGCCGGTCCTTCATCGCGATGATGGTCTCGAACGCGAGGTAGGGATTGATCGCTTCAGCACCGTAGCCGGCAAGGCAGGCGAAGTGATGCACTTCGCGCGGCTCGCCGGATTCGACGACGAGGCCGACCGAGGTGCGCAGGCCGGTGCGGATCAGGTGATGATGCACGGCGGCGCAGGCCAGCAGCGACGGGATCGGCACCCGGTCGGTGCCGACCATGCGGTCGGACAGGATGATGATGTTGACGCCCTCGCGCACCGCGCTTTCGGCGCGCGCGCAGAGTTCGTCGAGCACCTGGTCCATGCCGGCCGCGCCGAGACCGGCGTGGAAGGTGGTGTCGAGCGTGCGCGACTTAAAGTGCGTGTCGGCCACCTCCGAGATCGAGCGGATCTTTTCCAGATCCGCATCCGTCAGGATCGGCTGGCGCACTTCGAGGCGCTTGGTCGTGGCCATTCCTTGCAGATCGAACAGGTTCGGTCGCGGCCCGATGATGGAGACCAGGCTCATCACCAGCTCCTCGCGGATCGGATCGATCGGCGGGTTGGTGACCTGCGCGAAGTTCTGCTTGAAGTAGGTGAACAGCGGCTTGGCCTTGTGCGACAGCGCCGAGATCGGCGTGTCGTTGCCCATCGAGCCCGCGGCTTCCTCGCCCGTGGCCGCCATCGGCGTCATCAGGATGGTGATGTCTTCCTGGCTGTAGCCGAACGCCTGCTGGCGATCGAGCAGGGACAGGTTGGAGCGCACGCCGGTGATCGGCACCTTCGGCAGCTCTTCCAGCACGATCTGGGTCCGCTCCAGCCACTCCTTGTAGGGATGGCTCTTGGCGAGTTCGGCCTTGATCTCGTCGTCCGGAATCAGGCGGCCCTGCTCGAGATCGACCAGCAGCATCTTGCCGGGCTGCAAGCGCCACTTGGTGATGATCTGGTCCTCGGGGATCGTCAGCACGCCCATCTCGGACGCCATCACGATGCGGTCGTCCTTGGTGACGAGATAGCGCGCGGGCCGCAGGCCGTTGCGGTCGAGCGTGGCGCCGATCTGGCGGCCGTCGGTGAAGGCGATCGCCGCGGGGCCGTCCCACGGCTCCATCAGCGCGGCGTGATATTCGTAGAAGGCGCGGCGCTTCTCATCCATCAAGGGATTGCCGGCCCACGCCTCCGGAATCATCATCATGACGGCGTGCGGTAGCGAGTAGCCGCCCTGCACCAGGAATTCGAGCGCATTGTCGAAGCAGGCGGTGTCCGACTGTCCTCGTAGGAGATCGGCCAGAGCCGGTTGATGTCCTTGCCGTAGAGCACGGAGCTCACCGAAGCCTGGCGCGCCGCCATCCAGTTGGTGTTGCCGCGCAGCGTGTTGATCTCGCCGTTATGCGCGATCATGCGGTAGGGATGCGCCAGCGACCAGGCCGGGAAGGTATTGGTCGAGAAGCGCTGGTGAACGAGTGCGAGCGCGCTCTCAAAGTCCTTTTCGTGCAAATCCGGATAGTACTTGCCGAGCTGGTCGGCCAGGAACATGCCCTTGTAGATCACGGTGCGGCACGACATCGAGCACGGATAGTAGCCCGCAAGGCCGCGGTCGCGGCGCAGGTAAATCGCCTGCGAGATCGACTTGCGCAGGATGTAGAGCCGGCGCTCGAACTCGTCCTCGGTCTTGGCGGTGCCGTTGCGGCCGATGAACACCTGCATGCAGGCGGGCTCGGTCGGCTTCACGGTGACGCCGAGAGAGGAGTTGTCGGTCGGCACGTCGCGCCAGCCCAGCAGGGTCAGGCCCTCTTCCTTGATCTGGTCGGCGATGATGCTCTTGATGACGTTGCGCCAGGCGGTGTCGCGCGGCATGAACAGCGCGCCGACGGCGTATTCGCCGGGCGCCGGCAGCTTGAAGCCGAGCTCCCCGGCCTTGCGGCTGAAGAAGGCGTGCGGGATCTGCACCAAAATGCCGGCACCGTCACCGGCGCGCGGGTCGGCGCCGACCGCGCCGCGATGCTCGAGATTGCAGAGGATGCTGAGCGCGTCCGAGACGATCTCGCGCGACTTCTTGCCTTTGATGTTGGCGATGAAGCCGACGCCGCAGGAATCCTTCTCGAGGGCGGGATCGTAAAGGCCTTCGGCTTTGGGGCGCGAATTGTGCTCCTGAATCGGATCGGTCGTTTTCGAGGCGACCGTCGCCGACAGCTGTTCTGCCACGATGTTTGCGCGCTCGAATTGCGACCCGTTCATTGTCCTGTCCTCTCCATGCGGCAAGCTGCCTCACCGCCATCTTCGGCGCACCTTGGGCGTTCCGCGGCACCCGCCTCTGGGTCACCGCTCGTCCGCTGCGAGCCGCATTTTCTTAAATTCAGGCCTAGGCGTTCTTCGTCCCCGAGAACGGCTTGGCCTGGTACCTTCCCGGCGCTCGAGAGCACCAGTTCTCGCTGCAATCCCTATGCCGGAACCGCAGGCAAAATTGAGACAGCTTTCCTGTCCTAACCATCACCTTGCCAAATTTTTGTCTAGCACACAAGCGCGCGGAAGTCCCGATTCCCGATATGTCAATCAATCGCTTTCCAAAAATTGCGCAGCCCCGGTTTTGAAGCAAACGCGCCCTGATCCGGCCCCGCAGGCGCCGAAATCCCAAATGAAGCTTCGGATCAACCCTTCGGAAGGCGCGCCACGCCGCGAGAAGCGAAAGAGGGCGGCCATCGGGGGGCCTGACAGGAGTGTCTCGACCATGAAGTTTTTCACAGGATGTGTGGCTGCCGCCGCGCTGGTGCTGGCTGCAAGTGCGGGGCACGCGCAGGTCCCCGCCAACGGTATCGCGAGAGGGGCCGTTATCGGAGTGTCGGATTTCGACGGGCCCTACGCGCCGCCAGAGGCCGCGCCGCCCCCGCCGCCGCGTTACGGCTACGAGGAGCGCGGTCCGGCCCCGGGGCTGCTGCCGTCGACTGAGGTCTATGCGGTGCTGCGCGAAAATGGCTTCTCGCCGCTCGGCATCCCGCGCCTGCGCGGCAGCGTCTACACCATTGCGGTGATCGACCATCGTGGCGACGATGGCCGGCTGGTGATCGACGCTCGCGACGGGCGGATCATCCGCTTCATGCCCGCCGCTGACGCCTACGGCATGGCGCCCGCCGATGACGAGCGCGCGGTCGCGCCTTACGGCCCGCAAAGCGCGCTGCCGCCGCCGACCGTGATTCGCAGCAGCCCGCCGCGCCCGCCGGCTTCAATCCCGCATGTGGCAAGCCGCGCCGTGCCGCTGCCCAAGGCCGCCCCGCCGCGCGGGGCTGTGCCGGTGGTAGCGGCGAAGCCGGCCGAACCCGCGCCGCAGCAGGCTCAGGCGCCGCAGGCACAGGCGCAGCAGACCGCGGCCATCCAGGCCAAGCCCGCCGAAGCTACTGCTTCAACCGTCCAGGCCAAACCGGCGGCAACGATCCTGCCGACCCAAGAGATGCCGGCGGCGCAGGGTTTGGAGTAGGCGCGCTTAATTGATGCCTGTGAGGCCGAGCCTCGGGCCACACTCACGGTGTCGTCCTGGCGAAAGCCAGGATCCATACCGCGAGGTCTATCGGTTGGGGTGAGGTGTTCGTACCGAACGACCAGTCTTCGCCAAACGTCTCCCTGGGGTAATGGGTCCTGGCCTTCGCCAGGACGACAGCGCGTAAAAAAACGCCCCGGGGCACCGGGGCGTTTTCGCAACTCGGAAGCGGCGTGAGTGCGTTAGGCGGCTTGCGCCGAGCTCTCGATCACCTGCGCCTTCGGGGCGCTGGTGTTGATCGCGATCTGGCGCGGCTTCTTGGCCTCGGGAATCTCGCGGACGAGGTCAACGTGAAGCAGGCCGTTCTCGAGCGAGGCGTCCTTCACCTGCACGAAATCGGCAAGCTGGAAGGCACGCTCGAAGGCGCGCGCGGCGATGCCGCGGTAGAGCACTTCGGACTTCGAGTTCTCGTTGGCGACTTTCTCGCCCTTGATCGTCAGCGTGTTTTCCTTCGCGACGATGGAGAGCTCGTCCTTGGCGAAGCCGGAGACCGCAACGGTGATGCGGTAGGCGTTCTCGCCGGTGCGCTCGATGTTGTAGGGGGGATAACCGGGGCTGCCGTCCGAGCCGGCCTGGTCGAGCAGGCTAAAGAGGCGGTCGAAGCCGACGGTGGAACGATAGAACGGGGTGAGATCATAGCTACGCATGGTCAAGTCCTCCATTGAGCGACTGTTTGGGTAACCCGCCCGCCAATCGGGCCGGGCTTTCGTCTGTGTGCAGCCTGATGTTCCGGTTCCGAAACACTGGTAGCGGCCTGCACGAAAATGATATGGGTGGAACGAGACGGCGTTCAAGAGGGCGGCATTTGCGCCTTTTCGGCGCTTTAGCCCCTTGATTTGCAGTACTTGCCGCCTATGACGCTGGTCTCGATCCCGTCCAATCCCGTCCCCGAAAACGTCGTCAGCGGCACCATCAAGACCCCCGATGGCGCCGAGCTGCGCTTTGCGCGCTGGGCGCCGCCGGCGGGCCGCAAGGGCACGGTCTGCGTCTTCACCGGGCGCAGCGAGCAGATCGAGAATATTTCGAGACGGTGCGCGACCTGCGCGACCGCGGCTTTGCGGTGGCGATGATCGACTGGCGCGGGCAGGGCCATTCCTCGCGCCGCCTGCGCGATCCGCGCAAGGGCTATGTGCGCGACTTCGCCGATTTCGAGATCGACGTCGAGACCTTCGTGCAGCAGGTGGTGCTGCCGGATTGTCCGCCGCCGTTCTTCGCGCTCGCCCATTCGATGGGCGGCACGGTGCTGCTGCGGGTCGCGCACGCGGGCAAGCGCTGGTTCGATCGCATGGTGCTGTCGGCGCCGATGATCGACCTGCCTGGCCGCACCACGTCGTTTCCGGCCCGCGCGCTGCTCAAGGCGATGCGCCTGTTCGGGCAGGGCGGCCGTTATGTCCCCGGCGGCAGCAGTCGCATCACCGGGCTCGACCCCTTCATCAACAATCCCCTCACCAGCGATCCCGTTCGGTATGCGCGCAATGCCGCGATCCTGGAGGAGGATCCGACGCTGGGGCTGGCGTCACCGACGGTGGCCTGGGCCGACGCTGCCTTCAGCGCGATGCAAACCTTCAAGGGCCTGAAATATCCGTCAGAGATCCGCCAGCCGATCCTGATGCTGGCTGCCTCCAGCGACACCGTGGTCTCGACCGCTGCAATCGAGGAGTTCGCCTATCATTTGCGCGCCGGCTCGCATCTCGTCATCGCGGGCTCGAAGCACGAGATCCTCCAGGAGCAGGACCGCTACCGCTCCCAGTTCTGGGCCGCCTTCGACGCCTTCGTGCCGGGCACGCCGCTGTTCAAGTGAGGGGTGACGCTGCGGGGAAGGTGGCAGTGGGACTCGCGAAAAGTCCTCATTCTCCGTCATTGCGAGGAGCTCGCGACAAAATTGCGTAGCAATTTTGCGCTGATGCGACGAAGCAATCCAGACTGCCTCCGCGGAGACGGTCTGGATTGCTTCGCTGCGCTCGCAATGACGCGTGGATGCCTGTCCCCGCATCCGCCTTCGCTGAAGCTTCGGCGGACAAGCGCGGGGAGAGGCGAAGGAAAAAGGCGCTACAGCGTCTTCAAATACTCGATCAGGTCGTAACGCTCTTGCTCCTTCAGCACGCGGCCGATGGTGCCGTCCTTGCCCGGCCCTGGCGTGCCGTCGAACGAGTGGCCGGCATTGCTGTTGCCGAACAACTCGGTGCCGTCAGACGCCCGCGTCGAGAAGCGCGACTGCCCGGTCTTGCAGCTCTCGCCGTCGGCGACCGCGAAGCCGACCTGCTTCGGATCGTAGTCGCGACCACCACCCATGCAGAACGATTTCGGGCGCTCGGCCGCGGGGCTCAGCATCCAGTAGAGCGAGGGCACCGATCCGTTGTGCAGGTAAGGCGCGGTGGCCCAGACGCCGTTGAGCGGGCGCGCGCGATACCAGGGCCCCCGCTCCTCTTTATCGGGCGGCTGCGGACCGGGATTGGGGCAGTTCTTGCGCTTACCCCACCAGGCTTGCTGAACCTTCGGCTCGATCTTGGCATCGTCCATCGCCTTGCGGGCGACGATGTCCACGAGCACCATCAGGCCGAGCGAGTATGGCATGTCGGTCGAAGAAATATCCGGCAGATTGCAGCTCCACCAGGCATTGAGCTTCTGAGTGGGATCGAGCTGTAGGAAACCCGGCACCTGAACCGTGCGCGTCGCCAGCACGCTGGCCTGAGCCGGGTCGGTCCCCATGCCTTTGGCGCTTTTCTGGACCTCGTTCAGGAATTTGTCGTCGCCGATGGTTTCCCATCGTGAGGAGGACCAGATGCTCTGGGCCGGAAATTCGGCGTCGAACACGGGATCGTTGACCGGCCCGAGATGGCATTCGACGCAGATCTCCGCATAGAGCTTGCGGCCACGTTTGACGCGGTCGCCATCGATCCTCCAGGCATCATCGCCGAAGATATCCGACGGCCATTTCGGCGATGTCAGTCCGGAGAGCTGCTTTTTCGGATAGGGCGGCGACCCCTTCAGCAGATCCTCGATCCAGTTCAGATTCTTGATATCCATCGACGAGCGGAACAGCCTGTCTTTGGGAGTAGTGTCGGACAGATTCAGCAGCGCGGTCACGCCCAGCGCTTCGCCGGCGTTACGGATCAGCGGCTGCTCGATGGACGCGTCATATTGCGCGAATTTGAGCCAGGGCACGGTCCAGATCGGCGGGAAGCTGACCGGCGCGTCCTTGGCATGCAAATTCTTCTCGAAGCCGCTGAGGCCGCTGAGCGTCATGTCCTGAGCGAACACCTGATTGCCGATGCGGTTGAGCGCGTCGAGACGGCCGTATCCTTCCTCGGTGTCCTGCTGCTTCTCTTGCCGCTTCGTCTTCTCGTTGAACCTCGTCTTGCCGTCGATGGTTTTCGCGTAGGTCTTCTCCCAGTCGATCAGGAACGTGCTGATCGCGCGTAGCTTCTGCTTCAGCGCATCGCGGTCCGCATCGCTGGCGGAGGCGCCGAGCACGCGGTCGGCGAAGCGCGTAAAGCGGCCTGGCACGAACAGCGTGTAGGCGATCGACAGGCCCGTCGTGACCTCGAGCTTCCTCAGGTCGGTCATCGCGGGGCCGCCGTCGAAACGGATGTCGATGCCCTTGTAGTGGATCTGGCCGGTGTGGCAGGCGGCACAGGTCAGGCCGATCCGGTCCTCGCCGATCTGGCCGGTCGCAGGATCGGGGACGCCGGTCATGCGCGCAAAGCCGACGGGCAGGCCGTCGACGTTTTCGGCCTCGGCACCCAGTTCACCGGCGGATCCCAGAGCCGCGCCGGCACCGGCTTCGTCTTGTCGTAGACGTTGGCATAGCCGAATTGGCGCAGCGTGGCGTCGTCGGTGTTGATCGTCTGCGGGCTCGGGATGAAGCCGAAGCGCTGCAGATGGTCGCTGTCATGCAGCATGCCGGGCTTTGCGAAGAAATGAAGCCGCGGCTGCTCGAGCGCCATGAACCAGCGATAGGGCACCGGGAAGGTCGCGGTGCCCTGGCTGGCGTGATGAAACCAGTGCCGGTCCTCCAGCGCCCAGTTCTGCTCGAGCCAGTACGCGGCCCGGGGTTCGACGTGCTCGGGCAATGGCGGCGCCACCAGGTCCCCGAGAATGCCGGGCAGCATGGGCTGGAATTGATCCGGAAAACGCAGCGCCACGATGCCAAAGACGAGGAGCGCGGCGACGAGTCCGCCGGCAGCGCGCGAGATCAGTGAGGGCGGGGTGACGGGCTGGCTGACAACTCGCTGGGTGATCCTGTCAGGGAATTTGCGCTCGTTGAACAATGTCCTCACCTCGGCCACGCTGAGATAGCGGTCATCACCCTGACCCTTGCCCATGATCTTGAGCAGGATCGGCCATTCGAACTTCATCAGGATCGGGTAGTACCAGCGCGATTGATTGCCAGCGCGCTTGAGGTTGTCCTTCATGAAGGTCTGGATTTGCGAGGCGTTGAGCCCGGTCTCGGTGCCGGCGCCATCGGGATCGGTATAGGTGCCGCCGAAACTGGCGAGCCGCGCGATCTCGTCCTCGTTGACGCGACCGTCGACGCCGAGGATGCGCGAGCCGGCACCGAGCTTGTCGAGCGGGCCGCCGCGCAACATATTGAGCTGCGCGCCCCAAAAGATGCTTTGCAGGATGTGACAGGCGCCGTTGGCAATCAGCGCGACGCCGCGGACCTGGATGCGGGCCGAAATCTTCTTCACCCCCGTCTCGCCGCTTGCATTCGCGATGGTCTGTGACAGCGTCCGGAGCGGGACGGTCCCGCCATCGACGAAGCCTTCGCCGACGAGGCCGCGCAGGAATGGACAGGGATTGTTCGGCGAGACCTGAATCGAGGGGTCGAAGGGCGGCTTCGAAGCGCGGTCATGCATGGCCCAAATCCTGAAAACAGCGAATCGCAAAAAAGACGCGCCGATCAAGCGCGGAAAGTCCTAACAAATCGACAGCAGACTATACTACTTCAGCGTGTGATGAAGTGTGGCTGATTTCACTGTCCTGTCAACAACAGCGGGCGCGAGCAGCTTGCCGCGAAGGGCGGGACCGCAGCAGGCCCGTTCAGGACTCGGCTGCGCGTTTGACGTCGCTCTGCACCAGGGTCAGCTTGCCGAGCGGCACGCCGGCCTTCAGCAGACCCTCGCGGTAATGGGCGATGTCCTCGGGCCGCTTCCAGTGGAAGTTGCGCAAGTGCCTGTCGGCATTCAGGGTTGGATAATTCCCCATCAGCACGCCGACGGCCTCGCTCGCCTCGCCGCTTCGTCCCATTTGAGCCAATGCCGCGGCGCGGATCGCCAGCGCCTGCATGTGGTTCGGGTTGATGTAGAGCTGCTCGCGGGCCCATGACAGGGTCGCGTCATACTGGCGCAACAGGTAGTGACTGAAGGCGTTCAGCGCCGCCCATTGGTAGCGCGGGTCGCTGTTGTCGCGCTGCGCCGCCATCGAGAACAGCTCGATCGCCTCGCGGTGCTCGCCGATGACGAAATGGCAGATGCCGAGCACGCCGCGCGCGCCGTTGTCGTAGGGGTTGAGCGCGACCGCGCGCTTGGCGGCGTCCATCGCGGCCTCGTAATGCCCTTCCATCGCATGGGCCCAGGACAGGATCGAAAACGCGAAGGAGGAACGCGGGTCGAGCCTGACGCTGGTCTCGGCGAGGTTCATCGCCTCGGCCCACATCTCCCGCGTGCCCTTGATCCAGCCGAACTGGATGCTCTGGATCTGGATCGTGGCGAGATAGGCGTGCGCGATCGACAGCTTGGGATCGAGCCGGATGGCCTCGCGGAACAGGTCGACGGCGGCGGCCAAATCCTCCTTGGTCTGCCGGTAGTAGTGCGACAGCCCCTTGAGGAAGCGGTCCCAGGCGCTCACGTCGGTCGAGAGCCGCGCCGGCGCCGAGGCCTCGGCGCGGACGATCTCGGTGGCGATGGCGGCGGACAGGTTGGTGGTGATCTCGTCCTGCATCGCGAACAGGTCGCCGATGTCGCGGTCGTAGCGGCCGGTCCAGAGCTGCTCGCCGGTCTCCGGCGCGATCAGCTCGGCGGTGACGCGGATCTTGGCGCCGGCGCGTCGCACCGAGCCCTGGATCAGATAGGTGGCGTCGATCTCGCGCGCGATCAGCCGCGTGCTGATGTTCCTGCCCTTGAAAGCGAAGGTCGAGTTGCGGCTGAGCACGCGATAGAAGGATTGCAGCGACAGCGCGTGGATCAAATCCTCGGTCAGGCCGTCGGAGAAATATTCGTCCTGGGCATCGCTGAGATTGGCGAAGGGCAGCACGCCGACGATCGCGGTGCGGTACTGCTGTGAGAGAGCGGACGCCTCCCTCAGCTCGGGCGCGAGTGCCGGCGCGCCCTCGGGCGTCCAGGTCCAGACCCCGACCGCATCCTTGATGTTCTTGAAGCGATGGTTGCCGGCATCGGTGAGCGGCACGGTGAGATGCTTGCTCGCCTCGCGATAGGCCTTGGCCGAGATGGCGAAGCCGCCGGGGCTCGCCACCGATTCCAGGCGGACGGCGATGTTGACATCGTCACCGAACACTTCGTCCTCGTCGGCGATGACGTCGCCCATGTGGATGCCGAGCCGGAACTGCATGGCGCGGTCCGCGGGTAGATGCCGGTTGCGCTCCGCCATCAGCGTCTGCATCGCCATCGCGGCTTCGGTGGCGCCGACGATCGAGGCAAACTCGAGCAGGAAGCCGTCGCCGGTGTTCTTCACGACGCGGCCGCCGTGATTGAGGATGATGGGGTGGATCGCGCTGCGATGGGCCTTGAACGCGGCATGGGTGCCGGCCTCGTCGCTGCCCATCATGCGCGAATAGCCGGCGACATCGGCGCAGACGATGGCAGCCAGACGTCTTTCCATATCCCAGGAGCTCCAACGGATCTGCGACCGGCCACGGCGTGGCCGTCGCCTCGAATCCCGCATTTCAAGAACCCTGCCTTTATAGAGCAGATAAGGCGGCGCGAAAGTATGATCCGCATTGCAAATTCGAGGTAAATCCCACGCATTTGCGGCAGTGGACGGGGAGGGGCGAACCGAATATGCCGCCTCAAGGCCGACGCGGGGACCTCACATGCTGGGCATTCACGAAATCTGGCTCTTCATCCTGTCGGGCGTGCTGCTCAACATCACGCCGGGCCCTGATACCGTCTATGTGATCGGACGCAGCATGCAGATGGGCTGGCGGGGTGGGGCCGCCGCTGTGTTCGGCATCAGTTGCGGCTGCTTTTTCCACGTCACGGCCGCTGCGATCGGCCTTTCGGCCCTGCTGATGGCCTCATCGACCGCGTTTTCGATCCTGAAGCTGGTCGGCGCGGCCTATCTCGTCGTCACAGGACTTCAGATGCTGTGGTCGCGCCCGGCGCTGGCCTCGGCCATCGACGAACCCGTGCGGAGCTCGCTGCGGCGGGTGTTCCTCCAGGGCGTCTTCACCAATGCGCTCAATCCCAAGGTCGCGCTGTTCTTCCTGGCGTTCCTGCCGCAATTCGTCGCAGCCGATGCGCCTCATAAACCGCTCGCCTTCCTGACACTCGGCCTGATCTTCATCGGCACGGGCACGCTGTGGTGCCTGGTGCTGGCCGCGTTCGCGGCCAGGGCCGCCCATCGCTTGCGGCGCTCCGAGGGGGTGATCGCCTGGGTCAACCGCGCGCTCGGCGGCCTCTTCATCTATCTCGGCATCCGCGTCGCCATGCTGGAGACGCGGTAGTCACTATTAGGTGTCGCGGGGGCGCGCACCTCTCCCTACGGGAGAGGTGAACGGAGCGTCACAGCCCATATCGATTTCCTGAGCCTTCAGGCGATTTCCTTCAGCAGCGCGCTGCCGGCGAGATAGAGTCCCAGCAAAATCATCGCGATCAGGAACCAGCGGCGAAACGCTTCCGCCGGCATCCGCGCCCGCACCGACTGGCCGATGAACATGCCGGCAAAGGCCATGGCGAGGCCGACGGCGCCCGGCACGGCATTGGCCGGCGTCAGCAATCCGCCGGCGGTCAGGTTGAAGGCGAGCGCCAGCGTCGCCGTCGTGAAGAATACGCCGAGCGCCTGCACCAGCTCGTCCTTCTCCATGCCGATCGCCTGCATGAAGGGCATCGAGGGGATCACCTGCACGCCTGTCGAGGCCGAGATCACGCCGGTGACGACACCGACCACGCCGCCGACCCATTTTTCGTTCTCAGGCGCGACGCGGAAGTGGAATTTGTTCAGGCCGATCACGGCGTAGATGACGAGCAGGGCGCCGAGCACGATCGTGCCATAGCGCGCATGGGGGCCGGTCAGCGCGCCGGCATTGAGCCAGCATCCGATCACGGTGCCGATCATCAGCGGCCACAGCCGCCTCAGGATGTCGCGCAAGTGAGGACCGACGAAAGTCTGCCAGATGTTGGTGACGATGGCGGGCACGATCACGATGGCGATCGCGCGGCTGGGCGCCATGCTCACCGCGAGCAGGCCGATGGACACGGTCGGCAGGCCGAGCCCGACCACGCCCTTGACGAACCCGGCGACCAGGAAGACGACGGCGATGACAATGAGGAGCGGGTCGAACATATCTGCACATTGACCGAAGCCACGCGCCGGCACAATCTGGAGGTTACGGAGACAGCCTTCGTACGGTACGAAGGCTAGAGCGTGTGCTCCGGAAAAGGCGCAGCGGTTTTCCGACAAGATCATGCTCAATAAGGCTGAGGAGAAACTCGTCATGCGCTTCGATCTCGTCGACCTCCAGCTCTTCATCGCGGTCGCCGACCAGCGCAGCATCACCCGCGGCGCGGAGCGCTCGCACCTGGCGCTGGCCTCGGCCAGCGCGCGCATCAAGGGGCTCGAGGACGCGCTTGGTGTCGCACTGCTCAAGCGCGGCCGCCGCGGCGTCGAGTTGACCGCGGCCGGCGAGAGCCTGCTCGATCACGCGCGCCTCGTCATCCACCAGATCGACGCCATGCGTGGCGATCTCGCCGGCTTTGCCAGCGGCGTGCGCGCCAGCGTGCATTTCCTCGCCAACACTTCAGGGCTCTCGGAGCACCTGCCGAAGGCGCTGGCCGGCTTCCTGCGCGAGCATCGTGACGTCGCGATCGACATCGAGGAGCGCGAGAGCACCGACATCGCGGCGGCGATCACCGCGGGCGCTGCCGATCTCGGCTTTGCCGCCGAGCACGCGCTGCCCGAGCATATCGAGCGTTTCCGCTTCAGCGAGGATCGGTTGACGCTGGTGACGTCGCGCCGCGGCCCGTTCGCCGGCCGTCGCCAGATCGACTTTCAGGAGGCGGGGGCCTGCGACTTCGTCGGCCTGACCAGCGCCACCGCGCTTCAAATGCACATCTCGAAGCATGCGGCGCGGCTCGGCATGCGCCCACATTTCCGCGCGCGCCTGCGCGATTTCGACGCGATCTGCCAGATGGTCGCCGCCGATGTCGGCGTGGCGCTCGTGCCCGAAGCCGCCGCCCGCCGCTGCGCCAAGACGATGCCGCTTGCCATGGTCCGCCTGCGCGATGCTTTCGCCAACCGGAAGCTCGTGATCTGCGCGCGCAGCTTCAAGACCCTGCCAAGGCCGGCCAAGATGCTGGTGGAGCATTTAAGGGCGGCGGCGGTGTGAGGGGGCTACGCTCACCCTCCCCTGGAGGGGGAGGGTCGGCTCACATTGAGCGTAGCGAAATGTGAGACGGGGTGGGGTGACGGTCTCTCTGCGTCGGACAGTGGCCGTGTGGAGAGATCACCCCACCCCGCTCGCGCTTCGCGCGATCGACCCTCCCCCTCCAGGGGAGGGTCAGACAGCGCTACTTCGCCGCCTCGATGCCGGCGTCCTTGATCACCTTCGCCCACTTCTTGGTCTCGTCGGCGATAAAGCCGCGAAAATGCTCCGGCTCATCGCCGATCAGCGTCGCGCCTTGGGCGGCGAGCTTCTCCTTCACCGCCGGATCTGCCATCGCCCTCGTTGCCAGGCCATGCAGCGCGGCGATGATCTCCTTCGGCGTACCCTTCGGCGCGACCATGCCATACCAGTTCTCGATGCGCAGCTGCGGAAACCCCGCTTCCGCCGTGGTCGGCACCTCCGGCGCGGTCGGTGCACGCTCGGCCGAGCCGACCGCGATCGGCCGCAACGCGCCGGCCTTGACCTGCGGCAACAGCACGGGGAGATCGAGGAACGTCATCTGGACCTGCTGGCCCAACAGATCATTCACCGCCGGCGCGGCGCCGCGATAGGGCACGTGCACGATGTCGATCTTCGCCGTCAGCTTGAACAATTCGCCGGCGAGATGCGGCAGGCTGCCGGGGCCGGAGGAGGCGAAGTTGAGCTTTCCCGGCTGCGCCTTGGCGAGCGCAATCAGCTCGCCGATGTCCTTGACGGGGACATTGGTCGCGACCACGAGCATTTCCGGCACGGTCGCAACCAGCGTCACCGGCGTGAGGTCGATCAGTGTGTCATAGGCTACCTTCTCCATGCTCGGGCTGATCGCGAGCGCGCCGGCTGAGGAGATCGCGATGGTGTAGCCGTCGGGCGCGGCCTTGGAGACGGCATCAGTGCCGAGCACGCCGCCCTGGCCGCCGCGATTGTCGATCACCACCGGCTGTCCTGACAGCTCGGACATGCGCTGGCCGATCACCCGCGCGATGATGTCGTTGGGCCCGCCAGCCGGGAACGGCACGATCAGCTTGATCGGCTTGGCCGGGAAATTCTGCGCCGATGCCAATGACGGCAGCAGCAGGAACAATCCCAAGAACAATTCAACGAGCAGCCTGCGTGAGACGGTCATGCAAGCCCTCCGCTCGCGTTGTTATTGGTTCAAAAGCTTGAGTGCTTCTTCGTGGACCCTGGGGTCGCCGGCCGCGATGATGCGGCCGCCCGCCTGGGCCGGCTTGCCTTCCCAGGTGGTGACGACGCCGCCGGCGCCGGTCACGATCGGGATCAGCGCCGCGATGTCGTAAGGCTTCAGCTCGGTCTCGACCACGAGGTCGACATGGCCGGCGGCGAGCATGCAATAGGAGTAGCAGTCGCCGCCATAGCGCGACAGCCGCGCGCCCTGCTCGATGCGGCCGAAGATGGCACGGTCGCTCTCGTTCATCAGCAGCGGACTGGTGGTGTAGGTCGTGGCTTCCGAGAGTGAGGCACAGCGCCGGGCCTGGAGCCGGCGCTCGCCGGAAGGCCCCTTGTAATTGGCCGAGCCGTTGTCGCCGGAGAAGCGTTCGCCGATGAAGGGCTGGTGCATCATGCCGAACACCGGCGCGCCCTTGTGCAGCAGCGCGATCAGGGTGCCCCAGATCGGAAAGCCGCCGATGAAGGATTTGGTGCCGTCGATGGGATCGAGCACCCAGACATAGTCGGCATCGTCGCGCTCATTGCCGAATTCCTCGCCGACGATGCCGTGCTGGGGGAAGCTGGCCTTGATCAGCCGCCGCATTACGGCCTCCGCGGCGCGGTCGGCCTCCGTCACGGGATCGAAATCCTTGGTCTTGCTCTTGTCGTCGACCGACAGCGAGGTGCGGAAGAACGGCAGGATGGTTTCGCCGGAGGCGGTGGCGAGCCGTCCGATGAAGGCGGAGAAGTCGATCACCGTCACGGCGTGTCCTCAAAAGCGAAAGTCGGATGAAGCTCGCTTCTGCCTAGCTCAAATCGGCAGAATCTTGCAGCGCTGTCTTGATTTGCTCCCTGGTATTTTGAATGCCGCAACCGGTTGCCTCATCTCAGTCATCTCCTGGCCAAATATCGATCACAGTATTGAAAACTTAGTTCCGACCATGCCTCGTTTGTATGCAAACACTTATCAACCCATTGAATTTCCTTATCAAAGAAACTGAATCTGGGTTTCCATGGAAGCAATTGAGCCATGTCCTAATGCATGGGAAATGACTGAAAAGCCCTTGCACTTTGTGCGGCGCGGTCGCATATTGTTGCGGTGCGGTAGCGCTTGGCGTTACCGCTGCCCTCCTTGGGCGTTTCCTCCCTAGACTTGGGCCGCTTCTTCATCAGAAGCGGCCCTTTTTCTTTGGGCCTCCGTTTTCATTTCAGGGCGCGCAAACTTGCGAAGCGAAAACGCGTTCGCGCCGTTGGCGCGCGGCACTGTCGTCCGAGAGTAAGAGGCGGCTATTCCGCTGCGGCCTGGAACGAGCCGAGATCGCCGAATGGGATCGTGCTCGCCAGCACGTCGGCGAGGATGCCGAAGTCGTTTGCGACTTGCGCAAAGCGCGGACCGCGCTCGCGCCGCCGTTCGTCCATGTAGATCGCGCGATTGAGCTCGAGCTGCACCGCGTGCAGGCCGCTCGCGGGGTTGCCGTAATGCTCAGTGATAAAGCCGCCGGCATAGGGCTTGTTGCGGCCGATCGAATAGCCGAGACCCGTCATGGTCTCCTCGACGCGGTCGGGAAGCAGCGGCGTGCAGCTCGTGCCGTAGCGGTCGCCGATCACGATATCGGGCCGGCGCGGCTCGTCTCTGCTGACGCCGACCGATGGCATAGAGTGGCAGTCGACCAGCACCACGGTGCCGAACAGCTGGTGCACCTTGTTGATCAGTCGGCGCAGCGCGCGGTGGTAGGGCTTGTACAGCGTCTCGATCCGCCCCAGCGCATCGTCGACCAGGATTCGGTCGCGGTAGATTTCCTGTCCGTCGCCGACCACGCGCGGAATGGTGCCGAGACCGCCGGCGACCCGCATCGAGCGGGTGTTGGCAAAGCTCGGCAGGCGGCCGGTGAACATGCGGGGATCGAGCTCATAGGGCTCGCGGTTGACGTCGACATAGGAGCGGGGAAAGTTGACCCGCACGGTCGGAAAGCCGCGATCGCTCAAATGGCCGATCAGCTCGTCCATGAAGAATCTTCGGACCGCCGCAGCGTCGGCAGGTCGATCTTGGATGCGCTGAGGAATTCGTCCGGATAGGTCGAGCCGGAATGGGGCGAGTTGAAGATGACCGGGGCACGCCATTGCGCAGGCTCCACGATCTCGAAGGCTGGCGACGTCTCGCCGTCAAACCGGGTCATCTTCTCAGGCTTCGTCCCTTCGCGCCGGGATCTGGCATGGTCCAGATCGCATTGATTCGGCCGATCGAGCGGCTCTTATGTGACGTCATTGTCCGGAATCGCAACCATTCTGCCAAGCGAAAAGATGTGATGGGCACTGGAACACGTCTTAACCCTGCGGGCAGCGAGGTGGGGATCTCCGTGCGCGGCTCGATTGATTCGAGCTGCGTTCAGGTTCACAAAGGGCCGGCAGCAGCAGCCGTCTCAGGGTTAAGATTTTCACCCCAAATTTACCCTCTGTCGGGCTTAGTGACCTCTGCTGATATCCTCTGGGGATTTGACGTTTCCTGCCATGCCAAAGATCCTGCTCGCCGAAGACGACAACGACATGCGCCGCTTCCTGGTCAAGGCGCTGGAAAACGCCGGTTTTCAGGTCTCGTCCCATGACAACGGCATGGCCGCCTATCAGCGGTTGCGGGAAGAGCCGTTCGAGATGCTGCTGACCGACATCGTGATGCCGGAGATGGACGGCATCGAGCTCGCCCGCCGCGCCTCGGAACTCGACCCCGACATCAAGATCATGTTCATCACCGGCTTCGCCGCGGTGGCCCTGAACTCGGATTCGGACGCCCCCAAGAACGCCAAGGTGCTGTCCAAGCCCGTCCATCTGCGCGAATTGGTCAGCGAAGTGAACAAGATGCTGGCGGCCTGAATCGGCCCCCTTCCGTCCTTGCGCCGGCTCCCCTGAGCCGTTATAGGGACCCCACCCGATCTAGACGACCTCTAGGGCACGTAGCTCAGCGGGAGAGCACTACCTTGACATGGTAGGGGTCACAGGTTCGATCCCTGTCGTGCCCACCATCTTCTTCAATGACTTAGGCGCCCCGCGCCTGAGGCCTGAAGAGGTGGTTTCCACGAACTTTCCACGACAGCCCATTTTGGCCTGGGCTGCCCCATCCAGCTCCGGTCGGATGCCCAGATGCGCGCGCTCGGCTTCCAGGTCCTTGGAAAAGGAGACCGAAGCATAGCTTCGCTTCCCCCACGTTACTCCGAAGGTAACGCAGGAGGCCGCGTGCACTTTCTCGATCATTGCTTCGGCCGCAGCCATCACTTCTCGATTCCCATCCAGCGCGCCAAGTCGTGTCGACTGGGAGACAACGCGCAACAGCAGTGTCATGCGAAGCGGCCCTGCCGTCAACAGCACGTTTTTTTGGTCAAGCCAGTGTAATGGCGTATGCTTATGGGCCCCTTCGTCTTCGATTCGGCCCTCAGCGCATGTCCCCATCCCCTGGAAGAATAGCCAGCGAGTGGCTCGCTTACATTCGGCCTCACGTCCGCCCCTACGAGGCGCTCGGCCGAGGCGATCGGCGCGACTACATCGCCAAGCTGTCGAAACGCGTCAAGCTGAGCGATAACACACTGCGGCGTTTTATCTGGGCTGCCCAGTATCTCGATGCTGAGGGTATCAAGGAGCTGCCCTCTGGCGTTCGGATGCCCGTCGCTGCTGTCGAGCGCGTGGCTCGGATTGCGGCCCGTCAACCCGAGAAACGACAGCAATTGCTCAAGGATGTTGCCGAGGGCAGGCTGACCATCGTTGAACTCAGGGAGCTCCTCAAGAGGAGCACCAGAGCTGTCGCCAAGCGCCAGCGCGTTTCACACCCTGAAGAGCCGCTGGAGAAGCGGGCGTTGGCAGCGCTCGAGGCGCGGGGGGTTCTCAAGCGGTCGGATGCGGTGCTTGCCACGTTTCAGGGGCTGGACCACTGGTCGTACTTCGATTCGCACACCAAGCCTGCTCTGGTTATTCTCCTTTCGCGGGACCGGCGCATCGTCGTCATGGATGACAGATCGGTCGGCGGCACGGCTGCCTCGTTCACGAGGCAGCGGAGAGAGTTCTTGCGCAACATTCTCGCCGGTGCGGGCCTCTATGATTTAGTCCTCGTCTTCGCCTCGATCTGGCACGAGGACGTTGGAAAATTAGTGCGCACAATGCGGCCGGAGATGCGGCAGCGTGTAATTTTGTTTGAGCCAGAGGCGTAGTGGCAGAGGCGCGAGGTTGGGCAAAGTTGTGCGAAAACCAATTGGCGAGCCGGACAGCGACAGTGATGCGCCTAAGTTGCGACCGGATAAGGCCCCGAAAAGCGGCGTTAAAACGAAAAGAGCGCCAATCGGCGCTCTTTTCAACCACCCCACGATGGGGTTCCTACATCTTTCTTGGATACCTTCGTAAAGTTCAAGCAGTTTCAACCTTCCCGCATCAGGGATCGCTCGACTAGGCGCCTCAACCAAATCACCTCACGATTGCGAGGGATGCTTGGTTGGTGACAACATACGATTTGCTTCTGCCGACAGCAAGAAGTGGCCGGTCCATCAACTGAGCGATGGTTAATGATAGCGCTGCTGAATTCCGTGCAGATGCTCTAAGGCCTGTTTACAGTCGCTAGTTTGCGAGGAAAGCCGCGACGAGATTGAGGAGGCCGGCAAAGCAGGCGTCTGTCTTTTCGTAGCGAGTTGCGATGCGGCGGAATGCCTTGAGCTGGCAGAAGAAGTTCTCGACCAGGTGGCGCCATTTGTACATTTCGGCGTCGTGCGGGATGCGCCCGGCGCGGTCGGCCTTGGACGGGATGACCGCTGCGGCGCCGCGTTGGTTCAGATTGGCGCGCAGCCAGTTATTATCGAAGGCCTTGTCGCCGATCAGCGCTTCAAAATCGAGGCCAGTGATCAAAGGCTCGACGCCAATGCTGTCGTGACGCTGGCCGGGCAGCAGGACGAAGCGAATGAGATTGCCGAGTGCGTCGACCAGAGCCATGATTTTGGTAGTCAGGCCACCACGCGAGCGGCCTATGGCCTGATTTTGAGTCCCCCTTTTGCCCCGGTGCCATGTTGGTGGACCCGGACGAGTGTGCCGTCGATCAGGACATATTCGAAATCGGGATCGTCACAGAGAGCTTTGAAGACCCGCTCCCAGACCCCCTTCTGCGCCCAGCGCCAGAAGCGCGTATACACTGTGAACCACTTGCCGAACGCTTCCGGCAGATCTCGCCACGGCGAGCCCGTGCGCGCAATCCAAAGAACTGCTTCGATAAAGAGCCGGTTGTTACGCCCGGTGCCGCCGGGATCACCGGCTTTGCCAGACAATTCCGGCGCAATCCGCTCCCACTGCGCATCGCTCAACATCAATCGAATCAAGGCTGATCTCCAATTTTCAGCCTTGAATCAATTTTCTACTGATTTGGGAATCCTGTCTGTAAACAGGCCTTAGTGCGGTACTCGCAGCCCCAAGCATGCGTAATTTCTTCCAAGGCTGTTGGACACAAAGCTCGTCGTCCACTCATTCACCATGGTCAGAGTGCGGCTAGAGATCGGTACACGGATCGCCGAAGATCGCGACAGATAAGGAATCTAACAAAACCTTATCAGTCTAGCCCGGGCGCCTATTCTCGTCCGACTGAAACGGCATATCGAGCGGCGTCTCCATAAGCGCGCAAGGTATCTACGACGTTTGGTGATCGAAGCACTACGAGATTGCCTCGCGTGATTTCAGTTTGATGTGATCACCGTTTCAGGCGCAGTTGCAGTAGACTGGATCGCGTCACCGGCTCGCCCAGCGTATGCATCAGCCGGTTGGCCCAGCCGAAGATCGCCGCCGACAGTACGAGGTCAAACTGTTCGAGTTCGCTCAGTCCGGCGTCAACGAGCGCTTGTGCGTCCTCCGCGCCGGCTTCGACCGGCATGGTCGAAAGTTTCGTAGCGAAGGCGAACAACGCCTGCTGCCGCGATTCGAGCTTCGCATCGCGCTCGTCGGCAAAGATGGTATCGACGATATCGTTGCGCTTGGTGAGGCCGATGAAGCGCGACGAATGCACCGCCGCGCAATAGATGCAGCGATTGACGATGGAGGCGGAGAGCGCGCCCAGCTCCCGCTCCGCTGGCGACAGGCCGTCCTTGCCGTACATGATGAGATTGAATAGCGGCGAGCGCACCTCGAGCGACTCCGGATCGTGTGCCAGGGTCAGGATGTAAGGCGACACGCCCTTGTTAGACGGGGTCACCTTCATCGCGGCGAGTTGCTCCGGGGAGGCCTTGGCGAGCTCGACTGGCGTGACATAGGGCGCCCAGGTCGGGACGGTGGTTGTGAAGCTGCGTACCGGTTCGCTCATCGGCCCCCAATCCTCTTCAGAAGCTTCAGGCCGACGACGACCCGCAACTGGTAATTCACAAAGGCGGCGAGCTCGGACAGGCGTACGATATCAGCTTCATCGATGGAGGCTGCCTTGAGCGTTTCGATATCCTGCCGTGTGGCCTCGCGTGGCGCGAGCGTCAGGAGATCGGCATGATCGGCCATGGCATCGTGTCGTGCGGCGCCGGACTTGCCGTTGGGATGGGCGAGCGCTGCGACGTCGAGATCGTTCGAATGCGCGAGATAGGATTGGTAATGCGCTGCGAGGGCGTCGTCGCGGAGATGCCGGCACATGCGCGCGGCAAGCGCAGCCCGCAGGCCATGGCTCAGTCCGCCGGGCTCGCGCGGCACGATCACCGCATCGTGGGCAGCCTCGCTGAGGCGCAAAATCTCGGCACGCGCCTTCAGCGCTTCGCCGAGCCGCGACGCGGTGGGAACGGCGGCCATTGTCTCGATCAGCGTCGTCATGCAGCACCCTGCATTCTTGGATTGATTGTGTCCTCGACGGTGAGGTCGAGAGGCTCTCCGGTAGCCAGGAATGACATCAGCGCGGTCTCATGGGGCTCCGGATTGAGCCCGCGCGCCGCGAGCCATTGCGGCTCGTAATAAGTCTGCCGATAACGCTCGCCGGAGTCGCAGATCAGGGTGACCAGCGATCCCGTCCGGCCGGCGAGCCGCATCTCCGACGCCAGCCGGCACAACGCCAGGAAGTTGGTGCCCGTGGAGCCGCCGACCGCCCGTCGTAGGCGGCGCGAGAGCACGTTCATGGCGGCAATGGTCGCCGCATCCGGAATCTTCATCATCCGATCGACCACGCCCGGCACGAAGGAGGGCTCGCAGCGCGGACGGCCGACGCCTTCGATCAGGGACGGCCGCTCGCAGGTCTGCGAGCAGTCCTGGTCACGGAAGCAGTCGAAGAAGGCGGAATGCTCGACGTCGGCGACGCAGAGTCGTGTCGGGAACTGGCGATAGCGCAGATAGCGGCCGATGGTCGCCGAGGTACCGCCGGTGCCCGCGCCCATCACGATCCAGTCCGGCAGCGGGCGGGGCTCGCCCTTCAGCTGGGTGAAGATCGATTCCGCGATATTGTTGTTGCCGCGCCAGTCCGTGGCGCGCTCGGCGAAGGTGAACTGGTCCATGTAGTGGCCGCCGAGGCGCGAGGCGAGCGCACCAGCTTCCGCATAGAGCGCGCGGCCGTCGTCGATCAGATGGCACTTGCCGCCATAGTGCGCGATCGCGGCGATCTTCTCGGCGGATGTCGTGCGCGGCATCACCGCGTAGAACGGCACACCGATCATCTCTGCGAAATAGGCTTCCGAAACCGCGGTCGATCCCGACGAGGCCTCGACCACGGGCGTACCCTCGCGGATGTGACCATTGCAGAGTGCATAGAGGAACAGTGAGCGCGCCAGGCGATGCTTGAGGCTGCCGGTCGGATGGGTCGATTCATCCTTCAGATAGATGTTGATGCCGGAAAGGGCCGGCACGATCAGCCGGATCAGATGGGTATCGGCCGTGCGGCACTGGTCCGCCTCGATTGCGGCCACCGCGTCGTCGACCCAGCCGCGGCGATAAGCCGGTCGGGACGAATTTTCGGGGTGGGCGGACGAAGATTCCATCAGCATGAGAGCAAATATCTCATAATGCCTATTGCACATCAAGAAATATTGTTCATTCTATATTCGCATAGTAGGACGGCGGCCCATGAATCATGACGTCATCGACATTCGCTGGCTCGAGGCCTTTGCGGCCGTGATGTCGGCCGGCAGCATCACCGGGGCTGCGCGCCTGCTTGGCCGCTCGCAACCGGTGGTCACGCGCCAGATTCAGGATCTGGAGACAGACGTCGGCTATCTCCTGTTCACCAGAAACGGACCTCGCATCAGTCCCACGCCAAAGGCCATTCTATTTCATGCCGAGGTCGAGCGGCTGCTGATGGGGCTGAAGCACATCCGCCAGCGCGCCAACGCGATTGGTGCGGGCGTGCTTCCGGTGCTCAGCGTGGCGGCGATTCCGGCGCTGGCCGCAGGCTTCGTTCCGGCGGCGCTTGCCGCACTCGAGCGCGAATTGTTGCCGAGCCAAGTGCATGTGCAGGCGCTGTCGGCCGAGAACGTGGTCCAATCGGTGCTGTCGCAGTCGGTGGACTTCGGTCTCGCGAGCCTGCCTGTCCAGCATCCCGGCCTCGATGTGCAATGGGTCTGCCAGGTGCCCTGTGTGGCCTGCCTCGCCACGGATCATCCGCTCGCCAAGAAGAAAGTGATCCGCTTGAAGGACCTTGGCGGCCGGCGCCTCCTGACCATGGCCAACCCCTACCGGCTGCGTCGCCGGGTCGACGAGGCGCTCGAACGCGAGGGCGTTGCGGCGGGTGAAGTCATCGATACCAATTCCTCGCTGACCGCGATCGCGATGGCCAAGCAGTCGCTTGGCATTGCCATCGTCGAACCGGTGCTGACATCGAGCCTTCCGGTGGAAGGCGTCGTCACGCGCAGCCTCGACGTCTCCATTCCCTTCCTGTTTGCTGCATTGTCGCCGACAGGGCGCGAACTGACGCCCACGATTGCAGCCCTCAATGATGCGCTGCGCGCCGCCGTCGCAATGATGCGGGGCGCCAAGCTCCACGCCGGTTCGGCCGCGCTGAGCGAGGCCGACGACGAAGCAGACGAAGCCGAGAAAGCAAGTTCATGATGACGGTCGCGCCGAATCCAGCGGGTCTTGCCGCGCTTGAAGAGCGCCTGAAGCAGGATCTCGCCTGGCTGGAATTGCCGGCCAAGTCCTGGGTGCCCCGCCGCGTCGTGGATGGCGAAACTATCGTTGACGTCGTGATTGTCGGCGCCGGCATGGCGGGTCTCGTGGCATCCGCGATGCTGAAACGGCTCGGCGTCGACAACCATCTCGTGCTCGATCGCGCGCGGCCAGGAGAGGAGGGGCCGTGGGTCACGTTCGCGCGGATGCGGACCTTGCGCTCGCCCAAGGAATTGACGGGTCCCGCGATGGGCATGCCCGCGCTCACGTTCCGCGCTTTCTATGAAGCGCAGTATGGCAAGGCGGCCTGGCAGGCGCTCGATCGGGCGCCGCGCACGATGTGGATGGATTACCTGATCTGGTATCGCAAGGTACTCGACCTTCCGGTCCACAACGAGGTCTCGGTGGAGCGCATCCGTGCCCATGGCGCGCTGTTCGCGCTCGATACAGTCGAAGGCGGTCGCGCGCGACGGATCCTGGCGCGTCATGTGGTGCTGGCGACGGGACGCGACGGCCTCGGCGGCGCTTACGTGCCGCCGCTCGCCAATCGTCTGGACAGGCGGTTCTGGGCGCATTCGGCCCACGCAATCGATTTCGCAAGGCTTGTTGGCAAGCGCGTCGCTGTCGTGGGTGCCGGCGCCTCGGCGATGGACAATGCGGCCGTTGCGCTCGAGGCCGGCGCCGCCAGGCTCGATATCTTCATCCGCCGGCCGGATATTCCACGCGTCAACAAGTTCACAGGGATCGGCAGCCAGGGTGTTGTGCACGGCTTTGCCGGCCTGTCCGATGAATGGAAGTGGCGCTTTCTCGACTACACCTTGAAGGCACAGACGCCGCCGCCGCGCCAAAGCGTGCTACGCGTCTCCGCCTATCCCCAGGCGCATTTCCATCTGGCGAGTCCGATCGAGGATCTCATCGTCGAGCGCGATCATCTGGTCGTGACGACTCCGAAGGGTCGCTACGACACCGACTTCGTCATTTTCGGCACCGGCTTCAAGGCCGATCTGGCGCTGCGGCCGGAGCTTGCGGAATTCGCAGCGCATATCCGATTCTGGCGTGACCGCTTTCCGGCGCCGGCCGGAATGGACAATGCGGAACTGTCGGGCTCGCCGGATCTCGGCGACAGCTTCGAATTCCTGGAGAAGGTGCCGGGCAGCTGCCCGATGCTGTCGCGGCTGCACTGCTTCAACTATCCCGCCACGCTCAGCCACGGCAAGCTCTCCGGTGACATCCCGGCGATCAGCGAGGGCGCGGACCGGCTTACGCGCGGCATCGTCCGCCGCCTCTTCGTCGACGACCGTGAGATTCACCTCGCCAACCTCAAGGCATTTTCCACCACTGAGATCCTCGGCGACGAATGGCGGGATGCGGACGCCGACGTAGCTCACGGCCTCATCGACTAGCACCATCAACAAGGGCAGGCGCACATGCAGACGAACAGGAAGGCTATCGTGGCGGCGATCGCCGGCAACGCGATGGAATGGTACGACTTCACGGTGTTTGCATTGATGACGCCCGTCATCAAGAACTTGTTCTTCCCGGTCGATCCCAAGGTGCCGAGCAGCGAGATCAACGCGCTGCTGCTCACGACGGCGCTGTTCGGCACCGGCTTCTTCATGCGGCCGATTGGCGGCATCGTGCTCGGCTATTTCGGCGATCGGCGGGGGCGCAAGGCCGCCATGACGCTCGGCATGGGGCTGATGGCCGTCGCGGTCGCGTTGCTGGCGCTGACGCCGACCTACGCCACCGCGGGCATCGCGGCGCCGCTCATCGTTCTCCTCGCCCGCTTGTTGCAGGGATTTTCGGTCGGCGGCGAGTTCGGGACCTCGACGGCCTATCTCATCGAGGCGGCGCCGCCCGGCCGCACCGGTTTCTATGGTTCCTGGCAAATCGCAGGCCAGCTCATGGCCAACGTGCTCGGCGCGGTTCTCGGCGCGATCCTGACGCTCGCTTTCACCCAGGAGCAGCTCACCGCGGGTGCCTGGCGCATTCCCTTCTTCGTTGGTCTCGCGATCGTGCCGGTCCTGCTCTACATGCGCACGAGCGTGCTGGAGCCCGAAGCGTCCCGGCGCAACATGGCGACGGCGCACCGCGAGAGCTTCATCGAGGCTCTGAGAAATCCCGGTCGCAATTTCCTGATCGGCATGGGCATGGTGGTCGCGAGCGCAGTCTCATTCTACGTCACCTTCGGCTACACCGTGACCTACGCCAAGGAGACCCTGAAGCTGCCGTTGATGCAGAGTTTCCTGGTACAGATGATTGCGGCGATCGTGATGGTCATTGTCGTCCCGATCGCCGGCGCCGTGTCGGACCGCTATCCGCGCAAGCCGCTGCTGCTGGCCTCCCTGATCGGCTATTTCGTGCTGCTCTATCCCCTCTACGCCTGGGTGGTCGCCGAGCCCTCGATCGCAAAGCTCCTGGTCTGCCAGGTCGTGATCGGGTCCTTCAGCGCCTTCTTCCTTGGCGTCTACTGTACCACGCTGGTCGAACTGTTCCCGATCCGGGTCCGCTCCACCTCGCTGTCGATCGTCAACAATGTCGCGGTGCTGGTGTTTGGCGGCTTTGCCCAGTTCTTCGTGACCTGGCTGATCGCGCTCACCGGCTCCCCGCTCGCGCCGATCTTTTACGTCATGATCGGTGTCGGTCTCGGCCTCGTCGCGGTGATCGCCATGCGGCCGGACGAAGGTGGGCGCAGCGCACAGGCGGATCGTGTCCTGGAGCATGCTTCTTAGCGGACGTGCTCAACAATCGTGACGTTTCAACTCAACGATGCTCGTCTTGGCAGGCTGACGCAGTTCGGCTGGCGCTTCCATACGCAAGATGGCGCTCTCTCGTCCGTGTCGGTGGGCAGCCTTGGCCAGTGGACCGCGACGATCCCATCACGGAGATCGTCGCCAAAAAAGATCATCGAGATGCCTGAAATTGTCCGCACCGCAGACTAGCGCAACTGATAAGCTTTCATACGAAAGCTTATCAGTGAATGTGGCAGGTTCGATGCTTCTCGGGCGCGCCAAAGCGCTTCGATGAGCGGAGTCTGCCCGCGGTCGGCGTCTACATCCTTCCAGATCGCGATTGTATGCTTCTCAATCACCATGGCCTCTCATAGCAGGATCGGGGGCCGGAGCAATGTCGTAATCACAGGTCGTTGGTGTTGGCACACAAGATGACAAAGACGTGTATCATTTGCGGAAAACGGGCCGGTTCGGCGGAACATGTATTTCCTGCGGTGCTCGCCGGCAGGCGCACCAATCGAGGCATCTATTGCGGGCCGCACAACAATGGGTTCTCTCCCCTGGCAAAGGCCATCGGAGATCAGCTTAAGGCAATCAACGCCCTGCTGGCCGTTCGTCCAGATCATAAGGATGACGCCGAACCTTTTCACTACACTTCGCCCGAGGGTGATCAACTCGTCATCTTCGACGGAAGGGTTCATCGCGCAACAACAACCGCCGCCAATAAGGACGAGCGGCTACATGTTCAGCTCGTCTTTGGCAGAGACGAGGGTCTCAAGGCAGTGGCCTATATTGCCGTGACTTTCTTCGCACACCATTATCAGGACTATGCGCGCAAGCCAGGCCTTAAGCCCATCAAAGACTTTCTTCTTGCTCCGGGCGCAAATGAATTCGTGTGGTGGGAGAGCGGAGCGCATCTGGAGAGCCTGCCTCCGAATCCCTTCGCTTTTGGTCATACAATCGTGCTCACGACCGCGGCGGCGACGGGGAAGGCGAATGCCTTCGTGTCATTCTTTGGCAGCCTTAATTTCGGGCCGGCTCTAGGCGAGGTAGACGGGCTTTCCGACGAAACCATAGTGGTCTTCATCGATCCCGCAGGCAGAGCGCCCCCCGGACGACATTCGATCGACCCGCCACGGCGCAGTCCTAATCGATGTGGTACGGCCTGAGCCACTACATGCTCATCTCGCCAAGACCGTCAGCGAAGGCACGGGCCAAAAAAGCCTACAGAAGCTCCTCGAGCGGATCGAGGAGTGGAAGTTCGGGAAGGAAATGGCCCTTGTCCTCAATCGGTTTAACGCAACCCGTAGATTGGCGACGGCGGACCAAAAGCCGATGGTGAGGAAAATCGTCGAAGAGCAGGCTTCCCGGATCTATCGCCTCATGCGGCACGTTGCCGATGGATTTGAGGCTGCCAAAAGTGGGGGAACAGGACCGGAGCAAATCATTATTCCGATCCTCAAAGGGATGATCACCGTCAACGCGCACCCTGGTCCTACTTTCAATCGGGATGGCGAAGAGACGATGCTCGGTTCACTCGAAGCTTTCACGGACGATATCGGCCTTACGTCATGTTCCCCGGCAAACCCAATGAGCACCTGATGATCCCGGTGCACTCGCAAGAGCTAACCACGGGCAGCGCGCGGTGACGCGCGTGGACGCCGCCGTGCCTTCGAGACCAGCGGCACAGCGGCGAACGTCAGCTCGGATGCTCCAATGGCGTAAAGTCGAGTTGATCGGCTGCACGACGACGCACGTTGCCACGTCGGCGTCGGGTCAACAGCGCCGATTTGAATGGCGCCGTGTCACTTCCGGTCTGCCCCGATCAGCAGACCATATCTGAGTCAAACCGAACTTCGCCATCGGGCCAATTCCGGACTCGTGCAACGCAGCAGAGGCGTCTCTATTCGATCACCTCGTCGGCGCGGGCGTGCAGCATCGGCGGGACAGTGATGCCCAGCGCCTTCGCGGCTTTGAGATTGATGACCAACTCGAATTTGGTCGGCTGCATAACCGGCAAGTCGGCGGGCTTGGCGCCCTGAAGAATTTTGCCGGTATAAAGTCCAACCTGCCGGTACGCGTCGGCCAGGCTGATCCCGTAGCTCATCAGGCCGCCGGCCACGGCAAACTCTCGGAACTCGTAGATTCCGGGAACGGCGTAGCGCGCTGCCAGTGTGACGATCTGCTGGCGGTGAGCGTTGAAGAACGGATCGGCCGCGACAAGGAGAGCGTCGGCATGCTGCTCGGCCAGGATCGCGAAGGCCCTGTCAAGTTCCGGCTCGTTGTGTGCCCTCAGAACGTGAATCTTCCGCGCGAGGCTTTGCGCACCCGCGTTCGCTTCCGTCAACTGGCTGTCGGCGCCGGGGGTACCCGGATTGACCAGCATGGCGATGGTCGCGGCGGTTGGCACCAGTTCGTGCAGCAGGTCCAGCCGCTTGGCTTCCAAAGAGTTGGTCATCACGTGAACGCCGGTGGCGTTTCCGCCGGGTCGGTTTAGGCTAACAACAAGGCCCAGCTCGACAGGATCAGTGGCTGAGGAAAACACGGTCGGAATTGTGGTGGTCGCAGCCTTTGCGGCTAGCGCCGAGGCGCCACCGCCGGTCGCAACAATCACCGCAACCTGGCGCCGGACCAGATCGGCAGCCAGCGCGGGCAAGCGATCATTGTGATTCTCGGCCCAGCGATATTCGATCACGAGGTTGTGGCCTTCGATAAAGCCGGCTTCCTTCAGGCCGTCGCGGAACGCGGCTACGGGGCGGGCGATCGCATCAGGCGACAGGTTGTTGAGGAATCCAATGACCGGTGTGGCCGGCTGCTGCGCGCTTGTCGAGAGCGGCGCGACGACGGTGGCCGCTCCCATCAAACTTATAAAACACCGGCGCCCAATCATGATCGCTCCGATCATGTCATTTCCTCCGATTTCGGCAGTGCGCGACGAGCCATCATAGCCACTGAAATGATTTGGATTAAAGGTTGGTCGGGTCATTCGCGCCGTTCTAGCAGTGCGCCGACCACTTCCGGTCTACCCCGAACAGCAGACGTGGGTACCGGCCCTGATCCAGGTCTCCGAAGGGCCAAGAGCAGTCAAGCCTCTTTCCCCCACCATGTGATCGATGTAGCCTAACGATTGAGCGGCTCAACGGGATGTGCCGAAGTCCCCCCGACTATTGTGATGAGCAGCAATTGTCGGCAGGCATCGCCTTCTCCACTGATCACCTTTTTGCAGTGGCGTCCTCTCGTGTGTGTTCCGCCGCGGAACACGGCCTGAGAAGCAGGAGGGCTTATCATGAAGAGGTTAAAGGGCGCGATAAAAATCGCCATAGCTTTCCTTGCGTTGGCAACAGTTTGCGTGGCGCTATCCATCACGACGGCCATGGCGAACTCGCCGCCACAGTGGGCTTATCCGGAGAACAATCCCAACTACAAGCCGCCGGTCGATGACGGTAACGTTGTGCGTGTGCCGAACAGCACGGCCGGTTATACCTGGAGCCAGCTCCGGGACCCATTCATCGCGCCGATTTGGCACCCGGCCGACCATCGGCCACTGCCGGACATCGTAGCCAACGGCCGCAAGCCCAACGTGTTCGCCTGCGGGTATTGTCACCGCGCCGACGGGCCTGGGGGTCCGGAAAACGCTGACCTCGCAGGTCTTCCGAAGAGCTACATCATCCAACAAATGGCTGATTATAAGAGCGGCTTGCGCGGCACCGCCGTCGCTGGCCGCCTGCCGCCGAGTTTGATGATCGCCCTTTCCAAGCCGATCACCGATACGGAAGTGGAAGCAGCGGCGGCCTATTTTTCCGGCCTCCAGCCGCGCAAACGCATCAAGGTGGTCGAGAGCGATGCCGCGCCGAAAAGTTACATCGCGGCGTTCCTCTGGGCAGCGGTGGAGGGCGGTGAACGTGAGCCGCTTGGGCAACGCATTCTCGAAATTCCCGACGACCTGCTGCGTTTCGAGAGCCGCGATCCGCGCTCGACCTTCACCGCCTATGTGCCGGTCGGCAGCCTAGCGAAAGGCGAGGCACTGGTGAAAGGCGGGTCGGGAAAGACTATCGTATGCGCCACGTGCCACGGGCTGGAGCTCAAGGGGCTCGGGCCGTTACCGAGCATCGCCGGCCGCTCGCCGAGCTACATGTTTCGCCAGCTCTACGATTTCGGGCATGGCGCGCGGCGCGGCGAGTGGAGCCCGCTGATGGCGCAGGTGGTGAACAACCTCGATCAGGACGACATGCTGGCGATAGTAGCCTATCTTGCTTCACTCGATCCGTGACGCAGGGGCGGGCCGCCGACCTATGAGGACAGCTCCGACGGAAGCAGGGCCAAAGTCAACTACAAGCGTCGCCCCGCAATGCCGACGATTTAGTCCAGCCGCTTTGCGTCATAATGCGAAGAACTCAACCTGAGGAAATCTAGTCCGCTCCACCCCACTGAGCAGACCTCAAGCAGACGTGCCGCCACTTCGCTGATGGGCCAAACTCCAACTCGGTCACGCTCTGACCCGCGCTTCGGCGCGGGCGTCTTGCTAGGCCACTGTTGATTACTATTGTTTTCCGAGCGCAATCGAGTTCACCCGTGTTGAGGTCGCTGTACCCGACCTTCAACATCGCCATCGTTCCGCGCCGCGCTTCTCCCTGAAGCGCAACATTCGACCCGCACAGGAATGGAATAATCGTTCGTTCCGTCTTCCGGTATGCGGGACATAAATCGTGAAACGGGCGGGAACATCTGGCGTGGTAGCCTAGCTGCGGGCAATCACGAGGAGGCTATCATGAGGACACCTCAACTCTCGGCATTAGTGTTTGCTATGCTCAGCTTCAGTGCCGTCGCCGCAGAACCTCAGAAGGTGTGGGAGGCGAGTGGCTTCAAGCAGCCCGAGTCGGTCGTCTTTGACCGAGCAGCGGGGGCTATTTATGTGTCGAACGTCAACGGCGATGCGATGAAAAAGGATGGCAACGGTTTCATTTCAAAGCTCGGGCCGGATGGAAAGGTCGTGACAATGGAGTGGGTCAAAGGCCTCGACAGTCCGACCGGGCTCGCGCTTGCCAACGGCAAGCTGTACGCGGCAGATGTGGATCGAATTGCAGAAATCGACGTCGCCAAGGGCGAAATCATCCAGAGATACGAGGCACCTGGATCCAAGTTCTTGAACGACCTCACGGCTGACAAGACGGGACGGGTCTACGCATCCGACATGGTGACAAACAGCATTTGGGTGCTCGACGGCGGCAAGCTGTCTCTCCTGATGCAGGATGACGCGCTCGACAACCCGAACGGGCTCCTCGCCGAGGACGGAAGGCTTGTGGTCGCGTCGTGGGGCAAGATGGCCCCGGATTTCTCAACCAAGGTGCCCGGCCACATGAAGGTGGTCGATCTCGCGACGAAGAAAGTGTCTGCTCTTGGTGACTCGACACCGGCCGGCAATTTCGATGGTGTCGTGCCCGATGGCAAGGGCAACTATCTTGTCACCGACTGGATGAGCGGCGGCCTATTCCACGTTGCGAAAGATGGCAAGCCGACGCGCCTCCTTCCGCTCACGAAGGGGAGCGCCGATCTCGGCGTGGGGCCGGACAATATCATCATGATCCCGATGATGATGGACGGCACTGTTCTGGCTTACAAAGTCGATACGCAGCGATGATCGGTGTGCCAGCAATGGTTTCGCAACAGAGCTTCAGCTCGCAATTTGCGCAGGGGCCAAAGCGGGTCAAGTTCTGACGTGGATCGTGCTGCACGTCTCTCGTTGTCGAAAGTGAGGTGGTTGGCTGCATGACTGCTTTGGGTCAGGAGCGCCCGTCAACGCAACCATCGTGCAACGTCTGGTCTCCCGCAGGCAGCCGACATGGCGGCGGCCCTTTCGTTGTTCAGCTTAGGGCCCAGGCTGTGTGAAAAGGCTCTGTTTGCTGTGATTCGGGCGATAAGATTCCCGGCGATTTTGCGGGGCATCTGATGAAGCGCTTTGTTGAAGGGTTGGATCGGGGGCAGAGCACGCTGTTTCCGTCGTCGCTCGATGACTATGTGAGCGGGGATAATCCGGTCCGAGCGGTCGACATATTCGTCGACGGTCTCGATCTGGATAAGCTCGGCTTCGTTGGCGTCCAGCCACTTCGACACGGGGCGACCCGGCTACCATCCCGGCATGATGCTCAAGATCTACATCTACGGCTACCTCAATCGCGTGCCGTCGAGCCGACGGCTGGAGCGGGAATGCCAGCGCAATATCGAGATGATCTGGTTGACCGGGCAGTGGGCGCCGGACTTCAAGACCATTGCGGACTTCCGCAAGGACAATGGCAAGGCCATTCGTGAGGTCTGTCGCGAGTTCGTCGCACTGTGCCGCAAGCTTGATCTGTTCAGTGCAGCAAGCGTCGCCATTGACGGGTCAAAGTTCAAGGCTGTCAATGCGCGGGACAAGAGCTTTACCGAGGCCAAGATGAAGCGGCGTCTGGAGCGGATCGATGAGAGCATCGCCCGCTATCTCTCGCAGCTCGAGACCGCTGATCGGCATGGCGACACGGTGCCGGAGGCGAAGGTTGAGAAGGGCAAGATCGAGAAGCTCAAGGAGGAGATCGGCCGACTCAATGCGATCAATGCGGAGATGATAAAGAGTGAGGACAAACAGATCTCGCTGACCGATCCTGACGCGCGCGCTCGATGGCGACAAGTGGCAAGGACACCGGGATCGTTGGCTACAACGTAGATTGCAGTTGATACGCAGCATCATCTCATTGTGGCTCACGAGGTGACCAACGTGGGCAGCGATCGCCACCAACTCGCCAACATGGCCAGGCAGGCACGCGACGTCGAGACTCTCGAAGTCGTGGCAGATCGCGGCTATTACGATGGCGAGGAGATCAGGGCCTGCGAGGAAGCCGACATCACGGTGACGTTGCCGAAGCCGATGACTTCGGGCGCCAAGGCTGCTGGCCGCTTCGGCAAACAGGACTTCGTCTATGTCGCCGCCAATGATGTTTATCGCTGTCCCGCCGGCGAGCGGCTAACTTATCACTATACGAACGTAGAGGACGGAAAGACACTGCGCCGCTATTGGACAAGCACCTGCAAGACCTGCGCGCTCAAAGCTCAGTGCACGACAGGTCCCGAGCGCCGCATCTCACGCTGGGAGCATGAGGCCGTTCTGGAAAAGGTTCAGGATCGGCTCGACCACAACCCCAATGCAATGGGGGTCCGCCGTCAGAAGCGGAGCATCCGTTCGGCACGATGAAGTGTTGGATGGGAGCAACACACTTTCTCACGAAAAAGCTGCCAAAGGTGGCCACCGAGATGGCGCTCAACGTGCTCGCCTACAACATGAAGCGCGTGATGATGCTCGTGGGCGTAGGCGGATTGCTGGAGGCGATGCAGGCGTGAGGCCGGCCTCTGCGCGACCAAATCAGCGCCTACATGAACTCTTGGTTGCCACTGAGATGAGAGGTCGATTCCACTGAGTAAGAAGCTCGGCGGCCGCGAAATGCGCCGGTGCGCCCCAAGTTGCGGGATTTTCACACGGCCTGGGCCAATAGGCGACATCTCAGCCGGACATGAACGGGGCCGCCAACTGTGGCGGCCCCCGGGGAGGTTGGTCGTGATCGCTGTCAGTCGTTGCAACATGGCGGCTGACGCTTGAACTCGATGCTCTGAATGCGGTGCTCGGCCATGGGCTTTCGTCCTTCGAAAGCCCGGCATAGCCGTCAAATCTTAAATTCGCCCCTGTCCGGCCCAGGGCCCACTCCAGATTGACACTTCGGAACTGGCGTGAACGCCGGAGCGGGGTCTCAAAAGCAACCCATGCGGGATGGTCACGACGCGCTGCCCGGGTGGGCTGGCACCGTGAAGTGGAAAGTCGCGCCATGGGGCGCATTGGACGTCACCCACAGGCGCCCAGCATGCGCTTCGATGATCGAGCGGCAGATCGACAGTCCCATCCCCAGACCGCCAGGCTTCGTCGTGTAGAAGGGGTCGAAGATGCGCTTGAGAGCGTCCGGGGCCAATCCTGGTCCCGAATCCTTCACCGCGACGATAATGCCGTCAGATTCGGCCCGAGCGGTCGTAATGAGCAGGCTTCGCGATCCCCTTGCGACCGTGCCCATGGCTTGGATGGCATTGACCATCAGGTTCAGGATCACTTGCTGCAATTGGACGCGATCACCTTCGACGAGTGGCAAACCGTCTCCGAGTTCCGTCTGCATCGCGACGTCGTTCTTCACCGCTTCGCTGCGGGCGAGCTCGATCACGCCCCGAATGGCCTCGTTGATATCCAGGCGATCCTTCAGCGGCGGTGCTTTTTTGATGAGATCACGTATCCGCCCGATGATGTCGCGGGCTCGATCAGTGTCGTTCACAACATAGCCGAGCATGTCCCTGGCTCTCCCAACAGCCGGCGGGTTTCTGTCCAAGAAATGCAGGGCGGCATCGGCATTCATCGATGCGCCAGCGATCGGCTGGCTTACTTCATGGGCGATCGAGGCCGTGAGCTCACCCATGGTGGCGAGGCGGTTCGCATGCGCCAATTCCCTTTGCACCTCCCGCAAGGTCTCTTCGGCCCGCTTGCGCTCGGTGGTGTCCCGTCCGACGCCGCGGTAACCTATGAAGCGCCCTGCATTGTCGAGGACCGGCAGTCCCGAGATGGACACGTAGCGTTTGCCGCCGTCGGGCGTAGGCCGCGCCAGCTCGAAATCACGGAATGGCAGGTGGGCATCGAGCGTCTCCCGGTGCTTGCGCCAGGCCTCCGCGTCAGGCTCCAAATAGGGCACTTCCCACCACGTCTTCCCAATTTCAGAGCCAGGCGCCGGCGCGTCGGCAAGACGTTCGCCGAACTCCTGGCGGGTGAAGCGATGCTGCGTATCGGATTCCCAGTACACGTCGAAGGAGAATTGTACAAGGGTGCGAAAGCGCTCCTCGCTCTGCCGCAGCGCCTCTTCCGACCGCTTGCGCTCCGTCAGGTCGACGACAAAAGAGACGCCGTAATCTCGTCGCTCGTCGAATGCAGCCATGCCGATCAACACGGGCACGCGGCTGCCGTCCTTGCGGAAATATTCCTTCTCGAACGGCTGCACACTCCCCATCATCTTTAGCTCCGGGATCCACAATCGCATGTGGCGGTCAAGCCACTCCGGCGGTGTAAGGTCAGTCCAGCGTAGGCGGCCCGAAATGAGATCCTCGCGATCGTATCCTACGATGCGGAGAAACGCATCATTCGCCTCCAGAATCCGACCTCCAAGCTCCCAGATGATAATCCCGATGATGTTGGCCTCGACCAGGCGCCGAATCCTAGCCTCGCGTTCTGCGAGATCCTGGTACAAGTGAGCATTCTCCAGCGCGATTGCCGCCTGCGAGGCGAGCAGCTTTAGCACCGCGATCCGACCCGACGCGAAGACATGCGTAGCCAGATTGTTTTCCAGGTACAGCACACCGATGAAATTGGCATGAGCGATCACCGGCAGGCCGAGAACAGAGCGCGCTTGGCGCTGAATGATGTAGGGATCCGCTGAAAACGTTTTCTGGGCTGCGGCATCATCGAGAATGATGCTCTCCCGCGTACGCAAGATGTAGTGGAGGATCGCCTCCGGCAAGAGTGCTGCAGTCACGGGTTCGTCGCGCAGCTGCACGACGACCGTGTCGCCGTCGGTGGTCGCTTCGGCGGCAATTCGCAACTCGGTCCCGTGCGACAGAACCAACAAGCCGCGCTCGGCGCCCGCGTGTTCGATAGCGGTGCGCATGACGGTGATGAGCAGCTTCTCCCGGACGATTGCGCCCGAGACCGCTTGCGACAACTTGATGACGGTGGCGAGGTCGAGCTGCTCCAGGGGGGTCCCGATCGTGCTCGTCGGGCCGGCCGCCGCTGTTTCCTCTGCCAGATGGGCATAGACGCGGTCGAGTTGCCGCACCTTGCCATCAGCCCCCCACCGCAAATAAGCACGCCGAGCGTCGGCCAAGTACGCACGAGCGATTCTCTCAAATCCGCGGGCCGCGTAGAAGCGTGCGGCCAGTTCGTTGGCAAGCGCGTCGTTTTGAACAAAGCCATTGGCGCGGGCCGAGCGGATAGCGTGTTCATAGAGGCGCTCGGCATCGAGCTCGCGGCCCTCCAAGCGGGCGACCTCCGCCTCGACCAGCGCAGCGCGATTCTCGAAATTCTCCGGACAATTCTTTGCCCAGATTTGGATCTGTCGCCGGTGCCCCGCCAGTGCCGCGAGGTACTCCCGGTACTGGGGAGGCGCGGCGGAGGCGCAGGCCATCGCAAGGGACAATGCACCATAGAATTCGTATTCGGCAGTTTCGAGCTGAGATATAGACGTCCACAGCAGCCGCTGCGCCCTTTGTGACGCCTCAATCGCAGCCGCGTAGTCGCCTGCAAAAAAGCGCGCCTGCTGCTTTCGGATCCAATACCAGCAGTCCGCTCGCATGAGGTTGGCATTCTCGGCGAACCGGCGCTCCGTCTGAAGCTCTTCAAACTGCTCATCGTCGAAGGAGCCGAATTTCGACGTCAGCCCCCGCAGGGTCCGGATGAGCTGCAGTTGGCTGACGACAACGTCAACGACCAGCCCGAACTGTGCCGTTTTCGCAAACGCGAGGCCACTCTCGACTTCGCGTTGTACCTCGGCGAGCGGGTCACCAGCCGCGAGCAGATTCGAATTCAGATTGACGCGGGCGTACGCGGCGAACGTGAGGTCGCCTGTTTTGTTTGCGACGTCGAAAGCCCGAAGCAGCGAATCCCGCGCACTCCGGACATGTCGCGTCCATGGCGCGAGGTGCGCTCCGAAGAGCATGTAGGTCTGCGCATGAAATCGCGTCAATCCGCCCCGTTCGACCAATTCATATCCGAGCAGACCAAATCGAAATCCCGTCTCGTAGTCGCCGAAGCGAGGACCGGCAATCATCCCAAGCCTCATATAGGCAACGCACGAGGCATCGCAGTTTCCGTGCTCAAGGCTGAGATTAACCGCTCGACAAACGGTCAAGGAAAAGAGGTTCAAATCCGTGAATAGTGCAGGCGGCAGCAGCCTGGTCAGCACGCCCAGAGTCGCGAGAGACACCGGATCACTCATTAAGGGCAGATCGATCAGAGCTTCGATACGGCGCCCGCCAAGTTGGGACCGGACGCGGTCGTATTCACCTCGCGCCTCCTCCTCCGTGGGATGGGGTGGCCAGTCGATGGTCAGGTGGCGGAGGTAATCGAGAGCAACAGCAATTGCATCGCTACTCCGATCGAGCCTCGTGTACAGGTCGATGCGCAGGCATGAGACCGTGGCTAACTCGACAGGGCCGGCCGCACGGTCTGAGAGAGCCATCAGGCGTCGCTCCGCTTCCGCCAGCGCACCGGTCAGAAACTCGCATTCTGCCCGGTTGATCTCCAGCGAGAAGGCAAGTTCATGCCTGCTCTCCCAGCAATCCTCCAGCAACAGGGCCACGCCGGCATTGATATAAGTCAGTGCCGAGTCATAGGCGGTAGACGCTTTGGCGCGCTTGGCTGCGAGCAGGTTGAGCTCGGTCAGCTTGGCTTGTTCGTCTCGTGAGGTGATCAACGCAACGCCGCGGTTGAGCTGATTGACAATGTCGAAGATCACGTCCCCGTGTTGCTCTGTGGGAGTATTCGCCGCGAGCAGTCGGCCGATGGCGAGATGGGTTTCCGCACGCTCGGCTTCCGGTTTGCTTGAATAGGCGGCTTCCTGCACCCGGTCGTGGGTGAATCTGTAGTAGCCTTGCCGTCGCTCGACCAGCTCCTCGTGCGCGGCTTCCCACAGCGCTGCGTCGACTTCAGCCGCCGATCTTCCCAGAACAAGGGCCAACAGCGTGATCGTGGCGGTGTTACCGAGACAGGCGAGCTGCTGCAACGCTGCCTGCGTGTTGGCCGGAAGGCGCGCGAGTTTGCCGACCATGAGGTCCACCACATTGTCGGTATAGCCCTTGGCGCGAATGAGATCGAGATCCCACGTCCAGCACGACGACGTATGATCGAACGCAAGCAAACGCTCCTCGACGAGCTCGTGGAGAAACTGGATGGCGAAGAACGGATTGCCGCCCGCTTTCTCCTGCACTAACTGCACCAGGGATGCGGCATAAGTCGGCTCGCAACGCAACGAGTCGGCGATCAGCTGCCCGACATGCTCGGTGGCAAGCGGCGCCAGCGCGATCTCCTCAACGATGCCGCTGCGGTTCTTGATGGCGGCGATCTTGCGCCGCAGAGGATGCGCGGCATCGACCCCGTTATCGCGGTAAGCGCCGATCATCAGCAGATGGCTCACATCCGCCTGAGTCAGCAGATCCTCGAGCAGGTCCAGCGTCGCCGAGTCGAGCCATTGCAGGTCGTCGAGGAATAGCGCCAGCGGATGCTCCGGTCGCGCGAACACGCCGATGAACTGCCGCACCACTTGGTGGAAGCGCCTTTGCGCATCCTGCAGAGCCAGGTCGGGTACCCGCGGCGGCTCGCCGATGATGAGCCTCAGCTCGGGGACGAGGTCCACCAATAGCCCGCCGTTCGGGCCTAACGTCTTGTGCAGGGCATCGCGCCAGGGCGCCAGCTCGACCTCGCTCTTCGCCAGAAGGCCCCGGAGCAGGCTGCGGAACGCCTGCGCCAGTGTGGCATAGGGAATGTCGCGCTTGTATTGGTCGAATTTGCCGTCGGCGAACAGGCCGCGCGAGGGCACCAGCACCTTGTGCAGCTCGTTGACGACAGCTGACTTGCCGATGCCGGCGTATCCCGAGACCAACACCAGCTCAGGCGTGCCGCTCTGGACCATGCGGTCGAAGGCCGCGAGCAAGACTTCGATGTCTCGCGCGCGCCCATACAGCGTCTCGGGGATGAGCAGTCGGTCCGGGATGTCGCGCTCGCCCAGGGGGAAGTGGTCGATCCCCTGCCGAGCCTCCCAGGCGGCGAGGCAGCGCCGGAGATCGCTCTCCAGACCGGCCGCGGTCTGAAAGCGCTCCTCGGCCGTCTTGGCGAGGAGCTTCATGATGATGGCCGAAAGGAAATTGGGCACTTGCTTCCGACGCTCGGCGGGCGGCACAGGCCTCCTGGCGATATGGCAGTGCACCCATTCCATCGGATCGGCTGCGGTAAACGGGAGCGCCCCGGCGAGCATCTGATAGAAGGTGACGCCCAGCGCGTATAGATCACTGCGCGCGTCGATCGAGCGGTTCATTCGTCCGGTCTGCTCGGGTGCCATATAGGCGAGGGTGCCGGCGATGGTTTCAGGCGGTTCGGGTGATTGGCGCTCGCGCGGGAGTCGCGAGGCAATGCCGAAACCCGTGAGTCTGACTTCGCCGGTCGCGCGATTCACGATGATGTTGTGCGGCTTGATGTCTTTGTGCACGAGCCCACGCTGATGGACCTTGCCAAGAGCTGCCGTGATGTGGACGGCGAGATGCAAGAATGTTCCCACTTGCATGGGCGCTTGGAGCTGGCGCTCCAGCGGCTCGCCGCCGGGATCCTCGAGCAACAGCACGGGCCGGCCGCCCTCACTGACAAGTTCGAGCGGCCGCAAGGCCCACGCGCTGTCGAGTTCGTCCTTTAGTGCATATTCGTGAGCCAGGCGATCCCGGCTAGTTGATGGGGCGTGCTCAGCGGGAAGCACGGCCAGCACAGTTTTGCGGCCACCATCGGAGCCCTGGCGCGATGCCCGGCAAAAGATGCGGTCGTCGTCCTCCCATAACACCTGGAAGTCGCTGTCCATGCGCGCCGAACCGAAAGACGGGGTTCAACTGCTGGCCTCTACGGCACCCGATGTCGGGTGGCGAGATACCTGTTGAGCTCGTTGAATAAAATCGAGCTTGCCACAGATGGAGCGGCGTGGCCAGCCGAGCTAAGCTCGACTACCAACGGAGCGGTCCTGAATTCTGGCTGCCGATCACGTGCGGCGTGGTCCTACGCCCGGAATGAACGCGATCGATCCCGATCGCGGCGTCGGCCGTGTCTCCCATCCGCTTCACGCAGATTGCCTGCCCGCGTTAGATCGGAAGAGGAGCGATTTCATTGGCGCCGCGCGATTCTAAGTCCTTGCGTCTACCAGTTCCGCCACGTCCGCGACCTTGATTTGATACCTTTTTGCCCTGTAGCTGCAATTGTAGACAGCCAATGCTTCGCAAGCCCGACCTATTCCGGCCCTGGCGCTCGGATTAAAGGACCCAGGATGGGGCTATGAACTGCGCAAGCATTGTCGCAGTAAGCGTCCTGTGACTATGTCCTCTCGCAAAGGGCGGGCTCGCGCGGCTTGAGGCCATTTTGCCGGTGAAATGCATAGCGAGTTTGGGTGCGCAGCCTTTGCTTACCGAGCCGTGCCTCAAGCCTTCAGGCGTCCCAGCCGGAATAGCCTGGTGACTTCGACCTCAGAAGGGCTTACCGGCAGCCGCCTGAAGGTCAGCATCGTTCTTTCTCAGGCACCCCGAGGGTGGCCTGATCGTGCCGGGCCCCCGCTAAGCGCGAAGAAGCGGTCCCTGAGGTGGAAGCTCGTTTCTTCGTGCCTGACCATGATCAAAAACGCTCAAGCAGGCGCGACGGTCGGAAAATGCAACAGCCAACAAGTCGTTGTGAACCCTACGCCCTGCGGCTTTGTGATAGCTTCATGAACGTCCATACCTTGAACACAGCAAAAGCAATACAGGAGGATGGACGCCAGACACATACATTTAAATCAGCCTTCCACGGTGCCGTCCTTCAGCGAGCTCAGTCGTTTCGCGCTGACTGTAAGGGATCCCAGGAAAGATCTTCTCGCTCATCTCGATGAGACGCTCCAGGCGGTTCCGTACCGAGAGGAGAGATCATCATGATCAAGGTGAAGATTAATGGCCAAGAACAGAACTGGGACGGCGATCCCGATCTGCCGCTACTCTGGTTCATCCGTGACGAGATCGGACTGACGGGCACGAAGTTCGGCTGTGGCCAGGCCCTCTGCGGCTCATGCACGGTGCTCGTCGATAAGCAGGCGGCGCGTGCCTGCGTCACCTCGGTGTCAGACGTCAAGGACCGCGAGGTCATCACCATCGAAGGCCTTCACCCAACCGGCGATCACCCCGTTCAAAAGGCGTGGCGGCAGCTTAACGTCCCACAATGCGGATTCTGCCAGACCGGTCAAATCATGCAGGCTGCGGCGCTGTTGATTGAGAATCCCAGGCCGTCGCGTGACCAAATTCGCCAATCCCTGTCCGGGAATATTTGCCGATGCGGCTGCTATCAGCGCATCGAAAACGCCATCCATCTCGCGTCGACGGGGGTGTGACATGAACATCCTTACCAATCCCAGCAAGCTTCGCGGTTTTGAGAAGCACATTAAGATCGAGAACGTTTCGCGCCGCAGCATTCTCAAGGGGCTTGGCCTCGCCGGTGGCTTTGTGCTCGCCGCTCCCGTCATGATGCGCCCAGCCCTAGCTTACGAAACCGGCGCCAGTCAGATGCCACACGGCACCGTGGTCGATCCGCGCGTGTTCGTGTCGATCGCGCCGGACGGCATCGTGACAGTCCTCGCGCACCGCGCCGAGATGGGCACCGGCGTGCGGACTAGCCTGCCCATGATCGTCGCCGAAGAAATGGAAGCCGACTGGAAGCGTGTGCGCGTCCAGCAGGCTCATGGTGATGAGGTCAAGTACGGCAACCAGGACACCGACGGCTCGCGCAGCACGCGGCACTATCTGATGCCCATGCGCCAGATCGGTGCGTCCGCACGCACCATGCTCGAGCAGGCCGCGGCAAAGCGCTGGGGCGTGCCCGCCACCGAGGTGAAAGCCTCCAACCACGAGGTTGTCCATGGCGCAAGCGGCCGCAAGCTTGGCTTTGGCGAGCTGGCCGCCGACGCCGCTCAGCAATCAGTGCCGAGCGTCGAAGGCTTGAAGCTGAAGGACCCAAAGGATTTCCGCTATCTCGGCAAAGGCGAGATCGGAATTGTCGATCTGCATGATATTACGACCGGTGCAGCGCGTTACGGCGCCGACGTGCGGCTGCCCGGCATGAAATACGCCGTAATCGCTCGGCCGCCTGTGACTGGCGGCAAGCTCGTCTCGTTTGACGGGTCCGAAGCCATGAAGGTCTCGGGCGTCGAGAAGGTCATGGAGGTCAAGGGATGGCCGTGGCCGTCCAAATTCCAGCCGCTCGGCGGCGTGGCCGTGATCGCCCGGAACACGGGGGCGGCGATCAAGGGGCGGGATGCGCTGAAGATCCTCTGGGAAGATGGACCGAACGGCAAGTACGAGTCGGGTGCCTATCGCAAGGAGCTCGAAGAGGCCGCGCGCAAGCCGGGCCTCGTGGTGCGCAAGGAAGGCGACGTGGAAGCCGCGCTGACGGGCGCCGATAAGGTGATCGTGGGCGAGTACTTTCTGCCGCACCTTGCTCACGTCGCCATGGAGCCACCGGTCGCGGTCGCTGATGTCAAAGGCGACAAGGCCGAGATCTGGGCGCCGGTTCAAAGCGCCGGCGGAACACGTGAAGACGTGGCCAAGACGCTGGACATTCCCCAGGAGAACGTCACCGTGAACGTGACGCTGCTGGGCGGCGGTTTTGGCCGCAAATCTAAATGCGACTTCGCGATCGAGGCTGCCCTGCTCTCCAAGGAGCTCGGCGCACCGGTCAAGGTGCAATGGACACGGGAAGATGACATCCATAATGGCTTCCTGCATACCGTATCCGTGGAACGGATCGAGGCAGGGCTCGATAAGAGCGGCAAGGTGATCGCCTGGCGCCACCGCAGCGTGGCACCCAGCATCGCCTCGACCTTTGCCGCCGGAACGGTGCATCAGGCTCCGTTCGAGCTTGGCATGGGCTTGGTCGACATGCCCTTCGAGATTGCCAACGTCAGCTGCGAGAACCCGGAAGCGGCTGCGCATACTCGCATCGGCTGGTTCCGATCGGTGTCGAACATCCCGCGTGCTTTCGCGGTGCAGTCGATGGTCGCCGAGATCGCGCATGCGACCGGCCGCGACCAGAAGGAGATGCTGCTCGAGCTGATCGGCTCGCCCCGCATCCTCAAGCTCGAACTCGGTGAAGGACCTCTGGAACTACGGCGAGCCCTATGACAGCTACCCGATTGACACCGCACGGCTGCGCAGAGTGGTCGAGCTGGTAGCCGAGAAGGGCGAATGGGGCCGTCAGGTCCCGAAGGGCCACGGCCTCGGCATCGCCGCGCATCGCAGCTTCGTCAGCTACATCGCGACCATCGTCGAGGTGGCCGTCGACGACAAGGGCAAGCTGGCGGTGCCACGCGTCGACACGGCGATCGATTGCGGCACCTATGTCAACCCCGAGCGCATCCAATCCCAGATCGAGGGTGCTGCGATCATGGGCCTCAGCCTCGCCAAATATGGCGAGATCACCTTCAAGGATGGCAAGGTTCAGCAGAAGAACTTCGATGACTTCCCGGTGATCCGAATCGATGAGTCTCCCGCGGTGACCAATGTCCACATTGTGCCGCCCGGTCCCGAGACGCCGCCGAGTGGCGTCGGCGAGCCGGGCGTGCCGCCCTTTGCGCCGGCCCTGATCAACGCGATCTTCGCCGCAACGGGGAAACGCATTCGGGCGCTGCCGATCGGTAAGCAGTTGGAGACGTGAGACGGTACGCCTGTGTGCGGCCGTTTCGTCGTTCCGAACACAAAATTGAACAGGAGACGGATCAATGAAAGCCACCCCAGCGGCACTTGCGGCATCGCTATTGTCGGGCGCCCTTGTTCTGAATGCACAGGTTGCGAGCGCGCAGACAAATCCGCCGCCGGCCACCGCCACCCGGCCGGAAGCGAACCCCTCCGGTCAAATCTCCGTGCCCAGCAATGCTCCGCCCGCTACCACGACCCAGACCACCGGCGAGAGCAGCCGCGATCCGATGGTAAAGAAGATGAACGAGGACGAGAAAGCCAAGGTCGAAACCAAGGGCAAATGAAGGCAGAAGCGGCAGGACTGGCAGTCCGCCGCTTCTCTCCTCGACCCTGCCGTTAGTCTACTTCTTGACGGCGAACACCCAGACCACGCCGCCTTGCGGCACGTTGTTTTCCACCCCTACATTCTGGGTGACGAGCGCATCCTGGATGCGTTGTGCATCGACGCCCCAGCCGGACTGAATTGCGATGTACTGCGTGCCGTCCACCTCGTAGGACACCGGCATGCCCATGATGCCCGAGTTGGTCTTCAGCTCCCACAAGAGTTCGCCGCTTTTGGCATCAAAGGCGCGGAAGTTGCGATCGTTGGTTCCACCAACAAAGACGAGATCGCCGGCAGTGGCGAGTACCGACCCGAACAGTTGCGATTTCGGGAACGTGTGCGACCAGACTTTCTTGCCGGTTGAGGGATCCCAAGCCTGCAATTCGCCAATGTGTGTGGCGCCGGGACGGAGCGTCAGTCCGATGTCCTCTGGCTTAGTGCCGAGCCATAATTCGCCGGGCTTCAGCGCAACCTTCTCGCCGGTGAAGCCGCCGCAGGTATTCTCGTTGGCCGGCACATAGACGTACTTGGTCCTCTGGCTATAGGCAGCCGAAGGCCAATCCTTGCCGCCCCACAGTGACGGGCAGAACTCGACCCGCTTGCCGACCACCGGCTTGTGCGCGGGGTCGACGATCGGCTTACCGGTCTCATGCTCGATGCCTTTCCAGACGTCGGTATGAACATAGGGCCAGCCGGCTACGTAGCTGATCTTCTCCGGCTTACGCTCCAAGATCCAGAAGATCGCGTTGCGCCCCGGATGAATCAGGCTCTTGACCATGCGGCCATCTCTTTGCAGGTCGACCAGTATCGGAGCCTCTACTTCATCCCAGTCCCAGGAGTCGTTCTGGTGGTACTGGAAATGTGTCTTGATCTTGCCGGTATCGGGATCGAGGCCGAGCACGGAGCTCGTATAGAGATTGTCACCGGGGTGTGCGTCCCCCGGCCACGGCGCAGCATTACCAATGCCCCAGTAGATGGTCTTGGTGTCCTTGTCGTAATTGCCGGTCATCCAAGCCGATCCGCCGCCGGTCTTCCAGTCGTCGCCGGTCCACGTTTCGCTGCCGGGTTCACCCGGCGCTGGAATGGTGAAGGTGCGCCACAGCTCCTTGCCGCTATCCGCGTCAAAGGCCACGACATAACCACGGACGCCGAGCTCACCGCCAGAGCCGCCGACGATGACCTTGCCGTCGATGACGAGAGGCATCAGGGTGAGATACTGACCCTTCTTGTAGTCCTGGACTTTGGTGTCCCAGACCACCTTGCCGGTCTTCGCGTCCAGGGCAACCACGTGATCATCGGTTGTGGCCAGATAGATCTTGTCCTGCCACAGACCGACGCCGCGATTGGTCGGATGCAGCTGGAATAAATCATCCGGTAGCTGGCGCTTGTAGCGCCAATACTCTTCGCCGGTCTTGGCGTTCAGCGCGATCACCTGCCCCATCGGGGTGGTGATGAACATCACCCCGTTGTTAACGATCGGCGGCGCCTCATGGCCCTCGATCACGCCGGTGGAGAAGGTCCACACCGGGGCAAGAGTCTTGACGTTGGAGGTGTTGATCTGGTCGAGCGGACTGTAGCCCTGCCCGTCATAGGTGCGTCGGTACAGCATCCAGTTGCTCGGTTCAGGATTTTCTAGCCGGGCTTGTGTCACCGGGCTGTAAGTTTCAATCGGACCGCCGAATGCGGCGGTTGCAACAAAGGTCGTGCACGCAACACAACCCGACAATAGCCATTGCCTTTTGGTCATGGACGTCATCTCCTTAAGCTCTTTCAATGCGACCATCTGAGGCGCGGGAATCCGATGCGACCGCGCCTCGTCACCCTGCTTGTTGAGCACCTACCTTTCCCACGAATGCTGCAGCTATAGTGAGCGAGCCGTCGGCTATTGCAAGCGGCAGCGCTGCCAAACGCCGGGGCGCGGGCCCGAACACGACTTGCGCGCTTTCTCGCGGATTGAACTCGGAATTGTGACAAAAACACTTGAGAACGTCTTTGTCGCCTACCTCGGACTTCAGCCAGCCGGTGACAGAACATCCGGCATGAGTACAGATCGCCGAATAGGCTGCAATGCCGTCAGCGGAGCGCGAGCGGGTCTCCTCATCCATCTCGCCGGCATCCAGCCTTATGAGAAGGATCTCGTTCAGCCGAGAGCCGTTGCGGACGACCGAAGTCTTTGGGTCCTTTGGCCAGGCGTGCAGCGGCGCTTCACCGAGCTTCACGTCGTCGGGCACGATGAGGGCGCCGGCGCGGTCACCTTCTGAGACCACCAGCAGATCGCCTCTCCTGGGCCGATCGCTGCTGCCGGGCTGGTCTTCCTGCGCTGCAGCGAACCTCCTCGCCGTCAGAAACGCTCCGAGCGTGGCGAAAAAAGCGAGCGTCGCGTTTGTTTCGGACTTCGCATGGTCCGTCTCCAGGCCCGCTGGCGGGCTCGAAGTCAGTCACGTGGGGCTTCTCGAGCGAGGCGCAAGAGCAATGGACGACACGCCAGGCGCGCGGTCGCGCACCAAGTGAGACTCAGCTCACCGCTGTTTTTCGCCGCTACCTGGCACCCCCGTGGAGGTGCCACTGGTTGAGCCGGTTGTCGGTGGAGCCGTGTCAGTCTTTCCAGGGGGATGAGCAGAAGCACCTGGCTTTTCCTGCTCGCCGACATAGCCTGACTCGCCGGACTGGCGGGTCTTGATGCCCTTGTCCGCCTCCTCCTGCACCTGCGGGTTCGGTGCCGTCTGCTGCTGCGCCAGCGCCGGCAAGGCGAACGTAATTCCAACAGCTATAAGCATCGCAACAATTGTGGTTCGCATGGCAGTCCTCCCCATCGTAGCGCGCACTTTGTACGACAACGAACGCACCTGCTCGCAAAAGTTTCCTCACCCATCATCCATATTTGCGAAAGACGATCCCGCACGACGCGCGGCGGCCAAAGACGGCTTACCGCCTGCTCTCGCCCGAGCATTTTCGCGGACTTGCGGGAGTCGACACCGGCGGGCCTTCCCTGGTCAGCGTGTACCTGCAGCTGACCCCCGAGCGGGGCGTTGGCCGCGCATGGCACTCGGCTTTCTCGGCGCTCGTCCATACGATCCCTCAAACGACCGACCGCGCTGTGCGCGCCACGGCGGAGTCCGACATACAGGCGATCGAGCGCGCGCTGAACGAGCAATTGCCGGAATTGGGGCGTGGGGTCGCATTCTTCGCCTGCCGCGAGCGCGCGATCTGGCACCAGATCGCCCTACGATCCGGTTATCGGATCCATATTGCGCGCCGCCCCTACTTGCGGCCGCTGCTGCGCAACCAGGGCCGCAGCGACCGCATGCGGTTGCCCTGCTCTCGCGCGAGCGAGCCGGTTCTTTGTCAGCCATCTCGGTACGGTCGAAAAGGTCTACCGGTCAAGGGCCAGCGCATCCGCGGCATGCTGACGGACCGGGTCCCGCGGGACCGCCGGGACGCATTGGCAATCAGATCCTGAAGGACGAGGCGAAAGCGCTGGCGTCGATCGCGGAAATGATCGGCCGCGAGTTCGAAACGTCTTACCTGTTGCTATCCGCCCCACCCGACATGGGCGCCGCCTTCCGCGACCATCTGTCCAAGGCCGTCCTGGCTCGGCTTGCGTCGTTCGAAGCGGGCGCCCATGCATCCGCGGCAGAGATTGGTGCCGCGACAGCGGGCGCGCAGCAGCAGCTCAGGGCCCGCGAGGAGGACGAGCTTGTATGCGGCTGCGGGAGACGGATCCCGCGACGGTTTCGACCGGAACGCCCGATCTCGAGGCCAAAGCGGCACCGATCGTCCAGACGTATTCCGAAAACTACCAAGAAATTTATCGGAGAGTTTCGACGACGGCGAAGCGCTGTTTCGCCGGCAACGTCGGCGCCTACGCATCCTTTGCGGTCGACTCCGAATTGTATTCAGAACTCGGCTATGGAGAGCTAACACCACTTTCTTATCAATATGGGCACGCGCAATTACTACGTTTCCGCCCGTGTCGATAAGCAGCCGACTGGCTCCAAGCTAACGGTTCGTTCAGGCAACACCTTGGCGAGCGAGAGATACAAGACGCTGCTATTGGGGTGGGCAGGCGGAGATCAGCATTGTCCGGTGATTTAGAAAATGAAGATTGCAATCTTATCTGCGGTAGATGTTGCTGGTTGGTACACCGCGACACTAATGGAGCGAGGGCACGAGATCACGATCGGCCCCTTCGGTCACGCGCCCACGGCGGTGACGAGTATGATTGAGGACGGAATTGAGGGCGTTCTCATCTTGACCGATGACGATGAGAATTTGGAGGAGATTGCTGCGCGCTTCACTAGGGCAACTGGCCGCCCCGTATGGCGCAATATGATCGAAATCCCGCGGTGACGGGCGGCCCTGCACATTCGACTCGCGCTCGGGCGGTGGCGACCGCCTTCTTGACGCGGTAAGCGCTCTCTAGGGGGAAGATGATGCTTCGTTGGTTTGCTGCCGTCGCCGCGCTCGCCTGCTCCACGAGCCCGGCCAGTCCCTACTTTGACACTGGTAACTCGCTGTACGAACTCTGTCAGAAGGCGGATGGTCCTGTCGTTGGATCTTGCGTTGATGCTCGGTCACGCGATTGGGCTGCATCTTCTCCACAAACCACAAACATTTGACTATGAAGAATTGTCTTTCTTCTTTGCGGGGCGACAGAGTTTCAAGGGCGTCTTCGGCGGCCTTCCATATCCAATTTTCTGGATCGACATGAAGCCATCTCCCTCTCTTGAGGGAAAAGAAGATGAGTTACAAAACCTAGAGCCGTTGAAGACTGAGCTGGTCTATAAGTTTTGCACTGAGTTTGTGCGAGAACATGATGCGTACTGCTTCACGCCCTACATCATGGGTACTCGCCGCCTCGCTGGAGACTCCGAACCTATCCGCGACCCGAGTTATTGAGCCCGATAGCGAGACATGAGCCTCCCGGAAAGCATTCGCCGGCATCAGAAATCCTGCGGCAAACCAATTGGCTTCCCATTCTACTTGGCCGGAACCGTAGCGCAGAGCTTCCATCCGCTCGATTTGAGCGCCGTTTCGCCTCGCATAAATAAAGTGCAGAAAGTAGTGACCGAGTTCATGCGCAATAGTAAATCGGTCGCGCAAACGTCCGGTGTGTGAGGCGAGAAGAATTTCGAAATTTCCCTCGCGCTCGATGCGAATCGAGCCAGAGGAAGAAAACTTGCCAAAATCTAAGATATTCTGACTGAGGATGCGTCCACCCAGCTTGGCAACGATCCCGGAGAGTTCATCCCCAGGACGATACCCAAAGTGGTCAGCAAGATCCGAGGCGAACTTGACCGCTACCCATGCGCTTATGAAAGTGCGGTGGCGGCCGATACGCAACTTATCAATCAGTTGGGAATGGCTCCGGGGCCGAGATACACGCAATCGTGCGTGTGGATAAGACCCGGGTAGGGAAGTCAAGCCGAGTGCCAAGGGACACACTCATCTGAAATTTTGGGCCCTTGGCTTAACCCCGGACCTCGCATAGCTTCGGCGAAGGTTTAACGTCTCACCGGGATCAACAAATGAGCCGTTTCCTGCTGTGCTGCATAGCCATTACCTGCGTTGCGGCGGTCCTTGTTTTCCGTTCTTCCGAAGCGAATGCCGTCTATTGGCGCGGCATCACTGCGCCAACGAACATCGATATTCATGGTTGGCCGATCATCAAAGAACCCCCACCAAGCCCATGCCAGTGGATACGGGTGAGCGGTGGCTACTGGGTCCGACAGTGCGTTTACTAAACTGTGTATCCCAATGTCTGCTTAGCCACGAAGAGCGGTGCAAAGGCAGACATCCAGGTGACGCGATGGGCCACTTCCGGACTCATGCAGCGCAGCATCATTCGATCACCTCGTCGGCGCGGACGAGTATCGAAGGCGGTACGGTGAGGCCAAGTGCCTTGGCAATCTTTATGTTGATCACCAACTCGAATTTGATCGGCTGCTCCACCCTGTCGGGACCAATCAATTGCGAGTCGCATAAGTCATTGATTTTTCGAGAGGCGCCAAAAAATCGCGAGTCGAAAAAACCAAGAATCGTGAGTCGATTTTTGTACAAACCAAGAGATCGCGAGTCGGTATCGCCGATGCGCTTGATGTTGGGTAACGAGGATGGTCGATCCCGCTAGATGTAGTGCGGTCTGCGCGGCTTCAATGGATCATGACTGGGGGCATTCGGGAGCCGGCAGTGCTGTGCACATTTCGATCGCAAGGCGTAGACGTCCCTCGATTTGAGAATCCCCCGACGAGCGCAAATCCGCGATCTTCGCGAAACTCGGCGGACGTATTCCTGCAAGAGGTCGTAAAGCGGGGGAGCCACGGGGCGGTTTTGATGCACTCCCGCAGGTTTTCGTCGTGAGTCGGAAGCTAAGAACTTCGCGTCGATGCACGTCAACAAATTTGGCCGTAGCGGCCGCCAATGAGACCCATGTGAAACCTTCGGCGGCTACTCCGTCCCCGTACCTTCATCGAACGGAGTGATTGCCATGACATCTCGACGTACCGACTTCGTCCTCGACCTCCTGGACTTCATGGAAGAGAAGCTTCGGGAGGCGCTGCGGGACGAGACCTCGCCGTCAGCGAAGCCGCCGACGCCGTGCCTCTGTTGCGCGACCGCCTTCGCGACGACGAGGTGGTGTTGACCCAGTTTATGCTGGTCTTCGACAATGCGCTCCACGAGCCGCACGCCTCCGTGCTCTGGCGGAAGCTTGCCCAGATGCCGCGCGACGACTTCGAAGCCGAGGTCGAGGCTCTGCTCAAGCCGGGCGGCACGTTCGCGGCGCTGCGGGCGGTCGCGGTCGCTCCCCGAAGACTAGACTGATTTTCGGCAGGACCCGACTCGGATGGCCTGGGCTCGTTACGCCAAGAGGCGGGATCCTCCGATGGCAGCCGATCCGAAGCCGACGAAGAAGGAGCGAAAACGCCGGCCGCGCGAGCCAGACGTCTACTACGTCGTCGCCATCGACGGCTGGGGTTGGGGCTATTCGCTCAGCCTCAACACGGAGCGCAACGCGGCCGACCCCTACCACGAATTTCGCCATCTCCAGGTCCGGGGCAGGTTGCTGCATCCGAAGGGTCTGAGGACCGACCGGATCGAGCTGACGTTCCTGCCGTCGAGAGACCTGGATCTGGAGGGGCGGAAGGCGCTCCGGCCGCTCGGCATCGGATCGCTCGACGGCTACGGCGATCCGATCACGGGGTTGCTCCCGCCGCCTATGGATGCGATGCATCCGATTCTGCAGATGATGGTTGGCGACCGCTTCCGGTTCATCGTGATGCACGGCACGAAGTTCAGCCATCGGCGGGCGACGCTCCATGGCTTCCGGTTGGAAATGAGACTGGACCCGGACGATCTGCCAGAAGGGGTCGAACTGCCGAGCCGAGCCGAGATCCGTTGACCAATTTCCCGCGAAAAAAATCGCATCCCCCTTGAAACTTTTTCGCGGCTTCTAAATTTTTTTGTCGCCGCAGACGCGGTCAGGGTGCCTTCGGGGCCCTGCAAGGCGGGCGCCGGTCAGGTGTCCGGTGCCGGCTCGTACCCATCTTGCTCTGAGGAGGATTTGGCTATGAGGTATGATTGGACTCCACTGTGGAGGTCGACCATCGGTTTCGACCGTCTTTTCGACGTTCTCGACGAGGTCCAGCGGACCGCCGAAGAGACCTATCCCCCTTACAACATCGAACGCTTCGACGAGAACCGCTTTCAGATCTCGGTGGCGCTCGCCGGCTTCTCGCCGGACGAAGTCGCGCTCACGGTCGAGCAGAACGTGCTGACCTTGGAAGGCCACAAAGCCGAGAAGGAGGAGAAGACCTTCCTCCATCGCGGGATCTCGGCGCGCAATTTCAAGCGCCAGTTCACGCTCGCAGATCATGTCGAGGTCAAAGGCGCTAGGTTCGAGAACGGCCTGCTGATCATCGACCTGCAACGGGAGATCCCCGAGGCGATGAAGCCGCGCCGCATCGACATCAACGGCGCGACCTCGGGCAACGTCAAGCAGATCGAATCCAAGGCGGCTTGATCGGCCTGAGACGTCCACGATCCACGCCGCCGCGCGGACACGCGCGGCGGACACCCGCAACTCGTCCATGTCAGGAGGCGACCATGCGGCCGACGTATTCGATTTCGACTACCTCCTTCATCCCGGCACTAGGTTCGAGCATCCTCGGGATGTGGTTTCGCATCCGGACCTCAGCCCGGGCGAGAAGCGCGCTGTTTTGGCCTCATGGGCCTCGGATGCATCTGCGATCGCATCCTGCCCGTCCCTGCGGGCACCGGAAGGGCTGAAGGCTCCCGTCACCATCGACGAGATTCTCGAGGCGCTATGCGAGCTCGACGGCGGGCCACGCCAGCCTCCCGGCGGCAAGCCGATGCGCCTTCGCTCAACCGAGCGCTGCGCTGCGGCTTGAACGAGCGAGGGAGGACGGCGTCCATTCGGGAGAGGCGGCGCTGTCCACCTTTCGCGATGGCCGCGAGCTGGAAATCGCAGGGCGTTGCCGACAGCGTACTGATCGAGAAGCCGCTTGTGCCGGCGCAATTGGCCGCCGCCGTGTCGCAGCTGCTCGACACCGGTACCCCGCCTGTCTGAACCGGGATCGTGCTGAGGCTCCGAACCTTCGATCGGGCCTTCGGCGGTGCACGGCGGTTCAGCGGAAGCTTCGGGTGAGGGCTCCCACATTGCCATCAGTCCGTGAAGCCCAATTGCCGGCGGTACGCCCGGAAATCGCCTTCGGCGCATTGGCACGCTGCTTCAAATGCAGGGCGGACAGTCTCGAGATCGGCGGCGCCATCGGCGCCATTAACGCAGAGCCGACATTCGGGCTGACTCGCACGTCCAACAAGGGTCTAATCGAGCGTTGCGGAATGCGCATCGTCGAACCCGATCTTGAAAAAGCGACCGCTGCGCTCAAAAAAAGGGGTTGGCGCGCTATCGTTGTTAAATGTTCTCCCAAGCCAGGAACGCCCCCGTAGCGGCGGAGTTAAGCCGACAAAACCCACTTGTGAGGGAGACGAAGCCATGGCCCGCGCGACAGCTCATCCGGATCATCAATGCATCTCAAGCGAAGACATTCAAGGAACCGAAGTTTATGGAGTAGACGGGAAGAATATCGGTGAGATAGATCACCTCATCATCGACAAGGTGTCAGGTCGCGTGGCTTATGCCGTCATGAGCTTTGGCGGATTTGTCGGGTTGGGCCACAGCCATTACCCCATTCCCTGGGGTGCTCTGACCTATGATACGTCGCTTCGCGGTTTTCGAACCAATATCACCGAGCAACAGCTGAGGGACGCGCCTGAGTTCAGTGATGACTCGTGGCAGGATCGAGACTGGGAAACGCGCACCCACCAGTATTACGGAACGCCTACGTACTGGGAGGCGCGACCAGGTGGCCTATAATGGTAGGCAGCGCATCTTAAAGTTTCCGATCGTCAGTGCCAGTCTGGGCGCGCTAGTCCCGTTGGCTTAGAATATACGCTGACACGTCGCGCAACTGATTGGTCGCGAGCCACAAACCAACGTTAGCACAGCAGCTCGCCTTATCGTCTCGTCAGCGGCAGCTAAGAGCTCCGCAGCGACTTCGTCGAACTCTGCGGGGGAGATCCGAAGATTGCGGTGAGTCTCCTCAAAGCCAAGCGGCGTTGCGCCGGGCCTGGTAGCTGTGAACTTAAAGGGCCCACCCGAAACGTCGCAGACCCATAGCGTGCGCATAAACTTGAGGCCGGGCAGTCTTTCCAAGTTCTTGGTGTGCCATTCTCGCAGCTGCGGATTCTTCGACTCCTGACCGACGATGGGGTTCTTCACGACGGCGTCGCTGAAGTGATCCACTACCGCCGCGATGGCGAAAACGCCGCCCAGCCACTCATAGAGACTTTTCTCAGGCGTGGTTTGCCTGTCCTGAGAGTACGCTTTGTCCGCACTTGCCAATGACTGGCATGGCCGTCATCGCCAACCCTGCGACGATGCTTCGTCGCGAGATAGAAGTCGAAAGAGCCCTTGCCATTGATGCCTCCTTGGAGATAGCTCGAAAGGCCTCACACCACCTTGAGCACATGCACGCTGTGTCGTAGCTCGGTGTAGAACAATTGGAGTTGGGGCGCGCAAACGAGGCGCTCGGTCGACGATTACTATGAGGTGCCGGTCGTCACGCACAGGAACGAAGCTGCCGCGTCGCCGTTGGTCGCGATCGGTTTTGCGAGGTCCCATGAGAACGGTTTTCGCGCGTCGCCGGCGAGCGCACGGACATCCCGAGTTATCGGTAGGAACTGTCTTGATCGCGCTTGTCGCTGGGCTTCTGCTGGTATGCGCTACCTCGCGCACCGCCGCGGACAGCTGAGGGCGGAGGCCGATGCGGATCGCCCAGATAGCTCCGTTGGCGGAAAGCGTTCCCCCGAAGCTCTACGGCGGCACGGAAAGGGTCGTGGCCTGGCTGGTCGACGAGCTGGTCGAGCTCGGCCATGAGGTGATACTGTTCGCGAGCGGCGATTCCAGGACGCGCGGAGAGTTGCATGCCGTTTTGCCGCGACCCTTGCGTCTCGGGCGCCCGCGCGTCGATCCGAACACGGCCTGCACGCTCTTGATCGAAGCGGTCTCGCGTCGTGCAGGCGACTTCGACGTTATCCATGCGCACATCGACTGGCTGCACCTGCCGACGCTCAGCCGGAGCGGGATCCCGCTCCTCACCACCCTGCACGGGCGCCTTGACTTGCCTGGCATCGGCGAGGTGGTTCGGCAGTTTCGGGAGGCGTACTTCGTCTCCATCTCCGACAACCAGCGGACTCCGGTCGAGGACGCGAACTGGTGCGGGACGGTGCATCACGGTTTGCCGGCGAACCTGTTTCGGCCGTCGGACGCTCCCGGATCGTACCTCGCCTTCCTCGGACGGCTCACGCCAGACAAGGGGCCCGAGGACGCCATCCGGATCGCGCGGGCGGCCGGCATGCCGCTGCGGATCGCTGCGAAAGTGCCTCGGGGCGAAACCGGCTACTTCAAGAAACATATCCAGCCAGAGATCGACGGCGCTCGGGTCGAGCTCGTTGGGGAAGTGGACGAACGCGGCAAGCAGCCGTTTCTGTCGGGCGCTGCGGCTCTGCTGTTTCCGATCAAGTGGCCGGAGCCGTTCGGCCTGGTGATGATCGAGGCGATGGCATGCGGGACGCCCGTGATCGCCTATCGGGCCGGATCGGTGCCGGAAGTCGTCGACGAAGGAGTGACCGGCTTCATTGTCGAGAACGAAGCGGAGGCTGTCCGGGCGGTGAAAGAGCTGGCCCGGATCGACCGGCGCAAGGTCCGGGCGCGGTTCGAAGAGCGCTTCACCTCGGACCGGATGGCACGGACCTACGAGACCCACTATCGGCGGCTTCTCGCCGCCGCCAGGCCTGCCCGCCTCTCGGTCGCCTCCGAACACCTCGGCACGCCCGCGTCTCCGCTCGTCCCGTGAGCGGCGCTGTTCAGGGCGTTTGGCTACGGGTGAGAAGGAGGGTTGCATGCGCCATCAGCAAAGCGAGCGGCAGCCTTGCTCAACCGCGTAACGAGTGCCGGCGCCACTGGCGGCGAGCTGCACGAGCTTTCGGGCGGCGGCTTCGGGGTTGGTGGCCTTCATCGCTGATCGCAGGCACCAGCGGTAGGCCATGCTCAGGCCGGAACGCCAGGATCGTCGCCTCGGTCCGCCCCTTCGGCACCAGCTGACCGTCGACCCTGCCGGCATCGTAGTAGCCGAGCTCGCGCAAGCGGGCCTGGATCTGGATCACGATGTCGGGATCCGGCGCCGGCGGCGTCACCTCGAGCTTCGCGTGCGCCTTCGGATGGTGCGCGGCCAGGCCGCCCACGAACAGCCGCGCCTCGGCCTCGCGCCGCGCGTAGAGGCCGCTCGTCTTCGGCCAGAGCCGCGCCAGGCATGCGCGCCAGCTCGCCCCTCGCCACGCAGGCGCGGATCTCGCGCATCTCGGCATAACTCGGACCGGCCTTGACGAAACCCGCAGCGTCGCGGTTGAAGGCGATCGATCACAGCACGCCCTTGCAATCCGGGCTAAGGGCGCCGGCACCGGGACAGTAGCGCTCAAGGATAGCCAGATAGCGCGGCAGGTCGTGGTTGCAGAAGACGTCGAGCGCGACGTCCCAGGGATGTCGACCAGCCCGCGGGACTTGAGCGAATTTTCCTCGGCCTTTTCGCGGCGCAGGCCAGCGGCCCCACACAGCATCTTGAGCATGGCGGGCGAAACCTTGTCGCCCCAATCGGCCGCGATCTGCCCGCGTCTGCGTGCCGAAATCGTAGCCGATGCCGCCGGTCGGCCCGCTCGCGTCGCTCGGAGGCTCGAGCACGCGGCGGTACTTCCGCTCATAGACAGCCTGGTTCGTCACCTCGGACGCGATGACGAGATCGAACGCGGCACGCGAAATGCCATGCAGATCAAGCATGTCCTAAACTCCTGATTTTATTGGAACTTCGGGTGTGCGGGCACGTGCGGAATTCCAAGTTGCCCGGGTGGGTTGCGGCGGCTAAAAAGCTAAAAAGAAAGAATGAGTCTCCGCGCACGGCATCACTGGCGCGAAGGAGCATGTGCGGGAATTCAGAAACTGCGACACTGGGGGATGAATTGGGCGCTCATCAGGGAATCATGCGGCCGTTCAGGTGCTGACGGTAGCTGGGGTTTTGAGTTGGTGGTTGATACGGCCTTCGCTGTTCATTCCGGATTTGGCGAAGCGACAGGCCATGCGAGGGCTGAAAGCTCTTTGGGTCACCAACTGGAAGGCGGTGGAGTATCAGGCCCTGCGATGGTTTTTGGTGCGACTTGCGGTGTCTTCGTATTGATCGCAATCGCCATTGCGGCCGTGGTCATTTGAGCCAGCCGGCAAAGCCCTATCCGCGAATAACCATCTCCAGCAGCGGGCACAATCCAGGACCAATACTCATCGAGTACGGACCTCTCTAGGCGCTCGCATGCAGGAGAAGGTCCTTATCCCGGCACTCATCGTCGTGCTGCTGATTGCTTCGTCGGCGTTACGACAACCTTGGTAACAGCAGGATCACGAGCAGCGCCAACGTGAAATCAAAGGCAAGCGCGAACCCCAGATGGTCAGCCACGATCAAGAAAGCTCTGCTGGCCGTCGTGACCGACCGCCCCCTGCGATTGGCATCTGGGCTGCCGTCTACGGGTTCTAAGTAGGGCGCGTAGGCCAGATATTCAGCACGGCGTTTTTGTGCAAATGATCCCTCGGGTTCCATAGCCGATGGCGAAACCCAATCCCAGCGCTGCGAACAGAATTGCTAATCCGAGCATCTGATCATCCCTTGGGTAGGTCTTCCAGCCCGGCCCGAGCACGGTCGGAATAAGTAGGACGATCGGCCGTGGTTCCTAATGGGGACGCGCGCCTCGTGCGGCGGTTCGTCGAATACCGAGCTAGCGGCCCCGCGCCCAAGGTCATCGAGATAATATACCAGCGGCGTCACCGACGCGGTCACGATCGGGACGGCTTTCCGTTATTGGACGTGCCGCGTCGCCCGCAAGGAATACTGTGCCGGCTCCTCGCAATCACCAATTCTTATTCGAGCGCACCACCGCCGACGTAATCGGCGATGCCGAGCTCGCGCATCGCAGCGCGCATTTCGGCAGCGCTGCGGAACGTCGTGCTCTTCCCGTCGTAGAGATGTACGGCTTCCCGCTCACCATCTACTTCCTGTCGGGCTGGCTGCAATCGCCCTACCCGAACGTCGACTGGTTCTCGCATGACGCTGGCCATCTGTTCGAGATGATGTTCGGCTGGAAGACCAATCCGCACGCCGGTCCCTTCCACATCCTCAGCTTCATCTTCATCGGCGCCGGGTTCATCCTGATTTCCGCCGCCTGGCGCGTTCTGCACGACGCGCAGCAGACCCGGAGCCTGGGGACCACCGGCCCCTACAGCCACGTGCGGCATCCGCAGTACGTCGGCTTCGTGCTGGTGATGTTCGACTTCCTGCTGCAGTGGCCGACGATCCTCACGCTGGCGATGTTTCCGGTGCTGACGATCATGTACGTGAAGCTCGCCCACGACGAGGAGCGGGGACGCCAGAACGGAGTTCGGCGAGGCCTATGCAAAGTTCGGCGGCCTCCGGAGTCCTGCTGGTCGGCGTTGGCATCTACTTGCTTTTTCCAGCCACCATTGCTGCCGGAGGACATCCGGTACATGAGCCTTACGCCGGCCGAATTGCAGTCGATCGGGCCCAGGCTGACATCGTGGCTCACGCACGTCTTTCGGGTGATGGACGGCTACGTGGTCGCCACCTGAGTGCTTGCGCTCACTCTGGCGTGGATATCCTTCCGCGACTATCGGCCAGTCGCCGCAGCCGGCGCCGGAATTGCCGGCGGGCTCTCGAGAGGGCTGATGGCGGCCGTGTCAACTTCATGATCCATTCCGATTTCAAGTGGGTCCGCGTCCACGCGCTCCGTGAACGCCTACTACGGTGTGCCGGTGGCTTGAGGCTTGAAGTGGGTAATGCCGTTCGTGTTCTGGTCGTGGACGCCTTGCTCGACGGTGGCTTCGAGGCCTGCTCGGTCCATTCGGGAGAGGCGGCCATGTCTACCTTTCGCGAGGGCCGCGAGGGGTGTTGGGCGCTGCTCATCGACGTGAACCTGGGTGATGATGGCATCAGCGGAAGGGAGCTGGCGCGGCAGATCAGGGAAATCGCGCCTGTCTTTCCCGTGCTCTACATGACGAGCGCCAGCGCGTCGGACTGGAAAGCGCAGGGCGTCGATGGAGCGTCCTGATTGAGAAGCCCTTTGCGCCGGCGCAATTGGCGGCCGCCGTCTCGCAGCTACTCGATAGCGGGGCCGCGCCGGGTTGATCCGGATCGTTGTGAGATTGCGATCCTTCTCGAATCAGCGGATCGTCAGCGTGGCGGCGATGCCTTGGCCGTGCACACGGCCGCGGCGCGAGCCGCTGCTACCGCCATCCAATCCCGCAGCAGGCCTCTGTCCTCCTTCGAAAAAGACGCGCGCCGCTTGAGGTCGTCCAGGGTGTCGTCGGGATGGCATCGCTCGAAATCCTCGCGGATCAGCGACTCGAGGTAGGTCCGGTCCCAGGCGCCGGCTGAATCGAGATGCTGGTGCGGGTCGGTCCTCATGATGCACGCGGTCGAGAGCGGTCCCGATGCGGCACAACGGCAAGAGCGATTGTTGGTTCACGAATGTATCTGCCCGGGTCGACGAGGACCGCCTCGAGACCGCCTCCGAGCGGGAACCTGCGCAAGTCCAGGCCGTTCGAAATCACAGGGGCTCGCCTTGAAGGAGCCGTCGCGATGATCGAAACTGATACCCTTTTGGAAAAATGCCCGCGCTGTGGCGCCTGGCCCATGGCCGCGAACCTGCAGCGGACGTCATCCGCGCAGCCGGATATCCGGTTCAGGTGTTCAAGGTGCCACGGTGACGAGGCGGGCCGGCTGCGGCGCCCGTTCGTGCAGCACGACCCGCCGCGGAGTCTGGATGCGGCGTGATGAAGATCCGATCCCATTCCGAAAGCCACATCGTCGAGCTCGAAGACGGATCGCAATGGCAGGTGTTTCCAGGCGATTTGGATCTCACGCTCGCCTGGAAGCCCGAGACTGATCTGACAGTCGCCGCGGCGGACGATGACGCGGCCTCGCCCGCGCTGGTCGGCGGCGGCGTTAAGGTCCGCGTCATACCGGCCGGCGAAAGCTGGCCTGTGCGCGAGGTCAAGGACGCGCTGAAGCAAGGTTGATCGCGGGAACCCGGTCCGATGTGATTGCGGTCTCGCACCTTGCTCTTGAGGCCGCCCTGTCCGTAGACTCACGGACTCCAAAACGCGCCGCCGACGGGCTATCTATCCCGCAGCACCGGGGCTGGCGTATTTCATCCGTGCTGATATTTTTGCCGGTGGGCCGCAGGCTGTCAGTCTGCGGCCATTTGGCGTCCGGACCTTCGAAACGCGGCCACGGGCCGCCGCCTGAATCATCAGGCGCTGCGGGCCGCGCCTACCGTATCGGCCATCCTGGCGCCACGTGCGCCCATCGGTTTCTCGCTGCCCGTCGTGGTGTCGCGCGCGGTCTGGTGCTCCATCTGGGCATCGAGCTCGGCTCCGAGCAGGATCACGATCGCGGAGATCCACAGCCAGGTCATGAAGCCGATCGCGGCGCCGAGCGAGCCGTAGGTCTCATTGAACTTGCCGAAGTTGGCGGCGTACCAGGAGAACAGCGCCGATGCGCCGAGCCACAAGACGGTCGCGATTGCGCTGCCCCAGGTGATCCAGCGCCAGCGTGGCGCTTCGCGGCTTGGTCCGAAGCGATAGGTGAGCGCGAGCGCCAGCGCGACCGCAACGAACATGGCGGGCCACCGGGCGATGCGAACGAGAAGATCGGCGGCGTTCGACAGTCCGACGAAGTTCAGCGCCACCGGCAGGACCGCTACCGCGGTGAGTGCGATCAGGACGAAGGCGATGCCGGCGAGCGTGAAGGAGAGGGAAAGCGCATTCAGCTTCACGAAGCCTCGCTTCTCTTTCTCGCCGTAGACGATGTTGAGCGTGTCGAACAGCGACTTCATGGCCGCGTTCGCGCTCCAGAGCGAGACCGCCAGGCCGATGGCGAAGGTGAGGCCGAGCGTCTGATTGCCCTTCGAGGCCACGCGCGTGAGCTGATCTCTGGCGACGTCGATGGCGCCGCCCGGTATGAATCCGGAGACCTGATCGAGGTGGTTGGCGATGCTGCCCGGATCCGAGAAGAGCCCATAGATTGCGACGAGGGCCGCCAGCGCCGGGAAGATCGCGAGCAGGCTATACTAGGTCATGCCGGCGGCGAGGGCGAGGACGCGGTGCTCGGAGATGTTGCCGTAGACCCGCAGCAGGATGTCCTTCCATCCGCGCAGCGGAATCTCGGAGGGTGCGTCGGCGAGCCGGCCGCGGTCATCGCCTTCCGTCGCGACGGCGGCCGGGGAAGCGTCCCGATCGCCATCCTGCTTCTTAGGAAATGCTTCGCTTCTGTCGGGCCGCGCTACGTTCTCGGGCGAGGCGATCCCACAGAAACGCGACCGCAAGAAGTCCCAGGGCTGCCGCCAAACTCCATCCGCCGTTATCCGCAGGCGGGGCATCCGACTTCGGGATCTTGGCCATCGAACTCCTCCGCGAAATTCAATCGCACCGCGGAGAATGAGTTCCTCTTCGGTCGGTTTCGCAGCGACGGAGGCTGGCTCAGGCGCTCTTGGCGCCGGGCCAGGTGACCACCTGTCCTGACATGACGAGCCGGTCGCGGCCGCTGTCCTTGGCGGAGTAGAGCGCGCGATCGGCCGCCGCTACCAGGGAGCCGCAGTCCATCGCACCCTCGGAAAGCATGTTGGTCGCGCCGTCGAGGCTCACCGTGACGATCTTGGACGGCAGGTTCAGCGCGAGCAGCATGCCGAGGTCGCGCAGCGCCCGGCGCACGTTCTCGCCGACGAGCTCGCCGCCATCCGCGTCGGTGGTTGGCAGCAGGAGGCCGAATTCCTCGCCGTCATAGCGCGGCGAGATCGGCCGGCCGGCGGATCTGCGCGGAGAGGATCCGCGCCAGCGCGCGCAGGCAGGCGTCGCCGGCCGGTGGCCATAGTGATCGTTGAACTTCTTGAAGTGATCGACATCGACCAGCAGCAACGAGAGCGGCGTGCCGTCGCGCTTGGCCCGCGCCCATTCCTCGGCAAGGCGTCTCGTCGAAATGGCCGGTTGGCGATTCCCGTCAGGCCGTCGGACGCGGCGAGCTTGTCCTGCAGGTCCTTCTGCTCGGTCACTCGCGCGAGATCGCCAGCGTCAATCTCATGGGTTTCCAACGACCGCGTGACCCGCAGCCCCGTCTCGACCCAGATCTCCTTCCTCTGACGGTGATTGGCGCGATAGATGATCCGTGCCTCTTCGGCCTCTCCGGCCTTCAATGCCGCAACGACCTGCTCCACGCGCGGCCGGTCGTCCGGATTGACGCCTTCGAGAGCTGAGGTCCCCAGTAGCCACGCCGGGTTCCAATCGAGGATGCGGGCGCATGAGGGAGTGGCGTAGAGAATGCGCTCGTCGAGCCCAACGCGCATCACCACGTCGCTGCACTGCTCGGCGATCAGGCGGAAATCACCCTTCTTGGCGACGAGAGCCTCCAAAACGCTAACGCGACATTCAGCGATCGAATGCATCATCTTCGCCGCGCGGTCTAGACGGGATCTGGCGCTGCTGCCCACGCGCCTCGCCGCGTTCGCGTGCCGCTTGCCGCTCGGACGGATCGCGACCGACTTTGGCCTGCAGCTCCGCTAGATCGATGAAGACGTCTGCCTGGCGGCGCAGCTCATCGGCGACCATCGGTGGCTGGGTGGCGATGGTTGAGACTACCGAGACCCTGACTCCGCGGCGCTGCACTGCCGCGACCAGAGATCGAAACTCACCATCGCCGGAGAACAGGATTATCTCGTCGATCTGTCCGGCAAGTTCCATGGCATCGACCGCGAGCTCGATGTCCATGTTGCCTCTGACCTTACGGCGTCCGGAGGCGTCGACGAATTCCTTGGTCGCCTTGGTACGGTGTAGCCGTTGTAGTCGAGCCAATCGACCAGCGGTCGGATCGAAGAGAACTCCTGATCCTCGATGACGGCCGTATAGTAGAAAGCGCGAAGTAGCATGCCCCGTCCCTGAAACTCCTTCAGAAGGCGCTTGTAATCGATATCGAAGCCGAGCGTCTTGGTCGTGAAGTAAAGATTGGCGCCGTCGATGAAGAGGGCTATTCTGCTGGGTGCGGCAGACATCCTGACCCTCGAATGCGGAAAGTGCGCTCCGCACGCGGCCCCATTGACACATCTATCCGGAGCCGAAGATCGGGCGGCTTGGTGCCGGTCTGTCGGTCTTTGCAACCGGGCTCCGATTGCGAGAGGCTATCTTCGATCCTTTGCGGTTTCAAAACTTTTTTCGTGAACTTTTGAACCCCGCGTAACGCATCGAGGACCACGGAAGTATATTGCCGACAAGAAGGCCATGCCCGATCACCTGCCGCTCTTCGAAATCCATCTGAGGCAGCGCCGCCGGACATTCAGGTGGTATCTCTGCACGTCCAATGGCCGACTGCTCATGCAGGGATCGGAAACCAGCAGAGCGGCGGCCAGATACCAGGCAAGTCGGGCACTGTTCCTCATGCTGCTGGGCTCGGCCTGTAGTTTCACTGCGACCTGCGAACGCACCGATCGTCTTGCGCGCCGGAGTCGCACAGCGGCGAAGTAGGCGAAAGCGTCGTGGATGGCGGCCGGTCACGCGATTTGGCCGTAATCCGCTTGTGCTCGCGCCATGACGCAGCGTCACTCCCTAGCCGATCTGACGCACATAGCATGCCTCAGGATCACGGCGTGATACGATATGCGATGTGTCCAGATGTTGACCCTCGCACCGAAGCGGAGGGTGCGATGCGTGAAGCACCGCGCGCCCATGAGGATGAAGCCGAACGCGCGGTGCGGGCCGGCATCGCCGCGGTCGGCCGACTGAGGCGGCGGCTTAGGGCACCGGCGGCGGTCGACCGCGAGGTGCGCCGAAGTACGGTAGCGAGAGCAGTTGGAACTGCTCGCTGCGATGGCCCGCTCGGTTGACACCATTACGGCGGCATACCGGCTCCGTGAGCTAGGTCGCAAGTAGCTCCGCGACGACCCGCGCGGTATCCGGTACTGGCGTTATTCGTGCGGGTCGAAGAATCCACCGCGTGCCGGATTTGAACTGCATGATACAAGATCACGGGCAATCGACAGCAACAAGCCAGCGGCCAAGTCGCCGCCGAAACAGCGTAGGGGCGAGCTTCGCACTTAGCCTAGAGGTGTGCTTGCCTGGCCGTGCTTACTGGAAACTGTCGGAAGCGAACCTCCGGGCTGTGCACCTCACCGCGATCTTCTGGGCGACCATGATTTTCCCACGTCTGGATCTACTTCTTCACCGCGCTTACCGCCCGAGGTTGCTTGTCGAAGAGTTGGGTCAGCCTACCGGACCGGTGAGACATGGAGATCACGCGTCTTATAGACGCATTGGAAATTCACACACAGAGGTCTTTGCTCGACACCGTTAACCCGCAACCATCTGGGAGGAAACCATGAGGTATCATCTCAATTCATCGTGGATGTGCGGTTGTGTTGTGCTCGCTTTGGCAGTCCCGGCGACCGCTGTTCCGGGCTTCGCAGAAGAAGCGGGCCAATGGTTCGGTCGAGCCGTTCTGGTCACCCTGTCCAGCAAGAGCGTGAAGCTCGAAGACAGGGCTGACCATACGGTCTCGGTCACCGAATACGACGGCGCCGTGTTCAATGCCGATGGCAAGCCCTTCCTCGACAAAGCTCGCTATCAGGTTGTTGATCTGACGGATGCTGGCACTTCCAGTGGCGGCCATAAGACCTTCACAGAGGGCGACGGATCCAAGGTCTTTGCCAGGTACGTCTTGAAAGACGCGAAGCCGAAGGAGTTCCGCGGCACCTTCGAGTTTACTGGCGGCACGGGAAAATATGCAGGGATCACGGGTCGCGGTGAGTACCACGTCGTGCTGGTCAGCGACACGGCCTTGTGGGATGAACTCCGCGGCGAGTATAAAATTCCGGCTACCGTAGGAAGTTCGCGTCCCGAACCGACCAAATGAGCAGCGATCGGATGGACACGCCCGCGTTCATCGTGAGCTACTCAAATTGCGTGGGATGTCGGTCGGCGGCACTTCGTACGCGTCTGTTTAGCAGTAAAGTAGACGCTTCGATTTTAAAGCTGAGGCGACAATTCTATTAGTAGGACCTGGTAGCTCCGGCGCGCGGTACGCTCGGAGAAGGCTTCACGAATGTTGGCGCGCGCCACAATGGACAGCTCAGGAGGCTCCACGATCCGGCTTTAAGCAATGGCCGAGCTGAACGCGAGCTTGTCTCGCGCGCCGTAGCCGTGCACGTTCTGCTCTAGATCACGTGCGGTAAGCCGATCACGCCGAAGGAGCGGCCCGCTGCCGGCAACGTCGTCGACCTGATGGAGGCGCTGCGCCGGAGTGTCGGCGGTGCCTCCGCCGAGACCAAGGCTCCGAAGAAGCCGGCCAAGAAAGGGAAGAAGGCGGCGGTGGGGCAACCGGAGATGCTTATGCCGATCGCCGGCAAGAAGCCGGCGAAGGAAGCGGCGGCGAAGAAGCCGGCGGCCGTAGCCGCCGCGCAAGTCTGCGTGAAGCCAGAATAGGAGAGCCGCATGGATATGAGGGAAGCCTCGGCGATGACGGAAGCCTCGGGGCTTGTGAGCGATGCCGACGGCGTCGAGCAGGTTTCCGGTGCGGGGCCCGGCGCCTCGGCGGAGGCGGGAAGGAGGCGGCAACCGCTCCAGTCGCCTTCGTCTGACGCCGCGATGCGCTGGGCCGGCCGGCTGCGCGAGGTAACGGTGAAGGCCCCGTTGCAGTCGCTCTTCGTCGCGTTCCTGCTCGGTGTTTGGGTCGCGCGCCGGCGCTAAGAGACTTGCGAGTCTGCATGCTTCATGGCTAGGACGCTCAAGACATCTCAGGCCTCACTGGGCTTCTACGATCTGGCGATCGCGGCCCCCTCCAATGAGTCCGAGGTTGACTTGATCGAAGAGAACGGACCGCACTCCAGAGGCGAGCCTAGGACGACGAGAACTCGCTGGGAGAAGCAGAAGGAAAAGCTCGAGGCTGCCCTGCGCCGCACGCGCGAATAGCGTCGTCGCCTGCGCTTGCTGCGCGAGCCGGCCTTTCGACTCGCTCATGAACGTAGTGAACGGAACGGCCCACATCGCCGAAGCCTGCCCGAGCAGAACCATCGTCACTACGGCCTGCGTGAGTATCATGCTGACCTCCGCAGCGCGGCGGCCCAAGTCCGCCGCAGCCGCATCGGCACAACGTCGCCGCGCGACGGGTCATCGTCGTCGCCGTCGAGCCGCCGCAGCGCGGCGAGGATGTCGACGAGCCGGATCGCGCGAACCATGCCGGGTATCTCGCGTAGCGCGGGGCAGGAATTCCACTGCGAACATGTCGGACGCCCAAGACGACAGGATGACCGCTTTTCCGGCACGGAGAGCTCATCGTCGTTGAGGACGTCGTCCGCAGATGCATAGTGCGCGGCCGGATGGAAGAGGGGATCGAGATTGCCGGTGTTTGTGTTGGCGTTGGCCATCGGTTGCCTCCCTTACGCTCCTTTTCTTCGGGATCGGTTCGAGTTGGTGCCGGACGGCGGCCACGCCGCCGTCCGGATTGCTACTGGGTGTTGATCGCGATGCGCTTGACGCCCGCACGCGGATTTTCCGACTTCGGCAGCGACACGGTCAGGACGCCGTTCTTGAACGACGCCTCGGCCTTGTCTTCTTCGACGTCCTCGAGCGGGATCCGCCGCTCGAAGGCCGTAGGTACGCTCGGTGAAGTACCTGCCTTCGTCGCTGCGCTCGGCCTTCTTCTTCCCGCGGATGGTCAGGACGCCACCGGCGATTTCGATCTGGACGTCCTTCTCCCTCATGCCGGGCAGTTCGGCCGAGATCGTCAGCGCCTTGTCCGTCTCGCTGAGCTCGATCTTGGGCCAGCCGAATTGCCCTTCCATCAGCGGCGCCAGACCCGTCCCGCCGAAGACATCGTCGAAGAGGCGGTTCATCTCGCTATGAAGCGCCATGAAGGGGTCGTAGTTGCCGCGCGTCGGCGCAAGTTCCTGATTCCGCGACCGGGGATGAGATCACGAATTGCCATGATGTTCTCCTTCGTTGCATGCGGCGGGGAGCGCGGCTGCGCTTGCGTGCCGCGTTCCGCCATCGAACCTTGACTGGCGTCAGGCTGCCTTCTGCTCGATCTGCGACGGAGAAGCACCGCCTGCGATCTGGATCCGGCGCGGTTTCATGGCTTCCGGCACCTCGCGGACGAGATCGATGATCAGCAATCCGTCGCGGAAGGCGGCCTCTTTCACCTGGACGTAGTCAGCCAAATTGAACACGCGCCTGAATGGACGTGCGGCGATCCCCTGGTAGAGATATTCGCCGGCCGCCTTCTCGGGCTTCCTGCCATCGATGGTGAGCGCGTTCTGTTCGGCCGTCACGGTGATGTCGTCGGCTCCGAAGCCGGCGACGGCGAGCGAGATCCGGTAGTGGTCCTCGCCGGACCGTTCGATGTTGTACGGGGGGTAGTGGTCCTCGGTCGCCTGGCGCATGGTGCTATCGACGAGGTCTGCCAGGTGGTCGAAGCCGATGGTGGAGCGCCACAGGGGCGCGAAGTCGAAGGTCGTCCTCATAACCAAGTCCTCCAAAGAGCAAGATGGATACGAAGGAGCGCAAGACAGGGGTTTCAGACGGGGTCCGAAGACACCGGCCCGGCGCCCGCACCGGGCCCGATGAGGCGCCCGGCACACCGCTCTCGCGGCGAAAAATGACTTAGATAAACGGAAGGTCGTTTCAAGCGGTGGATCGCAAAAAATTTGCCGGTGATGGCGCGCCCTGCGCCACCTTCCTGAAGGACTCGGATGCGCGGCAAGAGGCGTCTTGACAGTGATCCGCGCCCGAATATTTTTCCGCTGGGATTCTCTTCCCTTCTTCTCAACACAAGGACCGCGACGACCGTCAGGAGTGACGACGATGCTCGATGAAGATCTGGCCCGCATTCGCGCGCACCGCAACAACATCCACCGCTACCAGCGACTGCTTCGGACGAAGCTATCGGAGCTTGAACGCCAATTCATCGAACGCCGCCTCGCCGAGGAGCAGGCCGCAGTTCAATCCCTCGCCGCAGAGACCTTCCCCGTCGCGTTTATGCTGCCGGAAGGTCCCGCTCGCTCCGCACGAATTGGGGCCGAGTGATGAGCGACGTTCGCGACCTCCTGATCCGCGGCAGCGAAAAGGTCATCGGACACTATCGGCTGCTACTGGCGAGCGCCAAAACCGAGAGCGAGCGCCAGCTCTACCGAAGCCGGATCGAACGCGAGCAGCGGCTACTGGATGAATTGCTGGGCGGCTTTCCGGATCGGTTCGCCGCATAAGCTCTTTCCGAATGCCACACGATGACCGCCATCCACGTCTCGGGTGGGAGTTCGTCGTAGATCGATGCTACTGTCGTCAGCTCGAGCCGATGCCAGAGTGCGCGTCGTGATCGAGGATGGACTGGAGCAGCTCCAGCTGAGGCAGTAACGAGCGGGCGGCCATGTGCCTCCTATTTCGTACTTCGGGGCACCGCGAACAGTTGGACCTCGGCGTCATTTGAAATCACGGCGCCTGCGGCGGGCCGCTTGCTCGACGCTTTGCGGAAATGAGTGCCCTAATGCAATAGCCAGCGATGAGGCCAAATGGTGAATGCGGCCACCACTGTCAAATGTAAAGAGAACCGCTCCATATCAGCGAATGCGGTACCACCCCGCAGCGTTGCTACCCGGGGTCATCAAGGGGCCCGAACCGCCGAGGCTTAGTGCAACCTTCGTGCGGCCTCGGCGAGCCGAACCTTCTTTCTCAGCCCCTCGAGGTCCTCCATGGCTTTACGCAATCTCACCAGATCGGAGCCCATGTGTGCCAGAGTAGGCTTGCGCGGCTTTGGGATTCGAGATTTCTATTTCATCGCGAAACGGCTCCCTGCCAGGACCGATGGAGATAGGCTGGATTGGCAAGAACCGTGCCAGCGAAGTGCAGCCAGTCACGGAAGAGAGCGCGGGAGGGCTGGCGCAAGGGGGTCACCGCGTCGGCAGTCGGTCAGCCAAGTTCGCTAAGACCTCCGGCGGTAGCGCAATCCCCGAGAGCTTCCAGGTCGTCCCGTAGAGATGCATGCTGACGGTACCTGCGTCCTGACTCTCGCCAAGCCGCAACGCAAACTCGAGAGGCTCCACCAGAGTGATCCGTCCGGCGAAAACGAAGATATTCGAGATGTCGAGCTCGGCCAATGAAGACATCGTTCCGAAAGTGATGTTCTCCGCGGCGTTGCGAACAGTACCGCTCTTCAAAGGTACGGACAGGTTTTCCGGCGTCATGAGCTTGATCGCGAGATCATCGGCGATCGTTGCGCCGAACGCGTTTATCGCCATTCGCTCGAATGGGCGCACCGACCGCTTTTGGGCAAGTCGATCGAGGTAGATGGACACAACCTGATCGACAAGGGAATGGCGGATACTCGGCAAATCCGTTCGCGCCATGACTTGAGTGGCGTCTCCGGTCCGAACGGCCGAAACGAGATCCAACGCGGAAAACGAAAGCCAATCCGGCATACACCACAAGGCAGAGCAGGAGGACCGCAACGATGCCTAGGAGCCACTTCATGGAGCGGCAATCGAGGCGGCCGGGCTTTGTTCCTGAAGCTAACCGAACCGGTGTTCATCGTTAGCAGCAACGTCAATCGAAAGGACTGCCAATTGTGCCCTTACAGGGTTGGACAAACTCGCCGTCAAGGAGCGGGCGCTCGGCGTTTGCCTGAAAACCCTTCGGCACCGGCGCTGTCCGCCTCTTTGGCGAGCCGGCCGCGCAGCAAGGCGAGCACGGCGGCTTCCTCGGGCTTTAGATTTTCCATCGCGTTCCGAAGCTCGGTCTCGGCTTGTGACTTGACCTGGAGGACCAGGATGCCGTCCAAGTAGCAGTTCAGCACCTCAGGGTGGATGTAGCACTTCCTGCAGATCGTGGGCGTGTTGCCAAGCCGTGCGGAGACTTTTTCGATCGCACTGCGAAGATTGCGCTTGGCCTCCGCGGCGCTGTCAAAGCTCCGAAGTTCACTCAGTGCCATGGCCGCCAGCACGGTCCCGGCCCAGGTTCGGAAATCTTTGGCTGTGATATCCTTCCCTGTGATTTCATTGAGGTACTTATTGACGTCGGTTGATGTGACATCCCGGCAATTGCCTTGTTCGTCGAGGTACTGAAGCAGTTCCTGCCCGGGTAACTCCTGACAGGCCCTGATGATCTTAGCGACGCGGCGGTCTCGTACACGCAACGACCACTGCTTGCCGCTCTTGCCTGTGAAGCGGAAACGCACCTCGTTTTTCTCGACCGCGACGTGCCGATTCTTCAGCGTGGTCAGGCCATAGCTGTTGTTCTGCCTGGCGTAATCATCATTTCCTACGCGGATCAGCGTGGTCTCCAGGAGATGCACGACCGTTGCCAGGACCTTTTCCCGAAGCAGGCCGCGCAATGCCATGTGCTCGCGAACGGTTTGTCGGATGGATGACAGCGCATCGGCAAACGCAACCACATGCTCGTACTTCGTGCTCTCCCGCACCTCACGGAAGCGCGCATGGTAGCGATATTGCTTGCGTCCCTTTGCGTCACGACCGGTCGCTTAAATGTGACCACTCGGAAACGGGCAAATCCACACGTCAGTCCAGGCGGGCGGGATCGCCAGTGCCCGGATCCGCTTCAGCGCGTCAGGGTCGATGAGCCTTGAGCCATCGGGCCGAATGTAGCTGAAGCCGGTCCCCACCTTCTTGCGACGAATACCCGCTCGTTCGTCGGAAACATATCTTAGGCCTGCAGAGTCGGCGGCATCCCGCGGGTCGACGATCGCCTGCGCGCTATCAGGTGGCTCGACCAGCAACACACCGGCTCCTTTCATGCGCTAAATGAACTTTTGCGATGAACGGCGGTTCCATAAGGTTTTGATAGAGGCATGAGGGCCTGAGCTGTCGACCTGATCCCAAGCCTAGGCAACGCTTAGCTCTGGCGACGACGGCGCGCGGCCTGCGCGCGGTCATCCGGCTTTGTGGTGGCGCACGCCGCGCTTTGCGGGGGTCGGTTTCCCCGTGCCGCGCCGGCCCGCAGGCTGGTCGGGACGCTCTGCGGCGACGCTTCGGCGGAGCGCCTCCATGAGGTTGACGACGTTCTCGCGTGATGGCTTGCTCGATGGCGGCTGCACTGGGCGTTTCGCCTGCTTCCCCCGCAGGATGCGCACGAGCGCTCTGCGGTAGTGATCCTCCAGCATAGCGGGATCGAAGTCGGCCGACTTCGTTCGGATGATGTGCTGCGCGAGCTTCAGCATTTCGGACGGCAGCTTCATTTCCGGAATTTCGCTGAAATAGTCCGCCTCATTCCGGATGTCCTGCGCGAAGCGCAGCGTCACGCCGAGAAGGCCGCGGCCTGCCGGTTCGAGCAGAACTGGCCGCTCGCGCGAGGACAGCACCACGCGCGCAAGTCCGGCAACGACCTCCCGCCTCATTGCGTCTCGAATCACCGCAAACGAGTCTTGACTGATCTTCTCGCGCGGCACGATGTAGTACGGCTTCTCAAAATATCGCGCATCGATCTGCCCTGCGGGAAGGAAGCGTTCGATCTGGATCGTGCGTGTATTCTGCGGCCGCGGGCGAGGGACAGTTTCCTCCTGCTCCTCGTCTTCATCCTCATAGTCGGAGGCGCCTTCGTCGGCCTGGTCGCCAAGGTCGGCCGGAGCCGTTGGCGGGCTTATACGGTGGGGTGGCGTGGTAAGCTCCTCCTCACCAGGCCCCGAGCGCATGCGTCTCGCCCGCTCAAGGTCTCGGTCCTCGACCAGCAGAAAGTCGTTCTCACCGACCTCATAGCCCCGCGTCCTGTCTGTTGCATCAACGGTTTGGCCTGTGACTGAATCGATCAGTCTGTGTTTGAGGCGATGGCCCGTTCGGCGGTTGACCTGCCGAAACGAGATACGCTCGGCCGCCGAGATTGCGGGATAGAGCGCAACAGGACATGAGACGAAGGACAGCTTCAGATAGCCCTTCCAGTAGGGTCGGGAGGCCGGCACCGGAAACTCCAACGCAACAGAGGTATAAACGCCAAGCTGGTAGGCAAAGACCGCGGAATTAACGGCCGGAATGGACGGGAGTTTCAAGCGCTTGAGAATCGTCCCGCGTGTCGGCGGGATGGCATCGCTGGAAGTCCCTCTGATCAGGGTCTCAAGCTAGGCCCTTTCGTTCTGAGCGAAGTAGTGGTTGGTCGGCATGACTTACCTACAGTACTCGTTCGGAGCCGCCCGGAACAGAGAAGGAGGCCGTCAGATCGCGAACAGGACGTGCGGATCGACTTGATCCGAGTGGACTGTGCGGCCAAACTTCGCTTTCGGAGCCAGTGCTCCGATTTGACTTGCGCCTTGGCTCCATCGTTCGCACGCCATGCAGGCTATAAAGCACCGATAAGGCCCCTGTGCGCATTCCCGCACCAATCGCCTATATAGTCCTGTACGTCGCCCTCTACGCGGCGTTCGGCGCCGCATCTCCGTTCTGGCCAAAATTTTTCGAAACGCGAACTCTGGCGACTCAGCAGATCGCTCTGATCCTCGCTGCCGCAATCCTGACGCGGCTCGTTTCCGGACCGTTAGTTGCTATGCTGGCGGATCGGCTCGGGTCATTGCGCCTCGTGCTCGCGGGCTGTGCTGCCGTGGCGGCCGCAGCAGCCGTCGCATTGTTTTGGGCCGATAAATTCTGGTTCTTGCTTCTTGTCGCGTTGGTTCAGGCTGCCGCTCTCGCCCCCACCACCTCGATCGCTGATGCGTTATCGGTCAATACAGCGAGGCCTCGGTTGGCGGGAAGGCCATTCGAGTACGGGTGGATACGGGGGGCTGCCTCCGCGGCTTTCGTCCTGGGAACACTGGTCGCCGCACAACTCGTAAGCCCCGCCGATCTCACCCCGGTTATCTGGATGAACGCTGCCTTCCTGATCGCCGCCGCTGGCGCCACTGCATTGCTACCTGGGCAAGTCCGATCGCAGAGGTCGCCATTCTTCGCTGTGTCAGAGATGAAAGCCCTGATCAGCGTATCGCAATTTCGCATCATGATCATCGCATCAGCTTTGATCTATGGCAGTCATGCCGTGCACGATGCATTTGCAGTGATCAGGTGGAGCGATGCGGACATCAGCACCTCGGCGATTAGCTTCCTGTGGTCGGAAGCGGTGGTTGCTGAAGTGTTGGTGTTCATGCTGGCCGGTCCAGCGCTTCTGGATAGGTTTGGCGTGCGTGGCGCGGCTATCTTGGCGGCTGCGGCCGGAATCGTCCGCTGGTGCGTAGCGGGCGTGACCACCTCCGTATTGCTGCTCTCGCTGATACAGCCGTTGCACGGACTAACGTTCGCCCTGCTTCATCTCGCTTGCATGCGAATGATGGGGACGCTGGTCGCAGCAAGCGTCGCCGCAACTGCGCAATCTCTCTATGCGTTTGGCTCAGGGTTGCTAACGGCAGTACTAACCTTCTTGTCCGGCCAACTGTATGCTTCCTATGCCGGGGCGGCGTTCTTTCCTATGGCGGCGCTCTGCGTCCTCGCACTCCCATTCGCCTGGTTTGGCTTCGCCAATAGGAGGGGCTGATCCTTCGGTCGAGCGAACGGGGGAGGGGCCGTCGGTCTACGCACCGCCGAAACGCAGAATTCGAACTGCGTTCATGCCTCGGCCAGTTCGGCGGTCGGGCGAGATCCTGTGCGAGCCAACTGACGTCCTCTGCAACATGCATCTCATGCTCCGTCGGGACCGCGTCGGAGCCTCTCGAAGGAGACGGCAGTCTAAAACTCTACACTGACAGCGGCGTAGCCTTGAATTTTTCAGCTTAGTTGCTGTCTTCAAGCGGGCCTTGCAGACAGGTGTCCCGATCCATTCGGCACGCCCTGAATCTCCGATACGGCACAAGCCGATGCCCAAACGAGGACCGTGGCGGCTCAACCAAGGAGCCGGCTTCGCCGAAACATGAAACTGGTCGGTGCGAACCTTCTGGCTACCTCCAGCGCACGATTCTCGCAGCATTCCAGCGCGATCTTTTGGGAAAGCATAACAGCGCAGGCAGCCGCCGACGCCGGCATTCCGGCCGGCATCCACCCCGAACCCCTGGACCTGTCGGGCGAACTCGCCAACCGCGGCGCGCAGCTCAAGGCGTTGATTGACGGCGTGAACGTCGTGGTTGGGGTTTTAAACGGTACCGTGCAAGAGGCCAACACGCAGTTTTGGCTTGACGTCAAGGCCACGCACGGCATCGATACCGAAAACTACCTGTGGTCGCTCGACAACGGCACCCTGGTTCCAACGCCGAAGCCGGCGGCTGGATCTCCGACCGGCAGATTACCACGCGGCATGAAACACAGGCCGCGCGTAGGGCGGCCCTTTTCGTCGATCTCGCAGACGTTCGTCGACGCGCCCGCGTAGATCCGATATTGCCTGCCAGGTCGCCACCGATGACCTCGAAATAGCCCTTTCCCGCGAACTGTGCACGCTGGGCGGGCGATAGCCACGTCCGCAAGAGCTGCAGCGAGCGGCCCTCCGGAGTTCTCTCGGCGCCGTACCTGATGAAGAGAGCCCGAATGGCTCTCGCGCGCCGGCGTTCATGTCGGCGAGATGATCTGAAGCCCAACATGGCGCGGGCCGATCACCCGCCGACCAGCCTGGGGAAGAAGACGGTTTCTTCCGCGTTCGGGGCAAACGATCGCATTTGCGATACTTGACCCAGACCCGTCCGGACCGCCGCGGTGAAGCCGGCATCGGTCAGTTCGTAGAACCGCCGCTTCGCCTTCGCGAGCTCTCGTGCGTCGTCTGGATTGAAAAAGTGACGGCTGTCGCCGGTACTATCCATCACGATCTGGATCGCCATGATCGTCTTCCTCGGAATGATGATGGCCAAGGACTTGATCCAAGTATCCGCCCGAAGTCGCGAAGTTTCAAGACAAGAAGAGGCCATCGCAACGCCGCCAAAGAAAGCTATGCCGGTGACGCCTGCGATAAACCCGGCATCAACAGTGAACCGACTGCCGAGCGGTATTCCGATCGTATAAATGCAAGAGCAGGCTGTGGATGGTTGAGCGCTCCGAGCGGAGCATGTGCCGGAGAGCCAAGTAGGAACCGGCCGGAGAAAGGAGATTTAGTTTACTAGATGCATTTCGAAGGGTCTACCAATGGCGATCGATGCTTTTAGAGGAACAACGCCGCTGTTTCTTCCAGAACGCTTTTTCGTAGGGCGGCTAGAAGGTTGGGCAGTGTTAGAAAGTCTAGTTGGCGGACTACTGAAGCGCGCAACAATTGCTGGCCACGGCGAACTAGATGCCGACACTGATACAGTGCTGTTCGTCGAGGCATATACATTTGACGATGGTCATACCGACACTCTGCATTGGACGATCCGAAAAGGTGAGGAAGGCAAGTACACCGGCTTGGAAAACCGACTGGAAGGTGAGGCCATCGGCGAGCAAGCCGGTTGCGCATTCCATTGGAAGTATACGCGCGATACACCGCAAGGGGGCGGTAAATCGTTCAAGCTGAACTTCGACGATTGGTTTTATGGAATCGATGAACGAGCTTGCATAGTCCGCGGCCGTGCTGGCCGTGCTGGCATCCCATTTGCGACGGCGCACATTACTTACCGTAAGCTTTAGCTTCGCTGGTCTCCGCCACTGCCACAGGCGAGAGCAGGTTAGGGCTCAGGAAAGATCGAACCGCGAGCGCAGGGGTCTCGGCAACTGCTGGCGGACGTTTCCGGGCATGGAACGCCAGGTACGGCTGCAACGACGGGGTAGTCCTGGCGACACTGTCGAATTGCTCGTGGAGCACCTCCGCTGGCCGATGCGCTCAAACTAATCATTCCTTGTTGGTGACCTCTAGGCTAGGGACGTAATACCGTTCTGGACGGTTGACCTAATTGCGTCGCTTATTTTGCGGATTCCGTTTCTGCTCTTGCGCCAATTGTTTGCAGGGGAACCTTCGGGTGTCGTAGCTCCTGTGCTTCGAACGAGCAATTCCCGCTTGCCATTGCGATAGACGTCAAACACTTGAACCTCCTCCGAATCAGTGGACACCTGTAGTAGGCTCAGAGAGCCCGGAGGTGTCGAATGCAAGGACGTCAACGTCGGTCGTTCACGGACGACTACAAGCGCCAGGCGGTTGAGCTGGCGGTATCGAGCGGTCGATCGATTGGATCGGTTGCCAAGGAGCTCGGTCTGCGCGTTGCTCGGAGAGACGGCTTTCAATGTACTCGCGCTCCAGATCGGAAAGGCGGGCCTTGAGCAGCCGGTGGTAGCGGTGAATGTTATTGCGGTGGGTGCGCAAGCGGGCGAGCTTTTCTTCGAGTGTCATCATCGTCATCCTCGACGGTCACGAGCAATCCTTTCCAAAAGAGGTCGGAGGAGCCCCTCCGGCGCAAGACTTAGAGAGGCTTGATCTTGTTTCAAGATGGATAAGGATAGGGCGAGGGAGCCGGACCGGCCGCTGCTTCGGAGGACATCAGGTGGGGAGCAAAGTCCTACCCGGTTCTTCGGCGCTGGTTGGCTTCCGCCGTAGCCGGCGCCCCGCCTGCGGTATCCATCGTGAATCTTGCGACCCGCCGGGGACCGCTCCAGACCTCTGTCACCGGGTGCGCTTCGAGGAATTTCACAGCTCGACGCTTAGCATCATCGTCGCAGCCGCACTCCAACTCATAGGTCGCATGAGCGACGCCCCAGAGATCGACTGCATATGCCACGTAACGCATGGTCGTGCTGTCGACTAATCGAGAGCGGTCGTTTTTTGCGTCACAACTTCGGCAGCCACGTGCTGACACGTCGTTAGGACAAATGCCGCCCTGCTGCATTGCCATTCACTACCGAGAGCAGCACTTGAGACTGGCTCGTGAGCGGCCAACCCTAACAGAGCGGCCGCGCCGATCAGCAAATTTACGACAACGAGCTTGCGTGCTTTGCGAGTCCACGTTGGGCTAATCATTGAGATAGTTCCCCTTCTGGGACATGCGCTGGAAGGGAGGAGGGTGGGCCTCGTTTGTTTCAGGCCGACTTCGCAGCCCAGGGAAAATGGTTTCATGGCGATGATCTGGAGGATCGATTCGGAGGCATCTCGGTTAGGCGGGCATGGGCATCCAAGCGATAATGCGGGCGGTTTTGGTCGGCCTTCCTGTCCTACTTGTCTCTGCTTGCGTGAGCTCTGATCGGGTCACTTCCGGTTCGACAGTTAGATCAGGGGCACCATGGGCGCGAGACCTCAATGAACCGCCCCCAAGTCGACCGCCGGCTGACGCAGCAATCTCAGGCGTAAAAGCAGACCTGAATGCTGCGCGCGCGAGAGCTTCCCGTTAGAGCTATCTTCGGCTCGCACTCACAAGACCCGCTGGTTCACGCCGGCGGGCCTTCGCTCCTGCTTCTCTTTCCGGAACTGAGGAGCTTGGGCAGGGGCGGCATCTGCGGGCGGGGAGTATCGATCGGTTGGTCAGGAGAGGGATCAACCTCTTCCGCCTTCCTCCTGCTGACGAGGACGCCAATGGAGCCGGTGACTACTAGCAAGGTCCCTGCGATCATCAGGAAGTGCGGCAACTTCAAGCTTGCGAAAAGAGATAGCCACGCAGTCTCCGCCAACTTTTCTACTCCCTTGGCCCACCGGTTGATGGCGCCACGCTTGCCGCAGGACCTTACAACCGGCTCTGTGCAAAAGTGGACATAACAAAATTCCGGGCGGGTCTAGGCTGGCTGTGCTTTGCCCCCTAGGCAAGACCTCCAACGGCCCCGGCTTTTGGGTTGTGCTGGGGCCGTTTTTCCTTCTGCCCTTGGTTGCGCTTGCTCATGTTTAACGATGACTCTTCGATGAGTTGAGGCAGCTGCAGCGCAGTGTCGTCGAAGCTGAGCGGCGGCTGGCCGAGCAGGAGGCGATGATCGTCGACCTGAAACGGCGACACCAGGATGTCAGCAGCGCGCAGGCCGAACTGGAAGTAATGCGCGAGAACCAGCGGCAGCGTCAGCAGAACCGACAGCGGCTTCGATCGATGCTGCAACGCTAAGGGATGTTCTGCAGTGAGGCTCCACGCGGCAGCCTGGCGGTGTGCGGCGAGAATGTGTGTGACTACCTCGCCGCAGAAGCCGGTTGGGCAGCGTCCTTGCTACGGCGGCGGTGAGGTCGGGCATGCCGCGAGCAAAGCCGCATCGTAAGTACCTCGTAAGTTATCGAATTCTGGGGCTCGGAACGGCGGTGAGCCTGTCGCGGGTTTGGACAAGGGGCGCCGGTTTGCAGTCGGAAGTCCGGCGCAATCTACCGTCCCAAAACTCCCGCGGGCTCACGAGTCGGCGGCCCATTGTGCCTTGGCCCTAAATCAAAAGAGTCATTCGCAGGCAATGCCGAGGCGGTCGCATGTTTGACCCGAAATGACTGCGCTTCTCAGGGCAGTGCTCGAGGAAGTGTGCGAGAATATTCCCGTCGATGAGATCGGCGCCAGAACGCGCGTTGCGTCGAAGATCCTCGAAGCTGCGGCACAGGGGCAACTCTCGATAGACGCGTTGAAAGCGGCAGGTCACAAGGCCCTGAATTCACCCACTATGTGGGGCTAATATCTTCTCACCGTGGAAATGGACCGGTGGCGCAGACGTCTTCGTGCACATCAGTGCAGTCGAGAAAGTCGGTTACACGGGCTTGGCCGAGAGCGCGCGGATCAGCTACGAGCTGAGGGCGGGGCGCTCGGGTAAAATGTCCGCGGAAGATCTGCGGATCGGCTGACGGGAAGACCGCGTGGCGGGGCGTAGCTCTCGTTTCAAGTCGGACCGATCTCTCCATTGAAGACGTGCAAATGAACATTGTCATCTCAGAAACCCAAGCCCTACGCCGCAAAGCGTTCATCGAAATCTGGATCGGGACGCCGGGCCGTCGGATGCGCAGGGCGCGATCATCCGTCGGGCTAAAGCAAGTACAACCTGCGATATGACTTGGTGAGAACGTTCATCGGACTTGCCGAAGGAGTCTATTCCGGGAAACCACCGAAGCGCGCTTAGGCTTAACGTGCACACGCCTTGAGCAGGGCCCGTAAAGCGCCCGCCGAATCTTTCGGCTCATCGGTTCAAGGTGGAACCCGAAACTTTTTTAACATGCGTGTATTTACCCGAGGGTTGGGCGGCCCGGTTCAATATTGTTCGGAGATTGCCGATGGGACGGGCAAGACCACTCCGCGCAATGGCATTGATTGTCGAGGATGATGCCATGCAGCGCGATATGCTCGGATTATTGCTGGAAGAGAGCGGATACGACGTCATCCCGTGCGAGCGTGCGGAAGCCGCCGTGGATGTTCTTGAAAAGAACGGCGCCGCACTGCGTCTCCTAATGACGGACGTGCAGCTCGCCGGACCAATGGATGGTGTCGAACTCGCCCGAAATCGCCAAGCAGCGCAATCCGAGCCTTGACGTCGTCGTCACCTCTGGCCATCCCCTGCCGCAGCCGTTGCCTGATGGCGCCAAGTTCTGGGCAAAACCTTGGGCGCCGTTGGACGTATTGCGCGAGGCCGAGATCGCCCAGCAACTGCCTCGGCGTCGTTCACGGAGGGAGCCGAAGGCTTTCTAACTCAAGCCCATTGCGCGGGGGCTCGCAGAGAGAGGACCCAACCATGACATTGGGTGATGTGTTTCTAACCTCCGCGATTACAGGCCTCGCCCTCCTCATCGAGATCGGGGTTTTCATTGCCTTGGGATTGATCTGATCATTGCCGTTGCGGTTCTGATCCGGGAACCTTCTGGGATCTTTCCGCGTTGGAGCCCGTGCCGTTGCCAGCCCCCGGCACGCCTTCCGAAGGGCCCTGACCTCCTTGTGAGGTCAGGGCCGTAACTTTCGTAACCGCTCTGGTCGCAGGTGCGCCTGCGGACGGTCACGCCCTCACCGCTATCGGCGCGTCCGTAGGCGCGGTGCTCGCCTCAGCACGGTCTCTCCGCTCCCATCACTTGGCAGATCGGGAGCGATTGGTGGTGCTTGCTCATCCAGTTGACGGAGCCGATTCATTGACGTCGAAGGCCCGCCGGCAGCTCCTTTTCTTCCCCGAGAGACGCCTGCAATCTTTCGCCGATCTCTCGAATGAGGGCGCGGCGGAGAACTTCGTCGATGTCGACAGGATTCCGCATAGCCGAACCTCTTTGCTCCGGCCGAAAACCCCCGACAATCTCGGATTCCCACATGGTCTCCAAGTGGAGGCCGAGACCGTCGCCTTTGGCTATCTGCGCGGGCGCTAAACAGCGGGTCCTTGCGGCAACGACCTTTGGCTATCCCACGACCTGCGCCGTTGGTTGGAACAGCGGGCGACGGTCTCATATGTTAAAGTCTGGATCGAGAAGTTCGTTCCCGCGGACCATGTCCGTCAAAAGCGTGCTGCCATGTTCAAGCAGCGGCGGCCGATGCCACAACCGGGCGACTTTCCGGATAGGCACTGATTTCGATTTCGACAACGTCCTTTGACCGCTTTCGAAGGGCGTAAAATGTAAGTTCATGTTCGAGCATCGGGCAGTGAAAACTGACGAACGCTGTATCTGGCAATCGGCAGAGTTCATCGATGAGCTCGCCTACGGTGATGATCGGGGATCGGCGACTGCCTTGCGAATAGCTTTACTCATGGCGTGACTCCTTCCCGTTGCCAACCGGAGCTTGATGGTATCTGTTCCAGTCTGTACTGCGCCAGGGATGATCCAGCGGGAGAACCGCGACGACCTATGAGACAGCCTCATTGTCCGACCACGACCCTGGTTCGCAAATGCGATTGAAAAGCGGAAGTTTCGAGCGCTTAATATCGCTGTTTAAGCACGGTTGGTTTTTGACGTTGTTTTCAGGCGTGGATCACCATGTCCAACAGTCAATCGTCCATCCTCTCGCCACGCGCAACACAGCACCCGCGCTGCCCCAGATGCGGTGCACCAATGACGGTGCCCCACATGATTCCAGCCCCGCCGGGCTTCGAACACTGGCTCCTGCGGTGCGATAAGTGCGGAAACATCCACGAAGCTCAGGTTCACGCCGATCCGCTTGGCGCCGAGGCGATGCGATGGATCAAGAGCGGCGGACTCGTCTCGCCGAATGATTCTTTTTAGGAGATCGATCATGTTCATTGCAGAGAGGTTTGACGCACGGACCCTGGCCAACATGGATGTCGCGCTGGAGAGAGGCTGTCAGTGTCTGCCAAAGGCGAACGATGACCATGACGCTCGCCGTTACATTGCCAGTAGGCTAATCGAATGCGCGGATGATGGTGATCGAACCCTCATTGGGCTAACGAACGCCGGGCAAATGGCTGCGTTGCGGCTCATGTCGCGCAGGGTGGCTAGCGCATGAGCTTGCTAAGATCAGCCGAGATCTGGATGCTCGCCGCAGCCTCGGCATTCCTGTTGGTCGTGTTGGTGATGCTGTAACGTTTTGTGGCTGCTGTCGACTGACTCACACTAAGGCGACGAGTTCTGCTCATCCCAAACGAGCTTCGTGCAATCCCGGCACTCAAAAATGCGAACGGGCCTGCCGTGGACAGAATCGAGCAGCGTTTGGAGACGTCGCAGGTTGCCATCGCAATACGGGCACTGCGACCTTTGCTCTGGATTGAGTCCCGGCGAAGGAGAACCGTTGTCTATCATCTTCCCTCGAACCTCTCCTGACAGGAAGCAAGATTCCGAAGCTCAGCTTCCGTTCCGGGTCGAGGGTGCGAATGTGTCTGGCGATTTCAGCACCGCGACTTTGTGGTCATCTCGCCACAACTCGATATCTCGTCGATCCAATAGACATTCCGTCTGCCGCTTCGCGTCATCGTCGTTGATGCACGACAGATCGAGGGCTGCCCAGACACGTCCTCCATTTTGAACGGATTATATCGGAAAGGAGACCCGCCCTTACCAATGATCCATTTACCTCGGTTGGGCACGTCAACCAGCTCATAGCCGGCTGAGTCTCGACACCATTCAAGTTCGATTTTGAGGGCGGTCATGATGTGCATCGGCTATGTAATGGATAAGAAGTTTAGCCGTTACTGGACGGCTCCGAAAGGGCTAAGTCGGGCTAAATCGGTACGGCCCGACACGAGCGTCGACAGTGACGAACCAGCCTTTGACATACAGCGTTCCCGAAGCAGGCAAACGCGCGGGGCTGGGCAGGAACGCAGCGTATGCCGCCGCGCGTCGCGGCGAGATTCCCGTCATTCGCTTCGGATCGAAGATGCGGGTACCCGCTGCAAAGTGGGACCGGCTGCTGACTGAAGGACAGCCGCTTAAACAAGTAGATAGAGAGCAACTGAAGGGGCGGGAAGAATGACGGCGCAGGATGAAGAGCCGGGAATCCGCGGTCGAGACCCGCTCGCTCTTGTCGCGAGCGTCAACGAGACGATGCATGCTCTCAAAATTGCCCGCGCAAAAACTTACGAGCTTCTCAACTCGGGTGAGCTGAAGTCCTACTTGGAAGGGTCGTCGCGCAAGGTGACCTGGCGCAGCATCCATGCCTACGTGAAACGTAGGCTTGAGCAGGAAGCAGAGCGACGCAACCGGAGCGGGCGTGGTGCAAGCTCCTGAGCAGCTGGATACCGCTATTCATGGCGGACGCTCGCGTGCGGCACTTACGGTCGGCTGCCGTTTTGCCACTGTAAGATTGTTGCCATGAACCCCCCAAAGATGCCTAGCGGACATCGAGTAAGCCGCACCAATCAATCTCGATCTATGAGACGCGCCTTAGATATTCGGCGCAGATCGCGGCGAGCGCATTGCCTTGCGGCGATCGATTGGGATTGTCCGGGTCGCGCGGCTTAGTCGCCTTAGCGATGGCGCGCTCGACGATGTCCCACTGCTCGCCATAGAGAATGAACGTCATGTCCCGAAAGGGCGACCGATCGCCCTCGGGCAATTCGGGCATCGCTTCAAGCGCGGCCACGCCGACCGATAGCTTGGTAAGCTCATCCTCGGTGATGCCGGTCAGGGACAGCTCGAAGCCGCCCGCGAGCAGATGGTTCAATTCGAACCGCAGCATCTCGTCGTCCCAATCGCTCGCGTCGGTGAGTCGATTGTCGGCGATGACATAAGCGCGCTTCTGTTGATCGGTCCACCCGCGCGCGACGATGACCGGCACCTCGGCGATGGCGAGGAGCTTGCCCGCCGCCAGTCGGCCGTGACCGGCTAGGACCATGCCGTCATCCGCCGCGAGGATCGGCATCGTCCAGCCCCATTGGCGGATCGATGCCGCGATCTGCTCAATCTGCTCGGGCGAATGGCGCCGCGAATTGCGCTCATTGGGCCGCAGGCCGCAGGCGCCCGATCGGCCATACTTCAACGGCGGCTTTATCGATCAAAGCGTCCAATTCAGGTCCGATGATTTTGCCGGTTTATTGGCCGTTCCCGGGGTTCCGGGGCTCAATCAAAGCCCGAAACGGAAAGGCCCTGATTATGCGCAAGGTGCGCGGTCCCGCGATCCCGCGCCTCATTATGCGACCCGGGGGAACCGCTAGGCGGTCTCGCCGTTCGCCTTGCCGTAGCTCGCGCCGATCAGATCCCGTCGATGAGGTGGCAGCCGTGATCGAAATCGATGGTCGCGTGCCTTAGACGTCGATATCTAAACTGAGGTTATCGGCGCATTCACCAGTGGCGATAATGGCGCACCCGGTACATGCCGTAGCTATGCCGCCAATACGGGCTGGCCACGTAGTAACGCCGGTATGGCCGATAATAGCCGTAGCTGTAGCTCGGATAGTAAGCCGCCGAATAGCCATAGGGGTAGCCGTATCCGTAGTAGCCGTAGTCGTCGTACGGATAGTAGCCGCCATAGTAGTAGGGGCTGGCTATTGCGGCACCGATCAGGGCGCCAGCGGCGAGCGCACCTACACCCCATCCCCAGCCGCCACCATGCCAGCCATGGCCCCAGCCGCCACCATGCCAGCCATGGCCCCAGCCGCCATGCCAGCCGCCCCATCGGACTTGGATGGTGGAGCTGCGTTCTTCTGCGTTTGGCTTCGCAGAAGCGGAAAGAGGCGTGATGGGAGCGGCCTGAACGGGTGCATAGAGGCCAGCGCTCCCGCAATTGAAAGCGTTGCAACAAGCTTTAGCCTACGCATAGGTAGCCTCCAGTTTCAAAGTTCCCTGCGCTGGTCGCAACTTGGCATTGATGGCTAGGTTTCAGCAGGTGACGTAAGCATTTCGTATGATCCTCGCGAGCAGATGGTGCCGAGCCGCAGAGAACTTGCACTTAGGAGGACGGAGAAGGCACACTTGCCTGAACGCCTGCCAGAGCGGCTTGGAGAGCCGCTTCTTTCGTATGGTCGAGCGACGTCTTCAACACAGTGCCGCCTTCACCCTTGAGACCTTCAAGCACTTTGTCGGCCGTCACCTTGCGAACCAGCACGAAGAGGGCAGCGGTTCCGGGCTGAATGGCGGCAGCGGTTTCCTTCATCCATTTGTCCTCGAGTCCAATATCGGTCAAATATCCGCCAAGAGTGCCGGACGCCGCACCGAGGGCAGCGCCCGCCAGCGGCATCAAAAAGATCAAGCCAATAAGCGCTCCCCAGAACGTGCCCGAAACTGCCCCCGCGGCGGTGGTGTTGATGAGCTGGTTAAGTTTGATGTGACCTTGAGCGTCCTTCACCGCGACTACCGCATCACCAAGCTCAATCAGGTACTCTTTCTGCATTGCCAGAAGTTTCTGGCGAACTTCTTCCGCCTTTGCTTCCGTGGGAAACGCGATCACGACTAGATCACTCATGGTAGTTCTCCTTTTGGGAACTTGACCGCAGACCAAATGATTGTCGCTGCTGTTGATCTACGTCAAATCTTTCATGCAAGAGCGCATAACGCTGCTGAACGGCTTTGTCTTCGCGAGCTTGTTCGGACCAGCCAGCGCTTCGCGGAACTCACCGTTCAACAATCCAAATAGGAGGGAGGAGTATCATGCTTCGGTATGCACTCGCCGCTCTCGCAGCAATCGTTCTTATTGCCGCAAGCCTTGTTCCCGATGACGCATTTGCTCGCCGTGGTGGAGGTGGCGGCTTTCGCGGTGGAGGAGGATTTCACGGCGGCGGGATGCGCGCTGGTAGCTTCCATGGCGGCGGCATGCGGGCCGCCCACGTCCGGGGCGGTGCCGTTCATGCCGGACGCATCCATGGTGGTCGCGGGTACCGCGTGGCCGGAGGTCCTCGGCCTTCGCATCCAATAGCGGGTCGCCCCGGTTATCCGGGTCGTCCGATCGCTGACCGTCCGGGTCGTCCGATCGCGGGTTATCCGGGCTACGGTGGCGGCTACTATCGCCCGGGTTGGGGCTATGGTGCAGCCGCAGTTGGGGCCGCCGCTGCAGCCGGAGCTTACGGCTACTACAACAACTACAACAGCAACTGCACATATGACACTTACGGCAACTACGTTTGCCCGGGTCAGTATCCTTATGGATATAGGTACTGACTAAATCGATCCAGCGCGGACGGCGAGCCTTGGGGCCGCCGCCCGTTGGTTCTTCTTCCTCGCGGGCTCAGGATGGGCATGAGCGATACATAGCCTGTAGTGGATTTCCGCGCAGAAATATGGTGCGAGGCGTTAAGCCGCCGCGCTGGGCGATCCAGCGGCGCACCGGCGAAGGGTACATCAAATAGACCGTGCGGGTCGCGCCGAAGTTAGTAACAGGCCGTCCGCGCGGACCAATATCCCACGCGGCGTGGAACGCTAGCTCGGCTCGCGAAGTCACGCAAATCCTGTCCGTTGGGATGGTCGCAAGCACAATGGTGCAAGCCGACGCGCAGAAACCATCGATGATCACATTCTGGCCCGAAGCGCGGAGGCGTTCATACTTGTAGATGTATTTACCTATTCGTCCACCGGGGTCATCTGTGATCCGCACGGCGGCACCGTTGGCGGGAGGGCAGAATACTAAGAGGATGACGATCAACAACCCCGCCCAGCATTTCATGCTGTCGTTCCCCCGATAGATTGGACAGCCCGCACTTTGCTCCCTGCCAAATCCTCTTAGATCGGATGCATCCAAGCTTGATCTAAATCAACGGCAATGCTGATTGCCATCGGGCGCGTCAAGTGCCGAATGCCAGTAGTGACTGCAGTGCATCGATGATGATCGTCAGCCATGCCATTGCCGGGCGCGGGCCTTGTCCAATTCAAGCAGTTCGATCTTGAGTGCTTGGTCCCGGTATGAGCACACCTACTACCCATGCCGACGCTCGGGATCGATTTCGATTTCTCGCAGATCAAGCAGCGCGCCATGGACCTCGGCGCGACCGCTGATCAAATCCCCTACATCATGGCGACCACGCTCAACATGGCCGCCGATAGCACCCGGTCCTATCTGATCGAGACGACGTGGCCGTCGTCAGTCACCGTCCGCAATCGTTCGTTCATGAATGCTGCGCTGACCACCAAGGGCTCGCGCGCGACGAAGGGCGATCTGACCAGCGGGCGATGGCCCGCCGTGCGGCGGTTTACGTTGATCGGATTTTAAAGGGTGAAAAGCCCGCCGAATTACCCGTGGAGCAACCGACCAGATTTGAGCTGCTCATCAACCTAAGAACTGCCAACGCGCTCGGTGTGACCGTGCCTCCTACATTGATCGCCAACGCCGACGAGGTAATGGAATAATGCATGCTGCAAGTGCGGTAGAGCGTTGTTGGCCGTTAGTCGAACCACGGTAATCCCGTCGTGATGTCGGTTATCGTCGGTAGAGCAGACGTGTGGCCGCGCTCGCTTCGACGGCCGCTTACCCATTTCGGACGTGGGCAGGGCCGGACATCGGCCTACAATTCTGCTATATGAACATTCAATTTCCCCCAGCCTTGGGGTGCATCTTGAGCAGCGATTATGTAGAGCGGCGACTGGCGGCTATTCTGGCGGCGGATGTCGCGGGCTCTTGCCGCTTGATGGGGATCGACGAAGAAGGCACGCTGGCGCGACTGAAAGCGCTTAGAAGAACGATTTTCGATCCCAAAATCGCTGAGCGTCACGGACGTATCGTCAAGAATACCGGGGACGGCGCTATTGCTGAGTTCGCCAGCGTGGTCGACGCGGTCCGATGTGCCGACGAAATTCAACGCGGCATGGCCAAACAAAATATCGACGTGCCGCAGGACAAGCGGATAGAACTCCGCATCGGCATTCACGTCGGTGATATAATTATCGAAGAAAACGATATCTTTGGTGACGGGGTCAATATTGCAGTGCGTCTCGAAGGGATTGCAGAGCCGGGCGGCATCAGCATTTCGGACGACGCTCGTCGGCAAATTCGTGGCAAGATAGATGTAACGTTTGAGGATTTGGGTTCGCAATCCTTGAAGAATATCGCCGAACCGATGCGGGTCTGGCGCGTCCCATACGGTCGCGCCGTGCCAGCCGTGCCGAACCGCTGGCCTGTTGATGAGACCCTTGCTCTGCCCAATAAACCCTCGATCGCTGTTCTCCCCTTCACCAACCTGAGCTCCGATCCGGAACAGGACTACTTTGCTGATGGAATGGCCGAGGACATCATCACGGCGCTGTCTCATTTCAAGGCGCTGTTCGTCATCGCCCGCAACTCGAGCTTCACCTACAAAGGGCGCGCCGTCGACGTGAAGCAAGTCGGGCGCGAGCTTGGGGTGCGCTACGTGTTGGAAGGCAGCGTTCGCAAAGCGGCAAACCGGGTGCGCATCACAGGACAGCTCGTCGATACCGCCACCGGGGCACATCTTTGGGCAGACCGGTTTGATGGCGGGATCGGCGACATCTTCGATCTGCAGGACCAGGTGACCGAGAGCGTGGTCGGGGCGATCGCGCCGGCAATTGAGAAAGCCGAGATCGAGCGTGCCAAGCGCAAGCCGACCGAGAGTCTCGACGCCTATGCCCTCTATTCACGCGGTTTGGATAGGCTTTATCAGTTTGCAAGCCGGCAAGCGAACGACGAGGCATTGCGCCTGTTCAACAGCGCGATCGAGCTCGACCCGGATTTTGCCTCCGCCTACGGTCGTGCCGCCCATTGCTACGCTATTGCCAAAGTCAATGGCTGGATTTCAGTCACAGCGAACGAGATTGCCGAAGTGACGAGGCTCGCCCAGCGGGCAGTTGAGTTGGGCAAGGATGACGCGACCGCGCTCGCCGCCAGCGGGTATGCGCTAGCGTATGTCGTTCGCGATCTCGAGGTAGGTGCCGGCTTAATCGACCGCGCGCTGGGGCTCAATTCCAATTTGGCCGAGGCATGGAGTTTCGGCGGCTGGGTAAAAAATTGGCTCGGCGAGCCGGAAGCGGGGATCGAGCGCTTCGCGCGTGCCATGCGTCTGAGCCCACTTGATCCGTCGCTGTTAAGAATGCGAAGCGGGACCGCGCATGCACATTTCTTCCTGGGCCGCTATGACGAGGCGGCATCGTGGGCGGCAAGGGCATTGCAGGACAGTCCGGCCTATCAACCTGGATTACGGATCGCTGCCGCAAGCAATGCAATGGCCGGACGGCTAGAGCAGGCACACAGGGCAATGGCTCGGCTGCGGCAACTCAATCCCGCGCTACGTGTTTCCAATCTCAAAGACTTGGTGGCCCCTTGGCGGGCCGAAGACCTCTCGCGATACGAAGAAGGATTGCGGCGAGCCGGGCTGCCCGAATGACCAGCGCAGAAAGATGCTCGCCCGTTGGGACGAGATGATCGAATAAGCGCGACTTCCGTTGTTGTGAAGGGTTTCGGATGCCGGCCGCATGACTGATGGCGCGGCACATTCGGCGGCCGGCGTCCGAAAGCCTCCAAGGGAGGAAACCGCGCATGGTGGGCAGGAAGGGTGCGGCGGGCTCTATGGGGATTTGAGCTCTGCGGGCGAACTGGCCGATGGAGTTCGAAGCAATGCAGCGAGCTGCGCGAGGGTAGCGGGGCTGGTGAATGATGGGTAGATGGCTTCGAACGTGATCAATCGTCGGCGGATTGGCGACGACAGCTGACCGTTGGGGCGTATGCCGTTGTGGCCGGTCGATGAGCGGCGGGCATGGCGAACTGCTTTGCAGAGCGACGGTTGCGCGCTCATGAGGTATCGATCCTGATGGCGCTGGTTGGCGGGGTCGCTTGATGGCGAGGCGTTGTGCCTTGTTCGAAGACCTCGATGACGATCATGCGGCCGCCGCAGCATGGACACGGCGGCCTGCCGCTGTCGACGACAGTCTCGGTCGGCTCATCCTTACGATCCTTGACGACGAGCAGTTCGCGCGCGCGTGCAACGTTGTCGGCGCAGGCGCTCCGCGCGAGCAGACCGTAGTGGCGGATGCGGTGGAAGCCCTTTGGCAGCACGTGGATGAGGAAGCGGCGGATGAACTCGTCTGCAGCGATCGTCATCCGCTTTTGACGGTCGTAGCCTTCGACCCGGTAATCCTTCCAGCTGAAGGTGACGCCGTGCCGGCCGAGGGCGATCAGGCGGCTGTTGGCGATAGCGACGCGGTGGGTATAGCGCGACAGATAGGCCAGCACGGCCTCGGGACCGCCAAACGGACGCTTGGCATAAACGACCCATTCCGTCTTGCGCGACGCTGTGAGCAACGCGGCGAATGATTGTGCTCCGGCGAGATGAGCGTCGTTGCCGAAGAAGCTCAGGCGCCCGGCCTGGTGGAGGGCGGCAAGGCGCTCGAGGAACAGCCGCCGAAACAGGCGTGAGAGCACACGCACCGGCAGGAAGAACCCTGGCCGGCAGGCCACCCAGCGCTGGCCGTCGGGCGAGATGCCGCCGCCCGGCACAATCATGTGGACGTGCGGGTGGTGGGTCATGGCCGAGCCCCAGGTGTGCAGCACGGACGTAATGCCGATCCTGGCGCCGAGATGCTTCGGGTCGGCGGCGATCGTCAGCATGGTCTCGGCCGAGACCTTGAACAGCAGATCGTAGATGGTGGCCCTGTTGTGATAGGCGATGTCGGCGATCCGGGCCGGCACCGTGAACACAACGTGATAATACGGCACCGGCAGCAGTTCGGCCTCACGGTCGGCGAGCCACTGCTTCGCCGCGGCGCCCTGGCACTTCGGGCAGTGCCGATTGCGGCAGGAATTGTAGGCGATGGACGTGTAGGCACAGTCCTCGCAGCGCGCGACATGGCCGCCGAGAGCTGCCGTGCGGCAACTCTCGATCGCCGACATCACCTTCAACTGGTCGAGGCTGACATGGCCGGCATGGGCGTGACGCCATGCCGGGCCATGGCTGCGGAAGATATCCGCAACCTCCAGAGCCGGGCGAGACATAGGTGCCCAGCGTCAGCCGGGCGGCCGCGCCTCCTTGAGCTTGAGAGCGATGTGCTCCAACGGGCTCATGACCTCGCTGATGGTCTTGGTGGCGACGCGGGTGTAGAGCGCGGTGGTATCGAGCTTGGCGTGGCCGAGCAGCACCTGGATGACGCGGACGTCGACGTTCTGCTCCAGGAGGTGAGTAGCGAAGCTGTGGCGCAATGTGTGCAGCGACACGCGCTTTTTGATCTCCGCCATCTGCACGGCGGCATGACAGGCACGATTGAGCTGGCGCGTCGTCATCTGCTGCGCCGGATCGCGGCCCGGGAACAGCCAGCCTTGCGGCCGAGCCATCTTCCACCAGGCCCGTAGCAGCGCGAGCAGGCTGGGCGACAGCATGACATTGCGGTCCTTGCCGCCCTTGCCCTGCTCGACGCGGATGATCATCCGCTTGCTGTCGATATCGGAGACCTTGAGCGAGACGACCTCGTTGGCACGCAGCCCGGCACCGTAGGCCACGCTGAGAGCCGCCTTGTATTTGAGCCCCGGTGCGGCATCGAGCAGCCGTGCCACTTCCTCCACGCTCAGTACCACCGGCAGCTTGCGTGCCTCGTGAATGAATTGAGTGTGCTCGATGATATCGTGGCGCTTCAAGGTGACTTTGAAAAAGAACCGCAACGTCGAGACAGCCTGGTTGATGGTCGGCACGCCGGCGCCGCCCGTCGCCAGATGCAGCTGATAGCGACGCACGTCCTCGAAGGTCGCAAGATCGGGTGATTGCCCGAGAAACGCGGCGAAATGCTTGACCCGTTGAACGTAGTCATGTTGGGTCTTGGCTGCGAACTTCCGGATCGTCATGTCTTCGATCATGCGCCGGCGCAGTGGGCTTACTGCCTCGTCGGTCATGGGGGGCTCCTGTCTTGGGTGAAGGTTGCGAACCCCTCATCTCAAGACAGGACGCCTCGTCGCGCTATCCTCTCAGCTGCGCTGCCAGCTACCATGCCCTACCGCGCGAGCGGTTTAGTCCTCTGGCCCTTGGCTGACCTCAGCCCAGAGCGCGGGGATGTCCGCTTCATACAGGTGACCCGACCAAGGTCATGCCGGCCACGGAGGGCAGCCTTTGAACGGCGCGGCTTGGTTTGCAGTGGCCTCGACGACTAGGTGTTTCATCCCCGTCACGGAATCTCAAAGACCGTCATCTCCTCAGCGATGCCGCGCAACGCCGCTCCCTTAGCCACTGGTTTGAGATTGTTGGCGTCCAGCAGCATGGACGTCTGCAGATTCTCGACCACGCGTCCGGTGACTACAATCGAGCGCGAGACTGCCAGCTCCTGCACGCGCGCGGCGATATTGACCGTTTGACCAAAGTAATCCTGGCGACCGTTCTGGATGACTGCGAGGCATGGCCCTTCATGAATCCCTATTTTGAGCACGAGATCCTCCCTCTTATGCTCTTCATTAAGGCTCAGCATCGCCTCGCGCATGCGGAGCGCCGCAGCGACCGCCCGATCGGCGGTCGGAAAAGTCGCCATCACTGCGTCACCGATGGTCCGTACGATTGCGCCGCCTTGGGCGGCAACAATTTCAGTTAGGACGTGGAAGTGCTCGCGGACTAGATGAAATGCAGCCAAATCGCCAAGGCGCTTGTAGAGCGCCGTGGATCCCTTGAGATCGGTGAACAAAAACGTGAGGTTGGTAATTTGTAGTTGCTGGTCGGCGTCAAGCGTTTCGGTACCGTAAAGGTCGCGAAAGGTCTGGTTACACAGCAGACGCTTTCCAGTTAAGAAGGGTTTCCGGTGGGCAAGGAGATTGTGGACCGCGGTACCCATAACCCACACTGTGGGCAATATCCGGAAATTGGTGCGATTCTCCAGCAAAAGGTGCAATGGCCCCGGACGCAGTTGTATAGCCTCGGTTGGGGCTCTCACATTGTTGTAAACGACCGAAACATTCTGGCGCTCGCTCGTGGGCTCGCCGCTCACGTCAAGGAATTGGGCTGCATGTATCACCGGCTCAAAGACAACCACATATGCCGCTGGGATCGGCAAGGATAACTGAGCCCTCTCGCCAGCCGGCAGCTCGACTGAATCAAGTATAGCGTTCTCCATTACTGGCTCAAAAGCTTCGGGGAGATCGACCCCCGAACTCCAAAGAACCTGTCGGTAATACTCCCAAATGGGAAGTGTTTCCGGACTGTGCCCCGCAATCCTGCGCACGCGCGCGGCCACCGTGAACGCCACCTCGACCAATTCATCGAGTGTGAGCTTGAATCCCGCCGCACACAGTTCACATGCGTATTCTTCACGGCGCACGGTCTTCAGCGTGGCGTGGGTGTTGAGAACCCCTCCGCAGGCGGGGCAGAGCACGTTCCAAGATAGCTCGAATATGCCCATCTGCGTGGCATGCAGAAATGCTGCAATGGCGCGCTCCTCATCAAGGCCGACCTTCGATGCAAAATCCAGCACGTTGATATGGCATAGCTTGTGGTCAGGAGCCTCACGGATGAGCCGCTCAATAGCATCCATCGCCTTGCCATCAACCGACTGCCGCAGCTCGTTGAGCAGTGCATGAGTTTCGCACGCCATCAGCACCTCCATCAGACGGAGACACTAGCGGCATCTATCTCGTTGAGCCCGGTGATAATGCCGCCGGCGAGGTATATGCCTTGCTATTCAATCGAGCAAACGTAAGGAGAGTGTAATATGGAACTCTCCGTTACCAGACGCGTCCTGCAGACTACCTCGTCTGCTTGTACTACATTGTGAACTAGGCCACACCCTACGGCACCCGACGAACTCGATACAATCCGGTGTGAGAAGGGCGTTGGGCGTTCACCTTGGATGTCGGCTTGTGGCCCCAGGCAGCGGTTGGTGGATGTCTGCTATTCAGCCGCTATCTGGGGAGGAGCAGACATCCGGCAAACGGCCAAAAATGACGCTAGTGACCCATAGCAGTCTTAAACGCGTGAGCGACCGTGTCACGTTTAGCGCCAGCGAACTAAGTTGGCATAGGTCTCCATGATTGATCGCGGTGTTGTGACGGTGCATTCGTGGCTGGTTGTCGGCCTTGCTGGATTAGCCGTAACGCCAATCCAGGTTAGCAATCGCTTGCGCTCATCCCATACCAAATCGAATTGGCCGGAGCGACCCGCGACCGCAAATCTAATGGAGTCATCGCCCGCCCCAGTGATGTTGCCCGACATGGTCTCGGCCGCGGATTGAGCCTCTAGAACGACTATTCTTGTGGAGCGATCCAGAGTGACAAAATATGGGCCGTACTGGCCTGGGCAGGTCAGCGAAAACGGATCAACCGGGTCGAGACGTTTCTGGTCGAATTGCTCGGGCTGGCGGAATGCTGACAGCATTGTCCTCCCAGCTACCTCCGTGCAGGCGTGTTGCAACAAAGGTCTTCCCAGTTCATGGGCGGCCATTCCCGGCCACGTCATCACATTGCGCTTGCGATCAAAAGAAAGAAGAATACGTCCTCCATCGGCCCTGAGGCTGAGGTCCAATTGTGCGTCGCTTACCGCGATGATCTCCCCAGGCAGCATCCTTGCACCAGGCTTCTCATACACAAAGTGATTTGTCTCGAAGTCGTAGGTCACGAAATACGATTGCTGCTGATCGTAATATTTGCCATCGCAGCGAATAGATGTTGGTGCGGCTTCCGCCTGCATAGCGCAAGCGAGAACCATGAACAGTGATACCGCGAGATGGCGCATTTTGCTCACTAGCCTAAGTTGCTACCATATGTTGTATCAGTCGTTTATGCTCCGCTATAAGTGTTTTCGGGTCCAGTCAGTCAGGACGCGCAAACTCCGATGAGCAAGGTGCAGCGGATATCCACTCCTCCTCACCATGGGTAGCAAGCTATTGTGAAGGCAACACCTCTTGGCAGATCAATGAAACGGCGCGCAGTTAGCTACGGCCGTTTGCTACGAAGCTGGGATGCGGATGGCGGCTGAGGCTTTTCATTATCGGAGCGGGTGCGCTTGTTGGGTGCCGACGCTTGCTGCCTTAATTGCGCTGACCCGCGCGGGATGCGCATCAAATCCGCTGCCTGCGCCGATGCGCGCGAGCGCCTGGCGCGCACGCGCGATGCGCTGAAGGCGGCCAACGGCAGGCTCGAGGCCGGGCGGGCCTGGTGCGACGGCGTGAGGGAGAGCTACGGCGGCGGGAGCGAGCATGACGGAAAGTGGATCGATCCAAGCCACGTTGCGCGAAATGGCGAAGTCGATCGGCGGGCTCGAGTTCGACCGTAAAGACTCTGACGCAGCAATGGCGCGACCAAGACGGAAAGGCCTCGCTCGGTCGCCGCGACCTGCATCAGAAGATCGATGCGCTGGTCGAGGATCTGCGCACGCTCGAGGGGCTGATCAGGGCGGCCATTTCCGATATCTTTCATGAAACCGATCGTCGATGGCGTTGTCGAGGCAAGGGCACTGGTCAAGGGTGTGGTCAGGCCAGCCGCTGGGTGCATTGGCTTGTGTTCGGCAGTGGCGGCGGGGCGACAGCGCTGCGGGCCGCCTCGCATTATTTTCAAGGTGACGCTGAAATGAGGCGGGCGTGAGCAACGACGTTATGCGTTTCCGATGATCAGCAAGCCTTTTCCGAAGATGACCTTGCCCAACGGCGGAGACCATGAGGTCCGAAAAGCGATTGCGGAGCGCCTTTTAATAGCTGCCGAGGGAGTCGGCCCGTCGGTGATCGATTGCGTCGTTCGCGTCGGCGCCAGCGGCACAATCAACCACGTTGCCGAAATGACCGATGCACCTGCTCCAAACAAGGTCCCGAATATTGCGAGCCAGCACCGTGCGGAGGAGGGCGGCGCAATGGCGAAGTGGCGCAGCGGCCGGGACGGATCCCCGAACGCATTAGAGCCTTCTTGGAATTAAGTTCGGCTTCGCGCCATAATGCGGACGTCAGCTCTGGAGCTCAGCAGGTCCGCTAAGGACCCAGGCCGTGTGAAAATCCTGCAACTTGGAGCGCTCCGGTGCATTTCACGGCCGCCGAGCTTCTAATTCGGTGGAATCGACCTCCAGTCGTCTCAGCGGCAATCAGGAGCTTCAGGTAGGCGCTGATTTGGTCGCGCAGAGGCCGGCCTCACGCCTGCATCGCCTCCAGCAATCCGCCTACGCCCACGATCATCATTGCGCGCTTCATGTTGTAGGCGAGCACGTTGAGCGCCATTTCGGTGGCCACCTTTGGCAGCTTTTTCGTGAGAAAGTGCGTTGCTCCCATCCAACACTTCATCGTGCCGAACGGATGCTCTGCTGTCTGACGGCGGACCCCCATTGCATCGGGGTTGTGGTCGAGCCGATCCTGAACTTCTCCAGAACGGCCTCGTGCTCCCAGCGTGAGATGCGGCGCTCGGAGCCTGTCGTGCACTGAGCTTTGAGCGCACAGGTTTTGCAGGCGCTTGTCCAATAGCGGCGCAGTGTCTTTCCGTCCTCTACGTTCGTATAGTGATAAGTTAGCCGCTCGCCGGCGGGACAGCGATAAACATCGTCGGCGGCGACATAGACAAAGTCCTGTTTGCCGAAGCGGCCAGCAGCTTTGCCGCCCGAAGTCATCGGCTTCGGCAACGTCACCGTGATGTCGGCTTCCTCGCAGGCCCTGATCTCCTCTCCATCGTAATAGCCGCGGTCTGCCACGACTTCGAGCGACTCGACAGCCATCTCGTCGCGAGCCTGCCTGGCCATGTTGGCGAGTTGGTGGCGATCGGTGCCCACGTTCGTCACCTCGTGAGCCACGATGAGATGATGCTGCGTATCAACTGCAATCTGCACGTTATAGCCAACGATCCCGGTGTCCTTGCCACTCGTCGCCATCGATCGCGCGTCAGGATCGGTCAGCGAGATCTGCTTGTCCTCGCTCTTCATCATCTCCGCATTGATGGCGTTGAGCCGGACGATCTCCTCCTTGAGCTTCTCGATCTTGCCCTTCAACCTCGCAACTTTCGCTTCTGGCACTGCATCGCCGTGTCGATCGGCAGTCTCGAGCTGCGAGAGATACCGGGCGATGCTCTCGTCGATCCGCTCCAGGCGCCGCTTCATCTTCGCTTCGGTGAAATTCTTGTCCCGCGCATTGACGGCCTTGAACTTCGATCCATCGATGGCGACACTCGCTGCACTGAACAGATCAAGCTTGCGGCACAGCGCGACAAACTCGCGACAGACCTCACGAATGGCCTTGCCATTGTCCTTGCGGAAATCCGCGATGGTCTTGAAGTCCGGCGCCAACTGCCCGGCCAACCAGATCATTTCGATATTGCGCTGGCATTCCCGCTCCAGGCGTCGGCTCGACGGCACGCGATTGAGGTAGCCGTAGATGTAGAGCTTGAGCATAACAGCGGGGTGATAGCTGGGTCGGCCGATATCGAGTGGCTGGACACCGACAAATCCGAGCTTGTCGAGGTCGAGACCGTCGACAAACATGTCGACCGCTCGCACCGGGTTATCCTCGGTCACATAGTCGTCGAGCGATGCCGGAAACAGCGTGCTCTGCCCCCGATCCAAACCTTCAACAAAGCGCTTCATCAGATGCCCCGCAAAATCGCCGGGAATCTTATCGCGCGAATCACAGCAAACAGAGCCTTTTCACACAGGTGCGCCGGGAGACCGGCAAGGAGTAGGTGGTGCAAGTCCACTACGATGAAGGAATAGCGAACCGCATCGCCCCCGAGCCGTGCGCAGGTATCCGCGAGGATGTCGGCGAAGCGTCGGTAGGGGGACGTGCAGGCCAACCATTGAGCCGCGATAGAAAAGTGATCCCGGGTGCCGACGCTGTCTGTGTAGCGGAAGGCAACATGCTCAAGAGCGTCATCGCAAGCGCTTGGGTAACCCGGCGTGGTCGAAGAACTTGGCATGCACGCACGCTCCCTGCACGGGAACCGGGAGGTCTCCGGGTTGGCCGAAAGCCCCTCTGGGTAGACGGTCCGCGACGGGAAGGCGAGGAGCCGTAGCCGTCGATGCACGATCCGGAGAAGTCTGACTCTGCCGTAGTAGCTGGGAAGTCGCCGAACAAAGCCGGGCCACCGGCGGCGGAGGCGGCGGAGCAAAGGGCAGGGACCAAGGGGAATGCGGATCAGCAAAGCACGCACCGGACGCAGACCCGGGCGCGCGTGACCCAGGCGCTGAGCCGCGTACGGCAAGCCGCAAGGCAAAGGAAGAAGGAGCGGTTCACCGCGCTTCTCCATCAGGTCAACGTCGACACGCTCCAGGTGGCATTCTACGCGCTCAAACGCAAAGCTGCCGCTGGAGTCGATGGGGTGACCTGGCAGGACTACGAAGTGAACCTTGAGCGCAATCTCGAGGATCTCCACGGAAGAGTCCACCGAGGAGCGTATCGGCCTCATCCATCGCGTCGGACATACATACCGAAGGCGGATGGCCGACAACGGCCGCTGGCGATCGCGGCCCTGGAGGACAAGATCGTCCAGGGCGCTTGCGCCATGGTGCTCAACGCCATCTACGAGGAGGATTTCCTCGGGTTCTCGTACGGGTTCCGACCTGGACGAGGGCCGCACGATGCGCTGGACGCCTTGGCGGTGGCGGTCACCAGCCGGAAGGTGAACCACATACTTGCCGCCGACATCCGGGACTTCTTTGGCAGCGTCAACCATGACTGGTTGATCCGCTTCCTGGAGCACCGCATCGGCGACAAGCGCATCATCCGTCTGATCCGTAAATGGCTCAAGGCGGGCATCCTCGAAGACGGGATCGTATCCGTAGCTGAACAGTGGGACTGGCCAAGGTTCGGTGATCTCACCACTCCTCGCCAACATCTACCTGCACTACGTGTTCGACCTGTGGGCCGATCGCTGGCGACGGCAAGAGGCCCGCGGCGGCATGATCGTCGTGCGCTATGCAGATGATCTGGTCGCAGGCTTCGAGCATGAGGACGACTCCCGTCGATTCCTTGATGCACTGCGTGAGCGGTTCGGGGCATTCTCGCTGTCGCTCCATCCGGGCAAGACCCGCTTGATTGAGTTCGGACGCCATGCGGCAGTCGAGCGCAAGAAGCGTGGCATCAGTAGACCGGAGACCTTCGCGTTCTTGGGCTTCACCTTCATCTGCGGGAAATCTCGACGGGGTGCCTTCCAACTACAGCGGAAGACCCGGCGCGACCGCATGCGGGCGAAGCTGCAGGAAATCAAGGCGGAGCTGCGGCAAAGAATGCATCAGCCTATCCCGTCTCAGGGACACTGGCTGAGGCAAGTCGTTACAGGCCACTTCGCCTATTATGCCGTGCCCACAAATAGTCGGGCGCTCTCAGCGTTCCGGCATTACGTGGCCGACCTCTGGCGCCGCACGCTTCGGCGGCGCAGCCAGAAAGACGGCTTCACGTGGGAGCGAATGACGAAGTTGGTCGCCGACTGGCTTCCCGCGCCGCGCATCCTTCATCCATGGCCCGACCGGCGCTTCGCCGTTAAACACCCGAGGTAAGAGCCGGATGCTCGAATCGGGCTTGTCCGGATTCTGTGCGGGGGGTGTCCAGCAATGGGCATCCCTACCGCGATCCTGGACCATTTCCGGACTCATACACCGGAGCCGATCAAGGGGTATTTGACGAATACACCGCGCGCTCAACGCAGCTGTCGATCTGACTGCGAAGCGCGCCGAAATCGATCGGTTTTGTCAGAAGCGCCTCCGCACCATTTTCGAGCGCGCGACGCTTGGTATTCGCATCACCATAGGCGGTGATCATGATGACCGGAACATCCGGGCGAACGGCCTTTGCCTTGGGAAGAAGCTCAAGGCCGCTCATTCCCGGCATGTTGATATCGGAAAGGATCAGGATGAGCGACGCATCTCCGGCATTGTCAATTTGTTGAAGTGCCGCGGGGGCCGATTGCGCAAATTCCATCGCAAAACGACCAGCCCGGAGGTCGCGCCGAAACTGTTGGCGAAACAGCGCCTCAACATCCGGCTCATCATCGACCACGAGAATCAGCAAATTCACCGTTGCCCTCCCGAGTTGGCGAGGGATGCCCCGGCACGCGGCAACACAATCTTGAACTCGGTGAATGTGCCAACCTGGGTATCGACGTCTATCGTACCGCCGTGTTGTTTCACAACAATGTCGTGGCTCATCGACAGACCCAACCCGGTGCCTTCGCCCGCAGCCTTGGTCGTGAAGAACGGATTGAATATCTTGTCTTTTACCTCATTCGGAATTCCGATACCGTTGTCACGGATGCAGATTTCAACCTTGTCACCGAGATTTCTTGTCGTAACGGTCAGCATCGGTTCAAAGCCGTCACCAGCTTCCGCCTTGCGCTTGGCCGTGGCGTAAAAGCCGTTTGAAATCAGATTGAGCAGAACGCGCGTGATCTCCTGCGGAAACACGTCGGCCACGGCCACTGTCGGATCGAAATCGCGCCGCATGGTGATGTTGAATCCTGTCTGTTCAGCGCGCGCACCGTGATAGGCCAAATTCAAACTCTCATCGACAATCGCATTGATATCAACCGGGCGATGCTCGCCGGAGCCTTCGCGCGAATGCAACAGCATGTTTTTGACGATGGAGTCGGCGCGCTTGCCATGCTGCACCACCTTCTCAAGATTGCTCTTCAGTGTTTGCGTCAGCTCGTTAAGCACTTCGCGCTTCTTCTCGCTAAGTCCAGCGTCCGCAAGCGTCTCTTTCATTTCGTCGATCAGCTCGGTCGACAATGCGGAAAAATTGTTCACAAAATTGAGCGGGTTCTTGATCTCGTGGGCGATCCCAGCGGTGAGCTGGCCAAGCGAGGCGAGCTTTTCGGTCTGGATCAGGCGATCCTGCGCGGCGCGAAGGTCCTCAAGCGATTGCCTCAATTCATTAATCAACCGAGTGTTTTCAACGGCGATCACCGCCTGTGCGGCAAAGGTTTCAACAAGTGAGACTTGTTTTTCGGTGAACGGCTTGACCTCCAGCCTGTAGATCGTAATCACGCCGACCAGTTCGTCGCTCTTCAACATGGGAACAGCGAGAATTGTCCTGATCAAATCTACATCCCGTACAGCGTAGCCATACTCCGGGTCGGTATGAACATCAGCCACGTGTACCGTGCGCCGCTCGCTGCCCGCGCGCGCGGAAATGCTGTGTCGTCCCAACGCAATCGGGTTCTGATCCACGAACCGCTTGACCTCCGGGCCAACGTTAAAGGAGGAAATCGCTCGCAGGAATTGGCCGTCGAATCGAAAGATGAATGCTCTTTCGGCGTGACAAAGCTTGACGGAATTTTCGGCTATAGCGTCAAAAACGGGCTGAAGGTCGAAGGCCGAGTGACTGATTGCCTTTAGAACCTCACCTGTCGCAATTTGCTGGTCAAGAGACTCGGTGAGATCACGAGTCTTGGCCTGCACCTCGTTGAACAGCCGCGCGTTCTCAATGGCGATGACAGCCTGGTCGGCAAAAGTCTCGACCAACTCGATTTGTTTCGAGGTGAAGGAGTTTGGCCCAAGAAGACTTAATACTCCAAAAACCCGACCTTCTCGTATCAGAGGAACACCGAGAGCCGCGCGGAAACCCATCAGCTTTTGAGCTGCCAACCGGGTAAATTCAGGATCAACAAGAACATCCGGGATATGGACGGTATGCCCCTCGACAATGGTTCGCCCAAAAATCGTGCCTCGGTCCGGTTTGGACGATTGGTGCGCTAAATGGTCGCGCCACTCAGGAGTACAGCCATAGTCCGCGGCAAGACGGTAGGTTGAGCCATCTTGATACCGGACAGTTCCGATATCGGCTTTGCATAAGCGACATGCCGATGAGACCAATGTATCAAGCACGGGTTGCAGGTCAAACGTCGAGCGACTGATCACCTTCAGCACATCGGCGGTCGCGGTCTGCTGCTGCAAGGACATCTCTAAGTCGCGGGTTCTGGCCTGCACTTCGTCGAACAGCCGCGCATTCTCGATCGCGATCATGGCCTGGTCGGCGAATGTTTGCAGGAGTCGAATTTGCTGCTCTGAAAATGCCGTCGGCTCCGCTTTGCCGACCGTTATGGCCCCGACAGATTTTCCCTCGTGAAGTAGAGGAACCGCGAGCACCGCCCGCCATCCTCCGGCTAGCGCGAACTCCCGCGAATACTCGGGATCCGCAAGCACGTCGGGGATCTGGACGATCGCACGGTCGAGGATGGCGCGCCCGCCGACAAAGGAACGATTGATCTGTCTGAGTTCCTGACGCTCCCTGAATTTGATTTATTGCCGTGGCGGAAAAATTTTTCGTAGCGGCTAAGCGAAGACGATCATTATCTTGTAGATAAACAACGCTGAATATGGCTCCGCAGAGACGCGCAGCGCTCTCAACGATCGCCTCGAATACAGGTTGGGCATCCACCGGCGACTTGCGAATGATGCTCAGCACTTCGCTGGTGGCAGCCTGTTGCTGAAGTGCCTCGTCGAGTTCTCTAGCCCGTTGTCGAAGTCGATGTCTTAGAGCGTCGTTGGAAAGGACCGACACCGGCAACTTACCAGCCTTGGTTCTCTGCTGACGTCGTGCCTTCCCAGGTCGAACCTTGTCACCGCGTTGCCGCATGGTCGCACTCTACCGTTCCACCGACGTCCAATTCTAGGCGAAAAGCTAGCTTTCGGCCATGGCGGCATCGTCCGGTATGGGTCAAAGACTGCCTTCGGCGGCTCACATCATGCTGTTCGGCTCACCTTCCGGAAACCGACATTGCGGCGATCCGGGCGAATGGCAGTCACGGGCCGATTCTGTTGAAAAAGGCAGCTGTTGCGACGCAGAGATATCAGTGATTCAGTCTGTCTAATTGGCAGGACTGAAGATCATGATGGGGCATCGGCAAGTCGAACAGGTCGCGTTGTTCTATGAGTTCTCGCTCGAAAGACATGTCCCGACTGATCACTTGCTGCGGTTGATTGACAGGTTTGTCGATCTTGAACAGGTCCGGCGGGACCTGGCGCCTTTCTACAGCAGCATCGGTCGGCCTTCGATCGATCCCGAGCTGATGATCCGGATGCTCCTGATCGGTTACTGCTTCGGCATCCGATCGGAGCGGCGCTTGTGCGATGAGGTTCACCTCAATTTGGCCTACCGGTGGTTTTGCCGGCTCGGTCTGGATGGAGCGGTGCCGGATCATTCGACATTCTCCAAGAACAGGCATGGCCGCTTCCGGCAGAGCGACCTCTTCCGCCGTGTGTTCGAGAGCGTCTTGAGCCGCTGCATCGAGGAGCGACTGGTCGGGGGTGAAGGATTTGCCGTCGACGCGAGCCTAATCAAGGCCGATGCCAATCGGCAGAAGGGGATCGAAGGCGACAAGGGACTTCCGCCGGAGGCTGCCGGCCGAGCAATCGATGAGTATCTGGCTGTCCTTGATGATGCCGCTTTCGGAGCCGCGACCGAGGTTACCCCGAAGTTCGTATCACCTTCCGATCCGGCGGCGCGCTGGACGGGGGCGCACGGCGGCCAAGCATTTTTCGCCTATTCGACGAACTATCTGGTCGACATCGAGAACGCGATCATCGTCGATGTTGAGGCAACGACGGCAATCCGGCAGGCGGAGGTATTGGCCGCTAAGCGCATGATTGAGCGCTCGCTGGAGCGGTTTGATCTCTATCCGAGCCGGCTGCTCGGTGACAGCGGCTATGGCTCGGCCGAGATGCTCGCCTGGCTGGTCTATGAGCACGGGATCGAGCCGCACGTTACAGTCTTCGACAAGTCGGCCCGCACAGACGGGATCTTCTCGCGCGACGACTTCACCTATGACCATGCTGGGGACATCTATCGTTGCCCTAGTGGCAAAGTTCTTACCACGACCGGAACGTTGGTGAATGATGGTGCCACCATGCTTTACCTCGCCAGCAAGCGCGATTGTGATCGATGCGCACTGAAGGCTCGGTGTTGCCCCAAGCAGGCTTCACGGAGAGTGCCGCGCTCGATCTACGAGGGCGCTCGCGACATGGCCCGCCAGATCGCGAGATCGTGGGAGGGAGGCACCTCGCGCCGGCTCCGCAAGAAAATCGAGATGTTGTTCGCGCACCTCAAGCGCATTCTCAAGCTCGATCGTTTGCGCGGTAGGAGCATGCTGAATTCATGCTACGCTTCCATGCAAGTGCCATCTTGTCGAATTGTACGAGCTCGAGACAGGTTAGTGCAGCTCTGCGTGTGCGCGGAGCGCGCGTTGTCGATTCACATTGACGTGGCGGACATCCGCTCCTCCACACCAACAACGACAGGATGCTGAAAAGACATCGACTTCTTTAGATCAACGGGGACGTCGTGCAAATAGCTACGGTGAGTAGCTACGAAGATGGGCCACGGCTTACCCCGATGGTCCGACTTCTAATATCCACTGACAACGGATGAGGTATGGCTGCCAGCAATTTCGACAGCTTCATGAGCTCGCGACGCGCGCCTGCAAAGCGCCGAAGACCGGCTCAGGCCCGCTGATCATCGGCGTCGCTTCGCCGAATTCCACTCTGCGCCGATAGTCATGAAGCAACTGCTCCTGTCTTTTTCCGCTCAGCGAGATCCATCTCGGCCTTTCAGTTTCCGTCTCGCCAGGTCTCTCTCTGCACAGATTTTCCGGACGTTGAAAGCTCGCGACGGGTGGCTATTGCGATGCTCGGTGCGCTCATCTTGGAGCACGCTACGACGGGATCGCGAAAGACAGCCGCCCGGCGCGCATATAGGTCGATTTGAGCGCGCGTGCCAACTGAGCAGAACCTTCAATCTGGGCGCGCGGCTCAGCCTTTGATGACAATTTCCCGCCGGGGTGTAGCCTGTGCTCGGGCGGAGCTTGATTCGTCATGCTGGAAGCTATTCTCATGCTGCTGGGAATTGGAGCCGTGGCCCTTCTGCTTATTGCGTTTTGGGGACTGCATAGGCACGTGTGAGCGGGCCCCTCGTGCTTGAAGAATCTAAGGGTGGACGCTAGCCGGTTCACGACTGGCGATTGTCTCACTAGTCTCAAAATAGAACGAGAGGGCTCGCATGGCTCAGCAGTCCGCTCTCTCACGCACTTTGCCGTAGAGACAGCAAAATTGCACTTCACCCGTTTTGATGAGGGAAACCAGCTTTACGAGATCCGCATCTCGACCTTTGTGCAGTTCGACGTAATCCGGGCCGGCGCTCGATCAAAGGCGTGCCGAGGAAGAAGGAAAGCGGAAGAGATCGCCAAGGAGATCGCCCGGAGTGAGCGAGCTCGGACAGGCGCACCAGTCTGGAAGTGACATGGCCCCGCTCGTTGAGAATCGCCCTATATCTCACTGGCAATTTTCCGGCTGGGGGCAGATTACTGAAATTGACCAATGACCGTCCTTGCTCCGATCCGGAGGCCGCGGCGCGCAAGCTGATCGAGCTCGCCAAGAGCATCGACGCAGTCCAGGACGGCCGCATCCATATCGAGAAGATCAACGCGCCATTCCTCTACACCCTCAAGGGCGGCAGCACGGAGTTCGGCGCTGGCATCAGGTGCGCGGTCGAGAAGGGCTGGCTAGAACTGCATGAGAGCGGTACCTACGTCCGCCTGCTGGCGCCCGGGCAGGACCTCTTGGCGCTTCGATAGGAACCGAACCATAGACCTTGGTTTGCATTTCGCTGGCTTGCCCAAGCTGGCGGAGCGGCCCCGGCCCATATCCCCGTTGAAGCCCCCAGGTCGGGGTCGTCTCAGCGGTCTGCGCAACGGGAAAAGCCGCAGCGTGGTTCCAGCCCCCACTGCGGCCATCCCGGGAAACTCGAAATTGGCTGGTACTTAAATCGCGCCGGTGTTCTTTGCATAGAACACCCCGTTGCGAAAATGGATTCCGTACAACTACCGGAGCAGGGCGTTCTGCCGATTGTCGTTGATCGGCGATCATGGCATGAATCGTCTACCAGCCCCCAATGCTCCCGGCTGCCGATCCAATTGCGGGGTAAGAGCGCCGGAGCAACGACGAAGGGCCGCAGGAGCGCCTAAAAGCTTATAGGACGTCTCCTGCGGCCGGCGCCGCGACGTTCCGCACGATCGGCGCGGCACTGCAAGTGCTAGTACAGGTAGTCAGCGTGAAGCGCGGCGGCCCGCCAATCAGGTGATCTTATTAATTGGGAGGCTTGTCTTCCCGGTTGAGCAGCCCCAAACGCCGTTCAAGCTCTTCCTTCTTGGCCACGAGTCTGCGCGGCGAAAATGTCATTGACGACCGTATGGAGTCGCCAAAGCTCTTCGAGAGACATGCTCTCAAACGGCTGCCGTTCCATGAATCCCCCGACTCACGAATTGCCCATAGCTTGGGCTTACGAGGGGCACATGGCAACTGGGGGTTGGTTGCGCGGAGAGTTACCTACACCTACGGCGCCGACCTAGTTTCTGGGAAGCTGAACGACTCGACCTTGACCGCGAGCGGCGCAACTGAGCTTGCGCTAGTCGGTTTCGCAGGACACCTAATTCAGCCATTTGACATTCGATAAATACGATACGTTGGTGCAGAGCAAAAGCGGCATCGAAAGTTCGATCGGAAATACTCATCACGACCTCAACACTACTGGACTGAAAAATATCTCGACAATCATAGCATTACGACAGTGGGCGGACACAATTGCAAGGCGAATTCTTGAGCAATGCGCCCGACGCCGTTGCTCGAGACAGGAACAATGGGCGGATTGATGCTTGGATCGTCGCCGGGCAGCCGGCCGAACGGAAAAGCCGGCGCGCGCCCACAGCCAGTTGGCGTTGCCAGCCGCTGGTGCGGCCACCGCCGATGAACGAAAACCATTTTACGCCATCGGCGAAGTCGTCCGGAAACAGGCAAGGTTGTAGGTTGACGACATCAGACGCGGGGATGCCACCATGCTAGTCCTGATGAACCTGATTTGGCGACGACTTGCCTACACAATGCTGATCGGCATGCGATCCAAGCTCGTACGTCAGTGAAACTAGAGGCGGCTGTGGGTCAGGAGGCCACCATGCCCAAACAGGTCGTGATAGCTCTCTGCTCTTTGGCAGTTGCGTGCCGGGGCGCTTTCAGCATGGTAGCGTTGGTTGCGCAAAATGGCACGAACGCCCACCTGTCTCAAAAAGGTAACCTGTTCGTGCTCAGGTTGATGTAGCGGGCTAGTCACATCGGCTATCGAAAGCCTGAATTCTCGAAGCTTCTGACCGTAGTCTTCCAGCAAACCATCGGCGGCGGCCCTTGATGCATGGTGCGGCCGATTGTGAAATGGATCATATTGCGAGCCGGAAATGTCGCGATAGGATCATTGCACCGGGGCTGGCTGTATATTTCACTTAGATCTTTTCACCCGGTGTCTTTCGACCATGCGCGGATCGCAGCGAGAACATCGCTGCGGCCTTCGTGCAGGCCGGCTGCTTTTAATCACCAACAAGCTTTGTTTCCCTCGCCGCAAGTTCTACGTTTTCTGTACCGACAATTTGCGGAATCCAAATTGCCGTTGGAGGACGTTTATGCCCAAGGAGAATTGCCTGATTGTTCGTGCCGCCGGGCAACGACTGGACCTGTTACGAGGCGAAGCTGCCCGCATCGCCAAGGGAGCTAACGCCGGCTGGTGGACCGACCGAGCGGAGATCGGCACCAGGTTCTGCTTTGAAGATTTTAAGTCAAAAGAGCTATTCGCACTCACCTGCGACAGCCTCGGCATCACCTGTCAGGACGGCTAATCCATTGAAAAACCCGCCGGCCTGGGAGCCGGAGGAGTCTGGACTGTAGACCAGACCGGACAGACCATGAGCCGTTGCAGCATGAAGGCTCGCCAGCTGTGAACGAGAGGCCGCGAGTTGAGGCGGTGGCTGTGTCAGCGACGATCTGGACGCGCCTGGAGGGGCACGACTTTGTCCATGTCGCTGTGACCGGAGCGCCGGCTTTGCAGCTTCACCACCTGCTCGAGTTCGAGAGCCTCTATGGCGAGCTCATCTGCCAAGCGTTCGAAAAGTGCGCGCTTTTGCGAGTCGCTCGTTCGCCTGCTCATAAGGGCCAAATCCGCGGCGTCGGCACGGAGTTTGTCCAATTTTTCCCTGAGGTCCGCCATGGTATCGGCCCCGTCCTGGACCCACCCGTCATGCGGTGACGGGATGCAGGTCAACGGCGGAACATGCTATGAGTTCTTCCTTAACCGATTGTTAGGCCGACATTTATTAGGGCCGAGATGTGTGAACGAGCGCCCGCTAGCTTTACCGAGCGCGCGTCTGCGGCTATTCCGCTCAATGCTTCAGTGCGCACGTGGTCACGAGCAGCATGGTCCGGCTGCATTGCCAATCGGATCCCAACATTGGTTCATGGACTCCACGAGGAGTACCGATGGCCATAGTAGTACCAGCCGCCACTAGAACAGCGATGGTCAGCGCGAGCGTTCGATAGGTTGCCAAGTTCCACTTCATTGCGCTTCCCTCCAGTGGAAGCGCTCATGCTACGCGCAGAGATACCTCCCGCTTGTGAACTATTTCACACGGCGTTTCTCAACAGTCATCACAGTCGCGTGCAGCAAGCCCGCCGCGTGAACCGGCGGCACTTGAGAGGGCTCGCAGGGCTCAGCAGTCCGCTCTCTTACGCACTTTGCCGTAGAGACAGCAAAATTGCACCTCACCCGTTTTGGCCAGGAAGGGGGTCCACCTGCTGCGACAAAAACTACGGTTTCGGTAGTGCTGACTCGACCGTTGCAAACACCGTAGTATTTATTCGCACCTGCGCAGAAAAGCGTGTCCAATCAATAGAGTTGACAAGACACCCCTTCCCCGAGCCGAAGCGTTAATCGTCTCCGTCCCTCGGGTTGCTCCGCAGGATCTTCATCAGCTTCGGCTTCGGCGGCCGCTTCTTTGGATCCTTATGGTTGAAGTGCCCGCGGGTTGGCATAGGGATCATATATCGCTTGCAGAGGTGGCGTAGGGCTGTCTCGGTGATCTCGAGGTCGGCGCCGTGACGGATCATCGTCTTGCTCCACACCAAGTCTCGGAGCTTCGCCCGGCTTATCTTGACCTGCGAGCCGCGAATGCTGACATCGATACCGCGGGTCCTCGGTGGCCGTTTGATCCCGTGCTTCCGCTCAAAGATTTTGGTCGCCCGGTCTTCCATCCTCGATCGGTAGCGCGCCAGACGCTCAGGGCAGGGATATGGGAATGGCGCGCACGCCTTCTTCAGCTTGAAATAGCGCCGGGCCCAGGATTGCTCGAACGGATAGAAGGGCAAGTCGACGGCGCGCGCCCATGGAGCTCCGTCGGGCACGTAGCCGGGTCTGTTCAGGTCGAAGTCCCACCACAGGGCGTCGGAGAGCCTGATACGTTGCTGCGGAGCGGCCAGGTGATCGACTGTCTCGGCGCAGTATCTCGGGCGCCCCGATGGATCGCCGGCAACTGGCGCGATTATCCCGACGTGGGGGAGGTTCGTGGGGTACGCTGAGCTCTAGAGCGGGCGGCGCTTCCAGCGGCCGCGGATCCTGAGGTTCATTGCTGGCGTGATCGTGGGGCAGAGGGGGCGGAAATGGTTCGTTGGGCGCGCCGGTGAATGGCTCTGCGACGTTGAGGACTTCCTGTTCGTTGCGCATGCTTCGCTCGAGCATGTCTCCGGGTGGCTTTTCTTGCTTCCAGAGATCGGTCGGCTCGTCCCATGCGCCGGGAAGAGGCTTGGAAGAATCCTTCCGATGATCTTTCAGTTCAACCGCCTCGAGCTCGTGCTCTGGCGCCCTCACTCCGACCGAATTCTTGCGAGATTTCGAGGCGCTCCGCACCTTCTTGGCGAGATCATCGTAATCCCACGGCGGGATTGCCTTCGTCCTGTTCCAAAACTCGTCGACCAGTTCGAGCGTCGTCTCTGCGCTCAAGTTGAAGTCGCGAACATGATTGATGACAATGATGGTGATGGCGTCGCCCCCTTGTCCTTCGATCGCCTCGGGCGCGTGACGGACCTTGCGTCACTCGCTGTTCCGACATCAGGAACAAGTGGCAATCCCCGGCGTTGGCGCCGGCATCTTGAACGGGTGCGGTTCTCAAGTTGGAGGAGATAATCGATGAAAAGCTTTCTTGCCGTCGCTCTGCTCGGTACTGCCGTGATCGGCGGCGCCGCGTTCGCGCAATCCACTCAGCCGGCCGATCGCGCAGCGCCGGCGGCCACCGCCCACCCGGCCAATTCGAAAATGGCGCTCAAGGGCAATTGGCGCGCCTCGAAGCTCATGGGCCTGAACGTCTACAACGAGGCCAACGAGAAGCTCGGCGACATCAACGAACTGCTCGTCGACAAGAGCGGCAAGATCAACGCGGTGGTCATTGGTATCGGCGGTTTCCTCGGCATGGGCGAACACGACATCGCCGTCTCGATGGACAAGCTGAAGTTCGTCGAAGAGCCGGTCCGGACGAGTTCGACCAGCACCTCGACCACATCGCGCGAGACGACCACCGGCGCAGCTTCGACGAGCCGAAACGCGAACGATTGGGTCCCGGATCACGCCGTCATGAGCGGCAATAAGGAGCAACTGAAGGCGCTCCCGCAGTTCAAGTATTCGGATTACAACTGACAGGACGAAGCGTTAGAGATCGAAGGGCCTCCGTCAGGAGGCCCTTCTTGTTTGCGCGCCCGGCGGATAGGCTCAAAACAAAACGGCCCGCCCGGAGCCGGACGAGCCGTTCGTGCGAGCGTCTAATCGCTCAGTGCATGTGAACTATCCAATAGCCGACGCCGCCAACAACGAGCACGGCGGGAACGGCCCATAAAATCAGTACAGGCATCTTCTCCTCCAATTGCTTCGCGAGGCCGGCTTGGCCCTGCGAGAACCGTTTACTGCTCGGTGCAGACCTTGGTGGTCTTCACGGCGGACTCGGCTTCCGTCTTGGTCTTGTAGACGGTATCGCCCACGACCGTCGTGGTGGTCGTCGTCGGCTTGGTGTCGACGACGGTGCACTTCTTGGTAGTCGCGTCGCGAACGATGTAGAACTCGGCAGCGCTGGCGGCCTGGGTGCCGAGAGCGAAGGCGGCGAGAGCGCCGCATACGATCAGCTTCTTCAAGATGTCCTCCTCGTTGTTTGTAAGTAGTCACTGCCAACAAGGAGGCGTGACCGAAGTTCCGGTGTTCCCACCTCCGGGCGGTGCGTCTCATTTCGCTACACAGCAATCCTCCGTCGCCCGGAAGAAATGCTGACTCTGCGTTGCCGACATTTCCCGGAAAGGAACTGCGCGGTGCATCCGGGGTTTGATCGATGTCCGCATTTAGGAGGTTTCAAATGAACAAGCGTTTATTCTTGGCCACGACTGCAGCAGTTGCGATCGCGACTTCGGCTTTCGCGCAATCTTCTCCGAGCACGTCGAACTCCAATCCGTCGGCTACGCAACGTCAGCAGGATTCCACGTCGACGACGCCGTCCTCTTCGACGTCGACACCGTCGTCCAACTCCTCTTCGGGATCCGCGCAGACCAATTCTTCGACGAATTCGGCCCAGAAGCAGCCTCCGTCATCGACTGGCCAAAGCGCAACGGGCCAGACGTCCAACTCCGGTACGGGCACCAACACCACGCAGGCGCCCACGTCGAACAACTCGACCAGCCAGGCGCAGGCCAGCCAGCCCTCCAACCAGGCCAATCCGACCAATCCGCCGTCGAACCAAGCGCAGACAAACCCGCCTGCGAACAATCAGACGCAGAGCGCGAACCCACCGGCTTCGGGCACCAACCAGGCGCAATCGCCGACGGGCACCGGGTCTACCAACACGGCCCAGCAGCCGAACAATCAGCAGAACACGGCCGATCGTTCGTCGACCACCAACGTGAACGCGTCGGTGAACATCAACGATCAGCAGCGGACCCGGATCAGCACGTCGATTTCGCACCTGAACGTGCAGCCGCTCACCAACGTGAACTTCTCCCTGTCGGTGGGCACGGTCGTGCCGCGCGACGTCCGCGTGCAGCCGCTGCCCGCGGATGTCGTGGAGATTGTGCCGCAGTACCGGGGCTACAACTTCGTGCTGGTGAAGGACGAGATCGTGATCGTGGAGCCCTCCAGCTACAAGATCGTCGCGGTCCTGCCGTACTCGGGTCGTTCCACGGCGGCCGCGCCGGCGCGTAGCGAGCAGCGCAAGACGACCTTCAGCGACAAAGACCGCGAGGTGATCCGCAAGCACGCCAAGGCGCGCCCGGTCGAGCGCGAGCGTCGCACCACCGGCAGCACGGTTCGCACCGAGATCCGCACCGGAGAGCGCGTGCCGGAAGGCGTGGAGATCGAAGCGTTCCCGGAAGAGGTCTATCGGGATGCTCCGACCCTTCGCGAGTACCGGTACATCAACCGGGACAGCCGCACCTACATCGTCGAACCCCATGAACGTCGCATCATCGAAGAGATCGACTGATCTCGCCAAGGAAGGAGAACACCCAATGAAGACCATCGCGCTAGGAGCTTTCGCGGCGGCCCTGATGGCGTCGTCTGCGAGTGCCGCCCCTCTTGCACCCGCGGCCATCGCGTCGACGGAGGTCGCGGGCATCGAGCAGGTCCGAACTCGTCTGCAACGAGTATGGCCGCTGCTACCGGACCCGCGGTCCCCGCTATGTCCAACGCTACTACGGTGGAGACGACGGCTATGTGGTCCGCCGCAGCTACGGCTACTATGGCGGCCCGGGCTACTACGATCGCGGCTATGGCTACTATGGCGGTGGCCCGAGCATCGGCTTCAGCTTCGGCACCGGCCGTTGGTAAACTGTACGGCCGATGGGCCGCCCTCAGGGCGGCCCATTTCCAGATGGCATCTTCGGCTTGCCCCGAGATGGTTGCATCCTCAACGGCCCGTCGGTCGCTCGGCGATCACATCTTGCGCGAGCCAGCGGGACCTCGTCCTTCAAGCCCTCGACGAGGCGCTCCAGCGGGGAGACTAACAATTGGCCATCTACCGAATACTTCAAAACTCGCCTCTGGGGCCTGAAGAGATCACGCGGCTTTCGACAGCTTACGAACAGGCCCTGCGAACGATTGGCGTACAGGATCGCAACGACCCCCTCACCGAACTGATTGCCAAGAAGATCATCGAGATCGGTCAGACCGGCCTCAAGGATCCCGCTGCGATCTGCGGTCGGGCCGTCGAGGAATTAGGCCTACCGAAAGGTTGATTCCACGGGAGAGGCGGATGTACCCAAGCGATGGATCCGACGGCGGTCCAGTGCGCTACGGCTCGGCCACCGAGTAGAGCATCTAACCCGGCCGCGCTCCCTTTTCCTCGCCGAGCTCCTTGATCATGCGGACGATCTCCTCCGGATGGAAGGGCTTCTGCACGATCCGGCTGCCCGGGACAGGGCGTGGTGTGGCGGGCGAGAAGCCCGTCGCGTAGATGACCGGCAATTCCGGATCCTGCTCTCGGTAGCGTTCCGCGATCTGCCACCCATCGACCTGTCCGGGCAGCCTGACGTCAGTGACCAGCACGTCCGCGACGTGGCGCTGGCACCAGGCCAGCGCTTCCTCCCCGGTGCTCACGTGTATCACGTGATAGCCTGCTTCGCGCAGCGCTTCGGCGACGAATTCGCGGATTAGAGGGTCGTCCTCGACGAGAAGTACGCTCACTGGTGGCTCACTTGTTACGGATGTCGAACGGCCAAAATGCGTGGCCGTTCCTGACGGGTAGCCCGCCGACGTGGAAGCCTGTTCTGCCTGGCCTTATGACCGGCTGCGGAAGTCCCCTTGAGTTCGGGACTCGCGGAGGCCTCAGGGTTTCGGGGCTGGTTGCGGCGTTGGCGAAGCTTGCAACGCGGAGGGCTGCGGTGCAGGGGCGGTCGCGGGCTGCTGCGGAGGCGCGGCAGACGGCTGATCGCCTCCGCCATGCGGGACACATGTACCGATGTTGCTCAACAGCCGTTTGGCTTGGAGGTCACGTGCCTTCGAATACTCGCGTCGCCGGTCGATGTTGGCTGCGGCCCATCGATCCCATGCCTCGAACGCGTCCGCGTAGTGCTTTCGCATCTGCTCCTCGGCGGAGAGGCATTCGGCGAATTTGTCGAACACCAGGTCGGTATTGACCGGCGTTACGCCGCCCACCAACACGACAAGCATCCATTTCATGACCCGGCGCCCGCACCTCTCGCCGGCGCGCCATTGCGCGCAAGCTCCTGAATTTGTCGAGCAGTGCCTAGCGTGAAGCGACTTGGCGCCTGCAAGGCAGCTACTTCCGCTTGCGCCGAACGAGATTGGCCCCGGCAACGATGGGGTTCGAGGCCAATCTTGAGCGGAGTGGAGTAAACCATCGACCAGGGGTCCGGTTCCGGTCGAGCTTACAGGACATGCCAGCTGGTTGCTTAGAATTGCTGCAGCGGGCCAGGAACGGCTATCCCATGGGCGTGGTTTTGCAATCCATGAATAGGCTCTACCCGCTGGTTCTGGAGCACCGGCTTCCGGGCCCCATCCGGTACGGCATCTCGGCGAGCATCATGGTCGCCTGCGCCGTGCTGCAAATGACCCTGCAGATGCAGACCGGGGCGCCGGGATATTTCCTGTTGCTCCCGGGCGTGTTTCTGTCGGGCCTGGTCTTCGACCGCGGCTCCGGAATATTCGCAGCGATCATCGCCATCGGCGTCGGCGCCTACCTCAGTTACGCCGGCAGTAACGGCATCGATTATCTTTCGACCAACGCCCTGTTCGCGATCACCGCAGCCGGGACGGCCACCGTCGCGGAATTTCAGCGCGCGGAACTGCGGCGGGTCATGCTGGCGGACAAGACAAAGGCCGTGCTGCTGCAGGAGATGGCGCATCGGACCAAGAACAACCTCGCAATCCTCGGCGGGATGATCCGGCTGGAGGCAAGGCACGGCGGGCCGGAAGTCGCGGCCGCGCTGGAAGCCACGGCGCGCCGGCTGCAGGTGATGGCAGAGGTCTACGATCATCTCTCGCTCAAGCAGGATTCGCGCTCAGTGAACATGCGCTACTTCCTGAACGACGTCGTCGAGAAGGTCTTCCAGTCCTTGGCTCCGTCTGGACCGATCGCTTTCCAGGTGGTTTGCGAGGACGTTTACCTGGCAAACAACCACGCGCTCGCGATCGGTATGATCGCGAACGAGTTGGTCACTAACTCGCTGAAGTACGCCTTTCCCTGCGACAGACCGGGCCATATCGTGGTCGCGCTCTCGAGCGGAAGCGGCATCGAGCTGTCGGTTTCCGACAACGGCCTCGGCCTCCGCGAGGGAGCAGATCCGGGCGGACTGGGCTCCCGCATCGTGCTTCTGCTCACCCAGCAGCTGGAGGGCGAAATCGCCTACCAGCGGCTGGATCCGGGTCTGCGCGTCCAAGTGCGGGCGCATCCGCGTTAGCGTTTCTTATCGTCAAAGACTGGCCCGAACCCGAGTTGGCCACTGGCGGCGGAGTCGGCACGCCAAGTCCTTCTTGACCTTGCCGGCCGAGCAACGGAGGAAGGCCTGATGTCCACAGGCGCAATGCTTGCGCGGAAGCAGGCGCTCCTGGGCGGCTAGAGAGCGATCCCGGGCCGAACGCGCGCGAGGAAATCGCGCCGCTCCTCGCCAAGATCGAGACTGCGCTGACGCTTCTCGATTCCGCCGAGGTCGACGAGGGCGAGTAGCTCCTGCCGCGTTTATTGGTGGCCGTCGCTGTCCCGGCCGCTTCGGTTTCGGCGCAGCCCATTACGTGGACGACCTACCGCATCCCGCAGACGGGCACGTCGGTCGCCTTTCCTTCTTCGATCTTCACCGAAGAAGCGGGCCGACCGGACAGTTATGGGCAACGCTTCCGGACCGCCGACGGCAGAGCCGACCTCACGATACAGGCCGTGCGGAATGTCTCGAACGATTCACCCGCTGCTTTTCTTGCGAACCGAGGTCGTCACGGCGCAAGCCTTTATCCCCGATGTCGGGCACGTTGAAGTGACGAAGCTAGTCCCGACCAGCGAGCCGCTGCCGAAAGGGTAGGGCGATGCTCACCGCAATCTTCTCGCAATTCGGCATGGGGATCATCAACGGCTTGCTCGACAAAGCGCTCGACGCCTTCATGGCATATGAGAACAAGACGATCTCGATCGAGGAGTTGAGGACGCGGCTTTACGAAGCGATGCTCGAAAGCGTGAAAGCGATCGAGGTAGCGCAGGCGCAAGCGCTGGCGCAGACGTATCAGGCATTCATAACGACGATAGCGCAATCGCCGCTAATGCAGCGCGTGTGGGCGACGGTGCTCTCGCAACTGTTCGTGCTGATCTATCACCAATTCGGAATTCCGCTGATCGTGCTGATCATCCGGGCGGCCTATGCGCCGCGCTGGCAATATCCGTCGAGCGGGACGACGGTCGAGTGGGCCTATTTGCTGCTCGGCGCGTTAATGGGTTTGGGGCCGATGGTGGTGCGCGCCGGCCCCGGCGCTGGATCGTTCGCCGATCGGCTTAAGGCGATGGTTGGGGCGGGCCAAGCATAGAGGTGCCGACGTTCAAGAGTTGTGAAATGGCGGTGATAAGCTGCGCGGGCGCGAACGGCTTGTGCAGCAGGACACTATTGGGCACGCCTTGCACGGGCAATTCGCCACCATGACCACCGGTCATGTATACGACAGGGAAGGCCGGATCGATCAGTCTGGCCTGTCGCGCGACTTCCCACTCCCCGATGTGGCCATCGAGTTTGATGTCGGTTACCGGTGCTCTGTAGTGGATCACCCCACTCTTCAGCAGGGTCACTGCTTGTTCGCCGGAAACAGCCGAAGTGAAATCAAAGCCTGCATCTCTCAAGGCTTCTTGAGGAAGGTGCTGCAACTCATCTTCGTCCTCGTTCATTCCATTCCCGCGGCCTACTTGGGCAATCCGAAATTACGCGCGCCATAGGGTTCCGGTTCCAAAGAATTGTTCAAAAAGTGTACTCTTGGCCGACGACCCCCTTCGTCGAAGCTCGCGCTCCCTGGCTCGCCGAGCTGGCAGCCCCCGTCGAAGTAAACTGCCCTAAAACCTCGCCATCAGTACCAACCCATCTTGAAGCAGAGACCAAGCCAACCAGCGAGCGCGATTAGAGCGGCAATGTTGATGTACTTCTGAGCCTTCTGCATCGGTTCACCGCAATCAAAGGCGTCCCGCAATTCGGAACAATGGTGCTTGGTCCCTGCCTGCTCCACCTCTCCGCACTCGACCAGGTCAACAAGGTTTCGGCTTCTGGCGCCCCGCTCATCGCCGGAGCTTGGGGTTCTCCACCTTATGTGCTTTGGCGTGTTCTTCTCGACCTGCGGGACCATGCGGGCGGGGTCGGGAGCGCCCGGAACGCCCCGCGGGCCGAGCAGCTCACGCGTAATGTCATCTTCGGTTCTTTCCGGCTCGACGCCGTTGATGGGCCGCTGTCGCACGGAAACGACCTCCTGATGCGCTCGGGCAAGCTCAAGCTACCTCCGGCTTGCAGGTCTGCGGCTGCTGCTCTGGTGGCGGCGGTTGAAAAGGAATCGGGAACGTCGTGCGCGCGAGGCTTACCAGCGCCGCTCGTTGCTCGGAGAGACGGCTTTCGATGTACTCGCGCTCCAGATCGGAAAGGCGGGTCTTGAGCAGCCGGTGGTAGCGGTGAATGTTATTGCGGTGGGTGCGCAAGCGGGCGAGCTTTTCTTCGAGTGTCATCGTCATCCTCGACGGTCACGAGCAATCCTTTCCAAAAGAGGTTGGCGGGTTAGGGCGTCAAAGCTCACGCTCCATCGCGGGGTGGCTGCGGTTCTTGACCTTGATCCAGAACTTTTGCCGGCCGCCGCGGTAAGGCCGATCGCGATGTTTAGAGACTAGCCCCTCAAGTCCCATCCGGCAGGCTGCTCGGAATAGATCAGGCCCGATCTCGCCGCGCTCAAAGGGCGCCACTGTGATCCCATCGGGCCGGCGTGCCAGTAGCTTCTCCAGGTTGGCCTTGCGTATGTGGAGGGGCACGAGGATGTCGAAGGCGTAAGTTGCACCTCGGGGTCGTGCTTGCGCGAGTGCAGCGCGTTAAAATCTGAGATGCCATCGACGCCCAGGATCACGGCCTCGCCGTCGATCACGAAATGCTTCTGCCGGTTTTTCAGCGCGGCATCTGCGATCCAGGGATACCGTTTTGTCCAGTCGCTGCCGTTACGGGATAGGAGGCGCACACGCTTATCCTCCCGGATGACCAGCATCCGGTAGCCGTCGTGCTTCACCTCGTGAATCCAGTCCGGTCCGGATGGGACCTGCTTGCCGGCGGTCGCCAGGCACAGCTTGTATGCCTTAAACATACTAAGCAGATACATAGTTCCGGCGCGAAATTGCGAATCCCTGCCTCAGCGCCTCGCCGCTCTCTCCACGAACTTCAGGACGCAAGCCGCCACTTCGTCGAACTCGACAACGCGGCGGCGTAGCTCATCGGCGATCTCTACGGTTACATCGCGCGACCACCCCTCTGTCGTGTTGAATGCTACGATACGAGTGGGATGCTCATATAAGCCGTCCATCAGGTGCCGCATCAGCGTCGCGCGTCCGGTGTCCTCTTCGGCTGTTTCGCACCAGGCTCGCCGGCCGGCAAATTCCTCGACCACAAGGTAGACATCCTGGGCTGCCACATGAGGCACAATCGACGGGGAGCGGCCCATATCCAGAAAACTCCAACAAAATCGCAAGTTCCACCATCGATATTGCGCTATTAAACTGAGAAATAAAGCAAAACATAATACCAATTAAACAATTTAAATCGTGCACATTATTTAAATTTGGATTAGGCTAGGAATGGTTCGGGCAAAATGCGAGGCGAACCATGCAGTTCCTATCGGCGGGTGACCTATTTCTCATATCCGCGATGACAGGGACGGTCTTGCTGGTTGAGATCGGACTTTCATCCTTTTGGGTATGATCTAACGGACGCCAGGCAGCGGGGCTTTACGTCAGCATCACCGTTGCTTCTTGTGCTTCTTGCCTGCTCTCTTTTTCGATTTCAGAACGTCGGCCTGGCTTTGGAAGGCGCGCGCTAGCGTCCGCAGTTGCTCCGATACTTCCGCATCTGCGGCTGCCTTTGCGGCGTGCGCGGCCTTTTCAGCTTGCTTGCGCAACTGTTTGATTTCCTTCGCCATGGATCAGTCCCGTGCGCCGGTCGACGTGTCTCAATTATAGCATCTGGCCGCCGTTGAGGAGCCGGACATAGGTTCCACTCTCGTGCAGTTCGAGCCAGCCGTGCTCGACCGCGTGCTTGATCCCGGCGCCGAACTCCGGGCCGCTGACCTTGAGAGGGTTCGATATTGGCGGTGAGCTCGACCAGCTTACGGGCGGCAAATCTCCGGATCGGAGTAGGGACGTGCCTCGACGTGTTTCATGCGCTGTGTCCAGCGAACTTGTCTCTTTCGATGCGGGCGATTGTTTTGGCCTCGGCATCGCTGCGGGTCAGCAGATCCGGTCTGAGGCGGCGGCTCGGCATATCGTCCCAATAGACAAAGATGCTGGGCCGGCCATCGGCGAAGCGAACTTCGTAACTTCCGGCATCGGGGACGGCTTCCTGCTTGAGCAGGCGGACAGGATCGGCGTCGGTCATGGTCAGAATCTAGACAATCGATTGAGTGATGCCAATGAAATCCGTAGGAACAAGACGTTCGGTGCGTCATTCAGTCACAATGTCGATTTAATTCCGATTATTGTTTTAATTTTAAATTGAATATAAGCGAATTTAATTCGCAAGACGCTTGGCGGAGCACGGAGAGATCGATGAAGATAAATTGGGGCGTTCTTTCCGCAGCGGCATTTGCGTTGAACTCTGGCGATGACGACCGTGCCATCTGCATGGGCCGACCCGCCCGGCCACACGAGAGGAGCCCCCGGACCGATTGCAGGTGCCGGCCTTCCTATTCTCGCGATTGGATACGGCGTGTACTGGCTGGTAAGACGGCGGCGAGCCCGCTAGTGGCGCGGTTGCTCTATACCTGAAATCGGACAGGGAACGTTCCACGCAATTGCCGAGTTTCCCCGGTGCCCTTCCCCAAGGGTGGCCCCGAGTGGCCCCCAGCTCTAATGCCCCCAAATATCCCCGTGAGCTGGGGCCATTTCTGGAGGCCTCAGTTCATCCCATTGCCCGGAGCTGAGGCCTTTTCTTCGCGCCGGTGATCCGGCCGCCCAGATGACCTCTCACGATCGTGCCCATGGCAGAGAGATTTCCGCCAAGAGCGAGTTGAGGTAAGCCGCTAGGTTTTGGGAATGAGGACGGGCCCACGCGTCAGCCTGGCTAAGGGCGGTTTCCCATTCGCTGCCCGGTCTTCAGCCGAACATACGTCCCGCTTTCGTGCAGCTCTAACCAGCCTTTCTCGACCGCGCATCTGATGCCAGCGCCGAACTCCGTGCCGCTGCCCTTCAGGGTATAGAGGAACGACGCGTTGATCTTCTCTATGTGGATGCGGCCGTCCTGCACGGGCTCGATGCCACTGGCAATCTCGACCAGCTTGCGTGCGGCGGATTCCGGGTTGGCGAAGGGACGTTCAGCGGTGAGTTTCATGGGCCAGCCCTACCGCGCCAATTCGAGCTTGGAAAGACGCTCATTATCGTCGGTTCTGACCCGCCGCCGCGAATTGCGCCATGCTTGCAGACGAACCGCGGCTTCGAGTTCGGACAGCCTCACCGCCACCGCTCGACTTCGGACGCCGCACGCTCGGCTCTCAGAATCCAAGCGGCCCCCAAAGCTACGGTCGGAAAGGTCCTCAACGCCACCTGGCAGCGCTGCCGTGTTCACTTCATGCGCAACGCGCTGGCGCATGCCGGCAAGAGCGGGCGGCGCGTGGTCTCCGCCTTCATTGCCACCGCCTTTGCCCAGGACGACGCCGAAGCGGCACGGGCGCAATGGCGGCGCATCGCCGACCAGCTACGTCCCAAATTGCAAAAGCTCGCGGCGTTCCTCGATGAGGCCGAGACCGACGTGCTGGCTTATATGAGCTTCCCGGCCGCGCACCGCGCCAAGCTGCACTCGACCAATCCGCTCGAACGCGTCAACGGCGAGATCAAGCGGAGGACCGAAGTGGTCGGCATCTTCCCCAACGAGGACGCCATCATTCGCCTGGTCGGCGCCATCCTGCTCGAACAGAACGACGAGTGGGCGGTCCAACGCGGCCGCTACATGACACTGGAAACCATCGCCCCAATGGGCGATGATCCCGCCGTCAGCTTCCCGGCAATCGCCAGCTGACCGATCCGGCCCATGCCGGCGAACGTGGTGACACCCGCCCAGCTACACCACGCCACGGGACACGATCGAAATGACGCGATGGCCACAAGCCGAAATGGCTTACGTGCCAATGTCACCCAGCTTTACGCCATGGCATCGGCAAGTCACAAGCTTGGTTGATGAGTCAAAGTCCGGAATTCAACCTTCTAGGCTTGTCTCTACTTTCCTAGCGGTACGCTTTACGGCGCCGGCCGCTTTCTTGGCCGCACGCTTTGAAGCTCCAGCCGAGTACGTGGCCGCACGCTTTATGGCGCCAGCAGCTTTCTTGGCCGCACGCTTTACCGCTCCAGTTGCTGGTCCAGCCGAGTACTTGGCCGCACGCTTTGAACCGCCAACCGAGTACCTGGCCGCACGCTTTACGGCGCCGGCCGAACGACGCGCCTTCTTCGCCGGATAACGCACAAGGCGCCGGACTTGCTTGCCGCCTCCGGCGGTCTGCTTTTTCGCCTTTTTCGCCATTGCTGATCCTCCTACTTGAGGATAATTGCGAATACTTGAGGATAATGCGAAGTCGCGCAGCGAGGTTCCTAAACTCGGAACAAACAGCAAGCGCGCGTGTCAATATGCGTTCTTGTCAGAGCCAGCCGAGGACCGATTGGGGTCAAAGGCTGCCCTCGGCAGCTTCACGAAGGCGTTCCGCTCAGTCCTCGGAAGCGGACCGTGCGAGGCCGAGAATGGGAAGTCAGCCACGGCCAACAACCGACATCGCGCCTGTGCGGAATGACGAAAGAGGCCACCGATTGAGATGGCCTCTTTTTTATGCTTCGGCGCTTCGTTTTTACTTCTTGCGCGGATCGTCGCCTGGATCGATGAACTCGATGCCACCCGGCCCGGTGAACACAATTTGGACCATCGTTTCTTCGTTTGTCGTCCAAACATAATGGGGGTGCTTTGCCGGCAGCGCGAAGACGGAGCCCGGCTTCAATATCTCGCCTTTCGCGAGATCAAACTTTTCCCCATGGCGTTCCCAAAGCTGCCACTCATCACGGTGACGACCTCGGCATAAGGATGGGTGTGTGGCGGCACTTTATAATTCGGCGGGAATTTCACCCGCTGAACGATCGTCTCGGCCTTTGTTGGGTTACCGATCAGGATGGCGGTTTGCACGCCCCTGAAGACCGGATGTTCTATCCACGTCAGCTCATCGGGCTTGACCACCTGCATCGCATCTTGAGCCATCGCAGAACTCGCCAACGCGATCAAAGTGGCGGCGACAAAGGACTTGTTCATCCTAACCTCCTCCCTAATGTTGTTGCGGAGCTGGAAGGCCCTATAGCATACAGCGAAAACTCAGACTGAGGGCGGTTAATCTCATTTTCGGATCGGCTTAAGTCGTTTATCGCGAACCAAGTCCGAATTGGGTCTTGGCCGTGTAAAAACGGCCTTACAGGACCATCAGTCTTGAAGCCAAAACTGGTCCGGTCTCAGGCCGCGATCGCGGCGATCAGCGACCTGATCCCGAGGATATTCATTGCTCGGGTCAGATTGTAGGCCAGAACCGAGAGGGCCATCTCGGCGGCTACCTTTGGGAGGGTTTTGGTCAGGAAGTGCGTTGCTCCCATGCGTGCCTTCATCGTGCCGAACGGGTGCTCGACAGTCTCGCGACGAAGGCGCATAGCGAGCGGGTTCGCATCGAGCCGCTGCTGCACGGCGTCGAGCAGATCCTCGTGCTCCCATCGCGTGATCCGTCGCTCTGACCGGGGCGTACACTGGGGTTTGATCGAGCAATTCTTACAGGCGCTGGTCCAGTATCGCCGCAGCATCTTGTCGGCTTCTTCGTTTGTATAGCGATACGGCAATCGCTCCCCGGCCGGACAACGATAGGCGTCTTCCTCCGGCAAATAGACAAAGTCCTGCTTACCGAAGCGTCCGTCCGACTTGGCGCCCGAAGTCATCGGCTTAGGCAGAGTTACCGTGATGCCGGCCTCGTGGCAGGCGAGGATCTCCGGGCTGCTGAAGTAGCCGCGATCGGCAACGGCCTCGAGCGTCTCAGCCTTCAGAACAGCCTTCGCCTGCCTGGCCATATTGGCAAGTTGTGCCCGATCTGAGCCGCTGTTCGTCACCTCATGCGCGATGATCAGGTGATTGTCGGTATCGACGGCGACTTGGACATTGTAGCCGACCACGCCGGATCCGCGGCCACTGGTTGCCATCGAACGGCTATCCGGATCGGTCAGGGAGATTTGCTGATCCGGCGAAGCAAGCATCTGCTTCTCGTAGGCAACAAGCTTGCCCATCTCCCCCTTCAGCTTCGTCAGCTTGTCAATCGGCTTGCAAATTTGACCCCTCATCGGCGTCCAATTTTGGCTCTGACTCACTTTTGATGCAGTTCGAGGGATGTTTGGCGCATTGATTAGGGGAGAATCAGCGCCATGCAGCAAGCACTCCACCGCTCCAGTCTGGTGCCGCGTGGGTTTGTTGTAGAGAGTGCGTGCTACGAGGGTGATAAGGCCGTCATCACGGTCCGGGCGTCCGGAAGTGTTGGTCTGTGTCCATCGTGCGGGACAGTTTCGCGGCGTATCCATAGCCGGTATCGGCGACGCGTGACCGATCTGCCGCTGTCCGGGCGGATCGTGGAGCTCGTGGTGATCGCCCGCCGCTTCCGCTGTGATGCCGTCCTATGCGGGCGCCAAATCTTCACCGAGCGCTTCGCCGAAGGGGTACTGGCGCCATCGGCGCGACGGACGGCAAGGCTGGACTCCATCGTCCATCACCTCGGTCTGGCGCTTGGCGGTCGACCGGCAGCGGGCTTTGCAAAGCGGCTAATGCTGCCGGTGAGCAAAGATACGCTTCTTCGGGTAGTTCGGCGCCGTAGCCGTCCCCCAGCTCACCCGCTCAGGGTTATCGGCATTGATGACTGGGCTTGGCGGCGCAATCACCGATACGCGAGCATCATCTGCAACCTGGAAAGGCGCCGGGTGGTCACCGTGCTGCCGGATCGTGAACCAGCGACCGCTCAAGCCTGGCTCTCTGCTCACCCCACGATCGCGATCATCGCTCGCGATCGTGGCGGGGGATATGGCGAAGCAGCAGCAAAGGCCCTGCCGCACGCGGTGCAGGTAGCCGATCGTTGGCATCTGATGGAGAACGCCAGTCGGGCCTTCCTCGATGCCGTGCGCAAATCGATGCGCCAGATACGCCTCGTCATCGGTGCGACCACGATCGATCCCAAGCTGCTCACGGCCGCCGAGCGCCTCCAGTATGAGGGCTATCTGCGCCGCGAGGAGACCAACGCGGCTATCCTGGCTCTGTCGAAGAACGGCATACCTATCAAGCAGATCGTGCGTCAGACCGGCCATAGCAGGAAGCTGGTGCGACAGGTGGTCCGCGACGAACGCCACGACGTCTTCCGAACCCGGCAAAGTTCGTTGGATCTGCACTTGCCATGGCTCGACGATCAATGGGCGTCCGGCTGCCGCAATGGAGCTGAACTTTGGCGCCGCTTAACAGCGCGTGGCTTCCGAGGCTCGCTCCGTGTCATCAGCGAGTGGGCAACTCGCAGACGACGGGCTGAAAAGGCCGACGCGCGAAATCTTCAGAGGATTCCGTCGGCCAGAACGATCGCGCGGCTAATGACAATCGGCCGGGACTTGCTAACGAAAGCGGAGACCGTCACGGTAGCGGCAATCGAAGCTGGGATACCGACTCTGGTCGAGGCACGCGAGATCATCGCTGAATTCCACTTGATGGTCCGGCGCAAGGTTGACGCGGGACTAACTCCATGGATCGAGCGCGCCCGCAGCAGTCTCGTCGCTTCGTTCGCCAACGGCGTCGCCAAGGATGAGGCGGCGGTGCGGGCGGCGATCACTTCGCCCTGGTCCAACGGACAAACCGAAGGACAGATCACGCGCCTCAAGCTCGTCAGGCGTCAAATGTATGGCCGCGGGAAGATCGATCTGCTCCAGGCCCGGCTAATCGGTGCAGAATAATCGGAGCTGCACCAAAATTGCGTCAGAGCCCAATTTTGACCCCTTTGCGCGGCGAGCTTTGCTGGTAGCGCTCGTCTCGTCGGAGCTGGCCGGGATAGCGGAGGCGAGACGAGCGCGGGTGGCGTGATCGTCGTCGCGGCTCTTGAACCGCCAGCTATCGTTGCCGGTCTCGACAATGTCGCAGTGATGGGTCAATCGGTCGAGCAGCGCGGTGGTCATTTTGGCGTCGCCGAACACGCTCGGCCATTCGCCGAAGGCGAGATTGGTGGTCACGATGACGGAGGCGCGCTCATAGAGCCGGCTGACGAGGTGGAAGAGAAGCTGGCCACCGGACTGGGCGAAGGGCAAATAGCCGAGTTCATCCAGCACGATGAAGTCCATCCGGGTCAGATGCTCAGCGAGCCGTCCTTGCCGTCCGTTGCGGGTCTCGGTCTCGAGGCGATTGACGAGGTCGACTACGTTGAAGAAGCGGCCGCGGGCACCGGATCGGATGCCGTTTCTGGCGATGGCAATGGCCAGGTGGGTTTTGCCTGTGCCGGTGCCGCCAACCAGCACGACGTTGCGTAGTTGGGCGATGAAGCCGCCGCCAGCGAGATCATTGACGAGAGTCTGATTGATCGGCGTGCCGTCGAAGTGGAAGTCGGCGATGTCCTTGGCAAGCGGCAGCTTGGCAATGGTGAGCTGGTACTTGATCGAGCGGGCTTGCTTCTCGTTGATCTCGGCGTTGAGCAGGTCGCCGACAATGCGCTGAGGTTCGTGCTGGCGCTTGCTCGCCGTCGATATCTACGATGCGGCCTATGGTTTTGCTGAAAGCTCTGACGATTCCACGAACATGGGCAATAGCGTGATTTTGTCGCTGCGCTCAAATCGCCGTCAGGACTATCAGAGTGCATGGCATCTCCTGTCGGAAGCTGTTCCGGCGATTATTCGGGACGATCTTGACGCGGGAATCCGTGCGGTTGTGCGTGGCCTGCATGGCTATGTTCGACGAGAGCGGCACTATGAACCCTATCCGGGAGAGCCTTCGACAGAGTCGTTTTCTCTCGGCCCTTTCACGGCGAACTTTCAGGCTGATTGGAGCCATACCTGGTATCTTGGCGGATTCCAGCCGGTTCAGGATGGACCCGTCCTTCTGAAGAAGTTCGATGAATACCTAGGGCGCCTTGCGAGCGAGGATGGTGCTGCTGTCAAAATTGAGCAGATACTCACGACGCTTGCGCAAGAGCCCGTCGTCATTGGCGCAGTTTGGGGAAGCCTCCTGGTTGCAGGCACGAACCACCCGTCGGTTTTTGCTCGGCAGCTTTCGCCCTTGTCGTGTGCGCCTCCCATCATGCGGAGCTCCGACACGCGCTTTCAATTGGGAGGCTTCATTGCGGCAGCCTATGAGCATCTGACGCAGGCCGAGCGTGACGCTTTTGAACGAGCGCTTCTAAACCTCCCTGATGACGTATCAGGTAAGAGGAGCAAGTCCACTCTCGCAGGCTGCATTCCAAGAGCGCTCATCTCGACGGCCGAGATGCGAGACTATGTTAACGCTCTGGAACAAGCGGGGGAACTGCGGCCGAACGTGCCGCCCGTTCGCTTTACTAGTGGGTCCCGTGCTTTCGATACCGACGCCTATCTCGCCTCGGAAGGCGTAGCGCTGGAAGATCCGGAAAACGCGGCGCTTCGTAAGATGTTGCGGGAGGTTGAAAATGTGGCGATGCCCAACGGGACGGCCCATCTCTCTCTGGAGTCTGTCCAGCGTCAGATCAAGCTGTTGAAGGCTTGCCATGTAGGCCTCAGCAAGCGGTTTGCAGGCAAGGTGCCGGCGAAGCTGTTTGAGCACGCAACGGGACAGTTGGCGGAGGCGGCGTCGCGCATAGCACGTGGTAAGCCCAACGTATTGGCAACCCCTTCTATCAAACGGTCCTTGAAGGATATTTTGTTCTTCTGTGCCGCAAGCAAAAACCCGCACTACAGCGCCAAACACGAAAGAGGCTTCCAGGAAAGTGTTTCATGGGGAGGCCCCTCGGCTCGTACGGCTGCAGCGCACGGATTGATGGATCTGACGCGAGCTTCGAAAAGGCGTGATGCCGCGATCATGGCAGCCATACGTAAGCTCGCCAGAGATCCCGTCCCCGAGGTGCGGCTTCAGATTGTTCAGAATCTTTGGATCGTTCGATTCCTTGATCGAGACTGGGCCTGGTCCGAATTGGAATATGCCTTGGCGAAGGAGGTCACTCGTGGTGTCGTCGGCGGTGCTATCGATGCTCTGTCGCGCATGGCGCACCAGGACTATCCACGCACCATTCGAGCCGCCAAAAGCGTCATCCGTCGCTATGGCAACAAAAACAAGCCCGGCATGGCGGCGTGCCGATCCGAAGCCGAAACTCTTATTTTTGACCTCCATATCTGGGACTTAAATGCCGAAGCGGATACGTTCGCTGCGGCCGTGATGGGTAATGTCATCAGCAATGCGGGGATCATCCGAAATCTTACGGCGCGTTATTCCGACAATCTCCTCAAGGGAAGCATCGAAAAGCCGGAAGATGCCAACAACCTTCCCCGACAGAAGACCATTGCTTTCTACCAAACCGTTACAGAATTAGCTTTTCGGGAGATCGAAGACCGCGCGGCACGCCGCGATATGCGCGTGTTCGATAGCTGGCCGGAAGCCGACAAGACCGCGGTTCGCGACATGTTCGGCATCTTGGACGAAGTATCGATCCGTATCCATTTTGCCGCCGGCACTCACTATGACGGCGTGGCCCCAACCGACGATGTCTCGCCAGAGCGTGTGAGATTGTATCGGGAAACGAAGCCGATTTTAACTCGGCTCTCTACCGCGATCGTCGCCCCGATCGCACATCACCTTATTCAAACTCTTGAGACGTTCATTCCAATCGAGCCTTCGGCCGTATTCGCGTTGATTGCTGAAGCTGTGAAATCGGCTGAGCAAGGTGGCTATAGCAACGAATCGGCGGCCTCTGATCCTATCGTTCGGATCACACAGCGGTACTTGGCGGACTATCGTGCGATCTTTGCTGATCGCGCCAGGTTGAACGATCTGATGGACTGCCTGGACGTCTTTGTGCGCGCCGGCTGGCCGGCGGCACAAGCCCTCACATTCAAGCTCGGTGAAATTTGGCGCTAATTTTCAGAGCGATCGTCTCTGGTCCCGGCTCCGTAATGAGCGCGATGCGGGAAATCTCAATATCGCCGAGGCGCCGATGAAGTGGGGGTATTTGACCCTTCTGCCACGTCGCGTTAATGCTGCTCGACCTCGTCCTATAGGCTGCAATTACTCGCGTATGTCATGACGAACACAGCTCTAGTTGTTGACCTCAAGAAACGCCTCACCGCCTGGAGCGATGGCGTCGCCAAAGATATCGACACCGCCGGCGTATTTCTATTTGGAAGTCTCGTCTACCGGGACGGGGCGCAGTTTGGCGCCGGCAGCGACGTTGATCTCGTCGTGTTGTTCCCGGACAAGCCTATGGATGCGCTCGCGCGGCGCGCCTGGCTCGAAAAGCTGCTCGAGCACAAGATCCGTCTCGAAGCAGAGCTGGCTAGCGTCTTGATCGAGGCAGATCCGGGAAAGCCACTGTGCAGTATCGTTGTGCCGACGCCTCGCGAGATCACAGGAGACATTCACAAGGACGGCGCGCGGGGCTTTTTCAAGGAAAATGCATATCTGAGCCTTCTGAATGCCAAGGAACTGAAAGGCCTTCCCGGGGCTGGCACGCGTGAAATCAAGGACCGCCTAGCCATTGAAGGACTACGGTTCGCCCAAAAGAAGCGTAACGCCTTTTTGGCCGTGAATGCCAAGGGGGAGGGCGGGATTACACCTTACGCCGGCGCTGACCCGGCGCCGAAGGATATCATGCGCCATGCGGCCATGGCGGCACACTCGGACGATCGCAATGCGGACCCGGGCGCGGAATACGACACTCAAGAAGGCTTGGACTTTTTGACTCACGAGCTGTATCGACAGCGAGGAGCTGCATCCGCATACCGCTATCTGCATCACTGGCTTTCGATACGACGGGGAGCGCGAGGCGACGTTGGGCCTCTCGAAGCGAGTGACCACTTGCTATTCGCAGAAATAATCGGCGATGCCGCGCTTGCACGCTTGAACAAACCGGATGAACAGCTTGCCTCATTGCGAGGAAAGCATAGCACGGTTTGGTTCTCGGAACGCTTTGCGCAAGCCTTCCCCGGCGTGCGTGGTGTCCAATGGTTCGATGAGCCGGAACAGGTCAAAACACGTCTTCTCAGGCTGCTGGAGCCGCCGCTCGAGTACGCTGACGCTCAGCCCGTTTGGTGGTTTCGAGGACCAAGCAATCTGCCAATACGTGCGTTCGGGCACGTTCGCGACCGCCTGTACCAGATGGATGAGAGCGAGCTCTTGATCCGCCGGATCGCTGCCGTGAAGCCGGGCCCCTATTACTGCGACTTCCTTTATGTCGAGCTCGATCCGATGGAGCCGATCGGCATATGTTCCCAGACGGCGGAGCGTATCACTGAAGAAATGAGTGACGAGGGACACTTCGGTTACTATTGGGAAGAATATGGCTTGGTCGACGGCAAGCATGTCATCGGCCGATCGCAATATGATGATGGTGCAGCAGAGGTTGAAGGTAAGCTTGAAGATGTGCGCGGTCGGACGGAGCTCCGCGTGCGGTATGTGACGCCCTACAATTTCATCATTGCGGCAAATCAGTCGCCAATAAACAACGGCGACTTTGACGAAGTCCTCCTGAACGCGATGAGCCGCATGTTGCGTGGAGAAGATTGCTTGGAAGAGCTTCGTAAGGCCGTCTTGAGACTGCCCAAACGCCATTAAGTGCGTGGTCTGGTCGCCGCCGCTAGTCAGTGCTTGAACCAAATTTGCTTGGTCAATCTACTCCGCCGCCTCCCTCTTCGCTTCAATCATCAGCACATCAAGGCTCTCGATCTCCTGCATTGCACGACCGGCGATCCCCTGGAGATCGCCATAGAGGCCGGCAGTGGAGTCCAGCACGCCGCGGAGCTGCTCCTCACGTTTCGCCCATAGTCGCATCATCGTCTTGCGCTCGCGGTCTAGGTCGGCCTGCATATCGGTGAACTTCTCCACGATGGCGTCGATGCGATGGCGGAAGCGCGGACCGGTCAGATAGCCGTACATCATCTCCATTTTGGTCTGCTGGCCTTCCTGAGCCTGACGGCTGCCGGCGAGGTCGATCAGCCCGTGCCGGAGCACGATCGCTAGCGGAACGGCGAACCGGGGCTCCGCCACCCAGACGTTGTCGACCAAGCCGAAGGTTTCGACATCCTTTGGAAGCGCGCTGGAGACAATGAGGGCGACGTCCGCTTTGGCTACGCGCTGGTCGCTCCGGAGCTTGGGCAGCCAGTCGTCGCTCCAACGTTTGGTCCGCTTCGATTCCCAAAGGATCGTGCCGCAGGTCTGCCCACCCGGGCCGAACACGCGATGCAGGACGTCGCCGCCGAAATCGCCCTTCGGCACCGGCTCGATGAGATCGCGCGGAAACTGATTGCGGAGCAGGGATTCCAGTTCGAGCTCCAGGGCTTCGCCTTGCAGCTGCTGTGAGCCCTGTTCAGCACGCCGCCGGAGTTCCTCGATCTGCCGGTTCATGCCGGCGATCTGGGCTTCCTTCTCCGCCACTTTTGCCTTGAAGCCGTCTTCGGCCTCCAGCTTGGCCTTGTCGCGCACAGCGGCAAGTGCCTGCTGGACCTTCGTCTCGATCGTGAGCTCGACTTCGCGCTTGGCATCGTCGAGCTCGCGCTCCTTGCGGAGCATGTCCGCCTGGATCTTCTGGGCCGCAGCCAACTTCTCGTTGTTGGCGGCGAGCATCTGCTGCAGATCGGCCAACTGCCGGTCGCGCTCGCCGAGTTCATCGGCGATCGCCAGGCGTGCTCGCTTCGCTTCGGTTTCGGCGATACTGGACCGCTCCGCCTTCAGCTTCGCGGCGACCTGTTCGTCAACGGCCTCGCGAGCTTTCGCGATTTCCTCTTGCTCCTGCTTTAGCAGCATCTTCACGCCGGCCAAAGTCCGCTTCTTTGGCAGCAAGCTGCTGGTCGAATTTCCGGCGCGTCTCTGCGATCAGGGGCGCGGCGAGCGATTCTGTGAGCTTGATTTCGGTACGGCAGTTGGGGCAGACGATCTGGGGATCGGTCACGTTATCGGTCCTTTGAGCATTGACCGCGATAGTACTGGGCGAGGCTGCGCCGTTTAAGCCCTGCGGGCGGGTTATCCCGCGCAATTGCGGCGGCCGCGGCAATGACGGCCGTGTCTTTCCGTTGTTCTGTTCCGCCATGATCAGTTCCTCCATGCGCGAACGTCGCGCTCGCGCATGATCGCCTCGACAATGCGGCGCAGGCGCCGCACCGAGCCGCCGGGCCAGTGCTTTGCGACGGCCTCGCGCTCAATGCTATCGAGCGGTGGCACCCAGCTCTGGTCGAGGCCGCGCTCTTTGGCGAGGTCGGCGATCACCGCCGGCAGCAGAGCGTCCAAATGATTCGCCGTCGGCTTCGGAAACGTCACGATGCGAAAACGGTCCCGGATAGGGCTCGGCAACGGATCGAGACTGTTGGCCGTGGCGATGTAGCTCACTTGCGACAGGTCGAGATTGGTCTGTAATGCGGGATCGGGATATCTGGAATTGGTCTCCGGCTCGAGGAAACCGAGCAGGCAATCCCAAAGACGTCCGTAGTCGGATCTCGTTGCACATTTCTCCAATTCATCGAGCAGGACCAGCACGTTTGCTGTCTTGCCTCGCGCGATGGCCAAAAAAGGATGGGAAGGCTCGCTCGAGTACCAGCGCCGGTCGGTCCCCCCAAACACTGCGCCGTCGGAACGACTGGCGTCGGTCCGCCAAACGTGGAGACCGCACACTTCCCCCAGCCTTCGCGCGAATCGGCTCTTGCCCCCGCCCGCATCTCCTCGAAGGAGCAAAGGACGGAACTTCACTGTGGTTCGCCCGACGAGATCGGCCAGCGCGAAGTCAATGACGTCACCAGCATATGGGAACTCGAACAGCAGAGCGTTGCGCGCCTCGTGCAGGGACGGCGTCTGCACGAGCGGCAACGCGGTGTTGATGACGTTCTTGAGTGGGCCGATGATGTCCTTGAGCTTCGGGCTCTTCATTTCCGAATCGGACAGGCGTGCGACCACGAGATGATGGTCGGGAATGGACTTCGCAATCGCGGTAGGCTGTTGCTGGACAGCTTCGGCCCGATCCTGGGTCTCCTGCTCCCTTCTGCGGTCTTCTGCTTCCTTGATCTTGCGCTGTACCGCAGCCTTGGTTGCGGAGATGCGACGCTCTGCCATACGGTGCCCAAGCAGGGCGGCGTTCATGGCCGCTGAGACCTTCTTCGGCAGAACGTGGGTGCAAGCCGGCAGCGCGGCCCAACCGTAGGTGAACCCTTCGAGGTCGCTGCAGAGCTCCTCGTCGGCGCGCCTGACACCGACGTGAAGCGCCTGGACGAGGGCTTTGCCGACCCTGCGGTGCAGCTCGAAGTATTCGTCATTCCGCGGCGTCGGCAAGGTCACGAGCCGGATGCTATCGGCAAGACTCCTAAGCTCTGGCTCATTCTGCGCAGCAGCGAGCCGATCCAGTTCAGCTGCGAGTGCCAATGCGGCCTCAAGCGATCTGCCTGCGGCCCATGCAAGGTTATAGGGTAACCGGGGCAGAGTTCTTCAACCTCAGCGATGAGCCGCTCCTCAACATGATCGGCCCCATCGACAACAAGCATTGCGTAGCGCAGGAGCCGGGGCAGACCTTTGAGCCGTTCGTTCCAATCAGCCGAATCGGCAGCGGCGCCGGTCGAGACCGCATCCTCCGGCGCTGGCAGATCGAAGTCGTCGCCATTATCGCTCGTGGTGCTCATGCTCGGTCCTCCGCGTGGTCGTTCCTGTCGCGGAAACCGGAGCGTCCGAGTGCGCAGAATCCCCGGCGGGAAGAACCCCGGGCAAGACGCGTGTACCAGGAGACCGACAACTCGGCTGCGAGGGGATAGTTGATTCCAACGCGACGAAGGATATTCGCGAGGACCACAGTTGACGTCGCGTCGCCTCTAAGGGCGCATCGCAGCAGCGCCGTCATGGTGATGTCGACTGTAAGCGTCACCTCATCGATGGGCAGCAGCGAGAGCGCTGCCCCGATTGCGGCGGCGGTGTCACCACGCACCGCCGCAGGAAGCTTGCCATCCCGATCGAACATGCAGATCCTGCCGAGCGTGTCGATCACCAGCAGGTGCTCGGCGTCGCGCAGGAGATCTGAGGGCAGGGTCCGCCACCACGCCAGCGGCGAGATATCCTGGGCATTGGAAGGCCACCCAGAGGTGGACGGCCAGATGCTCTTCCGGGCCAAATCAGCAGCGTCGCCAGTCAGGACGGCCAGATCCTGATGCCGGGGCTCGCGCCCCGGCATTTCCATCTTTTTCAGCATGATCGGCTCCTCAGTCGGCGATCAAGATCGGCTTCGGATAACGGCGATTGACCCACACACCGCTGTTGACGTGGGCCCCGGTCACGACCTTCCCTGCGATTGCGGCCGAGGGGAAGCAGACGGCTACGCGGAGGCGCCCCCGGTCCTGGATGCCGGGGATACGCGAGAGTGCGTCGGCCGCAGCGAGCTCGGCGCGGCGGGTGTGCAGGATCGGGTTGACGCTCTGGTTCACGAGGCTGCGCACCTCCGAGCCGGCCGTCACCACGAAGCCATCGCGCACTGGGTAGCCCCTGGCCCAGAGGTCGCAATAATCGAGCTCAAGCTCGTTACCCACCGGGGGCAAGTCCGTCACATCGATCTGCATTGGTCGGGTGTCATCCGGCCCGATCGCCATGTCGGTTTCGGTCGTTTCCTGTTTGCGGCGCTGGCTCGCGAAGTTGCTGCGGAGCACCCGACAACCGGCGTCGAACAGGAGACGCTCACCGTGCTCGACGAAGTGATCGAGCGAGGCACGCTTATGACTGGGGAGTTCCAGCACCTGCGGGTTCGTTCCCTTCATGATGTCCACCAGCCCGGCCTGCTCCGCGATTTTCGTCAGGCGGTGCTGGAGGTAGATGGCGGCGGTCTTGTCGAACCAGGCGCTCAGGTATCCCGAGATGACGTAGACTTCACGGGCGAAGGCTTTCGAGGGGTGGGCGGCATGCTCAGAAAGCCTGCGGCCAACATTACGAGTCTCGCCGATGTAGGCGGTTGCATGATCCGCGAGGATATAGCAGGCCGGGACAGCGCCGAGCGTGGATGGGATATCTTTCACCATCGAGAACGGGAAGGCCGAGACGGTGAGGCGGCCGACGTCGTCGTGGACCTCCCGAAGGCCCGCGATGCCGCCCATCGGGCGGTGTACGTTGCTGGTGCAGGCAGGCTGCACGGTCGTGTCGTTGAAGAACAGGGACATTGTATCTCTCTCTGGGTTGAGAGATCACGAGGTCAACGTCGTTAGACCAGAAAGGACCTTTGGAGCGTCACGCCTTCGCAGCGAATCATCGCAATGAAGGGTGTTTGGCATCATCGGCTCTTCGATTTGCGCCTTTCAGCCGCGGTGAGAGCAGATGCACTCCATCTGCAAGCTCGGCCGGAGAAGAAAATCGAACGGTCCATGTGGCGCATCTGCGTCACACGACGTCGGGCCTTGCGATCTCGGCTAGCCGTCGGACAGCTGGGTGATGAGGGCGGTCGTGTCGGTCGCCATGGACATCGCATTGGCGGTGAGCGCACAGCCGAACTCGGTCAAATTGGACCGGGCCTGAAACACCAGAGAGGGAGAGGGCAGAGGCGCCGAAATCGGCGCTATAGTCAAAGTTAGCCATGATCGATTTCCTTAGAATCGGTTGTGGTCAGGCTGTCGTTCGGTGTTACAGCACCGGGCGGCAGCCGCTTCGCGTTTTGCGAAGCTCCCCAAATATGCGGATGTATGTGCCGAGATTTCTAGTCTCACCGCAATGAGATGGTTAATGGGCGTCAATTTCTGGCGCTATCTGCCGCTCGCTAGGAGCGTGATCAGATCGCGACCAATTCGCGCTCAACGAAACGTGGTCAGCGTTGGTTCTCGAGCCGCTGAACTCTTAATCAGCGGGTCCCAGGTTCGAGCCCTGGTGCGCCCACCAATAACTCCGCAAAATCATAGACTTAGAGACGGCGATGAGCGGGCAGAGGCGTCCGTGCCCGCTTGGGTCACACCTGGGTCTCGCAATTGCGGAGCCATCGTACGAATCCTTGCATCGCTCGACTTTTCCACCGGTATTCGAATCCTTGGGTGCGCGTTCGTCAAACTGATCGCGATCATGCGAGGGTTCGAAGATAGCATCACCAACTCTGACCGAGTGATTCCTTCACATAGCCCTCGAGGCCGGTGAAACGGCCGCCGGGGCGACTACGTGCTGAAATCTCGAATTCTCCCGTGGCTCACATGGTGGCAGGCCGCATTTCGCCGTCACCGAATGCCGCTCGTTTTTTGAGCCTTTGTGTTCAAGAGATATCCATGCCTCAGACAAGCCTGCGATCGCGTCCATTGGTGACTAACGGCTTCGTTGTCGAGACACCAGAGACCATCGACTTCGTTGTGTGTGATATGCCCTGCGATATCTGTTCAGCGTCGAGGCGCTGACCCCGGATTCGATGGGAATAGCCTTCCAAGCTGAATACGAGGGTTCGATTCCCTTCACCCGCTCCAAATCAATTTTTCATCTAGAACAAGACGTTGTGTCCTTTTAGCGAGCGAGTTTTGCCGTTCGTTCTCAATCTTCATACAACGCCCGTACAATCAGGCTCCGATTAGCATACGGTTGAGATCGAGTTCTTGATGCACACGGGGTGAACCGCTGCAACAAATCTTCTACGCCGTCGGGGGTACGGGGGGCGTGAACAACGGCCGCGTGCCCGGATTGAGCGGGAGTCGCTCAATCAGCGTCCTTCGTAAACTGGTCGACGCTTTTCAGCTTCGGCATCCCGGCCTTCCTGGAAATCTCGGGTCTTGAGCAGTGCTAGATATTGTTCGCCGAGCTTTGCCATGGCCGCACTTTCCAACTCTTCGAGCGCCATGCGGGAGCTGGCTAGAGAGGCTTTGGTGCCGAGCGGAGAGGACGCGGCGATCTTGTTTGCAATTTCGATCGCCTTCGTGAGAGCCGCCTCCCGGTTCGGGGCCAAGACTTGAACGGTTCCCATCCGGAAGGCTTCTTTCGCGCTCCAATGGTCGCCCGTCAGAATGTATCGCATGGCGTTTCCCCAGCCGGCTTCTCTGGGAAAGCGGATCGTGGCGCCGCCTCCAGGAAATCGACCATGCGTATTTTCATCTTGGCCGAACTCGGTGTCTTCTGAAGCGACGCGTATGTCGGCAGCAAGGAAGAGCTCATGGGCCAAGTTCCAGGTGTCGCCATGGACGGCAATCACCAGTGGCTTCGTAAGCCTTGGCTTGCCCCGACCCGTCGGGTCGATGAAGCCAGGTCCATCCAGAAGCTTCCGACCCGACTGGGTGAACGATTTGGTGGCATCGACATCGATGCCTTTGGAGAAGCGATCGCCATGACCGAACAGTACGGCGGCACGTAGCGAGGGGTCCTGGTCATAGTCGTAGTATGCTCTCGCTAGTCCTTCCAGCGCCTCCGGGTCGATGCGGTTGTCGATGTAGGGCCGGTTGATGCCGATCAACACGACCTGTCCCTGGCGTTCGACCGTGATCTTCGTCTGAGGGCTGTATGGAATTTCGGCCATACGAGCCGTCTGATCAGTTTGTGCTGACGTGGACGGCGCGCCTCCGGTCTGTTGCGCGTGCAAGGGCGACAGCCAAAGCAGGACGACCAAAAGCGAGACCGCCACTCTGTCGAAACGAAACATCTTGATCTCTCCCGGAGAAGCGAGGGTATGTGCTGGAAATGGGATGAGTGGCCAAGAGCTCTGACGAACCTGGCTGCACGGACCGATATTGGTGTCTGCCTCAATCGCTCAATGGACACTCATCTCATGATCGACGAGCGTAGTCAGGCGAGTATGAACGATAGCGTCCCAAGTCCCTGGATCGTGCTTTCGATCTTGTCGCCGGCTTTCAACCAAATTTGCTTTTCCTTCGGATATCCGACGATCACGCCGGAAGGCGTTCCAGTGAAGATGATGTCCCCTGGTTCGAGCGCGAAGAGCCGAGAGGCGTAGGCGATGATCTTCTGCGGATTGAAGATGAGTTTCGTCGTGTTGGACGATTGTCGCACTTCTCCGTTCACGCGAGTCTCGAGGTCCAGATTGTTGGGATCGATCTGATCAGCGGAAACGAAATATGGACCGATGGGGGCGAAATCATCGAGCGTCTTGCCGACCATCCACTGGCCGCCGGGGACCTCGAGCTGCAGATCTCGGGACGTAAAATCGTTGCCGACGGCGTATCCGGCAACGTATGACAGAGCATCCTCAGCGCGGACATTGCTCGCCTTGCGGCCCATCACGACGACCAGTTCGGTCTCATAGTCGAACTTGTAGCAGACGTCGCGGGGCGGAAGCCGAACCGCCGCCATGTGTGGTGCAAGCGAGTTGTTGTACTTGTTAAAGAGGATGGGGAGAGGAGGCAGTTTCTGGCCCGTTTCCTCGACGTGCTCCCGGTAATTAAGGCCGAGACAGACGATCTTTCCGGGCTTGGTGAATAGACGTCCGAACTTGATCTTGGATTTGTCAAGGAACGCAGCTTTCGCGTTAGGCGCCTTGAGAGCAGCCTCGATGAGCGTGTTCAGCTCCGCATTGCCGCCGTTGACGAGGAGCGCCTCCAACGTGAGCGGTGCCGACAATCCGAGGAGCTTGGTCGCGGCGGCCACGTCGAGTACGCCGGCGGCGGTCTTCACCCCCATGGTTTCGCGCCCGTCCTCCTGGCGGATCGACAAGACGGTCAGCTTGCGAGGCAGCTCGTCGCTCCGGTTGCTCCGCGACGTCGTGTCCCCCGCGGCCTGTGCACTGACCTTGGTGGTGGCAAGGGCGGCCGCGGCAAGGCCGGCCTTCATCAGCTTCCGACGTGAGTGCATGATACATCTCCCTGGTCTATTGTTGGTAAGGCGACTGAAGTTGTTTTTCGTCGTGGCGCACAGTTTTTGTCGCGTGAACAATAGGCCGGACGTATGGTGTGCGCGCCGGCTAAATCGGCTAGGCGTTATTCATTGGAGAATGGTTCCGCTCGAAACGCCATACGCCCGCCGAACGTTATGCTGCGGATGGACATGACGGCAGAACATCCGCCGGGATCGTCCATCAGGAGCGAGCGGCCAGAGGCGATCGATCTTCAGTGATGCAATCCGGGCTGAGGTCCGCAATCGAGGAACAACCAATTTGTGCCATGGTGTTGTCGATCTCTGCGAACGTCATATTCAGCACGTCCGTGACGCCAGTTTCGCCCCGAGCTGCCAACCCGTAGAGTGTCGCGCGACCAAGTTGAACCGCGTTTGCTCCAAGAGCGATCGCCTTGACGATGTCCGCGCCGCGGCGGAAACCGCTGTCGATGAGGATCGGTTGCGTGATCTTGCTTCGTGTTTCAGCCAGGACCTGAAGCGGAGAGATCGCGTCCCCAAGCTGCCGGCCTCCGTGATTGGACAGGATGACGCCGTCTGCGCCCTCAGCGATGCATCGAACGGCATCGTCCGGCCGCAACACTCCCTTTACCAATAATTGATGAGGCCAGATGGAGCGCAGCCATTTCAGATCGTTCCAGCTGAAAGTCGTGTCGAGGCCGCGTCTCATCTGCCCGGCCTGACTCGCCGTGTCCGACGCATCTCGTCCGGTGAAGTTCGCTACCTTCGGCATGCCGTGCTTCGCAAAGTCGAGCGCCCAGCCTGGATGCGTCAGGCCATCGACGAGCAAGCTCGACGAGTAGTTCAGCGGCAATTTGAAGCCATTGCGATTGTCGCGCTCTCTGAGCCCGTCGACTCCAAGGTCGGTCGTGAGAATGAGCTTGGAGTAGCCTGCTGCCTTGGCCCGCTCGACCAATTGTTGCGACAACGCCTTGTTCAACACATAGAGCTGAAACCACTTGTCCCCGCCTGCATTTTGCGCGACATCCTCAATGGACGCTGTTGAAGCGGTCGACAAAGCAAAGGGAATATTGGCCTTCTCTGCGGCTCGCGCCAACGCGATGTCCCCATTGGGCCAGAATGCGCCGTTCAAACCGGTCGGGGCAATCACGATCGGTGCAGCATACTTCTGCCCAAACAAGACAGTCGATATGTCCCGCTTGCTGATGTCGAGCAGCCGTTTGGGACGGAAAACAAGGCGCTCGAATATGTCCCTGTTGTGCGACAGGGACCATTCGCCTCCTGCACCACCCTCGAGGTAGTCAAAAACGATCTTCGGCAAACGTGTCTTCGCCAACTCGCGATAGTCAAAGACGTTTACCGGAACGTCGCCATAGTCGAAAAATTTGGCGCCACCCAGCGAACTGGTGAGCGCCCCTCCCACCGCCGCGCCGCCGATGCCAAAAAGCACATTCCGACGAGAAATCATGTTCAATCCTGCACAGAGACAATCGATTCAAGTCTCGCGTTCTTGCCGAGTACGGGCTCACATCGGGAAGCAGCGCATGAAGGCTGCAAACAGTTTTTCATCGCTCAGGCTCACCAGCTTGGTGGCGATCGCTTCGGCCATATCGAGGTCACGGTTGACAACGCTCAACCAACCGTTGGAGTCCGCCGCGACCTTCAATCCCGCTTGACCGATATGGCGGTCGGGAACGACCTCCAGCTTCCTGTCCTTGATGACGATCGTCGCGTCGAGCGTCGTCGTTCCCGTGAAGCTCAGGTGTGTCACGAGGTCTAACCCTTTGGCCCTGCCGCGCTGGAAGCCGAGCGACAGGGAGAAGAGGTAGCCTTGAATGTTGACGCTATGGCGGCCCGAGGTGACATACTGGACCTTCTTGTGAGGGAAGCGCCGTGTGACCGTGTCCTCGGCATCGGTGTCCCGGATCACGTAGACGAACTCGTCTTTATCGATCAGCGGCTTGACCACCTCCGGGAAGTGGGCGTCGCGGTTCTCCAGGAAGGGGCCTATGACATCTTCGCCGGCCGGACAGGCCGCGATGCAATAGGCGGCCTTGTAGCCCGGCTTAAACGAGAGCGACTGCCAGATGTTCAGTGTCTCGGTGCGGGGCACGCGTGAGCGATAGTCCTTGGCATCTTTCGAATCGGCGACGGTCTCGACCCACTGCGCGAAGTTGCCGAGAAAGTCGTGATAATTGTGGGTCTGGCAGGACAGGAAATCGAAGGCGCCGTCCGGTTTGATGGCTCCGACCGGGCAGGCGGCGACGCACAATTTGCATTCCAGGCAGGGATTGTAGTCGATCGGCTGATCATAGGCGTCGACTTCCCGTCCAAGCAGAATCGTGCCGAGCACCATGAAGCTTCCAAACTTCGGATGGATGATGCTGCGATGGATTCCCATGCGACCGAGTCCGGCCTCCACGGCGATCGGCTTATGCTGGACCATCATGACCCGTGGCAGATCCATCTCCATCGGAAAGGCGGACACCGAATTGCAGGCCGGGATGCCGTGCTCTTCGAGCGCCCGGACGATCGCACGCGCGGTTTCGTTCGCATGATCGTAGGTGCCGTGGAATTCCTCGTTGGCGACCGAACGGGCAGGGGAACGGACGGGCTCACGATTCATGCTGCAAGCGATCGCGAGCAAGGATCGCGTGCGGCCGTAGACCTTCCGGATGACTCTCAGCTGAGGTGCGATCGCGGCGCGATTGATCTCGATGATGCCTGCATCATCGGCGCCGCAGTCGCGCGCGATCTGCTTGATCAGATCCGCAGAGACGGGGATGTCGGTAACTTGCTGACGGCTGCGGGAGCGGATGCTCTTCACCGTAGGATGATCTTCAAGGCTCAAGGCGATCCCCTCTGTCGATGGATTGGCTCGTCATCGCGTCCCTCTGGCCTTGATGCGCTCGGCAGCAGGTCTCGTCGCCTGCTGGTCCCGTCATTACAGATCAGAAAGTCCCGCGGCTCCAAGAAGTCCGGCAGCAGAATAGGGGTAGCTTGTCACGACGCGCTGCGGCCAAAATCAGCTAGGAGTTATTCAACGGAGAATGGCTATGGTCCGGCGCAAGTGCACAGATGAGCGATGTCACCACTTCTCGACCCAGGGTCTGAGAACGACTTCGAAGGCCCAGGTCGAGCGATGTTGGCGATGCAGATGCAGATAGGTTTCGGCGATGCGATCGGGGTCGGCCATATTGTCATCGACCGTCGTTCCGGCCAGGCGGTGGGCACGCGTCCCGTCGTTCTGGGTCCAGCCGATCGCGGCGTCGATAGGCACATTGGCGACGTGGATACCCTGCGGCATCAGTTCTCTCGCCATGCTTTGCGCGAGCCCCGATTTGGCATGACATGCCATCGCAAAGGCGCCGCTTGATGGATAGCCTTTGAGCGCGGCGCTGGCGTTCGTGAAGATGATCGTCCCCTTCTTCCCGTTGGCATCTGGCTTGTTTTCAAGCATGAGCTTGGCTGCCTGTTGGCCAACCAGGAACGCGCTGAATGCCGCGTTGCGAAGCGTTTCAAGCGCCATGGTCGGGTCCGCTTCGATGATGCTCTTGCGAAAAATGCCCGGAACCCGTCCATCGATGTTGTGAACGACGAGCCTCGGCGCCCCGACGTCCTGCACGAGAGTCCCGAACAGGTGCTCCACTGCCGCGGGTTCGCTGGCGTCGCAAGCGTATCGCCTCACGCCATGCATGTTTTCGAGTGCCGCGAGGACCGCCTTGTCGGGATTCCTGGCCGCCACGGCTACGCGCATCCCGTCTCTCGCAAACAGCCTCGCGCAACTTGAGCTGATGCCGGGGCCGCCACCGACAATGAGGGCAACATCCTGGACTTTGGATTGGGTGGACTCAGTCATGTCATCTCCTCGCACGCGTGTTGGGAGTTCTCCGCGTTAGGATGAGGACAATACAGCCGTTAGACCGCCGTCGACACTCAGGATCTGACCGGTGATATGTTTGCCGGCGTCGCTGGCGAACAATAAGGCGGCGCCCTTCAGGTCGTCTTCGTCACCGATGCGCTGAAGAGGTACGCCTGCCGTCAGCTTCTCCATGCCGACATGTTCGATCGTCCCCTTGGTCATTTTCGACGGAAACATGCCCGGCGCCAACGCGTTCACCGTTATGCCGTAGCGGCCCCAGCCGCCGGCGAGGGCTCTGGTGAAGTTGACCACGGCACCCTTGCTCGTGTTGTAGGCGATCGTTTGAGTCGTGCTCGTGCTGCCGAAGAGGCCGGCGATCGATGCCAGATTGATGATCCGGCCATATCGGTTCGGAATCATCGAGCGTTTTCCGACCTGCTGACTGAGGAGGAAGAGGGAGCGAATGTTGAGGTTCATGACCTTGTCCCACGCCTCGATCGGGTGATCTTCGGTCGGAGCCCCCCATGTCGCTCCCGCGTTGTTGACGAGGATGTCAATTCGCCCGAGCTTGCCAAGGGCATCGTCGACGAGACGTGAGATGTCATCGTCCTTGGAGTTGTCCGCTGCGATCCATTGTGCGGAGATTCCGCGGCCGGCGAGATGCGCCTGCGCCTTTTCGAGATCCGAAGCCTTCCGCGACGACAATACGAGCTCCGCTCCCTGTTCGCCCAGCGCTTCGGCGATTTGAAGCCCAAGCCCCCGGGAGCCTCCGGTCACGAGCGCTTTCTTTCCGGAGAGATTGAACAAGCTTTTCAAACTGACCATTTTGAGGACCCGATGTTCTGTTGGAGGGGCGGCGTCGCAACCGCAGGAGGACAGCCGAGACGCGTCATAGTTTACATCGAAGAAACTTACTGTATAGTCAGAATGTTTCTCGGCGTCGTGAAAATTGATGAAAAACAGCGGCTCAGCCGCACCGGCAGCACGAGTCATGTCGTGAGACGCGAGGTCACGGCGGTAGGTGAGGCAGCCCCTTGGGCGCTGATGGAGCGAGAACATGGGACGGGATAGCGCCTGCGATCTGATTGTCTTTGGCGCCAGCGGCTTCACCGGTCGGCTCGTGGCCGAATACATCGCTGGGAAATACGGAGACAAAATCAAATGGGGAATGGCGGGCCGCGACCTTGAGAAACTCGCCGCTGTTCGCGCCGAGATCGGCGCGCCCGGAGATACATTGCTGATCAAGGCTGACTCGGACGACGAAGAATCGCTACATGCGCTGGCTCGATCGACCCGCGCCGTGATCTCGACGGTCGGCCCCTTCCAGCTTTTCGGATCCAAATTGGTGGCGGCATGCGCCCGCGCGGGCACGGACTATCTCGACTTGAGCGGCGAGACCGTCTGGATGAGGAGCATGATCGACGCTCATGAGAACGAGGCCCGATCGAGTGGGGCACGCATCATTTTCTCGTGCGGCTTCGATTCCGTGCCGTTCGAGCTCGGCGTGTTCTTCCTGCAGGGCGCCGCCAAGAAGGCGTGGGGAGAGCCGGCGGCGCACGTGAAAGGCCGGGTCCGGGTGATGAAGGGCACATTCTCGGGCGGAACTGCAGCCAGCTCACGCGCGACGATGGCCGCGGCGATGAGTGATCCGAAGGTGCTCGATCAGCTCAAGGATCCGTTCCTTCTAACGCCCGGCTTCAGCGGTCCAAAGCAGCCGCACGGAATGAAGATCGAGTTTGACGAGGACATGGGCGCCTGGGTGGCCCCATTCATCATGTCGCCCATCAACACGCGCAACGTCCATCGATCCAACGCGCTCATGGGGCATCCCTACGGGACGGGCTTTGTTTACGACGAGATGATCGTGGCGGGCGCGGGCAAACAGGGAGAGGCTGCGGCCGCCAAGATTGTGGAGGACAACAGATCGTTCGGCGGCGAAGGCAGTCCGAAGCCGGGTGAGGGCCCATCCAAGGCGGATCGTGAAGCCGGTAGTTACGACATACTGTTCATCGGCAGCAACAAGGATCGCGGCAAGATCTTTGTCGCGGTCAGAGGTGACAGGGACCCCGGCTACGGATCGACGTCAAAAATGATCACGGAATGCGCGATCTGCCTCCTGCAGGACGCGAGTGACGTTGCTGCGGGCATTTGGACTCCCGGCGCGGCGATGGGCGAGAAGCTGATATCGCGGCTGGTTCGGAACGCCGGACTCACCTTCAAGGTGGAGGGCTGAAAAGGACGAACGTAGGCAAACCGTTGTCGAGAAAAATCGGGGCGACTTATGGAATGTGGCCTATTCGCGATCGAATTCTTTCCTGATCTGAGCGTCGATGAAATCAGGGAAGGTCAGCTCCTCGCGCTGACGTTCGGGTTGCCCTTCGCAGCCATCGTGCAGCTTGTTCTTTGGATCGCGCTCTGACGCTGCGCGTGCGAGCCTCCCAGACTGGTCCGGGATCTCCGATCTCGGGCCTTTTTTGTGCCGACCTCTTGCCGCGCGAGGCCGTATCAGAACGGTAGATCGAAATTTCGTTTGAAGCAGTTAGCGATGCGGCGCCAGCCTTCCTGAAGTCGCCGCATGTCGTTCAATAGAGCAGCTTGATGCCGGCTAGGCTAAAGAGGCCGATAAAAACGGAGGCAAGTGCGCCCAGGAAGGCAGGACGAAAGCCACGGCTCCGCAGTTTTGACAAGTCGGTATGCATTCCCATTGCGGCAAGCGCGACGGTCAGCAGAAAGGTCGTCAACCAAACGAGAACTCGATTTCAGCCCCACGGGGATAGCAACGATGCTGTTGATGCAGGTGGCGGCTATGAAGCCCAAGACAAACCAGGGTACCGTGGACTTGCGTCTTGACGCTTCTGCCTCTTCTTGGTCGTTACCACGCGAAAGCAGACCCATCGCAAGCACCAGCGGGGCGAGCATCATGACGCGGGACAGTTTTGCGATCGTGCCCATTTCGCCGGCGATCTGCCCGTGTTGAAACGAAGCTGCAACCACCTGCGCAACCTCGTGAATGGAAGACCCGATCCATAGTCCGAATTCTGGGGCATCCAGATGGAGAAGCTCCGGCAGTAACGGAAAAAGGAACATGGCGACGGTCCCGAAGATGGTGACGCATGCAACAGCATAGGTCACATCCTCTTCTTTTCCGCCCAAAACGGCGTTCGCGGCGACCACCGCCGACGCGCCGCACACACAGGTCCCAGCGGCAATGAGCTTAGCGAGTTTTTGTTCGATACCCAACAATCGTGCAGCGTAGGTCGTAAAGGCGAAGGTCGCCGCCAGCGCGGCAATCAGAATAACTACACCCATCGTACGCAATCTCGATATGTCGGCGAAAGTGACCTGAAGGCCGAGCAGTACGATGGCGATCCGGAGTAATCGCCGCTGGCTGAACATAACGCCGTCTCTGAGCCAGGCCGGCTGGCCAGCGACATTGTTGAGGGTCATTCCGATCAGCATCGCCAGCATCATCGAGCTGATGACGGACAGGTAAGGCAGCGACCGCAGACAACCAGCCAAGACTGCAATCAGAAAGGCCGCAATAAAGCCAGGCGCGAGAACGGCGGTTCGGCCAATCCACGAGGTGATCGTCGAATAGTTGATCATCCACAGCGATGCTCGCCGCCCCTTAGGATGCATTGTGTTCAGCAAGATTAGCTCCGCTAGGATGCAAACCAAACTTATTGGAGGATCAAGATCGCCCACCAGGATAGGCAGGCGGTGCATTGGTTTGGGCTTTCAGTTCGAGCATCAGCCCTTGCGCAAGGGCCAGACGCCGCTTCGATCACTGTGCGCGAGGCTTAACGCGCCGTTGTTCTCGGCGGTTTGGAGAAAGTGGCTATGGACGCTCTAAAGGCCGGACCGGTCGACCGGTCCGGCATTTTTCAGATCGGCATTTCGATCGATTGCGAGATGAAAATGACCGAAGCAGGTCACCACTTCTCGCCATAGGGCCGAAGTTCGTAATTGAACGACCATGCCGAACGAGGCTGATGGCATATGTGCCAGATCTCATCAGCGATCGTTGTCGGCTGAGCGAAAAACTCTTCCGGCTTGTCGTGGAACATCTTGCGAGCCCATGGCACGTTGATGATTGCGTCGATCATCAGAAAGGCGACATGGACGCCCTTCGGGCCCAGATGCCGCGCCATCGATTCGGCAAGGATACGTTCTGCTGCTTTGGACGGAGCGAATGCGGCGTAGCTCTCGACTCCGCGATAGGCCGATGTATTGCCGGTCGCAATGATGGCGCCGCTTTGCGCTTTGATCATCGCTGGAGCGACCGCTCTGGCGAGATAAAGCAGTCCCATGGTGTTGACCTTGATGTTCGTCTCGAGTGCCGCGGGATCCACTTCCAGGAAATTTCCGAACGTTCCGCCCACGGCATTGTGGATTGCGATCGCGGGTGCGCCGTGGTCACGTGTGATCCTTGCGACGGTTTCGCTGACTTGGTCCTCTTGCGTGACATCGCAGATGTGGGCGGAGGCGTCCGGCAGCTCAGCTTGCAGCTTCGGAATGCGCTTTTCGGAGCGCGCAATGAGAGCGACGTGATAGTCGCCGCGGGAGAAGCGTCGCGCGAGTGCGCTGCCTGTGCCGGGACCAACGCCGGTAATAACACAAACTGGCTTTGTCATGATCATGCCTGCGCTTTTGCTGCTGCTTCAACGAATGGAAGCCGATCGTTTCCGAAGTAGATTTCGTCTCCGATCCGAAACGTCGGCGTACCAAATAGGCCGACTTCTTCGGCTGCCTTGTTGCGGGCCTTCAGTTCCTCGGAAATCTCCTCCTGTGCCATCAGCTCGAGGATGCGATCGGCAGGAAGCTCGTTCTTCTTCAGGAAGTCCTTGAGGATGTCGACGTTGCCCAGGTCAAGCACCTGAGCGTAGAGACCGGTGAATACCTTCGAGACGAACTCGGCACCCACCCCGAGCTTGATCGCAGCGATTGCCCCGCGAAGCAGGAAGTTGAGGTCGATGTGCCGGAAGTTCTGGTTGGGCTCCCAGCCGACGCCGTACTTTTTGACCCAGCGTTGCAGATCGCTCTTCGCGTATTTCCTCTTTGCCTTGCACTCGATCGTCGTCGGGGTGTTGCCGGTCGCCTTCATCAAATCCAGCACGTTGATTGGCATGTAGACGATGGTGGCCTGCGTGTCTGCCGCCAGCTTCTTGAGCTGGCTCTGTGCGAGGTAGCTGTAGGGGCTACCGAAGTCGAAATAGAATTCAATCTGCTTGGTCATCCCTCGTCCCTTCTCCCTGGTCGGTCGATCTGGTTGGCTCAATCTCGTGGCCAATAGCTCCCGAGCCGAGCCGCTTCTTTCGTGTATCTCACTGGTTTCCAAGACGAAAATTCGATTTCTCCAGCGGTCAAAGAAAGTTATTGACTGGTCAGTAAGTTAAATGTAAATGACAGTCAATGTCAACTGCCAGCCGCTTCGAAGAAAACTTCGCCGGGCCATGAGCATGAGTATTCCGCCGCAATGTCGGGACGGTTCGATGCAAGCCAGGGCTTTGGTGAACTGAGCCATTGTTCGGCTATCGGTGCATTAGGCTTGCACGAGGCTTTACCTTGCGAGTCCAGTGATAATACGTTCGAGCGCATGAAAAAGCGCAAGAAACGACTGACAAATTCCGAACATCGCGAGTTGAGCATGTCGGCAGTATTGGCTGCCGCCGAGTTTCTTTTCGTGACCCAGGGCTACAACGCTACGACGACGGAACAGATCGGGCAGCTCGCAGACCTGACCAAGGGTAGCGTCTACTTCTATTACGGCACCAAGGAAGGTGTGCTCCTTGAACTGCTGAAACGCGTGCAAGCCAACGTCATGGAGCCGTACCTTCAGATCCTGCAAGACCAACGCCTCTCGCCCGTCGAGCGCATGACGAAATACCTGGAGAGGGCCGGCAGGATCGCCCTTGAGCATCCGGGTTCGATGTTGCTGCCGATCGTTGTTTCGATCGAAATGGCGGGCGCCGAGTCCGAGGCAGCACGCAGGGTAAAGGCCGGCTACAATCGGATCGCACGAGAAGTGCGAAACGTCCTGGAGTTGGGACAGGCTTCCGGAGCGTTTCGCTCCGACCTGAGCAGTAACGATATGGCTCGGCTCCTGATCTCGACAGGCGATGGCATCATGCTCGAGTGCCTCCGTCAAAATCTCCGCATCGATGTTCACCGTCTGGTTCGCACGTTGAAGGCTGTCGTACTTACCGGTCTTCAAATCGCGTCGGAGACACCGACAGACATCGAAGCCGATGACGGGCCCTCCGTCATCGACGTCTTGCGCGGCAATCTTCAGGACTGAGAACAACCATCAGCGAATTGCAACGACGGAAGGTTCGACCATGGCTCAAGCGGCACTTGCGCGTGAAAACACCGAAGAGGCAACCGAGGTCGCCCTGCAGACCCGAATTAAGGCTGGTGCAACGCTGGAAGATATCAACGAGATGACGCCCCGCTATCGTGACGTGCTCGTCGCCACCATGGCGATCGCCGCCGATCTGGAAATCATGACGTTGCCTCTCGACTACGACGCCATAGCGTTTGCACCCAGCATCAACGATCGCATTGCCGTCGCGTCTGCGCTGCAAGACGAGATGGGACATGCCCAAGTCATGTTCCGCATGCTCGAGGATTTCGGCTTCAACTCCTATCACCAGGTGTTCGAGCGTGATCCCAAGAACTTCAAGACGTTCTTTCTGCTCGAGTTTGGGAATTTGAGTCCGATCGATGTGGGGCTGGGCCACCTTGTCGGCGATCAGGCGGGATATATCACGACGCGCGATCTCGAGGAGAATTGTTCATTCGGACCGTATAGCCGATCGCTGCGGAAGGTGAACTTCGAAGAGAACTTCCACGTCAAGCGCGGCGAGTACGATGATTCGCCACTACATGCAGCAGGGCCCCGAGATGCGGAAGCGGGTCCAGGAGCGTATGGATTTCTGGTTTCCGCTGGGGGCCGAGTGGTTCGGCGCGACGGACGATGTCAAGTCGAGGACCGACCAGCTCCATTACAAGATACGCGGAAGCAGCAACGATCAGCTGAGGCAGATCTGGCTGCAGCGCCTCGTGCCCTTCTGCGAGCAGGTTGGTTTGAAGGTCCCGGCTCACTTCGACAGCGAAAAGCGCATTTACGTCCTCGATTACCAAATGCCGATCCTGCTGAACCTGGAAACCCTGAAGTGGGATTTTCGTACGGTCACGTGGCCCGAGAAGCTGGCGCAGTGGAAGAAAGGTGGCCCATTGAAGCTGCCGGGCCTGACCCGAATGCAGGTCGAGCTTTGGGGGCAGGACCTGTGGTGACGGAGCAGGCGGTCCGGGAAGCGCTCCTCGCGGTGAATGACCCGCATATACCGGTCAGCATCGAGAGCATGGGAATGTTGCGGGCCGTCACGATATCGGACACCGGCGTGGTTAATGTCGAACTCGCGATTCCGTGCCTGGCCTGTCCCGGCGTCTCGATGTTGAAGCAATCGGTCAAGGACGCTGTGGGCGGCCTGGAGGGGGTCAGCGAGGTCAACGTCCTCGAAGGCTGGCATCACGATTGGACCACGCAATCCATTGAGCCCAATGCACGACAACTGATGCGTCGCTTCGGAATACAGGTCTAGGGGTACGATGATGAAAAAGGTTATCGACAGACAATTGGAGTTGGGGGGCGACAAGCCGGAATTCTACGAGGTATTTGCGCGCCGAGATTCTGCAGAACCGCTCACCCACATCGGTTCGGTCGAGGCCCCCAATGCGGAACTGGCGGAGGCGCGCGCCTGGTTTGTTTACGACCAGCATATTTGGCGGGAGATGTGCATCGTACCGCTGTCGGCAATCGTCACGATTACCGAACGCGGCAGCAAATCGAAGGTGAAGGTGGTGTGATGGCTGTCATCAATTCAATCGAAGACCTTTCAGAAGCGGACAAAGTCCTGCGGGACGAATTGTATTGCATCGCGGACGCCAAGCTGGTGCTCGCCGGCTGGTACATGATGGTGTTGCAGAACGGGCGCTCCATCGCGGACTTCACGTCGATCTGCGCGATGATGCAGGGACAATATGGGCATGCCCGCGCGCTTTATCAGCATCTGGGGCGTTTCGGCGTCACGCTCGATGAGGTGGAGTGGACGCGTGGTGCGAAGGACATCCGCTCGCCGAAGCTGCTCGATCGGCCGCCGCAATCGTGGTCCGACTTTATCGCGACGATATTCGTGGCCGAGCAGGCCATCTCTACGCAATTGAGCGCTTACAGAACGAGCTTGGCCGACAGAACTCTGGCACGTCTCGCTGACAAGATACTGAAGGAATCGCGTTTTCATCTAAGCTATTCCGTGGGCTGGATCAAAGCGCTACGCAAGGATCCGGCGTCCAATGTGGATGAAGACGCCCGTCGCCGCTTCGTCGAAGCGTTGGATTGGTGGGGCGAGCCGGACCAGCCGGATATCGTTTTCTCGAGCGGCTATCGGGATGCGTCGGATTCGGATCTTCGCGAACGCTTTCTCAAAGTGGTTGGCGAAACCTTCGATGTCCCGGCTGGAATTGCGGGCCCTGCAAGGTCCTGGCAGCGGTCTATTCGCCGCAATGGCGTTGCGGGGATCCCGGAGAACCTGTTCGAGAAGATCCGTTTCAAGAATCGCGAATTGGCGATGCCGTGAATCGCGACGAGCCAACATTCGACTTGCCGGTGGATGCCAGCAAGGTCGTCTGTCCGCACTGTGAAAGCGATGTCGTCGACATCGAATCGCCCTTCGGTGGAAGCGTCTCCGAGGTCCTGTTTCGGTGTCGGCAATGCAAGTCGTTCTTCCACTGGGTGAAGTGGCAGCCAGAGCCACCACGTTAGGCGAGGTCGCAGAACTCTAAGAGCAGCACAAGCTGCCAGAACGAAACAAGGGGAGGTCATGGTGCTGGATCGAGCCATTTCGGTTTCGGATATTCTTCGGGCAACAGCTTGCGCGACGCCGCAAAAGGACGCTGTCGTCGATGAGGCGGGGTCGCTGACCTACCGCGAATTCGATGAGACCGTCGACCGCCTTGCTGCGGGACTTCAGCGGCTCGGCGTCGGATCAGGCGACAGGGTCGCGTATTTGCTGTGGAATCAGCGTGAGCTGCTTCTCTCCTACTTTTCGATCGCGCGGCTCGGAGCGCTTACTGTTTCTCTGAATTTTCGGCTGACGGCCGAAGAACTCGCGTATCAGCTCTCGGCAGCCCAGTGTAAAGCGCTGATCGTTGACGAAGAGCTCGCGGGACTGGCATCGCAGGCCATCGCCAACTCTGGCCCCCAGATTCAACTGATCGTGTGCGGCAACGGCGAGCGGCCCGATCAGCTTCGCTTCGACGATCTGCTCGGCGGCAGCACCGAAGACATTCCCTCTTTCCCGATCGTGAGCTCAGATGCCGATAGCGGCATCTGGTTCACATCGGGAACGAGCAGGCCGGCCGAAGGGAGCGGTGGTTAAACATCGATCGGCAGTTGCCGCCGCTACGCTCAGCGCCATCGCGTTAGGCTTCCCTGACGAAGTGCGGTCGTTAGGCGTAGCTCCTCTCTTTCATCGCGGAGCGATGGAGAATTTTGCGCTGCCGGTCGTCATGTGCGGTGGAACAAATTTTCTGTTCAAGAAGTTCGACGCGGCTCAAACCCTGGAGAATTTGGAGAAGTACAGGATCCAGCTCGCTTTCATCGTCCCTACGATGGCCTGGCAGCTTGTCCATGAGCCATTCGTTGGGAACAAGAGCTTACCGCATCTCACGCACTGGATCTCTGCTTCGGCACCTCTGCCGCCGCTGCTTGCGGAACGCATCCAGGAACGCTTCAGGCTGCCAAACGGGGTGACAAACGCCTACGGCATTACGGAGATGTTGTTCGTTTCAAAATGCCCGCCAGCGATGCTGACCAAGAAGCTCGGAACCGCCGGGCTGCCGGCACCCGGTACGCAGATAGTCATTCATGATGAGAAACGCGGGATTCTTCCACATGGTGAAGTCGGAGAAATTCTCATCAGCGGTCCGACGGCGTTTTCGCGCTATCTCGACAACGAACAAGCGACGCGGGAAGCGATCATCAATCTGAATGGGCTGGAGTGGTATCGCAGCGGCGATGTCGGTGTCCTCGACGAGGACGGGTACCTCGCCATCAAGGATCGCAAGAAGGACATGATCATCTCCGGTGGAGAGAATGTCTACTGCGCCGAAGTCGAATTGGCGTTGATCGATCATCCATCGATCCGGGAAGTCGCGGTGATCGGAGTTCCTGACGAAAAGTGGGGCGAAATCGTTGTCGCTGCTATCGTCAAGGCGACGGATGCAGCCGTAGATCTGGACGACATCGTAAGGAGCTGCGCGTCCCTCGCGAGCTACAAGCGGCCGCGTGAAGTGGTCTGCCTTGACGCGTTGCCGCGCAACAGCTTCGGCAAGGTACGCAAGGACCTGGTTCGGGAGATGGTCCGGGAGCGGCTCCCCTCGTCAACGCCTAGACGCCGCGCGTCCTAGTTTGGGAAGCGGATCTTTTGTGAGGCAGCTTGAGGTTGAGAAGACACATCATTTCGCATTGATGGAGTAGGGTCATGTTTAGAATCTTTAGGCCAGCTATTGCCCTGATGCTGATGTCGTTCGGGTCCGTCGCGTATGCTGCCGATGGACCGGGTGTGACGCCCACTGAGGTCAAGATTGGCGGCGTCTTTCCCTTCAGCGGACCTGCCTCGCCGTACGGAGTCATTGGCCAAGCCATTCTTGCCTATGTCCAGTCGGTCAATGACCGCGGCGGCATTAACGGCCGGAAGATAAACTACATTGCCTACGACGATGCGTATAGCCCGCCCAAAGCGGTGGAGCAGGTCCGCAAGCTCGTCGAAGGCGACGAGGTCGCCTTCATGTTTGGTCAGCTCGGTACCCCGGGGAACACCGCGGTGGCCAAGTATTTGATGGCGAAACGTATACCCAGCGTCGGTATCATTACCGGGTCGAACAAGTTCACGAATGTTGCGGATTATCCGCTGACCACGACGAGTATCGTCAGCTACGATACAGAGGGGAAAATCTACGCGAAGTTCTTGACCAAGACGATGCCGAACGCCAAGTACGGCATCCTCTATCAGAACGACGATCTCGGCAAAGATTACGTCAACGCCTTCAAGGTGATCCTGAAAGACGCCTTCGAAGCGAAAGTTGTCGCTGTATCATATGAGGTTAGCGATCCAACGGTAAATTCTCAAATTCTGAACTTAAAGAGTTCAGGGGCCGACGCGTTGCTGGTAGCAGGGACGCCAAAGTTCGCGGCGCAAGCCATTCGGAGGGCTGCCGAGATCGGCTGGAAACCCACGATTGTGCTGAACTACCCCTCGAGTTCGGTGAGCGCGAACTCTGAAGCCGGCAGGTCTTGAAAGGGCAATCGGCGTGATCGTCGGGCAGAACATGATGGATCCGGTCGACACTCAGTGGGCCAACGACGCTGGGATGAAGAACTATCGAGCTTTCATCGAAAAGTACATGCCGGGCGCAGATATCGCTGACACCAACATCCAGTACGGGTATGCGCAAGCAGTTCTGCTCGAACATTTGATCAAGCAGTGCGGGAGCGATCTCTCTCGCGAGAACATCGTCAAGCAGGCGAAGAGCCTGAAGAATGTCATGCTACCCACATTGTTGCCCGGCATCAGCGTCAACACGAGCGACAAGATCAACATGAATTACACCCAGATGAGGCTACAACGCTGGAGTGGCACTGCCTGGGAGCTTTTCGGCGAAGTGCTTGACGCTTCCTCTGAGTGAGCAGGACGGGAGTCCGGGCTCCGCCGTCCACACAATGGCGAGTCCTGGCAGAGCTGTGATGCGCCGGCGGAAGAGCCGTAGCGTACCCCTAATAACGACGCACATGTAACCGACCGCATCAAGCGCCAGACGTGCAGTTGGACGGAAATTCCGCCCAAGACTTGTAAAAAACAAGTCGATAAACAAAAACAACCGATGTAGCTTAGAGCGTCCACATTGGCTGAGCGAGAAGGTCTGTTCGGCCGCGCTCTCGCAAGGAACGCGAGAGTGCTCGATGTGCGATCGAACAAATTCCTCCCGAACCAGGGAGGTGAACAAGGCAGGAGAGGCCAGAGATGCCTGAGGCATATATCTACGACCACGTTCGCACGCCGCGCGGCAAGGGAAAGTCGGACGGCTCGCTCCACGAAGTGACCGCCCTCGCGCTGGCGGCCGTTCCGCTACACGCCCTGAAGGAACGCAATAATCTGGCGCCTGACAGCGTTGATGACGTCGTGCTCGGGGTTGTTGATCCGATTGGCGAGGCAGGGGGCGACATCGCGCGATTTGCTGCGCTGAAGGCTGGCTTCGACAAGTCAGTGCCCGGCATTCAGGTCAACCGCTTCTGCGCGTCGGGCCTCGACGCCGTGAATATTGCCGCGGCGCAGATCATGTCGGGGCAGCACGAATTGACCATCGGTGGCGGCGCGGAGTCCATCGAGTTCGCGTCGGGATCATGTCCTCCGGTTCGGCGTGGCCGACGGACCCTTCGATGGCGGTGCCGAGCTATTTCATGCCTCAGGGCGTCGCCGCAGATTTGATCGCTACCAAATACGGCTTCTCGCGCGACGATGTCGATAGCTATGCCGTTCAGAGCCAGCAGCGCGCCGCCCGGGCCTGGGACGAAGGTCGGTTCCAGAAATCGGTCGTGCCGGTGAAGGACGTCAACGGCATCACGATTCTCGCGAAGGACGAGCACATTCGTCCAGGCACGACGATGCAATCGCTCGGCCAGCTGCAGCCATCATTTGCGACTATGGGTGCAATGGGCGGCTTCGACGCTGTCGCAGTTCAGGCGCATCCGGAAGTCGAAGCTATCAATTACGTGCACCATGCAGGCAACTCGTCGGGTATCGTCGACGGCGCGGGAGCCGTTCTTCTCGGTAGCGGGAATGCTGGAAAAAAGCACAACCTCAAGCCGCGTGCAAAGATTCGCGCGTTCGTGAATGTCGGCTCCGAACCTGCGATGATGCTGACCGGTCCGGTCGATGTGACCAGGAAAGTGCTCGATCGTTCCGGCATGAAACTGTCGGACATCGACCTGGTCGAACTGAACGAGGCATTTGCCTCGGTGGTCCTGCGATTGATGCAGGCGTTCGAAATCGATAGGGACAAGATCAACGTCAACGGCGGCGCGATTGCTATGGGCCACCCGCTCGGCGCGACCGGTGCGATGATTCTTGGCACGGTCCTCGACGAACTTGAGCGTACCAACAAATCCACCGCGCTCGTGACGCTGTGCATCGGCGGCGGCATGGGCACTGCAACCATCATCGAACGAGTTTGAACTTCATCGTCCCCGTTAGGGAGGAGCCTCGCGAGCAGCAGGTTACCTCCGGACGACGACAAGGAATTGGAACGATCACATGGCCTACAAGAATTTCAGGATCGAGACCGACGTCGACGGCATTGCGCTGGTGACTTGGGATATTCCCGGAAGATCGATGAACGTCATCGATGAGACGTCGGGAGCCGAGCTCAGCGCAATCATCGAGCAACTGACGTCGGACGTTGCGGTGAAGGGCGTCGTCATCACATCCGGCAAAAATGCGTTCTGCGCCGGCGCGGATTTGACGATGCTCGAAGCGATGAACCGCACTCACGCGGAGATGTTGAAGTCGCAAGGCGAGGAAGCGGCGAACAAATACATGTTCGGCGAGGCGCGCAAATTGTCGCAATCGTTCCGGAATATCGAGGTTGGCGGCAAGCCCTGGGTTGCCGCGATCAATGGAACGGCGCTCGGCGGAGGCTTCGAACTGGCGCTGGCCTGTCACCACCGCGTCGCGTCCGACAATCCGAAAACCCGTGTCGGGCTGCCTGAGGTCAAGATCGGAATTTTTCCAGGCGCCGGCGGCACGCAGCGGCTGCCGCGCCTGATGCCGACCATGGATGCCGTGCAGATGCTGTTCAAGGGCGACGCGATCGATGTCAAGAAGGCGCAAGCCCGTGGTATCATCGGAGAAGTGGTGCCTGCCGGGGATCTGATTCAGAAGGCCAAGGACTGGATCAAGGCCGGCGGCAAGGCGGTGGCACCTTGGGATCAGAAGGATTTCAAGTTGCCTGGTGGTGCGGTCTACTCGAAAACGGGATTGCAGTTCTTCCAGCCGGCGACCGCGATCCTGCGCAAGGAGACTTACGATAACTATCCGGGCGCACGGGCAATACTCCAGTGCGTCTACGAAGGCCTGCAGTTGCCGATGGATGCAGCGCTGCGCGTCGAATCGCGGCACTTCGCCAAGATTCTGCGTTCGAAGGAAGCGGCGGCGATGATCCGTTCGCTCTTCATATCGATGCAGGATCTGAATAAAGGCGCGCGCCGTCCGCAGAACGTGCCGCCGACGAAAGTAAAGAAGCTCGCAGTCATCGGTGCAGGTTTCATGGGCGTCGGCGTCGGCTATATTTCCGCCCAGGCCGGTATTGACGTGGTTTTGATTGATCGCGACCAGGCCTCTGCGGACAAGGGCAAGGGGCACGCCCAGGCTAACGTCGATGCGGTGATCGCGAAGGGCCGCATGACACAGGCCGACGGCGACGCGATCCTGTCGCGTATAACCGCCACCGCAGATTACAATGCGATAAGCGATTGCGACCTGGTGATCGAGGCGGTGTTCGAGGATCGGAGAGTCAAGGCAGAGACCTACGCCAAAGCGCAGCCGCTTTTGAAGAAAGGCGCGATCTTTGCGTCGAATACCTCCACGCTGCCGATCAATTCGCTGGCCGAGGAGTTCAAGGATCCGTCGAGGTTCATCGGAATCCACTTTTTCTCTCCAGTCGAGAAGATGATGTTGTCGGAGATCATCGTTGGAGAGAACACTGGCGACGTTGCGCTGGCCACCGCCCTCGACTACGTGCGACAAATCAAGAAGACGCCGATCGTCGTCAATGACTCGCGCGGCTTCTACGCCAACCGTTGCGTGATGCTCTTCATCTTCGAAGGGTACCAGATGCTGCTGGAAGGCGTGCCGCCTGCCATGATCGAGAACGTCGCCAAGATGGCCGGCATGCCGGTCGGTCCGCTCTCGCTCAGTGATGAGACTGCTCTCGACCTTGGGCTTAAGATATTGAGGGCCACCGAAGCCGATATCGGCACGCAGGCGATCAACAAGGATCACAAGAAGTTGCTGGTCGAGATGGTGGAAAAGCGCGGACGCCTCGGCCGAAAGAATGGCAAGGGCTTTTATGATTATCCAGAGAAGGGCAAGGGACAAAAGAAGCTATGGCCGGAGTTGACCGTGCTGCAGCCTAAGGTGCTCGATCCGGATACTCTCGACGTCGAGGAGTTGAAGCAGCGGTTTCTCGTGGTGCAGGCGGTGGAAGCGGCGCGCACCGTGGAGGATGGTGTCATCACCGATCCGCGAGAGGCCGATGTCGGCTCGATTCTCGGATTCGGATTCCCGCCGTTCACTGGGGGCACGCTGTCCTACATCGACTTCATGGGTACGAAAAAGTTCGTTGAGCTGTGTTTGAAGCTCGAGAAGAAGTATGGTTCGCGCTTTACTCCGCCAAAGCTCCTGATCGAAATGGCCGCTAAAGGCGACACATTCTACGGTCGCTTCACGCGGAAAAAAGCGGCCGCGGCATAGCTGCGTCGACGTCCCTTCCTCCATCGTGGCGGGGCAACGGCCAATCCGATGCCCCGTTGATCGAACAATCCACTTGATTGTCGACGTGAGGCAACGTTTTACGCGGCGCCGCGTTGGCAGAAATCGAGGGAGCGGTTGTTTTGATGCAGGTGTGATGGAGCGAGCATATCACACGGTAAGCACGGAGCTCGGCCGTTTGACGCCCCTCGTCCCAGACGTTCCAACGGCGTTGCTCGCTGTGCGGGAAAGCGTTTGCTGCGTATCGCGAATTCGAACTATATCACCGTTCCGCTGTTTCCTTATCTGGCGGGGCGATAGTCCGTACCACTGCGAAACGGCGCGGGAGAATGTGCTCGCTTCTGAGAAGCCAAGCAGGTGACCGATACGAGAAACACCAAAATCTGTCTCGGAGAGCATGATGATGGCCTCCCCCATCCGATAAGCCTCGAACAGTTCGGAGAAGCTGGTGCCAGCTGAATTCAAACGCCGTTGGAGCGTGCGCGGTGAACAGCCGACCTCGCAGGCAACGGACTCGATATTGGCTGCACTTGCGCCGAGCTTCCCGATCGCCGCCTGGACCCTTTGGCAGAGGGCATCCATTCTACGCAGAGCGTTCAGCAACGTCTCAGCATAGGCGATATTGATATCGCACAAGGCTCTATCCGCCCCGGACTTGTTCGCGTTTAGTGCCTGGGCGTCGTAGTCGATAGCCGCGTATGGAGCGCCAAAGCAAACGTCGCAATTCAGGATTTGGGCGAACGAACGCTGATCAGCCTCTGGCCGGCCTACAAGGTGGACAAGTGCGGGCTTGGGGCTGCTGGCTAAGAAACAGGCGATGATAGCATCGGTGTGGAGCGAATCCATCGATATTGGGTCCTGAGTGGGCTTGTAGAGCATCCGCACTACGGCTCCCACCTGTTGCGTCGTGAACTGGCCGCCCTCGCTCAGCAAAGCCTGGTAGCGCAACAGGTGTTGAATTGCTTCGCCAAATGTTGGGCTATGCGCAGTGATGACCGCGATCACATTGGTAGCGTGAATGGGTAAGCTGCTTCCGACTTTAACTCCAAGTAAGGGGTCCCCCGAAAGGAGCCGGGCGCGGCGCCAGACGGTTCTCGTTGGAGAAAGCTCAATGCGGCTCGCGTCCGGAAATCTGCCGCCGACGATGCCACGAACCCCCAGCGTCAGCTGCGTTCTCTCCAGCCCCTCCCGTTCAAGGCCGTCGAGAATGGCGTTAAACCAGCATGAGGCCACTGTGAGAGCTGTCAAGGGGATGGTTCTCCATGTGGTGCTCCATCATATCAATTTCCTGTCAAAGATCGCCATGCCCTTTTATTGAGCCGGCGATGTTTTTTGAAAGCCTCACTTTGGTGGCCGGATGTGACCGGCGCCCCCTTGCTGTTGCCATTCGGGGCGAGGCTTTGTTTTGCTTGCGCTCGAGTTGAAGATCACCTGGCAAAGGTCGATAGCAGATTGGCGCGTCAGGCAAGCTGCGGGAAGCCAGTCGAAAAAAGTCAAAGGGCCGGCAACAGGTTGCGGCGCTTCTGTTTCCGTGTGGTAGGTCCGAGCGATAAGATCTAATCTTTCAACGGGGCGCATCGTCCACTAAAGCGTCTTGTAACCGGCCGATATCCAGTCAATACATTCGTCCGAATTCTTCAAGCCCGAGGCGCAAGGCTGAGATCACGGGAATGGCTTAGCGGGGCGTCGTGATTGGGTCGGCGTGCCGATGGACAAGCTTCCAGGCATCGCCCTCCAGCCGCCAGACGCTCGTGACCCGGAGCGCCGCCGGCGAGGGGGCGTCCGCGCCGCCAGCCATGGTTTCGGCGTGTTCCACCTCGACCACCACGGCGAGCTTGTCGGCCAGGTATGTCGCGACGTGATCGGCACCGGCCGCCCTGCCGCACCGCATGCGCGCCGCCGCGCCGGCCAGAGTGGCCTCGATGTTTGCGCGGCCTCGCGCGAAGGGGCCGAACGGGTTGCCCCAGGTCACGTCATCACGATCAGAGAGCAGGGCGACGTAGCCGGAGCAGTCACCCTTCACCATCGCGTCCAGCGCGGCGTGATTCTGCATCACCGCCTGTTCGAGCGTCCTTGCGGTCATTGCGTCCTCCCTGACAAGGTCGATTCCAGCTAAAAGGCGCTTCGATATCCGTCTGCATCGACAACTATGCCACCCATAAGCTGTCGTCGATCACCATACCGAGGCGTTTCGCTTGATCCGATCGGCATCAATGTCTTTGAGAAGCCAGGACTTTCTTCATCCACGCCTCTTCTTCCCCGACCTTGGGAAGAATGAATCCGGCCTCCATCACGTTGTCCGGATTTACTTCCTCAAGGCCAGCAATGATATCCGAGGTTGGGACATCCAGCACGCGCGATACAAGGGATGAGTATTCGGCCAGGAGTGACGCTTTGGCCTCGTCGTTTCGCCCCTCGCGAATCGTTGTCCCTATCAGCAATCTCCTTGCGGGCGCTCCCCCCACAAAGATGCTGTCCGATTCCTGAAAGACGACGTTGACCAGCCATCTGGCTCCGCCCGCCACGCGCAAGTGCATTTCGACCAGCGCCTCGGCGAGCTCATACTTCTGCTCGGAGCTGATCGTGCCGCGTTGACTTGTGATGATGTAGATTGGCATGTCGTTTCCTACCGTTGGGCTGTTTTCGAGATTTGCTGGGAAATATCACGCCCTAGCGAAGCGGCTTCTATGGCCGCGCGCGCCAAAAAGTTGACGTTGCGCGCCAACCCCCATGTTTATGTTTTGCTGCATGACCGCCTCATGCTCCAAATGAAGCAACACACGCGTCCGATTGAACGGATGTGGGAGGACCTATCGGAGGAATCCATGTTGGGCTTGATGCAAGACTGGCCATTGCTGTGTCAGCGGATCATTGATCACGCCGCAGCTTGTCATCCCAATCGCGAGGTCGTGACGCGGTCGATCGAGGGGCCGATCCATCGGACCAATTACGGTGAAATCAGAAAACGTGCGCTAAGAGTTGCCCAGCGGCTGGATCGCGACGGCATTGTGCTTGGTGATCGGGTCGCGACACTGGCCTGGAATACTTGGCGACACATGGAGCTCTGGTATGGAATCATGGGCATCGGCGCCATTTGCCACACCGTGAAATCCCCGCCTGTTTCCCGAACAGATCGCATGGATCATCAATCACGCAAAGGACAGAATTCTCTGTGCTGACGTCACATTCATACCGGTTCTCGAGAAGCTATCGCCGCAGCTCGAATTGATCGAGCGGTTCGTCATACTGACGGATCGCAAGAATATGCCGAACACGTCCTTGCGGAATGCCGTAGCGTACGAGGACTGGATCGATAACGTCGACGGCGACTTTGCCTGGAAGTGCTTTGACGAGAATACGGCTGCCGGCCTGTGCTATACGTCAGGCACGACGGGAAATCCGAAGGGCGTGCTGTATTCTCATCGGTCAAACGTACTTCAGTCGTTGATGACCGCCCAAGCAGACGTGATGGGTTTAAGCTGTAACGATACCGTCCTGCCAATTGTGCCGTTATTCCACGCCAATAGCTGGGCTTACGTATTCCAGGCGCCAATGGTGGGCAGCAAGATCGTGTTTCCGGGCGCGAAGCTCGATGGCCCGTCCGTATATGAACTGCTCAGGGACGAAAACGTCACGTCGACGGCCGGCGTGCCAACGGTCTGGCTCATGCTCCAACAGCATATGGAATCGGAAAACTTGCGACTGCCGTCGCTCAGAACTCTGACGATCGGCGGGGCAGCGCCTCCGCCCGCAATGATCGAGGGCTTTGAACGAGTGGGGATCGCTGCACGGCAGGGCTGGGGTATGACCGAGATGGGGCCTGTCGGATCGATCGGGCACCTGAAGCCGCCATTCGAAGGCTTGACTGGCGCTGAGAAGCTTGCCCAACTTTCAAGCCAGGGCTTTGCACCGTTTCTCGTCGAAATGAAGATCACCGATGACTTCGGCGCCAAACTTCCCCGCGACGGAAAAGCATTCGGTAGACTGAAGGTACGTGGCCCAAGCGTCGCCAAGGCGTACTTTGGTTTGGATGACCAAATCTTGGACGAGGAGGGCTATTTCGACACGGGCGACGTCGCGACGATCGACGAGCACGCGTATATGCGTATAACCGATCGATCCAAGGACGTTATCAAGTCAGGCGGCGAATGGATATCGTCGATCGAGATCGAGAATGTCGCTGCGGCGCACCCTTCCGTGCAGGAAGTTGCGGTGATTGCCGTCCCACACCCGAAATGGGGCGAAAGGCCGCTTCTCGTCGTCCAGACCAAGCCGGGTGCGGAGGCATCCAAGAGCACCATTCTTGCGTATCTTGAGGGCAAGATCGCGAAGTGGTGGATGCCTGACGACGTCGTGATGGATACGATTCCTCATACCGCGACAGGAAAGGTCAGGAAGTCAGAGCTTCGTGAGCGTTACCGCAACCACCAGCTCCCGAGCGTATCGGCGTCCTCGCGGCCGCTGTCGGATGGGGAAACGTCCAAGTCAGGGCGAGCTAACCTTCACAGTTGAGATCCGTCACTGCGCAAGGTCGTTATGTGGTCCGCCCAAGTTTACCTCACCTCTCCAATCCACTTCGCGCCACGGCGAGTTGGACGGACCTGCGAGTGACAGTTCGCGCCAGCCTATCATTGGTAAGTAGGGCGATAGCAGATTTTTGATTGCTGGGAATTCCGCTAGGCCTCTAGTCCTTTGACACGTCCGACGACCGCATCTCTGAGTGGCTTACAATGGCTGACCTTCGTATCTTTTCATATTTGCCGAATCCGAGAGTTTGGAAGGCGACCATTGCGGGCAGATTTGCTGGAGTTGAAATCGAAGTTAAAGGTGCCTCTGCGGAAGAGCTGAAGGGCTGGCTTTGGGATTACAATGCAGCCCCCGTAGCCTCCTACGAATGGCATGCGTACTCGCCGCTCGCTCGGACTGGCAGGGTAGGGATGACTGGAGAACGCTTGTTCAAGACAGAAGCGTTCATGGATGCCCACCCGTTCGGCAACGTTCCTGCCGCGTTCGCTCCCGGCGGGAAAATCGGCATCTTCGAATCGAATAGCATCATGCGAGCGGTGGCACGCCTGAGCAAGACCGATTTCCCCCTCTATGGGCACGATGCTTACGAGACTTCCAGGATCGACAGCTTCCTGGATGTAAGTCTGATTTTTGCGCGAGACGCTCAGATCTACCTTCTAGCGCTGTCAGGCGGGATACTGGATGCGGCAATCCACGCGAGAACTCAAGAAGCTTTCTCGATCTACGCCTCCGGACTTGAGCAAGCGCTCCGGCCCACCCGCCGGGTGCTGGTCGGCGACAGCATTTCCCTTGCCGATATCTGTTTCGCCATAGAGTTCGCGCTTTTCATGAACGAACATTGTCGAGCGCGTCAGCTGCAGGAGCTGGGCCTAAGCAGAATACTCCATCGTGGTGTCCGCAACGAGTATCCACGCATGATGAGACACTTCGATCAGTTGTTGAAGCATGAGCATTTCGCTGCAGACCTTGGGCCATACATGGATGAACTGTCCGTGGCGGCAGCCTGACGGACAGTATGTCTACAACTCAACTCGCCGCGTTCGCGGTGCGGTGTCATGAAGTCGTACCTAAGGGTGCCGCCGGAGATTTCTCAAGATGGCTGGAAGGTGTCATGGGACTTACAAAGCTTGCCGGGCAAGAACAACTCACTGAGGAGAGGCGAATTCGGCTCTCGTGCGCAAAGGAAGCTCAAGCTAACCAGCCGGTGTGCTCTACTAGCAGTCTTAACAGCCCTGAAAACATGCAGTGAACATTTGTTCAGTTGTTGCTTCCCACCGACTTGTGTTCAATCCCCCGCTTGACGTTCTGCATGACAAGCATCATCCTGAGATAAAGATGACGAGCATCATTTTATATCCGCTCGGACATGTATCGAAGGGGTGGAAATGGACAACGTGGTGGGTGGCGAAGCTGCGCGCGGCGGACCTTTCTCCGGAGCGGAGCCCGGCAACACGGGGATGGTGGCGACTGGTACTACCCAGCACAAACCTCGCTTGACTGAAACCAACTGGGATCTGTTCAGGCTTTTCTTTTCGGTGGCACGAACCGGAAGCGTCAACAGGGCCGCGCGGGATTTGGGCATGAGCCAGCCGACTCTCAGCAGGCGCTTGAAGGAGCTGGAGCGGAATATCGGCGCGCCGCTGTTCTTTCGCGTCTCGTCGGGAGTGAAATTGACCCAGGAGGGACAGGACCTTCTCCGATCGGCGGAAGAGATGGTTCGATCTTTCGAAGAATTTCACCGGGATCTCTCCTTGCGGGTCGGCCATCGTTCGACCGCCGTCAAGATCTCCGCCACAGAAGGCTTGACCAAGCATTGGCTGCTACCTCGCGTCAAAAAATTGCGCGCTCTGAATCCCCAGATCCGGCTTGAGATCAATTCCACTGTCGAGCAGCAGAACCTTGCCACCAGTGATCTTGATCTGGTCATTCGGATAGGACATCCGGGTGACAGCGAGCTCGTCGGTCGCCGCGTCGGAACCATCGCCTTTGGTCTGTTTGCATCCGACAGCTATTTGGCGGAGCGTGGCGCGCCGAGTTCTCTGAACGAGCTGGTCGACCATGAACTGATCGGAAGCATGGCCGAGTACGGCAGGCTCCACAACGAACGCACCAGTCACATCACGTTGTTGACGGCCTTCAATTCGGCTGCGAACTCCCGCAGTACCCTATCGCTTACGCCGGTCGTCAATCATTTCGCTGCGACGGCGGAAGGACTTGGCCTGGCGTTTCTGCCGGTGCCATTTGCCTTGGCCGAAGGCTTGGTGCGTGTGCTTCCGGACGACACGGCCATTCTGGACTTATGGCTGCTACGCCGCCGCGAAAGTGATCTCAGGAAGATGACCAAGCAGGTCTGGCGCTTTCTGGAAGCGGAACTGACCAACACCAAGTCCTGGTTTGTCGGTCAGAGGTCGGCTCAGAAGCGACTGCAGCAGGTTGCGTGATCCTGTTCAAAATGCCCCAGCACCTCAGCCGTCTGCGCGGAAGGACGCCGGAGCAAGCTCGACCGTCTGATATGCCACGCTCGGCAGTTCGATTGCCCCTTACCAGATCTCGCCGAACGGGCGTAGTTCGACAAGGAATGACCATGTCGACCGGTCCTGGTGGGCGACCCGAAACATCTCCTCCGCTATGGCGGCAGGCTTTGCGAAGAAATCGTCGGGCTTGTCTGCCGCCAAGATCGGGCGGGTGCGGGGCGTGTCGATCGCTGCGTCGATCATGAAGTAGGCGACATGAATTCCCTTCGGCCCGAACTCTCGGGCCATCGATTCGGCCAAAATGCGCTGGGCCGCTTTGGTTGACGCGAAGAAGCCCCAGTTGGCCTTTCCGCGAAAGGCGGACGTGTTGCCAGTGACCAGGATCGCACCTTTCCCGGCCTCCAGCATCTGCGGAATGGTCTCGCGGGAGAGATGGAGCAGCGCGGTGGTATTGACCCGGAAGTTCTTCTCCAAATCGTCGGGGTCCATGGCAAGGATGCTTCCCCGCGTGGCACGTAGTGCATTGTGAATGACGATCTGGGGAGCGCCCATCTCGGTCCTGATGAGGGCGAGCGTCCGGACCAAGTCCTGGAGATCACCGACATCGCAAGGATAAGCGCGCGCGCCCTCGTACTTCGATGCCAGGTTGTGGAGGTTCTCCGCGTTGCGGGCTATCATCGCGACCCGATAGCCGCCCTCGCCGAAGCGCCTGGCGATCTCTGCGCCCGTGCCGTGCTCAGGACCGACTCCGGTGACGATGCAAACTGGATCCTTCATATGGGCCTCCTCAGAGCTGAAAGGCCGGGCGTGCCGAAACTTTGGCAAACCAGGCCGCGACGGCAGGATAGCGCGCGCCAATATCCATGTTCAGCGCGTTGGCCGAGCGTATGGCGAAGAAGCCGGTGATATCTGCGACGCTGAATTGGGGGCCGGCGACGAAGGCGTTCTTCGCCAAGTACGGCTCCACGCGACCGAGGAAGATTTCCATCATCTCGCGTCCACGAGCGACCAGTGCCGGCAATTGCGGCAGATCATTCCGCGTGCCCGGCACAACTCTATTGGCGAACACAGGCAGAGAATTGCGCGCGGCGTGCAGCATTGGAATAAGACCATCCAGTTCGAACCGCCGCGACCACATGTCGACCACGGCGCGCTCGGTGCTTGTGCGCCCAAAAAGAGCTGGTTGCGGGTACATTTCTTCGAGGTAGCGGCAAATCGACAGGGACTCCGCGATGACCGTGCCGTCCTCCAATTCCAGGAAGGGGACGCAGTGAAACGGATTCATCTCGGTGAGGGCGGGGGTGAACTGCGCCCCCTCCCGGACGTTCAGTTGCTCGGTTGGCAGCTCGAGGCCTTTCTCAGCCAAGAAGACACGAACGCGTTGAGAGCTCGCCGCAGGTCCGAAATCGTAGAGCTTCATCATCGTCCTTTCTTGCCTTCGGGCCGCTATTCTTCAGCTGCCTCGCGGCATTTTACAAGATCGAGAATGCTCCGTTGGGCCGCGCGCAATATCTTGTCAGACATCGGGCGATCTCTCGCGACACGCGAAAGGGCGACCGCTCCAACCATCGTGCAGACGATGGCAATGGCCGATTCGTCGGGCTGATTGCCTTCCACCAGGTTAGCCACCTTGTCGAAGTACTGGGAGAGATAGCTCGTCATGACGTCGCGCGTTCTTCGATCGCTTCGCGCAACCTCTCCGGCCAGCGCCGCCACCGCACATCCCGCACTCCGATCGTCTCGATGAGCCTTACTGAGATAAGTGTTTAGCAGCGCTTTGAGAGAACGCGGTCCGTTCTTGCCTCCCAGGCGTGCCGATTCTGGACCGCCTTTCGAGAGGGCTTTTGCCAGCGCATCGGAGATCAGCTCATCGCGCGAGTCAAAATGCCCGTAGAATCCGCCGTGCGTCAGCTTTGCCGATTTCATGAGTTCGGCAATGCCGAGGCCGTCCAATCCCAGCTCCCGGATCTGGATCGCGGCGGCATCCAGAATACGCTCGCGACTTTTCGCTTTGTCCGCTTGGGAGTGGCCCATCTCATCGTCTCCGGTCAGAACAATCGGAGGCCTGAATATCAAGAACTCCGGCTGACGGCTAATATCGAATTCTTGAACGGCTAGACCTCTCGCCGGCCGAGGAACGCCAGCCGCTCGAACAGATGCACGTCCTGCTCGTTCTTCAGCAGCGCGCCGTGCAGCGGCGGGATCAGTTTGCGCGGATCGCGCTCGCGCAGTTGCTCAACGCTCATGTCCTCGTTGAGCAGCAGCTTGAGCCAGTCGAGCAGCTCCGAGGTCGACGGCTTCTTCTTCAGGCCGGGCACCTCGCGCACCTCGAAGAAGGTGCGCAGTGCTTCCTCGACCAGGCGCTTCTTGATACCGGGGAAATGGACGTCGACGATGCGGCCCATCGTGTCGGCATCAGGGAACTTGATGTAGTGGAAGAAGCAGCGGCGCAGGAACGCGTCCGGCAGCTCCTTCTCGTTGTTGGAGGTTATCATCATGATCGGGCGCTGCTTGGCCTTGATGGTCTCGCCGGTCTCGTAAACATGGAATTCCATGCGGTCGAGCTCGAGCAGCAGATCGTTCGGAAACTCGATGTCGGCCTTGTCGATCTCGTCGATCAGGAGCACCGGGCGCTGTTCGGCGGTGAAGGCCTCCCACAGCTTGCCGCGCTTGATGTAGTTCTTGATCTCGGACACGCGCGCATCGCCGAGTTGGCTGTCGCGCAGGCGCGACACCGCATCGTATTCGTAGAGGCCCTGCTGCGCCTTGGTGGTGGACTTGATGTGCCAGGTCAAAAGCGGCGCGTTCAGCGCCTTCGCCACTTCTTCCGCCAGCACAGTCTTGCCGGTGCCGGGCTCGCCCTTGATGAGGAGCGGGCGCTCCAGCACGATCGAAGCATTGACGGCCATTTTGAGATCGTCGGTCGCGACGTAATTTTTTGTCCCAGTGAATTTCATGGCCATCAGAGTGTTCGAGTGGATGTTATGCAAGGTATGATCCGAATAGCGACAGTTTTGCAAGCGGATCAAGCCCGCGGCTACTCCGGCGCTTCCAACAGCCGCGCGTGTGGCTGGAGTGAATCGCATGCAGTGTCGAGCAGTTGCGGCTATCGTCCCCGAGCGCAAAGTCGCATGATTCAAGTGCTTTGTGCCTAACGTTCAGAGCGATTGATCAACCATCGGCAGAGCAAGAATCAATGCGCGAGGCTATTCATTGATGAGGCGTGCTTATTCTCATTTGTCGATCGGGCGCGCCAAGATCCGGGATAGCCTGCTCTGGATGCTCGGATGGTCCATCTGTCATGTTCCTGCAATTCTTCACCTCTCTGCGCGATGCGCAGGTCCCCGTCACGCTGCGCGAATACCTCACGCTGATGGAGGCGCTCGACGCTGATCTGTCGGATTACTCGGTCGAGAATTTCTACTATCTGTCGCGCACCTCGCTGGTGAAGGACGAGCGCAATCTCGACAAGTTCGACCGCGCCTTCGGCACGGTGTTCAAGGGGCTGGAAAGCCTGCTCGACGCCATGGAGAAGGCCGAGATCCCAGAGGAATGGCTGAAGAAGCTCGCCGAAAAATACCTCAGCGAGGAAGAGAAGAAGCAGATCGAGGCTATGGGCTGGGACAAGCTCATGGAGACCTTGAAGAAGCGCCTCGAGGAGCAAAAAGGCCGTCATCAGGGCGGCTCGAAATGGATCGGCACCGCGGGCACCTCGCCGTTCGGCGCGCACGGCTACAACCCCGAAGGCGTCCGCATCGGCCAGGAGAAGAACCGCAACAACCGCGCCGTGAAGGTGTGGGACAAGCGCGAGTTCAAGGACCTGGACGGCAATGTCGAGCTCGGCATCCGCAACATCAAGGTGGCGCTGCGCCGCCTGCGCAAGTTCGCGCGCACCGGCGCGCCCGACGAGCTCGATCTCGACACCACCATCCGCGAGACGGCCAATCACGGCTATCTCGACGTTCACATGCGCCCCGAGCGGCGCAATGCGGTGAAGCTGCTGGTGTTCTTCGACATCGGCGGCTCCATGAACTCGCATATCGAGCAGGTCGAGGAGCTGTTCTCGGCGGCGAAAAGCGAGTTCAAGCACATGGAGTATTTCTACTTCCACAATTGCCTCTATGAAGGCGTGTGGAAGCAGAACAAGCGCCGCTTCACCGATCGCACGCCGACCTGGGACGTGCTGCACAAATACCCGCACGACTACAAGGTCGTGTTCGTCGGCGATGCCTCGATGTCGCCTTACGAGATCATGGTGCCGGGCGGCTCGGTCGAGCATGTCAACGAGGAGCCCGGCTCGGTCTGGCTCGATCGCATCATCCGCACCTATCCGCATACGGTGTGGCTCAATCCGGTCGCGCAGAAGCATTGGGATTATTCGGAATCCACCACCATCATCAAACGCATTTTCGCGGGCCGCATGTTCCCGATCACCATCGACGGCCTAGAAGGGGCGATGAGGGAATTGGCGCATTAGAGCGGAGCTGGCCGGCTAGAGCCAAGCAAAGAGAAGTACGCGCACGTCACCCTACCAGCGCTTGAAGATGACGCTGGCGTTCACGCCGCCAAACCCAAAGCCATTCGAGATCACGTGGTCCATCGCCATATTCCGGGCCTTTGGTCCAACGAGATCCACGCCTTCCGCTGCCTCGTCGGGATTTTCCAGATTGAGAGTGGGAGGGGCTACCTGGTCTCGGACGGCGAGAATCGCGAAGATGGCTTCGGCGCCCCCTGCAGCGCCCAGCAAATGACCGGTCGCCGACTTTGTCGCGCTTACGGCTATGCCGCCGTGGGTTCCGAAAACGGATTTGATGGCGGCGAGCTTCGGAATTGTCGCCGACCGGCGTCGAGGTAGAGTGCGCATTGAGATGCTGTACGTTGCGCGGATCGAGGTTAGCCTGCCGCAAGGCCAATTCCATGGCTCGCCGTGCGCCTGAGCCATCTTCAGGGCCTGACGTGATATGATACGCGTCAGCGGAAGTTCCATAGCCGACGAGTTCGGCGATCGGCAGGGCCCCGCGCGCGCGAGCGTGCTCGAGCTCTTCGATCACCAGAATTCCGGCGCCTTCGCCCATGACAAATCCATCGCGGTCCCGATCGAATGGGCGAGATGCCTGCGAGGGCCTGTCGTTGAAGTGCGTGGAGATTGCGCGAGCCGCAGCGAACCCACCAAGACTGACCAAGTCGATGCAAGCTTCGGCACCTCCGCAGACCGCCACGTCGGCCTCACCCGCGCGGATCAATCGAGCCGCATCGCCGATTGCCTGTACGCTGGCGGCGCACGCCGTGACGGGAGCGCCGATCGGCCCTTTGAAGCCGTACTGTATCGAAACGTGTCCGGCGGCGAGATTTGCCAGGAAGGACGGCACGGTAAAGGGTGACAGGCGGCGGACGCCACGTTGGTCGGTCGTCCGTACCGCTTCGACGATGGCCGGAAATCCGCCGATTCCAGAAGCGATGATCGTCGCTGTCCGCTCCTGGGAGCGTTCGTCGGTAGGGGTCCGAACCAGCCTGCTTGACTGCCTCCGCAGCTGCCACCAACGCGAACTGTATGAACCGATCCATTTTCCGCTGTTCTTTGGGCGGGATGGTCAGATCTGGATCGAAAGCACCGTCGGCGTCATCGGCTTTAGCCGGCACGAGCCCGGCAACTCTCCCTGGCAGCGAGGAAGCCCACTCAGGCAGCATGGTCAGCCCGGACTTGCCGGCAAGCAGCCGGGACCACGCCACCTCCGTGCCTGAGCCGAGCGGAGAGACCAGCCCCATTCCTGTGACTACTATTCGGCGCATGTAAGGACCAGTTTCTTGGAGATACGATGGTCTATTGCCAGAGCTAGGGAGACAATCCCGATCATGCGTCAGCAGTATCGGTTGCTCCTGAACTTCTTCTCCAGCGATGAGGGGACGGCTTCGCCCGTGATAGGGAGCCGTGCTCTACCCTGCAAATAGCTACGTCGTCGCAAATTGCCAGAGCAGCTACGAAATATCAAGTAACTATTGAGGAATATGTTGGCGCCAACTCATTTCTTGGTCGGGAAAGGAAGCTTCTCGCGGAGAGCTTTCGCCAGTGTCCTTCAGATCTCCAAAGCTGCAAGCTGTCGGTCTGCGCCGCTCCTCGGCAAGGGCCCTCCTCGCCGGTTCGGGGAGCCCACTCGCCGACGGGCAGGTTGGCCACTCGGCGAGCAGGTTTGGTTCACTCCAGGGGCAGACAGGTCAGGTGAATTTCGCGTTCTGATCGGCCAACTTCTTCAGCAACGGTGCAGGCTCGAGCGACGGATCGCTTGCTTCCTTCGCATAGTCCGACAGCTTGTCAGCGATTGTTTTCAGCCCGAGATGATCGGCGTAATACATGGGGCCTCCACGATAGACAGGCCATCCGTACCCATAAAGCCACACCACGTCGATGTCACTTGCTCGAGCCGCAATGCCTTCTTCAAGGATCCGAGCTCCCTCGTTGATCATCGCATATGTGGTCCGCTCCAGGATTTCCTCGTCGGTGATCGTGCGCCGCTTGCGCCCGAGGCGCTTCAACGTCTGATCGATCAGTGTTTCGACTTCCGGATCTGGAAGGGGAGCGCGCGAGCCGCTTTCGTAGCGGAAGAAGCCCTTCCCGGTCTTTTGTCCGAAGCGGCCTGCCTCACATAAGGCGTCCTCGATCTCCGATTTGATGCCACGATCCTGTCGCGACCGCCAGCCGATATCCAACCCGGCCAGGTCGCCCATCGCGAACGGGCCCATCGGCATGCCAAATCTGGTCAGGGCGGCATCAACCTGCTGGGGAAGTGCGCCGTCGAAAAGCAGCTGACTGGCCTGACGTTGCCGGGCCATGAGCATGCGGTTGCCGACGAAGCCGTCGCAGACGCCGACGATCACCGGCACTTTTGCGATCTTCCGCGCCAGTGACGCTGCGGTTAGCAGTGTGTCGGGTGCGGTGCTCTTGGTGCGGACGATTTCACACAGCTTCATCACATTGGCCGGGCTGAAGAAGTGCATGCCGACCACATCCTGGGGACGCTTGGTTTCCTCGGCGATCTCATTGATGTCCAGGAAGGAGGTATTGGTCGCCAGGATAGCGCCAGATTTCGCGATTTTGTCGAGCTGCCCGAAAACCTGCTTCTTGATCGCCATGGTTTCGAATACAGCCTCGACGATGAGGTCGGCTTGCCCGACGTTTTCGAGGCCGATGGCTCCGCTGATGAGTGCCATGCGTTTGGCAGGCGCATCGGCCGGAATGCCGCCTCGCGCTGCGGTGGCTTCATAGTTTTTGCGGATGACACCCAATCCGCGATCGAGCTGATCCTTGCCGATCTCCACCAAAGTGACAGGAATGCCTGCGTTCGCGAATGACATCGCGATGCCGCCTCCCATGGTGCCGGCGCCGATGATGGCGACATGTTCGACCGGACGGGGCTTGGTCCCAGCCGCCACACCCGCGATCTTCGCTGCCTCTCGCTCGGCGAAGAACGCGTATCGTAGAGCCTTCGATTGATCGCTGCTCATCAGCCGGAGGAACAACTCTCGTTCTTTCTTCAGTCCCTGATCAAAGGGGAGATCGAGCGCGTGGCCGATTGCGTCGGCCGCAACGAACGGCGCCTCCAACCCCCTGACTTTCTTCGTCATCGCTGCCACAGCACCGGTGAAGATCGAGCGGTCCGATCGAGCCGCGGCGAGCTTGGTGTCATCGTCGCGCAACCTGCGAAGCGGACGCCTTTCAGCAAGAAGTTTTCGAGCGAAGGCTTCGCCGCCGGATGATGCTTCCTCGACCACCTCCTCGATCAATCCGTTCTGAAGCGCTTCGTTGGCGCCGATTGGGTCGCCGCCGATGATCATTCTAGCGGCAAGTTCCGGACCCACTGCGCGGGGAAGGCGCTGGGTGCCGCCGGCGCCTGGTAACAGACCGAGCTTGACCTCGGGCAGGCCGAGCTTCGAGCTCTTATCCGCCACCCGGAAATGACACGCCAGGGCGACCTCGAGCCCCCCACCAAGAGCGGTCCCGTGGATGGCCGCAATGACGGGCTTCGGGCTGCTCTCAATCGCGGTCAGGACCTCATCGAGGGCCGGCTTCTTCGGAGGCTTGCCAAACTCCGTGATGTCGGCTCCGGCAATGAAGGTCCGTCCTGCGCAGGTCAACACGATGGCCTGAATGGAAGGGTCGGCAATGGCTTGCTGGACGCACGCCAGGATGCCCCCGCGTACGGCTGCGCTGAGCGCATTGACCGGAGGACTATCGATGGTGACGATGCCTACGGCGTCGTGCGATTTCAGGCTGACGACTGTGCTCATCGATCTCTCCACAGCTCTCTTCGGAAGCTTTTCCGCAAGTTCCATAAAAGAACTTATTGAGTGATGCAAGTGCACTTCGGCGAGCGGGGCAGTTCGTAGGGAGAATCGACTGTACGTCGTGAATGACCGCTTATTCATTTCTGATTAGGAGGTGCTCGAAATACGCGGCTCGACCGGGTTGCAGGAAACACTCCTACTTTCCCAGCCTAGTTCATCCTGGGAAATCGCTCGGTTCGTCATGCGCGACGATCGGCTTCACGCTTCCAGGAAAAGCCAAAGAGGTGGAAGTTGGAGCAGCGACCTTTGCCTCCGGAGCGAGAGAGCCAGGAGGCCAGCGAGAAGTCTCATAACTTCGGTCCGATCGTCGCTGCATATGGATCCAACGACCTGATGAGACTGGCCGATACATTAGCGATCGGCCTCGCCATAGAGATGGAGCCAACAACATGGCAAAGCATCCGGACGTCCGGTGAGTCTGCGCAGCCGGTGGTCCTGAAGATACCGAACGTCCCTGCCGGGATTGAGATTGACCCATCCGGGAGGTTGCGTCCGTTTCGTCAGCACGGCGTCCCGGTGGGTGAAGAGATCAACGAGCTGGTGACATCCGCAGGGAGCCGGATGCATGCTCTGAGAGCGAGAAGCAGAGATGTCGCTCTCGATTTGCTCGCCCCAATGACGGTTTCTGGCCGCTTTCCGTCCAGAACAGAGTTCCAGTCCGTATTCAGGTGGGCGCCTCTCATCGAAGGGCTCGCATATGCCCTGGCAACTCGTCATCTGGCCGCCCTGGAGGACTTGCGTGAGCGGGTGAGGGCTGAAGCCAATACCACGTTCCGTGCTGATGAATGCAATTACTGCGCAATGACGCACATCATGGCTCATTTCGCCCTGATGAGCAGCGACGCTCCTGAACATTCCCTGATCGACGCGGCCAGATCATCGACATTAAACGGGTGGACGCCTAGCTTGGCGTTCACGAGAGCGCGTACGGTATGGCTGGCGGCGGCAGGAGCGAAGTCGGCGGCCGCGTTCGGACCGACTGTCTTCGAATGTTATCTACAGGTGCTGGCCACCGCGCGCCACGCGTTCCAGATTTTTGATGCCCTCTTTGGCTTGGCTGCTATCGCGCTCAGCCATGATCACGCGCGTGAAGAGGTATTGCAGGCTGTTATGCATCACGCGCAGATGGTCGGCGACCGATCTGTCGACGACGTCGATTGCGTGACGCGTGCTTTTCGATCCGCGATCGAAATGTTGAAATGGAGGTCCGGCGAACACTCGCCTGCCGCGGCGCTTGATCGCCTTGGCTGGAGCCGTGATCACGAGGGAGACGGCCTTGCTTCGCCCCCGGCCTTCCGTCTCGATCCGACCGAAATCGCACCTAATGGCATGATGCTCGGCTTCAGCGCCCTTCCGGCGATTTTGAGAGCCTCGCCGGCGCAGCATTATCCAAGGTCGAAAGCGAGACTTTACCGGCTTAAGCTCCGTGAAACGGAGATGCTCCAGATTGCGAGACGAGCCTGGCTCCTTCATCCCACCGAATAACGCGCTGAAAAGACCGGCCGCTCTCGCGGCCGGTTGAGTAGTCCGAGCCCAGATGTCTCCGTCTCCTGGATCGGACCGGGAGGTGCGGGGATAAGACATCGAGACGACAAGTTAGTCAATTCGAAAACGGAACGAACGTCTGTCGCTTCCAACTAATAGGCAGCCGAGCCCGACGCGGACATTTAGCACTCGGCTTGCGGCGGTGTTTTGTCATTTCGGGAAGCAGGCGCCGAAGGCCTTCAGGAGTTTAAGAGGACCCTTCAATCGTATCTTTCTCTGCGCGAGCGCCAGGACGACCGAGAGCTGACCGTTCAAAGTCTTCAGCCAAGCTGCTGAGTCCGCCTGAATGCGCAAGTCCGGGGTACCAATGAGGCCGTCGGTGACGGCCAGCTTCTGATTTTTGATAACCACCGTGGCCTCCTTCGGCTCTTGGCCCGTGAAGACGAAGTGGTAGGTGGCATTCAGGCCTTTGGCCCTGTTGCGCTGGAAGGTAAGCCCCATTCCGAAGAGAAATGCGCCGATACTCGAGGCCCGCGCACTCGAGCGCACGAAACGAAGCGTCTTGTGTGGAAACATCTTCGCGGCGTGACTTGCTGCATCGGAATCCCGGACGACATAGAGCGGCTCGACTTTGTCCTGCAACGGTTTGACGATCTTGTCCACGTGCGCTTTGCGGTCTGACAAGTAGCCGGCCATGATGTCTTCGCCGGCAGGACAAACCGCGACGCAATAGGCAGCATTGTAGTTGGGGCCGTACGAGAGGCTCTGCCAGCGTTTGACTGTTTCTGCCAGCGGTTGGCGTTCACGGTAGTCCTTGGCGGACTTCGCGTCTGCGATGTCCTCGATCCATTGTGCGAATCCGCCCATGAACTGCTGGTAGTTGTGGTTGAGGCAGGAAGAAAAGTCGAAATATCCATCCGGCTTGATCGCGCCGACCGGACAAGCGACGACGCAGAGCCTGCACTCGAAGCAGGGATTGTAGTCGAGTGGCTTCGACGTGGCCTCTATGTCGAGATCGACCAGCACGGTGCCCAGAAGGATAAAGCTGCCGAATTTGGGATGGATGACGCTGCGATGGATACCGCGCTTCCCAACGCCGGCAGCTTCGGCAATGAGCTTATGCGAGACGACCCATCCCCGTTCCGGGTACTTGTCGAACTCCATGGGGAATGCCATCGGAGGATTCATCGCCGATATTCCCATATCTTCCAGCCGCCGAACCAGCTCGCGCGCGATGTCGTCGACGTCGTGAGAAATCTTGTGGAACTCGTTATTGGACGCCGAACGCGCGGGTGAACGGATCGGAGCGCGATTCATCCTGCTCACGATGCTCACCGCCAATCGCGCCCCCGGGAATGCCCGTCGCGCGTGAACGGCCTCGTCTTTGACGAGAGGGTCGTCGAGGCTGACGATACCGCAATCATCTGCACCGCATTCCATGACCAACGCCTTCAAAGCGTCGAGGCTTAGGGAGGCAGGCGGCGCCGGAGGGTTGAGCCGTATGCGTTCGGCGATCGGGTGGTCCTTAAGTCCGGCCATGCTGGTCTCCTTGATCTGAAGGCTGCATCTGAAGGCCGCGTGCGCCCGCGCACAGTGCGCCGGACACAATTACGGGCATATGAGACTATCATCCGTTAGGCAGGCCGGCAAACTGCGATTTCATTGAGGTTCGTCCGGCGATTTGATGCTAAGGGTCTGGAGCACCGATCCAGACCGGCAAGGAAACCCTGAACTTGGCACGACGTTCGTTTCCGACGAGTGATTTTCCTCAGAACTGCACTTGCAGCCAGCTCAGGCGGGCGGCGCGGCGCGTGTCTCGCTATTACGATCTCTATCTTGCCGGTACCGGGCTCAAGTCGACCCAGTACAGCCTGCTGGGCTTCCTCGCCGCGGAAGGTCCGATGACGATGGCCAGCCTGGCGAACATCATGACGATGGATCGAGCGACGGTGGGCCACAATCTCCGGCCGCTGGAGCGGGATGGCTTCCTTAAGATCAGGGTGAGCGATGAGGATCGGCGGGTGCGGGAGGTCGCCATCACTGATCGCGGACAGGAGATGCTGTTCGCCGCGCATCCGGCCTGGCAAAAGGCGAGAGCCGGATTCGAATCGGCGTTCGGGGCGCGCGAGGCCGGCCATCTCCGCGAACTCATGACGCGTGTCATCGATGCGCCGCTGCCCGAAATTGGATCGGAGCAGACCCGTGCCACTGCTTCCGGGCGACCGGGGCGGCGGAAACGCAGGTAGCTCTGATGCGCGCTTCGCAGCAATTCAGCGGTAAACCAAAGTTATTCGATTCTGAATTGGCCGAGGCCCCTGTACCGACCTAATCGTCAAGAATACATGCCTGGCTCGGCACATCAGATCCGGCTGGCCGCGGCGCTTAGAGAGGCGGGCAGGTGTCGTTGTTCGCAACTACAGGAGCATTCGCAATGCAGTTGACCGTCAACAGTAAGCGCTACGATCTGGATGTCGAACCGGAAATGCCGCTCCTTTGGGTGCTTCGAGACGAGCTTGGCATCTTGGGACCGAAGTACGGTTGCGGGGCTGGGCTTTGCGGTGCATGCACCGTTCATATCGACGGTACGGCGGTTCGCTCCTGCTCGATCAACGCTGGCGAGGTCCGCGGCGGCATCACGACAATCGAGGGCCTGGGGACTCCCGCGAATCTGCACGTCGTTCAGCAGGCTTGGATCGAGCACCAAGTTGCGCAGTGCGGTTATTGTCAGTCCGGCCAAATGATGACTGCAGCGGCCCTGCTATCTAAAACGCCCGATCCCTCGGACGCCGAAATCGCCGAGGCGATGGACGGCAATCTCTGTCGATGCGGGACTTACACGCGCATCCACAGCGCCGTCAAAACTGCAGCCCAGATGATGAAGGGGAAATAGCGTGGCTCGGCTCAAGACAATTGCAAGACGCACGTTCCTAATCGGCTCCGCTGCGATCGCCGGCGGCGTCGCCTTCGGCTATTACCGATTGCGCCAGGATCCTCCCAATCCGCTGCTCAAGGACCTCAAGGCGGGGGAAGCCGCGATCACGCCTTACGTCCGCGTCGACGCCGAGGGCGTTACGCTCATCACTCCGCGCGCCGACAAGGGCCAAGGCGCGTATTCCATCCAGGCACATCTGATTGCGGAAGAGCTTGACGTGGATCCGCACAAGGTTCGCATCGATCCTGGTCCACCAGATACGGCCTACTTCAACAGCCGGGTGATGGACGACAGCCTGCCTTTCGCGACGATCGACGAGGGGCTTATGGCCCGAGGGGCGCGAGCAGGTGGCGAGGTATTGAGCCGCGTTCTCGGCATGCAGATCACGGGAGGCTCCTCCACCGTACCCGACGGCTATCAAAAGCTTCGCATGGCGGGGGCCGTCGCGCGCGAGACTTTGAAGGAGGCGGCGGCGAGAAGATCGGGGGTGTCTCGATCGCAATTAAAGACGAAGGACGGTCAGGTCATCTTGCCCGATGGCAAGTCCGTCACCTACGCGGAGCTGGCCGCTGAGGCAGCGCAGCTTGCGCCGGTGACCGATGTCAGCCTCCGGCCGGAACAGGAATGGCGCTACATCGGCAAGAAGATGCGCCGGATCGATATCGTCGCCAAGTCTACCGGTACGCAACAATACGGGATTGATATTCGTCCGGACCGGGTCGTGTACGCGACCGTCCGCGCCAACCCCGGCATGGGAGGCACGATCAAACGATACGATGCCTCCAACGCGGAGAAGATGAGAGGCGTCAAAAAGATCGTCCCGATCAAGGACGGTGTTGGCGTGATCGCCGATAACACCTGGAGAGCCTTTCAGGCCGCAGCCGCCATCAAGATCGAATGGAACGATCCTCCCTATCCGGCCGACTCGGCCGGAATGTGGAAGGTGCTGGAGAGTTCATTCTCCAAAGACCAGCAGGACAGCCGGCTTCGCAATGACGGAGACGTCGAAAAGGCGTTGGCCGGCTCGTCCAAGCCGATCGAGGCGGAGTATCGGACCCCGTATCTGGCCCACGCGCCGCTTGAGCCCATGAATGCAGTCGTACTCTACACGAAGGAACGGCTCGACATCTGGACGGGAACGCAGATCCCGGTCTTCCTCCGTGGGCATGCGGCAAAGCTGACGAAACTGCCGGAAGAGAAGATCTACGTGCACGCTCAGCCAATGGGCGGCAGCTTCGGGGCACGACTCGACGACACCTATGCGTTGCAGGCGATCGAACTCGCGATGGCCATGGAAGGCGTTCCGGTCAAGATGACCTGGAGCCGTGAAGAAAACATGGGGCACGACTATCCGCGCCCAATTCAGCTCTCGCGCGCCAAGGGAACCGTTCGCGATGGCATGGTCGAGAGCATGAGCATCGATGTGGCCGGACAATCGATGGGCGCCTCCTGGTTCACTCGGTTGCAGGCGCCCGTCCCTCCCGGCCCCGATGTTTCAAGCGTCAACGGTATTTGGGACCAACCTTTCGCAATACCGAACTTTCGTGTGACGGGTTATAAGGCGAAGGAAATGGTGCCAGTCAGCCCGTGGCGATCGGTTGGAGCGTCCGCCAATGGCTTCCACCATGCTTCCTTCCTGGACGAACTGATCCATGCCGCGGGCGCGGATCCGATGGCAGAGCTCATTCGTCTCTGCAATCATGAGCCCTCCAAGAAGGTGCTGCATACTTTGCGTGATATTTCCGCCTGGAAAGGCTCGCGCATCGACGATCGCCGAGCCCGCGGCGTGGCGCTGACTTTGTCCTTCGGCGTGCCAATGGCTCAAGTCGTCGAGGTGAGCTACACGCCTCAGGGCATCAAGATCGACAAGGTGTACGCCGTTTGCGATGTGGGCGCATTCTGGACCCGGTCAACTTCGAAGCGCAGGTGCGCGGTGGCATCATCTGGGCATTGGGCCATGCCATGAACTGCGAGGTGACCTACGAAAACTTTGCGCCGGTCCAGACCAATTTTCATCTGTTCGAGGCCATGAGATTCCATCAGGCACCCGAAATCATCGTCAAGGGATTGGAGCTTGGTGGCGAAGTGCGGGGAATTGGTGAACCTCCGGTCCCGCCGGCGGCGCCGGCTCTCGCCAATGCGATCTTTGCTCTCACCGGAAAGCGGGTACGCGAATTGCCTTTCAACAAGAGCGTCAATTTCGCTTGATAAGGTGATTGCCAGAAATCTCGGTCCACGACGGCCACTTGGCGGGCCGTCGCTTCGATGAATTGGCTGCGGGGAGTGCCGCTGCGTGATCAATACCGTGCGCTCCCGGCAGGCTACTGACGTATAGGCGTCAATTGCTACGGCGCTCGACGGCAATGGCGGTGGCTTCGCCGCCGCCGATGCAGAGCGACGCAATCCCACGCTTGAGATTGTTGGCCTCGAGTGCATGCAGCAGCGTCACGATCAACCGTGCGCCAGTCGCGCCGATGGGGTGGCCAAGCGCGCAGGCACCGCCATTGATGTTAAGCTTCTCGCGGGGAATGCCGAGATCGTGCTGCGCCGCCATCGCCACCACAGCGAAGGCTTCATTGATCTCGAACAGATCGACGTCGGAGGCAGCCCAGCCGACCTTGTCGAGCAGCTTGCGGATCGCCGGGATCGGCGCCGTGGTGAACCATTGCGGCTCCTGACTGTGGGTGGCGTGGCCCTTGATCTCGGCGAGGACTGGCAAACCGTTCCGATCGGCGAGCGAGCGCCTGGTCACCACCAGCGCGGCGGCACCATCGGCGTTGGCGGAGGAGGCAGCGGGCGTGATGGTGCCGTTGGCGCGGAACGCCGGCTTCAATCCGGGAATCTTGGCGGGATCGACCTTCAGCGGGTGCTCGTCATTGGCGATGATGCGGGGACCCGCCTTCTCGGTCAGCGTGATCGGCGCGATCTCGGCCTTGAACGCGCCGCCCTCGACCGCTTTGCGCGCGCGGCTCAGCGTCTCCATCGCGTAGGCGTCCTGATCCTTGCGGGTGAACTGGTACGCTTCGGCCGTGGCCTCGCCGAAATCGCCCATCGAACGGCCGGTCTCGTAGGCGTCTTCGAGGCCGTCCATCATCATGTGGTCGATGATGCGATCGTGGCCGGCGCGATAGCCGCCGCGGGCCTTGGCAAGCAGATAGGGCGCGTTGCTCATGCTCTCCATGCCGCCGGAGACGACGATGTCGGCCGAGCCGGCGCGGATGATGTCGTGCGCCAGCATGGTCGCCTTCATGCCGGAGCCGCAGACCTTGTTGACCGTGGTGGCGCCGATTGCATCGGGCAGGCCGGCGCTACGTGCTGCCTGCCGCGCGGGTGCCTGGCCCTGGCCGGCCGGCAGCACGCAGCCCATGAAGACCTCGTCGACCTTCTCGGGCGCGAGCTTTGCGCGTTCCAGCGCCGCGCCGATCACGTGCGAGCCGAGCTTGTGCGCGGCAAGCGGCGACAATTCGCCCATGAAGCGGCCGAGCGGGGTACGGGCGGCGGAGACGATGACGACGGGATCGGCGGCTTCGGCCATGACGGGGCTCCTCGCTGTTCAATGTTGGCTGACAGTCATCATATGATGCAACGATCAAATTGCAATGCAGGTGCCTCGGCGCTCCCGACGCTTCTCAGTGTTGCTGGCGCCCGCCTCGGCGGTGGCATTCACCTTTGAATAGGGTCGGCACAAAATTGTTGTAGCCGGCTTCCGAGGCTCATTGTCAACTCGTCCCTAGGAACGTGAGCTTTGGCGACGCGATGTTCTTTGACGCGTCTGGAGGATGCAAATGAGCGATCAGAAGGCCCCGGCTGGCCGGATCCGCACAGAAGTTCACGGCCGTATCCTCAAGATCATCATCGACAATCCAGCGAAGAAGAACTCGTTCACACCCGCCATGATGGTGGAGATGTCGAATGCCATGACGCTGCTGGACCGCAACGACGATTATTGGGCAGGCGTTCTTTGCGCCGAAGGAGCGGACTTCACGTCAGGTCTCGACATGCCCAAATTCTTCGGCCCGAAGGCCGAGAAGATCGAGACGTCTCCGAGCAACATCGATGCATTTGCGCTCAAGGGACGATGCCGCAAGCCGATCGTGACGGCAGTGCAGGGCATCGTTTATACGATCGGAATCGAAATGATGCTTGCCGGAGATATCGTTGTCGCAGCTTCGGATAGCAGGTTCTGCCAGATGGAGGCAAAGCGGGGAATCGCCCCCCTTGGCGGCGCTCACTTCCGGTTCCTGACGCGCGCAGGGTGGGGTGACGCGATGTATCACCTTTTCCTTTGCGACGAGTTCAATGCCGAACGAGCTCACGCGATCGGCCTCGTGCAGGAAGTGGTGAAGCCCGGAAGCCAGATCGATCGGGCGATGGAGCTGGCGCAGACAATCGTCAAGAATGCACCGCTCGGAATACAGGTCACAAAGCAAGCTGCGCTGAAGTTTATCGAAGCGGCCGAACGAGACGCGATCGACTACATCCCCAAGATCAAGGATCGCGTTCTCGGCAGCGAAGACATGAAGGAGGGCATTCAATCCTTCGTCGAACGTCGTTCGGCCGTCTTCCGCGGGAAATAGGCCGAGCGGCACAACGCTTGAAAATATCGAAACCTGCCGTTCAGAACAAGTTGCACCGCACCGATGATCGATGCTCGCGAGACTTTCGGCGGAACCTGGTCCTTCCTGCCTCACTTCTTCGAAGGAAACGGTTTCCGGATGCATTACGTCGACGAGGGGAGCGGCGATCCTATCGTCTGCCTGCACGGTGAGCCGACGTGGGGCTATCTTTATCGCCGCTTCATCCCGCCGCTCGCGGCTTCACATCGGGTGATCGTTCCCGACCATATGGGTTTCGGCAAGAGCGAGACGCCTCCAGATCGGGAATATTCGCTCAAAAACCACGTCGAGAACTTCAGCAAATTGGTCGAAGCGCTCGACCTCACGAACATAACGCTCGTTATCCAGGACTGGGGCGGATTGATCGGTTCGGCGTTCGCGCTACGCTATCCCGACCGCATCAAGCGGCTGTTTTTGCTCAACACACTTACTGGCTACGGCAATGCTCCTCCGGGGCTGACGCCGTGGTTCCAGTTCGTCCTAAATCATCACAGGGCTGGAACGCTCCCTGAAGTGCTCGGGCACCTGGACGTCAACATCCTCAGCGTCATGAAAACTCAAGGCCTGGAGGACCTTTCCGTCGTCAACGCCGATTGGCTCGCAGCCTACGGGGCGCCTTTTACGACGAAAGAAGAGTGTCTCGGAGCGATCGAGTTTCCGCTCGATGCACTGCTCGGCAAAATCTTGCCCTACCTCGCGGAAGGCTTTCCGCTCATTGACAATCTGAAGTCCAAGCCGGCGATGCTCGCCGTCGGCATGAAGGATCGCGCCATCGCGCCCGACACGCAGATCGCCGATTTCAGCGCGATTTGGCCGGGTAGGCCGATTATAAAACTTCCAAACGCGGGACACTTTAGCCAGGAAGACGCGCCCGATACCGTGATTGCGCTGATCGAGCTTTTCATTGGCAGTACCTGATGACGTGCGCTCGAGTGTCGGCCGTCCAGTCCTCGTGAGGCGGTCGCTCGGCGCCACAATGAGGTTAGTTCCATTACGGAAGTAACAGGTCGAACAGGTGCGTGGAGGTTGTCACGATCAGATTGGCTGAACGGACCGATCTCAGGTGATCGTGTCGCAACTGTTAAGTCATGGTGGTGCTTGACGAGTTCTAAAAAAGAACGCTATGGTCCCGATAGACCTCTAGCCTGTCACTCCGGTCGGCGCCGAACCGACGACCGGCGGGCGAGCGCGCAAAGCAGAAGGTCAACCAACATACTGGCGTGTCCTGACAGGCGCGCGTGGGGAGGACGGTCCATGATAGCGAATTGGAAAGTCGCGATAGCTTTCGCTGTGATTCTGAGCGGTCCCGCGTCCGCGGCAGAAGAGCCGGGTATTTCCGAAACTGAGATCAAGATTGGAGGGGTCTTCCCCTTCAGTGGACCGGCGTCATCGATTGGGCTCGTGGGCAAGGGTCTTATCGCCTACATCCAATCGCTGAACGACCGAGGCGGCGTAAACGGCCGCAAGATCAACTACATCGCCTACGATGACTCATACAGTCCGCCCAAGGCGGTGGAGCACGTGCGCAAGCTGGTCGAGAGCGACGAAGTGTCCTTCATGTTCGGCCAGCTCGGTACGCCCGGTATCTCGGCGACGGCCAAGTACCTCAGGGCGAAAGGGGTGCCCAGCATCGCAATCGTCAGCGGCTCATCCAAGTTCACGGACGTCGCGAATTATCCGCTGACGACGACCGGTCTCGTCAGTTACGATACCGAAGGGAAGATCTACGCCAAGTACCTGACTAGGGCGCTTCCCAACGCGAAATACGCGATTCTCTACCAGAACGACGACCTTGGTAAGGACTACGTCAATGCTTTCAAGGCGTATCTGGGCGGCGATTTCGATCGAAAGGTCGTGACCGCCTCTTACGAGGTTACCGAGCCGACCATCGATTCACAGATCACGAATCTCAGGAGTTCGGGCGCCGAGGCTCTCGTGATTGCCGGGACACCGAAGTTTGCAGCGCAGGCGATCAGGCAGGCCTCGGTGATTGGATGGAAGGCGACCGTCATCATCAACTTCCCGTCTGTATCTGTCGGTGGCACGCTCGCGCCGGCCGGTCTCGACAAATCGGTCGGCGTGATCGGCGGCACGATCACCAAAGACGTCGCAGACGAGACGTGGAAGAACGATCCCGGCATGCAAGCCTATAAGAGCTTCTTCGAGAAGTATCTGTCCGGCGCCGACATCACCAACGGAAGTTATGCGGTCGGATATCAGCAGGGGATTCTGCTCGAGCAGATCCTGAAGCAATGCGGCAACGACCTCTCTCGCAAGAATATCCTGGCGCAAGCAAAGAACCTCAAGAACGTCATCGTCCCCGTTGCGCTGCCGGGAATCGAGGTCAACACCAGCGAAAACTCGAACATGATGTGGACTCAAATGCGGCTGCAGCGCTGGACCGGAACGACCTACCAGTTGTTCGGCGACGTGCTTGACGCGAAATCCGAGTAGTCAACTCCGTGGAAAACTGGAAAACGACGCGCGACCGAACGCGCCGTTGACCTTCTGAAGTAAGCCGTCCGCGCGAGTCCGTCAGTCATGGGATCATCTTCAATGTCAACGAACGCACCTGTATTCGCGCCCAAAGAGGTCTCCCTGCAGCGTCGCAGCGACGGTACGCTTATCTTGAACTCGCCGATCGAACTGGGCGAGTGCGACTGGCGGATCACGGACTTCCTGCCGAGATGGGCGAAAGCCGCTCCCGATCGCATTTTCCTGGCTCAACGCAATTCAAACGGCGGATGGGACGAGATCACGTATAGCCAGGCCTGGTCCTTGGTTCAGGCGGTTGGTCAAAGCTTGATCGAAATGGATGCGAAGCCTTCGGATAGCCTCGCCATCCTCTCCGGGAATTCCATCGAGAACGCGGTGATTTCTTTCGCCGCAATGTCCATCGGCGTGGTTTTTGCGCCGATCTCGCCGAATTACACGTTGATGCCCGGCGGCTTGGCACGACTGAAGGATATCGCAGAGGTGCTGCGTCCGAGGTTCGTATTCGTGCAAAGTGGGCGCGATTTCTCCGCTGCCCGCTCCATTCCGGAACTGAAGGCGGCAAGCTGGATTAGCGTGGACGGTGCTCCCGAAACGGTGCGCTATTCCGACCTGACGAAGAAGAGGAGCGGCTATGAAGGCTTCGAACGCGCGTCCCGCTCCGGATCTTCGCGATTCCGTCGCAAAAGTCCTCTTCACGTCGGGCTCGACGGGCCTTCCCAAGGGCGTCCTGAATACTCACCGCATGATGGCGAGCTCTCTACAAATGGGTAGCTTGCTGGTGGCTCCATCCGAAGCGCCTGTTCAGGTCGAGTGGATGCCATGGCACCACACCATGGGAAGCAACGTCATTCTGCACGGCATACTCAAGAATGGAGGGACGCTCTACATCGACGATGGCCGGCCATTGCCGCAGCTCTTCCACAAAACGCTCCTCAATCTCCAGGAGGTTTCGCCGACCGCCATGTTCAACGTGCCGGCCGGTTACAATTTCCTTTGCGACGCCATCGAGAAGGATACCGAGCTTGGCGCGCGCGTACTGAAGCGGCTGGACAGGATCAGTTATGCTGGCGCAGCCATCTCCCAGAACACGCTCGAGCGTCTTTATAAGTTGACGTCATCGATCACCGACCGGCGTATTCCTGTCATGTCCGGCTACGGCACGACGGAAACCGCTCCTACGATCAGTACGACCCATTGGGCGACCGATCGACCGGGCGAAATCGGGCTTCCCGCGCCCGGTTTGCAACTTAAGCTGCTTCCTGTTTCCGATACATACGAGGTGCGGGTCAAGGTCTCGAACGTCACGCCGGGTTATCTCGGTCGGCCGGATTTGACCGCGCAAGCCTTCGATGAAGAAGGCTTCTATCGCATCGGCGACACCGTCTCTTTCATGGACCCCGAGAAGCCTGAATTCTGGACTTCGCTTTACGGGTAGGATTTCTGAAAATTTCAAGCTCGCCAACGGGACCTGGGTGTCGATCGGGAACATGCGCGCCGCAATCCTGGCAGCCACCCGCGGCGTGCTATCGGATGTGGTGATTGCGGGCGAGAACCGAGAGTACTGCAGTCTGCTTTGCTGGCTGAACCCGACGGAGGCGGCGCGGATCTCTTCGCAGCCGTCTTCCGATCTGGCCAGCGATCCCGTCGTCGTGCAGTTCCTCAAGGACCGGCTCCAAGAATACAACCGGACCGTTGGCAGCAGCGAAAATGTTCATTCGTTCGTGCTGCTCAAGGAGCCGCCGTCGATCGCCGCTGGAGAAATCACCGACAAGGCATATGTCAACCAACGCGCCGTCTTGAAGTGCCGTTCGGACCAGGTCGAATCCCTCTACTGCTCCGCCCCGACCCCGGGCGTCATCCGAGTTTGAACTCTGCGCATCGAACGCCAGGTGGTAGACGACATGGAGGCTGATCGCGATGAAACGGTCGGCTGCTCAGTCACTGCACGCGTAGCGGTTTGGCTGGCTTCCCAGGGCTGGGATGATCAGGCAACTTTGCGCCGCACCTTGGGTTTTGGGGCCGGCGCTTCCACGTCGCTTGTCACAAGGCGGGGCCGCGCACCTGGGCCCGGATGCGTATGGACCTCTTTGGCCAAGACCGGCTCTCCGCACTCGGAGCAAACCATGACGGGGTCGAAGTCCTTACCGCAATTGCGGTGCTGATGCAGGAGCGGCCGACCGCGTTCGTCGACCATGTGAGAGTCGCCCCAATGCACGATCGCCATCATGATCGGATAGAGGTCGAGCCCCTTCTGCGTCAGGATGTACTCGTGGCGCTTGGGCGATTCTTGATAGGGGACCCGGCGGAGAATGCCTTGCCGGACAAGCTTCTTCAAACGCTCGGCAAGGAGATGGCGTGTTATACCCAAGGCGGACTGGAAGCCCTCGAAGCGGCGAGTGCGCAGAAAGCATTCGCGCAGGATAAGCAGCGTCCATCGGTCGCCGATGACCGCGATGGTCCTGGCCATCGAACATGGCTCTTCCTCAAGTTCTTTCCATTTCATCCGCGGTCTCCAATAACCCCAATCATTCTTCCACGAATTTGCGGAGAAGCGACAAGTCATACCATTCTAGATAGGTACTGATCCTCAAACAATACCCCGCGGAAAAATCGACCAAATTGACGGAGTATCGGTTTGACAGTTCAAAAATAGAACTGTAAACCAAGACCACAATCATCGAATTTATCCGGAGGACGCCGATATGACCCCGAAAGTAGAGTTCCAGTTCGATTTCGGTAGTCCGAACGCTTATTTGGCCGAGGTCGCGATCCCCGGCATCGAGCAACGCACCGGGGTCAAATTCGAGTACGTCCCGGTCCTTCTTGGCGGCATCTACAAGGCCACCGGAAACATGTCGCCCTTCGATTCCCTGCGGGGAATCAAGAACAAGCCAGAATACCAGGCGCTCGAGACGCAGCGGTTCATTCGACGCCATAAGGTGACGAAATTCCGCACCAATCCCTTCTTCCCTGTCAACACCCTCATGTTGATGCGCTGCGCGGTCGCGGCGCAGTTCGAGGGAATGTTCGAGCCCTACTTCAGGGCGGCCTATCATCACATGTGGGAAGAGCCGAAGAAGATGGACGATCCTGAGGTGTTCCGCAGCGCGTTCGTCTCTTCAAGCATCGATATCGATCGCATTGCGAAGCGTGCGCAGGAAGACGACGTGAAGAAGAGGCTCATCGAGCTGACCACCGACGCTGTGAACCGGGGCGCGTTCGGCTCGCCCACTTTCTTCGTGGGCAAGGAAATGTTCTTCGGCAAGGACCAACTGCGGGACGTGGAGGAATCCATCGTCGAACAATCCGGTGGGGCTGCGTCCAAGGCCAGGTGATATCTGCATGGACGTTCGGCGATCATGAAATGAGATTGGTCGTTGGCCCAGCTCGCTGGGCGATGATCGTTTCGCATCTAGCGGGCGAGGCTTTCAAAGGCGCTCGCCCGCAATACCTTTGGATCTCAATCGCGGCCCAGGACAGCGCTGATGTCCTTCAATCTTGTGCCTTGAGCGAGCTGACCTCGAATGAGCTGTCTTTGGCTCGGGGTGGCGCAGCTTCTGCCGTGCCCGGCTGGCAGGCTCGAAATCCTGTTCAGCTTGAGGTTGGAGCGTGATGCGCCTTCCGAGCTCGAAGCGCCAACGTCAAATATCAATTGACGAGTTCTAAAAAAGAACCTATGTACTTTCCGTGATGCCGTGAGTGCGTCGACGGACGTGGTCCGGCGGGTTCACGGTAAAATCGTTCGCAAGCGACGTATAACCTCACAGGGAGCACGCCCGTGCAGAAAGAAACGCAACTGCGGCCGTCATCGGCGCCGGCGATTTCATCGGCGGCGAGATCGCCAAGAAGTTTGCCGCAGAAGGCTTCACGGTCTTCGCCGGCCGTCGTAACGGCGAAAAGCTGGCTCCACTCGTCAAGGACATCGAGGCAGCCGGCGGAGAGATCCACGCCCGTTCGCTCGACGCACGCAAGGAAGACGAGATCGTCTCCTTCCTGAACGATGCAGACAAGCACGCGCCGCTGGAAGTCTGCATCTTCAACATCGGCGCGAACGTCAACTTCCCGATTCTGGAAACAACTGAGCGGGTTTTCCGCAAGGTCTGGGAAATGGCCTGCTATTCCGGCTTTCTGGCCGGCCGTGAGGCGGCCCGACTGATGGTGCCGCGCGGGGGCGGCAACATCTTCTTTACGGGGGCGACCGCCTCGCTCCGCGGCGGCAGCGGTTATGCCGCCTTTGCGAGCGCCAAATTCGGCCTTCGCGCGGTCGCTCAAGCAATGGCCCGCGAGCTTGGCCCGAAGAATATCCACGTCGCGCATCTGATCATCGATTCCGGCGTGGACACCGAATGGGTTCGGCAGAGGCGGCTGGAGGCTCTCGGGCCAAACGCGCTGGATGATCCGGATGCGTTGATGCCGCCTTCCTCTGTTGCTGCATCATATTGGCAACTCTATCAGCAGCCGAAAAGCGCGTGGACGTTCGAGCTGGAGATTCGTCCCTTCGGCGAGAAGTGGTGAGGAGCAAATAGTATGGAGCTGGCGCTTTCTCCGGAGGATGCTGCATTTCGCGACGAAGTGCGCGCCTTCATCGCGGAAAACTACCCTGCGGAAATGCGCGTCCCGAATGCGGAGACGGATCTGACCAAGGAGCAATCGCTGCTTTGGCATCGTATTCTGCACAAGAAGGGCTGGATCGCGCCGCTCTGGCCCAAGGAGTACGGCGGGCCCGGCTGGTCGATTACGCGCCGCTTCATCTTCGAACAGGAGACCAGCCGCGCCGGCACGCTGCCGCCCTTGGCATTCAGCGTCACAATGGTTGGGCCTGTCATCTACACGTTCGGTAATGAGGCCCAGAAGAAGAAATTTCTTCCGCGTATTCTGTCGGGCGAGGACTGGTGGTGCCAGGGCTATTCCGAGCCGGGCTCCGGCTCGGACCTGGCAACCGTCCGCACCAAGGCCGTACGCGACGGCGATCACTATATCGTCAATGGCCACAAGACTTGGACGACGCTCGCTCAGCATGCGGACTGGATCTTCTGCCTAGTGCGCACCGATCCAAATGCGAAGCCACAATCCGGCATCTCCTTCCTGTTGATCGACATGAAGTCGCCGGGCGTCACCGTGCGGCCGATCATCACCATCGACGGAAGCCATGAGGTCAACGACGTTTTTCTGGAGAACGTTCGTGTCCCGGTCGAAAACCTGATAGGCGAGGAGAACAAGGGCTGGACCTACGCCAAGTTCCTGCTCGGCAACGAACGAACGAGTATGGCCGGCATCGGCCGCTCGACGCGCTACATCAACAAGCTGAAGCAGATCGTAGAAGCCGAGGTCGCGCCCGATGATCCCACGCATCTCGACTTCCAGCGCGAGATCGCCCTCGTTGAACTCGACGTACTGGCGCTCGAGGCGACCGAGCTGCGTGTGGTGGCTCAGATGGCGCGCGGCATCGACCCTGGACCGGCTGCATCGTTGTTCAAGATCCGCGGCACCGAGATTTTCCAGAAGATCACCGAATTGACCCATCGCGCGATCGGCAATTACGGGCTCGCGCTGCGCGAGCATCCGGCCAGCGCCAACCACTTCATGCCCGGTTCCGAATACGGGCACACCGCGTCGGAAAAGTACCTGAATTCTCGCAAGCTCAGCATCTACGGCGGGTCGAACGAGATTCAGCGCAACATCATCGCAAAAGCGGTGCTTGGTCTGTAGGCGGCGTATCGAGAGGGTCGGATGGACATTCAGTATACTGAAGAGCAGGAATTGCTGCGATCCAGCATCCAGCGCCTGTTGCGCGATCAATATGATTTCGAGGCGCGCCGCAAGATCGTCGCCGACGAGCAAGGGTTCAGCCGCAGGCAATGGGCGGCGTTTGCCGAACTCGGCCTGTTGGCTGCGCCGTTCGCGGAGGACGCCGGCGGTCTCGGCGGCGGCCCGCTATCGACCATGATCATCGCGCATGAATTCGGACGCCATCTCGTCGTCGAGCCGTTCGTCGAGACGGTGGTGCTGGCAGGCGGCTTGATCGAACGGCTAGGCGATGCTGCGCAGAAGCAGGGCTTCATCCCGGACATCATTGACGGCAAGAAAATCTGGACGCTGGCCTGGACGGAGAAGGCGGGCCGGTTCGATCTCGCAGACGTGACGACTACCGCGCGACGTGAGGGCGAGGACTATGTTCTGAACGGCGAAAAGACGACGGTGATCGCGGCGCCCTGGGCGGATTACCTCGTCGTTTCCGCGCGCACCTCGGGTAACCGACGGGACCGCAATGGCGTCAGTCTGTTTGTAGTCGACCGCAGCGCGGCCGGCGTTAATCTGCAGAGCTTCAAGACAATCGACGGCCGTCGCGCTGCCGAGATCAGTCTGCGCAACGTCCGCGGGCAGTTGCTCGGTAGCGAAGGCGAGGGCGTGGCAGCGCTGGAGGCGTGCCGCGATCGCGCCATCGGCGCGCTCTGCGCAGAAGCCGTCGGAGCCATGGGCGAGCTGAATTCCGCCACATTGGAATACTCGAAGACGCGCAAGCAGTTCGGCGCCACCATCGGTTCATTCCAGGTGCTGCAGCATCGAATGGTCGACATGTTCATCGCCCATCAGGAGGCGCTCTCCCTGATGCAGCACCTCAATCTCAGCATCAGCGGCGGTGAAGCCGGGCTCTCGCGGCTCGCTTCCGGCGCCAAGACAAAGATCGGCTATGCAGCCAAGTTCGTCGCCGACCAGGCTGTGCAACTGCACGGCGGCATGGGCATGACCGACGAGCTCAATGTCGGTCACTATTTCAAGCGCATCTCTTCCATCAACATCCAGTTCGGCGACCCCGCGTTCCACGTCCTGCGCTATGCACGATTTGGCGCGGCCGCGTGAGAAAAGAGGCAAATATGACCACTGAAGCAGTAATCGTTTCCACCGCCCGCACCGCGGTCGGCAAAGCCTACCGCGGATCTCTCAACAACACGGAGGGACCGACCATGGCCGGTCACGTCATGGCCGAGGCGGTAAAGCGCGCCGGCATCGCGCCGGGCGAAGTCGAAGACGTGGTGATGGGCTGCGCCATGCAGCAAGGCACCATGGTGATGAACGTGGCCCGCAAGGGGGCAATCCGCGCGGGCATGCCGGTGACTGTCGCCGGGACGACGATCGATCGGCAATGCGCCTCGGGCCTGCAGGCGATCGCCGTGGCGGCACGTTCTGTGATGCTTGATGGCGTAGACATCGCGATCGGTGGCGGCATCGAGTCGATCAGCCTGGTGCAGAACGAGCACATGAACAAGTTTCATATGGTCGACGATGAATTGATGGCCATGAAGCCTGACATGTACATGTCGATGCTCGAGACGGCAGAGACGGTCGCCGAGCGCTACAAGATCGGCCGCGACAAGCAGGATGAATACAGCCTGGAGAGCCAGCGACGCGTGGGAGCTGCTCTGCAAAGCGGCCGGTTCGACGAGGAGATCGTTCTGATCACGACGAAAATGGCGCTCGTCAACAAAGAGACCAAGCAGGTCTCGTATGAGCAGGTGACTCTCACCAAGGACGAAGGCCCGCGTCCCGATACGACCGCAGAAGGCCTCGCCAAGATCAAGCCGGTGTTCGAGGGCAAAACCATCAGCGCAGGCAATGCGAGCCAGCTTTCGGACGGTGCATCGGCATGCGTGATCATGAGCGATAAGATCGCGGCCAAGAAGGGGCTCAAGCCGCTTGGTATCTTCCGTGGCTTCGTTGCCGCGGGCGTCGAGCCGGACGAGATGGGTATCGGCCCGGTTGTCGCAATTCCCCGCCTGTTGAAGCGTCACAACCTGAAGATCGACGACATCGATCTCTGGGAGCTCAACGAGGCTTATGCCGTTCAGGTGATCTATTGCCGCGACAAACTCGGCATCGACCCGAACAAGCTCAACGTCAATGGGGGCTCGATTGCGATCGGCCATCCTTATGGCATGACCGGCGCGCGCCTCACTGGCCACCTTCTGATCGAGGGACGGCGTCGGAAGGCAAAGTATGGAGTCGTGACCATGTGCATCGGCGGCGGCATGGGCGCCGCGGGCCTTTTCGAAATCATCCATTGAACGGAACTGCGGGAGATCATCGTGAAGACAGCGATCACTGAACTGTTCGGTATCCAACATCCGATTATTCAGGGCGGGATGCACTATGTCGGGTTCGCCGAACTCGCAGCCGCAGTGTCGAACGCCGGCGGCCTTGGCCTCATTACCGGCCTCACCCAGAAGACTCCCGAGCTGCTGGCCAAGGAGATCGCGCGCTGTCGTGACATGACGGACAAGCCGTTCGGCGTCGATCTCACCTTCCTGCCGAGCTTTACCGCGCCCCCTTATCCCGAATATATCGCCGCGATCAAGGAAGGTGGCATCAAGGCGGTCGAGACCGCTGGCCGTAGCCCGGAAGAGTACATGCCGGCGCTGAAGGCCGCTGGCATCAAGGTGATCCACAAATGCACGTCGGTGCGGCATTCGTTGAAGGCGGAGAAGATCGGCTGCGACGCGGTCAGTGTCGATGGCTTCGAATGCGGCGGTCATCCCGGTGAGGACGACATTCCCAACATGATCCTGCTGCCTCGTGCGGCCGATGAGCTCAAGATCCCGTTCGTCGCGTCGGGCGGCATGGCGGATGCGCGCAGCCTCGTCGCGGCTCTCTCCATGGGTGCGGCGGGCATGAACATGGGCACCCGCTTCGTCGCCACCAAGGAGGCGCCGGTCCACGACAACGTGAAGCGAGCATTGGTCAAGGCGACCGAGCTCGACACCGTTCTCGTGATGCGCGCGCTGCGCAATACCGAGCGCGTGTTGAAGAACAAGGGCGTCAGCGAGCTGATCGAGATCGAGCGCGAGAAGGGCGCGAGCCTGAAGATCGAGGATATTCTCGATCAGGTTGCCGGCGTTTATCCAAAGGTGATGTTGGAAGGCGACATGGATGTCGGGGCCTGGAGCTGCGGCATGGTGGTAGGGCTGATCAACGATATTCCCACCGTCAAGGAGTTGATCGATCGCATCATGGATGGCGCCGAACGCATCATCCGGCAGCGGCTGACGGGTTTCCTCGACGGTGTGAGCACGGGTTCCGTGCCGGCACGTGCGATCGCCTGACGCTTTGAAGAAGTAAGGAACTGAACAGACTGGACGCTCAGTATTTTGAGCGTCCAGTCCCTATATGAGTCCGCCGTATATTCTTTAGTCACGCCGATCGCCGGAAAGAGAAGCGCGCTGCTTCCGCGGCCGACTTTGGCGCTGTATTGGGGCGCGCATCCTGCGCAAGTCCGAGAGGCAAACGCCAGATTTGCTCGGTGCGAGATCCTGGAGGTGATGGACGCGGCATTCAGCCTCGAACCGACAAATGACGCATCGGATAGTGCTCATAATGGCCGGCACCGTTCTTCACGATAGGATCCTCTGAAGTAATCGCTTCGATGTTCCCATCGTCGGCGATCTGGTAGAGTGAGACGCCATAACCGCCACTCGGATCCATGACGGGGCCGTGCGCGACGACTATTCCGTTGGCGAGCAGATCGTCCAGGAACGCTCCATGCTGCTTCATCCACTTTGCTTCGTCGGCCGTCATTGTCGTCAAGAAATCGGCCCGCGGCGGAATATATTTGCAGAGGTAAGCCTTCATGTCTGGACTCCGAGCTTAGAGGCAGTTGGTGTGACACGCCCATCGATCTGTCGACCGTTGTCCGTATCGGGGCTAGGTCGTGTCACGACTATCAAATTATAAGTCGCTATCTAAGATATATAAACCTCGGATTTGAGGGGCGATCAGGTTCTCAGGGTCGGTTTCGCATGCCGTAACTGACCTCGAGCGCCCGTTTGCGCTGCTGTGCATCGCCGATGACGTACCGCGAAAGCCTGGTAATCTTGACGCGGTCTCGCCTAACCCCCCGTCATATAAAAGCCCGCATGGCGAAGAACGAAATCGTACACGCTAAGCGGCGGCTTGCCGGTGATCTTCTCGACATCTGATGTCAACCTGTCGTACCAATTCTGCTGTTTGAGAAGAGCCATTGTCGCGAGATGGGAAAGCGCATGGGGAGACAATCTTCCGCTATCCTCCAACTGCTTGCGCCAAGGTTCCCAGGGAACGTTGACGTAAGTGATCGGACTTCCGAGCGCCTTGGAGAACTCCTCGGCAACTCCGTTCATGTCCTGCGACCGGGGTCCCGTCAGTTCATAAACCTTGCCGATATGCGGGCCTGGGTCTTCGAGGATGGTTGCGATGACGCGCGCAACATCTTCGCTTGCTATCGGCGACGTCTTCCCGTTTCCGAACGGCAAGCGAATTTGTCCATGGTCGCGGATAGAGCTCGCGGACAGTCGAAGGAAAAAGGTGTCCAGGAATGCCGTGGGGCGGACATGTACGACCGGTAGTCCGGACCAATTCAACGCCTGTTCTGCGAGCCAGTGCAGCTTTTGCTGCGGGCTGTCGGTCGTCGAATTAATGCTCATCTGCGATACGGTCATCTGAGAGATGTTCACGAACGCGCTCACCTTGTGGTGTTTCGCGACGGCTGCAGCGTTGACGGTCGCCTCCAGATATGATGGTGAAACGGCCATACCGAAGTAGACCCGCTCGCAACCTTCGATTGCTCGATGCATCGCATGCAGGTCGAGAAGATCGCCAACAACGATCTCAACCCCTAAGTTCGCCAGCTTGGCCGATCGAGCGTCCTCGTTGCGGACGAGGGCTCGTACCTTCGAGCCCCGTTCGACCAGCAGCTTGCATGCAACATGGCCAATGGTTCCGGCGGCGCCGGTGATCAAGATCGGGGATTGCATGGCTACTCCTCGCGTGAGACGTGCGTGACGGGCACCGACGCCAATTAGGGGCATACCAGACAAAATCTATACGCTGGCGATGCGGGGTAGGCAACGACCCCACTCACGAGGCTCGCAGTAGAACTCAGCCGCGCTAGAAAGCTCGATCTGCCACGACCAGCAGCAGCGAGCGTGCTGGGCGATGCCACAGCCTCGATGCGTCCCGTCGGTCGCCGCTACCAACGCTGCGCATCTCCAAAGCGCTTCCAAGGGGAGGGCAACAATCCCCAAGCGTGCGGTATTGGTCGATGCTCCTACACCTCTGAACCGACGCTGCTAATGGCTTGGTTCTCGCGCCGCTCCGCTGATCGTGACGCGGGGGCAAGCATGGCGACGGTCGGCCACACGCCGCTGATCCGTCTGTCGCATGACTTGCAAAACAAAAGTTATCGGATATGCTTTGGCCAGCTGCGGAAACGTCAAATCAAGGGAGGGGCTGTTGAAGTTGGCCACCTGTCGATCGAATGGTCGAAACATAGTCGCGTTGGTTCACGCCGGCGATACACGTTTATTCGATCTCGCTTCCGCATCCGAGCGAGCCGGCATACCAAATCCGGCCTTCAATTCGATGCTCGCTCTCATCGACGACTGCGACGCTTCACTCGATGCAGCGTCGGATCTGTTCAGCCGATACGGGCAGGATCAGGATCTGTCGTCCGATGTCGCTGCATCAGAGCTTCTCGCCCCCCTGCCGGAGCCGCGCCAAATGCGCGACGGCATGTCATTTCCGGTGCATATCGTTCAGCTCTCGATCGGGCACTTCAAGCTCCAGGCGCGAAAGGGCGGCGACGCAGTTGAGCTCGCCCGTCTTCAGGCGGCGCCTCTGCCTGAATTGCCGGAAGTGTATCGCAAGCAGCCGATCTACTACATTACCAACCGCTTCAGCGTCGGAGGCCCGAATACCACGGTCAAATGGCCACGCTATAGCCAAGTGATGGACTACGAGCTGGAGTTCGGCATCATCACCAAGAACAGGGGCGCGAACATCTCCGCAGCGAAGGCGCGCGATCACATATTCGGGTTCACGGTCTTCAACGATTTTTCCGCGCGTGACGCTCAGCGGGTGGAGATGGAAGGAAGGCTCGGGCCAGCCAAAGGCAAGAGCTTCGACGGCGGCAACGTGCTCGGGCCCTGGATCGTGACGCCAGATGAAATAGGCGATCCCTACAAGCTCACCATGGAAGCACGCGTCAACGGCGAGATCCGTTCGCGAGGCACAAGCGAGGGGATGCTGTTCTCGTTCGAAGAAATCATCGCCCATGTGACACAGGACGAGACGTTGATGCCGGGTGAGTTCATCGGATCTGGTACGGTCGGTAATGGCTGTGGCCTGGAGCTCGGATGGTATCTCGAGCATTCGGATACGATCGAGCTCGAAGTCGAGAAGATCGGAGTCCTGAGAAACAGAGTCGTGCGTCAGGATGTGCCGGCAGATTGATGCTTGCAAAATGCAAGTCATGATGTGACAATCCTTGTTGTAGGAAAATAAGAGCCGTTATGGAGCGGCGTCGACGACCAGGGAGGCGGCTTTGTCTGAAGAGGCATTGGTGACGCGCGACGAGCGCGGGAATATCACGGTATTGACCATGGTCTACCGGCCGTACAATTTGCTCGGCCCCAAATTCCTCGGTGCGATCGTTCAGCAGGTTGAGGCGGCTCAGAAGGCCGGGAGCCGTGCGATCGTCATCCGTAGCGGGTTGCGCCATTTTTCGGCCGGAGCGGATCTGGATATTTTCGAGACGCAAGTCGCTGCCGACGATCCTGAACGGAGCGGCGCGAGTTTGCGGCGAACGAACGTCGACTTCCTGCGTTTCATGGAGCTGTTGCCGGTTCCCTTGATTGCGAGCATCCACGGTGTCTGCCTGGGCGGTGGGCTCGAGCTCGCCCTATCTTGCGACTACATCATTGCGGCTACTTCAGCAAAGATCGGCTCGGTCGAAGCGACGCTGGGGCTGCATCCGTTGCTGGGCGGAATCCAGCGTCAGGTGCAGCGGATCGGCGCGCAGCGTGCCAAGGAAATGTCGATGTTGGCCCGCCGCTACGACGCACCGACGCTGGAGAAATGGGGGCTGATCAATCTGACGGTCCCAGAAGAATCTCTGGAGACTGCAACGATGGCGATCGCGGAGGAGTTTGCGCAGGGCCCCACTGTCGCGCATGCCGCCACCAAGGAGCTCGCCTATATCGCGGTGAACGAGGGCGTTGCGGCCGCCGACGAAGCCATGGCGAGAGTGCAGGCGCCGATATGGGCCTCCGAGGATCTGAAGACCGGTCTTGCGTCCTATCGCAAGAACGGTCCCGGTCTCGCAAAGTTCGCGGGGCGCTGACATGAGCGGTCCCCTCAGTGGAATTCGAGTCGTGGATTTCTCCCGCGTCCTGGCAGGCCCTCTGTGCGCGAGGACGCTGCAGGATCTCGGCGCCGAGGTCATCAAGATCGAGCCGCCAAGCCCCGATGTAAGCCGGTTCGCGTTTCCGTCGACGGATGGGATGTCAGGCTATTACGCGCAGCAGAATGCCGGCAAGCGCAACGTCAGCATCAATCTCAACCTGCCGGGCGCCTATGAACTGGTGCTGAAGCTCTGTGACACGGCGGATGTCGTGGTCGAGAACTTCCGCGCGGGGACGCTGAATTTCTTCGGGCTCGACTACGAGACTCTATCCAAGCGTAACCCGAAATTGATCTACGCTTCCATCACCGGATATGGGCAGGGCGGCCCGTGGCGCAGCCGGATGGCGTATGCGCCGACCGTGCAGGCCGAGGCCGGCTTTACCCATAACAGCATTCGTCACTACGGCGATGCATTGACCGAGCCGCGCACCGACAGCCTCTCGCATGCGGACGTCTATACCGGGTTGCAGGGAGTGATCGCGATCCTTGCGGCACTCAACAGCCGGCAGAAGACCGGGCAGGGCCAGTACGTAGACATCGCCATGGCGGCGACGCTGCTGGCGGTCAACGAACGAGCCCACGTCGATCTATCCGACGACGACATCGGCGCGGAGCCGGCGGTGCTTGGGGCGACCGACTGCTCGTTCTTCATAGGGCCGCAAGGCGAGGAGTTCACCGTCGCAACGAGCATCATCGGCAGCCTGACGTTTCCGTCTTGGCTGAGAGCGATGCGCCGCGTCGATCTGATCGAGGATCCACGGTTCGCCACGGCGGCGGCGCGCCGGTTGAACTTCGGTCTGCTGCACCAGATCATCCAGTCCTGGATCCTGACATTCCCGGACATGGCGACGCTGGACGCGCAGTTTGACGAAGCCAAAATCGCGATGGGCGAGATCCGTTCCATCAAGGAGCTCGCATCTTCGGAGTGGAGCGACTACTGGGGTGCGGTCCAACGGGTTCCCGATCGAAGCGGCGGGGAATACCGGTTGCCGGGACGACCGTGGCACTTTTCCGCAGACCAATTGTCGCCGATTGGACCGCCGGCCTTTCAGGGAGAACACAACTTTGCGGTTTTCGGCGAGCTCGGCATCAGCGAAGAAGAGTTGAAGCGATTGAGCGAAGCGGGCGTTCTGGTCTCTCATCGGCGTGCCCTGGGGCTCGACGCGACCGCCAACACGAAAGGTGAGCCCGGGCAGGCCGCCTGAGCAACACACGCGAAAAAAGGCTCGTACTGGACATACACGAATCCCGCTCGATTTGGTATGGGCAGGGTTTGGAGGTGAAAACCTATGTCCAGTGCGAAGCAGGGCCGTCTCGCCAACAAGGAATGCTCCGTTGCGCGAGCCATGGAAATCGTCGGGGACCGCTGGTCTATCCTGATTTTACGGGAGGCGTACTATGGTGTGAAGCGCTTCGACGAGTTCGAGATGTACGTCGGAATCGCCCCCAACATCCTGAGCGCCAGATTGAAGAAGCTTGTAACTGCCGGTGTTATGAGGCGGGTAGCTCTGCCCGAACATTCCGGCCGATACGAGTATGTCCTCACCGACAAGGGCCGCGACTTTTTCCCGGCCTACTTGGCATTAAAGAAATGGGGTGACGACTGGCTGGCGGAGCCAGAGGGACCGCAGGTCGTGTTTCTCGATCGCGCGGCGGGACGTCCGATTGAGTATCCGGAGTTGAAAAGGGCGGATGGCCGGCCTTTGCGGCTCGAGGACGTTGAGATCGTCCCCGGCGCGGGTGCCGTGCGCTTCAATCGAGCGCGATTTGGCGGCGCTCCGGGTCGCCGCAATGTCGCCAAGCCGGTCGGTGCCGTCTCAGGACGAAAGCGCAAGTAGAGCTCGCCCGAGCTCGATCCTGATCAAGTCCGCGCGATATTCGGCCGGCGCATATCGGTCCGAGAGACACTCGGTGATCTCACTGACCATCATGGCGGCTTCGCCGATGTTGTCCTGAGAGAGAGCCTTGCCGATCAGGAAGTCGGACGCTGCCTTGCCCACGAAGGCGTGATTCGCTGCACCGGTGATGCCGATGGAAACGTCGTCGACGGTCCCGCCCTGCATTTGCACCCCTACCGCGACTCCCACGACGGCAAACCCGCTCGCTGGATGCCGGATCTTTCGATAGGTGTAACGCGTACCGCGTGTTGGCCTCGGGATGCGGATAGCGGCAAGAACTTCGTCAGGCTCCAGGGCCGTCGTGAAGATATCGACGAAAAAGTCTTCGGCCGGTAAGGTTCGGCGTCCGGCTGCGCCGGCGATCTCGATTTCCGCCCGCAGCGCCAGGACGACGGCTGGCCAGTCCGCCGCCGGGTCGGCATTCGCCAGTGAACCGCCGATCGTACCGCGGTTACGTACCTGGGGATCGGCCAGAACACTGGCGGCCTCCCGGAAGACCGGGAATATTTGATTCAAGGGTTCGGAAGCGAACAGCTCGGCGTGGGTCGTGAGCCCGCCGATCTTGACATGGGTTTCGCCGATCTCGATCCCCTTGATCTCGGTGATGCCTCGGATGTCGATCAGAAGCTCGGGCGAAGCCAGCCGCAACTTCAGCGCTGGAAGCAGGGTATGGCCGCCGGCGAGGAGCTTCGCCCCGCCGGGATTGTCGCGCAACAGCTCGATTGCCTGGGCGAGGGAAGACGCTCGGATATAATCGAATGCAGTGGGGATCATCAGGCGGCTCCTGCGCGTGCGTTGCGTATTGCGGCCCAGATTCGGGGGGGCGTGAGAGGCATATCGAGATGTTTGATGCCGAATGGCGACAATGCATCGAGCACAGCGTGGACCATGCAGGGCGGAGCAGCAATCGAGCCGCTCTCACCGATCCCTTTCACGCCAATCGGATTGGTGGGCGACGGCGTCTCCTGAAACAAGGATCTGATGTTCGGGACATGCTCGGCGCGGGGAACGGCATAGTCGAGCAGCGAACCGGTCAGGAGCTGTCCGTTCTCGGGGTCGTAGCTGACTTCTTCATAAAGGGCTTGAGCGATACCCTGCACGACGCCGCCATGGATTTGGCCGGCCGCCAGAAGCGGGTTGATCAACGTCCCGACATCGTCCACCGCGACATAGTCGAGAATGTCGACCGTTCCAATTTGGGGATCGACCTCGACATAGGCGAGGTGGACGCCTGACGGCGCGCCCATGCCGGTAGGATCATAAAAAACCGTCTCGTCGAGGCCGGGGGCTACTCCGTCAGGCAGCTTATGGCCGACATATGCCATGCGCGCCACCTTGGAGAAGGTCAGCGGCGCGATATCGGTGCCGGGTACGGTGAATGCGCCCACCGAATAGGAGACATCCTTTTCGTCCACCTCCAACATGCCCGCGGCGATCTTCTTGGCCTTGGCGATGACCTGGTGGGCGGACACGTGAACGCTCGATCCGCCGACGGCCATGGAGCGTGAGTTGAACGTGCCGTGTCCGGCTTGCACCTGGCGCGTGTCACCCTGAACGATCTCGATATCCTCTATCGGAATTTGCAGAGCGTCCGCGGCGATTTGCGAGAGCGACGTGGCATGGCCTTGCCCCTGGCTCATTGAGCCGGAGTAAACAGTGGCCCGGCCGCTGGAATCAATGCTGACGCGAGCGCTTTCCCAGCCTCCGCGGTTGAACCCGCCGGGAGCCAAACGGCGTGATGGAGCCATGCCGCACATATGCGTGTAGGCAGCGACTCCAATGCCGCGGTAGATGCCGCTCCCGCGCAAGCCCTCGCATTCTTCACGGCGTTTTTCATAATCGAATGCTGCGAGCGCTTTGTCCAGCAAGGCCTGATAATCGCCGCTGTCGTACATCACGCCCGTGCTGCCATACGGCCGGTAAGGGAAATCCGACGCACGAAGCAAGTTCTTTCGTCGGACGTCCACCTGATCGAGATTGAGATGGCGCGCCACGGCATCGATGGCGCGCTCCGCGATGTAAGCTCCTTCGGGCCGGCCATAGCCGCGGTACGCGTCTACTGGCACCGTATTGGTGACGACGACCCGGGAGAATGCCTCGTAATTGTCGATCTTGTAGGTCCCCGTTCCGAAGTTGACCGTGTTCACGGTCGGACCGCCGGTCGCCATGTTTGACAAATAGGCTCCGACATTCCCAAGGGTGCTGACCTTGAGGCCCAGGATCCTTCCATCGTTCTTGAAAGCGACCTCGATATCCTCGGTATGGGCGCGGCCGTGGCTGGTTGATTGATGGCTCTCCGAGCGAGTCTCCCACCACTTTACCGGTACACTCAATTCGCGAGCGAGATAGGGGCAGAGCAGATCTTCCGGGTACAGATGCATCTTGGCACCGAAGCCACCCCCGATATCAGGTGCGACCACGCGCAATTGATGTTCGGGGATACCGACCGTCTCCGCGATCCAGCGCCGGTGCATATGAGGAACCTGGCTGCCGATATAAACCGTGAGCGTGCCGTCTGGCTCTGGTGCGGCGATGACCGCGCGCGTCTCCAAGCAGGTCGGAATCAAGCGATTATTGATGACGCGGAGACTGATGACCTGATCCGCTTCCTGATTTGCCTTGGCGTAATCGCCTCCCTTGACCTTGTAGAGGGTCGTGACATTGCCCGGTACGTTTTCGTGAAGCTGCGGCGCGCCCTCTTGGACGGCGACCGCCTCGTCGGTCACCGCGGGGAGCACCTCATAGTTGACCTCAATCAGACCAACTGCGTCGTAGGCTTGCGCCAGCGTCTCCGCCACCACCAGCGCCACGCATTCTCCGACAAAGCGAACGCGGTCGGTCGCGATCACTGGGCGGACCGGCACCTTGCTGCCGGGAATAATCCAGTTGGGCACGATAGGACCGATCCTGTCGACGAGCGCCTCGCCGGAAAGAACCAGGCGGACTCCGGGCGCCGCTTTCGCATGCGACAGATCGATGCTGCTGATCGCGGCGTGCGCGTGTGGCGATCGGAGTATCGCCATGTGCAGCATGCCCGGCAACTTGATGTCGTCGACGTAGCGGCCCCTGCCGGCGAGCAGTTTGCGGTCCTCGCGTCGCCTGAGGGGCTGGCCGATGAGTCGTTTTCCGGTCGAAATGGTCATGCCACGTCCCCCTTCGATGCGAGGCTTTCGACGGCGCGCACGATGTTATGATACCCGGTGCATCGGCAGATATTTCCGGCGAGACCGTGCCGTATCTCGCGCTCGCTAGGGTCGGCGTTTTCCCTCAACAGATTTCGCACGCTCATGACCATGCCTGGCGTGCAGAAGCCGCATTGAAGCGCGTGGTGATCTTGAAACGCCGCCTGAACCCGGTCGAGATCGCCGCCGCTGCCAGTCACGCCCTCGATCGTCGTGATGGAGGAGCCGTCGGCCATGACGGCGAGGACGGTGCAAGATTTCACCGCCTGTCCATCGATCTCGACGGTACAGGCGCCGCATTGAGAAGTATCGCACCCGACATGCGTGCCGGTGAGGCCGAGATCCTCCCGGATGAGATGGACAAGCAATCTGCGCGCCTCGACGGTCACCGTCCTGCGCGAACCATCGACCTCGATTGTCACTTCATGCGGAACGGCTTGAACCGGCATAATTCCTCCCGCGGTTATGTTTGATGCTTTACTTATAGTCACTCTAATAATAATAGTTACATCCGGCAAGCGATCTTTGCCGCCGCCTCGCGATTTCGGATGCAGCTCCTCTGCGGGGTGCCTTGTGTTGCTTGAACGGGCCAATGACGGATGCGATTGAAAAGCTTTGAAGGAATGGCGTGTTCGATCGCCGGCGTACTGGACGCCGTCGGGGACCGCTGGGCCTTTTTGATCCTACGTGACCTCTCGTTGGGGATAAGCAGGTACGAGGATCTGAAGAGGTCGAGCGGCATTACCCATGCCACGCTGTCTGATCGGCTAAAACATCTCGAACGAAACGGATTGATCGAGCGTCGTCTCTATCAGACTGGACCCGATCGCTATGAGTATGTCCTGTCCGTGCGAGGCTGGGACGTGGTTCTCGTGATTCAGGCGCTCGCTCAGGTCGGCGACAAATGGGAAGTGACTGGAAGCGCCGGACCTCCACTCGAATTCATCAACAGGAACGGGGGAAGCCGGGTGAAGCTGGCGATTGTTGATGAAGACACCGGTGCGACGATCCGCTTGAGGGATGTTCGGCCGAAAGCCGGCCCAGGCGCCGACGACCTGGTGAGATGGCGCATATCCAAATTCGCACGATAGCGACCCGATCGCCAGCGAGAGGGCGAGCTGCGTTCTTGTGAGGCATACTGCCACCCGACGCATGGGCTGTCAGCTGTCTCAGAGCTGACGGCCGTGCCGTCATCATGACAATTGCGAGGGCCCGCCAAGCAGGCGGGCCTCAGTGTTGCTGCGACAAGCTCAGGACGAGTGCGCGACTTGGTGCTCTTCCGACAGCAACTGTTGCAATTCGCCCGACTGGAACATTTCCGTGACGATGTCACAGCCGCCAACGAATTCGCCGCGCACGTAGAGTTGCGGAATTGTCGGCCAGTCCGAATACGCCTTGATTCCCTGCCGCAATTCCTCGGACTGGTAGATGTCGTGCGACTTGAACGTCACGCCCAGATGATCGAGGATTCGAACAACCTGCGCCGAAAATCCGCAGGCCGGCGAACTCGGCGATCCCTTCATGAATAGCACGACGTCGTTTGCATTGACCTCGCTGCTGATGAACTCCGCGATCGTCATCTGTCTTCTCCTGCCGTCTGTCAGTCCCAAGTCGATATAATTCGCCTGAGAACGAAAAGGCGCCCCGGCGGACACGCCCTTGCAATCAACCTGGCGCGGTCAGCCGAGTGCGATCAGTGGCGAACCCGGCTTGGCTTTCCGAAACTAGCATGAAAGGTCACTTGAAATTTAATAGAAAGTCAATACTGAAAAGGAACTTTGGGGTTGGAGTTCCCGCGCTAATATTGTCGCTCGGGCACCGAGGCTGTGGCCATTCGGCGGACAGATCGAGGCCACAACGGCAGCCTGTACTAAAGGGGGGAGTAAAACGTGGAACGTTTTTGGCTGGGCAATTATCCCGACGGCGTGCCGGCGGATATCGACGCCGATCAATTTCCGTCGTTGATCGAAATGTTCGAGGAAAGCTTTGCGAAGTTTGGAGATCGTGAAGCGGCGATCTGCATGGATAAGGCAATCACCTACCGCGAGCTCGACGAGATGTCGGCTGCAATCGGCGCTTACCTGCAGAGCAAAGGCCTGACAAAGGGAAGTCGGGTTGCGGTGATGATGCCGAACGTTCTCCAAAACCCGATCACCGGCGCGGCGGCATTGCGCGCGGGCTTCACGGTTGTGAACGTGAATCCTCTCTACACGCCTCGAGAACTCGAGCATCAGTTGAACGATTTGGGCGCGGAGGCGATCTTCATACTCGAGAACTTTGCTGCGACCTTGGAAAAGGTTCTGCCAAGAACGAAGGTGAAGCACATCGTCATCTGCTCAATGGGGGAGTTGCTCGGTCCGAAGGGACTTTTCGTAAACTTTGTCGTGCGCAAGGTAAAGAAGATGGTCCCTGCCTATGCATTGCCGGGCGCGGTCTCGTTCAGCGCTGCGCTGTCGGCAGGTCGAAAGATGAAGCTGAGGAGACCTGATATCGGTCCGGACGACGTTGCCTTCCTGCAATACACGGGAGGCACCACCGGCGTCTCGAAAGGAGCGACGTTGCTACATCGCAATATGGTGGCCAACGTGCTTCAAATATGTGCCTGGAGCGAGCCTGCCTTCCGCAGCGTTCCCGCGGGCGAACCTTTGCTGACGGTCTGCGCGCTGCCGCTGTATCATATCTTCGCGCTTACCGTTTGCTTCTTGTTTTCCGTGCGGGTCGGCGGGATCAATCTTATGATCGTAAACCCGCGTGATATCGATGGGCTCGTCAAGGAGCTTGGGAAATACAAAATTCACAGTTTTCCGGCCGTCAACACGCTGTTCAATGCCCTCCTACGCCATCCCGACTTCAAGAACGTGAATTTTTCGCAGTTGCGGATGGCGATTGGCGGAGGAATGGCAACTCAAAAGGCTGTCGCAGACAAGTGGCTCGCGGTGACGCGCTGTGTCCTGTCCGAAGGCTACGGACTTTCCGAGACGTCACCGACGCTGACGGCCACGTTGCCGACCATGACGGAGTTTTCCGGCACGATCGGACTGCCGCTTCCATCGACCTATATCTCGATCCGCGACGACGAAGGAAACGAACTCCCGATCGGAGAAGCCGGCGAGATTTGCGGAAAGGGCCCACAGGTGATGTCCGGCTACTGGAACAGGCCCGATGAGACCGCCCGGGTGATGACCCCTGACGGGTTCTTCCGAACGGGTGACATTGGCGTCATGTCGGCCGACGGATTCACCAAGATCGTGGACCGCAAGAAGGACATGATCATCGTTTCGGGCTTTAATGTGTATCCGAACGAAGTTGAAGCGGTCATCTCGAGCCACCCGGGGGTCCTGGAGTGTGCCGCAATCGGCGTGCCGGACGTGAAATCCACCGAGGCGGTGAAAGTCTTTGTTGTTCGTGCCGATCCCCAGCTGACCGCGGAGGAAGTCGTCAGTTTTGCCGGGACGCAGTTGACGCCATACAAGGTTCCGAAGCTGATCGAGTTCAGGACAGAACTTCCCAAGAGCAATGTCGGGAAGATCTTGCGCCGCGAGCTGAGGAGTGAAGCGCAAGGAAGCGGCGGGCCGCAGACGTCCTAAGAGCACGCGCGAAGAATCTCACGGCGCCAAAGAGGAAGACCGATCGATGGGCGCGGTCGGTGTCGCAGGCACCTGGCCTGCGACGTCGCACATGCGGCCGTGCCAGCGAACCTGGTCGTGCGGGACGCGGGCCCCGCAGATCATGGCTCTCGGCACATCGGCGCAGTTTCAATTCCGGGAATATTGACTATATTTGGACAAGATAAGGATTCTAGGACCCCATTTTGATGGCAAGAAACAGCCTCGACGCAACTTGTCCGGTAGCCCGAACGCTCGACATTGTCGGCGCGCGGTGGACGCTGCTCATCATCAGGGACCTGCTTCCCGGCACCATGCGCTTTCAGGATCTTCAGGAGCGTCTGCCCCGCATGGCTCCTAATGTGCTCTCCGATCGTTTGAAGATCCTCGAGGAACACGGCCTCGTGCGCCGCGAGTTCTACAGCGATCACCCTCCCAGAGCTGCCTATACCCTGACGGATCCAGGCCGCGAGCTCGGCGTCATCGTATTGGCTCTCGGTCGATGGGGCCTACGGCACCTCGGCGGGAAATTGAAACCCGGCCTGCAGCACGATGAGTGCTTACGCCACCTGCAGCAAGCCTCCGAGGCCTTGATCCGCCGTCCGGTGCAACGAGTGAAATCCGCAGGCAAGTCGGCGGCGAAGGGCGCGAGAGTTCGCAAGGAACTGAGCCACCGTGCAAGTGGCCGGATTGCTGCTTCAGAAAGGATACGTCGCGATCAGGCTTTACCGCGGGCTTCGAGGAGCCGGGGCGATCGCTCCAAGGCCCATCTGAAGCTCTTCGGAGCGCGTCCGAGCAGATCTTCGAGCTCGCCGGTGACGGCCTCATACCGCCCACTCGCGGCCAGGCGGGTGATCGTCCTCAGGTGCTCCGCGGTGTGCGGGACGCGAGCTGCCAGAGCACCATTGATGTAGGCCTCGATCCAGGCGTTCAGATCCTGAGGAACGTAGGAAACGGGTCTTCCCAACGTCGTAGCATAATCCTCGGCCAAGCTCTGCATGTCCTTCGCCTCCGGGCCGGTGAGCTCGTAGGTCTTCGATACGTGCGGCGAAGGATCGATCAAGATCCTGGTGCAGATCTCGGCGACGTCGTAGGCGGCAATCGGGGCGATCCTGTGCTTGCCGAAGGGGAGATGAAGCTCGCCGGCGCCCAGCAACTGCTTGAGCGGAAACCAAGCAAGAATCGGATTTTCAACGAACATCGTAGCCCGGATATTGACGACCGGCAGGCCGGACCAATTCAGAGCCTGCTCGGAGGCCCAATGGGCTCTCGGCTGCGGCGACCAATCGGTGACAAGTCCTCCCAACCACTCCCGCCGTGCCTCATAAGGAGCCGTCATCCGCGTAAAGTCCATATAGGACTGCTCGAACTCCGAAATATTGAGAAAGACTTCGAGGTCTCCTTGTGCTCGCGCGGCGGCTGCCATCAAGATCGTTGCATCGGTGTAATAGGGATTCAAGCTCATGCTGAAGTAGACCCGGCGGCAGCCTTTCAGCGCGGCGGCAACGTCAGCGACGTTGAGCAGATCGCCCACAAACACCTCGGCACCCAGCTGACGAAGAGCTTGCGCCCTCTCGTCGTCTTTACGTACGAAGGCACGCACCGGATACTTCTTCTCGATGAGCATATTGATCATCGTCTTGCTGATGGAGCCTACATCTCCGCCGGCGCCAGTAATCAAGATGGGATGCGGTTTGGACATCGACGCTTCCTTGGAGGATGTGACTGAGACGTTCTTTGAACGGAAAGGCAGGCCGCGCGGCGCGCCTCGAGGCGATCAACTCTTGAGGAAGGGCAAGATATGGCCCAAGACCGCCTCGGGCTTCTCGAGGTGCAGGAAATGGCCGACGCCGGGCATGACGACGCGTTCGAAGCCCTTCGTGAACGCCGCAGCCATATCGTCGCTAAGCCGCGCTGACATGCAGCCGTCCTCCTCCCCGTGCAGATAGAGCGTTGGGACGGCGATCGGGCCGTTCGCCCGGGCTTCGAGGGCCTGCGCTTCCGCTTCGGGGGGCGGGGTAAACAATTGCCTGTAGTAGGCGAGTGTCTGGGCACGACTCCAGGCTGTCTGAACGCGTCAATCAACGCCGTGCGATCCGAAGCCGGCATCTTGTAGCCGGGCGACCACTCCCGCCAAAGCCGATCGAGGAAGGCGAAGTCGTTGAGCTGAACTGCCGGCTCGGCAAAACGCGTATGGAAGAAGAACATGTACCAGCTTCGTCGCTGCTGATCGCCGTCGGCCAGGAACGCCTGCGACAAGCCTTTCCCATAGGGGACCGCCAGCCCTACAAGCTTGCGGATCCGCGATGCATCGAGACTTGCCGCGGAATAGGCCGCTCGTGCTCCGAAGTCGTGACCGATGACATCGGCCTGTTCGGCGCCCAAAGCTTCGATGAGGGCGAGGACGTCCTGCCCAATCGCCGCGGCGCGGTAGGATCCGTCGGGTGCAGCGCCACCGGCCCAAAATCCGCGCAGCGCCGGAGCAACGGCCCGACATCCCTCCTGCGCGAGACGGCCCAAGACATGAGCCCAGCTTTGCGCGTGATCGGGAAAGCCGTGCAAGCATAGTACCAGGGGGCCGTCGCCGGCTTCGAGGACCGGAAACTTCAGCCCGTTCGCCCGAACCACCCGCTTGCGGATTTCCCTCGGCTCAAACCTCTGCCCCGGAGCACCGGGGCGGTCGGGCGGAGGCGCAGCAGTCCTTTTCATTGGCAGATCCTCGCGAATTCTGGATGATGACTATCATCCAGAGCCGAAGCTGGGTAATTCAATGTTGAATAGGCGTGATAGCAGCTTTGCCGTGTTGGGCCGCACTGGGTTGAAATACGATAAACCGGAGTGGCGATTGCACCACGATTGGACCAACGGACTGCGGCACGCGGGCGCGGGAATGTAGTCGCGAATTTCGATCGGCCAATCGTTCGTTGATGGCGGGACATTATGCGCTACGAGAAGGGTCATAGAGCCGGAACGTCGGCTCGTATCGTCGAGTGCGCTTCGGCTCGGATCCGCGAGCGGGGAATCGAAGGCGTCAAGGTTGCCAGGCTCATGAAGTCTGCCGGTCTGACGCACGGCGGCTTCTATCTCCATTTCAAATCTCGTCGTGATCTGATCGAAAGAGCTTTCGCCAGAGCCATGGACGGATCGGTGGAGCGATGGCGGAAGGCGGCCGAACGCTCGGGTCCCGGCGAACGTCTTCTGAGCATCGTCGACTACTACCTCGCGGATCGACACCGCGACGATATCGCGAACAGTTGCGCGCTTCCCTCGCTCGCAGCCGAGGTGCCTCGGGCCGGCGTGGGCATCAGAAGGACGTTTTCAAACGGCTTGAGAGAGATGATCGACGTTCTGTCCGGGGACGTAAACGGCCCATCGAAGCGAGAAGCAATGGTCATCGTGTCCGAAATCGTGGGTGCGCTGTTGTTGGCCCGGGCGGTCGATCATCCGGAGTTCGCATCGGAAATAGTGAGCGTGGCTCGCGAGCACGTCCTGGGCGGCGATCCGCAGGTCCCCGGAATCACGAAAGCGCCGCGCAAAGTCTCGATACGGACCAAGCGCCCGAGTTCGAAAAGGTCGCAGAAGCGCGAAAAGTCCAAGCCTCTGGCGTGAAAAGATACTAGATACCCAACTTTCTAGCATCAGTCTCCAAGGCCTTGGCCACCACCTTCAGCCATTTGTGGACGGCTTTGATCTTCTCGGACGAGCCGTCGACCTTCCGATGCGTGAAGTAGAAGTCTCTCAGCGCCATGCTTTTCGAGCCCCATTGCGCCATGACCGTTAGCGCGCCGCTGCTGACCAGGGGAGCAATCAGAGGAAAAGGCGCCAGCACGACGCCCATCGACGACCTTGCCATCTGTATCGCCGTCAAAAGGCTGTCGCCGACCAGGTCCGGTTCCTTGGTGGCGACCCGTGGTTCGTACTCCTCGAACCATCTTTGCCAAAGTTCTGGCGCCGTGGCGACCTTTATCAATGGCAGCTTCGTAAGGTCTTCCGGGTGCTGAATTGGGCCGAAGCGATCCAATAGCTTCGGGTCCGCGCATGGGGCAGCGCGCGACCTGAGCAGCCTGTGATAGGTCAGGCTGCCGAAGGGAGGCTCGCCGAATTGGACCGCGGCATCGATGTTGTCTCTCTCGAAATCGGCCAGTGTATTCTTGGCCTCTAGTCTCAAATCAAGCCCCGGATTGTCGACGCGGAATCTCTCGAGGTGAGGGAGCGCAGCAAGCATCGCGAACGTAGGGGTTACGCTAACCCGGACGATAGGGCCGCGCTTTCTATCCTCCAGGAGGTTGCTTGCGCGAAATAGTTCGTTGAAGGCGCTCAGGACGGCACTGGCATAGATCGCTCCGTTTTCAGTGAGCTCGATACTCCGGCCGTTGCGCTGAACCAGCTGAATCCCGAAGTGCGCTTCGAGCGTACGAATTTGATGCGTGATTGCGGACGGCGTGAGACTCAGACTTTCGGAAGCAAGTTTCACGCTGCCTGACCGTGCGAGAGCTTCGAATGCGCGCAGGCTCGCCAGGGGAGGAAGGACTGATGGTGCATTCGACATTTGTCGTGAGCCTGGTTCAACGATCCGCAATCGAATTCAATTGTTTTCCTGCTGTCTGCTGGCCAGCTTAGCGGAAGCAAGCGACGCTCCATAGCGCAATTTAGATTTAAGTAATGGGTCGTTGTGCCCGAACCCGAGCAGCTCGGCATAGCGCCGTCAACTTGGGCGCTTAGAAACAGGGAGAAAGCCTGGTGAGTTCGTGAGCGTGAAATTCAATCTCAATGGCAAAGCCGTTTCGGCCAGCGCCGAACCCGACAGCCCTTTGCTGTGGGTCATTCGTGACGAGATGGGCCTGACCGGCACCAAGTTCGGCTGCGGCATGGCCTTGTGCGGCGCCTGCACGGTGCACCTCGACGGTCAGCCGGTGCGTTCCTGCCAGACGCCGTTGTCGGCCGTGCTGGGCAAGCAGGTGGCCACCGTGGAGAGCCTGTCGCCTGACAACAGCCATCCGTTGCAAACAGCTTGGATCAAGCACGACGTGCCGCAGTGCGGCTACTGCCAATCAGGGCAACTCATGAGCGCCGCGGCGCTGCTGGCCCACAACAAGAACCCGAGCGACGCCGACATCGACGAGGCTATGAGCGGCAACATCTGCCGTTGCGGCACGTATCCGCGCGTGAAGGCCGCCATCAAGGACGCGGCCATCATGATGCGCAAAGGCTGAGTCTTCCGGGGAAAACGAATGAACAACTTCACCGAACCCTCACGCCGCGATTTCCTGAAGACTTCGGCCATCGCCAGCGGCCTGCTGCTGGGTGTCAGTCTTCCGAGTCCGCTCGATGCCAAAGCCAGCGGAAACGTGCACACACTTAATGCTTGGGTGCACATCGCAGACGACAACAGCATCACCCTCATCACTGCCCGCTCCGAGATGGGCCAGGGTGTCTACACCGCGCTGCCCATGCTGCTGGCCGAAGAGCTCGGTGTCGACCTCGCCAGCATCAAGGTGGAGGTCGCTCCGCCCAACGCCAAGTCCTACGGCAACGCGCTGGTGGGCGGCCTGCAGCTGACGGGCGGCTCCACCTCGGTGCGCGACGGCTGGGATCGCCTGCGGATCGCGGGCGCGCAGGCGCGCGAGATGCTCGCGGGCGCGGCGGCCGCGCGCTGGAAGGTGACGCGCGATCAGGTCCGGCCGGGCAATGGCTTCGTCACGGGCCCCGGGGGGCGCAAGGCGAGTTTCGGCGAGCTCGCGGCTGCGGCGGCCACGATGCCGGTACCGGAGAAGCCGCCGCTGAAGGACCCCAAGGACTTTCGTCTCGTCGGCAAAAGCACGCGGCGACTGGACACGCCGGCCAAGGTCAACGGCACGGCCCGCTTCGGGATCGACGTCAAGCTGCCCGGCATGCTTTACGCGGCGCTTGAGCAATCCCCGGTGATCGGCGGCACTGTCAAGACGGTGGACTCGGCCAAGGCCAAAGGCATACCTGGCGTGGTGGACGTGGTGCAGATCCCCGACGGCGTCGCGGTGGTGGCCGACAGTTGGTGGCGCGCCAACCAGGCCCGCAAGGCCCTGGTCATCGAGTGGGACGAGGGCGCGGGCGCCGCGCTCGACCACAATTCCATGCTGGCCGGCACCCGGGCGGCTTTGGACAGCGGCACGCCGAAACTGTTCAAGGCGAATGGCGACGCCAATGCCGTGATCGCCGCCTCATCGCGGGTGTTGCGCGCTGAGTACGTGAGCCACCTGCTGTCGCATGCGGCGCTGGAGCCGATGAACTTCACTGCACATTACAACAACGGGCGCGTTCACCTGATCGGCCCTACGCAGTGGCAAGATTTGACGCAGACTGCGGTGGCCAAGGCCTTGGATATCAAACCCGAGGACGTCACCCTGGAGACCACCTTCCTCGGGGGCTCCTTCGGCCGTCGCCAGGAAGTGGACTTCGTCGTTCAGGCCGCGCAGATCTCCAAGGCCGTGGGCAAGCCGGTCAAGCTGCTGTGGTCGCGCGAGGACGACATGACGCACGACTTCTACCGGCCGCAGGCGGTGCACCGCGTCGCTGCCGCCCTGGGGGCGGACGGCAAGCCGACGGCCATGACCTTTCGCATGGCTTCCCAGTCTGTCGGCATCCGCGTATTCAGCATCCCGCTCAAGGTTCAGGACCCGACGATGACCGAATCGGCCGTCGCGCCCTACGAAATTGCGGCGACGCGCCACGACGTGGTCAAGCACGACGCTGGGTTGCGGGTGGGCTATTGGCGCTCGGTCAGCAACCCGCTCAACGTGTTTGCCAACGAGTGCTTCATCGACGAGCTTGCCAAGGAGGCCGGCCAAGACCCTTACGCGTACCGCCTGTCATTGCTGAGCAACCAGCCGCGCTTTGTCGAAGTGCTGAACCTGGCAGCCGAAAAATCGGGCTGGGGCAAGCCGTTGCCCGCCGGCCGGGCCCGTGGCATCGCCCTGATGGAAGCCTATAACACCTACATGGCCCAGGTGGCCGAGATCAGTCTGGACGACCAGGGCGCAGTCAAGGTGCACCGAGTCATCGTGGCGGCCGACCTGGGCCGCATGATCAACCCCGATACGGTGGAGGCGCAGATCCAGTCCAGCGTGATCTTCGGCATGGGCGCGGCGCTGATGCAGGAGATCACTTTGGAAAAGGGCCGGGTGCAGCAGACCAACTTCCACGAGTTCCCGGTCGTGCGCATGAATGAAGTGCCGGCGATCGACATCGTGCTGGTCGACAGTACCGAGGCGCCCGGCGGCATCGGCGAGCCGGCCACGGCGGTGATCATGCCGGCCCTCGCCAACGCGGTCGCCGCGCTAACCTCCAAGCGGCTGCGCAAGCTGCCGCTGACGGCCCAGGCGATAAAGATGGCTTGAGGCGAGGAATCGCCTCGAGTTTTTTCGAAGCAGTATATAACCTTAACCCTGAGGGCGGATCTCTTACATGTTTTTTGACTCCTCGCGCTCGTTCCCAGTTCGTGCATCCCTGCGTGCCACCTGCGCCGCCACACTGCTGCTGGGATCGTCGGCCTGGGCCGGTGATCTGATCATCAAGGTCAAAGGCGCGGAGGCGCCTTACGGCAAGATTGGCTGCTGGCTGTACAGCAGCAGCGAGGGATACCCCATGAACCCGAAAACCGCCAAGGCGATCGTCTGGGTGCCGGCCGCGGCCGGGGAAGTCACGTGTCGCTTCCCAGACGTTCCCCCGGCCGCTATGCGGCTTCCATCATGCACGACGTGAACAACAACCAAATGATGGACGTCAGCCCCGTCGGCCAGCCCACCGAGCAGTGGGCGATATCGACCAACGCGCGGCCCCCGATGCGCGTGCCGACTTTCGAGGACGGTGCCTTCACGATGCCGGCCACGGACCTGACGCTCAATGTCGATGTAGACATGTAAGCAAGGCGGGTTGTGACTTTGTGCCAGCGGCCCTGCGCGGGCCGCTGGCAAAACCCCGGGTTTGCAGCTGAATCGTCAATGCGCGGACATCGGCGGCGTTTTTGGGCAAGGGCTTGCGCTGCTCCGGCATCGTCGCGGCCCAGCAAACACCCCCCAGACCTTTCGGCTTCGGCGTTGAGCCAGCGTAGGCTCGGCGAAAGACCGCTAGCGATCAGTTCAAAATTCAGGGGGTGACCACCCACCCGACAAAAAAGATAGGAGAGGATTCCATGAAAACCACATTCGCGCAGCGGACGGCCGCGGCGTTGTTGGCCGTGCTTGCCCTGACCGCCCACACCGCGGCGCTGTCGGCCGATAAACCGGCGGGCAAGGTCGATGGCACATTCATCCGCGCCAATGCACTCACGACAACCGAGTGGCCGAGCCACGGCCTGGACTACGCGGAGACACGCTCCTCACGCCTGGATCGGATCGACACCTCCAACGTGAAAGACTTGGGCTTGGTGTGGTCGTACGACCTGGAGTCCACGCGCGGCGTGGAGGCCACGCCCCTGGTGGTGGATGGCGTCATGTACGTCACGGCATCGTGGAGCGTGGTGCACGCGGTGGACGTGCGCACCGGCAAGCGCCTGTGGACCTACGATCCGCAGGTAAAGCGCGAAGAGGGCTACAAGGGTTGCTGCGACGTGGTCAACCGCGGCGTGGCGCTCTGGCAAGGCAAGGTGTTCGTGGCGTCCTTCGACGGTCGGCTGATCGCGCTGGATGCGAGCACGGGCCGCAAGGTCTGGGAGCAGGACACCATTGCCGATCACAAGTTCAGCTACACCATCACTGGCGCTCCGCGCGTGTTCAACGGCAAGGTGATCATCGGCAACGGCGGTGCCGAGATGGGCGCGCGAGCCTACATCACCGCGTACGACGCGAACACCGGCGAACAGAAGTGGCGCTGGTTCATCGTGCCCGGCGACCCGAGCAAGCCTTTCGAGGACGAGTCGATGGCGAAGGCCGCCAAGACGTGGGACCCGGCGGGAAAGTGGTGGGAGTTTGGCGGCGGCGGCAATGCCTGGGACACCATGACTTTCGATCCCGAACTGAACTTGATGTACGTGGGCACCGGCAGCGGTACGCCGTGGGCGCAGAGCAAGCGCAGCCCCGCGGGCGGCGACAACCTGTACATCGCCTCCATCGTGGCGCTCAACCCGGACACCGGCCAGTACGTCTGGCACTACCAGGAAACGCCGGGCGAAAGCTGGGACTTCGACTCCACGCCGCCGATGATCTTGGCCGATATCACGATCGCCGGCAAGCCGCGCAAGGTGATCCTGCATGCACCGAAGAGCGGCTTCTTCTTCGTGATCGACCGCACTAACGGCGAGTTCATCTCCGCCAAGAACTTCGTCGATGTGAACTGGGCCACGGGCTACGACGACAAGGGCCGGCCGATCGAGACCGCCATCGCCCGCAAGGGCGACCGGCCGCGCGAGATCACCCCCAGCGCGCACGGCGCGCGCGGCTTCCACTCGATGTCGTTCAACCCCTCCACGGGCCTAGTGTACATGCCGGTGCAGTCCATACCTCTCACGCTGATGGACGACAAGGACTGGAAGTTCAACAAGAGCACCCCGAGCCAGATACAGAGCGGCACGGGCTGGAATCTGGCCACGTTCATCAACGCGAAGCAGCCCAAAGGCCCGACCCTCGGCAGACTTGTCGCCTGGGACCCTGTGCAACAGAAGGCCGCCTGGACGCATGAGCACTCGGCGCCCTGGAACGGCGGCACCCTCGCCACTGCGGGCAACCTGGTGTTCGAGGGCACCGCGGATGGCCGCTTCATGGCCTTCGACGCGCGCGACGGCAAAGTGCTCTGGGAGACGCCCATCGGTGGCGGCGTGGTGGCGGCGCCCGTGAGCTATGTGGTGGACGGCAAACAGTACGTTTCCATCGCGGTGGGCTGGGGTGGCACGTACGGGCTATCCGCGGGTCACAGCGAAAAGCGGGCGCCGGGCACCGTGTACACCTTCGCCGTGGGCAGCAGGGCGCCTCTGCTCGACTTTCCCGCCCATCGCCTGGGTGAGTTGGTCGCCGGCGTCAAGTACAACCCCGCCGACGTGGCGCCCGGCCTCGGGCTGTACCTGAGCAACTGCCTGTTGTGTCACGGCGAGCCCGGCAAGGAGCATCTTGGCGGCAACCTGCCCAGCTTGGTCTATTTGGACAAGGCCTACATCGAGAACCTGGAAAAGTTCGTCTTCAAGGGGCCGGCCATGTCGCGCGGCATGCCCGATTTCACCGGCAAGCTCAGCGCCGACGATGTGGAGAAGCTAAAGGCCTTCATCCAGAGCACGGCCGATGCGATGCGCGGCAAGTAGAGTGCTCCCTTCGAAGCGGCCCTGCGGGCCGCTTCGAAGGGAGCGGGTTTGACCTATCTTCCGCCACGCGAGCCGGCAATCCTGGGGGAAGCGTGGCTCAAGACCCTCAGAACTGAACGTCGACCATAGACACTTACTCGGAGGAGCGCATGTCAGTTAAGAAAACGGACTTGTTTCAAAACCTCGCCCGAATGGCCGCCGCAACGATGGTGGGCATGGCCGGGGCCTCATTTGCAAGTGAGGCTCCATCGCAGATCGCGATCCCATCTGGATCGCCGTTTCCAGAAAGTTTGGCAGCGACAACGGATGGAACGCTCTTCACCAGCAGCTTGACCAACGGCGGAATCGCGCGCGTAAAGCCGGGCGCCTCCGAGGCCGAAGCCTGGATCAAGCCGGGGACATTCGATACGCGATCGACGTTCGGCGTTCTTGCCGACGAGAAGTCAGGGCTTCTTTGGGTCTGTTCAAACGACGCCACCCCGCTCGGCGTCAAAGGCCCAAACACGATCGAAGGCTCGTTCGTCAAGGGATTTGACCTCAAAACCGGAGAGGGAAAAGTCAGCGCCCAACTGCCCGGAAAACCCTCGCTCTGCAACGATCTCGCGATTGGGCCGGACAGCGCGCTCTACGTCACGAATACTCTGCAGCCACAGATCCTCCGCTTGAAGAAGGAATCTTCCGAGCTCGACGTCTGGGTCCAAGACGACAAGCTGAAGGGGGGTCTTGACGGGATTGCGTTCGGACCGGACGGCGCTTTGTACGTCAACACCTTTCAAAGCGGCGAGCTCTTCCGCATTGAATTCAAATCGGGACTCGCTGGTGCCGTCACGAAGCTGGAGACCTCTCGCCCAATCAAATTTCCGGACGGTCTCAAGGCAGACAAGACCGGATTCGTGATGGTTGAAGGCGCCGGTCCACTTTCGAAGGTTACGATCGTCGGGGACCGGGCCCAAATCGAAACAATCAAGGAATTCGCTGGACCAACAGGCGTCGCGCGCGTCGGCGACAAGATTTGGGTTGCGGAAGGTCAGATTGGCTATCTCATGGATCCGTCCAAGAAGGGCCAGACGCCGACCTTCCAGCTGCGATCGATCAACGCTCCCTGACCGACACGACACCCTCGGAGCTCTACAAAGATGCAGTGGAGCCCGATTGTTTCTGTTCGGCGGCAAGTTTTGCGAATGTTGGGACCCGCTCAGGCGCAAAAACAGGCGGAGGCTTTCCATGAGCGCAGCGTTGATTGTGCATTTGACGTCGTGCGCTGAGCGCAGCTCAATGATCCGCAATCGATTTCAATTGTCTTCTTGCTGCTTGCTGGCCAGTTTAGTCGAAAGGCGGCGGACGCTGGATCGCGCAATCTGGGCAGACCCCATTGAACAAAAGCCGCGTGCGTCCGACAGGACGACCCGCGGAAACCAGAGGTGAGGGCACGACGATGAACGCACCCCAGCGGCAAGATCAACACACGGCGGCCGTTGCGAAGATCAATGTGGGGCTGCCTCAGCCTCCAGTCTTCAACAGTCTGGTCGAAGAGAGGCAGCACCGAAAGGAACGGCTGGCGGCCGGACTCAGGCTTTTTGCGAAGTTCGGATTCGACGAGGGGGTTGCGGGCCACATCACCGTGCGTGACCCGGAGTTCACGGACACGTTCTGGGTGAACGGGTTCGGGATGAGCTTCGGCCTGATCAAGGCGTCGGATCTCATTCGGGTCAATCACAAGGGCGAAGTGGTCGAGGGCAATCATCCCGTCAATGCCGCCGCCTTCGCGATTCACGCAAGCGTTCATGCGGCACGTCCGGATTCGATCGGTGCGGCGCATTCGCACTCCACGCATGGCCGGGCGTTCTCAACGCTGGCGCGGAAATTGGAGCCGATCACGCAGGATGCCTGCGCATTCTACGATGATCATGCTCTGTATGAAGATTACGGTGGCGTCGCAGTCGAAATGGACGAAGGCCAGCAAATCGCGAAGGCGTTGGGGCCGCATAAGGCGGCTATCTTGCAGAACCATGGCTTGTTGACTGTCGGACAGAGCGTGGATGAGGCGGTCTGGTGGTTCATCACGATGGAGCGGTCGTGCCAGGTTCAGCTTCTTGCCGAGGCGGCCGCGGCGCGAACCGGCCAAGCTCTCAAGGTCATTCCCGAAACATCCGCAAAACAGGCTTTCGCTATCCTTGGTTCACCCAAGGCAGGGTGGTTTCAGTTCCAGACGCTGTATTCGAAGATCGTGAAGGAACAGCCGGATCTGCTCAATTGAGGTGCTACTCGGAGGGGTCGCATGAACGTCCAGACGTCGCCTGGAAGGATCGCACACAACGCTCTTGCGGCCGATGAGCGGCTGGTCCGTGAGGACCTCGCTGCGCTGTATCACGTGTTCTCCGATCTAGGCTGGTGTGAGCACATCTACAATCACATCACGGCTCGGGTGCCGGGTCCCGATAGGCACTTTCTGATCAACTCGTTCGGCCTATCGTACAACGAAGTCACAGCGTCCAATCTCATCAAAATCGATCTCGATGGTGAGAAAGTCGTGGATGTTCCCGGTCGCGTCAACGCGCCGGCATTCACGATCCATTCTTCGATCCACGCCGCGCGCGATGACGCCCATTTCATCGCCCACACGCACACGACAGCCGGTGTGGCCGTTGCTTGCACGGATGAGGGGCTCTCGCATCACAGCTTTTACGGCGCAATGCTCTATGAGCAAATTGCGTATCACGATTTCGAGGGGATCTCGACAGATCTCGGCGAACGCGAGCGCCTCGTCAAGTCGCTCGGCACCAAGGACTACATGATCCTGAGACATCACGGTCTTCTGACGTGTGGGAGGACGGCCGCGGAGGCGCTGTTCCGCATGACGATCCTGCAACGCGCATGCGAGGTGCAACTCGCGGCTGCAACATTCGGGAAGGGCTGGCGGCCTTTGCCGGAAGAAATTCTGCGCCGTACGACGCGCCAGATGCAGAGCGAGGTCGCGAAGGGATTCGACGAAAAGACCTCCTTTGGACACGACTCGTTCGAGGCCTATCGTCGCGCACTGGACGCAAGGGGTTCGAGCTACAGGGACTAGAAGCGGCACCGGCGCGGTTCGCTGGCTGCGGCCAGTCTCTCGCGCCGCAGGATCAGACGGCGGTCATCGCGAGAGGGGCGCCGAATCTTGGCTGGTGCAAGAGAGCGAGGACAGGTCAAAGCCGGTCCCAATATATGCACAAACCCGCCGCCAGATGCGGGGACGCAGAACGGAAACGCCATTTGACGCCGAGAGCGTCTTAGTGTGGGGAAGTATCGATGTGGAAGAACAAAGTCGTTCTCGCGACGCTGATGCTTGCAATCGCGCCGGCGTCGTTTGTGCAAAAGGCGAAGGCCGAAGATCCAGTCGGGGTTACCGCAACGGAGATCAGGGTCGGCGCGACGTTCCCTTTCAGTGGTCCTGCCTCGGCTCTTGGCAGCGTAGGAAAGGCATTGATAGGCTACGTCCAGTTCATCAATGACAAGGGAGGCGTCAACGGCCGCAAGATCAAGCTGATAGCGCTTGACGATGCCTACTCACCGAGCAAATCCGTCGAACAGACCCGCAAGCTGGTGGAAAGCGAGGAGGTCGCATTTCTGTTCAGCCCGCTCGGGACCGCGAGCATTTCTGCGAACGTGAAGTACGCCAACAGCAAAAAGGTGCCGCACCTTTTCGTTGTCTCAGGCGCGAACAAATTCACCAATCAAGCCGAGTATCCTTACACCACGACCGGGCTGCCGAGCTACGATACCGAAGGCAGAGTGTATGCGAAATACATAACTGAAAAGATGCCGGGTTCGCGCGTTGCCATTCTCTATCAGAACGATGATCTCGGAAAGGATTTTGTCGGCGCTTTCCGCTCCTACATGAAGGACGATTTCGGCAAACTGGTCGTGGCGAAGTCCTACGAAGCGGCTGATCCGACCGTGGATTCTCAGGTCGTATCGCTCAAGAGCTCGGGAGCCGAAGCGTTCTTCATCGCAGGCTCACCGAAATTCACGGCGCAGGCCCTGCGTAGAAGTCGCGAAATCGGCTGGAAACCCCTGACCGTCATTGTCAATTCAACCACGTCCGTAGCGGGCACGCTTGCGGCGGCAGGCCTCGACAACGCCAAGGGGGTGGTCTCGAGCACGTTCCTGAAAGATCCCATGGATCCGGCCTGGGAGCACGATCCCAAGGTAAAAGGCTATCGTGCGCTTCTGGCCAAATACGTTCCAGGCAGTGATGTCGCGGAGACGCTTTACACTGCCGGTATCGTCCAAGGCGAAATCCTCGAGAAGATCCTCCAGCAGTGCGGCGATGACTTAACGCGCGAGAACATCATGAAGCAGGCGCTGAATTTGAGGAGTTTTTCGCCGTCGATGGCGCTCCCCGGCAGCACCATCAATACCGGCGTGAACAATAACCAGGCGTGGACCTCGCTGCAACTCGAGAGCTTCGACGGCAAGAGCTGGGTTCCTTTTGGGAAGCTCGTCAGCGCCGCGGACTAGGCGCGCCTGCCGGCAAGGGGATGGTCACTGAGGCGCCGTAGAAGCGCTGCGGAGCAGGCGCCCGCGTCACGCCTTCGGCAGGAGACGACGATCATTCACATTGAAGAGGAGATGAACTTGCGGATACTGGTCATCGGAGCCGGCGCTCTGGGCGGATATTTTGGCGCAAGGCTGCTGGCAGCAGGGCGCAACGTCACGTTCCTGGTCCGGCCCAAACGCGCGGAAGCGCTCGCCAAAAGTGGGCTGGTGGTCAAGAGCAAACTCGGCGATCTGCACCTGGTGTCGCCTCCGACCATCACAACCGACCGGCTGAATGGCTCATACGACCTTATCATCGTAAGCTGCAAAGCCTACGATCTTGACGGCGCGATCGAGTCTTTTGCTCCGGCGGTGGGCAAGAACTCCGTCATCATACCCCTGTTGAATGGAATGCGTCATCTCGACGTGTTGAACGCCAGGTTCGGCGAAAAGTACGTGTTCGGCGGCCAGTGTGCCATCTCGGCGGCGCTTTCCGCCAACGGCGAAATTTTGCACATGACGGATCTGAACACGCTGAGCTTCGGCGAACAGAGCAGGACGCGATCTGAACGTCGCCCTGAGATCGTTGGCGCCTTGTCGGGTGCCGGCTTTGACGCCGAGCTCAGCGACGACATTCTGCAGGGCATGTGGGAGAAGTGGGTGATGATCGCCACCATCGCCGGCGCGACCTGCTTGATGCGCGCCTCGATGGGGGACATCGTAGCTGCCGGCGCCTCTGACGTGGTGATCGGGCTGCTTGACGAGGCCAGCGCTATTGCGGCCAGGCAGGGGTTTGGACCACGTCCGGCCTATATCGAGCGCGTGCGTTCCATTCTCACAACGCCGGGCTCTCCGGTCATGGCATCCATGGCACGCGATATCGAGCGGGGAGCACCGACCGAGGGCGATCATATTCTTGGTGATCTTCTCGGTCGCGTCGGTGCAGGCGAGGTCCCGATCCTCCTCAGGACCGCCTATGCCCATGTGAAGTCCTATGAAGCGCGTCAGGCTCGCGAGCATCCGCGGCTGCATCCTGCAAAGTGACACGGGTAGGGGAGGTCGGCGTGGTTGATTATGGCGGCTACCAGTTCGAAATCTATCGTTCGGGCTTGCACGGCGTGCTGCCGAAGCTTCCTGTCGATTTTCGTGGACTCGAGTCACGAGCTCATGCCGCGATGCCCCCGTGGGTCGTATCCTATGTGGCTGGTGGCTGCGGAAACGAGCATACGCAGAATCTCAACGTATCCGCATTTGAACACTGGGGCCTGATCCCGCGCATGTTCGTCGGCGCTGCGCAGCGTGACATGTCGGTCGATCTCTTTGGAATGCGGCTTGCGACACCGTTATTCCTGTGCCCGATTGGCGTCATTGGCTTGTGCGCGCAGGACGGACGCGGCGATATTGCGACGGCAAGGGCCGCGCGCAAGCTTGGCGTGCCCATGCTTGCATCGACCCTGAGCAACGCGCCGCTCGAACAGGTTGCATCGGAGTTCGGCGAGACGCCGGGCTTCTTCCAGCTCTATACGCCGACCGATCGCGCGCTTGCCGAGAGTCTCGTTCATCGGGCGGAAGCTGCTGGCTTCAAGGGCATCGTTGTGACGTTGGACACGTGGGTGACCGGCTGGCGTCCTCGGGATCTCAATCAGGCCAATTTTCCCCAGCTCCGCGGGCATGCTCTCGCCAACTATTTCTCGGACCCCGTATTTCGCGCCAGTCTGGCCAAGCCGCCCGAGAACGACATTGCCGCTGCCATCATGAAGTGGGGGACGATCTTCGGTCATCCTCTGACCTGGGATGATCTTCCCTGGTTGCGCTCGTTGACGAAACTGCCCCTGATCGTGAAGGGCATTTGTCATCCCGACGACGCGCGACGTGCCATCGATGGTGGCGTCGATGGCATCTATTGTTCGAATCACGGCGGCCGTCAGGCAAATGGCGGGATCGCAGCGGTCGATCTGCTGCCCGGCATTGTCAGAGCGTCCGGAAACACGCCCGTTCTTTTTGACTCGGGAATTCGCTCAGGCACGGATGTTGTCAAGGCTCTGGCCTTCGGCGCGACGGCCGTCGGCGTTGGCCGGCCCTATGCTTACGGACTCGCGCTCGACGGCGTCGAGGGGATCGTTCACGTGCTGCGATGCATTCTGGCCGAGGCGGACTTGCTGATGGCCGTCGATGGATACCCTCGCATCGCCGATCTTCGGCCGTCGGCGCTGCTACCGGTCGCCTGATCAGCGGGCGAGGAATTTCAGGATAGCCCTGTGGGGGGCGCGCGAGATCGCCATCTGCAACAGGCTTGCATCAAACCGATGCAAGCCAACCCTCTACCGATCCCACTCAACGCAGCCCTGGAGGTCGCGCAAGCCGGGTCAGCTAGGCGGCCATTCGCAAGAGATCGATGATGTCTGCTTCGCTCTTGAACGGCCGCGGATTGGCCTGAACGAAGCGGTGATTGATCGCAATTTTGCTGATCTTCTCGAACTTGTCTTCGCCGACGCCGACGTCAGCCAGACGCGTAGGTAGTCCGAGGGCTTTGACGAAACCAGCAAAGGCGTCTCCAGCCTCCATATCGGGGCTGCCGAGGGCGGCCGCCAGGCGCTTCTGCGCATCCTCTGTAAAGGCTTTATTGTACCGAAGAAGGCTCGGCATGATGACGGGCGTGCAGTAATAGTGAGGAACATCGAAAGTGCCGCCAAGCACGTGTCCGATGCCGTGGCTTGCCCCCATCGGAACGCGTGCCTGCAGACCGAAGGCGGCGAGCCATGAGCCCTGTTGCGATTGGCGTCGCGCTTCCATGTCATTCGGTTGCTCCAAGGTGCGGAGCATACCCTCGCGCAAGAGACGGATGCCCGCCAGGACCACTTCATCCGCCAATGTCGTGCCCGTCGGCGAACACAGGGCTTCGATGCCGTGATCCATCGAGCGCGTCCCGGACCCCATCCACAGGTTCATGGGCGTATGAAGGCTCAGATCGGGATCAAGGATGACCGCCACCGGTGACATCTGGGGGTGGAAGTATATCTGCTTCAGCTTGGTGCGCTCGTCCGTGACGAGGGCGCCGGCATTGTATTCGCCGCCATTCAGCGTGGACGGCACTGCGATCTGCCGCACTGTAGGCGCGCGGAATGGAGAGAAGGGCACGCCAGGTCCCATAACGAATGGGTCGAAGCCTGCCTCATCGAAGATGTCATGTTCCATCGCCATGATGACGATCTTCGCGAGGTCGACCGCAGAGCCTCCGCCGACGGCTACCACAAGATCTGCCTGCGCCTCCTTCGCTTGACGTGCGACCTCGGCGGCCTGCTTACGGGTCGTGTGCTGCGCAATTCCGTCGAAGGTCGCCACATGCTTGTTGCCGAGCGCGCGGCGGATCTTTTCGATTTCGTCGGTCTTCGTATTCAAGGTGCGGCTGACCAAGAGGAAGACGCGATTGGCATTCAGCCGCACCGCTTCGTCATTCAAAGCCTCGGCTGCAGGCTTGCCGTATACCACACGATCGATGTCCGGAAAGTTATGTATCCCAACCTTGCGCATTTGTTTCCCCCTGGATCTTTTCTGAATGTAAGTCACTTTATTATTAATAGTTACATGGCGCAACGGTCATCTTTTCTCGCGCCGGATCGAGGCGAGTTCGTGCTGTCGGCGTGATCCTGACGGAAACCGTTCGGACGCGTGTGCGAGCGGTCGGTCAGCCCAGCCACGCTTCGAGAAAGGCCGGCTCGGCCAGAACACGTAGCGCCCACCTTTGGTTCAGTTCGCTGCCATAGCGGCCCGCTCCGCCGGCCAGGGATGGCGAGCGCAGCTCCCACCGCGACCAGAAATAACGACGATGCACTGCTCGAGCGTATCGAAGCTGCATGTCCGCATGGCCGACGAATTGTCCTGGAGACAGTATCCATAGGCGTTTGTTGAGACCGACGGCGCAACGCTCAGATAGTCCGCGCCAGCGAGGCCGGCGAAGACGATCGAGAGGAGGGTGAATAGCTTGCTCAAAGGTCGTCTCCACTTAGGCGGTCGTCTGTTCTTGCGCGCCGAGGGGCAGCGCGCTTTCGCAGCCGGTTGCATCATTCCATGGTGCGTCGCGTTGGGATCTGGTCGTCGCGGCGCTTCACGAGTTGACGAGTTCTATTCGGCAGCCATTGCCGGTCGTGCTTGGGCTTCTTCCGTCGTTTCCGCATGCGTCCCATCTGCGCTTGGCTTGATCCGAAACCACGCGGCATAAAGCGCGGGAAGGAACAGCAGAATCAGAACCGTGCCGACCGCCGTGCCGCCGATGAGCGTATAGGCCATCGATCCCCAGAAGACGGAATGCGTGAGCGGGATGAAGGCCAGCACGGCAGCAAGCGCGGTGAGGATCACGGGCCTCGTGCGTTGCACGGTGGCCTCGATGACGGCGTGATAGTCGTCAAGTCCGGCAGCAAGATTCTCCTTGATCTGTTCGGTCAGGATCAGAGTGTTGCGCATCAGGATGCCGGCCAATCCGATCAGGCCCAGGATCGCGTTGAACCCGAACGGCTGATTGAAGATCAGCAATGCCGGCACGACCCCGACGAGGCCGAGCGGTCCTGTCAGGATGACCATGGCCATCGTCGAGAAGGATCGCACCTGCAGCATGACGACGATCAGCATCGCGGCGATCATGGCGGGGAAGATCGTCGCCAATGCATCGTTGGCCTTGGTTGCTTCCTCGATCGATCCGCCCAGCTCGATTCGATAGCCGGCCGGCAGGGATGCGATCAGCGGTTGGAGGGCCGTCCTGATCTCCTTGGAGACCTCCGGGGGTTGGGTCGCCTCATTGATATCGGAGCGAATGGTGACGACCGGCGTGCGATCGCGCCGCTTCATGATCGGCTCTTCGAGCCGGATTTCCGAATGACCGACCTGGTCGAGCGGAATCGCGCGGCCGTCGCGGCTCATCAGCGAGAAATCCGCCAGACGCGCCGGATCGAGCCGCTCGCCACCGGCGCTGCGTGCCACGATCGGGACATTGCGGATGTCCTCGCGGACTTGCGTCACGGCGATGCCGGTGAGGAGGAACTGGAGCTGGCGGCCCACCTCGGCCGGCGACAGGCCGATCAGGTTCAGTCGATCCTGGTCCGGGATGAAGCGAAGCACAGGCGTGCGATCGCCCCAATCCCGATTGGCCTGCCGCGCGTCATGAACGCCACGCATGACCTCGAGAGCCTTCTGAGAGATGGCGTACAGTTGCGCGGGATCGGGACCCATCACACGAAACTCCACTGGGAACGGCGTATAGGGTCCGAACACGAGCTGAGTGACGCGCACATTAGCCTCGGATGCAAGGCCCTGCGACACGGTTTGTCGGAGCCGGTGCTTCAAAGCCTCGCGCGCCTCCGCGTCAGGCGTCAGGACGACGATCTTTGCGAAGGCCGGATCGGGCAGCTCCGGCGCCATCGCGAAGAAGAAGCGCGGCGCACCCTGACCGACATAGCTCGTGATGATCTTGGCCTCGGGTTGATCGTGCAGCCAACGCTCGAGCTTCTCGACGGTGGCCGTCGTCGTCTCGATGCTGGTGCCTTCCGGCAGACGAACCTCCACCAGCACTTCCGGGCGGTCGGAGGTCGGGAAGAACTGCTGCTTGACGCCACCCATGCCGACGATGGAAAGCGCGAAGGCCACGGCGACGATGCTGCAGGTCAGGAACTTATGGCGGACGGCGAGGGTGATGAGTCCGCGCAGGCGCTGATAGTTGGGCGTCCCGTAAATCGCCTGGTGACCGCCTTCGACCGGCTTGATCGCGGGCAGCATCTTGACGCCAAGGTACGGCGTGAAGATCACCGCGACGATCCAGGAGACGATGAGGGCGAAACCCACGACCCAGAAGATGTTCCCGGCGTATTCGCCTGCGGTCGAGCGGGCGAAGCCCACCGGCAGGAAGCCCGCGATCGTCACGAGCGTTCCGGACAGCATCGGCGCCGCGGTGTGGCTCCACGCGTAGGCCGCGGCCGAGATGCGGTCCATGCCTTCTTCCATCTTCACCACCATCACCTCGATGGCGATGATGGCGTCGTCGACGAGAAGACCGAGCGCCAGGATGAGGGCGCCGAGCGTGATGCGGTCGAAGAACCGGCCGGTCTCCAGCATGATAAGGAACACGACGGCGAGCGTCAGGGGCACGGCCGCCGCAACGACGATGCCGACACGCCAGCCGAGGCTGAGCAGGCTCACCAGCAGCACCACGCCGAGCGCCATCGCGAACTTCATCATGAATTCGTCGACCGCCGAGGTGATGTTGACGGCCTGATCGCTGACCTTGGCCAGCGTCATCCCGAGCGGCAGTGTCCGAGCGATCGCCGCGGACTTCTCCTCCAGCGCCTTGCCTAGCGCCAGACCATTCCAGCCCTCCTGCATCACCGCTGCGAGCATGATCGTGGGCTCGCCCTGGTGCCTGATGATGTAGGTGGGGGGATCCTCGTAGCCGCGGCGGACCTCGGCAATGTCGGACAGCTTCAGCGTCCGCCCGGCAGCGACGATCGGCGTGTCGGCGATCGCCTGGACGCTGTCATAAGCGCCGTCGACCCGGATGAAGACCTGCGGTCCCTTGGTGTCGATCGATCCTGCCGGTGTCACCGTGTTCTGCCGCTGCAAGGCAGCAACGATATCCGTTGCCGATACGCCGAGGGTTGCCAGCTTGGCATAGGAAAATTCGACGAAGATCTGTTCGGGACGCTCACCGAGGATATTGATCTTCTTGACGCCGGGCACGTGCAGGAGCTCCTGACGGATGGTCTCGGCTTGTCTTGCGAGCTCGCGCATCGGCATGCCCTTGGCCTTGAGCGCATAAAGCGCGAAGCTCACGTCCGAATATTCGTCGTTGACGAAGGGGCCGAGCACGCCAGAGGGCAGCTTGCGCGCTTCGTCTCCCAGCTTCTTGCGGGCCTGATAAAACTCCTCCTGCACGCTCGACGGCGGCGTGCTGTCCTTCAGCGTCACCGTCATGTAAGCATAACCGGGCCGCGTCGTCGTCTCCACCCGATCATACCAGGTCAGTTCCTGAATTCGCTTCTCCAGGGGCTCGGCGACCTGGTCCTGCATCTCGCGTGCCGTCGCGCCCGGCCAAACCGTCGTGACCGTCAAGGTCTTGATGGTGAAGGACGGATCCTCGGCCCGCCCGAGCATGAAGAAGGCGTAGGCGCCCGCAGCTGCCAGCAGGAGGATGAAGAACAGGGTGACGGCCCGCTCACGAACGGCGAGGGCGGAGAGATTGAAGCTCATCAGTTGCTCCTGTTTTCCGACGCGGTCCTGACGCGAGCGCCCTCGTGCAGAAGATGAGCGCCCAGGGAAACAATCTGGTCACCGGAGTTCGATCCGGAGATAACGGCCGTTTCGCTGGTCACACGCAGAAGCTTGACGGGCTGCAAGCGTACGGTCGAGTTCGCGCTGTCGAAGACCCAAACGCCGGTCGTTCTGCCGTCATCGAGCACGGCTCCGAGCGGCACCTGGACGTCCGGCTGATGATCCTGGCTTGCAAGCCGAATGGTGACCGTCGCGCCTAGCGGTGCCGCCGCGGCGTCACCATCGAGCACGTAGCGGGCCTCATAAGTGCGGGTCTGGGGATCGGCGGAATCCGACAACTGGCGCAGATGCGCGGTAAAGCGGCGCCCGTCGCTCCCATATAGGCTCGCCTCGGCGAGCGATCCGATCGCCGGCCGGGTCGTTTCGGGAAGCGCCACCACAGCTTCGCGAGGACCGGACTGTGCCAGCCGAACCACCGCCTGGCCGGCGGCGACGACTTGGCCGGGCTCACCCAGCGTTTGGGTGACCGTTCCGTCGGCGTCCGCCACCAGGACGGAATAGGTCGCCTGGTTCTCGGCGACCCCTGCTTCGGCTTCCGCTGCGGCAAGCTGCGCCTTGGCAGTGTCCGATGCGGCCTTCGCCTGCTCGTAGCGCTGCTTTGACGTCCATCCGTCGTTCACCAAATTGGCGTAGCGCCGCTCGTCGGCGTCGGTCTGAACGACAACCGCACGCGCAGCGACGACTGCGTTGCGCTTCGCTGCGACTGCCAGACGTAGATCGGTTTCGTCGATCCGCATCAGCGGCTGCCCGGATTTGACCTGCTCACCGACATTCACGAGTCGTTCGACGATCTTCCCTGCGACGCGAAACCCGAGATTGCTTTCCACGCGCGCGCCGACGGTCCCGGTGAAACCACGTTCAGATCCGCTGACCCGCGTGGCCGTCACCAGGCGGACCATCGGGGGCTCCTGCCTGGGGTCGCTGATCGCGGAGGCTTCATGGGAGGGAAGCGCAAGAGCAACGATGGTCGCCACCCCGGCTGGGACCAGAATACCGGCGAGCACCGCAACACCCCTTTTCATGACCGTCTCCTTCGAAATTTAGATTTCGTGTGACCTCTATATACACGTTAGATTTCGATCGCAATCTAAATTCGAGATGATCACGGGAGCGTGATCGCGAAAGCTGGGGACTTGGCTCCTGGGACGCGAAATCCGGCGGGCTGGATTGATAGATTGCAACTGACTTCTATATTGGCTATAGAGGTCGAACGAAATCCAAATGGAGACCCGCGATGCGAGTGAGTCGCACTCAGGCGGCCGAGAACCGCCAAACCGTCATCAATGTGGCCAGCCGCCTCTTCAGGGAGCGCGGCTTTGATGGCATCGGCCTCAAGGACCTGATGAAGGGGGCCGGGCTAACCCAAGGCGCCTTCTACAAGCAGTTCGCATCAAAAGAGGATCTGGCGGTGGAGGCGTCCAGGCGCGCATTGGAGAGCGCATCCGGCCGATGGTCAGACGCGGCCGCGGCACATCCTGACGATCCACTCGGCGCCGTGATTGCATTCTACCTCAGTGGCGACCATCGCGGAGAGAAGATGGATGGCTGCCCGATCGTGGCACTCGGTTCGGATGCCGCTCGACAGGGCCCCGAGGTGAAGGCGGAATTCGAAGCAGGAATCAATGCGCATCTCGACGTACTCGATCGCTTTCTCGCCGGGGCTGGCGACGAGATTTCCCGTAGCAAGGCCATGGCCATTCTCGCGACGATGGTTGGCGCGGTGACGCTATCTCGCGTCATCAACGACCCCGGTCTGGCTCAGGCCGTTCTGGATGCCGCGGCGAAACAGGTTCGAGACGCCGCTGCCGCTTGAAAGGATGGGCGGCGTGAATCTGCACGAGTCCATTCGCTGATCAAATTGGAAAGAGAACGATGTCGAAAGAAGCAACGGACAACTTCGCCGGAAAATGGGCGCTGGTCACGGGGGCGTCGAGTGGCCTCGGCGTTGAATTCGCAGATCTCCTGGCGGCGCAGAAAGTCAATCTCGTGTTGGCGGCTCGACGGCGAGAGTCGATGGAAAAGCTTGCCTCCGATCTCCGCAGCAAATACGGGGTGGATGTGCTGGTCGAGGCGATCGATCTTGCCGCGCCGGGCGCGGCCAGCCGCCTGAAAAGCAGTCTCGACGCGAGGTCGGTGGCGATCGACATCTTAGTGAACAATGCCGGATTCGGCTTGCACGGCGATTTTTTGGACACGCCGATCGAGCAGACCGCGAACATGATCCAGCTCAACATCACGACGCTCACAGAGCTGACCCATCTTTTCGGCCGCGACATGGCTCAGCGGCGATCCGGACATATCCTTCTCATCGCCAGTCTTCTGGCCTTCCAGGCCGTTCCCAGCTATGCGGCCTATGCGGCGACCAAGGCTTATGTGCTGGCCTTTGGCGAGGCTCTGCATGACGAACTCCGCCCGCATGGTGTGGTCGTTACCAGTCTCTGCCCAGGGCACACCGCGACAGGCTTTGATGCGGCAGCCGGCGCAACCACATCGGCCGTGCTGCGCCTCCTCACCATGAAGCCGCGTCCGGTCGCCGCGAGCGGAATTCGGGCACTGCTGCAACGAAAGGCTATGGTGGTCGCGGGCCTGTCGAATAAGATGGCCGCCTTTTCAAATCGTGTGACACCGCGATCAATGCAAAGGGCCACGATGAAGAGAATAATGGACGCCTGACGCCTGGAGCGGCTGCTTGTGGGCGCTTGTCGAACTAGCATCGGTTCTTGCCTCTTGGCGGGGGCCGCAATCGGCGCCTTGAACCGTCGCGAGCTGTGAAATGACCCGCGTTTCGCGCAAGCGGTCTTGAAGAGCGCCGAAGAACAGGTTCGTGAGACCGTGCACAACGCCCCGACCAGCGCAGTCGAAATCGCTTGGAAGATCAGCCAATCGCGATCAAAAAATTCCCTAAAAGAACTTAGCTATAGCGCCTAACGAAAAGCTCCGTAAGACGGAAGCTAGATTACGCATCGTTGACAGTTCTTATTTAGAACTGTATAAGCATTTGGCTTCAGCTCGGATCGCTGGGCGCAAGAACTCGTGGGGGTGAATTACTCCTTGAAAAACGAGCCGATTCAAGAATTCGCCAAAACGGGGGGAAGGTGATGATCGTCGATGAGCACACTCCAAATCGCAACCGCGAGATCGATCGCTCGCACCGAACTTCGCTAGGTTAGAGCGAGTCTGGAACGCAAATGGCGATCGACGTTCTTTTCCGGCCGTTCACTTATAAGGGGCTGAACCTGCCAAATCGCGTCGTTATGGCGCCGATGACCCGCTCGTTCTCTCCAAATGGCATTGTTACCGCAGACGTAGCGCAGTACTACCGCCGCCGGGCCGAAGGCGCCGTCGGACTTATCATTTCGGAGGGGACAGGGGTTGATCGCCCGGCTTCTTTGAACGACCCGAACGTGCCTAGGTTTCACGGCGTACAGGAACTCGCCGGCTGGCGTCGCGTCGTGGACGAAGTCCACGATGCCGGCGGACTGATGGCGCCCCAGCTTTGGCACGTCGGCGCCGTCCGCACGCGCGAAAAAAACTGGCAGCCTCCAGGCGCCTACGACAGCCCTTCGGGTCTTTCGCGACCTGAGAAGAATCTGGGCGTTCCGATGAGCGATGCGGATATAGCGGACGCCATTCGGGCTTTCGCGGATGCCGCTCTTGCCGCCAAGCGTTCGAATTTCGATGCCATCGAGCTGCATGGAGCGCACGGCTATCTGATCGACCAATTTTTCTGGAAAGGGACCAATCGCAGAGAAGATGCGTATGGCGGCAGAAATCTACCCGGGAGAGCGCGTTTCGCCGCCGATATAGTGCGCGCGGTGCGTAAATCGGTCGGCGCTGAGTTTCCGATATTGCTTCGGATCAGCCAGTGGAAGCAGCAGGACTTCGCCGCAAAGCTCGCCAGCACGCCGCGCGAATTGGAGGCGTGGTTGATGCCTCTGCGTGAAGCCGGTGTTGACATTCTCCATTGCTCGCAGCGGCGTTTCTGGGAGGCGGAATTCGAGGGCTCGGATCTGAATTTCGCCGGGTGGGCGAAAAAGGTGACTGGCTTGCCGACGATTTCGGTCGGCTCAGTGGGGCTGACGGGTGAGTTCATCGCCGCATACGGCGGAGAGAGTTCGCGGCCGGCATCCTTGGACGAATTGATCTGTCGTCTGGACCGAGAGGAATTCGATCTCGTGGCCGTTGGCCGGGCGCTACTTCAGGATCCGCAATGGCTCTTGAAGGTTCGTGACGGACGAGCCGATGAGCTGATGGCTTTCGATCGGTCTGCATTTGCAACCTTGAGCTGAACATCAAACGCGTTGATAGATCTGTAGAGCAGCCGAGGATTGGAGGAGATGCCGCCCAAGTTGCGACATCAAATCCCAAAAAAACAATGACGCAATTAGGAGGGAAAAGTGCGCGAGAAGCGGAGGGGATCGGATAGCCGTTGTCGTTGCGGAGCGTGGTCGCCCACCAAGTCGCCGAACGACAAAGGCGAGATGAGATGACGCAGGCACAGCTCGCGCAGGGTACATCGCCCCTGCTCGCGGTTCGCGACGTCAGCGTCGTGTTCGGCGGCATCATCGCGCTCAACGGCGTGTCCTTCAACATGCACAAGGGCCAGATCCTCGGATTGATCGGCCCAACGGCGCCGGCAAGACCACGCTCTTCAATTGCCTCTCGCGGCTCTATCAGCCGTCGTCCGGCGACATCCTGATGGAAGGCGTGAGCATCCTGTCGAGGCCGCCGCACCGGATCGCCGAGATCGGCATCGGCCGCACCTTCCAGAACGTGGCGCTGTTTCCGAACCTGTCGGTGATGGACAATGTCGGCGTCGGCGCCCATTCGAAGACCTCCAGCGACATCATCAGCGACTCCTTGCGGCTCGCCTGGCTCCGGCGCAGTGAGACCGACGTCAACAAGAAGGTGCACGAGATCCTCGCCTATCTCGACCTCGAGGACGTCGCGCACACCATCGTCTCCGGCCTGCCCTTCGGCACGCAGAAGCGGGTCGAGCTGGCGCGTGCGCTGGCGGCCGACCCGAAGATCCTGCTGCTCGACGAGCCGGCCGGCGGCCTCAATCATGAGGAAGTCTATGTGCTGGGCGACCTCATCCGCCGGATCCGCGATGAGCGCCACATGACCGTGCTGCTGGTCGAGCACCATATGGGCCTCGTGATGTCGATTGCCGACCATGTCGTCGCGCTCAATTTCGGCAAGAAGCTCGCGGAAGGCACCCCCGCCCAGGTGCAGGCGGACCCCGACGTCATCAAGGCCTATCTCGGGAGCAAGAACCAATGACGACACTGCTCAACGTCAAGGATCTGCGCGCCTATTACGGGCAGGTCCAGGCGCTCCATGGCCTGTCCTTCTCGCTCAACGAGGGATCGCTGACGACGCTGCTCGGGGCCAACGGCGCCGGCAAGACCACGACGCTGCGCGCGATCTGCAACATGGTGCGCTCGACCGGCGCGATCGAGTTCGACGGCAAGCCGCTGAACAACCGCTCGACCGAGAACATCGTGCGGTTCGGCATCGCCCATGTACCGCAGGGCCGCGGCACCTTCACTAACATGACGGTGGAGGAGAACCTCCAGCTCGGGGCGATCACCCGCAAGGACAGCGCCGGCATCGTCTCGGACATCGAGCGCATGTATGCGCATTTCCCGGTGCTGAAGCAGCGCCACAACCAGCAGGCCGGCACGCTCTCCGGCGGCGAGCAGCAGATGCTCGCGGTCGCCCGCGCCCTGATGCTGCGGCCGCGGCTGATGCTGCTGGACGAGCCCTCCTTCGGCCTTGCGCCCCTGGTGGTGCGCGACCTGTTCGGCATCCTCGGCAAGATCAACCGCGAGGACAAGGTGTCGATCCTGGTGGTCGAACAGAATGCCCAGCTCGCGCTCGAACTCGCCGACCAGGCTTATGTGATCGAGACCGGCCGCATCGTGATGTCGGGCAACGCCAAGGACATCGCGAACAACGAAGACATCCGCAAATCCTATCTGGGTTACTGAGGGAGCGGATGATGGCAAGGAATTATCCGCGCTCTCCGTACACCTCTCCCCGCAGGGGAGAGGTCGATTTGCGCAGCAAATCGGGTGAGGGGCCGCAGCTCCGACGAGAGACCGTAACCCCTCACCCGCGCCGGAGCCTGTCATCGGGCGCGCCTTCGGCGCGACCCGTTGGGCGCGACCTCTCCCTAAGGGAGAGGTGGACCTCCAACGCCTGCAGTTCAACCCCAATCGGGCAAGTTTTAGGGAGCCGGGACAATGGAGCTGTTCACCAACCAGGTCCTGGCTGGCATCGCCACGGGCGCGATCTATGCCTGCATGGCGCTCGCCGTGGTCATGATCTACCAGGCGATCGACCATCTCAATTTCGCGCAGGGCGAGATGGCGATGTTCGCGACCTTCGTCTCCTGGCAGTTGATGCAGTGGGGCGTGCCCTATTGGGCCGCCTTCGTCATCACGCTGGTCTTCGCCTTCGCCGGCGGCATTGTGATCGAGCGGGTCCTGTTCAAGCCGCTCGCCAAGGCTCCGATCCTGACCAACGTCGCCGGCTTCATCGCACTGTTCGCGATCATCAACTCGTGTGCCGGCCTGATCTGGGACTTCACCATCAAGCAATATCCGACCCCGTTCGGCTCCGCGCCGTTCCTGGGCAGCCAGCTCATCTCGACCCACCAGGCCGGCATGATCGGCGTCACCCTCCTGCTGCTGATCGGGCTGTTCTTCTTCTTCCAGTACACTCGGATCGGCCTCGCGATGCGGGCGGCGGCGGCGCTGCCGGAATCGGCCCGCCTCGTCGGCATCAACACATCCTGGATGATTGCGCTCGGCTGGGGCATGGCGTCCGCCATCGGCGCCATCGCCGGCATGCTGATCGCTCCAGTCGTGTTCCTGGAGCCCAACATGATGGGAGGCGTGCTGATCTACGGCTTCGCCGCCGCGGTGCTCGGCGGGCTGACCAGCCCGTTCGGCGCCGTGGTCGGCGGCTTCCTGATGGGCATCTTCGAGAACCTCGCCGGCACCTTCATCCCCGGCGTCGGCAATGAACTGAAGCTCCCGATCGCGCTCGCGCTGATCATTTCCGTCCTGGTCGTCAAACCCGCTGGCCTGTTCGGCCGGCCCATCGTCAAGCGAGTTTGATCATGAGCGCTGCAGAAGAAGTCGTCGCGGAAGGCCATCAGGCGGTCGAGGCCGTTCCGAAGCGGGCCATGACGCTGGGCACGACCACCTCGCTGGTGGTCCTCGCCGCACTTCTCATCGTGCCCGTATTCGCCAAGAACTTCATCATCTTCCAGATGACGATGCTCCTGATCTACGGGCTCGCGGTGCTGGCGCTGAACATCCTGACCGGCGGCTCGGGTCAGTTCTCGCTCGGCCAGAGCGCATTCTACGCCGTCGGGGCCTACACGACCGCGGTGCTGATGGAGCACTTCAACGTCAACTACGCGCTGACCTTGCCGATCGCTGGGGTCATCTGTTTCGCGGTCGGCTTCCTGTTCGGCCAGCCGGCGCTGCGGCTTTCCGGTGTCTATCTTGCGCTTGCGACCTTCGCCCTCGCGACAGCCATGCCTCAGCTCCTCAAGCTGCATGTTTTGGAGCATTGGACCGGCGGCGTGCAGGGCCTTATCGTGACCAAACCGGATGCTCCATTCGGCATTCCATTAAGCCAAGATACCTGGTTTTACTACTTTACTCTCGCGATCGTGCTCGCGATCTACATCTTCTCGGTGAACCTGCTGCGCTCCCGCTCAGGCCGCGCCTTCATGGCGATCCGCGACAACGAGATCGCGGCCTCGGCGATGGGCGTCGACGTCGCACTCTACAAGACCTTGGCCTTCGGGGTGTCCGCCGGCATCACCGGTGTCGCCGGCTCGCTCGGCGCCATCGCCGTGCAGTTCGTTGCGCCAGACAGCTTCACTTTCACGCTCGCCATCTCGCTGTTCCTCGGGATGGTGGTCGGCGGGGTCGGTTGGCTGCCTGGCTCGATCGTAGGCGCGGCCTTCATCATATTCGTGCCGAATATCGCGGAAGGAATCTCCAAAGGCCTCTCAGGAGCGGTGTTCGGCGTGCTCCTGTTCCTCGTCATCTATCTCGTACCGCACGGAGCCAGGCAGGTCACTCTACTTTCCCAGAATCTGCTCCCAAGACGAACGAAAGACTAGGGTCGCGGCATAGGCGTTCGCATAACTCTTAGAGACGAGACCTTCTGGATCATCGCGCCCGGCGCCGGCGTCCTGCTGCTTCTGGCCGCGATGATATTGCTCATTGGAAGGTAAGGGTACGAACGTGCTGGGTCATGCACTCGGTTTGGAGCGGCGTCGACGAAGACGTGGGTGAATTTACAGACTGCCGACGCCTTGTCGGCGGCTAAATATGCACTTCCTCATGCCGCCCGGCATCACGCCCGTGGAATTGTGATGTCGTGCGGCCACGCCAACCCGGCTGTGATCCAACTGCTGGTCGACGTGCTGCCCGGCTATGGCCTGACGCCCTACGTGGTGCAGCGCGAGAGCATGGGCTTCATCTTCAACCGAATCTGGGCCGCGCTCAAACGCGAGACGCTGGCCGTGGTATCGGAGGGTGTCGCGTCGGCGGAGGTAGTGAATGCCATTTACAGTCAAGCCACGGGTTCGCAGCGGGGCCCGTTCCGCCTCATGGACGCGGTGGGACTGGACGTGGTGCTTAGCATTGAAGAGAATTATGCTCAGCATCGGCTCGGCCTGCCCGAGGGGCCACGCATTTTACTGAAGAAGATGATCTCTGAGGGCCGCCTTGGCGTGAAGAGCGGTCGAGGGTTCTATGACTATCAATAATGTCACATCCATTAGGCACTGGAAGTCTTGATTTCCTGGCGTTGGCTATTCCTAAGCTTCGCAGGTGGTGGAATGAGGCTGGCCCGCGCACGTATCGCCAGCCATAGAGGTTCGAGTATGTTAGCAATCGATATGAAACAATGCGCCACTCTTGTGGGAACAGAAGTGGGCGTGAATCCGACTCTCAAGCCAATCATGTATCGGACTTAGGTTAGTCGTTATCGGTCGCCTCCCAATGGATGCAGCCGGTGAGTCATTTGCCCTGAACTGGGGCGTCCCTGTCCGCCTCATGGAATTCATTTCTGGATAGGGCATGCACAAGAACGTTGTAGCAGGTGTCCGACGCAAATTGTCATGTAGCGCTCATCGAGCGCGCATGGCTGCGACCCTCGGATATCGAATGCTGCGTGGAGGCAAGTGAGCTCCTTGCAGCCAGCGATGAAAGGCTGTGCCGCTGTCTTCAGGGGATTCCAGTCGCAAGCGGTAGCTCGCGGGCCTCTTGCAGGGCGCGCCTGCTGATCGGACACTGACGAAAACGGATGACTTCGGACGAGAAGTAGAAGTTATCCCTCAATGATCGCGCGACCATTGGATGATTCGGTGCGTTCACCTTGGTTTTGGAGATGCGACTTTCTTTTTTCTCGCTGCCGTTGACAATTTTTTACTGCCGTCTGTAGGAAATCGATGACATTCGCAGATGCGTACAACTTTCAACGGATTGTTCAGATGAGAAAAGTGCTCGCTGCCAAACTGCATGGCATCCGTGTTACGGATCTTCACTATCACGGCTCAATCACTCTCGATCCGGATCAATGCCATGAGGCAGGCATTCTGCCCATGGAATTCGTGGAGATCTGGAATAAGAACTCCGGGGCACGACTTTCGACATATGTAATTTTTGGTGCGCCCGGCTCGCGTTGTTGCGTCCTAAACGGCGCCGCCGCGCGCACCTGCCAAGTAGGCGACCAGATCATCGTCTGCAGTTCGACCTACGTGGACGAGGCGCAGATCGTCGGGCTGAGCTCCAAAATTCTTATCTTCGATGGCAACAACGACATTTCCGAACGCATGACCTATTCGGTCACGCGCGATGGTGCGGAGCGCTGTTGCTTCGCAATCCTAGGTGAGGCAGGCGCGTGAAACCCATACCGCTTCGAACTAAGGCCGATTGAAGGGATAGGGATCGGAAATGAGCCACACGTCGGAAGCAGCGGTCGAGCGGGTCACGCTTCCAAGGCTGCAACTGTGGAAGGACGAGGGGCGGCGCCTCGTGATGACGACCGCCTATGATGCGGTCACTGCACGCATTGCGGATCCCATCGTGGATATGATCCTTGTCGGAGACAGCGTCGGCAACGTCTGCCTCGGATTCGACAATACGCTGCCCGTAAGCATGGCGATGATGAATCATCATCTTGAGGCGGTTGCGCGTTCGAGACCTCGAGCCTTGCTCGTGGCTGATATGCCATTTCTGAGCTTTCACCTCAGTCCAGAGGACACGATACGCAACGCCGGAGGCTTCTTGCAGCGTGGCGCTGACGCCGTAAAGCTCGAGGGCGGGTCCAAACGCGTAGAAATGATACGTGCCCTGGTCGAGTGCGAGATTCCGGTTATGGGTCATCTCGGCTTGACCCACAGAGCGTCAACGCAATGGGTGGCTTCAAAGTGCAGGGCCGCAAGGCCGATGACGCCTTGCGCCTGCTCGACGACGCCCATCGCCTGCAGGAGGCCGGCTGCTTCGCTCTGGTCCTGGAAGGCATCCCAGCCGAGCTCGCTGCGCGAGCGACAGAAACGCTGAGGATACCTACCATCGGGATTGGCGCAGGCCCTGGTTGTTCGGGGCAGGTGTTGGTGTTCCACGACGTGGTTGGCTTGATTGAAGGCCATGTCCCAAGATTCGTTCGTACCTACGCCGACGGCTTTCGGGTATTGCAGGAGGCGCTGTCCCGTTGGGTTGCCGATGTCCGCAGCGGTACATTCCCAGCGCCGCAAGAGGCGTATCGGCTTCCCGAAGGCATAGGCGAGACGATCGCAAACTGGGCGCCTTCAAACCGATCTTTAAGAGAATCGTAGCAATGCAGACAATCACGACGGTCGCCGAGGTTCACCACGCTCTCGCAGAGGCTCGCAGAGCCGACAAACGTGTCGGATTTGTACCGACAATGGGCTATCTGCACGACGGCCACTTGGCACTGATCGAGGCCAGCCGGGCGCAATGCGCCGTCACCGTGGTTAGCATATTCGTCAATCCCACTCAGTTCGGGCCAAACGAGGATCTAAGCACGTATCCGCGCGACTTCCAGCGCGATGAAAAACTGTGCCGCGATGCCGGTGTTGCGATCGTCTTCGCGCCGGGTGCAAAGGAAGTCTATCCGGCTCAATTTGAGACCTTTATCGAACCAGGCGAGCTCGCAAAGCCGCTCTGCGGCGCTTTCAGGCCGGGACATTTTCGTGGGGTCGCGACGGTCGTAAGCAAGCTGTTCAACATGGTACAGCCGGACGTCGCGTTCTTCGGGCAAAAGGATTTTCAGCAGTGTGCGGTCGTGCGTCGGATGGCCATCGATCTGAATATGCCGATCGAGATCGTTACCGTGCCGACCGTTCGGGAAGCGGACCGTCTCGCGATGAGCAGCCGCAACCGGTATCTCAGCGAGGAAGACCGAGGGCGGGCCCTCGCCATCAGTCGTGGACTATTCGCTGCGGCAGAGGAGTTCCGCTTGGGAGAGCGGAATGTGGACAAGCTGATTGCAATCGCCAAGAGGCATTTGGAAACGGTCGATCGGCTGCAGTACCTTGAGCTCGTCGACGGCGACACGCTCAAGCCCGCCGCAAGTCCGCTGCGCCGCCCCGCGGCACTGTGCGTGGCGGCCTATGTCGGCTCGACGAGGCTTATAGACAACGTGATCCTTCAGCCAACTCCGTAGCGCGACGGAGGCGAAAGAATCGTCTTGATAGAAGCTGTCCGACGCGAAGCGCCTCCCGTAGGCCGTCCTCACCTTCGTGGGGCGGCTGAAGGGATCGTGTCGTAGGGAAGCCCGCTACATGTGGTCACGAGCGAACTGCCCATTCACGCCGAGCTTGTTTCACAGAGCGAGCGCGCCGCCGACGCCTGAGGCATTAGGAATGCGGACAAGTCTTTGACCACGTTAGCGAGTGTGCCGGGCCGAAACGCGACGTCTTCACTGAATGAATTCCACTGCTGAACTTTCGTTGGGTCTTCCGCAAAGGCAGTTGTCAGCGCGTCTGGAGCCTCTAAGGGAATTTCGGTCTTGCGTCGGGTGAATGTCGCCGCGATAGCCGTATTGTCGACAACTCGACTCGCCGCCGTTCGCTGCTCCGCGGGAGCACAACACGTCGCCGCGAAGGCCTGCGCTCCCCGTGAGAGATCCCAGCACTGGGCGGGCCCCGAGGTTCCAAAACAGGCGACCCGGGCAGATCTCCAATCCTCTCCAACGTTGCAGAACTATAGGCGAAAACTGGCGTTTACGAAGATCATGTCAGACGCTTTTGACTACGTCCGAGCCTATGCTGTCCGCGCTCTTTGCAAGGCCAGATCGATGCCGCGGGGCAAGATGAAGCATCTGCAGCTGGTTACGGCCCGAACACGCAGCACCTCGAGGATTCCCGAGCAGCCCAGAAGCTTGAGAGCTCCACTCGATCGTCGGCCAGGTGACTACCTGGGCTCTCAAGGTCGCCTTGCTCCGTCGAGGTCGCAAAGTGCACAGCGGGAGGCTCGCTGAGTGCCTTCGCTCGATGCTCGCTCTGCGGCAAGTCTCCTGCGATCGTAGAACTGACTGTCCTCCCAACGCCCTGCGTCCTCATCGACCGCTTCCGAACGGGCCTAAAACGGCGGGTGCTCTCGTCGGCGGAAACGGGTCTCCCATTCAAATGTGGGGTACTGGGCGTGGTGCGGGCCGGCGCGCGGTCACCCCTGCCGATGCCGCGCGGGTTCGACTTCCATCCTCCGCCTTTCGCGCCTTACCGCCTCTGTAGGACCGGTGCACAACTGTGCTTCTTTCTTAGCGTCCCGGTCTTTCCTCAGGAAGCGTTCGCCCTCGCTCGTTCGCGAGCCTCCCGACGACGCTCGCGGCTTTCGCGCCGCCGCTTCGCACGGTCAGGGGGCTGCCGCAGTGGAGGAACCGGCGCTGCCGTGGACACCCATCCGGTAGTCTTATCCATGGAAGTCTCTTGAACCGATTCAGGCGCGGCCGGGCGGGCTTCCATGAATTCGAGCACGTCCCGGCCCTTGGCCGTGATCATCCACCCTCCGCTTATGCGTTCGACAAGTCTTTGCGAAAAGATATCGAGGCCGGGCACCCGCGCCGCAAGGAGCTTGGTCCGGTCCGCCCAATCGCGGCCGCTGGTCGCCAGGATGGCCATGTCCCGCTTGAGGTCCTCCATGACGGCGAAGCCATCGGGATAGCTCACCAGAATCTTCAGGACCGTAACCTGGAAGTTCACGCCCCCACTCCAGATCGATCAGCGCCACATCGTGGGTGCGCGGGACAGGCTTCACGGCCGACCTGCCTCAGGACATCGGGCGACACCTCGCCACTGGTGGCGGTCTCCAGGATCTTCCCCGCAACGTCAGTACGTGCTCCGATTTCGCGGCGCGAGACGCTTTCGCAGACTTCGTCGAGAACCGCGCGCAAAAGCGCGGTGGTTGCCGTGTCGAACATGAGTTGCCCCATGAGGGAGAGTCCCATCCTGGCTGGGTTTCCCGATCGGGCAATCAGACATGTTAAGCTTTGCGGAAAATGCGCTTCTAGGCAAGCAGTGCCGCCGTATGGCGCCTGCGCTCCACGTTGAAGGACGGCGCCAAAGCAAGCCTACAGGCGAGCTTTATGCTACTCGTTCGCCGGCACCTGAGGAACGTTCAGCACTGGCGAAAGTCCTACAATCGCTAGGAGAGGGTGAAACAATCAGCAGCGAAGGTGGCGTCCCAAAGAAAGTTTGCGGCGCAAAATACTCGGGGAGAGAGACTTTTCGCTTAGAGCCGGTTAGCGTCCCTGAAATTCCGGACGTTATTGGTGGGAATCAGCTGGCGTGCTAAAGTTGGTGGTCAGAAGCCCGCAGAACGTTAACGTCGAGGCTTGTTTGCATTTATCGATCGCGATCGCTGCATCAGTTGTGTTGCCTGTTTCGGTTTCGTGGGCCGCAGACACGTTCCTCTCGATTGAGAAAGAGCTTTTCTAAGCGAGCCCGCTGATCAACTAACCGGCATGGTTCCATTCAAGGAGAAGCTTGCCGATGGCAATCACCGCTCTGTCGTTCCAACAACCGGTCAGGGGTGATACTCCGATGAGTCATGGTGATGAGGCGGGGCGCTATTGGGCATCCGCCGAGCAGGAATATTCTCGTCGCGGTCGATTCAACGGTCTACGTAACCATCACCGGCGGCCCTCGGACGGCGATGGTTTCAGCGCAGCAGCGCGGTGGGTGCAGAAGTTTGCCATGGAATCGTTGAGCTAATGCGCTGATGAACTAACTGGCTGGCCTTAGCCGGGGCAGCGCAAAAGCGAACTCACGGTGTTAAAATGACATCTGAGTCCTTCGAAATACTTGATCATGTCGAGCAAGCCGTCTTCGTTCGCGACTTTAATGGCCGCATAAGAGCTTGGAATAAAGCCTCGGAGACCTTGTACGGTTACTCTCGTGAGGTTGCCATCGGCCAGTTGGCAGACTCTCTTCTTGACAGTGAATATCCTACATCGGCTGGCGATCTCGAAGCGAGTTGCATCGCGACCGGTCGATGGGAAGGAGAGGTCAAGCGAAAATCGGCGCACGGCAAGCAAATGTCGGTGCACGCTCGGCTATCGGTGCATTACGATCGGGCGGGTTGCCCCATCCACCTGGTGGAGACTGGTCGGAAAGTCGAAGATAAGAGCGTCGAACAAGAATTGAGGCTCAGTGAAGCTCGCTATCGGAATCTGTTCCAAGCCTTGTCAGTTTCCTTTTGGGAGCTGGATTTCTCGGACGTAAATCAGAGATTGCGGACGCTAAGAAAATCCGGTGTCTCGGATTTCAGAAAGTACTTCCTGGATAACCCGCAGGTCGTCATCGAATTAATGACGGCGGCCCGTGTGGCGGACGTTAACGATCACACGGTAGTCCTTTTTGGTAGAGGCAATAAGGAGGGGGTGCTCGGTAATCTCAGACCTTTTTGGCCCGACGAAAGCACTAACGCGTTCACCGAAGCGGTGCTGAGCGGCATCGCGCATAAACCTCATTACTGGACTGAATGCAAGCTGCGCCGGATCGATGGCAGTGTTTTCGATGCACTCTTCACGATCGCCTATCCGCCTGACCTCAGTGGATGGACGAGCATGGTCGCCGTTATCGATATTACGGAGCGCAATCGAGCTCAGGAGATGTTGCAGCGTCTGCAGAGCGATTTTGCGCATGCGGCTCGCGTTTCCATGCTGGGCGAACTCACGGCTTCCATCGCTCACGAAGTGAACCAACCGCTTGCGGCCATTGCCGCGAATGCAGATGCCGGTTTGCGGTGGCTTGAAACGGATCAGCCGGAAATCGACAGGGCGCGAGAATCGATCAAATGGATCATGGAAGATGCACGTCGCGCTGCCGATGTTATTGCGAGACTCCGCTCCATGGCTGCGCATCGCGCGCCTGAGCGCAATCCAGTATCCCTCGATGACATAATCCGAGAGGCGCTCCTCTTCGTTCGATACGAACTACAGGCGCGCTCGGTCACTGTAGTCCATCACCCGTCTGCTGAATCACCCATTGTCCTTGCGGATCGAACGCAACTCCAACAAGTGATTGTCAACTTGATTATCAACGCGGTGCAAGCGATGGGACAACGAGATTGTTCTCGGCGAAAAATTACGATTCGAACGAATGTCGTGGACGACAAGATTTCATGCATCGTGGAAGATACCGGTCCCGGTATCCATCCCAACTACCTTGTCCACCTATTCGACAGTTTCTTTACGACTAAACAAGAAGGCATGGGAATGGGGCTTCCGATTTGTCGCTCGATAGTCGAGGCGCACGGCGGGTGCATTCACGCCGAAAACGTCGATCTCTCGGGAGGGGCGCGTTTATCGTTCATCCTGCCTGCACCCGATCGCGAGCCATGTGTCGGAGAGCAGCGCGCTTAACCGTCGGGCTGCTAGACTCTGCCCGGACTACTGGATCACCCAGTCTACCGTTGGCGTGAATTGAAGGCCGGATATCGGCGCAAATTCAATCAGGTCTAAAGCCAGCTTTGGCGGCCGCTGCCCCTCGCTGTCGACCGTTTGGCGTAACGTTGTCGTGACCAGTAACTTGAAAATAACAAGTGACGGCCTACTTGATACAATGACACTCTCTGAGCCTCAGTCGCGCGCGATGGAGGGTGATGGATACATCAACGTGACCGAGGGTTGCGCTAGGGGCTTGCGCGCTCGGCTTGTCTGGAGCAAACATGAGCGAAGTCATTCGATTTGTTTCAAAATCGGAGCGCGAACGAGATCGTCTCATCCGAGAGGCGCGCGCGATCTATGACAGCATATTCCCAGCAGGCGATCCAGCCGTTAAGAAGCAGGACAATGCACAGGGGAATAATCATACGTTCAGCAGCGCAACTGCCTATGGTAGCAACTAGGTCTTGTCGTGATAAAGCATGCTGCACTTTGCGGTCTCTCCCTCTGATGGCTACGAACGGATGGTATAGAACCCTGGGTTTCTCTTCCTCCCGGAGCAGTCCTGCTCAAGGATTGATGAAGCTGTCGGTCGATGTCGATCCACCAGAGCTTGCCCGAGCGGTCGCACCAGAGCGACGTCTCGCCGAGCACGTCGCCGGCCGGCACCGCAGTCTCGATCCTGGGCGCGATCGAACTCACAGAATCCGGCGAAGAGACAGTCACGTATCGCGCCGGCGACAGTTTCGTCATGAAGCCTGGTTTCGTCGGAACCTGGAAGACGATCGAGACTGACGTCCCACGCGCGCGTGATCAAATCGGCTTCCGTGCCCCCGAAACTGCCAAGCAAGCTTTCTCCGGCGGTCTTCAGCATCCGCTAACGATGGTCGCTACGTCGTAATAGAAAACGTCTGGTGGTTTCGCTCTTCGCTCGCGCTTGCCACCATTCGCGCCGTAAAGGTTTTCGACCTGAGGCCGTCCGAATAAGCGTTTTTCCACTGTCGTAACGGTTTTTCGACATGAAGCTCTGAGGAACGTAGGACAAGGACCAGCCCAGCGTCGTACGTTTCTTACTCGTCGAGCGCCAGTTTCCCCTGCGCTGGCGACACCCTCAGGTATCCGCGCGAGGCCGTCGCGCAGAGCCGCGGTGCATCACACGGCTTCGGGCCATAGGCGTTCTTTCAGTCGGGATCTGACCTCTTCTGCCGCGGCTCGAGCATCAGCATTAAGGACGCCTACATGATTGCGACCATCCCAGCTTGAGGCGTAGCCATTACATAAACGCTCGAGGAGCGGCTCAAGCTCTTTCGCAAGCTTGATTGCGGTGCGCCGACTGGTCATACGGTCGATTTCCCACCGGCGGGAGTGTCCGAGCGTAACGTACATCGGCTCGGTGTTACGATCCCAGTAGGTGAAGGTGACCACGCGATCTTCTAGATCGAGTTCGATATAGGCAGGAAGAGGAAGCTCCCCGAACCGTCGAAACATTAGCGGATATTTTGAGCCCCTTTTTGGAGCAAGGATCGTAAGCATATGCTTCTCCTAAAGCGAACCGCACATGCTGGGCGGCGCAGGTTGCAGTGTGCCGCGCTCTTGGGACATCAGAGCGTAGCACCTCCAACCACCCCGAGCAGGGGTTTGAACGAGCGGAAGGAGGAGGCCGCTCGTCGACATCAGCCTATCTGGCAGATCGAACTATCAAGGAGATAACATGCCGATACAATTCTTCAGCGCAAAGATAGTTAATCACGAATCGACAAGGGCGGCGTGCCCACCGACCGGGTGCTGAACGCAATGCCGCTCGCGGACATCACGCGCTACCTGCGCCAGCGGCGACGTTCGTTGGCGCGGGCGGCCTGACGCGACGGACGGGCACGGCCAGGGCTCTCACCCGGGACTGCTCGGTCAGCCACCCGCATCCGGGCTCGAGCAAATGGAGACGGAGGGAAAATGTCTTGAATCGCTTGGTTTTCCAGTACCACATGATGGGCGGCCCTGCTATCCTCGGACTTGGATGATCCCCGCGGCGTTAACGATCTTCCATTACCCACCTGATCTGGCTGCGATGGCGGAGGCGCTGCCCGGTCGCCCGACCACAGGTTTCTGCGGCGCCTGGGCAACCGTGGGGCAGGACGATGTAGCGGACCCCCGTTACCATGTGTGCTCGACTATTATTTAGGGCTTCAGGCTGTCCCGCTTCTTGCTCGGTGCCGAGTAGCGCCTGCGAACGCGCGCGACTTCGGCCGGGTCGGGTGTCGGGGTCGGGAATCTACCGTCGGCCTCGCCAGCGCGTGCGTAGTGCTTGGTTGCTGTCTCGTCAGTCGCGTGGCCTAGCAAGGCCGCAACGATTGCGAGTCCGAGTTCCCTGTCCTCCGCGGTGCGCGCGCTAACCACGTAATTCATTTTCCAGCGAGCCGTGGCGGCGTGTCGAGCCGACGAAAGAGTGGGGCGGCGCAGGCGCTTGGGAACAGCTGCTTCGTGACCCGGCGCATCAGCGACTCGAGCGTCGATTTGAGCGTCTCATACGCACCATTGGCAGCCGCTTCGCGGGCGGCAAAGATCCAGGCTTTCGTTTGCGCGACGAGTTCCTCGGGAAGCCATTCCCAGTGCAGGACCCGGGTTTCGCCGTGGGCCCGGCCGTTTCCGGCCTTGCCGTTGACGAGCGTCAACTCCCAGGCATAGTCGGGATCGCTCGAGGGCCCGAACTTCGCGGTCGGCCACTCGACGAGCCGCGCGCCAGTGAGCGACCCTACCGTCAGGCAATCTACTAACGTGCTCGCATTGGGGCTCGTAGTTGCCAACGCGAAGTGGCTGATACGGTCCAAATCGTCGTCGAGACGCTTCTGCTTCTGCGCTGAGGTGCGCGGAGCCCCGTCATCAGGCCTGTCAACAGATTCGACGTCCTTGAGCAACGCGATCATCGCACGCGTTTGCGGGTCCAAATCGGGCTGGTTCAGCGCGGTCTCGTTCATCGTGAACGTGATTGCGGCTCGGTTCTGGCGGAAGCTCGAAGGAGACAATTCCCGACGGCGCGCAATCATGCTTTGAGCGAGCTCAGTGGGTGAAACGGGGCGTTTTGCTTTCTTGGCGGCAGCTCTAGCGATTTGCGCCGCACGTTTGCGGTATGCAACTTCAGTTTTCTCTGTTCGTGTGGTCATCGCATATACCTCAAGTGAACCAGGGTGGATTCAGGATGTCGTGCCGGCGGCAGTGTGAAGCGATCTCGCGCACGAACTGCTCAACGGCCGCCTTGGCGTTGATCAGATAATCGGGACAAAACGGGCTGTAGACGAGCGTCGTTTCAACCGAATCGGGCGGTCGAATATGACCAAGCCATAGGCCGATCTCGAGCGGCTCAACCCCTTGCTTCAGCATGAAACGGCTGACGGAATGCCGGATGGAATAGGTATTTTCGCCGCCCGCCAACTTCGCGCGACGACAAGCAGCGCTGAATCCCGTGTCGATCTCATGGACCTGTTCGCCGCGCCAATACACGAGAGGGCCAGGGGGAAGATCACGCGTCCACGGTTCCAAGGTGCTGGCAATCGGAAGAGCTGCGCGCCACTTGTCGGTCTGCATGTGCTCCTCCGGATTGAGGTAGAACAGGCCGTTATCGCGATCAATTTGCGCCGACGTCGCGTCCAGGATTGCCCCGACCCGGCTTGCCGTATTGAGGAGGTAGACGGTTGTAGTCAGGAGGTGGATGAAGTCGAACTGGTCAATGGCGGCGGCAATTTCGCGGGGGGCATCACACGCCCCTTGGGCTTCGCGTTGCGGCTATCCTTCTTGGTCCAAAAGTAGGGAACGTGCGGGGCGTGATGGCTCGCCAACCGACGTTCGTTGACTGCGGTCTTGCATGCGCTGCGCAGGACGGTGAGAGTTCTTGCGACGGTCGAGAGCGAAATGCCCTCGGCCAATGCTTTGTCGCGAAAGCTTTCGAATTTCGACGGTACCATTGTCTGAAGCACCTGTTCGCCCATCAGTCGCATCATGCGTGCGATCGCGATGCCTTCCGCCTCCGCGGCCGCGTGCTTTTCGACGTAGGGCTTGAAGAACTCGAGAACCTCCGCGACCGTGCGGAGGGGCTTCTGCACCAGTGCTTCTGCTGGATCACCCGTCACGCCACGGTCGACAAGACTCCGCACCTGAACGCAGGCGTCCTCAAGGTTCGTGGTCCGAAGAGACCGGTAGACTGTGATCCCCTTTTCACGGAGATACGCGGACACGTAGAAGTTCGGCGTGCCCTTGTCCTGACACACGCCGAATTCCCCGATTTTGGTGAACTGAATGTACGCCACGCGGAGCTATGCCTCGGTCCTGACCTCGCCGGAGGCCGCTGCCTTGGCCTCGGGCTGCGTGAGGTTGTTGCCTGCGGTCCCGTCGGCATCGCCGCGAGCGAACGCCCGCACCGATCGCGCGGAAAAATAGAGGACGCGGAAGCCGCCGATCGCGCGGAGCCGCCCCTCCTTTGCGGCCTTTCTGACGGCCCCGGGGCTGATCTTGAGGGCCTCCGCCACGTCCAGCGTCGACAGCAACATGTAGTCGCCGCAGTTGTCGAGATCGATCATCGGTACTCTACTCCATTTACCATATCACTGGCTCTATTGGCTCCCTTAGGAACCAACGCCATGCGATCCAACGTCTTTCGTGCCCCGGCAATGGTCAATGACCCGGCTCCACAAGACCCGGGAAAACCTGTTGAGAGCCGGAAGTCCGAGGAGGTGTTCGAGCTCGCCTCGGACCCTGATACGTCGGACGGTCCTCCTGTCCAGGAGGACCGTCACGTAACCCGGCGGGAGCCGGCGGTGACGACGATAGAAATCCAGCGCGAAGGTCGCTGCTTCGAATTTGATCCACCGCCGCCGCCGCACCAGGTAGGCGACACGCTCCTGGAGCCTACGCGTGGACACCTGCGTCCGCATTCTACACCTCGAGTATCTTCCGGAGCGCGTCTCCCGTGCTCTCCCACCAGACGGCCAGTTCGGAGGCGCACGCCGTGGCCGCGAACTCGTGCAAGCCAAGGCGGCGCGCCAACCTGTCGGACGGCATCATCAACGCCGAGGCGATATCGAGGCCGGCATCCGAACAGACCTGCAGGGCGCGTCCTTCGACGAGCGGGATGGTCAACCTGGGAATGTCGCCCGCCACAGACTTCAGGCGAGCGAACGCTTCGGCCTGCTCGGATTGCTTCGGCCAGTCGAACGGCCCGTTGCGGCCCGACAATCCAAGTGCCCGGGGAGGCTCGGGACGACCTTCTGGAGGCCCTTCAGATAGCGTTCGGCTTGACCCATATGCTCGGCCGAGCTGCTCGTCATGACGATCGACATGCCACGGATGCCGATCCGGGCAAGTGTCGCGTCGAAGTTCGTTGCGGCCAGCACTTCCAATCTGTGCGCGGCGGTTCCGCCGGGCCAGTCGACGATCACCGCCCGGCCGGTTTGCCGGATCTGCATGATTGCTTCGAAAAGGGGGAGAGCACCCCGACCAAGCCCCCGGTGCGGACGGCCGCAGTAGTGAACTCCTCGAGCGGGATGAATATGTCGGTATCGGCGGCATCGTCCAGTCCGCGGCGACGGGTGCTCTCGATGCGGACGCAAGTCACGGGCCGGCCCAGCTCCCGATACAGATGGCTGGCCCGGTACGCCAAGGTTGATTTTCCGATGGACGTACCATCCGAACCGATCTCGACGAGATCGATCAGGTTGATCTTGGGCTTCGTCCCTTCGACCAGATTGATCGTGGGCTTACTCTCTTTAGGCGTCTTCATCATTTAAACTCCTGATTTCCGCAAGTCGTGCCGCAGCGCGGCGGGTTTCCGCCGGCAGGCCAAACCCGCCCGGCGATCCGTTCGGTGAAGGCCGAATGGAACTGGTAGCGCGCACGGGCACCGGCGCGTTCTGAACTGGGGTGCCGTCGAGCGGTCGCGTTCTGACAGGCGCTGCGGTGTCCTGCAGTTGATTGCAGGGCTCTGCAAGGGCCTGCATGTCCATGCCGGACCCGGCGGTGGACTGCCGAAAGGCCGGCGTGCGGGCGGCACGCTCGCGAGCGCGGCTGAGCGCGCTGCTCACGGTGCCCGGCGGCAGCGGTGTGCCATCCTCGCGGACGATGCCGACCTCGGCCAGCAGCTGCCCGATCATCACCGCGGTCGCTCCCGCTGCCGCGAGGTACTCGAACAGGTCGAAATGGGCCTCGAAAATGGTCTGGAAGCAGGCCATCCCGAAGACGCCGCGGCCCTCGCTGCCGAGCTGAAGCAAGCGCTGGCGGGGTTCTGGAGAAAGCCGGTCGAGCAGACGTCCGGTCGGGCGGGAGGGTGCTCTGCTCATGCGAGCACCTTCAGGGGTCCAGGCGTGCTTCCACGAACTTTCCACTTTTGGCCCAAAAAGCCGGAAAACGGCGCTGAACGAGGCTGCACAGGGGCGTACGGAAGCGTTTTGAAATCAACGAGATACGCCTTCGACACCTTCCTTGACATGGTAGGGGTCACAGGTTCGATCCCTGTCGTGCCCACCATCCTTCGCTCGCGATAGCAGAGAGAAGGATGCCACGCCGAAGCCCAAAGGGCGCAGGCGGGCTGCCGCCGCGAGCTACGGCTCGGCAAGCCACGATTCAACCAACGCGAAGTGTGTCCGGCGTAGCTCGCAGAGCGTAGACGGACTCAGGTTCGATCCCTGTCGTGCCCACCATCCTTCGCTCGCGATAGCAGAGAGAAGGATGCCACGCCGAAGCCCAAAGGGCGCAGGCGGGCTGCCGCCGCGAGCTACGGCTCGGCAAGCCACGATTCAACCAACGCGAAGTGTGTCCGGCGTAGCTCGCAGAGCGTAGACGGACTGGTGCGCCTTGCTCAGTATCCTGGAACGCCCAGACGCCCTCGGCATTGTTCCGCCATGCCGAAGTCCTCCACAAAAACCTTCAAGCGCGGCGACCACGTCAGCTGGAATTCCGAGGCCGGGCGCGTGCGCGGCCATATCCTGCGCGTGCACACCGAGGACGTCGACTACAAGGGCTACGTCCACCACGCCACGCCGGACGACCCGCAATACGAGATCAAGAGCGACAAGACCGACCACGTCGCCCTGCACAAGGGAAAGGCGTTGCGATTGTTGCGGAGCTGACGAACGTGAGGTGAGCAAGGCATCCCATGGCTCATCCCTTCTTCACCATCGGACATGCCACGCGTTCGATCGAGGAATTCATCGAGTTGTTGCAGGGCAGCTCGATCACATATCTGGCCGACGTTCGCACCGTGCCCCGCTCGCGCACCAACCCGCAGTATAATCGCGACACGCTGCCGCAGTCGCTCGCGGCCGTTTCGATCGGCTACGAGCATATCGCCTCGCTCGGCGGCCTGCGCAGCCGCAAGCGCGAGGTGCCGCGCGAGACCAATGCCTTCTGGCAGAATGGCAGCTTCCACAATTATGCCGACCACGCCATGAGCGCGGCCTTTCACGAAGGTCTCGCTCATTTGCGCGATCTCGGGCAGACGCAGCGCTGCGCCATCATGTGCGCGGAAACATTGTGGTGGCGATGTCACCGCCGCATCATCACCGATTATCTGCTCGGCGCCGGCGAGACCGTGTTTCACATTCTGGGACCAGGGCAGGTCAAACAGGCCGAGATGAATCCGGCGGCGCGCGTCATGGCTGACGGCCGCTTGGTTTATCCTGCGGAAAGTTAGCCAATCGTCGCTATCGCGGCTATGCTTGCCGCAGTCCGTAGATCCTCTGGGTGAGTTGGTGGTCGCCGCCCGTCACCCATAGGATCTACGCCCCCCTTGACCCGCGACGGGAGTTTGCGATGAGCATATCCGTCATCGAACAGGCAAAAATCCAGGCGCAGGTGCTGGTGCCGCTGGTTAGGGCGCTCCAGGCCGAACTCGGCGAGGCACGCGCCAACGCGCTGGTGCGCAAGGCGCTCGGCGATCTCTATCGCGGCTTCGGCGAGGAATTCTGGAAAGCCAAGAGCCTAAACGAGAACGAGGCAGACCTCGGCCAGGCGGTCGCGTCCGCCTTCAAGACCTATGCCCGCGACGATGCGCTCGCCTATGACGTCATCGAGCAGTCGAAGGACGTCTTCGCATTCGACGTGAAGCGATGCGCCTATGCCGAGTTCTACAAGGCGCTCGGCGAGCCCGAGCTCGGCTTCCTCCTGATCTGCACCGCCGACTTTGCCACCGCGGAAGGGTTCGGCCCCGACATCAGGCTCACGCGCACGCAAACCATCATGCAAGGCGCACCTCATTGCGATTTCCACTACCGGCGCGATCCGGGCGGATCATCATGAGAGCGTTTGCCGCTTCAGGCCTCGGTCGCGTCGCGATCGGCAGCTGACAACCGTCCAAGCCGCCAGAACGCCGTCTGCAGCGGGAGCTGATGCTTGATCATCGTAACGCCGTCGACGACCTTCAGGCCGCGGCTCGCGCAGGCTGCCATGAATTCGGTGCGGCGGGCGGCGATGATGTCGAATACCGCGCAATCCCCCGGCAGGTTGGACGGATCCATCGGCAGCGCGTCGCTCGCGTGCAGGCCGAGCGATGTGGCGTTGACGCAGAGGCCGGCGTCGTCGAAGCGCTCCTCGAGGCTGATATCGAGATCGGGGAATTGCCCGCGCAGCTTTGCCGCGAGCAACTCGACCGGAGCGGGCACCTCGTTGAGGATGCGCAGGCGCTTCAAGCCCGCTGCGGCGAGTGCGTGGCAGATCGCGCGGCCGGCGCCGCCCGCGCCGATCAGGACAGTGCGGCGCGCGGGATCGAAAATGTTGGCCTCGCGTGCGGCGTTCAGAAAACCGCCGCCATCAAAGGACTCCCCGACCAGCTTTCCGTCCGCTTCGATCCGGATCGTGTTGACCACACCCTCGAATCTCGCGGCAGGTCCCACCTCGTCGCAGAGTTCGAACGCCGCCGGCTTGTGCGGCATGGTCAGGTTGAAGCCGGCGGTGCTCGGCGATTTCGCCAGCGTGCGGATTGTCCTGGCGAGATCGTCCGGGTGCACGTCCATCGGCACCATGTGCCAGTCGAGACCCCGCTCCTCGAAATAAGGCGTGTAGTATCTGGGCGCACCGACATGGCCGGCGGGATGGGCGAAGATGAAGACGACGCGCGAGGCGCCGGTCGGAAGCTTCATGGCATCATCCCTTGACCGCGCCGGCGGTCAGCCCGGAGACGAGATAACGACGCACTGCGAGCGAGAAGATCAGCACCGGCGCCATCACCAGCGAGCCGCCGGCGGCGATCTTGCCCCATTCCCAGCCCTCGTAGTTCATGAAGTTGACGACGGCGACCGGCGCGGTGCGTGCATTGGTCCGGGTCAGGATCAGGGCGAAGAAGAAATCGTTCCAGGCGTAGAGGAAGCAGAGGATCGCGGTCGCGGCGATGCCGGGCGTCACCATCGGCAGCACGATTTTCGTGAACACCGTGCGCGTCCGTGCGCCGTCGACGAGGGCAGCTTCCTCCAGCGAAATCGGTATGGTGTCGAAGAACGGCTGCATCATCCAGATCACCAGCGGCAGGTTGAAGCTGGTGTAGACCAGCACCAGGCCGGTGACGGTGTCGAGCAGCCCGATCCAGCGATAGAACAGGAAGAAGGGAATGGTGAAGGCGATCGGCGGCGCCATGCGCGTCACCAGGATCGCAAAGGAGAGCGCATGCTTGCCGCGCCCGGCCCAGCGCGACAGCGCGTAGGCCGCGGGCACGCCGAACAGCAGTGCGAGCGCGGTCGAGAGCGAGGCGCTCAAGAGGCTGTTGACGAAGGAGGCCGAGAACGCGCTGTGCCAGAGCGAGATGTAGTTTTCCAGCGTCGGCGTGAAGATCAGCGGCGGCGGGAATTGCAGGATCTGGTCATTGGACTTGAAGCTCATCTGCAGCAGCCACAGAAACGGCGAGAGCAGGACGAGCAGCGTCATGGTGATCGTGACCAGCCGCCCGGGCGTCGCGCGGCGTCCGGAATGGTGGCTCATGCCATCGCCTCCCGCCGGCGCCCCATCCAGACCAGGGCAAGGCTGATGCCGGCGACGAGCAGCAGCATCACGACCGTGACCGCGCTGGAATAGCCGATCTCGTTGGTGTCGAAGGCAAGGAGATACGCATAGTAGTTCGTGACTTCCGTGACCGTGCCCGGACCGCCGCTGGTCAGCAGGAAGATCAGCGGAAACGCCTTCACACTGTCGATCAGGCGGAACATGCCGGAGATGACGAGGATCGGCGTGATGAAGGGCAGGGTGACGTACCAGAAGATCTGAAGCTTGCTGGCGCCGTCGACCAGGGCGGCCTCCGAATATTCGTCGGGAATGGTCTGGAGCGCTGCCAGCACCATCAGGAAGGTGAAGGGCAACCATTCCCAGGTGTCGGCGATGATGATGGCGGTCAGCGCGAAATCGACGCTGGAGGTCAGCGCCGGCATGGTGAAATTGAGGAGCTGCGCGGCGTAATAAAGCGGGCTGATGTCGGGCGTGTAGATCAGCTTCCAGATCACCGCGACGACGATCGGCGGCAGCACCATCGGGATCAGGAAGAAGGTGCGGGCGAACTCGACGAAGCGCGACGGCACGTTGAGGAGCAGCGCGAGCAGCATGCCGAGCAGGACCTGGAACAGCACCCCCCAGCACGACAGTTTTGCCTGCACCCAGAGCGAATTGACGAAGCGGGGATCGCCGGGCAGCAGGCCGTAATTGCGCAGCGGCACGCTGAAATCGGTCGCCGAGCCCGGCGCCGTCAACTGGAACGGCGTCAGGCTGGTCACGACGAGATAGATCGCCGGAAGCACGGCGACCGCAAATAGCACGATCAGGCTCGGCGTGAGCGCGCAGGCGATGAAGCCGCGGCGCTCCGCATCAATTCCACTCTCGCTCAAAGCTGCGTCCCGGCACGGCGGAGCGCGGCGATCGCCTGGTCCTGCGCGGCGTTCATCGCGTCCTTCGCGGGCAGCTGGCCGGTTGCGACCTGCTCGAACGCCTTGTTGAGCACGTCGCCGACGATCGGGAACTCCTTCACGGTACGATAGGCCATGTAGTTCTCGCCCTTGGCCGGCAGCTCCAGCACTTCCAGATAGAGCGCGCCCAGATCCTGGCCGTTGACCGTGTTGAGCTTGCGATAAGCTTCGCTGGTGATGATGGAGCGCCGGCAGACCGAGGAATGGCCGTGCTCCTTGACGAGCCGCATCGAGATGTCGGGGGAGAGCGCCCATTCGATGAATTCCCACGCCGCCTTCTTGTTCTTGGCGTTCTTGGGAATGCCGAGCCCCTGGCTGTTGGAGGCGGGGTGGTCATGCACGGGTCCCGCGGGCATCCGCACCACGCGCGAGGTCTCCTTCACCTTGCTCTCCTCGGACAGCAGGATCGGCGTCACCCAGGCGCTGGAATGGATGAAGATGTTGGCGCGTCCTGTGAGCACCGACTGCCGCGCCTGGTCCTCGGTGTAGGTCAGCACGCCCTTCGGCGCGCTCTTCAGGAGGTTCGCGTAGAATTCGATGCCCTGGATGGTCTCGGGCGTGTTCAACGCCGGCATGATGTCGGAGGGCGGCTTGCGGAAGATGTTGCCGCCAAAGCCCTGGATGTAAGGCGGCAGATTCCAGTGATGCAGCTGGAACGAGGTGATGCCGCTGACGTCGTCGGTGCCGTTGATTTCGGCGCAGACCTGCTGGAGCTCGGCGAACGTCTTCGGGATCCTCAGCCCCTTCTTCTCCATCAGGTCCATGCGCGATAGCCCCATCAGCATCGCGCCGCCTTCCCAGGAATAACCGTAGGTCGCGCCCTTGGCGTCGCGGTAGGGCACCTGCGCGCCTTCGACGAAGTCCTTGGGATTCCATTCGGCCGGGGTCAGATTGGCATCGCCGGTGAACTCGTCGAGATTGGCCAGCAATCCCGCCGCGACCCAGCGCGCGGCCAGGATGAAGGTGACGTTGACGAAATCATAGGCCGAGCCGCCGGAGGACAGTTCGAGATTGGCCTGTTGGTTGTAGACCGGGAAGGCCGAGAGCTGGAGATCGACCTTCATCCCGGTTCTCTCCTCGAACTCGGGGATGTATTTCTGCAGCAGCGTGAAGAAGCGGTGCTGGAACGAGGCGCCGTGCAGCGTGACGCCGGCAAACGGTTTCGTCTGTGCGATCAGCGGCGCGGGAAATGCCGCAAGCGCCGCGGTCGCGGCGCTGGCCTGCAAGAGTTTACGGCGGGTGAGCGAACTTCCGCGCGATGCGTTCTTCATCATGTCCTCCCAATTATTGTTTGCCGGTTTCAACGCGCCCGTCTGGTGCGGGCGTTCTCGTCCTCGGCATCCTTCCTTCGCTGGCGCGACAGGGCCGAGACGATGTTCTGTTCGGTGAGATCCATGAGCTTGTGCATGGCCTGGCGCGCGCCGTCCGGATTGCGCGCCCAGATCTCGTCAAGCACCGCGCGATGATAGGGCAGGCTTTTCCGCGGTGCGCCCGGATTGGTCGTCGACAGGTTGAACGACATCCGCAAGGCTGCTGCGACCGTCGCGCCGAAGGCGATCAGAAAGTCATTGCCCGTGGCGATCAGGATGCCGCGGTGAAATTGCAAGTCGGGCTCGGCATAGGCGAGCCGGTCCATCCCGGCCGCGTCCATGCCGCGATAGGCGCGTTCGATTCGGCAAAATCCTCATCCGTGCCGCGCATCGCGCAGATCGCGCAGGCCTCGGGCTCGACGATGCGGCGGACCTCCATGATCTGCTTGGCGAACTCCTGCGTCGGCAGCGCCGACAGCGTCCAGTTCAGCAGCTCCTCGTCAAGCATGTTCCAGTCGAAGCGCGCGCGGACATGCGTGCCGGCCTTCTGTTTCGAGGCGATCAATCCCTTCGCCTTCAGCAGCGACAGCGATTCGCGGATCGAGGCGCGGCTGACGCTGAAGCGCGAGGCCAGCTCGACTTCGCGCGGCAAGATCGTGCCCTCGCGCCATACCCCGGTCAGGATCAGTCGTGCCACCTCGCGGGCCACCTGGGCGCTCGCCTGCGGATTATCGCTGCTGTCGGTCTTGGCCACGGTGAACCCGGTTCCGTGAAGTCAAATGTCTGATTTATTGCAGATGCGGACGACGCGGCGACAGAACGTCGGCCGTCACATGCAAGATAATCCCATGGCGGCAGGTTTGACAAGAATTATTATGTCAGACATATCTTCTCCCAGATCAACGCCGCGCGGGACAAAACCATCGTGACAAAGCCCCACATCGTCCTGGTCATGACCGATCAGCAACGCTTCGACACGATCGCAGCGACGGGCCACCCCTATATGAAGACGCCGAATCTCGATCGGCTGGTGCGTGAGGGCGTCTATTTCGACAATTGCTTCATCAACGCGCCGAGCTGCGTTCCCTCGCGCGCGGCGCTGTTCTCCGGCCTCTATCCGCACGCCTCGGGCGTGCTGAAGAACGGGCAGCACTGGCAGAAGACGTGGGTCACCAATCTGGCGGAGGCCGGTTATCACTGCGTCAATGTCGGCAAGATGCACACGATCCCCTACGATGCGAAGGCCGGCTTCCACGAGCGTTTCGTCGTCGAGAACAAGGATCGCTTCTTCGAGGGTCGCTGGTTCGCCGACGAGCTCGACAAGGCCTTTGCCGCCCACAAGCTGACAAAGCCGTCGCGCGCCGGCTACCGCAGCCTGCCGGACTATGGCGACCGCATGGGCGCGTTCACCTGGGAGATGCCGAAATCGCTGCATCCGGACATCTTCGTCGCGGAGACCGCGATGTGGTGGCTCGAGACCCGACCCAAGCCCGAGGCGCTGTTCATGCAGATCGGCCTGCCCGGACCGCATCCGCCCTATGATCCGCTGCCCGATTATCTGGAACATTACCTCGCGCGCAACGACCTTCCGGTGCCGCAGCCGACCGAAGCCGAGATCGAGGGGCTGCCGGCCTATCTGAAGGAGAAGCGTCGCCACGACACCGAAGTCGACCATGACGCGGTGTCATGGAAGCTCGCGCCGACGCACGACGAGATGCGGCGCCTGCGCGCGCATTATTATGCCAACGTCACCATGATCGACGAGCAGATCGGCCGTCTCCTGCAAACGCTGGAAGACAGGGGCTATCTCGACAATTGCGTCGTCATCTTCATGTCGGACCACGGCGATAATCTCGGCGAGCACGGCCTCAGTCAGAAATGGTCGATGTACGAGCCCGTCACCCGCATCCCGCTGCTGGTCTGGTCACCGGGACGGTTCACCGGCGGGCGCCGCATTGCCGGGAAGTGCCAGCTGTTCGATCTCGCCCCGACCATTCTGGATCTCGCCGGCGCGCAGCGTCCAAAGCCGTTCCAGGCCCGCAGCCTGCTTCCGGCGCTGAAGGGCGAGGAGTGGGCCGGCCGTGGCTTCGTGTTCAGCGAGCAGGCTGGCGACGTCGCCATGACCGGCGCAAGGCTGATTACCATGGTGCGCGACGACAGGTGGAAGGTCGTGTTCATTCACGGCGCCGAGGACGGGCAGCTGTTCGATCTCGCGACCGATCCGCTCGAACGGCACAATCTCTTCGGCATGCCCGAGCACGCCGGAATCATCAGCCGTCTGAAGGACGCCTTCATCGACTGGCGGCAGAACAGCCTGCTCGAAACGATGGATCTGAACGCGGCCGCACGCTGATGCCTATGAATCGTCGGCGTTACGGCCCTGCCATCTCAACGCCGGCGCCGACACGTCGGGCAGGCCCAGCAGGTTGATCGCGCGGCAGGCGATCTGGTCGACGATGTCGGCCATCGACTGCGGCTTCAGATAGAAGGCGGGCAGCGGTGGCGCAATGATTGCGCCGATCTCGGTCGCCTGGAGCATCGCGCGGAGATGTCCGAGATGCAGCGGGCTTTCGCGGACCAGGAGCACCAGACGCCGCCGCTCCTTGAGCTGCACGTCGGCCGCGCGCACGAGCAGATTGTCCAGATGCCCCCAGGCGATGGCCGACAGGGTGCGGATCGAGCACGGCGCCACGATCATGCCGCTGACCGGAAACGAGCCGCTGGCGATGCTGGCGCCGATGTCGGAAGGATCATGGTCGCGGAAGGCGAGGGCGCGCAGCCGAGGCAGCGCGCCGGCGCCGACTTCCTCGGTAAGCGTGCGCTCGGCCGCCGGTGAGATCACGAGATGCACCGCACAGTGCGGATTCTCCGCCAGCCGCTCGACGATGCGCATGCCGATGGCCGCGCCCGAAGCGCCGCTGATGCCGACGACCACGCCATGCCGCGCGCTCATGCGGTCTCGCGCAGTTGAGGTCCAGCCATTGCGCCGAGCCCGAGTGCCGGCCACATCTTGTCGACCCTGGCGACCACGGCTGGATCCATCATCAGGGGCGCGCCCCAGGCCCGCTCCGTCTCGGGCGGAATCTTGGTGGTGGCATCGATTCCGAGCTTGCCGCCGAGGCCGGATTTCGGCGAGGCGAAATCGAGATAGTCGATCGGCGTGTCCGAGAGCGTGACGAGGTCGCGCGAACTGTCGCTGCGGGTCGCGACCGCCCACATCACGGCGCGCCAGTCGCGGATGTCGATGTCATCGTCGACCACGATCAACAGCTTGGTGTAGCTGAATTGCGGCAGCATCGACCACAAGCCCAGCATCAGCCGTCGCGCCTGGCCGGGATAGCGCTTCCTGATGGAAGCAATCGCGACCCGGTAGGAGCAGGCCTCGGGCGGCAGCCAGCAGTCGGCCACCTCGGGGAATTGCTGCCGGATCAGCGGCACGAACAGCCGGTTCAATGCTTCGCCGATCCGGGACGGCTCGTCCGGCGGGCGGCCGGTGAAGGTCGAGAGATAGATCGGCTGTCGGCGCGACGTGATGGCGGTGACCCGAAGCACGGGAAAGGCCTCGACCGAATTGTAGTAGCCGGTGTGATCGCCATAGGGGCCCTCGGCGGCCGTCTCGGTTGCCGAGACAAGCCCCTCGATGACGATCTCGGCCGCGGAGGGGACCGCGAGAGGAATCGTCAGGCACGGCGTCAGCTCGGGCCGCTCGCCGCGCAGGATGCCGGCGAAGCGCAGCTCGGATATCGTCTCCGGCAGCGGCAGCACGGCGGCGAGGATCGTCGCGGGGTCGGCTCCGATGACGATCGCGACCGGCATGTCGCGCCCTCGTGCCTTCCATTGCTGGTGATGCCGGGCGCCGCCGCGATGGGCGAGCCAGCGGATGATCGCGCGATCGCGACCGAGGATCTGCATGCGGTAGACGCCGACATTCTCTTCCTGGTCCGCGATGGGCGATTCCGGCGGCGCGGTGATGACCAGCGGCCAGGTGATCAAGGGTGCAGGCTCGCCCGGCCAGCAGATCTGCGCCGGCAGTCTTGTTAGATCGATGTCATCACCCATCGCCACGCGATCCTGCACCGCCGCCGCAGGGCGCGATCGCGGCCGCGTGGCAAGGGCGGCGCGGGCCAGCGGCAGCTTGCGCCAGGCATCCCGGACGCCATGCGGAGGACGCGGCGCGCGCAACTCGGCCAGCAAGACGCCGAATTCTTCGAGCCGATCCGGCGTGATGCCCATGCCCCACGCGGTCCGCTCCACCGTGCCGAACAGATTGGTCAGCAGCGGCATCTCGGATGGAGCGCCGTCGGCCCTGACCGGGCGTTCGAACAATAGTGCAGGGCCGTGTTCGCCGATCACGCGCCGGTGGATCTCGGTGATCTCATGGACCACGGAGACCGGTTCGCGAATGCGTCGCAGCTGTCCCTTGCCTTCGAGGAAGTGCAGGAAGTCGGATAATTCTCCGAAGCGCGGAACGTCACGTTGCAAGCGAACGGTCTCCTGAAAAAGCAGAAACTAGCCGGCGTGATTTCGATCTTCATTGTTCCCGCTCAAATACATTTGCGCGCAATCGGCTCAGATGACGGAATGAGTCATTCGTCCGTCGCGTCCGGTTCGTTGCCGACAATTCCGCCACTTCTCGCTCTGGCGATACGTCCCTTGCCACTGCTGCCGCTGCAATTCGCCCTCGGTGGCTTCCTGTCGCGGATATTGAGGCGCAATCCCGGACTGCTCGACCGGCTCGGACCGCATCGCCGTGCGCGGTTCGGGATCAGGCCGGTCGATCTGCCGTTCGCCTTCATCGTCGAGGCCACGCCGCCGCTTCTGTCGGTGGTGCGCGAGCTGCCGCAAGACCTGGATGCCTATGTCTCCGCCTCGCTCGCCAACCTGCTTGCTTTGGTCGAGGGCAGGGTCGATGGCGATGCGCTGATGTTTTCGCGTCAGCTCGGAATCGAAGGCGACATGGAGGCTGTGCTGGCCTTGCGCAATGCGATCGACGATGCGCGGCTCGATCTCGCCACGGAGCTGGCGTCCCTGTTCGGTCCGTTGGGCGAGCCGGTAAGGCGCTCGTTCGAGGCCGCGCGGGACAGGCTGACCGGCTCGCCGCAGGAGCAGAGGTGATGGAGCTGATCTGTCCCGCCGGCACGCCGGCCGCGCTGCGCAGCGCCATCGATGCCGGCGCGGACGCCGTCTATTGCGGCTTCAACGACGAGACCAACGCGCGCAATTTTCCGGGGCTGAACTTCAGCCGCGACGAGCTGCGCAACGGAATCGCGTTCGCCCACGGACGCGGCGCGCGCATCCTCGTCGCCATCAATACCTTTCCGCGGGCGTCGTCCGTGGCTCTATGGCAGCGCGCCGTGGACGATGCCGTCGATGCCGGAGCCGACGCGCTGATCGTCGCCGATATCGGGCTCATGGATTACGTCGCCAAGCGTCATCCGGGTCAGCGCCTTCATGTTTCGGTGCAGGCCGCCGCCGCAAATCCCGATGCCATCGCGTTCTATGTCGAGACGTTCGGGGCGCGCCGCGTCGTGTTGCCACGCGTGCTCAGCGTTGCGGAGATCGCCGAAATCACCCGCGAGACGACGTGCGAGACCGAAGTGTTCGTGTTCGGCGGCCTTTGCGTGATGGCCGAAGGGCGCTGCTCGCTGTCGTCCTATGCGACCGGCAAATCGCCGAATATGCAGGGCGTCTGCTCGCCGGCAAGCCACGTGGCCTATGAGGAGACCGCGCAGGGAACGACGTCCCGGCTTGGCGGCTTCACCATCAATCGCTTCGCCCCGCAGGAGGCCGCGGGCTATCCGACCCTCTGCAAGGGGCGGTTTTCCACCGCGCATGGCGACGGCTACATCTTCGAGGACCCGGTCAGCCTCGATGCCACGAAGCTGCTCGGGGGATTGCGAAGCGCCGGCGTTGCCGCTCTGAAGATCGAGGGGCGTCAGCGCGGACGGGCCTATATCGAGAGCGTGGTCCGTCACTTCCGCCGCGCACTCGATACAATCGAGCAGGGGGGCGAAGCGGACATCGTGAGCCTGCGGCCCTTCACTGAAGGCCAGGCCTCTACGCTCGGCGCCTATCGCAAGACATGGCGATGATTAATGGCGATGATTGCAACCGATGGCGGCCGGCCATCAATGAGAGAAGCCCCGATGCAACTCGAGTCTCGGCCCCGTCCTCTACAATTGGGCGCCGGAACGCTGGCGCGATTTCTACTTCCGGATGGCCGACGAGGCGCCGGTCGATGTCGTGTCCGTAGGCGAGGTCGTATGCTCGAAACGCTCGCCGTTCTTCGCGGAGCACCTGCCTGACGTGATCGAACGGCTCCAGCGTGCCGGCAAGCAGGTCCTGCTGGGTTCGCTGATCCTGGTGTCGCTGCGGCGCGAACGGCGTCAGACCGAGGAGCTCTGCGCAACTGACGGCGCATTGGTCGAGGTGAACGACTTGACCTGCCTTCGCTCGATCAAGGGCCGGTCGCATGCGATCGGTCCCTACGTCAACATCTACAACGAGACCAGCGCGGCCTTTCACGTTCGGCAAGGCGCAGCGCGCATCTGCCTACCGCCGGAATTGCCGATCTCGTCAGCGGCGGTGATTGCCGCAGCGGTGCCCCAGGCCGTGATCGAGATTTTCGCCTTCGGCCGGGTGCCGCTGGCGATCTCCGCCCGTTGCTACCATGCGCGGCTTCACAAGCTGTCCAAGGACAATTGCCGCTTCGTCTGCGAAAAGGACCCGGACGGGCTCGCGTTGAAGACGCTGGACCAGCAGGAGTTCCTCACGATCAACGGCGTCCAGACCTTGTCGCATGCCTGCACCAATCTCGTCGGAGACGTCCCTGCATTGCGTGAGGCGAGAATCAGCTCGCTGCGCCTGTCGCCGCAGGATTGCGACATGGTGGGTGTTGCCAGAATCTTTCGCGATGTGCTCGACGGACGCAACTCAGCCGAAAGCGCAAGCCGCCGCTTATCCGATCTTTACCCGGGCGTCGCCTTTGCCAACGGCTTTCTTCGCGGCAAGCCCGGCTTTTCCTTCGCGTGACGTCGCGTCCTGCAAAGCAAGGGGGCGGCTTACGCGGGCCTGCCCTTTACCACGCCTACCACGGCGATGAATAGTTGCGCACATCATCCCCAGGGTCGTCCTGGCGAAGGCCAGGACCCATACCGCGTGATCTCTCGATTGTGAGCGCTCGCAGTACCGAGCAGCCCGTCTTCGCCAAACTACTCCCCGGGGTAATGGGTCCTGGCCTTCGCCAGGACGACGGCGGCGCTGGCGGTTGGCGACATTAGCTGACCAGATATTTGGCGACCGCCGCCTCGTCCCACGCAATCCCGTTGCCGGGCTCCTCGCTTGGGAGCGCAAAGCCATCCTTGATCTTTAGCCGCGTCGACAGCACCGCGTCGGCCCAGTCGACATATTCCAGCCAATGCGCGGTCGGCGTCACGCAGAGCAGATGCGCGCTGACCTCCGAGAACAGGTGCGTCGACATCTCGATGCCGGCGGCATGCGCCAGCGCCGCGGCGCGGAGCCAGCCGGTGACGCCGCCGATGCGTTGGACATCAGGCATGACATAGTCGCAGGCTTCCGCGGAGAGTGCCGCCTGCATCGCGAAGGCGCTGTCGAAATTCTCGCCGATCTGGACCGGCGTGCGCAGCGCGTCCGCAATGCGGGCGCAGCCCTCATAGTCGTTGTGGCGGATCGGCTCCTCGATCCAGGTGAGGCCCTCGTCGTCGAGCATCTCGCCGCGGCGGATGGCTTCGGTGACCGTCAGCGCCTGATTGTAGTCGCCCATCAGCGTCACCTGATCGCCGACGGCCTTGCGCACCGCGCGCACGACGGCGATATCCTCCCGTGCATCGGGTCGGCCGACGCGGATCTTTGCCGCCCGAAAACCCTCGGCCAGCAGCTTGTGCGCTTCCTCGACTGCCGCGCCCGCCGGCATGATGCCGAGCCCCTTCGAATTGTAGGCCCTGACCGGCTTTGGCGCGCCGCCGAGCAGGCGCGCCAGCGGCAGGCCGCGTGCGCGAGCGAGTGCGTCCCATGCCGCCATGTCGATGCCGGATTGCGCCAGCCGTTGCAGGCCGGCGAGCCCCAGCAGCGTGAAACGCTGGGCCAGCTTGCGCTCGATCTCGAGCGGCAGCAGCTCGTCGCCGGCGACGAGCTCCGACATTTCGGTGACCATGGCCGTCAGCGGCTTCAAGGCAGACGGCGTGATCGAGAACAGATAAGCATGCCCGCGCACGCCCTGGTCGGTCTCGCAGTCGATCAGCACCAGCGGCGCCTTGGCGACCGCCCCGGTCGAGGTCTGGAGCGGCAGGTTCATCGGCACGATCACGGGCCGCGCCTGGAAACGCTTGATGCGGATGGTCTCAGTCATGGGTCTCTCCCGGCGGAGCGGATGCAGGTCGGCGCCGATCTTAAGCATCCGTGATCAAACGAAAAGGTGCTTGGCCGCCGGCAGCGGGCTGTCGCTTCTCTCGCTGCTGCGCCGCCAGGCGCGCCGCATCAAGCTCGAATCTCGGCCCTGCCGTGGTGAAGGCGTGAGGGCGTGCGTAGCCTTCGCTCCTCCAGAGAGAGTGCGCCATGTGGCGCTCCTTACCCTCCCCCTCCAGGGGAGGGTAAGCGCCCTGCTCTCACCGCGGCACACCAAGGTAAACTCACCTTGCCGCGCCTTCCGTGAACGCCGTCTCGATCACCTCACCAAAAGGTTGCCAGGAACGACCGTCGAACTGGACGAGCCGCATCTGCTTGATCGGCAGATAGTTGCTGGGCGAGGTATTCATCCTGATGTTGGGCAGCGCAACGGAGGGGTGATAACCCTTCAGCGAAGCCGCCTGACGCATGATGTTGTCGCGCGAGAAGTCGTCGCCGCATTGCTTCAGCACCTGCGTCAGCGCTTCGGCCGCGGCGTAGCCGTAGAGCGCGGCGCTGCTGTTGGTGCTTTCGGCCTGATGGTATTTGTCCATGAAGGCGAACCAGTCCTTCATGGCGGCATCGTCTTTCCATGCGGGATCGCTCGGATCCTTCAGAAAAGCCGCGGAGATCACGCCGGCGGAGTTCTCGAGGCCCGCGGGCGCCATCGCATTGGCGATCGAGGCCGAGGCGTCGTTCACGATGAAGACCGGATGCCAATTGAGTGAGGCCGCCAGCTTGATCACCTTGGATGCCGTCGACGGCACGCCGAGAAAGACGAAGATGTCGGCGCCCGCGCGCTTGAGGATCGAGACGTGTCCGTCGAGATGTTCGTCGGCAATGTCGAAGGCGATGTCGACGAGGACATGACGGTTCAGGTCGCCAAGGCCTTCCTGGATGCCCTTGTAGAGCATGCGGCCGAACTGGTCGTTCTGCCAGAGCACCACGATCTTCTTCCGGGGATAATAGGCCTGGATGTAGTTGGCGTAGATGCGTCCCTCCGACCGGAACGGCGGCTGCCAGCCCATGGTCCAGGGAAACGCGCTTGGCTGGCTCAGCTCCTCGTCGCCGGAGGCGGCGAACAGCTGCGGGATTTTCTTCTCGTTCAGGTACCAGCGCGTGGCGAGATTGCCGGGCGTGCCGAACGATCCGAACATCAGGTGCACGTCCTCGGTCTCGACCAGATTGCGCGTCAGCTCCAGCGCCGTCGCAGGATCGGAATTGTCGTCGCGCGTGATGAAGCGGATCTTGCGGCCGTTGATGCCGCCACGCGCGTTGATCATGTCGAAATAGGCGACCTCCGCCTGGCCGATGGCGCCGAACTCCGAGAGCGGTCCCGAATACGGCATGACATTGCCGATGCGGATTTCCTTGTCGGTCGTGGTTTGCTCCGCGTGTTGCAGGGACATCGCCCCAAGCGAAGCCAAAGCGACGATCAAAACGAACAGCAGCCTGCCGGTGACGCGCATGCTCGACACCTTGTTGGCCCCCGAATAGAGTCGGCTCAATCCCCACCAAGGCTGGTTGATGTAGGTCAAGCGTTTGGCGATCGTATGGCTTGATCGTCGGTTTTGATGTTGCAGAGCATTGAGCCAAAACGGCAGGCGTGTTGACGCGCCGCGAGTCCTTTCGCTGCTGGAAAGCGCGCTGGCATCGCTCAAGCCGGCGTGAGGCCGATCGGGCTTGCCGGATTGAGCCCCATGTGATCGCGAGGAAGGTCTGCCCCCTCTCCCGCTTGCGGGAGAGGGCTGGGGAGAGGGTGTCTCCACAGAGAGACTCCCAACGAGGAGGAAGCCCTCACCCGCGCCTTCGGCGCGACCTCTCCCGCAAGCGGGAGAGGTGAGGAGACCCCGGCTCTATAGCCCCCCTACGGCAGCCCCCGCGCCTCGAGCTGATGCACCAGCAGCAGTGTCGGCTCGGCGAGGCTGTCGCCGGAGCCGTCGAGGCCAAAGGCACTCGCGATGCCGTCGCGGCTGCGCAGCAGCGTGCTGCGCGGACAATGTCCGGCGCCGCAGAGCGTCTTCTTCAGGGTCTCGCCTTGCGAGACGACGCCGGCGGAATCGTCCGCGGCCCAGGCCAGCAGGATCGGCACGTCGACATTGAGGATGCCGGGGAAGACCGATCGCTTGTTATATTGGCTGGCCTCGCTGCCGAGATAGGCCTTCTCGCTGTCGCTCGCGTCCTTGCCCGCGCGGTAGATGCCGGACACCAGGACGACGGCGGCGACATCGGCGCGGTCGGCCTGAAGCTCGGGATGCGCCAGCAGGGACGCGACATGGAAGGCGCCGGCGCCGTAGCCGACCGCGACGATCTCGCGGGCATCGCCGTTGAACAGGTCGATATTGCCGTTAACCCAGGACAGCGCCGCCGCCACGTCGCTCGCGCCGGCGGGCCAGGGCGCCGAAGGTGCCAGGCGATAGTTGACGCGCACCCCGATCATGTCGTTGCGCGCGGCAAAGCACATCGCCTGGTCCTGGATCTGCCGGGCCAGCTCGGGCGCCGCGCGGTCGCCGGTGAAGGTGTCGCCGGCCACGAACAGCAGCACCGGCCGCGGCGTATCCGCCTTGGTCGCGCTGGTCGCGACGTCGAGCACATTGGCCTCGCTCTCGCCGTAGCGCAGGCCGCGCGAGAAGGTGACCTGCTCGCACAGCCGCGCGGTGCCGCCGGCAGTCGTGTCGGAATCGGTGAGGCCCACTTGCACGAGATCGGACGGCGGCGACGGCCGGGCCGGCAAAGGTCCATGCGCGGAGGCCGTGGTCATGGTCAAAAGCAGGAAAAATGCCAGATAATTCTTCATCGTCGTGCCGGCCTTGCGGGCCTCATATTGGCTCGCCGGTTTGGCCTGTCTTTTCAATTCGCCTCATTAGTCAGCTGGCCTTGAGGCGAATTCACGGCACCTTTGGTCGGCACGCGACTGCTTTTGCAACGCAAGTTCGCGGCCCCCGGGGCGATTGCGCCGCGCGGCTTTTTTAGCTCGATCCGTCAAGGCGTTGCCCGGCGTCGTCCAGCCTCGCTGCGGAAACGGCTTTCTACTGTGCATGGGGTTGTTTTCGCAGTTTTTGTTTTGGACGGCCGGCACAGCACGTGCCGGACGCCGCCCGGTGGCAGCTCGGCGATTGCCCTCAAAGGCGCCGAACTGGAAGCGCTGGAGCGGCAATGCTGCGATGCGGCCGATCAAGTCCTGCTCGACCGCGGCATCGATAAGATTTCCTCGCACGTCCGTGATGGAACCTAATGGCGACTGGTGCGACTTACATATGACGCGGGAAGTAACGTGCGAGGCTGTCATGGCAGAGAAGCATACCGCCGATCCGGCAGAGATCATGCGGGCGACCGGTCATCCTGAGCTGGAATATGCCGCCGGCTGGACCATCGCCGGTCTCGTCACCATCGCCGCCATCGTCGCCGCCTGGGTGTTCGCCATTTAGGCAGCTGGAAACTGGAGCTCGAAGACCGCGCCCTCGTCGGTCGGCGTGAGCCTGATTGAGCCGCCATGGCTCGCCATCACCGCGCGTGCAATCGCCAGCCCCATCCCGGTGCCACCCTGGTCGCGGCGGGTGGTGAAGAAGGCGTCAAAAATCCTGTCGCGGTTGGGCGCCGAGATCGGCTCGCCGTCATTGCTCACCGTCAGCAGCAGGGTCGTGCGCTCGAAGGTCGCCTCCAGCCTGATCGTTCTCGCCTTGTGCCGCATCGCATTGTCGGCGAGATGCGACAGCACGATCAGCGCCTTCTCGCCGGACATGCCGATCGCCCGGTCGAGGCTGCCGCTGGCCGATATCGCGCTTTCCGGAAACCGGCTTTTGAGATCGGCAATCACGGGAGCAAGCTCGGTGCGTTCGTTCTGCGGCAGGCTTTCGGCGCGGGCGAGCTCGCGCAGCCGCTGCGCCATTGCCTCCAGCCGCTGGGTGTCGGACAGGATGTTGGTGATGAAGGTCGTCTGCTCGGCCGGCGTCAGGCTGCCCGATTTGCCCTGAAGTGAATCCTGCAGCCAGCTCGGCCGCGCCCTTGATGGAAGTGAGCGGCGATTTCAGCTCGTGGGTGAGGTGGGCCGAGAACGTCGCGATATAGTCCGAGCGCCGCGCCAGCTGCTCGGCCATGCCGAGGAAGCTGTGCGAGAGCTGGGCGAACTCGCGCGTGCCGTAATGCCGGAGCGGCCGGAACGCCTCGCGGTCGCCGCGGCCAATTCTGGCGGCGCGGTCGATCAGCTCGCGCATCGGCAACGTGATGGTGCGCGAGAAAACGAGGCCGATCGCGATCGTGCCGAGGACCACGGCGAGCCCCGCCAGCACGAACTTCGCCCGCTCCTGGTAGAGATGGTCAAAAATGTTGCTCGGTGTCCGCGTGGTGTAGATCACCCCGGCGACGCGGTTGTTGACGATGACCGGCATCGCCGAGAACACGTGCACGCCGAGACCGCGGCTGAAGGAATAGATCGGCGGCGGCGGCTTGTCCGGCACGCGGTTACGCAAGGTGGCACGGTATTGCCCGTGCAGCGCGTCCGCGACCTCCTCGATATGGGCGACCGACTGCCCGACCTCCTGGCGCCCGGCGATCACCACGCCCTGCGGATCGAGGATGCGAAAGCCCGCCAGCGTCACCTTCTGGGTCTCGCGGATGATCGGCGTCAGTTTTGCGCCGATCTCGACATAGGCCTGCTCCGCCGCCCGGGGAGCGGCCTGCGCATCCGGCCGCCGCCGCAACAAATCATTGGCGGTGAGGTCGAGCGCGGGACGGATCGGCGTGACCTGGTCGCCGGGATCGGGCAGCACGCCCGGCGGCACCTCGGCGCCGAGCGTCAGGCCGCTGTCGAGCCTTGCAATGACTTCCTGAGCATAGATCGTCGCGAGCACGCGGCTCTGCGCGATCAGCTCGGCCTGGGTCTGGCGAATGAGCTGGTTGTCGTAGAGGCGGAAGAAGAACAGGCCGACCAGCGGCAGCACGGCGACGGTCGTCAGCACCGTGAAGATGACGAGCCCAAGCGACGGCCGCCATTTGTCGGGCGCCGCGCTCATGCCTCTTTCTCGCAGCGGCCGAGCTTGAAGCCGACGCCGTGGATGGTCTCGATGACGTTCTCGCAATTCAGCGCCGCCAGCTTGGCGCGGATGTTGCGGATGTGGCTGTCGATGGTGCGGTCGGAGACCTGGATGTTGAGCTGGTAGGCCGCCCGCATCAGCTGCTCGCGGTTGAACACTGAGGTCGGCCGGGTCAGGAAGGCGCGCAAAATACCGAACTCGATTGCCGTCAGTTTCAGCGGCGTGCCGGCGAAGGATGCCAGATGCTGCTCGGGATCGATCAGCAGGCCGCCTTGCGCGAGCGCGGTGGGACCGGCCTTGATCTCGCCGTTGCGCGAGCCGAGACGGCGCAAGATGACGTTGACCCGCGCGACCAGCTCGCGCGGGCTGAACGGTTTTGTCACGTAGTCGTCGCCGCCGATCTCGAGGCCAAGGATGCGATCGATCTCCTCATCGCGCGCCGACAGGAACAGGATCGGCACGTCGGACGTCTTGCGGATCTCGCGGCAGACGTCGAGGCCGTCGAACTCCGGCATGCCGATGTCGAGCACGATCAGATCGGGCTTGTCGGCGGCGAAGCGGGCGAGCGCCTCCTTGCCGTCGCGCGCTTCGATCACGTCCATGCCGGCCTTCCTGAGGGCGACACGGATGACCTCGCGGATGTGGCCTTCGTCGTCGACGATGAGAATGCGATGCGCCAAGAACTTCTCCGCTAGCTCGTCAGCCTGCCGGTTGGCTGCCGGACTGAGCTTTCGCCTGGGCGTCCAGCCTGCGCTGGAGCCGCCAGTTGCGAAAACCCCAGCTTCGCCAGGCCAGATCCTGGCGCTGCTGTTCTACAAGGCGGTCGCGGCGCGACACAAGGCAGCTCTCGGGGGTGCCAGACCGCAGCAAGATGGCCTTGTCGATGGCGGGCAGCGCCTGCGGCCCGAGCGTCAGGAGATAGTTGATGTCGATCTGCACGCCCTTGCCCGATGCTTCCCGGCTGTGGGTGACATTGTAGTCGGCAATGAAGGCATCGAAGTTCACGAGCGAGCAACCATAGAGCACGATCGCGAGCGCGATCAGATTGACGCCCACGAGCCATTGGTTGGATCGGTTGAGGGCGATGCGGGTCACGATCAGGACCAGTCCCAGCGCGACCAGCCCCATCCAGATGAAGGCCGCGATGCGCCAGTAAGTCAGCGTGTAGACGTCCACGTAGAGTTCGAGGCGCAGGATGGAGGAGGCGACGAGCAGCACGTTCTGGCCCACCCAGAGATAGACCAGCGGCCGGATCACCTTCGATTTCTCGGCTGGCCCGCCCGGGCGCATCGCCACCAGCACGAAGGCGGCGGCGAGCAGCGCGGTTACGATCAGCGGATATGCGCCGCGATGGGCGTACCACGCATAGGTCAAATTGTCGGGCAGCGCCACATGGCCCCAGAGATAGATGCCGTCGAGAATGGACTGTGCCGCGAACAGCAGGTTGAACAGGATCAGCGAGCGCAGGATGGTGGAGGGGCCGAGAAATTCCGCCGAGACTTGGGACGGGAGCGGCGGCGGCACGGGACCATCGGCAACGGTCGTGGTGACAATCGTCTTGCGCCGCCAGCGCACATGGATGAAGGGCCAGACCAGCGCGAGCATCATGGCCCAGAACAGCACGCGCGGGATGCTGACATATTGGAGGATGAGTTTCGGATGAAGCAGGGACACCCACTGCTCGATCACCGGATTGGCCGCGGCAAAGAGTGCGATGAAGACGGCGCTGAGCGCTGCAGGCATCAGCCAGAGCGCGATGCCGCGGGTGAACGCCGACGCGTTGAGTACCTGGGGCACATCGAGGAAGAACCTGAAGGGACCGAGCAGGACGACGTTGCGCAGCGCGCGAGCACGGTCACCGAGCCCCGTCGTCTCCGGGTTGGTCGTAAGCAATAGTGCGGTGAGCAGCGCCGTGACGAGGATCAGGAGCGACAGCGTGTTGAGCTCCTCGATGGCCGGCACGAGGCCGGCGACGAGAATGGCGGCGCCGATCGTCGCGTGACGCGGATCCAGCGCGGCATGATTGAAGAGCATCGATACGCAGGCCGTCGCGATCGCAAAGAGCGTCAGCGACAGCCCGATCCGTTCGCCGTAGAACAGCCAGTCGGCCAGTGCAGCCAGCGCCAGCGCAAGGCCAAGCTTGGCCGGAATGGCGGAATGCCTGATCGGCTGGAGGTCCGCTGCTATCGTCGAAGCCAGGCTTGTCATGTCCAAGAGACCTTTCGTGATATGTGGCGTCACGAAGTCTGAAGGGGGCTTGTGCAGAAACCGGGATCATCGTCTGCACGGTTTCAGGAGTCTTTTGCAGTTTTCGTGCAGGCGCGCTTTTGCCGCTCGCGTAGCGCAAATCGCTTTGATAGGTGCGGAGCATTCACTGCAATCGCGTGTAATGCATCATGCAATTCCTCCCCCGCATCGGTCTCATCCTGCTCTGGCTTGCCGCGCCTCTCGCTGCATTCGCGGCCGCGAACAAGAACGACCCCTATCTGCTCGTGCTGCGCGGCGCTGGAAACATCGCGCTTGTCGTCGCAAGCATCATGATCGTCATCGTCCTGCTGCGCCGCAGGTGCTGGCGCAGCACGGCGGGCAAGCTGCTCGTCATGTTCTGGTGCCTGCCACCGCTGTTGATGTCTGCTGCGCATCTGAAATTCGAGCTGCGCAAGCACGATGTCCTCGCCGCGAGCCCCGCTGAGGCGCGACAGCTCGGGCCTCACTTCATGGTCGGCTATTCGTCGTTTCCAGAAGTTGCGCGACTTGCCGAGCAGGGATTGATCGGCGGCGTCTACGTTACGCGGCACAACATCCGGGGACGGACGGTCGAGGCGCTGCGTGTCGAGATCGCGGCGCTCCAGGATATCAGGCGCGCCGCCGGCCTGCCGCCGCTGGTCGTCGCCGCGGACCAGGAGGGCGGCATCGTGGGACATCTGCGCCGCCGCTGACGAAGGTGCCTGCGCTGGCGACGCTCAGCGGACTCGCGCCCGACGACCAGCAGGCCAAAGCCGAAGAGTTCGGCCGTATCCACGGGCGCGAGCTCGCGGGCCTTGGCGTCAATCTCAATCTCGCGCCGGTGCTCGACCTGAAGCCGCCGACGAGGCGCAACCGCCTCGATTTCCACACGCTGATCGGGCAACGGGCGATTGCGACTGATCCCGCTGTCGTCAGCACGATCGCGAGAGCCTATGTGCGCGGGCTGGAAGAGTCAGGCGTCGGTGCCACGCTCAAGCATTTTCCCGGCATCGGCCGCGTGCGCACCGACACCCATCACTTCAGCGCCAACCTCGATGCGCCGGTGAAGGAGCTGGAAGCAACGGACTGGCTCCCATTTCGCGAGGTGCTGTCGCATTCGCGCAGCGCGCTCATGGTCGGTCATGTCACGCTCACCGCTGTCGATCCCGATCGCGCCGCCTCGCATTCGAAACGCGTCGTCGAAGGGATCATCCGCGACACCTGGAACTACCAGGGCGTGGTGATGACCGACGATCTCGTCATGGGCGCGATCTACTAGCACGACGTCTGCAAGGCCGTGGTCGAGGCGATCAATGCCGGCGTCGATCTGCTGCTGGTTGCCTATGACGGTGCGCAGTTCTACCGGGTCTTTGGCTGTGCCCTGCAGGGATCGCGGCAGGGCAGGCTCGATGCGGCGATGCTGCGCGCGAGCGCGGCTCGGTTGGAAAGAGGCTTTCCGCCCGAGCAGGCGCGAGCCGCCTCACTCACTGGAAGTACACTTGAGACAGCGCGTGCCGCCTTGCGCGCGAGGGGTGGTTGAACGCGGCGCGCATCCGCGCCAGGCAACTGAGGACCTCGAGATGGCGAGCATTTCGCGCAGTGGGGAGTGTTACGGCGTCACCGCGCCGCGTTCGACCGCGCGCGGGGCCGTTAGCTTCTTCCAGGTCGAATTGGCGACATGTACCGGCGAGAATGGCGGCCGCTCGACATAATGGCCGTCGCCGGCCTCGGCGCGCAAGCTCCCATCCTTCCACGCGATGCGGCCGCGCGACAGCGTCACCGTCGGCCCGCCGATACAGGAAAAGCCCTCGAACACGTTGTAATCGATCCGGCTCATCTGCCGCTTGGCACTGATGGTCCTGGTCGCCTTGGGATCCCACACCACGATGTCGGCATCCGAACCGACGGTGACAGCACCTTTCCGCGGATAGATGTTGAGGATGCGGGCGATGTTCGCCGAGGTCACCGCGACAAATTCCTCCTTGGTCAGCCGCCCGGCGGCGACGCCCGCGGTCCATAGCAGCGCGAGGCGGTCTTCGAGGCCGCCGGTGCCGTTCGGGATCTTCCTGAAGTCGCCGAGGCCGAACCGTTTCTGCGCGGTGGTGAAGGCGCAATGGTCGGTCGCGACCACCTGGAGCGAGCCGGCTTGCAGGCCGGCCCACAGGCTGTCCTGATGCGATCTGTCGCGGAAAGGCGGTGACATCACGCGCTGCGCGGAATGATCCCAGTCCTTGTTCTGATATTCATCCGCATCGAGCAACAGGTGCTGGATAAGTGGTTCGCCATAGACGCGCTTTCCAGCCGCGCGTGCCCGCGCGATCGCCTCATGCGCCTCGCGGCAGCTGGTGTGCACGATGTAGACCGGCGTGCCGGTCATGTCCGCGATCATGATAGCGCGGTTGGTGGCTTCGCCCTCGACCTCCGGCGGCCGCGAATAGGCGTGGCCTTCGGGGCCGGTGACGCCGCGTGCGATCAGCGCCTCCTGCATCAGGGCGACGACGTCACCATTCTCGGCATGGACCACCGGCATGGCGCCCAAATGAGCGCAGCGCGCGAACGAGTTGTAGAGCTCGTCGTCATTCACCATCAGCGCGCCCTTGTAGGCCATGAAATGCTTGAAGGTGTTGATGCCGTAGGTTTTGACCACGGTCTCCATCTCGTCATGGATATGCTTCGACCACGACGTCACGGCCATGTGGAAGCCGTAGTCGGAAGCCGCCTTCTCGGATTTGCGGCGCCAATCCTGATAGGCGCCAAGCATCGACTGGCCGGGATCAGGCAGGCAGAAATCCACCACCATGGTGGTGCCGCCGGCGAGCGCCGCCTTGGTTCCCGATTCGAAATCGTCGGCGGTGACGGTGCCCATGAACGGCATTTCGAGATGGGTATGCGGGTCGATGCCACCAGGGATGACGTAGGCGCCGCCGGCATCGATCACTTCAGTGCCGGTGGGCGCATCGAGCGAGGCCCCGATCGCGACGATGGTCTCCCCGTCGATCAGCACGTCCGCGCGGCGCGAATGATCGTGATTGACGACGGTGCCGCCGCGGACGAGAAGGGGCATGAAGGGCTCCGGAAGAGGTGAGGGGACGTCTCGCTGCGAAGGCTAAGCGCGGCGACCGCGATGCGACAGGCGAAATTTTAGTCAGCCTTCGCCGATGCTTTCGCCGCGCTGCTCTACTTTGCGTGGGCGACCAGCCCATCCAGCATTGCGCGCACGAGGCCTGCGATCTCCTTGCGCAGCGCCGGCAGTGGCACGGCGACCAACTTCTGTTCCAACCCCAGCGCCACCATGCCATGAACCGCCGAGAACAGGCTCCGCGCAGTGATGCTCAGTTCCTCCGGGCTGCGCTTGGGAAGCAGCGCGGCCAGCGGCTGGTAGATGTGGCGGAACAGCTGCATCTGGTCGTGGATCGACCAGTCGGGGACAATCTTGTCGGCCTCCATGCGGTGCTCGAACAATGCGCGCCAGAGCTGGAGATTTTCGGCTGCGAAATCGCAATAGGCGATGGCGATGCGAACCAAGGCTTCTTGTGGCGAGGGCTCGCCAGCGCCCTCTGCCGCGCTGAGCGCCTCGTCGAGCCGAAGCAGCGTGCGCGAGCCGACGCGCAGGATCAATTCGTCGACATCGGCCACGAGATTATAGACCGCGCCATTGGCGCAGCCGATCTCGCGGGCAAGATCGCGTGTCTTCAGGCCCGCCAATCCTCGTTCAGCGATCATCCGCTCCGCCGCCAAGATCAGATCGGCTCGAAGTTTCTCTCGACGTTCCAAGGCCTTAGACATCTATTTACCAGATTAGTGAACATTGTTCAAAAACATCTTGAGCAACGCTCAAGATGTGCTACAAGTTATTCGTGAGCAACGCTCATAACAGGGAGCAACAAATGTTCAAGACCGTAGTGACGCTTTTCCGCGGCAGCGTGGCCGCTGCGGGCGAGGAACTGGAAGACCGGACCGCTCTTCTGATCCTCGATCAGCAGATGCGTGATGCGGCCGCGGCCGTCGAGCGCAGCAAGCGCACGCTGGCGCTGGCGATCGCGCAGGACCAGCAGGAGGGCCGCAAGCTCGAAGCGACGAATGCCCGCATCGCCGACCTCGAGACCCGTGCCGTTGCGGCGCTCGACGGCGGCCGCGAAGACCTCGCCAAGGATGCCGCTGAAGCCATCGCGGGCTTAGAGGCTGATCGCGATGCGGCAATGACGGCGCGCGCGCTGTTCGCGACCGAGATCGCGCGGCTGAAGCGCCACGTCGCCAGCGCGCAGGCCCGCATCACCGAGCTCGACCGCGGCCGCCGTATTGCCCGTGCCTCGGAAGCGGTGCGCTCGCTTCGTCGCGGCGGCATCGAGGCTGCACGTCCCTACGAATCCACACTGCCGGAGGCGGAGGGCACGTTGAGGCGTCTGCGCGAGCGGCAGATGGAAGCCCAGGCCGCCGACGATGCCCTGGTCGAGCTCGACGCGGCCACCGGTCCGCTCGCCACTGCCGAGAGGCTAGCCGAACAGGGCTTTGGTCCCCGGCTCAAGACGACCGCGGAGGACGTGCTGGCGCGGTTGAAATCCAAGCGCATGCCGTCAGCCTGATCTCACATCCGATCCCTCGAACCCAATCATCATTCGAACCAACAGGAGACCCATCATGAACCAGAACGGCCAGCCCCACAGCAGCGCCTGGGTGAGCTTCACTTACGCGTCCTTCGCAGCCTCCGCCTTCCTCGTCGCCATCGGCATCTTTTTCCTGCCGATCGACCTCTGGATGAAGGGCTATCTCACCATGGGCATCGTCATGCTGATCCAGACCTGCATCACGCTGACCAAGACTGTGCGCGACAATCACGAGAGCAGCCGTCTCGTGAACCGCATCGAGGACGCCAAGGCCGAGCGGCTGCTGATGGAAGTGTCCAAGGCGGCTTGAGGAGACCAGAGCGGGAAAAGAGCGCTCTGCGCAGGGCGGCTGATGCCGAGCATCCGCCGCCCGCTGTATTTCCGGTCATTTGCCACAATCGCGGCATCGTCTGCGAAATGCAGTCGAGCCGTCATGGCAGGGCGTTGCGCCCATATGTTGCCGAGAGCCTTCTCGTGCATGCCGAGGACTGGCACGTGATTGTCGAGGTCAGAGCAGGCTTTGCCGATTGTGATTTGAACGCAGGTGCGATATGGCTCTCGCGCTTTCCAGAGCCGGAGATGAGCTTTGTCAAAACAGTCCCTGCGTGAGGAGGCCGAGCGCCTGATCCGCGAATCGATGGAAAAGAAGACCATCGTCGTCAAGCAGGGCACCACCCGCATCGAGGCCGTCTGCGGCAAGTGCGGCGCGCCGAACCGGGTGCAGGCGGAAAAGGGCCAGACCCGCGTCAAGTTCGCCTGCAAGAATTGCGGGCATAAGCAAGAGACGCTGTAGGGTCGTGGTCGTACCCTCTCCCCTTGTGGGAGAGGGTGGCTTCGCGAAGCGAAGCCGGGTGAGGGGTTCTCTCCTCACGGACAATCGCGCGAGTTAGAGAACCCCTCATCCGGCGCGATAGCCGAAGCTTTGCTTCGGCGTCCTTAAGAACGGCGGCCAGAGGCCGCCTATGCCACCTTCTCCCACAAGGGGAGAAGAGGAAGATCTAACCCCTCTCCACAAACGTCTTGAATGCATCCGCGTAATCCGGATGCCAGCGCGACAGCGGCGGGCGGTTCTCGATGATATCGCCGGCGGCCCACAGCATGCGCTTCTCGTCGAGTGCGCGGGGCACGTCATTGTCCGGGCACAGGATGTCGAAGTCGCCGGCCTCGAGCCGCCTCAGCATGAAATCCACGGTCTGCTCCGGCGTCCAGGCGCCGGCGGGCTTCTCGGTGCGGCCCTTGGCGGTGAGGCCGGTGAAGACGAAGCCTGGAATGAGCAGATGTGCGGTGATGCGGCAGTCCCTGGTATTGCGCAGCTCGTGCTGGAGGGCTTCCGTAAAAGCCTTCACGCCGGCCTTGGAGACATTGTAGGCGGGATCGCCGGGCGGGGTGGTGATGCCTTGCTTCGAGCCGGTGTTGATGATGAGGCCGGGTTTGCCGCGCGCGATCATGCCGGGCGCGAAGATGCGTGAGCCGTTGATGATGCCCCACATGTTGACGCCGATGATGCGCTGCCAATTGTCGGGCCCGGCGAACAATGTGCTGCCGGGCTGGATGCCGGCATTATTCATCAGGATATCGGTGCCGCCGAAACGTGCGCGCACGGCGCGTTCCAGTTCCATCACGCTCTCGGCCTTGCTGACATCTACGGCAGACGTCATCACATTCCCGGCACCTGCGACGGATGACAGTTTTGTTGCGGCCTCAGCCAGCCGCGGCTGATCGACATCGGCGATGCACAGCTTCATGCCGATGCGCGCAAACGCCGAGGCGGCGGCAAATCCGATGCCGGACGCGCCTCCCGTGATCACGGCAACGTTGTCTTTGACGATGGCGGGATGTGACATGGCGGGGTCTCCGGCGAAGCTACATTGCGCTCCATCGCCTTATAGCACGTGCCGCATCCGACCCTGCACAAGTCGGCATGGGAGGTCTTCGCTCCGCGCCGCCTTTACGCCTCTCCGGCGCGGCTGTATTTTATGCGACGAACGATCCCGCGCAGATCGAACCAATCAATCACCTGACAGGGAGTGCAGCCATGGCTGTTTCGCAGGCTATTCCGATCACGCGCCATCCATTCGCGAACGGGTCCTACAAGCAGATGCTGATCGACGGGGAGTGGGTCGACGCTGCCTCGGCAAGCGCTTCGAGACCCGCAATCCCGCCACCGGCGAACTGCTCGCAACCGTTGCCGAAGGCGACAAGGAAGACATCGACCGTGCGGTCGCCGCAGCACGCCGTGCGTTCGAGGGTCCCTGGAGCAAGATCAAGCCGTTCGAGCGGCAGAACCTGCTCTTGAAGCTCGCCGATCTCGTCGAGAAGAATTTCGATGAATTGTCACAGCTCGACACGCTCGACATGGGTGCTCCCGTCAGCCGCACCCGCGCCTATCGCCTGCGCGCGATCGGCATGCTGCGTTATTACGCCGGTCAGACCACCGCGATCCATGGCGAGACCATCGAGAACTCGCTGCCCGGCGAGATCTTCTCCTACACGCTGAAGGAGCCGGTCGGTGTCGTCGGCGCCATCATCCCCTGGAACGGGCCGCTCGACGGCGACGATCTGGAAGATCGGCCCGGCGCTCGCGACTGGCTGCACCGTGGTGCTCAAGCCCGCCGAGGAGGCGCCGCTGACCTCGCTGCGCATCGCCGAGCTCGCGATGGAAGCGGGCGTGCCGCCCGGCGTCATCAATGTCGTGCCCGGTTATGGCGAGACCGCAGGCGCGGCGCTCGCCTCGCATCACGACGTCGACAAGGTCGCCTTCACCGGCTCGCACGTCACGGGCCAGTCGATCATCCGTGCGTCGGCGGGAAACCTCAAGCGCGTCTCGCTCGAGCTCGGCGGCAAGTCGCCGGACATCGTGTTCGCGGACGCCGATCTCGATGCCGCGGTGCCGGGCGCTGCGATGGCGGTGTTCGCCAATTCGGGGCAGATCTGCAGCGCGGGCACGCGTCTGTTCGTCGAGCAGTCGATCTACGAAGAATTCGTCGGCCGCGTCGCCGAGTTCGGCAAGAAACTGCAAGTCGGCAACGGTCTCGATCCCAACGTGCAGATCGGCCCGCTGGTGTCCGAGCAGCAATTGGAGCGCGTCACCGGCTATCTCGATATCGGACAGAAGGAAGGCGCCAAGGCGCTTGCCGGCGGCGGCCGTGTCACCGAAGGCGCGCTGTCGAAGGGCTTCTTCGTCTCGCCGACGGTGTTCGCGGGCGTCCAGGACAATATGCGCATCGCGCAAGAGGAGATTTTCGGGCCCGTCATCTCCGCGATCGCCTTCAAGGACATGGACGAGCTGGTCAAGCGCGCCAACGCCACCACGTTCGGCCTCGGCTCCGGCCTGTGGACTCGCGATGTCAGCAAGGCGCATGCGGTGGCGAAGAGCCTGCGTGCCGGCTCGGTGTGGGTGAATTGCTACCAGACGATGGACCCGGCCGTGCCGTTCGGCGGCTACAAGATGAGCGGCTACGGCCGCGAGTCTGGCAAGCAGCACGTCGAGGAATATCTCAACGTGAAGGCCGTCTGGGTCAAGACGGCGTAAGACCTGCTCTCTTCCGCGTTCCGTAAGAAGGAATATTTGATTTCGTGGGCGGCGCTTTTCCGGTGGCCGCCCCTCGCTGTATGATCCGCATCCTTCCATAAACATTCGGGGCCAGCATGAAATTTCCGGCGTTGTTCAAACCGTTGCAGGTCGGTCCATACAGGCTTGCGCATCGCGTCGCGATGGCGCCGCTGACGCGGATGCGGGCCGAACGCGAGAGCTTTTCGCCGCGGCCGCTCAACGCCGAATATTACGGCCAGCGCGCAACGCCGGGCGGCCTAATCATCGCCGAAGCGTCCCCGGTGCTCTCGCACGGCCGTGGCAATCCGGCGACCCCCGGCATCTATTCGGAGACGCAGATCGCGGGCTGGCGCAAGGTGGTCGATGCCGTGCACGCCAAGGGCGGCATCATCTTCCTCCAGCTCTGGCATGTCGGCCGCGTCTCGCATTCTTCTTTCCACGGCGGCGCGCTGCCGGTGTCGGCCTCGGCGATCCCGATCAAGGCCGAGGGCATGAAGGCGATGACCGCCGACGGCAAGATCGCCGACTACGAGACGCCGCGCGCGCTGGAGACCGAGGAGGTCAAGGGCATCGTCGAGGCGTTCCGCCAAGGTGCCAAGAACGCGCTCGCCGCCGGCTTCGACGGCGTCGAGATCCACGGCGCCAATGGCTATCTGCTCGAGCAGTTCCTGCAATCGCGCAGCAACCAGCGCACCGATCAGTATGGCGGCGGAATCGAGAATCGCGCGCGCCTGCTGCTCGAAGTGACCCAAGCCGCGATCGAGGTCTGGGTGCGAACCGCGTCGCCGTGCGGTTGTCGCCACACGGTATCGCCAATGATTCCGGCGAGGGCGATCCGATGCCGCTCTATATCCATGTCGTGAAGGCGCTCGACAAGCTCGGTCTTACCTATCTGCACTTCATCGAGCCGCGCTCCAGTGGCGCCGGGCGTGCCGACGTCAACTGGCAGAACGTGCCGTCCGCGATGGTGCTGTTCCGCCCGCTCTACAGCGGCGTGCTGATGACCGCCGGCGGCTTCACCGGCGAGACCGCAAATGCGGCGATCGCCGAGGGACACGCCGACATCATCGCCTTCGGTCGCATCTTCATCTCCAACCCCGATCTGCCGCGCCGGCTCGAGCACGATTACCCGATTACGCCGTACAACCGCGCGACGTTCTATGGCGGTGAGGAGAAGGGATATACGGATTATCCGGTGTATGATGAGCTGACGCCGGCGTAGGGACCTTCGTAGCCCGGATGGAGCGCAGCGAAATCCGGGTTTCGTGCCAGCGTCGAGATTCCCGGATTGCGCTTCGCTCCATCCGGGCTACGGAGTTGTTGCGTGGCTGCGAGCGCGCCACATATTCCGTCATTGCGAGCGCAGCGAAGCAATCCAGAATCTTTCCGCGGAGGCAGTCTGGATTGCTTCGCTACGCTCGCAATGACGACGGAGAGAAATCCCCATGGCCAAAGCCGCAGCCGCTGCAGGAACAGCCACCGGCCAATGCCTCTGCGGCAAGGTCAGCTTCGAGATCGACGTGCCCGCGCGCTGGGCCTGGCATGATCATTCTGCCAGTAGCCGCCGCGCCCATGGCGCGGCCTACGGGACCTATGTCGGGAGCTGGAAGAAGCGCTTTCGCATCACCGCTGGCAAGGCCGCGCTCACGCGTTACGAGGACAAGGCCACCAAGACCACCCGCAGCTTCTGCTCGCATTGCGGCACGCCGATCGCCTATGAGCGCCCGCGCGGCCCGCACATGGTCAACATCCCCCGCGCGCTGTTCAACGAGCGCACCGGCCGCCAGCCGCTCTATCACATCGCGATCGAAGAGCTGCAGGAATGGGCCTATACCGGCGAGCCGCTGGTGCCGCTGCAGGGTTTTCCGGGTGTGGTCTGGCAACGCTCGAAAAAGAAGAAGCGGACGAGGGGCGAGGACCCGTTCGAACTCGGGCGCGACGAGATGTAGCGCGCCTCTCCCGCGCAACGCAGCCATGACCGCGCTTCCTTGCGCGCCTCCCAAGACTTCGGTCATCATGCTCCCGTCCTTGCGGCAACGTCCGCTCCTGGAGGAAACATGAAGAACAAGATCACCGGCCGCTCCGCCTTTCTCGCGTTGCTCAAGGACGAGGGCATCACGCATCTGTTCGGCAATCCCGGCACCACCGAGCTGCCGATCATGCACGCGCTGAAGGACCACCCTGATCTCACCTATGTGATGGCGATGCAGGAGAGCCTGGTGGTGGCGATCGCCGATGGTTACAGCCGCGCCTCCGGAAAGCTCGTCGCCTGCAATGTCCATGTCGCGCCAGGCCTCGGCAACGCGATGGGCTCGCTCTACAACGCGCAGTTCACGGGCACGCCGATGATCCTCACCGCCGGCCAGCAGGAGCAGGGCCACGGCCTGATGGAGCCGGTGCTGTACGGTCCGTTGGTGCGCATGGCCGAGCCGCTGGTGAAATGGGCGGTTGAGGTGACCCGGCTCGAGGATCTGCCGCGCATCGTGCGCCGCGCGGCCAAGGTCGCGACCACGCCGCCGACCGGCCCCGTGTTCATCTCGCTGCCTGGCGACATCCTCAATAGCGAGGCCGGCATCGATCTCGGCCGTTCCACCCGCATCGACGCGCGTACCAAACCATCGGATGAGGCGCTCAGGGCCTTTGCTGCGCGGCTTCTGAAAGCCGAGCGCCCTGTGATCGTCACCATGGACGAAGTGGTCAAGAGTGATGCTTTGAAGGAGGCGGCTGAATTGGCCGAGTTGCTCGGCGCCGCCGCGTATCAATCCTCGACGCCCTATGGTTCGCACTTCCTCTCGGAGAGTCCGAGCTTCGTCGGCACGCTGGCACGGATTCAGAAGGCGGCGCGCGATACGCTCGCGCCCTATGATCTCCTGATCGCGCTTGGCGGCGATCCCCTGCGGATGTCGGTCCATAGCGAGGTCGATGCGCTGCCGGATGGTCTCGGCATCGTGCAGATCGGTCTCGCGGATTGGGAGATCGCCAAGAACTACGGGGCCGAGATCGCACTGAAGGCGGATTTAAAGGAAACGTTGCGCGCGCTGATCCCGGTGCTGAAAGAGTTGGGTGGTGCAACACTCGCGAGCCGCGCCAGGCAGCGCCTTGCCGAGCTTGCGCCGAATAATTGGACTGCGCGCCGCGCCGCGCTGATCGAGCAGATCAGCAAGAGCGCCGGCCGCACGCCGATCGATCCGGATTTTCTGGTGCTGCAAATGGTCGAAGCCATGCCCGACCATGCCATTCTCGTCGACGAAGGGCTCACGTCCAGCCGCCAAATCACGAGCCTGCGTCCGCACCGCGATCGCTACGGCTATCACGGCCTCGCCTCCGGCGGTATCGGCTGGGGCCTGCCGGCTTCGGTCGGCGCCAGCATCGCCAATCCGGACCGTCCCGTCGTGTGTTTCTCCGGCGATGGCAGCGCGATGTATTCGATCCAGGCGCTGTGGACGGCGGCGCATCACAAGCTGCCGCTCAACGTCGTTATCGCCAACAATGGCGGTTACCGCATCATCAAGCAGCGCCTGCTTGCCTTCCATGGCGATGACAACTACGTCGGCATGGATTTCGTCGATCCGCCGGTGGATTTCGCGGGCGTCGCCAAGGCGCTCGGCTGCGAGGCGATCAAGATCAGCGATCCGCGGGAGCTGAAGGCAACGCTGGCGTCAGCGTTCGGCCGACCGGGGACGAAGCTGATCGAGGTGATGGTGGATGGGAAGGTTTGAGACGCGATCGAGTTCCCACACACTCAGTGTCATCGCCCGGTTTCGACCGGGCGATCCAGTATTCCAGAGACAGCTGTTGTCTACGGAGAAGCCGCGGCGTACTGGATGCCCCGGTCAAGCCGGGGCATGACACCGAGTGTGTAGTGGCTAGCCCTTCTTCCCCACCCGATGCCCCGCCGCCGGGTGCGGCGCATCGAGCCTTGCGCGACCCTCGCCGAACAGCTTCTCCCGCAGCGTACCCTTGGCATAGTCCGCCTTGTACCGTCCGCGCCGCGTCAGCTCCGGCACCAGCATCTCGGCGATGTCCTCGAAATCACCGGGCGAGATCGCGAAAGCGACGTTGAGGCCGTCGACGTCGGTTGCCTCGAACCACTGCTCGATCTTGTCGGCAACCATCTCCGGCGTGCCGACCACGACCGGGCCGGCGCCGCCGATGCCGACATGCTCGATGACGTCGCGCACGGTCCAGACCCTTTCAGGGTCGGCGCGGGTGACGTTGTCCATGGCGCTGCGGCCGGCGTCGTTCTGGACGTGCCGGACCTGCTGGTCGAGGTCGTAGCCGGAGAAATCGACGCCGGTCCACCCCGACATCAGCGCGAGCGCGCCTTCCGGGCTGATGTGGCGGCGATAGTCGGCGTATTTCTCTTTCGCCTCGGCTTCCGTCCGTCCGAGGATGATCGTCATCATCGAGAACATCAGGATTTCGGCCGGGTTGCGGCCGAGCGCGGCGGCCTCCTGCCGGATTGCTGACACGCGCGGCGCGATCGCTTTGGCCGACGGTCCCGACATGAACACGCATTCGGCATGCTTCGCCGCAAACTGCCGGCCGCGCGGCGAGGTGCCGGCCTGATACAGCACGGGCGTGCGCTGCGGCGACGGCTCGCTGAGGTGAATGGTGTTGTTGATGCGGTAGTTCGCGCCCTCATGATTGACGCGATGCACTTTTGCGGGATCGGTGAAGATGCCGCGCTTGCGGTCGCGCAGCACGGCATCGTCCTCCAGCTTCCTTCCCAGAGCTTGTAGACGACCTCCATATATTCGTCCGCGATGTCGTAGCGGTCGTCATGCCCGGTCTGCTTGTCCTTGCCGGCGCCGCGTGCGGCGCTGTCGAGATAGCCGGTGACCACGTTCCAGCCAATGCGGCCCTCGGAGAGGTGATCGAGCGTCGACATCCGCCGTGCGAACGGGTAGGGCGGCTCGAAGGACAGATTGCTGGTGACGCCGAACCCGAGATTTTGCGTCACCGCCGCCATCGCCGAGAGCAGCAGGCCAGCGGCTCGTTCGAGGGCGTCTGCGCTGCATTGCGCAAGGCTGCGTCAGGGCTGTTGCCGTAGACGTCATAGACCCCGAGCACGTCGGCCAGGAACAGCCCGTCGAAGCGTCCGCGCTCCAGCGTCTTGGCGAGATCGATCCAGTAGGGCAGGCGGTTATAGTCGGCAGTGCGGTCGCGCGGATGGGTCCACAGGCCCGGTGACTGGTGTGCGACGCAATTCATCGCAAAGGCGTTGAGCCGGATTTGCTTGGCCATAATGTCCCTCGGCACTCTGTACTGAGCACTCTTCGAATGGTAGACGTGCGCCCGAATTTGGCGAAGTTCTTGCATATCCTAGACTTGGATGTCTCGGCCTTGGCAAGGCCAAAATCCGTAGCGCTGCCGCGCTTGGCAAGCCGATCTCAAGAGAGCAAGAACGAAATCCCAAGCGAACTCAAATCCCAAGAGAACTCCGAGAACTATCGACGTCCCCGCCACTTTCGAAGTCCCGCCCGTCTCGGGTAATGTCCTTCGTCCCAAAACCTCGAAAAGCAAGTCATGACCAGAGCCGACGCCATCGCCCGCGCCCGTGAGGATTTCAAATCCGGTGCGTTCCTCACCGAGCTCGACCGCCGCGTCGCTTATCGGACCGAGAGCCAGAATCCGTCGCGCGGCACTGAGCTGCGCGCCTATCTGGAACAGGAAATGCAGCCGGCCTTTGCTGCTCTTGATTTCACCAGCCGCATCGTCGAATCCCCGAGCGGCAAGGCGCCGTTCCTGTTTGCCGAGCACCACGAGAGTGCCTCAGTGCCGACCGTGCTGATCTACGGTCATGGCGACGTCGTCGATGGCATGGAGGGGGAGTGGCGCGATGGCCGCGATCCCTGGCGCGCGACGGTTGCGGGCACGCGCCTCTATGGCCGCGGCACGGCTGACAACAAGGGGCAGCACAGCATCAACATGGCGGCGCTCCGCGCAGTGCGGGAGGCGAGAGGCGGCAAGCTCGGCTTCAACGCCAAGTTCATCGTCGAGATGGGCGAGGAGATCGGCTCGCCCGATCTCGGCAAGGTCTGCGACCTCAATCGCGACGCGCTCAAGGCCGATTTGTTCATGGCCTCCGATGGGCCGCGCCTATCCGCCGACCGTCCGACGCTGTTCCTGGGCTGCCGCGGTGGCATCCGCATCCATCTCGACGTGAACCTGCGTGATGGCGGCCACCATTCCGGCAATTGGGGCGGCGTGCTCGCCAACCCCGCGACCATCCTGGTCAACGCGATTTCCACGCTGGTCGACGGCCACGGCCGCCTCCAGCTCGAACGCGCTGAAGTCGCCGCGGCTCACCAACCAGATCCGCAGCTATCTCGCCGACGTGGAGGTGGTGCCGACCGCGGACGAGCCGGCGCTGGCCGAGAATTGGGGCGAGGACGGCCTGTCGGCGGCCGAACGGCTCTACGCCTGGAACACGCTGGAAGTGCTGGCGATGTCCTCGGGCAATATCGAGAAGCCGGCGAACGCCATTCCCGGCCATGCCAATGCCGTGCTGCAACTGCGTTTCGTGGTCGGGACCAAGATCGAGGGCCTGATCGATGCCATCCGCGCGCATCTGGTCGCGAGGGGTTTTCCGATGGTCGAGGTGCGGGCGGCCCAGAGTTTTGCTGCATCGCGCACAGACTTCGACAGCCCCTGGATCAAATGGGCGGCGGATTCGGTGCAGTCGACCACCGGCAAGGCGCCGGCCGTGCTGCCGAATTTCGGCGGCTCGCTGCCCAATGACGTGTTCTCCGAGATCCTGGGCCTGCCGACGATCTGGGTGCCGCACTCCTATCCCGGCTGCTCCCAGCATGCGCCCAATGAGCACATCCTGCTGCCATTGACCGAAGAGGCCTTGACGGTGATGGCCGGCCTGTTCTGGGATCTCGGCGAATTGCCGGCGCCGTTAACCTGAGCCTTTGATCCAGCCGAAAGTTACATTCTAATCCGGCTCGATTTGTGCTTGCATCCGGGCCGCATCATCCGAAAGGGGAAGAAAAAGTGAAACATTTCCGTCACATCGGGCTCGCGCTGGCCGCGACCTTTGTCGTCAGCCAGGCTGGGGCCCAGGGGCTGACCGGCACGCTGAAGAACATCAAGGACACCGGCGCGATCACGCTGGGCTTCCGCAACTCCTCGATCCCGTTCTCCTATCTCGACGACAACCAGAAGCCCGTCGGGTTCGCGATGGACATCTGCTACAAGATCGTCGACGCCGTGAAGAAGGAGCTCAAGCTCGACAAGCTCGAGGTCAAGCTCAACCCGGTGACCTCGGCAACCCGCATCCCCTTGATGGCGAACGGCACGATCGATCTCGAATGCGGCTCGACCACCAACAACGCCGAGCGCCAGAAGCAGGTCGCCTTCACCAACACCCACTTCCTGACGGCCAGCCGCTACGTGTTCAAGAAGTCGAGCGGCCTGAAGTCGATCGACGATCTCAAGGGCAAGTCGGTGGTCTCGACCGCCGGCACCACCAACATCAAGCAGCTCACCGAAGCCAACGTCGCGAAGGGCCTCGGCGCCAACATCATTCCGGCCAAGGACCACGCCGAAGCCTTCCTGATGGTCGAGACCGACCGCGCGGTCGCCTTCGTGATGGACGACATCCTGCTGGCGAGCCTCGTTGCCGGCTCGAAGTCGCCGAACGACTATGCTATCTCCAAGGACGCGTTCTCCAAGCCCGAGCCCTATGGCATCATGCTGCGCAAGGACGATGCCCCCTTCAAGAAGGTGGTCGATGCAGCGACGGCGGCGCTCTATACGTCCGGCGAAGCCCAGAAGATCTACGACAAGTGGTTCACGCAGAAAATCCCGCCGAAGGGTCTGAACCTCAACACGCCGATCTCGGCCGAGCTCAAGAACGAGTTCGCCAAGCCGACGGACTCGCCGAATCCGGACGACTATAAGTAATATAGACCTCGATCTTTAGATCGGAATCATGTCCGGCCACTCTTGACACCAGGGTGGCCGGACATTTGCATAGGCGCCGGGACATCCATGACTGGCGCGTTCGCGCGGGGGACACGTGAACTATAACTGGAACTGGGGAATCTTTTTCCAGCCGAACCCGATGGGGACCGGCACCTATCTCGATATGCTGCTGTCGGGCCTGGTGCTGACCCTCAAGACCGCGGCGCTGGCCTGGGTCATCGCGCTGATCACCGGCTCGATTGTCGGCGTGATGCGGACGCTGCCGTCGAAGGGCGCCACCTGGTTCGGCTTCGCCTATGTCGAATTCTTCCGCAACATGCCGCTGCTGGTGCAGCTGTTCCTGTGGTTCTTCGTGCTGCCGGAAATCCTGCCGAAGGCCGCAGGCCTCTGGTTGAAACAGCTGCCGAACGCGCCGTTCTGGACGGCCGCGATCGGCGTCGGCTTCTTCATGTCGGCGCGCGTGGCCGTGCAGCTGCAGGCCGGCATCTCGTCGCTGCCGCGTGGGCAGAAGATGGCGGCAACCGCGCTGGGTCTGACTACGGTGCAGGGCTATCGCTACGTGCTGCTGCCGATGGCGTTCCGCATCATCCTGCCGCCGCTGACGTCCGAGTTCCTCAACACCATCAAGAACACGGCGGTCGCGATCACCATCGGTCTGCTCGAGCTGACCGGACAGGCGCGCTCCATGCAGGAATTCTCGTTCCAGGTGTTCGAGGCCTTCACCGCCGCGACCATCCTCTACCTCCTCGTCAACGCCGTCGTCGTGACCGCGATGCGCTTCCTCGAGCGCTGGGTTGCGATCCCCGGCTACATTACGGGGAAATAAGCGATGCTCGGCAATTTCGATTTCGACGTCATCCGCCGCGCGCTGCCCTACCTGTTCTACGAGGGCATGACCTTCACGCTGACGCTAACGGGGCTCGCGGCTCTCGGCGGTCTCATCTTCGGCACGGCGCTCGCCCTGATGCGCCTGTCCGGCTTCAAGATCCTTGGCCGCATCGCCGGCGTCTATGTCGACTTCATGCGCTCGCTGCCGCTGGTGCTGGTCATCTTCTGGTTCTACTTCCTGGTGCCCTATATCGGGCAGTGGCTGACCGGCGCCTCGCGCCCGATCAGCGTCGGCGCGTTCGCATCCTCGCTCATCACCTTCATCATGTTCGAGGCGGCGTATTTCTCCGAGATCATGCGCGCCGGCATCCAGTCGATCTCGCGCGGGCAGCCCGCCGCGGCCAGCGCGCTGGGGCTGACTTACGCCCAGACCATGCGCTACGTCGTGCTGCCGCAGGCCTTCCGCAACATGCTGCCGGTCCTGATCACGCAGACCATCGTGCTGTTCCAGGACACCTCGCTGGTCTACGTGCTGTCGATCACCGACTTCCTTGGCGCCGCCAGCAAGGTGGCGCAGCGCGACGGGCGCCTGGTCGAAATGTATCTGTTCGCAGCTGTCGTCTACTTCACCATTTCCTGTATCGCGTCCTTCGGCGTCCGCCGGCTCCAGGCGCGCATCGCCATCATTCGCTAGAGCGTGTCGGTCATGATCGAAATCAGCCACGTCAACAAATGGTACACTCCGAGTTTCCAGGTGCTGACGGATTGCACCACCAGCGTCACCAAGGGTGAGGTGGTCGTGGTCTGCGGCCCCTCGGGCTCGGGCAAGTCGACGCTGATCAAATGCGTCAATGCGCTGGAGCCGTTCCAGAGCGGCGACATCCTGGTCGACGGCACCAAGGTCAACGATCCCAAGACCAATCTGCCGAAGCTGCGTTCGCGCGTCGGCATGGTGTTCCAGCACTTCGAGCTGTTTCCGCACCTCAAGATCATCGACAATCTCTGCCTCGCGCAGGAGAAGGTGCTGGGGCGGTCGCACGACAAGGCGCTGACCAAGGGCACGCAGCTTTTGGAGCGCGTCGGGTTGAAAGAGCAGGCGCAGAAATTCCCGGCGCAGCTCTCCGGCGGTCAGCAGCAGCGTGTCGCCATCGCGCGCGCGCTCGCGATGGATCCGATCGCCATGCTGTTCGACGAGCCGACCTCGGCGCTCGATCCGGAGATGATCAGCGAGGTGCTCGACGTCATGGTCGACCTCGCCCGCGAAGGCATGACGATGATGGTCGTGACCCACGAGATGGGCTTTGCCCGCAAGGTCGCCAACCGCGTCATCTTCATGGACCGCGGCGAGATCGTCGAGGACGCCGCGAAGGACGATTTCTTCGGTAAGCCCCGCAGCGACCGCGCGCAGAAGTTCTTGTCGAAGATCTTGTCGCATTAACTCCTGTTGTCATTCCGGGACGCGCGTCTTGGCGCCGGCCGGAATCCATCGGGCGGCAGGCCACGAGGTGAAACGGATTCTCAGATGCGCAATTGCGCATCATAGCTCATTCGTTTTGTGAATGCCCAGGAATGACGAATAGATGGGTGATCGCTCCCCCCATTTCGCGTATAAGCGCGTCAAATCCCATTTCCCGCCAGGAGACCTGCCTTGGACTCGATCGCCTACGTCAACGGCTCATTCGTCCCGCTCTCGAACGCGAAAGTCTCGATCCTCGATCGCGGCTTCCTGTTCGCCGATGGCATCTATGAGGTCTCGGCCGTGCTCGACGGCAAGCTGGTCGACAACGCGTCGCATCTGGCCCGGCTGGAGCGCTCGGTCGGCGAGATCAGCTTGAGGCTGCCGGAGACGGTCGAGCGCATCACCGAGCTCCAGAAAGAGCTGATCGCGCGCAACAAGGTCGAGAGCGGTCTCGTCTACCTCCAGGTGACGCGCGGCGCCGACAAGGGCCGCGACTTCGCGTTTCCCAAGGGCGACGTCAAGTCGAGCCTGGTGATGTTCACCTCCGAGAAGGACATCATCAACGCGGCGTCGGCGAAGACCGGCATCAACGTGATCACCGTGCCCGACATCCGCTGGGAGCGGCGCGACATCAAGAGCGTCGCGCTGCTGGCGCAGGTGCTGGCGAAGCAGGCCGCGGCCGAAGCCGGCGCCGGCGAAGCCTGGATGCTGGAAGACGGTTATGTCACCGAAGGCGGCTCGTCCTCGGCGTTCATCCTGACACAGGACGACGTCATCGTGACCCGCAAGAACTCCAACGCGATTCTGCCGGGCTGCACTCGCAAGGCCGTGGTGGCGCTCGCCGAAGAGCGCCAGCTCCGCGTCGAGGAGCGTTCTTTCACGGTGGCCGAGGCGCTCGCCGCCAAGGAGGCTTTTGCGACGTCGGCCTCACTGTTCGTCCAGCCGGTGGTCGCGATCGACGGCAAGAAGATCGGCGACGGCAAGCCCGGCCCGATGGCAACGCGGCTGCGCGAGATCTATGTGGAGTTCGCCAAGGCGACGGCGGTTTAGCCCACATACTTCGCTGTCATCGCCCGGCTTGACCGGGCGATCCAGTACTCCGAGACGGTCCTGATTGGATCGAGAGGCCGCGGCGTACTGGATGCCCCGCCTGCGCGGCGCATGACGGCGGAGTGAGTTGCGACGGCAACTCCCCCTCATGCCACGGACGCCTTCACCTTCACCGGGTGAACCGCGCGGAACGAGATCGCAATCCTGTTCCAGGCGTTGATGGCGCCGATCAGCATGGTCAGGTTCACGGTCTCCTCCTCGGAGAAATGTGCCCGGACCTGCTCGTAGACGTCGTCCGGCGCATGCGTCTGCGAGATCAGCGTCACCGCTTCCGTCCAGGCCAGCGCGGCGCGCTCGCGGTCGGAATGAGCGGGGATTCGCGCCAGGCGTTGAGCAGATCGATGCGCTGCTCGGTCTCGCCGCGCTTGCGGGCGTCCTCGGTGTGCATGTTGATGCAATAGGCGCAGCCGTTGATCTGCGAGGCCCTGATCTTGACGAGCTCGATCAGTGATTTCTCCAGGCCCGTCGACTGGATCTGCGTCTCCAGCGCCATCAGTGCTTTGATCGTGTCGGGCGCGGCCTGGTAGTAGTTCATGCGGGGCTTCATGGTCGTTCTCCTTTCAGGGGTGAGGTCAGTGGGCTCCGCCGGCGGAAGCCTGGCCGGGCTTCTTCAGGAACAGAGCCGCGATCAGGGCAACGATCAGCGCCGCGCCGAGCAGATAGAAGGTGTCGCTGAAGGCTAGGATATAGGCCTGCTTCTGCACGATACGACCGATCGCGACATAGGCGCGATGCGACGCATCCACATGATCGAGGATGCCGTGATTGATGAAATATTGCGTGAGCTGCTCCAGCCGCGTGCGCGTCGCCTGCTCGAACACCGAGACCGACTGCATCAGCACGTGGGAGTGATACTGCTCGCGCTTGGTCAGCACGGTCTGCAGCAGCGCGATGCCGACGGCCCCGCCGAGATTGCGCATCATGTTGAACAGGCCGGACGCCGAGCCGGCATTCTCCGGCTCGATGCCTGATGTCGCGACGGCCGACAGGGGAGCCATCACCAGCGCCTGGCCGATCGCCCGAACCACATTGGGCCAGAGCAACTGATCGGCGGCATAGTTGCTGGTCATGGTGATGTTCATGAAGTTGGAGGCCGCGAAAAGGACGAAACCGACACCGATAATGATCCGCGCGTCGAACTTCTGCATCAGCCGCGGCACCAGCGGAATCAGCATGAGTTGCGGCAGCCCGGTCCATGCCAGCACAAAGCCGATCTGCTCGGCGTTGTAGCCCTGGATGCGAGCCAGATATTGCGGCAGGATGAAGACCGAGCCGTAGAGCGCGACGCCGAGCAGGAAGTTTGCGAGCATGCCGAAGCCGAAATTGCGGCGCACGACGAAGGTTCAGGAGCGGCTTCTTGACCGTGAGCTCGATGATCAGGAACGCAGTCAGCGCAACGACGGCGATCACCGACAGTTTCACGATGAAGGGCGAGCCGAACCAGTCGTCCTTGTTGCCTTCCTCCAGCACGGTCTGGAGCGCGGACAGGCCGATTGCCATGGTGACGATGCCAGCCCAGTCGCCCTCGCGCAGGAGCGAAAGCTTCATCGGCCTTGCGTCGAGCGCGTACCAGAGCATGCCGACCATGATCGCGCCGGGCACGAGGTTGACGTAGAAGATGTATTGCCAGCCGAAATTCTCGGTGAGATAGCCGCCGATGGTCGGGCCGATCGCGGGTGCGAAGGTCGCCGACAGCGCGAACAGGGCAAGGCCCACCGGCTGTTTTCCGCGCGGCAGCAACGTGATGATCAGCGTGAAGGCCATCGGAATCAGCACGCCGCCGGTGAAGCCCTGCACCGCGCGCAGCACGATCATCTGCGACAGATCCTGCGCCAGCGCGCAGGCCGCGGACAGAGCCAGAAACAGGATCGCGTTGGTGAGCAGATAGATGCGGATCGAGAATACCTGCGCGAGCCAGCCGGAGAGCGGGATCACCACGATCTCGGCGATCAGATAGGAGGTCGAGATCCAGCCGCCGTCGTCGATGCCGGCGCCGATCGCACCCTGGATGTCGGCCAGCGAGGCGTTGACGATCTGGATGTTCAGCACCGCCATGAAGGCGCCCAGTGTCGCACCGATCACGGCGATCCATGTTCTTGCGGAAACCGCCGGCGTGGCGGGCGCAGCAGGGGCGGGGAGGCCGGCTGCGGCGTTGAGGGCGGGTTGGAGCGTGCTCATGGAAGCCTCGTCAGCTTCAGCCGCCGTTCGGGCGGGATGTGTTGTCGGCGAGATGCCTGGCCGTCTCGCGTTCGGCCAGCACCGCCTGCTTGGTGTCGACGGTCGGCACCGCGGACATGCCGGGGCGCAGCAAGCCGGTGAGGTGATGATCGTCGAGCACGATCTTCACCGGCATGCGCTGCACGATCTTGGTGAAATTGCCGGTGGCGTTGTCCGGCGGCAGCAGGGCGAATTCGAGCCCGCTCGCCGGCGACAGGCTGTCGATATGGCCGCGCAGGGGCTGGCTGCGGAAGCTGTCGACGCGCAGCTCGACCGGCTGGCCGGGACGCATATGCGTGAGCTGAGTCTCCTTGAAGTTCGCAACGACATAGACCGCATCGAGTGGCACCACGGCCATCAGCTGTGTGCCGGCCTGCACGTACTGGCCGACGCGCAGCGAACGTGCGCCAACCGTGCCGTCGACCGGCGCGGTGATCTCGGTGTAGGACAGGTTCAGCGCCGCCTGCTGCGCCACCGCACGGGCGCGCTCGAGCTGGGCCGTCGCCTGGGCGCGCTGGGTGGTGAGCACGTCGACCTTGCGCTGCGCCGCCAAGAGGCCGGATTTGGCGTGCTGCAATTGCGCGGTGCTGGCGCGCAGCGCCGCATCGGCCTGCTGCGCGCGCTGGATCGTGCCTGAGCCCGACTTCATCAGATCGTCGTAGCGGGCGCGTTCCTCCTGGGCGAATTTCAAATTGGCGTCCGCAGCAGTGGCGTCGGCGGTGCTCTGGGCGATGATCGGCTGCTGCAATTCGAGCTGGGCATCGATGTTGCGCACCGAGGCTTCGCCGGCGCCGACATCGGCGCGGGCCTGGTCGAGTGCTGCCTTGAAGTCACGATCGTCGATTTTGGCTAGCGGCTGGCCCGCTTTGACCTTCTCGTTGTCGCCGACCAGCACCTTCGCGATGTAGCCGGAGACCTTAGGCGCGATGATCGTGGAATCGGCCTTCACATAGGCGTCGTCGGTGGATTCGAGGTAGCGGCCGATGGTCCAATAGTCGTGTCCGAAATAGACGATTGTTGCCGTTCCTGCGAGGAGTGCGAGCACCAACGCCGCGCGCCGGACCAAAGTCCGGGCCGGCAGGCGCGGCGGCATCTTGGAATAAACATCAATGATTTCAGTTGCTTGCTGGAAGTTTTCGGTGCGCGGCATTTCGGACATGGCGGTCTCCTATCGGCGTGCCGAGACTATCTGTCTTTCCAGCTCCGGTGATAATCGGCTAAATACCGGAAGGATTATCCATTAAGGGTGGATAGTCCGGGGATATCACCTTGATGTCTGAGGTCTACCGAACCGGATGTGCCACTGCCCCAGAGCGATTGCCGCAGCTGTCGCGCAATTGCTGCTAACGAGGGCCCACGCCGCGCGAATCTGTAGGCGGACGAGACCGCCTGGGTGATCTGTTAGATAATCCCGGCGAATTCCTTGCGATTATCGATCAAGAGCGGATAATCAGGCGGCATGGACCGATTGACCAGCCTCGAAGTCTTCAGCCGGGTGGTCGAGACCGGCGGCTTTTCCGCAGCAGCCCGCAAGCTCAACATGTCGACCAGCATGGTGAGCAACCACGTCCAGGCGCTGGAGGACCGGCTCGGCGTACGGCTGCTCAATCGCACCACGCGCAAGGTCAGCCTCACCGAGATCGGCAAGGCCTATTACGACCGCGCCACGCAGATCCTCGCCGATCTCGAGCAGGCCGACGACATCGCGAGCGAATTGCAGTCGGTGCCCCGCGGTACGCTGCGCATCCACGTCGCCACGCATATGGTGCCGTTCGTCGCGCCGGTGGTGGCGCAGCTCCTGTCGACTTATCCGGAGCTCAAGATCGACCTGCGCATGGGCGAAGCCGACGTCGATCTCATCGAGGAAGGCTATGACGTTGCCCTGCGTATGACCGCGCCTCCGGATTCGAGCCTGATCGTGCGCAGTCTCGCCACCTGGCGGCACGTGCTGTGCTGTTCGCACGATTATCTCGAGAGGCATGGTCGCGTTCAGAAGCTCGACGAACTCGCCGCGCACCATTGTGCCCGTCACTTGAACTATCCTTTTGGCGACGAGTGGCGCTTCTTCGACCGCAAGGGTGCTCCGGCCTCGGTACGCATCTCCGGCCGCTTCGTCACCAATAGCGGGGAAGCGCTGCGGAAAGTCGCGCTGGACGGGGCGGCTGTCTGCCTGATGGCCGGGTTTCTGGTTCAGGACGATCTTGAAGCGGGCCACCTCGTTCGGCTCCTGCCCGAATATCGCCCGGTCGAGATGTCGATGAACGCGGTCTATCCGCACCGCCACCATCTGTCGGCGAAGGTCAGGACCTTCGTCGACATGCTCGTGCATCACAGCGCCGAGCAGCAGAAGCTGATCAATCCCTATTCATGAGCGGCGCGGCGGTCAGGCCGCTCGCGCCGTTATCGGCTGGGCCAGCAGGGATTCGACCTCCGCCTTGACCGACGCGATCGCAGCCTCTTTCACGGGCCCATAACCGCGGATGTTCATGGGGGCCTTGGCCACGACGATGAGATCTGCCAGGCGTGCCGCGTCGAGCTCGCCGAGCATCCGGTCGATCAGGTCCTCGTACCAGGCGATCAGCTCCCGCTCGGCGCGCCGTTCGGCGGTGTAGCCGAATGGATCGAACGGTGTTCCGCGCAGCCCCTTCAATCGCGCCAGCATGGCGAGCGGCATCTGGATCCACTGCCCGAAGGCGCGCTTGCGCGGACGTCCACGTGCGTCGCGCCTTGACGGCAGGAATGGCGGGGCAAGGTGATAGTGGATGCTGAAGCCGTCCTCGAACTCGCGCTTCAATTCGTCGATGAAGCCGCTCTGCATGTGCAGCCGCGCCACCTCGTATTCGTCCTTGTAGGCCATCAGCTTGAACAGGGCGCGGGCCACCGCATCGGTCAGGGCCTCGCTGCTCAGGACAGCCTCGGCGCGGCGGACCTTCGCGACGATCGCCCGATAGCGCGCTGCATAGGCCTCATCCTGATAGGCGGTGAGGAAATCGGCGCGGCGTTCAATGAGCTGGTCGAGTGTCTCGACCGTTGACATATCGTCCGTCTTCGGCAGAAATTCCGGATCGGCAGCGGCGATGCGGCCCAGGCGAAAGCCTGCTTGTTGTGCTCGATGGCGACGCCGTTGAGCTCGATCGCGCGCAGCAGCGCTTGCAGCGAGACCGGCACCAGTCCGTGCTGCCAGGCAAAGCCCAGCATGATGATGTTGGCATAGACGGCATCGCCGAGCAGCCGTTCGGCCAGCGCATTCGCGTTGAGCGTGTCGAGATTGTTGTCGCCGATCACGCGGCTGATCGCGCGCAGGCGGGCAGGCGAGGCGAGGTCGGCGTCGCGGAAGCGGACGACGTCGCCGGTCGGCATCTCCGCGGTATTGATCGCGGCACGTGTGCCGCGGCGATAGGTGCCGGAGGCCTTCGGCGAGGAGCTCACGACAAGGTCGCAGCCGATCAGCGCATCGGCCGCGCCCTGGTCGATGCGCACCTGGTGCAGCACCTCGGGGGAAGCGGCAAGCCGGATGTAGCTCAGCACGGGCCCGAATTTTTGCGCAAAGCCGGTAAAATCCAGCACCGAGACGCCGCTTCGTTCGAGATGCGCGGCCATACCGATCAGCGCACCGACCGTGATCACGCCGGTGCCGCCGACGCCGGTCACCAGCAGGTCATAGGGCCGGTCGAGCGTTGCGAAGACGGGCAGGGGAAGCGTCGCGGCGCGGCCGATCGCGTCGATCTGGCTCGCGGTCTTCTTCCGGCGCGTCGCGCCCTCGACGGTAACAAAGCTGGGACAGAAACCGTTGAGGCAGGAAAAGTCCTTGTTGCAGGCCGACAGATTGATCTGGCGCTTGCGGCCGAACGGCGTTTCCTTCGGCTCGACGCTGAGACAGTTGGACTCGACCGAGCAATCGCCGCAACCTTCGCAGACGAGATCATTGATGTAGGCGAAGCGCTTCGGGTCGTCCATCTGGCCGCGCTTGCGCCGCCGCCGCTTCTCGGTGGCGCAGGTCTGCTGGTAGATCAGCACGGAGACGCCGGGCACGCCGCGCAGTTCGCGCTGCACGGCGTCCATCTCCTCGCGGGGATGGATTGTGACGCCGGCTGGCAGGTCGGGCAGAGAAAATTGCGCGGGATGGTCCGACACCAGCGCGATGCGCTCAACACCTTCGGCGCGGACGCTGTGAGCGATGGCATGCACGCTGATGGGCCCGTCGACCGGCTGGCCGCCGGTCATCGCCACGGCATCGTTGAACAGGATCTTGTAGGTGATGTTGGCCTTGGCGGCGATCGCCTGCCGGATCGCCATCGAGCCGGAGTGATAATAGGTGCCTTCACCGAGATTCTGGAACACGTGCTTGTGGCCGGTGAATTTCGATGAAGCCGCCCAGTTCACGCCCTCGCCGCCCATCTGGATCAACGAGGAGGTCTCGCGGTCCATCCAGCTTGCCATGAAATGGCAACCGATGCCGGCCAGTGCCTTCGATCCCTCCGGCACCTTGGTCGAAATGTTGTGCGGACATCCCGAGCAGAAATAGGGTGTGCGCGTCGCCCCTGGGACGTTGATCGTGCGTGCCGCCTCCGGCATCAAGGCAGCCGCCCGCGCGGCGAGATTGAGGCCCGGAAACATCGGGTCGAGCCGCCGCGCCAGAACGGCAGTCAGCGCGCGCGGCGACAATTCGCCGATCCAGGAGATCAGCCGCGCCCCTTGCTCGTCGTGCTTGCCGACCATGCGCTCGGGCTTCTCGCCGGGATAGTCGTAGAAATATTCCTTGAACTGGCTCTCGATGATGCCGCGCTTCTCCTCGACCACGAGAATCTCGCGCTTGCCCTTCACGAATTCCATCGCGTCATGCAGCGCCAGCGGCCAGACCATGCCGACCTTGTAAACGTCGATGCCGATGCTGCGGCAGGCCGCTTCATCGAGGCCCAACAGCCGCAGCGCTTCCATCAGGTCGAGATGCGCCTTGCCCGTGGTAACGATGCCGTAGGTTGCGTTCGGAATGTCGTAGATGTGCCTGTCGATCGGATTGGCCTTCGCAAAGGCGTAGACGGCGTGCTTCTTCGCTTCCAGCCGCTCCTCGATCTGCGGTCCCGGCAGGTCGGGCCAGCGATAGTGCAGGCCGCCCGGTGGCGGCGTGAAGTCGGGCGCGCGGAAGTCGCGGGGCGGGCTTAGCGCCACGGAGGCGCCCGACTCCACGATCTCCGAAATCGCCTTGAAGCCGACCCACATGCCGGAGAAGCGGCTCAGCGCGTAGCCATATTCGCCGAATGCGAGGTATTCGCTGACGCTTGCGGGGTGCAGCGTCGGCATGAACCAGCTCATGAAGGCAACGTCGGACTGGTGCGGCATCGAGGACGAAACGCAGCCATGGTCGTCGCCTGCAACCACCAGCACGCCGCCATGCGGCGAGGAGCCATAGGCGTTGCCGTGCTTGAGCGCATCGCCGGAGCGATCGACGCCAGGGCCCTTGCCGTACCAGAGCCCGAACACGCCATCGACCTCGCGGTCGGCTTGCGTCTCGACCTGCTGCGAGCCGAGCACTGCGGTCGCGGCGAGGTCTTCGTTCACGGCGGGGAGGAATTCGATGCGGTCACGCTTGAGCCGTTCCGGGATGCGCCAGAGCTCGAGATCGATGCCGCCGAGCGGCGAGCCGCGATAGCCGGAGATGAAGCCGGCGGTGTTAAGGCCGCGCGCGCGATCGCGCCTGACCTGGTCGAGTGCGACACGGACGATCGCCTGTGTGCCGGTCAGGAAGACACGGCCTTCCTCACGGTCGTAGCGGTCGGAGAGTTCGTAGGTGTCGAGGGTCGGAATGGCGTCCATGCGGACCTCCCGCGGCATTCCCTGCCGGATCAGCAGAGGTTAGGCCCGGGCGGCTGGTAGGTCTTACCTATCTTTCCTGATAGGAGCTTCGTTCTGGTAGATATGCCCGATTTGGCCTATTATTCGGTGGAATTATCCAGTTTGGCGGGATTTCATGATCGAAGAGCAGGACACGCGGATTCTTGCGCACCTCCAGAAGGATGGCCGCGCCACCAACCAGCAGCTTGCCGACGAGGTCGGCATGTCCACCTCGGCCTGCTGGCGGCGGGTGCGCGCGCTGGAGGAAAGCCGCGTCATCCGCGGCTACGCCGCGCTGATCGATCGCGAGCGGGCGGGCTTCGCGATGTCAGCCATCCTCCACGTCTCGCTGGAGCGGCATGACGCGAAGTTCGTCGACGAGTTTGTGTCTCGCGTCACCAAGCGCCGCGAGGTGCTGGAGTGTTTTGCGACCACGGGCGATGCCGATTATCACTTGCGCGTCGTCGTGCAGGACATGGCCGCCTACAATAGGTTCTTGGACGAGTTCATGTTCCGCATCCCCGGCATCCGCTACGTCCGCAGCAACGTGGTGCTGAAGGAGATCAAGACCGGCGTGGCGCTGCCGTTTTGAAGCAATGTCGCCAGGGATCCGTGGCTCACACCGTCTCCGACCGTCGGCGCAGTTGGCGCAACGAGAGGAGATGCAACAGGATCGAGCATGGCACGACGAAGGCAGGGGTCAGCACGTTCGGAAAACGGTCCAGCGCCATGCTCGGGCCGTCCGGAATGATCAGCTGGAGCGGGCCCGGCGACATGATCATCCCCAAGGTGATCGCGACAGCCAAGTCCGCCAGGCCCAAGACGTTCCAGAAGATGCCTGCCTTCCGCCCGTCAGCTGTCCCGGTTGCCAAAGCCATGGCCGCCGGCACGGCAAGCAGGCCAGTCAGCACATCGCCGGTTCCTGCCGGTAGCGCCCACAATCCCGGCAGCAGCCCGCGCAGCCAGTAAGCCAGCCATTGGCTGCCGAAGATGCGGTAGAGTTGAAGGGCGACGAGCCAGGTCGTCGGCATTGCATCGAGTAATTGTCCGATCCGCTTCGACGACAGCAACACCGGCGCACCGACGATTACCGGCAGCAGGATCGCCGCCGGAAGCAGCGGCAAGGGCGAAGCGCCGGTGCCGAATGCGCCGTTGATGGCTGCGGTCCAGGTGACGGCTGCCCAGAGCGTGAAGGGGACCATCAGGGCCAACCAGGTTGCCCGGCGCTGTGCCGGCGCCAATTCCGTGTTTTCGAGGCAGAGCCACAAGCCGAGCGCAATGAGTCCATGGGTCATCAACCGAACGCCAAGCGCAGGAAAGCCGCTCTCCGGAAGTGCGGGTAGCGCGATGATCAACCAGGTCCACAGCAGGGCGAACGGCACGGTCCAGGTCAGGCTGAGCCAGAGGGGACGCTGGGCAGTCATGGTGGCGGAAACAGCATCGGTGCTCATGTGCTCACTCCATTTGGAACGCCGTGGTTGCGGGCGTGTGCAAGGGCAGCATCGCGGCCGGCACCCGACCGATCGCGATCCTGTCCGAGGTCACGGACTTTTTTCTCTGTTCCGGCCCTGAGCAGAATCATGAAGGCAAGGGCGTGGCCGACGAGCAGCAGTGGTACGTAAAGTGTGGGGATATAAATGCCGGCGCCGAACAGGCCGGGATCCGGGATCTTTGTCGCGCCCATGTAGTACGCGTTCAGGAGGTCAAGCGTCCCCCAGACGTTGAAGATCCAGACCACCGGGATGGCGATCGACCATCGCCACGAGAGAGCCGCCATCGACAGAAGCGCGAGGACAGCAGCGATAAGATCACCCCATCCCACCTCGGCGGCAAAGCGCGAACTCAACTCCGCAGAGACGAACCCGGTCACCATGAAGTTCATTCCCAAGAACCTGAACGCATGGAAAGCTGCGATGAGTCTCAGGGCGTCATAGCGCGGCATCACGCGGATCGCCGGCCAAACATAGATGGCAGCGACCACCGAGCTGGTCAGGAAAGCGCCGGCGACGCTGAGAACGAATGGAAGATTGAAGTTCGGCGGCACGTTCGGATTCCCTATGATTGACCATGCTGTCGAGCCGGGACGATGCCTATCAATCCGGCTCGACGTGGCGACGCTCAGGGTTTGGCCATGAGCAGACGGAGCGGCATGAGCGGACCGACCGCGATGTACTCGTGGTCGATGAGGTTCTGCTTCGCCAGCGGCAGGCCTTCCATGATGGCGTGCCCTTCGGCGACATCCTTGACGTTCAGCAGGAAGACGGCTCCGCGCCCATCGGACCGCGAATACCATTCGCGAACCATCCCGTTGAGATAGAGCTGGGTGGTTTGCCTGATTTCATCAGGCATCACCGCCATGACCTGTTCGCGTGTGATGCCGGGCTTGACAGTCAGAATGACCATCACGCCGGTTGTCGGTGACGTGGTTTGTGCTTGGGCAAGGGATGGCTCTGCCATGGAGGTAACACCTGTCAGTGTGAGGGTGAGCGCCAGGACGATGTTGCGGATTGCCTTCATCGGTTTCATCTCTCTGATCACGGCCATTGCCGCGATGTCGCGAATGTCAGGCGCACCCAGCGGCGCGGCGCATTTGCGATCCTGATGTAAGGCCGTCTTTGCGAGAGCGACTATTCGCGATAATATTGATAGGCCATGAAGCAGAACTTCACAGTCCGGCAAGGTGCGCTCGACGGTGTGGAGGCGTTCCTGAGCGTCGCCCACCACCGCAGTTTCCGCCGGGCGGCTGCTGAGCTCGGGGTCACGCCGTCGGCGATCAGCCAGGCGGTGCGCGCACTCGAAGCACGCGTCGGCGCCGTGCTGTTCCTGCGCACGAACTCGCAGCGTCAGTCTGACCGAGGCCGGCGAACGGTTCTTTGCGCGCGCAAGGCCTGCCTTCGAGGAGCTCGTCGCGGCAAGCGGGGCCGCGCGCGACCTCGGACAGCGACCGGCCGGGCTCTTGCGTCTCACGGTGCCGCGCTCGGTCGTGCCGATTCTGCTGGAGCCTCTAGTCGCCTCGTTCTGTCAGGCCTTTCCGGAGATCGAGGTGGAGCTTGCTGCAAGCGAAGAGCTGGTCGACCTCGCCGCTGGAGGTTTCGATGCCGGCATCAGGATGGGGCAGTTCATCTCCCCGGACATGGTTGCGGTCCGCCTGACGAAGCCGTTGCCTTTCCTGATCGTCGGCAGCCCGGCCTACCTCGAACGTCGCGGCCGGCCCCGGCGGCCGGACGATCTGCGCGAGCACGCATGCCTGAGATTGCGGCGATCAAACGGTGCGCTCGCACCCTGGTCGCTCAACGACGGCGGTCGTTCGATCGAGATTGCCGTTGCGGGACCCTTCATCGCCAACGACTTCCCGACGATGTTAGGTGCCGCCGTCGAAGGCGTCGGCCTTGCGCAAGTGCCAGGGCCGCTGGCGACCGACGCCGTCAGAACGGGAAAACTCGTCGCCGTGCTGGAGAAATTCGCGCCGATGACGCCGGGGGTGTTTCTCTACTATCCCAGCCATCGACAAATCATGCCGAAGCTTCGAGCCTTCATCGATCATGTGAAGGGCCGATCCAGGGCCGCGCGCTGAGCTATTGCCCCTCCCGCACGAACCTGTTCCGCAACGTGCCGATGCCGGCGATCTCGATCTCCACGACATCGCCGTGCTTGATATCCGGCGAGGCGCCGTCGGTGCCCATCCAGATCACGTCGCCGGGCCACAGCGTAAAATACTTCGTCAGCTCGACCAGGAACGGCACCACGCCGAAGATCATGTCGTTGGTATGGAAGCGATTGGTCTCCTTGGCGTTGACCCGGACGATGGTCTCCATCTTTTCGAGATCGGCCTCGGTCTCGATCCACGGTCCCATCGGCTTGAACGTGTCGGCGTTCTTCGAGCGCCACAGGCTGCGGTCCGCTTTCTGCCAGCTGCGCTCGCTGACGTCGTTGCCGATGGTGTAGCCGAACACGCAATCCATCGCGTTCGCTTCGGTGAGATGTTTCACCTTCTTGCCGATGACGACGACGAGCTCGCCCTCATAGTGGATCCTGTCCGTCGCAAAGGACGGGATCACGACCTCCTCATCGTGCGCGATCAGCGCGTTCTGCGCGCGATAGCCGATTTCGGGCCGGTCGGGCACCGCCGGTACCTCGCCGCGTTTGTCGGCGGCCTCCTTCAGGTGCTTCAGATAGTTTAGGCCGACGCAATAGAAGGTGCGCGGGATCAGTGGCAGCTCGATCTTGACCTGTGCCAGCGAATGCGTGCGCGAGGTGCGCTGCCATTCACCGAAGGGATCGCCGTCGACGGCGATCACCTGGTGACCCTCGACGAGGCCCCAGGATGTCTTGTCCGACGCGGTGAATTTCAGCCAACGCATGTCCGGTCCTCGTCATTATTCCGCGGCATCGCGGGGCCGCGTCTTCCAGGCACCTGCGGCCGGACGCTTCAGCCCGAGATTGTCCCGCAACGTCTTGCCGCGGTACTCCTTCTGAAACAGCCCGCGCCGCTGCAATTCCGGCACGATGTGTTGCACGAAGTCCGCGTAGGAGCCGGGCACGTAAGTCGCGGCGATAACAAAACCGTCGCAGCCGTGCTCGACGAACATCTCCTCCAGCTTGTCCGCGATCTCCTTGGGCCCACCTACCATTGCGTCCTGGACCTGGCCGCGGCCGGAGAAGGTGACGAAGTCACGCGCGCTCGGATTGCTCTTGCCCGAATTCTTCAGCACGCCGTCGCGAATGCCCAAGATGCCCTGCATGCTCTTCAGTTCTTCCGTCGTCAGCGGCTCGTCGAGATCCTTGGAGGCGAAGTCATAGTTGAGCGCTTCGGCCAGCAGCGACAGCGCGTCGATCTCGAGCGGCAGCTTCTTGATCAGCGCCATCTTGTCCTCAGCCTCCGCCCTGGTCGCCGCGCAGACCGGCGTCGTCAAGTTGCAGAGGAACATCTGGTCGGGATCGCGGCCAGCCTTGGCGGCTTCGTTGTGCACGGAAGCATAGCCGTCCTTGGCGGCGGCGAGGTTGCGCGCGGCGGTGAAGATCACTTCGCCCCATCGCCCCGCAAAGCGTTGGCCGCGGCCCGACGCGCCGGCCTGGATGATCACGGGATGGCCCTGGTCCGAGCGCGGCACGGTGAACGGTCCGCGTGACTTGAAGGCCGGCCCCTTGTGATCGAGCCGCTTGACCTTGGCCGGATCGGCAAAGCGGCCGCTTTGCTTGTCCATGATGAGCGCGCCGTCCTCCCAGGTGTCCCAATGGCCGAGCACGACCTCCATGAACTCGTCGGCGCGGTCGTAGCGGGAATCATGTTCGGGGTGGGAGTCGCGCCCCATATTGAGCGCCTCGCCGTCATTGAGCGAGGTGACGACGTTCCAGCCGGCACGCCCGCCGGACATCAGGTCGAGCGTTGCAAAGCGCCGGGCGACGTCGAACGGCTCGTAATAGGTGGTCGAGCAGGTTGCGCCAAGGCCGAGCTTCTCGGTGACCATGCCCATCGTGGTCAGCACGATCAGCGGGTCCATCTTCACGCAGCGGATGCCGTATTCGACGGTATGGGCGTGATCGTTACCGTAGCGGTCCGGCATCGCCAGGCGATCGTCGAAGAAGGCCATGTGGAACTTGCCGGCCTCGAGGATCTTCGCGATCTCCTGATAGTAATCCGCCGACATGGAATCGTTGCGCGAGTCCGGATGCCGCCAGGAACTCGGCAAGTTCGTGCAGTTCTGCGCCTGGAGGAAGCCGACCAGTACCATCTGCCGCGTCATGCTGCTGTTCTCCTGATGCCGTCAGGCCAGATCGAGGACGGTGTCGAGCCTGTACTCGCGCGCCAGCGCGCGCAGCTTCTCCCAAGTGGCATCCTCGATCTCGATGCCGTCGCGCAGGCGTTGCTGCTCGCGCAGGCCCTCGATCTCGCCGGGATAGAACACGCCCTTGCTGCCCTCGGACGGCGGTGTCGATTTGAGGTAGCGTGCAAACTCGGCGACTTCACGCTTGAACTCCTGCAGCGGACGGAAGGCCGCGACGTTGAACACCGCCATGAAGCATCCATCATTGTGCCGCCCGGTGGGCTCGACGCCGAAGCCGAGACCGGTGAGCAGGCCGCATAGCACCTCGACCATGGCAGCAAGTCCGCTGCCCTTGTAGCCTTCGGTGCCGCCGAGCGGCAGCAGCGCGCCGCCCTTGCGGTATTGGGTCGGATCGGTGGTATGCCGCCCCTCGGCATCGATGATCCATCCCGTTGGAATTTCTTCGCCGCGGGCGACGGCGAGCTGGACCTTGCCGGCCGCCACCGCCGAGGTCGCCATGTCCAGATAGAACGGCGCGTCGAGGTCGGACGGCACCGCGATCGAGATCGGGTTGGTGCCGAGCCGCGCTTCCTTGCCGCCGAACGGGGCGACGTGCTTCGGCGAGCGCCCGGAATCCGCGGTCGCAATCCCGATCATGCCTTCGCGCATCGCCATCAACGGATAGGCGGCAAGGCGGCCGACATGGCTTTGCCGGAACACGGTGCAGGCGGCGACGTTCGCCGTCCTTGCCTTCTCGATGGTCAGCGCCATCGCCTTTGCGTTGACGTGGAAGCCGAATCCCCAATGGCCGTCGATCACGGTCGTGGTCGGCAATTCCTGGACGATGGTCCATTTGGCGCCGGGCACGATGTGTCCGGCCTTGATGCGGTCGATATAGGTGGGAACGGCGATCACGCCGTGCGAAGTCATGGCCGGCGAGATTGGCGTTGACGCAGCCGGTGGCGACTGCGTCGGCCTCTTCCTCGGACGCTCCGGCGGCACGGAGCAGTGCGGCGCTGATGCGCGTGAGGCGATCGGCCCTGACGATCGGCATGGCGTTCCCTCGGCTTGATGCCCTTAACAGGCTGCTTGTTGGGTGCCATCGTCTCAAAGCGCCGCTGCGATATCAATCTCCCGTAAACCAATACAGGGCTGCAAATTCGTACAGAGAGCGCGTCTTTGGTCGAAGATTCATCCCGTGCGGCGGTATTTTTGACAGTTTGGCGCCAGTCGTTCGCAGCTCATTCACTTTGATCGACGGTTTGCAGCGCGCAATAACGACCACTTAGGCGATCGGCATTCATAAAGTCACCCGGGAGAAATGGGCAGAAATGCCCGGGAGCTGAGATCGTGCCGACGACACTCGCGCGCACCTTTGCGGCGTTGAGCGCCATCAACGAAGCGATCCTCTACGCGAAATCGCCGGACGAGCTGTACCAGAAGGTCTGCGACGCCGGGTTTTCGAGTGGGGACTTCTTGGCCGTCGCCGTATTCCTGGTCGGACCAGATTGCCGGCGGCTGCATTTTGCGGCCGGTTGCGGCGACGACGTTGCGCGGCTGCGCTCGATCATGATCACGACGGAAGCAGGCACGCCCGAAGGATCCGGCGTCGGTGGCGAGGCGTTTCGCGATCAGAAGCTGTGCATCAGCAACGATTATCTGAACGACCCGCGTTCGCTGGCGTGGCGCGAGGGGGCGGCCAAGGCCCATATCGGCGCGGCCGCGGCGCTGCCGCTGCTCTGCAATGGCAACAGCGTCGGCGTGCTCTACGTGACTCGCCGCGAAGCCGGCTCGCTGGACGAGCAGATGGTGTCGCTGTTCGAGCGCATGTCGGCCAATATCTCCTATGCGATCGAGAATTTCGAGCGAGAAGGAGCGCGCCGGGACAGCGAGGCGGCGATGCGGCGGCTCAATCGCATGTTTGGGGCGCTGAGCGCGACGAACGAAGCAATCCTCAAAGCCGGCACCGAATTGGATTTGTATCAGCGGGTCTGCGACGCAGCAGTGCATGGCGGCAAATCGCTGGCGACTTTCGTGTTGCTGCGCGAGGAGAACTCGCACTGGCTGACGCCGGTGGCCGCAACCGGACAAAATCTCGACCTGATCAGGCAGGCGCGCTACTCGGTCGATCCAGACAATCCTCACGGTCGGGGCATCTCCGGCCAGGTCTTCCGGACGCAGAAGGCGATGGTCGAAGACGATCTCGTCGGTCGCACCAAGGGAACGACCTGGGAGCGAGCCAACATCAATGCCGGCGCGGTCGCCTGCGTCGCCGCGCCACTGATCAAGCGCGGAACCAGCGTCGGCGTGATGTTCTTCTTCGTCAGCAAGTCCTGGGCGAAGGACGAGGGCATCGTCGCGCTGTTGCTGCGCATGACCGAGAACGTGTGCTTTGCGCTCGAGAACTTCGATCGCGACGAAGAGAAGGCGCAGATCGCGCGCGAGGAGGAACGGCTCGCGCGCATGTACGCCGCGCTGAGCGCCACCAATGAAGCGATCATCCGGGCCACATCGCGTGCCGAGCTGTTCGATCTCGTATGCGAAGCTTCGGTGCAAGGCGGCAAGTTCGGCTCGGCGACGATCGCGCTTGCCGAGCCTGCCTCCGAGCTGCTGCGGGTCGTCGCCTCTGCAGGGCCGAACTCCGATGAAGTACGCAGGCTCAAATTCGCCACGACCGACAAGGTGCCGGAGGGAAGAGGCCTGACCGGCACGTGCTTCCGCACCGGGCAGCCGTGCCTCACCAACGACCTGTTCGCCGACGAGCGCCTCAAGCCCTGGCACGACAGTGCCCGCCGCACCGGCGTCAAGTCCTCCGCTGCGCTGCCGTTGCTCAATGGCGAACGCGCGGAGGGCGTGTTTCTGTTCAATTCCCTTGAGATCGGCACGTTCACGCCGGAATTGGTCGAACTGCTGGAACGGCTCGCTCGCAATGTGTCATTTGCGATCGCAAATCTCGACCGCGCCGAGGAGAAGGCGAAGGCCGACAAGCAGCGAGACCGGCTGAGCGGCATGTTCGCGGCGTTGAGCGCCACCAACGAAGCCATCATGCGCGCCGAGACCCGCGAGGAGCTGTTCGAGGTCGCATGTCAGGCGGCCGTGCTGGGCGGTATGTTCGCATCGGCGACGATTGGAATCATCGACGAGACACGTGAGCTGGTCCGGGTCGTCGCCGTGAAGGGGCGGCTTCAGGAGCGAATGGTCGGGCGCACCTGCGCGATTTCCCAGATCATCCCGAGGGCCAGGGGATCATCGGAACCTCGCTGCGGACGTGCCGGCCCAGTGTCATCAACGACTATATGAACGACCCGCGCTCGGCACATTGGCACTCCAAGGCAGTCGAGGACGGGACCCGCGCCGCTGCCAGCTTCCCGCTTCTGCGCGCCGGCCAGGAGCCGATCGGCATTCTGCTGTTCCTTGCTCCGGAGGAGGATACATTCACGCCCGATCTGGTCGAGCTGCTGGCTCGCCTTGCCGAAAACGTCTCCTTCGCGCTCGACAACTTCGATCGCGCCGAGGAAAAGGCCCGCACCGAGGCGCAGAAAGAGCGCCTGACCCGCATGTTCGCGGCGCTGAGCGCGACCAACGAGGCGATCATGCGGGCGAAATCGCGCGCCGAATTGTTCGAGCTCGTGTGCCTCGCCGCATCGAACGGCGCCAAGTTCACCTCGACGACGATTGCGCTCGCCAGCGCCGACAGCGACCAGCTCAAGATCGTCGCCAGCGCCGGACCGTCGTCCGACACCACGCGCAATGTCCGCCTCTCGGTCGATCCCGAGCGCCCCGAAGGCCGGGGCATGGCCGGCACAGCGTTCCGAATCCGGCAGCCCTGCATCAGCAACGACTATCTCAACGACCAGCGCGTGAGCGCCTTCCACGCCATCGTTCGCGGCGACGGTGCGCGCTCGGGCGCGGCGATTCCGCTCGTCGTTCACGATCTGGCTGTTGGCGTCATGATCTACATGTCGACCGAAAAGGACACGTTCACGGCCGAGTTCGTCGAGCTATTGCAGCGCCTCGCCGACAACGTCGCCTTTGCGATGGAGAATTTCGATCGCGCCGATGAGAAGAACAAGGCGGATGAGCGGATCGAATACCTCGCCTCGCATGACAGCCTGACGGACCTGCCGAACCGCGAGACGTTCAACGGATTGCTGCGCGAGGCGATCGACGCGGCGCAGCGCCACGATCACCGTTTTGCGGTGCTGTTCATCGATCTCGACCGCTTCAAAGTCATTAACGATTCGCTGGGTCACGAGGCTGGCGACCTGCTCCTGCTCGAAGTGGCGAATCGCCTGCGCGGCGCGCTGCGGTCAAGCGACGTGGTGGCACGGCTCGGCGGCGACGAGTTCGTGGTGATCCTCGACCAGTGCGGCGAGATCGACGACGTCCAGCGCATCGCCAGCGGGCTGCTCGCCGCGCTCGCCGAGCCCACGGAGCTGGCCGGCCACGAGTGCCATACCACGGCCTCGATCGGCATCGCGATGTATCCGGCCAACGGCTCCGACGCGCAGACGCTGACCAAGAATGCCGACATGGCGATGTATCTCGCCAAGGAAGACGGCAAGAACGGCTATCGCTTCTTCTCCAAGGAAGTGAAGACGCAGTCGATCGAACGTCTGTCACTGGAGAGCGCGCTGCGCCGGGCGCTGGAGCGCGAGCAGTTTTCGCTGAACTACCAGCCCAAGGTGGATATGGAGACCGGCCAGATCACGGGCGTGGAAGCGCTGCTGCGCTGGACGCATCCCGATCTCGGCAATGTCTCGCCGGCGCAATTCATTCCGCTTGCGGAGGAGACCGGGCTGATCGTGCCGATCGGCCGCTGGGTGCTGAATGAAGCCTGCGCGCAGGCCATGGCCTGGCAGCGCCGCGGCCTGCTGCCGCTGTCGATGGCGGTCAACCTGTCGCCGCGCCAGTTCGCCGACGAGCATCTGTTGCAGGACGTCGACGAGGCGCTCGCCGCCAGCGGCATGTCGCCGGTGCTGCTCCAGTTGGAGGTCACCGAGAGCATGATGATGCGCAATGTCGGGCGCGCGCTCAAGGTGCTCGATGCCATCCAGAGCCGTGGCATTCGCCTCGCCATCGACGATTTCGGTACCGGCTATTCGTCGATGTCGCTGATGAAGCACTTCCCGATCGACACCATCAAAATCGACCGCTCCTTCGTGCGCGACCTGCCGCAGGATTCGGAAGACCAGGCGATCGCGCAGGCGATCATCAGCATGGGCAAGGCGCTCGGCATGACTGTCGTCGCCGAAGGCGTCGAGAATGCCGAGCAGGAGGCGTTCCTGCGCACCCATGGCTGCGACGAGATGCAGGGCTATCTGATCGCCAAGCCGCTGCCGCCGCGACAGATGGCCGAACTGCTGCGGCCGATGGTTCTGCCCGTGGCGCCACCGCTCCAGCCGGAGCGGGATCCGGCCGTCGAGGAGGCCGCAGCGTTACGGCTGAAACGCGCTGTCGTCTGACGGCTGCGGGTGCAGCTCGCGGACGGCGTGTTCTCCGGCCTCGGACTTGTTTGGAAACTCCTGCGGTCCAGTCAGCGACGTCTGCTCGACGAACAGGGCGAGAATGCTGCGCGCGCCCTCGGCGAAGCTCAACTCCTCGTTCAAGCCGAGCTCGGCGCACCATGCGCAACCCATCGGCTCATTGTCGTCGAGCACCGCCATCGCAGGCCCCCACCACCAGGCCGGCGCGGGGGAACGCTCGCCCTCGGGCACGACCTGCCAGCGGGCGAACTCTTCCATCACGCGCTCGAACTCCAGGCGTGCAGCCTGATGCATGCGGTCGATACTCCCTCAATCCACGCCCGATGATAGGCCGGCAGGCGGATTTGATCGTGGCCTTCGTTCGGAAAAATCAGCTCGCGCAAATGGGCCGAGCCATGCAAGCCGACATCATCGTCGGCAATGCGAAAACGTGCGGCCGTCAGCGATGCGCCAACGGCGGCAGCGAATATCCATTCTAGCCGTTTCGAGGCACGGCAGACAAGCTGCGGGTGCCGCGATTGCCTAACGCGATCTGAACGGATGCGCCTTCTGGTGCCAAGCCCAGGCGGTGCGGATGATCGTCGGCAGGTCGGAGTGATGGGGCACGAAGTTGAGCACCTTCTTCGCAGCGGAGGGATCCGCGACCAGATAGGTGGGATCGCCGGGGCGGCGCGGCTTGATGGTGTGCGGCACCTCGCGTCCGGTCTCCTGCCTGATGGCGTTGAGGATCTCGCGAACGGAGAAGCCGGAGCCGGTGCCGAGATTGAAGCTGCCGCCGGCATGCCCCTGCTCCAGAAGCTTTAGTGCCGCGACATGCGCCGCCGCGAGGTCGGTAACGTGGATGTAGTCGCGGATCGCGGTGCCGTCGGGCGTGTCGTAGTCGTCGCCGAATACGGCGAACTCGATATGGCCCTGAAGTGCCATCATCGCGCGCGGAATGAGATGGGTTTCATTGTCGCGCAGCTCGCCGATGCCGCCGGCCGGGTCGGCGCCGCTGGCGTTGAAATAGCGCAAGCAGAACGCGCCGAAGCCATAGGCCGTGCGGTAATCGGCGAGCATGCGCTCGATCATCAACTTCGAGGCGCCGTAGGGGTTGATCGGCGCGCAGGGAAAGTCTTCCGGCAGTTCCTTGGAATCGGCGTTGCCGTAGACGGCACCGGTCGAGGAGAACACGATGCGACGGCAGTTCGCGTTGCGCATGGCCTGCAACAGCGACAGCGTGCCCTGCACGTTGTTGATGTAATATTTCTGCGGGTCGGTCATGGACTCCCCGACCAGGCTCGCCGCCGCGAAATGCATCACCGCCGTAATGTTGTAATCGGCGAAGGCGCGCGCCAGCGCCGTGCCGTCGAGCAGATCGCCCGTCACCAGCGGGCCGGTAACGAAACTGCGATGACCTGTCGAGAGATTGTCATAAACGACGGGTTGATAGCCGGCGGCGGTCAGTGCGCGGCACGCATGCGAGCCAATATAGCCTGCGCCCCCGGTGACGAGGACGGTCGGTCGGTCGGTCATGTCGTCTTCTGCTCTTCTCTTAGCGGAGGGGCCGGTGGCGGCTGAAGAGAAGATAGAGCGCGCGGGGGTTGGTGGTCGAATAGCGCCAGAGCAGGCGGCGCGGCTCGAGCCAGGTGCGCCAGGCCCATTCGAGTCCGATCTTCTGCATCCATTGCGGCGCGCGGGAACGGCTGCCCGACAAAAAGTTGAACAGGCCGCCGGATGTCTTGATAACGCCAACATTGGTGAGATGCGGAGTGAATTCCTCCACGAATGCCTGCTCGTTGGGCACGCCGAGCGCGATCCACAGATAATCCGGCGCAAGTGCGTTGATTTCCTCGACCTTCGCGCGCAGTGCCTCGCCGCGCAGATAGCCGTGGCTGCGCCCGACGATCTTGAGGTTCGGATACATCTTCTGGACGTTCTCGACCGCAGCGATGTTTTCGGCTTCGCTGGCGCCGAACATGTAGAAGGTGCGGCCAACCGCTTCCGCCTTGCGCGCGACGACGTGGAACAGGTCCGTGGTCGCAACGCGCTCCGGCAGCGGAAACCAGGATTGCAGCTTCGAAGCTGCGACCAGCGGCTGGCCGTCGGCGTTGATCAGGTCGGCGGCGCGGAACAGGCGTTCGGTCTGCGGTTCCGTCGAGCAGCGCGCCAGCACCTCGCCATTGGCCGAGGTCAGGAACAGCGGACGGCCGATGCGATTATCAGGATCGGTCGCCTCGATCATGAAATCGGCGGTTTCTTCCAAGTCGATCGCGGCCATGCGAAGGCCGCCGACGGTGATCCGCGGCACCTCGGCAGTTGCCGCCCGTCCATCGAGGTTGACGCGGCGCTCAAGCATATTGTCTGCCTCGCTGGCGCGTTTGGGCTGCGGGAGTGAGCTCGTCGAGCACGACGCCAACGAGCTTGCGCTCGGCGCGGCCGAGCGCGGTCAAGATCTCTTCCAGGCTGTCGTTGATGTCGAGGCTGGTCGGCAGCACCGCCACCAGCGCGTCGGTGTCGTCCAGCAGCTTGCGGCCGCCGGCCGAGAGCGGCACCGCGGGGCCGTCGAGGATCACGAGATCATATCCGCCCGCGGCTCGCGCCTGTGCGATCGCTTTGCGAATGGCATCAGTCGCCTTGCCAACATCGCCCTCTGCGGCCGGCAGCACCGAGATGCCGTTGACCGTCTTGATCTCGCGGGCGTCCTTGCTGCCGATCGAGAGCCAGCCGAGCCGGCTCGGTTCGCTCTTGCCGCGACGGTTGAGCTTGTTCGAGAGCGAGCGTGCCTGATGATCGGCATCGATCATCAGCACGCGGGCGCCGTCGCGCGCGGCCGCCAGCGCGAAATTCAGTGCGGCCACGCTGCGACCGGTGGTCTCGCCAGTGCCGACGAGCGCGATGACAGGCATCGCCTTGCCGTCGGCCCGCCGGGCCACCGCAGCGCGCATGTCGCGCCAGGCGTTGAGCAGCGTGGTCAGGGGGAAGCCGGGACGCAGGGTCGGCCAGCCCAGCCGGGTGAGATCGACGCCGCCGCCCGTTGCGAGAATGGCGCCGAGCGTGTGAATGACGTCGGCCTCCTGGAGGCGTGCGATCAGCGGCTTTTCGATCAAGGGCTTCTCGACCATCGAAGGCTGTAACGGAGGTGCGGCAAGTTCCGGCGGAGCTTGTTCAACTTCCGGAGCTCGCGAGGCCTGCTGGGGCGGCGAAGCCTCCGAGGCCTCTGCAGCCCGCGCGCGCTGCGGGGCTCGCGTTGCATCCGGCGCAGGCGTGCGCTGTGGACGGGCAGGCGTCGGCGCTGGCGCGGTCGCACCGGCGAACAGGAGCTCGGCCGCGGCGAACCAGCTTGACGCTGCGACCGCGCCGAAGATCAGGCCGATCATGGCGAACAGGCTCATCGCCGGCGGGAACGAGCGCCGCTGCGGCACCGTCGCTTCGCCGATGACGCGGGCCGCGGACGTATTCAGGCTCTCCTGCTCCTCGGTCTCGCGCGAACGCTTGAGGAAGGATTGATAGACGTCGCGGCTGGCGTCGGCATCGCGCTCGAGCTCGCGCAGGCGGACTGCGGCCTGGCTGAGCTGGACGCTCTGCCGCTTCTGCGCTTCCAGCGCCCGGTTGAGCGAGGCTTCGAAGTCGCGGGCGCGCGTCAAATCGTTCTTGGCGGACTGGGCGAAGCGGTCGATTTCCTCGTTGATGGTGCGCTTGAGATCCTCGACCTGCTTCTCGGTCTGGCGCAGCGCCGGGTGGCGCGGGCCGAGCTCGCCGGCCTGCTCCGCATATTTCTTGCGGGCGTCCGCATATTGCGCGCGCAGGTTCGCAATCGTCGGCGATTGCAGCGCCTCGGGGATCGCGCCCGCATCCGCGGCCGTGCGCCGGCTCGCCTCGATCTGGTCGAGCCGCGCCTGCGCATCCATCGTCGCCGCGCGGGCCGCGGCCAGTCGCTGGTTGCTGGCGGAGAGCTGCTGGTCGCTGATCAGCGTGTCCTGGGTGCCAACGAAATTGTTCTGGGCCTTGTAGGTGGCAAGCGCAGTCTCCGCGTTGCGCAGCCGCTCGCGTAGCTCCTTCAACCGGCTGGAGAGATCACTGGTGGCGCGCCGAGCGGCCGAGGCCTGCGAGTTGCGGGATTCCGCGAGATAGGCATTGGTCAGCGTGTTGGCGAGCATCGCCGCTTTCGCAGGATCCGTCGACCAGACCTCGATGTCGACGATGAAGCTCTTCTCGGTCTTGCGGATCGTGATGTGCTTGTTCAGCGCGTCGAGCGCTGCGAGCTGCACTTCCTTCTTTTCCGCGGCCGAGGGCGCGCGGGGCTGAAGGCCGATCAGGCCGAGCAGCGACGACATCAGGCTCGCGCCCTCGCCGCCGCCGAATTCCGGATCCCTGTCGAGGCCGGCCTGCTCGATGACCTGAAGCAGCACGCTATTGGAGGTGATCAGGCGCGCCTGGCTCTCCACCACCATGGACATGCCGGAGACGTCCTGCGCGCGTGGCGTGAGCTCGCGATCGACGAGTTGAAGCTCGCGCGGGTCGACATAGAGCTGGGCGGTGGCGGTGTAGCGAGGCGTCAGGCTCTTGCCGATGGTGACCGCAAGCGTCGCGCCGAGCAGGGCGGCCGCGGCAATCGCGACCTTTCGCCGCCAGAGCAGATTGGCGAGCTCCAGCACGCTGAAGCCGGCCTGAGGCTTCCGTTGCGGGGCCTCCGGTCTGGCCCGATCAATCGGCTGGTTATAGTCAAGCATGATCCCCAGCTTTCATTCCAACTGCCGCGGGCTGAGGGGTTACTCTTCGCTTTACGCCACGCACCCGGGATATGGGGGCCCAATCAACGCAACAGGGAAAATTAACCATACTCATTGAGGGACTATTCACCGAAATGGCAAACAAAGCGTTTAAGCGCATGCCGCTCTTCGGCGCGTCGCCGCGACGCCGAGGTCCCCCAGAGATTAACGGTTCGTTACAGCGCGCAGCGTGGCCGCGAAGCTTCGCTTGTTGTGCGATCCGCTGTGCGCGTGCCATGGCGGTCAGCTCTTCCGCAGGATGACGTGATAGTCGCCGCGACGGACGTCGGTGCCGCGCGGCAGCACCGCGTTCAGCACCGCGGCGCCGGCGTCGATCACGGCCGCAAACAGCGGCTTGCGCCGGCGCATCTCGGGATAGCGCGGGCTCTCGACTTCGCGACGATAGATCATCTCGAGACCGTTGGCGGCGGCGAATGCTTCGAGCCTCGGCAGTGTCACCAGCGGATGGAAGAACGTCGGGAACGGCGGCTCGCCGGGCAGGCCGGCATCCTTGATGCCGCGGATGTTCCGGTAGAACCAGACGTGAAACCAGTGCGGCGAATATTTGGTAATCACGCCCGACAGCGAGCGCGGATTGGGCGCGCCGATCAGGATCATTCCGCCGCGCTTGAGCGCATCTCGGAAATTCAACAATGCGGACTCGACGTCGGGAAGGTGTTCGATCACGTTGTAGCAGATCACGAGATCGAAGCTCTCCGCCCGAAACGGTAGGTCTGGACGTCACCGAGGATCGCCTCGTCCGCGTAGGTATTGTTGCGGACCTGATCCTCGTCGATGTCGACGACGGTGACGTGGCTGCGGCTCGGCAATTCCGGCGGCAGAACGCTGCACGAGCCGCCGCCTGCTTCATAGATGGCAAGCCGGCCCTGCGGAAGTTCGCGGCGCAGCATGTCATGAATGGCGAGCAGGCTGTCGCGGGCTTCGCCAGGGATCAGATCGTGCAGCGCCTGGGTGGGTGGAGTGGCCGCGGAGACACTGATTGCCGTGGCTGTCGCGAAATCGATCGTGGCTGGCTTGTTCATGATTTTCTGACCGCGCTTGTTCTATTCAAATTTACAGGAAAAAACTCGCTCGCCCGAAGAGCAAAACTGATGCCGCGCCACCTCACTGGTCGCAGTGCTTACGGTCGGGTTAATGCGCATGGGCGTTAACTACGGCATTGTTCATGTCGCGGCGTTGTCGGCGCAGTGGACCGCGAATTGCACTATCACGCGCGCGAGGTTTCGCAGCAGAAACATGCGAAGGCGGTTAAGTGCATGGTGTTGTGCCGAGATGGTTGGAGGTCGCCGGCATGCGTCCTGCGCCCGTCATTCATTTTGGGACGCATCTGTGCCGCGGCGATGTGCCGTCGCGGAACGGGGCCGATCCGCGCGATCGAAGCAGGGCTTTTTCAATATATCTCGGACATCTAGGACGTCATGACATTGATCCCGACAGACCTGTCCGCCACGCGCATCGCGGATGCCGTGTGCGATCCCAACCGGGAGATCGTGGCGAGCTCCCGTATCATCGACCTGTCGGTCGGCATCGTCGTCTGCATTCCCTGCTTCCGTCGCCCGCAGCATCTGCGGCTGACGCTGGACTCGCTGGTGAGTCAGCGTACCCCCCGCTCCTTTGCCGTCGTCATGGTCGAGAACGATGCTGCGCGGCGCGAGAGCGCGCCGATCGCCGCGGAGTATCTCGCTGGCGGCAGGCTCCAGGGCGTCTGCCTCGTCGAGAAGCGGCAGGGTAATTGCCAGGCGATCAACGCCGCGTTCGAGACGGCGCAGGCGCTGTTTCCCGCCGCGACCCGCTTCCTGATGATCGACGACGACGAGATCGCCTCGCCCGATTGGCTCGAGCTGATGGTTCGCACCGCGGAGGCGACCGGCGCCGACGTGGTCGGCGGGCCGGTGGTGCCGGTCTTCGACGACGACAGCCAGCCCTGGCTGTCGCGTCATCCCGCCTTCTGTCCTGCCTATGATTACAGCGGCGCGGTGCCGCTGAATCTATGGCTGCGGCAATTGTCTGATCACGCGCGCGGTGTTCGAGCGGTTCGAGCGACCGGCCTTCGATCTGCGTTTCAATTTCCTCGGCGGCGGCGACTGCGATTTCTTCGTGCGGTGCCGCGATGCCGGCATGACATTCCACTGGACGGCGGAGGCGGTCATCACCGAGACCGTGCCGCAAAGCCGAACCGGTCTCGGTTGGATCGCAAAACGAGGCCTGCGCATCGGCGCGATCAATTATCGTGTGCAGTCCAAGGCTGCGCAGAGTGTAGCGGCGCGGATGCTGGTGTTTGCGCAGATGGTTGGACGGTTGCCGTTGTCGCTGGTGCGCGCGGCCAGTCTGCTGACGTCGTCTAAGACCGTTGTCGCAATGCATCCCGTGATGGTCGCGCTCGGCTCCGTGCTCGCGGCGTTCGGCATCGAGCCGAAGCCCTATGAAGCCTCGAAGATCGTGTCCTGACGCCCTGGTCGCGGGTTAGATGCCAAAACGGGCGAGGGCGACCCGGAGCGCGGAGCGCGGCAGCGATTTGAGCGACCTCCGGCCCACCATCCCGAGATAGGCGAAGGCTTCGCGATATCTGCCGAAGCGCACCGCCTGCATCGCCGAATAGGTGACGAGATGAATCTCGGCGGCCCGGCGCAGTGCGCCGGCCGTGCCTTCGGGCAATCTCGCCAGGATCAGCCCGTCGTCGAAGACGCGCGCGACCGCCGGGAAGAAGTCCTGCGGCCTCCGCACCGCCGCGTTCATCGTGTTGGCCGTGTGCAGGCGATAGTCGAGCAGGAGCTTTGGTGCGAATTCGAACTCGCCGATCGCGGCAAGACGGCACCAGCAATGCCAATCCTCGCAATATCTGAGGGAGACGTCGAAGCCGCCGATGGCGCGGAAGGCCTCCGCACGGGTGAGCACGATGCCGCCATTGACGATGAAGTTGCCGGCCGCGAGCCGCGTCAGCACGTCGCCGGACGGCTTGCGGCGTGCCTTCAGCAGATCGCGCCGGCCGATCTGCCGTCCTTCGCTATCGATCGTGTTGTAGTCGCCATAGACGAGAACCGCATGCGAAGCGCCGCGCGCTGCCGCCAGCAGTGCCGCCACTGCATGGGGACGCAGGCGGTCGTCGGCATCGAGGAAGAGCAGCCAATCCCCGATCGACTGCCGTGCGCCGAGATTGCGCGCTGCCGACACGCCGGCGGAGCCGTTGTGTATCAGACGCAGCCGTGGATCACGCATAGCGCGAACGATCGCCACGGTGCCGTCGGTCGAGCCGTCGTCCACGACGATCACTTCGGTGACATCGCCTTGCGCGAGCGCGCTCGCGATGGTTTCACGGACATAGGCCGCGGCATTTTTGGCGGGAATCACGACGGAGACCGACGCGCCCGGGTGCACCGGCAGCGGCGGGCGCGCCGCCGGCATTACGCGTGAGGCAGCCGGCAATTCGAGAACGTCGTCGGCGGTGATCAAGCTGCGGCTCGTCTTTAATGATCCGTTAACCAGGCGCATCCGCTGAGCTGGCAACGCCAACGATCGCAACCTCGGCCGCTGCGGATGATACCCGCATTACGGTCAAATCATTGCGCGGAAGGCCTGGGTGGTGCCGGTTTCGTGGATTAGCGTTAAGCCGCCGGCATTGAGCTTGTGGCAATTCGCAAGGAGTGCGACAGGGCTGCCCCGTTGCAGAAGATGTCTGCCATCGCCTGCATGCTGGTTGACGGGCGGTTAACGGGGATTGGTTAAGGTCTTCAGCTTCCCTTGAATGTCGCTTTGACCTTCCTTCGGCTTCGTCACCTGCCTTGAGCCATGAATCGCAGCTTGGATCGCAGCGCCGCTGACATGACTGACGTCGAGAGCCGATCGTTCGGCCACGTCCTGCGCGATGGGCTCGCCGGGTTGAACGCGGCGCAGGCGGCGCGCTGCCTCGTCGCCGTCACAGCGCTGCTGCTGGTGCTGGTCACGCTCGATCCCTTCCCGGATCTGCGCAGCCCCGATGCCGCCACCGCCGTCGGCGGACGAATGGCGCTGACCTACGTCTCCTTCGGCCTCTTGGCCGCAGTCGCGGTGCTGCTCGCCGCCGCCACCGACGGTCTCTCGCTGAAGACCCTGGTGACCCCGCTGCATCTCTGTCTCGTCGGTTGGCTGCTGATCAACATCGCCTTCTCCGAGAGCCGCGGCGTTTCGCTCCAGCGCTTCGTGCTCGCGGCGAGCGTGACGTCGCTCGCCGTGCTCCTGCCGCTATTGCCGCCGACGCAGCGCAGCTTCAACCTGTGCCTCGGCGGTGCCGCGCTCGCGCTGCTTGCACTGTGCTATCTCGGCGTCTTCCTCGCGCCGCAATATTCGATCCACACCGCGCTCGACATCACCGAGCCGCAGCTTGCCGGCGACTGGCGCGGCAGCTTTGGTCACAAGAACGTCGCCTCGCCCGTGATGACCATCCTGGTCTATGTCGGCATCTACCTTTGCGCGGTCGGCTCGTTCGTGATGGGCCCGGCGATCGCAATGCTTGCCGGCATCTTCCTGATCTTCACCGGCGGCAAGACATCCTCGGTGCTGTGCCTCGCGATCTACGTGCTGGCGTCACTGGTCTACGTCACGCGCAGCCTGTGGCTGAAGCGGATCATCTGCTTCGTGCCGCTGATCGTGATGAACCTGCTGACGGTCGGCAGCGTCTTGAGTCCGGCGCTCGGCGCCATGACGCGGCTGCTTCCGCTCGATCCTACCTTCACCGGCCGCTCCGCCATCTGGGAATTCGCGCTCGCAGCCGTCGCCGAGAAGCCGATCATCGGTCACGGCTATGCGGCCTTCTGGAACGACGTGACCGAGCGGCAGACCGCCCAAGGCGCCGAATGGGCGACAACTGCGGCACACAGCCACAACAGCTATCTCGATCTCGCGGTCACCATCGGCCTGCCGGGGCTGCTGCTCGTGATCCTCGTCTTCGCGCTCGCGCCGCTCGGCAATTTCCAGTCAGCCCAGGCGCACAACCGTAGTGGTGCGCTGGCAAAGCTGTTCCTCACCGTGTGGCTGTTCGGCCTGTATTACGGAGCAACCGAGACCTTCCTGCTCGAACGACAGAGCCCGATCTGGTTCATGTTCGTCCTCGCGGTGGCCGGCCTGCACTTCCTGGCCAGATTCCAGTGCGTCGGGCAAGTGGAACCTGAGCACTGACACCTTGTCGCAGCGGAGCGGCTCGGGTGGCATCGCTTAACGATAAGCAGCGACGTAACTTGTGGTTGCGACGAAACATAATCTATCTGGAAACATTCAGTAACCGTATGTCCCGCGGATGACGTTCCTCAGCGTCGAGCAACCAGCAGGTCGGGTGTCGAGCACGTCGGGAATCGTGGTCGATTTCGTGCGTGACTGGCGGCGGGCCGCATTGCGCCTGAACGCAGGCCATCGCACCGCGTTCCAGCACGGCTACTGGCTCGGCGCCTGGTATGAAGCGTTCCATGGTCTCGCACCGCTGATCGCCGTGATTTCCGATGTCGCGACCGGCAAGGACATCGCACTTGTGCCGATGATCAGCCATGTCAGGCGCGGCATCCGCGTGGTCGAATTCGCCGATTTCGGCGTCTCCGACAACAACGCGCCGATCCTGTCGCTTGATGCGGATGCGACTGATGGCATCGGCAAGGCGTTGATCGACGCGCTGCGCGCCGTGCCCGATGGCTTCGATCTGCTGCGCCTGAGGAAGATGCCGGCCCAAATCGGTGGCAAGCCGAATCCGCTGGTGTCGCTCGGCCGGATCGGATCCTCCTCGCTCAACGGCAATCTCATGCTGATGGGCGACGACTATGAAGATTACCAGGCCTCGATCAAGCGCATGCAGATGCCGCGCTGCTGGCGCGTCTTCAGCCGTCATGCCGGCGCGCGGTTCGAAATCGCCACGGATGTCGCCCGCGCGCATGAACTGCTGGACGTGATGGATCTCCAGCAGCAGGCGCGCATGCGAAAGCTCGGCTCGCCATTTGTGCTCAACGACGAGACCCATGCGCGATTCTACCGCGAGGTCGCCCGCCAAGGCGTCGCGGAAGGCTACGCCGTCGTCTCGGCGCTGGTCTGCGACGACGGCATCGTCGCTACCTCGCTTGGCGTCAGGCAAGGCGCGACTTACTACCTGCTGCGCATCAGTCACGCCGGCGAATCATGGTCGAGCTGCTCGCCGGGGCTGCTCGTGACCGAGCGCACCATGGCGGCGCTGCATGCACGGGGCGTGCGCCGTTTCGATCTCAGCATCGGCAACCAGGACTACAAGCGCCGCTTCGGCGCTCAGAAGGTCCCGCTGACCGATGTCAGCGTCGCGCTGTCCTGGCGCGGTTTGCCCTATGCATGGCGTGACCATGCCGCGCAGGGCCTGCGCCGCCACCCCAGGCTCGCCGCCTTTGCGGCGCGGGCGATGGGCAAGGGGACACGCTGAAGCGGCATTCCCGAACGAGAACGCCGCCCGCGATCGCATCAGCCGTGCAGCTTTTTCGCAGTCTCCGCGATCTGGCGGCCCTGATAGCGTGCGCCGGCGAGCTCGTTGGCGCTGGGCTGGCGGCTGCCGTCGCCGCCGGTGATGGTGGTGGCGCCGTAGGGCGCGCCGCCCGTGACCTCGTCGAGCTTCATCTGACCGGCGAAGCCGTAGTTCATGCCGACGACGACCATGCCGAAATGCAGCAGGTTGGTGATGATCGAGAACAGCGTCGTCTCCTGCCCACCGTGTTGGGTCGCGCTTGAGGTGAAGGCGCCGCCGACCTTGCCGTGCAGCGCGCCCTTGGCCCAGAGCCCGCCGGCCTGGTCGAGGAAGTTGGCCATCTGCGAGGCGATGCGGCCAAAGCGGGTGCCGGTCCCGACGATGATCGCGTCGTAATTGGTGAGGTCTTCGATCTTGGCGATGGGCGCAGCCTGATCGAGCTTGCAATGGGAGGCTTTCGCGACCTCGGCCGGCACCAGCTCCGGCACGCGCTTGATGTCGACAGTGGCGCCGGCCTCGCGCGCGCCTTCGGCAACGGCATTGGCCATCGCTTCGATGTGGCCATAGGCGGAATGATCGAGGACGAGAACTTTGGTCATCGGTGGTCTCCGTTGGATGACGAGGTGAGTTGTTTATTCGTTTCCGGGCTTGCCCCACCTGCGAGGCCGAAGCCTCTTCGGCGTGGCGCAGGCCGGGCATGACGAGTTGCTGTGTGGGGTCGGCGTTTACGCCGCGTCGACGAGCACGAGCTCCGAATCTTCCAGAGCGGTGATCTTCAAGCTGTCCTCGTCGCGGATCGCGGCGCCGTCGCGGGCGTTGACGCGCACGCCGTTGATCTCGACTGAACCTGCCGCGGGCACGAGATAGAGGTACCGCGACTTCTGCGGCGCGTATTCCGCGCTCTCGCCGGCCTTCAGCGTGGTGGCGAGCACCCGCGCATCGGCGCGGATCGGCAGCGCGTCCGCATCGTCTTCGAAGCCACTCGCGATGGTGACGAGCTTGCCGGAACGGTCCCCCTTTGGAAACGGTTTCGAGCCCCAGGTCGGCTGACCGCCGCGTGCCGTCGGCTCGATCCAGATCTGGAAGATCCGCGTCCTGGTCGAACTCGAGATTGTACTCGGAGTGGCGGATGCCGCTGCCGGCGCTCATCACCTGCACGTCGCCCGCCTCGGTGCGTCCCTCGTTGCCGAGGCTGTCCTGATGGGTGATCGCGCCCTCGCGCACATAGGTGATGATCTCCATGTTGGCGTGGGGATGGGCGGGAAAGCCGGTGTTCGGCGCGATCTCGTCGTCGTTCCATACCCGCAGCGCGCCGTGACCCATGTTGTTCGGGTCGTAGTGGCTGGCGAAGGAGAAATGATGCTTGGCCTTGAGCCAGCCGTGATCGGCGCCGCCGAGCTTTGCGAAAGGTCTGAGTTCGATCATCTGCGTAATCCTTGTTTGAACGGGTGGCGGTTCGGATCAGGCGCCGAACCCGCCGTCGACATTGAGCACGGTGCCGGTGACGAAGGAGGCCTCCGGGCTTGCGAGGAAGACGACGCCGGCGGCGATTTCTTCCGCGGTCCCGAAGCGTTGCAGGGCGTGCTGCTTGCGCTGCGCGTCGGCGAATTCACGATCGTCGTCAGGGTTCATGTCCGTGTTGATTGAGCCCGGCTGCAGCACGTTGACCGTGATGCCGCGCGGTCCGAGGTCGCGCGAAGCGCCCTTGGAGTAGCCGACGATCGCAGCCTTGGTCGCAGCGTAATCGGCGAGGCCAGGGAACGAGGCGCGTGTGGCAATACCGGAACCGATCGTGACGATGCGGCCACCTTCGCCCATCAGCTTCGAGGCCGCGCGGATCGCGGCGATCACGCCGTGCACGTTGATGTCTTCCTGGCGGGCGAGCGCGGCGGTGTCGGTGGCGGCATCGTCGATCAACCCGCCGACGGCGACGCCGGCATTGTTGACGAGGATATCCAGCCGGCCGAAATCACTGGCGACGCTCCTGACCAGTTGATCGACCTCCTTGGCCGAGGCCTGATCGGCCTTGTAGGCGCGGGCCTTGACGCCATGGGCCTTCAGGTCGGCGACGACGGCTTCCGCCTTGTCGGGCGAAGCGACATAGCTGATGGCGACATCAGCGCCTTCATCGGCGAGTGCGCGGGCCGAAGCCGCGCCGATGCCGCGCGAGCCGCCGGTGACGAGGGCAACCTTGCCTGAGAGCTTCTTGGTCATTGGATTTCTCCAGTTCCTGAATGTCTGATGACCCCTTGGATAAGCCTCCGCCTGTGGTATAGAAATAGAAACTGTTGAAACGTATTGTTTCCCTAAATACACCGATTGGACCAAGGCCCATGGCAAAACTCCCCGATTTCGAGGCGCTCGCGGTTTTCGCAAAAGTTGTGGAATTACGGTCATTTGCAGGGGCCGCAAGCGAGCTCGCGATGTCCAAGGCGACGGTCTCCAAGGCGGTCACGCGGCTGGAGGAGCGGCTCGGCGCCCGCCTGTTCAACCGCACCTCGCGCCGGCTCGCGTTGACCGATGCCGGCCACAAGCTCGCCGAACGCGCGACGCGCCTGCTGGCCGATGGCGAAGCCGCGGAGAACGAAGCGCTGGCGCAATCGGTGGCACCGCGCGGGCTGGTCCGGCTCGCCGTGCCCATGACGTTCGGCATCAAGGCGGTGGCGCCATTGTTGCCGGAATTCTTTCAGGCCTATCCGGAAGTCTCGGTCGACCTGCATCTGAGCGATGCGACCGTCGACCTGATCGGCGAAGGATTTGACATGGCAGTGCGGATCGCGCGGCTGCCGGATTCCTCGCTGATCGCACGGCAGCTCTTCACCATGCCGCGCTATACCGTGGCCGCGCCGTCCTATCTTAGGCAGTACGGCCGGCCGACGCATCCGATGCATTTGGCCGAGCACAAATGCTTCAGCTACGCCTATCTCTCCACGCCGAACGTCTGGCACTACACCAATTCGGCCGGCGAGCAGGCCAGCGTGCGCCCGGGCGGCCAGCTCCGCGTCAACAATGGCGAAGCGGTGATGCCGGCGCTGATCGCAGGCCTCGGCATCGCCGAGCTTCCCGAGTTCATCGTCGGCGAGGCGATCTCCTCAGGCCAAGTCGAAGTGATCCTCAAGGACTGGAAACAGGCCGAAGGCGCCGTGCACCTGGTGACGCCGCCCGGCGGCCCGCGTCCCGCGCGCGTCGAGGCGCTCGGCGATTTCCTGGCCGCGAAGCTGCCGGGCACGTGCAAGCGGCGGCCGAAGAAGGGTGCGAAGGCAATGTAACTGCCGTAGGGTGGGCAAAGCGAAGCGTGCCCACGGCTTTGCCCGAGGTGATCACAAGTGTCTCGATATCGGCGCGCACAGGGCAGGATGTTTTTCTTCACCGTCGTGCTCGCAGATCGGTCGAGCACGCTACTCGTTGATCAAGCCGATCGCCTGAGGCGAACTTACCGAACCGTCTTTCAGCGCCGGCCGTTTGAGACGGTCGCAATTTGTATCTTGCCCGACCACCTCCACGCGATCTGGACGTTGCCGGAAGGTGACGTCGACTTTTCATCGCGTTGGAATCTGATCAAAAGCGGATTTTCGCGTGGCTTGGAGGCTGGGTTCACTTCAAGTAGCAAGCTGAGAAAGCGTGAGAAGGGCATCTGGCAGCGACGTTTCTGGGAGCACACAATTCGCGACGACGCAGACTTGGAGCGACACGTTGATTACATCCATTTCAACCCCGTGAAACACGGCCTCGTCACCCGAGTGCGCGACTGGTCTCTCAGCAGTTTTCATCGCTATGTGGACCAGGGCATTCTTCCCTTGGATTGGGGAGGGGATATGCGCGATGTTGCGGGGCATTTCGGCGAGTGATGGTGGGCACGGCGCGCGAAGAGCGCGCCTTTGCCCACCCTACGGCATCTCGCTTTGCGGCCGGACTACGACACCTTCGCGCCGTCGATCGCGACAATGCGCAAGCTTGGCTTCAGCGTCTCTTCCAGCTGCGACTTCAGCTCGTGAACACGGGGGTCGCTCGAACGCTTCGCGCAAACCGCATATTGATGGACGGATTGTGCCAGTGCGCGCCGCGCTTCCGGTGTTCGCGTCATTTCGGGCGTTGAAAGTCGCAGGACGATCGCGGCGAGATTCACCAGCATCTCGTCCAAGGCGATGTCGATGGTCGCGAGTTTTCCCATGGCACACTCCTGGGAGGGCAACGGAGGCCTCAGGCATGCGTTCCGGGCTCGGCCGAACATGGCTAATGCTTCGTAAACATCTTGTTCTTGCCGATCGCGACGTTAGGCTGGCTAGCGAACAAAGAAAATGAGGGGAGGGACCTGCCATGGATCGACGCGAAGTCCTTCGCGCCGCTGCTGCACTGCCGTTGTTGCGCGCTGCGTTACCTGACAAAGCCTTCGCTCAAACTTATCCCGTTCGCAACATCACCATGATCGTACCGTTTCCCGCCGGCGGACAGGCCGATCTCGCGGCGCGTCCGGTGGCACAGGCGCTGGAGCGGGTCCTCGGCAAGCCCGTGATCGTCGACAACAGAGCCGGCGGTGGCGGCGGATCGGTCGGCAATGCCGCAGCGGCGCGCGCCGAGCCTGATGGCTACACGCTGCTGATGACGCTGTCTTCACTCGCAGTGCTCCCCGAAGCCGACCGGCTGTTCGAGCGTCCCGTTGCCTACGAGGTCTCGCAGTTCATGCCGATCGCGCGCGTGCTCGCCGATCCCACGCTGCTCGCGGTGCCGGCCTCGGCGCCATGGAAGACGGCGCAGGATTTCGTCGAGGACGCGAAGAAGCGCCCAGGCCAGATCACCTATGGCTCGTCCGGGCCCTACGGCACGCTGCACGTGGCGATGGAGATGTTCGCGAGCAGCGCCGGCATCAAGCTGCTGCACGTGCCGTTCCGCGGGGCAGGTCCCGCGCTGACCGCGATCCTCAGTGGTACCGTGCAGGCGATCGCTGCCGCACCCGGCACGCTGAAGCCGCAGGTCGACGGCGGCAAGCTGCGCGTGCTCGGCAATTGCGGCGCGCAGCGCATCGCGAGCTTCCCCGACGTGCCGACCTTTCAGGAGCTCGGCTACAGGGACGTCGAGATGTACATCTGGGCCGGCCTGTTCGCGCAAAGCGCGCTGCCGGCCCCGATCGCGACCCGTCTGCGCGAGGCGATGGCGCAGGTCATGACCAGTCCGGACGTGCTCAAATCCTTCGAGGCCTCGGGCAGTCTCGTGGCCTATCAGGATGCGCCGGCCTTGGCGCAATTCGTCGCGGCCGACAGCGCGCGACTGATCGCGGCGGTGAAGAAGATCGGCAAGGTGGAGTAGGTTCCAGGCGCGCTTTCGCATTTTGTTGTTGGTCTAGAACCTTCCCCGCCTCATTGATTGAGGAGGTTTTGATGGGATTCGGGAAGGATCGGGACATGCGAACAGAGCGGATTGCGCTGGGTGTGGCGCTCGCGATCGGCGGCATCGTCGCGCAGAACGCAGCATTCGCCCAGGAATATCGCGGCACAATGGAACAACAGATGGCCTGCACGCCTGATGTGTGGCGCCTGTGCAGCGATCAGATTCCCGACGTGAACCGTATCGTGGCCTGCTTGCAGCAGAACACGCCGCAGCTCTCGAGCGGCTGCCGCGCAGTGTTCCAGTCGAACAACCAGGCCCAGCCGCAGCAGCCGGTGCCGCGCAACCGCGCCGCGCCCCCGCCGCGTTACAACACCGCACCGCCCCCTCCGCCGCGGCCCTATTATGACGAGGATGATTAGCCTCGCTTAGGATCGGTGTTCGCAGACATCGACCCATTCGGCCGCGACGAGCTCAGCCATCCGCTCCGGCGTGATGCGCACGGCGCTGTGGGTCGAGCCTGCGGCCGGCACCACGACGTCGAACGCTTTCAGCGAGACGTCGCAATAGATCGGCAGCGGCGCCTTCAGGCCGAACGGACAGACGCCGCCGACCTCGTGGCCGGTGATCTCGGCGACCTCCTCCAATCCCAGCATTTTCGGCTTGCCCCGAACTGCGCTTTCACCTTCTTGTTGTCCATGCGCGAGGTGCCGGCAGCGACGATCAGGATCACGCGTTCGCCGACGCGCAACGACAGCGTCTTGGCGATGCGCCCCGGCTCGACGCCATAGGCTTCCGCCGCCAGCGTCACCGTGGCAGAGCTGATCGGGGATTCGATGACGGTAATGTCGGGGCTCTCTCGGCGAAAAAATCGCGAACGGATTGAAGGCTCATTCCAAACAGCTCATTCCAAGAACATGGGCGGGCGGCGATCCCGAAGCAATTCCTTAAGCGATTCCTGGCAACTCGGAGAGCGCGCGGATGCGGTGATCCGGCGCGAAGCCGAGCTCGTCCATCTGGGTGCGGATCGCCTTGAACATCGTCAGCGGTGCCACGAGTTCGTTCTCGACGCAAGCCAGCGCCATGGCTTCGGGCGTCACCCGCTCGATCCAGGCGACCTTCAATCCGAACGATTTCGCGCCGGCGGCGTCCCAGGGATTGGAGGAGACGAACAGAACCTCGTTCGGTTTGATGCCGAGCACCTCGCCGATCAGCTCATAGACGTCCGGGCTCGGCTTGAAGATTTTCTTCGCGTCGACGCTGATGGTGGCATCGAGCAGGGCGTCGAGCCCGGAATTGCGCACGAGCGCATTGAGCATGTCCGGACTGCCGTTGGAGAGGATGGCAAGCTTTCGCGGTCTCAGGGCCGCAAGCGCTGCCGTCGCATCCGGATAGAGGTCGAGGTGCAGATACTTCTCGATCACACGCTCGAATGTGTTGTTCTCGTAAGCGATCCCAAGCACGCGCAGCGTATAGGCAAGCGAGTCGCGCGTAACAGTGGCAAAATCCTGGTAGCGCCGCATCAGCGAGCGCAACCAGGTGTATTCAAGCTGCTTGATACGCCAGACCTGCGTGATGATCTCGCCATAGCCTGGAAACGCATCCTCGGTGATCTCTGCGACCGACTGGATGTCGTAGAGCGTCCCGTAGGCGTCGAAGACGACGGCTTTGGTGCTCATTGACCCCTCCCTTGGATCGTTGCAGGCGCACGGACTATATCGGAACGGCCAGCTATCGTCGTTCTATATTCCGAGCCTCCCGCTGGGCGAAGACCCGGCTGAGGCCTCGAGCTTCCGAGCGTGAGGGCTTCGGTCACCGGGATCGAAGCCCTCGATGCGCTACGGGCGATGAGTGAGCGGCTAAATTCCTAACAGCTTGCGCGCGTTGGCCTTCAGCACCTTCGGCCGGATCTCGTCGCGGATGTCGATCTTGGCAAAATCCGACAGCCAGCGATCCGGCGTGATCACCGGCCAGTCCGAGCCGAACAGCATCTTGTCCTGGAGGATCGAGTTGATGTAGCGCACCAGGATCGGCGGGAAATATTTCGGCGACCAGCCGGAGAGGTCGATATAGACGTTCGGCTTGTGGGTCGCGACCGACAGCGCCTCCTCCTGCCAGGGGAAGGAGGGGTGCGCGAGGATGATCTTGAGGTCAGGAAAATCGGCCGCGACGTCGTCCATGTACATCGGGTTGGAATATTTCAGCCGCATGCCCATGCCGCCGGGCATGCCGGAGCCGACGCCGGTCTGGCCGGTGTGGAACAGCGCGATCGCGCCGCCATTGTTGATCTCTTCATAGAGCGGATAGGCCATGCGGTCGTTGGCGTAGAAGCCCTGCATGGTCGGGTGGAATTTGAAGCCGCGTACGCCATACTCCTCGATCAGCTTGCGCGCCTCGCGGGCGCCGAGCTTGCCCTTGTGCGGATCGATCGAGACGAAGGGGATGAGGACGTCGAGATGGTCGGAGGCGACCTCCAGCATCTCGTAATTGTTGTAGCGGCGGAAGCCGGTCTCGCGCTCGGCATCGACCGGGAAGATCACGGCGGCGATGTTCTTGGAGCGGTAGTACGCCGCTGTCTCCGGCACCGTTGGCGGATGCTTGTTGGGTGACTTGAAATACTCCGCCATCTGCGCCTGGAAATCGTCATAGCCGTCGTCGGCATGGCAGCCGCAGGGCTCCTCGGCATGGGTGTGGATGTCGATGGCAACGACATTGTCGATGTTGGGCAGCTTCAGCTTTGGCATGGGTTTCCTCCCGACGGGGTGCCAAATTGATTATATCATATAACGAATTTGGCAAGGAGCTGCCGCAGATTCTCGGCTTGGCAGATCGGGCCGATCCGGCCGTTTCTACTGTGCATGGGGTTGTTTTCGCGAATTTTGCTGGTTCGGAACCGGGCAGTTAACATTGACATCACCTCCCGCGATGCCTTAAGAACCGCCCCGTCCCGGGCGGTCGGTCCGCCAGCGGGAAAAATCTCATTTTGCCACATTCGCGCGTGCCGAAACGGTAGTGCCGAACACGGCCTTTCGAACGTTCAGGATTCTGCCATGAAGGTCCGTAACTCGCTGAAATCGCTGCGCAGTCGCCATCGCGCCAACCGCCTGGTCCGTCGCAAGGGCCGGGTCTATGTGATCAACAAGGTGCAGCGCCGCTTCAAGGCGCGTCAGGGCTGATCTCGCCCTGCCGGACGCCTTCGCGCTCCGCAAGACCACGGTCTCACACGAGTTTGACGCCGCCCTGCTTTGCAAGGGCGGCTTTGCGCGTTTAGACTTTACCCATGGCACTGAGATTCCTCTGCGCGCCCACCCTGTGTCTGGCCCTGGTCCTGGGGACCGCCGGCTTCGCCCCGGTGCTGGCGCAGCAGATTGAGCCGCCGCCTCCGCCCGGCCAGCAGAAGAAGCTGCCGGAAGCGCCGGCCAAGCTGCCCAAGGTCGACCGCACCAGAATCTCGATTTTCTGTTCGGCGCGCTGAAGGCAGCGCCCGACGAGACCAGCGCCAAGCATGTCGAGGCGCGGATCTGGGCGATCTGGCTCCAGACCCCGAGCGACACCGCGGCACTGTTGATGTCGCGCGCCAAGACCGCGGTCGAGGCGCAGAAGATCGATGTCGCGATCAAGCTGCTGGATTCGATCATCAAGCTCAGGCCCGACTATATCGAGGCCTGGAACCGGCGCGCCACGCTCTATTACATGCAGAACGATTATGGCCGCTCGCTCGCCGACATCCAGCAAGTGCTGATCCGCGAACCGCGCCATTTCGGTGCGCTCGCAGGGCTCGGCATGATCATGCAGGAGGTCGGCAACGAGAAGCGCGCGCTGGAAGCCTACCGCAAGGCGCTCGCCGTCAATCCGCACCTCGAGAAGATCCCCGACCAGGTCAAGGCGCTGACCGAGAAGGTCGAAGGCCGCGACATCTAGCCTATAACTCGATCATTTCTTGAGCGACCGCGGCCGGCGTGGATTAACCACGATCGCAGGCGTCGCGTCGCGAGGGCTATTGCCGGGGCTGCCGCAGGCCTACCTGCATGGCAGGAGCAAAAGCCATGAAGCGTTTGATCTTTGCAGGTAGCTTGCTGCTCGCGTCAGGGACGGTGAGCCTTGCCGACGGATTGTTCTGGGTGGTCGGCAACCGCGCCACCGGCAAATGCGATATCGTGACCAGCAATCCCGTGATCATCGGCGATATCTGGTTCGGTGACGGCCCCTACAAATCCAAGGCCGACGCCAAGCTTGCCCGTTCGACGATCCGCGCCTGTCCCGCGGTCACGCCCGACGAGGAGAAGGACGAGGACGGGTCGAACTAAGTCGCTTGCACCTGGTGCAGGACACCTAAGGCCTGTTTACAGTCGCTAGTTTGCGAGGAAAGCCGCGACGAGATTGAGGAGGCCGGCAAAGCAGGCGTCTGTCTTTTCGTAGCGAGTTGCGATGCGGCGGAATGCCTTGAGCTGGCAGAAGAAGTTCTCGACCAGGTGGCGCCATTTGTACATTTCGGCGTCGTGCGGGATGCGCCCGGCGCGGTCGGCCTTGGACGGGATGACCGCTGCGGCGCCGCGTTGGTTCAGATTGGCGCGCAGCCAGTTATTATCGAAGGCCTTGTCGCCGATCAGCGCTTCAAAATCGAGGCCAGTGATCAAAGGCTCGACGCCAATGCTGTCGTGACGCTGGCCGGGCAGCAGGGTGAAGCGAATGAGATTGCCGAGTGCGTCGACCAGAGCCATGATTTTGGTAGTCAGGCCACCACGCGAGCGGCCTATGGCCTGATTTTGAGTCCCCCTTTGCCCCGGTGCCATGTTGGTGGACCCGGACGAGTGTGCCGTCGATCAGGACATATTCGAAATCGGGATCGTCACAGAGAGCTTTGAAGACCCGCTCCCAGACCCCCTTCTGCGCCCAGCGCCAGAAGCGCGTATACACTGTGAACCACTTGCCGAACGCTTCCGGCAGATCTCGCCACGGCGAGCCCGTGCGCGCAATCCAAAGAACTGCTTCGATAAAGAGCCGGTTGTTACGCCCGGTGCCGCCGGGATCACCGGCTTTGCCAGACAATTCCGGCGCAATCCGCTCCCACTGCGCATCGCTCAACATCAATCGAATCAAGGCTGATCTCCAATTTTCAGCCTTGAATCAATTTTCTACTGATTTGGGAATCCTGTCTGTAAACAGGCCTTAGTGCAGGACGCTGCCGCCGCGCTCGGTGAGGCCGCGATCGGCGACCGCGGCGTAAGCCTTTGCAAGCTCAGCTTCGAGATGTTCGTTGATCAGGAGCAGCGCCCGCACGGCACCGCGCAGGTCGCCGCTGCAGCTCGCGACGATCTCGTCGATCGCAGTGTCGTTCGATCTGAAGCTCATCGAAAATCCTCCGGTTCAAACCAGGAAAAAATCCTGCCGGTCTTTCCGCATCCCCGAGGCTGCGAGGAGGATCGGCGCCCACCCGCGCCTAGATGGCCGAACCGACCATGGCGATTATATGGAAGCCGCGATGACGACTGCATGAAGCTGGTCCGAGGCTTGCGTGTCGCCAAGGAATATTGTCGATTCCGTTGGGTTTTTACGTTCCCTAATTGTGCACATATCCACAGCCCCGCTGTTTCCGGTGGAAGCCCTGAAGCCGACTGAGCGAAACTGCCGTGTGCCAAGACCCGTAACTGCCCTGTGCCCAGGACCGCCCGGATTCGCTCAATGATCGTGATGTCAGTCGTGACGGCGCTGGTTCTGCTGGCGCTGGCCACGCAGGCCGGAATCCTCGTCGTGCAGCGCGCCTATCCGCCGCAGGGCCGGATGATCGAGGTCGACGGCGCGGTGCTTCACGTCGTCGATCTCGGCCCGCGCAATGCTGGCCTGCCGATCGTCATGCTGCACGGGGCAAGCTCCAATCTCGAAGCGATGCGGCGGCCGCTCGGTGATCTCCTCGCCAGGGATCATCGCGTCATTCTGATCGACCGTCCCGGCCATGGCTGGAGCACGCGTGTCCGGCGGCAGGATTCGACGCCGCAGATCCAGGCGCGGATGATCGATGATGCGCTTCAGAAGCTCGGGATCGACCGCGCGGTCTTCGTGGTGCATTCCTGGAGCGGCGCCCTCGGCGCGCGGATCGCGCTCGATCACCCGTACCGCGTCGCTGGCCTCGTGATGCTCGCGCCCGTCACTCATCCCTGGCGCGGCGGCGTCGGTCGCTACAACGAGATCATCGCAACGCCCGTGATCGGTCCGCTGCTCGCCTACACGATCACGCTGCCGCTCGGCTACGTCCTCACTGAATCCGGCGCGCGCAACGTCTTCCTGCCGCAAGTCATGCCGGACGGCTTCGTCAAGGACTCCGCGACGCCGCTGCTGTTGCGTCCGCGCGAGTTCATCGCCAATGCCTATGATCTGGTGACGCTGAAGGAAGCGGTTGCTGCGCAAGTCGCGCGTTATGGCGAGATATCGGCGCCGGTCACGATCATCGCCGGCGAGCCCGACAAGACCGTGTCGACCGGCATCCACGCGCGCCCCTTTGCCGCGATCGTGCCGAATGCGAAGCTGATCGTGCTGCCCGATCTCGGCCACATGGTGCAGAACGCCGTACCGGATGTCGTGAAGGCGGAGATCGAGACGATGATCGGGAAGATCGTCCAGGCGCAGGCGGCCGCCGACTAAAGCGTTTTCGAGCGAAGTGGATACCGGTTCGCGGGAAGGAAACGCGTCAAAACAAGAAGCTAGAGCTTCGGTTCTGATTCAATCAGAACCGAAGTTTTAGCGGCCGCCTTTTCCCGCCTATTGCTTGATCTTCCCGTCCTTGTCGAACTGCGAGACATAGGCCCAGAGATTGTTGATCTCGGTCTCGTTCTTGATGCCGGCGAACGCCATCTTGGTGCCGGGAATCTTGGCCTTGGGATCCTTGATGTATTCCTTGAAGGTCGGCTCGTCCCAGGTGATGCCGGAATTCTTGTTCGCATCCGAGTAGTTGTAGTCCGGAGCGGTGCCCGACTTGCGGCCGTTGAGGCCGTTGAGTTCGGGGCCGACCTTGTTCTTGGCGCCTTCGCCGATTGCGTGGCAGGCCAGGCATTTGTTGAACGATGTCTTGCCGGCCGCGACATCCTGCGCCATCGCGGCGGGTGCGGTGGCAATCACGGTGAGGATCGTCAGTGCGCCAAAAGTCAGTTTTGTCATCGGGTGCTCTTCGTCTCTTCCCTGGTGGGTCTAGTCAGTCTCTTGCCTGCGCGGCAATTGTCGGACCTGCCGGTTTTGGCAGGCCTGCCCGGCTTGGACAAGCCGCCAGACCATGACAGGTTTCACGATTTCCTACTTGTCCCAGAGCGAACTCGCTGGCGATTGCGGATCCGACTTTCGGATGGCCTACCCAAACACCCCCGGACGTGGTTGATTTACCGCGACAAATTGGACTGTGCGGCGTGAGCCGGAAGGATATGCCATGAAGGATTTGATATGGCCATCATGATGCCTGCGAGCGACCAGGCCGTGCTCGCGCGCCGCGCGGACGTCGTTGCCGCACTGCGCGCAATCGTCCCCGGCGAAGGCGTGATCGACAGCGCCGCCGAGATGCGAGCCTATGAATCCGACGGATTGACGGCCTATCGGCAGCCGCCGATGGTCGTGGTGCTGCCTGACACCACCGAGCAGGTCTCGCTGGTCCTGAAATATTGTGCAGAGCAGGGGATCAAGGTCGTGCCCCGCGGGTCCGGTACCTCGCTGTCCGGGGGCGCGCTGCCGCTCGAGGACGGCGTGCTGCTCGGGCTCGGCAAGTTCAAGCGCATCCGCGAGATCGATTTCGACAACCGCGTCGTCGTCACCGAGCCCGGCGTCACCAACCTTGCCATCAGTCAGGCGGTCGCGCATGCCGGCTTCTATTACGCGCCAGACCCGTCCTCGCAGATCGCCTGCTCGATCGGCGGCAATGTCGCGGAAAATTCCGGCGGCGTGCATTGCCTGAAATACGGCATGACCACCAACAACGTGCTCGGTTGTGAGATCGTGCTGATGAGCGGCGAGATCCTGCGCATCGGCGGCAAGTCGGCGGAGAATCCCGGCTACGATCTGATGGGCGTCATCACCGGTTCCGAAGGCCTGCTCGGGGTCATCACCGAGATCACGGTGCGCATCCTGCAAAAGCCGGAGACCGCGCGCGCGCTGATGGTCGGCTTCGCCGAGGTCGAGGCCGCCGGCGAATGCGTGGCGCGCATCATCGGCGCCGGCATCATCCCTGGGGGCATGGAGATGATGGACAAACCCGCGATTCACGCCGCCGAGGCGTTCGTCCATGCTGGCTATCCGCTCGATGTCGAGGCACTGCTGATCATTGAGCTCGACGGTCCCAAGATCGAGGTCAACGAGCTGATCACGCGCGTCGAGGCGATCGCGAATGGCTGCGGCTCGACCACCTGCCAGATCTCGACCTCGGAGGCCGAGCGCAATCTGTTCTGGGCAGGCCGCAAGGCAGCGTTTCCCGCCGTGGGCCGCATCTCGCCCGATTATCTCTGCATGGATGGCACGATTCCCCGCGGCGCGCTGCCGAAGGCACTCGCCCGCATCCGCGAGCTCGGCGAAAAATACCAGCTCGGCTGCGCCAACGTGTTCCACGCCGGCGACGGCAATCTGCACCCGCTGATCCTCTACGATGCCAACAAGCCCGGCGAGATCGAGCGCGCGGAGGCTTTTGGCGCCGACATCCTGCGCGCCTGCGTCGAATTCGGCGGCGTGCTCACCGGCGAGCACGGCGTCGGCATCGAGAAGCGCGACCTCATGCCGGATATGTTCACCGAGATCGACCTCAACCAGCAGCAGCGGTTGAAATGCGCCTTCGACGCGCAGGGTCTGCTCAATCCCGGAAAGGTGTTTCCGACCCTGCATCGCTGCGCCGAGCTCGGCCGCATGCATGTGCATGCAGGTAAGCTCGCGTTTCCGGATATTCCCCGGTTCTGAGCGACCGGGATCGCTCACACAAAGAGCCGCCGGGTTGAGACCGCGGCGGCTCTTGTCATTGGCCTATTGGCAATTGCGAGACGACCGTCAGTAGCCAGACTTCGTGCTCGCGCCACCAGACTTCGTGCTCGCGCCAGTGGTTTGGCCGGGAGCGTAGCCAGAAGCGCCGGGGTGACCTTTCTTAGAACCCATGGCGTGCTTCTTATGTCCCGGAGTGTAGCCGGATGCTCCCGGATGGCCTGCCTTGGAGCCTTTGGTCTGCATCTCTTGGCCCGGCGTCTTGCTTGATACGCCTTGGGCAAAGACGGCCGGCGCAGCGCCGATGAGGGCGATGGCAGAAAGTGCAACAATTATTCTCTTCATCTTCATTCCTCCTTCTGAAGGAAGCACCGTGATCAACGGGTTGGAAACTGCGCCGTTCCATGAACGCCTGTTCATCAATCTAATGCCCGATGGGCGCGTCGCGCCGATCCGCCGAAACAGTGCCGGTGATCCCGGCGATTGATGCAGAGCGCGGAGTCTGGTTGCGGGCGCCGAGAGATTGCGTCGCCCCACCGTTCTTGCTCGCTTCGTCCGCGCGGGTGCTTCGGTAAGATGCGCCAGTTGACGACAAGCAGCGGAAGGCTTGCCTGCCAACGGGAGCGCCCTGGCCACCGCTCTTTCGCGTTGCACCAGAGATTGCCAGCCCGGGCGAAGCGCAGTGTCTGACAGATTTGATTTCCGGCGCGAATTTCGTTACGGCCTCCTCTCGTGGATACGCTCAAGGTCAGAGACGGCAAAGACGTCGAAGAGGTGGTGCGCGCGGCGATCGCCAACGAGCAGCCGCTCGAGATCATCGGTCATGGCTCCAAGCGCGGTATCGGCCATGCGATGGCGACCAATGCCGTGCTCGACGTCTCCGCGCTCAATGCGGTCACCTCCTACGAGCCCAACGAGCTGATCGTCACGCTCCAGGCCGGCGCGCCGCTGGCCGACGTGCTGTCGCTGATCGATGCCAAGAACCAGCAATTCGCCTTCGAGCCGATGAACACGGCGCCGCTGCTCGGCACGCCGGCGCTCGGAACCATCGGCGGCATGATCGCCGCCGGGCTCGCCGGTCCGCGGCGGATCAGGGCGGGCGGGGCGCGCGATCACCTGCTCGGGGCGCACGCCGTCTCCGGCTTCGGTGACAGCTTCAAGACCGGCGGCAAGGTGGTGAAGAACGTCACCGGCTACGACCTGTGCAAGCTTCTCGCGGGGTCCTGGGGCACGCTAGCGGTGATGACCGAGGTCACGCTCAAGGTGATGCCCAAGCCCGAGGCCGAGCGGACGCTGTTGCTCCGCGGGCTCGACGATGCCCGCGCCAACAAGGCGATGACGGCGGCGCTCGGCTCGCCCTTCGACGTTTCCGGAGCCGCGCATCTGCCGAAATCGGCCTTTCGCACCAAGGCCAATGGGCTCGGCGACGTCGCGGGCCAGGACGAGGCGCTGACCGTGCTGCGGCTTGAGGGCATCACGGCCTCCGCCACGCACCGCGCCGGCTCGCTGCGCGAACTTGCTGGCGCCGTTCGGAACCGCGACCCTGATCGAAGACGCCGCATCGTCCGCGCTATGGGCCACGATCCGCGACGTCCTGCCGTTCGCGGCAAACGGCGCGCTGGGCGCCTGGCCGGTCTGGCGGATCGTCTGTCCGCCGGCGTCGGGTGCGGCGCTCGGCACCCAATTGGCACACGAGACCGGCGGCGACCTGATCTATGATTGGGGCGGCGGACTGATCTGGGCGGCGGTGCCGCCGAAGCCGGACGCGCATGCCCCGGCCGTGCGCCAGCTCACCAACGCGTTCGGAGGACATGCCACGCTGATCCGGGCGACCGAGGACGTCAGGTGTGATATCGATGTATTCCATCCGCAAGCGCCTGGCATCGCGGCGCTGAGCGAGCGGGTGCGCGCCAGTTTCGATCCGAAGACCATTCTCAACCGGGGACGTTTGAGGCGGGGCGCTACGGCATGAAGACCGAATTCTCACTGGCGCAGCTCGCCGACCCCGACATCGCCGAAGCCGACAAGATCCTTCGCGCCTGCGTCCATTGCGGCTTCTGCACCGCAACCTGTCCGACCTATGTACTGCTCGGCGACGAGCTCGACAGCCCGCGCGGCCGCATCTACCTGATCAAGGAGATGCTGGAGAAGGACCAGGAGCCGACGGCGGAGGTGGTCGAACATATCGACCGCTGTCTGTCGTGCCTTGCCTGCATGACGACCTGCCCGTCAGGGGTGAACTACATGCACCTCGTCGACCAGGCCAGGGTCCGGATCGAGCAGCGCTATCAGCGGCCGCTGACTGAGCGGTTGTTGCGCCAAGTGCTGGCCTTCGTCCTGCCGGACCCGCAGCGTTTCCGCGCGAGCATGTGGCTGGCGCGGCTGGCCCGCCCACTTGCCGTCTTCCTGCCGACGCCTCGGCCTTCGGCTACGCCCGGATTGATCCAGCGCATCAAGGCGATGCTGGCGCTGGCGCCGAACCGGCTGCCATTGCCCGGACCCGCCGCCGGCAGCGTGTTCGCCGCGCTCGGCAAGAGACGCGGCCGGGTCGCTCTGCTGCAAGGCTGCGCCCAGCAGGTGCTGGCGCCGCGCATCAACCAGGCCGCCATCAGCCTTCTCACCCGCCACGGCATCGAGGTTGTCCTGGTCCGGGACGAGCAGTGCTGTGGCGCGCTGACCCATCACCTCGGCAACGACCACGACGCATTGGCGCGGGCGCGCGCCAATATCGCTGCGTGGTGCCGGGAAGCGGCCGGCGAGGGGCTCGACGCCATCCTGGTGACGGCGTCCGGCTGCGGCACCGTGATCAAGGACTACGGCTATCTGCTGCGCGAGGATGTGGCGTTCGCAGCCGATGCGGCGAAGGTGTCCGCGCTTGCCAAGGACATCACCGAATACGTCGCCGGCCTCGGACTTTCGGCCACCGCGCCACAGGACAACATCGTGGTCGCCTATCACTCCGCATGCTCGTTGCAGCATGGGCAGAAAATCACGGGCCTTCCGAAAGAATTGCTTTCCAAGAATGGATTCGTGGTGAAAGATGTGCCGGAGAGCCATTTGTGTTGCGGTTCGGCGGGCACCTACAACATTCTCCAGCCCGAGCTTGCGGACCGGTTGCGCGATCGCAAGGTCGCCAACATCGCGAGCGTCAAGCCGGACATGATTGCTGCGGGCAATATCGGCTGCATGGTGCAGATTGCCAGTGGCACATCAATTCCGGTCGTACACACGATTGAGCTTCTCGATTGGGCTACGGGCGGGTCGCGGCCGGCATTGAACGCGCAAGTTTGAGCTTTCAAAAGCCGAGCTTTCGTCCGCAGGTGACGGCAGAAAGACGCCCGATCGACCATTGTTCGGCGGCAACAGGAGGACCACGATGGCGAAAGCGAAGAAGAAAAAAAGCAAGAAGGCCAAAAAGGCTAAGAAGGTCGTAGCGGCGAAGAAGAAGGCCGCGAAGAAGGCAGCCAAGAAGTCCGCGAAAAAGTCTGCAAAGAAAGCTGCGAAGAAATCTGCCAAGAAGGCAGCCCCGAAGAAAGCCGCCAAGAAGGCTGCGACGAAGTCGGCCAAGAAGGCCGCACCCAAGAAGGCCGCGAGGAAAGCGGCACCGAAGAAAGCGAAGGCAGCTCCTGCTCCGAAGCCATCAGCACCGGTGGAAGCTCCGGCTCCCGAGCCTGCCGCCGAGACAAGCTGGGCGATGCCTTCGTCTTCTACGGAATCGGCGCCGGCCGAGGGACAGGGGTAGGTCCAGCGACCGCGATCGACAACAGAAAGGCCGCTGCGGTGACGCTGCGGCCTTTTTGCATCGCCACAAGCACCTACAGAGGCCGCCCTTTCTCGCGCCTGTCTGATTCGTAACCTGGGTGCCACGCTTCCTGGCTTCCCCGTACTTGCACGGACCATCCTTTGCAGTTTGCGACGCAATTGATGTGTTCGAGAAGACACACAGGCTGACAACCTTTCGTGGAATCGTCAAAACGCCTAAAAAGTCGGCAGATGCCCGCGCTTTTTGCTTCACCGTTCGCACCCCTCAATTCACATTGCCGCAGTTACGAAATTTGCAATCAGGTCGAGCGCCCCGGGGGGGCTATTGGGACCTGACTAGGTCTAAGAACTGGCGATGGGGATCGAAATGAAAAAAGTGGCTTTGTTGGCAACGGCGCTGGCAATGGTGACGGGTTCGGCTTTCGCGGCAGATATGCCGGTCAAGGCATTGAAAGCCCCGCCGCCGCCCGCTTTCGAGCCCTGGGACGTCGCCTTCGGCGGCGGCATCATGAGCGACTATATTTTCCGCGGTATCACCCAGTCGAACCACAAGCCGTCGGTCACGGCCTATTTCGAGCCGCGCTACAACGTCACCAAGGACCTCCAGCTCTACGTGGGCGTGTCCGGTGAGAGCATCTCCTTCCCGAACCGCGCCGCGGCCGAGATCGACGTCTATGGCGGTATCCGCCCGACCTTCGGTGCCTTCGCCTTTGACATCGGCGTATGGGGCTATCTGTATCCGGGCGGCAGCTGCTTCTTCGGCGCGCCCGGAATTGACTTTGCCGGCAACTTCCAGGGCGCCGAGTGCGCCTCGCAGGCCCTGATCAATGGCAACGTGATCAAGAAGGACCTGAGCTTCTTCGAAGTCTACGGCAAGATGACTTATACGGTGAACGACAACTGGTCGTTCGGCGTCAACGAATACTACACCCCGAGCTACCTGAACTCCGGCGCCTGGGGCAACTACACCTCGATCACCGGCAAGTACATCGCGCCCAGCACGGTCTTCGGCTCGAGCGGCGTCGGCATGTATGTCTCGGGTGAGTTCGGCCGTCAGTGGCTCGGCACCTCCGACAGCTTCTACGGCGTGCCGGCGTTCCCGAACGGCATCAAGTACGCCGACTACAACACCTGGAACATCGGCATCGGCTTCACCTACAAGGTGTTCACGCTGGACCTGCGTTATTCCGACACCGACCTGTCCAAGGGTAACTGCAACGCCTTCACCAGCGACTTCTCCGCCCGCGGCAACATCGCTCCGAACCTCGGTACCGACGTGACCCCGATCAATCCGTCGGGAGTCGGCTCCAACTGGTGCGGCGCGGCCGGTATCGCCAAGCTGTCGTTCGACCTGACGGCGATGACCAACCTGAAGTAAGATTTTTCCCGGAATACTTGGCGAGGGCGGCGGAGCAATCTGCCGCCCTTTTGCTTTGGGGCTAATAGACTAAAGGAGTTCGGCCGTGGCGTGCGCGGTGAGGGCTCGATGTTGGCCACATCGTCATGGCCGGCCTGACCTGGACAAGCCCGGGCATGACGTGAAGAAGCTCCCACCCTCCCCCTCCAGGGTAGGGCTATCGCATATGGTGTGCACGATGCGGCGGCATCGGCACTGGGCTCCCTCTCCCGCTTGCGGGGGAGGGCTGGGGTGGGGGTGTCTCCGCGTCGGGATTGTTGAGGATTGAGGAGGATGTCCCTGCGTGGCGAGAGCCCTCACCCGCCGCGCTCTGCGAGAGCGTCGGCCTCTCCCGCAAGCGGGAGAGGCGGAGCAAGCCCGCAGACAGTCCTCGTGAAATCCATATGCGATAGCCCTGCCTGGAGGGGGAGGGTCGATCGCGCGCAGCGCGAGCGGGGCGGGGTGATCTCTCGACACGGACAGTTTCAACGCGGATAGACCGTCACCCCACCTCGGTTCGCATTACGCTTCGCTGCATGCGACCCGATCCTCCCCCTCCAGGGGAGGATGGGAGCTCGTGTCGCGAAACCGCGCTAAATCACGCCGCCGCGCACACGAATCCGGAGCGCCGCTCCTCAACGCGCCGCGCTCGGCTCCGCTACAGCCGGTCCGCCGCCGAGGACGTGGATCTCGCCGTCCTTCACCATTGTCACCTTGCGAGTGTGGAAGGCGTCGAGCGTCGAGCGGTGGCCGATCGAGACAATGGTCGCCTGCGGCAGCTTCTCTGCCAGCAGCCGGTACAGTCGGGCCTCGGACGGCTCGTCCAGCGACGCCGTGGCCTCGTCCAGGAACAGATAGTCCGGCGCATGCAACAGCGCGCGAGCGAGCCCCAGGCGCTGCTGCTCGCCGAGCGACAGCATCCGGTTCCAGTGACCGTCCTCGGCAAGCCGCTTTGCCAGACGCGGCATGCCTACTGCTGTCAGCGCTTCCGCGATCTTCTCGGGCGCGATTGTGCCATGATCGGAGGGGTAGATCACGGCATCCCCGAGCGGGCCGATCGGGAAATACGGCCGCTGCGGCACCATCATCAGCTTCGCCTTCTCAGGAATGGCGATCGTTCCGTCGCCGAAAGGCCAGATGCCGGCAATGGCCCGGAACAACGTCGACTTGCCGGAACCGGACGGTCCGGTCACCAGAACTCGCTCTGCCGGCCGGACGATGAAGGCATCGGCGCTGACCAGTGGCTCGCCGTTTGGCAGGTTCACCAGCAATTGCTTGAGCGTGATTGCCTTGGCGCTCCCTGGCGCAACGCTGATGGCCGGCTCGTGCGCCGCGACGGTGGCTGCTGAGCTGACCGACATCTCGAAGCCATCGAGACGAGCAATCACCGAGCGCCATTCCGCGAGCGAGCGATACGCCGTGACGAAGAACGACAGCGCATCCTGCACGCTGCCGAACGCCGAGCCGGTCTGCATCAAGTCGCCGAGTTGGATTCTCTTGGCGAAGTAAGCCGGAGCCACCACCACATAGGGAAAGATCACTGCAGCCTGACTATAGCTTGCCGTGAAAGCGGTCAGGCGCTTGGTCCTGCTCATAATCGCGTACCAGTTGCCTATGACGAAACCAAAGCGCTGCAGCAGATTCCCTCGCTCCGCGCTCTCACCTTTCAAAAGGGCGATCTGCTCGGAATTTTCGCGCACGCGGATCAGGTTGAAGCGGAAGTCGGCCTCGAAGCGCTGCTGCTCGAAATTGAGGTTGATGAGCGGGGCACCGATCCAGTGCGTCAGCGCCGTACCCAGGATTGCGTAGACCAGCGCACACCAGACCAGAAAACCAGGGATGACGATATCGGTACCGTAAATGTGCAGCGGCGCCTTGTCCGACAGACCCCAGAGAATGACGACGAACGAGGCCAGCGTCACGATCGACGACAGCAGGCCGAGGCCGATGGTCAGGGTCTGTTCGACGAAATTCTTGACGTCCTCGGTGATACGCTGATCAGGATTGTCGGCGGCGTCGCCCTTGAGCTGCATGCGGTAATGCGTCGAGCCGTTGAGCCATTCGCCGAGATAATGCTGCGTCAGCCAGCGCCGCCAACGAATCTGAAGCCACTGGTTCAGGTAGAGCTTGTAGACCGCCAATGCGACGAAGGTGAAGGCAAGGCCAAGAAAGATCCAGATCTCTCTGACGAACCGGTCCAGTTCATATCCCTGGATCGCACTGAAGAATCGGTTTTGCCACTGACTGACCAGAACATTGATCGCCACCAGCGCCAGCTCCATGGCAATGACGGCGGCGAGCAGGCCGCGGCCGGCCCATTTGTCCTCCGATCGGAAATAGGGGGCGGCGATTCGCCAGACGATCGCGAGCATGGCGCGGATGTTCTTCACAGAGCTGGGTCTCCTCAGGGGATGTGCATAACGGCCCAGAGCCAAATGGCTGAGGCAATGGCGGAAATGGGCGCGCTTAGACTAAAGTCGCAAGTTCTGCAATTTGCGTTGGCTTGTCGCAGCTCGCAACCCTAGCATGGGGTTCGACGGCGCGGGGCGGGGTGCTTCGGGATTTCGCGAGCTTGTGAGCGGACGGGAACCGCCGCATTCGCGAGGAATTCGCGTCCGACTTGGGGGTTATCGCTTCCAGCGTCAAGCAGGACCGGCTCTCCACGCGGGTCGCCTGCCACAAACATGCGTGGGGGAGGAAGACTATGTGGAATCAAATCTATGACCCGCTGCACAGCCCGGTGCTGTCGACGATCGCGGCGGCAGTGCCCGTCGTCACGCTGCTGGTCCTGATCGCGAGCGGCCGCGTCCAGGCCCACATCGCAGCCGTCATCGCCGTGATCGTGACCAACCTGATCACGATCTTCGTCTTCACCATGCCCGCGAACATGTCGTTACGCGCCTCGGTGCTGGGCATCGTCACCGGGTTCTTCCCCATCGGCTGGATCGTCCTCAACGTCATCTTCCTCTATCAGGTGACGGTAGGGTGCGGGAAATTCGAACTGCTGAAGCGCGCGATCGGCGGCGTCACCGAGGACCGGCGTTTGCAGCTGTTGCTGGTGGCGTTCTCGTTCGGTGCCTTCTTCGAGGGCGCCTCGGGCTTCGGCACGCCGGTCGCGATCACGGGCGCGGTGCTGATCGGGCTCGGCTTCTCCCCGCTCGCAGCCTCCGGCCTGTCGCTGATCGCCAACACCGCGCCGGTCGCCTACGGCGCGCTCGGCACGCCCATCCAGGGCCTTGCCTCCGTCACCGGGCTCGATCCCTATATCTTGGGTGCGATGGTCGGCCGGCAATTGCCGTTCTTCTCGCTGATCGTGCCGTTCTGGGTGGTGTGGGCCTTCGCGGGCTGGAGGGGCATGAAGGACGTCTGGCCGGCGATCCTCGTCACGGGCGTGTCGTTTGCGATTCCGCAATATGTGATCTCGAACCACATCAATCCCTGGATCGTCGACATCGGGGCATCGCTGATCTCGATGGGCGCCCTCATCCTGTTCCTGAAGGTGTGGCAGCCGAGGCAGCTCTGGCTGTCGCCGGAGCTGGGCGGGCACGATGAATCGGCGGCGACCATGACGCCGGCGAAGCCGCTCGACAAAACCCCGCTCACGCAAGCGGAGCTCTGGAGCGCGCTGCTGCCGTGGATCATCGTCTGCGTCGTGATGCTGATCTGGGGCAGCGGCTGGTTCAAGACCTGGGCGAACTCGATCTTCGTTTGGAACTACGCCGTTCCCGAGCTGCACCAGATGATCAACAAAATGCCGCCGGTGGCGGCGAAGCCGACTCCGGAAGCCGCGGTGTTCAGCTTCACCTACCTGTCCTTCACCGGAACGGGCATGCTGATCGCGGCGATCATCTCCGGCTTCCTGATGGGCGTCGGTCCCGTCAAACTCGTGACCGAGTACGGCCGCACCATCCGGCTGTGCGCGATCTCGCTGATCACGATCTCCGCGATGCTCGCGATCGGCACCTTGACGCGCTTGTCCGGCGTCGACGCGACGCTCGGCCTCGCCTTCGCGGCCACCGGCGTGCTCTATCCCTTCTTCGGCACGTTGCTTGGCTGGCTCGGTGTTGCGCTGACGGGATCGGACACCGCCTCAAACGTGCTGTTCGGAAACCTGCAGAAGATCACCTCCGAGCAGCTCGGTCTGTCGCCGGTCCTGATGGCTGCGGCGAACTCATCCGGCGGCGTGATGGGCAAGATGATCGACGCGCAATCGATCGTCGTCGCCTCCACCGCCACCAATTGGTACGGCCACGAGGGCACCATCCTGCGCTTCGTGTTCCGGCACTCGATCGTGCTGGCCTGCCTCGTCGGCGTGCTTGTGACGTTGCAGGCCTATGTCTGGCCGTTCACGGCGCTGGTGCTGAAGTAGCGGTCGACGCCAAAGCCGCGACGCAAATCCCCGCGAGGCTCGCCTCGCGGGGATTTTTGTATCGACATCCACCATGGGCGAACCTTCTCAAGAACGCTGCCGTCTTATAGAAGGTGCGGCAAGTCAGGTCGGTCGAGAGGTCTTATGGTTTTGCTCAAGCGGTTGGTGTGTGCGGCAATTGCAATGCTCGCGATGTCCACGCTCGCGCGTGCCGAGGAGGGGTTCCCCTTCGGCACCGAAATGACGCTGGAAGCGCTGCCACAGCCCGGCTCGAAGCGGATACCGAACATCGAGATCGGCGACAATGGCGAGGTGGTGCTGGAGCTCTGGTGCAAGGGCGGCAAGGGCCAGTTCTCGGTCGCCGGCAACACCGTGATCTTCGTCCCCGGCCAGATCCAGGACCGCTCCTGTCCGCCGGCAAAGGCGCAGGCCGATGACGATCTCGTGGCCGCGCTCGGCAGCGTCGAAACCTGGAAGCGCCAGGGCGACGTGCTCATGCTGGTTGGTCCCAAGCCGCTGCGCTTTCGCGTCAACGGGAATTAGCTTTCGCAGTGCGCTCGTCCCGGACAAGGCGGAGCGCGTAAGCGCTGCGCCGCAGAGCCGGGACCCAGAATCCTATCCTCGGACGTGCTCGTAGCTTCTGGGCCCCGGCTCAGCAGCGCATCACTGACGTGCTGCGCTGCGTCCGGGGCACGAGAGTCTACTTCCACACCGACTTGTCGGCGTCCCAGCGCTGGGCTTTCAGCTCCTTGGCAAGCGCCTCGATCGAGCCGTTGTCGTCGGGCAGATCGCCTTCTTCGTCCGGGCTCGCGTCATCGGACAGGTTGAGCTTGGCGCCGCTGCTCTCATCGGATGTGGTCGTCGCGGGGCTGCCGATCCAGAGCATGAGCTTGTCGGTCGTGCCGGGCTTGTCGGGCGAGACGAGGCCTGCGACCTCGATCGTGTCGGTGAGCTCGAGCGCGGGAAAATCCTGGTTCGGCCGCTTGAAGACGAGCTTGAGCTTGCCGGTGGCGGAGTTGAAGCTCTGCGAGACCGGCTTTGCCGCGAGCGTCCTGCTCAGCACGCCCGCAACCGCGGTCGCGAGCTTGTCGCGGTTGATCTTGTCGCCGTCGCGCCAGTCGGCGGCCGGGAAGCGGATGGTGCGGTCCATCTCGGTCATGCCCGCGGTCCAGCCCGCGGCGGTGACGCCGGGCATCGCCTTGAACTTTGACAGCAGCGCCCCCGCGCGCTCCGGATCGACCGACATGTTGATGGTCTGCTCACCGGCGCGCAGCGCGTCGCAGCCGACATTGAGGCTGGCCAGCGTCACCTCAACCTCCTGGCCCTTCAGGCTCTTCAGGAAGTCGTTCGCGGCATCGAGCTTGACCTTGACCGCGATCGCCTCCGGCGAGACGTCGGTGAAATCCTTCGGCTGCGGCGTGATGCCGTCGTCGGAGGTCTGGTTGTCCAGGAATTCCTTCTCGCTGAGATCGGAATTGTCGGGCGAGGTGACCTCGGTCACGGTCTGGCCGATCGTGATCTGGCCGCGGAACTCGAACATGTCCCCGGCCTGCTTGCGCAGCAGCTTGACGCTGACCGGCGCCTTCGCGCCGAGGCTCTGCGTCGTGCCCGTCAGGTTCTGGCCTGCGACCTGGAGATTGACGACGAAGCGGTCCTTCCGGTCGGAATTCTTCGCGACGGGATAGCAGACGTCGAGCACGGCCGCCGTGACCGTCTTGCCCTGGCGCGTCTCCTTCAGGATCACGTCGGCATTGCCGTCCATCAGCCCGTCGATCGAGGTGAAATAGCGCGTCTCGACGCCGCCGGGCGTCGTGGCCTTCGGCGACAGCTTCATCTGGGCGGAAGCGACCTCGGGCGAGGCGGCGAGTAAGGCCACCAAAAGGGCTGTCGAACAAACCGGAAGCGCGCGCATCGACGAAATCCTCGAGCAATCAGAATCGGGGCCACCGTAGTGGGTTTTGGCCGCCGGTTGAATCGGAAAGCGGAGGGGCAGGGTCGGCAAAAAAGAAGGCCGCCCGGAGGCGGCCTTCGTAACACTGGAAGGTGAGGATGGGCCTTAGAAACCGCCCATGCCGCCGCCGGCCGGCATGGCGGGCGGAGCTTCCTTCTTCGGCATTTCGGCGACCATGGCTTCGGTGGTGACCAGCAGGCCGGCCACGGAGGAGGCGTCCTGGAGCGCGGTGCGCACCACCTTGGCGGGATCGATGATGCCCTTCTCGACCATGTCGACATAGTCCTCGTTCTGAGCGTCGAAGCCGAAGGTCTCGGACTTGTTCTCCAGGATCTTGCCGACGACGATCGAGCCTTCCACGCCGGCGTTCTCGGAGATCTGGCGGATCGGGGCTTCCAGCGCCTTCAGCACGATGTTGATGCCGGCCTGGACGTCGGCATTGTCGTTGGACAGGCGGCCGACCGCCTTCTTGGCGCGCAGCAGCGCGACGCCGCCGCCCGGAACGATGCCTTCCTGCACCGCGGCGCGGGTGGCGTTGAGCGCGTCCTCGACGCGGTCCTTCTTCTCCTTGACCTCGATCTCGGTGGCGCCGCCGACGCGGATCACCGCGACGCCGCCGGCGAGCTTGGCGAGGCGCTCCTGAAGCTTCTCACGGTCGTAGTCCGAGGTGGTCTCCTCGATCTGCGCCTTGATCTGGCCGACGCGGGCCTCGATGTCGGGCTTCTTGCCGGCACCGTTGACGATCGTGGTGTTCTCCTTGTCGATCACCACCTTCTTGGCGCGACCGAGCATCTTCACCGTGACGTTCTCGAGCTTGATGCCGAGCTCTTCGGAGATGAGCTGGCCGCCGGTGAGAACCGCGATGTCCTCGAGCATGGCCTTGCGGCGGTCACCGAAGCCAGGCGCCTTGACGGCGGCGACCTTGAGGCCGCCCCGCAGGCGGTTGACCACCAGGGTGGCGAGCGCCTCACCCTCGACGTCCTCGGCGACGATGACGAGCGGCTTGCCCGACTGCACCACGGCTTCGAGCACCGGCAGCATGGCCTGCAGGCCCGAGAGCTTCTTCTCGTGCAGGAGGATGTAGGCGTCCTCGAGCTCGGCGGTCATCTTCTCGGCATTGGTGACGAAGTAGGGGCTGAGATAGCCGCGGTCGAACTTCATGCCCTCGACGATGTCGACCTCGGTGTCGAGCGACTTGTTCTCCTCGACGGTGATGACGCCCTCATTGCCGACCTTCTGCATCGCCTGGGCGATCATCTTGCCGATGGCGGCATCGCCGTTGGCCGAGATGGTGCCGACCTGGGCGACTTCGGAGGAGGCGGCGACCGGCTTGGCGCGCTTCTCGATGTCCTTGACCACGGCCGCAACCGCGGAATCGATGCCGCGCTTGAGGTCCATCGGGTTCATGCCGGCGGCAACCGCCTTGGCGCCTTCGCGCACGATGGCCTGGGCCAGCACGGTCGCGGTGGTGGTGCCGTCGCCGGCGAGGTCGTTGGTCTTGGAGGCGACCTCACGTACCATCTGGGCGCCCATGTTCTCGAACTTGTCCTCGAGTTCGATCTCCTTGGCGACGGTGACGCCGTCCTTGGTGATGCGGGGGGCGCCAAAGCTCTTCTCGATGACGACGTTGCGGCCCTTCGGGCCGAGCGTCACCTTGACGGCGTTGGCGAGAACGTCGACGCCGCGCAGCATGCGATCGCGCGCGTCTCCGGAAAACTTGACGTCTTTGGCAGCCATTTCTGCAATCCCTCGTGTTTCGTGATGTATCTGCCGCTTGTGTTGCACCAATCCCGGGTCCGCAAGTCGAACCCGGCGGAATGATGGATGCCCGGATCGCGCGATCCGGGCATGACATTCAGCGGCCGTTCAGACGGATGGCCTTAGGCCAGCACGCCCATGATGTCCAACTCCTTCATGATCAGGAGCTCTTCGTTCTCGATCTTGACCTCGGTGCCCGACCATTTGCCGAACAGCACGCGGTCGCCGACCTTGAGGTCGATCGGGATCAGCTTGCCGGTCTCGTCGCGGCCGCCCGGGCCGACGGCGACGATTTCGCCCTGGGAGGGCTTTTCCTTGGCGGTGTCGGGAATGATGATGCCGCCCTTGGACTTTTCCTCGGCGTCGATACGTTTGACCACGACACGGTCATGCAGCGGACGAAATTTGGATTTAGCCATGACGTTTCCCTTTGGAGGCTCGCTTCGGAAGTAGTGGAAGTGGGTTGGGGCGGCGCTTCCGTCCACCCTCTTCCCGAGGATCGAACGGCACGCTTAGCAATCGGGCTTTCCGAGTGCTAATAGTGCGCCCGGAAATATGGCTTGGCCGCGATCCTGTCAAGCAAAGGTGGTTAAGCGATTGGTGAGGCGGATATAGGATGGTGGCATTGGAAACTCGTTCGGGGCGCCGGCGTATCAAACGACGGCATTGCTCCGGCGGCTGTTTTGCGCTTGGCTGCGGGAGGGGTGCGGCCATGGTCTTGTTCGGGGGAATGCCATGATCAGTTCAGCTCGCGCGCGCACGGTTGCCAATCTGGCCGCCGCGTCTTGTCTGGCGCTATTGCTGGGCGCCTGCGGCGGCGGCATGAGCCTGCCGTCCTTCTCGTCGTCTTCGCCGCCGCCCGAGGCTGAGCCCGGCACCGGCCCGGAAATGCCCGCGACGATCCGCTCCGACGAGATCGTCGGCCGCTGGGGTCTCGCCTCGTTCCAGAATCCGGCCGACCGCGCCCGCACCGAGGCTGCCGCCCGGGCGCAGTGCAAGAATCCCTATGTGATCACCGCCGGCTCCTCCGGCGGCGTGATCATGCATCTGGCCGACCAGGCGACCCCGCAGGAGCTGCGGCTGAAGGGCTCGCCGAGCGGCAAGAACTACATCGGACCCGCCGGCCCGACGCCGGGCGAGCAGGACCGCGAGATCATCTCCTTCGATGGCCGCGTGCTGATCACCCGCTTCATCGACAAGGACGCCGCCACCCGCTACGGCAACATGGTCTACGTCCGCTGCGCGCCGAGGGCGTGATCGGGATTCCGGCCTAACCACGCGTCATTGCGAGCGGTAGCGAAGCAATCCAAAGTCTTTCCACGGTGACGGTCTGGATTGCTTCGCTACGCTCGCAATGACGGCAAACAAAAAAACGCCGGCTTGCGCCGGCGTTTCGTCTTTCCGTAGTCGACGCCCGCTCAGTCGAACAGCGCGTCGATGTCGTCCTGCGAGGCATGGCCGACGTCGCCGGCGAGCTTCGGGCCGTTGAGGAGCTTTTCGTCATCGCTGCGGCTGTCGACAGGCGCCGGCACATGGGCCTTGATCGCGTCGACGCCGCCCCAGATCTCCATCATCGCATTGATGTGCTGCTCGATGAACTTCATCGTGGTCATGACCTTGCTGATGCGCTGGCCGGTCAGGTCCTGGAAGTTGCAGGCTTCGAAAATCGAGATGACGCGTTCCTGGATGTCGTCGGCGAGCCGCTTCTGCTGATCGGCCGATTGCACCTTGGACATCGCGCTGGCCGCCTGGTCGATCGACTCGGCGGCTTCGAGGATTTGCTGCGTCGCCTGCTCGGTGCCGCCGACGACCGCGCCGAGCTCGCCATTGACCTTGGCCATCTCGCCGCCGTCGAAGCTCTTGCCGTGCAGCGTCGCGATCTCGCGCTTGGTGCGGTCGATGGCGTCGTGGATGAGGTCGAGCTCGACCTTCAGCTTCTCGCACTGCTCGATCTGCGCCCGGTAGGTCTCGAGCATGGTACGGGCTTCCGAGAGCTCGTGGGCGGTGGAGGCGTCGATCGCCGCCATGGCTGCGCTGCCGGACAGGGGCACAGTGCCCTTCGCCATCTGTGCGCGGATCGCACGCAGCTCGGCCATGATCTCGCTATGCATCGGGATTGCTTCTTCGGTTACGTCAGAGAATCGGCATCTCGCCACCGGCGATATCTTCGACGCGAAAACGCTTGCGGTGAACAGCCATCAGGATACTCCCCCACCTCATTCACGCGTCTTTGTAGGCAGAAGCGATTTAACACGAAGTTCACAGCCGGAACTGTTGTGCGGCATCGCGCGACGGCGTGCAAAGAAGCGATTAACCATGGCTGCGCTGCGTTCATCGAAAATAAACGCTGATCGCCAAATTGGCCCGCGCTTGACGACGTGGTGAATCCAAACGCTTGATACGTTTACCAAACAAAACGGCTTTTGCTTTTTATTGACCACGTCGCGGCGGCCGATCAGCCAGGCGCCTTCCCCGACGCATGTGATCTAGACGAAACAGTACAGAGTACGTCGATGTTCAAGAAAATGTCTGTCGCGCTGCTCGGCAGCGCTTGCACCTTCATTGCCGGCGCCAACAGCGCCAGCGCCTTCGATAACACCGTGTCGAACGATCCGCCCGCGGTGCTCTATGCGCCGCAGGTGCCGCCGGCGCCGGTGCGCGTCGCCTCCAACTCGAACATGGGCGGCGGCTTCATCGAATTCCTGTTCGGTGACGGTCCCGGCCGCGGTCCGGCCTACGCGCCGCAGCAGCCGGGGTATCGGCGGCCAGCCGGCCTATTACGATCAGCGCCGTCTGCCGCCGATGGGCGAGCCGCAGATGCAAGGCGGAGTTCAGCAGGGCGCGCTCCAGCAGGATGCGGTCGATCCGCGGCAGCGTCCGTTCGATCCGAAATTCGAGAAGCAGCTCGTCGACTATAGCGGCAAGGAAAGTCCCGGCACGATCGTGGTCGATACGCCGAACAAGTTCCTCTATCTCGTCGAGGGCAACGGCAGGGCGATGCGCTACGGTATCGGTGTGGGCCGTCCCGGCTTCACATGGTCCGGCGTGAAGTCGATCACCGCCAAGCGCGAATGGCCGGACTGGACGCCGCCGGCGGAAATGCTGGCGCGCCGCCCCGATCTGCCCCGGCACATGGAAGGCGGCCCGGAAAATCCGCTGGGCGCCCGCGCGATGTATCTCGGCTCCACGCTCTACCGCATCCACGGCTCCAACGAGCCCTGGACCATCGGCACCAACGTCTCCTCCGGCTGCATCCGCATGCGCAACGAGGACGTCATCGACCTCTACGGCCGTGTCAATGTCGGCACCAAAGTCGTGGTGATGTGAGGCGTTGTGCGCTTGAAGCGAGCCGTCAACCCGCGCCGGCTCGCGATGCGCGGCATCGAAGGCGTTGCGTGCCGCCGGCAAACGCCTTCCAGCTATGCTCGCTGACGGTGCCGCGTCGACCCGGCAACGGAGCAGCGACGACGAGTTGACGAATGGGAATGTGGTGCGCCAGCGGAGCGGTTCAACCGCCGCGCCGACAGCTCTGCCTTCCTGAGCCGCTCGTGCAGTCCCTCCAACTCGTACAATTCGGTGATGAGATGTGTCGTCACGTCGGATAAGGTTGCAATGCGCTGCTGAAGTGAACTCATTTTAAAACCCCGACTGTTGCCAAGAGCGGCAGCCACATCGTGTGTGGCATGAGCAACGTGTTCTTCCAGTTGAACACCCATGTCCGAATTTGGAAATCCGGGAGTCTACGGCCGCGCGCGTCAGAAAGTGATTTCGTTTTTCATGGTGAACTCGGGCGCGTCCGGCAGCAACGTTCAGCTCAGTGTAAGCCAGCAACCGTGCGCATTAGTCATACTATATCGAACGGCTTCTCTGCGCGCGGTGGCACAAGAGGCGCTTGAGCTACGCCCTAAAAGAAAACGGCCGCCTAGAGGCGGCCGTTTCGTATCTACCGGGTGAATTGCTCACGCGTAATCGCTGCCGCCATCGTCGCCGCCGCCGAAATCGCCGTCGTCGCCGGTGTCCATGTTGTCGTCGTGATCGTCGCTGTAATTCTGGTCGTTGTTGTCCCGATCGTTCGACGCCTGGTCGAAGAAGCCTTGACGCGAGTCGTCGCGGCGGTTCGAGCCGATATCGTCGAGGCCCGCATCGCGCGCGAGCGAGCCGCCGGACTGGTCACTGCCGCCCCAAGGACTGCGGTCGCCCAGGGCGTTGGTGTCGCCAAAGGCCTGCTGATGCGGTCCGCCCATCATGCCGCGGATGCTGGAGAGCAGCAGCGAGCCGCCGACGACGCCGGCCGCGGCCGCCGCCGCCGTGCCGAGGAACGAGCCGCCACCACCGCCGATCGGCGGCGCGCCATAGCTCTGACCCGGACCCTGACCGTAGGCCGGACCGTAAGGCGGCTGGCCGTAGCCCGGCTGGGTCTGCTGCATGGCCTGGCCGCTATTCCAGACTGGCCGCGAGTCGCGCGGCGGCACGTTCGGAACCGAACCCCGCGACGGACTTCCGCCGAACAACGTCTCGCGCATGGAATCCAGGAAGCCGCCGGACTGCGCCTGCTCGGGCGCCTGCCCCGCTTCCAGCTCCTGGATACGGGCGTGGGCGCGCTTGAGCGCTTCGTCCTGCAACAACACGGTCTGCACCAGCGCGTAGATCGCACCGGGTGCCTTGCGCAAGCCGTCGGAGATCGCGGCGGTCGCGTCGGGATCGCGCGGTGCATTTTCCAGTTTGGTAAGCCGGTCGAAAAGCTCGTCGACGAGCTGGCGTTCCTGCGGCGTCATGATCAATCTCCTTCGCGCAAAACCAAGCGCGCAGGAGATGTAGGTTCCATTATGGCCCCAACAGTGCCGGCCGGATTAAATTTCCGTATGCGACAAGCTGCCCCGCAAGGCGGTTTTCGGCGACTTCACCCCAGCGTGACGCCGCTGTCCGCCAGCAGACGTGGGAACGCGTCGCCGGCGAGATAAGCATGCTCGCGTTCGCGCACATCCGTCATCGGGTCGAGGCCGACAAGGACGTTATCGACGAAGCCGGGATGGCACATCACGAGACCGCCCTCGGGGAGGCCTTCCAGGAACTGCCGCATCAATGCGCCGAAATCGGCTGCCCGCGTGAAGTCGTAAGCGCCGGCGAAGCCGCGATTGAAGCTGAGACCGGCCGCGCCGGCGCGGCGGCGGAATTGCGCGCTGAGGATATCGAGCACCATGGCCTTCAGTGAGGCCAGCCGCTGCGCCAGCGGCAGGTTGCGTCCGCACTGGCGTACCCAGGCGTTCGGTGCGGTCTCGCTAACGGCATCGATGAAGCCGTCGCGCACCTGCGGATAGAGCTGCACATGCTGGTGACCGTCGACGAAGTCGGGCGCACGCCCGAATGCTTCGGTGAACGCTGCGAGCTGCGCCTTCACCTCATTGCGAAAGAATTCGCGGTCGAGCCGCCGCATCAGTCCGGCGCGCAGCAGCTTCGGAAAGGCCAGGAACATGTCGCCGTCGAGAGGGCGGAAATGCATGGTGAGCGGCCGGAACGGCGCCGACAGCGTCACGTGCAAGCCGATGGTGCAGCGCGGGCTCGATTTGGCTGCCGCGTCCAGCGCCTCGATCTCGCTGCGCTGGATCGCCGGTCCCACCATCATCACCGACGTGGCGTTGAGGCGGCCGCGTTCGATCAGGTCGCGGATGGCGCGGTTGACGCCCGGGCTGATGCCGTAATCGTCGGCGCAGAGCCAAATCCGCCGCAGGCCCGCGGCAGCACTCATTCGGCGGCCGTCCTTTTCGAAGCGTCGTCGGCGTTGTCGGCCTCAAAATGCTTCTCGCTGTGCTCGGCGACGAAGTAGATCGGGCGCGCCTTCAGCTCGGAGAGAATCTTGCCGATATATTCGCCGACGATGCCGATCATGATGAGCTGCACGCCGCCGATGGTCATCAGGCCGACCACGAGCGAGGGATAGCCGGGCACCTGCTTGCCGGTCGTGAAGACCTCCCAGAGGATGGAGAGGCCGAACAGGAAGGCGATACCGGCAAGAGCCGCGCCGAGCAGGCTGGCGAAGCGCAGCGGTGCCACCGAGAACGAGGTCAGGCCCTCGATCGACAGGCCGAGCAGGCGAGCGGCGTTGAAGGTGGTGACGCCATGGGCGCGCGGCGCCGGTTCGTAGTCGACACGGATCTGGCGGAAGCCGATCCAGCTGGCCAGTCCCTTGAAGAAACGGTTGCGCTCCGGCAGCTGCCTCAGCGCTGCGACCGCGCGCGGTGAGAGCAGGCGGAAGTCACCGGCGTCCTCGGGAATCTTTTGCCGCGCGCCCCAATTGATCAGCGCGTAGAAGCCGTGCACGGCGAGCCGCCGCAGGAAGGGCTCGTTGTCGCGATGCGCCTTGGCGGTATAGACGACGTCGTAGCCGTCTTCGATCCAGTGCTGCACCAGCTGCTCGACCAGGGCCGGCGGATGCTGGCCGTCGCCGTCCATGAACATGACGGCGCCGAGCCGGGCATGGTCGAGGCCGGCCATCAGCGCCGCCTCCTTGCCGAAATTGCGCGACAGCGAGACCACCTGGACGCCGATCGCGTCGGCCGGCAGGCTGCGGGCGATCGACAGCGTTGCATCCGCGCTGCCGTCGTCGACATAGACGACCTCGCAAGCAAGCCGATAGCGCTGCCGCAACGTCTTCGCGAGTTCGCAGATCCTCTGATGCAGGGCGGCGAGGCCCGCCGCCTCGTTGTAGACGGGGACGACAATCGACAGCCCTTTCGCGGCGGCACTGGCCGCTGTGGTCGTCATGCCGGAAACGTCAGAGCCCAGCGTCATCGATCAAGGTTCCAGAGGCGTTTAGGTCTTCTCAACCGCATATGGTAGCAGCCGTTTGCTGTCGCTACGCTGAACGAAACCTGAGGCTCACCGCCCCAGGAACGACTCGAGCTTGGCGAACAGCGGGTTCTCCCGGTCGAACACGTAGTCGAGCGAAACCACCGAGACGGTCTCGGCGCCATGCTCGCGCAGGAAGCTCGCCAGCGCATAGAGCTGCCCCGGGGGGCAGTGCAGCGTCAGCATGCCTGACGAGGTCGGTCCGCCAAATGGGGCCTCGACGCCGAACCGGCTGTGGGCCTCGCCGAGCAGCGCGGCGTCGCACTGCCGGAAACGGGTGCGGACCTCGCGGTATTTGTTGGCCCGCGCTCGCGCCGCAATGTGATCGAGGATGACGCGCGCGGTCTCGCGCGCCTGCGGCGACCAGTCGGCCTCCTTCGAGGCGACCAGATTGGCCTGGCTGCGCAGGATCACGCCGTCGTCGAGCACCCGCAAGCCATTGGCGGCGAGCGTCGCACCGGTCGTGGTGATGTCGACGATCAGCTCGGCGCTGCCGGCCGCGGGCGCGCCTTCGGTCGCGCCGGCGCTTTCGACGGTGCGGTAGTCGGTGATGCCGTGGCTCTGGAAGAAGGCGCGGGTCAGATTGATGAACTTGGTGGCGACCCGCATCCGCATGTGATGCTGCTCGCGAAAGCCGGTGGTGACGTCGTCGAGGTCGGCCATGGTGCGGACGTCGATCCACGCCTGCGGCACCGCGACGACGACATCGGCATAGCCGAAGCCGAGCCCCTCGATCAGCGACACGCGCTTGTCGGCATCCGCGATGTTCTCACGCACCAGGTCTTCGCCGGTGACGCCGAGATGCGCGAAACCGCGGGAGAGTTGCGAGGCGATCTCGCTCGCCGACAGATAGGCGACCTCGACATTGTCGAGGCCCGCGATGGTGCCGCGATAGTCGCGGGCACCGCCGGCCTTCGACAGCTTGAGCCCGGCGCGGGCGAAGAAGGCTTCGGTGTTTTCCTGCAGGCGGCCCTTGGAGGGAACGGCCAGAACGAATGGCGCGCTCATGACTTAAGCTCCCACCTTGCGGCCGATCTTGGTCAGCGCATCCACCCAGACCGAGAAGCCGACCGCGGGGATCGGCTGCGCTGAGCCGAGCTGGGTCATCAGCCCGTCATAGCGGCCGCCGGCGACCAGCGGCTCGGCGCCATTACCCCTGTGATGCAATTCGAACTCGAAGCCGGTGTAATAGTCGAGCCCGCGTCCGAACGCGGTCGAGAAGCGCGTCAGCTTCACGTCGATGCCGCGCGCCGCCATGAAGCCGACCCGGCTCTCGAGCTGGTCGATCGCAGCCGTGAGATCGAGCTTGGCATCGGTGGTCAGTGCGCGCAGCTCTGCGATGGCATCGTCGGGGTTGCCTGCGATCGACAGGAAGCGTTTGAGCACGGTGATCGCCTCGCGCGGCAGCGCGCCACCCTTCAGCGTCGATTGCTCGAGGAAGCGGTCGGCGATCTCGGCCGTGGTGCGGCCGCCGACATTGGTGGTGCCGGCGATCGACATCAAATCGGTGACGAAGGCGAGCGCTGCCTTGCGATCGGAGCCGGCAAGCGCGGCGAGCACGCCCTCATATTCGCTGCGGGTCGCGGTGGCCGCGGCCGCCAGCCGCTCCAGGTCCTGCTCCAGGCTGATCTTACGGTTGAAATCCTTGACCAGCCGGCGGCGCCAGACCGGATAGAGATCGAGCGCGTCGAGCAGGGCATTGAACAGCGCGACGTCGCCGGTGCGGATCTCGACGTCGCCGACTCCGAAGGCGGCGGTCGCCTCCAGCGCCAGCGCCAGCATCTCGGCGTCGGCCGCGGCGCGGTCCTGGCGGCCGAACGATTCGATGCCGGCTTGCAGGAATTCGCTGGCCTGGCCGCTGCGGTAGCGGAACACCGGACCGAGATAGCTGAAGCCGGCCGCCTGGCCGGCACGGGCAGAGGCGAGGTAATCGCGCGCCACTGGAATGGTCAGGTCCGGACGCAGGCAGAGCTCCTCGCCCGTGAGATCCGTGGTCAGGTAGAGGCTCTTGCGGATGTCTTCGCCCGAGAGGTCCAGGAACGGCTCGGCCGGCTGCAGGATGGCGGGCTCGGCCCTGACATAGCCGGCCTGCGCGAACGACAACAGCAGCGTGTCCGCCCAGGCGGCGGAGCCGGCAGCATTTGAGGTGGCAGTCGCGGTCATAACAGGGGTCCATCGACCCGGTGGAACCGGGCAGGCAAGGGGAGGCAAGGGAATTGGCGCAGCCCTTAGCATGGCCGGAAAGCGGTTTCGACCTCCAAAGGATCAATCGCTTAACGGCCGGGCAATTCATCGTTTCATCGGCAGCCCGACGGAAGCTAGCCAGTTTTGCCGCCCCAATCGCCCAGCACCGCCTGCACCAGCGCCAGGGCCGCCACCGCGGCCGTGTCAGCCCGCATGATCCGGGGGCCGAGCGCCAGCCGCAGGATCTTCGGCTGCCGCAGCAGCAGCGCCCGTTCCTCCGCGGCAAAGCCGCCTTCGGGGCCGATCAGCACGTCGATACCTTGGCCGGCCTCGCGCGCGTTCTGTAGGCTTTGAATGGGGCCTTCGACCTCCGCCGCCTCATCGCAGAAGATCAGCAGGCGGCCCGCGGCGCGCTGGCTGAGGTACCTCTCCAGCGGCACCGGCTCGGCCACCGCGGCGATGCTGAGGATGCCGCATTGCTCGGCCGCTTCGACGACGTTGGCGCGCATCCGCTCGGTGTTGACCCGGGAGGCCTGGGTGAACCGGGTCAGGACCGGCTGAAGCGTGGCAGCGCCCATCTCGATGGCCTTCTGGACCATGTAGTCGAGCCGGGCATGCTTGAGCGGGGCGAAAACGTAGGCGAGGTCGGGCAGTCGGTCCTGGGGCCGGGTCTGCTGGAGGATGACGAGGCCGTCCGGCCGCTTGCGGCCTTCGATGGCAGCTTGCCACTCCCCGTCGTTGCCGTTGAAAGCCAAAACCTCGGCCCCGGCGGCAAGCCGCAGCACATTGCCGAGATAGTTGCTCTGGTCGCGGTCGAGCAGGACCCTGGCGTCCTGGGCCAGGGGAGCGTCGACGAACAGGCGAGGGGCGCGAAAATCGTGGGAAGGCATCGTTCAAAGGTCCAATTTATCGCCGTTCTTAACCGAAAGCCGCCATTTCGGGGGTAAATATTGCCAAACTGGTGCGTCCCAGCGCCGCGCTCTTGCCCTATTCCACGGGTTGTTAAGCGCCGGTGGGAATCGTAGAAACGCGAACACGCTGGTTGCGCTTCAATTGGGAAGGCGCCGAAACCCGTAAGCTCCTGCCGGAGAGACTATCTTGATGATCCGTCATTTGATGGTTCCGATCACTGCCGCCATGGTCACCATGGGCGCCGCGGGCGCTGATGCGCAAAGCGCGTTCCCGGCGCCGCTGCCCAATCAGGCCGCGACCAGTTCCGCGTTTCCACCCGTGAACGGTTCGGCGCCCGTCGCGTCCGTCGGCACCGCGCCGCAATCGTCCTTTCCCGTGAACGGCGCTGCGCCAATCGGCGGCGCCGGCGCCTTCAGCGCGGCCCCGCCGACGCAAGGCGGTCCCGGCGAGGACTGTATGAAAGCGTTCATTCCGCTCCGCGAGGAAGCCGAGAAGCGCGGCAAGCTGATCAAGGCCGCGAGCGACCGTCATGCGCCGCCGGACGAGGCCTGCAAGCTGATCGGCAACTTCAGCCAGGCTGAGCTGAAAATGATCAAATACATCGAATCCCACGCCGCCAAATGCGGAATCCCGCCGCAGATCGGCGAGCAGATGAAGACCGGCCACAAGAACACCGAGACCATGCAGAAGAAGGTCTGCACGGTCGCGCAGCAGATCCGGCAGCAGCAGGCGCGCCCGGCCGGCCCATCGCTGAGCGAGGTGCTGGGTTCGGGCTCGGCGCCTGAAGCCAATGCCGGCAAGAAGGGCGGCAGCACCTTCGATACGCTCAACGGCAACGTCCTGACCCGATGAGCGATACATCCGCCCGCGTTGCCGATTCCACAGGCAACTGGGTTGATACGCTCGCACCGCAATGGGCGCGGCCTTATTTGCGCTTGTCCCGCTTCGACCGTCCGATCGGCTCCTGGCTGCTGTTGATGCCGTGCTGGTGGTCGGCGGCGCTCGCTGCCGGCATTGCGCACGAGGTCCGCGGCCTGCCGCTCACCATCATCCTGTTCTTCGTCGGCGCCTTCGTGATGCGCGGAGCCGGCTGCACCTGGAACGACATCACCGACCGCGACCTCGATGACAAGGTCGAGCGCACCCGCTCGCGGCCGCTGCCATCAGGGCAGGTGACCACGAAGCAGGCGCTGGTCTTTATGATCGCACAGGCGCTGATCGGTCTCCTCGTGCTGCTGCAGTTTAATCGCTTCGCGGTCCTGACCGGCATCGCCTCGCTCTTGATCGTCGCGATCTATCCCTTCATGAAGCGCATCACCTGGTGGCCGCAGATCGTGCTTGGGCTGGCCTTCTCCTGGGGCGCCCTGATGGGATTTGCCGTCACCTTCGGACGCATCGACGTCACCGCGCTCGTACTCTATGCCGGCGCGATCTCCTGGGTGATCGGCTATGACACGATCTACGCGCATCAGGACGCCGAGGACGACGCGCTGATCGGCATCAAGTCCACCGCGCGCCTGTTCGGCGCGCACACGCACCAGGCGCTGATCCTGTTCTATGGGCTCGCGGTGATGCTGATCGGCGTCGCGCTGGCCTCCGGCGATGCGCGCTGGCCGGCCTGGCTCGGGCTTGCGGCCTTCGCCGTGCATCTGGCGTCGCAGATCGTGCGGTTAAGGATCAACGATCCCGAGCTCTGCCTGCGCCTGTTCAAGTCGAACAAGTATGCGGGGGCGCTGCTGTTTGCGGGACTGCTCGCGGACGCGGTGATGCGGGCGGCGTAGCTCTCGTAGGGTGGGCAAAGGCGCCCTTGCGCCGTGCCCACCATGTTTCCGAGACTGGGATAGAAGAGGTGGGCACGCTTTCGCTTTGCCAACCCTACGGCACCTTTAATTCCGCGCGATGATCTCGCGCTCGCCCTGATGAACGGTGAGCTCGCGTGCGATGCCGATGCGCCGGCGCATCAAAAATTTCGGGCGGCGGGCGCGGATCGCATTGGCGCGGCGGCGTCGTGATGCGGGCTTGCGGGCGCCTTCGTCGAGCTGCGGCAGCGCAAAGATCTCGCTCCAGATCGCCCAGGCTTCAGTGAGCTCGTCGCCATCGGCGCCGACCAGCAGCGGAACGGAGAGCGAGGGATCGCGATGCACGAGGATAAGGGCCTGCGCATCGTCGTTGCCGCGGAGCGCGACGCCGCTGAAGTCGCTGACGCGGACGTTGATCGCCATTTGCATGCCGCGAACGGCACGGCGCAGCACCACTCGCTCGCGATGAAGCTCGATCTGCCTGACATGTCCGTCGGCGCGCGGATCATGCGCATCGAAGCGGACCGGTAGGGAAAGAGGGTCGAGCCGCAAGGAGCGGCTCGACCCGGCGGGAGTGACCCCGCTTGTTGCTGTTTGACGCCTCACGGCTTTAGTTCTCCCCGCCGGGATTATGTTCCCGGTCGATGCGAGGACCTTAGCGCGCGCCTTTCCCAAACCGCTTAAAAAGGCTGGTTAACCCACCGTCACTGCTGCTCATGATTGACAAGACCTTGGCGCGCATGATTGACGAGACGTTGCGCCGAAGTCGCGAATCTGAGCTTTTGGCGGGCTGAAAATGCTTGAAGTCCGCGCTATCAGGGCACATCTGTGGGTTCCAGTCCCGAACCCCCGCCCCAACAGGATTTCGTTCGTGAACTCTTCACCATCCGCAAGCTCGACGCTTTCGACCTCAGCCAATCGCGACCTGTTCGATCAGTCCGCGCTCTCCGATCTCGCGCAGCGACTGGTCGAGGCGGCCAAGCGCGCCGGCGCCGATGCGGCCGATGCGGTCGCAGTGCGCGGCGTCTCGCAGGGCGTCGAGGTGCGCGACGGCCGTGTCGAGGAATCCGAGCGGTCCGAAGGCGACGATGTCGGCCTGCGCGTTCTGGTCGGCCAGCGCCAGGCGGTGGTCTCGACCAACGACGTCAGTGGCGATGCCGTGACCAAGCTCGCCGAACGCGCGGTGGCGATGGCGCGTGTTGCGCCCGACGACAAATATGTCGGCCTCGCCGATCCCGTGCTGCTCGCGCGCGACTTCCCCGATCTCGACCTGCTCGATTCCGACGTGCCCACGACTTCAGAGCTCGAGCGCCGCGCGCTTGCGGCCGAAGCTACCGCGCTCAGCGTCAAGGGCGTGACCAAATCCGGCGGCGCCTCGGCTTCCGCCGGCATCGGCGGCATGGTGCTCGTCACCTCTACCGGCTTCCACGGCTCTTACCTGCGCTCCAGCCAGGGCATCTCCGCCACCGCCATATCCGGCGAAGGCACCAGCATGGAGCGCGACTACGACTTCACTTCGGCGCCACACGGCGCCGATCTGCTGTCGCCGGAAACCGTCGGCCGTTCCGCCGGCGAGCGCACTGTGGCGCGCTACAATCCGCGCAAGGTCGAGACCTGCAAGGTGCCCGTCGTGTTCGATCCGCGCGTTGCGGGCTCCCTGGTCGGCCATCTCGTCGGCGCCATCAATGGCGCCTCGATCGCGCGCAAGACCAGCTTTTTGAAGGACAAGCTCGGCCAGCAGCTGTTCGCCAAGAACATCCGCATCGTCGACGATCCCCTGCGCAAGCGCGGTCTGCGCTCGCAGACGTTTGACGCCGAAGGCGTCGCGGTGAAGAAGACCGCGCTCGTCGACGAGGGCGTGCTGACGACCTGGCTGCTCGATTGCGCCACCGCGCGCGAGCTCGGCCTCACCACCACCGGCCACGCCCATCGCGGCGTCTCCTCCTCGCCGTCGCCCGGGCCGTACAACCTTCATCTCGAAGCCGGAACGCCGACACCGGCCGAGTTGATCGCCGACATCAGCCAAGGCTTCTACGTCACCGACCTGATCGGCTCCGGCGTCAACGGCGTCACCGGCGATTACAGCCGCGGCGCCTCCGGCTTCTGGATCGAGAACGGCGAGATCACCTATCCCGTCAGCGAGGTGACGATCGCCGGCCATCTCTTCGAGATCTTCAAGTCGATGCAGCCGGCGAACAATCTCGAGTTCCGCTACGGCATCAATGCGCCGACGGTGCGCATCGAGGGTTTGACGCTTGGCGGACGTTGACGCGCAATCCCTGGACGCGACCATCCTGACCCGCGATGCGGCGCTGCTGAAGGACGCGGTGCGAGACGCGGGCGTGCTGGCGCAGTCGATGTTCCGCACCGAGCTGAAGAAGTGGATCAAGGGCGTATCCTCGCCGGTGTCCGAAGCCGATATCGCGGTCAACGATCTGCTCGAAGCGCGCTTGCGTGCTGCGAGGCCCGATTATGGCTGGCTGTCCGAGGAGAGCGCCGACGATGCGGCACGGCTGTCGCGGCGGCTGACCTGGATCGTCGATCCCATCGACGGCACGCGCAATTATTTGGGCGGCCATGACGATTGGTGCGTCAGCGTCGCGCTGGTCGAGGACGCCTCGCCGGTGCTTGCCGCGGTGTTCGCGCCGTCGCGCGATGAGTTCTTCTTCGCGGTCCGCGGCGAGGGCACGACGCTCAACGGCGAGCCGGTGCGGACGACGTCCGGGTCCGAGCTCGACTTCGCCCGTGTCGCCGGCCCGAAGCCGCTGGTCGAGCGGCTGAAGCCCTCGCTTGGCGAAATCAAGCTGCATCCGCGAATCGGCTCGCTCGCGCTGCGTCTGTGCCGGGTCGCCCATGGCGCGCTGGATGCGGCTTTTGCGGGCGGCAATAGCCATGATTGGGACCTTGCGGCGGCCGATTTGATCGTGCAGGAAGCGGATGGTAAGATGAGTGACCTCTCCGGAGAACCCATCCTCTATAACCGCCGGGAAGTGGCGCACGGGGTGCTGGTGGCAGCGGGACGCGATCGTCATGCGGGCATTGTCGCGCATTTTCGAAACCGCCCCTTAGCCTAAAGCGCTTTCGTCGTGCTTGTCGAACACTGCTTTGCCGGGCAGCCCGTTAGGAAGAGAACCCATGCCAGATAGTGCCCCGCAACAACTGCTTCACCTCGTCATCGGTGGCGAGCTCGTCGATCTCGAGCACAACACCTTCAAGAACCTCGACGACGTCGACATCGTCGGCATCTATCCGAACTATGCCACTGCTCACGCGGCTTGGCGGGCCAAGGCGCAGAGCACGGTCGACAACGCGCAGATGCGCTATTTCATCGTCCACCTCCACCGGCTGCTCGACCCCAATCAAGAACCGGCGCGTTGAAAAAACTGCTTCGCAATACGCTGCGAAGCAGCTGGTTTCAGCGTGCCGTCGGGGTCCTGGCGGCCGAATATCTGCGTCTGGTCTGGTGGACCAACAAGTTCACGTTCGATCCGGCTGACGTCTATGACCTCGTCGAGCCGCAGATCCCGGCGATCTTCGCCTTCTGGCACGGCCAGCATTTCCTCACCCCTTTCATCAAGAACAAGGACTGGTACCGCGCCAAGGTGCTGATCTCCCGTCATCGCGACGGCGAGTTCAATGCCATCGCCGCCGAACGGCTCGGCATCGACACCATCCGCGGTTCCGGCGACCATGGCGGCGCCTTCCACCGCAAGGGCGGGGTCGGCGCCTTCAAGGAAATGGTGCGGACGCTCCAGGACGGTTGTAATGTCGCGCTGACCGCCGATGTCCCCAAACGCTCGCGCGTGGCCGGGCTCGGCATCATCATGCTGGCACGGGAATCGGGGCGGCCGATCATGCCTTTCGCAATGGCGACCAGCCGCTTCATCCGGCTCAAGAACTGGGACCGCACCACCATCAATTTGCCATTCGGGCGCGGCGCATTGGTCGGTATCAAGGAGATCCACGTTCCGCCGGATGCCGACGCAGCCACTATGGAAGCGCTGCGGCTGGAGTTGGAGGAGACGTTGAACGAGGCGACCCGCCGCGCCTATGCGCAACTCGGCCGCCCGGGACCGGAAGATGTCTGACCCGCTGCCGATGACGCTGCGAATGTATCAGCGCCTGGCCTCAGGCCTGGTGCCGCTCGCGCCCGCGCTGATCAAGCGGCGGTTGAAACAGGGCAAGGAGATCCCGCGCGCGTCGGCGAGCGGCGGGGCTTGTCGCGGGACGTGCGGCCACATGGCCCGCTGGTCTGGATCCACGGCGCCAGCGTCGGCGAGGTTCTGGCCGCGGCGGCGCTGGTCGAGCGGCTGCGCGATCTCAATCTGCGCATCCTGCTCACTTCCGGCACCGTCACCTCGGCGGCCGTGGTGGCGAAGCGCTTCCCGCCCGACGTCATCCATCAATACGTGCCGTATGATTCCCCGCGCTATGTCACGCGCTTTCTCGACCATTGGAGGCCATCGCTGGCGCTGTTCATCGAATCCGACCTGTGGCCGAACCTGATCCTCGCCGGCGCGGCGCGGCGGGTGCCGATGGTGCTGATCAACGGGCGGATGTCGCCGCGCTCTTTCCCGCGCTGGCGGCGCATGCACGGCACCATCTCGGCGCTGCTGTCGCGCTTCGACATTTGTCTTGCACAATCGCAGACGGATGCTGAGCGTTTTGCCGCGCTCGGCGGCCGCGACGTCCTAACGACGGGCAATCTCAAGCTCGACGTGCCGGCGCCGCCGGCCGATCCCGTCAGGCTCGAACGGCTGATGGCCATGACGCGCGGGCGTCCGATCATCGTCGCGGCCTCGACCCATCCGGGCGAGGACGAGATGCTGATCGCGGCGCATCGCAGCCTCGCCGGTTTCTTCCCGCAGCTCCTGACCGTGATCGTGCCGCGCCATCCGGATCGCGGCCCCTCGATCGCGGGCCTGATCACGGCCTCGGGCCTGAAGCCGGCATTGCGCTCGCGCGAGGAGCTGCCGACGGCGACGACCGACGTCTATGTTGCCGACACCATGGGCGAGCTCGGCCTGTTCTATCGCCTTTCGCCGATCGTCTTCATGGGCGGATCGCTGATCCATCACGGCGGCCAGAATCCGATCGAGGCGATCAAGCTCGGCGCCGCCATCGTCCACGGTCCGCACGTCTTCAATTTCACTGACGTCTACGAGGCGCTCGACACCAGCGGCGGGGCGCGCCAGGCCGACACGCAGGAGGCGCTGGCCAAGCAGCTCGGCCAATTGCTGGCCGATCCGACCATGCGCGACAAGATGCAACGCGCAGGCTCGGGCGTGGTCGAGCAGCTCGGCGGCGCGCTCGATCGCACCATGACCGCGCTCGAGCCCTATCTGTTGCAACTGCGGATCGAGATGGGGGCCGCCAATGTGTGAGCCGGCCTTCTGGTACCGGCCACGTTCCCCGCAGTCGTATGTCCTTAGTCCTCTGGGCGCGCTCTACGGCGCGATCACGGCGCGCCGCATGGCGCGCCAGGGCTTTGACGCCGGCATCCCCGTGATCTGCGTCGGCAACTACCATGTCGGCGGTGCCGGCAAGACGCCGACCGTGCTGGCGCTGACCAAGCTCCTGCGCGAGCTCGGTGAGACCCCGGTGGTGCTCAGCCGCGGCTATGGCGGAAGCCTGAAGGGGCCGGTGATGGTCGACCGGATGCGCCACACCGCTGCCGACGTCGGCGACGAGCCGCTGATGATGGCGCGCGAGGTCCCCGTCGTGGTCGCGCGCGATCGCCTCGACGGCGTCGCGCTGGCGAAGTCGCAAGGGGCCACCGTGATCCTGATGGACGACGGCTTCCAGAACCCGAGCCTGCTCAAGGACGCCTCGCTGATTGTGATCGACAGCGAGCGCGGCGTCGGCAACGGCATGGTGTTTCCCGCCGGTCCCTTGCGCGCGCCACTGCAGGCACAGCTCGCGCGCACCGATGCGCTGGTCCTGATCGGCGACGGCCGTGCCGCGAACGATGTCGCGGCCGAGCTTGCCAAGCGCGACAAGCCGGAGCTGCGCGCGCGGCTGAAGGCGGATGCGGCCTTGCTCGCGCAGCTCCTTGGCAAGCGGGTTTTCGCCTTCGCCGGCATCGGCGATCCCGAGCGCTTCTTCCGCAGCTTGCGCGCCAGCGGCGTCGACGTCGCGCGCGCGCGTTCCTTCGCCGATCACCACATGTTCTCGGAGAACGAGCTCGCCGCACTTGCGGCTGAGGCCCAGCGCGAGCAGCTCACGCTGGTGACCACGGAGAAAGATCTCGCGCGCTTGCGCGGCCGTGCGGGCGTGCCAACAGGCATCGTGCCGTTCGCCGTGCAACTCGAGTTCGACGATCCGGTAAAGCTGCGGCAGCTGATCAGCGATCATCTGTACAAGGCGCGCGAGCGGCGGTTCAGCACGCGTTGATCTCGTGCGTTAAAGCATGATCCGGAAAAGTGCGCAGCGGTTTTCCGAAAAGATCATGCTCAAACAACAACCTAAAGCGCGATGACGATTCATCCTAATCTCATCGTGCGTTAGGCAAGCGTCTCTGCCGTAGCCCCAAAAGCGAAGTGTAACGGTCGACGAATTCTCTTCCGCACGTTTGGGACTTGATGTAGCCTTTCACGAGAGCCGTCACCGGGACGTGCCGAACTCCCGGCAATCATCGACGGCGTTTATGCCCACGGCGGGCACTATCTTCATCATTTCAGATGCGACGGCCGCAACGACGAGTTCGGGGCGGCATCGAAAGTTATTTCCAAGAGTCACAGAGGAGAACATGCCATGCATTTTTGCCTCACCGGACAATACACACAACGCTCTCTCACGGCCATTTTGGAAAATCCCACGACCGATCGCCAGGAGGCGGCTCGAAAGCTCATCGAAGCGGCCGGCGGTGTACAGCGTTGCAACCGACGGCCCCGGCGTTTTGGTGATTTTCGACGTGCCTGACCCGAGTGCCGCTCCCGCCATTTCCGGCCTGACCGTCGCGGCGGGCACCCTGCAGAACGTGAAACTGACTCGGCTGTTCACGCAGGACGAGATCAAGCAGGTCCGCCAGAACGCGGCAAAGCTGCGTTCTTCGTATACCCCGCCTGGAAGCTGACATCCGGGTCCGAAGCGAAGCCGCCGCAGCACCAAGCGGCGGCAAAGCTCACGTCACAGCAACAATCAAATCTGCAAGCCGAGAAGGGCCTTTCGGCGTCCATTGACTGACAATGAGATGCGGCGCGTGCCGCGTTCGACGCCATACGCCGATCGAACTTGCTTGCCAGCGGCATCGGCAACGGTCTGGATCGCGGTGCAGCATTCAGTCATGCTCACCACGCCCCGATGGCGATCAATCCAATAATGGTCAGGCATGAGGCGCAGGCTACCATCACAGTATAGCATTCGGGTGTATTCATCGCTGCCTCCCAAGCTGCAATTTGCTTGGTCATCGCTACGCGGGAGAGATCGTGGTCTTGGAGCCGCTTCAATTCGACATGCCGCAATCGGTCTTGCGCTGCGCGTCCGTCCTCTCATCATCACCCTGGTCCGCAGGCGGATAGTGCGCTTCGAGAGCTTCAGAGCGTTTGGCTGAGATCAGAAGCTGTTTCCGCATTTCAGCGAGGCGGGCGCGGCAATATTCACGATAGAGCATGTCGAATATGGTGGGCATGATACACCCCCATCGCTTGACCCTGATTTACAGATATTCCACCGCGAATTTTCGAGGTGATCGTAGCCCGCCAGATGGCTCTTCGATATGAGCCCGTTCACAGACTGCGCCAATTCCAAAGCTCGATCGCCGTTTGGCTGACTTGATTGTCTGCGCGATAAAAAGAGCAGGGCTAATTACCTAACACGCAATATAGCAGCCCTTTGTTTCACCAAGACTTCGTCAAACAACTTAAGAGCGCCGATCTGCAACAAAGAATCCAACTACAGCGCGAAATGACAAACTACGGAGTGCAAGCACCGTTCGATGCAACGTCGGATCGGAACGACGGAAAATCATTTCGGCTGCGGGAGCAGCGCGCACACGCGGCGAGCCGCGTACAAGGTGCGCGAACGGCGGTTCAGCGCACGATGATTTCGTAGGCGGCAAGGCGACCCACCCACGGCCTCAACTCGGAAAGCATGCCCGGGCGGTCAGCGTCACCGGGGAGAGATTGAAGATCTCCGGAAACGTAAATGCATAACTCGCGCTTACCTCGTTGCCGCGATGCTGACGTGGAAAAGGTGAATGTGTCCGCAGGGAGCGTGAGGCCGAACGCCTGCTGGGCAGCGTAGCTCGTTATGGCGCTGCTGCTTGGCAGAGCGTGCTGTTGACGGGTCGCGCAACGCGCCGCCATTTCGCTCCCATGCTGGATCCCCAGCTGAGTCCAGAACAGCAGCCCGCATTCGATGATCCCAAATATGAACAGGAAGAACGCGGGAGCGGTCAGCGCAAATTCCAGCGCCGACGCGCCCCGATTGTCGTGCCACAATTGCCGTGAGTTTCACTGCAGCCTCGCAGTGGACTGCGCGCTATAAGTATATGTGGCCGCCACGATCTGGTAATCGATGAGCGTATAGTAGGTCGCTCGCGCCGAGACCGTCGTATATGTTCCAGCCTGCGCGCCGCCGGTGCAGGTCGTCCCGCAAGTGACAGCGCTAACTCCCCCGCTCGTTGGGCATCCGCAAAATTGGACCGGCGGAGGCGAAGCAGTGATGTCCGTGGCGTTGGTGGCGCTCGTTACGGCGTTCGAAATGCCGCTCGTGTCAAAGCCGCGCGCAATTGCGTATTGCGCTCCCGCTTGTGCGGCATTTTCGACCTGCATCTTGCGATAGAGTGCAAGCCCAATGTCTGTCACCGACACGACCATCAGAGACAGTATCGGGATCAAGATGCCGATCGGCGGCCGCGACGCCGCGTTTGTCGCCGATAGCGGCGCGCACGTGCCCCATCAAGAATCGAGCAATCGAGGGCGGCGCCTGGATGAGAAGCTCTGCATTTGCATCGGTCCAAACCTCATTCGATGAGCTGCGCGGTTTGCGAACCTATCGTCGCGGTGGCCGAGTGCGGTACAATTGACCTGGAGGTTCGACGTGCCGCTGAACGTCAGCGTCTCCGCGATGATTTTGGTGCAGGATGATGCTCGTGCCGTTGCCGCCACTGAAGCTGAGATTGGCCTTTGGCAGGTAGATGGCACCGCCGAAGTTTTGCGTGCTGCCGCCGGTGAGATTGAAAGCAGTTCCGGCTGGCATATTGCGATCGCCGTACATGACGATGCCTTTCGTGGCGCCGCTGGTCGGCGCCGTCAGGTCGACGGTCGCGTTGCTGCCGATTGAAGCGGTGCCCCAGTTGCTTCCCGAGCCGGTAAACACCAGGGTTACGCCGCTGCCCGTGATGGTGGCGTTTCCAGCGACGCTCAAGCTTGCCCGTCCAGATAATAGATGCCTGGATTGAGGGTTCAGGACTGCGCCGGCATTGACCGTAATGCTGCCCGTGTAGCAGCCGGGGTCGAGGCGAGGTTGTTTTTCCATTGGAGTTGACCACTATCTTGCCGTTGGTGCAACTCGGCTTCGCGGGGGAGAGACGTTGGCGTAGGGGTCGGCGACGGGCGATATGTGCGTCTTGACACCGTTGGTTGGTCGCCGTGATGCTGCTGGCGCCGGAGACGTCGCCAACCACTCCGACCTGATTTGCAGCGACCGTGGCGCTGCCGGCAACGTTGAGCGAGGGGCTTGCACTCGAGTTGCTGTAAAGGTTGCATTTGATCAAGTTGAGCTGGTTGCCGCCGCTGACGTTGACAGCAGGACTTGCGCTCGAGTTGAGCGCAAGTACGCAGCCTGTCCCGGAATTGGGCAGGGCGACAGAGCGTGCGGTTATGAGGACAGGATCCGAGCCGAACAAGGCTGATAGCAGCCGCTGTTGCGGTTGACTCACGATGACTTCGATGGCCTGCGAATTCGATGCATGATTGCCTGTCTTCGGCGGCTGGTTCACCGCGACCGTGACGTTGTTCGCCCCGTTCGCGTAACCGTAGTTTGCCGTAACCGCTTTGGCTTCGGACGAGGGGTCGGTCCCTGCACTCGCCGCTGTCGCAGCGCTGACCGCGCCAGAGTCAGCCGCGCTCTGCATGTTCTTGTGTTTGTAGTACCACCAGCCCACTTCCGTGCCGAGCCCTGCTGTGCCGACCAGGACCGGCATGGCAGCACAGCGCCGAAATGATCACATAACTGCCCGACTGATCTCGGGCAAATTGTTGAAGCAGGCTAACCGCCCGCTCGCGCCGACGAGCATGTCGCTCTGGGCTCAATGGTGCATCGAACGAACGGCTGCAAAGTCTCCGGCGGTCCATGTGTGTCCTGCCCGCTTGCCACTTTTTCCCGTGGCAATGTGCGGCAGACCGACTTGAACCGGCCCCAACGGAAACGAGACAATTTTAAACATCGGCTGGCATTCAGCCGGCATTCATGGCCGCGCTCCTATCGATATATCTCCGATCAGGAGAATTCGATGAAACTGCGGTCCGCGATCATTGCCGTCAGCCTCACGTGTCTGCCGGTTTTGCCCGCTCTTGCTCAGACCCCCTCGCCGCCGCCTGCGGCCGCTCCGGCAAATCCGACAAGTGCGGTGCCGGTTCCCGCGACCAAGCGCGTCACGTGCCTCGCCACGACGCAAAACCTGAAGGGACAGGATAAACGCGACCAGCTGCAGCTCTGCATGGCGCAGGCGCGGTTCGATTGCCTCGAGCAGGCGATCGATCAGAAGATCGTCGGCGAGGCGGCCGCAAGACTTTCATCAAGACCTGCGTGGGCGCGGATGGCACCGAGCAACAATAGCCGCGCGGGCGCGGCCTCACGCCTGCGGCTTCGGCGCGCCGGGGAAATGCCGCTGGAGCACGGCGGCAGGCGTGGCGTAGGCTTCTTGCAGATCCACGCTCCAATATTTCAACTCGTCGAGCGGGATGCGCGTGTCGGTGATCGCGCAGCGCACATAGGTCCCCGGCGAGATCACGCGGAAATCGCCGTCGAGATATTGCACCTGCGCTTCGCCATGGCCCGAAGGGCCAAACTTGTTCAGCACGGTCGAAAGTCTCCGTGGAAGGCCTCTCCGTGGAAATTCCTTGGAGGGCACGATGTGTCGGGCTGGATGTAGCATGGATGGGGTGGCTTTGTCCGCCCGGTAAACCCACTGGTTTGTGATGTTTTGGCGCCGTTTCCGCGTGGTAGTGCTTGGACCCAGGGTCTTGACGCCGAGTTCGATGCGCCTTCGACTGACCGCCTTGTTCCTGACGCTCCTGATGTCGGCCGCGCACGCCGCGCCTGTGCCGCAGCAGGTCGACATCCGCGCTGCGGTCGGGTGTCCTGCATGCGCAGCTCTACAAGCCCGAGGGCGAGGGGCCGTTTCCGGCCGTGATCGCGCTGCACGGCTGCGGCGGGCTCAGTGGCCATTCCGATTCCGTAGTCCTGCCGCGCTATCGCGATTGGGCCGAGCGGCTGCTGAGGGCCGGCAATGCGGTGCTGCTGCCTGACAGCTACGGCTCGCGCGAGCTCGGGCCGCAATGTCGCGTCAAGGAGATGCACGTCAAGGCGCGGCGCGAACGCGTCACCGACATCGCGGCGTCACGCGCCTGGCTGATGAAGCAGAGCTGGGTGGCGCGCGACCGCGTCAGCCTGATCGGCTGGGCCAACGGCGCCAGCGCGCTGCTGTGGGCCGTGCGGCCGCAGAGCGCGGCGCGCGATTTGGGCCCGGATTTCGCGCCGCGATTGCCTTCTATCCCGATTGCCGGATCTCCGCCGGCCTCGGCTGGAGTACGCGGGTGCCGACCCTGGTGCTGATCGGCGCCGATGACGACGTGTCGTCGCCGCCGGCCTGCCGCCAGATGGTGGACGGCGCGCGCGGCCGCAGCGCGCTCGCGCGCATCGTGGTCTATCCCGGCGCCTATCACGATTTCGACCGCGCCAACGCGCCGCTGCACGCAGCTGCCGGCGGGCACCGACGTGGCCGCGCCCGAGCATGGCCATCTCGGAACCGATGCGCAGGCGCGTGCGGAGTCGCAGAAGGACGTCGCGGAATGGCTGGCGCGGTGAGGATGGTGCCGTAGTTCGTAGCCCGGACTTGTCCCGCCGTAGCTCGGTAGAGCGAAGGCGGAAGCGGGGCCGGCCGAGGAACAACGTCAGGCGGACAGCCCCGCATCGACCACCGCCCTGCACGGACCATGATGGCCGACCGGGAATCTACGGATCGCGCGTGGCGCCGGTTTCAGCATGTCGCGACGCCATCATTCGACCACGATGTCGATTAAACGCAATCAGTATGCGCAACCGCATCGCCCTTTCTCATCCGCTGTCATCGTTTTCACTGTCGCGATCTTCCTGTATGAGGCCCACGCTGGCGCACCACAGCCGGCGCCGGAACATTGCGGCTTCTGGACCACGATCGACGCGGGATTGTCCTGCCGGTAAGGCGGACTGCCGCCGCAGTCGTCATTGCGAGCGCAGCGACTTGTCCGCCGAAGCTTCAGCGAAGGTGGAAGCAATCCAGAGTCTTTCCGTTGATGGATTCTGGATTGCTTCGTCGCAAGGGCTCCTCGCAATGACGAGGGGGCGCACGCTTCCCACACACGAGCTGTCATCGCCCGGCTTGCCGCCTTCGCTGAAGCTTCGGCGGCCAAGCACCCTTGTGGCCCCGGCGTAGCCTTGGCGGAGCCGGGACCGGGCGATCCAGTACGCCGAGACGTCTGTGATTCACCGAGGAGCCTCGGCGTACTGGATTCCCCGCATTCGCGGGGAATGACACCGAGGGCGGAGCGTCGCCCTCGCGCCTCAGAACAAGCTGCCCTGATCCACCGGCTTGGCCACGCGCTTCGGCGCGGGCTTTGCGTCTTGCGCGGCCGGCTTTGGCTGCGAGGGCGCACGCTTCGCCGCAGGCGCCGGGCGGTCCGCATCCGCAGTCGCGGCCACACGGCCATCGGCAAACTCGGATCTCGAGCCGCGCATTCGGCCCGACACTGTCGGCCGCATGCAAGGGGTGGCCTACTTCATCGCGCACCAATGCAAAGCCGCGCGCGAGCACGCTGCGATAGGACAGCGCGGAGAGCAGCTTGCCGCTGTTCTCGACACGCGCATCGAGCCGTTGTAGCAGCGTGACGAGCGCGCGTTGCGCGCGCTCGGCGAGCCGATGCGTGTGCTCGCGCTGGCGCAGAATCGCGTTGCGCTGCGCCTGTGCGTTGGAAAGCTTGGACGCGCGCAAGCGAACCTCGAGCCCGGCAAAGTGGTCGCGCCGCCGCCGCAGCAGCGAGCGCGCAGACAGGCCGAGCCGCTCACCGCAAACGGTGAGGCGGTGATCGGCCTGCGCGATCTGGCCGTGCAGCACCCGCAGCGTCAGCTTGGCGCTGGCGGCGGTGAACCTGCGGAAATGCGCATGCGTGTTGGCTTTGAGGCAGCGGGGCAGGGATGCGCCCGCCGAATCCAGCCGCTGCCGCGGGATCGCCAGCAGGTCGCCGGCCGCCGGCAGCGCGCGCGCGGCCGCGCGCAACTCGTTGCGCCGGCTTTCTTGGCCGCGCTGCCAGCAGGCGCGGGTGCGCCGTCCGAGATCGGCGACCTCGACGAAGAGGTCGCTGCGCACCGGCACCGCCATCTCGGCCGCCGCCGTCGGCGTCGGCGCGCGCTTGTCGGCGACGAAATCGATCAGCGTGATGTCGGTCTCGTGCCCGACCGCCGAGATCAGCGGGATCATGCTGTCGCTAGCTGCCCGAACCACGATCTCCTCGTTGAACGACCAGAGATCTTCCAGCGAGCCGCCGCCGCGCGCGACGATCAACACATCGGGCCGCGGAATCTTGCCGCCCTCGGGCAGCGCGTTGAAGCCGCGGATCGCGGCCGCGACCTGCTCGGCCGAGCCTTCGCCCTGCACCTTGACCGGCCACACCAGCACGCGGCGGGGAAAGCGGTCCTCCAGCCGATGCAGGATGTCGCGGATGACGGCGCCGGTCGGCGAGGTGACGACGCCGATCACCTCCGGCAGCCAGGGCAAGAGCTGCTTGCGCGCCTGGTCGAACAGGCCTTCGGCGGCAAGCTTCTTCTTGCGCTCCTCCATCAGCGCCATCAGCGCGCCGATGCCGGCCGGCTCCAGCGCCTCGATCACGATCTGGTACTTGGAAGAGCCCGGATAGGTGGTGAGCTTGCCCGTGGCGATGACCTCGAGCCCCTCCTGGGGCTTGAAGCGCATCCGGCTATGCACGCCCTTCCAGATCACCGCCTCGATCTTGGCGCTGTCGTCCTTGAGCGCGAAATAGCAATGGCCGGAGGAGTGCGGTCCGCGGAAGCCGGAGATCTCGCCGCGGACCCGGACATGGCCAAAGGCGTCCTCGACCGTCCGCTTCAGGGACAGCGAGAGCTCGGAGACGGTGAATTCGGGCGCGTTGAGCAATTGTTCCGCAGGCGGCATCGGCAAACAATTCGGCATTTTGGGTCAAACCCGACGTTAAGGATTTTCGCGCCGCGGCGCCAATCCCAGGATTGATTGGAAGAGTACTCTGTAATATAGAGTTCTCTATTGCTTGTTGAGTTTAGGGAGATGAGCCATGGCGATCCGGCTGCTGCGCGGCGTTTTGACCGGCCTGAAATGGGCCTTGTGTGCGCTCGGCGGCGTGGCGCTGATCCTGGGCGCCATGATCGCAATGCCGCTGGAGCGGCCGCCTGAGATGCGGTCGGTCTCGGATTCAGCCAAGGGCATCGACTGGTCCACGTTGCCACCGCTCGAACGTTTTCAGGCCCGCGATGGCACCTGGATCGGTTATCGCCACTATGCGCCGAAAGGCCCGGAGACGGGCCGCGGCGCGATCTTCATCCATGGCTCCTCCGGCTCCAGCGGCACCGTCAATCACGCGCTGACCCATGCGATCGCCGCGCGCGGGGTGGAGACCTGGGCGCTGGACATCCGCGGCCATGGCGGCTCCGGCACGCGCGGCGACATCGGCTATGTCGGCCAACTCGAGGACGACCTCGTCGATTTCGTCGCTCATGTCCGCAGGAACGCGCCTGATCTGCCGCTGACCCTGATCGGCCATTCCGCCGGCGCCGGCTTCTCGCTGCGCGTCGCGGCCACGCCGATCATGCAGGACATGTTCGTCCGCACCGTGCTGCTCGCGCCCTATCTCGGCTATGACGCACCGACCAACAAGCCGAAGGCCGGCGGCTGGGCCAACATCGATCTCCCGCGCTTCCTCGGCCTGACGGCATTGCGCAGGCTCGGCATCGACTGCTGTTCGCGAGCTGCCGGTGCTCGCTTTGGCCGTGCCGCCGAGCTCGGCAAAATACCTCGTCTCCACTTATTCGGACCGCCTGATGCGCAACTTCGGGACGCGCGGCTATCGCATCGATCTTCCGGCGACGACACGTCCAGTCACGATCTTCGGCGCCGCCGAGGACGAGATGATGATCTCGGACAAATATGCGCAGGCCGTGCAGGCCATCAAACCGTCGATCGACGTCAAGATCATCGACGGCATCAACCACATGGGCATCGTCACCAATCCGAAGGCAGTCTCCGCGATCGCCGAGGACGTGGCGACGCGCGGTGCGGCGGGGAGCTGACGATGATTGCGCATTTGACATCCGCGGGCGCAATTCATGCCGTGCTGGCGACGCTGTGTCTCGTTGCCGGGCTAATTCAGTTTCTGCGCCCGAAGCGTGGTGCAGGCCATCGCGCGCGCGGCTACTTCTACGTCTACGCGATGCTGGCCTCCGACGCCGCGACCTTGCTGGTCTACCGGTTCACCGGCCATTTCAACGCGTTCCATGTCGCCGCGATCGTGAACTTCACCCTGATCGTCCTGGCGATCGTTCCACTGCTGCGCAGTCCGCGACCGGCGAACTGGCGAAGGACGCACTATAACTTCATCGCCTGGTCCTATGCCTCCCCTGTCTCGGCGGCAATCACGAACATCGCGGCGCGGTTGCTGCCTGTGACCACGCGGGAGCAGGTCGCATTGATTGCGCTGGTCGCGTCGCTTGTGACCATGATGATCGCGTACATCCTGATCCGGAAGCATCGGCCCCCAGTGGATGCACCGACGATGTCCAGCGGGCTGGTCGAGCAGAGCGGAGCGCCGTCGTGATCGACAGCAAGCAGGCTTCCGAAGCGCTGAACGATATCGAGGACACCGTCCGCCGCGTGCGGCAGTCGCAGATCTACGAGGTCTCCAGTCTCGCCCTGCTGATGTGGGGCGTGCTGGCGTTCGTCGGCAACATCTCGGGCTGGCTCTGGCCGCGCTACGGGCTCTACTTCTGGTTTGCAGTGTACGGGGTGTCGGCCATAGGCCTGATCGCTCTCGGTGCGTATCACCGTTCGAAGAGCCGCATTCGCGTGTTCGACGGCCGCTATTTTCTGACGTTTGGGTTGATCGCCGCCTTTGGCATTTTCTGCCGCTATTTCGGTCATTTCACGCCGCGCCAGCAGACGGTGTTCTGGCCGATCTACATCATGCTGTTCTACATGATGGCAGGGGTCTGGTTCGGCTATGCCTTCCTGGTGATCGGAGCGACCATCATTGCACTGACGCTGATCGGATATGCCTACATCCCCGGGCTCTCGCTGCTGTTGTGGATGGCGGTCGTCAATGGCGGCGGGCTGACCGTCGGCGGCCTCTGGATGCGGCGGAGCTAGAATTGGCCGAGCTCGACGACATCATCCACCAGCCGCTGCGCCTGAAGATCATGGCGGCGCTGAACGCGCTGCCGCAGGAGGTGGGTCTGGAATTCGCGCGACTGAAGAAGCTCACCGGCGCCACCGACGGCAATCTCGGCGCACATATCGAGACCCTCGCCAAGGCCGGTTACGTCTCGGTGGAGAAAGCGTTCGTCGGCAAGAAGCCGCAGACCACGGTCACCGCCACCGCCGCCGGTCGCGGCGCCTTCGCGCGGCATGTGGCGATTTTGCAGGAGATCATCGCGGGGAAGCAGGTCTGAACTCTTACCCTCCCCTGGAGGGGGAGGGTCGATCGCGCGCAGCGCGAGCGGGGTGGGGTGATCTCTCCACTCGGACACTGTGCGAGGTGGAGAGACCGTCACCCCACCCCGTCTCACATTTCGCTTCGCTCAATGTGAGGCGACCCTCCCCCTCCAGGGGAGGGTAAGGCCACGCCGCGTCCGGAATGACGGGGAATGGGGAGCAAGAGCCAGCCCCCCTTGAGCCCCACCCCGATTCGTGCGACCTCCGCCCCCAGCAAAACCCTTCATTTTCTGAGCCTTCGATGCACATTCTCCTGCTCGGTTCCGGCGGCCGCGAACATGCTCTGGCATGGAAGATCGCGGCCTCCCCTCTGGTGACCAAATTCTGGTGCGCGCCCGGCAATGCCGGCATCGCGCGGGAGGCCGAGTGCGTGGCGCTCGATATCGCCGATCATGCGGCCGTGATCGACTTCTGCAAGACAAACGCGGTTGAGCTCGTGGTGGTCGGGCCGGAAACGCCGCTGGCGGCCGGCATCGTCGATGACCTCACCGCCGCCGGCATCAAGGCGTTCGGGCCGAGCAAGGTGGCGGCCCAGCTCGAAAGCTCCAAGGGTTTCACCAAGGCGCTCTGCACCGAATTCGGCATTCCGACCGGCGCCTACAAGCGCTTCACCGATGCCAATGAGGCGCGCGCCTATATCCAGAGCCAGGGCGCGCCGATCGTGGTCAAGGCCGACGGCTTAGCCGCCGGCAAGGGCGTCGTGGTCGCCAAGACCGTGCGCGAGGCGGAGGACGCCATCGCCATGATGTTCGAGGGCGCCTTCGGCGAGGCCGGTGCTGAAGTCGTGATCGAGGAGTTTCTACCCGGCCGCGAGATCAGCTTCTTCGCGCTGTGCGACGGCGAGACGGCGATCCCGCTGGCCTCGGCGCAGGACCACAAGCGCGTGTTCGACCACGACGTCGGCCCGAACACCGGCGGCATGGGCGCCTATTCGCCGACGCCGCTGGTCACGCCTGCGATCCACGACGCGATCATGGCGAAGATCATCCTGCCGACGGTGGCCGGCATGAAACAGCGCGGCACGCCGTTCCGCGGCGTGCTCTATGCCGGCATCATGCTGACGACGCAGGGCCCGAAACTGTTCGAGTTCAACGTGCGCTTCGGCGATCCCGAGTGCCAGGTCCTGATGCTGCGCATGATGTCGGACATCGTGCCGGCTTTCCTTGCAGCCTGTGACGGCGAGTTGAAGCATTTCGATCTGCGCTGGCATCCGGAATCCGCGCTCACCGTGGTGATGGCGGCGAAGGGCTATCCCGGCGACTACCAGAAGGGCACGCGCATCGGCGGGCTCGATGACGCCGCCAAGGTCGACACCGTCGAGATCTTCCACGCCGGCACCGTGGCGAAGGATGGCGCCATTCTCGCCAATGGCGGCCGCGTGCTCAATGTCTGCGCGCTCGGCAAGACCGTGACCGAGGCGCAAAGCCGTGCCTATCAGGCCGTCGACCGCATCGACTGGCCGGAAGGCTTCTGCCGCCGCGACATCGGCTGGCAGGCGGTGGAAGCGGAGAAGGCCAGGAATTAACGCGACTGGCTCGCGACCCCGGGCGATGCGCAAAGCGCACCAGTCCGAAAATCTCGAGGCTTGGTGTCACCGCGCCGCCACATCGATATTCCAGAATGTGCAATCGGCTGTTGGGGTTAGCAGCCCCGCCGATAATACCGCTACTGTGCATGGGGTTGTTTTTCGACATTTTTGTTTGTCGGGGCCGGCTCCGGGACTGACCAGACAAGGATGCAGAAAGATGTCCGATCTCGCCGACCTCTATCCGGGCTTTGCCGCCGAATGGATCGACACCTCCTTTGGCCGCATCTTCGCCCGCGTCGGCGGCAGCGGGCCGCCGCTGCTCCTGCTCCACGGCTTCTCCGAGACCCATGTGATGTGGCACCAGGTGGCGCCGCAGCTGGCCGATAGGTTCACGCTGATCATTGCCGACCTGCCGGGCTATGGCTGGTCCGACATACCCGCAAGCGATGCGCTGCATATCCCCTACAGCAAGCGCGCCATGGCCAAGGCCATGGTCGAGGTGATGGAGCGCCTCGGCCACGTGCATTTCGCGCTCGCCGGCCACGACCGCGGCGGCCGCGTCTCCTACCGCCTCGCGCTCGATCATCCCGGCCGGCTGTCGCGCCTCGCCGTGCTCGATATCCTGCCGACCTACAATTACTGGGAGCGGATGAACCGCGCCTACGCGCTGAAGATCTATCACTGGACCTTCCTGGCGCAGCCCTATCCGCTGCCCGAGACCCTTATCGCCAGCAATGGCGAGTTCTTCCTGCGCTTCAAGATGGCGAGCCAGACCAAGTCGAAGACGTTGGACGCGATCGACGAGCGCGCGCTCGAGCACTATCTCGCCCCGTTCCGCGATCCCGCCCGGGTGCATGCGATGTGCGAGGACTATCGCGCCGGCGCTTATTTCGACTACGACCTCGACAAGGCCGATTTCGAGGCCGGCAAGAAGATCACCGTTCCGATGCTGGCGCTGTGGGGCAATGCCGGCATCGCCCAGGCCGCCGCCACCCCGCTCGAGACCTGGAAGGAATGGGCCACGAATGTCGTGGGTATGCCGGTGGATTCCGGCCACTTCCTCACCGAGGAGAACCCGGACGTCACCGCGAGCGCGTTGCGCGAGTTTTTCTCGGCTTGATCCTCATCGTCATTGCGAGAAGCTCTTGCGACGAAGCAATCCAGTCTGTCTCCGCGGAAAGACTCTGGATTGCTTCGCTACGCTCGCAATGACGAGGAGAGACCTACCGCCGCTCGCGAAAGAACTCCCGCAGCAGCCGCGCCGCCTCGCTCTCGCCGACGCCGGAATAGACCTCCGGCGCGTGATGGCAGGTTGGGGAAGCAAAGAACCGCACGCCGGACTCGACCGCGCCGCCCTTGGGGTCGGCGGCGCCGTAATAGAGCCGCCTCACCCTTGCAAAGGAGATCGCGCCCGCACACATGGTGCATGGTTCGAGCGTCACGTAGAGGTCGCAGTCGACGAGGCGCTCGCTGCCGATCTTCTTCGCCGCCTCGCGCAGCGCGATGATCTCGGCATGGGCCGTGGGGTCGTAGTCGGTCAGCGTCCGGTTCGCCGCGGTGGCGATGACCTCGTAATTGCGGACCACGACGCACCCGATCGGAACTTCGCCCGATTTTCCGGCATTTTCGGCCGTCCTAAGCGCCAAATCCATGAAAGAAGGGGCTTTCATGCCTCGTATCATCGCCAGAAACCTGCTACTAGCTCCGCCTTCAGCAAGAGTGGATACCGATTTTGCCTGAGCATGCGGCTCGGAACGAGCGCGCACAATGCTCATCGCGCCACCCCTAAGTGAGATTATTCATGCCCCGCGACAGCGACAAAGACAACGATTCCCGCGGCCGGCGTGATCGTGGCCCGTCCAAGGGCCGCACCGGCAAGCCCCGGGGGCCGGACAAGAAATTTGCCAAGCGCGGCTTCGAGGGCAAGCGCGATCGCGACAGCCGCCCGCCCCGCGAGGGTCGTGAGGGCCGTCCGTTCCGCCGCCGCGAGGAGGGCGATGCGCCGCGCCGCGATTTCAGCGACCGTCCGCGCTTCAAGCGCGACGACCGCGGCGGAGAGGGCCGCGGCGAGCGCAGCTTCAAGCCGCGGGGTGACCGGCCGTTCAAGCCGCGCGGCGACCGTCCGAAGTTCGATCGTGATGAGCGCGCGCCGCGCGGTGAGCGTTCGGAGCGGCGGTTCGAGGACCGCAAGTTTTCGCGTGGCGACTCCGATCGGCCGCGCAAGGACTTTGGCCGCGACCGCGACTTCCGGGATAGCAAGCGCAGCTTTGGCGACCGTCCGAGAGATCGTGGCGAGCGAGGCGATTCAAAGCCGTGGCAGAAGCGCGACGATCGTCCGCGCGCCGACCGGCCGCGCAAGAGCTTCGACAAGGATTTCGGCGGCCGTGATCGTGGCGATGAAAAGCCCTGGCGTCAGCGCGACGACCGTCGTGAAGGTGGCCGTGGCGACGACCGTCCGCGTTTCTCCCGGCGCCGCGACGAGGGCGATGATCGCCCGCATTTCTCGCGCCCGCGCGAGGAGCGTTCCGGTGACGATCGTCCGCGCTTCAATCGCTCGCGCGAAAGGCGGCCGGAAGGCCGCATGGACTGGCAGGAGCATCCCCGCAGCGAGGGGCGCTTCCGCGATCGGCCGCGCCGCGACAACGAGGACGACAGCAGGATTTTCGAGAAGCGCCCCGCCTTCGGCGGCCGCGGCGCCTATCGCGAGCGCGATCGCGATTTCGAGGGTCGTCCGCGCCGTGAAGACGCGCCGAAGCCGAAGAAGGCCGGCGAGCGCATCGCAAAGGTGCTGGCCCGCGCGGGCCTCGCTTCGCGGCGCGATGCCGAGGAATTGGTCACGCAGGGCCGCGTCACCGTCAACGGCCGGGTGATCAATTCGCCGGCGCTCGACGTCACCCAAAGCGACGTCGTCGCCGTCGACGGCAAGCCGTTGCCGCCGCGCGAGCGCACGCGGCTGTTCCTCTATCACAAGCCGCGCGGGTTGATGACGACACATGACGACCCCGAGGGGCGTCCGACCGTGTTCGACAATCTGCCCGAAGGTCTGCCGCGTTTGATCAGCGTCGGCCGGCTCGACTTCAACACCGAGGGCTTGTTGCTGCTCACCAATGACGGCGGCCTCGCCCGCACGCTGGAGCTGCCCGACACCGGCTGGCTGCGCCGCTACCGCGTCCGCGCCCATGGCGACGTCTCCCAGGCGCAGCTCGACGAGCTCAAGGGTGGCATCGAGATTGAGGGCGTCAAATACGGTCCAATCGAAGCGACGCTGGAGCGCGACCAGGGCGCCAATGTCTGGCTGGTGTTCGCGATCCGCGAGGGCAAGAACCGCGAGGTGCGCAATGTCTGCGCCCATCTCGGGCTCGAGGTGAACCGGCTGATCCGCGTCTCCTATGGCCCGTTCCAGCTCGGCGAGATTCCGGAAGGCCAGGTCGAGGAGATCAAGTCGCGCGTGCTGCGCGAGCAGCTCGGCGACAAGGTGATCGAGAAGTCGGGCGCCGAGTTCGACGTGCCCGCGAAATCCGCCGCGCGCGAGGGCGATGCGCCGAAGAAGCCGATGAAGCGCGCCGTGATCAACGACCGCAAGGGCCGCCGTGTGCTGGTGCAGCGTACCGGCAGCGAGGAGGCGCGTGAGCGCAACGAGTTGGAAGCGAACGGCTACGGCCCGCCGCGCCGTCCCAAGCGCGGCTATCACGGCAAACGCGACCTGACGCCGCGGGAGGATTAACTTGCGCGTCGTCGGCGGTCGTTTGAAGGGGCGCAATCTCGCCTCACCGTCTTCGCGCGACATCCGCCCGACGGCGGACCGCCTGCGCGAATCCGTGTTCAACATTCTCGTGCACGCCTATGGCGATCCGATCGAGGATGCGCGTGTACTCGATCTCTTCGCCGGCACCGGCGCGCTCGGCATCGAGGCGTCGTCACGCGGGGCGAAGTTCACGTTGTTCGTCGACAATGGGGCCGAAGCGCGAGCATTGCTGCGCAACAATGTCGAGTCGCTGGGCCTCGGCGGTGTGACCAAGGTCTATCGCCGCGATGCGACCGACCTCGGCCCCGCGCATCCCGTCGAGCCGTTCTCGCTGGTGTTCCTCGATCCGCCCTATGGCAAGGGTTTTGCGGAGAAGGCGCTCGCGAGCTTGCGTGACGGCGGTTGGCTCACGCCGGGCGCACTGCTGGTGGTGGAAGAGGCGAAGGCCGCGCAGTTCGTGACGCCGGAGGGTTTTGAGGAATTGGAGCGGCGGGCGTATGACGACACGGAGTTCGTGTTTCTGAGGAAGCCGTAGTCTCGCTGCCGTAGGGTGGGCAAAGGCGCGCTCTTCGCGCGCCGTGCCCACCGCTTCTATTGCTCTCGTGGAAAGATCGTGGGCACGGCGCTTTGCGCCTTTGCCCACCCAACGGCACCGTCACCTCCGCCCGAACAGCTTCTCCACATCGCTCAGCTTCAGCTCGACATAGGTCGGGCGACCGTGATTGCACTGGCCGGAGTTCGGGGTGTCCTCCATCTCGCGGAGCAGGGCGTTCATCTCCTCCGGCCGCAGCCGGCGGCCGGCGCGGACCGAGCCATGGCAGGCCATGGTGGCGGCGACATGCATCAGGCGGCGCTCCAGCGGCAAGGCCTCGTCCCACTCGGCCATGTGCTCGGCGAGATCGCGGAGTAGCCCGCCTGCAATGGTCTTGCCCAGCAGCGACGGCGTCTCGCGCACCGCGACCGCCCCGGGGCCGAAGGACTCGATCGCGAGACCGAACGATAACAGCTCCTCGCTGCGATCGAGCAGGCGCTCCACTGTCGCCTCGTCCATCTCGACGATCTCGGGGATCAACAGGATCTGCCGCTGCACGCCGTTCGCCGCCAGCGAGGCCTTCAGCCGCTCATAGACGATGCGCTCGTGCGCGGCATGCTGGTCGACGATGATCAGGCCGTCGCGGGTTTGCGAGACGATGTAGGTCTCGTGGATCTGGGTGCGCGCGGCGCCGAGCGGGCGGTCGACGAGATCGCCGGCGGGCTGCGTCTCGATTCGCACATCCGCACTGGGCGCACCGACATCGAATGCGGCCTGGGCGCGCTCGGCGAAGGCGGGTGCTGCTGAACCTTCGAACGACGGCGGCGTCCCAACCGGGACGGATGGCGATTGGCGCCAGTCCCAACTGGCAGGCCGTTGTGGCGTGAAGGCAGGGCGGAACGAGGACAAGGCGGCGCCGCCGCTGTTGGCCGCCGTGCGCCGTCCCTCCCGCGCGAGCCCTTCCTTCAATCCATGCACGATCAGCGCGCGCACGAGACCCGCGTTGCGGAAGCGTACCTCGGTCTTGGCCGGATGCACGTTGGCGTCGACCTCTCGCGGATCGAGCATGACGAACAGCGCCACCACGGGATGGCGGTCGCGCGGCAGATAGTCGGAATAGGCCGCGCGCACCGCGCCGAGGATCAGCTTGTCACGCACCGGACGGCCGTTGACGAAGAGATATTGCCCGAGCGCGTTGGCTTTGGTCAGCGCGGGCGCGGCGGCATAGCCGGCGACGACGATGCCCTCGCGCTCGGCATGGACCTCGATGGCGTGGCTGCGAAACTCCGCGCCCAGGATATCGCCGAGCCGCGTCAGGCGTCCCGCCGCGCCGGGCAGCGCCGCGGCCCAGGTCACTGGCGCGCGCTCCTCGCCCGCGAGCGTGAAGGCGATATCGGGCCGCGCCATCGCGAGGCGCCGGACCACTTCGCGAATGGCCTCGGCCTCGGTGCGGTCGGTCTTCAGGAATTTCAGCCGCGCCGGTGTTGCATAGAAGAGATCGTTGACCTCGACCCGCGTGCCATGCGCCAGAGCCGCCGGCATGATCTCGGACTTCTCGCCGCCCTCGACGGCGAGCGCCCAGGCGTGCGGCTCGCTGGCGTGCCGCGTCGTGATGGAGAGGCGCGCGACCGAGCCGATCGACGGCAGCGCCTCGCCGCGGAATCCGAGGGTGCGGATCTGGAGCAGGTCCTCATCGTCGAGCTTGGAGGTGGCGTGGCGCTCGACTGCGAGCGCGAGATCCTTTGCAGTCATGCCGCCGCCGTCATCGGTGATGCCGATCCGCCGGCGCCCGCCACCGTCGGTGAAGACGTCGATGCGGCTCGCACCGGCATCGATCGCGTTCTCGACGAGCTCCTTGACCACGCTCGCCGGACGTTCGACCACCTCGCCGGCGGCGATGCGGTTGACGACTTGCTCTGGAAGCTGGCGGACGGGCATGAACTCGATCTTGAGGCTCGAACGGGGATTCGCAGACGACGCTATTCTAGGCCGTGTTGCGTCAAAAGCATGGGCTGGGCAACACCGGAGTGGCGGGCTGGGGAAGAGCATTCTCTATCACATTGAAGACATTGGGCGTTCGAGGAAATTCCGCAACCGGGATGAACGCACCTCCGGCCACCGTCGTGATTGTGAGGTGCCGGGGAGCGGTGTAGCATCGTGAAAAAATGGCAACAGGACGGGAGGACGCCATGTGCCATCTCTTCGCGCACCAGCCCCAACGCGACTACGAATCACAGACCCGTTCTCTAAGGATCGGCGGGCACTGCACCTCGATCCGGCTGGAAATGGCGTTCTGGGACACGCTGGAGGAGATCGCGGCCAAGGAGAGCATGAGCCTCGGCAAGTTCCTGACGACACTCTACAACGAGGTGCTCGACCATCATGGCGAGGTCAACAATTTCGCCTCGCTGCTGCGTTGCTCGTGTCTGATCTACCGCTCCCGGAGCATGGTGCCGGAGTTCAAGGCCACGGTGGAGCCGATTCTCGACGCGGCGGAATAGACGTTCCAGCAAAGTGCGTAGGCCGGATGGAGCGAAGCGCAATCCAGGATTCGAGCCACAGGTGAAAGCGGCCCCGGATTGCGCTGCGCTCCATCCGGGCTACGGGACTACAATACTCCCTCTGGCGTCATTGCGAGGAGCTCTTGCGACGAAGCAATCCAGACTGTCGCTGCGGAAAGATCCTGGATTGCTTCGCTGCGCTCGCAATGACGGCGAGGGCGCCCGGCCTCAAATCTCCTTCTTCTGCATCGCGCCGGCGATGTAGTCGGCCTGCCGGATGGCCAGCGCGACGATGGTCAGCGTCGGGTTGCAGGCGGCGCCGCTGGTGAACTGGCTGCCGTCGGAGACGAACAGGTTCTTGATGTCGTGGCTCTGACCAAACTTGTTGACCACCCCGTCCCGCGGTTTCTCGCTCATCCGGTTGGTGCCAAGATTGTGCGTGCTCGGATAGGGCGGCGTCGGATAGGTCACGGTGGCGCCGACGGCGTCGTAGACTGCAGCGCCTTGCTTGTAGGCGTGGGCCCGCATTGCGACGTCGTTGGGATGATCGTCGAAATGCACGCTCGCGACCGGCTGTCCGAACTTGTCCTTCACGACAGGGTCGAGCGTGATGCGGTTGGTCTCCTGCGGCATGTCCTCGCCGACCAGCCACATGCCGGCCATCCTGGGATAACCGTCGAGTGCTGAGGTGAACGGGCGGCCCCAGGCGCCGGGATTGAGGAACGCCGCCATGAAGGGCAGGCCGATCGACAGCGTCTCCATCTCGTAGCCGCCGACGAATCCGCGCTTCGGATTGTTAGCGGCCTCATCGCGGATGATGCCGGCCATGGTGGTGCCGCGATACATGTGCACCGACTTTTCGAACACGGCGTAGACGCTGCCGGTCATGTGACGCATGTAGTTGCGGCCGACCTGGCCGCTCGAATTGGCGAGACCGTCGGGGAACATGGTCGAGGCGCTGTTGAGCAGCAACCGCGGGCTTTCGATCGAATTGCCGGCCACCGCGACGATGCGCGCCTTCTGGCGCTGCATTGCGCCATTTTCGTCGGCGTACACGACGCCGGTCACCTTGCCGCTCGCATCGTGCTCGATCTTGACCACCATGCTGCCGGGGCGGACTTCGAGATTGCCGGTCGCCTCGCCCTTCGGGATCTCAGTGTAGAGCGTCGACCATTTCGCGCCGGATTTGCAGCCCTGGAAGCAGAAGCCGATCTGCTGGCAGGAGCCGCGCCCGTCGCGCGGCTGGCTGTTGATCGCCATGTTGCCGGTGTGCACGGTCTTGTAGCCGAGCTTTTTCGCGCCGGCCTCCAGCACCTTGAAGTTATTGTTGCCGGGAAGCCCGGGAATGCCGTTGGTGCGGGTCACGCCCATCTTGTTCTCGGCCTTGGCGTACCACGGCTCCATCTCCGCGAGCGTGACCGGCCAGTCCAGCAGATTCGCGCCGGGAATGTTGCCGTAGGTGCTCTTCACCCTGAACTCGTGCTCGTCAAAGCGCAGCGAGGCGCCGGCCCAATGCACGGTGGAGCCGCCGACCGCCTTGACGATCCAGGCGGGAAGACCCGAGAAGTCCTTGGCGACGCGCCACGTGCCTGAGGTGGTGCGGGCATCGGTCCAGGCGAGCTGCGAGAAGCTCTCCCATTCGTCGTTGATGAAGTCGTGGTTCTCGATGCGGGGACCTGCCTCGAGAATGACGACCTTGACGCCTTTCTGCGCGAGCTCGTTGCCCAGCGTGCCGCCGCCGGCGCCGGAGCCGACGATCACCACAACGCTGGAGTCGTTCAGATCGAATTTTGCCATATGCGTTCTCCTGAACCGTTGGGTGACGTTAAGCCTTCGGCAGCCAGTCGATGTCGGCAAAGCCGCGGTTGATGTATCCGCCATGCTCGGCCGAGGAGCCCTCGTAGCCGAACCGCGGCCAGACCTCTTTTTGGTTGTAGAGCGAGACGACGAGATCGCCGCGCACCTTCTGGAAGAAGTCGCTCTGCTCGATCTCCTTCAGCAACACCACGCGGTCGGCTTCCCAGGGCACCTCGGCGTAAGCCACCTTGTGGCGATCGCGCGCGTTCTGGTCGAGCCGCGTGATGCCGTCGCTGATCAGCGATTTGACGGCGGGATCTTTGGCCGCCTTGCTATCCCACGGCTTGATCGCGGTGATATAGTAGCTGTCGCCGAGCACATCGTGCGGATAGATGTCGCGCGCGACCTTCAGCAGTGTCTTCATTGTCGCGGGCGACAGAGCGCTCGCTTCATCTGCCCAGGCATTGTCGATGCTGACACCGACGCTGGTCGCGACGGCCGCGACCGGTACGGCGGTTGCCGCGCCCTTGAGAAAGACGCGGCGGCTGTGCTTGCTTCGACGGTCGACTTCTCTCATGGCATGTCCTCCTTCAATTCTTGTGATTTGGATTATCGTGATTTGATCAATTGAAACGGCCGCCCCGCTGGATCACCTCGATCTTGTAGCCATCGGGATCATTGACGAAGAAGAAGCGCGCCAGCGTCCTGCCGTCGTGCTTGAAGTCGCGTAAAGGGCCCGGCGCGAGCTGCTCGCGCTCGAAGCGGGCATGTTCGGCGTCGAGGTCTTCGACCACGACGGCGAGATGGCCGTAGCCGTCGCCGAGCTGGTACGGCTCCTTGCGATCGAAATTCACCGTCAGCTCGAGCTCGAAAGGTGAGGAGGGGTGACGCAGATAGATCAGGGCGAAATCCGCGAATTTCAGATGGTCGACGACCTCTAAGCCGAAGGCGCGCCTGTAGAAGTCGAGCGATCGCGCTTCGTCGCGCACGCGGATCATGGAATGGACGGGCTTTGCCATTCAGTTCTGCTCCTTGAGATAAGTGATGATGGCAGCGCGTGTCTCCGGCTTCGCCTGCCGGTAGGCCATGACCACGCCGGGGACGACCGCTTGAGGATTGGCCAGCCAGGCGTCGAGCTTTGCCTCGTCCCAGGCGAAGTCGGCCTTCGCGAGATTCTCCGAGTAGCGAAAGCCGTCGAGCTTGCCGGCGGGCCGGCCCACGATCTTGACCAGAGGCGGACCCTGCCGCATCGGCTCCGTCAGGCTGGTGGTGTGGCACACTGCGCATTGCTGTTTGAAGAGTGTCGCGCCATCCGGCGGTTTTGCCGCCGGCAAAGGCATCTGCGCGCCGGCAACCCGCATCATCAGCACCATCGCGGTGCACAATCCCAGCACGACTGCGCGCATCGCCAAGAGCTCGCCCCATCCACCTCGAAGTCAGCGTGCGCAAACTCTAGGCGGCGTCCGAGATGCGGTGGTAGTAGCGGGCTGTTTCGCTGCAAGCGGGGGCTCGCGCGTGGCGTGTGTTCCGCGCTGCCGCATATGAGGAGCACAATTCCGCGAAACCGCCCAGAAATCCCTAAACGATGACCACACGACGCAGGTTGCATCACAACCGCGCCGTTCAATCTCTCTTTGCGATGAACTGGTCCGGTGCAGGCGAGCGGCGCAGGGATGCCGCCGTGCCGTTCATCGCGAAAAAATCCAGGAGAAATGGATGAAGTTGGTGAAGACCTCTGCAATCGCATGCGCTCTCTCGGCCCTCATTGCGACGCCTGTTCTCGCGCAAGGTACGTCATCTGGCGTCAAGCCCGGAGGCACCGTGCAAAGCAAACCCATGCAGGGCGGCACGGTGGGCAGCGAGGATGATGATGTCGGCGCGCAGCAGGGGGCTGCCGGCGAGAAGGTCGGCGTGAAGTCGACCAAGGGTAAAGGTACCGCCGGAACCACTGGCAGCGCGACACGTAAGGGCACGGCCGACGATGCGGCTACGGGCGGTGCTGCGACCGGCAAGCGCTACTGACGCCAGCTTACGAACCGGCAAACCTTCGGTCGCTCCGCGACCGAAGGTTTTTTGCTTGATCAATCGTCGAAGCGGCCACCGCGTCCGGCCTTGATGTCGCTACGCCGCTTCTTGCCTTCGAGCCGGCGCTGCTTGGACGCGAAGGTCGGCCGTGTCGCGCGCCGCGGGATCGGGCGCACCATCGCCTCGCGCAGCATCTCGACCAGCCGGTCGATGGCATCCTGCCGGTTGCGCTCCTGGGTGCGGAAGCGCTGGGCGTGGATCACGATCACGCCATCCTTGGTCATGCGCTGTCCGGCGATGCGGGCAAGCCGGATGGCGGCATCCTCCGGAAGGGTCAGTTTGCGCGTGTCGAAGCGCAGTTGCGCTGAAGTCGCGACTTTGTTGACGTTCTGTCCGCCGGGCCCGGAGGCGCGGACAAAGCCGATCTCGATGTCGTCCTCGTCGATGACGAGATCGCGGGATATCCGCAGCATGATGGCACCATTCGTGACGTCCGGACATATCGCGAACGTCTACGTTCGGCAATGGTGCATCGTGGAAACGCAAATGGCGGGGACCCGGCTCCGCCATGGCTTCGCCGGGCTTTGAGTGCTGGGCCGGCGAAGCCGCAGGCGGAGACAGCGAGCCCGGCCATTTCAGGAGACGCTTTATCGGATCGTCAGTTCGACTTCGTCGCCGGTACCGCCACCGGCTGCGCGGCGGCCTGCGGGGCGCGGCCGACGACGACGGTGAGGAGGCCTTGGTCCCACAGACGCTTCGCGGCAGCCTTGGCGTCGTCCAGCGTCACCGCATCGACGATGGCGTTGCGCTTCTCGATATAGTCGATCGGCAGCTTGTCCTGCTGATACTGCAACAGCGCTTGCGCCAGCTTGGAGGAGGTGTCCAGCGCCAGCATCTGCGAGCCCTTGAGGTAGGACTTGGCCTCGTCGAGCTCCTTCTGTGTCGGGCCCTCCTCGGCGATGCGGCGGACCTCCTTCTCGATGGCGTCGATGGTGTCGCCGGCGCGGTCGGCGCGCGTGCCGGTATTGCCGATGAACAGCGCGGAATGCTCCATCCACAGCAGCGATTCGTAGACGGAATAGGCCAGCCCGCGCTTCTCGCGGACCTCGCGATAGAGCCGGGAGGACAATCCGCCGCCGCCGAGGATGTGGTTGACAACGTAGGCAGCCATGAAGTTGGGATCGCTGCGCTTCACGCCGGGGCCACCGAAGGTGATCACGGTCTGCGGCACGTCGAGCGTCACGAAGGCGCGCTGCGGCGGCTTTGCGGCATCGACGTCGGGGACCGGCGTGAGGTTGGCCTTGGCGGGCAGGCTACCAAAGGTGTGGTCGAGCAGCTTGCCGAGTGTGGCCGGATCGACGTCGCCGACGACCGCGATCTTCAGCCCATCCTTGGCGAGCACGCGGCCGACATAGTCCTTCAAGTCGGCGACCGTGATGGTGGGCACGTTATCGAGGTTGCCGTTGGTCTGCCGGCCGTACGGGTGATCGCCGAAGGCGACCTCGAGGAACTTGCGGCTCGCCAGCGATGTCGGATTGGTGGTCTCGCGGCGCAGTCCCGAGATGACCTGCGCGCGGATGCGCTCGACGTCGGCCGTATCGAAATGCGGCGATGTCAGCGCCATCCTGAGCAGATCGAAGGCCTCGTCCTTGTTGTCGCGCAACATGCGCAGGCTGCCGCGGAAGGTGTCGCGGGTGGCGTTGAAGGAGAGTTCGATGGCGCGGCGGTCGAGCCGTTCATGGAACGTCTTGGAGTCGAGATCGCCGGAGCCCTCGTCGAGGAGGTCGCCGACGAGGTTGGCGACGCCCGATTTGTCTTTGGGATCCTGCGCCGAGCCGCCGGCGAAGGAATATTCCATGGCGATCAGCGGCACGGTTGCGTCCTGCACGAACCAAGCCTCGATGCCGCCCGGAGAGATCAGATGCTGGATCTTTGCGGCTGCATGCGACGGCGAGACCGCGGCCAGTACGAGGGCCGCGCCGGTAACGAAGGACAGCGCGAAGTGACGCGCGCGGAGGAAGGGATAGGTCACGAACGCTTCTCCTCGCGCTTGGCGGTGGCGGTGTCCTTGATCAGATAGCCCGTCACCGAGCGCTTCTTCTCGAGCCATTTCTGCGCAACGGCGCGAACCTGCTCGGCAGTGACTGCGCGGATGCGGTCGGGCCAGCTCCTGATGTCCTCGATCGACAGGCCTGTGGTCAGCGCGCCGCCATACCAGCGCGCCAGCACTGCCTGGTTGTCCTGGGCATAGATCGCTTCCGCAATGAGCTGAGTCTTGACCCGCTCCAGATCCTCGGCGCGGATCGGGTTCTGCGCGACATTGGCGATGACGCCGTCGACCGCCTGCTCGACCTCTGCGAAGCTGACGCCGGGTTTCGGTGCGGCCGAGATCGCGAACTGGGTCGGGTCGAGCGAGATGCTCGAATAGCTGGCGTTGGCCGAGACCGCGAGCGGCTTGTCGACGACGAGGGCGCGGTAGAGATAGGAATTGCTGCCGCTGCCCATCAGCTGCGCGAGCACGTCGAGGGCCGCGCTCTCGCCGGCTGCGGCCGTGGTCGCCGAGGGCACGAGATAATAGCGCCGCAAGTTCGGCTGCTCGACCCGCGGATCGGCCAGCGTGACGGTGCGCGGTGCGGCCGGCTCCGGCTCCTGCGGACGAATGCGCCGCGCCGGGATGGCGGGCTGCGCCGGGATGGCGGCGAAATTGCGCTCGACCAGCGGGCGGATTTCAGCGGCGTCGACGTCGCCGGCGATCACCAGGATCGCATTGTTCGGCGCGTAGAAGCGGCGGTAGAAGGCGAGCGCATCCTCGCGATCGAGCTTTTCGATCTCCTGGTGCCAGCCGATCACCGGCCGGCCGTAAGGGTGGTTGAGATAGAGCGCGGCCATGATCTGCTCGTTCAGCCGCGCATCCGGATTGTTGGCGACGCGCATGTTGTACTCTTCGAGCACGACGTCGCGCTCGGGCAGCACGTTCTCGTCCTTGAGGATGAGGCCGGTCATGCGATCGGCCTCGAACTCCATCATGGTCGGCAACTGCTCGCGCGGAACGCGCTGGTAGTAATTGGTGTAGTCGACCGAGGTCGAGGCGTTCTCGTTGCCGCCGACGCGGAGCACGGTCTGCGAGAATTCGCCGACGGGATGCTTCGAGGTGCCCTTGAACATCAGGTGCTCGAGGAAATGCGCGAGGCCGGATTTGCCCGGCGTCTCGTCGGCCGAGCCGACCTTGTACCAGATCATCTCCGTGACCACGGGCGTGCGGTGATCCGGGATCACCACGACCTGCATGCCGTTGCTGAGCGTGAAGCTGGCGGGCGGGGCCGATGTTACCGTGGTCTGGGCGAGGGACGCGCCGGCCGTCAGGACACTCGTCGAAAGCAGCGCGGCAAGGAGGCAGGCAGCCGATCGGTAAGAGGACATCATGATCCCTAGTGAAAGGCCGAGGTCCGGATGTCCGGCTCGGAAGCACGGCATGCTACACCGTGCGGCTGAGGCTTCGCGTCACGAAGCAGAGAACTCAACGCGGAGGCAAGTTACTGATAAGCAATTTAGGAACCGCGTCCGGCGTGCACGAGCCGCCGGCGCAGGGTGCGGTTCTGTCAGGATGTCGCGGCGCGACAGGAACGTTATTGTTCCTTCTCCTTGCCGGACATGATGTCGAAATAGGTCCGTCGCGACTTGTCCGGCCCGGCGCCATAGGCGTAGTTCGGCGACGGCGTCTGATAGCCCGGCGGGGGCTCGACCAGCGATTGGCGCGGCGGCTCGCTAACGAATTTCTTCTCTTCGGAGCTGTTGCCGCCCTTCATCATGTTCCACAGACCACCGCTGTATCCGAGTTCGGCGGGGCTGAGCGACGGGTTGCCGTTGGTACCCGGCTGGATGGGATCATTGCTGGTGCGGGGGGCCGCGGCGACCTCACCCGCTTTCATCTCAGCGGGGGTCAGGGGCCGGGCGGCCTGCCAGTTCTCCGTCGCCTTGGTGGCTTTCTTGCGCGCGGCAATCGCTTCCTTGCGGCGCTTCTCGTCGGGGTCCTTCGGCCAGTTCGGCGCATTCGTGGCCTGGGTAGCGGCCGGCGGCGGCAGGTCGAGCTTGGGCGGCACGACCAGCGGCGAACGCTCACGGTACTCGATGCCGGGCTTCTCCATGCTCTTGGCGCCGAGGCCGGACATCAGATTGTCGATGAGCTTCTCTTCGAAGGTCATGTCGTCTTCCTCGTCGTCGTCACCGGCGCGGGCGGCGCCGGTCGACATGACGAGACCGATGCCGAGCGCGACAGCGGACAATTTCAATGCCCGCCAGACCCCCCATTTGGGGTCTCGAACCATTGAACCGCTGGTCTTCGAGCTGCGCATCACCATACCTGTTCCATATTGTGGCAGATTGCCGTTCGCACGCGGCTTGACCCCTTGCAAAAACGGGTTCCACCTGCCGGTCGTATCGGCCGGGATCAGGGCGCTTTTGCGGCGGGTACCCCCAGGAAGGAATCATACAATAGCGCCGCCACCCCAGCAACGATGGCCACGTCGGCGAGGTTAAACACGTACCAATTATAGGTATGTCCGCCGATTTCGATGTGAAACAGGGCGAAATCCACCACCGCACCATAGGCCAGGCGGTCGATGCCATTGCCGATGGCGCCCCCGATGATCAAGCCTAGCGCGGTGGTCGCGAGAAGGGTGTGGGAGCGGGCCATCCAGATCGCCAGTGCGACCACCGCGATAGCTTTGACGGCCATCAGCGCGAGCTGCGCCGCCTGGCCGTCGTTCTGGAGCCAGCCGAAGCTGATGCCGATGTTCCACGCCAGCACCAGATCGAAGAACGGTGTCACCCGCACCACGTCGCGATGAGCGAGGTCGAACACGTTCAGCAACCAAAGTTTGGAGGCCTGGTCGAGGACGAGTGTGACCAGGGCGGAGGTGATGCCGGCGCGGAGCGGGGTCATGCCGGGATGCCTGCCGTTAGCACCGGTGTCGTCCCGGCGAAGGCCGGGACCCATACCCCGAGGCGGATGTTGTTGGATCGACTCGGAGTCATCAGTGTTCACGACGATCAGCTGCGGTGGTTATGGGTCCGGCCCCCGTGCGCAATTGCGCACTAGGCCGGGACGACACCTGGTTAGAGCTGCACCCCCAGCGCCTTCCATTCGCGCAGCGCCTGAGCGTCGCGCGGGGTGACGTCGGGGTATTCGGGGTCTTCGCCCACCGTCGGTGAGATCTTCCAGGAGCGGGCGCATTTGGTGCCGACCGCCTTCTCGACGACGACTGCGACGCCGGGCACGGCATCGAGACGGAACGCGGAAGCCGGCGCCTCGCCCTCACGCACCTCGTAGTTCGAGGTGATGCAGACTTCGGCGAGATCGACGTCGAACAACGTCGCCAGCATGGCCCGGTCGGCGAGATAGATCACCGGCGAGGCCTCCAGCGACGAGCCGATATTCTTGGCGGCGCGTTCGAGCTCGAGCGCGCCGGTGACGACGCGGCGCACGTTGCGGATCGTCTCCCACTTCGCCGCGAGCTTGTCGTCGCGCAAGCTTTCGAGATCGTTCGGGAACAGCGTCAGATGCACGGACGGCTCGGCGTCGGGCCGGTACATGCGCCAGCCTTCCTCCGCGGTGAAGCTGAGGATCGGCGCCAGCCATTTCAGGATCGAGGCGCACAACAGGTCGATGGTTGTCAGCGCCGCCTTGCGCGTCAGCGAAGAGGGCGGATCGCAATACAGCGTGTCCTTGCGGATGTCGAAGTAGAAGGCTGACAGCTCGCTGTTGAGGAAGGCGGACAGAATAGCCACCACGCTCTTGAAGTCGAACTCCCGATAAGCCTTGTCGATGGCGGCAGCGCGGATCGCGAGCTCGTGCAGCATCAGCCGCTCGAGCTCGGGCATGTCGGCAGGGGCGACCGCGTCGGCCGGCTTATAGTGATGCAGCGTGCCGAGCATCCAGCGCACGGTGTTGCGCAGTTTGCGATAGGTCTCGACGGTATTCTTCAGGATCTCGGGGCCGATGCGCTGGTCGTCGGTGTAGTCGCAGGACGCAACCCAAAGTCTCAGGATGTTGGCGCCGGATTCCTTGATGACGGCCTGCGGCTCGATGGTGTTGCCGAGCGACTTCGACATCTTGCGGCCGTCCTCGGCCTGGGTGAAGCCGTGGGTCAGCACGATGTCGTAGGGCGCGCGACCGCGCGTGCCGCAGCTCTCCAGCAGCGAGGAGTGGAACCAGCCACGATGCTGGTCCGAGCCTTCGAGATACATCACCGTGTCGGTGCCGCCATCGACCTTGCGCTTGATGCCGGCGAGGCCCGGGAAATGCACGGGGTCTTCGAGCACGAAGGCGTGCGTCGAGCCGGAATCGAACCAGACGTCGAGAATGTCGTCGACCTTTTGCCAGTCTTCATTCGCGCGGGACCCGAGGAAGCGCTCGCGCGCTCCCTTCGCATACCAGGCGTCCGCGCCTTCCTTCTCGAAAGCTTCACCAATGCGCGTATTGACGGCCTCGTCCTGGAGGATCTCGGCCGATCCGTCGCCCTTCTCCCGTACGAACACGGCGATCGGCACGCCCCAGGCGCGCTGGCGCGAGATCACCCAGTCCGGGCGGGCCTCGATCATGCCATTGATGCGGTTCTCGCCCGACGGCGGCACCCATTGCGTCACCGAGATCGCGTGCAGCGCGCGCGCGCGGAGCGTGTCGCCGGACTTGGTCTTGCCGTCAGCGGCAACGTCCTTGTCCATCGCGATGAACCATTGGGGCGTGTTGCGGAAGATCACCGGCTTCTTGGAACGCCAGGAGTGCGGATATTGATGCTTCAGCCGACCGCGCGCGAGCAGCATGCCTCTTTCGACGAGCGCCTTGATCACGGCCTCGTTGGCGTCGCCCTTCTCGCCCTTGTCGTTGATGACGCGCTTGCCGGCAAAGCCCGGCGCATGATCGGTGTAGGCGCCGTTCTCGTCGACGGTATAGGGGATTGCCGTGTTGATGCCGCGCGCATCGAGATCGCGCGCCTGCGCCATCCACGCGTCAAAGTCCTCGCGGCCGTGGCCGGGCGCCGTGTGCACGAAGCCGGTGCCGGTGTCGTCCGTGACGTGATCACCGGGCAGCAGCGGGACGATGAAGTCGTAGCCGCCGGCGAGGCCCTTCAGCGGATGGGCGCATTCGATCGCGTCCATGGTGTCGCCGGGGACCTCGCGGACCTTCTCATAGGCCGTCACGCGCGCCTGCTTGAAGACTTCTTCAGCGAGCGCGTCGGCAAGGATGAGGAGGTCGCCGGTCTTGGCCCAATTGTCGGCGGGGGCGTCCGTCACCTTGTACAGGCCGTAGGCGATCTTCGGCGAGAACGAGATGGCGCGGTTGCCGGGCAGAGTCCAGGGCGTGGTGGTCCAGATCACCACGCTTGCGGAGGCAAGCGCGCCGTGCGCGGGCGAGGTGACCGGGAATTTCACCCACACCGTATCGGAGGTGTAGTCCTCGTATTCGACCTCGGCTTCGGCCAGCGCGGTCTTCTCGACCACGCTCCACATCACCGGCTTGGAGCCGCGATAGAGCGTGCCGTTGGCGGCGAACTTCATCAGCTCGCGCGCGATCTGGGCTTCGGCCGGAAAGCTCATGGTGGCGTAGGGATGATCCCAGTCGCCGATCACCCCCAAGCGTTTGAACTCCTCGCGCTGCACGCCGAGCCAGTGCGTGGCATAGGCCCGGCACTCCTTCCGGAAATCGATCATCGCGGCACTGTCGCGGAAGTCGGGCTTCTGCTTGCCCTTCTTGCGATAGTGCTCTTCCTCGACCTTCCACTCGATCGGCAGGCCGTGACAGTCCCAGCCCGGCACGTAGTTGGAATCGAAGCCGAGCATCTGCTGGCTCTTGGTGACGAGATCCTTCAGGATCTTGTTCAGCGCCGTGCCGATATGGATGTTGCCGTTGGCGTAGGGCGGGCCGTCATGCAGCACGAATTTGGCGCGACCCTTGGCGCTCTCGCGCAGCTTCTCGTAGAGGCCGATCTCGTACCAGCGCTTGAGGATCTCCGGCTCGCGCTGCGGCAGGCCGGCGCGCATCGGAAATTCGGTCTGCGGCAGGAACAGGGTTTTCGAATAGTCTTTGACTTCAGACTTTTGGGACTTCTGCGGCTTTTCGGACATGAGGCTGACTGGCTCGGAAGGGGCGCGGGAAAACGGATGGCGATAAGGAATCGCGGGGGTGAAACGACAACATCCCGGTCTTGCGCCGAGCCGAAGGCTCAGGCGGAAGCCGGGCCGCTAATCGCTATGATGCGCCGCGCAAACATGGGCTCTCCATAGCAGCCGGGCGGGGGAAGCGCAAAGGTTCGGGTGGCCCGGTTTCCGGCTTAATCGATCGCGCCAAGCTTCGGAAACGCGTCCGGGGCGGCGGCCAGCATGGCGCGGGCGCGGGCGGAATCGTCGTCCATCTGGCGGATCAGGGCCTCCAGGCTGTCGAATTTCAGCTCTTCGCGGATGAAGCCGACGAAGGCGCAGTCGAGCGCCTGCCCGTAGAGATCGCCCTTGAAGTCGAACAGGAAGATTTCCAGCAGCGGCGCGCCATTGTCGAAAGTCGGGCGGCGGCCGAAGCTCGCCACGCCGTCGAGGCGCTCGGCGCCGCGGCCGACCCGCACGGCGTAGATGCCGTGCTTCAGGCCGCAATTGGCGTCCAGACGGATGTTGGCGGTGGGATAGCCAAGGTCGCGGCCGCGCTTCTCACCGTGGATCACCTCGCCGGTGATGAACCAGGGGGCTCCCAGCATGGTGGTGGCTTCGTCGAGCTGGCCCTCGGCGAGGGCGATCCGGATCGCGCTGGAGGAGACCGGCCGCTCGTCGATATCGACATGGGGCTGCACGTCGACCTCGATGCCGAGCCGGGGCGCCTCGTTGACCAGCAGGCTCGGCGAGCCGACGCGACCTTTGCCGAAATGGAAGTCGTAACCGACGGCAATGCCGCTGACGCCGAGGCGTCCGATCAGGTCATGGTGAATGAAGTCTTGCGCGCTGGTTCCGGCGCGCGCCTTGTCGAAAGTCATGACCACGGCGCCGGCAAGGCCGGTGCCGGCCAAAAGCCGCAGTTTGGCCGGCTCATCCGTAAGGCGGAATTGCGGGGTGTTGGGGCTGAAAAACCGTCGCGGATGCGGTTCGAAGGTCAATGCCAGCGCAGGGCGGCCATGCGCGCGGCCCATTTCCAGGGCGGCCGCAATCACGGCGCGGTGACCGAGATGGACGCCGTCGAAATTGCCCATGGCGACCACGGCGCCCCTCGGAATCGCAGAGTCCGGCGTGGTGTCGCGGATGACGGTAAAATGCGGAGCCATCAGGGGAATTCTCGAAGCGGCGGGACAGGTCGGGACCGTGGCTCGACCGGCCTGACGAAGTCAAGCGGGGGAGCCGGGACATCGAACACGATTTCAGTCCTTTGGGGGCGTCCGCAGTTAACGCGCTGTTTAACGCCTTGATGCTAGTCCTTGAGCGTGGAACTGCCGGGCTTCGGGCCTGGCAGGTCCGATCGTAATATTCCTGGGTTTGCGTTGGGGGAGTCGAGATGGCGGTTGATTTGTCGATGCCGGTTCTGGTGGTGGACGACTACAGCACCATGATCCGTATCATCAGGAATCTGCTGAAGCAGCTTGGCTTCGAGAACATCGACGATGCCAGCGACGGTTCGGCAGCGCTGAACAAGATGCGCGGCAAGAAGTACGGGCTCGTGATCTCCGATTGGAACATGGAGCCGATGACGGGTTACGACCTCCTTCGCGAAGTGCGCGCGGATCCGAACCTCGCCACCACGCCCTTCATCATGATTACGGCCGAGTCCAAGACCGAGAACGTGATCGCGGCCAAGAAGGCCGGCGTGAACAATTACATCGTCAAGCCGTTCAACGCGGCGACGCTGAAGACCAAGATCGAGGCGGTCTTCCCGGACATGGCGAGCGCGTAAGGGCACCTGGCCTGAAAACAGTCATCCATTGAGATCGTCATGCCCGGGCTTGTCCCGGGCATCCACGTTCCTGGACATGCGAAGGACGGCGTGGATGGCCGGGTCAAGCTCGGCCATGACGAGGTCTGGAGCCCTGCAATTCGTCCAAGCTCGTGGTCGTGTCACCACTTCAATTCGCGCATGAGCGCCTTCGGCGGATGGCCGAACAATTCCATCACGGATGCCGGGTCGAGCTGGTCGAGACCCTCGAACTCCTCGGCATGGATGCCGCGGGTGACGAACAGGCAGTCGATGCCGAACTCGCGCGCGCCGGTGAGATCGGTGCGGACGGAATCGCCGATCGCCAAGACCTTTTTGCGATCAATTTGGTGTCCCTGGCGTTCGCCGGCGAGCGCCATCGCGCGCTCATAGATCGGCCGGTGCGGCTTGCCGTAGAAGATCACCTCGCCCCCGAGCTCACGATAGAGCTCGGCGATGGCGCCGGCGCAATAGATCAGCCGGTCGCCGCGTTCGACCACGATGTCGGGGTTGGCGCAGACCAGCGTCAGCTTGCGCTCGCGCGCCTTCAGCATCATGCCGCGATAGTCTTCCGCCGTCTCGGTCTCGTCGTCATAGAGGCCGGTGCAGACGATGTAATCGGCTTCCTCCAGCGGCGCGGTCGTCGCATCGAGGCCACGGTAGATCGAGTTGTCGCGCTCGGGGCCGAGCCAGAACATCTTGCGGCCGGGATGCTCGGCGACATAGAGCCGCGTCAGGTCGCCCGACGAGACGATCGCGTCATAGGTCTCGTCCGCGACACCGAGCTTGCGCAATTGCCGCTGCACGGAGTCGGCCGGGCGCGGCGCGTTGGTGATCAGGATCACCGTGCCGCCGCGGCTGCGATAGGTATGCAGCGCCTCGCAGGCCTCGGGGAAGGATTCGAGACCGTTATGGACCACGCCCCAGATGTCGCTGAGCACGACGTCAACGCCACCCACGAGCTCGCGCAGGCTTTCGGCAAAATGCAACGTGGTCATGATGCGCGCGGCCGATCAGATGCGGCGCGCGAGCGCCGCGTTGCCGGTGATGCGTTGTGGCGGAGGCGCTGAAGACGTCGCGCCTGAGCTGGATGTGCCGGAGCCATTGGATCCCTGGATGTCCTGCGCCTGGGTCGGCGCGGCCCCGCCGGTAGCAGATGCCCCTTCCGGCCGCAATGGCCGGGGCGGTGCGAACAGAAAGCCCTGGCCGAACCGCACGTCATAATCGAGCAGGTCCACCACCGCGCGCTCGCCCTCGATCCGCTCGGCGATCAGGTCGATGCCGAAGCGGCCGAGCAGATCGGAGAGGTCGGACGGGTGGATGTCCGAGGCCGAGGCTTGCTTCGGATCGAGCAGCAGCGTGGCCGGCACCTTGATGAAGCGTACGCCGCGGTCGGCGAGCTCGCGCGGCTCGATGCGCAAATCCGTGACATGGTCGATCGAGAAGCGGTAGCCGCGCTGGGCGAGTGCGGCGAGATTCTCGGTCTCGGCCGGGCCGAGGTTGCGGAAGGTCGACTGCTTGAACTCCAGCACCAGCGAGGGCGCCAGCGCCCGGTTGGCTTCGAGGAAGTCGAGGCATTGCGCGAAGGTGGTGGAATTGCCGAGCGTGGAGGCCGCGACATTGCAGAACACGCCGACATCCTTGTTGCGCACCATCAGGCGCCGCAGCACCTGCACACAGCGCAGCATCACCATGTTGTCGATGCGCCCGATCAGCCCGGAGGCTTCCGCGATGCTGATGAACTCCTCGGCGGCGATCAGCTGGTCGCGCTCGTCGCGCAGGCGCGTCACGGCCTCGTAGAACCGCACCTTGCGCTGCGGCAGCGTCACCATCGGCTGGAGGAAGATGTCGATGCGGTTCTCGTCGATCGCGTTGCGCAGCGTCGCCAGCAATTGGGTCTGGTTGCGGCCGTTGGCGACCTGGGTTGGGGCCGCCTGTGCGGGCCGCGGCTGCGCTGCGGGAGGCGGGGGCGCCACGGGCAACGGTGACGGGGCAGCCGGCCGCTCGTCGATCGTCGCGATCAGGTCGAGCGGCGCCACCGGCTCCTGCTTCTCGACCGGGCTTGCGGCTGATACCGGAGCGCCGCCAGCCAGCAGGTCCTCATGCGCCGAGACGGTGGTCGCGAGCTGCCTGACCAGTCCGCCGAGCTCGTTGATCTCGCCGACCACCGACTGGATGCGGTCGGAATTGGTCGAATTGGACGAGGCGATGCGTCCCTCGACCGCCGCGAGCCGGCGGCCGAACTCGGCCACCTGACGGGCGAGGTCGGCGGTGCCGCGCGAGAGGTCGGCGATCTGGCCGCCGACGTCGCTGCGGTCGCGCAGCCGCATCGACACCGCGTTGTAGAGGATCAGGAAGGTCAGCGCGGTCAGCGCTACGATCGCGGACTCGGTTCTGCTGATGCCGGCCACCGAATAGAGCATCAGCCCGAGCGAGGCCGCGACCAGAACCATGCAGATGGCGATGAAGATCGTCGAAATGCGAATCATGCCGCGCGTTACGCCTCAAGAGCTGACTGTCTTACCCGGGAAAACACGGGCCGCTGTCCGACCCGTCACGCCTCATGCTCCCCCAAGCAGCATGACCTTAACATCATCGTCGATTCGAGGGGATAGCAGCCTCCAGCACGCGCGTTCAGGACCGTCATGGCGTCAGGCCGGCGCGGGGGCGCCGACCGTATCGGCTGAAACGGCCTCGCGGCTTCCGAGCGGCTTGGGGCGCCCGGTGGTCGTGTCGCGCAGGGTCTGCCGTTCGATCTCCGAGTTCAGCTCGGCTCCGAACATGATCACGATCGCAGACACCCACATCCACATCATCAGGCCGATCGCCGCACCGAGCGAGCCGTAGGTCGCGTTGTAATTGGCGAATTCCGAGAGATACCAGGACAGCAGTGCCGAGCCGGCGATCCAGAGGGTGGCCGCCATCACCGCGCCGAGGCTCAGCCATTGCCAGCGCGGCGCATCGCGGCTGGGCGCGAAGCGGTAGAGGATGGCGAGCGCCACGAGCAGGATCAGGAACAGCAGCGGCCATCGTGCCAGCGCCACGATCAATTTGCTTTCGGGCGCCAGGCCGAGGTGATTGAGCGCGAGCGGGAAGGCGACGACGGCAGCCACCATCAGCAACAGCGCCATGATGCCGCCGACCGTGAAGGCCAGCGACACCATATTGAGCCGGATGAAGCTGCGCTTCTCGCGCTCCTCATAGGCGACGTTGAGTGCGTCGAAGATCGCCTTGACGCCGGCATTGGCGCTCCAGATCGCGAGCACAAGGCCGAACAGGAAGGTGGCACCCAGCGCCGTGCTGCCCTTCGACACCACACGCCCGACCTGCTCCTCGACGATCTGGAAGGTGCCTTCGGGAAGCATCATCGCCAGCTTCTGGAGGTTATCGCTGATCGTGGAGGGATCGGCGAACAGCCCGTAGGACGAGACCAGCGCGGTCACGGTCGGAAAGATCGCGAGCAGCCCGAAGAACACCACGCCGCCCGCTGTCGCGAGCAGGCGATCCTCGTCGATGCGCTGATAGGTGCGCCAGAAGATATCCTTCCAGCCAGCCCAGGGGATCGTGAAGGGGCTCTTCGCGCGGCGGCCATGGCCGGGCTGCACGGCTGCGCGCGCCGGGTCGGTTTCCGGTGAATTCGCCTCTCCTTTACGGTGGTCCTGCGGGGGCCCCGAGCGGACCAGGGCGGAGTCCTGGAAGTAGCGCTCGGCGGTGAGCACGAACACAGCCGTGGCCGCCACCAGCAACCAGCTGTCCATCTGCTCGGAGCGCCGTACCAGCATTCACGCCTCCAGACGGTGCCTATGGCGCCGCCGGCGTGCGGCCGTAAGCCCGACCAGGCCGACGGCCGCGAGCATCAGGCCCAGTTGCACGGGACGGTTGGCGCGGTTCGGCCAGGCTTTGCTGCCACGACCGCGTTCGCCGGGCGCAAGCGGCACGAGGGGGATCGTCGTTGCGACCTCCTTCACGGCCTCCTTGACCGTTCCACGAGGAATTCCGCGGGGTGGTGATCGCAACGCGCACGCGGCTGGCAAGCGGCACGACCGGCTTGGCCGGCCGCTTCATCATCGTCATGGCGATGCCGGCACAGACCGCCGCCAGCACCAGCAGCACTGCACCGACAGCACCGAAACCCCAGAATTGCCCGTAGGTGATCTCAATCCAGCGATACAGGGCGACCAGACCGACAAAGAGGGCCGCGATGACGAACAGCCCGGCCACCGCAAACAGGCCGGCTGCAACCGCGTAGGACGTCGCGCGTCCGGTGGCCTGGCTGGTGCGGTCGCGCAAGTACGATTGCGTGGCTCGCTTGAGATGGTTGAGCTTCAGCGCCACGCCGGCGCGCAGCAATTCGCCCGATGGCGCGAGCATGCGGACATCCTCCGAGAGCCACGAAATTCGTCGGGGGATGAACGTGGCGGAATTTGACTTGTTCCGAGGGAGCGGGCCCGCCGTAGAGGATCAGCCGAGATCGGCGGCTGCGATCCAGAACACCTCGCCCTCGGAGTTTTCGGTGTCCAGCCAGAGCAACGGCAGTTCCGGAAAGGCCTCGTCGACCAGCTCGCGGCCGCGCCCGATCTCGCAGATCAACCCGCCATCCGGCGTCAGGTGATCGGGCGCCTCGCGCAGGATGCGGCGCACCACGTCGAGGCCGTCAGCGCCGCCGTCGAAAGCGAGTTTTGGTTCGGCCCGGCACTCCGGCGGCAGCGCGGCCATGCCTTCGGCATCGACATAGGGCGGATTGGTGATGATCAGGTCGTAGCGTCCATCGCCGAGCGGGCGAACAGATCGCCGCGATACAGGCTGATCCGGTCGTCGAGTCCGTATTCGCCGACATTCCGCGTGGCGACTTCGATCGCGCCCTTGGAGATGTCGACGGCATCGACCGCAGCGTTCGGAAAATGATGCGCGGCGAGGATGGCGAGGCATCCCGATCCCGTGCAGAGATCGAGCACGCGCTCGACGGCCGTGGGATCGTCGATCAGCGATCCGGCAGCGCCGTCGCTGCCGAAATGCGAATCCAGCAGCTCGCCGATGAAGGAGCGCGGAACGATGACGCGCTCGTCGACATAGAAGGGCAGGCCGCGCATGTAGATCTTGTTGACGAGGTAGGCGGCCGGTTTGCGCGTGGTGACGCGCCGATGGATGAGATCGAGGATGGTCTTGCCCTCGGCGACCGTGACGCGCGCGTTGGCAAAAATCTCGAACTGTTCGGGATTGAGATGCAGCGCCTCGCTGACCAGGAAGGCCGCCTCGGCAACCGGATCGGTCGTGCCGTGGGCAAAGGCGAGCTCGGCTTCGACAAAGCGGCTCACCGCATAGCGGACGAAATCGAGCAGCGTGAGAAGCTCACCCGGACCGACCTTCGCAAGTCTTGGCGCGGCGCGACCGCGCGCGGTCTTTTTGGATGCTCTTGCCATCAGGATCGGGTCCAGCGTGCGGCAGCTTCGTCGTCGCGGGCCTGGGCCTCGACCCAGCCGGTGCCGGCTTCGCTCTCTTCCTTCTTCCAGAACGGCGCGCTCGTCTTGAGATAATCCATCAGGAACTCGGCCGCCTGGAACGCGGCCTGGCGGTGTTGCGAGGCAGTCAGAACCAGCACGATGTTCTGGCCGGGCATGAACCGGCCGACACGGTGAATCACCGTGACGCCGTTCAGCGGCCAGCGCGAAATCGCCTCGTCGACGTGACGCTTGATCTCTTCTTCCGCCATGCCCGGATAATGTTCGAGCGTGAGCGCGGCGATCTTCGCGCTGTCCTCGTCGGCTCGGCAGATGCCGGAGAAGCTCACGACCGCGCCGATGTCGGTACGGCTCTTGGTCAGGATCGCGATCTCGCGCGCAATGTCGAAATCGTCCTCCTGGACGCGGATTGTGACGGGGCAGGTGGTGACAGCGGAGGTCATGGCCTAGCCGCCTGTCATCGGCGGGAAGAACGCGATCTCGCGAGCGCCCGCGATCGCGGTGTCCTGCTTGACATGGGCATGATCGATCGCGGCGCGGATCACCTTCGGCTTCTCGAAGGCGTAGGCGTAGGCCTCGCTCCGGCCGGACAGCCAGGCGATCAGCTCCTCGATGGTGCGCACCGTCGCGGGCGGCTCGATCATCTCCTCGGCCTTGCCGACGCGCTCGCGCACCCAGGCGAAATACTTCACCTTCATCCCTCGTCCTCCTTGATGAGGTGATGGATGCCGGCGCGGAAATAGTCGTAGCCGGTGTACATGGTGAGGATCGCCGAAGCCCACAGCAGCGCCAGTCCGATCATCGACACCACCGGCACCACCTCATCGCCGGCCGGACCAGCGAGCAGGAAGCCGATGGCGACGAGCTGAACCGTGGTCTTCCATTTGGCGAGCTTGGTGACGGGCACGCTGACGCGCAGCGCGGCGAGGTATTCGCGCAGGCCCGAGACCAGGATCTCGCGGCACAGGATCACGATGGCAGCCCACAGCGACCAGCCATGGATGATGCCGTCGGCAGCCAGCATCAGCAGGCACGAGGCGACCAGCAGCTTGTCGGCGATCGGGTCGAGCATCCGGCCGAACGCCGATTGCTGATTCCAGATTCGCGCATAATAACCGTCGAGGTAGTCCGTCACCGCGGCGCCGATGAAGATGGCCACCGCCACCCAGCGCAGCCATAGCGGCCCGTCCACGATCGACTGCGCGTAAATGCATCCGACCACGACCGGGATCGCGGCGATCCGGCCGTAGGTCAGGATGTTGGGAAGGGACATCGAGCGCCTGGTTGCCCCTCGTGTCGTTGCGATGTTCATCCGTCCTACCAATACCGCTGGTGCCTGAACGTCAACCGTTCCGCTCCCCAATGAGGCGCGGACGCAACGATCATATGACCGCGATCCCCCTTTAGTTCATCCCGGCTGGGGATGGAAATACTCGAAAATCCTGCGGGCGCTCTCGGCGCTGACCCCCGGAACCTTGCCGAGATCGGCGATCGAGGCCCGCTCGATCTCCTTCAGGGTTCCGAAATGATGCAGCAAGGCACGTTTGCGTGACGGGCCGATGCCCGGGATCTCCTGCAAACCGGCCTCGCGGATGTCCTTCTTGCGCAGCTTGCGGTGCGAGCCGATGACGAAGCGGTGGGCCTCGTCGCGCAGGCGCTGGATGAAATAGAGCACGGGATCGCGCGGCTCCAGCTTGATCGCCTCGCGCTCCGGCATGAACAGGGTCTCGCGGCCCGCATCCCGGTCCGGCCCCTTGGCGACCGACATCAGCGACACCTGAGTCAGGCCAAGATTTGCAAAGATCTCGCGGACGGCGTTGAGCTGGCCGCGGCCGCCGTCGATGATGACGAGATCGGGCCATTGCGGGAAATCGTCGTCCTTGGCTTTGGCCGGGCCCTCCTCGGGCGGATTGATCAGGCGCTTGAAGCGTCGCTCCAGCACCTCGCGCATCATGGCGTAGTCGTCGCCGGGCGTCAGCCCTTCCGACTTGATGTTGAACTTACGGTACTGGTTCTTCACGAAGCCATCCTGGCCGGCGACGATCATGGCGCCGACCGCGTTGGTGCCCTGGATGTGGCTGTTGTCGTAGACCTCGATGCGCTTGGGCACGTGCGGCAGGCTTAGCGTCGCGGCCATGGCCTCGAGCAGGCGGCTCTGCGTCGCAGTGTCCGCGAGCTTGCGGCCGAGCGCCTCGCGCGCATTGGTGAGCGCGTGGGTGACGAGCTCCTTCTTCTCGCCGCGCTTGGGCGCGGTGACCTCGACCTTGTGGCCGGCTTTGATCGACAGCGCGTTGGCGAGCAGCTCGCTCTCCTCGATCTCGTGCGAGAGCAGGATGTTCTTCGGCGGCGGCTTGTCGTCGTAGAACTGGGCGAGGAAGGAGCCGAGCACCTCTTCCGGGGTAAACGTCTTTTCCGCGCGCGGAAAATAGGCGCGGTTGCCCCAGTTCTGTCCGGTGCGGAAGAAGAACACCTCGACGCAGGAGAAGCCACCCTCCTGGTGGATGGCGAACACGTCGGCTTCCTCGACCGTGCGCGGATTGATGCCCTGCTGCGACTGGATCGCCGACAGCGCGGCGAGGCGGTCGCGGTAGAGCGCGGCGCGCTCGAATTCGAGCTCGCCGGAGGCCTTCTCCATCTCGCCGGCGAGCTCCTGCTTCACCGCATGGCTCTTGCCGGAGAGGAAGTCGGTCGCCTCGCGCACCAGCGTCGTATAGCCGGGAAAGTCGATCTCGCGGGTGCAGGGGCCGGCACAGCGGCGGATCTGGTAGAGCAGGCAGGGCCGGGTACGGCTCTCGAAGAACGAATCGGTGCAGGAGCGGATCAGGAACGCGCGCTGCAGTGCGGTGATGGTGCGGTTCACGGCGCCCGCTGAGGCGAACGGGCCAAAATAGCGGCCGGGCCGCGTCTGCGCGCCGCGGTGCTTCAGGATCTGGGGCGCCCAATGGTCGCCGGTGATCAGGATGTAGGGAAACGACTTGTCGTCGCGCAGCTGCACGTTGAAACGCGGCCGCAGCTGCTTGATGAGGTTGGCCTCCAGCAGCAGTGCTTCCGTCTCGGTGTTGGTCGAGACGATCTCCACGGTCGCCGTGGCGGCGATCATGCGCAGGATGCGCGCCGGCTGCGGCGCACTCTGGCGCGCGTAATTGGACAGGCGCTTTTTGACGTTCTTGGCCTTGCCGACATAGAGCACGTCCGCGTTCGCATTGAGCATGCGATAGACGCCGGCCGAGGTGGGGGCGAGCCGGACCGCGCGCTCGATCGCCTCATGACCGGTCGCCAGCGGGCCCTCGCCGACCGCGCCGCTCTCTTCCAGGATATCCGGCAGCCGCGCATCGTCCTCGTCGTCGCCGCTCGCTGTCGCGGGATCGAGGTCGGGTGGCGCCATTTCCGCTTCCCGGGGCGGGGCGTGCGGCGCGGTGACCCGCACCGGTTTGCGCGCGCGTGCGTCGTCCGGGTTGTCGGGGAAATCGTGAACCATGGTGCGAATTTAGGCGCTGGGGGTGCCGATTTGAAGTTCCGGCGGTGGTGCACGCACAGGATGGCGAGCGCAGTTCCCGGTAACGCTTGCTTAAGCCTGTTAACAGCGCGGTAACCCGGCTTAACAGCCCTTTAACTTAGAACTCTCGATAAATCTTACGCGAAAAAGTGGTGGTTCCGTAACCATGCGGTCTGGCCTTGCGCGGCAGCGCAGGCATCGCGCGGGACGGCAGTTGCGTTGGAGTGTGTGATGAAGGGGCTCGTTGTGGGCGCAGCCGCGTTGGCTGCAGCCGGCTGGACAGCTTCGGCAGGGGCCGCCGATCTCAATTACGGGCAGCGCGCGCCCTATACCGTCAATCAGCCGCTCAATGCGTATAGCTGGGCTGGTCCTTATCTGGGCGGCAACATCGGCTACGAATGGGGCTCGGTCGACAACAATCCCTCAAAGCCCTCCGGTTTCGTCGGCGGCGTGCAGGCCGGCTATAATTTCCAGAACGGCCCTTGGGTGTTCGGCGTCGAGGGCGACATTCAGGCCGCCGGTGCCGATGATACCTTCGCGCCGTGGAAGTTCTCCAATCCGTGGTTCGGCACCCTGCGCGGCCGCGCCGGCTATGCCTTCAGCAACGTGCTGTTCTACGGCACCGCGGGCCTCGCCTTCGGCGAGTTGCGCGCGCAAACTTTCGGCTGGACGGAGTCGCACACCGCCGCCGGCTGGACCATCGGTGCCGGCGCGGAAGTCGGCCTTGCGCCGAACTGGAGCGCCAAGCTCGAATATCTCTACATCGACCTGTCGACGAGCCAGTTCGCAATTACGGGCGTGTCAAACGGCTATAGCGCCAGCGTTGTCCGCGCAGGCGTGAACTATCACTTCTGATAGCTGAAGAAGAAAATACCGGACCAACCTCCCGGCCGCTCGCGGCCGGGATTTTTTTAAGCCAGGCTCGCTAGGAGAGGATGACCAAATTGACCGCCTTCGGTCCCTTCCCCTTCTTGTCCGGTTCGACTTCGAAAGTAATACGCTGTCCTTCGGCAAGGTCCTTCAGTCCCGCCCGCTCCACCGCGGTGATGTGAACGAAGACGTCGCGGCCGCCGTCGTCGGGCTTGATGAAGCCGTAGCCGCGCTCACCGTTGAAGAACTTGACCGTTCCCGTCATGGCCATCGGGAAACTCCCCCTCATTGCTCCTCCGCCGCGACGCAAACTCACGTCACGACATGACCGGACCTTACGAAGCCCGGGAGCTGGCCATCCTTGGGCGGACCTCATCGGCCCGGCCGGATCTTTCTTAGGCCTTCACTCCGCCGCAACCATTCGCGGAAGCGGAACGTAAAGCCAGTCACGGCAACAGCATAATACGGTTCTTCGCAGATTGACTACCGCTCCTGCATATTTTTCCCAAGAATGCCGGAGTGTTACGGCCTCGGCACCTCCAATCGGAATCTGGCAGCGCCGCCCTGGCCGAGCGGCATTTCGAGCTCCGGCAGGATCGTCTTGAGCTCGCCGTGCAGCGTGTAGGGCGGGTTGACGATCAGAAGACCGGCGGAAGTGAGGGCGGCACCATCGAGCTGCGGCGCCACGCTGAATTCGAGGCGCAGGCATTTTCCGGGCGGCTTTGCTGCGGCTGCGAGCCGCGCCACCGTTTGCGCCAGCGTGTCCGTGGCGCGCCGGTTCTTGGCCGGATACCAGATTACGTAGATACCGGTCGGCCATTTCGCGAAAGCCGTTGCGAAGGCCTCGCCGAGCCGCTCGAATTCGTCCTTGGCCTCGAACGGCGGGTCGATCAGCACGAGGCCGCGCCGCTCCTTCGGTGGCACGAAGGCCGGCAGTGCCATCCAGCCGTCGAGATCGACCACGCGCGCCTGTTCGTCGCGGCGCAGCACGTCGATCAGCGCCTTGCGTGCCTTCGGCTCGAGCTCACAGGCGACGAGGCGGTCCTGCGGCCTGAGCAGGCCGCGCGCGATCAGCGGCGAGCCCGGATAGGCCTTGAGCTCTCCCTTCGGATTGAAGGCGCGGACGATGTCGAGATAGGGTTTGGTCAGCGCCGCGGTCTCGTTCGACAGGCGCGCCTGCATCAGCCGTGCAATGCCGGTCAGCCACTCGCCGCCGCGGCGTGCCTCGTCGCTGCCGAGGTCGTAGAGACCGGCGCCGGCATGGGTGTCGATGACGCGGAACGCCGCCGGCTTGTCCTGCAAATAAGTGAGGATGCGCGCCAGCACGATGTGCTTGATGACATCGGCGAAGTTGCCGGCGTGGAAGGCGTGGCGGTAGTTCATGGGACCAGACTATGTTGTCTCGCGCGATCCCAACCCCTTGTCATTGCGAGCGCAGCGAAGCAATCCAGAATCTTACCGCGGAGGCAGTTTGGATTGCTTCGTCGCCAGCGCAAAATTGCTTCGCAATTTTGTCGCGGGCTCCTCGCAATGACCGGAACTATCCACCCCTGATCGGCGGCATCGTCACCTGGTCGCGGCGGCAGGCGCGGCGTTCGATCTCGTCGCAGGCGCGGAATTGCAGGTCCTTGCTGAGGCAGATGCGGACCTCGGAGAGCCGGGTCCGGTTGCAGGTGACCGAGATGGCGGCATCGCTGAGGCCGGGATTGGCCTTGATGAAGGCGTCCTCGATCTCCGCCGGCGCCACGGTCTTGGCCTGCGACAGATCGAGATATTCTGCCGGGATCTTGATCGCGGCGCGCGCCTTGCGGATCGTCTCGAAATAGCTGCGGCCCTCGAGCCCGGAGCAGGTGCCGTGCTTGTCCCATTCGTTGAAGATCAGGCCCGGCGCCGGCATCAGGTCGAGCATCGAAGAGACGATGCTGCGGTTCAGCCGCGGTGCCGGCCGCTGGCAATATTCGGGGAAGCCGCTCTCATATTGCGGCCACAGCCCATGCACCACGAAGGCGTAAGGGCGTCCGCTGCACTGCATCTGTGAGCGGCCGCCGCGCTCGGCCGCTTCCTCGCAGAAGGAGGGCGACCATGATAGCGACAGCACATAGAAATCGAACTCGCCCGGCGCGTTCTGCCGCTTGTCCTGGGCCTTTGCGCCGCTGGCGAACGAGGCCAGCCCCGCGGCAAGGATCAGGGAAAGCGTCAGCGAGATCACCAGGCGGGAGAACGAATGCAATCTGGAATGAAACATGGCGACGCCCCTCAACTAGACTGTGCAAGGAAGCCTAGCAGGCGATAAGAACATTTCAAGAACAAAATTCAGGCGACCGCCATTCAGCCGCCAGATCGACCCGAATCAGGGCTTTGCGGCGCGGCAGGCCGGATTATAGGCCCAGTTGCGGTCGACGCCGACGACGCACCATTCGACGCCATTGCCGTAGCCGGCGAAGCCGCCATCCTCGATGATCGAGAAATGCACCTTGCGCACCTTGCCGTCATTGAGCAGGGCATCGCCGGTGCAATAGCGGCGCGGAATGTTATCGGACTGCCAGGGACGGAACGCGATTTCGCGGACGGCGGAGAAGCCGGTGATTTTCAGCGAGGAATTCCAGAACGAGCTTTCTTTTCCCAGAACTGGTTGGCGATCGTCGGCAGCGCCTTGTCGCAATCGGCGACGGCGCCGTCGTAGCGCGGTCCGCTCAGCCAGAAATTCAGCTCCAGCGGATTGGCGGCCCTGGCCTCACCGAGCGATAGCGCCCCGAACATGAGGCCGAGCACGGCGGCAAAGCGGAGCGATTTCGGGGAGGGGGCGCGCATGGTCAATCCGGACAGCTAAAGTCTTGCGAAGGTCGGACGGTGCCGCGAAGGCCGGGAGAGGTCAAGTGCAGCGCGGCAACACTTCGCCAGGAGTTGACCATATCGTCGCAGCCGGCAGGGCTTCCGTTCTTTTCACTTCCAGTCCGGCACCGTAAACTGAGGGCAGCCAATTGGAGTGACGGGAATGCGAATCATTGCGGCCGCGGGCCTTCTTGCCTTGGGTATGATGGCGAGCCAGTCGGCGCGCGCCGATATCCTTCCAGTGCCGCCGTTCAAGGGCAACGACACCGGCGGCATCATCGCCTATTCGATGGCGACCCAGGCCGATGCGCGACAGGTCGCGGTCGATCATTGCGCGCGCTACGGCAAGGTCGTCAAATTCCTCGCGGTGCAGGCCTATGAGGGCGGCTACATCTCGTTCTCCTGCCGCTGGGTGCCCTATGGCGCCGCCGAGCGGCCGATCCGCACTCTCTACTGAGGCGTTGTCGTAACGCCCAAAGCTTCTCAAGCCGGGAGTCTTCCACATGACGCGCAAACTCGCTTTGCTCGGCTCGGTCGCTTGTCTCGTGCTGTCGGCAGGCGCAGCCGGCGCCGACGATCTGCCGATGCGCAAGGCCGGGCTATGGGAAATGAAGCTGGTCACGACCGGCTCGCCCGTGCCCGAGATGACGATGCAGCACTGCACTGACGAGACCGTCGACAAGGAGATGAGCAACAACGTCTCCCCGATGGCAAAGCAGATCTGCGCCAAGCAGGAGATCAAGAAGACCGCGACCGGCTATGTCAGCGATTCCGAGTGCAGCGTCGCCGGCGTCAGCACGACCTCGCATGCCGAGATATCAGGCGATTTCAATTCGGCCTACACCGTGAAGACCTCTTCGCATGCGCAAGGCGGCGTCGCCGGCGCGGCCGGCCGCGATAGCACCATGACGCTCCAAGCCAAATGGTTAGGGGCCTGCAAGCCGGACCAGAAGCCCGGCGACATCGTGATGCCAGGCGGCTTCAAGATGAACGTGCGCGATGTCGATAAGCTGAAGGCGCTGCTGCCGAAGTAGACGCACTCACCGCGCAACCGGTGCGCTCCCTCGCCCCGTTCTTACGGGGAGAGGGTTGGGGTGAGGGGCCTCTCTCCGCGAACGAGATTTTTGTGAGACCTGTACCCCCTCACCCGAATTCGATCTGCGATCGAATTCGACCTCTCCGCAAGCGGGGAGAGGTGAAGAAGCCGCCTACACCGGAATCCGCACGCTTGCCCTCAATCCTCCCATCGGACTGTCGCCGAGAGTGATGTCGCCGCCATGGGAGCGGGCGATGTCGCGGGCGATCGCGAGGCCAAGGCCGGTGCCGCCTTCGTCCTGGTTGCGGGCGTTATCCAGCCGCAGGAACGGCTTGAACACCTCTTCGCGCAAATGCGCGGGAATGCCGGGCCCGTCGTCGTCGACAGTGACGATGAGATAACGGTGATCGCGCTGGCCGGTGATGGCGATGGCCTTGCCGTAGCGTGCGGCGTTGGTGACGAGGTTGGCGAGGCAGCGCTTGAACGAGGCCGGCTTCACCGTCACCACCGGCAGGCCGTGGAATGCGACGGTCGCGGTGTGGCCGTGGCGTTCGGCGTCACTGCGCAATTCTTCCAGGGCCTGGGCCATGTCGGTCGGCTGCGATTGCTCGCCGGAATCGCCGCGGGCAAAGGCCAGGTAATCCTCCAGCATCATCGACATCTCGTCGACGTCCTTGCGCATGCCCTCGAGCTCGGGACTGTCGCCGATCAGCGCCAGCTCGAGCTTGAAGCGGGTCAGGATGGTGCGCAGGTCGTGGCTGACGCCGGCGAGCATCGCGGTGCGCTGCTCCATCGTGCGCTCGATGCGCGATTTCATTTCGAGGAAGGCGACGGAGGCGCGCCGCACCTCGCGCGCGCCGCGCGGTCTGAAGTTCGGCGCCTCGCGGCCCTTGCCAAAGCTTTCGGCGGCATCGGCGAGCCGAAGGATCGGCTTGATCTGGTTGCGCAGGAAGAGCACGGCGACGATCAGCAGGATCGAGGACGTGCCGACCATCCAGAACAGGAAGATCTCCGAGTTCGAGGCATAGGCGGCGCTGCGCTGCGCGAACACGCGCATCACGGCATCGTCGAGCTGGATGCGGATTTCGACCAGGTTGGAGCGGCCGACGGTGTCGATCCAGAACGAACGCCCGATCTGGCGGCCGAGCTGCACCGACAGCGTCTGGTCGAGCAGCGAGAAGAACGGCTTCGGTCCCGGCGGCGGCATGTCGCCGGCGGGCAGGAAATCGACGACGAGGCCGAGCCGCTGCTGGGCGATGCGGCGGATCTGGTCGCGATCTTTGTCCTGCGGATAGCCCTTGTAGACGTCGATCAGCGCGGCGATGTCCTGCACCACTGCGGCCGACAGGCGGCGCGTCACCGTGTTCCAGTGCCGCTCCATGAACACGAAGGCGACGACCGATTGCAGGATCACCATCGGCACGATCATGATCAGCAGCGCGCGAGCATAGAGGCCAGTCGGCATCCAGCCCTTGAATGCGTTGCCCATCCAGCCATTGGCGGCGGAGACGCGGCCGGCGGCGCTCTTCAGAAGCGTCAGGCCGGTATCGATCGTGCTCATCGGTCGCGCTTCACTGCGGTTTAAGGCGAGGCCACCAGTCGGTAGCCGATGCCGCGTACCGCCTGGAGGAACAGTGGATTGGCGGGATCGGTCTCGATCTTGCGCCTGAGGCGGTTGATCTGCACGTCGACGGCGCGCTCGTTGACGCTGCCGTTGCCGGTGAGCGCGCTGCGCGGCACGGTCTCGCCCGGCGTCTCCGAGAGGATGCGCAGCATCTCGCGCTCGCGGTCGGTGAGGTGGATGACCTCATCGCCCTGGCGCAACTCGCCGCGGTCGAGATGGTAGACATAGGGTCCGAAGGCGATCTTCTCCACGGTCGCGGCCTGCGGCGGCGGTGCGGCGCGCTTGAGGATGTTGTTGATGCGCAGCGCGAGCTCGCGCGGCTCGAACGGTTTTGCGACATAGTCGTCGGCGCCGATTTGCAGGCCCTCGATGCGCGCTTCTGCCTCGTGCCGCGCCGTCAGCATCACGATCGGCACCGAGGACGAGGTGCGGATGAAACGGGCGAGCTCGAACCCGGTCTCGCCGGGCATCATGACGTCGAGGATCAACAGATCGAAATGCAGACCGGTGAGCTTGGCGCGCGCATCGCTGGCGCTGGCGGCGGTCGAAACGCGGTAGCCTTCGCTGGCGAGGAAGCGCGAGAGCAGATCGCGGATGCGGCGGTCGTCGTCGACCAGCAGCAGATGCGGGGCATCGTCGGCGGGTTGCACCGGCGGGCGGGCGAGCGTGGCAGCGAGCGGCACGGTCACTCCTCGGCGTCTTGGTTGACGGAAGCGAAGATCGTCTCGAGCACCTTGTCCGGATCATCGCGGTCGATCATCGCGCGCAGGAAGCGCTTGACGGTCTCGGCATCCTGCGGACCCATCTCGGCGAGCGCCTTGGTGATCCGCGTGGTCTGGAGCCCGGCAAGCTTCTGCACCAGCGCTTCGCCCTTTGGCGTCGCGTAGAGCAGGCGCTGGCGACGGTCGATTGTCGCCGGTCTTCTGCACGATGTAGCCCTCGTCGAGAAGCTGCTTGAGCACACGGCCGAGCGACTGTTTTGTGATGCGCAGGACGTCGAGGAGATCGGCGACCTTGAGGCCGGGATAGCGATAGACAAAGTGCATGACCCGGTGATGGGCCCGGCCGAAGCCGAAGGCTTCCAGCTCCTGGTCGGGATCGCCCACGAAATCGCGATAGGCGAAGAACAGCAGCTCGATGATATCCCAGCGCAAATTGCCTCCATCCCCTGCGGCCGGCCGAGGCTCGGCGGCATCTTGAGAGGGATTTACGAAATTTATGTCAGGCATATTGACGTATCTTGGGTTCAATGTTACAAAACGATCGACCCGCACGAAATTTTAGATCGTTTCGCGACGGGCAGCGTCGAAGCAGGAACGGCGGAAAGAGCCGGACAGGCGACGACGGGCGATCAGATCTACCGTGCGATTGTCGAGCGGCATTTCGGCAAAACATACTGGACTTCCGCCTTCGGCAAAAGCATGTCCTCGGCGACATGCTGGCCACGGGAAACCGGCCGTAACAAGGCTGGCGGTGGTCCAGACAGACACCTAATGAAGCCAGCCGGCCCCGAACAGGGGCAGGCGGTGCCAGAACAGCGCCGATACCGGCAGCGGGAGCCAAGGACATGAGTATGACATTCGACATCCAGCCCGCATCCAATCCGACTCCCGAGAAGGACCGCATCGCCAAGCTGGTGGACCCCGGGTTCGGGCGGGTCTTCACCGATCACATGGCGATCGTTCGCTACAACCAGGCCAAGGGCGGCTGGTACGAGGCCAGAATCGAGGCGCGCGCCAACTTCCAGCTCGATCCTGCCGGCGCGGTCCTGCATTACGCCCAGGAAATTTTCGAGGGCCTGAAGGCCTACAAGCGCGACGACGGCGGCGTGAACCTGTTCCGCCCCGATGCCAATGCGCGGCGCTTCAAGGATTCGGCCGACCGCATGGCGATGGCGCAATTGCCCGAGGACGTCTTCATCGAGGCGGTCGAGCAGGTCGTGCGCATCGACCGCGCCTGGATGCCGGGCGGCGAGGGCAGTCTTTACTTGCGCCCCTTCATGATCGCGAGCGAGACCTTCCTCGGCGTCAAGCCGTCCTCCGAATACATCTTCGCGGTCATCGCCTCGCCGGTCGGCTCCTATTTCAAGGGCGGACCTGCGCCGGTGTCGATCTGGGTTTCGGAGAACTACACGCGCGCAGCCATCGGCGGCACCGGCGCGGTGAAGTGCGGCGGCAATTATGCCGCGAGCCTGCGCGCCCAGGCCGAAGCGATCCAGCATGGTTGCGATCAGGTCGTGTTCCTCGATGCGGTCGAGCGCCGCTACATCGAGGAGCTCGGCGGCATGAACGTGTTCTTCGTGTTCGACGACGGCTCGCTGTCGACGCCGCCGCTCGGCACCATCCTGCCCGGCATCACCCGCGACTCCATCATCACGCTCGCCCGCGATGCCGGAAAGACGGTGCGCGAGGAGCCCTATTCGCTCGACCAGTGGCGCAAGGACGCCGCAAGCGGCAGGTTGAAAGAAGCCTTTGCCTGCGGCACCGCGGCCGTGATCTCGCCGATCGGCAAGGTGCGCTCGGTCAGCGGCGATTTCGACATCAGCGGCGGCGCGGCCGGCCCCGTCGCCATGGGCCTGCGCAAGCAGCTCGTCGACATCCAGTACGGCCGCACCAACGATCCGCACAATTGGATCCGCAAGGTGTTTTGAGGCGGAGTACTCGGCTGCGCTCTTCCTTCTCCCCTTGTGGGAGAAGGTGGCATAGGCGGCCTTCGGCCGCCGTTCTCGAGAACGCCGATGCTTCGCATCTGCTATGGCGCGCCGGATGAGGTGTCTGCTTCCGCGGATAGAACCCCTCACCCGTCTCGCCGCTAGCGCGGCGAGCAAAGCCAGCGGTTGCCGCATCCCGCGTCGGCTGGTAAACGCCGCGGATGGCCGAGAAACCCAAAAAACCCCAGAAACTGAAGGCGCGCCTGCCGCGCGGGCTCGAGGATCGCGATCCCGCCGCGATCCGGGCGACGCGCGAGATGGTCGAGAAGATCCGCGCCGTCTACGAACTCTATGGCTTCGAGCCGGTGGAGACGCCGGCGATGGAATTCACCGACGCACTCGGCAAATTCCTGCCCGACCAGGACCGTCCGAACGAGGGCGTGTTCTCGTTCCAGGACGACGACGAGCAGTGGATCAGCCTGCGTTACGATTTGACCGCGCCGCTCGCCCGCTATGTCGCCGAGAATTTCGACACGCTGCCAAAACCCTATCGCAGCTATCGCGCCGGCTACGTGTTCCGCAACGAGAAGCCCGGCCCCGGACGCTTCCGCCAGTTCATGCAGTTCGATGCCGACACGGTCGGCTCGGCCACGCCGGCGGCGGATGCCGAGATCTGCATGATGGCGGCGGATACGATGGAAGCGCTCGGGATTGCGCGCGGCTCCTATGTCGTGAAGGTGAACAACCGAAAAGTGCTCGACGGTGTTCTGGAAGCCATCGGGCTCGGCGGTGATGAGAATGCGGCACGCAGGCTGACCGTGCTGCGCGCGATCGACAAGCTCGACAAGTTTTCCGCCGATGAAGTGCGCAAGCTGCTCGGTCCCGGACGGTGGGATGGCGGCGAAGAAGGCAAGGGCGATTTCACGAAAGGCGCCAATCTGAGCGCCGCGGAGGCTGACGTTGTTCTTGCCATCACCAAGCCGCGCGACGATTGGAAAGAGGCAATTGCCGCGGCAGAAACCTACCTCGCCAAGAGCGAAGTCGGTCAGGCCGGCGTGAGCGAGCTTGAAGAGATTGCCAAGCTGGTCACGGCCTCGGGTTACGGCGCGGATCGTATCAAGATCGATCCCTCCGTCGTGCGCGGCCTCGAATATTACACCGGCCCGGTCTACGAGGTCGAACTTCTCCTCGACACCAAGGACGAAAAGGGCCGCCCGGTGCGCTTTGGCTCGGTCGGTGGTGGCGGACGTTATGACGGTCTCGTCTCGCGCTTTCGCGGCGAGCCGGTGCCGGCGACCGGTTTCTCGATCGGCGTCTCTCGCTTGCAGGCCGCGCTGACGCTGCTCGGCAAGCTCGACACGCGGCCGGAGTTCGGCCCCGTCGTCGTCACTGTGTTCGACCGCGATCGCGTCGCCGACTATCAGAAGATGGTCGCATCCTTGCGCACTGCCGGCATCCGCGCCGAGCTCTATCTCGGCAATCCCAAGAACATGGGCAATCAGCTTGAATCTGCCGATCGCCGCAACGCGCCCTGCGTCATCATCCAGGGCTCGGATGAAAAGGCGCGCGGCGAGGTGCAGATCAAGGACCTGATCGAGGGTGCCAAGGCCGCCGCCGCGATCGCCTCCAACCAGGAATGGCGCGAGAGCCGCCCGGCGCAGTTCTCGTGCAGCGAGACCGATCTCGTCGCCAAGGTGCGCGAGGTCCTGGCGCGCCATGACGTGAGCTGGGGCTAGCCATTCGCTGACGCCGTCATGCCTGGGCTTGTCCCAGGCAGCCACGTCTTGTTTGATGGCGGCCGTCAATGGCCGGTGTTCGGCCGCAAGGGAGAGAAAAATGCCTGAGATCACCATCAGCATGGCCGAAGGCCGCACCGACGAGCAGAAGGCCGGCATGATGCGCGACATCACCCAGGCGCTGGTGAAAAATCTCGGCGTCGATGCCGATGCCGTCGTCATCCAGATCAACGAAGCCCCGCTGCGCCATAAGATGAAGGGCGGCAAGACCTTCGTGGAGCGCGCGGCGGCTGCGAAGAAGTAGCCGACGCTGGGGCTCGTAGTGCAGCCGCAGCTACAATCACAACCGTCGTCCCGGCCCCCGTGCGCAATTGCGCACTAGGCCGGGACGACAGCGGAGTTTGAGGCAGGATGGACGCACGCGACTTCATCACAATCGGCATGAGCGCCGAGCGCATGCTGGTGGTGCCGGTGGAGCGCACGGTCGGGTACTTCGTGCCCGGCATGCCCATGGTCTACGCGACGCCGATGATGATCCTGGAGATGGAGATGACATCGGGTGATGCGATCCGCTCCGCACTCCAGCCGGGCTGGGTCACCGTCGGCACCGAGGTCGACATCCGCCATCTCGCCGCCGCTCTCGTCGGTGCCACGGTGCGGACCAATGCAAAAGTGGTCGCGGTCGAGCGCCGCGTCATCCGCTTCGAGGTCGAGGCGTTCGAGGGTGCCCGCAAGCTCGGCGAGGGCCGCCACGCGCGCGGTCTCGTCAATGTCGAGATGTTCAACAAGCGGCTAGCCGCGGGCACGACGTCGTAGGGTGGGCAAAGGCGCGTAGCGCCATGCCCACCATCTTTCCGGGACCGCGATGAAGTTGGTGGGCACGCTGTCGCTTTGCCCACCCTACGGCACCTGCTTACTTCGCCAATTCCTTCGACCGCTGCGTCGCCGCCGCAATCGCGCGGATCATCAACTCGCGCAGGCCGGGCTCGCCCATCAGCACGCCAAGGGCCGCAGCGGTCGTGCCGCCGGGCGAGGTGACGTTCTGGCGCAGCGTGCTGGATGCAAGCTCGGATTGGTGCAGCAGCTCGCCGGAGCCGGCGACGGTCTCGCGCGCGAGCCTGGTCGCCAGCGCCTCGGGCAAGCCCGCCTCGACGCCGGCGCGCGCGAGCTCCTCGGCGAGCAGGAACACGTAGGCCGGGCCCGAGCCGGAGACGGCGGTGACCGCGTCCATCAGGCCTTCATCCTCGACCCATTCCACCGAGCCGGTGGCGCGCAGCAGCGCATCGGCCACCGCGCGCTGAGACGAGCTGACGTCTGGTGCGGCGACGGCGACGGTGATGCCGCGGCCGATCGCAGCCGGCGTGTTCGGCATCGCACGCACCACGGCGCCGCCGCAGACGTCCCGAAGCGAGGCGATCGTGGTGCCCGCCATGATCGAGACCACCGACGTCTTGTCCGAAACGAATGGTTTCAGCTTGACGCCGGCCTCGCGGAACATCTGCGGCTTCACCGCGACGACCAGCGTCTCGATCGTGCCGACGGTCGTCACGTCGGGATTGAGCGCAACGCCCTTGGCCGCAAGCGCGGCGATCTCGGGCGAGACGTGCGGATCGATCACGGCGACGCGGCGCGGATCGAGCCCGCCCGTCAGCCATCCGGTCAGCATCGCGCCGCCCATCTTGCCGGCGCCGGCGAGGAGGATGGTGCCGGTGATGTTTTGAAGGGTGTTGTTCGCCATCGCTGCTGCCAAATCCGTCGTCCTGGCGAAAGCCAGGACCCATTACCCCAAGTGGTTCTAGTGGATGGAGGTGTTGGCAACAAGCGCTGTGCCACACACGGGCACCTCGCGGTATGGGTCCTGGATCGGCGCGACGACAGCGCTTCGCGCCGGCGTCGCTGGTCCAGGACGACGATGAGGGGAGAGCTCTGGCTCCCTCACTTCTCGAGAGGCGCCTTACGCCTCGCCCACCGTGTCGAACATCGCCGCGTCCATGGCCTGCGCGGTGGTCTTGCCGGCCCACACCACGAACTGGAACGCCGGGAAGTAACGCTCGCAGGCGTGGATGGCGCCGGCGAGCATGGCTTCGCACTGCGCGGTCGAGGCGGTGAGCCCGCCCGGCAGCACCAGCGCCTGGCGGTGCATGATCATGCCGGTGTTGGTCCATAGGTCGAAATGGCCGACCCACAATTGCTCGTTGACCGCCGCGACGAGCCGCTGCACCTCGCTCCGGCGCGGCAGCGGAATCTTCATGTCGAAGGCGCAGGCCAGATGCAGCGCCTCGATCTCGCCCATCCAGGTGAAGGAGAGCTGGTAGTCGGTCCATTGTCCCTTCGAGACAATCGTGAGTTCGTCTTCGCCGGAGCGTTCGAACGGCCAGTTGTTGCTGGCAGCGATATCCTCGACCACCGCGAGCGGATGGTTCTTGGAATCGATAGTGCCTTCGAGCAGGGACATGCCGTCTCGACCTCTTGCCTTCTTGTTGTCTTTGATACGCACGCGGTTGGCCCGGCGCGCGCTCCCTTCACGTCGCTACGGCGATCCCTGGGGTCGCTCTCGCTATCCCCTCGGATCAACGCGGGCCTGTCGCGGATCAAGTGATGTGATTTGCGGAATCTGCGCAACGGGGTCCCGAGTCCGTCCACAAGCCAGGACTCCTTCGTCCACAGCTCATCTCCGCCACAATTCTTAACGGGGCGAGGCAAAGCCGGACGAAGCAGAACAAACCGGAATCGGATTCGGGCGGCGGGCTTCAATCGCTAATTCCGTCCCGCGAGGGCCGCTCCCACCGCGACGGCATGGGACCATGCGATTTGCCCATGCGGAACGCGCTTGCCGCGACGGCTCGCCGGCGGCATATTTCGCCTCAGGCCGTTCATCCCGAGCGGCCGATGTTCTCAGGGCGGGGTGAAGTCCCCACCGGCGGTAAGGGCCGAAAGGCCTAAGCCCGCGAGCGCCTTCCCCCAGGTTCTGTCCTGAAAAGGATTTCACTGAAGGGAAGGGTCAGCAGATTCGGTGCAACTCCGAAGCCGACGGTCAAAGTCCGGATGAAAGAGAACGGTCGGTGGCAGACGCATCGCAAGATGCGGCTGTTTGTCGTTCCGTGTGCCCTGATTCTGGTCCTTAAACCGAGGAAAGCCATGAATCAGATGTTGCAAGATCCCCAAGTCCAAACCTCCAAAGTCGAAACTGAGGTCGCCCGACCGCCGGTTCCGCAGGATCCTGCGCCCGAACACCCGCGCTTCGCAAAGCCGCAGCGGGTGGCCTTCGTGCAGGCCTGCTGGCACCGCGACGTGGTCGCGGAGGCCCGCATCGCCTTCCTAAAGGAGGCAGAAGCGCGGCACCTTACCCATGTCGACGTGTTCGAGGTGCCGGGCTCGTTCGAGATCCCGCTGCACGCACAGGTCCTCGCCAAGACGCGGCGCTACACCGCGATCGTCGCGGCCGGCCTCGTCGTCGATGGCGGCATCTACCGCCATGAGTTCGTCGCCGACACAGTGATCAAGGCGCTGATGGACGTGCAGCTGCGCACCGAGGTGCCGGTGTTCTCGGCGGTGCTGACGCCGCAGCAATTCCACGAGACCGAGGTGCACTACGACTTCTTCCGCAAGCATTTTGCGATCAAGGGCGTGGAGGTCGCGGCCGCCTGCGCGGAGACACTGCTCGGCCTCGAACGCCTGCGCGGCCAGGTCGCGGCGGGGATCGTGGGGTAGTAAGGGGCGGAAGGACCGCGCACTCCCTCGCCCCGCTTGCGGGGAGAGGGTGGGGTGAGGGGAGTCTCAGCGGGGACGGTGAGAGTTGGACTCGCGGAGAGTCCCCTCACCCGGATCGCATCTGCGATGCAATCCGGCCTCTCCCCGCACGCGGGGAGAGGCGAAGAAGAAAAATCAGTCGAACAGGCTCGACACCGACTCTTCGGCCGCCGTGCGCGCGATCGCATCCGAGATCAGGCTGGCGATCGGCAGCATCCGGATGTTCGGCGCCTTGGTCACCGCATCGGTCGGCAGGATCGAGTCGGTGATCACCAGCTCCTTCAGCTTCGAGCCGGAGATGCGGGCGGCGGCGCCGCCGGAGAGCACGCCGTGGGTGATGTAGGCGTAGACGTCCTTGGCACCCTTGGCGATCAGCGCGTTCGGCTGCGTTCACCAGCGTGCCGCCGGAATCGACGATGTCGTCGACGAGGATACAGGTGTGGCCGGCGACGTCACCGATCACGTTCATGACCTCGGACTCGCCCGGACGCTCGCGGCGCTTGTCGACGATGGCGAGTGGAGTGTTGATGCGTTTGGCAAGGCCGCGCGCACGGGCCACGCCGCCGACGTCGGGCGAGATCACCATCACCTTGGAGAGGTCGAACTTCTCCTTGATGTCGCGCACCATCAGCGGGGCCGCGTAGAGATTGTCGGTCGGGATGTCGAAGAAGCCCTGGATCTGGCCGGCATGCAGGTCGAGCGTCATGACGCGGTCGACGCCGGCCTGCATGATCAGATTGGCGACGAGCTTGGCCGAGATCGGCGTGCGCGAACCCGATTTGCGGTCCTGCCGGGCATAGCCGAAATAGGGCAGCACCGCGGTGATCCGGCGCGCCGAGGAGCGGCGCAGCGCGTCGGTGATGATCAGCAATTCCATCAGATGGTCGTTCGCCGGGAAGGACGTCGACTGGATGATGAACGCATCCGAGCCGCGGACGTTCTCCTGAATCTCGACGAAGATCTCCATGTCGGCAAAGCGCCGGACCACCGCCTTGGTCAGCGGCAGGTCGAGGCCTTGCGCAATGGCCTGAGCGAGAGCCGGATTGGAGTTGCCGGCGACGAGCTTGATGGAGCCGTTTTTGGCCGACATGGACGCTTCCTCCCGCGCTTTGCTGGATACGACGTTCAACATCCTACGAATACCCACTGGAAGCACGGTTACGACGGGCGAGGAGATGTCAGGCCGGGGGCGGCAATGGCAACCCGGGATGCTACGTTTTCCCTTCGAAAATCCCGAGTCGGGCCAACGGTTTGGCCGTAACTTGGGCCCGTGGTTTAGCGGGGGTTATTGCTCGGCATAGCCGAGCGCCGTGACCGGCATCTCCGCCGCCGGCGCCTCCCGGATCACGCCTGCCACCGCCGGTCCCCGCAGGTTCGGAGCAGTGCCCGGGGCATCGGGCGTTCCGTTGATCATGTTGGAAAGTCCGCTGAATCCGGCCTGGGCGATCTTGCGCAGCACGAGATCGTCGGCAGCCGCCCAAGGATCACGGGCACCATCGCGGCCACCCTTCGCCGAGGTCGGTTCCTCGCCGGAGAGGCGCAGCGCCCGCTGCTGGTTGGCGTCGTAGACATCCCAGACCCAGGCGATCACGGTCTTGCCGCGCACGACCTGGGCGGAGAGGTAGCTGCGCACGCGATAGGCGGCCGTGCCCTCGCGGGAGACCACGGACAGGCTGCGCAGCTTCGATTCGCTGTCGAGCACGCCGACCATGCGGTCGAACACCTGCGGTGGTGGCCCATCGATCAATTCGAAGGCGACCGTTGCGCCGCTGCCACCGCTCGGCGCCATCGCATAGGAATTGCTCGGCGCATTGCCGCCGGCGCAGCCGGCGAGCATGGTCGCAGCCGCCAGCAGCATGACCGCCAGCACGCGCGAGCCCGCGCGGCGCGGAAAAGATGACGCTTCCCTCATTATGGAGGGCAGCGATATCGTTAAAATCGATTAAGGTCTAGGGCGGGAGCGCCACAAACGCACTGTCATTCCGGGGCGCGCCACCCGGCGCGAGCCCGGAATCCATTTCGCCGTGTGATCTGCCGCACGATCGATTCCGGGTTCTCGCTTCGCGAGCCCCGGAATGACGATCGTTAATGTTGCCGGTGTGTTCACGCTTCCAGCGCGATCGCGTGAATGTGGCGGCCGTAATCCGGCTCCTTGCGATGCACCGAGCGGCGGTAGCTGAAGAAGCGCTCGTCGGCGTAGGTGTCGAGGCCGAGATCGTCGATCATCAGGATGCCGGCGGCTTCGAGCCGCTTGCGGATGAAGCCGGCGAGATCGAACATCGCATGGCCCTCGCGCACCGACGGGATGAAGAACATGGCGTTCTCCGCGTCGGCTTCGATGAAGCGTGCCACGAACTCGTTGCCGACTTCGTAACTTTCCTGCCGGATCAAGGGGCCGATCGCGGCGATGATGCCGCCGCGGGTGGCGCCGAGTTTCTCCATTGCCGAGATCGTTGCTTCCAGCACGCCTGATAGCGCACCCTTCCAGCCGGCATGGGCGCCGCCGATCACGCGTGCGTTGGGATCGACGAACAGCACCGGCCCGCAATCGGCGGTGGAGACGCCCAGCGCGATGCCGGGCGTCTTGGTGACGAGTGCGTCACCCTTCGGGCGCGGTCTGCTCGGCCACGGCATTTCGGCGACGAGCACGTCGGGCGAATGGATCTGGTGCAGGCTGAGGAAACGTTCCGGCGCGACGCCGACATGTTCGGCCATGCGGCGGCGGTTCTCCGCGACGAGGGCCTGATCGTCGTTGGAGCCGAGCCCGCCGTTCAGCGCCGAATAGATGCCGCTGGAGACGCCGCCCTCGCGGGTGAAGAAGGCGTGGCGCAGACCGGGCACGGCCGACAGCAGCGACGAAACAAGCGTCATGAGGGCTCTCCAGCCTGTTCGAGATCGCTGAGGCCGGCAAGGCCGGATAGCCGCGGCTCGGAGATGCCGAGCACCTTGAACATCGAGCCCATGCCGCTGCGCCCGGTATCGGTCAGACGCTTGAGCGCCACCGAAATGTCGGTGGCGACTTCGGGCGGCGCCTTCTGCATCAGCGCCGCCGCGCGGGTGCCGATGCCGACGCGCTTGAGGAAGTCGCCTTGCGTCACCGGCCCGTGCACGCGCGCGCCGACATCCTCGGCCGCGCGCGCGAGCGCCTGGAAGTCGACATGGGCGGTGACGTCGGCCTGGCCCGGCGCCTTCAAGGGATCGGTGAAGCTGTGACGCGCAATGGCCTGAAACGTATCGCCGGCATCGCTGCGCAAATGGCCGTAGTCGATGATCAGCGCCGCGCCATCCTGGTCGCGCACGCGCGTCGCAAGCTTCATGATCTCGCCATCGGGCCGCCATTCGAACACGGCGCCGATGGGCGCGGCACGCACCAAGGGCGGCAGCAGCACGTCGAAGCGCGGCGTCGGCTCGGGCGCCGCGCCGAATTGAAGCTTGCCGTTGGGATCGATCTCGATCACGCGCTCGTGCCAGCCGTTCTCGTGCCGGACCATCTGATGGATCGGCAGCACATCGAAATATTCATTGGCGAGGATGATGCTCGGGCCTTCCGGCACCTCGTCGATGCTGTCGTGCCAGGCGATGTTGCGCACGGCGGACAGTGTCGCGCTCTGCCGGTCGCGCAGCACCGGATTGACCTCGACCATGTGGATATAGAGCGCCTGGTAGAGCGGCGGCAGCACGCGCAATGCGCGCAGCGCGTCCGCCATCATGGTGCCGCGGCCGGGGCCGAGCTCGATCAACCGCAGAAATTGCGGCGAGCCCATCTGCTTCCACACCGAGGCGGCCCACAGCCCCAAGAGCTCGCCGAACATCTGGCTGACCTCGGGCGCGGTGGTGAAATCGCCCTCACGCCCGAGCGGATCGCGCGAGACGTAATAGCCATAGCGCGGGTGCATCAAGCACAGTTCCATGTAGCGCCAGACCGGCATCGGGCCTGAGGATTTGATCAGCGCCTTGATCTCGTTGAGTAGCGGCGAGTCGGTCACGATCCATGTTCTCGAAATGATTTAACGAATGGCCTCGATAGGCTTCGGCGCGCCGCGCCGGATAGCCCATACAATAAGTATGGCGCCGACGATAAGCATCGGGATCGACAACAGCATGCCCATGGTTAATCCGCCCCAGAGGAAGCCGAGCTGTGCGTCGGGTTCGCGGAAGTGTTCGCCGGCGATCCGGGTCAGACCATAGATCAGGATGAAGGCACCGAGGATCATGCCGGGCCGCTTCAGGGCACCGAAGCGGATCATGAGAGCGAGCACCGTGAACAGCAGGATGCCCTCCATGCCGGCCTCATAGAGCTGGCTCGGATGGCGCGGCAGCTGTGTGGGATCGTTCGGGAAGATCATCGCCCAAGGCAGGCTCGCATCGGTGGCGCGGCCCCACAATTCGCCATTGATGAAATTGGCGATGCGTCCGAGCAGCAGCCCGACCGGGGCGACCGCGGTGGTGATGTCGCCGAGCGACAGGATCGAGATGCCGCCTCGATAAGCAAACAACATCACCGCGACGACGCAGCCGAGGAAGCCGCCATGAAAGGACATCCGCCCTCCCACAATTTGAAGATCGCAGCGGGATGCTCGATGAAGAAAGGCAGATTGTAGAACAGGACGTAGCCAGTGCGGCCGCCGAGGATGATGCCGAGCGTGACCCAGAGGATGAAGTCGTCGATCTGGAGCAGCGAGATCGGTGCGGGTCCGCCCCACAGACGGTGGTTCTTCAGGAGCGAGCGCGCATAGAGCCAGCCGAACACGATGCCGCAGATATAGGCCAGCGCGTACCAGCGGATCGCGAACGGACCGATCTCGATCGCGATCGGCTTGAAGGCTGGAAAGTCGATGAGCAAAAAGGGCATCGCGCCTTCTATGTCTGGACGAGATTGCGGCGATCGAGCGCCAGCAGACGCCCTGTGATTCTTCTTATGCAGGGACGTTGAGTACGATTGCAAGGAAACCGGAGCATGACAAGGATACCCCCGCTCGGCCCTTGAACCGTTCCCTTCGGATTGCCATTGTGTTTCGCAGAGTTCGCGCAAAGTTTATCGGAGGCCGCCATGACCCAGACCAGCAACCGGTTTTTCGACGAGATCGGCCGCCTGATGAATGACGCCGCCGGTGCCGCCCAAGGCGTCAAGCGCGAGTTCGACACGGTGATGCGCACCCAGGCGGAAAAATTCCTGCGCGACATGGATCTGGTCAAGCGCGAGGAGTTCGAGGCGGTCAAGGACATGGCCCGCCTCGCCCGCGAGGAGAACGAGGCGCTGAAGGCAAGGATCGCCGCGCTGGAGGCCAAGCTCGGCGGCGCGCCGACGTAAGGGCATCCTTTCTCTTATCCTCCCCTGGAGGGGGAGGGTGGGAACTCGGGCCGGCAGCCCATTCTCCTTGTCATTTCCGCATCTTCCGGGTAAAAGCCCGCCACGTCTGCGGCCCCCGCACCCCTGGAGGCTTGCTGCGGACTATGCCATGGGCCGCGCTGCGGCCCATTAACTTTTGCAAAAACAAGGACTTAACGACATGGCGACGACCGTCAAGGAATTGAAGGCGACCGCACGTCCGAAGAGCGGCAAGGGGGCCGCCCGGGCTGAGCGTCGCGCCGGCAGAGTGCCGGGAGTGATCTACGGCAACAACCAGCCCCCGGTGACGATCTCGATTGAAGATCGCGACTTGCGCCAGCGCATCCTCGCCGGCCGGTTCCTGACCACGCTGGTCGACATCGACCTCGAGGGCAAGAAGCACCGCGTGATTCCGCGCGACTATCACCTCGATCCGGTCAAGGACTTCCCGATCCATGTCGACTTCATGCGGCTCGGCGAAGGCGCCACCATCCGCATCAGCGTGCCCTTGCACGTGGTGAAGGCGGAAGGCTCGCCCGGCGTGAAGCGCGGCGGCACCGTCAACATCGTCGCCCACGCGATCGACCTCGAATGCGGTGTCGAGAGCATTCCGCAATACATCGAGGCCGACGTCGGCTCGCTCGAAATCGGTCACTCCCTGCATCTGTCGGACATCAAGCTGCCGGCCGGTGTGAAGGCGATGACCCGCGAGGACGCGACCCTCGTCACCATCGTCCCGCCGTCGGGCTACGCCGAAGAGCAGAAGGCGGCGGCTGCGGCTGCGGCGGGTGGTGCGGCTCCGGCCGCGGGTGCTGCTGCTCCGGCGGCTGCTCCGGCTGCGGGCGCTGCTGCTCCGGCTGCGGCTGCCAAGGCTCCGGCCGGCGGCGACAAGAAGAAGTAATCTCTCAAAGCTGGCGCGCGGTCCTTGATCGCGCGCCGAGCGAGGGGCGCGCCGCGTCATGCAACTCTTTGTTGGGCTCGGCAATCCCGGCGCGAAATACGCACGTAACCGGCACAATATCGGCTTCATGGCCGTCGACGAGATCGCGCGGCGTCATGGCTTTGCGCCATGGCGCCGCCGCTTTCAGGGCGAGACCTCGGAAGGCACGCTCGGCACCGAGCGCGTCATCCTGCTCAAGCCCGCGACCTACATGAACAAGTCCGGCCGCGCCGTGCAGGAGGCGGCAGGCTTCTTCAAGATCGCTCTGGGCGACGTCACCGTGTTCCATGACGAGCTCGAGCTGCCGCCGGGCAAGGTGCGGGTGAAGATCGGCGGCGGCATCGCCGGGCACAACGGCCTGCGTTCGATCTCGGCCCATATCGGCAACGACTATCGCCGGGTGCGGCTCGGCATCGGTCATCCCGGCATCAAGGACTTGGTGCATGGCCACGTGCTGTCGGACTTCGCCAAGGCCGACAACGAATGGGTGGCGACGCTGTGCAACGCGGTTGCCGAGCACGCGGCACTGATCGCCAAGGGCACGGACGCGACCTTCGCCAACAGGGTGCATCTCGCCATGCAGGCGAAGGGATTTTTGACCAAGGACGAGAACGGCAAGGAATAACGCTCGTGGGATTCAAATGCGGGATTGTCGGGTTGCCCAATGTCGGCAAATCGACCTTGTTCAATGCGCTGACCGAGACGGCCGCGGCGCAGGCCGCGAACTATCCGTTCTGCACGATCGAGCCGAATGTCGGCGAAGTCGCCGTGCCCGATCCGCGGCAGGAGAAGCTCGCGGCCATCGCCAAGTCGGGACAGATCATCCCGACGCGATTGACCTTCGTCGACATCGCCGGCCTCGTGCGCGGCGCCTCCAAGGGCGAAGGCCTCGGCAACCAGTTCCTCGCCAACATCCGCGAGGTCGACGCGATCGCGCATGTCGTGCGCTGCTTTGAGGATTCCGACGTTACCCATGTCGAGGGCAAGATCGCGCCGCTCGCCGACATCGAGACCATCGAGACCGAGCTGATGCTCGCCGACCTCGACAGCCTCGAGAAGCGTGTCGACAACCTCTCCAAGAAAGCCAAAGGCAACGACAAGGACGCCAAGGAGCAGCTCGACCTCGTCAACCGCACGCTGGTGCTGCTGCGCGAGGGCAAGCCCGCCCGCCTCGTCGAGCGCAAGGCCGAGGAGGAGCGCGCTTTCTCCATGCTGGGGCTGCTCTCATCAAAGCCCGTGCTCTACGTCTGCAACGTCGAGGAAGGCTCGGCCGCCACAGGCAATTCGTTCTCCAAGGCCGTGCAGGAGCAGGCCGCCAAGGAAGGCGCCGTCGCCGTCGTCATCTCCGCCAAGATCGAGTCGGAGATCGCGACAATCTCGCGTGAAGAACGCGCTGACTTCCTGGAGACGCTGGGTCTCGAAGAAGCCGGTCTCAACCGCCTGATCCGCGCCGGCTACACGCTGCTCGACCTCATCACCTATTTCACGGTGGGGCCGAAGGAAGCGCGCGCCTGGACCATCCATCGCGGTACCAAGGCGCCGGCGGCGGCCGGTGTGATCCACACCGACTTCGAGAAGGGTTTCATTCGCGCCGAGACCATCGCGTATGACGACTACGTCGCCCTCGGCGGCGAAGCCGGCGCCCGTGATGCCGGCAAGCTGCGGCTCGAAGGCAAGGAATACGTCGTCGCCGACGGCGACGTGATGCATTTCAGGTTTAATACGTAAGATCTCGATAAATTCGTAGGGTGGGTTAGCCCTTGGCTGCGCGAAGCGCAGTCGAAGGCGTAACCCACCATGCTTCCGCGTTTGCCGAACGAAGTTGGTGGGTTACGCCTTCGGCTAACCCACCCTACGGCACCTGCGCCGTCCTCACCGCGTCCCGCTGCCCTGGTCCCTGATCGCGCCGAGATGCTCGTTGATGCGGAAGACGATCAGGATCAGCTCGGCGAGGATGCGCGAGAACACCACGCCGACGACGACGCTCGCAATCGACGACAGCAGCACCAGGAAGCCGCCGAACGGACTGATCGCCATCGCAGCCAAGCCGGAGAAGATGCCGGAGAGGCCGAACAGGCAGATCAGCGCGATCACCAGCCAGTAGAAGGTCTTGATGATCGTCGGTGTGATGAAGCGGTCCCATTGAAACAGGTCGCTGAATGAAAACATCGCTCTCCCCAGGGCAAAGCGGCCTTGCCAAATTGGGCCTTGCTCAATGATCCCGACCCCCGGTTGATCCAACTCAAGACCAACCCCGCTGCGCCGAATGTAGCACGAGCCATGCGGGCCCGCGGGTTGAGATTGCCGTAAAGTGCGGCCACAATCTGTCATTTCCACAAATCAATCCCAAGATGACCCTGACCTTCGAAGATTTCCCGCCCGGGCGGTTCGGAACGTTCGGCCCGCACCATGTCACCCGCGACGAGATTTTCGCCTTTGCCGTCGAGTTCGATCCGCAGCCGATGCACCTCGATGAGGAGGCTGCGGCTAGAAGCATGCTGCGCGGCCTGTCCGGCTCGGGCTGGCATCTCTGTTCGCTGATGATGCGGATGATGGCCGACGGTTTTATCACGCGCGCCGCTTCGCTCGGCTCGCCCGGCGTCGACGAGGTGCGCTGGTTGTCTCCGCTCCGGCCCGGCGACGACCTCATGCTCGACGTCGACGTCGTGGAGGCGCGCACCTCGAAGAGTCGCCCGGAGCTCGGCATCGTCAAGTTCAAATGTACCGCGCGCAACGCGGCGGGGCAGGCCCTTGCCGAGATGACCTCGCCGATCCTGATCAAGCGGCGCGAGGGAGCGCTCTGATGCGGTTCTTCGAGGACATCGAGATCGGCCAGCGCCGCGAGATCGGCACCTATACGTTCACGGCGGACTCCATCAAGACTTTCGCGGCGAAGTTCGACCCGCAGCGCTTTCACCTCGACGAAGAGGAAGGCAAGAACTCGCTGTTCGGCGGGCTCGCCGCCTCCGGTTGGCATGTCGGCTCGGCCTGCATGAGCCTGCTTGTCGCCGACGGCCAGCGCCTGGCGCGTGAGGCTGTCTCGCGCGGCGAGGAGGTCGCGGTGTGGGGCCCGTCGCCGGGCTTTCGCGACCTGCGCTGGATCAGGCCGGTGCTCGCCGGCGACACCGTCAGTTACGTCAGCGTCGTCATCGACAAGCGCGCCTCAGGCTCGCGCCCCGGCTGGGGCATTTTGACGGCCCGCACCACCGGCACCAACCAGCACGGCGAGGAGGTCTACTCGATCACCGCCACCGCCTTCGTGCCGATGCGGAAGGGTGGTTAGACCTGTTCCAAGATGAACGGTCCAATTGAGTGCGGGAGTGTTGCCCGCGCGCTATGGACGCGATTCCGGGCGGCTGCCATAAGCCTGCGCAACATGGTTACCGCGAAGCAGTTTGGCGGAACCACCGAGTTGCTAACTAATTATGAACCTGTCGCTGTCTATTTGAAACGAATTGGCAGAGGACAGGGGACGAGGACCATGGCAGATCGCGGCGCACTCAAATTTGTCGGATTCATCTTCGCGACCGCGACGCTGGCCGTGATGCTGGTCGCCGGCATGGTGGTGAAGGGCTATGCCGATGGCGGCTACACCCTGGAAGCTTCGACCGTGGAAGCCGCCCGGTAAGAGTTCGTTAAAGGGCCGCGTCCGGCCCCGTGTCAGCGGCTGTAGACGAACGCCAGCACCGCGACCGCAACCGCCAGCAATCCGACAAAGCGCAGCATGATCGTGCCGAGCTGATTCGGCGCGGGCCGCAGCGATATAGGGTCCGTGTTGTCGGGCCGAATGCTTTCCATGACATGTCCCCCGGCCCGGCCGAAAGGCTGCGGGCGCTTGGCATTCGTCGCCGGGGAGGGGTGGAGGGTTCAAAGCGGGGATGCGTGGAGCGCGTAGACTGCGTGGCCGCATGCCGCCGCTGCCCTGCCATCCGTTCGCGCCACATCCACCGCTGTCATGCCCCGGCTGGACCTGGCAGGACCGGGGCATCCAGTACGCCGCGGCCTCCCGGTTCAATCACTGCTGTCTCTGGAATACTGGATCGCCCGATCAAGTCGGACGATGACACCTTCATTGGGGAACGTGTGAGCACCCGTCACGCATCCCAGAATCAAAACCGCCGCGCTCCCTTCCGGGAACGCGGCGGCGCGTGAAGCTGTGCTTGCGATCAGCTGTTGCGCAGGCCGTCGGCGGCGCGCTTCCACTGCGCAACGTTGTCGGCGATCATGCGGGTCGATTTCATCGCGGCCTGGCTGAGCTGGGCGTAGCCGGAGATCTCGCGCTGGACGCGCTGGCCTTCGGCATGGAGCAGGTCGCGCAGGCTCTCGAGCTCGGAGATCAAATTCTCGATCTCGGCCAGTGAGGTTCCGGCCACGCGCTGGATCAGCGAGTTGACGTTGTTGACGGTGGCTTCCGCGCTCGGGTCGAGCGGCGGCGCGTCGGTCGTGGCCGCCGGCCGGCGCAGATAGGCGATGTCGTTGCGGACGAAATCGCGGATGCCGGCCTCGACCTCGGTCACGGCGGCGAGGTTGTTGTCGACGGTCTCGGTCTCGGTGGTTTCGGTCTTTTCCGGACGGATGGCGTTCATCGTTATTCCCCTTTTCGCGTTTGAGCGCGGCGCGAGTGTCCCCCGCACGACGACGTCTGTTTTGGCGACTAGGACGCCCGATTTTGACCGCAAATGGGCCGAGATGCGGCAAGGGCGGACCATTCGGGGGTTTTGCCGTGGCGTATGGTTAGGAGAGTGTGAATAGGGGAGCCGCGACGGCAAACCTATCCCCTCATGGCGAGGAGCGCGCCCTTCGCGCGCGTCTCGAACCATGCAGGCCCCGCTCTAGCAGAGAGGCCTCGATCCTTCGAGACGCGCTCCTTCGGAGCGCCCTCAGGATGAGGGGAGAGTGGAGGCTCGCCCTACCAGCTCTTCTTGAACCCGGCCGTCAGGCTCTTGTTGATCGTGCCTTGCGAGGTCTCGCCGACCGAGCCGGAGACGGTGACGTTGTCGAACAGCTTCTGCTCGGCGCCGAACTTGCGCAGCCATTTGTCGTCGGTGGTCGACAGCGTCTGGCCGGCGGTGATGCTGGTTCCGGTGTCAGTGAGGGTGATCTTGGCCGATTGGTCGGTCTCGTAATTTCGCGTGATGTGGCCGCCGATGCCGGGGACGGCTGTCGTGCCCTGCTGGTTGACGCTGTAGCCGTTCTGGAGCGTCAGCGACGTGTCGCCGGACAGCGGGACCGACTTGGTCAGCGAGGCCCCGATCTTGCTCTGTTCAGTGCCGGGATCGACCCGGGCCTCCACCGCGGTCTTGTCCCAGATCGAGCCCGCGCCCGGCGCGGTCGCGGCGGCCCAGGCGCTGCCGGAGGATTGCGGCAGGCTGCCGCCATTGGTGGCCTTCTGCGCCAGCAGCTCGGACATCGTCCGCGGCTCGCGCGTCACCGTCATGTCGGCGCCGATCCGCGTATCCCAGAACGAGAACACGGATTGCTTCACCGTCACCGCCGAGGAACCGTTTGCATTGGGGTTCGACGACCAGTCCAGGCCATCCTTGGCCGCGGCCTGGGCGCGCTTCTTGGCGGCCATGGGGTCAATGCCGGTGCCGGCATCGACCGCGAGCTGGCTCCAGTCGAGCTTGTCGACGTCGATGCCTTTGAGCACATCGGAGTCGTTGACGTCGAGGGCCTCCGCCGCCGCAGTCTCAGCCTCGTCGTCAGGCGCGGCCGCTGTGGGCGGAATGATCTGCGCCGAGACCGTCAACACCGAGCCCAAGATGAAGGTGGCCGCCAGCAACGGCAGCCTGGTCCAGCCAAACCCTGTCGAGAATTCCATAGTCCTGCCCGCGAACCCCAGCGCATGCTTTTCGATAATATATATCGGCCTTCAGCCACGCGCCATTCCCCGCGAAACATGCTGATTCATCGTCGCGAAATTGTGACGGCTCGCCGCGAAATGACGAACCAACGGGCCGCGCGGCAGGCGCGCGCCCGATGACGAGCTTCTGACACGGCCGCATCCGGCGGGGCTGGAGGCCAGGGCGTCATGTGAGTGTCGTCATCGGTCCCGAACAGCGGGACCCGTTGGCGTCCCCCTCAGCCGGCGCGGCTCATCTTCGGCAGATGAATGGCGCGGCCGAGTGCCTGCTCGACCAGGTCGAAGGTGTCGATCAGCACCCGCATGCTGACGAGCTTGCCCGCCCTGAACTGGGCGAACTGCGCGACGCGCAAGCTGATCGGCTTGTTGGAATCGAGCGCCGTCAGCGAATAGCGCAGCATCGAGGCGGCGGAATCGACGCCGAGCATGATGCTCTCGCGATCGAAGCGGCGCACATGGAAATTGTCGGCGAGCTGGCGGATGACGTCGAGCACGGCGTCCTTGCCCTGCCGTGCACCGAGGAATGGAAACATGTCGATCGGGCCGTACAGCGCCCACTCGATGTCCTTGTCGATCAGGGCCTCGATATCGCTGAAATGCCGGTCGTTGATCGCGCGGTGCAACGCGCGCGAGAAACGCCAGAGGCTGTGCTCTGTCATTTTGGGCAGTCCTGAAGCTGGCTTGCAAAAAAACGGAAAACAACCCCATGCACAGTAAGGGTGCCGGGGCTCAACTCGTTCGTGTACGAATAACTACGGGATTTCGGTCAAAACGCAATTCACGTTTTCGCAAAGCACCATTGAACGCGGTTTGTGAGATTTACAACAGAGTCCCGTATTTTCCCGGCTCTGAGCGCAGGCCTTATGGAACCGAAGGCCCGCGTCCACCCCCGGTGTCGTCCTGGCGCAGGCCAGGACCCATATCCACCGGCCTCCGCAATGGGCAGGCTGGTGGTTGACCGCGCGCCGGCACACCGGCAGTCCGGGTAATGGGTCCTGGCCTTCGCCAGGACGACGCCATGGCGATGGCGGGCAGCGGAGCCGCCGCCCGACCTTACATCCCGTCCGCTCGCGCGAGACGCCCGCTTTGGTGGGCTCCTCAGGATGAGGGCGGAGTGTGCGGCAGCAGTTTCAGCGGGCCAATTAGCCTCATCTTGACCGCGGAGCGGTCGTCTCGAAGGACGAGGCGCTTGCTCAGGCGGCTCCAAGAGATCACATGCGGTAGCCATGCCCCGCAAGCGGGGCGAGGTGAAGGGCCCGCCGCACCGCGTGACCCATCGCACATCACTCCTGTCCCGACACCGCTACCGTCATCCCCATGTCATCAGGGAGACGTGCCATGGCCGCCATCGCCACCGCCAGAAAGTCCCGCCTGCACAACGCGCTCGAGGGTCTCGCGCTGACCGCGATCCTCCAGAGTTTCCCGACCTTCGCCGCCGCCACGTTCCTGCTCAAGCTCGTCGGCAATCACGATCTGGTCGGCGACCCCGGCGTCGCTATCTTCGTCGCCATCGCCTCGCTCGCGCACGCGCTGCTCGCGGTGACCCTGGGCCCGAGCTTCCCCGCCGTTTTCAAGACCGTCTACGAGCCAAAACTCTTCGAGGCCCATCTGTCGCTGTCCGACAAGATCACCGCCTGGCGCACCCAGCCAGTCGCCTCGCTCCAGCTCGTGACCATCGTACTGCTGCTGTCGGTGATGGCCGTGGTAACGGCGAGCGTGGGGTGAGCAGCGCAAATCTCTCCTCGTCATTCGGGGGCGCCGCAAAGCGGCGAGCCCGGAATCCATAGCCACCACTCGCGCGGATGCCCCTACCTCTTCTTCCACCCGCCCCGTCGCCCCGGCGCCCCGCCCGTCGACTTCGGCGCGGGCCCGAACTCTGGCCCCGATTGCCGCGAGTCCGTCGGCTGGATGATCCGGCTGGTGCTGCCGAACGGCTTTGACGGCAGCGTCGGGCTCGCGCGGTAGGGCAGCGATTCCGGGCCGTGCATCTCGTCGAGATGCGGCTTGTGGACGCGTGAGCCCTTGCCGCCGCCGGCCTTGAGCGCCGTTGCGGCGCTCTTGTTCTTCATCGCGCTGACCGGGAGGTTGGCGGCGTCGCCGTACTTCTTGCTGCCCGCATAGGCGCCGGCCTTGCCCTGCACGGTGCGTTGTTTCGCGGTGGGATCGTCGACCACCGCGAGCTCGGTGGCGCGCAGGCGCTTGACTTCGTCGCGCAGGCGGGCGGCTTCCTCGAAGTTCAGATCGGCAGCGGCCTCGCGCATGCGCGTTTCCAAATCGGCGAGCACCGCCTCGAAATTGTGGCCGATCGAGATGACGTCGTCGGTCATGTCGTGGCCGCCGACCTCGACCAGCACGTGATCGCGCTCGTAGACCGAGTTGAGGATGTCGCCGATCTGCTTCTTCACGCTCTCCGGCGTGATGCCGTTGGCGGTGTTGTACTCGACCTGCTTTTCGCGGCGGCGGTTGGTCTCGGCGATGGCGCGCTCCATCGAGCCGGTCATCTGGTCGGCGTAGAGGATCACCTTGCCGTCGACGTTGCGCGCGGCGCGGCCGATGGTCTGGATCAGCGAGGTCTCGCTGCGCAGAAAACCTTCCTTGTCGGCGTCGAGAATTCGCGACCAGCGCGCATTCGGGAATGTCGAGGCCTTCGCGCAAGAGGTTGATGCCGACCAGCGCGTCGAAGGCGCCGAGGCGGAGATCCCTGATGATCTCGATGCGTTCGATGGTGTCGATGTCGGAGTGCATGTAGCGAACGCGGATGCCCTGCTCGTGCAAATATTCGGTGAGGTCCTCCGCCATGCGTTTGGTCAGCACGGTGATCAGCGAGCGATAGCCGGCCTGCGCGGTGGCGCGGACCTCGCCGACGAGATCGTCGACCTGGGTGCGGGCGGGGCGGATGTCCACGGGAGGATCAATCAGCCCGGTGGGACGGATCACCTGCTCGACGAACACGCCGCCGCTCTCGTTGAGCTCCCAGCCGCTCGGCGTCGCCGACACCGCGATGGTCTGCGGCCGCATCATGTCCCACTCCTCGAAGCGCAAGGGGCGGTTGTCCATGCAGGAGGGCAGGCGGAAACCGTATTCGGCGAGCGTCGCCTTGCGGCGGAAGTCGCCGCGGAACATGGCGCCGATCTGCGGGATTGTGACGTGGCTCTCGTCGGCGAAGATCAGCGCGTTGTCGGGGACGTATTCGAACAGCGTCGGCGGCGGCTCGCCGGGGCGTCGGCCGGTGAGATAGCGCGAATAGTTCTCGATGCCGGCGCAGCTGCCCGTCGCCTCCATCATCTCGAGGTCGAAGGTGGTGCGCTGCTCCAGCCGCTGCGCCTCCAGAAGACGCCCCTGATCGTGGAGCTGGTCCAGCCGCTGCTTCAATTCGAACTTGATCGACTTGATCGCCTGCACCAGCGTCGGGCGCGGCGTCACATAGTGCGAGTTGGCGTACATCTTGATGAATTCGAGCTCGTCCTGCTTGTGGCCGGTGAGCGGATCGAACTCCTCGATGTTCTCGATGGTGTCGCCGAACAGGTTCACGCGCCAGGCCCGGTCCTCATAGTGCGCGGGGAAGATGTCGATGACGTCGCCGCGGACGCGAAACGTGCCGCGGGTGAAATCCGCCTGGGTGCGCTTGTACTGGAGCGCGACGAGGTCGGCGATGAGCTGGCGCTGGTCGATGCGCTCGCCCTTCTTCAGCGCGAACGTCATCGCGGTGTAGGTCTCGACCGAGCCGATACCGTAGATGCAGGACACAGAGGCGACGATGATGACGTCGTCGCGTTCGAGCAGCGCGCGCGTCGCCGAGTGGCGCATGCGGTCGATCTGCTCGTTGATCGAGGAATCCTTCTCGATATAGGTGTCGGTGCGCGGGACGTAGGCTTCCGGCTGGTAATAGTCGTAGTAGGAGACGAAATACTCGACCGCGTTGTCGGGGAAGAAATTCTTGAACTCGCCATAAAGCTGGGCGGCGAGCGTCTTGTTCGGCGCGAGGATCAGGGCGGGGCGCTGCGTCGCCTCGATCACCTTGGCCATCGTGTAAGTCTTGCCCGAGCCGGTGACGCCGAGCAGCACCTGCGAACGATCGTTGCGATCGACGCCCTCGACCAGCTCGGCAATCGCGGTCGGCTGGTCGCCCTTGGGCTCATATTCAGACTTGATCTCGAAGCGCACGCCGCCTTCGGATTTTTCCGGGCGCGGCGGCCGGTGCGGCGTCCAGACCCGCATCGAGCCATCGTCCTTGCGGAATTCCGGGCGGCCCTCGCGGATCAGCGCCTCCAGCGCATCCGCGGTGGCCTTGACGCCCAGCGCCTCCATCTTGCTGCGCGGTGGTCGCGCCAGCGCCTCGGCATCGTCCTCTTCAGTGGGAAGACCGAGCTGACGGGCCAGTTCCGGATCGAGTTTCGGGATCGTGGCCGAGGTTCCGTAATTGGCCTGCGGTGCTTCGTCGAAGCCTTCGGTCGAGGCCCGCGGCGGCATCGGCTTTGCAATAGTCTTTGCAATGTTCTTGGCCGTATCCTGCGGAAACTCCTTCGGCGTTGATGCGCGCGCGCGATGCGCGGCGGCCTCGCCCCCGGACCGGCGATCGCGCGAATTGTCCGGCGGCGGCTGAAGGCCGGTGCCCGATCCCAGGCCCGCATCGCCGCGATTGATCGCGGGATTGAGCAGCTCGGCCAGCGCCGGCCCGATCGGCTGCACATCGGGGCGATGCGCCTTCGAGTTCGGGGCCTTGGTCTTCGGGGATTTGCCGGATTTTTCGGAGGATGCGGGTTTCTTCGCCATGGGGCGAATATGGGACGAGTCCGCCCCGCGATAAAGGGCGAATGCCCATCGTCATGCAGCCTGCTGACAGCAGGTTGGCAGCAGCCTCGAGGCTCACGCCGCCGGTAGCGGCCCCTCGTCGTCCTCGCCCGCCTGATGCGGCCTCAGGATGTCGAGATGGATGCCGCCGCAATCGGGGCAGCGCATGGTCCAGTACTCGCATCCGGCGCGACCGCCGATCACACGGAGCACCATGAGATCGCCGTCGCATTCCGGGCAGTTGGACAGCACGGCGCGGGCATAGATCCGCGGCCGTAGTCCGTCGGCTTCGATGATTGACATGACCGGTTCCCCGCCGCCCTGTCGCGGGTCCGTTGCAGACCCGCTCGTCTATTATTCGTCGTCGCTGTCGGCCCGCCGGCGGAAGCGATCGATGTGGTGCTTGGCATCGGCAATCGCGGCGTCGCGATCAGGCCAGGCGAAGCCGACTTCCATGGCCGGAAACAGCACGCCGTCGATGGCAACCGGGCTGAAATCGGCGCGCCGGATGCGCGCGTGCCACAGCCCCTTGCCAGCTTCGAAGGATTCGATGTCAAAGCCGTCGTAAAGGGTCGTCATTCTTGTAGGTCCCACTTTTCTTTTCGGAGGGTCAGGGGACCACATTTGCGAATTTCAGGATGTGAAGCCGTTCACAAGCCGCGGGGCTTTTTTGCCGAGCGCATCAGTTCCGCGCCGCAGCACGGCCGATCCGCCGCACCGGACGCGCCGCCGGTTCCGACGCCGTGCGCATGATCCAGCGGCGGAACGCGGCGAAGTCGCGATGCTCGGTCTGGAAACTGCGATAGAGCAGGTACCAGCGCATGCCCTTGGGCACTGAGAGATCGAACGGCGCCACCAGGCGCCCGGCGGCGAGATCGTCGTCGATATAGGGCCGGATGCCCATGGCGATGCCGAGTCCGTCGGCGGCGGCCTGGAGCGCCTGGCCGTAGAACTGGAACTCTGGCCCGCGCGCGTTGATGCGCGCCAGGTTCGCGGCCTTGAGCCAGAGCGGCCAATCCTCCGGCGAATGCGCGACGCGGATCAGGCTCGGTCCCCTCAGATCGGTCGGCCGCTTCAGGCCGCTCGCAAGGCGCGGCACGCAGACCGGCGTGAGGTCGCCGGCGAACAGCGGCTCGGCGACCAGGCCGGGCCAGTCGCCGGTGCCGAGCTTGATGCCGCAGCTCCAGTCCTCGCCAAATGGCACCGAGGCGCCGCCGGTGGTGAAGCGCACCTCGATGTCCGACTCCTCGCTGCGAAACTCCGACAGGCGTGGGATCAGCCAGCGCATCGCAAAGGTGTGGCCGACGCCGATGGTGAGCACACGCACGCTGGAGGGCGCGGTCACCTGCGCGGTGAGGCTCGCCAGCGCATCGAAGATCGGCGTCAGACCGCTCTGATAGGCACGGCCGGCCTGCGTCAGCACGAGCTTGTTGGCCTTGCGCTCGAACAGCGCGAGGCCGAGCCGCTGTTCCAGCAGATGCACCATGCGGCTGACGGCGGCCGCCGAGACGTTGAGCTCGACGCCGGCCGCGGCAAAGCTGCCGGTCCGCGCCGCCGCCTCGAATGCCTTGATGCCGTTGAGAAACAGCAGCCGCCGCAAATGCCCGACCCTCAGGAAAGCTGATGCCAGGCCAAGATAACTCAGTTTGCGAAGGAAGGGCAAGCAAGGCACGTTCTCCTTCGCCTCTCCCCGCGCGCGGGGAGAGGCCGGAATTGCGGAGCAAATTGCGGGTGAGGGGACTCTCCCGCGAGTTTAACTGTCACCTCCCTTGCGGAGACTCCCCCTCACCCCACGCTCTCAGGGCGAGCGTTGCTCGTCCCGCCCCCGCAAGGGCGGGACGAGGGAGTGAAAGAGTTTACGTCCCTTACCTGCCCACCACAGGAGACCCCCTTCGTGACGTCCATCATGATCGCTGCCCTCGGATTGCTGATGGTCGCCACCGCGTTCCTATCCGGGCTGTTCGGCATGGCGGGCGGGCTGATCCTGATCGGCGTGCTGCTGGCCTTGATGCCGCTGCCGACCGCGATGGTGCTGCATGCGATCACGCAGATGGCCTCGAACGGCTGGCGCGCATTGCTCTGGCGGGCGCATATCCGCTGGCGGCCGGTCGCGAACTACATGGTCGGCGCTGCCATCGCACTCGCGGCCTGGTCGCTCACCCGCTATGTGCCGGACAAGCCGATGGCGCTGCTCTTGCTCGGCATCACCCCGTTCATGGCGCGCCTGCTGCCCGCGAACATCAAGCCGGACCCTGATAGGCTCTGGCAGGGCACGGTCTACGGCACGATCTGCATGGGTTTGATGCTGATGACCGGCGTCTCCGGCCCGCTGCTCGACACCTTCTTCCTCGGCGGCGATTTCGGCCGGCGCGAGAAGGTGGCGACCAAGGCAATGTGCCAGCTCGTCAGCCATTTCACCAAGCTGGTCTATTTCGGCGGCATCATCGACCAGGCGGCGAGCCTCGATCCCGTGCTCGCCGGCGTCGCGATTGCGGCCTCCATGCTCGGCACCACGCTGGCGCGGCGCATCCTGGAAGCGATGACCGACCAGCAATTCGTGGCTTGGTCGAACAAGCTGATCACCACCATCGCCTGCTACTACATCGTCCATGGCGGCTGGCTCGTGCTACGAGCGCCGGTGCTGGCGGCCTTCGACAAGGGAGGTTTGCAATGAGCTGTAACGCCGATCCGCTGGTGCTGGATTTCGTCGAATGGGTCGCACGCGAACCGCGCGCCTATGCCGAGGTGATCGCGACCTGGAAGACCTCGTGCCCGCGCCTCACCATCTGGGAAGACGCCGCTGACCGTGGCTACGTCGCGCGCGAGACGGTGCCCGGAATCGGGCTGATCATCGCGGTGACGGAAGGTGGCGAGCGGCTGTTGCGCGCGAACGGGCGGTGATGCCTTCACTTTCCCCACGCCCTCGCTGTCATCATCCGCGAAGGCGGATGATCCAGTAAACACCAGCAGCAGTGTGTCTCACGACCGTCGCGGCGTACTGGATGCCCCGGTCAAGCCGGGGCATGACAGTCGTCGTCGGCGCGCCCCGCTCTCCACATCGTCATTGCGAGCGTAAGCGAAGCAATCCAGAATGTCCCTGCGGCGGCGGTCTGGATTGCTTCGTCGCAAGAGCTCCTCGCAATGACGGAGCGGATGGAGTTGCCTTTCATGTCACTCAAACTCTTCGAACTCGTCGGCACCGACGCCGCGCGCCCGTTCAGCCCGTATTGCTGGCGCACGCGAATGGCGCTCGCGCATAAGGGCCTGACGGCACAATCGCTGCCCTGGCGCTTCACCGAGAAGAGCGCGATCGCGCCGCACGGCTCTGAGAAAGTCCCGGTGCTGCTGCATCACGACAAGCCCGTGGTCGATTCCTGGACGATCGCGAACTATCTCGAAGACAATTTTCCGGATCGTCCGTCGTTGTTTGGCGGCGAGGGCGGTCGCGCCATGGCGCGCATGATCAATGCCTTCGGCGATATCGCCATCGTCGGCGGCATCTTTCCGCTGATCGTCGCCGACATTCCGAACAACCTCGCCGAGGTCGATGCCGCCTATTTCCGCCAGTTGCGCGAGGCGCGCTTCGGCGGCAAGTCTCTGGAAGAGGTCATGGCCAGCCGCGACACCGGCGTGGTCGCGTTCCGCAGGTCGCTGGAGGTGATGCGGCAGACGTTGAAGAAGCAACCCTTCATCGGCGGCGCCGCGCCGAACTATGCCGACTACATCGTGTTCGGCGGTTTTCAATGGGCGCGGGTGGTGAGCCCGTTCAAGCTGCTCGAGGCGGACGACCCCGTCTACGTCTGGCGCGAGAAACTGCTGGATGCGTTCGACGGCATGGCGCGAAGGTCGCCGGGGCATGAGGTGTAAGCTTCGTAGGGTGGGCAAAGGCGCAAAGCGCCGTGCCCACCATCTCCCACACACGCAATGAAATGGTGGGCACGCTTCGCTTTGCCCACCCTACGATACTGCCGTAGCCCGGATGGAGCGAAGCGCAATCCGGGATTTGCGTTCGCGAAATGATTCCCGGATTACGCTTGCGCTCCATCCGGGCTACGCGCCTGCCCCGCCGCCTTGCGCAAACACGCCCGGCACAAACAATCCTCGCCCTCGATTGGCATCGGCAGTTTTGCCGTCTCCTCCGCGCACCAGCAATTGCCTGAGAGGTCGCAGCCGAACTCGGTGCCGCAGCGGGAGCAGGTGAGGCGGCGCGGGTCCTGCGATGAGGATTCTTGCGGATTTGTCATGATTTACGTCGAAGCTTCGCCGTCATTTTCATGTCGGGTTCATCTGTCGCTGCGGTATATTACGCGTTGCGCACGGACTCCGAAAGCGGCTCCCAACGCGCGAAGGACAGATCGATGGCCCGCGATTCGCAAGCCGCGCTCGTTGCGCTCAATCGCTTCGGCTTCGGCGCCCGCGGCGGCGCGTCCGGCGATCTCATCAACGCCGCCTCCGATCCGCGCGGTTTCGTGAAGGCAGAGCTCGCGCGCCCCAATGGCGTGCTGCTGGAAGCGCCGGGCCCGCAATCGACGCCGCAGCTTGGGCAGGCGGTGTTCGCCTATCAGGACCAGGTCAAGCAGGCGCGCGAGGCCGCGAAGGCGGCCGCTGAAGCACCGTCGACACAAGCGCCTGCCGATCAGAAGCCCGCCCTGCGCCGCAATCTCTCGCTGAACGCAGCGGCGGCGGAGGTCGCCGGCCAGATGGCGGATGCAAGACCGGCCGATCATGCGGCGAAGCCGGAGGCCATGCAGCCCAACGCCGCCGCGCCGCCTGCCGCAAAGCCCGCGCCGCAACCGCTCAACGTTATCCAGAAGACATTTCGCGCCGAGGCGCTGGCCCGGTTGCAGCGCGCCACCCTTGCCGAGTGCGGCTTCACCGAGCGTCTCGTCGTGTTCTGGTCAAACCATTTTTGCATCTCCGCCAGCAAGGGCGAGCTGGCGCGGATCTGGGCCGGCGCGTTCGAGCGCGAGGCGATCAGGCCGCATGTGCTCGGGCGCTTCGCCGATATGCTCAAGGCGGCCGAGCAGCATCCGGCGATGCTGTTCTTCCTCGACAACCAGCAATCGCTCGGACCGGATTCGCGCGCAGGGCAAAACCGCAAGCGCGGGCTGAACGAAAATCTGGCGCGTGAGATCATGGAGCTGCATACGCTCGGCGTCGGCGGCGGCTACACGCAGGACGACGTCACCTCGCTCGCGCGTGTCATCACCGGCTGGACCTTTGCCGGACGGCAGGGACAATTCGGAGTGCCTGGCTCCTTCGTGTTCAATGTCAATGCGCATCAGCCCGGGTCGCAGATCCTGCTCGGCAAGACCTACGCTCAGGCGGGCCTCGCGCAAGGCGAGGCCGCGCTCGCCGACATCGCGCGCCACGCCTCGACCGCGAATTTCATCGCCACCAAATTGGTCCGTCACTTCGTCGCCGATGATCCGCCGCCTGCTCTGGTTGTGCGGTTGCGCGACATCTTCGTCAAGACCGACGGCGACCTCAAGGCGCTTGCCATGGCGCTGGTCGATTCCGATGAAGCGTGGAAAGCGCCGCTGACCAAGATGCGCTCGCCTTACGATTTCCTGGTCGCGAGCGGCCGGCTGCTCGCGCGCGTGCCGGAGGATCCCGGTGCCTATCTCAACAATCTGAACTTGCTCGGGCAACCCCTGTGGTCGCCGGCGGGACCGAACGGTTTCCCCGACACCGGCGCCGCCTGGGCCGCGCCCGAAGGCATGAAGCTGCGGCTCGACATCGCGGCGCAAATGGGTGCGCGGCTCGGCAACAACATCGATCCGCTCGACCTGCTGGAATTCGCGGCGGCGGACGCGGCCTCCATCGAGACACGGCGAACCATCGAGCGTGCGGAATCGCGGCAGCAGGCGCTGGCGCTGCTGTTGATGTCGCCGGAAATGCAGCGGAGATGATGATGATCGACTGCGTCGAGAACCGGCTCCTCACCTCGCGCCGCGGACTCCTGCTCGGCGGTGCCTCCTTCGCGGCCTGGGCTTATCTGCCCAAATTCGCCCGCGCCGCCGACGGGCGCGATCCGCGCCTGGTCGTGGTGATCCTGCGCGGCGCACTCGACGGGCTTTCGACCGTCGCCCCGATCGGCGACCCCGATTACGCCGGCCTGCACGGCTCGATCGCGCTCACCGCGGATGGCGCGCATCCCGCGATCATGCTCGAACTCGTTCTTCGCGCTGCATCCGGCGATGCCGGAATTTGCGCGCATGTATCGCGAGATGCATGCCGCGGTGATCCACGCGGTCGCAACACCGTATCGCGATCGTTCGCATTTCGACGGCCAGGACGTGCTCGAAAGCGGCTATGCCGGCCCGGGCCGGGTGCAATCCGGCTGGCTCAATCGCGCGCTGGAAGCGCTGCCGCGCGGCGAGCGCGTGTCGAGCGGACTTGCCGTCGGCCCGACCACGCCGCTGGTGCTGCGCGGCAATGCACCGACCGTCGGCTGGGCGCCGGTCGCGCTGCCGCAGGCCGACGACGACACCGCGATGCGCCTCGTCGAGCTCTACCGCCATCGCGATCCCGTGCTGGCGACGGCTTTGTCGCAAGGCCTCCAGCTCGACAAGGCTGCAAGCGGCGACGACATGAAGCCGAAACGCGGCAATGCAGCCGCGCAGATGCGGCAGGTGGCGCGCGGCGCGGCAAAGCTGATGGCCGCCGACGACGGTCCGCGCATCGCCGCGCTCGCCTTCGACGGCTGGGACACGCACGCCAACGAAGGCGGCCCTGTGGGGCGTCTCGCCTTCCTGCTCGGCGGGCTCGACGGCGCGCTCGCCGAATTCGAAAGCGGGCTCGGCGCGCGCTGGCGCGACACTGTGGTCGTGGTCGCCACCGAGTTCGGCCGCACCGCGCGCATCAACGGCACCGACGGCACCGATCACGGCACGGGAACCATCGCGCTGCTCGCCGGCGGCGCCGTGAAGGCGGCCGCGTCATCTCCGACTGGCCGGGCCTCAAACTCGCCAACCTCCATGAAGGGCGCGACCTCAAGCCCACCACGGATCTGCGCTCCGTCATCAAGGGCGTGCTGCAGGGGCAATTTGGGCTCTCGGATCGCGTGCTCGCGGAGGCGGTATTTCCGGATAGCGCGGGAGCACGGCCGATGAAGGGATTGGTTGCTTAACCTCTCCCCGCTTTTTGCGGGGAGAGGTCGGATTGCGCTTGGCGATGCAAAGCATCGTCCAAAGCAATCCGGGTGAGGGGCAGGGGGCAATGCGCGGCCACGATCAGAAGTCCATCCGACTCGCACGACGCCTTCGCGTCAATCAGACGGATGCGGAGACGGTTCTCTGGAATCGCATTCGCAATCGGAGGATCGATGGACACAAGTTCGTGCGGCAAGAGCCGATCATCGGGTACATATGTGATTTCGTGTTCCGGGAGAAGCGGCTCATCATCGAAGTTGATGGCGGTCGGCACAATGAATCTGCAACAGATGCAATTCGTGATGAACGTCTAGCAGAGAAAGGTTACAGGGTGCTTCGCTTCTGGAACAATGACGTTCTTGAAAATATCGAAGGTGTTCTCACTATAATCCAGACCGAGCTCGCGGAGGCGGCCCCTCACCCCACCCTCTCCCCGTAAGAACGGGGCGAGGGAGCGAGAGAGAGCGGTATGTCCCTTACATGCCAGACCAATCGAAAGGTCCATCGAGGCGCACTTAACCTCTCCCCGCTCTTTGCGGGAGAGGTCGGATTGCGCTTGGCGATGCGAAGCATCGTCCAAAGCAATCCGGGTGAGGGGCAGGGCACGGTGTAGCCGTCATCAAAAATCCATCCGACTCGTACGATGAAGGTGCGTGCCTCATGCGCTTCGACTACAATTCAGACCGAGCTCGCGGAGGCAGCCCCTCACCCCACCCTCTCCCCGTAAGAACGGGGCGAGGGAGCGAGAGAGCATCGCGTCCCTGACGATTGCGCCTACAGGAGAAATCACCCATGTACATCGCCATGAACCGCTTCCGAGTCGCCAAGGGCTCCGAGGCCACTTTCGAGCAGGTTTGGCTCACGCGCGACACGCATCTGGACAAGGTGCCGGGCTTCGTCGAATTCCACCTGCTGCGGGGACCCGAGCTCGAGGACCACACGCTGTACGCCTCGCACACGGTCTGGGCGAATTACGCGGCGTTCGAGGCGTGGACCAAGTCGGAGGCGTTTCGCGCGGCGCATCACAAGGCCGGCGACAACAAGCCGCTCTATCTCGGCCATCCCCAGTTCGAAGGTTTTGAGGTGATGCAGACGGTGGGGCGCGGCGCGAAGTAGCGCGCCGCAGAGTTTAGCTCAGAGTGATCTTGTCGATCTCCGCCATCTCCTCCGCGCTGAGCTGCCAGGCGATCGCCTTGACGTTCTCCTCGACTTGCTCGACGCTGGTGGCGCCGGCGATCACGCTCGACACTTGCGGGCGCGCGGCGAGCCAGGAGAAGGCGAGCTCGAGCATGCTGTGCCCGCGTGTTTTGGCGAAGGCCGTGAGCTTCTCGACGATGTCCTCGTTGCGCGGCGTGACGTAGCGGTCGCGCAGCCGCGGCACCTTGCCGAAGCGGGTATCGTCAGGCGCGGCCTCGCCCCTTCGGTATTTGCCGGTCAGAAGTCCGCTTGCGAGCGGGAAGAACGGCAATAATCCGAGCTTGTATTCCGTTGCTGCCGGCAACAGATCCTTCTCGATGTCGCGCACGAGGAGGGAATATTCGTCCTGGCAGGAGACGAAGCGGCTGACATTCATCGCGCGTGCGACGTACTCCGCCTCTGCGACGCGCCAGGCCGGAAAGTTCGAATTGCCGATGTAGCGGACCTTGCCCTGCCGGACGAGATCGTCGAGGGCGCGCAGGCTCTCCTCGATCGGCGTCAGCGGATCATAATCGTGCTGCTGGTAGAGGTCGATGTAGTCGGTCTTGAGCCGCTTCAGACTCGCCTCGACCGCGCTCATGATGTAGCGGCGCGAGGCGCCCTGCTTGGTGCCGTCCTCCGCCATCGGCTTCGAATATTTCGTCGCCAGCACGATGTCCTTGCGGCGGTCGCCCAGCACGGCGCCGAGCACCGTCTCCGAGCCGCCCATGTTCGAATAGATGTCGGCAGTGTCGAACAGCGTGATGCCGAGATCGAGCGCGCGATGGATCACCTTGCGCGAGGTCTCCAGATCTGTGCGCTGGCCGAAATTGTTGCAGCCGAGCCCGACCGCAGAGACGCGCAGGCCGGAAGCGCCGAGATTGCGAATGTCCATGGGAGATCCTGTCAGATGAGCCGCGGCGCATTCTGACCACGGCGCCCCCCATCAGCAAGCCGCTCGCCGCGCTGCTGCCATGCCCATGAGGCGGACAAAAAAATGCGGCCCCTGTCAGACGCGGCGACTGACGGGGACCGCTTGGGGCGCTTGATCGGTGACGGGGGGCCTGATCAGACGCAGGCGTGAGCGTAATCCCGCTATGTTACGCGAGGGTGACAGCGGGACTTATCCACAGGGTGTGGAAAGGAATCAGAACAGCTTGCGATAGACGATAAAGCCGGAGCGTTCCGCGACCTTGTCGTACAGGCTCTGCGCCGTGAGATTGGTCTCGTGCGTCTGCCAGTAGACGCGCGGCGATCCCGCCAGTTTCGCCCGTTCATACACACCATGGATCAGCGCGGAGCCGACGCCCTTGCCGCGCGTGGCTTCAAGCGTGAACAGATCCTGCAAATAGCAGGACGGCTCGATTGCGGTGGTGCTGCGGTGAAACAGATAGTGCGTCAGGCCGAGCAATTGGCCGTCGCTCTCGGCGACCAGCGCATGCACCGGCTCATAGGCGTCGAAGAAACGCTGCCACGTCATGCGCGTGATCTCGGGCGCGAGCGCGGTTGGGCCCGAACGGCCGTAGAAGGCATTGTAGCCGTCCCACAGCGGCAGCCATTGATCGTAGTCCTGCTTCGTAACGGAGCGAATGGTGAGGGACATGTGAATTTCCGCGATCGATGAAGGATACTTCATACCCATGACGGGCTTGCTGATCAATTTGTCTCGCGAGTCGGATGGACACTTAGTCGTGGCGACAGCTTGCCTTGCCCCTCACCCGGATCGCTTGTGCGATCCGACCTCTCCCCGCAGAAGGGCGGGGAGAGGTTGAGTATCGGCACAGTCGAAAGTGAGGTGCGCACCGGCTTCTCGCTCCCTCGCCCCGTTCTTACGGGGAGACGGTAGGGTGAGGGGCTGTATCCGCGAGCGCCGGCGTACGATGCGCGCACGTTGCCGCGCCTACTCCGCAACGCGCAGATAGCTCATCAGCCTTCGGTTCGCGGGATCGCGCAGCGAGCGGTAGTAGTCGGCGCTCGCCGGCGCATCGGTGTGGCGCACGAGGTCGGTCACCGGCGTGTAGCTCAGCATGCGGCCGCCGTCGGGCAGCGCGGTGCAGACGAAACGCAGCACCTCGCCGTTGCGCAAGGCAATGTTGATCGGCGTGGCATCGCCGATCCGCACCATCTCCATGCGCTGGGCGATGAAGGTGCCGAGCTCGTCCTCGGGCAGCTCGAACGCGCCGGTGTCGCGGCCGTGATACATCAGCGCGATGAAGGGCGGCTTGCCGTCGGCGATCTGGTCCGGCACCGCAAAATATTCGCGGAACGCGCGGTTGATGAATTCGGCCCGCGTCTCGGCATCGAGCAGCACGACGCCGATATCGATCTGGTCGAGCGCGGCCGACAGGCGTGCGGCGGTGGCGTGGCTCTGGCGCTCGGCCGCGAATGTGCCGAGCATCCGCGCGCGCATCAGACCGGTGATGCCAGCGGTGCCGGCAACCGTGATTGCCAGGAGGCCGAGCCGGACCAGATCCGCGTTGCCATAGCCGGAGACGCCGTGATGGTTGAGGAAGAGCAGTGCCGCGCCGATCACCGCGACCGCTGCACTGGTCATGGCCGAGGCGAGGCCCGACAGCGCGCCGGCCAGCGCCACGAGGCAGACCAGCAGCGGCGCAGGCGAGGGAGTGGGGACGACGCGATCGAAGAGCATCGCCAGCAGCAGGGTCGCTGCCGTCAGCACCGGACCGGAGATCGCGCGCCATCCGAACCGCATGGGCCAGTCTCGCTCCTCCCCCACGAGGTAAGACCGCAACACTGGCGGATCGTTGCGCCGATGCGATGCGATTTCGCGCGATGCGCTTAATGGGCGCTTGCGGCGGAGCGCAAATCTTTCGGATGATTTTAGACCAAATGCGCGTGCCTGAGACGCTGTTGCAGCGCAGGCGCATTCAGCGTCGAGCTGCCCGAGCTCTTGCGCATGCCGGTGAAAATCAACAGCGATGCCGCGACCAGGATGGCCGCAGTCAGCGTGATCGCAACGACTACCACAGGTGACTTCATCGACGTCCTGTCGCAATGCCGGTCGGCGCGGGCCGCACGGCGCCTTGAAGGCTGGTCCAGGATGAAACGGGAATCAGATCGGCAGGCCCATCGCCATGGTCGCCTTGGTCGACATCACCGTCAGAGTGACGATCAGGCACAGCGAGAGTGCGGCGACGGCGAGCGAGGCCGCGACCGCGTTGGTCAGCCGGGAAGACGCGACGGTGGCGGATTGGCCCTGAAAGCCTGCCGTGCCGGACGCCCGAATCATGGGTCTAAATCCCTCAACACGCGAGCGAATCACCCGCGACTTTCCACAATTTCCCAGTTTCAACCGGCAATATTGCGGCGGCTGTCGCGCCGAAAGCGGCGACATTGCGGCAAAGGCGGCCCTTATGCCCGCTATTTGCCCGAGCAGGGGGCAGGCCTGTCAGGCGCCCGCGGCAATGCTGGCGGGGTCGTCGATGTCGGCCGGGCGCCAGTCCATCGTCACGAAGCCGGGCGCAGCTTCCACGCGCTTCAGCCAGTCCCGGACTGCCGGGAAGGTCGAAAGATCGAAGTCGCAGCGGTCGGCGAGATGGGTGTAGCCATAGAGCGCGATATCGGCGACCGTGAGCTGGCGGGCGGCGAAATAGGCGTTGCACTTGAGATGGTTCTCCATCACCTGGAGCGCGCCATAGCCGCGCTCCATCCAATCCTCCAGCGAATGGGTCTGCAGATCGCGGCCGCCCTTGACCAGCGATAGCCAGAAATAGGCCGCGCCGATGTTGGGTTCGAGCGCGTGCTGCTCGAAGAACATCCACTGCAGCGCCTCGGCGCGGTCGATGCGGTTCTCCGGTGCGAGCGGCGTGCCGACGGCAACGTACCATAGGATGGCGTTGGACTCGGCGAGATAGCGGTCGTTCCCGACCTCGAGCAGCGGCACCTGGCCGGACGGGTTCTTCGACAGAAAGTCCGGCGTGCGGCTCTCGCCGCGCAGAATGTCGATCTCGATGGCCTCATAGGGCACGTTGAGCAGCGCCAGCGCAAGGCGGACCTTGTAGCTATTGCCGGAGCGCTGCATCGAATAGAGCTTGTACATTCTGGGAGTTCGTTTCCGAGGATAGAAAGGTGCGGCGCTGGCTGCCCTGCAGCGCGGCTAGACAATGATGCCGATGCGAATCCGCCGCAAGAGCCGGCCCATAGAAAAACTCGAAAACCCTACCGCACTGCAGCGCCACGGAAGATCATTTCCGCGCGACCGTGCAACCGAGATCACGCTTGCGTCAGCAAACAAATGCGTTGCTCCGCGCAATCGTGAAGTCCGCGGACGACCGTATGCATCGGGTTAGGGCGCTAGTGCTTCCGCGTTGTCATGGCCGGGCATAGCCGACCGAAGGACGCCATCGCTTCCGCTCGGCTAGGTCCCGGCCATCCACGCCGCGTCAAGCGGTTCGAAGAACGTGGATGCCCGGGACCCGGCTATCAATTGCTCCGAGGACAAGCCTTGCCGGATATGAGGAATTTGGTCGGCAAAGTTGCGGAACATTGCGGTCAATCGCGCCTCGAAACGCGGGAAATCCGCAAACTTTTGCGGGATCGGGCCGAAGTTTCTTGCGGTGCAGCGGCTCACGTTTTAGGGTGGCTCATTCCCACAATCAGAGTCGTGAGGCCGAGGGCTTCACGACGCTTGTCAGGAGATGACGATGTCCTTCCTTGCCGCTGCGCTCGACCGTGTGAAGCCGTCCGCGACCATCGCGGTCACGGATAAAGCACGCGCGCTGAAAGCGGCGGGCCGCAACGTCATCGGCTTAGGTGCCGGCGAGCCCGACTTCGACACGCCCGCCAACATCAAGCTGGCGGCGATCCGCGCCATCGAGGCCGGCAAGACCAAGTATACCGCGGTCGACGGCATCCCCGAGCTGAAGGAAGCCATCATCGGCAAGTTTCAGCGCGAGAACGGCGTCGCCTACAAGCCGAACCAGATCATCGTCGGCACCGGCGGCAAGCAGGTGCTCTACAACGCGCTGATGGCAACCATCAATCCGGGCGACGAGGTGATCATTCCCGCGCCCTATTGGGTCAGCTATCCTGAAATGGTGGCGCTTGCCGGCGGCGAGCCGGTGCCGGTGGTCTGCACCGCCGCGACCGGCTTCAAGCTCCAGGCCGAGGCGCTGGAGCGCGCGATCACGCCGAAGACCAAATGGGTGATCCTGTGCTCGCCGTCGAATCCGACGGGAGCTGCCTACACCAAGTCCGAACTGAAGGCGCTCACCGACGTGCTGCTCAGGCATCCCCATGTCTGGGTGATGACCGACGATATGTACGAGCATCTCGTCTATGACGACTTCCAGTTCACCACGGTCGCGCAGGTCGAGCCGAAACTCTACGACCGCACGCTCACCGTGAACGGCGTGTCGAAGGCCTATTGCATGACCGGCTGGCGCATCGGCTATGCCGGCGGCCCGGCGCAGCTGATCAAGGCGATGTCGACGATCCAGTCGCAATCGACCTCGAACCCGTCGTCGATTGCGCAATGGGCGGCGGTCGAAGCGCTGAACGGTCCGCAGGACTTCATTCCCGCCAACAACAAGGTGTTCAAGGAGCGCCGCGACCTCGTCGTCTCCATGCTCAACCAGGCCAAGGGCATCGAGTGCCCGCGGCCCGAAGGCGCGTTCTACGTCTATCCGTCCTGCGCCGGCACCATCGGCAAGACCGCGCCGTCGGGCAAGGTGATCGACAATGACGAGACGTTCGTCACCGAGCTGCTGGAGACCGAAGGCGTCGCCGTGGTGCAGGGCTCGGCCTTCGGCCTCGGACCTGCGTTCCGCATCTCCTATGCGACCAAGACCTCCGACCTCGAAGACGCCTGCAAGCGCATCCAGCGCTTTTGCGGCAATCTGCGGTAAGCCTGTCGCGACAGTTGCAAATTGAAAAGGCCCGCTTCGTGCGGGCCTTTTTTGTTGTGTTTCGATAAGCGGAGTCGGACGGTCCTTTGTTCTGGTCGGCATCTTGCCATGCCCCTCACCCGGATCGCTGCGCGATCCGACCTCTCCCCGCAGAAGGGCGTGGAGAGGTTAAGTCGCGTCCGATTGCGCACTCTAATTCTTCTCGCATCGCGAGGGGCGCAGGCTCGCGCACTCCCTCGCCCCGTTCTTACGGGGAGAGGGTGGGGTGAGGGGTCTCTTTCCGCGAATTCGATTCCAGATATGTCCGATCTGGCACCGCCAAGACTCTTGTGGCATAGACGATCGCGCGGCGTGTGCCGCGTCCTTCCTGCTCGCAATCACCTTCATCGCCGGAGACGTTTCATGCGCCGTTCGTTCCTCCTCGCCGGGCTCACCGCCGCAAGCCTCGTTGTCTCCGTCGTTGCTGCCGGCGCGCAGCAACGGATGACGCGGATCGGCGTGCTCGAATGTCGCGGCGGCGCCAGCGTCGGCTTCATCGTGGGATCGGTGACCCATCTCGGCTGCGTGCTGCGCGCCGACGGCTTGCCCGACGACCGCTACGTCGCGACCATCCGCAAAGTCGGCCTCGACATCGGCATCACCCAGGAGACGGCGCTCGCCTGGGGCGTGTTCGCGCCGGTCGACCGGCTTGGCCCCGGTGATCTCTCCGGCAATTACGCGGGCGCGCAGGGCAGCGCCTCGGTCGGCGTCGGGCTTGGTGGCAACGTGCTGGTCGGCGGCTCCAACAATTCGATCGCGCTCCAGCCGCTCAGCGTGCAGGGTCAGGTCGGCCTCAACGTCGCCGCGGGTCTGGAGAGCCTGGAACTTCGTCCGGGGCGTTGAGCCGTCGTCAATTCTAATTGACTGAGCCAGCTACGAGACTCACCTCTCCCTCCGGGAGAGGTGAATACCGACGACGCACCGCAGCGACGTTTGATGCTTGCCAAATCTTGGGGACGGGCAGAGCATCTGCGTTTGCCGACCCAATCATGGGCCGAGCTCCACAAGAAGGAGGCGGCGAATGGGACAAGACGTCAGAAGTCCCCGAGGTCCACGGTGCATTGCGCTGGTGGGCCCATTCCAAAGCGGTAAAACCACACTTCTCGAAGCAATCCTGGCGCGAACGGGTGCGATCCCGCGCGCCGGCAGCGTCGATGCCGGAACTTCCGTCGGCGACGCCACGCCAGAGGCCCGTGATCACAAGATGACCGTCGGGCTGACTGCCGCCACCACGAGTTTCATGGGTGACAGCTACACCTTCCTCGACTGTCCCGGTTCCGTCGAATTCGCCCACGATATGCGCGCCGTGTTGCCCGCGGTCGATGCCGCGGTCGTGGTCTGCGAGGCCGACGAGAAGAAGCTGCCGCAGCTTCAGATCATCCTGCGCGAGCTGGAGGAGCTGAAGATCCCGCGTTTCCTGTTCCTCAACAAGATCGACCGCGCCAGCGAGCGCATCCGCGAGACGCTCGCAATGCTCCAGCCCGCCTCGTGCGTGCCGCTGGTGCTGCGCCAGATTCCGATCTGGAACGGCGAGCTGATCGAGGGCTTCGTCGATCTCGCGCTGGAGCGCGCCTTCGTCTATCGCGAGCACAAGGCCTCCGAGGTGATCGCGCTCGAAGGCGGCAATCTCGACCGCGAGAAGGAGGCTCGCTTCTCGATGCTGGAGAAGCTCGCCGACCACGACGATGCGCTGATGGAGCAGCTGCTCGAAGACATCCAGCCGCCGCGCGATGCCGTGTTCGACGACCTTGCCCGCGAATTGCGCGAAGGGCTGATCTGTCCGGTGCTGCTGGGCGCCGCCGCGCGCGAAAACGGCGTGCTGCGTCTGATGAAAGCGCTGCGCCACGAGGCGCCCGGCGTTGCGGAGACCGCAAAACGTCTCGGCGTTCCCGACACCAAGGATGCGCTCGGCTACGTCTTCAAGACGCTGCATTCGCAGCACGGCGGCAAGCTGTCGCTGACGCGGCTGCTCGCCGGCCATCTCGACGATGGTGCGACGCTGCAATCCTCAGCCGGCGGCACGGGGCGCATCTCCGGTATCCTCGCCGTCAACGGCGCCTACGATACCAAGCGTGCCTCGGCCGAAGCCGGCGACACCGTGGCGCTCGCCAAGCTCGATCCCGTAAAGACCGGCGACACCGTCTCGAGCGGCAAGACCCCGCCGGCTGCGCTCGTCGCCGTGGAGCCGACGCCGCCGGTGCTCGCGATCTCGATCGCGGCCACAGATCGCAAGGACGACGTGAAGCTCGGCCAGGCGATGGCCCGGCTGCACGAGGAGGATCCTTCGCTGGTCGTGGTGCAGAACGCTCAGACCCATGACACCGTGCTGTGGGGCCAGGGCGAGATGCATCTGCGCGTGGCCGGCGAGCGGCTGCGAGACCGCTTCGGCGTCAAGGTCACCTCGCATCCGCCCGCGATCGGCTATCAGGAGACCATCCGCAAGCCGATCACCCAGCGCGGGCGTCACAAGAAGCAGTCCGGCGGTCACGGCCAGTTCGGCGATGTCGTGCTCGACATCAGGCCGCTGCCGCGCGGCGACGGCTTCAAGTTCGCCGAGAAGGTGGTCGGCGGCGCGGTGCCGCGCAACTACATCCCGGCGGTGGAGGAAGGCGTCGTCGACGGGCTGGCGCGCGGCCCGCTCGGTTTCCCCGTCACCGACGTGGAGGTGACGCTGACCGACGGCTCCTATCACAGCGTCGACTCGTCGGACCTCGCCTTCCGCACGGCGGCGCGGGTCGGACTCGATGAGGGCCTGCCGCAATGCCAGCCGGTGTTGCTCGAGCCGATCCACATGGTCGAGATCGTCTGCCCGACCGACGCCACCGCCAAGATCAACGCGATCCTGTCGGCGCGGCGTGGCCAGATCCTCGGCTTCGACACGCGCGACGGCTGGAGCGGCTGGGACTGCGTCCGCGCCATGATGCCGGAAGCCGAGATCGGCGAACTCATCGTCGAGCTGCGCTCGGCCACCGCCGGCGCCGGCAGCTTCACCCGCCAGTTCGACCACATGGCCGAAGTGACCGGCCGCGCCGCCGACCAGATCATCGCCGCCCATCAGCACGCGGCGTGATCTGTAAGTGAGGCAACCGGCCTCTCACTCCCTCTCCCCGTTCTTCACGGGGAGAGGGTGGGGTGAGGGGCTGCCTCCGCGGATGCGGCATTTCATTGAGCCGAACCCGCGCCCAACCTCCGTCATTGCGAGCGCAGCGACTTGTCCGCCGAAGCCTTTGGCGAAGGCGGAAGCAATCCAGAATGTCTCTGCGGAGGCGGTCTGGATTGCTTCGTCGCACCAGCGCAAAATTGCTTTGCAATTTTGTCGCGGGCTCCTCGCAATGACGAAGGAGGTAGATGGGCAGTCCCTTGCGCCCGGCCTCATATGATGTATTTTATATCATTGTATATGTCCCAGATATCATTTATAGGTTCTGATACGTGAGGCCACGGTGATCACGTCGTTCCAGATGCGGGCAGCGCGGGCGCTGCTCGGCATTGACCAGAAAACCCTGGCCGAGCTCGCCGGCGTTTCGCTGCCGACCATCCAGCGGATGGAAGCCAGCACCGGCAATGTTCGCGGCGTGGTCGAGACCCTGATCAAGGTGGTCGAGGCGTTCGATCGGGCCGGCGTCGAGCTGATCGGCGAGCAGGCGCGCAGCGACATTGGCGGGCGCGGCGTTCGCCTCAAGGAGCCGGGGCCGCCGCGGCGGGTGGGGGCATGATCGGGCGTTGATCATGCTCGGGATCAGGAATGGGATAGCGCATCGTCGCACCTCGGCAACACGGGACGCACGATGCTTCGGAGCATCGTGGGCATGAGCATCACAAGCGATCAAGCGGGCCAACTGCATCAGCTTCGCCGGCCGACCCTTGTCGAATTGTATTTGCCAAAGCTCGTCACCATTTGGCGTGAGGGGTACGGCGTCGCGGACTTTCGCGCCGACGTCTTCGCCGGCCTCACCGTCGCGATCGTGGCACTGCCGCTGTCGATGGCGATCGCGATCGCCTCGGGCGTGACACCGGACCGCGGCCTCTACACCGCCGTCGTCGGTGGCTTCGTCGTGTCCCTGCTCGGCGGCAGCCGCTTCCAGATCGGCGGACCCGCGGGCGCCTTCATCGTCCTGGTTGCGGTGACGGCCGAGCGGCACGGCGTCGACGGCGTGATCCTCGCCACCATGATGGCGGGGCTATTCCTGGTCGCCGCGGGCCTGTTGCGGGTCGGCACCTACATCAAGTTCATTCCCTATCCCGTGACCGTCGGCTTCACCGCCGGCATCGCCGTCATAATCTTTGCGAGCCAGCTCCGCGATCTCGGCGGGATCACGCTGGCCGGGAAAGAGCCCAGCGAATTCGTTCCCAAGCTCGTTGCGCTCGCCGGCGGCCTCAACACCATCAATCCATCGGCCGTCGTGGTCGCGATCGGCAGCATCGTCATCATCGCCGCCTTGCGGCGCTGGCGGCCGTCCTGGCCCGGCATCCTGATCGCGGTTGCGCTCGCGGCGGTCGCCAGCGCCGTGCTGTCGCTGCCGGTCGAGACCATCGGTTCGCGCTTCGGCGGCATTCCGCGCGAGCTGCCCTCGCCGGCGCTGCCCGCGTTCTCGCTGGAGAAGGCAAAGGCCGTGCTGCCGGATGCGATTGCGTTCGCGCTGCTGGCCGCCATCGAATCGCTGTTGTCGGCCGTGGTGGCCGACGGCATGACCGGACGCCGTCATCGCTCCAATTGCGAGCTGGTGGCGCAAGGCGTCGCCAATATCGGCTCGGCGCTGTTCGGCGGCATCTGCGTCACCGGCCTGATTGCGCGCACCGCGACCAACATCCGCGCGGGCGCGCGCGGCCCGCTCGCGGGCATGCTGCATTCGATCTTCCTGCTGCTGTTCATGCTGATCGCGGCGCCGCTCGCAAGCTACATTCCGCTCGCAGCGCTCGCCTCCGTGCTCGTCGTGGTGGCCTGGACCATGGCGGAGAAGCAGGAATTCGCGACGCTCCTGCGCTCGTCATGGGGCGATGCCGTCGTGCTGCTCGCAACCTTCCTGCTCACGATCTTCCGCGATCTGACCGAAGGCATTCTGGTCGGCTTCGCGCTCGGCGCGGTGCTGTTCATCCACCGCATGGCGGAGATGACGGGCATCGAGGAGCGCACGCCGCTGGTGGTCCCCGATCGCCCCGATGACAGCAACGGTGCGCGCGTTCCCTACGATTCCGCGCTGGCGGTCGACCGCGACGTGCTGGTCTATCGCATCACCGGTGCGTTCTTCTTCGGCGCCGCCTCTGCGATCGGAGGCGTGCTCGACGGCGTCGCCGACCAGCGCAAGGCCTTCGTAGTCGATTTCGCCGCGGTGCCGTTCCTGGACTCCACCGCGGCGAACGTGCTCGGGCGCGTCGCCGCCAAGGCCCATCGCCAGGGCATCAGGCTGTTCATCACGGGGGCATCGCCGGCGGTTCGCCGCGCGCTGCTCACCCATGGCGTGACGCCGCCGCGCGCGCGCTATCGCCAGAGCCTCGAGCGCGCGATTGCCGATATCAAGGGCCGCGCAACGCAGCCCGAGGCCGATGAGGTTGCCGCGAGCTGACGGCGCCGTGGCGATGCGGCGCTCGTGCGCTTGACAGAGCCTTCGGGACGCGAAATGGATCGCCTTCCACATCGCTTGAGGGAAGGATGACGTGACCAGGGCTCCCGCCGCTTGTCTGATCGGATGGCCGGCGGCGCATTCGCGCTCGCCGCTGATTCATCATTACTGGCTGCGCACGCTCGGGATCGAGGGCGGCTACGTCATCGAGGCGGTTCCGCCCGAGGGCCTGCGCGACTTCGTGCTGCGGCTGTCGCTGCGCGGCTTCGTCGGTGCCAACGTCACCATCCCGCACAAGGAGGGCGTGCTGGCGCTATCGAAACCCGATGCGCGCGCAACGGCCGTCGGCGCGGCCAATACGCTATGGTTCGAAGACGGCGAGCTGCACGCCACCAATACCGACGTCGAAGGCTTCATCGGCAATCTCGACGCCAGCGCGCCCGGCTGGGATACGGCTGAGGAGGCGTTGGTGCTCGGGGCCGGCGGCTCCTCGCGCGCCGTCGTGTTCGGGCTGCGCGAGCGGGGCATCAAGCGCATCCATCTCGCCAATCGCACCATCGCGCGGGCGGAGACGCTGGCAAGACAGTTCGGGCCGAACGTGCACCCCGTTGCATGGGATGCGATCAACGACGTTCTGCCGCGTGCAAAACTTCTCGTGAACACGACCTCGCTCGGCATGCATGGCCAGCCTTCACTCGATGTCGATGTTGCGCGCCTGCCGCAAGCGGCCGTGGTCGCCGATCTCGTTTATGTCCCGCTGGTGACGCCGCTGCTTGCAGCAGCAAAAGCGCGCGGTCTGAAGACCGCCGACGGGCTCGGCATGCTGCTGCATCAGGCGGTGCGCGGCTTCGAGCTGTGGTTCGGCCAGCGGCCGGAGGTCACCGCCGAGCTGCGCGCGCTGGTCGAGGCCGATCTCACAAAGACTTGAAAGAATAGCGCGGCTGTTCCGGAGTTCTCCCTCCGTGGGGATAACCGGAGACCGTCATGTCTGTTCAACGTGCAACTTTCACACGTCCACTTCTCGCCGTCGCAATGGTGGCCCTCTCGACCTACGGCGCCCTCGCCCAGAAAGCGCCGGTGCCGACGCGCGTGCGCGGAACGATCGAGAGCGTCAATGGCGATACCATGCAGGTCAAGTCGCGCAGCGGCGAAGACGTCAAGCTTCACATCGCCTCTGACGTGAACGTCGCAGGCATCACCAAGATTTCACTCGCCGACATCAAGCCGGGTTCGTTCATTGGCGCAACCACCGTGCCTGGGCCGAACGGCGGCCAGAATGCGGTCGAGGTCCACGTCTTTCCGGAGAGCATGCGCGGCACCGGGGAGGGCTCGCGGCCCTGGGATCTCAAGCCCAATTCCAGCATGACCAATGCGACGGTCGCCGAGAGCGTGGTCGGCAATGACGGCCACACGCTGCTAGTCAAGTACAAGGACGGCGAGAAGAAGGTGTTCGTCGCCGACAACACCCCGGTGGTCACTTATGTGCCGGGCGAGAAGTCCGAGCTCAAAGCCGGCGCCAAGATCATCGCCTTCACGAAGCAATTGCCGGACGGCTCTTTCGAGACCAACCGCGTCGGCGTCGGCCGTGACGGCGTCACGCCGCCGATGTGAGCGGAGCTGCAGCCACACCCCCAGTGTCGTCCCGGATCTGCGCTGACGCTTGTCCGGGACGCATAACCACGGGGGCAAGTTGTTGCGCGAAGGAGGTAACTCCGAGTCCCCGTAGCCACGTCCGCCTGTGGCTATGGGTCCCGGATCGGCGCGCGCTTAGGGCGCGCTTGTCCGGGACGACGGCTATGTTTGACGCGACGGTTTCGCCTCACACCGCAATGACGTGATCGTCGATCTCGTCGATCCTGTTGACGCCGCACAGGCCCATGGTGGTGAGCAGCTCTTTCTGGATGATGTCAATCGCCTTGGCGACGCCGGCCTGGCCGCCGGCCCCTAAGCCATAGGCGTAGGCGCGGCCGATCATGCAGGATTTTGCGCCGAGCGCGAGCGCGCGCATCACGTCCTGGCCGGAGCGGATGCCGCCGTCGAACATGATCTCCATCTTGTCGCCGACCGCGTCCGCGATCTCGGGCAGCACCTCGATCGAGGACGGCGCGCCGTCGAGCTGCCGGCCGCCATGGTTGGAGACGACGAGGGCCTGCGCGCCGGTCTTGGCGGCTTCCTCGGCGTCCTCGACGTCGAGGATGCCCTTGATGATGAGCTTGCCCGGCCAGATGCTGCGGACCCACTCGACGTCCTTCCAGCTCAAGGAGGTGTCGAACTGCGACGCCGTCCATTCGGCGAGGCGGTTCAGATCCTCGGTGTTCTTCACGTGGCCGGCGATGTTGCCAAAGGTGCGGCGCTTGCCTTGCAGCACGCCGGAGACCCAGGCCGGCTTGCTGGCGAAATCCAGAAGCTTCGATAGCGACCATTCCGGCGGCACCGTCATGCCGTTCTTGATGTCGGCGTGGCGTTGGCCGATCACCTGCAGGTCGACGGTGAGCACCAGCGCGCTGCATTTGGCCGCGATGGCGCGCTGGATCAGATCCTTGATGAAGCCGCGGTCCTTCATGACGTAGAGCTGGAACCAGAACGGCTTCTCGACATTGGCGGCGATGTCCTCGATCGAGCAGATCGACATGGTCGATTGCGTGAACGGGATACCGGCGGCCTGCGCGGCGCGGCAGGCATGGATCTCGCCGTCGCCATGCTGCATGCCGAGCAAGCCGACGGGCGCCAGGATCAGCGGCATGGTCGAGGGCTCGCCGAGGATCGTGGTCGAGGTGTCGCGCTTGGAGACGTCGACCAGGATGCGCTGGCGGAACTTGATCGCCTGCATGTCCTCGCGGTTGGCGCGCAGCGTCTCCTCGGCATAGGAGCCGCGGTCGCAATAGTCGAAGAACGCCTTCGGCACGCGGCGCTTATGCAGCGCGCGAAGATCGTCGATACAGGTGATGTGCTTCATGATCGTTTCCCCGGCCCGTCTTGCATCGGATGATTTCGGGGTCATCTAGCATGGTTAGATGCACAGCCAAATCGTTTGAGAGGAGGGCGCCATGACGAGGCCGCACGCCGCACCTTCGCCGGAAGAGATCAAGGAGAAGCGCGACCTCGAGGAAGCGCTGGAAGAAGGCCTGGAAGAGACCTTTCCGGCCTCCGATCCCGTCAATGTCACCCAGCCACCGCCGAGCCGCGGCGACGGCCATGTGAAGCGCACCGGCTAGGCCGGGTTCCGTCCCGTTCCGGCTTCCCTGCAGGGAAATATAGTGTTAACAATACGTTATCGGGCACGCGGCGGGCCCGGTTCCGTAATGATTCATCATATTTTTTGAAGCCAAGTTAGCCGCGATGGTTTTATAAGAGCTCAGCAAATCAGGGATGCGGGGCCTTTTCGGGCAGCCCGTGGTTGTCGAGGGGACCCCTGATTGTTGCCTGGGGGACGATATGAGCCGCAAATATTTCGGGACGGACGGGATTCGGGGCCGCGCCAACGGACTGATCACGCCGGAGCTCGCGCTCAAGGTCGGCCAAGCCGCAGGCCTTGCGTTTCAGCGCGGCGACCACCGCCACCGGGTCGTGATCGGCAAGGACACCCGCCTGTCCGGCTACATGATCGAATATGCGATGGTCGCTGGCTTCACCTCGGTCGGCATGGACGTGCTGCTGGTCGGCCCGATGCCGACGCCGGCGGTCGCGATGTTGACCAAGTCGATGCGCGCCGATCTCGGCGTGATGATCTCGGCTTCGCACAATCTGTTCGAGGACAACGGCATCAAGCTGTTCGGCCCGCAGGGCTTCAAGCTCTCCGACGACGTCGAGCGGCAGATCGAGCAGCTGCTCGACGAATCCCTCGACAAGAGGCTCGCGCAGAGCGCGAGCTTGGGCCGCGCCCGCCGCATCGACGGCGTGCATGACCGCTACATCGAATTCGCCAAGCGCACGCTGCCGCGCGATCTGTCGCTGGATGGCTTGCGTGTCGTGATCGATTGCGCCAACGGCGCTGCCTACAAGGTGGTGCCGGAAGCGCTGTGGGAATTGGGTGCCGACGTCGTTCCGATCGGCGTCGAGCCCGACGGCTTCAACATCAACAAGGAATGTGGCTCGACCTCGCCGGAAGCGCTGTCGAAGAAGGTCCGCGAGATGCGCGCCGATATCGGCATCGCGCTCGACGGTGACGCCGATCGCGTCATTCTGGTCGACGAGCGCGGTCATCTCGTCGACGGCGACCAGCTGCTGGCGGTGATCGCGCAGAGCTGGAAGGAAGACGGCCGGCTGTCGCGGCCGGGCATCGTCGCGACCGTGATGTCGAATCTCGGCCTCGAGCGTTTCCTGAACGGGCAGGGGCTCGATCTCGTCCGCACGCCCGTCGGCGACCGCTACGTGCTCGAGCAGATGCTGAACGGCGGCTACAATCTCGGCGGCGAGCAATCCGGCCACATCATCCTGTCCGACTACGCCACCACCGGCGACGGCTTCGTTGCGGCCTTGCAGGTGCTGGCGGTGGTGCAGAAGCTGCGCCGTCCCGTGTCCGAAGTCTGCCACCGCTTCGATCCGCTGCCGCAGATCCTGAAGAACGTCCGCCACAAGGGCGGCAAGCCGCTCGACGATTCCGACGTCAAGTCGGCGATCTCCGACGGCGAGAAACGCCTCAACGGCTGCGGCCGTCTCCTGATCCGCTCTTCCGGTACCGAACCCGTGATCCGCGTCATGGGCGAGGGCGAGGACCGCATCCTGGTCGAGGACGTCGTCGACACCATCGTCTCCGCGCTCGGCCAGGCGGCGGCGTAAGGTCTTCCTTCTCCCGCAGTGACGTAGGGTGGGCAAAGCGACTTGTCCGCCGTAGCTCGAAGAACGAAGGCGGAAGCGTGCCCACCGTTTCATTTGCAGTGTTGGATTGATGGTGGGCACGGCGCAAGTGCGCCTTTGCCCACCCTACGATTCCGAGCTAGCGGAGAGATGCCTTACCCGTCTCGCCGCTGCGCCGTAGCCGATGCAAGCATCGGCGTTCTTAAGAGACGGCGGTCGAAGGCCTTGCCGTGTTCCTGCCCAGGCTGCCGCGGCACGCGCGTTAACGCATCCTCTCTCGCCGCGTTGCGGTTTCACACATCGTTAGGAATTGCGGCGAGGTCGTCGCATTTGGCGCGGCATTCTTGCAACGCTGGCGCGGCGCGCGCGTGTATGGTGAGAAAAAATCAACCTTAAAAATTAGGGTTAAGTGGCGCTTAAACATTTGCTGCCATCGTCCGGGTCGTGAGTTTCCAGAACGTGGGGCGTCTGCATTTTTGCCTCACCGGCCATAAGGACGAAGCCAAAATGCGTAGCGTTAAGTCTCTCCTTGCCGCGGGTGCGGCAACCCTGATCTCGTCGATGGCGTTCGCCGCTGATATGCCGATCGCAGCGCCCCCTCCGATGTACGCGCCGCCCGCTCAGCCCGCCGACTTCGGTGGCTGGTATCTCCGCGGCGACATCGGCATGACCAACCAGAGCGCCAAGCGCATCGACGCCGCCGTAGCGCCGGGGTTTACGAGGACGACGGAGGGACTCGGCTTCGACTCGTCGCCGCTGTTCGATCTCGGTGTCGGCTATCGCTTCAACAACTGGTTTCGTGCGGACGTGATCGGCCAGTACCGGGGCAAGGCTAATCTGCATGGTGCCGACAACGTCATTGGGCCCGGCTTCGTCGGCTCCAACAATTACAGCGGCAGCAAGTCCGAGTGGGTCGTCATGGCCAACGCCTATGTCGATCTCGGCACCTGGTGGTGCATCACTCCGTTCGTCGGTGCCGGTGTCGGCGGCTCCTACAACAAGATCAGCGGCTTCCGTGATGACGGCGTGTCATTCAGCGGCGGCACCCTGTCCAACAGCGTCGCCTACTTCGCCGACAACGGAAAGTGGAACTTCGCCTGGGCCGCCCACGCCGGTCTCGCCTACAAGGTCAATCCCGGCTTCACCGTCGAACTGGCCTACAGCTACATGAACCTCGGCGACGCAGCGCCCGGCAACTTCCGCTTGTTCGACAACAGCGCCTCGGGTCCGACCTCGATCAAGATCAAGGAGCTCACCTCGCACGACGTCAAGCTCGGCGTGCGCTGGGATCTCAACAGCCCGCCGGTCTACGCGCCGCCGCCGCTGGTCACCAAGGGCTGATCGTCAGCCTCATCGCTTAAGACGTCTTAACGGCGCGGGTTCATCCCGCGCCGTTTTGCTTTGCGGATTTTTCATGGCGCGACAGCGACGAACGTGGCGAACGCAACCATTGGTTAAGGTTAACAGGCGATGATCATCGCAACAGTTCGAGTCCGATGGAGCGTTGCGATGCGTAGGCTGATGGTGGCGGCAGCGATGTTGGGGACGGTGTCCGCCGCGCATGCGGCCGACATGCCGGACCTGCCGATCCTGCGCGGCAGCTTCACCGACGGTCTGAGCACCTCCACAGTCAACTGGCAAGGCTCGTATATCGGAGCGCAGGCCGGTTATGGCTCGTCCGACGAGAACTTCAACGGCTCGACCAGCAACATGATGGCTGCATTGCTGGCGGATACGTTGATCGAGAGCTCGATGGGCGTGTCCCAGTGGAATCTTGGACTGGGCAAGGCCTCGCAGCGCACGACCGGTTACGGCGCCTTCGTCGGCTACAATGCGCAGTGGGACGACGTCGTGATGGGCCTCGAAGTGAGCTGGCTGCACGGCAAGTTCGGAGGAATGTCGTCGGCCAGCGAAAGGCGTGTCAGCGCCACTGCACTGGCAGACGGCAATTTCCATGATGTCACGGCGACCTCCACATCTTCGATCAGCATCAGCGACATCGGAACGTTCCGCGGCCGCGCCGCTTACTCATGGGGATGCTTTCTGCCCTACATGTTTGCGGGTCTCGCGCTCGGTAATGCGGACATTGTGCGCACTGCCAACGTGCAGGATCGCGTGAGCGCGACCCAGTTGGGGACCTACACGCCGCTCGCGCCGTTGAGCTCGACCGATGCCCAGCACAATCACCTGATCTACGGCTACACCGCCGGTCTCGGCGTCGACGTCAACCTGGTCGGCGGATTGTTCATGCGTGCGGAGTACGAATACATCCGCTTCACCTCCCAGGTCGACACCAGCATCAACACCGTCCGCGCCGGCCTCGGCTACAAGTTCTGACGCGGCCGCGCACGCCGCGGTTGACAGCTCCCGTCCGTCCTGATGCTCTGTCGCTCAAAAGCAGGGCGGCGGCGATGCAGATCTACGGCGATAGCAATTCCGGCAATTGTCTGAAGGTGAAGTGGGTCTGCGACAAGCTCGCGCTGCACTACCAGTGGATTGAAATCGACACACGCAAGGGCGAGACCCGCACGCCGCAATTCCTGAAGATGAACGGCGCCGGTCAGGTGCCGACCGTCGCGTTCGACGACGGCCGCACGCTGGCCCAATCCAACGCCATCATCCGCTATCTCGCCCGCGACAGCGCGCTCGTTCCGCGCGACGCCTTCATTGCCGCCAAGATGGACGAATGGCTGTTCTGGGAGCAGTACAGCCACGAGCCCTATATCGCGGTGTGCCGTTTCCTCCTGGTCTATCTCGGCAAGGAGGCATCCGAGCTCGACCCCGAGAAGGTCAAGCGCGGCTATGCGGCGCTCGACCGCATGGAGCAGCATCTTTCGGTCAGCCGCTTCTTCACTGGTGAGGCGGTTTCGCTCGCGGATGTCTCGCTGCTCGCCTATACCCGCGTTGCGCATGAGGGCGGCTTCGATCTCGCTCGCCATGCGGCCGTCCGTCGCTGGATCGACGAGGCCGAGGCGTTTCTCAGCCTTGCGCCGGCGCGCTGAGCCTGGAGTAACGCGCATGAACACTGAGGCCGTTTCCATTCGCCGCGCGCGCCGCGACGATGTCGCCGCGATCGTGGCGATGCTCGCCGATGATCATCTCGGACGCGGGCGTGAGCGCGTCGAGGATCCGCTGCCCGCCGCCTATGACGAGGCATTCGCGCGGGTCGAGCGCGATCCGAATCTGATGCTCGTGGTCGCCGAGAGCGAGGGCAGGGTGGTCGGCTGCCTGCAACTCGCGATCCTGCCCGGCATCAGCTCGCAAGGCGGCGTGCGCGGCCTGCTCGAAGACGTCCGCGTTGCTTCCGATTGTCGCAGCCGTGGCATCGGCGAGCGATTGGTGCAATGGGCGATCGCGGAAGCGAAATCACGCGGCTGCAATCTGGTCGAGCTGCTGACGCATCAGACGCGCGTCGATGCGCAGCGCTTCTACACGCGGCTCGGATTCGCTGCGAGTCATGTGGGCATGACTGTCCGCTTTTGAGGCAACAAGAGCGTTTTCGAGCGAAGTGGATACCGGTTCGCGTAAAGAAAACGCGTCAATACAAAAATCCAGAGTCCCGTTCCGATTGTATCGGAATGGGGCTCTGGTCGCGGGCGTTGCGCAATCAGCACATTCGGATCGCGCATACGTTCATCTTAAGAGCTGATAAACTACCCGCCCGTCGTTCATGTCTGTACAGGAACGAATGGTGCTACGGCAGCGTCAGACACCGAGCTCGGTCGGTTCGGGGATTTCGATGACAAGCTATTCGATGATCAAGGTCGGCAACGACTACGTCGTGCAGGCCAATGACAAATGCATATTGAAGGTCGGCAGCCGCCGCAGAGCCGCGCAATTGATCAGCGAGGCCACGGACTTGCTGAATGCGCTCGCTGCCGTCGAATCCCCTGGTATCGCGCCAGAGGCGCCTTCACTCCCCCGTGAGACGCCGGAACTTCCTTGACTGCTCTTCCCGATTCCCGTATCAGCCGCGGCGGGACACCTCCCCCCAACGGGAGGCTTACTATCTGGAAGGGTAGATGATGACTGTAGCGAAGCCCGCTTCGCGGCCGAATGTGCCGCACTTCTCCTCCGGCCCCTGCGCCAAGCGCCCCGGCTGGAACGCCCAAAATCTCAAGGACGCAGCCCTCGGTCGCTCGCATCGCGCGAAGATCGGCAAGGCCAAGCTCAAGCTCGCGATCGATCTGACGCGCGAAGTGCTCGAGGTCCCCGCCGATTACCGCATCGGCATCGTACCGGCCTCCGATACCGGCGCGGTCGAGATGGCGCTGTGGTCGCTGCTCGGTGCGCGGCCCGTCACCACGATCGCCTGGGAATCCTTCGGCGAAGGCTGGGTCAGCGACATCGTCAAGGAATTGAAGCTCAAGGACGTCACCAAGCTGAACGCAGCCTATGGTGAGATCCCCGACCTCTCCAAGGTCGATCCCAAGAGCGACGTCGTCTTCACCTGGAACGGCACCACCTCAGGCGTGCGCGTGCCGAACGCGGACTGGATCAGCGCGACCCGCGAAGGGCTCACGATCTGCGACGCCACCTCGGCCGCTTTTGCGCAGCCGCTCGATTTCGCAAAACTCGACGTCGTCACCTTCTCCTGGCAGAAGGCGCTCGGCGGCGAGGCCGCGCACGGCATGCTGATCCTCTCGCCCCGCGCTGTGGAGCGGCTCGAGACCTACAAGCCGGCCTGGCCGCTGCCAAAAATCTTCCGCATGACCAAGGGCGGCAAGATCAACGAAGGCATCTTCGTCGGCGAGACCATCAACACGCCCTCGATGCTCTGCGTCGAGGACTATCTCGATGCGCTGAACTGGGCCAAGTCGATCGGCGGCCTCAAGGCGCTGATCGCGCGTGCCGACGCCAACACCAAGGTGCTCGCCGACTGGAAGGCGAAGACGCCGTGGATCGACTTCCTGGCGAAGGATCCGTCGATCCGCTCCAACACCTCGGTGTGCCTGAAGTTCACCGATCCCGCGATCACCTCGCTCTCCGAGGACGCGCAGGCCGACTTCTCCAAGAAGCTGGTCGCGCTGGTCGAGAAGGAAGGCGCCGGCTTCGACTTCGCCTATTACCGCGATGCCCCGGCCGGCCTGCGCATCTGGTGCGGCGCCACCGTCGAGGCCAAGGACGTCGAGCTGCTGACGCAGTGGATCGACTGGGCCTTTGCCGAGACCAAGGCGCAGTTGGCCAAGGCGGCGTGATTTTCTTTTCGCCTCTCCCCGTTCTTACGGGGAGAGGCCGGATTGCGCAGCAATCCGGGTGAGGGGCTCTCTCCGCTTGCACCTTCGCCTGTGGCTGCCCCTCACCCAACCCTCTCCCCGTAAGAACGGGAAGAGGGGGAAGACAAAGCCTCATTCAATTCCGGCCATCGCAGGCCGATCCTCCCGTTAGGGAAGGCGAAGGATCATCCCCATGACCAAACCCAAAGTTCTCATTTCCGACGCGCTCTCGCCCGCAGCCGTGCAGATCTTCAAGGACCGCGGCGTCGAGGTCGACTTCCAGCCCAATCTCGGCAAGGACAAGGACAAGCTCGCCGAGATCATCGGCAATTACGACGGCCTCGCGATCCGCTCCGCGACGAAAGCGACCGCCAAGATTATCGACAAGGCCACGAAGCTGAAGGTGATCGGCCGCGCCGGCATCGGCGTCGACAATGTCGAGATTCCCGCCGCCACGGCCAAGGGCATCATCGTGATGAACACGCCGTTCGGCAATTCGATCACCACCGCCGAGCACGCGATCACCCTGATGCTGGCGCTCGCCCGCGAGATTCCGCAGGCCGACGCCTCGACCCAGGCCGGCAAATGGGAGAAGAACCGCTTCATGGGCGTCGAGATCACCGGCAAGGTGCTGGGCGTCGTCGGCTGCGGCAATATCGGCTCGATCGTCGCCGACCGCGCGCTCGGCCTGCGCATGAAGGTGATCGCGTTCGATCCGTTCCTGTCGCCGGAGCGCGCCAAGGACATCGGCGTCGAGAAGGTCGATCTCGACGATCTCCTCAAGCGCGCCGACTTCATCACGCTGCATACGCCGCTGACCGAGAAGACCAGGAACATCATCGATGCGGCCGCGATCGCCAAGATGAAGAAGGGCGTGCGCCTGATCAACTGCGCCCGTGGTGGCCTCGTCGACGAGCAGGCGGTGGTCGATGCGCTCAATTCCAAGCACATCGCGGGCGCCGCCTTCGACGTCTTCATCGAGGAGCCTGCGACGTCCAACGTGCTGTTCGGCCATCCCAACGTGATCTGCACGCCGCATCTCGGCGCCTCCACCACGGAAGCGCAGGAGAACGTCGCGCTCCAGGTCGCCGAGCAGATGTCGGACTATCTGCTCACCGGTGCGATCTCGAACGCGGTCAACTTCCCCTCGATCACCGCGGAAGAGGCGCCGAAGCTGAAGCCGTTCATCGCGCTCGCCGAGAAGCTCGGCTCGTTCGCCGGCCAGCTCACCGAAAGCGGCATCCTCAAGGTCGAGATCACCTATGAGGGCCACGTCGCCGAGATGAAGATCAAGGCGATCACCTCCGCGGTGCTGTCGGGCCTGCTGCGGCCGATGCTGGGCGAGGTCAACGTGGTGTCCGCCCCCGTCGTCGCCAAGGAGCGCGGCATGGTGGTGGACGAGATCGTGCGCGCCGCCCAGAGCGACTATGAGAGCCTGATCACCGTCACCGTCACCACCGAGCGGCAGGAGCGGTCGGTCTCCGGCACCGTCTATGCCGACGGCAAGCCGCGCCTCGTCGACATCAAGGGTATCCGCGTCGATGCCGAGTTCGGCAAGTCGATGATCTACGTCACCAACGAGGACAAGCCCGGCTTCATCGGCAGGTTCGCCAGCCTGCTCGGCGATGCCAAGATCAACATCGCGACCTTCCATCTCGGCCGCGTCGCACCCGGCAGCGATGCCATTGCCCTCGTCGAGGTCGACGGCGCGGTGCCGACGGACCTGCTCGCCAAGGTGCAGGCGCTGCCGCAGGTCAAGCAGGCCAAGGCGCTGACGTTCTGAGGCGAAACTCTTGCCTCTCGTCATGGCCGGGCTTGACCCGGCCATCCACGCCTTGCCCAGTGTCACGAAGAACGTGGATGCCCGGGACAAGCCCGGGCATGACGCGTGGATAGAGTGACACTCGCATAGATATTCCGACGCGCGGAACAACGCCGCCTCCATCACCTGGAGGCGGCGTTTTATTTTTCCCGCGCTCGCCAAACTTTGTGTACCAATGGCGATAAGGACGCTCCGTTCAAAATCGTTCGAAAAGGGAGAACACAATGCGTGAAGCCGTCATCGTTTCCTATGCGCGCACAGGTCTTGCCAAATCCGGCCGCGGGGGGTTCAACATCACGGCGCCGATGTCGCTCGCGGCCCACGCGATCCAGCACGCGGTGAAGCGCGCCGGCGTCGACAAGGACTATGTCGAGGACTGCTATCTCGGCAATTGCGCCCATGGCGCGCCGAACATCGGCCGCCAGGCGGCGCTGCTCGCGGGCCTGCCGAAGACCACCGCCGGCGTCTCGGTGAACCGCTTCTGCTCCTCGGGGCTGCAGACCATCGCGATGGCCGCCAACTCGATCCGCTCCGACGGCGCCGATTGCATCGTCGCCGGCGGCGTCGAGAGCATCTCGATTCCGGGCGGCGGCTCGCCGAAGGAATTGATCGATCCGGAACTGCTCAAGGTCGCGCCTGACATCTTCATGGCGATGATCGACACCGCCGACATCGTCGCCGAGCGCTACAAGCTCAGCCGCGAATATCAGGACGAGTTCTCGCTGGAATCGCAGCGCCGTATGGCCGCGGCGCAGCAGGCCGGCAAGTACAAGGACGAGATCGTCCCGATGAAGACCAAGATGAAAGTGGTCGACAAGCAGACCAAGGCGGAGTCGATCGTCGACTACGTCGTCGATCGCGACGAGTGCAACCGGCCCGACACCACGATGGAAGGCCTTGCCAAGCTCGAGCCGGTCAAGGGTCCCGGCAAGTTCGTCACCGCCGGCAATGCCAGCCAGCTCTCCGACGGCGCCGCCGCCGTGGTGCTGATGGAAGCCAAGGACGCCGAGAAGCGTGGCCTCAAGCCGCTCGGCCGCTTCGTTGCCTGGGCGACCGCGGGCTGCGAGCCCGACGAGATGGGCATCGGCCCGGTGTTCGCGATTCCGAAGCTGCTGAAGCGCACCGGCCTCAAGATCGACGACATCGATCTGTGGGAGCTCAACGAAGCCTTCGCCAGCCAGTGCCTGTATTGCCGCGACAAGCTCGGCATCGATCCCGCCAAGTACAACGTCAACGGCGGCTCGATCGCGATCGGCCATCCCTTCGGCATGACCGGCGCGCGGCTCACCGGCCATTTGCTGCAGGAAGGCGCGCGCCGTAAGGCCAAGTGGGGCGTCGTCACCATGTGCATCGGCGGCGGCCAGGGCGGCGCCGGCCTGTTCGAGATCTACAGCTGATCCAGGCCACAGGAACGCGAAAGGGCACGGCGCCGCAAGCGCCGTGCCTTTTTATTTGAGCGCTGCGCGTTATTTGAGCGCCCACGCGGGGACTTGGACCGCTCTTCACCATCAAATCACGCTATCAACCTCCACGGTGTCATTCTAATAAAGACAACCGCAGCGAAAGGTGCTAAAGCTTGCTTGCGATGCAAGCTTGTAATGGGGAGGGGCGCAAATGGCCTTTTCGGACCCGAGCTCGGCGATCCAAAACATCATAGACGCGGCCGTCAGCGATTACATGGGGATGGCAGTCTACGTCTTCACGGATTTTGACGGCTCCGGCACCCCCTCCGCAAAGTTCTTCTCTCCCTCTAAGACTGAAGTCTGGGACTCAAACCATGATGTCGTGAGCGCTGCGAAGCTGCCAAATACTCTGTTCGAAATCGGATCCATTTCAAAAGTTTTCACGTCCAGGATTTTTTACAGTCTTCAAGGCACATATGACGGGAATACGGTTGGGTCCTGCATGCCCTCGATTTCCCTGCCGGTAGCGATCAGCGGGATTCCGGTTGCCAATATCGTCACTTATGCTTCTGGGTTTCCGCAGGACAATGACGAGCCCCCCGATCCGCGGGGACAGTTCTGCCCGCCAAGCAACTTGCAGAACCTCGCCGACCTCGTCGATTGGTTCAACAGCGGACAGCACTCGTCCTGGATCTGCCCCGCGGGCCACTGCTACACCTATTCAAACCTTGCCTGGTCGCTCCTGGCTATCGTCGGTCTCAACCCGCAGAAACCCTATGTCGACGTCTATGATGGGTACAACGCGCAACTCGCGGAGCTGTGCGCGGATCTGAGCATGAGCAACACCGCTTTGTTCAGTACGGGCCAAGTGCCCAGCATGGCGTGTGGATATAACGGGACGCAGCCTTACGACGTGGGTCAGAGCTATAAGCCGGGCCCAACGATGGAGTTCGGCGCCGGAGCGATCGTCAGCTGCGCCTCGGACATGCTTCAATGGCTGCTCTACAACATGGGCCAACTGCAGCCTTCACCAACGGAATTCGCCATCCTGCAGATGCAGCAGCAGGCCAGCCCGGCCCGCGGCAAATGCGGTACGACGGGCACCTGCCAGGTGCAGACGCAGGGCCCCACGGTCGCGATTGGATGGTTCTTTCCGAAAATCGCCGGCGCTGCGGGACGTGTCCTGTCGAAAGATGGCAGCGTACCGGGCTTCAGCTCGTGGATGGGGTTTGAGAGCTGGGTTCAGAACGGCGCAAACGCTCCGTCGGGCAATGGCGTCGTCGTTCTGTCCGCCGGCAGCCTCGCCTCGTCCGTGGGACAGAAAATCATGTCCACTCTTCTGAGCGCCGAGGTCGAGGGTGGTTTGTCGTCGAGTTGACCCAAGTCAGTTGACCCAAGCCGGGCGCGTCGTTTCGACGATAGGATGACGGACAATCCCGCGAAGAGCCTGATCGTCTATGATGTCGACGATCCGGGGGCGGGCCAGCCGAGTTCGCGAGAGCTAGAGCGTGATGTTTTTATACGGAAACATACCCTGAATTTTTGAGATAGTTGGCGCACTCCTCCTTGGAGAAGAGGTCGAGGAGTTCGCCGACCTTGCGCCAAGTCGCTTCGACATCACGTGTCTGGGCGGCTCGCATCAGGTGTTTGAGCTTGGCGAAGACCTGCTCGATCGGGTTGAGGTCGGGGCTGTAGGGCGGCAGGAAGAGCAGATGTGCTCCTGTGGCGCGGATGGCGTTGCGCGCCGCCTTGCCCTTGTGACTGCCGAGATTATCGAGGATGACGAGTTCACCTTTTGCGAGGGTCGGCGCCAGTACCTGTTCGATATAAAGGGTGAAGAGCTCGCCATTGATTGGGCCGTCGATGACCCATGGCGCGCTGATCCGATCGTGGCGCAGCGCCGCGATGAAGGTCATGGTCTTCCAATGGCCGAAAGGCGCAGACGCCTGGAGACGTTGCCCGCTCGGCCCCCAGCCTCGCAGCGGCGCCATGTTGGTTTTGATCCAGGTCTCGTCGATAAAGACCAGGCGCGAAGCGTCGATCCTGCCCTGATGGGTCTTCCAGCGCGTCCGTTTACGGGCGATATCGGGACGATCTTGTTCGGCCGGCAGGACCGTTTTTTTGAAGCTCAGCCCTTCGGCGTGAACGAACGTCCACACCGCCCGCACGTCTGTCTTGATCCCGCGCGCAGCCAGTTCCTCCGTCAGCTTCCGCAAAGTGAATGGGCCGGAGTGAATGCGTTTGCGCAGCCAGTCGGCATTGGTGCCGGACAGAACCGGCTTCTTGTGACCGCCGATCTTGCCGGGAGAAACGCCTCCGGTCTCCCGCCGCAGATTCTTCCACTTCGTCACACAGGAAGGGCTGATCTGAAGCGCTTCTGCGATCGAACGAACGGTCTCGCCCGCGTCAGCTCGCGCAAGAGCGCGTTCGCGAATGTCTTCCGAAAGCGGTCGCGTCATCCATGCTGGCCTCCGCTTTCCAGCATGGAGCTTGAATCAGAAATCCTCCCCGCAGGGAATCCGATTCCGGCAAAAAACAACATGCTCTAAAGGGCAGGGCTATCGATTGGATCGGTGCGCGCCCAGGATGTTGATCACCTCTCCCGTAGGGAGAGGTCGGATCGTATCGAAGATGCGATCCGGGTGAGGGGTAACAGTCTCACGGAACGCTGCAGCCCCTCACCCGAATTGCTTCGGACGATGCTTCGCATCGCCGAGCCCAATCCGACCTCTCCCCGCTGGGAGAGGTGGCCTCCCGACGCCGCTTTACGCCTTCGCCAGCGCCGGTGCGAACACCACTTCGATCAGCGTGCCGGAATTGCCCGCGCTCTTGATGTTGAACTGGGCGCGGTTGGCTTCGACCAGCGCCTTGGTCAACGACAGGCTGAGCGCGGCGCTGTCCGCGGCATCGCCCGGCGGCGGGGTGCGGAACGGCTCCATCGCGGCGGCGACTTCGCGTTCGCTGAGACCATGGCCGGTGTCGCGGATGCGAAGCGCGATCTCGCCGCGATCGGTCAGCGCGGTCGAGACGATGACCTGGCCGCCGGCGCTCGCAAGCCGGATCGAGTTCGAGATCAGGTTCACGGTGATCTGCCGCATCGCGCGCGCATCCACTGTCACCTGCGGCAGCGCATGCGCCAACGAGGTGCGGATGATGATGCGCTCGCGGTTGGCCTGCGGCTGCATCACCGTAACGCAGGCCTCGACGAGGTCGTTGAGATTGAGGTTGGCGAAGTTGAGGTCGAGCTTGCCGGTCTCGATCCGCGACAGCTCCAAGAGATCGTCGATGATGGCGATGACGCGCTCGCCCGAAGCGCGGATGTCCTTCATGTATTCGCCATAGCGCTCGTTGCCGAGCGCGCCGAAACGTTCGGAGATCATCACCTCGGCAAAGCCGATGATGGCGTTGAGCGGGGTGCGGATCTCGTGGCTGATCCGCGCCAGCATGTCGGCCTTGGCCGTCGCTGCGCCGTCGGCGCGACGGCGGGCCTGCGTCAGCTCGCTCTCGCCCTTCTTGCTCTGCGAGAGATCGCGGAACACGGCGAAGAAGTTCGGGCCGTCCGGCCGCGTGCGGCCCATGATCATCGCGAGCGGAATGACGCCGCCCTTCTTCTCGCGGCCCAGCACCTCGCGGCCGTGGTCGAGCAGGCTCGCAACGTCCTGGCTCTTCAGGCTTTCGAGATAGTCGGCGACGATCTGCTGGCTCTCCGGCGCGAACAGCGTCGCCAGATTCTGCTCGAGCAGCGCATCGCCGTCATAGCCGAACAGCGCCTCGGCGCTGCGGTTGCAGGCGTGGATGTTGCCTTCGGCATCGAACATCACGATGCCCTCGGCCGTGGTGTCCAGGATCGCGGCGAGATCCTCGGCGTCGGCATCGCCGGCTGTGGGCTCGAGGTCGGGCGCGTAGGGGAAGGATTCGGGGACAATGGTCTCGGCGATGACGGGCGCGGCGACAATCGGCGCGGCCTGCGGCAGCGCGCAGATCAGCGCATGCGCGCTCTCGCCGTCCCAGTCGATCGTGTGCAGATGCGCCTCGGTGGTCGCAAGCGGCGCTTCGCCGTTGGCGATCGCCGCGCTGATCGTCACCGGCGTGCCGCCTTGCGACGTGCTGCTGGCCGTGGAGACGCCCGGCTCGACATAGAGCGCGTCCAGCCCGCCGCCATCCTCCAGCGCGCCCAGGTTGGCGTAGCCCATGCGCGCCAGGAAGGCAGGGTTGGCATAGAGCAGGCGATCGAGGCGATAGATCAGGATGCCCGTCGGCAACAGGTCGAGCAGCGCGCGGTCGCGCGCGGGCGCGGCGCGTGCCGGCGGCGCAGGCTCGGTCAGCCATTCGGCTGCGGTTTGCGGCGCTTCAAACTCCGGTGCAGGTGGTTCGGGCGTGATCTCTGCCGCCGGCGGCTCGGATGTATCAGCCGCGATCGTCTCGCGCTCGCGTTCGAGGCGCTCGGACAATTGCCGGGCGAGCTCGTTGAACGCGCTGTTCTCGACCGGCGTCAGCGTCGGCGAGCGCGCATCGCCATGCGGACGGAACGGCACGACATTGGGAGGCGTTTCCACTGGCGTTTCCACGGACGTCTCGGGCTCGGTTGGGTGTGAAGTCACATCAGTTGCGGGTTCGGGCAGTTCAGCTTCAGGCTCGGGCCCAGGCGGTTCGATGGGCGGAGGCGGCGTCGCGGCCTCGGCCTCCGGCTCGGAGATCGGCTCGACGACGTCGGCGGACAGGCCGCGCTGCGCCGGCACCTCGGCCAGCCGCTCGAAGCGCCGGAGCGCTTCGAGCCGGTTGAGGCCGTCGAGATCGCGGCAGACGCCGAAGCCTTTGAAGCCGGCGAAATTGCGCTCCCGATCGTAGATCGGCAGGCCCGCGAGCTCGACCGGCAGATGCTCGCCGCCATCGGCGGGCCAGTTCACGGTGATGCCGGCCCAGGTATCGTGGCTTTCAAGCGCCTCTGCGATGCGCCCCTCGGGATCGAGCGCAAATTCCGCGGCGATCTCGCGCCAGGGGCGGCCGAAGCCGGCGGCGGTGTGCGGGCCCATCAGGCGGATGAATTCGTCGGAGAGCAGCACAAAGCGTCCCTCCGCATCCATCTGCCACAGGAAGCGCAGCGGATGCTGATGCGGTGCGGGCGTCTCTGTGTGGCCCGACGGCAGCTCGAACATGGCTGACGTGATCGGCGCGGCCTGCGGCGACACAATGGCCTGGGCGCAGTTTTCAACCGGAGTCTTGGCCGCGGTGGTCTGGTCGGGCACCGGTTCTTGGAAGGCCTCCACGAGCGCTTCGCTCACGGCAGGTTCAGGCGCGGGCGTCATGGTCTCGGCGGTTTCGCTTGCGTCGGCCGGCTCTGCGAAGGCGTCGAACAATGCGATCCCGACCGGCGGATGCTGCGATGACGGATCGTTCTTCGGCATGCTTTTAGGCGCCGACGCTGCGCGCGCATCTTGCGCGGGATCGATTAGCGCGACGAGGCCGATGTCGGCGCCGACGCCGACCCGTTGCAGCACCATCTGGCCGATGCCGATCGGCGTCGCGGCGCGGCCGCAGGTCAGCGCTTCGCTGCGGGCCCGGTCGAGGCCGGCCTCAAAGAGATCACGAAAGCCGAGCAGGGAGCGGGCGGCTTCGCTGGCGCCGACGAACATCCCGTCGGGCGCGAACGCGGCCATCGGCACCTTGGCGCCAGCGACGAGACGATGCAGCCGCTCGACCAGCGGCATCGGGCGCAGGGTCGGGTCCATCGCGGCGACGAGCACGCCATGGCCGCCATCGGCAAAGTCGAGCCGGGTACAGGCGCAGGTCATCAGCATGCCGAGCCGGGCGCCGAAGCCGCGCAGCCGCTCGAGCCGCACGGCGCCGTTCGCCGGCAGGCTGCGGGCCAGCCGGGCGACCTGGCGGCGGTGGCTGTCCGCCGGGCCGAAGATCCTGTCCGCGAGGGCGGCGGCGTGGGCCGCGCCGAACAGTTTTGCCCCGACCGGATTGGCCCAGAGCACGCGCGTGCCGTCGATCGACCACAGCCAGGCGGGCAGCGGAGAGGTCGCGTGCACGGCCAGCCGGGGATCGCCCACGCCTCGCAACTGGAAATCCGAACTCTTCATCCGACCGGCTTTAAGTCTCGCTTCTCAGCGTGGGGCGGCTGCCGGGAATGGCAGCCTTAAGAAAGGGTTAGTATCGCCCGCAGGCGCGGGCAGGTCCACGGCCACGGTCTCTCACAGCCGGCCTAAAGCCGCGATAACCTTAATGGTGTCGAACCCGCAAGCCGCAGCCCGATTGCATCCAAGGGATTCGCGGGCAAAGCCTGTCGTCAGGCCGTATGCCAGGTGACGTGCGCGCACGCGGCATCACCGGTGCCACCCTCCCCTGGAGGGGGAGGGTCGGCTCACATGGAGCGCAGCGGAATGTGAGACGGGGTGGGGTGACGGTGTCTCCGCGTCCGACAGTGCCCGGGTGGAGAGATCACCCCACCCCGCTCGCGCTTTGCGCGATCGACCCACGAGCGAGCTCCGCTCGTCTCGGACCCTCCAGGGGTAAGGGCCGGCCTCGCCTCGGCACCAATCCTCCCACCTCAACCACCGGTTCCCCATCCCAGGAACCTCACCCTCTCCGAGATTAAATTTTTACGACGCCTGTTGGATCGCATTGCGATGCACAATCTTGACATGATGCGCGGCAATAATGGCGGTACTGGGCGAGCCATCTCGTTTGTTTCGCGTTTCCAGTCTTCGTACCCGCTCAATGCGAGGGCCCACAATCGGGGCCGGCGGGCGCGCCAGAAGGCTCACTCCATTTTTTCAATTTGCGTGAGGACAACCATGACAGGTGCGACTGATCCGTTTTCTGCCTCGATCATCCCGTTCGAGGTTCCCGAGCAGATGCGTGCGTTCGCCGAAAAGGGCGTGTCGCAGGCCCGCGAGAACTACGCCAAGTTCAAGGACGCCGCCGAGACCCACAATGGCACCGTCGAGGCCGTGTTCACCTCCGCCAGCAAGGGCGCGAGCGAGTACACCGCCAAGCTGGTGGAGTTCATGAAGGCCAACAGCAGCGCCCAGCTGGACTTCGCCCAGCAGCTGTTCGGCGCCAAATCGCCGTCGGAAGCGCTGGAGCTGTGGACCGGCCACGCCCGCAAGCAGCTCGAGACCTTCCAGTCCCAGGCCAAGGAGCTGGTCGAGCTCAGCCAGCGCGTTGCCAATGAGACCGCCGAGCCGATCAAGGCCTCCGCCTCGAAGTACTACCCGCCCGCCGCCTGAGCGGACTGGCCGGTTTGAGTTGATTAAGAAACCCGGGCTTTAACGGCCCGGGTTTTTTTTCACCTCTCCCGCTTGCGGGAGAGGTCGGCGCGTCCGGGCGATGCGAAGCATTCGTCCCCCGGGCGATGCGAAGCATCGTCCCGCGCGCGCCGGGTGAGGGTTCTCTCCCCACGGGGAATCTTGCCTGCAAGCGGGAGCGCAAACCGTTATGGCCGCCATCAAGCCCGATTTCATCGCGCCGAGGGTGATTTCCGCTGGTTTTTCGTCCGTTTGCGGCCTTGCCAAAAACGCCCGTTGCACCTAGTTTTCGCCCCGTCCAGCCCCCTTAGGTCGCCGGCCTTTTCAGGCTCGCCTTGGAGCGGCTCGCCAGGATGCAGTTGTAGCTCAGTTGGTTAGAGCGCCTGTCTGTGGAACAGGAGGTCGGTGGTTCGAGCCCACCCAACTGTACCAGCGATTTCAATTCGATACTGTCGACCGCGGTTGTTCGCCGTGGCGGCTCGGTTAGGCTCGGTTAGACCCCACTTTCACCGAAAGTATGTACAGCCCCAGGTTGCGAATTGGGAACTCCTGTGGTTTTCTGAGCGTGAGGGAACCGCGAGGGGAAGCTAGGAGCTAGATTTCTCCTTTGGTTGTTGGGGATAAAATTTTCGCTTGTTGCGCCCTCGATGGGAGGCAATCGGCAATACTCCCCGATGTCTTTGATTCGGGGCCGACAATTGCTGCAAGTCACTTCACCGAAGATCATTCCAACTGCCACCTTCCACAAAGGCAACGTGCTGAGGGTGCTAGCTAAGCTCCCGAGGGCCAGTTTCGATCTAATCGTAACGTCGCCTCCTTATAATATCGGCAAAATCTATGAGCGTTCCGAAAAGCTGACATTCGAAGAGTATGTCGAATGGCTGGACAAGGTCATCGAGGTCTTGGTCGATGCGGTGACGGAGCATGGCAGCATCTGTTGGCAGGTCGGGTCATACATAAAAAATGGCGAATTGTTTCCGCTCGACATCCATACGTAACGCACAATTAAAGAAGCTACCTCATCCCCACCACCCACACCACCACCGGCAACGTCACCGCCGCCAGGAACGTCCCCAGCGCCACCGCGCCCGAGACCGGGTTCACCAGCCGCTGATACTGGACCGCGAAGATGTATGCATTCGCGCCGGTCGGCATCGCCGCGAACAACACGACGACGCCGGCCGCGATCGGCGGCAGGTCGAGCAGTTTTGCGAGCAAATACGCCGCCGCCGGCATCGCCATCAGCTTGAGCGCGCACATCGCCAAAATGCTCAGCTTCTCGCCCTTGACCTCGAAGCGGAACAAATTGATGCCGAGCGCGATCAGCGCGGTCGGCGATCCCGCCTGCGCTAGCAGTTCGATCGTCTTGTCGACGACGGGGGTGAGGCCGAGGCCCGTAAAACGCCAGATCACGCCAAAACCGATCGCCAGCATCAGCGGGTTGCGCGCGAGGTCGGCGAGCACGGGCGAGATCACCGACAGCGCCGAGCCGGTCCGCTTGCGGCTAACAAGCTCCATCTGCAGGATGCCGCAGAGCCAGAGCAGCGGCGTGTTCACCGACAGGATCAGCGCCATCGGGCCCGCGGCCTCATTGCCCAGCGCCGAGAGCGTCAAGGGAATGCCGAGCATCACGATGTTGCCGTAGACCGAGCCGATCGCGAACACGACGCCGTCCTCGCTGTCCTCGCGCCGCGGGCGCAGCAGCACCGAGAGCGCCAGCGCCGCGATCCAGGTGAGGGCGAGCGCGCCGTAATAGGCGCCCCACATCCTGTAGGGGCTGACGTCGGGGAATTCCGAGACGACGATGGTGCGGAAGAGCAGGGCAGGGATAGCGATGCTGAAGGCGAACTCGCTGATGCCCTTGTGCGCGCTGTCCGAAACGAAGCGAAACAGGACCGCGGCATAGCCCGCCGCAATCAGCGCAAACACCGGCGCGACGATCAATACGGTGGCCATGCACCCCTCACCTCACGGGGAGCTGGCTGACCACCCCATGCATCCTCGATCATGCCATCATGCCACTGTTTTGCCCGACGCGTCAAATTGATTTCGTAAAATCCGTAAAAGCCAATCCGCAGCTGGACTTGGCTACTGTGCATGGGGTTGTTTTCGCGGTTATTGGTTGGATGGTCGTTGAGGCCTCGGGTCGAGCCCGATCTCGCCCCACCCACAACTGTCATCCCCCGCGAAGGCGGGGGATCCAGTACGCCGCGGCCTATCGAGGACGTCAGGCGTCTCTGGAATACTGGGTCGTCCCGTCAAGCCGGGCGACGACAGCGGAGACTGTCGGACCGCCCACCCTGTTGCCGAGACCGCACACGTGCCGGCTTTCGCATCTCCCCTCGGTTGCCAAGCAACGCCCGTTCACCCACTATTCCAACTGAACTCGACATGTGGGGGGATCGATGCCGGCGTTTCGCTTGAAGAAGTCAAAACCCTTGGCCGCTGCAACCTTCGGGATTGCCCTGGCCGTCCTGGTCCTGCCGCGCGCCGGCTTCGCCTACACCCAGGAAGAGCAGCAGGCCTGCACGCCTGATGCGATGCGGCTGTGCGGCGAGTTCGTTCCGAACGTCGATGCCATCACCGCCTGCATGATCGCGAAGAAGTCGCAGCTCTCGCCGCAGTGCCGGGTGTTCTTCCGCCCGGGACCCGAGCCGGGCGAGGTGCGTGCCGGCAAGCCGACCCACGTCGCGCCCAAGACAGCGAAGAAGAGCACCAAGCCGGCGGCGAAGACGAGCAAGAAGAAGAAATCCAGCGAAGGCTGAGTGCGACAGCACGTTCATCCTTGAAACCCTGCGGCTGCGTTTCCTCCGTCGGACTCGTTTTGTTCGCGCGCTAGCCTTGCGGCGATGAGGCGCGCGCGATGGAAAAGAGTCGCAGGGCGATTTGCCCGGCAAGGTTGCATTCCACTTTATCCCGCCTCGCTGCTCAAAAAACGCACGATTGCAGGCGTTTTCTTGCAGTTTTCATCGGCGTCGTACCTGGCAGTGTGACTCAAAAGCCAACACGGCTTGTTATTTCGTGGCGGCAACGCAACTCCCGATAAATTTTTCTTTCACGAATCACCGCGCTGATTCATTTTCGAGCCACGGGGTCAATCTGGAGGCCGAAGGTATGAACGTTATTGTTTTTGCATCGCGTAAAGGCGGCTCGGGCAAGAGCACCCTGGCTGCACATCTCGCCGCGCAGATCAAGGCGAGCAAGCAGGTCATGCTGGTGGACGCGGATCCGCAAGGCTCGCTCACGCTGTGGCACAAGCTGCGTGGCACCAACGAGCCGCCGATCAAGCCGGCCGTGAACTCCGTCAGCGGCATCGTCTCCGCGGCCAAGCGCGACGGTTATGAATGGGTGTTGATCGACACGCCGCCGAACCTGTCGGCCGTCGTCGACGACGCCATCAGGAACGCGACGATGGTGATCATTCCGGCGCGGCCCGGCGTGTTCGACGTCAACGCGGTGCAGGAAACCATCCAGATGTGCCGCGCCGCGCGCAAGCCCTACGCGGTCGTGCTCAACGGTGCGCCGGCGCGCCGCGACGAGTCGGAAAGCCCGATCGTCACCATCGCGCGCGAGGCGCTGGCGAAATTCCGCGCTCCGGTGTGGGGTGGCCAGATCACCAACCGTTCCGATTTGTTGATGGCGCTCAGCCACGGCGAAGGCGCGCGGGAGTATCAGGCCGAGAGCCGTGCGGCTCAGGAAATTGCACGGCTGTGGGCGGCGATCGAGCGTTCAGTGAAGGCTATTCGCGGCACGGCGTCGGCATCCGGCGCAATGCACAAGCAGGCGGCATAATTTCATCATTCATTTCCCCGGACGAAAACGCGCGGACGAGCCGCGCGTTTTGCGTTTTTCGGGTCTGCTGAAGGAGGCTACGCCACCATCAGCATGTAGAACACGATGACCGGCGAAAGGCTCAGGATCACCGACCAGATGCCGGCGGCCCAGAGAATGTCCTCGGTGGTAAAGCTCTGCTGTCCGGCGTCGTAATGCGACGCCATCTCACTATGATTATTCACAAACGCCCCCGCGATTTCTTCGCTTATGGGCGTCAGTGATACGCGGGATGTTTTAAGATTCCGGGGCGCAGCTAGCTGCACATTTGAACACAGCTGCTACCACGGGTTAACCATCCGCGCCGCGCTGTCAGCCCGCCAGCCAGACGCGAAACAGCAGCACCGGCATCAGGCCGAGCATCACCGCCCAGAACCCGAACGACGACACCACCAGAATTCCCTGCAAGAGATCGGCCGGCGCGAATTGGCTCGCGGCCGTAGGCCGGGTGCGATGTCCCATGGTCGTTCCCCCTTTGGAAGGTCTTGGACAGAAACGATAGGCGCGGTTGGGTAAACGAGGCGTGGATGCACCATGCGGCGAATGCGAAGGGGGTGTGGGGTGGGATTAACCACGGGCGCCTCTTACCCTCCCCTGGAGGGGAGGGTCGCTCCGCATGAAGCGAAGCGAAATGCGGAGCGGGGTGGGGTGATCTCTCTACACAGGCAGTGTTCGATGCCGAGAGACCGTCACCCCACCCCGCTCGCGCTGCGCGCGATCGACCCTCCCCCTCCAGGGGAGGGTAAATGAAGCCCTACGCCGCGACTTTCATTCGTCGCTCGATCTCGCGATCGATCGTTGCGGCGAGCTCGCTGCTCACTTCCACCATCGGCAGGCGCACTTCGGGGCTGTCGATGAGGCCGCTGCGCCACAGCCAGTACTTCGCCGGCGCGGGGCTTGGTTCGGCGAAAAGCAGCCGCGTCAGCTCGGCGACCTCCTGCCAGCGCGCCTGCGCGGCGTCGTGGTTGCCGCGCTTGAGCTCCGCATACACGGCCGCAAATGTCGCGGTCTCGACATGGGCGGACAGCACGATGCCGCCGTCGGCGCCGTCGGTGAGCGCCTCGAAATAATTTGCGTCCTCGCCGGTGAGCACGCGAAATTCCTTCGGCCGGTCGCGCAGCAGCGCGATCGATTGCTCGCGGCTCGAGCCGCAATCCTTGAGGCCGACGATGTTCTTGTGTTCGGCGAGCCGCAGCAGCGTCTGGTTGGTGATGTTCACCGAGGTGCGATAGGGAATGTTGTAGAGCGCAATCGGCCAGGCGGCGTGATCGGCGAGCGCCTCGAAATGCGCCAGCAGCCCGCGCTGCGACGGCCGCACATAGTAAGGGCTCGCGATCAGGTAGCCGTCGATCGGCCAGTCCGCGGTTTCATCGAGGCGATCCATCAGGCGCGAGGTGTCCGCGCCTGACAGTCCGAGGCAGATCGGCAAGGTGCGGCGGCCCGCCGCCATCTCGTCGCGGACGATGGCGACGAGGCGCTCGAGCTCAGTGTCGCGCAGCGTCATGCCTTCACCCGAGGTCGCCCCCAGGATGAAGCCGTCGACGGCCTGTGTGCCGTAGTGCCGTGTCAGCCGCCGCAATGATGTCTCGTCGAGACGTCCGTTGCGAAACGGCGTCACCAGCGGCAGCCACAGCCCGTGCAATTGGTCTCGTAGTCCGGTCATGTTTCAATCTCCTTCTCGGAAAAAAACCTGAGACGGAGGGCACATGAAAAAACCCCGTCCAGGCGGCGGGGTTTTCGGGATCAGCTCGCGATGACGAAGTCAGCCTAGCGCGCGCAACATTCCGAGGTCCCCAGATGGGGGCCTTTTTTCGAAACGAGTGCGCACGACTTCGTGATCATTTGCAAATGATGCGGGGTATGCCTGGAACTGTCAATACACGCGGAAGGCGAAGCACCATTTTGACGAAAAAAAGCCGGACCCGAAGGCCCGGCTTAGGTATTGGCCACGTGAGGCCGACACAATCACCTTCCAAGAGGGATTACTGAACTCCCGCGCCACTGGAGGAGGGGGACAAATGCGCAACGCGAAGGCTCAGCGTGCAAACAGTATGAGCTTGACGAGCGCCCTGCAGCAACAGCCGAGGCCGCATGTCAGTCATGCGGAAATCAGGACGGCCAGCGCTGCGCCTTGCTCACCACGAAGTCGCGGAACACCTGCACGCGTGCGACCGTCTTCAACTCCTCGGGATAGACGAAATAGGTATCGAGCTGGATCGAATCCGATTCACCGAACAGCTGCACGAGCTTGCTCTGCTCCTCGACGAGGTAGTCGGGCAGGGCGGCGATGCCGAGGCCCTGCTGGCAGGCGCGCACGAGACCGAGGATGTTGTTGACCTTGAAATAGGCTTCGCGCGGCCCCGACCCGTTGCGACCGGCTTCGACCAGCCAGTTGCGGTTCTGCAGATGCGGCGCGAAGTTGCCGTCGGCAAGCGTGATGATGCGATGAGAGTCGAGCTCCTCCAGCGTGCGCGGCGTGCCGAAGCGCTTGATGTATTCCGGCGAGCAATAGGCGTGGAAGCCCATCGCGAACAGCTTGCGCTGGATGAGATCGGGCTGCGTCGGCTTGCGGGTGCGGATCGCGACGTCGGCCTCGCGCATCGACAAATCGAGCTCCTCATCGGTGACGATCAGCGAGATCCGGATCTCGGGATAGAGCGCAGTGAACTCGCCGAGCCGCGGGATCAGCCAGTTGATGCCGACGCCGGGCGTCGTGGTGATCTTGAGGTCGCCGCTCGGCCGCTCGCGGCTGTCGGTCAGCTTGGCGCGCGCCGCCTGCAGCTGCATGAATACGTCATGCGCAGTGCGGAACAGCAGGTCGCCCTGCTCGGTGAGGATCAGGCCGCGGGCGTGGCGGTGGAACAACGAGACCGAGAGCTCCTGCTCCAGCGCCGAGACCTGGCGTGACACCGCCGATTGCGACAGGCCGAGCTGCTCGCCCGCATGCGTGAAGCTGCCCGCTTCCGCCGCCGCGTGAAACACCTTCAGCTTGTCCCAGTCCATATCCGTAAATCCGTCGCGTGTTCGGGGCATGATTCTATTCCGCTGCGGCGCGCTCGCTGGCGCGCAGGGCCAAGAAACGTTCGGCTTCGAGCGCTGCCATGCAGCCGAGGCCGGCGGCCGTCACGGCCTGGCGATAGGTCTCGTCGGCGACGTCGCCGGCGGCGAACAGGCCGGGCACCGAGGTGGCGGTCGAGTTCGGGGCGACCTCGACATAGCCCGACGGTTTGAGCTTGACTTGGCCTTTGACGAGTTCGGTCGCCGGCGCGTGGCCGATGGCGATGAAGATGCCGTCGGTCTTCAGGTCCCTGCGCGCGCCGGTCTTGACGTTCTTGAGGCGGACATGGGTGACCTTGTTCGGGTTCTCGGTGCCGCAGATCTCGTCGACGGCTGAGTCCCAGACCACCTTGATCTTCGGGTGCTTGAACAAACGCTCCTGCAGGATGCGCTCGGCGCGGAAGTGATCGCGACGATGCACGATGGTAACCTGCGAGGCATGGTTGGTGAGGTACAGGGCTTCCTCGACCGCGCTGTTGCCGCCGCCGACCACCACGACTTCCTTGTTGCGGTAGAAGAAGCCGTCGCAGGTGGCACAGGCTGACACGCCGCCGCCCTGGAATTTCGCTTCGGAGGGCAGCCCGAGCCAGCGCGCCTGGGCGCCGGTGGCGAGGATGACGGTGTCGGCGAGATAGACATCGCCGCTGTCGCAGGTAAGGCGGAACGGCCGCTGCGCGGTCTCGAGCTTGGTGACCAGGTCGGTGACGATCGTGGTGCCGACATGGACCGCCTGCTTCTCCATCTGCTCCATCAGCCAGGGGCCCTGGATCACGTCGGCGAAGCCCGGATAGTTCTCGACGTCGGTGGTGATGGTGAGCTGGCCGCCCGGCTGGATGCCCTGGATCAGGATCGGCTCGAGCATCGCACGCGCGGCGTAGATCGCCGCCGTGTAGCCGGCAGGGCCGGAGCCAATGATGATGACCTTTGCATGAACAGGAGCGGACATTTCGATGGACGCCTTTCACGGGGGATTTTGCAGCGCGGGCGCGGAACGTGCCGGGAGGCCTCGCGGAGGCGCTGAAATATCAGAGCTAATCTAAGCCTTCTGGTGAGCTATGCAAGAATTGCATTCCCTGTCGGCGGATTTTTCCAACAAGGAACAAAAGTCGATTGCGCTGCACGCGCAATAAAATTGCGCTGCGCGCGTGGACTGGGGTATGACGATTGCGACAAACCACCCAATACCGCCGCAAAGGGCAGGAGTTCCAATCACGTGTCGCGGAACCTAGACGAGATCGACCTGAAGATTCTCACCGAGATTCAGGCCGACGGTCGAATCACGAATGTCGAACTGGCCAAGCGCGTCGGCATCTCGCCGCCACCCTGCCTGCGCCGCGTCCGGGCGCTGGAGGAGGAGGGCTACATCCACGGCTATAGGGGCCTCCTGGACGCCCGCAAGCTCGGCTTCGACGTCACCGTGTTCGCGGCCGTACACCTGTCCAGCCAGGCCGAGACGGATTTGCGCGCCTTCGAGGAATTCGTCCGCGCCGAGCCCTTGGTGCGGGAATGCTGGATGCTGTCGGGCGAGGTCGATTTCATCCTGAAATGCGTCGCCCCCGACATGGCGACCTTCCAGGATTTCGTCACCCACCTGACCGCCGCGCCCCATGTCCGCAACGTGCGCACGTCGCTGGTTCTGCATAATTCGAAATACGAGGCGGCGGTGCCGCTGGACGTGAAGGGACGAAGGTAGCGCCTGCTCCATCATTGCGAGCCAACGGGTCCGCGCGAAGCGCGGCCCGATGACAGGCTCCGCGAAGCAATCCAGAGTCTTCCGCGGAGGCAGTCTGGATTGCTTCGCTCCGCTCGCAATGACGAGTGGAGAGAGCGCGAATTCATCTCGGGCACCGAGCAGACACAAAAAAGGCCGCGCAGTGCGCGGCCTTTTCGAAACGTCGTCACAGGCAACGGCAAATCCTTACCGCCACTCCACCTTGGTGATCTCATACGCCTTGGCGCCGCCCGGCGTGTTGACCTCGACGGAGGCGCCCTTCTTCTTGCCGATCAGTGCGCGGGCGAGCGGCGAGGTGATGGAGATGCGGCCCTTCTTGGCGTCGGCCTCGACCTCGCCGACGATCTGCCACACCGTCTTCTTCTCGGTGTCCTCGTCGACCAGCGTCACGGTGGCGCCGAACTTGATGGTGTCGCCGGAGAGTTTCGAGATGTCGATGATGTCGGCGCGCGCGAGCTTGTCCTCGAGCTCGGCGATGCGGCCTTCATTGTGGGACTGCTCTTCCTTCGCGGCATGATATTCCGCGTTCTCCGACAGGTCTCCGTGCGAGCGCGCCTCCGCGATATGCTCGATGATCCGCGGACGATCCACGGACTGGCGATGCTTCAATTCTTCCCCGAGCGCGGCAAATCCGGCCGAAGTCATCGGAACCTTTTCCATCTTCTCTCTCGTCCTTCGGTCGCGCGTCCCAGAACATGAATGAGCGCCCAACCTTGATTCGTCGGTCTTTCCGGGGCTCGACACGCGGGCCGCCGGACGTTGACAGATATGGGCTTAGCGTCGGAACAGAACACCCCCATGGCCGGACAGTTCCTCCGGCCATTGTGGCTTCATTGCCAATCACTTAGCGGAAAGCTTGAGCCCTCAAGGCTTGGCCCCCCGCTAGCGATCAGGTTTCCGAAAAGTAGCTCTGCAGGGTACGAACCTCAAGGTCCCCGCCAAGATAGGCGCGGATGCCCTGCGCGGCCGCTACGGCCCCGGAAAGAGTGGTGTAATACGGCACTTTATGCAAGAGGGCCGCGCGCCGCAGCGAGCGGCTGTCGGCGAGCGCCTGCGGGCCTTCGGTGGTGTTTAAGACGAGCTGGACGTCGCCATTGGTGATGGCGTCGACGATGTGCGGCCGGCCCTCCAGCACCTTGTTCACCTTCTCGGTCGGGATGCCCTGATCGGTCAGGAAGCGCTGAGTGCCCGACGTCGCCAGCACCTTGAAGCCGAGCGAATGCAACTCGCGAACGGCGTCGGCGATGCGCGTCTTGTCGCTCTCGCGAACCGAGACGAACACCGTGCCCTTGCGCGGCACCCGCGTGCCGCCGCCGAGCTGGCTCTTGGCGAACGCCACCGCAAACGAGCGGTCGATGCCCATCACTTCGCCGGTCGAACGCATCTCGGGGCCGAGCACCGTGTCGACGCCGGGGAAGCGGGCGAAGGGGAAGACCGATTCCTTGACGCCGACGTGCTTGAGCTCTGCCTTCTTCAGCTTGAAGTCGTCGAGCCTCTCGCCGGCCATGATGCGCGCGGCGATCTTCGCGACCGGCGTGCCGATCACCTTGGCGACGAACGGCACTGTGCGCGAGGCGCGCGGATTGACTTCCAGCACGTAGATCTCGCCGTCCTTGATGGCGTATTGCACGTTCATCAGGCCGACCACGTCGAGGCCGAGCGCGAGCTCGCGGGTCTGTCGCTTCAGCTCCTCGATCATCCCGGCATCGAGCGAGTGCGGCGGCAGCGAGCAGGCGCTATCGCCGGAATGGATGCCGGCTTCCTCGATGTGCTCCATGATGCCGACGATGAAAGTGTCCTTGCCGTCGCAGAGGCAGTCGACGTCGACCTCGGTCGCATCCGACAGATAGCGGTCGAACAGCAGCGGGTTCTTGCCGAGCACGGTGTTGATCTGCCCGGTCTTGTCGTTGGGATAGCGCGCCTTGACGTCGGCCGGCACCAGCTCCGGCAGCGTGCCGAGCAGATAGTCGTTGAGCTGGTTCTCCTCGCGGATGATCTGCATGGCGCGGCCGCCGAGCACATAGGACGGGCGCACCACCAGCGGCAGGCCGAGATCGGCGGAGACGAGCCTCGCCTGCTCGACCGAATAAGCGATGCCGTTCTTCGGCTGCTTGAGCCTGAGCTTGTCGAGCACGCGCTTGAAGCGGTCGCGGTCCTCGGCAAGGTCGATGGCGTCCGGCGAGGTGCCGAGGATCGGCACTTCGGCGGCTTCCAGCGCGTGCGCCAGCTTCAGCGGGGTCTGACCGCCGAACTGCACGATCACGCCGTGCAGCGTGCCCTTGCTGCGCTCCTTGGCAATGATCTCCAGCACGTCCTCGGCGGTGAGCGGCTCGAAATAGAGCCGGTCGGCCGTGTCGTAGTCGGTCGACACGGTCTCCGGGTTGCAGTTGACCATGATGGATTCGTAGCCGGCGTCATGCAGCGCGAAGCAGGCGTGACAGCAGCAATAGTCGAACTCGATGCCCTGGCCGATGCGGTTCGGCCCGCCGCCGAGGATGATGACCTTCTTCATGTCGGACGGGGTGCTCTCGTCCGCAGGCGTGCCCGCAAACGGCGCCTCATAGGTCGAATACATATAGGCGGTGGGGGAGGCGAATTCGGCCGCGCAGGTGTCGATGCGCTTGTAGACGGGGCGAACGCCGAGCGCGTGGCGCTTCGCCGTCACCTCCGCTTCCGTCGTCTCGGCGAGCACCGCGAGGCGCGCATCGGAGAAGCCCATGGCCTTCAGGGTGCGCATGCCGAAGGCATTGCCAGGAAGGCCGTTCTTGCGAACCTTCTCCTCCATGTCGACGATGCCGCGCATTTCGCCGAGGAACCACGGATCGATCTTGCAGGAGTTGAAGATGTCCTCGTTCGACCAGCCGAGCCGCATCGCCTGGGCGACCTGGAGCAGCCGGTTCGGCGTCGGCGTGCCGAGTGCGGCGCGGATTGCGTTCTTGTCGTCGCCGCGGCCGAGCCCTTCGATCTCGATCTCGTCGAGGCCGGTCAATCCGGTCTCGAGCCCGCGCAAGGCCTTCTGAAGACTTTCCTGGAAGGTGCGGCCGATCGCCATGACTTCACCGACTGACTTCATCGAGGTCGTCAGCGTGGTGGAGGCACCCGGGAATTTCTCGAAGGCGAAGCGCGGCACCTTGGTGACGACGTAATCGATGGTCGGCTCGAACGAGGCCGGCGTGGCACCGCCGGTGATGTCGTTGGCGATCTCGTCGAGGGTGTAGCCGACCGCGAGCTTGGCGGCGACCTTTGCGATCGGAAAGCCGGTGGCCTTCGAGGCCAGTGCGGACGAGCGCGACACGCGCGGATTCATCTCGATGACGACCATGCGGCCGTCGTCGGGATTGACGCCGAACTGCACGTTGGAGCCGCCGGTCTCGACCCCGATCTCGCGCAGCACCGCCAGCGAGGCGTCGCGCATGATCTGGTATTCCTTGTCGGTCAACGTCAGCGCCGGCGCCACCGTGACGGAATTGCCGGTGTGCACGCCCATCGGATCGAGGTTCTCGATCGAACAGACGATGATGCAATTGTCCTTCTTGTCGCGCACCACCTCCATCTCGTACTCTTTCCAGCCGAGCACAGATTCTTCGATCAGCACTTCGTTGGTGGGCGATGCATCAAGGCCGCGTTCGATGATGTCGAGGAATTCCTCCTTGTTGTAGGCGATGCCGCCGCCGGTACCGCCCATCGTGAAGGAGGGACGGATGATCGCGGGCAGGCCGATCTCGGAGAGCGCCATCATCGCTTGGCCCAGCGCATATTCCTGATAGCGCTTGCGGCGGTCGCCTTCGCCGAGAGTCCATTGCCGGTCGAGCTCTTCGAGAGCCGCGCCCGACAGCTTCTCGCGTTCGGCGTGGTATTTGTCACGGAACGACTTCTTCAGTTCGGACGCGTTGGCGAGCCGCGACTTCGGCGTCTGCAGCCCAATCTTCTCCATGGCATTGCGGAAGAGCTGGCGGTCCTCGGCCTTGTCGATCGCGTCGGCGGTGGCGCCGATCATCTCGACGTCGAACTTCTCCAGCGTGCCCTGCCGGCGCAGCGACAGCGCGCAGTTCAGCGCGGTCTGGCCGCCCATGGTCGGCAACAGCGCGAAGCCGCCGGGAATGACGTGGCGTTCCTTCTCGATGATCTTGGCGACGATCTCGGGCGTGATCGGCTCGATATAGGTCGCATCGGCCAATTCCGGGTCGGTCATGATGGTGGCCGGGTTGGAATTGACGAGGACGATGCGATAGCCCTCTTCCTTCAGCGTCTTCACCGCCTGTGTGCCCGAATAGTCGAACTCGCAGGCCTGGCCGATCACGATGGGACCGGCGCCGATGATGAGGATGGTGGTGATGTCTGTACGTTTGGGCATCAACTCTCGCCGGACTGGAATTTGGGCACAAAAAAAGGGCGCGCTTGCCGCGCGTCCCCTTGTGCGAGAGCGCGGGGTCTCCCTCGCGCGCGGGTGGGTCTTAGACCAGTTTTCGGGGCGGCGAAACCCCGAAAAACGCCCATCAACCGGCAATTTTGACCGGTTTTGGCCGCGCCTGCCAGCCGCGGGCGAGGTGCACCAGAAGCGAGGCCGCAACGCTCGATCCGCCGATCCAGCCGAGGTCGTTGGGCGAGAGGGTGGCCAGCACCGCGCCGCCCAGCGCGCCGCCGATCGCGAAGCCGAGATACATCGCGGAAGCGTTGAGCGAGAGCGCGATCATCGAGGCCTGCGGCTCGATCCGGATGATGCTGGCGATCTGCGCCGGATAGAACGCCCAGCCCGAGAGGCCCCAGAGGAAGATCGCGCCCAGCACCGCATAATGCGCCTGTCCCGGCATCAGCTTCAGGACCAGCGAATGCAGGATCAGCGCGCTCGCCATGCCGGCGAGCCCGACGGTGGCGGTGGCGAGCGTGCCGAGCCGGTCGGCCAGGACGCCGCCGAGCATGTTGCCGATCGCGGCGGCGCCGCCGAACACCAGCAGCGCCAGGCTGATCTGCGAAGCATCGAAGCCGAGGCCGCGCAGCGGAATCGCGAAATAGGTGAACACGGTGAAGCCGCCGAGTGCCCAGAGAATGGTGATCACAAGCGCGACCAGCACGTTGCTGTGACGCGCTACCGCCAGCCGCTCGCTGAGCGAGGCCGTGTTGCGCGGCAGGCCTTTGGGCAGGCCGAGCAGGAGGCCTGCGAGCGCAACGGCGCTGATCAGCGCGACCATGGCAAAGGTCGCGCGCCAGCCGAGCAGGCTGCCGACGAGATTGCCCAGGGGAACGCCGATGACGGTCGCGACCGTGAGGCCCGAGGTGACGAGGGCCACCGCACGTCCGCGCCGTTCGGGCGAGGCCACCGCCACGGACACCGCGAGCGCCGTCGGCATGCACAGCCCGGAGCCCAGCGCCATCAGCATGCGCGAGGCCAGCAGCAGGGCGTAGTTGGATGCCACCATCGCGGCAAGGTTCCCGGCGATGAAGGTCGTCAGTGCCAGCGCCAGCACGGTGCGGCGGTCGATGTTGTTGAGCGTCACCGCCAGGATCGGCGAGCCCACGGCATAGGTGAGGGCGTAAGCCGTGACCAGTTGCCCGGCGGCGGAGACCGAAATCGTGAGGTCGGTGGCGATCGCGGGCAAAAGTCCTGCAATGACAAAGCCTTCCGTGCCAATCGCGAAGGCCGCCAGGGCCAGCCAGAACACGCTCATGGGAGAAATCCTTATGTTCAACGTTTATTGAACTATTGGTTGGCTTGATCCAGAGTCAATTGGTTCAAGAACTATTGAACATCGCGGCCTTTTTGCTATGATTGATCCATGAGCCGCACGCCTCTTCATCCGACCCGCGAGCAGATCGAGCTGCCGATGGTCCTGGATTGCCTGAGCGATCCGATCCGATTGGCGATCGTCTATCAGCTCGCGCAGCAAGAACGTGTCAGCAGCGAACTCTGTTGTGGCGATTTCAGCGGCCTCGGCGGCAAGTCCAACCTCGCCTATCACTTCGCCAAGCTGCGCGAATGTGGGCTGATGCAGACCCGCGTGGCCGGAACCAACCGCTTCATGCGGCTGCGCCGCGAGGATCTGGACGCGCGCTTCCCCGGCCTGCTCGATGCCGTCATCAATTCCGCGGCGAGGGATGCCGGCCGGCTTCAGCTTCTGTCCGAGTGCGATCTGATTGAGGCAGATTGAGCCGCGGATACAGTCTGTCTACGTTTCCGCTTCGCTTCAGCTGCGCCGGACACGCTTCGCCCCTGCGGGCCTGCACGTGGCTGCGCCACGCGTAGCCCCGCAGGGGCGAAGCGTGGAGACCCGGCCTGGATTTGAACCAGGATGAAGAGCGTTGCACCGCCCTCGCGTAGACGCTTCCGCCACCGGGCCAGGGCGATCATTACCGATTGCAGTGCGACAAGCCACAACGGCTGATTGTTATGCTTAACGAATAAGAGGCGGCCGCGCGACGAAGGTCATGCGCCAGCGATTGTGGCCGATATTGCCGTGTGCGCGCTGGACCACGAACCCGGCCGCGGTCAGCTTGGCGGTGATCTCCGCCTCGCTGTAGCGCTGCAGCCCGATGCGCGTGCGCAACTGGCGGTAATCCGACAGCGCGGTGCTGATCAGCCCGACCAGCGCGTCTTTCAGGAAACCGTGCCGCAGGCCGAAGCCGAGCAGCGCCATCACGTCCCTCACCATGCCGACATTGGGCTGGAGGATATCGCCGAGCACCAGCTTGCCGGAGGGTTTCAGGATCCGGCGGATGTTGAGGAGGGCGGCATCGAGCTCCTCCGGCGTCATGTATTGCGCGACCGAGTTCATCACGACGAGATCGACCGACTGGTCCTGCATCTTGCGGACATCGTCGAGCGAGCGGACACCGGATCTTGGTGTTCGGGGCGAACCGCGCGATCAGTCGGCCGCGCACCCCGGGCGCGGGCTCCGCCAGGATCAGCGTGCCGCAGGCGGATGCCACCTGGTTCGCCGACAGCGCCTCGCCGCAGGCATAGTCCAGCACTACCGCCTCGGGCGAGGGGATATAGCCGATGATGTCCCGCGCAATGATCTGGAAGTGCAAGTCGCGATGCAGCTTGCTGACATAGATCGTATGCGTGGAGTCGTAATAATCGATCCAATCGTCCATGGTACTCGAGGGTCCCGGCCAAATGGTTCCGCTAAAAGGAACCGGCCCTGCCCGCCTTGCGTTAGGGGCGCGACGGCGCGCCGTCAATGTCCGCCTCCTAACAGGAAGGTCTCCCGTGAGCAAAACCAACAACAAGGTCTCGCCCGATCTCGACACCCCCACCGATCTGTCGCCCGATGGGGTCAAGAAGGTCTCGGAGGCGCTCAACGTGCTTCTGGCCGACGCGTTCGCGCTGTATCTCAAGACCAAGAATTTCCACTGGCACATCAGCGGCCGGCATTTCCGCGATTACCATTTGTTGCTCGACGAGCAGTCCGATCAGATCTTCGCCACCACCGACCAGCTCGCCGAGCGCGTCCGCAAGATCGGCGGCACCACGCTGAAGTCGATCGGCCAGGTCGCAAAGCTCCAGACCATCAAGGACAACAACGAGAACTACGTCCCGCCGCGCGAGATGCTGCGCGAGCTGATGCAGGACAACAAGCATGTCGCCGCTGCGATGCGCAAGGCACACGATGTTTGCGACGAAGCCGGCGATGTCGCCAGCGCCAGCATCCTCGAAATCTTCATCGACGAGACCGAGCGCCGCACCTGGTTCCTGTTCGAAGCGACACGGCAGGAAGGCAGCAACGCGGCGTAGGGGACGCAACTGCCGTAGGGTGGGCAAAGGCGCGCCATTGCGCGCCGTGCCCACCATCCATCCTTACGGTCGATGTGTTTGGTGGGCACGCTTCCGCCTTGGCTCTTCGAGCTACGGCGGACGAGTTGCTTTGCCCACCCTACGGCACCGCGTTTTGGCTACCGCCACAGCCGCATCAACGCGCCATCCTTGCCGGTCACGGGATCAGCCGGCGGCATCGCGACCTCGGGAATTGTCTTTAGCGCCTTGGCGTGGTTCTCCGGTGTGGCGCGCGTGATCTCCATCTTGGCGCCCGGCGGATAGGCGCCGATCACGCAGAAATCGTCGCTCGCCTTGATGCATTGGTGGCCGGTACCGGCCGGCAGGATCGCGACGTCGCCGGCCTTGATCTGTAGCTCCTGGCCATGATCGCCGCCGAAGCGGACGCGAGCGCTGCCGCGCGCAACGCCGAGCACCTCATGCACGGTCGAATGATAGTGCAGATAGTCGTAGACGCCGTTGCGCCAGGTGCCGCCCCAGCCGTTCGCTTCGAACAGCGCTTCGATGGTCTCCTCCGGATGCTCCGGATCGAGCTTCACCGCGCTCTGGTAAACCAGGAACGGGAGGATGTTGTTCGGCACGAGCCCGTCATCCTCGAACACGATGGCAAGCGGCTCGGCCTTGTCGCGGACGACGGACATGGTGGGACTCCGAGAAAAGAACGCGTGCTCGTTCAACCGGAGTCGCCCGCAATGCGTTCCGTTCGTGTCCCAGACGCGATGCAGCGCGCAGCGGTGCGTCGCTGAGCCGGGATCCAGAAAGCTCAGCGTGGGCCCCGGTTCAGCAGCGCATCACGCCGCGAAAAGCGGCGCGCTGTACTGCGCCCGGGGCACGAGAGCCGCAGTGTGCCTCAAGCGCTCTTCTTCTGCCGCATCAGCTCCGCGAACCGCTGGAACAGATAGTGCGAGTCGCGCGGGCCCGGGGATGCCTCGGGGTGGTACTGCACCGAGAACACCGGCTTGCCGTCGAGCTGGATGCCGCAATTGGAGCCGTCGAACAGCGAGATGTGGGTCTGCGTCGCGCCCCTCGGTAGCGTCGTCTCATCTACGGCAAAGCCGTGGTTCATCGAAGTGATCTCGACCTTGCCGGTGGTCTCGTCCTTGACGGGATGATTGGCGCCGTGATGGCCCTGATGCATCTTCTTGGTCTTGGCGCCGACGGCGAGGCCGAGCATCTGGTGACCGAGGCAAATGCCGAAGGTCGGCGTGCCCGACTTGATCACATCCCGGATGACGGGCACGGCATATTTACCGGTGGCGGCGGGATCGCCAGGGCCGTTCGACAGGAACACGCCGTCCGGCTTCATCGCCAAAATGTCTTCGGACGAGGTCGTCGCCGGCACCACCGTCACCTTGCAGCCGACGCCGGCGAGCAGGCGCAGGATGTTGCGCTTGATGCCGTAGTCGATGGCGACGACGTTGAACTCCGGCTCGTCCTGGCGGCCAAAACCCTTGTCCCACAGCCAGGGCGTCTCGTCCCAGGTGAAACGCTGGCCGGAGGTGACCATCGGCACGAGGTCCATGCCTTCGAGGCCCGGCCATTCGCGCGCCTCTTCCTTGAGGCCATGCAGGTCGAACTCGCCGCTCCTGGAATGCGCGATCACGGCGTTGGGCATGCCCTTCGAGCGGATCAGCGCGGTCAGCGCGCGGGTGTCGATGCCGGAGAGGCCGATGATGCCCCGGGCCCTCAGCCACTGGTCGAGATGCTTGGTGGCGCGGTAGTTCGAGGGATCGGTGATCGCGGTGCGCAGGATCACGCCGCGCGCGCCGGGCGTCGCCGCCATGTTCACCGTCTCGATGTCGTCCTCGTTGGTGCCGACATTGCCGATATGCGGGAAGGTGAAGGTGATGAGCTGGCCGGCATAGGAGGGATCGGTCAAAATCTCCTCATAGCCAGTCATCGCGGTGTTGAAGCAGACTTCACCGACGGCGTGGCCTTCGGCGCCGAGACCAAAGCCTTCGAGCACCGTGCCATCGGCAAGCACGAGGAGCGCGGTCGGTTTGTGGTCCGGCCAGGCAGGATCGTTGTCATGTTGTGTCATGAGCGCGTTTCATAGTCTGCGCAAACGCCGCCGTCAAAGCGGGAGAAGCCGGATTCACATGCGTTTTTGCATATTTGGCGGGCGGCTTCACGCACTTAAGCCGGAACTGGCAATTTTGAGCCATTTCGAGCCCTGGCAAGGAAACAATGCACCGGCGCCCGGTCCGGTATGGCCTCTTGCCCGCGAACGGCTTAGATCAGGCGCGACAGATTGAGAGGATCCGACCATGCTGCGCGACGACATCAACAATGCGGTCAAGGAGGCCATGAAGGCCAAGGACGAGCGCAAGCTGTCCACGCTGCGCATGGTCAACTCGACCATCAAGAATGCCGACATCGACGCTCGCGGCAGCGGCAAGCCGCCGCTGTCGGACGCCGACATCCTCGCCGTGTTGCAGAAGATGATCAAGCAGCGCCAGGAGGCGGTCGAGCTCTACGACAAGGGCGGCCGCGCCGAGCTCGCCGCTCAGGAACGCGAGGAGATCGCGGTGATCTCGGCGTACCTGCCGAAGCAGATGTCGGACGACGAGGTGAAAAAGGCGATCTCGGGTGCGATCGCTGAAACTGGTGCTGCCGGCATGAAGGACATGGGCAAGGTGATCGCAGTGTTGCGGGTGAAGTACGCCGGACAGATGGATTTCGGCAAGGCATCCGGCCTGGTGAAGGCCGCGCTGTCAGGCTAGCTCGTTCTTCCGCTCTCCCCTTTGTGGGAGAGGGTGGCATAGGCGGCCTTCGGCTGAGAACGCCGATGCTTTGTATCGGCTATGGCGAGGCGGGCGAGGGGTCTCTCTCCGCGAGTGAGCCTCTCACATTGGTTCGCGCGGATAGAGCCCCCTCATCCGGCGCTTCGCGCGTCATGCCCGGGCTTGTCCCGGGCATCCATGGCCTTAAACTGGTGGCAACGAACAAGAACGTGGATGGCCGGGACAAGCCCGGGCATGACGCCGACCGTGGAAACGACCCCATGCTCACCGAAGCCGCAACCTACGACGAGCTCTATCGCAATTTCCGCTGGGACATCCCCGCGCGCTTCAACATGGCGGCGGCGTGCTGCGATCGTCATGCCGATGGCACCGGCCGGCTCGCGCTGATCTATGTCGATGACAACGGCGCCACCACGCGCACGTCCTTTGACGAGGTTGCCGAGATGTCGCGCCGCTTCGCCAATGTGCTGACGGCGGATGGCCTCGCGCGCGGCGACCGCGTCGCGGTGTTCCTGTCGCAGTCGCTGGAGCTGCCGATCGTGCACATGGCGGCGTTCCGCGCAGGCCTGATCTCGATCCCGCTGTTCGCGCTGTTCGGCGAGGATGCGCTGGAATTCCGCCTGTCGAATTCCGAGGCCAAGGCGATCGTCACGGACGAGGGCGGCTGGGACAAGCTTGCAAAGATCCGCGATCGCCTGCCGGAGCTGAAGAATGTCTATGTCGTCGGCGAGCGCATTCCGCCAGGTGCGAAATCATTCTGGGACTCGGTCAAGGCTTCCTCGCCCGACTTCACGCGGGTCGACACCTCCGCCGATGATCCCGCGCTGATCATCTATACCTCGGGCACGACCGGAAACCCCAAGGGCGCCCTGCATGCGCACCGCGTCGTGCTCGGCCATCTGCCGAACGTCGAGATGTGCCACAACTTCCTGCCGCGGCCCGGCGATCTCATGTGGACGCCGGCGGACTGGGCCTGGATCGGCGGCCTCGTCAACGGCCTGCTGGCGTTCTGGTATCACGGCATTCCCCTGGTCGGTCATCGTGCGCGCAAATTCGAGCCACAGGCGGCGATGCAGATGATGGCGGACCTCGGCGTGCGTAACGTCTTCCTGCCGCCGACCGCGCTGAAGCTGATGCGGCAGGCCGGTGTGAAACATCCGGGTGTGAAGCTGCGCAGCATTTTTACCGGCGGTGAATCGCTCGGCGGTGAATTGCTCGGCTGGGTGCGCGACACCTTCGGCATCGATGCGCATGAAGTCTTCGGCCAGACCGAGTGCAATCTCGTGATCGGCAGCAACTCCAACCTGTTTCCGATCCGCCCCGGCGCGATGGGCAAGGCGACGCCGGGCTTCGACGTCCGCATCGTCAACGACAAGGGCGAAGAGCAGAAGCGCGGACAGCGCGGCATCATCGGCGTGCGCCAGCCATGTCCCGTCACCATGCTCGAATATTGGCGCAACCCGGAGGCGACGGCGAAGAAATATGCCGGCGAATTCCTGCTCACCGGCGATCTCGGCGTGCAGGATGAGGACGGCTATTTCTGGTATGTCAGCCGCGAGGACGACGTCATCACCACCGCCGGCTATCGCGTCGGCCCGTCCGAGATCGAGCACACGCTGATGAAGCATCCGTCGGTGGCGATGGCCGCCGTGGTCGGCATTCCCGATCCGATCCGCACCGAATCGATCAAGGCCTGGATCGTGCTGCGCCCCGGCTTTACCGGCAGCGACGCGCTCGCGCGCGAAATCCAGGAATTCGTGAAGGTGCAGCTCGCCGCTCACGAATATCCGCGCTTCGTCGCGTTCGCGGAGACGTTGCCGATGACCGCCACCGGCAAGGTGCTGCGGCGCGAGCTGCGGGCGAAAGGTTAGCTTCTGACAATGGCAAAGACGCCTCAAGCCGCGGGGCTTCACCGCGCCTCACTGCCGAAGTTGCACGATCTGGATGCCGCGCTGGAGCTGATGTATTACGGCTGGCGCGGCATGACGCTGGAGGCTGACGCATATCTTGCGAAGCAGGGCCTGTCGCGTCCGCACCACCGCATCCTCTACGTGGTGGCGCGCCGGCCCGATATCGCGATCGGGTCGCTGATCGAGATCCTCGGCATTTCCAAGCAAGCCCTCAACCGGCCGCTCAACCTGCTGCTGGAGCGCAAGCTCGTGACGTCGAAGCGTTCGCCGGAGCAGCATCGCTCCAAACTGCTGCGCCTCACGGCGGCGGGACAACGCATCGAGCAAAGGGCATCGGACCACGAACGCAAGGTGCTGCGCGAAGCGTTCGACCGCGTCGGCGCGCCGGGTACGGTGGCATGGATGGGCGTGATGGAGGCGATCGCCGACAACAACTGATCGAAATCTCAAGTCAATATAATTGACATGAGGTGCGGGCTTTGCCATTTTCCCGGCCAACGAGCCAGGGAGGGCGCCGGTCATGGGTGCACAGGCAATGAATCGCGCGACCATCGAACGATTTGTCGCGGCATGGTGCGCGAGCTGGTGCAGGGTCGATATCGATGCGGTCGTCGCGCATTTTGCCGACGATGCGCAGATGCGCAGTCCTCTCGCTCTCACCCTGACGGGCTCTCCACTCGTCACGGGCGCCGAGAACATCCGCGCCTATTGGCGCAAGGCCTATGGCCACATCGAGAGCGCCGACCTGAAGATCCTGGGCTGGAGCTGGGATGAGGCGATCGCGCGACTGACGGTGTGGTGGCAGCTTGGCGACACACGCGCCAGCGAGTTCATGGACTTCGACGATGCGGGCCGTGTGGTGCGCAGCGAAGCCTTTTACGGAAAATAGTCATGCGCTTTTCGGATATCGTTCTGCTCCTCAACACGCTCTGGTTCGTCGGCGCCTTCATCCAGTTCAGCATCGCCCAGCGCAACACGCTGAAGATCCTGTTGCCGCGGGAAGAACGTAGCAATCCGATCGCGCCGACCCTGGCGGCCAGCGTCGCGTTCCTTGGCGGGATGAATCTACCTATTGGACTGTTGTCGTTCTATCTTCTGGCCGCGCGTCCGTCCTTCTTCCAGCCGGTCGAGGCCCAGCTCGCGCTGTTCCTGTTCTTTGCCGCCTGCCATTTCAGCCAGTTCGCCTACAATCTTCCGGTCCTGATGCGCGGCGGCCGCGTCGGGGTGGCTTACTGGCCCGTGCTGAAAGGCCCGATGCTCAGGATCTTCGTCATCGACGCGGCTCTGTTCGTGGCCAATCTCGGTGTGGTGCTGCTGCTCACATCGCGCGCCTGACAAGCGCCAGTTTTCCGGTGGCGGATGGCGGTATCAGCCGACCGTCAACTCTTCCAATGCAAGGATCGCGAGAGCGAGCTAACATCAGCCCAACAACACGCGGCGAAGATCGCGTGAGGGAGGGAGCTGATGTCCATCTCGGGCAAGGTTGATCCGGTGGTGCGTCCGGTCGTGGCGACCGACATCGCCGAGGCGCTGGTCGAGGGCCTGCGCGATTTCCAGGCGCTGCCGCTCTACGGCCTCTGCTTCGGCGCGCTCTATGCCGCCGGCGGCATCGTCATCATGCTCTGCCTCACCGCGTTCGGCATGGTCTATCTGGTCTATCCCCTGGCGGCGGGCTTCGCGCTGATCGGGCCATTCGTCGCGATCGGTCTCTATGAGGTCAGCCGCCGCCGCGAGCGCGGCGAGCCCGTCTCCTTCGGCGCGATCTGGTCTGCCGTGCGCTCGCGCAGCGAAATCGGCTGGATGGCGTTCGTGACGCTGTTCGTGTTCGTGGTCTGGATGTACCAGGTGCGGCTCTTGATCGCGCTGCTGCTCGGCCTGCACGCCTCGTTCTCGAGCCTTCAGGAATTCATGACGGTGGTGCTGACGACCAACGAGGGCTTGCTGTTCCTCGCCATCGGCAACGCGGTCGGTGCCGTGCTGTCGCTGATCCTGTTCTCGTTGACCGTGGTGTCGTTTCCGCTGCTGCTCGACCGCGACGTCGATTTCGTCACGGCCATGGTGACGAGCGTGCGCGCGGTGGTGACGAGCCCGCTGCCGATGGTCTCATGGGCCGCGGTGATCGTGATGCTGCTGATCGTCTCGGCGCTGCCTTATTTTCTCGGCTTGATCGTGACGCTACCGGTGCTGGGGCATGCGACCTGGCATCTCTATCGGCGGCTTGTGGTGCCGATTCCATAGTCGTCCTGGCGAAAGCTAGGACCCATTACCCCAGGGAGCAGTTTGGCGCGAACTGGTCATGACCAGCCTTCGCCAAATCGGCTTTGGTGGCAATGGGTCCTGGATCTGCGCGCCGCTTCGCGGCACTTGTCCAGGACGACAGCGGAGATTGCCGCAACTACGGCGTCTTGATCCCCATCGCCTTCAGCGCATCGAGCATCCGTTGCGGCGGGCCCAGCTTGACGACCAGCGGTTTGCCGGTCTCGAGCAGGCTCTTGAGGCTGGACAGGATCGCTGGCCAGCCGGAGCGCCCGCCTGCAAGAATGTCATCGCTGAGCGGACGATCGTGGCCTTCGATCATGGTGAGCCGGACCGCATCTCCGACCTGTTCGATCTCGTAGGTGACGAGGGTCGGGCCAAGCTTCTCGATCAGATCGGGCCAGTTCACGTTGAACGTGACCGCGAGCTTTCGCGGCGGATCGTAGGCGAGAACCTCGCCGCTGATGTGCACGGCGCCATCGGGCGTGCGCACGATGAACGCACCGCCGAGCCTTGGTTCGACCTCGACGGCATTGCCGAAGAAATATTGCCGGCTGAACTCCGCCGAGGTCAGCGCCTCCCATACCTTCTCCGGCGTGGAGGCGATGTAGATGGTGTAGACGGTGAGCGGCGTGAATTGATCGAGGCTCATCACTCAAATCCTTCGATACCGAGCGCAGCGGGCGGAATCGTGGGCGCCCTGCCGGTCTCCAGCAGGCTCTTGAGCCCGGACAGGATCGCGGGCCAACCCTTGGAGATGCCGTCGAGCAGCTTGCTGCCGGCGGCGAAGCCTTCATGCGTCACCGTCAGCTTCACGAGATTGCCGTGAGGCACGATGGTGAAAACGACTTTCGTCGCCGCCTCGTTCCGCATCTCCTCCATCAGTTCGTGCTTGAACGTATAGGAGAGCCGCCGCGGACGGTCAGCCTCGAGGATCTCGCCGGTGTCCGTGACCTTGCCGCCCATCACGAGGGCAAGGGGCGAGCCGACCTTCCAATCGGACCTGACTTCGGTGTCGAACCAGTACTGCCGCGTGAACGCGCTGTTGGTCAGCGCCTCCCAGACCTTCTCCGGCGTGGTCTCGATATAGGTGACGTAGACGAACTCCGGCTTACTCATCGCGCTTCTCCAACTGACGTTTCAACTCGCTGAGCGCGGCGAGCTTGCCGCGCTCGAACTTCCTGATCCAGCGTTCGCCGATCTGATGGATCGGCACGGGGTTGAGATAGTGCAGCTTCTCGCGGCCATGCCTGATGGTGGTGACGAGGTTGGCCTCCTCCAGAATGGCAAGGTGCTTGGTCACGGCCTGACGCGTCATCGCAAGGCCCTCGCAGAGCTCGTTCAGCGTCTGGCCGTTCCGGGCGTGAAGCCTGTCCAAGAGCGAGCGTCGTGACGCATCGGCGAGCGCTTTGAAGACCTCATCCATGGTCAGATAATAGGCAACCAAATGGTTGCATGTCAAGCGCGGCTTGAGAAATCGTGTTTTGGTCGCGTGCAATCAGCCGTGCTAGCCTCACGCCTCAGCCAACGCAGATTGGTTCCGGGGAGGACTTCATGTTCCGTTGCGTCTTGACTGCTGCCTGCCTCGTCTTTCTTGCTGGCAGCACGGCCGTTCACGCCCAGAAGCAGCAAGTGATCGGCGCGCCGCCGGAATCTTCCAACATGAAGCTGGTCGGCACCAATGATCTCCAAGCGCGCAGCGCCTATCAACCGACCATCCATCATCAGGGCGATCGCTGGATCGCCTATATCGGCCATCACGGCGGCACCGACGACGTGCCCGCGTCCGTCAATCCGATGACGGGCAAGGCCGAACCGAACGGAACGTCCATTGTCGACGTCACCGATCCCGCACATCCAAAATACCTGCGGCATCTGCCGGGGCAGGAAGAGCAAGTACGAATCCGGCGGTGCCCAGATGGTGCGGGTCTGCGACGGCAAGGCGTTGCCGAAGGGTGATCCCAACCCTGTCTACATGCTGCGCACCTTCGGCAGCGAGGCGCATGAGATCTGGAACGTCACGGATCCCGCCAGCCCCGTGCTCATTACCCGCATCGGCGGTTTGAAGGACACGCATAAGAGCTGGTGGGAGTGCGACACCGGCATTGCCTTCCTCGTTTCGGGCGCACCGGACTGGCGCACGCGGCGGATGACGCAGGTCTACGATCTCTCCGATCCCGCGCATCCGCAGAAGATCCGCGACTTCGGCCTGCCCGGGCAGGAGCCCGGCTCGACCGGCGCGGTGCCGACCGAATTGCACGGTCCGATCTCGACCGGGCCCGATGGCAATCGCGTCTATTTCGGCTATGGCACCAACAAGGGCGGCATCTTGCAGATCGTCGATCGCGAAAAGCTCTTGAACGGACCGAAGGAGCCGACGCCGGACAATCTGCGCTATCCGGAGATTTCGCGCATGCCGATGTCCGCCTTCAATGGCGCGCACACCACGTTCCCGATGCTCGATATGCCCATCGCCGAGTTCGCCGAGGACAAGGACGGCAAGACCCGCGACATCGTAATGATCGTGGACGAGGCCATCCTGAACGAATGCGGCGAGGCGCGGCAGATGGTCTGGTTCGCCGACGTCACCACCGAGGCGCGGCCGATGATGATCTCGAGCTACACTGTGCCGGAGGCGAGCGGGCAGTTCTGCCAGCGCGGCGGCCGCTTCGGCTCGCATTCCTCCAACGAGAGCATGGCGCCGGTCTACTACAAGAAGATGGCCTTCATCGCCTTCTTCAATGCCGGCGTGCGCGCGCTCGATATCCGCGATCCCTATCACCCCAAGGAAGTCGGCTATTTCATTCCGTCGATCACGGCTGCCACCGACAAGCGCTGCATCCCGGTCGAAGGCGGCGAGCGCTGCAAGGTCGCGATCCAGACCAACAATGTCGAAACCGACGACCGCGGCTACATCTACATCGTCGATCGCGCCAATACCGGCCTGCATATCCTCGAGCTGACAGGACCGGCGCGCACCGTCGCCGGCCTGCCGAAGAACTGACGATGCGGCGCGGCGTCGCGATAGCAGCAGCGCTGATCGCGTGTGGTGTGTCCGGTGTCGGGGCCTATCAGCTCGCGCCGCCGCCGGTGCACGACTTGGCGCATTGGCGCGAGATCGCCTGGCCGTTTCCGCGCGATGGCTGGCCGGTGGGCCGTGCATTCCGCTGCGATGGCGCCTGCGCGGGCACGGAGCTCTACGTGCGCGCCAAGCGCGGCTTCTGCAATTGCGACCGCGGTGTCGCCGACGATGATGAGGTGGATCGTGTTGCGGACGTCGATCTGATCAGCCCGCGGTTTGCGGCGGCCGCACCGGGTGAGGAGGTGGGGTTTGGCGAGATGCGCGGTCGCGCCAGGCGCTACGATGTCGACATGCCCGATGGCGTTCGTCGCGCCGCCGCCGGTCTCGCGCTGTCGCGCCGCTGCGATCTGCTCGTCGCGGTCGCGCAAGGCGCGGGCGATGCGAACGCCTTGCAGCGCGCGACGCTAGCGTTTCTAGAAACGGAGGAGATGAAGCAATGGATGGTCGCCGCGCTCGATGGAAGGTGATGTTGGTGCGCCCGCTTCCACATTCTCCGCTGTCATCCCCGCGAAGGCGGGGATCCAGTATTCCAGAGACGCTGGTGGGGATACCGAGAGGCCGCGGCTTACTGGATGCCCCGCCTCCGCGGGGCATGACGGCTGTGATTGAGGAGCCTTCCGTTCCCGCCTCCGCCATGCATTAATGCGTACAAACCGCAGCGAGTCCTCCTCATGATGTCCATGCAAGCCTATCTCGCCTTCGTCGCCGCCTGCATTGCGCTGGCGCTGCTGCCGGGGCCGATCGTCACCCTCGTCATCGCCAACGGCCTGCGCCACGGCACGCGTGCAGCACTGACCAATGTCGCCGGCGCGCAAGCTGGTCTCGCCATCGTGATCGGCGTCGTCGCGGTCGGCCTGACCTCGCTGATGGCGACCATGGGCTACTGGTTCGACTGGGTGCGCTTTGCCGGCGCCGCTTATCTGGTCTGGCTCGGCATCAGGCTGATCTGGGCGCCGGTCGAGGGCGTCGGCGTCGACGCGCCGCCTCCGCCGCCGCGCGGCGGCTTCTTCCTGCAAGGATTTCTGGTGCTGCTGTCGAACCCGAAAGTCCTGGTGTTCTTCGGCGCCTTTATCCCGCAGTTCATGGACATGAACCAGCCGCACGTTCCGCAAGTCGCACTGCTGGGCGCCACCTTCATGGTCACGGCGGTCATGACGGACGCGCTCTACGCCATCGCCGCCGGACGCGCCCGCAAATTCTTCTCGGCGCGCCGCACGCGCATGATGTCGCGCATCTCCGGCGGCTTCATGATTGGCGGCGGCATCTGGCTGGCGCTGACAAGGGCGAAGTGAGACCTACACCAACAGCTCCGCCTTCAGCTCGACCTCGATCTCGGCAAAGATCCGCGCCAGCCGCTCGGCCCATTGCTGCTGGCCGGACTGGTCGGCGATCAGATCCTGGCGGATCTCGATGCCGGTGTTGACGAGGCCGCGCGCCTCGCCGTGCACGGGGATGGTGTAGTCGGTGTGGTCGCTTACCGCATAGGGCTCGTTGTCGCCGACGACGAGGTCGCTTTCAGCGCGGAGATGTTTCAAGAGCAGCTGCGGCAGCACGGTGTCGCGGTTATACAGGGCGCCGATGTGCCAGGGCCGCGCGACGCCGGCATAGACCGGCGTAAAACTGTGCAGCGACACCAGCACCGTCGGTTGCTTGCCGTGCAGGCGGCGGGCAATCGCGGCATCAATGCGATGATGATAGGGCACAAAAATCTCGCGCCGCCGCGCCTCGCGCTCCCATTCCGAAATGCCCTCGTTGCGCGGGATCGCGGTGGCTTCGGAAATCACGGGAATTGAGCTCGCCACGGCGGGCGGGCGGTTGCAATCGATCACGAGCCGCGAGTAGCGCTGCGCGATCAGATGCGCGTCGAGCATTTTTGCGAGCCGCTCGGCGACGCCGGCGATGCCGATGTCCCAGGCAATGTGCCTGACAAGATCGCTTTCCGCGATGCCGAGATCGCCCAGCGCGCCCGGCAGCACCCGTCCGTAGTGATCCGCGGTGAGCAGGAAGGGCGATTGGCCTCCCGTATTCACCTCGTGCACCGGCGCAATGTCGCCCTCGCCGAGGAGCTGATCGGTCGCGTCGGCGGTGTCTAAAGCCATCCTGATTGCCTATGGAAAAAAGTCGCCCTGAAAGTCGATGGGAAATCGGTATAGATTGGTTCGCTTCAAATCACCATGCTTCACCGAGGATGCCGCTGAGAGCGTCATTGCCTACACATCGTCGTCCTGGCGAAGGCCAGGACCCATTACCCCGGCTGCCCGTGTGGCCCGAAACTGGGGCGATCAGATTGCCCATTGCTGCGTTCGGTGGCTATGGGTCCTGGCCTTCGCCAGGACGACAGCGAATATGTGGCGCTGTCGTTCCGCATCATTGCCAGTTATAGATTCCCCATGACCACCGATCGACTTTTCGTCTACGGCACCCTGATGCGCGGCTTTGATCATCCGATGGCGCGGCTGCTTGCGGCTCATGCGGATTTCCTGGGGAAGCGACCTGCCGCGGCAGGCTCGTCCTAGTGAAGCATTATCCGGGGCTGCTGCTGTCGGACGCGCCGTCCGACATCGTTCATGGCGAGCTCTTTCACTTGCGGGCGGGCGACGAGCTCTTGCGCGAGCTCGATATGTATGAGGCCTGCGGCGAGGGCTTTCCGGAGCCGACCGAATATCTGCGCAGGCTGATCGACGTGACACTGCCGGACGGCACCACCGAGACGGCCTGGACCTACATCTACAATTGGCCCGTCACCGATCTGCCGCGCATAGAGTCCGGCCGCTTCCTCGACTACTAAGCCGACAGCACCTCCTTCACCATGCGCAGGTCGACTTCGCGCTCGACGTAACTCCACTCCTCGGTCCGTCGCAGCATCGCCACCAGCTCTTCGAACAACTCGGCATGAACCGGTGCGAACTCGAACCAGGTCAGGAAGTCGAAGGGCTCGCCGAGGTCGCGGCAATGATAGAGCTGCCGCGCGATCGCGGGCAGGTAGCGCAGGCTGCTCGCGATGTGGTGCGATCTGTCCTCGAAGATCTTGCGCCGCTCTTCTTGCGTCAGCTCCCACCAGGCCTGCGACTTGCGGATCGGGATCAGCGCTGCGCTGGTCGCCTCTAACCGGCCGAGGCCGGCCTGCACAGCTACGAGCTGCTCCTTCTCAGGCCGCTCGGTGTAACGCAAGCTGCTCGTGACGCCGACCAGCCGCCAGGCATTGCGCGAGGGCACCAGCGGCAACGAGACGGCTTCGCTGTCGGTGACCGACAGCGCCGGCACGAAGGGCAGGGGCTCGCCCGTCACAGGCGAAATCGAGGTCACACGCCAGCCCCCGCTCTGGCCGCCTCGAAAGGTCCTGAACATGGGGGGTATGGAAGCGTGGAACCGGGCGCGGTTCAAGGCCTCTTTTACCAGCTTTCGCTCCGGATCAGGCGCGCTTCTTCGGCTTGGACTTCTGCTGCATGTAGGAGCGCAGCACCGCATTCATGCGCCGCTGATAGCCCTCGCCCTCGCGCTTGAAGAAATCGAGGACGTCCTCGTCGACGCGGATGGAGATGGCCTTTTTCTTCGGAGGGATCACCAGCACGGCGTCCGACCAATCGATGTCGATGGGGGCAGCATCAGGATCCTCTGCGACCGCCTTGGCAATGTCTTCATCGGTCAGTGCATCGACGCGCGCCCAGTCAGTCTTACCCTTGCGGCGATCGCCCCATGCCCTTGTTACGATACGCTCTTTCTTCATTTTTCCGTGCGCGGCGTGCGGAGATTATTCGAAGGATGTTTGCGCGCCGCGTAAAGGCGACGGCAATCAGCCTCTCCTCCAAGATACCTATCGCGAGCCAGCGTTCCTCATTGTGGCGATCGGATCGACGAAGAAGAAGCGGTCTATCGAAAACCTCAATTGCATCTTCAAAGTCGATTCCATGCTTGACGAGGTTTGAATTCTTCTTGTCCTCGTCCCATTCGAGTCCATCGAACGATTCACGATCGAACCTGTCTGACATCCTTGGAATCCGTGTAGTAGTCGGTTTGCGTCCGCTACCCTCCGGCGTTCCACTCCATCGCATCTTTTTCGATAGTCGCTTGTATATACGATTGTATATCCGCAGTCAACGATTTTGTTTCGGCCGCTGCTGGGTGCTCGGCTGTGAACAGCGCGGATAACCCGGATAACCCGCTTAAACCTGACTTCTGGCCCAGCCGCACCTATATCCCTAACCTTTCGCCCGACTCACCCGGTTTCGCGCTACACACACGCCATGCGCTTCACGCCTCAATTCCTCGACGAGCTTCGTGCCCGGCTTTCGGTCTCCGAAGTCGTGGGCAAGCGCGTCAAGCTGAAGAAGGCGGGGCGGGAGTGGAAGGGGCTGTCGCCGTTCCAGCAGGAGAAGACGCCGTCCTTCTACGTCAACGACCAGAAGGGATTTTACCACGACTTCTCCTCCGGCAAGCACGGCGACATCATCACCTTCGTGATGGAGACCGACGGCGTGCCGTTCGCGGAGGCCGTCGAGCGGCTCGCGGGCATGGCGGGCCTGCCGCTGCCGGCGGTGACGCCCGATGCGGCCCGGTATGAGCAGCGGCGCAAATCGCTGCATGACGTCATGGATCTTGCGGCAAAATTCTTTGCGGAGACGCTGGCCTCGCGCGTGGGGGCGAAAGCGCGCGGCTATCTCGCCGACCGCGCCATCTCACCCGCAACGCAATTGCAGTTCCGCCTCGGCTATGCTTCGCCCGACCGCTTCGCGCTGAAGGAGCATCTCGGCAAGCTCGGCGTCTCCGTCGACGACATGGTCGAGACAGGCCTCTTGATTGGCGGCGACGACATTCCCGTGCCGTACGACCGCTTCCGCGACCGCGTGATGTTTCCGATCACGGACTTGCGCGGCCGCGTCATCGCCTTCGGCGGGCGCGCGCTGGAGAAGGATGTTCCGGCCAAATATCTGAACTCGCCGGAGACGCCGCTCTTCCACAAGGGCGACAATCTCTACAACCATCAGACCGCGCGCGCCGCATCCCACAACGGCGCGCCGCTGATCGTGGTCGAAGGCTATGTCGACGTCATCGCCATGGTCACCGCGGGCTTCGCAGGCGCCGTCGCGCCGCTCGGCACCGCGCTCACCGAAAGCCAGCTCGCGCTGCTCTGGAAGATGGCGGACGAGCCGATCCTCTGCTTCGACGGCGACCGCGCCGGACAAAAGGCGGCGTATCGCGCCGCCGACCTCGCGCTGCCCTTCCTCGCACCCGGCAAGAGCTTGCGCTTTGCGCTGCTGCCGGAAGGGCAGGACCCCGACGATCTCGTGCGCTCGGGCGGGCGCGGCGCGATCGAGGAGGTGATCGCGGCGGCGCGTCCGCTCGCCGACATGATCTGGTCGCGCGAGCTCGAAGGCGGCAATTTCGCCACGCCGGAGCGCCGCGCCGCGCTGGAGGCGCGCATCAAGGAGCTGTCCAACGGCATCCGCGACGAGGTGGTGCGGCGCTATTACCGCGACGACTTCGCCGACCGGCTGCAGCGCGCCTTCGCGCCCGAGGGCGGGCGCGGCGGCTTTGGTGGCCGGGGCAATTTCCGCGGCAATTCCGGCCGGTCCTTCCAGCCGAGGAGTGGGGGAGGTGCGAATCGATTCGGTGGCCAGGGATTTGGTGGAGGCCGCCGCGGCCCGCCCGGTCCCGTGCCGCTGCCCTCGGGTCCCTACCAGGCGGCGAGCCCGCAGCTGGCGGCAAGCCCGATCATGCGCGGCCAGCGGAGCGCCATCTCCCGCCGGGAAGCCCTCATCCTGCAATGCCTGATCAACCACCCCTGGCTGCTGCATGAGCACCTCGAGGAGGTCGCCGCCCTGGAGCTGGCCCATCCCGAAGCCCATAAGCTCCGGGCCGGCATCATCGCCGCCTTTGCCAACGACCATCACCACTCAGCGGACCCCGGCGAGCAGGCCGAGAAGATGCGCGGCGACCTCGAAAAGGGCGGATTTTCTCAAACTCTTCAAAGGGTTGAGAACGGTATCACGACCGCGGCGGTGTGGGGCGCCCGCGAGGGCGCCGCGCGAGACGACGTTCTTGCCACCTGGCATCAGCTGGTTGCCTTGCATCGGCAATGGCATTCACTACTTAGAGAGCTGAAAGACGCCGAGCTGGCCTTGGGGAGGACCCCAGCGAGGCCAATTTGGCATGGCTGCGTGACGTCAAGGCTCGGATAGGCGAAGTCGACGGTACCGAGGCCCTGATCGAGGGTTTTGGTGAGCTGTCGGGCCGGCTCCAGAAGAGCATGTGATGAAGAATCATGCGGACGGCCGCGGCCGAAACCGCTAAAAGACTCGCCAAATCCTGGGTTTGGCGGCAAAAACAGGGTTAATCGAGGCTTAACGGTCTTGTAGCACTTTGGCCCAGAGGCGGCCGCAGGCAGAACAGACGCGTCAGGAATGAATCCGCGCGAACACTGTTGGCACTACACCTGCATCCGCTGCGGCAAAGAGGCTCACGAAGCGTTAGGCAAATCCGGCGAGAGAAAGTTGGGGGTGGCGAGAGACATGTGCGCCGCCCTTTCCGTGTCGAGAGCTGCCGAAGCGAGAGCGTCGAGCAACAGGTTCATGTGAATTCAGGCAGGCGGGGCGCGCCGTCTGCATTGAAGCGCGTTTAGGAGCAATGGATGGCCACCAAGGCAAAGACGCTGCAGGCGAAGGACAAGGAAAAAGACGACAAGGCAGCGGATGCGCCGGAGAAGGACTCCCAGGACGCGCCCTCGCCCTTGCTCGACCTGTCCGACGCCGCCGTGAAGAAGATGATCAAGCAGGCCAAGAAGCGCGGCTTCGTGACCTTCGATCAGCTCAACGAAGTCTTGCCGTCCGACCAGACCTCGCCCGAACAGATCGAGGACATCATGTCGATGCTCTCGGACATGGGCATCAACGTCACCGAAGCCGACGACACCGAAGGCGAGGACGAGAAGGACGAGGCCGACGACGAGACCGATAACGAGCTCGTCGAGGTCACCCAGAAGGCCGTCACCGAGGTCAAGAAGAGCGAGCCGGGCGAGCGCACCGACGATCCCGTGCGCATGTATCTGCGCGAGATGGGCACGGTCGAGCTGCTGTCCCGCGAAGGCGAAATCGCCATTGCCAAGCGCATCGAGGCCGGCCGTGAGGCGATGATCGCAGGGCTCTGCGAAAGCCCGCTGACCTTCCAGGCCATCATCATCTGGCGCGACGAGCTCAACGAAGGCAAGATCTTCCTCCGCGACATCATCGATCTCGAAGCGACTTATGCCGGCCCCGACGCCAAGGGCGGCATGAACACCGCGATGATTGCCGGCCCCAACGGCGAGGGCGGCGAAGCGTCGACTGAGGGTAGCGACGCCACCGCGTCCACAGCTGCCCCCGCGCATGTCGCCCCGCCCGCTGCGCCCCGTCGCCGACCCCGTTCCGCGCCGCACCGGCCGCCGCTGGCACTGAGGCCGGCGAGGAGAAGGATCCGGGCGAGGCCGCCGCCGAAGCCGACATGGACGACGACGAGTTCGAGAACCAGATGTCGCTCGCGGCGATCGAGGCCGAGCTCAAGCCGAAGGTGGTCGAGATCTTCGACAAGATCGCCGACAGCTACAAGAAGCTGCGCAAGCTTCAGGAGCAGGACATCCAGAACCAGCTCCAGAACGAGTTGCTCACCGCACCAGGAGCGCAAGTACAAGAAGCTGAAGGACGAGATCATCGTCGAAGTGAAGTCGCTGCGCCTGAACCAGGCCCGCATCGACTCGCTCGTCGAGCAGCTCTACGACATCAACAAGCGCCTCGTCTCGCACGAGGGCCGCCTGATGCGCCTTGCCGACAGCCACGGCGTCGCGCGCGAAGACTTTTTGCGCAACTACACCGGTTCTGAATTGGACCCGCGCTGGCTCAATCGTGTCTCAAAACTGTCGGCCAAGGGCTGGAAGAATTTTGTTCACCACGAGAAGGACCGCATCAAGGACCTCCGTCACGAGGTGCATCAGCTCGCCGCGCTGACCGGCCTCGAGATCGTCGAGTTCCGCAAGATCGTGCACTCCGTGCAGAAGGGCGAGCGCGAAGCACGTCAGGCCAAGAAGGAGATGGTGGAAGCCAACCTCCGTCTCGTGATCTCGATCGCGAAGAAATACACCAACCGCGGCCTGCAGTTCCTCGACCTGATCCAGGAAGGCAACATCGGCCTGATGAAGGCGGTCGACAAGTTCGAGTATCGCCGCGGCTACAAGTTCTCGACCTACGCCACGTGGTGGATCCGGCAGGCGATCACGCGCTCGATCGCCGACCAGGCGCGCACCATCCGTATCCCAGTGCACATGATCGAGACGATCAACAAGATCGTGCGCACGTCCCGCCAGATGCTCAACGAGATCGGCCGCGAGCCGACCCCGGAAGAGCTGGCCGAGAAGCTTGGCATGCCCCTGGAGAAGGTCCGCAAGGTCCTCAAGATCGCCAAGGAGCCGCTGTCGTTGGAGACGCCGGTCGGTGACGAAGAGGATTCACACCTCGGCGATTTCATCGAGGACAAGAACGCGATCCTCCCGATCGACGCCGCGATCCAGTCCAACCTGCGCGAGACCACCACGCGCGTGCTGGCCTCGCTCACCCCGCGCGAAGAGCGCGTCCTGCGCATGCGCTTCGGCATCGGCATGAACACCGACCACACGCTGGAAGAAGTCGGCCAGCAGTTCTCGGTGACGCGCGAACGCATCCGCCAGATCGAAGCGAAGGCGCTGCGCAAGCTGAAGCATCCGTCGCGGTCGCGGAAGCTGCGGAGCTTCTTGGATAATTGATCGTAGGCAGCGATCCAAAGCAAAACGGCGGGCGTTGGCCCGCCGTTTTTGTTTTGTCGTCATTGCGAGCGCAGCGAAGCAATCCAGAGTTTTTCCGCAGAGGCATTTCTGGATTGCTTCGCTGCGCTCGCAATGACGTGGAGAAGCTGAAGGCCTACTTCTTCTTCGCCCCCACCCGCTCGATCCGCTTGATCTCGAGCGCGGGACGACCGGACTTTTCCGCGATCTCGCGGTCCTGCTCGATGATGAAGCCGCGCGCAGGCTCGTCGCCGTCGAGGCCGCCGAGCAACTCAGCGGGCACGCGGCGATTGGAGCGTTGTGAGCCGTCTTCATAGACGACGTTGAAAAAGGCGAACTCGCCTTTGGGATTGGTTCCGGGTTTTTTTGCCATGGCGGCTTGTCGTCGATCAGGGGGCCGCAGTCAAATGACTTCGGCGGCTGTCGACAGATGCGATCCCGAGTGAAGGCTTCTGGTCTCGCGGAATGCCGTGGCTCCTCACCCGGATTGCTCAGGCGCTCAATTGCGCGCCATGGCAAATCCGACCTCTCCCCGTCGGGGAGAGGTGAATCACGGACAGTCGAGCAAACCATCACGTTCTGGACTGGTCAGAAGCGGGCTTGGCTTGACCGCGATTGCATATCGACGAGCAGCGCCAGGCGCCTGCTGCGGTGGCTTCGAGGAAACCCTCAGCCTCAATAAACGGCGGGCCGAAAAGCCCGCCGTTCATTTGGTCTTCAGTGTCGCCCGGGGCTGGCGGGGCGACAACCTAAAATAGAATTCTATAGAACGCGCCACGCGATGGCAAGGCAAATCATTGCGGCGTTGATGTCGCAGCGGGCGGATCAGATATGCGCTGGTCGTGGCATGCGGTTTTGATGCGCGTCGCAACAATTGCTTGGATCATCACTTTTGTTCATCTTGCCTGCCATCGCAAGGCAGCGCGGCTGGCACGCTTTGTAGCAAAGCGCGCCGGCCTGCACGCCTTCCCACGTGTGCAGGTGGTGTGATCCGATGTGCAAAAGCGAGTTCCATCACCTGCGCATATCTCAAGGTGTGCGCCTGCGCGGCACAAGTTCCTGCGCGGCGAGCCGCGATCCGTGTCCGCGGTCATGCCCGCTGCGCTCTTCCTTGCGACCCTGCGCCATGATCGCGCTGCCCATCGCGGCGGAGCCGAAGGTGATGAGGAAGCACGCGAGCAGCAGCGCAAGCGCGATGCCGGGCGAACGGTCGGCGAAGATCAGCTCGCGCAGATGTCCGGGATTGAGCCAGAGCAGTCCGCCGACGAGCAGCGCCGCAGCGCAGGCGCCGATCGCGAGGTTGATGGCGAGCAGGCGGAAGAGGGGGATGCGGAGGAGGGCGCGGCGAGCTGGACGAGGAGGCCGCTGGCGGTGGGACATGGGTGATTGCCTCACGGGCACTTGACGCAGAAGCCGAACGCGCCGTCCGACCATGGGCATCATAGCGGCTAGTTTCTCGTTCGTCCTTGCGACGCGCCCCGAAATGACCGGGGTGTGCGCCGCCCTTTATCTCACGCCGCCGGCGCAACCCGGCTGTCGGCCTCGCGCTCCTGCGCCGCCTGCTGGCGCTCCATCATGGTCTGCCACAGCGTTGCGATGCTCACTTGCGTCTGCGGTGCGATCAGGCAGTGGCCCTCATTGTCGAAATCGCAAAACCGCACCGACGGATCCTTCTTCACCTCGGTCAGCGCCTGGTTGATCATCTCCAGGCAGGTTATGACCTGGCCAACGTCCTGAAGTCGCGTGTGGTGCAGGATGTCCATCAGGCGGACCATGATCACCGCGGGCTGGCCGAAGCTGATGCCGGGACGGCCGAGCTCGAACAGCACGTTCACCGCGGGAAATACGCCGCGGATGTGCTCGAGCACGCTGGCCATGTCCTCCACGCTACAGGCGACGAGATGGGCGGCCTGCGGCGGGGCGGCGGCCGGCGTCCGCGGCGCGAGGCCGAGCGCGGCGATTACCTCCTGCTCGATCCATTGCTGCACTGGTGCGGGGGCATTGCGGATCTGCTCGGCGGTCAAGGTAATTCCGGTCATTGGCTGGTCTCCTGGGCGGCTCTCCTGTTCGCTGCAATCTAGAAAGCAGGGCGCGAGATACGTTGATGCGGATCAAGCGCGCCGCTTTGACGGTTCCCGCTTTCCCGGGCATGATCCGCGCCGCTTCACGCCAGGATTTTGGGGGGGATTGCTCCACATGCCGAGACTGCTTCTCGCCGCCGCGTTCGTCGTTTGTCTGGCCGGGTCGGCGCAGGCCGCGCGCTGCGGCGGCGACTTCAACAGCTTTGTCGCAACCATGGCGTCAGAAGCGCAAGGAGCCGGCGTCTCGGCAAGCGTGACCAATGCGGCGCTCAGCGGTGTGACCCCCGATGGCGCCGTGCTCGCCTTCGACCGCCGCCAGCGTCACACCTTCAATAAGAGTTTTGAGCAGTATGTCTCGACCCGCGTCGGCCCTGGCCGCATCAACGGCGGGCGGGCGCTGCTCCAGCGTCATGCCGCGCTGCTGTCGCGCATCGAGCAGCAGTTCGGCGTGCCGCGCTATATCCTGGTCGCAATCTGGGGACTGGAGAGCGATTTCGGCAAGGGCGACACCGGCAAGCTGCCGGTGATCAAGACGCTGGCGACGCTCGCGCATGACTGCCGCCGCACCGATCTGTTCCAGGGCGAGCTGCTCGCCGCGCTCAAAATCGTGCAGCGCGGCGACCTGCCGCTGCGCGACCTCATCGGCGCCTATGCCGGCGAGATCGGCCAGACCCAGTTCCTGCCGTCGTCCTACATCAAATACGGCGTCGATTTCGACGGCGACGGCCATGTCGACCTCCGCCACAGCGTCGCCGACGTGCTCGCCTCGACCGCGAACCTGCTCCACACCAGCGGCTTCAAGATGGGCCAGCCCTATGGCGAAGGCACCGCCAATTTCGAAGCGATGCGCGAGTGGAACAGGGCGGTGGTCTATAGGAAGACCATCGGGTATTTCGCGGATCGTTTGATGGGGCAGTGAGGGGCGACAGCCGCGGTCGTCATTGCGAGCGAAGCGACTTGTCCGCCGAAGCCTTTGGTGAAGGCGGAAGCAATCCAGAATCTCGCCGCGGAGACAGCCTGGATTGCTTCGTCGCAAGAGCTCCTCGCAATGACGGTTGAGAGTCGCGCGCGATCTCTCCCCCATCGTCGTCCTGGCGAAGGCCAGGACCCATTACCCCAGGGAGGAGTTTGGCGACGACTGGCATTCACTTGCATTGGCTGAGTAACTGCCAGCCTTCGTCAAATAGGATTCGGTGGCTATGGGTCCTGGCTCCCGTGCGCAATTGCGCACTAGGCCAGGACGACGGCGGAGGATGTCGTGCCGCTGTCGTACCAAGCGACTACTTGCCTTTCGCCATCTTCTCCAGCCTCCGCTGCAACGGAGGTCACAGCCGCGCTGCGCAAGCTCAATGGCTAACCGTACGGCCGATGCCGCTTGCCGCTCTCATGATGGCCGGCCTGCGAATCCCAGTCATGAGGTTCCCAGTCACGCACTGAGGGCGGGAACCATGATTTACATTTTTTCAGAATGGAACTGAACAATGGCCGAGTTGGACCTTTAACATGTGTTACGTGAGCAAATATTGGGAGCCGCTGATGGGACAGGCGCAACCATTTCGTGCAACAGCGCTGATCGTTGAAGACGACGTCATGCAGCGGGAGATGCTGAGTCTTCTTCTCGAAGAGAGCGGCTACCAGGTCATCCAGTGCGAGAGCGCCGAGGACGCCGAACGCGTCCTCGACCAGAACGCCGGCGCGCTTTGCCTGATGCTGACCGACGTCCAGCTCGCCGGAAGCATGAACGGGGTCGAGCTCGCGCATGTCGCCAAGGAGCGCAATCCCAAGCTCGACGTCGTCGTCACCTCCGGCCGTCCCTTGAAGCAGCCCTTGCCTGCCGGCGCAAAATTCTGGGCAAAACCCTGGGCACCGCTCGACGTGCTGCGCGAGGCCGAGATCGCGCAGCTGTCCTGACGGCTATTCCGCAGGCTCGCTTTCTCGTCGCGAGCTGATAAGGTCGGCCCAATGACCTGGTCCTTCCTGCTCACCTCGCTCATCGTCGTCGCTTCGCCCGGCACCGGTGTGCTCTACACGCTCGCCGCGGCGCTCACCCGCGGCTCGCGCGCCAGCGTCGCCGCGGCCTTCGGCTGCACGCTGGGCATCGTGCCACACATGATGGCGGCGATGCTCGGCCTTGCCGCGGTGCTTCACACCAGCGCGCTCGCCTTCGCCGCGCTGAAATGGTGCGGCGTCGCCTATCTGCTCTACATGTCCTGGCAGGCGCTGCGCGAGCGAGGCGAGCTCGCGGTCGAGGGCAAGATCGCGGAGCGGTCGATCGGCCGCGTCATCGTCACCGGCTTCCTGATCAACATCCTCAATCCCAAACTGTCGATCTTCTTCCTCGCCTTCCTGCCGCAGTTCATCGCGCTGGATGAGGCCCATGTGCTGGCGCGGATGCTGGAATTGAGCGGCGCCTTCATGGCGATGACCTTTGCGGTGTTCGTCGTCTATGGCCTCTGCGCCGCCTCGGTGCGCGAGCGCGTCATCTCCCGGCCCCGCGTCATGGCCTGGCTGCGCCGCAGCTTTGCCGCCGGCTTTGCCGCGCTCGGCGCCGAAGCTCGCGTTTGCGGAGAGGTAGACTTCCCTTCACCTCTCCCCGCTTGCGGGAGAGGTCGCATCCCATCGTAGATGGGATGCGGGTGAGGGGGTACAGGTCTCACGGATATCTCATGCGCGGAGAGGCCCCTCACCCCACCCTCTCCCCGTAAGAACGGGGAGAGGGAGTGAAAGAGCGGAGCCCGGCAACGCGCAAATAAAAAAGCGGGCCTTGCGCCCGCCACCTTCACTTCGTCTCGACCCTTCCCGACGCCCGGGCGGAGCGAGGCTCCACCCGGGCAAAGAAAAGAAGCCGCGTTACTTCTTCTTCGCCTTCTTGGCCTTCTTCGCCTTCTTCTTCGCCGCCTTCTTCGCTTTCTTAGCCATAGTATCCTCTTAGGGGTTAATGGTGGAACGCGACACGAGGGATGCTCGGCGGAGGGCCAGCCTCGCAACATCCTCGGCGATAAGCTCAGCAGATTCGCAGGTCTCTGCCCCGCGCCGTCACATCCGTGTCATCCTGTTATCCACAGCTCAGATGCATTTTCAGGTGATTTTGGTGCGCGAATCCGCATCGCCGCGCCAGCGCGGCATCGCCGGCGACAGGCTTAACGATCCGACAACAGCCGCGCGCCGTTCATGAATCCAAAACCAAAGGCGCGTTTTCGGGGATCGCAGTGAGAACTCCGTTAAGCGCAACCGCCGCATTGTTCCCCGCAAGAAAACGGGGATGGGTGATGGACGGACGGCTGCCGGGGACGGGGGGCGCGACGCTGCGTGTGCCGCACGCGCCATGCTGAACGTACCGACATTGTGGATGGTCTTCGTCGTCAACTTCCTGGCGCTCGGCGTGATCTGGGCCTACGTGACGCGCTCCTATCCGAAATTCGCAGCAGCGCGGTTCTGGATGGCTTCGTCCTTCGTCGGCGCGGCTGGGGCGATGACGGCCCTGATCCGTCTGTTCGTCGCCTCTCCCCTGCCGCTTCTGCTCGGCGCTGGCGGCGTCATTGCCGCGAGCTGCCTTGCCGCCATGGGCATTCAGCGCTTCTATGATCGGCCGGTCTCCTGGCGCCTCATGACCGCAACGGGAGGCTTGAGCCTCGGCGGCGTCGTGGTCTTCATGGTCGGCTTCGAGCACATGCAACTGCGCATGCTCAGCTACACGCTCGGCCAGGCCCTGCCGCTGGTGCTGGCGCTGCGTCTGTTGCTGTCGCCGGAGGGGCGCGTCAGCCCGGGCGCGCGGCTATCCGGCATCGTCATCCTCACCATCATCGCGATCCTGCTCGTGCGCACGGTGGGCAATCTGCTCGGCCATGATCTGTCGGCGCGCGCCGGTGGTCAGGCCCATGCCGTGATCGTGCTGGGGCTGCTGTTCCTGTCGATGACGCTGAATTTCGGTTTCCTGCTGATGGCGATGGACAGCTTGCGCAACGAGGTTGCCGACCTCGCGCTGCTCGACGATCTTACCGGCGTCGCCAACCGGCGGCATCTGCTGCAGCGCCTGACCGAGGAATGCGCCCGCTCGGAGCGCGGCGGCGCGCCGTTCTCGCTGCTGGTGATCGATCTCGACGGCTTCAAGACCATCAACGACACCCATGGCCATGCCGCCGGCGACGCCTGCCTGCGGCACTTCACCTTGATGGCGCAGACGCGGTTGCGGCCCGGCGACATGCTCGCCCGCACCGGCGGCGACGAGTTCTGCATCGTGCTGCCGTCGTCGTCGCTGCGCGAGGCCGCCGCGATCGCCCGCCGCGTGCTCGAGGTCTGCCGTCAGGACGCCGCGACCTGCACCGGCGGCGACATCCCGATCGCGATCTCGATCGGAGTCGCGCAGTGGGACCGCGGCATCGGCCAATTCCCGGACCGCCTGATCGCGCATGCCGACCACGCCCTCTACGCCGCCAAGAAAAACGGCAAGAACGATTTTGCCGTCTACGATCCGGCGCCGCCGCTCTCGCCCGAGCCGGTCGGTCCCGGCGAGCCCGTGCGCAACTTCGCGTAGAGGCGTGCTACATCACGGTCCGCATTGGATCCGCATCATGATGTCTCGCCTGTTCGCGGCCGTTCTCGCCGCTCTGTTTCTGACAGCCCCCGCCACCGCTGAGGACGCCGAACTGGAAAAATTCGCGCGCGCCTCCGGTACGCCCGACATTCCCGGCCTGAAGATCGTGTGGCTGGCGCCATGGGGCGACGTCGGCAGCGCAAACCCCTGGCGCAACATCATCGTGCACCAGACCGAAGGACCGGCGGGATCGGCGCGCGGCGGCGCGCTGGCGCAGGCGAAGAACCCAACCCGTCGCGGCGTCACGGTGTGGGTCGAGACCGACGGCACGGTCTATTGGGCGGTGGCGGAGAATTTGGTGCCGTCCCATGGCGACGGCGCCAACCGCAACGACAACAAATACATCGACAACAGGCCGACCTATCGCCAGGTCGTGCGCGACAATTCGATCGGCGTCGAGTTCGCCGGCAATTATCCCGACGTCGCGGCCGGCCCGACCGAGGCGCAGGTCGCGGCCTGGAAGATCCTCGTCAAGGTGCTGCGCGCGCGCTACGGCATCACGCTCGACCACGTCTATGCGCACAACTGGATCGACTACAAGGATGCCCGCTATTGCGAAGGCTGCTGGCTCGCCACGCTGGCGCGGGTTTGGGGGAGTAGGGTTGCCTGTCATTCCGGGGCGCGCGCAGCGCGAGCCCGGAATCGATTCATCCACCAACTCTGCGGCCTGATGGATTCCGGGCTCGCGCCAAGAGGCGCGCCCCGGAATGACGGGAGCCAGCTAAACCGCCTGCGACATCCAGCCGAAAAACCGCCGGATCAAACTAGGCCGCCGCGGCAGCTCCGGCGGATCATCGACGGCCAGCACGCGTTTGAAGAAGTAATCCAGAAACACCATGTCGTTCGGCTCGGTGACGGTGAATTGCTCCTCGCCGAAGAACACGCTGTAACTATAGAAGAACGGGCCCATGAGCGGGATCGTCGCTGTGCCCGCATAATCCTTCGAGATCACGAACTCCGACGGCTCGAGCCCGTGCTCGCGCATCGCCCGCTCGACCAGCGGCAGCTTGCGCATGAACTGGGCTTCGAAGCCGCCGACGGTGGATTGCAGGATGATCGACACGGTGTCCGTCCAATCGATGCTGTCGGTCCGACAGTTTTGGGTCGGCTGACCGGCAACGCGGGTTCAAGGCAGGCATGGTTCTACGTCGGGCTTAGGGAGAGGGAAATGTGATGGCCATCTCACTCGCCGCTGTCATCGCCCGGTTCAACCGGGCGATCCAGTATTCCAGAGGCGTGCGTTCAAGATCTCGCTCTTGCTATTGGCGCTGCGGCGTACTGGATGCCCCGGTCAAGCCGGGGCATGACACCGAGTGTGGGGCTGTGCTTCGCATCATTTCGGCGACGTTTGCGCATCGCTCAAACGATGCATCGATCCAACAAAAAGCCGGCGTTGCCGCCGGCTTTTGTCTCACTTCGATCCGCCAATCTCTCTGGCGCCGTAATGCCGCTCAGTGCGCGGCTTCCAGCGCGGCTTGTTCCTGTCTTGCGATCGTGCCCTTGACCGCGGACTGCACCTTCTCGAAGGCGCGGACCTCGATCTGGCGGACGCGCTCGCGCGACACGCCGAACTCGGCGGCAAGGTCTTCCAGCGTCATCGGCTCATCGGCGAGGCGGCGGGCCTCGAAGATGCGGCGTTCGCGCGGGTTGAGCACGCCCATGGCGCCGTTCAGCGCGTCACGGCGGTGATCATACTCCTCGTGCTCCGCCATCAGGGCTTCCTGGTTCGGCGTATTGTCGACCAGCCAGTCCTGCCATTCGCCGGCTTCGCCGTCGTCGCGGATCGGCGCGTTGAGCGAGGCGTCGCCGCCGAGGCGGCGGTTCATGTCGATCACGTCCTGGTCGGTCACGCCCAGCCGCTTGGCAATGGTCGCGACCTGGTCGGGGCGGAGATCGCCTTCGTCCAGCGCGTTGATTTTGCTCTTCGCCTTGCGCAGGTTGAAGAACAGCTTCTTCTGGTTCGCGGTGGTGCCCATCTTCACGAGCGACCAGGAACGCAGAATGTACTCTTGAATCGACGCCTTGATCCACCACATCGCATAGGTGGCGAGACGGAACCCCTTCTCGGGTTCGAATCGCTTCACCGCCTGCATCAGGCCGACATTGCCTTCCGAGACGACCTCGGAGATCGGCAGGCCGTAGCCGCGATAGCCCATGGCAATCTTGGCCACGAGGCGGAGATGGCTGGTGACGAGTTGGTGCGCCGCGTCGCGATCATCATGCTCGCGCCAACGCTTGGCGAGCATGTATTCCTGCTGGGGTTCCAGCATCGGAAACTTGCGAATCTCGGCGAGGTAACGGGAAAGGCCGGATTCTCCATTGAGGACCGGCAACGTAGCGGTACGGGCCATAGTGCGCCCTCCAAAAGGTTCAGGCCCCCGATAGCGGCGGGCCAGGCAGACGACCGCTGTGTCAAAGCCGGCCGGGCTGCGATGTTCCGCGTTGGTCATTTCCAACACAGGCGCAATATACCCCATCGGGGGTCAAAAGGGAAGGATTGCTGACGTCACGTCCCCGTGTGGCAGCTATAACTTTTTGTAATGTAACGCTTTTCTTAAAATGGCTGCGTCATAGCGCCGCTTTCAGGCAGCTTTCGAGGAGAAGCAAATCCTCCGGCAGGGGCGCCTCCCAGTGCAGAAGTTCTCCCGTCCTTGGGTGCTGCAATACCAGCAGGTATGCATGTAAGGCCTGCCGCCCCAACGCCGCCAAAGCGGCCTGCGACTGAGGCCCGAGCTGGTTCGCCTTGGTCTTGAAATGCGGGCCATAGACGGCGTCCCCGAGCAGGGGATGGCCGATATGGGCGAGGTGGACGCGGATCTGGTGGGTGCGCCCGGTCTCGAGTTCGCAGGCGAGCAGGGCGGCGACGCCCTTGCCGTCGCGCCCATCAAAACTCTCCAGGATTTCCCAATGCGTCACCGCCTCGCGGCCGCCCTGGCGTACCGCCATCTTCTCGCGGGCATGCGGATGGCGGTCGATCGGCGCATCCACCGTGCCGCGATGCCGGTTCGGAACGCCCCAGGCAAAGGCCATATAGCCACGCCGCATCTCGCCGGTGCGGCCGTGGTCGGCGAATTGCTCTGACAGCGAGGCATGGGCGAGGTCGTTCTTGGCCACCACCATCAGCCCCGTGGTGTCCTTGTCGAGCCGGTGCACGATGCCGGGCCGGCGCACCCCGCCGATGCCCGAGAGCGAAGCGCCGCAATGGGCGATCAACGCGTTCACCAGCGTGCCGCTCTCGTGGCCGGCCGCGGGGTGCACGACCAGGCCCTTGGGCTTGTTGATGACGATGATGTCGTCGTCCTCGAACACGATGTCGAGGGCGATATCCTCACCCTTCGGTTCCGCCGGCGCCGCCTCGGGCACGTCGATTGTGATCGTATCGCCGGATGCGACGTGATAAGCGGGGTCGCGGACCGCGGAAGCCTTCAAACTCACTGCGCCCGCCAAAATCAGGGCTTTCAGCCTCGATCGCGACAGGTCGGTGAGGTGCGCCGCCAGCACGCGGTCGAGCCGGGCCGAGCCCTCGTCGCCGGCGACCACGACCTCCAACCTTTGCGCAGAGCCAAAATTGTCCATGACGACGTCTGATACCGCTATTCCCGAACCGACCCCCGAGCAGGCCGCGCTGTTCGCGCGGGTGCGGCGGATGATGTTGATCGCGGGGTTGACCACGGCGCTGGCGATCTGCGCCGTCCTGATCGCGGTGGGCTACCGCCTTTTCAAGTCCGAGGGAAGGGCGGTCGAGGTGGTCAGCGACGTCACCGCCACCCTGCCGAAGGGCGCCAAGATCGTCGCAACTGGCGTGGCCGGCGACCGCGTCGTGGTCACGCTGGACGTGGGCGGCGTGATCGAGATCCGCACCTTCGATGCCCACACATTGAAGCCGGCCGGAAAGCTGAAATTTGCCAATGAGCCGTGAGGCGGCCCGGATGCCAGCCTCCATCGTCGTCCCGGCGAAAGCCAGGACCCATAGCCACCGAATCCAGTTGCGTGAATGAGATCGTGGCCGCGATTTCATTCAAACACGACCATTTGGGGTAATGGGTCCTGGCTTTCGCCAGGACGACGGCCGAGAGAGGACCTTTGAAACCCCCAATCTCACCTTGCCGCCGGCAAAATTCGCGGCTATGTCGTACCCCTCACGCTCCCTTCGTCTAGCGGTTAGGACGCGGCCCTCTCAAGGCTGAAACAGGGGTTCGATTCCCCTAGGGAGCGCCATTGTGTTTTTCAGCCCTTGATATAGCTGGGTTTTTTTCAGATTTTCGTCCCACTCGGAAATCAGGTGGGACAGCCATTGTTCATCTTTTGAACCGAGCGCAGTCGGGTCAAATGATTTCGCGGAGGTAACTTTCGAGACTCCGCAGTCTATCCATGTTGATCGACGTTTCTCGGCCCATCAGTATAACTGGCCGCCCGGAGCCCGCAGGACCCCACAAGGCGGTAGTTTGAAAGTTCGCCTCGCGATTGCGCCAAGCACGCCAAGATCGTTGAGCTTTACGGAAGTGATCGAGATGGACAGGGTCGGCCGCTAAGCGGGTTTCGATAGCTTGCTCCAGTCTAGTGATCGCCTTTTCGCTGTTTTCGAGCCGGCTTCGCTGGTTCACATTGTTGTCGTACGTTGATTTCGCGCGGAGTTCAGGAATAAACATCGCGAGCGACGACGAAACATGCCTCATGTATTCGATTGCAGCGTGAATAAAGAGCGACACCTCCCGCTTCGAAACTAACGCACTCAATTGGTCATCGTACGCCAAGTGGCGCGGCGAGCCGTGCACCAACTCGCTGCGCTTCTTGAACAACGCGTTCAGCTGCACTTCAATGATCCGCTGCGACAAAGCTCCCCTCTGGAAAGCTTTCTTCATCAGATCAGCCCACGACAATTGAACGCGCGCTAAGACAGATAGCCTCGCCTCCTTGGTTAGATCGTTCAGTGTGCCGTCGATCTCATCAAATGACGAAAAGTTTCGGCTCATCGCGACGATGTCACCAATGGAAAATCGATCCACATGAGCCTGCAGGATCAAGCTGTAGTTGATCTTGAGTTCTCGCAGCAGCTTCGCATCGGGATTGATCCGGTCTGCTGAGTAATCGATCAGATGCTTTATCAGCGAACGAGCGAACCACTCTAAACATGTGGCGACGTTCACTAACGCGAGTGGCCAAAGCTCAGCATTCTCATGGCCCTGGACAATTGCGTTGAGTTGCCGGAGTCGCCTGATGCAGATTTGAGGCCCTTCATTGAGATCGTCGGAGGAAGCCACGAGCTTCCAATTCACAGGCGGCACCGTGTCCCCCCTCTAAAGTTTTCGCAGCGCCGAGTCAGCCATGGCGGATCGGCGCGCCTTTGCGGTGTAACGCTCCACCTCTTCCAAAGATCGGTGGCCACCGACTGCCATGATCTCGTGCGGCGTCGCTCCCCGTTCAGCAAGCCTAGTGAGCGTCGCCTTGCGAATGCCGTGTGCTGAGCAATGGGGAAGATCGGCTTGGCGGCACCAATCCTTGAATTTGTTTCCAAACCCATTTGCCGTGAAAGGCTTTCCGAACTCGGTGAGTAGAAAGGTCATTTTTCCGTTGACCTTCGCCGCAGCGATGCTCTCCGCAAGTGTTGGGTGTAGCGGAATATCAATGTCAACGGGATTGCGGTGCTCGTTTTTCGCTTGGCGGAAGTGGATGCGTCCATCTCGGACGTGTTGTCGGCCCAAGCGTGGGCATCCTCGCGGCGCCCGGTTGTATATCGAAGTAGGTCGAAAGCTAGCCGCGCCTGCGATCCGAGCGGGTGTCGTTTAAGATACTTCTCCATTTCCTCGTCGGTCCAAGTGTGATGTCCGTCCGATCGGTATTTAAGTTTTTTAACTCCGATCGTCGGATTGACCGTCGTTTCCTCCGCCTCATTCGCCCATGAAAACAACGCGCGCAGCGCTTTCAGCCGCTGGTTCGCGGCGGCCGGCGTCTCGGCCTTCGCGTCGCGAAGCTTGCGAACGTGGCGCGCCTGCATCGTCGCGACTTGCTTGGACCCGTGGTCCTGCGCAATTTCGTCGAGCGCGCGGCGCTGCCAATTGCGGGTGCTGACATCCAGCGCTTTGTAGGCAGCGCTCGAATAGTAGCGGATGCACAGATGGCGGAACGATCCGCGCTTTGCCTCGGCGGCCTGCCGCAGCGGCGCCTCGTCAGCGGTCGCAATCGCCGCCTGATATTCTTCCATGAACTCGGGAGTGCCGGGCAGGGCGCGGATGCGCACCTTACGCTTGCCGGGGGCGCGAACGTAACAGCGAACGTTGCCGTGACGGTCAACGTCCTCGCAAATGTACTTAAGCGCCACACGCATGCTCAGCGAAGGTCCCTGTCCCATTCGTTTTCCCCGTCATCGTCGAGTGCTGTGAAAGCGCAGTCAAGCTGTTTGAGGTCCCAAATCACACGTCCCCTAATCCTTTTGGGGGGTGGCATTTGGCCGTCAGCGACCATTTTGTCGAATGTCGAGGGGCTAACCCCCGCCCATTCAGCGGCCTGCACACGCGACAAGCCTCGCGGCGGCAACGAAGGCGGCAACGTGCTGCCCCGGCGCGCGGGTGATTTCTCGTCCAGCATGATTCAACTCGAAATAAAGGAAATGCGGCCATAACGATCCTTGGCCCCGACGTGCGGAGCCGAGAATGGGCGGGGAGGATCGCTTTCGGCGAGGACGTGGCCGCTCGCCCTACAGGAGATTGCCCATTCACGGTGGCGCGGGGCCGCACTAGGGCGGTCCCGCACGATTGATGTGAGCGCGTGCCTTATGCGCCCGAATTCAGGTAGGTCCCGCGCCAGTCTTGCACTGCGCAGCCAACGTCGAGCACAGCGCGGAATTCGACGCCGAGCACGTCCCAACCTTCTTTCAAGTCGATCTGCGGCCCCTCGCGGCCTGCAAGATAGGCGATGACGATCGTCGCCAGTTGGCTCGGATCAGCGAAAAGCCGCCACGCGTTGCCGGTCAGGCGAGGTTCGACCTGCACCGTAAGTTTGCCGCCGAACGGATTGACATCGACTTCGGAGGTCGGATTGATGATCGCGACAACGCGATCCGCCTCGGTTTCCTTGGCGCTTCCGACAACCAGATGACGCGGCACCACGTTGAGCGGAGTCTTGCCGTCGATATCGAAAACGTTGCGCAGTGCCTTCCGGCCGTCGCCAAGCGCATCGCTTGTGATCGCACTTCCAGCCGCCGCCTTGTTCCCCCGCGCGGCTCCATAAAGCGGATTGCCATCGCTCAGCTTCGCCCCATCACCGGAGTTGGCCAACAGCAATCCAGCCAGGAGATCAGCTTCCGTTGATGCGGCGGAGCGCCCGAATGCGGCCGACGCGTCGGCGAAGGCGCCGAGGTCATCATTGACGATCGCATTCCGCGAGATCGAAAAGATTTTGGCATAAGTATCGACGGCAAAGCCCTCGTTAGCTTCCGCCCGACTCCCGTGCTTGATCTCACCATTTTGCAGAACCTTGTCGAGGCGCGGCGCCTCGCTGAGTCGCAAGATCGACACCGGACGGAAATCAGTCACGGTGCGCCGGCGCGCGAGGTTTTTCAGCGGCGTTTGCGCGATCTGATAGGCGTCGGCCAACACCCGGTTGCCCGCGCTGGAAAGCAGGTATGGGAAGTCGGACGTTGAATGTCCCCGCGTCAAGATACGGTCAGCCAACCTCGTCCGATCGGCCCATGACACGCGCTCGCCGCTTGCCTCCAAGATCATAGCGCCCATGTCCAGCATGGAACGCCCCACCAACTCGACGGCCGCGCCCGTGGGCACCTTGCCGGTCATCTTGGCGTACAGCGCATCGCTGATCGACCGGCTTCAGAAAGTTCGGGATTGTCGAACGTCTCATCCCCGCTCGTGCGCGTCGGATTGGTGCGCGTCCGGTTGGCATCGCCCGCCAGCCGCTCGAACACGCGATTGCGAAAATCGTCCATCGAGCCGCCGGCGCCAACATGCTGGCGCACGAAATCAAGCCCAATGCCCGCGCGTTCCGCAAGGTCGTAAGCCTCGCGCACCTCGCGATCAGACATCACGGGACGCGATGCGCCACGCTGCGGCGACTGGCCGCTCGGTTCGGTGGTTTCGTGGTTGTTTGAATTGTAAGTAATTTCCGGGTCCATCCGGTTTCCTTTCACTGATGTGTTGAGAGTCGTGTGCGCCGAGCGGATCAGCGCGTCGGCGTCGGCGGGAACGGAAACAAGGGAAGCTTCCAACAACTCCCATTTGTCCGCGCGCCAGATTTCGGCATCATCCTCGATGCCGAACTCGCGTCCAAACGCGGACGCTATAGCCAATCGAAATCGCCGAGACTTCGCCGCGTGCGACCATACCCTCGGCTGATCGTCCCGCGTCCGTTTCGGAGAATTGGATACGGCCAAGCAGTTTTCCGCCCTCGATCCACGCATCGGTGATGACGCCCAAGATGGCTTCAACCGAGGATCGGTTGTGGCTGTCGAGCAATCGGACTTGCCCGAGCGCCACGCGGCGGAGGTCGATCGCGTCCGGTGCGATCGACAATTCCTCAAACGCTTCCGAATCTTGGGATGCGTGCACCGATGGACAGGACGGCGATAACTGTTCGCGATTTCGGATTGTAAGTGCTCGCCGCGAACCGGGCGGCGATGTCCTCGCTAGCTAGGCGCACGGCAATCACGCCGACTCGAAATGGCGTGCGTACGCCAGCGTTCGCGGCCGGCATAGGCCGGCGCGTTGCGTCGATCTGTGTCATCTTGATCCTTAGTGAAGCGGCCGAGCGGGCGAGAGATCGGCCAAAGCCGGCACGCTTTGTGTTATCGCGCGGAACATAACGGTGAGCGCGAAAGTGAGAAAATCATAGGGCGCGCCGAGTTGATCGGTGAGATGCTCGACCGTCATCGGCTCGCCGGCCTGCAAGCGCGCATCCATCGTCGCGCATCGCTGTTCAAAGTTGGCCGGCAAATCCACATTAGGTGCCTCGGAGGCAGTGGCCATGGGGAGCCCACCGCTACTTCTCGTTCAACTCGATCCCCAGTTCGGCTGCGCGCTTGCGGAGCCGGCGATCGGCGGCCGACACGTTGCACATGGTGATCCTAGCCGGGTCCGAATCCGGATACTGAACCTGATCGCGACCGATCGACTCGGAAATCTCACCCATGATTGTTCCGAGCGAGCCAATATAGTGCATCTCTGCCCAATATTCTTTCGGGCCGAAACCGGTCAAGGGCCAGGAGCCACGTGGTGCGCTCCCCCACGTGTTACGCGAAGCCGTGACCGCGAACCAGAAATCTTGGGACGAACCGTTGCCGGCGGCCTCGTACGCGAGAAAGGATTGCGCAGCCATCGTGTACATGGACAGCCGAAATGCCTCGTTCATCGGCACCCCTGAATTGTCGCTCATTTGCCGCGCGATCTCGACTTCCAGCGCATCGGCAAAATCAAACCGTTTCTTGAAGCCGGTTGCCTTGGGTGCAGGATCATTCAGAACAGTGAGCATGTTCTCAGCCGTCATCTGATGCAAATCGGCCAGTTGCTTAAGGGTCAGGCCGCCGCCCCTTGCATTAGTCATTCTCTCTACCTCGCTATGGGTGTGAAAAAGAAAAACCTCGGCACGCATGATTTGCTGCGGCCGAGGTTCGTCGTGATGATAGTCAGTATGGAATGCTCTCGCGTATGCGGCAAGAGAGGATTCATGTCGGGTACCCGACTTCTCCTACTCCGAAAGCAGGTGAAATTTCGAGGCCGCAACATGCATCAGAGCCCCCCGAAGCCGTTCGAGCGTCAAAGTTTCGGTCTTGCTGTCCGCTTTCGAAAATAGTCGTTCGGCCGTTTCCTTGGTCGTCAGATCATCGACGAGGATGAAATCCAGAACCGTTGAGAAATACGGACTGAGACCTTTTCGGAGATCGTTGATCTCCTTTCTCTGATCGATTGAACGAACGATCGCTGCATCAAATCGGGCGGGGTTGAGCGAGCTATCCACCTTTGAGTTAGGTGTTCCGGTCAAGGAGGTCGACTCAGTCCCGGCCGTCATGATGGAGTAGTATCGTTTCGCCGCCGCGATCATGATCATCGCCTCGCGCGAAACCCGAGGGCCGAAAGCCTGGCGATCAATCAGCATTTGCAGGGTCGAGGTGTGACGCTGCCGCTTCTTCAGTATCGAATTGGACATGGGTCCTGACTGGCCAACGTTAATGCGAGATGAAACTTGGCGCGGGTTGCCTCGTGCTTTTGCTGGGCGCGCGCGTCACTGTGAATTCGCCGATCTATTTCGGTGTCTATCCCAGTGTGCGTGTGTAAGAAAAATGGCGCGATCTCACCTGTATCTTCATTGATGAAACTCGCGAATCGGACAGATGCGTCTGTGTTCGTCATAGGAGTTAGACCTTTCGAGTTGTCATCCATCGGCGCAATCGGGCCGAAGGCCGGGCACTAGAATCTTGTTCGAAGAAAGTGGACGCGCTTTCAAGCTTTCCACTCTGGGCAACGCAGCCTGCTAGCGGACAGTGAGACCGCTCAGGTCGAAACGCTGCAAACTAAGGAGAAGATGTAGCTATTCGATTCGGGTTTACGCACCGACCATTTCTGATTTCTCAGAGCCGCGCAAGCTTAGGCGCATGCAACCAAAGGCTAGCGCATTATGCGCTATGTATTTGTATCGTACGAAACAAAGCGCGCCGGCCTTTAAGTAGCTGAGGTAGGGAAGAAACCGCTGCCCTACGAGACCGTCCCGGCTTTGGTATTGGCTTGCCGAGCTTGACGACGCGCGTGCCGCTTTTGCCAGTACTCCGATCGTTCAACCTGAAATGACTTCATGTTCAAGTAAATTTGCTGCGTCGCATCTGCGAGCATGGATAACGTTCGCACTTGGTTGAATCCGGAAAATTGAGCATGCTTGCCGCCGAGCGTTTTCCAAGCGCTTGAAATATTATGATCCATCGTTAGTTCGTGGGAAGTCAGGAGCAATACCGGATTGGTTGGTTCTCCGTGAACGTTAACGCGTCTGCCCCAAGCTACGAATCGTCGCAAAATACTGATCTCAGGTTGCGTAAAATGATCGCGCAAGACAGCAATCACTATCACAGCCTCCGGCAGTTTTTCGGCCACGGACCTAAGTTTCGCTAATTCGTCCTTAGTTATCAGGTCGCCTTGGCCAAGCGATTTTGCTTCTCCGATCACAAGTTGCGGGGGGCGTTGCATGTCATTTAATCTGTCGTCACTGTGCCAAGCGATGAAATCCACCTCGCGTGCGATCCCATCAAACCTTAAGTCCATAGCGGTTGAAAAAGTCATCCGATCCATTGAGTTGATCGCGTGGCTCACAACGCGGAGCGCGAGAAGGGCACTGTAAGAACCTCTTCCGTAGTCGGGCGTTGAGAAAGGGCCAACGACACGATAACTCCAATTGCCAGTTTGGCTACGGAGTTCGGCTTGTGGAAACTCGTATGGGTTCAGGCAGCGTTCGCAGGTCAATCGATAATCGGCCGCTGTTAACGAAGTCCAATTTGTGGCCCGGCACGTTGGGCAGTCCGTTTCCAGACCTAACCGTATGACGTTCGCGTCGGTGAAATGTTTTAACTCCGGGCGACGAAGAGTTCTTGGTTTCGCTTTGCCATAAGATCTCGCCAATCCTTGATCGAGGCAGTGCGAAGTTCGAAGCTCTCCTCGATGGCATTGTCTTCAATGCGTCTGCGCCGTAGGCCGCCAGCCATCTTGTTGAGCAGCCGCAGCGTATTGATTTCGGCTGAGCATGCCGACCCTGTTTAGTCCGCCCAGGTGCTCAAGCATCTGCTTCGCAATCTGGCCGGGCTCGGAGAGGTTGGGCAGTCACCCCATACCGTTCGAGCGAACCGATGATCGCTTCCTCAGACCGAAGCAACGAAACATATTGTCCGAGGTTTTTGAATTGCTGAGGATAAACCCATCCCTCTGAGCCTATCGGTATTTGCTCCCCACCCATGCCAAGGCGTGGCCAAGCGCGATCGAACGTGTTGAACGGAAGTACGGTCGCGGCGTTCTGATGCCCGTAGCTCGAAGGCTTTAGCACATTTACCCACCTATGATGGTTGCCGCCGTACCGGCTCGAAAGCTTGGGCACCAATGGTTCAAAGATCGTCCTCAATCGCGCTTCGTCGTCTTTGACGACTAAGTCCATCTGCTTTTCATCGGCTGTCACTTGCAGTCGTGTGTCACGATGTACAAAGGGATCGTGGCGATCAATCCAGATCGGATTTCGCCAAAGCTTCATCACTAAAGCTCCGGCAGGAAGGTCGCGTTTTAGCTTTCCTACAAGACCCTCGGCCGTCACTTTGCTTATTGAGCGACTAAACTCGATTGTTGCGTTGTGCATAACGCCGTTGGGATTTCCCACGACCGGACGGTGCTGAGACTCTACAAATGCGGAAATATAGTCTGACAGCGTCTCAAACCAGTCTAGGGGAATTGGCAGGACTCGATTGGGTTCGAAGTTTTAAATTCCAAACATCGATTAGGTCTGTCGCGCGGGTCGGATCAAAAACAAACAAGACAGGATCGTGATGCCAATACCGTTGCGCGTTGAGTTGATAATGCGTGGCACGGAGCGGTGTTTGCGACCCTTTCTGGAATACCCGTTTCCAAGTTTCCGGCGAAGCCTCTGCCTGTTCGGGTTTGTAAACGTCTGCATACGCGGCCGTAACGTAGGACAGGTCAGCTGAAGTGGGGAACGCGCCGAAGATGCACTCAACAAGAGCGTTGCCGCGCTGAGGTTTGACGCGTACGCAATCGCCCTTGTCCCGCAGAACAAATCGTTGCTCTGATTCGTAGATGTGCCGAAACACATCGATCATATTCAGTCCGAACGTTGGTTCCGAGTAGCTGCGGCCATCCCGAGCTTCGAAAAGCTGTTCCAAGGTGATAGCCTGCGGATGCATTGCGTGTTGTTCGCGAATCCCCGCGATGCCGGCTTTCTCAAGCAAGCCTTCCTCTGCCTCAACGTAGACGTCCGGCTCAAAGAAGCGGACGTAACCCTTCGCGACCGCCGGACCCTTGAAGCGTTCGTAAATTTCAGGCTTCCATTCGGGCGGCGGCCGATTGAAAACTGGAATTATCGGATTGTACGCTCCGCCCCAAAGGCAGGTGCACGCGCGCATGATCGCGCGCACAGAGGTCAGGTCTGACGGCCGAACAAGGAATCCGATGCGAGTTGGCCTGAGCCTAATTTCGCTCACGAGCTCGGACACAGGTTACGCCCAGCTCAAACGTTGGTGAAGCATTGTGCCTCCTTGTCGATCTGGCGATGGCGCCGGCAACGACGTGCCAAAAGTCTTGAGCTGCAACACAATGCCTCTCTCCAGTAAGGCGATAACAACTGCACGGAATTCCGCAGTACGCAACCGACGCGGGATGTCTGTCAACCTTGTCAACCCAGTTTTTTTAGGTTCTGGCTTCCGCTTAGTTGGGGCGCGCTTGTGCCGTAGGGAGGTGGGGTCCGGGAAGGACCCGCGCATTGGCCTAGAGTTTCCCCTGCCGGATCATGCGCGAGATGGTCCGTCCGTTGTCAGTTGCTCCCCACGAGAGACGCCCATCAAGGTCAGGGTGGACGATGCACCGCGCGAGCTGATGTCGCACGATGTCTTTCAATTCCTCGTCGGCCAACTCGCTGGCACTCATGTAACAATCAAACATCACGAGCGAATTCAGCACGCCGCGCTGTCTGATGGTCATCACCCTTGCAAAGTCGATCTGTGTTCTGGTTGGCTTAGCCACTTTAGTCTCCATAAAAGAAAACGGCCCCGCGTGCCGAGGTGTCGCCATGGACACCTCGGCAGCAGAGCCGTTTGGTTGTTGTGAGTTTGCGTCTAGGGAGTCTAGGCACCTGAACGGGGCCTAGACGCGAGAAACCCCTAAAAATAAGGGTCGGTCTAGGATGTCTAGGCAGTCTACGGGAAAAGAGGAAGTCAGAAACAAAACGGCCGGCCTCAAGCTGAGACCGGCCTACAATTTTGCCTACACGCGCGCGACCTAGACTCCCTAGACAGCCTAGACCGACTTTTGATTTGATTGATGAATTTGCGTCTAGGCAAACCCGCCTAGCCTAGACCGTCTAGACCGGAGCATCGTCATCCGGACTTGCGTACTGCGCTCGCTCGCCCTCTCCCGGCGGGAGCGCCGGCCAATCGATCGGTTGGCCGACGCACTTATCGAATGCGTTTCGACATTCGTCAAGAGAAGGCATTGAATAGCACCACGTTCGTTTGACAACACCGGGCTCTCTTTCAACAGAGGGCCGAATATCCCCGATGCCGGGAACAAGCTTCTTAAGTCGCTTGCCGAAATCAGCGCTGCTACGCTTACGGCCAATGCCCATGCGAGACGCATCCTTCAGATACTCCGCGTACAGGTCATCCCTAACAACGGTCCCGCGCCAGGCGTCGTCACCGTGGAGCCATGATCCCGCCCAAAGCCGGTTGAACACAAAGTCATCGATTGGATCGAGCGAGCGCAGCTTTTGATCGAGCAACGCCTTTGTTTGCGGAATGCGCCAGATATTGAACTTGCTGAGATCGAACGACAGGAGTTCATGGAGTAGCTTTTCGCGACCGCCGGCGTCCAATTCCTCGTACATCTCTGCGAAATATTCGTTGTTCTGCTCGGCGTAGGAACCAACGTCGAGCACAAAAAATCGCCGCTCGTCGCCGGTTGCGGGAACAACCCAATCTTCATTGGATGTCATGATGACGCGCACGCGGTTTTCCATTCTGATCGGATCGACGCCCTTGGACTCGATCATTTGGATTCGCGAAGTGAGCAAGCCTTTAAGCCTGCCTTCGGCGGCCTTGTCGCCCGCCCACATCGCTTCATCGGCCTGCAACAGCAAGCAAGTCGCCATGTGTGCGTTGAATTGTCCCGTGAGGTATCTCGCATCGTCCACCGGGAAATAGTGAGGCGCGAACAGTGATCCCAAAACCTCGCCGACAACAGTCTTACCGGTGCCCTTCCGACCGCGCATCACCAAGGCGATGCCCGGTCGCTCCCTCGGCCGCTGCACGAGGTGGGCCATCCAGCCGAGGAGATACCGGTAATATTCGTCGTTATCCCGGCAAACATTGACGCGGAGATGGTCCAGAAATCGTCCGCAACGGCCTTTAGGGGACGGAGTGACGCTGAATCCGCGCCAGAGGTTGAGATAGTTTGGCGTGCTGGCGGCCCCGTCCGGATTGGGGAAAAACTCCACGCCGTCATATTGCCGGCGATCCGGGTGTTGGTGCCAAGCCTTCGCCCAGGTCACCGACCTGATCTTGCCGTCGCTCCCCACAACCTCGGTCTGGCGGTTCGCAAACCATGAATTCATGGACTCGAAAGACATCAGCCGCACTCGGTCATTAAGTGGCCCGTGAGGCTGCTCGTTCACCACCAATGCCTTACCGCCCCAAATCGCCAGCGCGTAGCTTCGGTTGAGTTCCCGACATCGAACCCCCAAGAGCGCGGGGACGCCTTTGGCGCGTCCACGGCCGCCCCTGCGCCGCCTTGCTCCCCCTCCGGGGCGCCGCCGGCCTCCGAAAGGGGGTCCATCACGTCGGAGTCATCATCGGACTCGATCCATCCGGCGATGCGCTCGTGCGGAGGCACATCGCCATTTTCGACGATATCCACAATACAGGACGGATCGGCACCGCAGCGGAGCATGTCGTTGAAGTCTTGGCCCTTGCCGCCGGAAACGGGTTTTGCGGCGGCCTCAGGGAGGCCACCGTTCGCAGTGTTGGTCATGTCGGATTCTACCCTCTAGCGGCGGCCCATGCGGGCGCCGCTGGTGAGACAGTCGCGCTAGAAACGATAACGATTCTGTAGAACCGTTTTCTGTCCCACCATCTCCTAAGTGTTTGATTTCCCGTGGGGCCTAAAGTCCCCTAGGGAGCGCCATTCTGCGATTTTCCGCGATGTTCTACGACATTCTACGATGCCGCCCCCCCGTGAGGCGGCGCTAGTATTCGCACTCGCCAGCTGACCCTCACAGCCGACTGCATCAGCGAAGTTTTGTGACTTGGCGGCTCAATTCGCATAATAAGCGGCTACAGAATGTGCGCTCGTAGGGAAGGCGGAGTCCGGCTTGTAGCGGCCGGCAAAGGGGCTCTGAATCACGGCTGCTGCCGACCAGACGACCCCTGTGCGCGCGACTCGCGCTTGTGCCGAATCTCGTCGCTGAGTCCCCCACCCCCGGCTGACGGAAAACGAGCGCAGCGATGGCACTGGTTGCCATCACCAGGCTCATCGCCGGCGCCTCCTCTGTTCTTGGACGAGCGTTGAACTTCCGCGCGGCAGACGCTTGCCCCGTCTAACCTTGCTGACAATGGGACGGAGCGGGACCAGCTGAGACACTCCGGAGGGAAGACTGGCGTTACCTTGTGCCAATAGTTTGCGTTCCCAAGCGAGCGCATGGCGGACGATCAGGGAAAGATCATCCCATTGGGGTCGCCAGCCTAAAAGGTTGCGCATCCGTTCCGCCGACGCCACGATCTCCGCCGGATCGCCAGGCCGGCGGGCGGCAAGTTCGACGGGAAAGTCGTATCCAGATTCGCGCCGCATGGCGTCGATCACCTGCATGACCGAAAAGCCGCAGCCGTAGCCGCAATTTAGCGTCAGGAACTCTCCACCACCGCGCAGGTATGAAAGCGCGTGACAATGAGCGTTTACGAGGTCGCTCACGTGGATATAGTCGCGAATGCAGGTCCCGTCAGGCGTGGGATAATCGGTGCCGAAAACCTGCATCCTCTCTCGCAGACCCACGGCAGTCTCCGCTGCAACCTTGATAAGATGCGTTGCCCCTCGGGTTGCCTGTCCAGTGCGCAGAGCAGGATCGGCGCCTGCTACGTTGAAATACCTCAAGATGACGTAGCGCAGGCCATGAGCGCGTGCAGCATCACGCAGCATTGTTTCGGCCATGAATTTGGATGCGCCGTAAGGTGATACAGGCGCAACGGGGGTCTCTTCCGTGACAGGATTTGCCGGCGGATTCCCGTACACCGCAGCCGTCGACGAGAGGATGAAACGCCGCACTCCACTTCTGATTGCGATCTCGAACAGACTTCGGGAATTTGCGGTGTTGTTGCGGTAATATCGAAGCGGGTCGGCAACCGACTCCGAAACAACGACCGAACCCGCAAAATGAATAATCTCGGAAATCCCATACTTCGCGATCAGCGGCGCAACTCGCCGCTGATCCCCGATGTCCTCAACGAAAACCGGAACTCCGGATGGTATTGCCCATTCGAAGCCCGATGAAAAATCATCGATCACGATGGGCTGTTCGCCACGATCAGCAAGTTCGTACACCATGTGGCTCCCAATGTATCCGGCACCTCCGGTGATAAGGATCGCCATTGCTAACCCGCCTTGGGAGACCTGATTTGAAGCTTCGGGAACAAAGTTCCCTTCAGACGCGTTATCGAAACCCAGCGCAGGACAACACTCGAGGTGTGCTGGGGTTCGTTCGCGATTGCGGTTGAGCGGGATGTCGCCTGGTGTGATGCGGGCGCAAGCAGAACCGTTCGCGTCCTGATCCGCCGCTTGAATTCCTCGTGCAGCGGCTCGATCACAGGACAATGCATGGCGCTTGAGCGGGTGGATGGCGACGTTTCTGGGTTTGCGAGGCCGAAACTCGGCCTCGCATTCGCTGCTCGCCATGCCGAGACGTTGCTTGTGCTCCTTGTGCTGGGCGTGGCCTTGATCATCGGGCTTGTGACCACCGCGGATTACGGGCTGTCCACCGACGAATTCAACACCGACGAGTACGGCCCCAAGGCACTTGCCTGGTACACGAGCGCGTTTGCGGACCGGTCTCAGTTCGAGACGGTCGAAGAGTATCTTTGGATGTATGGACCGTGGTTTCAGGTGCTCGTCGCGGCCGTGCAGTCGCTTGATCTCGCGAGCCCGATCACGGTCCGGCACGCGATGACCTTCCTGTTCGGCCTCGTTGGGCTCGCCGCTGTCGTGCTGATGGCACGGCTCACCGTCGGGCGCTGGGCTGGGTTGACGGTGCTCACCCTGTGCCTGCTGACCGGCTACCTGTACGGCAACCTGTTCTTTGCCCCGATCGACGTGCCGTTCCTGTTCGCCATGAGCTGGTCGACGCTCGCGATCGTCCTGATGGTGCGGCAGGAGGTGCCGAGCTGGCCTCTGACCCTCGCGACGGGCCTTGCCACCGGCCTCGCCATCGCGACGCGCACCGGCGGGGTGATCACGCACGCCTACCTCGTCGGCGGCATGAGCCTGTGCGCGCTCGAGGCGCTGCTGCGCCATGGCCGCGCGGGCTATGGCCAATTGCGCCAGATCGCCTTGCATACGTTGCTCGTCATCGTCATCGCCTGGCTGACGGCGATTGCGCTCTGGCCGTGGTTGCAGATTGGAAATCCGCTCATACAATTCCTCGAGGCCTATCGGCACTTTGGTACGCTCGACACCTCGTTCGAATTCCAGAACTGGGGCCGGCTCACGTTCACCGATAACGTGCCCGCCTGGTACATCCCCGGACAGCTCCTGGCGCGTCTGCCCGAGGGCTTTTTGGCGTTGCTGTTGCTCGGCATGGCGGTCTGGATCGGTGCTGCAGCGTCGTGGACCCGCGCCACCCTCGGCGCCCTGCGCCGGTCTGGCGTCGTGGGACTGCGACCGGTCGCGGCCGAGCTCGCAGGATCGCGCGCGGTGCTGGTCGTCAGTGTGGCGGCGTTCGGGCCTATCGCAGTGCTCATCCTGCAGGGCTCGACGCTCTATGACGGTGTCCGCCATGTATTGTTCGTGATCCCAATGCTCGCCATCGTGGCCGCGCGCGGGCTCACGAGCCTCTTGCCCTTCTTGCGACGCCTCCCGATTGTGCCCGTGGCCCTTGGGGGCGCGCACACGGCTGCCATCGTGGTGACGCTCGTCATCCTACATCCGCTCGAATATATCGCGATGAACAGTCTGGCAGGCGGCGTCGCCGGCGCTTACGGCCGTTTCGACCTCGACTATTGGAGCATGGCGGCTCCCGAGGCGCTGCGCCGCCTCGAGGATCGAATTGACGCCGAAGGCCGGTTCGCGGGCGATCCACCGCGCGTGCTCCTCTGCCTGGCCTGGCGCGAGCAACTCGCAGGCGTGATGTTCCGACGCAACTGGATTGCCGAAACACATGTGGAAGAGGCCGACTACCTGATCGCCACCGAGCGCTGGCCTTGTGCCGACGGCACGACGGCCGTACTGGTTGACGAGGTCACGCGATTTGGCCGCCCGTTCGCCAAGATCTACGCCAATCATCGCGGGCTCGATGAGTGACGTCAAGTTCCGGTGCGACTTGGCAATGGCATCTACTTCTTCGCCTGCAACTCGATCGGGGGCGCCTCGGCCTTTCGACCCAACATGACCGGGCGACGTTTTCGCGGAGGGACTGCCTCACGCCGTCGCTCCCTGGCGCGATCGATCGCCACGGCGCGCGCCAACCGCGTGATCATGTCGAGCTGGAGCCGCAGCTTGAGATGCAAGTTGAGCATGATGAGCAGGCTGATCACGACCCAGATATAGACGATCAGGTCGGAGCCGCGGCCGATTCCCACGAGAGCCGCAAGTGCTGTAGCGTGTTCCTGCACCCAGACGAAGTAGAGGCCGGCGAGCGCAGCGCCGCTCGCAAGAAGGCCGATGATCGGCACCGTCCGATGCGCCGACCAGGCGTAAACCAGAACCAACATCAGAAGGGCCGTCAGCAACAGCTGCGCGATCATCGGTAGAGCCTCCGTGCAAACAGATCGATCAGGATGGTCAGCGCATCGGTGATGCGTTGACCCTTGCCCAGCGAATAGGCGCTGTACTCGATATTTACTGGCACTTCGACAAAGCGCAGGCGGCTCTGCGCGATCTGGTGCAGGATCTCGGACGCGTGCGCCATTCGGTTCTGTCGCAAGAAGATCGCGCGGGCGCCGCGCGCGGTCATCGCCCGTAGGCCATTGTGGGTATCGGTGACCGGCAGCCCGGTGCTCGCGCGCGTGAACCAGAGCGCGGCGCTGAGTAGGATGCGGCGCGACATCGGCAGATTTGCGGTCGCACCGATGAGAAAGCGGCTGCCGAGCGCGAAATCGATGCCGGGCTGCTCGATCGCCGCGAGCAGCGCGGCGATGGCCGCGGGGAATGCTGGCCGTCGGCGTCGAACGTGACGAGCGCATCCGCACGCTGCTCGAGGGCGTAGTCGATGCCGGTCTGCAGCGCGGCGCCCTGTCCGAGGTTGATCGGATGCCGGACGACGACCGCGCCTGCGAGCAACGCGACGTCGCCGGTGCGGTCGCCGGAGCCGTCATCGACTACGACGACGGCGTATCCCGCGCGGCGAATGCCGGACACGACGCTGCCGACCACCGGCGCTTCATTGTACGCCGCGACAACGACCCAGGGATTGCGAATCCGGCCGTTCATGTCTCATCAACCCACAACAAGCACAAGACCGCAGGCGATCACCGCGATTCCGACCAGAAGGCGCGCCGACAGCGGCTCGGCGAACACCAGCGCGCCGAGGACGGGCGTTACCGCAAACGCGACGGCCACGAACGGATACGCGCGCGACAGCGGCGTGAATGTCAAAAGCCAGACCCACAGGACGGACAGCGCCGCATAGAGCGCGATGGCGCCGATAAACGGTGCGTCCTGCAATAGCAGCAGCGCACGCGCCGACAACGGATGGCCGTTGCCGAGGCGCAGCGCGGCGGCCTTGAACAGGAGTTGGCCCGCCGCCATGCCGGCCGCGTAGGTGAGGAGCAATGCGATCTGGCCGAAGTTGAGGCGCTCTGTCATGGGAGGCTCGTATCAGGATATGGGGGCGCCTTGCTCAAGACCACGCGCATCGCGTCGAACAGGTTCACCGGAATGGCGAACCGGTTGCCGCTCGGGCTGGCCGCGATCCTGCGGCCGAGCATGCGACCGACCTGGAAGGCGATCAGCGAGAACGGCACGAATTTCCAGGGGTGATCGGAACTCTCGACGCAAAGGCCGACCGAATGGGCCAGAGACGCGATGCTGTCGCGGTTGAAGAACCACAGGTGCTGCGGAGGCGTCATCAGGCGCCAGTGCGCGCCGGTCGAGCGCGCCGCCAAGGAACCGAAGTCTCCGGTCGTCAGCACGATGATTCCGTCCGGCCGGAGATGGTCCGCAAATAGCGCGAGGGCTTCCTGCGGGTCGGGCAGATGCTCGATGACGTCGAGGAGCACTATGACATCCAGGGTGCCAAACGAGTTGAGAGTCGCTTCGCTCAGCAGGCCGCAGACGACGTTCAAGCCGAGATCGCCAGCATGGGCGGCAGCCGCCTCCGCCGGCTCGATGCCGCTCACCTCAAATCCGGCGCGGCGGGCTTCATCGAGAAAAAAGCCGTAGGCGCAACCGATCTCGAGCAGGTAGCCCTGTGGCTTGCGGCGCTGGATGAACTCGACCGTGCGGGCGAACTCGCGCCGTAGCACGGGTTCGGCGCCGCGATAGTCAGCGTAGCCGTCGGACTGACGGCCGGAAAAGTAGCCATCGTCATAATAGGCGAGAGGATCGAAGCTCGATGCCTCGGTGCGTCCCAGTCCGCAGTTACGACATTGAAAGATGTCGCAACCGTTCTTAATGTAAAGAAACCGATGCGGCGTCACCCGACTGCACGCGGGACACTTAAGCGTAAGCGCAGTTCGGTCGTTTCGCATCAGCACATAGGTCCCCCCATGGCGTTTTGTCAGTGCGAAAAACGCCTCCGACGCCGAACTGTTCCGCTCGGCGAACGGCCACGGGGTCGCAGGCTGCCTGGCTGGTAGCTGCGAATAGCTCGAGGATGATCCACACTCTCGCCGGTGCAGCACGGTGAGACGGCGGTCGTCCGAGGGACGATGCCGGAGCTACTGGGCGCCAGCGTCGTCGCGCTGGGGCAGCGTCAGCTGAGGCTGATCTTGAGTAGCTTGGCTGCGTTGTCGCCCAGGATGCCGGCGCGGTGCTCGTCCGTGAGCTCCGGCGTCTTCATGACGTGCTCGATTGGATAGCGCGGTCTAGAATTAGATAGCAATCTCAAGCACATAAGAGATCGTGTTTTTGTTCTGAATGGTGCGCCATTTGTGTCTGGACGCTCGGAATTATCAGGTCGCGTCGCGCCGCAATTGGCTTGCGCTGAAGCGTGCCTGTGACGATCGCCCGCCGGACAGCGCGCTCCGCGCCTCGCAGGAGCAGCACTACTGCGGCTGATATCCTTCAATGCGCGTCAGCAGTTCTTCTTCCAGCACAGCCCGGCGCTTCTTGAGCCACTCAACTTCCGCCTCCTGATCAGCTCTCGCCTCGTAAGCTTTAAGGAGATCAGTGACGCGGCCGTATTGGTGGCAAAGTGCGTCGAAGGTTCCGTCTGTCGTCACTAAGCGGCGCACGACCACTTCATCCTCGGAGAACCTTGCGAGCAACGGCCGGATGCACTCCACGATTTCGTTTGTTTCCATCGCTCTCCTCCGTGTTCTGTCCGACGCATCTCGCGGGACAAGCCACGAAGACCGCGGACTAGGATTTCATCTTTCGAATCTCATCGACGATCTCGGGATTGGCCAGCGTCGAGATGTCGCCCGCATCCTCGTTGTTCGAAATCGCCCCGAGAACGCGGCGCATGATCTTTCCGGAACGGGTCTTCGGCATATCGGGGACGATCACGACACGGCGCGGACGAGCGATCGCCCCGATCTCACGGATCACGGAGTCTTCCACTCGCTTGCGGATGTCCTCGCTGGGGGCGAGCCCAGGCTTCAGCGAGACGTAGAGATCGGGGACCTTGCCTTTGATTTCGTCCCTGGCAGGAACCACTGCCGCCTCGGCGATCTCCTCAACAAGCAGGCTCGCGGACTCGATTTCCTTGGTCCCAAGCCTGTGCCCGGCCACGTTGATGACATCGTCGATTCGACCCAGGATGCGATAATAGCCATCGGCCGCTTGTAGAGCGCCGTCGCCGGCCATGTACGGCCAATCGCGCCAGTTGTGGCTCGATCGATCCTTGCAGTAACGCGCGTAGTACTGTTGGACGAAACGATCGGAGTCTTTCCAGATCGTCTGGAACGAGCCCGGCCAGGGGTTCTGGATGCAGATGTTTCCGGCACGGCCAGAGCGCGGTGGAATCTCGGCGCCTGCCTCGTCGTAGATGATCGGGTGAATGCCCGGCACTCCCGGCCCCGCGCTTCCCGGCTTCATCGGGTTCAGCGCCGGAATCGTGCTGCACAGAAAACCGCCATTCTCCGTTTGCCACCAGGTGTCGACGATGACCGCCTCGCCCTTGCCAACGACGTCGTGGTACCACTTCCAGACGGCCGGTTCGATGGGTTCGCCCACGGTGGTCATATGCTTGAAGTGGTGGTTGTACTTTGGCGGCTCTTCCGGCCCGGCGCGCCGAAGCGCCCGTATTGCTGTCGGCGAGGTATGAAAGATATTGACGTCGAGCTCTTCGGCGATGCGCCACGGGCGCCCCGCGTCAGGATAGGTAGGAAGCCCTTCATACACCACCGACGAGGCGGCGAGCGCCAGCGGCCCATAGACGATGTAGGAGTGACCCGTGATCCAGCCAATGTCGGCCATGCACCAGTAGACATCCTCCGGATGGATGTCCTGAATGTATTTCGACGTTCCCGCGACGTAGGAGTAGGTATCCACCGGTAGAGTGCTGACATCCCTTTGGCCTCCCGGTGGTGCCGCTGGTGTACATCAGGAACAGCGGATCTTCCGCGGGCATTTCCACGGGGTCGACCCGGCGCCGCCGATAGCCCGACAACATCTCGTTCATGACGAAATCGCGGCCCTCAACCAATGGCGTCTTGCTTGAGTATCGCCCAGGGTATCTCTGCCACACGAGCACCTTCTCGACCTTGGCGCCTTCCTTCTCCGCCTCGCTGACTGCGACGTCGGCTTTCTCCTTGTGATCGAGAAGCTGGCCGCCACGGTGATAGGCATCCATCGTGATCAACACACGGCTTTCGGAATCGACGATGCGATCTGCCGTGGCCTTCCCGCTGAAGCCGCTGAAGACTTGCGAGTGAATGATCCCGAGCCTGGCGCAGGCCAGCATCGTGATCGGAAGCTCCGGCACCATGGGCATGTGCAACGTCACCCGGTCGCCTTTCTTGAGACCACAGCCGTCTTGCAACAATGCCGCGACCTCGTTCACGCGCACATAGAGCTCCTGGTAGGTGACGTGCTGGATCGCTTCGTGCTCCGGCTCGGGGACGAAGTGAATCGCCGTCTTGTTCTTGTACTTGGCGAGATGGCGATCGACGCAGTTGTAACTGGCGTTGATCCTGCCGCCGACGAACCATCGCCAGAACGGCGGATTGCTCGTATCAAGCGTGATGTCCCAGGGCCGGTACCAATGAAGGAGATCGGCGTACTCCTTGAAGCAGTCCGGGACGTTATCGAGACTGAATCGATCAAAGACCGTTTTGTCAGTCAGGTTGGCCTGCGCGAGAAATCTCTCCGGCGGGTTGATATAATTCTCTTCCTGCCAGTGGACCGCGATCTCGGCTTCCGACACTTCTGCTGTTCCTTGTGACATACGCTGTCTCCCAAGCTATCGCGTAGCCTCGAAATCACACGGGCCGCAGGGTGCTCTCGCGCAGGCGGGCGCTGGCGGCGCCCGCAGCGCGAGGCCGTTTCAAGAATGCATGTCTCAGAAATTCGATCATCCGGCACTCCCTATGCCGTGGCGGGAGCGCAATTCACGCTCAACGTCCAGCGGGAGCGTTACGAGCTGGCAACGAGTTTAGATCGTTTCAGTCAACCTGGCGAGGCTTGCTCCCTCTCTCCTCGCACATATGAGGTGGCGCCTATTGCAATGCAGCGCCCTCAATGCCTCAGTTGGTGCGGCGCAGCAGTGAACCGCAGCGCATCACAGTGCGGTGCAGGATTGTATCGGTATTTCCACTACATAAGAGTTCGCGGTTTTGTTCTGAGCGGCGCGCCATTGCCTTTGCTCTGCTGGCAAGACCAGGTTGCGGTACCGCAGCCAGCCTGATGCCCCCCCGCAATAACTTCGACTGGCCGATAGCGCGAAAGGCCCGGTAAAGGCCTGGTCGTCATCGCCGACGGGCCTTCGAAAACAAGGCGACCTCTTGGGATCAGGACACGCGGCGCACAGCTCTCGACGACACTGCCGATAGGCTGCTGCCGTCCGGTTCGCCGAAGCGCAGGTGCGGTCGTGTCGCAGATTGAGCGTGTCGAAGACGATGCCGCCCCCTTCTCTGAACAATCGCAACCGTGCAGTCGAGCCAGCTCGCTCTTATGTATCTATCGATACGCACCAGCACGACGGTTGCCGCGGCCTTGTTCACGGCATAGGTGCTGATGAAACCAACGACCAGGGAGTTGATCGATGAGGTCCTTTCTGCTGCTGACGGCCAGTGGTCCGTTGCTGGTCCTCACGTCCCACGGAACGCTGCACGATCCGAAGTTCCTGGGCAGGCTCAAAGCCAAGGGAATCGGCAAGTTTGTCGCCTTCGATGTGCCGCTTGATCTCGCGAAGGAGCGCTATGGCGGCCATTTCCACGCGGTCGAGAGCGATTTGCACGAAACAGACGACTTGAGGGTCCTCGATTTCAATGGCCAGCGGATCTTTCAGCTGTTTCGTTTCGACGAACTCGGTGCCGCAGTATTGCAAGAGCAAGCCTGATGCAGGCTTGATCGCGCCCGGAAGGGAGCGGCTGGTTGCCGTCAGAAATCCATTGGCGGCATGCCCGGCGCATGCGTCTCGGCCTTCTTCGGCTTTTCGGCGACCAGCGCTTCCGTCGTGATCAGGAGCGCGGCGATGGAGGAGGCATCCTGCAACGCGGTACGCACGACCTTGGCGGGGTCGATCACGCCGGCCTTCACCATGTCCTGATATTCGCCGGTTGCAGCATTGAACCCCCAATTGTAGTTGTCGTTCTCAAGCACCTTGTTGACGACCAGCGAGCCCTCTTCACCCGCGTTCTCCGCGATCTGGCATGCTGGCATCCGCAGCGCGCGACGCACGATCTCGACGCCTGCCTTCTGATCGGCATTGGCCGTCCTCATGCCCTTGAGCGCCTTCTGCGCTCGCAGCAGGGCGACGCCGCCGCCGGGAAGGATGCCTTCCTCGACCGCTGCGCGCGTTGCATGATGCGCGTCGTCGACGCGGTCCTTGCGCTCCTTGACCTCGACCTCGGTTGCGCCGCCGACGCGGATCACCGCGACCCCGCCGGCAAGCTTCGCCAAACGCTCCTGGAGTTTCTCGCGGTCGTAGTCAGAGGTGGTCTCCTCGATCTGCACCTTGATCTGCGTCGTGCGCGCTTCAATGTCCTTTTTCGCGCCGGCGCCGTCGACGATGGTCGTGCTCTCCTTATCGACCACGACCTTCTTGGCGCGCCCGAGCATGTCGAGCGTGACATTCTCGAGCTTGATGCCGATATCTTCGGAGATCGCGGTGCCGCCGGTCAGGATCGCAATGTCTTCCAACATCGCCTTGCGGCGCTCGCCAAAACCCGGCGCCTTCACCGCGGCGACCTTCAAGCCGCCACGCAGCTTGTTGACCAGGAGCGTTGCGAGCGCTTCGCCTTCGACATCCTCCGCGACGATCAGAAGCGGCTTGCCCGATTGCGCCACCGCCTCCAGGAGCGGAAGCAGGGTCTGCAGTACAGACAGCTTCTTCTCGTGGATCAGCAGATAGACGTCCTCGAGCTCGACGCGCATCTTTTCGGCATTGGTGGCGAAATAGGGCGAGATGTAGCCACGGTCGAACTGCATGCCTTCGACGATTTCGAGCTCGGTGCTGAGGCTCTTTGCCTCTTCCACCGTAATGACGCCCTCATTGCCGACCTTCTTCATGGCCTCGGCGAGGAACTTGCCTATCTCGGCGTCGCCATTTGCCGAGATGGTGGCGACCTGAGCGATCTCCTCGTTAGCCGTCACCTTCCTGGCATGAGACTTCAGGTCATGCACGATCGCGTCCACCGCAAGATCGATGCCGCGCTTGAGGTCCATCGGATTCATGCCTGCGGCGACCGACTTGGCGCCTTCCTTGACAATGGCTTCTGCAAGCACGGTTGCGGTCGTGGTGCCGTCGCCCGCGATATCGCTGGTCCTGGACGCCACCTCGCGCACCATCTGGGCGCCCATGTTCTCGAACCTGTCCTCAAGCTCGATCTCCTTGGCGACGGTGATACCGTCCTTGGTGATACGCGGCGCGCCGAACGATCTTTCGATCACCACATTGCGCCCCTTGGGACCGAGCGTGACCTTGACGGCATTCGCCAGCGTATCAATGCCCCGCAGCATCCGTTCGCGCGCTTCGGTCGCGAATTTCAGATCCTTGGCAACCATGATGCGAACCTCCCTTCGCTCCTCCCCTTAAGCTGAGCAAGCGGTCTCAGGTCGCCTTCAATCAGGAGCCGGCGCCCTTGACCGTCCGTCGGTTACGTCTGGATTATACAGCAATTTCAATTGTATAGGAGTTCGCATTTTTCTGAGTGGCGCGCCATTTCTCGAAACCAACCTTCCTCTGATCCCGATTGATTGTTCCGCCCGCCGGGTGAACCCATGGCATTGGCGGTCAACATCCGGGCCGACAGATCGTATCTGGCGGCGCGAGCGTATCCGGCGGCGCGAGTGCCGCATGGGCTCAAGTCCGGCGAGCCATCGATACGGCGCGTCCGTCAGCATCCCCCGGCGATGTCGTTCAAATCCGAGTAGCCCCAGACCTTGTGACTCTTTCCGGCGGGGGTGCGCCAACACTTGCTTACGACTTTGCCTATCACTGTTATGAAATTCAGCGTGACGTTGACCCTGCGCCCGCAGTGGTTGTTGTAATAGACCGTTGTCGTGGCGCTGCCATCGGCCCAGGTGTAATTGGCACGTTTGGCGGATTGCTCCGAGCAGAAGAAGCCGGCGTAATAAGCTGAAGCTGGTGAACCGGACAGGAGGCTCGTCGCAAGAACGATGCTGGCACCGGTCGCCAGCCGTGGGGTCCAGTGGGCATGCACGTGTTTCCTCTAATTTCTCCCCAGCCTCATTACCCGCCACGCGAGAGGAACTTGCCGCGTTCAACTCGATTCCTCCGGCTGTAACCTGCCAGCGAACCGAAAGGTCCCGCCGCTTCGATCGCGACACGATGGCGCAGGGGGCGGTCCTGCTCCGCCGGGATCGTCTTCTCAGCGCGTGTTGTCCGCGCGGCGCGTCTCCCATGGAGCGGCGCGCTCAGAGAGTTCAATCATTGCCGCCACCGGCCGTTTTGTCGCTTGAAGCCGCAACGGGCGTGCGCAGGAGCAAGCTTTCGCTTCGCTCGGCGCAGGCACTCTCTTACGCGGTCGTGCCGTCGATCGAGCGGCGGATCACCCGCTGCACTTCCGCATTCGACAGAAACAGATCGTGATTGATGATGCCCCAGCCTTCCTGCGAGGCGTCGACCACGCGCACGCCGAGCTGCGCGATGGCAGCCTTCTCGGCGGCGCCGACCCTGGTCATTCCGCCTGCGATCTGTCCCGACAGCGCCAGCGCGCGATCGTTGGTTGAGGCAATCACGGTGATCTTGCCGGTCAGCGGACCGATCCGCTGGATCGACGACGAGAACACGTCCATGTCGATATCAGGCGAGGCAAACACCACCGCGCCGATCTTGCTCGTGACGGTGTCGCCATATCGGGCATAGAGCTGACGCAGGCTTTCGAGCGTCAGCATGGTTCCCATGCTGTGCGCAACGATGTGCACGCGGCCGCCGGTTGGCGCCGACACGAGCGCGGAGAGCACGCGTTCGAAAGCGTCGCGGGACCACATCGCGCTGTCGCGGTCATAGGCATAGTCGAACAGTCCGGCCTTGGAAGGCCAGGAGAACACCATGGTCCGGCCGCGGAACTTGATCCCATCGGAGAGATGGGCGGCATCCAGCACCGCCGTCTCGAATGTCTGTTTGAAGCCGTGCACATAGATCAACACGTCCCCTGCGCCGGCCTGCGCAGCGAGATCGCCGGCCTCGGCCGACACCGGTTCGATCCGATCAAGGCGCCAATCGCCAAGTCCAACCGAGGCGAGGGAAAGACGGCTCTCGTCCGGCGCCACCAGCTTCGCTCGCGCGACCGTCATGCTCGTCGCGCGGTCCGGTCCGAACCAGGGTTTGGTGCGACCGCCGTTCACGGGCTTGCGCGTGGTGGTGACAAGCAATGTGGGGTCAACGGAGAGAGACGACGCGTCGAAGCGCGCGCCGGTCGCACCCAAGCCGGCGCATCCGCCGAGCGCGAGGGCACTCCCTGCCGACACAAGTCCGCCGAGGAGAGCGCGGCGCGAAACAGAACGACCGGAGTCGCGTTGCAGAAGACGTCGGACGATCACACGGAACCTTTGGGAACTTTGCCCACCGTAACGCCGCCCCGCCTAGCTCCCTGAATGACAATGGGGGCAAGAAGACGGCGGAGTAGCGTCGCGGTTGCGTAGACATAGTGTCCGAACGAGCGCCAGGTCAGTCGATGATTTCGATCGAATGTAGCGTGCACCAATCGCGCAACGCCTGCTTCGTCGCCTCATTCTCGTAGGCATGCCAGCGATCGATCGCGCGGCGTCTGGCGAGCAAGGACTTGAATTTCGGATAGGCGCCCCGCTTGCTGAAGAAATAGCGGACATCGTCGAAATCATCCGGCAGGAACTCGCGGACGAAAGCCAGCACCAGGGGCTTGCCGAGGCCGAGATCTCGTTTGTCCGGGAGCGCGAGAAATTTCTCCTCGTCGTCGATGTCATCAGGCAGTTCGTCGTTGAACTCTGCTGCGTCCATGAAATCTGTTTGATAATAGATCTTCCCGGTCTGCCTGCAGACGAAGGCGCGGAATTCCCCATGTCGCCGTTGGTGTTGGCGAACTCGAAGGCTGTGGTGATGTCTTGGAACTTCACAGGCATTGGCTTTGGTCGCTATATCATCGCAACTGCAGCACTCTCAAACCGCCTCGTAAGCCGCGATCTTTTTGATCTGAGGTGCGAGCACGTCCTCCGCCGTTTCGAGGTCGAAGCGGGTCTGAATGTTCATCCAGAACGCGGCGCCTGTCTTGAAGAACTTTCCCAGCCGCAGCGCGGTATCGGCGGTGACGGGTTTTTCTTCGCGCGCAATGCGTTCGATCCGGGTGCGCGGCACGTTCAGAGCGGCCGCGACCGCGTAGGGCGTCAGCTTGAGCGGAACGAGAAATTCTTCACGCAGGATTTCGCCGGGATGAATCGGCGGAAGTTTCCTTGCCATCTGCGAACTCCTTTTGGCTAGCCACAATCGGCCTGTCGGACTAATGATAGTCCATGATCTCGACATCTTCGGGGCCCGCGTCCGTCCATCTGAACACGATCCGCCATTGATCGTTGATGCGAATCGAGTACTTCCCCGCCAGCTTCCCCTTGAGAGCTTCGAGGCGGTTGCCGGGAGGTGATCTCAGGGCGTCGAGAAAGTCGGCAGCGTCCACCATGATGAGTTTTCGGCGGGCGATCTTTGCGAGGTCCGCCGGAAAACCTTTCGGAATCGTGCGGCCCTTAAGGATCGGCTCGGCGAACTTCCCCTTGAAGCTCTGGATCATGTCAATACGTATCTTGTCGGGATACGTAATTCAAGGCCTTCGTATCTCGTTGGGATACTAAGGGCAGTTGCCGCGCTCCGCGGAAGCTGGCCGAAAGGATCGGCTCGGCTCTCAGGCGAAACACCACTGTCAAGTCGCTCTGTCAAAAATATTCCACTTTACCGAAATTCGGATTTGTCGTATGTGTCGACCCATCCCAGTCCACCATAGGGGCGGTCGTACGTCGTCACGAACGCGGGTTGGGGGTTGCGGTGGACGCGGGCGGCGTTAAGGCGGGCTTCGAGCATGCAGGGCGAGATGAACCTCGTGAGCATGGCGCGAACCCGCGAAGACGGACGGCGCCCATGTCCGGCGAAGCCTCTTGGCGAAGCCGGATGGCCTGCGTACGGCGAAACCGTGTGGTCCTGGCCGTCGTTGCTACGGTCAAGCCTTCGCGAAGGCGTCATCGCGTCAACCGGCGCGCTGCCGTGCATTTCGCGGAGGTGAGGGAGGCCAGAAGGAACTCGGCTCCCGGGAGAGCGCGGCATAGGCCGTCAAACCATCGCGCAGGGAAGGCCTGGTTTCGGCTGCCCTGTGTCTCCCCTGTGCATTGCGTGTGCATTCGTTCAGCGCAGGGGTCTTACGGGTGCCAGCCGGCGCCCGGCCTTCCCTGCGCCCTTTCATTGAGAGGGTGTGAAAGGACAGCATCACTCGGGCAAAACCTGCCGCGAGGACGCGGGCGTATGCCAATCAGAGACTCCGATGAGGATACATGAACTTACCGCTCCCAATGCCACGGGTCGGGAGGAAAATCATGCAAAGCCGCAACCGGGCAGAGGCGGACCGCGGGCGAATGCACGCGCTATCCAGACCACCATCGGCTCATGCGACAACTCGGAGGGCCACGAACCGGAACGATGTCGGCGCGAGCCTTGGGAGAGCGCAGAAGGTGGTCCGCGATCTGTCGGCGAAACAGTCACCATTAGGCAAGCGCGCTGTCGGACGCGCGAAGGCTTCCGGACGCGCTTGAAAAATGTATACTACCACTGGTGGCTTCGGCGATTTCGCCTGATCGTCATTATTGTACACTCCCTTTCAATCCGGAGAAATTTCAAGTGTCGCGCGCAAGGCCGCCGTCAGCAATCGCTAGGGTGAGAAATAGCCTACGACCTTTCTATAATCTGCGTCAGGAACAGACTTATCGGTCGCGTGCGGCGCCTAGTTTTTGGAAGCAGATTCAGGCTGTCAGGCAAGAAGCGGGAAGAAGCGATTATTCCGAAATTCTCAGCATTGCTGAGGATATCCGCCAGGGCTGCCGAGGCGTTGCTGCTCGAACTGCTAAGAGGAACCTAGCTTTGGCATCGGCGTGCCGCCGAGGGGCCCTCATCGCGTCAACCGGCGCGCTGCCGTGCATTTCGCGGAGGTGAGGGAGGCCAGAAGGAACTCGGCTCCCGGGAGAGCGTGGCATAGGCCGTCAAACCATCGCGCAGGGAAGGCCTGGTTTCGGCTGCCCTGTGTCTCCCCTGTGCATTGCGTGTGCATTCGTTCAGCGCAGGGGTCTTATGGGTGCCAGCCGGCGCCCGGCCTTCCCTGCGCCCTTTCTTTCGAGAGGGTGGTGAAGAGTAGAGCACAGCTCGGGCAAAACATGCCGCGAGGCTGCAAGCGCGCGTCTGCGATTGGCCTGCCAAATGATCTTCCGTGTGAGCATGATGCATCGGCCGCAGTGGAGGTGGTCGTTGCCCCCGGAATCTGCCTTGATGCGATCTCAGCGCGGAGGAGTTTTGATATGAGCGGCTTGGTGATCTCTGGCGGCCGGGTGGTGGATCCCGCCAGCGGAATGGACGCCATCGGCGACGTGGCGGTGGTGGACGGCAAGATCGCCGCGGTCGGCTCCTCGCTCGGCGGCGCCGAGCGGGTGATCGACGCCACCGGCCTTGTGGTCGCGCCCGGCTTCATCGATCTGCATGCACATGGCCAGTCGCTCCCGGCCGACCGCATGCAGGCGTTCGACGGCGTGACAACGACGCTCGATCTCGAGGCCGGGGTGCTGCCGGTCGCATCCTGGTATGAACGCCAGGCCAGGAAGGGGCGAGTGCTGAACTACGGCGCCGCCGCCAACTGGGCGTTTGCGCGCATCGGCGCGATGACGGGCTCCAATGCGGAGAGTTCGCTGGAGGCGTTCGGCAATGCCATGCGCGACCGCCGCTGGATCGAGAACGTCGCGACCGATGCGGAGGTCGCCGGCATCCTCGAGCGCCTTTCGCGCGGCCTCAACGAAGGCGGCATCGGCATCGGCATTTTGAACGCCTACGCTCCGGGCGCCGGCGTGCAGGAGCTGACCGCGGTCTGCCAGCTCGCTGCGGCCAAGGACGTGCCGACCTTCACCCATGTCGCCTTCATGTCGCGCATCGATCCCGAGAGCGCGGTTGAAGCCTATATCCGCCTGATCGGCTATGCCGGGGCCACCGGCGCGCACATGCACATCTGCCATTTCAACTCGTCGAGCAAGACCGACATCGAGCGCTGCCGCGTGCTGGTCGAGAAGGCGCAGGCGCAGGGCCTGCCTATCACGGTCGAGGCCTATCCTTACGGCACGGGCTCGACCGTGCTGGCCGCCGCCTTCTTCAGCGATCCCGAGTTCGTCGACCGCAATGGCACCGGCTACGATTCGGTGCAGCGGGTGACCGACGGTCATCGCTTCCGCGACCGCGAGGAGCTGCTCAAGGCGCAGGCCGAAGAGCCGTCCTCGCTGGTGCTCTGGCACATCCTCGACACCGAGAACAACGCGCATCACCGCGACCTGCTCGACATGTCGGTGCTCTATCCCGGCGGTGCGATCGCGTCCGACGCGATGCCGTGGACGTTGCCCGACGGCTCGACCTACACCGGCGATGCCTGGCCGTTGCCGAATGACGCCACCTCGCATCCGCGCTCGGCGGGCTGCTTCACGAAGTTCATCCGCGAATGGGTGCGCGAGCGCAAGACCGTGTCACTGCTCGAAGGCGTGCGCAAATGCGCGCTGATCCCGGCGGAGATCTTGTCGCAGAGCACGCCCGCGATGCGCGCCAAGGGCCGGCTCGATAGGGGCGCCGATGCCGACATCGTCGTGTTCGATTACGAGAGGCTCTCGGACCGCGCGACCTTCACGGCGATGAACCGTCCCTCAGAGGGCGTGCGGCATCTAATCGTCAGCGGCCAGGTGCTGATCAGTGACGGCGTGCTTGACGTGGCGGCGCGGCCCGGCCGCCCCGTTCGCCGGCCTGTTGTCGAGAGCTGACTCATGCCGGTCCCCATTCTCCTGGTGACGGGCTTTCTGGGGGCGGGCAAGACCACGGTCGTGAACCGTCTGCTGGCGCACGCGGACGGGCGACGCATCGCCGCCGTGGTCAACGATTTCGGCGCGATCAATATCGATGCGGAGCTGATCGCCGGTGCCAGCGACGGCGTGGTCAGCCTCGCCAATGGCTGCATCTGCTGCTCGCTCGAAGGCGATCTCTTGCGTACGCTCTCGACGCTGCTGCGGCGTGATCCCAAGCCGGACTACATCGTCATCGAAACCAGCGGCGTCGCCGATCCCGCCGACATCGTGCGCAATCTCATGGACCCGGTGATCCTGCGCGAAGCGCCGCTCGAAACCGTGCTCTGCGTGCTCGATGCGACAGCACCGCACGCGGCCCTGGAGGATGCGCTCCAGCGGTCGCAGTTGCGGGTCGCCGATATCGTGGCGCTGAGCAAGCTGGATCTCGCGGATGAAGGCGCGGGGTTACGGATGCGCGAGGCGATCCGCGCCCAGCGCGTCCCTGCCGTGGTGGTCGATGCGACCCACGGCGAGATTCCTGCCGCGCTGCTGTTCCCTGCCAATGTCGACCGCGCGCCCGCGTCGCGCGAGGTAGCGCCGCGACGGCCGGCGGAAGAGCGCTTCGAGACGCTGAGCTGGACATCGGACCAGCCCATCTCGTTGCCCCGCTTGCAGCAGGCCATCAGCCGCCTTGCGCCAAAGCTCGCGCGCGCCAAAGGCCTGTTCGAGACGGTCGAGCAGCCCGGCCGCCAGGTGGTGTTTCAGTTCGCCGCCGGCCGCGCCACGCTGGCGCCGGGCGATGCGCCGACGCCGGGCGCGGCGCGGACGCGGATCGTCTTCATCGCCGAGCTCGGCGTCCTCTCCAAGGCGGAGCTCGATGAAATTATGGAGGCGTGCGTTGCGGGGTGAAGCTCTTAAGCCGAAGTCACTCCCCCTCCGGCTCGATCGGCTTCTCAGTAGCCTCTTCCGCATGGACCGGGGGCGCGCCATGCGCGCCGCGCAGCCGGATCATGGTGTCGATCACGTCCACCTCGATCTTCAGCACGTCGAGATTGTGCGTCATCTCGCGGACCTCCTGGCCCTTGCGCGCCAGTTCCTCCGACACGTCGACCGCCATCTTGCGTTCGGTCACGTTGCCTTGCGTGTTGACGAACAGCTTTGCGCGCATCCATTCGAGTCGTGCCCGCTGGGTGTCGCGCTCGAACTTTTTCTCCGCGTAGCGACGCCGCGCCTCCGCATAGGCGCCAATCAGCGCCGTTTCCGGCAAGCTCCACAATTGCTCGATCGACATGGTCATGCCGTTCAGGTCCCGGGTTCGGCTCGGCGGAGTCTTCCTCCGCAGCCTATCAGACCCTTCCGGCCGGCAATTCTCAAGAGGGCGTCGGCAGATCCGGCAAACTCACGCGAATTGTGCGATTCCGTTTCCGACGGACCAGTTCTCCTTGGGCGCATCGAGCACGTTCACGAAAACGTCCTCGGGGCGGATGCCGGGATTTTCGCCGAGCAGGTCCGCGATCCGGCGATACAGCGCCGTCTTCTGCTCGGCGGTGCGCGAGGCGAACACGGTGATCTGGATCAGCACGGCGTCATCGCTGCGCTCGACGCCGTAGGCGTTGCCGCAGCGGAAGTTCGCGGGCTCGAGCTCACTGATGGTCATGAATTGGTCGCCCTCGGGCACGTTCAGCGCCTCGCGCATGGCGCGGTAGAGGCCGTCGAGGATCGCCTGCCGGTAGGCTTCCGGCTTGCCGGCGCGCATCGAGATGTGGAGCAGAGGCATCGGGATTCCCCTTTTGCTTTCCGGCGCGACCGCCTGCTTGCGGGCCGGTCCAGGGACGAAGCGGGCGATCGACCCCGATCTGTTTTTGACGTAGTGTCAAAAAAGCACGTTCTTGACATCATGTCAAATACTGCCGGTTCATTCAGGACCCGGCAGTCCAGGAGGATCGCCATTTGAGACCGCGCGAGTTCGACCACGACGACGTCCTGCGCATCGCGTTCGACCAGTTCTGGCGCAAGGGTGTGCGCGGCACGTCGCTGTCGGACATCGCGCGTGACACCGGCGTCCAGCGCGGCAGCCTCTACAATGCGTTCGGCAGCAAGGAGGCGCTGTTCCTCCAGGCCTATGAGCGCTATTCGGGCGATTATCTCGTCGCCCTGCAAAAGGCGCTCGGCGCGGGCTCATTGCGCAAACGCCTCACCGCGTTCTTCGACCTGACCATCAGCAACTTCCGCTCGGGCTCTCCGCCGCGGGGATGTCCGACCACGCGTGGCTTGATGGAGCTCGGCGCGGCCGAAGACGAAGGGCTGGATGAAGAGGCGCGTCAAGCTTTTGCAAGCCTTGTCTCGCGCATCACTGCTCTGGTCCAGGACACGTTGTTGGCCGGCGCCGAACGTGGCGAGTTCAGTGGCAACCCCGCCACCGCAGCCCTACACATCGTCACGATGACGCGTGGACTCGCCGTGCTTGAACGCGCGTTCGGCGACGAGCCGCAATTGCGCAAGATCGCCGCCCACACGATCGACCTCGTGCTGGGCAAGAAGGGCGCCTAAAGCATGATCCGGAAAAGTGCGCAGCGGTTTTCCGAAAAGATCATGCTCAAACAACAACCTAAAGCGCGATGACGATTCATCCTAATCTCATCGCGCTTTGGGTGGACATGCGAGAAACAACGATCCCAGCGATGATCGCGCTGGGATCGTCTGGAGGTTTCATGGAAGGCGTCGAGCTCCGCCTCTCCACGGCGATGTTGATACCGCAAGGCTGCTGCGGATGCGGCTAGAACCCGTCAAAGTTTCAGCACAGCGCAAGCGCGTTGACCGCGCGTGTCGCGGCATCCTCCTTGCCGGAGCCGACGAACTGGCAAACCATGGACTCGAGCTCGCCCGGCTGCTTGCGGCGGGCGACGGCGAGCAACCGCATCAGCTCCGTCTCGTCCTTCGACAGACGCCGGCAGGACGGCGGCATGAAGCACAGCTCGCATGGCCGGCCGCTGCGCAGGATCCTGACCAGCGCGGCAGCCCGCGCCACCAGCAACGCGCTGTCGGCAATATCAGGAGTCTCGTCGGCGAAGCGGTAGGCTGCTTCCCAGCAATCGGATGCGCCGGTCGCATAGGCCGCCTCGATGAAGCGGAACAACGACAGCGCGACGCGCGAAAACTGATCGTAGCTCTCGAGGTTTCGTGGCGTCGAAAGTACGGCCTGGAGCGGACAGAGCCGCGATTGGCCCGCCTTCGGGACTGGCACGGAGCCGCTCGCGTCCTGCATCATCGACGATCCCATCAGTGCAGCGTGGGACTGCCCACAAACCAGCTTTTCATGGCCATCGTCCGATCAGGCTCGAATGAGCGGACGTGCCGGTCGGGCAGAATGAGGCCCGCCATGCGGAAGATCGTTGCAAGCCCGCACACCGGCGCCAGCGCCCAATCGGCCCCGACCGGCGGCAGCCAGCACTCGAACTGCTCGCGCGCGACGTCGATGCGTTCCTGCTGGGCCGCGGCAATCGCCCGCAGGATTCCGTGCTCGCTGTCGGACATACGCGGGCAGGTGGGGCAGTGCACTTCGATCGCCGTATGCGCCGTGCACGCGAAGATCTCGATGATGGATTCCAGCGAGGGCACGGCATCGCCGACGCGAAAATGGTCGTACACCTGCTTGATATCGGCCGCGGTCGGGACAGCGCCTCCGCTGCGTGCCTTGGCCCGAAATCCCCAGATGAAGAGCCGCTCCGCCGCGCTCAGCGCGGGAAGGTCGAGGGACCCGGTGTATGTCGATTGATGCATTGAGGTTCCGGCTTTCGGCTGCGCTCACGCCACGGTTGGTGTTGATGATCTGCGCCGATCGTTCTGCCAGAGCCCTCTGCAAGTCAACGCTTGGAGGGGCGATATCGAGGTCTTCTAGATCTAAAGAGCCTTCTCTGGCCTTGTCTCGAACTATTCCAATGCAGGGAAGCGCCGACGCATTCCAACCCTCTCCAGCGACGTCCATGACGGCGGGGATCGAGGACGCAGGTGGCCGCCGGATGAATGGCGCCCCATCCTTAAGCGGTTCTACGGGCTCTGGGGAATCCAATGCTTAAAGCTTTGCTAAGGGGAACGGGATAAACAGACATATCAGCCCTTCCAATTCTTGCGAGCACCGATGGTTTTCTCCCGCATCAGTTTCAAGCTGGTCCTGATTGTCGGCATCAGCCTCCTCGGCATGGTCGCGCTGGCGCCGATCGCGCTGTCGACCCTGCGCGCGCAGATGATCGCTGACCGCCAGGCCAAGACGCAGCACATGGTCGATGTCGGCTACGGCATCCTGGCGCATTACCAGAAGCTCGAGAGCGAAGGAAAACTCTCGCGCGAGCAGGCCCAGGCGGGTGCAATGGGCGAAATCAAGAGCCTGCGCTACGACAAGGTCGAGTATTTCTGGATCAACGACATGGCCCCCAAAATGGTCATGCACCCGATCAAGCCCGAACTCGACGGCAAGGACCTTTCCGGGATGAAGGATCCCGCCGGCAACGCGCTGTTCATGGGCTTCGTTGACGTCGTCAACAAGCATGGCGCGGGCTTCTACGGCTACCTCTGGCCGAAGCCCGGTTTCGACCAGCCGGTCGGGAAAATCTCCTATGTGAAGGGCTTTGCGCCCTGGGGCTGGATCATCGGCACCGGCATCTATCTCGACGACGTCGACGCTGCCTTCCGCCAGAATGCGATGACGTTCGGCTATATATGCCTCGCTGTGCTGATCCTGGTTCTCGGCGCCTCCTTCCTGATCGGGCGAAGCGTCACCCGGCCGCTGACCAGGATCACCGCGCTGACCGAGCGCCTCGCCGCCGGCGATAGCGCGTTCGACGTGCCCCACACCGATCGCCGCGACGAGATTGGCGGGCTCGCCAAGGCGCTCGCGGTGTTCAAGGACAATGCGTCGGCGGTCAGCCGGATGCATGCCGAGCAGCAGGAGCTGAAGCAGAAGGCCGACGACGAGAAGCGCAGGGCGATGGCCGATCTCGCCGGCAAGTTCGAGGCAAGCGTTCAGGCCGTCGTCCGCGACGTCTTCAACGAGGCGCGCGCGATGCAGCAGGCCGCGCAGGGCATGTCGGAGACCGCGAACAAGGCGACCGACCGTGCAAGCTTCGTCGCCACCGCCTGCCAGCAGGCCTCGAGCAACGTGCAGACGGTCGCCTCCGCCGCCGGCGAGCTGTCGTCCTCGATCACCGAAATCAGCCAGCGCGTGGCGCAGGCTGCCAGCGTGGCGGACAAGGCCGCCGCTGACGGTCAGCGCACCAACGACACCGTGCAGGGGCTGGCCGCGGCCGCGCACAAGATCGGTGAGGTCATCGACCTCATCAACCAGATCGCCTCGCAGACCAATCTGCTCGCGCTCAATGCCACCATCGAGGCGGCGCGGGCGGGCGAAGCCGGCAAGGGCTTTGCAGTGGTCGCGAGCGAAGTGAAATCGCTGGCGAGCCAGACCGCGAAGGCGACCGACGAGATCGGCGCGCAGATCACCGCGATCCAGGCCGAGACCAACGAGGTCGTCGGCAACATCGAGAGCATCCGCGCCACCATCATGGAGGTCAACGAGATCTCCTCGTCGATCGCCGCCGCGGTCGAGGAGCAGGGCGCCGCGACGCAGGCGATCGCGCGCAACGTACAGGAGGCGGCCTCCGGCACCGACCAGGTCTCGCAAAACATCTCCGGCGTCACCGATGCCACGGCCGAAACCGGCCAGGCCGCCGGCCTCGTACTGCAATCGAGCGGCCGGCTGACGCAGAAGCTGCAATCGCTCGAAGACGAGGTCGGCGCCTTCGTTGCGGGCGTGCGGGCGGCCTGATCGTCGCCGATCTGTCTGCCGTGACGTGGATTATTCGCCTCGTCACGGCGCGTGCTGCGGATCGAAATTCCGGCCTGCGGGAGCGGTCATCGTGACCGGTCTTCTCGCTCTTGACGGCTGCGGTTAAAGTGAAGAAGCAGGATCATCGAACCTGCCGACCCGCGCCTGGCCTCGCGGGCATGGAGAGCGTTGCATGTCGTTCAAGAAGCTCCTGATCGCCAACCGCGGCGAGATCGCCATCCGCATCACGCGCGCCGCGGCCGATGCCGGCATCGCAACGGTTGCGATCCATCCCGCCGACGATGCGCTGTCGCTGCATGTGCGAGTTGCCGACGAGGCGGTCGAAATTCCCGGCCGCGGTGCGCGGGCCTATCTCGACATCGATGCGGTGGTGAAGGCGGCGAAAGCCGCCGGTTGCGATGCCGTGCATCCCGGCTACGGCTTTCTCAGCGAGAACGCCGCGTTCGCAAAAGCCTGCGCTGACGCAGGCATCGCTTTCGTCGGGCCGAAGCCCGCGGCGCTCGAGCTGTTCGGCGACAAGGTTGCGGCACGGCAACTGGCAAAACGCTGCGGTGTGCCGATCATCGCGGGCACCAGCGGGCCATCCTCGCTGGAGGAGATCACGGCGTTCTTCACCTCGCTCGGCGGCAAGGCGGCGATCGTGATCAAGGCGATGGCCGGCGGTGGCGGTCGCGGCATGCGTGTCGTGGAGGATGCCGCCGATCTCGCGGAAGCCTATGCGCGCTGCCAGTCGGAGGCGAAGGCGGCATTCGGCTTCGACGGCGTCTACGCCGAGCGGCTGATCCGGCAGGCGCGCCACATCGAGGTGCAGATCATCGGCGACCGCCACGGCGTGATCTCCCACCTCTGGGAGCGCGAATGCACCATCCAGCGTCGGCACCAGAAGCTGGTCGAGGTGGCCCCGAGCCCCTCGCTGAGCGATCCCTTGCGTGGCCGCATCATCGAGGCGGCGAAGCAACTCGCCGCGGCCGCCTCTTACGACAATCTCGGCACGTTCGAGTTCCTGGTCGATGGCAGCGCCGACGACAGTTTTGCCTTCATCGAGGCCGATCCGCGGCTTCAGGTCGAGCACACCGTGACCGAAGCGGTGCTCGGCCTCGACCTTGTTCGCGCCCAGCTCGCGGTCGCCGCAGGTGCGACGCTCGCGTCGATCGGCTTTGCGCAAGGGGATATTCCGAAGCCGCGCGGCCATGCGATGCAGGTGCGCGTCAACATGGAGACGCTCGACGAAACGGGGGCGACGCATCCGACCGGTGGTGTGCTCGCCGTGTTCGAGCCGCCGTCAGGACCCGGCGTTCGCGTCGATAGCTTTGGCTATGCCGGCTATAAGACCAGCGCGGCGTTCGACTCGCTGCTGGCCAAGGTCATTGTGCACACGCCGAGCGCGGCCTGGCACGACGTGGTCGCAAAAGCCTCGCGCGTCCTGCGCGAGTTCCGGATCGACGGCGTCGTCACCAACATCGCCTTCCTTCAGGCCGTGCTGGTGCATCCCGATTTCAGGACCAACCGCATCGCGACCGATTTCATCGATCGCAACATCGCAAAGCTCGTGGAAGCGGCCGATGGCGCCGCCAAGCCGCTCTACTTTGCTGCGACCGAGCGAAGCAGCGCTCACGGCACCGAGGCGCATGTCGCGCAAGCCGTACCCGAAGGCGCGGTGATGGTCGCGGCGCCCTTGCAAGGAACCATCGTCACTATCCAGGTGAAGGAAGGCGAGATCGTCCGCCCCGGCCAGCAGCTCGCCGTGATCGAGTCCATGAAGATGGAGCACCTGGTCATGGCCGAGCAGGGCGGCCGGGTCATGAAGCTCGTTGCCGGCGACGGCGTCACGCTGCTGCATGGCGAGCCGATCCTGTACCTGGAGCCGCTCGACGTCGCGGCTGATAGCGCGGCGGCGGAAGCCGATGTCGATCTCGATCACATCCGTCCCGATCTTGCCGAACTGATCGCCCGCCAGGCCAACACGCTCGATGCGAACCGGCCGGCCTCGGTCGAGCGCCGCCGCAACACCAACCAGCGCACCGCGCGCGAGAACGTCGCCCAGCTCGTCGATGCTCGGCTCGTTCATGGAGTACGGCAGCCTCGCGATCGCGGCGCAGCGCCGCCGGCGCAAGCTCGACGACCTCATCAAGAACACGCCGGCCGACGGCCTCGTCATGGGCGTTGCGACCGTCAACGCCGAAAAGTTCGATCCCGAGAGCGCGCGCTGCATCGTTGTGGCCTACGACTACACCGTGCTCGCGGGCACGCAGGGCCACATGAACCACAAGAAGATCGACCGCATGCTGACGCTGGCGGAAGACTGGCGTGTGCCGCTGGTGTTCTACGCCGAGGGCGGCGGCGGTCGCCCCGGCGACACCGACCGGCTCGGCATGACCGGGCTGGACGGCCCGTCCTTCGTGCAGTTCGCAAGGCTGTCCGGCCTCGTGCCCGTGGTCGGCGTCGTCTCCGGCTATTGCTTCGCCGGCAATGCCGCGATGCTCGGCTGCTGCGATGTGATCATTGCCACCAAGAACGCCTCGATCGGCATGGGCGGCCCCGCCATGATCGAGGGCGGCGGGCTCGGCGTCTATCATCCTGCCGAGGTCGGCCCGGTCTCGTTCCAGTCCCCGAACGGCGTCATCGACATCCTCGTCGAGGACGAGGAGGAGGCGACGGCCGTCGCCCAGAAATACCTGTCTTATTTCCAGGGCGCGGTGACGGAGTGGCAGGCCGCCGACCAGCGCCTGCTCCGCCGCGCCATTCCCGAGAACCGTCTTCGCGTCTACGACATCCGCAGCGTGATCGACCTCGTCGCCGACAAGGACTCCGTGCTGGAGCTGCGCCGCGACTACGGCGTCGGCATGATCACCGTGCTGATCCGCATCGAAGGCAAGCCGTTCGGCCTGATCGCCAACAATCCGCGCCATCTCGGCGGGGCCATCGATGCCGATGCCGGCGACAAGGCCGCGCGCTTCCTTCAGCTCTGCGACGCCTTCGATCTGCCTATCGTCTCGCTCTGCGACACGCCTGGATTCATGGTCGGGCCGGAAGCGGAGAAGACCGCGATCGTGCGCCACGTCTCGCGCATGTTCGTGACCGGCGCCAGCCTCACCGTGCCGCTGTTCGGCATCGTGCTGCGCAAGGGTTATGGCCTCGGCGCGCAGTCGATGATCGGCGGCGGCTTCCACGCCTCGTTCTTCACCGCGGCCTGGCCGACCGGCGAGTTCGGTGGCATGGGGCTGGAGGGCTATGTCCGCCTCGGCTTCCGCAAGGAGATGGAGGCGATCGCCGATCCCGAGGAGCGCGAGACCTACTACCGCAACAAGGTCGCCGAGCTCTACGCCAACGGCAAGGCGGTGTCGATCGCTTCGGTGTTCGAGATCGACAACGTCATCGACCCCGCCGAGACGCGGCGCTGGATCATGGCGGGCCTGCGGTCGGTGCCGAAGCCGCCGGCGCGGACGGCGAAGAAGCGGCCGTGCATCGATACGTGGTGAGGGCGGTGCAGCAATTTTGACTGCGCCGCGTGCGTTCCCGGTTCCCGATTGACATCCCCGCCTGCGGTGCCAGACTTTGCACAATAATACAGGGTGGAGACGTCCGCGATGGCCAGCCTTTCGGCCTCGAACCATGTCGCCCGTGTCTTGTCCGTCGCCAATCACGTGGCCGACGTCGATGCCTCTTCGCGGATTGCCAATTCCTGGCGGCGCTGCCTGGTCAATCACAAGCTCGATCCGGCCCGCCGCGGGCCGCCCCAGACGTTGACCGAAGCCGAAATCCGGCATGCCGCCGAACCGATGGAGCAGCTGATCAGGCTCGCGACGCCGGAGCTCGAAAATCTCGCGCGGGTCCTGCGCGAGGCCGGCTATTGCGTCAATCTGGCAGACCCCAGCGCAACAGCTCTGCTCAGCTGGCTGCCGGGCGCCGCCGATGCCGACATCTTCCTGCACTGGGGGGTCTATACCGGCTCGAATTTCTCGGAAAGCTTCGAGGGGACCAATGGGCTCGGCACCGCGCTTGCGGAGGAGAAGCCGATCCTGGTGCATCGCGACGAACATTTTCGCGAGCAATGGGGCATCTTCTCCTGTGCGGTGGCGCCGCTGTTCAATTCCACCGGCCGCATCGCGGGTGCAGTGAACATCACCTCGTGCCGCGGCGATCTCAGCCGCACCGCGCATCAGCTTGCACTCGCAGTCACGATGGAGGCGACGCGCCGCATCGAAGGCGCGATCTTCCGCGATCACTTTCGTGACGCCTGGATCGCGCACGTGCCGGGAGGTGACGGCGGCAACGGCCTGCTCGCCTATGACGAGGACCGGCGCGTCGTCGGCGCCTGCCGTTCGGCGCGCGCCCTGCTCGGCCTCACCGATGGCACGATCGCATCCGGCATCGATCTGTCGCGCTACATCGAGGTCGACCGTCAGGGCGTGCGTGGCGCGGATGATGTTGTTGAGCCGCGCCGTGCCGACGGCGGTGCCGTGGGCCGGGGCCATGTCGCGCCACCGCTGCGCGCAAGGTCGACGCGCCCGCTTGCACCGCGCGGCGATGGCCCGGTCGATCGCTTCGTCATGTTGCACCGGCTTGCCGGTGGCGACCCCGGACTGATCAGAAGCGTGAAACGGCTGAGGCGCATCGGCGACCACAATCTGCCGGTGCTGCTGCATGGCGAGACCGGCGTCGGCAAGGACGTGTTCGCGCGCGCCATTCACGCCGCGAGCAGCCGCGCGCGCAACAATTATGTCGCGCTGAACTGCGCGGCGATGCCGGAAAGCCTGATCGACGCCGAGCTGTTCGGGTACGAGGCCGGGGCCTTCACCGGCGCGCGGCGCGAGGGCTCGAAGGGCCTGATCGTGCAGGCCGATGGCGGCACGCTGTTCCTTGACGAGATCGGCGACATGCCGGTCGCGCTCCAGACCCGCCTGCTGCGCGTGCTGGAAAACCGCGAGGTCTGGCCACTCGGTGCGCTCAAGCCTGTGGCCGTCGACATCCGCCTGATCAGCGCCACCCATCGCGATCTCGGCCGCATGGCCGAGGAGGGAGGCTTCCGCGCCGATCTCTATTTCCGCCTGCGCGGCATGGAGGTGCGATTACCGGCCTTGCGCGAGCGCGCCGACCGCGACGATGTCATCCGCCAGATCGCGCGCGAGGAGGCGCCGAACTGCCGCCTCGCGGAGGAAGCCTGGTCACATCTCGTGGCCTATCCGTTCCCCGGCAACATGCGCCAACTCCGCCATGTGCTGCGACTCGCCGGCTGCACGGCGGAAGACGGTGTCATCACCGATGCCGATCTCGATTTGCCGCCGTTCGGAAGGACGGAGCCGAATCTCGAAGCGGCCGAGCGCGCCACGATCGTCGACGCGTTGCGCAAGCACGGCGGCCGCGTCTCGGAAGCAGCACGCGCATTGAAACTCAGCCGCGCCACGCTGTATCGCAAGATCAAGCAGCTGAAGATCGAGACTGCGCAGTAGGCAGCTAACAGTTTGCGAAGCGGCGCTCTTTCTTCCCCCCTCCCCTTGTGGGAGAGGGTGGCTCGCCGCGCAGCGGCGAGACGGGTGAGGGGTCTCTCTCCGCGAGTCCAATTCTCGTTTCAATACGCGGATAGATACCCCTCATCCGGCGCCATAGCCGATGGGGAGCATCGGCGTTCTCAAGGACGGCGGCCGAAGGCCGCCTATGCCACCTTCTCCCACAAGGGGAGAAGGGAAGAGGGCAGCGCCCTTACGAAAAATCCGTCCAGCTCAGATGCCGCGAATCGAGGTCGCCGACTGTAACTGTCTCGCGGATTTCGTGGGGTGTATGAAAACTGCTGCGCAAGTACACCAGCGGCGTGGCCGTCGCCGCATGCGACACGCCGCGTACTTCGCCGACGAAGATCGAATGCGTCTTGGTCTCGAACTCCTGCGCCAGCACGCAATCGAATGCCGCGACCGCGTCCGTCAGCACCGGCGCGCCGGTGGTGCCGCGCGTCCATTGTCCGAATGCGAAGCGGTCGTCGCCGTTGACGCCTTTCTGGCCGCTGAAAGTCAGCGCCAGCAGGGCGTGATCCTCGTGCAGGAAGTTGATCGCAAAGGCGCCTTCCTCGCGGATGCGCCCATGCGCGCTGGCGTTGCGGTTGACGCAGACGATCAGCGAGGGCGGATTGTCGGAGAGCGAGCAGGCCGAGGTCACGGTCAGTCCGGTGCGCTTGCCGTGCTCGGCGCCAACCGTCACCAGCGCGACCGCGCCGGCGCAATGGCGCATCGCCTGCTTGAAATCCTTGGCGTCGACCGTCACGCGGAAATCTCCGAAATGATGCAGGTGCGGCACGATCGCGCCGCACCCGCTGTGGGTCAAGCTGCCTTCTTCGCGGAGCCGAGATGCGCCAGGCGCGGCATCACCTCGTTCTTCAGCAGCGACAGCGAGTGGTGCCAGGCTTCCGCCTTGTGCTTGTAGTCGAAGCCGAACACCAGGAGCACGCCGAAGCCGCCGACCTCGTCGTAGATCTTCTCGATTTTTTCGGCGACAGTCGCGGGCGAGCCGACGATCCAGTTCCGCTTGGCGCAATATTCGACCGTGACGTCGCTATCGGGCACGTCGGGCGCGTGCTTGAGATAGTCCTTGAAGCCGAAATGGCCAAGCAGCGGCAGAAAGTACTCGTGCATCATCCGGCCCATCATGTCGCCGGTCGAGAGCCTCCACGCCTCTTCATCGGTGTCGGCGACGAACACCTCGCGCACCAGCCGCCAGTCCTGCCGGTTTGGTTTGCGTCCGGTCTTGGCGGCGCCGATCTCCACGGAGTCCCAGTGGCTGCCAACATAAGCCGGATTGAGGTTGAGGCTCATCGGAATGAAGCCGCGCTCGCCGGCGAGCTTCAATGTGTCCGAATTCTTGGAGAGCCCGGCGACGCCGATCGGCGGATGCGGCGCCTGCAGCGGCTTGATGTGGGGCTTGAGGAAGTCGAACATCGTGCCCGGCTTGGTCACCGTCCAGAACTTGCCCTTATGGGTGAAGGGCGCAGGTTCAGTCCACAGCTTCAGGATGATCTCCAGCGCTTCGCGAGTCATGTCGCGGTTCTGCCCGCTCATGCCGTCGACGTTGAACATCGCCCAGTCGCTCGGCAGCCCGCTCGCCGCGACGCCGAAATTGAGCCGGCCCTCGGAGAGATGGTCCAGCATCGCGACGCGGTTGGCGAGCTCGGCCGGGTGGTGATAGGGCAAGAGGAAGCCGCCGGGTCCGATGCGAAGCTTCTTGGTCTGCATCAGCGCCTGCGCAATCAGGAGGTCCGGCGTGGGGTTGGGTTCCCAGGGCGCGGTGTGGTGCTCGCCGACCCAGGCTTCCTGATAGCCGAGCTCGTCGAGCCAGCGCATGACCTGCAAGTCCCAGTCGTTCCCTTCCTTCAGGCCGCACTCCGGCGGATGCGAAGGCATCGTGAAATAACCGATCTCCATGGTTTCCTCATCTGATGTTGACGCGTCTTGTTGCGCGGTTCACGGACGTGAGTGGGGACGCTTCAGCAAGCGGTGTGCCAGCACGGGCGGCGCCGCAGACCTGCGAGAAAAGGCTGGTTTACGGCGGCAATAGCCGATATCCCGAGACGGATTTGCAAGGCGCTGTCTCATTGTCGCGAGACGGCGTCTTGGCCGTGAGACGAGGACGAGAATTGAGATGACCGAACCCGCCTATGCCGCGGTGGACTGGGGCACCAGCAGCTTCCGGCTCTGGCTGATCGATCGTGCCGGCCAGGTGCTGGCGGAACGCCGCAGCGGCGAGGGCATGCTGGCTGCGGCCAAGACCGGTTTTCCCGCCGTACTGCATTCGCATCTTGCGGCGGTTGAAGCTCCGGATCATCTGCCGGTTCTCGTCTGCGGCATGGCCGGCGCCAAAACGGGCTGGGTCGAGGCTGGCTATGTCGACACGCCGGCGCCACTTGCTGCCATCTTGAAACAGGCCGCGCTTGTGCCGGGCGAGGCACGCGATATCCGCATCCTGCCGGGCATCGCGCAGCGCGATGCAAACGCGCCGGACGTCATGCGCGGCGAGGAGACGCAATTGCTCGGTGCGCTCGGCCTCGATGCCGCCGGCGAGGCCCTGGTCTGCATGCCCGGCACGCATTCGAAATGGGTCCGCGTGAAGGATGGCATTGTCGAGCACTTTTCGACGTTCATGACCGGCGAGCTCTTCAGTGTCGTCTCGCGCGAGACCATCCTGTCGCTCGCGGTCGCCGGCGCCGATGACGCCGAGGATGTCGCAAGCTTCAGGGCGGCAGTAATTGCAGCGTTCAAGACGCCGGCCTTCGCCGCCAATCTTCTGTTCACCGCGCGGTCGCGGCAGCTCTTGTTCGGCGGCACGCCGGCCGCAGCGCGCGAAGCGCTGTCGGGCACGTTGATTGGCGTCGAGCTGGCGGCAGGGCTCTCCGGTACCCTACCGAAAGCAGGCGTCATGTTGCTCGCATCGGGTCGCCTTGCAACGCTATACCGGCTGGCTTTCGACGCACTGTCGGTCACCGTGCAGCCGATCGATGCCGATGAAGCCGTCCGCCGCGGTTTGTCGATGGCGGCTGCGGCGATCTGGACGAAATAGAAGGACTCTTGAGATGAGCGTTCCCTTTCCGCCGATGAAGCGTCCGCTGGTCGCGATCCTGCGCGGCGTCAAGCCAGAGGAAGCCGAGGCGATCGTCAGCGTGCTGATCGAGGCCGGCATGACCGCGATCGAGATCCCGCTGAACTCGCCCGATCCGTTCCGCTCGATCGGCACCGCCGTGAAGCTTGCGCCGGCCGGCGTGCTGATCGGCGCCGGCACGGTGCTGACGGCTCCAGGATGTCGATCGTCTCAACGACGTCGGCGGCAAGCTCATGGTTTCGCCGAATGTCGATACCGCGGTGCTGGCGCGCGCGCACCAGCAAGGCATGGTGACGATGCCGGGCGTGTTCTCGCCGACCGAGGCACTGCTGGCGGCGCGCTCCGGCGCCTCGAGCCTGAAGTTCTTTCCGGCGAGCGTGCTCGGCGCGTCCGGCATTGCGGCGATCCGCGCCGTGCTGCGGGCCGGCGTGATGATCGCCGCCGTCGGCGGTGTCTCCGATCAGAATTTTGCCGAGTACATCAAGGGCGGCGTGACGGCGTTCGGGCTCGGCTCCAGCCTCTACAAGCCCGGCATGTCGGCCGCCGATGTCGCGGCGCGCGCGAAGGCGACGATCACAGCCTACGATCGGGCGATTGTGAAAGAGTGAGCCGGAACAGATACGCGGTGATCGTGTCATAGCTTATTGTGCCTCACGGCATCGCAATCGATGCCTGCGCATCGTGTGCATGTGATTGGCTGAAGCAGGAGACCGACATGGCGATCAACAACGTGGCCGATCTGTTCGTGGCAACGCTCGAACAGGCCGGCGTCAAGCGCATCTACGGCATCGTCGGCGACAGCCTGAACGCATTTACCGAGGCGCTGCGCCGTCGCGGCGCCATCGAGTGGATCCATGTCCGGCACGAAGAGGTCGCGGCGTTCGCCGCCGCCGGCGAAGCCGAGATGACGGGAAGCCTTGCGGTGTGTGCCGGCTCCTGCGGCCCGGGCAATCTGCATCTGATCAACGGCCTGTTCGACGCGCATCGCAGCCGCGTTCCTGTGCTCGCAATCGCGGCGCAGATCCCGTCAGCCGAGATCGGCGGCGGCTATTTCCAGGAAACGCATCCGCAAAACCTGTTCCGCGAGTGCAGCCATTATTGCGAGCTGGTCTCCGACCCGAGCCAGCTTCCTTACGTGCTGGAGAATGCAATCCGTGCCGCGGTGGGCCTGCGCGGTGTCGCCGTCGTCGCCATGCCCGGCGATGTCGCTTTCCGCAGCCCGCCGAAGCGCGCGCTGTCGACGACGCGCGGGCTCGCGCTGGCAGCGCCGAAGGTCATGCCGCAGGCCGATGAGTTGAAGGCGCTCGCGGATCTCCTGAACGGCGCCGAGCGCATCACGCTGTTCTGCGGCCGCGGCTGCGCCGGCGCGCACGCGCCGCTGATGCAGCTTGCGGAGACCCTGAAGAGCCCGATCGTGCATGCGCTCGGCGGCAAGGAGCATGTCGAACACGACAACCCCTACGACGTCGGCATGACCGGCTTCATCGGCTTCTCCTCGGGCTATGCGGCGATGCACGCCTGCAACGCGCTGGTGATGCTCGGCACAGATTTCCCCTACAAGCAGTTCTTTCCGACCGACTGTCAGATCGCGCAGATCGACATCAGGCCGGAAAATCTGGGACGGCGCTGCAAGATCGATCTTGGCCTCGTCGGCGACGTCAAGCTCACGATCGAGGCGCTGCTGCCGCTGCTCAAGACCAAAACGCAGCGCAAGCATCTCGACGATGCTATCGCGCACTACAAGAAGGCCCGCGAAGGGCTGGACTCGCTTGCGAAGGGCACACCCGGCAGCAAGCCGATCCATCCGCAGTATCTTGCAAAAGTCAACAGCGACCATGCGACCGACGACGCCGTGTTCACCGCCGATGTCGGCACGCCTACGGTGTGGGCCGCGCGCTATCTCGACATGAACGGCCGCCGCCGTCTGATCGGCTCCTTCGTGCACGGCTCGATGGCCAACGCCATGCCGCAGGCGATCGGCGCGCAGGCTGCACAGCCCGGCCGCCAGGTGATCTCGCTGTCGGGCGACGGCGGCTTCACCATGCTGATGGGCGACCTGATCACGCTGACGCAGATGAAGCTGCCGGTGAAGGTGATCGTGTTCAACAACGGCGTGCTCGGCTTCGTCGCGCTGGAGATGAAGGCCGCGGGCTTCGTCGACACCAATGTCGATCTGGAGAATCCCGATTTCGCCGCGATGGCGCGTGCGATGGGCGTCTTTGCGAAGCGCGTCGAGGATCCGGGCGAACTCCCGGGCGCGATGAAGGAGGTTCTGGCCCATAACGGGCCGGCGCTGCTCGACGTCGTCACCGCCAAGCAGGAGCTGTCGATGCCGCCGACCATCACGCCGGAGCAGATCAAGGGTTTCAGCCTCTGGGTGCTGCGCGCCGTGATGAACGGCCGCGGCGACGAAGTGCTCGACCTCGCGAAGACGAACCTGCTGCCGCGCTGAAGTGCGGCGAAGTTGGGTAAGCAAATGCGAGCCACGAACGCGGTTCACCTCTCCCGAAGGGAGAGGTCGGATCGCATCGAAAGATGCGATCCGGGTGAGGGGCTACAGTCTCATCGTTTGCTGCGGCCCCTCACCCGGATTGCACTGACGCTCCGCATCGCCAGGCGCAATCCGACCTCTCCCCGTCGGGGAGAGGTGGGAATCGCGCTAGCCCCGCTTCATCGAGGGCGCGGGCATCCGCTCGTGGCGGCGCTGGAAGCGCTGCCAGTGCAGCACGATGCCGATCAGCAGCGCCGGCACGAAGCCGAGCATGATCAGGAAATGCGGCAGCTCCTTCGGCGAGATGAAGGCAATCGCGATGTCCGAGATCAGCCAGAGCGCCGCGAACATCACCGCAAAATCCGTACGCGGGCAGCGCAGGTAGTAGAACACGGCGGTGACGACGATGGCGGGCCCGATCGCAATGGCGATCATCACCGCCGTCAGCTCCTTCGGCGTCAGCGCGTTCGAGCACCATCGAGGCCAGCAGCCAGAGTGCGGCGAACATGGCGACGATGTCGAGCGGGTGCCGCAAATCAATACCTCTCGCCGGGAACGCGCTATCGTTGTGTCCTGCGCCCCGCCCGTCAAGTAAAATACGCCTATTCCTCGTCACTTCCAGGCGTCGGCCGCAACATGAAATGACCGAAGGCCGTGGCGATCGGCTTGTTCGCATCGTCCTGCCAGGCCCGCGCCTCGAAGGCGACGATGCGCCGGCCCTGCTTCACGATCGAGACGTTGGCAAAGGTGTCGAGCGCACGGCCGGAGCGCAGATAGTTGACGGTGAGGCCGATCGGTTTGGGTGGCGCGGCGGTGCCGAGCTCGCGCGCCACCCCGACGATCGCGGTGGTCTCCAGGAAAGCGCCGGTCATGCCGCCATGGATCGCGGGCAGGATCGGATTGCCGATGATCTTCGGCGAGAACGGCATCGTCAGCGTGCCGTCGTCGTTGACGCGAATGCCGAGGCAGCGCGCGAACGGGCTATTCGCGAACGGGCCATCCGGATCCTCCGGCGCCTCCAGCGTCGGGATGCTGCGCGCATCCATCCTGCGGTCGGCGAGCATGTTGGTGCGGTTGGCGCCGATCATGAAGCAGGCCGTCGCGGTCGCGACCGGATCGTCCTCGGACTCCTGATAGGCGGTAGAGCGAACAAAGGCGATCGAGCGCGTGGTGCGATAGCAGACCGAATGCGCCTTGATGTCGAGGCCGGGCGTCGCCGGCTTCTGATAGTCGATACGCAGGTCGAGCGTCGCGATCGCGCGCGTACCGTCGAGCGCGAGCTGCACCGCCATGCCGCAGCTCTCGTCCAGCATCGCGGTGACGACGCCACCGTGCAACACGCCGGTCTCGGTGTCGCCGACGAAGACGGGACGGTAGGGCAGGCTGGACCAGGCTTCGCCGGGTGCGAAGCGGTCGAGCTGGAGCCCGCTGATATGGCCGTAGTCGGAGCGCCGGCCCTGGATGGCCTCGGCGAGTTCCTCGAAGGGGAGTGTGGTCGGTAGAGTGGACATGATGACGTTCTAGACCAGCGCCGGGCGCCGCAAAACCCCGAATAGGCGCCGCCGGTCTGCCTCGGGCGGTTTGGCCTCGACAGGGCGGGCCGAAGCGACGATGGTGGGTGCTTCGTTCGACTAGCCGTAAGGAGCGCCCATGACCGACCCCGAAACGCCCTCGACCGCCCAGGGGCCCGTCACCATTTCGACCTCCAGCTCGGAGCGGGCGCCGATCATCTATTTCGACGGCGCCTCCTGCTTCGGTCACCACAACGGTGCGATCCAGATCGAGCTCGCCGCGAACCTCCTGATGCCGGTCGGCGCCGCCGTCAGGGTCGACGTGGTCCAGACCGCGCACTTGCGTTGCAGCGTGGCCGCCGCGCTGGCGCTGCGCGAAGCGCTGGACAAGGCGCTGGCGATGTACAAGCAGGGCCAGCAGCAGCCACCGACGGAAGAGATCCCCGCGGTGAAGAATTGAGGCCGAAGCGCGATCGCCTGTCAGCGCAATCGCAGCTTCTCAGCCCACATGCACCTTCGGCTTCTTGCCGCCGTTCCACTTGCCGTCGAGCGCGCGCTCGATCTGGGCGGCGAGTTGCAGCAAGAGGCCGTCATTGGCCTGCTTCGCGATCGCCTGGATGCCGAGCGGCAGGCCGTGCTCGTGGGTCGCCATCGGCAGCGAGATCGCCGGCATGCCGCAGAGATTGGCGAGCGGCGTGAAGGCGAAATTGCGCCAGAGATTGCCGAACCAGTCGAGCACATCGGGATTATCGGAGATCGTGAGATATTCCTTGGTGCCGACCTTCGGCGTCGGCAGCGCGGTGACCGGCGTCAGGATCACGTCCCACTGCTCGAAGAAGGCGCCGAAGCCGCGCGAGGTCGTGTTGAACACGCCTTGCATCTTCGCGCGCTCGGCAAAGCTCGTGTGCCGGCCGGCTTCCCAGATGCGGATGTTCATGGGCTCGATCAGGTCTTCCGGCGGCGTCGTTAGCCCGCGCGCGGCGAGCATGTTGGAGATCACCACCGCAAAGTTGGAGATGTAGCAGGTGGTCTGCGCCGCGAACGCGCCGCGGAAGTCGAGTTCGGGCAGGGCGTAATCGACGTGATGGCCGAGGCCTTCGAGGAAGCGGCCGGTCTTCTCCAGCTCAGCTGCGATGTGCGGCGTCGCAGTGTAGTCGCCCCAGGTGTGCGACAGCGCGATCCGGAGCTTGCCGGGATCGCGCTTGATCATCTCGCAATAGGGCTGCGCCGTGGTCCAGAACGGCATGAACTCGCCGGGCGCCGGTCCCCTTGCGTGATCGACGAAGGCAGCGGTGTCGCGCACCGAGCGCGACTGGCAGCCCTGGATCGAGACAAGGCCGGTGAGATCGGACATGTGCGGGGCGAGCGAGAACACGCCGCGCGAGACCTTTAGCCCGATATTGCCGTTGACGCCGGCGGGAATGCGGATCGAACCGCCGCCATCGGTTGCATGCGCGATCGGCACCACGCCGGCCGCGACCATCGCGGCACTGCCGGCCGACGAGCCGCAGGTGGTGTAGTCGGTATTCCAGGGATTGCGCGTGACATAGACGGCGGGATTGTCGGCCGAGCTGCACACGCCGAATTCCGGCGTCGTGGTGCGTCCGATCAGGTTGAGGCCAGCATGGCGGAATTTGCCGGTCAGGAAGGTATCGGCGGCCGCGCGATTGCCGCGCATCAGGAGCGAGCCCATCTCCTGCAGCCGGCCCTTCATGGTCGGTCCCAGATCCTTCATCAGGAAGGGCAGGCCTGCGAACGGGCCGGAGAGGTTGGCCCCGTCCTTGGCGGGATCGGCGATCACGTCATCGAACAGCTCGACCACGCCCGACAGCGCCGGATTGACCTTGGCGACGCCGGCGGCGGCCTGCCGCGCCAGTTCCTTCGCCGTCAGCTCGCCGTTGCGGACGCGGGCGGCCAGCGCCACGCCGTCGTGCTGCGCCCATTCATTCCAGCTCATCGGCAAAGTCATGTAGTCAAAATCCCCTTGATGCGGCGTCACCTTCCTTTCGCAAGGAACCGCGTGAATCAACCGAGCTGGCGCGAGGGGCAGGGTTGCGTGGGGCGGAGAGGTCGGGGACGCAGAGCTGCCGGCTGTATCAATCCGACAGTCGCGCGATCGCTGCAACCGGCCCGCCGCCGGACACCGTAGCCCGCGGGCTCGATGGAGCATGTCCCTCGCTCCGTCATTGCGAGCCACCGGGTCCGCGCGAAGCGCGGCCCGATGACAGGCTCCGCGAAGCAATCCAAAGTCTCCCGCGGTCGGATTCTGGATTGCTTCGTCGCATCAGCGCAAAATTGCTCTGCAATTTTGTCGCGAGCTCCTCGCAATGACGGCGTGGAGAGAGCGGGCGCCGCACTCCGCTCTCGTGCCCCGGACGCAGCGCCGCATCGCTTGCGCGCTGCAGCGCGTCCGGGACACGAGAGCACAGCACGAACACGTCGTCCTCCCCACGATTGTGGCGAGATCGCATCGGTTCAACAAAAAATCCTCTGTCGACGGCCATCCGCCACACCTTGATGAATCAACCCCGGCTGGTCCATAAGCGGCGTCCCGTGGCCGGTGGTTCGCCGCTGCGTCGCGTGCTTGGATAGAGGGATTCTCGCGTGGCAAATATCTACCAGAAGATTGCGCAGGAGCTTGGGGTTCGCGCCGAGCAGGTCGAGGCGGCGGTGACGCTGCTCGACGGCGGCGCCACGGTTCCCTTCATCGCCCGCTACCGCAAGGAAGCGACCGGTGCGCTCGACGACGCGCAATTGCGCACCCTGGAGGAGCGCCTGGTTTACCTGCGTGAGCTCGAAGACCGCCGCAAGGCCATCCTCGAATTGGTCCGCGAGCAGGGCAAGCTCGACGCGGCTCTCGAAGCCAGCATTCTCGCCGCCGACAGCAAGGCACGCCTCGAAGACATCTATCTGCCGTTCAAGCCGAAGCGCCGCACCAAGGCCGAGATCGCCAAGGAAGCCGGCCTCGAGCCGCTCGCCAATCAGCTGATGGCGGAGCCTGGCAACGATCCCAAGGTCGTGGCCGAGGCCTTCATCAACGCCGAGAAGGGCGTTGCCGATGCCGCAGCCGCTCTCGACGGCGCCCGCGCCATCCTGGTCGAGCGTTTCGACGAGGACGCCGACCTGATCGGCGCTCTGCGCGAGGAGATGTGGACCAATGCACGCATGGCCTCCAAGGTGCGCGACGGCAAGAAGACCGAGGGCGAGAAGTTCGCCGACTATTTCGATTTCTCCGAGCCGCTGACGAAGCTGCCCTCGCACCGCATCCTCGCGATGTTCCGCGGCGAGAAGGAAGAGATCCTCGATCTGCAGATACAGGCCGAGGCCGAGGCGCCGCCGCCCGGCGTGCCGAGCGCCTATGAGTTGAAGATCATGAAGCGGTTCGGCATTGCCGATCTCAAGCGCGCCGGCGACCGCTGGCTGATCGACACCGTGCGCTGGGCCTGGCGTACAAAAATCCAGGTCCATCTCAACATCGACCTGCGCATGCGGCTGTGGAACTCGGCCGAGACCGAGGCCGTGCGCGTGTTCGCCTCCAATCTGCGCGATCTCTTGCTGGCGGCGCCCGCCGGCACCCGCGTCACCATGGGGCTCGATCCCGGCTACCGCACCGGTGTCAAGGTCGCCGTGATCGATGCCACCGGCAAGGTGGTCGACACCACCGCGATCTATCCGCACGAGCCGCAGCGGCAATGGAACGAGTCGCTGGCGACCCTTGGCAGGCTTGCGCTGAAGCACCGCGTCGAGCTGATCGCGATCGGCAACGGCACCGCCTCGCGCGAGACCGACAAGCTCGCGGCCGACCTCGTCAAGGGTCTCCCCGAACTGAAGATGACCAAGATCGTGGTGTCCGAAGCCGGCGCGTCGGTCTATTCGGCCTCGGCTTTCGCCTCGGAGGAATTGCCGGGTCTCGACGTCACCCTGCGCGGCGCGGTCTCGATCGCGCGGCGGCTCCAGGATCCGCTCGCCGAGCTGGTCAAGATCGAGCCCAAGGCGATCGGCGTCGGCCAGTATCAGCACGACCTCGGCCAGGCCAAGCTCGCAAAATCGCTCGATGCCGTCGTGGAAGACTGCGTGAATGCCGTCGGCGTCGACGTCAACACCGCCTCCGCGCCGCTGCTGGCGCGCGTATCCGGCGTCGGCGCAGGCCTTGCGCAAAGCATTGTGGCGCACCGCGACGCCAACGGCCCGTTCAAGTCGCGCAAGGTGCTCAAGGACGTGCCGCGGCTCGGGCCGAAGGCATTCGAGCAGTGCGCGGGCTTCCTGCGCATCCTCGGCGGCGAGGATCCGCTCGACGCCTCCGGCGTGCATCCGGAAGCCTATCCGGTGGTGCGCCGGATTCTCGCGGCGACCAAGAGCGACATCAAGGCGCTGATCGGCAGCAGCGAGATCGTGCGTACGCTCAAGCCGAAGGATTTCGTCGACGAGACCTTCGGTCTGCCGACCGTCACCGACATCCTGCGCGAGCTCGAAAAGCCCGGTCGCGACCCGCGCCCGGCGTTCAAGGCCGCAGTGTTCAAGGAAGGCGTCGAGGAGATCAAGGATCTCAAGAAGGGCATGATCCTGGAGGGCACCGTGACCAACGTCGCCGCCTTCGGCGCCTTCGTCGACATTGGCGTGCACCAGGACGGCCTCGTGCACATCTCGGCGATGTCGAAGAATTACATCAAGGATCCGCGCGAGGTGGTGAAGCCCGGCGACATCGTCAAGGTGAAGGTGCTGGACTTCGAGGTCGCCCGCAAGCGCATCTCGCTGACGCTGCGGCTGGATGACGAGGTCGGCGCCAAGAAGGACGCGCCCGGCATGCAGCGCGACAACAATTCGCGCAACAGCGCACGCATGACCTCGTCGGCCCCGCGCAAGCAGGAATCCTCCGGCGGCGGCGCGCTTGCGGAGGCGTTGCGGCGTGCAGCCGAGAAGAGCGGCGGCAAGCGGGTGTGACTCTTAACCCCTCCCCGCCCTTTGCGGGGAGAGGTCGGATCGCGTCAGCGATCCGGGTGAGGGGCAGGGCACTACGGTGCCGAGACGGGAATCCATCCGACTCGTCGGATATCCGGCTCATAACTCAAATCGAATTTGCCGAAGCACCCCTCACCCCACCCTCTCCCCGTAAGAACGGGGAGAGGGAGTGACAGAGCGCCGCCTCCCTGACACCCGCGTCAGAATCTGGCGCATTTGTAAGTTGATGGGGACAGCACATTCGCTTCTCCTGATCCTCCTCGTGCAGCGGGACTAGCGCTGCACTGCAAGGAGGATCTTCCGATGAAGAACAGGCTTCTCACAGGGCTCGTCGCAGCGGCAGTGGCTGCGACGCTGGCGGCTGCGGCGCCCGCTCTCGCGCGCGGCGGTTTTGGCGGTGGCGGCCACGGCGGGTTTGGCGGCGGGCATTTCGGTGGTGGCGGCATGCACGCCGGCGGCATGGGCGGTGGCATGCATGTCGGCGGTATGGGCGGCGGCATGCGAGTGGGTGGCATGGGCGGAGCTCATTTCGGTGGCGCCCGCTTCGCCGGTTCCCCGATGGCCGCTCACGCGGCGATCGGGCCGCGCTTTGCCGGTGCGCCGCTCGCGACCCGCGCCGCCTTCGGCCCGCGGTTTGCCGGCACGGGCTGGCACGGCAGGCATTTCGTTGGCCGGCATGCTTTCTTCTTCCGGCATCATCGCTTCCACCGCTTCGCCTTCATTGGCGCGCCGTTCGTCTATGCCAACTATTACAACGACGGCTGCTGGCGCAGGAGCTGGACGCCCTATGGGTGGCAATGGGTCAATGTGTGCGGAGACTATTGATAGTCGCATCGCCGTACCGCACCATTGTCGCGGTCGCCACCGGGCAGTTCCGCTCAGCCCCGGGACGGGATAGTCTGGTGGCGATCGTCGCGCGGAGTTCGTCATGACCGGAGGTCACCGCCGCATCCTGGTCGTCGAGGACGATCCGGAAACCGCAGGCCAGCTCGTTCGAGGAACTGACGACCTCCGGCTACGAGGTCGATCTCGCAGCTAACGGGTGCGAGGCCCTGAGCCATGGCGCCGCGCGCGATTATGCCGTGATCACCATCGACCGCATGCTGCCCGATATCGACGGCATCACCGTGATGCGGCAGCTGCGCGACGAGGGCATTGCTGCGCCGTTCCTGATCATCTCCGCGCTCGGCGAGGTGGATGATCGCGTGCGTGGCCTGCGCGCCGGCGGCGACGATTATCTCGTCAAGCCGTTCTCGTTCGTCGAGCTGCTCGCACGGCTGGAGGCGCTCGGCCGCCGCAGCGAGACCATTGCCAAGGAAACGCTGATTCGGGTTGGCGATCTCGCCATCGATCTGATCGCGCGCAGTGCCAGCCGCCGCGGCCGCAAGATCCCGCTGCTGCCGCGCGAGTTTCAACTGCTCGAATATCTCGTCCGTAACGAAGGCCGCGTCGTCTCCCGCGCAATGCTGCTCCAGCACGTCTGGGACCTGCATTTCGATCCCTCCACCAACATCATCGACGTCTATGTCGGACGGGTCCGCCGCAAGGTCGACGATGCCCAGGACTATCCGCTGATCCACACCATCCGCGGCATCGGATATTGCCTCCGTGCTCCTGGCTAAGACGCTCCGCTCCTCGACCTTCCGTCTGGCGCTGATCGCGATCGCGGCGTTCGGGCTGATCGTCGCGGCCATCATGGCGTATGTCTATTTCGGCACGCTCGCCTATGTGAAGAGTAGGCTCGGCACCGTCGGCGATCATGACGGCTTCACCGGCATGATCGAGCTCGCGATGGCCGCGGTCGCCGTGCTGCTTCTGGTGCTCGCCGGGCTCGCGGCGGTGCTGGTGACACGGCGCACGGTCGGGCGGATCGAGCAGATCAACGCCACCAGCCGCGCCATCATGCTCGCCGGCCTCGACCAGCGCATTCCCTTGCGCGGCAGCAACGACGAATGGGACCGCGTCGCGGAAAACCTCAACCAGATGCTCGACCGCATCGAGACGCTGATGGGCGAAGTCAAGCAGGTCAGCGACAACGTCGCCCACGATCTGCGCACTCCCCTGACGCGCATGCGTGGCCGGCTGGAGAAGGCCTATCACGCCCCGCGCAACAGCGAGGCGGACGCGGCGCTGATCGGCGACACCATCGCCGATCTCGACGCCGTGCTCGGCATGTTCGCCTCCATCACGCGGATCTCGGAGATCGAGACCCGCGCCCGCACCGGCGCTTTCCGTGCGCTCGACCTCGCCGAGATCGCCGGTGAGGTCGTTGAGCTCTACGATGCCGCGGCCGAGCAGGTTGCTACAAAGCTCAGCCTCGCCAGCGACCGCGAGGTGCCGGTGACCGGCGACCGCGACCTCTTGTTCGATGCCATCGCCAATCTCGTCGACAACGCGATCAAGCACGGCCGCAAAGGCGGGCAAGTGACCGTCACCTGCCGCAGCGCCGATGGCTGTGCGGTGATCGCGATCGCCGACGACGGTCCGGGCATTCCCACTGGGGAGCGCGATCACGTATTCAAGCGCTTCTACCGGCTCGAACAGAGCCGCTATACGCCGGGCAATGGCCTCGGCCTCAGTCTCGTCGCCGCGGTCGCGCGCCTCCATGGCGCCGAGATCGCGCTGCACGACAATGTGCCGGGCCTCACCGTCCGGCTCAGCTTTAAGGCGGCATCAACGACGTGAATCGGACGGCATCAGAGCTCGATCACGCCGCGGCGCGCCGCATGCGCGACCGCGTCGGTGCGGCCGGTGGCATCCAGCTTGTCGAGCAGCGAGCCGACATGAAATTTCACGGTGTGCACGGAGATACCAAGCTGGCGCGCGATCATCTTGTTGGAGGATCCCTCGGCCATCAGCGCCAGCACGTCGAGCTCGCGCTGGGTCAGCGCGATGTCGCCGGGCATGATGCGCGGATCGCGGGCGACAACCGTCGCCGCGGCGGCTTCGCCAGGCGCGGCGAGGCGAAGTCCGGCGACGTTGCCGAGCAGCTTGGCGAGGCGATCGGCAAGGGCAGGGTCGTCGATCTCCAGGGCGAGCACGATCTCCGGCGCGTTGTCCTCGCTCACGCCTCTGGCCTCTCGCCGATCGTGACCTTGAAGCTGACCGGCTCGCCACCGCGGCGCGCCGCGATATCGACCACCGTGCCGACGCTCGAAGGTCCCAGCGTTCGCGACAGCGCGCGCACGCCGGACAGTTTCTGGTCGTTCACCGCCACGATCACGTCGCCCTGGCGGATTCCGGCCGCGGCCGACGGCCCGGCCTTGTCGACATTCATCACCATCGCGCCGATCCCGTCGTCGAGCCGCACCGGCTGGAGCCCGAGGCCGAGATAGCCGCGCGCGATGCGGCCGCGCGCCTCGAGCTGGGGAGCGACGCGCTCGATCGTCGCACTCGGGATCACCAGCACCCGCCGCGGTCCGAGCACGGCCATGCCGAAGGCTTCGCCCGATGCATCGAGCGCAAGGCCGCCCTGCTGGCTGCCGCGCAGGCCGACGTCGAGCTCGATCCGCGCATCGATGTCGCCGCCGCGCAGGCTGCGCCAACTCTTGCCCGACGCCGATACCATCCCGAGCGCCGCACTCGGCGTATCGCGGTTGGTTGCGACGACGATCGACAGCGTACCTAGCGCAGGGATCGCTGTGGTCAGCTTGACCGGGGCAATGGCGGCATCGATGCGTAGCAGCGCTATATCGGTCGTGTGGTCGCGTCCGGCGACCGCGGCGGCCACTCGGCTGCCGTCGGGAAGGCCGATCTCGACCGAGCCCTCGTCGGCCAGCGCCTCGTCGGCGGTGACGATCAGACCAGGCTTCCAGACAAAGCCGGTCGCGCGGGAGCGATGCGAATGCACGGAGACGACGGACGGCGCGGTGCGCGCCACCACGTCCGCGAGCGCGGACGATAACGAAGACAGAGGAGTGGGGTCGGTCATGGCAGGCTCCTATAGCTGTCCTCAATCTGGGACGTCACAGCCATTTGCGAAACTGGCCGGGTGGCCAGGACATATGGGACGGCCAGGCCTCCGCAGCGCCGGCCGACGAACATGTGATTGGGAGCCGCTCACGGGAACGTGTAGCAATCGGCCTGACATTGCGCCGTACGGCCTCAACCATTTCCGCGAGCCCTGACCGATGACCATCGATCTCACCCGCCGCACCCTGCTTCAACTTGCCGGCGCGACCTCGCTCGCAATGGCGGCCGCAGCCGCGGCGCGCGCCGAAGGCAGTGCGCAGGGCGGCGGGCCGACCTATGCCAGCCGTACGCCGATGCGGGTCGGCATGGTGACGCTCCGGGTCAAGAACCTCGACAAGGTCGCCGACTACTATCGTGACGTGCTCGGGCTCACCGTAATGGAGCGCTCGGCGGCCGCAGCCAGTCTCGGCACGGCCGGCATCACGCTGCTCGTGCTGGAAACCCGGCCCGAAGCCGCCATCGAGCCGCGCAACGCCGCCGGCCTCTACCACACCGCTTTCCTGATGCCGACACGGAAGGATCTCGCGCGCTGGTTGGTAGCAGCCGCCGCGCATCGCGTGCCGCTGACGGGCTTTGCCGATCACCTCGTCAGCGAATCCGTCTATCTCGACGATCCCGAAGGCAACGGCATCGAAGTCTATGCCGACCGCGATCCCTCGCAATGGCAATGGAGCGAGGGCAGCGTGAAGATGGCGACCGACGAGCTCAACATCCCCGATCTCTTGTCGCTCACCAATACGCGCGTGGCCGATTATGCCAGGGCGCCGGACGGAATGCGTATCGGTCACATGCATTTGCGTGTCGGCGATCTCGCGCAGGCCGAGAGCTTCTATCACGGCACCATCGGCCTCGACCCGACCCGCCGCCGCAATGGCGCCGCGTTCCTGTCGTCCGGCCGTTATCATCATCACCTCGGCATGAACGTCTGGCAGAGCCAGGGCGCCGGCCAACGCGACGATCAGGCGACGGGTCTCGCCTGGTTCTCGCTGGTCATGGAAAAGCAGGAACTGCTTGCCGCACAGGAGGAGCGCCTGCGCAAGAGCGGCGCGCAGGTCACAGCGCTCGGGAGCGGCCTGGAAGCCGTCGATCCCTGGGGCACGCGGGTGCGGCTTCTCAGGGTTTGATCGCGGCTACGCGCGTTGGTAATACCGGTCTGGCGTAAACCAGCTTCCGGGGTACACTCCGACATGGCCGATTTCCACGGCGTCTTTCCTTATCTCGTCTCGCCCGTCGACGCCGATGGCACGGTGCGCAGCGAAGTTCTCAGCACGCTCTGCGACGATCTGATCGACGCCGGCGTGCATGGCCTGACGCCGCTGGGCTCGACCGGCGAGTTCGCCTATCTCAACGCCGCTCAGCGCATGGCGATCGTGCAGACCACGATCGAGGCGGCCAACGGCCGCGTGCCTGTTGTCGCGGGTGTCGCCTCCACCTCGATGGCGGATGCGGTGGCGCAGGCGAAAGCGTACCAGAAGCTCGGTGCCGACGGCATCCTGGCGATTTTGGAAGCCTACTTTCCGCTCGCCGATGCGCAGGTCGAATCCTATTTCCGCGCCATCGCCGATGCCGTGGACATCCCCGTCGTCATCTACACCAATCCGCAATTCCAGCGCTCCGATCTCACCCTCGATGTCATCGCACGTCTCGCCGAGCATCCGCGCATCGGCTACATCAAGGACGCCTCGACCAACACCGGGCGGCTGCTCTCGATCATGAACCGCTGCGGCGATGGCTTGCGCGTGTTCTCGGCCTCCGCCCACATTCCGGCCGCGGTGATGCTGATCGGCGGCCGCGGCTGGATGGCGGGCCCAGCCTGCATCATCCCGCGCCAGAGCGTTGCGCTTTACGACCTCTGCAAGGCCGGCCGCTGGGACGAGGCTATAGTGCTGCAGCGCCGGCTGTGGCGGATCAACGAGGCCTTCGCCCGCTTCAATCTCGCCGCCTGCATCAAGGCGGGGCTTTCGATCCAGGGCTACGACGTCGGCGATCCCGTCCCGCCTCAGGCCGCGCTGACGGCCGAGCAGCGGGGGATCGTGGAAGCGGCGTTGCGGGAGTTGGCATAGCCGATTGTCACGCGGCAATATGTCCTCGGCCGCCCTGCCGAAAGCAAAGCCGTTCCCTATCTGCCTTGATCAGGAAACTTCCAGCCGCTTGCGACGTTGCTGCGTGAGCGAGGTCCGCCATCTCATGCATGTGCATTTCGAACACTGCTTTCAGCACACACCGCGGTGATCGCCATGAATTGTCGATACGGAATTGCCGCGGCAGCTCTTGCCGCTCTGCTGCTCGTAATTACTGCTGCGAAAATCCAGCATGCGCCGTGGACCACTCCCACTGCGCGAGCCGTCGAGCAGCGCGGGCCGCTGTCCGAGGCTGAAAAGGCCACGATCGACATCTTCGAGCGCGTGTCTCCTTCGGTTGTCCAGGTGGCGGCGAGATCGGCGGCCAATCCTCTCATGGGTGAGGAAAGCCAGGGCGGCGCTTCCGGCACGGGATTCGTCTGGGACCGCGAGGGTCACCTCGTGACGAACAATCATGTCGTGGCCAATGGCGGCGAGATCGCCGTGCGCTTTGCGTCGGGAGAGGTGGCCCAGGTGGACCTTATCGGCACGGCCCCCAATTACGATCTTGCGGTCCTGCGAATCCGGAGCGTGCGCGAACTCCCTCCGCCGGTGGCGCTCGGCAGTTCGAGCGACCTGAAGGTCGGGCAATCCGCCTTTGCGATCGGCAATCCCTTCGGGCTCGATCAATCGATGACCAGCGGCATCATCAGTGCCCTCAAGCGCAGGCTTCCGACCCATGGCGGCCGGGAGATTGCCAATGTGATCCAGACTGATGCCGCGATTAACCCAGGCAATTCAGGCGGGCCGCTGCTGGATTCCGCAGGCCGCCTGATTGGCGTCACGACGGCGATCATCTCACCGTCCGGCTCGAACGCCGGCATCGGGTTCGCGGTGCCGGTCGATGTCGTGAACCGGATTGTCCCTGAGCTCATTCGCAACGGCCGGGTGCCAACGCCCGGCATCGGCATCGTCGCCGCCAGCGAGGATGTTTCGACGCGGCTTGGCGTCGAAGGGGTGATCGTGGTGCGGACGGCCCCCGGCAGCCCTGCCGAACGGGCAGGGATTCGCGGTGTCGACTTATCGACCGGAGCGGTCGGAGACATCATCACCGCGGTCGAAGGCAAGCCGGTGCGGCGCCTCGCCGACTTGTCCGATGCGCTGGAGCAGGCTGGGGCCGGGAAGACCGTCCGCCTCACTGTCAAGCGCGGCTCGGATACCCGCGACGTGAATGTGGGCATCATCGACATCGAGCGTTCCTGACCTCGCAATCTGCGCGACCAAAAGGGGCGTGGCACGCAATGCTGATGTGCTGCGGCTCGGTTGTATCGACTGCAAAATCGGCTAAAACCGCCGCGGTCGTTTTCCGGATTTCAAGGACATAGCGGAATGAACATTCTTCCCGGCAATTTGCGTTTCGGAGCGGGCCAGCCCGTCAAGCGTTTGGAAGATCAGCGGCTGCTTACCGGGAAGGGGCAATTCATCGACGACAAGCCGGAGGACGGCGCGCTGTGGTTGCATGTGCTGCGCTCGCCGCATGCGCACGCGAAGATCGTCTCGATCGACACCAGCGCCGCGGCTGAGATGCCGGGCGTCACTGCGGTCTATATCGGCGCGGACCTCGTCAAGGACGACATCGGTGGCATTCCGACGCTCAACATCTTCAAGCGTCCCGACGGCAAGCCGATGACGGTGCCGCCGCGACGCCTGCTGGCCCATGAAATCGTGCGCTACGCCGGCGAAGCGGTCGCCGCAGTGGTGGCCGCCTCGCGCGCTGAGGCGCAGAGCGCGGCCGAAGCGATCGTGGTCGAATATGACGTGCAGCCGGCGGTGGTCGATCCGGTCGAGGCGGTAAAACCCGGCGCGCCCGTGGTGTGGCCGGAGGCGCCCGATAACATCGTCGGCGCGATGGCTTACGGCGATGCGGCCAAGGTGGACGAGGCGTTTGCCAAGGCCGCGCATACCGTCGAGCTCGATCTCGTCAGCCAGCGCCTCGTTCCTTCCGCGATGGAGCCGCGCTCGACCATTGCCGAGATCGACAAGAAGACCGGCCGCTGCTGCTGCACGTGCAGTCGCAAACGCCGGCCTCGACCCGCGACGTGCTGGCGGAAGCCGTGCTGAAGCGTCCCAAGGACAGCGTGCGCGTGCTGGTCGGTGACATCGGTGGCGGCTTTGGCCAGAAGACCAACCTCTATCCCGAAGATGGCCTCGTCGCCTATGCCGCGACTAAGCTGAACCGGAAGATCCGCTGGCGCGGCGATCGTACCGACGAGTTCGTCGGCGGCACCCATGGCCGCGACCTCACCTCCACCGCCTCCTTCGCGCTGGACGAGAAGGGCAAGGTGCTGGCCTATCGCGTCAAGTCGATCGGCTGCACCGGCGCCTATTCCTCGGGTGCGGCCAACATCATCCCGCTGGTGCTCGGGCCGTTCGTGCAGACCGGTGTCTACGATCTGCCGCTGGTGCATTTCGAGGTGCAGTCGGTGATGACGCACACCGCGCCGGTCGGCGCCTATCGCGGCGCGGGGCGGCCCGAAGCCGTCTTCATCGTCGAGCGCCTGTTCGACGCGGCTGCGCGCAAGATCGGCATGGATCCGCGCGCGATCCGCAAAGCCAACTACATCAAGCCGGCGCAGCTGCCCTACACGAACGCGGCGGGCCAGGTTTACAATTCCGGCGCCTTCGCGCATATGCTCGATCGCGCCGTGAAGCTCGCCGACTGGGACGGCTTTGCTGCGCGCAAGAAGGCGGCGAAGAAGAAGGGCCTGCTCTACGGCCGCGGTCTCACCTCCTATATCGAATGGACGGGCGGGCGTGCGCATACCGAGAAGGTCAGCCTGCACGCGACCTCGCAGGGCCGCGTCGTCCTGCATTCCGGCACCATGGCGATGGGGCAGGGGCTGCAGACCACCTACACCCAGATGATCTCGGATACGCTCGGCATTGCCATGGACAAGATCGACGTCGTGCAGGGCGACACCGATCTCGCCATGGGCTTTGGCAGCGTTGGCTCGCGCTCGCTGTTCGTCGGCGGCACGGCCGTTGCGGTCTCCTCCAACGACCTGATCGAGAAGGCGCGCGAGAAAGCGGCGAACGTGTTGGAGACCTCGGTCGAGGACATCGAATATCAGGGCGGCATGCTCACCGTGGTCGGCACCGACCGCCGCATCAGCCTGTTCGATCTCGCCGAGAAGGAGAGCAGCGCCAAGCTCAGCGTCGATTCCGAGGGTGAGGTGGATGGTCCGAGCTGGCCCAACGGCACGCATATCTGCGAGGTCGAGATCGATCCCGAGACCGGCGTCTCGCGCGTCGTGCGCTACACCACCGTCGACGACGTCGGCATCGCCGTCAACCCGATGCTGGTGACGGGCCAGATTCACGGCGGCGTTGCGCAAGGTATCGGTCAGGCGCTGTATGAGGGCGTGTCCTATGACGCCGACGGCCAGCTCCTCACCGCGAGCTATCAGGACTACTGCATCCCGCGCGCCGACGACGTGCCGCCGATCGTGGTGACGCTGGACGATTCCGCGCCCTGCCGCACCAATCCGCTCGGCGCCAAGGGCTGCGGCGAATCCGGCGCCATCGGCGGCCCGCCCTGCGTCACCAATGGCGTGATGGACGCGCTGGCCGAGCTCGGCATCACTCAGCTGAATACGCCGCTGACGCCGCAGAAGATCTGGCAGGCAATCCGGGACGCGAAGGCGGGTTAGGAGTTCTCCGTCGCTGCCCCAAACTCAGCTCGTCGTCCCGGCCTAGTGCGCAATTGCGCACGGGGGGCCGGGACCCATAATCACCGAGTTAAATTTGGCGAATGCTGGTGGTTATCAGCTTCGCACCACAGCTTCTCCCCGGAGTATGGGTCTCGGCCCCCGTGCGCAATTGCGCACTAGGCCGGGACGACAGCGGAGGGTGTTGCGACAGCCGGGGTTAAATCCCCAGCATCATCTTCGCGATGATGTCGCGCTGGATCTCGGAGGTGCCGCCGAAGATCGTATAGGCGCGGCCGTTGAGATATTCCGGCAGCACCGTCAGCATCTCCTCCGGGATCGCCGGCTCGTGGTTGAGCTTGTAGAGCGGGCGCATCGGCTCGACGGCGAGCGCGTCGTGGCCGATCACGTCGGCCCCGAGCCGCGTCACGGCTTGGCGGATTTCGCTGTTGCGCAGCTTCAGGATCGACGACACCGCGCCGGGATTTTGCCCGGTCTGCAGCGCCGAGAGCACGCGCAGCTCGGTCATCTCCAGCGCATCGATGTCGACCTCGACCTCCGAGATGCGCGTCGCGATATCGGGGCTGTCGATCGCGCGCCCCGTCAGGTCGGACTCGGCGAGATCAGCGATCGCCTTCAGGCCCTCGCGCAGTTTTGCTGAGGCGATGCCGGAGCCGCGCTCGAACTCGAGCAGATATTTGCCGTAGGTCCAGCCTTTGCCTTCCTCGCCGACGCGGTTGGCGACGGGCACGCGCACGTCGTCGAAGAACACCTGGTTGACCTCGTGGTCACCGCCGATGGTCAGGATCGGGCGCGTGGTGATGCCCGGCGTCTTCATGTCGATCAGGATGAAGCTGATGCCGTCCTGCTGCCGCGGCCCGTCGCTGGTGCGCACCAGCGCGAACATGCGGTTGGCGTGATGCGCATGCGTGGTCCAGATTTTCGTACCGTTGATGATGTAATCGTCGCCGTCGCGCACCGCGCGCGTTTTCAGCGACGAGAGATCGGAACCGGAGCCCGGCTCGGAATAACCCTGGCACCAATAGTCATCGCCGGAGAGAATCCGCGGCAGATAGAAATTCTTCTGCTCGGGGCTGCCGAAGCCGATGATGACGGGCCCGACCATCTTCACGCCCATCACGTTGACGTTGGGCACGCCGGCGCGCGCGCATTCGGTCTCGAAAATCCAGCGCTGCGCCGGTGTCCAGTCCGGTCCGCCATATTCGACTGGCCAGCCAGGCGCGCCCCAACCCTGCTTGTGCAGCGCACGCTGCCAGGCCATGCCGATGTCGGGATCGGAGAACACCGACGGCGTCAGCGCCGTCGCGCGCTTCATCTCCTCGGTGAGGTTCTTCGCGATGAAGCCGCGCACTTCGTCCTGGAAGGCGCGCTCCTCAGTGTTGAAGGACAGGTCCATGATGCGCTCCTAGTTTCAGGCCGAGACGGCGGTGCGGCTCAGCTCGGCGTGGCGGGCATAGTGGTGTGCGCTGCCGCCGAACAGCGTGTCGAAGGCGACGAGCCGCTTGAAGTAGGCGCCGACCTCGAGCTCCTCTGTGACGCCCATGCCGCCGTGGAGCTGGATCGACTGCTCGCCGACGAAGCGCGCACACCTGCCGATCTTCGCCTTCGCACCCGAGGCGGCTCGCGCGCGCTCGACCGGCGGGCTATCCGCCTTGAGCGCGGCGCGCAGCGCCATCGAACGGGATTCGTCGACCTGCATCGCCATGTCGGCAAGGCGGTGGCGGATCACCTGGTTGGCCGAGAGCGGACGGCCGAACTGTTTTCGTATCTTGGTGTATTCCAGCGTGGTGTCGAGCAGCGTCTGCATGATGCCGACGGCTTCCGCACCTAACGCGGCCATGGCGCGATCGACCGCCCATTCGATCGCGGGTAGCGCGTCGTGGCCGTCGCCGAGCAGAGCGTCTTCGGGTAGATGCACGTCGCACAGCTCGATGTTGCAGGCGCGTCCGCCGCCAAGGCGCTGATAGTCGCTGATCGCAATGCTCGGCGTCGTCGCCGGCACCAGGAACAGGCCGATCCGTCCCGAAGGTCCCCGATGATCGTGAACATGCGCGGAGACGATGATCTCGTCCGCAGCATGGCCGTCGAGGACGGCGATCTTGCTGCCGGAAAGGCGCCAGCCGTGCGCCGTTTTGTCCGCGACCATCGCGACCTTGGCGAGATCGAACCGTGCCGCACGCTCGGAATGCGCCAATGCGAGCTTCAGTGATCCGTCCGCTACCTTGGGCAGGCTCGCTTGCTTCTGCTCCGTAGTGCCGCATCTAGCGATCAGCGCGGCTCCCAGCACCACGGTTGCGACATAGGGCTCCGACACCAGCCCGCGGCCAAAAGCTTCCATCAGGATGCCGACATCGACCGCGCCGCCGCCGAGCCCGCCAAATTCCTCCGCGATCGGCAGTGCCAGCCAGCCGAGCTCGGCGAACTGTTTCCATACCAAAGGGCTAAAGCCGAGCGGATCGCTCGCCATCTTGCGGCGATGATCGGCATCGTAGCTTTCGGCCACGAACCGTTCCGCGCTCTCGCGCAGCAGGCGCTGCTCGTCACTGAGATTGAGGTCCATGGGGGGCTACTCCGCCACTGGCGGCTTGCGCACGGAGGGATGCAGGCCGGAGGGATCGACGATCATGCCGAACTCCTGGAGATTGTGGGCGTGGCAGAGCTGATGCAGCGCAAAGGCCTGGTCGATCGCGGCGGGCTGGCCCATCACGTCCACCGAGCGGTTCACCGCCTCCTTGGTCAGCTTCAGCGCAAAGGACGGTTTTGTCGCGATCCGCCGCGCTAGCGCCAGCACACTTGATGACAGCTCCGCGCGCGGCACGACCTGGTTGACCATACCGAGCTGATGCGCCTCCTGCGCGCTCCAGCTGTCGGCAGTGAACAGGAACTCCTTGGCCTTGCGTGGGCCGAGCTCCCAGGGATGCACGAACCATTCGACGCCGCAGACGCCCATGGTGACGACGGGGTCGCAGAACTGCGCATCGTCGCTGGCGACGATGAGGTCGCAGGCCCAGGCCAGCATCAGCCCACCGGCGATGCACTTGCCGTGCACCTCGGCAATGGTCGGTTTTGCCAGATTGCGCCAGCGCCGGGTGATCTGGAGATAAATTTCCTGCTCGCGCGCGAAGCGGCCATGGGCATTGGGCTCGGCAAAACCGCCCCAATTTCCAATCGGCGGAAAATCGACGCCCGCGGCATTCTTAGACCCGGGACGTAGGTCATGCCCGGACGAAAAGTGCGGACCGTTGCCGGCGAGGATGATGACCTTGACCGCATCGTCCTGCACCGCCGCATCGAAGGCGGCGTTGAGGTCGTAGGTCATTTGCAGGTTTTGCGCGTTGCGCGCCTCGGGCCGGTTCATCACGATCCGGGCAATCGCCGGCTCCGGCCGCTCCACGAGGATGGTCTCGAACGAGCTCATCGCTTTCCCCTGGCGTTTCCGTTCTTGTTTTGCCCGAGTTGACTATGTGGGCGAGGGATAGGCAAGAGGCTTGCGTCAGTCGGCTGCTTTTCTCACGCGCTCAATCTGGTAGTTTGCACCAGATTCCACCGGGAGAAATTTGATGCGCAAGATCCTCACCGTGCTGGCGGCGCTGGCCTCGCTGAGCCTGACCAATTGCGGCTACAACGCGATCCAGAGCGAGGATCAGCAGATCAAGGCCAATTGGTCCGAAGTCGTGAACCAGTATCAGCGCCGCGCCGATCTCGTGCCCAATCTGGTCAATTCGGTGAAGGGTTTTGCCCAGCAGGAGAAGGACGTGCTGCTCGGCGTCACCAATGCCCGCGCCAAGGTCGGCAGCATCCAGGCAACGCCGGAGGTGCTGAACGATCCCGCCGCCTTCCAGAAATTCCAGGCCGCCCAAAGCGAGCTCACCAGCGCGCTGTCGCGGCTCCTCGTCGTCACCGAGAACTATCCGCAGCTCAAATCGGATGCCCTGTTCAAGGACCTGATGTCGCAGCTCGAAGGCACCGAGAACCGCATCACGGTGGCGCGAAACCGCTACATCAAGGCAGTGCAGGAGTACAACGTCACCGTCCGATCGTTCCCGACGAACCTCACCGCGATGGCGTTCGGCTACAAGGAGAAGCCGAACTTCTCGGTCGAGAACGAGAAGGAAATCTCGACCGCGCCGAAGGTGGACTTCAACCCGGCGCCGTCGAAGTAAGCGCGCGTCGTTTCGCAAATGCCCTTAGCCCCACCCACCGCCGTCATTCCCCGCGAAGGCGGGGAGATCCAGTACGTCGCAGCTTCACCGTAGTCCTCTGGCGTCTCTGGAATACTGGATCGCCCGGTCAAGCCGGGCGACGACAGCGAGGTTTTGGCGCGCCCATTCTGCCTTCTTACAGCGCGGCGTTCTCCTGCTCATGCTGTGTCTCGCCTTCGCGCTCCCAGCCTCTGCCGACGTCGCCGTGCCGGAGCTCACCGGCCGCGTGGTCGATCAGACCGGCACGCTATCCGGCGGCGACATCGCCGCGCTGTCGCAAAAGCTGCGTGACTTCGAGAACCGCAAGGGCAGCCAGGTCGCCGTCTTGATCGTGCCGACGACACAACCGGAGACGATCGAGCAGTTCTCGATCCGCGTTGCCGACGCCTGGAAGATCGGGCGCAGGAAGGTCGATGACGGCGCGATCCTCATCGTCGCCAAGAACGACCGGCATTTGCGCATCGAGGTCGGCTATGGGCTCGAAGGCGCGCTCACCGACGTCACGTCGCGGCGGATCATCGATGAAGTCATCACACCGAAATTCAGGGCGGGCGATTTCAGCGGCGGCATCGCCGATGGTGTCGATCGGATGATCCGCGTCATCGACGGTGAGCCGCTGCCGGTTCCCTCGCCGACCGTCAGCTTCGGCCATCTGGACGACCTCGCGCCGGTCTTCATCGTGACGCTGTTCGCCTCGATCGGGATCGGCGGGTTCTTCCGGGCCATGCTGGGGCGGCTGCTTGGATCATTGGCGACCGGTGGCATCATCGCGGCGCTGACCTGGCTCATTCTCGGCTCTCTTGCGCTTGCGATCGGCCTCGGCGTTCTCGGCTTCATCATCGGATTCATCGCCGATCTGTTTTCGGCGATGGGGCCAAGCACGCGATCCTCGCGCGGCGGTTCGTGGTCGAGCGGCTCATCGGGAGGCGGCGGCTGGAGCAGCGGCTCATCGAGCAGCAGCGACAGCGGCAGCTTCAGTGGCGGCGGGGGCAGTTTTGGCGGCGGCGGCGCCTCGGGGAGCTGGTAGGTCATGAGCATGAAGCGCATTGCCAGACACCTCGTGCAGCATCATTGGCGGGCAAAGCAGATTTTCCCGCAAGCCGTGCTCGACCGCATCGAGCAGGCGATCAAGCGGGGCGAAGCCACCCATTCCGGCCAGGTCCGCTTCGTGGTCGAAGGCGCGCTCGACGGCCGCCCGCTGTTCCGCAACCAGCCGGCGCGGGCGCGAGCGCTCGATGTGTTCTCGCATCTGCGCATCTGGGACACCGCGCACAACAACGGCGTCCTCATCTATCTTCTACTCGCCGACCGCGACGTCGAGATCGTGGCCGACCGCGGCATCGACGCGAAGGTTGGCGCGGAAGGCTGGGAAAAGATCTGCCGGGCGATGGAGGCGGAGTTCAGGTCAGGCCAGTTCGAACGCGGCGTGATCGCCGGCATCGAGGCCGTGTCGCGCGAGCTGGCGCGGCATTTCCCGCCGCAAGGCCCGCATTCGAACGAGCTGCCGGATGCGCCGGTGGTGATGTGACTGTGATGTGACGAGGTAGGCGCCGCGCACTCCGTCATTGCGAGCGCAGCGAAGCAATCCAGAGTTTGCCCGCGGAAGATTTTGGATTGCTTCGCTGCGCTCGCAATGACAATTGGAGACAGCGCGGCCGGCTCTCTCGCCATCGCCCTCGCGCAACGGCGAAGCCGTTATCGCTGGAGGCGCGAGCGCAGCGAGCTTCGAAGGGCGTCGGCCGGCCGTTGCGCGGCCGTTCATCTTGCCTCGATTACAATTTGTTGCATGCCGCCACGCCGGTTCCACTTTCCCGGCCAAATTCGGCCTCGGACGAGTTCCTAAAATTTCGGTAAGCGGGTCCTAAGGTAAGGATTTCGCAAGCAATGAAAGTTACCAAAAGGTCAACTTAGACTGGAGTATTTGAGCCGTGAGCGAACCAATGCCCGAGCAGGCCGCCCTCGATCATGGCGCCGTCGAAGCTGCAGCGACCGCGCCGCAGGCCGTCGAGGCTGCCGGGATCGAGGCCCCCTCGATCGCCCCCGACCACGAGGCACCGCCCAAGCCTGACCCGGTCAAGGTCGAGCCGCCAAAGATCGAGGCACCAAGGATCGAGGTGCCGAAGTTCGAAGTCAAGGCTGAGTCCAAGGCTGAACCCAAGGTCGAGCCGAGTCCCGGCAAGCTGATCGTGATGGCGCCCTCGGAGCGCTCCTGGGACCGCGAGGATTTTGCTCCCCACGTCAAGGCGGAGGAACCGCGCGAGACCGGCGGCAAGCGCCGCCTGTCGGCGATGGCCGCGGTGGTGGCGATTGCCGCTTGCGTCGGCGCGATCAGCGGCGCGCTCGCGACCGCCGGCATGATGCACTTTGCCGCCCCGGCCCCGGCGCCGGTTCAGGTCGCCGATACCAGCGCGCTGGATGCTTCCGTCGCGCGGATCGATGCCGACCTCGTCGCGCTCAAGGCCAATGTCGAGCACAGCTCGAAAACCGGCGTCAGCCAGCTCAACCGGGCCAACGACCGTCTCGACAAGCTCGAGAAGGCGCAGGCCGAGCCGATGGCCAAGATCGCCAAGCTCTCGGAGATGGTCGACAAGCTCCGCGCCGCGCCGCCGGCCCCTGCGCCGGCCGCAGCCGCCGCGCCCGCCAAGGAGACCACCGGCTCGATCGCACCGACCCAGGTCGCGACCGCCGCGGCCGCCCCGGCTCCGACGCCCGCCGCGCCCAAGACCGAGGTCGGCCGCCTGCCGACGATCGAAGGTTGGAGGCTGCGCAACGCCGCCAATGGCGGTGCGCTGATCGAGGGCCGCGACGGCCTCTACGAAGTCTATCCCGGCGATCCCATCCCCGGCGTCGGCCGCGTCGATGCGATCCGCCGCCAGGACGGCCGCTGGGTGGTCGTCACCAGCAAGGGCCTGATCGTCGCGCGCTGAGCGTCCGATATTCGACTTTCGAAGAGGCGCTTCACCACCATGTGAAGCGCCTTTTTGCTTGAATAGGCATCCCCGCGCGGTGTTACTGGAGGCATGAGCCGCGCGTTGCGAATTCTCGTTGCTGTCGCTGCATTGTTGGGCGGCGTCGTTTCACTTTCGGCGGCGGAGAACGCGCAACTGGCGCGCGGCACCGCGATCACCGATCCCGATCTGTTGCGCTGGCTCGATCAGAGCGACGCGCTCACGATCGCGCGTCTGCTATGGCCCGAGCGGAACGCGGACGTTCCGCTCACGACCGACCTGCTGTTCTCGTCGCTACTGCAGCTCAAAGCGATTCCGCCGGCGATCGATGCGGAATTCGACCGCTACATCTCTCGGTACAAGGCGACATATCCGGGCGAGACGATTGGCGTCGGCGAGGGTTTTGAAGTGCAATTGTTCGATCTCGCCAATCTGAAATCCCGCGACACGCGTTTCGTCCTCGCCGGCATCGTCAACCGCATGGACCGCGCCTATGTCTCGGACGAGGCCTGCGGCGAGATCCGCTTGATCTACCGTCTCGCGCGTTTCGAGAGCAGGCCGGACGGCGGCAAGACCGCAACGCGCCTGCCGATGACGCTCAATCTGGTGATGAAGGCGCGCGATGCGCGCCAGACGAACGGGAATCCCATCAGCTGCGCCGAGATCGCGCGGCGCTGGCTCGACAATGGCGACTGGCAAGATTTGATCGGCAGTCGCTTCTCCCCTCACGATGCCATGCTCGATCGTATCGAGACCAACATCCAGGTCTCCGTCGCGCCGAAATCGGCGCTGCATGATTTCCGCTCCGACTATCTGCTCAAGGTGTTCAAGTACGACGCTGCCACCAAGCAGTTCGAGGAATCGACGCTGGAGAACCAGATCGACCGCGACCGGATCCTTGCCGACGACGCGTTGCGGCGCGACTTCAAGGCCTGGCTGCTCGCGCCCGAAAATCTGCGCGAGTTCGATCGCGGCACGGTGCTGATCCCCGAGAAATTCCTGGCGATGGCTGCGGTGGTGCCGACACCCGCCGGGCTCGATGCCTCCGTCTTGCAGCCGGAATTCGGCATGATGCAGGGAGAAGGAAAAGCGGAGGGCAGGGACGATCCCGTTTTCAGCGATGACGACGTGGTCGGTGCCTTGAAGCAGGCTGCCGCGCGCGGCATCGATCTGCAGAACGTCCGCTCGGTCGCGGGCTTTCAGCGCCGCCTCAACGACGTCACCTGCGCCGGCTGCCACCAGACCCGCGGCATCGGCGGCTTCCATTTCCCGGGCGTGGATTGGCTTGCGGACCAGCCGTCCAATTCCACCATCGTGCCGGCCTCGCCGCATTTCTTCGGCGACCAGGTTCGCCGCCGCGACATACTGGCCGCATTCGCCGCGGGCAAGCGCCCTGATTTCTCACGCGGATTTGCCAGCCGGCCACAGACCCGCGGCAGCCGCGAGCTCGCTGGCACCGAATATCAGGACGGCTGGGGCGCGCATTGTTCCCTGCAAACTGCGGGATCGGGAACGGCGGACAAGAGTTTTACGTCATGGAGCTGTGCTAAAGGTCTCACCTGTCAGGCTGCCGCGGCCTCGCGCCGCATCGGCATGTGCTTCATCAAGACGCGTTAGCGCGTGATCCGAAAAAGTGTGTAGCGGTTCTTCGAAAAGATCACGCGCAAGATAAAGCAACCAAGCGATTTGGATGACCCATGACGGATACGAGCGAGGCGAACAAGGAGCGCAATCGCGAGATCGCGCGCAATGAGGAAGCCAAGCAGGTCACCGGCAGCATCCGCGTCAGCACCTGGGCGGTCGCTGTTGCCGTCATCGTCGGCGGAATCCTGTTCACGCTCGGCTGGCTGGCGTTGCGGTAGCTGCGCAAGCTCTTTCGATTGAAAGCACGGAGCAAGCCGCGGGTTCACCTCGCCCCGCTTGCGGGTAGAGGTCGGATTGCATCGAAGGTGCAATCCGGGTGAGGGGTACAGGCCTCTCGGCGATCTCATGTGTGGAGAGAGGCCCCTCACCCCAACCCTCTCCCCGTAAGAACGGGGAGAGGGAGAAGAACGAAGCCCTCACTTCGCGTAATTCGTCATCCGTTTTCCGGGCAGCAGCTCATAGGCCGGCTTCCAGCCGGGCAGGGCGGCCATGCGGCCGAGCCAGGCGTGGATGGCGGGATGGCTCGTGGCGAATTCGAAGCCGTGCTCGTCGCTCGGATAGTGCAGATAGGCCATCATCGAGATATCGGCGACCGTCGGCCTTGCGCCGATCGCGAATTCATTGTGTTGGAGGTGTTCGTCGAGGATGCCGAGGAAATCCTCGAGCCGCCGGCGAAAATGCTTCAGCACCTGCGGATCGTTTTTCTCGGTGAAGGCGCGCATGAAACGGTAGGTCGCCATGTAGCCGGTAAGCTTGTGGTTGTCCCAGAACAGCCAGCGCAACAGCTCGAACTTTTCCTCGTCGGTCTCGGCGCCGAAACGCCCGTACTGATCGGCAAGCTTGAGCAGGAGAGGCGCCGTTTGCGTCATCTTGACGCCGTCGATTTCGAGCACGGGGATCTCGCCCATCTCGTTGACGGCCTTGCGCCATTCCGCCGTGCGCGTGACGCCGCCGCCGAAATCGGTCCAGACCGGCTCGAATTTCTCGCCGCAAAGCGTGAGCATCAGCGCCAGCTTGTAGCTGTTGCCGGATTCCGGGAAGTAGTGCAGGCGATAGCTGGGCACGGGGACCTCACGACGACGAATGTGGTCGTGAAATTATATCGGGATAGTACGGCATCGTCATTGCGAGCGTAGCGAAGCAATCCAGCAATGCATCCGCGGATACAGTCTGGATTGCTTCGTCGCAAGGGCTCCTCGCAATGACGGTGTTCGGAGCGAGCGACTCGACCCTACCCCACCGCCCCCGACCCGCGCAGCTGCCTGATCGCCGCCTCGTCGTATCCCGCGCCGCGCAAAATCTCGTCACTGTGCTCGCCGACTGCAGGCGGCTTGCGCGGCTGGACCTTCCTGGCGCCATCGATCCAGATCGGGCTGTTGATGGTGAGCATGGTGTCGTTCTCGAACGGCACCAGCACCTCGTTGTCGAGCATCTGCTTGTCGTTCGGGATGTCGTCGAGAATGGCGACGACGCCGAACACGAGGCCATTGCCGTCGAGGATCTTGCGCCATTCGGCGAGATCCCTGGTCGCGAAAGTGTCGTCCAGAATCTTGATCAGCTCGACCGAGCGGGCGTGGCGGTCGGCCTTGGTGACGAAGCGGGGATCGTCGATCAGATCCTCGCGCCCGAGGCAGCGCGCCAGCGTCGGCCACTGCCGCTCCTCGTTGAGTAGGGACAGGATCAGCCAGCGGCCGTCCTTGCACTGGTAGTGATTGGCGACCGCGTTCAACGCGCGCTCGCGCGGGCGCCGCTCGCCGAACTTGGAGCCGCAGAGTTTTGCCTGCGCCAGCACGCTCGCGGCCCACACCCCGTTCGCCATCAGGTTGGAGGCGACATGCGAGCCCTTGCCGGTCTTCTCGCGTTGATAGAGCGCGGTGACGATGGCGCCGTAGAACGCCATCGCGCAGGGATGGTCGCCCATGCCGGCGACCGAGCGGGCGGGTGTCGTGTGGGTATCGGCGCGGACGAGGTCCATCAGGCCGGAGCGCGCCCAATAGGCGTTGCTGTCGAAGCCGGGCTTGTTGGCCTCTTCGCCCTTCTCGCCATAGCCGGTGAAGGAGGCGTAGATCAGCCGGTCATTGAGATGGGCGAGATGGTCATAGGTGATGCCGAGCTTGGCGCGCACCGGCGGCGGCATGTTGGTGATGAAGACGTCGGCCTCCGCCACCAGCTTGTAGAGCACGGCCTGCGCTTCCGGCTTGGAGAGGTCGAGCGCGATGCTCTTCTTGTTGCGGGCCTCCAGCAGCCAGGCGAAATTGTGCTCGCCGGTCGGATAGCCCGGAAGATTCGGCAGATTGCGGTAAGGATCCCCGGTGCCGGGCGGCTCGATCTTGACGACGTCGGCGCCGAAATCCGACAGCACCGTCGCGGCCGCGGGCGCTGCAATGAAGCTCGCGCAGTCCAGAACCTTCAGCCCCGCAAAAATGCCCTTTTCCATCGCGGCGTTGCTCCCTCGCTCTTGTCGTTTCCCGCGCGCTGGAATTGGCGCGGGCGCCTCGTGGGAGCATTAGACCGATGTTTCCGCGGGATGCAACGGCGCCTGGCGCAGGGCCTCACTCCTCCCCCGCAAGCAACGCAGCATTGCCACCGGCTGCCGCGGTGTTGATAGTCACGGTCTGCTCGGTGGCAAAGCGCGCGAGGTAGTGCGGGCCGCCGGCCTTGGGGCCAGTCCCGGACAGGCCGTTGCCGCCGAACGGCTGCACGCCGACCACGGCGCCGATCATGTTGCGGTTGACGTAGATGTTGCCGACCTGGACGCGATCGATGATCGCCTCAATGGTGTCGTCGATGCGGGAGTGGACGCCTAGTGTGAGTCCGTAGCCGGTGCGCTCGATCGCTTGCAGGACACGTTCGAGGGTCTCGGGCCGATAACGGACGACGTGGAGGATCGGGCCAAACACCTCCTCGGTGAGCTGGCCGGCGTCCTTGAGCTCGAAGATGTGCGGCGCGACGAAGCAGCCCTCCGGTGCGTGGCCTGCAAAGTGCAGCCGCGCTTCCGTCTTCATCCGCGCGATGTGGGCATCGAGACGCTGCTTGGCCTCGCGATCAATCACCGGCCCGACGTGGGTTGCGACGTCGCTGGGATCGCCGATCTTCAACTCGCGCGCCGCGCCTGCGATCATCTCGATCATGCGGTCGGCGACGTCCTCCTGCACGAACAGCAGCCGCAGCGCCGAGCAGCGCTGGCCGGCGGAACGGAACGCGGAGGTCACGACGTCGTCGGCGACCTGTTCCGGCAGCGCGGTCGCGTCCGCAATCATGGCGTTGATGCCGCCGGTCTCCGCGATCAGCGGCACGATCGGCCCATCTTTGGCGGCAAGCGCGCGGTTGATGGCGCGCGCCACCTCGGTCGAGCCGGTGAAGACGATGCCGGCGATATCAGCATGCGCGGTCAGCACGGCGCCAATACGGCCGTCGCCGGTGACGAGATGCAGCGCGCTGTTGGGGATACCGGCCTCGTGCAGCAGGGCCACGGCCTCGCGCGCGATGTGCGGGGTCTGTTCGGCAGGTTTGGCCACAACGCTGTTGCCGGCCATCAGCGCCGCGGTGACCTGGCCGAGGAAGATCGCGAGCGGAAAATTCCACGGCGAGATCGCGACGAAGACGCCGCGGCCGCGCATGGCGAGCGCATTGCTCTCGCCGGTCGGGCCCGGCATGGCGGCATCAACTCCGAACAGCTTGCGGCCCTGCGCGGCATAATAGCGGCAGAAATCGGCTGCCTCGCGCAACTCGGACAGCGCGTCGTCCAACGTCTTGCCGCCCTCGGCTTGCAGCAGCGTGATGAAATGGGCGCTGCGGCTCTCCAGCAGATGCGCGGCCTGCTCCAGCGCCGCCGCGCGCGCAGCTGCCGGCGTCCGGCTCCAGGCGCCAAAGCCGGCGCGCGCCGCAGTCACCGCTGCGTTGGCCCGATCCGGCGTCGCATCGGCGTTGGGCTTGAGATCGGCCGCCTCGGCCTTAACGTCGGCCAGCAGCCGGTCGAGTGCGGCACGCTCACCGAATTCGACGCCGCGCGAATTGCGGCGCTCCGGCGCGAAGAGATCGCGGGGGAGCGGAATCTTGGGATGGGCCGCCTGTTGCGGACGTTCGATGGCATCGGCCGGACGCTGCAACAGCGCCGGGACCGGCACGCGATAATCGGCCGCCTGGGCCACGAAGGAGGAGTTTGCCCCATTCTCCAGCAGCCGCCGCACCAGATAGGCGAGCAGATCGCGGTGGCTGCCGACCGGTGCATAGGTGCGGTAGGCGATCTCGGGGTGATCCTTGGCAAGCTGCTCGTAGAGCGCTTCGCCCATGCCATGCAGGCGCTGGAATTCGAAGCCGCCGCTCTTCCCGGCAAGCTCCAGCACGGTCGCGACGGTCAGCGCGTTGTGGGTGGCGAATTGCGGGAAGATGCGCGGCCGCAAGCCGAGCAGTTTTGACGCGCAGGCGATGTAGTTCAGGTCCGTCATCGCCTTGCGCGTGAACACGGGATAGCCGTCGAGCCCGCGCTCCTGCGCGCGCTTGATCTCGGTGTCCCAATAGGCGCCCTTGACCAGCCGCACCATCAGCTTGCGGTCATGCGCGCGGGCCAGCGCCTCGACATAGTCGATCACCGCACTCGCGCGCTTCTGATAGGCCTGGATCGCCAGGCCAAATCCGTCCCAGCCGGCAAGCGAGGGATCGGCGAGCGTTGCCGCGATCACGTCGAGCGACAGCTCCAGCCGGTCGGCTTCCTCGGCATCGACGGTGAAGTTGAGATCATGGGCCTTCGCGCGTTGCGCCAGATCGAGCAGCAGCGGCACCAGTTCGCGCATCACCCGTTCGCGGCTGATCGCCTCGAAGCGCGGATGAAGTGCCGAGAGTTTGACCGAGATGCCGGGCCGGTCGGGGAGGGGATGGCTGCCGGCAGTCTTGCCGATGGTTTCGATCGCGCTCGCATAGGCGTCGAAATAGCGCTTGGCGTCCGCCGCCGTGCGCGCGGCTTCGCCGAGCATGTCGAAGGAATAGCGCGGCTTCTGGCCGGAGCGCGGCTGGCCGCGCTCCAAGGCCTGCTCGATGGTCTCACCCAGGACGAAATGATTGCCCATCAGCCGCATCGCTTGGCGCGTGGCGGTGCGCACGGCAGGCGCCCCCAGCCGCTTCACCAGCCGGCCGATGGTGCCATCAGGCGTCTCGCCGGGTTGGATCACCCGCGCCGAGATGCCGAGCGCCCAGGCCGAGGCATTGACCAGGAAGGCGGTGGATTTGGTCTCGTGATGGATGAAGTCGCCCTCGCCGAGCTTGTCCTCGATGAACTGGTCGGCGGTGCGTGCGTCGGGCACGCGCAGCAGCGCCTCGGCCAGCACCATCAGCGCGAGCCCCTCCTTGGTCGAGAGCGCGAACTCCCGCAGCATGTCCTCGACCCCGCCGAGCCGGTCGTCGCGCTTGCGAATTGCCTCGATCAGCCGCGTCGCGGTGCGGTCGATCCGCGCCTCCTGCGGCGGGGACAGATGCGAGGCCGGCAACAGGCGCGCAGCGATGTCACTATCATCGGGCGCGTAAGGGGCGGAGAAGGGCGGCGGAATGTTCGGCATGGCGTGTCCTGTGGCTGAAATCCAGGATAAGGCCCGCGTTACCGTGGTTCGATAGACAATTTAACCGAATTGCCTTAGAAAATTAAGATCATTCCCTGTTTGGCCGCGTATAATATGGAACTTGATCGAACAGACCGGAAAATCCTCTCGATCTTGCAGGAGGATGGGCGCATCGCCAATGTCGATCTCGCCGAGCGCATCGGGCTGTCGCCGACGTCGATCGGCGAGCGGCTGAAGCGCTTGCAGCGCGAGGGCTTTGTCGAGGGCTACGGCGCCCGGCTCAATCCGCACCGGCTTGGCCTCGGTCTATTGGTGTTCGTCGAGGTGCTACTCGACAAGACAACGCCCGACAACTTCGAGCGTTTCGCGCGTGCCGTGAAGCTCGCGCCCGAGGTGCTGGAGTGTCACATGGTTGCCGGCGGCTTCGACTATCTTGTCAAGGCGCGGCTGGCAGACATGACCGCCTATCGACGCTTCCTCGGCGAGACCCTGCTGTCGATGCCGGGCGTGCGCGAGACGCGGACCTATGCGGTGATGGAAGAGATCAAGCGCGACGCACCGTTGCCGGTGGGTTAGCGAAGTGCTGTCGCGATTGTCATTGCTGTGGCGTTGAATAAGCGGTCTTCACGAAAAAAATAGCTATCCCTGTGCAATCGCAACGCCTGTCGTCGAATGCACTGGCCGTCTTCTGAAATTTTTTTGGCCCCGCTCCCGGACAGATCCGGGAGGCAGCAATGGCTGGCGCGGGCTTATACTTTGAGGTTCTCTGCGGAGGTCTTGCCCCGGTTTGCGATCTCTTCGTATTCCACCGTCTGTCCCTCGTTGAGGGTGGACAGACCGGCCTTCTGCACTGCCGAGATATGCACGAACACATCCTTGCCACCCGACGCAGGCTGGATAAATCCATAACCCTTCGTCGGGTTGAACCACTTGACCGTACCTTTAGCCATCACGACTTCTCCGCGGGTCTTCCTCCGAGATCTCGAACCGCCAGTCCCCGCCAACCGGCCGGTTCGGTCCTAACAGGATACGCGGAATGTGGCAGGCTTGGTAGCTCAAACCACATCGGCATTTCGCCGAATTCCGCTCAACTTCGCAGCGTTTTTGCCGGTTTTGCCCGTTTCACGGTCAAATGGCCGGCACGCCGCGCGCCATCCGTCAATAAGTCGCGGCCAGATAATCGACGATCTTGCCGACATCGGCATCGTCGATCGGTGCGCCATAGACCTTGATCATCTTGGTCACCTCGGCCTGCCAGAAGGCCCTCTTGTCCTTCATCGGCGGCTGCGTGGCGATGTAGTCGGACGAGTGGCAGGCGCCGCAATTGCCCTGCACGACCTCGAGATTGGGCCCCGGCTTGAACGCCGCGACCTCGTCTGGGGTTTTGTAATTGACCGGCGCCGCAAGTGCCGAACCCACCGCGGTGGCGAGGGCGAGCGAGATGGCGAGGAGAACGGTGCGCTGCATGATCATTCTCCTTCAGGCCACGGTCACGCGGACGGTTTCGACGACATTGCGCAAATAACCCGCGGGATTCCAGCGCGGCGTGTCCGGCTGGGTCTCGCCGCCATTGCTGGTGGCGCGGACCTTGAGATCGTGGCTGCCTGCCGGGAGCTTCACCGGCAGCTTCCATTCGCGGAACGAGTATTTGCCCAGATCCTTGCCGAGCTTGGCGCTGGTCCAGCTCTTGCCGCCGTCGGTGGAGACCTGGACCTCCTTGATGCCCTTGCCGCCGTCGAAGGCGATGCCGCGCAGGGTCACAGCTCCCGCCTTCAGCTTGGCGCCGTCCGGGACGCTGGTGATGAAGGAGCGGATGGTGAAGCGGTTGATCGGGATCGTCGCCTTCGGCGCAGTGCCCGGTTCGACTGCATTGTTGGGCGTATCAGGGATGCGATAGGCCGACTTCATCCAGAAGCCGTCATAGACGTTGTCGATGACCGTGATCTCGTTGAGGTGCTTGACCCAGTAGGTGCCGTAATAGCCGGGCACGATCAGGCGCAGCGGGAAGCCGTTGAGGAACGGCAGGTCCTCGCCGTTCATGCCATAGGCCAGCATCACCTCGCCGTCGGTGGCGTGATCGATATCGAGCGCCTTGATGAAATCGGGCGTCTTGTCGTTGACCGGGCCGTCCATGCCGTTGAAGGTGACCTGCTTGGCGCCGGCCTGCACGCCCGCCATCTCCAGCACCGCCTTCAGCGGCACGCCGCGCCAGCGCGCATTGCCCATGGCGCCGTTGGCGAGCTGGCCGCCGGCGACACGTGGCTCGAAGAAGCCGCGGCTGTTGCCCGAGCACTGGTTGACGGCGACGATCTCCGTCGCCTTCATCTTCTTGATGTCCCTCAGCGACAGCTTCAGCGGTTTGTCGACCTTGCCCTTGATCTCGAGCGTGAACTTGTCGGGATCGAGATTGTAGGGCAGGTCGGAGAGATGATAACGCACGAAGAACGCGTTGTTCGGCGTGATCGGGCCGTCGTTGAAGATCGCAAAAGGCGTCTCGAGCTGCGGCGGCCGGCTCGTCAGGCTGATCATCGGCCGCTTCTGCGGATATTTCACCAGCGGCCGCTCGCCGTTGGCAAAGGGCAGGGTGACGGTGTCGAGCGCCAGCGTTTTGGTTGAGCTCAGTGTGGCCGCAAGTGCGGAAAGACCCGCTCCCTTGAGCAGGTCGCGTCGATCAAACATTCTGGTCCCCTCCCGGAGCTTTTCGTTGGATCACGGTCATCACCGCGATCCTGCGCTCATCTGTTGCAACGATTTGGACGAAGTCAATTCGTGCTTTCGCAGCAAGCCCATGCCGCTGCGTTGCAACAGGCCGGTGTTACGTGGTGATGAGAGGGACTGGAGTTGTAACGGCAGCGACGGTGCGCTTCACCTCTCCCGCTTGCGGGAGAGGTCGGCGCAGAGCGCCGCGTGAGGGCTCTCTCCCTCTGGGGATTGTCCCGTTGCGGAGACACCCTCTCCCCAACCCTCCCCCGCAAGCGGGGAGGGAGCGCACCTTCCGTGTGGCTTGCGCGCTACGCCGCGACGCGCACGCTCCCGTCGACCAGCGCCATCAGCTCCCTCGCATCCGCGATGACGCGCACCGCCATCGGCTCGTCGCGGCCGCGGATCGCGACCTCCTGCTGCGGCAGGGCGTGCTCGACAAGGCCGGCGGTGCGGCGGACTTCCTCCGAGACGATCGCTTCGCAAGTCAGCGTCTTGGTCATGTCCTGGAGGCGGGCCGCGACGTTGACGGCATCGCCGAGTGCGGTGAAGACGATGTGATCGCGATAGCCGATATCGCCGATGATGACCTCGCCGCCGTGAATACCGATACCGAAGCGGATCGGCTGGCGCAGATCGTGGCTCAGGAGCTCGTTGAGCTCGTCGATATGCATGGCGATCCCCGCGGCCGCCTTCAGGGCCTGCCGGCAGGCAGTTTGCGGATCGGCCGACAGCCCGAACAGCGCCAGCATGCCGTCGCCGACGAACTGGTTCGGCTGGCCTCCGTTCTCGATCACCGCCTGCGACACCGCGCCGAGGAAGCGGTTGACGATGAAGACGGTGTCGAACGGCAGTCGCTTCTCGGCAAGCTGCGTCGAGCCGCGCATGTCCACGAACAGGCTGACGAGATAGCGCTCCTGGCCGATTCTGGCAGGCGTCGAGGCCTGCGCATTCGCGGAGAGTGTGTGCGGGGTGAAGAGCTGAAGAAGGAGAGATCCGACGTCGGCCGCAGCTGGCAGGCGAGCCTGATCGAGGGATCGCTGGTGCCGACGCGGGTCAGCACGAAGGCCTCGCGCTGCGACGGCTCGGGCAGGGCGCCGTGATCGCCGATGATGCGGATGCGGCAGGTCGAGCAGCGGGCGCGGCCGCCGCAGACGCTGGCATGCGGCACATTGTGGCGCAGGCTCGCTTCCAGCACCGACAGCCCTTTGGGGATCCGCACTGTCTTGCCGTTGCCGTAGGACAGCGCGATCATGCCGCCGCGCCGTTCGCGCAACGCGCGCACGCCGCGCGCCGCCAGCGCCAGTCCGAGCAGGCCGAAATAACCGACGGTGAGGCCGCCGGTGATGCGGTCGAGCGTATTGCCTTCCGCGACCGTGCCGACCTGGCGGCGGGTGAGATTGTGCGTACGCCATTCTCCATCGTCGCTCTCGACGGCGACGCTGCGGCCGCCCTGATAGATGCCGAGCAGCGACAGCGTCGGGATCAGCACGGCGGCCGCGAGCAGATAGGGGGCCGCGCGCGTGAAGAACGGTTTGAGGCGAAGCCAGAAGAAGATGCCGATGCAGCCGTGCACCCAGGCAATGAGAAGCAGGATCGTCATCTGCCAGAGCCGGCCGGGCGATGCGACGAAGAACAGATAGAGTTCCTGCGGATAGAGTTTCTGGTGTCCGTACAGCGTCTGGCCGAGCCGCACCCCGATCACATGCGCCATGACCAAAGCGGGGATGCTCAAGCCCAGCACCAGCTGGAGCGGCTCGATCGTCCGCCAGCGGAACTGCCGGCGCTGGTACAGCGCATAGAGGCCGAGCCCCATATGGGTGAGTGCGGCCGTGTAGAACACGATCGCGACGGGGAGGAACTGCCAGAATAAGGTGTGGTAGTAGACCCCGGCCTCCATGGCATCGACCGAGATGTTGCCGAGGGCGTGGTTGAGGAAATGGCTGACCACGTAGGAGAACAGGATGATTCCACAGATGAGCCGTACCTGCCGCACGCTGGTGGCACGGACGACGGACATCTGTATGGGAGCGGTGGCCATGATTCGGTTGTATCAGTTCATGAAGGAGAACAGCCAGCGTAGCGTTTAATTCCAGGGCTGGACAGCTTTGAAGATCACATGCGCGGCAGGGAGCCACACACTCCGCCGTCGTCCCGGACAAGCGCGCCCCAAGCGCGCGCCGATCCGGGACCCATAACCACAGGAACGGGTTGGGCGCGAGCTGGTAACCACGAGTCTTCGCCAAACACCTCCCTGTGGTTATGGGTCCCGGATCAGCGCTCGCTCCGCTCGCTTGTCCGGGACGACAGGGAGAATGGAACCCCCCGCATTGACTTCCCCTCCCAGGTTGGCCAAAAGCGCGGCCGTGACGACAGCCCCTGACATCACCGTGCCCCTCCGCGGCGCCGCGCGCCGGCCCTTCGTGATGGCCGCAGCGATCATCGCCGCGATGACCGTGCTGCGCATCGTCTACGCCTCCGCGATCGAGTTGCGCACCGACGAGGCCTATTACTGGACCTGGTCGAAGGAGGCAGCGCTCAGCTTCCTCGATCATCCGCCTGGCGTCGCCTGGGTCATTCGCTTCGGCACTGCGATCTTCGGCGACACCGCGCTTGGCGTCCGCTTCGGCGGCATCGTCGCGATGCTGGTGACGCAGCTGCTGCTCGCCGACATCGTTCGCCGTCTCACCCATGACGCACGAGCGATCATGATCGCGGTGCTGATGCCGGAGGCCGCGCTCTATTACGGCCTGCTGATGGCCAAAGTCGCGCCCGATGTCGCCATGATCCCGTTTGCGGTGGCGATGATGTGGTCGCTGGTGCGGCTCGCGCAAAGCGGCGATGGACGCTGGTGGCTCGCGGCCGGCCTGTTCGCGGGTCTGTCGATGCTGTCGAAATTCACCGCGATCATGTTCGCGCCCGCCGTGGCAGCTTTTCTACTCGTGCCAGATTGGCGCTGGCGTTGGCTGCGCAGCCCCTATCCCTATCTCGCGGTGCTGGTCGCGACCCTCGTGTTCTCGCCGGTGCTGATCTGGAACGCGCAGCATGACTGGGCCTCGTTCCGCTTCCAGGGCGTCCGCGCCACCGCCAGTTACGGCATCTCGCTGCGCACCATCGGCGATTACATCGGCCTGCAATTCGGCCTTGTCGGCTTCGTCATGCTACCCGTGGTGCTGACGGGCCTGGTGCTGACGGCATGGCGCGGCTATCGCACGCGCGAGCCGGTCGCGATCCTGTTGTCGACCGCGGTGCTGGTGCCGTTTCTCTATTTCCTGGTCAAGTCGATGACGCTTCGGGTCGGCGACACCTGGCCGATGTTCATGTGGCCGGTCGGCTTCGCCGCGGCGGCTGTGAACCTCGCAACGATGACGAAGGAGGGATGGTCGGCGCGCATGCTCAGATCGTTCGGCGTTCTGGGCCAGGACATCCATCACGACGGGTATCGCCTTCGTCGTCATCGTGTTCCTCTACTACGTGGCCGCGCCCTGGAATCTCCTCGGCAAGATCGACCCGATCGGCGCGGAAGCCGGCTACGAGCAGGTCGCCGCGCGCGCGCAGGCCGCGCTGGACGAGACCGGCGCGACCTGGATCGCCACCACGGACTATCGCACCTACGCCATGATGCGCTGGCTGTTCAGGGGCCGCGTGCCCGTCGTCGAGATCAACGAGCGCGGCCGCTTCCAGGATTTCCGCGATCCCGGCATGGATCGGATCAAGGGCCACGCCGGCATCTATGTCGGGCGGGAGCCGGACAATCGATCATCGATGTGGGAGAACATCCCGGCGAAACGCGAGCCGCTTGGCCAGGTCGAGCGCCGCTGGCGTGGGCGCGTGATGGACACCTATGTGCTTGAGAAGCTCACCGGCTGGACACCCGAGCTATCGCCGCCGAAGGATTTGCCGCTGTTCCAGTGGCGCGTGCTGGCGGGGGAATTCAGCGCGAGACTCGCGCGGTTTCTCTGACCCTCCCCTGGAGGGGGAGGGTCGATCGCGCGCAGCGCGAGCGGGGTGGGGTGATCTTTCCACTCGGGCACTGTTGGATGTGGCGAGACTGTCACCCCACCCCGTCTCACATTTCGCTCCGCTCAATGTGAGCCGACCGTCCCCCTCCAGGGGAGGGTAAGGACGAGCAGAGCCCTACTCCTCCTCGTCCTTCTTCCGCAGCAGATCCGTTGCAAGGTCCGACAGCTTCGGCGGCGGCAGGGCCGCGAACGGCAGCGGCCGCGTGACTTCGATCGCGGCAAGGCCGAGCCGTGCCGTCAGCAGACCGTCGAGCACGCCTTCGCCGAGCCGCTGCGACAGCTTCGCGGCGATGCCGTGGCCGAGCATCTGCTGCACCAGGCTGTCGCTCGCGGCCATGCCGCCCGTGATGGCGAGATGGGCGATGACGTGGCGGAGCAGGCGGATCATGCCGAGCGCGCCGGGGCGGCCGCCATAGAGGTAGGCGAGCTGGCGGATCAGGCGCAGCGCGGCGACGAACACGAACAGCACGTCGATCGCCGCGCGTGGCGAGACTGCCGTGACGATCGAGACCTTTTGCGCCGCTGACGACACCAGCCGCCGCGCCTCCGCATCCAGCGGCGACATCAACTCGCGCTCGGCGAGCCGGATCATATCGGCGCCGTCGATGATCTCGCCGGCATGGCTCTCGAGCGTGGCGCGGGCGCGCGCGAGCTGTGGATTCTGGTGCGCGATGTTCAGGAGGTCCTGCACGATGACGCGGCTTTCCTTGCGATCGTCACTGGCAAGCACCGCGGCGGCGCGCTGATGCAGTTTCTCGATGGTCGCGAGCCGCGCCAGCCCGAACGCCTCGCGCCCGATCACCACCGCGAGCGCAAGTGCGGTGACGAACGCGAAAGCGAGGCCGACCATGCCGAGGCTTTCGCTGCGCGCAAACAGATCCTCGATCAGACGGACGACACCGAGCCCGGTACCGAGCAGCGTCAATCCGGCGAGCCCGGACCAGAACAGCGCGCCCCAGGGAAAGCCGCGGCGCGCCGGAAGCGCGGTTCGAACCGGCACCGGCAGCGCCAGTGGATCGGGCTCCGGCGTGATCTGGATGGTGCCGCGACTGATCCGTCCCGTCTCGTCGGCTTCGGTGACGACGACACTGGGATCGTCCAGCCGGAACGTCGCCGGCCGCCGCTGCTGGGATCGCTCGTTCATGAGAGCTTGTCTCCGATCAGGAACTGCAAGGCACGGTCGAGGCGGATGTGTGGCAGGGCCGGCTCTTCCGTGCCCTCGTGCTCGAGCTTCGGCGGGCGGAAGCGCAGGAAGCGGAAATCACTCTTCTCGGCGGCCTGCGTCGAGAGCCCGCGGAACGCGTCCGTACCGTTGAACAGCGGTTCGGGATCCAGCGGCAAATCGCCTGGAAAGGTCGCAACCTCGGTGTTGCCGTCGAAGAATTCGCCGCCTGCGCTTTCGCCCGCGGTTGGCGTTCCCAGGATCGACGGCAATTTGTCGCGGCCATGCGCCACCTGCGCCTCGCGCGTGGCGCGGATGGCGGCGAGCGCCACCACGTCGATCTGCGCGCCGGTATTTTCCGCGCGCGTCACCGCGCCGGTGACCGCACGGCGCAGCACGGCCTCGAGCCGGTCGTGGCTGGAATGATGCAGATGGTCCGCCTTGGTCGCCGCGAACAGGATGCGGTCGATGCGTGGCCGGAACAGGCTGGAGAGCAACGTGCTGCGACCGATGTTAAAGCAATCCAGAATGCCGGCAAGCGCGGCTTCGAGATCGTGCAGCGCCTCGGGTCCGGAGTTGAACGCGGTGAGCGCATCGGCGAGCACGATCTGGCGATCGAGCCGCGCAAAATGATCGCGAAAGAATGGCCGCACCACCATGTCCTTGTAGGCGTCATAGCGGCGCACCATCATCGCCCATAGCGATCCCTCCGGCGCCTGCCCGCCGGCGGGCACGTCGAGCGGCGCAAAGGTCAGCGCCGGCGTGTCAGCGAGACTGCCGGGCATCAGGAAGCGGCCGGGCGGCAAGAGGCTCATCGCGAAGCGCTCGTCGCGGCAAGCGCGCAGATAATCGGTGAAGAGCTTCGCGGCCGTCAGTGTTGCCTGCTCATCCTCGCGTGCGTCGGGCTTGAGCGTTGCGAGATGCGCGTGCCAGTCCGTTGCCAGATGCGCACGCGGCGCCTCACGCGACAGCGCCAGGCTTTCCGCCGACCATTGCTCATAACTCTTCTGCAGCAGCGGCAGGTCCAGCAGCCATTCGCCGGGATAGTCGACGATGTCGAGCGTGAGCGTGCGGTCGGCGCCGTTCGGGCGCTGATAGTCGATGACGAGGCGGAGCTCGCTGATATCGACGGTCGAGCTCGGCCAGCGCCGCTCCTCGATCAGTGCGCGCAGATGGTTCTCATAGGCAAAGCGCGGCACGGCATCATCGGGCTGCGGCGCCAGATGCGCCCGCGCGATCCGGCCCGAGGCATAGGCCTCGAACACCGGAAACCGGCCGCCGCGGGTGAGGCCGTGAATCAGCGCCGTGATGAATACCGTCTTACCGGCCCGCGACAGGCCGGTGACCCCGAGCCGCACCGTCGGATTGAAGAAATGCTCGCCATAGTCGATCAGCGCCCTCGCCGACAGCCGCGCCTCCTCGACCATATCCTGGAAACTGAATGCCATATGAACGTTAGGGGATCTCGGGCGGGAGGAATGTGCGACCGTTCACAAAAGTGGCAACTGCCAGAGGAAAATCAAGCTTCATACTTCCACCGCCTTTGTCGGCAAATCAGCCGTTTGAACGATGCGCCGATCTCGAAAGACCCATACAAGAGGGCATTGCCACGCTTTGCGGATTGCCATGACCGTCTTCCAACTGAAACAGCTTGCATCCAGCTCCGTCCACGCCGCAGCCGACGCGATCGGCTGGAACTACGATCGCGCCGAACTGATCGCCGACGGCGTCGTGCATGCGATCGGCGTCCTCTTCGGCATCGTCGCAGCGACCGTGCTGGTGGTGCTGGCCGCGGTCTATTCCGACACCACCGACATCGTCGGCGTCTCGATCTACGTCGCCGGCTTGATCTCGATGCTGGTGCTGTCGGCGACCTATAATCTCTGGCCGGTGTCGCCGGCAAAATGGCTGCTGCGGCGGTTCGACCATTCCGCGATCTATCTGTTGATCGCGGCGACCTACACGCCGTTCATCCTGGAAGTGAAGGACAGCGTGTTCGCGCTGGTGCTGCTTGCCGGCGTCTGGTGCGTGGCGATCCTCGGCATCGTGCTGAAGCTTCTCTATCCCGGCCGGTTCGACCGGGTCTCGGTCGGCATCTATCTCGCGATGGGCTGGAGTGGCCTCATGATCTACGACGCCGTCGTCAGGGCGTTGCCCTCGCTGGTGCTGGGCTTCATCCTTGCAGGCGGCCTGCTCTACAGCTTTGGCGTGATCTTCCACGCCTGGCGGCGGCTGCGCTTCCAGAATGCGATCTGGCACGGCTTTGTCTTGGCCGGCGCGGCGTGTCATTATACCGCGGTGCTCGACCTCGTGTTGAGCTAAGCAAGCCGCGAAGCGGTATAAGAGACGCGGTCCAGGACAAGAGGAGACGTCGCATGCAGGTGACTGGCAAGATCGTGGTCGTCACGGGCGGCGCCAATGGCATCGGCAAGGCGCTGTGCGAGGCTTTTCAAGGGGCGGGTGCAGCCAAGGTCGTCGTCGCGGACATGGACGCCGCCAATGCGAGGGCGGTCGCGGCCATGGTGGATGGTGCCGCCTTCAAATGCGACGTCGCGCAGGAAAAGGACATCGCGCACGTCATCGAGGAGACCGAGCGGCAGTTCGGCCCGATCGAATTGTTCTGCTCCAATGCAGGCATCGGCGGCGGCTTCGATCCGATGTCGGAAAATGCCGGCGGCGCCTCCGACGAGCCGTGGCAGCGCAGCTGGGCCATCCACGTCATGGCCCACGTCTATGCCGCGCGGCATCTGGTTCCGCGCATGAAGGCGCGTGGCGGCGGCTATTTCCTCAACACCATCTCGGCCGCGGGCCTGTTGTCGCAGGTCGGCAGCCCGGCCTATTCGACGACGAAGCACGCCGCGGTCGGCTTTGCCGAAAATCTCGCGATCTCGCACAAGGCCCACAACATCAAGGTCTCGATCCTCTGCCCGCAGGGCGTCGACACCAACATGCTGCGCTCGATCCCGAAAGGCCCGCAATCCGGCGACGGCGACCTGACGCCGGAGCAGGTGGCGAAAGACGTGCTCGCCGGCCTCGAACAGGAGACGTTCCTGATCCTGCCGCATCCCCAGGTGCTCGGCTACATGCGCAAGAAGACCGAGAATTACGACCGCTGGATCGGCGGCATGGCCAAGATCCAGGCGAAGATGCGGGAGGAGTTCGGGAAGTGACCGCCACATTTGACGCTGTCATGCCCCGCGACCCGGCTACGCCCAGGCTTCGCCGGGGTTGAGGTCCAGGGGCGCCGAAGCTTTAGCGAAGGCGGCAGGCGGGGCATCCAGTACGCCGCGGCCTATCGAATAAACTACGACCATCTCGGAGTACTGGATCGCCCGGTCAAGCCGGGCGATGACACCGAGAGTGCGGCTACGCCGCCATCTCCTCCTCCATCCGGCTTTGCCGCAACGCCCGCGCATAGAGCATCATCCCCTCGCGCACGGTGCGCTGCTCCGCCTCCGTCAGCGCCGCCAGCGCTCCGCTCACCTGCTGGCGCCCAAACGCGTGCAGCGCCTCCAGCGTGCGCCGTCCCTTCGCTGTCAGCGACATGAGCTTGCTGCGTGCATCAAGCTCATCAGGCGTTTCCCTGAGCTCGCCGCAGTCGATCAGCTTGCGCACCAGGCGGCTGACGCTGGATTTTTCCAACCGCAGGAAATCGCCGAGCTCTCCCGAGGTCATGGGCCCGCGGATGCCGATCTCCAGGATGGTGTGCACCGCCGACGGCGGATAGTCCGATGCCGCCACCGTCGCGTCCATGAAGCCGAGCTCGCGCACCATCAGGCGCGAGGCGGCGCGGATATCGTCGATCAGCGAAAGCTCGGCCATCTTGACTCCCGGCATATAGTTGTATCATACAACTATATGCGTGCAACGGCGCGCGCAAGCGTTTTGGAGTAGCCATGAGCGGAACTTTGCCGGCGGGGATGCGGATGAGGGGCAAGGTCTGCCTGGTGACGGGCGGTGGCAGCGGCATCGGCCGCGCCACCGCGCTGCGGATGGCGTCCGAAGGCGCAGACGCGATTTTTGTCGCGGGGCGGCGCGAGGCCGAGATCGAAGCCACCGCCGCGGCATGCAGCGAACTCGGTGCGTTGGCCATTCCGGTCAAGACCGACATCACGCGAGAGGACGACGTCGCGCGCCTCGTCAGCGCGGCCGTGACGCGTTGCGGCCGGCTCGACGTGGCTTTCAACAATGCCGGATTCCAGGAGCGCCGCGCGCCGCTGGAGGAGCAGGGCACGGAGATCTACGACAGCGTGTTCGACACCAATGTCCGCGCGCTGTTCCTGTGCCTGCGCCATCAATTGCCTGTTATGCTGGGGCACGGCCGCGGCAGCATCGTCGTCAACGCCTCCGTCAGCGGCGTGCGCAATCCCAATCCCGGCTTCTCGCTCTACTCGGCCTCCAAGGCCGCCGCGATCTCGCTGACGCGTTCGGCCGCGATGGAGAATGCCCCCGCGGCATCCGCATCAACGCCATCGCGCCCGGGCGCGTCGTCACCGACATGATGCTACGCGCCGGCGTCGGCGATGTCGCAACGGTGAGCGCCGGCCTGCCGCTGCGGCGGATGGGGAGCCCGGAGGAAGTGGCGGAGGCGGTGGTGTGGCTGGCGTCGGACGCGTCGTCGTATGTCGTGGGACACGTGCTCGCGGCTGATGGGGGATTTTTGGCGTCGTGATGTGTAGCCCGGATGGAGCGCAGCGTAATCCGGGACCAACTCGCTTGTGGCAGGAGTCCCGGATTTCGCTTTGCTCCATCCGGGCTACGACAGTGTCAATGCTTCTGCCCGTACAGCACCGGCACCGCCGCATCCACGACGACCTCGACGAGGCAGGTGCCTGCATGTGCCATCCCGCGTTTCAGCGCTTCGCCCAGCTCCGCCGCCTTGCTCACCCGCACCGCATGGCAGCCCATGCCTTCGGCGAGCCGCACGAAATCGATCCCCGGCAGCTCCAGCCCCGGCACGTTACGCACCTGCATCACCTGGCTGAACGAGCGCATGGCGCCGTAGCCGGAATTATTGATGACGACGACGGTGAGCGGCAGCTTGCGCTGCACGGCGGTCCATAGCGCCTGGATCGAATACATCGCCGAGCCGTCGCCGATTAGGCAGACCGTGCGCTGCTTTGGCTTGCCGAGCGCCATGCCGACCGCGGCGGGCAGGGAGTAGCCGAGGCCGCCGCTCGCCATCGTGTAAAAACTGTCCTGGCCGCGCATCGGCATGAACTTCTGCATAGCCGGCCGGTGCGACGGCACCTCCTCGACCAGCGACGCGCCCCCAGGCATCGCCTGCGACAACGAATGCAGCAGGAAGTCGACGGGCAGCGGATCGGCGGCTTGCGGCGGCGGCGGCAGCGTGCGGCCTTTCGGCGTTGACCGCTTGCTCTCCGGCAAAAGGTCGAGCAGCAGACTCAGCGCCGGCTTCATGGTGGCGATGATGCTGGTGCCGACCGGCGTCACCGCCGCCGCATCCGGATCATCCGTGATCTGGAAGATCGTCGCGCCGCCGTCGAAAATCGCGGCATGGCCCTCGACATGGAAGGTGAACACCGGCGCGCCGATGACGACCACGAGGTCGTGCTCGCGCAGCGCATCGGACAGCTGCGCGGGCGACGCATGCAGGAAGCCCGCGAACTGCGGATGCCGCTCGGGAAACGAGCAGCGCGCCGAGAACGGGCTGACCCAGACGCTGGCCTTGGCCTTCTCGGCGACGCGCACCATCAGGTCGACCGCGCCGGCGCGGTCGACGCCGGGACCGACCACGAGCGCGGGGTGCTTGCTCGACGTCAGCGCCTTCACCAGCGCCTGCATCGCGTCAGGTTCGGGCCCGATCTCGCGGCTGACCTTGCGCGCCTCGATGGGAGCTGCCGCATGCGCCCAGTCGTCGATCGGGATCGACACGAAGGTCGGGCCGCACGGCGGCTGCATCGCGGTGTAATACGCGCGCGCGATCGCGGCCGGCACGTCCTCGGGCCGCGCCGGCTCGACGCTATATTTGACGTAAGGCCGCGGAAACTCGGAGGCGCGCTCGGCATAGAGGAATGCCTGTAGCGGCAGGATCGAGCGCGCCTGCTGGCCCGCGGTGATCACGAGCGGTGTCTGGTTGCGATGCGCGGTGTAGATGTTGCCGAGCGCGTTGCCGACGCCGGCCGCCGAATGCAAATTGACGAAGCCGGCATTGCGCGTCGCCTGGGCGTAGCCGTCGGCCATGCCGACCGCGCTGGCTTCCTGCAGCGCCAGGACGTAGTCGATGTCATCGGGCCAGTCGCTCAGGAACGGCAGCTCGGTCGAACCGGGGTTGCCGAACACCTTATTGATGCCGAAGGATCGCAGCAGGTCGAGAGTTGCCTGCTTCACGGTGACGGATCTGCTGCCGGTCTTGCCGTTCTTGGACATGGTTCCGTCCCTTGTTGGTTAGCGAAGGTAGCAGCCCCGCACTCGTCATTGCGAGCGAAGCGAAGCAATCCAGGCTGTCGCCGCCGTGGCAGTCTGGATTGCTTCGTCGCTTCGCTCCTCGCAATGACGAGGAGGCAGCGGTGGCTTACCACACCGCCGTCCCCTTCATCGTCGGCTGCCCTTCCGCGTTCGCAGTCCACAGCTCCATGCTCTCGCCGCTGTCATTCGCGTTGATGGAGAACTCCGTGCCTTCGAACAGCGGCTGCACACCGCGATAGGTGAACTTCTTCGGCGCCTTGCCGCCGTGCAGTTTCGCCGCCATTTCGATGATCAGTGCCGCCTGCAACGGCCCGTGGAAGATCAGGCCCGGATAGCCCTCGACCTTGGTGACGTAGTCGCGGTCGTAATGGATGCGGTGGCCGTTGAAGGTCAGCGCGGAGTAGCGGAACAGCAGCACGGGATCCGAGACATGGGTTTCGCGATGCTGCGCCTTCGGTGGCGGGGGCGGAGCCTTTGCGGGCGCCGGCGCGCTGCTCGTCATCTCGCGATAGACGATGTCCTGCCGCTCGCGAATGGCGAGCCCGCGCGGCGAAGAGATGCTGTGCTCGACCGAGACGAAGCACAGCGTGCCGGTCGAGCCTGATTTCACCTGTACGTCGGCAATATGCGACGTCCGCGTCGATTCGTCGCCGACGCGCAGCGGCTGCAAAAATTCGATCTCGCCGCCGGCCCACATCCGGCGCGGCAGCGGCACCGGCGGCAGGAAGCCGCCGCGGGTCGGGTGACCGTCGGGGCCGAGCATCGACATCGGAAACACCGGCTGCGCCAGGCACCAATGCACCGTGAACGGTGCGGCATCGCCGGTCCTGGGCTCGCCGACGTCCTGGAACAGCGTCGCGCGCAGGCCCTTCACGAGCTGCGCGGTGACGATGTCGGTGGCCTCCGTGCTGCGGCCGATCCATTGCCTGAGATGATCGATGTCGAGCTTCTCGGTCATGACGCCTCGCTCTTGTTATTTCCTGGATTGGGGACGCTCGCCGATGGCGGGCACCGGGCCATACGAGCGCGTCTCGCCGACGATGATCGGCGCCGGCGCGGGATAGCTGACGCGGCCGTTCGGCGTGTCGACCTCGATGCGGCGCAGATGCGGATGGCTGGTCAGGTCGGCCATGGTGTTGACCTCGGCGAAGGCGATGTCGGCGTCCGACAGCCGCTTCAGAAGCTCGTCGCGCGTCATCTTGCCAAAGATATCTGCGACCGTCTTATCGGTGAAGTCGCGGTTGCGCACGCGCTCGACCATGTTGGCGACGCGCGGATCGCTCGGCAGATCCGGCTGGTCCAGCACCTTGGCGCAGAGCGTCTTCCACTCGCGCTCGCTCTGGATCGAGATCAGGATGTCCTTGCCGTCCTTGGAGGTGAACACGCCGTAGGGCGCGATCGAGGGATGGCGCAGGCCCATGCGCTTGGGCGGATTGCCGGCCTCGGAGTTGAGCAGCGGCACGGTGCACCAATCGGCCATCACGTCGAACATGGAGATGCGGATGTCGGCGCCCTTGCCGGTGCGCCCGCGTGCGATCAGCGCTTCCAGGATCGCCGCATGTGCGGTGGCGCCGGTTGCGACGTCAACGATCGACATGCCGACGCGCGAGGCGCCGTCGGGGTTGCCGGTGATCGAGGCGAGGCCGCTCTCGGCCTGAATCAGGAGATCGTAGGCCTTGCGATGCGCGTAGGGACCCTCATCGCCATAGCCGGTGATGGTGCACGAGATCAGCTTTGGATAGTCCTTCAGCAGCCGCTCGCGCGAAAAGCCGAGCTTGTCCATCGAGCCCGGCTTGAGGTTCTGGATCAGCACGTCGGCGCTCGCGATCAGCTTCTCCAGCTCGGCGCAGCCTTCTTTCGTGGCGAGATCGACCACCGCCGATTGCTTGCCGCGGTTGAGCCAGACGAAATAGCTGCTCTGGCCCTTGGCCGCCGCGTCATAGCCGCGGGCGAAATCGCCCTCGGGCCGCTCGATCTTGATCACTTCCGCGCCGGCATCCGCTAGGCGTGATGAACAGAACGGCGCCGCGACCGCCTGCTCGACCGCAATCACCCTGATCCCCTCAAGTGCTCCCATGGCGCGACCTCAGTACGAGCGGGGCATGCCGAGCACGTGCTCGGCGACATAGGACAGCACGAGATTGGTCGAGATCGGCGCCACCTGATAGAGCCGCGTCTCGCGGAATTTGCGCTCGACGTCGTATTCTTCGGCGAAGCCGAAACCGCCATGGGTCTGGATGCAGGCATTGGCCGCTTCCCAGGACGCATCGGCCGCGAGCATCTTGGCCATGTTGGCCTCGGCGCCGCAATCGAGCCCGGCCTCGTATTTGCGCGTGGCTTCCTTCACCATCAACTCGGCCGCACGCATCGAGGCATAGGCCTTGGCGATCGGGAACTGGATGCCTTGATTTTGGCCGATCGGACGGCCGAACACCGCGCGCTCCTTGGCGTAATTGGTGGCCTTCGCGATGAACCATTTGGCATCGCCGACGCATTCGGCCGCAATCAAAATGCGCTCGGCATTCATGCCGGAGAGGATGTAGCGAAAACCTTTGCCTTCCTCGCCGATCAGATTCTCGGCCGGCACCTTCATGTCGGTGAAGAACACTTCCGTGGTGGCGTGGTTCATCATGGTGCGGATCGGGCGGATCTCCAGACCATTGTTCTTGGCCTCGCGCATGTCGACGATGAACACCGAAAGACCATCGGTGCGCCTCTTGACCTGCTCCTTCGGCGTGGTGCGTGCCAGCAGGATCATCAGGTCGGAATGCTCGGCGCGGCTGGTCCAGATCTTCTGGCCGTTGACGATGTAACTGTCGTTGCCGTCCTTGCGCGCGAAGGTCTTGAGCGAGGTGGTGTCGGTGCCGCTGGTCGGCTCGGTGACGCCGAACGCCTGCAAGCGCAATTCGCCGCTCGCGATTTTCGGCAGATACTTTGCCTTCTGCTCGGCATTGCCATGCCGCAGCACCGTGCCCATCGTGTACATCTGGGCGTGGCAGCCGCCGCCGTTGCAGCCCGCGCGCTGGATCTCTTCCAGGATCGCCGCGGCTGCCGAAAGCTTCAGCCCCGCGCCGCCATATTCCTCGGGGATCAGCACCGAGAGATAGCCGGCCTCGGTCAGCGCATCCACGAATGCCTTCGGGTAGGCCATCTCGCGATCGAGCTTGCGCCAATATTCGCCGGGAAACTGCGCGCAGAGTTTTGCGACGGCTTCGCGGATGTCGGCGTAATCTTCGGTGTGGTGTTCTTGACTCATGGCGTTTCCAATCAGTAGCGGCAGTTAAGATAACGCCGGCCAATCCTCTGGCGTTGTGAAAACAACGCCAGCCCCCTATGCTCATTTGTTATAGCGTATGAAGTAGCCTTCCAGGATTGGCAAGCATGGATTTCCGTCAGCTCAGGACCTTCAGTTGCGTGGCGGAGCTCGGCAGCCTGTCCAAGGCGTCCGACACGTTGCGTGTGGCGCAGCCGGCGCTGAGCCGCCAGATCAAGCTCCTGGAACACGAGCTGCGCACCGAGCTGTTCACCCGCAACGGCCGCGGCATGGTGCTGACGGACGCCGGTCGCCTGCTGCTGGCGCGCACCTCCGGCATCGTGCGGCAGATCGACCAGATCCGCGACGACATCCAGTCGGCCAAGGGCCCGCCGTCGGGCCAAGTCGTGCTCGGCCTGGTTCCGACCGTGAGCTGCGTGCTGTCGGCGCGTTTTGCGCGGCGCTGCGTCGAGAAATTTCCCGGCATCTCGCTGCGCATCGTCGAGAGCTACAGCGGCCATCTCGTCGAATGGCTGCATCGCGGCGAGATGGATCTCGCCATCCTCTACGGCCGCTCGGCCGATCTGCATCTCAATGTGCAGAGCTTGGGGCGCGACAACATCGTCGCGGTCGGCCCGCGCGGCTGTGGTCTCGCGCGCAAAAAGAGCGTCGACATCGGCTGGCTGCTGCGGCAGCGGCTGGTGCTGCCGAGTCATTCCCACGGCCTTCGCGCCCTGATCGAGCACGCGGCCGCCCAGCGCAAGATCAAGCTCGACGTCCAGTTAGAAGCGGATTCGTTCCGCGTGCTGACGAGCCTGGTCGAGGAGGGCCTCGGTTTCGCGCTGCTGCCGCCCTCGTCGGTCCACGGCGAGGTCGCAGATGGGCGATTGGAGGCCGCGCCCGTATCCAAGCCGATGACGCGCGAGCTCATTTTTGCTTCTCCGATCGATCGTCCGGCCTCGACGGCCTCGCTCGCCATCACCGCGCTTTTGCGCGAGGAGGTCGCCGCCTGCCGCAAGGAGGGTGTGTGGGACATCAGGCTCGCGTGATCTTCGCCTCTCCCCGCCTGCGGGGAGAGGCCGGAATTTGCGCAGCAAATTCCGGGTGAGGGGGAGTCTCCGCGAGTTCCACTGTTACCGTCTCCGCGGAGATTCCCCCTCACCCCAACCCTCTCCCCGCAAGCGGGGCGAGGGAGCGCACCGAACGCTGCCGCGCCAGCGGTTTAGGGCACAAGCCCGCAGCCGGCCCTTCGCATCTTGAGCGAGCTGTCATGCCGGAATTTTATAGCTGGCGGGCGTCAACGCGCCGCGGCTACGAGTGTGCAAAACCTCGTCATTGCGAGCGCAGCGAAGCAATCCAGGATCCCTCTGCGGAGACAGTCTGGATTGCTTCGTCGCAAGAGCTCCTCGCAATGACGGAGGATGGGGCCATCACCCCGGAATCCTTACCGGCAGCGACTCGTACCCCTTGATGAAGCTCGAATAGATCCGCTTCGGCTCGCCGACCACCTCGATGCGGTCGAAGCGCTTCAGCATCTCCTCCCAGACGATGCGGAGCTGGAGCTCGGCGAGGCGCATGCCGACGCAGCGGTGGATGCCGAAGCCGAAGGAGAGGTGGGTGCGCGGCCGCGGGCGGTCGATGATGAAGTCGTTCGGCTTCTCGAACATCTCCTCGTCGCGGTTGCCGGAGACGTACCACATCACGACGCGGTCGCCCTTCTTGATCGGCTTGCCGCCGATCTCGGTGTCGGCAAGCGCGGTGCGCCGCATATGTGCCAGCGGCGTCTGCCAGCGGATCACCTCGGGCACCATGGAATCGATCAGCGCCGGGTTGGCACGCAGCTTGTCGTACTGCTCGGGGTTCTCATTCAGCGCCAGCACCGAGCCGGTCATGGTGTTGCGCGTGGTGTCGTTGCCGCCGACGATGAGCAGGATGATGTTGCCCATGAGATTGTCGGAATCCATGAACCGCGTGGCGTCGTTATGCGCCATCAGCGACAGCAAATCGTTGCGCGGCGCCGAGTTGACGCGCTGGTTCCACAGCTTGGACATGTAGGCGTAGCACTCGTCCATCTCGCGGCGGCGCTCCTCGGCCGAGGCGACGATGCCGCTCTTGGGCAGCGCGGTCGAGACGTCGGACCAGCGCGTCAGCTTGCGCCGCTCCTCCCAGGGGAAGTCGAACAGTGTCGCCAGCATCTGCGTCGTCAGCTCGATCGAGACGCGCTCGACGAAGTTGAAGGTCTCGTTGCGCGGCAGATTGTCCAGCACGGTCTGCGAGCGCTGCCGGATCAGTTTTGCCAGTTCGTTCGAGATGCTGAGGGGTGAACATCGGCGACACCGTCTTGCGCTGCGCCGAATGCCGGGGCTGGTCCATGGCGATGAAGCTCGGCCAGTCATAGCCTTCCGGCACGTCGCGAATTGAGATGCCGCCGAGCGTCGAGTCCGAGGAGAAGATGCCGTGATTGGTGTCGACATGCATGATGTCGTTGTACTTCACCACCGACCAGTACGGCTCGATCGGCGCATTGGTGCAGTAATGCACCGGCTCTTCCTTGCGCAGCCGCTCGAACCACGGCCACAGCGTGTCGTCCTGGAACAGCCGGGGCGCGCCGGGGTGGAATTGCGCCAGCGGCGTCGCATAGGCCTCCTCGCGGGCCCTGCGCATGCGTTCGGCCTTGTCCACTTTAACCGGCGCTTGGATGTTCATCGTCGTGGCTCCAGTTGATCTTTTTCTTCGCCTCTCCCCGCTTGCGGGGAGAGGCCGGATTGCATCAAAGATGCAATCCGGGTGAGGGGACTCTCCACGAGTCCGTCTCTCAGCGTGCTCGCGGAGAGAGCCCCTCACCCCGACCCTCTCCCCGTAAGGACGGGGAGAGGGAGTTAACTCACGCCGCAATCTTCACCGGCAGCGTCTCAAGTCCTTTGACGAAACTCGAATAGACCCGCTTGGGTTCGCCGACCACATCAATATGGTCGAAGCGCTTGAGAATTTCTTCCCAAATAATCTTGAGCTGGAGTTCGGCAAGCCGCAAGCCCACGCAGCGGTGGATGCCGAAGCCGAAGGAAAGGTGGGTGCGCGGGCGGGCGCGATCGATGATGAAATCGTAGGGCTTCTCGATCGCCGCCTCGTCGCGGTTGCCCGAGACGTACCACATCACGACCTTGTCACCCTTCTTGATCTGCTTGCCGCGGAACTCGAAATCGGAGAGCGCCGTGCGCCGCATATGCGCGAGCGGCGTCTGCCAGCGGATCACCTCCGGCACGAAGCTGTCGAGCAGATCGGGGTTTTGGCGCAGCTTGCGGTACTGCTCCGGATGCTGGCTCAGCGCGAGAAGCGAGCCCGACATGGTGTTGCGGGTGGTATCATTGCCGCCGACGATCAACAGGATGAGATTGCCGAGGAAGTTCTTCGCATCCATGTCGCGCGTAGCAGTGCCATGCGCCATCATCGACAACAGGTCGCTCTTCGGCGGCTGCGCGATGCGCTCTTTCCAGAGGCGAGAGAAATACGCCGCGCATTCCGTCAGCTCGGCCTGCCGTTCGTCTTCGCTCGCGACGAGGCCGTCGGGGCCGGGAATGGTGGTGGCGATGTCGGACCAGCGCGTCAGCTTGCGGCGGTCCTCCCAGGGGAAGTCGAACAGCACCGCCAGCATCTGCGTGGTGAGTTCGATCGAAACGTGGTCGACCCAGTCGAACACCTCGTCACGCGGCAGGTTGTCCAGGCACTCGGCCGAGCGCTTGCGGATGTTCAGCGCGAGATTGTCCAGATGCGTCGGCGTGAACATCGGCGCCACGGTCTTGCGCTGCGCCGCATGCCGCGGCGGGTCCATCGAGATGAAGCTCTCGCGACGCAAGTCCGGATCGATGTCGCGGATGGTGATGCCGCCGAGCGAGGAGGCCGAGGAGAACACCGAATGATTGGTCTCGATCTCCATGATGTCGTTGTAGCGCGTCACCGACCAATACGGCCCGAACATCGAGTTCTTGCAGTAGTGCACCGGATCTTCCCGGCGCAGGCGGTCGAAATAGGGCCAGAACGTATCGGTCCTGAACAATTCAGGATCGCCCGGATCGAACTGCTCCAGCGGCAGCGACGTGGCGCGTGCGCGAAGTGCGTCGAGCGTGGCCGCGCTCTCGATGGTCCCATGCATGACCGCTCTCCCTGTGGTGAACCGCGCGTTCTCGTTGAATTCTGCGCTGCGGTATTTGATTTGCAATTACAGCCGGTTGTCTGCGCCGGGGCAAGGGAGAGTTTTGCCACATCCAACCTTCACGCGAGCGTCGGATGGCCGTCACGCTGCCACGCCAACGTGACCTCCCGCACGCCGCTCGATGGGGAATTGTGCAAGAAACCAACTGGAATCGGGGTAAATCGAACCCGGCCATGTTGGGGATCGACTAACCTCTGATCTATAGTTTGACCGTAACAGATCCGCACCCCGAGGTTGCCGCCGTGAACGACATGCAATGGGCCCCCATCGGCTCCGAACCCGTCCCGCCGCCGCTGCCGCCCACGCGGGTCGATTTCACCGGCAACCGCTCCGAGTTCCGCAAATTGGCCACCAAGGGTGCCATGCTCGAACTCGTCACCTTCGGCTTCTACCGGTTCTGGCTCGTCACCGACATTCGCCGTCATCTGTGGACGAACACCGCGGTGGACGGCGATGCCGCCGAATACACCGGACGGGCTAAGGAGCTCTTGGTCGGCTTCCTGTTCGCGCTTGCGATCTTGATGCCGATCTATCTCGCGTATTTTCTTGTCGGCATCGAATTCGAGCGCTGGCAGGGTTTTGCCTCGACGCCGCTCTTCATCGCCTTCTACGCCTTCGGCCAATTCGCGATTTTTCGCGCGCGGCGCTATCGCCTGACGCGTACGGTCTGGCGCGGCGTGCGGTTCTGGATGGATGGCTCGGGCTGGGCCTATTCGCTCCGCGCCATGCTGTGGGGTGTGCTGGTGTTCCTGACGCTCGGCCTGGCGCTGCCCTGGCGCGAGGCTGCACTCGAACGCTACAAGATGCAGCACACCCATTACGGCGATCTCACCGGCGATTTCGAAGGCGACGGCTGGACGTTCTTCAAGCGCGGCTGGTGGCTGTGGCTGCTCAGCCCGATCGCGCTGCTGATCTTCCCGCTCGCGCCGTTCTTCTATGCCGAGTTCAAGGCGCGCGAATGGCGCTGGTGGCTCGACGGCATCCGCATCGGCGGCGTCAGCCTGTCCTCGCACCTGCCTCATGACGCCTTCTATGGCCTGTACTGGAAGGTGATCGGCTGGTGGATGCTGCTCACGACCGCCTTCGCGGCCTACATGGGCGGCGGCGCCTTTCTCGTCGTCACCCTGACCGGCGTTTCGGCCGAGGAGGTGTTCGGGGCTGGCAATGCTGCCAAGAGCATCCCGATGGTGGTGATGATGGTGATCGGCTATTTCGCGCTCGCCCTTGCCGTCAACATCGTCATGCGGGTCTATCTTCAGCGCGATCTCTGGGCCAAGGTGCTGGAGACCGTCGAGGTGCACAACATCGCGGCCGCGGCGGATGTGCGCGGCAGCGGAAAGCTCGCCAGCGCGCTCGGCGAAGGCTTTGCCGATGGACTGGATGTTGCAGGATTTTGAGCTGTGAGTGAGTTGTCTGCCGAGGCCCCGGCGCAGTCCGTGAAGCCGACGATCTTCTTCGACGGCGTCTCGAGCCGCAGGCGTCAGGTGATGCTGTCGCTCGGGGACGTGCTCGAGATCGCCGAAGACGGCGAAGCGCCGGTTCGCTGGGCCTATGCCGATATCCGCCGTGCCGACGGCCCAGAGGGGGTTTTGCGCTTGGCATCGACGTCAGCGCCGCCGCTCGCGCGGCTCGAGATCCGTGATGCCGCGCTTGCAGCGGATCTCACCGCGCGATGCTTGTGGCTCGACGAGCACCAGACCTCGCGCCGCGGCGTCGCAAAGATCGTGGGCTGGTCGGTGGCCGCCGCCGTCTCCATCGTCTGTGTCGTGTTGTTCGGTGTGCCGCTCGCCGCCGACCGGCTCGCGCCGCTGGTGCCGAAACCGATCGAGCGACGCATTGGCGATGCGTCTGAGGTTCAGGTCAAGACCATCTTCGGCCGCAGAGTGTGCGAGGACCCCGCGGGCAAGGCCGCATTCACAAAGCTCGTCAACCGCCTGCGCGATGCCGCCGGGCTCGACGACGATTCCACGATGGCAGGCGTGCTGCCGAGCCCGGTGCCGAACGCGTTCGCGCTGCCGGGCGGCAAGGTGTTCGTGCTGAAGGGCCTGCTCGACAAGGCCGAAAGCCCCGACGAACTCGCCGGCATCCTCGCGCACGAGCTCGGCCATCTCAAGCATCACGACAACATGCGCGGCCTGATCTACAACGGCGGCACCTCGTTCCTGATCGGCCTGCTGTTCGGCGACGTCACCGGCTCCTCGGCCGTGATCTTCGCCTCGCGCAGTGTGGTCGAAGCCTCCTATTCGCGCGAGGCCGAGACCGGCGCCGACACCTTCGCCATCGAGATCATGCATGCGCTCGGCCGCTCACCGAAACCCGCGGCCGAGCTGATGTTCCGCATCACCGGCAAGGAAGGCGGCTCTGGTTTGACAAATATCCTCGCCAGCCATCCGCTCACGGAGGACCGGCTCGCGCGGATGACCAGGGAAGATCGTCCCGCCAGCGGCCCGCCGCTGCTGACGAACAAGGAGTGGCAGTCGCTGAAGGGCATTTGCGGCAGCGGGAAGATCTGAAGCAGGAAGAGCTTTGCTTGAATTGGTGCGAGCCCAGAACTCGAATCACCTCTCCCGTAGGGAGAGGTCGGATCGCATCGAAAGATGCGATCCGGGTGAGGGGTTACAGTAGAGCGCCGTGGCCCCTCACCCGGATTGCTCAGGCGCGCAATTGCGCGCCAAAGCAATCCGACCTCTCCCCGCTGGGGAGAGGTAAGCCACGGACAGCCGACCGAACCTAACATCATCGTGCTCTGAACTACCTCGTCCCGTAAGCGCGGTCGCCGGCGTCACCGAGGCCTGGTAGAATGAAGCCGTTCTCGTCGAGCCCCTCATCCACTGCCGCCGTCCAGATCGGTACGTCCGGATGCAGACCTCGCAGCCGCTCAAGTCCTTCCGGCGCGGCGATCAGGCAGGCGAGGCGGATATCCTTGGCGCCGCGCTCCTTCAGCCGGTCGATGGCGGCCACGGCCGTATTGGCGGTGGCGACCACCGACGTCACCACGATCGCCAGGCGCTCGCCGAGATCGGACGGCGATTTGAAGAAGTACTCGACCGCGGCAAAGCTGTGCGGCTCGCGGTAGAGTCCGATATGGGCGACGCGCGCGGTCGGCACCAGGTCCATCATGCCGTCGACGAAGGTGGTGCCGGCACGCAGCATCGGCACGAACACCAGCTTCTTGCCGGCGATCTTGGCCGAGTGCATCCGCGCCAGCGGCGTGTCGACCACGACGTCGGTGAGCGGCAAATCGCGCGTCACCTCGTAGCAGAGCAGCATGCCGATCTCCTTGATCAGCTCGCGAAACGACTTGGTCGAGATGGACTTGTCCCGCACCAGCGTCAGCTTGTGCTGCACCAGCGGGTGATCGACGATCGTGACGCCTTGCATGATGGGATGCCTTTCTTCCTTCTCCCCTTGCGGGAGAAGGTGGCGCGAAGCGCCGGATGAGGGGTCGTCTCCGCGAACTTCACTGAGAGATGGGTTCGCGGAGAGAACCCCTCACCCGCCTCGCTGTCGCGAGGCACCCTCTCCCACAAGGGGAGAGGGTTAAAAAACCGTGCCGTCGCTGATCACCTTGAGCGGCGGCGAACCATCGGGCCGGCGCGCGAAGGCAATAGTGCGGCCCGCTGCCCAGGTGCCGCCTTCCAGGATGCTGGCGAGCGGCAGCGTCTCTGGCGTGCGGCCGAGCTTGGCGCGGATGCGCTCCGCCAGCCGATCGAGCAGGGCAACAGTGAGAGCGCGCCACTCGACGACGAGCAGCGAGTCCACCGCATGCGCGCGCGCAGCGTCCGCGGGATCGCGCAGGTGCAGCACCTCATGATCGATGAACAGTCCGCCATTGCGGTATTCGGCCAGCCCGGTCAGGCCGTCGATGTCGGTCACATCGAAGCCTGCGCGCTGGAGCGGCTCGATCAGCGAATAGCTCAGCCATTGCGACAGCTTGTGCAGCGGTACGAGACCGGTGGTCGCGTCATCGGCCTCGATCGCCGGATGGCGCCAGCAATCGCCGAGCGGAATTCCCGCTAGCTCGAGCCGCGATGGCCAAATCGGTCCGAGCTGGTTCAGTACTGCCGACAGGATTGCCGGAGCGGCGATGATGCCGCCATTCGCCTGCGCCGCGATGTGATCGAACAGGCCGCCAGGCCGCGGCGTATCGCGCAGGCCGAAAACCTCAGCCCGTTCCGCCACCAGCTTGCCGAGACGCCGCAGCAAATCGGTGCGTCCGTCGAGGCCGAGCAGCGGATTGGCGTCGCTTGCCTGAAACGCGGATGTGAGCGCAGCCAGCGGCAGTTGCGCAAGCACTTCCGCATCGGCCCTGAACGGCGTGCCGGCATCGCCCGAGAAGAGGCCGCCAGCGAACATGTCGAGGCTTGCGATGGCGAGCCCTTCGGACCGGCCGATGCTTTCTCCTGTCATCGCGCCACGGTATCGCCACGCCGGACCCGCGCCGGCATCGAGCAGCACGCTGACGATGGCAAGGTCGAACTCCGCGCGCGCCCGCGCCGCGCGATCGGGCCAGGACGTAGCGTCCGCAAGCTCCGCCCAGCGATCGACACCGCCAAGCACGAAATGCCGCCACCGCGCATGGAAGGGAACGTCCAGCGTCGGATAGGCCTTGCGCGTCACCGCGAGCACCGCCTCCGCAACGCCGTCCATGCGGTCGAGATCGATGGTAAAATGCTGGAGTCCCCGGCCATGCCGAGCTCGAGCATCTGCGCGGCCCGCGCGCGAACCGCCGCTGCGGTGAGCAGCGAGCGCGCCTCTCGTTCCAAAGCGTCCGCCATCGCGCGATCAGTATTTTTCCAGCGAACGCCCGACCACGTCGTTGACGTCCTTTTCCGGCGCGATATCGGTCGAGTAATAGCCGGCGGCCTTCTTTGCGGCGATCTCGACATAGGCGTCGGCGGGAATCAGCTCCGGCGGGATCGGCACACGCTCGACGATGTCGATGCCCTGCGAGGTCAGCGCGTTGTATTTCATGTCGCTCATCGACAGGAAGCGATCGATGCGCGTCAAGCCGAGCCAGTGGATGGTATCCGGCATCAATTGCTGGAAGCGCGCGTCCTGGACGCCTGCGACGCATTCGGTGCGCTCGAAATAGGCCGCGGCCGCGTCGCCGTCCTCCTGGCGCTTGCGCGCATTGTAGACCAGGAATTTCGTGACCTCGCCGAGCGCGCGGCCTTCCTTGCGGTTGTAGACCACGAGCCCGAGCCCGCCCTCCTGCGCGCCGCGCGCGGATTCCTCGATGCCGTGGATGAGATAGGGCCGGCAGGTGCAGATGTCGGAGCCGAACACGTCGGAGCCGTTGCACTCGTCATGCACGCGGCAGGTGATCTTGGTTCGATGGTCCGGCAGCTTGCTGACGTCGCCGAACATGTAGACGGTGGTGCCGCCGATCGGCGGCAGGAACACCTTCATATCCGGCCGCGTCACCAGCTCGGGGAACATGCCGGCGGTCTGCTCGAACAGCGTGCGGCGCAGCTCGGTCTCGCTGGTGCCGAAGCGCTGCGCAAGGCCGGGCAGGTGCCAGACCGGATCGATCGCGATCTTGACCACCGACACGCTGCCATTGGCGTGCACGACCTCGCCGTCGGCGCGCAGCCGCTTTGCGGCCAGCGCCTCGCGGATCTCCGGCAGGTCCAGCCGCGCCCGCGTCACCGCGATGCTTGGCCTGATATCGGCGCCTTCGGCGATCTCCCGGCGGAAGTTCTCCGCAACGAGATGGCCCCAGGGATCGAGCGCGACGATTTTTGTGGGATCACTCCATTGCGGGAACGGGCCGATGGTCGCGGCCGGGAACGTGTTGGTGAGGTCGGGACGCCTGATCGGATCGAGCGCGCCGGCGGACACCGCGAGCGCCCGGTACATCGCATAGGATCCGCCATGGCTGCCGATCACGTTGCGATCCCCAGCGCGCGACACCGTGCCGATGATCGGCCCGCGGGCGCGCGCGTCGGCGGCGCCCCAATGGATCGGGAAGGCGGCCTTCCGGCCTGGCTCCGGATGGGAGGTCAGGCGGATGTGGTCGGTACGATTCGCGCGGCTCATGTCCAGGCTCCCAAAAAGCCAACGGCCCGCCGTTCGGACGGGCCTGGCTCGGTCGCGTTGCCAGTCGAGGACACCGGCGACGCGAGCTCAATCCAACATATTGTAGCGGCCGGCGACGACAGACAAGTTAATCGTGCCGGACGGGCAGGGTCTTTGTTGCCAAATTCCCGTCGGTCAACGCGCCGGCAGGCCCTCCGTTTGACACCGCGCGCCCGCGTTGGCCGACCTCGCCGCTCTGCCTGTGCGGCCAGTTTAAGGAATTGAAATATTTCCATTTTTCATGTTTTCAAGGGGCTGCGTCGTTTCGCGCGACGGGGTGTCAGGTTCTCGACAAGACGTGACATCAGGCCAATCGTGCGGATCGCCCTTGCCCAGGAGACTGCCATGCCCGCCGCCAGCTACATCGACCCCCGCAACGGACAACTTTATCCGTTGGATCAGCCGCGCTGGTGCTCGGACGAGCGCACGCCACTGCTGGTGACGCCGGGAGCCGGTATCTCGCGCGAGGACATCGAGCCCCGCACGCGCTCGCTCTGGCGCTACCGGGCCGCGCTGCCGGTCGAGATCAAGAATCCGATCACGCTCGGCGAGGGCTGCACGCCATTGGTCCAGCAGCAGTGGGGCGAGCTGCGGCCGTTGTTCAAGCTGGAATGGTTCAATCCGACCGGCAGCTTCAAGGACCGAGGCTCTTCCGTGATGCTGTCCTTCCTGCGCCAGATCGGCGTCAATGCGGTGCTGGAGGACTCCTCCGGCAATGGTGGCTCGTCGATGGCGGGGCTCGGTGCCGCCGGCGGCATGCGGGTGAAGATCCTCGCGCCCGCCTCGACCTCGCCGGCCAAGATCGCGCAGGTGCGCGCTTATGGCGCCGCGGTGCAACTCGTCGAGGGCCCGCGCGAGGAGTTGGAAGCCGAGGCCATCCGCCAGTCGCATCAGACGTTTTACGCCAGCCACAATTGGCAGCCGTTCTTCCTCGAAGGCACCAAATCGCTTGCGTATGAGATCTGGGAAGACCTTGGCTTTCGCGCGCCCGACAACGTCATCGTTCCGGTCGGGGCCGGCAGCAGCCTGCTCGGTTGCGCCTTCGGCTTCCGCGAGTTGCTGAGGGCCGGTCAGATCGCAAAACTGCCGCGCCTGTTCGCGGCGCAGCCGCTCAACTGCTCGCCGATCGATGCGAGCTTCAAGGCCGGTGTGGATACGCCTGTCGCGCGCGAGGTGCACAAAACCATCGCCGAAGGCACCGCCATCAAGAATCCGTTGCGTCTGCGCGAAATCATCGGCGCTTTGCGCGAGAGCGGCGGCGGCACCGTCGCGCTCACCGAGGATGAGATCGTCGCCGCCCTGCGGCGTCTTGCGCGGCAAGGCCTGTTCGCCGAGCCGACCAGCGCCAGCGCAGCCGCCGCGCTGGACAAACTGTTCGCTGCCGGAGCCATCAAGGTGAACGAAACCACAGTTGCCGTCCTCACTGGCACGGGCCTGAAGGCCGCAACCACCGTTGCCGATCTCGTGCAGTAGGGCGGAGAGGAAGTTCTCTTCCTTCTCCCCTTGTGGAGAAGGTGGCGCGAAGCGCCGGATGAGGGGTCTCTCTCTCTCCGCATACTCAAATGAGAATTGAACTCGCGGAGACAACCCCTCACCCCGTCTCGCCGCGATGCGGCGAGCCACCCTCTCCCACAAGGGGAGAGGGAAAAGAAGCATCTCACTCCTTCAGATCATTCACCCGCTTCACCCAGGCGCGCACATCTTTGAGCACGGCGGGCAGCAGCGCCTTGACCTCCGCCACCGTCATGCCCGCCTTGATGCGGGGATCGTAGAGCAGATTGAGGATGTACTGATCGTAGACGTCGAAATAGCCCATCGAGACGTTATCGTTGAACATGGTCCACGGCACGCTGGCGGTGTCGTTGATGGGACCGAGCGATTGCAGCAGCTCCTCATAGGCGCAGTCGAGGAAGACGAAATCGCCGTTGTCGACGGTGAGGATGACGTCGGAATGCTCGATCTCGAAATTATCGTTCTTGCGGAAGCCGGACAGGCATTGCGGATCCAGCGAGGTGCGGATCTCGCGCGCCTTCTCGGCGCCGTAAAAGCTGGTGAGGGTGCGGTAGAGATCGCGGTCGCGCACGAGCTTGACCCGCACATTCGCCGCCTCGCTGGTCGTGGTCATGGCGATGTCGAGATGCTGCACGCGCGTGGCGATGTCGTTCACGACCTTCGCAAGCTGCGTCTTGCGATCGGCGCGGTCGCCCTCGGCGTAGACGCGCACCGGCCCGTCGAACTTGCGGATGCGGTCGACGCGGCCGGCGAGGTGGTACTCGGCGCCGAACGCCGTCTTGAGAAAACCCTCGACGATCTCGCCGTCGGTAAAGCTCTTCTTCTCGGAGCGCTGGCGCGAGGCGATCGCAGGCAGTTCACCCGCGCGGGCCGTGGTAGCGGTATCAGGCACCAATGTGAGCGCGGCGAGCGCCAAGAGGGCGATGCGGAAGGCGGGCGCGGTCAGGTTCAATGCGCTCATTGTCGTGCGACGCTGCCGCATTCCGCGTCGCGCGCACAAGCCCGCAAATTCACGCGCCTCGCGGGTTCCCGCTGTAGCGGCCTAATCGTTCAGCACCACCACGGTGGTGCCGACCGCGACGCGGCTGTAGAGATCGGTGACGTCCTCATTGGTCATGCGGAAGCAGCCCGAGGACACCGCCTGGCCGATCGTCTCCGGCTCGTTGGAGCCGTGGATGCGATAGAGGGTCGAGCCCAGATACATCGCGCGGGCGCCGAGCGGATTGTCGAGGCCGCCCTTCATGTGGCGCGGCAGGTCGGGCCGGCGGGCCAGCATCTGCGACGGCGGCGTCCAGGCCGGCCATTCCTTCTTGGCGGTGATCTTGTGCACCCCGCCCCAGCGGAAGCCGTCGCGGCCGACGCCGATGCCGTAGCGCAGCGCCTGGCCGTTCTGGAGCACCAGGTACAGCCGCCGCTCGCCGGTGTTCACCACGATCGTGCCGGGCGCGTAATTGCCGTTATAGATGACGGTGGTGCGGGGGACGGGATTTGCGCCGGAACGGAAGAAGTTCGGGCCGCCACCCATGATGTCGCGCGTGTCGAACTCTTCGGCGAGCACGCCGCCCGCCATGGCCGACAGCAGTGCGATGGCGGCGATCGGCGCGGCAAAAAACCGGATCATTGTCTCCCCCAGCAAAAAATCGATTCAATGACAGCCACAGGCCATATTTGCAGGCTTTCCGCAAGCCACGGCCCCGTGAGGAACACCATGCTTAACGATTGGCGTTACCAAATCGGCAACCACGCCAATTTGCCGAAAAGAATTAGCCAAGCCGGCGCATCGTCACGCGGGGCAGGGCAGCGATGGCGGCTATTGCTTTGACGGCACGCGCGAACAATGATTGATCGAACCGATATCTGGATAATGCCGGTCGTGGGAGCCTTGGAATGAACGGTGCGGAAAGCCTGGTGCGGACAATGGTCAAGGGCGGGGTGGACGTCTGCTTCACCAACCCCGGCACCTCCGAGATGCATTTTGTCGCAGCGCTCGACCGCGTACCGGGCATGCGCTGCGTGCTCGGGCTGTTCGAAGGCGTGGTGACGGGCGCCGCCGACGGCTATTTCCGCATGAAGGGCACGCCGGCCTCGACGCTGCTGCATCTCGGCCCCGGTCTCGCCAACGGCCTTGCCAATCTGCACAACGCCAAGAAGGCCAATTCCGGCATCGTCAACATCGTCGGCCAGCACGCGGTCTACCACATCGGCTACAACGCGCCGCTGACCTCCGACATCGAGGGCCTGGCCCGGCCGATGTCATCCTGGGTCCGCACCTCGCCGGATTCCAAATCGGTTGCTGCCGACGGCGCCGCTGCGATTGCCGCCGCCAAAAGCGCGCCGCCGCAGATCGCGACCCTGATCCTGCCTGCCGACACCGCCTGGAACGAAGCCGACGGCGTCGCCGATGTTCCGGCCGAGCAGCAGCGGGCGAGCTATTCGCCGCAGGCGGTCGAGCAGGCCGCAAAAATCCTGCATCGCGACGGCGAGGGCACGCTGCTGCTGATGACCGGCAGCGCGCTGAGCGAGCATGGCCTGGCGCTGGCCGAGCGCATCGCCGGCAAGACCGGCTGCACGGTGATGGGCCCGACCTTCCGCCCGAAGATGGCGCGCGGCCGCGGCCGTTTCTCGATCGACCGCATCCACTACGTCATCGAGAACGCGCTGCCGATGCTGGCAAAATTCCGTCACATCGTGCTGGTCGAGTCCGACGATCCCGTGGCGTTCTTCGCCTATCCGAACAAGCCGAGCATGCTCAAGCCTCAGGGCTGCGAGGTCCATCGCATGACCTCCTGGGGCGAGCACTCGGTCGCGGCGCTGGAAGCGCTTGCCGGCGCTGTGAAGGCCAGCGCCAAGGACGTCAAGCCGCAGGCGTTGCAGGAGCTGGTCAAGCCGACCGGCGCGCTCACCTTCGCCTCGATCGCGCAGGCGATCGCCTGTGCGATCCCCGAGAACGCGATCATGGTCGACGAATCCCTCACCACCGGCCGCGGCTTCTTCCCGCCGACGGCCGCGGCCGCGCCGCACGACTGGCTCCAGAACATGGGCGGCTCGATCGGCTTCTCGACCCCGCTGTCGATCGGCGCCGCCATCGCCTGTCCGGACCGCAAGGTGATCACCATGGTCGGCGACGGCAGCGCGATGTACACGATCCAGTCGCTGTGGACGCAAGCGCGCGAGAACCTCAACATCGTCACCATCGTGTTCGCCAACCGCATCTACCAGATCCTGCGCGGCGAGTTCGACAATGTCGGCGCCGGCGAGCCCGGCCAGCGCGCCAACGACATGCTGCGGCTCGATCGGCCGACGCTGGATTTCGTCGCGCTGGCGAAGGGCATGGGCGTGCCCGGCCGCGCCGTCACCAATGCCGACGAGCTCAACAAAGCGCTGACTGAGGCCGTCGCCGAGCCCGGCCCGCGGCTGATCGAAGTTCAGATGTAGGACGTCAACAGACCGAGCGCCGTGAGCCCGGAGGCACGATGCAGACCGAGCTGAACAAGGTGATCGCGGCGCTCCGGGACTTCTACGCGCAGGAAGCATTCCTGTTCGAGAAGGACGTCGGCGAGCGCGCGATCACGCACCGCTTCGCCGTGCACCTGGAGAAGCAGTTCTCCGGCTGGTCAGTCGACTGCAACTACGACCGGCTCGGCGAGCGCACGCTGCATCTGCCGCACGGCAGCATCATCTCGACCGACGACCATCTCGGCAAATCGATCTATCCTGATGTCGCCGTGCACCAGCGCGAGATCCCGAACAATCTGCTCACTGTCGAGATCCGCAAGGCGAGCAATCACACGCCGCTCGAGCACGATCAGCACAAGCTGAGGGCGCTGACCGACGTGCATGTCTGGTTTCCCTATTGGATCGGCTTGCTGCTGGTGCTGGACGCGCACCACGTGACGATGTCGGAGGTTTACGTCAGCGGCCTCGTCGACGAGGCGCTGTCGCGCTGGTTCGCGACGCGGCTGGAGGAGACCAGCCTCGGAATTCGCGCATAGAGCAGCGCGACGTGCGCGGTCACGCACGCCGCCAGCTCGTCAGGTCGTCAGTAATAGTACGGCTGCGAGTACGCGTAGCGCGGGTTGATGCCGCAATAGGCCGACGTGCCGGAGGCGGTGGCCGCACATTGCTGATAGCTCGCGAACTGGCAATTGCCGGGATAGCCCCACTGGCGGCCTTGCAGGCAGTATCTGTCGTTTGCGGCCTGGGCCGGCGCCGCCGACAATGACGCTGCGATCACGGTTGCGAACGATGCAAGCGTGAGGATGGTGCGACGCATTTCAAATCTCCTTCGAGCATGGTGGAACGGCCGTGCCTTGGCGTTCCCGTGGCCTGTCTGACGCATGGTCATGCTGTGTTGGTGTCCGCGACGCGGGATGCGTTCGACATAATGTACATCGTGACGCAGCCGGCGCCGGACAATGTGATCTCCACCACAGTTCGCGCACAGGTTCCGACCTATCTCAACGACCTTGCACGCCTCGATCCCGTGGGACTAGGCTTGCCTCATTCGGATCAGGCATTTTGGAGGTTCTGATGCAGAAATCATATTTGCTGGCTGCAACGGCAGCGCTGGTGCTCATGATGCAAACGCCGCTCGCGCTGGCGCAGAGCGCGCCGGCCGCCGGCGGAACCGCTGCACCTGCCGCGACAACCACTGCGCCGGCCGCGACGACGGCACCGGCTGCGACCACCGACACCTCCAGCCAGCCGACCGATTCCAAGAAGAGCGCATTGAAGAAGCCGGCGAAGAAGAAGATGACGCGGCAGCAGGAGATCGATCATTCGATCGACACCGGCACCGTTCCCGCGCGCTACCGCAGCTCGGTGCCCAAGCAGTACCAGCAATACATTCCGTTCGATAAGCGGTAGCGGATCGCATGGCGGCGCGACCGGATCAGAGGCTGCGTCGCCGTTGCCCATTGCAGGATGGCCTTGGCCATGGGATCCAACCACATACATTGTGGCGCGCGGTGCTAGATTAGGCTTAAGTCCGGGGGAAGGAATGAGTGACGACGGGAAGGATGCTGGCCTTGTGGCCATGATCACCAGCATCCTTGGAGGCAACAAGCGCGCGGACGTCGTGACGCCGCCGCCGCTCACCGAGGCTCCTCCGACAGCGCCGACGAACGGGTTCGAGGCGGTCGAGCCGTCCAGCACCGATGCGGAGCCGGCGGAGTTCGAGCCGGCCCCCGAAGCCGTACCAGCCGAGACCAAGCCGGTCGCGCCACCTCCGAAAATCGCCACCACACGAGACGGCAAGAAATTGCTGCCTGCGGAAGCAATTGCCGATCTCGTGCTTGGTGAATTGCGCAAGATCGAGAATTTTCCGGCGACCGGCGTCTCGGTCACGGTCTATGGCTACCGGCACTGGAACGCCATGATCACCTTCGCGCCGTTCTCGACCACGTTCCGGAACGCGACCCGGTTCCGCCAGGCCCTGCCGGACCTCGTCTTCAAGCTGCGCCGCTTCGTCGAACTTGAGATATAGTCAGGGCAATCGGCGGGCGGCGCGAGCGTCGCGCCATTAGCCAAAACAAGTTCGACAGGATTTTGAAATTGAGCGTCGCCTTTACCAAGGAAGAGAGCGCCGAAACCGCGTCCGAGACGCTGTTGCCGGATCGCCCGATCTCGCCGCATCCAAACCTCGTGACGGAAAAAGGCTTGCAGTTATTGCAGGCTCAGCTTGCCGAGGCGCGCGCGGCCTATGAAGCCGCGCAAGCCATCGAGGACGTCAACGAGAAGCGCCGGCAATCGGCCGTGCCCTTGCGCGATGCCCGCTATCTGACGGAAAGGCTGCGCACGGCGCAGGTCGTTTCCGATCCGACCTCGATCGACACAGTCGCGTTCGGCAGCACGGTGACCTTCAGCCGCGCCGATGGCCGCGTGCAAACCTATCGCATCGTCGGCGAGGACGAGGCCGATCCGAAGGCAGGGTCGATCTCCTTCGTCTCGCCGGTCGCGAGATCGTTGATGGGGAAGGCGGTCGGCGATGTCGTTGGTTCAGGCAACCAGGAGATCGAAATCCTGTCGATCGCGTAGCGAGCGCATCGGTCTATGGCCCCCGCCTAGACCTGTGGGAGTTCAACGCCCGTCAGCTTGCCCAATTTTGCGATGAGGTCCTCCTGAAATCCCGGGTCCGTCGCCTCATCGGCTGGCTCCTCCTGCCGCAGGTGATGCCAGTAGCGCCCGCTGACCAGGGCCGCGGAATCCTCGCTCACCGCCAGCCAGGTCTGAGTCCGTTGCCCGGTGTCGAGATCGACCGGGGCGCTCGCACCACCCATCTTCGTGCGCACCCATCCGGGATCGACGGCGTTGCTGAGGACGTTGGGCCAGCGCCGCGCCAACGCGAACGCCAGGGCGACCACGTGCAGCTTGCTGTCGGCGTAGGCCTTTGCCGAATCCCAGGCGCGCCTGTTCCAGTCGAGGTCATCCAGCGAGTCCTCGCCGCCGCGGTGCAGCCCGCTGCTGAGGTAGATCAGTCGGCGGGGCCGCTCGATCAGTGCCGTCAGCATGTACGGCGCAAGCGTGTTGATCGCCAGCGTGCTCGCATGGCCTTCCGGAGTCGAGCCGCGGCTCCGCTGGGTGTAGACGCCGGCGTTGTGGATGATCGCATCCATGCGGCCGATCGCATTGACCTGGTCCGCGATGCTCTTCGTCTCAGCCGCACTTCTGAGATCGCCGACCACCATTCCGGCGGCACGCGACCTGAGCACGCCAAGCGCCGCGGCGCGATCGACCGATCGTGCGTGCAGCACCACGCGGTGACCTTGATCGAGGAGTGATTGTGCCGCCGCCCGGCCGAGACCGTCCGTGCTGCCCGTGATGAATACGATCGCCATGCGCTGTTTCTCCGGATTACTGGACGTACTCTACAGCGCCTGCGCATCACTTCCGATATTGCTCGTCGCTCACCTTCTCCAGCCAATCCACGTTCTTGCCGCCGGAGGAACTCCTGGATTGCGATGTGTGTCATCGCCGTCGTCGGCGAAGCTCCATGCCAGTGCTTCAGTCCGGGCGGGAACCAAACGACGTCGCCGGGGCGGACTTCCTCGATCGGGCCGCCCTCGCGCTGAACCCAGCCGAGTCCGGCCGTGATGATCAGCGTCTGCCCGAGTGGATGCGTGTGCCAGGCAGTCCGGGCACCTGGCTCGAACGTGACTTGGCCGGCCCCAGTGCGAGCCGGATCCTGCGCCTGAAACAGCGGATCGATGCGGACGCTGCCGGTAAACCAGTCTTGGGAGCCCTTCTGCGAGGGCCGAGACCCGTTTCTCTTGATGTCGATTTCCATTTGAGCCTCCTTCTGTGCTTCGGACGCGCGCGCCTGCACCCTCTGAATTCCGAGAGTGGCGGCGGCGCTGCCGGCGATGAGTACGTCCCGTCGTGTGATCACGGTGTGTCTCCGCTCAGCGCGGACGCTTCTCGATGACGTCCTTGATCACTGGCGCTGCGGAGAATGCGTTGGGCCAGCCGGCGTAGAAGGCGAGATGGCCGAGCACTTCGCCGGTTTCCTCCCGCGTCAACCCATTGTTCATCGCGCGGTTCAGGTGATAGGTGATCTGCGCGACCTGGCCGGTCGCGATGAGAGCGCTCACGGTGACCAGGCTGCGGTCGCGCGGCGCCAGCGCCGGCCTGAGCCAGAGATCCCGGAACAGCACGTCGGTCGTGTACTGGACCAGGCTTGGCGTGATTTGCCCGAACTGCTCTGCAACCCGCGTCGCCCGCTGCTTCTCCGCGGTCTCATCGAGCGGCAGCTGCGGCCCCGAGGCCGGCGGGAGCTGATCGGCCCCGATGTTGCGGCTCCTGAACACCTCCCTCGCCGCCGGGATCGCATCCATTGCGTTCGCCCAGCCGGTGTAGAAGGCCAGATGCGTGATGATCTCCGATATCTCCGACGGCTTCACGCCGCTGTCGAGCGCGAGGTTCAGGTAGTACGGCAGCTCGACGGTTTGATCGCGCGCGATCAGCGCGGCGACGGTGACGATGCTGCGATCCCGCCGCGACAGCCCCGGTCGTTTCCAGAGATCGCCGAGAACGAATTTTTGCGCATAGCCTTCGAGGGCGGGAGCGACGGCGCGGACGTCTTCCGGCTTTGGCATTGGATTTACTCCTGCGATGGACGTCTGTCCGGCGGCAGCGCCGGCGAACAGACACAATGAAAGCAAGGTCGCGAGCATCCTCATGACGGGGTTCCTTCCAAGCTTGTCGGGTGCGCCATCAGCCACAGCGCCACCAGGGCTGCGCAGAGCACGGTCACGGCGCTGACGAGAAAGACGACGTTCAGTCGTGCGCCGGTCGCGATCAATCCGAGTGCCGGGCTCGCGAGCCCTTGCGCGAGATCCAGGAACGCCGTGTATGCTCCCATGGCGAGCCCGCGGCTCTGCATGGGAACGCTGCGCACGGCTTCGACGCCGAACCCCGGATAGACCAGCGAGAAGCCGAAGCCGGTGAGCGCGGCGCCGGCGAGCGCCATCTCGGGCCGGACGGCAAGCCAGATCAGCGCCTGGCCGGCGGCTTCGATTCCCGCGCAGACCAGCGCGACCTTTGCTCCGCCGAGCACATCGGCCACATGACTGAAGAACACCCGCGCCAGGATGAAGGCGATGGCGTAAGCGGAATAGGCCAGCCATCCGTTGGCCCATCCGCGGTTCGCGAACAACAACGCGGCGAATGTGGTGACCGCGCCGAAGCCGACGCTGCCGAGTGCCGAGCCCAAGCCCGGGAGCCAGACGGCACCGAACACCTCGGCGAAGGAGGTGTGGGCCTGGTGGTGGAGGGGAGGGACCGCGGGGAGCCGGACGACGAGCAGGAGCGTCAGTAACGGCGCAACCGCAGCGGCGGTCGCGATCGCCGCGAAGCCGTAGGCGGCGTAGAGCGCGGATCCCGCGGGCGCGCCGATCGCGAAAGCCGCAAACATCGCCGAGCCGACCCAGGCGATGACCTTGCCGGTGCTGCCGGAATCGGCGAGCGCCAGTCCCCAGCTCACCGCAGCGGTGATGATGAAACTCTCGGCCGCGCCAAGCAGGCCACGGCCGAGCAGCAGTATGGAGACTGACGCCAGCGGGGTGTTGGCGAAGCCGAGAGAAGCCAGATAAAGCAGTCCGGAGGCCGCGGCAGCGAGCAGGCCGACGACCACGCCGCGCTTCGCGCCGCTTCGATCCGAGAAGTGGCCAGCCCACGGTCGCGAGATCAGCGAAGCGGCGAACTGGCTGCCGGCGACGAGGCCGACCACGAAGGTACCCAGGCCCAATCCATCGTGGACATGAAGCGGAAGGACCGGCATCGCGACGCCGATGACCAGGAAGGCAACGAACACCACCGCCATGATCGGCATCAGGTTGGCGACGCCGCGCGGCGCAGCGGCCTCTCGAATGGCTGTTACCGACATGCGAGCTCAGAGCTCGTGCTGCGTCGGCGCAGGCGATCGGCGTCTTGCGCATCGCTGACGACGTTCGGGAGCTCGATTGCTTCTGTCATAGGTCCTTGCCTTCGTTCTGGAGCCGCCCTGCCACCCGATGGCTGATCCGAACCTAAGACTTCCGCAGCTTACCGATTAGGTGATAGATTTCGCATGCGGTCATTAGCCAGGCTTATGAATGAACAGAGAGGATGCCAGCGATCTCCTCGCCTTCCTCGCAGTGGCGAGGGAGCGCAGCTTCACGCGCGCTGCGGCAAAGCTCGGCATGACGCAATCCGCGCTCAGTCAGATCATCCGGAATCTGGAGGAGCGGCTCGGCGTACGATTGTTGAACCGGACGACGCGGAGCGTCACACCGACTCAGGCCGGAGAACGGCTGTTCCTCAGCGTCGGCCCGAAGTTCACCGAGATGGATGCCGATCTCGCTGCGCTCAGCGAATTGCGCGAAAAGCCTGCCGGAACCATCCGGCTGACGGCGACGGAGTTTGCCGCCGCCGAGATCCTGCTGCCGGCGCTCCGAAAGATCCTGCCCAAGTACCCGGATATCCATGTCGAGGTGATCATCGACTACGGGCTCACCAACATCGTGGCGCAGCAGGTTGATGCGGGCATCCGTCCCGGCGAGCTCGTCGCCAAGGACATGATCGCCGTGCGCGTCAGCCCCGACCTCCGGATGGCGGTCGTCGGGTCGCCTTCATACTTCGCCGAACGCAAGCGACCGAAGACGCCGCAGGATCTAACTCACCACAATTGCCTCAACCTCCGCCTGCCGACGCACGGCGGCAGCCTCTACGCCTGGGAATTCGAAAAGAACGGGCGGGAGCTCAATGTGCGGGTGGAGGGCCAGCTCGTGTTCAACAGCGCGGGACTTCTGCTGGACGGAGCGTTGAAGGGTTTGGGCCTCGCCTACCTCACGGAAGGACATGTGCAGCCCTACCTGTCCCAGGGCCGCCTGGTCCGCGTGCTCTCCGATTGGTGCCCGCCGTTCTCGGGATACCATCTCTACTATCCCAGTCGGCGCCAGCCTTCGCCGGCCTTCTCGCTGCTCGTGGAAGCGCTCCGATATCGGGGTAAGTAAAAGGGCATGACCACGGGACTTCATGTCCGAAGGATGCCGCTTTGCGCAAGAGCTTCCCTCCAGCTCGGTGGTTGCACCGGTGACGGTGCGGTCATCGTTGCACGCTGGTTGCTGGGATCTTGCGGGCGCCGCACTTAGCGTAGCACTTGGGTCCAGCGGCTCGTCAAGGCCTGCCATCATGCCGCATGAGGGAAGTCGACGGCAGCGGCAGTTGGTGGAACTCGCCGGTTCGGTCGATCGCGGAGGCGAATTGACGCGTAGTCGATTGAAAATCAACTAACGATAAGTCTGGTCGGAAGCACCCGACAGTGGAATAATTCGCAATGGTTTCTTGATCAGATTTTGACGTCGACCCCGAACCGGCTGGCGACGTGGATTTTCATGATGGCCGCGCTTCCTCAGGACGTGGTGGCGGATTTGCAGCAAGAGAACGCGCGGCTGCTGGCCGAATTGCGCGCCGCACAAGATCGCGAGAGCGCCACCGCGGACATTCTCAAGATCATTGCCAGTTCGCCATCGGAGGTGAAGCCGGTATTCGATGCAATCGCGAGGCGGGCCAATGCCTTGCTCGGCGGCTTTTCGACGACCGTATTCCGTTTCATCGACGGCATGGCCCATCTGGCGGCATTCACGCCGACGAATCCTGCCGCCGATGCGGCTTTGCAGAACATGTTTCCGAGGCCGATTGCCGATTTTGAGAGTTTCGCAAGAACGCAGGCGGGTAAGGTGGTACCGACCCCCGACACTGAGGCGCTGACGACCGAAATCAAATTTATCGCGCGCGCCCGCGGCTTTCGCAGCATGCTGTTCGTTCCGCTCACGACCGGCGGCGTCGTGATCGGCATGATCAGCGTCACGCGAAGTCGAGCCTGGCACCTTCGCTCCACATCATGTGCAGCTTCTGCAGACCTTCGCCGATCAGGCCGTCATCGCCATCGAGAATGCGCGGCTATTCGATGAGGTCCAGGCGAAGACGCGCGATCTCGCCGAATCGCTCCAACAGCAAACCGCGACTGCCGATGTGCTGAAGGTGATCAGCCGCTCGACCTTCGACCTGCAAACCGTGCTCAACACGCTGGTCGATTCGGCGGCGCGGCTGTGCGAAGCGGAGATGGCGTTCATCATGCGCCGCGAAGGTGATGAATATCACGCCGGTGCCGCGGTCGGGTTTTCCGCGGAATACAGCGAGTTTCTGCAAGCTCACCCGATTATCCCCGGACGGAGCACGGTCACAGGTCGGGCCGTACTCGAGCGCCGTCCGGTGCAGGTCCTCGACGTCGCTGCCGATCCCGAATACGGCCTGCGCGAGTCGACTACCATGGCTGGTCAGCGCACGGCGCTCGGTGTTCCCCTCATGCGCGAGAATGAGCCGATCGGCGCGATCGTGATCGCTCGCAAGCGCGTGCAGCCTTTCACGGAAAAGCAGATCGAGCTCGTCGCCACGTTTGCCGACCAGGCCGTGATCGCCATCGAGAATGTACGGCTCTTCGAACAATTGCAAAGCAGGACGCGAGATCTGTCCGAGGCGCTGACGTACCAGACCGGCAGCGCCAATATCCTCAGGGTTATCGCTTCCTCGCCGACTGAAGTCGGTCCGGCGCTCGAAGCGATTGTGGAAAGCGCATGCGGGCTTTGCGAGGCATATGATGCGCTAGTCGTTCTGAGGGACGGCGACGACATCGTTGTCCAGGCGCACCATGGACAAGTTCCCGTTGTGTGGAGCCGACGATCGATCAGTGTGCAATCGCCCAGCGGCCGGGCCATTAGCGACCGCCGCACCGTTCACGTGCACGACCTGCTTGGGCCCGAAGGGGACGAATTCCCGACAGGACGGGAATATGCGCTTCGCTCCAACGTTCGGACTGTTCTAAGCGTGCCGCTGTTGCGCGAAGGCGAGAGCATGGGTGCGATCGTGCTACGTCGCACCGAGGTTCGTCCATTCGGCGAGAAGCAGATCAACCTGCTCCAGACTTTTGCAGATCAGGCTGTTATCGCCATCGGCAACGCGCGTCTGTTCGAGCAATTGAACGAATCGCTGGAGCGGCAGACCGCAACGTCGGAGGTGCTGGAAATCATAAGCGCTTCATCGGGCGCATTGACTCCGGTCTTCCACAAGATGCTGGAGAATGCGACACGGATCTGCGGCGCCAGCTTCGGCACTATGAATCTCTACGAGGAAGGCGGCTTTCGTACGGTCGCATTGCACAACGCGCCGCCAGCTTATGTTGAGACCCGGCTGCACCAGAGCATTCGTCCACATCCCGCGAGCGGGCTCGGCACCGTCGAGAAAACTCATCAGACGGTTCATATCGACGACATCAGGACTTAGCCGCCCTACGTCGAAGGCAACCCGAACGTTCGCGCGCTTGCCGACCTTGCTGGCGCAAGGACCCTCGTCATCGTGCCCATGCTTAGGGAAGACGAGCTGATCGGCACCATCACGATCTTCCGCCAGGAAGTTAAGCCCTTCACGGACAAACAGGTCGAGCTCGTATCCAATTTCGCGCACCAGGGTGTGATCGCGATCGAGAATGCACGCCTGCTGAATGAACTGCGCGAGCGAACTATGGAGTTGTCGCAATCGCTCGAGGAATTGCGAAACGCGCAGGATCGGTTGATCCAGACCGAGAAGCTTGCCTCACTCGGGCAACTCACCGCCGGCATCGCACATGAAATCAAGAACCCGCTCAATTTCGTCAATAATTTTGCTGCGCTTTCCTCCGAACTGATTGACGAGCTCGGCGACGGGCTGCGCTCAGCCGCCCTTGGCGAGGCAGCAAGGCAGGACATCGACGCGCTGATACGCATGCTACAAGGCAACCTGGAAAAGATCGTGCAGCACGGAAAGCGCGCTGATTCCATCGTCAAGAATATGCTTCTGCACTCGCGCGAGGGTTCTGGCGAGCGCCGTTCGGCCGATATCAACGCCATCGTTGAGGAAAGTCTCAACCTTGCCTATCACGGCGCGCGCGCTGAAAAGGCAGGTTTCAACATCAAGCTTGAAAGGAATTCGATCCCAGCGCGGGGGCGCTCGACCTGTATCCGCAGGAAATCACGCGGGTGTTCCTCAACCTCATTTCAAATGGATTCTACGCGGCTAGCAAACAAAAGGACGCCGCCGGTGGCGGCTTCGAGCCAAGGCTGCGCGCGACGACCACAAATCTCGGCGGCGCCGTCGAAATCCGGATTCGCGACAATGGCGCGGGCATCCCGGCCGACGTGAGAGAGAAAATATTCAATCCATTCTTCACCACCAAGCCCGCAGGCGAAGGTACCGGGCTTGGCCTTTCAATCTGCCACGACATCATTGTGAAGCAACACGGCGGCAGCATCGAGGTCGAGACCGAGGCTGGCGATTATACAGAGTTCATCATTACGCTGCCGCGCACGCTGGCGGCACCATTGCAGACCGGAGGCAGAAGTTGAGCGTTTATATCATGGTCGTCGACGACGAGCCCGATGTCGAGGCGCTATTCCGCCAGCAGTTCCGACGTGATCTGCGCGCCGGTCGTTTTCTCATGGAGTTTGCCCCATCGGCACCGGCGGCCCTGCAGCGTGCAGTCGAGATTGAGGATGCCACCCTGATCCTGATCCTGTCTGACATCAACATGCCCGGAATGAGCGGGCTGGAGATGCTATCTATCGTGCGCTCGGCCCGCCCCGATGTTCCGGTCATCATGATCACAGCCTACGGTGACGCCGAGACCAAGCGCAAAGCGCTGGAGAACGGCGCGGCCGACCTGTTGACCAAACCAATTGACTTCGCGGCGCTGCGCCAGGAGATCGATACAAGGCTCGAGCAGGCCGCATGACCGCAATCAGTCTCGTGGTCGATGACAAACCGGAACGGCTCGCAAGGTGTAATCTCCTAGGCGCCGTCCCAAGTGAAATTAGGCATCCTGCGTCAATGTTCACCGAAAACACCGGGGGTTCAAAATGAAGACGATCTTGGTCCCGCTTCGAAATATTTCGATGATGACATCCACGCTCGATGTCGTCGTAGGCCTCGCGCAACGTTCCGGCGCCTATATCGAAGGCTTTCCACTCCGGTTCGGCATCCCTCAATATGTAGCCGCGGAATTGGCCACCGGCATCCTTTTAGATTCGTATCAAGTTAAGACCGAAGCCGAATTGAACGACATGCGCAACTTTTTCGAAGCATTCATGCTGAAGCACGATATTCCTCGAGCCACTGCGGGATCGCGCGGACCATGCTTCGGCTGGCTGGAGACCGCGCCTGAGGGCGAAGACGTTGTCGGAAGTTATGGGCGCGCTTTCGATCTGATCGTGATGGCACGGTCTGACGTTGATGCTGCGGGCCCTCACCGTCGCGCGATTGAATCCGCGCTGTTTGAGAGCGGCAGGCCCGTCCTACTGACGCCATCGAATGCACCGAGAAGTATCGCGACAAATATCATGATCCACTGGAATGGTAGTACCGAGCAAGCTCGGGCAAACGCATTTGCCATGCCGTTGCTCCGTGTGGCCGAAAGGGTATCGGTCCTAACCGTCATTGGCGGCCAGGGGGTACCAGGACCATCTGCCGATCGGATCGTCCAGCAACTGCGGTACAATGACATTGCAGCCCATGTGACAAGGGTTGGACTGGAGAATCGCGAGACCGGAGAGGCGGTCCTCGATGCCGCCAGGGCTCAAGGCTGCGATCTCTTGATCAAGGGAGCCTTCACCCGCACCAGGTTGCGGCAAATGATATTCGGCGGGGCGACCAGCTATATCATGGAGCATGCGGATCTGCCTGTCCTGATGGCTCATTAGAGCCTCACGCAGGCCTCTCTCCGGATCATGCCATCCTGCCCGTGTTTTGCCCGACGCGTCAACTGAAATTCGGAAAATTCGTAACCCATTGTTTCCGCTCGCGTCCGCTACTGTGCATGGGGTTGTTTTTCCATTTTTTTGATGAGACGGGTCCGGACAGCCGCGAGTGGGCCGTCAGGCGGCCGCGATCGCTCGAAACTGGGTGGTTCAGGAAGAAAAATGGTGGGCGCACAAGGGATCGAACCTTGGACCTCTCCCGTGTGAACCACAATCCGTAGAGCCAGGCTGACCACACGCAGCCACAGTTTTGTCGAAATAATTCATTTTATTACAGTTGTTTATGGCAATTTTTGCCTCAGTAGGCCATAAGCGGCCATACTGCATTTTGTGTGCCCCTGTTGTGCCCGCCGCAGATTTTCCCTGGGGCACAGAATGCCGGGTAGGTCTGAGAGCTGGTTCCTCTCGTGGGGCACACCTGGGGCACACAGGGGAGGGATCATGACAGCGCCGACCAACCAGCTGACGCTCACCGACGCGGTGATCCGCAACGCCACGCTGCCGCTCGGCAAGGCGCAGCATTATCTCCACGACGACAAACTGCCCGGCCTCGCCCTGCGCATGCGCGCCACGGGCGGTCGAACCTGGGTTTACCTCTTCACCAAACCGGGGGTGAGGGGGACCCAGCGAAAGACCCTCGGCCCGTGGCCCAAATATAATGAGAAGGCCGCACGCAAGGCTGCCACCATCGCCGCAGGCGAGGTGGTCAAGGGCATGGACCCCAACGACGCGAAACGCGAGGCGAGGCGGCAACAAGCGGCCGAAAAGCAGCGCACCACACTGGCGGACCTCATCGTCGAAGATGGTCCCTACCAGACGTCCTTGACCGGACGTCAGGTCGTCAACTGGAAGCCGGCAGTGTCGGCGTTGCGGCGCGGGCTCAAGGAGCACGCCGAGAGCGGCGTGGGGGACCTGACTCGGCGGCAAATAATGGCAGCCGTCGACAAGGTTGCGAAGACGGGTAAGCGGGGCGCGGCCAAGGACCTGCGCAAGCACACCCACACGTTCCTCGAATGGTGCGTTGGCGAGGACTACGTCGACCACAATGTGCTCGCTGGCTATCGCGAACCCAAGGAAACTCGTGCGCAAAGGGTCGGACGCCGAACGAAGGGCCGCGCACTGACCGACGAAGAAATCATCAAGGTCTGGCATGCATCGGGCAAGCTCGGCACCTTTGGGCTCCTGGCTAGGGTGTGCTTGCTCGGTGGCCCGCGCCGGAGCGAGCCAACCCTGATCGAATGGCAAAAGCACATCATGCACGATCGCATCACCTTCGATGCGGCATGGACAAAGATGGGTTTGCACCACGATGTCCCGCGCACTCACCTCGTTGACGACGTACTCGCGGCCGCGAAGCATTTTCAGCGCGCAACGTCCGACTATGTCTTCCCGTCACCGAAGACCGGTGGCCAGATGTCGGGGTTCACCAAGATGCTCAACCGTTTGGTCAAGGAAGCGGGGGTCGCCAAGTTTACTATGCATGACTTGAGGCGCAGCTTGCGCACCATCATGTCACGTTGCGGCTACGACAACGAAATCCAGCGGCTTTGTGTAGGGCAAAAGCCAAGCGGAATCGATCAGGTCTACAATCATGACGAACGGTGGATCATCCGCAAGATGGCATTCGAAGCAGCTCATGACTACATCGCGGAATTAGTCGGCGCGATGCGGGTCGGTAAGGTCGTGCGCCTGCAGCGGACGAATCCACTGGACCCGATTAAGGCCGAGCTGCTCGGCCGTCTCCGCGAGCATTATGCGGCTGGGACGGCTTAGTGGCCTTATCGCATCTGGCCAGATAGTCCCGCACCGCATCGACCCGATAGAGCGGGCGGCCATCGACGTAGCGCCATTTCAGCGGGTGGTTCGGATCGCGCCGCCACTGCTCCAGCGCTCCGGGTGTACGCCGGATGACCGCGGCTGCCTCCAATGCCGTCAAATTGGAGCTGCCTGGCAGCGTATCGATATCGAACGTCGCGGGCGGTGGCATGCCACGGTTCTTGCGACGACGCTTAGTGGCAGGCGACATTGTCCCAGTATCCGACGACCCTAATGCCTCGATCTGGCTCTTTTCGTCCTCGCCACCCATGCCTCCGCTCGAATCACAATCCGTCTGACGCAATAAGACCTTAGACTTCTCAAGCGGAAAAGAAATCGAGAGCGCAGATATGGCTGCTGGGTAGCTGTGGCGTACAAATAGGACGAATGGTCCGACTGGACTGGACCGTTCGAGCAGGTTTTGACCAGGCACTTTTGGGATTGCAGACCGTCCAGGACGCCGCACGCCCTGGATTCGCTGCAGCGCGTGGGAGCACGCTAAGGAATGGATAGGACGGCAAGGAGTGCGAGCGCGGCGATAACGCAGAGAACCACTGTCTTGGCGATCACCGCGCGTCTCTCGATTTGCTCGGCCGCAAATCCGAAACCTCGGGCGAGACTGAGTAAGCTGTCCCGTTCGAGTTCTCCTGGTGAATGCTCAGCCTGTAGCAGGTAACTCTGCTCCAGCCGCCGGAACTCTTTCGCCCGCAATCTGCGCGCACGCACCGCCATACGCATTGTCCCTTTCCAACCAGCTTACCAAGATGCTCGAAAGCTATCGGCGAAGTGCGAGCCGGATGTGACTGCGAGTCCACCAAATCACGTAGTTGAGACCGCAGGATCAGGTCAGCAAACTCCGGCGAATCTGCCGTTCACGCGGAGGGGAGCCATGAGGGCCGGTGATGAGTAAGGAAAGAGAAGGCGAAAAGGGAGCAATGAGGGGCGGAGGGAAGGCACGAATTCTTTGTAGTGAATCTGACCAATGGCAAGCTGAAGGGGCACGTGTTGTGGAGAAGCGGCGGCAATGAGATCAAGCTCACGTCAATGGGCTTGAGCCCGCCAGGGGTTCGCCGGGAAAGCAGTTTTTTCCATCCAGTGGTAACCGGGATTATTGGCGCTGGTCGGAACGATTCAGGGAGTACCAGCTGAATTGCTACGATGGCGACACCTATGCCCTTTCACCATCAGCGGCTACGGAATCGGGGTGCTTGTTACCGCGACGAGCCCCGATACGTGGAAATGGTAGCGTAGCGCAGGGGCAATGCCGCCCTTCGCGGCCTCGCCTATGGCCGCAATCCCACGCTTCATCCGTCTGGCGCCTTACCCGAGGCGGTCGCGCGTCATGGAAAACTGCCCCTCGGCGTCACGAGGAATTGCCCCCTCCTTGGATATCCCTCTCCAAAAGTGCACCACTGAGGCAGGATTGTGCCGGTCTTCTCGTCCTGTGTCCTTATCGTCCGATCGGCGAGCAAGCCAGCATCGTCCACGACGATCCTCTCCCGGCTGGTCTCGACCGATTGGGCCTCGAATGCGCCATCGAAGTCGTTGTGCTCACGGTCATACCAGATCGTCCAGCGGTTGCCTTCCAACCGTTCAAGCTTGAAGCATATGCTGCCTTGCGGCGTATCGAAAAGGGCGTCCCCCTCCGCCAGTAATATCCATTAAGCAATTGTTTTTTATGAATAATTCTGCTCTTTGCGAGCGCCGGCCCTAGCATCGGCCCTAACAGTATTGTTGGTGACTTATTCAGCGCAGCCTCTGATGTGGATTGCGTAGTCGAGGACCGCCAACAGGCGCGGGTCCAATTGACTCCGTGTATTGTCTCTGCAACACCGCCTCACAGTTGCGTCTGGAAAACGCACGCGATTCTCAGGCGGTTTTTCCAAAGTTTTTGTCTTTTATGGATTTGGCATGGTGGCCATCACGCTCGACCTTAAATTCCGGGTAGTTCCAGCAGATCGCCAAGTCTTCATAGCATTTCCCGGAAAGGGCTATGGACTGTATTCCACCTTCCACAAGCTCGACCGGATCTTTCCTCAACTACCGGGCTTGGAGCTGTTTGCTGGTCGGCCGTTTTCTGAGCAGCCGGAGATCTTGGCGCGCATCGCGCGCGCACGCCGACTCCGTAATTGGCATCGATCAAAACGACAAAGCGATCCTCCGAGCCGTCGGCTCTCCGAATACGATAGGGTCGACGCCGGGCTCTATACCCATAAGGGCGTGCTTGCAGGGTTCTTCGAGCGAGCCAAGAAGGGCGATCTGGTGGTGGTACCGCCAGGGGAATTGGTCGGTCACGTCCTAATCGGAGAACTTCAGGACGCTCCCGAAAAATTCGAAAACATCGAAATCCCCGAGCTGTTTGATCGCGACGAGGTGCCGACACGCAAGGTCAAATGGCTAGCCTCGACGCCAAAAGCCGACTTGTCTCTGGGAATGCTGCGGCGGTTTCCGAAGCCAAATGCGTTCACCACTCTTGATCGGGAATTCTACCAGGAAATATTTTCACTCGCGTACGGGTCATACTCACTCGAAGATCTTTATGTGAGCAGATTCGATGTAACCGAAGCTGACTTTAGCACCATCGACGACTATCGCATCCAGCAGCTTTTTAACGCGGTGGCGGCGATGTCGCAGCAGCACAATCTCGGCACCTCAGGTGCTCGCGAGGCCGTCCACGACGCCGACGGTTGGGATGGCATCATTGATTTGCTCACGGACCACTCCTACATACCAGACCTTAGCGTTAACATTAATTCGCCAGGATCTTTAACGCTTTCGTGTCAACGGACTGTGCCACTGGTAGTGGCCGCATTGATCGCGCTGTCTTCGCTGGGGGCGATGGCAAGTTGGACCGCAGCCCAAGCCGAGACAATTACAATCAAGAACTCTGCGGCACCCGCGGGCGACAGTTGCACAGCCGACGTGGCTCAAGAAACGCTGGAGCAGTTAAAGCTGATGGGGTACGCTCGGTGGCAGAACCTCTGTAAGAAGATCGCGGAGACCAAGGTAAATACTGGCCTCAAGGAACAGTCCTCGGCGAAGTAGGTTCCGGATATGTATATCGACACGTGGAAGACATATCTTAGGGATACGGCACGCGCGACATTGCAGCCCGCGAGCGTGTTGGCGATGCTGTATGCGCTCTTGGCGTTCATCGCCACTCAGGGGGTGGACTACTACAAGCACCGACAGGACGCTGTCGAGAAGCGCACCTCCGAGCAGATCGTCTCGTTCATCGAGTCCACCAAACAGTTCGACACGCTCGTTGCGATCCTTGCGCATTCGATCATGGACTCGGAGAGCGGTACCGGCGCAAAAAGCCAGCTGCGGACAAACATCAATCACCAATATTCCGAGCTTCAGTATCTTGATAGTTTGATCTCTGACAAGTCGGCCGCGGCAGAATATCGCGCGAGTCTCGTTCGGTTGAATGACGAGATCTCTTCGGTCAACGGGACCGAAGGCATGAAAGGATACTGGGAAGCCGTTAGCGAGGTGCTGACTGCTCGGAAAAAGCTCACGACGGATCTTTCTGGCCGTTTAACGGTAGCCATCAACTGATCGTTGAAATCACTCGCCCGCTCTGCGATCCGCGCGGGGAATTGGCCGCCGGTTACGAGTTACTCCAGCCTCATGTTTCTGAGGGGCGCCCGAGCCTCTGGCTGATCGACGACTTAGACAAGGCGATGATCGCGCCCGGAAGGCAGGGCTCGCTAAGGTCGGCATAGTTCGAAAGGTGCCTTGATCTCCCGCGCAAGTTGCGGAAGGCTGCCCTGGGGAAACAGGTTGGGGATGCGCATTATCATCATCTTTGTGCTGGCGGTTGCGGCACTGATCTACGGATTTGCGCCGCCTGCTGCGCCTCCGTCGGCGCCCGCGACGTTTGCTCAAGCCTCGCGGGGGCCTTCAGAGACGCCGAGGCCGGATCCGCGCTCAGAAGCTCCCAGAGCGCCACAGGCGCTCCCGTCGGCGCCGCTGGACATCAGGCCGCAGGCTCAGCAGCCAGCATCCCCGGCGCCGCGCCAAGCCGCTCCGGCTTCATCGCCGGCGCAAGCCCAGTCGAAAGGCAAAGAGACCGCGGCCGTCCTAACCGCCGCGGCCATCGCTGCGTTGATCGTGGCCGAGAGCCGCCGAGCATACCACGCGACCGGCCATCCCTGTGCTTGCCCAGATGACAGCATGCGGAACGGTCGCGCGTGCGGTGGTCGCAGCGCTTACAGTCGGCCGGGCGGAAGGTCGCCGCTTTGCTATCCCACGGACGTGACTGAGGCGATGATTAAGGCGTACCGCGCCCGCCAGATCGCCGAGCGATGAAGGGGAGATAATTTGATGCGCGGTTCAGTCCTCTGGGTATTGGCCATCGGTCTCATCGTTTCCGCTGTTTCTCCGGCAGCATCACAGCCCGCGAAGAGCGCGACAGACGCCATATTCGGGTTCATACTTTCGAAGCCGGATCACTCAGCAGCAGGGCGATCGAAGTTGGCGGGCCTCTTCTTTGTATATTGCCAGGAGGTAATCAATTCTGTTCCTACCAACACGCCGGCCGAGCAAGCTTGAGTAGAGACAGAAATGCACACCAGCGACATGAAGCGTCTATCTCTGCCTTGCAGCGTCCAGTTGAATATGCACGCGATCAACTTGCCGACGTCTTCTCCGGCTGTATGAGCAAGCTTGGGGGCGCTTCAGGACGCCCAGGAGCGTCAGGATCGCCGCAAGGAGGCAGTGACGTTTGTGAGCATGGCAATCAACTTCAACGAGAATGCGGATATCGCAGGATATGGGGAGCGTGTGGGTTTGTCGCCGACTCTCAATCTTCAGCCGGTCGGCTCACTTAGGGGGCCCTGATGATTGCCGCCATGAGGTCTCTGGACGGCAGCTAGCGCGTCTAACAGGCGGTCCCAAACGATGAGCAGCGACCTTTACTTTCTCTACGATCAAGTCGTTGAGTCGCTCACCCGGCTTCATGCTTTGCCTCGATGAAGGCGAGAGATTTGGGAGGCAACAACGACATTGAAGAGGACGTCGACAACGTCGCAGAGCTGCTCTTTAGACGTGATCTCCTCACGTTTGCTGCCTCGACACGCAACTTCGCGGAAGCATCCGCTGCGGTAAAGGAAATGCGGGCAATCGGCGTGCCGACATGCAAGCTCTTGCCGCCGCCTGTGGCCTCTTTTTTTGCGGAAGGCGCCGAGACGATCACGCTCTATCAGGTTCTCAGTCGAGTTCTGCACTCAAGCTCGATCGAAGTTCTGCGTTCTGCAGAACACTACGATTATCAGGCTGCAACATCGAGTGAAGCTCTCCTACAGATGATCTCACAGCGGGTGGAGCGAAAGCCCGAACGGTCTGAACCGTTGATCCTTCTGAAGGGCGAAAAGGATACGACGAGAACTATAGGCGATCAGTGATTATGCCAGAGAACAGACTACGAGACATTCCCATCACGTTCCTGTCCGATGACGGCTTGCCCTCCACAGATCATGCGAGAGGATTTCAGAGTCAGTCATTTTCTCTACCCCACGCAGCCGGTCCTTATATCCGCTTCGGATTTATATCCCGATGAGATCCGCGAGGCGCCTACTAGAGTTGATTGGTCATGATGCTGGCCGCCTGGACGACTCCCGTTCCGGGCTGGCCTGGATAGCCGAATGAAGTTTCAGGAAGCGCCATGGCGCACGGGTTCTGGTCCCGACCGCCGAAATCGAGCCCCATTGGCAGATACTGCTTTCATAACATTAGCAACTAACGCAGCCAGCAGCAGAAGGACATCCTCCTATATGAGCGGGGCTCTATCAGCGTAGCTTTCGGGCGCCGGTTCAGGGCTTCGGCAACTGGACGTCGCCATCGGTGAAGTGACGACATCCGACGCCACCGACTACAACGTCTGGCTGTCGCCGAAGTGCAAGGTGTAGGTGTTGGTCGAACTGGAGCGAGCGGGGCGAGGGCCAGTCCGCCCAGGAGATTGCCGACCGGGCCAACGGGCAATTGCTTACATTGAAGGACGCGACCAGCTTCGCGCTTTCACCGCCGCCGATCGAGGGCTTTGGCAACACTAGCGGCTTTGCCTTTCGGCTTCAGGATCGTAACGGTCTGGGTCAGGCAGCACTTGCGGAAGCGGCCGAGCTGCTTGAGAAGGCCGGCAAGAGTCAGGTGCTCGCAGACCTTCGTGTTGAAGGATTGTCCGACGCCGCGCAAGTTTTGCTCATTATCGATCGCGAAAAGGCCAACACGTTCGGCGTGACCTTCGCCGACATCAACAACACCATCACGGCCAATCTCGGCTCGTCCTACATTAACGACTTCCCGAACTCCGGTCGCATGCAGCGGGTCATCATCCAGGCTCGGGGGGCGACCGCCTTCGGGTGGAGGATCTGCTGAAGCTCAACGTCCGCAATGCGGGCGGCGGCATGGTGCCCTTGTCTGCGTTTGCCATAGCGCAGTGGCGGAAGGGACCGCCGCAGATCGTTGGATATAACGGTTATCCGACGGTGCGCATCGCAGGCGAGCCGGCTCCAGGTCATTCGTCGGGTGCAGCGGTTGCCGAGATGGAACGACTTGCCTCCGAGCTGCCGAACGGTATCGGTTCCGAATGGACCGGGCAGTCGCTGGAAGAGATCAAATCAGAATCGCAGGCGCCAATTGGTTCGGCCTCAGCATCCTCTTCGTCTTCCTGCTGCTCGCCGGCCTCTACGAAAGCTGGTCGATCCCGCTCTCAGTGATGCTCGTCGTGCCGCTTGGCGTAATCGGTTGCGTCTTGGCCGTGATGCTCCGCGGAATGCCGAACGACCTCTACTTCAAGGTCGGGCTGATCGCCATCATCGGCCTGTCAGCGAAGGATGCCATCCTTATCGTCGAATTTGCCAAGGACTACTATGCTGAAGGCCGATCGCTAGCTGATGCCGCGGTTGACGCCGCTCGCGTCCGCTTCCGGCCGATCATCATGACGTCTCTCGCCTTCACGCTCGGCCTCGTCCCGTTCGCCATCGCGTCGGGCGCCAGCGCAGCTAGCCAGAACGCTATCGGGACCGGCGTTCTCGGCGGCATGATCTCGGCGACCGTTCTTGCGATCTTCTTTGTCCCTGCCTTCTTCGCGTTCGTTCTGCGAGTGATGCGGACAAGAAGGACGGCTTCGAACGATGATGCGGCAGTCGATCCTTCGCCTGCGAACACATCCGAAGCGTGGCGTTCAACGCGACCTCTCGAATAGGGGCGATCAGTGCATCCCACTCTCATCGCATATGGCAATCTCGCGCTGGCCATTATTTGCGAAGTCGGAGGATCCGCACTTCTGCAGAGGTCTGACTGGTTCACCAAGCTTGTTCCGGCCGCGGCGACGGGGTTGTGCTATCGCGTCTCGTTCTATTTGCTCTCTGTAGCATTGAAGGACATTCAACTTGGTGTCGCCTACCCGTGATCCAAGGAGCCAAATGCCTGAGTACGTCGAAGGATTCGCGTTAGAAAATTTTCGCGGTGTGGGACCGGTTCTCCAAGAACTTGGGGCGTTTAAGACATTCAACTTCTTTGTTGGCGCGAACACGTCGGGAAATCAACCGTCCTTGACGCGATCCATCGCCATTTTTGGCTCAACGAAGGAACCTACATTTACGGCGCTCGATACCTACATCGGTCAAAAGGCCTGACCGATGCAATTTGGCATTGGTGTGCAGAAGGAGACCTTCGCATCTCTGGAAGCGGGCGCTGCAGCGCCTTGGCCTCATCCCAAGCCGCACGTATCCAGACGTCGTACTCCTCAGGGGTGATCAGGATCACCAGCATCGCCTTCGTGATTTGAACCTGCAATCTAGGTCAGAAGGAAGCCGACGAGGGGGCACCACGTGCCTTACGGTGCGCTGTCGCCGCCGAGTGCGGGCCCGCTTTCGATTTTGCGCGACAGAGGTTCCGTTGGCCTGATCTGCCGCCGGAGGTCTTTCAATATTCCTCTTTGTGAAGGTAACCTGCACTTCTCCCATGGGCTCGCGAACTGCCCTATGCGAATGATTGGATGAGGTATCGTAGGTTTGGTTGGTGTGGGGAAAGGCGGTAGCGCTCCCCCGCTACCAATCGTACGAGTTTCTCCGCCAAGCTACGATTTTCCGCGACACCATGCGCTCGAAGGTAGCGCTTCGGGCCGGCGACACGGGTGGTCGCCAGCGCTGGATCAATGGCGGTTGAGCCGATACCGTCGACCGTTGACGCGTCCATCGTTAACAACGCCGCGCCGCTGCCTCTACCGTCTCCGAACGCGTATCCAAGGCGGCCGGAAGAACATTGATCGGCAGATCGCCAAAGCCGAGGCGTAGAACGGCGAATAAATCTCCAAACCAAGCGCCGTCACCGACTTGAAGCTCCGACTTCGGGAATGCCGACCAGAAGCGCCCAACGCTCCTGCGATATTAAACGCGTCCGGGTTCAATCGAAGGCAGCACGATGCGCCGCCATCCGGCTTCACCCAATCGACAGGGCTCTTCTGGTTGTTGACCTAGGCCGCAACCGTCGAGAGCCCGGTCGCAAGGGGCCTTTGATCTCCACGTCAAACGCGCCCTGGCGGGGCGAGGAGCCTACGCATGTCTGGCGGCAGTTCATGGCGAAGCGGGCACTTTTTTCATCGATCGCTTCCCCAATCCAAACGCACTCAGGATATTTGTTTGGATCATCTCAGCGACGTCGATGGTGTGAGACGAGCGCGAAGAGCTCAAACTTGTCATGATCGAAATAGCTCGCGCATCGCCGGTGGCGATTGCCGGGACGCCTTTGGGGAAGTGCAGTGCGGATAGAGGCGCTTGAGCTTGCCATGGCTGCTCTGCAGCTACCGGAATCACGCCTTTGAATTTCTCGATCATGATTCCGATGTGGATGCTCCTCGTTGCAAGAAATTCTGAGAGGACTCGTTACCGGAATGCCGTCCAAACACAATAATGGCAAAGAGTCGCGTGCGGAACTCTTCGGATGGGGCACACGGTTTCTAGAGCATTTTTTCGTGGAGCGTACCTGAACAGTGGAGCTTTCTTGAACGTCGTGGTCTTTGTTCAATCAATAGAAGATCACGAAGACGATTTTTTCTGTGCCCTACATTGTCCATCATGATGTCTATCAATTTCGCGTGTGGTGCCTGGTGTCAACAGGCGAGTACGGAGCGGAACAATCAAGCAAATTGTGTTGCGACGATGCCTGCCGCTGCGGCGGGCAAGGCGAGGATATTTTGTCGCTGCGGCGCGACGCATCCTGCGTTCGGGGTGTGTCGCCGTCGTCGGTTGGTCGCTGTGCGAGCAGGCTCACGCGCTCGATTTCTTTGGCCTTTTCGGTTCCGACGATCCGCCGCCGGTCAGCGCCACGACGCTGTCCTATCGGCTGGAGATTGAAGCCAAGACGCTGGATGGCAAGAATGATAGTGACGCCGAGCAGGTGTTGCGCGATGCCTCCGGCACCTATCGCCTCCGACAGGAACCACCGCCGGACGGCGAAGGTCTCGTGCGCCGGCTTCAGGCCGATATCAATCCGCTGCTCGATGCCCTTTGGGGGCTTGGCCGCTATAACGCCCAGATCGATGTAACCGTGGACGGAGTTCCCGTATCCCCCGACGAGACCGGGCTCGCCGCCGCGGCGCGTCGGGCCGACACCTTTCGCAATCGGTCGGTCGTTCCAATCAAGGTCACCGCACGGCTCGGTCCCTTGTTCAAGCTGCGCACCGTCGAAGTGGACTATGCGCGCGAGCAAGCGCCGCGTGGATTGCCGCGCCGCGCCTTTGCGCTGAAGTCCGGCGATCCCGCGATCTCGGCCGACCTGCGCGCCGCGCAGGTGAAGCTCGTGGACTGGTTCCGCAGCAACGGACATCCGCTTGCGAAGATCGCCGACGTCAAGGCCACCGTCGATCATGCGGCCGCCGCAATGGATTTTCGGCTGCGGGTCGAAGCGGGCCCCAAAGCCGGCATCGGCGCCGTCACGATCTCGGGCGGAGATGTCGACCCGAGGGTCGTGGCCACGCATGTCCACCTGAGGGAAGGCGAGCCTTATTCGCCCGAGCGGCTCGCCTTGACGAAAACCTCGATCGCAAGGATCCCAGCCATCGGAGGAATTCGCATCCGCGAGGCCGACAAGCTCGATGCCAATGGCAACCTGCCGGTCTTCATCGATTTGACGGAAAGGCCCAGGCACGCGGTGGGTCTCTCGGCGAAATATTCCACCGTCGATGGTCCCGGCATTGCGGGCTATTACGAGGATCGGAACATATTCGGCGGCGGCGAGCGCCTGAGGCTCGAAGCCTCGGCCTCGCTTCTGCAACGGGTCGACGGCACGTCCTTCAACGGCTTCCATAATCTCCACGCGTCGGATTTTGGCGCGCGATTGACCGCTACCTTCATCAAGCCGGGCATGTTCGGTACGGCCAACGATCTTCTGGTCGAGGCCACTGCGTTCCGCGAGCGTGTCGGCAACAACGACCTCGGCGGTTACGCCGACGATACGGTGCGCGGCACGTTCGGCGTGATCCACCGCTTTTCGGAGGCGGCTTCGCTGCAGGCCGGCCTTCAGGTCGAGCAATCGAAATCGCTGGACGTGCTGGGGCGGGTCGACGCGACGCTGATCGGCTTCACCGCGACCGGCCGCTACGACACCACCGACAATCCGCTCGATCCCACGCGCGGTGTGCGCCTCTCGGCGACCGTCAATGCCTATCCGAAGCTGATGGGCTCCACGATCGATCTATTCGAAGGGCGGATCGCGGGCTCAGCCTACTATACGCTCGACGAGCAGGCCAATTACGTTCTGGCGGGCCGGTTGGCCGCAGGCTCGCTTGCGGGAGCGCCGCTCGCCGAGATCCCGGATGCGCATCGCTTCTTCGCTGGCGGCGGCGGATCCGTGCGCGGATACGGGTTCAATACCATTTCGCCGATGATGTTCGGTCAAATCACCGGTGGTCGCAGCCTGATCGAGGGCTCCGCCGAGGTGCGGGTGAGGATCACGCCCACCATCGGCCTCGTGCCATTCTTCGACTTTGGCAGCGCCTCCCGATCATCCCTGCCGGGCTTCGATGATTATGTGGGCTACGGGGCGGGACTTGGCTTGCGTTATCTCACGCCGGTCGGCCCGATCCGCCTCGATGTTGCGACGCCGCTGAATCCACGCCCCGGCGACAGCCGCTACGCAATCTATCTCAGCATTGGGCAAGCGTTCTGATGCGCATCCGACGGCCGCTCATTGTCCGTTCCGCCGTCGGGCTCGTCTGCGTCGCGTTGCTCGGCCTCGTAGGCTACGGAATGGTGGGCGGGAGCGGCGAGAACCAGCAGGATGTGCTGGCCAGTCTTGTCTCGCGAACGCTCTCGACGCCGGCGACCCAGGTCCATGTCGGCGCCGTCGATGGAGTGTTGTCCTCGGATGCCACGGTCCGCGACGTCAGCATCACCGACAAGGACGGAGTTTGGCTGACGCTCGACAAGGCGCGCCTCGTCTGGCGACGCAGCGCACTGCTGCTGGGGCGACTGGAGATCGACCGTCTCGAGATCGGCACGCTTGAGATCAGGCGAAAGCCTCTGCCATCCGACCAGCCTGTCGCCGAGTCCGACCAGCCGATCCTGCCCGACCTTCCGGTGAAGGTGCAGGTGAAGGCTTTCGACCTGCGAGCCCTGACGCTTGGGCAGTCCATTCTGGGTGAAGCCCTCAGTGTCGCGGCGACCGGCAATACCGAGCTCGGCTCGCCCGCCGAAGGGCTCGTCTTCAATCTCGACGCCATCCGCAAGGATTTTCCGGGCCGCTTCAAGGCCGCTCTCGCCTACGTTCCGCAGGGAAATGCGCTGACCCTCAACGTCACGCTTGACGAGCCGGCCCATGGACTCATGTCGAAGCTCGGCCATTTGCCGGGCGAGCCGCCCGTCACATTCGCAGTGGGCGGCCAGGGTACGCTCGACAGCTTTCGAGGTGCCCTGAAGTTGCAGGCCGGCCCCACAATCGATGCGACCGGCACGATTACGCTTGACCGAAACGGGGCGGGCCGAGTGCTTGCAACGCGCCTTACTAGCCATCTCGGGCCGTTGTTGCCGGCAATTGCCGCGCCGGTCTTTGCCGGTGAAACCAAGCTCGACAGCACGACGCGTATTGGTGACGACGGCAGCGTCGCCCTGAACGGGCTGACGCTCACGAGCCGTCTTGCGCGGCTCGACGCGAAGGGCTTGCTCGGAGCCGACAAGATGATGGATTTCGCGGCTTCCATCCGCGCCCTGCCAAGCAACGGCGACGTGACCGAAACCGACCACGGCTCGATCCGCAGCCTCGTCTTCGATAGCCACGTCAACGGCCCGATCAAGGCTCCCACAGCATCGGTCAAGCTCGCGCTGTCGGGTGCTCATCTACCGGACGGAGACGTCGAGACGCTTGACGCTTCTGTCACGGCCCTCCCTCGCGCCGAAGCCAGCGATCCCGCAACGCGTATCATCCTTGACGCGAACCTGCGCGCCTCCGGCATTGCGGCACGCGACGCGAGTTCTGGCGGCCGCGATCGGCAGCACCGCATCGCTCGTGCTCCACGGCGATACGGACCTCGGCGGCCGCGCCAGGATCGAGCGTCTCGAGATCGGTACCTCCACGGTTCAGGCGACCTATACAGGTGATGTCAGCGCCGATCGCCTGCATGGCCGTGCTGCCGGAACCGTGCCCGACCTCGGCAACTTTGCCGACCTTGCCGGGCTGAAGCTCAAGGGCTCGGCGGCGTTCGGCCTCGATCTCGACGCGGACCTCCAGCGTGGCAGCTTTGACGCCCGAATGTCAGGCACTGGCGAGAAGCTTGCGACGGGACTTGCGGCGCTCGACGGGCTCGCGGGAGCGCGGCTCGCACTCGCAGCCGATCTCTCTGCCGATGGCCGCGACACTTACACGGTCCGCGGCGCGTCGCTCGATGGAGCCAATGTCGCGGTTCGCGTCAAGGGAACGGTGACGCGCGAACTCGAGCGACCTGTCGGCCCGTGTGGACCTGCCGGATCTCTCGGCGGCCGATGCGCGCCTCACCGGTGCGGGAGCTCTCGACGTCGGCATGACCGGCGGGCTCGCGCATCCCGGCGTTTCGTTCGGGGCCTCGGTGGATCGCGCCACCGCGATGCGGCGCCCCATTCCGCATCTGGAACTCGCCGCGACGGTCAACGACATCAACGGGCTCTGTGCCGTCGACGCCAAGCTCAGCGGCTCCATCGACGGCAACCCGGCGCACGGGATTGTTCAGGTGAGCCGCCGATCGTCGGAGCGTGACGATCGCGGAGCTCCCGCCTTTGCCGGATGGCACGCAAAGACCCTCGACATCGCGATCGGCTCGGTGTCGCTGAAGGGCGCAGGAACGGTCGACGCGCAGAGATTCGCAAGCGGGCAGATTCGCTTCGCTGCTGGGGCGCTCGCCGACCTCTCACCGCTTGTTCTCACAGAACTCGCCGGTTCGGCCTCACTCGACCTTGCCGCTTCGGCTGATGGCGGCCAGCAGTCCGTCCGTCTCGTTGGCAAGGGCGCAGGAATCCGTGCCGCCGGTATGGCCATCCGCAGTTTCGATCTGCGCGCCGATGGCGCCGATCTCTACAGCCATCCGGTGCTCAATGCGGATACCCGCGTCAACGATGCCGAGTTCGGCGGTCAGACCGTCTCGAACATCGCGCTGACGGCCAGGGGCAATGCCGATACGAGCACGATCGGTCTCTCCGCCAAGGCTGCCGGCTTCGATCTCGATGCCGCGGGTGCGTTGACGTCCAAGGAACGGACGCGGTTCGATCTCAATCGTTTCACCGCACGGCGTGGCGCCAAGGCGATCGTATTGCAGGGGCCCGCAGGCTTCACGCTCGAAGACGGCACGGTGCTGATCGAGCATCTGGCGCTCGGAATTGGGACTGGCCGCTTCACCGTCGATGGCAAGGCCGGCAAGGCGCTCGACCTCAAGGCCGTGGCAAGTGCGATCCCGCTCGGCGCGGCCGATGTCGCGGTGCCCGGTTTGGGGCTCGCCGGGACGCTTGACGCTTCATCCACGATCGCCGGCTCCGCGAGCGCGCCGATGGGTCAATACAACGTGGCCGTCAAGCAGCTCGCGGCGCCGCAGACCAGGAGCGCGGGCTTGCCGCCGATCGACATTGCCGCGAATGGGCGGCTCGATGGAGGCCGCGCGAGCCTGAACACTACAGTTGCCGCGGGAAAAGCCGGCACGTTCACGGCGTCGGGCACGCTGCCGCTCGACGCCACGGGCCCGATTGCGCTGACCGCGAAGGGCCGTCTCGATGCCGCCGTCGCCAATGCGATGCTCTCCGCCTCCGGCCGCACCGTGTCCGGTAGCGTTGCGCTCGATGCCCGTGTCGGCGGCACGCGCGCGAAGCCTGAGATCGGCGGTGTCGCCACCATGAGCGGAGGCACCTTCCGCGACAGCATGCTCGGCACGCGCCTCGATGCCATCGAGGCGAAAATCACCGCCGAAGGGGAGCGGATCGTCGTGGAGCGCTTGGCCGCGGTGACGCCCAACGGCGGCACGTTGTCAGGCTCCGGCCAGGTGAGGGTCGCCCCGGATGCAGGCTTCCCAGGCACGGTCTCGATCCGTGGCCAGCAGGCGACCCTCGCCGCCAGCGCGCTGACGACCGCTCAGGCCAATCTCGCCCTCGACGTCACGGGCGCCCTGGCGCGCGATCCACGGATTGCCGGTCGCATCGACCTGACCCGCGTCAATGTCGATATTCCGGACCGCCTGCCTTCGACGCTCAAGCCGATCGACGGAATCAACCATGTGAACGCCTCGGGCCAGGCCGCTGCACGCCTTGCGGCGGAGCGCAAGGCGGAGACGCTGAAAGGCAGCAAGGCACGCCCGGCGCTCTTCAACGCGTCGCTCGACGTGACGGTTTCGGCGCCGAACCACGTCTTCATCCATGGCCGCGGGGCGACTGCGGAGCTCGGCGGCTCCATTCACGTGGGTGGCACGACCAACGGTCCGGTGCCGAAGGGCGCCTTCTCGCTTTTCCAGGGCAAGCTGGTGGTGCTCGGAAAGACGTTGAACTTCACCAAGGGTAATCTCTCCTTCAACGGAGATCTCGCGCCCGAGCTCGATTTCGCGGCAGAGATACAGGCTTCCGACATCACCGCACAGGTCGGAATCTCGGGACCGGCGGCCGCGCCGGCCTTCGCCTTCCATTCGCAGCCCGAGTTGCCGCAGGATGAGATCCTGTCGCGCATTCTCTTTCAGAAGGCCTCGGGCAGCCTGACGACCTCGCAGGCCGTACAGCTCGCAGGGGCCGCGGCTCAGTTTGCAAGCGGTGGCGAGGGAACGGTGGATCGCATGCGCCGCTCGCTTGGGGTCGACAATCTCGACGTGGGCGCCGGGGCGGGCGGTCCGATGGTCGGCGCCTCGCGCGCGATCGGCGACAGGCTGAGCGTGGGTGTGCGGACGGGCGCGAGCCCCAGCCAGTCAGGTGTGTCGGCCAATGTCGACGTGACGCGCCACATCCGCGTCGAGTCGGATGTTGATGCGAAGGGCTCGACATCCGTCGGGGTCGGCACGCGATTCGAATGGTAACGCAAAAGCGATTTCTTCGACCCATCCCGGCTCATCCGAGAGGGGCGATTATGTGTCGTGCCGCGAGAACGCGAAGGCGCGTCTGCTGTTTGAAAATCGAAGCTGCATGGCAAATCGATATCCCCTGGCTGGAGTGCTCGCAGCGTGAGTGGCGACGAGGTCGGCGATTGCATCGAGCGGAGGCGCGGTGTCCGCGGGCCTCATCCCCCGAAGCCGTAGTAGTCGCGCACCGCCGGCTCGCGCAGCTTGCCCGGCTCGAAGACCTCGATGACGACGCCATCAGGCGCGCCGAGCATGAAATAGCCGCCACCTCCGCCGAGGCGGCGGATCGGATTGGGAATATGAAGGTTCGCGGCCTTCATGCGCTCGTACAGCTCGTCGATGCCGACGACCTGCATGCCGAGATGATGCACAGCGTTCTTGCCCTCGCCGCGCGGCAGTTGGTCGTAGAGGTGGATGGCGCCAATACCGACCTTGATAAAGACATTCCGCGCACCCGCGACATCTCCGTCCCACATCACCACGGCATCGAACCAAGTCCTATAGAAGTCGATGGTGGCATCGACGTTGGATGCAAACAGATGCACGTGCTGCAGGTGGTAGCGGCGAACGAGGACACCGACACGATCAAGCTGTTCAAGCGCGACCATACCAGCGGCGGCCTCGTTGCTACAGAGCGGGCCATCCATGTTGGAAGTCCCGTTTGCATTCTCGTCAGGCCAGGTTGATCTGGAGCTCATCTCAAGTAACGAGCCAGCCCGCGCAGCTTCGCTCCTCATGCAGCCAAGCTTCTGGAGTTACTAGGGATTTCCTTTTTTGGAATGTGATGGCGGATCCCTCCCCCGCTACCGACGACCTTCAAGGCGCATCATCGATCGACGTCTGGCCAAGTCCGCGCCGCGTAGCCGAGCTCGCGGGAGCAAAGGAACTCTTGCGCATGATCGCGGCTTGAATCCGCGGGCCAGCGTCGCCGCCGATTGCTGGTCTGCACGGCCCCGCCTCCAAGCCCCCATACTCCCCAAGGATGGGGCCGTGCTTTAGAGCAGGAGGTGCCCATGCCTGAGCCGACCGAGCAGGACATCAGAGAACGCGCGCACCGACTGTGGGAGCAAGCTGGCAAGCCCGAAGGTCGTGAGGACGAGTTTTGGCAGGCGGCCGAGCAGCAGTTGCGCAACGAGGACAAGTCGAACACCACGCGGACGCCGGATACGCTGTGACCCGCAAGAAATGCCCCTTCTGCCACGGTCTGGGATGGGTCTGCGAAAACCATCCGCTCCGGCCTTGGAGCGAGAAGTTGGGCGGCTGCCGGTGCGGTGAGGGAATGCCCTGCACTTGCAACACGACCGAAGATCCCGAAACAAGAGCCGTGATCGTCGAAGCGGATACGACGTGGCATTAAAGCTTGATCCGGAAAAGTGCGAAGCGGTTTTCCGGAAAGATCATGCGTAAACAGAAACCTGAAGCGCGATGACGATTCATCCTAATCTCATCGCGCTTTAGAACCGTCACGGCCGGCTCAGTTCGAAATGGTGGTCTGCGTCTGCGCTGCACGCGGAACGGAACTCTCGAGAATGAATTGAGGCTCTAAGCAGCATGAGCTGTGGTGCGGGTCCGTTCGCAGGGCGCGGTGTTCACCGTGGACGAGCAGCAAAAGATAGAGCACCAGATCGAGCTCGCAACGCGAGCGGCGGTGCTCGCCAAGGACGAAACCACTGTCACGCGATTCAGGAGCTTTGCCGAGGAGCTGACGCAGAAGCTCCTCCGCATGATGCGGCGCGGCAAGGTGCGGGCTCGCGCCTACGAACTCTGGGAGCAGGCCGGCCGTCCGGCCAACCGCGACTTGGAATTCTGGCTGGAGGCTGAGCGGCAGGTGGAAGAAGGGCGCGAACAAAGGAAAGGCTTTTGACCGAAATAGCGACGATCGCCGCCGGCGCTGGTGATGTCCCGCATTGGCAGCATGGCGCTGGCTCCGGCCGCCCGTCTTGTTGCCATAGAAAAAAGCCGCCGAGGTCTTCACCCTGGCGGCTTCGAAAGTCCGTAGCTGTTGATCGCCTCCCCAGCCTCGTGCGTACCGCCGTTACCTTGTTTGCGGCCATGCACGGTTGTTGTAGGCGAGGGCGGATGATTCTACTGTGACCTGAATCACACAGTGGGAAGATGATGGAGGTCCGGTGCAAGGTGTCCATAAGGGCCTGCGATGGACCCATTGAGCCGGCCGAGCTCGCCACCGCCTATGTCATGCTCGCCGATCCGCTCTTGAGCTACATATCAGGGGCGACCCTCGCCGTCACTGGCGGCAAGCCGTTTATCTGACCTGCAGCGTCAATGATCGCGTGAACGGTCGTGGAGAGCGCGCTCCCCGTGATCGTGCTGTGGCGTCAGGTGCGATACCAGCTCGCTAGATTCCACGTCGTGACGTCCCAGCCCGACATGTCGACCATGAGGTTGTTGACGTTGGCGTTGACGACGTTGCGGGAGAGCAGCGGCAGGAAGACGTTAGCCTCGCAAAAAGTCTCGTCGACCTTGATCAGCAGCGCGGCGCGCTTGACCGGGTCGAGCTCGTTCTGCGCGGCCTTGTAGGCCTTGTCGGCTTCGGGATCGGAATAGCGGGAGATGTTGCGGCCGAGCCATTTGTTGTCCTTGCTGGCGATCTCCCAGGAGACGCACTGGTTCAGGAAACGCTCCGGATCGGGCTGCGGCTGCGTGGTGTTGTACATCTCCATGTCGGCGTAGAATTTCGAGTAGGTGTCGGGGTTGCCCACATCCGAGGAGAAGAACACCGATGCGGTGACCGCCTTGATCTCGATCTCGATGCCGGCCTTCTCGCAGGCCTGCTTGATGATGGCCTGCGTCTTCTGGCGCGGGGCGTTGGTCGAGGTCTGGAAGACGTATTTGAGCTTCTTGCCGTCCTTCTCGCGGATGCCGTCCGCGCCCTTCTTCCAGCCGGCCTCGTCGAGGATCTTGTTGGCCTTATCGATGCTGAACTCGTATTTAAGCTTGGGCGACTTGAACTGCTTGGGCGCGTTGACGAAGCTCGCGGTGGCGACTCCGCCGCGGCCGTAGATGAATTTCTGGATCGAATCGCGGTCGAGCAGGAGGTTGATCGCCCGGCGAACGGCCGGATCGGACAGCGTCGGATGCTTGGTCTTGGCGTTCGAACGCTCGCCGTCGACCTCGGTCCACGGGTCGGTTGTGTTGAGGATGATGAACTCGACATTGCCGGACGGCGTGATGTCGAGCTTGCCCTTGCCGCTCGCCTCCATGCGCTTGAGGACCTCCTCCTCCACCTGCATGTTCCACGCGAAGTCATATTCGCCGGTCTGCAGCACCGCGCGCGCTGCCGATACCGCATCGCCGCCACCCTTGATCTCGAGCGTGTCGAAATGCGGCTGGTTCTTGACGTGATAGTCGACGTTGCGTTCGGCGCGGATCAGGTCGCCGGGCTTGAACTCGACGAATTTGTATGGGCCGGTGCCGACCGGCTTCAGATTGGCCGGTGCCTCGCGCGATTTGGCGCCGCTATAGTCGCCGAAATGATGCTTTGGCAGGATCTGGCCGACCGAGCCGACGAAGGGATCGGCCCAGAACGGCGTCGGCGCCTTGAAGATCACCTTGATGGTGTGGTCGTCGATCTTCTCGACCTTGATGTCCTTGTAGGATCCCGTGGTGTAGGCCGCAGTTGCGAGATCCGCGGCGTACTGCCAGGTGAAGACGACGTCGTCGGCGGTGAAGGGCTTGCCGTCATGCCATTTGACGCCCTGCTTCAGCTTCCAGATCACGCTCGTGCCGTCCGCCGCAAGGCTGCCGTTCGCCTTGGTCGGGACCTCGGCGGCGAGGCAGGGGATCAAATTGCCCTCCTTGTCCCAGCCGGCGAGCGGCTCGAAGAAGACGCGCGAGGCCATCTGGTCCTTGGTGCCGATCGCGAAGTGTGGATTGAGCAGGGTCGGGGCCTGCCAGAACAGCAGCTTGAGCGGGCCGCCGCCGCCCGCCTTGGCCGGCTTGTAGGGCAACGTGGCGTCCGCCATCGCCACATCGTTCCAGACCAGGATCTGGCTCGCGATCGGCGCTGCGATTCCGATCGCAGCCACCTTTTGGATGAACGAGCGTCGCGACAGCGTGCCTTGCTTCACTTCCGCGACCAGATTGCGGATTTCGTTCTCGTTCATCGGATGACCTCCACCTCGAAGACAAATCGTCGCCAGCAGCCATCATGTTGCATCATGCACAAGGCGGCAATGCCGGCAAGGCCGCAAGGCCCTGCGACGAAATGACGATGTGGAGCACCCCTGCGGGCGACGACCCGGATCGCCGCCCGAGAGCACCCAGGCGGCGATCCAGTGCGAACTTACGTGAACTTGGGGAAGTTCTAAGGCCGCGCCGAAACGCTAACCCGGTCACTGCTGGCGCATCAAGTTTCGTGATGTTGCCCCAGTCGGAGATTCATTGCAGCCGCCAGGAAATTGCCACACATGACCCCTTGGAGCGCTGGCCTTAGCGGATGCTGACAACACCAATCGCCAGCACCGTGACGCGCCGCACACCCTGCGGAAGGCGCCGTCGTCGCCGTGATTTCGTTTCCTGTTTGGTGCCGAATGGAGAAAGTGCGCCCGCCACCGCCTGCCAATATGGATTTCAATTTCATTGATTTCGCGCGGCAGAGAAGCGAATACGGTTCCATCATTGCCGAAGACCTACGGAGACCAATATGTCGTTTCGCCTTCCCCTGATCCTCGCGACCGTGCTTGCCGCTTGGTCGGCCGCAGCCAGCGCCGAGACCATCAAGATCGGCGTGACGCCGGGACCGCACGCGCAGATCCTGGAAGCGGTGAAGCCGATCGCCGCCAAGCAGGGCCTCGACATCCAGCTGATCGAGTTCTCCGACTATGTCGTGCCGAACGCGGCGCTCGATGCCGGCGAGATCCAGGCCAATTCATTCCAGAACCAGCCCTACCTGGACAACCAGAAGGCCGACCTCGGCTACAAGATCGAGGCCGTCGCGCTCACCGTGAACTTCCCGATCGGCGTGTATTCGAAGAAGCACAAAGCCTTCGCCGAGATCCCCGACGGCGGCAAGGTCTCGATTCCGAACGATCCAACCAACGGTGGTCGCGTGCTACTGCTGCTGCGCGACAAGGGCGTGATCAAGCTGAAGGAGGGCACCGGCTTCAAGCCGACGGTGCTCGATATCACCGAGAATCCCAAGAAGCTGAAATTCATCGAGGTCGATGCGGCGCAGGCGCCGCGCGCGCTCGACGATGTCGACGCTGCCGCGATCAACACCAATTATGCAACTCAGGCGGAACTCGATCCCGTCAAGGATCCGATCCTGCGCGAGGACCCGAAGGGGCCCGATGTCAACCTGATCGCCGTTCGCAGCGCGGACAAGGACAAGCCCTGGGTCAAGACCCTCGTCGACAGCTACCACACGCCCGAGGTCAAGGAGTTCGTCCTGACCAAGTTCAAGGGCGCGGTGCTGCCGAGCTGGTAGGCAGTCTGCCCAGGCTTCAGCGCAGGGGCTATGCCGACGGGCAGCCCTGCGCAATGCCCGCTTGTCTGGAGCTGCGGCAATCGACATCATCGGGGCCCATCCTCGCCCGGCAGGGGTCGTATGAAACGCTTTGCAAACCTGAAACGACTGGGATTTTTCACACGGCTGCTCGACGAGGCTCCCCCGGCCGAGCGATATCGCTTCGCGGCCGAGCAGATCGTGCGCGCGGAAAAGGCGGGGCTCGATTCCGCCTGGATCGCGCAGCATCATTTCCACGAGCGCGAAGGCGGCCTGCCGTCGCCCTTCGCCTTCCTCGGCTACGTCGCCGCGCAGACCTCGCGCATTCGCCTCGGCACCGGCATCGTCACCTTGCCGCTCGAGAGCGCCGTGAGAGTGGCGGAGGATGCCGCGGTGCTCGATCTGATCTGCAACGGCCGTTTCGAGCTCGGCGTCGGCACCGGCGGCAACCCGTCGGCCTTCGCCGCCTTCGGTCTCGACAGCGCGCAGCGCAACGAGATCTTTGCCCGCAATCTCGACGTCGTCCGCACCGCGCTGGCCGGCAAGCCGCTTGATGGTGGCGACACGCTCTATCCGCAGCGGCCGCAATTGTGCGAGCGGATCTGGCAGGCGACATTCTCGGTCGCGGGCGGTGCCCGTGCCGGCAAGGCCGGCGATGGCTTGCTGCTGTCGCGCACCCAGCCGCGGACCAAGGAGGCGCCGCGTGCCACGCTGGCCGAGATCCAGAACCCGATCATCGATGCCTATCTAGACGCGCTGCCGCCGGGACGCGAGCCGCGCATCATGGCCTCGCGCAGCGTCTTCGTCGCCGACGACCGGGCCGAGGCGATGCGCCTTGCCGATATCGGGCTGCGGCGCGCGCTGCCGCAATTCCTCAAGGGCGGCCACGCCAAGCCCGGCGAGACGCTGGAGGAGATGATCACCGCGTTCGACACCCATGTCGGCGCGGCCGACGACGTCATCGCCTCGCTCCGCACCGATGCCACGCTGGAACGGGTGACCGATCTGGTATTCCAGGCGCATTCGGTCGATGCGCCGCATCCCCACATCCTGCGCTCGATCGAACTGGTCGCAGACAAGGTCGCGCCGGCGCTGGGCTGGACCCGGACGGCGCCCGACGTGGCGCTGGCGGTCTAGTCGGAATGAGTGTGATCGTGCTGCACGAGGCTGAATGATGGCAACAAAAGATATCATCGACACGCTCGCCGGGATCGAACCGGGATCGGCCCTGGATGCCATCCGCGCACGCCGCCTTCAGGCGCGCGAGAACGCGCAGAAGAGCTATCTCGCCCTGTTCGAGCCGATCGACGTCAGTGATTTCTCGCTTGTGGAGCGTGCCGCGGTCGCGGCTTTCGTGACCGGGCTCCATGGCGAGTCTCCCGTCGCAGCCTTCTATCGCGAGAAGCTTGCAGCGAATGTGGATGTAGCGGCGCTTCTCGCGGCGATCCAGGTCGAGATCGAGCGCGGCAAGACGTCGGGCCCGTATGGCGCCTTTCCGGCTGGCCCGTTGTCGATCGAGAACAAGGCCGGCCTGATCTACCGCGTGAGCGCGGAACGTAACCCCGATCTCGGCGCCCGGCTTGTTGCGGCGCTCGAGCATGCGCATCTCCTGGTGTTCCGTCCCCGCGATGCTGCCTCCGCCGACATGAAGGCGCTGCTCGCCGCCGGCTGGTCGAACACCGGCATCGTCACCTTCTCCCAGCTCGTTGCGTTCCTGTCATTCCAGGTGCGCGTCGTTACTGGCCTGCGCGTGCTCGGCGCTTCGCTCGGGCGCACCGCGGCCGGCGCGTAAGGAGATCGCATCATGACCGCTGCAAGCAAAGTCAATCCGCCCGTCGTCTTCACCCAGGACGAGCTCGGCTGGGTGTCGTGGATCGATCCGCTGCCCGAGGCCGAATTGACCGAACGGCATTTCGCCGGCCTCGTCGATCGCGCCCGCGCCAAGTCGGAATATTTCCGCCTCCTGGTGCGCGATCCCGAGGTGCTGGAAGCCCGCACCAAGACCGACAAGGACATCTTCTACAACGTCGCCGACGGCCTGCCGCGCGCCGAGCGCGAGCTCGCGGCGGCAGCGACCTCGCGCTACAACGGCTGCATCTATTGCGCCTCCGTGCACGCGCGCTTCGCCAGCACTTACTCCAAGCGTCGCGACGACGTGCAGCGTCTGCTCGACGAAGGCGTCAAGGCCGATCTCGGCGAGCGCTGGAATGCCGTCGTCAATGCGTCGGTGGCGCTGGCCGCAACGCCGATCGCGTTCGGCCCCGACAATGTCGAGGAGCTGCGCCGCGCCGGTCTCGATGATGCCGAGATCGTCGACGTCATCAATGGCGCGTCGTTCTTCAACTGGGCGAACCGGCTGATGCTGTCGCTCGGCGAGCCCTCGAAATAGGCAATCGCAGCGGCATAGAAATTGCTGCTTGTTTCAACACTGAGTGGATGGAGCCGTGCATGAGCAACATCGATCGTCGGTCCCTGGTCAAGGGCTCGCTCGCCACCATGATGGCAGGAGCCGCCTTCTCGCGCGCAGCCTTCGCGCAATCCTCCGAGCCGATCCTGCTCGGCGTCAGCGGTCCCTTGACCGGCCCCAACGCGCAATATGGCGCGCAGTGGAAGCAGGGCTTTGATCTCGCGCTCGACGAGATCCACGCTGCCGGCGGCATCAACGGCCGCAAGCTCGCCTACCAATTCGAGGACAGCCAGAGCGATCCGCGCCAGTCGGTGGCGATCGCCCAGAAATTCGTCTCCGATCCCCGCATCGTCATGGAGCTCGGCGACTTCTCGAGTCCCGCCTCGATGGCGGCCTCGCCGATCTATCAGCGCGGCGGCCTCGTGCAGTTCGGCTTCACCAATTCGCACCCCGATTTCACCAAGGGCGGCGACTTCATGTGGAGCACGTCCGTGAGCCAGGCCGACGAGCAGCCGCTGCTGGCGTCCTACGCCGTCAGGCGCCTCGGCCTGAAGAAGCTCGCGGTGCTGCACCTCAACACCGATTGGGGCCGCACCAGTCGCGACCATTTCGTCAAGGCGGCCAAGGAATACGGCGCCGAGATCGCGGTGACCGAGGGCTACATCGCGGAGGAGCGCGATTTTCGCTCCACCCTGGTGCGCGTGCGCGATGCCAATCCCGACGGGTTGATCCTGATCTCCTATTATTCGGACGGCGCGCTGATCACCCGTCAGGCGCGCCAGGTCGGTCTGAAGCAGACCATCTGCGCGGCAAGCTCGGTCTACTCGCCGAAATTCCTGGAGCTCGGCGGCGAGGCGGTCGAGGACGTCCATCTCGGCACGCGCTATTTCCCCGAAGATCCGCGGCCCGAGGTGAAGAAATTCATCGCGGGCTTCAAGGCGAAATATGGTGGGCAGGAGCCCGACGCCTTCAACGCCTATTCCTATGACGCGATGAACATGGCCGCTGCCGTCCTCAAGATCGGCGGCACCGACCGCCGCGCCATCCGCGACGCCTTCGCCAAGGTCAAGGACGTCTCCAGCGTCATCTTCGGCTCGGCGACGTTCGACGTGGCGAGCCGCCGCGTCAAAGGCGCCATGAATGCCGAGCTCGTCGTGCGCAAGGGGCAGTTCGCGCTCTGGGACGGCAAGCCGACCTGACACGATGGCCGGAGCATCCGCTCCGGCCGCTTCTCTCAACTTGGGACCATCGCGTGGCTTCCTGGCTCGACTACACGATCAACGGGCTGATCGTCGGCAATGTCTATGCCCTCGTTGCGGTCGGGCTCGCGCTGATCTTCGGCGTCAGCCGGCTGATCAACTTTGCCCAAGGCTCGATCTATCTCGTCGGCGCCTATATCGGCTGGGTCGCGGTGGTGCAGTTGCATACACCGCTGCCGCTCACCATCATCGTGGTCGCGGTCGCGGCCGCGATCGTCGGGTTGATCATCGAGCGGTTCGGCCTCCGTCCGCTGCAGAACTCGGTGCGTATCGCGCCGCTCCTGGCGACGATCGGCATCAGTTTCGTGCTCGATCAGCTGGTGATGCTGACCTTCTCGCCCAATCCGCGCGCGCTGCCGAGCCAGTTACCGGACGTCCGCTTCCAGGTCGGCAACGGCACGATCGGGCCGCTTGATCTGCTCATCGCCAGCGTTGGCATCGCCAGCGCGCTGCTGCTGTTCGTGTTCCTGCGCTACACCAAGCTCGGCTGGGCGGTGCGCGCCACCGCGCAGGACCGTGACGCCGCGATGCAGATGGGCGTCGACGTCAACCGCGTCAATCAGGCCGTGTTCGGCATTGCGGCGGCGCTCGGCGGCGTCTCCGGCATGCTGGTCGGCATGTACTACAACCAGATCGACACCGCGATGAGCCTTCAGGCCACGCTCAAGGGCGTCGTCGCGGAAGTCGTCGGCGGCGCCGGCAACGTGCCGGGCGCGGTGGTCGGCAGCCTGCTGCTCGGATTGGTGGAGAGCTACGGCGTCGCCGTGTTCGGCACCAGCTACCGCAATCTGTTCGCCTTTCTGCTCTTGGTCGTCGTGCTCGTGCTGCGGCCGAACGGGCTGTTTGCGAGTGCCCGGCAGGCGCCGCCGGAGCCGCTCACCGGCACCTTCATCGCGCCGAGCCGTCCGGTGCGCATTCCGCGCTGGGCCGTGCTGGTTGCCGTCGGTGGGTTCGCGATCCTGCCGCTGTTCCCGGTGTCCTTCTACGTGCTCCAGACCCTGATCAACGCCTGGCTGCTCGGTATGCTCGCGCTCAGCCTCACGCTGGTTGCCGGCACGGTGGGCCAGGTCTCGCTCGGCCATGCCGCGCTGCTCGCGATCGGCGCCTACACCGCCGCGCTGCTGTCGCTGGCGTTCTCCGTTCCGGTCGGCCTCGCCATCATCGGCGGCGGCCTGATGAGCGCAGCGCTCGGCACGCTCCTGATCTCGCCGTCGTTCCGTTTGCGCGGGCATTACGTCTCGATCGCAACGCTTGCCATCGGTGAGATCGTGTCGCTGGTGATCCTGAACTGGGAGAGCGTCACGCGTGGCCCGATTGGCATCTCCGGCATCCCGCCGCTGTCGCTGTTCGGCTACGACCTGATCAGCCCGGCGTCGGTCTACTGGTTCAGCCTTGCGGTGATGGTCGTGCTGGCGCTGCTTCAGGGCCGCCTGCTTGCCTCGCATCTCGGCCGCAGCTTTCGTGCCATCCGCGACGACGACATTGCCGCGCGCGCCTATGGCCTCAGCCTGAACCGCTACAAATCGCTGGCCTTCATCTTCGGCGGCTTCGCCGCCGGCGTCAGCGGCGGCATCGCGGCACACCTCTATTCCTACATCAACCACGAGACCTTCAACACGCAACAATCGATCCTGGCGCTGACCGTCGTCATCCTCGGCGGCCTCGGCAACGTCGTCGGCGCGATTCTCGGATCGGTGGCGCTGGTCGGCCTGCCGGAAGTCTTCCGGATCGCGGCGGAGTATCGCATCCTGATCTACGGCATCGTGCTCTTGCTGCTCGTGCGGTTCAGGCCGCAGGGCCTGTTGGGGACGATCTGATGTCCGAGCAGCACATCCCCATGTTGTCCCTGCGCGGGCTGACGCGGCGCTTCGGCGGTCTCACCGCGGTCGACGCCATCGATCTCGACCTCGCCAGGGGCGAGCTGATCAGCATCATCGGCCCGAACGGCGCCGGCAAGACGACGCTGTTCAATCTCGTGACCGGTCTCGACCGGCCCGATGCCGGCACTGTCCGCTTCGCAGGGCAGGACATCACGGGTCTGTCGCCGGAACGGCTCGCAGGCCAGGGCATTGCGCGCACCTTCCAGCTCGGCCGCGTCTTCGGCAATCTCAGCGTCATGGACAACGTCCTGATCGGCGCCCACACGCGGTTGCGCGCAGTGAAGCCGGCCGTGCCGGTGATCGGTCCGCTGCTGGAATTGGGGCTGGCGCTGCTGCGTCCTGCGAGTGTCAGGGACGAGGAGGAGCGGCTGCGCGAAGAGGTGAAAGCCATTCTCGCCCGCTTCGGCGAACGGGTGCCGCCGCGGATCGACCAGCCCGCCTACAGCCTCTCCTACGCCAACCGCCGCCGCGTCGAGATTGCACGTGCGCTGGCGCTGAAGCCGCGCCTGCTGCTGCTGGACGAGCCGACCGCCGGCATGAACCCGACCGAAACCGCGGAGATGCAGGCCCTCGTCGCCGAGCTGAAGGCGGGGGGCTGACCATCCTCCTGATCGAGCACAAGCTGGAGATGGTGATGCGGCTGTCAGACCGTGTCATCGTCATGGATGAGGGCAAGAAGATCGCGGAAGGGCCGGGCGAAATGGTGCGGAGCGATCCCAAGGTGATCGAGGCCTATCTCGGTCACGGCCTCTCCGCAACGGCGGAGCAGGAGAGCGCGGCATGATGAACGTTTCTCCCGCACCGCTGCTGGCGCTGTCTGATGTCAACACCTTCTATGGCCAGGCCCAGGTGCATTTCGACCTGTCGATATCGGTCGCGCGCGGCCACATCGTCTGCCTGCTCGGCGGCAATGCCAGCGGCAAGTCGACGACGATGAAGATCATCCTTGGCCTGGTGAAACCACGCTCGGGCGAGGTGACCTTTGACGGCGCCTCGCTGATCGGGCTGACCACGCCGCAGATCGTCCGCCGCGGCATCGCCTCGGTGCCGGAGGCGCGGCGGCTGTTCGCGGACATGAGCGTGCGCGAGAACATCCTGATGGGCGCCTTCGTGCGCAACGATCGCGATATCGTGGCCCAGGATCTCGACAGGATGCTCACGCTGTTCCCAAAGCTCGGCCAGCGGCTGTCGCAGCGAGCCGGTTCGCTCTCCGGCGGCGAGCAGCAGATGGTGGCGATGGCGCGCGCGCTGATGAGCCGTCCCCGCATGATCGTGATGGACGAGCCGACCATGGGCCTGTCGCCGCTCTATGTCGACCGCGTGCTGGAGCTGATCAGCACCATCAATCAGGACGGCGTCTCGGTGTTCATGGTCGAGCAGAATGCCAGCCTCGCACTCGAGATCGCGCATGAAGCCTATGTGCTTCAGACTGGCAAGATCGTGCTCTCCGGCCCGGCGCGGACGCTGAAGGACGATCCCCGCATCCGCGACGCCTATCTCGGCGGCTCGGAGGCTGCGTAGTAATTGGAGCGCGCCGTCATCTCCCCATCGTCATGGCCGGGCTCGTCCCGGCCATCCATGTCTTGTGGCACGAAGAACGTGGATGCCCGGGACAAGCCCGGGCATGACGACTTTCTTCGGGGCTAGTCAGTGTGATGATTCTTGAAAAAATCATACCGCTGGCGCGACGGGGCGTGCAACGGACGGAATGATTGTCGTGACGAGATGGTCTTTGCGGGCGGTCGAGCCCGGAGCGGCGCTGCTGTTCGGCGCGCTCATTGCCGCCAACATCGCCGCGTGGGCGTGGGCCTTTGCGCGGTTCGGCGATCGGCCGACGGTGATGGCGACCGCGCTGCTGGCTTGGGTCTTCGGCCTCCGCCACGCCGTCGATGCCGACCACATCGCCGCGATCGACAACGTCGTGCGCAAGCTGATGCAGGCGGGCGGCGCGCCGCGCAGCGTCGGCCTCTATTTCGCGCTCGGCCATTCCACCGTCGTCGTGGTCGCGACCATGCTGCTCGCGCTTGGCGTGGTGAGCCTTGGCGGCGACAGCCTGCTCAAGGAGATCGGCGGCGTGATCGGCACGTCGGTATCGGCGCTGTTCCTGCTTGTGATCGCGGCCATCAACCTCGCTATCTTCGCCGGCCTGTGGCGGACGTTTCGCGCGGCGCGGGACCAAGGTATCCATGACGCCGCGGGCCTCGATGCGCTGCTGGCCAATCGCGGCGTCCTGGCGCGCCTGCTCGGGCCGATGTTCCGCCTGGTGACAAAGCCGGGGCATATGTACCCGCTCGGCTTCCTGTTCGGGCTTGGTTTCGACACCGCGACCGAGATCGGCCTGCTCAGCATTTCCGCCAGCGAAGCCGCGCGCGGTACCTCGCTCGCCGATATCCTGGTCTTTCCGGCGCTGTTTGCATCAGGCATGGCGCTCGTCGATACCGCCGACTCCGCGTTGATGGTGAGCGCCTATCGCTGGGCCTTCGTCGATCCCCTGCGAAAACTCTGGTACAACCTCACGATCACCGGCGCCTCGGTCGCAGTGGCGCTCTTCATCGGAGGCATCGAGGCGCTCGGCCTGATCAGTGATCGGTTCGATCTCTCCGGCGGCCCGTGGGCGGTGGTCGAGGGCCTCAACGAGTTGCTGGCGAATGTCGGCTTCGTCGTGATCGCGCTGTTCGCGATCGCCTGGCTCGTCTCGGTCGTACTCGATCGCCGCATGTTCTCGGATGACGCGCGACGCTCGCCGGATGCGGCCCGCGGCTTCGATGCGACCGAGGCGGCGTAGGTGATGAGACGACGCTAAATCCCGGCTCAGAGCGCGGCCGCGCTCTGCGCGGGCTCCGCCGGCAAATCGTCGCCATTGGGATCGCCTGGCGCCGTCGCCCAGGCCAGCTCCACCAGCGTCACGATCCGGCGGCCGCCGCCGTCGAGCTGGCAGACGATCAGGCCCTGCTCCTCCATATAGCTGAGCAGCCGCTGCGCGCGGCGCAGCGAGTGCGAGCCATAGGCGCGCGCGATCGCGGCATCGCCGGGACAGGGCCAGCCTTCCTTCGCCGCGCGCGCGATCATCATGAACACGCCCTGCATGTCGTCGGGCAGGATCGAGGCGCGCAGCGACACGTCCTGCCAGGCGTCGTCGTCGGCGAGGTCAGTGCCGAGCCCGGCGCGGGCGTGCGTCAGCATGCGGCGGAATTCGTTGAGATCAGGCACGGCCGCGCCGAGCCCCTCGATGCGGCAACGGACCACGAACTCCTGATAGAGCACGCCGATGGCGCGGAAGCCGGCATCGGGCTCGGCGAGCACGGCACGAAGGGTACGATCCACGCGCTCGCGCCGCTCCGCGAGCTCTTCGGCGCTGACCGGAAGCTCGATCGGCTCCGCGCGCGCTTCCGGCGCAGCTGCCGCCTTTGCGGCGCGGAGCTGCTCGAGCAGATCCGGTGCGGGCCGGCGCTGCGGGCGGCTGGCATCGGGCGGCGGCGCCGCCAGGATCACGGCGCGCGCATCTTCCAGCGTCGCTTCCGGCAGCGGCATCAGCCGCGGTGTGGAATTGCGCGGGCTCGTGTCGGTCGGGCCGATGTTCAAACGCAGGGGACGCCGCGACAGCGCCGGTCCCAGCGCCATGAATTGGCCACGCTCGAGATCGCGAAAAGCTTCGGCCTGCCGCCGCTCCATGCCGAGCAGGTCGGCGGCGCGCGCCATGTCGATGTCGAGGAAGGTCCGGCCCATCAGGAAGTTGGAGGCTTCCGCTGCAACGTTCTTGGCGAGCTTGGCCAACCGCTGGGTCGCGATGATGCCGGCGAGCCCGCGCTTGCGGCCGCGGCACATCAGATTGGTCATGGCGCCGAGCGACAGTTTTCGTGCCTCGTCCGAGACTTCGCCCGCAACCGCCGGCGCAAACAGCTGCGCCTCGTCGACGACCACCAGCATCGGGTACCAATGATCGCGGTCGACGTCGAACATCCCGCCGAGGAACGCCGCGGCGCGCCGCATCTGGTTCTCGGCATCGAGCCCTTCGAGATTGAGCACGGTGGAGACGCGATGCAGCCGCGCGCGCTCGCCGGCGACCTGAAGGCCGCGCTCGGTATGATCCTCGGCCTCGATCACCAGATGGCCGAAGCGCTCGGCCAGCGTGACGAAGTCGCCTTCGGGATCAATGATGGCCTGCTGCACCCAGGGCGCGCTCTGTTCCAGCAGCCGCCGCAGCAGATGCGATTTGCCGGAGCCCGAATTGCCCTGCACCAGGAGGCGGGTCGCCAGCAGTTCCTCGAGGTCCATGGCCGCCGCGGCACCCGCCGTGGTCTGCCCCATCTCGATCGCAACCGTCATGTCCCCGACTCAAGTCCCGTCATTCGCGGACAGGGGCTTATCAACCCGGCCGAGGCGCGTCGAGCGCTACCGCGCGAATCAGGCCGTGTTGCCCACGGCGGAGTTCAGAGATGATGCGACAACCGTAGAAGCGCGGGCCGATAGGGCGGTAGCGGATCGTCGTCCTCGGTCTCGGGGATGGCGCAGGATCCGAATTCCTGCCTGATCCGTTCGATCTCGGCGATGCGCTCATGCAGCCGCTGCAAATGCTCGGGCGACGTCGCCCGCCAGAACCGGAAGGTGTCGGCGGTGAGCGGCAGGAATGCGGTGCCGAACAGCGTCGGATCGGGAACGACGGTGTGTCCCAGTAGCAGGAACCGCTCGGTGCCGGACACGACAAGGGTCGCATAGCCGCGGTTTCCGATCCGCCTGATCCCATTCAGCGACCATTCGGCAAGCTTGCTGAAATACGGCTCCTCGCGCCAGCGGTCGGGACAATCATCGTCGACCGTGACGTTGACGGCGTCCTGGCTGAAATGCACCACGATGCCCGACTTCGCCGGAAACCAGTCGTCGTCGAGATGGCCCTGCAGCCAGGCACAGACGAACGACCGGCACATTTGCGGGCGGCGATCGTAGATGGTGCATCCCATGCCGGCCTGCCAATGTTTGCAGAGCTGGTTCACCGGCTTGTCGACGCCGGCCACTTCGAGGATATCGCAGCAGGCGTTGCATGAGCCGCATTGCCGGACCGGGCGGGCCGCCTTCGGCAGGCCGGTCGCACGAAAACCCTGGCCGTCGCGCACCAGCAGCTTCTGCTTCTCCAGTGCGGTCAACGCGCGCTCGATCTTGAGACGGGACAGTCCGGTGGCGTCGATCACGCTCTTCATCGTCGTCGCGCCTGCCTCGACCGCGCGGACGACGCTCAGCATCGCCTGATCCATTGTTGTTGTTCTTGTTCTCTCGGCCGTGCATTGCGATTTCGCCGGAACAACCGACCCGGCAAAACAGGTCATAGACACCTGACCTAAAAAGATATGTTGCTCACCTCTCTGTCGGCTGGGCAAGAAGCCGGACCCGTTCTGCGCGCATGCAACGTTTGCGCGAATGAAGGGCCTGCACGTGAGGGGAGCCCATTAGCGTCGAATCGGCTCGCTTTGCTCGCGAAGCGCCGGGATATGACGGGCGGCATGCCGTTCGTCTCACGCAGTCGTGATATCAGCGGACCGCGCGTAGGCGCGATGCGAGGGCGACGACCCGGCCGTGCGTCCGATGTGCGACGACTGTCGTTGAGTTTGCGCCACACTGGGAACAGTGCCGTACGCCGAACCTGCAGTGAGCACTGGTTCAGATCGTCACGGCGGCGCGGCATGGGTGACGTTGGGCGCAACGCTCGGCGCCGGCGCCCGCCGTCTCGGGCGTCCCGACCTGGTCACGCGCACCGGTGCGGTCACGCTGGTCGCCATGACCGGCGTGATCCGGATTCAATCGCTCTGGATTGCGTGAGGGCCGACGTCGCTGGAAACGGCGCGCTACTGCGCGCCCGATCCGCCCTGCACGATCTTCTCGTTCAGCTTATGGTCCACAGTGTCGACGGTGCGGTCGATTTCGGCGTTGGGCACACCGAGCTGATGCGAGATCAGTTTCACCAGCAAGTCGACGCGCTCGATGAAGGGCGCGCCGCTCGCGACCGCGCGGGCCGCCGATGACGGCTTGAGCAGGCTTTCGGCGGCCTTGGCATATTTCGCGAACGGCACCTGGTCCTGCGGGTCGGCGCCGAGGCGGCGGGCGATGGCATCGACGTGGTCGTAGATCGTCTGTGACCGCGCGAGGTCGCCATGCACGGCGTCGCGGATCGATTGCGGCTCATTCGGCGTGATGCAGCGGTAATTGCCGGTCAGCAGCATCGACCATTTCGCCAGCGGCACGAACAACGAGTCGAACACCTTCAGCTTCACCGGCACGTCGTGGCCGTCGAGTGTCACCGCGTCGATGTCGGCTTCGAGCTCGCGCAGCAGCTTGTTGTGCTTCTCGTCTGCGAACACCGATGCCTTGAAGTTCGTGGGCAGGCCGACATGGAGCACGTTCGCCGCCTCTTCCGGCGGACGGAACGCCTGCGGGTCGGGCGAGCACAGCGTCACCAGCCCCGGCTCGAACCGCTCCCACACCTGCGCATTGGTGTAGGCCTCCTCCAGATCCATGTCTGCGAGCGCCGGGATCCGCTTCAGATAGGGCAGCGGCGGCATGTTCATGATCGAAAGGCACGGCAGCTTCGCCGCGGCGATCTTGACCATGAGAACGCGCACCGTGTGGTTGGTGTATTGCGGCTCCTGCATCGCGAGGCCGACCAGGTCGTAACGGGAGAGGTCGACATTGGCCGGTGTCACGGCGTCGAGCTTGCCGGGCAGGTCGCGCGAGAAGATCGCCCGGTGCACCGCCTCGTCGCGCAACTTGATGCGCACCTCGGTACCGTCGCGGTTGATCAGCTCCGCGGTCTTGGCGCGGCACACCAGGGTCACGTTATGACCCGCCATCAGCAGCTTCGTGCCCAGCAGGGAGCCGTAAGAAGCTCCGAGAATCAATATGTTGCGCGCCATGCTCCGTCCCTTTGACAATGTGTGTGATTTTTGAGCCCCGGCCGTCAGCCGCGGGCGAGTTGCCGGCATCTAAAGCGAACTGCGTGGGGATGGCAACTGGGATAATGCATACAAGGAAGTGCCGATACCCCATCCCATCCGCGCCTGTGTCGCCTCCCCGTCAATCCCATCGTGCGAAAATATTCCACTTTACCGAAATTCGGATTTGTCGTATGTGTCGCTCATCCCGGCTCACCCTTGAGGGGCGATCATGTGTCGTGATGATCGCGGAGCCGGGCTTGCGGTGGACGCGGCAGCGTCGGGCGCGAGAGCTAAGGGTAGGGCGGATTGCTCTCCGTGAGCCCTAAGGCTTCGCGCGGACGGACGGCGCTGTCAGGTTCGTCGCGCCAGCATTTCGATGGCAACGTGCACAACGCCGTCGAACCCTGTGGCGCAGGCGAACCGCGCGTACGGCAAAACCGTGTGGTCCTGGCCGTCGTTGCTACGGTCAAGCCCTGGCGGATGCGGCACTCGCGTTAACCGGCGCGGTGTCGGCGACTTTCGCCGGGGTGAGGGAGGCCAGAAGGAATTCGGCTCCCAGGAGAGCGCGGCATAAGCCGTCAAACCACTGCGCAGGGAAGGCCGCGTGTTGGGCTTCACCTGTATGCTGCTGTGCGGTCTTCTCTGCGTGTGCTTTTCGCGCAGCGGACCGCGGGTGCCAGCCGGCACCCGGCCTTCCCTGGTGTGCCCGGCATGGGCTTCGACTTGGAGGTGAAAGTCCTTCCGTGAGCTGATCACAGCGAGCGAAGTGAACCGCAGAGTGTCGGACCGCGAGGCCGGCGTGAAGGAAGCGGGGAGCGAAGCTGCGGGCCGACGAACAGAAATCGGATATGAGGCGGAGCCGAGCAGGGCGAGCGGGCCAGGAGCCGCAAAGCCGTTGTGATCAAGGCAGGCGACGTAGATCCGGCGGTCGTGCAGCGAAGGTCGAAGGTCTTACCCGGGGAGATCTCGCTTGCACCTGAAAGGGTGACGAGGGTTGCAAGGCCTTCGGAGCGAGAAGTCAGCAGAGGCCGTAGTAGCGGCTTAAAGCCGTGAAGGGCCGAACGATGGGAAGGGCGAAACGCCCACAAACCTCGGGGGAATTATGCCACAGAAGCCGGAAGCCCCGGACGCACGATCGACCGCTGCGGTGAAGCCGCAGCGGCCGGCCGGGCGCGTGGAAGCGCCCCTGACTGGAAGTGGAGACGAGCGCCCAGGAAGCAGCGATCTGATGGAGAAGGTGTGTGAACGCCAGAACCTTCAGGCCGCACTGAAGCGTGTTCGGCAGAATGCGGGCAGTCCCGGCATCGACGGGATGACGGTGGAGGAGCTACCTAACCATCTGCGCGTGCACTGGCCGCTCCTGCGCGAGAAATTGCTCGCGGGGCAGTACCAGCCGCAGCCAGTGAAGCGGGTGGCGATCCCGAAGCCCGGCGGGGGCGAGCGCGAGCTCGGCATCCCCACCGTGCTCGACCGGTTCATCCAGCAGGCCCTGCTGCAGGTTCTGCAACCGCAGTTCGACCCAACCTTCTCGGATGCAAGCTATGGCTTCCGGCCCGGACGGAGTGCGCACGACGCGGTGCGTCGCGCGCAAGCCTATGTGCAGGAAGGCCGCAGCTTCGTGGTGGATATCGACCTGGAGAAGTTCTTCGACCGGGTCAACCACGACATCCTGATGGGAAGGCTGGCCAAACGGATCGCGGACCGTCGGGTGCTGCGGCTGATCCGCCGCTACCTCAATGCGGGCGTGCTCGCAGACGGGGTGGTGATCGAGCGGGGTGAGGGGACGCCGCAAGGCGGTCCGCTGTCTCCGCTATTGGCCAACGTGCTGTTGGACGAAATCGACAAGGAGCTGGAGCGGCGCGGGCATGCCTTCGTCCGCTACGCCGACGATCTGAACGTCTACGTTCGGACGCAGCGTTCGGGCGAGCGGGTGATGACCTCACTGCGCAAGCTGTTCGGGAAGCTGAAGCTCCGCGTCAACGAAACCAAGAGCAAGGTACGACGCGCCACGGCATCGAAGTTCCTCGGCTTCTCCTTTTGGGTGGCTGCGGGACGGACGATCAGGCGGCGCGTCGCACCACAGGCCATCGAACGCATGAAAGAGCGCGTGCGCGACATGACCCGGCGCAGTGCCGGACGCAGTCTCGCACAAATGTGCAAGCCGCTCGGCAAGTATCTGACAGGGTGGAAGGGGTACTTCCGCCTTGCAGAGACGCCCGGCGTCTTTGCCGACATCGACGGGTGGATCCGGCATCGTCTGCGGGCGGTTCAGCTCAAGCACTGGAAGAACGGGCATGTCGTCTACCGCGAATTGATCGCGCGCGGCGTACATCCCGACGAAGCCAGGCGAGTGGCCATCAACAGACGGCGCTGGTGGCGCACCTCGAAGGTGGCGCTCAACAAAGCGTTGCCAAATGAACGCTTCAGACGGCTGGGAGTCCCCTCCCTCGCAAGCTAACCTCAACCCATCGAACCGCCCGGTGCGGACCCGCATGCCGGGTGGTGTGGCAGGGGACGTGGAGCCAAACTCCACGCCTCTATGCCGATCGCCCTCTTGGATCTAGAGGGTGGAGAATCAAGCAAAGCTCGGGCGAAATCCGCCGCGAGAATGCGAAGGCGTGTCTGCCACGCAAATGCGATTTGGAGAACGACGCCATTGCCCCTTGCTCCGTCATTGCGAGGAGCCCTTGCGACGAAGCAATCCAGCATCTTGTCGCGGAAAGACTCTGGATTGCTTCGCTGCGCTCGCAATGACGAGATTGGGGCGAGCGCTAACCACACACGCGCTGTCATCGCCCGGCTCGACCGGGCGATCCAGTATTCCAGAGGCGCTCGTGATTGAGCCGAGAGACCGCGGCGTACTGGATTCCCCGCCTTCGCGGGGAATGACAGCGTCATTTGGAGGACGACGGCGGCGCCCCTTGCTCCGTCATTGCGAGGAGCCCTTGCGACGAAGCAATCCAGAATCTTTCCGCGGAAGACTTCGGATTGCTTCGCTACGCTCGCAACGACGAGATTGGGGCGAGCGCTAACCACACATTCGCTGTCATCGCCCGGCTCGACCGGGCGATCCAGTATGCCAGAGGCGCTCGTGATTGAGCCGAGAGGCCGCGGCGTACTGGATTCCCCGCTTTCGCGGGGAATGACAGCGAATTGGAGGACGACGGCAGTGCCCCTTGCTCCGTCATTGCGAGGAGCCCTTGCGACGAAGCAATCCAGAATCTTGCCGCGGAAAGACTCTGGATTGCTTCGCTGCGCTCGCAATGACGATGTGGAGAGAGTATACGCGCGCATTACGCTCTCGCGGGGCGGCCCATCGCGCTGCGCCTCACCCCTGGCTCGCCACCCGCGCACGGTCGAGATGTGCCTCGATCTTCGGGCGGTCGCGGGTGCGCTCGAAGCTGGTGCAGAGCAGCTCGGTCTCCTCGAGCGAAACAGGGGCGCGATACAGCCGGCACATGAACTCGGAGGTCGCGCGTCCCTTGCCGGTGCCCGGGCCGCGTTCGGCAAGAAACATGCAGTCCCGGCAGATGCTGGCATCAAGGCGCTGATGGGCCGCGTCGAGATGATTGAGGATCTCCCGCAGCGAGTCACGCAATTTGATGCACTCGTCGGTGCCGAGCGAGGTGACTGCGTTCAGCACGTGATTGATCGGGTCGTGCTGGCTCAGGCATTTCTCGCCTTGCGCGGTGACGTGAAGCACGACCGAACGCTTGTCCTCGTGCGACGGCTTTCGCACCAGGAAGGACTTGCTCTCGAGCGTCTTCACGATCTGCGATGCTGTGGCCCTGGTGGCGCCGATGAAGCCGGCAAGCGCGGACGGCGTGCGCGAGAACCTGTTGGCGCGGCCGAGAAAGCGCAGCGCCATCCATTCGCGATCGCGCAATCCATGCTGATTGCCTTCGAAATACCAAGCCCGCGCCGCCTGAACCAGCAGCTCGACGGCTTCTCGCGCCAATGGCATGAATCGACCTCGTCCCCGGAACTTCGTGTGCGGCGTTCCGAAGCCGCCTCGCGCCCTGGCTTGCGAATCCGTCGTGAGGCGTCAGACCGCTGGAGGTGCCCGACGAGCACGTCGTGTCCAACTCTCGCGCGAAGGCGCGGACTGCAACGCGCCCGACCCGGACCGATGGGCGTGGCGTCGTTCGAAGCGCAAGCCTGCGTCGCTGAGGGCATGCCAATAGCGTCGTCGTCGCACGGGAGCCCGAGTTGCCGTCGCCAGCAGACGATGGATCGGAGTAGTTCAACCGGAGCCCCTAAAGTTCAAGTCGCAAGCAGACGTTTCTTGTATCCATCGAAACGATGAATGAGCTTCTCAACAAAATCAAGTACAGACGCTCTCGAAGACTGGATGTCGTTGCCGGCGAATGTAACGTTCAAGACAATCTCGCTCGTCGGGACACATGATAGTGAACGCGAGACGCTGCCCGATGAGCAGCATGCACGCAACTATACGTCGGTTTGTGCACGCCACGTCGCTGTCTGTCGTTGATGCAAGTTGATCGAAGCTTGTGCATGACGACGATGTGCGTCGGCATGTCATCCACAACTTGTACGATCCGTCGGGGAATCACCTGAGGGAACTCACAGGAATTGCACGCGGCGGTTGTTGCAGTCGCGGTCGCAGGAATGGCCCGTTCGTCGCTTCCGCTCGATTCCTCTCGTCCGATCGACTTGATATTCCCGCGACGGAAGCCGGTCATGGCTGCGCGTGCGCATGCGCTGGAAGCGTGGCCGCATGCGCAATCGGCTGTCGAAAACAACGGGCAGGGCACGACGGCGTCGCGCGCCATCTCACCGCGCAACCTGCTACTCGCCCTTGAGCATGTCCCGGAGCTCGCGGAACGGATCGCCGCTCGGCGGGGCCGATGCGTCCTGCCGCATCGCGCTGTAGATTCTCGGAACCATGTCGACCGCCTGGTCGAGACCCGAATCACGCCCCGACTGATATCCGCCCATCAGGCGAAGGTCACGTGTATCCTCGTATTTGGCGATCATGGCGCGCAGCTTGCTCACCAATTCGCGCTCTTCGGGATCCCAGACGTTATGGGCGAGGCGAGAGACCGAGGCCAGAACGTCCACGGCCGGATAGCGCGCCTGGTCGGCGATGTGCCTGGAGAGCACGATGTGCCCATCGAGCGTGCTCCGGATGGTGTCGGCGATCGGCTCGTTGTGATCGTCGCCGTCGACCAGCACGGAGAAAATCCCCGTGATCGTGCCGGATCCCTCCTCGCCGGGGCCGGCGCGCTCCAGGAGCCGCGGCAGATCGGTGAAGACCGTCGGCGCGTAGCCGCGCGCGACCGCGGGCTCGCCGGCGGCGAGCGCGACCTCGCGGGCGGCGTGCGCGAAACGGGTGATCGAATTGACCATCAGCAGCACCGATTCGCCGCGGTCGCGGAAATATTCGGCGACCGCCATCGCCGTCTTCGGCGCCAGCCGCCGCATCATCGGGCTCTCGTCTCCCGTCGACACGATTGTGACGGCGCGGTGACGGTCGGTGCCCAGCACGTCCTCGATGAACTCGCGCACCTCGCGGCCGCGCTCGCCGACCAGCGCCAGCACGACCGTATCAAAACCCTGGCTGCGGGCGAGCATCGCCAGCAGCGTCGATTTGCCGACGCCGGAGCCGGCAAAGATGCCGACGCGCTGGCCGGCGCAGATCGGCGAGAACAGGTCGATGACGCGCACGCCGGTGCGCAGCGGCTTGTGCACGCGCGCGCGCTTCATGGCCGAAGGTGCCTCGGCCTCCGCCGAGACCGCGCGCGATCCCGGCGTGAGGGGCCCCTGGCCGTCCAGCGGTGCGCCGAGCGCATTGATGACGCGGCCCTTCCAGCTCGGATCGGGCGCAAAGGACAATGGCGGCATCCGGTATGCGACCGAGCCCAGCCCGCCGGCGAATTGGCGATCGAACGGCTTGGCGATGATGCCCTCGTTGTCGATCCGCACCACCTCGCCGATCTGGGGCCTGCCGGCCGAATTGACACCGATGAGCTCGCCGAGCCTGACGAAGCGCGACAGGCCGGAGACGCGGAAATGCGTCGGCGCGATCTCGGAGATCGCGCCGCTGACGCTTGCCAGGGGCGTGCTCTGCTGAAGCTCCAGCAGCGCCCACTCGAGTTGCCGAAGAGCGTTCAAGGAAACCGTCCAACCTCATTGCGCGCGAGGCGCAGCCTATTTGCCGGGTTCGCCCAGCGTCCGGATTGCATTCTGGAGCGAGCTCTCGGTGCCCTCGATCATCGAATTGGTGCCGTCGAAGGCGCGCGAGGCCGCGATCAGCTTCGTCAATTCCATCATCGGATTGGCGCCGGAGCCTTCGACGTAGCCTTGCTTGAAGCCGTCGCGGGAGAAATCGGCGATCGCGGTCGCGGGACGATCGGGCGTGACGCCGGAATTGCCATAGCGCTCGAGATTGGCATCCGCGGGAATGTTGAACAGGCCGATGGTGCCGATCTCGTTGTTGTCCTGGGTGATGGCGCCGCTGCGCGCGATCGAGATCGGTCCGCCGTTGGGATCGAGCGTGATCTGCGCGCCGCCGGAATCGATTACGGGAAAGCCGGACACGGTCTGAAGGTCGCCGTTGGGGGCGATCTGGAGGCGGCCGTCACGGGTATAGACCGTGCCGTTCGGACCGGCGAAGGCGATCCAGCCCTGTCCGACCACGGCGACGTCGAGCGGGTTGCCGCTCTCGGTGATGTTGCCCATCTCGCGGGAGATGATGTTGTCGCCGGGCGAGGAGAAGGCGACCGGGTTCGCGCCCGCCTTGGACAGCACGGTCTCGAACTTCACCACGTCGGTGCGGAACGCCGCTGTGTTGACGTTGGCGACGTTGTTGGCGATCGTCTGGAGGCGCTTTTCGAGGGCGACCTGCGCCGACAATCCCACATAGAGAGCCGATTGCATGACTTACTTTCCGAAGCGGATGGACTGAAGTTTCGAGAGCATGTCGGTATCCATGCTGGCCATCGACGACGCGCCGCCGATCAGGACCAGCACGGGATTGGTCGAGTTGTCGCTCTGGGCCTGGGCCGCATCCCACATCGCGGCAAAGCGCTGCACGAATTTGGTGACCTTGGCCGGGTCCTGGAAATCGGTGAGCTTGATCTTGTCCGTGATCATCTTGGCCTGGGCGTCGATGTCGGCCGAGCTGATCGTCGACGGCAGGCCGAGCGCGGTCTGAACCACCTGCGTCAGCGCCTTGTCGGCGAGGATCTGGTAGGCGGTGGTGACGGTGGAGGCCTTGCGGGTGAAATAGAGCGCCAGCCGCAGGCCCTCGTTCTGGTCGCCGGCTTTTTGCTCCATCGTCTGCCTGACATATTGGGTCGCCGTCCCGGTCGTGGCCTGGGTGGTCTGGGTCGCGTTGCTGCCGAGGGCGGCGAAGTTGAACGCCGCGGCGAATTCACGATAGCGGACGTCGGTGAGCTTGTTGGCGAAGGTGTTCTTGTTGGCGACACCTTCGGTCAGCACCTTGCGCATGAACGCCTTGGCGTAGGTCATGTCGCTGAGGCCATAGGCCTTCATCGCATAGGAGTAGAGCCGGTAGTCCTTCAGGAAGTTGTCGATGGTCTTCACGTTGCCGATATGGCTGAGGAAATAATCGGTCTCGCGGCTGACGTCCGGCTGTTTCGCGACCTGTGTCAGCGACTTGCCCATGTCCTTGGTCAGTCTGGTGTAATCCGCGATGGTGGATAGCATGACACGCGTCCCTCTGGCCGCTCTTGCGAGATCGTCTCAAGCTGCCGCGAATTGCTTGCGCGGGGCTGGCGGTCCCGAAACCAGCTTCGCGCAAGCGTCGCCGACTAGATATTCCCGCTGGGATCGGCGATGGAGCGGCGCGTTGGGCAGTTTCGTGGGGATTTTCATCACGGTGGCGGCACTGCTCGGCGGATTTGCCGCCATGGGCGGGCACCTGGCCGTGCTCATGCAGCCGTGGGAGTTCGTGATCATCATGGGCACCGCCGTCGGCACCTTCATCGTGGCCAATCCGTGGAAGACGGTCGTGGACACCGGCGTTGCCTGCATGCAGGCCATCACCGGCGCGGTGCCCGGCGAGCGCTACTATCTCGATCTGCTCGGCGCGCTCCATGCTCTGATGCGCGAGCTGCGGGGCAAGGGCCGCAACGAGGTCGAGGCGCACATCGATGATCCCTCCTCCTCGGAGATCTTCAAGGCGTTTCCGAGCGTGCTCTCCGACTCCGCACTGCTCCAATTCATCTGCGACTATGTCCGCCTCATCATCATGGGGAATGCGCGCACGCACGAGATCGAGGCGCTGATGGACGAGGAGATCCACACCATCGTGAAGAGCAAGCTGACGCCGTACCATGCGCTTGTGGTGGTGTCCGAGGCGCTGCCGGCGCTTGGCATCGTCGCCGCGGTGCTCGGCGTTATCAAGGCCATGGGGGCGCTCGACCAGTCGCCGAAGTTGCTGGGCGGCTTCATCGGCGCGGCCCTCGTCGGCACCTTCGCCGGCATCTTCCTGTCCTACGGCATCATTTCGCCCTTCGCGCTGAAGATCAAGATGACGCGCGAGAAGAAGTGCCGGCCCTATATCATCGTCAAGCAGACGCTGCTGGCGTTCATGAACGGCGCCATGCCGCAGATCGCCGTCGAGCACGGCCGCAAGATGATCGCCAGCACCGAGCGGCCGTCGATCGACGTCGTCGAGAACGAAACGATTGCAGGTCCCAAGGTCGTCGTGACCGAGGCTGAACCGAAGGCTGCCCGCGCATGATGATGGAAGACGTCGACGTCGATCAGCGCAAGCAGCTGCCGAACTACCTGCTGGATGCCGCCGGCATATCGATCGAACGCATGCCGATGCTCAATGTGATCTTCGATCGCATGGCGGCATCGTGCACGGACAGCCTGCAGCCGATGGCCGGAACGCCGTGCTATTTCTCGGTCAATGGCATCACCAATGACCGCGTCGGCGACATCATCAAGGACTATGAGGCCAACGCGGTCGCGGCGGTGCTCTATGCCGAGCAGTGGGACTCCCGTGTCATCATCATGCTCGACCGCGACTTCGTGTTCACCATGGTCGAGGCGATGTTCGGCTCCGACGGCGCCGAACCGCCGCTCGACGTCGAGCGGGCGTTCTCGAACATCGAAATCCGCCTGGTCCAGGCGCTGTTCGAGCGGTTCGCCAAGGCGCTGCAATCCGCCTTTGCCGGAACTTCCAACGTCACCTTCCGCGTGGAACGGGTCGAGACCGCCATGGCCTCGCTGGCGATCGGACGCAGCGGCAACATGTCGATCTGCGCCAACATCATGTTGCAGGCGCTCTATCGCGGCGGCCAGATGTTCCTCATCATTCCGCACTCCGCGCTCAATCCGCTCAGGCAGAAGCTCGCGCACGTCGTCGTCAGCGACGGCCGCGCGGCCGATCCGCGCTGGCGCGAGCAGATGGAGAGCGAGGTTCACCGCACCGAGGTGACGCTGAGCGCGGTGCTCGACGAGAAGATGATATCGCTCGGCGACGTCGTGAAGTTCCAGGTCGGGCAGGTGCTCGAGCTCGAAGCCACGCCGCGCACGCTCGCCCGGCTCGAAAGCAACAACCAGGTGCTGTTCTGGTGTCAGATCGGCCAGCTTGATGGCTATTACGCCATGCAGGTGGCAGATCCCGCCGATCAGAAACGGGAGTTCGTCGATGATATCCTATCTCGTTGATGCCGTGCTGCTGATTGCGCTCGCCTTCACCAGCATGCGAGTGACCCGGATGCACCGTGAACTGGCGCGACTGCGCAGCTACCAGGGTGAATTCTCGACCATCGTCCATGAGACGGCGGGCGCCTTTGACACGGTCATCAACGCGGCGCACGATTCCACCGCAAATCTCGGACGGCTCGCCAACGTGCTGAGCACGAAGATCGATCAGGCCCACGAGGCGATCGCGGCGCTGGATGCGAGGACAGGGCTCGCGCCCGTCGCGACTGCAGGCGGTGCCGACGTGAACAAGCATTGAAGCCGAAGCCGGCGAAAACGATACGGTCGGAGCGCGGCGGTGCTCCGGGAGCGGAAATACCAAGAGGCGATACCAAATGGCGCAATCCTTCGATTATGAATCTGCCACTCGCGCATCGGCATCCGACGAGGGGCATACCGACGCATCTCCACTGGAGCGGCTGGCGGAGATTGCCGCGCGCACGGCGGAGGAGACCGGCAAGTTCGCCAATGTCGATGCGATCCTGCGCATTCCCGTCACCATGCAGGTGGTGCTGGGATCGGCGACCATTCCGGTGGCGAACCTGATGAAGCTCGGGCGCGGCGCCGTGGTGCCGCTCGATCACCGGGTCGGTGAGCCCGTCGACGTCGTCGTCAACGGCCGCATCGTCGCCCGCGGCGAGGTGGTCGTGGTCGAAGAAGACGATTCCCGCTTCGGCGTCTCGCTGACGGAGATCGTCGGGCCGCTGGGGCAGGGTGATACCTGACCATGGCGGCACAGGTCGGCATCGCTCCCGTCAAGCAGCGAGGCGTCGCCACGCTGGGCGGAACGGAAAAGGTCGCGGCGCTCCTCCTGGCCATGGGCCGGCAGGCGGCCGCGAGCGTGCTTCAGCAGTTCGAGCCGCAGGAGATCCGCATCGTCACCAAGGCCGCGGCGGAGCTGCGGCCGATCACGGCGCAGGAGCTGGAGGGAATCGTCGAGGAGTTCGCCCAGCAATTCTCGATGGGCGCCAACATCCTCGGCACGCTCGGCGGCCTGGAGGCCGTGCTCGGCGACGTGCTGCCGGCCGACCAGGTCTCGCAGATCATGTCGGACCTGCTCGGCAATTCGAGCCGGTCGGTCTGGGATCGCGTCTCCTCGGTGTCGGAGAACTCGCTCGCGAGCTATCTCTCCAAGGAGCACCCGCAGACCGCGGCGCTGATCCTGTCCAAGGTCAAGCCGGCCTGTGCCGCCAAGGTCATGAGCCAGCTGCCGTCCAGCCTGCGCAACGAGCTGATGCGGCGCGTGCTGAGCCTCAAGCCGATCGTCGACGAGGCCATGCGCATCATCGAGAAGACGCTGCACGAGGACCTGACGCTCAACTTCGCCCGCAACCTCGGCGCAGATACCTACGCCCGCGTCGCCGACATCATCAACAAGATGGAGCGCGGCCATATCGAGGACATGCTGAAGAGCCTATCGGAGAAGCGGCCGAAATCGGCCGAAGTGCTGAAGGAGCTGCTGTTCACGTTCGACGACGTCATCAACCTGACGCCGAAGGCGCGCACCATGATCTTCGACCAGGTGCCGACCGATCGCATCGTCGTCGCGCTCAAGGGGACCGACAAGAGCTTCCGCGAGCTGATTCTGTCCTCGGTCGCCTCGCGCGTCCGCCGCGTCGTCGAGCACGAGCTCGCCATCGGCGAGCCGTCGAACCAGCGCGATGTGCTGGAGGCGCGGCGCGTGATCACCGACCTCGCGCTCGAACTCGCGGAGAAGGGTGAAATCGAGCTCAACCCCGAGCAGGAGGATGAGCTGGTCTTCCGCTGACCGCTGAACGGGCATGGCAGAAACATCCGATCAGGAGAGCAAGACAGAAGAGCCGACCGAGAAGAAAGTCCGAGATGCGCTCGAACAGGGCAAAATCCCGGTCTCCCGGGAGGCGTCCATCTTCGCCTCGATGGCTGCCCTGATGGTGATCCAGGCCTTCCTGATCGGCCAGGGCGTGCAGCAATTGACGCCGATGCTGAAGAGCTTCCTCGACGATCCCGAGGGCTTCCCCCTCAGCACCGCGGCGGACGCGCAGAACCTGCTCACCGTGGTGGGACTTCATTCGCTGCGATTCCTGGTGCCGCTGGTCGTCATCATGATGGTATTCGGCCTCGCCGCCTCGCTGCTGCAAAATGCGCCGCGCCTGGTGCTGGAGCGCATCAAGCCGGACGTGTCGCGCATCTCCCCAGTCAGCGGCTGGAGCCGGCTGTTCGGCACGCAAGGACTCGTCGAATTCGCCAAGTCGTTGTTCAAGCTCGCCTCGGTGACCGCCGTCGTCGCCTTCGTGCTGCGCTCGTCCGAGGCGAAGGCGTTCGAGGCGATGTACACCGATCCGGTGGCGCTGCCGGAGATGATCCTCAACATCGCGATGCGGATCGTCTCGGCGATCTGCATCGCGACCATCGTCCTGGTCGCGATCGATCTCGCCTGGTCGCGCTTCCACTGGCGGCGCGAGCTGCGCATGACCAGGCAGGAGATCAAGGATGAGCACAAGCAGGCCGAGGGCGATCCGCTGATCAAGGCGCGCCTGCGCTCGCTAGCGCGCGACCGCTCGCGCCAGCGCATGATCGCATCCGCCGCGCGCGCGACGCTGGTGATCGCGAACCCGACGCATTTCGCGATCGCGCTGCGCTACAAACGCGAGGAGAATGCGGCGCCGCTGGTGGTCGCCAAGGGCATGGACGTGATCGCGCTGAAGATCCGCGAAGTTGCCGAGCAGAACAGAATTCCGGTGATCGAGAACAAGGCGCTGGCGCGCGCGCTCTACGAGGCGGTGCAGATCGACCAGGTGATTCCGGCGGAATTCTTCCGCCCCGTCGCCGAGATCATCTACTTCCTCCAGTCCAAGCAGGCGGCACGGCCCGAGAAGGTCCAGTAGATTTCCGAGGATGGTGCTTCGCGCAACAGCTTGACGAAAGCTTAACGCCCTAGGGTTCTCCCGAATGGACCAGAACGGGGCTGTCGTGGGACCGCTTTATCTCTTCGAACTCGCATCGTCGCAGGCGCGGTACCTCGAACTCCGCCAGTCGACCATCGCCACCAACGTCGCCAACGCCAACACGCCGGGCTTCAAGGCGCGCGACGTCGAGCCCTTCAACAAGGTGCTCGACGGCATGCCAGTCAGGCTGGCGACGACCTCGCCCTCGCACATGCAGTTGTCCGCCGCCGAGACCGACACGCGCAAGATCGCTAAGAAGGACAGCTGGGAAGTGGTTCACTCCGGCAATTCGGTTAGTCTCGAGCAGGAAATGATCAAGGGCAACGACGTCAATCGCGACTATTCGATGAACTCGGCGATCGTGCGGTCGTTTCACCGTATGGTCCTGTCGAGTGCGAAGGCCTGAGGTGAATTGATATGCTGGACTCTCTGCAGTCGTCATTGACCGTCGCAAGCTCCGGGCTCGAAGCGCAATCGACGCGCATGCGCATCGTCTCGGAGAACCTCGCCAACGCGACGTCGACCGGGCGCACCGCCGGGGCTGATCCGTATCAGCGCAAGACCATCACCTTCGATGCCGCCATGGATCGTGCCTCGGGTGCACAGCTTGCGAAAGTCAAGGAGATCGGGGTCGACACCACGCCGTACCGCGTCGAGTACGACCCGGGGCATCCCGCCGCCGACAAGGCCGGCTACGTCAAGCTGCCGAACGTCAACATGATGATCGAGATGGCCGACATGCGAGAGGTCAACCGGTCCTATGAAGCCAATCTCCAGGTTGTGAAGCAGGTGAGGTCGATGCTGGGCATGACCATCGACCTCTTGAGGAGCTGACAATGCTTGAGGCAATTTCATCCACGGCGATCTCCGCCGGTCAGGCGGCGAGCCGCGCGACCGAGACGCAGGCCATCTCGCCGGCGGCGACGACCGCGATCCAGGCCGGTGACGATGTCGGCTTCGAATCGGTGATGAAGCAGGTGACGACGGACGCGATCGGAACTCTGAAGGCGGGCGAAGCGGCGTCGATCTCGGCGATGCAGGGCAAGGAATCGACGCGGCGCGTCGTGGAGGCGCTGATGTCGGCCGAACAGGCCTTGCAGACGGCGGTCGCGGTTCGCGACAAGGTCGTGCAGGCCTACCAAGAAGTCGTTCGGATGTCGATTTGATCTGAAGGAGTGACGATCGTGAAATCGCTCGCCATTGCGGCCACTGGCATGAACGCCCAGCAGACCAACATCGAGGTCATCGCCAACAACATCGCCAACATCAACTCGACGTCGTACAAGCGGGCGCGCGCGGAATTCACTGATCTGTTCTATCAGATGGACCGCATGCAGGGTGTCGCCAATGTCAACGGCTCCTCGCCGATTCCGGAGGGTGCCAATCTCGGCCTCGGCGTCAAGTCGGCGGCGATCCGCAAGCTGCACATCCAGGGCGCGCTGACGCAGACCGGCAATCCCTACGACCTCGCGATCAACGGCCGCGGCTGGTTTCAGGTGCTGGGCCCCAACAACGAGGTGCAATACACCCGCGCCGGCTCGTTCAACACCAATGCCAACGGCCAGCTCGTCACGATCGACGGCTATCTGCTGGACCCCGCGATCACGGTGCCGCAGGGAACGGTCGAGGTCACGGTCAACCAGACCGGGCAGGTGTTCGCCAAGCTGGACACGGAAATAAATCCGCGGCAGATCGGCCAGCTCAATCTCGCCAATTTCGCCAACGAGGCGGGCCTCGAGCCGCTGGGCAGCAATCTCTACCGCGAGACCACGGCGTCCGGCACGCCGGTCGTCGGGCTGCCGGGCGATTCCGGCTACGGCAAGATCAACCAGAAATATCTCGAAGCCTCCAACGTCGATCCCGTCAAGGAAATCACCGAGTTGATCTCGGCGCAGCGCGCTTACGAAATGAATGCCAAGGTCATCCAGGCCTCGGATGAAATGGCTTCGACTGTCTCGAAGGGCATGCGCTAGTTCCGGTGTCTCGATGTTGAACAGGGTGGGCCTGATCATGCGCGGGTTGGCCGCCGTGCTGCTGGTTCTCGTCTCGGCGCGCCTCGCGGCGGCCGAGGAGAAGCGGCTTCCCGTGCCGGCCGTCTCGATCCGCGCGGGCGAGCTGATCCGGGACGACATGATCACCGAGCGCGCCTTCGCGCCGAGCCTGCTCGGAGTCGCCATGTTCATCGAAGGACGTCAGGTCCTGATTGGTCGCATGGCGCGGCGCACGCTGCTGCCGGGCCAGCCGATCCCGACCAATTCGGTGGAAGATCCCTGGACGGTCGCCCGCGGCGCCATGGTCAAGGTCGTGGTGGAAGACAGCGGCCTGTCCATCGTCACCTACGGCTCGGCGATGCAATCGGGCGCGGCCGGCGCGCTCATCCCGGTGCGAAACACCGACACCGGCGTGATCATCAGGGGCATCGTCCAGCCGGACGGCACGGTCAAGGTCGTGGATGGGTCATGACCAGAAGTCCTGCTTGCGCTCGTCCTCCTCCTCGCTACCGCCAGCGCTCAGGCCGCGGTCCGCATCAAGGATATCGCGGACATCAAGGGACTGCGCGAGAACCAGATCGTCGGCTATGGCCTCGTCATCGGCCTGAACGGCACCGGCGACACGCTCCGCAATGCTCCGTTCACGGAACAGTCCCTGCAATCGATGCTCGAGAACATGGGCATCAATGTCAGGAACGAGACCACGAGCACCAACAATCCGACGCGTCCGACGACGCTGCGCACGCGCAATGTCGCCGCCGTGATGGTGACCGCGGACCTGCCGCCCTCGATCGGTGCCGGCGAGCGGATGGACGTGACCGTGTCGTCGCTCGGCGATGCGACCTCGTTGCTTGGCGGCACGCTGGTGATGACGTCGCTGCGGGCGGCGGATGGTGCGGTCTATGCCGTTGCGCAGGGCGCGATCACGGTCGCCGGCTACAGCGTCGGCGGCCAGGCGCAGAACGTCAGTCAGGGCACGCCGACCGCGGGGCGCATTCCGAACGGCGCGCTGGTCGAGCGCGAAGTGCAGGGAAGCCTCCATGAAATGGAATTCCTGGTGCTGGAGCTCAAGAACCCGGACTTCGTCACCGCAACGCGCATTCTCGATGCTATCAACCGCTACGCCGGCGGCCGCTATCGCGCGCAGATCGCCTTCGAGCGCGACTATCGCACGATCGTGCTGTCGAAGCCGCGCAACATCGGCCCGGTCCGATTCCTGGCCGAAATCGGCGAGCTGACGGTCGAGCCGGACACGCCCGCGCGGGTGGTGATCAACGAGCGCACCGGCACGGTGGTGATCGGGCGCGACGTGCGGATATCGACCGTTGCCGTGACGCACGGCAATCTGACGGTGCGCGTCACCGAGCTTCCCGTGGTGTCGCAGCCGGCGCCGTTCTCGCGAGGTCAGACGGTGGTCGTTCCGCAGACCGTGGTCGAGGCCAACGAGGCCGGCGCGCAGGTGGCGATCCTGAGCGGCGTCGATCTCCAGCGCCTCGTACGCGGGCTGAATCAGATCGGCCTGAAACCATCAGGCATCATCGCCATCCTCCAGGCGATCAAGACGGCCGGCGCGCTCCAGGCCGATGTCATCGTGCAATGATGCACAAGCGTCGTGCAAGCTTGGTCGCTCAATGCTCTGGTCTCGACCGAGAATCGCACGCGGCCCGATGCTGAAGCTGGATCACAAAGCCAAACTCCTCCTCGTCGCGGTGTGGACGCTTGCGGGCGCTTCGCCCGTGCTGGCGCTGGATGAGGCGAAGCCGACGAAGCCGCTCAATCTGCTCTCCTTCGCGCGTGCCCGCGCGTCCGGACCGCAGAAGCCGGGCACGCCGGCCACCCCGATTCCGGGCGGAAGCGCCTCCGTCCGTGCGACGGCTTGGGCGGCGGAAGATTCAGGTCCGGCCATCACGGGCGCAGTGCCGGCTTCCGAGACGCCGGCGCCGGCACCTGTACGTGCAGCCAAACCCGGCAGCGTCACAGCGCCGCCGAAGCCCACACCGCCACAGGCCGCCGTGTCCGCCGACAATGACGCCGCGCTGTTCTGCAGCAACGTGGCCGACCCCGCAGTCGATGCAAGGCTGGCCTGGCAGCTCAAGGAGCTGGAGAAGGCAGAGAACCTGCTCCGCGAACGGATCGCCGAGGTCGAGGCCAAGCGTGCCGAATACGAGAAGTGGATGGCGCTGCGAGACGACTTCCTGAAGAAGGCCGAAGCCAGCGTCGTCGAGATCTATTCGCGCATGAAGCCGGAGGCTGCGGCGACCCAGATTGCTGGCATGGCCGACGAGACCGCCGCCGCCGTGCTCGCCAAGCTCAGCCCGAGGAGCTCGAGCGCAATCTTCAACGAGATGGATACGGCCCGTGCGGCGCACCTCGCCGACCTGCTCGGCGGGATGCGCCGTGTGGATGACGGAAAGACCAAATAGATGAAGAAGCCGATCCTCATCCTCCAACTCGTACTGGCGTCCGTCTTCCTGGCCGGATGCTTCCATGATCCGGCCGAGGTTCTGACCGGCCCGCAAATGTCGCCGGTCGGCAGCGGCTTGAGGACCCAGGCCGATCCGATCCCGGTGACGCCGCGCATGCGCACGCCCGTCAGCTATCGATCGACCTGGGATGACGGCACCGATCTCTACCGCGATCCCCGCGCCCGGCGTACCGGCGACGTCGTGACGGTGATCATCTCGATGCAGGACAAGGCCAAGCTCGACAATAAGACCGGCCGCTCGCGCGATTCGCAGGTCAAGTTCGGGCTCGACTGGCTGATGGACGTCGCAGGATGGAGCGACAAGGGCCAGGCCAACGCCAATCTCAGCACCAACACCCAGATCAAGGGCAATGGCCAGATCGACCGCACCGAGGACATCAAGCTGTCCATCGCGGCCATCGTCACCGACGTGTTGCCGAACGGCAATATGATGATCAGCGGCTCGCAGGAATTCCGCGTCAACACCGAGATGCGCGTGCTCAATGTCGGCGGCATCGTGCGTCCGCGCGACATCTCGCGGGCCAACACGATCTCCTACGACAAGATCGCCGAGGCGCGCGTGTCCTATGGTGGCCGTGGAAATCTGTCTGACGTGCAGCAGCCTGGATGGGGACACCGGATCTATGACGCCGTGGCACCATTCTGAGATCCGCACCGGCCGAGCCGCGTCGCGAGGGCAGGGGACGTGATGCGCCTGATTGCGGCCATTGTCGTGCTGACCCTTGTCGCGATCGGTGCGGGCGCCCTTGCCGGCCTGCATCTGTTTGCGGCCGCTGAGCGCGTGGCCGACGCGAAGAAGAGCGCCACGCCGCCACCGATTGCTTCGAGCTACGCCGGCAGCGCGCGGCTTCGAAAACTGTCCCCGATCGTGACCAATCTCGCTGCACCGGCCAACAACTGGGCCCGCGTCGAGGCCTCCATGGTGACCGAGAGCATGAGCGACGAGGATGCCGGCATCCTGGCCGCCCACATCAGCGAGGACATCATCACCTATCTGCGGTCGGCGTCGGTTGGCCAGTTCGAGGGATCGCGCGGGCTCCAGCACCTGCGCGACGACCTGACCGAGCGCGCCAATATCCGCTCGTCGGGCAAGGTCCGCGAATTGATCATTGAGACGTTGGTGATCCAGTGAGAGTAAGAGTCCTGCTACTCGCGTTGATCCTGGTCGTGCTGCCCGAAGTGGCGCTGGCCCAGATTCCGGACCTCAACTCGCTGCTGCCGCCCGGCAACGGCTCGACCAGCGGCCGTATCATCCAGCTGATGGCGCTGATCACGGTGCTGTCGGTGGCGCCGGGATTGCTCATCATGGTGACGAGCTTCACGCGATTTGCGGTGGCGCTGTCGTTCCTGCGCGCCGGTCTCGGCCTCCAGACCACGCCGGCCAACCTGGTGCTGATCAGCCTCGCGCTGTTCATGACCTTCTACGTGATGGCGCCGACATTCGACCGCGCCTGGGAGACCGGCGTCCAGCCGCTGATGAAGAACGAGATCTCGGAGGAAGAGGCCTACCTGAAGATCACCGATCCCTTCCGCGAGTTCATGCTGGCCCACGTTCGCGACAAGGATCTCCAGACCTTCGAGGCGCTCGCTGCGGAAAGCTTTCGCAAGAAGTTCGACGACAAGCGCATCGACATGCGCGTCATCATTCCGGCCTTCATGATCTCCGAACTCAGGCGTTCGTTCGAGATCGGATTCCTCATCATCCTACCGTTCCTCGTCATCGACATGATCGTGGCGACGCTGACCATGTCGATGGGCATGATGATGATGCCGCCGACGATCCTCGCGCTGCCGTTCAAGATGCTGTTCTTCGTGCTGATCGACGGCTGGAACCTGCTCGCCTCCGGACTGGTGCGGTCGTTCTCCTGAAAGAGCGCGGCTCGGACCGCGTCATCATGGTTAGCGGATGGTAACTACGATACCGCCGCTACAGCGATGATATTCAAGGCGATTTTAATCCGGCGGCAAGATTCGGTGTGCTAGCAAGGCGTCACGGCGGGTTGGACCCCACCCACATCAGTCCAAAGGCATGATGCCGCCCCTCCGTACCGGTGAAAACCCGGTATGTCCCAAAGTGAAAATGTAACGCGTACATAAAGGGACATTCGCAATGTCAAGCCTGCTCACGAACTCGTCCGCCATGACCGCGCTCCAGACCCTGCGGTCTGTCAGCTCGCAACTCTCCACCACGCAGACCCGGATCTCCACCGGCCAGCGCGTGGCAACCGCCTCCGACAACGCCGCCTACTGGTCGATCGCGACCTCGATGCGCGCCGACAACGCCGCGCTCTCCGCCGTCTCCGACTCGCTCGGTCTGTCGGCCGCGACGGTCGACACCGAATATACCGCTCTGAACAAGGTTCTCGGTGACAGCAACTCGGGCCTGACCAAGCTCCAGTCGCTGCTGGTCGAAGCCAAGACCGCCGGTATCGATCGCAGCAAGATTCAGTCGGAAATCACCCAGATCCAGCAGGACATGAAGAACGTGGCCAGCGCGGCCACGTTCAACGGCGTCAACTGGCTGAGCACCACGGCCACCACGCCGGCGACCGTCAATCTCGTGTCGTCGTTCTCGCGCGTCGCCTCCACGCCGACCACCGGCTCGATCACCGTCACGGTCGCCAACTACTCGCTCTACACCTCGACCACGAGCGGCATCTTGGACACGGTGAGCGGTACTGCGTCGGTCGACACCATCAACATCGGTGCACTGACCGACTCGGCGGCTGACCAGACCACGCTCGATGGCTACATCGCGCAGGTCACCGCGGCGATCGGCACGGTCTCCTCGGGTGCCGCCAACCTCGGCGCCATCAAGAACCGCATCTCGAACAACTCGGAGTTCGTGAAGTCGCTGATGGACTCGGTTGATCGCGGTATCGGCCAGCTCGTCGACGCCGACATGAACCAGGAGTCCACCTGCCTGGCGGCCCTCCAGGTCCAGCAGCAGCTCGGCGTTCAGGCGCTCTCGATCGCCAACAACAACAGCCAGAGCATCCTGTCGCTGTTCCGCTAAGCGTCAAGACAGTCCGGGGAGGGCCGCGCTTCTCGTGAAGCGCGGCCCTTTCGTTTGGTGCGATGTCGCGCGCGCCATGATGCCGGTTTACCTGTTGCGGTCCGATCACAGGGCCACAAGCCTCGCACAAGCTTCGCTGGCTAGTCTCGCCGCTACGACGGGTTGGGTTCACGCGCATTTCCGCATCCCAAAGGCATGATGCCGCCCTGTCGTACCGGTGCAAGCCCGGTATGTCCCCAAAATCCAATCTGCTTTCAAAGGGACATCAAAGATGGCTTCCAGCCTGCTTACCAACTCCGCTGCAATGACTGCGCTCCAGACCCTCCGGAATGTCAGCGCCAGCCTGCAGACGACCGAAAACCGGATCTCGACCGGCCAGCGCGTCGCGACCGCTTCGGACAACTCGGCCTATTGGTCGATCGCGACCTCGATGCGCGCCGACAACGCCGCGCTCTCCGCCGTGTCGGACTCGCTCGGTCTGTCGGCTGCGACCGTCGACACCGAATACACCGCTCTGAACAAGGTCATCGGCGACAGCAACTCCGGCCTCACCAAGCTCCAGGCGCTGCTGGTCGAAGCCAAGACCGCCGGCATCGACCGCACCAAGATCCAGGCCGAAATCACCCAGATCCAGCAGGACATGAAGAACGTCGCCAACGCGGCGACGTTCAACGGCGTGAACTGGCTGAGCACCACCGCTACCACCCCGGCGACGGTGAACCTGGTGTCGTCGTTCTCGCGGGTCGGCGGCACGCCCACGATCAACACCATCACGGTGACGGTTGCCAACTACTCGCTCTACACCTCGGCCACGGCCGGCATCCTGGACACGGTGAGCGGCACTGCATCGGTCGACACGATCAGCATCGCTGCGCTGACCGACTCGGCGACCGACCAGACCACGCTCGACGGCTACATCGCGCAGGTCACCGCCGCGATCAACACCGTCAGCCAGTCCGCCGCGAACCTCGGCGCCATCAAGAACCGCATCTCGAACAACACGGAGTTCGTGAAGTCGCTGATGGACTCGGTTGATCGCGGTATCGGCCAGCTCGTCGACGCCGACATGAACGCGGAATCGACCCGCCTTCAGGCGCTCCAGACCCAGCAGCAGCTCGGCGTTCAGGCGCTCTCGATCGCCAACCAGAACAGCCAGAGCATCCTGTCGCTGTTCCGCAGCTAAGCGGCGTTTTCGAAAACGACCGTGCTCCCCGCGGAGCACGGTCCTCGCCGAGATCGGCGGACGTGACGGCACAAGACGTGCCCGAAATCGACCTTCCGACGTCAGATTTCATGCGACATGTCGCGGCTGCTCGGGCGGCAATGCGTCCGGCCGTCCGTTGCCGATGTCGATTGCGCTACCGAATTTGTAAGATTGCAACGCCTCGCCAGCGAACCGACACATTCGCGTCCGCGCGCAACCTTCAGACAAGGTTGGCAGCGGAGTGTCTCATACGTTCGCATTGCTACGAGGTCATATGCTGCTCAGTCGTGCGCAGGTACAGCAACTGCTCAACAATCTGCTGGAGCTTGGGCCACGACGCCTGATGGCCTTGGGGCTGATCGGCTTTGCCGTTCTCGTCACCGTCGTCGGCGGTGCCTACTATCTGAGCCGGCCTGAATTCGAGACGCTCTATACTGGCCTCACCCGCGAAGACGTGACGCGCATGGGCGCCGCGCTGCGCGAGCAGAACATCGCCTTCGACGTCAATACGGCCGGAGACGCCGTCTCGGTGCGCCCGAGCCAGACCATGCAGGCGCGGATGCTGCTTGCCGAGAAGGGCCTGCCGACCAGCGCCAATTCCGGCTACGAGCTGTTCGACAAGATCGGCTCGCTCGGCCTGACCTCGTTCATGCAGGAGGTCACCAAGCTGCGGGCGCTGGAAGGCGAGATTGCGCGCACGGTGCAGCTGATGAAGGGCGTGAAGGCCGCGCGCGTGCATATCGTCATGCCCGTACGCGGCTCGTTCCGCGCGACGCAGCAGCCGCCCTCGGCATCGGTCGTGCTGCGCACCGACGGCGCGATCGAGGCGCGCACGGCGCAATCGATCCGTCATCTCGTCGCCGCCGCCATTCCCGGCATGAGCCGCGACAAGGTGACGGTGCTGGACGCCGACGGCTCCATGCTGCTCGCCGAAGAGGATGAGGCCAGCGCCGCGCCGACCAAGATGGCAAGCCTCCAGAAGACCGTTGGCGGCATGGTGCAGGAGAACATCCGCAAGGCGCTGACGCCTTATCTGGGTCTCGACAATTTCGAGGTGAGCGTCGCACCGCAGCTCTCCACCGATAAGCGGCAGATCAATGAAACCGTCTACGATCCCGAGAGCCGCGCCGAGCGTTCGGTGCGGAACGTGCGCGAGAAGGAGTCTTCGCAGAACGCGGACCGGTCGACGCCGACCACGGTACAGCAGAACCTCCCCGATCAGCAGGTGAACGCCGGCGGCAGCAAGAACTCCAGCGAGGACAAGACCCGCCGCGAGGACGTCACCAATTTCGAGGTGTCGTCCAAGACCACGACGACGGTGAGCGACGGCTATTCGGTCAAGAAGCTCTTCATCGCGGTCCTGGTCAACCGCGCGCGCCTCGTCGCCGATCTCGGCGACAAGAGCAACCAGGCCATCATCGACAGCAAGCTCGCCGAGATCAGCCAGCTCGCGGCCACCGCCGGCGGACTGGACAAGCAGCGCGGCGACCAGATCCAGGTGACGGCCGTCGACTTCATTGAGGGCTCGCGCGAGCTGGCGCCGGTGCCGCCGATCAGTTTCGTCGAGATGATCAACAAGCAGCTTGGCAGCGTCATCAACGCGGTGACCATCCTCGCCGTTGCCTCGATGCTGGTCTGGTTCGGGCTTCGGCCGGCGGTCAACGGTATTCTCACCCATCGCGCCGAACAGGAGCAGACCGAGGCAGCGGAGGCTGCCGCCCTCGAGGCCGCGGCCCTGGCGTTGCCTGACAGCGAGGAGGCCGAGCTCAACCTCGTCGAAGATCTCGAAGGCAAGATGCAGCGAACGCCGCAAAAGCGGCTGGAGCAGATCGTCCGGCTCGATCAGATGCAGGCGGCCGCGATCCTTAAAGACTGGATGCGACGCGAGGAGGCGGCATGAACGCAGCAATCGGAAAGCTCCTGACGCAGTTCGATGCGAACGGCCGGGCCAAATCGCCGCCGCCTCCGCCGCCGAAGATCCAGGACGTGCTGACAAGGCCGAGGGAGGTTCGGCGCGAGCCGCAACCTCAGCCTCAGCCGCAACCACAGCCCCATTCGCAGCAGCAGCTTCAGCCGCCGTCCCCGGCAGCGGAAGCTCCGCCGGTCAACCTTCTCGACGATGCCTATCGTCGCGGCCATGCGGCCGGCGTCGCGGAAGGCGAGGCCAGGCTTGCGGAGGAACGCGTCCGCAGCGCGATCCGGCTCGGCGAGGAGCGGGCCAAGTGGTCCGACCAGCAGGCGGCCACCATCGTCAACGGCTTCGAGACGGCTTGCCGCGAGATTGAGACCAATATCGCGAGCTCGGTTGCGCGGATATTGCTGCCGTTTCTCACGGAGGCGGTCCGCGACAAGGCAATCGAGTCGCTGGTCGAGCAGATCGCGGCGTTGACCGGCAATTCGCCGGTGCCGGTGTTCAAGGTCACCGGCCCGAGCGAGTTGCTGGACCTAGTGAAGGCGCAGCTCGAGAAGGCTCGGCGGACGGGCATCGCTTATGAGGCCGCCGACACCTTCGAGGTCCGCGTCGTGGCCGACCAGACCGTGATCGAGACCCAGATCTCGGCCTGGAGCGAACGCCTCAAGGAGGCGCGCCGGTAGTCCGCCATGAATGAGGTCAAGCCAGAGCTCGTGATCATCCGCCGGCGGAGCGCTTTCGACGACGAGAAGCCGCACGGCGGCGTCTGGAAGATCGCTTATGCGGATTTCATGACCGCGATGATGGCGTTCTTCCTGGTCATGTGGCTGCTCAACGCGCTCAACCAGGACCAGAAGCAGGTGGTCGCGAGCTATTTCAATCCGATCAAGCTCGCGGAGAATGCACCTGCTCCGAAGGGTCTGAAGGACCTCTCCAGGAAGGAGCCGTCGTCATTCGAAGGCCAGGACGGCAGGCGTAAGCCGGCGGGGCCGAACGAAGAACGTCGCGGCGACTCGCCGACGGCGGAGAAACCGCCCTTCTACGAAGAGAAGGTCCTGTTCCGCGATCCCTATGCGACGCTCGCCGAGATCGCCAATAGTGCGAACCAGGCCTCGGGCCAGCGTCGCGCCGGCGCCCTGACATCGGCCGAAGAGGACGGCCTCAAGGGTGGCGACGCTTACCGTGATCCCTTCGATCCCGGCTATTGGAAGCTGGCGCCGCAGATGTCCAAGGACGCGGATCGCATCATCGAGAGCGAGCCGAAGCCGAATGCCTCCGCGCGCGATGCGTCCGGCACGGGTCAGAGCGAACCGCAGGCGCGCCGCGCCAAGGTGGATGATGCGGGCGGAAGCGTGGCGCCGAACGCGGATAGCCCGTCCGCAAGCCTCTCGCCCCTGTTGCCGCCCGGGCCTGCGCCGTCGCAATCCTCGCGCGAGGGCAGCGCCCAAGCGACCGCTCAGGCCAATGCCGCCGCGCAGGCGCGGCCCAATGATACGACGAAGGACAACGAGCCGCGCGATGCGGCGCAAACGCGGCAGCCAACCGTCAAGCAGCTTCAGTCTGCGATCGCGGACGCGCTGTCGGACGTCAAGGCCGGCGCGGGACCGGCGGCCGAGGTTCGTCAGGTCGAGGAAGGCCTTCTGATCAGCCTGACCGACGATGCGAGCTTCGGCATGTTCGCGGTCGGCTCGGCGGAGCCGCGGCCCGAGCTCGTTCGCGTCATCGACAAGATCGGCCCGCTGCTGACGAAGCGGCCTGGCATGATCATCGTCCGCGGTCACACCGACAATCGGCCGTACAAGTCGGAGACTTACGACAATTGGCGGCTGTCGACCGCCCGTGCGCAGATGGCCTATTACATGCTGGTCCGCTCCGGCGTCGATGCGCAGCGGATCGAGCATGTCGAAGGTTACGCCGACCGGCGGCCGAAACTGCCGAACGATCCGGCGGCCGCGCAGAATCGCCGGATCGAGATCCTGATCCGGGAGAAGCGCCCTTGATCCGGCCGCTCCTCCGCACCGTCTTGCTGCTGCTGCCGTTCACGATGGCAGGCGCATTGGCCGAGCCTGCGCCAGCCCCGGTATCGACAGCGGCGGAGCCGTATGAACTCGTGCGCGCATTGCAGGCTGTGCAGGATGGCATCGCCAATGGTGACACCGCGGCGCATGGCAGCCACATCGCGTTGATCCGGCAGGTCGGCGAGAAATTTCTCGCCGCCGACGCGGGCGTGTGGAGCAATGCGCGGAACGGCCAGGCCGTCGTCATCTATCTGCTCAGCGGCGGCGCGCCGCAGGTGGTCCGCAAGCTGCCGCGCGACAAGCTGAACGTCGACGAGCGACTGTTCGATGGTGCGCTGGCCTATGTCGAGGGCCGCCAGGACGAAGCGCGCGAGCTGCTCAAGGACGTCAAGCCGCGCACGCTTCCGTCGGGTCTGGGCGGGCAGGTCGCGCTGGTTCAGGGCGCGCTGTTCGCACGTGCCGAGGCCTCGCTCGCGATCGAGCGCCTCGACGACGCGCGCCTGCTCCTGCCCGGTACGCTCGTAGAGGAGGCGGCGCTGCGGCGCGAGATCCTGCTGGTTGGGCAGGCCGAGGAATTCGACAAGTTCGAGTTCCTGACGCTGGCCTATATCCGCCATTACCGCAACTCGATCTATGCCGGCGATTTCTGGCAGCGCTTCTCCACGGGCCTGACGCAATCAAGCCTCGCGCTCGACGAGCGCCGCTTTGCGCGGATCACAACCCTGCTGGAGCAGATCGATCGCGCGAGCCGCCTCAAGCTCTATCTCGTGATCGCGCGCGCGGCGATGGTGCGCGGACAGCTGGCCGTGACCCGGCTCGCCGGCGAGCGTGCGCTGACGCTCAGCGCCGATGCGTCAGCGGATCGCGAGCGTGCGCATTTCTTCCGTGGCGCCTCGCGGACGCTCACCGACGAGTATGATGGCGGTCTCGCCGAGCTGAAGGCACTCGACCGCTCGAAGCTGCCCGAGCGCGACGTTCCCCTTCTGAATGCGACGGTGCAGCTCGTGCTCGACGTCCGCAAGCCGTTCGCCGGCGGATCCGCGACCGCAGGCGACAAGCCTCCAGCAACGCCGGCGCGCCTCGACCTCGCGTCATCGACCGCGACCATCGCGCGTGCGCGGAAGCAGCTCGGCGAACTTGAACTCCTCACCAGGGATCGCCGTCCATGACCAAGCTCAGCGGAACCTCCGAACAGCCATTCTCGGGCCTCGCCGAAAGCCTCAACATGCGCAGCACGTCGCGCGCCGGCAAGAGCGCAGGGGCGAAATCGTCGGCAGACTCGTCGTTCAACGATCTGCTCCACACCGTCTCCAATCTCGCCAAGCGCGCGCTCGACGATCAGGGCAGCGACACGAGCGCGAAGGCCGGAGCACTGCGCTCGCGTCTGACGCACCCAATCGGAAAAGACACGGCGAATGACGAGGCGACGTCCGACCGCATCTCAGCGGCTGACGAGCCCAAGTCCAGTCACAAGACCGGCGACCGGAAGACGGGCGAATCGTCGGAGACGGAAGATCTGGTCGACCCGACCGCAAAGCCGGACGTTTCGAATGGGCCGGGCATCCCCGCGATCGTCGGACAGGAGCTCGCCGCCGTGCCGGCCGCGAAGCCGCAGCCGGCGGCGGTTGACAAGAAAGACGCGACCGCACGCGACGAGCGCATGTCCACGAAGCGTGAGGTTCAGGCCGCCGGCACGGCGAAGATCGCTACAACCGAGTCCGCGCCGTCCGCTCTCGCTTCGGCTGGCACGCGTTCTCAGGACGTAGCGCCCCCGGCCGCACAGCAAGGCAGCGAGACATCGCCAAAGGCAATGCCGGCGGCACCTGGCTTCGAGGGCGTCACGGCCAATGTGGAACGCGCCGTCAAAGCCTCGGCGCGGGATGCATTGCCCGAGACGACCAAGGTCACCGTGGTGCAGCAGGAGACCCATCTGCCGCCGGCGCAGTTCAACGCGCCGCAACAGGTCGCCAACGCCGTCGTCGCCGAGCTGAAGGAATCCGCGACGACCTCTGCGACCGCCGATCCCGCAGCGTCCCAGACCAACGCGCCGGATCAGCCGCTCAAGATCCTGACCATCAATCTGGAGCCGCCGGCGCTCGGCAACGTCACCGTGCGCCTGCGTCTCGTCGGCGCCGAAGTGTCGGTCCACCTCGCGGCCGAACGCAAGGACACCAGCCAGATGCTGGACCAGCAGCGCGACTCGATCCGCGATCTCATGCAGTCGGCCGGTTATGTCGCTGACGTCGCGCCGGTCCAGCACGGCTCGCTGGATGGATTCCAGAGCGGCTCCGGCCAGTCGCAGTCGCAGCTTTCGAGCCAGCAGCAGCCGCCGTCGCAAGGCTCGTTCGGTGGCGCCAGCGCGTCGTCGGGGCAGTCCGACGGCGACGCGAAGCAGGCCCGGCAGGAGCGCCAGCCCAATCAGGAGACGCGTCATGACCAGGACGTGGCGCCGCAGATTCGTCGCGGCCCTGTTTATCTGTAATGCCGGCGCTGCGGAGGCGGCGGTCGACAACGCGCGCCCCTGCGAGCGCGAGATGGCGCGTGCGGCCAGGCAGCACGGGATTCCGCTCGGCATTCTCTATGCGGTCGGCCTCACCGAGACCGGGCGGCGCGGCGCGCTCCATCCCTATGCGCTCGGCGCCGACGGTCAGACCGTGTTCGCCAAGGACATGAACGATGCGATCGCGAATTTCGAAACCATGCGAAGCAAGGGCATCAAGCTGATCGACCTCGGCTGCATGCAGATCAATCACTATTATCACGGCGACAAGTTCGCCTCGGTGCGCGCGATGTTCGATCCGGCCAAGAACGTCGAATATGCCGCGCTCTTCCTGAAAGAGTTGAAGCAGCGCGAGGGCAGCTGGACCATGGCGGTCGCCCGCTACAATGCAGGGCCCAACAATCAGCCGGCGCAGAAGCGCTACGTCTGTCACATCGTTGCCCATCTCGTCTCCAGCGGCTTTGGCGCGTGGACCGACAAGGCGCGCTCGTTCTGTCAGCCGAAGACGACCTGACGACATCAAGTTGTGCACGGTTCCCCACCATCAGCCCCGCGCAAGCAAGAACCCTCATTGTAACTTCAACCTACCACAGGAGCCCAATCCATGAGCCTCTACGGCGTTATGCGCACCGGCGTTTCCGGGATGAGCGCGCAATCCAACAAGCTGTCGACGGTCTCGGACAACATCGCGAACGTCAACACCACCGGTTACAAGCGGGCTTCGACCGAATTCTCCTCGCTGATCCTGAAGAGCGGCTCTGGCAATTACGACTCCGGGGCCGTCGAGACGACTGTCCGCTACGCCATCAGCGACGCCGGGCATACCCAGTTCACCACGTCGACGACGGACCTCGCCGTTCAAGGCAATGGCTTCTTCGTGGTGTCGAACGCCACTAACACGCAGCAGTTCCTGACGCGAGCAGGCTCGTTCGTGCCGGACAGCCAGGGCAACCTGGTCAACGCGGCCGGTTACTATCTTCTCGGTCAGCCTGGTCTGGTGACCAATTTCTCACAGAACAGTCTGGCCGGCATGCAGATCGTGAACATCTCCCAGGTCTCGCAGGTGCCCGTGCCGTCGACGGCGGGAACGCTAACGGCCGGAAATCTGGATCCGAATGCGGCTGTTATTGCCGGTCCGCCTGGCCCGGCATCATATTCATCGAAAAGCTCGATCGTGGCCTACAACAATATCGGCCAGCCCGTTACGCTTGACGTCTATATGTCGCACACCGCGACCGCGGCTGGCTCGGATACCTGGCAGATCCAGGTCTACGATTCCGCGACCGGGACCTCGCTCGCCCCCGCCACCACCTTTACCTTCGACACCACCGCGACCGGCAAGGGCGCCCTGGCTGCGGCAAGTCCGACGGGTCTCACCGTGACTGTGCCGGGCGGTGCGGCGCTGACCATGGATCTGTCGAACATGACGCAGGCCGGCACGGACTTCAGCTTCAAGGCGACCGTCAATGGCAGTGCGCCTTCGGCCATCGACAAGGTCGACGTCGACGAGGCAGGCCATGTGACGGCGGTCCTCAAGAACGGCCAGCAGCTGACGCTTTACACGATCATGCTTGCCGACGTCGCGAGCCCCGACAATCTGACGCCCGAGCCCGGTAACGTCTATTCGACCAACATGAACTCCGGCAACGCGCAGGCCGGAAATGCCGGCACTGGCGGGCTCGGCACGATCCAGTCCGGCGCTTTGGAAGACTCCAACGTCGATCTCGCGGACGAGCTCACCGGGATGATCGAGGCGCAGCGCGGCTTCACCGCGAACTCGAAATCGTTCCAGACCGGCGCCGACCTGCTCGACGTCGTCGTCAACCTGAAGCGCTGAATCCTCGACCGCTCATCCCGGGCAAGAGCAAATCATGTCCCTTACCGCCGCTCTCGACTCCGCTCGCGCTTCGCTCATGGCGTCGGGCATCCAGTCGTCGACGATCTCGCGCAACATCGCCGGTGCCAGCACGGCCGGCTATTCGCGCAAGATCGCCGTGCTGGATAATCTTCCCAATGCCGGTGTTTATGTCGCGGCGATCCAGCGAGCCGCCAGCGGCGGCCTTTTCACCAACGTCCTGACCGCGACGTCGGCGTCCGCCAAGCAGAGCGCGATCTATGACGGTCTCCAGAAGATCGCGACCTCGACGGTGGACGATCCCGAGCTCGAGCAGTCGCCGACCGCCCAGCTCACCAAGCTGAAGCAGGCGCTCCAGCAATACGCGAACTCGACGGACAACGCGACGTTGGCGCAGGCCGCGGTGACCTCCGCCAAGGACATGGCGACCGCGCTCAACCAGGCCACCAAGACCGTGCAATCGGTCCGCGAAGGCGCGGACGCCGACATGGCGACGTCGGTCGCCAATATCAATCAGCTCCTCACCCAGTTCGACAAGGTCAACACCGCGATCGTGAGGGGGACGATCTCCGGTGACGACGTCACCGACTACCTCGACCAGCGCGACAGCATCGTCTCGAAGCTGTCGCAGGAGGTCGGCGTCTCGATGTCGCTCCGCGCCAACGGTGATGCGGCGCTCTACACCGACAGCGGCGTCGTGCTGTTCGACAAGACGGCGCGAACGGTGAGCTTCACGGCGACCAACGTCTATACGCCGGGCACCACGGGCAATGCGGTCTATATCGACGGCGTCCCGGTCACCGGTGCCAATTCCGTGATGCCGCTCAAGACAGGCAAGCTCGCGGGGCTCGCCGAATTGCGCGACAACGCCACGGTCACGTATCAGAGCCAGCTTGACGAAATCGCGCGCGGTCTGATCGACGCCTTCAAGGAAGTCGACCAGTCCGGCGCCGCGCTGCCCGACGTGCCCGGCCTCTTCACCTATCCCGGCGCGCCCGCGATGCCCGCGAGCGCCACCATTTCGGTCGGTCTTGCCGGCACGATCAGTGTCGCCGCGTCGGTCGATCCGGCTTCGGGCGGCAACCCGAACCTGCTACGCGACGGCGCGATCAGCGGCAACGCCGCCTATAATTACAACACGACCGGCAATGCCGGCTTCTCGGCGCGGCTCCAGCAGCTCATCAACGAGATGGACGCGCCGCAGCCATTCGACGCCACGGCGCAGGGCAAGCCCAGCGGCAGCGTGATCGAATTCGCGTCCTCCTCGGCGAGCTGGATCGAAAGCCAGCGCAAGGCCGCGGACGACAGCGTCCAGTACCAGAACACGTTGCTCGACCGCAGCACCGCGGCGCTGTCCAACGTCAACGGCGTCAACATGGACGACGAGATGTCGCTGATGCTCCAGGTCGAGCGCACCTATTCGGCATCGTCGAAGATCATTTCCACCGTCGATGAGATGTTGCAGAGCCTGCTGGCTGCCGTGGGGAATTAAGTCATGATGAGCGCGAACTACATCTCGACCTTGATGCTGTCTTCGTCCTTGAGGTCATCGATCACCAACAATCAGAGCGCGCTGAGCAAGGCTTCGAAGGAGGCGACCACGGGTCGCTTCGCGGACGTCGGCCTCGAGCTCGGCACGGGCACGGGCCGCGACGTGAGCTTGCGCGCCGAATTCAACTTCGCCGACCAGCTCGTCGATACCAACGAGCTCGTCGCGGGTCGGCTTGACGTGACGCAGAACCGGATCACCCAGCTCGGCACGACTGCGTCGGACTTCCTCAAGAACCTGATCGCCGCCCGCGACGCCGACAGCGGTGCGCGGATCATCCTGCCGAGCGCATCCGCCAATCTCCAGGATCTCATCGGCGCGCTCAACGTCTCCTATAACGGCTCGTACCTGTTCGGCGGCATCAATACGCAGACCCAGCCGGTCACGAATTACACCGCCGGCTCGGCCAGCAAGAACCAGGTCGACGCGGACTTCCTCGCGAGCTTCGGCTTCGCGCAGTCCTCGGCCAGCGTGAGCACCATCACTCCGGCGCAGATGCAGAACTTTCTCGACAACACCCTCGACACCGAGTTCGCGAGCCCGGCCTGGAACACCAACTGGTCGTCGGCGACCGACCAGACGCTGTCGAGCCGCATCTCCACGACCGAGGTCGTCGACAGTTCCGTCAGCGCCAACCAGCCCGGCTTCCGCAAGCTGGCCGAGGCCTACACCATGCTCACCGATCTCGGAAACACGAGCCTGAGCAAGGATACGTTCCAGGTCGTCGTCGACAAGGCCATCAGCCTCGTCAGCGGTGCGATCAACGATCTCGCCGTGCTCGGGGGCACGGTCGGCTCGATCCAGCAACGCGTCACCGGCGCGACCGAGAAGCTGAAGATCCAGAAGGACATCCTCAACGACCAGATCGTCAAGATGGAGGCGGTCGACCCGACCGAGGCGTCGGTCCGGGTCAACACCTTGCAGACCCAGATCCAGACGGCGCTCGCGCTCACCTCGCAGCTCCAGAAGATCAGCCTCATCAACTATCTCTGAGCTAAAGTTCGCTGCTAAGGCTCGCAACCTTGTCTTGTTATTCGGTCTCCCGTGCAGAGTGGTTCTGATGACGTTTGAAGCCTATGAAGCGGTCGTCGACGAGAGTGGCCATGAGGCGCGGGGCCGCGAGCGGCAGGCGCTCAGCCTCGGCATCGACCGGCTCGAACGGATTCAGCGAGGCGGATTCCGCCTCGAGGATCTGGTCGAGAGCCTGCTCTATGTCCGGCGGCTGTGGACGATCTTCATCGAGGATCTCTCGCATCCGGAGAACGGACTGCCGGACAAGCTGCGGGCCGACATCATCTCGATCGGCCTGTGGGTCGTCAAGGAAGCCGACCGCCTTCGCGAAGAGAAATCGAACGACGTGATGCAGCTCATTGAAATCAACCGCCTGATCCGAGACGCTCTTTGATGAAGATCTCCTTGCGGGCGGGCGAACGGATCTACATCAACGGCGCGGTGCTGCGCGTGGACCGCAAGGTCTCCGTCGAGCTGGTCAACGACGTAATGTTCCTGCTCGAAGGGCAGGTCATGCAGGCGTCCGACGCCACCACGGCGATGCGGCAGCTTTATTTCATCGTGCAGCTCATGCTGATGAACCCGACCGACGTCCGGGATGCGTCGGCGCTCTACGTGCAGCATCACGCGGCTCTGCTTGCGGTGTGCGAGAACCGCGAGATGCTCGACGGACTTGCCGCGGTCGACGAAGCTGGTCGAGACGACCCGATACTTCGAGGCGCTCAAGCGGATCCGGGCGCTGTTCCCGGTGGAGCAGGCGATCCTGGCCGGCGCCACCACCCATACCCCATTCGAGGCTGCCTGACAGCGGAGAAGCTAGATGAACGTCACCAGCGCGACCGACACGACCGGCAAGTCCTCCAGTTCGACCAGTTCCACCACGGCCACGTCGAGCAACAGCGTCGACTACAACACCTTCCTTCAGCTGCTCGTCGCCGAGATGAAGAACCAGGATCCGACCAATCCGATGGACACCTCGCAATATATGAGCCAGTTCGCGCAGCTCTCGACGGTCGAGCAGGCCATGCAGACCAATTCGAAGCTGGATGCGCTGCTGTCCTCACAGTCGTTGTCGCAGGCCAACGGGCTGATCGGAAAGACCGTCAGCTTCACCGACTCGACCGGCGCCAGCTTCAGCGGCAAGGTCGCTTCGGTTTCCATCAACAGCGACGGCTCCATCGCGACCCTCGAGAACGGCACGAAGGTTGCCGTCGGGCCCGGGCTCACCATCAGCCAATCATGAACGAGCGGGACGCCCTCGATATCGTCCAGGCCGCGATCTGGACCATCATCGTCGCCTCCGGGCCCGCGGTCGGTGCCGCAATGCTCGTCGGCACCGTCATTGCACTGATCCAGGCCCTGACCCAGATCCAGGAGGTGACGCTGACCTTCGTCCCGAAGATCATCGTCATTCTCCTGGTCGTCGCCGTCTCCGGCTCGTTCATCGGGGCGCATCTCTCCACCTTCACCGAGATGGTCTATTCGCGGATCGAGCACGGCTTCTGATCCCCGAGGCCACCACCCTCGCGTAAGCTTTGCACGGCAGATTACCGGGCGGATCCTCTGCCGGTGACCCATGGCCGATACGTTAGCTGCTAGCCTGCCAAGCCCGCGCCGCCTCGGGGCGGACGCCTTCTTCGCGGGCGGTATCGTGACCATGCTCACGATCCTGTTCCTGCCCATACCGCCGATCCTGATCGATCTTGGCCTCGCCTTCTCCATCGCGCTCTCGGCGCTGATCCTGATGGTCGCGCTGTGGATCCAGCGACCGCTCGACTTCTCGGCCTTTCCGACCGTGCTGCTGATCGCGACGATCCTGCGTCTGGCACTGAACGTCGCGACGACGCGCCTGATCCTGTCGCGGGGCGGGGAGGGCGAGCAGGCCGCGGGATACGTCGTCGCCGGATTCTCGAAGTTCGTCATGGGCGGCGACTTCGTCATCGGCCTGATCATCTTCGCGATCCTGGTGACGGTGAATTTCGTCGTGATCACCAAGGGCGCGACGCGTATCGCCGAAGTCGGCGCCCGCTTCACCCTGGACGCCATCCCCGGCAAGCAAATGGCGATCGACGCAGATCTGTCGGCGGGCCTGATCGACGACAAGGAGGCCCAGCGCCGGCGCCGCGAGCTCGAAGAGGAGAGCGCGTTCTTCGGCGCCATGGACGGTGCCTCGAAATTCGTCCGTGGTGACGCCATCGCCGGCCTGATCATCACCGCGATCAACATCTTCGGCGGCATCATCATCGGCGTCACTCATCACGGGCTGACGCTGTCGCGTGCCGCCGACGTCTACACGAAACTCTCCGTCGGCGACGGCCTGGTGTCGCAGATGCCGGCACTGATCGTGTCGCTGTCGGCAGGCCTCCTGGTCTCCAAGGGCGGCACCAGGGGGTTGGCGGAGCAGGCCGTGCTGCGGCAGCTCGGCAGCTATCCGCGCGCGGTATCCGCCGCCGCGCTGATGATGTTCGTGCTCGCCTTGATGCCGGGGCTGCCGATGGCGCCGTTCGTGCTGCTCGGCGGCGTCATGGCCTTCGTCGGCTATTCGCTGCCGAAGCGGCAGGCAGCGCTGAAGCAGAAGGAAGATGCGCGCAAGGCCGACGAACGTGCGCAGGCCGACGCCAAGGAATCCGTCAAGGAGCAGCTCAAGACCGCGGAGATCGAGCTGGCGCTCGGCGGCCACCTTTCGGTCCATCTCCTGGGCTCGCGTACCGAGCTCGCGCACCGCGTCGCCAAGATCCGCAAGAAGTTCGCCAAGCAGTACGGCTTCGTGATTCCGGAGATCAAGCTCAGCGACAATCTGTCGATCGATCCCAAGGGATACCAGATCCGAATCCACGACACGCGCGTCGCCCATGGCGAGCTCAGGCTCGGCGAGGTGCTGGTGTTGGTCGACAAGGACGGAAAGCCCGATGTCCCCGGCGAAGAGGTGATCGAACCTGCCTTCGGCATGAAGGCGCTGTGGGTGACGGAGGCCTTCACCGACGAAGTCAAGCGGCAGGGCTGCAAGCCGGTCGACAATCTGTCGGTGCTGCTCACCCATCTCAGCGAGGTGATCCGGGCGAATCTCGCCCAACTCCTGTCCTACAAGGACATGCGCGCCCTGCTCGACCGGCTCGATCCGGAATACAAGCGCCTGGTCGAAGATCTCTGCCCGTCGCAGATCTCCTATTCGGGGCTGCTGGCGATTCTGAAGATCCTACTCGCCGAGCGCGTGTCGATCCGCAACCTTCACCTCATCCTCGAGGCGATCGCCGAGATAGCGCCGCATGTGCGGCGCTCCGAGCAGGTCGCAGAGCATGTGCGGACGCGTCTAGCCCAGCAGATCTGCGGCGACCTCTCCGACAACGGCGTGCTGAACGTGGTCCGCCTCGGCAATCGTTGGGACCTGGCGTTCCATCAGAGCCTGAAGCGGGACGGCAAGGGCGATGTCGTCGAGTTCGACGCCGATCCTCGCCTGATCGAGCAGTTCGCGACCGAAGCCAGCGCGGCGATCCGCAAGTTCACCGAGAACGGCACCAGCGTGGTGCTGGCCGTGACCCCCGAAGCCCGTCCCTATGTCCGGATGATCCTGGAGCGGGTGTTCCCGACCTTGCCGATCCTGTCGCATGTCGAAGTCGCGCGCAGCGCCGAAATCAGGGCGCTCGGAGCCGTATCGTGATCAGTGGCCTCGCCGACAGCGTGCTGGTGACGTTCATCGTGTTCTGTCGCATCGGCGCCTGCCTGATGCTGGTGCCCGGCTATTCCAGCGTCAATGTTCCGGCCCAGGTCCGCCTGTTCGTCGCGCTCGTCACGACGTTCGCGTTGACGCCGATCCTGATCGCGGTCCTGAAACCGCTCACGGACAACGCGGCGCCGCTGACGCTCGCGCTCCTGATCTGCTCCGAGCTCGTGGTCGGCAGCGTCATCGGTCTCGGTGGGCGTGTGTTCTTCCTCGCGCTCCAGACCATGGCGACCGTGATGGCGAGCGCGATTGGACTGAGCAACATCCCGGGCACGCCGGTCGGCGACACCGATCCGGCGCCGGCCCTGGTGCCGCTGATCATGGCGGCCGTCACCACGCTGTTCTTCATGACCGACCAGCACTGGCAGGTGCTGCGCGGGCTGATGAACTCCTACGACCTCTGGCATCCCGGGAACAGGCTCGGCGGCAGCATGGCGCTCGACCAGCTCGTCGGCCGCCTCTCGGAAGCGTTCGTGCTGACGCTGCGGATCACGAGCCCCTTCATCGTCTATTCGGTCATCGTCAACCTGGCGGTCGGCCTGATCAACAAGCTGACGCCGGCCATACCGGTCTATTTCATCTCGGTGCCCTTCGTGCTGTTCGGCGGCTTCCTGCTGCTCTATCTCACCAGCGACGAGCTGCTGACGCAGTTCATGCTCGGCGTCTCGTCATGGCTGGCGGAGTGATGGTCATGACGTCGCGCGCGGACAAGCTCGGTCGGATGGTCTCGCTGGTGAAGCTCCAGCTCCGGCTGTCCGAATGGCAGCTTGCGCAATTGCGCCAGCAGGAGCGCAGCCTGCAGGACGAGCAGGAATGGCTGGTCGGGGCCCTCAACGAAGGGAAGCCGCCGGCGGGATCATCAAGCGAATCGATCGCGCGACGCCTCAACAGGATGAGCGTCGGCGCCCGCGCGGTTCAGGCGCAGGCATCGCAGCAGCTCGACCTGGTTCGCTCGGAGAGCCGCCGTGTGAAACAGCTCGAGCAGGTTGCGAAAGCAGCGCTCGCCGACAAGCTTCGCGACGCGGAGAAGCGATCGCTCGAGGAAATGACGGGCACAAGCCCAGCCGTGCGCGAGTGGACGCCGTGGCCAGCCAGCCGGAACAAGACATGATCGTGACAGCGACACCCGACCTCGTTCTCGACGTCCTCGAAGCCGCCGACCCCGTGGCGCAGCGCGCGGCCACCGCGAAGCTCGGTGCGCTGAAATCATCGGACGCCGATTTCGCCGCCACGATGGAGGTGGAGGTCGGCAAGGCCAAGGCGGCTGCTGCCGATCAATCCGCGACGAAGATTTCCGAAGCACAGTCGGGTGCAGTGAACGGCGCTCCGGTGCAGGTGATCAAGGCGCCGGCCTCCGGCGAGGTGTACCGGAAGTTCGAAGCCTTCATCCTCCAGACCTTCGTCGAGACGATGTTGCCGAAGGAGTCGGAGGAGGTCTTCGGCAAGGGCACGGCCGGCGGCGTCTGGAAGTCGATGCTGGCGGAGCAGCTCGGTAGCCAGCTGGCCAAGGGCAAGGGCATTGGCATCGCCAGGCAGCTCGCTGCCGCGCATCCGGCAGGACCGGACGTTACGGGGAAGGCCGGATGATGATCCGGGAATGGTGACAGAAGTTGAAGGGTGAATTTCCTATGCAGGCACAACAAGGCGCGGCGGCCCTGGTGATGGAACAGCCGGTCGCGGACATCGAGGCGACGACGGAAACAGCAGCAGGCGATGCACTGCTGCCCGTGCTCCTGCCGAATCCCGGCGGCGAGGCGGTGATCGAGGGCACTGACGCGGCGAGATCGGATGAGATGCGCGGCCTGCTGGCGGCGATCCGCCGGCTCGAAAGCATCGTCGAGGAGGAGACGGCAGCGCTCGCGGCCGGAAGGAAGATCGATTTCGACGATTTCAGCGCCCGCAAGAGCCGGAGCATGCTCGAATTCGTCCGCCTGATGCGGGCACGGATGCATCTCGGCGGCGAGATCGAGATCACCGAGGAGATCCAGCGGTTGCGCGAGAAGCTGGAGCGGAATCGCTCCGTCCTCGAAATGCATTACGACGCAGTGCGCGAGGTCGCGACCGTCATCGTCAAGGCGATCAAGGATGCCGAGTCGGACGGCACCTATACCGGCCGCGCAACACAGGATGGAAAATGATCAGACTGGTGCTGGCCGGGCTCTGGGTATGCATCCTCACCGCAGGCACGAGCTACGCCGTGGCCTATTGGAAGGAAAACGGCAGCCTGCTGCCGGCGAAAGACGAATATCTCGACGGGCTGCAATATCAGAAGACGCGGGCGCTGAGCGTGCCCATGGTCGAGAACGGCAACGTGCAGGGCTACATCGTCGCGCGCTTCGTCTACACGGTTGAGGCGCGGACCATGCACCAGCTCAGCGTTCCGCCGGAGCCGTTCGTCGTCGACGAGGCCTTCCGCAGGATCTATGCCGACGATCGGCTCGATTTCAGGAAGCTCGCCCGCTACGACCTCTCGGTCCTCACGACGGCCATCAAGCAGCGCGTCAACGAGCGGATGCAGGCCGACGTGGTCCAGGACGTCCTGGTTGAGGACTTCAACTACGTTTCGAAGGAAGAATTCCAGCAGAAGCCCTAGCTCGCTCTTCGCTGCTGTGCTTCGGCGGCATTCCTGCCACTTCCGTCAGCCTTCAGAACACTCCGGCCTCCGCGGGGATATCTCCGCGAAGGCCGCCTTCGTATCGCTGTCTTGCCGCGCTAGTTACCTGCCGAATACGCTGCCGGGACGGCGTGCGCCCTGTTCAGGAGGATGCCGACCTCGTCGAGCTCCTGCATCGGTACGTCGATCGTCTCGCCGGCCGGGATGTTGAGGCGATACCCGACGTAGCGCCGGGCCACGATCGCGTCGAAGCCGAGGCGGTCGCGGAGCTTCTTGCGCAGCTTGCTGACGTGGCTCTCGATCACGCTCTCGTCGAAGGTCGACTCGAAGATGCCATAGACCGCGTTGAAGATCTGCGTCTTGGTGATCCACTTGCCGTGGTTGCTCACCATATATTCGAGAATGCGCAGTTCGCGGCGGGGCAGGGTGAGGGCGTGGCCCGCGATCTCGGGGTCACGACCGTTGAAGAAGACCTGGATCCTGGTCTCGCAGGGCCTTGGCAGTTCGCCTACCCGGCGGCGCGCGATCGCCGCCGTTCGGGCGAGGATTTCGCGCAGGTGGATCGGCACGTGCACGACGTCGTCGACGCCGGACTCGAACAGCTCCAGCGTGTTCTTGAGCATCTTCTGGCCGCTCATGGCGATGATGGGAGCCGAGGAGCGCTTGCGCATCGCCCGCGGCAGGCTTCCGCGGGCATCGCAGTCCCCGAGCAGGAAGGCGTCCACCGCCGCCAGATCCGATTCCGCGCCGATCCCGCGCTCCGCCCGGCCCGCTTCCGCGACGCGCAGCCTCGCTCAGGCGACGGAGATCAACACGGTGGTCGGCAAGAGCATCGATGGCAGGATCGCCACCGCGACCCGGCTCTCCGCGGCCAAGGGCGACAGCATCTGGCTCAAGATCGTGATGCTGTCACCGAGCGCCAGCCGTGCGATGTCGGTGACGCTGATGGGCGAGCTCGATACGGCGGCGCTGCGCCGCTTTTCGTCAAGCCGCAGGCCGTGATCGCGATGGGTTTTGTCGAGGACCCGATGCAGGGACTGTCCTGCGACAGCTTCTCGGGCAGCGCGACCGCAAAGCTCCAGACGACGTCCTTCGTCATGCGTACCGCCGCGCTTCGCTGAGAGCCGCGACCCGGCAAAGCTTCCCCTGCCCCGTTCTTCCTCGCGCGAATCGATCATGCCGGCAGACCGGCCCTGACGAGGCCGGATTCGTGACGCTCGCGATCGATCTCGCGCTTGTAGTGCAGGGTTGCGAGATAGGCTGCCACCGAGAACCCGGGTTCGCGCTTCAGGACCTCCGCGGCGTGAGCGCCAGCCGCGACGGCATTGTTCATCTGCGCGAATATCGCTGCAAGGAACGCGTGATGGGTATAGTCGGGCCGCGTGATCCTTGAAAACGCCTCGGCGGCTTCGGCGTATTTCTCTGCGCAATAATACGCGCGACCGAGATGGCTCCAAAATCGCTCGGGATGATGAGGATTGAGACGCATCGCTTTCCTGATCCAGTCGATGCCCTCCTCAGGCAAGCCCAGCCAGGTCAGGAGCTCTCCCTGCTGCACGACGATCAGATCGTAGTTCGGGTTGAGGGCCAGCGCACGCTCCTGATGATAGGTGGCCTTTTCATAGTCGTGGCGCGTCAGATTGAGCGCGGCGAGGATCCGGTGCACGTCCGCATCGTTGTCGTCGAGCGCCAATGCGATCTCGAGTTCAGAAGCCACCTGCTCGAAGGTCGCGTCGCGGTCAGCGCACCAGCCATAGATCCAGCACTGGCCGAGCACACACGCCTTCCAGGCGTGAGCGTGGGCGTAATTCGGATCCATTGTCAGCGCCCGGTTGAGCAGGGTCTGCGCCTGCGCGTTGTCCTCGCGTGTTGAACGGTGATGCAGGAGCTTTGCAGCCAGCACGCATTCGTAAGCGCGCATGTTCTCGGTCGGCTTCCGCTTGGTGCGGTCATGCGCTGCCGCTTCCACGCGACCAGGCAACGTCGCGACGATTGCGCGGGTCATCTCGTCCTGGATGGCGAAAATATCCTCGAGCTCGCGATCGTAACGTTCGGCCCAGATATGACGGTCGGTTTCCGCGTCGATCAGCTGCACGGTGACGCGGACGCGCCCCCCGGCCTTCCGCACGCTGCCTTCGATGACATAGTCGACGCCGAACTCACGGCCGATGTCCTGGACCTTTACGGCCTTGCCCTTGTAGACGAAGGTTGAGTTTCGGGAGATGACGAGCAAGTCGTGGAAGCGCGAGAGCTCGGTGATAATGTCTTCCGTGAGACCGTCGGCGAAGAACTCCTGTTCCGGATCGCCGCTCATGTTGGCGAACGGCAGCACGGCGATGGACGGCTTCTTTGAGACTACCGGTGACGTAACAGCCTTGGTCGCGTCGGGCAGGCTTGCAGGCCCCTCCGCCAGCCGAATGCGGAAGACGCGGATCGGACGCGTGATGTTCTTGACGCTCTGCTCGCCGAGATCGTCGAATTGAACTCCGTCGAGCCGGTCGCCAACCTGATCGCGCACCGCGCCTGAAACGCAGATCCCTCCAGGCTCGGCGAGCGTCTCCAGTCGCGCCGCGACGTTGACCCCGTCACCGAAAATGTCGTCTTGATCGACGATGACATCGCCGAGATTGATGCCGATGCGGAATTGTATCCATCGCGGCGGCGGGACGTCGGCATTGCGCCGCGCCATGCGGCGCTGAACCTCGGCGGCACACAGCACGGCATCGACGACGCTGTGGAATTCGGCGAGCATGCCGTCACCCGTCGTCTTGATGATGATGCCGCGATTTTTGGCAATGGCCGGGTCAATGAGCTCGACCCGGTGGGTCTTGAGGCGCGCAAGGGTACCCGCCTCGTCGACTTCCATCAGCCGGCTAAAGCCGACCATGTCGGCGGCGAGGACCGCGGCAAGCCTGCGCTCTGGTCCCGGCACATCCATCGCTCGGTCCCTTCGCCGAGCACTCTAGCAGATGAAGGGACTTCGCCCAAGCTTGGTGCGCTGCAACGCCTACTAGGCGAAACGCCTCAGAGCATTCCCAGCGCCTGCATGTAGGTCTCGAGAATGGTCTCGGCCTCGGCGCGCTCGTTGGGGTCCTGCTTGCGCAGGCGCACGATGGTGCGCAGCGCCTTGACGTCGTAGCCGTTGCCCTTGCTCTCGGCGTAAACGTCGCGGATGTCGTCGGAGATCGCCTTCTTCTCTTCCTCCAGCCGCTCGATGCGCTCGATGATGGATTTGAGCTGGTCCTTGGCAAATTTCGTCGCGGGCTCGTCGTCGCGGACGGCGGCGGAGGTGGCCATCTTGGTACTCCCAATGGAACTGGCAAAACGAGGTGACGCCGGCATCCTCACCGCGCGTGCTGGGTAGACCCTTAGGGTTGGCGCCCTCCGCGTTCAAGGCAGCATCGCGCTCGTCCACAGCGCGCCCACACCTTCCTGCAGCGAGGCGAAGAAAGCTGTTGTGTGGCGCGACTCAGCAGGCCGCAGGCGGCCGTTCAGTGCCCGTGGGGATGGACCTTCTTCATCGCCTCGAGCTGCTCGGGCGTGGCCGAGCCCTGGTATTTCGACTTCCAGGTCTCGTAGGGCATGCCGTAGACGGCCTCACGGCTCTCGTCCTTGCTTAAGGCGACGCCTTGGGCGTCGGCGGCGTCCTTGAGCCAATTGGACAGGCAGTTGCGGCAGAAGCCGGCCAGATTCATCAGGTCGATATTCTGGACGTCCGTCCGCGTCCTCAAATGATCGACCAGGCGGCGGAAAGCGGCCGCCTCGAGCTCCGTTCTGGTTTTGTCGTCGATTGCCATAACTGGATTCCTTAAGACCTGCCCCGATGGCCGTCACCCTTACGGGATCAGGTGGGTCCTGTCACAGATTTTGCCATATCACGGCGCAAACGGGCCAAAACCCCGGCCTTGGGTCAGTTCCCGGCCCCTACGCCAAATCGTCAATGATCTGATATAGCTTTTCGCGACTATGATCGCCGAATCTCCCCGCTCCCTCCTTCGCATGCTCGCCCGGTTGGTCCCGGTGCTGGCGGTCGCGCTGCTGTGCCTCTGGACCAGCCCGGCGTCTGCCGATTTCCGCCTATGCAACAACACGTCGAGCCGGGTCGGGATCGCGCTGGGCTACAAGGACGCCGAGGGCTGGACCACCGAGGGCTGGTGGAACATCTCGTCCCGCTCCTGCGAGACCCTGCTGCGGGGAACGTTGGTCGCCCGTTACTATTACATCTACGCCATCGACTACGACCGTGGCGGTGAATGGTCGGGTCAGGCCTTCATGTGCTCGCGCGACAAGGAGTTCACCATCCGCGGCACCGAGGATTGCCTGGCGCGCGGCTACGACCGGACCGGCTATTTCGAGGTCGATACCGGCGAGCAGCGGGCCTGGACGGTCCAGCTCACCGACGCCAACGAACAGCCGGCGCAGCAGCGCGTGCCCGGCCTGCCCGGCCCGGTCGGTCCGGGCGGGGTGCCGGGTTTGCCCAATAGCCCGCCCGGTGGTACGCCCCCCGCGCCTGGCCTCCCGCCAGGCGCTGCCCCGCCCCCGTCTGGAAGTAAGCCATGAGGCGTCTTCGCCGTATCAAGATTCTCGCGACCCTGGGACCCGCCTCTTCAGACCTCGCGATGATCCGCCGCCTGTTCGAGGCCGGCGCCGACCTGTTCCGCATCAACATGAGCCACACCCCGCACGACAAGATGCGGGAGCTGGTGGCGACGATCCGCAACGTCGAAAGCAGCTATGGCCGGCCGATCGGCATCCTGGTCGACCTGCAGGGCCCGAAGCTCAGGCTCGGCGCCTTCACTGACGGCGCGGTCCAGCTCCAGAACGGCCAGACCTTCACGCTCGATTCCGACAAGGCGCCGGGCGATGCCACGCGCGTCCACCTGCCTCATCCGGAGATCCTGGCCGCGCTGCGGCCGGGACATGCGCTGCTGCTCGACGACGGCAAGGTGCGGCTGATCGCGGAGGAGACCTCGAAGGAGCACGCGGTGACGCGTGTCGTGGTCGGCGGCAAGATGAGCGACCGCAAAGGCGTCAGCCTGCCCGACACCGACCTGCCGGTCTCGGCCATGACGCCGAAGGACCGCGCCGACCTCGAGGCGGCGCTGGTCACCGGCGTCGACTGGATCGCGCTGTCCTTCGTGCAGCGCGCCGACGACGTGCTCGAAGCCAAGAAGATGATCCGCGGCCGCGCCGCCGTCATGGCCAAGATCGAGAAGCCGCAGGCGATCGACCGCCTCGCGGACATCATCGAGGCCTCCGATGCCCTGATGGTGGCGCGCGGTGATCTCGGCGTCGAGCTGCCGCTGGAACGGGTGCCGAGCCTGCAGAAGCAGATGACGCGGATGGCGCGCCGCGCCGGCAAGCCGGTGGTGATCGCGACCCAGATGCTGGAATCGATGATCCAGTCGCCGGTGCCGACCCGCGCCGAAGTCTCCGACGTCGCCACCGCCGTCTATGAGGGGGCCGACGCCATCATGCTGTCGGCGGAATCGGCGGCCGGCAAATTCCCGGTCGAGGCGGTCTCAACCATGAACCGCATCGGCGAGGAGGTCGAGCGCGACCCGACCTATCGCTCGGTGATCATGGCGCAGCGCCCGGCGCCGGAATCCACCGCGGGCGATGCCATCGCGGACGCCGCGCGCCAGATCGCCGAGACGCTCGACCTGCCTGCTTTGATCTGCTGGACCAGCTCGGGCTCGACCGCCGTGCGCGTCGCGCGTGAGCGGCCGAAGCCGCCGATCGTGGCGATCACGCCGAACATCTCGGCCGGCCGCCGCCTCGCCGTGGTCTGGGGCGTGCATTGCGTTGTAGCCGAGGATGCGCGCGACCAGGACGACATGGTCGGCCGCGCCGGCCAGATCGCGTTCCGGGACGGCTTCGTCCGCGCCGGCCAGCGCGTCATCATCGTCGCCGGCGTGCCACTCGGCATCCCCGGCACCACCAACATGGTGCGCATCGCCTCGGTCGGCCCCGAGGGGACGCACATATCTGATTTCCGGTCGCTCCGACAAAAAATGCGAAAACAACCCCATGCACAGTAGACGGCGCATTCGGCGCCCGAGCTGCGGTTTTTCGAAAAACCCTGTGCGACCAATGGCCTGAGCGCAATCAGGCCTCGCCCCGGGCCGCACGGCGACTTCTACGCCCCCACCAGCGCCTTCGCGGTCGGTAACAGCGTCTGCTGCACCACCAGACCCCTGGCGCGCGCGTCCATGACGCCGACGGCGCGCAGCGCCAGCAGCGTCACGGTCTGCACCGCATCGCGCATCTTGACGGGATCTTCGAGATTGTCAGGCGCGAGCGGCCCGACCAGGGCCTCATGCAGCGCGCCAAGCAGCGCGGTGGCGGCGAGCGCGGTATCCTGCGCCGGCAGATGGCCGGCGCGCACGGCGGCGTCGATCCGCGAGGCGATCTCGCCCGCGATCTCGCGCCGGCTGGCAAGACGCGAGGCGCTGACATCGACATCGACGGGCTCGGCCAGGATGCCCCAGGCCAGCCTGCGCTGCGACAGCGTATGGACCGCCACGGTGGTGACGGCAGCCGCCAGCGCTGAGGACGGCCCCGGCGCGGCGTCGGCCGCCCGCCGGATCGCCGCGAGCTCGTCGCGGGAGACCTCGGCGATCAATTCGGAGATCAGCTCGGCCTTGGAGGGAAAGTAGCGGTAGACCGTGCCCGCCGCGACATCGGCGCGGACCGCGACCGGCGCAATCTGCACGGCCGCCATCCCGCCCTCCGCCGCAGCCTCCCGCGCCGCGGCCAATATCGCACTGCGCCGGGCCGCAAGGCGCTTCACCACTTGATGCGTCCGCCGATAAACCATGGCGCGCTTCCTGTCCCACACGCCAGCCACACGCCCTGCGGCCGAACGCTTCGTCACTGCAAAGGATGCAAATCGCCCCGCAAAGACTGAACAACTATTCAGGGTGGATGACAAGATGCAAATGCGTGGAGCGTCACAGCGAACGGGCTGGAGCGCCAGCCGGCCCGCAAACAGCGCGATGAGATCAGGCTTGATGGCCTGCCGCACAACAACAATAGGTGCGCTGGGGGTGGGGTGTCCGCGCATTCCTCAAGAGGAGAGAGCCCTCACCCGGCGCTTCGCGCCGACCTCTCCCGCAAGCGGGAGAGGTTAAAGGAGCCTGCGCGAGAAGCGAACCTCTCGCCCAAAAGAAAAGAGCCCCGTCCGAGACGGGGCTCTCGAAATTCCTAAGTCGTCCAGTCTTACTTCAGGCTGCTCGAGATCGAGCCGAACTTGGTGTTCAGCGAGCTGCCGAGGTTGTTGACGACGGTGATGATCGCGAGCGCGATGCCGGCGGCAATCAGGCCGTATTCGATGGCGGTGGCGCCGGATTCGTCTTTCACGAAACGCGAAACGAGGTTCTTCATAGACTGCTCCAAAGATTAAACGGGGCTACAAACTGGTCTGGTCTTTTCGGCTTCCCAGCGCCGCCCGACCATGAAACCGAACCTAGAGGCAAAGAATTTCGCCGCAGTTAATTCGACTGCGGAAACACGGAGCGGTTTGCGTGTATTCTTCGATGGTAAATCGAAATTGAAAACAATCGGTTAAATTGTCGGGACATGAAATCGGCCCGGCGCCGCCGGTTTACCCGAAGTTATGACCACGCATGGTCCAATGCCGCCCGCTCGGCCTGAAGCGCGATGAGATGAATCGTTTATCGCGCTTCAGGTTATTGTTTGAGCATGACCTTCCCGGAAAACCGCGACACACTTTTCCGGATCATGCTTGGACCGACACAGGACCACGAGGCGGCATGTCCCTTTCCTTTGCCAACAGCATTGCGGTGCAGAGCCGCGCGCGCGCCCTGGTGCCGTTGTGCGTCGGTGCAGGCACCTATCTGTTCTTCCTCTTTGTCAGCGACACGCTGCTTCAGGACTCCGACTCGTTCTGGCAGATCAAGATCGGGCAATGGATCCTCGACCACGGCGCAATGCCGTACACGGACTTCTATTCCTTCACGCGGACCGGTGCGCCCTGGATTTCGACGTCGTGGCTGTCGCAGGTGATGTTTGCGTTCTCCTACACGCAATGGGGCTGGGCCGGGCCAGTGATCCTCACCGCGATCGGGATCGCGCTCTCGACCGCGATCTTCGTCCATCTGTTAGATGCGCAGATCGAGGCACCGCGCGCGGTGCTGTTCGCGCTGCTGGCGCTGCTGTTGGCGCTGCATCACGTGCTGGCGCGGCCGCATATCCTGGCGCTGCCCGTCATGGTGGCGTGGCTCGGCCTCTTGATGGCGGCGGCCGACCGCAGGAGCGCGCCGTCCTGGGCCTGGCTGCCGCTGATGGCGCTCTGGGCGAATTTGCACGGCGGCTTCGTGCTGGGCCTTGCGCTGATCGGTCCGATCTCGCTCGAGGCGGTCGAGCATGCCGAGAAGGGACGACGGCTCCAACTGTTCCTACGCTGGGTGCTGTTTGGCGTCGGCGCATTGATCGCGAGCTGCTGCACGCCTTATGGCTGGCGAACGCTGATGGGCGCGACCAACATCCTCAGCCTCGGCGAGCTGCTGTCGCTGATCTTCGAATGGATGCCGGCGAACTTCGCCACGTTCACATCATTCGAGGGCGCGCTGCTCGGCCTGATCGCGCTCGGTTACTACCGCGGCCTCGTGCTCTCGGCGCCCAGGATCTTCCTGATCCTGTTCCTGACCTGGAGCGCGCTGACCCATGTCAGGAGCATCGAGGCCTTTGCCTTTCTGGTGCCGCTGGTGCTGGCAAAGCCGCTCGGCGAGATGTTTTCGCGGCCGCCGGCTGACGCCACTGGCGCCGACCACGGGCCGGCTCGCTACGTCACCGCGCTCGGCGCACTGATGATTGTGGCCGCAAGCTGGACCTCGACCTCGCTCTATATGGGGCATCACCGCTTCGGCTTCACGATGACGCAGACGCCGGTTGCAGCGGTCGACCTGCTCGAGCAGCGCAAGTTGCAACGCATCTTCAACGCCTATCAGTTCGGCGGCTATCTGATCTCGCGCGACATCCCCGTCTTCGTCGACGGCCGCGCCGAGCTCTATGGCGAGAAATTCGTCATGGACTTCTTCAAGGCGACGGAGGGCAAGAAGCCCGAGCTGCTGCCGCGCCTGCTCGATGAATACAAGATCGACGCGACGCTATTGGTCGCCGATGCGCCGGGCCCGCAGATCCTCGACCAGCTCAAGGGCTGGAAGCGGATCTATGCGGATGACATCGCGGTCATCCACGTGCGGGAGAATGACGAGCGTGGGGCCGCGACGCTGTCGAAATGAGGACGTAAGCCCAGGCCGCGCTTCCAAATGAGAGCTCCGCTTCCAGGTGTGGAGCGGACCACTGCAGGCACGGCGGCCATTTCGCCGTTTGACCCAAGATGGACGTTAGGTGAGGAATCCTGCTTGAGAGCATTTTGGTCGGCAATGCGTGCCCTTCCAGATGCGGTGATGGATCGTGACCGCTAGAGGCCCCATGACGCACTGCGGTCGTTCGCCGGACTCCGTGTTTCGCTGAGGTGATGCGTCGAATCGGCTCATTGCGCTCGAGCGGTCGACGTGAGCCCATTACTTCTCGGAGAGCGCACGATGAAGGCCTTGCTGCTGCTCGTGTTTGCCATGGTTGTCGTGGCCCGGGAAGCGACCGCTCAGGACGCACCAAAGGACGCGCAATGCGTCCGCGAGCGCGTCGCCATGGTCGAAACCATCCGGGCATACGCCCGATCCGCCGCCAGTACCTTGGGACAGCAAGGCCTGTCGGAGAGTGTCCTTGAGGCCATGGAGCAAACGAAACGCCATCTATTCGTCCCCGAGCAATCTTGCTCCATCGCATACGCGGACAGACCGATGCCGATCGGTCTCGGGCAGACCATATCGCAGCCGTACATCGTGGCCTTGATGACCCAATTGGTCGAGGTCGCGCCGGATCACGTTGTGCTGGAAGTGGGGACGGGTTCGGGCTATCAGGCCGCCGTCCTTGCGCACCTGGCGCGAAAGGTCTGCACCATCGAGATCATCCCGCAATTGGCCGAGACCGCTGCGAAAACATTAAGAGACCTCGCGTATGACAACGTGAGCGTCAGGCTTGGCGACGGATACGATGGCTGGCCCGAATGCGGTCCTTTTGACGCCATCGTCGTGACTGCGGCGCTCGGGCAGCCACCGCCGCCCCTGATTGAACAGCTTAAAGTAGGTGGCCGGCTCGTTATGCCGGTGGGACCCGGTTACACCACTCAGCAGCTCACGGTCGTCGAAAAAATCGCCCCCGACAAGACGACGACGCGCGCCGTCGCTCTCGTGCGCTTTGTCCCCTTTACGCGTTCACAAAACTAAGCTCGCAAACGTCCCGTTCTTGCTGAGCCGGAATTTGTCGGAGGTGGCTGGCGCCTCGCGCGAATGCACGTTTGGAGCGGCAGCAATTAGCCCATCAGCCAAGTGGCGGCCTCTCTGGTGGAGGGTCTGCTTGTCGGCGCATTCGGACTAGATTTGCTCACCCTAAGTTCTTCGCATGTTGACCCAACTCGGACGTTAAGCGGCTAGTCTGCGGCTGACTGGGGCGAATCCGCCCCTTCCGTTCCGATGGCCAAGACAGATAAGATGCCCGCTCTCGACCCAGGGGCCGGAAATGACGCGCGTGGTAAAGACGGGCAACAAGGCAGCCAAGGCGAGAGCCCGCAGGAGAAGTGCGCCAAAAGGTCGCAAATCGGCCAAGACCAAGTGCGGGATAGCCCCATCTGTCACTCGTCGCGAGGCAGTTTCGGTTGCCGATCTACAGGCGCAGCTTGAACGTCGGACTGTAGAGCTGGATCAAGCGCTGGAGCAGCAGACCGCGACTTCGGAAGTGCTGCAAGTCATATCCAGCTCGCCTGGTGAGCTTGGGCCGGTGTTCGAGGCCATGCTGGAAAATGCCGTGCGCATCTGCAGCGCCAGTTTTGGGACGCTGCTCCTATACGAAGGCGACAGGTTGCGGCGGGTGGCGCGAATGGCCGCGCAAAACGTGCCGCAATTGTACGCGCCCGACCAGGAAACGCCGCCACACTTCATCGCGCCGTTTGATGGGGCGCCTTCGCTGGGGCGCCTCGTCGAGACCAAGGCGCTGGTTCACATTGCCGATATCGCCACAGAGCATCCCGACGATCTGATCTACAAGGTCGCCGCAGCCCGCACCGTTCTGATTGTGCCGATGCTCAAGGAGAGCGAGCTTGTCGGTGGCTTTGCTGTCTACCGCAAGGAAGTGCAAGAGTTCAGCGACAAGCAGGTCGAGTTGCTGGAAAATTTTGCGGCACAAGCGGTGATCGCCATCGAAAACACACGACTGCTCCGCGAGCTGCGCGAGCGCACTGACGATTTGACTCGTTCCCTCGACGACCTGCGCGCCGCGCAGGATCGCCTGGTGCAGACCGAGAAGCTGGCGTCGCTCGGCCAGCTCACCGCGGGCATTGCGCACGAGATCAAGAACCCGCTCAACTTCGTCAATAATTTCGCAGCCCTTTCAGCGGAGTTGACCGAGGAGTTGAACGAGGCCCTCAAGCCCGCTGAACTCGTCGACAAGATCCGCACCGAAGTCGATGAGCTGACGGCGCTTTTGAAGAGCAACCTCGAAAAGGTCGTGCAGCACGGCAAGCGGGCCGATTCCATCGTCAAGAACATGCTGCTGCACTCACGCGAGGGACCGGGCGAGCGCCGCCTCGCCGACATCAATGCCCTGGTCCAGGAAAGTCTTAATCTAGCCTACCATGGCGCGCGCGCAGAGAAGTCCGACTTCAACATCACGCTCACGCAGGACCTCGACCCCGACGCGGGCGAAATCGAGGTATATCCGCAGGAGATCACGCGCGCGCTGCTCAACGTGATCTCCAACGGCTTCTATGCTACCACCAGGCGCAAGTCCGAGGCGGGAGACGAGACCTTTGAGCCTGTGCTGAGTGCGACCACGAACAACCTTGACGACAAGATCGAAATTCGCATCCGCGACAACGGCACCGGGATTCCGGTCGAGGTGAAGGAAAAAATGTTCAATCCCTTCTTCACTACCAAGCCAGCTGGCGAAGGCACAGGGCTCGGTCTGTCGATGACCCACGACATCATTGTCAAACAACACGGCGGAGCCCTCGATGTCGAGAGCGAGCTGGGTGTGTTTACCGAGTTCATTATCACGCTGCCGCGATGACCTCTTTTGGCCGATTCCGTTGAAAAAGGCCGGCAGTATTTCGTTGTAATAGCTCCGTCGCGACGTGGCCGGAACTGCTCTTACTGACCCTATGCGAGCGTCGGGGTGGGCATCGGGATCAGCTTGGCCATCTTTCGAAGGTTTTGGGCGGTGGCTGCGAGGATGAACTCGTCGCGCGCGCCGTTTGGACCTCGTAAACGCAAACGGTCGAGCTTGAGAATGCGCTTGAGGTGCGCGAACAACATCTCGATTTTCTTGCGGAGCCGGCGCGAGGTGCCTCCCTCCCACGATCTCGCGATCTGGCGCGCCATGTCGCGAGCGCCCTCGTAGATCGAGCGGGGCACTCTCCGTGAAGCCTGCTTGGGGCAGCATCGGGGCTTCAATGCGCATCGATCACAATCGCGCTTGCTGGCGAGGTAAAGCATGGTAGCACCATCATTCACCAACGTTCCGGTCGTGGTAAGAATGTTGCCACCGGGGCAACGATAGATGTCCCCAGCATGGTCATAGGTGAAGTCGTCGCGCGAGAAGATCCCGTCTGTGCCGGGCCGACTTGTCGAAGACTGTAACGTGCGGCTCGATCCCGTGCTCATAGACCAGCCAGGCGAGCATCTCGGCCGAGCCATAGCCGCTGTCACCGAGCAGCCGGCTCGGATAGAGATCAAACCGCTCCAGCGAGCGCTCAATCATGCGCTTGGCGGCCAATACCTCCGCCTGCCGGATTGCCGTCGTTGCCTCAACATCGACGATGATCGCGTTCTCGATGTCGACCAGATAGTTCGTCGAATAGGCGAAAAACGCTTGGCCGCCGTGCGCCCCCGTCCAGCGCGCCGCCGGATCGGAAGGCGATACGAACTTCGGGGTAACCTCGGTCGCGGCTCCGAAAGCGGCATCATCAAGGCCGGCCAGATACTCATCGATTGCTCGGCTGGCAGCCTCCGGCGGAAGTCCCTTATCGCCTTCGATCCCCTTCTGCCGATTGGCATCGGCCTTGATTAGGCTCGCATCGACTGCAAATCCCTCACCGCCGACCAGTCGTTCCTCGATGCAGCGGCGCAGCACGCTCTCGAACACGCGACGGAAGAGGTCGCTCTGCCGGAAGCGGCCGTGCCTGTTCTTGGAGAATGTCGAATGATCCGGCACCGTCCCGTCCAGACCGAGCCGGCAAAACCACCGGTAGGCCAAATTGAGGTGAACCTCATCGCACAGGCGCCGCTCCGATCGGATGCCGAAGCAGTAACCGATCAGGAGCATCCGGATCATCAACTCGGGATCGATCGAAGGCCGACCGATGCTGCTGTAGAAAGGCGCCAGGTCCCGCCGGACCTGTTCAAGATCGACAAACCTGTCAATCAACCGCAGCAAGTGATCAGTCGGGATATGTCTTTCGAGCGAGAACTCATAGAACAACGCGGTCTGTTCGACTTGCCGATGCCCCATCATGATCTTCAGTCCTGCCAATTAGACAGACTGAATCACTGATATCTCTGCGTCGCAACAGCCGTCTTTTTCAACAGAATCGGCCCTTAGCCGAACAACATTGGGCCTATTGTGATGTCGGCTATCGGCGGTAAACCGGGCGCAGGGCTCGCTCGCTTCGACTGCCGCTTGTGACCTGCTTCGGACATTTGCTTAACGTCCGGCCGACCCGGACAGCGCCGGGCCGGCTGCGTGCATCAATGGGCATGCATCGCTCAGGGACGAACGCGGATGATCGTATTGCCCTTGCGTCGCTCGGTCGGATTTAAGGCGGCGACGGCATCGTCGAGCGTCGAGATGTTGCCGATGTTCGTCCGCAATCGTCCATCCCGTACCCGCTGGACGATCTCACTCAGTTGCGCACGATCGGGCTCGACGACGAAGTCAACCGCCACGCCGTCGGAGGGCCGCGCCTCGGCCGGCCCGACGACAGTCACCAGTATTCCTCCAACTCGAATCAGTCCTGCAGACCGCTTCTGGATATCACCGCCGATAACATCAAATACCAGATCGACTTCGCCGACCTCTTCCAGGGCGTTGTTGTCGAGATCGACGAACTCCTTCGCGCCGAAGTCGAGCACCGTCTGACGGTCGGCTGCACGTCCGGTGCCGATGACGTAGGCGCCGGCCTCTCGTGCGAGTTGCGTCACCATCGACCCGACTGCGCCGGCCGCGCCGTGTGCGAGAACGCTCTGCCCCGCGCGAAGGCGGCCGTGCTGAAACAGCCCTTGCCATGCGGTCAGGCCCGAGATCGGCAGGCTCGCGCCCACCGTGAAGTCGACGTCGCCCGGCAGCGGCGCGAGATTGCGAGCCTCGATCGCCACATACTCGGCCAGCGTGCCGTCGCGATACCAATCCGCGAGGCCGAACACCCGCTGTCCCACCGACAGGCCCGTGGTGCCATATCCGAGAGCGGCGACCACTCCGGCCAGCTCGTGCCCAGGGATCGACGGTGTTCGGTCATGATCGAGGCGATCGGTCCAGGTCGAGGGCCACGCCAGCTCAGTCGGGACAAATCCCGACGCATGAACCTGAACGACGACATCGTTTATCGCTGCCTGCGGCCCGGGCCGCTCCACCAGCTTCATCGCGGCCGTTCCCGCGGTTCGGTCCGTTACAACGATAGCCTTCATGGGAATTATCTCCTCGGTCATTTGTCTCTTTAGTGTGTTGCAGGGGGCGTGGATGTGCCGGCCATCGACAAAACGCCAGGCAGTGTGGAACTCCTGTCTCCGTGTCTGCGATCTGAACTGTCTGCATTGACTGGAGCTCCCACTCAGCCTGATGGATCGGGATCGCTCCAGTCGCCGGTGCTAGCGAATAGATGCGTTGCGCCTGGTCATAAAACAGTACCAAGATTGCGGATTCTGGCTGTACCAAGCGCAATGGACCTTTCGGCCTGCTGCTTCCGGTGTTTGCCTTGATGTCGAGCGTGTTGTTGCTTGGCGAGCGCATGACGCCAAAGTTGATCGTCGGTGGGCTGCTCGCGATGTCAGGCGTGGCGACGACACAGGCCAGACCGAGCGCGCGCCCCGTTTGAACACGGACGTCGCGTCATGGCATCGACATCATCTGTCCGACCAATGGAGATCACGATGTTGCGACCCCACGCGCCCGCCTGATCATGCGGTAATATCGAATGGTCGAACAGGAAGACGCATCATGAAGTTTCGCCATCTCGTCAGCGCGCTTCTCGTCATGGTCTCGATCGGCGCGGCGCAGGCGGCGCCGCAATGGCTGAGCCTGCCGCCGACGCCGACATTGCCCAAAGCCGCGCAGAGCGGTCTCGCGCCCATCAACGGGGTCAAGATCTGGTACGCGGTGTTCGGCCGCGGGCAGCCCGTCCTGTTGCTGCATGGCGGTCTTGCCAATGCGAACTACTGGGGCCACCAGGTCCGCGCGCTGCAGCGGCACTATCAGGTCATCGTCATGGAGAGCCGCGGCCATGGGCGCAGCAGCCGCAATCAGGAACCCTACGGTTACGACCTCATGGCCTCGGACGTGGTCGGGCTGCTTGACCATCTCAAGATCAGGAAGGCGGCGATCGTGGGCTGGAGCGACGGCGCGATCATCGGCCTCGACATCGCCATGAAGCACCCGGAGCGGGTGAGCAAGCTGTTCGCCTTCGCGGCGAACTCGGATCCGTCAGGCGTTGCGGATATCGCTTCAAGCGACGTCTTCAACGCCTACATCGCCAGGGCCGGCGAAGAATACAAGCGCATCTCGCCGACACCGACGGAGTACAAGAGCTTCGTCGCCGACATCACCAAAATGTGGGAGAGCCAGCCGAAATGGACGGCTTCGGATCTCGCGGCGATCAAGGTCCCGACCTGGATCGTCGATGGCGATCATGACGAGGCGATCAAGCGCGAGAACACCGAGTTCATGGCGGCGAACATTCCCGGCGCCGGCCTGCTGATCCAGCCGGAGGTCAGTCACTTCTCGTTCTTGCAGGATCCCGAGCAGTTCAACGAGGATGTCGCGCATTTCCTGGCGCGTGGCGGAGGCCCGCGCGCATCGCCGAAATGAAGAGCTGTAGGGTGGGCAAAGCGTAGCGTGCCCACCATGTCGACCGTGCGTTCCGAGAGATGGTGGGCACGGCGCAAGTGCGCCTTTGCCCACCCTACGAAGCTGGTGCCACGTCATTGCCAGCGCAACTGCATCAACATCGTCATTGCGAGCGCGGCTCTCTCAACACCGTCATTGCGAGGAGCCCTTGCGACGAAGCAATCCAGAATCCCGCCGCGGTGACAGTCTGGATTGCTTCGCGGAGCCTGTCATCGGGCGGCGCTTCGCGCGGACCCGTTGGCTCGCAATGACGGGTCACCACATTGCCCGCGTCGCAAATCACCGCGCACAAAAAACGCGGCGTTGCCGCCGCGTTTTTCAATTCGATCTGCAGCTCGGGGCTCACGCCTGCGGCTGCGGCTCCAGGCCGGGATCCGGATCGGGCCGCGGGCGCGACTTACCGGCCGGGGCACGGCGGAGGCGCGCGGCGTGGCCGGCTCCAGCACGGACTCGCGGTTCGGCTTCTTGCCCTTGAGCAGGTCGACGATCTCCTCGCCGGTCAGCGTCTCGAACTCGAGCAGGCCCTTGGCGAGCGTCTCGAGGTCGGCATGCTTCTCGGTGAGGATGCGGGTTGCTTCCTTGTAGCCTTCCTCGACCAGGCGTTTGATCTCGGAATCGATCTTCTGGACCGTTGCCTCGGAGGCGTTCTGCGTCCGCGACACCGACATGCCGAGGAAGACCTCGTCCTGGTTCTCGCCGTAAGAGACGGTGCCGAGCTCTTCCGACAGGCCCCAGCGCGTCACCATCATGCGGGCAAGGCGCGTGGCCTGCTCGATGTCGGAGGCGGCACCCGAGGTCACCTTCTCGCGGCCGAAGATCAGCTCTTCGGCAACGCGGCCACCCATCATGATGGCGAGGCGCGAGGTCATCTGCTCCAGCGACATCGACAGCTTGTCGCGCTCCGGCAACTGCATGACCATGCCGAGCGCACGGCCGCGCGGGATGATGGTCGCCTTGTGAATCGGATCGGTCGCGGGCACGTTGAGGCCGACGATGGCGTGGCCGCCCTCGTGATAGGCCGTCAGCAGCTTCTCTTCCTCGGTCATGACGAGCGACTTGCGCTCGGCGCCCATCATCACCTTGTCCTTGGCCTCCTCGAACTCGGCCTGCGTCACCATCCGCTTGTTGCGGCGGGCGGCGGTCAAAGCGGCTTCGTTGACGAGGTTCATCAGGTCGGCGCCGGAGAAGCCCGGGGTGCCGCGCGCGATGGTCTTGAGGTTGATATCCGGCGCCAGCGGAACTTTACGAACATGCACCTTGAGGATCTGCTCGCGGCCGACGACATCCGGATTCGGAACCACGACCTGGCGGTCGAAGCGGCCCGGACGCAGCAGCGCGGGATCGAGCACGTCAGGACGGTTGGTCGCCGCAATGAGGATCACGCCCTCGTTGGCCTCGAAGCCGTCCATCTCGACCAGCAGCTGATTCAGCGTCTGCTCGCGCTCGTCATTGCCGCCGCCGAGACCGGCGCCACGGTGACGACCGACGGCGTCGATTTCGTCGATGAAGATGATGCAGGGCGCGTTCTTCTTGGCCTGCTCGAACATGTCGCGGACACGGCTCGCGCCGACGCCGACGAACATCTCGACGAAGTCGGAACCGGAAATGGTGAAGAACGGCACGTTGGCCTCGCCCGCGACCGCACGCGCGATCAGGGTCTTGCCGGTGCCGGGAGGACCGACCAGCAGCACGCCGCGCGGAATGCGGCCGCCCAGGCGCTGGAATTTGCCGGGGTCGCGCAGGAATTCGACGATCTCCTGGAGATCCTGCTTGGCCTCGTCGACGCCCGCGACGTCCTCGAAGGTGACGCGACCATGCGCTTCGGTCAGCATCTTGGCGCGCGACTTGCCAAAGCCCATCGCCTTGCCGGCGCCGCCCTGCATCTGCCGCGACAGGAAGATCCACACGCCGATCAGCGCGATGAAGGGCAGCCAGGAGACCAGCAGCGAGACGAACCACGGCACGTTGTCGCCGGGCGGCTTCGCGGTGATCTGCACCTTGCTGTCATAGAGCCGCTTCACCAGCGTCGGGTCGTTCGGCGCATAGGTCTGGAAGCTCGAGCCGTTGGTGAAGGTGCCGTGGATGTCGGGCCCCTGGATCACGACGTCGCGGACATTGCCGCGGTCAACCTCGCTCAGCAGCTGGGAGAAGGCGATGTCCTGCGAGGACGCGCGCTGACCTGGATTCTGGAAGAGCGTGAACAATGCCAATAGCAGCAAGACAATGATGACCCAGAGGGCGAAATTGCGCAGATTGGCGTTCATCGATCTTCCTTCGTGGTCGCGCGGATCGCGGCCCTGATCCTTGGGGAGTTACTTTGGTCAATGCGAGGAAATCCCAAGGAATCCTCTCGGTTAGACGCATACAATTTAGGTGCCGCCCCGGTCGCTGCCAAGGGAACGAGATGGGACTATTTATCCCATCTTAGCGCGATTCCCGCTGAAATAATGGCGTCCTAGCCCGGGTTTTTCCCGCCTGGTTAAGGTCGCCTGACGGCGCCGAGCCGAAACGGCCGGTGTCATGATCCGACCTCATGCAGCCCTCATGCGCGCTTCATGCACCCTTCACGCACCCTTGCGCCGCCGGGCCGGCGCCGGCGCGATGTGGATACGCCCGCCGGCGAGGCTGATCAAGGCTCCCGCAAGGGTCTGCTTCAGGACCGGCCGGCCATTTGCGGCTGCACGGGGACCTGCGGCGATGGCCCGATCAAGCGCGGACATCAGGGTTTCGACCTTGCCGAGCTCCGCCGGCCCCTCGTGCCCGAGCGCGGCGATGGCCCGCAGCAGCAGCCGCAGCCGGACCTCCTCGGGCAGGACGGCAAACGCCGATGCCTCGAAGCTTCGAATGCCCGCCTGCGGCGCAACGTCGCGATCCCGCAAGCGGAGGAAGCGCTCGGCGCCGTCGGCGAGCACTTCGACGGCCGCGTTGGCGCGTGCCAGCCTTGCCGCGAGCCGCACGAGCGTGCGGGCATCGCCGCCTTCGGCCGCGAGCTGTGGCAGCAGCGCGCGCAGCCGCGGCCGGGTGAAGGCGGTGTCGCGGTTGGTGGGGTCATCGGCAAAGCCGACCTTCGCCCGCTTCAAGGTCGCGATCAGCTGCGCCTTCGGAACGTCGAGCAGCGGACGCGCCAGCACGATGCCGTCGCGCTCGCTGACACTGGCCATCGCCGACAGCCCGGCAAGTCCACTACCGCGGAGCATTCGCATCAGCAGGGTCTCGGCCTGGTCGTCGCGGGTGTGGGCCATCAGCACGTGGCTGGCGCCCACGGCTCGCGCGGCCTGTGCGAGCAGGCGGTAGCGGGCCTCGCGCGCCGCGGCAGGCAGTCCCGTCTTCGGCTTTGCGCCACGCCAGCGCAGGGTCCGGTGCGGCAGCCCGAGTTCGGTGGCCAGACGCTTGACCTCGCGCGCCTCGCGGGCCGCTTCCGGACGCAGGCCGTGATCGACGGTGACGACGGTGAGTTGCGGGCCGCGCACAAGACTGCGCCGCCAGCGGGCCACGAGCCACATCAGCGCGACTGAGTCCGGCCCGCCGGAGACCGCGAGCACCAGCGCCGGCGCAGCTTTCAGGCCCGCGAACAGCCGCCTCGCCTCGCGCGCCGAGATCGGAGAATTGTCGTCGTCTGACATGACGGCCCAGCAATCGTCAGCGGATGATTGCGATGTTTAGCGCAGCACCATCCGCATTGTCAGGACCCTAGATGCCACGCGTCAGCACTTCACCCGCTTCTGCTCGCGATCGACCGCGGCTTTGACGCCGGCGGAGGCGCGCGGATATTTGCGGCCGACCTCGCCGAAGGCGGCGCAGGCGGCCTCCTTCTCCTTCAGCGCGGCGAGCGACTGGCCGAGCCGCAGCAGCGCATCCGGCGCCTTGGCCGATTTCTCGTATTTGGTGGTGACGGCGAGGAACGCTTCCGCGGAGTTCGCGATATTGCTGGCGCTGGAAGTAGCTCTCGCCGAGCCAGTATTGCGCGTCGCCGAGCAGCGGGTCGCTCGGATATTTCTGCGCAAAATTCTTCATGGTCTGCTCGGCGAGCGCATAGTCCTTGCGCTGCATGTAGCCGATGCCGAGGTCGAACTCGTCGCGCGGCGTTGCTGATGGCGGCAGCGTCGTCAGGCCAGCGCCGCCTGATGGCGCGGGACGGCCGGATTGGGCCGGCGGATAGCCGGGCTGCGCGGCCGGGGAGCGGCCTGTTGCTGATAGCGGGGGCTGGTGTTGGCGAGATCGAGCGGTTCGCCGGCACCGCGTCCGCCAGGGGCACCACTGGGAGCTCCTGCCGGCATCGGCTGCTGACCGCCGCCGAGCGCACGCGGCGCGCCGGGCGCGTTCGGGTTCTGGTTCGGATCGAAGGCGTCGCCGCGGCGGCGCGTGCCGGGTGCGCCGGGCGCCGGCTGCTCCTGAACGATCGGCGCGGGAGCGGCGATCTGCGGCTGCTCGTAATTCGGCTGCACGGCCTGCTGCTGCGGCTGCTGCTGGCGATAGCCCGGCGCGACCTGACTTGGTGCGATCTGGGCGGGCGGCATCGCCGCGACATTGGGCGCCTGTCCGGGCGCGCCTTGCGCGCCGCCTTCGAGCGCCCGCAGCCGCTCCTCGAGCTGGCGGTTGCGATATTGCAGCTCTTCGTTCTGACCGGTGAGTTGGCGCAGCTGGTTCTCCAGCCGCTCGATCCGCATCTCGGGGTCGGCATCATCCGACTGCGCCAAGACCGACTGCGCAAGTGCGGGCGAGCACAAGGAGAGCAGCGCGGCGATCGCCGCGGTGCCGGTAAAGACCTTAAATCTGGATGACATCTTGCCCTGACGACAAAAGCGAAATGGCCTGCGACGGAACATTTGACGCGCCACACATTGAAGTGGAGTACGCCAAAAATGTGACTGGTACCAAGGGGTTTCTGTCACAGAATGCTGAAACGAAACCGGCGCCCGAGAGGGCGCCGGCATCATCCAGTTCTGAAGCTGAACGGCGCCTGACTGAACGTCAGGAGCTCGCGTTCAGGACGGTGACGGCGCGCCGGTTCTGCGACCAGCAGGAGATGTCGTTACAGACCGCGACCGGCCGCTCCTTGCCGTAGGAGATCGTGCGCATGCGGTTCGGATCGATGCCGCGCGAGGCGAGGAACGAACGCACCGACTGGGCGCGGCGGGCGCCGAGCGCGATGTTATATTCGCGGGTGCCACGCTCGTCGGCATGACCTTCGATGGTGAAGCTGTAGCGCGGATAGGTCTGGAGCCATTGCGCCTGCTTCTCCAGGGTCACGATCGCCTGCGGGGTCAGATCGGTCTGGTCGCTTTCGAAGAACACGCGGTCACCCACGTTGACGACGAAGTCCTGCTGGCTGCCCGGCGTCGCCGCGTTGGCCATCGCATCCGTCGCAGCATTCTTGTTGGCGCAGGCGCCCATCGACAGCGCGACGGCAAGCACCGCGACCAGCTTCAATCCCTGGAGGATACGCATAGGATGTTTCATTCCGGAGCCTCCACGCTCGCGTTAGTCCACTGCTGTCCGGTCTACAGGGGGTTGGTTAAGCGAACGTTCCGTCAACCTTGACGGAACCTTGCCTCAGCCGATCAAATGCCCCCAACCAGCGAAAAGCACCCATGATGGTTAATGGGTTGTAAATGTGGCGCGAGGGTGAAGGCAAGCCGCGCCAGCGGGCACAGCACTGTTTTTTGCCGGGATTCTAGGCCGAAAGGCGTACGGCGGCCCGAGACGCCGCTTCGGAATCAGGCGTGAACGGCGTCCGCCACGAACACCGGCCGCTGCGGAACGGACCGTTGCGGCGCCTGGCGCTGACCACCGCGCCCGAACAGCATCCGCCGCTCGAAGGCGGTCGACCGCATGATCGGATAGCGCTCGAACACCTTCTTGCGGAAGGTCGGGAAGTCCGCCGCCATCAGCCCGAACGGCTTGGTGAGACCGGGAACCAGCCGGGGCTCGGCGATGGTCTGGTGCAGGAACACCCGGCGGTAGAAGGCCTGGTGCTCGGGGCGCACGATCGCAAGGCCGAGATCGGCATTAAAATGCTCGCAGGCCATGTAGGCGAGGCGCGTCGTCAGATAGGGCAATTCCGGGACGCGTTTGACTTGGTCGGGATCGGCGACGAAGCGGGTCGGGTCGATCATGACCTCGCCGCGGTCGAGCCGCGGCAGCAGGATCTCGGGGAAGACGTCGGCCGAGGTGGAGCTCGCGCCATTCCGAGGTCAGCACGCTGATGCGCACGGAGCTGCAGAGCTCGCCGTTGAGATAGACGCCGAAGGTCCACGCGTTCGGCAGTTCGTCGTAGCGGTCGGTGACCCGTGCGTCCGCCGATTCCTTGACGGCGCCTTCGCGCCGATAGGCGCGGTAGCGGAGATTGTAGATCTCCTCCTTCTCGTCTGCCGTCTCTGCGAGATGATAGTCGAGGTCGGTGAGGAGTTCTGCCCCTCGCCCAACAGCCGAAATGACCGCTTTGGCCGAGGACTGCATCCCAACTCCTTACCCACAACCCACATCGCTCACTGCAAACGCGCGCAAGAAAGGAGGATTTCTCCGGAACAACTTCCACGCGCGTCATGATTTATTAACAGCTTCTTAACATCTATGCAAAGCAATCGAACGATTAGGGTTAACCACCGTAGCACTACGGTGGCCGGCAACAGACTGAATCGACAGGAAATTCTTTGAGAGGCGGTCTTAAGCGAAGGAGCGCGAGAAGGCGACCTGGAGCGCGCTGTCACCCCGGCGTCCATGCGAGGCGTTGAGGAGCTGGCGCATCCGCACCGCGGGCACCGGGCGGCTAAACAGATAGCCCTGCCCCTCGGAGACGGTGCCGTCGGCGCTGATCAGCTCGAGCTGCTCGTTGGTCTCGATGCCCTCGACCACGACGGACATGCCGAGGTCGGCGGACAGCCGCGCTACGCCGCGCAGCAGCGTCAGCGGCCGGTCGGTGTCGATGCCTTCGAGGAAGGAGCGGTCGATCTTCACCTTCTGCATCGGGAAATTGTGCAGATAGCTGAGGCTGGAATAGCCGGTGCCGAAATCGTCGAGCGAGATGCGCACGCCGAGCGCATGCAGTTGCGACAGGATGTCGTGCGTGAGCTGGGTGTTGCGCAGCAGCGAGGATTCCGTGATCTCGATCTCCAGGCGATGGGCCGGAAGCCCCGAGACCTCCAACGCGTAGCGGATTTCGCTCAGCACGTTCGCGCTGGTGGAATTGCTGCGGCGAGAAGTTGACGGCGACGCTGACGCCCTCCGGCCACTTCATGCATTCCATGCAGGCGCGGCGCAGGATCCAGCGGCCGAGATCGACGATCAGGCCCATGTCCTCGGCGACCGGGATGATGTCGACCGGCGAGACGGTGCCGCGCACCGGATGATTCCAACGCAGCAGCGCTTCGCAGGTGGTGATCTTGCCGGACTTCAGATTGACCAGCGGCTGATAGAACAGCTCGAACTCCTCGTTGGCGAGCGCCTTGCGCAGGTCGAGCTCGAGGATGCGGCGGGCCTCGACGGTCGCCGCCATCTCGTCGCGGAAGAAGCAGAAGGTGCCGCGGCCGTCGGCCTTGGCGCGGTACAGCGCCATGTCGGCGTTCTTGAGCAGCGTATCGGCGCTGGTGCCATCGGGCGAGGTCAGCGCGATGCCGACGCTGGCGCCGATCTCGACCAGATGATTGTCGATGCGATAGCGCTCGCTCAGCCGCTCGACGATGCGGCGGGCGAGACTAGCTGCGTCTTCGGGCGAGGAGATGTTCTGCTGGAACACGACGAATTCGTCGCCGCCGAAGCGGGCGACGAAATCCTCCGGCCGCAACATCTCGCGCAGGCGGTTGGCGACCGCACACAGCAGCTGGTCGCCGCAGGGATGGCCGAGCGTGTCGTTAACCTGCTTGAATTGATCGAGGTCGACGAACAGCAGCGCCGAGAGCCGTTCGGAATGACGCGAATGCGCCAGCAGCCGCTCGATCTCGTCGCGGAAGCTGACGCGGTTGGGCAGCGCCGTGAGCTCGTCATAGCGGGCGAGATGGCTGATCCGAGCTTCGGCGCTGGTGCGTTCGGTGATGTCTTCCAGCAGCAATACCGTGCCGCCGCCGGTCATCGGCTGGAACGTCCAGGCCAGCGTGCGGCCGCGCGCCTGATCCGGATCGGCGGTGACGATCTCGGAGATTCGCGCCTTCTCGATCTCGGACAAGATCTGATTGCCGCTCTCCGGCGAGATCGACCCGGCAGCGACGCAGGCCGAGGCGATGTCGGCGGCCGTGGCGCCGCGCTTGACGAGGTCCTCGGGCAGCGCCATCAGCTCGCTGAAGCGGTGGTTCATCACGGCGAGGCGCCGATCGGCGCGAAACATGCACAAGCCGTGCGGCATGTTGTTGAGCGCGGTGTCGAACTGGCTGGCCAGCGCGGATTCGCGGAAGCTCGAGGTCAGCGCCTTGACGAAGATCGCGTGCAGGCTGAGGTCGATGTTCTTCAGCGCGATGAAGAACAGCACGAGCAGGATCGCAAGTCCGATATAGTAGAATCCGCCGTGCAGCAGCAAGGCGAGCGACATCGGACCGCAGGCGAGCGCGACGTGCCACTGTACGACCCTGGGCTGGCCGTAATTGCGGGCGGCGCCGCCGGCGGTGTAGCCGACCGTGACGGCGACGCAGAGCATGTTCGCGACCGCGTCGTCGTTGTTGAAGATCACGACGAAGCACCACACGCCGATGACCGCGGCGTAGACGAGCGCGCCGAACCAATAGCGCGGCTCCAGATGCTTGGCCTGCTGGAACGTCAAGCCCGGCACGCGGTTTTCGTAGGGGCGCATCTGAAACGCGCGCCCGGTGCCGATGGCAATGATCAGAAACGCGATCGGCCACAGCAACACGTCGCCGGTCTTCAGCGCAGTCATCACCGCGGCCACGGCCGCGGAGGCCGAGCCGAGGAAGATCGCCCAGAAATTCTGCACCATAGAGTTGATGAGAGCGGCGTAGAGTATCGGCTCCAGCTCGTCTCGATCGCTCTGCTTCTGGTCGGCCAGCTGCATTGAGTTGCTACGCGTCCTGTTTGGCGCGTAGTCTTACCCAGACCAGATGAAGCCTTTCTGAGGGAACATCGTTAAAGTCGAGTTGTTTTTCGGCAATAGCGAATCTGTTTCTGCTGATATTTCAAGCAGCTAGGCAAGCCTTGCCGAGCGCAAGGTGAAGGAAAGCTTGCTTTCCTCACCGAACCCGAAAAAAACTGGACGCTTTTTCGATAACATCGCGCGTCCAGAGGCGCGATCTATTGACCTGCCGTCGAGGACAGTAGCGGCGACCATGCCGGGTCGGAGGCGAAGCCCGGCGTCGGCACCTTCAGCTCGTTGCGGCCGGAGATGTCGACGGTGTACAGCGACGGTCCGGCATTGCCGCCGGGATCACGGAAGAACATCAGCACGCGGCCGTTCGGCGAGAAGGTCGGCCCCTCGTTGTGGAACCCGGAGGTGAGCAGCCGCTCGCCGCTGCCGTCCGGCTTCATGACGCCGATCGAGAACTGCCCGCCGCCCTGCCTGGTGAAGGCGATGTAGTCGCCGCGCGGCGACCACACCGGCGTCGAATAGGTGGCGTTGGTGTCGTCCTTGGAGAACGAGATGCGCTGCGCCTGCCCACCACCCGCGGCCATCACGTAGATCTGCGACCTGCCGCCGCGATCGGATTCGAAGCAGATGCGGGCGCCATCTGGAGAATAAGAAGGAGAAGTGTCGATCGCCGGCGTGTCGGTGAGGCGCGTGGTCGAGCGCGAGCGCAGATCCATCACGAACAGGTTGGAATTGCCGCCCTGCTGCAAGCTCATGATGACGCGCTGGCCGTCCGGCGAGAACCGCGGCGCAAAGGTCATGCCCGGGAAATTGCCGACGATCTCGCGCTGGCCGGTCTCGATGTTGAACAGATAGACCTTCGGATCGCCCTGGCCGAACTCCATATAAGTGATCTCTTGCGAGTTCGGCGAGAAGCGCGGCGTCAGCACGAGGTCGGAGCCGCGCGTCAGATAGCGCACATTAGCGCCGTCCTGGTCCATCATCGCGAGCCGCTTGACGCGGCGCTCCTTCGGCCCGCTCTCGTCCACGAACACCACGCGGCTGTCGAAATAGCCCTTCTCGCCGGTCATCCGCTCGTAGATCTGGTCGGAGATGATGTGGGCGATGCGCCGCCAGTATTCCGGCGAGGTGAAATATTGCTGGCCGGCGAGCTGCTGGCCGGAGACCACGTCCCAGAGGCGAAATTCAGCCTTGAGGCGGCCGTCCGGCTGCCGCGTCATGCGACCGGTGACGAGGGCCTGCGCGTTGATGGTCTTCCAGTTCTGGAATTGCGGCGCGACGTCGATGTTGCTGATGCGCTCGATGAAGGCGGCCTGGTCGATCGGCGCGAACAGGCCTGAGCGCTTCAGATTGTTGGTGATCACTTGCGTGACGCCGTTGCCGACGTCGCCGTCGGACGGCGAGCCCGGCAGGAAATTGGTGATGGCGATCGGGACCGGCTGGAATTCGGTAGGATCGATGCGAAGCCGCGGCTGCCCCTGGGCCAAAGCGTGTCCACCCCCGAGCATCGCGAGTGCCGATCCGGTGACGGTCATGAAGCGGCGGCGGTTCATCGAACGGGCATCATTCATCGCAAAATTCTTTTGTTCGGATGTCACAACATATCTTTCAGACCGAAAGTCATCGGAATGAGCTTCCAGCTCTCGTACTGCTGCTTCGGCATGAACGAATAGACCTGGCACTGCACGATGGCGCGCTTGGCGCTCTCCGCCACCGCCTGGGCGATCGACCGCGACGGTCCTCGCACCGCGACGACGATCGGCTCGGCCGCCAGCGATCCGTCGATCTTCATGGGAATGTCGATGTCGGCTTCATACTGGTCGGCGTCTTGCCCGTTATAGGTCGGCGTGAAGCAGCGCTTGACCGCGCCCTGGAATGCACCGCGCCAGGTCGCGACGTTGTTTGCGGCGGTCCCGGTCGCCGCTCCTAGCGATGCCGACGCATTCAGGGCCGAGCCGGCGAGCTCATGCCGGGTCGCGGCGCGCTTGTCGAGATCGCGCTGGATCTGCGCGGGGTCGAAGGTACGCTCCTTCGGCTTCGGCTGCTGCTGAGGCTGCACCGCCGCGACCTTCTGCTCGACGGGCTTCGGCGGCGGCTTCTTCGTCTCCAGCTTCTTCTGGAGCTCGGCGATCGGATCTTCCTTGGCCGGATCAGGCTTCTTTTCCTGCGGCTTCGGCTCTTCCTTCGGCTTGGTCTCGGCCACGGGCTTGGGCGGCTCGGGCTTCTTCTCCACCGGTTTCTCGACCGGCTTCGGCGGCGGCTCCGGCTGCGAATTGGTCTTGATCAGCTCTTTCTTCTCGGTGACCTTGCCGACGGCGTCTTCCTCCGGCTTGGGCTCCGCGATCTTCTCGACCTTCGGCTTCAGCTCTTCCTTCTTGCCGGTCTTCTGCCCCGCCATCATCTTCGCGAGCTGATCGGTGGAGATGATGTCGACCGGAAGCGACTCCTCCGGCGCGATGTAGGCCTTGCTGCTAAAGGTGACGAGCCCCCATCCCAGCACGAGGACATGGAGGGCGATCGACGCAACGAGTGTCTTGTCGACGTTCACCTTCACTGGCCTAGGACCCCTGATCCGCTTCCGTGACGAGCGCCAGCTTCTTGAATCCGGCGCCGGACAACAGGCCCATCACCTTGGCCACCGTGCCGTAATCCGCTTTCTTGTCGGCACGCAGATAGATGCGTTCCTCGAGCCCGCCGCGGGCGTCCGTGATCGCCTTGAGCTTCGGCACAAGCTCGTTGATCGCGATCTCGGCGTCGTTGATGAACACCTTGCCCTTGATATCGACCGACATCTGGATCGGTTTCTGGTCGTTCTGCTCAAGGCTCTTGGCCTGGGTCTGCGGCAGATCGAGCGGCACGCCGACGGTGAGCAGCGGCGCCGACACCATGAAGATGATGAGCAGCACCAGCATCACGTCGACCATGGGGGTGACGTTGATCTCGGCCATGACCGGCTTGCGCCGGCTGCGGCGCCCGCCGCCTCCGGACGAACTCGCGACGTTCATGCCCATGGTCTGGTGCCCAAATTGCCCTTCACACTATACATGCCGTCATACATGCCCTCCGTCAGCCCCGCTCGTCGATCTGACGTGACAGAATGGCGGAAAATTCATCGGCGAAGCCTTCGAGCCGCTGGGCCTGCCGATTCACCTCGGACGTGAACTTATTGTAGAAAATAGTGGCAGGAATGGCGGCGATGAGACCGACGGCGGTCGCAAACAGGGCCTCCGCGATACCGGGGGCCACCACCGCCAGAGAGGTGTTTTTCGACGCCGCGATCGACTGGAAGCTCGACATGATGCCCCAGACGGTGCCGAACAGGCCGACGAAGGGGCCGGCGGAGCCGACGGTCGCGAGCACCAGCAGCCGGCGTTCCAGCCGCTCGACCTCGCGCGCGATCGAGACGTTCATCACCTTGTCGATGCGCATCTGCAAGCCCGCGACCGAGCGGGCATGGCTCTCGAAGGAACGCTTCCATTCGCGCATCGCCGCCACGAAGCAGGCCGCCATGGAATGGGTCGGCTTGGCCGAAAGCGTGCGATAGAGCTCCTCGATCGACTCGCCGGACCAGAAGGCCTGCTCGAAACGATCCATCGAGCGCCGTGTGCGCGCGTAAAGAAAGATCTTGTCGATGGCGATCGCCCAGACCCAGACCGAGCAGGACAGAAGTCCCAGCATCACCGCCTTCACGATCCAGTGAGCCTGCCAGAACAGCGCAATCAGCGACACGTCGGCGGAGGCAGCAACCGGAAGGGCTGACTGAGCCACGTCGGCCGGATTCATAAGCAGTATCCTCTCAAGGCGATCGTTACCTAATGTCCTTCGGCCAGCAAATGGCGGCCGGTGTCCTCTAACAGCCGCGCTAGAACCGGCGCGGCCGGCAAGCCCGCTCAAAGCCTTGGTTTTTTGGGGTGCAGGGCTCGTCCAAAAGGCTCTCCAAAGCCGGCCGCCTGCATTCCCCGCCAAGATGTCAAAACTATGGGCCTCGACACGGCTTCGGGCGCGACTGTCCGCAATTACCAGAGCCCGGCGTTGGTTAATGCGGGGTTACCGCGGACGAATTTGGCTGCGGGAAAGGCAGGCAGCGCAGGGGGATGGGGGTGGACAGGGTCCGCTGCGTCCGGGACACGAGAGTTCCGCTTCCTCCCCGCACATGGGATGAGGAGCGCCCCCGTGCCTGCAGGAACCAGCCCTCGCCCGGAAAAGTTGTCCCGGAAATTCATCTTTGGCGAGGTTTTGCCATGAGCATCAACCCCAAAACGACCGCCGCGATCGGCGATCACCCCCTGCACCCCATGCCGATTCCGTTCCCCGTCGCCTTCCTGGTCGCTGCGCCGATCGCCGACTTGGCCTTCATCGGAACCGGCGATGCCTTCTGGGCTCGCGCCGCGATCTGGCTGATCGGGGCCGGCATCGTCATGGCGCTCGTTGCTGCCGTAGCCGGTTTTACCGACTTCTTGAGCGAGCCCCGGATCCGCAGCCTCGAAGATGCCTGGTATCACATGGTCGGCAATCTCGCGGCGGTCGTGCTGGCGCTGGTCAACTTCTATCTCCGTTACGCGCAAGGCACTGAAGCTGCGGTCAAGCCGTGGGGTGTGGTGCTGTCGCTCATCGTCGTCGGCATCCTCCTGTTCACGGGGTGGAAGGGCTGGGAGATGGTGCACCGGTATCACGTCGCGGTGCTGGACGCGCCAGGCCAGACCAGCTCGGAGCCGGTCATGCCGCCTCATGGCGGCGAGAGCGACCGGCGGGCCGCCTGAGCGAGGCGCGCATCAAGCGGTCAGCGCCGCAGCGCCGCTTTCCGTGAGACTACGTGCTTGCATAGCAGGCATTCAGGACCATATGCTCAGTTATCGAGCTTCGGCCGACTGCTTTGGCCGAAATCTCCCGGCAAAGCATCTCATTCACGACCCCGCGGTGGCACGCCATCAGCGGGGTTTTTCGCAGGCGGCCGACTTCAGCTCCGCCGGAGCGAATCCCGCATCCTCTTGGTTCAAGGTCCTTCCGAAAACATGTCGCCCAATACCGCCGCCGACGACCAGCACGACGACATCATGTATCCCTCCGCCCTGCCGTTTCTCCTGGTCCATCTCGGCTGTGTTGCGGCGATCTGGTCAGGCATCGATTGGCAGGCCGTCGCGATCTGCGTCTCACTCTATTGCGTGCGGATGTTTGCGATCGGAGCCGGCTACCACCGCTACTTCTCACATCGGGCGTTTGCGACCAGCCGGGTGTTTCAGTTCATCCTGGCCTGCCTCGCGCAGAGCAGCGCGCAGAAGAGCGTTTTGTGGTGGGCGGCCAAGCATCGGCACCATCACCTGCATTCCGATACCGAGACCGACGTGCATTCGCCGCGTCACCGCGGCTTCCTCTACAGCCATCTCGGCTGGATTTTTTCGCGGCAACACGACACGACCGATCTCGTGAAGGTCGGCGATCTCGCCGCCTATCCGGAGCTGATGTGGCTGCATCGGCTGGAGCTGCTGCCGGCTTTCGCGCTTGCAACGCTCTGCTTCCTGGCGGCGGGCTGGTCCGGCCTGGTGGTTGGCTTCCTCTGGAGCACGGTGCTGCTCTATCACGCGACCTTCTGCATCAATTCCCTCGCCCATGTGCATGGACGCAAGCGGTATGTGACGGGCGATGACTCCCGCAACAACTGGCTGCTGGCGCTGTTCACGCTGGGTGAGGGCTGGCACAATAATCACCACGCCTACCAGAGCAGCGTGCGACAAGGCTTCCGCTGGTGGGAGATCGACGTGACCTATTACGTCCTGAAAGTCTTGTCGTGGATCGGCGTCGTCTGGAACATGAAGGCACCGCCCGAACAGGTGCTGCGCAACGAGCAGCCGCTCGGCGCACGGGTCATCAATCGGGCGGCCCGCGAGCTTGCCGGACGGTTCGATGCGCAGACGCTCGCGCATGCGATCTCGTCGGCGCGGCGCCGGGCCGACCTCGCCCAGCTGCAACTGCCGACCCTGCACGACATCCTCAATCGCGCGCATGAAGGCGTCGATGCGCTGACGCATCTGCATCTGCCGAAGATACCGACCCGGGACGAGTTTCTCGCCGAGGCCAAGGCGATGTTCGCGCGAACACGATCGCTCAACGAGATCGTGGACCACGCCTACGAACACTTCCTGGCGTCGGTGCGCGCGCAGCTCGCGACCACGACCTGAACGTCGCGGCTGACCGCCGCGCGCGTTGCATCCGCGCGGCGGAGATGTCTTGACGCTCTCAGTTGAACCTGTAAGCGATGCCGAACGTCGCCATGTGGCTCTGCAACCGTACGGAGTTTGTGGTGCTCTGGGTTCCTAAGCAATTGATGGTCGCCACACCGAAAGCGGGGTCGTTGATCGTGGCGCTTCCGGCGCAATCGCGGGTCTGCGAAAAACGAGCGGTTCCAAAGTCGGCATAGCGATACTCGCCGCGCAGTATCCAGTTGTCCGTGAGCTTCATCTCGCCGCCGCCGCCGACTGTGAAGCCGGAGCGGACCGTGGACTGCTTGATCACGGGCGGCGAGAGCAGACCGGGAGTACAGTTGCCGACTTCGGCACCGATAAAGCCGGGCGCCGGGAACAGCGGCTTCAAGGCCGTATCGCAGGTCGACGTCTGCTCCACGCTCATCCAGGCGGCGCCGCCGGTGAGATAAGCCAGGAAAGCGGGATTGACGACGTAGCCGACGCGGGCCCGGATGCTCGCATCCCATTTGGTACGGAGGCTGTAGCTGTCGTTCAATCCGCTGCTTCCGCCAACGATGCCGCCGGGGAGATACCTGCCAGACACCGAACTCTGACGATTGGCGATGCCGAAATCGCCTTCGAGACCCAGCAGCCATTTCGGATTGACCTGCCAATTGTAGCCGACATAGGGGCTGATCCGAGCAGCGGTCGTATCAAAATGGTCGTCCAAGAAGCAGTCGCCGCACCCGGCCAGGAAATTGATCGCCGAGAAGCCTGTCCGCGTAAACGAGGCTGCATCGACGCTGGAGCTGGCGTGGTTGGCGCGAATGCCTGCGCCAACGCCGAGATAGGCGCCGCTCCACGACGCAGTCGAGGGCGCCGCCGCATAGGCTGCCAGGGCGGCCACGCCCGGCGCGTTGGCATTGCCGAACTTGTAGGCTAGGCCGAACGTCGCCGTGTGGGTCTTTACCGACGTGTCGTAGCTTGCCGTCTGTATTCCCGTTGCGGCGGCCCGGATGTCGGTGTTGGAGAAATGTCCGTAGTCGGCAAAACGATACTCGGCCCGGGCAATCCAGTTCGGCCACAACATCGCCTCGATGCCACCACCGACCGTGTAGCCAAGCTGGGCTCGGCTGTTGCTTATGCTCGCGGGCGCAAATCCGAGGCCGGGCACGCAGCGGCCATCGGCGCTCAGAAGCGTGCTGCAGTTCGATGTAGTCTCGACATGGATCCAGGAGGGACCGGCCGTTCCATAGAGCAGCACGGCGGGATTGACCAGATAGCCGGCACGGCCGCGAATGCTCGCGTCCCACGTCGTCTTGAGCGCGAAGGAATTGGACGTCGAGGCGCCGCGGTCAAATGGCGTTGCCGGATAGGCGGCGCCAAAGATCGTCGTGGTCTGGTCGGCGAAGGCGAAATCGCCTTCCAGGCCAAGAACGGTATGCCCGATCTGCCAGTTGTAGCCGAGATAAGGGCTGATGCGGAACGCGGTGCCGTTGAAGGACCGTCCTGTCACACACGGAAAGCCCGCGAAGCAATCGACTGCGACGAACATGTTCTGAAGCACCGCAGGTGCCGTCGTGTCGGTCGCGGAATTGACATTGACGCTGGAGTCGCTGGCGCGAAACCCGAGGCCCGCCCCGATGTAGAAGCCGCCCCAGGCTTCGACCGCGGCGGGCGCCTTGAAGAGAGGCGCCTTGACCGGCAGATCGGCAGCATTGGCCGCAGCAACGACCAGCAGTCCCAGGGCAACAGACAGGGTCAGACGTAGAAGTCGTGTCATTGCATTCCTCATTCCGACGCGGGGCGTGAGACTCCGCATTGAAGCTGTACATGGACGGGGAAAGCAGGACTTGGAGAGGACAAGACTTCGCCCTGGGACTGGACGCGACTCGACGTGCTATTTTGAGCTGTGTTGCGCGCTTGACACAGCCGAGCCCCGGCCGGTCGCTTCTATTCGGCCGACGAATGTGTCCTGCGGTGCTCGGAGGGAGACAGGCCGTAGCGGCGCCGGAAGCAGCGATTGAAGTAGGAAATGTCGCCGAAGCCCGCGGCGAGCGCGAGACGGGCAATACTTTCATGAGCCCTGAGAGAACCCGTGAGACCGGCATGCACTTGTGCCAGCCGCTCCTCCAGGACGAAGTCGTGGAAGGACGTGCCCGCCTCGCGGAAAAGCTTCCGGATATAGTCGGCCGAGACCTGCTGCAGCGCTCCGATGCTTTCCGCCGACAGATCGCCGTGCCCGAGCCGCGATTTGATGGCGAGCTTGGCAAGCTTCAGGCGCGCCGCGCGCGGACCATCACCCTGGGCGGCAACCTCGTCCTCCGGCACCCCGCAGATCAAGGCGATGAGATCGCGCAGATGCTGGGCGGCCAGCCGCCGCATATCCGCGCCGACCGATTCACCCATCGCCATCGCGCCGAGCACATAGCCGCGCAGCAGGTTCATCGCGGGCGCGCCCGGATCGATCGGTTGCAGCAATCGATCTTCGAAATTGCGGACAAAGGGTGCGAGCGCCTGCCGGGGCAGTTGCACGCTGAGATGACGACCGCGGTCGAGCAGCGTATGACGGCCGACGTCGCAGGTCGTCATCAGCACGGCGCCGCCTTGCGGGACCTCCACCTCACGCCCGAGCTGGGAGGCCTCGGCGCGGCCGCGCAGAACCACCGCGAGGACAATGTTGTCAGAGGCAGTCGCGAGCAACGGGCGCGTGATGCGGAAATGCGCCGGCGTGCGCCAGCCCGACGACAGTCCAGCGTCCGGCAGGCGACGCAATTCGGTTCTTGCCTCGAAAGGGAAACCTGGGATCGGGTCGATCTCGATGTTGAACAACAGGCGACCATAGACCTCCCGCCAAACCGCAAGGCGATCGCGCTCGGGCAGCATCGCGGTGTCGAGCGAGAGGTGCTTGGGCTGGGACATTCGCAACGGGCATTTACGGGGGAAGCCGAAGTCTCTCTGTCGCCGGGTGCCGATGGGCGGTTCGGCGCGTCAAGGCTGAGTGCGCTATTTTGTCGCACACTACGCGCCATTGGGGGCCCGACGATCTGGCTCCGACAATCGCGGACCCGATGGCAGCTCTTGCGACAAGTTGCTGTAAGCACAGCTTCGTCCGCCCTGCTTCCCGGCATCGGTCATGGTGATACCTGCCCACGCGGAAAACGCGTTGTCAGGACTTGGTCGCGCCTCCCACGGCCCCGGTCCTACGGCACCTTCTGGTCCTGCACGTGCCCGTAGACCACACCGCAGAACGAGCGCTGGCCCGGACACCGGCCAAAATGGCAATCCGGATCAAGCGCGCAGCCGCCGTAGACGAGGCCGATATAGCCCAACACCGCGAACGCGGTGATGCCGAGCAGCAATCGGGTGTGGCGGTCCATGAACTTCGTCCTGGAATAACCTGCGCCCATCGGCGAAGCGACACATCTTAGTGTCGATAGACCCACCGTTCGAGGACCGGCGCTGACATTTTCGCAACGTCATGACCGGGCTTGGCGCCTTCGCTGAAGTTTCGGCGGCCGACCACGTTTGTGGGCCCGGCGCAGCCTTGGCGGAGCCCGAGTCCCGGCCGTTCACACCTTGCCCCGCGGTGCAAGAACGTGGATGCCAGGGACAAGCCTGGGCATGACAATCCCTCGCAGGCCCGGCGGACGAGGAAGGTACCAAAAACCAAACCGCCCGCCTGCGGGTTGCGCAGGCGGGCGGCTCGGGCCATCAGGACTTTGGGGGCATGCGCCTGAAGGCTTTGAGAGGTGTCATCAGGATCAGCCCTGCTGCTGGTCGTTGGGCGGCGGGGTCGGACGCGTCTTGTGCTGCGCCATGAACTGGTCGAACTCTTCCTTGTCCTTGGCGTGACGCAGCCGGCTCAGGAAATCCTTGAACTCGCGCTGCTCTTCCTCGAGCCGCTGCAGCGTCTCGGCGCGATATTCGTCGAAGGCGCGGTTGCCGGATGACGGCGGGCCGAAGCCAAAACCGAAGCCACGGCGCTCCATGCGATCGCGCATGCGGTCCATCTTGTACTGCATCCTCTCCATCTTGTTCTGCCAGCGATCCTGGTGGCTCCAGCACGACATTCTTCTGCTCCCGAGTGTGAAAAAGAGAAGGGCAAGTCCGATCGGCCACCAGATGATGAAGCCGAGAATGGTCACGGCGATCCAGCCGGGATGCCAGGGCGTCTCGAGCATGTGAGGACGTTGGTACTGTTGGTATTGGTCCGAGGGGCCGCGCCATCGATTGACATCAGCGGTGTAGGCCATTTCCCATCTCCATCACGGCATCAGCGCCGTTGTGAATGTAAATAACATTTACATAGCTAGACCATCCCGCGATTTTGTCAAGCCGACCACAAGACAGGCCCGCGGAATATTTGCGCAATTTTATTTCGGCTTGCCCCAAGGACCGCCGGGCGGCACGCCAGAACCGGAGGACGCCTCCGGTGGTACCGGCGGTGGCTCGGCGCTCTTCGCTGGCGGACGGCGGTCGGTCGGGAAGCCGAGGCCACGCAGATAAATCAGCACCTCGGCTTCGAGCAGTTCGTCCGGCGACATCGGCAGTTTTCGCCGTGCGGCATCGCCGCGGGAAAACAAGGAGGCCACGCCGTGCGCCATCGACCAGATGTGCAGCGCCATCATCATCGCCGGCGGCCGCGGCGTGCCCGGCGGCGTTAGCGCCGCAAGCCGTTCGGCCGCGGCGCGAATGATGTTGAAGGCACGTTCGCTCGCGGCCTGAAGCGCCGGATTGGCATCGACCGGCACGCCCGATTCGAACATCGCATTATAGAAAGCGGGCTCCTCGCGGGCGAAGGCGAGATAGGTCTTGCCGACGCGCTCGAACGCGGTGACCGTATCAGGACGCCCGTCGTCCCAGGCCGCGGCCAGGCGTGCCTCGAACTGCTCGAAGCCGCGCTGGGCGATCGAGGACAACAGCTCGTCGCGGTCGCGGAAATGCCGGTAGGGCGCCGCCGCGCTGACCCCGGCCATGCGCGCGGCATCGGCAAAGGTGAAGCCGGCCGCGCCCTTCTCGGCGATCAGGCCTAGAGCGGCCTGCAACAGGGCTTCTTTCAGATTGCCGTGGTGATAGCCGCGCTCGGCGCGGCGTTGCTCCTTGCGCCAGCTCATGTGAACGACTTTTACATGAGCCGGACGTGAAGGTCACTAGCGGCGATGCGGCGTAATTAACCCCCTACTTTCACGTCGTGCCGGGCCGATGCGTCGGCATCGAGCCCGGAAACGAGTTCGCCCGAGGCTACATCTGCGGAATCGGCAGCACGGGCATGACTTCGATCGCCTCGCCCGGGAAGATCGCAAAATGCGGATGGTTCTCGAACAGCTTGGCAGCTTCTTCTTGCGAGGCGGCCCGCACCACCGTGAAGCCGGTCAGCGCATTGCTGATCTCTGTAACGCCGCTTCCGTCGATCCTGCGGGTCTTGCCGAGCGGGCCGCCGATCTCGACGATGACGGCCTTGTGCTTCTCGACCCAGCCGTGCCAGGCGGCCATGCCCTGCTGTTCCCTTGCTTTCCGTTCGGCCTCGGGCAGCGCGCGCCAGGCCGCCATCTTCGGGCCGTTCATGCTGCCGAGATAGACGGCGAGGAATTTGTGTTCGGTATTCATCGGTTCTCTCCTTGTTGATCGATTGAACGTCAGCCACGATTTCATCGCGACCCGCCGTGGCTACCTCTTCAAGTCGTCGAATCCGGCGGCGGCCTGCTGCACATCGGGCGGAAAGTCGCCCATCTCCTGCACCTGCCGGATCTCGATGATTTCGTTGGGCGAAGCCGGGCACTTCTTCGCCCAGGCGATCGCCTCGGCGCGCGAGGTGACCTCGATCATCCAATAACCACCGAGGACCTCCTTGGCCTGAGGAAAGGGCCCGTCGGTCACGACAGGCACGCCGGTCGCAAACGAGACACGCGCGCCCATCGAGGGCGGATGCAGGCCGTCGAGCGTGATCAGCACGCCGGCATCCTTCAGCGCCTCGTTGTAGCGCATCATCGCGGCAACGCGTTCCGGATCGAGCTGCACATCCGGCGGCGCGCTCTCGTAACCGAGCGGAATCATGAGCATCATGAATCGCATGGGGTTCCTTGTTGCTCCTGGTCATTCCGGGGCGCGACGAAGTCCAGCCGGCCCGCATTCCCCTGTAAGACGAACGACCTCTCGCCGCCCCGACAGCGGCGCAGAAAATATTTGGAGGCCGCGCCAGTGCGGCTGCGGCAGGCGCATTCGGGCCGGATCGGGATCGATCGGTTCGGCCCGAGGCCTTTCTTGCCGGAACGAAAGCGAAGTAAAAGGAGCCCGCGCTCACGCGCCCCTCTCCCGGACACAGGACAGATCAGCCAATGCCGCAAGCCCCGCAAAAAGTCGCCCTCGTCACCGGAGCCGCGCGCGGCATCGGGCTTGCGACCGCGAAGAAGTTCCTCGCCGAGGGTTGGCGCGTGGCGCTGCTCGACATCGAGGGCGAGCTGCTCGGCCGCGCGGTCGCCGAGATCGGCCAAAGCGAGGCGACGCAGGCGCTGACCTGCGACGTCTCGGACAAGGCAGCGGTCGGCGCGGCGATGACCGCGGTCGAACGGCGGTTCGGCCGGCTGGATGCGCTGGTCAACAATGCCGGCATTGCCGTGTTCGCGCCGCTGATGGAGACGTCGGAGGCTGACTGGCGCCGCGTGCTCGAGGTCAACCTCACCGGCCCGTTCCTCTGCACCAAGGCTGCGGTGCCCTTGATGCGCGACGGCAATGGCGGCGCCATCGTCAACATCACCTCGATCTCGGCGGTGCGCGCCTCGACGCTGCGCTCGGCCTACGGCACCAGCAAGGCGGGGCTGGCGCACCTCACCAAGCAGCTCGCGGTCGAGCTCGCCTCGCTCAATATCCGCGTCAACGCGGTCGCGCCGGGGCCTGTCGACACCGCGATGGCGAAGCAGGTTCACAGCAAGGAGATCCGCGCCGACTATCACGACGCCATTCCGCTCAACCGTTACGGCCTGGAAGAGGAACTCGCGGAAGCGATCTACTTCCTGTGCTCGGCAAATGCGAGCTACATCACCGGCCAAATTTTGGCCGTTGATGGCGGCTTCGATGCGGCGGGTATCGGCCTGCCGACGCTGCGCGGCCAGCGGCGCAACGGGTAGGCGCGGATTTGTAGGGGTGGGCAAAGGCGCGAAAGCGCCGTGCCCATCATCGTTCCGGACCAGCGTTGCCAATGGTGGGCACGCTACGCTTTGCCCGCCCTACGATGTCAACCGTGCGGAGAGAGCACCATGCGACGCCTTGCTTTCGTCCAAGTCTTGATGCTCGCATCTGCGCTGCTCGCCACCGTACCGGTGCAAGCCGAAATCCGCATCATCCAGTCGCCGGGCGGAGCGGTCGGGCCGTTCCTCGACCTGTTCGAGAAGGTGCGCGAGAGCGGCGAGCGCGTGGTGATCGACGGTCCTTGCCTGTCAGCCTGCACGCTGGTCTTGAGCATCGTGCCGGGCGAGCGCATCTGTGTCACCAAACGTGCGGTGCTCGGCTTCCATGCCGCGCGCTCGGTCGACGGGCGCGGGCGCTTCTATGCCGAGCCGGAAGCATCGGTCGCGGTGCTTGCCGCCTATCCTGGCCCGGTGCGCGACTGGATCAGCCGCCGTGGCGGCCTCACCTCGCGGTTGCTCTTGCTGAAGGGGCGTGATCTCGCCGCGATCTATCCGCGCTGCCGCTGACGAACTTGGCAGCCGCCGCTCTAATGGCCTTTGGCTTGGCTGGTTCGAGGCCATACGGCGGGTTCCCTGTGCTCGCACGCTATGTGCGCACGGGGGTTATTCGCCATCACGCGCTGGCTGGCTTCAAAAGAGAGTCTGGATCACCGGCACCAGCTTCATGCTGGCGCAAATGAGCATCCCCCAAAGAGCAAAGTTGATCTGTAGCGCCGCCGCCATCGGTCGCTCCCCTTCCAAGTGACGTCCATCCCAGTTTGCAGTTTTTATGACTCACAAATACCGATTCTGGCGTGCAGATCACAGCCCAATATTGCGTCAATTGTTGTGCGATGCAGTCGGCATCGTTTCACGAAGCGGCCGCACTGCTCGCGCAGAGTGATGCGAATCGTAAGTTCATTGCTCGGCCATGCCGGCCAACTGGTTTGCCTTAAGTTCCATTTGACCGACGCGATGCAAGTTTCCCCACGCGGATCTTGCCCATCGCGCGCCGAACTTTGGGTCCCGGCATGATGCGACTTGGCTTGATCTTGCTCACTTTCTGCACAACGCTGCTTGGATGTGCAGTCGCACCGGCGCAGGAGCGTCGGCCGATCGCATGGGACGGCCTCGGCCAAGACCCCAACAAAGGCCCGAACCGCCCTCATGTCACGAAGCGGCGCGCAACGACCCTCGCGCCCGCGGCAAGTGATCCCAATCAGGAGCGGGAGCGAGTGCTCGGCACCCTGCGGCCGTACTCCGACGCGTGGTGGGCGATCCATGACGAGATCGAAGCGGAAAACGACAGGCAGCTCGGCACCAAGCTCGTGATCTGCCCTCGCTGCGTGCAACCGGCGCCGCCGGACGGGGACGTGACGGGATCAAGCCGGTGAGAGGCAAGCGGCCGATCCGCGCGTGACGGAACGACTCTACGCTCCGTACAGAGTCATTATGTGTCCCCTCTCCCGCGGGTTTGGAGAGAGGGGATCACATTTCAATCAATCCTGTGGGCGGTCGCGCCCGTCACATTCCTTCCGGGCAGTTCACCATCCAGGGGATGCCGAACTTGTCGACGCACATGCCAAAGCCCTTGGCCCAGAACGTCTTGCTGAAGGGCATGGTGACGCTGCCGCCGTCGGCGAGCGCGTTGAACTTGCGCTCGCCATCCGCGGGATCCTTGACCGTGATCGAGATCGAGAAGCCCTGCGGCTTGTGAAAATGCTCGGGCGGCGCATCGGACCCCATCAATACGCTGCCGTCGGGCAGCGACATCCGCGCATGCATGATCATCTTCTCGCGGCCCGGCGAGGCCGGCATCTCCGGCGGCGCATCCGATGCGCGCATCATTGCATCAATCTTGCCGCCGAGAACCTTGGCGTAATGGTTGAATGCCGCTTCGCAGGTGTCCTGATAGAACAGATAGGGATTGAGCATCGTTTCTCTCCTCTTCGTGTGTAGTAACGCCTATTGCTTCTCCGTGAGCTTCTTCAGGCTGGCGAGTCCGGCCTCGAAATCCTTGCCGATCATGCTGTCCATGTTGATGAACACCTGCATCACCTTGGACAGGAACGGGGCCGGACCGGACATCGCCCATGTGACCAGTGTGGCATCGCCTTGCGGCACAAAGGTGAACTCGGCGCTGTTATGGCCTTCGAACGGGCGCTCGAAATCGAGCTTGATGCGGAGCCTCGAGGGCGCGTTGGCCTCGAGGATCTCCATGTGGCCGGCGCCGACATTGTTGTTCCCGTCCCAGGCATAGGTCGCGCCCTTGCCTTCCGCGGTTCCTCCGAAGGTCCGCTTCATGGAGGAATCGCGGCCCTCATAGGGTGACCAGGCGGTCCAGCGGCGGAAATCGGCCACCACCGGATAGATCGCATCGGCCGGCGCTTTCACGGCGAGACTGCGCTCGACGCGGAATGTGTCGGGTTTCGTCAGGGCAAAGACGAGCACGGCCGCAATTCCGGCCGCGAGAACGATGGCGATGACGGCAATGGCTTTCAGCATGGATAGCTCCCGGGATACGGGCGTAGGACGAACGAGGGAGACCGCGGTCGACAAGACCGAAACGAAATTTTTCGTGAGTTCTCTCACCTGTCATTCCGGGGCCCGGAGCGCGTCACTTCGCCTTAGCGCTTTCCTTGGCGCTTTCCTTGGCGCTTTCCTTCGGCTTCGGCTGGCTGTCCCGGATCAGGCGGTCGAGATGCATGCGGATATGGGCGGCTTCCGCGGAGGTGTTGGCGAGCGCGATGGCGCGGTCGAAGGCGATGCGGGCCTCGTCGTTGCGACCGAGCTGCATCAGGAAGGCGCCGCGCACGCCGTAGAAATGGAAGTAGTTGGCAAGCTTCGGCGCCAGCGGCTCGATCAGCTCGAGTGCGGCCTGCGGTCCGCGCACCTTGGAGACCGCGACCGCGCGGTTGAGCGTCACCACCGGCGAGGGCTGCACCAGTTCGAGCGCGCCGTAGAGCAAGTCGATCTGCGTCCAGTCGGTCTCCTCCGGCGCCGATGCGCGCGCATGCAGCGCGGCGATCGCGGCCTGGATCTGATAGGGCCCGCTGCGGCGGTGGCGCATCGCCTTGTCGATCAGGGCGAGGCCCTCCGCGATCATGGTGCCGTTCCAGAGCGAACGGTCCTGGTCCTCCAGCAGGATCAGCGACCCGTCCGCGGCAAAGCGCGCGGCGCTGCGCGCATGTTGCAACAGGATCAGCGCCGTCAGGCCCATGATCTCCGGCTCGCTCTGGAACAGCCGCAGCAGCAGCCGCGCCAGGCGGATCGCTTCCTCGCACAGCGGCTTGCGAAGCTCCGCGGTATCGCCACTCGCCGAATAGCCTTCGTTGAAGATCAGGTAGATCATCGCCGCGACGCCGGCTAGCCGCTCGGAACGCTCGACCGCGCCGGGCGCTTCGAAGGGTACTCCGGCCTCAGCGACCTTCGCCTTGGCGCGGGTGATGCGCTGCTCCATCGCGGCTTCCGAGACCAGAAAGGCGCGCGCGATCTGCTTCACCGTGAGGCCGGAGACGATGCGCAGCGCCAGCGCGATCTGCTGCGTCGCCGGCAGCTGCGGATGGCAGCAGATGAACATCAGCCGCAAGATATCGTCGCGATAATGCGAGCCGTCGAGCCGCTCGGCAAGCGCGCCTTCGGCGTCGTCGAGATCGGAGATCGCCTGGTCGTCCTCGGGCAGCGGCTGCTGCTTACGGACGCGGCGGACCTCGTCGATCGCGACGTTGCGGCCGACCATGATCAGCCAGGCCGCGGGATCGCGCGGCGGACCGTTCTGCGGCCAGGTTTTCAGCGCGCGCAGGCAGGCGTTCTGAAAAGCCTCTTCGGCGGTGTCGAGATCGCGGAAATAACGCAGCAGCGCGCCGACCGCCTGGGGGCGCGCCGAGGTCAGCGCTGTCTCAATCCAGGCGGTGTCGGCCTCGCTCACGTCAGATTTCCTCCGGGCCTGAACACGCCGACAGGACGCACCTCATAGGCGCCGCCGGGATTGGCGGCTCCGAGTTCGCGCGCGACGTCGAGCGCGTCGTCGAGGTTCTTGCAGTCGACGATATAGAAGCCGAGCAGCTGCTCCTTGGTCTCCGCATAGGGGCCGTCGAGCACCAGCGGCGGGTCTTCCTTGCGCAGCGTCGCCGCCGCGGTGGTCGGCAACAGCCGCGCCACCGGCCCGAGCCGGCCCTGTTTGGTGAGCTTCTCCTGCACCACGGCGAGCTTCTTCATCACGGCCTCGTCCTGGTCCTTGCTCCAGGAGCCGACGAAGTCCTCATCGTGATAGCAAAGAATGGCATAAAGCATGGGCGACACTTTCCTCGTCTGTTCTAAAGACGCGCCAATATGCCCCGCCCCGACAGGGCTGCGGAAAAAATTTGCAAGAAAAATCCGGCAGATCGTGCCAAGGAGGGCCTTCTCAAGCGGAACTCGACGAGGCACTTCGAATGACCAAAGGCACACTGGCCGTCCTGATCAACAGCACGCAGCAGAACTGGCTGCCGGAGCGCTGGAAGGCCCGGTTCGACGCGGTCTGCGGCGGCCGGCGCGTGGTGCTGCTGCCCGATTCCGCCCTTGATCCGGCCGAGGTGCACTATGCCGCCGTGTGGAAACCGGTGCCGGGCGATCTCGGTGCGTTCCCCAATCTGCGTGCGATCTTCAATCTCGGCGCCGGCGTCGACGCGCTGATGGCCGACAAGAGCCTGCCCGATGTGCCGCTGGTGCGCGTCGCCGTGCCCGACCTGACCAACCGCATGACCGAATATGTCGTGCTGCATGTGCTGATGCACCATCGCCAGGAGCTCTATTTGCGCCAGTGCCAGCGCGAGAAGCGCTGGGAGCCAACATATCAATGGCCGGCGAGCGCGATCACCGTTGGCGTCATGGGGCTCGGCACGCTGGGCACTGATGCGACCGATGTGCTGCGCCGGCTCGGCTTCCGCGTTACCGGCTGGAGCCGCAGCCCGCGCACGATCGAGGGCGTCAAATGCTTCCATGGCACGGACGGAATCGACGCATTCCTGCGCGCGACCGACATCCTGGTCTGCCTGTTGCCGCTGACCCCGGACACGCATGGCATCCTCAATCGCGACGTTTTCACCAAGCTCAACCGCAACAGCCCGCTCGGCGCGCCGGTGCTGATCAATGCCGGCCGCGGCGGCTTGCAAAACGAAGCCGACATCCTGGCCTGCCTCGACGACGGCACACTCGGCGCCGTCTCGCTCGACGTCTTCGTGCAGGAGCCGCAGCCGGCAAACAGCCGGTTCTGGACCCATCCCAAGGTGCTGCTGACCCCGCACAACGCAGCCGACACCGACGCGGACGCGATCTCGGCCTACGTCGCCGAGCAGATCGCGCGGCTCGAAGCGGGCGGCGTGCTGGAGAACGTGGTGGATCGGGCCAGGGGGTATTGAGGCCTCGCCTGGTTGGAAGAGGCACGACTGCGCCTCACTTTCGATGTCGTCCTGGCGAAAGCCAGGACCCATTACCACAGGGAGAAGTTGCGGCGCGAAGTCGTAATCGGAGTCTTCGCCAAACCACTTCCTGGGGTAATGGGTCCTGGATCTGCGCTCCGCCCTGGACAACGCTACGCGTTGCCAAGAGCTGCGCTTGTCCAGGACGACAGCTTTGTTGGGCTCGTCGCCCCGCCCCTCCCCACCAGCATCCCCGTTCACCCTCTCTTAGCGAGAAGTTGATAGACGTTGTTAATCAACGCTCAACGAATGGGTCGAACATGCGAGCGAACCTCGGCCTCAGGATGCGGATCACGGTTGCGCTGGCGGTGACGGCGGCGGCGACTGCCCTGTTTGCAGTGCTCGGGGCGATGTGGATCATCGCCGGGATCATCGACCGGGCCGACCAGCGCGAGCTGCGCAGCCATTACGATGCGCTGCAATCGCGCATCGCCGAGGAATCGCATCGCGCCGCCGCGATGAGCGCCGTAGTCGCGTCGATGCCGGCGACGCAAGAGGCCATGGCGAAGCAGGATCGCGAGGCGCTGGAGCGCCTGTTCGGACCGGTCTTTGCCGCGACCAAGTCGGACTACGGCGTCGATCAGTTCCAGTTCCATGTGGCGCCGGCGACCTCGTTCCTGCGCGTGCACCAGCCGGCGAAATTCGGCGACGACCTCTCCGGCTTTCGCAGGACGGTCGTCGTCGCCAACCAGGACCGCAAGGTCGTCGTCGGTCTCGAGGGCGGTGTGGCCGGACTCGGCATCCGCGGCGTGGTGCCGATCGCGCAAGCCGGCAGGCATCTCGGCACGGTCGAATTCGGCCTGACCTTCGGCCAACCTTTCTTCGACGACTTCAAGGCCAACCGCCATGTCGACGTCGCCTTCCATCTCGCCGACGGTTCAAGCTTCAAGCTGTTCGGTGGCACGCTGAAGGGCAAGAGTTTCTTCGATGCGGCCGATTACGGCCGCGCCACCGGCGGCGACTTCACGGTGCGGCAGGCCAAGCTCGACGCGACGCCGGTCGCCGCGTTGCTCGGACCGATCAAGGATTTTTCCGGCAAACCGCTCGGCGCGGTCGAGCTGGTGATGGACAATGCCGACTACGAGGCCTCGGCCGACCGCGCCTGGATGGTCGCAATCGGGATCGCCGCGCTCGGGCTCGTGCTGGCCGCGATAGTGGGCTATCTCATCGCCCGCAGCATTTCGCGCCCGATCATCTCCATCACGAGCGTGATGCGCGAGCTCGCAGATGGCCGGCTCGACGTCGCCATTCCCGCCAGCAAGGCGAATGACGAGGTCGGCGCAATGGTGAAGGCCGTCGCGGTGTTCCGCGACAATGCGGTGAGCTTTAGCAAACTCCAGGCCGAGCAGCTCGAGGCCAAGGCGCAGTCCGAAGCGGAGAAGCGGCGCGCCTTCGCCGCACTCGCCGACAATTTCGAAGCCAGCATCCGCGACGTCGTCACCACGGTGTCCTCGGCCGCGGTCGAGATGGAGCACACCGCGCGCTCGATGTCCGAGATCGTCGAGCAGTCGCGGCAACAGACCCGCACCGTGTCTTCGGCCTCGGCGCTGGCCTCGGAGAACGTCCAGACGGTAGCGGCCGCCGCGGAAGAACTGTCCTCGTCCATGACCGAGATCAGCCGCCGCCTCGCCCATGCGACCGAGGTCGTCGGCAAGGCTGCGAGCGACGGGCAGCGGTCGAATGCGCGCGTGCAGAGCCTTGCCGACGCCGCGCAAAAGATCGGCGACGTCGTCTCCTTCATCAGCGGCATTGCGGGACAGACCAATCTGCTCGCGCTGAACGCGACGATCGAGGCGGCGCGCGCGGGCGAAGCCGGCCGCGGCTTTGCCGTGGTCGCCTCCGAGGTGAAAGCGCTGGCGACCCAGACCGCAAAGGCGACGGAGGAGATCGGCGCGCAGGTGACGGCGGTACAGGGAGAGACCAACGGTGCTGTCGACGGCATCCAGTCGATCTGTGCGACGATCCGCGAGGTCGACGAAATCTCGGCCGCGATTGCGGCAGCCGTCGGTCAGCAAGGCACGGCGACGCAAGAGATCGCGCAGAACGTCCAGCAGGCCGCGGCCCGCACCGGCGAGGTCTCGCAAAACATCTCCGGCGTCACCGCCGGCATCGCGGCGACCGGCACTGCTGCCGAGGAAGTGCTGGGATCGGCGATCGAGCTGTCAAAACAGTCGCAGCGGCTGCGGGACGAAGTGGACCGCTTCCTCGCGCATATCCGCGCGGCGTAGCTGCGGCTGCAAATTGGATGTCGTCCTGGCGAAAGCCAGGACCCATTACCCCAGGGAGAAGCTGCGGCACGACGTTCTAACCCCGAGCTTTCGCCAAATTGCATTCGGTGGCTATGGGTCCTGGCTTTCGCCAGGACGACGTCGGGGAAATAGCTCGCGCTACAAATTCGGTGTCGTCCCGGCGGAGGCCCTAGGGCATGCACATATCTGGTGCGGCGGATTGACTCGGATCGGCCTGGGAGGATTCCAGAATCAGAGTTCTGTGTGATTCGTATTGCGGCACTCCATGATTTGGACGGGGTGCCGCGATGTTGTCACGGATTGACTGGACGCTGGGCCGGTTCGGGGATCGTCGTCTCGATAAAGGGGGGCGGCGTTCGTCGAACGCATGGTTGTGGGCAAAACTGTCTGCCTTCGGCAGCTCTCCAGGGGGAACCGCGCGCTGGAAGTGCGGTTCAACCGCTTTCTTGGCCATGACAAGGTGACGGTGGAGCGGATCATCGAAAGCTGGAGCGAAAGCACGGTCGCTGCGGTAGAGGGCCGCCACGTGCTGGCCATCCAGGACACCAGCGAGATCCACTTCAACACCACACCGCAACGCCGGCGCGGGCTCGGAGAAATCGGCAAAGGCAATAACCACGGCGTGCTGCTGCATCCGCTGCTGGCTGTGGATGCCGATGACGGCAACTGTCTTGGACTTTTGAGCGGGCAGATATGGACGCGCACAGGTCGCCGCACGACCTCGCACGACGATCGGGAGTTATCGGACAAGGAATCGCAGCGCTGGATATCCACTGCCATGGCGGCCAAGCCGCTCCTCACCAAGGCCACAGCGGTGACGGTGCTGGGTGACCGCGAGAGCGATATTTTTGCCCTTTATGCCAGCTCGGCCGAGCAACACTTCCACGTCATCGCGCGCAGCATGCATGATCGCAAGCTTGCCGACCGCAGCGGCTTGTATGAGGTCAGCGATGCCATGGCCGCGGTGGATCGGCGTGCGATCCAATTGCCTGCGCGCGCCGCGCGGCCCGCCCGCCTGGCTCACCTCGAACTTCGCTTTGGCGCAATCGAGCTCGCCCGCCCACAGAGTAAGTTCCTGCGCCATCTGCCGGAAAGCTTGCCATTGGCGGTGGTCGATGTGCGCGAGATCAATGCCGAAACCGGGGTAGAGCCGCTGCACTGGCGGCTTCTCACCTCTCACGAGGTTACCGGCATCGAGGACGCCTGGCGCATCGTCCAATGGTACAAGCAACGCTGGATCATCGAGCAGTTCTTCCGCATCCTGAAGACACAAGGCTTCAAGCTCGAAGACAGCCAGATCGGAACCGCCGATCGCCTTCTCAAGCTGGTCGCGATTGCCGCTAAGGCGGCCGTCATCACAATCCAACTTCTGCAGGCCCGCAATGGCAGTCGCCAACCCATTCTCGCTGCCTTCGACAACGGCCAAATTAACGTGCTCACCGCCCTCAACCGTCAACTCGAAGCCGGGAGCAAGCGATTAAAGAACCCACATCCGCCCGATAGCCTCGCTTGGGCCGCCTGGATCATTGGTCGCCTCGGCGGCTGGGACGGCTACCCATCGTCCAAGCCGCCGGGCCCGATCACCTTCAAGAACGGCCTCGAATACTTCCACGCCGTCGCAGCAGGATGGAGCCTCAGAGATATGTGCATGCCCTAGGGCGGAGGCCGGGACCCATACCGCGTGATTCATCGATTGTGCGCGGTGAGAGTAGACTCGTCATCAAGAGTCTTCGCCGAACCACTGCCTGTGGTTATGGGTCCCGGCCTGCGCCGGGACGACAGCTAGGGTTTAGGCCCCACCATCACGTCGATCGCGCCGCTGACGATCGCCTCCAGCTCCTTGCGCGGGACGCGGGCGCGGGAACGGATGGCGATCGTGTGCACGGTGGCGGATGCGACCTGCGCCAGCACCGACGGGTCGGCGCTATCAGGCAGTTCGCCCTTCTCCTTGGCGCGGCGGAAGCAATTGGCAAAGGCCTTGTCGAGTTCGGTGAGACCTTCGAGCACCATGGCGCGGATCTCAGGATCACTCACCGCCTCGGAGGCCGCAGTCACCACCGTGAAGCAGCCCCGCGGACCAGTGTCACCCGAGAGATAGATGTTCAGCGCGGAGGCAAAGATGCGCTCCAGCCGCTGGCGCACCGGCATCTCCTGGCGAAAGATCTCCACCATCGATGCGCGCGCTTCCTCCCGGTAGCGCTGGTAGCTCTTGATGTAGAGCTCGCGCTTGTCGCCGAAGGCGCCATAGAGGCTCGGGCGGTTCATGCCGGTGGCTTCGCTGAGATCGTCGAGCGAGGTCGCGGCAAAGCCCTGCTTGCGGAACAGGTCGAGCGCCCTGCCGAGCGCGACATCGGGCTCATAGGCACGCGGCCGGCCACGGCGCTTGGGTCCATTGGCAGCAGCTGGCGGTTTCGATTTTTGTACCATTTCGCAAAATAATCCTTGACCGACCCCATATTATGCAAGACAGTACAAAAATCAATCTGGCCAGGTTGAGCGACACCCAGAAGGAATTGCCCAAGGAGGCTACAGATGGATCTCTATTTCTCGCCGCTCGCCTGCTCGATGGCGACCCGCGTGGCGCTGTATGAAGTTGGCGCCGAAGCGAACTATCTCGAAGTCGATCCGCCGACGAAGACAGTGCTGAGTGACGGCTCCGACTTCCGCAGCGTGAACCCGATTGGCCTCGTGCCGACGCTGCGCACCGACGAGGGCGTGGTGCTGACCGAGAACGCCGCGATCCTGCAATATGTCGCCGACCGTTTTCCGCAATCCGGCCTCGGCGCCGCCGCAGGCATCGAGCGCACGCGGCTGCATCAATGGCTCTGCTTCATCGGCACCGAGCTGCACAAGGCCCTGTTCGTCCCCGTGCTCGACCGCAAGGCGCCGCAGGAGGCCAAGGCCTATGCGCTGGAGAAGAACCTGTCGCGGCTCGACTACCTCGACAATCATCTCAAGGGACGCGAATTCCTGCTCGACCATTTCAGCGTCGCCGACGCCTATCTCGTCACGGTCATCAACTGGACCATGGCGACGCCGCCGATCGAGCTCGCGAAATGGCCGAACCTGAAGGCCTATTACGAGCGCCTGCGCCAGCGGCCCTCGATCGCGAAGGCGATCGCGGAGGAGTTCGAGCTGTACAAGGCCGAGCAGGCGCGGAAGAAGGCGGCGGCGTAAGCCTGAAGCATCGAAATGCCGTCCCGGCCGCTCAGCCGGGACGGCGCAAATCTATCCGTACAGCACCCGCGGCAGGATCGTGACGATGCCGGGCCACAATGTGAGCAGCAGCACGAAGCCGATCATGATCATGAGATACGGCATCGTCACGCGCGCGATGTAGCCGAGGCCGTCTTCGGTCAGGCCCTGGATCACGAATAGATTGAAGCCGACCGGCGGGGTAATCTGCGCCATCTCGACGGCGAGCACCAGGAAGACGCCGAACCAGACCTCGTCGAAGCCCGCCGCCTTGACGATCGGCAGCACGATCGGCAGCGTCATCACGATCATCGAGAAGCCGTCGAGGAAGCAGCCGAGGACGAGATAGAAGACGACCAGCGCCACGATCAGCATGAAAGGCGACAGGCCAAGCCCCTTGACGAAGGCCGCCACCGCCTGCGGGATGCCGAGGAAGGCCGCCGCGTTGCCGAGGATCGAGGCGCCGAGCACGATCAGTGCGATCATCGAGCAGGTCACGACCGAGCCGATCAGCACGTCCCGCATCACTTGCTGCGACATCGCTCCTTGCGCCCAGGCGACCAGCGCCGCGCCGAGCACGCCGACAGCCGCGGCCTCCGACGGGGTCGCGAGCCCGCCATACATCGAGCCGAGCACGCAGGCGATCAGGAACAGCGCCGGCGCGAGGTCCTTCAGCGCCGCGAAGCGCTCGCTCCACGGTACCTGCGAGAGCTTTGCTTCCGTTTCCGGCACCATGGTGCCGTTGAGGCTGGTGTGCAGCATCACCCAGGCCATGAAGGTGGCGGCCAGCAGCAGGCCGGGCAACACGCCCGCCGTGAACAGCTTCAGGATCGAGACGTCGCCGAGCACGCCATAGATGATCATGATGTTGGACGGCGGAATCAAAAAGCCGAGCGTGCCGGCACCGGCGAGCGAGCCGATCGCGATGTCGCGGGAATAGCCGCGGCGCAGCAGCTCGTTCAGCGACATGCGGCCGATCACCTGCGTGGTCGCGGCCGACGAGCCCGAGATCGCCGCGAAAATGGTGCAGCCGATCACGTTCACATGCAGCAGGCGGCCGGGCAAAAGCCCGGCCCAGGGCGCGAGCCCCTGAAACAGCGAGCGCGACAGGCGGGTGCGAAACAGCAGCTCGCCCATCAGGATGAAGAGCGGCAACGCCAGCAGCTCCTGCGTGGTCAGGATGTTCCAGGCATATTGCGGCAACAGCTTGTCGAGCGGGATCGAGCGGAACATCGCGAGCAGCAGCGTCGCGGTGAGCGCCAGCGTCAGGCCGATCCAGACGCCGCAAGCCAGCAGCGCGAACAGGATCGCAAACAGGGCGACGACTTCGATGGTCATGGGATCCGCTGTCCGGGGATTGGCGCGTGGGCGATCATTCGACGGGCGAGGCCTTCATGCGGTGATCCTCCAGCGGCAGGCCGAGCATGGCCTGGATCGCACGCGCCAGGAACTGAAGCGTCAGCAGCAGCATGCCAAAGGTGACGACGGCTTGCGGAAACCACAGCGGCGTATCGCTCGAGGTCGAGACCTGGCCGCGCACATAGGCGCCGAAGGCGAACTTTGCCATCGCCGAGGTCAGGAACGCCATGAAGGCGAAGCCGGCCGCCGCCGACAGGATCTCGAGTGCACGCTGCACCAAGGCCGGCGCGTTCTTGAGCAGCAGCAAGACACGGATGTGACCGCCGACACGCAACGTCATGGCGGCGCCGAAGGTGAAGGACGCCGCCATCAGATAGGACGAGTATTCCCAGGCGATCGAGATCGACGGCGGGAAGAATGAAAAGAAGTTCGAGAGGAAGCGCGTTGCGACCTCGCACAGCATCAGCAGCGTCAGCATCAACAAGCAGCCGCCGCCGATCCAGCCGTCGAGCCGGCCGAGGCGGTCGATGCAGTCGAGCAGGATGCGCAGCGGCGCCGGCGCCGCTGCATTGAGACTCTGCGGAGCTTCGGGCGAGACGCTCACCACGACGTCACCCTCAGCCACGCTTCATTTCGGCGAGATAGGCCCGCACCGGCTTGTCGGCTGCCGGCACGCGCTTGAGGAACGCATCGAGCTGCGGGGCGGTCTTGCTGCGGATGGCCGTCATCATCGCGTCCGAGACCGGCACCACCTCCATGCCGCCCTCTTTGAGACGGTTGAGGCTGTCAACGTCGGCCTTGAGCGAATTGGCCCAGAATGCCGGCTCCATCTTCGCCGCGACATCCGCAACGAGCTTCTGTTGATCACTGGAGAGCGCCTTCCAGGAATTGAGATTGACGGTGAGCATCTGCGACGACCAGACGTGGTTGGTCGGGTAGATGTATTTCAGGAATTCCCAGAATTTTCCGTCGACCCCCGAGACCGCCGAGGTGGAAACGCCCGAGACCGCACCCGATGCCAGCGCGGGAATCGTCTCGCCCAGGGAATCATCACCGGCGCCATGCCGACCACGGCCAGCATGTCGACGGCGTTCTTGTCGGGCACGCGGATCTTGATGTTCTTCAGGCCCTCGACGTCGGCGACCTTGACCTTGAGGTGCAGATATTGCGTCGGCCACGGCACGATGTAGAGAATCTTCTGGTTGTTACGAGCGGCGACCTTCTCGTATTCGGGCCGCACATATTTGTGCAGCACCTTCAGTTCGTCCATCGAGCCGCACAGGAAGGGAATGCTCTCGACGCCCATGAAGGGCTCGTCGCCGACCTGCTGGATGTTGAGGACGTCAGCGAGCGGCACCAGGCCGTCGCGCACGGCGCGCAGATGCTCGGGGCCCTTGAAGCCGAGCTGGCCGCCGGCCTTCACGGTGATCGCGACCAAGCCGCTACTCTGCTTCTTCACCTCTTCCGCGAAGGCAAAAGCGTTCTGGGTGTGGAAATTGCCGTCGGGCCAGACCGTCGACATGTCCCAGTTCACGCTCGCCGCCCGCGCGCGGGTGGAGATGTGGCCGGCCGCCAGCAGCGTCGCTGCACCCGCGGTGAAATTCCTTCGCGTGATCATTGCTCCCCTCCGTTTACCAAGCGTACTGACGCGTCACCGCGCGTAGCCATAAACTGCAACTGCATTGTCCGAGGACACGAAACCACTCTCGACGTCGTCCTTGACCGCCGCGCGCTCGCGCTTGCCGGGATCGCCAATGCCGGCGCCGCCCGGCGTCAGCACCACCAGCCGGTCGTCCGGCGGCACCTGCTGAAAGCCTTTTCCACGCAGCTTCTTGCCGGATTTGAGGCCGACATAGCCGGCCTCGCCGTCCCGGCCGCCATCGCGCCCGCGCGGCGGATGATCGATGCGATCAAACGCCGCCAGGATGTCGAACGGCGCATCGACGCCGCTGCCGACCTCGATGATCTGACCGAGCCCGCCGCGGGTGCGCCCTGCCCCGCCGGAATCCGGACGCAGCTCCTTGCGCCAGAAGATCAAAGGCGTCTGCGTCTCTGCGATCTCGACCGGCGTGCCGCGCACGCCGCTGGGATAAGCGGTGGCCGACAGGCCGTCCTTGCCGAAGCGCGCACCGGTGCCGCCATTGGAGGTCACCGCCATCGAGAACCCGTAATTGCCGCCGGCGCCGCTTCGCGTCTGTCCGCGGACATTGAGATTCCACAGGCACGACGTGCCTTCCGCCGGCACGCGATCGGGAATGATCTGGCGCAAACAGCCGAACACGACGTCGGGCAGCATCTGGCCGATGACGTGACGCGAGGCGACCGGCGCAGGCTTCGGCGCATTGAGGATCGCACCCGCCGGCGCCGACACCGTCAGCGGCGAGAGCGAGCCGGCATTGTTCGGGATGTGCGAGGCGACGACGCAGCCGAGGCCGAACACGGTATAGGCCGTGGTGTAGGACAAGGGCACGTTGATGCCGAAGTTGGAGGCGGCCGAGGTGCCGTCGAAATCGACGTGGATGCCTTCGTCCGAGATCGTCAGCGTCGCTGCGAGCGTCACCGGCGCGTCGTAGCCGTCGACGATCATGGTGTTGCGCCAGCTTCCCTTTGGCAGTTTTGCGACCTCGGCAAGCACGGCCTCGCGCGAGCGGTCGCAGATGTAGTCGCCGAGCTCGTCGAGCGTGTCGATGCCGAACTCGTTCATCATCTCGACCAGGCGCTCGCAGCCGACATCGTTGCAGCCGGCCAGCGAATAGGTGTCGCCTTCGGTGTCGATCGGCAGCCGCGTGTTGGTGCGGATCATCGCCATCAGCGTCTCGTTGACGACGCCCTGGTCGATCAGCTTCAGCATGGGGATGTAGAGCCCCTCCATGAACACGTCGGTAGCATCGGGCCCGAAGCCGATGCCGCCGATGTCCATGAGATGGCTGGTGCAGGAGAACAGCGCGACAGGCTTGCCGTCCTTGAAGCAGGGCGTGGTGACGACGAAGTCGTTGAGGTGGCCGGTGCCCATCCAGGGATCGTTGGTGATGTAGGCATCGCCCTCCTTCATCGTCTCGATCGGAAAATGAGCGATGAAATGCTTGACCGATTCCGCCATCGAGTTGACGTGGCCGGGCGTGCCGGTCACCGCCTGCGCCAGCATCCGGCCCTTGAGGTCGAACACGCCGGCGGAGAGATCGCCGCATTCGCGCACGATTGGACTGAATGCGGTGCGGAGCAGCACCTGCGCCTGCTCCTCGACCACGGCGATCAGCCGGTGCCACATGATCTGGAGATCGATCAGGCTCGCGCCGCTTGCCTTGCTCATGATCAGGCCGCCTTTCGTTCCATGACGATGCTGCCGGCACCGTCGATATGAGCATCAAAACTGGTCGAGACGAAGGTGGAGGTCTCGTCCTCGGCGATTACGGCCGGGCCCGCAATGGTCGCGCCCGGCGTCATGTCTTCGCGGCGATAGAGCGGGATCTCGATCACCTCGCCGGCGCGGCCGTCGAAGAACTTGCGGCTGCCGACTGCCTTTCCGGCGGACTTGCGCGCGACGGCCGCGACCGCGGGTGGATTGCGCGCCTCAGTGGTCGCGAGCACCGACCAGCTCAACACCTCGATCGCGGCACCCGGGATCGGCCGCTCGAACATCGCGGCATAATCCGCCTCGAACTCCTGGCGCAGACCGGCGAGATCGGCGGTCGCCAGCCGCCGGTTCGGCAGCTCGACCGAGATCTCATGGCCCTGACCGACATAGCGCATGAAGGCGGCGCGGCGCTCCCGCACCGGCGCGCCGGCGGCGCCGGGCTCGACCAGCGCGCGCGCTTCGGTCGCCATCTCCTGCAGGAGATCGGAGACCGCTTCGGTGTCGAAATCATCGAGCCGGACGTGACGGCTGCGCACCAGCTCGTAAGCGATGGGCGCCGCCAGGAATCCGACGGCCGATCCGACACCGGCATTCGAGGGCACGATCACCCGGGAGACGCCGATCTTCTCGGCAACGCGCGCCGCATGCAACGGCGCAGCGCCACCGAAGGCGATCAGCGTGTGCTGGCCGACCACGGCACCGCGCTCGACCGCATGCACGCGCGCCGCGCTCGCCATGTTCTCACAGACGACCTCGTGCACGGCATAGGCCGCGGTTTCCGCCGACAGGCCGAGCGGCTCGCCGACGTCGCGCAACAGCGCCTGCTTCGAAAGTTCCGGATCGAGCTTGATCGTGCCCGCCGCAAACGCGTCGGGATCGATCATGCCGAGCGCAACGTCCGCATCCGTCACGGCCGGACGCTGGCCGCCGCGGCCGTAGCAGGCCGGTCCCGGCTCGGACGAGGCGCTCTCGGGACCGACGGTGACACGCTTCATCGCGTCCACATGGGCAATCGAGCCGCCGCCGGCGCCGATCTCGACCATCTCGATCACGGGGATGCGCACCGGCAGGCCGGAGCCTTTGAGGAAGCGCGCGGCACGGTCGACCTCGAACACGCGCGAGGTCTCGGGCTGGTACTTCTCGATGAGACAGATCTTTGCAGTGGTGCCGCCCATGTCGAAGGACAGCACTTTGGTCTCGCCAAGACGCGCCGCAATCTGCGCCGCGAAGATCGCGCCGCCGGCCGGACCGGATTCGACGAGACGCACCGGAAAGCGCCGCGCCGTCTCGATCGAGGTAACGCCGCCGCCGGAGGTGACGAGATAGATGGCGCCGCGGAACTGCTCGACCTGCAAGGCATCGGCCATGCGGGCGAGATAGCCGTCAATCAGCGGTTGCACATAGGCGTTCGCCACCGCGGTGGAGGTGCGCTCATATTCGCGAATTTCCGGACACACTGCCGACGACACCGTCACGGAGATGCCGGGCATCTCCTCGCCCAGGATCGCTGCGGCGCGGCGCTCGTGTTCGGGATTGGCGTAGGAGTGCAGGAAGGCGATCGCGACGCTCTCGACGCCTCGCTCGCGCAATTTTGGCGCGAGTGCGCGCACCGACGCTTCGTCCAGCGGGAGGCGGACGGCGCCGTGCGCGTCGATGCGCTCGGGCACGGTGAAGCGCAGGCTGCGCGGCGCCAGCGGCTTCGGCTTGTCGATGCTGAGGTCATATTGGTCGTAACGGCTCTCGGTGCCGATATCGAGCACGTCGCGAAAGCCGTCCGTCGCGATCAGCGCCGTCTTGGCGCCTCGGCGCTCGATGATGGCGTTGGTGGCGAGCGTGGTGCCGTGAATGAAGACGTCGATGTCGCTGATATGGGCGCGCGCGTCGGCGAGAATGAGGCGCATCCCGTCCAGCACCGCCTGCTCCGGCCGCTGCGGCGTCGTCAGCACCTTGCGCGTCTTGCGCGCCTCGCCCACGTCCAGCACGATGTCGGTGAATGTGCCTCCGATATCGACGGCAAGCCGCACCTCGGCTCCCTCAAGCATTCCAAATTCTCCGCGCTGATCGTCAAGACTGAGGTCGAAAGCGCAGCAATTTCCATGCCATGGACGACGAGGGCAACGCCGCGCCCGGCTATTCTGCTTGGCACCTATGCAATAGGCAAGACGTGTTCGCGGCCGGCGCGATCAGAGCAGGAATGCGAGCGCCGACTCGCAGCGCTCCTCGACCTTCAGCGTCAGGAGATCGTCGGCGCGGGTGCGGCCGAGATTGACCGCCGCGATCGGAATATTGCGCTGCGCAGCAGCCTGGACGAAGCGGAAACCGGAATAGACCATCAGCGAGGAGCCGACGATCAGCATGGCGTCGGCCTGCGCCAGATGATCCTGCGCGGTGGCGACGATGTCGCGGGGACGTTCTCGCCGAAGAACACGACGTCAGGCTTGAGGATGCCGCCACAGGCCTCGCAGACCGGCACTTCGAACGACGAAAAATCCTCGTGGTCCAGATCAGCGTCGCCATCAGGTGCATCGGCGGCATCGAGCGTCAGCCAGGCTGCATTGGCGCGACCAAGTGCGCGCTGAAACTCATCGCGCGGCGTCTTGCCGCCGCAGCCCATGCAGCGGACCAGATCGAGCCGGCCATGCAGGTCGATAACCTGGCGGTGGCCGGCGGACTGATGCAGCCGATCGACGTTCTGGGTGAGCAGCATCCCGCACCGGCCGTTCGCCTCGAGCCGGGCCAGCGCATGATGCGCATCATTCGGCTTCGCCTGGCCGAACCGCCGCCATCCGATCAGACTGCGCGCCCAATAGCGCCGGCGCGTATGCTCGTCCGACATGAAAGCCTGGAAGTTGACCGGCTGGGTCCGCTTCCAATTGCCGTGGCTGTCGCGATAGTCGGGAATGCCCGAATTGGTGCTACAGCCGGCGCCGGTCAGCACGAACAGACGTTCGTGCCGGCCGATGAAATCCTGGAGCGGAGGGTTTGCCCGCGGAGCATTTGTCATGGCGCAGATGTAGTCCGCGCGGGCGGGTTTTGCCAGATCACGATAGTCCGCAGCGCACGGCCGCCCGGATAGGCGGCTATCTCGGGGACCGGCGCCCTGTGCTATCGAGGAGACGAGTTTTCTCTTCTGCTGCAATGCGGGCGGCTTGCTGCAATGTCAGCCGAAATTCGTCCCGCTTCTCGTGCACCGAGGCGATCGCATGCCCGACCGCGACTCCGAGGCCGATCAGTGCGGCTTCGGAAAGTTGCAGGCTTGCCTCGATGGTTTCCGGCACCGCATCGGTTGCGCCGATCGCATAGAGGTGGCGGGCATGATCGGCGTCCCGCGCACGTGAGACGATCAGCACGTCCGGCCGCACTGCGCGAATCCGCTCGACGACGGCATCGATCGCTGCTCGCGACTGAATGGTAATGATCACACCGGTCGTCTGCATCAGGCCGCAGGCTTCGAGAAAGCCCGGTTCTGTCGCATCACCAAAATAGACCTTATGACCATCGCGGCGGTCGCGCGCCACGGCGACTGCTTCGTTATCGATCGCGATGTAGTTTAGGCCGTGGCTGGTCAGCAGCGAGCAGACGACTTTTCCAACGCGGCCGTAGCCGACCACGATGGCCTGCGCCCGGTCGCCGGGCGGCCGAACCGTCAGTTCGGGATCGAGGGTGCGCTCGCTCCCCAGTTTCGCGGCCAATCGTCGTCCGAGCACGCCCAAAAGCGGCGTCAATGCCATCGTCACGGCGGTGATGGCGACGGCAAAGCTCGACGCGCGAGGTTCGATCAGGCCGAGCGCCGCCGCCATCCCGATGCTTACGAAGGCGAATTCGCCGACTGGACCCAGCAGGAAGCCGATCTCGATCGCCGACGGCCACGAGAGCCTGAAGAGGCGGCCCAGGATGATGAGCACGATCGCCTTGCCGGCCAATACGCCGACAACGGCGGCCAGCAGCCAACCAGGCTCGCGCATGAACACGCGGAAGTCGATGGCCATACCGACGGTGAAGAAAAAGATGCCGAGCAGCAGGCCCTTGAATGGATCGACGGTGGCCTCAATGGCCTTGCCGTACTCCGTTTCAGCCAGCATCAGTCCTGCAACGAATGCTCCGAGCGCCATCGACAGGCCGGCTTGGTGCGCGGCAAGGCCTGCGCCGACGATGACGAACAAGGTCGCCGCGACGAAGAGCTCCGTCGAATGGGTGCCCGCAACCATCTGGAACAGCGGACGCATCAGCAGCCGTCCGATCAGAATGAGAAAAGCGACCGCTACTCCGGCCTTCAAGATCGCACTGGAGATGTGCGCCACGACGGAGCCGCCGCTGCCTGCGCCAAGCACCGAGACGAGCACCAGAATGGGAATCACTGCAAGGTCCTGAGCCAACAACACCGAGAAGCTGGCGCGCCCCGCAGTGGTCGCAAGCCGTCTCTCGGTGGACAGAAGCTCGAGCACGATCGCCGTCGAGGACAGCGCAAGGCTCGCGCCGAGGATCACGGCTGTATCGGAATCCTGCCCCGCGAGAAGCGTCGCGCTGAAAATGATCGCGGACGTCGCCAGCACCTGCAGGCCGCCAAGCCCGAACACCAGGCGTCGCATCGTCACGAGCCGCCTGAAAGACAGCTCGAGCCCGATCAGGAACAGCAGGAACACGACGCCGAGATTGGCGATGCCTTCGACGTTCTGCGCGTCCGCCACGGTGAACCAGTACAGGAACGGGAGTTCTCGAACGAGCGAGCCGAAGTCCAAGCGGGCCGAGAATGGCGCCGGCACCGAGATAGCCCAGCACCGGATTGATGCCCCAATGGCGAACAATTGGCACCACCACGCCGGCAGTGCCGAGGACCACCAGCGCGTCACTGTAGGCATTGATGTTTATGGTTGTGGTCACGAGCCCATCATGTGTCGGCGCCTGCCAATAGCGGCAGCGTCGTCCACGGTCGATAGCACACGGCGCCGCAGACCCCTACCCGGCCGCAAACCGCCACTCCTGCGCGGTGCATCGGTGTCCAGGTAGGCCCAGTGAGAAGGCTGGCCTCGCGACCATGATCTAATCGTTGCAACCCGGTCGGGCCGTCGCAGATGCGCACGCTTCCAAGTTGACGTTCAGCTCGCCCAATTGTCCCGGAATTCGGGGAACAGCGTCAGGCCTCCGCAGGCATAGATGGTCTGTCCGGTGATGTAGCTCGCGTCATCCGAGGCGAGGAAGGCGAACACGGCGGCGATCTCTTCGGGGGTGCCGACGCGGCCGAGCGGAATGTGGGAGGTGACGACGCCGCGCTTCTCGGGATCGCCGGTCCAGGCCGCGTTGATCGGCGTATCGATCGCACCGGGACCTACCGCATTGACGCGGATGCCTTGGCCGGCAAATTCGAGCGCCAGCGTTCGCGTCAGGTTGGCCATGCCGCCCTTGCTGATCGAATAAGCGAGATAGCCGGGCTTTGGGATGATCTGGTGGACGCTGGAGCAATTGATGATGCTGCCGCCTCCGCCGCGGGCGACGAAATGCGCGAGCGCCTTCTGGGCGCAAAGCACGGCGCCATTCAGATTGACGTCGATGATGCGGCGATAGGTTTCGACGTCGAGCGCTTCGCTCGGCGATTCCCGCTGGAAGCCGGCATTGTTGACGAGACAGTCGAGGCGCTTCCAACGCGCCAGGATCGTCTCGAACATCGCGACGATGTCCTGCTCGTTGCCGACATCGGCCTTGACGATGATGTGATCGAGCCTGCCGTGGCCACGATCGCCCGATGCCGTCCGCGCCAACGCGAGCGTCTCCTCGGCGCTTTGGGGGTGATCGAAATAATTGATGGCGACGGTCGCGCCTTCCTGGGCGAGCCGGATGGCGACAGCGCGGCCGATGCCTTGTGAAGCGCCGGTCACCAGCGCGTATTGGCCCACGAGGCGCGAGGGAAAGAAGGTTGAGCGATTGGTTTGTGGCATGAGTTCTCTCCGGGATGCCTGATCATCGACGGAACCCGCCCTTTGTTCCATCTCTCAACGCATTGCTGTGATTCATTTGGCGTGGCGGGCGAGCGGCGAGGTCAGGATCTGGTAGAGGATGATGGCACCGAAGGTCGCGGTGCCGATTCCGCCGATTGTGAACGCACCGAATTTGAGCGTGAGATCGCCGGCGCCTGCGGTGAGCGCCACCGCGACGGTCATCAGGTTTGCGGGATTTGCGAAGTCGACCTTGTTCTCGACCCAGATCCGTCCCGCCATCGCCGCGATCAACCCGAACAGCACGATCGAGAGGCCGCCGATGACGGGGCCGGGGATCGACAGGATGAGCGCGCCGAATTTCGGCGAGAAGCCGAGCAGGATCGACACCGTGGCTGCGAACGCGAACAACAAGGTGGAATAGACCTTCGTCGCCGCCATGACGCCGATGTTCTCGGCATAGGTGGTGACGCCGGTGCCGCCGCCGCAGGCCGCCACAATGGTCGCGAGACTGTCGGCAAACAGGGCGCGACCGAGATAGGCATCGAGGCTCCGGCCCGTCATCGCGCCGACGGCCTTGATGTGACCGAGATTCTCGGCGACGAGAATGATCGCAACCGGCGCGATCAGGAAGATTGCATCGGCATGGAAGCTCGGCGCGGTGAAGTTGGGCACGCCGAACCACGGCGCGGCCGAAAGTTGCGCGAAGTCGATCGGCTTGCCGAAACCGAGTCCGTTCGCGAACAGCAGGTACAAAAGATATCCGCCGATGGCACCGACAATGATCGGCAGCCGGCGCCACAGGCTTGGTGCGGCAACGGCGACCACGCCGATGATCAGAACGGTCGCAAGCCCGATCCAGGTGTCGAACGCGCCTCCGCTCACCGCCTTCACAGCCACAGGCGCGAGATTGAGACCGATCGCGGCGACCACGGCGCCGGTGACGGCCGGCGGCAGCAACCTCTCGACCCAGCCGACGCCCGACCACATCACGATCAGAGCAATCAGGCCGTACAGCACTCCGGCTCCGACGATGCCGCCGAGCGCAACTGACAGGTTCGGGTTTGGCCCCTGCCCCGCATAACCGGTGGCAGCGATGACGACGGCGATGAATGCGAAGCTCGAGCCGAGATAGCTCGGCACGCGCCCTGCGACGATGACGAAGAAGATCAGCGTGCCGATGCCGGAGAACAGGACCGCAACATTGGGATCGAACCCCATCAGCAGCGGCGCGATGATCGTTGATCCCGACATTGCGACGCAATGCTGGAGACTGGAGACAATGGTCTGGCTCCAGGACAGCCGCTCCTCCGGCATGATCACGCCCGAGGTCTTCAGTTTCCAACGCGGAAAATAGCCTTGCGTTTGCTCGTCGGAGCCTGTTGCAATCGACATGTTTCCCCCGAGTTGCGATGCAGTGATCGATCTTCGTGCGATCCGACAAAAATGTGATTGTCGCTTCCGCAGCGGCCATCACATGATGCAAATCAAGCAAGATCAATACGTTCCGGGGCCTACAATATGACACAAGTCGCGATCCAGCCAGCCGTCCTCCGCCGGCACCAGCCCTGGTACAAGATCCTCTACGTCCAGGTGCTGATCGCGATCGCGCTCGGCGTGCTCATTGGCTATTTCTATCCCGATCTCGGCAAGGCCTTGAAGCCGCTCGGCGACGGTTTCATTGCGCTGATCAAGATGATGATCGCACCGGTGATCTTCTGCACCGTGGTGCACGGCATCTCCTCGATGGGCGATCTGAAGCGCGTCGGCCGCGTCGGGCTGAAGTCGCTGATCTATTTCGAGACGGTCTCGACCGTCGCGCTCGCGGTCGGTCTGCTCGTCGGCGAGATTCTCCAGCCCGGGCACGGCTTCAACATCGATCCCGCCACGATCGATCCGAATTCGGTGGCGACCTACGTCACCAAGGCCAAGGAAGAGGGCATCGTCGCCCATCTGATGGCGATCATCCCCGACAGCTATCTGGGCGCCATCGCGCGGGGCGATCTGCTTCAGGTGCTGTTGATCTCGATTCTGTCGGGCTTCGCCATCGCTTTCCTCGGCAAGGCCGGCGAGCCCATCGCGGACGCGATCGATAAGGCCGCAAAAATGTTCTTCGGCATCATCCGCATCATCGTGCGCGTGGCGCCGATCGGCGCCTTCGGCGCGATGGCCTTCACCGTCGGCGCCTACGGTCTCGGCTCGCTGCTCAACCTCGCCGCCCTGATCGGCACGTTCTACCTGACCAGCATCCTGTTCGTGCTGATCGTGCTGGGTGCGATCGCCCGGCTCGCCGGCTTCTCGATCCTGCGCTTCATCGCCTACATCAAGGACGAGCTGCTGATCGTGCTCGGTACCTCGTCCTCGGAGACGGTGCTGCCACAGATGATCCAGAAGATGGAGCATCTCGGTGCCTCGCGCTCGGTGGTCGGCCTCGTCATCCCGACCGGTTACAGCTTCAATCTCGACGGCACCAACATCTACATGACGCTGGCGACGCTGTTCCTGGCGCAGGCCACCAACACCCATCTGACCATCTGGCAGGAGCTCGGCATTTTGGGCATCGCCATGATCACCTCGAAGGGTGCGTCGGGCGTCACCGGCGCCGGCTTCATCACGCTCGCCGCGACACTCTCGATCGTGCCTGATATCCCGATCCAGTCGATCGCGATCCTGGTCGGCATCGACAAGTTCATGAGCGAATGCCGTGCGCTGACCAATCTGATCGGCAATGGAGTCGCCTGCGTCGTCATCAGCCTCTCCGAAGGCGAGCTCGACCGCGACGCCCTGCACGAGACCATGGCCCATCCGCTGGAGATCGGCGAGGCGCTGGAACCGGGCGGCAGTGCATAGCACCACGCCCGGTTCCGACGCGGTAGTTTCCCGGAATGGAAAAACGGTGAGATACGCGTCACAACAATGGCGTTGGGATCACCGATTGATAGTCAATCTTTCAGCCCGAACGCGCTGGGGGCAGGGCGTCGGGCTTTTGAAAATCTCCGCCAGGACTAGCCGCTATATCGTGACGTAAGGCGGGATCAGATGATCCCGCCATTGACGCGAAGCGCCTTGCCGGCAAGTTCGAGCCGGCGCGTGATCCCGATCGCCTGCAAGAATGCCTCGTCGTGACTGACGACGAGCAGCGCGCCGTCATAAGCCCTCAGGCCCGCTTCGACCGCTTCGATGGACTCGATGTCGAGATGATTGGTCGGCTCGTCCAGGATCAGCAGGGACGGCGGCTTTGAGCCGCCCAGCACGCAGGCAAGGCCCGCGCGAAACATTTGTCCGCCGCTCAGGCTTCCCACGATCTGCAAGGCAGCATCGGCGCGAAACATGAAACGAGCCAGGGCGGCATGGCACTCGTTCGCACCTGCCGTTGGATTGAGACGGCCGAAATTGTCCAGGATGGAGATCGCGGGATCAAGCAGGCTGACTTTCTGGTCGAACAGCGCGAAGTCGGGCCTGACCCGCACCGCACCCGAGACTGGGCGCAACTCGCCGGCAATGAGTTTCAGCAGCGTTGTCTTGCCGGAGCCGTTCGGCCCGACGACCGCAACGCGCTCCGGCCCGACGATCGCGAGCGAGAGATCGCGCAAGACCGGCTGCTGCGGTCGATAGCCGGCGCTGACGCCGTCGAGCCAAACCACCTCCCTGCTCGCCGGCAGGCCAGTCGCGGGCAGTTTCACCGACAACGGCTGAATTATCTCGACGCGCCGGCGCGCGGTGTCGACGGCCGCGAGCGCCTCCGCGCGCCGCCGCTCGGCGATTTGCGCGGTCTTGCCGCCGCTATCTTCGCTGCGATCCTTGCGCGCGCCGGCCAGGATGCGCGGCATGTCGCCCTTGGCGCGCTTCTTCCTGCCGCCGCTGTCCTTGCGCGCCTTCCGTTCCGTAGCCTCTTGCGCCTTCCCGTCAATTTCGGCGAGACGCTTCTCAGCATCCGCGAGATCGTGCCTAACCGCCGCGAGCTCGACGGCCTTCTGCGCGCGAAAACTGCTCCAATTGCCGCCATATCGGGTTGACCCGAGCGACGTCAGCTCGACGATCGCGTCCATCGTTTCGAGTAAGTTCCGGTCATGGCTGACGACGATCGCGCCGCCGCGCCAGGCAGCGACGAGCGCGGTCACCGCCTCGCGTCCGTCCTGGTCGAGATTGTTGGTGGGCTCGTCCAGCAGCAGGAAGTCGGGCTCAGCGAAGATCAGTGCAGCAAGACGAACCCGCGTGATCTGGCCGCCGGACAGTCGGGACAGCTCAGTCTCGGGAGACGGATCGAACCTGAGGCGCGCCAGCGCGGCCTGAAGCCGCGCTTCGAGCGTCCAGTCGATCGTGGCGATCTCGTCGGCCGAGGCATGCCCGCGCTCGGCACGGCGCAGCAGCTCCAGCGCCGACCGCACGCCAAACAGATCAGCCACGGTCGCGCCCGCGGAGACCTGCACGTCCTGGCGCAGCAGGCCGATACTGCCGTTGACAACAATGCGCCCGGACTGCGGAACATGCTCGCCCAAAATCGATGCAAGCAGCGTTGTTTTCCCGACGCCATTGCGGCCGACGAGACCGGTCCGCTCGGCCGCAAATGTCAGATCGATGTTGGAAAGAAGCGAACGGCCGTCAGGCGTGGACAGCGACAGGTTCGACAGGACGATCGAAGCAGGCATGGAATTCCCCGTGAGCAAGGCGGATGGGCTTTGCGGTCGGGGTAAAATCCATGGCTGCGAAGTTCCTGGTTGAGAACTCTCTAACTAGTGCGGCAGAAGTGCAAGATCAAGCCGCAGTTCGAGGAGACGACAGCGCAGAGAAGCGCTGACGTCCCTATCCATCTGCGCGATCAGCCCTTGAGCGCGGTCACCACCACCTCGATCAGCGCATTGCCGCCGAGGTCGGCGACGCCGACGGTTGCGCGGGTCGGCAGATTGTCGCCGAAGAACTCGGTCCAGGCCGCGTCCATCTCCTTCTTCTTGGAGAGATCCGTGACGAAGATCGAGGCGCTGACCACGCGCGACTTGTCGGTGCCGGCTTCCTTCAGATAGCCGGCGATCTTGCCGAGGATGTTGCGCGTCTGCTCGCCCATCGAGACCGAGGTGTCGTCAGCGATGATGCCGCCGAGGAAAACGAAGCCGTTGGCCTCGACGGCGCGGTGCATGATCGGCGTGCGGATGCTGCGGGTGATGCTCATGATGTCCTCTTGTTCCTAGATCGTGGAAGGATGAAAGCGGTCGATGCCGAGATCACTGACGCGGGTCTGGGTGCCGCCGTTGACGATCAGCTCGGCCATCACGGCGCCGGCGCCGGGACCAAGCTGGAAGCCGTGCAGCGAGAAGCCGAACTGGTGATAGAGGCCCTGGTGACGCGAGCTCGGCCCGAACACGGGGATGTCGTCCTTCATCTTCGCCTCGATGCCGGCCCAGGCCCGCACGATCGTCGCGCTGCGCATCACCGGAAACAGCTCGAACACGGTGCGCGCGCTGATGGCCAGGCTCTTCCAGTCGAGCACCGTCTCGTTGCGGTCCTGGTAGGGCGTTGCCAGATGGCCGCCGCCGATCAGCACGGTGCCGTTGGAGAATTGCTTGAAGGACAATTTGCGGCCGCGCAGGATTACGACGGGATCGATGAAGTGCGGCACGCGCGAGGTGATCATCAGCATCGGCGCGACGGTTTCGACCGGCACGGGCTCGCCGAGCGCAGCGGCGATCTTGCCGGCCCAGGCGCCCGCCGCGTTGACCAGCACCGGTGCGGCATAGGTGTCCGAGCCGACGTCGACATGCCAGAGACCGTCATTCCGCCGGATGTTGCCGGCGGCCTCGCCCTCGCGCACCGTCGCGCCGAGCTGCTCGGCCTTGCGGCGGAACGCGGTCGTCGTCTGCGCCGGATTGGCAGCCCCATCGCGACGCGAGACCACGCCGCCGGGACAGGTCTCGGCGACCGCGGGCACAAGCCGCCGCAGCTCGGCCGCATCGATCAGCTCTTCATGGGTGAAGCCGAGCGCATTGAGCTCGGCCACGCGCGCGCGGCAGACCGCAAGCTCCTCCTCGTTCTCCGCGACGAGCACCTGGCCATGGCTTTCAAAGCTGCAATCGTCGTCGACGAGCTCGGTGATCTTCTCCCAAATCCCCATCGAACGGATCGAGAGCGGAATCTCGGGGATGTGCCGGGCGAGTTGGCGCACGCCGCCGGCGTTGACGCCGGACGCGTGCCGGCCGGCATAATCCTTCTCGATCAGCACCGGCTTCATGCCGGCAAGGCACAGATGCAGCGCGGTCGAGCATCCGTGGATGCCGCCACCGACGACGATCGCATCCACGTTTTTGGTCATCCGCGCACCACCGCCTTGACGTCGGCCTCGCTCTTGGGGACGGCGGCGAGCTCGGCGAGCGTGATCGGCTTCACCGGCGCGCGCAGCCGGTAATAGCCGATCTCCTGCGGCGCCTTCCCGCGCGCCTGCGCCATCAGCTCGGTGACGGTGAGGCCGCAGAGCCGGCCCTGGCACGGCCCCATGCCGGTGCGGCGATAGGCCTTGAGCTGGTTCGGCCCCGTCGCGCCGATCGCGACGAAGTCGAGAACGTCCTTTGCGGTGACTTCCTCGCAGCGGCAGACGATGGTGTCGCCTGCGGGAATGCGGAACTGTTGCGCGGGGCGGAACAGCGTATCGAGGAAGACGCGGCCACGCTCGGCCTTGGCAAGATCGGCACGAAGCGCTGCCATCGATGTGAGCTTCGCGGCAGCCGCTGGCGCCAGCGCTTCCACCGCCGCGCGCGCCGCGATGCGGCCGCGCACCACGGCCGCGTTCGCGCCGCCGATGCCGCCACCGTCGCCGGCGATCGCGATGCCCGCGACCGACGAAGCCCCGTTCGCATCGAGCACCGGCGACCAGCACAATTGCAAATCATCCCAGCGATGCTCGATGCCGGCCGCCATCGCCAGATTGACGTTGGGCACGACGCCCTGATGCAGCAGCAACAGATCGGCAGGAATGGTCTCGCGCTTGCCGCCGGCGACATAGCTCACGCTCGCGAGCTGACCGTCGCCGGACGCAGCAAGCTCGGTGACACCGGAGACGACCTGCACCTTCGCTTTCACCTCACGCATCATCGACAGGCCTTTGGTGAAATAGGGCGAGGTCAGGAAGGCGAAGGCGTGCGGCAGCGCGGCGAAATAATTGCCGCGCTCGGTGGTGTCGAGAATGCGGTCGATCCGACCGCCGAGGCGCAGGATCTGCGCGGCGAGCAGCCAGAGCAACGGCCCCTGCCCTGCGATCACCGTGCGGCCATCAGGCACCAGCGCCGACGATTTCAGCATCGTCTGCGCCGCGCCCGCCGTCATCACGCCCGGCAACGTCCAGCCGGGAATTGGAAACGGCCGCTCCAGCGCGCCGGTCGCGAGGATCACGCGCTGCGCCTTGACGAAGGCAGAGGCGCCACCGATCGAGACAGCAATCTCGAGATTGCGGTCGAGGCTCCAGACGGTCGCACGATGGATGACCTCGGCGCTACTCGCGCACAGCGCCTGCACGAGGTCGGCACCAACCCAATAATCGGCGCCGAGCTGACTACGTTCAGTCACTGGCGTGGAGGAGATGGCGCGAAACACCTGGCCACCGGGGCCGATGTTCTCGTCGAGCAGCAGCGTGGACAGCCCGGCTTCGGCGGATGTCGCAGCGGCCGCGAGGCCGGCGGGACCGGCGCCGATTACCACGACGTCGTAGGCTTCGCGCTTGGGAGCCACAGTCATTTTCCGATCTCCCGCTTGCCCTTCTGGATCTCGACCTGCATGCCCTCGGCGACAGGCACGAGACAGCCCTGCCGGTTGCCGACGCCGTCAATGGTGACGAGGCAATCGAAGCACACTCCCATCATGCAGTAAGGCAGACGCGGCGCGCCGCTGACCGCAGTGGAGCGCCGTGCGTCGCAGCCGGAGGCCAGCAGCGCCGCGGAGACGGTGTCGCCCTGACGTGCCGCGACGGCGACGCCGTCGACGAAGATCTGCACGTTTGGGCGCTTGTCCTGTTCGGATCGTCTAAACATGGGGATGCCTCTTGGCTCCTTCCTTGGATCTTTAATAGCCGCTGTTGTTCGCAGCACCGGCGCCGCCAAAACGGCTGGCCGAGAACGCGCCGACCAGCTCGGGCTCGAGCGCGCCTTGCGCCACCATGCGCGCGATCTCGAAGGCGTGGTTGGAGGCGAGCGTCACGCCGGAATGACAGCAGGCGACGAAGGCGCCGGGATGCGTCTCCGACTGGTCGTAGATCGGAAAGCCGTCCTGCGGCATGACGCGGATGCCGGCCCAGCTTCTGACGACATTGAGCCGCGACAGATGCGGGAACATCCGCTGGGCGCGATCGGTCATCACGGCGCTGATGGAATGTTTCAGCGCGCGGTCATCGAGCTCGTCCTCCTTGCTGTCTCCGATCATCACCGTGCCTTCGTCGGTCTGGCGGATCGTGGTCAGCGGGTGCGGCAGGAACGGCATGGTGCGCTCGGTCACCACGATCTGGCCGCGGGTCGGGCCCATCGGCGCGTAGAGTCCGACCATCGGCGCCAGCGTCTGGTTGGCATTGCCGGCGGCGAGCACGATTTTGGCGGCGCGCAGCTCGCCTTTCGGCGTGGTCAGGCGGAATTCGCCGCCGCTCTTGCTGATCGCCGAGACCGGCCGTTCCGGAAAATAGTCGATGCCGAACGCAATGAAGCCGGTGTGAAAGGCGCGGAACGTGCGCAGCGAATTGACGTGGCCGTCCAGCGGGCAATAGCTGCCGCCTGAGACTTCCGGGCCGATCAGCGGCAGCGACTTCTTCACGTCGGATGCGGAGAGCATCTCCATCTTGTAGTCGGCCGCACCGACCTGGTTGTGCATGCGCTTGACCAGTTCCGTGCGCTGGCCGAATTCGTCCTCGCCGAGCGTGAGGTGGAAGCCGCCATTTTGCTGAAGAGAGACGTCGAGCCCGGTCTGCTGCTTCAGCTCCGACGCCAGCCGGCCCCACGCCTGCGACGCCTGCACGGTCCACACCGTATAGGCGGGCATGCCGAGTCCCTTGCTCTGCACCCAGACCAGCGCAAAATTCGCGCGCGAAGCGCGCTTGGTGATGTCGCCTTCGTCGAGCACGGCCACGCGCTTGCCGAGCCGGCCGAGGCCCCAGGCAATGGCGGAGCCGAGCAAGCCGCCGCCGACCACGGCGACGTCGTAATCTCCTGACATAGGGTTCTTCTCCTATCGTCCCGTATCGCCCTTGCCAGCGAGCACACGGTCGAGCCCGTAGAAGCGGTCGAGCAGAATGAGGGCGGTCATGGTGATCGCGATCACGCAGGCCGAGACCGACGTCACCAGCGGATCGATGTTGTCCTGGATGTAAAGGAACATGCGCACCGGCAACGTCTCGGTACCGGGCGCCGCGAGGAAGACGGTCATGGTGAGATCGTCGAAGGACTGGATGAAGGCGAGTGCCCAGCCGCTGATGACGCCGGGCAGGATCAGCGGCAAGGTCACACGGCCGAACAGCGTCCAGCCGCCCGCGCCGAGCGAGACCGCCGCCATCTCGACCGAGAGATCCATCCCTGTCGCCGCCGCCAGCGTTAGCCGCAGCGCGAACGGAAACACGATGATGACATGCGCGATGATCAGCGCCGCAAAGCTGCCGCCAAGTCCGGCCGAGGTAAAGAAGCGCAGGAAGGCGATGCCGAGCACGACATGCGGGATCATCAGCGGCGACAGGAACAGCGCCGCCAGCGCATCGCGGCCGCGGAAGCGGTAGCGCGCAATCGCCAGCGCCGCAGGCACCGCGAACAGCAAAGCCACCAAGGACGACAGCGCCCCGAGGCCGAGGCTGACCCAGAAGGCGTGGATGAATTCGGGGTAGTTCGCGATCGTCCTGAACCAGCGCAGCGAAAAACCGTTGGTCGGCAGCGACAGGAAGCCCTCGGGTGTGAACGCGACGAGGCAGACGACCAGGATCGGTGCCACCATGACGATGACGAAGAGGGTGTGGAAGATCAGCGCGAGCGGGCCGTTCCGTCTCATCGGAACACCTCCGCGTAACGGCGTTCGATCAGCGCGTTGCTGCCGACGACGATCAGCACCAGTGCGACCAGCAGCAGCGTCGCGACCGCAGCCCCCAGCGGCCAGTTCAGCGTGTTGAGGAATTCGTCATACGCGAGCGTCGCGGCGACCTTGAGCCGACGGCCGCCGATGATCGCCGGCGTCGCGAAGGCGCTGGCCGAGAGCGAGAACACGATGATCGCGCCCGAGAGCACGCCCGGCATGATCTGGGGCATGATGATGCGGCGGATGATGGTCGCAGGGCTCGCGCCGAGCGACATTGCGGCATTCTCGATCTGCGGATCGAGCCGCTGCAGCGCGGCCCATACCGACAGTACCATGAACGGCATCATCACATGCGCGAGCGCAACCACCATTCCTGTTTCGGTGAACATGAAGGGAATGGGGGAGCGGATCACCCCGAGCGACATCAAGAGCTTGTTGACGAGTCCGTTATTGCCGCCGAACAGCAGCGCCCAGCCGAGCGTGCGCGCCACCACGGAGATCAGCAGCGGCCCGAGGATGATCAGCAGGAAGAAGCTCTTCCATCGGCCGCTCATGCGGTTGAGGATGTAGGCTTCAGGTGCGCCGAGCACGGCGGTGAGGAATGTGGTCAGGATCGCGATCCGAAACGTCCGCCAGAACATCTCGGCGTAATAGGGATCGGTCGCGATCTCGTGCCAATTCTTGAGGATGAAGACCGGCTCGATGCCTTTGTATTGGCCCCAATCGTGGAATGACAGCATCACGGTCATCGCCAGCGGGATCAGCAGCACGCCGACGAATAGCATCAAGGCAGGCGCCGTCAGGGCCCATGGCGCACGCGCGCTGCGTTCCTCGGCGGCCGCGCTCATGCGACGCCCCTCGCGCGCACGCTCATGTCCTCCGGTCGCCAGGCGAAATGAACGGCCTCGCCTTCGGTTGGCTGGGCGTTGCCATCATTCTGGCGGATCACGATCGCCGGGCCGCATTCGCTGTCGCACTGGAACAGCCAGTGGTTACCCTGGAAGATGCGGGTGACGATTTTTGCGCTGAGGCCGGCAGCGCCAAAACCGATGCGCTCGGGGCGGATGCTGATGGTTACCGGGCCATTGAGGCCGGCCGGTGCCGGCGCACTCCAGGAGCCCGCTGTCAGCCGCGCCGGCGTGACGGTCCGATCGATCGTCGCCGCAAAGTCGTTGGTCTTGCCGAGGAACTGTGAGACGAAGGCCGAGGCCGGCATCTCATAGGTCTCCTGCGGCGTGCCGATCTGCTCGATGCGGCCCTGGCTCATCACCACGATGCGATCGGATAGCGACATCGCCTCGTTCTGGTCGTGGGTGACGAGGATCGTGGTGGTGCCGATGGTGCGCTGGATCTGGCGCAGCTCGATCTGCATCTCCTCGCGCAGCTTTGCGTCGAGATTAGACAGCGGTTCGTCGAGCAACAGCACGCTCGGCTTGATCACCAGCGCACGGGCCAGCGCTACGCGCTGCTGCTGGCCGCCGGACATTCGGCGCGGGTGACGGTCCTCGTAACCGGCAAGGCCGACCATTGCGAGCGCGGCACGGACGCGCTCGGCTCGCTCATTGCGCGACACGTTGCGCATCTCGAGACCGAACGCGACGTTCTCCGCCGCCGTCATGTGCGGAAACAGCGCGTAGCTCTGGAACACGATGCCGAGCCCACGCTTGGCCGGATGAATCGCGGTCAGATCCTTGTCCTCCAGGCGGATCGCGCCGCGCGTGGGATCAAGGAAGCCTGCGATCATCTGCAACGTCGTGGTCTTGCCGCAGCCGGACGGGCCAAGGAAGGAGATGAACTCCCCTTCCCCACCAACAGACTGAAGTCATCGACCACAGTCTGCGTGCCGAACTGTTTTGCGACCCGATCGAGCTCGAGATAGGCCATGCGCTGTCTCCGCTGTGACGATCAGATCAGCGCTCGACCTCGCGGTTCCAGCGCTTGGTCCACTCCTCGCGCTTCTCGTTGATGACGGTCCAGTCCGGATTATAGAGCTTGGCCGCGCGCTCGCCGATCGGCGCCATCTTGCCGAGCTCGGGCGGGATCACCAGCGATTTCAGCACCGGGCCATAACCGTAGTCCTTCAGCATCACGAGCTGGATCTTGGGATCGAGCAGCATCTTGACGAAGCTCGCGGCCAGCGGCGAAGCGTTGGGCTTGTTGATCGGACAGGCTGTCGTCAGCAGCGTCGCAGCGCCTTCCTTCGGGTAGACGAAGTCGACAGGGAAGCCGGTGTTGGCAAAGCTCTGCACCCGGCCGGTGCCCCACACCGCGATCACGGCCTGGCCGGACTGGAACAGCTCGGTCATCTTGCCGGGCGACGGCTCGTAGGCGAGCACATTCGGATTGATCTGCTCCTTGAAGATCTTGAAGCCGGAATCGACGTTGGTCTCGCCACCGCCGTTCATCTTCGACAGCATCACCAGCGCTTCGAGGCCATAGGTGTTGTTGATCGGCGGGATCACGAGCTGCTTGGCGTATTTCGCGTCCTTCAGGTCGTTCCAGGAGGTCGGCGGCGCCCAGCCTTTCTCCTTGAACACTTTGGTGTTGTACATCAGGCCAGTGGCGACGATGCCGATCGCGACCGCACGATCATCCTTGAAACGCGCGGTGTCGTAGAGTTCGGCCGGCAGTCCCCGAGCTTGCCGCAGAAGCCGAGCTGGATCGCCTGGTACATCGGACCGTCGTCGACGATGGCGACGTCGATCTGTTGGTTGCCCTTCTGCGCCTGGAGCTTGGCCAGCGTGTCGGTGGAATTGCCGGCGACGTATTCGACCTTGACGCCGTTTTCCTTCTCGAAGGTCGGGATCACCTCGTCGCGGATCGTCTTCTCGAACGAGCCGCCGTAGCCGGCGACGTAAAGCGTCTTTTGCTGGGCCGAGGCGGCCGACGAGGCGGCCATGAGCGCCGCGATGCTAAGCGCAGTCAGAAGGCGAGAAGTCTTCATGTGGACCGATCTCCATACCGGAATGAGGTGACGTGCCGACAAGTCTCCGGCCGAAGCGCCTTCCGCATTTCCTTCCGCGCAAATTCCTCGCCGATCAGGGCTCCGGCCCCTGTTCGGCGGGTTTTGGCGCGATCTGAAGGGTGGAATCCCTCCAATCTGCCGAAAAAGCGGGCTGGCTCCAGCTCTGATGAAAAAGATCGCAGACGTATACTTCCATCGTCCAATGAATAATGGCACCCTCTGCATGCCGAGATGTTATGAATGGATTGCGGGATGGTGCGGATCAATTCGCGGCAGGTGGAGGCTTTCCGGGCGACGATGCTGACCGGGAGCGTCACCGAGGCAGCGAAGCTGATGGTGGTGACGCAGCCCGCCGTCAGCCGCTTGCTGCGCGACTTCCAGGCGCTGTTGAAGATGGAGCTGTTCGAACGACGGGGCACCGGCCTCGTGCCGACCGCGGCGGCGATGGCGCTTTACACGGAAGTCGAGCGCTCGTTCGTCGGTCTCGAACGCATCACCGCGGCCGCCGAAGAAATCCGCGGCCGCCGCACCGGCTCGCTGCGCATTGCCGCGCTGCCGGCATTGGCAAACGGCTATTTGCCGCGGCTCGCCGGACACTTTTTGAAGGAGCGGCCCAACCTCAACCTCGCTTTCTTCGGCGTGATCTCGCCGATCGTGGTCGACTGGGTGCTGAACAACCAGTGCGACATCGGCTTTGCCGAGGTGCCGATCGCCCATTCCGGCCTGCCAAGCTTGCGGCTGCCGGCGCTGGCGCGTGTCGCGGTGCTGCCGACCGGACATCATCTGGCGGAGAAAGAAGTGCTGCAGCCACGTGATTTCGAGGGCGAGAACTTCATCTCGCTCTCGGCGGGATCGTCGAGCCGGCACCTCGTCGACCAGGCCTTCCACCGCCACGATGTCCGCCGCGTGCTCAGGGTCGAGACCACGCTGTCGGAGATCATGTGCGGCATGGTGTCATCGGGACTTGGGGTATCGATCTGCGATCCCTTCACCGCGCAGGAATTTGCCACGCGCGGCGTCGTCGTGCGCCGCTTCTTGCCGCGCATCGACTTCGAGTTCTCGGCCGTCTTCCCCGCGCAGCGCAGCCCCTCGCCGGTGGCGCTGGATCTGGTCGAGACCATGCGCAAGGCGCTCACTGAGCTCGAGGACCAGTCCGCACACGGTTTTGCGCCCGGCTGACTTGGACGTCGTGCAGGTCCTGCTGTATCTTCCCTGTCTCCGCAGGGCAGCACATGGCACGCATCACCATCATCGAGACCGGGCTCGTTCCTCAAAAGCATCGCGAGCGCCACGGCTCGTTTCCGGACATGTTCGAGCGCATGATCCGCGCCGAGGACCCGACGGCTACAGTCGACATCGTCAGCATTCCGAATGGTGATGCGCTGCCCGATCCGCGCGGCGTGGAGGCCGTGCTGATCACCGGCGCGGCGGCCGGCGTCTATGACGGGCTCGACTGGATCGCACCGCTGGAAGATTTCGTGCGCACGGCTTACGCCAACAAGACACCGATGGTCGGCGTCTGCTTCGGCCATCAGCTGATCGCGCAGGCGCTCGGCGGCACCGTGCGCAAGTCGGAGAAGGGCTGGGGCATCGGCCGTCACGTCTATCAGGTGCTGCCGGAGAACGGCGTGGTCGACGGCGAAGCGGTCGCGATCGCCGCCTCGCACCAGGACCAGGTGATCGAACCGCCGATCGATGCGCTGACGATCCTCTCGTCGGAATTCACCCCGCATGCCGGCCTGCTCTACGCCAACGGCACCACGCTGACCGTGCAGCCGCATCCGGAATTCGACGTCGAATTCGCGCAAGTCTGCTGCGATCTACGCGACGGCAAGGCACCGGATGATGTCGTCGCCACGGCGCGGGAGTCGCTGGCGCAGCCGATGGACAATGCGAAGCTCGGCGGGGCGATTACGAGGTTCTTGGCGCGGCGGTGATTCACCTCGCCCCGCTTGCGGGGAGAGGTCGGATTGCTTTGGCGCGCAATTGCGCGCCTGAGCAATCCGGGTGAGGGGGACTCCCCGCGAGTCCGTCTGCCATCGAATTTGCTGAAGCAGCCCCTCACCCCAACCCTCTCCCCGTAAGAACGGGGAGAGGGAGAGAAAGCACCTCAGAACGGATCGCTTCCAAGCCCCGCCACATCCGCCGGCCGCGGCCCCGGCGCGGGCCAGTGAAACCGGCGGTCCTTCTCGCCGATCGCAATATCGTTGATCGAGGCCTCTCGCCGCTTCATCAGGCCGTGCTCGTCGAACTCCCACTGCTCGTTGCCGTAGGAGCGATACCACTGGCCGCCGGCATCGTGCCATTCGTACTGGAAGCGCACCGCGATGCGGTTGCCGTCGAAGGCCCAGAGGTCTTTGATCAGGCGATAGTCCTGCTCCTTCTCCCATTTGCGGGTGAGGAAGGCGACGATGGCCTCGCGACCCTGAAATACCTCCGAGCGATTGCGCCAGCGGCTGTCCTCGGTATAGGCGAGCGCGACGCGCGCCGGATCGCGCGAATTCCAGGCGTCCTCGGCCATGCGCGCTTTTTGCGCAGCGGTCTCTCGGGTGAAAGGCGGAAGCGGCGGGCGCGACATGATGGCCTCATCGGTTGGTTGGGGCCGCAATCTATCGCTGCAATTGGCGGAGTCGATAGGCCATTACAAATCAGGCGATCACGAAATCAGATCGGCCTTCATCAAGGTCCGGATCGATTTCGGAATCGGCTGCGCGCGGCCGCCGCTGATGAAGGCTACGCGCACCTCCGCTTTCACCAGCACGTCCTCACCACGCCTCACCTCCTGCCCCAGCATGATGGAGGCGCCCTTCACCGCGATCGGCCAGGTCACGACGTCGAGCACGTCGTCCATCCGCGCGGGCTTGAGGAAGTCCAGATGCATCGAGCGCACCACGAAGGCGAAGCCGGCGCCTTCCGTCTCGGGCTGCTCGAACAGCGCCTGCTGCTCGGCGCCCATCAGCCGCAGGTGATTGGTCCGCCCGCGCTCCATGTAGCGCAGATAGTTGGCGTGATAAACGATGCCCGAAAAATCCGTGTCCTCGTAATAGACACGGACCTGCATGTGGTGGCGGCCGTCGCGGATCTCGCCGTCGAGATGAGCTGTCACGTCGCGAGCCTCTTCGCTTCTCTGTAACCCGCCCGTTTTGCGCAAAAACAGGCGGTCGCGCAAGCGTGGTGGTTTTTTTGTTTGTCGCGTTTTCTTGACGCGAACCGGTGTCCACTTCGCTCGAAAACGCTTTAGGACACAACCGGTGCGGTTCGCCCCAGCGTCACCTCGACGATCTCAGGCGGCACGCCGACGCGGAGCGGCATGATGCTGCAACCGAGGCCGCCGGAGATGATGACGTCGCATTTCAGCCGGACATGGCCATAGGCGAGCCGGATGCCATGCTGCGCCGGAACCGCCGGCGACCAGCCGAGCAGGCGGACCTGGCCGCCATGGGTGTGGCCGGACAGTTGCAGCGCGACGCGCGCGGGCACACGCGGCGCGATGTTGGGTTCATGCGCGAGCAGGATGATTGGCGCGTCGTCCGTGACCTTGGCGAGCGTTGCGTTGAGATCGTCGGCACCGAAATGCACCATGCTGCGAAAGCGTCGCGCCGGCAGGAAGGCGAGCTGATCGCCGAGACCGGCGAGCCAGAACGGTCGGCCGTCCTTGGTGAGGCGCACGACATCGTTCTCGTAGACGGGGATGCCGGCGGCTTCCAGTGCGCGATGCGCGATGGTCGGGCCAAGTCCGGCCCGCTGCACGGTCTTGTCGTCCCAATAATCGTGGTTGCCCATGACGGCGTGGACGCCGAGCGGCGCCTTGAGGCCGGCCAGCACTCTGGCCCATTCGCTCGACGGGATGATACGCGTGACCTGGTGCAGGCCGGCGACATAGTCGCCGAGCAGCACGATGATATCAGCCTTCAGCGCGTTGGTGCGGTCGACGACGGCCTCGATCCGGTCCAGCGGCATCCAGGGATCGCAGGCATGGATGTCGGCGATGACAGCGATCTTCAGCGGAAGATCCGCCGGCCACTGCCGCGGCATCGGATGGTAGCGGGTAACGCGGAGCCGCAGCATCGGCTCGACGCCGACACCATAGGCCGCAGTCGAGGCGCCGAGGGCGGACAGGGCGCCAATGGAACGGATGAGATGGCGGCGAGTGATCATGGACGCTCGATGGTGATGCTGCTTCTCGATGCGACCCGATTGAAGCGGAATTGGGGTGCGTTCATGCAGACCGTCTGCATCCTGGTGCAAACGCCTGCACAGAAATTACCAGCGGCTCTCGCCAATCAGCGCATCCAGCCGCGTCCTCACATCGCCGGGCGCGCGGTAGTACCAGACGCCGCCGAGCAGATCGCGAAAACGTTCATTGACACGCGCCTCACGCTCGATGCGGCCGATCGTCCCCGCGCTGATCACGTCTTCGAGGGGACCCCACGGCCAGCAGGGATAGCAGCACCGGATTGGCTTCGATCTTCAAGATCTCCAGGATGAGCTCGACCTGATCGCGGCGCGGCCGCGATGACCTCGAGCAATCCGGTGTCGTTCGTCGGCTCCATTTCTTCCCACTCCAATCCGTGTGCGTGAGCGGCGATGCCGTTCGCCGCGCGTTCGGATTAGTGATGGGATTGAACCGGAGGGTTCACCGTCTCAGGCAATCAGTCGTCTTCGGACTGGTCGGTGCCGAACAGGCCAAATTGTGCCGCATCGCGCGAGGGCTCGGCGAGACCGAGATGGCGGAAGGCGTGCGAGGTGAGCAGACGGCCGCGCGGCGTGCGCTGGAGATAGCCGCACTGGATCAGATAGGGCTCGATGATGTCCTCGATCGCGTCGCGCGGCTCGGACAATGCGGCGGCCATGGTCTCGACACCGACCGGCCCGCCGCCATAGTTAAGCGCGATGGTCGTGAGATAGCGGCGATCCATGGCATCGAGGCCCGCGGCGTCGACTTCGAGCGCGCTGAGCGCGTGGTCGGCAATCTTGCGGTCGATCTTGTCGGCATCGGCGGCCGAAGCGAAATCGCGCACCCGGCGGAGCAGCCGCCCTGCGATACGCGGCGTGCCGCGGGCGCGGCGCGCGATCTCGTTGGCGCCGTCCGCGCTCATGCCGACATTGAGCACGCGCGCGCCGCGGCTGACGATGCTCTCGAGTTCTTCAATGGTGTAGAAATTGAGCCGGACCGGAATGCCGAAGCGGTCGCGCAGCGGATTCGTCAGCAGGCCCGCGCGCGTGGTGGCGCCGACGAGCGTGAATTTCGACAGCTCGATCTTCACCGAGCGCGCCGCGGGCCCTTCGCCGATGATGAGGTCGAGCTGAAAGTCCTCCATCGCGGGATAGAGCACTTCCTCCACCGCGGGGCTCAGACGATGAATCTCGTCGATGAAGAGCACGTCGCGCTCTTCGAGATTGGTGAGCAGCGCAGCGAGATCGCCGGCCTTGGCGATCACGGGACCCGACGTGGCGCGAAAGCCGACGCCGAGCTCCTTGGCCACGATCTGCGCCAGCGTGGTCTTGCCGAGGCCGGGCGGCCCGACGAACAGCACGTGATCCAGCGCCTCGCCGCGCTTGCGCGCCGCTTCAATGAAGATCGAGAGATTCTTGCGCGCCTGCTGCTGGCCGACGAAGTCGGACAGCGACTGCGGCCGCAGCGCGGTGTCGCCGACATCATCGCTGCGGCGCTCGGGCGAGACCATGCGGTTGGCCTTGGGGTCGCTCACTCAGCGAACTCCATCAGATCGTAGGGTGGGCAAAGGCGCCCTTCGCGCCGTGCCCACCATGTTTCCAATCGCTCCAAAGGTGGTGGGCACGCTGCGCTTTGCCCACCCTACGAGACTAACCATTGACGCGCTCACTTCGCGAGCTCCTTCAGGCCGAGGCGAATGAGCTGCGCCGTCTCAGCGCCTTCACCGGCACTGCGCGACGCGGACGCAATCGCCGCAGCCGCCTGCGGCTGGCCGTAGCCGAGATTGACCAGCGCCGAGATCGCATCCGCCACGGGGCGCGGCGCGCGCTGGTCGTCGACGGCGCCGGCGAGATGCACGACGGCTGGATCGACATTGGCAAAGGCCGGCGCCTTGTCCTTCAACTCGGTGACGATGCGCTCGGCGACCTTGGGGCCAACGCCCGGCGTGCGGGATACGGCGGCCTTATCGCGCAGCGCAATGGCATTGGCGAGGTCGGCTGGCGCCAGCGTGCCGAGCACAGCCAGCGAGACCTTGGCGCCGACGCCCTGCACGGTCTGAAGCAGGCGAAACCATTCGCGCTCCTGGTCGGTGCGGAAGCCGAACAGTTTGATCTGATCTTCGCGGACATAGGTCTCGATCGACAGCACGGCCGCTTCGCCCGGCGACGGCAGATGCTGCAGCGTGCGCGACGAGCAATGCACCTGATAGCCTACGCCGCCGACGTCGAGGATGACGAAATCCTCGCCGTAGGAATCGATCAGGCCCTTGAGCTTGCCGATCATATCCCCACCACTTTCAGCCTGAGCGCGGTGCTCTGGCGGTGATGGGCGTGGGTGATGGCGATGGCGAGTGCGTCGGCGGCGTCCGCTGACGGCGGCTCGGCTTTGGGCAGCAAAATCTTCAGCATCATCGCGATCTGTTGCTTGTCGGCGTGACCGGCGCCGACCACCGTCTTCTTGACCTGGTTCGGCGCATATTCGGCGACACTGATGCCGAACATCGCGGGCGCCAGCATGGCAACGCCGCGGGCCTGGCCGAGCTTCAGCGTCGCAACGCCGTCCTTATTCACAAAAGTCTGCTCGACCGCGGCCTCCATCGGCTTGTGATCGGACAGAACGGAAGCGAGCCCCTCATGAATCGCGAGCAGACGGCTCGACAGCGACAAATCGTCCGGCGGTTCCACCGAACCGCAGGCGACATAAATCAGGCGATTGCCTTCAGCCTCGATCACGCCCCAACCGGTGCGGCGCAGGCCGGGGTCGATGCCGATGATGCGAACGGGGCCACGAATCGGAAGCGCAGTCATGCGCCAGTGATAGCGGCTGGCTGCTGGAAGCGAAACAGAAACAGAACGGAAGTAACAGGGGAAGTGGGGTGTGGTGATGGTCGGAAGGTGGCCCGCCCTGCATTCCGTCGTCATACCCCGCGAAAGCGGGGTATCCAGTACGCCGCAGCTTCTCCGTATCCTTCGAACGTCTCTGGAATACTGGGCGCCCGGTCAAGCCGGGCGACGACAGCGGAGCACGGGGCAGACGAACGGCCCCTACCCGCCCATCTTCGCCATCAGCGCGTCCGACACCTCGAAATTGGCGTAGACGTTCTGGACGTCGTCGTGCTCGTTCAGCAGGTCCATCAGCTTCAAGAGCTTCTCGCCGGTCTCATCGTCGACCGCGACCGTGTTCTGCGGCTTCCAGATCAGCGCTGCCTTGCGCGGCTCGCCGAACTTGGCTTCCAGCGCCTTGGCGACGTCGCGGTAGCCTTCGGTCGAGGCGTAGATCTCGTGGCCGCTCTCGCTCGAGATCACGTCGTCGGCGCCGGCCTCGATCGCGGCGTCCAGCACGGCGTCGTCGGAGGCGACGCTGCGGTCGTACTCGATGATTCCGGTGCGGTCGAACATGAACGAGACCGAGCCGGTTTCGCCGAGATTGCCGCCGGACTTGGTGAAGAAGGAGCGGATGTCGGAAGCGGCGCGGTTGCGGTTGTCAGTCAGCGCCTCGACGATGACGGCGACGCCACCGGGGCCGTAGCCCTCGTAGCGGATTTCGTCATAGTTCTCGCCATCGCTGCCGAGCGCCTTCTTGATGGCGCGCTCGATATTGTCCTTCGGCATGTTCTCCTGGCGCGCGGCGATCACGGCGGCGCGCAGGCGCGGGTTCATGGCGGGGTCAGGGGTGCCGAGCTTGGCCGCGACGGTGATTTCCCGCGCCAGCTTGCCGAACAGCTTCGACTTCTGGGCATCCTGCCGCCCCTTGCGGTGCATGATGTTCTTGAATTGGGAATGTCCGGCCATGCGTGGTCTCTTGAATGGTCTTTGGAATCGTTCGCCGATGGGGTGGGAAGCGCGGCGTTATAGGCCGCCAACCCGCCGGAATCAAAGGGCTCTGGTACTTTAAGGTAGCACTGTAGAGGTAGCCACCGTAATGGTCCGTGCCTAGAGGTCGGGCATCGTTAACCCTGATTTCATTTCGGCCTGCGAAAATAGCGTCCGCCCGTTCCCCGACAAGAGAGACGTGATGGCGTTCGGACTATTTCGGAAGCGTCTGCCGGAGATGGCTGCGCCCGCGGCAGCCCCGCAGCCGGTGGCCAATTTCGAGCCCGCCCCCGCCACGGACGGCGATTCCGCCAGGGAGATCCTGGAATTGCTGGAACTCGAGCTGGGCGCCATGATCCGCCAGCTCGAGCGCGCCGCCAATTCGGTGGCCGGCGGCGCCGAGGCGACCGCCGCAACCCTTGCCGCCATTCGCGACCGCACCGACGCCCTGACCGGCCGCACCAACGCGGCGCAATCGACCGCCTCCACCTTCGCCCATGCCGCCGACAAGTTCACGCAGTCCGCGCTGGGAATCGGGGCACAGGTCCGCGAGGCCGGCAAGCTCGCCGACGAGGCCAGCGCCGCGGCGCAGGAAGCCCGCGCCAACGTCGACCGCTTGCGCGAATCCTCCGCCGCCATCGGCAATGTCGTCAATCTGATCGCGCAGATCGCGCGGCAGACGACGCTGCTCGCGCTCAACTCGACCATCGAAGCCGCCCGTGCCGGCGCTGCGGGCAAGGGCTTCGCGGTCGTCGCCACCGAGGTCAAGGCCCTCGCGGTGCAGACTCAGAGCGCGACCGAAGAGATCACCCGGAAGATCGACGCGCTCCAGCGCGACGCCGCCGGCTCCGCGGATGCGGTGCATCGCATCTCGCAGGCGATCGAGGCGATCCGCCCGGTGTTCGCGACCGTCAACGGCGCGGTCGCCGAGCAGAACGCCACCACCAGCGAAGTCTCCGGCAATGCGACAAGCGCGTCGGAATTCATCGTCTCGGTCGGCGAGAGCGCGGCCGAGATCGATGCCGCGACCAAGGCGGCCGAGACCCATGGCGAGAACGTCGCCAGCGCCGGACGCGCCGTCACCACTTTCGCGCAGAAGCTGAAATCGCGCTGCGCCGTGCTGCTCCGCCAGAGCGAGCACGACGACCGCCGCAAGACCGAGCGCTTGCCCTGCCATCTCAAGTTCGAAACCGCGCGCGGCGTGATGCCGGTCTATGAAATCGCGATGGACGGCGTGCTGATCGGCAGCGCAGACGCAGGCCGGCTTGCGCCACAAGCGCTGATCGAAGGCATCCTCGAACACGTCGGCGCCTGCCGCCTGCGCGTGGTCGAGCAATCCAAGGCCGGCGCCCGCGCGCAATTCGTCAATCCCAATACCGAGCTCCGCGAGAAGATCGAAGACAGGTTGTGGTCGATCCATGAGGAGAACACGGAGTTCGTCACCCGCGCCATGGAAGCCGGCAACACGCTGACCAGGATATTCGAGCAGGCGGTCGCGCGCGGCGAGGTCAGGATCGACGACCTCTTCGACACCGATTATGTGGAAATTGCCGCGACCAATCCGCAGCAATATCGCACGAAGTATCTCGACTGGGCGGACCGGGCGCTGCCGCCGTTCCAGGAAGCCTTTCTGGCGAAGGAGCCGCGCATGGCGTTCTGCGCCATGGTCGACCGCAACGGCTTCCTGCCGGTACACAACAAGATCTATTCGCATCCGCAGCAGCCGGGCGATGTCGCCTGGAACACGGCCAACAGCCGCAACCGGCGGATATTCAACGATCCGGCCGGATTGGCCGCGGCGCGCAACCTGCGCTCGTACCTGGTCCAGAGCTATGCACGCGACATGGGCAACGGGAACACGGTGATGATGCGGGAGATCGACGTCCCGATCCGCGTGCAGGGCCGGCACTCGGGTGGATTCCGCACTGCTTACAAGCTCTAGGGCGTGATCGGAAAAGTTGTGCAGCCGTCTTTCTACAAGACCATGCTCCAACCAAAGAATTAAGGCGAATTGGCCCTCGTGCACGCTCAGGCAAGACGGCGGCGGCGAATCATCCCTTAAAGTCATCATTGGAATGGGAATGCCGCCGCGAGCCGGCGAACGGCTCTGACTGGAGGATTCATCGAACATGTCCGTCGCACAAGTTGCAGTCATGGACACCGGCTCCAACCGGACGCTGGCCGAACGGCTGATCGACCAGCTCGCCGATCGCATCGGCGGCCTCGGCGTGGAGCTCGCCGACATCGCCGGTAATGTCCAGGAAGTCGCAAACCGCGTCGCGAACCAGTCGGAACGGTTCCACCACCTCCAGAAGACGGCCGAGACGATGGTCTCGGCCAATCACGACATCGCCAATGCATCGCAGGCGGTGCAGACGACGACGTCCGCGGCGGTCGGCGAGATCGTGCAGTCGCGCAGCGCAGTCGACACCGCCGTCAGCCACATTTCCGAGCTCGTCGCCGCGGTGGAGCGTATCGAAGCACGCTTGAGTGCCGTCGGCTCGGCGCTGGCGCAGGTGGCGAAGGTATCAGGCTCGATCGAGGCGATCGCGAAACAGACCAATCTGCTCGCGCTGAATGCCACCATCGAAGCGGCGCGCGCCGGCAATGCCGGCCGCGGCTTCGCCGTGGTCGCGAGCGAAGTGAAGAACCTCGCGGAAGCCACTCGCCAGGCCACACATCAGATCTCCGACACCGTGCGCGACCTCGACGGCCAGATCGAGGGCCTGATCGGCGAGAGCAGCGACGCCTCGCAGCGCGCGAAGACCGCAGGCGAAGGTGCCCAGCAGATCTCCGGCATCATCTCACGCGTCCAGCAGGGCTTTGCCTCCGTGGAAGCGGAGATCGACAGCGTCACACGCGCGGCGACCTCCAATCTCGGACATTGCGACACCGTCATCAGCGAGCTCAACGAGCTCGCCAAGGGCGTCGATCTGTCCTCGCGCGATCTCAAGAACGCCGACGAGCGGGTCGCAAAGCTGCTCGACACTTCCGAAGGCCTGATCGCGCTGATCGCCGACAGCGGGGTGGAGACGTCGGATGCGCCGCTGATCCGCGTCGTCGTCGAGACCGCCAAGCGAATCTCCGCCGAGTTCGAAGCTGCGATCGATCGCGGCGATATCACGCTCGACCAGCTCATGGACGAGACGTACCGCGAAATTCCCGGCACCGATCCGAAACAATACCTCACCAAATACGTCGAGTTCACCGATCGCTTGCTGCCCGCGATCCAGGATCCGATTCAGAAATCCGATCCCCGCATCGTGTTCTGCGTCGCCTGGGCCAAGGGCGGCTATCTGCCGACCCATAATCCGAACTACCGTCTGCCGCAGGGCAAGGACCCGGTCTGGAACAACGCCAATTGCCGCAATCGCCGCCTGTTCACCGATCGCGCGGTGAAGAAGGTCGCGGCGAACACCAAGCCGTTCCTGCTCCAGACCTACCGCCGCGACATGGGCGGCGGGCAGTTCGTGCTGATGAAGGATCTGTCCTCGCCGATCATGGTCCGAGGCAAGCACTGGGGCGCCTTCCGGATGGGTTTTCACCAGAGCTGACGGCCCGCGAGGCGCCTTGCGCGACGGCGCTCCGGTGCCCTCAAATCAAAAGCTGAAAAACAACCCCATGCACAGTAGCCGGGACCAGCGAAATCAAAGGCTTACGCGAGCAGGCCCGAAGAAGCGGCGACGCGGTTGACGCGTCGGGCAAAACAGGGGCATAATGCGATTATTCCGAAATCGCGCAATTGCGCCTTTTGCGGCCTCGTGGGAGACGGTCGCGTAGCCGGCTGCGACCCCATTCATCTCGCGCGGAGAGCCCTCACACGCTCGCACATGACCTTAATGCTAACGTTGCGCAGGCCAAGCGGAGAAGATCCTGCAATCAGAAGCCGAATTGCTCTGAGTTACAAGCCAAGCGCGATCTCGGCCCATTTCAACATGCGGTCGCTATTGAGGAACGCCAGCACCGCCGGTTCCAGTGACGCGGGCGCGCCCGGTCCAACCAAAGCCGTGGCGGCCACCATGTCGCAGCGCTGATTGAAGGCGAGTGAGAGCGCGTTGCGATTTCCCTCGACGCGATAGGGCCGGCTGCGGCCGCGCATCGGACCGACGATGATCTCTCGACCGGCACCGATCGGCGTTGCCTTGCCAATCAGCGCCAGGTCGCCCATTTTGTCGAGGTCGTCATCGTCGGCGACGCCGGTGGCGCAATTGCAAAACCCGAGCTTGGCGCGAACGTAGAGCTGGACCTCGCCGCCGCAATCCTCGGCTTTGCAGCGGAATGCCTTTCCTTTCCCCAGGGATCTGCGCTGAAAGGCCAGTCGGTTTCTGACCACACCGGGCGGACCTCGCCGAGTGCCGCTGTAGCGCGTGCCGGTTCGCCGGATCGCAATGTCCAGACCGCAGCGACTGCGCAGAGCAGTGCGGTGGCTACGCCGATCGCAACGAATTTGCTTGTCACGCGCATGAAGCTGCCACGGCACTTTTGTTAATTCTCAGCCATTTTGCTAATTCTGAGCCATGAACTTTCGTGCGGCCGCGAGGTCCTCGCGCGAGGAGTCGCCATTGCGCGCCATGTCGACGACTTTCGCGTAGTACTGACGTGCCTTCACGGCGTCACCCGCTTTCTCGGCGGCGTGAGCGGCGCCGATCGTCGCGCCAAAGCGGTTCGGCTCCTTGCGCATGGTGCTTTCAAACGCGGCCAATGCCTCCGTCGCCATGCTGCGTTCGAGCAGCATGGTCCCGTAAAGCTCGCGTGCCGGAGCAAGCGGTCCCGGCGTCACGATGGATTTTTCGGTCTTGTCTTCGGCGTCGGCGGCAAGGCGCATCGCTTCCAACGCGTCCGCCTGTTTTCCCTGGGCATTGAGCTGCCAGGCTGTGGCGACCTGCCGCTGAATGTCGACGATCTCGGCCCAATACGCATCCTTGTCCTGCTGCAGCTTGTCCCGCAGCTCCGCCAGCTTGGCGATATCAGCCGTCGCGGCGTCTGCATTGCCGGAGCGCGCGGCGCCAAGGGCGCGGGCGAAATAGGTGATCGCATCGACATAGGCAAACCGGCTCGGCTCAACCTTCAGCGCGGCGGCGCCCTTCCAATCGCCGCGCTCGACCATATAGCGCGCCTGGCTGGCCGCTATCGCGTAGGGACCGGCGCGGACGGCCGGCGCATAACCCGTGGTCGCAACCATGTCCGCGATGACGTCGCGAGCTCGGCTGTCCTGCGCAAGCTGGAGCAGGGCGTAGACCATATAGTCGTCGGCATGCAGCTGCTCGCTGGGGTCCTTGCCCTCCTTGGCAGCCTTGGCGGAACGGCTATTGGCCTCGATGGATTCGTTCCAGTAGCCGACGCGCGTGAAGATGTGCGACGGCATATGCAAAGCGTGCGGCGCCGCCGGCGCGATCTCGGAATAGCGCTTGGCAGCGTCGAGACCTTGCTCGGCGATCGCCGGATAGTCGTAGAGGTGGATCAGGTAATGCGCGACGCCGGGGTGGCGCGGCTGCCGCTTGAAGATCGGCTCCAGGATGGCAGCGCCCTTGAGCTGGTTAGCATAGGTCTTGTCGTTTGGTGAGGCCGTGACATTCAGCGTAATGGCGTAGGCGATCTGCGCCTCGTCATCATCGGGATAGCGCGCGGCGACGGCTTCGGTTGCCTTGAGATAGGCCTGCGCGCGTTGGCCAAACGTCGTCTTTTCGTCGCCCGAATAGAAGGCCAGCAGCGCATCGATATAGTCGCGTTCGCGTTCGCTCTTGGCGCCGAGTGCCTTGGCCTTCTGCAGCGCGGCGAGGCCCGCGGTGAGGTTTTCCTTCGGCGCGGGAAAATGCGGATTATACAGCAGGCTCAGGGCAATCCCCCAATAGGCGATCGCGCATTCCGGATCGGCCTGCAACGTCTCCTCGAAAATCTCTTTCGCGGGCCGGTACCAGAACGAGTGCTGATAGCGCATCCCGCGGTCAAAGCGGCGCTGCGCCAATTCGTTGCAGGAGGTCTGGAAGTGAACCTTGCCAAACTGCTCGTCGGTCCCGTCCTCCGCGCGTGCGGCAGGCGTGGCAGAGATCGAGCCCAGGATAGTGAGGGTAAGAAGAGAGACGGTTCTCAAGGCGAGCGCGCGCATCGGCCCCTCCGTTTCTATTCAGAAAATTGAGTCGGATAGCGCCGATAAAGTCCGAGGCGCCGAAGTTCGTAGTGCTGAAATTGGCGATGGCAATTGCGTTGTTGGAAGGATTTGCCCATTCGCGATGCGAGTCAATAGGAGCGGACAAATTGCATTAGGGAAGCACGCCTGTCAGGCTCCATCCGCGCGTGAGCGAAATCGTAAGGCGGATAGCGAAGCGTAGTCGCCATTTCACGGACGCCGATCTGCCGCCGGAATATTGGCAGACGCTCCTCGGCGATCCACGCGCTGAGGCCTGGTCACTCCGGAGGCACGCAGACCTCATACGAAGTGCAGCGCAAGTCTATGAGTACGCGCCCTAACTCAACCAGAATTTCGGCGTGGTCGGCTCGAGCCTGCCGCCGACGCGCACCGGCGCGATCCGCAATGCGAGGCCCGTCGCGTCATCCGTCTCCACGGCGACGGCGCTCAACGTCGCCGTCCCCGCGGCCGGCTCGAAGCGACCCGAGGGAATCCCCGAGGTGAATCTGCGCAGCGGCTCTTCCTTCTGCATGCCGATGATGGAATCGTAATCGCCGGTCATGCCGGCATCGGTCATGTAGGCGGTGCCGCCTGACAGGATCTGGTGGTCGGCGGTGGGCACGTGGGTGTGTGTGCCGACGACGAGGCTGGCGCGGCCGTCGCAGAAGAAGCCGATGCCCTGCTTCTCGCTGGACGCCTCGCAATGGAAGTCGACGACGATGGCATCGGCCGCGACGCCGAGCGGGCAGGCGCCGAGTTCGCGCTCCAGCGCCGCGAAGGGATCGTCGAACGGGGTCATGAAGACGCGCCCCAAAGCGTTGACGACGAGCGCATGCTTGCCGTTCTTGGTCTCGATCAGCGCGGCGCCGCGGCCCGGCGTGCCGCGCGGATAGTTCGCCGGCCGCACCAGGCGCTCGGCGCGCTCGATGAAAACCAAGGCTTCACGCTGGTCCCAGGAGTGATTGCCGAGCGTCACCGCATCGGCGCCGGCGTCGAGAAACTCCTGATAGATCGCTTCCGTGATGCCGAAGCCGCCGGCGGCATTCTCGCCGTTGACGACGACCAAATCGAGCGACCAGTCCTTGACCATGCCGGGCAGATGGTCGGCGATGGCGGTGCGTCCCGCACGGCCGACGACGTCACCCACGAAGAGAATGCGCAACTTCAGAACTCCGGAAATCGAACACGTCCGATTCCGTTAGCACATAATCCAGCGCGACGTCGTGCGATAGTGCCGGAACCGCCTCGATCTCCTGCGCTGCAAAGGCAAGCCCGATCCCGACGATATGCTTGGTTTTGCGCAAATGCGCGAAGGTGAAATCGTAATGCCCAGCACCATAGCCGATCCGGTGGCCGAGACGGTCGAAGGCGGCGAGCGGCGTCAGCATGATGTCGGGGATGATTTCGCTTGCTGCCGGCGACGGCTCGGGAATGCCGAGCGGGCCGAGCATCAGGCGATCGTTCGGATGAAACAGACGAAAGATCAGCGACTGGCCGCGCGCGGTGACGCAAGGCAGCGCCAGCTTTGCGCCTTCCTCGGCGAGCTTTCTCATCAGTGGTAGCGGATCGATCTCGCTGCGGATCGGCGAATAGCCGGAGACGATGCTGCCGGGCAGGAGCTTGAACGGCAGCCCGCGCTTGGCGAGCTTTGCAGCGGCGGTGGTGCGCTTCTTCTCGCTCAGCGCCTCGCGCGCCGCCAGCGCTTTGGCACGGAGTTCGGCTTTGGAGTTGGACATGCGCTTTGGTCCCCCACGTCATCACCCGCGAATGCGGGTGATCCAGTATTCCAGAGGCGGTGATGCTCACACTCGAACGCCGCGGCGTACTGGATGCCCCGGTCAAGCCGGGGCATGACACCTACTGAACTGGCCGCAGTAATTTCGACAGACACGAACCAGAAGCAAACAGTGCGAAGCCGCGTACGCCGTTGAAGCACTCGATCCCGGAGTTCCCTACGAAAGTAGGTGGGCACCATATGTCCGGGCCCACGGGCCCGGCCAGGGACAGTTCCCTAAAGGATCGATAAGGCCCCGGGGATATATGGCTCCTGACGCACGTCGCAGCCTCGCTCGCGCAATCTAACAACGATACTGACGAATTGCCAGCCCGGCGGCAGCCTCGCTTTCGCCGCCCTCACGGTGCCACCCTCCCCTGGAGGGGGAGGGTCGCTACGCATGCAGCTGAGCGAAATGCGTAGCGGGGTGGGGTGGCGGTCACTCAACCTCCAACAGCGTCCGTGTGGAGAGATCACCCCACCCCGCTCGCGCTACGCGCGATCGACCCTCCCCCTCCAGGGGAGGGTAAGGCGCGCGGACACATCGAGCAAACCAGCTGCGATCCGTAGACGCTACCCGATCGCGATGCCGTTGCCGACGGTGCGGTTCAGGATCTGGGTCGACTTCTCGATGCGTTCGGCGGCGGCGTTCAGCGCGTTCACCACTGCGGTCTGTGTCATCCGGGCGCGCTCGACGGCGGCGTTGCGGAAATCCCTGAGCTCGGTCAACTCCTGCTCCAGGGTGCGGACGCGGTTGCCGATGTCGACCAGCTCGTCGCACACCGTCAGCGCCGCCATCACGGTGAGCCGTGCATCGCCGATCTCGCCGAATTTTCCGCGCAGCGACTGGATGCGCGTCTCCAGGCTTTCGGCGAGCTTGAGCAGCCGCACCTCCTGGCCCTCCTCGCAGGCCATGCGGTATTGCCGGCCGTTGATGGTGACGTTGATGTGGCTCATCCGTCCTCTCCGGTATCGAGCACCGAACGTATCGTGACGATTGCGGAATCCAGCCGGTCGGAGATCTCACGATTGGTGCGCTCGAGCTTGCGCGCCTTCACCAGCGCGCCGTCGAGCTCGTCGGCAAGGCGCGAGCGGTCGGCGCCGAGCGCCTGAATCCGTGCCGCGAGCTCGTTCTCGTCGCGATCGGCATCGCGCCGCCGCTCCACCGCGCTTTCGAGCGCGTCGAGCGCAGCCGTGAGCCTGCGGGTCGCGATCTCGATCTCGACGGCGGATGACTCCGTCATGGCAGAGCTGTTGGACACGCGATCGTTCATGCAGTCAGCGGCGGAACCTATGGCCTTTCCCCAGTGGCCTTATTCCTGGGGCTCGCCGTCCGGCAAAAGACTCGGTTCGGCAAGCGGTTAGAAGCAGAAATTTACGTGGCAAGCTAGCCCAGCGCAACGTCGCCGCGAAACTATGCACCGATAAGCAATTTTTGCGGCCAAACCGGCGTTTGATTGCCTTGGACTCCCGAAACCGAGATGCTATCCAGCCCCAGCTCCCGTGGCCGCTAGGCTCGACCCCGCGCGGCGTGCACGGCCATCAAGCACCTCATTTCAGACGGATTTTCATCATGATGCAGTTCGATGCCACCCGTATGGCGAATACGCAGGTCGATCACACCCGTATGGCCAACGCGATCCGCGGGCTCTCGATGGACGCCGTCGAGAAGGCCAAATCGGGCCATCCGGGCCTGCCGATGGGTGCGGCCGACATCGCCACGGTGCTGTTCACGCAGTTCCTGAAATTCGACGCTGCCGCGCCCGCCTGGCCCGATCGCGACCGCTTCGTGCTCTCGGCCGGCCACGGCTCGATGCTGCTCTATTCGCTGCTGTACCTGACCGGCAATTCCGAGATGACGCTGGACCAGATCAAGCAGTTCCGCCAGGTCGACTCGCTCACCCCGGGACACCCCGAGAATTTCCGCACCAAAGGCATCGAGACCACCACCGGCCCGCTCGGCCAGGGCATCTCCACCGCGGTCGGCATGGCACTGGCCGAGAAGATGCTGGCCGCCGAGTTCGGCAAGAAGATCGTCGACCACCACACTTATGTGCTCGCCTCCGACGGCGACCTGATGGAAGGCGTGTCGCAGGAAGCGATCGCGATGGCCGGGCACTGGAAGCTCAACAAGTTGATCGTGCTCTACGACGACAACGGCATCTCGATCGACGGCCCGACCTCGCTCGCCGATTCCGTCGACCAGGTGAAGCGCTTCAAGTCCGCGGGCTGGGCCGCCGAGAAGATCGACGGCCAAGACAAGGTTGCAATTGCTGATGCCATCACGCGCGCGAAGAAATCGAACAAGCCGACGCTGATCGCCTGCCGCACCACCATCGGTTTCGGCGCGCCGCATAAGGCCGGCACGTCGAAGGTGCACGGCGAGGCGTTAGGGGCCGACGAGCTCAAGGCCGCCAAGGAAAATCTCGGCATCTCGCTCGAGCCGTTCTCCGTGCCTGATGACGTGCTGAAGGCGTGGCGCGCAGCCGGCAGCCGCGGCGCTGTGGCGCGGCTGGAATGGGAAGGACGGCTTGGTGAGCTCGGCAGCCGCAAGCGTGCCGAGTTCGAGCGCCGCCTGCGCCATGAGCGTCCGGCGTCGCTGGCGAAGGCGCTGCGCGCGCACAAGAAGGAACTGCTGGAGAAGCCGCTGACGGCCGCAACCCGCAAATCGTCGGAAGCGGCGATCGAGGCGATTGCGGCCGCGATGCCGATGGAATTCCTGGCCGGCTCCGCCGACCTCACCGGCTCCAACAACAACAAGGCGAAGTCGGCGACCGCCTTCTCCGCCAAGACGCCGAAGGGCCGCTTCATCCATTACGGCATCCGCGAGCACGGCATGGCCGCCGCGATGAACGGCATCTTCCTGCACGGCGGCTTCGCGCCGAACGGCGCGACCTTCCTGGTGTTCACCGACTACGCCCGGCCCGCGATGCGCCTTGCCGCGCTGATGGGCTCCGGCGTCGTCTATGTGATGACGCACGATTCCATCGGTCTCGGCGAAGACGGTCCGACCCATCAGCCGGTCGAGCATCTCGCCGCGCTTCGCGCCATTCCCAACATGCGCGTGTTCCGTCCCTGCGATGCCATCGAGGTCGCCGAGTGCTGGGAGCTCGCGCTCAACCGCATCGACGGGCCGACCGTGCTGGCGCTGACGCGCCAGAACCTGCCGCAGCTCCGCACCACCGCACCGAATGACAATCCCTGCGCAGCCGGCGCCTATGAGCTGGTCGCAGCCCAGGGCGAAGCCAAGGTGACGCTGTTCGCCTCCGGCTCCGAGGTCGAGATCGCGGTCGCCGCCCAGAAGCAGCTCGCCGAGCGCGGCATCGCGTCACGGGTGGTTTCTGTTCCTTCGCTCGAGCTGTTGTTAGCGCAACCAGAGGCGAAACGCGCCGCAATCATCGGTAACGCACCGGTGAAGATTGCGATCGAGGCCGCCGTGCGTTGGGGCTGGGATGCCGTGATCGGCCAGGATGGCGAATTCATCGGCATGCATTCCTTCGGCGAAAGCGGTCCTGCCAAGGAGCTTTACAAGCATTTCGGCATTACTACCGAGGCCACGGTTAACGCTGTGCTGAAGCGCGTTTCCTGAGAGTTGAGCTTGCCGCAAAAAAGGACTACGTAATCTCTCATATGATCACGCACCGCCCGGCCGAACCGGGCGCCCGCCCCTAAAAAACCCTCGCAGGCGCGCAAAGCGCGTTGTGCGGGATGACAACGGTCATTGAAGGAGACGAAACATGGCAGTCCGCGTCGCAATTAACGGTTTTGGTCGCATCGGCCGCAATGTGCTGCGGGCTATCGCCGAGTTAGGCCGCAAGGACATCGTGGTCGTCGGCATCAACGACCTCGGCCCGGTCGAGACCAACGCCCATCTGCTCCGTTTCGATAGCGTCCATGGCCGTTTCCCTGGCACCGTCACCGTCGACGGTGAACTCGATCAGCCTCGGCAGCGGCAAGATCAAGGTGACCGCCGAGCGCGATCCTTCGAAGCTGCCTTGGAAGGATCTCGGCGTCGATGTCGCGCTGGAATGCACCGGCATCTTCACCTCGAAGGACAAGGCCTCCGCGCATCTGACCGCCGGCGCCAAGCGCGTGCTGGTCTCCGCGCCCGCCGACGGCGCCGATGCCACCATCGTCTACGGCGTCAACCACGACACGCTGACCAAGGACCATCTGGTCGTCTCCAACGGCTCCTGCACCACCAACTGCCTCGCGCCGGTCGCCAAGGTGCTGAACGATCTCGTCGGCATCGAGACCGGCTTCATGACCACGATCCATGCCTATACCGGCGACCAGCCGACGCTGGACACGCTGCACAAGGATCTCTACCGCGGCCGTGCGGCTGCGATGTCGATGATCCCGACCTCGACCGGCGCCGCCAAGGCGATCGGCCTCGTGCTGCCCGAGCTGAAGGGCAAGCTCGACGGCGTCGCGATCCGCGTGCCGACGCCGAACGTCTCGGTCGTGGACCTCAAGATCGTCGCCAAGCGCGCCACCGACGCCAAGGAGGTCAACGCGGCGATGAAGCGCGCCTCCGAGCAGCAGCTCAAGGGCATCCTCGGCTACACCAGCGCGCCCAACGTCTCGATCGACTTCAACCACGATCCGCACTCCTCGACCTTCCACGAGGACCAGACCAAGGTGCAGAACGGCACGCTGGTGCGCGTGATGTCCTGGTACGACAACGAGTGGGGCTTCTCGAACCGCATGGCGGACACCGCCGTCGCGATCGCGAAGGTGATCTAAGGGGAGCGCAATGCTTCCTGCCTGGATTGGCATCCCTGGCGCCATATTGCTGATCGCGTTGATCGCGTACGGTATGCGCCAGGGAGGCAAGATAACGACCAGGCAGGAAGGCGATCCACCCGAGCGCGATGCGCCGTAGCGTCGCCAGCTAACGAGTGATTCAGGACATGGCCAAATTCCGCACCCTCGACGACGTCGACGTGAAGGGCAAACGCGTATTGCTGCGTGTCGACCTCAACGTACCCATGGAGAATGGGCGCGTCAGTGACGCAACGCGGCTCGAGCGCGTTGCACCGACCATCAGCGAGATCTCCGACAAGGGCGGCAAGGTCATCCTGCTCGCGCATTTCGGCCGGCCGAAGGGCCGCGATGCCAAGGACTCGCTCAAGCCCGTCGCGGAAGCGCTGTCCAAGGTCGTGAAGAAGCCCGTCGCCTTCGCGGACGATTGCGTCGGCGAGCCTGCGGCCACGGCCGTCGCCGGCTTGAAGGATGGCGACATCCTCTGCCTGGAAAACACCCGCTTCCACAAGGAAGAGGAAAAGAACGATCCGGCCTTCGTCGCGGAGCTGGCAAAGCTCGGCGACATCTGGGTCAATGACGCCTTCTCGGCCGCGCATCGCGCCCATGCTTCGACCGAGGGCCTCGGCCACAAGCTGCCTGCCTATGCCGGCCGCACCATGCAGGCCGAGCTCGACGCGCTGGAGAAGGCGCTGGGCTCGCCGACCAAGCCGGTCATCGCGATCATCGGCGGCGCAAAAGTCTCGACCAAGATCGATCTGCTCGAAAACCTCGTGAACAAGGTCGACGCGCTCGTGATCGGCGGCGGCATGGCCAACACCTTCCTGCACGCCCAGGGCGTTGCGGTCGGCAAGTCGCTGGCCGAGAAGGATCTCGCCGCCACCGCGCTGCGCATCATGGAGAAGGCGAGCGCCGCCAACTGCGCGATCATCCTCCCCGTCGACGCCACCGTCGCCTACCATTTCGCCGCCAACGCGCCGTCGCACGCCTATGGGCTCGACGCGATCCCCGCCGACGGCATGATCCTCGACGTCGGCCCGCAATCGGTCGCGCGCGTCCACGCCGCGATCGACGACGCCGCGACGCTGGTCTGGAACGGACCGCTCGGGGCCTTCGAGATGCAGCCGTTCGATCGCGGCACGGTCGCGGCCGCCAGGCACGCCGCCGAGCGCACCAAGGACAAGAAGCTGATCTCGATCGCCGGTGGCGGCGACACCGTCGCCGCGCTCAACCAGGCCGGCGTCGCCGGCAGTTTCACCTATGTCTCGACCGCCGGTGGCGCGTTCCTTGAATGGATGGAAGGCAAGCCCTTGCCCGGCGTCGAGGTGCTGCGCGTCAGTTAAGCTTAAGTCGGCAAACATTGAGCGGCCTTGCAGGCCCAAACGGGAGAAAAAGACAGATGGCTCGGATCACGTTACGTCAATTGCTCGACCACGCGGCGGAGAACGATTACGGCGTACCGGCCTTCAATATCAACAACATGGAGCAGGCGCTGGCGATCATGGACGCGGCCAACCAGGTCGACGCGCCCGTCATCATCCAGGCCTCGCGCGGTGCGCGCTCCTACGCCAACGACGTCATGCTCAAGCACATGATGGACGCGGTGACCGAGATCTATCCGCATATTCCGGTCTGCGTGCATCTCGACCACGGCAACGAGCCGGCGACCTGCATGACCGCGATCCAGTCCGGCTTCACCTCGGTGATGATGGACGGCTCGCTCAAGGCCGACGGCAAGACCCCCGGCGACTGGGGCTACAATGTCGGCGTCACCAAGACCGTGACCGACATGGCCCATCTCGGCGGCATCTCGGTGGAAGGCGAACTCGGCGTGCTCGGCTCGCTCGAGACCGGCATGGGCGACAAGGAAGACGGCCACGGTGCCGAAGGCAAGCTCAGCCACGACCAGCTGCTGACCAATCCGGACGAGGCGGTGAAGTTCGTGCTGGAGACCAGGGTCGACGCGCTTGCGATCGCGATGGGCACCTCGCACGGTGCCTACAAGTTCACCCGCAAGCCCGACGGCGACATCCTCGCCATGAACGTGATCGAGGAGATCCACCGCAAGCTGCCGAACACGCATCTCGTGATGCATGGTTCGTCCTCGGTGCCGCAGGACCTCCAGGACATCATCAACGCCTATGGCGGCAAGATGAAGCCGACCTGGGGCGTCCCGGTCGCCGAGATCCAGCGCGGCATCAAGAACGGCGTGCGCAAGATCAACATCGACACCGACAACCGCATGGCGATGACTGGCCAGATCCGGAAAGTGCTCAAGGACAATCCGGAAGAGTTCGATCCGCGCAAGTACCTGAAGCCGGCGATGGAGGCGATGACCAAGCTGTGCAAGCAGCGGCTCCAGGAGTTCAATACCGCCGGCCAGGCCTCGAAGATCAAGAAGGTCCTGACCACCGCCGAAATGGCCAAGCGCTACGCCAAGGGCGAGCTCGACCCCCGCGTCGCATAGCTATCGCGGTGGCGTGATCTATCTTCCCCTGCCTCCGCGAACTCGGATCACCTCTCCCCATTGGGGAGAGGTCGATTTGCGCAAGCAAATCGGGTGAGGGCTCAGGTCCCTCGATAGGGCGCCCCCCCCACCCGGCGCTTCGCGCCGACCTCTCCCTATGGGAGAGGTGTGGACCCAACCGCCTCCCCCCTTTACCCTGCGACGAACGTTAACTCGGCAATTGCCCGAGAACGGTCTATTTTCACGGGCAAGGGCAGAATTGTTTTGGGAGGACCTCTCGATGAATCTGACTGAGCTCAACAGGATCGCGACTGCCATGGTCGCCCCCGGCAAGGGCATCCTCGCCGCCGACGAATCCTCCGGCACCATCAAGAAGCGCTTCGACGCGATCGGCGTCGAATTGACCGAAGCGAACCGCCGCGACTATCGCGAGATGCTGTTCCGCTCCAGGGAGGCCATGAGCCAGTATATCTCCGGGGTGATCCTCTATGACGAGACGATCTGGCAGGATGCCAAGGACGGCACGCCGCTGATCAGGCTGATCGAGGAGACCGGCGCCATTCCCGGCATCAAGGTCGACGAAGGCACCCAAGCCCTGCCGATGTGCCCGGGCGAGCTCGTGACCGTCGGGCTCGATAAGCTCGCTGAACGGTTGAAGAAATATTACGAGCGCGGCGCGCGCTTCGCCAAATGGCGCGCGGTGATCGACATCGGTAGCGGCATTCCCTCGATGACGGCGATCAGCGTCAACGCGCACGCGCTGGCGCGCTATGCCGCGCTGTGCCAGGCCGCGCAGATTGTGCCGATCGTCGAGCCGGAGGTGCTGATGGATGGTGATCACGACATCGAGCGCTGCTATGAGGTGACGCAACGCGTGCTCAACAAGACGTTCCAGGAATTGCGCGAGCAGCGCGTCGCGCTCGAAGGCATGGTGCTGAAGCCGAACATGGCGATCTCAGGCAAGAAGTGCGCGAAGCAGGCTTCCGTCGAGGGAGTCGCGGAGAAGACGATCCGGCTGCTGAAGGCCTGCGTGCCGGCGGCGGTGCCGGGCATCGCCTTCCTCTCCGGCGGCCAGTCCGACGAGGAGGCGACCGCGCATCTCAACGCCATGCACAAGCTCGGCCCGCTGCCCTGGGGCCTGACCTTCTCCTACGGCCGCGCGCTGCAAGCCGCGCCGCAGAAGGCCTGGTCCGGCAAGGCCGAGAACGTCGCGGCCGGACAGCGTGCCTTCAGCCACCGCGCGCGGATGAACGGCCTCGCGTCCAAGGGCGAATGGCAAAGCAGCCTGGAAAAGAAAGCAGCCTAGATCTTGTCGAACAAACCGCCACCGCCGCGCCCGGCGCCGCGTCTCTATCTCGCGACGCCGGTCGTCGATGACCCCGCTTCTCTTGTGGCCGAGCTGCCTGCGCTGCTCGCCTCTGCCGATGTCGCGGCCGTGCTGCTGCGGCTGAAGGAGACCGACCAGCGCACGATGATCTCGCGCATCAAGGCCTTCGCGCCGCCGGTGCAGAAGGCGGGCGCCGCGCTGCTGATCGACGGCCATGCCGAACTGGTGGCGCGCGGCGGCGCCGATGGTGCGCATCTCACGGGCCTCGCCGCGCTGGAAGAGGCGGTGCCCTCGCTCAAGCCGGATCGCATTGCCGGCGTCGGCGGGCTCGCCACGCGCCACGATTCCATGAGCGCGGGCGAGATGGGCGCCGACTACGTGCTGTTCGGCGAGCCCGACGCCAACGGCCAGCGGCCGTCGTCGCAGGCGATCGCCGAGCGGCTGGACTGGTGGGCCGAGCTGTTCGAGCCGCCCTGCGTCGGCTTTGCCACCTCGCTCGAGGAGGCCTACGATTTCGCCGCCAGCGGCGCCGATTTCGTGCTGGCCGGCGAGTTCATCTGGGCCGATCCGCGCGGGCCCAAGGCCGCGCTGGTCGAGGCCGATGCTGCAATCAAGAAGGCCCATGCGACGGCGCCGGCTGGCCAGGAGCACGGCTAGCGCCCGACATGAAGCTCCCGCGCATCACCATTTTGGCCACGCTGCTGCTGACGGCGCCCGCGGCCGCGCAGCTCCAGATCACCCCGCCGGCCACAACGCCGAGCCCGCCCGCCGAGAAGCCGAAGCCCAAGCCGCACGCGCTCACCAACAAGAAGGAGGCCGCACCGGCGCCGAAGCCTTCGGCCTCGCCCAAGCCGGCCCCCTCCTCCAAGCCGGCCCCGGCCGCGACCGTGATCCCCGCGCCGCCGACCGACAATTCCAACGTCGATCTGGTGTTCGGCGCCTATCAGCGCGGCCAGTACAAGACGGCGTTCGAGCTCGCCACCGCCCGCGCGCAAGGAGGCGATCCCAAGGCAATGACCATGCTCGGCGAGCTCTATTCCAACGCCATGGGCATCCGCCGCGACTATGCCAAGGCGCAGGAATGGTACAAGCGCGCTGCGGATGCCGGTGACCGCGAGGCGATGTTCGCGCTCGCCATGCTGCGCATGTCGGGCCGCGGCGGCCCGGTCGACAAGGGCGAAGCGGTGAAACTGATGGCCTCCGCCGCCAAGCTGGGCGAGCCCAAGGCGGCCTATAACCTCGCTCTGCTTTACCTGGACGGCCAGACCCTGCCGCAGGACGTCAAGCGGTCCGCCGAGCTGTTGCGCCAGGCCGCCGATGCCGGCCTGCCCGAGGCGCAATACGCGCTTGCGACCTTCTACAAGGAGGGCACCGGCGTGCCAAAGGATCCCGAGCGATCGGTGCGGCTGCTCCAGGCCGCCACGCTGGCCGACAATGTCGATGCCGAGGTCGAATACGCCATCGCGCTGTTCAACGGCACCGGGACGCCGAAGAACCAGCCGGCCGCTGTGGCGTTGCTCCGCAAGGCATCGCGCCAGGGCAGCGCGATCGCGCAGAACCGGCTGGCCTGGGTGCTGATCAACGGCATGGGCACGGCCGTGGACAAGGTCGAGGGCTTCAAATGGCACCTGGTGGCCAAGACCGCCGGCAAAGGCGACCCGGAGCTCGACAAGCAATTGTCCGATCTGCCGGCCGAGGACCGGGCCAAGGCGGAAGCCGCCGCAAAGAAATGGCTCGGGACCAAATGACTTGACCTTGGCGCCCTCGCAGGGCACCCCATCCCTCAAACAGGCGTGATTTCGCGCCATTTCCCCCGATCAAGACAGAGCTCATGCTGTACTCCGCAACTATCAATGTCATGGTCAAGGCCGCGCGCCGCGCCGGCCGCAGCCTCAAGCGCGATCTCGGCGAGATCGAGCATCTCCAGGTTTCGCTGAAGGGCCCGGCGAATTTCGTCTCGCTCGCCGACAAGCGCGCCGAGGAGATCCTCTACCAGGACCTCGCCAAGGCCCGGCCCGGCTACGGCTTCATCGGCGAAGAGGGCGGCACCCGCGAAGGCAGCGACAAGAGCCACACCTGGATCGTCGATCCCCTGGATGGCACCACCAACTTCCTGCACGGCATCCCGCAATTCGCGATCTCGATCGGCCTCGCGCGCGAGGGCACCGTGATCGCGGGCGTAATCTACAACCCCGCCAATGACGAGCTCTACATCGCCGAGCGCGGTAAGGGCGCCTTCCTCAACGACCAGCGGCTGCGCGTGGCCGGCCGCCGCCAGCTCAACGAATGCGTGGTGGCCTGCGGCCTGCCCCATATCGGCCGCGGCGACCACGAGGAATTTCGCCGCGAGATGACGGCGATCCAGGACCGCGTCGCGGGCCTGCGCCGCTTCGGCGCCGCCTCGCTCGACCTCGCCTTCGTCGCCGCCGGCCGCCTCGACGGCGATTCGGGAGCGGAATCTGTCGCCCTGGGACATCGCGGCCGGCCAGATCATGGTGAAGGAAGCCGGCGGCACAGTGAGCGACATCAACACGCCCGGCGATGCGCTGGCGACGGGGCACGTGGTGTGCGGCAACGAGTTCGTGCACGGAGAGTTGGTGAAGATTTTGCGGAAGGCGGCGTAAGGCAAGGCTCGCGCTCCGCATGCCGCTGTCATCACCCGCCTTGTGCGCAATTGCGCACTGGAGCGGGTGATCCAGTATTCCAGAGACATCAGTTGGATACGGAGATGCCGCGGCGTACTGGATGCCCCGCCTGCGCGGGGCATGACAGTGTGCCCTACGGCTTCACCGGCGCCGGCGGCCCGTAGGCCTCGTCTTCCTTCGCCATCTTCGGCTCCCGATCCCCGCCCAGCACGCGCTGCACCGAGACGAAGAACACCGGCACCATCAAGAGCGCCAGGATCACCACCGCGATCATACCGCCCATCACAACACTGCCGAGCGCCTGCTGGCTGGCGCCGCCGGCGCCGTGGGCGATCGCCATCGGCAGCACGCCGCAGATGAAGGCAAGGCCGGTCATCAGGATCGGGCGGAAGCGCAGGCGGCAGGCCTCGATGGTGGCTTCCACCAGCGGCTTGCCTTCCTTGCGCAGATCTTTCGCGAACTCGATGATCAGGATCGCGTCCTTTGCCGCGAGGCCGATGATGGTGATCAGGCCGACGGTGAAATAGACGTCGTTGGGCAGGCCCCGCAGCATCGCCGCGCTCACTGCCCCGACGATGCCGAGCGGTACGGTCAGCAGCACCGCGAGCGGAATGGTCCAGCTTTCATAGAGTGCGGCAAGGCACAGGAACACCACGAACACCGACAGCGCCAGCAGGAACGGCGCCTGCGAGCCCGAGAGCTTCTCCTGGAGCGACTGCCCCGTCCATTCATAGCCGAAGCCGCGCGGCAATTTGCCGGCGAGCCGCTCCATCTCGGCGATCGCGTCGCCCGAGGTGAAGCCGGGTTTCGCTTCGCCGGAGATGCGCACCGCCGGATAGTAGTTGAAGCCGGCGATCTGGGTCGGCCCGCGCGCCCATTCCACCGTGGCAAAGGACGAGAACGGCACCAGCTGGCCGCGGCTGTTCTTGACGTTGTAGTTGAGGATGTCCTCGGTCCGCATGCGGTCGCGGCTATCTGCCTGCACCACGACGCGCTGCATGCGGCCGCGGTTCGGGAAGTCGTTGATGTAGTTCGAGCCGAGATTGGTCGAGATCGTGTTGTTGATGTCCTCGAAGGTGACGCCGAAGGCGCCGGCCTTCTCGCGGTCGATCACGAGATTGACCACGCCGGCCTCGGGCAGGCCTTCGATATAGACCTTCTGCAGCACCGGGCTCGCATTGGCCTCCGCGATCAGCTGATCGGCGGCGCGCATGAGCGCCGGATAGCCCTTCTGGCCGCGGTCCTGGAGGCGGAACGAGAAGCCCGAGGAATTGCCGAGATTGTCGATCGGCGGCGGCTGGAGGGCTGAGATCTTGGCATCGCGGATCGAGGACAGATCGCGGTTGATGTCGTTGACGATCGCCGCGGCCGAATCCTTCGGTCCGCGCTCGGACCAGTCCTTCAAGGTGATGAAGGCCTGCGCGGTGTTCATGCCCTGGCCGGAGAAGCTGAAGCCGGTGAGGAAAGTGACGTTGTCGACACCGGGCCGCTGCGCCAGGTATTTTTCCACCTTCTCGATCACCGCCTCGGTGCGGGCATAGGACGAATCCGACGGCGTCTGCACGTCGGTGGTGACGAAGCCCTGATCGTCGACGGGCAGGAAGCCGCCAGGCAGGTTGACGAAGGCCCAGGACAGGCCGACCAGCAACGCGACATAGACCAGCATCAGGCGGCCGGTGCGCTTCAGCGAGAAGCCGACGGTTCGGGAATAGCCCTCCTTGCCGCCTTCGAGCATGCGGTTGAACCAGCCGAACACGCCCTTCCCGGCGTGGCCGTGACCGGCGGCGACAGGCTTGAGCAGGGTCGCGCACAGCGCCGGCGTCAGCGACAGCGCCAGGAAGGCGGAGAAGCCGATCGCCGCGACCATGGTCACGGAGAACTGGCGGTAGATGATGCCGACCGAGCCCGGGAAGAACGCCATCGGCACGAACACCGCCATCAGCACCAAGGTGATACCGATGATGGCGCCGGTGATCTGCGACATCGCCTTGCGGGTCGCTTCCTTCGGCGGCAGGCCTTCCTCGGCCATGATGCGCTCGACGTTCTCGACCACGACGATGGCGTCGTCGACGAGGATGCCGACCGCGAGCACCATGCCGAACATCGAGAGCATGTTGATGGAGTAGCCGGCGAGCAGCAGCGTGGAACAGGCCCCCAACAGCGCCACCGGCACCACAATGGTCGGAATGATGGTGTAGCGGATGTTCTGGAGGAACAAGAACATCACCACGAACACCAGCACCACGGCCTCGACCAGCGTCGACAGCACCTTCTTAATCGAAGCCTCGACCACGGGCGTGATGTTGTAGGGGATCTCGTAGGTGATGTTGGCCGGGAAGAAGCGCGACAGCTCCTTCATCTTCTCTTCGACGGCACTCGCGGTCGCCAGCGCATTGCCGGTGGGCGACATCAGCACGGACAGACCGGCAGTCGGCTTGCCGTCGAGGCGCGTGTTGAACTGGTAGCTGAGTCCGCCGACCTCGATGCGCGCGACGTCGCGCAGGCGCACGGTCGAACCGTCGGCGTTGGCGCGCAGGATGATGGCACCGAACTCGTCCGGGGACGAGAGCTGGCCTTTGACCAGCACCAGCGAGGAGGTGCGTTGGCTCGACGTCGACGGCTCGGCGCCGATGCTGCCCGAGGCGACCTGCGCGTTCTGCGCGGCGATGGCCTTGTCGACGTCGTCGGCGGTCAGCCCATAGCCGACCAGCTTGGCCGGATCGACCCAGACGCGCAAGCTGCGCTCGGTCGAGTAGAGCGTGGCGCGGCCGACGCCGGGAATGCGGCGGATCTCGCCGAGCACGTTGCGGATCATGAAGTCGCCGAGGCCGACCTCATCGAGGCTGCCGTCGGTCGAGTTCAGTGTGATGATCTGAAGCACCGCGCTGGAGGCTTCCTCGATCAGGATGCCCTGCTGCATCACCGCGCGCGGCAGGCGCGCCTCGACGCGCTTGATGCGGTTCTGCACCTCGACCGAGGCGGCGCTGGTATCGGTGCCCGGCTGGAAGTTGGCGATGATCTCGACCTGGCCGAGCGAATCGCTGGTCGATTCGAAATTGAGGATGCCGGAGGCGCCGTTGAGCTCCTCCTCGATCAGCCGCGTGACGCTGTTGTAGAGGTTTTCCGGCGAGGCGCCGGGATAGCTGGTCGAGACCGAGATCGAGGGCGGCGCGATGATCGGATATTGCGCGATCGGCAGCAGCGGAACCGCAATCGCACCGATCAAGCAGATGAATAGCGCAACCACCCAGGCAAAGATCGGCCTGTCGATGAAGAAACTCGGCATGGCGCGTTACCGCGTGAGCTTCTGGGCGTGCCGGTTGTCCGCAGTCGCGTCCGCCTCCGACCATGATTGCGGTTTGACCTTGTCGCCGGCCGCGAATTTCTGGAAGCCTTCGACCACGACCTTGTCACCGGCCTTCAGGCCTTCGGTGATGAACCAGAATCCGTCCTGCACCGAACCGGTGCGCACGGCCTGCACCGCGATGTGGTTGTCGTCCTTGACGACGAAGACCTCGCTGCCGCCGCCGCCATTGCGCTGAATCGCCTGCTGCGGCACCGCGATCGCGTCGGCGTCCAGACCCTGGTCGATGCGGACGCGGACATACATGCCCGGCAGGAGCTCGCGCTTGGGATTGCGGAATTCGCCGCGCAGTGTCACCTGGCCGGTGTGGGCATCGACCTTGGCGTCGGAGAACAGCAGCTTGCCGTCGAGCGAATAGGTGGTGTTGTCATCGAGCACGAGTCGCACCTTGGCGGCGTCGGGCGCGATACGCTCGAGATCGCCGGTTTCGAAGGCGCGGCGGAGCTGGTTGAGCTCGGTCACCGATTGGGTGAAGTCGGCATAGATCGGATCGAGCTGCTGGATGCTGGCGAGATTGGTCTCGTTCTGCACAACGAGCGCGCCTTCGCTGACCAGCGCCGCACCGACGACACCGTCGATCGGCGCGCGCACGGTAGCGTAATCGAGATTGAGTTTTGCGCGCGCGAGGTCCGCCTTGCGTCCCTCGACCTCGGCCTGGGCCTGCCGCTCGGCGGCGATGGCCTTTTCGTTCTCGGCTTCCGGCGCGGCGCGATCCTTGGTGAGCGTGGCGATGCGGCGTGCCTGCTGGTGCGCCTGCATCGCAGCAGCTTCGGCCTTGGCGACCGCGGCCTCGTTGGCCAACACCTCGACCTCGAACGGGCGAGGATCGATGCGGTAGAGCGGATCGCCCGCCTTCACCTCGCTGCCCTGGCGGAACAGGCGCTCGACCACGATGCCGGAGACGCGCGGCCGCACGTCGGAGACGCGCGTCGGCGCGATACGGCCCGGCAGCTCCCGCACCACGGCGCGCGGCTGCGGCTTGATGACGACGATGCTGACGTCAGGGTCGGACGGCGGAGCGGCGGATACGGCGGAGCTGGACTCGTCGCAGCCCACCAGCAGCGGCGCTAAGGCCGCGAGCATCATTGCAACGCATGCCGATCGCGCACGAAGTCCAGACATGAAGTGAGTTCGCCCCGATTTTGTTGTAACTGATCACGCTCCGCGCGGGCCCGTTCTGGGCTCTTTGCACGCGGCCGATGCCGCCAAAGAGAATGCGCCTGCCGCGATGCAACGCATGACGCGGGCGGCTCATTGTCACACGGCGTATCGTGTTGAATCTTGATGGTTTTTGTGGACTCACTTGATTGTGAGTCGGGCTCCATCGCCGCGTGCTGCGACCGAACATCGCAATCAGGCGGCGGCTTTCATCCGGTAATGGCTGACGCCCCATTCGGTTCCGTCGGCGTAGCCGAACAGCCCCGACGTCGCCAGCAGGAACCAGCGCCAGCGCCTCATCCAAAGTGCGGTCTCCTTGCCATAGGCCTTGCGCAATGAGGTCTCGATGGCGGCGCGATGCGCATCGAAATTGGCGAGCCAGTCGTTCGCGGTGTGCTGGTAATGCGTGCCGCTCCAGCACCATTCCTTCTCGATTGCGAAGATGTCGTCGAATTGCCTGACGAGGTGATGGCTCGGCATCATCCCGCCCGTGAAGGCGTGCTGCGCGATCCAGTCCTCGCGATTGGCCGGGTCGAACAGATGGGACCCGGAGCGATGGGAGACCACATGCATGAAGAAGCGCCCGTCGGGCGCGAGCCACGCGCGCAGGCGCGTCATCAGCTTGCGCCAGTTCATCATGTGCTCGAACGTCTCGACCGAAACGATGCGGTCGAACTGCCCCTCGGGCGCGAACACGTTCATGTCGGCGATGACGACCCGCAGGTTCAACAGCCCGCGCCGCCGCGCCTCCTCCTCGACATAGGTGCGCTGCGCCTGCGAGGCCGACACGGCCGTCACCTTCGCGTGCGGAAACTGCCGCGCGATCCACAGCGACAGCGAGCCCCAGCCGCAGCCGAGCTCGAGGATGGTCTGCCCGTCGGCAAGACCGGCATGCTCGACGGTCTGGCGCAACGCCTCCTCCTCCGCCTCCTGCAAGGAGGTCGCATCGGTCTTGTAGAAACAGCACGAATATTTCCGGTTGGGGCCGAGCACCTGCGCGAAGAAGGAAGCGGGCACCTCGTCATGCCGGCCGCGGGCAGCATCCGCGTCCTCGGCGATCGGCCGCAGCATCATCCGCCCGGCGAAGGCGGCATCGTCGGCCGCCCCCAGCTTGGACAGGCGTGTCGCCGTGCGCGAGCACAGGCGCTGGATCGCGGCACGCATCACCACGTCCGGCAACGGCACACGTTCGGCAGTCCCGATGATCGCGGAAACGACGCTCATGCGGCCCCCGAATGGCGAGCTCTTGCAGACACCGGCCTATCAAAGCGCGGCTTTCGGTCCAAGTTCCCCAAGCTGTCCCCGAAATCGGCGCATCCGGCGCTTTTTTTGGGCTGGCGCTGTGCCATAGTGCGCCCGCAAGCAAGCTTCGTAATGGATGATACCGGCATGCGGTCTGGCACTTCCCGCTCCACCATGGATATCGAGTACACCAAACTGTCCTCGCCCAGCGTCTTCCTGGTGCGGATGCTGGTCTTCCTGGTGCTGTGTGCGCTGGTCGGCGTGGTGCTCTACAAGCAGATCATCCAGGCCTTCTTCGCCAATCCCGGCCTCAACGCCCTGATCGGGGCGGTGCTGTTCATCGGCATCGTGCTGGCCTTCCGCCAGGTCATCCGGCTCTACCCTGAGGTGTCCTGGGTCAATAATTTCCGCATCGCCGATCCCGGCCTGGCGCCAGCCCGGCACCCGAAGCTGCTGGCGCCGATGGCGGCGATTCTCGGCGGCGAGCGCTCGGGGCGGATGTCGATCACCCAGACCACGATGCGGCATCTGCTCGATTCGATTGCGACCCGCCTGGACGAGGCCCGCGACATCTCCCGCTACATGACCGGCCTGCTCGTCTTCCTCGGCCTGCTCGGCACCTTCTGGGGCCTGATCGAGACGGTCGGCTCGGTCGGCAAGGTGATCGACGGGCTCAAGGTCGGCAGTGATTCCGGCGCCCTGTTCGACACGCTGAAGAGGGGCTGGCCGCCCCGCTCGGCGGCATGGGCATCTCGTTCTCGAGCTCGCTGTTCGGCCTCGCCGGCTCGCTGATCCTCGGCTTTCTCGATTTCGCAATCGAGCCAGGCACAGAACCGCTTCTACACCGACCTCGAAGACTGGCTCGCCACCACCGTGCGCGAATATGGCAGCGGCGAAGTGGCGGTCGCTTCCGGCGGCGGTGGCGTGGCCAGCGGCGAGCTCCAGGCCGCGGTCGAACGGCTGCGCTCCGTGCTCGAGGAAGGCAGCTCGAACCGCGGCACCACCGCGGCGATGGCGAGCCTCGCCGAAGCCATCCAGGCGCTGGTCTCGCACATGCGCACCGAGCAGCAGATGATCCGCGAATGGGCCGACGGCCAGGGCGAACAGAACCGCGAGATCCGGCGCCTGTTGGAGCGCATTGCGCGCCAGCCCGAGAAGAGTTGAGAACAGGACGAAGATCTCGTGCCCCGGACGCGATGCAGCACGAAGTGATGCGTCGCTGATCCGGGTCCATTCGACGAGTGATTCTGGGTCCCGGCTCTGCGCAGCAGCGTTTTACGCTGCAGCGCGTCCGGGACACGAATGAAACGGAGACGATCATGGCTCTTGCCCGCGGCCGCCGCAATGAAGGCGCCTTCAACTACTGGCCCGGCTTCGTCGACGCGCTGTCGACGCTGGTGTTGTCGATCGTGTTCCTGCTGTCGGTGTTTTTGGTCGTGCAGTTCTTCCTGTCGCAGGAGGTGACCGGCAAGGACAAGGCGCTGGAACAGCTCAACGCCAAGATCGCGCAGCTCAACGAGCTCTTGTCGCTGGAGAAGCTCGGCAAGCTCTCGCTCGACGACCAGGTGTCGCAACTGCGGGCCGGCCTTGCCTCGGCCGAATCCGAACGCGACCGCATGAAGGGCCTGTATGAAGGTCTCGCCAATGCCGGGAGCGACGCGCAAGGCAAGACCGCCGAGCTCGGCAAGGCGCTGGACTCCGAGAAAGCGGTCTCGGCGCGGGCACTGGCGCAGATCGAGGTGCTGAACCAGCAGATCAGCGCGCTGCGCCGGCAATTGGCGGCGCTGGAAGAGGCGCTGGATGCCTCCGAGAAGCGCGACAAGGAATCGCAGAACCGGATCGCCGATCTCGGCTCGCGCCTAAACGTGGCGCTGGCGCAGCGCGTGCAGGAATTGTCGCGCTACCGCTCGGAGTTCTTCGGCCGCCTGCGCGCCATCCTCGGCAACCGCCCCGACATCCGCATCGTCGGCGACCGCTTCGTGTTCCAGTCCGAAGTGTTCTTCGACACCGGACAGGCGACCTTGCTGCCCGAGGGTCGCGCCGAGCTCGACACCTTGGCGACCGCGCTGATCGACCTCGACAAGAAGATCCCGAGCGAGATTCCCTGGGTGCTGCGCGTCGACGGCCATACCGACGTGCGCCCGGTCAACGGCCCGAACTTCAAGTCGAACTGGGACCTCTCCGCCGCCCGCTCCATCTCGGTGGTGCAATACCTGATCTCGCTCGGCGTGCCCGCCCAGCGCCTCGTCGCCGCCGGTTTTGGTGAATTCCAGCCGCTCGATACCGGCAACACGGAAGAGGCCTACAAGCGCAACCGCCGCATCGAGCTGAAGCTGACGGAGCGGTAGTGAGCGCCCTCCACCTCCGCCCCTACCGACCCGAGGACGAGGCCGCCACGATCGACCTCTGGCATCGCACGTGGCAGCAGGCCTATCCGCAGATCGACTTCGCCGCCCGCCTCGATTGGTGGCGCGAACGGTGGCGCAAGGACCTGGTGCCGAAGGCGTCCATCGTGGTCGCGGAAGCGGACGGCGCGCTCACCGGCTTCGTGACCATCGACGGTGACGGCTATCTCGACCAGCTCGTGGTCGATCCCGCCCATTGGGGCTCGGACGCAGCAAGGCTGCTGGTGGATGAGGCCAAGCGGCTGTCACCCTCAGGTGTCACGCTGCTCGTCAACAAGGACAACGCCCGCGCCATCCGCTTCTACGAGCGCAACGGCTTTGCCCATGCCGGCGACGATGTGAACCCGACCTCGGGGCGGCCAGTGCTGAAGATGGCATGGCGGGCGTGAGGCCTGTCACGTCGGGATCCCGCGACGTCTGTTAGTCGTTGTAGCCAGAGCAGCGACGACAAGCGGATGGAGACGATCGATGAAGCTGCGCGATCTGGCCAAGGGTTCCTCGGTCTTTCTGGGCGTCATCGTCGCCGGATATCTGTCGACGACCTATGTCGACCAGCGCTTTGCGACGCAACTCGATACGAGCGGCCCTGCAGCATCGGCCTGCGTCGGCGAGGACGGCAGCTGGAAGAACTGGCCGTGGCCGAATGTGCCGACGCTCTCGCCGAAGTGCCGGTCATGTCTGCTGGGACGCGCCAAGCGCAAACTCAGCTGTCATCACCCGCGAAGGCGGGTGATCCAGTATTCCAGAGACAGTGAGGTTTGAACCGCGGCGCCGCGGCGTACTGGATTCCCCGCCTACGCGGGGAATGACATCGCCATTGGGACGGCGATTGCAGAGCCTCACGCTTATCGAAGAGCCTCACGCCCCCTCGAACTGCAACCTCGCCAGCCGCGCATAGAGGCCGTTCGCGGCGACCAGCTCGGCATGCGTGCCCTGTTCGACGATCCTGCCCTGGTCCATCACCAGGATGCGGTCGCAGGACAGCACGGTGGCGAGGCGATGCGCGATCACCAGCGTGGTGCGGTGGCGCATCAGCTCTTCCAGCGCGGTCTGCACCAGCGTCTCGCTTTCGGCATCGAGCGCGGAGGTGGCTTCATCGAGCAGCAGCAGCGGCGCATCGCGCAGGATGGCGCGGGCGATGGCGATGCGCTGGCGCTGGCCGCCAGAGAGCGTCACGCCGCGCTCGCCGAGCGCCGTCTCGAAGCCTTCGGGCAGGCGGCGGATGAACTCGGCGGCATGCGCGAGCTCGGCGGCGCGCTCGACCTCGGCATCGGTGGCATCGGGACGACCGAACCGAATGTTCTCGCGGGCGCTTGCCGCGAACACCACCGATTCCTGCGGCACCAGCGCGATGCGAGCGCGGACATCGCGCGGGTCGGCGGACCTGACCGGCACGCCGTCGAGCGCGATCGCGCCGCTGCGCGGATCGTAGAAGCGCAGCAGCAGATGAAAGATGGTGCTCTTGCCGGCGCCGGAGGGGCCGACGATCGCAACCTTCTCGCCGGGGCGCACGGTGAACGACACCGCGTCAAGCACCTTGACATCGGGCCGCGCCGGATAGGCGAAGCTGACCCGATCGAACCCGACCTCGCCGCGCGGCGGCACCGGCAGTGCGCGCGGCGACGCAGGCGCGGTGATCTCGGGACTTACATGCAAGATCTCGAACAGGCGCTCGGCCGCGCCCGAGGCCGCCGATACCTCGCCCCAGACCTCGCTGAGCTGGCCGAGGCCCGCCGCGGCGAACACCGCATAAAGCACGAACTGACCGAGCCGGCCCGGCGTGATCGCACCGGTGAGCACGTCATGCGAGCCGATCCAAAGGATCGCGACCACGCTTGCGAATACGATGAAGATGATGATGGCGGTGAGCACGGCGCGGGCCTGGGTCGAGGTACGCGCCGCCTCATAGGCCTGCTCGACATTGCCGCCGAAGCGCTTTTCGGCGAACTGCTCGCTGGTATAGGCCTGCACGGTGCGGATCGCGCCGACCAGCTCGCCCGCATAGGCGGAGGCGTCGGCGAGCGTGTCCTGCGCATTGCGCGACAGCCGCCGCACCCAGCGTCCGAACGCCACCAGTGGCAGCACGATCAAGGGTATCGCCAGCAGCACGAAGCCCGACAATTTCGGGCTGGTGATCACCATCATCGCGGCGGCGCCAAGGAACATCATGAGATTGCGCAGCGCGATCGACACCGAGGCGCCGACGGCGGATTTGATCTGGGTGGTGTCGGCGGTGAGGCGCGAGATCAGCTCGCCGCTGCGCGCGGAGTCGAAGAAGGTCGGCGAAAGCGACAACAGATGCCCGAAGACGTCGCGCCTGAGGTCGGCGACGATGCGCTCGCCGATCGTCATCACGAGGTAGTAGCGCGCGGCGCTCGCCAGCGCGAGCACGGCGACAACCGCGAGCATTACCGAGAAATAGCTGTTGATCAGCTCGATGCCCTCGGGCGTCAGGCCGAAATCGATCATCCTGCGCACCGCGACCGGCACCAGCAGCGTGGTCAGTGCCGCGATCGTCAGCGCGACGAAGGCCAGTGCGGCGCGGCCGCGATAGCGGCTCACATAAGGCGCGAGCGCGAGCAGCGGCCGGAGTTTGGCGCGGCCCTTGGCGGGCTGCTCGATCAGATCGGCCTCGATCGACGGGGTATCGGCGGAATTCACTTGGGAATTCATTTCGGGCTGAACATACTGTTCATCAAGCCGTTCCACTGCGCTCATGAGATCCGACCCATTGCATTCGTTTGCTCCCAATAGGCTGGTGCAACGGTAGTGGCAAATCCGGGATGTCCCTTAGGGGCAAGCCCGGTTCACCAGCCGGCATATGGCTTGTTTTGCGGGGGTTCGTGAGGTATAGAGCCGGCCAAATCCGTCATTCGCTAGCCACCCAAGAGGCGCCCGGGCGCCGAGGAATTGCCATGAAAGCCGAAATTCACCCGAACTATCATACGATTAAGGTCGTCATGACCGACGGAACCGAGTACCTGACCCGCTCGACCTGGGGCAAGGAAGGCGACACGCTGAACCTCGACATCGACCCGAAATCGCACCCGGCCTGGACCGGCGGCAACGCCCAGATCATGGACCGCGGCGGCCGCGTCTCGCGCTTCCAGAAGAAGTTTTCGGGCTTCCTCAAAAAGGATTGATCCGGCCGCAAGGCTGCGACGAAAAACGCCCCTGGGAGACCAGGGGCGTTTTTGTTTTGGGGGCCGTCATTGCGAGGAGCTCTTGCGACGAAGCAATCCAGACCGCCTCTGCGGAGACCTTCTGGATTGCTTCGCTTCGCTCGCAATGACGCGGGCGGAGACTCTACCGCTCGAACGCGGCCTTCAGCGCGTTCAGGTGCGGCACCAGCGGGTTGCCGATCGGGACGTGCTCGGCCGGCGGGGTGTGGATGGTGGTGTCGAGACGGCGGACGCGGGTCTGAAGGCTCATCGAGCGGTGGATCAGATCCTGGAGCTGCGAGGGCAGCTTCTCGATGGTGTCGGCGGGGCCGGGATCGGCGGCGGAGAGCTTGACCTTGGTCTTCTCGCGATTGGCCTGGCTCAGTGTCATCTCGCCTTCCTTCACCGCACGGTGCAGCAGCAGCCACGAGGCGAGCTGCATCAGGCGCGTGGTGAGACGCATGCTTTCGGTCGCATAAGTCAGGCTGACGGCACGGTCGAGCGCCTTGGCCTCCGTGCGGCCGGCGCCGTCGAGATAGGCGGCGGTTTCCTCGACGAGGTCCATGCCCTCGCGGAACAGGACGCTGAACGCCGCAGAATTGGTGAACCGCTCGCTGAGTTGAACGAGAGCGCCGTCGGCCTGCAAACGTTCCATGGTTAACGCCCCTTACGCAACTGTCTGACTCTCCGGCTTGGCGCCGGCTTATGATGAACAAATCATTGCGCGCTGGGAGCGCGGAGTCCAGCGACAAGCGCGGATATGGTTTCCGCGGGTCATTGCCAGGAATTCAACCGCAAGGAGACGCAAAAAAGCGGGAGTGGACGCAAAAAAGAGCCGCCGGAGACCGGCGGCTTTGAAAGTTGATAACAGGGAGGCGTCAAACAGAGTGGACAGGAGCCACTCGGTGTCCAAACGAGGACGGTTCCAGTCATAAACCCGAAAGCTTAATCGACCGTAAACGAGCTAAATTTTTGAGAGTTCGTTAGCCATCTCGGCCAGTGGCCGAGTGTGCGGGGGAACAAATTCTCCACCTCGTCCAGGCGAAGGCCGGGGCCCATAACCACAGGGAGAAGTTATCGCGCGAGCTGGTAACTCCAGAGTCTTCGCCAAACTGCTTACACGGAGTATGGGTCCCGGCCTTCGCCGGGACGACGGCTGTGGTGGCTACGACTTGAAAAAACTGTTCGCCGCATCGCGCGAGGCGCGCTTCTTGGTGGCGGCTTCTTCCAGTCTTGCGATCTCGGTTTTCAGAAGCGTCACGCGCTCGGTCAGCTCCTCCACCGACAACAGTGAGAGATCCTGTCCGATTTCATGGCTGATCTTCTTGCGCGGGCGGTCGTCGTCTTCCGTCGGCATCGTCGTTCCTCCTGCGTTCGCGCGATCTAGCAGGCCGAGGTTGCCAGCTTGGAGCGCGCTGGCTAAGCAATGGCCTCATTCCATCCCGCACCTTTGCTCAAGGACACATCATGGACAAGCTGCCCGCGCAAATGACCGTGGTCGCCATCTCCCGGCACGGCGGACCGGAGGTGCTGGTGCCGGAACAACGCACCGTGCCGCAGCCCGGGCCAGACGAGATCCTGGTCAAGGTCGAGGCCGCCGGCGTCAACCGGCCCGACGTCGCGCAGCGCTCCGGCGCCTATCCGCCGCCGCCCGGCGCCAGCGACCTGCCGGGCCTGGAGATTGCCGGCGAAGTGGTGGCCGTGGGCAGCAATGCCAAGCGGCACAAGATCGGCGACAAGGTGATGTCGCTCGTCGCCGGCGGCGGCTATGCGCAGTACTGCATCGCCCAGGACGCCCAGGCCATGAGCGTGCCGCCGGCGCTGTCGATCAAGGAAGCCGGCGCGCTGCCGGAAACCCTGATGACGGTCTGGCACAACGTGTTCGAGCGCGGCGGTCTCAAGGCCGGCGAGACGCTGCTGATCCATGGCGGCTCCTCAGGCATCGGCACCATGGCGATCCAGCTTGCCAAAGCGTTCGGCGCCAAGGTGTTCGTCACGGTGGGATCGCAGGACAAGATCGATGCCTGCCTCAAGCTGGGTGCCGACCGCGCCATCAACTACAAGAGCGAAGACTTCGTCGCCGTGGTCAAGGCGGAGACCAACAATGCCGGCGTCAATCTGATCCTCGACATGGTTGCCGGCGACTATGTCGACCGCAACTATGATGCCGCCGCAGTCGATGGCCGCATCGTCCAGATCGCGACGCTCAACGGCCCCAAGGTCAACGTCAACATTGCCAAGGTGATGGTGAAGCGCCTGACCCATACCGGCTCGACGCTGCGGCCCCGTAGTAATGCGGACAAGGCGGCGATGGTGGCCGCGATTGAGGCGAAAGTGATGCCGCTTTTGCGTGAAGGCCGCATCAAGCCGCTGATGGACAGCACTTTCCCGCTGGAAAAGGCAGCCGATGCCCACCGGCGCATGGAGACCAGCGCACATATTGGCAAAATTGTGTTGGAGGTGTAGGCCGCCGGCCCACAGGGACAGGGCGGAAACCCTTTGATTTTCCTCGCTTTCGTGGCATCTATCGCGACGCACCGAACCAATTCTGTCCGGTCTGAAATCGCCTTGCACTCGAAGTTTGCGTCGAACGCGGAGAACTGACCTTGCGTCTGCTCAGGTGCCTCGCGCCCATCGCGCTGGGCCTCATGATGCTCGTTGCCGCGTCCCCTGCACGCGCGCTCGACGCTGTCAGCGTTCGCAGTGACGCGCCCGCGATCGACCTCACCGGCGTGCTCGAGCATCAGCGCAGCGATGCCGACCGCATCCAGGTCTCGACCGCGCCCGGCACCGACGGCATCGTCCGCCGCATCGAGGTGCGCGCCCGCGAAGGTGGCCAGAACTGGGTGGTGTTCGCGCTCGCCAACAACACCGACGACCAACTCGACCGCCTGATCGTCGCCCCGCATTACCGCATCGTCTCGTCAGGGCTGCTGTGGCCCGACCTCGGCCTGTCGCGTATCGCCACCATCACGCCTTCGATCGGCGACCGGCCCGAACGTCAGGAAAGCGCAACCGCCGACGTCTTCCGCATCACGCTCGATCCGGGAGCCGTTGTCACCTTCGTCGCCGAGCTGCGCACCGACAAGCTGCCGCAGCTCTATCTGTGGGAGCCGGAAGCCTACAAGGACAAGGTCAACTCCTTCACGCTGTACCAGGGCATCGTGATCGGCATCTCCGGCTTGCTCGCACTGGTACTGACCATCCTGTTCGTGGTGAAGGGCAGCATCATGTTCCCCGCCGCCGCGGCGCTGGCCTGGGCGGTGCTGGTCTATATCGGCGTCGATTTCGGCTTCTGGGGCAAGGTGCTCGACATGTCGAACAACGCCGAGCGCATCTGGCGCGCGGCGGGTGAAGCGATCCTGGCGGCGACGCTGCTGGTGTTCCTGTTTGCCTATCTCAATTTGAGCCGCTGGCATGTGCGCTATTCGCACATCACCGTGGGTTGGCTGGCGTTCCTCGGCTCGCTCGTCGCGCTGGCGCTGTTCGATCCTGCGGTGGCCTCCGGCATCGCACGCATCTCGCTGGTGCTGATCGCCTTCGCCGGCTTCGCGCTGATCGTCTATCTCTCCACCCATGGCTTCGACCGCGCGGTGCTGCTGATTCCGACCTGGTTCCTGCTGGTGGTCTGGGTGGTCGCGGCCGGCATGACAGTCGCCGGCTCCGTCACCAACGACATCGTCGGCCCGGCCCTGCTCGGCGGCCTCGTGCTGATCGTGATGCTGATCGGCTTCACGGTAATGCAGCACGCCTTCGCCGGCGGCGGCGCCTCGACCGGCGTCGTCTCCGACATCGAGCGCCGCGCGCTGGCGCTGGCCGGCTCCGGCGATCTGATCTGGGACTGGGACGTCTCCGCCGACAAGGTCTTCACCAGCCCCGAGACCGAGGCCCTGCTCGGCCTCAAGCGCGGCACGCTGGAAGGGCCGGCCGCGTCCTGGCTCGAAGTGCTGCATCCGCTCGACCAGGACCGTTTCCGCGCAGCGCTCGACAGCGTGCTCGACCAGCGCCGCGGCCGCCTGGTGCAGGATTTCCGCCTGCGCACCCCGGACGGCCACTTCATGTGGTTCGCGCTGAAGGCGCGCCCGGTGGTCGGGTCGGATGGCGAGGTCTCGCGCGTGGTCGGCACCCTCACCGACGTCACCGAGCTGCGCAACGCCGAAGAACGTCTGCTGCACGATTCCGTGCATGACAACCTCACCGGCCTGCCCAACCGCAAACTGTTCATGGACCGGCTGGGTGCGGTGGCGCACTTCGCCAAGACCATGCCGACGCTGCGGCCGACGCTGATGGTGATCGACCTCGATCGCTTCAAGCAGGTCAACGATTCCGTCGGCATCGCGGTCGGCGATTCCATCCTGCTGACGCTGGCCCGCCGCCTCACCCGCATCCTGAAGCCGCAGGACACGCTGGCCCGGCTCGCCGGCGACCAGTTCGGCCTGATCCTGCTCTCGGAGCAGGACCCCGCCCGCATCACCGCCTTCGCCGAGACCATCCGCAAGACCATCCGCGCGCCGATCGCGTTCAACGACCGCGAGATATTCCTCACGGCTTCGATCGGCCTCGCCTTGTCTGATCCGCAGACCCAACTGACGGATGAGATCATCAAGGACGCCGAGCTTGCGATGTATCACTCCAAGCGCATCGGCGGCGATCGCATCGACGTCTACAAGCCGGCAATGCGTGCGCGGAAGACCGACCGGCTGACGCTGGAGAGCGAATTGCGCCGCGCCATCGAGCGGAAGGAGATCACGATCCTGTACCAGCCGATCGTGCGGCTGGAGGATCGTTCGATCGCGGGCTTCGAGGCCTTGGCGCGCTGGGACCATCCGAAGCTCGGGCGCATGGCGCCGTCGGAATTCATCACCATCGCAGAAGAGACTGGGCTGATCGTCGACCTCGGCATGTTCGTGCTCGACCAGACCGCAAAGCAGCTCGCGGTGTGGCAGCGCGCGATGCGCTCGCGCGAGCCGATCTTCGCCTCCGTCAACGTGTCGTCGCGGCAATTGCTGCGCCACGATCTGATCCACGACATCCGCACCGTGCTGTCACGCTCCTCGGTGGCGCGCGGCACGCTCAAGCTGGAACTGACGGAATCGCTGGTGATGGAGAATCCGGAGCACGCAGCGCAGATGCTGACGCGGATCCGCGAGCTCGGCACCGGGCTGTCGCTCGACGATTTCGGCACCGGCCATTCCTCGCTGGCCTATCTGCAGCGCTTCCCGTTCGACACCATCAAGATCGACCAGTCCTTCGTGCGCACCACCAGCCGCGGCACCCGCCCGGTGATCCTGAAGTCGATCATCGCGCTCGCGCACGATCTCGGCATGGACGTGGTGGCCGAGGGCGCCGAGACCGATTCCGACGCGGTCGAGCTCTACCAGATGGGTTGCGAATACGCCCAAGGCTTCGCCTTCGGCGAGCCGATGGACGCGGATGCCGCGATGCGGCTGCTGACGGAAGTGCGGCTGGAAGCGGCGAGCTAGGCTCTCTTACCCTCCCCTGGAGGGGGAGGGTCGATCGCGCGGAGCGCGAGCGGGGTGGGGTGATCTCTCCACTCGGGCACTGCATCGGTGGAGAGACCGTCACCCCACCCCGACTCACATTTCGCTGCGCTCAATGTGAGCCGACCCTCCCCCTCCAGGGGAGGGTGGCAGCGTGCCGCCGCACTATCGCCGCCGGTCGCTCTTCTGCTTCCTGAACCGCACGCTCTGGCCGTCGGGCATGCGCGTCGCCACGAAGCCGGCGGCGAGGCAGGCTTCGCGTTGCGGCATCTGGATGTCGGGGCTGCGCAGGCTGTCCCACCAGGAGGCACGATGCGCCGCGCGCGGCAGGGCCGCGCCGATGATCTCCTCGATCTGCTCGAAGCTCAGCACCAACTCGTCCTGCTTCTGCCGCATCAGATCGTCGCGCAACGCGCCGTAGTCGTTCACAATCGTCCTCTCGTCCCGCTTGCATGAGGCTGCCCAAAACCGTGCGCCGCATAAACCGATTCTTAACTCATTGCGGCAGCGCCGTCCCGCCTTAAACACTACTCAAGCTTTCGGGCGCATCCACTAGGATCGGGAGCGAGCGATGCTGTCTGGATGGCGCGAAGTCACGGCCCGCCGGCCGTGGCGGATTTCGGCGAAGCTGCTGATCATCTCGTCGGTGGTGACGGTGATCGGCTTCTCCGCCATTTGCGTCAACGTGATGCTGGACATGCGCCGCGGCGAGGAGGCGCTCGCCCGCCAGACGCTGGAGAATTTGGCGACGACCATCGAGTCCGACGTCAACCGCAACATCGAGATCTACGACCTGTCACTGAAGGCGGTCGCCAGCAGCATGTTGCTGCCGGAGCTCGCAACGGTGTCGAAGCCGATCCGTCAACTGATCCTGTTCGACCATGCGATAACCGCCAAGCATTTCGGCGCCATCCAGGTGTTCGATACCGAGGGCCGGCTGACCATCGACGCTTCCACGCTCGATCCGCTGCCGGAGGTCAGGAGCGAGGAGGACTATTTCAGGGTTCATCGCGACAATCCCGACATCGGGCTCTTCATCAGCCGTCCGATGCTGTTTCGCGGCGCCTATTCCATCGTGCTGAGCCGGCGCATCAGCGATACCGACGGCGGCTTCATGGGCGTCGTCGCCGGCTCGATCCGGTTCAGCTATTTCCACGAATTGTTCGAGCGGCTGAACCTCGACCGCGACGACACCATCACCGTGCTGAAGCGCGACCGCACCATCATGATGCGGCGGCCGTTCGATCTCGAAATCATCGGCAGGAATTTGAACGAGCGCCAGAACTGGAAGGCCGACAATCTCAAGGCCGGCGGATCCTACGCCGGCCAGGGTCCGGTGGACCCGACCCCGCGTCTCTACGTGCGCAGCACCGGCACGGGTCCGATGTTCGTGGTGGCAGGCAAGCCGCTGACCGCCGTGTTCGAGCTTTGGCAGAAGGAAGCCTATCGCATCGGTGCCGTGGTGCTGGCGCTGATCCTGTTCATGCTGGCCTCGACGCTGGTGCTCGCGCGCGAGATCGGCCGGCGCGCGGAGGCCGAGGGCAAGCTCGAGGAGATGGCGACGACGGACGCGCTCACCGGCCTGAAGAACCGCCGCAAGTTCGATTCCGTCATCGACGTCGAATGGCGCCGCGCCATGCGCCAGAAGACGCCGGTCGCGCTGTTGATGATCGATGCCGATCACTTCAAGGCCTACAACGACACGTTCGGCCATCAGGCCGGCGACCAGGTGCTGGTCGGCATCGCTATCTGCATCTCCGACGCGGTGAGCCGCGCCGGCGACTGCGCCGCGCGCTATGGTGGCGAGGAATTCGCCGTGCTGCTGCCGAACATTTCGGTCACCGACGCCTTCAAGGTCGCCGAGACGATCCGCCTCAAGGTGCAGGGCTGGTCCGACGATCAGGTGAGCACGACGGTCTCCTGCGGCATCGCCAGCCTGGTCCCCACCGCCGGCATGGACCCGTCGATCCTGGTCGCCGCCGCCGACAAGGCGCTCTATGCCGCGAAAGCCGGCGGGCGCAATCAGTCGGTGGTCGCGAGCCTGCCGCAGCTGTCGCTGGTGGCGTGAGGCGACTGTCATCGGCGGCGAGTAGCGTGCCTAATTCTCGTGTCGTCCTGGCCTAGTGCGCAATTGCGCACGAGGGGCCAGGACCCATTACCCCAAGAAGGAGTCGTGGCGCGAGCTGATCACCACGCGTCTTCGCCAAACGCCGTCTTGGGGTAATGGGTCCTGGATCGGCGCTGCGCTTGTCCAGGACGACGCGGAGCAGCTACTGCCCCAGATACTTTTTCATCTCGGCGATCAGCCCATCGCGCAGCTCCGGGCGCTTCATGCCGTAGGCGATGTTGGCGCGGAGGAAGCCGGGCTTGGAGCCGCAATCGTGGCGTTCGCCCTCGAACTCGACGCCGTAGAATTTTTGCGACCTGGCGAGGCCGATCATGGCGTCGGTGAGCTGGATCTCACCGCCGGCGCCGCGCTCCTGGGTTTCCAGGATCTTGAAGATCTCCGGCTGGAGGATGTAGCGGCCGGTGATCGAGAGGTTGGAGGGCGCGGTGCCCTTGGCCGGCTTCTCGACCATGCCGTCGACCTCGAACATCTTGCCGGTGCGTTTACCGACGCCGCAGATGCCGTATTGATGGGTGAGATGGTCGGGCACCGCCTCGACTGCGACCAAATTGGATTTCTCGCCGAGCGAAGCCGCCATCTCGATCATCTGCTTCAGGCAGCCGGGCGTGTTGAGCACGAGCTCGTCGGGCAGCACGACCGCGAACGGCTCGTTGCCGACGATGTCGCGCGCGCACCAGACCGCGTGGCCGAGGCCGAGCGGCGCTTGCTGGCGGGTGAAGCTGACGGCGCCGGCATCGGGCTGGTTCTGCGCCAGGATCTCCTGCTCGCCCTTCTTGCCGCGCGCAGCCAGCGTCGCGTCGAGCTCGAACATCCGGTCGAAATGATCCTCGATGACATTCTTGTTGCGGCCGGTGACGAAGATGAAGTGCTCGATGCCGGCCTCCCTCGCCTCGTCATAGACGTATTGGATCAGCGGCTTGTCGACGATGGTCAGCATTTCCTTCGGCATCGCCTTGGTGGCGGGCAGGACGGCGGGTGCCGAGGCCGGCGACGGGGAATACGGCTTTGCGAATTTTCATGGGATCGATCGAATACCTGAGGACGTGAACGGAGCAATGGCATCTTGCTAGCCTGTTTGCAGCCGCCAACAAAGGCGGATGTGGGGCCTCGCCCTGACAGAGTTAAGAAAAACGCCGTCACCAAAATTTCACCTTTGTTAAGCTATTGGCAACGCCTACCAGGCCTCCTGATGGCGGAATTTCAGGCCGACGGGTGAGAGATGATGCAATCAGTGGCACGACTGGCAGGACGGGTTGGCTCCGTGACCGCCGCGACGATGATTGCGGCGGCCTTGCTGCTGCCGGCTTGCGCGCACGCGCAAGCGCAGAACGGCCTCTCCAATCTGTTCGGCGGCATCTTCTCCGGCCCCAGTCCCGCCCCCTCGCAAGCCCCGCCCGGCAATGGCGGTGCGCAACCTTGGAGCGGCGAAGACGGCGCCTCCGGCCATCCGCTGATGACGGCGGCCGCGATCCGCGAGGCCGCCGGCAATTTCAACAATTGCGTCGCCGCGATGTGGCCCGATGCCGCACGGCGCGGCATCACGCAGGAGAATTTCCAGCGCTTCACCGCAGGTCTCAGCCCCGATTTGCGCATCATGGACCTCATGGATTCGCAGCCGGAGTTCACCAAATCGATCTGGGACTATCTCGACATCCTCGTGAACGACAACCGCCTCGCCAGGGGCCGCGAGATCCTCGCCACATACAAGGCGCAGTTCGACGCCACCGAAAAGGCCACCGGCGTCGACCGCTACATCATCGCCTCGATCTGGGGCATCGAGTCCAACTACTCGACGCAGATGGGCGACCGCAGCGTGCTGCAATCGACCGCGACGCTCGCCTGCATCGGACGTCGCCAGGCCTATTTCAAGGACGAATTCCTCTCCGCGCTGGAGATCCTCAACCGCGGCGATCTCAGGCCTGAGCAGATGCGCGGCTCCTGGGCCGGCGCCTTCGGCCCGACCCAGTTCATGCCGACCGCATTCAAACGATTTGCCGTCGATGGCGATGGCGATGGCCGGCGCGACGTCGTCGACAATCCGACCGACCTGATCGCCTCGACCGCCAACAATCTGAAGAAGGACGGCTGGCAGGCCGGCCAGACCTGGGGCTTTGAAGTCGTTTTGCCTGAGGGATTCAACTACATGCTGGCCGATCGCGCCAAGGCGATGACGATCGCGCAGTGGGAGAAGCTCGGACTCAAGCGCCCGAACAACCAGTCCTTCCCGCATCCGGCGGAGAAGGCCTATCTGCTCGCGCCGGCCGGCGCGCAGGGACCGGGCTTCCTGATGCTGCAGAATTACCGCGTCATCATGAAGTACAACCCGGCCGAGGCCTATGCGCTGGCGATCGGCCATTTCGCCGATCGCCTGCGCGGGGGGCAGCCTTTCGTGCAGCCCTGGCCGCGGCAGGAGCGGGAGCTGTCGCGCACCGAGCGGCTGGAACTGCAGCAGCTGCTGGCCCAGCGCGGCTTTTACAAGGGCACCCCGGATGGCCAGTTCGGCGGCCAGACCCGGGAGGCCCTGCGCAACTTCCAGGCCTCGATCGGGGTGCCCGCCGACGGATTTGCGTCGTCCGACGTGCTGGACCGGCTGCGCGGGCGGTAAATCGCGCCGAAAGTAACCCTGAACAGGGATTTTGGCAGGCAGCCTTGACCTGGGTGACTGTTCCCCGGTGTATGGCGGAAGAATCTGCGAGAGAATCTGCCCGTTTGGCGCCTGATTCCGTTATTATATCCAAGCCACTTCCAATCCTGTTGCGCGTGTCCGAGATCGCATGTCGAAGAAGTCCCTGTTCAAGGCGCTGACCGAGACCGGCCCGCTGATCGCGCTGGGGACGGCGCTTGCGATCCTGGTGTCGGTCGCGGGCCCGGCCTCGGCGCAGTTCTTCAACTTCCCCGGCTTCGGCGGCCCGCCGCAGCGCGCGGCCCCGCCGCCACCACGGGGCGGCGGTGGAGGTGGCTGGTTCGGCGGCGACTTCTTCGCACCATTCCAGCAGCAACAGCCGCAGGCGCCGCGCCAGGATTTCTCGCGCGCGCCGGCGCCGGCCAAGCGCGACACCATCCCCGACAAGAACGTGCTGGTGATCGGCGACGCCATGGCCGACTGGCTCGCCTATGGTCTCGAGGACGCCTACACCGAGCAGCCCGACATGGGCGTGATCCGAAAGCACAAGACCACCTCGGGCCTGATCAAGTACCAGCCGAAGGGTGAGCCGTCGGATTGGGCGGCTGCGGCGAAAGGCATCCTCGAAACCGAAAAGCCCGAAATCATCGTCGTCATGCTCGGCCTCAACGACCGCAGCGCGATCCGCGAGCCTGCGGCCGACAAGTCGGACAAGGCTTCTGACAAGGACAAGAAGAACGACAAGGGCGCGCGCGGCAAGCCAGCGGGCAAGCCCGGCGACGCCAAGCCCGACACCGCCGCCAAGCCTGAGGACAAACCCGCAGCGGATCCTGACCTGCCGCAGGATGATGCCGACAACGCCGATACGCCGGCGGCCGCCGCGCCGGAGAAGACGGCGCGCAACCCGAACGGTCTCTACGAATTCCGCGACGAGCGCTGGATCGAGCTCTACGGCAAGAAGATCGAAGAGCTGGCCAACGTCCTCAAGGCCAAGGGCGTTCCGGTGCTCTGGGTCGGCCTACCCGCCATCCGCGGGCAGAAGGGCACGGCGGACATGCTGTTCCTGGATTCCCTCTACCGTGAAGGCGCAGCCAAGGCCGGCATCACCTATGTTGATGTCTGGGACGGTTTTGTCGATGAAGCCGGCCGCTTCCTTCAGAAGGGTCCTGACTTCGAGGGCCAGATTCGCCAGCTCCGCAGCTCTGATGGCGTCTATTTCACAAAACCCGGCGCGCGCAAGCTCGCGCACTATGTCGAGCGCGAGATCACGCGCCTGCTTGCGGGCCGCTCCGGCCCGATCGCGCTGCCGAGCGAGCCGGCGACGCCCGACACCAGCGCCGAGCCCGGCAAGCCCGCGCCGCGGCCGCTGGCCGGCCCGATCGTGCCGCTGGTTGCGGCCTCGATCTCGACCGATCAATTGCTGGGCGGGCCGGGCTCGCGTCCCGCCGCCGTCGATGCGCTCGCTGCGAAGACGATGGTGAAAGGCGAGCCGCTGACGGCTCCGGCCGGCCGTGCCGATGATTATGCCTGGCCGCGCCGCGAAGTCGGCCGCGAGCAGGCCAAGGGCGATACGCCGATGGCGGCGACAACGCCTGACGGCAGCGTTGCTGCTCACGGCTCACCGGGAACGGCCGCCGCGGTCGCGCCGCCAAAACTCGCGCCGAAGAAGCCGCAGCTCCCGCCGCAGCAGCCGGCACAGGCAGCGCCGTCATTCCGGGATTTCTTCGGCTTCGGTTCGCCGCAGCCACCGCGTCAACTCGCGCCGCCCCCGGGCCCTCGCAATCCGAATATGAACCCCGCGATCCCGCGGCCGCCGGTTAATGTCGGGCGATCGGCCGAAATGTTCCGGTAATTTTTCTCTTTTGATTTGAGATGTCATTCCGGAGCGCGTAGCGCGCGCCCCGGAATGATTGGCTTGGCTGTTAGCCGTAATAGCGCCAGCGCGGCGGCGGGCGGCGCGCGGGGCGCGACATCAGAAGCGCGAGCGCGAAGCCGATGCCGCCGGCAATCAGCAGCGCGCCGAGCGGGTTGTCATGCACCTTCCGCGCAATCGCCTGCGAGCCGTCGCGGAACGTATCGCCGCTCGCCTCATAGGCATCCTTGGCGTAGCTGGTGGCCGTGTCCGCGGCTTCGCGCGCTGCGTCCTTCGCCTGGCCGTATAGATTCTGCACTGTCCCCGCGGCTTCCCGTGCCTTGCCTGAGGCCTGCGTTTTTGCGTCTCCCGCCATCTCGCCCACGGTGCCTTCCACGCCGCCCGCCATTTCCTTGGCTGATCCAATGATCCGATCCGCGTCCATGATAATCCTCCTCGGTGATCAGCCGAAGTAACCGATCAGAAGCAGCGCAGTTCCTTGCGCTTAGGAAAGTGTAGAACGCGTAGCCCGGGTGAGCGCAGCGATACCCGGGAACGCGCAAGCAAAGTCCCGGATGTCGCTTCGCTCATCCAGGCTACAAGATAAGGCCGCCATCGACGACCAACGTCTGGCCGACGATGTAGGACGACAGCGGCGAAGCCAGGAACAGCGCCGCGCCCGCCATGTCGGCCGGCGTGCCCAATCGCCGCAGCGGAATGCGCGCCAGCGCGCCTTCGAGCCGCTTGGGATTGTCGGTGGTCACCTTCGTCATCTTGGTGTCGACGAGCCCGGGCGCGATGCCGTTGACGCGGATGCCGTCCTCGGCCCAGGCCTCGCCCAGCGTGCGCGTCAATCCGACCGCGCCGGTCTTCGAGGCGTTGTAGGCGGGATTGCCCATGGTGGAATGATAGGCGGCGGTCGAGGACACCATGATCAGTGAGCCCTTCGCATCCCGCAGCATGGAATGAAACCGCGTCGCGCACGCCATCAGGCTCATCAGATTGACCTCGACGACCTTGCGAAAACCCGCCATCTCGAATTCGCCGCGGCGATAGATCACTGCGCCCTGCGCGAGCACCAGGATGTTCGAGCCGTTCGAAGGGCGGCTTGAACGCTTCGATCGCACCGGCATCGCTGACGTCGAGCTGCGCGTAGGCGAGACCCGTGAGATCGGAGCCTTCCTCGGTGGAATAGTCCGCAGGCCGAGCACGCGTGCCGCAAACCGCGACATGCGCACCCCTGGCGCGAAAGGCCTGCGCGATGCCGTTGCCGATGCCGCTGGAACCGCCGACCACCAGCACCTGCTTGCCTGAGAAATCGAGCTCGTTCATTGCGGCCTCCCTCTTGTTTTGCTTGTTTGACCTGTCTGCGGATCGATGCCAGCCTTGTCAATCATAACAAATACAAGCTGGGCGCGAGGAAGCAGCATGTCCGAATTCAAACAGCTCAGCCGGTCCGTGAAGGGCCTGACCGTCCTCGTCACCGGCGCGGCCAGCGGCATGGGACGCGCGACCGCGCGCGTGTTCGCCGCTGAGGGTGCGAACGTCGCCGTCACCGATTATGGCGAGCGCGGCGCCGATGCGGTCGCCAAGGAGATCTCGGCAAGCAGCGGGACAGCGAAGGCGTGGAAGCTCGATGTTGCCGATGCCGGCGAGATCAAGCGCGTGGTCGGCGATGTCGCGGCGCATTTCGGCGGGCTCGACATCGTCGTCAACAATGCCGGCATCTCCGTGCGTGTCGCGATCGACGACGAGACCTATGAGGACGCATGGGCCAAGGGCCTCGCCGTGATGCTGACGGCGCATCCGCGCGTCATCCGCGCAGCGCTGCCGCACCTGCGCAAGTCGAAGAGCCCGCGCATCGTCAACATCGCCTCGACCGAAGCGCTCGGCGCCACTGCATTGCATAGCCCCTATTCGGCGGCGAAGGGCGGCGTTGCGAGCCTCACCCGTTCGCTGGCCGTGGAGCTCGGCCGCGAGGGCATCACCGTCAACTGCATCTGTCCCGGTCCGATCCGCACGGCAATCACCGATCGCATCTCCGAGGAGCACAAGACGATCTACGCCAAGCGCCGCACTGCGCTCGGCCGTTACGGCGATCCTGAAGAGGTTGCGCATATGACGCTCAGCCTGTGCCTGCCGGCCGCCTCTTTCCTCACCGGCGCGGTGATCCCGGTCGACGGCGGGCTGATGGCGCGCAACGCGTAAGAGCCATGCGCGCGGCGCGTTGACATCGCCGGACGCGAGAGTCATTTTTTCGCAAACGGAGCGGGGAAACCGCTCGCAGATGCGGGAGAAAACGCCATGACGATCGCCATCCGGCAGCTTCAGAAGCATTTCGTCGGTGAGGTGTCGGGCCTCGACCTGCGAAAGCCGCTCACGCCGGAGGAGGCGCGCGAAGTCGAATCCGCCATGGACAAATACGCGGTGCTGGTCTTCCACGACCAGGACATCACCGACGAGCAGCAGATGGCGTTCGCGCTGAATTTCGGCCAGCGCGAGGATGCGCGCGGCGGCACCGTTACCAAGGAGAAGGATTATCGGCTGCAATCCGGCCTGAACGATGTCTCGAACCTCGGCAAGGACGGCAAGCCGCTGGCGAAGGACAGCCGCACGCATCTGTTCAACCTCGGCAATTGCCTGTGGCATTCCGACAGCTCGTTCCGTCCCATTCCGGCAAAGTTCTCGCTGCTGTCGGCGCGCGTGGTGAACCCGAAGGGCGGCAACACCGAATTCGCCGACATGCGCGCCGCCTATGACGCGCTCGACGACGAGACCAAGGCGGAGATCGAGGACTTCGTCTGCGAGCACTCGCTGATGTATTCGCGGGGATCGCTCGGCTTCACCGAATATACCGACGACGAGAAGGAGATGTTCAAGCCGGTGCTGCAACGTCTGGTGCGCACGCACCCCGTGCATCGCCGCAAATCGCTGTATCTCTCATCGCATGCCGGCAAGGTCGTCGGCATGAGCGTGCCGGAGGGCCGGCTGCTGCTGCGCGATCTGAACGAACACGCGACGCAAGCAGAGTTCGTCTACGTCCACAGATGGAAGCTGCATGATCTCGTGATGTGGGACAACCGCCAGACCATGCACCGCGTCCGCCGCTACGACCAGTCGCAACCGCGCGACATGCGCCGCGCGACGGTAGCCGGCACCGAGCCGACGGTGCAGCAGCAGGCGGCAGAGTAGCGCGTCACACACCACTGTCGTCCCGGCGTAGGCCCTAGGGCATGCACATATCTGGTGCGGCGGATCGACTCGGATCGGCCTGGGAGGATTCCAGAATTCAGAGTTCTGTGTGATTCGTATTGCGGCACTCCATGATTTGGACGGGGTGCCGCGATGTTGTCACGGATTGACTGGACGCTGGGCCGGTTCGGGGATCGTCGTCTCGATAAAGGGGGGCGGCGTTCGTCGAACGCATGGTTGTGGGCAAAACTGTCTGCCTTCGGCAGCTCTCCAGGGGGAACCGCGCGCTGGAAGTGCGGTTCAACCGCTTTCTTGGCCATGACAAGGTGACGGTGGAGCGGATCATCGAAAGCTGGAGCGAAAGCACGGTCGCTGCGGTAGAGGGCCGCCACGTGCTGGCCATCCAGGACACCAGCGAGATCCACTTCAACACCACACCGCAACGCCGGCGCGGGCTCGGAGAAATCGGCAAAGGCAATAACCACGGCGTGCTGCTGCATCCGCTGCTGGCTGTGGATGCCGATGACGGCAACTGTCTTGGACTTTTGAGCGGGCAGATATGGACGCGCACAGGTCGCCGCACGACCTCGCACGACGATCGGGAGTTATCGGACAAGGAATCGCAGCGCTGGATATCCACTGCCATGGCGGCCAAGCCGCTCCTCACCAAGGCCACAGCGGTGACGGTGCTGGGTGACCGCGAGAGCGATATTTTTGCCCTTTATGCCAGCTCGGCCGAGCAACACTTCCACGTCATCGCGCGCAGCATGCATGATCGCAAGCTTGCCGACCGCAGCGGCTTGTATGAGGTCAGCGATGCCATGGCCGCGGTGGATCGGCGTGCGATCCAATTGCCTGCGCGCGCCGCGCGGCCCGCCCGCCTGGCTCACCTCGAACTTCGCTTTGGCGCAATCGAGCTCGCCCGCCCACAGAGTAAGTTCCTGCGCCATCTGCCGGAAAGCTTGCCATTGGCGGTGGTCGATGTGCGCGAGATCAATGCCGAAACCGGGGTAGAGCCGCTGCACTGGCGGCTTCTCACCTCTCACGAGGTTACCGGCATCGAGGACGCCTGGCGCATCGTCCAATGGTACAAGCAACGCTGGATCATCGAGCAGTTCTTCCGCATCCTGAAGACACAAGGCTTCAAGCTCGAAGACAGCCAGATCGGAACCGCCGATCGCCTTCTCAAGCTGGTCGCGATTGCCGCTAAGGCGGCCGTCATCACAATCCAACTTCTGCAGGCCCGCAATGGCAGTCGCCAACCCATTCTCGCTGCCTTCGACAACGGCCAAATTAACGTGCTCACCGCCCTCAACCGTCAACTCGAAGCCGGGAGCAAGCGATTAAAGAACCCACATCCGCCCGATAGCCTCGCTTGGGCCGCCTGGATCATTGGTCGCCTCGGCGGCTGGGACGGCTACCCATCGTCCAAGCCGCCGGGCCCGATCACCTTCAAGAACGGCCTCGAATACTTCCACGCCGTCGCAGCAGGATGGAGCCTCAGAGATATGTGCATGCCCTAGGGCCTTCGCCGGGACGACGCTGGAGGGTGAAGCGACGGCGTCAATCACCATCGTCGTCCTGGACCAGCGAGCGGAGCGAGCGCGGATCCAGGACCCATTGCCACCGAGCGCAGTTTGACGAAGGCTGGTGGTTGCCAGCCTTCTTCAGCAACTACAGCCTGTGGTAATGGGTCCTGGCTTTCGCCAGGACGACGAGAACTACGCGTGCCCGGCCTCGTTGGAGAGCATGCCGGGATCGATGCCGATCTTCTGCAAGGCGCGGTTGTATTTGTCGTCGACGTCGTCGCCGAAGATCAAGTCAGTGTCGGCGTCGCAATGCAGCCAGCCATTGCTCTGGATCTCGGTCTCGAGCTGACCCGGCGCCCAGCCGGCATAGCCGAGCGCGAGGATGGCGTGCTTGGGGCCGGAGCCGTTGGCGATCGCGCGCAGGATGTCGACGGTCGCGGTGAGGCAGACGCCCTCGTCGATCCGCAGCGTCGCGTTCTCAATGTAGAAGTCGCTGGAATGCAGCACGAAGCCACGCCCGGTGTCGACCGGGCCGCCGCGCAGCACTTTCATGCTTTCGGCGTTTTCCGGCAGCTTGATGTGCTCGCCCTTCTTGATGATGCCGAGCTGCATCAGGAGCTCGGGGAAGTCGATGGAGCCGGCGGGGTGATTGACGATGATGCCCATCGCGCCTTCGGCAGAATGGGCACAGAGATAGATCACGGAGCGCTCGAAACGGGGATCGCCCATCACGGGCATCGCAATTAGGAGCCGGCCGTCGAGATAACCGGCCGAATTGGGGAGCGCGGGGCCTGCGCTGCGGGTGCTCTCGCCCGTCCTTTTGCCTGTAGGAGCCATGGTGAAGCACTCCGGGTTCAATTCCTATCCTGATGTCGGGCCCGACGGCTGTCAAATCAAGGCTTGCAGAGACTTGATTCAGATGCATCCATCACAAGCAATTCAATGGTTTGCCCCGGGGCCACCCTGTAAAGACGTGCCATGTCCAGCATAGTTCCCTTGCGTGCGGCGATTGGCGTCGCGACAACCCTGCTTGCGTCGTCGCTGGCCATCGCAGCCCGTGCCGACGACGCTTCGCCCTGGCAACGCGACGGACATTCCGCAGTGCGGCTGGTCGCGGGGTCACGTAGCGGCGCCGTCCTGCTTGGCGGTATCGCCTTCCAGCTCCAGCCAGGCTGGAAGACCTACTGGCGTACGCCCGGCGACTCCGGCGTTCCGCCGCGGTTCGACTTCTCCAAGTCGGACAATGTCGAGGCGGTGACGGTCATGTGGCCGGCGCCGCTGAAGTTCGACGACGGCGCGGGCGGTCATTCGATCGGCTATCGCGACCAGATCGTGCTGCCCCTGCGCATCGTCGCCAAGGCCGCCGACAAGCCGGTGACCTTGCGCGCCGAGATCAACTATGCCGTGTGCGAGAAGCTCTGCATCCCCGTCGAGGCCCGCGCCGAGCTTGGCTTCAACAGCGTCGCCTCGACCGAGGACGCCAATCTGCGCGCAGCGCTCGACACCGTGCCCAAGCCCGCCAATATCGGCGACCCCAACCCGCTCACCATCCGCGACGTCAAGCGTAACGGCGCCACCAAGGTGGTCGTCGACGTGGTCGCGCCGGCGGACGCGCGCAACGTCAATCTGTTCGTGGAAGGGCCGACGCCCGATTGGGCGCTGCCAATTCCGGCCCCGGTCCAGCCCAGCCCGGCAGATGTAAAGCGATTCTCCTTCGAGCTCGAGGGGCTGCCGCCGGGCGCCAAGCCCGACGGTGCGGCGCTGAAGTTCACGCTGATCGGGCCGGACAAGTCGTACGAGTTCAATACGAATTTGGAGTGAGCCGTCGTCCCAACCCCAGCGGTCGTCCTGGACAAGCGCAGCTCTTGGCAACGCGTAGCGTTGTCCAGGCGGAGCGCAGATCCAGGACCCATTACCCAGGGAGTAGTGGTGGCGCGAACTCATAGCCCCGAGCCTTCGTCCAACTTCTCCCTGGGGTAATGGGTCCTGGCTTTCGCCAGGACGACGTTGGGGTTGCGACAGCACTCCCACCCAACCGAATCTTAACGAATGGTTGCTGAATTCCCGGGCAGGCCGCAGCAAGCGGAACCCCCGGGGATCTCGAATTGGCCGTGATGGATGCACAACCCGCAACGACCGGACCGGCCGGGTTGATCGCGCGGCTGCGCGGCAGGCTGACGGGCGGCTCGAGCGAGGCCTCGCTGACGCGGCGGCTGGCCGGCACCATCTTCATCATCCGCGTCGTCAGCGCAGGCCTCGCCTATGTCTCGCAGGTGCTGCTCGCGCGCTGGATGGGCACGTCCGACTACGGCGTCTATGTCTATGTCTGGACCTGGGTGCTGCTGCTCGGCAGCATGATGGATTTCGGCATCTCCGCTTCCGCGCAAAAGATCATTCCGGAGTACCGCGCCCGCGGCGAGCATGCGTTGCTGCGCGGCTTTCTCTCCGGCAGCCGCTGGCTGACCTTTGCCGTCTCCGCGCTGGTGTCGCTCGGCCTCGCCGGCATCGTCAGGCTGCTTTCGCCCTGGATCGATCCGGCCGAGGTGCTGCCGCTCTATATCGGCTGCATGACGCTGCCGGCCTTCGTCGTCGCCAACACCCAGGACGGCATCGCGCGCTCGCACGACTGGATGCAGCTCGGGCTGATGCCGCAATTCATCATCCGCCAGGCGCTGATCATCGGCATCACGGCCTCTGCCTTCCTGCTCGGCTATCATCTCGGGGCGGTCGCCGCGATGATCGCGAGCCTAGGTGCCGTGTGGATCGCGATGGCCGGGCAGATGGTGGTGCTGAACCGCAAGCTCGCCGATCACATCGAGCCGGGCTCCAAGGCCTACGACATCGGCGGCTGGCTCGCCATCTCGCTGCCGATCCTGCTGGTCGAGAGCTTTTACCTGCTGCTGTCCTACACCAACGTACTGGTGCTCCAGCAGTTCCGCCCCTCCGACGAGGTCGGCGTCTATTTTGCCGTGGTCAAGACGCTGGCGCTGGTCTCCTTCATCCACTACGCGATGTCGGCGACGACCGCGCATCGCTTCGCCGAATACAACGCAAGCGGCGACAAGGCGCGGCTGTCGGCCTATGTGGCGCACGCCATCAGCTGGACGTTCTGGCCGTCGCTGGCGGCGACCATCGTGCTGCTTGCGCTCGGCAAGCCGCTGCTCTGGCTGTTCGGGCCGCAATTTGTGGTCGGCTACGACATCATGTTCGTTGCCGCGATCGGGCTGGTGGTGCGCTCCGCGATAGGGCCGGTCGAGCGGCTGCTCAACATGCTCGGCCAGCAAAGAATCTGCGCGCTCGCTTATGCGCTGGCCTTCGTGATGAACGTCGTGCTCTGCATCGCGCTGGTACCGCGCTACGGTGGCCACGGCGCCGCGGCCGCGACCTCGATCTCGCTCAGCTTCGAGACGGTGCTGCTGTTCTGGATCGTGCGGCAGCGCCTCGGCCTGCACGTGCTGGCGTTTGGAAAATAGGCCATGCGGCTATCTGCCCGTTGGGGAACGGCGGTTTCGCAAGACGCCGGTGAACAGGGCAAAATGGCTATGCATCTCCCACCTGCAGCATGATTTTTCTTATTTGATCCAAACAGTTGCATGCCGGAGAAAGTTCATTCTACGTCGTATTGCCCAACCGACGAGACCAACCTAAGATTCCCCGGACATGTTTGATCCACTCTACGTCGCCTCTGGCTTCGGCGTCGGCCTGCTGGTCGGGATGACCGGCGTAGGCGGCGGCTCGTTGATGACGCCGCTCCTGATCCTGCTGTTCGGCGTTCATCCCTCCACGGCGGTCGGGACCGACCTGCTCTATGCCGCCGCCACCAAGACCGGCGGCAGCGTGGTCCATGGCTGGTCGCGCAGCGTGCACTGGCCGGCGGTGCTGCGGCTCGCCTGCGGCAGCATTCCGGCGAGCGCGGTGACGCTGCTGGTGCTGTGGAAGCTCGACCTCAAGAGCGATACCGAGCGCAGCCTGGTCAATCTGGTGCTGTGCTTTGCGCTGATCCTGACTGCGACGTCGCTGATCTTCCGCCAGTCGATCATGGATCGCTACCGGAAACGCCTCGAGCGGATCGACGAGCGCACCACTGCAATCGCGACAGTGATCACCGGAATTGTGCTCGGCGTGCTGGTCTCGATCTCGTCGGTCGGCGCCGGTGCGGTCGGCGTCACCGTATTGCTGCTGCTCTACCCGCGCCTGCCGATGGCGACCATCGTCGGCTCCGACATCGCCCATGCCGTGCCGCTGACGCTGGTTGCCGGCATCGGACACTGGGGGCTCGGTGACGTGGACTGGGCGCTGATGGGCGTGCTGCTGATGGGCTCGCTGCCCGGCATCATCGTCGGCAGTTTCAGCGCGACGCGCGTCCCTGAAACGGTGCTGCGCCTGACGCTTGCCAGCGTGCTGTTCGTGGTCGCCGGCAAGATCATGTTTGCGGAGCTGAATTTGTCGACGGCCTTCGTGACGGCGCTGGCCTGGACGCATTGAGCGAGAGGCTGCCGCTCCGTTCTCACTTTCGTAGGGTGGGCAAAGCGAAAGCGTGCCCACCACTTCTTTCAAGCGTGGAAAAATGGTGGGCACGGCGCTGACGCGCCTTTGCCCACCCTACGGCATCGAGCGCTTACTCCGCGGTCCAGCCGCCATCGATCGAGAGATTGGTACCGGTGATCTGCGCGGCATCGTCGCTGCACAGGAACAGGGCGAGCGCGGCGACCTGATCGGAGGTGACGAACTCCTTGGTCGGCTGCGCATCGAGCAGCACGTCGTTGATGACCTGCTCGCGCGTCAGATTGCGCGCCTTCATCGTGTCGGGGATCTGCTTCTCGACCAGCGGCGTCCAGACATAGCCGGGGCTGATGCAGTTGCAGGTGATCTTGTGGGTCGCAACTTCCAGCGCCACGGTCTTGGTGAGACCGGCGATGCCGTGCTTGGCCGAGACATAGGCCGACTTGAAGGGCGAGGCAACGAGCGAGTGCGCCGACGCCGTGTTGATGATGCGGCCCCAGCCCTTCTTCTTCATGCCGGGCACGGCAGCACGGATGGCATGGAAGGCCGAGGACAGGTTGATGGCGATGATCTGGTCCCACTTCTCGAGCGGAAACTCCTCGATCGGCGAGACGAACTGGATGCCGGCATTGTTGACGAGGATATCGACCGAACCGAGCGTCTTCTCGCCGAGCGCGATCATCCCGGCGACCTCGGCGGGCTTGGTCATGTCGGCGGGCGAGTAGATCGCCTTGACCTTGAAATCGGACTCGATCTTGGCGCGTTCCTTCTCGATGTCCTCGGGCGAGCCGAAGCCGTTGATGACCACGTTGGCGCCGGCGGCGGCGAAGGCGCGTGCGTAAGCGAGCCCGATGCCGCTGGTCGATCCGGTCACGACGGCGTTCTTGCCTGACAGACTACCCATTTCATTCGCTCCTTTTTGCCGGGGGTGCGGTGACGTCCCCCGTGAGATCGTAGGTCACCATGGTCTCGCCGGACTGCGGCTTCTCGAGCCAGTCCTTGTGGCGCATCGACAGATGCACGTCGCGCACACCGGCTTCCCAATGCTCGACCATGGCGACATGCGAGAAGTCGTAGTCCTTGGACGAGGATTCGTAGTTCTTGCTGCGGTAGATCAGGTGCACCACCGTGACGGTGCTTTCGCGCGCCGCTTTCGCGAGGAATTCGACGGAGGGATCGTTCTTGAGATAATCCGGCAACTTGCTGATGAGATCGCGCACCGCCCGGCGGGCGTTGTGCAGCTGCTTGTTCTTGTCGGTGTTCATCCGCGTGCGGCTGGAATAGCGGATGTCCTTCTCGCGCTCGGCGGCCTCGAGCAGCGAGGTCGGCAAATCGCCGCGCGCGGAAAACAAATCGACCTGGAAGATCAGCATGTCGCGGGCGAGCTCGGCATCGAGCACGTAATCGAGCGGCGTGTTGGAGGCGATACCGCCGTCCCAATAGTGCTCGCCATCGATGATCACGGACGGAAAGCCCGGCGGCAGCGCGCCGGACGCCATGATGTGCTCGGGGCCGATTCTCTTGCCGAGCTTCTTGAACTCGTAATTGTCGAAATATTTGAAGTTGCCGGAGGTGACGCCGACCGCACCGATCGACAGACGCGTCTTCACATCGTTGATGCGGTCGAAATCGACCAGACGCTCCAGCGTCTTCTTCAGCGGCGCGGTGTCGTAATAGCTCTCCGCCTCAGGGTGGCCCGGCGGCCACAGCGGCGCCGGTGGAACGCGCGGCACGAAGAAACCGGGCACGCCGAAGGTCGCGATCAGCGCTGCGCTCGTCGAGTTGAACAGCTCGCGGCTGTGATCGCTCTTGCCGATCGGCTTCCACGGCACCGGCGCCGACACCATCTCCCAGAATTCCTTCAGCCGCTCGACGCGGGTGCGGCCCTCGTTGCCGGCGATGATGGCGGCGTTAATCGCTCCGATGGAGATGCCGGCGACCCATTCCGGCTCGAAGCCGTGGCCGCACAGCGCCTGGAAGGCGCCGGCCTGGTACGAGCCGAGCGCACCACCGCCCTGGAGGACCAGGACGCGTTGCGCATTCGCGGGGATGCTGGCGGAGTCCGGACTATGATCTGTCATGAGGGAACAATAGCAAAAGGCGAGCCACCGTGGCGACAGTCCGCCGCGGCGTCAATGCATCCCGGGATCAAGTCTGGCTTATCGCGGGTCCGTCGAAGCCAGGATCATGGTCCAGAACACCTTGTATTTGGTGCCGGGAGCATAGCCCGCCGCAATGCCCAATTTTGTGACACCGCCCTTGAGCATGTTGGCGCGGTGGGGCGGCGAGTCGCGCCAGCCGGAAAACGCTTCCGCCAGCGTGTGATAGCCGGCCGAGACGTTCTCGACCGCCACGGTCGCGGGATAGCCACCGCCGGCGAGCCGCTTGGCGAGTGGCGCGCGAACGTCATGGTCCATCTTGTTGGCGGCCGCCATGGCCTGGGACTGGGATCGGCGAGCAGCATCAAATCGGGATCGATCATGACGGTACCGAGCCCGTTGTTCTGGCGGTATTGCGAGATCATCACGGCGGCCGCCTGCGCATCGAGCTTGGCGCCCGGGACCGCCATGTCGGTATACATGGACGGCTGCTGGACCGGGGCTTCGTTGCCGGCGCAGCCGGCCAAAAGCAAAGTGATTGATATTGCGGCCGCAGCGCGCATGAATCAGGCCCCCAAATGAGGGGCCGTTGTTGCATACCAACCGTGGCTGAAAGGTGAATTTTGAGGAAAATCTGCTCGGTGTCATTCCGGGTCTGGTCCTTCGGGCCATCCCGGAATGACGGGATGTCAGCCCGCAAATATCCGGTAGCGGCGCGGTTCGAGCCCGATCGTGTCGCCGGCGCGCAGTTCCCTGTCGCGGGGTGCGTCGATCTCGATGGTCTCGCCGCCTGACAGCGCGACCTCGGCGCGCTGCACGGGGCCGAAATTGCGGACATGCTGAACCGCGCCCTCGAAGGCGCCGGAGCCGGGCGGGCCGACCAGCATGTCATGTCGCCGCACGAACAGTTTTGACGCGCCAGGCGCAAGCCCATCCGCAGCAAGCCGCAGCGGCCGGTCGCCAAGCCTGATCACGCCGCCGCCCACTTCGACCGGGAGCTCGATGCATTCGCCGATGAAGCCGTGGACGAAGGCGGTCGCCGGGCTTTCATAGACGTCGTCGGGCGAGCCGATCTGCTCGATCCGGCCCTTGTCCATCACCACGACGCGATTGGCGACCTCAAGCGCCTCCTCTTGGTCGTGGGTGACGAAGATCGAGGTGACGTTGATCTCGTGGTGCAGCGAGCGCAGCCATCGGCGCAGCTCTTTGCGCACCTTGGCATCGAGCGCACCGAAGGGCTCATCGAGCAAGAGGATGCGCGGCTCGATCGCGAGGGCGCGGGCGAGCGCGATGCGCTGGCGCTGACCGCCGGAAAGCTGGCTCGGATAGCGGTCGGCGAGCCAGTCGAGCTGCACGAGATCGAGCAGCTCCTTCACCCGCGCACGGATCGTGGCCTCGTCTTTCCGGACAGCGCGTGGCTGCACGCGCAGGCCGAAGGCGACGTTCTCGAACACGGTCATGTGGCGGAATAGCGCGTAGTGCTGGAACACGAAGCCCACATGCCGTTCGCGCGCGCCCTGCGCCAGCGCGTCCTCGCCGTTGAAGGAGACGTCGCCAGCGTCGGGCCAGTCGAGGCCGGCGATGATCCGCAGCAGCGTGGTCTTGCCGGAGCCTGATGGCCCGAGCAGCGCGACCAGCTCGCCATTGTCGACCTTGAGATCGACGCCGTCGAGGGCTTTGAAGCTGCCGAACTTCTTGACGAGATTCCTGACTTCAATGGTCACGGGCGTCTTGTCCTTCGTCCAGATGACGTTCGAGAACAGTTTTTGCGATCAGCGTGATCAGCGCCAGCATCGCCAGCAGCGAGGCGATCGCGAAGGCGGCGACGAACTGGTACTCGTTGTAGAGGATCTCGACCAGGAGCGGCATGGTGTTGGTCTCGCCGCGGATGTGACCGGAAACGACCGAGACCGCGCCGAACTCACCCATCGCGCGCGCGTTACAGAGCAGCACGCCATAGAGCACGCCCCATTTGATGTTCGGCAGCGTGACGCGGAAGAAGGTTTGCAGGCCCGAGGCGCCGAGCGAGATCGCCGCTTCCTCCTCCTGCGTGCCCTGCTCCTGCATCAGCGGGATCAGCGCGCGCGCCACGAAGGGGAAGGTCACGAAGGTGGTGGCGAGCGCAATGCCGGGCACCGCGAACAGGATCTGGATGTCGTGCTCGCGCAGCCAGGTACCGAAATAGCCCTGCGCGCCGAACAGCAGCACGAAGACTAGGCCCGAGATCACCGGGCTCACCGAGAACGGCAGGTCGATCAGCGTGATCAGGAAGGTCTTGCCCTTGAAGTCGAACTTGGCGATGGCCCAGGCCGCGATGAGACCAAAGACAAGATTGAGGCCGACCGAGATCGCGGCGACCAGCAGCGTCAGCCTGATCGCAGCCAGCGCCTCCGGCTCGGCCAGCGCGGCGAGATAGGCGAGGATTCCTTTCGAGAACGCCTGGGCGAACACCACGACGAGCGGCAGCACGACGAAGACGGTGAGGAAGATCATCGCCAGCGCGATGATGGTGATGCGCACCGCCCTGGGTTCGGTACGCAGGCTGTCGCGCGCCGCGGCCGCATGCGCGCGTGCGCGCGCATCGGGCGAGACCAGCGAAGCGGATTCTGCGATCTGCAACGTCATCGCATCCCCCTCAACGCTCCGGGATCCGGCTCCGCGCCCAGCGCTGGAGCCGGTTGACGGCAAAGATGATGACGAAGGAGACGACGAGCATGACCACCGCGATCGCGGTCGCGTCGGCGTAGCGGAATTCGGACAGCCGGATCACAATCAGCAGCGGCGCGATCTCGGAGACATTGGGCAGATTGCCGGCGATGAAGATCACCGAGCCATATTCACCGACCGCACGCGCGAAGGCGAGCGCAAGGCCGGTGAGCAGCGCCGGTGCGAGCGACGGCAGGATCACGCGGATAATGGTCTGCCAGCGGTTGGCGCCCAGGCTGCCCGCGGCCTCCTCGATCTCGGGGTCGAGATCCTGGAGCACCGGCTGCACCGTGCGCACCACGAAGGGAATGCCGATGAAGATCATGGCGACGAAGATGCCGACCGGCGTGAACGCGACCTTGATGCCGAGCGCCGCGAGTGGCGCCCCTAACCAGCCCTTCTCGGCGAACAGCGCGGTCAACGCGACGCCGGCGACCGCGGTGGGGAGCGCGAAGGGCACGTCGACGATGGCATCGAACAGCCGCCGGCCGGGAAAGCGATAGCGCACCAGCGCCCAGACGATGATGCTGCCCATCACCAGATTGACGCAGGCCGCGGCGAAGGCGAGGCCAAAGGAGACGCGGAGCGCGTTCAGCGTGCGGCGGCTGGAAACGATGTTCCAGAACTGTTCCGGGCTCAGCTCGAGCGATCTCAGGAACAGACCGGCGAGCGGAATCAGGATGATGACGGACAGCCAGGAAAGCGTCAGTCCCATGGTGAGACCGAAGCCCGGCAATGTCCGGCGTCGTACTGCGAGTGCGCTCACCAGGCCCCCTGCTAAAAGCCCCCTAAAGACAACGCCCGATCAGTTCTTGTAGATCTGATCAAAGACGCCGCCGTCTGCAAAATGTTCCCGCTGCGCCTTGGTCCAGCCGCCAAAGACGTCGTCGATCGTGAACAGCTCGACCTTGGCGAAGGCGCTTTCGTGCTTCTTGGCGATTTCGGGATCGCGCGGGCGGTAGAAATTGCGCGCGGCGATCTCCTGCCCCTCTTTGGTGTACCAATATTGGAGATAGGCATCGGCGGCGTTGCGGGTGCCTTTTTTGTCGGCAACCTTGTCGACGATGGCGACCGGGGGTTCGGCGAGAATAGATTGCGGCGGCGCCACGATCTCGAACTTGTTCGCGCCGAACTCCTTCAGCGCGAGGAACGCCTCGTTCTCCCAGGCGAGCAACACGTCGCCGACGCCGCGCTCGACGAAGGTCACGGTGGCGCCACGTGCGCCGGTATCGAGCACCGGCACCTGCTGATAAAGCCTTCCGATGAAGTCCTTGGCCTTGTCGGCCGAGCCGAACTTCTTCTGCGCAAAACCCCACGCCGCGAGATAATTCCAGCGCGCGCCACCTGATGTCTTCGGGTTCGGCGTGATCACGGCGACGCCCGGCTTGATCAAATCGTCCCAGTCCTTGATGGCCTTGGGGTTGCCCTTGCGCACCAGGAAGACGATGGTCGAGGTATAGGGTGATGAATTCTGCGGCAGCCGCTTCTGCCAATCGGCTGTGGTGAGGCCCTTGGCGGCGATGGCGTCGATGTCATAGGCGAGCGCGAGCGTCACCACATCGGCCTGCAATCCGTCGATCACCGCGCGCGCCTGCGAACCACTGCCGCCATGCGACTGCTTGATCTCGACGCTCTTGCCGGTTTCCTTCTGATAGGCGTTCGCGAACGCCTTATTGAATTCGGCATAGAGCTCGCGCGTCGGATCGTACGACACGTTCAGCAGATTGATGTCAGCGGCGAGAGCCGAGCTTGCCCAGAGAAGTCCTGCAGCGAGCGGAACGATACGGCGCATCATGTCCATCTCCATTCACTTCGGTGACGTCGGTGTCAGCGAAGGCGTGCAGGCATAACTCGGGTCGAAACGCTCTTAAGTCAACGGAACCGGATTTTCTTGTTCGCAGCGTGGCAGCGTAACCGTGCTACGAAGCCTTCATCGTGTGAATGCCGCATTCTGTCTTGGCCCGGCCGCGCCAGCGACCGGCGCGAGAGTCCTCGCCTTCGGCCGTTCTGCTCGTGCAAGGCATACACCCAACCGACAGGAAACCGGAGGCGACAAGAGGGTGACGCGGCAATTTGGCGCGGACGAACATTGCCTCGAGTTCCTCGCGCGAGACATTGGCGAAGGGATTGAACTTCAACCGTGCGCCGTCGTCCTCGACGACCGGAATGTCGGCGCGTGCGTTGCCCTGGAAACGCTTGCGGCCGTTGAGCCAGGCAGAGAACGGCTTGAGCGCACGCGCCAGCGGCTCCACCTTGCGGATGCGGCGGCAGGCGTCGGGATCGGAGAACCAGAGGTCGCGGTCGGGATCGTCGCGCGATAGTGTTTCCTCGGCCGGCTTGATCGAACGGACGTCCTTCAGGCCCAGCGTCGCGATCAAAGTGTCGCGATAGGCGAGCGTCTCTTCGAACAACCAGCCAGTGTCGAGAAAGATCACCGGGATCGCCGGGTCGACGTCCGCCATCACCTTGAGCAGCGTCGCCGATTCCGTACCGAAGGACGACACCAGCGCGAGCTTGTCGCGGCCGACCGTCCTCAGCGCCGCGGCGATGACCTCCGCGGGCGAGGCATCGCGTAAGCTCCGATCGAGCTCGTCCGCCGGGGGCAGCGCAGAGATGGACGAAACCTGAGGCGCGATCGCGTTCACGTGCCGACACCTTCGGAATGGCGCAACTGCATGCGCCGGTGCAGCGCCGTGATGCGGCCGTCGCCGGTCGGCTGGTAGAACACCGAATAGCGCTTGGCGGTCTGCATGAAGGCTTCCGCGTCGGCCTGCTTTTTGACCTCGAAGGCATCGAAGCCGGCGCGCAGCATGAATACGAACTGGTCGCGCAGCACCTGGCCGGTGGCACGCAATTCGCCGCGGTAATTGTAGCGCTCGCGCAGCAGCCGGGCCTGGCTGTAGGCACGGCCGTCGCGGAAAGTCGGAAACACCAGCGCGACCGTGGCGACCTTGCCGAGATAGGGCACGAGCTCGGCGATGTCGCGATTGTTGGGCCAGATCACGCCGACCTTGCCGGCGCGCTTGAGCAGGCCTTCCGCCTCACCGAGGAAACGTTCGGCCGGCACCAGGATGTCGCCGCTCTCGGGCAGCGGCGTATCGACGGCAAGCTTGACGAAGCTGTCGTCGACGATCTTTCCGCCGTTAACGAGTGGCATAGACGCGCTCCTTGAAGGGTTCGACGCCGAGGCGTTTCACCGTGTCCATGAACAGCTCTTCGGGCCGCTCGCGCAGCGCCAGATAAGCTTCCACGATGTCCTCGACGACGTCGGCGACCTCGTCGAACTTCACGCCCGGGCCGATCAGGGTGCCGAGCGCTGCGTTCTCGTCGGCGCGGCCGCCGATGGTGATCTGGTAGACCTCCTCGCCATTCTTCTCGACGCCGAGAATGCCGATGTGGCCGACATGGTGATGGCCACAGGCATTGATGCAGCCGGAGATGTTGATGTGAAGACGGCCGATCAGGTTGGCGAGCTCGTGATTGGCGAACCGCCGCGTCAGCTCCTGCGCAATCGGGATCGAGCGCGCATTCGCCAGCGAGCAATAGTCGAGACCCGGGCAGGCGATGATGTCGGTGATCAGATTGACGTTGGGCGTCGCCAGCCCAAGCTTGTCGAGCGCTTTCCAGAGCGCCGGCAGGTCGCGCTTGGCAACGTGCGGCAGCGCCAGGTTCTGCTCGTGGCCGACGCGAATCTCGCCGAAGGAATATTTGTCGGCGAGGTCGGCCAGCGCGTCCATCTGCTCAGCGGTAGCATCACCCGGAGGCCCACCGGTCGGCTTCAGCGAGATCGTGACGATCGAATAGCCCTGCACCTTGTGCGGGGCCACCGAGTTCTTGCGCCACGCCTCGAAATCCGGATCGGCCGCGGCCTGCCGCAGCTCGTCCGGCATGTGCGGCAGCTTCTCGTAGGCGGGATAGGTGAAGCGCGAACGGATGTCCTCGATCACCTCGTCGTCGATCTGGAGCGAGGAACTGCGGATGTGCTGCCACTCGTCCTCGACCTCGCGGGAGAATTTTTCGATGCCGAGCTCGTGCACCAGGATTTTGATGCGCGCCTTGTAGATGTTGTCGCGGCGGCCGTACTGATTGTAGACGCGCAGGATCGCCTCGATATAGCTGAGGATGTCGCGGCCATGCACGAAGTGCTTGATGGTCTTGGCGATGAACGGCGTGCGGCCGAGGCCACCTCCGACCAGCACTTCGAAGCCGGTCTCGCCCTTCTCATTCTTGATCAGCCGGAGGCCGATGTCGTGGATCTTGATCGCGGCGCGGTCGTGATCGGACGCGGTGATCGCGATCTTGAACTTGCGCGGCAGGAACGAGAATTCCGGATGCAGCGTGGTGTGCTGGCGGATCAGCTCCGACCAGATGCGGGGATCCTCGATCTCACCGGGCGCGACGCCGGCCCACTGGTCCGAGGTGACGTTGCGCATGTTGTTGCCGGAGGTCTGCATCGCGTGGATGCCGACCTTGGCGAGATCGGCCAGCGCATCCGGCAGCTCGGCGAGCTTGATCCAGTTGAACTGGATGTTCTGCCGCGTGGTGAAATGGCCATAGCCGCGGTCATATTTGCGCGCGACATGAGCGAGCGCCCGCAGCTGGTTGGTCGCCAACGTGCCGTAGGGGATCGCGACCCGGAACATGTAGGCGTGCAGCTGCAGATAGACGCCGTTCTGGAGCCGCAGGATCTTGAACTCGTCCTCGGTGAGCTCGCCGGAGAGGCGCCGCTTCACCTGGTCGCGGAACTCCGAGACGCGCTCGTTGACGAGCGTGCGGTCGATTTCGTCGTAAGCATACATAAGAAAGCGCCTTAAACCTGGGCCGGCTGTCCGATGGTGACGCCGGTGCGGCGGATCTGTTCGCGCAGATTGCCGGGCTGGACCTTGCCGTCCGCACCGATCTGCACCGGCGCGATATAGGGACCGATCGCGCCGACGTCATCGGCGACGGACTCAGCAAGCAACGCCTTCGCCTCGTCGGAGTTGCGCACGATCGCGGCTTCCGACAGGTCCGCGGACCAGCCCTTGACGGCGGTGCGATAGACCACGATGCCGTCCCAGGTGCGGTTGGCGGTCACGACCGAGGGGCCGGCGATTTTGATCTTCTTCTGTTCAAGCGGGGAGGTCATTCGGCTGCATCCAGGAGGTCAGAGATGATTAGGTTGGGAGTTTGGCGGCGAAGCGAGCCGGCATGCCGGACCACCTCGCCGATGATGAGAATGGCAGGACCGCCATTGGTCCGCCGCACGAGCTCGGGCAGGTCGCGGAGCGTGCCGATCGCGCCTTGCGCATCGGGGCGCGTGACGCGGGCGAACACCCCGACCGGGGTTTCCGGCGAACGGCCGGCAGCGAAGAGGCCGGCGCGTATGGCGGGCGCGGCGGTCGTGCCCATGTAGACGACGACGGTCATCTTGGTGTCGGTCAGCGTCGACCAGTCCACGACTTCCGCATCGCGCGCCTTGTGCGCAGTGAGGAAGGTGATGCGGGTTGCTTCATGACGGTAGGTGAGCGGCACTTCGAAATCGGCGGCACCGCCGATACCTGCCGTGATACCGGGAATGATCGAATAGGCGATGCCGGCGGCACGCAAGGCTTCCATCTCTTCGCCGCCGCGGCCGAACACGAAGGGATCGCCGCCTTTCAGCCGCACCACGCGCTGGCCGGATTGCGCGGCCTCGATCATGCGCTTGTTGATGGCATCCTGGCCGATGCCGGGCTTGCCGACACGGCGGCCGACGGCAACGCGCGTGGTATCGCGGCGGATGCGGTCGAGAATTTCGGGCGAGACCAACTCGTCATGAAAGACGATATCGGCATCCTGCAGCGCGCGCAGCGCCTTGATGGTGAGGAGATCGGGATCGCCGGGCCCGGCGCCGACCAGCGCGACCGAGCCTTCCGGCTTGTCGGCGCGCGCGAAGGCGGAGGGATCAGCAATAGCCTTGAGCGCCGCATCCGCTTCGCTCTTGCGATCGGCGAGCACGGCAGCGCCGATCGGCCCGTCGATGACGCGCTCCCAGAAGCGGCGACGCAGCGGAAATTCGGCGATGCGCTCGTTGATGGATTTGCGGAAGCCGCCGATGAATTCGGCGAGCTCGCCGATGCGGGCCGGCAGCAGCGCCTCGATCTTCTCGCGCACGCGCCGCGCCACCACCGGCGAGGTGCCGCCGGTGCCGACCGCAACCACGACATCGCCGCGATCGACGATCGCCGGGAAGATGAAGCTGGAATGTTCGAGATCGTCCATCACGTTGACGGGCAGGCCCAACGCCTTGGCGCGAACCGACATCGCGACACCGACATCACCCGCACCCGCGCAGACGACAGCGATGACGCCGGAGAGATCGGCTGCCAGCGGATCATCAGATGCGAATTCAACGCGTGCGGCGTCCTCGGAGCTGAGGCTCAGATCATGATCGCCATCGATCGCATGCACGCGGATGCGCGCGCCGGCAGCAGCGAGCACGCGCAGCTTGGCGCGCAAAAGCTCACCCGCGCCGATGAGGACCACCGGACCGGTCTTGATATCGAGAAACACCGGCAAGAACCGCATGTGATACCCGCTTCCCCACAAACGGGGTTGACTGGAATTATTTTCTATATATGTCTCGTTTCGAGCGCGCAAAGAGAAAATTTTTTCTTCTCTTCCGCACTGCAACTATAGAATTTTCGCCTCCAAACGCAAAGTGGCAGAGATGCATCTTCTCAAGGACGATTCCGCTGCTGATCGACTGAGCAATCCGGCACTGGCTGAACGCGTGCGCGCGCAAGAATTTTCTGCCGAGCTTGCCCCAAGCATGGATCATCTCGACCAGCTCGAGGCGCAGAGCATCTACATCTTCCGCGAGGCCTTCGCACGGCTGAAGAAGATCGCCCTGCTGTGGTCGCTCGGCAAGGACTCCAACGTGATGATCTGGCTGGCGCGGAAAGCCTTCTTCGGCAAGATGCCGTTCCCGGCCCTTCATGTCGACACCGGCAAGAAGTTTTCGGAGATGTATCGCTTCCGCGATCATTACGGCAAAGAGTGGGACCTCGATTTGCGCGTCGAGCCCTGCCCGCCGATCGATGCCGTCGATCCGACATTGCCGCCGGCCGCGCGTTCCGCCGCGCGCAAGACCGAAGGTCTCAAGATGGCGCTCGCCAAGTATGGCTTTGACGGCCTGATCGCCGGCATTCGCCGCGATGAGGAGGCGACGCGCGCCAAGGAGCGCGTGTTCTCGCCGCGCGGACTGGAAGGCAATTGGGACGTGCGCGATCAGCCGCCGGAGTTCTGGGATCATTTCAATGCCTCGCCGCCGCAAGGCGCGCATTTGCGCATCCACCCGATCCTGCATTGGACCGAGGCCGACATCTGGGCCTACACCAAGCGCGAGAACATCCCGATCATTCCGCTGTACCTCGCCAAGGACGGCAAGCGCTATCGCTCGCTGGGCGATCAGGACATCACCAATCCGGTCGCTTCGACCGCCGTCAGCATCGACGAAATCCTGATCGAGCTCGAACAGACCAAAGTGCCGGAGCGCGCCGGGCGCGCGCTCGACCACGAGACCGAGGACGCTTTCGAGCGCCTGCGCGTCGCCGGCTATCTCTGACTCCCAAGGACGCGAGCGTCGCATGAACATGATCGTCACCACGGCTTCGCCGGCCACTCCGAATGGCACCACGCGTCCGCAAGTGCGCATCGTCATCGTCGGCCATGTCGACCACGGCAAGTCGACGCTGGTCGGCCGCCTCCTGCACGAGACCGGCAGCCTGCCCGACGGCAAGCTCGAAATGCTCAAGGCCGTCAGCGCACGGCGCGGCATGCCGTTCGAATGGTCGTTCCTGCTCGACGCACTCCAGACCGAGCGCGACCAGGGCATCACCATCGACACCACGCAGATCCGCTTCCGCACCAATTCGCGCGACATCGTGCTGATCGATGCACCCGGCCATGCGGAATTCCTGCGCAACATGATCACCGGCGCCTCGCAGGCCGACGGCGCGGTGCTGATCATCGACGCGCTCGAAGGCGTGCGCGACCAGACGAGGCGGCACGGCTATCTGCTGCATCTCTTGGGCGTGAAGCAGGTTGCGGTCGTCGTCAACAAGATGGACCGCGTCGATTTCTCCGCTGAGCGCTTCAAGGACATCAGCGACGAGATCTCGGCGCATCTCAACGGCCTCGGCGTGAGGCCCACGGCCGTGATCCCGATTTCCGCGCGCGACGGCGACGGCGTCGCGCAGCGCACCGACCGGATCGGCTGGTACAAGGGCCCGACGGTGGTCGAAGCGCTCGACGCCCTCGAGCCGGCGCGGCCGCTGGAGACGCTGGCGCTGCGGCTGCCGGTGCAGGCGATCTACAAGTTCGACGACCGCCGCATCGTCGCGGGCCGCATCGAATCCGGCAGCCTGATTGCGGGCGACGAGATCGTGATCATGCCGGCCGGCAAGATCGCCAAGATCAAGACGGTCGAGAGCTGGCCGGTGACACCGGTCGCGGGCCGGCAGGGCGCCGGCCGCTCGGTCGGCATCACGCTCGACCGCGAATTGTTCATCGAGCGCGGCGACATCATCGCGCATGCCGGCACCGCACCGCGCGAGACGCGCCGTCTGCGCGCGCGCATCTTCTGGCTGCACGACAAGCCGCTCGCCAAGGGCGATCAGCTCCTGGTCCGCTGCGGGCCGAAGGAAAGCCGCGCCACCGTGGTGGCGATCGAGAAGGCGGTCGATCCCGGCGAGCTCGAAAGCAGCGAGAACAAGGCGATCGGCCGCAACCATGTCGGCGAGATCGACATTTCGCTTTCGAATCCGATCGCAACGGATCCCTACACCGAGAACCCGCGCACCGGACGTCTCGTGATCGAGGTGTCCGGGCGCATCGCCGGCGGCGGCCTCGTGCTGTCGGTTGATGCCGGTCAGCGCGCCGTGCCGGTCGACATCGTGCCGGTGGAATCGGCGCTGCGCTCTGACGAGCGCTCCGCGCGCTACCGCCACAACGGTGCCGTGGTCTGGCTCACGGGTCTGCCCGCCTCCGGCAAGTCGACCTTGGCCAAGGCGCTGGAGCGACGGCTGTTCACCAATGGCGGCTCGCCGATCCTGCTCGACGGCGACACGCTGCGCGCCGGGCTCAACAGCGATCTCGGCTTCACCGCCAGTGATCGCAGCGAGAACATCCGCCGCCTTGCGGAAGTCGCGACGCACCTCGCCCGCAACGGCCACATCGCCATCGTCGCCGCGGTCTCGCCGGCGCGCGAGGACCGCGCCACTGCGCGCCGGATCGCCGACACTGCGTTCCGCGAAATCCATGTCGCGACGCCTGCGGGCGTGTGCGAGGAGCGCGACCCCAAGGGCCACTACAAGAAGGCCCGCGCCGGCGCACTCACCTCGTTCACCGGCATCGGCAACGACTACGAGGCGCCGCAGGCGGCCGAGCTCGTGATCGATACGTCGGCACGGACCGTCGCCGATGCCGCCGACGAGATCGAGCGCATGCTGAAGACCACCGGCGTGCTGTTCGACGAAGTCGTGGACCTCGCCGCGAATATTTGAGTCGCCGACCATCGCGCCACATCATCGGTGTCGTCCCGGCCTAGCGCGCAATTGCGCGCGGGGGCCGGAACCCATACCGCGTGATCTTTCGGTGGGATGAGGTGCGAGTCCCGAACTGACGAATCTTCGCCAAATTTCTCGCTGTGGTTATGGGTCCCGGCCCCCGCGCGCAATTGCGCGCTAGGCCGGGACGACGCCGGGGAGAGATCGCGCCCATTGCTTGGCATTTGACGTCTAGGTGCGGCCCCCGCCCGCCCGCCGGCCTATCTTGACATTTTGACAACCCCCTAGGGGTCTTCTCACGGCCTTGATTTTGGGGCGAACAGGCCCCCGAAAGCCGCCTCCTATGGGCGCATTTTGCTGCTGTCGGGTCAAAAGCAGCCAAAAACAGCCATTTCCAACAAGAAAGCCCATCATGAAACGCGTCGATGCCCACGGATTGAAGATCGCTCCCGTCCTGTTCGATTTCATCGCCAAGGAAGCGGCCCCGAAAACAGGGATCGCGCCGGATGCGTTCTGGGCCGGGCTTGCCGGCATCATCAAGGAGCTGGGCCGAAGAACCGGTCGTTGCTCGCATTCCGCGACACGCTGCAGGCCAAGATCGACGATTGGCACCGCGCCAACAAGGGCAAGGCGTTCGACCTCAACGCCTATACCGCCTTCCTGAAGGAGATCGGCTATCTCGTCCCGGAGCCGGCGACGCAGAAGGTCGAGACGGCCAATGTCGACGAGGAGATCGGCAAGATCTGCGGCCCGCAGCTCGTCGTGCCGCTCACCAATGCGCGCTATGCGCTGAATGCGGCGAATGCGCGCTGGGGCTCGCTCTACGACGCCTTCTACGGCACCGACGCCATTCCGCATGATCCTTCCGAGAGCGGCAAGGGCTACAACAAGGCGCGCGGCGACAAGGTGATCGCCAAGGCCAAGGCATTCCTCGATACCGCCGTGCCGCTGGCGACCGGCAGCCACACCGACGTCACCGCCTATAGCGTCGTCGCGGGCCAGCTCGCGGTGAAGCTGAAGAGCGGCAATGCCACCGCGCTGAAGAACGCGGCGCAGTTCGCGGGCTTCCAGGGCGATGCGGCCGCTCCGTCCGCCGTGCTGCTCGTCAACAACGGCCTACATGTCGAGGTCAAGATCGACCGCAGCAGCGCGATCGGGAAGGACGATCCGGCCGGCGTCGCCGACATGATCATGGAGGCCGCGGTCTCCACCATCCTCGACATGGAGGACTCCGTCGCCGCAGTCGATGCCGAGGACAAGGTGCTGGTCTACCGCAACACGCTCGGCCTGATGAACGGCACGCTGTCGGCCGATTTCGAGAAGGGCGGCAAGACGCTGACGCGCTCGCTGAACGCCGACCGCAGCTACAAGACGCCGGATGGCAAAAGCGAGCTCAAGCTGCACGGCCGCAGCCTGCTCCTGATGCGCAATTGCGGTCACCACATGTTCACCGACGCGGTGCTGGACGAGAAGGGCGAGGAGATTCCCGAGGGCCTGTTAGACGCCGCCGTGTCGGGCCTGCTCGCCATTCACGACCTCAAGGGCAATTCCAAGGTCAAGAATAGCCGCACGGGATCTGCCTATATCGTCAAGCCGAAGATGCACGGCCCCGACGAGGTGTCGCTGACCTGCGAGATCTTCGACCGCGTGGAGAAGTTGCTGGGCTTGCCCGAGAACACGCTCAAGGTCGGTATCATGGACGAGGAGCGGCGCACCACCGTCAACCTCAAGGCCTGCATCCAGCGCGCCTCCAAGCGCATCATGTTCATCAACACCGGCTTCCTCGACCGCACCGGCGACGAGATCCACACCTCGATGGAAGCGGGCCCGATGATCCGCAAGAACGAGATGAAGGCGCAGGCCTGGATCAAGGCCTATGAGGACTGGAACGTCGACATGGGCCTGATCGACGGCCTTCCCGGGCACGCCCAGATCGGCAAGGGCATGTGGGCCGCGCCTGACAAGATGGCGGACATGCTGGCGCAGAAGCTTAGCCATCCGCAGGCCGGCGCCACCACCGCCTGGGTGCCCTCGCCGACCGCCGCGACGCTGCACGCGCTGCACTACCACCAGGTCAACGTCATCGCGCGCCAAGAGGAACTGACCAAGGGCGGACCGCGCGCAAAGCTCTCGGACATCCTCACCATCCCGGTGTCGAAGTCGAACTGGGCGCCTGACGACGTCAGGCAGGAGATCGACAACAACTGCCAGGGCATCCTCGGCTATGTCGTGCGCTGGATCGATCAGGGCGTTGGCTGCTCGAAGGTGCCCGACATCCACGATGTCGGCCTGATGGAAGACCGCGCTACTTTACGCATCTCCAGCCAGCATCTCGCCAACTGGCTGCACCAGGGCGTCATCACCGAAGCGCAGGTGATGGAGTCCCTGAAGCGCATGGCCGCCGTCGTCGACAAGCAGAACGCGGGCGATCCAATCTACAAGCCGATGGCGCCCGCCTTCGACGGCGTCGCCTTCAAGGCGGCCTGCGACCTCATCTTCAAGGGCCGCGAGCAGCCGAACGGCTACACCGAGTACATCCTCACCGCCCGCCGCCGCGAGGCGAAGGCAGCGGGTTAAATAGCCTCAGTTCGAACGGCGAAACGTCGCGGCGCGCAGCGGAACGGCTGCGCGCCGCTTGCGTTGTAGGCCATCAACGCGATGGAGATGGTCATGGACTGGAATCGCATCGAAGGAAACTGGAAGCAGTTCAAGGGCTCGGCCAAGGAGAAATGGGGCAAGCTCACTGACGACGACCTCCGATTGATCGAGGGGCGTCGCGAGCAGCTCGAGGGCCGACTCCAGGAACGTTACGGCAAGGCCAAGGACCAGGTTCGTCAGGACGTTCGACGACTGGCTCAAGTCGCTGCATTGAGGCAACACGAAACAAGCCCCGGCCCAGGCCGGGGCTTGTTTGTTGGAATGGCCGTAGATCCGCTAAAACACCGCAAGATATTTCAGGAGCGACACGATGCCGATGATGATGACGATCACGCGCGCGATCTGCTTGGCGCGGCCGTCCATCGGCAACATGTTGATGAGATAAAGTACGAGAATAACGACGAGAAAGGTGACGAGTACGCCGACCAGCATCGCTAGGACCCCCCTTCAGGCAAATTGCTGCCTTGTCCCTAACGCCCGTAAGGCGCGCGGGTTCCGCCCCTGCAACCCCTTGCAATTTCTCGTATTTGCTCGAAGCAGCAAAGACCTCCGTAATTTTACGGCAGCATCACTGTCTAAGTTTTTACCCTTTTGAGGCCAAATGCGCTTCAGGCGCGTGCCACCGGCCGGCGCCTTTGCTGCGCGCATCCCTTTGGTCGTTCGAAGTTCGTAGGGGGCTGCCGTTGGGGGCCACGAACTTCGAAACGCGTACCGGGGGATCCGATGCTCAACCGCCTGACCGTATCCACGTTGCTGAAAGCGGTGATCCTGTCCACCGCACTCGTCGTCGTGATCGGCTTCTCGATCAGCGCATGGAATTCGTGGATCCGGCTTCAGCAGGCCAACCGGATCGTCGCGGTAGCAGCGGCCTCCGCCGATGTGTTCAAGGCGATGGCGAACCTCCGCTCCGACCGCTCGACCAGCAGTCGTCAGCTGACCTCCGACATCCAGATGGACAAGGAAATCGAGACATACATCCGCGGCATCCGCGGCGAGCTGATGCCCGCCCTGGCACGTGCGATCGAGATTTTACCCTTGATCGACTTGCCTCAGGGTAGGACGGTGGTTGCCGATCTCGACCGGCTGAACAAGGCGCTGCTGGCGCAGCAGGCTGAGTTCTGGACTGAGGTCGCCAAGCCCAGGGCATCGCGTCGCGCGGCGCTTGTCAAAGAGTATCTCGAGAGCGAGGACGGGCTGATGGCCATCCTCGAAAAGCTGTCGCCCGTGCTGGCCGCGAGCGTCAATCATCAGGACGCAATGATCGATCAACTGCTGATGATCAAGCAGATGGCCTGGCTGTTGCGCGTCAACGCGGGTGAATCCTCGCTGATCGTCGGCAACGCGCTCAACAGCGGCAAGATCTCGCCCGAGGTCCAGCTCGCTTTCACCAAATGGATCGGCGGCACCGAGACGGCCTGGAGCGCGACCGAGCTCGCCGCATCGGGCATGCAATTGCCGCCGGCGCTGGCTGCGGCCGTGGCGGAAACCAAATCGTTCTATTTCGACCCGCAATATCTCACCACGCGCGACGGCATCATCGCCGCAATCGCCAAGGGCGAGAAGGCGTCGATGACTGCCAATCAGTGGAGCCCCTACTCGGTCGGCCGGATGGCGAGCGCGATCAAGCTCGCCGATACCGCGCTTGGCGTCGCCAGGGACCATTCCACCAGCCAGCGCGCGCAGGCGCTGCAATCGCTGCTGACCCAGCTTGTGCTGCTGATTGCCGCGATTTTGTTCACGGGCGCGGCCATGCTGGCGGTCAGCCGCCGCGTGATCACGCCGCTGCACAGGATCCGCGACGCCATGCTCAAAGTCGCTGGCGGCGACCTCACCGTCGATCCCGGCTATCTCGACCGCCAGGACGAGATCGGCTCGCTTGCCGGCGCGCTCGAAACCTTCAAGCAGCAGGCGATCGACAAGCTCAAGATCGAGGCGCAGGAGCGCGAACGTAACGCCGGCGCCGCCGCACGTCAGCGTGCGATGGAGGCCTATGTCGGCGAGTTCGAGGGCGTGGTGCGCAAATCGCTGGGCGAGTTGAGCGAGGCGTCCGGCGAGATGCGCAAGACCTCGGGCGATCTGTCGGCGGTATCGCGCCAGACCAATGAACGCGTCGAGGTCGCCGGCAAGGCCTCGAACGATGCCTCTACGAGTGTGGAGAGCGTCGCGGCAGCGGCCGAGGAGCTCTCCGCTTCAATCAATGACATCAGCCAGCAGGCCGCGCATGCCGCAGGCATCGCCAGTCGCGCCGTCAACCAAGCGCGCGAAACCGACAGCACGGTGCAAGGGCTGGCGCAGTCGGCGGGGCGCATCGGCGAGGTGGTCGGGCTGATCAACACCATCGCGGCGCAGACCAATTTGCTCGCGCTCAATGCCACGATCGAGGCCGCCCGTGCCGGCGAAGCGGGGCGCGGATTTGCCGTGGTGGCATCGGAGGTGAAGTCACTGGCGAGCCAGACCGCGAAGGCGACCGATGAAATCTCCGAGCAGATCGCCGACATCCAGAAGGTCGCGGGCGACGCCATCAACGCGATCCAGGCCATCGGCGGCATCATCGGCGAAGTGAACGAGGTCGCCACCGCCATCGCTGCCGCCGTGCAGGAACAGGGTGCGGCGACCCAGGAGATCACCCGCAGCACGCAATATGCGGCGCAGGGCACCAAGAACGTCTCGGACAACATCACCGGCGTGAAGGCCGATGCCGACACCGCGGCCGGTGCCGCCGAAAACGTCAAGCAGGCCTCGGAGACGCTCGAGACGCAGAGCCGTCAGCTTGGTCAGCAGGTCAGCGATTTCCTGGGCAAGATCCGGGCGGCGTAGGGCACACGGGCGCCACACATTCGGTGTCGTCCTGGCGAAGGCCAGGACCCATAAGCACCGGCCTCTGAAATGGGCAGGCTGATGGTTATCAGCGTGCCGCCCGGGCTACATTAGGGGTAATGGGTCCTGGCTTTCGCCAGGACGACGTTGGGGGAGCGCTACGCCCTACTCCTTCGCCACCACCGGCACCTGACGGAATCTGGCGCGGACGGATTCCGGCAGCGGCGAGAAATTCATCGCGACGCCGCGGCGGTCGTTGGCGTTGCGGGTGGCGACCACCAGGCCGCCCGCGCCGGCGACGATGTCACCCTTGCGCAAGGTGGGGTCGTCCTCGACCTTGACCTGGGCGAGCCCGACCGGATCCTTGCCGTTGCAGGTGCAGCCCGCGACGATCTCGTTGCGATAGCGGAACGCGTTCGGCAGATCGGAATAGGACTTTCCGTTCTCCGTCGTGGCATCGTCGATATTGCTGCCATAGACCAGCGAGGTTTCGGACGCCGGGCAGAAGCTCTTGCAGGACTGCGCCTTGCTTTCGGCATCCGTTCCTTGCGCCGGAAAATAGCGGCCGTCGCATCCGCGCACGCAATAGGCGGCGCCGCCACCATAGGCGGCTCGCTGGCGCGGCATGTCGTAGCGCGGCATGTCATCGTTCGGGAACGGCATCCGGATCTGGGGAGGCCGCACGCCGAACGCGCCGAACAGCGCCGAGAAAAAGTCCTCCGCATACGCCGAGGGCGTCAGCGCAAGGCCGAGAGAGATGATGGTGAACACGGCCGCCGCACCGCCAGCTATCGAACGTCTCTTCATGTAGCCTCACTCAACTCTCAGTTCACCGACGACGCCGAGATGTTCAGCGCCTGGTGGCCCGAGGGCAGCGTCGTCATGGCCGGGTGCTTGCGCACGGAATCGCCTGCCTTGTCGCTTCCCTTGGCCATCAGCGGCGCGTTCTTTGGCAGCACCACGACCTTCGTCCCGACATTGACGCGGCCGAACAGGTCGATGACGTCCTCATTGGTCAAGCGGATGCAGCCGGACGAGACGAACTTGCCGATGGTGCTGGGATCGTTGGTGCCGTGGATGCGGTATTCGCTCGAGCCGAGATACATCGCACGGGCACCGAGCGGGTTACCCGGACCGCCCGCCACGAAGCGCGGCAGATAGGGTTGGCGCGCGATCATTTTGGCCGGCGGATGCCAGTCCGGCCACTCGGCCTTGCGGCTGATGCTCTGAACGCCCGCCCAGGTGAAGCCCTCGCGGCCGACACCAACGCCATAGCGGATCGCGCGTCCCTGGCCGAGCACGTAGTAGAGATAGGTGTTGTTGGTATCGATGACGATGGTGCCGGCCGGCTCGCTCCTGTCGAAGCTGACGATCTGCCTGCGCAGCCGATCGGGCAGCCGGGCGTCCTCGTCTGCGGCTTGCGGTGCCTCGCTTCCATAAGCCTGTGAATAGCCCTGGTCCTGTGGATACGACTGCGACTGCATCGGCACGAAGCCGAGGGTTTGCGCACGCGCGCCGCCAAAGGGCATGATGAGCAGTGCGCTTGCGAAGGCAAACGCAGTGACGGCGCGCGGTGAGAAGCGGCGGACGAGAGAGAACCTTGTCATGAGCTGCCCCGTTGGATGTGTGCATCTGGGTGATGCTGTCGCCAACAAACGCGACCGGGCCGACTCAGGTTCCGCCGAACTCTGCGGCAGCGACGTCACAGTCAAGCGAGCGCGTCTTCACGAAGCCGCGACGGAACCCTTGCTCAGCCAGCACGTTGTCGGATCGTCGATGGGCGCGCGGATCGCGAGTTGCGCGTGCGGGAGAGATATTGTGCGCGTCCTTCCCAGCGAACGTCTGATTCCCGGCAACAGCGAAGGTGAACCGCTTCCCGACAGCCATAGTGAGCTGCCACCGGTCATCCGCCGCACCGAGTTCGTCGCTTTCGCACTCGCAGGCCTCCTGCTGATTGCAGTCGTCACCGTGCTCTATGTCGGAAAAGCGTTCTTCCTGCCCGTGGTGATGGCCTTCGTCATCGGCACCATGCTGTCGCCGGCGGCGAGCTTCCTCGAGCGATGCAAGGTGCCCCGCGCGCTCGGTGCCGTCCTGATCGTGATCGCCGGGACGGCAGTAGTCGCGTTCGCGGTCGCGCTGATAGCCTCGCCTGTGATGGAATGGAGCACGCACCTGCCGGAGCTCGGCGCGCAACTGAAGGACAAGCTGCACGTGTTCGACCGGCCACTGGCGCTGTGGCGCGAGCTGCAAGCCATGGTCGGCGGCTCGGAGGAATTCCCCAGCTTCCAGTTGCCGAAGATCGAGTGGGTGCAGCCGACGCTGGAATTCTTGTCGCCGACCTTTACTGAATTTCTGCTGTTCTTCGTCACCCTCATTCTGTTCATCGCAAGCTGGCGCGACCTGCGGCGGGCGATGATCATGAACTTCAGCAATCACGACGCGCGGCTGCGCACACTGGCGTATTCTCAACGAGATCGAGGTCCATCTCGGCAGTTACCTCCTGACCGTCACCATCATCAATGTCGGTGTCGGTGTCGCCACCGGCCTCATCTGCGCGCTCACTGGCATGCCCAATCCGGCCGGCCTGGGCGCACTTGCGGCAACGCTCAACTTCATTCCGATCATCGGGCCGATCGCGATGTTCGCCGTACTGGTCATGGTGGGGCTGGTCGCCTTCCCGACCATCAGCGGCGCGCTGATGGCGGCGCTCGCCTTCGGCGGCCTCACCTTCCTGGAAGGGCACTTCATCACCCCGACCATCATCGGCCGGCGGCTGGCGCTGAATGCGCTTGCGGTCCTGCTCGCGCTGGCATTCTGGACCTGGATGTGGGGCCCGATGGGCGCGTTCCTGTCGTCGCCGCTCCTGATCGTCGGCCTGATCCTCAAGGAGCATCTGTTGCCGGCGGATTCGCCGCAGTTGCCGCAGGCCTGAGCGGTTTCCGTGAACGGAACTTCCCCGACCACGAAACGTTCTCCGGCTATCTCAGCCGTCAACAGTTTGGAGCTCCCGATGTCCACGACCAATGCCGAAGCCGGGATGAAGGACTGGACCGACAAAGCCACCAGGGAACGCCTCGAGAAGGATGTAGCAGCCGTGAAAAGCGATATCGCCGCCCTCACCGAACAGATCACCGACGCGCTCAATACCTTCGCCAATTCCACCAGCAGGCAGGCTCGCCGCGGCTATCGCCAGGCGCGCGAGAACATGGATTCCGCGATGGACGACATGTCCGACCGCGGCAGCGCGATGATGGAGGCTGCGCAAGACGCCTACGGTTCGATCGAGGAGACGCTGGAAGAGGCCATCACGCAGCGGCCGCTCGCGACCGTCGGGCTCGCCCTCGGCATCGGCTTCCTGATCGGCGCCGCCTGGCGGCGGTAGGTTTGCGGAACGGATCTCGAGACGGCGGCGCTGCCGCGCCCGATGCCGGCGTGTGGCGGTTCGGCTTGTTGAGGAGCAAGGCCATGTTTCAGCGCATCATCGACGGGATCAGTGCATCCACCGGCACCACTGTGCGACTGACCTCGCTGGCCGCAGGCACGGCATTCGCGCTCTTCATCACCACGTGCTTCCTCTGCGCCGCGGCGTTCATTTCGGTCCTGGAGAAATATGGTCCGGTTCAGGCCTGCCTCGCCGGCGCCGGCATCTTCTTCCTGCTGACGCTCACCGCTGCCGGCACCTATTGGGGCTACAAGCGCGAGGTGCAGAAGCGCGCCCAGATCGCGGCCGAGCGCGCCGCGAAGTCGATGGCACAGAGCATGCTTACGGACCCCATGCTGCTCGCTACGGGACTTCAGATCGTGCGGGCCATCGGCGTCAGGCGGCTGTTGCCGATCCTCGCGATCGGTGGGGTCGCACTCGGAATCATGGCGAGCCGGGCTGGCGTAGCAGACGAGACGTCGGCCGAACCTGCAGAATAATGGTCAGAGCGGGTTAGAAAATTTCGTCGTAAGTGCTCCGAATCCATCGATCGCAAATCGGTCCGGGCGGTCCCGCGTAATTTTGCGCCATCCGGCACGAATGCCCCCGCCATCACGCAAACGCTACTCGGATGGGCAGGCGGTTGCCGCTAAAAGCGTCGCCCCTGATTCCAAAAGTTTTTTCGTGATGAAACCGTCCGTCAAGGCGAACCTCGCCGCATTTCAACCCGACGCCAGACTGTATTTGACACTCGGCATCGCCAACTGGTCGGTTTTCGTCGATCACATCCCGAACAACGTCGTCAACCTGCTGACGCTGCGAAACTTCGGCTTCAGCGGCGCCGCGGATTTGTTCGTGTTCGTGGCCGGTTATGGCGTCGCCATCATCCACGGCCGGATGGCGCTGGAGCGCGGCTACGTCGTCGCGGCGACGCGCATCTTTCGACGCGTCTGGCGGCTCTACGCCGCCTACGTCGTCCTGTTCGTCATCTATATCGACGCCATCGCCTATGTCGCCTCGCAATCGATGGCACCGGAAATCATCCACGAATACAACATCTCTGGGATTCTCGAGCATCCGCTGCGCATCCTGATCCGCGGTCTCGTGCTCCAGGAGGAGCCGCTGAACCTCGACCTGCTGCAATTGATGGTCCCGCTGATGGCCTTCTTTCCGCTTGTGCTGTGGGGCCTGTTGCGGCGGCCGAACGTGACGCTGGCGGCATCGGTCGCGCTGTACCTTGCCGCACGCTGGTTCGACTGGAATTTCCGGGTCTATCCGGACCAGGAGTGGACCTTCAATCCGCTCTGCTGGCAGATGCTGATGGTGCTGGGCGGCTGGTTCGCCGTGACGGGCGCGCCCGGGCGGGCGCTGCGCGGCATGTCCTGGCTGCGGATCCTCGCCGGGACCTATCTCATCTTCGCGATGGCCGTCACCCTGATGCGCCATTCACCGGCGCTCTCCGCTTATCTGCCGGACGTCCTCCTCAACGGCATCGCGCCGACCGACAAGGAAAACCTCGCGCCTTATCGCGTGCTTCACTTCCTCGCGCTCGCCTTCCTCGCGACCCATCTCATTCCGGCCGATCATCCCGGCCTGCAATTGAAGCCGCTACAGGCGGTCATCAGATGCGGCGAGGAATGGCTCGCTGTGTTCTGCGTCGGCGTATTCCTGTCCTTTGCAGGTCATCTCATCCTGATCACCGGGCCCAATATGATGGTGATGCAGGTCGTGGTGAGCCTCGCCGGCTTCGCCGCGATGACCGCGGTCGCCTATTACATCGCCTGGTCGAAGTGGCAGGACCTGCCCGCCGCCTTGCGGCAGCAGGCCTAGCCGGTGCGCATCCGATTCCCCTAAAGCGCGTGAGATCAGGATGAATCGTCATCGCACTTTGGATTATTGTTTGAGCATGATCTTTTCGGAAAACCGCTACACACTTTTCCGGATCATGCTCTAGGCCGGCGGCCGCGGCTGCGCTATGCGGAGCAGAAGCGGGTTGCGAGGAGACCGGACGTGGTGACGGCGAATAGCGAGGGTGATGGGGACGACGGCGCGCCCCGGCGCGGCCGGCCGCGTTCGATCGAGACCACCAACGCCATTCTCGAAAGCGCCTATGCGCTGATGGCCACCACCGGCCTTGCCGCCACCACCATCGACGCGGTCGCGCGGCACTCCAGCGTCTCCAAGATGACGATCTACAAATGGTGGCCGTCCCGCGAGGCGCTTCTGATCGACGCCTTTCTCCACCACGCCGCGCAGATGCTGCCGCTGCCGCCGGTGAGCTCCGGAACGCCCGCGGCGCGTGCACGCCGCCATGCCGCGGCCTATGCCGAGGCGCTCCGGGGCGAGTTCGGCAAGGTGCAGCTCGCCGTGATCTCCGAATGCATTTCGAAGACCGGCTCCGCCGAGCTGTTCTACGCCCGCTATCTGCAGTTCCGCCGCGACGCGCTGGTCGAGATGATCGCGGCGGGCCAGAAGGACGGCAGCATCCTGGCCGCGGGACTGCCCGAGGATCTCTACGACGCGATCTATGGCGGCCTGTTCTACCGCTATGTCTTCGGCATCGCACCGATCACGCCGGCTTACGCGCGCAATCTGGTCGATTTGGTGCTGCGGCCGAAGGGCTGACCTCGCATCACCGCACAGGCCTGACCGGGGCCGAAATCTTGTCGGTCCGATCGCGCTCGGTCATGTCGACCACCGTCTCCATCGGCGCGATCAGCTCGTAGACATAGGAGACGTCGGTGAAGTAGCGCTTGGCGGTGCCGCCGAGCGCCTCGGGCGCGACGCGGTCGAGCAGGATCAGGCCGAAATCGGAATCGGGGCGGCGCGTCGCCTCGCTGGTGTTGAACTCCTCCCAGCGAAAACTGAAAATCTCGTCGGGCTCCTCGCCCGTCACCGTCCAATTGGCGGTGATGTGCGGATGCTTGCCGACCAGCGACAGGCCTTCGTCGGAATGCGAGGCGAGCTCGAAGAACAGCAGCGACAGGCTCTGCGCCGCGCGCGCGCTGACCGCGATGTCGGGACCGGTGACGGCGATGCGATCGGCATGCGGGATGGCGCGCGCTTCGAACAGGCCCTTCAGCTTGACACCCTGCCACTGGCTCTCGCTGAGCAGCGAGACCACGTTCGACATGGCGTGGATGCGGCCGATCAGCAGCTCGCGCGCGACGTCGATGTCCGAGCCGTGGCGCAGCGTGCGTGTCACGATCGACTGGATCACCGCCAAGATGTTCTTGACCCGGTGGTTGAGCTCGTCGATGACAGCGGTGAGCCGGCGCTCGAAGCCGATCCGCACCTGGATTTCCCGGCTGAGGCGCAGATTGTTGTAGGCGACATAGCCGAACAGGCCGCACACCATCGCGGTGATGGCGAGGCCGATCGCCGCGACGATGATGGCGGTCTGCTCGGCACGACGCGCCGAATTGGTCTTCGCGTAATAGGCGAGCTGCCAGTCACGGCCACCGAAGCTCACCGTGCGCATGGCCGACGGCGCCAGTCCGTCCGCCGCCGTCATACGCGTGGAGACCACGCCCTGGTCGTTGGCAACGAGCTCGCCGCCGTCCCTGCGCGGATCCCTGAGCGCGACCGAGAACAACGACATGTCGTCATTGGTCAGCATCAGCGAAGCAAGCTCGTAGGAAAATGTGACGAACCCGGCCGGCTCCGTTGCACCTTCGGGAATGACGGGCGCGGCCACGATGACGCCGATCGGGCCGTTGCCGCGGAGCAGCGGAATCGGGTCTGAGGCGATCGACCGCTTCTCGACCCGGGCACGCGTCAGCATGGCGCTGCGAACCGGATCCTGATCGTAGCTGCGGCCAGGCAGCGCCTTGGTCTCGTTGCTGCGCGGCTCAAGGTCCATCAGCACGTCGATCGGCTGGGTGACATCGGCGGAATTGATCGGCTTGTCGTCAAACATGCGGATCCGCGGATTGGGGAAGCCGGCGCCGGCAATGGCAGCCTGCGCCGCCGTAAGCTCGTTCGGCTTCAGCCGGGCGATCCAGCCGGCCACCACGAAGTCGGTCTTGAAGGCGTAGATGGCCGAGCGCAGCGGCTCCAGCATGTTCGGCTTGATCACGGATGGCGCACGGAACAAGCCGGAGGCGACACGCGCGAGCAGCTCCCGCTCGGTGAGGCGGTCCTGGACCAGGCTTGCGTGAACGTCGATCGCACGCGCGAGCGCGATTCGGTCCAGCGCCAGCTCCTGATCGTGAACGCGATAGGCCGCAAGCCCGGAGAGCAGGGCTCCGAGCAGAGCGATGAAGCCAATGATGAAACCCAGCCGGACCACGCGACTACTCAGGCGAAAGCAGGAGGTCGGCAATAAACATGGAGCATATGAACGCCGCTCGAACGGCCATGTGCCGAAACAGGGTGAACCCCCAGTGGCGGAGATAATGGAGGAGGAGGCATCAGTACGCAACGTAGGTCGGCTGAAAAGCTTAATCCGTCCGGCCGATGGTCCGGCCGCACGGATTTGCCCCTTGGGGGCCAAGAGGTAGTTAATCGCCCTGTCCGAAATTTGTTCCGCGGTTGCGGCCCTGCCCGGGGTGTTAGGGCAAAAACGCCTGCGCTAAGTCGTCGCGTCCGTCGGGCCCCGCGGTTTTAAGCGTCCCGTTTTAAGCCACCCTTGGTCTCGATGAAGCCGACGATGCGATCGAGACCCTGGCTCTTCTTCAGGTTGGTCATGACGAAGGGGCGCTGGCCGCGCATGCGCTTGGCATCCGTCTCCATCTTTTCCAGGGAGGCTCCGACATGGGGTGCCAGGTCGATCTTGTTGATGACAAGAAGGTCTGACCGGGTGATGCCCGGGCCGCCCTTGGATGGGATCTTGTCGCCGGCGGCAACGTCGATGACGTAGATGGTGAGGTCGGCCAGCTCCGGGGAAAAAGTGGCAGCCAGATTGTCGCCGCCGGACTCGATCAGCACGAGATCGAGGTCCGGGAATTTCGCGCGCATGTCCGCCACCGCGGCGAGATTCATCGAGGCGTCCTCGCGAATTGCGGTGTGCGGGCAGCCGCCGGTCTCGACCCCCGCGATGCGGTCCGGCGTCAGCGAGCCCGAACGCACGAGGTATTCCGCATCCCATTTGGTGTAGATGTCGTTGGTGATCGCGGCGATGTCATAGCGCGCGCGCATGGTCTTGCAGAGCAGGTCCATCAGCGCGGTCTTGCCCGATCCGACCGGGCCGCCGACACCGACACGCAAGGGGCCGTGAGTTTTCGACATGTCGCTCGCTCTTCCTAACGTCGTCCCGGCGAAGGCCGGGACCCATAGCCACCGAACCCGGTTGATAGGACGGGCTGTGGCCGCATCCTTCCATCTCCACGAAGATTCGTGGTTATGGGTCCCGGCCTGCGCCGGGACGACGGCGGAGTGTGACGCAACGTGCTCACGACCGGAACAGCCGCGTATATTGTGTCTCGTGCCTTAGGCTGGCGAGATCGGCGCGGAAAGTCGCGCTGCCGAGATCGTCCAGTGTCGCATTCAGCGCACGATTGGCGGTCGCGGCGGCGGCGGCTTCCAGCCTCACCAGCACACGCTGGCTGTCGGTCTGGCCGAGCGGAATGAGACGGCTGGCCGCGGAAATCCAGTTCGAGACCAGCGCATGCAAGAAGGCGTGGAGTGTCGAAGCCAACGGCACGCCATGCATCGCGGCGACCACGCCGACCGCGACGGGATAGACCAGCGGCGTGCGGCATGCCGCAACCATGGCATCCAGGCCATCGGCATCCCACGCGGCGCGGGCGATGTCGATGAAGGCGCGGCCCTGCGAGGTCGTCTCCAGCTGTCGTTCGCGCGACGGCACGAAGGCGGCGGCGAGCTCGGCGATATCGTTCAAAGCGGTGGTCTCGCCCGCTTCCGCGGCGCGATAGGCATGGACCAGGAACGTCGCATCGCAAAAGCCCGAGCCGTCGCCGAGCATCGCGTCGAGCCAGTCGGCCAGCGTCGCGGTGTCGGTGATATCGCCGGCCTCGACCGCCCATTCGATGCCGCTGGAATAGGAGAACCCGCCGACAGGGAATGCCGGCGACAGCCAGGTCATCAACCGGTACAGCGCCGCCGCCTCGCGCCCGGCGAGGTCAGCGGGGCTGACCGGCTCATTTGTGGTCATGAGCATGCTTGTGGCCGTGGTGATGGTCGGAATGGTCGCAATGCTCGTCGTGGTGATGGTGATGATCGTGACCATGGTCATGCGCGGCATGGCCATGATGGTGGTGATCATGACCGTGATGATCATGGTGATCGTGATGGCCGTGATCGTGATGCGCGTGGTCGTCGTGCCCATGCGCGTGGCCGGCATCGGCATAGGCGCCGCCCTCGGGATCGAACGGCGCCTCGATCTCGATCACGCGGGCGCCGAGACCCTTCACCATGGCTTCGATGACGTGGTCGCGGCGGATGCGCAAGGCTTTGGCCATGATCTGCGTCGGCAGATGGCGGTTGCCGAGATGCCAGCCAACGCGGATGAGATGGTGCGGATCGCGACCGCGGATCTCCAGCAGCGGCTCGGGTGCCGCCACCACCTCGACCAGCCGGCCGTCCTCCAGCACCAGGGCATCGCCGCCGCGCAGCGCGACGGCATGCTCCAGGTCGAGCAGGAATTCGAGCCCCCGCGTCCCCGTCATTGCCATGCGACGGCGGTGCCGATCGTCGAAATCGAGCACGACCGTATCCACGGGTGCTTCCGTGAAGCGGTGCTGCCCCTTGACCTGCGTCGCCCGGATCATGCGTCTACTCCGTTACCGTGTCTCGACCTTCTCGGGCGTGATCACCTCGATCTTCGGCGGCGCCGTGAAGCATTTCACCGCGACGCGGCCGAACGTCTTCATGTGTTCCATGGCGCGGTGCGGCACCAGCGCCTCGGCATTCTCCCACTGCTCGACGAATACCATCTTGCTGGGATCGGTGACGCTCTCGTGCAAATCGTAGGCGATATTGCCGGGCTCCTTCCGCGTCTCCTTGATGCAGGCGGTTGCAGCTGCAATGAATTCGGCGCGCGTTTCGGGCTTGATGGTCAAGGTAGCAACGACATAGATCACGAGAAATCCTCCCGGCTTTTCTTCTAAGGGTACGATACCGGGCCGGACATTAGACCAGGCCGGATCGAACGCAACACCGGAAAAGCTGTCTCCGGACTTGATGCGGGGACATGCGTTGAGGCGCTATTTTAGTACATGAAATATCGCTGCGCCATGGGCAGCACCTCGGCGGGCGCGCAGGTCAGCAGCTCGCCGTCGGCGCGGACCTCATAGGTCTCCGGATCGACCTCGATATCGGGCGTGGCGTCGTTGTGGATCATGCTCTTCTTGGAGATCTTGCCGCGGGTGTTCTGGACCGCATAGAGCTTCTTGTCGATGCCGAGTTTTCGCGCAAGACCGCCCGCGACCGCCGCCTTCGAGGTGAACAGCACCGAGGACGCCGTCCGCGCCTTGCCGAAGGCGCCGAACATCGGCTGGTAGTGCACCGGCTGCGGCGTCGGGATCGAGGCGTTGGGATCGCCCATGGGCGCGGCGACGATGCTGCCGCCCTTGACGATGCAGTCCGGCTTGACGCCGAAGAAGGCCGGCGACCACAGCACGAGGTCGGCGAGCTTGCCCTTCTCGACCGAGCCGATCAGTTTCGACACGCCGTGGGCGATCGCGGGATTGATGGTGTATTTGGCGATGTAGCGCTTGACGCGGAAATTGTCGTTGTCCTTGCCTCTGTCCTGCGGCAGGGAACCGCGCTGCTTCTTCATCTTGTCAGCGGTCTGCCAGGTCCGGATGATGACCTCGCCGAGGCGGCCCATGGCCTGCGAGTCCGAGGACATCATCGAGAGCGCGCCGAGATCGTGCAGGATGTCCTCGGCGGCGATGGTCTCTTTGCGGATGCGACTTTCCGCGAAGGCCAGGTCTTCGGCGATCGAGGGATCGAGGTGGTGGCACACCATCAGCATGTCCAAATGCTCGTCGATGGTGTTGCGCGTGAACGGCCGCGTCGGATTGGTCGAGGACGGCAGCACGTTCTTCAGGCCCGCGACCTTGATGATGTCAGGCGCGTGACCACCGCCGGCGCCTTCGGTATGGAAGGCATGGATGGTGCGGCCCTTGAACGCCTTGATCGTGTCCTCGACGAAGCCGGATTCGTTCAGCGTGTCGGTATGGATCATCACCTGGATATCGTGATCGTCGGCGACCGACAGGCAGTTGTCGATCGCCGCCGGCGTCGTGCCCCAATCCTCGTGCAGCTTCAGTGCGCAGGCGCCGGCTCTGATCATCTCGACCAGTGCGGCCGGCCGCGAGGCATTACCCTTGCCGGAGATACCGAGATTGACCGGGAAGGCGTCGAACGACTGGATCATCCGCGCGATGTGCCACGGCCCCGGCGTGCAGGTGGTGGCGAAGGTGCCGTGCGAGGGGCCGGTGCCGCCCCCGAGCATCGAGGTGACGCCGCTCATCAGCGCGTGCTCGATCTGCTGCGGGCAGATGAAGTGGATGTGGCTGTCGAAGCCGCCGGCGGTGAGGATCTTGCCTTCGCCTGCGATAACATCTGTGCCTGGGCCGATGACGATGGTGACGCCGGGCTGGATATCGGGATTGCCGGCCTTGCCAATCGCAGAGATCATGCCGTCCTTGATGGCGACGTCGGCTTTCACGATGCCCCAATGGTCGACGATCAGCGCATTGGTGATGACGGTGTCGGCCGCGCCCTGCCGGTTGGTGACCTGCGACTGGCCCATACCGTCGCGGATCACCTTGCCGCCGCCGAACTTCACCTCCTCGCCGTACGTGGTAAAATCCTTCTCGACCTCGATGATGAGGTCGGTGTCGGCCAGCCGCACCTTGTCGCCGGTGGTCGGGCCGAACATGTCGGCATAGACGGAACGTTTGATCTTGACGGACATCACAAGCCCCGATTGCGTTTGAACATCTGGTCAGTCACAGCAAGGATCTCGCTGCTTTCACGGCATCATCGAATTTCTCGTCGAGCCACGCATTGCCGCCGCGGCAGCCTGCAACGACCTGCGTGGCCCATCCGATGTAATCGGCGAGATCGTCCCGCTCCTCGGCGCTCGGGTCGGTTTGAATGCGCGCCTCTGTATTGCTGATCTTGTCGGCGATCTTGATCAGTTTTGCGCCGGGGGATTTCTTCGGCGCTTCGAGCACCTGAAGCCGCCGCCGTTCGGCCCTTGGCAGGCTCATGTCGTCGGTGCATTCCACGATGAGGGCGGCGACACGCGCCGAAAATCTCTGCGCCAGCTCCTCGCGCGTGGTGTCGGTGTCCTCGATCATATCATGCAGCCAGCCGGCCGCGACCAGCTCGGCGTCGGCGCCGTCGGTCGCGGTCGCCAGCAGGTTCGCGACCTCGGCGAGATGATTGATATAAGGCTCGTTGCCGCGCCCCTTGCGCGCCATGCCGTTGTGGCGGTGCGCAGCGAGCTCGGCAGCTTCGGAGACAAGGCGGATCGGTGTCAGCATGGCAAAGACCTCCGTTTTCGCCTCAACCGTGCCGCACCAGGCTCGTTCCTTCGGAGATCACAGCTTCCCCATGACGTCGCCGCGGAAGCCATAAATGGTCTTCTTCCCGGCCATGGCGACGAGCTGGACGTCACGGGTCTGGCCGGGCTCGAAGCGGACGGCGGTGCCGGCGGCGATGTCGAGGCGCATGCCGCGGGACTTCTTGCGATCGAACTTCAGCGCCGGGTTGGTCTCGAAGAAATGGTAGTGCGAGCCGACCTGGATCGGGCGGTCGCCGGTGTTGGCGACCGTCAGCGTCACGGTCTTGCGGCCGGCATTGAGCTCGATCTCGCCGTCCTGAATGAAGAGTTCGCCGGGGATCATGCTTCTCGCTCCTACCTGATCGGCTCGTGCACGGTGACGAGCTTGGTGCCGTCCGGAAAGGTCGCCTCGACCTGGATGTCGTGGATCATCTCGGGGATGCCGGGCATCACCTGGTCGCGGGTCAGCACCTGCGCGCCGGATTGCATCAGCTCGGCGACGGTGCGGCCGTCGCGCGCGCCTTCGAGGATGAAGTCGGAGATGATCGCAACCGCCTCGGGATGGTTGAGCTTGACGCCGCGGTCCAGCCGACGGCGGGCCACGATCGCCGCCATCGAGATTAGAAGCTTGTCCTTTTCGCGGGGAGACAGATTCATGCGACATCTCTTCCGTTCAACCAGTCAGTTCAGCCAGAGCCGCGGCAGGGCCGCGCCGGTGCGCGCCAGCACCGCCATCATGTCGGCGCGCAAGCGCGCCGCATCTTGGGCACAGAACCGCGCCATTGCAAAGCCATTCCAGGCGGATATCCCGACCTCGCCGGCGAACGAATCCGATGCCTCGCGGATGCGCTCGACCAACGCCTCGTCGCCGGGCACGATCAGGGCCGTGCCGATCGCGGCGCCACTCTTGGCCACGGCGGATCGCGCCAATTTTTCACCGATATGACCATGTAGCCTGACAGCCTCTGCGAACACCAGCCTGCCGCCGCGAGAGAGCCGCCAGCGATCGACGAACTCGCCCTGCTCCATCCGCTCGCCCATGGCGGTGCGACCGAACACCACGATCTCGCAGAGCAGGAGCGAAGCCGCCTCATCGAGCGCGATGTCGAAGCGGCGATGGACACGGGCGCGATCAAATAGGATTGTTTCCTGCGGCAGCCAGGACAGATGCGCCCCTGCGCCGACCTTCAGCGCGATATTGAGCTCGGCCGCCTGCCCCGGCGCACGATAGACCTTTTCTGCGGCCGCCGTCGTCAGCGTCAGCCGCGCAGCATCAGCGGCTGTGATCTCAATGTCGAAGCGATCGCCGCCGGCGACACCTCCGGCCGTGTTGACGAACACGCCGGAGAGCCCCTCGCCTTCCGGCGAGGGAAAGCGCACGCGCAGCGAGCCGGACTCATGCAAGGTCCCGCGCCGCGTCACACCATCGCGCGCATGGACGTCGAAGCGCACCGCGCCGCGGGCGCGGTTGGCCTCGAAAACCGTCGATGTGACCGAAACGTCGCTGCGCATCCGCCTCCCCAGCCGGTCGCGGCAGAATGGCCTACAGCGCCATCTGGCGGCTGATTTCGCTCGCGTCGAGATTGGAGCGGTCGCAGGTGAACTTCACCGCGCCGCGATCCATCACCGCGAAACTGTCGCCGAGTTCGCAGGCAAAGTCGAGATATTGTTCGACCAGGACGATCGCGATGTTGCCGAGGTTGCGCAAGTAAGAGATGGCGCGGCCGATGTCCTTGATGATCGAGGGCTGGATGCCCTCGGTCGGCTCGTCGAGCAGCAGCAGCTTTGGTCGCATTACCAGCGCGCGCCCGATCGCGAGCTGCTGCTGCTGGCCGCCGGAGAGGTCGCCACCGCGCCGGCCGAGCATGGATTGCAGCACCGGGAAGAGCGAGAATACGTCGTCCGGAATGTGCTTGTCCTCGCGCCTGAGCGGGCCGAAGCCGGTCTTGAGGTTCTCCTCGACCGTCAGCAGCGGAAAGATCTCGCGGCCCTGCGGCACGAAGCCGATGCCTTTGCGCGCCCGCTCATAGGGCTTCAGGCCCGTGATGTCGCTGCCGTCGAGCACGATCGCGCCCGAGGAGATCGGATATTGCCCGACCATGGCGCGGAGCAGCGAGGTCTTGCCGACGCCGTTGCGCCCGAGCACGCAGGTGACCTTGCCCGGCTCGGCCGAGATCGAGACGCCGCGCAGCGCTTGGGCCGCGCCGTAGAACAAATTGATGTCCTTGACCTCAAGCATCGCTCAGCGTCCCAGATAGACTTCGATGACCCGCTCGTTGGACGAGACCTGGTCGATGGTGCCTTCCGCCAGCACGGTGCCTTCATGCAGACAGGTGACCTTGACCCCGAGCTCGCGCACGAAGGTCATGTCGTGCTCGACCACCATCACAGTGTGGGTCTTGTTGATCTCTTTCAGCAGTTCGGCGGTGAGATGCGTCTCGACGTCGGTCATCCCTGCGACCGGCTCGTCGACGAGGAGCAGCTTCGGATCCTGCGCCAGCAGCATGCCGATCTCGAGCCACTGCTTCTGGCCGTGGCTGAGGCTGCCGGCGAGGCGGTTGCGGGCATCGGTGAGGCGGATCGTCTCCAGCACCTTGTCGATGCGCTCGGACTCCGCCTTGCTGCCGCGCCAGAACAGCGTGCCGCGAACCGAATGATCGACATTCAGCGCAAGCAGGAGATTGTCCTGCACGGTCTGGCTCTCGAACACGGTCGGCTTCTGGAATTTGCGGCCGATGCCGAGCTCGGCGATGCGGGTCTCGTCGAGCCGCGTCAGATCGGTGACACCGTCGAACAGCACGGTGCCCTCGTCCGGCTTGGTCTTGCCGGTGATGATGTCCATCATCGTGGTCTTGCCGGCGCCGTTCGGGCCGATGATGGCGCGCATCTCGCCGGGCTCAAGTGTCAGCGACAGATTGTTGATGGCGTGGAAGCCGTCGAAAGAGACGTGCACGCCGTCGAGATAGAGCATCGCGGAGGTCGCGCGGCTGTCCATGACGTTCATCGCGCTACTCCGCCATCTTGGGTTCGGTGACGCCGTCTTCGGCCGCAGCGCTCGCAATGGCTGCAGCGGTGCGCTTTTCCCTCGAGGAGTCCCACCAGGCGTTGAAGGTGCCGACGATCCCCTTGGGCAGCAGCAGCGTCACCAGGATGAACAGCGCGCCCAGCATGAACAGCCAGTACGGCGCCAGCACACCGGAGGTGAAGAACGTCTTGGCGTAGTTGACGACGACGGCGCCGAGCGCAGCACCGACCAGCGTGCCGCGGCCGCCGACTGCAACCCAGATCACCGCCTCGATCGAATTGCCGGGGGCGAATTCGGATGGATTGATGATGCCGACCTGAGGCACGTAGAGCGCGCCGGCGACGCCGGCCATGCAGGCCGACACCGTGAACACGAACAGCTTGTAGGATTCGACGCGGTAGCCGAGGAAGCGCGTCCGCGATTCCGCATCGCGCACCGCGATCAGCACCTTGCCGAGCTTGGACGAGACAATGGCGCGGCAGATCAGGAAACCTGCAATCAGCGCCAGACAACTCAGCGCGAACAGCGCCGCACGCGTACCCTCCGCCTGGACGTTGAAGCCCAGGATGTCCTTGAAGTCGGTCAGGCCATTGTTGCCGCCAAAGCCAAAATCGTTGCGGAAGAACGCGAGCAGCAGTGCATAGGTCATCGCCTGCGTGATGATCGACAGGTACACGCCGGTGACGCGGGAGCGGAAGGCGAGCCAGCCGAAGCAGAAGGCGAGCAGGCCCGGCACGACCAGCACCATCAGGGCCGCAAACCAGAACATGTCGAAGCCGTACCAGTACCAGGGCAGCTTCTGCCAGTTCAGGAACACCATGAAGTCGGGCAGGATCGGGTTGCCGTAGACGCCGCGGGTGCCGATCTGCCGCATCAGATACATGCCCATGGCGTAGCCGCCGAGCGCGAAGAACGCACCGTGGCCGAGCGAGAGGATGCCGCAATAGCCCCAGATCAGATCGATCGCGAGCGCGAGGATGGCGTAGCAGACATATTTACCCCAGAGCGCGACCAGATAGGTCGGCACCTGCAGGAACGAGCCCGCGGGCAGTAGCAGGTTCGAGAGCGGGATGAGGATGCCGCAGGCTGCGACGACGGCAAGGAAGATCGTCGCGCTGCGGTCCAGCGATCGCGTCAGCATGTGAGGAGTCATGCTTCCACCGCACGGCCCTTGAGCGCGAACAGGCCGCGCGGCCGCTTTTGAATGAACAGGATGATGAGAACCAGGATGGCGATCTTGCCGAGCACGGCGCCGGCGACCGGCTCCAGGAACTTGTTGGCGATGCCGAGCGTGAAGGCGCCGACCAGGGTGCCCCAGAGATTGCCGACGCCGCCGAACACCACGACCATGAAGCTGTCGATGATGTAGCTCTGGCCGAGATTGGGGCTGACATTGTCGATCTGCGACAGCGCCACGCCGGCGATGCCGGCGATGCCCGAGCCGAGCCCGAAAGTCAGCGCATCGACGCGCGAGGTCGCGATGCCCATCGAGGCCGCCATGCGGCGGTTCTGCGTCACTGCGCGCATCTCGAGGCCGAGCGCGGTATAGCGCAGCATCGCGAGCAGGATCGCGAACACCGCCAGCGTGAAGCAGAGGATCCAGAGCCGGTTATAGGTGATGGTGATCTGGCCGAGCTCGAAGGCGCCGCTCATCCAGGAGGGGTTGCCGACCTCGCGGTTGGTCGGGCCGAACATGGTGCGCACCGCCTGTTGCAACACCAGCGACAGGCCCCAGGTCGCCAGCAGCGTCTCCAGCGGACGGCCGTAGAGGAAGCGGATGATGCTGCGCTCGATCAGGACGCCGATGGCACCGGCGACGAGGAAGGCGAGCGGCACCGCGATCAGGAGCGAATAGTCGAACAGGCCGGGATAGCGGGTGCGGATCACCTCCTGCACCACGAAGGTGGTGTAGGCCCCGATCATCACCATCTCGCCATGGGCCATGTTGATCACGCCCATCACGCCGAAGGTGATGGCGAGCCCGATCGCGGCGAGCAGCAGCACCGAGCCGAGCGAGAGGCCATACCAGGCGTTCTGCACCATGGACCAGACCGCAAGCGAGTTCTGGATCGAGCCGATCGCGCTCGCAGCAGCCTTGCTCACCGAGGCCGGCTGGTCGCCCATGCCGGTGAGCAGCGCCAGCGCCTCCTGGTCGCCGCGCGCCTTGAGGGTGGCGACGGCCTCCAGCTTCTCGACCTCGGTGGCGTCCGACTTGAACAGCAGGATGGCCGCGCGGGCTTCGCCGAGCGCGGTCTTGACGGATCTGTTGCCTTCCTTGGCCAGCGCGGCCTCGACCGCCTCGAGCGCGGCCTCCTCATGCGACTTGAACACCGACTGCGCGGCCTGGAGGCGCGTCGACAGATCCGGCGACTGAAGCGTCAGGCTGCCGAGCGCGGCGTCCACGCTGCGGCGCAGGCGGTTGTTGAGGCGGACCGCGCTCGCGCTGTCGGGAACGCTGGCCACGGGCTGGCCGGTTGCGGCGTCGATCGACTTGCCGTCGGCGCCGGTGACATAAACCTTCTTGCTATCCGGATCGGCCATGAGGCGGCCGTCCTGCAGCGCGCTGATGATCGGGAATGCCAGCGCGTTGCCGCTGCTCGCGACCGCGCCGATCGCCTCCTCCGTGTCGGAAAAATCGTCATTGGCGAACTTGGCGACCGCATCTTCGAACGGACCGGCGAAGGCCGGCAGCGCGAACGCGATCAGAAACAGCGAGAGCGCAAGCGAGCAGAGACGGGCAGACAAATGGGCTGGCACTGTGAATGACCCCGGCAGAAATGGTTGGAGAAGGCGGCGGGATCGCCGCCCTCTCCGATCGTGTCATGGAGCGTCAGGTCGGGATCAGGAGCCCGAACCGAGGCACTTGTTGGTCTTGGTGTTGAAGTTGCCGCACTTCTTGCCGACCCAGTCGCCGATCAGGTCCTTGGAGCCGTCCAGCTCCTTCGACCAGGCATCGCCAGCAACGAGGCCCGGGGTCTTCCAGACCACGTCGAACTGGCCGTTGCCTTTGATCTCGCCGATGAACACCGGCTTGGTGATGTGGTGGTTCGGCAGCATCTTCGACACGCCGCCGGTCAGGTTCGGCGCCTCGATGCCGGGAAGCGCGTCGATCACCTTGTCCGGATCGGTCGACTTCACCTTCTCCACGGCCTTCACCCACATGTTGAAGCCGATCACGTGCGCTTCCATCGGATCGTTGGTCACGCGCTTCGGATTCTTGGTGTAGGCCTGCCAGTCCTTGATGAACTTCTCGTTCGATCCGTCCTTGGTCTTGATCGATTCGAAGTAGTTCCAGGCGGCGAGATGGCCGACCAGCGGCTTGGTGTCGATGCCGGCGAGCTCTTCCTCACCCACCGAGAACGCGACCACCGGGATGTCCTTGGCCTTGACGCCCTGGTTGCCGAGCTCCTTGTAGAAGGGAACGTTGGCGTCGCCGTTGATGGTCGAGACCACTGCGGTCTTCTTGCCGGCCGAGCCGAACTTCTTGATGTCGGCCACGATCGTCTGCCAGTCGGAGTGACCGAACGGCGTGTAGTTGATCATGATGTCTTCCTGGGCGACACCCTTGGACTTCAGATAGGCTTCCAGGATCTTGTTGGTGGTGCGCGGATAGACGTAGTCGGTGCCCGCGAGCACCCAGCGCTTCACCTTCTCTTCCTTCATCAGATAGTCGACGGCGGGAATCGCCTGCTGGTTCGGCGCAGCACCCGTGTAGAACACGTTGCGCTCGCTCTCCTCGCCCTCGTACTGCACGGGGTAGAACAGGATGTTGTTCAGCTCCTTGAAGACCGGGAGCACCGACTTGCGCGACACCGAGGTCCAGCAGCCGAACACGACCGAGACCTTGTCCTTGGTGATCAGCTCGCGCGCCTTCTCGGCGAACAGCGGCCAGTTGGAAGCGGGGTCGACGACGACGGCTTCGAGCTTCTTGCCGAGCACGCCGCCCTTCTTGTTCTGCTCGTCGATCAGGAAGAGGATGGTGTCCTTCAGCGTGGTCTCGCTGATGGCCATGGTGCCGGAAAGGGAGTGAAGCACGCCGACCTTGATGGTGTCGTCCGCGGCCTTGGCGCCAGTCAATGAAGCCAGACCGAGCATCAGTCCGGCGGTCGCGGCGAGGATGCCGCGGCGGCTAAATGACGCCGCTATATCGTGAGTGGATTTGCTAAACATGAGTGTATCATCTCCCTGACGCAGACGTGAAAACGCTGCGAAACGGCCCCACGGCCGCCTGCGATTAACGGATTCGCAAGAACCATGCCATGGACTGAGCACCTCTCAAACCATTGGATCTACTTATAAAATGACCTGAATTCCAAGTTTAGCCGCAGTCTTTCCGCCTAAACCCTGGGCAACTGAAATGTATGCGAAAGCGGCAGGCAGTCTATTTTTTATGCAAATTGCCAATTCTGGCTAAATTTCCGGCATAACTATTTCTGCACCGCAACCGCCGTTTGAGGCGAGCTTGCCTTGAAAGCGCCCCTGCGATGTTCCATATGAAGGATCGAGACTGCTTGCGAATCAAGCCGTCGTTGCGAGCTGCGTGTTCTTAAGGCCCTACCGGCCTCTGGCTTGCCCCATATCTCCCAAGCCCATCCGACACCCCAAACACGCAGGTGTCTTCTCGACACCCTATGCGCGCGCCGCGCCGAATGCGCCGGGCGCCCGCTATTGACATGGAAAGTACCCCTCTTTTGACTTCGTTTCAGGATTTCGGCCTCGCCGAACCCATCGCGCGCGCTCTTCGTGAAGAGAGTTACGTCACCCCCACCCCGATCCAGGCCCAGACCATCCCGCTGGCGCTGACCGGCCGCGACGTCGTCGGCATCGCCCAGACTGGCACCGGCAAGACCGCGTCCTTCGCGCTGCCGATCCTGCATCGCCTGCTTGAGAACCGCATCAAGCCGCAGCCCAAGACGGCCCGCGTGCTGGTGCTGTCGCCCACCCGCGAACTGTCCGGCCAGATCCTCGACAGCTTCAACGCCTATGGCCGCCACATCCGCCTGTCCTCGACGCTCGCCATCGGCGGCGTGCCGATGGGCCGCCAGGTCCGCGCCCTGATGCAGGGCGTCGACGTGCTCGTCGCCACCCCCGGCCGCCTGCTCGACCTCGTGCAGAGCAACGGATTGAAGCTTTCAAGCGTTGAATACCTCGTGCTCGACGAGGCCGACCGCATGCTCGACATGGGTTTCATCAACGACATCCGCAAAATCGTCGCGAAACTCCCGATCAAGCGCCAGACGCTGTTCTTCTCGGCCACCATGCCGAAGGACATCGCCGAGCTCGCGGACGCCATGCTGCGTGATCCCGCCCGCGTCGCGGTGACCCCGGTCTCCTCCACCGCCGAGCGGATCAACCAGCGCATCCTCCAGGTCGATTTCTCGGCCAAGCCCGCCTTCCTCACCAAGCTGCTGAAGGACGAGCCGATCAACCGCGCGCTGGTCTTCACCCGCACCAAGCACGGCGCCGACAAGGTGGTGAAGACGCTGGCCAAGGCCGGCATCGCCGCCAATGCCATCCACGGCAACAAGTCGCAGAACCATCGCGAGCGCACGCTCGCCCAGTTCCGCTCGGGCGAGATCCGCACCCTGGTCGCCACCGACATCGCCGCCCGCGGCATCGACGTCGACGGCATCAGCCACGTCATCAATTTCGATCTGCCCAACGTGCCCGAGACCTATGTCCACCGCATCGGCCGCACCGCGCGCGCCGGCGCCGACGGCACCGCGATCTCGCTCGTCGCCGGCGGCGAAGAGCTCAGCTATCTCCGCGATATCGAGCGCCTGATCCGCGTGGCGCTGCCGCGGGAAGATCTCCGCACCGATGCCGGCCGCCGCGATGCGGGCCCTCCCCCATCGCAGCAACGACAGGGCCGGCCGGGCGGCCGCCCGGGCCAGCGTCCGCAAGGCGCACGGCACGGTGACGGGCGGCGTGCCGACGAAAGGCATGCCGACGGGCGCCACCATAGCGGCGGCAAGCCGAGCGACGGCCGGCCCGGCGAGGGACGGCATGGCGAGGCCAGGCATGCTGACGGACGGCCCGGCAATGGCCCGAAGGCCTCAAAGGGTTCACGTCGCCGCCGCACCGGCACTCAGATGCATTCCTCGCCTGCAGACCGCCCGGAACAGCGTTCCGCGCATAGCGCCGGGACCTCCGATGGGATACAAGGCGTTGCCTTTTTGCGCCGGGAGAGTCGGCCGAACGGCCAACCGAACCGCAAACCCTATTCGCACTAGCTGTCCACGACCTGGAGAAATTCATGGCTAAGGAAGAGCTGATCCAGTTCGAAGGACTGGTCACCGAAATCCTCCCCGACGCCCGCTACCGCGTGCAGCTCGACGCCGGACACGAGATCGTTGCCTATACCGCCGGCAAGATGAAGAAGAACCGCATCAAGACGCTCGCGGGCGACCGCGTGACGGTGGAAATGTCGCCCTATGACCTCGAGAAGGGGCGGCTGATTTTCCGCCACAAGGACGAACGTCCCAGCGCGGCGGGTGGACCGCCGCGTCCCGGCCAGCGCGGCGGCCAGTTCCGCCGCCGCTAATCGGTTCTCGCGCGCGAGCGCGGCAGTAAAATTCCGATCCGTATGCTGATCCGCCGTGACATCACGGCGGATCAGAAAATCGTGCGCGTCAGGATTGTTTTGAGGCTTTAATTCCGATAAAATGAATTAATCGATTTTCGGCCGGACGACATTAGCATCCACCGGTACAGCCGGTTCAGACACGCTGACGACCCTTCCAAAATTCGATCTAACCTGCCTGCGCGAGCGGGCTCTTACATTGTGTTATCTAGAAGGGACTACCCCAGTGAGCATGGGAACCGTGAAGTGGTTTAACGCGACCAAGGGCTTTGGCTTCATCCAGCCCGACGATGGCGGCAAGGACGTGTTCGTTCACATCAGCGCCGTCGAGCGCGCGGGCCTCGGCTCGCTGCACGAAGGTCAGAAGGTCTCCTATGAGATCGTGGCCGACCGCCGCTCCGGCAAGTCGGCAGCGGACAACCTCCGCGCCGCGGGCTGAGCCTGCCGGGCCTCTCGCCCGGATATTGACTCGGGCCGGCTCAGGCGAGCCAAGGAATAAGGCCGTGCGCAACGCACGGCCTTTTTCATGTCGGAAGGAAGTGGCTGCGCTCAGTAGCGTCGTGCAGGCCGTAGAGGTGCGTTAACCACGGACGACCCGCGGCACAGAGAAGTATTCTTGCTCGCGCGAGCTTTCCGGGTGGACCGAGATCCTCCCGGGCAAAGCGCCAATCGGTCCTGCTAGTTGGTCTTGGCGGCCCCGCCAGCAGCCCCGCTGGCATTGTTGCTCAGCGAACCTGCCTGGGTCATCGTGTGGTTGAAGTAGGCGTCGCTGTCGCCGAGCGTCAAGCGACGCTGGCAAAGCGGCATGCAGCTGTAGGACTCGCGCTCGATCCCGCGATAGACGGTGACGAGCCGGTCGCTCGGACCTTCGACCTGGATCTGGCGGTCGACCAGGATCTCGCCGCCCCGGTCGAGCGCGATGAAATTGGTGGCACCATAACCCTTCCCGGTCACGACGATCATGCCGCCGGGCTGCAGCGTGACGTCGGCGATCAGGGGATTGCCGACCACGATGGTCGCGACCTTGCCGGGGAGCCGGACCAGCTTGGCCTGGTCGACATTGACGGCAATGGTGTCGGCGGTGGGCTCGGCAAGGCCGGCACCAGGCGATGCCAGCATCGCAGCCGCGACCAGAAGGCAGACGCGCGCCTGACGGCGCAGCAACTCTTTACGCATACACTTACCCCCGGGACGTCACAAACCGGCAGAAACGATCAGATACAGCGGAGCCGGTGCCCGACCCGGCTAACCTGCCCTTAATTCGTGAACGTTCCGCAAACTCGCCGACTATTGTTTGAAGGGACCGGCGCTTTGTGGCTCTCGGAGGCGTTGACGCCGCCCTAAAGCTCGATGAGACGAATCGTCATCGCGCTTTAGGTTATTGTTTGAGCATGATCTTTTCGGAAAACCGCTGCACGCTTTTCCGGATCATGCCTAGCGGCGGAACGGATAGGCGAGCTGGCCGCCGATTTCCTTCGGTATGGTCGCTTCGTCCTTGCCGTAATCCTGCGGCAGCCTGCCCTCCGGCATACGGAAGGTGCCGAACAGCACGTCCCAGATCGGGAATGTCCCGGCAAAATTGGTGTCGCCGCCCTCTGCGAGCGAAGTGTGGTGCCAGCGGTGGAACACCGGCGTCGCCAGCACGTATCTGAACGGTCCGAAGGTCCAGTTCAAGTTGGCGTGCACGAAGGCAGAATGGAAGGTGGTGAACGGGCCGACCCAGATCATGACGTTCGGGGAGATACCGCCCATCAGCAGCACGACGTCGACGCTGATCGTCCCGAGCATGAGATTGACGGGATGGAAGCGCGCCGCAGAAATCCAGCCGATCTCCTCCGAGGAATGATGGATTGCATGGTACTTCCAGAACCCGCCGTCGTGGAAAAGCCGGTGCAGCCAGTACAGCATGAAATCGGACAGCACCAGGAACAGCACGGCCTGCACCCACAGCGGCAGCTGTGACAGCGGGCCATGGCCATTGTCGTAGAAGGCGATGAGTTCGTCGGCATCATGGATGTTGAAGACGACGCCGGCGCCGACGATCAGCAATCCGATCCGCATGGTACGGGCGAACACCGGAACGAAGAACCAGTAGCAGATGTCGGTGATGATCTCCCGCTTGCGCCACCACGGCGCGCCGGGATTGCAGGCCCAGAAATGCTCGAGCACGGTGAAGACTGCCGCGAGCACCAGGGTGACGGGGAGCACCTTCGCGATGGTCTCGCCGAGCATCAGGGCGACTTGCATGGGCAGGCTCGACATCGTCGCCTCACTTCCGAATTGCTGGTCCCGCCTAGGCCTACTCCGCTAGATTTAAGGGAGGGTGAAGCCGGCCGGCGCGTGCGCTGCATTCGAAACCGGGCCTAATTCAACGCCCGCCTTAAGACGAAATTCACTCTGGCCAAAAGCATCGCGCGACAAGCGGATTTGCGCGATTGAATTAACGCTACCGAAAGAGCTCGGCTCTCATCTTCGTCGCGTCAAAGACGGCGCCGAACGAGGCGATCCCACCCAGAAGGAGTTTTGTTCATGAAGAACCTGATTGCGCGTTTCGCGAAGGACGAATCCGGCGCCACCGCCATCGAATACGGTCTGATCGCCGCCGGCATCGCGCTGGCCATCATCACGGTCGTCAACAATCTCGGCAGCTCGCTGAACACCAAGTTCGGCTCGATCAGCTCGTCGCTGAAGTAAGTACCCGACGAGCAATTCGCAAAAGCCCCGGATCTCCGGGGCCTTTGTTTTTCTGAAGACGGCGAGTTCCAGTGGCGTTGCGCGAGTACAGAACCGATGCCGCGGTCGCGGCGAACGAGGCGGAGGCGGCGCAGACCGGCTCGCCGGCCTATTGGGTCTGCCTTGCGCTGCTGCTTGCGACGGTCGCGCTCGCCGTGCGCATTGCCAGCCTCTGGTGAGCACGCTCGCGGCGGAGCCAGCCTCGCCACCCGGCTGCCGTTGTCGGTTTGTTTAGCACTGCCGGCTAGCATCCGCGCCGCCAGCTTCGGCGACACAACCAGGCCTCAAGACGCAGCCCATGATCCTCGACCTTGCGCGCCTTCTGCTCTTCCCGGCTCTCATGGCATTCGCCGCCGCGAGCGACCTCTTCACGATGACGATCTCGAACCGCGTGTCGCTGGCATTGGTCGCCGGCTTCTTCGCCCTCGCTCTCGCCGGTGGCATGGCACCTTATGAGATGCTGAGCCATGTCGGTGCCGGCGCACTTCTGCTCGTCGTGGCCTTCACCTGCTTTGCGATGGGCTGGGTCGGCGGCGGCGATGCCAAGGTCGCGGCCTCCGTCGCACTCTGGTTCGGCTTTGCGCATCTGATGAACTTTCTGCTCTACGCCTCGCTGTTCGGCGGGGCGCTGACGCTGCTCCTGCTTCAGTTCCGGCAATGGCCGCTACCCTACGGACTGGCGGGCCAAGCCTGGCTCGCACGGCTGCACGCCAAGGAGAGCGGCATTCCCTACGGCATCGCGCTCGCACTGAGCGCGCTGATGGTTTACCCGGAGACCGAATGGGTGAAGGCGATCGATCTCGCTCACCTCGCGCTGCGCTGAACGCACCGGGTAAACCCGGCGTTAAGGCGATTTAGATACGCCTCATTAACCATGCTTTGACGAATAGCTGGTCAACTGCCGATCACGGCGGCGGCAGCGTCGCGGCGTTTTGTTGGAAAGTGAAGCGTATGAATAGGGCACGCATTGTCGTCCTGACCGTCGCCATCTGCGCCGGCGGCGTCGCCGCGTACCTGGCGAGCGGCACGGACAATTCTGCGCCGCCTCCGGCTCCGGTCGCACAGCTTCCGACCGTCGACGTCCTGGTCGCCAAGAACGACATCGGTCTCGGCCAGACCGTGAAGCCGGAAGACGTGCAATGGCAGACCTGGCCGACCGCGACCGCCAGCGCCACTTTCATCCGCCGCAACGAGCGTCCCGAGGGCGTGACCCAGGTGACCGGCTCGATCGCGCGCGCTCCCTTCATCCAGGGTGAGCCGATCCGCGACCAGAAGCTGGTCAAGGCCGAGGGCTCCGGCTTCATGGCGGCCATCCTGCCGAGCGGCATGCGGGCGATCTCGACCGAGATCTCGCCGGAGACCGGCGCAGGCGGCTTCATCCTGCCCAACGACCGCGTCGATGTGATCCTCACGCGCCGCCTCAAGAATCCGGACCAGAGCAACGGTGCTCCGGACATCGTCACCTCCGAGATCATCCTGACCAACATCCGCGTCCTGGCCATCGACCAGGCGCCGAAGGAGAAGGACGGCCAGAACACGGTGGTCGGCAAGACCGTGACCTTGGAGCTCAATCCCGCGCAGACCCAGGCGCTTTCGTCGGCCCGCCAGGCCGGAACGCTGTCGCTGGCGTTGCGCAGCATAGCCGACGTCAAGATGAGCGAGATCACGCTCGACGAATCCGCACAGAAGCGCGACGGCGTTTCGATCATTCGCTACGGCATTCCAAGTCAGACGGCGAAAGCAAGATGAAGGCAGTCGATATGAAATGCAGGGCAAATCTGGCGACGATGCGAACCTCACTGGTTCGCGCCCTGTCGTTTTCGGCCGCCCTCGCGCTGACGCTCAACCCGGCCCTCAGCCCGGTGGTCGCCGCCGACTACCGTCCCGTGGCGCCGGTCGCGGCCGACGGCCAGATGAACGCGCGTTTCCTCTCGCTCGGCATCGGCAAGTCTGTCGTGATCGACCTGCCGCGCGACATCAAGGACGTGCTGGTCGCTGACCCCAAGATCGCCAATGCCGTGGTCCGCTCGGCGCAGCGCGCCTACATCATCGGCGCCACCGTCGGTCAGACCAACATCGTGTTCTTCGATTCTGCCGGCCAGCAGATTGCGGCCTATGACATCGCGGTCAAGCGCGACCTCAACGGCGTGCGGGCCGCGCTGAAGCAGATCCTGCCCAATTCCGACATCCAGATCGACGGCCTCGGCGATGGCATCGTCCTGACCGGCACGGCGGCGAACCCGTTGGAAGCGCAGCAGGCCAACGATCTCGCCGCACGGCTCGCCGGCAGCGCTGACAAGGTGGTGAACTCGATCGTGGTCCGCGGCCGCGACCAGGTCATGCTGAAGGTGACGGTGGCGGAAGTCCAGCGCAACATCGTCAAGCAGCTCGGCATCGACCTCTCCGCGAACCTGAACTACGGCACCTCGGTGGTGAGCTTCACCAACTCGAATCCGTTCACGGCTCTCGGCAAGAACCTCGTGGACGGCAACAACCTGACCACGAAGTTCGGCGCGACGCCGACCGTGCAGGCCACCCTGCGCGCGATGGAGACCGCGGGCGTGATCCGTACGCTGGCCGAGCCGAACCTGACCGCGATCTCCGGCGAGTCGGCGACCTTCATTGCCGGCGGTGAATTCCCGGTGCCGGCAGGCTACGCCTGCGATCCCGTCACGCATGTCTGTACCACCCAGATCAGCTTCAAGAAGTTCGGCATCTCGCTCAACTTCACCCCCGTGGTTCTGAGCGAGGGCAAGATCAGCCTGCGCGTGATGACCGAGGTCTCGGAACTGTCGAACGAAAATGCGATCACACTATCCCAGGCCGTGAGCTCGACGTCGGTGAACTCGCTGACGGTGCCCTCGATCAGGACCCGCCGCGCCGAGACCTCGCTGGAAATTCCCTCGGGCGGCGCGATGGCGATGGCCGGCCTGATCCAGCAGCAGACCAAGCAGGCGGTCAGCGGACTGCCGGGGCTGATGCAGCTCCCGGTCCTCGGCACGCTGTTCCGCAGCCGCGACTTCGTCAACAACGCAACCGAACTGGTCGTGATCGTGACGCCCTATGTCGTTCGCGCGGTCGCGCAAAAGGACCTGTCGCGGCCGGATGACGGCTTCGCCGCCCCCGCCGATCCGCAGGCCGAGTTACTCGGCAACATCAACCGCATCTACGGCGTGCCCGGCCGGACCGAACCGGCCAGGAATTACCGCGGCACCTACGGCTTCATCACCGACTGAAGCGGAACGGGGACTTCACGATGATCACAAGACCACCCCAGCTTCGCAAACGCGCCATCCGCCTCGGTGGCGCGCTCGTCGGCATGGCGCTCGCGCTCGGCGGCTGCCAGCACGACGAAGCGGTCACCGCCTCCATTCCCGACGATTACAAGCAGCGCCATCCGATCGCGATCGAAGAGCAGAACCGCTCGATCGTCGTCTTCGTCGGCCACGCCCGCGGCGGCTTGACCGCCGCCCAGCGCGCCGACGTGATGGGCGTCGCCTCGGCCTGGCTGCACGAGGGCACCGGCGCCATCCGCATCGACATGCCCTCCGGCACGCCCAACGCGCGTCCGGTCGCGGACACCATGCGTGAGATCCAGGCGATGCTGGCGGCGGCAGGCGTTCCGCCGCGCGGCATCAACGTTCACCCCTACCAGCCGGAAGACAAGCGCTTCCTGCCGCCGATCCGACTCACTTACTCCAAGATCGCCGCGGTCGCGGGTCCCTGCGGCCTGTGGCCGGACGACATCGGCCCCTCGATCAAGAACAAGAGCTGGTTCGAGAACAAGGACTATTACAATTACGGCTGCGCCTATCAGCGCAACCTCGCGGCGATGGTCGACAATCCGTCGGACCTCGAGCAACCGAGGGCTGAAACACCGACTTATATAGCGCGTCGCACCACGGCCTTCGAGAAGTATCGCAAGGGAACGACGACGGCGACCCTCCATCCCGAAGCCGACAAGGCCAAACTCAGCGACACCGGCAAATGATCAGCTACGCTCGCCAGCCTCAAGAAGAGCAGCCGGAAACCCCGCCCCCGCCGGTCGAGGAGCATATTGCGCCCTCGCCGCGTGTCTCGGTGCAGGCGTTCTGCGAGACCGTGGAGACCGCTGCCGCGGTGCAGTCGGCCGGCGAGGATCGCCGTCTCGGCAAGGCCCATCTGAAGATCCAGATGGGCGGCATGGCGGCGGCGATCGAAGCCTATCGCTCGGCCCCGACACCGAACGTGATCGTGCTCGAAAGCGACGGTCGCAGCGACCTCCTGGGCGGGCTCGATCAGCTCGCCACCGTCTGCGACGCCGGCACCCGCGTGGTCGTGATCGGCCGCATCAACGACGTCATGCTCTACCGCGAGCTGGTGCGCCGCGGTGTCAGCGACTACGTGCTCGCGCCGGTCGGCGCGATCGACGTCGTGCGCTCGATCTGCAACCTTTTCTCGGCACCGGAAGCCAAGGCGGTCGGCCGCATCATCGCCGTGGTCGGCGCCAAGGGCGGCGTCGGTGCTTCCACCATCTCCCACAACGTCGCCTGGGCGATCGCCCGCGATCTTGCGATGGATGCGGTCGTCGCGGATCTCGACCTCGCCTTCGGCACCGCCGGGCTGGACTACAACCAGGACCCGCCACAGGGCATTGCCGACGCCGTGTTCTCTCCCGATCGGGTCGACACGGCCTTCATCGACCGCCTGCTGTCGAAATGCACCGATCATCTCAGCCTGCTGGCAGCGCCCGCGACGCTCGACCGGGTCTATGACTTCGGCTCCGACGCCTTCGATGCCGTGTTCGACACGCTGCGTTCCACCATGCCCTGCATCGTGCTCGACATCCCGCACCAATGGTCGGGCTGGACCAAGCGCGCCTTGATCGGAGCCGACGACATCCTGATCGTGGCCGCGCCCGATCTCGCCAATTTGCGCAATACCAAGAACCTGTTCGATCTGTTGAAGGCCTCGCGCCCCAACGACCGGCCGCCGCTCTACTGCCTGAACCAGGTCGGTGTCCCGAAACGGCCCGAAATCGCCGCCACGGAATTCGCCAAGGCGATCGAGAGCCAGCCGGTCGCGTCGATCCCGTTCGAGCCGCAGATCTTCGGCTCGGCGGCCAACAACGGCCAGATGATCGCGGAGATCTCGGCCAATCACAAGTCGATCGAGATGTTCCTTCAGATCGCCCAGCGCCTGACCGGCCGCAGCGAGACGAAGAAACAAAAATCGTCCTTGTTTTCACCCCTGATTGAGAAGTTGCGGGGAAAATAAGCCGCCGCATGGAGTTGTTAAGTGTTCGGTAAGCGTAGCGGAACAGACACCGACTTTCGGGCTCCCAAGCCCGGCGCCGTGTTGCCCGAGCCCTCCCAGGCTCCGGCGGCGACGGTGTCGCGCGCCCCGCTCCCGCCGGCCGTCGCCTCGCCATCGCTTGCCCCTGCCAAGGCGCCGCCGCCTCCCGCCATGGAGAGCCGGCGCTCGGACAATTATTACGAGGTCAAGGCGACCATCTTCGGTGCGCTGATCGAGGCCATCGACCTCGCCCAGCTCGCCAAGCTCGATTCCGAGTCCGCCCGCGAGGAAATTCGCGACATCGTCAACGAGATCATCGCGATCAAGAACATCGTGATGTCGATCGCCGAGCAGGAGGAACTGCTCGACGATATCTGCAACGACGTGCTCGGCTATGGCCCGCTGGAACCCCTGCTCGCGCGCGACGACATTGCCGACATCATGGTGAACGGCGCCGGCACCGTCTTCATCGAGGTCGGGGGCAAGATCCAGCGCACCGGAATCCGCTTTCGCGACAACCAGCAGCTCCTCAATATCTGTCAGCGCATCGTCAGCCAGGTCGGCCGGCGCGTCGACGAATCCTCGCCGATCTGCGACGCGCGCCTCGCCGACGGCTCCCGCGTCAATGCCATCGTGCCGCCGCTCGCGATCGATGGCCCCGCCCTCACCATCCGCAAATTCAAAAAGGACAAGCTGACGCTCGATCAGCTCGTCAAGTTCGGCGCGATCTCGCCGGAAGGCGCCGAGATCCTCCAGATCATCGGCCGGGTCCGCTGCAACGTGCTGATCTCCGGCGGCACCGGCTCGGGCAAGACGACGCTGCTCAACTGTCTGACCAACTACATCGAGCACGACGAACGCGTCATCACCTGCGAGGACGCGGCCGAGCTCCAGCTCCAGCAGCCTCATGTGGTCCGGCTCGAAACCCGCCCGCCCAACATCGAAGGCGAAGGCCAGGTCACCATGCGCGAGCTGGTGCGCAACTGCCTCCGTATGCGCCCCGAACGCATCATCGTCGGCGAAGTCCGCGGACCCGAGGCATTCGACCTGCTTCAGGCCATGAACACCGGCCATGACGGCTCGATGGGAACGCTGCATGCCAACAATCCGCGCGAGGCGCTGTCGCGCTGCGAATCCATGATCACCATGGGCGGGTTCTCTCTGCCCTCGCGCACCATTCGCGAGATGATCTGCGCATCCATCGACGTCATCGTCCAGGCGGCGCGCTTGCGCGACGGCTCGCGCCGCATCACCCACATCACCGAAGTGATGGGCATGGAAGGCGACACCATCATCACCCAGGACATCTTCCTCTACGATCTGATCGGCGAAGACGCCAACGGCAAGATCATCGGCCGGCACCGCTCGACCGGCATCGGCCGCCCGAAATTCTGGGAACGCGCCCGCTATTACGGCGAAGAGAAGCGCCTTGCCGCCGCGCTCGACGCCGCGGAATTGGCGCCGACAACATGAGCAGGTCAGCGTCATGAAGATGCAGGTCCTCGCCCTCGCCTTTCTCGCCACGGCCGCCGTCGGCGGCATCGCCTGGGTCTTCCTCTATCCACTCCTGTCGGGGGAGCGAAAGGCCGAAAACCGCCGCGCTTCGATCGCGCGTGCCGACACGCCCGCAGCCAAGCAGACCGAGAAGAGTTCAACGATCGCGCCGTGAGCAGGTCGAGACTTCGCTCAAGGATCTCGAGGCGCGGCGCCAGCAGGAGAAGAGAGTCCCGCTCAGCGTCCGCCTCTCGCAGGCGGGGCTCGACTGGACCCCGCAGAAATTCTGGGTCGTGTCCGCCGTCGTGGCGGGCGTGCTGTTCGCGGCTGCTCTGTTCGTCGGAGGCGGCCTGCTCGGCGCCGCCGGCCTCGGCTTTGCCGGCGGCTTCGGCCTGCCGCGCTGGGCGCTGGGCTTCCTCAAGAAGCGTCGCGAGACCAAGTTCCTGGCGGCACTGCCCGATGCGGTCGACGTGATCGTCCGCGGAATCAAGGCCGGCCTGCCGCTGTTCGAGTCGATCAAGGTTGTCGCCGCCGATTCACCGGAGCCGCTGCGCAGCGAATTCCTCCAGATCATCGAAACGCAGGCGATCGGCATGCCGCTCGGCGAGGCCTGCTCGCGGCTGTATGACCGCATGCCGCTCCCAGAGGCGAATTTCTTCGGCATCGTAATCTCGATCCAGCAGAAGTCGGGCGGCAACCTATCCGAAGCGCTCGGCAACCTTTCCAAGGTGCTGCGCGACCGCAAGAAGATGAAGGAGAAGATTCAGGCGATGTCGATGGAGGCCAAGGCCTCGGCCGGCATCATCGGCTCGCTGCCGCCGATCGTGATGTTCCTCGTCTATCTCACAACGCCGCACTACATCTCGCTGCTTTGGACCCACCCGACCGGCCAGCTGATGCTGGTCGGCTGCGTCGTCTGGATGTCGATCGGCATCATGGTGATGAAGAAGATGATCAACTTCGATTTCTGACGGTGCCGTATGGTCGAGTTTCTCGTTTCGAAGCTACATGACGTCCGCTTCATGACCATGCTGCTGGCGGCCATTGCCGCCAGCGCCACCGTCTATACGCTGGTGATGCCGCTGTTTGCCGGCGAGGGACTCTCCAAGCGCATGAAGGCGGTGGCGAGCGAGCGTGAACGCCTCCGGCAGCGCGAGCGCGAGCGCCTCAACAAGAACGAGAAGGTCTCGCTGCGCCAGACGCCGAAGCAGCTCGTCTCCAAGGTGGTCGAGGACTTCAACCTCACCAAATGGCTGGCGCAGGAAGCCGCCCGCGACAAGCTCATCATGGCGGGCTACCGCGGCCAGGCGCCCTACATCACCTTCCTGTTTGCCCGCATGGTCGCTCCGATCGGGCTCTTCGTCGGTGCCGCCGTCTACGTCTTCTTGATCGCGCACATGAAGCAGGCGATGCCGATCAAGATCGGCATCTGCGTCGGCGCGGCCTATCTCGGCCTGCAGGCACCTATGCTGTTCCTCAAGAACGCGATCTCCAAGCGCCAGCTCTCGATCAAGCGCGCCTTCCCCGACGCGCTCGACCTGCTGCTGATCTGCATCGAATCCGGCATGTCGGTCGAAATGGCGTTCCGGAAGGTCTCCACCGAGATCGTCGGCCAGTCGATTGCGCTGTCGGAGGAGTTCGCACTGACCACGGCCGAGCTGTCCTACTTGCAGGACCGGAAGATGGCCTATGAGAACCTGGCGCGGCGCACCGGGCTCGAAGGCGTCAAGTCGGTCTGTCTCGCGCTTCAGCAGGCGGAGCGTTACGGTACACCGCTCGGGCATTCCCTGCGGGTCATGGCACAGGAAAACCGCGACATGCGCATGAATGAGGCCGAGAAGAAGGCCGCTGCGCTACCGCCGAAATTGACGGTGCCGATGATCCTGTTCTTCCTGCCGGTGCTGTTCGTCGTCATTCTCGGACCGACGGGCATCAAGATCACCGAGCTGCACTGACGCGAGGGAGCGGCGCGCCGTCCGCCGGCGACGTCAAGTTCAAGCCGATCAGTCGGGCTGGCTGAGCGAAGCGACCGGGGTCCGCTTCGGTGCGCCGCGCGGGGCGTCGTTGCGGTTCAGCATTTCCTTGAGATAGGCGACATTGGCTGCGGCCTGGTCCGGCGGTAGGTCCGCCTTGACGATGGTCTCGGCCTCGGCGAAGCGCCCTTGGAGGCCGACGACCAGAGCGAGATTCTGCCGCACCCGGGCGCTCGCGCGCGGCGAAGCGTAAGCCTGTCGCAGCGCCTCTTCGGCCTTGGGCAGGTTCCTCGTCAACATGTAGGACAGGCCGAGATTGGAGAGGACACCGGGATCACCCGGCGCGATCTTCAGGGCGCTCGCATAATAGGAGCGCGCCTCCTCGTGCCGGCCCATCTGATCGAGCGCAGTACCCTGCACCGAGAGCAGATGCCAGTCCGGATTGTCGGGCGAATGCGCCTTCGACAACACGTCGAAGGCCTGCTGGAAATTGCCGTTGTCGGCGAGCGCGCGGCCGTACTGGGCGAGCAGCGGCTTGTTGCCGGGATTGGCGATGGTCGCCTGCTCCAGCACGGCGACGGCTTGGGCACGCTGGCCATTGGCGCGCAAGGCCTGGCCATAGGCGAGCGCGGCGCCGGCATCCTTGGGATTGGCACGATAGCGCTCGCCATAGACTTCGACAGCGCGCGCGGGATCGGCGGGAGCGGCTTCCGCCCGCGGCCCGACCGAGCCCGTGACCTCGGAGAGCTTCGACATGCCCGTGCAGCCGCCGAGGCCCGTAGCCACTGCCGCGATCAGCGAGGTGGACGCAAGAAGCCGGGCAAGACTGAACCGTTGACGCATGACGCTTTGACTCTCGAGCCGATTGATCGAGCCGAACGCGCCAGCAATAGACTGTTAACCCTAACGGCCAGTTAACACCGGGCAAGTCGCACCGCTCACGGCGGCGTCTGCGGCGGCACCTTCCCGCCGGGCCCGAGATCGAGGCCGAGCACCTTCGCCTGTTCGTTCAGGTCCCGCAGTAATTGCACTCTCCGTAGCGCCTGAAGCTGGACTTCAACTCCTTCCGATGGCGTCTTCGCGCCCGGTCAATATTCAATGGCAAGCCGCTTGCGGATTTCATCGATGCGTTTGTCCAGCGCATCGAACCGCGCGTGGACGGAGCGGTCGTGGAGATAGAAGACGTAGCCGCCGGCGAGGAACGCGAAGATCCAATGATGGTGCTCGACATAGCCGAAGATCGCCTCGATCACCTGGCCGATGAATGTGACCACGTTCCACACGAATTCCATTGCAATTCCTCCCGGCAGGCTCGTCGGCCGCCGGCGAACTCCAACAGCTGGCGGCCGTCCTCGGAACCTAGCATGGCCCCCGCACTGCGAGTAGCGGCTCGCTGACCGGTGAAAGCAAAGCCGATTGCGGCGGCGGCGAAACTCTGCGAAGTCTCGTTCCTACGACCTGCTTGATCTGACGATCCGGACCCGCCAATGCCTTCTGTCTTCGAGACGTCGCCCACCGCCATCCCGATCACCTTCGTCACCAAATCGAGCTGGGATCAGGTCGCTGAGGTGCTGCCGCCGGCGCAACGCCAGTTCGCCACCGCAAGCGCCTTTGCCGCCAAGCCCGGCGGCTATCTCGCGCTGCCCGCGCCGGATGGCGCAATCGCACAGGTGCTGTTCGGCCTCGAGGACGAGGGCGCCAGATCGCGCGACCTGTTCCGGCCGGGCGCCCTGCCCGGCCTGCTGCCGCCGGGCGCCTATCGCTTTGCCAATGCGCCGCACGATGCACGGCTGGCGGCACTCGCCTTCGCGCTCGGCAGCTACCGCTTTGCCCGTTACCGCAAGGCTGACAGGCCCGACGTCCGGCTGGTGCCGCCGGATGGCGTCGAGGCGACCGAAATCGATCGCATGGCAGATGCGGCGATGTTGGCGCGCGATCTCATCAACACACCGGCCAACGACATGGGACCGGAGCAGCTCGCCGCAGCCGCGCAAGCGCTCGCCGCCGAATTCGGCGCAAGCTTCGCCTGCATCATCGGTGAGGATCTGAAGACGAATTTTCCGCTGATCCACGCCGTCGGCATGGCCTCCAGCCGTGCGCCACGGCTGATCGACATCGGCTGGGGCGATCCGGCTCATCCCAAGGTGACGCTGGTCGGCAAGGGCGTCTGCTTCGACACCGGCGGGCTCGACCTGAAGCCGTCGAGCGGCATGCTGATCATGAAGAAGGACATGGGCGGCGCCGCCAACGTGCTGGCGCTCGCACGCATGGTGATGGATGCGAAGCTGAAGGTGCGGCTGCGCGTGCTGATTCCAGCCGTGGAAAACGCGGTCGCCGGCAATGCCTTGCGCCCGCTCGACATCTTCACCTCGCGCAAGGGCATCACGGTCGAGATCGGCAATACCGACGCCGAAGGCCGGCTCGTGCTTGCCGACGCGCTGGCGCTGGCCGATGAGGAGAAACCGGAGCTGCTGATCGACCTGGGCACGCTGACCGGCGCGGCGCGCGTTGCGCTGGGGCCGGATTTACCGCCCTTTTACACCAATGATGAGACGCTGGCTGCCGACGTCGCGCGTTGCGCGGTGAAGGAGAACGATCCGTTGTGGCGCATGCCGCTGTGGCCGCCTTACGATGCCTGGCTGGACTCCAAGACGGCGACCATCACCAACGCGCCGTCCGGCGGCTTCGCCGGCTCGATCACCTGCGCGCTGTTCCTGCAACGCTTCGTCGAGCACGCCGAGAGCTGGCTGCATGTCGATATCTACGGCTGGACGCCGTCGGCGAAGCCGGCGCGGCCCGAAGGCGGCGAGTGCCAGGCCGCACGCGCCATCTACGCACTCTTGAGCGAACGCTATGCATGACCCGCGGCTGACGCCGGCGCGGGGCGACATCGCCGCGAAATATCTCGAAGGCAAGGTTGAGGCGGATCGCTTCGTCACCGGCGAGGAATTCGAGGTGGTCGAGGCGATCGCGCCGGTGCGCCAGCAGCCATTCCCGAACGCGATGCTGATGACGGAGGCGCTGCGCGGCGAGCGCGTCACCATCTACGACCGCAACGCCGAAGGCTGGACCTGGGGCCAGCTCAATGGCGACGGCTATGTCGGCTGGCTGCCGGATGCAGCGCTCATGAAGCCCGCGGCCGCCCCGACCCACGTGGTCAGCGCGCTGCGAACATTTGCCTTCCCCGGCCCCTCGATCAAACTGCCGCCAGCGGACACGCTGGTGCTGGGATCAAGGCTCACGATCGTGCGCGAGGATGGGGCCTTCGCGGTGACGCGCGAGGGAACGTTCTTACCGAAAACGCATCTCGCCCCGCTCGATCATCGCGAGCCCGATTTCGTCGCTGTCGCCGAACGCTTCGCCGGCACGCCCTATCTCTGGGGCGGCAAGAGCAGTCTTGGCATCGATTGCTCGGGCCTGGTGCAGGTCTCGTTGACTGCTGCCGGCATCGGCTGCCCGCGCGACAGCGACATGCAGCAGGCGGGGCTCGGCCGCGCGCTGGAGCCGCACGAGCGAGGCAGCTTGCTGCGCGGCGATCTGATCTTCTGGAAAGGCCATGTCGCCATCGTACGCGACGCCAGCTCCATGGTTCACGCCAATGCGCATCACATGGCGACCGTGATCGAGCCGATCGAGCCGGCGCTCGCGCGGATCAGGCAAGCCGGCAGCGAGGTCGCCGCGATCAAGCGGCTCTGACGAACGCTAGGTCGCGACCGCCCCATTCCCGGCCGTCTCCAGCCGGAACGCAGCGGCGAACAGCGCGCGGGTGTAATCCGTCTTCGGATTCTTGAAGAGCTCGGCCGCCTGTCCCTCCTCGACCACCTTGCCGCCGCGCATCACGATGAGATGGCTGGCGAGCGAGGCGACGACGCGCAGATCGTGCGAGATGAACATGTAGGTGAGGTCGCGCTTGCGCTGGAGCTCGCGCAACAGATCGACCATCTGCGCCTGGAACAGCATGTCGAGCGCGCTGGTCGGCTCGTCCAGCACGACGAAATCCGGCTCCAGCACGACCGCTCGCGCGATGCTGATGCGCTGGCGCTGGCCGCCGGAGAATTCATGCGGATAGCGGTGGCGGGTATCCGGCTTCAGCCCGACATCCTCGAGCGCCTTGACGACGCGCGCCTCGCGCTCCTCGCGCGAGAGATTCGGCTGATGCACGGAGAGGCCTTCGGCGATGATGTCGGCGACCGACATGCGCGGTGAGAGCGAGCCGAACGGATCCTGGAACACGATCTGCATGTCGCGTCGGAAGGGCCGCATCTCCTTGAAGCGCAGGCCCTGGATGTCCTTGCCCAGGAACACGATGCGTCCGTTCGAGGAGATCAGCCGCAGCAGCGCGAGTCCAAGCGTGGTCTTGCCCGAGCCGGATTCGCCGACGACGCCGAGGGTCTCGCCCTTGCGCACGGCGACGCTGACGCCGTCGACCGCTTTGATGTGGCCCACCGTCTTGCGCATCAAGCCGCGCTTGATCGGAAACCACACCTTCAGCTCATTGGCTGACATCACCACCGGCGCACCCGGCTGCGGCGGCGCCGGATCGGGCTTCGGTTCCGCCGCGAGCAGGTCGCGCGTATAGGGATGTTTCGGGCTCCTGAAGACCTGCTCGACCGGCCCCTGCTCGACGATCACGCCGCCCTTCATAACGCAGACAGTGTCGGCGATGCGGCGCACGATGCCGAGGTCATGGGTGATGAAGAGCAGGCTCATGCCGAGCCGCGAACGGATCTCGGCGAGCAGCGCCAGGATCTGCGCCTGCACGGTGACGTCGAGCGCCGTGGTCGGCTCGTCCGCGATCAAGAGGTCCGGCTCGTTGGCGAGCGCCATTGCGATCATCACGCGCTGGCGCTGGCCGCCAGAGAGCTGGTGCGGATAGCTCTTCAGCCGCGTCTCGGGCTCGGGAATGCCGACCTGGGTCAATAGCTCCAGCGTCCGCCTGCGCGCCTCGGCATTGCTGGTCGGGTTGTGCAGCTGGATAATCTCGCCGATCTGCGCCTCGATCGTATGCAGCGGATTGAGCGAGGTCATCGGCTCCTGGAAGATGATGGAAATGTCGCTGCCGCGGACCTCCCGCATCTGCTGCTCGGATTGATCGATCAGCTCCTGGCCCTTGAAGCGGATGCTGCCCGAGGGATGCGAGGCGTTCGGATAGGGCAGCAGCTTCAGGATCGAGAGCGCGCTGACCGATTTTCCGGAACCGGATTCGCCGACCAGCGCGACGCATTCGCCGCGCTTGATCTGGAACGAGATCTTGTCGACCGCGAGCGTGGTGGCGCCGCCCTGGTGGAAGGCCACCGAGAGATCGCGCACGCTGAGCAGGGGCTGGTTGATCGCGTCCATAGGTTTACCTGAACGTCTTGCGCGGATCGAAGGCGTCGCGCACGGCTTCGCCGATGAAGATCAAGAGCGACAGCATGATTGCGACCGAGAAGAAACCGGAGAAGCCGAGCCAAGGTGCTTGCACATTGGCCTTCGCCTGGGACAGCAATTCGCCCAGCGAAGGCGACCCCGGCGGCAGGCCGAAGCCCAGGAAATCGAGCGCCGTCAGCGTCATCACCGAACTCGACACGATGAAAGGCAGGAACGTCATGGTCGCGACCATGGCGTTCGGCAGCAGATGGCGGAACATGATGACCGGATTGGAGACACCGAGCGCCCGCGCCGCCTGAATGTATTCGAAATTGCGCCCGCGCAGGAACTCGGCCCGCACGAGACCGACCAGCGAGACCCAGGAGAACAGCAACAGGATACCCAGCAGCACGAAGAAGCCGGGCACGAGGACCGAGGACAGGATCAGGAGAAGGTACAGCGAGGGAATCGCTGTCCAGATCTCGATGAAACGCTGGAAGATGAGATCGACCCGACCGCCGAAATAGCCTTGCACCGCCCCCGCCGCGATGCCGATGACGGATGAGACGATGGTGAGGCACAGGCCGAACAGCACCGAAATGCGGAAGCCATAGATCAGCCGCGCGACCACGTCGCGCCCCTGATCGTCGGTGCCGAGCCAGTTATATTCGAGGTCGCGGCAGCTCTTCAGCCCCTTCTTCTCCACCACCGGCTTGCATTGCTTCTCGGTCAGCATCCAGGTCGGCGGCGACGGCGCCGGCGTCGGCAGATCGAGATTGTGGGTGTCGTAGGAATAGCGGATCAGCGGCCAGACGATGCTGCCGCCCTTGTCCTTGATCAGCTTCTGCAAATAGGGGTCGCGGTAGTCGGCCGCCGTCTCGAAATCGCCGCCAAAGGTGGTCTCCGAGTAAGTCACGAAGGCGGGCCAATGAGCCGGCCGTCGAACTTGATCAGGAAAGGCCGGTCGTTGGCGATCAGCTCGGCGAACAGCGAGACCACGAACAGAATAATGAAGATCCAGAACGACCAGTAGCCGCGGCGGTTCGCCCTGAAGTTCTGCCAGCGCCGCTTGTTGAGCGGCGAAGGGGCGAACGACTTGCGCGTGATCGGAACGACCTCCCCCATTGGGGATTGAGTCGTGGTCTCGATGGGCGTCGGCGCGGTAATCGTCATCAGACCTCCCGCGCCTCGAAATCGATCCGGGGGTCGATCCACATATAGGTCAAGTCGGAGATCAGGTTGATCACGAGGCCGACCAACGAAAAGATGTAGAGCGTGCCGAACACCACGGGATAGTCGCGGTTGAGCACGCTCTCGAAACTGAGCAGCCCGAGCCCGTCCAGCGAGAAGATGGTCTCGATCAGCAGCGAGCCCGAGAAGAAGGCGTGGATGAAGGTCCCGGGAAAACCGGCGATCACGATCAGCATCGCATTGCGGAAGACATGGCCGTAAAGCACCCGGCCCTCGCCGCACCCCTTGGCACGCGCGGTCATGACGTATTGCTTGCGAATCTCGTCCAGGAACGAGTTCTTGGTCAGGAACGTCATGGTGGTGAACGCGCCGAGCCCCATGGCGATCAGCGGCAGCGTCAGATGCCAGAAATAATCGATGATCTTCCAATACCAGGGAAACTGCGACCAGCCGTCCGAGGTCAGTCCGCGCAGCGGGAACCAGTTGAAGAAGGAGCCGCCGGCAAACAGGATGATGAGAAGGACGGCGAACAGGAAGCCGGGAATGGCATAGCCAAGCACGAGAACGGTCGACGTCCAGGTGTCGAAGCGCGTGCCGTCCTTAACCGCCTTGCGGATGCCGAGCGGGATCGAGATCAAATAGGTGATCAACGTCAGCCAAATTCCGAGCGAGATCGAGACCGGCAGCTTCTCCCTGATCAGCTGGATCACGCTGACGTCGCGGAAATAGCTCTTGCCGAAATCGAAGCGCGCGAAGTTCCACACCATCAGGAGAAAGCGTTCCGGCGCCGGCTTGTCGAAGCCGAACTGCGCCTCCAGCTTCTTGATGAAATCAGGATCGAGGCCCTGCGCACCGCGATATTTCGAGTTGATGGCATCGCCGCCGGCCCCCAACTGCCCCGGCGCGCGTTGCGCGAAATCGCCGCCGCCCGAAATGCGCGAGCTACCGCCGGTGTCGGCGCCCGAGAGCTGCGCGATCACGCGCTCGACCGGGCCGCCCGGCGCGAACTGCACGACGATGAAGGACACGAAGAGGATCCCCAGCAGCGTCGGGATCATCAAGAGGATGCGGCGGGCAATATAGGCGCTCATGATTATTTCGCCTGCTCGAGCTTGGCCGCCTTGGCGCCATCATGCCACCAGATGTCGGGAGCACCGACGCCGTTGGCGTAACGCGGCAGCTTCTGGGGGTGGCTGAACTGATCCCAATACGCCAGCCGGTGCGTCTTGTTATACCATTGCGGCACCCAATAGCGGCCGGCGCGGAACAGGCGATCGAAGGCCCGACAGGCGATCGTCAATTCCTCGCGGCTGTCGGCCGCCATGATCTTCTCGATCATGGCATCGATCGCCGGGCTGGCGACGCCCGCGAGATTGTACGAGCCCTTGGTGTTGGCAACCTGCGACGAGAAGAACGCGCGCATGGCATCTCCCGGCGTCGCCGACATGCTGAAACGCTGGATCGTCATGTCGAAGTCGAAATCTTCCTGGCGCGCCTTGTGCTGCACGGCATCGACGACGCGCACGCTCGCCTCAATGCCGAGCGTCCCCAGGTTCTTGATGTAGGGCGCATGGTGCGGCTGGAAGGAGGGCTCGTCCAGCAGGAACTCGATCCTGAAGATCTCGCCATTCGGCAGCACCCGCTTGCCGTCCTTGATCGGTACGCCGGCCTCGTTCAACAATTGCTGCGCCTTGCGCAGCAGGCTGCGGTCCTGCCCGGAGCCATCCGAGACCGGCGGCGTGAAGGGCGCCGCGAACACGTCGTCGGGAACCTGGCCGCGGAACGGCTCCAGCAGCTTCAGCTCTTCCGGCGACGGAGGCCCGTTGCCGGCCATGAGGTCCGAGTTCTGGAATGGCGAAACCGTACGGGCATAGGCGCCGTACATGATGGTCTTGTTGGTCCACTCGAAATCGAAGGCGTTGATCAACGCCTCGCGCACGCGCGGATCTTTGAATTTATCGCGCCGTGTGTTGATGAACCATCCTTGCGCACCGGACGGGGTATCGTCGGGCACGACCTCCATCTTGACCCGACCGTCCTTGGCGGCCGGAAAGTCGTAGCGCGTCGCCCAGATGCGCGAGGTGAACTCCTCGCGGTAGAGATAGTTCTTGCCGGTAAACCCCTCGAAGGCGACGTCGCGGTCGCGATAGAACTCGTAGCGCACAACGTCGAAATTGTAGCTGCCGCGGCAAACCGGCAGATCGGCGGCCCACCAGTCCTTCACCCGCTCGAACTCGATGTAACGATTGACCTCGAACCTGCCGACCTTGTACGGACCTGAGCCGAGCGGAACCTCCAGCGACAACTCGTCGAACGGGCGGGACGCATAATACGTCTTCGAGAAGATCGGCAGGCCCGCGACATAGAGCGGGACGTCGCGTGCGCGCCCCTTGGCGAAGGTGACGACGAGCGTCGCATCGTCGATCGCTTCCGCACTGACCATGTCGCGCATCTGCACGATGATCAGCGGATGCCCCTTGGTCTTCAGCGCCGTCAGCGAAAACGCTGCGTCGTGCGCGGTGAGCTTGCTGCCGTCATGGAATTTCGCCTCGGGCCGCATGGTGAAGCGATAGACAAGCTTGTCGGGCGATATCTGCACGGATTTGGCGGCGAGCCCGTACATTGCGTCCGGCTCGTCATTTGCCCGCACCATCAGCGGCGCAAACGTCATGTCCATGCCTTGCGCGCCGTCACCCTTGAGGATGAAGGCGTTGAGCGAGTTGAAGGTCTGGTAGGACTGATTATACGATTTCACCGACGGGATGAGCGAGAACGTGCCGCCCTTCGGCGCACCTGGATTGACATAATCGAAATGGTGGAAATCGGCGGGATATTTGAGATCGCCGAACGCCGAGATCCCGTGGGCCTCGGTCGGCCTTTCCGACGCCGTTGCGCCGCGCTGCCAGGCGGCGCCGAGCGCGCCGGCGACACCCAGAGCAAGCACATGCCGGCGTGAAAGGTGCGCCATGCGCAAAGGCTCCCTCAAGAGCGTTTTCCGTTCCGCGCCGCTTTCTCGGCGTCATACCACCACAGCGTCGGCAGGCCGGACCGCCCATATTTCGGCATTGGCTCGGCGTGGCTGAAGCGATCCCACCGTGCATAGCGCGCGAACGGATAGGTGAACTGAGGCACCACGTAGAAATTCCAGAGCAGCACGCGATCGAGCGCATGGGTAGCGGCAACGAGACCGGCGCGATCCTTGGCGAAGATCACCTTCTCGATCAACGCATCCACGGCAGGGTTCTTGATGCCGACGGTGTTGCGCGCGCCAGGCATGTCGGCGGCCTGCGAGCCCCAGAACTCGCGCTGCTCGTTGCCCGGCGAGAGCGACTCGCCCCACTGATCGATGATCATGTCGAAGTCGAAGCTGCGCAACCGGTTCTGGTACTGCGCATCATCGACCGTACGAACCGACGCATTGACGCCGATCCGCTCCAGTGAAGGCTTGTAGAACAATGCGATCCGCTCGGATGAGGGATCCTGCACCAGGATTTCGACCGTCAGAACCTTGCCCGAGGCATCCACCAGCTTGTGGTCGCGCACTTCGAAACCGGCCTCTTTCAGCAGCTTTGCCGCTTCGCGCAGATTGGCGCGCACGGCCTCCGAGGTGCCGCCGACTGGATTCTGGTAAGGCGTGGTGAAAACTTCCGGCGGCACCTTGTCCTTTACGGTTTCGAGGATCTGCAATTCCTCTCCCTGGGGCAGACCGGTCGCGGCAAGTTCCGTGCCTTCGAAATAGCTGTTGATCCGCTTGTACTGACCGAAGAAGAGCTGCTTGTTCATCTCCTCGAAATCGAAGGCATAGTTGAAGGCGCGCCGCACCCGCGCGTCCTTGAACTGGGGGCGCCTGATGTTGACGACGAAGGCCTGCATGCGGCCGGAATCGTTGATCGGAAATTCTTCCTTGATCACCCGCTTCTCCGCGACCGCGGGGAAGTCATAGGCCGTCGCCCACTGCTTGGCGGAGTTTTCCGCGATCCAGTCGGCCTGGTCGGCCTTGAAAGCTTCCAGCGCCACGATGTTGTCGCGGAAGAACTCGAAGCGCAGCTCGTCGAAATTGTTGGTGCCGATCTGGCTGGGGAGATTGGCACCCCAATGATCTTTCACCCGCTCCAGCTTGATCGAGCGTCCCGCCACGAATTCCTTGATCCGGTACGGCCCGGAGCCCAGCGGAATCTCCAGCGTGGTCGCGCTGACGTCGCGCTTGCGGCCCTGCGCGTCGGTGCCTTCCCACCAATGCTTCGGCAGCACGATCAATTCGCCGACGATGGTCGGCAATTCGCGGTTGCCCGGCCCGTCGAAGCTGAACTTGACGTCGCGCTCGCCGACCTTCTCCGCCTTGGTCACATGGCGATAATAGGACGCGTACATCGGGCTCTGCTGCTTGAACGTCTCCAGCGAGAAAATGACGTCCTCCGGCGTCACCGGCTTGCCGTCATGCCAGCGGGCTTCCTTGCGCAAACGATAGATCACCCAGGAAAAATCGTCCGGATGTTGTGCGGCCTCGGCAAGTTCGCCGTACTCGGTCGCAACCTCGTCCTGCGCCCGGGTCATCAGCGTTTCGTATATCATCGCCGCGGCTGGAGCGAGGGAGCCCTTGATGCCGGCGACCGCGAGGTTGAAATTGTCGAAGGTGCCGATCGAGATCAGGCGGGCGACGCCGCCCTTGGGCGCATCCGGATTGACGTAATCGAAGCGCTTGAAGTCGGCGGGATACTTGATGTCGCCGAACAGCGACAGCGCATGGCGCCAGGGAAGCCCAGGCAGCTCACCCGATTGCGCCTGTGCCGTGCCGATGACGGAAACGCTGCCCACGGAACCAAGGGCGGGGAGCGCTGCGGCCGCAGTACCGGTGAGCAGGAGATCGCGTCGGGTGATGGCCAAATCAACATTCCTGTCTTGAAGGAGGCTACTCCTTTAAGTTCCCAATATAGGCGAGGTTTCGACCGAATATGTTGCTTTTTCCTCATCTTGGAAGCCCGGACTGCCTCTCAGATGCGGCCAAAAGCCCCGATAACGTCGCCGCGAGGCCCGGATACGGAAACGGCCAGGCTTTTCAGCCTGGCCGCGTATTCCACGATAGGTTTTCGACGCCTTACTTCGATGCCGTCGGCAGCGGCTGCGGATGCTCCGACAGCGAATTCAGATAGGCAATGACGTCGGCGCGTTCGGAATCCTCGGGATACCGGCGAAGCCCATCGCGGTGCCAGGGACGAAGCCCTTCGGATTGGCGATGAACTTGTTGAGGTCGTCGAACGTCCAGGTCCCGCCCTTGGCCTTCATGGCAGCCGAGAAGTTGAAGCCGCGGCCTTCGCCCTTCGGCTCGCCAATGACGCCATAGAGGTTCGGACCGACGCGATTCGGGCCGCCCTTCTCGAAGGTGTGGCAGGCGCCGCACTTCTTGGCAGCCGCCGCGCCCTTTTCGACGGAGGCGGTCTGGAGCAGCTTTTCGATCGGCTCGGAAGAGGCTGCAGCGGCGGCGCCGCCTTCCTTGCCGTGGCTGGCATCTTCCTTGACCGCGATCTCGAAGCCCGGCTTTTCCGGCATCTTGGGGAGAATAGCGCCTGGGCGGTGAAGCTCGTCACCAGCAGAACGAGACAGGTGCCGAGCACGGCACCGAAAATCTTATTGAGTTCGAAAGAGTCCATTTCCGGCCAGGCCCCACCGCAAGAAGGAAACAGCGGCCCAAGCGGCCGCCAGGACGAGCCTCGGGAGAATCAAAACGTTCCTTATTGTTTCCCCGAGTTTTGCCATTGAGATATCGGTTTGCCCGGGGTCTGGCAACCCGTATAAGCGACCCGGCTTTCAGCCCGTCCCCACTCCATTTCTCGGCGCGGAAAACGCACCGTTTCCAGGCCCTTGACCCAATGATCGATCCCCGCATCCTGGTGCTGATCCCGGCCCGCATGGCCGCCACCCGCCTGCCCGGCAAGCCGCTCGCCGATATCGCTGGATTGCCGATGATCGTACATGTGCTGCGCCGCGCAGAAGCCGCTGCAATCGGCCGGGTCGCGGTCGCAACCGACACGCCGGAGATCGCGTCCGTGGTGACCGCCCATGGCGGTGAGGCGGTGATGACCCGCCCGGACCACCCCTCGGGCTCGGACCGCATCCACGAGGCCATGCAAAAGCTCGATCCGGACGGCAAGGCCGAGATCGTGATCAATCTCCAGGGCGATTTCCCGACCATCACGCCTCAGACTATCCGCGAGGTGCTGCCACCCTTTGCCGAGCCTGCGGTCGATATCGTGACCTTGGCCTCGCAGATCCACACCGAGGAGGAGGATCGCGCCCCGAGCGTCGTGAAGGCCGTGGGCTCGCCGATCGGGCCGAGGCGGCTACGGGCACTTTATTTCACCCGCGCCACAGCCCCATACGGCAACGGACCGCGTTACCACCACATCGGCCTTTACGCCTACCGTCGCGCCGCGCTGGAAAGGTTCGTGTCGCTGCCGCCATCGCCTCTGGAGCGCCAGGAGAGCCTGGAACAGCTCCGGGCGGTGGAAGCCGGCATGCGCATCGACATCATGATTGTCGACAGCGTGCCGCGTGGCGTGGACACACCGCCCGATCTCGAAACCGCGCGTAGCATCCTTTCCAAATCCTGAGCCGCTGTTACAAGGCCGATCATGAGCAAGCTGAAAATCGCATTCCAGGGCGAGCCTGGGGCCAATTCCCACATCGCCATCGTCGAGGCGTATCCCGACGCGGAGCCGATGCCCTGCGCCACCTTCGAGGACGCGCTGTCGGCGATCTCGTCGGGCGATGCCGATCTCGGCATGATCCCGATCGAGAATTCGGTCGCCGGCCGCGTCGCCGACATCCATCACCTTCTGCCGGCCTCCGGCCTCTTCATCATCGGCGAATGGTTCCTGCCGGTCCGGCATCAGCTGATGGCGGTGAAGGGCACCAAGCTCGAAGACATCAAGAGCGTGGAGAGCCATGTCCATGCGCTCGGCCAGTGCCGGCGCATCATCCGCAAGCTCGGCATCAAGCCGATTGTGCACGCCGACACCGCCGGCAGCGCCCGCGACATTTCCGAGCGCAAGGACAAGACCGTCGCGGCGATCGCCTCGCGCCTCGCCGCGAAGATCTATGGGCTCGACATCCTCGCCGAGGACGTCGAGGACGAGGCCCACAACACCACGCGCTTTGTGGTACTGGCGCGCGAGCCGAAATGGGCCGCGCAAGGCTCGGGCCCGCTGGTCACGACGTTCGTCTTCCGGGTGCGCAATTTGCCGGCCGCGCTCTACAAGGCGCTCGGCGGCTTTGCCACCAACGGCGTCAACATGACCAAGCTCGAAAGCTACATGGTCGACGGCAATTTCTTCGCCACGCAGTTCTACGCCGACGTCGACGGCCATCCCGATGACAAGGGCCTCGCCTTCGCGATCGAGGAGCTGAAATTCTTCTCGCGCGAATTCCGCATCGTCGGGGTGTATCCGGGACACCCGTTCCGTGCGACGTTCAGCGAGGCGCAGGATTAGAGGTCGCCCCGGCGAAGGCCGGGGCCCATAACCACGGCTGCGCGTTGTTGCGGAAGGTCTCTGAAATCGAGTTTCCGCGGAAAGATTCTGCGGTATGGGTCCCGGCCCCCGTGCGCAATTGCGCACTAGGCCGGGACGACGCCTTAAGCCGCGCTTTTCGCCAGCCCGAACGCCTCCGCCAGCAGCGAATACGACTTCTTCCGCGCCTCGTGGTCATACACGGCGGTGATCACCATCAGCTCGTCCGGCTTGCTCGCATAGATCAGCGGCTGAAGCTTCTTCTGCACGTTTGCCGGGCTGCCGACGAACAGGCGCGAGCGGTTGCGGAGGATCGAGATGCGCTCGGCATCCGTATAGGGATAGGCCAGCGCCTCCTCGACGCTCGGCAGCGGAAGATATTGGCCGCGGTCGCGGCGAAGGCGGTTGAGGTCGAAGGAGCTGGCGAGCCTTTCGGCCTCCTCATCGGTGTCGGCCGTGATGGCCGCGACCGCGAGGATTGCGTGCGGGCGGGCGCGCCAGGCCGAGGGCTGGAAGCGGTTGCGGTAATGCACCATCGCATCGATCGCATCGTGTGAGGCGAAGTGATGGGCGAAGGCGAAGCCCATGCCGACCTGTGCGGCGAGCTCGGAGGAATAATCGCTCGAGCCGAGCAGCCAGATCGGCGGCAGCCTGGTGTCGTCGGGCATGGCGACGACATTGTTGTAGGGGTGGCCCGAGGGGAATTCGCGGGTCTCCCACAAGATCAGCTCGTGCAGCCGCTCCAGGAAATCGTCGCCCTCGCGGCGGTCAAGCCGGCTGCGCAGTGCGTAGGCGGTGGCGCCGTCGGTGCCGGGGGCGCGGCCGAGACCGAGGTCGATACGACCAGGAAACAGCGCCTCCAGCATCTTGAATCGCTCGGCCACCACCAGCGGCGCGTGGTTGGGCAGCATCACGCCGCCGGAGCCGACGCGGATATGTTTCGTCACCGCCGCGATCTGCCCGATCATCACGTCGGGCGCGGGGCTCGCGACGGACGCGAGGTTGTGATGCTCGGCGAGCCAGTAGCGGACATAGCCGAGCCCGTCGACATGGCGCGCCAGATCGATGCTGTTGCGCAGCGCCGCGGCAGGCTTGGTGCCGGTGGTGACGACCGAGAGGTCGAGGACTGAGAGCGGGATCATGGCGCGTTAACGTAATGGAGTGCCGTGCGGCGACAATGGGCACGCCGCGCAGGCCTGACGTGTACGGACCGGCGGGCACGCTGAGACTCCAGTTGGGACAAATGTTACTTCTGTATAATTAATTTCGATTTGCCCATCGCAAAAATCGGATCGGTGAAGTGTCAATTATCAAAAATATTTGTTTTATATCAGTATATTATGATCTCCCGACCTCTTTCCCACCAAGATCGCAAATAGCAACGAAATTCCTTCTGTTCACCCCGTAGTGGGCAATTTCCCATCATCGATGGGCTGTCGATCAAACGGCCTTTGCCGTATTTTAGGTTTCCCAAGTAGACGGATCGCCGCCTGAAATTGGAGTGAGTGGTGCCATGACTGACGTGACGACGCCTGGTAAGGCCAACGGGCAAGACGGGCACCTGAAGCGGCCTGCGATCTCGTTCGAGTTCTTTCCACCCAAGACCGAGGAGATGGAGCGGAATCTCTGGGACACCATCAACCGGCTGGCCCCGCTCGACCCGAAATTCGTCTCGGTGACCTACGGTGCCGGCGGCTCGACCCGCGAGCGCACCCATTCCACCATCGCCCGCATCCTGAAAGAGACCGCGCTGCTGCCGGCGGCGCATCTGACCTGCGTTGGCGCCTCGCGCGGCGAGATCGACGAGATCGTCGACCGCTATCACGAGGTCGGCGTGCGCCACATCGTGGCCTTGCGCGGTGATCCCGTTGGCGGCATCGGCACGCCCTACTTCAGCCATCCCGACGGCTACCAGAGCTCGGCCGAGCTCGTCGCGGGGATCAAGAAGCGGCACGGCGATATCGAAGTGAGCGTGTCGGCCTATCCCGAGAAGCACCCCGAGGCGCGCGACTTCGACGCCGACATCGACACGCTGCAGGCCAAGGTCGATGCGGGTGCGACGCGCGCGATCACCCAGGTGTTCTTCGATAACGACCTCTACTTCCGCTACCTCGACCGCGTCCGCGCCCGCGGCATCAACATCCCGGTCGTGCCGGGCATCATGCCCATGCACAATTTCAAGCAGGCGAGAGCCTTCGTCACCCGCGCTGGCACCACCGTGCCGGACTGGTTCGCCGCGAAATTCGAAGGCCTCGACGACGACGCCGAGACCCGCAAGCTGGTGGCCGCAACCGTTGCGGCCGGCCAGGTGCAGAAGCTGGCCAAGCACGGCGTCGACACCTTCCACTTCTACACCATGAACCGCGCCGATCTCGTGTTCGCGATCAGCCATTTGCTCGGCATTCGCGCCAAGAGCGCGCAGAAAGCTGCGTAAGATCAGATGACCGTAGCCACCTCTCCCAAGCGAACTGCCCTGCTGAATGCCGCGCGCGAACGCATCCTCGTGCTCGACGGCGCCATGGGCACGATGATCCAGAATCTCCAGCTCGACGAGGCCGCTTTCCGCGGCGAGCGCTTCAAGACTTTTCATCGCGACCTGCGCGGCAACAACGATTTGTTGATCCTGACCCAGCCGCAGGCGATCGAGGACATCCACGCAGCCTATTTGCGTGCCGGCGCCGACATCGTCGCGACCAACACTTTCTCGACGACTTCGATTGCGCAGGCCGACTACGATCTCACCGATATCGTTTACGAGATGGCGCGTGAAGGCGCCCGCCTTGCAGGCAATGCGGCACGCCGTGTCGAGACCGAGGACGGCAAGCCGCGCTTCGTCGCCGGTGCCATCGGACCGACCAACCGCACCGCCTCGATCTCACCCGACGTTTCCAATCCGGGCTACCGCGCCGTCACCTTCGACGATTTGCGCAAATCCTATGGCGAGCAGATAAGTGGCCTGATCGACGGCGGCGTCGATCTGCTGCTGGTCGAGACCATCTTCGATACGCTCAACGCCAAGGCGGCGCTCTATGCGATCGCCGAGATCACCGAAGAGCGCGGCATCGACATGCCGGTGATGGTGTCAGGCACCATCACCGACAAATCCGGCCGCCTGCTCTCGGGTCAGATGCCGGAAGCGTTCTGGAATTCGGTGCGACACGCCAAGCCTGTTACCATCGGCTTCAACTGCGCGCTCGGCGCCGAAGACCTGCGCGCGCATATCGCCGATATCGGCCGCGTCGCCGACACGCTCGTGTGTGCCTATCCCAATGCCGGCCTGCCGAACGAGTTTGGCCAGTATGACGAGAGCCCGGAATACATGGCGCGCCTGATCGGCGAGTTCGCGCGCGACGGCCTCGTCAACATTGTCGGCGGCTGCTGCGGTACCACGCCGGATCACATCGCGGCGATTGCCGCCGCGGTGGCCCCGCACAAGCCGCGCATCGTGCCGGAGATCGCGCCGCGCTTGCGGCTCTCCGGCCTCGAGCCGTTCGTGCTGACGGATGCGATTCCCTTCGTCAATGTCGGCGAGCGCACCAACGTCACGGGATCGGCCCGCTTCCGCAAGCTGATCACCGCCGGCGACTACACCGCCGCGCTGCAGGTCGCGCGCGACCAGGTCGAGAACGGCGCGCAAATCATCGACGTCAACATGGACGAGGGCCTGCTCGATTCCGAAGCGGCGATGGTGACCTTCCTCAACCTCGTCGCCGCCGAGCCCGACATCGCTCGCGTTCCCGTGATGGTCAATTCCTCGAAATTCTCGGTGATCGAGGCCGGCCTGAAATGCGTGCAGGGCAAGCCGGTGGTCAATTCGATCTCGATGAAGGAAGGTGAGGACAAGTTCATTCACGAGGCCAAGATCGCGCGCCGCCATGGCGCGGCCGTCGTGGTGATGGCGTTCGACGAGGTCGGCCAAGCCGATACGTTCGCGCGCAAGACCGAGATCTGCAAGCGCGCCTACAACATCCTGGTCAACCGCGTCGGCTTCCCGCCTGAGGACATCATCTTCGATCCCAACATTTTTGCGATCGCGACCGGCATCGAGGAGCACAACAATTACGGCGTCGACTTCATCGAGGCGACGCGCTGGATCCGCCAGAACCTGCCGGGCGCGCATGTTTCGGGCGGCGTCTCCAACCTGTCGTTCTCGTTCCGCGGCAACGAGCCGGTGCGCGAGGCCATGCACTCGGTGTTCCTGTATCACGCCATCAAGGCGGGCATGGACATGGGCATCGTCAATGCCGGGCAGATGATCGTCTATGACGACATCGACCCCGAGCTGCGCCAGACCTGCGAGGACGTCGTCCTCAATCGCGATGCCGGCGCATCCGAGCGCCTGCTGGCGCTCGCGGAAAAATTCCGCGGCAAGAAGACGGAAGCTAAGGAAGCCGATCTCGCCTGGCGCGAATGGCCGGTGGAGAAGCGGCTGAGCCACGCGCTCGTCCATGGCATCACCGAATTCATCGAACAGGACACCGAAGAGGCCCGCAAACTGTCCTCGCGGCCGCTCGACGTCATCGAGGGCCCGCTGATGGCCGGCATGAACGTCGTCGGCGATCTCTTCGGTGACGGCAAGATGTTCTTGCCGCAGGTGGTGAAGTCCGCGCGCGTGATGAAGCAGGCGGTGGCTTACCTCATGCCGTTCATGGAGGAAGAGAAGGCGCGCAACCTTGCGAGCGGCATCGGCACCGAAGGCTCATCGTCCGCCGGCAAGATCGTGCTCGCGACCGTGAAGGGCGACGTCCACGACATCGGCAAGAACATCGTCGGCATCGTGCTCCAGTGCAACAATTTCGACGTCATCGATCTCGGCGTGATGGTGCCGGCGGCAAAGATCGTCGAGACCGTGAAGGCGGAGAAGGCCGACATCGTCGGGCTATCCGGCCTGATCACGCCTTCGCTGGACGAGATGGCATTCTTCGCCGGCGAATTGCAGCGCGAAGGCCTGAAGCTGCCGCTCTTGATCGGCGGCGCCACGACCAGCCGCGTGCATACCGCGGTGAAGATCGACCCGAGCTATCGCGCCGGTCCGGTGGTGCATGTCAACGACGCCAGCCGCGCCGTCGGCGTCGCCTCGGCGCTGCTCTCGCCGGAGAAGCGCGAGGCCTATGCCGCCGAGGTGCGCGCCGAATACGCGAAGATTTCGGAGGCGCATCTGCGCGCGCAGGCCGACAAGAAACGGCTGAAGCTGGCGGACGCGCGCGCCAACCGGGTGCCGGTGGACTTTGCTGCGAACCAGCCGGTGAAGCCGACCTTCCTCGGCATCCGCAGCTTCGACGACTACGACATCGCCGAGCTCGTGCCTTACATCGACTGGACGCCGTTCTTCCAGACCTGGGAGCTCGCCGGACGCTTCCCCGCCATCCTCGACGACGCCAAGGTCGGCGAGGTCGCGCGCTCGCTCTATGACGATGCGCGCAAGATGCTCGACACCATCGTGAAGGAGAAGTGGTTTCGAGCGCGTGCGACCATCGGATTCTGGCCGGCGAATACTGAAGGTGACGACATCGTGCTCTATGCCGATGAAAGCCGGACCAAGGGCATCGCGACATTGCACACGCTGCGCCAGCAGCTCGAGAAGCGCGAGGGCCGCTTCAATGCCGCGCTCGCCGACTTCGTCGCGCCAGTCGGCACGGGCGTCGCCGACTATGTCGGCGGCTTCGTCGTCACCGCCGGCATCGGCGAAGACGCCGTCGCCGACCGCTTCAGAAAAGCCAATGACGACTACTCCTCGATCCTGTGCAAGGCGCTGGCCGACCGCCTCGCCGAAGCTTTCGCCGAGCGCATGCATGCCCGCGTCCGCCGCGAGTTCTGGGCTTATGCACCTCGCGAGGCGCTCACCAACGAGGAGCTGATCCTCGAGAAGTATCAGGGCATCCGCCCCGCGCCCGGCTATCCCGCGCAGCCCGATCACACCGAGAAGGCGACGCTGTTCGCGCTGCTCGATGCAGAAGCGACCGCCGGCGTGAAGCTGACCGAGAGCTTTGCGATGTGGCCGGGCTCCTCCGTGTCCGGGCTCTACTTCGCGAATCCCCAGAGCTATTATTTCGGCGTCGGCAAGATCGAGCGCGACCAGGTCGAGGATTACGCCGCGCGCAAGGGGATGAGCGTGGCGGAGACCGAGCGCTGGCTCGCGCCGGTGCTGAACTACATTCCCTCCCAGCAGGGCACCGACAAGGCCTTCGCGGCAACACCGGCGAATGACGAGATGCCGAAAGACCTCGCCTCGCATCCGCCGGGCTGCACCTGCGCGGTGCACCTGGTCTGGCAGAAGAAGCGCGCAGGGGCGGGGTAGGCGCACGGTGTCGTCCCGGCGAAGGCCGGGACCCATACCGCGTGATCTCGCGATCGCGGACGGTCGTAGACCGAACAACCAATCTTCGTCACACAACATCCTGTGGTTATGGGTCCCGGCCCCCCGCGCGCAATTGCGCGCTAGGCCGGGACGACGTAGGGTGAGTAGCGCGCCCGACCATCACCAAAAAAATGAAAAAACAACCCCATGCACAGTAGGGATGGGGTTGAAAGGCCTGAACAATTTTATCGGAACTGCAGGGCCGAGCGAAATCGTCGACGACGGGACCACGACCGCCAGCATGCTTGACCCGTCGGGCAAAACACCTGTAACAATTCACCATCGCCTGCCGGGCCAGTTTCGCACTTCGCGATGCGAGTCACGTCGTTGTCGTACCAGCGGCGGCACGATCTCAAACGCATCCAGCTTCTGGCAACGCTCGCGCTACGGTGCGAGTGGTCCTAGCGTGCGCGCATTGAGCGCACTCGTACACGATCAAGACGGATTGCAGTCCCACAGCTCGCATCACCGGCTTGTGTTCGCGCGGGAACCGGAGGTGTGAACTGGATCACTTGCCGCTCAACCTAAATTCGATACTCTCTCGGCGTACTACCTTCAAACCGGTGGTTTGCTCGGGATCGAACATGAAACACGTCATTGCACTGTTCGTCGCTGCGATCACTCTTGTCGTGCTGCCCACGATTGCCGCGGCGGACTGTCCGAAAGGCTACGTGCCATGCGGCGAACGAAATCAGCTGTGCTGTCCGGGAAAGTAGCCGGCCGCAAATCGTTTTGGCTTGCTAGCGGAGTTTTTGTCGCGGTGGGACTGGTGATGATCGCAGCCTGGGCGGGATTCCCGCGAAAGAAGCAGACGATCACGGCCATCCTCTCCGAGACCGGATATTTTGAGGTGGTGCCGCCGAGCACGTTCGGCGGCCCTGGCACCATCAACACGATTGAGTATCTGAGCAACGGCCGGCTGGAGCTGCATCCGACTTGCGATGTCGATCCCGCGCTCCTGACCGGCAAGATCCAGAAATCGCCGACTGTGGACCGGGAGTTGAAGCAATCGCTGGAGAAGAATCTCGACGTGTCGGCACAGGTTAGGGACAAGCTATCCGCCGTCGCCGGCATGCAGCAGGTCGATTCGATCCACCTCAAGCTCGAGAACGCCAACATTCTGCTTGTTTCCGACGAGTCGCTGATGTCGACGCGCAATGCGTTGCTGAAGGCCGAATGCGCGGACGCGGTCACTCAGAACATTTCGAGCGGCGGCGTCGTGTGCCAGACCCGGTCCGTCCTCGAGGCCGACGTCGTCTACGAGATCAAATATCACAACAAGGTTTCGATGGAGGAACGGGCCAAGCTGACATCCGAGATCGCAGCCAAGCTTGACCTCGATGCACACCAGGGAGCGGACGACAAGGTGGCCGGCTCGCAACTGTTCTTCGGCATAAGGCTGTTGCCATATCCTATCCTTCTCGATTCTCCCAGCGGCAAGCCTAAGCCCTGTACGCGGGAGTAGGATCGACGCCGCGCGTTCACCCCTTCGGCGGCGCAAGCGGCTGCACGATCTCCTTGAACGGCGCCAGTGCCTCGCAGCGCTCGGCATGCGCGCTCAGCGCAGGATAGCGTGACGCGTCGAACAGCTGCGGATGCGCCTCGCGGGTGAAGCGGACGACGCAGGCGACTGCAACGTCGGCATGGCCGATGCGCGTCGCGAGCCAGTACGGCGTCGTCACCTTGGCGCGCTCGGCCTCCAGCACGGCGAGCACGTCCGCGATCTGCGCCTGGCAGCGCTCGACCCACAGCGCAAGCTGCTCCTTCCGCAGCACGCGCTCATCGAGCAGGCTCACCGCCTTGTCGCCGAGGCCGGAGGCGAGCGCGCAGATGCGCAAATGCTTGCGCCGCTCGGCGCCGCTGCGCGGCAGCATCGCCTTGTCGGGACCAACGAGCTCGTCGAGATAATCGAGGATGATCGTGCTCTCGATCAGCGCCTCGCCGTCATCGAGCACCAGCGTCGGCACGCGGCGCAGCGGATTATACGGCGCGATTCTGTCGGCATCGCCGAAGGTCGACCACGGCTTGTGCTCGAAGCCGAGGCCATAAAGCTTCAGCGCGATGGCGACGCGGCGGACGAAGGGGAATCATATTGGCCGATCAGGAACATCGTTCTCGCTCTTCCCAATGGTTGGACACGGCAGGGCCGATCAGTGTCGACGACAAGACCGCTGCCGCGCAAGGAAGATCTTGGAAATGGAGCATTGCGCCGGTTGCAACAGCGCCCGCGGCAGCATCACTCGAAAGGGCACGTGCCGCGCGCTCAAAGGCCGTCCTGGATCGAGCGCTTGATGGCGGCGATCGCGGTCTCGTTGCGCTTGTACATCGTCCACTGCTTGATGCGCTTGGCGCGCACCAGCTTTGCGGCGGTCAGCACCCGCATGTGCTCGCTCACCGTCGGCGCGCTGACGCCGAGTTTCTCGGCGATCAGCAATCCGCAGACGCCGTCCTCGACCAGGTCGCCATCGGCCTGCTCGCGAAAATGCTTCCTGGGGTCGCGCAGCCATTCCAGGATCTGCAGGCGACGCTCGTTGGCGAGCGCGCGCAAGGCGACGGCAAATTTCATTTAGCCATTTTGCTAATTACCTAATTGATGTCAATACTCCGATACGCTATCAAGGACGGCTCATGACAGCGACAACGAACATCACACGGGAGCGGATTGCGGCGACCGAGGCCGTCATCCGCCCGCATATCAGGCGCACGCCGCTCGTTCAGGCCGATCTCGCCGATTTCGGTTTGCCGACCGCGCCCATCACGCTCAAGCTCGAGATGCTGCAGCATTCCGGATCGTTCAAGGCGCGGGCGCCTTCGCCGAACCTGCTGCTGCGGCAGGTGCCCGAGACGGGCGTCGTCGCCGCATCCGGCGGCAATCACGGCGCGGCGGTGGCTTATGCGGCGCAGCGGCTCGGCATTCCCGCCACGATCTTCGTGCCCGACATCACCTCGCCGGCCAAGGCCGAGCGGATCAGAGGCTATGGCGCCAAGCTCGTGATCGCGGGCAGCCGCTATGCCGATGCGCTCGCCGCAAGCGAAGCCCATGTCGCGCAGACCGGCGCGCTGGCCGTCCACGCCTACGACCAGGCCGAGACCCTGCTCGGCCAGGGCAGCGTCGGCCTGGAGCTGGAACAGGACGCGCCCGGCATCGACACGCTGCTGGTGGCGGTCGGCGGCGGCGGACTGATCGGTGGCATTGCCGCGTGGTTCGCCGGCCGGACGCGCATCGTCGCGGTCGAACCGGAGCAATCGCCGACCCTGCACGCCGCGTTCGAAGCGGGAGCCCCGGTCGATGCACCGGCGGGCGGTCTCGCCGCCGACAGCCTTGCGCCGCGGCGCGTCGGCGAATTGATGTTTCCGATCGCGCGCGCTCATGTCGAGCGCGTCATCCTCGTCAGCGATGATGCGATCCGGCAAGCACAGGCCGCCCTGTGGTCGCACCTGCGCCTGGTGGCCGAACCCGGCGGCGCAGCCGCCTTTGCCGCGCTGCTCTCCGGCCGCTACCGTCCCTCGCCCGGTGAGCGCGTCGCGGTCCTGGTCTGCGGCGCCAACACCACGGCGGTGAATTTCGACGGCTAGCTTCAGGGTGACATCATCGGGCTTCACGATAACCGCTCCATCCGGCGTACGTACGACGCCATCGCGCGTGATCAGCCAATTGAAAAAACGACGGCGACGCCTATACTCCGTCATTGCGAGCGCAGCGAAGCAATCCAGGATCTTCTGCGGAGACAGTCGGATTGCTTCGTCGCATCAGCGCAAAATTGCTTCGCAATTTTGTCGCGAGCTCCTCGCAATGACGGTGTCAAGGCGGTCATGCGCAGCGAAATCCGGGGTCAGCGCGTGAGAAAAACCCGGATTGCGCTCCGCTCCATCCGGGCTACGAAGTCTACCGCTACCCCTCCCCCTCATCGCTCGCCAGCACGCCCTTCACCGCGCGCGCCCAGCCGGCGAGCTTCCGCTCCCGCGTCGCCTGGCTCATGTTTGGCTTGAAGCGGTGCTCGAGGCGCCAATTGTCGGCGAATTTTGTCGGCTCGGGATAGACGCCCGCGTTGAGGCCGGCGAGATAGGCGGCACCGAGCGCCGTGGTCTCCTGGATCACGGGGCGGTCGACCGGCGCGTCGAGCAGATCGGCGAGGCGCTGCATGGTCCAGTCCGACGCCGTCATGCCGCCGTCGACGCGGAGCACGACGCTCGCGGTTTCCGAGCTCGGCCAGTCCGCGCGCATCGCCGCCCAGAGGTCAAAAGTCTGGTAGCAGACGCTTTCCAGCGCGGCGTGGGCGAGCTCGGCGGGGCCCGTGTTGCGGGTGAGGCCGAACAGCGCGCCGCGCACGCGCGGATTCCAATAGGGCGCGCCCATGCCGACGAAAGCGGGGACGAGATAGACGCTCTGCATGGAATCGGATTGATCCGCGAGCGGACCGGTCTCGGCGGCGTGCTTGATGATGCCAAGGCCGTCGCGCAGCCATTGCACCGCGCTGCCGGCGACGAAGATCGAGCCTTCGAGCGCGTAGGTGCGTTTTCCCCGAGCTGATAGGCGACGGTCGTGAGCAGCTTGTTCTTCGACACCACCGGCGTGGTGCCGGTGTTGAGCAGCGCGAAGCAGCCGGTGCCGTAGGTCGACTTCATCATGCCCGGGCGGAAGCAGGCCTGGCCGATGGTCGCGGCCTGCTGGTCGCCGGCGATGCCGGAGATTGCGATGGCACCGCCGAACAGGTCCGGCGTGCTCTCGCCAAAGCGGGCGGAGGAATCCTTCACCTCGGGCAGCATCGAGCGCGGCACGCCGATGATCTCCAAGAGCTCGTCGTCCCACTGGCCGGTGTGAATGTTGAACAGCAGCGTGCGCGAGGCATTGGTGGCGTCGGTGGCGTGCACCTTGCCGCCGGTGAGGCGCCAGAGCGGATCAGCAATCGACGGTGCCGAACATCAATTCGCCGCGGGCGGCGCGCGCTCGCGCGCCGGGGACGTGGTCGAGGATCCAGGCCACCTTGGTGCCGGAAAAATAGGGATCGATGATCAGGCCGGTCTTCTGCGAGATCACGGGCTCGCGGCCATCGGCCTTCAGCTTGGCGCAGATGTCGGCGGTGCGGCGGTCCTGCCAGACGATGGCGCGGTGCACGGCCTGCCCGGTGGCGCGGTCCCACACCACGGTGGTCTCGCGCTGGTTGGTGATGCCGATCGCAGCGATGTCCTTTGCGGTGATGCCGGCCTGCTCGATCGCCTCGCGGCACACCATCAGGGTCGAGGTCCAGATGTCCTCGGGCTCGTGCTCGACCCAGCCCGAAGCCGGAAAATGCTGCGGGAATTCGGCTTGCGCCTTCGCCGCGATGGAAATGTCGCTGCGAAACACGATCGCGCGCGAAGAGGTGGTGCCCTGGTCGATGGCGAGGACGAAAGACATGGCGGCTTACCCTGGCGTTCTGGCTTTTTCCCTGGAGGGATCATTGTGTCGCGCCAAAGGGAGCGGATTGGAGGCGGAAGGTCAAGGCTCGCTCTCGCTTACCCTCCCCTGGAGAGGGAGGGTCGACCGCGCAGAGCGCGGGCGGGGTGGGGTGAAGCCACAAAGGTGGTCTCGCTTAGGTCGACAGAACGAACGCCGCTGTTCATACAGGAGCACCGCATCTGCGGATGGTCTGTCACCCCACCCCGCCACGCATTTCGCTTCGCTGCATGCGTAGCGACCCTCCCCCTCCAGGGGAGGGTAAACAAGGGTGGCTACCGGCGGCGATGTTTCAAGGGTTCTGTCTCTGCCTCGCGCGACCCGTACAACTCGACATAGATGCGTTCGAGCACGGCGGTCAGATCGCTCGTAATCTCCGAATTCCAAAAGCGGATGACGCTGTAACCCTCATTCTCAAGCCAGCGTTGGCGCACGAGGTCACGCTTGGTCTCATCGTCTCCGTTGTGGTGACCGCCGTCGAGTTCGATGATGAGGCGCCTGGCTGGCAAGAAGAAGTCGACGACGTAAGGTCCGATTGGAGCTTGCCGGCGGAAGTGCGAGCCTTCGAGTGGGACTTCCTTGAGGGCGCGCCACAGGATCCGCTCATTCGGCGTGGTGTTGGCTCTCAGCTTCTTCGCGGCGGCGCGTCGGATCGATGTTGAGACCATTTGTGTGGCTTCACCCCACCCCGCTCGCGCTTTGCGCGAGCGACCCTCCCCCTCCAGGGGAGGGTAAGGGAAGCGCGCTCGCGGCACACTTGCAAGTAGTAAAAGCCTACACCGCCGCGGTCGTCACGCCGCCGTCGATGACGATGGTCTGGCCGGTCATGAAGCTCGATGCGTCCGAGGCGAGGTAGGCGACGGCGCCGGCGATTTCGTCGGGTTCGCCGATGCGGCGGAGCGGCGTGGTGGCGGTGCGGCGCTTCAGCATGGCTTCGTCTTCCCACAGCGCGCGGGCGAAATCGGTCTTGACGAGGCCGGGGGCGATGCAGTTGACGCGGACGCCTTTCGGGCCCCATTCGCCGGCGAGCGAGCGGCACAGCGCGAAGTCGGCAGCTTTCGAGATGCCGTAGGCGCCGATCACGGTGGAGCCGCGCAAGCCGCCGATCGAGGAGATGATGATGACGGAGCCGCCTCCGCACTCGGCCATTTGCGGGATCGCGAGCGCGGAGAGCCAGATGTTGCTCTTGACGTTGCTGCCCATAATCTTGTCGAAGGCTTCATCCGTAATGTCGAGCAACGGGCCGTAATACGGGTTCACCGCGGCGTTGCAGACGAGGATGTCGATCTTGCCGTAATGCTTGGTCGCACCTGCGATCAACGCCTCGACCTCGGTCTTGCGCGCGATGTTGCAGGGAATGACGATGGCATCGCCGCCGGCCGCAATGATGCCGTCGGCGACCTCCTTGCACGCGTCGGCCTTTCGCGAGGACACCACGACTTTTGCCCCGAGCTTTGCCAGCAGTTCAGCGGAGGAGCGGCCGATGCCGCGGCTGGAGCCGGTGACGACGGCGACCTTGCCGGTGAGATCGAACGGGGTGTTTTTCATTGTTGGGCTCCGCTATGGCCGCACACTCGGTGTCATCGCCCGACTTGATCGGGCGATCCAGTACTCTGCGGCTGAAGTTGCGTAAACGAATTGCCGCCGCGAAGTACTGGATGCCCCGGTCAAGCCGGGGCATGACAGTCTTCGTGTGGTCTAGATCAGCTCAGATCAACCCGCCCGCATCGGCGACGCGGCGCTGATGGTAGTCGGTGTCGCCAAAGCTGTTCTCGATCATGGTGAGGCGCTTGAAGTAGTGGCCGATCTTCGCCTCCATGGTCATGCCGATGCCGCCGTGGAGCTGGATCGACTGCTGGCCGACGAATTTCAGCGACTTGCCGATCTGCACCTTGGCGGCGGCGATCGCGTTGCTGCGCTCCCTAGCGTTCTCGAAATCGCTCGCCATGGTCGCAAACATCGACATCGATCTCGCCTGCTCAGCCGCGACGAACATGTCGGAGGCGCGGTGCTGCAGCGATTGGAACGAGCCGATCGCGACGCCGAACTGTTTTCGCGTTTTGATGTACTCGACGGTGGTCTTGAGCGTCTCGTCCATCAGCCCGACCGCCTCGGCGCAAAGCGCGACGCGGGCCTCGTCGACGACGCGCTCGATCAGCGCGAGCGAATCCTCGGGATTGCCGAGCACGGCCTCGGGGCCGACCTCGACGCCGGTGAAGGTGATGTCGGCAGCATGCAGGCCGTCCTGGGTCGGATAGCCCTCTTCGCTACGCCCTTTGCATTGGCGGGAACCAGGAACACGCCGATGCCGCCATGATCGCGGCGCTCGCCCTTGGTGCGCGCGGTGACGATGAGGGTGTCGGCATTCTCGCCGTTGAGCACGACGAATTTCTCGCCGTCGATCACGTAGCCGTCGCCCTTCTTCTTCGCGGTCGTGGTGACATCGAACAGATCGTAGCGCGAGTTCTTCTCGAGCTGGGCAAACGCCAGCGTCTTGCTGCCGTCGATAAGCGAAGGCACGTGCGCTGCCTTCTGCGCGTCGGTGCCGGCATGGCGCAGGAAGCCGCCGCCGATCACCACCGTTGCGAGATAAGGCTCGAGCACCAGCGCCTTGCCGAGCGCCTCCATCACGATCATGGTCTCGACGCCGCCACCGCCGAAGCCGCCATCGGCCTCGCTGAAGGGGAGGCCGAGCAGGCCCTGCTCGGCGAGCTTGAGCCAGACGGCTTTGCTCCAGCCGCCCTTCTCGTTCATGTACTTCTTGCGGCTCTCGAAATCGTAGGAATTGGTCAAGAGGCCGTCGATGCTTTCCTTGAGAAGCCGCTGCTCCTCGGACAGATCAAAATCCATTTCTGTTTCCTCAAGTAACGAGTGTGTGCGTTGCGTGGGGCCCTTCTTCACCTCTCCCCCGTTTGCGGGAGAGGTCGGATCGCCTCGGCGATGCGAAGCATCGTCCGGTGCGATCCGGGTGAGGGGGTACCGCTCTCTCGACGATCTCAAGCTCGGAGAGAGGCCCCTCACCCCGACCCTCTCCCCGCAAGAGCGGGGCGAGGGAGAAGGGAGATCACAGCCCCAGCACCGCCTTGGCGATGATGTTGCGCTGGATCTCGTTGGAGCCGCCGTAGATCGAGACCTTGCGGTTGTTGAAGTAGCTCGGCGCGATCTGGGCGGTCCAGTCCATGGCTTCGTTCGAGCCGTCGTCGCCGTGCACGTCGTAGGGCGCGGCGAACGGGCCGATCACTTCCATCAAGAGCTCGGTGGTGGTCTGCTGGATCTCGGAGCCCTTGATCTTCAGCACGGACGAAGCCGGATTGGGCTTGCCCTTGCCATGCTTGCCCTCGTCGGCGACGACGCGGAGTTGGGTGAGCTCGAGCGCCTTCAGCTCGATCTCACAGGCGGCGAGCTTCTCGCGGAAGGCGGGGTCCTGGATGATCGGCTTGCCAGCGGATTCCACCTTGGAGGCGAGATCCCTGATGCGGCGGATGCGCTCCTTGGAGACGCCGACGCGGGCGATGCCGGTGCGCTCATTGCCGAGCAGGAATTTTGCGTAGTCCCAGCCCTTGTTCTCCTCGCCGATCAAATTCTCGACGGGCACCTCGACGTCGTCGAAGAAGACCTCGTTGACCTCATGGCCGCCGTCGATGGTCTGGATCGGGCGCACGGTGACACCTTTCGACTTCATCGAGAAGACGATGAAGGAGATGCCCATCTGCTTCTTGGCGTTGTTGTCGGTGCGGCACAGGCAGAAGATCATGTCGGCGTGCTGGGCCAGCGTGGTCCAGGTCTTCTGGCCGTTGATGATCCATTTGTCGCCCTTGCGCTCGGCCTTGGTCTTGAGCGAGGCGAGGTCGGAGCCGGAGCCGGGCTCGGAGAAGCCCTGGCACCACCAATCGTCGACATTGGCGATGCGCGGCAAATACTCTTCTTCTGCTCCTCGTTGCCGAAGGTGTAGATGACCGGGCCGACCATGCTGACGCCGAAGGCGAGAGGCTGCGGCGCCGGATAGGACTGCAGCTCCTCGTTGAAGATGTAGTGCTGCACGGATGTCCAGCCGGTGCCGCCATATTGCTTGGGCCAGTGACTGACGCCCCACCCCTTCTTGTTGAGGATGCGCCACCACGTCACCATCTCGTCCTTGCTGAGGTGACGGCCCTCGACCAGCTTGCGCCGCGTATCCGGCGGCACGTTGTCGCGGAAGAACTGCCGCACTTCCTCGCGAAACGCCTGCTCTTCTTTCGTGAATGCGAGATCCATCGGATCCTCCTACCCTTGTCGTCCCGGCGAAGGCCGGGACCCATAACCACCGGCCTTCGTTGTTTTGTGAAGGCCACTACCATCTGCGTTCCACACTCCTGCTGCGGAGTATGGGTCCTGGCCTCCGCCGGGACGACGTAACTACTACAACACCTCAAGAAGTCCGGCCGCGCCCATGCCACCGCCGACGCACATGGTGACGACGGCGTACTTCGCCTTGCGGCGGCGGCCTTCGATCAGGGCGTGGCCGGTGAGGCGCGCGCCCGACATGCCGTAGGGATGGCCGACCGCGATCGCGCCGCCGTCGACGTTGATTTTGTCGGGGTCGATGCCGAGCTTGTCGCGGCAATACAGCACCTGCACCGCGAAGGCTTCGTTGAGCTCCCAGAGGCCGATGTCGTCGACGGTAAGGCCGTGACGCTTGAGCAGGCGCGGCACAGCGAAGACCGGGCCGATGCCCATCTCGTCCGGCTCGCAGCCGGCGGAGACGAAGCCGCGGAAGATGCCAAGCGGCTTGAGGCCGCGCTTGGCGGCTTCCTTGTCGCTCATGATGACGGAGGCGCTGGCGCCGTCGGAGAGCTGGCTGGCATTGCCGGCGGTGATGGTGAAACCTTCGCCGCGCACGGGCTTGAGGCCGGCAAGGCCTTCGGCCGTGGTTTCGGGACGCGGACCTTCGTCTTGCGACAGCGTGACCTCTTTCATCGACACCGCACCGGTGGCCTTGTCGGTCACCGCCATCTGCGTGGTGATCGGCGCGAGCTCGTCCTTGAACTTGCCGCCCTGCTGCGCGGCGACGGTGCGGCGCTGGCTCTCCAGCGAATACTCGTCCTGCTTCTCGCGCGAGATGCCGTAGCGCTTGGCGACGATCTCGGCCGTGTCGATCATGGGCATGTAGACCTCGCCCTTGATCTTGAGCAGCGCCGGATCTTGCGCGTGGAAGCCGTTCATCTTGTCGTTCTGCACGAGGCTGATCGACTCGCCGCCGCCGCCGACCGCAATCTCAACGCCGTCGAAGATCACCGAGCGTGCGGCGAGCGCGATCGCCTGCAGGCCTGAGGCGCATTGCCGATCGATCGTGGTGCCGGCGACGGTGACGGGCAGGCCGGCGCGCAGCAGCGCCTTGCGCGCGATGTTGCCGCCGGTCGCGCCCTGCTGGAGGGCTGCGCCCATCACGACGTCCTCGATCTCCTTGGGATCGACCTTGGCGCGGGCGACGGCCTCGCCGATGGCGTGACCGAGCAGGGTCGCACCCTCGGTGGCGTTGAGCGCGCCGCGATAGGCCTTGCCGATCGGGGTGCGGGCGGTGGAAACGATGACGGCGTCGGTCAAGAGCGACCTCCTGATGCGGTTTTGGTGGATTGTGACGATTTCTGCTGCTGACGCAATTCGTGGCGCGACAGCTTTCCGACCGGCGTGCGCGGCAGATCGTCGACAAAGGCGACCTCGGCCGGCAATTCGTGCTTGCCGAGCTTCCCAGTGAGCTGGGTGCGCAGCTCGTCGAGCGAGAACGGTTTTGCGTCGGGCCTCAGCTTGATGAAGGCTTTTGCGGCCTCGCCGCGATACTGGTCGGGAATGCCGAGCACGATCACCTCGTGCACGCCGGGGATGGTGTAGATCGCCTGCTCGATCATCTGCGGATAGACGTTGAAGCCGCCGGAGATGATCATGTCCTTCTTGCGATCGACCAGGAAGAAATAGCCGTCCGCATCCATGTAGCCGATGTCGCCGGTGAGGAAGCGGCCGTCGACGAAGGCATCAGTCGATCCCTCCGGCTTGTTCCAGTAGCCCTTGGTGACGTTCGGGCCCTTGATGCGGATCTCGCCGACCTCGCCCGGCGGCAGCACGCGTCTCGGATCGTCCAGCGCGACGACGTCGAGCTCGATGCCCGGCAGCATCAGGCCGATCGAGCCGGGCTTGTCGGGGCCAACAGGCGGATGGCCGGTGCCGGGCGAGCAGGTCTCCGTCATGCCCCAGCCGCTGCGCAGCTTCTTGCCGACCTTGCGCTCGAAGAAGCTCGCGATCTCCACCGGCAGCGGCGCGCCGCCGGAGCCGATGCTGGCGAGCGAGGAGAAATCGCGCTTGTCGAGATCGGGCAGCGCGGCGATCGCGATCCACATCGTCGGTACGCCCGGAAAATATGTCGCGCGCTTGACCTCGATGTCGCGCATCACGGCCTCGACGTCGAAGCGCTGATGCAGCGAGATCAGATTGCCGCGGCGGAGCGAGGACAAGAGCACGACGGTGAGCGCGTAGATGTGGAACAGCGGCAGCACGCAGATCACGCGCTCGACGACATCGCCGCGCGCGGCGCGCGCCGGCTTGCCCAGACGTCGTAGATCGACACCGCGGAGGTGAGATTGCCATGGGTGAGCATGGCACCCTTGGGCAGGCCGGTGGTGCCGCCGGTATATTGCAGCAGCGCAACGTCGTCGGCCGTGACGGATGGCCACTCTGCCGGTGCGGCCGCGCCCTCGACGAAGGCTTTGAACGTGACGATGCGGGGATCCCTGGGGATCGCCGCCTGCGGCGTGCCGACCTTGCCCCAATCATCGTCCTCGCAGACGACGAGGCGATCGATCAGCCCCTTCTCCAAAAATTTCAGCGCCGTCGGCAGCAGCGCTGCGAGGTTGGAGGTGACCAGCAGGCGCGAGCCTGAGTTTGACACCTTGTGCGTCAACGCGATCTCGCCGTCGAGCGGCGACAGATGCGCGACGCGGGCGCCGGCCTTGAGCGCGCCGAAGAAATTGACGGGATGATCCGGCGTGTTGCCGAGGAACAGCGCGACGGAGCTGTTCTTGCCACAGCCGGCGCGCAGGAACGCCGCGGCGGCGCGCTCGGCCATCGCGGCGAGCTCGGTATAACTGATCGGACGGTCCCGGAATTCCAGCGCGGTGCGCGGACCGTAATCGGCGGCGGCCTTTGCCAGCAGGTCCGGAAGCGTGCCCTGGACGATGGTATCGTCCCACCGCACGCCCTCGGGATAAAACTGTTCGCCGGGATGGGTCATTCTTGCACCACAATCAGTCGTCATTCCGGGGCGCGACAAAGTCGCGAGCTACGATGCGCAATTGTGCATCGGAGAATCGATCAGGCAGCACCCTCAAAGGCGGAATGGATTCCGGGCCTGGCCCTTCGGGCCATTCTCCGTTGCGCAATTGCGCAACGGAGAATGACGCCCAGAGAGGCAGCGGCCATCACGCCGCTTTCGACGCCGCCGCCAGTGACGCGAACGTCTTGCCCTCCGCCGCGAGCTTCTTCAGCAGCGGTGCGGGCTCGAGGCTTGGGTCATTGGTCTCCTTGGCATAGAACGACAGGCGATCGGCGATGTGCTTGAGGCCGACGCTGTCGGCCCAGAACATCGGGCCGCCGCGGTAGATCGGCCAGCCATAGCCGTAGAGCCAGACCACGTCGATGTCGGAGGGACGCGCCGCGATGCCCTCTTCGAGGATCTTCGCGCCCTCGTTGATCATCGGATACATCATGCGCTCGAGGATCTCCTCGTCGCTGACGACGCGCTTCTTGCGACCGAGACGCAGCAGCGTCTCGTCGATCAGCTTCTCGACCTCGGGATCCGGCAGCGGCGCGCGCGAGCCTGCCTCGTACTTGTAGTAGCCCTTGCCGGTCTTCTGGCCGAAGCGGCCGGCTTCGCACAACGCGTCCGCGATCTCCGACTTGATGCCGCGATCTTTCCGCGACCGCCAGCCGATGTCGAGGCCGGCGAGATCGCCCATCGCGAACGGCCCCATCGGCATGCCGAACTTGGTCACGACAGCATCGACCTGCTGCGGCAGCGCACCTTCGAACAGCAGCTTCTCGGACTGCTTGCCGCGCTGGGCGAGCATGCGGTTACCCACAAAACCGTCGCAGACGCCGACCACGGCCGGCACCTTGGCGATCTTGCGCGCGATGGTGACGGCGGTCACCAGTGCGTCCGGCGCGGTCTTGTCGGCGCGCACGATCTCGCAGAGCTTCATGACGTTGGCCGGCGAGAAGAAGTGCATGCCCAAAACGTCCTGCGGACGCTTGGTCGACTTCGCGATCTCGTCGATGTTGAGATACGAGGTGTTGGAGGCGAGCACCGCGCCGGGCTTGGCGTACTGGTCGAGCTTGCCGAACACTTCCTTCTTCACCGCCATGGTCTCGAACACGGCCTCGATGACGAGGTCGGCATCGCCGACATTCTCGATGCCAACGACGCCGTTGATCAAAGCCATGCGCTTGGCGGGCGCATCGGCCGGGATGCCGCCGCGCGCCGCGGTGGCTTCCCAGTTCTTCTGCATGACGCCCATGCCACGCTTGAGCTGCTCCTCGCCGGTCTCGATCAGGGTAACGGGGATGCCCGCATTGGCAAACGACATCGCAATGCCGCCGCCCATGGTGCCGGCGCCGAGAATGGCAACACGGTTGACCGAGCGCGACTTGGTCCCATCAGGGACACCCGCGATCTTGGCAGCCTCGCGCTCGGCGAAGAAGGCATAACGCTGCGCCTTGGACTGGTCACTGGCGACGAGCTTGAGGAAGCCCTCGCGCTCCTTCTTCAGACCTTCGTCGAACGGTAGGTCAATGGCGTAGCCGACGGCGTCGGCCGCCGCGAACGGCGCTTCCAGGCCGCGCGACTTCTTGGTCATGGCCGCAACGGCATTGGTGAAGATCGAACGGTCGGCCTTGGCCGCAGCGAGCTTGGAATCGTCGTCGCGCAGGCGCCGCAGCGGGCGCTTCTCGGCCAGCAGCTTGCGCACGAAGGCCTCGCCGCCCGAGGCCGGACCTTCGATGATCTCCTCGATCAGGCCGTTCTTCAGCGCTTCCGCAGCACCAATGGGATCACCGCCGACGATCATCTTGACCGCGAGCTCGGGTCCGACCGCGCGCGGCAGGCGCTGGGTGCCGCCGGCGCCCGGCAACAGGCCGAGCTTCACCTCGGGCAGGCCGAGCTTGGCTTCTTTCACCGCAACGCGGTAATGACAGGCGAGCGCGACCTCGAGGCCGCCGCCGAGCGCGGTGCCGTGGATCGCGGCGACCACCGGCTTCGGCGAATTCTCGATCTCGGACAGCACGTCGTTGAGGGCGGGCGGCTTCGGCGGCTTGCCGAATTCGGTGATGTCGGCGCCCGCAATGAAGGTGCGGCCGGCGCAGGTCAGAACGATGCCCTTGATCGCGGGATCCGCGACCGCGGCCTTGATGCGCTCCAAGATGCCGCCGCGGACCGCGGCACTCAGCGCATTGACCGGAGGGCTGTCGACCGTAACGATCCCGACTTCATCATGACGCTCAAGCTTGACCACTTCGCTCACGGTGTCCCTCCTTGGTGGGGATTTAATTTTGTTCGATTTCGCGGTGCGGAATTTAATTCCGCATCTTGACGGCAGGGTTATTTTGAAGCACGGACGTTGTCAACGACTCCGCGCAAGAAGCAGATCAGGGATGAAGCGTACAGGCAAGAAGACCGCGACCGACCGGAATTTCGTCGTCGCGCTTTCCCGCGGACTGGACGTATTGCGCGCATTCCAACCCAATGACGGCCTTCTCGGCAATCAGGAGATCGCGGCGCGGACAAATCTGCCCAAGCCGACCGTGTCGCGGCTGACTTATACGCTGACGAAGCTCGGCTATCTGACGCCGGTTCCCCGTTTCGAGAAGTACCAGCTCGCACCCGCGGCGATGTCGCTCGGTTACGCCGCGCTCGCCAATCTCGGCGTTCGGCATTTGTCCGAGCCGTTCCGCGAGGACGTGATGCGCGCGACCGGCGGAGCGGTTGCCGTCGGCGGCCGCGACCGTCACAGCATGATCTATTTCGGGCAGAGCCGCGGCAGCGAGACGGTCGGGGTTCAACTTGACGTCGGCTCGCGCGTGCCGATTGCAACCAGTGCGATGGGTCGCGCCTATTTCTGGGCGCTCGACGCCGATGATCGCGCAGAGCTCTCGCGTCTCTTGCGCGAGCATTACGGCAGCCGCTGGCCAAAGATGCGCGATGGATTGGAACGCTCCGGCGAGACCGTGGCGAAATACGGCTTTGCGATTTCCGTCGGCGACTGGCACGACGACATCGGCGCCGCCGGCGTCGCGCTCAAGCTCAACGACGGAACCGGACCCTACGCATTCAATTGCGGCGCGCCCGCATTCCGTTTCACGGAAGAGCGTTTGATCAACGACATTGGACCGCGTCTGCTTGCGATGGTAAGGAACATCGAAGCGGCACTCGGGGGTCTGATGCCGCATTCAAAAAAAGACGTCAGCAAAAAGCTGAAATCAGGAGGAAAAGTTGCGCGTGTGGCCGAGGGATTCAGATAGCCTTTGTCATCATCGGGAGCGGTCCGCATCGCCCCTTCGCCCACTGCTCAGTGTGGGCGAGACGAGATGACGCAGGCACAGCTCGCGCGGGGGACATCGCCCCTGCTCGCGGTTCGCGACGTCAGCGTCGTGTTCGGCGGCATCATCGCGCTCAACGGCGTGTCCTTCGACATGCACAAGGGACAGATCCTCGGATTGATCGGCCCCAACGGCGCCGGCAAGACCACGCTCTTCAACTGCCTGTCCCGGCTCTACCAGCCGTCGTCCGGCGACATCCTGATGGAAGGCGTGAGCATCCTGTCGCGGCCGCCGCACCGGATCGCCGAGATCGGCATCGGCCGCACCTTCCAGAACGTGGCGCTATTTCCGAATCTCTCGGTGATGGACAATGTCCGTGTCGGCGCCCATTCGAAGACCTCCAGCGACATCGTCAGCGACTCTCTGAAATTGGCCTGGGTCCGGCGCAGCGAAACCAGCGTCAACAAGAAGGTGCACGAGATCCTCGCCTATCTAGACCTCGAGAATGTCGCCCACACTGTCGTCTCCGGCCTGCCCTTCGGCACACAGAAGCGCGTCGAGCTGGCCCGTGCGCTGGCGGCCGACCCGAAGATCCTGCTGCTCGACGAGCCGGCCGGCGGCCTCAACCACGAAGAGGTCTATGTGCTCGGCGACCTCATTCGCCGCATCCGCGACGATCGCCACATGACCGTGCTGCTGGTCGAGCACCACATGGGCCTCGTGATGTCGATCGCCGACCACGTCGTCGCGCTCAATTTCGGCAAGAAGCTCGCGGAAGGCACGCCTGCCCAGGTGCAGGCGGACCCGGACGTCATCAAGGCCTATCTCGGGAGCAAGGACCAATGACGACGCTGCTCAACGTCAAGGACCTGCGCGCCTATTACGGCCAGGTCCAGGCGCTCCATGGCCTGTCCTTCTCGCTCAACGAGGGCTCGCTGACGACGCTGCTGGGTGCCAACGGCGCCGGCAAGACCACGACGCTGCGCGCGATCTGCAACATGGTGCGCTCGACCGGCGGCATCGAGTTCGACGGCAAGCCGCTGAACAACCGCTCGACCGAGAACATCGTGCGGTTCGGCATCGCCCATGTGCCGCAGGGTCGCGGCACCTTCACCACCATGACGGTGGAGGAGAACCTCCAGCTCGGGGCCATTACCCGCAAGGACAGCGCCGGCATCGTCTCCGACATCGAGCGCATGTATGCGCATTTCCCTGTGCTGAAGCAGCGGCACACCCAGCAGGCCGGCACGCTGTCCGGCGGCGAGCAGCAGATGCTTGCGGTGGCCCGCGCGCTGATGCTGAGGCCACGGCTGATGCTGCTCGATGAGCCATCCTTCGGCCTTGCGCCGCTGGTGGTCCGCGACCTGTTCGGCATCCTCGGCAAGATCAACCGCGAGGACAAGGTCACGATCCTGGTGGTCGAGCAGAACGCCCAGCTCGCGCTCGAACTCGCCGACCATGCCTATGTGATCGAGACCGGCCGCATCGTGATGTCGGGCAAAGCCAAGGACATCGCGAACAACGAAGAAATCCGCAAATCCTATCTGGGTTACTGAGGGAGCCGGGACAATGGAGCTGTTCACCAACCAGGTCCTGGCCGGGATTGCCACCGGCGCGATCTATGCCTGCATGGCGCTCGCCGTGGTCATGATCTACCAGGCGATCGACCATCTCAACTTCGCGCAAGGCGAGATGGCGATGTTCTCGACCTTCATCTCCTGGCAGTTGATGCAATGGGGCGTGCCCTATTGGGTCGCTTTCGTCCTTACGTTGGCTTTCGCGTTCGCAGGAGGCATCGCCATCGAGCGCATCCTGTTCAAGCCGCTCGCCAAGGCGCCGATCCTGACCAATGTTGCCGGCTTCATCGCGCTGTTCGCCATCATCAACTCCTCGGCCGGCCTGATCTGGGATTTTACCATCAAGCAATATCCGACCCCGTTCGGCTCCTCGCCGTTCCTGGGTAGTCAGCTGATCTCGACCCACCAGGCCGGCATGATCGGTGTCACCCTGCTGCTCCTGGTCGCGCTCTACTTCTTCTTTCAGTACACGCGGATCGGGCTCGCAATGCGGGCGGCCGCCTCGTTACCTGAATCGGCGCGGCTCGTCGGCATCAACACGAGCTGGATGATCGCGCTCGGCTGGGGCATGGCTTCTGCCATCGGCGCGATTGCCGGCATGCTGATCGCGCCGGTCGTGTTCCTGGAGCCCAACATGATGGTCGGCGTCCTGCTTTATGGCTTTGCTGCGGCGGTGCTGGGCGGTCTGTCGAGCCCGTTCGGCGCTGTGGTCGGCGGCTTCCTGATGGGCATCTTCGAAAACCTCGTCGGCACCTACATTCCCGGCGTCGGCAACGAGCTGAAACTTCCGATCGCGCTTGCGCTGATCATTTCCGTCCTGGTCGTCAAACCCGCTGGCCTGTTCGGCCGGCACATCGTCAAGCGAGTTTGATCATGAGCGCAGCAGAAGAAGTCGTCGCGGAAGGCCACGAGACGGTCGAAGCCGTTCCGAAGCGGGCCATGACGCTGAGCACGACCACCTCGCTGGTCGTGCTGGCTGCACTGCTAATCGCGCCCGTCTTCGTCAAGAACTTCATCATCTTCCAGATGACGATGCTGCTGATCTACGGGCTTGCGGTGCTGGCGCTGAACATCCTGACCGGCGGCTCCGGCCAGTTCTCGCTCGGCCAGAGCGCCTTCTATGCCGTCGGCGCCTATACGACCGCGGTGTTGATGGAGTACTTCAACGTCAACTACGCGCTGACGCTGCCGATCGCCGGAGTCGTCTGCTTCGGCTTCGGCTTCCTGTTCGGGCAGCCGGCGCTGCGGCTTTCCGGCGTTTACCTCGCGCTCGCGACCTTCGCGCTCGCCACAGCTATGCCGCAACTGCTCAAGCTTAACTTCCTCGAGCACTGGACCGGCGGCGTGCAGGGTCTCGTCGTCACCAAGCCGGACGCGCCGTTCGGGCTGCCGATGTCGCAGGACATGTGGCTCTATTACTTCACGCTTGCGGTCACGCTCGCGATCTACGTCTTCTCGGTGAACCTGCTGCGCTCCCGCTCGGGACGCGCCTTCATGGCGATCCGCGACAACGAGATCGCGGCGTCCTCGATGGGCGTCAATGTCGCGCTCTACAAGACGCTGGCGTTTGGCGTGTCCGCCGGCATCACCGGCATCGCCGGCGCTTTGGGTGCGATCGCGGTGCAGTTTGTGGCGCCGGACAGCTTCACGATCAACCTCGCGATCTCGCTGTTCCTCGGCATGGTCGTCGGCGGCGTGGGCTGGCTGCCCGGCTCGTTCGTCGGCGCGGCCTTCATCATCTTCGTGCCGAACATCGCGGAGGGCATCTCCAAGGGCCTCTCCGGCGCAGTGTTCGGCGTGCTCCTGTTCCTCGTCATCTACCTCGTGCCGCATGGCGCAAGGCAGCTCGCGATCCTGGGCCAGCAACTTTCCGGCAAGCTCAGAAAGACCTGAATACCTCTCATCACGACAGTCGTTTAACGAAGGAGACCGAATTGCTTTTTGGAAGAACACTGCGAGCCGCCGCGCTGGTCACGGCAACGGCGGCCATTGCCCTCACCTCCGGCGCTGCACTCGCCCAAAAGAAATACGACACCGGCGCGTCCGATACCGAGATCAAGATCGGCAACATCATGCCGTACAGCGGTCCGGCGTCGGCCTATGGCATCATCGGCAAGACCGAAGAAGCCTATTTCAAGATGATCAACGACAAGGGCGGCATCAACGGCCGCAAGATCAACTTCGTCACCTATGACGACGCCTATTCGCCGCCGAAGGCGGTCGAGCAGGTCCGCAAGCTCGTCGAGAGCGACGAGGTGCTGGCCGTGTTCAACCCGCTCGGTACGCCGTCGAACAGCGCGATCCAGAAATACCTGAACGCCAAGAAGATCCCGCAGCTCTTCGTCGCCACCGGCGCCACCAAGTGGAACGACCCGAAGAACTTCCCCTGGACCATGGGCTGGCAGCCCTCCTACCAGAGCGAAGCGCAGATCTACGCGAAATGGCTAATGAAGGAAAAGCCGGACGCCAAGGTCGCGATCCTCTACCAGAACGACGATTTCGGCAAAGACTACCTCAAAGGCACCAAGGACGGCCTCGGCGCCAAGGCCTCGTCCATGATCATCATGGAAGAGAGCTACGAGGTGTCCGAGCCGTCGATCGACGGACATATCGTCAAGATCAAGGCCGCCAATCCCGACGTGCTGCTGATCTATGCGACGCCGAAGTTCGCGGCCCAGACCATCAAGAAGACCGCCGAGCTCAGCTGGAAACCGCTCCAGATCCTCACCAACGTGTCGATCTCGGTCGGCAGCGTGATGAAGCCGGCCGGCTTCGAGAACGCTCAGGGCGTGCTGTCGGCGGCCTATGCCAAGGACTCGACGGATCCGCAGTGGAACAACGACCCCGGCATGAAGAAGTGGAACGAGTTCGTCGACAAGTACATGCCGGGTGCCGACAAGACCGACACCGCCATGGTCTACGGCTATGGCGCAGCGTCGACCCTGGCCAAGGTCCTGGAGCTGTGCGGTGGCGATCTGACCCGCGCCAACCTCATGAAGCAGGCAGCGTCGTTGAAGGACTTTGCTCCGGACACGTTGCTGCCGGGCGTCAAGATCAACACCAGCGCCACCGACTTTGCCCCGATTGCGCAGCTCCAGATGCAGCGCTTCAAGGGCGAGAAGTGGGAACTTTTCGGCGAGATCATCAGCGGCGACGTCGCCTCCGAATGACACGCTGACGCAACAATTCAAGTCGATAAGCCCCCGCGGGCGACCGCGGGGGCTTTTTGTTGACGCCGAGCGCCAATCTTGTTCAATGCGGCGCCGATCCAGCTCGGGGTAGGAGAACAATGACTGCCGTTCGTTTTCAGGTTGCGGCCTTCTTTGCCGCACTCGCGTTGTGCACTGCAATGAGCAGCGAGGCGCTGGCGCAAAGGAAATACGACACCGGCGCGTCCGATACCGAGATCAAGATCGGCAACATCATGCCCTATAGCGGCCCCGCCTCCGCCTATGCCGCGATCGGCAAGACCGAGGAGGCCTATTTCAACAAGATCAATGCCGAGGGCGGCATCAACGGCCGCAAGATCAAGTTCATCTCCTATGACGACGCCTATTCGCCGCTGAAGACAGTGGAGCAGGCACGCAAGCTGGTCGAGAACGACGGGGTGCTGCTGATCTTCGGCTCGCTCGGCACCTCCACCAACAGCGCCATCCGCAAGTACATGAACGAGAAGAAGGTGCCGCAATTGTTCGTGGCGAGCGGCGCCTCCAAGTGGAACGATCCCAAGCAATATCCCTGGACCATGGGCTGGCAGCCGAGCTACGTCAGCGAGGCGCGGATCTACGCCAAATACATCATGAAGGAGAAGCCGGACGGAAAGATCGGCGTGCTCTATCAGAACGACGATTTCGGCAAGGACTATCTGAACGGATTGAGGGACGGCTTGGGGTCCAAGGCCTCGATGATCGTGCTGGAAGAAGCCTACGACACCTCCGAGCCGGCGATCGACGAGCACGTCGTAAAGCTGAAGGCGGCCGGCGCCGACATCTTCATCAGCATCACCAGCCCGAAATTTGCCGCGCAGGGCATCAAGAAGGCGGCGGAGATCAATTGGCATCCGATGCACATCATCTCCAACGTCTCGGCCTCGGTCGGCGGCGTGATCGAGCCGGCGGGCCTCGAGATCTCGCAAGGCATCCTGTCGGCGAGCTATACCAAGGACGGCTCCGACCCGCAGTGGAACGCCGATGACGGCATGAAGAAGTTTTATAACTTCCTCGCCCAATACGCGCCCAAGGCGAACAAGCTCGATGCCGGTGTGGTGTTCGGCTATGCCGCCGCGCAGACCATGGTGAAGGTGCTGCAAATGTGCGGCGACGACCTCACCCGCGAGAACGTCATGAAGCAGGCCGCAAGCCTGAAGGATTTCGAACCGGATACGCTGCTGCCCGGGATCAAGATCAACACCGCGCCGGACAATTTCGCCCCGATCGAGCAGCTCCAGATGATGCGCTTCAAGGGCAAGAAGTGGGAGCTGTTCGGCGACATCATCTCCAGCGAGATCGGACACTGAGCGTCGCAAACGCACAATTCAAAATAGCTCACATTTAACAAGACAACTTCCGCGCAGCTGATTAACGGCGCATCCCATCTCAAGCGCCGGAATATTCCACATCATCTCAAAAAAGATCGCCTCGCGGCGGCAGCCCCGGCGGGGCGTTCTCCTTGCTGGCCGCCCGGGAAGGGTATTGAATGCTTACCAGAGCGACGCGCAACGATCGCTTCCGATCAAGAACACGGCACATTCAAACCTACCTAGGGAGATCAAGATGCCTGCAATGCATGTGCGATTGGGGGCCTTCTCGGCTGCCCTCGTGCTGGCTGCCACCCTGTCCACGACAGCCCTGGCGCAGAAGAAATACGACACCGGCGCATCCGACACCGAAATCAAGATCGGCAACATCATGCCCTATAGCGGGCCAGCCTCCGCTTACGGCGTGATCGGCAAGACCGAGGAGGCCTATTTCCGCAAGATCAACGCCGAGGGCGGCATCAACGGCCGCAAGATCAATTTCGTCACCTATGACGACGCCTACTCGCCGCCGAAGACGGTGGAGCAGGCACGCAAGCTCGTCGAGAGCGACGAGGTGCTGCTGATCTTCAACTCGCTCGGCACACCGCCGAACACCGCGATCCAGAAATACATGAACCAGAAGAAGGTGCCGCAGCTGTTCGTCGCAACCGGCGCCACCAAATGGAACGATCCGAAGGACTTCCCCTGGACCATGGGCTGGCAGCCCAACTACCAGAGCGAGTTGATCATCTACGCCAAGTACATCCTGAAGAACCATCCGAACGCCAAGATCGCCGTGCTCTACCAGAACGACGATTACGGCAAGGACTATCTGAAGGGCTTCAAGGACGGGCTCGGCGCCAAGGCCTCGATGATCGTGATGGAGGAAAGCTACGAGGTATCGGAGCCGACCATCGACTCCCACATCGTCAAGATGAAGGCGACCGGCGCCGACGTGTTTTTCAACATCACGACGCCGAAATTCGCGGCACAGGCGATCAAGAAGAATGCCGAGATCGGCTGGAAGCCGCTGCACTTCCTCAACAACGTATCGGGTTCGATCGGCAGCGTGATCAAGCCGGCCGGCTTCGAGAACGCCCAGGACATCGTCTCCTCGCAATATTTCAAGGACCCGACCGACGCACAATGGAAGAGCGATCCGGCGATGATCGCCTGGAACGAATTCCTGGATAAGTACTATCCGGAAGCCAACCGCGCCGACGCCTCCGTGATGTACGGCTACATTGTCGCGCAAGGCCTGGTGCACGTGTTGAAATCCTGCGGCGACAATCTGACCCGCGAAAACATCATGAAGCAGGCCGCCAATATCAAGGACTACGAGCCGGCCGGCCTGTTGCCGGGCATCAAGGTCAACACCTCGGCCACCGATTTCGCGCCCCTCTCGCAGCTGCAACTGATCCGCTTCAAGGGCGAGCATTGGGAGCGATTTGGTGACATCTTGAGCGGCGACGTCGGCGGCTGACCTTAACCAATCGCTAAAGACGTAACCCCGATCGACTAAAGACGAAGCCCCTGCGGCCTTGCCGCAGGGGCTTTTCCTTGAAGCTCTTGGGCAAATCGTATTGAATTGCGGGCTGCGTCACCAAAAACGATCAAGCCAAGAAGAAGGACGCACACATCAAGAAAATAGGGAGATTGGAATGCCCACTGTCACCGGCAAACTTGCGGCCGCGTCACTGGCGCTCGCGCTCATTGCGGCCTCGGCCTCCACTGCATCGGCCCAGAAAAAGTACGATACCGGCGCGACCGACACCGAGATCAAGATCGGCAACATCATGCCCTACAGCGGACCGGCCTCCGCCTACGGCATCATCGGGCGGACCGAAGCCGCCTATTTCAAGAAGATCAACGACGAGGGCGGCATCAACGGCCGCAAGATCAATTTCATCAGCTACGACGACGCCTATTCGCCGCCGAAGACGGTGGAGCAGGCGCGCAAGCTGGTCGAGAGCGACGAGGTGCTGCTCATCTTCAACTCGCTCGGCACGCCGCCGAACACGGCGATCCAGAAATACATGAACTCGAAGAAGGTGCCGCAGCTGTTCGTCGCCACCGGCGCCACCAAATGGAACGATCCGAAGGACTTCCCCTGGACCATGGGCTGGCAGCCTAATTACCAGAGCGAGACGCAGATCTACGCGAAATACATCCTGAAGGAGATGCCGAACGCGAAGATTGCCGTTCTGTTTCAGAACGACGATTACGGCAAGGACTATCTCAAAGGCCTGAAGGACGGCCTTGGTTCGAAGGCCGCGAGCATGATCGTGGCCGAGGAAAGCTATGAAACGTCGGAGCCGACCATTGACAATCACATCGTCAAGCTGAAGGCGACGGGCGCTGATATCTTCGTCAACATCACCACGCCGAAATTTGCGGCGCAGGCCATCAAGAAGAATGCCGAGATCGGCTGGAAACCGACCCACTTTCTGAACAACGTTTCGGCCTCAGTCGGAAGCGTGATCAAACCGGCAGGCTTCGAAAACGCGCAGGGTATAATCTCGGCGGCCTATCTGAAGGACACCACCGACACGCAATGGGCCAACGACGCCGGCATGAAGGCATTCCTCGATTTCATGGCGAAATACTTCCCCGAAGGCGACAAGACCGACGGCGGCACCATCGTCGGCTACGGCGTCGCGCAGACGTTGGTCCAGGTGCTGAAGAGCTGCGGCGACGACCTTACGCGCGCGAACGTCATGAAACAGGCGGCCAGCCTGAAGGACTTCCGCACCGAGGTGCTGCTGCCCGGGATCAAGATCAACACGTCGCCGACCGATTTCGCGCCGATCAGTTCGCTGCAACTGCAGCGCTTCAAGGGCGAGCGCTGGGAGCTGTTCGGCGACGTGATCAACGCGGAAGCCGGCGGTTAGCCGTCTGAAACAGGTGTCGAGAAACCCCCTGCGCTGATCGCGCAGGGGGTTTTGCTTGAGCGCCGATTATGATTACGCGATTGCATAATCGAATGGTGGCAAAGCCCGCTTACGCTTTGGCGCGTGATGCGGTAGGCATGTGGCGGGCGCGTTTGCCGCCAGTCTCTCCTGTCTGCCGAAGGCCTTCGTCATGATCGACCGACGTCCCCTGCTCCGCGCGCTCTACGACGCCGCCGTTGCCGCCGCCCATCCGAGCACAATTCTGGCGCCGCACTTAAGGCCCGCGCCCAAAGGACGCGTGATCTGCCTCGCCGCCGGCAAGGGCGCAGGCGCGATGGCCGCGGCCGCCGAGCGGCATTATCTCGACACGCTCGAGCTCGCGCCGGAGCGGCTGCTCGGCATCGCCACCACGCGCCACGGCTACGGCGTGCCGACGCGCCGCATCCGCGTGGTCGAGGCCGGCCATCCCGTGCCTGACGAGGCCGGCCTGAAGGGCGCGGCCGACACGCTCGCGCTCGCAGGCGAGGCCGGCCCTGACGATCTCCTCCTGGTGCTGCTCACCGGCGGCGGTTCGGCGAACTGGATCGCGCCGGTCGACGGCATCAGCTTCGCGCAGAAGCAGGCGGTCAATAAGGCGCTGCTGCGTTCGGGCGCGCCGATCGGCGAGATGAACACGGTCAGAAAGCATCTGTCGCGGATCAAGGGCGGCCGGCTGGCGCGCGCCGGCAAAAATGCCGCCGAGATCGTGACGCTGGCGATCTCCGACGTGCCGCATGACGACCCTTCCGCGATTGCCTCCGGCCCCACCGTGCCGGATCCGACCACGCTGGCCGATGCGCGCGCGATCGTGGCGAAATACAAGCTCGCCATCGACGAGGCCGTGCGCCGCGCGCTCGACGATCCCGCCAACGAAAGCTGCAAGCCCGCCGACGCCGCCTTCGCGCGCGCGCATTTCGAGCTGATCGCGCGGCCCAAGCAATCGCTCGACGCGGCGGTGAAGCTCGCGCGCGAGTCCGGTTACGAGACCATCGACCTCGGCGCCGATCTCGAAGGCGAGGCCCGCGAGGTCGCTGCCGATCATGCCAAGCTCGCGCTGCAAGCGCGCGCGCAAGGCAAGCGCGTCGCGATCCTCTCCGGCGGCGAGCTCACGGTCACGGTGCGCGGCAATGGGCGCGGCGGACCGAACCAGGAATACGCACTGGCGCTCGCCAGCCTCTTGAAGGACACGGCTGGCATCTCGGCGCTGGCCGGCGACACCGACGGCGCCGATGGCGGCGCCGGCCATCCCACCGACCCTGCCGGCGCGCTGATCGACGCGGCGACCTTTGCCAGGATGAAGGCGCAGCGGCTTAAGCCCCAGGCCTATCTCGACAACAACGACGCGACCACCTTCTTCGAGGCGACCGGCGATCTGCTCATGCCGGGACCGACGCTGACCAACGTGAACGATATCAGGGTGATCCTGGTGGATTAGGGCTCGCCCTGTTCGACACCATCGCGGCTTGGCCTGACCATGACGGCCTTGAGGAGTGTGTGGGTGCGGCTTAGCGCTTGCGGTTGACGTGCTCCAGCAGCGCGAGCAGGCCCTTCAACAAGTCCGTCGGCGACGGCGGGCAGCCCTTGATGTGCAAATCCACCGGAATGGTCTCGGACACGCCGCCAACGCAGGCGTAGCTGCCTCTGAAAATGCCGCCATCGATCGCGCAGCCGCCGACCGCGACGACCCATTTCGGATCGGGCGTCGCGTTGTAGGTCCGCTCCAGCGCCTGTCGCATGTTCTTCGTCACCGGACCCGTGACCAGCAGCACGTCGGCGTGGCGCGGCGAGGCGACGAAGCGCAGGCCGAAACGTTCGATGTCGTAGAAGGCGTTGGACAGCGCGTGGATCTCCAGTTCGCAGCCGTTGCAGGATCCGGCATCGACCTCGCGAATGGCAAGAGAACGCCCAAGCCTGGCCTGGGCGGCGCGGTTGACTTTCGTTGCAAGCTCCGCCAGCACCGACTCGTCCGGCGCCGGCGCGGGCTCCGTCAGCGAACCGTGAGTGAGGCTTTCGAGCAGGGTCTTGCGCATGGCTTAGAGGTCCGCGCCCGAATAGGAACAGTTGAACGACTTATTGCAGAGCGGAAAGTCGGCAATGATGTTGCCCTCGATCGCGGTTTCCAGCAGCGGCCACTGGAACCACGACGCGTCGCGCAGGTGGCAGCGTTCGACGCGCAACTCGTCATCGAGCCGCAGCCACACCAGAACGTTCGCCGCGGAAGGCCTCGGCGAGCGCCATGCCTTCACAGGCACCGTGGCCGATCCTGGGAGGCAGCACGGTTGCGAGCTCTCCCGGCCCAAGTTGGTCGAGGATCTGCTCGATCAACTCGACGCTCTGCTCGACCTCGCGGATTCGGATCCAGACCCGCGCGTTCACGTCACCGGCCTGTAGTACCGGCACCTCGAACGATAACGCGTCGTAAGGCGTGTAGGCAATCGCCCGCCGCGCATCGAAATCGCGGCCCGAGGCGCGGCCGACATAACCGCCGGCGCCAAACTGGCGCGCATATTCCGCCTTCACGATGCCCGTGGTGACGGTGCGATCCTGCAAGGACGCCGTGTTGTCATAGAGTTCGATCAAGCGCGGAAAGACCTTTCGTAGCTCGGCGAGCAGCGCGCGCAGCGCGGCAACGCCGTCCGGCGCGATGTCACGCGTCACACCACCGGGCACGATGACGTCCATCATCAGGCGATGGCCGAACGCGACATTCGCAGCGCGCAAGCAGCGCTCACGCAAAATGCCGGTCTGGGCATGCATCAGCGCGAACGAAGCGTCGTTGCAGATGGCCCCGATGTCGCCCAAATGATTGGCGAGGCGCTCCAGTTCCGCCATCAGCGCCCGCAAGAGCGTCGCTTGCCGAGGCGCCTCGATCTGCAGCGCCGCTTCCACGGCACACGCAAAGGCGAAGGCATAGGCGACGGCGCTGTCGCCGGAGGTGCGGTTGGCGAGCTTTGCCGCGGCCTCGAGGCTCGCGCCCTGCATCAGCGACTCGATACCCTTGTGGGTGTAGCCGAGCCACTGCTCCAGCCGCACCACATGCTCGCCATTGGCGGTGAAGCGGAAATGGCCGGGCTCGATGGTCCCGGCGTGGACGGGGCCGACCGCCACCTGGTGCAACGCCTCGCCCTCGGCCGGTAGGAACTGGTATGGCCGCACGTCTCGCGATGCGTTGCGGCCCGAGAGCGGATAGGATTTTCCCCAGACATAGTGATCGAGCCATGGCCGCAGATCGTCAGCGACGGTTGGAATAAGCCCGAACAGATCATGAATGCTACGCTCCAGCCGAAGCGCCGGCGGATGACGACTGGCGACGCTTGGAAATGTGCTGGCCGTACACTCGTAGGTCACGACCGCGATCTCGGCCGAGCCGCCATCGAGCATCGCCATATGCACCGCGGTCGGCTCGCCCCAGAAGCCAAGCAGTGTGAGGCTTCCCTCGACCAGTCGATCGATCGCCGCCTGCCAGCCCGCCTCCGTCACGACCGCGCGCGGCCAGGGCCGATGCGACGACACCGCATGGATATGGGAGATGCTGTCGAGGATGCCCATGGCTTACCCCAGGAGCTTCGCGACGTTCTGGAAGCCGGTGACCAGCACCGGCGGCAGATAGATGCCGGCCATCAGCACCAATCCGAGGTGCGTGAACATCGGTACGTAGGAGGCTTCAGCCGGCGCGGTCTTGCCTTTGGGCTCGCCGAACATCACCGCGCCGATCCGCAACCAAAGCCCGCCGAGCGCAATGATGATGCCGAGCACCAAGATTACCGTCAGCCAGGGCGCGCGGGCGAAAGTCGAGCTCACCACTAGAAACTCGCTCATGAAGATGCCGAGCGGCGGCAGCCCGACGATGGCGATGACACCGAGCATCAGGCCCCAGCCGAGCGCGGGGTTGGTCACCGTGAGCCCGCCGATATCGGCGATCTTCTGTGTGCCCTTGACCTGTGCGATATGGCCGACCGCGAAGAAGATCGCCGACTTGGTCAGCGAATGCATGGTCATATGCAACAGCCCTGCGAAATTCGCGAGCGGCCCGCCCATGCCGAAGGCAAAGACGATGATGCCCATATGCTCGATCGAGGAATAGGCGAACATCCGCTTGATGTCGCGGCGCCGGTACAGCATCAGCGCGGCGAAAATCACCGAGATCAGACCCATGGTCACCATCAACGGACCCGGCGCGATCGCCGCGGAGTTTACCGCGAGCATCATCTTGAAGCGCAGGAGCGCATAGAGCGCGACATTGAGCAACAGGCCGGACAGCACCGCCGAGATCGGCGTCGGGCCCTCGGCATGCGCATCCGGCAGCCAAGCATGCAGCGGTGCGAGACCGACCTTGGTGCCGTAGCCGAGCAGGAGGAAGGCGAAGGCGACGTTGAGCAACGCCGGGTCGAACTGTGCGGCGTGCTTCACCAGCACCGTCCACACCATGCCGTCCAGCCCCTCGCCCACCACGGGGCGCGCCGCCATATAGACCAGGATCGTGCCGAACAGCGCGAGCGCGATGCCGACGCTACCGAGGATGAAATATTTCCAAGCCGCTTCCAGCGCCTCATGGGTACGGTAGATGCCGACCATCAGGACGGTCGTCAGCGTCGCCACCTCAACCGCGACCCACATCAGGCCGATATTGTTGGCGACGAGCGCGAGGTTCATCGCGAACATCAGCGTCTGATACATCGCGTGATAGAAGCGCAGGAACGCCGGCGCCAGGCGCCCGATCTCGATCTCGTGCTGGATGTAGCTTGCGCTGAACACCGATGTGGTGAGGCTGACGAAGGTGGTCAACACGATGAAGACCTTGTTGAGGTCGTCCATCAGCAGATACTGCCCCGATACTGGCTCGACCACGAACAGCGAGAGCGAGGTAAGGAAGGTCGCGAGCGCTGCCACTACGTTCAGCTTCGCCGTCAGTCGGTAGCCGGGCAAAATTGCCAGCACCGCCGCCGAAAGGGCCGGGATCAAGAGGATGGCGCTGAGGGCGTCGATGCTCATCGCCGCTCTCCGCGAAAACGATCAAGTTCCTGCACGTCCACGCTGTCAAAGCGCTCGCGGATGCGGAACAGGAAGACGCCGATCACGATGAAGGCGATCAGCACCGAGAAGGCGACACTGATCTCGACCACCAACGGCATGCCCTTGGCGCCGGTTGCCGCCAGCACCAGCCCGTTCTCCAGCGACATGAATCCGACGACCTGGCTCACGGCGTTGCGTCGCGTAACCATGATCAGGAGCCCCAACAGCACCACCGACAGCGCGAAGGCAAGGTCCTCGCGCGCGAGCGCATCGGCGCTCGGCGTCACCCGCAGCATCACCACCATCGACAGCGCGACGAGGCCGATGCCAGCCATCATGGTCAGCCCGATGCCGATCACATTCTCGATCTCGCGGTGGATACCGAGCCGTTTGATGATCCGGTGCAGCGCCACCGGGATGATGATGGCCTTAAAGACCAGCGCGATCAGCGCCGTGACATAGAGATGCGGCGCTTGCTGCACATAGGCCTGCCAGGCTACCGATAGCGCCAGCACGCTGGCATGCAGCGCATAGACATTGAGCAGCGCATAGAGCCGGTCCTGATAGAGCATCATGAAGCTCGCCAGCACGAGGCAGCCGGCGAGCAGATGGGCGATGTCGAATTGCAGGCTGCTCATCTCTTAGAGGCTCCCCGACACGAAGCGCAACAGGGTGGCAAGCAATGCCAGCATCAGCGCCGCGCCCAAGAACTCCGGAATCCGGAACACGCGCATCTTGGCGATCGACGTCTCGAACACGGCGAGCAAGAAGCCAAGTACCGCCAGCTTGCCGAAATAGAGTAGCGCGCCAAAGACGAGCCTCCCAGCGCCCGCGTCCACAGTCGCCGTGCCCCATGGCAGGAACACGCAGGCGATCAGCGAGACATAGAGCAGGAGCTTGAGATGCGACGACAGATCGATCAGCGCGAGATGCCGCCCCGAATATTCCAGCACCATGGCCTCGTGCACCATGGTCAGCTCGAGATGGGTGGCGGGGTTATCGACGGGGATACGGGCATTCTCCGCCAGCGCTACGATGGTCAGTGCCACAAACGCCATGCCCAGGGACACACGCAGACCGACCGCGTCGGAGCCCATGAACTCGGCCACGTTGGGGAGCTGCGTCGAGCCAGCGATCATCGCGACCGAGAACACTGTGATCAGCATCGCGGGCTCGGCGAGGGAGGCGATCATGACCTCGCGGCTGGAGCCGATGCCGCCGAAGGCGGTGCCGACGTCCATGCCGGCGAGCGCCTGGAAGAAACGGGCGCTGCCGAGCAGCGCAATGATGGCGATGAGATCGGCGGTCCAGGAGAACAACAGGCCATTGCCGAAAGTCGGCACCAGCGAGGCGGCGACCCAGGTGCCCGCGAAGATCAAATAAGGAATGACGCGGAACAGCCAGGATGCGTTGTCCGCGAGCACGACGTCCTTGCGCATCAGGCGAATGAGGTCGCGATAGGGTTGTAGCAGCGGCGGCCCGCGCCGGCGTAGCAGCCGAGCCTTCACCTTCCGCACGAAACCCGTCAGTCGCGGCGCGCCCCCCAGCACCAGCGACATCTGGGCGCCCTGGGAGAGGATGTCGCTCAGCGCGTTCATAGTGCCACCACCAGCAGCAGCACGATTAGCGCCACGAAGACCAGCGTCAGGTAGCGGCGGATGGTGAGGAACTGCAAGATATTGATGCGGTCCGTCGCAAAGCCGATGAGCTTCGCAATCGGCGCGTACAGCACATCCCAGATCAGATCGTGCAGTTCGACCCGGAGCCGCGCAGGAACCGGCGAGGACGGCGGCGGCATCTCGCCGATCTCGCTTGCGGCAAAGATGACGCTGCCGAACACGCGGCGGATCGGCTGCGAGAAGCTGGAGGCTGAGTACTGGATCGCTGGGTTCGGATCGGGATAGCCGCAATCCCAAGCAGGCGCGCGGCGTAAGCGGTCGGAGGCGAAACGGTGAATGGCTGTCGCCGCCGTCGTGCCGCAGAGTGCCGCGAACAGGAACACCAGAAGGCCGTTATAGGAGCTGCGGCTTTCCGCGATCGGCACGATGGTGAGCCACTGCAATCCGACCTGATGCGGCATAATGTTGCCGACCATTTTCTTGCTCACCGGCGCCAGCGCATCGATGAACAACCCGGGCAGGATGCCGGCAACGAGGCAGAAAGCGGCAAGCACGAGCATCGCGGTCAGCGAGAAGCGGTCGGTCTCATGTGCCGACGCCGCGACATCCGAACGTGGCCGGCCGAGGAAGCTGATGCCATAGAGCTTGACGAAGCAGGCCGCGGCAAAGGCGGCCGCGAGCGCCAGCAAACCGCCGACCGCCGGAATGATCAGCTTGAGGCCCCAAGAGGGCAGCTGGGGTGAGAGCAGGATCGCCTGGAAGGTCAGCCATTCCGAAACGAAGCCGTTGAATGGCGGCAATGCCGAGATCGCGACGCAGCCGACCAGCACCGCGAACGCCGTCTTCGGCATGCGATGGATCAGCCCGCCGAGTTTCTCCATGTCGCGTTCGCCGGTTGCTCCCAGCACCGCGCCGGCGCCGAAGAACAACAGGCTCTTGAACAGCGCATGATTGAATACATGCAGCATCGCCGCGGTGAAAGCGAGCGCCGCCACCCAGTCGAGCCCTTCCGCCTTGAAAGCCAGCGCCAGCCCGAGGCCGGTGAAGATGATGCCGATATTCTCAATCGTTGAATAGGCGAGCACGCGCTTGATATCGCGCTGCATCAGCGCATAGAGCACGCCCAGCGTCGCCGACGGACCGCCGACCAGCAGCACCACCATGCTCCACCACCACACCGGTTCGGGCAGAAGATCAAAGACGATGCGCACGAAGCCGTAGACGGCGACCTTGGTCATGACGCCGCTCATGAGGCCAGACGTGGCTGGGTGCGGCGGGATGGGCGAGCGGCAGCCAAGCGTGTAGCGGCACCAGGCCAGCCTTGGAGCCGGCGCCCAGCAGCATGAGGATCACCACCACGCCGCTCAGCGCAGCGGAAGGATGTGAGGCTCGGATCGCATCGAAATCGTAACCAGCACCGCTCGCGAGCAGGCCGAAAGCGAGCAGCAGCGCCAGCGTGCCGAAACTTGCCATCAAAAGATAGACATAGCCAGCGCGGACATTTTCGGCCTCCCGGTGATGCGACACCACCATCGCCCAGGAGGTCAGCGACATGAATTCCCAGGCGACCAGGAAGCTGAAGGCATCGTTTGCCAGCACTACGACGTTCATCCCTGCGAGATAGGCAGGATAGAACGGCAGCACGCGGCCGGGGAGTCCTCGTGCCGGCCGTAGCCCAGCGCGAACAGGCTCGCGGCGGCGCCGCCGAGATTGACGACGACGAGGAAGAACGCGGACAGCGCATCGAGCCGGAAATGGGCACCGAGCCAGGGCAGGCCGATCGGCAGTGTCGCGCTCGGCGTCAGATGAGGGAAATAGAGCAGATCTGACAGCGCCGTGACACATAGCGTCGACGTGGCGATCAGACATCCGCCGTAGAGGATGATCGAGCCGCGCGGGCGCGTCGACAGCACGACTTCCGCAGGCGCCAGCGCCAGCAGGGCCGCCACAGACCATAGCGCCACGGCGATCATAGCCGCTCCTGGATCATGATTTGCGCGCGCGTCATCATCGCTATTGGCCACCTGCGCTCGGGGGTGGAGACTTCAGCCGCACACCGCGCCCCCCGGCGCTCGACGTTGCCCCCTCGGCGATCAGCTCGATGCCGGCAACCGACAGCGCGTCGACCAGCTTCACCAGGGAATTGACATTGCCGCGGATCACCCCTTCGGAGGCTTCCATGCGCTGGATCGTCGGCAGCGACAGCGAACAGCGCTGCGCGAGTTCACGCTGGTCGATCCTGAGCAAGGCGCGGGCGGCTCGAAGCTGCGCGGCGGTGATCACGGGGCAGAATGTCCGTGGCGGTTACAGCGCTTGATTTACCAAGCTTAAGACGCGCAAAATGACGTTTCAAGCATCATTTTCTGGGTGCAACGCATCATTCCCGTTCGATGTCCTCCGAGCTCATGCCCCCGCACTCCGCCATCATAGCCGGGCTCGTCCCGCCCCACCGTCATTCTGGGCGCGTGTGGCACGAACCCCAATGCGCAATTGCGCATTATGTCATCGCGCTTTAGTCAAGCCCGGGCATGATGACCGCATAAATGCGGCGCGAGATTCCGGGGCGCGCTCGCGCGCATCCGGGAATGACTGTCCGCCTCAAAACTCGTTGGCGATCTTCGCGAGCATCCCGATCAGGGCCTCGCGGTTGCTCTGCCCGAGCAGGTCGTTCAGCCGGGCCTCGTGCTTGGTGGCGACGAGCTTCTTGGCGCGGGTCAGCACGGCCTTGCCCTTGTCGGTCAGCACCAGGATGTGCGAGCGGCGGTCGTTGGTGGAGCGGATCCGCGCGCATAGGTCGCGGCTTTCGAGATTGTCGAGCATCGCCACAAAGTTCGGCCGGAGGATGCCGAGCGTGGAGGCGATCTCGGTCTGGTTCCGGCCCGGATTCTTCTCGACCAGCAGCAGCACCGAGAATTGCGCCGGCGTGAGCTGGAGCGAGGCCATGCAGCGCAAAAAGTTCTCGAACACCTTGAGCTGGGCCCGCTTCAGCACATAGCCGAGCTGCTCGGAGAGCTCGCCGAGCTGGAGCGCTTCGGCCTGCGGCTCGGACGCATCCTTGCGACCCTTGGCCGTATCGGCAGGCTTTTCGGAGGACTTTTCAGCGGTTTTGGAAACGGTCATCGCCTCGTGCTCGTAATCCCGCTAGAGTTCGGGACGGGTCGTTCCCCACCCTTGATGTTATATTTGATAATTGTTATGAACCATATCAAATATCGCCAACGTTTTTCAATGGCTGTGAGCGGACCGTCCACCACAATCGGGAGGACCGGTCCTTATCTTTAGGGGGAGCGTCCGGTCTTGAATACCACCATCATGCTGTTCCTCGTGCAGGACGGCATCACCAATGGCGCGATCTATGCGCTGCTCGGCCTGGCGCTGGTGCTGGTGTTCGCCGTCACCCGCGTCATCCTCATTCCCCAGGGCGAATTCGTCACCTATGGCGCGCTGACCTATGCCTCGCTGGCGGCGGGCCAGATGCCGGGCACGGCAAAGCTCGCACTGGCGCTAGGCATCGGCGCCTTCGCCTTCGATCTCTTCGTCGCGCGCAAGGCGCTGCACGGGCGGCTGGTCCTGCGCAGCATCCTCACCAACATCGTGCTGCCGGCCATCGTGCTGGCGCTGACCCTGTACTTCGCCGCCCAGAAGCCGCCGGTCGCGATCTGCATCGCGCTGTCGCTGGTGATCGTCGCGATGATCGGCCTGTACCTCTACCGGATCGCATTCCAGCCGCTGGCGCACACCTCCGTGCTGGTGCTGCTGATCGCATCAGTCGGCGTGCATCTCGCGATGCAGGGGCTGGGCTTGCTGTTCTTCGGCGCCGAAGGCCAGCGCGGGCCGGCCGTGCTGTCCGGCGCCTTCACCGCTGGCGCGCTGCGCTTCACCGGCCAGAGCATCACCGTCTACGCCATCACCGTTGCCTTCATCGTCGGGCTCTGGCTTTTCTTCGGGCTGACACTCTACGGCAAGGCGCTGCGCGCGACCGCGGTGAACCGGTTAGGGGCGCGGCTCGCCGGCATCCGCACCACGCTGTCGGGGCAGATCGCCTTCCTACTGGCCTCCGTGATCGGCGCGCTATCGGGCATCCTGATCGTGCCGATCACGACGCTCTGATTATGACTCCGGCTTCCTGATCGGCCTGAAGGGCTTTGTCGCCGCGATCATCGGCGGCCTGGTCAGTTACCCCCTCACCGCCGTCGCGGCGCTGGTCGTCGGCATCGTCGAGGCGTTCTCGTCCTTCTATGCCTCCAACTACAAGGAGGTGATCGTTTTCATGCTGCTGATCCCCGTGCTGCTGCTGCGCTCGCTCGCCGCGCCCGCGGTCGAGGAAGAGAAGGACTGACGCGCGATGCAGAGCCGGCTTCCCATCCTCGTCTTCGCGCTTGTCATGGCGGCGATCCCGTTCGTTCCCGGGATGCCGCCGTTCTGGATCGTGCTGCTCGACAATATCGGCCTTGCCGCGCTCGTCGCGATGGGCCTCGTGCTGCTCACCGGCGTCGGCGGCCTGACTTCTTTCGGTCAGGCAGCTTTCGTCGGCTTCGGCGCCTACACCACCGCGGTGCTGTCGACGGCCTACGGCCTGTCGCCGTGGCTGACCCTGCCGCTGTCGCTCGTCGTCAGCGGATCGCTGGCAGTGCTGCTCGGGCTGATCACCGTCCGCCTCTCCGGCCATTATCTGCCGCTCGGCACGCTCGCCTGGGGACTGGGCCTGTTCTATCTGTTCAGCAAGCTGGAGTTTCTGGGCCGCAACGACGGCATCTCGGCGATCCCGCCGCTGTCGATCGGCGCGTTCAAGATGCTCTCGCCCGGCTCGATCTATTACGCGATCTGGGTCGCGGTCATCGTCTCGGCCCTGCTGACGATAAACCTGCTGGACTCCCGCACCGGCCGCGCCATCCGCGCACTCAGGCGCGGCCATGTCGCGGCGGAAGCCTTCGGCGTGCACACGCCGCGCGCCAAGCTGCTGGTGTTCATCCATGCCGCGGTGCTCGCCGGCCTCTCCGGCTGGCTCTACGCGCATCTCCAGCGCGCGGTGAACCCGACGCCGTTCGGCGCGCAGGCCGGCATCGAATATCTCTTCATCGCGGTGGTCGGCGGCGCCGGCTATGTCTGGGGCGGCGTGCTGGGCGCGGCGATCGTGGTGGTGCTGAAAGAGGTGCTGCAAAGCTATCTGCCGCTGATCCTGCCCGGCTCCGGCCAGGTCGAGACCATCGTTTTCGGCATCATGCTGGTGGCGCTGCTGCAACTCGCGCCCGGCGGCCTCTGGCCCTGGCTGATGTCGTTCCTGCCCGAGCGCACCAGTGGCAGAAAGCCCGATACCTCGCTGAAGCTGGAGCATCGCCCCCGCGCGCCCGGCGAGTCCAGCATCCTGCTCCAGGTCGACAAGGCGCGAAAGCAGTTCGGCGGCGTGGTCGCGGTCAACAACGTCTCCTTCGACGTCCAGGCCCGCGAAATCGTCGCGCTGATCGGACCGAACGGCGCCGGCAAGAGCACGACGTTCAACCTGATCACCGGCGTGCTGTCGGCGACCGCAGGCTCGATCTCGGTGCTCGGCAAGAAGGTCGACAAGGCGCCGCCGCAAGAGATCGTCAAGCTCGGCATCTCCCGCACCTTCCAGCACGTCAAGCTGGTGCCTGACATGACCGTGCTGGAGAACGTCGCGATCGGCGCCCATCTGCGCGGCCATTCCGGGCCGATCTCCTCGATGCTGCGGCTCGACCGCGCCGATGAGGCCAAGCTGCTCGCGGAAGCCGCGCGCCAGATCGAGCGCGTCGGCCTTGCCGAGCAGATGCATCAGCTCGCAGGCTCGTTGTCGCTCGGCCAGCAGCGCATCGTCGAGATCGCGCGCGCGCTCTGCGTGGACCCGATGCTGCTGCTGCTCGACGAGCCGGCCGCCGGCCTGCGCCACATGGAGAAGCAGCGGCTCGCGACGCTGCTGCGCGAGCTGCGCGACGGCGGCATGAGCGTGCTCCTGGTCGAGCACGACATGGGCTTCGTGATGAACCTCGCCGACCGCATCGTGGTGCTCGATTTCGGCACCAAGATCGCGGAAGGCACCCCCGCCACGATCAAGACCAATCCCGAAGTGATCAAGGCCTATCTCGGAGTGGCGGCATGAGCACGCTGTTGTCCGTCACCGACGCGCACGTTGCTTACGGCAAGGTCGAGGCCGTCCGTTCAGTCTCGCTCGAGGTCGGCACCAATGAGATCGTCACCATCGTCGGCGCCAACGGTGCCGGCAAGACCACGCTGCTCTCGGCCATCATGGGCATTTTGCCGCTGAAGGGCCGCGTCGCCTTTGCCGGCCAGGATCTCGCCCGCCTCGACATCGAGGATCGCGTCGCGATGGGGCTCGGGCTCGTCCCGAGCACCGCGAATTGTTCGTGACCATGAATGTCGAGGACAATCTCGAGCTCGGTGCCTTCCGCATCGAGCGAAGCCGGGCGAAGTCCTCGATCGAGCGCGTCTACACCCTGTTTCCGCGGTTGAAGGAGCGGCGCAAGCAGCTCGCCGGCACGCTCTCCGGCGGCGAGCAGCAGATGCTCGCGATGGGCCGTGCGCTGATGGGCGAGCCGAAACTGCTGATGCTGGACGAGCCGAGCCTCGGCCTCGCCCCGATCATCGTCGCCGACATCTTCCGCATCGTCACCGAGCTGCGCGCCAGCGGCGTCTCCGTCCTGCTGGTCGAGCAGAACGCGCAGGCCGCACTGAAAATCGCGGACCACGCCTATGTCATGGAGCTCGGCGAGTTCATGCTCAGCGGCAAGGCCAGCGACATCGCCGCGAACGAGCGGGTGGCGGCCAGCTATCTCGGCTTCCAGCATGAAGGTGAGAGTGCGATCTAATTTTGTAGTGAGCCCCTCTTCCCTTCTCCCCTTGTGGGAGAAGGTGGCGCGAAGCGCCGGATGAGGGGTCCTCTCGAATCGTGAAACCGCCCGTTAGGAGAGAGACCCCTCACCCGTCTCGCCGCTTTGCGGCGGGCCACCCTCTCCCACAAGGGGAGAGGGTGCACTGTGCTCGTGGCTAACGCTTTTACTTGAAGATCAAAGGTTAGCCCGCCTTCTCCTTCAACTCCGCGACCTCCGCTTCCAGCTCCGCGATCCTCGCATCCCTTGCCGCCAGTGCCGCGGCAACATCGCCCGCATCGAACTTCTGCGGGATGTGCTGCGGGCAGTTGGTGTCCCACGCCGCGATCTTGAACAGGATCACCTGCTCCGGCCGCGCGCGGTAGCCCTTCGGCATCAGCGACGTGGTCAGCGCCTCGTCGTCCTCGACGACGCGCGCCTCGCCCCAGATCTTCACCCGGCGGCGATGGGCGTAGTCCATCACGAAGATGTAGGCCTTGGGATTCTCCGAGAGATTGCCCTGGGTGATGAACTGCTGGTTGCCGGCATAGTCGGTGAAGGCGAGCGTCTGCTTGTCAAGCACCTTGAGAAATCCCTTCGGGCCGCCGCGGTGCTGAATGTAGGGCTGGCCGTCCACTGATGCAGTGGCGAGATAGAAGCTGTTGGCATCAGCCAGGAAGGCCGCGAGGTTGTCGTCGACCTCGGTGCGCCAGCCGCGCTGCTCGCTACGCGCATAGGCCTCGCGCGAGCCCTTGCGCGCCTGGATCGCCTTCACCGCCCGCGAGAAGGCGACGTCGCTGACATAGGGCTGGGCTGCTGTCGTCATCGGAACGTCTCCTGGAATTCCGGCGCATGCTTGCGTCTTTCGCCAGTTAACATGGACTTGCCTGCCGCCAGAACAATCTGGCCGCTTGACACTTCATCATTGCAATATATGCAATAATGCCATGGACCGGCTCGAAGCCATGCACGTCTTCGTCACCGTCGCCGATTTGCGCGGCTTTGCGCCGGCGGCGCGCAGGCTGCGCCTGTCGCCCTCGGCGGTGACGCGCCTGATCGCGGCGCTGGAAGAGCATCTCGGCGCGCGACTGTTGCAGCGCACCACGCGACAGGTGACGCTGACCGATGTCGGCACGCGCTATCTCGAACGCGCCCGCCGCATCCTCGCCGACGTCGAGGAGGCCGACGGCTCGGCGCGGCAGGAGCGCAACCGGCCGAGCGGTCGCCTCGTGGTGTCGGCTCCGGTCGGCTTCGGCCGGCTCCATGTCGGGCCGGTCATGACCGCTTACCTCAAACGCTATCCCGAAGTCGCCGCCGAATTACGGCTGTCCGACCATCTCGTCAATCTCGTGGAAGACGCGGTCGACGCCGCCGTCCGCATCGGCCATCTCGCCGATTCCTCACTGGTCGCGCGCCAGGTCGGCGAGATGCGGCGGATCGTGGTGGCCGCGCCGGACTATTTGAAGCGCCGTGGCGAGCCGAAGACGCCGGAAGCGCTCGCCGCACACCAGACCATCCAGTTCGGTCCCTGGTCCGCATGGCGCTTCCTGCGCGACGGCCGCGACTTCGAGGTGACGCCAGCGCCACGCTTCATCAGCAATAGCGCCGACGCGGCGCTGCAATATGCCGAGGCCGGCGGCGGCGTGACGCGGGTGCTGGCCTATCAGGCCGCCGAAGGGCTGAAGCGCGGGCGACTGAAGATCGTGCTCGCGGCATACGAGCAGCCGGCGCTGCCGATCCACATCGTCTACCCGACCTCGCGCCTGCTCTCGGCGAAGGTGCGCGCGTTCGTCGATCTCGTGGTGGAGACGGCGGAGTGGAGGTTTGGGTAAGTGCGTGTCCCGGATGCGCCGCGGAGCAGAGCCGGGACACGGAAGGCCAAGAGGGAGCCGCGGATGGATGGGCGCCGGCTCAGCAGCGCATCGCCGAAGAGGGCGCTGCGTCCGGGGCACGCGAGAACTACTTCTTCGGCACGACGCGAAACGTGCCGCTGGCGCGCGCGATCACGGCATCATCGGCCTTCACCAGGCATTGCGCGAAACAGATCGTAGAGCCGGTCTTGATCGCCTCGCCCTCGACCGCGAGCCATTGGCCGATCTCGGCGGCGCCGACATAGTCGACCGACAGCGAGATCGTGACGAACGAAGTCGTCCAGCCCGTCGCCTGGGCGCAGCTATAGCCCATGGCGGCATCGGCCAGCGCCGCGATCAGCCCGCCGTGGATCAGCCCGCGCGCGTTGGTGTGCGGCTGCGCCAGGCGCAGTCCCACGGTGACGCCCTTCTCGGTCTTCTTCGAATAGAGCGGCTCCCAGGGATCGGTGAGCGGGGCTTTGCGGAAATGCGGCTCGAAGCCGGCGGGGATGTCGGTGGCGGTCATTGCTGTCTCGCGTTGCTGATCGTTGCCATTGAACGCGATAGACATGACGAACGCATCACCTACAAAGTTTTAAACGGGATTTGCGGGAGCGTTTGAATGGGCACTCCCGTCATTGCGAGGAGCTCGCGACAAAATTGCAAGGCAATTTTGCGCTGATGCGACGAAGCGATCCAGACTGCCTCCGCGGAGGGATTCCTGGATTGCTTCGCTACGCTCGCAATGACGGAGTATGTGGCGCCGGCACGGCCTAAAACGGCAGCCCGACGTAATTCTCCGACAGCGAGGTCATCGCGGCCTGCGACTGGGTGACGTAATCGAGCTCGGCGAGCTGGATGCGGGCGCCGATGGTGCCGGTGTCGGGGAATTTGTGCAGCATCGAGGTCATCCACCAGGAGAAGCGCACGGCTTTCCAGACCCGTGCCAGCGCCTTGGCGGAATAGGCGTCGATCCCGGCGCTGGATTTCTCGTCGTAGAACTCGCGCAGCGCGCTCGACAGATAATGCGCGTCGGACGCGGCGAGGTTCAGCCCCTTGGCGCCGGTCGGCGGAACGATGTGCGCGGCATCGCCGCACAAAAACATCCGGCCGAAGCGCATCGGCTCGGCGACGAAGCTGCGTAAGGGTGCGATGCTCTTCTCGATCGACGGTCCCGTGACGAGGCTGGCGGCCGCCTCCTGGTCGAGCCGGCGCTTCAATTCGTCCCAGAAGCGGTCGTCCGGCCATTGGTCGACATGGTCGTCGAGCGCGCACTGCACATAGTATCGGCTTCGTTTGGTCGAGCGCATGGTGCAGAGCGCAAAGCCGCGGGCATGGTTGGAATAGATCAGCTCGTGGCTGACTGGCGGCGTATCCGAGAGGATGCCGAGCCAGCCGAACGGATAGACCCGCTCGAACTCCTCGATCGCCGAGGCCGGGACGCTGGCGCGGCTGACGCCGTGGAAACCGTCGCAACCGGCGATGAAGTCGCAATCGATCGTGTGGGTGACGCCGTCCTTGACGTAAGTTACGCGCGGGTGACTGCCGTCGAAATCATGCGGCTGCACGTCCTTGGCCTCGTAGACCGAAACGAGACCTGCGGCCTTGCGCGCATTCATCAGGTCGAGCGTGACCTCGGTCTGGCCGTAGATCATCACCGTCTTGCCGGTCGCGCCCTTCATGTCGATGCGGTGACGCTGGCCGGAGAAGGCGAGCTCGATGCCTTCATGCACCAAGCCCTCGGCATGGGCCCGCGCGCCAGCGCCGATCTGGTCGAGCAGCGCGACGGTCCCCTCCTCCAGCAAGCCGGCGCGGATGCGGCCGAGCACATAGTCCGGGCTCTGCCGCTCCAGAATGACATTGTCGATGCCATAAGTGCGCAGAAGTTGCCCAAGCAACAATCCGGCCGGCCCGGCCCCGATGATTGCGACTTTTGTCCGCAATACTTGCTCCTTCCGATGCTATAAGCTTTCGTCGCGGCCTGCTTGTCGCGCCGGCCCGCAGGCGATAATTATATCATATAATTGTTGGGCAAAAGGGAGTCGCCCAAGCAGCGACAAATCCATGCAACATGGCTGACATAGATGACGCGAGAGGGGGCGCGCCAGTTCCGGCTTGAACACGCCGGCCAATTAGATAACATGTTAATTAACGAGACCGGGCCATCGAAGCCGGTCGTCGAAAACAGGGAGAGACGCGTGATGAGGAAAGTCTGTCTGGCGTTGCTGCTGGCAGCAAGCGTGACGCCTGCGTTCGCGCAGGACAAGACCTTCGATTTGAAGATCTCGCACTGGGTGCCGGCCTCGCATCCCCTGCAGAAATCGCTGGAAGACTGGGCGGCCGCGGTCGAGAAGGATTCCGGCGGCACCATCAAGGGCAAGGTGTTTCCGGCCCAGCAGCTCGGCAAGGCCTTCGATCATTACGACATGGCGCGCGACGGCATCGCCGACGTCACCTATGTCAATCCCGGTTACCAGCCCGGCCGCTTCCCGATCATCGGCGCCGGCGAATTGCCGTTCCTGATCTCGGATGCCAAGGGCGGCTCGATGGGGCTGGATGCCTGGTACCGCAAATATGCCGAGAAGGAGATGAAGGACATCAAGTACTGCCTCGCCTTCGTCCACTCGCCCTCCTCCTTCCACTCACGTACCAAGAAGATCGTGGTGCCCGAGGACGTGAAGGGCCTGAAGATCCGTCCCGCTCACGCCACCATGGCGAATTTCGTCACCTCGCTCGGCGGCACCAACGTGCAGTCCTCCGCGCCCGAAGTGCGCGACATCATCGAGCGCGGAGTCGCCGACGGCGTCACCTTCCCCTGGGGCTCCCTGGTGCTGTTCGGTATCGACAAGGTGACCAAATACGACATGGAGGCGCCGCTCTACACCACGACCTTCGTGTTCGTGATCAACAAGGACAAGTACAATGCAATGTCCGACAAGCAGAAGGCCGCGATCGACAAGAATTGCACGGTCGAGATGGCCGGCGCGGTCGGCGAGCACTGGGGCAAGTTCGAGGATGCCGGCATCGACAAGGTGAAGGCGGAATCGAGCCACGAGGTCTACAAGCTGACGGCCGAGCAGACCGCGGCCTGGAAGAAGGCCGCCGAGCCGCTGGTCAAGACCTGGAGCGACGGCGCCAAGAAGGCTGGCGCCGATCCGGATGCGGCGCTCGCGGATCTCAAGGCATCGCTGAAGAAGTACAACGCGCTGGCGGAGTAACTCGAAGCTGCGGCCATTCTCCTCCCTCTCCCCGTTCTTACGGGGGCGCGACGAGCTTCGCTCGCGCTGAGAGGGTTGGGGTGAGGGGCTGCTTCCGCAAAGATGGTGACAGATGAACTCGCGGAGAGCCCCCTCACCCGGAATCCGCGCTCACGCGCGAATTCCGGCCTCTCCCCGCACGCGGGGAGAGGCGGAGTGCGCGGCGAGACCGGATCAAAAAATGACATCTCGCGATAGGACACACCCATGAAGCGCGCCTGGATGGACCGCTTTATCGACACGATCGAATGGATCGCGGCCGGCTTCGTCGGCCTCGTCGCGCTCGACATTTTCCTGTCGGTGCTGCTGCGTAACACGCTGAACTATTCGATCCCCGACAGTTTTGACATCGGCCGCATGCTGCTCGGCATCCTCATCTTCTGGGGCATCGCGGCGACGTCTTATCGCGGCACCCACATCACGGTCGACCTCGTCTGGGGCAATGTCGGGCCGCGCTATCAGCGCTGGATCGACGTGTTCGCAACGCTGGTGCTGCTGTTCGTCGTGACCGTTCAGACCTGGACGCTGTTCGACAAGGTGCGCGGCACCTACAATGACAACGTCCAAACCTTCGACATGCATATGCCGACCTGGCCGTTCTTCGCGATCGCCTGGATCGGCGACGTCTCCGCCGTGCTGCTGATCGCGATCCGCACCTACCGGCTGATCTTCCATCCCGAAGAGATGCACGACCCCAAGCTGAAGGCGACGGAGTAATCATGAGCACCGATGCCGTCGCCGTAATCGGCTTCGTTTCCCTGTTTGTGCTGATGCTGCTGCGCGTGCCTGTCGGCATGGCCATGGGCCTCGTCGGCGTGTCCGGCTTCTCCTATCTGGTCGGCGCGACGCCGGCGCTGAAGCTGGTCGGCCAGACCTCGATGCGCACGGTCACTGACTACACCTTCGGCGTCATTCCGATGTTCCTGCTGATGGGCTCGTTCGTCAGCAATTCCGGCATGAGCCGCGAGCTGTTCCGCGCCGCCAACGGCTTTGTCGGCCACCTGCGCGGCGGGCTCGGCATCGCCACCGTCGGTGCCTGCGGCGGCTTTGCCGCGATCTGTGGCTCCTCGGTCGCGACCGCCGCCACCTTCTCCGCCGTCGCCTATCCCGAGATGCGCCGCTTCGGCTATCCGCAATCGTTTGCCACCGGCGTGATCGCGGCAGGCGGCACGCTGGGCGCGATGCTGCCGCCCTCCACCGTGCTCGCGGTCTACGGCATCATCACCGAGCAGGACATCGGAAAACTCTTCATCGCCGGCATCATCCCGGGCCTCTTGGCGATGACCATGTACATGATCACGATCGGCCTGATCGGTTATTTCCGGCCCGACTTCCTGCCCAAGGGCAAGGTGCTGTCGTGGCGCGAGCGCTTTGCTGGTCTGAAGGACATCTGGGCGCCGGTGCTGCTGTTCGTGTTCGTCATCGGCGGCCTCTACGGCCTGCCGTTCCTGCCGCGCTTCACGCCGACTGAGGCCGGCGGCGTCGGCGCCACCGGCGCCTTCATCATCGGCGTGCTGACCGGCCGGCTCGACCGCGAGAAGGTGCTGGCCTCACTGCTGCAGGCGACGCGCACCGCGGCCGCAGTGTTCACCGTGCTGATCGGCGCCCTGATCTTCGGCTACTTCCTGACGGTGACGCAGACACCGCAGAAGGTGACGGAGTTCCTGACGGGCCTCGGCCTCGGTCCCTACGGCGTGCTGGCGCTGATCATGGTGATGTATCTCGTGCTCGGCTGCCTGATGGACGCCATGGCGATGATCATCCTGACCGTACCGATCATCTTCCCCGTGATCATGCATCTCGGCTTCGACCCGATCTGGTTCGGCGTCATCATCGTCATGACCGTCGAGCTCGGCCTGATCCACCCGCCGGTCGGCATGAACGTGTTCGTCATCAAAAGCGTGGTGAAGGACGTCTCGTTCTCGACCATCTTCAAGGGCGTGATCCCGTTCGTGGCGACGGATCTGGTGCGCCTCGTGATCCTGATCGCCTTCCCGCTGCTGGCGACCTGGCTGCCGACGCGCATGATGGCGCATTAGCTGATCGAAGATCGTCACTTACCCTCCCCTGGAGGGGGAGGGTCGATCGCGCAAAGCGCGAGCGGGGTGGGGTGACGGTCTCTCCGCATTGAATACTGCCTGAGCGGAGAGATCACCCCACCCCGTCTCGCAGCGCTCATGCGCTGCGAGCCGACCCTCCCCCTCCAGGGGAGGGTAAAACGCGCCGTTCGTCATAGTCAGTTCAGAGGTAACCGATGACTCCCACCCTCGACACAAAATACGCCTTCACCATCACCGCTCGTATCGGCGACGTCGTCACTGCGGGCGAGACCGGAATCGGCGTGCGCCGCATCATTCCGATCATCGGCGGCGAGGTGACGGGCGCAATCACAGGCAAGGTGCTGCCGTTCGGCGCCGACTTCCAGACCATCCGCCCCAACGAGCTGATCGATCTCGAAGCCAGATACGCCTTCGAGACCGACGACGGCGCGACCGTCTATGTCGAGAACAAGGGCATGCGCTTCGGCCCGGTGGAGCTGCTGCAAAAGCTCAAGCGCGGCGAGCCGGTCGATCCGAAGCTGATCTATTTCCGCACCGTGCCGAGGTTTGAGACCGGGCACCAAAAATACCGCTGGCTGATGGAACATATTTTCATCGGCTCAGCGGCGCGCCATGCAGACCGCGTGGTGATCGATGTGCACCAGGTGATGTGATCCTCGCTACCTCGTCATTGCGAGCGCAGCGAAGCAATCCAGAATCTTTCCGCGGCGGCAGCCTGGATTGCTTCGTCGCAAGAGCTCCTCGCAATGACGAGGATAGGGCTGCGGCAACCTATCACAACGGACTCCCTCGCCGGAGCAGTCCCAACCGGCCCAATGAGCGCCGGAGTTCATATCGCCCCCTCCTTGACTCCGCCAAAATTCGTTATACAACATAACTATTCTGACAAGGACGCAAATGACACAGGGAAACGCCGAGACCGCTAACGCGGGCGCCTCAGGGCTTTTGAGGATCGAGCGGGCGGACCGGGTTCTGACCGTGGGTCTGAACCGGCCGGCCAAGCGCAATGCGCTCAATGATGGCATCATCCTGGAAATCGGCGAGTGTTTTGCGAACCTGCCCGAGGATATCGGCGCGGTCGTCATCCATGGAATCGGCGACCATTTCTCCAGCGGCCTCGACCTGTCCGAGCTGACCGAGCATGATGCGACCGGCGGCCTGCTCCATTCCCAGATGTGGCACCGGGTGTTCGACCGCATCCAGTATAGCCGTGTACCCGTGATCGCCGCGCTCAGAGGCGCCGTGATCGGCGGTGGCCTCGAGCTCGCCTGCGCCGCGCATATCCGCGTCGCCGAGCCCTCGACCTATTTCGCCCTGCCGGAGGGACAGCGCGGCATTTTCGTCGGCGGCGGCGGCTCGGTGCGGCTGCCGCGGCTGATCGGCGTCGCCCGGATGATGGACATGATGCTGACCGGCCGGGTCTATAGCGCGACCGAAGGCGCCTCCTACGGCTTCGCGCAATATGTGACGGAGGCTGGCAACGGGCTCGGCAAGGCGCTGGAGCTCGCGACCAAGGTCGCCGCCAACGCACCGCTGACGAACTTTGCCGTGCTCCAGGCGTTGCCGATGATCGCGGAGGCCAATCCGCAGACCGGCCTGCTCATGGAATCACTGATGGCGACCGTCGCGCAGAGCGATAAAGAGGCAAAGCGCAGGATCCGCGAATTCCTCGAACACAAGACCGCAAAGGTGAAGCCGAAGTCATGAGCGCGCAGCCGTCCTCTTCCAGCATGGAGCGCGGCGCGAGCACTTTTCCGCTGCGGCCCATCTCGTTCGGCGATCCCGTGGTCAACATCGAACGCCGCGACGACGGCACGATTTACCTCAGGCCCAAGCAGCCTCTCGGCGACTATCCCGTCCGCATCACCGACCGCCTGCATCATTGGGCGAACACGACGCCGGATCGCGTCTTCATGGCCGAGCGCGACGGCGGCCGCGGCTGGCGCAAGATCACCTATGCCGAGCAGCTCACCGCGAGCCGGCACATCGCATCAAGCCTGATCGCGCGCGGCCTGTCGGCGGAGCGGCCGGTCGTCATCCTCTCCGGCAATTCGATCGATCACGCCCTGCTCGCGTTCGGCGCGTTCTATGCCGGCATTCCGTTCTGCCCGGTGTCGCCGGCCTACTCGCTGGTGTCGAAGGATTACGGCAAGCTCTCCTATCTGATGAAGCTGCTGACGCCCGGCCTCGTCTTCGCCGAAGACGCCGACAAGTTCGCGGACGCGCTCGCCGCAAACGTTTCGCTCGGCACCGAGATCGCCGCGTCTTTTGGCAAGGTGCCGGGCCGCGACGTCACGCTGCTCGCCGATCTCATGGCAACGCCGATCCGCGGCGATCTCGACGACGTCCACGGCAGGATCGGCCCCGACACGATCGCAAAATTCCTGCTGACATCGGGCTCGACCGGCAATCCCAAGGCCGTCATCAACACCCAGCGCATGATCTGCGCCAACCAAGTGATGCTGCGCGAGACGCTCGCCTTCCTCAAGGACGAGCCGCCGGTCATCATCGACTGGTTGCCGTGGAATCACACTTTTGGCGGCAACCACAATATCGGGCTGACGCTCTACAACGGCGGCTCGATGTATCTGGACGCCGGCAAGCCGGTGCCTGGCGGCATCGAGGAGACGGTGCGCAATCTCCAGGAGATTTCGCCGACGGTCGATTTCAACGTCCCCAAGGGCTATGAGTCGCTGCTGCCGTATTTGCGCGAGGACCAGGGCCTGCGCGCAAAGTTCTTCGATCGGCTGCATGCGATGTTCTTCTCGGGCGCAGCGCTGTCGCCGTTCGTCTGGGACAGTCTCGACGAGCTCGCGGTGAAGGAGAAGGGCTATCGCGTACCGATGCTGACCGGCCTCGGCGCGACCGAGACCGCGCCGTTCTTCATGTCAGTCAATCCGCGCACCAGCCGCTCCGGCCATGTCGGACTGCCGGTGTCAGGCAACGAGGCCAAGCTGGTGCCGAACAACGGCAAGCTCGAGGTCCGCGCCAAGGGGCCGAACGTGATGCCCGGCTACTGGCGCCAGCCCGACATCAGCGCAAAGTCCTTCGACGAGGAAGGCTTTTACAAGATGGGCGACGCGCTCAAGCCCGCCGATCCCGACGATCTCAATGCCGGCTTTGATTTCGACGGGCGCGTCAGCGAGGATTTCAAGCTCGCGAGCGGCACCTGGGTCAGCGTCGGCCCCTTGCGCGCGCGTCTCACTGCTGCCTGCGCCCCACTGGTGCGCGACGTCGTCATCGCCGGCATCAACCGTGACGAGGTCTCCGCACTCGTGGTGCTCGACCTCGACGGTTGCCGCCTGATCAACCCGACGCTGCCGGCCGACGATCTCGTCGTCGCGACGCGCGACCGGCTCGTGCGCGAAGCATTCCGCGAACGCCTGACCGGTTTCCTCAGCTCAGCTACCGGCTCCTCGACGCGGATCACGCGCGCGATCCTGATGGACACGCCGCTGTCGATCGACAAGGGCGAGGTCACCGACAAGGGCTCGATCAACCAGCGCGCGGTGCTGGAACATCGCAACCTCCTGATCGAGGAGCTCTACGCTGCCAATCCGTCGGACCGTGTGATATCGGTCGCGTAAGAAATCATCGCCAAAGGAGAACGCCATGTTGTTGAAGGATCAGGCAGTCATCGTCACCGGCGGCGCATCGGGGCTGGGCGCTGCGACCGCGCGAAAACTGGCGGCGCAGGGCGCCAAGGTCGCGGTGTGCGATCTCAATGCCAAGCTTGCTGAAACCGTTGCCGCCGAGATCAAGGGCGTCGCCGTGACCTGCGACGTCTCCGATGCCGCCTCCGCTGAAGCCGCGATCGCGCAGGCGAGCAAGGCCCACGGCCCGGCGCGCGTGCTGGTCAATTGCGCCGGCATCGGCGTTGCAAAACGCGTCGTCGGCCGCGACGGCCCGATGGCGCTCGCCGATTTCGACAAGGTGATCAAGGTCAATCTGATCGGCACCTTCAACATGCTGCGCCTTGCCGCCGCCGAGATGTCCAAGCTGGAGCCGCAGGCGACCGGCGAGCGCGGCGTCATCATCAACACCGCCTCCGTTGCCGCCTATGACGGCCAGATCGGCCAGTCCGCCTATTCGGCCTCCAAGGGCGGCATCGTCGGCATGACGCTGCCGATAGCGCGCGAGCTCGCGCAATTCGGCGTCCGCGTGCTGACGATCGCGCCGGGCCTGTTCCTGACACCGCTGCTCGCCAACCTGCCGCAGGAAGCGCAGGACTCGCTCGCCGCCGCGATTCCCTTCCCGCGCCGGCTCGGCAATGCCGACGAGTTCGCCGCGCTTGCGCTGCACATGGTCGAGAATGCGTATCTGAACGGCGAAGTGGTGCGCCTCGACGGCTCGCTGCGCATGGCACCGAAGTAAGGCGCGCGACGCATGTTCGTGAACCGGCGCGACGTCCAGATCCAATGGGGTGATTGCGACCCCGCCAACATCGTCTACTACCCGCGCTATTTCGCGATGTTCGACGATTCGACGTCGACCCTGTTCGAGGTCGCCGGATTCTCCAAGCAGGATTTGGTCCGCAAATACGGTCTGGTGGGCATTCCCATGGTCGACACGCGGGCCAAGTTCTACATCCCCTCGACCTATGGCGACTGGATCACCATCGAAACGAAGATTGAGAGCATCAAGCGCTCGAGCTTCGAGGTGAAGCACAACGTCTACAAGGGTGACGCGCTGGCGATCGAAGGATTCGAGACCCGCGTCCTGGTCGGCCGCGATCCCGTTAACCCCGACAAGCTGAAATCGGCACCGTTCCCGGCGGAAATGGTTGCCAAGTTCACGGGGAGTTAGAGCCGGAGCTAAATCGCCGCATCACCAAAAGAGGGGGGCTGAATTACCCCCCGATTTCTGCTTTCAAAGAAAGACGTACAGGGAGGAATAGATGAAACGCTTTTACCTGACCGCCGCCATCACCGCGGCCGCGCTGGCGCTGCCGGCCCTGCCCGCGCTGGCCCAGACCAACGAAATCACCATCGGCATCACCACCACCACGACCGGCCCGGGCGCAGCGCTCGGCATTCCCGAGCGCAACGCGCTGGAATTCGTGCCGAAGGAGATCGGCGGTGTACCGCTGAAGGTGATCGTGCTCGACGACGGCGGCGATCCCACCACCGCGACCACCAACGCCCGCCGCTTCGTGACCGAATCCAAGGCCGACATCATCATGGGCTCGGCGCTGACGCCGCCGACCATCGCGGTCTCCAACGTCGCCAACGAGGCCGGCATTCCGCATTTCGGCCTCGCGCCGTTTCCGATCACGCCGGAGCGCATGAAGTGGTCGGTGGCGATGCCGCAGCCGATCCCGATCGTGGGCAAGGTGCTGTACGATCACATGAAGGCCAAGGGCGTGAAGACCCTCGGCTATATCGGCTATTCCGACTCCTATGGCGACCTCTGGTTCAACGACCTCAAGGCGCAGGCCGTGCCGATGGGCATGACCATCGTCGACGAGGAGCGCTTCGCCCGTCCCGATACCTCGGTGACCGGACAGGTGCTCAAGCTCGTCGCCGCCAATCCCGACGCGATCCTGATCGGCGCCTCCGGCACCGCGGCCGCGCTGCCGCAGACCGAGTTGCGCGAGCGCGGCTATCAAGGCCTGATTTACCAGACCCATGGCGCGGCCAGCATGGACTTCATCCGCATCGCCGGCAAAGCGGCCGAGGGCGTGCTGATGGCCTCGGGCCCGGTGATGGACCCCGAGGATCAGCCGGACACCGCGCTGACCAAGAAGCCGGGCCTCGCACTCAACTCGGCCTATGAAGCCAAGTACGGTCCGAACAGCCGCAGCCAGTTCGCCGGCCATTCCTACGATGCGTTCGAGCTCCTCAAGCGCATCATTCCGGCGGCATTGAAGAAGGCCAAGCCCGGCACGCCGGAATTCCGCGAAGCGATCCGCCAGGCCCTGCTGTCTGAGAAGGAATTGGCGGCAAGCCAGGGCGTCTACAACTTCACCGAAAAGGACCGCTACGGCCTCGACGACCGCTCGCGCATCCTGCTCACGGTGAAGAACGGCAAGTACTCGCTGGTGAAGTAGGCGCAGCGATAGTTCGCAACGAGAAGAGCCGGCCCGATGGGCCGGCTCTTTTGTTTTGCGGTTAGACACGAGCTGCGGCTACGGGCGTTGGTGCGCCCCCTCTCCCGCTTGCGGGAGAGGGTTGGGGTGAGGGTTGCCTCCGCATAATGACTATCTGAGGCCTACGGAAAGTCCCCCAGCGGAGAGAACCCTCACCCGGCGCTGCGCGCCGACCTCTCCCGCAAGCGGGAGAGGTTACAGCGATCGGGCAGATACACCGCGGGCCTCAAGCCGCCTGTCGCAACGGGGTCCAGGCGAACTCCGGATAATATGTATCCATCATGCGGTCGACATAGGCGGTGAGGTTCGGAAATCCCTCGGCGCGCTGGCGCAAGGCCGATTCGAAGAACGGCGTCAGGATCCCCGCGAGTGCGCCGAAGGCGGTGGCATCGACGCCGCAGGGCTTGTTGCCCATCAGATACGACTTGTCGCCGAGCTGCACCGAGAGCGCGAACAGCGAGCGCACGGCGAGATCGACATCGTCGTCGGGCGCGTGGCGGCCGAGACCGGAGAGCAGATAATTCTCGGCGACGCGGAATTGCGCGTCCTCGCGCAGCTTCTCGCGGTTGTGCTCGGGTGCGCCGTCGAAGAAATGCGACGGGCCCTTGGCGAAATTGACCGGATCGACCCAGCGCGCTCCGACCAACGCCCAATAGACGTGATGCTCGATCATGCGCTCGAACGCCCAGGCCTGCGCACGTTCCTGCAACGACAGCCCGGCGTCGAAATCGAAGCCGTAGCGCCGCTCGATATGGGCGCGAATGAAGGTGGAATCGGCCACTGCCTCGCCGCCGTCGTCGATGAAGGGCAGCTGCCCCTTGGGCGAAGCTGGCGGCATCGCGCGCTCCTTCCGGTAGGGCAGCCCCGCCATTTTGAGCTGCACCTCCGTCTTGGTGACGAAGGGGCTGATTTCCGGCAGGCCGAAGCCGGTACCAAAGCCGTAAAGCGTGATCATGAAACCTCTCCTGAACCTGCCGAACGTGGACGGAACCTACCTGCCGGCTGCTGCCACCATGGTGGCAGCAGCCGTGATATCTTCTGCGAAGCGGGCGCCCTGCCAGGCGCGGCTCATGATGTGGCGGGCGAGCGCGTCCGCAGCCTGGATCAGCAAGCGTGCCACCACGCTTGCGAACGCAAATCGGAGATCGACGACCATGAGATCGAGCGAAACGAGGCGGCTAAACGCCCGGGCCTGCCACATCTGGGCGCGCCACAGCGGGCCGGCAGGGCCGAAATGGGTTGGAACGATCATGGACAAATCCTCTTCAGTCGACGTGTTGTCCCGGTATAGAACTCCCCTGGCTGCCAACATCCTGTCAGCAGCCGCGCGTCGCCTTTTGAAAAGACCACGAACAAGAGACCCGTCATGAGACGCGCCGACAGGCTGTTTCAGATCATCCAGGTGCTGAGGCGCACGCGTAAACCGCTGACGGCGGACGCGATCGCGGCCGAGCTCGAGACGTCGAAGCGCACCATCTATCGCGACATCGCAACGCTGATCGGCCAGCGCGTGCCGATCCGCGGCGAAGCCGGCATGGGTTACATCCTGGAGAAGGGTTTCGACCTGCCGCCGCTGATGCTGACGCCCGACGAGATCGAGGCGGCGGTGCTAGGCGCGCAATGGGTCGCGGGCCACGCCGATTCCGCGCTGGCACGCGCCGCCGAGGACTTGATGGCCAAGATCGCCGACACCGTCCCCGAGCGCCTGCGTCCCTTCGTGCTGGAGCCGGCGAGCCGCGCGCGGCCGAGCTGGAACAGGGAGCCGGACCGCCTGGACATGGCGCGCACGCGCACCCAGATCCACGAAGGCAAGAAGATCATGCTGCGCTATCGCGATGAGCAGGGCCGCGCCAGCGAACGCATGATCTGGCCGATCTCGGTCGGCTATCTCGAAGCCGTGCGCCTGCTCGCGGCCTGGTGCGAGCTGCGCAGCGACTTCCGCAGCTTCCGCACTGACCGCGTGGTCGAGGCAACCTATCTCGACGAAAAATATCCGGAGCGGCGCGACGTGCTGCGCGCAAGATGGCGGCAGAGCCTGGTCTGGGGTCCGCCAAAGGACACATGACGACGATGGAACAGACCTCGCCGCTCGATCTGTCGAGCTGTTGCCAGAGTTGCGGTGCCTGCTGCGGCTATTCGGCGAACTGGCCGCGCTTCTCGATCGAGAGCGACGACGAGCTTGCAGCGATCCCGGAGGCGCTGGTCAACGCGCGTCAATCCGGCATGCGCTGCGAGGGCGATCGCTGCTCGGCGTTAAAGGGAGAGATCGGCAAGGCGACGGCGTGCGGCATCTATGCCGCGCGGCCGGAGGTGTGCCGCACCTGCATGCCCGGTGACGCCGAATGCGCGATGGCGCGGCGGAAGTTCGGGCTTGCGGTGATAGAGGCCGCTTAGGCCGGAACGGCTTCGCTGATCTCGTCGTCGAGTTCGTCCTCGAGCGGTGCCAGCACCGACAGCGGCTTGGTCGACAGCGTGATCGGCTTGCGCCCGCCCGACAGCGACGGCGAGGATTTCGCGGCGCCTTCGCGCGACAGCGCGTAGAGCGTCGAACCGACGCGGCCACCGTTGTCGATCAGGTCGCGCTCGCTGCAGCTGGCGGCGATCGCGACCGCCAGCGAATGCAGATGGCTGCGGCGATAGCAGAACAGCGCCAGGCGAGCGCGCGCGTCAGGGGAAACACTCTCAACCAGCCTCGGCAGGCCACTCGCGCTGGCGCGATACATCTCGCCAAGGAGCTCGTCGCGAACCGGACAGAAATCGCTTTCAAAGGAATCGCGGCTTGAAAACATTGCAGTTCTCCCTCGTGTGGGGAAGATGCAGCGCAATTCTCTAACGAAAGGTTAACCACGCTGCCCGGTAGTGACCCGGGGTGCTTGCGCTCTGGCCGAGAATCGGAGGCAGAGGAAAGAAGGTTTCCGGTGGCCCTCCTCGAGACGCCCGCCTTTGGCGGGTCCTCAGGATGAGGTCTTGTCCCGCGGCGAGATCCCCGACCCTCATGGTGAGGAGCGCCGCCGCACGGCGCGTCTCGAACCATGCAAGGCCGAGCAGCCGGCCAAACGTGGCTAGGCTCAGTTCGCCGCCATGAAGATGGAGAGGCCGAAGCCGGTAAGGTGATGCAGCGCCTGGTCGACGCCGATCAGGGTCCAGAACCAGGGATGCGCCAGGTCGACACCGAAATTGGCCGAGATGAACCCTTTGGCGCGGTCGATCGTGATGTGGATCGCGAAGTCGATGAACGCCACGAACCAGAATTTCGGCGCCACGATCAGGATCAGCGGCAGCGCAACCGCAAGGTGAACGAGGCAGTGCACCAGAAGCGGCAGGGCCCAGCCGTGCTTCTGGTCCTTGCCATGCGCCATCCAGGCGGTCTGGAGGACGAAATCGGCGATGATGTGCTTGAAGGTGAGCAGCAGCATCCAGCCAATGAGCGCTTCAACCGGAACCGCCGAAGACATGGGTGGAAACGACAAGCCGACGCCCTCATTGAGGTGACAAGAAAAATTGGAGCGTTCAGCGCAACTTCTTCTTGGACCGGTCAAATCGCCGGGACCTCTGATTTATGACATTTCCCGCGGCGGAATGCAGCCGGGGGAACCGGAAAATCGCCAACTGTGGCTAACTGGTGATAGGATGACCAATCGCCGCGGCGGCGTCGAGTAAGGTTACCTTCGGCTCGAAATTTGCATTCCGTGACCTTCGCGCTATCATCGGCGGCAGAGAATATCGTTCTTTTTTCAGGCGTTTACGAATTGCAGGGCGTTCGCTGCGCTTCCCATGCCATGCGCCGCCAGCCAAAGATTAAGGCCAGAGTGCTGCCATGAGTACTGAAGGCCCCACCGCATCACTACCCGAGCCGCCGCCCCGACGCCCCAAGGTGATCAAGACCAACCAGCAGCAGGTCTTCCTCTACGTCGTGCTGACCCTTCTGCTGTCGCTCGCCACCGTCTGGGCCGGGCGCACGCTGGTGCACAATTCGGAAACGCTGACCTTTGCCGTCGGCGGCCCTAACAGCGACGAGGCGCTGTTCGCGGCCAAGCTCGCCGCTCTCCTGAAGAACAACGCCTCGCGTTTCCGGATCAAGATCGTCAACAACGCGGACAACGCCAAGGCGATCGCACAGTTCGACCGCAAGCAGGCCGACCTCGCCGTGCTGCGCACGGACGCCAAAGTGCCGCTGCGGGCGCGCACGCTTGCGATCCTCGAGCACGATCTCGTGCTCCTGCTCGGTCCCGGCAACAAGAAGATCAAGTCGCTCGCCGAGCTGAAGAAGAAGAAGGTCGCGGTCGTCGCCGAGAACGAATCTTCGCTCACGTTCGTCCGCAGTATTCTCGACGTCCCCGACGGTCCCGATGCCGCCAAGATCCAGATGGCACCGCAGGGCGCAACACTCGACAAGCTGTTTGCGCCGGCGAGCGGCTTCAGCGCGGTGATCGCCATCGTCCACGCCTCCAGGGCAGTGCGGGACAAATCCTATGAACAGGTTGCCAAGCGCGGCGGCTTCACGCTCAACGCGATCGACGACGCCAAGACGCTGGCGCGCAAACTCCCGGGCATTTCCGACGAGACGCTGACAGCAGGCACGTTGTCGACGTACCCGCAAATTCCCGACGACGATCTCGACACGATCGGGCTCGAATGGCTCCTGGTCGCACAATCCAGGATGTCCCCAACCACCGCAGGCGAGCTCGCGCGCATCGTCTACGAGAACAAATCCGCGCTCGGGCTCGACAACGGCTTTGCCACCAGGATAGAGCCGGCCTCCGTCGAGAAGGATGCCTTCGTGATGGCGCATCGGGGCGCCGCCGATTACATCAACGACGACACCAAGTCGTTCATGGATAAGTACAGCGACGTGATGTATCTGGGCGCCGCCGCGCTCAGCGTCATCGGGTCGATCTTCGCTGCGATCTACGCCAAGATCACGAGGATCGCGCCGGAAAAGGCCAGCGAGCTTTCCACCGCCATCCTCGACATCGGCGAGCGGATCGAGCACGCCCACTCGCTGGATCAGCTCGAATGTCTCCAGGACGAGCTGGAAGGCATCTTGCGCGGGGCCGTCATTGGACTCAGAGACGGTACGATCAGCACCGACGGGCTCGATACCTTCAAGCTCGGCTACGAGTTCGTCCGCGACGAGATCAGCATGCGCCGCGACTATCTGAAACGTCATGCCAGCGAGAGTGAAAAGGCCGCCCGCGATGCCGGCTCGCCCCTGCAGGACGACAGCAACGTCGTGGTGGTCAAGACCGCCCAGAGCGCCTGATCCGACAGTTTTGATGTCCTCAGGTCGGGGCTGCCGGACGTCTTGGCGGTGGATGGACAGTCGGAACCCAGGAACCGTCCCCACCTACAGCCGTTGGCTCACGGATTGCAGCTGGAGAACGCGCCATGCGTACACTCCTCGTCATCTTCCTGCTGGGAATGCTGGCGGCGGTTGGCTATTTCGCCTATTCCGCCATGGCGGTCGAAGGCGATCCGATCCCGGCGGAAGGTTATTGGGCCCTCGCGCTGGGGGCGGGATTTCCCTCGTCGTCGGCGTTGGCCTGATGGTTCTGCTGTTTTTCAGCAGCCGCCGCGGCTACGACGAGCCACCGCATTTCAGGTAGCCTCAGCCGGCCGCCTCACCGCCCTCCCCTGTTCGACGACGCTGCGGCCCGCGCCTGTCGTTGACGGCCTCGGCCCGGGCGGGCACTTTGGCCCTGAAGTCCCAACCGGGACCACACGAGCCAGAACCGAGCCGCCTTCCCGCATGTCCAAGCCGTTGATTTCCGCTCTGGCCCAGTTCGCGGCCGCCACGGCCGGCCGCAACATGACCAAGACGGCCTATGTGGCCGTCGGCGTCGGCGTGCTCAGCATGGTGCTGCTGACAGACAACCGGGCCAATGAGGCGCGCGGCTGGGTTAACGGCCTGCTATGGGTCTGCCTCGCCTATTTCGTGTTCGAATGGCTGGTCCGGCTGCGCCACATGGCGCGCCAAGGGCGGCTTTCGCTCTATATGTCCTCCTCCGCCGGCATCGTTGACGCGATCGGCGCGCTGGCCGTGCCGCTCGCGCTGGTTCTCGGCGTCGAGCCGAAGACGGCGTGGCTGCTCAGCGTGCTCTGGGTGCTGAAGGTGGTGCCGGGCATTCCGGGCTTGCGGCAGCTCCGCCGCGTGCTCATGCTGGAATCCGGGCCGCTGGTCAGCGTGCTCGTGATCTTCCTGATGGTGATCTTTCTCGCCTCGGTCGCCGAATATTTCCTGGAGCGGGACGTGCAGCCGCAGACGTTTGGCAGCGTGCCGGCCGCGTTGTGGTGGGCGGTGGTGACCTTGACGACGACGGGCTATGGCGACGTCGTGCCGGTCACGCCGCTCGGACGCATGGTGGCGGCGCTGGTGATGATCTCCGGCCTCGGCGTGTTCGGGCTGTGGACCGGTATTCTGGCGACCGGCTTTGCCGCGGAGACCCGTCGCGACAATTTCCTCAAGACCTGGGAATCCGTCAGCAAGGTGCCGTTCTTCGCTGCGCTTGGGCCTGCGGCCATCGCCGACGTCACCCATATGCTGCGGACCATGGAGCTGCCGGCGCGCACGTTGGTCATCCGCAAGGGGACGCAGGGCGACTGCATGTATTTCATCGCCGCCGGCGAGGTCGAGGTCGACCTGCCCGGCAAGAAGGTGCAGCTCGGTGAAGGCGCCTTTTTCGGCGAGATGGCGCTGCTCGGCAACAACAAGCGCGGTGCCAACGTCTCGACCACGAAAGTGTCGCGGCTCTTGGTGCTCGACCTCGTCGATTTCCGCGTGCTGATGGCGCGGCATCCCGATCTTGCCGAGACCATCGACGCCGAAGCAAAACGGCGCGCGCTCGAGAACAATTAAATGGAGACAAGAATGTCGGACACAGCCGACGCGACCAGCCCCGTACTCGACATCACCGGCGCACGCGCCACCATCCGCCTCAATAGGCCAAAACATCTCAACCGGCTCCAGGCGGAGGATCTCAGCGACCTGGTCAAGTTGTTCGACCGGATCGAGAGCGATCCGGCCATTCGCGTGCTGGTGCTGACCGGCACCGGGCGCGCCTTTTCCGCCGGCTACGATCTCAATTCGGTGGCGGAGCGCGCGGTGAGCGCGAGCGAGCGGCAGAGCGCGGGCTCGGCGTTCGAGGTGGTCGTCAACCGTCTCGAGGATTTGGGCGTGCCGACGATCTGCCGGGTCAACGGCGGCGTCTATGGCGGCTCGACCGACCTCGCGCTGGCCTGCGATTTCCGTATCGGCGTCGACACCGCCGAGATGTTCATGCCGGCGGCACGGCTCGGGCTGCACTATTACCCGAGCGGCATCAAACGCTACGTGACCCGGCTCGGCGTCGACAATGCGAAAAAACTGTTCCTCACCGCCTCGAGGATCAGCGCGCCGGAGATGCTGCGCATCGGCTATCTCACTGCCATGGTGCCGGTGGAATTTTTGGACGAGGAGGTCGACAAGCTCGCTGGCGTCCTCGCCGGCAACGCGCCGCAGGCGATGCGCGGCATGAAGCGTGCCATCAACGAGTTCGCCCGCGGCGAGCTCGACGAAGCCGCCGCCGACCAGCGCCACCGCGACAGCATGCGTGGCGACGAGATCAAGGAAGGCATCAAGGCGTTCGCCGAGAAACGGGCACCGCGGTTTTGAGAGATCGGGGAGGGAGCACGAGGGCGCGCTCCACATTCAGCCGTCGTCCCGGACAAGCGCAACTCAAGCGCGCGCAGATTCGGGACCCATAACCACAGGGAGTGGTAACGATGGCAAGCTGATAACTCCGAGTCTTCGCCACACCAAATCCTGTGGTTATGGGTCCCGGGTCTGCGCTTACGCTTGCCCGGGACGACAGCGGAGATTGAGGCGCGCTGCCTACCCCCCAGCAGCCTTGGCATGCTGCGCCGCCATCTCGGCGTCGGCCGCCGTGATGCGCTGGTACGCAGGCCGTGAGGTGATGCGCTCGGCATAGCGGACGAAAACGTCCCTCTTCGGCACGATGCCGAACATCATGGTCCAGCTGAACGCGACGCCCCACAACACATCCGCCGCCGTCATACGCTCGCCGAGCAGATACGGCCCCCTCGACAGCTGCGCCTCGAGCGCGCCCAGCATGGTGTCATAATCGGCATAGGGCGATTGCGTGATCGGCGCCGGCTCGCGCTGCATGAACTTGTCGATCATGGCCGGCTCGAACGAGGCACCATGATAGGCGATCCAGCGCAGATAAGGACCGCGCAAGGAATCGTTCAGCGCGGGCGTCAGCCCCGCCTGCGGAAACAGGTCGGCGAGATAGATGGTGATCGCGACCTGCTCGGTCACCAGCGCCTCGCCGTGGCGGACCGCCGGCACCTTGCCGAGCGGGTTGATGGCGAGATAAGCGGGCTTGCGCTGCTCGCCGGCCTTCATGTTGAGGACATGGAGATCGTAGGGCGCGCCCAACTCCTCCAGCAGCACCCGCGTGCCGGTGGCGCGGCTCTGCGGCGAATAATACAGCGTGATGCGGTTCGGATCGGTCATGGCGGGTCTCCCATCTGCCCATTTGGCGATGGCATCTGTAGCGGACCATACCTGACATCCTGTGTCAGGTATGGTTTAAGGGATCATGCGCGCGAGCCGAATGCTGTCGATCCTCACCACCCTCCAGGCCAGAGGGCAGGTCACCGCGCCCGAGCTCGCCGCAGCCTGCGAGCTCTCGGTGCGCACGATCTATCGCGACATCGATGCGCTCGCCGCCTCCGGCGTACCTGTCTATGCCGACCGCGGCGCCGAGGGCGGCTATCGCCTGCTCGATGGCTATCGTGTACGGCTGAACGGGCTGTCGCAGAGCGAGGCAGGCGCGCTGTTCCTGGCGGGTTTGCCGGGCCCGGCCGCGGCGCTCGGGCTGGACGCTGCGATGATCGCCGCGCAGAACAAGCTGATGGCCGCGCTGCCTGCGAATCTGCGCGAGGACGCCGGGCGGATGCAGGAACGTTTTCACCTGGATGCGCCGGGCTGGTTCGGCGAGGCCGAGGACCCAAAGCATCTGCGCACCATCGCCGGCGCGGCGTTGCGCGGAACGCTGATCAAGATCCGATACCAGAGCTGGCGCGCAGAGAAACAGCGCCGCGTCGCCCCGCTCGGCCTCGTGCTGAAGGGCGGCAGCTGGTATCTCGCAGGGCAAGTCGACGGCAACGTGCGAACCTATCGCGTCGCGCGGGTGCTCGACTGCACGGCGCTCGACGATCGCTTCGATCGTCCCGCCGATTTCGATCTCGCGGCTTACTGGCAGGCCGCGACACTTCGTCTCGAGGCCGAGATGCATCCCAATGTCGCGGTCGTCCGGCTGTCGCCGTTCGGCGTCAAGCTGCTCGACGCGTTGAGCCAGCCTTACGTCAAGGCACGCACGCAGCTTGAGGAGACCGTCGACGCAGATGGCTGGCGCATCGCCAGGGTCCCGGTCGGCAAGACGTCATGGCATGCCGCGGCCGAACTGTTGCGGCTGGGCCCCGAGGCCGAAGTGCTGGAGCCCGCCGATCTCCGCGACAAGATGATCGAGCTGACGCAGGCGATGGCCGCGCGCTATCGCGTGGCGCGGAAAGCCTGACGGCGGCACATTTTGCCGCGGCCCACGAAACAATCCTGAAACACAATTCTCAGCCATCGCGGTGAACGCATTCGCGTCTCGGTCCGACCGAGATGCAGGGACACAACAATGACCCTGCGCCACATGGAGAATGAAGATGTTTCGTAAGCTTGCACTTGGTCTGATCGCTGCCGGCTCGCTCGGCGTTGCCGCGCTCGCCCCCACCGCCGCCTCGGCCGGCGGCTTCCATCATCACCACTGGGGTCATGGCTGGGGCCCGGGTTGGGGCTTCGGCGGCGTCTATGTCAACACCGGCGTCAGCAACTGCTACCAGGAGCGCCTCGTCCAGACCCGCCACGGCCTGCGCGTCCGCGTCGTGAATGTCTGCGCCTACGGGATCTACTGATATCGCGCCTTCACGACAAAGCTCCGGTCGCACCGCGACCGGAGCTTTGCGTTGAGCTAGCCACTCTGCCGCTGCCGGCGAAACCAGGCCCAGGTCTCGCGCGTCGTTCTGATGTAGCCGCGGCCGCAATGGACGATCTCGCCATCGACGAGCTCGTTCAGCTGCGGCAGCGCATGAAAGGGGATTGACGGATAGGCGTGATGCTCGACATGATAGGGCATGTTCCACGCGAACCATTTGACGATCGCGCCCGTATAGGTCGTGCGGGTATTCTGGAAGGCGCTGCGGGTGCGGTCGCAGCCGGTATGCTCGGCGTAGAGATAGGGCCGCAGGAAGAACTGCCCGATCGCAAGCGGGACGATCCATACCCAGAGCAGCAGCGCCGAGGAGAGCCACAGCGACAGTGCAAGCAACAGCGCATAGAGCGCGACATAGGCGCGCGCCTCGGTCACGATGATGGCGCGCTTGCTCTCGGGGATCCAGGGCACGACGACCTTGCCGCTGACGGCGTGGCCGAGCATCAGCCGCAGACGCCCGGCGACCTGGAGCAGACCGCTATAGGCGATCGCGAGCTGGGTGTCGGAGGTCGCCTTCACGCCAACGATCAGCTCAGGATCCTTGTCCGGATCCTGGGTGTAGCGATGATGATCCCAGTGAAACAGGCAGTAATATTCGTAAGGCAATCCGATGATGAAGGCCGAGAGATAGCCCACAGTGAGATTGAGGCCGCGGCTTTTGAACGCGGTCTTGTGCGCGGTCTCGTGCACCGCCATGAACAAGAACGCCACGAGATAGCCCTGCACCGCCATCAACGGCAGCGCCCAGAGCACGCCATGGCGCGAGGCGACCATCCAGATCAGCGTACCCACCAGTGCGACTGCGCCGTAATGGCCGAGGCTCTGCGCCGCGCCCCTGAGGTCGGAGCGGACCGACAATTGGCGCAGCATCGCCGGTGTCAGCGGTTTCAGGCGATGGCCGGGCTCTGAAACGGTTGTGTCAGTCATGACCGGATGCCTGCCTATCTGATGAGGAGCGCTGCGATCTCGGCCTTGATGAAAGCCTGATCACGCGGATTGTTCACGGGGTTGCCGGCACGATGGCCGTGCTGCGACGGGATCGGATGCAACACCGCGGATTTTGCGCTGGTCAACCGGCCGAGCTCGTCTTCGTTGTCGCGGACGTCGAAATAGCGATCGGTCGCGCCCGGCATCAGCAGCATGTGGGCCTTGATCGCGGCGAGCGCGCGGTCGAAATCGCCACCGAATGCGGCGCAGCGGCTGACGTCACCACTCTGCCAGATCTCGATCTGCGCCAGGAGATCATTGGCATCGCGCCGCGCAAAGGTCGCATCCCAACCACGGACGAGATAATCCTCCAGCGAGGTGGAACCGGCTTCGCGCCAAATCTCGTCGCGATAGAAGCCATGCGACATCGCCCAGCCGGCATAGACGCGTCCCATCGCGCGGTAGCCGGCGATTGGCTTCTCGACGAAGCGGCCGTCGCGGAAGGCGGGATCGGCGGTCAGCGCGGCCTTCACGCTTTCGAGAAAGACATGATTGTAAGGCGCGCAGCGCGCGCTGCCGCAGACGATCGCTGCGCGCTCGACCATATCAGGATGCAGCGCCGCCCAATGATAGGCCTGCATGCCGCCCATCGACCAGCCATAGACCAGCGCGAGCGTCGAGATGCCGAAACGTTCGGTGAGCAGCCGGTGCTGGACCGCGATCGCGTCGTGATAGGTCACCTTCGGGAACGGCACGGCCGTATTCGACGGCGATGACGACAGGCCGTTGCCGAACAGGTTCGGGATGATGATGAAGTAGCGTGTGGGATCGAGCACGCCGTCGGGCCCGATCAGCCATTCGGTGTCGACGTGCTGCGCGCTGAACGAGGTCGGATAGAGGATGACGTTGTCCCTGGCCGGGCTCAGCGTTCCATAGGTCTTGTAGGCGAGCTTCAGCGCGGGAAAGACGGTGCCGGACTGGAGCGTGACGTCGCCGGCCTCGAATATCTCGTAGTCGCGTTGCGCCGTCATGGACCCAACTCCCGCTCACGCACTGCAAGTCGCGCGGCGTTTGGCGATGCATCGATCATGCCGAAATCCGCGCTCAATAATGTACTTATAGTACAGTTATTCGGGCGTAGCAAGCGCTCCCGAACCGGCATGTGGTCAGGCGATGGCCGCCAGATAACGCGCGACCGACGCCTCAAACGCGGCCTTGGCACCTGCGGCGATGTTGCGGTCCCACCAGGCACCATAGATGCGATCGAAAGCGAGCGGCTCCACCGCCGCCGCGATCCGCCGCACCGCGGCGGCGTTGAGCGGCATGTAGTTGGGGTAGGAATACATGAAGCTGACGAAGCGGCGATCCATCGTCACCTGCGCGATATCGCCGGTGAGCAGCGCGCCCCTGCCGTCCGCACCGTGCCGCCAGTGCAGCACGGTGGCGCCGGCGAAATGACCGCCAGTGCGCAGCAACATCACGTCGTCGGAAATGCGATGGTGATCGCCAGCCCAGTGCACGATCGATGCATGTGGCCGCGTCACCCATTGGCGGTCATCAGCGTGCAGATAGACCGGCACGCCGCCGAACGCCTCGCTCCAGTCGGCAAGCGCACCATAATAATGCGGATGCGAGATTGCGATCGCCTTCAGTCCGCCGAGCGAACGCACATGCGCAATCGCCTCCGGCGTTGCCAGCGGTACGCAGTCCCACATCAGGCAGCCGTCGCTGAGCGGCACCAGCAGCGCGCGCTGGCCGATGGCGAAGTCCGGCTCGAGCGAGAGGCCGGTCAGGCCGAGATCGTCCCGCCAGACGACACGGTGGCGCTCTGCCAGCGTCTCGCGCGTCAGGAAAATCTGCCCTTTCCAACCCACATACTGCCGTTCGTCCTCGCAGATGGGACAGGATGCGGGCGGATGTCCGCTGTCCGGAAATTGCGCGCCGCAGGTTTCGCAGGTCCAGAGTGGCATGGCCATGATCCTGATTGAGACTGTCGCAAGTATGACATGACGTCGCGGGCCCTGCGATCACAAGGACGATCGGAACCAACGCGATGAGCGCAGGTTAGGTTCTGGTCCGCCCGGGCACCTATGGGCCCGCAGTCTCCGCCTCATGCGAGATCTCAGTCGATCGGCAGCATTGCGTTCAGCGTCTCGATGACATCGCGCCCTTCACCTCGTATCTGGCCCCTGTTCGCGCTCAACTTCTTCATGGCCGACATGCAGTCGGGCATCGGGCCGTTCGTCGGCGTCTTCCTGCAGGAGCGCGGCTGGGCGAGCGGATTGATCGGCACCGCGATGACGGTCGGCAATGTCGCGGGCATGCTGGTCACGACGCCGATCGGCGGCTTCATCGATTCCAGTCGCAACAAGCGCATGTGGGTCGTCATTCCCGGCATCTGCGTGGTGCTGGCGTCCGCAATCATCCTGATCTCGCAAAACTTCTGGGCCGTCACCTTTTCCCAGATCGCGCAATCGCTGGCGAGTGCCGCGATCGTGCCGGCGGTGACCGGCATCACGCTCGGCATCGCCAAGCAGAAGGGCTTCAACGCACTCAATGGTCGCAACCAGGCGTACAATCACGCCGGCAACATGGTCGGTGCCGCGCTGTCGGGCTATCTTGGCTACAGGTTTGGCTATTTTGCCGTTTTCGTGCTGGCGGCCGTGTTCGGCGCCATCGCGATCGCCTGCGTGCTGATGATCCCCGCCAAGGCGATCGACGATCGCGCCTCGCGCGGCAGCAAGGAGGATGACTCGAAAGCTCCGCCGGATGCGATGACGATGTTGCTCAAGCACAAGCCGCTGCTCGTGCTGGCACTCGCGCTCGCCCTTTTCCATCTCGGCAATGCCGCGATCGTGCCGCTCTATGGACTTGCAGCGGTGGCCGACGCCCAGGCCAATGGCCCGAGCTTCGTCGCGACCACTATCGTGATCGCGCAGGGCGTGATGATCGTGACCTCGCTGATCGCGATGAAGGTCGCGAGCAAGCGCAATTACTGGCCAGTGATCCTGATCTCCTTCATGTTCCTGCCCATCCGCGGCGTGCTTGCCTTCTTCGTCACGGGATGGTGGGGCGTCGTACCGATGCAGGTGCTCGACGGCATCGGCACCGGGCTCCAGACGGTTGCCGTCCCCGGCATGGTCGCGCGCTCGCTCAACGGCACCGGCCGCATCAATCTCGGCCAGGGCGCCGTGATCACGGTGCAGGGCGTCGGCGCGAGCCTCAGTCCGGCGCTCGGCGGCTGGATCGCGCAATGGGTCGGCTACGGTCCGACCTTCCTGCTGCTCGGCGGTTTCGGGCTGGTCTCGATGGCGCTGTGGCTGGCCTTCGGGGCGGCAGTGAAGAAATATTGAGTTCTTCCCCCTCTCCTTGCCCTGCACGGGGAGAGGGCCGGGGTGACGGGCCGCGTCCGTGGAAATGATGCTAGAGGGAACTCGCGCAGTTTCCTCCTCCTGTCATTGCGAGCGCAGCGAAGCAATCCAGACTGCCACCGCGGGAAGACTCTGGATTGCTTCGCTGCGCTCGCAATGACGATGTGGATGCCGACTTATTTCAAACCTACGGGAGGGACTCGCGGAGACCTCGCCCGCATCCGCCTTCGCTAAAGCTTCGGCGGGACAGGCGCGGGAGAGGCGAAAAGCGCGTTCACGTTCCAAAATTCTTCTGAATCGCCTTGTCGAGCGTCTCGCCGCCGACGAAGCGCTGACGCAATTCGCGCTTGAGCAGCTTGCCGCTCGGATTCTTCGGCAGGCTATCAACAAAGATGACGCGCTTGGGCACCTTGAAATGCGCCATCTGGCCGGCGCAATGCTTGATGACGGACTCTTCGTCCAGCGTCTCGCCGCTCTTGACCACGACGATCGCGGTCACCGCCTCGATCCAGCGCGGATCAGGCAGGCCGACGACGGCGACTTCGGAGACAGCGGGGATGCGGTAGACCATCTCCTCGACCTCGCGGCTTGCGACGTTCTCGCCGCCGGTCTTGATCATGTCCTTGACGCGATCGACCACGGTGATGTGGCCCTCGTCGTCGACGGTGGCGAGGTCGCCCGAGTGAAACCAGCCGCCCGAAAACGCCGCCGCGGTCTTCACGGGATCGTTGTAATAGCCGGACAACAGATGCGGCGAGCGGTGCACGATCTCGCCGACCTCACCAACCTTGACGTCCTCCATCGCGGTGTTGACCACGCGCGTCTCGACGTTGAGCACCGGCTTGCCGGCCGAGCCGGCCTTGCGCAGCTGGTCCTCGGGGCGCAGCACGGTCGCGAGCGGAGCGATCTCGGTCTGGCCGTAGAAATTCCAGAATTTCACGTTGGGCAGACGGCGTTGCAGCTCGAGCAGCACCTCCACAGGCATGATCGAAGCGCCATAATAGCCTTTCTGCAAGGTCGACAGATCGGTCTTGTCAAAGTTCGGCGAGCGCAGCATCGCGATCCAGATCGTCGGCGGCGCGAAGAACGAGGTGATCCTGTGCGCCTGGATCAGCGCCAGGATGTTGTCGGCGGTCGGCTTGCCCGTGATCACGCCGGAAGCGCCGAGATAGATTTGCGGCCCCAGAAAGACGTCGAGCTGGGCGCAGTGATACAGCGGCAATGCGTGCAGGAACCTGTCGTCCACGCTCATGCCGCCGTCGATGATGCAGCTGACATACTGCCACATCACGGCTTCATGGGTCAGCATCGCGCCCTTGGGCAGCGACTCCGTGCCGCTGGTGTAGACGATCTGTGCGAGATCACGGCTGTCGACGGACGCGCCCAGGAACGAGCCGTCGGCATGCAAGAGATCATCGAAGGTGGTGAGGCCCGAAGGTGCCGTGGCGGGATCCTCTCCCGGCAACCAGATCATCTTCTCGATCGCGCAATCCTTGGCGCTGGCCGCGCGCGCCGGCTCGACGAAATCAGGGCCGGTCGCGAGCAGCTTTGCGCCAGAGCTCTTCAGGATGAAATTGATCTCGTCCGGATTGAGCATGAAGTTGATCGGCACCAGCACGGCGCCGATCCGTGCCACGGCAAAGCGCAGCGCCGCGAAGGCGTGTGAATTGCGCGAGAGCACCGCAAGACGGTCGCCTTTCTTGATGCCGAGGCCGAGCAGGCCGCGGCCGAGCCGGTTGCAGATCGCGTCCATCTCCGCGAATGTCCAGCTCACATCGCCGCAGCTCACCGCGAGCTTATTCGGTGCGCGGCCGCCTGCGCGGCGCAGGAGATCGCCGATGGAATGCTCGCGGGCTTTCGCGATGGTGGCTGCGGTGTCGCCGGTCATGTGTCCCTCCGATGTGACGTCTTTGTTTATTGAAGCAGTTTGAATTCTTGAGGCTTGTCTTTATTTTGCGAATGATCTTCTCGGAAGACCGCTTCACACTTTTCCGGATCATGCGCTACCTGCGCCGGGCCGCCTGCGCGTGCTCCATGTACATGTGCTCGACCGAGCGATCGAGCGAAGCGATCTTCTCGAAGCCGCGGCGCCAGTCCTGCAAGTGCCGGCGCGTCCACAGCACGCCGGCCTCGCGGTCGCGGCGACGGATCGCGTCGATCAGATGGCGATGCGCGGCGACGAGACGCGGCCCGCCTTCGGCCACGCCAGTCACGATCATCTCGGTGGTCGGATAGAACAATTGCGCGGCCGGCTCGCGGGCGAGCTGAAGCACCCGGTTCTGCGAGGCCTTGGCAACCAGCACGTGGAATTCGGCATCGCATTCGGCGAGCATCGCGGGATCACCGACCACGGCCTCGCTGCGCGCGAGATTGTCGGTGAGCTCGGCGATGTTGTCTTCCGTCGCCCGCTCCACTGCGCCTTCGATGCTGGCGACTTCCAGCGTCATCGACGCCTCGTAGAGCTCGCGGAAGGTGACCTCATGCAGGACCAGGGCGCGGCTGAGCCGGCTTGCCAGCTTGCTGTAGCGCGGCAGGCAGGCGTGCAGGCGGCGCGAGGAGTCGCGCCGGATCAGCCCGCCCTCCTCCAGCACACGGATGCCCTCGCGAATGGTCGAGCGGTTGACGCCAAACTGGCGGACGAGATCGTGCTCGGTGCCGATGGGATCGCCCGGCTTGATGCGGCCATTGACGATCTCGCGTTCGATGGCGTCGGCGACCTTCTGATAGGCCGGCGCGACATCGAGCGGACGAAAGAGCGGCGCGACAGGCAAGACGGCCTCCAATGTCGATTGTCCGACAAACTATATTGCTTCGCCTAGGGTGCGTCAAACTACGTCACGGAAGTCAGATCCGGAGCAAATTGACTCCGCAGGAACCCAGCTCTAACTTTGTCGGACAAAGGGACAGGATAGTTCCCCATACAAGAGGAAACCGTTATCCATGAGACCTATCGCAGCCCTCATGTCTGCGGCCGGCCTGCTGTCGGCTGTGCTGATCTCTCCCACCTCCGCCCAGCAGGCACCGCTCAAGATCGGCGTGCTCTCCGACTTCTCCTCCGTTTATTCCGACATCGGCGGCATGGGGAATGTCGAGGCCACAAAAATGGCGATCGAGGATTTTGGCGGCCAGATGTTCGGCAAGCCGATCGACATGGTCTCGGCCGACGTACTCAACAAGCCCGACGTTGCCTCCACCATCGCCCGCAAATGGTGGGAGACCGAGGGCGTCGACATGATCATCGACCTGCCGACCTCGGCCACCGCGCTCGCGGTGATGGAGCTGTCGAAGCAGTACGAGAAGATCATGATCGTGACGGACGCGGCCAGCTCCGACATCACCGGAAAATCCTGCTCGCCCTACACCGCGCACTGGACCTACGACACCTATGCCAACGCGCACACCGTCGGCAGCGCCATCGTCAAGAACGGCGGCGATACCTGGTTCTTCCTCACCGCCGACTACCTGTTCGGCCATTCGGTCGAGCGCGACACCGGCGACGTCGTGAAGTCGGCGGGCGGCAAGGTGCTCGGCAGCGTCAAGCATCCGCTCAACACGGCGGACTTCTCGTCATTCCTGCTCCAGGCCCAGGCCTCCAAGGCCAAGATCATCGGGCTCGCCAATGGCGGCGGCGACACCATCAACGCGATCAAGCAGGCCGGCGAGTTCGGCATCGTCGCCGGCGGCCAGAACCTGGCTGCGATCGTGATGTTCATCTCCGACGTGCACAGCCTTGGCCTCAAGCTCGCGCAGGGCTTGATCGTCACCGAGGCCTATTACTGGGACCTCAACGACAAGACCCGCGGCTTCGGCAAGCGCTTCCTGGAACGCGTCAAGCGCATGCCGACGATGAACCAGGCCGCGACCTACAGCGCCACGCTGCATTACCTCAAGGCCGTGCAGGCTGCGGGCACGAAGGACACCAAGACAGTGATGGCCAAGATGCGCGAGCTGCCGGTGCGCGACGCCTTCACCGACAACGGCGTGCTGCGTGAGGACGGCCGCATGGTGCACAGCATGTACCTGTTCCAGGTGAAGAAGCCCGAGGAATCGAAGGGGCCGTGGGACTACTACAAGCTGCTCGCCGAGGTATCCGCCGACCAGGCGTTCCGGCCGTTGAAGGATGGTGGCTGTCCGCTCGTGAAGTGAGGCGGCACGGCTCACTTGTGGGCCGACGACATCTGTTCAGCTAGGCTTGCCTGTCCGCCTGATCAGCCAAGGCGGGCGGGCCGCGGCGACGAGCTGCCCAAAATAGGGACAGGCATACCTCGTTGCCGTCTGATCTGCATCAAGTTGCGATGCAAAAATCGCTGCATGTTGAGCCGGCCCTTCTGCGTGATCAGCGGTGGGGCGTTCGTGTCTCAACATGTGGGCGCCGCTGCGCGGCGTGGTGGACTGATGAACTTCACTTCCGGCCGCGTCATTGCCGCGATCACCATCCTCCTTGCGGGCGGCGGCTATTTCTACTGGCAGCACCGCGACACCAATGCACTTCCCGCGGGTTTCGCCCGCGGCGACGGCCGTATCGAGGCGGTGGAGATCGACATCGCCACCAAGACGCCGGGACGAATCCGCGAGATCCTGGTCAACGAAGGCGACTTCGTGACTGCGGGCCAAGTTCTGGCGCGGATGGACACCGAGCAATTGCAGGCCCAGCGCCGCCAGGGCGAAGCGCAGCTCCAGCGCGCGTCAATCAATGTCGAGACCGCGAAGAGCCTCGTCAACCAGCGCGAGGCTGAACGCAAGGCTGCGGAGGCCGTTGTCGACCAGCGCGTCGCGCAGCTCGACACCACGAGCCGCAAGCTCGATCGCTCCGAGCAGCTGATCAGGACAAGTGCAGTGTCGCAGCAGGTGCTGGACGACGACCGCTCTGCCAACGCCACGGCGAAGGCGGCGCTTGCCGCTTCGAAGGCCCAGGTCGCAGCATCCGAGGCCGCGATCAGCTCCGCCCGCGCCATGGTGATCGATGCGGGAGCAGCGGTCGACGCGGCAAAGGCCGCGATCGAGAGCATCAACGCCGATATCAATGATAGCGTGCTGAAGGCACCGCGCGACGGCCGCGTGCAGTATCGCGTGTCGCAGCCCGGCGAGGTGCTCGCGGCCGGCGGCCGCGTCCTCAACATGGTCGATCTCGGCGACGTTTACATGACGTTCTTCCTGCCTACGGCGCAGGCCGGCCGCGTCGCGATCGGCGCCGACGTTCGTCTCGTGCTCGATGCCATCCCGCAATATGTGATCCCGGCAAGAGCCACCTTCGTCGCTGACGTCGCGCAATTCACGCCCAAGACGGTCGAGACCGAGGAGGAGCGGCAGAAGCTGATGTTCCGGATCAAGGCGCATATCGCGCCCGAGCTGCTGCGCCAGCATATCGAGCATGTGAAGACCGGCCTGCCCGGGATGGCCTATGTGCAGTTCGATCCAGCCGCGCAATGGCCCGACAATCTCAAGATCAAGCTGACCCGATGAGCGCGACTGCCACAGCCGATGCATTGGCTGCCGTCGGCAGCGTGGTGCATCTGGACGGCGTGGGCCTGAACTACGGCAAGACCCGGGCGCTCGATGCCATTACGCTCGACCTGCCGTCCGCCTGCATGGTCGGACTGATCGGTCCCGACGGCGTCGGCAAATCGAGCCTGCTCGCCCTGATCGCGGGCGCGCGTGCGATCCAGGAAGGACGCATCCATGTGCTCGGCGGTGACATGGCGAGCTCACGGCATCGCCGCACGGTCTGCCCCGATATCGCTTATATGCCGCAGGGCCTCGGCAAGAATCTTTATCCGACGCTGTCGGTGTTCGAGAACATCGACTTCTTCGGCCGCCTGTTCGGACACGACAAGGCGGAACGAAGCAGACGGATCGCGGGCCTGCTGCGCGATACCGGGCTCACCGCCTTCGCCGACCGCCCCGCCGCAAAACTCTCCGGCGGTATGAAGCAGAAGGTGGGCCTGTGCTGCGCTCTGATTCACGATCCCGAGCTTCTGATCCTGGACGAGCCGACCACGGGCGTCGATCCCTTGTCTCGACGTCAATTCTGGGAACTGATCGCCTCGATCCGCGACAGCCGGCCTGGCATGAGCGTGATCGTCTCGACCGCCTATATGGAGGAAGCCGCGCAATTCGACGTCCTGGTCGCGATGAACGCCGGCCGCGTGCTGGCGACGGGAACCCCGGTCGCGCTGAAGGGACAGACCGGCGCCGACACGCTCGATGAGGCGTTCATCCGTCTGTTGCCGGAGGCAGATCGCGGCCATCACACCAGTGTCGTCATCCCTCCACGCAACGACGATCATGACGAAATCGCGATCGAGGCCAACCACCTGACCCGGCGGTTCAACGACTTCGTCGCCGTGGACGACGTCAGCTTCCGCATCAGGAAGGGCGAGATCTTCGGCTTTCTCGGCTCGAACGGGTGCGGCAAGACCACGACCATGAAGATGCTCACCGGCCTCTTGCCCGTCAGCGAAGGCAACGCGCGCCTGTTCGGCAAGGCGATCGATGCCCGCGACATGTCGGTGCGGCGGCGCATCGGCTACATGTCGCAGGGCTTTTCGCTCTATTCGGAGCTGACGGTCACACAAAACCTCGACCTGCATGCGCGGCTGTTCGAGCTGCCGGCGGACACTATTGCCGCGCGCATCGACGAGATGATTATCCGGTTCGATCTCGCCGATGTCGCCGATACTCTGCCCGACGCGCTGCCCCTCGGCTTGCGGCAGCGGCTGTCACTGGCGGTCGCCATGATCCATGCGCCCGATATCCTCATCCTCGACGAGCCGACCTCTGGCGTCGATCCGGTTGCCCGCGACCGCTTCTGGAAGATCCTGGCCGAGCTCTCCCGCGAGGACAACGTCACGATTTTCGTCTCGACCCACTTCATGAACGAGGCCGAGCGCTGCGATCGAATCTCGCTGATGCATGCAGGCAAGGTGCTGACGTCGGACACGCCCGCTGCCATCGTGGCCGCGCGCGGCACCGACACGCTGGAGCAGGCTTTCATCGCCTGTCTGGAGGAAGCGATCGCCGAATCCCGGAACTCGGCCGGCCAGCCGGCAGTCACATCGCCCGTGCCGGCGGCGACGGCCACGGCGCTCCCGCGCAAGCGCAGTGCGACATTCAATCCGACCCGCATGCTCGCCTATTCCCGGCGCGAAGCGCTAGAGCTGCGGCGCGATCCGATCCGCGCCACGCTCGCGATTCTCGGCAGCGTGCTCTTGCTGTTCGTGCTCGGCTACGGCATCAGCTTGGACGTCGAAAACCTGACCTTCGCCGTGCTCGACCGCGACGACAGCGCCATCAGCCGCGACTACAGCCTCCAGATCGCGGGATCGCGCTACTTCACCGAAAAGCCACCGATCAGCGACTATGCCGACCTCGACCGCCGCATGCGCGCCGGCGAGATTGGCCTCGCCATCGAATTGCCGCACGGCTTCGGCCGCGACGTCAGCCGCGGCCACCGTGTCGAGATCGGCGCCTGGGTCGACGGCGCCAACCCGACCCGCGCCGAGACGCTGCGCTCCTACGCCCAAGCGATTCACGCCACCTGGCTGGCGCAGAAGGGCCGCGAACTCTATGGCGAGGCGGCGATCGCCGGCTCCTACCAGCTCCAGCTGCGCTATCGCTACAATCCAGACGTCAGAAGCGTCGTCGCCATGGCACCCGGGATCATCCCGCTGCTGCTGGTCATGATCCCGGCGGTGCTGGCGGCGCTCGCGGTCGTGCGCGAGAAGGAGCTCGGCTCGATCGTCAATTTCTATGTGACGCCGGTGACGCGGCTGGAATTCCTGCTCGGCACGCAGCTGCCTTACGTGCTGCTGGCATTCGGCAACTTCCTCCTGCTCGTCGGCTTTGCGCTCGCCGTTTTCGGCGTGCCCTTCACCGGCAGCTTTGCGACCTATGCGCTCGCCGCCCTGCTCTACGTCACGGCCACAACAGGCCTGGGGCTCGTGATCTCGGCCTTCATGAAAAGCCAGATCGCGGCTCTGTTCGGCACGGTCCTGATCACGCTGATCCCGGCCATCCAATATTCCGGGCTGATCGATCCCGTTTCATCGCTCCAGGGCTTAGGCGCCCTGGTCGGGCGACTCTATCCTACTGCCTATTTCGTCACGATCTCGCGGGGCACCTTCTCCAAGGGCCTGGGGTTCGACACCCTTCACAACGATCTCCTGGCGCTCGCCGTCACGGTTCCGGTGCTGGTGGCGGCCGGGGCTGTGCTGCTGAAGAAACAGGCCCGCTGACCATGCGCTTTGACAACGTGCTCCAGCTCGGCATCAAGGAATTGCGCGGCCTGGTGCGTGACCCCATGCTGCTCGTACTCATCGTCTATTCCTTCACGCTGGCGGTCTATGCCGGAGCAAGAGCGCTGCCGGAGACCCTGAACCGCGCCGCGATCGCCATCGTCGACGAGGATCATTCGCCAGTCTCGACCCGCATCGAGATGGCGTTCACCGTGCCCTATTTCTCCAAGCCGCGCCTGATCTCGCAATACGAGATGGACCGGAGGATGGATGCCGGCCTCGACACCTTCGCGCTGGACATCCCGCCGGACTTCCAGCGCGATCTGCTGGCGCGGAAGTCGCCAGCCATCCAGCTCAACGTCGACGCCACGCGAATCTCGCAAGCGTTCAACGGCGGCGGCTATGTCGAACAGATCGTCAGCGCGGAGGTCGCGGAGTTTCTGGCACACACCCGTGATGCGCAGACGCCGCCGATCGAGCTGGCGCTGCGGGCGCGCTTCAACCCCGAGCTGAAGAAGTCATGGTTCGGCGCCATCGACCAGGTGATCACCTCGGTCACCATGCTCTCGATCATCCTGACCGGCGCAGCGTTGATCCGCGAGCGCGAGCATGGCACGATCGAGCACCTCCTGGTGATGCCGGTTACCCCCTTGGAGATCATGGTGAGCAAGGTCTGGTCGATGGGAGCGGCGGTGTTGGTTGCCTCCGCCCTGTCGATCGGCTTCGTGGTGAAGGGATGGCTGGCGGTCACGATCGACGGCTCGCTGGCGCTGTTCCTGCTCGGCGCGGCGCTGCAGCTGTTCGCCACCACCAGCATGGGCATCTTCCTGGCCACGGTCGCCGGATCGATGCCGCAGTTCGGGCTGCTGCTGATCATGATCCTGCTGCCGCTACAGACGCTTTCAGGCAGCATGACGCCGCGGGAAAGCATGCCGCAATTCGTCCAGGACATCATGCTGGCGGCGCCCAACACGCATTTCGTGATGCTCGCGCAGGCGATCCTGTTCCGCGGCGCCGGCCTCGAGGCGGTGTGGCCGCAGCTCGTCGCGCTCACGCTGATCGGTGGCATCTTCTTCGTGATCGCGCTGCGGCGTTTCCGCGCGTTTCTGGCCTAGCCCGCAGTCGCGCGGTTCAGAGCTTGTGGCCCTTCTGGCGCAGCGCCTCGATCAGGCGCTGCTTCAATTCGTCGGCGGCCTTCAGGCTGACGTCCTGGCCGATCTGGGCGCCAGCCTGCGCCAGCGCGTCCGACTTCGCCAGGAATTTCTGCCCTGCCGGCTGGGCATAGAACGCCTCGATCTGGCGCAGCTCATCCACCGTGAAGCTCGCGGCATAGAGCGCGGCGACCTGGTCGATGATCGATGCCAGGAACGGGGCGTAGATCTCGGAGCCAGGGGCCGTCATCGCGTCATAGTCGCGCTCGATCTCCGGCCTGTCCTGGGCGACCACGGGCCTCAGCTTGAGCAGGAGCTGCGGCAGCAGCGTGCGGTACTGATCCGCGATCTTCAAGGCGACCACGAGCTTGCGCGCTGCGGTCATCGCCTCGGGTGACGGCGCCTGGGCCGACGCCCCGCAGACGAGGAGCAGGAAGATTCCGGCGATTGTCGACAAACGTCTGGACATGGACCCTCCGTGAGAATGCAAGGCGGCGCGGTGCGTTCAGCGGCTCGCAGGCGCGGCGGCAGCGCTCACGGCCGGCGCGTTGTCCAATGCGGTGTCGGCCTCCTCGACCTCCGTCACCTTCACGAACAGTTTCGGCACGCGTTCAGCCCGGCCGAGCAGCCAGGCCGCGCCGACCATGATGACGATGCCGACGGTGGAGACGGCGAGCTGCTCCCAGACGCCCTTGGTGTATTGCGTCAGGATCCAGTGCGCCGAGAACGACAGGAACACGCCGAGGCAGAAGATCGGCAGCGAATGCTGGCCGCAGAGGATGACGGGCCGCAGCCATGTTGAATGCAGCGCCCGCCATTTGCGCGAGAGGAAATGAGTCACCCAGATCGCCAGTGCCAGGAAATGCGTGAAGCGCAGCATGTCGAGATCGGTCTTGTCGATCGGGTAGATCGCCTTGATCATCGATTTCGGGATCAGCGCCTCGAGCGCAGGGACGTGCCAGGTCATCACGATCAGCAGCGCGAAGATCAGCCAGACTGCGGCCAGCCCCATCGCCGCCTTCGACCACACCCATGTCGCGATCTTGTCGATCTGGCCGATGCCGCACCAGGCCGCGAACACGAACATCAGCTGCCAGCAGAACGGATTGAAATACCAGGTCGTACCGGGCGGATAGGACGCGATGTTCCAGTCGAACCAGCGCGACAGCACGTAGAGCACGACGGAGCCGGCGAGCGTCAGGTTCGGTCGGCGCACCAGGCACCACACGATGAAGGGCGAGGCGAGCACCAGCGTGATGTAGAGCGGCAGCACGTCGAGATTGACCGGCTTGTATTTCAGGAGGATCGCCTGCCCGATCAGCTCGTCCGGATGCGCCAGGAAATTGAACACGTTGAACTCGTGCTCGTACATCGGATTGTCGAAGCGACGCACGGTGCGCGCGATCTGCGCCGTGAACAGCAGGAACAGCATGATGTGGGCGACATACAGCTCGGCCGCGCGCCGCCACAGCCGCTTGGCCGCGGCGAGAAACCAGCCGCCCGCGACGATCGGTCCATAGATCCAGCCGACCAGATAGCCGGAGATGAAGACGAAGAACTCGGCGGCGTCGCTGAAGCCGTAGTTGCGCAGCGTCAGCCAGGCCACGACGTCGTGCGGGATGTGATCGAGGAAGATCATCCACAGACCGATGCCGCGGAACAGATCGAGCCGCAGGTCGCGCTCGACCGGCGCCAAAAGTGCTGACTGGTCCCGTGTAATCATGGCCCGCCTCGTTCGGTGGGCGTCGCGCCATCGCGGCGCCGGAGAATCGGATGCTAGAAATTGAAAACCAAAAGTCACCTGGCCCTGCGGCTAGTACCAACGGTAGCCGACCTTGCTGCGCGCGCAAGAGACTTTGTCATCGGGCGGAGACGCGGGCATGCCGTCCTCTGCACTGGACGATGACGGAGCCTGCAAAAATGTGAAAAAACAACCCCATGCACAGTAGAAGCGTCGTGCTAAGCCTTTGTATCAATTGCAATATTTAATTGACCCGTCGGGCAGAAAAACCGACACGACGGTACCATCGCACGCCCAACAGATGAGGGTTCAGGTGAGCTCATCGCCTTGGGCAAGCATCTCGCCTAGCATCGCCTCGGCCTTGTGCCGGAGCGGCAGCGCGCCGCTCTCGGAGGCGATCGCGATGGCGGCGCGCAAGGAAGCGAGCATGGCCGCTCTGCTTTCGGTGCTGGACGCCGGCGTCACCACGGCTTCGCCAAACACGGCCTCCGCCTCAAGGCCCGAAAACCCCTGCTGGCGCGCCGTGTTGCGCGCCTCGCGCAGCATGTTCTGCGCACCCCTGACATCGCCGAGGCGGTAGGTAGCCAGCGCCAGGTAGATCGAGCTGCGCAGCACCGCCGAGGTATAGCCGACCGCCTTCGCCTCCTCGCGCGCCTCGGTCAGCATGCCCCGCGCCCGCTCGAACAGGCCCTGGTCCAGATAGGCCATGCCGAGATGGCAGGCGAGCACCGGCACGAACAGCCGGATGCCGTGCTTCTGCGCGAGGACAAAGCCGCCCTCGAGGATGGAAGCGGCCGCCGCCGGATCGTTCTGCCCCAGCTTCAGCCATCCGCCGCTATAGGCGGCCGCGACGCGGTCGTAGGGGCGGCCGGTCTCCTCGGCGATCGCGGCGGCCTGTTGCTGGAGCTGCTCGGCGACGTCGAGCTCGCCCATCACGGTGTGGGTGAGGCTCTTCATCATGCAACAGAGGAGAAGGGTATATTTCGGGGGCGTGCCGATCGGTGGGCTGGCATCCGGCCCCTGCAACTGGGTACGGACGCGCGCAAACGCCTGCTCGGCCCCCTGATAGCGTCCGGCGAGAAAATAAGCCTGCCCGAGACCGTATTCGGCGGCATTCAGCCAACCCAGATTGCCCCACTCCTTCGCAAGGACGATTACATCCTCGCTTATCGCAACCGCCTCGGCAGGGGTACCGTAGAAGTTTTGAGCGGCAGCAGCGACCGTCATCGCGGCAACTTTGCGCTCGATATCATCGATTGCGCTGGCCCGCCGCTCGGCCTCCTTTCCATGATCCAGCCAGTCGGATACCTGTCCGGATGCCATGAACGCCAAACGCGCCTCTAGCCGGAGGTCGATGGCATTTGCCTCCCGTGAACGGGTGAGATCCGTTCTGTCCAGAGAGTTCATCGCGATCACGAAATAATTGGCGGCATCGGTAAACGCCGAGCGCGCCAAACATTTTTGCGCGGCTTCCCTGCCGTGGCGAAACGCCTTCCGCCAATCCTTCGCCCGCGTCGCGTGATAGCAGAGCGTGTCCGGGCCATCGGCCCATGCCTGGTCGCTCTCAAGGGCGGCAAGTATGCTGGCATGGATGCTTTCGCGCACCTTTTCGACCATCGAATCGTAGGTCACCTGCCTGACCATCTCGTGGCGAAATTCGAGCGAATCCTCCAACTCACTGTCGATCTTGACCAGCAGTTCGGCCCGGTCGAGTGCGGCGAGGCAATCCTGCAGGACGTCTTCCGGCAAGGCTGCCACTTTCCGCAACGTGGCCTGGTTGGCCCGGGATCCAAGCGCCGCGGCGATCTGAAGAAGTGACCTTTCCTGTCGAGACACGCGATCGAGCCGTGCCGCGATCACACCTTGAATGCTGCTGGGGATGCCGAGCTCGTCCACAGGACGCGCAAGGGAAAGGTCACCCCACTGGCCAAGAAGCAGGCCGCTGTCCTTCAGATTGCGGCAGACCTCCTCGATGAACAGCGGAACGTTGGCGGTATGAGAGATGATCCGATTCTTCAGGTCCGCATTCGAGGTGGCGGGGCCAAGCATCTCCGCAAGCATGGCCAGGCCCGAATCGTCGTCGAGAGGCCGCATCGCCACGATCTCCGCGTGACAACTTGAGATCCACACCGGCATTCCGTTGGGCCGCGTTGTCAGCAGCACAAGCAAATCGGGGCTTTGCAGTCCGGAAAGGGTGGCCACAATCGTGTCGCTGGCCCGATCGATCCAGTGCAGATCTTCGATCAGGAGGACCGTGCGCTGGCGACGAGCGATGCTCTCGACGATCGCGCAGCTCGCGTCTGCAATCGCGCGACCGCGCGCGTGAGGCTCCAATTCGTCCCACTGCGGATCGGATATCGGTAAGTCCAGGACCGCGTCGATGGCTCGTTGCTGCACCACCGGCAACGCGTCTCTGGGATCGACCGTTCTGGTCTGGTCCCTCGCAGCTGCATCAAAGACCGACAGCAACAGGCGCTTGAGGGCGCTGTAGGGGGCACCCTGGAGATTCGGGCTGCACTCGGTATCGATCAACCGCCAGCCACCGGCTCGAAGGTCCTGGGCGAACTCATGTGCGAGCCGCGACTTTCCAATGCCGGCGTCGCCCATCAGCAGAACGGTCTGTCGGCTTGTCGCAACCTTCTCCGCAGCGCGCCACAGCAGCGCCCGCTCCGTCGTGCGATCGACGAACCGCGAGACGCTGCGGGCGCGCCGCACTCGCCAGCTCGAAAGATCACTCGCGCCCAGAAGCCGGTAAACCGGAAGCGGCTCATTGAATCCGCGCAACGCCTTGCGACCGAGAAAGTCGAAACGGACGTGCCCTTCCGCAAGCTTCTGACAGGCCTCGGACACGAATATCTGGTTCGCCTCGGCTGCCGATTCCAGCCTCGCAGCGAGGTGCTGCGCGACGCCGCCGATCTCGTAAACCTTGGAAAACTCGCTCGCGACCATGTAGGTGACGACATGACCGGAGTGCAGACCGACCCGAACCTGAAGTCTGGGATCACCAAGGCCGACGACGCGCCGGACCAGTTCGATCGCGGCGTGGCAGGCGAGCGGAGCGTGATTGTCGTCGGCGATCGGTGCACCGAATACAGCGGCCAGCCCGTCCCCCAACTCCTTGCTGACGATGCCGCCGAACTGGCGCACCGCGCCTCGCATGGCTGCAAGTGCTGGCTCAAGCCGCGAGACGGCCTCTTCCGGCTCCAGCTCGGCGACCAAGCCTGTCGAATCGATCACATCGGCGCGGAGAATAGTTACGAACCTGCGCTCGCTCTCAGGATCTTCCCGCCGATGGACCATGGCACCGCATTTCGGACACCGACCATCATCCGAATCGATCGTCGACTGACACGTCAAACAGTGCATCCGAGTGCCTTCAATGTCCCGGGAAGATAGCCGGCCATCCCCGGCGAGCGTTTAGATTACCAGTCGAAGACTTGTTATCAATGAGCCCTAGGGCATTGCGACTCGGCTGCCTTGCTGGACGAAGCACAGCCCCCGATGGTACTTTGCCAGAGTCGATCAGTAATGAAGCAAGAGTTTTTGCTGCGCCAGGGCACCGCTGGAGCGGCGAGTATTGCAGCATCACATAATTTTCGCGGGGCAGCGACGTCATAAACGGGAATGGGGCGATGGGCACTAGAACCTACAACGACAAGCCGTTCAAAGATTTGATGAATGACAATTATTTCCCTCTGGAAAACATGCAGAGGAGCGTGGACCTTCTCAAGGCCTCGCCGGACATCCACCTGCCGACCCTTGAGTACGGCCAGTACCATTTGATCCTGACGCCGGCCGGCAGATGGCCGGAGGGGAGCGCAGCGTATTGGCACAAGGAGAAAGGCCGGGCCCGCGTCGATCTCAGTACCCAGCCGAACTGCACGCCGCTGTCCAACGACGAGCCCGGCGTCATCCCTCTGACCCGATGCGATCTGCTCGATGCCAGCGTCCGGAAATGCTTCAATTCCGAGCCGCCGATCCCGATGAAGACCGACATCATCACCCACGCGGCCAGCGACGCCTATGCCCACCGACACGAGATTTGGCTGGAGTGGGAATACGGCAATGGCGAGGACAAGGCTCCGACGCTGCTCTATCTGACGATGGTCTGTCCGTACAGATCGTGATCTTCAGAAGCGTTCTTAGTTCAAGAACCCATTGCCGCCCCCGCGCGACAGGCGCGGGCGCGACTTGTTGCGACCGATGCCATCCGCCTAGAGGCTGCCGTCCGTCGCTCTGCCTCTTCGAACTCATCCCCCGCGAGAACCGCGTTGTCAGCCTCGTGTAAGTCGAGAGCTGTCGCCGCGACCGCGTCGCGCCTGTCCCACCTGCCGCCATGGGACTGTCGCACGAAGATGATCTGTTGCTCCTCATTGTGCGCGCGAATCGCTTCCTCAGAAGTCGATGGTCGCGCGCGGTGACAGGAGCGGCCGATGCCCGTTGGACTGCTGGAGGTCGAAGGCACGATCGATGTCGGCCAGTTCTGGCCGGAAGGGCGGTCGGACGCCGACACCACCAAGGTGGTGGTGATCATCGCGCCGGACGCGATCCGCTTCCGCAAGAACGACTCTTCGCCATTCCAGCCGACCCATGTCTTCGAGGGCGCCAAGGTCAAGGGCCGGACCGCAACGGCGCCGATCAGGAACGGCAAGCTCACCGTCCGCCTGCAGGGCATCGACGCGCCGGAGCTGCACTATCAGCCGTCGCCACTCTCGACCGCCGAGAAGAAGGGGCTGACGGAGGCCAAGAAGCAGGCCTATCACGAGGTCACCCATTCCTACCGGCAATTCCTCGGCGCCACCGCGAGCAAGGCGCTGCATGATTTCCTTGGCAGTGCCGGCGAAGCTACGCTCCCCTGCCGGGTGTTCACCCATGTCGATGCGCCGAACGAGGTATTCGACACCTATGGAAGGCTGGTCGGCGACATCGAGGTGACGGTCGGAGGCGAGACAATCGACATCAACCACTGGCTGGTCGAACAGGGCTTTGCCTATCCGACATTCTACTCCTCGATGAACGAGGAGGAGATCAAGGCTTTCCTCGCGCTCGCCAAGACCGCGCGAACCAAGAAGCTGCTGGTCTGGAAGCATCTCGCCAAGACGATTGGCGCCTTCGACTTCGACCTGCGCGAGCCCAGGGCTGGCGAGACCGCCGTGCTCGCGACCGACAAGGGCCCGGTGATCCCGCCAAAACTCTATCGCCGCTACACCAACTGGTCGGCGCGCAAGAAGGCGAAGGTGACGAGCCGGACCTTCCAGAAGTTTTTGAGCGAAGGCTCCGGCGGCAAGCCCGACACCTGCTACGAGATCGACGACTTCCTGGCCAACGGCGTGCACTCGGCAACGCCACGGAATTTTGCGGAGTTCGTCGAGGGCGGGAAGACGATCAAGTTTCAGCCGGAGGGGCTGGTGTTTGGGGAGGCACCGTCGACGTTGGTGGGGGCGGATGGGAAGGTGGTTACGAAATTCTGAGGCGCAGGAGCCACCAAACAGAAGTGGCCCGCTTCACGCGGCGTCTTGCGAAGACGTCGGCACGTCGTGCCCCCTGACGACAAGTACAACAGATCCGACCCTCGATTAGAATTTGTCAAAACTAGAATCGCTCCAACCAAAAATCGGGAAGAAAGCGCATAGAGAGTAAGCTGTTCTTACTGCTCACTTACTTATTCTTCCCGAAGCCTTGCGAAATGACGCCGAGCATCCCGCGAGTGAAGGCGCTGGACGAGTTTAGATCGATTCCGAGCTGAGGCGTATTGTCACACCTTCGTGTGTCACTGTAGGCCGAGTCCCACAGGCTTTTCTTTGAAGGGGACGACAGTGAAGCGTTTGGTGGGACCGATATGCGCGGCAGCTGTGATGCTGACCGCTTTTCAGGCGCGTGCAGGGGAATCACCGTTCGGCTGGATCTACACCGCCGATGTGCATCCGCAGGGCACGTTTGAATACGAACACAAATCGTTCATGCAGGCCGGGCAGTCGCAGGGGCAGTATTTTTTCATGCAGAACAAGGAGGAGATCGAATACGGCCTCACCAACCAGCTGCAGATTTCCGGCTATTTCAACTGGAGTTATGCCAACGCCTTCCGCAACGGCTTCGACGGGACTACGGGCGGACCGGGCGTGACTCAGTTTCTCGATGCTTCCTTCGACCCGTACTCGCGTTACGAGAAGACGCGCTTCGATTCGGTTTCCTTCGAGGCGATCTACCAGGTTCTCAATCCCGTGACCGATCCGATCGGGCTTGCGCTCTACATCGAGCCGGAGATCGGGCCGAAAGAAAAGGAGCTGGAATGGCGGGTGATCTTGCAGAAGAACTTCCTGGACGATCGCCTTATTGCCGCGATCAATATCATGGGCAAGCATGAGCGCGAGGTCTACGCCGACGGCTCGATCGAAAGAGCTTCGCCGATCGACGTGACCTTCGGCATGTCCTATCTGGTGATGCCGAACTGGATGATCGGCTTCGAGACTCGCATCCACAACGAGTTCACCGGCTACTGGTTCAACAATCCCGAACATTCCGCGTTCTTTGCCGGACCCGTCATCCACTACGGCCAGAAGGAATTCTGGTGGACGCTGGCCTGGCGGCACCAACTGCCGATGGTGATCACCTACAACGAGGACCAGGCATCGGTGGTGAAGCACGGACGCATCTACGGCGACGAGCACGCGCGCGATGAGGTGATGTTCCGCCTCGGCGTGCCGTTCGCTGTGAAATGACGTTTCGAGGCAGGCAGTATGAAGTGGACACCACTCCTCACCGCGCCGGCAGCGATCGTTCTGATCGCGCCGGCTGGCGCCACCGTGTATATGAGTGAACAGCAGGCGATGCAGGCGATCTTTCCCGGCGCATCGTTCTCCCCCGGCGGCAGGGCGGGAGTCTTCCGCGCCTCCTCGGGCGGGATCGTCGTGATCGACCGCGTGCTCGGCAAGCACGAATACATTAAATATGCCGTCGGCATTACCGCCGGCGGCACGGTCAAGCATATCGAAATCCTCGAATACAACGAATCCTATGGCTACGAGGTTCGCGAGGCCTCGTGGCGCTCGCAATTCATAGGCAAGAGCGCGAGCTCGCCGCTGCAGCTCAATATCGATATCAAGAACATCAGCGGCGCGACCTTGTCGTGCAAGCACATTACCGATGGCGTGAGACGTGTTGTCGGGCAGTACCAGAGTTTGAGGGGGCAGTAGCCATGAGGCGCGCACGACCGCTGCTGGGCACGATCGTGGAGATCGAGGTCGACGGCATCGCGCAAGCCGACGCTGAACGAGCGATTGCCCGCGCCTTCGAGGCGGTATTGCTGGTTCAGCGTCTGATGAGCTTCCACGATGCAGGTAGCGACATCGGACGCATCAACCGCACGGCGTTCCGAAAGCCCGTGACAGTCCATCCCTGGACGGCGCGGGTTCTGCGTCACGCGGCAGCGTTTCATGCAGCAAGCAACGGCCTGTTCGACTGCGCGGTCGGCTTCGAGCTGATGCGCCGCGAGTTGCTGCCGTCCAACGACCTCGACCATGTCTGTAAGGGCGACTTCAGCGCAGTCCGCCTGTCGGAAGATCGGTCCGTGCGTCTGGCGGCAGCGGTGGCGATCGACCTTGGCGGAATCGCCAAGGGCTACGCGGTGGATCGCGCCGTCGCCTCGCTTCGCGCTGCGGGCGTCCGATGCGCGACCGTCAACGCCGGCGGCGATCTGCGCGTCATGGGCGAGATCGACCAGCCGATCCATGTGCACGTTCCAGGCCGGGGCTTGCTGCAGGCCGGACTTTTGCGCAACGGCGCCATCGCGACCTCCTCCTCCTTCGCCACTGTCGGCCGGAACGGAGCGCTGGAATCGCCGGACTCCACAACCGACAGACGAGCCTATTCGGTCGTCGCACCAAGCTGCATCGTCGCGGACGCTTTGACAAAGATTCTGGTCCAGAGCGGCGAGCCGCAGCATCCCTGCTTCGGTCGCTTCGGCGCGACGGCTTTCATCAGCGGCGGTGATCTCCAGTCGATGGCGGCCTGATCCATGCGCCTCGGCTTTGTTCAAAAGAGCGCTGTCTGGACCGCAACCGCGGTGGTCGCGCTGACCGGCGCCGCCTGGTTCGTTCTGCACGACCTCATCGACGCCGAGCCCGGTGAATCCGAACGATTGCTATTGATGCTCCACGGCATCTCGGCCTATGCAGTTTTGATCGCAATCGGCTCGCTGCTGCCGTTGCACGTGCGGTCGGGCTGGCACCGGCGCCGCAAGCGATGGACCGGCGGCACCACGCTGGCCATGCTTGCCTTGCTCGCCATGACAGGTCTCGTGCTCTATTACGGGGGCGAACAAACGCGGGAGCCGGCCCGGTGGATCCACATCGCCATCGGGATTGCATGCATGGCGTTGTTTCCTATCCATGCACTCCTTGCGGCAACGGCCAGGCGCAGCGCGGACAGCGCGATATCATCTCGGGATGGCGCGGCGGAGAGCGAGAGTCGCGTCGCATCCGCAACCACTGGCCGACGCACCGAAGCGCTTTCGCAGTGAATTCCATTCGATTTGGAACCCAGAACCCTGTCTCTTTCCCGTCAAACTTGGTTCAGCATTCATTCAAGCGCGAATGCCTATTTTTCCCGGAATAGGTTCCTCGTATCGCCTCTTAGAATCGGGAGAGTTGTCATGAAACTGAAGAGTGCACTTCTGGCCACTGCATTTTCCTTTACGGCACTTTCCACAGTACCGGCGCTTGCCCATGACGAGTGGTACAATGGACACCGCGCATTTCATGACGAGCTAGGCGAAGCCCATGAACGGGCCCACGAGGAAGGGTTTGAGAGCCGTGCCGAGCATCGCGCCTATCACCGCGCCCTCCGTGACTTGCACGGGGGCTATCATGAGGATCGCGGCGACTACAGCTATTATCGGCCACGCTACAATTATTACTATCCCAATTACCGCAGTTGGGGATGGTAGCCACGTAGCTTCGAGGCGAGGAGAATGAAATATGCGCGCTAGACTTTTAGCCATCAGCGCGGGCATCGGCCTCGCCCTTGCTGCGACCGAAGCAATGGCTCATCCTAAGCTCACATCCTCTGCTCCACCGTCGGATGGCATAGAGCGCGCCGCGCCCACGACCAAGGAAATCCGCCTGAACTTCTCGGAAGGAGTTATTGCCAAATTTTCAGGCCTGGAGTTGCGGGACGAGAGTGGCAAGTCGATTGCTACAGGTACCCCGGCGGTCGACCTGAAGGACAAGAAGCAGCTTGTGGTGCCTCTCGATGCGCCATTGCCGGCGGGTAAGTACCGGGTGATATGGCACGCGGTCTCTGAGGACACCCATCGCGTCAAGGGCGAATACACCTTCACTATCGGCAACTAGTCGTGGAGCTATGGCTCGTCCTCGTCCGCTTCGTGCATTACGCGACGTCCCTCGTCCTATTTGGCTTAGTGCTGTTTCCTTTCTACGCCTATCCGCGAGCGGCAAGTCGCGACGGGGGCACCAGCGGGCTGGCAATCTCGCTGTCGGTTTCACTTCTCATCCTTGCCAGCGGCATTTTGTGGTTCATCGGCGTGACGATCAGCATGACTGGAGGGGGCGCGAATTGGGAAACGGCCCGGTTCGTGCTGACGGATACGTCCTTTGGAGCCGTCGCATTCCTGCGTCTCGGAGCGGCGATTGCGGCGATAGGTACTACCCTTACATTGCTCGTGAGAGGTCCGTCGAAGAAGCTTGAGCTGCTCCTCCTCGCAATATGCGCAATTCTGCTGGGCAGTTTGGCGGGCGTCGGGCACACGCAAATCGAAGATAGCGAAGCTAGAGCAGTGCACACCCTGTCGGACTCTCTCCATCTTGTTGGAGCAGGTGCATGGCTTGGCGGACTCGTTGGTTTGCTTGACCTCGTGGTCGCGTCCTTTCGCGGTAACAAAGAAGCCGAGCGCGATGCTTGCGAAGCTGCGTTGCGTTTTTCGGTTATGGGCTATGCCGCCGTCGCTATCTTGGTCGTATCCGGTCTAATCAACTCCTGGTTCCTTGTGGGCTCGTTCACGAACCTGATCACGACAACGTACGGCCAATTGCTTCTGCTAAAGCTTCTACTCTTTTCCGCCATGGTTGCGTTTGCCGGTTTCAATCGCTTCTTCGTCGTCCCCACCCTGCTGGAGTCAAGTACAGCGGACACGAAACGCGGCCTTCGCAAACTCCTGATCAACGCGGTTGCGGAACAGAGCCTTGGTCTAGCTATCATCCTGATCGTTAGCTTTCTGGGCGTCACTGAACCTGCTGCCACCTCATAGCCCTTCACGCACCGACGGCGTATGGCAGGCCCCCGATTCCGAGCGCGAAAGACAATGCACATTTGCTGCAGCACAAGAGTTGATCCCATTGTGAGGGCGCCGCCTTCCGCGATGCATCGGCATCTCGCTCGACCGACTCTTAAATCGATCGTGCGCGGCGGGCTTAGCCATCGTTTTCAAGGAACGGTTTGCCGGCCAAAGTCTGAATTACAGTGAGAGTGCACTTAATTGAGCCTGAGATCGAGATCGCCGCGAAGCCTCACCAAACCGGCCGAGTTCGGCACGGGCTCGTCGCCGCGCTGCTGAACGACCTGAGCGGGAGGTACTGGCCGTTGATGGCGATCGTCCCCAAAACAAAAACGGCCCGCTTCAAGCGGGCCATTTTCATATCGGATCCGGTCAATCCGAATTTGGTTGCGGGGATAGGATTTGAACCTATGACCTTCAGGTTATGAGCCTGACGAGCTACCGGGCTGCTCCACCCCGCGTTAAACACTTGCTTTGCCTTCGCCAAAATGCCGGGGACAGTGAGGTAAGGCCGACGCTGTTCGCGTGGCTTGCTCCGTCCGTCCCAAAGGCTTCCTTGGAAGGCAACCCCGGGCAACGCCCATCGGGTGCGGGGCGTATGTATCAAGGCGGGCTGCCTTTGGAAAGGGCTGCGGGAACGTTTTTTTCGACTTTATGACAGCGGATGGACCGATTTTGGGTCCGTTTGGCATGCACTTGCCAGGAGTTCCGCAAAGGGCCAGCTTGGCCGCAACAAAATCAGGGCCGGACGCCCATTTTAGGGAGGAACGCCATGGACCGTACTTTGGACCCTACCTTGGACCCTGCCTTGGACCAGTCCCTGACAGGCACCCCGCTGCGGGCGCTGCAGGATGCCTTCCATGCCATGGTCGCGCGGTCGCGGGCCGAGCCGGCGCCTGACCTGGCCGAGCGGCTCGACCGGCTGGCGCGGCTGCGCGCGGTGGTCGCGGACAATGAGGAGCGCTTCCGGCAGGCGATCTCGGCCGATTTCGGCCACCGCTCGGCGGTCGAGACCACGATTGCCGAGACCATGCTGGTGTTCTCCGAGATCCGGCATGCCACAAAACACCTGAAGAGCTGGATGACATCACAGCGGGTCGCGACCGCGCTGCAATTCCTGCCCGCGCGCAACCGGCTGATGCCGCAGCCGCTCGGCGTGGTCGGCATCATCGCGCCCTGGAATTATCCGCTGCAGCTCACGCTCGCGCCCGCGATCGGCGCCATCGCCGCCGGCAACCGTGTCATCATCAAGCCGAGCGAGCTCGTGCCGCACTTCTCGGCGCTGCTGAAGGAAACGGTCGGGCGGAGGTTCGATGCCACCGAAGTGCTCGTCACCGGCATCGAGGACGAGATCGCAAAGGGCTTTGCGCACCTGCCGTTCGATCATCTCGTCTTCACCGGCTCGACGCGGGTTGGGCGGCTGGTCGCGGAGGCCGCGGGACGCAATCTGACGCCTATTACGCTCGAGCTCGGCGGCAAGTCGCCGGCGATCATCGACGCCTCGGCCGATCTCAATGAGGCGGCCGAGCGCATCGCCTATGGAAAGCTGCTCAATGCTGGGCAGACCTGCATCGCGCCGGACTATGTGCTGGTGCCGGAGAATTCGGTGCAATCCTTTGCCGAAAAAGTGCGCGCGCAGATGCGGCGCATGTTCGGCACCGATCCCGCCAACAAGGACTACACCTCCGTCATCTCCGACCGACACTATGCGCGGCTCGAAGGCCTCGTCGCGGATGCGGCCCAGCGCGGCGCCAAGCTCCTGCAACCGGCAAGGCCTGACGATCCCAACTGGAAGGCCCACCGCAAATTCCCGCCGACGCTGATCCTCAGTGCGACCGAAGCGATGGCGGTGATGCAGGAGGAGATCTTTGGGCCCGTGCTGCCGGTGCTGGGCTATCGCGATCCGGACGACGCCATCGCCTTCGTCAACGCCCGCGACCGGCCGCTGGCGCTGTACTGGTTCGGCAAGGACAGCAACGCGCGCGACGAGGTGCTGTCACGCACCATCTCCGGCGGCGTCACAATCAACGACTGCCTGTTCCACTTCACGCAAATCAACCAGCCGATGGGCGGCGTCGGCGCATCCGGCACCGGCGCCTATCACGGCGAGTGGGGCTTTCGCACCTTCAGCAAGCTGAAGCCGGTGTTCTATCGCTCCAAGTTCAACCGCCTCGCCGACCTCGATCCGCCCTATGGCGGCAAGATCGCGCGGCTGGAGAAGTTGATGCGCTTCATGTCGTAGGGGCTGCAAGCACCGTCATTGCGCGCCGTCGACGCCTCGATCATGCCGACGCTGATCGGCGGCAACACCAACGCGCCGACCATCGTGATCGCGGAGAAGGCGACGGAGATGCGGTAGCTCTTCTCCCTCTCCCCGTTCTTACGGGGAGAGGGTTGGGCGAGGGGCCTCGATCCGCGAACTCGGTGAGAGACGGACTCGCGGAGGCTCCCCCTCACCCGGAATTTGCTGCGCAATTCCGGCCTCTCCCCGCACGCGGGGAGAGGCGAAGACGCGCTCAATTCAGCAAGAACCCGCCGTCCACGGTGACCACACTGCCCGTCATGTAGCGCGAGGCGTTCGACGCCAGCAGCAGGATCGCGCCGTCGAGATCGGATTCGGCGCCGACGCGGCGCTGCGGGATGCGTTTGGCCAGGCGCTCGCCTGCCGGCGTCGACCAGAAGGCGTGGTTCATCTCGGTGTCGATATAGCCGGGCGCGAGCGCGTTGATGCGGATGTTCTGCCCCGCGAGCTCCAGCGCCATCGCCCTGGTCGCCTGGATGATGCCGGCCTTGGAGATCGCGTAGGGCGACACTGCCTTAAGCACGCCGGTGCCGAGCACGGAGGCGATGTTGACGATATTGCCCGACTGCTTGCGCGCGATCATGCGCCGCGCCACTTCCGTCGCGAGGAAATAGGCGCCCTTCAGATTGGCGCCGATCACGGCATCCCAATCGGCCTCGGTCTGCTCGGTCGCGAGTTTCTCGATGGCGATGCCGGCATTGTTGATCAGCACGGTGACGGGCCCGAGCGCGGCTTCCACCGCATCGACCGCCCTGGCGATCGACGCGGTGTCGGTGACGTCGAGCGCGACGGCGGCGGCGCGGCCGCCCTTGCCGCGGATTTCTTCTTCCAGGCTTTTCAGCTTGTCGGTCTGCCGCGCCGCGAGCGCGACGGATGCGCCATGGGCCGCCAGCACCCGGGCAAATTGCCGCCCCAGCCCCTGGCTCGCGCCGGTTACGAGGATGGTTTCTTTACTGACGTCGAACAGGTCTGACATGACGATTTCCTTGGGCGTGATCGCTGAGCTTTTGCAGCCATCAATACAGACGATTTTAGCGATCTGAAACCGGAATGATCGGTTCGGCGTTCATTCGTTCCAGCGCGGCAACGTTCCCCGAGGTGAGCTCGCAGCATGAACAGTTTCGATCTTGTGGTCTATGCGGCACTCGCCATCGCGGTCGGCCTCGGATTCAGGACCGGGCTGCTGCGCAGCGCCATGACCATCCTCGCCTATCTCCTCGCCGCGCCGATGGCGGTGGCGTTGATGCCGCTGATCGCGCCGCAGATCGCAGCCAATCCGAATTCGCCGCTGCTCCAGAACTGGATCTGGTTCTTCGCCATCTTCGTGGTGGTCGGCATGCTGCTCGGGCATATCGGCCGTGTCGCGCTGAACGACACCATCGGCGAGGCCGGCATCGGCGACCGGCTCGGCGGCGCTGCGCTCGGCGCCATCAGGGTCGGCCTCGTCGCCATCACGCTGGTAGCGGTGTTCGACCAGATCGTGCCGGCCAACCGCGAGCCGCCGTTCCTCGCCGGCTCGCATCTGCGGCCGTTGTTCTCGACGGTGGGGCGGATGGGATTCAAATCGCTGCCGCCGGAAGCGGCTGCCGCGATCGACCGGCTCAAGCAGGAGCGGCGCATCTAGGGCGCATTTGCATCGCCGCAGCGCGCGCCATGCATTTTGAAGCGAGCCCGTCCCTTATCAGCGACATCGATGTTGGCTAGAGTGGCCGCATCCAAAACCTGCCTGACATTACGGGAGTGAAACAGTGGATCTTGGGATCAAAGGTCGCCGCGCCATCGTCTGCGCATCCAGCAAGGGCCTCGGGCGCGCCTGCGCCATCTCGCTGGCGGAGGCCGGCGTTCACGTCACGCTGACTGCGCGCGGTGCCGAAGCTCTGAAGAAGACCGCCGACGATATCCGCAAGGCCTATCCTGACGTGACCGTCACCGAGATCGTCGGCGACATTACGACGCCGGCGGGCCGCGAGGCCGTGCTGAAGGCCTGCCCCGAGCCTGATATCCTGATCAACAATGCCGGCGGCCCGCCGCCCGGCGATTTCCGCAACTGGACCCGTGACGATTGGATCAAGGCGATCGACGCCAATATGCTGACGCCGATCGAGCTGATCAAGGCGACGGTGGACGGCATGATGGCGCGCAAGTTCGGCCGCATCGTCAACATCACCTCGGCCGCGGTGAAGGCGCCGATCGACATCCTCGGCCTCTCCAACGGTGCACGCGCCGGCCTCACCGGCTTCATCGCCGGCCTGTCGCGCAAGACCGTGATCAACAACGTCACCATCAACGGCCTGTTGCCTGGCCCGTTCGAAACCGATCGTCTTACCGGCACCGCCAAGGCCGAGGCCGACAAGCGCGGCGTCACGCCGGAGCAGATCCTTGCCGACCGTGCCAAGCTCAACCCTGCGGGCCGCTTCGGCCAGCCCGACGAGTTCGGCTATGCCTGCGCCTTCCTCTGCGGCGCCAAGGCAGGCTTCATCACCGGGCAGAACATCTTGCTCGATGGCGGCGCGTTCCCGGGAACGCTGTAGTCGCGATTGCAGGTGTACTCCCTCGCCCCGTTCTTACGGGGAGAGGGTTGGGGTGAGGGGCTCTCTCCGCCAAGCACGGTGAGAGTTGGACTCGCGGAGACTCCCCCTCACCCGGATTGCATCTTCAGTGCAATCCGGCCTCTCCCCGCAAGCGGGGAGAGGCGAAGAGACCCGCAAGCTGGCTAGTGAAGCAAACTCACCGCTGCTTCGTCGCTTCGTCCTCGTCGCGCTCGCTGGGATCGGAGGAATCGGCGGTGAGACGCTCATTGGCCCAGTCGATACCGAATTCGTCGAGTCCGGCAGCGAGCAGATCGCCCAGCATGGGCTCGCCGAGCAGATAGTGCACCGTTTCACGGCGCGGGCTGCCATACGCGCCCCGCGCCTCCACGGCGCGCGCGCGCAAATCGTCCCAATCATCGATGGTGCCGTCGCCGCGACCGAGCCAGGTCAGCGCGACGAGATCGATCTGCTCGTCCTCGTTCAAGACGATCATGAAGCTGCCGAGCTCGTGGCCGACCGGATCGGATCCGTTGTCCTCGAGGACGCCGATCGAGTCGTCATCGCTCGGGTTCGAGCCGGAATCCGGATCGGAAGCCGCCTCCTTGACGTCGAATTCGCGCGCCTTCTCGATGATGAAGGCGACCTTGTCCGCGGAAATCGCAAGCTCTGGCATGGCTCCTCTCCGGCTTCTTTCCGGTTCCTCGCGATAACGCCACATCACCTCAGATGATCCATTGCGCTTGATGGCGGAAAGTGCGCATGTTCCAACGCAAGAGCAAGAACACGGGGATGCGCCGGATGCAGTGGAAGGTCGGCAAGGTCAGGATCACGAAATTCGTCGAAATGGAGACGGTGGGCTCGACCCGCTTCATCCTGCCGGCAGCGACCAACGACGAAATCCGCAAACTGCCCTGGCTGATCCCGCAGTTCGCCACCGAAGAAGGCCGGCTGAAGATGTCGATCCACTCGCTTGTGGTGGAGACGCCTTCGCGCCGGATCGTGGTCGACACCGGCCTTGGCAACGACAAGCAGGGCCGCGGCGTCCCGACCTGGAACAACCGCAGCACGCCGTTTCTGGAGACCATGACCGCGGCGGGTTTTCCGCCTGACAGCATTGACACCGTGCTGTGCACGCATCTTCACGTCGACCATGTCGGCTGGAACACGAGGCTGGTCGACGGCCGATGGGTGCCGACCTTTCCGAAGGCGCGCTACGTCTTCGGCAGGACCGAATATGAGTACTGGCGCGATTACACGGCCGAGCCGGATAAGGTTGCGGTGTTCAACGATTCCGTGAAGCCGGTCGTCGATGCTGACCAGGCCGAGCTGATCCCGAGCGACCACCGGCTCTGCGAGGAAATCAAGCTGATCCCAACCCCGGGCCACAGTCCCGGGCACATGAGCGTCCTGATCGAGTCCGGTGGCGAGCAGGGGCTTCTGACCGGCGACGTTGCCCATCATCCCTGCCAGATGGCGCATCTCGACTGGTGCTCGGTCGTCGATTCCGATCCCGCTCAATCGGCGGCGACCCGGCACGAGATGTTCTCGCGTTTTGCCGACACGCCGACGCTGGTGATCGGCGGGCATTATTCGGCGGGGCATATCAAGCGGGCGGGAGACGCGTTCAGATTTGTGGCTTTAGGTTGATCTCCGTGTCCCGGACGCGGTGCAGCGTGCAACGCTGCCCCGCTGAGCCGGGACCCAGAATGTCGCGGTTTGGGTCCCGGCTCTGCGCCACACCGCTTCGCGCTGCGTCGCGTCCGGGACACGAAACTCCCACTGAATCCAGAGGGCTGCAATGCGCCGCGCCGTAGGCGGTTGAATTTCCCGCCGCCCTGTTCCATGAAGCTGTTCAACCGATCGGTCCATTCCCAGGGAGAAACGAGAATGAAGCTTGTTCGTTACGGCGAGAAGGGTGCGGAAAAGCCCGGCCTGATCGATAGATCCGGCCAGTTGCGCGACCTGTCGGCGCATGTGAAGGACCTGACCGGTGAGGCCTATTCGCCAGAGTCCCTGAAGAAACTGGCAGGCCTTGACCCCGCCTCGCTGCCCGCCGTGTCGGGCAAGCCGCGGTTCGGCGCACCGGTCACCGGCATTTCGAAATTCGTCGCCATCGGCCTCAATTACAGCGACCACGCCAAGGAGACCGGCGCTGCGATCCCGAGCGAGCCGATCATCTTCATGAAGGCGAACACCTCGCTGTCCGGCCCGAACGACGCGGTCGAGAAGCCGCGCGGCTCGACCAAGCTCGACTGGGAGGTCGAGATTGCCGCGATCATCGGCACCCGTGCCAGATATGTCTCGGAAGCCGACGCGCTGAACTACGTCGCCGGCTATTGCGTCTGCAACGACGTCTCCGAGCGCAACTTCCAGACCGAGCGCCTGGGCCAGTGGACTAAGGGCAAGTCGCACGACACGTTCGGCCCGCTCGGGCCGTGGCTCGCCACCAAGGACGAGATCAAGGACGTGCAGGACCTGTCGATGTGGCTCGACGTCAACGGCCAGCGCCGCCAGACCGGCTCGACCAAGACCATGATCTTCTCCATGGCGAAATGCGTCTCCTACGTCTCGCAGTTCATGACGCTCCTGCCCGGCGACATCATCACCACCGGCACCCCGCCCGGCGTCGGTCTCGGCATGAAGCCGCCCACCTTCCTCAATGTCGGCGACGTCGTCACGCTCGGCATCGAAGGTCTCGGCGAGCAGCGCCAGGAGATCATCGCGGCGTAAGCTGCGACGACAGCTGTTGCCACACCGTCATTGCGAGGAGCGAAGCGACGAAGCAATCCAGACTATTTCCCCGGAGACAGCCTGGATTGCTTCGCTCGCAATGACGAAAACAACTGCCGGATATTCGTCAAGGTACTCCCATGAAACTCACCTTCTCCCCCGCCTCGCCCTTCGCCCGCAAGGTGCGCATCGCCGCGATCGAGCTCGGGCTGATCGACAAGATCGAGCTCGTGCCCGCAACCGTCGCGCCGGGCACGGCCAACGAGGACTATTCACGCATCACGCCGCTGAAGAAGCTGCCGGTGCTGATCACCAATGACGGCGACGTGATTTTGGACTCCTACGTCATCGTCGAATATCTCAATGAGATTGCCGGTGGCAGCCTGATCCCCGGCTACGGTCCGCGGCGCTGGAAGGCCAAGACCAACCACTCGCTGATCAACGGCATGCTCGATTCCATGCTGCTGTGCCGCTACGAGAAAATGGTGCGGCCGCAGGGCCTGCAATGGCAGGCCTGGTCGGACGACCATTGGAACAGGGCTTGGACCGGCATGGCGCGCTTCGAGAACATGCCGGAGGTGCTGAACGGCCCGTTGGACATCTCGCAGATCGGCCTCGTTTGCGTGCTCGGCTATGCCGACTTCCGCTTCGCCGATTGCGGCTGGCGCAAGGCTTATCCGAAGCTCGACGCCTTCCATCAGAAGATGCTGGAGCGGCCCTCCGTGAAGATCTCGGTGCCGCCTCCAGCGTAAATCGCAGGAGCTCTCATGAGCCTCAAATACTCGGTCAGCGATCTCACCATCCATCGCGTCATCGAGCAGGAAGCCCCCTTCTTCTCGGCGCTGGAGTTCATTCCGGGACTGACAGCGGAGGTGCTGGCCGAGAACCGGGCCTGGATGCGGCAGGCCAAGGCACTGGACGAGCAGGACACGCTGATCCTGTGCTTCCAGTCCTACGTGGTGAAGACGCCGCATCACACCATCCTGATCGACAGCTGCATCGGCAACGACAAGCCGCGGCCGCAGCGACCGAAATGGCACTTGAAGACCGACGACACTTATTTGCGCGGCCTCCACGCCGCCGGGGTTTCGGTCAATGACATCGACTTCGTGATGTGCACGCATCTGCATGCCGATCACGTCGGCTGGAACACCCGGCTCGAGAACGGCCGCTGGGTGCCGACCTTCCCCAAGGCGCGCTATGTCTTCGCCAAGCGGGAGTTCGACTACTGGACCGAGAACAATGCGAAGGCGGAGGTCCCGCCCTTTGCCGACAGCGTGTTGCCGGTGGTGGAGGCGGGGCGTCACGAACTCGTCAGCGGCGACCATCAGATCGGCGATCACATCCGCATCCTGCCGACGCCCGGCCACACGCCGGGCCATGTCGCCTTCACCATCGGACGCGGCAAGGACGATGCGGTGTTCTCCGGCGATCTCATTCACTCGCCGCTGCAGGCGCTCTATCCGGAGCTGTCGATGAAGTTCGACGTCGATCAGGCCACAGCGGCGAAAACGCGCCGCAGCTTCCTGGAGCGCTATTGCGACACCGACACGCTGTGCTGCACCGCGCATTTCCCCTCGCCGTCGGTCGGGAAGATCAAGCGCAAGGGCAGCGGATTCGTCTGCGCGGCGGTTTGATCTAGGACGGCTCGCGCTGCGAACTCCATCCTCCCCTGGAGGGGGAGGATCGGTTCGCATGGAGCGAAGCGGAATGCGAACCGAGGTGGGGTGACGGTCTATCCTCGTTGAACACTGCCCGTGGGGAGAGATCACCCCACCCCGCTCGCGCTGCGCGCGATCGACCCTCCCCCTCCAGGGGAGGGTAAGAGCTCCCGCCCTCACGGAGGAAACGATGATAACGCTCCCCGACATCCCCCTTCCCGCCAGCATCCGCACGCGTTACGTCGACGGCATCAACGGCTTGCGCGTGCATGTGCTGGAAGCCGGCTTCGAGACCAAGGGCCGCCCCAGCATCCTCCTGCTGCACGGCTTTCCCGAGCTGGCCTTCTCGTGGCGCAAGGTGATGCCGGCGCTCGCCGCCGCCGGCTATCACGTGATCGCGCCGGACCAGCGCGGCTATGGGCGCACGACGGGATGGAGCGCCGAGTACGACGACGATCTCGCGCCCTTCTCGCTCTTCAACCTGGTGCGTGATGCGCTCGCCTTGGTGTCGGCTTTCGGCTACCGGCAGGTTGATGTGGTCGGACATGATTTCGGCAGCCCGGTGGCGGCCTGGTGCGCGCTGATCCGGCCCGACGTGTTTCGCTCAGTGACGATGATGAGCGCGCCGTTCGGCGGACCGCCGCCGCTGCCCTTCAACACAGCCGACACGCCGGCAAAGCCTGCGGCCGAAGACGCAGTGCATCGCGAGCTTGCCGCGCTGCCGCGCCCGCGAAAACACTATCAATGGTACTATTCGACACGCGCGGCCAACGGCGACATGCACCGCGCGCCCCAGGGCGTGCACGATTTCCTACGCGCCTACTATCATCACAAGAGCGCGGACTGGACCGGCAACAAGCCGCACCCGCTGGAATCGTGGTCGGCGAACGAACTGGCGAAGCTGCCGACCTATTACGTGATGGACCTGAATGAGACCATGCCGGAGACGGTCGCGAAAGAGATGCCGTCGCCGGCCGCGATCGCCGCCAATCAATGGCTGCCCGACCGCGAGCTCGCCTATTACGCCGCCGAATATGGCCGCACCGGATTCCAGGGTGGGCTGCAATGGTATCGCTGCGGCACGTCGGGCGCTTTCAATCACGAACTGCAACTGTTCTCTGGCCGCAGCATCGACGTGCCCTCCTGCTTCATCTCCGGCAAGCAGGACTGGGGCACCTATCAGCGCCCCGGCGTGTTCGAGGCGAAGCAGGCGCGCGCGTGCACAAAGATGCTCGGCTGCCATCTCGTCGATGGCGCCGGCCATTGGGTGCAGCAGGAGCAGCCGGCCGAAGTCAGCCGGTTGCTGCTGGATTTCCTCGCGAAGGCCGGCACCGGCTGATTTGACCGGGGAACCGCGGCGTCCTATATAGTTTAGAATAGTTCTAAACTCGTGACAGGGCCGTCGTGAAGAATTTTGCCGATCTGACCGAGCGCGAGGTGCTTGCGGTCGCGATCTCCTCCGAGGAGGAGGACAGTCGCATTTACATGACCTTCGCCGAGGACCTGAAGGAGCGCTATCCGGATTCGGCAAAGCTGTTCGAGCAGATGGCTGAGGAGGAGCGCGGCCATCGGCACATGCTACTGGAAATGTACGAGCAGCGTTTCGGCCAGCACCTGCCGCCGATCCGCCGCGAGGACGTCAAGGGCTTTTTGCGCCGCCGCCCGATCTGGCTGACCAAGAACCTGGCGCTCGATACGATCCGCAGAGAAGTCGAGACCATGGAGCTCGAGGCCGAGCGCTTCTATGCGAAGGCCGCCGAGCAGGCCGAGGACGTCAACGTCCGCCGGCTGCTCGGCGACCTCGCCGAGGCCGAGAAGAGCCACGAGAACACTGCCGCCAGACTGACGGGCGAGATCCTCAAGCCCGACGTGCGCGCCGAGGAAGACCGGACGCGGCGACGGATGTTCGTGCTGCAATATGTTCAGCCGGGCCTCGCCGGGTTGATGGACGGATCGGTCTCGACGCTGGCGCCGCTGTTTGCGGCGGCCTTCGCCACGCACCAGAACTGGCAGACATTTCTGGTGGGCCTTGCCGCATCGATCGGCGCCGGCATCAGCATGGGCTTTGCGGAAGCGCTCTCCGACGACGGTTCGCTGACCGGGCGCGGCTCGCCCTGGCTGCGCGGCCTCACCTGCGGCGCAATGACGACGCTCGGCGGACTCGGCCACACCGCGCCCTATCTCGTGCCGGACAGCTGGGCCAACGCATTCTGGATCGCAACCGCAATCGCCTGCGTCGTCGTGTTCTTCGAATTGTGGGCGATCGCCTTCATCCGCGCGCGCTACATGGACACACCGTTCCTCCAGGCCGTATTCCAAATCGTGCTCGGCGGCGCCATCGTGCTGGCGGTGGGGATTGTGATCGGGGCGGCGTAGTAGCTTCACCCTCCGTTGTCATCGCCCGCGAAAGCGGGCGATGACAGTACGCCGCGCCAGATATGGTGAGAGCGAGCTCTCCAACGAAGGCCTCTGGAATACTGGATCGCCCGGTCAAGCCGGGCGATGACAGCGAGTTCTTGAACTCCGTCCGCTCCGTCCCGCCCGAATATCAATCGCGATCAAACAGCCGTTGCGGCATTCGGCCAAACTGCGCATCATCGTCCGACAATAAGAACAGGAGAGGTGCCGTGGCCAAATCGGAATGGAGTTTCAAGAGTGCGGTCGAGCTGTCGGCCGCATTGACCGCGAAGAAAGTCTCGGCGGTCGAGCTCACCCAGGACGCGATCGACCGCATCCAACGTCACGACGGCAAGATCAACGCGATCTGCGTCCGCGATTTCGATCGTGCGCTCGGCGCCGCGCGCGAGGCGGACGGGGCGCTGGCGCGCGGCGAAAGCAAAGCGCTGCTCGGCCTCCCCGTCACCGTGAAGGAGTCCTTCAACGTCGCCGGCCTGCCCACGACCTGGGGCTGGACACCGCAGAAGGATTTCAAGCCGGCGGAGGACGCACTGTCGATCACCCGGGTGAAGAACGCCGGCGGCATCATCCTCGGCAAGACCAACGTTCCCGTCGGCTTGGGCGATTGGCAGAGCTACAACGAGATCTACGGCACCACGAACAATCCGTTCGATCTCGACCGCACGCCCGGCGGCTCATCGGGCGGCTCGTCCGCAGCGCTCGCGGCCGGCTACGGACCGCTCTCGCTCGGCTCCGACATCGGCGGCTCGCTGCGGGTGCCCGCCTTCCACTGCGGTGTCTATGCGCACAAGCCGAGCTACAATCTCTGCCCGACGCGCGGCCATACGCCGCCGCCATTTCCGGCCATCCCGATGGAGCGCGACATGGCGGTGATCGGTCCGATGGCGCGGAGTGCAGCCGATCTGCCCTTGCTCCTGGAGGTGATGGCAGCCCCCGATCCGCTGGACCTCGGCATCGGATACAAGCTCGCGCTGCCGGAGGCGCGACACCACGTGCTGAAGGATTTCCGTGTGCTGGTGATCGACAGCCACCCGTTGCTGCCAGCGAATGCCGACATTCGCGGCGCGATCGAGAAGCTGGCGGGCCGATTGGCGAGCATGGGCGCGCGCGTCGCACGCGAGAGCCCGCTGTTTCCGGATTTCACGGAAGCCTCGCGCCTCTACATGCGCATGCTGATGAGCTTTCTCGGCGCGTTCTTTCCGCCGGACATTCTCGCCGGCGCGCGTGCGGGGCGGCGCAACTCTCACCTGAGGACAAGAGCCTTACGGCAGAGCGGCTGCGCGGCATGACGTACACGCATCAGGCCTGGGTGTTCGACGAGGGCGCCCGCGCCGGGCTGCGCGCGCAATGGCGGCAATTGTTCAGGACATTCGATGCGGTGATCTGCCCGATCATGCCGACACCGGCCTATCCGCATGATCATTCGCCGCAGCAGGAGACGCGCCGGATCAACATCGACGGCAAGGACTATGTCTATCCGGATCAGCTTGCCTGGCCCGGCATCGCCACGCTGACGGGCCTGCCGGCAACGGCCATTCCGCTCGGTCTGTCGAAGGACGGCCTGCCGGTCGGCGTGCAGATCATCGGGCCGTTCCTCGAGGACCGGACGCCGCTGAAGCTCGCCGAACTGATCGAGCGCGAGTTCGGCGGGTTCGTGCCGCCGAAGATGTTTGACGACTAGTCCTCCCCGTCATTGCGAGCCAAAGGGTCCGCGCGAAGCGCGGCCCGATGACAGGCTCCGCGAAGCAATCCAGGCTGTCACTGCGGAACGATTCTGGATTGCTTCGTCGCAAGGGCTCCTCGCAATGACGGGGTAAAAACAACGTCGAGATTTTGCGCTACGCACATCCCCGAGAGGGAGAAAATAGAATGAGCAACGACCTCGAACAGCTCACCGCGCTCAACCGCGACTATGTCGCCTCCGTGCAGAACTGCGACGTCAAGCGCTTTGACGAGATCCTGGCGCCGGAGTTCGACTGCTCCAATCCCGACAAGACGCTGGTCGATCGCACAGCCTTCCTGGAGCAGACGGCGCGGCCGATCGCGATCCGCAATTTGCATGCGCATGACGTCATCATCCGCATCATGGGCGACTTCGCCATCATCCACGCCGCGACCAGCTACACCACGGCGGATGGCCAGCGGGCGAGTGGGCGATATACCGATTGCTGGGCGAAGACGAACGGGACATGGCTCGCCGTATCCGCGCACGTTTCGCGGTGAGTTGAGGTAACTATCTTTACACTCCGCTGTCATGCCCCGGCTTGCCGCCTTCGCTAAAGCTTCGGCGGCCGAGCACCCTTGTGGCCCCGGCGTAGCCTTGGCGGAGCCGGGACCGGGGCATCCAGTACTCCGCGGCCGCAGTTCGTTCACACAACTTCTGCCGCGGCGTACTGGATCGCTCGAGCCGGGCGATGACACCTGAATTGGGGCGACAAGCCTGAGCAGCCGGCAAACGCCAGTGTCAGCTATCGAACACGATCACGCTGCGCAGCGTCTTGCCGGCTTTCATGTTGGCAAAGCCCTCGTTGATCTCGTTTAGCTTCAGCTTGGCCGAGATCCAGTCCTCCAGTTGCAGCCGGCCGCGCAGGTAGAAGTCAACCAGCCGCGGCATGTCGACGCGAAAATGGTTCGAGCCCATCGAGGAGCCCTGGATCTTGCGCTCGCGCAGGAAGTCAAAGCCGTGCAGCTCGATCTTCTGGCCGAACGGGATCATGCCGACGATGGTGGCCGTGCCGCCCGAAGCGAGCATGGCAAAGGCCTGCTCCGCGGTCTCCTTGCGGCCGAGCACCTCGAAGGAATGGTGCACGCCACCATTGGTGAGGTCGCGCACCTGCTTCACGACGTCGCCGTCGGCGGGGTTGATGATGTCGGTCGCTCCCAGCTTGGTCGCGAGCTGGAGTTTTGCCGGATTGGTGTCGATGGCGATGATGCGGCCGGCGCCGGCGATCTGCGCGCCGTTGATCGCGGCCATCCCGACGCCGCCGCAGCCGATCACCGCCACGGTCTCGCCGGCCGTCACCTTGGCCGTGTTCACGACCGCGCCGTAGCCGGTGATGACGCCGCAGCCGATCAGCGCGGCGAGATCCAGCGGCATTTCTTTGCGGATTTTGACGATCGCGTTCTCATGCACCAGCATCTGCTCGGCGAAGGACGAGAGGTTGAGAAACTGGTGCAGCTTCTCTGGTCTGGACCATTGCATTCGGTTGGAGACGCCCGGCAGCATCTTCACCGTGGTGTCGGTGCAGAGCACGGTGCGCCCCGTCGTGCAGTTGTCGCAGGTGCCGCAGAAGACCGAGAGGCAGGTGACGACGTGATCGCCGGGCTTGACGTAAGTGACGTCGGAGCCGACCTGCTCGACCACGCCGGCGGACTCGTGCCCAAGCACCGCGGGCAGTGGATGCGGATAGAGCCCCTCCATGAAGTGCAGATCGGAGTGACAGAGGCCGGCGACCGCCGTGCGGATCAGGACCTCGCGCGGGCCGGGCTTCGGCAGGCTGACATCCTCGATGACGAGCGGCTGGTTGACTTCATAGAGGACGGCGGCCTTCATCGGTGTTTCCTCGGTGTTGTTGTTTCGTTTTACCTCTCCCATGGGGAGAGGTCGGCGCGAAGCGCCGGGTGAGGGGTTACGCTCCCTCGTGGGACCTGGACCCCTCACCCGATTTGCTGCGCAAATCGACCTCTCCCTACGGGAGAGGTGAAGAGCCTACGCCGCCAGAACCAGTTCGCCAACCTCGCTCATGCTGCCGTCGCGATCGCCGAGCAGCAGCGCGGCGATCTTCTGCTGCACTGGATTTTCCGTCAGCCGGAACGGATCGCTCGGCAACACGCGGTGGTCGATCACGAGACGCGACAGCAACAGCCGGCGCGCATCGCCGCGCATGTCGTGGATGCGATGCCCTTCCCAGGCCAGCGCGACGGCGCTGGCGACATGATAGAGCAGGCTGGTGGCGCGACGCGCGTCCGCCTCATTGTCGGCCTTGCCCGCGACCTCGCGTGCGAAGCCGACGGCACGATCGACAAGACCGCGCAGATTATCACGCCAGGCCTGCGGCACGGACGCGCTGTCGTCGAGCCGGGCATGCAGATCCGCGGCCAGCGCGGATTCCGCGCCATGGCGACCGACCGCGCGCCGCAGCGCATCGATCGCGACGATGTTGCCGGTGCCTTCCCAGACCGAGCCGAGATGGGCATCCCGCAGCAGGCGGGCAGTGGCGAACTCCTCGATATAGCCGATGCCGCCACGCATCTCGAGCGCATCGCCGCAGACCTTTCGCGCATCGCGCGTGGCGCGGAATTTCAGTGTCGGGGTGAGGATGCGCAAGAGTGCCGCCGCATCCTGGCTGCCGGCCTCGGCGCGATCGAGCGCGTCGGCGGTGAGGAAGCTCATCGACAGCGCCTGCTCGACCGGCAGCATGATCTTCAGCATCTGCCGCCGTCCCAGCGGCAGGTCGATGATGCGGTTGCCGAACACCACGCGGTTCTTCGCGACCGTCATTGCGTCGTGATAGGCGCGGCGCATCAGCGCGGCGGATTTGACGCCATTTGAGAGCCGCGACGAGTTCACCATCTCGGCCATCTGTACGAAGCCGCGATCGAGCTTGCCGACCGCATAGGCGATCGCGCCTTCGAGCTTGATCTCGCCCGAGGCCATCGAGCGGGTGCCGAGCTTGTCCTTGAGGCGCACGATCCGGTAGTGGTTCTGCGCGCCATCGTCGAGGAAGCGCGGCATCAGGAACAGGCCGACGCCGCGGGTGCCGGGGCCGGCGCCTTCAGGGCGCGCCAGCAGCATGACGACCTTGGCGTCCGCGTTCGAGCAGAACCATTTCTCGCCATAGAGGCGCCAATGATCGCCCTCCTGCACCGCGCGCGTGGTCAGCGTGCCGACGTCGGAGCCACCTTCCTTCTCGGTCATGAACTGGCCGCCCTGGGTCAGCTTGCTCATGTCCGTTTGCGTGAGACCATCGAGATATTTGGTCTTCAGCGCCTCACTGCCGAAATCCGCCAGCAGCTTGGCGCAGCCGTCGGTGACGTTGATCGGGCAGCCCATGCCGAATTCAGTCTGGTTGAACAGGAAGGTGAAGGCGTGCTTGGCGACCACGGGATATTTGTCCGGCCAGCCCATGATGCCCTTGCGGATCGAGAGCGCGTGGATGCCGAACTCACCGAACGCGGCCCTCTCCAGCTCGCGATAGGCCGGATGATATTCGATCCACTGCACATCGCGGCCGAACTTGTCGCGCTGATGCAGGATCGGCGTATGCCGGTCGGCAAGCCGCGCGCATTCGTCGAGCGGGCCGCCGGCGAGTTCGCCGAGGCGATCGAGATGCGGCTCGATATGGCGGAACAGCGTGTCCGGCAGATGGATGCGCAAGAGGTCCGTCAGCGCGGGATCGGCGCGATAGAAATTCATGCCTGACGTGTCGGGCGCCAGCAGGCCAGACGGCTCGGCCGCGACACGTGCTGGCTGCGCTGGGACCGGCTTGTGCATGATCGTCCTCTTCGTTTCCGCCCGACGGCAATTCTTTGCGCTTGCCGCTTGGAATGATGTCGATCATGCTCCAGAGGCGGATGCGGATAAAGCCGCAAATCGTCAGGGCGGCATGATCGCCGCGGGGGAGCAATTCGCCCTGCGGAATTGTGACCGCCCCGGCTGGTTGTCCGCGCGGACCATGCATAGATCAACGGCTCCCCGTCTCCGAGAGATCACGCCATGGAACACCCAAAATACAAGATCGCGCTCATCGTCGGCGCCGGCGAAGGATTGAGCGCGTCGCTGGCGCGGCTGTTTGCCGCCCAGAACATCCGCGTCGCCCTTGCCGCGCGCAAGATCGAGAAGCTGGGCGCGCTCTGTACCGAGACCGGGGCCAAGGCCTATGCCTGCAACGCTACGGAGCCTGAGGAGGTCGAGCGGCTGTTCGGCCTGGTCGAGCGCGAGATCGGCACGCCCGACCTCGTCGTCTACAACGCCAGCGGCCGCACGCGCGGACCGTTCCTCGACCTGGTCCCTGTCGAAGTCGCGCAGGCGATCGCGGTCAGCGCCTATGGCGGCTTCCTGGTGGCGCAGCAGGCGGCCAAACGCATGCTGCCGAACAAGCACGGCGCGATCCTGTTCACCGGCGCCTCCGCCAGCGTCAAGGGCTATGCGCAGTCGACGCCCTTTGCGATGGGCAAGTTCGCGCTGCGCGGCCTCGCGCAGAGCATGGCGCGCGAATTGTCGCCGCAGGGCATCCATGTCGCGCATTTCGTCATCGACGGCGCGATCCGCAGCGCGGCACGCGCCGAGCCGGCCGACAAGCCGGACTCGATGCTCGACCCCGACGCCATCGCGCAGAGCTATTGGAACGTATTGCAGCAGCCGCGCAGCGCCTGGAGCTGGGAGCTGGAGTTGCGGCCGTGGGTGGAGAATTTTTGAGGCGGTGTTTTGAGGCAATAGCGTCACAACAATCGTCATTGCGAGCGAAGCGAAGCAATCCAGAGATATCTCCGCGGATACAGACCGGATTGCTTCGTCGCCAGCGCAAAATTGCTTCGCAATTTTGTCGCGGGCTCCTCGCAATGACGGGCGAATAAGGGAGGCGACATGACGACGGAAACCACCATCGATACCGGCACCGATGAACTGCTCTGCGTGATCCGCGACCGCGTCGCTGTCATCACGCTGAATCGGCCCGAGGCGCGCAACTCGCTGTCCGACACGCTGACGCCAGCGCTGCGCACGATGATCCGGAGCTGCGGCGAGAGTCCTGATGTCGGCGCGCTGCTGCTCACCGGCGCGGGTGAAGCCTTTTGTGCCGGCGGCAACGTCAAGGGCATGGGCGCGCATCGCGATCCGAAGAAGCTGGAGATGCCGCTCGAGGATCGTATCGCCGATCTCCAGGAGCGGCAGCGGCTGCTCACCGGCGCGCTGGTGTCGGTGCGCAAGCCGACGATCGCCGCCCTGCCCGGCCCCGCGGTCGGCGCCGGGCTTGCCATCGCCATGGCCTGCGACATCCGCATCGCTGCGCAATCCGCCTTCGTTGCCACCGGCTACGCCCGCATCGCGCTCAGCGGTGATTACGGCATCGCCTGGCTGCTCACCCGGCTGGTCGGCACCGCACGGGCGCGCGAATTGATGTTCACCGGCGACCGTGTCGACGCTGTCAGGTGCGAGGCCATCGGTCTCGTCAACCGTGTGGTGCCCGACGACAGGCTGCAAGCGGAGGCCTTCGCGCTGGCCAAATCGCTCGCCGAAGGCCCGCGCCTCGCGCTGCGCTACATGAAGGACAATCTCGACGAGGCCGTGCTGTTCGACTTCGAGACCGCCCGGGATCACGAGGCTGAACGGTTGATTCGCCTCACCACGACCGCCGATCACAAGGAGGCGGTGCAGGCCTTCATCGAGAAGCGCAAGGCGGTGTTCACGGGGAAGTAGGTGGCGCAAAAAAATGCCCGGCAGCAAGCCGGGCATCGAGTGGTGTCAGGCCGAGGCTGAGGGGCTGTCGGCCTGACGGGAAAGCGCGGCGAGCCGCCAGCTCGCACAGGGAATGTCTTTCGGTGCGACCGTGATCTCCTTGTCGAAGCGCACCAGCTTCCAATCGTCGGGATGGTTGACGAAGGCGAAGCCGGATTTGCGGGCGAGCGAGATCATGGTCTCGTTGGAGCGCAGCGTGTCGCCAAAGATGCGCTCGGCGCCGAGCGCGGCGGCGCGGCATTCGAGATTCTTCAGAAGCGCGGTGGCGATGCCGTGGCCGTGCCAGCGATCATCGACCGACAGGCCGAACTCGAGCGTCGATGTTTCCGCATGGAGCGCATAGCGCATTTCGGCGACGATGGTCTCGAAGCCGTCGACCATCATGGTCGCGACCGCGGTGAAGCGCTCGCGCTCACCGACCTCGAGGAAATCGTGCAGCAGCCCCTTCGGCAATTCGCTGATCGCGCCGAAGAAGCGGTTGTAGCGGGAGCGGGTCGAGAGCGAGCGGAAATAGTGCTGGAGCTCCTCGGTATCGCGCGGCTCGACGAAGCGAACGGTGACGGCCTCACCCTGCCGGGTGCGCAGCGTATCCGAATATTGCGTGAGATCTTCGAGGCGAAGCGTACTCATGACCGGCACCGTGCGAAAAGGGGACCGCCGGCGCCCCCGTGATCAGGCGGCGCCGGCCTGACGGCCTATCAGGCCCGCCAGAAGGGTTTGTCGGCCTCATAGGCAATGTCGGACCAGGACAGGCCGACGTCCTGTAGATCGCGCGCGGTCCAGTTGGTGAGCTCGCGCCTGTTACGGTAGCGCTCATGCCAGAGGTGGAGGGTGTCGCCGATCTGGTGGAGCAGACCTGGCGCATGATGATTTGTCATCGAATTCTGGGTCAACGTAGACATCTTCAGCTCCTGGAGCTAATTTGACCGCGAATATCTGCCTTCTGCTGCGCCGCGACAAACGACAATTTGTACCTTTTCGCATGAAATAACGTCATGTATCCTGCTGCCAAATGACTGCCAGATTGCCGTCCCTGAACGGATTGCGGGCGTTCGAGGCCGCTGCGCGCCATCTCAGCTTCACGCTGGCGGCGGCCGAGCTGAACGTGACCCAGACCGCGATCAGCCATCAGATCCGAAGGCTGGAGGAGGAGCTCGGCATCCGCCTGTTCGTCCGGCAGAACCGTGCGCTGGCGCTGACGCCGGAGGCGCGGGATTACCTCCCCGGCGTCCGCGCTGCCTTCAACGACCTGCGCCTCGCCACCGATCGGCTGCTGCGCAAGGACGACGACAAGGTGCTGACGGTGTCGACGCTGGCTTCGCTCGCCGCAAAATGGCTGCTGCCGCGGCTCACCGATTTCCAGGAACAGCATCCCGGCATCGATGTCCGCATCACCACCTCGACCAGTCTTGTCGACTTCCAGCGCGACGACGTCGATGCCGCGATCCGCTACGGCCGCGGCCAGTGGCCGGGCCTGCGTGCCGACTGGCTGATGGCGGACGAGCTGTTTCCGGTGTGCAGCCCGTCACTGCTGCGCGGCGACAAGCCGCTGCGCCGGCCGCAGGACCTGCGCAACCATCCGCTGCTGCACACCTCCAACGCCAACAGCGACGATTGGCGGCTGTGGCTGACGGCGGCGGGCCTGCCGGCCGATATCGCCAGGCAACCCGGCATCACCTTCGACATGATCTTCATGACCATCCAGGCCGCGATCGACGGCATCGGCGTCGCGATGGGCCGGACTTCCTACGTGCAGGACGACATCGCCAAGGGCCGGCTCGTGGTGCCCTTCAAGATCGCGCTGCCGGCCGATGCCGGCTTCTACCTGGTCTCGCCGGAGGGCCGCCGCGAGGCGCCGAAGTTGACCGCCTTCCGGAACTGGATGATCGCTGCAACGCAAAATAAAGCCTGAAAAATCATCAGCTTCCTCGGCAAAATCGATTGACTCGCCTCCCACCGTGCGGGAAGGGGTGAGGCAGATTGTCGCAGCATCAATCTGTCGGCTGGCCGTGAGGATGAATTCCGGCCGGCCACGCCTTTCCAAGGGGAGAACACCATGGCTGGATCAGCCGCATCGAATCCACCCGCGATCAAGTCGCGCATCGGCGCCATCCTGCGCGCCACCTCGGGCAATTTCCTCGAGCAGTTCGACTTCTTCCTGTTCGGTTTCTATGCCGCCGCGATCGGCAAGGCGTTCTTTCCCTCCACCAACGAGACCGCCTCGCTGCTCAACACGTTCGGCGTGTTCTGGCTCGGCGCCTTGATGCGACCGGTGGGCGCGATCGTGCTCGGGGCCTATATCGACCGCATCGGCCGCCGCCAGGGCCTGATCGTCACGCTCGGCATCATGGCCTTCGGCACCGTGGTCATCGCGTTCTGCCCGAGCTACGCAACCATCGGTATCGCGGCTCCGATCATCGTGCTGATCGGCCGCCTGCTGCAAGGCTTCTCCGCGGGCGTCGAGCTCGGCGGCGTGTCGGTGTATCTCGCGGAGATCGCAACGCCCGGCAATCGCGGCTTCTACACTTCGTTCCAGTCGTCGAGCCAGCAGGTCGCGATCTTCGTGGCCTCGATCCTCGGCTTCATCCTCTCCGAGGTGATGCCGGCCGACACCGTCGCCGCCTGGGGCTGGCGCATTCCCTTCTTCGTCGGCTGCCTGATCATTCCGCTGATCTTCCTGCTGCGGCGGACGCTGGAGGAGACGCCGGCCTTCCTCGCCATGAAGAAGCATCCGACCGCGAACGAGGTGTTCGCGTCCGCGCTCGCCAACTGGCGCATCGTCATCCTCGGCATGATGATCGCGATCCTGACCACGACGACGTTCTATTTCGTCACGGTGTACACGCCGACCTTCGGCAAGACCGTGCTGAAGCTGTCGACACAGGACGCGCTGCTGGTCACGCTGCTCGTGGCGGTGACCAACTTCATCTGGAATCCAGTCGGCGGTGCGCTGTCCGATCGCATCGGCCGCAAGCCGGTGCTGCTCGCCATCGCCAGCCTCTCGCTCGTCACCGCCTATCCGGCGCTGCACTGGCTGGTGACGGCGCCGACCTTCGGCAAGCTGCTCACGGTCGAGATGATGTTCTCGTTCGATTTCGGCGTCTACAGCGGCACCATGCTCGGTGCTCTCGTCGAGATCGTGCCGGCGCATGTGCGCACCACCTGCTTCTCGCTCGCCTTCGCGCTCGCCGCCGCTCTGTTCGGCACCTTCACGCCATTCGCCTCGACCTGGCTGATCGAGCGGAGCGGCGACAAGGCCTCGCCCGGCTTCTGGCTGATGTTCGCAGCTCTGCTCGGCATCATCGCGGCCTCGACGGTGTATCGCGGCGGCGGCAAGGCGGTGCCGGCCTATGACGTGGTGCCGGAGCCGGTGGCGGGGCATTGAGAGGGCGTCGTTCCGGGGCGCCTCTACCCTCCCCTGGAGGGGGAGGGTCGGCTCACATTGACCGCAGCGAAATGTGAGACGGGGTGGGGTGACGGTTTCTCCAAAACCAACAGTGCCCGAGTGGAGAGATCACCCCACCCCGCTCGCGCTGCGCGCGAACGACCCTCCCCCTCCAGGGGAGGGTGAAGAAGCGAGACTACAGCTCCACCACCACGTAGTCGCTCTCGACTTTTACCGGGATCGTCTCGGCGACATACGGCCCCTTCACCACGCTGGCGCCCGGTTCGACATTGGCCGGATAGGCCTTCACGCGGAAGCGGCGGGGGTCGCAATAGGACTGGCCGGTGCGGATGTCGAACTCCCAGCCGTGCCAGGGGCAGCGGATGATCTCGCCGAGTTTCGTATATTCGATCTCGCCGGGATCCTTCGATTGCGCGAGGCCGATCAGCGGGCCTTCGCACAACGCCGCGCCCTGATGCGGGCAGCGGTTCATCAGGCCGAAATATTCGCCCTTGATGTTGAAGACCGCGATCGGCCGTCCGTCGATCTCCAGGAATTTTCGCGTGCCCGGCGGAAGCTCGTCGACCGCAGCGATCACATGACGCGCCATCAAGCCAGTCCGTAGAGCTTGCGCGCATTGCCGAGATAGAACGCCTCGCGATTGGTCTCGCTGACGCCGGCCGGCAGCACGCGCGACGGCTCGTCATAGTCCCAATGCGGATAGTCGGTCGCGAACAAGAGCCGGTCCCAACCGATCCAGTTGATGACGTCGAACAGATCCTCGCGCCGCTCCGGGTCTTCCATCGGCTGCGTGGTCCACCACACCTGCTCGCGGATATATTCCGACGGCGGCCGCTTCACATGCGGCACCTCGCCGCGCAGCCGCTGCCAGGCCTTGTCGAGCCGCCACGCCAGCGACGGCGCCCAGCCGAAGCCGGCCTCGATCATCACCATCTTCAGTTTCGGGAAGCGCGCGAACACGCCCTCCAACACGAGGCTCGCCAGCGCCGATTGCTGGCACTGCGAGTGTCCCACCATCTCCTCGATGTAATAGGACGGCCAGCCCGACGGCGTGATCGGATTGCCGCCGAAGCCGAAAGCGTGCACGCCGACGGGAAGGCCGGCCTCTTCCGCGGCTTGATAGATCGGCCAATAACGGCGCTGGCCGAGCGGCTCGACATTGCGGCTGAGCAGCAGCACCTGCACGAAATTCTTGTCGCCGGCGCGCTCGCGGATCTCGGCGGCGGCCGATAGCCCATCCTCATTGCCGACGACGATGGACGCCTTCAGCCGCTTGTCCTTGCTGGTCCATTTGTCGATCTGCCAGTCGTTGATCGCCGAGCACAATGCGGCCGAGAGCTCGTGATTGCGGATACCCTGCCCGGCGTTGAGCGGATTGAGCACGCCGAGCTGCACGTTGTTGGGATCGAGCAGCTGCTTCTGCATGAAGGAGAGGGAGGAACCTTGCGGGCCGCCTTCCGGCGGATAGGCGTCGCGGCGCGAGGCGTTGGGCTGGGCTTTCGGATAGGGCGGGCCTTCCATCATGCCCTGATAGGCATGGACGCCGTAGATATCGAGGTGATGCTGCCAGCGTTTGGCGAGGTAGGGATAGAGCTCGGTGCGGGTGGCGCGGGCCGGATGGATGTCGCAATCCGCGATCGCGGTTTTCGCAGTCAGTGGGGAAGCAGCTTCGGAGCTCTCGCGGAACTGGATATTCATCGCCTTGCCTCCTTTGGCAGCGGGCTAAGTCAGGCGGGGATAGGTCGCATGCGGATTGTCGATCATGATCTTGTGCACGAGATCGGGGGACAGACCTTCGGGCAGCGCGTCCTGGCCGTCGAACTGCCAGTGCGGATAGTCCGTGGAGAATAGGACCAATTCGTCCGACTGCATATGATCAAACAGGCGAATTAATGTCTCAGGTTCCGGCGGCGCATCAAATGGCTGTAACGAGAAGCGGATGTTGCTGCGCACAATCTCCAGCGGCGCGCGATCGACCCAGGGCGTCTCCATCCGCACCCCGCGCCAGAACTTGTGCAAACGCCAGAGATAGGGCGCGATCCAGGAGACGCCGGATTCCAGCATCACCATTTTCAGCCGCGGATATTTGGCGAACACGCCCTCGACGATCAGGCTGGTGAGCTGGGTCTGGAACGCCTGGGCCTGACCGACATAATCCTCGATGTGATAAGAGCCCCACCCCACGGCGGTGGGCGGATTGTGGTAGGCGGAACCGGCATGGATGCCGATCGGTAATTCCAGACTTTCCGCGGCCGCATAGATTGGCCATAGCGCACGCTTGCCGAGCGGCGTGTCGCCCATGACCAGCATGAGCACCTGCACGAAGCGGCGATCCTGCGCGCAGCGCTCGATCTCGGCGACGGCCTTCTCGACGCTTTGCGTGGGAATCACGATCGAGCCACGCAGCCGCGGATCACGATCGAGCCATTCCTTGACGAGCCAGTCGTTCAGCGCGCGGCAGAAGGCCGCCTGCATGTCCTCGGAGAACACCATCTGCACGCCGTAGAGCGGATTGCAGATCGCGAGTTTGAGCTGGAAAGGATCGAGCACATGACGCTGCATGTCCGCCAGGCTTTCGCCAGGCTTGCCGTTCTCGGGGCGCCAATCGGGCCGCGCCACGATCGGCGAGTTCTTCGGATAGGATTGCGAGACGAGATCGACCATGCCGCGCGTCGTCACCTGATCGCGCCAATAATCGTTCAAGTACGGCAGCAGGCTGGTCAGATGCGGCACGGCCGGATGCAAATCGCAATCCACCCCGCCGGCGATCAGGGACGCCATGACGTCTCCCTTCTCACGTTTCCACGCATGTCTCTTCTTGTACCCGCCATTCAAGCAGGCCTGCCCGCCGCCCGCAACTCGGCCAAGGCTTCCGTCATATGCTAGGAAGGCTGAGCACAGTTGCGAGGATCAGAGGTGAAGGACATGAAAGAGCTCGTCGGCATTGCGGAACAGGTCGCGGCCAAGCTGATCGCGCGCAAACAGACCATTGCGGTGGCAGAATCCTCGGCCGGTGGCCTGATCTCGGCCAGCCTGCTCGCCGTGCCCGGCGCGTCCGCCTATTTCGTCGGTGGCGCCGTGGTCTACACCCGCGACGCCAGGCGCGTGCTGATGGATATTTCGGACGACGGCATGAAGGGCTTTCGCTCCTCATCGGAGCCCTACGCGAAACTACTTGCTGAGCGGATGCGAACGCGCTTCGGATGCGACTGGGGCCTGTCCGAAACCGGAGCCGCCGGCCCCACCAGCAACCGCTACGGCGACGCCGCCGGCCATAGCTGCATGGCGGTGGCGGGCCCTGCGGCAGAGGTGATGACGCTGGAGACGGGCAGCAATGACCGGCTCGCTAACATGCAGGTGTTCGCGGCGACGGCGCTGAAATTGTTGCTGAAGAAGCTGGAGGAGTAGCAGGCCGTTTGCGTCGATGGACCGGCCGCGCCTCATCTCCGGTGTCGTCCTGGCGAAAGCCAGGACCCATTACCCCGAATGAGAGTTGTGCGGATGGCGGAGCCACAGCTTCTTCAAACAATATAAGCCGGTGGCAATGGGTCCTGGCCTTCGCCAGGACGACATTGAGGGCGCGTTGTGCGCCTTACCGTCCCAAATGCCGCATAAAGATCCGCACCACATAGCCCTGAAACCTCGGCGCTTCGTCGTAGAGGTCTGACGCGATCCGCTCGATGGTCTCGCGCAGGGACAGGAACTGCGCCTGACGTGCGCTGCTTTCGGTGCCCTGCATGCCCGCGAGCTCGTCCATCGCGGCGTCGCTGATCTGACACTGTACCACATCGCCGTCGTTCAGCATGGTGAAGCGAAAGGCCAGCCGTTCGAGGTCATGGCCAATGATCTTGTCGCGCATGAGTGGCATCAAGTCGTCCCGGTCGAGCCCCCGCGCCAGACAATGCTGAAAATTTCTTCGCTTGTCACCATGTGTAGATGGGTTAGCCCAAGGCGTAACCCACCTATTGTCGCGATAGTGGACTACGCCGAGCGGACTGCGCTTCGTGCAGCCGCGGGCCGGCCCCACCCTGCGTTCTCAGTAAACGAGGGCCGCGCCTGTGGGTTTCTCCAGCGCGTTCGCCAGGGACTTGTACTCCTCGCAATCGGTCCCGCAGATCGCGGCGATGCGGCTCAGGTGAAACATTGCCTGCTCGCGGTTACCCTGCTCGAGCTGCCAAAGCCCATAATACTGCCAGGTCAGCACGTGATTCGGATCGGCCTTCAGCGCGCGCTCGTACCAAATCTGCGACTGCTTGTAGTCGCCGAGCTTGCGATATGAGTAACCGATGAGATTGGCGACGTTCGGATGATCGTCGTGGCCGAGCGCCTTCAATTGCTCGATCGCGACCGCATAGTCGTTGCGCTCGTAGATCGTGTCATAGGCCGCGCGGTAGCCGGCCGCGAATGCGGGATCACCGATGCTGGACTGGTTGTTCGGCTTCTTGCCTTTCTGGGTTGCCTTTGGGTTGGAGCGTTTCGGGTAGGTGGACTGCGCTTTCTGATCCGAATAGGCGCCCGCATAGGGATCCGTGGAGCTGGTGCCACCACCTCCACCGCCTCCTCCACCGCCCGCAGCCAATACCGGCGAAGCGAACAGCGCCGCTGCGAACGTTCCCAGCACGACGACTCTGATCATTGCTGTGATCATTGCTGTCTCCTGCTTCTGACTACGCGGCCCCGGATGACGTGATAACCCTGCTATGGCGGCGATATTCCGGGATGATTGCGTTCTCACGGGGACGCCGGTCTCGGGCGTGCGACAGTCTTGCTGCCAGATCCTGCCGGCAAGCGGGACGGACGCGCTACTGAAACGCGACCTCGGCAAAGCTCCTCAGCTTTCGCGAATGCAGCCGCTCCGATTCCTGCTGCTTCAGCCGCTCCAGCGCCTTCAGACCGATCTCGAGATGCTGTCCGACGCGGCGACGGTAGAATTCGCTGGCCATGCCGGCGAGCTTGATCTCGCCATGCAGCGGCTTGTCGGAGACGCAGAGCAGCGTGCCGTAGGGGACGCGGAAGCGGTAGCCGTTGGCGGCGATCGCGGCCGATTCCATGTCGAGCGCGACCGCACGGGATTGCGACAAGCGGCGGATCACGGCCGGCCCGGAGATCTCCCAGTTGCGGTTGTCGACGCTCGCGACGGTGCCGGTGCGCATCAGGCGCTTCAGTTCAAAACCTTCCAGGCCGGTGACGTCCTCGACCGCCTCCTCGAGCGCAACCTGCATCTCGGCCAGTGCCGGGATCGGTACCCACGGCGGCAGCTCGCGGTCGAGCACGTGATCCTCGCGCACGTAGCCGTGGGCGAGGACGTAGTCGCCGAGCCGCTGCGTGTTGCGCAGGCCAGCGCAATGACCGAGCATCAGCCAGGCATGCGGCCGCAGCACGGCGACATGGTCGGTGACGTTGCGCGCGTTGGATGGACCGGTGCCGATATTGATCAGGGTGATGCCGCGATAGTCGGGTGCGACCAGGTGGAAGGCCGGCATCTGCGGTGCGCGCACGGGCGCCATTCCGCTGATGGCGCCGCCATTGCACGTGATCACATTGCCGGGCGCGACGAAGGCATCGAGACCAGCCTCGCCGGATTGAAGCCGCTGCTGGCAGAGCTGCGCAAATGCGTCGACATAGAACTGATAGTTGGTGAAGATCACGAAGTTCTGGAAATATTCGGGATCCGTGCCGGTGTAGTGGTAAAGCCGACGCAGCGAGTAGTCGACGCGGGCCGCGCGGAACAAGGATAGCGGCTCGGGCGCGCCGGGGTGGAGCTCGAAGGTGCCGTCGGCGATCGAATCGTCCATCGTGGCGAGATCAGGCACGTCGAACGCATCGCGCAGCGATCGCGTGATGACGGAGTTCTCGCTGGTGGTAATGGCGGCCTCGATGTTGATGTCGCGGCGATAGGCGAAGTGGATCGGGATCGGTTCAGTGGACTCGCCGATCTCGACGGGCACCGCGTGGTTCTGGATCAGGAGTTCGATCTGCTCGGTGAGATAGGCGCGGAATAGATCCGGCCGCGTCACGCTGGTCTCGTGCACGCCGGGGCCATGGACGAAACCGTAGGACAGGCGCGAGTCCAGCCGCGCATGCGTCGCGGTGGTGAGACGGACGAAGGGATAGTAAGCGCGAACCCGTGTGGTGACCGCTTCGCCATTGACATAAGCCTCGAACCGGTCGCGCAGAAATTTTGTGTTGCGCTCATAGATCTCTTCGAGTTGTGCGACCGCGAGGCCGGCGTCGGAGAAGGATTCGGTGGCGATGGAGGGTGGGGATTGCATGGTCGACCGCCGGGTTGCTGTTTGCAATCGCAGTATAGCAAACTGACAGCCAAGTCGTCATTGCGAGCGCAGCGAAGCAATCCAGAAATCTCTCCGCTGAGGCAGACTGGATTGCTTCGCTGCGCTCGCAATGACGCTGGGAGATGCCGCGCTTTCGCGCGTCACTTCTCCCGGAACGCGCGCATCAGCTGGTCGTGCAGCGGCTTCATCAGATAGGACAGCATGGTGCGGTCGCCGGTCTGGACGAAGGCTTCCACGGGCATGCCGGGGATCATCTTGACGTCGCCGAGGCGGGCGACCTCTTCGGCCGGCATCGAGACGCGGATGGTGTAATAGCTCTGGCCTGTGCGCTGGTCTGTGGTGACGTCGGGCGACACGCGGCTGACGACGCCGTTGAGCTCGGGTGTGGTGCGCTGGTTGAAGGCGGACAGGCGCAACAACGTCTTCTGGCCGATCTGGAGCTTGTCGATGTCGACCGGGTTGACCTTGGCCTCGACCTGGAGATCGTCGGCCTGCGGCACGATCAGCATCAGGGCATCGCCGGCGGTGACGACACCGCCGACGGTATGCACCGTCGATTGCAGCACCATGCCGTCCTGCGGCGCGCGGATGTCGACGCGGCGGAGCTGGTCTTCGGCGGCGACCTTGCGCTCGATCAGCTCGCCGATCTTGTCGTTGGTCTCGCGCAGGTCCTTGGAGACCTCGCTGACCACGTCCTTGTCGATCTGGATGATCTGGAGCTCGGTCTCGGTGATCTTGCCCTTGGCCTGGGCGCGCGAGGCGATGTACTGCGCGCGCTCGCCGTTGAGCCGCGCCGAGTTCGCGTTCGAGCTGGGTCAGGCGCGAGATCTGCACCAGGCGCTTGTCGTAGAGCTCGCGCACGCCGGTGAGCTCGTTCTGCACCAGCGCGATCTCCTGATCCTTGGCTTTCTCCTGGGCGCTGAGACCTGCGATTTCCTCGTTGAGCTGGGTGATGCGCTCGCGCAGCTGCGCTTTCTGCCCGGTGCGGCCGTTGACACGGACGTCGAACAGCTTGGTTTCGGCGGAGAGCAGCACCTTGACGTCAGGATCGTCGGCGCGCTCGATGAGGCTTTGCGGGAATTCGATCTTGTCGACACCGCGCTGCTCGGCCTGGAGCCGCGCCGCGCGCGCCTGCGCGGCATCGAGATTCTTGGTGACGATGGCAAGGTTGGCCTTGGTGACGGTGTCGTCGAGCCGCACCACGATGTCGCCGGCCTTGACCACGTCGCCATCGCGGGCGCGCACCTCGCCGACCACGCCGCCGGTCGGATGCTGCACCTTCTTGACATTGGATTCGACCACGATCTGCCCCGGCGCGATCAGCGCGCCCGAAATCAGCACCGTGGAAGCCCAGCCGCCAAGACCGACGACCAGGACCAGCACGATCCCAAGCCCGAGCATCAGGTGAAACTTGATCGAATCGCGCACCGTCTTCTTCGCGGCAGGCTTCGGGCCGCCGATTGCCAACGTGCTCATGGCTTGGGCACTCCACCTTCGCTGACGATCTTGATCGGCGCCGGCGGCGTCACGCGCGGCTGGAGCACCTGGGCGAGCACCTGCTCCTTGGGACCGAAGGTCTGCATGCGGCCATCGCGCAGCACCAGGATCTGGTCGACCGCCTCGACGCCGATCGGCCGGTGCGCCACCACGACGACGATGGCGCCGCGCTCGCGCGCCGAGCGGATGGCGCGAGTCAGCGCCTCGTCGCCTTCAGTGTCCAAATTGGAGTTGGGCTCGTCGAGCACGATCAGGAACGGGTTGCCGTAGAGCGCGCGCGCCAGCGCCACGCGCTGCGCCTGCCCTGCGGAGAGCGCGGCGCCCTGCTCGCCGACTTGCGTGTTGTAGCCCTCGCGCATCTTGATGATCATCTCGTGCACGCCGGCCTCCTTGGCCGCGGCGATGATCGCGTCGGAGGTGGCCTCGGGATCGAACCGGCTGATGTTCTGCGCGATGGTGCCGCCGAACAATTCAACGTCCTGCGGCAGGTAGCCGATGTGACGGCCGAGCACGTCGCTTGACCATTGGTCGAGCGCCGCGCCGTCGATCCGCACCTTGCCGCGCACCGGCTGCCAGACGCCGACCAGCGCGCGGATCAGCGACGACTTGCCGGAGCCGCTTGGCCCGATCACGCCGAGGCCGTTGCCGGCGGTGAGCGCGAAGGTGATGTCCTGGACGATGAGGCGCTGGTCGCCGGGCGGCACCATGGCGACACCTTCGACCGAGAGCCGGCTGGTGGGTGCCTGCAATTGGGTCGGCATCGCCTGCGCCGGCATCTGCTCGAGGAGCCGCGTGAGACGCTGCCAGCTCTGGCGGGCCGCGACGAAGGATTTCCAGTGGGCGATGGCCAGATCGACCGGCGCCAGCGCGCGGGCGGAGAGGATCGAGCCGGCGATGATGATGCCGGCGGTCGCCTCCTGATGGATGACGAGATAGGCACCGACCGCGAGCACGGCCGATTGCAGCAGCATGCGCAGCACCTTTGCGACCGCGCCGAGACCGCCGGCGACGTCGCTCGCGCGCTGATTACCGGCCAGATATTTTTCGTTGGCCTCGCTCCAGCGCTGGTTCATGCGGCTGGCCATGCCCATCGACACCATGACTTCGGCATTGCGGCGGCTGGCCTGGGCGAGATCGTTGCGCTGGGCGGCAAGCCCCATCGCCTCCTTCGCCGGCTGGCGGGACAGGAATTCGGTAACCAGCGTCAGGCCGACCAGGATGATGGCGCCGACCAGCGCGGTGACGCCGATCAGGACGTGGAAGGCGAAGCAGATGGCGAGATAGAGCGGCAGCCAGGGCAGGTCGAAGAACGCACTCGGGCCCATGCCGCCGAGGAAGGAACGGACATTGTCGAGGTCCCGCAGCGGCTGGAGGCCCTCGTTGCGGCTGCCGACCAGCAGCGGCAGTCGCACGATGGTGTCGAATACGCGCTTGTTGAGGGCCTCGTCGAGCGAAGTGCCGATCCGCCCCAGAATGCGGTTACGGATCATGTCGAGCACGCCCTGCGCCATGTAGAGGAAGCTGGCGAGGATGATCAGGCCGACCAGGGTCGGGATGCTGCGGCTCGGCAGCACCCGGTCGTAGACCTCCAGCATGAAGATCGACCCGGTCAGATAGAGCAGGTTGATCATGCAGCTCATCAAGCCGACGCCGACGAACGCCATGCGACAAGCGCGCAAGGCGTCACCGAGCTCTGAACGGCGGACGCCAGGGATGGCTGCCATCAGTCTGATCTCTTTCGGGTGAGGGGCAAGGCCCCTGATTTCAAAGGCGATTCAGGGTACTCGCCTCGGATTAACATCTGTTTTCCGGCCGTCAACGCAGTCGAATTAATCCGGGGCCCTGATGGGCCACATCTACCCCTGATAGACTTCCGCGCAAGTCCGGAATTTCACAGGCTTGCGGCTTTTTCTTGCAGGCTTTCAGGCTCTTCCCCGGAAAAGGGAGAGGCCGCAAGCTCCGATCTGCCGAACGCCGGCTAGAACCGGCCCCCGCCGCGCACCAGCCGCACCACCAGAAGCAGAATGACGGCACCAATGGCGGAATAGACGATCTCGGAGACGAGCCCGGTGCCGAGACGAATGCCGAGCTTTGGGAACAAGAGGCTGGCCACCAGGGCCCCGGCGATGCCGATCACGATGTCGCCGATGATGCCGAACCCGGCGCCCCTCACGATCTTTCCGGCCAGCCAGCCGGCGACCAGGCCGACGAACAGGATGACGAGCAGGCCTTCGTTGGAAATGTACATAAGTGAGGTCCCTCTGGCGTGAATGGCCGCATGGAACCGGAATCGGGATGAATGGGGTCTGAATGGCGTTCGTGGCTGGCCGGTTGCCGCAGTGCAGACAAAAAATGTCGAAAACAACCCCATGCACAGTAGAGCAGGCCCTGGCCGGTGCGCTCAGTATTACGACAGTGCGGTGACCTGCTCCGCCAGCACGCACCTCGCCGCCCGGCCCGGCCCGACCTCCACATTCGCAGGCAGCTGCTCCAGGCAGCGCGGCTCGGCGAACTTGCAGCGGGGGGCGAAGGAGCAATTGTGGGGTTTTTCGGCCAGCGAGGGCGGGGTGCCGGGAATGGTTTCGAGCCGCGCCCCGCGCTTGGCGCCGTGGATGGTGGAGGCGAGCAGGCCCCTGGCGTAGGGATGCACCGGCGAGCGGACGATGTCGCGCAGGCTCCCCTGCTCCACGATCTGGCCGGCATACATCACCGCGACGCGGTCGCAGATCTCGATGGCAACGCCGATGTCATGGGTGACGAAGATGACGGACATGCCGAACTCGCGCTGCAGCTCGCGCAGCAGCAAGAGGATCTGGATCTGCACGGTGGCATCGAGCGCCGTGGTCGGCTCGTCCGCCAGCAAAATCTTGGGACGGCAGGCCAGTGCGAGCGCGATCATCGCGCGCTGGCGCATGCCGCCGGACATCTCGTGCGGATAGGCATCCAGCCGCCGCTTGGCCGAGGGGATGCGCACGACCTCGAGCATGTCGAGTGCCCTCGCCCGCCCTTCCGCAAAACTCCTGCCTTCATGGCGCACCACGCTCTCGGCGATCTGCGCGCCGATGGTGTAGACCGGATCGAGCGCGAGCGCGGGCTCCTGGAAGATCATCGAGACGGTCTGGCCGCGGAACGACGAGAGCTCCTCGTCGTTCATGGCGAGCACGTCGCGGCCCATCACGTTGACCGTGCCCGAAATTTGCGTGCGCTTCTTCGGCAGCAGCCGCATCAGCGCACGCAACGTCACACTCTTGCCCGAGCCGGACTCGCCGAGCAGGCCCAGCACCTCACTGTTGCCGAGCGAGAGGCTGAGATCGTTCACGGCATAGACCGTGCGCTCGCCGGTGAAGCGGATGTTGAGGCCTGAGATATCGACGAGCTTTGTCATGACGGCAGTTTCGGTATCCGGTCGTGATAGTCGGTGACGCGCTGGAACGCGGCGCCGATGGTGAGCAAGGTGGCTTCATCGAAGGAGCGGCCGATCAGCTGCATGCCTACAGGCAGGCCGCTTTTGGTGAAGCCGGACGGCACCGTGAGCGACGGCAGACCGAGGAAATTCACCGGGCGGGTGAACAGCGTCAGCCGCTGCAACAGCGCCGGCGCGTTCGGACCACCGCCGACATCGCTTTCCTCGATGGTCGGCGCCGGCACTGGGGAAGCCGGTGCGATCACCGCATCGACACCCGCGGTCGCCGCGTTGTGCGCGGCGAGCGCCGAGCCGCGCCAGCGCATCGCCTCCAGATAAGTGATGGCAGGAACGGCGAGCCCGTTCTGAAGCCGCATCAGGACCTGCGCGCTGTAATCCTGCGGACGCTCGATCATCCAGCGTTTGTGGAAGGCGGCGGCTTCGGCCGCGAGCACGAGCTGGCTCGCCGACGACAATTGCCGCTGATCCGGCAGCTCGATCGTGACGATGTCGGCACCCTCGCGCTTGAGCACGGCGATGGTCTCGTCCAGCACGCGCGCGACCTCGCTGTCGAGATCGTCGACATAGAAGGACGCGGGCACCCCTACCTTCAGGCCCTTCAGCGAGCCCTTGGTCGCAGCCACATAATCCGACAACGGCTCGTGGCTACAGGTCGAATCTGCGGGGTCTGCACCGGCCATCAGCGCCAGCAGCAGCGCGCAATCCTCGGCGGTGCGGGCGAGCGGGCCGACCGTGTCGAGCGATTGCGACAGCGGCATCGCGCCGGCACGGCTGACCCGGCCGACGGTTGTCTTGAGGCCCGTGACGCCGCAGAAATGCGCGGGCATGCGGATCGAGCCGCCGGTGTCCGAGCCGAGCGCCGCATAGGTCAGCCGCGCCGCAACCGCCGAGCCGGAGCCCGACGACGAGCCGCCGGTGATGTGCGCGACGTTCCAGGGATTGCGCACCGGGCCGTAATGAGCGTTGTGCCCGGTCGGGCCATAGGCGAACTCGGCGAGGTGCAGCGTGCCGAGCCGGACCTGGCCGGCGTCCTTCAGCCGCTGCAAGGCGGTGGACGTCACGGTCGGCACGAAATCGCGGCGGATCAGCGAGCCGCAGGTCGCGACCTTGCCGGCGTCGTAATACATGTCCTTGTGCGCGAGCGGCACGCCGTGCAGCGGACCACGGACGCTGCCCTTGGCGAGCTCGGCGTCGGCGGTCTCCGCCGCCTTGAGCGCGGCCTCCGCTTCAATCGACATGAAGGCATTGAGATGCGGCTGCCATTGCGCGATACGATGCAGCAGCGCGTGCGTCACCTCATGCGAGGACAGCTGCTTCATCGCGATCGCACGCGCGACCTCAGTGAGCGTCATCAAGGCAGGCTCGGCGCTCATTTCGACACCTTCTGCGTCTGCGCGATCGGATAGAGCGCAGGCTCGAGGTCGAACGGCAGTGTGCCGGCAATGGCCGCAAAGCCTTCGAAGGCAGGCCCGATGGAATTGGAGATGCGGGTCGCGATCTCGTCATCCACGGGAACGCCCGCGATTTGCGCGATCGGTTTGATCTCTTTCGGCGTCGGTCTCGTCATAAGGTCTTCTCCCTCGGCGCGCGGCTATGGCCTGAACCCGGAATCGCCATGTAGCACGCGGCCTCGTGGCCCATATTATCGAGCGCAGTGAGCTTTGGTGTCGCATTTGCGCAGAGCGGCTCCGCAAATGGACATCGGGTGTGGAAGCGGCAGCCCGAGGGCGGATCGATCGGATTGGGCGGATCGCCCGTGATCGGCGGCGTCTCGGTGCGGCTATCAGGATCGGAGGACGGCATCGCCGCCAGCAGCGCGCGCGTATAGGGATGCGCCGGCTGGTCCCAGACCTGGTCGACCGGGCCGAGCTCGACCACCTCGCCGAGATACATCACCAGCACGCGGTCGCTGATGTATCGCACGACGTTGAGGTCGTGGCTGATGAAGAGATAGGTCAGGCCGAACTCGCGCTTGAGATCGGCGAGCAGATTGAGCACCTGCGCCTCGACGGATTTGTCGAGCGCGGAGACGGCCTCGTCCAGGATCACCAGCCGCGGCGACAGCGCCAGGGCTCGCGCGATGTTGACGCGCTGGCGCTGGCCGCCCGAGATTTCGTGCGGATAGCGGCTGGCGAAGTTTTCCGGGCGCAGGCCGACCTTGCCGAGCAGCTCGCGCGCCAGGGTGCGCGCCGCGCCGTCGGCCATGCCGTGGACCTTGGGACCGAAGGCGATGGATTCCTCGATCGTGAGGCGCGGATTGAGCGAGGCGTAGGAATCCTGAAACACCATTTGCATGCCGCGGCGAAGCTCGCGCAAGCTCAGCGACTGGCCGACGGTCATGCCGTCATAGATGATGTCGCCGGTATCGCGCGGCATCAGATGCATCAAGAGACGCGCGGTGGTCGACTTGCCGCAGCCGGATTCGCCGACGATGCCGACGGTCTCGCCCTTGGCGACGGCGAAGGAGACGTTGTCGACCGCGCGCACGGTGCGCTTGGCGGCGAACAGCCCGCCGCGTACGGGGAAATGTTTTGTCAGGCCGGAGACCTGAAGCAGCGGCTGCGCGACGCCGCCGCGGTCTTCGACGGGCTCAAGCATGGTGGTCGGTTGAGCTGCTTCAGACATGGAAGGTATCCTTCACCTCTCCCCATCGGGGAGAGGTGTTCTTTGCTACGGAGACGCTGTTGTTTGACGCACGCATGACCTAGTTCCTGATGTCCATGGCGCTACGCAGGCCGTCCGAGAGCAGATTGAAGCAGATCGAGACTGCGAAGATCATCGCACCCGGCAGCGCGGCGACCCAGGGATTGATGTAGATCGCGGTGCGCAAGGTGTTCAGCATCAGGCCCCATTCCGGCTCCGGCGGCTTGGTGCCAAGGCCGAGGAAGGACAGGCCGGCCGCCAGGATCATCGAGACCGAGATCAGGCTGGTGGCATAGACGAAGATGGCGCCGAGCACGTTGCCGAGGATGTGCACGCGCATGATGGTGAAGGCGCCGGCGCCGGAGGCGCGCGCGGCCTCGACGAAATCCATGTTGCGCACGCCAGTGGTGACGCTCTCGGCGACGCGGGTGATCTGCGGCACGAACACGACGGTCAACGACACGATGGAATTGAGGACGCCCGCCCCGAGCGCGCCGGAGATGGCGATCGCCAGCAGCACGGAGGGGAAGGCGTAGAACACGTCGACCGTCCGCATGATCGCGGTGTTGAGCCTGCCGCCGACATAGCCGGCAACGAGGCCGAGCGAGGTGCCGATGCAGAAGGCGAGGATCACGGGCAAAATGCCGATGACCAGCGACAGCCGCCCGCCATAGATCAGCCGCGCCAGCATGTCGCGGCCGAGCTCGTCGGTGCCGAGCGGATAGCCAGTCGTGCCGATGTGGCGAAGGCGGCGGATCATCGAGCCCTTGTAGGGGTCTTCGAGACCGAGCCACGGCGCGAGGACCGCGGACAGGAAGATCAGCAACAACACGAGCGCGCAGGCCATGCTGACCTTGTCGCGCATGATACGGCGGCCGACGGTCGCCCAATAGCCCCGCGCCCTGGTGGCGGGCGCGGCCTGGAGCGCGGCATCGCTGGTGGCTGACAACGGAAGCTCGCTCATCCCGCTAGCCCCGCTTGATGCGCGGGTCGATCGCGGCTTGCGCGATATCGACCAGCAGATTGAGGAACACGAAAAACAGCGCCAGAATCAGGATCGTGCCTTGCAGCAGCGGCAGGTCGCGCTGGAAGATCGCCGAATTGAGCAGGAAGCCCGAGCCCGGCCAGGAGAACACGGTCTCGATCAGGATGGAGCCGCCGAGCATATAGCCGAGCTGAAGCCCCATCACCGCGAGCGCGGTCGGCGCGGCATTCTTGATGACGTGGCGGAACACGCCGGTTTCGCGCAGACCCTTGGCCCGCAACGCCTCGACGAAATCCTGACTGAGGATGTCGCCGGTGAGCGCACGCACCGTGCGGGTGACGATGCCCATCGGGATCACCGAGGTCGTGATCGCCGGTAACACCAGATATTTCAGATGCGCCCAGTCCCAGGCCCAGGAGTTGGAGCCGCTCGGCCCGGCGCCGACCGCGGGCAGCCAGTTCAGCTGCACCGAGAAGATGATGACGAGCAGCATGCCGAGCCAGTAGTGCGGCACCGAGACGCCGGCGATCGCGAAGGAGGTCGCGACCTTGTCGATCCAGGTCTCGCGAAAATAGCCGGCGATCAGGCCGAACAGGATGCCCATGGTGAAGCCGATGATGGCCGCGGCAATCGCCAGCGTGACGGTGTTGCCGACCGCGCGCATGACCTCGGCCAGCACAGGACGCCCCGTGGCGATGGAATTGCCGAGATCGCCATGCAGCGCGCGCAGCAGCCAAAGCCCGAACTGCACCGGCAGCGGCCGGTCGAAGCCATAGGCGGCGCGCAGCTGCGCGGCGAGCTCCTGCGAGGCGTCGGCCGGCAGCACGGCCACGAGCGGATCGCCCGGCGTGATGTGCACGAGCAGAAAACACACCAGCGCCACGCTGATGACGATCGGGACGACGTAGACGATGCGTCTGGCGATATAAGCGAGCACGTTGAGTTCTTTCTTCCTTCTCCCCTTGTGGGAGAAGATGGCGCGCGCAGCGCGCCGGATGAGGGGTTGTTTCCGCGGATGACATTGCAGCGATCGAGGGGTTCGCATCCGCGGAGAGAGACCCCTCACCCGGCTTCGCTAACGCGAAGCCACCCTCTCCCACAGGGGGAGAGGGTACACTGAGTACGCGGCGCGAATTACTGCGTCATCGACACCGGCGAGAAGTCGATGAACCAGCTCTTCGGCTGCACGACGCCTGTCACCTTCGGGCTCATGGCGCGCGGGCCGACGTCATGGGCGACGTAGAGGAAGGCGGCGTCGTCGACGGAGGCCGCGTGCAGCTCGGCGAGCGCGGCGTCACGCGCGGCGGGATCGAAGGTCTGGCGCGCCTTCTTCACGAGGTCGTCGAACTTGGGGTTGTTGATGAAGCCCCAATTGTTCGACACCGGCGGCGCCATGCCCGATTGCAGGAAGCGCACCAGCGCGAAGAACGGGTCCATCGCCGCATAGGTGACGTTGGTCGCGTTCGCGCCGTTGGCTGAGGGATCCTTGGCGCCGCGGCGCCAGTTGGTGAACAGCGTATTCCATTCGATGACGTCGAGCTGCACGTCGAAATAGCATTCGGCCAGGGCCTGCTGGAGATATTCGTTCATCGGCAATGGCTGCATCTGGCCCGAGCCGGAGGCGGATGTCTGCGTCTTTACGGTCAGCTTCTTGTTCGGACCGAAGCCGGCCTCCTGCATCAGCTTTTGCGCAGCCGCCTTGTCGTACTTGATCTCGAAGCTCGGCTTGCCGCGCCAGGGATGGCCGGGCTCGAAAGTGCCGGTCGCCGGCACCATCAGGCCGGCAAGCAGGCCATCCTTCAGGCCCTCGCGGTCGACACAGAGGTTCGCGGCCTTGCGCACGCGGATGTCGTTCCAGGGCGAGCCTTCGACGCGCGAGAACTGCCAGGGCCAGACATGCGGCTGCTCGTTGGCGTAGAGCTTGAAGCCGCGCTGCTTGAGTTCGGGCAGCGCATCCGGCGCCGGGGCCTCGACCCAATCGACCTGCCCGGACAGCAGCGCCGCGGTGCGCGCGTTGGCCTCCGGCATCGGCAAGAGCACCATCTTGTCGACCTTGGGCACACGGGCCTTGTCCCAGTAGTTCGCGTTCTTGACCAACTCGAGCCGCTCACGCGGGGTGAAGCTCGCCATCTTCCACGGGCCGGTGCCCGAGGCGTCCCTGGCGAAGGCGGTCCAGGCGGCCTGCGACTTCGCCTTGGCATCAGCGCCTTCGGCCTTGTCGTAGAAGGCCTGCCACTTCGTCGGGCTCGCCATGAACAAATTGGTGAGGTTGATCGGCAGGAAGCTGTCGGGCTCCTTGGTGGTGAGCTCGACCGTCATGTCGTCGATCTTCTTCGCCGACGCCAGCGTCGGCATGCGCGAGGCCGTGACGCCAACCTGGCTGGCGTCGAATTGCGGCGCGTCCTGCTTCAAGACCTTCTCGACATTCCACACCACGGCGTCCGCATTGAACGGCGAGCCGTCATGGAAGGTCACGCCCGGGCGCAGCTTGAAAACCCACTTGGTCTTGTCGGCGTCGTCAACCTTCCACTCGGTGGCAAGGCCCGGAATCACCACGCTTGCCTTGTCGGCCGAGGACAGGTCCCAGCCGGTGAGCCCATCATACATGGTGAGGCCGGTGAAGCGATTGCCTTCAAAACCCTGGTCGGGCTGGCCCAGCGTGCGCGGAATATCGGCGGCGGTCATGCCGATGCGCAGCACAGTTTCGGCGCTCGCGACGCGCGGGGATGCGGCCGCCGTGCCGAGCGCCAAGAGTGCGATCAGCGCGGCATGTGTCTTGTTCTTCTTGATAAGCATCGCCTCAATCCTTTTCCGGCTTCGATGACTATTTTTGATGCAATCGTATGCAATGGCTATGCCAAAGAGAAACTTATTCTGCCATTTGTCACTGCGACGACAAGTCCTTGTGGGGCGCGCGCGGGCGAACGCATCGCCCTGCCTATTCTGGCATCAAGATTGCAAGTTTGGTCCCGATATCTCCTGGGAGCTTTGGGCCAATGCGTATTCGACTGTCGACCTGTCTCGCCGTGCTTGCGCTGGCGGCCTCCGCAATCTCGGCGCGCGCCGAAAGTGTCGTGCGCTACGGCATCTCGATGGCGGACATTCCGCTGACGACGGGCCAGCCCGATCGCGGCGCCGGCGCTTATCAGTTCACAGCCTACACGATCTACGATCCCTTGGTGGCCTGGGAGATGGACGTCGCCGATCGCCCCGGCAAGCTGGTGCCGGGGCTCGCCACCGAATGGAAGGTCGACGATGCCGACAAGACCAAATGGCGCTTCACTTTGCGCAAAGGCGTGAAGTTTCACGACGGCAGCGAGTTCAATGCCGACACGGTGATCTGGAATCTGGACAAGGTGCTCAACGACAAGGCGCCGCAATTCGACAAGCGGCAGAGCGCGCAGGTGAAGACCCGCCTGCCCTCGGTCGCGAGCTATGCCAAGATCGACGATTTCACCGTGGAGATCACAACCAAGACGGTCGATTCCTTCTTTCCCTATCAGATGCTGTGGTTCCTGGTGTCGAGCCCGGCGCAATACGAGAAGCTCGGCAAGGACTGGGACAAGTTCGCCAGCCAGCCCTCGGGCACCGGACCGTTCAAACTGACGAAGCTGGTGCCGCGCGAGCTTGCCGAGCTCACCAAGAACCCCGACTACTGGAACAAGAAGCGCATTCCCAAGGCCGACAAGATCGTGCTGGTGCCAATGCCGGAGGCGCTGACGCGCACCAACGCGCTGCTTGCGGGGCAAGTCGACCTGATCGAAACGCCCGCGCCGGATGCCGTACCGCAGCTGAAAGCCGCCGGCATGAAGCTCGTCGACAACATCACGCCGCATGTCTGGAATTATCATCTCAGCGTGCTGCCGGGCTCGCCCTGGACCGACATCCGCCTGCGCAAGGCGCTGAACCTCGCGATCGATCGCGAGGCGGTGGTCGGCCTGATGAACGGACTGGCAAAGCCAGCCAAGGGTCAGGTCGATCCATCCAGCCCGTGGTTCGGCAAGCCGAGCTTCGAGCTGAAATATGATCTTGCCGCAGCGAAGAAGCTGGTCGAAGAGGCCGGCTACTCCAAGGCGAAGCCGCTGAAGACAACCTTCATCATCGCGCAGGGCGGCACCGGCCAGATGCTGTCGCTGCCGATGAACGAATTCCTGCAGCAGAGTTTCAAGGAGATCGGCATCGAGATCGACTTCAAGGTCGTCGAGCTCGAGACATTATATACACACTGGCGCAAGGGCGCGGCCGACGAGATGAATGCCGGCATCACCGCCAACAACATCGCCTATGTCACCTCGGATCCGCTCTACGCCATCGTTCGCTTCTTCCATTCCGGGCAGATCGCGCCTGTCGGCGTCAACTGGGGCGGCTACAAGAACCCTGAGGTCGATGCGTTGATCGACGAGGCCAAGCAGACCTTCGATTCCGCCAAACAGGACGCACTGCTGGCGCAGGCGCATGCGCTGATCGTGAACGATGCTGCGCTGGTCTGGGTCGTCCACGACACAAATCCGCACGCGCTGTCGCCGAAGATCAAGCAGTTCGTGCAAACGCAGCACTGGTTCCAGGATCTGACAACGATCGGGGTGGAGTGAGGCGGGCCCTCAGCTTCGGCAAATAACGCTGTCGTCCCGGCGCAGGCCGGGACGACACTCTTAGTTAGGAGGCACATTCGCGCAAAACACTCAGTCTCGTAGGGTGGGCAAAGCGTAGCGTGCCCACCATTCGACCTCGGTGAGAGCGGATGGTGGGCACGGCGCTTCGCGCCTTTGCCCACCCTACGGGAGTGGTGACGAAGGCAACTACTTCGTCAGCAGCGCGTACGCCCCGTCCATCCTTCCGGCGGCGGCGTGAGCTGGAAATCCCTGATCCTTGCCTCATAGAGCCTGAACAGCTTTTCCAGCGTGTCGGCGTCCTCGCTGCGGCGGCCGCGCTCGATAGCGTCCAGCGCGCCCTGCCAGTCGCGGCCGCGATAGCAGCCGAGCATTTCGATGGTGATGTTGCGCAGGCGCTGGAAGGCACCCGAATGCATCACGTCCTCGCGGCCCGCGATGGCGTAGATCACCTCCGGCTCGGTCTTGCCCTTGACCATGATGAAGTCGAGCTCAAGGATCGCGAACTTGTCCTTGGCGGCGACCGCCGTCCGGGAGCCGACGATGATCGGGAAGCCGTATTCCTTGGTCTGCCCCTCGAGGCGCGAGGCCAGGTTCACACTGTCGCCGAGCACCGAGTAGTTCTTCTTCAGGTCGGAGCCCATATTGCCGACCACGCCGATGCCGGTGTTGAGACCGATGCCGACATTAAGCGGAATGTAGACGTGGCCGCCGTCGGCGGCTTCCTGCTCGCGCTCCTTGTTGACCGCGTCGATCTGCTCCAGCATCTGGATCGCGGCCTCGCAGGCGTTGACCTCGTGCTCGGCATCGTCGAGCGGCGCGTTCCAGAACGCCATGATGGCGTCGCCCATGTATTTGTCGATGTAGCCCTTGCGCTCGATGATGACGTCGGTCAGCGGCGTCAGGAAGCGGTTCATGAGCTCGATCAATCCTTGCGGATCGTCCTTGTAGCTCTCCGAGATCGTTGTGAAGCCGCGCACGTCGGAGAACATGATCGTCATCTCGCGCTCCTCGCCGCCGAGCACGAGCTTCTCCGGCGACTGCACGAGCTGCTCGACCAGCACCGGCGACATGTATTGCGCGAATTGCCCGCGGATCTGCACGCGCTGGCGCTGCTCGCGCACGAAGCTGGCAAAGATCAGCGTCAGATAGACCGCGGTGGTCGACAGCAGCGGATAGGTGAAATCGATGAGGTAGCGGTACTGCGAGTAGAAGAACCAGGACACGCCGACCAGGATGGCAGCGAACATCGCGCCCGCAAGCACCAAGCGCACGGGGCCGAGGTTTGGCGTAAAGACGATGACGAGCAGGCCGATGACCAGCGCGGCGATCAGTTCGACGCCGAGCGCATAGTTCGGCTGGGAGATCACCGCGCCGCTCAGTACGCTCTCCAGCACCTGGGCATGGATCTCGACCCCCGGCATGGTCGAGGACACCGGCGTGGTCTTGATGTCGTTGAGCCCGCCCGCCGAGGTGCCGATCAGCACCAGCTTGCCGGCGATCTTGCTCGGCGGCACGCTGTTGTCGAGCACGTCGGCCGCGGAGACGTAGATTGAAGGATCCCGGCGGGCGTAATGCACCCAGAGCTGGCCGTTCTTGTCGGTCGGAATCTCTACGCCCTTGAGGCGGATCGCCCTAATACCGGTCTTGTCGGTGCGAACCAGCAGCGTCGGCGTGCCCGTGACGACGCGCAGGATCTCGAGGCTGAGCGAGGGCATGATGTTGCCCTGGGCGCGCATGATCATCGGCACGCGGCGGATCAGACCGTCACGCTCGGTCCTGATCGAGAACAGGCCGCGACCGGCTGCGACCTTCTCGATGATCGGCACGTTGCGCAACAAGCCCGGGAATTCAAACAGGAAGCGCTCGGCGCCCTCCTCGCCGACCGTCGCGACGCCAGTGAAGGGCAGCGACTTGTCGAGCTCGGACAACACGCCTGGAAGCCCGGTCTCGCCCAGCACCACGCGCGAGCGCTTGATCGCCTCGGCAAGGATCTGGTCGTTGGTCGGCAGCTCGCGCAGCTTGGCGCGGGTGACCTCGTCGAGATAGCGCATCTGGCTCGCGACCAGATCCGGATTGAGCCGGTCGGCTTCCGAGAACACCACGTCGAAGCCGATCGCCACCGCGCCGTTGTTGGTGAGGTTCTGGATCAGATCGGCGATTCGCGTCCGCGGCCACGGCCATTGGCCGAGCTTGCCGAGGCTCTTGTCGTCGATGTCGACGATGGTGACGGGCCGCGCCGTCTTGTGGCGCGGATCGATCAACTGGAACATGTCGAAGGTGCGCAGCCGCAATTCCTGGATCGGCGGCGGGTCCCAGAGACGGGCGCCGGCAAACAGGACCAGCAGCGCGAGGCACATCAGCCGCGCCAAGCCGAACTTGCGCGCAAACCACCGCCGCAGGATTTTTAGACGTTTCATGCCGGTTGGGCTTCCTGTCCCGCCTGCTGCCGTGCGCACCGATCATGGAGCGTCCGCGCGCGATTTGCTATGCCCTGGCAGCTGAGGATTATGGATTTTTTGCCGCGGTCAAGAAAGGCGCCGGCCCGTGGAGGGCCAGGCGTTCATCAGGTGATGTGGAAGATGAAATCGCTGGCCTTGAGATTTGCCGCGATCACGTTCTTCAGCAGCAGCGACTCGTTCTCCGTGAACGGCGCGCCCTCAGGCTGTGTGACCTGCTGATGCCAAGTGATCAGCGTGTCGCCGGAGCCCTGCTGGACGATGGTGAGATTGCTAATGGAGTTAACGTCCAAGAATTGCCGCAAGTCGATCTTGTCCAGCCCCGTCGTGAAATCGGTGATGGTGTGCGAGAGGTCGGTCACGGGTTGCCCGTTCTGGTCGTACAGCACGCCCGGCGAGAACACGAACTGATCCTTGCCGGCGCCGCCGGTCAGCGTGTTGCCCGTATCGGTCGCGAAGATGACGTCCTTGCCGTCGGTGCCTTCCAGAGTGACGCCTTGGCCGGTGTCCCCCGCCTCGTTGAAGATGAAGTGGACAGTATCGAACAGGCCGGTGGCCTTGTCCGTCACCGTCAGCGTGATCTGATCGTTGTCCGGCGGCGTTTGGCCCGGATCATAGGTGACCCCATCCGCGAGGGCCAAGTTGATGTCGTCGAGAGAGCCGCACGCCACCCCCGGGGCGACACTGCTGTCCGGATCATGTGCAGTTACGGCCGTGATCTTGAACTCATCCGTCGCAGCGTCGGCATCGGTGTCGATGACCGAGAGTCCGGTGATGAAGTCGGTGTTGCTCTCGTTGGCGTGCCAGACGTAGAAGCCCGTGGTGTCGATGACCGGGCCGCTGGCGTCGTCGGCGCCGGTCACGTCTACCGTGAGCGTTGCCGTGCCGGTGGCACCATGCGCGTCCGTGGTCTGGACCGTGAAAATATCCGCATAGGACCCGTCCGACAGCGCGTTGATGGCCGTTGCATTGGGAACGTAGCTGTAGCTGCCGTCCGGGTTGATCGTCAGCGAACCGTACAGTCCCGCAACCGTCGTCGTGGCATGGTGATCCGCGTTCAGGACGGCATAGGTCAGCGTCGCCGTCTCGCCGCTATCCGCGTCGGTGCCGGCCAGTTGACCGGTAAGATCGGAGAAGGTGTCGGCCCCGGCGGTGTCCGTGAGCGGGCCGATGTGGAGATCGGCGAGTGTCGGCGCATCGTTGCTGCCGGCGATGTTGACGGTGACGATTGCGCCCGTGCCAGCGCCCTCGGCGTCCGACGGCACGATCGTGTATCGCAGCGACAGCGTCTGGCCGGCGGCGAGGAAGTCGAAGGCCTGGCTGCCCGAATTGAAATTCCAGGTGAACTGGGCGTAGCTAGCCGTGCCGTCGAGGATGTCGCCGGACGGCACGGTGAGATAGTTCAAAAGGTCCGCATGCGACAGCCCGCCGACGTCGCCGGTTTGCGGCACGCCGTCGAGAGAGATCTGCACCTGGCTGACCGACAACGTGACGTGATCGATCGCATCGACGTCGGAGACCGCCAGCACGCCATGCGAAAGCTGGCCGGCATTGGTTTCCATCAGATCGGCGACGGCGCCGCCCGGCCCGGAGGTCCCGCTGGCCCAGTCCGCGGTGCCCTCGATCGCGAGGCTGTGGGCGGAGTTGACCGTATTGGCGGCCGTGGTCCCGCTGCCGTCGCCGAGCTGGTAATACGCGGCAGATTCGCCTCGCTGCCGGTGAGTGCGGTGAAATCGATCGACTGGATCTGCGTCTGCGTGAGCGCGGTGGTCCAGACGCTGACATCGGCGATCGAGCCGAAGAAGCCTTCCGCCCCGAAGCCCGGCGCGCCTGGTTCGCTCGCGGCGCCGATCATCATGTAGGACGCCGACGGATTCGACGGACTGCCGTCGATCGGGTTGACCGTCCATGACTGCGAATATTCGAGGTGTCCGTCCAGATAGAGTTTGAAGGTGTCGTTGTCGCGGGTCAGCGCGATGTTGTGCCACTGCGACGCGGTGAGCGCCACGCCGGTATCGGCGATCTGGACGCCGCCCGCGAGAATCTGCAGCTCCATAGTGCCATCGGTGTTGACGGTGCTAAGGAGACCGAAGCCAGTGGTCGAGGTGTTGCCGTTGTAGAACAGGATCTGGCCGTGGTCGGGATTGGCGCCCCCGCTCCAGTTCACCCAGCCGTCCAGCGTCACGTCATCGGTGGCGACCGTCGGCACGTCGCCGACCGCGATGGTGTGGCCGTCGAAGTTCATGTAGTTCGATGTCACATAGGAGATGGCCGGCGCATCATTGGTGCCGGTGATCGTGACGGTGACGTCCTGCGAGACTTGCGCACCGTGATCGTCGGTAAAGGTAACGGTGTAGACCTGGGTGATGGTCTGCCCCTCCGCCAACGACTGCAGCACGGGATCGCTATTGTCCAGCGTGAAGTGCCAGCCCAGCGTCGCGCCGTTGCTGGTGTCGCTAGCGGATTCGGACACCGGATCGATCGTGAAGGTGCCGATGTTCGTGGTGCCGTCCTCGAAGCCCGGCAGAGCCGAGCTGACGGACGACGATTTGAACGACCACTGCGCCGTATGGGTGTCGGTCAGGTCGACGTCCTGGATCGCCAGCGTGCCGCATGCCGACAGCGACGAGCCCTCATCCTCGGTGACCGCGCCCGTCGCCGCGGCAGCATCGCTCGTGATCGTCGGCGCGTCGTTGACGCCGTTGATCGTGACGGTGACGTCCTGGCTGACGATGCCGCCGTGGTGGTCATCGAACGTGACGGTGTAGACCTGGGTGATGGTCTGGCCCTGCGCGAGCGATTGCAGCATCGCGTCGTTGTTGTCGAGCGTGAAGTGCCAGCCGAGCGTAGCGCTGTTGTTGGTGTCGGTGCTGGATTCGAGCACCGACGGATCGATCGTGAACGTGCCGATGTTCGTGCTGTTGGCATCGAACCCCGGCAGCGCCGAGCTGACGGACGACGACTTGAACACCGCCTGCGCGGTATGAGTGTCGATCAGGTCGAGGTCCTGGATCGCCAGTGTGCCGTCAATCGACATGGTCGGACCGGTGTCCTCGGTGACCTCGCCCGTTGCCGCCAAGGCATCGCTCGTGACGGTTGGCGCATCGTTGACGCCCGTGATGGTGACGGTGACGTCCTGCGTGACCGTCGCATTGTGATTGTCAGTGAAGGTGACGGTGTAGACCTGGGTGATGGTCTGCCCTTCCGCCAGCGACTGCAGCATCGCATTGCTGTTGTCGAGCGTGAAGTGCCAACCCAGCGTGGCGCCGTTGTTGGTGTCGGCGTTGGATTCGAGCACCGAAGGATCGATCGTGAAGGTGCCGATATTCGTGGCGCCCTCAACAAAGCCTGGCAGATGCGCGCTCGAGGACGACGACTTGAACACCGCCTGCGCCGTATGGGTGTCGATCAGGTCCAGATCCTGGATCGCCAGCGTGCCGTCGATCGACAGCGACAGGGCCGTGTCCTCGATGACTTTGCCCGTTGCCGCCGCGGCGCTGCTGGTCACGGTCGGCGCATCGTTGGTCCCGGTAATGGTGACCGTGACGTCTTGGGTGACCGTTCCGCCGTGATGATCGTCGACGGTAACGGTGTAGACCTGCGTGATGGTCTGGCCTTCCGCCAGCGACTGCAGCACCGGATCGTTATCGTCGAGCGTGAAGGTCCAGCCCACCGACCCTCGCGTGCTGACGCCGGGGCTCTCGCTCACCGGCAGAAGCGCGAAAGTGCCGATATACGAGCTGCCGTCGCTGAACCCCGGCAGATGTGCGCTCGACGTCGTCGACTTCAGGACGAAGCTCGCGCTGTGCGTATCCGTGAGATCAGGGTCGTTGAAGGCGATGGTACCCTCGGCCGTCAGGGGCGCCGCATCCTCCGTCACCGCGCCGGTCGGGATCGTGGAGTCTTCGACGATCGTCGGCACGTCGTTGGTGCCCTCGACATTGACGTCCGCACCGTTGATGGACACGCTGATCGGGGTGCTGACCACACCGCCGTGCCCGTCATCGACCTGCACCACATAGTTGAGGGTCAGCGTCTCGCCTTCGGCGAGGAAATCGAAGAGATGGTCGGGAACGCTGTAGGTCCAGGTGGCCGAGCCGTTGTTGCTGTTTCCCGCGCCCTGCACCACGGTCAGCGGCACCTCGACGGCGGCGATCGCGGCGCGTTGCTCCGGCGTCAGCGTCGCGGTGATATCGTTGCCTTCGGCATCGAGATATTTGAACGGCTGGGTCGACGAGAGCGCCGCGCTCACGATCGGCCGGTCCGTCAGATCGACGTCGGCGAAGGTGACCGTGCCCGTGATGGTGTCCAGAGCCTCGTTGCCGGTCCCGACCTTCTCGATGACGGTGCCACCCGATGTCGCGACGGTGGGCTTGTCGTTCGTCCCCGTGATCGTGATGGTGATCGGGATGAACTTGGACTCCGGGTTCACCGCGAAATTGGTATCGACGCGAACCATGTAGGTCAGCGTCAGCGTTTCGCCGGCTGCGAGGAAGTCGAAGACGTGATCGGGGACCGTGTAGGTCCAGACCGCAGAGCCATTATTGTTGTTGCCGGCGTCGGCAACGACGTTGATCTGGATCTGCGTCGCCGCGATGTCCTGCTTCTGCAGCGCGGAGAGCGAGCCGGTGACGTCCTGCTGGCTCGCGTTCTTGTAGACGTAGTTCGGCGCCTCGGCGAGGCTCACCGACACCGTCGGCAGGTCGCCGAGGTTTTGATCGACGAAGGTGATCCGGCCGGAGACCGTGTCGTTATGCGTCGTGTCGCCCGTGGTGTCCGCGCGCTCGGTCACCGAGAACGCCGTCTTCACGTTGCCGCTGGAATCGAGGCTTTGCACCAGCGGCTGGCCGGGAACACGGGTGGCCGTGGGCGTGGAGGTGTGGGGGGCCTCCTGTCCCTGCGGATTGAGATTGACGAATGTCGCGACCGCGATGGCGCCCGACCCCGATTTGAACACCACGTCCTGGCTGATCGGCGTGATCGTGTCGGTGAAGTTCGTGGTCAGCTTGGTGTTGGTGTTGTTGTCGGTGAACTTCAGCGTGAACACGTCCGTGATCAGCTTCTGCACGTCCGGTGACATCAGCGCATTGCTGATCGAGACGTTGCCGCCGCTGATCTGGATCATCTGGCCGGCCTGGTTGACCGTCGCAATCGGCAGCAGAGTGACCTTGTCGAACAGGATGTAGGAGCCCGTGGTGCCGTTCGGCTCGACCAACACCTGGAAGCTCGCCTGCGGCTGCGGATCGCCGCCGCCGGCGGGAACGACGAAATTGATCTGGGTCAGCACCGCGGTGCCGCGGATGCCCATGGTGGCGACCGGCGTGTCGATCTTCATGTCGCCATGCTTGGCGGTCTCGCCGGCGACGAAGGTGATGGTGCCCGCGACCAGGCTCAGCAGCGAGGAGTTGCTCGACCCGTTGGGGTCATAGACCATCTCGTTCAGAACCATCCGCGCATTGGAGGACAGGCCGAAGACGGTGCCGTCGATGAAGGTGATGCCGAGCGTCGAATCGGCGCCGGTCGAGACCACGTCGCCCTTCTCGACATTGTCGCCGTTGTTCAGGATGACCGAAACGCCATTGCGGATCGCGGTCGCGCTGCCGGAGAGTTTTGTGACGTGACCGATGACCTGGGCCGCGGCAGCGCCGGGCGCGGCCTGCGCATATTGCACATGGCCCGTGAGCGCGCTGACGACGTCGCCGCTGAGGTGGGCGCCATCGGGCGAGGCGACCGCCGCGCGCTTGTCGCCCCTAAAATAATCGTGAACGACGAACTCATGACCCTCATGGGACAGCACGAGGTCGAGACCTGCGCGCTTGAACTCGCCGTTGAAGATCAGGTTGGGATCGGGAACAACGAACGCGCCATCGGGCACGTGACCATGCGCCTTGGCGATAAAGGGCTTGGCAGCAGAGAAATCGACATGGCCATCGGCGAGCGAACGGGAATCCTGGCCGTCCAAGGACATCGCGGCGTCAAATTTGCCAGCGTAATTCAATCGGGCACCGTAAAAAGGGTTAAAATCTAAGTAAGTATCGACCGCCTAAGCTTGCATAGCATTACCAAGTCCTTAGCGAAACCATCTATTGCTTGTGTGATTTCGCGTCACCGAGCCGCCGCCGGCTCGGTCGGAGCAAGTCTTCATGGAGGAAGCGGGGCAGTTCGAGAAATATTTGGACGTATAATTTCGCCTGTTTGAGCCCATTTCCGGCACTCCCACGTATTCCATTGTATAGATCTGGCGACGAATACTTGTGTCATCTTTTGTTCGTGGTGCCCCGCAGCACACTGGGGCAAATACGGAACCAAATCTGTGACCCAACTAACAGAACCCGGGAAATATCGGGGCCGTTAGCCATAGGCGCGGAATCAGCGAGCGCACAACCAATACCTGCAATTGGCTCCATTTCGCGGCAGGCGGCGCTTCCCCTAGCCCCCGATTCGTAAAATTTTATGCAATCTGGACAGGCTCGTTTCAGCCTGTTCCCCGGTTTCGGGACCCCTGCCGGGCGCGTTAAGCAGAACAAAACGGCCCATCTCGCACTATCTCCGCGAAAGCAACAAAGCCCGGCACGTCGAGATCGAGGGGGATCTCGCGAAGCCCGGAAGGGGATGTCAGATGGAGACCGCTGCTCGCTCGCGCGCTTGGCGCGCAATCCTTGTCTTGTGCGCATTGATCCTGCTCGGATCGGTCGCCGAGCTTCGCGCCGGCACGCTGCTGTCGCCGGGCGCCGGCGTCCTCGTGCGCAAATCCGCCGAGCCGTTCGGCGTGTTCGCCTTCGCCATCTCGTCGGGCAGCCTGCAACGGAAATGGCTCGCGCTGAAGGACAAGCTCGACGACGACATGGTGCAGCTCGCGCTGTGCGATGGCGACCGGGACCATTGCGCATCGCCTGCGGCCCTGAAGCTGCTCGCCATCGTCGACCAGGCCCGTGATCGCGACGGCCGCGCGAAGCTGGGCGAGGCCAACCGCGCCATCAACCTCGCCATCCGGGCCGCCAATGACGGCACCGACGACGTCTGGAGCTCGCCGCTTGCGACCTTCCAGCGCGGCGCCGGCGATTGCGAAGACTATGCCATTGCCAAGCTCGCCGCCCTGCGGCTCGCCGGCGTTGCCGCCGAAGACCTCCGCATCGTCGTGGTGCGCGACACCCACGCCGGCGAGGCGCATGCGGTGGCCGCCGCACGGCTCGACGGCCACTGGCTGATGCTCGACAACCGCCGCATGGCGATGGTCGAGGACGACGCGGCACCGATCTACCAGCCGCTGTTCGTGCTCTACCAATCGGCCGTGATGAAATATGTCGACGAACCCGTGCGGTTCTCGATGGCCGCCACCGAGACGCATTGATCCATCTCGTAGCCCGGATGGAGCGGCAGCGAAATCCGGGACCGCTATCAGTCTGTTGCACGAATCCCGGATTGCGCTTCGCTCCATCCGGGCTACAGGACCTCGGGTTACAATCCCCATCACAAAGCCATTCCGCCGCTCGATCCGGGACGCTAGCATGGCAGCGGCTATGCGGGGGCGACTGAGATGCGGTTCATCGTGATGACTGTGCTTGCGCTGCTGGCGTTGCCGGTGGCACCAGCCTCCGCGCAATCCGACCGCCCCATTGCCGATCGGCTGCCGCTGTTTGCCAAGAACAACTGCCAACAGATTCGCGATCCCGGCAACCAATTGTTCTGCGGCGATGCCGAGCTTGCCGCCGCCGCCGAGAAGCTGAGCACGGCGATCGAGGCACGGCTCGCCCGCCTGCCCGATCGTCTGCCGGCGATCGAGGAGAATGCGATCTGGAACCGCCAGCGCAATCTCAGCTGCGGCATCGTCGGCCAGACCGCGATTCGCGCCGACGATTTCGACCGGGTGAAGGCGTGCCTGCTCAAGGTCACCGAGGAGCGCGCCGCAATCGTGCGCGATCCGGATTTCGACTGTCTCGCGGCCAACACCGCGGCGGGCGCGCTGATCTGCGCGGACCCGGCGCTGGCACTTGTCGAAACGGAGTTGAACAGCCAGGTGCTCGGCCTGATCGGCAAGCTGGACCCGACCGCAGCGCGCTTTGCCTTCGCCGAATATGGAAGGTGGACGCGAGAGCGCGACCGCAAATGCAATCTGGTCGGCAAGGAGAACGTGCCGCTCCTGGAGCTGGAATCCGCGGAGGACTGTCTCGCCGACCATTTGAAACGCAAGTCCGATGAGATTCGCGCCGCGAGAGGCGACCCCAAGAAGGTGTTCGGCCGGCAGGTCGCGGCCCACTCGCCCGACACCGACGCGGTCGACTTCTGCGCCGCGCGGATTCACGCCGCCAATTCGTGTGGAAATTTCCTCCGCATCAACCGCGTCTACGCGCTCGACAGCCAGGTGACCGGGCAGGAGGCGCAGGTCACCGGCGAGATCGAGATGGCCGTGCTGGCGCCCTTCACCATGTGCAGCAAAGTCGCCTCCACCTGCACCGGCACCTGCTGGGACGCGAGGACCGGTCGTCCGCAGCCGGGAGCCAGCAACAAGGAGCGTGCCGCAGAAGCCTTCAACGTCACGCGCCGCCTGCGGATCCAGCGGACTTTTGCTTTCGTGAAAGCCGCCGATGGGTGGCGGTGCCGGGAAGACGAGCTGGCCCCGGTGAACTCGGGGACAGCGGGTGGGGGATCGTGAGTGCTCTTACCCTCCCCTGGAGGGGGAGGGTCGCTACGCATGTAGCGAAGCGGAATGCGTAGCGGGGTGGGGTGACAGTCTCTCCACATCGAGTACTGCCCGTGTTGAGAGATCACCCCACCCCGCTCGCGCTGCGCGCGATCGACCCTCCCCCTCCAGGGGAGGGTGAAAGCGACACCTCAATCAAAACATCAGATTGTCCTTCACCAGCACCCAGCGGCCGCCCTTGACCTGCTGTACCTGGGTGATGGTGTTGGCGAGGTGGTCGGTCTTGGAGAACTTGGTCGGGGGCGAGTTGAAGATATCGAGGAATTTGTCACCCGACTCCAGCGCGTCCAGCATCTTCTGACCCGTGAGATCCTTGCCCGCCTTGTTCGCGTAGAACGCAAACGTCATCACCGCATTGTAGCCGATGATGGCCTGCGTATTGGCGTCGGTGCCAAACATCTTCTTGTAGTTGACCAGCCAGTCCTTGACCTTGCCCTTGGCGGTGTCCTCGTAAGGAATCTCGAAGCCGCTGGCGGCATAGAGACCTTCGACGGCTTCCTTGCCGAGCATCGGCACCTCCATCACGTTGGTCGGTGTCGCACCGAGGAAGGTGACGTCCCAGCCGAGCTTCTTGGCTTCGGTCATCGCCCCTATGGTCTCGCGGAGCACGGTGCCGAGCAGGACGAGGTCGCAGCCATCGGACTTCATCTTGGCAACCTGCGCGCTGAAATCGGAGGCGCCGCGCTTATAGCTCGTGATCGACGCCGGCTGCACCTTCATCGCGGTGAGCTGCTGGTTGAAGCCGTCGAGCACGTTCTTACCGTACTCGTCGTCTTGATGCATGATGCAGGGCTTCTTGAAGCCCTTCCACTCCATCATGTATTTCAGCGCGGCCCGTGTGCTCTCGACGTAAGGCAAGAGATTGTTGAACTTCAGCCGCTCCTGCGGCTTGGCCGGATCGAACTTGAAGGTGAACTCGGCCGCCGTCAGCGGGAAGAGCTGCATGACGCCGGCGTCGAACAGGATGTCCTGCGCGGCGAGCACTGTCGGTGATCCCATCGGTCCCACCATCGCGAAGATCTTGTCACGCTCGATCAGTTTTTGCGAAGCCAGCACGGCCTTTTTCGGATCATAGCCGCTGTCCTCGACGACCAGCCGAATCTTGCGGCCATTGATCCCACCGGACGCATTGATCTCCTCGGTCGCCATCTTCATGCCGTTTGCGACCGGGACGCCCCAACCCTTGATCGGACCCGACAGATCCTGGTGAGTGCCGATGACGATCTCGGATGCCGAGATGCCCTCATTGGTAACCTTGGTCTGCGCCGCGGCCGGCAGATGCGTGAGCACCACTGCGCTCACCGCAAGGCCGAACGCCCTGAACGACTTCGACATTGATATCTCCTCTCCCTGGCCCGTGTTGCGCGAAGGGCGTGGCCATCGCTCCTTCGCTGATTTCAGCGTCGCCTGGCGCACGGCGTTCCTGCCATGCGCCTCACGCCACCGCACGCTGGCGATACATCGCCTCGATCTCCGCGGCGTAGCGCTTGTTCACGAAGCCGCGCTTCAGCTTCATGGTCGGTGTCAGCTCTTCGTCCTCCGGGGTGAGCTGGCGCTCGATCAAATAGAACTTCTTGATGGTCTCGACCCGGGCGAAATTGCCGTTGACCTGCTCGATCTCACGCCAGATCAGGTCCTGAATCTCCGTCGCCCGGCACAGGCTGGCATAATTGGTGAACGGAATGTCGTGGTCCTGCGCGAACTTTTCGACGTTCTCCTGGTCGATCATCACGAGGCAGGTCAGATACGGCCGCTTGTCGCCGATCACCACGGCGTCCGAGATATAGGGCGAGAATTTGAGCTGGTTCTCGATCTCGGACGGCGTGATGTTCTTGCCGCCCGAGGTGATGATGATGTCCTTCATCCGGTCGGTGATGCGGACGAAGCCTTCATTGTCGATGGTGCCGACGTCGCCGGTATGCAGCCAGCCGCGTTGATCGATGGTCTCGGCAGTCTTCTCCGGCTGGTTCAGATAGCCCATGAACAGGAAGTCGCCCTTGATCAGGATCTCGCCGTCGGGCGACAGCGCGACCTCGCCCCAGGGGACGGCCGTGCCGACCGAGCCGAGCTTGATCCGCTCCGCCGGCATCATGGTGGCGACCCCGCAATTCTCGGTCTGGCCATAGACCTCGTGCATGTCGATGCCGAGCGCAAGATACCAGCGGATCAGCTCCGGGGCGATCGGCGCCGCGCCGGTGAAGGCGATGCGGCAGCGGTCGAGCCCGATCATGCGGCGGATGTTGCGGAATGCGATGCGATAGGCGAGGCGGTTGGCGAGGCGCAGCGACAGCGGCGGCGTCTTACCCTCGAGCCGGCAATCGACCATGCGGTGGCCGACACCGATGGCGCGGCGATAGACCCATTGCTGGAGCGGCGTCGCATCCTTCAGCGCGATGGTGATGGCGGAATAGAATTTTTCCCAGATGCGCGGCACTGCGAGGAAGACCGTCGGCTGCACCTCGCGCAAATTGTCCGGCACTGTCTCCGGGCTCTCGGCAAAGTTCATCACCGAGCCGAGCGCGACCGAGATGTAGTAGCCGCCGATGCGCTCGGCGACGTGGCAGAGCGGCAGAAAGATCAGCCGGTCCTCGGCTTCCTGCGCCGGGATGAAATCGTTGGCGTGGCGCATCTGATGCGTCACGCTGCGGTTGGCATGCATCGCCCCCTTGGGCGGCCCTGTCGTGCCCGACGTGTAGACGAGGATCGCGAGGTCGCCGGCGCTGCGGCTGTCGATCATCTCCTGCCACAGCGCCTCGCGGCCGACCATGTGGTTGCAGCCGAGCGCACGGAACTCGTCGAGCGACATCACCATGTCGTCGGAGAAGCCGCGGAGACCCTCCATGTCGAACACGATGATCTTCTGCAAGGTAGGACAGCGGGCCCGGCAGGCGAGGACCTTGTCGAGCTGCTCCTCGTCCTCGACGAAGATCACCTTTGTTCTGGAGTCGTTGACGAGATATTCGACCTGGGAGGATGCGTCGGTGGGATAGATGCCGGAGGAGACGCCACCGGCGCACAGGATGCCCATGTCGGCATGGACCCATTCGGGCACGGCATTGGCGATGATGGAGCCGACGTCGCCGGGCATGAAGCCGATCGCGCGAAGCGCGTAGGCGACTTCCTTTGAGATCTCCAGCCATTGGCGCCAGCTCGTCGGCTGCCAGATGCCGAATTTCTTCTCGCGGATCGCCGGCCTGTCGCCCCGCGTCTCGACGGCGCGCAGAAAGCTCTTCGCGATCGTATCAGCGACCGTCAGCACCGCCGGTCGGGCCATGCGCCTCTCCTCCTTGTCGCTTTCCCTTCCGCAGCCTGCCTTGCCGGCGGTCTATGTCTTACGGAGGGGCTCCTCCATCTAACGCCACGTTTTCTTCTTTTTCCAGCGCCGTTCGCCTCTGGCGCCCACTTCCTTGGCGCCAAGGTAAAATTCCTGGATGTCCTGGGAATGCATCAAGCGGTCGCAGGTGTCGTTCATGACGATCCGGCCGATCTCCAGGACATAGCCGTAATGCGCGGTCTCCAGCGCCACCTTGGCGTTCTGCTCGACCAGCAGGATCGACATGCCCTGCTCCTCGTTGACGCGGCGGATGATGGTGAAGATCTCCTTCACCAGCAGCGGCGACAGGCCGAGCGACGGCTCGTCGAGCAGCAACAACGTCGGCCGGTTCATCAGGGCGCGGCCGATCGCCAGCATCTGCTGCTCGCCGCCGGAGAGCTGACCGGCCGGCTGGTTGATGCGTTCCTTCAAGCGCGGGAAATAGCCGTAGACGCGCTCCAGATCTTCCGCGACGCCGTCGCGATCCCGGCGCGGATAGGCGCCCATCATCAGGTTCTCGCGCACCGAGAGGAACGGGAAGACTTCGCGTCCCTCCGGCACGTGGCTGAGGCCGAGCCGCACGATCCTGTCGGCTTCCATGCGCTGGATCGGCTTGCCCATGAACTCGATCGCGCCCTTCTGCGGATCGAGGATGCCCGAGATGGTCTTCAGCACCGTGGTCTTGCCGGCGCCATTGGCGCCAAGCAGCGTGACGATGCGGCCGCGCGGCACCTCCAGCGAGATGCCGCGGATCGCCATGATCGGCCCGTAATAGCTCTCGATGTTCGAGAGCTTCAGGATGGTCTCGGGTGTCGCGGTCGCATCCATCGTCTCAGGCTCCCAGATACGCGGCGACGACGTCGGGGTGCTGCTGCACCTCGGCCGGCGAGCCCATCGCGAGCACCCGACCGTAGTTCAGCGCGATGACACGATCGGAGACGCGGTTGACCAGCGACATGTCGTGTTCGACCATCAGCACGGTGACGCCGAGCTCGTTCTTCAAGTCGCGGATCCAGAACGACATGTCGTCGGTCTCCTCGACATTGAGGCCGGAGGACGGCTCGTCGAGCAGGATCAGCTTCGGCTCCGAGCACAGCGCGCGCGCCAGCTCGATCACCTTGCGCACGCCGTAAGGCAGGCCCGAGATCAGCTTGTTCGCGATAGGGTTCGAGATCGAGGAATTCGATGACCTGCTCGACCCGGCGGCGGTGCACCTTCTCGTTGGCCCGCACGCTCGGCAGGAACAGCAGCTCCTGCCAGAGCTGCGTGGTGGAATGGCGGTGGCGGCCGACCAGGAGGTTGGAGAGCACGGTCGCGTTCTCGAACAGCTCGATGTTCTGGAAGGTGCGGGCGATGCCGAGCTTGGCGATGTCGTAGGGCGGCTGCTCCGTGATGTCCTGGTCCTCGAAGAAGATGCGGCCCGAGGTCGGCCGATAGATCCGCGAGATCAGGTTGAAGATCGAGCTCTTGCCGGCACCGTTGGGACCGATGATGGAGAGGATCTCGCCCTTCTCGACCGCGAACGAGACCGCATCGACGGCCTTGAGGCCTCCAAAATGCAGCGACAGGTTCTCGGCGCGAAAATAGCTCATCGGTTGCGCTCCGACTTCACGTAGATCTTCTGCCGCTTGAAGGTGGCGCGCTTGTAGAGCGGGAACAGCTGGAAGAAGAGCTTGATCTTGAGCCAGCGGCCGTAGAGCCCGAGCGGCTCGAACAGCACGAACAGCACGATGATGATGCCGTAGATCGCGCCTTTCAGGCCGTTGAGCGAGGCGAAGGCCGCGACTTTTGACTGGACGTTGCCCGCAGTCGTCGGGCTCGCACCAAATGTCGCGGTGATGCCGGCGATGATGCCGGGCATGTCGTCCTTGAGGTAAGTCAGGAACGGATCGATCATGACGATGAAGATCGCGCCCAGCACCGCGCCGTGCAGGCTGAAGGCGCCGCCGATCAGGATCACGATGATGAATTCGATCGAGAGCTGCAGCGTGAACATCTCCGGCGAGATGAAGGAGAGCTTATGCGCGAACAGCACGCCGGCAAGGCCGGTGATCGCTGCCGAGATCGCAAAGGACTTGACCTTGTAGAGCGCGACGTTGACGCCCATGCTGCGCGCCGCCGTCTCGGAGTCGCGGATCGCGACGAAGGCGCGCCCTGTCGGCGAACGCAACAGGTTGAGCGTGCCGACGATGGTCAGCACCAGCACGGCAAGACAGAGGAAATAGAAGGCCGGGCTGTCACGCGGGACCGTGACGCCGAGCAGCGACAGCGTCTTGATCCGCATGCCCTCGTTGCCGTTGGTGACGCTCTCCCAGCGCGCCAGGACCTCCTCTACGATCAAGGCAAAGGAGATGGTGGCGATGACGAGGTAGATGCCGGTCAGGCGCAGGGCAGGAAAACCGACCATCGCGCCGATGACGCCGGTCAAGGCTCCCGCGGCGAGGAAGTAGACCGGGAACGGCACGTTGTATTTCTGCAAATAGGCCGCGGTATAGGCCCCGATCGCGAGGAACGCGGCGTGGCCGAGCGAAGCCTGGCCGGTGAACCCGGTCAGGATCAGCAGCGCCACGCCGACGGTCGCATAGATGCAGACGAAGACGAGCTGGCTCATCAGGTAGCTGGAGAGCACATAGGGCGCGATCAGCAGCAGCGCGAGCAGGATGCCATAGGTGACGGCGTAGCCCGAATGCGGAAACAGCTTGATGTCGTCTTCATAGTCGGTCTTGAACAGGAAGCGCATGGTGTTCAGACCTTCTTGCGGACGTGGAGGCCGAACAGGCCTTCAGGCTTCAGGAGCAGCACGGTGAGCAACACGATGTAGGGCGCGGCGTCCTTCCAGCCTTCGGGCAAATAAAAGCCGGCCATGCTCTCGATGACGCCGATCAGCACGCCACCAACGACTGCGCCCGGGATCGAGCCGAAGCCACCGAGCACGGCAGCCGGAAACGCCTTCAGGCCGAGCACGAGGCCGACATTGGAGTGAATGAAGGTGATCGGCGCCAGCAGCACGCCGGCGCAGGTCGCGACCGCCGCGCTGATGGCCCAGACGATCGACACCACGCGCTTGACCGGAATGCCCATGTAATAGGCCGCCAGCATGTTCTCGGAGCTGGCGCGCATCGCGGTGCCGAGCGTGGTCTTGTTGAAGAACAGCCAGAGCAGCGTACACAGGATCATCGTCGCCGCGATCACCGAGAGCTTGTCGTAGGCGAGCACCAGCGAGCCCATGCGCAGCACGCCCTGGCTGAACGGCGTCTCGATCTTCAGATCGTCGGTGCCCCAGATCATGCCGGCGATCGAGCGCAGGAAATAGCCGAGCCCGATCGTCGCCATGATGATGGAGAATTGCGGATAGCCGAGGATCGGCCGGACCACCGCGCGCTCGGCCAGCATGCCGAACAGCGCCATGGCGGCCACCGCACCGGCAAAGCCGATCCAGTAGTTCAGGCCCATCATGCCGATGAAGGTGAAGGCGAAGAAGCCGCCGAGCATCATCAGATCGCCCTGGGCGAAATTGACGACCTCGGTAGCCTTGTAGACGAGCACGAAGCCGAGCGCGATCAGGCCGTAGACGCAGCCGAGCGCAACACCGCTGACCAGCTGCTGAACGAAATCCAGCATCGCCGCGCATCCTCCCGATGCAACCGGCGGCTCTGCCTGACCGCCTTGTCGCATCTTGTGTCCAGTCGCTACGCAGTCGTTTCGCTGCGTCAGCGCCATTTGCCCGAGACCAATTCAGCCTGAACCGCCAAGCGCTGTCAACAAACGGTGACTTGCCTTTAGGATGACGGAATTTGTCGGCCGTAGATTCACGGTGCCGAAACATCTTCAAGTCATGGTCGCGGGCGATGCAAAACCGGATGGTGGACGTCATGAAGCCGGGCAGCTCGGCGCTGGAAGTCGTGGGGTTAACCAAGCGTTTTGACCGTTTGGCGGTCGATGGCCTCGATCTCACCATTCATGCCGGCGAGTTCTATGCCCTGGTCGGCCCCAACGGCGCCGGCAAGACCACCACCCTGCGCATGGTCGCGGGCCTGTTGCGGCCCGACGCCGGCAGCGTCTCGATCTTCGGCATCGATGCGCTCCAAAACCCCGTCGCCGCCAAGCAGGTGATGGCATGGGTGTCCGACGAGCCGATGATCTACGACAAGCTGACACCGCTCGAATATCTCGAGTTCGTCGCCGGTCTCTGGGGCATCGCGCCGTCTAGCTCGGAACCGGTTGCGCAGGAGCTTCTCGGCTCGCTCGGTCTCGCGCAGCACCGGCACGAACGCTGCGAGGGTTTTTCCAAGGGCATGCGCCAGAAAGTGGCGCTGGCCGGCGCGCTGGTGCACGATCCCCGCCTCATCATCCTCGACGAGCCGCTGACGGGGTTAGATGCCGTTTCCGCTCGCCATGTGAAGGGCCTCCTCAGCGGGCGCGTCCGCGCCGGCTGCACTGTCATCATGACCACGCATATTCTGGAGGTCGCCGAGCGCATGGCCGACCGCATCGGCGTGATCGCATCGGGCCAACTGGTCGCCGAAGGCACGCTCGACGAGCTGCGGCGGCAGAACGGCCATGCCGACACCAGCCTCGAAGACCTCTTCATCGCGCTGGTGACGCTTCCGGACGCCGCATGAGCTCGGCGACCGCGCTGTCCTGGTTCACCCGTCACGAGCTCCGGCTCGCCTGGCGCGAATGGTTCGCCATGATGACGGGCGGACGGCGCAAGCGGGCACGCGCCGCCATGATCGGCCTGCTGTTCTTCGCCGCACTCTTGCACGTGCCCGCCTGGGCCGTGATCGGCCGCTTCGCCGACCTGCAACTGCCGCTCGACAAATCCTCGTTGATCGTGATCTCGGCGACGATCTTTCTGGCCTGGACCTTGATGCTGTCGCAGGCGATCGAATTGGTGACACGGGTGTTTTACGCCCGCGCCGATCTCGATCTCATCATGTCCTCGCCGGCGAAGCTGGCCAATCTGTTCTCGGTGCGCATTGCCGCGATCGCGCTCACCGTCACGACAATGGCGCTGCTGTTCTCGACGCCCTTCATCGACGTGCTGGTGATCGGCGGCGGTGCGCGATGGCTCAGCGCGTTCGGCGGCGTGGTCGCGATGGGCCTGTCGGCGGCGGCGATCGCGATTGCCGTCACCATTCTCCTGTTTCGGCTGATCGGCCCGGCGCGGACGCGCTTGATCGCCCAGATCCTCGCCGCGATCATCGGCGCGGGCTTCGTGATCGCGCTCCAGGTCGCCGCGATCATGTCGTACGGCACGCTGTCGCGCTTCACCATCCTGACCTCGGGTCGCGTGGCCGCCTACGCGCCCGATATCGACAGCATCTGGTGGTGGCCGGCGCGGGCGACCATGGGCGACAGCGAAGCGCTGCTGTTGCTCCTCGCGCTTGCGCTCGTGCTGCTCGGAAGCGTCATGGCGATCTTCTCACGCCGCTTTGCCGACACCGCCATCGACGCGGCGGCGTATGGCACAGCCGGCCGCGTACGCGCCAAGGAGCGCCCGTTCCGCGGCGGATCGCGGCAGCAGGCGCTGCGACGCAAGGAATTTTCGCTGCTCTGGCGCGATCCCTGGCTGATCTCGCAGACCCTGATGCAGCTGCTCTACTTGGTGCCACCGGCGCTGCTGCTCTGGCGCAATTTTGCCGACAGTTCGGCGGCGCTGACGCTGATCACGCCTGTCATCGTGATGGCGGCCGGACAGCTCGCCGGCGGGCTTGCCTGGCTGACGATCTCGGGCGAGGACGCGCCCGACCTCGTCGCGACCGCGCCGCTAACGCCATCCAGCGTCATCCGCGCCAAGATCGAGGTGGTGCTGATCGCGACCGCCGTGATCTTCTGCCCGCTGGTGGCGGCACTGGCCTTCGCCTCGCCATTCCAGGCGGCAATCAGCGCCGGCGCGATCATCATCAGCGCAGCTTCCGCCACCGCGATCCAGCTCTGGTTCCGGGTGCAGGCCCGGCGCAGCCAATTCCGCCGCCGCCAGACTTCCTCGCGGCTTGCAACCTTTGCCGAAGCCTTCTCCTCGATCGGCTGGGCCGCCAGCGCCGCGCTGCTGCTTGCTCTTCCCATCGCCGGCCTCATCAGCGGCCTGATCACAGCCAGCCTCATCGCCATCACCTGGAAGTTCAGCCCAAGGCGCGAATAAAAGACGCGGGCGAGAGGTGCGACACTGACGCGCTGTTGATCGCAGTCCATTGGCCATGCGCAGCATAGCACGCTAGACTTTCTCCGAAGTCATCGGGGACGGATGCATGTGGCGACTGGTTTCGGCGGCTCTGGCGCTGTTCGGCGTATCCCTCGCACCTGCCCTCGCCCAGCAGCCACAGCGCAGCGAATGCCTGGCGATGGCGAACGCGGCGCCCCGCGCGCTGCCGGTCGCGTTCCGGCAGGCCGGCGGCTCAGCCGAGGTCGAGATCACCTATGCCGGCCACTCCACCTATTTCATCGATACGCCCGGGGGCCTGCGCATCGCCACCGACTATAGCGGCGCCTATCAGGTGGGACGGCGACCCGATGTCGTCACCATGAACCGGGCCCACAGCACCCACTACACGCTATTCCCGGACAAGCGCATTCCCCATGTGCTGCATGGCTGGGGCGAGGACGGCAATCCCGCGGTGATCTCCGAGCGCATCGGCGACACCTTCATCCGCAATGTCACCACCGACATCCGCCGCTATTTCGGCGACGATTCCGGCGCCGACATGATCCGCGACGGCAACTCGATCTTCATCTTCGAGGTCGCCGGCCTTTGCATCGGTCATCTCGGCCATCTCCACCACAAGCTCGACGACAGCCATTTCGCCCAGATCGGGCGGCTCGACATCGTGATGGTGCCGATCGACGGCACCTACACCATGTCGCTGGACGGCATCTCCGAGATCACCAAACGGCTGCGCGCCTCGGTGGTGCTGCCGATGCACCGCTTCGCTACCCCGCTCGACGATTTCATGCGCCGGATCGGCCAGCAGTTCGAGATCGACCAGCGCATCGAGCGGTCGTTCCGGATCTCGCGGGATGCGCTGCCGTCGAAGCCGACGGTGATCATCCTCGACGGGGTGTGACGCGCAATTTTCTCCAAGTCCGCTGAGGCCCGCTCGCGCTGATCTCCTGGCAACAGGAGATCGACATGACAGATTTTGCGAGACTGTTGCACGCGGACGGACCGAACCCGGAGCACGCGGCGGCTCTGCAGCTTTACGGCCGTTTCGTCGGCGACTGGGACGCCGAAATCACCGCCCACGCGCCCGATGGAACCAAACACGCCGCGCCCGGCGAAATCCATTTCGGTTGGGTCCTGGAAGGGCGGGCCGTGCAGGACGTCTGGATCATCCCTCGTTCCCCAGGCAGCCCGGCCTTTCCGATCGCCGGCAATTGGTACGGCACGACGCTGCGGGTCTACGATCCCGCCATTTCCGCATGGCGGATTTCCTGGTTCGATCCCGGCCGCAGCGTGTTCCGGCAGCAGATCGGCCGTCCGCGCGGCGCGGACATCGTGCAGGAAGGCACGACCGAAGCCGGTGAGCTGACGCGCTGGAGCTTTACAGAGATCACCGGCGATTCCTTCCACTGGCTCGGCGAGGTCAAGCCTGCGACCGCAACCGATTGGCGGCTCGTCGTCGACGTGAAGGCGAAGCGGCGCAAGGCTTAAAGATTGAATCGCTCTTGAATCAGTCAGCTCCGGGCGCGCTGCAACCTCTCCCGCTTGCGGGGGAGGTCGCGCCGAAGGCGCGGGTGGGGGCTCGCTCCACACTGGGAATCTCTCTGTGGCGGCACCCCCACCCCAGCCCTCCCCGCAAGCGGGAGAGGGAGCGCACCTTCCGTGTGGCGGCAATCGAGCTTCATCTAGTCGATATCAGTCACACCGCCGCTGTGCGCGCGATGATGGGTGCGGTTGCATGGCGTGCGCTGCTGCGTGACGAGATGAGATGCTAGGCTCCCAGCACAAAATACCAAAATACAGAGGGAGCGAACGCCGATGGCCGCAAGCGGGTTGCCCACTAATACCAGCGGCCTGTTTGTCGAGCCGCGCGAGGATTGGCTTGCGCAGCACCAGGAGGAGATCATCGATGCGGCCCGGCCGATCGTCGATCCTCACCACCATCTCTGGAATCGCGGGCATCGCTATCTGATCGAGGCGATGGCAGCCGACATCGCCTCCGGCCACAACGTCATCGCAACCGTCTATGTCGATTGCCGCTCGATGTATCGCGCGCATGGGCCAGAGGCGTTCCGGCCTGTCGGTGAGGTCGAGTTCGCCAATGGCGTCGCCGCGATGAGCGCGAGCGGTGCTTACGGCAAGGCGGCGATCTGTGCGGGCATCGTCAGCCACGCCAATCTGCTGCTGGGTGACGCGGCCAAGCCGGTGCTGGAAGCGGAAATCGCGGCGGGCAACGGCCGCTTCCGCGGCATCAGGCATTCCTCGGCCTGGGACGAAGACCCCGTCGTCGCCGGCATGTATGCGAACCGGCCGAAGGGCCTGTTGCGGGATCCGACCTTCCGCAAGGGTTTTGCCTGCCTCGCGCCGCTGAACCTCAGCTTCGATGCCTGGCTGTTTCATCCGCAGATCGGCGAGCTCACCGAGCTTGCGCGCGCCTTCCCCGACACCAGGATCGTGCTCGACCATTGCGGCGGCCCAGCCGGCGTGGGACGCTTTGCAGGGCGGCGCGAGGAGGTGTTTGCACAGTGGCGCGCCTCGATCCGGGAGATTGCGAAATGCGAGAATGTGGTGGTTAAGCTCGGCGGGCTCGCAATGTGCCTGCTCGGCTACGACTTCCATTTGCGCGCGAGGCCGCCGTCATCCGAGGAGCTTGCCACGGCCTGGCGGCCTTATGTCGAAACCTGCATCGAATCGTTCGGACCTAAACGCGCGATGTTCGAGAGCAATTTCCCGCCGGACAAAGGCCAGTGCAGCTATCAGGTGATCTTCAACGCCTTCAAGCGCATCGCGGCGCCCCTGAGCGAGGCCGAGAAGACGGCACTGTTCTCACAGACCGCAATTGATTTCTATCGGCTCGAACTGCCGTCGTGACAAGAAAAGGGGCCCGGATGTTGATCCCGACCCCTCTTCCGTCGTGGCCGCTGGGAAGCGTCCTTGAAACTTTGTGAGCTCTAGCCTGCACCCATCAACGAGGCTGGACGGCGTTCGCCGGTGGAGGTGAACATCTTCTTCAGCTTGTTGACGACGCGGATCAGGAAGCCGATCATCACGGGATTGGTCTTGCGGCAGAACGCGATCTTCCTGACGTGCCCTTCGACATGCCATTTGGCATGCGCGCCATCGCGGAAGAAAATGACGTCGCCGGGGCCGTAGCGCTTCGGCGGCATGCCGTCGCTTTCGAGCACGATCGATCCTTCCATGATCATGATCGTCTCGTCGATGTCGTAATACCAGTTGAAGCGCCCTTCGGTGCAGGCCCAGATGATGGTTTGGGCCGTGCCGTCGGCGCTGGTCGACAGGACGCGCGAGCGCGACACCGGATTACCCTCGATGATCCAGGACGGCTCGATCGGCCGCAGCTCGAGATCCACATTGCAACTGCCGATTTCAATCATTGCGCGCGACATCTGTTTCCTCAGGGAATAAAATAGGTTTGGCCGGGTCGGAGCCCGGATTGTTTCCAATGATGGCCGCAACGCTAGTGACCGCCTTTTAATTCTTCCTTACGCAGGCACCGACAATCAGCCCTAAGTTGCAGGTGCGAAGCAGCTAACGTTGAGATTCCGCTGCGAATTCGCGCACATGAACCCCTCTTTTCCGGGGTGCGACAAAATGCGCGAAAGTGACCATGGAAGGAGCCAATGCCGATGCCCGTCACGCCCGAGGTTCTGACAGCCAACCGCGAGGTCGTCGCCTGGCTCGGCGCCCTCGATGTTTCCTTCGGGCCGGACGAGGAGCCCTGGTTCACTATCGACGACATCGAAAGCCCGCGGCAGATCGGCAGCGACGGTTCCGGCGGCACGTTCGTGCTGCTGCCGTTGCAGAATGTGCTCTACGTGTCGTCAGAGGGGCGCGCTGGCATTATCGCGGAGAATTTCGAGGCGTTCATGCAGCTCGTCGTCGCCTGCCCCTATTGGCTCGACATCCTCAAATTTTCCGCCGGCGGTGATCTCCTGGAGATGCGGCGCGCGCCGGATGCACTGGAGGCGACACTCGACAACGAGGACGACCTCAACGAGGCCCGCGAGCAAATCCGCGACGCGCTCGACCTGCCCGAGCCGGACGATTCCGTCGGCGCGCTCTACGAGGCAGTCGCTGCTTCCTACGCCATCGTGCGGGCCACCGACGGCAGCCCGTTCACGACGCTGTTCAACCGCTTCAGCATCGACAACAACCCGATGCTGCGCAACGCCGCGGCGTGAGACAGCACGCCAGACCATGAGCGCGAGGAAGACTGTCGCCGGGATGCTTACTCTCCCCGACGGGGAAAGGTCGGGTGGGGGCCGCGGCATTTGGTGAAAGCGTAAACCCTCACCCGGATCGCATCTGCGATGCGATCCGACCTCTCCCTACGGGAGAGGTGAAGCAAGCTACTTCGCCCACTCGCCCTTGCGGAACACCGGCACCTTGCTGCCATCGGCGAGAATGCCGTCGATGTCGGTCTCGGCAGAGCCGATCATCCAGTCGATATGGATCAGGCTCTGGTTGCCGCCCTGCGCGGCGATCTGCTGCGGCGTGAGCTGCGCGCCGTTGATGAAGCATTTCGAGTAGCACTGGCCGAGCGCGATGTGCGAGGCCGCATTCTCGTCGAACAGCGTGTTGTAGAACAGCAGCCCGCTCTGCGAGATCGGCGAAGAATGCGGCACCAGCGCCACCTCGCCGAGGCGGCGCGCGCCCTCGTCGGTATCGAGCACCTTGTTCAGCACTTCCGCGCCGCGCGAGGCCTTGGCGTCGACGATCTTGCCGTCCTCGAAGCGCACTGCGATGTTGTCGATCAGGGTGCCCTGGTAGGACAGCGGCTTCGAGCTCACGACGTGGCCGTAGACGCGGCGGCAATGCGGCGTGGTGAAAACCTCTTCGGTCGGGATGTTGGCGTTGCAGCTGATGCCGTTCTTGGAGAGCGAGGCACCGCCCTCCCATTCGTGGCCGTCGGCGAGGCCGATGGTGAGGTCGGTGCCGGGACCCGAATATTGCAACGCGCGAAAACGCTGACCGTTGAGCCAGTTGGTGCGCTCGCGCAGCACCGCATTGTGGCTCGCCCAATTGCTTATCGCGTCCTCGCGGTCGACGCGGGACGCGGCGAAGATCGCATCCGCGAGCTTGCCGATCGCGATGTCCTCGGGATCATTAGGAAACACCTGCTTGGCCCAGGACGGGCTCGGATAGGCGATGATGTTCCAGTTGGTATCGAAATTGACGATTTTTTCCAACGCCGGCTGATAGGCCATGGAGTTGGCCTTGCTGGCGCGCGCCACCTTCGACGGATCCTCGCCCGACAACAGCATCGGATTGTCGCCGACGATGGCGAGCCGCGCGGTATTGTCCGAGAAGGCCTTGGCCATGCCCTCGTACAGCCAGCCGGCGGCACGATCGAAACTGTTGTCCTGGCCGTGGCGGTAGCGCGCCAGCGTCATCTCCTCGTCCGACAGGATCGGCGTCACGATGCCGGCACCGGCCTTGTAGGCGTGCACGGCAATCCGCCGCACCAGCGGCAGCGCGATCGCAGGCGCCGTCAGAAGAAGATCCTGCCCCGGCCGCAAGCCCAGGCCCACCTTCACCGCCACCTCGGCCAGCCGGTCGAGTTTCGCGGGATCGATGGGAGTAGCGGAATTGCGGTGATCAGTCATGCGGGGCCCTCTGCCGAAAGTCTCTCATTCAATCTAAGCGTAGCATCGCGAGGCGCAAGTGCGCGAGCACCTTACGACACCGATAAGATACGCAGTTTCACGCATATTGGTTTTCAACGCGTTGCCGATTTCAGCACCCGGTCGACCATGGCGGGGGCAAGCCCGAGGTAATTTTTTGGTGAGGTGAGCGCCTCGATCGTGGCGCGGTCGATGCGGCTCGAAACGCGGGGGTCGGATGAGAGCGCATCTGCCAGCGTCAAGCCTTTCTCATTGGCGAGCCGGCAGGCGTCATAGACCACGTCATGCGCCTCCTGCCGTCCGATCTGCGGCGCGAGCCCCATCATGACGGCTTCGGCCACGATCAGGCCGCGGCTGATGGCGAGATTGTCGTTCATCTTGGCCTCGTCCACGATGAGGCCTGCGAGCGCAAACTTCGCCTGGTGCAGCGCGCCGGCGCTCAGCACGAAGCTTTCGGGGATCGCCATCCATTCGGCGTGCCAGGGGCCGGTGGCGCGCTCGAAGTCCTGCACCATCGCGTCCAGCATCAGGCCGGCATGCTGGCGCACCGCCTTGGACGCCGCCAGCATCAGCTCGGACGAGATCGGGTTGCGCTTCTGCGGCATGGTGGAGGAGGCGCCGCGGCCCTTGACGAAGGGCTCGTAGACCTCGGCAAACTCGGTCGAGGCCATGATCATGATGTCGAGCGCGATCTTGCCGAGCGAGCCGGTGACGAGCGCCAGGAAGTTCACGGCCTCGGCAAAGCCGTCGCGCGCGACGTGCCAGGTCGAGGCGGGAACGCCGAGCTTCAGCTCGGCGCAGAGCGCCTCCTGCACCTCGAACCCCTTGTCGCCGAGCGAGGCCAGGGTGCCGGCGGCGCCGGCGAACTGGCCGACCAGGACGCGGGGCTTCAATTGCGCCAGACGCTCGGCATGGCGGTCGAACATCGCGAGCCAGATCGCGGTCTTGTAGCCGAATGTCACCGGCAGCGCCTGCTGCAGATGGGTGCGGCCCGCCATCGGCGTATCGCGATATCGCTTGGAGAGGTCGGCGAGGATACGGCGGAGTTCGGCAATGTCCTTTTCGACGATCTCGAGCGCGGCGCGCAGTTGCAGGACCACCGCGGTGTCCATGATGTCCTGCGTGGTCGCGCCCCAATGCACGTAACGGCCGGCCTCGCCGCATTGCTTCACCATCTGATGCACCAAGGGTAGGATCGGATAGCCGACGATGTCGGTCTCCCGCCGCAACAGATCGAAATCAAGCGCGGTAACATTGGTGCGGGCCGCGATCTGGTCCGCAGCGTCCTGCGGGATCACGCCGCATCTGGCCTCCGCCTTCGCCAGCGCCACCTCGACCTCGGCATAGCGCGCCACCAGCGCAACATCGGAGAACACCTCCCGCATCTCAGGCGTGCCGAAGGCATCGCGGAACAGCATGGAGTCGAGCACGGTGGTCGATGCGGGAAAAGCGGGCATGGGCGTTTCTTCGTGGCTGGGTGTTTTCTGTGAAGGCAGCTTACGCAGGCCGCGCTGTTCGGCAATGCCCGCGATACAGCCGATGTCGTCCTGGCGAAAGCCAGGACCCATTACCCCAAGGAGACATTTGGCGAAGACACGCCGTCCGGTACTTATACCGCCTGCAATCGAGAGATTCCGTATGGGTCCTGGCTTTCGCCAGGACGACATCGGGGAGATGTTCGGCACTGCCAACTCGCTGTTCTTGCGGATTCAGCTGGCGGCAATCTGGCCCAAACCTCACATTCCACCGAGGTCGTATTCCCATCCGAAACCGCATGACTGCCATCACGCGATCGTGGTGAACCTGACAGACCGTTCGGCGGACTCACAGACTTCAAGTCGAAATCCATTTTGATTTTATTATTGCCTGATGTCGTTGTGAGGACTGAGTTTTCGACGTGCAGTTTCTGTTCCGGGATCACCTTCTCGACACCGACCGGCGCGAGCTGAGCCGCGAGCAGGTTCCCATTGCCGTGGAACCCCAGGTTTTCGACCTGGTCGTGCATCTCATGGAGAACCGCGACCGGGTGGTCAGCAAGGACGAGCTGATCGACAAGATCTGGCACGGCCGCAGCGTCTCCGAATCGACCTTGACCAGCCGGATCAACGCGGCGCGCAAGGCAATCGGCGACAATGGCGCGAACCAGGCGCTGATCCGCACCATCGCACGCAAGGGCTTTCGCTTCGTCGGCGACGTCGAGGCGAAGCGCGGCGCGGCCGCGCCGGAACCCGGCCGCGGCGCGTCGGCGCCGCAGCCCACGCTCGCGCTGCCCGACCGGCCCGCGATCGCCGTGCTGCCCTTCACCAATATGAGCGGCGACCGCGAGCAGGATTATTTCTCGGACGGCATCAGCGAGGACATCATCACCGCGCTGTCGAAGCTGCGCTGGTTCTTCGTCGTCGCGCGCAATTCCTCCTTTGTCTACAAGGGCCGCGCCGTGCACCTCCACGAGGTCGCGCGCGAACTCGGCGTACGCTACGTGGTCGAAGGCAGCGTGCGGCGCAGCGGCGAGCGCCTGCGCATCTCGGCGCAGCTCAACGACGTCTCGACCGGCAGCCATCTTTGGGCCGAGCGCTACGACCGCGAGCTAGCCGACGTCTTCGCCGTGCAGGACGAGATCACCGAGGCGATCGTCGCGGCGATCGAGCCGCAGCTCTATGCCGCCGAGAGCTTCCGCGCCCAGCAGAAGCCGCCGGGCAGCCTGGATGCCTGGGATCTCGTGATGCGCGCATTGTCGCATTACTGGCGCATCACCCGCGAGGACAATGCCGCCGCGCAAGGGCTGCTGGAAATGGCGATCGCGATCGACCCTGCTTATGGCAAGGCGCTGGGCCTGCTCGCCACCAGCCATATATTCGGCGCGCATATGGGCTGGGCGGACATGGCTGTAACCGTGCCGGTCGCCGAACGCGCGGCGCTGGCGGCGGTGGAGGCCGATCGCGACGACGCCTGGGCGCATCACGGCCTCGCCTATACTTATTTATTCCGCCGCCGCTTCGAAGACGCACTGGCGGAGTTCGAGCTGGCTCTCAAGCTCAATCCGAATTTCGCGATGGCGTACGCCTTCTACGGCGTGACGCTGTGCTACGCGGGACGATGGCAGGACGGCGACGCCGCCGCCCGCCGCGCGCTGCGGCTGAGTCCGCGCGATCCGCTCGCCGCGATCTATTGCGGAGTTGCGGCCTATGCCCGGTTCATCGGTCGCGACTACGAAGGCGCCGTGCAGATGGCACGCGAGTCGCTGCGGCAACGCAGCGATTTCGTCGGCGCGCATCGTGTGCTGACCGCCGCCGCCGGCATGTCGGGAAGCTCGGCTCTCGCCGCGTCCGCCCTGGAAGGCCTGCGCCGCACCCAGCCCGGCATTTCGCTCGCCTGGATCACGCGCGAGTTGCCGATGCTGCGCGACGAGGATCGCGCGCATTATCTGGAAGGATTGCGGCGCGCGGGGATGGGGTGAGGACCTCTCCCTCGCCCCGCTTGCGGGGAGAGGCGAAGAGTCCTACTCCTGCATCATCTCGCCGCTGCCGCCGAACTCGGCGGGAAAATCCTTCAGCTTGGGCAGACCGTCGCGCATTGGCAGCACCGTCTCGGCGTAGTTGACATGGACGCCGGGCGTGAACGCCAGCGTCGGGATGGTGGCGGTGAAGACGTCGACGAGGCCGAGCGGCGGATGGTTGGTCATGAGATGACCGCCGCACTTCTTACAATATTTGCGCTGGCTGAGCGGCGTCTTGGCGAAGGTCTCGAACGTTCTGGGCGCCTTCGGTGATGCGCACGGCTTCAGGCTTCCACAGGCTGAAGGCGTTTACCGGTCCGCCCGACCACGACCGGCAAGAGCGGCAATGGCAATAGCCCATCGCCTCCGGCGCGCCCGTGACCTCGACCGTGACCGCGCCACAGAAGCAGTTTCCGACATGTTTCATTGGTGTCTCCATGATGAAGGATCGTTATCGCGCGTCGGCGCCCCGCGCATCCTCCTTGCGGTGGACGCGCGGAACGAGGCCAAGACTATACCGATCTGCGCCAGGGAATAAGCATCGACACGCGTTGTTTGTACTGCCGGTACTCGTCGCCGAAGAGATCGATGAGGTCGCGCTCCTCCAGCGCGATACCGACGAAGATGTAGAGCGTCGTCACGGCGGCGAACAGCAGGTGGCCCGCGGTCATGACCGGCGCCGCCCAGAACGCGATGATGAAGCCGAGATAGATCGGATGGCGGACGAAATTGTAGAGCAGCGGCGTCTTGAACCGCGCAGGCGCCGCCTCCTTGCCGACGAGATGGTTCGTCACCTGATGCAGGCCGAACAATTCGAAATGGTTGATCATGTAGGTCGAGGTGAACACCAGCACCCAGCCTGCGAAGGACAATGTGACCAGCGTCACAGCAAGATCGGGATCCTGGACCTCCCATATGACCGCAGGCAGCGGACGCCATTGCCAGAACAGGAGCAGCAATGACAGGCTCGCCAGCAGCACATAGGTGCTGCGCTCGACCGGTTTCGGGACGAACTGCGTCCACCAGGCCTTGAAGCTCTGACGCGCCATCACGCTGTGCTGAATGGCGAACAGCGACATCAGGAGGAGATTGACGATGACCGCCTCAACCGGCGGCGTGGCGGTTCCAGTGTCGATGGTCTTCGGCACGACCAGCCCCATGACAAAGCCGATGGCGTAGAGGATGGTGACGAAAAACACGAGATATGCCGCAATTCCGTACAGAAAGGCGACGAACTTGAATATGCGTGAGCCCGCAACCGCCGGGCTGATCGAATGAACCTGATCAATCTGGGACATGGAAAGCTCCGTTGTGCCAAAACATCGGCACTTGTTGGTAGTCCCACCATGCACCTCGGACGGGCCTGAGACTTTCGCTGACAATTGATTTTCGCCTGAGACGCCTTTGAGTTTTGCTTGAGACGACGAAAACGTGCGATTTTGCTTTGAAAACAATGTGCTCGACGGCGACCTGCGGGAACTCACCTGCGCCGGGGTTGCCGTGCCGTTGCAGCCGCAGGTGTTCGATCTGTTGCTCTATCTGGTCGCGCAACGCGCGCGTGTGGTCAGCAAGGATGACCTGATCAGCCAGATCTGGAGCGACCGCATCGTCTCCGATTCCGCCCTGAACAGCCGAATCAATGCTGCGCGCAAGGCGATTGGCGATGACGGCGCGACCCAGCGGCTGATCAAGACCATTCCGCGCAAGGGTTTTCGTTTCGTCGGCGAAGTCCGGGAAGAAATCCGGAAAGACGTGGCGGCTTCGCCTGCGCCCGCCGTATCCGTTCTCGCCCAACCGCACACTGTCTCGGACCGCCCGGCGGTCGCGGTGCTCGCCTTCGAGAACATGAGCGGCGATCCCGCACAGGATTATTTCGGCGACGGAATCAGCGAGGACATCCTCACCGCGCTGTCGAAGCAGCGCTGGTTCATGGTGATCGCCCGCAACTCGTCCTTCACCTACAAGGGACGCGCGGTCCACGTCAGGCAGATCGCCGAGGAACTCGGCGTCCGCTACATCGTCGAAGGCAGCGTCCGCAAGGCGGACAACCGGGTGCGCATCACCGCGCAGCTCAACGACGCCACATCGGGCGGCCATCTCTGGGCCGAACGCTACGACCGCGAGCTCGTCGACGTCTTTGCCGTGCAGGACGAGATCACCAACGCGATCGTGGCGGCGATCGAGCCGCAGATCCATGCGGCGGAAAATTTTCGCGCTCACCGCAAGCCGCCTGCGAGCCTGGATGCCTGGGATCTGCTGATGCGGGCGCTGTCGCACTACTGGCGCGTGACGCGGCGGGATCACGAGACAGCGAAGGCGCTGCTGGAGCGCGCGATCGGGATTGATCCGAATTATGGTCAGGCGCTGTCGGTGCTGGCGGCAAACCACATGTTCGGCGTGCATCTCGGCTGGGCCGAGCTTGCCGCGGTGGCGCCGGTCGCGGAAGCCGCCGCGCTGGCTGCCGTGCGCTGCGACCATGAGGATGCCTGGGCGCATGCCGCGCTCGGGAGCGTCCTGTTCTCGACACGCAGGCTGACCGACGCACTGTCCGAGTTCGAGCGGGCGCTCGCGCTCAATCCGAACTTCTCGCTGGCGCAGGGCTATTACGCGCTGGCGCTGTCCTATGCCGGACGCTCGAAGGAGTCGTTCGAGGCGGCGCAGAGGGCAATCCGGCTCTCGCCGCGCGATCCGTCGCTGGCGATCTATCACGGCATTGCTGGCTATGCGCGCTTTACCGAGCGGCACTATGACGAGGCGATCGCGCTCGCGCGCGAGGCGATCCGCCACCGCGGCGACCTCACCGGCGCCTATCGCGTGCTCGCGGTCTCCGCCGGCATGACCGGCGACCGAAAGCTTGCGGAGACGGCGCTCGGCGAGCTCCGCCGCACCCAGCCCGGCATCTCGCTGCACTGGATCGCGACGCAACTGCCCTGGGCCAATGAGGCCGATCGCGAGCACTATCTGGAGGGATTTCGGCGCGCAGGGTTGCGGTGATTCCTCTTACCCTCCCCTGGAGGGTAAGTGCACCGTGGTGCTACGCGCGCTTGCGGCGCAGATGCACGATGACGTCGAGCCGCGCGATCTCGTGGCCGGGAAGCGCCTCGGGCACCCTGGTGAAAGTCAGGCCCTCGGCGACGTCGACCAGCACATCCTCGCCTTCGAGGTAGAAATGCGGATGCACGGAAGTGTCGGTATCGAAGAACGACTTGATGCCGTCGGCCGCGATCCGGCGCAACAGGCCGGCTTCGGTGAACTGGTTCAGCGTGTTGTAGACGGTCGCGAGCGACAGATACATGTTCGCCGCCATCGCCTCGTCATAGAGCTTCTCCGCGGTGACGTGACGATGGCCGTTCAGGAACAGCAGCTGGCCGAGCGCCAAGCGCTGGCGCGTCGGGCGGAGGCCAGCCTCGTTCAGCAGTTGAAGACAGCGCTGCACGCCCTCATCCGGCGGTGGCCCGACGACATCGGGCCCGCTGTCGTTACCGGCAGCGATATTCGTGGCGTACATGTCCATCGATCGTCTCACGTCTGCAAGAACCGGGACGCGCAACACGCTTTCCCAGTTGCTATTCGATCGCAGAAGCGACGACTTGGCTTTGATCCGGATCAAATTGGAGGCATCGATTGCCTCCACGCCGTCATTGCGAGGAGCCCTTGCGACGAAGCAATGACTGAGTTTGGCGCAACAGCGCCTGACACAATGTCGCTTGCGATCGTGGCCGCAGGACAATGCTACTCCTATTTCGCCTTAACCGGGATCGGCTTCGGTGCCGGCACTTGCGCCCATTCCTTATCGGCGCGGGGACCATTGAGATCGCCGGTCAGGCCAATGAGCTGACCGGGCAGCACGTCGAGGGTCTGTTGCCAGGTTTGGGTCTGGCACAGGATCTTGATCAGGCATCCCCTGAGCTTGAGGCGGTCGGGGATTCGCGCCAGAGCGAGACCGAGTACGACTTGCCGTCTTCGGCATTGTAGATGTCGCCAGCAAACCGCCCCTCGGATGTCGCCTGCAGGCCCATGACGAGCTGGTGGCCGAGCAGCATTCGGGCGCGCTTGTCGGGATCTGGATTCTGGCTGTCGCGATAAGGCTGGCCGCGTTTGTCGGCCGGCTCCTTCATCCAGACGATGAAGCCGCAAATGCGGTCGCGCGACGGACCGCAGCGCTCGAGCCGGATGCGGGCGCGGCCGTCCTCGACCAGCCAGGTGCCGCTCGGATCGGTGGACGCGGCGGCGCTGGCGCGGCCGCCAAACGCCATCATTACGATCGTGATCGCGATGCGCAGCACGAAGCGAAGGAATATGTTCATCGGCAGCACCTTTCGTTGGATGGATCGCGGCGTCAGTTCAGTTGCACCATCAGCGCGTCGGCGCCCTTGTCGAGGCCGGCGGTGGCGGCCTCGAGCGCGCCGACGCTGGCTTTGATGTCGTAGGCGCCCGGGTACTGCTTGGTGACGTAGGCCGAGAGCAGGCGCGAGGACGTGGCATCGAAGATCTCGACGCCGTAGACGACCGAGCCGGTCATGGTCCCCTCGCCGTCGCGCGCGGCCTGCACGCCGTTGTAGACGGCACCGGCAAGGTCGAAGCGCGAGAGCGTGCCGAGCACCGGCGTGTTGGTGACGGCGCCGGTGAGCGTCAGCCTGATCCGCAGCGTATTCGGCCCGCGCTCGCGCACCAGCGCGAAGCGGCTGCGCAGCCGGTCGGCGAAACGGGTCTGCATGTAAGCGGCGAGCGTCGCCTTGTCCTTGTCGGACATGTCGCCGAACTGGTGATCCCTCCCCCGGTAGACGACGACGGGATCGAGGATCACTTTATTGTAAGCGCGCCAGTCGACCTGCGTGGAATAGCGGTAGGGCACGCGGCCGGAGGCGTCCGACTTGTCCGGAGCCATGTAGGCCGAGGACGCCATCTCCGAATAGGGCACCGGAGCGACCGAGGCGCAGCCCGCCGCAGCGACGCAAAGCACCAGCGTTCCCAGACCGCGCAGGGCGATCGAGCGATCCATTCCAAACTCCTCTTGCGGCTGATTGGGAAGGCCAACCTTTAAAGTTGCGATGGCGACCGCAGCCGCGCTTCGGGACCAGACGCGGCTGGGGCGCTCACCATTGCCAGCCCAAGGCATCGTCCGGGGTCATTTCAGATGCCTTAGGCCGTCTCAGTGTTTGCGCTTATAAAACCGACCAGTCGGCTTGTAAAGTGCCGAGATGACGACCTGGCACCTTTGGCCGCAGGCGTGGCTTTAGGCAGTGACCGGCAGGACATCATTAACGATGAATCAGGCCCGCTTGCGCGGGCCGGCCGCCTTTGCTGCACCGGATTTTGCCGCGCGCTTTACGGCCGGCTGTTCGAGACCGGCCCACTGCGCGTCGTCGAGCAGACGCGCGAACAATCGCTGGTGCTCGTCGTTGCTGAGCGGCGACATGCCAAATAGCGAGCTCAGCAGCAAGCCCATCGCTCCAGCCCAGCGCAGCATCGCAAGGTCGGGGTCGGCGGCCTCGTCCCTGATCGCCGCCATCCTCTCCATCTCGCGCTCGCGCGGCAGCGCCATCAGGTTGGGATTCTCGACCATGGCTGCAACCAGCGCCAGCGCGGCAGAATTCGGCGAGGTTGCGGCTTCGCGCACGGTGGCGAGCTGGGTCGCCAGATTGGGATTGGCGGAGGTCGCGCTCACCTTTGCCATATAATCGTTCGAGAACTCCTCGAACCGCACCATCTGTCGTTCGAGCAGCGCCTTCAGCACCGCCTCCTTGGTGCGGAATTGATGCATCACGCCGCCCTTGCTGAGGCCGCTCTCGCGCGCGATCGCATCGAGCGTCAACCGCCCCGGCCCGTCGCGCGCGATGATCGCGATGGCCGCTTCAAGCGCAGCGTTGCGGGACCGTTCGGAGCGCGTGGCGTTGTCCATGGCGGACTTGTCTGCGTGACGGGAGAATGAATCAAGTGAAAACAGGACGCGCTGTACATTTTTTGTGCGAACACTGTCGCGACTTTCATCTTGCGGCGCCGAACGAGACTATGTGAGCCTCGATATCGGATGGGGACTGGGATGGGCCGGCCGTCGCTTTGCGCGCGAGGACGTTGCGAAGCGCTCACGGCTGGTCTCGGTTGAGAAAGATACGACATGCCAAAACGAGTGTTGCTTGGTCTCCTCCTGGCTTGCGGCCTCACGGCCCCGGCAATGGCGCAAGAGCCGAAAACGGGGGGTGTGATCAATGCCGTGATCCAGCCCGAGCCGCCCGGCCTGATGCTCGCGATGGTCCAGAACGGTCCGACCCAGATGGTGTCGGGCAACGTCTTCGAGGGGCTGCTGCGCTACAGTCCCAAGCTCGAACCCCAGCCGGAGCTCGCCGAGAGCTGGAGTGTCAGCGAGGACGCCAAGACCTACACCTTCAAGCTCAGGAAGGGCGTGACCTGGCATGACGGCAAGCCCTTCACCGCCGCGGACGTGCTGTTCTCGGTCGAGATGCTGAAGCAGACCCACGCGCGCGCCCGCAACAACCTCGCCCAAGTGGACAAGGTCGAGGCGCCCGACGACTACACGGTGGTGTTCACGCTGAAGCAGCCGTTCGGCCCGTTCCTCGGCATCTTCGAGGTTGGCTCGATGCCGATGGTGCCGAAGCATCTCTATGAAGGCACCGACTTCAAGACCAATCCCTACAACAACGCGCCTGTGGGCACCGGCCCCTTCATGTTCAAGGAGTGGCAGAAGGGCTCGTTCATCCGCCTGGTCAAGAATCCGAACTATTACGAGAAGGGCAAACCCTACATCGACGAGATCTACTGGCAGATCATTCCCGACGCGGCCGCCCGCTCGGTGGCGTATGAGACGGGCAAGGTCGACGTGCTACCCGGCGGCTCGGTCGAGAATTTCGATGTGCCGCGCCTGTCCAAGCTGAAGGACACTTGCGTCACCGGCGCCGGCTGGGAGTTCTTCTCGCCGCTGGCCTGGCTGTGGCTCAACAACCGCCAGGGTCCGCTCGCCGACAAGCGGGTACGGCAGGCAATCATGTATGCAATCGACCGCGACTTCGCCAAGGACGTGATCTGGAACGGGCTCGGCAAGGTCGCGACCGGCCCGTCCGCCTCGACCATCAAATATTACACCGACGACGTGAAGAAATATCCGTACGATCCGGCCAAGGCAAAGGCGCTGCTGAAGGAAGCCGGCTACAAGGGCGAGAAGATCCGCCTGTTGCCGCTCGCCTATGGCGAAACCTGGCAGCGCTGGGGTGAAGCGGTGAAGCAGAACCTCCAGGACGTCGGCATCAACATCGAGACGATCGCCACCGACGTTGCCGGCGGCAACCAGAAGATCGGCGACTGGGACTACGACATCGCCTTCACCTATCTCTATCAGTACGGCGATCCCGCGCTCGGGGTAGGCCGCAATTACGTCTCCAGCGCCATCGCCAAGGGCCAAGTCTTCAACAATGTCGAAGGCTATTCCAACCCGGAGATCGACAAGCTGTTCGCCGATGGCGCCGTCGCGACCCCTGATACCAAGCGCAAGGAGATCTACGAGAAGGCGCAGAAGATCCTGGTCGAGGACGTGCCGGTGGCCTGGATGCTCGAGCTGCAATTCCCGACCATCATGCGCTGCAAGGTCAAGAACCTGATCACCACGGGGATCGGGGTCAATGACGGCTTCAAGGACGCATGGCTCGACAAGTGAGAGGCCGATCCTTCACCTCTCCCCGCTTGCGGGGAGAGGTCGAATGTGCGCAAAGCGCACATTCGGGTGAGGGGGAGTCTCCGCGAGCCCAGCTGTCACCTCCCCCGCGGAGAGTCCCCCTCACCCCAACCCTCTCCCCGCAAGCGGGGCGAGGGAGCACTTCCGTCTCCGTGGCTGCAGATCATCCCCCCGGTATGACCTTCTAATGCTCTCCTTCGTCGCTCAGCGTGTCCTGAAGGGCGTGATCGTCCTGCTCGCGATCGTTGTCCTCAATTTCTTCCTGATCCGGCTTGCGCCCGGCGACCCCGCGGTCGTGATGGCGGGCGAAGCCGGGGCCAGTGACCAGGTCTTCGTCAAGCAGCTCCGGGAAAAGTTCGGCCTCGACAAGCCGCTGCCCGAGCAGCTCTTCATCTACGTCAAGGGCGTCGTGACGTTCGACCTCGGCTTCTCCTTCCGCCAGCAGGCGCCAGTCGCAAAGCTGATTGGCGAACGGCTGCCGGCGACGCTGCTGCTGACACTGACGGCCTTTGCGATCTCGCTCATGCTCGGCATTCTCTTCGGCACCTTCGCCGCGCGCTTTGCCGGAACCTTCCTCGACACCGCCATCACCGTGTTCGCGCTGATCTTCTACGCCATGCCAATCTTCTGGGTGGCGCTGATGGGGATCCTGCTGTTCTCAGTCACCATGGATTGGCTGCCGAGCTTCGGCTACGAGACGGTCGGCGCCAATCTCACTGGCCTTGCCCACGCGGTCGACGTCGCAACACACCTGATCATGCCGGCGATGACGCTCGGGCTTTTCTTCATGGCGACCTACACCCGCATGACGCGCGCCTCGATGCTCGAGGTGAAGCGGCTCGACTTCGTCAAAACCGCGCGTGCAAAGGGGCTGTCCGACGCCGTGATCCAGCGCCGCCACGTGCTGCGCAATGCGCTGCTCCCCGTCGTGACGCTCGCCGGCGTCCATTCCGGCACGCTGATCGGCGGCGCCGTCATCACCGAGACCGTGTTCGCCTGGCCCGGCATCGGTCGGCTGATGTACGACGCGCTGCTCCAGCGCGACTACAACCTGCTGCTCGGCGTCTTCGTGATCTGCTCCGCCATGGTGCTGATCTTCAACCTCATCACCGACCTGGTCTATCGACTGGTCGATCCGCGCATCGAATTCGCCTCATGAAACAGTTCTGGAAATCGATGCTGAAGAGCCCGAGCGGCGTCATCGGGCTCGTCATCCTGCTGCTTGCGATCTCGGTCGCGGTGTTCGGGCCGATGCTGTTCCCGAACTCGCCCTGGCGCATGGTGCAGCGGCCGTTCCTGCCGCCCTTCACGCTGTCGACCGTGCCGCTCGGCACCGACGCGCTCGGCCGCGACGTGTTCGCCGGCATGATCTTTGGCGCACGCGTCTCGCTGCTTGTGGGCCTGGTCTCCACGCTGGTTGCGCTGGTCGTCGGCGTCCCGATCGGCGCCATGGCCGGCTATTTCGGCGGCAAGGTCGACAACGCCCTGATGCGCTTCACCGAGTTCTTCCAGACCATTCCGAGCTTCGCGCTCGCGATCGTGCTGGTCGCGATCCTGCAGCCCTCGATCTATTCGATCGTGGCATCGATCGCGGTGGTGAGCTGGCCACCGGTCGCCCGCCTCGTGCGCGGCGAGGTGCTGTCGCTGCGCACGCGCGAATATGTTCAGGCCGCGGTGGTCACGGGACAGAGCAACACCTGGATCATCCTACGCGAGATCCTGCCGAACGCACTGTCGCCCGTGATCGTGCTGGCTTCGCTGATGGTGGCGACCGCGATCCTGCTGGAATCCTCGCTGTCGTTCCTTGGTCTCGGCGATCCCAATCTGATCTCCTGGGGCTACATGGTCGGCGCCGGCCGCACCGTGATCCGCCAAGCCTGGTGGATCACCGTTTTTCCCGGCGTCGCTATCCTGATCTCGGTGCTCGGCCTCAATTTGATCGGCGAAGGCCTCAACGACGCGCTCAATCCACGCCTGTCGCGGGAGGGACGCTGACGATGACCGCACCGCCCGCCATCTCCATCAAGAACCTGAGAATCGCGCTGCCCAAGGGCGCCGAGCGTCCGTTCGCCGTCGATGGCGTGTCGCTCGATTTGCAGCCCGGCAAGATCGTCTGCGTCGTCGGCGAATCCGGCTCCGGCAAGTCGATGTGCGCGCATGCGCTGATGGGCCTGTTGCCGGACACGGTGTCGATCGCCTCCGGCGAAATCCAGTTCGAGGGCCGCGACCTGCTCAGGCTGGACGACGACGGCTGGCGCGACCTGCGCGGCCGCAGGCTCGCGATGATCTTCCAGGAGCCGATGACCGCGCTCAATCCGTTGATGCGGATCGGCGACCAGATGGCCGAGATGTTCGAGGCGCACGGCCTGCTCACACCCAAGGAACGGCGCGCGAGAGCGCTCGCATTGGCGCACGAGGTCGGCTTGCCCGACCCCGAACGCATCGTGCGCGCCTATCCGCACCAGCTCTCCGGCGGCCAGCGCCAGCGCGCCATGATCGCGATGGCACTCGCGCTGGAGCCTGCCGTGTTGGTCGCGGACGAGCCGACCACCGCGCTCGACGTCACCACGCAGGCGCAGAATTCTCAAGCTGATCCGCAACCTCCAGCGCAATCGCAACATGGCGGTGATGTTCATCACCCATGATTTCGGCGTGGTCGCTGACATCGCCGACCAGGTCGTTGTGCTGCGCCATGGCAAGGTCGTGGAGGAAGGCTCGGCCTCAGCCGTCTTCAGCGATCCGCAGCACGACTACACCAAGGCGCTGCTCGCCGCCGTGCCATCGATGGACCCGCCGGTGCGCGCACCTCTCGACGATCAGGCCCGGGCTGTCGAGGTGATCGGCCTTGACAAGACTTATGTCACCTCGGGCGGCTGGTTTCGCGAGGACCGCCGCGTCGATGCCGCGCGCGAAGTCAATTTCAACATCCTCAAGGGCGAGACGCTCGGTCTCGTCGGCGAATCCGGGTCCGGCAAATCGTCGGTCGCGCGGCTCGTGATGCGGCTGATCGAGGCCGACCGCGGCACGGTGCGAATCGGCGAGACCGATCTCACCTCTCTTTCGGGCAAGGCGCTGCGCGCCGAGCGCCATCGCATCCAGATGATCTTTCAGGATCCGTTCGCCTCGCTCAATCCGCGCCGCAAGATCGGCCACATCATTTCCGACGGCCCGATCGCGGCCGGCACTGATCCGAAGGTCGCATTCGACCGGGCCCGCGATCTCCTCAAGATGGTTGGCCTCGACGCCGGCGCACTCGAGCGCTACCCGCATGAATTCTCCGGCGGCCAGCGCCAGCGCATCGGCATTGCGCGCGCGCTCGCACTCGAGCCCGAGATCATCGTCGCCGACGAAGCCGTCTCCGCGCTCGACGTCTCCGTGCAGGCGCAGGTGCTGAAGCTGCTCGAAGACCTCAAGGCGCGCTTGGGCCTCTCGATGCTGTTCATCACTCACGATCTGCGCGTCGCCGCCCAGATCTGCGACCGCATCGCCGTGATGCAGCGCGGCGTCATCGTCGAGCTCAAGCCAACCGCGCAATTGTTCGCCGCGCCCGAGCACGCCTATACGCGTGAACTGCTGGCGGCGGTGCCGGGGCGGAAGGAGCGCGCGCCGGCAGCGTGAGCGACGGTCGCCCAGTTCTTCGAACTACAAGATTGTTCCAAAAACTTGCACGCGACACGGGCGAAACATATTCGCTCGATCAGCATTTGCTTTGCGAGACTGCCTTGCCGGTGACGGCAAGAGTAAGCTGTCACCGGCATTCGCTCGCGCGCTAGTTGCAGCCGCGCGATAGGAAGCGGTGAACAGCCCAAGAACTTGGCAAAGAACACCCGACGTTGGGACGCCGGCGCGGTCACGAGCTTTTTATTCCGTCGTGAACGGGCACGCCATTTCAAAGTCGAGGGCGACGCCATAGATGCTGATTGGATGATCGTCATCATCTCATGTCCTACTTGCCCACTGATATTCGGAGCCAACATGGGCGAAGTTATTCGATTTGTCTCAAGATCTGAGCGCGAGCGCATGCGCCTCATTCAGGAGGCACGCGCAATCTACGACAGCATCTTCCCGCCATCCGATCCGGCCAGCGACGGGCAGGATGGAGACAACGGCCGCACGATCGGCGGCGATAGGAGTAAGCTCTCGTGATCAAGATCATCGCCGTGCTTTGCAGCCTCGCCACTCCGAGCAATTGTCACGAGCAGATCGTGACCACTTCCGATTTTGCTGAGGTCTCGGTGCAGTCCTGCCTGATGGGCGCGCCGCAGCTCGCCGACTGGATGAATCAGCATCCGGCTGAGCGCCTGGCGGCATGGCGTTGCGTGATCGGGAAGCAGGGCGGCAGGGGAATTCAGCGAGGAAGATTATCGTCCTTTGCGACTTGAAACGATCGCTCGGGACGGCTCCATCAAATCACACAGTGACGACAATCCATCGCCGGGCTAACCTCGTCGCCGTTTGGCCATGAGGGGGAAATCGGATGGAGGTCGCCAGCCTCGTTCTTCCCGTATTCGCGATCATCGTCACCGGCTGGCTCGCCGGCGAGTTCGGCTACCTCTCCCGCTCGCTTGCCGATGCCCTGGTGCACTTTGCCTACAACGTGGCGATGCCGGCGCTGCTGATCGTCACGATCGCGCAGGAGCCCGCGCGCAATCTGCTGGAATGGCGGTTCCTGCTCGCATTCGGCGGCGGCTCGCTGATCTGCTTCGCGCTGGTGTTCCTGGCGGTCCGCGCGAGTGGCAAACACGATCTGGCCAGCAGTACCATCCATGGGATGGCGGCGGCGATGACCAACACCGGGTTCGTCGCACTGCCGATCCTGCACGCAATCTACGGCCAGCCCGCCGTTCTGCCCGCCGCGGTGGCGACAGTGTTCGTGGCCGCCGTGATGTTTCCGATCACGGTCATCCTGCTGGAAGGACGCGACCCGCACGGGTCCGCGCATCCCACGGGACTGGCGAAGCAGATCCTGCTCAATCCGATGGTACTGTCGACGCTCATTGGGCTGGTGTGGGCGATCACGGGCTTGCCGATTCCGGCGCCGATCGCGACCTATCTGAACATGATCGCTGCCGCGCTCACGCCCTGCGCGCTGTTTGCCATCGGACTTGGTTTGTCCGTCGAGGGCCTGCGATCCAACCTGAAGGCATCGTTTGCGCTCGCGGCGGTGAAGCTGGTGGTGATGCCTCTGATCGTCTACCGGCTCTGTGTGCTCTGGGCCTCGATCCACTTTACACGATCGCTGCCGTCGTCTGCGCGGCCGTACCGACGGCGAAAACCGTGTACGTCCTCGCGCACGAGCACAAGGTCGAGGAGAAGCTGGTTGCGGCCACGATCTCGATCACGACGATGCTGTCGGTCGCAACGTTGCTGGTCGCCCTCTATCTGCTCTCCGGATTGGCGAGCGGCGCAGGCTGATCGGCATCGGTCTATCTGGTGGTGTTGCTCCACGTGGGCACCGAATTGGTCACGCCGACCGACGGCCAATTGTACGATCCGATCGATGGCGCGGTGACCGTGCCGACCGTCTGTCCGGATGACCCGTAGGACGCCCTCGGCTGCGCTGCCGGCGTTCCGGCACCGCTGTAGGCCGGCGCCACTACACCGGTGCTGTAATGCCGGCTCGACCGAACCTTCTTCGCTTCAGCCGCGAAAGGCGCGGCAAGCAGTCCGGTCGTGACGAGCGCGGCTATGGCGAATTTGATGCTTGTCATGACTGTTCCTTTCGCCCCGTACGCGCCCCGGTATGCCAACTGTTCATTCCTGAGAAAATTTCCATAGGTTCTCCGTTCATAACTCCGTGCGCACGCGAAGGTGCCGCAGCGCGTGCGCCCGCCGCCTTCGGATGGACCCGAATCAGCGCTAGTGCATTGGCTTCATTGACTTCCCTGGACGCACGCAGCATGACCGGCGCCGAACTGAAGCAACTCCGCAACGACCTCTCCGACGCACTCGAGCGCACGCTCACCGCGGCCGACATGGCCAGGCTGTGCGGATTGCCGGAGAAGGGCGGCGCCGACATCATCCGGCGCTGGGAAGTCAGCGGTCCGACACCATCGGCGACCAAAGTGCTGCGCGTGCTCGCGATGGCGAGCGAGCGCTATCCGATCCTGGAGAAGTTCGACATCTTCGATCGTCACGACGTGCGCGAGGAAGACCGGCCGGCAAAGCGCGCAGCCTTTCGCGCGCAGATGCGCGACGAGGCGCGGCGGCGCCTTGGTTAATGAGAGGCGCGAGCAAGTTACCTGCGACGCGCGAAGTTAAGCCTTCCTTCAGCATTTCTTAAGCCGGCATTAAGCACGAAAATCATTTGCAGCCCAATAAGTTACGTTGGGCGCACTTGTGCCATGCATGTGACAGCATTTTCGTCAAAAGCGAGCTATCTGCAAAACCAACGACGGCGCGGAATGCGCGCCTGCCGGGACCTTACGTGTTGGAGTTCAAGACGATGAAGAAGATTTTGTTTGCGACCGTTGCGCTGCTCGTGCTGGGCGCGGCTGCGCCGGCCGTCGGTGCCGATCTCGGCAATCGCAACTATTACAAGGCGCCCGCGCCTGCCTATGTCGCGCCGATCTACAACTGGACCGGCTTCTACATCGGTGGCCATGTCGGCGGCGCGTTCTCCAGCGACAACAATTTCAACGGCCTCTCCACCGGCAACAATGGCAACGGCCGTTTCCTCGGCGGCGTGCAGGTCGGTGCGGACTGGCAGCTCAACCCGAACTTCGTGGTCGGCGTCGAGGGCCAGTATTCCTGGCTCTCCGGCAGCGTCGGCGCGGTATTCCCGGGCGGCATCGCCTACACCAACGACCAGCGCGGGCTCGGCTCGATCACCGGCCGTGTTGGCTATACCTGGGGTCCGGGCCTCCTCTACGTGAAGGGCGGCTATGCCTATTCGGACAACAACGAGAAGGTGACGGTCGGCGGCGTGCCGACCGGCTTCATCATCGATGGCGATCACCGCAACGGTTACACCGTCGGCGCCGGCCTCGAATACATGTTCGCACCGAACTGGTCGGCCAAGGCCGAGTACCAGTACTACAACTTCGGCGACGCGCACTTCACCGCGGGCCCGCTGGTCGGCACCGGCAACTTCACCACCGACGACCACACCTTCAAGGCGGGCGTCAACTACCGCTTCAACTGGGCCAGCCCGGCCGTCGCGCGCTACTGAGCGGTTAGCAAGACCTTATCATCACGAAGGGCCGGCGATGTTGCCGGCCCTTCTTTTTCGTTCTGCGGAACGCACGCAACCGATTGCACAAATTGCGATTTTTTAACCGGCGTGCCCGATACTCCCGGCCACAAAACAGAAGCAAGGGCGTGGGGGAATTTCGATGGCGATCCGTCTCAGTCTCGGCCAATTCAAGCCGCGGTTCGAACTGCCGAAATGGGGCGTGCGCGGCAGCCTGTTCGCGGCCTTCGCGGTGATCGCCGGCATGGGCCTCGTGATCTCGGCCGGCGCCGGCCTGGTGCTGCAAAATCTCGGTGGGCGCATGACCGAACTGAGCGGACGGGACATTCCGCGTCTTGCTGCAAGCCTGCAATTGTCGGCATTGAGCGCGAGCCTTGCGGCACAGGGACCTGCCCTGCTTGCGGCCCAAACCGAGGACGCCTTGAACGAGCGCACCAAGAAGCTAAAGGAATTGCAGGAGCAGACACAGCAGAAACTCAACGAGATCATCGAGCTCGGCGCTGACAAGGCAGTCGTCTCCGGGCTAAGCGAGACCATCAAGAGCATCAACGAGGCGGCCCAGAGTCTGGCCAAGGCCGCCCGCGAGCGGCTGGATATCGCCGCCCTGCATGATAAGCAATATGACGCCCTGCGCAGCGCGCAGAGCGCGTTCGTCGGCGCGGCCAGTCCGGCCATGCTGAACGCCCAGACCCAGGTCAACGCCATTCTCGGGTCGGCCAACCTCTCCGCCGAAGATGCCACCGAAGCCGCGCAGACCGTCGGGCAGCTCGGCAACGTCGTTGCCAGTGGCAATCTCGCAGCCGCCGACATGAGCGCGGCGCTGTCGGCGAACACGGCCGACAAGCTCGACGACATCCAGAAGGAATTCAAGACGGCGCAGGGACGCCTGCGGTCCAACCTCGATTTGTTGCCGAACAATCAGGGCACCAAGATGCTGCGCGAGACGGCGGAAAAGCTGCTCGCGCTCGGCACCGGCAAGACCGGCGTATTCAATTTGCGTGAGAAGGAGCTCGACTCCGTCGACTACGGCCAGACCATCCTGGACGAGACGCGCAAGCTCAATGTCGGCCTCGGCATCAGCGTGCAGCAGCTCGTCGACGGCGTGCAGAAGGAGACCAACGCATCGACCTTCCAGGCCCGCCAGGACATCTCGCTCGCGACGATCGCGATGCTGGCGTTGGGCGCTATGATGCTTGTCGGTTCGGCGCTGTTCGTCTGGCTCTATGTCGGCCGCAACATCCTGCGCCGCATCAGCGGCCTGCAGCGCGCCATGCAGCTGCTGTCGGCCGGCGATCTCGACACCGAGATCGCACGCGCGAAGCATAATGACGAGATCGGTGCGATGACCGACACGCTTCACGTGTTCCGCGACAGCATGATCGAAGCCCGGGCGCTCGCCAGCGAGCAGGACAAGGATCGTGTCGCGAAAGCCGAGCGTGCGGCGCGCATGGAAGCGAAGATCGCCGAGTTCGAAAGCACGGTGCGCTCCGCGCTCGACAATCTCGCGCAGTCGGCCAATTCGATGCAATCGACCGCGCAGAGCATGTCGAATACCGCGGACCAGTCCAACGCGCTGGTGAACGCGGTCGCATCCGCCGCGGAGGAAACCTCGGTCAACGTGCAGACCGTCTCGGCCGGCACCGAACAGCTGTCGTCCTCGATCGCCGAGATCAGCCGCCAGGTGGTGACCTCTGCGGAGATCGCCAAGAAGGCGGTCGACGAGGCCGGCGCCACCGACACCACGGTACAGAGCCTCGCCGACAGCGCAAGCCGCATCAGCGTCGTCGTCGATTTGATCCAGACCATCGCCTCGCAGACCAACCTACTCGCTCTCAACGCCACCATCGAGGCGGCACGCGCGGGCGAGGCCGGTCGCGGTTTCGCAGTGGTCGCCTCCGAGGTGAAGAGCCTCGCGAGCCAGACCGCCAGGGCGACGGAGGAGATCCGCACCCAGATCGCCAGCATGCAGGAGATCACGACCTCGGCGGTCGGCGCCATCCAGGGCATCGGCCGGATCATCGGCGAGATCAACGACGTCACCACGACGATTGCGGCGGCCGTCGAGCAACAGGGCGCCGCCACCCGCGAGATCGCCCGCAACATCCAGCACGCTGCCGGCGGCACCAGCGAGGTCTCCAGCAACATCGTCGGCGTCTCCACGGCATCCGCCGAAGCGGGAGCTGCGGCGAGCGAAGTGCTGGGCGCTTCCGACGCACTGCGCCGCGAGGCCGACATGCTGCGCGGGGAGATCGACGCGTTCCTCAACAACATGCGGGCGGCGTAAGGCCGCCGGCCACATCGGGGCTGCACTCCCTCTCCCGCTTGCGGGAGAGGGCTGGGGTGAGGGTGCCTCCGCAATGGGACAGTTCGCAGCTTACTGGGAATGTCCCGCGAGGAGAGAGCCCCCACCCGGCGCTTCGCGCCGACCTCCCCCGCAAGCGGGAGAGGTAAGCGAGCTCGCGGCGCCCGCGTCCCACATCACGGAAAAACACCGCCGGTATGACGGCCATGCGGCGGCCGCCTCGCGTCCTTTTTCGGCTGGCGCCCCGCCCGCGCTGGGTTTAAGCCGGTAGCATGAACTCGAAAACCGACACCGCGCATTCCTCGGCCGAGGCTCTGCGTTACCCCTGGGAACAGCATCCCGGCCCCGAAGAAGTGGTCGAGGTGCGGCCCGGTGTGCTGTGGGCGCGGCTGAAGCTGCCGTTCCGCCTCAACCACGTGAACATCTACCTGCTCGCCGATGGCGACGGCTATGCGATGATCGATGCCGGTTTCGGCAACGAGGAGACGATCGAGGCCTGGAGAAAACTGTTCGACGGGCCGCTGAAGGGCGTCAACATCACGCGCCTGATCGTCACCCACTCGCATCCTGATCATGTCGGTCTCGCCGGGTGGATCGTCGAACGGTTCAACTGCCCGCTGGTGATGTCGCAGGTCGAATATCTGCAATCGGTCTATCACCAGAACCGCGGCACCGAGGAGCGGCGCGAGGCGCAGCGGCTGTTCTTCCGCCGCCACGGCATGGACGAATCGCTCACCGAAAAACTGCTCGGACGCGGCCAGGATTATCTCAAGCGCGTCTCGGTGCTGCCGCCGTCCTACCGCCGCATCTCCCACGGCGACGACGTCGTGATCGGTTCGCGCCGCTTCAAGGTGATCACCGGCGGCGGCCACGCACTCGACCAGGTGATGCTCTATTGCGCCGATGACAAGCTGTTCCTCTCCGCCGATCAGGTGCTGAGCAAGATCTCGCCGAATGTCAGCGTCTGGGCGGTCGAACCCGACCAGAACTCGCTCGGCGAATATCTGGCCTCGCTCGCCAGCCTCACCACGACGCTCCCCTATGACGTGCTGGTGCTGCCTGGCCACGGCGTGCCGTTCTACGGGCTCAAGACCCGCATCAAGCAGCTCGCCGATCACCACGAGGAGCGCTGCCGCCTGATCGCGGAGGCCTGCCGCGAGGTGGCGCAGACCTCGCGCGCCTTGGTGCCCGTGGTGTTCAACAAGCATGTGCTGGACGAGCACCAAATGGGCTTTGCCGCCGGCGAACTGGTCGCCCATGTCAACTACATGATCGTCGAGGGCCGGCTGACGGCGGAGACGCAGGGCGGCGTGCTACAATTCCGGACGACGTGAGCGCTGGGCCGCCGATGTCCCATGAGGCCATCCGCAGCCTAGTTTTGCGCGACGACGACGAGGCACTGAACGAGCTTCGGACTCTGGCGGCGGCGCGCGATGCCTTCGTGCGGCGGACCGCAATCGAGGTCATTGGACAGCACAAGCGCGGACCCGAACTCCGCGTGATTGTCATTGCTGCCTTTTCCGACCCGTCGGATTACGTCAGGCGCACCGCCTGCGGCATCGTCGAGCATTGGAAGCTCGCCGAAGCTCATGATCCCTTGCTGCCGCTCCTGAGGGAAGCGGAAGCGTCGACGCGCGAGTGCGCGCTCCGCGCCCTTGCGGAGATCTGGCGCGAGACAGATTTCCAGGCTGCGTTCGATCTCTACAGCCGCGATCCGGTGATCAGCGTCCGGAAAGAAGCCGCGTGGACTTTGCGGCAGAACGCCACCGCGGGCGATTGGCGACGGCTGTTCGGTGCCTTTTCCGGAGATCAGCTCCCCCGGCACCGGTCGTGGGCTTGCGAGATCGCCGAGACTTTCGGCGACCCAGATGTCCTGCCCGCGTTGGCGTCACTGACGAACGATGACGACGGGCATGTACGCAAATCCGCAGCGCGCGCCCATCAGGCGATCAGCGCACGCAATTAGCCGCTCACCTCACTTCATATTCGCGATCGCGTGCAGCGCCGCGATGTAGCCGAATGGTCCGAGGCCACAGATCACCCCGGTCGCCACGAACGAGATCTTGGAGTGGCGGTGGTATTCGTCGCGGGCGTGGATGTTGGAGATGTGGACTTCCAGCACCGGGCCTTCGAATATCTTGATCGCGTCCATGATCGCCACCGAGGTGAAGGAAAAGCCGGCGGGATTGATGATGATGGCCTCGGCATCCTGCCGCGCCGATTGAATCCAATCGACGAGCACGCCCTCATGGTTGGACTGGTGGAAGGCCAACTTGAGCCCTAGCTCTGCGGCGGCCGCCTCGCAGCTCGCGTTGATCTGCGCCAGCGTCGTCGTGCCGTAGATGTGCGGCTCGCGCACGCCGAGCAGGTTCAGGTTGGGACCGTTGAGGATCATCACACGTTTCATCGGGGCGTCCTTTCGCATGAGCTGTCGGCACGACCGACACGCGCCCTGCCCCGGGACGAGGCTATGGCGTCGGCGCGACCGGCTCCCCAATCATGGACGGAGCGCGCGTCATGGACAAAATGTCCATGGCAGCCCCCGCCCTCCCCCGGCGCCAGTCCCGGCCGGCAGGCCTGTGCTAGGCGGTTGATCCAAATCAACGATCGCCGCCGGACCGGCGTTATCAATTGGCACGCCCGCCTCGCCGCAAATGTGCGCAGGCGCATGGACATCGGAGCTGGAAAAGCTCTAAAAATTGGACGGCCGCCTTGGGCCAGGTTCCGCTGCAGGTTTTGCCGATGGATTACAACGAGTTCTTCAGTTCCGCCCTCGACCGTCTCCATACCGAGCGGCGTTACCGCGTGTTCGCCGATCTCGAACGAACGGCCGGCCGGTTCCCGCACGCGGTCTGGCATTCGCCCAAGGGCAAGCGCGACGTCGTGATCTGGTGCTCCAACGATTATCTCGGCATGGGCCAGCACCCGAAGGTGGTCGGCGCCATGGTCGAGACCGCAACCCGCGTCGGCACCGGCGCCGGCGGCACCCGCAACATCGCCGGCACGCATCATCCGCTGGTGCAGCTCGAGGCCGAACTCGCCGATCTCCACGGCAAGGAAGCCGCGCTGCTGTTCACCTCGGGCTATGTCTCGAACCAGACCGGCATCGCCACCATCGCAAAACTCATTCCGAACTGCCTCATTCTGTCGGATGAGCTCAACCACAATTCGATGATCGAGGGCATCCGCCATTCCGGCTGCGAGCGGGTCGTGTTCCGCCACAACGATCTGGCGCATCTCGAGGAGCTGTTGAAGGCGGCCGACCCGAATCGGCCGAAGCTGATTGTCTGCGAGAGCCTCTATTCCATGGACGGCGACGTCGCCCCGCTCGCCAAGATCTGCGACCTCGCCGAGAAATATGGCGCGATGACCTATGTCGACGAGGTCCATGCGGTCGGCATGTACGGCCCGCGCGGCGGCGGCATCGCCGAGCGTGACGGCGTCATGCATCGCATCGACGTTCTGGAAGGCACCCTGGCGAAAGCCTTCGGCTGCCTCGGCGGCTACATCGCCGCCAACGGCCAAGTCATCGATGCCGTGCGCTCCTATGCGCCGGGCTTCATTTTCACCACCGCGCTGCCGCCGGCGATCTGCTCGGCCGCGACCGCCGCGATCAAGCATCTGAAGACCTCGAACTGGGAGCGTGAGCGCCACCAGGACCGCGCCGCCCGCGTCAAGGCGATCCTCAATGCCGCCGGCCTGCCGGTGATGTCGAGCGACACCCATATCGTGCCGCTGTTCGTCGGCGATCCCGAGAAGTGCAAGCAGGCGTCCGACCTCCTGCTCGAAGAGCACGGTATCTACATCCAGCCGATCAACTATCCGACCGTCGCCAAGGGCTCCGAACGGCTGCGCATCACGCCCTCGCCCTATCACGACGACGGCCTGATCGATCAGCTGGCCGAGGCTCTGCTGCAAGTGTGGGATCGTCTCGGCCTGCCGCTGCGCCAGAAGTCGCTGGCGGCGGAGTAGGCGCTCCTTTCACCCTCCCCTGAAGGGGGAGGGTCGGCGCACATTGAGCGCAGCGAAATGTGAGACGGGGTGGGGTGACGGTCTCTCCACCTCGAACGCTGCCCGTGTGGAAAGATCACCCCACCCCGCTCGCGCTGCGCGCGATCGACCCTCCCCCTCCAGGGGAGGGTGAGGGCCGGCCGCTGGCGCTAAGGCTTAACGACAACCCCAGTTCCCGGCCCCACCGGGCATTTCGCTGTCGCTTGCGACCTCTCAACGCGCTAGATTTGCTGGGAAAATGAGAGCGGGCGCTGCCAGCGCCCAGGGAGAAGCGCGCTCGCCATGCTGCACGACTGGGGCGTGATCGCCGCCGCCTTCGGCTACATCGGCTTTCTGTTCCTGGTGGCGAGCCACGGCGACCGCCGTTCGCCGGCCGGGCCTGGCCGCGCCTCCGGGCTGATCTACCCGCTGTCGCTGGCGATCTACTGCACCTCCTGGACCTTCTTCGGCTCGGTCGGCTTCGCCACCCGCACCTCGACCGACTTCCTGGCGATCTATCTCGGTCCGATCCTGATGATCGGGCTCGGCGCCGGCGTGCTTCGGCGCGTGATCCAGCTCGCCAAAGCCCACAACATCACCTCGATCGCCGATTTCATCGGCGCGCGCTACGGCAAGAGCCAGGCGGTGGCAGCCACCGTGGCGCTGATCGCCATCATCGGCTCGGTGCCCTATATCGCGCTCCAGCTCAAGGCGGTCGCCTCCTCGCTCGGCACGATCCTGAGCGAAGACCAAGCCTTCTCCCACATCCCGATCCTCGGCGACATGGCGCTGATGGTGACACTGGCGATGGCGGCCTTCGCGGTGTTGTTCGGCACCCGCCATACCGACGCCACCGAGCACCAGCACGGCCTGATGCTGGCGGTTGCGACCGAGTCCATCGTCAAGCTGGTCGCTTTCCTGGCCGCCGGCATCTTCGTCACCTTCTGGATGTTCTCGCCGCAGGAACTGATCGAGCGCGCCATGAAGACGCCGGAGGCGGTGCGCGCCATCAACTACTCGCCGTCGATCGGCAACTTCCTGACCATGACGCTGCTGTCGCTGTGCGCGATCATGATGCTGCCGCGCCAGTTCCACGTCAGCGTCGTGGAAAATTCGTCCGACGCCGAGGTCGGCCGCGCGCGCTGGCTGTTCCCGCTCTATCTCGTCGCCATCAATCTGTTCGTGATCCCGATCGCGCTGGCCGGCCTCGTCAGCTTCCCGTTCGGCACGGCCGACCCCGATATGTATGTGCTGGCCCTACCGATTGAGGGCGGCGCGAATCTGCTCAGCGTCGCCGTGTTCGTCGGCGGACTGTCGGCGGCGACCGCCATGGTGATCGTCGAATGCGTCGCGCTCTCCATCATGGTCTCGAACGACCTCGTGGTGCCCTTGGTGCTGCAACGACGGCCGGAGGGACGAACCGGCGGCGCCGATTTCAGCGATTTCCTGCTGCGCTCGCGGCGACTTGCGATCTTCGCCATCATGGTGATGGCCTATTTCTACTATCGCGCGCTCGGCAACACCCAGCTCGCAGCGATCGGCCTGTTGTCGTTTGCCGCCATCGCCCAGCTTGCACCAAGCTTCTTCGGCGGGCTGCTGTGGCGGCGGGCGACGGCGCGCGGCGCGATCGGCGGGATGCTGGTCGGCTTCGTGGTGTGGCTCTACACGCTGTTCATTCCGAGCTTCATGGATACCTCGACGACGGGCATCCTGCTGCTCCAGCACGGACCGTTCGGAATCGAGGCGCTGCGGCCACAGGCGCTGTTCGGCGCCGATCTGCCGCCGCTGATGCACGGCGTCATCTGGTCGCTGTCGCTCAACATCCTCACCTATGTGCTGCTGTCGCTGGCGCGCCGGCCGTCTTCGATCGAGCTGGTGCAAGCCGACCTGTTTGTCCCCAACACGCTCGCGCCAATCTCCCCGAGCTTCCGCCGCTGGCGCACCACCGTCACCGTGCAGGATATCCAGACCACGGTGGCGCAATATCTCGGGCCCGACCGCGCCCGCCATTCGTTCGAGGCCTTCTCGGCGCGGCGCAATGTCCGGCTGGAGTCCGGGGCGCCCGCCGATTTCGAACTGTTGCAGCACGCCGAGCACCTGATCGCGTCCTCGATCGGAGCCGCGTCCTCGCGGCTCGTGATGTCGCTGCTCCTGCGCAAACGAACCGTGTCGGCCAAGGCGGCGCTAAAGCTGCTCGACGATTCTCATGCGGCGCTGCATTTCAACCGCGAGATCCTCCAGACCGCGCTCAACCATGTGCGCCAGGGCATCGCGGTGTTCGATGCCGATCTGCAACTGATCTGCTCCAACCGGCAGTTCGGCGATCTGCTCAACGTCCCCCCGCATTTCATCCAGTTCGGTACGCCCTTGCGTGAAATCCTGGAATTCATGGGCGTGAGCGATCCGCCCGAGCCGGGCGACCGCGAGGCGATGATCGAACAGCGGCTGGTCGCCTATACCACCGACAGCGAGCCGTATCTCGAACGCCTGCCGGAACGCCACATGGTGATCGAGGTGCTCACCAACCGCATGCCCGGCGGCGGCTTCGTCATCACCTTCACCGACGTCACGCCCACCTTCGAGGCGGCGGAAGCGCTGGAGCGTGCCAATGCGACGCTGGAAAAGCGCGTCCGCGACCGCACCGAGGAATTGACGCGGCTGAACTCGGAGCTGGCGCTGGCCAAGAGCGCGGCGGAGGATGCCAGCATCTCCAAGACGCGCTTCCTCGCCGCCGCCAGCCACGACATTCTCCAGCCGTTGAACGCGGCGCGGCTCTACATCACCAGCCTTGTCGAGCGCCAGCACAATGGCGAGGAGACCCGGCTGGTCGAGAACATCGACGAGTCACTGCAGGCCATCGAGGAAATCCTCGGTGCGCTGCTCGACATCTCCAGGCTCGATGCCGGTGCGATGACGACCTCGATCTCGAGCTTCAAGATGGCCGATTTGATGCGCTCGCTGGAGATCGAGTTCGCGCCGATCGCGCGCGCCAAGGGCCTTGAGCTCGCCTTCGTGCCCTGCTCGCTGCCTGTCGAGTCGGACCGGCTCCTGCTGCGGCGCCTGCTCCAGAACCTGATCTCCAACGCGATCAAGTATACCCCGCGGGGCCGCGTGCTGGTCGGCTGCCGCCGCCGCGGCGCCTCGCTCAAGATCTGCGTCTACGACACCGGCGTCGGCATCCCGTCGGTCAAGCGCGCCGAGATCTTCAAGGAATTCCACCGCCTGGAGCAGGGCGCTCGAATCGCGCGTGGCCTCGGGCTGGGGCTCTCGATCGTCGAGCGGCTGGCGCGCGTGCTCAAGCACGGCATTGCCATCGACGGCAATGCAAGCGGCGGCTCGGTATTTTCGGTGACGGTGCCGACGGCGAAGGCGATCACCCACACCGCGGCCGTGACCAGCGCGACGCCGCTGGCACACACGCCGATCTCGGGCGCGCTGATCGTGTGCATCGAGAACGATGCAGCGATACTCGACGGCATGCGCACGCTATTGAAGGCCTGGGACGCCGAGGTGATCGCGGTCGCCGACCCCGAGGGCGCGATCACCGCGATCGAAGCCGCCGGACGGCGCGTCACCGGCCTGCTCGTCGACTATCATCTTGACCGCGGCAACGGCATCGCCGCCATCCGCGACATCCGCCGCCGCTTCGGCGACGGCATTCCCGCCATCCTGATCACCGCCGATCGCAGTCCCGCCGTGCAAATAGCTGCGCGCGACGAGAGGATCGCCGTGCTCAACAAGCCGGTGAAGCCAGCCTCGCTCCGCGCCCTGCTCGGCCAGTGGCGCACGCAGCAGATGGTGGCGGCGGAGTGAAGCAGCCTTGCTGGCGAGGGCCAGCAGGTCTTCCGGTTAGGGTGCCAGCCGCGTGAAGACGTAATCGCGTCCTTTGGCGCGCGCTTCATGGCACGCGAAGCAGGTGCGATGCTGGGCCTCGTCGACCGGCTTGCCGTCGATGAAACGGCCAAACCCCCAGCCGCCGGTGGCGGCGTATTTTTTGGAGTCCTTGACCATCACCTGGACCGTCGTGGCAGCGCCGGGAATCGTCGCGGACGCAAACTCGGGGGACTGTTTCCGCTTCCAGGCGCGCTTGACCAGAATGGTGCCGTCCGGGAACGGAAGCGTTCCCGCCTGATAGGCGTCGATTGCGGTCTGGTTGCCGACCACGGCGCGAAGTTCGTCGAGCGGCGCCGCCTCTTCGGCCGGCGCGATCAGCTCCCACTGCTTGTAGCCCGGTGGAATCGTGACGCCGAAGATCGGCGAGGAGTCGGCCGTCGCGGGCCCCTCGGCGGAAGCGATCGTGACGAGATACGGCACGCAGGTCAGGAGAATGACGAGGAGAACCATCGCCAGCACGATCATCGTGGCGTAGGGAGACTTCTTCTTTTCAGGTTCGGTTGGCGTCATGAGGTTTCATCAAGCTGGGTTCGACGGGGATCCTCGGTCCAGCCTGGCTGGACCGAGATGCTGACAGATGCTCAGACGCCGTCCGCCTCGATGACGGCCTTGGCAAAGGCTTGCGGTGCTTCCTGCGGCAAATTGTGGCCGATGCCGCCGGTGATCAGGCGAAACTCGTATCGGCCTGAGAACTTCTTGGCATAGGCGCTCGGGTCGGGATGCGGCGCGCCGTTGGCGTCGCCTTCCATCGTGATCGTCGGCACGTCGATGATGGGAGCTGCAGCGAGCTTCTTTTCGAGATGCTCGTATTTCGCCTCGCCTTGGGCGAGCCCGAGCCGCCAGCGGTAGTTGTGGATCGTGATCGCGACATGATCCTTGTTGTCGAGCGCCGCCGCACTTCGATCGAAGGTGGCATCGTCGAACTTCCACTGCGGTGAGGCGAGCTTCCAGATCAGCTTGGCGAAATCATGTGTGTATTTTTCGTATCCGGCGCGGCCGCGCTCCGTCGCGAAATAGAACTGATACCACCATTGCAGCTCGGCCTGCGGCGGCAACGGTGCGTTGCCCGCGGCCTGGCTGGAGATCAGATAGCCGCTGACCGACACCAGCGCGCGGCAGCGGTCCGGCCACAGCGCGGCGATGATGTCCGCGGTGCGCGCGCCCCAGTCGAAGCCGGCGACAACGGCCTTCTTGATATCGAGCTTGTCCATCAGCGCGATGATGTCCGCGGCCATCGCCGCCGGCTCGCCGTTGCGCGGCGTCTCGCTGGAGAGGAAATGCGTCGTGCCATAGCCGCGCAGATACGGGATGATCACGCGATAGCCAGCCTTTGCCAGGATCGGCGCGACATCGACGAAGGCGTGAATGTCGTAGGGCCAGCCGTGCAGCAGGATCGCCACGGGACCGTTGGAGGGACCCGCCTCCGCATAGCCGACGTTGAGAACGCCGGCATCGATCTGCTTGATCTTGCCGAAGGACGCATTCGATGCGGAGGATCGCGGCGCCTCCGTCTCGGCGCGAGCGAGATCGATCACGCCGAGTCCGACGGCGACGGTTCCCGCGGCGACGCCAAAGAACTTGCGGCGATGCTGGTCGATGATCTGCTTCATGGTGGTGCTCCCTTTGGGGTAGATGATGGTGCGTCAGATCAGCGCGACCGTGACGTCGACGTTGCCGCGGACGGCCTTGGAATAGGGGCAGGTTTGATGCGCTTCATCGATGATGCCGCGCGCAATCTCGCGATCGAGACCCGGCAGACTGACATTGAGGCGCGCCCTCAGCGAGTACGCGCCCTCGTCGAGCACGAGATCGATCTCCGCATCGATCGCGCATTTCCTGGGAAGATCCATCTTGCGCTTGCGCGCGGCGATCTCCATCGCGCCTTCGAAACAGGCCGACCAGCCGGCCGCGAACAATTGCTCGGGATTGGTGCCGATGCCTGCACTGCCCGGCGGCGACAGCTTGACGTCGAGGCGACCGTCGGAACTGCGCGACATGCCGTCGTGTCGACCGCCGCTGGTGTGTGTCTTGGCCGTGTAAAGCAATTTTGCCGCTTGCGTCATGAAGCTCTCCTTGCCGTCGCGCAACTGACTAGCAGCGGCTGCCGCATGACACCCGTTTGGAGTTGTGAGAAGTTGTGAGGCCTCAGTTCGCGCGCCTCACAAAGGCCTGCATCCATGGTCTGATGCCGATGCAGGGAGACGCCTTGCCCGATCGCAACCATCTGCTATCGGGTCCCCCGGAAAGGATCAGGATTTCGCCATGACTGAACCGGCCGGGTCTGCGGTGGGAGCCCTATCGTTCGGGCCATTCAGCGTGACGCCGCATGAACGGCTGGTGACGCGCGACGGCGTCGCGCTGCCGCTCGGCGCGAAAGCGTTCGACATGCTGATCGCGCTGATGTCGCGGCCGAACGAGGTCGTCAGCAAGTGGGATTTGATGGCGCTGGTGTGGCCCGGCCTGACCGTTGAAGAAGCCAGTTTGCGTTTTCACATCGCAGCTCTTCGTAAGGCGCTCGGCGACGGCAAGGACGGCGCACGCTACATCACCACGCTGTCCGGCCGCGGTTATTGCTTCGTGGCGCCGATCTCGCAGGCCGCTATCCCGGCAGAGCGGCGCCCGGCGCCGCAGGGTGGCCTGTCGCCGGTGAAGCTGCCGAACCGGCTGCAACGGATGGTCGGACGCGACGATGCGATCGCCGCCGTCTCGGACAAACTCATCGCCTCGCGCTTCGTCACGATCGCCGGCCCCGGCGGCGTCGGCAAGACTGCCGTGGCGATCGCGATCGCGCACGACCTGCTCGAGACCTTCGCCGATGCCGCCCACTTCGTCGATCTTGCCGCGCTCAGCGATCCCGATCTCGTGATCACCTCGATCCTGCTGATGCTGGGCTTGCCGGCGCAGACCGACGATCCCTTGCCCGCGCTGCTCGCGCATCTCCACGACAAGAGGATGCTGCTGATCCTCGATAATTGCGAGCACGTCATCGCCGCTGTGGCGCCGCTGGCTGCGGAGATCTTCCACGCCGCGCCGCATGTCCACATCCTGGCCACGAGCCGCGAAGCCCTGCGCGTCGAGGGCGAGCAGGTCTATCGATTGGCGCCGCTCGCCGTTCCGCCGGACGGCTCCGGGCTAACGGTCGCTGCAGCGCGGACCTATTCCGCACTTCAACTCTTCCTCGAACGCGCCACCGCCAGCGGCGCGCAGATCGCGCTCGACGATGCCAATGCCGCGATCATCGCAAGGATCTGCCGCAAGCTCGACGGCATGGCCCTGGCGATCGAGCTCGCCGCCGGACGGGTCGAAGCCTATGGCCTGGAGCAGACGGCAACGCTGCTCGACGAGCGCCTCAATCTGCTCTGGCAGGGCCAGCGCACCGCGCCGCCGCGACAGAAGACGTTGCGGGCGACCCTGGACTGGAGCTACGGGCTCCTGTCCGACACCGAGCGCCTGGTGCTGCGCCGGCTTGCGGTGTTCGCCGGGCACTTCACCATCGACGCCGCGCTCGAGGTCGTCCCGGACGAACGCGTCGATCGCTCCCACCTGTTCGACGCCATCGACAGCCTCGTCGCCAAGTCCATGGTCGCGCCGCGACCGATCGGCGCAATGATGCGCTACCGCCTGCTCGACACCACGCGCGCCTATTTGCTCGAGATCGAACCGAACAACGCGGAACTCGCCGCACGTCATGCCACCTACTACCGGCAATGGCTGGAGCAGGCGGGCTCGACATGGGCCATGGTGCCGAGCGCCGACGAACGGGCGATCCATTTCTCCGCACTTCACAACGTGCGCGCCGCCTTGGACTGGTGCTTCGGCACGGACGGCAACGCCAGTATCGGCATTGCGCTCGTCGCTGCGGCGGCACCGATCTTCCTCGCAATGTCGCTCCTGATCGAATGCCGGCGTTGGTCGGAACGGGCGCTGCTTGCGATCGATCCCTCCTCGCGCGGCAGCACTGAGGAAATGCACATCCAGGCTGCCCTCGGCCTCACCTTGATGTTCACGCGGGGCGGCAGCGAAGCGGCGCGCGCCGCCTTAAGCCGGGGCCTTGCGATCGCGGAGGCGCGCGGCGACGAGATCAACCGGCTCCAGCTGCTCGGCCGCATGCATATCTTCCACGAGCGGATGGGAGAGTTCGACGCCGCGCTCGGTTACGCCCGGCAGAGCCTTGCCGTCGCCGAGGCACTTGGCGATGCGGCTTCGATCGCACTCGCCCATTCGCTTCTGGGCGTCTCGCTGCATCTGGCCGGCGAGCATCGCGATGCGCTGACGATGCTGGAGGCCGCCTGGCAGGGGCCGGGCACGGAACGGATCAGCACGGTCTACGGCTTCGATCATCGCAACCGGGCCGGCATTTCGCTCGCACGAGAGCTTTGGCTGCAGGGCCGGCCCGCGCAGGCGCAGCGGCTGGCGCGGCAGACGGTCACCGAAGCCGCGCAGATGGATCATCCGATCACGCTCTGCATCGCGCTGATCTGGGCGGTCTCGATCGACCTCTGGAACGGAGATCTCGACGGCGCGGAAGCGAACATCGACCGCTTCATCGCACACGCTGAATCGCGCTCGATGGGCCCGTACCTCGCGGTCGGCCGAGGTATCAAAGGCGAGCTGGCAATCCGGCGGGGAAACGCCGCCGCCGGCGTCGAGACGATCAGGGCTTGTCTGCGCGAGCTCCACGATGCCGGCTACGAGCTGCTCACCACGACCTTCAACATCGCGATGGTTCAGGGCTTGTTGGCACTCGGACAGATCGAGCAGAGTGCACGCCTGGTCGACGATGCGATCCGCCTTGTCGAGCAAAGCGGCGATCACCTCTACATGCCGGAGCTGCTGCGGATGAAGGGCAGCGTGCTCTTGTCGCTGCCGCAGCCCAGGGCTGAGCAAGCCGAAGCTCATTTTGTGCAGTCCCTGGAATTGAGCCGTCGCCAAGGCGGAAAAGCCTGGGAGCTGCGGGGAGCGATCGATCTTGCCGGGCTATTTGCCGAACGCGGGCAGCGCGAGGAAGCGAAACGATTGCTCCAATCGACCCTCGAGGGCTTTGCCGAGGGCTCCGAAACGGCGGATATTAGCGCGGCCAGCGCGCTTCTGACGACGCTGTAGCGGCTCTCACCCCGTCGGAGTGCCCTGCTTCCATTGGCCGCCGGCGATCTTCGCGGCGGCAATGACGGCCTGGGTGCGGCTCTCGACGCCGAGCTTTTGCAGGATGGCCGAGACGTGCGCCTTGATGGTGGCCTCGGAGACGCCGAGCTCGTAGGCGATCTGCTTGTTGAGGAGACCCTCCGACAGCATCATCAGGACCCGGACCTGTTGCGGCGTCAGCGTCACCAGGCGGTCGCGCAGGCGGGTCATGTCGGGGTCGGACGCGGCCGACAGATCGGTGTCGGCGGGAACCCAGACGTCGCCTTCCATCACCTTGAGAATGGCGTCGCGCAGCGTCTCGACGCCGAACCGCTTCGGGATGAAGCCGGAGGCGCCGAAATCGAGCGAGCGGCGGATCGTGGCGCTGTCGTCAGAGGCCGAGACGATCACGACCGGAATCGCCGGATATTGCGCCCGCAGATAGATCAGGCCGGAAAAGCCGGAGATCCCGGGCATCGAGAGGTCGAGCAGGACCAGATCCACGTCGGAGGTCTGTTCCAGCAGCTTGGTCAGATCCTCGAACGATCCGGCCTCGTCGATCCTGGCCGAAGTCAGGACGCCCGCCACCGCCTGTCGCAGCGCATCGCGGAACAGGGGATGATCATCGGCAATGACGAGATGGGTCGTGGGAGCGTTCATCGTTCTCTTGCTGTCGTTCGCGACCGGCCGGCGAGTCGATGCGGCGGCGGGTCAATTCTTCCCTGCCCGGCCGTGGCATGCAAGTGCACATTATCCCTTTGCTGCAAAGGGGTTAATCCACAACCTCGTCCGGCCGCGCCGCACCCGATACCAGCACCGTCAGCTGCGCGTCAGTGCGCAAGGCCAAAAGTCGTATTGGGGAGGGTTTCACGGCGATGTTACCTTAACGATCAGGTCGCCCGGCTTTCCGACAGCAGCCGGGTTGCGAAACAACCGTTTGGGGAGCGAAAACTGATGACCATGGCTGCGACCGCGGACGGGACCGTCCGCACCCGAGGCATGACTGGCGAAGAGCGAAAGGTCATTTTCGCCTCTTCACTTGGCACCGTCTTCGAGTGGTACGATTTCTACATCTACGGCACGCTCGGCGCCTTCCTGGCAAAATACTTCTTCTCAAACGTGCCACCGAATGTCGGCTTCATCTTCGCACTGCTCGCCTTCGCAGCCGGCTTTGCAGTCCGCCCCTTCGGCGCACTGATCTTCGGCCGGCTCGGCGACATGATCGGCCGCAAATACACGTTCCTCGTCACCATGACGCTGATGGGCGTCGGCACCTTCTTCATCGGTCTGCTGCCGGGCTATGCGAGCTGGGGCCTCGCCGCGCCGATCGTGCTGATTGGTCTGCGCCTGATCCAGGGCCTGGCGCTCGGCGGTGAATATGGCGGTGCGGCGACTTACGTTGCCGAACATGCCCCGCAGAACCGGCGCGGCTATTACACGTCGTGGATTCAGACCACCGCGACGCTCGGTCTGTTTCTGGCGCTGCTGCTGATCCTCGGCATCCGCACCGCGATGGGCGAAGAAGCATTCGGCGATTGGGGTTGGCGCATTCCGTTCCTGCTCTCCGGCGTCCTGCTGGCGGTTTCGATCTGGATCCGCTTGAGCCTGAACGAGTCGCCGGTGTTCCAGCGCATGAAGGAAGAGGGCAAGACCTCGAAGCGCCCGCTCACCGAAGCCTTCGGCGAATGGAGCAATGCCAAGATCGCTATCTTGGCGCTGTTTGGCGCCACGGCCGGTGAAGCGGTGGTGTGGTACGGCGGACAGTTCTATGCCCTGTTCTTCCTCACCCAGACCCTGAAGGTACCGGCCGTGCCGGCGCAGATCATGATCGTGGTTGCGCTCGCCCTGGGCACGCCCTTCTTCATCATCTTCGGAATTTTGTCCGACAAGATCGGCCGCAAGCCGATCATCCTCGCCGGCTTCCTGCTTGCGATGGTGACCTACTTCCCGATCTTCAAGGGCATCACCCACTTCGCCAATCCGAAGCTCGAAGCCGCGCTGGCAGCCTCGCCAGTGACGGTGATCGCCGACCCCAGCGAGTGCTCGTTCCAGTTCAAGGCAACCGGCACTGAGAAGTTCACCACCGGCTGCGACATCGCCAAGGCCGCACTGGTGAACTTGTCGGTGAACTACCAGAACCAAGATGCGCCGAAGGGCACGGCGGCGACGGTCAAGATCGGCGAGCAGACGCTCACGGCCACCTCGCCCGATTTCGCCAAGGCTTTGCCCGCAGCGATCAAGGCTCATGGCTATCCGGCTTCCGCCGATCCGAACGACATGAACTATGTCATGACGACGGTCCTGCTCTGGATTCTCGTGATTTACGTGACGCTGGTCTACGCGCCGATCGCCGCCTGGCTGGTTGAGCTGTTCCCGAGCCGAATCCGCTACAGCGGCATGTCGCTGCCCTACCACATCGGCAACGGCTGGTTCGGCGGCTTCCTGCCGGCGACGGTGTTTGCGATTGTGGCTGCTACCGGGAACATCTATTCCGGCCTGTGGTACCCAGTCGCCATTGCCGCGATGAGCCTGGTGATCGGTTTCCTGTTCCTGCCGGAAACCAAGGATGTCGACATCAAGCAGATCTAGTTGAGATCAGCCGGAACCAAGGCTCCGGCGATCTGACACGAACGGCCGCGGATTCCGCGGCCGTTTTGCTTATGACGTCGCGCCGACGAACTGCAGCACGACCTCGCGCCGATGCGGTCGGCTGCGATGTTCGATCAGATAGATTGCCTGCCAGGTGCCGAGCGCGAGCTTGCCGTTCAGGACCGGGACCTGAAGCGAGGCACCCGTCAGCATCGTCTTGATATGCGCGGGCATGTCGTCAGGCCCCTCGGTGTCATGCATCCATCCGGCGTTCTCGGGCGCGAGCCGGGACAGCGCCGTGCTGAGATCGGCGAGCACGGAAGGGTCGGCATTCTCCTGAATCGTCAGCGAGGCCGAGGTGTGGCGAATGAACAGCGTCAACGCGCCCTCGCGCGCGTGCGCTTCAGCGATGAACTTGGCTGCCTCGCTGGTCAGATCGGTGAAGCCGTGACCCGGCGTCTGCACGGTGAGCAGCGACGATGTGACGGTGGCGGCCTGCACCGACGAGGGCGCCGAACGCGTTACCGATTTGCCTGATGTCATCAAAAATCCCTCCGGAAGCGCCGTAGGGTGGGCAAAAGGCGCAAAGCGCCGTGCCCACGTCTTGTCGTGGAAACATGGTGGGCACGGCGCAAGGCGCCTTTGCCCACCCTACAAGAGCTCAATGCTTTGGCCGCGCGAAGGGGTCCTCAAATCTTCCCCGACACGTCCTTCTGCACGCGGTTGGCCATGTCGATAAGCCGGCGCCAGGCTCTTTCCAGGAACGACATCACGCGGTCGACATCCTGGTCGCTCGGCAGGGGGATCTCGATCTTACGCTCGCCCTCGGCGCCTTTCGGCTCCACCTTCTTGAGCGGATCGGATTTCGGCAGCGGCTCGTCGATCTTGCCCGATACCGTCGGCCCGGCCGCGAGCTGGCCCTTCAGCTTCTCGACTTCGGCCTGAAGCCGGCCGATCTCGGCATCGAGTGCGGACCGCTCGTCAGGCACCGCGTAGCAAGCCCAGCCGGCGCCGTTCTTGGTGCAGGTCGACATGGTGCCGGTGCGGGTGTCGAGCCGCAACACGCCCTCGGGGATCGGCGTCATGCTGTAGCGGCCGTTTTCACTGTCGGGAGCGGATTGCGCGGCGACGAAGCCGCCGCTGACGACCATCACCACGGCGAACGTCGCTACCCCAAACCATGATGTTGTGGATGACGTCACAGGTCCCATCTTGCGCTCCGCCACGACGTGCAGGTGGCACTTTCGCAATTCTATACTCCGCCGAGGCCATCCGCCGCCCAAAACGCATCACCGATATCAACAACAGCGACGGTCCCTTTGATCCCGGCAGCGCGGCGAAATGGCGGCTGCATCCGCCGATCATGCGGAGAGCTGCTGCGGTGCGGCGTCACGCTGTGTGCAGCGCTGCTGTGTGCGCCAATATCATTAATCAAATCAGATACATAACAGAAAGCGACGCAATCGTGACTTGGCTTGACTTGATTATAGGCCATCAGTATGGTCCGCGCGGCTTTTGAGGGTGGCGGGCGTAATTTCCATTCAGCCGCGGCGTTTCGGGTCTTCGTTGCATGACACAGGGCACGGGACACGGTGAGAATGGAGATCGCGATAGATCGTCCGAGGAAGCTGCGCTTTCCGAACGGCTCGGAAGTCTTGATCAGCGGTTGTCCGAACTTCGGGACCGGCGGAGCAAGACCGAGCAACCCGCAGGTAACGGTGAAGACGGAGCGGCCAGAGCCTCGGCGATGGCGCTTGGTTTCCGGTTATCCTCGGAGTTGGTCGCCGGCGTCGTTGTCGGAGCGGGGATTGGCTGGGGGTTCGACCGCTTGCTGTCGACGTCGCCTTTCGGATTTATCGTGTTCCTGCTGCTGGGCTTCGTCGCCGGCGTGGTGAATGTGGTGAGAACGGCGGGCGCGGGTCAAAACAGGCGCGGTGGTTCTTAAGCGATCCCCAGGAGAGGAATGATCGTGCCGGCTCGCCGGTACGGGCCGGCCTGGCCGGCAGACCGAGACCCGCCGGCATCGCCCGGCAGACCAAGAGATGCCGCGCTGATGAAAATCGACCCGATCCACCAGTTCAACATCGAGCCTCTCTTCACTCTGGGCCATATCGGCAATCATACGATCGCCTTCACCAATTCGTCGCTCTACATGCTGGTGGCCGTGGCGATCATCTCGATCCTGATGCTCGCCAGCGGCACGCAGCTGATTCCCGGGCGTCTGCAGTCCGTCGCAGAAATCTCCTACGAATTCGTCGCCTCGACCATCCGTTCGACGGCCGGCGCGGAAGGCATGAAGTTCTTCCCGCTGATCTTCTCGCTGTTCATGTTCATCTGCGTCTCGAATCTGGTGGGTATCATCCCCTACACCTTCACGGTGTCGAGCCACCTGATCGTCACCGCGGCGCTTGCGCTCCTGGTGTTCTTCACCGTCCTGATCTACGGCGTCTACAAGAACGGCCTGAAATTCTTCAAGATTTTCGTTCCCCACGGCGTCCCCATCTACATCCTGCCGCTGGTCATGTTCATCGAGGTCCTGTCGTTCTTCCTGCGGCCGGTCTCCCACAGCGTCCGTCTCTTCGCCAACATGCTGGCCGGCCACATCGCGCTGAAGGTATTCGCGGGATTCGTCGCCATGCTCGGCTTCTCGCTCGGCGCCATCGGCTGGGTCGGCGGCGTGCTGCCGCTGGCGCTCACGGTCGCGCTGACCTCGCTCGAGATCCTGGTCGCGTTCCTCCAGGCTTACGTGTTCGCGATCCTGACCTGCATCTACCTCAACGACGCCATTCATCCGGGACACTGAGCGGTCCGGGGAATTTCCACCCACAACGCAATCTTTCTTCCAAGGAGTTTAAAATGGATCCGGCAGCAGCAAAACTTATCGGCGCGGGCATCGCGTGCATCGGCATGGGCGGTGCGGGCGTCGGCGTGGGCGTGATCTTCGGCAACTACCTCGCCGCGGCCGTTCGCAATCCGTCGGCCGCTCAGGGCCAGTTCGGCAACCTGATCTTCGGCTTCGCCGTGACCGAAGCGCTCGGCATCTTCTCGCTGCTGATCGCGCTGCTGCTGCTGTTCGTTCCGCTCTGAGGACGACGTTTTTCGCGCCGTTCCAGTCCATGGGACGGCGCGCGTGACAGCAACAGGAGAACTCCATGGCTGAGAGTCATGGCGACGCAAAAGGTCCGGCGGCGGGCGCTCACACCGAGGCTGACGGTGGTCACCACGGTGGCGGTTTTCCGCCGTTCGAGAGCAGCAGCTTTGCTTCACAGCTGGTGTCGCTCGCGATCTTCTTCGTCCTGCTTTACGTGATCGTGTCCAAGCTCGCTCTGCCGCGCATCGGCGGTGCGATCGAGGCGCGGCAGAACAAAATCGAGGGCGACCTCGCCGAAGCGCAGAAGCTGAAGGACCAGTCCGACGCGGCGCTGAAGGCCTATGAAAGCGAGCTCGCTTCGGCGCGCACGCGGGCACAGGCGATCGGCAACGAATCCCGCGACAAGGCGAATGCGCAGGCGGACGCCGCGCGCAAGGTTCTGGAAGAGCAATTGGCGGCCAAGCTCGCCGGGGCGGAGAAGACCATCGCCTCGACCCGCGCTGCCGCCATGAGCAACGTCCGCGGCATCGCGGCGGATGCGGCAGGCCAGATCGTGCAGCAGCTCACCGGCGTCGTTCCCGACGCAGCGTCGGTCAATGCCGCGGTCGATGCGTCCTTGAAGGGTTAGTCGAGATGTTCTTCGAACCTGAATTTTGGGTCGCCGTCGCCTTCGTGATCCTGATGGTCGTGTTCGGCTATCTCGGGATCTTCAAGACGGCGATGACCGCGCTCGATCATCGTGCCGACCGCATCAAGGCCGAGCTCGACGACGCCGCACGTCTCAAGCAGGAGGCAGCCAAGGTGCTCGCCGACTACAAGGCGCGCAGTGCCGCGGCCGAGCGCGAGGCTGCCGACATCATCGCCAATGCCAAGTCCGAAGCCGAGCGCATCGCGGCCGACGCCAAGGCGAAGATGGAAGACTTCGTCGCCCGCAGAACCAAGACTGCGGAGAGCAAGATCGCGCTCGCCGAGGCCCAGGCGCTGGCCGATGTCCGCGCCGCAGCCGCCGAAGCCGCCGTCCAGGCCGCCTCGACGATCCTGTCGCAGTCGGTCAAGGGCCAGGTCGCCGACGACCTGCTCGCCAAGGGCATCAACGAGGTTCGGCAGAAGCTGAACTGAGGGGGGTCGCCTTCACCAATCAAAAAGCCGGCGCGATGAGCGCCGGCTTTTTTGTTTTCGACGCCACGACAACAACTACGGTGTCATCACCCGCGCAGGCGGGTGATCCAGTACGCCGCGGCCCCTCGGTTCTAACCTTGCTGTCTCGGATTACTGGATTGCCCGCCGGAGCGCTCGCAGAAGGCGAGATCCGGTGGCGGGCAATGACAGCTGAGGTCGTAGCCAATTACTTCCTCTTCCGCCCCTTCGGCTCGGGCGAGAGTGCCTGCGGGTCGAAGCCGACATAGAAGATGTAGGAATCGGCGACCGCTGCCGAGGGCATCGGGTAGGCCAGATCTTCGGCGACGAAGGTGAAGGGCACGCTGCCGCCCTCCGACATCTCGACCGTGGTCCGGTAGGCCTTCGACGCAATCACCTTCTCGCCGACGCCGCCCTGCACCACGGCGATACGCAAGGGGACCTCGACCGTCGCAGGCGCGCCGGCCGGGCCGGCGATAACACGGCCCTGGATTCCGATCCGGGCGGTGATATCGCCGCCGCTCCGGGCGCATTCGCGCGCCATCTTGGTAATCGTGGCCTGGAAGCGGATCTCATTGCCGACGGCCGGCTTGCCGCTGGCACCAACCGCATAGGTGGAGGCGCCGGCGCGCACGGTGACCTGCGGGCAATCGACGTCGTCATCGGCTGGCTGGCCGGGCGCGGGCGCCGGCTTGGGCTGCGCCGGCTCGTCGGACTTGCCGCCGAACAGGCTCTTGAAGCGGTCGCTCAAGGACTGGGCCGCCACCGGCGAGACGGACGCGAGCGCAATCGACAACGTCAACGCGACCACCGTCCCCCGCCGCAACGCATTCCGCGATGACCGAAGCTCCTTCACCATCGACACCCATACTCCATGACAGCATTCCGGCCGATCGCAGGCCGGCCCGCGCCGTTATATCGCCAAAATCGGCGAACCCAAGGCAGGTAAATTACGGCAGCAAGCAAGGCGGGGCGACCAAGACTTTGGCCGCAGGAGGTGGCGGCTCAGCCGCGAAAATCCTCATGCAGCAGGCCGAACAGCAGGTGATCCTGCCAGATCCCGTTGATGCAGAGATAGCGGCGCGCCAGCCCCTCGCGGGAGAAGCCGCACTTCTCCAGCACCCGGATCGACGCCGCATTGGTGGGGATGCAGGCGGCCTCGACCCGGTGCAGGTTGAGCTCGCCGAACAGCGTCGGCAGCAGCACCCGCAGTGCCGCGGTCATGTAGCCGCGATGGGCGTAGGGCTGCCCAATCCAGTAGCCGATGGTGCCGGCCTGCACGATGCCGCGCCGTACATTGGCCAGCGTGATGCCGCCGACCATGGCGCCGTCGAGCTCGCGAAAGATCAGAAAGGGATAGGAACGATCCGCGGCGATGTCCTCGGAATAGCGGCGCAGACGGCGGCGGAAGCCGGACCGGGTGAGATCGTCCGAGGGCCAGATCGGCTCCCAGGGCGTGAGGTAGTCGCGGCTGGTTTCGCGCAAGTGAGCCCATTGCAGGAAATCCGACATCTGCGGAGCGCGCAGCAGCAACCCGTTACCGCGCGGCACGAGGGCGGCGGGTCCACTGGATGGCAGGCGAAAGAGGGCCATGGTGATGCTTCCGGGGGCGGCGCCCCTGCGCGGCTCCTAATGCAGCCGCGCCTTGGCGCGCGCCCGGGTCAATCCTTCCGCAAAAGACACCGCCGTGTCCAGCCCCCTGCCGCTGCCCAATGCGACAACCGCAGGGCGGCTGCGCGAAAGCAGCGCACGCGCGGCATCCCGGGTCGATTCGACGCTGACGGCGTCGATTCGGGCCACCAGCTCCTGCACGGTCTGCGGCCGGCCATAGGCCAGCACATGCCGGGCAAGCTGCTCGGCACGGGACGAGCAGCTCTCCAGCGCCATCAACAGGCCCGCCTTCATCTGCGCCTTGGCCCGCGCGATCTCGGCCTCGGTCAGGGTTTCAACCGAATCATTCATGATGTCGACCACGACCTCCATCATCTCCGGCGCGTCGGCGGGATCGGTGCCGGTGTAGAGGCCGAAGAAGCCGGTGTCGGTATAGGGCGCGTGGAAGGTGTAGATGGAGTAGCAGAGGCCGCGCTTCTCCCGAACCTCCTGGAACAGCCGCGACGACATCCCGCCGCCGAGAATGTTGGTGAAGACCTGGAGCGAAAACAGCGACGGGTCGGTCTGCGGCACCCCCTCGAGCGCCAGCGTCAGATGCGCCTGCTCGAGCTCGCGGTGGACCACTTTGGCGCCGCCCTGGCCGAACTGGGCGGATTGCGGCTTCGGTCCCGGCGTCGCTTCAAAGCTCGCGAAACGCTTCTCGACCTCGACGACGACCTGCTTGTGATCGACCGCGCCGGCGGCGGCCACCACCATGTCGGGCCCGCGATAATGCGTCGACAGATAGCCGCGGAGCATGTCGCGGTTGAAGCCGCGCAGCGTCTTGGCGGTGCCGAGCAGCGAACGGCCCATCGGCTGGTCGGGATAGCAGAGCTCGTTCAGATGCTCGAACACGACGTCGTCGGGGGTGTCCTGCGCAGCCCCGATCTCCTGCACGATGACGTTCTTCTCGCGCTCCAGCTCGTCCGACTCGAAAACGGGATTGGCGAGGATGTCGGCGAGCACGTCGAGCGCGAGCGGCACGTCGGCTTTCAGCACCCGCGCGTAATAGGACGTGGTCTCGGTCGAGGTGCCGGCATTGAGGTCGCCGCCGACCGCCTCGATCTCCTCGACGATCTCGCGCGAGGAGCGCGTGGTCGTGCCCTTGAACGCCATGTGCTCCAGAAGATGCGAGATGCCGTGCTCGTTCGGCTTCTCGTCGCGCCCGCCGACGCCAGCCCAGACGCCGAGCGCCGCAGTCTCGAGATAGGGCATCTTGTCGGTGACGATGGTCAGGCCGGAGGCAAGCTTGGAAATCTCGACGCTCATCCGGCAACTCCCTGCTTTGCGGCGCGGCTGACCGACAGCACGAACCGCTCGACCTCGGCCTGATCGTTCTTCATCACCTTCATGTGCTCGGATTTGGTCATCAATCCGTCGAGCCAGGCGGGCAGTTGCGGCCGCTGGCCGCAGGCCGCCTCGACCGCGTCGGGGAATTTGGCCGGATGGGCCGTGGAGAGCACGATGCTCGGGACAGTCGTGTCGGTGGTATCGCGGTCGGCGACCGCAAGCGCCACCGCGGTATGGGGATCGACCAGCTCGCCCGCCTCGCGCCAGGCGGCGCGGATCGCAGCCGCAGTTTCGGTCTCGTCGGCGCGGCCTGCGTCGAACTCCCCGCGGATCGCGGCCAGCGTCGCATCGGGCAGCACGAAGCGTCCGGACTGCTTCAGAGAATCCATCAGGCGACGCACACCGGCCGCATCGCGCTGGCCGGCCTCGAACAGCAGCCGCTCGAAATTCGAGGAGATCTGGATGTCCATCGACGGCGACGCCGTGGCGTGCACCTCGCGCACCTCGTAGATCCCGGTCTTGAGCGTGCGGGCCAGGATGTCATTGACGTTGGCGGCGATGCGCAGCGTGCGCACCGGCAGCCCCATGCGCTTGGCGACGTAGCCGGCAAAGATGTCGCCGAAATTGCCGGTCGGCACGACGAAATCCACCGCGCGCGCCGGTGCACCGACGGCGACGGCCGAGGTGAAATAGTAGACCACCTGGGCAACGATACGCGCCCAGTTGATCGAGTTGACGCCGGACAGCGAGGTCGCATCGCGGAAGCGATGGTTGTTGAACATCCCCTTCACGAGCGCCTGGCAGTCGTCGAAGGTGCCTTCGACGGCGAGCGCGTGCACATTGGCCGCACCCGTCGTCGTCATCATCCGCTGCTGGACCTCTGAGATGCGGCCATGCGGGAACAGCACGATGAGGTCGACATTCTCCAGACCAGCAAAGGCTTCGACCGCGGCGCCGCCGGTATCGCCGGAGGTCGCGACCACGATGGTGGTGCGCTGGCCGCGCTTGGCGAGCACATGGTCCATCAGCCGCGAGATCAGCTGCATCGCCACGTCCTTGAAGGCGAGCGTCGGGCCGTGGAACAGCTCCAGCACGAACTGATGCGGCGACATCTGGCGCAGCGGCACCACCGCAGGATGTCGGAAGGTGGCATAGGCCTCGTTGGCCATGCGGCCAAGCTCAGCGTCCGTGATCTCGCCGCCGGCGAAGGGGCGAATCACGTCGACCGCGACTTCCCAATAGGGACGGCCGAAGAAGCCCGCGATGGCCTGCGCCGAAAGCTGCGGCCAAATGGCCGGCACATACAGGCCGCCATCGCGGGCGAGCCCGGTCAGCATCACGTCACAGAAGCCGAGTTCGGGGGCCTCGCCCCGGGTCGAGATATAACGAGTTCAAACTGCCCTCCAAAGGCCGACCGAGCCTGAACTCGCTCGTTAAGCCTTTGATTTTACGAAACTACTTGTTAACAGCCAGCGGCTTTGGGCCACCATAAAGTGTTTTGCGGCATCGGGAAACCGCTTCCGGTCGCCCCCGTTGCTGAATGAAAAAGGGCTGCGGCATTGCCGCAGCCCTTCTCTTGGAAGGTCTGTCGTTGTGTGCAGACCGGTTTGCCTCGTCGGGTCCCCCGACCCGCTAAAACTGTTCGCCCAAGCTTTCGTCAGCTGCAATCAAATCGTCAAGAGCCAAAACGGCAGGCGACGAACGACGTTCCTATTTTTCCCGGCGTGCTCAGGGCATTCTGTCGCGGATAGGAGCAACGACTTGCTCCTCATTGCTGGTTTTTCCCGAACCTATGGCCTGCCTGAGGAACGAATGCCGTGGCGACCGATTGGGTCGGCGGAGGGTGCCAGCCATCGCCCATGCATTGCCCGGCCGATGGCGACGCCGATCCGTCGACCGAACCGCTGCATCCTGGAGCAGCCGGTTCGGTCGTTGGCGGGAGATCAATTCATACCGATTTCCACTGCGATCCGGATCAGATCGGAATGGTTCTTGGCCCCGAGCTTCTGCTTGAGCAGCGACGTCGTGTTCGCGACGGTCTTGTAGGAGATGCCGAGCGCCTCGGCCACTTCGACGATTTTGTCGCCGCGTCCGAGCAGGCGGAGAATTTCGAGCTCCCGCGGCGTCATCTGCGAGGCGGGATTGGCCTTGATCGCCGCACCGGAAAACGTCACGGCTTCCGCGAGCTGCGGCGAGATGAAATTGTCGCCTGCGACCACCTTGCGCACCGCTTTCAGCAGGATCCTGGGATCGTCGCCCTTGGAGACATAACCCTGCGCCCCAAGCTCGACCGCCCGCACCACGAAGGCCGGATCGTCGTTCATGCTGAACATGATGATCTTGGCGCCCGGATCGTCCTTGCGGATGCGTCGCATCAGCTCGAAGCCGGAGACATCAGGCAGGCTGATGTCGATCACGGTGACGTCGGGCCGCTTGCTGACATAGGCGCGATGCCCGGATTTGGCGTCGGTCGCCTCGTCGATACGGATCGAGTGGTCGGAGGCGAACAGGGTGCGACAACCGGACAGCACCACGGGATGGTCGTCGACGATCAGGACCCTGGTCGCCGGTCTGGCGGTATCTTGCATCGCGCGCTCTCTTGTTTTTCAACTCATAGACCGGCGGGAACAAATGGAAAGAGAGAATCCCACCAAAACACGTTAGAATTGACCTAATGTGGCAACGGCTCTCATTCCGGACGCAATTGTTTCTTCCGCTTGGCGCGAGCCTTCTCGCGGCACTGATCCTGGGCGGCATGCTGCTTCAGACCTTCGCGGGGGGCCAGCTCGCTGAGGAAAATGAGCCGCGCCAGCGTTCGGCCCGGGCAATCGCCACCGCGCTCAACAACACCCTGCGCGCGTCGGACAAGCCACGGCAGACACTCGATGCCTTTGTCCATTCATTGGGTACCTCCTCCGATATCCAATTCCGCGCCGCCGAGGAGGGTCCCGCGCCCTCCCCGAAAGGCGGCCTGCGCAGCCTGCATGGCGTGCCGCAATGGTTCATCGAGCTGCTTGTCATCCCGGAGATGGACGCGGCGTCCCCGGTCATCATCGACGGCAGGCGTGTAGGAGATCTCGTCTTCCTCCCGGACCTGTCGGCCGACTTGTTCGAGAAATGGATCGGCTTTCTCGCGCTGATCTGCCTCGTCCTGGCGCTCATGGTGCTCACGGGCACCATCGCCTATGTCTTCGCGGGATCGGCGCTGCGGCCCCTGCGAAATCTCGGCGAGGGGCTCACGCGGATACGGCGCGGCGACTACGCAACGCCGATTCCCGTCGCCGGCCCGCCGGAGATCCGGCAGAGTTGCGAGGAGGCCAACGCGCTGGCCGCAACGCTGGCGCAATTGAGCGCGGACAATCGCAACCTCCTGCACCGCCTGGTGTCGCTTCAGGATGACGAGCGGCGCGACCTCGCCCGCGAGATGCATGACGAACTCGGGCCGCTGTTGTTCAGCATCCGCGCCGGGACGATCTCCTTGATCGAGGCATCTTCACCTGCAGGAAATCTCGGCAATTCGGCGCAGGAGGTGCTGCAATCGGTCGAGGCGCTCCAGCAGACCAACCGCCGTATTCTCGACCGGCTGCGACCGCTCTATCTCGAGGAGCTGGGCCTCGCGACCAGCGTGCAGACACTGCTGCAAAACTTTTGCAAGCAGTCACCGCATATCGGCCTGACGGCCACGATCGATCCCGGTCTCAACGGGATCGACGGACCGCTGGCCCAGACCGTCTATCGCGTGATCCAGGAGGCGCTGACCAACGTGCTGCGCCATGCCAAAGCCAGCAATGCCCATGTGCAGGCGACCGTCGCCGGCGAGACGCTCGTCGTCGAGATCTCCGACGACGGCGGCGGCTTTCCCGCCGGCAACGTCTTCGGCCGGGGTCTGACCGGCATGCATGAGCGCGTGCGCGCGCTCAGTGGATCGCTGTCACTGCTGCGCGCGGATAACCGAACGTATATACGCTGCCGTCTTCCGGTCGAGACGACGCGGGATGCGCCATTATCAGGCTAGCACGCGCAACCGGCATGCGCGCTCTGCCGCGCCGGCTCGCACAGCGTGCTGCGGATCTTGCCTTCGGGGCTGAAGCGAAACGAAGCATGAATGTGCAGCGCGCCGGCGACGGAATATTCGAGTTCGACGCCATGAGGCGCGGGATGGATCTCCTCCAGTCCGAAACCCACCGACGCGAAGGCGCTGAGCCGCGGCTGCCAATAGGCTTCGAGCTCGCTCCGGCCGCAATATCGGTGCATGCCGTTGCACATGCATTCGAGCTGGGCGTCGTCGGCATAGAGATCGAGCAGCGTCGTGAGGTCGCCCTTCCGACAGGCGTCCACCCAATCGACGACAATTCCCATCTGATCAAAATCACTCACGCTGCAATCCTCTGCCGGGGACAAGCACTGGCGGCTTAGGACTACACTCGTGAATATGCGCTGAATGGTAAAGCCCGGGCGATACCGGGTTCCCTCGTGGATCTACGGACAAAATCAGCTCGGCCGCCGCCCCCTCACCCACACCGCAAAAGCGATCAACAGGGCGCCTGCGAGCGTGAACCAAGTGATGGCGTATTGCAGGTGATCGTCTTTCAAATGCACGTCGAGCGGACCGGGACGTGGAATGCCGTTCTCGGGCATCGGCTGCTCCAGGTCGATATAAAACGGCGCGACCGTCCCCCAGCCGAGCGCGCTCGCGATTCCCCGATGATCGCGCACGAACCAGAGTCGCTTGTCGCGGTTCTCCGCCGGTGTCAGCCAGCCTGCTGGTTCCGGGAACCGGAGATAGCCGGTGAGCACGGCCGGCTGACCCGTGACGAGCTTCCTCACCGCGCGATCCTCGACGCTGCGATCCTGCATCGTGTTCTCGACGAAGCCGGCATCGATCACGACCATCTCGCCGCTCGGAAGCCGCGCCGGCAGGAACGCCCAGGTGCCGGGGCCGGCGGCGTCCTTGCGCACGGCCGAGCCGGAGGAATAGATCATCGCATCGGGCAGCGGGGCGTAGATTGCGGTGAAGCTGACGCGGCGAAATTCGTCGCGCGCGGGATTGAGCGCAGCCCATTGCGCGGGCGCAGGCAGCGCGACCGGCGCGGCCGCAAGCCGTTCGGTGAGAGCGGCGATCAGCTCGTGTTTGGCTGTCCGGCGCTGCAATTGCCAGATGCCGAGTGCGACGAAGACGGCCGTCAGGAGCAGCGTGAACAGCGCAAAGCTGGCCACGCGAGGCTTGCGCACACTCCCGTTCATTTCGCGCGGTCGATGAGCCGGCCCGGCGCTGCCTTGTGGTGGAATTGCAGCGCGATCAGCAGCGACTTCATCGCGCGCAGCGGCAATAGCGTGGTGGCGAGGATCAGCGGCAGCCAGAGCACCGCATGCAGCCAGAACGGCGGCTGATACTTGACCTCGACGACGAGCGCGCAGCCGACCACGATCGCTCCGGCCAGCATGATGATGAAGATCGCCGGACCATCACCGCTATCGATGAAAGCGTAGTCGAGCCCGCAGCGGTCGCAGCGAGGCGCAAGCGTCAGGAAGCCCGCATAGAGCTTGCCTTCGCCGCAGCGCGGACATTTGCAGGCGAGCCCGCGCAGCGCGCTTTGCAGGACGGTGGTTTCGGACTCGGATGGGCCGGTGGTGTCGTTCATGATGGCAAACTCTATCACAGTTTCCGCCGAAGCTTCCGGCGGCCGGAAAGCGAAAGGGCGGCCCAGCGGCCGCCCCTTCTGATCATCTGCCCCGCAGGCTCAGTGCGCACCGTGGGCCATGGTCTCGGCGCCGTGTCCCCAGACATAGATGCAGAGGAACAGGAACAGCCAGACCACGTCGACGAAGTGCCAGTACCAGGCGGCGAACTCGAAGCCGAGATGCTGCTTCGGCGTGAAGTGGCCGGCATAGGCGCGGAACAGGCAGACCAGCAGGAAGATGGTGCCGACCAGCACGTGGAAGCCATGGAAGCCGGTCGCCATGAAGAAGGTCGCACCGTAGACGTTGCCGCCGAACGAGAACGCCGCGTGGCTGTACTCATAGGCCTGCACGCAGGTGAAGAGCGCACCCAGCACAACGGTGAGGATCAGGCCGTATTTCAGGCCCTGACGATCGTTCTCGAGCAGCGCGTGGTGCGCCCAGGTCACGGTGGTGCCGGAGGTGAGCAGGATCAGCGTGTTCAGGAGCGGCAGATGCCAGGGATCGAAGGTCTCGATGCCCTTTGGCGGCCAGGTGCCGGGAACGGAGCAGGCGCCGGCCTGGGTGCCGAGGCCGCAGCCGAACACGGCATCGCGCGTGGCATGGACGGCGTCCGCAGGGAACAGCGCCGCGTTGAAATAGGCCCAGAACCAAGCCACGAAGAACATCACCTCGGAGGCGATGAACAGGATCATGCCGTAGCGATGATGGAGCTGCACGACGCGGGTGTGGTCGCCCTTGTACTGGGCTTCCTTGATCACGTCGCCCCACCAGCTCGCCATGGTGTAGAGCACGCCGACGGTGCCGACGCCGAACACGATCGGGGCAGCCGAGAACATGTGGTGCATCCAGGCGATCGCGCCGACCGCCATGATGAAGGCCGACAGCGAGCCGACGGCCGGCCAGGGAGAGGGATCGACCAGGTGATAGTCGTGATGCTTGGTGTGCGCCGTTGCCATTTGCGGTCTCTCTCCTCAATCCCGTGCCTATCAGGCACTTATCCCCTTGTGTCCAACCCCCGAGCCATGAGCCCAGCGATCAGAGATTTCCCTTGCGTTTGTCGCGTTCGCCGGATGCCAGCGGCTTCACCACGGGATCCTTCACCGGATAGAACGTGTAGGACAGCGTGATCGTGCTCAGCCCGTCACTCTCGTGGTCGTCGGCGATCGATGGATCGACGTAGAACACGACCGGCATCTCGCGTTTCTCGCCGGGCGCCATGATCTGCTCGGTGAAGCAGAAGCAGTTGATCTTCTGGAAGTATGACCCGACCGTCAGCGGCGCGACGTTATAGGCGGCCTGGCCCGCGGTGGTGCGCGCGGCCTGGTTGGTCACGGTGTAGTAGATGGTTGTGACCTGACCGATATTGACCTCGATCTCGGTCTGCTCGGGCTCGAACTTCCAGGGCAGGCCCGGCGCGACGTTGGAATCGAAACGCACCGAGATTTTTCGCGCGATCGGGCCGGTCGCTGGCGCCGAGGTCGCGACCTGGGTGGTGCCGTTGAAGCCGGTGGCGCGGCAGAACCAGTTGTAGAACGGCACTGCCGCGTAGGATGCCCCCACCATCAGCGCCACCACGCCGCCGCAGATCGAGGCGACCACCACATCGCGACCCAGCCCGCGGCGCTTGGCCGGCTTGGCGCTGACGTCCTGCGATATGGTCGGCTCGTGATCCATCTTCCTACATCGGCCGCACTAGAACTGCCGGTCCCTTGACCATGGTGACGGCGAAGAACAGCACCACGAGCACGCCGAGCGCCAAAGCAATGGCGATCGAGCGCTGACGACGGCTCTTCTTCTGCGCCTCGGTGAGGACGATTCCATCTGGCTCGGGTTTGTCGGCCATCCCTGCCTCATGCGCCCCATGCCATCGGAGCAAGCGCCCGGAACACGACCTCGGCCAGCAAGGTCGCGAATAGCGCGAACAGATAAAGGATGGAGAAGGCAAACAGCTTGCGGGTCGCGCGCAGCGACTGGCTGCGCTCGCGGCGCATGTAGACGTTGATGGCGAGCACCAGCATGCCGGCGCCGAGGATCAGCGAAACGATGCCGTAGACGGCGTCGAAATAGCCGAGCGCCCAGGGTGCGGCGGCGACCCCGATCAGCACGATGGTGTAGAGCAGGATCTGAAGGCGCGTTGCGTCGGGACCGGCGACATTGGGCAGCATCGGAATGCCGGCGCGGGCGTAATCGTCCGAGCGGAACAGCGCCAGCGCCCAGAAATGCGGCGGCGTCCAGAAGAAGATGATGGCAAACAGCAGCAGCGGCTCGACGTCGACCGTGCCCGTCACGGCGGCCCAGGCCACCACCGGCGGCAGCGCGCCGGCGGCGCCGCCGATCACGATGTTCTGCGCGGTCCAGCGCTTCAGACACATCGTGTAGATCACGACGTAGAAGAAGATGGTGAAGGCGAGTAGCGCGCCCGCGATCCAGTTGACGAGGATGCCGAGCGTCATCACCGAGAAGAAAGCGAGCGTCATGCCGAACGCCATCGCCTCGGGACGGGTGATGCGGCCGCGCGGGATCGGCCGGTTCGCCGTGCGCGACATCTTGGCGTCGATGTCGCCTTCGAGCGCCATGTTGAGCGCGCCGGAGGCACCGGCACCGACGGCGATGCAGAGCAGCGAGGTGATCGCCAGCACCCAGTGGAAATGCCCGGGCGCCATCGCCATCCCGACCAGCGCGGTGAAGATCACCAGCGACATCACCCGCGGCTTGAGCAGCGCGATGTAGTCGCCGACCTCCGCTTCGGAGATGCGGGGATTGATGTCGATGGCGTTGTGGTCGAGGACGGACACTTAATTCAACTCGCTTCGTGAACAGCCGCGGCGCCCGTCTCGGGCGCCGCGGACGATGGCTTACTGCACGCGCGGCAGCACTTCGAACTGGTGGAAGGGCGGCGGCGAGGACAGCGTCCACTCCAGCGTGGTCGCCCCCGCACCCCAGGGATTGTTGCCCGCCGGCACCCTGCGCATGAAGGCGTCGAGCACGCAGTAGAGGAAGATCAAGACGCCGAAGCCGGAGATATAGGAGCCGACCGAGGAGACCAGGTTCCAGCCTGCGAACGCATCGGGATAGTCGACGTAGCGGCGCGGCATGCCCGACAGACCCAGGAAGTGCTGCGGGAAGAACACCATGTTGACGCCGATGAAGGTAACCCAGAAGTGGGCTTTCGCCAGCGTCTCGTTGTACATGTAGCCCGACATCTTCGGGAACCAGTAGTACCAGCCCGCGAAGATCGCGAACACGGCGCCGAGCGACAGCACGTAGTGGAAGTGCGCAACGACGTAGTAGGTGTCCTGCAGCACGCGGTCGACGCCCGCGTTCGCCAGCACGACGCCGGTGACGCCGCCGACCGTGAACAGGAAGATGAAGCCCACGGCCCAGATCATCGGCGCGCGGAATTCGATCGAACCGCCCCACATCGTGGCGATCCAGGAGAAGATCTTCACGCCGGTCGGAACCGCGATGACCATCGTGGCGGCGACGAAATAGGCCTGCGTCGCCGAGGACATGCCGACCGTGTACATGTGGTGTGCCCACACTACGAAGCCGATGCCGCCGATCGCGACCATGGCGTAGGCCATGCCGAGATAGCCGAATACGGGCTTGCGCGAAAAGGTCGAGACGATCTGGCTGACCATGCCGAAGCCGGGCAGGATCAGGATGTACACCTCGGGGTGGCCGAAGAACCAGAACAGGTGCTGGAACAGCACGGGATCGCCGCCGCCGTCGGGCGCGAAGAACGTCGTGTGGAAATTGCGGTCGGTCAGCAGCATGGTGATCGCACCGGCGAGCACCGGCAGCGACAACAGCAGCAGGAACACCGTCACCAGGATCGACCACACGAACAGCGGCATCTTGTGCAGGGTCATGCCCGGCGCGCGCATGTTGAAGATCGTGGTGATGAAGTTGATGGCGCCGAGGATCGACGAGGCGCCCGCCAGATGCAGCGACAGGATCGCGAAGTCGACGGCCGGGCCCGGATGACCGGAGCTCGACAGCGGCACATACATGGTCCAGCCGGCGCCGACGCCGTTGGCGCCCGGCTCGCCCTCGACGAAGGTCGACATCAAGAGCAGCGCAAAGGAGGCCGGCAGCAGCCAGAACGAGATGTTGTTCATGCGCGGGAACGCCATGTCGGGCGCGCCGATCATCAGCGGCACGAACCAGTTGCCGAACCCGCCGATCATTGCGGGCATGACCATGAAGAAGATCATGATCAGGCCGTGCGAGGTCACGAAGACGTTGTAGGTGTGCGTCTCGTGGAAGATCTGCACGCCCGGATACATCAGCTCGGCCCGGATCGCGATCGACATCGTGGCGCCGATGACGCCGGCGATGACCGCGAAGATCAGGTACATCGTGCCGATGTCCTTGTGGTTGGTCGAATAAACGTAGCGCCGCCATCCGGTCGGATGGGCGTGCTCGTCATGATGCGCGTGATCGCCGTGTGCCGCTGCGCTCGTTGCCATTTTCAAATCCTGCCTTGCGTCCCATTCGGACCTTATGCGGTCCCGCCCTTCATGTCGCTTTCAGTCCCTCGAGCCTGCGCCCGGCGCTTACTGCGTCGGGCCGGCCGCGGAGGCGTAGGTGCTGGTGCCGCCGCTCGCAAATTTCTTCTTCGCGGTCTCGACCCAGGAGGCGAACTCCTGGTCGTCGACCACGCGGATCGCGATCGGCATGAAGGCATGATCCTTGCCGCACAGTTCCGAGCACTGACCGTAATACATGCCGGTCTTGGTGGCCTTGAACCAGGTCTCGTTCAGCCGGCCCGGAATGGCGTCGATCTTGACGCCGAAAGCCGGCAGCGCGAAGGCGTGGATGACGTCCGCGCCCGTGGTCTGGACCCGAATCACCTTGTTGACCGGCACCACCATCTCGTTGTCGACGCCGAGCAGGCGGGGCTGCTTGTCCTGGGCCATCAGCGAGTTCGAACTCGAACTTGCCGTTATCAGGATAGGCATAGGACCAGTACCACTGCTTGCCCGTCGCCTTGACGGTCAGATCCGCCTTCGGCACGTCGAGCTCGAGGAACAGGAGGCGGAACGACGGCACCGCGATGCCGACCAGGATCAGCACCGGAACCAGGGTCCACACCACCTCGATCAGCGTGTTGTGGGTGGTCCGCGACGGCACCGGATTGGCCCTCGCATTGAACTTGATGACCACGACCACGAGCAGCGCCAGGACGAACAGCGTGATCAAGGTGATCAGCACCAACAGGAAGTTGTGGAACCAGACGATGTTATCCATCACCGGCGAGCCGGATTGCTGGAGCGCCCACTCCCACGGCGCCGGTTGCCCGAGCTCGGCGAATGCCACACCGCCCGTCGCCAGCGTCAGACCCGCCACGGCCAATCCCAGCAACTGCCGGCCCATCCGGCCCATCGACATCCTCATGCCGTTCGCGCTCCCCTTACGAAATCACCCCACGTGCATTCCCCTGTTTCCGGGAAACGCTTATTCGATCCGCCCGTCTGACAAACCGCCGCGCAAGAATACCTCTAAGAGGAATTGGGGCCAGATCGCTAGAACGCCGTAATCAAGCCTCTCAAACCATAATTCTTGATCTATCGCAATGCAGTCTTGGGCCTCATCTGCCAGGCATCACCCGCAAGATATTTCCTAGTAAGATCAGAGAAAAATACCGTTTCCCGGTATGCTGCGGCTTGACAGCGGAATTGCCCGCGGTAGGCACTGGCAGACAGCCGCGCAGGATCCTGATTCGTGCGGGCGATGGTGGTGCGCGACGGCGCGGAATTTGCTTGGGAATTGCCTTCAAGACGCCGTCATTCCCGTATCAGTCCGCCAGGTGCGAGCGACCCAGGCGAGCAGAGGGACCGACCCGATGGGGCTTTCGAGATGCATGGCAAGGCAGGCTGGCGGCCTCACGATGCTGGCCGCCCTGCTGGCGGTTGCCTTCGTGGCGCTGCCCGGTCTTGCCCATGCGCAGGGCGCGGTGCGCTCCGTCCATGGCGACTGGCAGATCCGCTGTGACACCCCGCCCGGCGCCCAGACCGAGCAATGCGCCCTGATCCAGAGCGTGGTGGCGGAAGACCGCTCCAATGCCGGCCTGACCGTGATCGTGCTCAAGACCGCCGATCAGAAGAGCCGCCTGATGCGGGTGGTCGCCCCGCTCGGCGTGCTCTTGCCCTCCGGCCTCGGCCTCAAGCTCGACAACCAGGACGTCGGCCGCGCCGGTTTCGTCAGATGCCTGCCCAACGGCTGCGTCGCGGAAGTGGTGATGGACGACAAGCTGCTGGGCCAGCTCCGCAGCGCCAAGACTGCGACCTTCATCATCTTCGAGACCCCTGAAGAAGGCATCGGCTTCCCGCTCAGCCTGAATGGGCTGGGTGAGGGCTACGACAAACTGCCGTAAAGCGCGATGAGATTGGGACGAATCGTCTTCGCGCCTTAGGTCGTTGTTTAAGCATGATCTTATTGGAAAACAGCTTCGCACTTTTCCGGATCATGCTTTAGCGGCGCTCACGCCTTGTCGACGCGATAAAGCTCCGTGTCGCACCAGCCGCAGCGATAGATGCGTCCTCTGCCGGCCACTGGCCCCACCAGCGCCTTTCGCTGACATGTCGCGCAGAGGATACCGTCAACCGTGTCGCAGCCCGGGTGAGCTGCGACATACGCCTCGCGCGTGGGATAGGATGTCCAGCGGCGTCGATAGACGAACTGATTGAAGATCAGAACCAAAGCCAGCGCGGCAAAGCCGATGATCAGGCCGTGATACTGATCCTAGAACACAGTCAGGGAATTCCACATGCTCTGTCGGCGGCTCCGACTTCAGGTTCGCCGGTGATAGGCCGAAAATCCTGAAAGCCGGCTTAAGCCCGAGGCGCACCTATCGTTTCCGTAATGTGACGGCCCGCCCCTCGCGGAACCGTTTCGAAACCATTATCTTGCCCCACATCCCCCGATAATGGACGGACGCATGACCAACCCTGCCACAACCTCCCTGCTCGACCGTGCCAATCTCGACCGCGACCAGGTTCGCAACGAGGTCGCGCGCGGGCTTGCCGGCGCCGACGACGGCGAACTGTTCCTGGAGTACAGCCAGACCGAAGCGCTGATGTTCGACAATGGGCGGCTGAAGCAGGCGACCTATGACACCTCGCAGGGCTTTGGCCTGCGCGCCGTCAAGGACGATGCGGTCGGCTATGCGCATTCCTCCGACGTCTCGCTACCGGCGCTGATTCGCGCCGCCGATGCAGTCGCAGCCGTGCGCGGTGGCTATTCCGGCAGTTTTGCCGCCCCGCCAGCGCATACCAACGTGCGGCTTTACAGTGACGACAATCCGCTCGATGCCCCGGCTTCGAGACCAAAGTAAAACTGCTCGCCGAGATCGACGCCTATCTGCGCGACAAGGATCCGCGGGTGCGGCAGGTCAGCGTCAGCTTAGGGGCGACCTGGCAGGTCGTCGAGATCCTGCGGCCCGACGGCGAGAGCTATCGCGACATCCGCCCGCTGGTGCGCGTCAACATCTCCGTCGTCGCCGGCCAGGGCGACCGCCAGGAGAGCGGCAGCAAGGGTTATGGCGGCCGCGCCGGCTATGCCGAGTTCGTCGAGAGCAGGAGCTGGCGCGAGGCCGCCGACGGCGCGCTGCGCGAAGCGCTCGTCAACCTGGAATCGATTCCCGCCCCCGCCGGCGAGATGGACGTCGTGCTCGGCGCCGGCTGGCCCGGCGTGATGCTGCATGAAGCGGTCGGCCATGGCCTCGAGGGCGACTTCAACCGCAAGAAGACCTCGGCCTTTGCCGGCCTGATGGGCCAGCAGGTCGCGGCCAAGGGTGTCACCGTGGTTGACGACGGCACCATCGCCTCGCGCCGCGGCTCGCTCTCGATCGACGACGAGGGCACGCCGACCAATCGCACCGTGCTGATCGAGGACGGCATCCTGGTCGGCTACATGCAAGACCGCCAGAACGCGCGCCTGATGAACATGAAGCCGACCGGCAACGGCCGCCGCCAGGGCTACGCCCATGTGCCGATGCCGCGCATGACCAACACCTACATGCTCGCCGGCGAGCGCGATCCCGCCGAGATCCTCGCCTCGGTGAAGAACGGCGTGTTCGCCGCGAATTTCGGCGGCGGCCAGGTCGACATCACCTCGGGCAAATACGTGTTCCAGTGCACCGAGGCCTACAAGATCGAAAACGGCAAGCTGGGGGCGCCCCTGAAGGGCGCCATGCTGATCGGCAACGGGCCGACCGATCTGCACCGCATCCGCATGGTCGGCAATGATCTCGCGCTCGACACCGGCATCGGCACCTGCGGCAAGAACGGCCAGGGCGTGCCTGTCGGCGTCGGCCAGCCATCGCTGTTGATGGAGCGCATTACAGTAGGTGGAACGGGCGCATGAGCGTGGAAGAAAAGGTGACTGTCACCACCAAGCGGAAGAGCAGCGGCTGGGGCGGGCAGCTGATGCAGCTGGCCGGCATCGTCGCCGCCGTGTTCATTGCCAAGGGCGCGCTCGCCGAACCGTTCTACGTGCCCTCGGGCTCGATGGAGCCGACGCTCTTGATCGGCGATGCGCTGCTCGCCTCGAAATTCCCCTATGGCTACGGCACCTCGTCGTTGCCGATCCAGATCAACCTGCCGGAGACCGGCCGCGTCTTCGCCGAGACGCCGAAACGCGGCGATGTCGTCGTGTTCCGCTGGCCCGGTGATCGCTCGCAGGCCTGGGTCAAACGCGTCGTCGGCTTGCCCGGCGACCGCATCCAGATGCGGCAGGGCCAGCTCTTCATCAACGACCGCCCCGCCGAGCTGAAGCCCGATGGCGTTGGCGCTGCCGAGGACGACAATGGCGGCCGCGAGCCCGCCTACCGCTACATCGAGACGCTGCCGAACGGCGTGTCGCACCTGATCTTCAAGATGCGCGACAACGGCCCGCTCGACAACACGCCGGAAGTGACGGTGCCAGCAGGGCATCTGTTCGTGCTCGGCGACAACCGCGACAACTCCGCCGACAGCCGCGTGCCGCTGCGCTCCGGCGGCGTCGGCCTGTTGCCGATCGACAATCTGGTCGGCCGCGCGGATGCCGTACTCGGCTCCTGGGATCTCGGCATCCGCGGCCAACCGGTGTGGACCTGGCTCTCCGGCTTCAGGCTCGCGCGGTTCTTCACCGCCGTGCATTGACTAAAGCGTAGATCGTAGGGCGGGCAAAGCGGAAGCGTGCCCGCCACTTCTGTCGCAACGTGGAGAGATGGTGGCACGACGCGCGAAGAGCGCGCCTTTGCCCACCCTACGATTCCTCCGGTCGGCCATGAGCAAAGACGAATTCCTCGCTCTCGCTCTTCAAAACCCCGTCAACGCCGCGATCATCGATGAGCTCGGTCGACTCGCGCTGCCGGATGCGTGGCTGGTCGCAGGTTGCCTGGTGCAGTCGGTGTGGAACGTGCTCACGGGCCGCCCGATCGATCACGGCATCGCCGATTACGACGTGTTCTATTTCGACCCCGATACCTCGTGGGAGGCGGAGGACGCGGTGATCCGGGATGTATCTGCGCGGCTCGGTCATCTCGGCGTCAAGGTCGAGACCCGCAACCAGGCGCGCGTGCATCTTTGGTATCCCGGCAAGCACGGCCTGCCCTATCCGCCCCTGATGCGCGCGTCCGATGGCATCGACCGCTTTCTCACGCAGAACACGCAAGTCGGCGTGAGACGCACAGGTGATGGCCATGAGGTCTACGCACCGCACGGCTTCGATGATGTGGCGGCGTTGATTACGCGTCCCAATCCGGGCGCGAATTTCTCTGCGACGAACTATGCGGTGAAGGCTGCGCGATGGAAGGCGCTGTGGCCGGAGATCACGGTGATCGCTGCGGAGTAAGATGCCCCGATGCACCCTCCTCGTCATTGCGAGCGCAGCGAAGCAATCCAGACTTGTTCCGCGGTGGGATTCTGGATTGCTTCGCTGCGCTCGCAATGACGACGGAAAGGACCAAGTCCTTATCGCACCACTCCCGACGTAAATCCCGCCTTCCGCCGCGGCGGCTTGATTTCCTTTTTCAGGAAGCAGCGTGCCTCGCGCCCGGTGTAGCCGGGACGGGCATAGGTGAAGGCGCGGCATTTGTTGTCGGCAGTGCAGGCGGCCTTGCAGGCCTCCTCGCCTTCGCCGACCTTGAGCTCGAAATTGCGCAGGTCCCCGCCCGGACGATCGATCGAGGTTTCCACGCCCTCGATGCGCGGCTCGATCACGCCGGCGCCGCGGACGCCGGAGATGCAGCAATTGCCCGGCACCCGCGCCGGCACCGTGTTCTTGAGCCAGCACACCGCCGAGCCGCCTTCGACGTCGGGATAGTTGAAGCTCCAGGAGCGGCAGCGGCGGTCACGCTCGCAGAGCAGCGCACAATCCTCGGGATCACCCGAGGTGACCGGCGTGTTGAAATAGTCGCCGCCCGGGCGGTCGAACGCCGTCTGCGCGGGCGCCGGCACGCTCGCAAACACGAGCGAAAGCAGCGCGGCGCATGCCACGACGCTTGCGATGACGCCCCCGGACAGGCGACCCTTCCCCATCGGAACAGCTTTCGAGTTATTGACGACGCTCAGGTTTTTTCAGCCGATCATTTGATGGCCGCAAACCTGTACGTGCGATGAACGCTCAGTTCCCGATCGTTAGCCTATTGGTCTAGAAAGCGTATTCCGCGTAGGCCGGTTCCACCGAACCCTTCCAGGGACCATTAAACTTGTCCAGCATCTCCTCGGCCGGCGTGCGGCCGGAATCGATGATGCGATCGAGCGGCTCCAGATGCCGGGTCTCGTCGCGGCCGAGCTGGTCGATCCGGCCGCGCCGGCGCAGGCCGGCATGTGCCAGGACGAGGCACTCCTTGGCGATCTCGAAGAGATAGCGGTCCCTGATCCGCGACTTGAAGCCGAAGCGCGGCACATCGTCGCGCAAGGCCTGACGTTCAGGCGCGCTCCAGTGCTTCACGATTTCCCAGGCGGCGTCGAGCGAGACGTCGTCGTAGAGCAGCCCGACCCAGAACGCCGGTAGCGCCGGCAACCGGCCCCACGGGCCACCGTCGGAGCCGCGCATCTCGAGATAGCGCTTGAGCCGCACCTCGGGAAAGATCGTCGAGAGATGGTTGGCCCAGTCCGACAGCGTCGGCCGCTCGCCGGGCAGATTGTCGTTGCGGCCGTCGAAGAAGGCGCGGAACGAGGAGCCCGACACGTCGATGTAGTCCTCGCCGCGCTTGACGAAATACATGGGCACGTCGAGCGCGTAGTCGACATAGCGATCGAAACCCATGCCGTCCTCGAACGCCCACGGCATCATGCCCGAACGCGCATTGTCGGTGTCGCGCCAGATCTCGGAGCGGAAGGAGAGGAAGCCGTTCGGCTTGCCTTCGGTGAAAGGCGAGTTGGCGAACAGCGCCGTCGCGACCGGCTGAAGCGCGAGCGAGACCCGCAGCTTCTTGACCATGTCGGCTTCCGAGGAGAAGTCGAGATTGGTCTGCACCGTGCAGGTCCGATACATCATGTCGAGGCCGTATTGACCGACCTTCGGCATATAATTGGTCATGATCTTGTAGCGGCCCTTGGGCATCACCGGGATGTCCGCGCGCGACCAGGACGGCGTCATGCCGAGCCCGAGGAAGCCGATGCCGAGCGGCGTTGCGATCTCGCGCACTTGCGCCAGATGCGCCATCAGCTCGCTCTGGGTCTGGTGCACGTTCTCGACCGGCGCGCCGGAGAGCTCGAACTGTCCGCCGGGCTCGAGCGAGATGGCACCGCCGCCGGTGACGTCGTAGAGGCCGATGATGTTGCCTCTCTCCATGATCGGCTCCCAGCCGAGCAGGAGCTTCATGCCCTCGAGCAGCGCGCCAATGCCGCGCGCGCCTTCGTAAGGCACGGGTCGATGGCCTTCGAGCGTGAACGGCGTCTTCTCGTGCTCGGTCCCCAAGCGGAATTCGGACGGGTCCTTGCAGCCGGCCTCGAACCACGCGACGAGCTCGTCGCGCGATTGCAGTGGCGTCATATCGATCTGGTCTCGCGCCATATCAAACTCTAATCAAAAAAGCGCTTCGACCGAACGCGCGGGTGACGGGGAGGGTCCGCGAACCCGCCGGGCGCGCGGACGTGCTGGTTTGCCGCGCGATCATCGCGACGGTGTGCTTTCGTTGACGTTGGCGACGGGCGGCAATTTCATCTCGCCGCACGAGCAGCCCAGGCGATCGAGCAGACCACTGAGCTTGACGGCGTCGGCATCCGATAGTTTCGAACCGACATATTTCTCGATTGCGGCCGAATAAGCGCCCCACATCCGCTTCTGCAACTCGCGGCCGGCTTCCGTGATCTCGACGAACTGGCCGCGCTTGTCGATCTTGCATTCGCGCCGCGAGGCGAGGCCTTCGTCGACCAGACGGTCGATCAGCCGCGAGGTCGAGTATTGCGGGATCAGCATCTGGCGTTCGAGCTCCACCGGCCGCAGCTCGCCAGAGGGGGCGCGGGACAATTCGAGCAGCGCGTCATACCAGGCGAGCGGCGGGAACCCCGCTTTCTTCAGGTCCTGCTCGACACAGTCGAGCACGCGGCTCTGCACCCGCATCAGGCGGATCCAGGCCGAAGTTGCCTCGGTCGATGGTTTGCGTTTCATGGTCGCGCTCAAGCTCGTCGCCCGCTCTTTACCTCACTCGATGCACCTGCATCAATCTTGACTATTTCATGCAAGCGCATGTAGTCGTTCTTTCGCCCCCACCAAGCGTCACGAGAAGGAAATTCCATGAAACTGTACTATTCGCCCGGCGCCTGCTCCCTGTCCCCCCATATCGCGCTCCTGGAAGCCGGCCTGCCCTATGAGCTGGTCAAGGTCGATATCCGAGCCAAGAAGCTCGAAAATGGCGAGGATTATCTGAAGCTGAACCCCAAGGGCCAGGTTCCTGCGCTGGGCCTCGATAACGGTGAGATCGTGACCGAAGGCCCCGTGATTGTCCAGATGATCGCCGATCAGGCATCAAGCAAAGCGCTGGCCCCCGCCCGCGACAGTTCCGAGCGCTACAAGCTGCTCGAATGGCTCAACTTCCTCACCTCGGAGGTGCACAAGAGCTTTGGCCCGCTGTTCGCCCCGGCGCTGAACGACGAGGCCAAGGCCTTCTTCAGGGATCGCGTCATGGGCAAGCTGAAATATATCGACAGCCAGCTCGCCGGCCGCGACTACCTCATGGGCAAGCAGTTCACGGTTGCCGACGGCTATCTCTTCACGATGCTGACCTGGGGCGACCGGATGAAGTTCGACCTCTCGGCGATGCCCAACCTGACCGCCTACAAGGCCCGCGTCGCGGCGCGGCCGCAGGTGCAGGAAGCGCTGAAGAAGGAAGGATTGGTCCAGGCAGCGTAAGTCCAGACCACAACAGGCGAGATGATAAAGAGCCGGATCGATGATCCGGCTCTTTTGCTTGAACCGCTCGGGGAAACCCGGAGGTTCGAGATATCTCGATATCAATTTTACGAGCATTGTCGGAGTTAACAATAACTCCGCCTTGCGTGCTCGGCGGAGGTCACCATCCTTGTGAGAGCAATCCGGTTGGCTCTACTTCAGCTAGGGCCCGCGATGCGGGCCCCCGAACTGGGAAGCTCTCGTGACAACCGTACTCCTCCTCTTGCTCGCGAGTGCAATCACTGGGTTAGCGACGGGGCTATTCTTCCGAGTCTGGGCTTTGTCGCTGGTCTCGCCGGCGACCGCGATCCTTGCCGCAACCGTCCTTCAGACCTCAGGCTTCGGATTTTGGACCGGCATTCCGATCGTCGTCGGCTGTCTTGTTGCCGGCCAGCTTGCCTATCTGGCGGCGACGTTCCACCTGCACAGAGGGAAGCTCTCAATGCAGGACGAGATCGACGGCGAACCAGGCGAGCATAGCCATCGCCATATCGAAGAAGAGAACGAGTAGGGCCAGGCCGGCCCACGAGGGAATTTTTCTGCGCCGCCGCAGGAGCCCGCGGCGCGGCCACAGCCGACCCATCAGAATAGCGGCGCGTGTCTTATCGCAACGCCGGCTGCGCTGTCTTGGGACACCGTCGGGATCATTGCGAGACACCTTCAATGCTAATGGTCATCCGGTGATTCATTAGCAAGATCGGTGCCAGTGCAGAGCGAGCGTGGCTGACGGAAAATAAAAAAGGCCGGATCGATGATCTGGCCTTTTGTGTCTGCGTAGCCCGGATGGAGCGAAGCGCAATCCGGGTAACTCAGCATCCGCGGAGATGCTGTCCCGGATTTCGCTTTCGCTCCATCCGGGCTACAGGCTCTTTTAGGCCGCCGCCTTCTTCGGCGCGAAGCGCCCGTAGAAAGTCTCGCCCTTCGCCGCCATCTCTTCCAGCAACTTCGGCGGGGTGAAGCGCGAGCCGTATTTGGCCTCTAACTTGTGGCAGAGCTCGACGAACTTCTTCGTGCCCATGAAGTCGATGTAGGACAGCGTACCGCCGGTGAACGGCGCGAAGCCGAAGCCGAGGATCGAGCCGACGTCGGCCTCGCGCGGATCGGTGATGACGTGGTCCTCGACCGTGCGCGCGGCTTCCACCGCCTGCACCACCAGGAAGCGCTGCTTCAGCTCCTCGACGTCGAGCGTATCAGGGTCGAGCTGCTTCGGCTGCAACGCGGACAGGCCTGGCCACAAACTCTTCTGACCCTTGCCCCTCTCGGGATAGTCGTAGAAGCCCTTGCTGTTCTTGCGGCCGAGCCGGCCCTGCTTCTCGACCATCTCGACCATCAGCTTCTTCTGGTCGGGGTTGATGGCGTTGGGGCCGAGATCGGCTTCCGTCGCCTTCATGATCTTGAGGCCGAGGTCGAGCGCGACTTCGTCCGACAGCGAGAGCGGGCCGACCGGCATGCCGGCCATCTTGGCACAGTTCTCGATCATCGCCGGCGGCACGCCTTCGAGGAACATCTCGTTGCCTTCGGCGACGTAGCGGCCGACGCAGCGGTTGGCGAAGAAGCCGCGGCTGTCGTTGACGACGATCGGCGTCTTGCCGATCTGCCGGACGTAATCGAGCGCGGTCGCGAGCGCGACATCGCCGGTGTTCTTGCCGAGGATGATCTCGACCAGCATCATCTTCTCGACCGGCGAGAAGAAGTGGATGCCGACGAACTTGCCCTGGTCCTTGAAGCTCTCGGCCAGCGAGGTGATCGGCAGCGTCGAGGTGTTGGACGCGAAGATCACGTCGGGCTTCAGGTATTCCTGCGCCTTGGCAAAGGTCTCCGCCTTGACCTTGCGGTCCTCGAACACGGCCTCGATGACGAGGTCGACGTCCCTCAGCGCGGCATAGTCCGCCGTCGCCGTGATGCGCGCGAGCAGCGCTTCGGCATCGCCAGGCTTGGCGCGGCCTTTCTTGATCTGCTCCTCGATCACCTTCTGCGCATGCGCCTTGCCCTTGTCGGCGCTCTCCTGGTCGCGGTCGATCAGAACGACGTCGAGGCCGGCACGGGCCGAGACGTAGCCGACGCTCGCGCCCATGAAGCCGGCGCCGATCACGGCGATCTTCTTCACCTTGGTGGGCGGCACGTTCTTCGGACGGCGGGCGCCCTTGTTCAATTCCTGCATCGACAGGAACAGGCTGCGGATCATCGCAGCCGCTTCCTTCGAGCGCAGCACCGAGGTGAAATAGCGCGACTCGACGCGCAAGGCGGCGTCGATCGGCAGCTGCAGGCCCTCATAGACGCAGCTCATGATCGCGCGCGCGGCCGGATAATTGTCGTAGGTCTCGCGGCGATAGATGGCATTGCCGGCCGGGAACATCATCATGCCGGCCTTGGAGAACACCGGGCCGCCGGGGAGCTTGAAACCCTTCTCGTCCCAGGGCGCGACCGCTTTGCCACCGCCCTTGATCCAGTCCTTGGCCGCCTTGATGAGATCGGCGGCGGGAACGATGGCGTGGATCAGGTTCAGCGCCTTCGCTTTCTCCACCGTGACAGGATCGCCCTTGAGCAGGATCGTCATCGCGTCCTGCGGCGGCACCAGACGCGGCACGCGTTGCGTACCGCCGGCGCCGGGGAACAGGCCAACCTTGACTTCGGGCAGGCCGAGGCGGGTCTTGGGATTCTCCGCGGCCACGCGATAGTGGCAGCACAGCGTGATCTCGAAACCGCCGCCGAGCGCGAGGCCGTTGATCGCGGCCGCCCATGGCTTGCCGGAGGTTTCGATCGAGCGCAGCACCTGCGAGAAGCGGCGGCTCTGGTCGAACAGCATCTGGTTCGCCGCGGTCTCGCCCTGCTCCTTGAAGAGCTTTGCGTAGGCCTGGTTCATGCCTTCGAGCATCGAGAGGTCGGCGCCGGCGCAGAATGCTTCTTTCGCCGAGGTGATGACGACGCCCTTCACCGCAGCGTCTGCCGTGGTCGCCTTGACGATGGCGTCGAGCTCGCTGGTCGAAGTCTCGTCGAGCACGTTCATCGAACGGCCCGGGATGTCCCAGGTGACGAGCGCGATGCCGTCGGAATTGGTCTCAACCCTAAAGTTCTTGTACGACATGTTGGTTGCTCCTCGGTGCCGCAGCCGATGCCAGGCGCGGCGGTTGGTGGGGATCTCGTAGGGTGGGTTAGCCGGAGGCGTAACCCACCACTGTCTTCCTCCGCGGAAACAGAAGAGGTGGGTTACACCGAGCAGATGCGCTTCGCGCATCTGCTCGGCTAACCCACCCTACGCAGTTACACCCGCTCGATGATGGTCGCGGTGCCCATGCCGCCGCCGATGCACAGCGTCACCAGGGCGGTGGACTTGTTGGTGCGCTCGAGTTCGTCGAGCACGGTGCCGAGGATCATCGCACCGGTCGCCCCGAGCGGATGGCCGAGCGCGATCGCGCCGCCATTGACGTTGATCTTGGCGTTGTCGATGTCGAAGGCCTGGATGTAGCGCAGCACGACGGAGGCGAAGGCCTCGTTGAGCTCGAACAGGTCGATGTCCGACTTCTTCATGCCCGAGCGCGCAAAGAGCTTCTCGGTGACGTCGACCGGACCGGTCAGCATCATCGCCGGCTCGGAGCCGATATTGGCGAAGGCACGGATCTTGGCACGAGGCTTCATGCCGTATTTCGCACCCGCCTCCTTGCTGCCGAGCAGAACGGCGCCGGCGCCGTCGACGATGCCCGAGGAGTTGCCGGCGTGGTGCACGTAGTTGACGCGCTCGATCTCCGGATGCGACTGCAGCGCGACGCCGTCGAAGCCGCCCATCTGCGCCATCATCGTGAACGCGGGCTGGAGCTGCGCCAGCGACTGCATCGTCGTCGAGGGACGCATGTGCTCGTCCTTGGCGAGGATGGTGAGGCCGTTGATGTCCTTGACCGGCACCACCGACTTGTTGAAGCGGCCCTCGTCCCAGGCCTTGGCCGCGCGCTGCTGGCTCTGCACCGCGTAGGCATCGACGTCGTCACGCGAGAAACCGTATTTGGTGGCGATCAAATCGGCCGAGACGCCCTGCGGCATGAAATAGGCCGGCACCGCCATCGACGGATCCATCGGCCAGGCGCCACCGGAGGCACCGATGCCGACGCGGCTCATCGATTCGGCGCCGCCGCCGATCACCAGCTCATGCTGGCCGCTCATCACCTGCGCGGCGGCAAAGTTCACGGCGTCGAGACCTGAGGCACAGAAGCGGCTGATCTGCACGCCGGGCACGGCGTCGCCGAGACCGGCCTTGAGCGCTGCGAAGCGCGCGATGTCGGAGCCCGCCTCGCCGACGGGATCGACCACGCCGAGCACGACGTCATCGACGGAATCCTCAGGCAGGTTGTTGCGGTCCTTCAGCGCCTTCAGCGGCACGGTGGCGAGCGCGAGCGCCGTGACTTCGTGCAGCGCACCGTCCGCCTTGCCGCGGCCGCGCGGGGTGCGAACGTGGTCGTAGATGAATGCCTCAGGCATGACGCCCTCCTGATGTGATGTTTCGAGAACGATTGGGAGCGGGCAGCGGTAGCAGGCTCAGAACGCTTCCGCCGGCAATTCCATGATGGTGGCGCAGCCGGCCTGGATGCGCGCGAGATTGGCGGCTGTCTCCGGCAGCATCCGCTCCATGAAGAAGCGGCCGGTGACGAGCTTGGTCGAGAGATAGGGCGTCGCCCCGCTCTCGGCAATCTTCGCCTGCGTCACCTTGGCCATCTTCGCCCACATGTAGCCGAGCGCAACGAAGCCGAAGAGATGCAGGTAATCGGTTGCGGCAGCGCCCGCATTGTCCGGCTTCGCCATCGCGTTCTGCATCAACCAGGTGGTGGCCTGCTGGAGATGACCGAGCGAGGTCGAGAGCGGGGTGATGAAGGGTTTCAGCGCCTCGTCGCCGCCGTTCTCCTTGGCGAAGGCCATGACCTCGCCGAAGAAGGCCATGATGGCGCGGCCGCCGTCGCGCGGCAGCTTGCGGCCGACCAAGTCGAGCGCCTGGATGCCGTTGGCGCCTTCATAGATCATCGCAATACGCGCATCGCGCACGAACTGCTCCATGCCCTGCTCGGCGATGTAGCCGTGGCCGCCATACATCTGCTGCGCCTGCACCGCATTGGCGAAACCGTAATCGGTGAGGAAGCCCTTCAGCACCGGCGTCATCAGGCCCATGTGGTCGTCGGCGGCCTGGCGGTCCTTGGGATCCTCGGAGCGGTGGGCGACGTCGCTCTTCAGTGCGGTCCAGATCACGAAGGCGCGCGCGGCCTCGTTGAAGGCGCGGATCGAGAGCAGCGTGCGACGCACGTCGGGATGCACGATGATCGGATCGGCTTGCTTGTCCGGCGCCTTGGCGCCGGTGAGTGCGCGACCCTGGATGCGCTCGCGGGCATAGGCGACCGCGTTCTGATAGGCGACCTCGGACTGCGCGAGGCCCTGCACGGCGACGCCGAGGCGAGCCTCGTTCATCATCACGAACATGCCCTGCATGCCCTTGTTCTCTTCGCCGATCAGCCAGCCGGTGGCGTTGTCGTAGTTCATCACGCAGGTGGAATTGCCGTGGATGCCCATCTTGTGCTCGATCGAGCCGCAAACCACGCCATTGCGCTGCCCGACCGAACCATCGGCATTGACCAGGAATTTCGGCACCACGAACAGCGACACGCCCTTGATGCCGGCGGGCGCGCCCTCGATGCGGGCGAGCACGAGGTGGATGATGTTGGAGGCGAGGTCATGCTCGCCGGCCGAGATGAAGATCTTGGTGCCCGTGATCTTGAAGCTGCCGTCGGCCTGGCGCACCGCCTTGGTGCGCAGCATGCCGAGATCGGTGCCGCAATGCGGCTCGGTCAGGTTCATGGTGCCGGTCCATTCGCCGGCGACCATTTTCGGCACGTAGATCTGCTTCTGTTCGGGCGTGCCGTGCACCAGCAATGCCGCGGTCGCGCCCATGGTGAGGCCGCCATACATCGAGAACGCCATGTTGGCGGAGATCTGGAATTCGTTGACTGCCTGGCTCAGCGTCACCGGCAAGCCCTGGCCACCATATTCCGTCGGCGCCGACAGACCGAGCCAGCCGCCCTCGACGACCTGCTTGAAGGCGTCCTTAAAACCCTTCGGCGTGGTGACGCTGCCGTCCTCAGTGCGCTTGCAGCCTTCGAGATCGCCGACACGGTTGAGCGGCTGCAGCACCTCTTCGGCGAGCTTGGCGGCCTCGCCGAGGATCGCCTCGCGCACGTCGCTCGACGCGTCCGAGAAGCCCGGCAGATTGTCGTAGCGATCGATCTGGAAGACGTCGTTGAGCAGGAAATTCACGTCTTCGACAGGGGCTTTATAGATCGGCATGGCGTTCTCCCGGCATGGGGCTTGAAGTGGCGATGTTGACGTGATTCCTGCGGCGCAGCCTTGCCCGCGAGCTTAGCGGGTTCTGCAACCTGAGGGCAGTGTCATGATTGGGCGGCAAGCTGCTCCGCCATCAGGCGATGCAGCATGTTGATGGCCTTGAGCGGACGCACCATCACCTTGAAATGGGTGATGCGTCCTTCGCTGTCGAAGCTGATGATGTCGACACCGTTGATCTCGATGCCGTCGATGATGGTCTTGAATTCGAGCACGGCGCCATTGTCGCTGCGCCATTCACCGACATAGGTGAAGCCGGGGCCGCCGAGCACCTTCTCGGCGCTGGAGAGGTATTTGAAGGTGATGTCGCGCCCGCGCTGCGGGGTGTGCACGACGGGGCTTTCGAACACGGCATCCGGGTGCAGAAGGTCCCAGAGCGCGGCGCGGTCATGAGACTTCATGTAGGCGTACCAGGAATTGAGGCCGGTCATTCTCAGGTGCCTCCCTAGGGCAAGGGCATAAATGCGAAAACAACCCCATGCACAGTAGCGAGAAGGTTGATTCCGCTGGATTTTCAGTCGGGGTCTTGGGCCCCGTCCGCAAGCTGCCTCATATGCACATTGACGCATATGCGCCGATGCGCATAAAGTCAAGCAGGTTGGTCAGACCTAAGAAGGGAGGCCGGTCATGGCGCTCGGCGACGCAATCCTCGCATGCCTGACGGAACGTCCGATGACGGGCTACGAGCTCGCCAAGACGTTCGATTCTTCGATCGGCTTCTTCTGGAAGGCCGACCACCAGCAGATCTACCGCGAGCTCTCCAAGCTGCGTGACCGCGGCTACATCCAGGGCCGCGAGGTCGTGCAGACAGGCAAGCCGAACAAGCTGGTTTATACGCTCACCCCCGAGGGCAGAACAGCGCTGCGGCACTGGGCCGCGCGCCCCAGTACGCCGGCTTCGACCAAGGACGACCTGTTGGTCCGCCTCCATGCGCTCGACAGCATCGACATCGAGCCGCTGCGCACCGATCTGATGGCCCGGCTGGAGCACCACCGCGACCGCCACGCCAATTACGAGCGCATCCTGAAGAAGCGTTTTCCGGACGGCACGGCGGAGGGCAGGCTCGATCTCGGCAATCTGCTCCTGCTCCGCTTAGGGGCCCGGCACGAGCAGATGGTGGCCGATTTCTGCGAGGAGGCGCTGGAGGCGCTGTCGGCGATGAGCGGCAAGGCAACGGTGGTGCCGCTGGAAGACGGCGAGCGCGAGAAGGGCTGAGGGCTGGCGAGCCTCGAACTCTCACCACCGTCTCCGCTGTCATCGCCCGCGAAAGCGGGCGATCCAGTATTCCAGAGGCGGCGCGGCTGGAATCGAGAAACCGCGGTGTACTGGATGTCCCGCTTTCGCGGAGCATGACACCGGTTGTTTGGCGGCCGGACGGGCACCACAACAACACCCCCGCCCAACTTTAAGACACCCGCGCCGGCGTTCCTTAACCCGTTATTTACCGTAACAGGAAAAAGTCGGTTTTCGAGGCAGACGACCTGCGCCAAATTCGGTTGTGTTTACAACCGGGCACGCGTGGGGAGGCTGGAGGCGCCGGGTGGGGCGCCGGAGTCGGAACCGGACAGAGTCATGAATTCGCGCGTATCGTGGAGTGTTGACGGCATCGATCCCTCCGTCCGGGAGCGGGCCGAGGCTGCTGCGCGCAGAGCCGGCATGTCACTCAACGATTGGCTGAACTCCACGCTCGGCGAGACAGCGCCACCGAACTTTCGCGCGCCGTACGACCAGCGTCCGCACCACATCCCGCAAGGACCGAGCCAGGAAAGCCGCGAAGTCGCCGACATCCACCAGCGGCTCGACGCGATCACCCAGCAGATCGAACGGATTTCAAAGCCCGTCCAGCGCCAGGATACTTCGCGGCAGGACATGTCGCGCGAGCAGGGCGTCGCGCGCCAGCTCAACGATGCGATCTCGCGGCTCGATGCGCGGCTGTCGCAGATCTCGAAGCCGCAGCCGCAGCAGCCTCAGGCCCAGCGGTCGCCACCGTCACCGGTCGAGACGCGCCAGCGCCAGGCCGATGCGGTCGAGCGCGCGGCAGCCCAGGTCTATCGCAATTCGCCGCCCCTGAGCCCCGCGTCCTTCGACGTCGCGGTCGCCGAGATCACGGCGCGGCAGAGCGAGCTCGACGGCTTTACGCCCAGGCAGATGCCGCCACGCGCCGCGCCGTCGATTGCGCCGATGGCGGCGCCACCCGCCCCCGCCTACGCGCCGCCGCCCCCGCAGCCGGGGCCGGATTTCTCGTCGCTCGAGCGCCATCTGCTCAAGATCACGAGCCAGATCGAGTCGCTCCAGCGCCCTGACAATACCGAGCAGGCGATCACCGCCTTCCGCAGCGAGCTTGCCGAGATCCGCCACGCCATCACCGAGGCGATGCCGCGGCGCGCGATCGAATCGATCGAGAACGAGATCCGCTCGCTGCACCGTCGCATCGACGAGACCCGGTCCAACGGCACCGACGGCCAGGTTCTCTCCGGCATCGAGCGCGCGCTGTCCGACATCAAGCAGGTGCTGCGCACGCTGACCCCGGCCGAGCAGCTCACCGGCTACGACGAGGCGATCCGTAATCTCGGCGCCAAGCTCGATCTGATCCTGCGCGCCAATGACGATCCTTCGACGGTGCGCCAGCTCGAAGACGCGATCTCGGCGCTGCGCAGCATCGTCTCCAACGTCGCCTCCAACGAAGCGCTGGCGCGTCTGTCCGAAGACGTGCAGCTGCTGTCGTCCAAGGTCGACCAGATCACCCGCGCCTCTGGCCCCAGTGACAGCTTCGCGGTGCTGGAGCAGCGCATCGCGGCGCTCACCGCCGCGCTCGAGACGCGGGAGCGGCCTCAGCCGTCCGAGAGCACCGAGCATCTGGAAGCTGCGATCCGCGCGCTGTCGGACCGCTTCGACCGCATGCAGGTCGGCAACGACTCGGCCTCGACCTTCGCCCATCTCGAGCAGCGCGTCTCCTATCTGCTGGAGCGGATCGAGACCGCCTCCGATCCGCGCAGCGGCAATTTGAGCCGCGTCGAGGACGGGCTGCACGACATCCTCAGGCACCTGGAACGGCAGCAGGCGACCTATTCCGCGCTGGCCGAGAGCCGCAGTTCGGCGCCGCCTGCCGATTCCGGCGTGGTCGATCTCGTCAAGCGCGAGCTCTCCGACATCCGCTTCAGCCAGGCCGAGACCAACCGGCACACGCAGGATTCGCTCGAAGCCGTTCACAACACGCTCGGTCATGTCGTCGACCGCCTCTCCATGATCGAGGGCGATCTGCGCGCGGTGCGCACCGCGCCGCCCGCCCCTGCGCCGCGGATGCCCATGGCTGCCCCGATGGAGCCCGCTCCGATGGAGCCCGCGCCGATGGCGCGCGAGCCGCGGCCGCCACAGCAGCAGCCGAAATACGATCCGAAGCCGGAGCTTCCGAATCCGGCCGCCGCGCAAGCCGCCTTCGTCGCCGCGCCGCGCGAATTCCATGCCGCTGCCGCTGCCGGGCCACCGCCGGTGCCGGCGGCACCGCAAGTCACATCATCCTTGCCGCCGCGCGCGATCAGCGAAATCCTGGAGCCGCACACCGCGCCTGCGCGGGCTGCGCTGGCGCCGGAATTGCCGCCGGATCATCCGCTCGAGCCGGGTACACGGCCGGGTGGACGCGTCGCCACGCCATCGGAGCGCATCGCCGCCTCCGAGAGCGCGATCAGTGGAATTCCCGCTGCTCCGAAGGAGCCGGTGTCGTCGTCGAGCTTCATTGCCGCCGCGCGCCGCGCCGCCCAGGCCGCCGCCGCGCAGCCGGAAAAGACTGGCCGCGCCGCCAAGGCCGGGGCCGATCGCTCCAAGGACAAGGGCAAGGACGGCGGTTCGACCATCACCGCGAAGATCCGCTCGCTGCTGGTCGGCGCGAGCGTGGTCGTGATCGTGCTCGGCACCTTCAAGATGGCGATGAACCTGCTCGATGGCGGCAGCCCGCCGCCGGCGCCGCAGGCCATGGAGAATACGTCGAGCCAGCCCACCCCGCTGGCTCCGCCGCCCGCGGTCGAGACCAAGCCCGCTACGCCCGAGCAGGTCACGCCGTCGATGACCTCGCCGACGCCGATCGGACGGCAATCCCAGAACAATGCCGCGCCGACGCCGACCGCCAATCCGGGCAGCTCGGCCTCGGTCGAAATCCCGCCCGCGCCTGCCGCGTCCCCGCCGCCGCCTGCCTCCAGCGACGTCACCGGCGCGCTGTCGGGCACGAGCCGTGCCAAGCTCGGCCTCATCCAGGTGCCGCCGAGCGAGAAGCTGCCTGACGGCATCGGCGGCCCGGGCCTGCGCACCGCCGCGATGAAGGGCGATGCAACTGCGGCCTACGAGATCGGCGTGCGCTTTGCCGAGGGCAAGGGCGTGACTACGAACTACGATGAAGCCGCCAAATGGTACGACCGCGCGGCGCAGGCCGGCGTCGTGCCCGCGACCTTCCGCCTCGGCACGCTCTATGAGAAGGGCCTTGGCGTGAAGAAGGGCGCCGACATCGCCCGCCGCTACTACACGCAGGCCGCCGAGCGCGGCAACGCCAAGGCGATGCACAATCTCGCGGTGCTCGATGCCGATGGCGGCGGACGCGGCGCCAACTACAAGAGCGCAGCGCAGTGGTTCCGCAAAGCCGCCGACCGCGGCGTCGCCGACAGCCAGTTCAACCTCGGCATCCTCTATGCCCGCGGCATCGGCGTCGAGCAGAACCTCGCCGAATCCTACAAATGGTTCAGCCTGGCAGCGGCCCAGGGCGATGCGGATGCGGCCGGCAAGCGCGACGACGTCGCCAAGCGTCTCGACGCGCAATCGCTCGCCGCCGCCAAGCTCGCGATCCAGACTTTTAGCGCCGAGCCGCAGCCCGACGATGCCGTCAATGTCGCGACGCCCGCCGGCGGCTGGGACAGCGCGCCGCAGGCGAGCGCCAAACCCGCACCGAAGCCGGTCGCGACCAAGCGGTCGGCGTCAGCGGCGCATTGAGAGCGGTCGCTCAGGCGTTTCTGACGACAAATCTCTCCAGGTCGTCCTGGCGAAAGCCAGGACCCATTACCACAAGCAGTCGTTGTTGAAGCAGGCTGTAGCCACAGCTTGCCACGATAACAGCCCGTCGGGGTAATGGGTCCTGGCTTTCGCCAGGACGACGTTTGAGAGCTAGGCGCCTCGACGAACATTCACCACGCCCAAAATTCCTGATCCACCCTGCGGCGAATTCCGCTATTGAGGGGGCAGCAATCGTTCCGACCTTCCCGCGAGCAATCCGCGTTAGTCGATCCGTCCCGCCCGGCGCGTGGTTCAATGCAGCTTTACCTTCCGATCGCCGATCTTCCGGTCAACGTCTTCCTGGTGCTCGCCATGGGCGCCGCGGTCGGCTTCGTGTCCGGCATGTTCGGGATCGGCGGCGGCTTCCTGATGACGCCGCTGTTGATCTTCATCGGCATCACGCCGGCGGTCGCAGTTGCCTCCGTCACGAGCCACATCGCGGCCTCGTCCTTTTCCGGCGCACTGTCCTATTGGCGGCGGCGCGCGATCGATCCGGCGCTGGCGAGCGTCCTGCTCTGCGGCGGCGTGACCGGCACGGCGCTGGGCGTGTGGACCTTCACCCAGCTCCGCGCGCTCGGCCAGCTCGACCTGATGATCGCGCTCTCTTACGTCGTGCTGCTCTCCACCGTCGGCAGCCTAATGTTCTCCGAAGGCCTGCGCGCCCTGATGCGGACGCGGCGCGGCGCGGTGCCGCCGCGCCGCACGCATAACTGGATCCACGGCCTGCCGCTGAAGATGCGGTTCAAGCGCTCCAAGATCTACCTGTCGGTGATTCCCGTGGTGGTCGTCGGCATCGTGATCGGCTTCATCGGCGCCATCATGGGCATCGGCGGCGGCTTCATCCTGGTGCCGATCATGATCTATCTGTTGCGGGTGCCGACCTCGACGGTGATCGGGACCTCCATGGTCCTCACCCTGGTCACGATGCTGTTTGCGACCATGCTGCACGCAGTGACCAATCACCTCGTCGACGCCGTGCTGGCGCTGATCCTGATGGTCGGCGGCGTCACCGGCGCGCAGTTCGGCGCCCGCGCCGGCCAGAAGATCCGCGGCGAGCAGCTGCGGCTGCTGCTGGGCCTGTTGATCCTCTCGGTCGGGGTCCGCTTCGCGATCGAGCTGGTGATCCGGCCCGAGGACCTCTTCACCATCCGTGAGCTGGGAGTGAGCACCTGATGCGCGCGCTTCTCGCCCTGCTTCTCGTCCTGCTGCTCGGCTCGGCCGCGCGCGCCGAGCGACTGATCGTATCGGTCTCCAACCACCGCGTCACGGTGACGCCGAACTATTCCGGCGAGGAGCTGGTGCTGTTCGGCTCGGTCGAGAAAGATGCCACGACGCCGGCCGACCGCACGGCTTACGATCTCGTGGTCACCGTGATGGGCCCGCGTGCCGACATGGTGACACGGCGGAAAGAACGCACCTTCGGCATCTGGATCAACACCGACTACCGGCAATTCCTGCAGGTGCCGAGCTATCTGGCGCTGTTCGCCAACCGTCCCTTCGACGCCATCACCTCGCCCGAGATCGCGCGCCGGCAGCAGATCGGGCTCGACAACGTGCGGCTGACCCAACGGGTCAGCGGCGACTATGCCGACGTGGTGCCGAACGACGCGTTCCGCTCCGCCTTCATCCGCCTGCGCACCCAGCACGGCCTTTATCGCGAGGATGCGAGCGCGGTGACGTTCCTGACGCCGACGCTGTTCCGCACCGGCATTCCGCTGCCGGCGGAGGTGCCGATCGGCACCTATGAAGTGGAGATCAAGCTGTTTGCGAACGGCGCGTTCATCGGCAAGACCGAGACCGCCTTCGAGATCGTCAAGGTCGGCTTCGAGCAGTTCGTCGCCACCACCGCGCGGCAGAACGGGCTGATCTACGGCCTCGCCACCGCGGCGATGGCGCTGATGACGGGATGGATGGCATCGATCGTATTCCGGAAGGATTAACGGCATACTCCGTCATTGCGAGCGAAGCGAAGCAATCCAGACTGCCGCCACGGAGGGATTCTGGATTGCTTCGTCGCAAGGGCTCCTCGCAATGACGACGTGGCAAAATCACGGCGCCTCGATCACCGTCGGCACGCCTGGCTCCAGCAGGCGTAGCCGCGTCCCGAAGCCAAGCACGTCGAAGGTCTTGCGCAGATCCTCGCTGTTCTGGCGGAAATGCGCCCAGCCTTCGGTGTGCACCGGCACGATCATCGCATCGGGAAAGGCACGCGCGGTCTCGATGGTATCGTTGGTGTCCATGGTGAGATGAAACGGCCCGCGCGTTTGCGCCGCGCCCGCGAAGGGCAGCACCACCCCGCATTTGAAGCGGTGCGCGACTTCGGCGACGCCGTCGAACCAGGTGGTGTCGCCGCTGATATAGACTGGACGCGTGTCCTTCCGGCTCGACGACACCACGAAACCGATGACATCACCCGACAGCGGCTCGATACCGGCCGGGCCGTGGCGCGCGGGCGTCGCGGTGATCGTCAGCGTATTGCCGTCGCCGTCCCTCACATGCGCGGCGCTCCAGGGCGCAAGGCCCTCGACATGGCCGCCGAGGCGCTTGGCGCCCGCCTCGGTCGTCAGCACGCGCTTGACCTTGAAGAGATATTCGCGGCCGGAATTGTCGAGATTGTCGGAATGCTGGTCGTGGCTGAGCAGCACCGCATCGACCGGGCCGATCGCGTCGGGCCTCACTGCAGGTCCGATCGTCTTCTCCAGCCTCACGTGCGGCAGCTGATAGGCACCGGGCGCATCGAAGGTCGGGTCGGTGAGCAGGCGAAAGCCGTCGATCTCGATCAGCGCCGTGGGGCCGCCGATCAGGGTGATGGAAACGGGCATGATGAACTCCTGTTACGACGCGGGCTTTGCCGGCCGCGTCACCAGATAAATGCCGAGCGCGACTGGAATGATCCCGAGCAAATCGCGGGCCTCGACGTGTTCGCCGAGCACGATGAAGGCGAACAGCATGCCGAGCGGCGGCATCAGGAAATGATAGCTGCTTGCCGCCGTCGCTCCGCACACTTTCAGGAGATGAAACCAGAGCAGGTAGGCGAGGATCGAGCCGCCGAGCACGAGGAAGGCAAAGGCGCCGACCAGGCTCGGGGTGAGCACGATCGCGTGAACATCGGCAAAGGTGAGCGCGACCGGCGCCAGCACGATACCGGCGGCGATATTCTGGATGCCGTTGCCGATCCACAACGAGCCCTTCGGCGCGAGCAGCTTGAACAGGATGGTGCCGGCAACGATCGAGGCCAGCGAAGCCAGCGTGAACAGGATGCCGTGCAGGCTGTCGGTACCCACCGACAAACGGTGCCAGACGATGAAGGTGACTCCGATGACGCCGAGCAGCAGGCCCGCCGCCTTGCGCCAGGTCATGCCTTCGCCGAGCAGCAGCGCGGCGAGCGCAGCCGTGAACACCGGATTGGCCGACACGATCAGCCCGCCGAGGCCGGCGGAGACCGATTGCAGGCCGGTATAGCCAAGCCCGAGATAGAGTGCGTTGTTGGCGATGCCGAGCACGGCGAAGATCGCAACGTCGCGCCAGGACAGCGACCAGCCGTCGCCGCGAATCCAGGTCGCGCCCAGGATCAGAATGCCGGCGAGCGAGAAGCGCGCGGCGAGCAGGATCAATGGCGGGCAATAGGTGACGCCGATCTTGCCGGCGACGAAGGCGTAGCTCCAGAGCAGGCAGAACAGGCCGATAGTGAGCGGAAGCGGATTGAAACGGCTGCGGGGGACGGCGATCGATGGGGCGAGCGACATGAGAGCATTCTCCTGGAGCCCTCGATATAGGAACACGGCTTGTCATTTGGAAATTAAATGATTAACTTCTCTTCAGTGGATTTTCGAATGGAGGCGGCCATGCTCGATCTCGAGCTGCTGCGCAGCTTCGTCTCGGTGGTCGAGGCCGGCGGCTTCACCCGCGCCGGCGAGCGCGTCCATCGCACGCAATCGACCGTGAGCCAGCAGATCAAGCGGCTGGAGGAGGATGTCGGCCAGGTGCTGCTGCACCGCGACGGCAAGGACGTGCGCCCGACCGAAGCCGGCGAGCGGCTGCTGTTCTATGCGCGGCGGCTGCTCTCGCTCGCCGAGGAGGCGCGCGACGTGCTGCGCCAGCCCGACGGCGAAGGCGCGATCCGGCTCGGCATTCCCGAGGATTTTGCAGCCTACCGACTGGCGAAACTGCTGGGTGCGTTCTCGCGCTCGCATCCGCGCCTGCGGCTCGACGTGCGCGCGGACCAGAGCAAGCATCTGGCCCGTGATCTCGAACGCGGCGAGCTCGATCTTGCGCTCTACAAGCGCGAGGCCGGCACGAAGGACGCCATCGCGGTGTGGCCCGAGCGGGTGCACTGGGTCACCAGCAAGAGCCATCCGGTCGACGTCACCGTGTCGTCGGTGCCGCTGATCGGCTTTCCGCTCGGCTGCATCTATCGCGCCGGCGCCATCCATGCGCTGGAAAGCGCAGGCCGCGCCTGGCACACCGCCTACACGTCATCCAGTCTCGCCGGCATCCAGGCCGCGGTCGCCGCCGGCATGGGGCTGAGCATCCTGTCGGAGATGGCCATCCAGTCCGACCACCGCGTGCTGACCGCCAAGGACGGCTTTGCGCCGATCAACCGCACCGAAGTGGCATTGATGGCCGCACCGGGCGCCAGCCCCGCGACGCTGCGGCTGGCCGATCGGCTCGCCGAGTTTTGCGATGATGTGCAGGCGAAGGCGGCGTAGCGAGCTACGGCTGCGTGTTTTGAACCAGAGCTTCTTTAGCAAGCACCCAGCCGGAGAGGCCATACGACGAAGTCAAAACGAAACCTTTAATTCCCTTTGCAGCGAGCACCCGCGCCGCATCATCCAAATCACTCGCCCAAGGCCCCGGTGCACCCGACATTCGATAAGACTCCGCTATTCTGGAGCCATATTCTGCAAAGACCCGCTCAATGGAGACGGCCGCCAGCGAGTAGATGATGTTTCCGAATGCGTCGCCCTCGAATTGGTATCCCTCAACTCCATTGAAAACGATGGTGCGAGGTCGCTGTTCGCGCTTTGCGGCATCTCTGGGATCTGGCCTTGTGTGAAGTTTGATCTGGCGGCTCTCGCAGTTCACCTCATACGAAACGACGAAGTCATCATGAAGCGAGGGCAGCATGGTCACTTCCTCAACAACAGCGCGACGCGGCAATCGCGTGGACGCGGCGGTCGCCGAGCAGATGGGCGACAAAACCGTTGGTCGGAAAGATTTTTGCGAACGCTTCATCGCGGATGCTGAGGCCGCCGGCATAGGCGCCGAAGGCCGGCATCACGGCGCGCATCCCGTCACTGGCGAAGCAGCGGCGCTCCATCGAGCGGCCGCGCGCGGAGACGCGGGCCTTGGGATGCAGATGGCCGGCGATCTCGCCGCTTGCGCCGGTCGGCTCGTGGCGGAAGTTGATCGGGCCGATCGCGACTTCATCGGCGACGGTGCCGCCGAGATCGCGCGGCAGCATCGGATCGTGATTGCCTGAGATCCAGATCCAGTCGCGGCCGGCCTGGAGTGCGGCGACGGCGTCGCGATCCTCTGCGGAGAGGCGCTCATGCGCGGTGCGGTCGTGAAAACTGTCGCCGAGCGCGATGACGATGCATGGATCATGGCGGGAGATGACAGCAGCGAGACGGCTCAGCGTTGCCAGCGTATCGTAGGGCGGCAGCAGCACGCCGCGCGTGGCGAAGCTGGACCCTTTTTCCAGATGCAGATCCGAGACGACGAGCAGGCGCTGCTCTTCCCAGAACAGCGCGCCGGAGAGGTCGGCTGCGAAGGTCACATCGCTGATGGTGACTCTGGAAACGCGCATGTCCTCGACATCCCCTGAAACCAGCGCGCCTGCCGTCACGTCAAAACCTGCTCTTATCCCATCGCCTCTTTGACCAGCTCATTGGCGGCCTCCGCCAACAGCTCGTCTGCAGCTTCGCCATAAACCGACTCGCGGCCGATTTCCAGCATCACGGGGACGGCGAGCGGGGAGACGTGGTCGAGTTCCCGATGGGTGATGCGGCCCTGGATGCGCATCAGCATGTCGCTGAGGCGGCGCAGGTCGAGCAGGCCGGTGGCGGCATCGGCGCGTGCGGCGCGCAGCAGCACGTGGTCGGCCTGGTGTTTTCGCAAGACGTCGTAGACGAGATCGGTCGAGAACAGCACCTGGCGGCGGCTTTTCTCTTCGCCGGTATGCCGCCGCGCGATCAGGCCGGAGATGATCGCGCAATTGCGGAAGGTGCGCTTCATGAGAGCGGACTCGGCGAGCCAGGCTTCGAGATCGTCGCCGAGCATATCGGGATCGAATAGCGCGTCGAGATTGATCCGGCCGTCGCGGATCATGAAGGAGAGATCGCCAAGCCCCAGATCGCCACGGCATATTCGTTGGCGACGAAGCCGAGCGGCCGGGCGCGGTCGCGCTCGAGGCGACGCGTCAGCAGCATGCCGAGCGTCTGATGCGCGAGACGGCCCTCGAAGGGATAACAGACGAGATAATGTTTGTTGGCGCGCGGAAAGCTCTCGACCAGGAGCTCGCGCACCGCCGGCACGCGGGAGACATCCTTTTGCAGCGACAGCCAGTCGCGCACCTGCTCCGGCAAGCCGCCCCATGCGTGCCCGTCATCGAGCAGCCGGCGCACGCGCTCGGCGAGATAGGTCGAGAGCGGGAATTTGCCGCCCATGTAAGACGGCACCTTCGGATCCCTGTCATGGGCGCGCGAGACATAGACCTGATCCTCGACCAGGGTCTCGTAGCGCACCACCTCGCCGCTGAACACGAAGGTGTCGCCGGGGCTCAAGCCCTCGATGAAGGCCTCCTCGATTTCGCCAAGCAGCCTGCCGCCGCGCGCGATCACCCCGGTCGAACCGCCTGCTTTTCCTTGGCCGCCGCGGGAGCGCACCAGGCGCACCTTCAGCATGTCGTCCTCGACGATGGTGCCGACATTCATGCGGTAGCTCTGCCGCACTTTCGGGTTCGCGACGCGCCAGCGCCCTTCCTTGTCCTGCTTGATGCGGGCGAAGCGCTCATAGGTCTTCAGCGCGTAGCCGCCGGAGGCGACGAAATCGACGACGTCGTCGAAGTCCTGACGCGACAGGTTTGCGTAGGGCGCGGCGGTGCGGACCTCCTCGTAGAGCTCGTCCGAGAGAAAGGGCTCGCCGCAGGCGCAGCCGAGCACGTGCTGGGCCAGCACGTCGAGTGCGCCCGTGCGCAGCGGCGGCGTGTCCTGCGCATTCTCGGCGATGGCATCGATGGCGACGCGGCACTCCAGCACCTCGAAACGGTTGGCCGGCACCAGCACCGCGCGCGAGGCCTCGTCGAGACGGTGATTGGCGCGGCCGATGCGCTGCATCAGGCGCGAAGATCCCTTGGGCGCGCCGATATTGACGACGAGATCGACATCGCCCCAGTCGACGCCGAGGTCGAGCGAGGAGGTGCAGACCACGCCGCGCAAGCGTCCCGCAGACATGGCGTCCTCGACCTTACGGCGCTGCGCGACGTCGAGCGAGCCGTGATGTAGCGCAATGGCAAGGCCGTCGTCGTTCATGCTCCAGAGATTCTGAAACAGCATCTCGGCCTGGCTGCGGGTGTTGACGAAAACCAGCGTGGTCTTGTTCGCCTTGATCAGCTCGTAGATTTCAGGGAGCGCATGGCGCGCGCTGTGGCCGGCCCAGGGCAGGCTTTCGCGGGTGTCGAGCATCTCGACCTCAGGCGGCGCGGCGCCGCCCGCGATGACGATGTCCGCGGCAGTTTGCTTGCCTTCGGGCTGCGGCACAAGAAAGCGCGCGAGCTGGTCCGGCTCGGCCACCGTCGCCGACAGGCCGATCGCGCGCAGCTGCGGCGCGAGGCGCCACAGCCGCGCCAGCCCGAGCGAGAGCAGATCGCCGCGCTTCGACGTCACCAGCGCATGCAGCTCGTCGAGCACGATGCGCTTCAGCGAGGAGAACAGGAACGGCGCGTCGTCGGAGGACAGCAGCAGCGCAAGCTGCTCGGGCGTGGTCAGCAGGACGTCCGGCGGATAGCGCCGCTGCCGCTGCCGGCGCGACACCGGCGTATCGCCGGTGCGGGTCTCGACCTTGATCGGCAGCGCCATCTCGGCGACCGGCCGCTCCAGGTTGCGCGCGATGTCGACGGCGAGCGCTTTCAGCGGCGAGATGTAGAGCGTGTGGAGGCCGCCGGTGCGCTGCAGGCTGCGGCCGGTGGAGATGAGGCTTTTCTTCGCGCCAGTCTCCCGCTGAGCTGCATCAGAAGACAACTCCACCAGCGTCGGCAAGAATCCCGCCAGCGTCTTGCCGGCACCGGTGGGCGCGATCAAGAGCGCCGAGCGGTCCTCTTGCGCCTTCTCCAGCAGCGCCAATTGATGCGCGCGCGGCGACCAGCCGCGGGCCGCGAACCACGCATTGAAGCGGTCGGGCAGCAGCGCAGGCGTCTCGGCCGGGGATTTGAGGATGCGGGGCGGCACGGCATAAGAGGTAAGCCGTGGCGGTGGGTTCGTCGAGGGGTTGAAGCGGCCGTAGGGTGGGCAAAGCGAAGCGTGCCCACCATCCAAGCCCAGCTGCCTGAGCAGGTGGTGGGCACGGCGCAACGGCGCCTTTGCCCACCCTACGGTTTTCGTGGTCGCGGAGAGAGCCCCTACTCCGACATCGGCTTGTCGGAGATGTCCCAGTCCTTGCCGGTGAACGTCGAGATGAACAGCGTCTTCATCGGCGTGTAATCCGCGGGCGTGTAGCTGTAGGTGACGCCGTCGAGGAAATAGGGCGAGTGGAAACCGCTGAGGTTTGATGCCTGCTTCAGCACGTTGGCGCGGGTGAGATCGTCGCCGCAGCGGCGCAGGATCTCGCCCATGGTGACGGCCTGGCCGTAGCCGGCGAAGGCAATGGTGTTATCGGGATCGATCGCCGGCGTGTACTTCTTGCGCAGCTCCTCGAACGCCATCACGTCCGGATCCTTCTCCCATTTGGGCAGGCCGACTTCCTTGTTGTAGCGGATGGCGACGATGCCGGTGGCGTTCTCCAGGCCCGCGGCGCTGAGGATGGAGCGGCCGGTCGAACCGGCAGACAGCAGTTGCAGCGGCTTCCAGCCGAGCTCGGCCACTTTCCGGATCGACTGCGACGACGCCTTGCCGGTGGAGATGTTGTAGAAGACATCCGCGCCCGATTTCGAGAGGTTGATGAGCTGGGAATCGACCGTCGGCTCGGTGAGATCGTAGGTCTGCTCCATGATCACCTGCGCGGTGCCGCCGGCGTCAGTCAGCACCTTCTTGAAGGGGCCGAGGAAGTCGCGGCCGAAATCGTCGTTCTGATAGAGGATGCCGATCTTGGCGTTCGGCTTCACGCTGACGACGTGCCGCGCGAGAATGCGCGCCTCGGTCGGATAGAGCGGCAGGCCCGCCATCGTCCATTTGAACTCTTTCGGGTTATTCCACTTCGACGCGCCGGTGTTGAGCAGCAGCTGCGGCACTCCCTTGGAGTTCAGGTATTTGTGCACGGCCGTCTGCGGCGCGGTGCCGAGCGAGCCGTACAGCGCCAGCACCTCCTCCTGCTCGACCAGGCGCCGCGTCGCCTCGACGCATTTCGGCGCGCTGTAGGCGTCGTCCATGGTAAGGAACTTGATCTTGCGCCCATTGATGCCGCCCTTCTCGTTCAGCATCTGGAAATAGGCTTCACCGATGCGGCCGAGCACGCCATAGAGCGAGCCGGGGCCGGAATGCGGCACGGTCTGGCCGATCTTGATCTCGGTGTCGCTGGCGCCCGCATCGTATTTCTTCTCCGCGGCCCAGACATATGGCGCGGGCAAGGTGGATGCGGCGATGGTGGCGAGCGCGGCGGCGCTGAAATCGCGCCGCGATGGATTCTTGGTCATTATTATTTTCTCCCTGGTGCGCGCATTGTGCTGGCATCGCAGCATGGCTCGCAAGTGGGAAGTCGCAGCTTTGCGACGCAATGACGCTCAAATTACAGGTTGGCTAGCGCCTAGACTCAAGTTTTCTCAGCAACCACGACGAGGCCGCGTACCGGCTCGTTGTTTTCGTTGCGCGGCGAGGCCGACTCCAGCGTGAGAAGTTTGAGCCCGGCCTTCGCGATGGCGCCGCGCGCATATTCCGCGGAGTGGGCATAGCGCAGGCCTTCGCCGAGGACGATGCCACTGCCGCCATGCGTCTCCAGCGTGAAGGCGAGCACGCCGCCGGGCGCGAGTACGCGCTTTATCTCGGTGAGCACCGGCGCGAGATCGGAGAGATAGACAAAGGCATCCGCGGCGACGACGAGGTTCGCACTCGCATCACTCTTGCCGCGCAGGCCTTCGATCATGTCGGCGACTTCGAGCTCGGCATAGAGGTTGGTGGCGCGCGCCTGCTTGATCATGCCGGGCGACAGATCGATGCCGGTGAAATGATCGACCTGCTTGGCGAAGGCGGCGGCCGCGAGCCCGGTGCCGCAGCCGAGATCGATGGTGCGCTTGAAGAAGGCGGGCTTCTTGGCGGCGACGCGTGAGGCCAGCACCGCCTTGAAGATCAGGCTCGGGGCGCGATAGCCGAGATCGTTGATCAGCGTGTGCTCGAAGCGTGGTGCATATTGATCGAACAGCGCCTGCACATAGGCCTTCGGCATCTCCGCGATCTCTGCCTCGCCGAGCCGCACCAGATGCAGGCCGGCGCCGTGCTGATCCCCCGGATCTGATCGGCGCGCTTCTCGAAACGCCGCGATGGCCTTGTCGCGTTCGCCGAGCTGCTGCCGGATTTCGCCAAGCGCGAACCAGGCCGAGGTGAAATCGGGCGCAAGCTCGATCGCCTGCTCCAGGAGGTCCGCGGCCGCCGGCAGATCGCCCTTGAGCTGGAGGTCGCGCGCGAACTCGAAGCGGCGGTCGGCCATGAGATCGCCGGAGGTCAGAAACAGGCGCAGGGGCATCTTGGAACCAAAGACTGTTATTGCCGGGCTTGACCCGGCAATCCCATCAAAAAAAGGAACTGTTTAGGGAGATGGATGCGCGGGTCAAGCCCGCGCATGACCGGTGAATTCGGGGAGTCTGCTTCCTATATGGCGAAGATGCGCCCCAAGACATCCTGCTGCCAGTTGCTGCCGGCCTGTGCTGCAAGCCCGGCGGCTTCCATATCGACCCTGTGCGCCCGGTCGAGCGGGCCGTGATCACCCACGGCCATTCCGATCATGCCCGCGCCGGCCACGGCGCGGTGCTGGCGACGCAGGAAACCCTGGACATGATGCGGCTGCGCTACGGCGAGAATTTTGCCGGCTCGACGCAAGCGATCCGCTATGGCGAGGAGATCCGGCTCGGCGACGTCACCGTCAAATTTCGCCCCGCCGGACATGTGCTGGGCTCGGCGCAGATCGCTGTAACCTGCAAAGACACCTGCATCGTTGCATCCGGCGACTACAAGGACGCGCCCGACCCGACCTGCACGCCGTTGGAGCTCGTGCCCTGCGACGTCTTCATCACCGAGGCCACCTTTGGGCTGCCGGTGTTTCGTCATGGCGATGCCGCCGACGAGGTCAAGAAGCTGCTGGCCTCCGTCGCGCTATTTCCTGAGCGTGCGCATCTCGTCGGCGCCTATTCGCTCGGCAAGGCGCAGCGCGTGATCGCGCTGCTGCGCCAGGCCGGCTATGACGCGCCGATCTACCTCCATGGCGCGATGGAGACGATCACGCATTACTATCAGAGCCGCGGCATCGAACTTGGCGAATTGCGGCCCGTGAAAGGCGTGAAGAAAGCGGCGCTCGCCGGCACCATTACGCTGGCGCCGCCATCGGCAACATCCGATCTCTGGACACGGCGCTTTCCCGATCCCGTCACTGCGTTCGCATCCGGTTGGATGCGCGTGCGCGCCCGCGCGCGGCAGCGCGGTATCGAGCTGCCGCTGGTGATCTCCGACCATGCCGACTGGGACGGCCTCACCGCGACAATCGCCGCGACCGGCGCCGGCGAGATCTGGGTCACCCACGGCCAGGAAGATGCGCTGGTGCATTGGTGTCAGAGCAAAGGCCTGAAAGCGCGGCCGCTCGATCTCGTCGGCTATGGCGACGAGGAGGAGAGCGAGACGCCAATTCAAGACGAGGCCGAAGCATGAACCGCTTCGCCGAGCTTCTGGACCGTCTCGCCTACGAGCCCGGCCGCAACAACAAGCTGCGGCTGATCACCGGCTATTTTCGCGAGGTCGGCGATCCCGATCGTGGCTATGCACTGGCCGCGCTCACCGGCGCGCTCAGCTTCAAGCACGCCAAGCCTGCGTTGATCCGCGACTTGATCGCGGCGCGCACTGATCCGGTGCTCTTTGGATTGTCGTACGATTATGTCGGCGACCTCTCGGAAACGGTGGCGCTGATGTGGCCGAAGGCGGCGATGACCGCTCACAACAACCCGCCGCCTCCGACCCTGACCGAAGTCGTCACCACGCTGCGCACGCTCGGCAAGATCGAGCTGCCGAAGCAGCTCGAGCGCTGGCTGGACGAGCTCGATGAGACCGGCCGCTGGGCGCTGCTGAAGCTCGTCACCGGCGCGCTTCGCATCGGCATCTCCGCGCGTCTCGCCAAGACCGCGGCCGCCGCGCTCGGCGACAAGGATCCGCATGAGATCGAGCTGATCTGGCCGGGCCTCTCACCACCCTATCTCGACCTGTTCGCGTGGCTGGAAGGCCGCGGCGAAAAGCCGGTCAATCGCGATCCCGCGCCGTTCCGGCCCGTGATGTTGGCGCATGCGATCGAGGACACGGATTTCGCCGCACTCGATCCCGCCGACTACATCGCCGAATGGAAATGGGACGGCATCCGCGTGCAGGCGGTGGCGGGCCGCGATGATCGTGGCCACATCACGGCGCGGCTCTATTCTCGCACCGGTGAGGACATCACGGGAAGTTTTCCGGACCTCGTCCCCTCGCTGCACCTGCCCGGCGCGATCGACGGCGAGCTGCTGATCCTGCGCGAGGGCCGCGTGCAGAGCTTCAACGTCCTGCAACAGCGGCTGAACCGCAAGGTCGTCTCGCCAAAGCTGATCAAGGAATTTCCGATCCACTTGCGCGCCTACGATTTGCTCGGCGACGACGAGAACGATCTGCGCGAGCTGCCGTTCGCGGAGCGGCGCGAGCGGCTGGAGATCTTCGTCGCAAAGCTTGGCGATCCCCGCATCGATCTGTCGCCCACCGTCCCGTTCGCAAGCTGGGAGGCGCTGACCGCTGCGCGCGCCGATCCTGCCAGTGCCGGCGCCGGCGGGGATGCGGACGCGGTCGAGGGCGTGATGCTGAAGCGGCGCGATGCGCCTTATCTTCCGGGGCGGCCGAAGGGCCAATGGTGGAAGTGGAAGCGCGATCCGCACATCATCGACGCCGTGCTGATGTATGCGCAGCGCGGTCACGGCAAGCGCTCGTCCTATTATTCCGACTACACGTTTGGCGTCTGGACCGAGGGCGATGGCGGCGACGAGCTGGTGCCCGTCGGAAAAGCCTATTTCGGCTTCACCGACGAGGAGCTGTTGCAGATCGACCGCTTCGTTCGCCGCAACACCACGGAAAAATTCGGCCCCGTCCGCCATGTCGTGCACGAGCCGGACAAGGGGTTGGTGCTGGAGGTCGCTTTCGAAGGGCTCCAGCGCTCGCCGCGGCACAAATCCGGCGTCGCCATGCGCTTTCCCCGCATCAGCCGCCTGCGCTGGGACAAGCCGCCGCGCGAGGCCAACCGGCTGGAAACGTTGGAGAGGATGTTGAAGGAGGAACCAGCGGAGATTGAGGCGTGAGGTGTGCTGGACTGAGGCTCGCTTAGCGCCCAGGCGGAGGTGCGCCCCCTCTCCCGCTTGCGGGAGAGGGTTGGGGTGAGGGTGTCTCCGCAGTGGGATTCCCCAAGAGGACAGAGCCCTCACCCGCGCGCGGGACGATGCTTCGCATCGCCCCGGGGCGCGACCTCTCCCGCGAGCGGGAGAGGTTGCACCGAGCCCGAGGCCAGCCGCGCGCCCAACGCTCTGGCGTGCTCACCCGAATTAAAATGCGGTAAGCTGATTGACGCACCGTCGCGGGTTCCCCATGTGCCCCGCCGTGCCCTATAATGGGGTCGAATCCGCCCAAGGAGTTTGCGATGGCCCACGACGTCAGAGATTTGCCGGCCGGCCGCAGCGATGGCCTGAACCGCTTTCTCGGCGGCACGCCGCTGGCGGTCGCGTTTCGCCTGGTCCTGCTCTCGATCCTGGTCGGTGTCGTGCTGGCCGCGATCGGCTTCGACCCCTGGAATATCATCCACAGCATTCGCCTGTTGTTCCAGCGGCTCTGGGATCTCGGCTTCGATGCCGTGAACTGGCTGTGGCGCTACTTCCTGCTCGGCGCTGTCATCGTGATTCCGATCTGGCTGCTCTCGCGCGTGTTCGGCGCGCCGCGCGGCAGGTAACTTATTTTTTGAGCATGATCTTGTCGGAAAACCGCTTCACACTTTGCGCTGACGCGGCCCTTCGGGTCCGGATCATGCTCTAGGGAGTCCGCAGCCGATGCAATTACGCTTTGTCGGCTGCGGCGACGCCTTCGGCTCAGGCGGCAGGCTCAATACCTGCTTCCACGTCTCGGGGCGTGAAGCCAACTTCCTGATCGATTGCGGCGCGTCGGCCCTGCCGGCGCTGAAGCGGCTCGAGATCGACCGCAACGACATCGACCTCATCCTCATCACGCATTTCCACGGCGACCACTTTGCGGGGCTGCCATTCTTCCTGCTCGACGCGCAATTCTCACGGCGGACGCGGCCGCTGACGATTGCGGGCCCGCAAGGCATCGCGACGCGGCTGCGTGTGGCGACGGAGGCTCTGTTCGAGCATTCCTCGACGACAAAACAGCGCTTCGAGCTCTCCGTCGTCGAACTCGCGCCTCAGCAAAGTCAGAGCTTCGGTGCGGTGACGGTGACGCCCTACCCGGTCCTGCACGGCGAATCCGGCGGGCCTTTTCTCGCCTATCGCGTCGAGGTCGAGGGCCGCACGCTCGCCTACAGCGCCGATACCGAATGGACGGACACGCTCATTCCGCTGGCGAATGGCGCGGACCTTTTCATTGCGGAAGCCTACATGTACGAGAAGGTGGTCAAGAACCATCTCAGCCTGAAAACCTTGGAACAACATCTGCCCGCGATCGGCGCCAAGCGGCTCGTGCTCACCCATATGAGCGACGACATGCTGTCGCGCCTGGATGACATCGAGCATCTCGCCGCCGAAGACGGCATGGTGCTCGTGTTCTGACATGCACGCGCCCGTTCATCCCAGGATAGGCTCCCGCCAGGTGTTCGCCATCGCAGGTCCCGCGATGGTCGCGAACCTCACGACGCCGATGATCGGCGTGGTCTCGACCACGGCGATCGGACGGCTCGACGATGCCGCCCTGCTCGGTGGCGTCGCGATCGCGTCAGTGATCTTCGACTGCCTGTTCTGGCTATTCGGCTTCCTGCGCATGAGCACGCTCGCCTTCACCGCGCAGTCGCTGGGCGCGGGTGACAGGCGCGAGCCGAGCGCGATCCTGGCGCGCGGTTTCATCGTTGCTGGCCTGATCGGCGCCGCGCTGATCCTACTGCAACTGCCGCTGGCCGCAGTGCTGTTCGATCTCATGGGCGGCAGCGAGGGTGTGACACGAGCCGCGAAGACCTACTTCAAGATCCGGATCTGGTCGTCGCCGTTCGCGCTCGCCAATTACGTCATCCTCGGCTGGCTGATCGGCCAGGCCCGCGCCAATTCAGCGCTGTTGCTTCAGGTCGTCATCAACCTCGTCAACATGGCGGCGACGATCCTGCTGGTGCTGATCTACGACACAGGCATCGCCGGCGCGGCGATCGCTGCGCTGTTGTCGGAAGCGGTCGGATTCGCGCTCGGCGTGATCGTCTGCCGCCATTATGCCGACGGTGGCTTCGCCGTGCCGTACGCTACTCTGCTCGACCGCGAGAAGCTCTTGCGGATGCTGGCGGTGAATTCCGACATCCTGGTCCGCACCGCGGCGCTGATCGCCGCCTTCCTGTTCTTCACCGCCAAGGGCGCACAGGCCGGCGACGTGACGCTGGCCGCCAACTCCGTGCTCAACAACTTCCTGCTGGTCAGCGCCTTCTTCCTCGACGGTCTCGCCAACGCGGCCCAGCAGCTCTGCGGCCGCACCCTTGGCGCACGCGATCCAAAAGGATTTGCCGATTCGACCCGGCTGGTGCTGCTGTGGGGGCTCGGCTTTGCAGTCGTCGTCGCGGTGCTGTTCGCGCTGTTCGGGCCGGCCCTGATCGATTTCATGACCGCGAGTGACGACGTCCGCCGTGCCGCGCGCGAATTCCTGCCGTTCGTCGTGCTCGCACCCATACCCGGCGTCTTCGCCTTCGGTTTCGACGGCATCTATATCGGCGCGACCTGGGCGCGCGAGATGCGCAATTTGATGCTGGCTTCGCTCGCGATCTTCCTCGGCACCTGGTGGGCGCTGCAATCGTTCGGCAATGCCGGACTGTGGAGCGCGCTGATGGCGTCCTACGTCTCGCGCGGCGGCTTGCAGGCCGCGCGCTATCCGGCGCAGTTCAGGGCGACGTTCGCCAAGCGCTAGAAGAATCGTAGCCCGGATGGAGCGCAGCGCAATCCGGGGTCTTCGTGCAGTTGGGCCGATCCCGGATTGCGCTTCGCTCCATCCGGGCTACGCAGCTCGCTCACATCCCCGGCCAGTCTTCCGCGGTGAGCGTCGCCGCATCCGCGCCGACGATCTCGGAGAGCGAATCCCGCCCCGTGCGGAGCAGCGTCGACGTCAGGTCGCGCTTGATCTCGTCGACGAGACCGAGACCCTTATAGACCAGCGACGAATAGAGCTGGATCAGGCTGGCACCGGCGCGGATCTTGGTCAGCGCAGCCCCGCCCGAATCGACGCCGCCGACACCGATCAGCGGGAATGCGCCCTCGACACGCACATAGGTCTCTGCGACCATCCGCGTCGACAGGCGGAATAGCGGCCGTCCGGACAGGCCACCCTGCTCCCTGGCGCGCATTTCCTCGCGCAGCGTGCTCGGCCGCGCGATGGTCGTGTTCGACACGATCATGCCGTCGACCCGGCGCGAGCGCGCGACCTGCACGACGTCGTCGAGCTGCGCGAGGCTGAGGTCAGGAGCGATCTTGAGCAGCACCGGCGTGTCGCCGGCCTTCTGCCGCACCCGCTCGCGCGCGTCGATTACCCTGGCGAGGAGATCGTCGAGCAATGCGCCTTCCTGAAGGTTGCGCAGGCCCGGCGTGTTCGGCGAGGAGACGTTGATGGTGAAATAGCTCGCGACCGGCGCAAAGGTCTCGATCAGCTTGACGTAGTCGCCGACGCGATCGGGAGAATCCTTGTTGGCGCCGATATTGACGCCGACGATGCCGCCGTGCTGCGCGCGCGCAGCTAATCGGCGCAGGGCGAGGTCCGCGCCGTCATTGTTGAAGCCCATGCGGTTGATGACGGCCTCGTCGCGCTCCAGACGGAACAGCCGCGGCCGCGGATTGCCGGCCTGGGGTTTCGGCGTCACCGAGCCGATCTCGACGAAGCCGAAGCCGAGCCGCAGCAGCGCATCTGGCACCTCGGCGCTCTTGTCGAAGCCCGCGGCCATACCGATCGGATTGGGGAAGTTGAGCCCGAAGGCGCGCACCGCGAGCTTGGGATCATCAGCGCGCGGCTTGACCGGCGGCAAAAAGCGCAGGCCTTGGATCGCGAGGCGATGCGCGTCTTCCGGATCGAGCCAGCGCAGCACTGGTAGCGAAAAGGCGTCGAAAGCGCGGATCACGGCAGCAGCTCCGGAACATCGTGGCTACCGTCAGAGCGGATGTTGAGGTTCATCACCGCGATCACTGCGCCAAGATCGAGCTCGCCATAGAGATGCGGAAACAGCTCGTCATTGCGCGAGCGCTCCCAGCGCAATTCGCTGCCAAGCGCATCGCCGTCGACCTCGACCAGGAACAGCGCACGCTGCCCGGCATAGTGCTTGCGCAAGGTCTCGGGAACCTGGGCCGCGGTCGAGAAATGGATGAAACCGTCGCGCGCATCGTCCGCGCTGCCGCGGTAGACGCCCTGCCGTTCCGCCTCGCGCCAGGCCGAGGCCGGACAGATTTTGTAGATCTTGACCACCGCTTACGCAGCCCTGTTTGCTCTTTGAGTCTTTTGGGTTTTTTCGTCTCTCGCGGGTCCTTAAAACCCGGGCGCGACCGTAAAGGCGGCCCCTGCCGAACTCAAGACCTAGAGCCTTTTCCGGTCCGATGAAATCGGAACGAGGCTCTAGATTCCTGTTTTGACGCGTTTTCTTGACGCGAACCGGTACCCACTTCGCTTGAAAGCGCTTTCCCCCGCGGCCTCTTGCACGGAAAGCGGAAAACCGCTTGATTTGAGGACAGTTTTCCTGAGTTGCGACGGGCTGGACCTTCCATGGTCAAACAGGCCAAAGCGCAGAGGATGCTGACTCACGACCAGATCTGGGGCGCGCTGGATCGGCTGGCCGCGCGCGCCGGGCTGTCGCCGTCCGGCCTTGCCAAACGCGCCGGGCTCGATCCCACCACCTTCAACAAGTCCAAGCGCGTCACCTCCGACGGCCGCGAGCGCTGGCCCTCGACCGAATCGATCGCGAAGGCGCTGGCCGCGGCCGGCTCCTCGATCGACAGCTTTGCGAGGCTGATCGACGAGGACGTCGACGACGGTCGCTCGGTGCCGCTGCTCAGCTTCGCACTCGCCGGTGCGAGCGGCGCTTTTGACGAATCCGGCGTTCCATCCGGCAAGGGCTGGACCGAAATCGCGCTTCCCACCGCCGAGGACGGCCACGCCTTTGCGCTGGAGATTTCCGGCGATGTGCTACAGCCTGCCTATCGCAACGGCGATATCATCCTGGTCTCGCGCGGCACGCCGATCCGCAAAGGCGATCGCGTGGTGGTGAAGACCAGAGCGGGCGAGGTGGCGGTCGCGACGCTGAAGCGCCGCACGGCGAAGGCGCTGGACTTGCAGCCGCTCGATGCGTCACGGGCGGAGCGGACGATCGCGATGAGCGACGTCGCCTGGATCGCGCGGATCGTCTGGGCGAGCCAGTGATTGCGTCCCGCCCGGCGTGGTGACCAGGCGATGCGCCGCGGGCGACCTTGCGACTCACCGGCCCTCTCGCATAGGTTGCGCACCGATTGCCGATCAAATTCATCTCGGGGAATACGATGAATCGCCGTCACGCATTGAAGGCCCTGGCGGGTCTTGCGCTTTGTCCGCTCTGCAAGCCGGCCTTCGCCGCCGAAGGCGTGCATTGGAGCTATGAGGGCGCCGGCGGTCCGGCCAAATGGGGCGATCTCGACGCGGCCAACAAGGCCTGCGCGGTCGGCCTGCAGCAATCGCCGATCGACATCGAGGGGGCGATCAAGTCGCAATTGCCCGTTCTGAAGCTGAACTGGGGCAAGAGCGCCGACACCATCGTCAACAACGGGCACACGATCCAGCTCAACTTCGCCGAGGGCAGCACGCTCATGCTCGGCAACGTCAAGTACAAGCTGCTTCAGGTGCACTTCCACCGGCCGAGCGAGCACATGATCGGCGGCAAGAATTTTCCGATGGAGGCACATTTCGTCCATCGCAACGATGCCGGCGGGCTCGCCGTGATCGGCGTGCTGATGGCCGAAGGCAGGCCGAACGCAGCCTTCAGCAAGATCGTCAAGATCATGCCGGCCGCCGAAGGTCCCGCGGTGAAGGCCGATGCGACCATCGATCCTCACGCCATGCTGCCGCAGCGGCTCAGCTATTTCCGCTATCCCGGCTCGCTGACGACGCCGCCCTGCTCGGAGGTGGTCGAATGGCTGCTGCTGACCGACCCGATCCAGGTGTCAGCCGCCGATGTCGCCGCGTTCGCAAAGCTCTATCCGATGAACGCGCGTCCGGTGCAGAAGGACAACCGGCGTTACGTGCTGCGCTCGATCTAGGCGGGCCTCACTCCGCAACTTCGCTACGTTGTTCAATGTCATTCCCCGCGAAGGCGCAGGGCTGTCCGGGGAATGATTCACTGTGTCGCGGAGCATGCCCGGGTTTTCCCGGCTTGAAGCAGGTACTTTCTGGTTGTCGAGACTCAGAAAGGGGCCGGGCATGCGGTTTAGCGATAGCATTTTTGGAAGGCTGCTTGAACCGATCAATCGGCGGCAGTTTCAGACGACTGTGGATCGTTTGGATGGCGATGCCTACGACAAGACGTTCGACAGCTGGGATCATCTTGTCGCATTGATATTCTCCCAGCTCAGTGGCGTCGACAGCTTGCGTGCCCTTGAGGCGATCTGGAACGCCAATTCGCATCATCACTACCATCTTGGTGTCGGCAAATTGGCGCGCTCGACGCTTGCGGATGCCAATGCCCGACGGCCGGTCAGTATCTTCGCAGAAGTCTTTGAGCGATTGTCTGGGCATGCCGACCGAGCGCTGAAGCGGGAGGGTGCCGAGATGCTGCGGCTGATCGATGCGACGCCGGTGCCGCTGGATCAACTCAGCACCTGGGCCGGTTGGAACGGACGTACCCGTGGTCTCAAGCTTCACGTGGTTTACGATCCCGGCTCGGATCATCCGCGCCGTCTGGCGATCACGCCGTCGACGGTCAATGACGTCACACCAGCCCAGCAATTCCCGATCGAGGCCGGCGCCACCTATGTGTTCGACAAGGCCTATTGCAGTTATGCCTGGTGGACACGGCTTCACGACGCGGGCGCCTGCTTCGTCACCCGCCAGAAGAAGAATCTGCGCTTCAGAGCTACACGCTGGCGGAAGCTGCGGAAACAAAAGGGGAAGGGCTTTAAAATCATCGACGATGCTGAGGTAAAGCTCCTCAGCAGCTCCAAACTTGCTGTTCCGATGCGCCGCATACGCCTCAAACGCGATGACGGTACAAAACTGACCCTCATCACCAACGATCTGAAGCGTTCGGCCATCGAAATCGCTGCGCTTTACAAAACACGCTGGCAGATCGAGCTGTTGTTCCGCTGGATCAAGCAGCACCTCAAGCTTCGCAAATTTCTCGGCCGCTCCGAGAACGCGGTCCGTCTGCAAATCCTCGCCGCCATGATCGCCTATCTGCTGCTGCGGATCGCCGCACGCGAAAGTCGTCTAATCATGCCGGCTATCCGCTTCGCAGGTCTTGTCGCCGCGTCGCTGTTCGCACGAAAACCAATCGCCGACATCGACCGACCTCCCAAGGTGAACCCATCCGCTGCCCGCGACAGAAGCTCCCCCGACCAGATCAGCTTCTGTTATGCATAGAATTCCCGGACAGCCCTGCGCGAAGGCGGGGAATCTCAGTACACCGCGGCCTCTCGGCTCTATCACAACCGCCTCTGGAATACTGGATCGCCCGCCTTCGCGGGCGATGACAGCGGGAGTGCGCTCATGCGCTTCGCGCCAGCGCGCCGTCGATCATGTTCACCGCGTTCTGGATGCCGTACACCGCGACGAAGGAGCCGAAGCGCGGGCCCTTCTCCTGGCCGAGCAGCACCTGGTAGAGCATGTTGAACCAGTCGAGCGTGACGCCGGGACGGCCATCCTTGCCCTTCTTGACCTGGTCGAGGAACGGCTCGCGGCGGCCGACCTCGTAGACGACGTTCTGGATGTCCTCGACCGAGGCATCCTGCGGCAGTTGCGACAGCGCATCGCGCAGGTCCTGGAGCGCGGCGCGCTCTGTGTCCGTGGGCACGCGGAACTGCTTCGTTGGCGCGACGAAGTCGCGATAATAGTTGATGGCATAACCGACCATCGCATCCAGCTTCGGATGCGTCTGCGGGCTCACGCCGGGGCGGTAGCGGCCAATAAAACCCCACAGCGTCTCGGCATTCTCCGCGTTCGACGACGACACCAGCGTGAGCAGGAGCTGGAAGGTGACGGGCATATCGCCCTTCGGCGGCTTGCCGTTGTGGATGTGCCAGACCGGATTGCCGAGCTGCTGCTTGCCATCCTGCTTGGCAAAGCCGTCGATGAATTGCTGATAGTCGTCGACATTGCGCGGGATGACGTCGAAATACAGCCGCTTGGCCGCCTTCGGCTCGCGATACATGAACAGCGACAGCGATTCCGGCGAGGCGTAGCGCAGCCATTCGTCGATGGTGAGGCCGTTGCCCTTGGACTTCGAGATCTTCTGGCCCTTCTCGTCGAGGAAGAGCTCGTAGTTGAAGCCTTCGGGCGGCGTGGCGCCAAGCGCCCTGGCGATCGCGCCGGACAGCTTCACCGAATCGATCAGATCCTTGCCGGCCATCTCATAGTCGACGCCGAGCGCGACCCAGCGCATCGCCCAATCCGCCTTCCATTGGCATTTGACGTTGCCGCCGGTCACGGACGTCTCGACTTCCTGGTTGGTATCGGGGTCGACATAGGTCACCGTGCCGGCTGCGACGTCGCGGCGGATCATCGGCACCTGCAGCACGACACCGGTCGTCCTGCTGATCGGCAGGAACGGCGAATAGGTGGCGCGGCGATCGGGGCCGAGCGTCGGCAGGATGATGGCCATGACCTTGTCGTAGGCGGCCAGCATCTTGAGCAGCGTCGCATCGAAGCGGCCCGATGTGTAATAGTCGGTCGAGCTGGCGAACTCGTAATCGAATCCGAAATGATCAAGGAAGGCACGAAGCCGCGCATTGTTGTGATGCCCGAACGAAGGGTGTTCGTTGGAGAACGGATCCGGCACTCGCGTCAGCGGCTTGCCGAGATGCGCGGCCAGCATGTCCTTGTTGGGGACGTTGTCGGGCACTTTCCGAAATCCGTCCATGTCGTCGGAGAAGGCGAGCAGGCGCGTCTTGATCTTGTCCTCGGTCAGCACGCGGAAGGCGTGCCGCACCATCGAGGTGCGCGCGACCTCGCCGAACGTGCCGATATGCGGCAGGCCGGAGGGACCGTAGCCGGTCTCGAACAGCACCTCGTCCTTCGGGCTTTTCTTCAGCCGCGCGACAATGGCCTTCGCCTGCTCGAACGGCCAGGCGTTGGATTGTTCGGCGAGCGCACGCAGGTCGCTCGGGTTCGCAGCAAGGTCGATAACGGACATCAGGGGCCTCCGGGCCGCGGAAAATAGCGATTTCCGGGCAGAATGCAAAAGTTCGTGCGGCTGTCGCCGCGCTTACTCCCTCTCCCCGTTCTTACGGGGAGAGGGTTGGGGTGAGGGGCTGCTTCCGCGATCACGGTGAGAATTGGACTCGCGGAGAGTTCCCCTCACCCGGAATTTGCTCTCGCAAATTCCGGCCTCTCCCCGCACGCGGGGAGAGGCGAACAAGGAGCTAAAACGGGCTCACCGAAAAATACCGCAGCCACAGGTCGGTGTAGCGGCCTTTTTCCCAGACGCGGAACAGGGCCCAGTTCAGGGCCTGGCGCAGCACGTCGTTGCCCTTGCGCACGGCGATGCCGATGCCCTCGCCGAAGAAGCGGCTCTCGACGAAGGGGCCGCCGGAGAAGGCGCAGCAATCGCCGGAATCGGTGCCGTTGATCCAGAACGCGAGCGAGATGGCGTCGCCGAAGATGAAATCGACCTCGCCCTTGCGTAAAGCGCTGCGGAGCGCATCGTCATTGGGATAGGCGTGCAGCTCGGCGTCGGTGAACATCGCCTTGAGATACGCCTCGTGCGCGGAGCCGGCGATGACACCGACCTTCTTGCCTTCGAGATATTCGGGACGGATCTCCGGCATCACCGCGTCCTTGCGCGAGACGAAACGCGCCGGCACCCGGTAATAGGGATCGGTGAAGTCGACGCGGGCGCGAAGCTGTGGGCTCACGGCCATCGAGGCGATGATGGCATCGCCGCGGTTCGAGGTGAGCGCGTCGACCAGCGTCTCGAAGCGGCGCATCTGCACCGTGCAGGTGACCTTGATCTCGTCGCACAGGCTGCGTGCGAGATCGACGTTGAAGCCGGCCGGATTGCCGTCGGCGCCGGTGAAGTTGAACGGCGGATAGTCGGTCTCGGTCAGGAAGCGGATCACGGTCAGGCGCGACAGGTCCGGCCGCTCCGGGCGGCGCCGCGGGTCCCAGAAGCCCGGCACGGCCTGTGGGGCGGCCTGGGGTGCGGTTTGCGGCGTGGCCTGAGGCGCCGTGGGCGGCCGCTTGGCTGGTGTCTGGGCATTCGTGGCGCCTGTCCCTGCGAACAGGCAGGCACCGATGGCCAGCCCCATCAGCAAACCACGGGCAGATTTCGACGATTTCGCCTGTTGCGATGGAGCCATCGGCCGGAAATGAACGAATTGCGTTGAGATCGGAGGGCCTTATAGACCATTCGGCCCGGAACGCGAGCGCGGAATGTGGCCAAGGTAACGGTGCGCTCCCTCCCCCGCCTGCGGGGAGGGGTGGGAGAGGGTGCCTCCGCGAGCGAGAACCCCAGCGCGGAGAGAGCCCTCACCCGCGCCTTCGGCGCGACCTCTCCCGCAAGCGGGAGAGGTGTCCCTAGAGATATCGCTTCAGCTCGGTCGCGGACTCTTCGGGGCTTCGCTTCAAATTGAACGGCGAGACGAAGCGGCCGTCGCGGTCCATCAGATAGACCAGCGCGGTGTGGTCCATGGTGTAGTCGCCGTCCTTGGTCGGGACCTTCTTGGCGTAGACACGGTAGGACGTGATCACCTTGGCGACCTCGGCGGGATCGCCGGAGAGGCCCTCAAGATGCGGATCGAAGCTCGTCAGATAGTCCTTCATCGCCGCCGGTGTGTCGCGCTCGGGGTCGACCGAGATGAAGATGGCATTGACCTTGTCGGCATCCTTGCCCATCGCACGCAGCACTTCCGAGATCTCGAACAGCGAGGTCGGGCAGACGTCGGGGCAATGGGTGTAGCCGAAGAAGATCAGGGTCGGCTTGCCCTTCAGGGTCTTGTCGGTGACGGCCTTGCCGTTCTGGTCGGTGAGCTGGAACGGACCGCCGATCGCCGCCGGTTGCGCCACCTTGCTCACGCCACCCATGGCCCAGAACATGATCAGCAGCCCGACAATGAGGCTTGCGGCGAAGGCAGTTGCGATCACCAGCGGACGGGCGATGGAGCTCATTGGCGGAACACTTCCTATCGGGATCAGAAGCAGGCGGCGAAGCCGGTCCTGATCATTTCGAAGAACACCTGGGTGCCGTAATGGAACCAGAGCGCGAGGGCGGCGACCACGACCAGCGCGCCGAGACCTGCGCCCACCCACAGCAGCACGGACGGCATCCGACCGGCATTGGGCGAATTGTCCGATACAGGATGAGCCGGATGCAGTGGTTGAGCCATGGCAATGACCGGGGCGAAGGCCCCGGTTCCCAGGCCTTCAGATAGGCTTTGGGCCGCCCGCGGACAAGACACCCGCGTCGGCCCAAAAGGATCCCATCATGCCGCGAAGATCAGTGAAGCAGCTGGCCCCGAGCGGATTCGAGTTGCTCCGCTTGTGGGAGAGATCGGCGCGACGGTCTGTTGCTCGAGGCTTGCGCGTCCAGGTAGCAGGGCTTGTACATGGCCTCGAGCTGCTTGCCCCTCAGGAAGAGCATGCGTGGGGTCAGCCCGCCCCGCTGGCCGATCCAGCGCCTCACTTGCGAGGGATACATCGCGTAGAGCATCTGGGTCGCTTCGGGATTGGTGACGGCGCGGCCATTGCTGCCGAAATCCCAGGCGGCGTGGAAACCGAGCGTTGCATGCGAGGTCACGCAGATGCGGTCGCGTGGGATGGCGCCGAGGACGATGGTGCAGGCGGAGGCGCAGAGGCCGTCGATAATGACGGTTTCGCCTGACTGACGCAGGTCCTGGTACCTGTCGACGTAGGTTCCGATCCTGCCGCCGCGGTCATCCGCGATACGAACCACTGCGTGAGAAGCCCCCATGCCGGCGATCAGGAGAATCGCCGCAAGCAACCCCGTCAGAAACTTCATTGTTCCCCGCCCCAGTCGGATTCGAATCTGCGTGTCAGTGGTGATGCACGGCTAGCGTCTGTCGACGCTGCGATTTTGTCTAGGCGCCTCGGCTCAGTCAAAACAAATTCAAATACAGTGTTGCGTCCGCGCTGCACTCGGCTGGTCTCTATCCCGAAGTGGAACAAGTTAATGTTGTCTTACGGGCCGCACCCTTGATCTCAGTTGCAACCGCTGGCTTCAATCCGGGTAACTACCGGGGGAACCCGTGGAGGGGGAGATACATGGCGGAAGAAACTGACGTCATCGTGGTCGGCGCGGGATTATCGGGCCTCGTGGCCGCAACCGAGATCGCGGACGCGGGCAAGCGCGTGATCGTGGTCGACCAGGAGGGCGAGCAGTCGCTCGGCGGCCAGGCGTTCTGGTCGTTCGGCGGATTGTTCCTGGTCAATTCGCCGGAGCAGCGCCGGCTCGGCATCAAGGACTCCTACGAGCTCGCGCTCCAGGACTGGATCGGCACCGCCGGCTTCGACCGCGACGAGGATTTCTGGCCGCGGCAATGGGCCGAGGCCTATGTGGCGTTCGCGGCCGGCGAGAAGCGCGATTGGCTGCGCGCCATGGGCCATCGCATCTTTCCCGTGGTGGGTTGGGCCGAGCGCGGCGGCTATGACGCGATGGGCCACGGTAATTCGGTGCCGCGCTTCCATGTCACCTGGGGCACCGGCCCCGGCATCGTCGAGCCATTCGAGCGCCGCGCGCGCGAAGCCGCCCGAAGCGGCCGGCTGACCTTCAGGTTCCGCCATCGCGTTGATGCGCTCTCCATCACCAACGGCACCGTGGATGGCGTCAGCGGCGCCGTTCTTGCCCCCGACACTATCGAGCGGGGCAAGAGCTCGTCACGCAACGTCGTCGGCGAGTTTGCGTTGAAGGCGCAAGCCGTGATCGTCGCCTCCGGCGGCATCGGCGGCAATCATGAGCTGGTGCGGCAGAACTGGCCGAAGCGGCTCGGCGAGCCGCCGAAATTCATGATCTCGGGCGTGCCCGAGCATGTCGATGGCCGCATGATCGGCATCACGGAAAAGGCTGGCGCGCGACTGATCAATCGCGACCGCATGTGGCATTACGTCGAGGGCATTCAGAACTGGAATCCCATCTGGCCGCGCCACGGCATCCGCATCCTGCCCGGCCCGTCCTCGATGTGGTTCGACGCCACGGGCACGCGGCTGCCGGCGCCGCTATTCCCCGGCTCCGACACGCTCGGCCAGCTCAAATACATCATGTCGACGGGCTATGATTATTCCTGGTTCATCCTGACGCAGAGCATCATCAAGAAGGAGTTTGCGCTGTCGGGCTCGGAGCAGAACCCCGACCTCACCGGCAAGAGCTGGCGCATGACCTTGCGCCGCGCCACCAACAAGGGGGCGCCGGCGCCGGTGGAGGCGTTCAAAAGCCACGGTGTCGACTTCATCGTGCGCGACAAGCTCGATGAGCTCGTTGCAGCCATGAACGAGCTCGCCGGCAGCGATCTCCTCAGGCTCGAGCACATCAGGATGCAGATCGAAGCGCGCGACCGCGAGATCGCCAACCCCTACGTCAAGGACGCGCAGGTGATGAACATCCACAATGCGCGCCGCTATATCGGCGAGCAAGCGATCCGCACCGCCTCCCCGCACAGAATCCTGGACCCCGGGCATGGACCGCTGATCGCGGTGAAGCTCAACATCCTCACCCGCAAGACGCTGGGCGGCTTCGAGACCGATCTCGAGTTGCGCGTGTTCGGGGAAGAGGGCAGCGTCATCCCCGGCCTCTATGCCGTCGGCGAAGCCGCCGGCTTCGGCGGCGGCGGCATGCACGGCTACCGCTCGCTGGAGGGCACCTTCCTCGGCGGCTGCCTGTTCTCGGGCGCAATGCCGGCCGCTCCGCGGCGAAGGCGGTGGGGTGATCGGCGAGACCGGCGCCGCGCGGCGGCGCACCCGCCTCAGCCGCGGCGAAGCAAGTCCTGCAACAAGCGTTCGGTCAGCGAGAGCTGATCGAGCCGCAGAGACAACAGCTCGTTCAGCTCGGCCATGTGGACTCGAAGTCCCTCGGCCTCCGGCCCGTCATCGAGGTTGCGGACAAAATCGCCGAGCGCCCTGAGACATTGCTGCACTGTCACGATGCTTTGCTGCAGCGATTTGCAGTCTCTGCTGGTATTGGCGACCAGGCTGGTTTGGTTGAGCGGCAACGCGATGACGTTATCGACCGCGCCCGCGAGCGATTCTTGTGTGGTTCGATCGGCCATCGCGTTCCCCCATGCGATACTGGTAGGGCACCTCGTCTCTTCGGGTCAGGCTGCGCGCACCGTGGTCAGGAACTGCTCGACCTCGGAGTGCAATCGGGCGCTGTCCTTCGACAGCATTTGTGCCGAGGCAAGCACCTGGGTTGAAGCCGAACCAGTCTCCGCCGCCCCGTGCTTCACATCGCTGATGTTGGCTGCGACCTGGTCGGTGCCTTGCGCCGCCTGCTGGATGTTGCGGGCAATCTCCTGCGTCGCCGCTCCTTGCTCTTCGACCGCCGAGGCGATCGCCGAAGAAATCTCCGAGATCCTGCCGATTGTTCCGCTGATCTCCTTGATCGCGATCACCGATTCCTGGGTGGCGGCTTGAATGTCGGCAATCTGATGACCGATCTCCCCGGTCGCCTTCGCTGTTTGCTCGGCCAGCGCCTTGACCTCGGACGCAACCACAGCAAAGCCGCGCCCCGCTTCGCCGGCTCGCGCCGCTTCGATCGTGGCGTTCAGAGCGAGCAGATTGGTCTGCCCCGCGATCGTGTTGATGAGTTCGACGACGTCGCCGATGCGGGTGGCCGCCTGCGACAGCTTGTTGACCCGATCGTTTGTCCTCTGCGCCTGCTCCACTGCCGCGCCGGCAATTCTGGCGGCGTCCTGCACCTGGCGGCCGATTTCGGTCACGGATGAGCTCATCTCCTCGGTGGCGGAGGCAACCGATTGAACATTGGTCGACGCTTCTTCGGAGGCGGTGGAGACAACGCTCGAGAGCTCCTGGGTGTTCTCCGCGGTCTTGCTCAGGGTCCGGGCCGCCGCTTCGAGCTCGGTCGATGAGGACGACAGCGTCTTCACGATGTCGCCGACCGCGTCCTCGAACTGACCCGCGAGCCTGTGCATGTCGGCTTTGCGTTGAGCGGCCGCGCGAGCCTCCGTCTGTGCCTGCTCGGCGCGCAGACGCTCGGCCTCGATCATGTTGTCTTTGAACACCTGGACGGCGTTGGCCATCTCGCCGACCTCGTCGGTACGGCCAATACAGGGAATCCCTGTGGAGGTATCGCCGCCGGCGAGCTTGCCCATGGCAAGGGTCATCCCCCGAATCGGGACGGCGATCGAGCGGGACGTGAACAATGCGATTGTCCCGCCGAGGCCGACTCCCGCGGCTAACAGAGTCCACAGGACCAGCTTCAGCAGCGAGATGCTGTCCTGCACGCCGCGCGTCTCCTCGACGAGCATCCGCTTCTGATTGGACTTGATGCCTCCCGAGCGGGTGCCGTCCACGCCCTTGGGCCCGTCGAGCAGGTCGAGAATCCTTGCGGCGCGTGGCGCGGCTTCGGTCACCAGCAGATAAACCGGCGCGTTCCAGTCCGGGAACTCGCGAAGCGCGAAGATCCTTTCATAGAGGGGCGCGAACTCGCTTTTCGCCTTTGCGATCTTGTCGAAGGACGCCTGTTGCGAAGCAGTGAGCAGGTCCTTTCGCGCATTGACTCCCGCATAGCCTTTCTCAAATGCCTCCCACGGCCTTCCGAATTTTTCCTTGTCGGTCTTTTCGCCCGAGAGCAGGTACATCCGGAGCAGGGCCGTGGCAGCGGCAAAATTACCCCGCGTGTCGGCCATCGCCTTAAGCAACTTCTTCCGTTCTGGCGTAGCTTCCTGTGCTTCCTCCTGATCGATCATCTTCGTGATCTCGGAGAAGATCACGTCTGCGCGCGGGCCGGCCTCGCCGACCATGAGCTTGGTCGCCGGATAGGCGTCAGGGGTGAAAGCGATCGCTTCGGCCTTGTCCTGCGCCGCACGAAACTCGGCGAGCAGCAGCTTGGCTTGCTCCCATTTTTGCCTGTTCTCGGGATTGGTGAATTGCGCCGCCTGCTCTTCGAACGCAGCTACAGTCCTATCCATCTCCTTCCACATTGACATGCGATCGAGCTTGCCTTGCGGATTCCCGCTCAGCAAATAGCCGCGCAGGGTCGCGAGCGTGGAATAGAGATTGCCGATCAGCTCGGTGCTCGCCAGCGCGACCGGCGTGCGCAGGTTCGTCATGCGATTGACCGTCGTTGAAATGCGCTCGACCTCGAACATGGTGTAGCCGGCGGAAAGGGCGATGATGGCGCAGACTGCAGCAAATCCCGCGATTAACCGGCCACCGATACGAAATTTGAAATAAGAAGACATTGGCAAATACTCCGCAGCTATGGCCGCTATGGCCTAAGACATCGCATGAAAATCCCCGCGCGGACGTTGCCGCAGACGGATATGACCGTTTGACATGACCAGATCGGGCGATACCCCACCATTCCGATCGCGACAGCATTGGCGCACCCGGCTGGCAATGATCCCAGACAGATCGACGCGCGCGCCGCTTGAGCAATCCTGACGACGATGCAGCGCCCCCGTTACCCCGCTACTACCGTCAGTTTTACGTCCCTCCGACTCTGACTTTGACGTGTGTGACCAAGGTGACCAAAATTGCTTATTGCGACATTAAGAAAAATTTGTTCGCGAGGTCTCTCAACGCGCAAAAATTGAGCGCTGCTTCTGCAGCCGGAATTAAAGTGCGAGGCCTTGCCAGGATCTTGTTGTCTCTCAATCGACAGAGCGCTGCGCCAACATCAAAACTGGTGAGAAGTGGGCTCGATCTCACCTCGATCTCCGCAAAAATCGATGGCGGTCGCGATTGGCTGCTTGACGACTATCTCGGCCTCACGCCAGGTTTCCCGGCTCCGAAGATAAGCTCGATGCCCGCAGACGAGAGCGTGGCGCAAAGAGTCGTCAATGTCTCGTCGGGCAGGCGCAGGAGACCGTTCTGCTCCTCAAGCCGGCGAATCACGGCAGCAGAAATCCCGGTTCGCGCGGCGAGCTGTTTCACCGACCAGTTCAGCATGCCGCGGGCCGCGCGCAATTGCGTCCCCGTCAATCTCGACGGCGCGGCCTGTTGGATCGAGGGTCGCTGCTGGTTCACGTCCGTGGAGATTCCCAACCATTCCCGAATACCGCCATCCGCGTCCGGGACCGGCACAGCCCTGCAATGGTACCAGCGGTAGGAGCCATCGGACTGGCGCAGCTGATGCTCGACATCATAGGGCTGTCCCGTTTCGACGGCGGCCGCCCAGATCCGCAAGGCCGTTTCGCGCTCCTCTTCGGGAAGCAGATCGAGCCAGCCTTTGCCGAAGAACCGGTGCGCGTCCGGCTTGTTCTCCGCATTCAAGAGCGCAGTAATCCGGCCGTCCTGACTGCCGACCCACAGCAATCCGCCGGCGACCTGCATCATCGCCGCGTAGCGACCTGCATCTGTCTTGAGAGGCTGCAGCGAGCTGCGTTGTTCGGTGATGTCGATGGCGACGCCGACCACGCATTCCGGCTCGCCGGCGGAGTTCATAAATGTCTCGGACTGGATACGGATCCAGCGCAGTGCACGATTCGGCCGGATGATGCGAAACTCGCCGTCGAGCAAAGACCGGTCGAAGGCCAATTCGCGTGGATCGCGCTGCGGACGGCGATCCTCCGGATGAATTCGTCTCTCAATTTCCGCATAGCTGGGCGCGACGGCTTGGGGATCGAGGCCCAGCAGGCCGTAGAAGCCACGCGACCACTGCATCCGGCCTTCGGCATCGCAGCGCCAGACGCCAGTCCCAAATTTTTCTTCAAAAAGACGAAGTATCTCTGAAGGGTCGAGGTAGTTTTCCAGGTGGCGCAATTCAGCCCCCGTCGTGATAATTTCTCTCAACTCCCAATTGCAGTCTATCTCGGTTTCTCCGTCTGACGCAGCTCAATTCGCGATTGTGGCAAAATATTTGTGCAATCACGCGGTATGTACATGCGGTTGAAGGTCGCGCCGAGATCTTGAACTTGGTTACGTTCGTCGAAGCGGCTAAACGCTATCGATGGTACCGATCATGGCCTGGATGATACGACCCGCCTTGCACGTTGCCTCGTTCTGGCTGGCGATGATCTGCTGCTTCTCTCCTGCATCCGCCGAGACGATCGACGTCAACGGCGTGAAGCGCTCCTACACCGCGCAGCTGCCGGCGAAAAAGCCGGCACCGCTCGTCATCGTGCTGCATGGCAAGACCCAGCGCGGTGCCGACATGGTCGCGCGCACGGCGTGGCCGCAGCTTGCCAAGCGCGAGGGCCTAGCCGTGGTCTTTCCGGACGGGCTCAACCATGCCTGGGCCGATGCGAGGACCAAGGCGGGACCCGCGCTCCGCGGCCCACCCGAGGGCACCGATGACGTCGCGTTCATCGCAAAGCTGGTCGAGAAGCTGGTGGCCGACGGCACGGCCGACCCGAAGCGCGTTTATGTCACCGGCATCTCCAATGGCGGTGCCATGGTGATGACGCTGGTTTGCGCCCGCGCCGATTTGTTTGCGGCGGGCGCGAGCGTGATCATGAACCTCACTGAAGAGGCCGCCGTCACCTGCCATCCGTCGCGGCCGTTGCCGATGCTGCTCATGAACGGCACCGCCGATCCGCTCGTCCCCTACGAGGGTGGTCGCGGGTCGAGCTATTATGCCGCAGACGGGTTCTGGTCGACGGACGAGACGCTGGCATTCTGGCGCAGCCTCAATGGCTGTGAGACCGATGACGCCGAGGTGACCGAGATGCCCGACAGGGCGCCCGCAGACCAGTCCACCGTGACACGGATCAGCTCGCGCTGTCCGACCGGGCACGACGTCGTGCTCTATCGCATCAACCATGGCGGCCACCGTATGCCGGGATTTGCACCGGACGCGCGTTTCCCGAAAGTCGCGACCAAACTGCTCGGCCCGCAGAACGGCGACATCGACGGCGCCGAGACGATCTGGGCTTTCTTCAGCCAATTTCGCTGAGCGGCGCATCGCGCGCAGGCAACGCATGCGTGCCTGGCAACGCATGCGTGCCTGGCAACGCATGCGTGCCTGGGGTGGCAGAGCGCGGGTCGCTGGGCTAGACAGGGCCGCCCTTCCACCAGGAGACCCCAAATGAGCATTCAGCGTTTTGAAACCGGCCCGCGCATGAGCCAGGTCGTCGTGCACGGCAACACCGTCTATCTCGCCGGCGTCGTCGCGAACAAGGCGGCCGGCGAAAGCGTGACGAAACAGACCCAGGACATCCTGGCAACCATCGACGGTCACCTCGCCAAGGCCGGCACCGACAAATCGAAGCTGCTCTCGGCCACGATCTACATCACCGACATGAAGACGTTCGGCGAGATGAATGCGGTGTGGGACGCCTGGGTCTCGCCCGGCAATACGCCGGCCCGCGCCACCGTCGAAGCCAAGCTGGCGGCGCCGCAATATACCGTCGAGATCATGGTGACCGCGGCGAAGTGATGCCCGCATGAGATTATGCGTGCGCCTGAGGCGCGATGAAACATCATCGCGCCTCAGTTTTTTTTGCGCATGGTCTGATCGGAAAACCGCTCCACACTTTTCCGGATCATGCGCATGACCTCCGAGGTAATCGATCGGCGCGCGCATTCCTTCGATAGTCGCGGTCAGCCGGACAACACGGCGCCATCGAAGGAGAGTACCATGACCGACCCCGTCACCATCGCCCGCCGCTACATCGAGCTCTGGAACGAACGCGCCGCCGGCCGCCGCCGCGAGCTGCTCCGCGCGAACTGGACCGCGGACGCGAACTATGTCGATCCCCTGATGAAGGGCGATGGCCAGGACGGCATCGACGCGCTGATCGCCGGTGTGCAGCAGCGCTTTCCCGATTTCAGATTCAAGCTGATCGGCGAGCCCAACGGCTACGGCGACCATGTGCGCTTCTCGTGGGGACTTGGTCCTGACGGCGTCGACAGCCCGATCAAGGGGACGGACTTCGCCGTGCTGAAGGACGGCCGGATCAGGAGCGTGACAGGATTCTTGGATCAAGTGCCCGCGGGGGCGTGAGGCTCTGCGCCTCCCCTGGAGGGGGAGGGTCGGCTCACATTGAGCGCAGCGAAAATGTGAGACGGGGTGGGGTGACAGTCTCTCCACGGCAGCGGTGCCCGAGTGGAGAGATCGACCCCACCCCGCTCGCGCTGCGCGCGGTCGACCCTCCCCCTCCAGGGGAGGGTAAGAAACAGCCCGGTGCTTCGCTCTAACTGCCAACCCCCAACCGATACGCCGTCCGTGCGTTCACACCAAACGCCTTCTCCCTCACCTGCGGACCAAGCTTCATCAAGCACGCTTCCAACGCACCCTTGATCTCGCCGTAGCTGCCCGCAAGCAGACACACCGGCCAGTCCGAGCCGAAGATCAACCGATCCTCGCCAAAGCATGTCGCGACATGCTGAACGAACGGAAACAGACGCTCCGCATCCCAATCGCTCCAGACTGCTTCCGTCGCTAACCCTGAAATCTTGCACCAGACATTGCCGCAGGCGGCGAGCGCTTTGATGCGATCGGCCCATTCGTCGCTTCCACCGTCGGCGATCGGCGGCTTGGCGGCGTGATCGAGCACGAAGCGTGCTTGCGGGAAGGCCTGGGCGGTTGCGATGGCCGAGGGTAGCTCGCGGGTGCGGACCAGGAAATCGTAGGCGAGATCGCGGGCGAACACCGCCGTGAGTCCGCGCTGGACGTCCTCGCGCAGCAACCAATCCGGATCGGACTCGTCGTGCACCTGGTGGCGGATGCCGACCAGCTTGTCGCCACCGGGGGAGGCTCGAAGGCGATGAAGCGTCTCGTCAAGTGCCCCGTCCGTCAGATCAGCCCAACCGACGACACCGATGACAGAGGGCGTCGCATCCGCGATGCGCAAGAATTCCTCGGTCTCCTCCAGCGCGGAGCGGCATTGCACCAGGATGCTGGCGTCGATGCCGTTTGCTTTCAGCAATGGTGCGAGATCGCCGGGACCGAAGGCACGGCGGATCGGCGTGAGCTCGTCCGCCTCCATCCAGGGATAGTCGGCGCGCGCCGGATCCCAGAAATGCTGGTGACCGTCGATGATCATGGCTCACGCTCCGCCCGGCAGCGGCGCCCGCGCATCGACGAGGTTTCTCGCGCGCAGCTCCTGCCAGAAGGCCTGCGGCACCGCCGCCTCCGACATCGCGATGTTGTCGGCGACTTCCGCGGCATTGCGCGCGCCCATCACGGCGACCGTCACGGCCGGATGGGCCATGCAGAACTGAAGCGCTGCGGCTTTCAGCTCGGTGCCGTGCTTGCGGCAGAGCCCGTCGAGTTCGAGCGCACGCGCGACAAGCGCCGAATTGGCGTCCTGATAATTGAACTTCGCACTCGTGTGCGGATTGGCCAGGATGCCGCTGTTGTAGATGCCGCCGAGCAGGATGCCGATGTTCCTGGCCTGGCAGGCTGGAAACAGCGCATCCAGCGCGCCCTGATCGAGCAGCGTGTACCGGCCGGCGAGCAGGAAGCAGTCCACGGGCACGGCGTCGGCAAAGCGGACTGGCATCTCCGACTGGTTCATGCCGGCCCCGATCGCCTTGACCGTGCCGTCCTCGCGCAGGCGCTGCAGCGCGCGGAAGGCACCGGCGACGGCATCGTCATAATGATCGTCGGGATCATGCACGAGCAGGACGTCGACACGATCGAGCCCGAGCCTGGCGAGGCTTTCTTCTACCGAGCGCATCACGCCGTCATGGCTGAAATCGAACACCGGCCGCTCGCGCGGCGTGCCCTTGTAGTGCTCGTCCTCGGCGGCAGCGCCCTCCGGCGCGCGCAAGAGACGCCCGACCTTGGTCGAGATCGCATAGGATTCGCGCGGCGGCTGCTGCAGGAACGCGCCGAGCCGCCGCTCGGCCAGGCCAAAGCCGTAAAGCGGTGCGGTATCGAAGAAGCGCACGCCGAGCGACCAGGCACGTGCGATCGTCGCTTCCGCATCGGCATCGCTCACGGGGGTGAACAATCCGCCGAGCGGAGCGGAACCGAGGCCGATTGAGGTGACGTCGAGAGAGCCAAGGCGCGACCGTTTCATTCCCATTGCCTTCCAGGAGTTTTCCTTCCAACGTCCAAATCATCTCCCCCGCTCGCGGAAACCGCAAGCGGGGAGGCAGGCAGGAGCGCGGGGCTGGCGGCGCGCTCCTACTTCAACATCTGCGCAACGTTGTCCTTGGTCACCAGATCGAGGCCGGTGTAGACGATCTCCGGCACCTTCTCGCCCTTCTTGATGGCGAGCAGCGTGTCCATCGCCTTCTCGCCCATTTCGAACGGGCGCTGACCGACCAGCGCATTGGCATAGCCGTCGCGCAGCAGCTCGAGCTGCATCTTGAGCGTATCGGCGACGACCAGCGTGAACTTGCCTGAATCGATGTCCTTCTTGTTCCTGGAGGCGAACGCCTTGAAGCCTTCGGGCGCGAACATCGGCCAGCCGCCGATGGGAACGATGGCCGCAAGGTCCGGCGTTGCGGTGCGCATATCCGTCATCTGCTGCACCGCGAGCGCGGGATCGTCGTTGCAGAAGGTCGGCGAGCCCGCGACTTCGGTCCATTTCGAGCCCTTCAGCGCCTCGCGCACGCCGTCGACGCGCTCGGCGAGGTTCTTGGCGCCGGGACCGCCCGAGACCATCGCGTATTTGCCGCCGTCGGGCCGCATCTTCAGCAATTGCTTGCCGAGGGCCAAGCCGAACTCCTTGTTGTTGGTACCGATATAGGCGATGCGCTTGGAGCCCGGTGCATCGGCATCGAAGGTGATGACGGGGATGCCGGCTGCGGTCGCCGCCTCGATCGACTTGGTCATGGCCGCGACGTCGGCGACCGAGATGGCGAGGCCGTCGACCTTCTGCGTGACGAAGTCCTGGATGATCTGGGCCTGCGTCGCCGGCTCATGCTCGACCGGACCCTTGTAGATGCACTCGATATTGCCGAGCTCCTTGGCGCGCTTCAGGCAGCCGTCGCGCGCGAAGTCGAAGAACGGATTGTTCATCGCCTTCGGCACGATGACGAAGCGGTAGTTCGCAGCGAACGCCGGCGTTGCCATCATTGCAACAGTGATGCCGGCAAGAAGAAGTTTCCTCATTGTCTCCTCCACCCTTGCGCCTATCCTCTCAAAGAAGCGTCCGGGAAGCGGATAGGCGGCATGTTCGTTGCCCTCCCGAAACGACGTCACCTCAGCTCATCCGCGAGCGCACGCGATCGACCAGCACGGCCAGGATGATGATCACGCCCACCAGCGCCTGCTGCCAGTAGGAGCTGACCTGGGCCAGCACGAGCCCGTTGCGGATCACCTCGAGCAGCACGCAGCCGACGATGGCCCCCAACGGACCGCCGATGCCGCCGGCGAGGTTGGCGCCGCCGATGACGGCCGCCGCGATCACGTTGAGCTCGTAGGATGTCGCCATGTTGGCGGGCGCCGATCCGAGCCAGCCGGAGATGATAATGCCCTGGAGCCCTGCCGCGAGCGCGCAGATCACGTAGACCTCGATCTTCACCCGCACCACCGGAATGCCGGTGAGCTCGGCCGCCTTCTCGTTGCCGCCGAGCGCGAAAACGTGGCGGCCGAACGAGGTGTGGTGCAGCACCACGGCCATCGCCAGCGCGAGGATCACGAGATAGATGAAAGGCACGGGCACGCCGAGCACGTCACCCGAAGTAGCTGCGTAGAAATAATCGGCGTCCGGTCCGCCCGGAAAACTCCCGCGGCCGTTGGAGACGACATAGCCGAGCCCGCGCACGATCGAGAGCATGCCGAGCGTGGTGACGAAGGGCGACAGGCCGAGCACGGCGATGCAGAAGCCGTTGACGAGACCGGCGATCAGCGCGACGCCGAGGCCGGCGAGGATCGAGACCAGCAGGATCAGCCCCGGCACGTTGGCGAACACGGTCTTGCCGTCGGCCGCAATGTGCACGAACAGCGAGGCGCCGAGCCCGCCGGGCGTCGACAGCTCGGTCATCACCATCGAGGTGATCATGGCGGAGAAGCACATCATCGAGCCGACCGACAGGTCGATTCCGCCGGTGATGATCACGAAGGTAACGCCCAGCGTCGCAATGGCGATGAAGGAGAAGTTCTTCGCCACATTCTGCATGTTGCCTTCGGTGAAGAAGTATGGGCTGGCGAAGTGCATGATCACCAGCAGCACTGCCAGCGCGAGCAGGACATAGCCGGTCTGGGAGGCGAAGATGCCGCGCTGCCACCATCTGATCCGGCCGATATTGGTGAAGCTGATCGGAGATTCCATGGGCATGGCCATCACGCCGCCTCCTTCGCGCCGGTGATGAGAGCGGTGACCTCCTCGGGGGAGGTCTGGTGGATCGGCTTGTCGGCCCGCTTTTCGCCACGGCGCATGACGACCACGCGGTCACACACCGCGAATACGTCGGGCATGCGGTGCGAGATCAGCATCACGGCGACACCCTGCTCCTTCAGCCGGTGGATCAGGCCGAGCACCTGCTCGACCTGGCGCACCGAGATCGCGGCGGTCGGCTCGTCCATCATGACCAGCCGCGCGTTGGAGAGCCGCGTCCGTGCGATCGCGACGGCCTGGCGCTGGCCGCCCGACATCTGCTTGACGAGATCGTCAGGGCGCGTCTCCGAGCGCAGCTCGCCGAACAGCTCCAGCGCGCGCGCCGCCATCGCCTTGTGGTCGAGCAAGGCAATGGGTCCGAATTTGCGCTTCAGCTCGCGGCCGAGGAAGACGTTGGCGGCCGCGGTCAGATTGTCCGATAGTGCGAGGTCCTGGTAGACGACCTCGATGCCGACGGCGCGAGCGTCGACCGGCCGGTTGAAATGGACCGCGCTGCCGGCAAAGCGGATCTCGCCGTGCGTGGGGCGGAAATTGCCGGCGATGATCTTGACCAGCGTCGACTTGCCGGCGCCGTTGTCACCCATCAGGCCGACCACTTCGCCCGGGAAGACCTGCATGTCGACGTCATGCAGCGCGCGGATCGCGCCGAACTCCTTGCCGATGCCGGTCAGCTCCAGGACCGGGGTCGCGTCAGCATTTGCCATCAGCGCACTTCCTCAGACGTAGCGGTTGACCAGGGATTCCAGATATTCCTGCCGCCCCGAGCGCGGCTGCGGGTCGAAGCCGGGGCCGAGCGCACGGTCGGCGAGATCGGCGAGCGAACGCTGGCCGCCGAGAATGGCCCGGCCCTCGGGGCCGGCCCATCCCTCGTAACGCTTCGCAAGCGGCGTGGTGAGCGCGCCGGCGTCGAGCATGTCGGCGGCGGCGAGGAAGGCGCGCGCGCAGGCATCCATCGAGCCGACATGGGCATGGATCAGATCGTCAGGATCGATCGACTGCCGCCTGATCTTGGCATCGAAATTGAGCCCGCCCGTGGTGAAGCCGCCGCGGTTCAGGATCTCGTGGAACACCAAGGCGAGCTCCGGCACGTTCATCGCGAATTGGTCGGTGTCCCAGCCGAGCAGATCGTCACCGCGGTTGATGTCGAGCGAGCCGAACACGCCGAGCGCCTCGGCGAGCGCGACCTCGTGATGGAAGGAGTGACCGGCGAGGATCGCATGGTTCTGCTCGATGTTGAGCTTGACGTCCTTGAGAAGATCGTAGCGTTCGAGGAAGCCGTAGCAGGTGGCGACGTCGAAATCGTATTGATGCTTGGTCGGCTCCTTCGGCTTCGGCTCGATCAGGATCGGGCCCTTGAAGCCTATTCTGTGCTTGTGTTCGACGACCAGCGAGACGAAGCGGCCGAGCTGGTCGAGCTCGCGCTTGAGATCGGTGTTGAGCAGCGTCTCGTAGCCCTCGCGCCCGCCCCACAATACGTAGTTCTGGCCGCCGAGCCGATGCGTCACCTCCAGCGCGGCACGAACCTGGCCGGCGGCATAGGTGAAGATCTCGGGGTCCGGATTGGTCGCGGCGCCCGCCATGTAGCGACGATGCGTGAACAGATTGGCGGTGCCCCAGAGCAGACGGACCTTCGCGGAAGCCATCTTGGCTTCGAACAGATCGGCGATCGTGTTGAGATTGGCGACGGATTCGGCGAGCGAAGCACCTTCCGGCGCCGCATCCACGTCGTGGAAGGTGAAGAACGGCACGTCGAGCAGGCGAAACAGCTCGAAGGCGATATCGGCCTTGGCCCGCGCCAGCGCCATCGCATCATTGCCGTGGTGCCAGGGTCGCTGGAAAGTCTCACCGCCGAAGGGATCGCCGCCCGGCCAGCAGAACGAATGCCAATAGCAGACCGCAAAGCGCAAGTGGTCCTCCAGCCGGCGGCCATGCACGAGGCGGTCCTTGTCGTACCAGCGGAAGGCGGGCGTGCTTTCCGCATCTTTGCCGGCAAAGGCGACAGGCGTGCTGGCCTCGAAGAATTTGGCTGACGCGTTCACTTAAGATAACTCCTTCAATGCGGGATAAAGCGCGCGCCACCGCCGATAGGCCTCGTCATAGGCCGCAGTGACGGACGGGCGGGGTGTGAAGCTCGCGAGCCGCCGCGGGGGTTTGGCAGACCTCCGCGGGGTCTTCGCCGGTCGCGGCGATGCGGCCGAGGCGCGCAGCGCCGAGCGCGGCGCCGACCTCGCCTTCCTCGATGCGATGAACGGGAATGCCGAGCACGTCGGCGCAGATCTGCGCCCACAGCGGCGAGCGCGAGCCACCGCCGACGAGATCGACCTCGGCAAGCGGCCCACTCGCTGAGCTCAGCGCCGCCAGATCGTCGCGCGCGGCAAAGGCGACGCCTTCGAGCACGGCCTGGACGATCTGCGCCCGCCCTGTCGCGCCGCGCAAGCCCACAAAGGCGCCGCTGGCGGCGGCATCATTGTGCGGGTGCGCTCGCCATCCAGGTACGGCAGGAACGAGACGGGACTCGGTCCGTCGACGCGCTCGCCGAGCGGCGCCAAAAGCGCTGCGGCCGGCGTCTCCATCACGCCAGACAGCCAGGCGAGCGATGCCGCTGCCGACAGCATCACCCCCATCTGGTGCCAGAGACCGGGCAGCGCGTGGCAGAAGGCATGCACGGCCGAAGCGGGCGCCGGCGCGAACCGGTCGGTCACGCGGAAGACCACGCCGGATGTGCCCAGCGACAGGAAGGCATTGCCCGGCGCGATCGCGCCAAGTCCGATGGCGCTTGCCGCATTGTCGCCGGCGCCGCCGGCAACCACGACATTCCCGGTCATGCCCCAGCGCTGCGCCCATTCCGGCGCAAGCACCGCGCTCACTTCGCTGCCCTCGACGAGGCGCGGCATATGATGCAGATCGAGCCCGGTGGCATGCAGCAACAGGGCCGACCAGCGGCGCAGACCGACATCGAGCCATAGCGTGCCAGCCGCGTCCGACATATCCTCGACCATCTCGCCGGTGAGGCGATAGCGGACATAGGCCTTGGGCAGCAGCACCTTTGCCACGCGATCGAAGATTTTTGGCTCATGCCGCGCGACCCAAAGCAGCTTCGGCGCCGTGAAGCCGGGCATGGCGAGATTGCCGGCGATCGCGTGCAACGACGGACAGCGCCGCTCCAGCGCGACGCATTCGGCCTGCGAGCGGCCGTCGTTCCAGAGAATGGCCGGGCGCAGCGGCCGTCCGTCCTCGCCAAGCAGCGTTGCGCCGTGCATCTGGCCTGAGAGCCCGATGCCGGCTACCCGCGCGACTTCGCGCGGATGGCGAGCGGCGAGATCGTCGACCGCGCCGATCGCCGCATCGGCCCAGGCATCCGGGTCCTGCTCGGACCACAGCGGCGCGGGATGCGACAGCGCAAGCTCGCGCGCGGCCGTCGCGACAATCGCGCCGGCTTCGCTCACGAGCACCGCTTTCACACCGGACGTGCCGATATCCACGCCGAGATACACGCCATCCTCCCTTTTGCCTGTCGCGGTGCGCGATCTTGACGTCGCGTTCACCGCAGCGGACCGTTTCGAAATCCACTGCCGCTAGGGCAGATTGTCCCGCATCACGATGTCGATCCTGATCTTCTCCTGTTCGCGCAAGATCGGCTCGCCGCGGGCGAGCGCGAGCAGAACGCGCACGGCGGCACGCGCTTCGTGGCCTGGGTTCTGCGAGATCGCCGCATCCATCACGCCCTGCAACAGCAGCCGCCGTGTCAACGCGGTGACGTCGTGCCCGACGAACACCACCTGCTTGTCGCGGCCGGCATCGGTCAAAGCCTTGGCCACGCCTTGCGTGCCGGCGCCGACGTTGTAAAGGCCGACAATGTCGGCATGCCTGCCGAACAGCCGCGCCAGCAGTTGCTCCGAACGCTCGTCCTCGTCGCGCCCTTCCAGCACCGGCAGCACGCTGAGATCGGGGAATTCCGTCGCCATCACCTGGTTGAAGCCGAAGATGCGCTCGGCGTGATCGCGCAGGCCCTGCGAACCCGCGACGATCGCGACCTTGCCGGACCTCTGGCCGACCAGCCGCCCGACCAGCGCGCCGGCGGTGCGACCCGCAGCGATGTTGTCGATGCCGACATAATGGTGGCGGCCCGAGGACGGCACGTCCGAGACCAGCGTCACCACCTTGGTGGCCGGCATCGACGAGATCGTTGATGGCGGCGCGGACGCCGGGATGGTCCAGCGCCACCACGGCGATGCCGTCGTAATCGCCCGAGAGCGACTCCAGCGAGGCCGCGAGCGCGGAGGGGTCGAACACGTCGGTTGCGATCATCTCGACGCTGAGGCGGCGGGCCGACAGCCAGGCCGACATTTCGCCGAGATAGGCTTCGATCTGCTGCATGAACGGATTCGGCCCCGACGGCATCACGAAGGCGAAGCGCCGGACGCGGCTGCGGGCGAGCTCGGCGGCGGCGACGTGCGGTTGGAACGAATTGCGCTCGATCGCCGCCTTGACGCGCCGGACCGTGTCCGGCCGGACGCCCGGACGGTTGTGCAGGACGCGGTCGACCGTCGCCAAGCTGACGCCCGCCTCGCGGGCGATGTCCTTCAGCGTCAGCGCAGTCGGGGTGAGCGTCTCGGCCATGGCTGAAGGCTAGCAGAGGTGTTTTGAGGTGCGCAACTCATTTTGAGGGATGCGGGTCGTTTTCCTCCCCGCCACAGCTCCCACGAACAATGCGAACAGGTTGAGGCTGGATGCGCCTCCCGTCGGTCGCAGGCTCAGCCGGTGGTCAGGTCGAGCGTCAGGAACAGGCTGTTGGAATCCTCGACATAGAACCCGAACGGGCCGCAGGCGACGAAGCCGTGAGCCTGGTAGAGAGCGTGCGCGGGCTTGAAATAATCCCAGGAGCCGGTCTCCAGGCTGAGCCGCGTCATGCCGCGCATGCGGGCTTCCGCGATGATGTGGGGCAGCATCTGACCGCCGAAGCCGCGCCGGCGCGTGGTCTGCAGGGTGTGCATCGACTTCACCTCGCCGTGGCCAGCCGAGTGCGTCTTCAGCGCGCCGGTGGCGACCAGTGTCTCGCCGTCCCAACCGGTCCAGAACGCGATATCAGGCGCGCGAAGCCCCGCGAGATCGAGCGCATGGGCGCTGCCAGGCGCAGTCTGCGCCCGCGCCGCCGTGACGTGATGATCGAGCAGCGCGATGACGCGGGGATCAAATGTGTCGCCCTTGCGGATCTGCATCGTCAAGGCCTCACCTGAGGGGTCTCGGATCGCGTCAGTGCCATCACATCTTCCCGTAAGAGGCGCCGCGCCGCGTGATGATGACGTAGCGCGCATCCTGCCGGGTCTCGTTCTCGAACATCACAGCGCGCATCACGTCGAAATCCAGGCAATCACCCTCGCGCAGCCGCACCGCTTTGGCATCGATATGCACGGCGATCGCGCCCTCCAGCATCAACAGTTGCTGGGTGAAGGCGTTGCGGCCCCAGGGACTGTAGGAAACACGGGCACCGGCCGGCAGGTCGACGACGATGATCTCGATGCCGCTTGCCGCATCCGGCGGCGAGGCATGACGCCGCCGGTAGCCGCTGTCGGGATCACGCCAATGCGGCTGGTCGGCAAGCCGCACCAGCCGCTCCGGCGGCTTCTCGGCCAGCGCGACGACATCGCTCAGCGACACGTCGAGCGCCGCGCAGAGTTTTCCGAGCAGCGCGGCCGTCGCACTGCTCTGCGCCCGCTCCACCCGCCCGATCATGGCCCGGCTGACGCCGGAGCGCGCCGCGAGTTCATTCAAGGTCATGCCGGCCTGCGTCCTCAGCGTCTTCAGGCGACGACCGATCGCGCGATCGAGTTTCTGCTGGTCCATTTTTTCAGCTCTGGCCTTCATCCAAGCGTTGCCCGGCGCAAGGACTACATGTCGCCTAGGCAAGAGCCTAAGCCGGGCGAGAGGCGAACGCCGGGGGCGACGGTGCCATATATTAGAATCTTTGCGCAGCCTGGAGGCCCGATTAGGATGCCCCAACGATCATGGCCGGGAGGCGACGACATGGGCAAGCCGACGCAGCGGACGATCAAGGCCAACGGCATCAGCCTCAACATCGCCGAGCAGGGCGAGGGGCCAATGGTGCTGCTCTGCCACGGCTTTCCGGAAGGCTGGTACTCCTGGCGTCACCAGCTCGAGGCGCTGGCAGCGGCCGGTTGCCACGCTGTCGCGCCCGACATGCGCGGCTACGGCAAGAGCGACCGGCCCGAAGCGATCGACCAATATACGGTCTTCCATATGATCGGCGATCTCGTCGGCGTGCTCGACGCGTTCGAGGCCAAAGACGCCGTTATCGTCGGGCATGACTGGGGCGCGACAATTGCCTGGCACACGGCGCGCCTGCGTCCCGATCGCTTCCGTGCCGCCGCCATCCTCAGCGTACCCTATCGCCCGCGCAGTCCCGTGCGGCCGACCAGCGTCATGCCGCAGACGGCGGATGCGCAGTTCTATCAGCTGTACTTTCAGGACCCGGGTGTCGCCGAAGCGGAGTTCGAACGGAATCCGCGCGCAACGCTCGGCGCCATGCTGTTTGGCGGTTCCGGCGAAGGGGTGGCGGCGATCCGCGCCAGCGCCGAGCGCGCCGGCAGGGCCGTCGGCGTCGGGATGGTCTCGCGCAAGGACGGCATGCTGCCGAAGGTGCAGGTGCCGCTGCCCTCATGGCTGAACGGCGCCGACCTCGACCATTATGGCGCCGAATTTGCCCGCAGCGGATTTCGCGGGCCGCTCAATTACTACCGCAACATCGATCGCAACTGGGAGCTGATGGGCGCCTTCGAGGGCGTGAAGGTGGTCGTGCCATCGCTCTTCATCGCCGGCGACCATGACATGGTCCTTGCCTTCCCCGGCGCCGCCGAGCATCTCGCCAACATGCGACAATGGGTGCCGCAGCTACGCGAGATCAAGATGCTGCCGGGTTGCGGACACTGGACGCAGCAGGAGCGGCCGGCGGAGGTGAACGCGGCGGTCGTGGAATTCCTGCGAAGCCTGCCGAACTGAAGCTTGGAGCGGGCGAAGGGAATCGAACCCTCGTATGCAGCTTGGGAAGCTGCCGTTCTACCATTGAACTACGCCCGCGGATGCGCAGCTTGCGCCCGTTCTGATTAGCCGAGACGGCGCCGCGCGCCAAGCGCTTTGGCGCGGCCGGCCTGACGCTTCTTAACGTTTTGGCAAGATTCCAGGTGCGCCGGATTGTGGCGGTGTTATGATCGCCGGTCTGGGGAGAAACGTGCACTGAGTGGGGCGTGTGCATGGTGGGGCGTGCTTACGCGATATTCGACACGGCCATAGGGCGCTGTGGCATCATCTGGAGCAGCACCGGCGTGGTCGCCGTGCAATTGCCCGAGGCGCGGGAGATCGACACCCGTCGCCGGATTTTCCAGATCCATCCCGAGGCGCGCGAGCAGCGGCCCTCCGAAAACGCCGAGCTTGCGATCGAGGGCATCGTAGCTCTGCTGCAAGGCAGCGACCCCGATTTTTCCGACGTCAGCCTCGACGCCGGCGGCGTGCCCGGCTTCAACCGGCGCGTCTACGAATTCGCCTGCACCATTCCGCGCGGGGAGACGCGCACCTATCACGAGGTCGCCAAGGCGCTCGGCGCCTCCGGTGCCGCGCATTCGGTGGCACAGGCGATCGCGAAAAATCCCTACATGCTGATCGTGCCCTGCCATCGGGTGCTGGAGGCCGGCAACTCTACCGACCGGCTCTCGCCTTACGGCGGCGTGATCTCCAAGCGGCGGCTGCTCGCGCTGGAGGGCGCCCATCCCGTCACCAGCAAAACGCTGTTCGAGGTGTTGCTGCCCGTTGCCCCGCCGCGTGCCCCTACCTAGATAGGCGGCATGGACGCGACCACGCTGCTGACGACACGCTCGATGACCGTCTCCGAGTTTCGCTGCGATGCGGGACCGGACGATGCGCCGTTTGCCGAATGCCGCACCGGCCATTCCATCGCCTATGTCCGTTCGGGCAGCTTTGGCTGCCATTGCCGCGCCGGCTTCTTCGAGCTGGTGGCCGGCTCGACGCTGGTCGGCGCCCCCGGCGAGGAATACACCTGTACGCATGAGCACGTGTCCGGCGACGTCTGCCTGTGCTTTTTCCTCAGTGAGGATCTGGTCGACGGCCTCGGCGGACGTCGCGAGGTCTGGCAGATCGGCGCGACGCCCCCGCTGCCCGAGCTGATGGTGTTCGGTGAGCTCGCCCAGACGGCGGCAGATGGCAACAGCGACATCGGCCTCGACGAAATCGGTCACATCCTGGCCGGCCGCTTTGTCGACGTCGCCTCGGGCAAGACGCGCAAGCAGACACCGCCGACCGCGCGCGACCGCCGGCGCGCGGTGGAAGCTGCGCTGTGGATCGACGACAATTCGCCATCCGAAGTCGGCCTGGAACAGGCCGCGCGGCAAGTGGGCCTTAGCCCATTCCATTTCCTCCGACTGTTCTCGAGCGTGCTCGGTGTCACCCCGCATCAATATCTGGTGCGCTCGCGCTTGCGGCACGCCGCGCGGCTGCTCACTGATGACGACATCGCGGTCACCGACATCGCTTATGACGTCGGCTTTGGCGACCTCTCCAACTTCGTCCGCACCTTCCACCGCGCCGCCGGCGTGTCGCCGACCAAGTTCCGTCAGGCCTCGAAGGGGGAGCGCAAGATTTTTGGGGAACGCCTCGTCCTCAACTGAGACAGGCCCGGCATCGCAGGTAACCCTCTGTTGACCAGACAGGCGCGACGCGCTGGCGCTTGCGGCACATCGCGCTGTACTACAACCGAAGGGCGAATCAACGCCCCTTCAATGCGACGAGCCGGCAGATGGACAGTGCCTCAGGTAACGTGATTGCGGCCGCGCTGATCGCGCTTGCCGTGGGGCTCGCCTTCATCGCGGGCTGCGCCCTCTATTACGGCCGCCAGATCAACTCGCGCAAGATTTCGATGCAGTGGGGCCCCGATGGAGAACCAACCTGGTTTGCACCACGCCTCATCGGGCTCTGGTCCAGCTTTGGAGTTACGGCGATCCTGTCCGCGTTCCTGCTCGTCCTCGCCCTCCATAAACCGCACAAGGTCACGGCGTTGATCGTCGCAACGGTCAGTGTGATCGGAGCCAACATGTGGGTCCAGCTGTATCACCTGAAGCGGGTGATCCGGTGGCAGGCGGAGACGCCGGCGATCTAGCCGGGCGCCGAGCGCAAGATTTTCCAAGAGCGTCCCACCTCTCCTCGACTAGCTTCGGCTCCGGCGCGCGCCAGTTGCGGCGCGCTTTGCAAATGGAGACGAATATGTACGACCACATCGGATTGCGCGTTGCCGACCTCGACGCTGCCACGCGCTTCTACACCGCGGTGCTGGCGCCGCTCGGCCATGTCCTGTGCTCAAGCGGCGACGGCTATGCCGGCTTCGGGCCGAAGGGCGAGCCGGCGCTGTGGCTGCACCTGAACAAGGGACGCAAGGCCGACGGCGCCCACATCGCGTTCCGTGCCAAGGACCATGACGCGGTGAAGGCGTTCCACAGCGAAGGCCTGAAGAACGGCGGTCGCGACAATGGCGGCGCCGGCCCGCGCAAGGATTACAGCCCAACCTATTATGCGGCGTTCTTGATCGACCCTGATGGCAACAATGTCGAGGCGGTTTGCGTGTGAGCTTTAGCCGCTTACCGCTTACGAGAGTTCGTAGGGTGGGCAAAGCGAAAGCGTGCCCACCAACTGCTCGCGACAATGCCAACAAACGGTGGGCACGGCGCTATGCGCCTTTGCCCACCCTACCAATACTGTCTCCGCGGAAAGACTCTGGATTGCTTCGCTGCGCTCGCAATGACGGCGCTTGTGGCGATCACCTATTGAATCAAGGACACCTCCATGGCCTCCATCCACAATGACATTCCCCTTCCCGCCTCCGCACACGATGTCTGGGACGCGGTGCGCGATTTCGGCGCGCTGCATCAGCGGCTGGTGCCGGGCTTCGTCACCGCCTGCACGCTCGACGGCGATGCACGCATCGTCACCTTCGCCAATGGCTCGGTGGCACGCGAGGTGCTGGTCGATTGCGACGACGCGCGGCAGCGCCTGGTCTACGCCATCAACAACGAGCGGCTCAAGCACTACAGCGCCTCGGTGCAGGTGATTGCCGATGGTGATGCAAGATGCCGACTGGTGTGGATCATCGACATGCTGCCGAACGAGCTTGCGCCTTACGTTCAGGGGCAGACCAGCGAAGCCGTGACCGCCTTGCACAGAGCGTTTCCTCTCGCGGTGGCCTGATCATCCTCTGTGGGTTTTGTCACAGAGCTCCGCCCTCGCCAGCCGTATCCATGGCGACGTGCGCCCGGTTGGCTCCGCTCTCCCGGCGGAGCCACGCACGCGAGGAGCATGCCATGAGAGGTGCGGACAAGGTGATCTGCCAGGCGGCCGCCGTGCTGCTGTTGTTTTGCGTCGCGAGTTCGCCGGCGAAGGCGCAGTTCGCAGGTTTTGGCGGCGGAGGTGCCGGCGGCGAGGACATGATGACCCGGATGGCTCCGATGCTGGAAATGATGAAGGCAAAGATGGGCAAGCGCCGCTTCGCCATGCTGATGCAGACCATGGGGCCGATGATGAGCCGCATGATGGAGAATGGCGGCGGCGGGCTTGGCGGGATGATGGGCGGCAGCGGCCTGTCCGGCGGCAATTTCGGCGGCGGCTTCGGTGCGCCGAACTACGGCGGTTACACCCCGATGGGTGGAGGCGGCTATATGCCGACCGGGCTCGGCGGCATGGGCGGCGGCGACATCATGGGCATGCTCGGTGGCGCCGGTGGCGGCGACATGATGGCGATGATCCCGCAATTGATGCGGCTCGCCAACACCGGCGGCGGTGGCGGCCATCGCCGCCATAGGCATCGCTAAAGCATGATCCGGAAAAGTGCGCAGCGGTTTTCCGAAAAGATCATGCTCAAACAACAACCTAAAGCGCGTTCATCCTAATCTCATCGCGCTTTAGTCGGCAGCACCTGACAGAGCTGGCCTGATCACAGGTTTCGTCTGGCGCGGTCCCCAGCGGGTCAGCACCACGCTGGAGCACGACAGCAGGCCGAGCACGACCATCGAGCTTGCGGCAAGCCAGAAGAAGCTCTGCGCGGTGGCATCGTGGGTCGACAGCCACCAGCCGAGAGCTGCGATGTAGATCAATCGCGCGGTCTGCGCCAGCACCGGCCCGATCACCTTGGCGGCGCCTTGCGAGGAGAAATACATCGTCGTTGCAAGGCCGAAGAAGGCGTAGAACGGTCCGACCGTCGAGAGATATTGGTGGCTCGCTGCGCGCACGGCGACGCTGTCGGTGAAGATGTTGACCCAGAGATCAGGGAACATCGCAACGAGGCATGCCGGCGCGCCGACCGCCACGAAAGCGGCAGCACTGGCGATCCAGGTGATGCGCCGGGCGCGCGCGATGCGACCCGCGCCGATCGCCATCCCGACCATTGGCACACAGGCGATGCCGAACGAGAACGCGATCGAGGTCAGCAAAAATTCCAGCCGCGCGCCGATGCCGTAGCCGGCGAGAATCGCGGTGCCGAACTTCGCCAGCATGTGGGTGAAGATCGAGATCGTCAGCACCGATTGCAGCGGCGAGAAGCAGGCGATGGCGCCGACCTTCAGGATGTCGAAAAACATCGCCCATTGGATGCGCAAGCCGCGCAGCCTCGGCGCGATGCGGGCGCGGCCGGAGAACAGGTACCAGCCCATGATGCAGATATTCATGGAATAAGCGATCAGCGCGCCGGCCGCGACGCCGCGCATGCCGAGCTGCGGCACCGGTCCGAGCCCGAGGCCCAGCGTGCCCCCGAGCACGACCTGCCAGGCCGCCGAGTTGAGGATCAACAGCGACGGCAGCTTCATGTTGCCGGTGCCGCGCAGGACGCCGGCCATGGTGTTGAGCAGCCAGGGCAGTACCGCGCCGCCAAAAAACACCTGCGTGTAGGCGATTGCGTGGGTCAGCACATTGCCGCGGCCGCCGAGCAATTCCAGCAGGCGCGACCCGAAGATCAGCATGCCCAGCATAAAGACGAGACCGAAGCTGATGCCGATCAGCATCGCGTGTACGGCGAGCGTTCCAGCGCGCTCGCGATCCCCGGTGCCGAGTGCGCGCGCGATGGCGGAGGCCACCGCGCCGCCCATGGCGCCGCCCGACATCGTCATGGTCAGGATCACGGTCGGAAACACCAGCGCCATCGCCGCCAGCGCCTCGACACCGAGCCGACCGACATAGGATGTCTCAGCGATCACCACGCACATGCCGGCCGATAACCCGATCACGTTCGGCCAGGCGAGCCCGAGCAGCGTGCGCAGGATCGGGCCGTCGGTCAGCGCGCTTCTGACCGGCCGCGGAGGCGGCGGCAGCGGGCGCTCCTGTGCATCGACCGGGATTTCCGCGATGTCGGACATGTCATCTCCCGGGCACAAGCGCCAATTGCGGCGCGGCAATGAACAGGTGTGCGAAACGATTTCTTCGCGCGGAAAGCGCAACAGGCGCTTGTTAGCATGCTGCGCAGCAATTCCTCCTGCGTCAGGTGCAGGCGTGCCCTGCGGCAGCGCATTTCAACCCGCGAATTGCGGCTTTCCTTCTCCCTCTCCCCGTTCTTACGGGGAGAGGGCTGGGGTGAGGGGCTGCTCCGGCAAAGGCAGTGACAGTTGGACTCGTGGAGACCCCCTCACCCGGAATTTGCTTTCGCAAATTCCGGCCTCTCCCCGCAGGCGGGGAGAGGCGAAGTGGTGCGGCGGCACCCTGGCCTATTCAATCGTCCAGACCAGCGGCGGGCGGCCGCCCCTCGCGGTGCGCATGCGCACGCCGATGTTTCGTCCGCATCCCGCAGCGAGGCCTTCGAACAGTCCTTCCAGCAACTTGGCGCAGGCGGGGTGATAGTCGGCGACGTCGTCCATCAACTTCCAGCTCTGCTGGCTTGTTTCGAACGCGCCTTCTGATTGCACCGTTTCGGCGACATCGTCCTGCGCGGCGAACAGCGCGTTCAGGAACGATGCAAATTCGCGCGCACCGCCACGGCTCATCGCCAACGCCGCCGCGACCTCGTCGAAATACTGCATGCCGATCAGCTTGCCGGTGAGGTGCAGGAGATAGCCGGCATCTTCCGGGCCGAACAGCTGCACCATCACCGGCGCGGCGGTGCGGACATATTCCATTGCGTAGTTGCGATAGGCTTTTTCCAGCCGCGGTTTCGGCCAGCTCGCAACCGGCAAAGCCGGCGCGGTCTTCGCATCGAACGTAGGGGCCTCCAGATGCCGCGCGAACACCAGGCGCTGGTCGAGCTCGAGTGGGTGATCGTATTGGTGGTAATAGCCTTCGAGACCGTCTTGGCCATCGACGCTCTGCTTGGTGCAGACGAAGCCGAGGCGGAGATCGCCGAGCGCGACGCCGTTGTTGGCGTGCCAGCCACGCAGCATCGCGCGGCTGACCTCGCCGGGCACGCCGCAGATCGCGGTGCCCTTCCAGATCCAGCGCGGCGGCGGATAGCGGATCCAGGCTTTGCGATCACTCTCATACATGTATTCGACATGCACGCCGCCGATCCAGTTGGAGAGATAGTGATATTGCGCAGCAGCCACCGCCGGCGGCAGATGACGGAGGCCGAGCTTTTCGAGCCCCGGCAGGAAGCGCTCCTGCTGCTGGCGGCGGAACACGCGGAAGACGAATTCAGCGGCATCCGCCGTGCCGCGCCGCGTGACCACGGTGAGGATCAGGCCCGTGAAGTAGGCGTGATAGAGATCCGCGACCGCGCGCCAGCGTTTCCATTGGGCTTCCTGCGCTGTGTCTGATGCGGCGGTCATGTTCGCTCCCGATCGTTGTTTCGATCGAGTGTGTCACTGCACCCGGTGACAGGCAACATGACGCGCATGCAGGCCGCCCTGCACGACGGCCCGTCAATTCCGCATCACGAATTTTGCGCGGCCTTGGCAGCGCGCTCGCGCTCGACGCGTTCCGTCACGTCGCGTGCCATCGCCACCGATCCCTGCACCGCTCCAGCGGCATCGCGCACCAGCGCGAAGGTCATCTCGATGTAGAGCTTGCGTCCGCTCTTGTGCAGCGCGCGTGTCAGCGTCGGACGCCCTGCAAGCTTCATCGTGCCGCTGGAAAGCGCAGCCTCAAAACCCCTCCAGTGTGCGGCGCGCAGATGCTCTGGAATGATCAGATCGAGATTCTGCCCCAGCGCTTCCCCGGCGGAGAAGCCGAACAGGGCGGCCGATGCCCGATTCCAGCGTGTGATTGTGCCGGAGCGATCCGAATAGATCAGCGCGTCCGCAACGTCGTCGAGGATATGTGCGTCGAGTTCGGATTGATCGGTCATGCCAACACCTTGTAGCCCGGATGGAGCGCAGCGTAATCCGGTATTGGTGCCACAAGCGAGAGAACTCCCGGATTACGCTTGCGCTCCATCCGGGCTACAGGATCGGGCTACACCCGAAAATGCTTCGATAGTTTGAGGCCCTGCGCCTGGTAGTTGGAGCCGATGCGCTGGCCGTACATGGCGTCGGGGCGCGCCAGCATCTTCTCGTAGACGAGGCGGCCGACGATCTGGCCGTGTTCGAGAATGAACGGCACTTCGCGCGAGCGCACCTCGAGCACGGCGCGCGCGCCTTGCCCGCCGGCACCAGCATAGCCGAAGCCGGGATCAAAGAATCCGGCATAGTGCACGCGGAACTCGCCGACCAAGGGATCGAACGGCACCATCTCGGCGGCGTAGTCGGGCGGGACCTGCACAGCTTCCTTGGAGGCGAGGATGTAGAACTCGCCGGGATCGAGGATCAGGCTGCCGTCGGGGCGGGCCGAGATCGGCTCCCAGAAATCCTCTACTGCATAGCCGGAGCGGCGGTCGACGTCGACGACGCCGGTGTGGCGCTTGGCGCGATAACCGACGAAGCCATTCGCTTTCTCACCCGACAGGTCGACGGAGACGGCGACGCCACCGGAGAGATCGGCATCGTCGATGTCGACCAGGCGTTCGGCGGCATGCAGCGCATCGAGCTCGTCGGCATTGAGGATGGCGTCGCCAGTGCGGAAGCGGACCTGCGACAGGCGCGAGCCCTCGCGCACCAGCACCGGAAACGTCTTCGGGCTGATCTCGGCATAGAGCGGGCCGTGATAGCCGGCGCCGATCATGTCGAAGCGGCGGGTACCGTCGGCGATCACGCGGGTGAAGACGTCGAGCCGGCCGGTCGAGCTCTTGGGGTTCGCGGCCGCGACGATCTCCGGCGGCAGCGCGAGGCTTTCCAGCAGCGGCACGATGTAGACGCAGTTGGTCTCCAGCACCGCGCCGTCGGCCAGGCTGAACTCGTGCAGCTTCAATTCGTCGATGCGTTCGGCGACGGTGGCGCCGGGACCGGGCAGGAAGCTGGCGCGGACGCGATAGGCGATGTCGCCGAGGCGCAAATCGAGGCTCGCCGGCTGGATCTGGCTCTCGACGAAGTCGTACGCGGGCAGGATGAGCCCCGCCTCCGCCATCGCCGCGATCATGCGGTCGGGCAGGATACCATTGGCGTCGGCAGCGACCGTGAACGTCAACCGGGGGTCCTCAGCAAGGGGCAAACGCATCCCGATATACGGGAAATACTAGCCTTTTACGGCTATCCGATGGACGCCTTGACGGAAAGGGCATTGCGGAATATGAGCATCACTTATCCCGTGGTGATTTGAGCCGGCCGGCTTGCAGCCACGTTAAATAAGTCGCTAAACAGGCCGGGACCTCGCTGATCCCGGCCCGTGGAGATATCCAGGCCGGTTTTTTGTGACCGTTCTCGCTCGACGGTCATGTCGGAGGGTCCTATGTCGAAGTCGCCTGCCACCTACCGTCCCGAAACCCGCCTGGTCCATTCCGGGACCCTGCGCTCGCAATATGGCGAGACGTCGGAGGCGCTGTTCCTGACGCAAGGGTACGTCTACAACAGCGCCGAGGAGTGCGAGGCGCGGTTCAAGGGCGAGGACCCCGGCTTCATCTATTCGCGCTACTCCAATCCGACCATCGCGATGTTCGAGCGCCGCATGATCGAGCTCGAAGGCGCCGAGGCGGCCCGCTCGGCGGCCACCGGCATGGCGGCGGTGACGACCGCGATCCTGGCGCCGCTGAAGGCGGGCGACCATGTGGTAGCCTCGCGGGCGCTGTTCGGCTCGTGCCTCTATGTGGTGCAGGATTTGCTGCCGCGCTACGGCATCGAGACCACGCTGGTCGACGGCCTCGATCTCGACCAGTGGCAGCAGGCGCTCAAGCCCAACACCAAGACGTTCTTCCTGGAGAGTCCGACCAACCCGACGCTGGATGTGCTCGACATCCCCGGCATCGCCGAGATCGCGCACAAGGGTGGCGCGCGGCTCGTGGTCGACAACGTCTTCGCAACGCCGATCTGGCAGAGCCCGCTCGCGCTCGGGGCCGACGTCGTGGTCTATTCGGCGACCAAGCACATCGACGGCCAGGGCCGCTGTCTGGGCGGCATCATCCTGTCCTCGGAAGCCTTCATCGCCGAGCACATCCACAATTTCATGCGCCAGACCGGCCCGTCGATCTCGCCGTTCAACGCCTGGGTCCTGCTCAAGGGCCTGGAGACGCTGGGCGTGCGCGTGCGCGCGCAGACCGACACCGCGGCGCGCATTGCCGAGGTGCTGGCCAGCCATCCGAAGATTTCGCGGTTGGTCTATCCCGGCCGCGCCGATCACCCGCAGGCGGCGCTGGTGAAGAAGCAGATGCGTGGCGGCTCGACGCTGGTCGGCTTCGAGGTCAAGGGCGGCAAGCAGGCCGCGTTCCGCGTGCTCAATGAATTGAAGCTGGCGAAGATCTCCAACAATCTCGGCGACGCCAAGAGTCTCGTCACGCATCCGGCGACCACGACGCATCAGCGTTTGAAGCCGGAAGACCGCGCCGCGCTCGGCATCAGCGAGGGCTTCATCCGCTTCTCCGCCGGGCTCGAGCATGCGGACGATCTGATCGAGGATTTGACCGCGGCGCTGGAGAAGGCGTGAGCGAGCCAAAGGCTCGGACTCGTAGGGTGGGCAAAGCGAAGCGTGCCCACCATTCACGATCACACTGCCGATAGATGGTGGGCACGGCGCGCGAAGAGCGCGCCTTTGCCCACCCTACGGCATTCATACCTACATCGGCCGATACGCCCGCACGTCGGCCGGCACGTTCACCCCGAGCTTGATCTGGCCGACGGAGTGGATGATGTCGTCGCCGAGGAGCTGGGCGAAGCAGGCATAGCCCCAATCGTTCATGTGTAGGCCGTCGGCGATGACGAAGCCCTCGACCGGGATCGCCTGCTTCTCGTGCCACTCGCGCATCACCTCGAAGCGCGGGAAGATGCCGACGTGACGGAGCTCGGCGACCTTGCCGAGCAGCTTCACCATCTTGCCCGCGCTCTCGGCGCGCTTGTTGACCGCCGGCGAATATTGCGGATCGACCAGCACGATGTCGGCGCCGCCCGCAGCCTGGATGCGGGAAATGCCATCCTCGACTATCTTTGCGGTCTCGCCGGGATCGAGGTTGCGCAGCACGGCGTTGGTGCCGACCTGCCAGATCACCATATCCGGATGCACGTCGATCACCTGCGTCTGAAGGCGCTTCATCATCTCGGGCGCATCCTCGCCACCAACGCCGGCATTGACGACGGTGATGTCGGCGGTCGGATAATTCCGGCGCAGCTGTGCGGCGAGGCGGTTCGGATAATTGAACTCCGGCGAACTCGCACCGAATCCTGCGGTCGACGACGAGCCGAACGCGACGATGACGACGGGCTGGCCGGCGACGAGCTTGCTTGCGACATGCGGCAGCGTGCCCATCGCCTTCGAGCCGCCCTTCGGCGGCAGACAGGGCACTCGGCTGAAGATGTCGCCGGCGGACTTTGCGACCTCCTTCACCTTGTCGATGGCACGCGCGGTGATGCCGCGCTGGTCGGGAGACGTTGCGGCGACGGTGGTTTGGGAGGACGGGGCGGAAGCGGGATCAGCCGGCGGCGCGGGCGCGGGCGTCGCCTGTGCGGCTTGCGTCTGCGCGCGCAGCTGCGAAGCGGGTGCCAGCACCAGCAGCATTGCTGCTGCGGGCGCAGCCAGCCATGACGTCAGACAAAAAGGGCGGAGAGAACTCATTAACGCTAGACCTCAATTTTGCTGCTGGGCCGGCTCCAGATGGGCAGCGTCGATCACGAATTGTGCCAACGCCCGGCCAAGGCAATCATGAACCTGTTTCGCCAGCTCAGGCCCGCGGGACGGGTTGAACAGGTCGAACTGGCCCTGATCGTTCCACTGCCGCATGATCGCGAAACGGTCGAACAGTGGGATGTCGTGCTCCTGCGCCACCACGCGCATATTATCGAGAAAAGGCTGCGCCGCGATCATGGTTTCGGTGCGCGGGCTATACTGCAAATTCATCAAGACGACGTCAGCCCCTGTCTTTTGCAACGCAGTAACCCCTTCGGTTACTGCGCTGCGAAATTCGTCGGGATCGATGGATCGGATAGCATCCACGGTCCCGGTCTGCCAGATGACCAAAGTAGGCGTTTTTGCTTCCATCAGCTTAACGAAGGTGGCGGCGGTCTCCTGTGCCGTCCTCTTGCTCTGTATTTCTACGGAGACGTGCACCGCTCCCGGGGGCGGCAGCTTGTCCTTGAGGCTCACCTCCATGCGTGCCGGATATGAGCTGCTCTCCGAGGAAGGAATCGTGGTCGAGCGGCTGCCGATGACCAGAATCTCGAGCGGTTTGCCGGCCTTGACGGCGTCGGCGACCTTGGGAAGCTGGCTTTCGCTGGTGAGCAGATAGGGCGGCAATTCGCAGGCCGCGGGCGCGGCCGGAGCGGCAGACGCAGCATCGCCCGCGCGCGCCATGGGCGCGGCGAGACCACCGCATAGCAGGATCAGGCTCAGGAGAACCTTCGCCTTCATCAGCCCCCTCCCGCCAGATCGGCGTTGCCGACGGCGTTTTTGGTTTTCGCACCGCTCTTGTCAGCCACGCTCTTGTACCACGAAATCACCCAGGCCACCCCCCACATGATCAGGATTCCGGAGAGACTAATCAACGCATGCATGGCTGCGCCGCCGGAGACCTCGGCCAGGATGAAATGACCGGCGAAGGCCAGGAAGACGCCGAGACAGAAGATCTCGAGGGAATGCTGCCCACACAGGATCAGCGGTCGCAGCCAGCGCGATTTCAAGCCCGGCCAGGTCCGCGGCAGGAAGCGCACGGTGAGCGCGGCCAGCGCCAGGAAATGGGTGAAGCGCAGCACGTCGAGATCGGTCTTGTCGATCGGATACATCCACTGCTCGATGCGCTTCGGCATGAGGTGACCAAGCTGCGGCACGTACCAGGTCAGCGTCACGTAGAACGCCGCGACCAGATAAGCGATCGCAATCCACATCGTCACCGGTGAGGCCAGAATGCGCGACATGCGTCGCGCACCTCCGAGCGCGCACCATGCACCGAAGACGAAAAGCAATTGCCAGGCCAGCGGATTGAACGCCCAGAAGCCGTTCGGATAGGCCGAGAAGTAGAGGTCATATTCCCAGGTCACCGCGTAGAGCACGACCGAGAGGCCGAGCGTGACGTCGGGCTTCCACTTCATCGACCACAGGATCAATGGCAGCGCCAGCATCAGCACGATGTAGAGCGGCAGCACGTCCATGTTGACGGGCCGGAAGCGCAGCAGCAGCGCCTGCACGATGGTGACGTCGGGCTGCTTGAGGAAATCCATGATGCCCATCTCTTCGGTGTAGAGCGGGTTCTCGAAGCTGGTCGCCACATAGGAGATTTCGGCGAGGAAGATCGTGAACAGGAAGACGTGGGCGACGTAGATTTGCCAGACGCGGCGCAGGATGCGCGCGGTGGCGATGACGACGCCGTTCTCCAGCATCGCCCGGCCGTAGACGAAGGCGGCGGTATAGCCGGAGATGAAGATGAAGATCTCGGTGGCGTCGCTGAAACCGTAATTGCGGATGGTGAACCAGGTCAGCAGGCTGGTTGGCAGATGGTCGATGAAGATCAGCCACAGCGCCAGCCCGCGGAACAGATCGAGCCGGAGTTCGCGCTCGCCGATGGCCGGCAGCGTGATGGCCGGCGCGGCGGCCCGCGGCTTGGTGCCTGCGGGTTTGGCACCCGCGGTTCCCGCGATCGTCGATCCCGTCACTTGGTCGGCAATGGTCATCGGGGGCCAAAAACCCTTCCGCAAATCGCGACGTGCAATGGAGTTTACCGTTCCAGCCGTCGTCCCGCAAAGCGGCACGATCACATAAGGGTGTCTTCCCTTGGGGAAGTCCTTCCCCGCGAATTCTGGCGGGACGATGTCGCCAAAGCCGTCTCCAGCGTTTGGTTCCCCGGGCGGATTTCGGTATGATGGAGGTTATGTACCGCGCCGTGACCCGCCAGATCGAAGTGACCGTCGAGCCGAACTTCGTTCCGGAGCAGTCGTCGGCCGACCGCTCCCGCTATTTCTGGTCCTACACCATCGTCATCACCAATTCCGGCGACGAGACCGTGCAGCTGAAGACGCGGCACTGGATCATCACCGATGCCTCCGGCCGCCAGCAGGAGGTGAAGGGCGAGGGCGTCGTCGGCGAGCAGCCGATCCTGGCCCCCGGCGAGCGCTTCGAATATACCTCCGGCGTGCCGCTCACGACCGCCTCCGGCTTCATGACCGGCCGCTACCAGATGGTCAGCGAAAGCGGCGAGCGCTTCGAGATCGACGTGCCGACGTTTTCGCTGGACAGCCCGGACTACAAGCGGGTGTTGAATTAGGGGCGGGCCTCGGTGCCGTAGGGTGGGCAAAGCGAAGCGTGCCCACCATTTCAGTCGCCGCGGATAAGATGGTGGGCACGCTTACGCTTTGCCCACCCTACGAGATCGGAGTTCTTGGCAAGCAGCCTGCCCATCATCATTGCGAGCGCAGCGAAGCAATCCAGAATCTTTCCGCGGCGGCAGACTGGATTGCTTCGCTCCGCTCGCAATGACGGAGAATGCAGAACCTACGCGTTCTCCACGCCCGCCTCGTGCGGCGTGAACTGATAGACCGACGAGCAGAACTCGCAGGTCACCACGACCTTATCGTCCTTGACCATGGCGGCGCGGTCGTCCGGCGAAAAACTCTTCAGCATGGACGCGACCGCATCGCGCGAGCAGGAGCATTGTGCCTTCAGGACCTGTGGATTGAACACGCGCACGCCGCGCTCGTGAAACAGGCGGAACAGCAGCCGCTCACCGGACAGCTCGGGATCGATCAGCTCGACGTCCTCGACGGTCTCGATCAGCGAGCGCGCCTCGACCCAGGCGTCGTCTTCCGCGACACTGTGCACCTCGGTGCCTTCGGGCGCGTTGCCGGGATGCAAATCGGCCTGCCGCGCGCGCTCCGGCGCCTTCGGCAAAAACTGCATCAACATGCCACCAGCACGCCAGCGATGCTTGCCGCCGTCGCTACTGCGCCATTCCTCGCCGACCGCGAGGCGCACGCGCGTCGGGATCTGCTCGGAGCGCAGGAAATATTCGTGAGCGGCCTCTTCGAGGCCGCCGCCGTCGAGCGCGACCAGGCCCTGGTAACGGCTCATGTCGGGACCCTGGTCGATGGTCATGGCGAGATGGCCGCGGCCGAGCAGCGTCCCTGAATCCCTGGCGTCACCGAGGCGCGCAGCATCGAAGCGCGCATAGGCGCGCAGGCGATCCGGCGCCATGTAGTCGACGACCAGGAACGATACCGGACCGTCGGTCTGGGCTTGAAGGATGAAACGGCCCTCGAATTTCAGCGCCGAGCCGAGCAACGTCGTCAGCACGATGGCCTCGCCGAGCAGCTTGCCGACGGGGGCGGGATAATCGTGCTTGGTGAGGATGTCGTCGAGCGCCGGGCCGAGCCGCACCAGGCGGCCGCGCACGTCGAGCGCATCGACCTCGTAGGGCAGCACGGCGTCATCGATCGGAACTGCTGATGGCGCGCGAACCGGGCCTTCGAGCCCGGTTTTCATGTCAGGGGATTGGAAAACCATGGCGCTTTATCTGGGGTCGGAGGTGACGGATTGGAAGGGGTGCGAGGCGGCGTGTTCCGGATGCAGCTATGATTACACACGATCCTGCAAATTCGGTGTCGTCCTGGCGAAAGCCAGGACGACGATCCAAATGCGCCCCCGCCTACTTCACCGCGTCAAAGCACCAGGCCAGAATGCCCTTCTGCGCGTGCAGGCGGTTTTCGGCCTCGTCGAACACGACCGATTGCGGGCCGTCGATCACGTCATCCGTGACCTCCTCGCCGCGATGGGCGGGCAGGCAGTGCATGAACAGCGCATCGGACTTGGCCAGCGACATCAGCTTGGCATTAACCTGGTAGGGCTTGAGCACGTTATGGCGGTGCTCGCCTTCCTTGTCGCCCATCGACACCCAGGTGTCGGTGACGACGCAATCGGCACCGCGCACGGCGGCTTCCGGATCGGTGCCGAGCACGATCGGCGCATTGGTCGTCTTGATCCAGTCGCGCATCGCCTTCTTCGGCGCGAGCTCCGGCGGCGTTGCGACGTTGAGCTGGAATTTGAAGCGCTCGGCGGCGTGGGCCCAGGACGCCAGCACGTTGTTGTCGTCACCGGTCCAGGCCACCGTCTTGCCCTCGATCGGGCCGCGATGCTCCTCATAGGTCATGAGATCGGCCATCACCTGACAAGGGTGCGAACGGCGCGTCAGGCCGTTGATGACGGGCACGGTCGCATAGGCCGCAAGCTCCAGCAGCGCCTCGTGATTGAGGATGCGGATCATGATGGCGTCGACATAGCGCGACAGCACGCGCGCGGTGTCGGCGATGGTCTCGCCACGGCCCAGCTGCATTTCGGCACCGGTGAGCATGATGGGCTCGCCGCCGAGCTGGCGCATGGCGACGTCGAACGACACCCGCGTCCGCGTTGAGGGGCGCTCGAAGATCATCGCCAGCGTCTTGCCTTCGAGCGGCCTGACCGGCTGATGCGCCTTCTGCTTCGCCTTCATGGCGGAGGATGCGGCGAGCATGCGCTTGAGCTCCGACAGCGGGAGCTCGTTGATGTCGAGGAAGTGCTTTGGCGACTTGCTCATCAGCTTGCCGCCCGCTTGGTCTGACTGGACGAGATCGCCGTGCAGGCGCGCTCGAGCCGCCCGACGCTGTCCTCGATCTCGGCTTCGGTGACGATCAGAGGCGGCAGAAAGCGCACGACATTGTCGCCGGCGCCGACGGTGAGCAGTTTTTCGTGGCGCAAGGCGGCAACGAGATCACCCGAAGGCACGACCGCCTTGATGCCGATCAGGAGACCCTCGCCCCGCACTTCGCTGACGACATCAGGATGGCGATCGATCACGGAGGCGAGCTTCTGCTTGAGCAGCAGCGACATCTTCTGCACGTGATCGAAGAAGCCGGGCTTGAGCATGACGTCGAGCACGGCGTTCGCAGCGGAGATCGCGAGCGGATTGCCGCCGAAGGTCGAGCCGTGCGAGCCGGGTGTCATGCCGGAGGCCGCTTCCGCGGTCGCAAGGCAGGCACCGATCGGAAAGCCGCCACCGAGCGCCTTCGCCAGCGACATCACGTCGGGCGTGACGCCGAGACGGCGATGCGCGAACAGATCGCCGGTGCGGCCCATGCCGGTCTGCACCTCGTCGAACGCGAGCAACAGGCCCTTCTCGTCGCAGAGCTGGCGCAGCGCCTTGAGAAAGGCGGGTGCCGACGAACGCACACCGCCCTCGCCCTGGATCGGCTCGATCAGGATGCCGGCGGTCTGCGGACCGATCGCCTTCTTCACGGCCTCGATATCGCCATGCGGGACCTGGTCGAAGCCGTCCATCGGCGGGCCGAAACCTTCGAGATATTTTGCCGAGCCCGTCGCAGCCAGCGTCGCCAGCGTACGGCCGTGGAAGGCGCCTTCGAAGGTGATCATGCGATAGCGATCGGGATGGCCTTTGGCGGCGTGATAGCGCCGCACGACCTTGATCACGCATTCCAGCGCTTCGGCGCCGGAATTACAGAAGAACACGAAGTCCGCGAAACTCTCGTTGCACAGACGCGTTGCAAGCCGTTCGCCATCCGGGCTCTGGAACAGGTTCGACATGTGCCAGAGCTTGGTCGCCTGCTCCTGCAACGCCTTGACCAGCGCGGGATGGGCATGGCCGAGCGCGTTCACCGCAACGCCCGACGTGAAATCGAGATAGCGATCGCCATTGGTCGCGATCAGCCAGCAGCCTTCGCCGCGCTCGAAACCAAGGTCGGCCCTGGCGAAAACGGGAAGCAGATGCGGCGCGGCGCTGTTGGTCATGACCATCACTTGGATGTTGCATTTGAAAGTTGAGACCTGCCTGGCGTGCCTTGCGCAGCGCACCATTGACCGGTCCGGAAAACGAAACGTGCCGCCTTTTAAGGGCGGCACGCGGCACTATCTTATGCCTGGCAAGACCGGTGTCAATGCCGCCCGGAAAGCCTCGCGAAACGCTGAATCCGTAGTCTTGCGGTGCCGATTTTGCGGGGTTTTCACCACGGAACATGTGGAAGCGAGTCGGCGGACTCTTGCGCGGGAGTCACGCCATATTGTAGCGTTTGGCCTGTCAGATACGACATCTCGTGCAGCGGTTCTGATCCTCTAAGTCCTCATGTACCGGCGTAAACGTTCGGGCGTCAGTAGCGCGCCCGGCGAGCCTTAAGGGATTCTGGCGGCACGGGTTTTTCAAGGCTTAGGCATTCGCTGTGAGGCCCCAGGATGGCGGCGCGCAGCGAGGGAAAGGGTGCAATGACGGTTTTGACCTGGTCCGACGATCGCGTCGAGCAGCTGAAAAAGCTCTGGGAGGCCGGACTTCGGCCAGCCAGATCGCGGCCGAGCTCGGCAATGTGACCCGCAATGCCGTGATCGGCAAAGTGCACAGGCTCGGCCTGTCGGGCCGCGCCAAGAGCCCATCTTCGGCCGCGCCGCGGCCGCGCAAGGCGCGCCCAGCACAGCACATGATGCGGGTGACCCGGCCGATCTCGCGCGGCAACACCGCGCTGGCGCAGGCCTTCGAGGTCGAGGTCGAGGCCGAACCGGTCACCTACGACAACGTGGTGCCGATGAGCCAGCGGCTGTCGCTGCTGGAATTGAACGAGGCAACCTGCCACTGGCCGGTCGGCGATCCCTCGAGCCCGGATTTCTTCTTCTGCGGCGGCAGGGCGCTGTCCGGCCTGCCCTACTGTGCCCAGCACTCGCGCGTGGCCTATCAGCCGGCCGCAGATCGCCGGCGCGCGCCGGCCAAGCCGAGCACGCGGTGAGTTTGTTCTGAGACCAGAAATGAGCCGTCGTGCGATGGCGGCTCTACATGTTCGGTGTCGTCCCGGCGAAGGCCGGGACCCATAGCCACCGAATGCCATTTGGCGAAGACTCTCAATGATGCGGCTGCACCGTGCAATCAAGACCGCGCCCAATCGATAGATCACGCGGTATGGGTCCCGGCCTTCGCCGGGACGACGCGGAAATTGGGGCGACAGCTCGCTAACTCATCCCCACCAAACGCCTTACGTCTGCTCCGCCTTCGCAAACCGATCATCCAGCGCATAGCCGGCGCCGCGGACGGTGCGGATCGGGTCCTGCTCGCGGCCGAGATTGAGCAGCTTGCGCAGGCGGCCGATATGGACGTCGACAGTGCGCTCGTCGATATAGATGTCGCGGCCCCAGACGCTGTCGAGCAGCTGCTCGCGCGAGAACACGCGGCCGGGATGCTCCAGGAAGAACTCCAGCAGGCGATATTCGGTCGGGCCGAGATCGATCGGCCGGCCCGAGCGCGCCACGCGGCGCTTGTCCCGATCGAGCTCGATGTCACCGTAGGCGAGCACGGTGGCGAGCCGCTCCGGACTTGCGCGCCGCAGAAGGCCCTTAACGCGCGCGAGCAGCTCCGGCACCGAGAACGGCTTGACGATGTCAGTCGTCGGCGCCGGTCGCAAGACCCCGCACCCGCTCGCTCTCCTCGCCGCGCGCGGTGAGCATGATGATCGGGAGTTGCTTGGTCTCGGGACGGGTGCGCAGCCGCCGGCACAGCTCGATGCCTGATAGTCCCGGCAGCATCCAGTCGAGCACGATCAGATCCGGGATGTGTTCCTTGAGGCGGGTGTCGGCGTCGTCGCCGCGCATCACCGTCTCCACGTCATAGCCGTCGCCTTCGAGGTTGTAACGGAGAAGCTCGGTGAGAGCTTCCTCGTCCTCAACCACCATAATGCGTGCGCCCATGTTGTCGTCGCTCCCTAGGTATTCGGTACCGTCGTGGCGAAGGTCGTCATGTCGCCCTTCGGCCGCTTGTCGGTGATCGCCTGCCCCTCGATCATGTAGAACACGGTTTCGGCGATGTTGGTGGCGTGGTCGCCGATCCGCTCGATGTTCTTGGCGCAGAACATCAGATGGAATGCAGAACGAGATGTTGCGCGGATCCTCCATCATGTAGGTGAGGAGCTCGCGGAACAGCGAGGTGCAGATGGCGTCGACTTCCTCGTCGCCCTTCCACACCGCCATTGCCGCCGGCAGGTCATGCGCGGCATAGGCGTCCAGTACCGACTTGACCTGCTGCTGCACGAGGTCGGTCATGTGCTCCAGGCCGCGGAACAGTTTTAGCGGATGGAAGTCCGTCTCCAGCGCCGCAACGCGCTTGCCCATGTTCTTGGCGAGGTCGCCGATGCGCTCGAGATCGGTGGCGACGCGCATGGCGCCGACGATCTCGCGCAGATCCACCGCCATCGGCTGGCGGCGGGCGATGGTGAGCACGGCGCGCTCCTCGATGCGCTTCTGCAGCGCATCGAGCTCGGCGTCGGTGGTGACAACGCGCTGACCGAGCGCGACGTCGCGGCGGATCAGCGCGTCGACGGAATCGACGATCATGCGCTCGGCGATGCCGCCCATCTCGGCGACCAGGCGGGTGAGCTCCTGGAGGTCGGTGTCGAAGGCCTTTGCGGTATGTTCAGTACCCATGTCCCGTCTCCTCAGCCGAACCGGCCGGTGATGTAATCCTGCGTACGCCGGTCGCTCGGCGACGTGAAGATCTTGCTGGTGTCGTCGAACTCGATCAGCTCGCCAAGATACATGAAGGCGGTCTTGTCGGAGACGCGCGCCGCCTGCTGCATGTTGTGGGTGACGATCGCGATCGTGTAGTTCTCGGACAGTTCCTGGATCAGCTCCTCGACCTTGGCGGTCGAGATCGGATCGAGCGCCGAGCAGGGCTCGTCGAACAAGATCACTTCAGGCCGCACCGCGACCGTGCGGGCGATGCAGAGGCGCTGCTGCTGGCCGCCGGAGAGCGACAGGCCCGAAGCGTTGAGCTTGTCCTTGACCTCGTTCCACAGCGCGCCGCCGCGCAGCGCCTTCTCGACCCGGTCGTCCATCTCCGACTTCGAGATCTTCTCGTAGAGGCGGATGCCGAAGGCGATGTTCTCGTAGATCGTCATCGGGAACGGCGTCGGCTTCTGGAACACCATGCCGACGCGGGCGCGCAGCAGATTGAGGTCGAGCTTGGGGTCGAGAATGTTGGTCTGGTCCAGCATCAGCTGGCCGGTGACGCGCTGGCCCGGATAGAGGTCGTACATCCGGTTGAAGATGCGCAGCAGGGTCGACTTGCCGCAGCCCGACGGGCCGATGAACGCCGTGACGCGGTTGGTGCCGAGCGTCAGGTTGATGTTCTTCAGCGCGTGATGCTCGCCGTAATAGAAGTTGAGGTTGCGCACCGTCACCTTGGCGGGCGCTTCCGGCAGCGGATGCGAGGCCAGGTGACCGTTGGAACTCACGGATACGGACAGGTCGGTCATTTTGCGGTCCTCTCGGCACCGAGGATGCGGGCGCCAATGTTCAGGGCAAGCACGGTGAGCGTGATCAGCAGCGCGCCGCTCCAGGCGAGTTGCTTCCAATAGGCGTAGGGGCTCTGCACGAAATTGTTGATGGTCACGGGCAGGTTGGCCATCGTCTTGTTCAGGCCGAGGCTGAAGAACTGGTTCGACAGCGCGGTGAACAGTAGCGGCGCGGTCTCGCCGGCGACGCGGGCGGTGGCGAGCAGCACGCCGGTGATGAGGCCGGAGCGCGCGGCGCGGTAGGCGATGCGCTTGATCACCAGCGAGCGCGGCAGGCCGAGCGCGGAGGCCGCCTCGCGCAGCGCGTTCGGCACCAGAAGCAGCATGTCCTCGGTGGTGCGAAGCACCACGGGGATGACGATCACGGCGAGCGCGAGGCTACCCGCGATCGCCGAGAAGCCGCGCATCGGCACCACCACGGCGCCGTAGATGAACAGGCCGATGATGATCGAGGGCGCCGACAACAGGATGTCGTTGATGAAGCGGATCACCGAGGTCAGCTTGTCGTTGCGGCCGTACTCGGCGAGATAGGTGCCGGCGAACAGGCCGAGCGGCGCGCCGATGCCGACACCGAGCACGGTCATGATCAGCGAGCCGACGATGGCGTTGAGCAGGCCGCCTTCGGACGCGCCGGGCGGCGGCGTGTTCTCGGTGAAGACCTGGAGGTTCAGGCCGCTAAGGCCGTTGTAGAGCAGCGTGATCAGGATCAGCGCGAGCCAGGTGACGCCGAAGGCGGCGGCGGCGATGCAGAGCCCGCGGATGACGATGTCGGTGCGGCGACGGCGTGCGTAAATCGGGTTCATGTCACTTCCCCGCCTTCTGTTCCAGACGCAGCAGCATCAGCCGCGCGGCCGCGAGCACGAAGAACGTCAGCACGAACAGGAGCAGACCGAGCAGGATCAGGCCGGACTGGTGCAGGCCGTCGCTCTCGGCAAACTCGGAGGCGATCGCCGCCGAGATCGTGGTGCCCGGTGCAAAGATCGACGAGGAGATGCGGAACGAGTTGCCGATGATGAAAGTCACCGCCATAGTCTCGCCGAGCGCGCGGCCCAGCGCCAGCATGACACCGCCGATGATGCCGACACGGGTGTAGGGGATCACCACGCTGCGGACGACTTCCCAGGTGGTGCAGCCGACGCCGTAGGCGGCCTCTTTCAGCACCGGCGGCACCGTCTTGAACACGTCGACCGAGATCGAGGTGATGAAGGGCAGCACCATGATGGCGAGGATCAGCGCGGCGTTGAACAGACTGAGATAGGACGGGGGACCTGCGAAGATCGCCCCCAGCACGGGAACGCCGTCGAAGACCCTGATCATGAAGGGCTGGAAGGTGTTGGCCAGGAACGGGCCCAGCACGAAGAAGCCCCACATGCCGTAGATGATCGACGGAATGCCGGCGAGCAGCTCGATCGCCATGCCGATCGGGCGGCGCAGCCATTGCGGGCAGAGCTCGGTAAGGAAGATCGCAATGCCGAGACCGACCGGAATGGCGATCAGCATCGCGATGAAGGAGGTGACGAGCGTGCCGTACATCGGCCCGAGCGCGCCGAGCACGGGCGGATCGGCCGAAGGCGCCCAGCGCTGCGTCCACAGGAACGACAGGCCGTATTCCTTGATCGCCGGGAAGGCGCCGACGATCAGCGAAATGATGATACCGCCGAGGATCAGCAGCACCGAGATCGCGGAAAGCCGCGTGATCCAGTAGAAGGTGACGTCGCCGAGCTTGAACGCGCTCAAGGCCTTGGCGCGGTCATACGGTCCGGCGTCGTCGATTACATCGCTCTGAACGGCCATCTCTGCCACGCCGATCCCCTGTACCCGTTCTCTATACGCTTGTTGCCGGAGTTGTGCCCCGGATGCGGCGCGAGCTGCGAAGCGGTGCGACGCTGATCCGGGGCCCGGTTCTTGTGGGTCCCGGGGCTGCGCAGCAGCGTTTCACGCTGCAGCGCGTCCGGGACATTCGCTTCAGCTCTTGATCTCGGCAGCCCAGGTCTTCTCGATCAGCTGGACGACGCTGTCCGGCATCGGGATGTAGTCGAGCTCTTCAGCCGCCTTGCCGCCGTTCTTGAAGGCCCAGCGGAAGAACTTGATGGCTTCCTGGGAGGCAGCCTTGTCCGTCGCAGACTTGTGCATCAGGATGAAGGTCGCCGCCGTGATCGGCCAGGACTTGTCGCCGGGCTGGTCGGTCAGGATGACGTAATAGCCAGGAGCCTTGGCCCAGTCGGCGTTGGAGGCGGCGGCCTGGAAGGCCTCGACGGTCGGTTGCACCGGCTTGCCGGCCTTGTTGACGAGACCGGTGTAGGTCAGCTTGTTCTGCTTGGCATAGGCGTACTCGACATAGCCGATCGAGTTCTTGGTCTGGCTGATGTTGCCCGACACGCCTTCGTTGCCCTTGGCGCCGACGCCGACCGGCCACTCGACCGCGGTGCCCTCACCGACCTTGCTCTTCCAGTCCGCGCTGGCCTTGGAGAGGTAGTTGGTGAAGTTGAAGGTGGTGCCCGAACCGTCCGAACGGCGGACCACGGTGATCGCCTCCGCGGGCAGCTTCACGTTCGGATTGAGCTTCTTGATCGCGGCATCGTCCCACTTGGTGATCTTGCCGAGATAGATGTTGGCCAGCGTCTCGCCGTCGAACACCAGTTCGCCGGGCTTCACGCCCTCGAGGTTGACGACGGGGACGATGGCGCCCATCACCATCGGCCACTGGACGAGGCCGTCCTTCTCGAGCTGCTCGGCCTTGAGCGGCGCGTCGCTGGCGCCGAAGGTCACGGTCTTCGCCTGGATCTGCTTGATGCCGCCGCCCGAGCCGATCGACTGGTAGTTCAGACCGTTGCCGGTCTCCTTCTTGTAGGCATCAGCCCACTTCGAATAGATCGGGAACGGGAATGTCGCACCGGCACCCGTGATGTCGGCTGCAAACGCCGCCGTCGTCGATGCGGCGACCAAGCCGGCAGCGACGATAGTTTTGAGGAAATTCATGCTGGTCTCCATACAGGGGAGCGAAGCGCCATCCGCGCCCGATCGCGCTCCCCGCGCCGCCCCTTTAGGAGCGGTCGGCTGTGCTTTTACGAAGGTTTCGTGACAGCTGGATGACACCTTCAAGCGATTGAAATCGCTTGATTTTCAGGTCGAAGTCGGAGGCCTGGCCTGGGGAAAACAGGCGGTAAAAGTGGCGCCCTGTTTGGGTACGCTTTCGATCAGGAGCCGGCCGCGATGACGGTTAAGAATATGTTTCACCAGCGATAATCCGAGCCCGGTTCCACCCTGCGAGCGGCTGTCGCCGACGTCGACCCGATAGAAGCGCTCGGTCAGCCGGGGCAGGTGCTCCGGCGCGATGCCCGGGCCGAAATCCCGGACCATGGCCCGGATTTCCTGAGATCCATCAGTGGCCGCGCTTGACGTCAGCGACACGATGACGCGTCCGCCCGAGGCGCCGTATTTGAGCGCATTCTCGATCAGGTTCTCGAACAGGCGAAGCAGCTCCTCGCGGTCTCCCGCGATCATCACGGGGGCTTCCGGCAGATCGGTCTCGACATCGACCTGGCGTTCCCGCGCCAGCGGCTCGAGCCCGTCGGCGACCTGGAGGATGATCGGCAAGAGGTCGACCAGCGTGTCGGGGCGGACATGGGCCGACAGCTCGACCCGCGACAGCGACAGCAGATCGTCGATCAGGCGCGCCATACGGGTCGCCTGGTTGTGCATGATGCCGAGGAAGCGCTCGCGCGCCTTGGGATCGTCCTTGGCCTGGCCCTGGAGCGTATCGATGAAGCCCGACAGCGCGGCGAGCGGCGTGCGCAGCTCGTGGCTGGCATTGGCAACGAAGTCGGCCCGCATCTCCTCGACCCGGCGCAGCGGCGTCTGGTCGTGGAAGGTCATCAGCATGCATTTGTCGGCGCCGCCGAAGGTGGTCGGCACCGGCACCGGCGTGATCATGAGCTCCATCCAGCGATCGACCGGAACATGGTCGAGATAGGTCGCGCGCCGCGGCTCGGTGGTCGCGATCGCCTCGCGCAACGCCGTGATGATCTCCGGCGAGCGTAGCGCGAACTGGGCGAGCTCGTTCCTGCGCAGCGCCGGCGCGAGCTGGGCGGCGGCGGCATTGAGATGGATGACGCGGCCGGCGCGGTCGAGCAGTACCGCAGGATCCGGCATGCCGGCGACGACGGCGGCCACCGCCGCGCTCTCGACCGGGTTGATGCGCCTGACATCGTCGCGCGAGGCTGTGGGATCGTGCAGGCGCCAGGGGATCAGCGCCGCGGCTGCGATGCAGAGGAAAACGATCGCGGCATGCAGCGCCGACAATTCGCCGAGCGAGACCACCACCGACAGCGCCAGCGCCGCAGCGATCAGGATGATGGTCGAGTGCCGCAGCCGATCGGACCAGGGCTGGGTGTTGGGAGAAGATGGGGCGTCGATCGCCATCGGGGAGGGCTTCTCCTTAAAGGCTTGCGCCGGTCAGGCGCCGCTGTCGCTGCGCTCTCTCACATAAGCGGCCTCATGCGCCGGGCCGGGATCGAGCTTGAGCGCCGCCTGCTGCAAGCGCTTCGAACGTGCGCCGATGATAACTTCGCGAAACGTCAGCAAGATTACAGATAGAACGAAGGGGGACAAATAATAGAGGACGCGGAACAGGAGCATCCCGCCCAGGAGCTCCTCGCGGTCCATCTGCCAGAGGCCGACCAGCATGGCGGCATCGAACACGCCAAGACCTCCGGGCGAATGGCTGGCAAAGCCGAGCAGTGTCGCCGAGACGAAGATCACCGCGACCACGACGAAGCCGAGGTTGGGCTCGTCCGGGACCAGCACGTACATCGCGAGCGCGCAGAAACCGAGATCGACGATGCCGATCGCGATCTGGAGCAGCGTCAGCGGGCCGCCCGGCAGCACCACGGTCCAGGGCCCGCGTCCGACCACGCGCGGCTGGGTCCAGACCCACACCACATAGGCGACCAGCCCCACGATGATCATCATCGCCAGCGCCCGGTTCAGCCAGGGCGGCAGCTGGTCGATCGCGGCGGCGGCCTCCGGATGGTAGGAGATGCCGAGGCCGAGCACGGCGGCATTGCCGAGCCAGAAGGTCAGGCCGGCGAGAAAGCAGATTTTTGCGACGTCGATCGCATTCAGCCCATAGGCCGAATAGATGCGGTAGCGCACCGCGCCGCCGGTGAAGACGCTGGCGCCGACATTGTGGCCGATCGAATAGCTGGTGAAGGCGGCGAGCGCGTTGATCCGGTAGGGCACGTGGGAATGCCCGATCGCGCGCGTGGCGAACAGGTCGTAGAAGGTCAGGGTGAAATAGCCCGCAGCCACGAACAGCGCCGCCATCGCAATCTGGCTCGGCTCGGTGCTCTTGATCGCCTCCAGAACCTCGTTGCGATCGATGCCGCGGAGCATGTGGTAGAGCACATAGCAAGCGATGCCGATGACCGCGACGCTGATCACAACTCCCAGCTTATGCAGGATTTGCTTCTGGCGCAGAAACGTCGTCGCCCTGCGTATGGCTTCCAGCATCTAGACCTCGAACAACGCTTCAGCGGCCAGGTTGGCCGGCAGACAGGCGGACGACGCACCGGCACTCAACGACCCCTCGCCGCCGGCTTCGGCATCGCGCATGCCCCCTGCCCTTCCACTAGCGCGTTTTCGGGCGAAGTGGAATTCGCCAATTCGAACAAAAACACGTGCCTTCAATATTTTAGGCAGGGTTGCGGGCTCCTGATGCACGGTTTGGCGCTTTCGGCGGCAAGGCTTGACGCGAATCTCCTTGGCAATCCTGCGCAGACGCCATGAAGTTTTGATGATTTCAACCGCACAATGTTCCGTCACGGCTTTAAGCCGACGTCAATCTATGGGGCGCGCCGGCCTGTTGAAAGGGGGGCATCGAAGCGGCCGGTCACGGATTTCTGATGCGCCGAAAGGCCGCGGCGGACGCGCACCCATCCCTGGGAGTGGGGTGCACGGCAACATCACGGGGCAACCGGCGGTGTGCTCCGCGAGACCACCCGGTCGCGTAGCCATGCACCGATGGCGCAACCCACGAGATAGCACGCGAACATGATCAGGCCGAGGTCGAGCCAGTAGCCGAAACGACCGGGGACCACGTGTGACAACGAAGCTGCGACCAGACCCGCGGCAAGGGCGGCAAGCCACCGCGCAGTCACCTTCGAGGTGCCGTTGCCGCGCTGGACCACCGAGATCCAGCCCATGCAAAAGCCCAGCAGCAGCGAGCCGATCAGCCAACCCATATGGAACGAGACGAGGTAGGGCATCGTCACCTCACCAGAAATTCGATGCGGCGGTTCTGCGCCTTGCCCTCATCGGTGTCGTTGCCGGCGAGGGGCTGCGTGCTGCCGTGGCCAACCGCAGTGAAGCGGCTGGCGGGCAGGCCGGCCTTGACCAGATAATCGATCACCGCCTGCGCGCGCTTCTCCGAGAGAGCCTGATTGAAGGAGTCCTCACCGTCGGCATCGGTATGCCCGACGACCTCGATATTGGTGGTGGGGCAGCGCAACGCCGTCTCGATCAGATGGTCGAGAATGCCGGCGGAGTCCGGATCGATGTCGGCGCGCTTCGCCGCGAAGCGGATCTTGCCCTTGGCCAGGAGGTCCGAGAACAATTGCTGGCACACCGTGCCGTCGACGGGGCCTGCCGCAGGCTTCACCGTGATCTCCGGCTTGTATTGCCAGTTCTTCGGAAAGTCCTTGCCGAGCCCTGCGCGGATGTCATTGGCGGCGCCCTCGTAGAGCGCATCGCCCGACAGCTTCACCTCGCGATCCGAAACCACGAGTGTGCCGGTGGACAGCCGCGACAGCGCGCCGAGCGCTGCGACCACGGCGGTGTTGAAGGCGCCTGGCGCGCCGATGCTGGCCTTGAGATTGTCGACGACCTTCTCGTTGAAGAACTTTCGCGAGGCGCTGGTCGCGATCGCGGCGTGGATGGTGTTGTCGGGGACGTAGCCGGTCAGCGTCACCGTCGCGGCCACCGGATCCTTGTAGGCCTGGAAGATGTAGGGCGGTGCCTTGACGTCGTTGGCGGCGATCGAAAAACCCTCCGGCAGGTTCTTCAGCGCGGCCGCAATCGCCTCGCGACCGCCGAGCTCGCGCGCCATGCCCGACAGATTGACCTTGGTATCTGTGATCGTGATCTTGCCGTCCTTGAGCTTGCCGATCTGGTCGAGCAGCAACGTCGCGGCGGCCTCGAATCGTGGCGGCGCACCGCGCGCCAGCCCCATCTGATCGGTCACCTCGACGCCGGCGACTTCCTTACGCGCCGCCTCGGTCAGCCGCGCCCGCATCGAGGGCAGCGGCGCGGAGCCCGACAGGGTCACCCGCACCACGTCACGTTCCGCATTCCAGACGAAGGGTTTGGCCTCGGGAACAAGGCGGGTCCGGTCGTCGACCAGCCGCACACCGGGGACGGTTTCGACCGCCATCACGGCGTCGCGGCGCCCCTCCTCGGAGAAGGCGTCCGCGGCCAGGCTGACGTCGCGGCCGTCGACCGCGATCCGGGTCTTGTCCAGAACGGTATCCTTCAGCGCCGCCGAGCTGCGGGCCGCCAGGTCCGCCTCGACCGGCAAAGTGTTATTCCAGGCCGCAAATCCCCACATGACGGCCAGGGGAATCAGCCCCGGCCACCATTTGCTGGCCCACCTGAAAAGCTTCTGCATTCGACGACCCGAACTCTGGAACCGGAGACAAAACAAACCCTTGGCGGGCTGTCAAACCGGAAATGGTGCCCTTGTGGAGGCCCTGCGTGGACAACCGGAATAACTTTTTCTTCAAGGGTCCTTCCGTAAGTTGTGGGCGGAATGCCCGGGGGTCCGCCAGCCTGCAATGAAACAACTCCGCAACAACGTCATCCGCGCCGGGCTGGAAGCGCTCTATTTCAGCGGGGCGCACCATCTGTTGCGCCCGTTGCTGTCGGGCGTCGGTGCCATTTTCATGCTGCACCACGTGCGGCCGGCCCGTAAGGCTGCGTTCCAGCCGAACCGGCATCTCGAAGTCACCCCCGATTTCCTTCGCGCCACGCTGTGCCATTTGCGCTCACGCGACATCGACATCGTCGGCATGGACGAGCTGCATGAGCGGCTGGCGCAGGGCCGGTTCGCCCGCCGGTTCGCGGCCTTCACGCTCGACGACGGCTATCGCGACAACCTGGACTATGCGCTGCCGGTGCTGCGCGAATTTGACGCGCCTTTGGCGGTCTATGTCGCAAGCGATTTTGCCGAGGGCAACGGACGTCTGTGGTGGATTGCACTGGAGGCGGTGATCGCCAAAGCCGAGCACATTGACGTCAGAATCGGCCATTCCAAGCTGCGGCTCGATGCGACGACGCCCGCTGCCAAGCAGGCGGCGTTCGACCGCTTGCACGACTGGCTGCGCGCGCTACCGGGCGAGCACGACCTCAAGCGCGAGATCGAAGCGCTGTGCACGAATTATGGCGTCGACATGGAAGCGCTGTGCCGCAGCCTCTGCCTGTCATGGGACGAGGTGAAGAGGTTGGCCGCCGATCCCCTGGTCACGATCGGCGCGCACAGCATCAGCCATAGCAATCTCGCCAAACAGGCGGCGGAGATCGCCACGCAGGAAATGGCGATGAGCCGCGCGCGGATCGAGCAGGCGCTGGAGCGCCCCGTGCTGCATTTCGCCTATCCCTATGGCGACCGCGAAGCGGCGGGCGAGCGCGAATTCGCGCTCGCTGCGGCAGCCGGGTTCAAGACCGCAGTGACGACGCGGCCCGGCATGCTGTTCGCCGACAACGCCGGCCACATGACCGCGCTGCCGCGCGTCTCGCTCAACGGCAACTACCAGGCCACGCGAATCTTGCCCGTGCTGACCTCGGGCGCCGCGACCGCGATGTGGAACGGTTTTCGCAGGATTGCGGCGGCGTAGCCGTCAAACTCCGCCGTCGTCGCAAACCTCAGGCGTCGTCCTGGCGAAAGCCAGGACCCATTGCCACCGCCATTCATTTTGCGACGCGCTCGGGCCAAAGCTCGATCCAGCCACTGTCCCCTGGGGTAATGGGTCCTGGCTTTCGCCAGGACGACGATGAGGCGCGTTCCTTGACTCTCAATTGGCACCGGCTCACACAGCCTCCAACCCAAGGGAGGCACCATGTTCAACGATCTGTTCTCGCTCAAAGGCCGCGTTGCGCTCGTGACCGGCGGCTCGCGTGGCATCGGCAAGATGATCGCGGCGGGATTTCTCAGCGCCGGCGCGGCAAAGGTCTACATCACCGCGCGCAAGGCGGGGCCGTGCGAGGAGACCGCCAAGGAGCTCACCGCGCGATATGACGGCGAATGCATCGCACTGCCGATCGACATCTCGACGGTTGCCGGCGCCGAGCTGCTGGCCAGCGAATTTGGGAAGCGCGAGCCGAAGCTCGACATCCTCGTCAACAATGCCGGCGCGGCCTGGGGCGCGGCGTTCGACGAATTCCCCGAAAGCGGCTGGGACAAGGTGATGAATCTGAATGTGAAGGCGCCGTTCTTCCTGACCAAGGCACTGGCCGGCCCCTTGCGCGCGGCAGCCTCCGCCGAGCGACCGGCGAAGGTGATCAACATCGCCTCGATCGACGGCATCTTCGTCAATCCGATGGAGACCTATTCCTATGCCGCGAGCAAGGCCGGGCTGATCCACCTGACCCGGCGCATGGCGGTGAAGTTGATCTCCGACCATGTCGTGGTCACCGCGATCGCGCCGGGCCCGTTCCAGTCCGACATGAACCGCGCCGCGCGCGATCATGGCGACGAGGTCGCAACGCGCGTGCCCGCGGGGCGCATCGGCACCGACGAGGACATGGCGGGCGCCGCGATCTATCTCGCCTCGCGCGCGGGGGATTACGTGGTGGGCGCGACCATCGCGGTCGATGGCGGCATCGTCTATGCGAATCCGGGGATCAAGGGGAGCGGATGGGATAGCGAGTAGGATTGATTGGTACTCCGCTCTCACCCCATACTCAGTGTCATGCCCCGCCACCGGGGCTCGCCTCTGGCGAGCCCGATGACAGGCTCCGGCGGGGCATCCAGTACGCCGCGGCGGATCGGCTCAATCACTGTTGCCTCGGAGTACTGGATCACCCGCTTTCGCGGGTGATGACAGCATTCGTGTGGCGCAGTCGTCGCGCCTCGCGAGCAGCCCCTACGACTCGATCTTCACATACTCGAAATCGCCGGGCTTGTTGTCGATGCCGACTTTCGGCGGCGAGATCCAGGAGGCGAACTTGCCGGTTTCGGTGACGGGCTGCATCAGGGAGGTGATGAAGTCGCCGTCGCTCGTCGACGGCAGCCACTCGTCCTTGCGCTTCGCCCAGGTGGCCTCGTCGATCAAAATGCCGTCGGGCGTGGCGTGGATATCCTTGAACTCGCCGATGTGGCGGTGGAAGGCGACGTTGGGCAGGGTCAGCTTGTAGTCGTAGCCCGCGGTCGAAATCACCTTGTTCCAGCGCAGCATGCCCTTGACACAGTCCTGGCTGTAATCGTCGCGCAGGCGCATGTTGAGCGCGGTCAGCGCCGGCTCGTCGACCAGCTTGATCTCGCCGTTGATGAACTTCAGCACCGGATAGGTGGCGTTCTTGAGCTGGTGATCGTCCTCGATCTGGGTCTCGTGATAGCGGCCCTTGATGCCGGCATTGAAGGCATTGGCCGCGTTGGTCGAGACCTCAGAGCCGAACAGGTCGAGCGACAGCGTGTAGTGCAGGTTCAGCTTCTTCTGGATGGTCGGCAGGTCGATCACCCCGAGCGCGCGGACTTTTGCGATGTCGGTGGGGTCGGTGATGCCGGCTTCGCGCATCGCATCGCAAGTGCGCTGCACGACGCGGGTGATGCCCGTCTCGCCGACGAACATGTGGTGCGCCTCTTCCGTCAGCATGAAGCGGCAGGTGCGCGACAGCGGATCGAAGCCGGACTGCGCGAGTGAGTGCAGCTGCATCTTGCCGTCGCGGTCGGTGAAATAGGTGAACATGAAGAAGGACAGCCAGTCCGGCGTCGCCTCGTTGAAGGCGCCCAGCATGCGCGGCGCGTCTGCATCGCCGGAGCGGCGGCGCAAGAGATCATCGGCTTCCTCGCGGCCGTCGCGACCAAAGTACTTCTGAAGCAGATAGACCATCGCCCAGAGGTGACGGCCTTCCTCGACATTGACCTGGAACAGATTGCGCATGTCGTAGAGCGAGGGCGCGGTCTTGCCGAGATGGCGCTGCTGCTCGACCGAGGCGGGCTCGGTGTCACCCTGGATCACGATGAGGCGGCGCAGCATGGCGCGGTGCTCGCCCGGGACTTCCTGCCAGGCCGGCTCACCATAATGCTCGCCGAAAGGAACGACGCGATTTTCTTCCTGAGGAGCAAGGAGGATGCCCCAACGATATTCGGGCATGCGGACATAGTCGAACTTGGCCCAGCCGCGCGGATCGACGGAGTAGGCGGTGCGCAAGTACACCAGCGATTCCTGGAAGCCCTCCGGCCCCATGTCGCTCCACCAGTCCATGTAGCCGGGGTGCCAGCCTTCCAGCGCCTTGAGCACCTGGCGGTCTTCGGCGAGATTCACATTGTTCGGAATCTTGGTCGAGTAGTCGACGTTCATGATGTTCATGTTCATGGCCGTGCTCCTTGCGATTTCGTTCCGTCATGCCCGGCCTTTGTGCCGGGCATCCACGTTCTTGCTTCCTTGAGCCAGGGACGTGGATGGCCGGGACATTTGTGCGAAGACGCGCTTCGCGCTTTTGCCCGGCCATGACGCAGTGAATGTCGTTACACCCGCGTCATATCGAATTTCGGCTTCTGACCGCTGCCGTAACGGCGCAGTGCGCCTTCCTCGCCGACCGCGTTCGGGCGCTGGAAGATCCAGTTCTGCCAGGCCGTCAGGCGCGCGAAGATCTTCGATTCCATCGTCTCGGGGCCGACGAAGCGCAGGCTCGCTTCCATGCCGGTGAGGCTGTCGGGCGAGAAGCTGGCGCGCTCCTCCAGGAAGACGCGGACTTCATCATCCCAGTCGATGTCGTCGAGCGCGAAGGTGACGAGGCCGAGCTCTTCCGCCTGCTCGGCGTCGAGCGCGGTGCCGAGCGTCGCCTCGGCACGCTCCACATCGGACGGATCGGCCTGGAAGCGCGATTGAAGCCGCGTCAGGCCGTGGCTCATCGGATACGGGCCGAAATTCATCGCGGAGAGCTCGATCGACGGCGGCGGGCGGTTGTCGCCCTGGCGTGTGCCGATCAGCATGTAGGAGCGGTCGGCGGCGAACACGAGCTCGGCGAGCGTGCCGGCAAAACAGGAGCCGGGCTCGACCAGCGTCACCAGCGTGCGCGAGGTGACGTCGATGCGCTTGAGCACTCGCTTCCAGTAGTGCCTGGTTTCGTTGACCAGCCAGTGCGCCTTGTTGGCTTCGAGGAAGGCGTCGCTGGCAAGCACGTGGGCGCGGTCGCCATGGCTCTTGAATACCAGCATGGCAATCTCGAGCTCGTTGATGCGCAAGTGCAGAATGGCGTCGTCGAGCTCGCGCGCGAGCTGAAGCGGCCAGAACGAAGCTCCTTGCGCCATCATGCCGTCGATGTCGGCCGGCGGCGCCGCTTCCGGCGCCTTGATCGAGATGGTGGCGATGCGCGCTGTGCGATCGATATCGACCGTGACGAAGCCGTAGCGGATGCTGGTCTCGTCGATCAGGCGCTTGAGCGGCGTCAGCGCGATGCCCTTGCCGCTGCCCTTGCGCTTCGAGGCGGCCGCGAATTCCTTGGCGCGCTCGGCGATCTTGGCCTCCAGCTTCGAGTTCGGCGCGATCTCGTCGACGAGGCGCCATTGCACGGCGCGCTTGCCCTTCACGCCCTCCTCGATGGTGCAGAAGAAATCGGCATGGTCGCGGCGCACTTTTCGCTTGTCGACGACGCGGGTCAGCCCGCCGGTGCCGGGCAGCACCGCGAGCAGCGGCACTTCGGGCAGGGCTACGGCGGACGAGCCGTCATCGGCGAGGATGATGTGATCGGTCGCAAGCGCGAGCTCATAGCCGCCGCCGGCCGCCGAGCCGTTCACCACGGTGATGAAGCGCTGGCCGGAATTCTCCGAGGAGTCTTCCATGCCGTTGCGGGTCTCGTTGGTGAACTTGCAGAAATTGACCTTGTGGGCGTGGGTGGAGCCGGCGAGCATGCGGATGTTGGCGCCGGCGCAGAACACGCGGTTCTTGGCCGAGCGCATCACGACGACCTTCACCTCAGGATGCTCGAAGCGCAGCCGCTGGAGCGCATCCGCGAGCTCGATGTCGACACCGAGATCGTAGGAATTGAGCTTGAGCAGATAGCCCTCGAACAGGCCGCCATTCTCGTCGACGTCCATGGTCAGCGTCGCGACGTCGCCATCGACCGCGAGCTTCCAATGCCGGTAGCGGGACGGATCAGTCTGGAAATCGATGAATGTCGCGCCGCCTGCGAGGCGCCGATCTTCCCCGGCCATGGGTCACACCCCTGAGCTTGATTATGCATTTTCGCCGTAGCGTTAGATGCACAATAGTGCATCTTTTTGGATGCGTCTAGCCCCTAACGGCCATCACATGCACTTTGTTTCATGCGGCCATCCAAGACCGCGGCTGATGTTGCGGGCCCGCTCCGGGCTGGGCGGGTCTTGGACGTGTCACGCCGCTGCCGCCATCATGCGGCGCGTCCTTGCAGTCCCTGATCGTCGCGCAGGGCCGCTGTCGCAAATTGCCCAATCGCCTCAAGCGTCGCCGCCGGCGCCTCACGATGCGGGGAATGGCCCGCGCCTGGAATGATTTTCAGATCGACCGGGCAGTAGCACTCCTGCTGCGCAATCTCGACCTGACGCAGGGTGCCATATTGGTCGTCCATGCCCTGCAGGACCATGACGGGAACGCGGATGTAGGCGAGAAATTCCGAGATGTCCCAGTCGCGGAATTTCGGATCGAGCCAGGCGCCGTTCCAGCCGTAGAAGGCATTGTCGACATCCTGATGCCAGCGCGCGAGCTTTGCCTTGAGGTCCGTGGACTCGTAGGCGGTCTTGATCGCAGAGATCGATTTCACCGAGATGTCCTCGACGATGAAATGCGGCGCGATCAGCACGAGACCGCTAAGCCGATGATCCTGATGCGCGCCGGCATAGATCGTCGCGATCGAGGCGCCGTCGGAATGGCCGAGCAGGAGGCCGCGCTTGAAGGAGATCGCGTCGAGCAGCTTCGGCAGCACGTCCAGCGCCTCGCGCTGCATGTAATCGAGCGGTCGCGGCAGCGTCACCTTGCTCGACTGGCCGTAGCCTGCGCGCGAATAGACGAAGATGCCAGCGCCTGTGGCTTGCTGAAGCTTGTCCGGGAAGTCGCCCCACTGCCCGACCGAGCCGAGACCTTCATGCAGCATGACGATGGTGGGCGCGTCTGCAGCTTGCGGCGCGAGCCATTTGTATTCGAGGCGGGTGTCGCCGATGCTGAGGATGCCGGTGGAGGTGAGGTTGATCATTGTCGAATTCCCATTCCTAGCCACTGCCGAGATGCCCACCCTCCCCTGGAGGGGGAGGGTCGATTCACAGCGAGCGTAGCGAGATGTGAAGCGGGGTGGGGTGACAGTCTGTCAACGGATGCGGTGCCCGCGTGGAGAGATCACCCCACCCGCTTCGCATTGCGCTTTGCTCCATGCGAAGCGACCCTCCCCCTCCAGGGGAGGGTAAGGCGCGGCGAGTGCGGTGCGCTCAGCACCCAGCATCAATGCGCCCCTTCCCGCAGCTTGAACCGCTGGATCTTCCCGGTCGCCGTCTTCGGCAGCGAGTCCACCACATCGATCCAGCGCGGATATTTCCACGGGCCGATCTTCTGCTTGACGTGCTCCTTCAGCATCTCCTGAAGATCGTTCGTCGTTGCGCCGGGGCGCAGCACGACAAAGGCCTTCGGCTTCAGCAGGCCTTCGGGATCGGCTTCCGGCACGACGGCGGCTTCCAGCACGGCGGGATGCGTGATCAACGCGCTCTCGACCTCGAAGGGCGAGACCCAGATGCCGGAGACCTTGAACATGTCGTCGGCGCGGCCACAGAAGGTGTAGCGGCCTTCGGCATCCCTGACATATTTGTCGCCGGTCCGCGTCCACGGTCCCTCGAAGGTGCGACGGCTCTTGTGGCGCTGATTCCAATAGCCCTCGCCGGCGGAGGGTGCATCGACCAGGAGTTCACCGACCTCGCCATCAGCCACATCCTGGCCGGCCTCGTTGACGAGCCGCACCGCATAGCCGGGCACCGGCTTGCCCGAGGAGCCATACTTGATGTCGCCGGGCGCATTCGACAGGAAGATGTGGAGCAGCTCCGTCGAGCCGACACCGTCGAGAATGTCGACACCGAAGCGTGCCTTCCAGCTGTTGCCGACGGACTCCGGCAGCGCCTCGCCGGCCGAGGTGCAGATGCGCAGCGCCTTGCCGCCGCGCTCATTCTTCATGGTCTCGTCGTTGAGCATGGCCGCGAACAATGTCGGCACGCCGTAGAAGATCGAGGGGTTGTAACGGTTCATCAGGTCGAACATGCGCGCCGGTGTCGGCCGCTCGCTGTTCAGGATCACCGTGGCGCCGACCGACATCGGGAAGGTCAGCGCATTGCCGAGGCCATAGGCGAAGAACAGCTTTGCGGCGGACAGGCAGACGTCGTTCTCGCGGATGCCGAGCACCTGTTTTGCGTAGGTGTCCGCGGTCGCCTGCAAGTTCGAATGCAGATGGCGCACGCCCTTGGGCATGCCGGTCGAGCCCGAGGAATAGAGCCAGAACGCCGGCTCGTCGGGATGCGTCGCGGCGGTGGTGAACTGATCGCTCTCGCCGGCGATCTCCTCGGCGAGCTGCTTGTGGCCATTCTGCTTGACGCCGGAGACCACGACATGCTCGAGATCGGGCATGCGGCCGACGACGTCCTTGATGACGGGATAGAGCGCCTCGGACACGAACAACACGCGCGCGCGGCAGTCGGCGAGGATGTAGGCGTATTGGTCCGCGGTCAGCAGCGTGTTAAGCGGCACCGGCACGATGCCGGCGCGGATCGCGCCGAGGAATACGATCGGGAAATCGACCGTATCAAGCATGATCATCGCCACGCGCTCCTCGCGGCGAACGCCGAGCCGGCGCAGCATGTTGGCGGCACGGCGGCTCTCACGCTGAAGCTCGCCATAGGTGAGCCGCGAGACGGTATCGTCGAAGACGAGCTTGTTGCCCCTGCCCTCCTCGACGTTACGGTCGAGCAGCCAGGTCACCGCGTTGTAGGATCCCTCGCTCACGGACGCCTCCCCGAATTTAGAATTATAATTCATAGAAAGACACCACAGCGGCTTGCTGTCAATGCCAGCAGGCACTATGTTTCATTAAAACGCGCCGCAGGACATCCGCTAAAGAAGCCTCATGACCGACAGTCCCGACGCCGAATCCCGATTTCTCGAACAGCTCGGCCAGCGCGTGCGCACCATGCGCGCGCTGCGCGGCATGTCGCGCAAAGTGCTCGCCAAGGTATCGGGAATTTCGGAGCGCTACATCGCGCAGCTCGAGAGCGGCAAGGGCAATGTCTCGATCGTGCTGCTCCGCCGCGTCTCCGATGCGATGGGCGCACATCTCGAAGACCTGCTCCCCAGCGCCGATCCGACGCCGGACTGGCAGATGTTTCGCGACCTCCTGCGCAAGGCGACACCAGCGCAGATCGCGCAGGCCAAGGATCTGCTCGCCGGCGGCAGCGCGTCTGCGCCGCGGCGCGCGCCGTTCTGCGGCATTGCGCTGATCGGCCTGCGCGGCGCCGGCAAATCCACGCTCGGCCGGATGCTGGCGAAGAGGATCGGCTGGAGTTTTGTCGAGCTCGACAAGGAGGTCGAGCAGCAGAACGGGCTCTCGGTCGCCGAGATCATCGCGCTGTACGGCCAGGAAGGCTTTCGCCGCATGGAGCAGGCGGCGCTGCAGCAGCTGCTCGCGCGCAACGAGCTGATGGTGCTGGCGACCGGCGGCGGCATCGTCTCCGAGCCCCTGACCTTCGACCAGATCCTGACCTCGTTCTACACGATCTGGCTGAAGGCCGAGCCGGAAGAGCACATGGCCCGCGTCCGCCGCCAAGGCGATCTGCGCCCAATGGCGGACGATCGCTCAGCGATGGCCGAGCTGCGCAACATCCTCTTGAGCCGCGAGCCGCTGTATTCGCGCGCGACCGCGGTGGTGGATACCGCGGGCCTCTCCGTCGACGCGGCGGCCGCACGGCTGATCGATGCGGTGCGCCCAGTGCTGCAGAACGAAGCGCGCAGTTTTGGATTGCGCAGCGTGGCGCTGTAAAGATGACCGACAGCACCGTCACCACCTCCATGTTCGAGCGGATCGGCGGCGGTGCCACGATCGAGCTTCTGGTCGATTGCTTCTACCAGCGCATGGATACGCTGCCGGAGGCGCAAGTCATCCGCGCGATGCATGCGGCCGACCTCGGCCTGATCAGGGACGTGCTGAAGCGCTATCTCACCGAATGGACCGGCGGCCCGCGGCTTTACTCGGTCGAGAAAGGCCATCCGCGGCTGCGCCAGCGGCACATCGGTTTTTCCATCGGCGATGCCGAGCGCGACGCGTGGATGGTGTGCATGCGCGGCGCGCTGGAGGAGACGGTAGCAGATCGTGCCGCGCGGCAGGATCTCGACAAGGCGCTGTCCGGCCTCGCCGACTGGATGCGCAACAGATAGTGGCCCGTAGCCCGGATGGAGCGAAGCGCAATCCGGGAAGGTCTCGCCTGCCGTGAGCTCCCGGATTCCGCTGCGTTCCATGCGGGCTACAAAGACTGCAGCACCACCTAGATCGACCAGTAATGCGGATGCGGATAGGGCCGCGAGCGGTCGCCCCAATCGAACGCGTCGCCGTCGAATTCGCATGGGCCGCTGCTGAGCTGGTCCAGCGTCACCTCGGCCTGGAAGGCCTGACGTCCCGGATCATATTTCAGCGCGCTCCACTGCAGAGGATAGTGGTGATGAGTGCCGAGCAGCCGGCCGGTCTTGATCACGGCGTAGGCGACGGTTCCGCTCACCTTGTCGAGCATCAATCGCTCGATCGTGCCGAGCTTGCTGCCGTCACTCCCATAGACGGCGACGTGCTCGACGCGATCACTGGGAACCATGGTGTGTTGCATGGCGTGCTCCCTGATCTTGTCCGGACAGCATTATAGCACAGACGGCGGCGTGTAGGACGGCTCTGTGTCAGCCCAGTCCGCTCTTGCGTTGCACCTAAAGCTACAGAAGTTGCGAGCGCACCGCCTCCGCGCCGTCGCGCAACAGCGGCAGGAAGCGATCGAGCAGCTCCTGAGCGGGCACGCGGTCGACATGGGCGCCCATGTTGATGGCGGCAACGATCACGCCGTCATAACGGCGGACGGGGACTGAGATCGAGCGGAAATGCGGCTCCGCTTCGCGGTCAACCAGCGAGTAGCCCTGTGCGCGGTCGGCGCTGATGCGCGCCAGCAGCGCCTTCGGATCGGTTTCCGTCTGCGGCGTCAGCGCCTGGCGGTTCATCGCATTCAGGCGCGCGGCGAGATCGGCATCTTCGAACTGGCCGAGCATGGCGCGGCCAACCGAGGTGCAGAAGGCCGGCAGCCGGTAACCGATCTCCAATCCGCCGGAAAACACCCGCGTCGGACCGCCGCGGGCGATGAACACGACGTCATCGCCATCGAGCACCGCCAGCGAAGAGATTTCCTGCGCCGCGATTGCGATGCGATCGAGCACGGGCTGCAGCACGGCAATGATCTGACTCGAGCGCAAATATGATGCGGCCAATGTCAGCACATGCGGCGTCAGCGAGAACAGCTTGCCATCGCCGGCGACGTAGCCGCCGCGCTGGAGCGTGAACAGCATGCGCCGCGCCGTGGCGCGCGGCAGATCGGCGGCACGGGCGAGATCGCTCAGCGTCATCGGGCCGGCCGTGGCGCCGAAGCACTGCAGCAGCCGCAGACCGCGATCGAGGCTCTCGACGAAATCGGTCGCGCGCTCGTCGCTCTCGCTGCGCTTCAGCTTGGGCATGGCTTCGGGACAATCCTGCAAAATAGTGCTTGCTGCCGCTCCAAGGCATGTCATAATTCGCCCATTCGTTCAATAGGCGAACAAACGCCCAAGGATGCACGCGCCATGATGAGCCAGGAGCAGAACGACCTGATCACCCGCACCGGTCCGAAGGATCCTTGCGGCAAGCTGATGCGGAGCTATTGGCAGCCGGCGGCGCTGGTGGACGAGCTGGAGGGTGCGCGGCCGATCCGTCCCGTAAAACTGCTCGGCGAGAGCCTGGTGCTGTTCCGCGACGAGCAAGGGCGTTACGGCCTGATCGATCGCCACTGCGCGCATCGCGGCGCCGACCTCGCCTTCGGTCGGCTCGAACATGGCGGACTGCGCTGCGCCTTCCATGGCTGGCTGTTCGACGCCACCGGCCAGTGCATCGAGACGCCGGCCGAGCCGAAGGACTCAAAGCTCTGCCAGAACATCCGCCAGCGCTCCTATCCCGTGGTGGAGAAGAGCGGCATCCTCTGGGCCTATCTCGGCGCGGGTGAGCCGCCGGCATTTCCCGAGATCGACTGCTTCATCGCGCCCGGCACGCACACCTTCGCCTTCAAGGGCCACATGGCGTGCAACTGGCTGCAGGCGCTGGAGGTCGGCATCGATCCCGCGCACGCCTCCTATCTGCACCGCTTCTTCGAGGATGAGGACACCTCCACCGCCTACGGCAAGCAATTCCGCGGTGCCTCGGCCGGCTCGGACCTGCCGATGACCAAAATCCTGCGCGAATACGACCGCCCGATCATCAATGTCGAGCATACCGAATACGGCCTCAGGCTGATCGCACTGCGCGAGATCGACGAGGAGCGCACTCATGTGCGCGTCACCAATCAGCTCTTCCCGCATGGCTTCGTCATCCCCATGAGCACGGAGATGACGATCACCCAGTGGCACGTGCCGGTCGACGACGAGAACTGCTATTGGTACGCGATCTTCACCAGCTACACCAACCCGGTGGACAAGACGAAGATGCGCGAGCAGCGGCTCGAGCTCTATGAGCTGCCCGACTACAAATCGCGCAAGAACCGCAGCAACGACTACGGCTTCGATCCGCACGAACAGCAGACCGCGACTTACACCGGCATGGGCACCGATATCAACGTCCACGACCAGTGGGCGGTGGAATCGATGGGCGCGATCCAGGACCGCACCAAGGAGCATCTCGGTCAGAGCGACAAGGCGATCGTGCAATATCGCCGCCTGCTGCGGCAGGAGATCGAGAAGGTGTCGGGTGGCGAGAAGCCGATGCTGTTCCTGGACGAAGCCAACGCGCGCAGCATCCAGGGTCCGGCGACCATGGACGGCATCGGCCCGACGCGGGGCTGGGAGACCTATTGGATGGAGGTCGATGTCAAGCGCCGCCGCGGCGCGCCATGGACCGCGCCGGTGCCGAAGGACATTGCCGACAACGTGCATCGGCTGACGGCGGCGGAGTGACCTTCGTGCACCGAACCCGTAGGGTGGGCAAAGGCGCAAAGCGCCGTGCCCACCATGCTTTCTTTCAGACGATAGGCACGCGGTGGGCACGCTACGCTTTGCCCACCCTACGGTAGCGGAGTCAACGTGATGGCCCATCCTCGTCATTGCGAGCGCAGCGACGCAATCCAAAAATGCACCCGCGGAGAGAGATTCTGGATTGCTTCGCTACGCTCCGCAATGACGGAGTATGTTGCGGCAGCTTCGCGTCGAACGACTAGAGGAGTGGAGAAGTGACTTTCGTCGCGCGTCATGGGCTGTGGTCGGATGAGCAGAGGGACGCGGCGACGCGCATGCGCCGCATCGTCGAGGAAAAGAACCTCGAGGTCATCCGCCTCGCCTTTCCCGACCAGCACGGCATCTTGCGCGGCAAGACCATCATCGCCGCCGAAGCTCTCGCCTCGCTGGAGAGCGGCTGCTCCATCACCACCACCATGCTCGCCAAGGACACCTCGCACCGCACGGTGTTTCCGGTGTTCACGTCAGGCGGCGGCTTCGGCATGAAGGAGATGGAGGGCGCGGCCGACGTGCTGATGGTCGCCGACCCCACCACCTTCCGCGTGTTGCCGTGGGCGCCGGCGACGGGCTGGGTGCTGTGCGATCTCTATTTTGGCGACGGCCGTCCGGTGCCGTTCGCAACCCGCGGGCTCTATCGCAAGGTGCTCGATGAGCTCGCTGGCCGCGGCTACGATTTCGTTGCGGGCCTCGAGGTCGAATTCCACATCTTTAGACTCGACGACCCGCATATGCGCCCGGAAGACGCAGGCCAGCCCGGCACGCCGCCTTCGGTGAGCCTGCTCAGCCACGGCTATCAATACCTCACCGAGCAGCGCTTCGATCAGATGGAGCCGGTGCTGGAGATTTTGCGCCGCGACATCGTCGCGCTCGGATTGCCCTTGCGCTCGGTCGAGGTCGAGTTCGGGCCGAGCCAGTGCGAGTTCACGTTTGCGCCGAGGAAGGGGCTTGAGCCCGCCGACAACATGGTGCTGTTCCGCTCCGCCGCGAAGCAGATCGCACGCCGGCATGGCTATCACGCCACCTTCATGTGCCGGCCGAAACTGCCGAACGTGTTCGCGAGCGGCTGGCACCTGCACCAGTCGATCGTCTCGCGCGCGACTGGCGAGAACCAGTTCATGACCAAGGAAACGGCAAAGGAAGCGGCAAAGGACGACGGCGAGCCGCTCAGCGCGTTCGGCAAGGCGTACCTCGCCGGCCTGCTCGACCACGCCCGCGCCTCCACCGTGTTCACCACCCCGACCATCAACGGATACAAGCGCTACCGCTCCTATTCGCTGGCGCCGGACCGCGCGATCTGGGGCCGCGACAATCGCGGCGTGATGATCCGCGTGCTCGGGGCAGCCGGCGATGCGGCGACGCGCCTGGAAAACCGCATCGGCGAGCCCGCCGCCAATCCCTATCTCTACATGGCCTCGCAGATCCTGTCGGGCCTCGACGGTGTCGATCGCAAGCTCGATCCGGGCCCCTCCGCCGATACCCCCTACGAGACCAAGGCGCCGCTCCTGCCGAAATCGCTGCGCGATGCGGTTTCCGCACTCAAGGACGATCCGTTCTTCCGCGAAAAGCTCGGGCCTGAATTCGTCGACTATTACACCCACATCAAGAACGCAGAGATCGATCGCTTCCTCGCCGAGGTGACCGACTGGGAGCACCGCGAGTATTTCGAGGTGTTTTGACCCGTGGGCGCCGTCGTTCCGGCATAGTGCGAAGCGCCAGGCCGGGAACAGCGAGATTCCGGGTTCGGTTCTATGGACCGCCCCTGAATGACGGCAGGTCGCGCTCACACCGGCGTGAGGCCGTTTCGTCCGCCGGGTTCCGACGACATCGCAAACCCGCCCCACGAAGCCATTTTCCGATTCCGGCGAAAATCGCCGGAAAGAAAGCGGGCGCAGTCTACTGCAAATGATGAACAATGGAGTTCGATCATGTTGAGTCAGTTGTTCAGTCTGATCTATCGCCTCTCCTGCCGGTCCACTCTGATCGAAATCGGCACCCACCGTCTGGCGCGTTAGCCCCCGGCCGGCGCGATCAGGTAAGACGGACTGACCAGATGACGGGGATTCCCATGCGCAAGCTGATCCTGATTGCCGCGATGTCGCTGCTGGCGACGCAAGTGCATGCCGGTGGGTCGCGGAGCCTGAGCTTGGCGGCAACAAATCCGAACCAGCAGGCAGCCGAGCAGCCGGCCACGACGGCTGCAACGCAGGCTCCGGCAGCAACGCCGCCGACAAATATCCAAACCGCGATCACCACGCCGACGACTACGACCGCGCCGGCCGCGACTGCGCCGGTTGCCACAGCACCTGCACAGTCAGCCGCAGCGCCGGTATCCAGCACGACCGAAGCGGCCAAGCCAAAGCGCCGCCAGCCCTCGGTCGAAGCGCGTGTGATCCGCGAATTGCATCGGCACGGGATTTATTGGTGAGAGCACCCCGCCTTCTCCACCGTCATTGCGAGGAGCCCTTGCGACGAAGCAATCCAGACTGCCTCCGCGGACGCATTCCTGGATTGCTTCGCTGCGCTCGCAGTGACGGGGAGAGAGCGAGGCTCAGATTCCCAAATATTTGTGCTGAAGATCCGGCGCGGCCATCAGCTCGTCGGAGGTGCCGCTCCACACCGTCTTGCCGCGCTCGATGATGTAGTGGCGGTCGCAGATGCGAGCGAGGTGATCGACATTCTTGTCGACCACCAGAATCGACTGTCCGCGGCTCTTGAGCAGCGACAGGCAATTCCAGATCTCTTCGCGGATCAGCGGCGCGAGGCCCTCGGTCGCTTCATCCAGGATCAGGAGCTTCGGGTTGGTCATCAACGCGCGGCCGATGGCGAGCATCTGCTGCTCGCCGCCGGAGAGCTGGTTGCCCATGTTGGCGGCACGCTCGGCGAGGCGCGGAAACAGCACGTAGATCGCGGCCAGCGTCCAGGGATTGGGGCTGCCGAAGCGATCGGCGGCGGCGGCCACGAGATTTTCGCGCACGGTGAGGTTCGGGAAGATCTGGCGTCCTTCAGGGACGAGGCCGACGCCGAGTTTTGCAATTCTGTACGACGCAAGCTGTCGCACCTCGGCGCCCGCAAAGCGGATCGCGCCTGATCGCGCCGGCGTCAGGCCCATGATCGAGCGGATCGTCGTGGTCTTGCCCATGCCGTTGCGGCCCATCAGCGAGACCATCTCGCCGGGCTTGATCGACAGCGACAGCCCGAACAGCACCTGGGACAGGCCGTAGCAGGTTTCGATGCCGTCGACGTCGAGCAGCGTGTCAGCCATGATGCGTCACCACATGCTGATCGCCGAGATAGGCGCGCTTGACGTCCTCGTTCTGGCGGATCGCGGCCGGATCGCCGGAGGCGATGACACGGCCGTAGACCAGCACCGAAATGCGATCGGCGAGCGCGAACACCGCCGGCATGTCGTGCTCGACCAGCACGATCGAGACCTCTTTGCGCAGCTCCTGGAGCAGCTTCACCATGCGCTGGGATTCGGTGACCCCTAAGCCGGCCATCGGCTCGTCGAGCAGCAGCAGCTTCGGCTTGCTCGCGAGCGCCACCGCAAGCTCGAGCTCGCGGCGCTCGCCATGGCTGAGCCTGGACACCACGACATCGGCACGATGCGACAGTCCGACGCGATCGAGCGCGGCATGGGCGGCATCGCGCAGGCCATTCTCCTTGCGCGCGTTGGCGAAGAAGCGGAACGACGTGCCGGCATGCGCTTGGGCTGCCAGCGCGACATTGTCGGCGGCGGTGAAATCGAGCAGCAGCGAGGTGATCTGGAACGAACGGGCAAGGCCGAGCGCGCAGCGGCGATAGGCCGGCAGATAGGTGATGTCCCGCCCCGCCAGTGAGACTGTTCCGGAATGCGGTTCGAGATGCCCGGTGAGCTGGCTGATCAGCGTGGTCTTGCCGGCACCGTTCGGGCCAATGATGGCGTGCAGCTCGCCGCTAGCGACGTCGAGCGAGACGTTGTCGGTCGCGATGATGCCGCCGAAGCGGCGCACCAGCTTTTCGACGCGGAGCAGGGGTTCAGCCACGGCCAGCCCTCCCGAGCACACCCATGATGCCGCCGCGGCCGAACAGGACGATGAGCAGCAAGAGCGGGCCCATGATCAGCGCCCAGTATTCGGTGATCTGCGACAGGAACTCTTCCAGCAGCAGGAACACCACCGCGCCCATGATCGGGCCGAACAGCGTGCCCATGCCGCCCAGGATCACCATCACCATGAGATCGCCGGAGCGGGTCCAGTACATCACGGCCGGGCTGACGAAATCGGTGTTGTTGGCGAGCAGCGCGCCGGCAAGGCCGCACATGGTGCCTGATATGACGAAGCAAACGAGCTGGTAACGCTTGGCGGGAAAGCCGATCGCCTGCATGCGCTGCTCGTTGGAGCGCAGGCCCTGCACGACGAGGCCGAAGCGCGAATTGACGATGCGCCAGATCAGGAAGATGACACTGAGGAGGCAGGCGAGGCAGAGATAATAGAACTGCGTACGGTTCGAGAGATTGATCAACCCGGAGAAGTCGCTGCGCTGGTAGACGGTGAGGCCGTCGTCACCGCCATAGCGTGCCAGGCCCGACGCGACGTAATAAGCCATCTGCGCGAAGGCCAGCGTGATCATGATGAAGTAGACGCCGCGGGTGCGAAGCGAGAGCGCGCCGATCACCAGCGCGTAAGCCGCGGAGGCCGCGAGCGCGACCGGAAACTGGATGAAGCCGCTGCCGACACCTTCCTGCGCCAGCATCCCGACTGCGTAGCCGCCGATGCCGAGATAGGCGGCGTGGCCGAAGCTCATCATGCCGCCGAAACCCATGATGAGGTTGAGGCTCGCGGCTGCCAGCGCCAGGATGATGATGCGGGTGAACAGCGTCAGGATGAAGATGTTGCCGGTCAGATGCGAATAGAGCGGCAGCAGCACGAGGCCCGCCAGCATCAGGGCCGTAACGGCCTTGCTCACAGTGAAAGCCTTCATCGACGACTCGGCTGGAAACAGCCCCTCCGGCCGCACCACCAGCACGATCGCCATGAGGAGATAGATCAGCATGGACGACAGCGCGGGCGCGGCGGTGGAGGCGGCGGCGCCACTCAGCACCTGCCGCAACAGGTTGGGCAGGAAGGCGCGGCCGAGCGTGTCGATCATGCCGACGAAGATCGCGGCGAGGAACGCGCCGCGGATCGAGCCGATGCCGCCGATCACGATGATGACGAAAGCGAGGATCAGGATGTTCTCACCCATGCCGATCTGCACGGTGAGGATCGGCGCTTGCATCAATCCGGCAAGGCCCGCGAGCGCGGCACCTAAGCCGAACACCAGCGTGTAGAGCAGCTTGATGTTGATGCCGAGCGCGCCGATCATCTCGCGGTTGGAGGCGCCGGCCCGGATCAGCATGCCGATGCGGGTGCGCATCACGCCGAGATAGAGCAACAGCGCCACCAGCAGCGCGACGACGATGATGGCGAGGCGGTAGGCGGGGTAGTGGATGCCGGGCAGGATCGGCACCGGCACGGTGAGCCAGGCCGGCAGCGGCAGCGCAAGGCCGGCCGGGCCCCAGATCAGCCGCACGGCTTCATTGAAGAAGAGGATCAGGCCGAAGGTTGCGAGCACGTGGTCGAGATGGTCTCGCCCGTAGAGATGTCGCAGCGCGCTCATCTCGAGCACGATGCCGAGCACCAGCGTCGCGCCCAGCGCCAGCAGCGCACCGAGCAGGAAGCTGCCGGTCCAGGCCGCGAAGGTCGCGGCGAAATAGGCGCCCATCATGTAGAGCGAGCCGTGCGCGAGGTTGACGAGATCCATGATCCCGAACACCAGCGTCAGGCCGGCGGCGAGCAGAAACAGCAGCAGGCCGAACTGCAATCCGTTCAAGAACTGTTCGACGACGAGCAGCATCAAGACTCTTTCAGGCGCACGCGGTGTCGCGCCGATGTTCGAACACAGTCGCCATCAGTGAAAGAGCTCCCCCTGCCTGTTCAAGGCCGAAAAATGGGTAATGGCAGTATCGTTCCGAGGCAAGAGCGATTTGACACCAAACATGCACTTTGTTGCATCTCGGCGTGCGCGGCCGAAACCTGCTCGGCAATGCAAAAAGGTTGCCGCGCGGCATGGGGCAACCTGCCGCACCCAAACGATCACCCTCCCCCGGCAGGCCGAGGGAGGGTGCGAATGTCGTCGAAATTCGGCGAGAGATGCGTTTAGTGCGACGTCATCTGCTGGGGAAAGTCGTCCGGTTCGGCGAGCACGCTGTTGGCCGTCGAGGCCTCCAGCGCGGCCATCCGGAACAGGTAGGCCAGCGTCGCCAATCCGGAATCGTCCGCCATCTGCGCCAACTCGAGCGCCATGTCGGACATGTAGCCGAGGTTCTCGTCCTTGGTCTGCGCCATGATCTGGCTGTCCCGCATCAGGTTCGACATCTCAGGCGCTCTTTCGTTGCGCGGCAAGGCCGCGGAGGTTGGCACGGGCAATGCAGTCGATCCGGGGACCGTCCTGCTGGACGACGCTCGTCATTCCGATACGGTCACGCACGACATCGAGCGACTCCTGACGGACCTCGATCGTTGCCGCCATGGTCCAGGAATTTTCCACCAGCGCCGGCAATCCCAGCGGCGTCACGATGAATCCGATGTCGTTGAAGCGCGGCAACCACCACGTCTCCATGACGAGGCAGAGACGCTCGATGCCCTGATCGAGACAGAACTCCTGCGCAGCCGCCATCAATTGTAGATTGAACGCGCCGTCGCGGCGCTCGCGCGACACGAAGAAGCGCGACCACTCCCAGACCAGCGGGTCCGACGGGCAACCACGCACCGCCGCGAGATGCGGAAAGACTTCGCTCATCATCGTCGGTCTGGTGGTGGGATACAGGCGGGAGCCGCCGAGCACCCGGCGGTTTTCGAGAGCCAGCAGGTAGACCGCGTCCTCATTGTCGTAGCTATCGATCTCGCGGCCGTCGGGCTTGCGTAGCGCCTCCCATTTCCGCTCCTCGACAAAAATCTCGTGACGAACCCGAAAATACTGTTCGAGAACGTCCTCGTAGAGGTGCCGATTGACGGCAGAAATCACATGAATCATGAACTCCCCCATGGCTCGAAATGAGGGGGAGCCTCAGCGAAAAAGGCAAAGTCGACTATTGGGAAATTTCCCAGTAGGCGAGGATTTCAGGGATTGATGATTCTGTGGCGGATCGCGATCGCGACCGCATGCGTCCGGTTGACGGCACCGAGCTTGCGCGCGGCAGTTGCAAGATGCTCTTCCGCCGTGCGTTGCGTGATGTGCAGGATCTCGCCGATCTCCCAGGCGGACTTGCCTTGCGACGCCCAGGCAAGCACCTCGCGCTCGCGCGGGGTCAGGCGCATCGACGGATGCGGCGCCGGATCGAGCAGACGGCGAATGTGATCGAAGCCGTACATCCCGATCAGGTGCAGCGCCGGCTTGCTGCGCGCATTGAGGTCGAGGTGGACGCCACCGAGCGAGACGCCGGCCTCGTAGCCGGTCAAGCCGTGGATCGGCACGACGAAGCCGCGCGACATGCGGAAATCGGCGGCGCGCCGCATCACCTCCACCGCACCCGGCTCCAGCTCCGGATCGTACGGCGCCTCAGACCACTCGAAAGGGTTCACCGTCTGCCGGCATTTGCGGATCACGGGGTCGACACGGTCGTAGCTCTTTTGGATGTAGAGGTCGAACCACTCCGCCGGCCACTTCTTGGCGAGCACCATCTGGGAAAAGCGCTGATCGGGATTCGGCAAGCCCGTTACGATGATATGTTCGAAACCGTATCGGCCGAACGCGGTAGCAAGCGCATCCATGGCGTCCGGAACCTTGGTATAGGCTCCCAGGCCTTCGATGAAGTCGAGCGCCTCCCGGCCATAGTCTACGGCGGACATCAGTGCATTTCCTGACTCTCGCCCTGCCGTATAGCACGTATTTGGGGGCTGCCTCAATTCGCTGCTCCCGTAGTTTGCCGGTGTTCCGTCCGCACCGAAGATTTAATCTACTTGTGGAAGAAGTGAGGTCAAGATACACCTGAACGCGTCCGTAGCGGGAAAACCACGATGCAAGACGAGGACATCGCCCTCAACAGCGTGCTCGGCCTGGAATTGAACCGCGTGTTTTTCGCCGTCCGCCAAACGGCAAACAAACAGAAGATCATCGAGTTCGCGCGCGAGGTGCTGCAAAGCGAGCGCGCGGAGCTGGCGGACAGCCTCCTACCCGAGGGCCCGGCGAGCTAGCCAACGCAGCCGCAGCAAACGACACGCCCAGCGCGAGCGACGCCCTTGAACGTGCCGATTTTCGTCGAAACAGTTTGACCATTGCCTTCCCTTCTCCCCTTGTGGGAGAAGGTGGCGCGAAGCGCCGGATGAGGGGTTGTCTCCGCGCGTTCAAATGCGAGAGCTCGCAAGGCGGAGAGAACCCCTCACCCGTCTCGCCGCTTCGCGGCGAGCCACCCTCTCCCACAAGGGGAGAGGGAAGGCCCCCCGCCACCACGATCATGCTTCGGATGCCCAGGACATGATGACGCTGCGCCAGGTTGAAGTGATCCGTGCCGTGATGGTGACGGGCACCATCGGCGGCGCGGCGAAGCTGCTCAACGTCTCGGCGCCGGGGATCAGCCGCCTCGTCAAATACACCGAGCGCTCGCTCGGCATCCGCTTCTTCCAGCGCCAAAACGGGCGCTACTTCCCGACGCCGGAAGCCGAGAACATCTTCGAGCAGATCAACGGCGTCTACAAGAAGGTCGACGACCTCTCCGAGATCATCTCCAAGATCGGCCGCGGTGGATTGTCGGAGCTGCGCATCGGCTCGGTGCCGAGCATCTCGCAGGTGATGGTGCCGCGCGCGATCGAGCGCGTGCGTCGCCGCTATCCCGATCTCGGCATCGACATCAACATCCTCAAGCTCGAGGAAGCCATCGACTATCTGATGCTCGGCCGCGGCGAGTGCGTGGCGATGAGCTACCGGCTGGAGCATTCCGGGCTCGACTTCATGCCGCTCGCCTCGGGCGAGCTCTATTGCATCGTGCCGCCGGGTCACGAGCTCGCCGGCCGCAAGCAGGTCTCCGCCGCCGAGATCACCCGCTATCCGCTGATCGGGATCGATCCCAACGATCCCTACGGGCGGATCATGGCCGAGATCTTCGCGCGCAACCGGCTCGACTACAACATCACCATCCGCGCGCGCTTCGGCACCACGGTCTGCGCGCTGGTGAAGGCCGGGCTCGGCATCGCCATCATCGACCAGTTCACGGTGGCCCATGGTGGTTATCCCGGAATCGAGCTCTTGAAGATCACCGAGCCGACGCGGTTCGACACCTACATCGCCGTGAAGCGCGGCGCGCCGTTGTCGCTCCATGCCGAGTACTTCATCGAGGCCCTGCGCGCCGAGATGCGCGCGGTCGAGCCGTCCCGCGGCAACAGCAAGGCCGGCTCGGCACGCGGGCGGAAGAAATAACATTATGTTAGGTTTGCCGGATAAAAGGGTAATTGTGTTAGGCAGGGGAAAGACTATCGTCGCAGCTGGAATTGCGCGGATTTCCCCGCTAATGGCCGGGACCGGACGCTCCCAACGAGATGTTAGCGAACCATGTCGAAGCGCGGATACGCCGCCAGCAAGAAGCTTCTCACCGGCCTGATCGGCGCGCCGATCGCGCATTCCGCGTCCCCCGCCATGCATGAGCGCGCCGCCGAGGCGCTTGGCCTGCGCGGCCACTACCAGCTCATCGAAGTGGCCGGCGCCGATGCGGCCGGGCTCAGTTTGATGCTCGAAGGCGTGCGACGGCTCGGCTTTGCCGGCGTCAACGTCACTTACCCTTACAAGGAAGCCGTGGTCCCGCTGCTCGAACGCGCTGGCGCCAGGCGCTGCCGCCATGGGTGCGGTCAACACCGTCGTCGTCAGGGACGGCCGGCTGACCGGCCACAACACCGACACCACGGGCTTTGCGCGCGCGGTGGCCCCGCTGCTGGCCCCGTCCGCCAACGCCGTTGCCGTGATCGGCGCCGGCGGTGTCGGCAAGGCGATCGCGTTTGCGCTGGCGAGCCTGGACGTGACCGACATCCGCATTTTTGACAGCGAACCTGCGCGCGCCGAGAAACTCGCCTCGCTGCTTGCCAGGCAGGGCGGCGCGAAGATGGCCGGAAGCGTCGAGGATGCGCTCGATGGCGCAACCGGCCTCGTCAACGGCACGCCGGTCGGCATGCTGCCGAACCGCGACACGCCAGTGCCGGCGGCGCTGCTCAGGGCAGACCTGTGGGTCGCCGATGCCGTCTATTCGCCGCTGATCACGCCGCTGCTTGCCGCAGCGCGAGAGAAGGCGCTCGGATCATGACCGGCCGCGAGCTCGCGATCTTCCAGGCCGCCGACGCCTTCGAACTGTTCACGGGCCTTGCCCCATCGACCGAGATCATGGGAGAGGCTTTTGATACCGTGATGGCCGCGCGCAGCGCCGCCTATCGGGCAGCTTGAGACGAAGCGGCCGGGGACAAGGCCGCTTGCAAGATTTGAAACGGGAGGAGAGGACGATGAAATCAACGCTACTGGTGGGCGCGCTGCTCACCGCCATGACGGCAACGAGCGCCTTTGCCCAGGCGATCAAGCTCGCCGATGTCGCCGAGCTCTCGGGCGGCGGCGCGACCGTCGGCACCAACTGGAAGAACGGCATCGATCTCGCGATCGAGGAGATCAACGCCAAGGGCGGCGTGCTCGGCCGCAAGCTGGAGGTCACCCACGCCGACTCGCAATCCAACCCGGGCGTCGCGCGCGCCCAGGTGCAGAAGGCGCTCGACGCCGAGCCCTATGTGCTGCTGGGGCCCGGCTATTCCGGTTCGGTCAAGGTCACCGCGCCGCTCGCCGCCGAAGCCGGCATCGCGCAGATCATGGGCGGCGAGGCCGCCGAGCTGACGCAAGCAGGCAACAAGTTCCTGTTCCGCACCTCGTTCGGCCAGCAATCCTCGATGCCGAAGGTCGCCAAATACATCCACGACGAGATGAAGGCGAAGTCGGTCGCGGTGGTCTGGGTCAATAATGATTTCGGCCGCGGCGGCCGCGACGTCATCGTGAAAGAGCTCGATCGGCTCGGCTCCAAGGTGGTCGCCGACCTCTCGACCGAAGCGGGCCAGGCCGATTTCGCCGCCGACGTCGGCAAGATCAAGGCTGCCAATCCCGATGCCGTGTTCGTCTACCTGAACGAAGAAGAGAGCGCGCGCATCCTGAAAGAACTGAAGCGCCAGGGTGTCACCGCGCCGCTGATGGGCGAGACCACACTGATCGGCCAGAAGGTGATCGAACTCGCCGGCGATGCCGCCAATGGCGCGCGCGGCCATGTCGGCCTCACCACCGACGCGCCGGTCGACCTCATCAAGGCGTTCCGCGAGAAGTTTTCCAAGAAGTACAATTACGTACCCGACCACAACGGCCTGAAGGGCTATCTCGCCGTCTACATGGTGAAGGCCACCACCGAGAAGATGGGCAAGGTCGACCCGAAGAAGTTTGCCGACACGCTGCACGGCCTGACCATCAAGGCCGCGGACGAGCCGGGCATCCTGATGGACGTCACCTTCAGCGACACCGGCGACATCGACCGCCAGAGCTTCCTGGTCGAGGTGGTCGAAGGCAAGCAGGTGGTGAAGCAGGTGCTGCCGAAAGTGAAGTGAGGGACGCGGTCCTTCACTTCTCCCCGCAAGCGGGGAGTTCTTCTTCTCCCTCGCCCCGCTCTTCGCGGGGAGAGGGTTGGGGTGAGGGGTGCTTCTGCGCCAACGGTGAAGATTGGACGCGCGGAAAGCGCCCTCACCCCCACCCTCTCCCCGTAAGGACGGGGAGAGGGAGTGATAGACCTGAACTCGCGTCGATCCAGTTCCCTCGGGCTCTAACGATCAAAGAGAACCCATGTCCAATCTGTTCGATCTTCTGGTCGCGGGACTTGCCACCGGCGCGATCTATGCGCTGGTCGCGGTCGGCTTCACGCTGCTGTGGCAGACCTCGCAGACCATCAATTTCGCGCAAGGAGAGTTCGTGATGCTGCCGGCATTCCTGATGCTGGCGGCGATGCATGCCGGCGCGCCGTTCTGGCTCGCGATCATCCTCGGCATCCTCTTATCGATGATCCTGCTCGGCCTCGCCTTCAAGATGCTGCTGGTCGATCCGATGATGCGCCATGGCGTGCTGCCGCTGGCGATCGCGACCATGGCGCTGGCCATCGGCATCAAGGAATCCGTCAAGCAGTTCTTCAGCGCCGAGGCCTCGCCCTTTCCGTCGATCGTGCCGACCGGCGATATCTCCGTTCTCGGCCATGCGGTATCGCTACAAAGCATCGGCGTCCTCGCCGTCGCGATCCTTGCCGTGGTCGGCCTGACCACGCTGCTCAACCGCACCTCACTCGGCCACCAGATGCAGGCGGCTGCCCAAAACCCGACGGTGGCGCGCATCATCGGCGTGCCGGTCGAGCGCATGATCCTGCTGACCTTCCTGATCAACGCCTTCCTGGTGGCGCTGGCCTCGCTGTTGATCACACCGATCTATCTCGCCAAATTCTCCTCTGGCGAGGTGCTGGGCCAGGCCGCCTTCATCGCCGCGATCGTCGGCGGCTTCAACCAGGTGCGCGGCGCGATCGCCGGCGGTCTTTTGATCGGCGTGCTCGACAATCTCGCGGCCGCCTATGTCTCGACGCAGTACCGCGCCGCCGTTCCGATGATTTTCCTGATCGCCGTCATCCTGTTCCGGCCGCAGGGCTTGCTCGGCCGCGCCGAGGAGCGCACCGTATGAGCGGCTTCGCCAAACCCCTGAAGATCGCGCTCGGCCTTGCTGTCATCGCTGCGCTGATCATCGTTCCCATGAACTTCAACCGCTACGGCCTGTTCATCCTGAGCCAATGGGCGGTGATGAGCATCGCCGCGATGGGGCTCAACCTCACGCTCGGCTATGCCGGCCAGGTCTCGCTCGCCCAGGGCGCCTTCGTCGGCATCGGCGCCTACGCGGCGGCGATCATGGCCACCCATGGCTGGCCGCTGCCGGCGGCAATACTGGTCGCGATTACCTTAAGCTTCGCGGTCGGCTGGGTGCTCGGCTATCCCGCGTTGCGCGTGCAGCACCACTACCTCGCCTTCGTCACGCTCGCCTTCTCCACCCTCGCCTTCCTGGTGTTCCGCAACGAGAGCTGGCTCACCGGCGGCATCTACGGCATCTCCAACATCCCGCGGCCGCACGTCTTCGGGCTAGCGACCAACAAGCCGCTGCCGTTCTACTATGTCTGCCTCGGCTCGCTCGCGATCGTGTCGCTCGCAGTGTGGTGGCTGATCCGCTCGCCCTGGGGCCGCGCCTTCATGGCGCTGCGCGAAAACCCGCTGCGCGCGCAATCGCTCGGCGTCGACACCCGCCGCTACACGCTGATGGCGTTTGCGATCGGCTCGGCGCTTGGCGGCGTCGCCGGCGCGCTCTACGCGCCGCTGACGCAATATATCGATCCCGTGCCGTTCGACCTGTCGCTCTCACTTGATCTGTTGATGATGGTGATCGTCGGCGGCGCCGGCTTCTATTTCGGCCCCTTCCTCGGCGCCATGATCGCGGTGCTGCTGCCGGAATGGCTGCGCTTCACGGAGGGCTATTATCTCATGCTCTACGCAATCGCCGTCATGCTGCTGCTGATCTGGTCGCCGACCGGCATTTTGGGGATCCTCGATCGCGCCATGGCGGCACGGCGGACCAAGGCAGCGTCCGCGCTGCGCGCCGTCGCCAAATCGCGCCTGGAGACGGTGCAATGAGCGCGGTCCTCGAGGTTACCAATATCAAGAAGAACTTTGGCGGCATCAGCGCCGTCGACGGCGTCTCGTTCGACGTGCGCGAGGGCGAGATCCTCGGCCTGATCGGGCCGAATGGCTGCGGCAAGTCGACCCTGTTCAATTGCATCCTCGGCCAGCTCACGCCATCAGGCGGCGAGGTCAAGCTCGACGGCAAGCTCGTCACGGGCCTGCGGCCCGCCGAGCTCAACAAGCTTGGGGTCAGCCGCACCTTCCAGCTCCTGCAGGTCTTCCCAAAGCTCTCGGTGCGCGAGAACCTGATCCTCGCCGGCCAGGAACACCAGGGCAACATGGCCTCGCGCCTGGTCGGCCGCTCCGATGCCGGGCTGACTGATAGCGCCAACCAGATGATCGGCTTTTTCAAGCTCGACCATCTCGCCGACGAGCCGGCCGGTGGTCTCTCCTACGGCCAGCAGAAGCTGCTCGATGCCGCCATGGCCTTCATGGGCGGCCCGCGCCTCGTGCTGCTCGACGAGCCCGCCGGCGGCGTCAACCCGTCGATGCTGGCGGACCTCAAGGACCGCCTGGTCGCGATCAACCGCGAGAAGAACGCCACCTTCGTCGTGATCGAGCACAATATGGAATTCGTGATGTCGCTGTGCTCGCGCGTCATGGTGATGGCAGAAGGCAAGGTGCTGGCGATGGGACGGCCGGACGAGGTGCGGAAAAACCCCGCCGTGATCGAAGCCTATCTCGGACATTGAGGAGGTGACCATGAGCGACCCGATCCTCTCGGTTCACAATCTCGTCGGCGGCTACGGCAAGATGACGATTTTGAACGGCACGACCTTCGCCGTACCTCAAGCCACGATCACGACGATCATCGGCCCGAACGGCGCCGGCAAGTCGACCGTGTTCAAGGCCATCTTCGGCCTGCTCAAGCTGCGCGAGGGCAAGATCAGCTTTGCTGGCAGCGACGTCACGAACTTGAGCCAGCGTGCGCTGCTCAATGCCGGCATCTGCTACGTGCCGCAGGGCCGCAACATCTTTCCCGAGCTGTCCGTGCGCCACAATATCGAGCTCGGCGGCGTCGCGGCCGGGAAGGGCCTCGACCTGCAGAGGCGGATCGAGGCAGCACTCGACCTGTTCCCGGCACTGCGGCGGAAATCGACGCAGCAGGCCTCCACGCTGTCCGGCGGCGAGCAGAAGCAGCTCGAGATCGCCCGCTCGCTGCTGCTCGAACCGAAGCTGGTGCTGATCGACGAGCCCTCGATCGGCCTGTCGCCGCTGATGGTGCAACAGACCTTCGACATCCTCAAGAGCTTGCGCGACCGCGGCGTCACGATCCTGATGATCGAGCAGAACGCACGCTCGGCGCTGGAGATTTCCGACATCGGCATCGTGCTCGAGCTCGGCCAGACCCGCATGGTCGACGACGCCAAGCGCATTTTGAACGATCCCCGCATCGGCCAGCTCTTCCTGGGCGGTGCCATGGAGGAGAGCGCGGCATGAGCGCCAAGATGCGCATCGCCGTTGCCGGCGCGGGCCTGATCGGCCGCCGCCATATCGAGCTGATCGAGGCATCGCCGGATTGCGTGCTGGCCGGCATTGCCGATCCTTCGCCGGCCGCTGGCGATTTTGCGCGGGCGCGCAACACGCCCTGCTATGCCGATCATCGCGCATTGCTGGAGCAGGAGAAGCCGGACGGGCTGATCATCGCCTCGCCGAACACGCTGCATCTGCCCATGGCGCTCGACTGCGCCGCGGCGGGCGTGCCGGCGCTGATCGAAAAGCCGGTGACCGACAGCGTCGCAGCGGCACGTCGCCTCCGTGAGGCGGTCAAGTGCAGCGGCGTGCCGATGCTGGTCGGTCATCACCGCCGCCACAATCCGATCATCAAGGCCGCACGCGAGGCTGTCGCGACCGGCAAGCTCGGCCAGCTCACCGCCGTGGCCGGGCTGTGGCTGCTGAAGAAACCCGACGATTACTTCGAGGTCGCCTGGCGGCGCGAACAGGGCGGCGGGCCGCTGCTGATCAACCTGATCCACGACATCGACAATCTCCGCTTCGTCTGCGGCGAGATCGCCGAAGTGCAGGCGCTGACCTCGAACAAGGTGCGCGGCTTTGCCGTCGAGGATACCGCCGCGCTGCTGCTGCGCTTTGCCAATGGTGCGCTCGGAACGGTGACGGTCTCCGATGCAACGCCGGCACCCTGGAGCTGGGAGCTGACTTCGGGAGAGAACGTCGTCTATCCCAAGCAGGACCAGCCCTGTTACGTCTTCGCCGGCACCAACGGCTCGCTGTCGGTGCCGACCATGGAGCTGTGGTCGTATTCAGAAAATCCCGGCTGGCACGCGCCCCTGGTTCGCAAGCCCGTCGCACTCTCCGCTTACGATCCGCTCGCCGAGCAGCTGCGGCATTTCCAAGCCGTGATCGCGGGCCGCGAGCAGCCGCTGATCTCGGTCGAAGATGCGATGGGCACGCTCGCGGTGGTGGAAGCCGTAAGCGAAGCCGCGCGCACGGGACGCACGGTATCGCCGGGCCGGATCATGGAGCAGGCAGCATGAACAAGCGCTCGATCGCAACGGTTTCCCTCTCCGGCGCACTGGACGAGAAGCTCCGCGCCATCGCAGCCGCCGGGTTCGACGCGGTCGAGATCTTCGAGAACGATCTACTGTCGTTCGGCGCCAGCCCGCGCGAGGTCGCGCGCCTCTGCAAGGATCTCAATCTCGAGATCTGCGCGTTCCAACCGTTCCGCGATTTCGAGGGCATGCCCGAGCCGCAGCGTTCGCGCAACTTTGCCCGCGCGGAGCGCAAGTTCGACCTGATGCAGGAGCTCGGCACCGATCTCTTGCTGATCTGCTCCAACATTTCGCCCGCCTCGCTCGGCGGCATCGACCGCGCCGCCGACGATTTTCGCGAGCTCGGCGAGCGTGCGGCGAAGCGTGGCTTGCGCGTCGGCTACGAGGCGCTGGCCTGGGGACGCCATGTCAACGACTATCGCGATGCCTGGGAGATCGTGCGCCGCGCCGATCATGCCGCGATCGGCATCATCCTCGACAGTTTTCATGCGCTGGCTCCGGGATTTCCGACGCGCGCGATGGCCTCGATCCCCGGTGACAAGATTTTTCTGGTGCAGCTTGCGGACGCGCCAAGGCTCGAGCTCGATATCCTCTCCTGGAGCCGGCACTTCCGCTCCTTCCCCGGCCAGGGCGACCTGCCGGTCGGCGAGTTCATGGCGGCGGTCGCTGCGACCGGCTATGCCGGGCCGCTGTCGCTGGAGATCTTCAACGACCAGTTCCGCGCCGGGTCGGCGGCGCAGACCGCGATCGACGGACTGCGCTCGCTGATCCTGCTCGAGGACCAGCTCGCAGCGGACTGGCCAAAGCTCGTCCACGAGCCGCTGGCGCCGAAGGCCAGGAGCTACGGTACCGGCTTCGTCGAATTCGCCGTCAACGAGACCAAGGCGGGCGAGCTTGCCCGCCTGTTCGCGCAGCTCGGTTTCCGCAAGACCGGCAAGCACCGCAGCAAGGCGGTGGAGCGCTGGTCGCAGGGCAAGGTCGAGCTCGTGATCAATTGCGAGACCGACGGCTTCGCGCATTCGCATTACGTCACCCACGGTCCCGGCGTCTGTGCGATCGCGCTCAACGTCGACAATGCGGGCCTTGCCATGCAGCGCGCCGAAGCGCTGAAGGCGCGCACCTTCTATCAGCCGGTCGGACCGGGCGAGCTGGAGATCCCGGCGATCCACGGCGTCGGAGGCAGCCTGCTCTATTTCCTGGATCAGGCCGGCAAGAACTGGGACACCGATTTCGAACCGGTCGCGAGCGAGACGAGCGCCGATGCACTTTTGGCGGTCGATCACATCGCGCAATCGATGCCCTATGACGAGATGCTGTCCTGGCTGCTGTTCTACACCGGCATTCTCGACCTGACGCGGCTGCCGCAGATGGAGATCGCCGACCCCAGAGGCCTGGTGCAGAGCCAGGCCATCATCAACGCAGACCAGAGCCTGCGCTTCGTCCTCAACGGTTCCTCCGCCAACCGCACGCTGCCATCGCGCTTCATCTCGGAGTTCTTCGGCTCCGGCGTGCAGCACGTCGCGTTCGCATGCCGGGACATTTTTGCGACGGTCGCGGAGATGCGCAAGCGCGGCGCGGATTTCCTGGACATTCCGGATAATTACTACGACGACATCGAAGCCAAGTACGACCTCGCGCCCGAGCTGATGGCGCAACTGCGCGCCAACCACATCCTCTACGACCGTGAGGGTGACGGCGAATTCTTCCAGGTCTACACCCACATCTTCGACGAGCGCTTCTTCTTCGAGATCGTCGAGCGGCGGAACTATCCGGGCTTTGGCGCGGCCAATGCCGGCATCAGGCTCGCAGCGCAGGCCCGCGAAGTGCGCCCCGCGAGCGTGCCAAGAGCGTAGGTGTCTTCGCCTCTCCCCGCCTGCGGGGAGAAGCCGACGCGCGTAGCGCGGCGGGTGAGGGGCACTCTCCGCGAGTCACCTGACAATCGGGGGCAGCGCTCTTCCAACACGTCATTGCAAGCGCAGCGAAGCAATCCAGAGATTTTCCGCGGAGGGATTCTGGATTGCTTCGCGGAGCCTGTCATCGGGCCGCGCTTCGCGCGGAACCGTTGGCTCGCAATGACAGTGTGGGGAGCATCGGGGAATTCGACTGTCTCCGTCCCCGCGGAGGCTCCCCTCACCCTACCCTCTCCCCGCAAGCGGGGAGAGGGAAAGAAGCAGCGGGGATGGGGAGAGGAAACAGATCAGCTCACTTCATCTTGCACTTGTCGTGGAAACGATCCTGGTCGTGCTCGACGATGGTGGCGACGGTCTTCAGTGCGAGCTGGCCGTCGGCGTCCTTGACCACGTCCTGCAGGTAGAAGTTCTGGATCGGGATGTGGTTGTTGCCGTATTTGAACGGGCCGCGCACCGATTTGAAGTTCACCTTCTCCATTTCGGCCTTCATCGCGTCCTTCTTCGAGGTGTCGCCCTTCACGGCGACGACCGCGCTGTTGATCAGGTTCGCGGCATCATAGGACTGCGCGCCGTAGAAGGTCGGGCGCAGGCCGGTATACTTCTTGCGGTAGTCGGCGACGAATTTCTTGTTCTCGTCGTTGGGCAGATCGTTGACCCATTGCTGAGCGCCGGGCACGCCGAGCGCGTTGTCCTTCTGCAGCGGCAGCGACAATTCGTCGATCGTGAAGGCGGTGTAGAGCGGAATCTGCGCTTTGATGCCGGCCTGGGCGTATTGATTGAGGAACTGGACGCCGGCCGCGCCCGGATAGAACACGAAGATCGATTCGGCCTTGGAGTTCTTGGCCTTGGTGAGCTCGGCGGAGAAGTCGAGCTGGCTCGGCCACACCGTGTATTCCTCACCCACGACCTGACCCTTGAAGGTGCTCTTCACGCCGGCCAGCATGTCCTTGCCGGCGGCGTAGTTCGGGCCGATCAGGAACACCGACTTGACGCCCTTCTGGTTCATATAGGTGCCGACCGCCTGCGGGGTCTGGTCGTTCTGCCAGGAGGTCGAGAACACGTAAGGCGAGCACAGCTCGCCCGCGAGCTGCGAGGGACCGGCATTGGCCGAGATCAGGAAGGTCTGTGAGTCCACCGCGGTCTTGAGCGAGGCCAGCAGCACGTTCGACCAGATGTAGCCGACGATGAAATCGACCTTGTCGGATTGCACCAGCTTCTCGGTCTTCTGCTTGCCGACATCCGGCTTCTGCCCGTCGTCCTCGTAGATCACCTCGACCGGCTTGCCGCCCATCTTGCGGCCGAGATGGTCGAGCGCGAGCTCGAAGGAATTGCGCATGTCATTGCCGATTACGGCGGTCGGGCCGCTGAAGGTCGAGACGAAGCCGATCTTGATGGTGTCGCCGGCGAATGCCGGATTTGCCAGCACCAGCGCCGCTGCGCCCGCCAGCCAGAATGCCGTCCTCATAACCACTCCCCTCCTTGATTATCGATCCCGGAAACGGGGTGATCGCCGGCCCGGGTCAGTCTTTATTGAACGCAAAATCTGTCGAGCCGCCAACGGCTCAGCGCCCGTCCCTGCACCATATTTCGCCCGAATTGGGGATGGCAAGAAATATAATTCTACTCACTTCGGCCAAGGCATGGTCAAGGCTGCGGCACTTTTTCGCGGCGGATCGATACACCAGGCCTATGCGACGATTGATGACGGCTATTGGACCGCGACGGCCAATCCGCACTTAAATGAGAAGGTAGAGCAGCGAGATTCGAGGGGCACATCATGACCACGACACCGCACCGCGTCGTCATCGTCGGAGCCGGCTTTGGCGGGCTGGAGACGACCTACCGGCTCGCGGGCGCGCCGGTCGAGATCACGCTGATCGACCGCCGCAACCATCATCTGTTCCAGCCGCTGCTCTACCAGGTCGCGACCGCTTCGCTCGCGACCAGCGAGATCGCCTGGCCAGTCCGTCATCTCATGCGGGGCCGGCGCGAGGTGACGACGCTGTTTGCGACGGTGAGCGGCGTCGATACCGACAGGCGCTGCGTGCTGATCGACGACGGCAGCGAGGTGCCTTACGACACCCTCGTGCTCGCCACCGGCGCACGGCACGCCTATTTCGGCCATGACGAATGGGAGCAGTTCGCGCCCGGCCTGAAGACGCTGGAGGACGCCACCACGCTGCGCCGGCACATCCTGGTGGCATTCGAGCGCGCCGAGCGTGAGACGGATCCGGAGAGGCGCGCGGCGCGGCTGACCTTCGTCATCGTCGGCGCCGGCCCGACCGGCGTCGAGCTCGCCGGCACCATCGCCGAGATGGCGCACCACACTCTGCCCGGCGATTTCCGCAACATCGACACGACGAAGGCGCGCGTCGTGCTGATCGAGGCCGGCCCGCGCGTGCTCGCGGGCTTTGCCGACGACCTCTCGGCTTACGCGCAGGCCTCGCTGGAGAAAATCGGCGTCGAGGTGGTGCTGGGGCAACCCGTGACCGAGATCGACCGCGACGGCGTGGTGTTCGGCGGCACGCGGCTCAACGCCAAGACCAGGATCTGGGCCGCCGGCGTGCGCGCTTCGCCCGCTGCCGAATGGCTGGGCGCACCAAGCGATCGCGCCGGCCGCGTGCAGGTCGAGGGCGACCTGACGATTCCGGGCCATCCCGAGATCTTTGCGATCGGCGACACCGTCAACATCAACGCCTGGGAGGGCAAGCCGGTGCCCGGCATCGCGCCCGCGGCCAAGCAGCAAGGCCGCCATGTCGCTGAGACCATCAGAGCGCGGCTGCGTGGCGAGACGAAGGGCGCCTTCCGCTACAAGCACGCCGGCAGCCTCGCGCAGATCGGCAAGCGGCTCGCGGTGATCGATTTCGGTCGCATCAAGCTGCGCGGCACCATCGCGTGGTGGATCTGGGGCATCGCCCACATCTACTTCCTGATCGGCCTCCGCCACCGCCTCAGCGTCGCGCTCAGCTGGCTCTGGATCTACTCCCGCGACCAGCGGGCGGCGCGGCTGATCACGCAGGGAAGTAGCAAGGTCGTTGGGTGATCTTCTCCCTCTCCCCGCTTGCGGGGAGAGGGTCGGGGTGAGGGGGAGTCTCCGCGGGGACGGTGAGAGTCGAATCCTTCGATGTTCCCCCATCGTCATTGCGAGCGCAGCGAAGCAATCCAGCATCCCTCCGCGGGAAGACTCTGGATTGCTTCGCTCCGCTCGCAATGACGTGCTGAAAGATCGTCGTTCCCAGAGGCACCTGGCTCGCGGAGGCTCCCCTCACCCGCCGCGCTGCGCGCGTCGGCCTCTCCCCGCACGCGGGGAGAGGCGAAGGAGACCGCGCTCGCCGCAACAATTTACTTCACCAGCTCGCAGCCGCCCTCCGCCAACGGGCGGAACGCCTGGTCCGCTGGGATGGTCGAGACCAGCTTGTAATAGTCGTAGGGATATTTCGACTCCTCCGGCTTCTTCACCTCGAACAGGTACATCGGGTGCACCACGCGGCCGTCCTGGCGGATGATGGTATCGCCGAACAGCTTGTCCTTGCCCCTGAACTTCTTCATCTCGGGCACGACGTTCTTCGCATTGTCGCTGCCGGTCGCTGCGACCGCATTGAGATAAGCGAGCGTGGAGGCATAAACGCCGGCCTGGTTGCCGCTCGGCATCTTGCCGTTCATGCCCGGACGCGCGGCGAAGCGTTTTGCAAACGCGCGGGTGTCATCGTTCATGTCCCAGTAAAAAGCTTCCATGAGCTGGAGCCCTTGCGCGACCTTGATGCCCATGCCGTGAACGTCGTTGATGAAGAGCAGGAAGGCGACCAGCTTCTGGCCGCTCTGCTGGATGCCGAACTCGGCGGCCTGCTTCACAGCGTTGATGGTGTCGCCACCGGCATTAGCAAGGCCGATCACCTGCGCTTTCGAGCTTTGCGCCTGCAACAGGAAGGACGCAAAATCGGAGGTGCCGAGCGGATGCTTGGATGAGCCGATCACCTTGCCGCCATGCGCATCGATGTATTTCTGCGCTTCCGACTCGATGCCCTTGCCCAGCGCGAAATCGACCGTGAGGAAATACCACTCCTTGCCGCCGCGCGACACCATCGCCGCTGCCGTGGTGTTACCGGTCGCCCAGGTGTCGTTGACCCACTGGATAGTGTTGGGCGAGCAGGCCTTGCCGGTGAGATCGGAGCTTGCGGTCGAGGACGCCAGGAACGTCATGCGGCTGTCGCGCAAGAGCGTGTTGATGGAGAGGCCGACGGCCGAGTTGGGCACGTCGACAATGGCGTCGACGCCTTCGACATCGAGCCATTTGCGCGCGATGGCGCTGCCGACATCGGCCTTGTTCTGATGATCGGCATAGACGATCTCGACCTTGATGCCTTTGCCGCCGCCGTTGAAGTCTTCCGCCGCCATGCGCGCGGCCTCGACCGAGCCCATGCCGTTGGTGTCCTGGAAGATGCCGGAGATGTCGTTGAGCACGCCGACGCGCACGACATTGTCGGATATCTCGGCGCTTGCCGCGCCGGCCACCAGGCTCGCAGCCAGTGCGAGTGCCCACTTCAGATGCTTCATCGTTTCCCTCCCCTGTTGGATTTGGTGCCACGCCGATCGTTGCCGGCGCGGTTCAGATTTCAGACCTGCCGCTCCGGCAGCTTCACGATGAGCCCGTCAAGCGCGGGCGTGACATGGATCTGGCAGGACAGCCGGCTGTTCGGCAGCCGCGCGCTCGCGGTGCCGTCGAGCAGCGCATCCTCGTCGGCGGCGATTGCTGGCAGGCGCGCGAGCCAGCTCTCGTCGACATAGACGTGACAGGTCGCACACATGGCGTTGCCGCCGCATTCGGCCAGAATGCCGTCGAGGCCGTGGCGGGTCGCGGCCTGCATGGCGCTCTCGCCATCGCCGGTCTCGACGCGGTCAGACTTGCCGTCCGGATGAATGAAGGTGATGGCGGGCATAAAACTCCTCGTCAGGCCGGGGTGATGGTGACAGGCAGGCTATCGAGCCCGCGCAGCGTGTTGTTGAAGCGGCGTTTTGGTTCGCCCGTGATCTCGATCTTCGCGATGCGTCGGGCCAGCGCCGTCAGCATCACCTCGCCTTCGAGGCGGGCGACGAGCTGACCGACGCACATGTGGATGCCGGAGCCAAAGCCGACATGGCCGGAAGTACGGCGGGTGATGTCGTAGCTGTCGGGCTTGTCCCAACGCCGCGGATCGCGGTTGGCGGCGGCGAGGAACATCAGCACTTTCTCACCCTCGCCGATCTTCGCGCCGGAGAGCTCGACCTCCCGCGTCGTGGTGCGGAAGAAGGTCTGCACCGGGCTTTCGAAGCGCACGGCCTCCTCGAAAGCGCCGCGCGCGAGCGTGAGATCCTCGCGCAGGCGCTGCCATTGATCCGGGAAGCGCGCGAGGCAATAGACCGCGGCGCCGATGCCGTTGACGGTAGTGTCGAGGCCGGCCGACAGCAGCGAACGCACCAAGAGTGGCGCTTCGGTCGCGGTGATCTCGCCGTCGTCGACGCGGGCATGGATGCATGCGCCGAATCCGCCGGGCGACAGATTTTCGCGCTGGCACTGCTCGGCGACATAGGCCTGATGCGGCGCCGAGCGTTGAATCGCCTCCTGGCGCAACTGGTTGGGCGGGCCGAAGGCATTGAACACCACGCTCGCATAGGGGATCAGATGCTCGCGTCCTTCCGGCTTCAGCCCGAGCGCATCCGGAAAGATCGAGAGCGGATAGGCCTCGGCAAGATCCGCGATCGCATCGAAGCTGCGCTTCTCCAGCAGCGCATCGACCCGCGCCTCGGCCGCCGCGGCGAAGCGGTCGCGCACCTGCTTCATCACGGTCGGCGACAGCACTTTTGACAGCACGGCCCGGGTCCGGGTGTGCGCGGGCGGATCGGCCTCCAGGATCAGGCTCGGCGGCCGCCACGGCGTCTCCTTCTTGAAATCACTGAGGCCGACGCCACGGCTGGAGCAGAAGGTCGCAGGATCGTTCAGCACGGCATGGACCTCGGCATAGCGCGCCACGCCGTACACACTCCATTTGTCTAGATAGACGACCGGACCTGCCTCCCGCAGCAATTCATGCGTGGGATAGGGATCGGCGAAAAAATTCGTCGCGAAGGGATCGACGTCGAGATGCGGCACCGCCGCAGATCCCGGTGATACCTGGGAGCCGGATGCGGTCATGGGAGACCTCCCTCATTTTGATCTTGTGAAAGGGCGGCGCATGCCCTTAGGTCTCTCGGCCCGCCGCGAGTCAGAACCCCGATATGCCGCCGTCTTCGACCAGAGTCCGCCAAAAGCCTGCGCCCAATGATGCGGGACCGACGCTCGATCTCGATCGTTACGTCCCGGCGTTCGTCACCTTCATCGCCAACAAGCTCTCGAACAGCGCGACCGCGTTCTATCAGCGCCAGTTCGGCGTCAACGTCACGGAATGGCGGATCATGTCGCTGCTGGCGATCGAGCCCGGTATTCCAGCCTCGCGCATCTGCCACGTCATCGGCTTCGACAAGGGGCCGGTGAGCCGGACGCTCGCCGGGCTCGAAAAGCGCGGGCTGGTGTCGATCCGCACCGACCCGAACGATGGCCGCACCCATTCGATCTCGCTCACGGCGAAGGGCCGCGCCACCCACGACAAGGTCATCGTCGCCGCGCTCGAACGCGAGCGGCGCCTGTTGTCCTGCCTCAGCAAGGACGAGCGCGAGGTGCTGATCGACCTGCTCCGCCGGCTGCACGAAAATCTCGGCGCGGTGACCGGCGGCACCGAGCCCTGACAGGCCGCGCGCCGGCTGTCCGCTCCCCTCATGTCTAGACGTGCGCCAGCATTTGCCGACGGCGCCAGTCCGGCCGCGCATTGTTTCCTCCGAGATCGGACGCGGCGGTTCCTCCGCCGTCGTCCTTGTCTGGGAAACGGTTCGCACAAATTAGTTGCTTAGGCAACAAAAGAATCGGCAGGATAATGCGGCAGGACGGCTGGCCTATTGGGCGAGGTATCTCCTGTTTCCCTTATGGGAGAGGCTAAAGAGCAACCTCAATCCAGCTTCGCCTCCATCCCCCGCTTCACCGCGGGCCGCGCCATCAGCGCCTCGTACCAGCGCTTGACGTTGGGGAAGTCGGCGAGATCGACCTTGTGGCGCGGATGGCGCCAGGCCCAACCCAGGATGGCGAAATCGGCAACCGAGAGCTCGCCGGCGACGAAGTCGCGGCCCTCCAGCCGGCGGTCGAGCACGCCATAGAGCCGGCGCGTCTCCGCCATGAAGCGCTTCAGGCCGTAAGCGCGGTCGTGCTCGTTCTCGAGCGCGATGAAATGATGCACCTGGCCGGGCATCGGGCCGAAGCCGCCCATCTGCCACATCAGCCATTCATAGACGGGGATGCGCGCGGCAAGCGATCTCGGCAGGAATTTGCCGGTCTTTTCGCCGAGATAGAGCAGGATCGCGCCGGATTCGAAGATGCTGACGGGCTTGCCGTCGGGACCCTCGGGGTCGACGATCGCGGGGATCTTGTTATTGGGGGAAAGCTTGAGGAACTCCGGGGCCATCTGCTCGCCCTTGGTGATGTTCACCGGGATCACCTTGTACGGCAGCCCCATCTCCTCCAGCGCGACCGAGATCTTGCGGCCGTTCGGCGTGTTCCAGGTGTGCAGTTCGATGGTCATGCCTTGCTTCCCTTCCCCAGGTTCGGCCCTCACCTACTCCAGAAGGTTGCACCCCCACAACCGGCGGGGCGGAATGGCCGATCCCTGTTGACGGGAGACGCCCCCTCTGGAATGTCGCGGCGGTCGCGGATAAATTCCGCCTCCTTCAAAAACGCTGTTCGAGGGACCGTCGTGTCGAAATCAGCCTCCCGCGCCCGCCTGTTCGAAATCATCCGCCGGCGCTCCTTTGGCCGCGGCGAGGTGACGCTCGCGTCGGGCCGCAAGAGCGATTTCTACTTCAACCTCAAGCCGACCATGCTCGACCCCGAGGGCGCGACGCTGCTCGCCGAGCTCACTTACGAGGCGCTGAAAGACGACAAGCTCGATTTCATCGGCGGGCTCGAGATGGGCGCGGTGCCGCTCGCCGGCGCGCTGGCGCAGATCTCCTGGATCAAGGGCCATCCGATCGCGGCGTTCTTCGTGCGCAAGAAACCGAAGGAGCACGGCGCCAAGCTCGCGATCGAGGGCTTGCCCAAGGGCGAGACCTTGGCGGGCAAGCGCGTCGTGATCGTCGAGGATGTCACCACCACAGGCGGCTCGGCGATGAAGGCGGTAGAATCCGTGCGCGAGACCGGCGCCAATGTGGTGCTGGTGCTGACCATGGTCGACCGCGAGGAAGGCGCCACGGACACTTTCGGCGCGGCCGGCCTGCCGTTCCGCTCCCTCTACAAGGCGTCGGAGTTCTTGAAGGCTTGAGGCCGCGAAACAGCCCTGGCCGTTACATTCGGGCGTGGCCCGGAAGCAACGATCTGTCGGAAGCTGTGCCCGGCCTCAAAGAGGTCACGGCCCCGACTTGAAACCGCCTCCGCTCAACTGCTCATTTACCATCCCGCTTTATGGTGAATCATGTGCCAAGACCTCGCTGGTCTCGGCCAGGTTCAGTAGCGTCCGTGGAGTGAGCGTTGCGTACAATCTCGTCCCATGCGCGCCGGCAGCGTCGCGCGATGCTTGTGGCCGCGATCCTTGCGGCACCGCTGCTCGTGGCCCCGGCTCCGGTCTCGGCCGAAGGCCTGTTCGACTTCTTCTTCGGTGGCCTGCAGCAGCAGCGCCCGCAGCGCGAGGTGCCGCAGCAGGCGAGCTCCTACACCGATCCCTTCACCGGCCAGCAGAATGCCGCAACCCCGCAATATGCGCCGCCGACCCGTTCGGCGGCGGCCGGCGGCTCCGGTCCGGCCTTCTGCGTGCGCAGCTGCGACGGCAAATATTTTCCGCTGATGCGCGGGCTCGTCTCGCCGGCGCAGATGTGTCAGGCGTTCTGCCCTGCCAGCGCGACGAAGGTCTATTTCGGCTCCTCGATCGAGGGCGCCGCGTCGCAGACCGGCGAGCGCTACGCCGACAGTGAGAACGCGTTCGCCTACCGCAAGGCGCTGCGCGCCGACTGCACCTGTAACGGGCGCGAACCCGTGGGCCTCGCCCCGGTCGACCTCGCGCTGGATTCATCGCTGAAGGCCGGCGACGTGATTGCGACCGCCGACGGCCTCGTTGCCTATACCGGCATCCGTGTCGGCAACGACCAAGCTGCGGACTTCACTCCGGTTGCCTCCTATCCCGGCCTCACCGCGCAGGTCCGCGCGCGTCTTGGCGAGATGAAGGTGGCCCCGGTGCGCGCCGAGACCGTGGCGGCGGATGCGCCGGCCGCGGAGATCGTGCGCGAGGCACTGCCCGATGTGACGGTGCCGAAGACGCAGAAGCCGGCGAAGCGGGCGGGATTGGACTGATCTCGTGTCCCGGACGCGGCGCAGCGCGAAAGCGATGCGACGCTGAGCCGGGACCCAGCAATTTCTGGGCCCCGGTTCAGCAGCGCATCACTGACGTGCTGCGCTGCGCCCGGGGTACGAGTCTACCGTCCGATGATCACCCCGATCACGTTCGGCGCTGCCAGATATTTCTCCTCGATCGCCGCGCGCGCAGCGGCACGGTTTTCCGGCGTCAGGAGGCCGCGCTTCTCGGCCAGGATCATCCAGCAAAAGCCCCACCAATCGGTCAGCATGCCCTGGTCATCGACGAGGTCATAACCCTGCTCGGCGGCGAAGATGCGCGCATGCGCTTCATCCAGCGTATCGAGGAACAGATGGTCGTCGGTCGAAAACAGCTCGTCGCTGATGTCGTCGATGGTGTAGCCCCAGATCGACTGGCACACCGCGTTGAACTCGCGGTCGAACTGGTCGTCATCGATCCTCTGGCGCCGCGCCGCCCGATGCAGTCGCGACAGCGACCGCGCGAAATCGGCGATCCGGGTGAGGGCAAATTGATCGAAGGCAATGGTGGACATGTAGTCCTCGCGAAGTCTGAAGGACGCTAGATATTGTGTCGGCGAGATGCCGAATCACAATGATATATCAAAGACTTGCTAAAGTGTTCTTAATTTGTTCTGTTGCTTCCACAATGTCGTCCCGGCGAAGGCCGGGACCCATAAACACCGCTGTCAGACGTTTTCGGACATGGGTGCCGCCAATGAATGCGCCAGCCGCGTACTACGTCAGCCGCCGCTACGGCACGTTGTACATCGGCGTTTGCAACGATCTCAGCAATCGGCTGACATTGCATCGTTCTGGACGCGGTTCGAAGTTCGTCACGAAATATGGCGTGACGCGGCTCGTCTACGTCGAAACCTACACTTCGCCATCCGAAGCGATCGCACGTGAGAAGGCGCTAAAGGAATGGCGCCGCGACTGGAAGATTCGCTTGATCGAGCAGGAAAATCCGGATTGGCGCGACCTATCGCATCTCATTTGACAACGGTGGTTATGGGTCCCGGCCTTCGCCGGGACGACAACCCAGTGAAAGCCTTCGGCCAAACGAGCGCTGTTTCCGCCGCACGATCCCCTCAATTCACCGCCGACATCAGCCTGTCTCCGCACGCGCTCGCATAAAACTTGCCGCCGCATTGGCGCTTGATGGCGGCACAGCGGGCTGCTGGCGTTGCGTTTTGCGGGAGCGAGACGGCGCAGCTGAGGCCGTCGGCGCTGCGGCCGATTTTTCCGGCGGCGGAGGCGGCGGTGGAGACGCTGATGCAGACAATGAGCAGGGTCGCAGTGGCGATTTCGATCAGCAGTCTCATCAGAGGTCTCATGGGTCTCCTCCACAGTGATGGCTGAATTGGCCGCCATTGTAGCAGCAAATCCATGTTTCTCCGTGCTGGTCCGGGTTCCAAAATCGGCCCGTTCCTTGCATAAATTTGCATCAACGCAGTGCACGACCGCGCCAGTGATGGTTCCGGTGCAGGGGCATGACGCGTAGGGTGAGTGGTGTTCGTTCGACCAGGAAGTGACGGCCTTGCAAGATCAATCGTTCCAGCCAAATTTTCCCGCCCCCGGCCAGCCCATCGACGAGCTCGCGCTGGCTGAGATCAAGGGTGCGATCCTGGCGAAGCTGCGCCTTGCGATCGGCAAAGACGCGGGCATGGCGACTAGGCACGACTGGTACCAGGCCGCCGCGCTCGCGCTGCGCGACCGCATCGTGCATCGCTGGCTCACAGCCGAGAAGCGCAGCTACGACGCCGGGCGCAAGCGCGTCTATTATCTCTCGCTCGAATTCCTGATCGGCCGCCTCTTCACCGACGCGCTCAACAACATGGGGCTCCTGAAGATCTTCGAGCTCGCGCTCGGCGATCTCGGCGTGTCGCTGCCCGAGCTGCGCAAATGCGAGCCGGACGCGGCGCTCGGCAATGGCGGCTTGGGCGGCTCGCCGCCTGCTTCATGGAGAGCATGGCGACGCTGTCGATCCCCGCGATCGGCTATGGCATCCGGTACGATTACGGCCTGTTCCGCCAGATCATCAATCAGGGCTGGCAGCAGGAATATCCGGACGAATGGCTGAGCTTCGGCAACCCCTGGGAATTGCAGCGGCCAGAGGTGATCTACGACGTCAATTTCGGCGGCGGCGTCGAGCATGTCGACGACAAGGGCCGCGACCGCGCCATCTGGCACCCGGGCGAGACCGTGCAGGCGATCGCCTATGACACGCCGATCGTCGGCTGGCGCGGCCAGCACGTCAACGCGCTCCGCCTGTGGTCGGCGCGCTCGCCCGATCCGCTCAGGCTCGATGCCTTCAACAAGGGCGACTATGTCAGCGCCAGTGCCGAGCAGGCGCGCGCGGAAGCGATCTGCAAATTCCTCTATCCGAACGACGAGAGCCCGGCGGGCCGCGAGCTGCGGCTGCGCCAGGAATATTTCTTCGTCTCCGCCTCGCTCCAGGATCTGGTGAAACGGCATCTCGCCTCTGACGGCCAGCTCCGCAGCCTCGCCGGCAAGGTCGCGGTGCAGCTCAACGATACCCATCCGAGCCTCGCCGTCACCGAACTGATGCGCATCCTCGTCGACCTCCACAATTTCCGCTGGGACGAGGCCTGGAAGATCACGGTCGCCACGCTCTCCTACACCAATCACACGCTGCTGCCCGAAGCGCTCGAGACCTGGCCGGTCGAGCTGTTCGAGCAGCTGTTGCCGCGGCATCTGGAGATCATCTACCGCATCAACGTGCAGCATCTGGCGCTGGCGGAGGCGCGCTGCCCCGGGGACATCGACTTCCGCGCTTCGGTCTCGCTGATCGACGAGAGGAGCGGCCGCCGCGTGCGCATGGGCCAGCTCGCCTTCGTCGGCTCGCACCGCATCAACGGCGTCTCGGCGATGCATTCCGACCTGATGCGCGAGACCGTGTTCCACGATCTCAACCATCTCTATCCCGGCCGCATCACCAACAAGACCAACGGCATCACCTTCCGCCGCTGGCTGATGCTGGCGAACCCGAAGCTGACCGATCTGTTGCGCGAGACCTGCGGCGATGCCGTGCTCGACGATCCCTCCCAGCTCAGCCTGATCGAAGCCCGCGCCAGCGACGTCGAATTCCAGAAGAAATTCCGCGCCGTCAAGCACGCCAACAAGGCGGCGCTGGCGCGGCTGATCGGCGAGCGGCTCGGCATCAAGGTCGATCCTGGCGCACTGTTCGACGTGCAGATCAAGCGCATCCACGAGTACAAGCGCCAGCTCCTCAACATCATCGAGACGGTCGCGCTGTACCAGGCGATCAAGGACGATCCCAACGGCAATTGGGTGCCGCGGGTGAAGATTTTCGCGGGCAAGGCCGCGGCGAGCTACCGCTACGCCAAGCTGATCATCAAGCTGATCAACGACGTCGCCGAGGCCGTCAACAATGATCCTGCGATCGGCGGCAAGCTCAAGGTCGCCTTCCTGCCCGACTACAATGTCAGCCTGGCCGAAGTGATCATTCCCGCAGCCGACCTGTCCGAGCAGATCTCGACCGCCGGCATGGAAGCCTCCGGCACCGGCAACATGAAGCTGGCGCTGAACGGCGCCATCACCATCGGCACGCTCGACGGCGCCAATATCGAGATCCGCGACCATGTCGGCGCCGAGAACATCGCGATCTTCGGCCTGGAGGCCGGCGACGTGATGATCCGGCGCAAGCAGGGTCTGGATGCGTCCGACGTCATCCGTAATTCGCCGAAGCTCCAGCGTGCCATCAATGCGATCGGGACCGGCGAATTCTCGAACGGCGATCCCGGCCGCTTCGAATCCATCGCGCATGCGCTGCGCTATCTCGACCATTACATGGTCAGCGCCGATTTCGATTCCTATTACGAGGCGCAGCGCGCGATCGATGCGCGCTGGCAGGTGGCGCCGGCCTGGACGCGCGCGTCCATCCTCAACGTCGCGCGCATGGCGTGGTTCTCGTCCGACCGCACCATCCGCGAATACGCCGAGGAGATCTGGAACGTGCCGGTCAATCCGACCACGCCGCTGCTGCCAGATCTGCGCGACGTCGCAGGCTGATTTTCCGCAGCGTGAAATCGGCCTTACCTGCGAGGTTATTGCACCTTGCAAGGCGGATGATGATATGATTGTCGTCATCCCCAAGCTGGCGTCAGTGATACGGACACCCTAGCTTCAAACACCGTCATTGCGTGCGCAGCGAAGCAATCCAGATTCTTTCCGCGGGGACGGTCTGGACTGCTTCGCTGCGCTCGCAATGACCGTCGGGGAGACACCGAGGAACACAATGCACGCCAAGCTCCCGCATCCTTTCGACGACGCCACCCGCATCACCGCCGGTGACTCCAGCTGGCAGGGGCACACCAGCGACGATTACTGGGCCTTTGTCGGTCCGTTCGGCGGCGCCACCGCCGCGACCATTTTGCGCGCGCTGATTGATCATCCCGAACGCGCCGGCGATCCGCTCGCGCTCACAGTCAATTACTGCGCACCGATCGCCAAGGGGCCGTTCGATCTCGACGTACGGCTGGTGAAGACCAACCGCTCCAGCCAGCATTGGAGCGTCGAGCTCAGCCAAGGCGGCGGCGAGGTCGCAACGCTCGCCACCGCCGTGTTCGCCGAGCGCCGGCCGTCCTGGGAGCACGGGGTGGCGAAGTGCCCGGACGCCAAGCCGTTCGAACAGACGCTGCCATTCCCGAAGATCGCGGCGTCCTGGGCCAACCAGTATGAATTCCGCTTCGTCGAGGGCGAGATGCGGATCGGCCCGCCGCAAACCGAGCCCACCAGCACCTATTCGAAGATCTGGATCAGCGACCGCACGCCGCGCAAGCTCGACATGCTGTCGCTGATGTCGATGTCGGATGCCTTCTTCGGCCGCATCTTCCATGCGCGGCGCGAGCTGGTGCCATTCGGCACGGTGTCGCTGACGACGTATTTCCACACCGATGCCGAAGAGCTGGCGGCTGAAGACATCACGCGCGTGCTGGCGACGGCCGACGCGAAGATCTTCCACAAGAGCTATGGCGACCAGAACGGCGAGCTGTGGTCACCGAACGGACGACTGCTCGCGACGACGACGCAGATCGCGTATTTCAAGGCGTGAGCTGCTCCCGCAGGGCACGTCATTGCGAGCGGAGCGAAACAATCCAGACTGTCTCCGCGGAGGGATTCTGGATTGCTTCGCTGCGCTCGCAATGACGGTGGAGAGAGCTCGCGCAAAGAAAAAGGGCGGCCTCGCGGCCGCCCTTTCGCAATTCAAACAGCGCAAGCTCTACTCCGCCGCGAGCTTCACGTCCGGCGCGGCTGCGCGCACTTCGGCGTCGACCTGGGCTTCGAACTTGGCGAAGTTCTTCTGGAACATGCCGATCAGCGCGCGCGCGGTCTTGTCGAACTCGTCCTTGTCCTTCCAGGTGTTGACCGGGTTGAGGATTTCGCTCGGTACGCCCGGCAGGGCGGTCGGGACCGCGAAGCCGAAATATTTGTCGGTGCGGAATTCGACGTTGCGAAGCGAGCCGTCGAGCGCGGCGGTGAGCAGCGCGCGCGTCACCTTGATCGGCATGCGGGAGCCGACACCATACTTGCCGCCGGTCCAGCCGGTGTTGACCAGCCAGCAGTCGACATTGTGCCGGGCGATGAGCTCACGCAGCATGTTGCCGTAGACGCTGGGGTCGAGCGGCAGGAAGGGCGAGCCGAAGCAGGTCGAGAATTCCGGCTGCGGCTCGTTGCCGAGACCGCGCTCGGTGCCGGCGACCTTGGCGGTGTAGCCGGACAGGAAGTGGTACATCGCCTGCGCCGGCGAGAGCTTTGCGATCGGCGGCAGCACGCCGAACGCGTCGGCGGCAAGCATCACCACGTTCTTCGGCTGCGGCGCACGGCCGGTGCGCGAGGCGTTCGGAATGAAGTCGAGCGGGTACGCCGAGCGCGTGTTCTCGGTCTTGGAGCCGTCGTCGAAATCGACGACGCGGGTGTCCTTGTCGAGCACGCAATTCTCGAGCACCGCGCCGAAGCGCGTCGATGCAGCAAAGATCTCGGGCTCGGCTTCCTTCGACAGCTTGATGCACTTGGCATAGCAGCCGCCTTCGAAATTGAACACGCCGTTCGGGCCCCAGCCGTGCTCGTCGTCACCGATCAGGGTGCGGTTGGGATCGGCCGACAGCGTGGTCTTGCCGGTGCCTGATAGCCCGAAGAAGATCGCGGTGTCGTCGTTGGCGCCGACATTGGCGGAGCAGTGCATCGGCATCACGCCGCGCTCGGGCAGATAGTAGTTCAGCGTGGTGAACACCGACTTCTTCATCTCGCCTGCGTAGTAGGAGCCGCCGATCAGGACGATCTTGCGGGCGAAATCAATCGCGACGACGTTCTCCGAGCGCACGCCATGGCGCTTCGGATCGGCGCGGAAGCTCGGCATGTCGATGATGGTGAGCTCGGGCGTGAAGCTCGACAGCTCGACGGCCTCGGGGCGGATCAGCAGCGTGCGGATGAACAGCGAGTGCCAGGCGAGCTCGGTGAAGACGCGCGTTTTGATCCGGTAGGCCGGATCGGCGCCGCCATAGAGATCCTGCGCGAACAGAGTCTTGCCTTCGGCGTGCTTGAGGAAATCCTGATGGAGCGCCTCGAACTGCTCCGCGGTGATCGACTGGTTGCCGGCCCACCACATCTTCTTGTCGGTGGTGGCGTCACGCACCGTGAACTTGTCCTTCGGGCTGCGGCCGGTGAACTCGCCGGTGTCGGCGCAGAGCGCACCGTCGGCGGACAGCACCGCCTCGCCTGCCGAGAGCGAGTATTGATAGAGTTGTGGCGCACCGAGGTTCCAGTGAACCTGCTTGAGATTCTTTAAGCCGAATTTGTCGGCGCCGAAGGCACCGTTGCGCACGCCCGTCTCTTGCACGAAAAAATCCTCCTAGAACCCGCGACACTTAGCGCGACCAAACTTTGGCGCCATCGCGGTCACCGTGAATATAGGCCATTTAGCCTCGGTTGGGCGACCTAATACTGATGAACGCTGGCGTTGCCAAGCTGATCCCGTAGGATTTAGTTTATTCAAAGACCGCGCCAAACGTCGCGCATGTCAGCTCTGAGCAGGCGCATTCAAAAAGTTCGAATGATCGCGCAACCAAACGCGCATTTGCGCGTTACTTCCGGTTATTGCGACGCACAACGCCCGACGTGGCTTCCTATCGTACCTCACCTTCGCCGATGAGTGCGAACGGCCCCCACATCGCAGGGTAGGCGTTGCGCGGTGACGAGGCGTCATCGAGATAGCTTAACATCGCGCGGCGCAAGGCTTCGGCGCGACCGATCTTCGGTTCGTTCTTGAGCAGCTCGAACGTCGACGTGGTCAAGCGCGTGGCAGCTTCTGAATCCACCGCCCAATGCGAGACAAGGAGCGCGCGGGCACCGGCATAAAAGAACGAGCGCGCCAATCCCGACAGGGCTTCGGCGCCCGGCTTGTCGCCCGCGATGGTGTTGCAGGCCGACAGCACAACCCAATCCGCATTGAGCTTGAGCTGGGCCACTTCGCTCGCGGTGAGCACGCCGTCGTCGAGCTCCGATGGCTGATCGGGAATGGAGAGTGCAAGCGAGGGCTCACCCAGTCCCTTGATGTCGCCGGCGACAAGGCCGTGGGTGGCAAAGTAGATGATGCCATATTGAGCAAGCGCTGCACGCTTGAGCGTCGTTTCGCTGGCGTCGCGACCGAGATGGATGTCGGCATCGGTCGCGCCGACATCCCTCGCTACCGCGTTCAGCTCGTCCGCAGTATCCGGCAGTTGCGGCAGCGCCTGCGCCAGCCGCGCACGATCGACGCCGGCACCGCGCCAGAAATCGGTATAGGCGATGGTCGCAATGCTGCGCGCCGCCACCTTGCCGCTTGCGGCACGATGCTCGGCCGGTCCCTCCAGCGCAGGGTTGAACACGGGATCGCCGAAGCCGGTCATCGGCTTGATGCCTCGATCCCTGCGCGCAAAGGCGCGCAGGGATTTCAGGCTGATCACCGACGGCAGCACCGAGACGGCCTGGCGCCGCAACAGCCAGGCGGCGCTGCGATAGCCTTCGAGCCTGTCCGGGATCGCCGCTTGCGGCTTCTCCGTGACCAGCAGATGAAACGGCAACGCGGTCAGCGCCGCTGACGGCACGACCAGTAAGTTGCGCTTGTCTTTCGTCAGCGCCTCCACCGGACCAAGCAGCGCGGCATAGAGCTCGTTCGCGAGCGCAAGGTCGAACAATCCGGCTTTGCCGGAGGCATCATGCGCCTTGCCGACGTCCAATCCCCGGCGGAAGGCGGACACTTTCTGCGCCAGCGCATCAGCGCCGAGCGGGATCTCCTTCCAGTCGACGCCGTCGCGGGTGATCGCGATGACGTAGCTTTGCTTGTCGACGATCGAATAAAGCACCATCGCCTCGTCGGCCGACAGCAATGCCTGAATGTCCTTCACCGCCAGCGGCAGCGGGTTGGAGAGCGAGGAATAGTCGGGAAACTCGACGGCGAGGGTCTTCTGCAATCCGCTGCGCTCGCTCGCGATTGCCGCAATCCGCGCGCGGCTGCGCTGTTCGGCCGCGCGGTCGCGTTGAGCGGAAGGCTTCGACACCGCAGCGATGATCGCCTTGTCGAGCGCATCGGACTCGGCCGCGAGGTCCTGATCTTTGCGCACGAGCTCGGCGAGCCGGTCGCTGCCGGCGGCCAACCGCACCGCGAGCTTGTTCACGGCGGAGGCGGCAGAGGATTGCGTGCCGCGCTGGATCGCCGCGAGCGCCTCGTCCAGTGCCTTGTCGTCCGGCAGGAGATGCTGCTGCCGCGCGGAAAACAGGATCGGCAACACGACGCGCAACTGCGCACGATTGTTGGCGAGCGTCTTTTCCGCAAGCGGCAAGGCGTCGGCAGTCCGCCCGGACACCTCGAGGAAATAGGCGAAATTGCTGGTCGAGATTGCGACGTCGGGGTGATCGGCGCCGAATGCGCGCTCGCGGATCACCAACGCGCGGCGATACAGCGGCTCGGCCTCGGCATAGCGCTGCTGGTGCTGATAGAGACCCGCGAGATTGTTCAGCGAGCGGGCGACGTCGGGATGCTCCGGCCCCAACACCTTCTCGCGGATCGCGAGCGAACGCTTGATCGGCGCTTCGGCATCAGCATCGCGATTGAGGTCGCGATCGACCTGACCGATGTTGTTCAGGACTGTCGCAACCGCGGGATGCTCGGGCCCGGCTGCTTTCTGGTAGATCGCAAGCGCCCGCTGGAACAGCGGCTCGGCCTCGGCAAAATGCTCCTGTTTGACGTAGAGCGTGGCCAGATTGTTGAGGGCCTGGCCGACATCGGGGTGCTCACGCGGCAAGCTCTTTTCGCGCACGGCGAGCGCGCGCTTGAACAGCGGCTCGGCCTCGGCGAAGCGGCCCTGCCGCTGATATAGCGCGGCGAGATTGGTCAGTTCGGCCGCGACCAATGGAGTGTCGAGGCCAAGCGACTTTTCCATCAATGCGATTGCGCGCTTGTAGAGCGGCTCGGCCAGATCGTCGCTCCCCTGGCCGGCATGGACCTGACCGAGATTGTTGAGCGCAGCGGCGAGTTCACGGCCGTTGTCGCTCTCCTCCAGGCTCGCAACCATCGCCTGCGCGAGCGGAAGCGCTTCCGAATACTTGCCGGCACTCGTGAGCGCGTTGATCTTGGCGCCCTGCGCCGCGAGATTGCCCTTCTGGGCAAGGCCAGCCGTGGACAGCGATGCGCTCGCCGCGAGTGCGAGGCCTGCGATCAGCGCCAGTCGATTCCATCTTGCCATGAACACTCTCGCTGCCGCCGTCGGACCGATCACGGTCTTAGGTCGCAGCGATGAGCGGCGACGTTCAAAGCGTTGCGCCCTGGTCCATCTTCTTGCGCGCCTCACCAGCGAGGCGGACCAGCATCTTGCGCAGTGCCGTGCCATCCGTCACCCGCTCCGGGAAGTCCAGCCGCAGGGCGGTCTGATCCATTTGCATATCGAAGCCCTCCGGATCGCAGCCGGTGCAGCGCCAGTCGCCCTCGGCGGCGCCGAGGAGCCTTGTGGCATAGAGGTTCATGGCGTCGCGATGGTCGGCATTCATGTGCTCGACGGCGCCCTGTTCCGCCGCGAGCAAATCCTCGGCGCCGGTGAGATCCGTGAGGAACTGCTCGGGCGTGAGGTCGACGATCCGGCCGAAGCCAGCGACCAGATGGGTTCCCGAGGGCCGGATCCGGAAGAAGGAGAAATCCTTAAACGAAACAAAGTCTTCCGCCGAGGGATGGGCATTGAGATACCGTCGCTGGAGCAGCTCTTTGTCGGCGCCGGCCTGTTCCGCCCGGCCGGACAGCATGATCCGGGCCCCTTCCAGGGGATCACCGGCCGCGCGCTCGTCCAGCATCAGCGAGATCCGGCTGTCCGCGAGGATGTTCCGGGTATGCACGGCGAGGCGCGAGATCAGCAGGATCGGCGAGCCATCGGGATGGCTCGCCAGATTGACCAGGGAACAATAGGGATCGCCGCTCCCGGCCATCAGGGTTGCCAGCGCCCCCTGCCGCGACCGTCGCAGCAGCGATTTGGCGAGTTTCGCGGGGTCGAAATCCGGGGTCGGTTGCATCGGCTTTCTCGGGGTCAGGTGGTTGCAAGGGAGGCCTTTTTTCGGGTAAACGGGGGCCAGGTTATGGGTCGAGACGCGGCGGATCTGCCGCGTTTCGTGGAACTTGGTCACACTTCAGCCTAGCTTGCATTGCTCGGTGACAAGGTTCGTATGCCGAGTTCGGCACCCATTGTATGCGGCGCATCACTGGATTGCTCGCCGTTTCAAGCCACGACCCAAACGGAAAGCAGAAAGCAGAGGCTCATGCCCACAATCGCTTTGGTCGACGACGACCGCAACATTCTCACATCCGTCTCGATCGCGCTGGAAGCCGAAGGCTACCGCATCATGACCTACACCGACGGTGCCTCCGCGCTTGACGGTTTTCGCACCACCCAGCCCGATCTCGCGATCCTCGACATCAAGATGCCGCGCATGGACGGCATGGAGACGCTGCGTCGTCTCCGGCAGAAATCCGATCTGCCGGTGATCTTCCTGACCTCCAAGGACGAAGAGATTGACGAGCTGTTCGGCCTCAAGATGGGCGCCGACGACTTCATTCGCAAACCGTTCTCGCAGCGCCTTTTGGTCGAGCGCGTCAAGGCGGTGCTGCGCCGCTCGGCGCCGAAGGACCCGACCGTCGCGCCGAAGGAGAACGATGCCAAGGCGCTCGACCGCGGCCTTTTGCGCATGGATCCGGAACGGCATACCTGCACCTGGAAGAACGAGCCGGTGACGCTGACCGTCACCGAATTCCTGATCCTCCAGGCGCTGGCGACCCGGCCCGGCGTGGTGAAGAGCCGCAACGCGCTGATGGATGCGGCCTATGACGACCAGGTCTATGTCGACGACCGCACCATCGACAGTCACATCAAGCGGCTGCGCAAGAAGTTCAAGGTGGTCGACAACGAGTTCGAGATGATCGAGACGCTCTACGGCGTCGGCTACCGCTTCAAGGAAGCCTGAGGCGGCAGGCAGCTTCACGAAAGACGAGAGCGTCGCCGGTTCTGATTCCATCGGGACCGGGATCGCTCTAGGATGCGGGGACCTTCTCAACGAGCTGTCCTAACGCGGGCGTAAGCATTGCTTGACCGAACGCAGCCTGATCCAAACCAGAGCGCCGAGGATGTCGCATCCCACGGCGTTCCGGAGCACGTTGTCGAAGACAAGCAGCAGGGTTGGCGTCCGCTGAACTGGTTGAAGCGCGCCGGGCAGTTCTTCTTCGCGCTGTCCTTCTCGAGCCTGACCCGCCGCATCGTCTCGCTCAACCTCGCCGGCCTCGTCGCGCTGGTCGCCAGCATCCTGTATCTATCGCAATTCCGCGCCGGCCTGATCGACGCGCGGGCTCAGAGCCTCCTAGTGCAGGCCGAGATCATCGCTGGCGCCATCGCGGCCTCAGCGACCGTGCAGACCAACGCCATCACCATCGACCCCGACCGGCTGCTCGATCTCAAGCCGGGCGAGACCTATGGCGGCTCGGACGAATATTCGCCGCTGGACTTCCCGATCAATCCGGAGCGCGTAGCGCCGGTGCTGCGCACGCTGATCTCGCCGACCAAGACGCGCGCGCGCATCTACGATCCGAATGGCAGCCTGCTGGTCGACAGCCGCAACCTCGAAAACGTGCTGCGCTACAACCTGCCGCCGCCGGCCGAGAAGCCCGGCATCGTCGAGCGCGGCATGGTCGCAGTGCGGACCTGGCTGAACCGCGGCGACCTGCCGCTCTACCGCGAGCTCGGGCCTGAGAATGGCAATGGTTACGCGGAGGTTGGCGACGCACTCCAGGGCCAGAAGCGCTCGATGGTGCGGGTCAATGCACGTGGCGAGGTGATCGTCTCGGTCGCGGTCCCCGTGCTGCGCTCGCGTGCCATCCACGGCGCCTTGATGCTGTCGACCCAGGGCGACGACATCGACCAGATGGTCACCGCCGAGCGCCTCGCCATCCTGAAGGTCGGCGGTGTTGCCGCAACGGTCATGATCATGCTGTCGCTGCTGCTTGCCAGCACGATCGCAGGTCCGGTGCGCCGGCTCGCCGACAGCGCCGAGCGGGTCCGCCGCCGCATCAAGGCCCGCATCGAGATTCCCGATTTCACCCGCCGCCGCGACGAGATCGGCCACCTCTCCGGCGCGCTGCGCGACATGACCAGCGCGCTCTACAGCCGCATCGAGGCGATCGAGATGTTCGCCGCCGACGTCGCCCATGAACTGAAGAACCCGCTGACCTCGCTGCGCTCGGCGGTCGAGACGCTGCCGCTGGCGCGCAACGAGACCAGCCGCGCACGTCTGCTCGAGGTGATCGAGCACGACGTCAAGCGGCTCGACCGTCTGATCTCGGACATCTCGGACGCCAGCCGCCTCGATGCCGAATTGCAGCGCCAGGATGCGATCCCGGTCGATTTGCGCCGCCTGCTGACGACGCTTGCGTCCGTCGCCAACGAGACCAAACTCGGCCACGACGTCGCGGTCGAGACCCGCTTCGAGGGCCGCGGCCCGACCGACACGTTCGCCGTGACCGGTCACGATTCACGGCTCGGACAGGTCGTCTCCAACCTGCTGTCCAACGCACAATCGTTCTCGGAAGCCGGCAGCAAGGTACGCCTCACCTGCCGCCGCGCGCGCGGAGAGATCGAGATCGTGATCGACGACGATGGCCCCGGCATCCGCGACGACGCGCTGGAGCGCATCTTCGAGCGCTTCTACACCGACCGTCCGCATCAGGGCTTTGGCCAGAACTCCGGCCTCGGATTGTCGATCTCCAAGCAGATCGTCGATGCCCATGGCGGGCGCATCTGGGCGGAGAACCGCGCAGGCCCGCTCGATGCCGACGGCGCGCCGACGGTCACGGGCGCGCGCTTCGTGGTGAGACTGCCGGCGCTATGAGCGACGGCGGTCCCAGCGTGCACGCCTCCGCCGTCAAGGTCGGGAATTTTGCCGTGCTGATCCGCGGTCCCTCGGGCTCCGGGAAGTCGCGCCTTGCCTTCGATTTGATCATGGCGGGCCGGTCGGGCCTGATCGAAAGGGCCGTTCTGGTCGGGGATGACCGTGTCCATCTGGCGACAGTCGGCCATGAAATTGAAGTCCGCCCCGCTCCGGTATTGGCTGGCCTGATCGAGATCCGGGGCTTGGGAATCCGCCGCTGCGACTTCGTGGAGCATGCGATGGTCGGCCTCGTGGTCGATCTCGACGCGGCGGACGCCGAGCGCCTGCCTGCGACAGAATCGCTGAAAACCAGCATTTCTGGTGTCGAAATACCGCGAATCCCTGTTAGCCGCGGCTATTCGCCCCTCCCATTGGTTGTTGCGGCCTTGACCACTACCAAGAGTTCATCTTCCGTTAAGCCCTCAGCCGATTGTTTGAAGGGAAATGGTAACCATATGAACCCCACTATCGCGACCGAATAGACCGGCGCAGCTCCCCTCATCCATCCGTCTAGATTTAGGGAGATACGCAACATCCCCTCTTGCGCAGGGGCTCTGGATGGTCAAAGTGGCGCGTTCGTGCGGCGCACCAAAAGCGCCCGCGAGGAGTTTTCCGATGATTGGTCTAGTACTTGTGACCCACGGGCGCCTTGCCGACGAATTCAAGGCAGCGCTTGAGCATGTCATGGGCCCACAAAAGCAAATCGAAGCGATCACGATCGGTGCCGAAGATGATTCCGATCTCTGCCGAAGCGACATCATCGAGGCGGTTAACCGCGTCGATTCCGGCGACGGCGTCGCGATCCTCACCGACATGTTCGGCGGCACGCCGTCGAACCTCGCAATATCCTGCATGAGCCGGCCCAAGGTCGAAGTGCTCGCGGGCATCAACCTGCCCATGCTGGTGAAGCTCGCCAAGGTGCGCGAGGAGCGTCCGCTGCCCGACGCGATCGCGATGGCGCAGGAAGCCGGCCGCAAATACGTCACCATCGCCAGCCGCGTGCTCGCCGGCAAATGAGCGACGACGCGCCGCAAGCCGCAACGGGCGTGCCCGCGGGGGCGATCTCCAAAGAGCTTCTGATCATCAACAAGCGCGGCCTGCACGCCCGCGCCTCGGCGAAGTTCGTCCAGGCGGTCGAGCGCTTCAACGCGCAAGTGTGGGTGACGCGCGGCGGCGAGACCGTCGGCGGCACCTCGATCATGGGCCTGATGATGCTGGCTGCGGGTCCCGGCACGACCATCACGGTCGCGGCTGCCGGCGACGAAGCCGAAGCGGCACTCACGGCGATCACCGAGCTCGTCGAGAGCAAGTTCAACGAGGAAGGGGTTTAGGCCCTTCTCTCGCCACGCGCCGTGCTGCGCTCCCTCGCCCCGTTCTTACGGGGAGAGGGTTGGGGTGAGGGGCCTCCCTCCGCGCATGAGACCCGGATCGCAAGAGCGATCCGACCTCTCCCCGCAAGCGGGGAGAGGTAAAGAGAGCTCACTTTCCCGGCGGCACGATGTAGATGTTCCAGCTCATCGCCGGACCGGCCTTGCCGTGGGTGAAGCGGCGCGTCGTCATCACCATGCGCTCGGCGTTCGGCGCGACTTCCGAGACCCACTTCTCGAACTTGGGCAGACGTTCGTCGGTCGCATCGAACACGCCGATGAAGCCGTAGGTCCTGACGTCCTCGAGCGAGGTCAGCCCGGACGCCCAGGCTTCGTTCGGCGTGAACGGGCTGGGGTGATCGGGGCTGTAGAACACCATCGGCTGAATCGTCTCCATGGTCCCGGCGACGACCGCCCAGCGCGAGGCAAAGCGCGCGTGCCAGGCCTGCGTCAGCTCGCGCGCCAGCTCCGAGCGCGCGCCATAGGTCGCCGTGTTGCCGGCATTGGCCGCCATCTCGCGTGCGGCGATCCAGGGCGAGGCGGCGAGCGTGGCGCCGCTGAGCACGAGCCAGATCGCGGCGATGTTGAACAGCACCGAGCTCTGCACCCGCAATGCGGGGATCGCGACCAGCGCCAAGGGCACCAGGAAGAACAGCGAGATGCCCCAATCGGTCTTCATGTAGATGCTGAACACCAGCGCGCCGAGCGGCGGGCCGAATGCGACGATGATCTGGATGATCCAGACGTTCAGCGCCCGCGAGAGGTTGACGCCCGGATTGGTCCCGCGTGCCCAGGCTCGCGTGACGATGCGCAAGGGCGCGCGCATGAGCAGCGTGAGCCACGGCGGCACCAGCGCCATCGCCAGCGCGGCGAGCGCGGCCGGCAGGGCCAGCAGCGCGAAATTATGCAGGAAGTAGCCGGCAACGAGCTGATGCACCTGGCTGCTGTCCTCGAGGCTGTAGGTGTCGCCGGCATAGGTCAGCGGCACGAAATGCGCATCCGCCAGCCAGACGATGTGCGGGATCATCGCCACCACCATCGTCGCGATAGCGACCCATGGCGCCGGCGACGACAGGAAGCGCAACCGCTCGGGATGGATCAGCGCGGCAAGGCCGATGGCGCCGATCATGGTCAGCACCCAATATTTGGTCATCAGCGCCAGCGCGCCGGCCAGCCCGAGCAAGACTCCGGATTGCCAGCTCCGCTTCGCGAAGGCGTTGAGATAAGCGAGCACGAGCAGCGGCAGCGTGACGAGCTGGAGCAGATCCGGGTTGTACTTGAAACCCTTGAAATTGAAGATCGGGTAGAGCGCGATCATCACCGCGACCAGGAACGCACGCCGCGCGTCGACCACGCGCAAGGCAACCAGCCAGCAGATCACCATGCCGACACTGACGGTCGCCATCGCAAGCGCATAGGTCGCCCAGTCCGCCGCCGGGAACAGCTTGAACCAGAGGCCGGCGATCCAGCCCGACAGCGGCGGATGCTTGCCATAACCCCAGAGCAATTTCTGGCCCCAGCCATAGGCTTCTGCGACGTCCATGTGAACGTCCTGCGCCGCCTTGAGATTGATCAGGATGAAGGTCCAGAGCACCGCATGCAGGATGGCGAGTTGGATCACCAGCCAGAGGCGGGCCTCGGGGCGGATCGCGCAGGCAACCAGCCAGGCCCGGAAGCGGTTGTAACTGAGCCGGGTCTTGGTGCGCGCTCTGGCGGAGGGAAGTGACGTGGTCGACATGGAGCGTTGCGTAGCGCGTTTTGCGCTGGAGTGAAATCAGCTTGGCGTGAATGAAGGACGCGGGGATCCCGAGCACGAAAAATCCGCAATCACCGGGCCAGCAGTTCCGGGCGATATTCAAAGTGCATCGTGTCGTAGTGATACCATTTGCCGCCCCAGATGAACCCGTGGCGTTCGAAGATGTCGACGATCTCCTGCGGAATCCTGTTCTTGTACGGGATGGACTTGCCCCGGCCCGCCCACAGCCAATAGTCGGAATATCGCAAATTCAGGTCGATCGCGGCTGCATAGCCATGCATGCTCATCTTTCCGGTATCGGCGACCGGCCGGCACGACAGCACGCCGGCAATTGGAAATGCAGCGGCCTTCAGCGCCGGCGCGAGCTTGTCGATTTCCGCCGACACCTCCTTGAGTCGGTCCGCTACGCCATTGATCCGGGTCACCTGGATCGCCTTCCCCCATGTTCGAGGCAGCCAGATGATGGTGACCAGATTCCGCTGAACCGCTCCACTGTGACAGTCGCCATACATCTTCCTGAAGAATGCTTCGTTTCGAAATCTTCCTGGATCGGCGTTCAATGCGGGCGGCGCATAAACGCCGACGGGATAAGGCAAACGGAGCTGGTCCACGATCGAGGCGTCGCGCAGGCGCTGATCAAACGACTTGTCGTCGATGCCGTCGTCGACCGGCATCGCCGTGCCATCGCGCCAGACAATTTGCTTGCCGTCGTGACCGGACAGAGCCTCGGGATAGGCGCGAACCAACCGATCGAGAAGCTCGGCTCTGGTCTGGGCCTTCGCCGGGGCAGAGGCAAGCACGAGAACGAGGAGGACGCGTGCTGCCCGCAGCGCCGTCATCATCGACGCTTGCCGGTCTGATCGAGCAGCGCGACATTCGCCTCCTCGATCGAATTGAGCTTGGGATTCCATGTATTGGGCGAATACCATGAGAAGCGCTCAAAGCGGGCCTTGAGATCTGCCGCTTCGAAATATCGTCCGCGTCGCGCAAAGATCTCGTTGCGCGCGATACGGAGTTCGTCGTTCGAAAGTCCACGCAGATCAGCGGACGTGAGCAGACGTCGATCGGAATCGGGAAAGATGAAGCCGCTCTGAGCCGGGCCGCCGGATTCATAGCGTTCGATCAAGGCGACATTTGCCTTCTCGACGGCGCCGAGCTGAGGGTCCCAGGTCCGGGGGACGTACCAGGCGAACTTGCTGAATCTCGCTGTCAAATCGGGCGCGCTGAAGTAGCGTCCTCGCCGGGCAAAGATCTCGTTGCGCGCAAGGCGCAGCTCATCCTTGCTCAGCGCCCTCAGATCGGCATCGGCAAGCAGCCGGCTATCGGAATCCGGAAACAGGAAATCCGACTGAGTCCTCGTCACCGGCGCGGAAGACGGAAGGTTTGAGGTGGGCGCCGTCACCGTCGCCGGCACGTCGACTGCCGCGACCTGCCCTGCCGCTGCGCCCGAAAAGTAGAATGAGCCGTCGATTGGTGAGGTGGAAACCCAGGGCTGCTGGGCGCTGCCGGTCGCACGCTTGACGATGAGCCCCACCTGATTGAACGTCTGCAGCACGTCGAGCCCGGGTCGCTGCATCGTTTCGACCAGCGCCCGCGTGTAGGGACTATGCCCGTCGGCGCCGTCGAGCGCGACGTTTCCAGGCTGGGTGGCGTAGGAGAGCAGCGTTCCCTCCGGAGCCCGGATCTGCGCCAGGCCGCCGTCGGAGCCACGCAGGCCACGCCCGCCGAATGGATTGTTCCTACAAGCATCGAGGATGACGATGTTCAGCTTGGTTCCTGCTCCATCCATCTGGCGAAGCACCAGTGCGGCATCGACCATCTGGAAATCCACGTCGGTCTCGCGCGTCGGATTCGCCGTGATCGGCACGAGATAGTTCGTCCCGCGAACCTGGATGCCGTGCCCGGCGTAGTAGAACAAGGCGACGTCGGCGCCGATCAATTGGTTGCCGAAGCGCTGGACCGCGTTGTCGAAGCCCGCCTTGTCCAGCTCGACCTGGGCACTCCCGCCGACCAGCGCGAAGCCGAGCCGCTGCAACGTATCGGCCACCAGCTGCGCGTCGTTCGCGGGGTTCTCCAGCCGCGGCACGCTCCGGTAAGCGGAGTTGCCGATGACGAGGGCGACACGCTTTTCAGCGGCGGCCGGGAAGGTGAAACATGCGGCAAACAACAAGGCAGAAAAATCTTCCAATACATGGCCCGCTTCCATGACAGAAAGCTGGAGGAATAACAGAGCGCGCCCCTGAAATCGATGGCCGCGGAGCTCGGGAACGACCGCAGCCGCTAGAACGGGGCGGCCGGCGACACCGCCCCGATGCCCAAATCGAAACATTGCCCCATCCGAGCGGTTCAGCCGAGCACAGGGGCTGCCGAGCGCGTCGCCCCTGCTGCCGCGGGTGGTCAAGTGAATGGTTGCCGCACGGGGATGTGAGTGGTATCCCGCGCCCATGACGACCGTCCCCATTTCCAACATCCGCAATTTCTCCATCGTCGCCCATATCGACCATGGCAAATCGACGCTGGCCAACCGCCTGATCCAGATGACCGGCGGCCTCTCCGACCGCGAGATGGCGGGCAAGGAGCAGGTGCTCGATTCCATGGACATCGAGCGTGAGCGCGGCATCACCATCAAGGCGCAGACGGTGCGCCTCGCCTACCGCGCCAAGGACGGCAAGGATTACATCTTCAACCTGATGGACACGCCCGGCCATGTCGACTTCGCCTACGAGGTCTCGCGGTCGCTGGCGGCCTGCGAGGGTTCCCTCTTGGTGGTCGACGCCAGCCAGGGCGTCGAAGCGCAGACGCTCGCCAATGTCTACCAGGCGCTCGACAACAACCACGAGATCGTCCCGGTCCTGAACAAGGTCGACCTGCCCGCCGCCGAGCCCGAGAAGATCAAGCAGCAGATCGAAGACGTCATCGGCATCGACGCCTCCGACGCGGTGATGATCTCGGCCAAGACCGGCCTCGGCGTCCCCGACGTGCTCGAAGCCATCGTCACCCGCCTGCCGCCGCCGAAGGGCGACCGCGACGCGACCTTGAAGGCGCTGCTGGTCGACAGCTGGTATGACGTCTATCTCGGCGTCGTCGTGCTGGTGCGGATCGTCGACGGCACCATGAAGAAGGGCCAGCGCGTCCGCATGATGGGCACGGGCGCGGCCTACGACGTCGAGCGCGTCGGCTTCTTCACGCCGAAGATGCAGCAGGTCGACGAACTCGGCCCCGGCGAGATCGGCTTCATCACCGCCGCGATCAAGGAGGTCGCCGACACCCGCGTCGGCGACACCATCACCGACGACAGGAAGCCGGTCGCCGACATGCTGCCCGGCTTCAAGCCGGCGATCCCGGTGGTGTTCTGCGGCCTGTTCCCGGTCGATGCCGACGACTTCGAGACGCTGCGCGCCGCGATGGGCAAGCTGCGGCTGAACGATGCCAGCTTCTCCTTCGAGATGGAGACCTCGGCCGCCCTCGGCTTCGGCTTCCGCTGCGGCTTCCTCGGCCTGTTGCACCTCGAGATCATCCAGGAGCGGCTGTCGCGCGAGTTCGACCTCAACCTGATCGCGACCGCGCCGAGCGTCATCTACAGGATGAAGCTGACCGACGGCCAGGAGATCGAGATCCACAACCCCGTCGACATGCCCGACGTGGTCAAGATCGCCGAGATCGACGAGCCCTGGATCGAGGCGACGATCCTCACTCCGGACGAATATCTCGGCAGCGTGCTCAAGCTCTGCCAGGACCGCCGTGGCTCGCAGAAGGAGCTCACTTACGTCGGCTCGCGCGCCATGGTGAAATACGATCTGCCGCTCAACGAGGTCGTGTTCGATTTCTATGACCGCCTGAAGTCGGTCTCCAAGGGCTACGCCTCGTTCGACTATCATCTCACCGATTACAAGCCGGCCGATCTCGTCAAGATGCAGATCCTGGTCAATGCCGAGCCGGTCGATGCGCTCTCCATGCTGGTGCATCGCACCCGCGCGGAAGGGCGCGGCCGCGCCATGGTCGAGAAGATGAAGGAGCTGATCCCGCCGCACATGTTCCAGATCCCGATCCAGGCGGCGATCGGCGGCAAGGTGATCGCGCGCGAGACCGTCCGCGCGCTGCGCAAGGACGTCACCGCAAAATGCTACGGCGGCGACATCACCCGTAAGCGCAAGCTTCTCGAGAAGCAGAAGGAAGGCAAGAAGAAGATGCGGCAGTTCGGCAAGGTCGACATCCCGCAGGAAGCCTTCATTGCTGCGCTGAAGGTGGATAGCTGAGGCGACGGCTTTCAGTTCGCCAGACAGGTCCGGTCCAGGCAGTTCGGACCGGAAATAAAAAATGCGAAAACAACCCCATGCACAGTAGCCGGGGGTTGTTTGCATTGAGATTTTTCGATTTTACGAAATTCGTTTGACGCGTCGGGCAAAACACTGGCAGAATGGTATCATCGAAACCCTTGCCTTACAGCCGTATATCTATTCCACGCCCCTCTGCGCGATCCTGATCCCATCGGTGATCCGGTCGCTCGGGTGCAGCACGACGCGGTCCCCGGCGGTGAGACCTAGTCGAATTTCGGCCATGCGGCTGTTGCGGTGGCCGATCTGGACGAGAGTCGTTTTTGCACGATCGTTCTCGTCGGCAAAAACGGCCCATTGGTCGCCTTTTCGGAACAAGGCGCTCACCGGCACCGTCAAAGCGTCCTGAGCACTCCAGGTGGTGACGTGGACGATGACCCGATAGTCGTGTCCGAGTGAGACCCAGGCCTCAGTCGGGTCGCTGAAATCGATGGTGACGCGGACCCGCTGCTCCTCGATGCCGAGCGCGGAGACTTTCAGGAATCCGGACGGGTCCACACGGACCACCTTTCCCCTGATGGGCTGCCCGCCCCAGCCGTCGATGCGGACCGGCGCGCCGACCTTGATCTGGACCGCGTCGGTTGAGAGCAGGTCGGCCACGACTTCGAGATCGAGCGGGTTGCCGATATCGACCAGCGGCGCCCCGGGCAGGACCGTGGCCTCGCTGTCCTGGATGATCTTTAGCACCCGTCCGCTCGCAGGCGCGACCACCCGAACACAGCACGTCGGCTCGGCCGAGGGCGCGGCGTTGGCAGGATCCATCAACCGCGCCGCGAGGCTGGTCCGCACCGCGCGGCGCATGTCGACCTGAGCCTTCGCACTCGCCAAGGCGGCCTCGTTAGTGGCGACCTCGAACTTCACCTTGTCGAACGCCTGTGCGGAGATGGTCTGCGTCCGCGACAGCGCCTGGGCGCGCTGGAATTCGGTCCTTGAAAAATCCAGCGCGGCCTCGATCCGCTTCACTTCTGCCTCCTGCTGCTGGATCGCCGCATCCGCGGCCAAGACTTCGGCTTGGAGCTGATCCCGCGAGCGCACGTCGATGAAGCCCGGAAGCGCCGGCTGCATCAGGGCGATGATGGTCTGATTGGCGACGACCTCGTCGCCGACGTGAAGCGAAGGTCCCTGCTCGCCGAGCGGATGCGAAATCCTCAAGACCTTTCCCGCGATGGGCGCCGAGACCGTGTAAACATGGCGGACATGGGTTTTTCCGTCGTCATCCGCCGTGACTTCGATCGGCCCTTTCGAGACGGTCGCAAGATCCACCAGAACCGGGCGGGGCCAGGCGAACCAGGCCAGGCCTCCCGCGATCGCTGCCAGGACCGCAGCACCGACGATACGTTTGGTCCACTTTGCCGGCATGGCTAGTCTCGCGTCTTGAGGACCGCGATGAGGTCCAGTTTGTCGATGCGTTCGCGGATAATGACTGCGGAGGCGACGGCCGCCAACACCACGACCGAGGTGGCGATGACGTAGGTCGAATGTTCGACGACGAGACGCACGCGCATCAGTTCGCCGGCCAGGTTCGTCTTCATGACCCAAGCGAGGGCGTAGCCCATCACCCATCCCGGCGGCTGGGCGATCAGGGTGAGGATGGCGAGCTCCAGCAGCAGGATGCGCAGCACCTCAACGCGCGTGAAGCCGAGCACGCGCAGGCTGGCCAGCTCGCGCGCGCGTTCGGACAGCGAGATGCGGGCGTTGTTGTAGACCACGCCGAACGCGATCACGGCGGCGAGCCCGGTGTAGATGCTCGCCATCGTGGTGACGAGCAGCGCCACGGTCTTGCGGAAGTTCGCCAGCGAGACGCGCTGCAGCGCCACGCCGCCAACCGTCGGCATGGACTTCACGGCGGCGTAGAAGTCCTCCGTCCGGTTCTCGTCGAGGCTGAGATTGACGCTGGTCACGACGGGCGCCTCGCGCATCAGCTTGCGCAGTGCCGCGATCTCCATCATGCCCCTGATGCCGAAATAGTCCTCGACGGTCGCGACGACCGGCACCGTGACGGTTCGCCGGGCTCCCTCCAGCAGATCGATCTCGACGCTATCGCCGGGCCCGACGCCGAGGATGTGGGCGAGCATGCCGGAGATGGCGAGGCCCGTTTCCGGGAGCACGACCGGCCGAAGCTCGACGTCGATGATGCGCCTGAGGTCGGCGTCGGCCGGCCGGCCGCTGATGACGATGCGGCGTTCGACGTTGCCGTGGCGAATCCGGACCGGCACCTCGCGGAACGGCTCGGCCGCAAGAACGCCTGGTAGCCGGTTCACCTGCTCCACGACATTCGCGATCCGCTTCTCGGCAAAGCCGACGGTTGCGTCCTGTCGGTCAGCGAGGAAGTAGGTGACGTCGATCAGGTGCTCCATGCTGTCCCGCGTGAACAGCGAGACCACAAGGATCGCAGTCGCCAGCGCCATGCCGAGCGCGGTGAAGAAGGCCCGCACCGGATGCCGGGCAATGTTGCGGATCATCATCAGTGTCGGCTGTGACACGATCTGATCGAGCTGGATGCTCGCCGGAAGCAGCCGCCGATAGACCGGCGGCGCCGGCGATTGCATGGCGACGGCGGGCGGCAGCTTCACCACCTCGCGCAGCGCCCGGAATGCGCCGATCGCGGCGGCAGCCGCGCTGAGCGCGCCCGCAGTGACGTACAGGTCCGGCGCCTGCGCGAATACCAGGAACGGGAAGTGGAAGAATTCGCCGAACAGCGCGGTGACGCGCAAGCCGAGCCAGGTGCCGGCGACGCCGCCCAGGATGATGCCGATCACGACGATGAAGGCAACGAACTTGAAATAGTGCAGCACGATGCTGCTGTCGGCGTAGCCGAGCGCCTTCAGCAGACCGATCTGCTCGCGCTCGAGCGCGACCAGCCGGGTCAAAGTGAGATTGACCAGGAACGCGGCGACCAGCAGGAAGATCGGCGGCAGCGTGCGGCTCATATTGTTGAGCATGTCGAGCTCATGATCGAGCCAGGCGTGCGAGGTCTGGTCCTTGCGGCCATGAGCCGCCTGCCCCCCATAGGGGTCGAGCAAGGTATCGAGCCGCGAGATCACCTCGCGCTCCGAGGTGCCGGGTTGCAGCTTGACCGAGACCGCCAAAAAGGCGCCATCGAGATCGTAGACGCCGGCAAGCGCCTTCACCGACATCCAGACGATCGCGTAGCGACGGTCATCCGGCATCAGGTCGCCCGGTCCAACGGTGTAGACGAATTCGGGGGACAGCGCGGTGCCGACGATGACGAGCTCGCGCTTCCTGCCGTTCAGGATGGCCGAGAATCGCGCCCCTTCGGAGAAGCCGTGAGCCCGTGCAAACGGCTCGTTCACGACGACCTCTTCGGCCCGTCCGGCCTCAGGAAGACGTCCGGAACGCATGTAGAGTCGATTGAGGTGCGGCTCGCCGTTATCGGGCAGCGAGACGAACTGGGCGCTGGCGGGCTCGGAGAAGCCGGGAATATCCAGCAGCGCCAGCTTGGCGATGCGGGTGTCGACGACGGCGACACCGGGGATCTCGCCGATCCTGGCGGCGAGCGCCTTAGGCGCGCGCTTCGCCTGGGCGAACACGTCGGCGAAGCCATAGCGTTCGTAATAGGCGGTCCGGGTCTCTTCCAGGGAACGATGGGAGCCGACCGCAAGCACCAGCGTCGCAACGCCGCCTCCGACGACCAAGGCGACGGCGAGCACCTGAGCCCAGAGCCGCCTGACGTCGCGAAACAATTTGATGTCGAGCGCTGTCATGTCGTCACCAGGTGAGCTCGGCGGCTTGCCGCCGGCTCGCGTTCTTCTGGATCCGGGAGATCCGCCCGTCGGCGAAGAACAGCACCCGGTCGGCGACCTCCTGGATGCTGGCATTGTGGGTGATGATGACCGTGGTGGTGCCGAGCTGCCGGTTCACCCCGAGCAGCGCTTCGATGACGCGAATGCCCGTCTTCGAGTCCAGCGCCCCGGTCGGCTCGTCGCACAGCAGCACCGCCGGTCGTTTCGCGATCGCGCGTGCGATGGCGACGCGCTGCTGCTCGCCGCCGGAGAGCTGGGCAGGGAAATGATGCATCCGCTCCTCGAGCCCGACGAGAGCCAGCGCGTTGGCTGGCCGCATCGGGTGCTGGGCGACCTCGGTGACCAGTGCGACGTTTTCGTAAGCGGTGAGGCTCGGCACCAAATTGTAGAACTGGAAGACGAAGCCGACATGGTCGCGACGATACTTCGTCAGCTCGCGCTCCTCGAGATCCGTCAGGTCAAGGTCGCGGAAGAACAGCCTGCCGCTGGTCGGCCGGTCGAGACCGCCCATGATGTTGAGCAAGGTCGTCTTGCCGCTTCCGGAGGGACCGAGCAGCACGACCACCTCCTTCTCGGTGATATCGAGGTCGACCGCGTTGAGGGCGTGCACCATCACCTCGCCGGAGACGTAGGTCTTGGTCAGCGCTTTCGCGGTGAAGACTGGCACGCCCATCGACGTCCTTTCAAGCCAGTGCCGTTCGCGGGCATCTCCTCGCGCGAGGGTCAGCCGTGACGATAGCCGCCGGAAGAGCCCTGACCGGATTGCCGGTTGAGATGGGGAAAGAACGCCGGCACCTGCGCAGCGTACCGCTCATAGGTCTCGCCGAACTCGGCCCGGGCCTCGCGCTCCTCGTCTCTGGCAAGCTTCACATACATGACGGTCAGCACCGGAAACATCGCCAGCGTCAGAAGCGTTGGCCATTGCAACAGGAAGCCGAACATTACCAGCACGAAGCCGACATATTGCGGGTGGCGGACGTAGTTGTAGGGGCCGGTGGTGGCTAAGCTGCGGGTCTGCTGCGCGTCGTAGAGCACTTTCCAGGCGGCGGAGATCAGGACGAACCCGGCGCCGATCAAGATGAAACTGAGAATGTGGAAGGGTCCGGCGTGCGGATTCGTCTTCCAACCGAACATCATCTCGAGCAGGTGGCCGGCATCATGCGAGAACCAATCGACATTCGGGTAGCGCGACTGCAGCCAGCCCGAAAGAAAGTAGATGGTGAGCGGGAAGCCGTACATTTCGACGAACAGCGCCACCAGAAACGCGCTGAAAGCGCCGAAGGAGCGCCAGTCGCGGGAGGTCTGCGGCTTGAAGAAGCTGTAGGCGAACTGGATGAACACCGCCGAGTTGACGATGACGAGGCTCCAGAGGCCGTAGGCGGGCGCGGCGTCGTGCATCACGCGCTCCTCGAATCGTTCGGCCGGCCGCTGCCGTGATGGTGTCCGCCGTGCATAAAGAGGTGCATCAGGGGACAGGCGAGGAGCGGCAACCAAACCAGGAGGCCGAGCACATGGGCTCTGTGCTCGGTAAACAGAAGCGCACCAGCGATGGCCAGGAATCCGATCAGGACCAGACCGGCCTTGGCTTTGACGGACATGCCCTCCTGCGAGGGCTCTCCATACCGGGAATGGTCCTGTACCGACATCGGCACGCTCCTATGTTCTTCGGAGCATAGGAGCAGCGCTGCGATCATTGTTGACGCAGATCAACGGCTCTCAAGACGCGGCGACAGAGCTACGAAGCTCATCCCTTGACATTGCTCAAAGCCGATCTGCCGCGGAGGCCTACCATGTAACTCCCGCAATCCGGAGAACCGAACATGATCACCAAGAAATTCGTCGCCGCCATTGGCGTCGTGTCCCTGCTGGCCGTTCCTGCGATGGCTCAAACCACGGACAAAGAGAAGAACGGCCATCACTACAGCGGCGGGCCGAAGACCGAAGTCCCGCATCACATGGGCAGCAAGAAGGAGACCACCGGCGCTTCAACGAAGACTTCATCGGGCGGTCATCATTACACCGGCGGACCCAGCACCTCGACGCCTCACCACATGGGCGACAAAAACAAATAATACCGTCATTCCGCGCGCCCGGTCGTCCGCCTTGCTTGCCGCACACGATGGATGCCGGGCTCGCGCTACGTGCGACCCGGGATGACGGGCGCGGGGGCTGCCTTGGTAGCGCTGCTATCCTCCTCGACGTTCGACAGGATTGGCTGCTTTTGGTTAGTGGTCTCATTGCTTCCGATCAACGCGCAGCCATAGCCTGATTGACGCAAGTTGAACAAAGGCAAGGTAGTTGGCGGCAAGCCTGTCGTAGCGCGTTGGGGTCCGGCCTAACGCAACGTCCGTGACGCGGCCCTCGGTTCGGCGCTCATGGGCAAAAGCGGACATCGATCAGCCGAAAACTTCATTAAACCGACGAAAATGACCCCAAACGGACCTCAACTATCATCCACCAGGCTCCCGTTTAGGTATCCAGAGCGCACGGACGATTGCCGGGACCCCTGCACGGCAACGTAAGAATTGTGAGGAACGGATCGACCTCATCCGACTTTGTCGTCACGTACCCCTTCCGTGGTAGCGCCCTCGGAGCGTTGATTTACCCCTGCGGACCGGCCCGACCGATCGGGCGATAGGTGCGCAAGTGGATGATCCTCTTCGCAACAAGCTCTTAGCCCTTCTTCCCCGACGGGACCTCGAGTCTGTAAGGGAGAGGTCGTCGGTCGTCGGATATGCCCAAGGCGATGTTGTTCAAAAGGAGGGGCAGGAAGTCACGGCCGTTCACTTCCCGCTATCGGGCATGTTCTCGCTTTTGGTCGTGCTGAAAGATGGTCGGACGGCCGAAACCTCCGTCGTCGGGCGGGAAGGCATGATCGGAGCCCGTGCGGGCTTTGGGCCCCCGCGCACGTCCCTCGTTCGCGTCGTCGCCCAGCTACCGGTTCAAGCCTTGAAAATTTCAGCGAAGGAGTTTCGGAACTTGGTGACGCACAGCGCGCCTATGGCGAAGCTGTGTGTCAGGAGTGCTGACGTGTTGCTCGACCAAACCAGGATGACAGCTGCCTGTAATTCGCTGCATGGCGTCGAACAGCGCTTCTGCCGGTGGTTGCTCCACACGGCGGACCGCGCGGAAAGCGATCACTTCGTACTGAAACAGGAGCTACTGTCTGAGATGTTGGGCGTGCACCGCACATACGTCACGGATGTCGCAAACAGGCTGCAAAAACGAGGAGCCATTGCCTATTCGCGGGGAAAACTTCAGATCCTGGATCGCAGCCTCGTGCGAGATTTATCGTGCGAATGCTATGGCCTTCTCAAGCGAAATAGTTCCTAGCATTTCTTTCGAGCTCGCGAATATTTACGTCGACAACCAGACATAACGGGTATTTACTTCTTCGATCACCGCACCGTCCTTAAGGCAGTTATCGGTGAAGAGAACGCCGGTTGCGCTCCCGCCCCAACTTAAATGGAGCAGCGCCGATGCGACGCCGTTTCAAACAAACCAGCACCCTCGAACAGCGGCTGCTCGAACAGGCAGAACGTCTGCGCCAGCGGGCCCAAGCCACTCCGCCCGGCGTTGAACGCGAAGGACTTTTGCGTCGTGCGCGCCAAGCCGAGACCGCTTCCCGCGTCAACGACTGGCTTCGTCCAAGGAATTGCCGCCGCCAACCTAGCGCGGAGCAGCAATTCAATATGGTCGGATACCGAGCATTTATTATCGGCGAGGATGGGCACATCTGCGATGCGCGGGTGATTGAGGCGGCCAGTGATGAAGCCGCTGTCAAGGCCGCACGGCGCTTGATCAATCGCCACGGCGTCGAGATATGGCAACTCGGTCGCAAGGTCGCGATCCTTGACGCCGATGATGCAGCGCCGAGTGCTGCCCCCACGCTCCCGCCTGCTTAATAGCGAAGCAACGCGATGCTCATTCTAATCGACAATCCGGAGCGCCGCGCCGAGCTGATCTCGCGAGTTCGGGCCCGTATCGATTGCGAAACTGAAGAGGTGAGCGAAGCGCTGTGCGAAGGTCGCCCAGCGACCCGCGCCTTACGCTTGCTTGAGACGCTCACGAAAATCCTGGCAGAGCTGGAGGTGCAAAAGTAAGCCGCCTCGGTTGGCGGCCTTTTTCATTTCGAACGTCACCTATTGGCCCTTCGCGACATTGCACTGCCGCGCGATCCCGGTCGCTAACGGGGCATAGGATGTGCAGAGGACTCGTCGTTCAGAGATGAGCACGCGGCAATAGCCATCCCATGATCTTCTGATACGGATCGCGACGACTGCGGACGAATGCGTTCTCGTTCTGCTGAGCGGCGGTCCTGGCGAATTCGGAAATCCCCTCCATAGACTGCCGTTTATCCTTCGGAAGCTTCGCCCATTGGCGAATGATCTTCCGGCGGGCTTCGCGTTGCTTTTCCCTTACGTCAGGCATCGGGACGCTCCTTGAAGAGGATTTATTCCGGTCGACCTAGTATTGTTTGGGCTCACTAGAACTTCAACGTCCAATCAAGAACTCTTAGCCCCCCTGATCGTGCGGCAGGAGCGAGTCTCATATTGGCTTTGCAGGCCCGCCGGCCTAGAATTGCGGCGATCGCAGGACGGGCGAAATGCAGTATGTTTGCGACGCACCGAAGGGCAAGACCTGGTTCCGTATCGAGACGGAAGGTGAAGCGATGCATGAGTCGCGCCTGATGGGTCACACAGTTGAGAAATATTTCCGCCGCGAGCGGGAGAAGGCAGTCCAGTCCTGGCGTCCCGAGCGGCCCAACGCGATCGAGCGCGACATCGGCCTCGAGGCCCATATACAGCGAGAGATGCCGCTTTTCCTCACGCTGCGCGACAGGGAGGGCAATGCACTGACGACAGCGATGCTGCCACCCGGTGGCAAGGATCGCGGCGGGTTCCGGATCATCATCGTTGCCGCATCCAATGCCGATCCTTATCCTCAGCACGACGCGGCCATCGCTGCACTGGGAGCGCATTTCGGTCTCACACTCGATCGCAACCGCTGCTTCCCCTACGGCCGCCAAGGAGCCTGACAAGTATCGCCGCTTGATTGGAGCGATGTCGGCTCATGGCCGATTTTGTTGCAAAAGTCAGTTGAGACGAGCCGGCAAGCGTGATTCCGTTGTGTTGACGCGAATCGCGACGAGGTCGATCCATGATGGGCCGTCTGAAGAGTGACCAAGGTCAACTGTTCTACGAGTTTCATCTTGGCGACGCGGTTCCTGAAGATCATCTCGTTCGGAAGATCGATGCTGCTCTCGATCTGTCCTGGCTTCGCAGCGAACTAGCTCCTCATTATTCGTCCATGGGTCGCCCGTCGATTGATCCGGAACTGATGATCCGGATGCTGATCGTGGGGTATGTCTTCGCGATCCGCTCGGAGCGCCTGCTCTGCCGTGAAGTGCAGGTGAACCTCGCCTATCGGTGGTTCTGCAAGCTCGGTATCGAGGATGCTATCCCGGATCATTCGGCCTTCTCGCGGGCCCGCAATGAGCGCTTCCGCGAGGGAGATGTCGTTCGTCGCGTATTCGAACATATTGTCGGGGCGTGCATTGTAGCCGGTCTGGTTGGTGGCGAAGGTTTTGCGGTAGACGCGAGCCTGATCCAGGCAGATGCCAACAAGCAGCGCTCGATCGCGGGTCAGGATTGGCGCAGGGATCGTGATCCGGCGAGGTCAAGCCGCGCGGTGAAGGAGTATCTGGCGACCCTCGACGATACGGCGTGGGGTGCGGCCAGTGACGTTGTCCCGAAGTTCATCTCGCCGTCCGATCCCGCGGCCCAGTGGACCGGAGCTCACAAGGGACCGGCATTCTTCGCTTACTCCGACAATTATCTCATCGACGTGAAGTTCGGCGTTATCGTTGATGTTGAGGCGTCCCGCGCCATTCGCCAGGCCGAGGTCGGAGCGGCGAGGACAATGATCGAACGAACAGAGGAGCGCTTTGGTCTCAAGCCAGAGCGGCTTGTCGGGGATACCGCTTACGGGGCTGCTCCGATGCTGAACTGGCTGGTGGAGGAGAAGGGCATCGCGCCACATATCCCCGTGTTCGACAAGTCGAAGCGAGATGACGGTACCTTCTCGCGCAGCGACTTTCGATATGATCCGACCAGCGACGTCTACCATTGTCCGGGCGGAAAGCGGCTCGGGACGAGCGGCACCGTGCACGAGGGCAAAACGCTTCTGTATCGTGCGAGCAAGCTCGACTGCGACGCATGCCCACTTAAACCGCAGTGCTGTCCAAAAGAACCATCGCGCAAGATCCCGCGCGACATACATGAGCACGCCCGGGACGTCGCCCGGTCGTTCGCTGGCACCGAGGGCTTCGAGACGTCGCGACGTCAGCGCAAGAAGATCGAGATGCGGTTTGCGCACTTGAAGCGCATCCTGAGGCTTGGTCGGCTTCGGCTTCGTGGCCCACGGGGCGCCCAGGACGAGTTTGTTCTGGCCGCCATTGCTCAGAACCTACGGCGGCTCGCATCGCTGGTTGCGCGACCGCCACCCGCTCGGGTCTGTGTACTGCGTAGCGTAAAAGTTGCGTAGAGAGCGTCCGGGTCGCGAGACCAAACCCCGTCGCCCCAAGTGAAATAGCCGAACCACATCACCGGTCACTGCCGACTTTTGCAACAAAATCGGCCCTTCGCGTCTTTTGCTGCGATTGCACAAAAGCGGTCGGTTTCGGGGCGAAGCGGACATCGACGAAGGTCCGGTAGCCGAGGAGGCCAGCCTGACGCCTTCAGTCGAATTGCGTCCATGATCGACGAGGAGCAGCGACCGCGCGGTCATCTGGAAAGCCACCCCTGAGAATGGGCGACCGATATCATGCCTTCAGGCGATAGGATGTGGAAGGCAGTTGTTGCAGGGTTGTGTGGAAGCATCACGCATTCGCTGCTGATGTATTTCAAATCTTGGGCTGAACTGCTTCCGTCATTCCAGCCCTACGAAAGTCTCCAGACGACACTGAGCCATGTAACGGGCACCGCAATCCATCCGGTGGTGCCTTGGTTGCTTTCATTCCTGAATGGCTCAACCTTCGTCAGTTTCATATTTGGACGTCTTTATCGATGGCTGCCAGGCAACGTCGGTGCGATCAAAGGAATGATATACGGTGTGCTCGGATGGGCGATTATGGGACTGGTGTTCTTTCCTATGATCGGCCTTGGGCTATTCGCACTCCAGGTTGGACTTGGCATTTCACCCGCACTGTTCTCGGTGGCAATGCTCCTAACCTACAGCGTAACACTGGGCATCGTTTACGGCGCACTCAATTCCTGACTTGTTTGAATGTGAGCAGCGCATGTCCGTTTGGGGTCACAAGCGGCGGTCGAAGCGAGCGCGGCCCCGCGTCGGCCGCTCTACCGACAAAGGACTAAACCGCTCGCGCGGTAGGGCATGGTAGCTGGCAGCGCAGCTGAGAGGATAGCGCGACGAGGCGTCCTGTCTTGAGATGAGGGGTTCGCAACCTTCACCCAAGACAGGAGCCCCCCATGACCGACGAGGCAGTAAGCCCACTGCGCCGGCGCATGATCGAAGACATGACGATCCGGAAGTTCGCAGCCAAGACCCAACATGACTACGTTCAACGGGTCAAGCATTTCGCCGCGTTTCTCGGGCAATCACCCGATCTTGCGACCTTCGAGGACGTGCGTCGCTATCAGCTGCATCTGGCGACGGGCGGCGCCGGCGTGCCGACCATCAACCAGGCTGTCTCGACGTTGCGGTTCTTTTTCAAAGTCACCTTGAAGCGCCACGATATCATCGAGCACACTCAATTCATTCACGAGGCACGCAAGCTGCCGGTGGTACTGAGCGTGGAGGAAGTGGCACGGCTGCTCGATGCCGCACCGGGGCTCAAATACAAGGCGGCTCTCAGCGTGGCCTACGGTGCCGGGCTGCGTGCCAACGAGGTCGTCTCGCTCAAGGTCTCCGATATCGACAGCAAGCGGATGATCATCCGCGTCGAGCAGGGCAAGGGCGGCAAGGACCGCAATGTCATGCTGTCGCCCAGCCTGCTCGCGCTGCTACGGGCCTGGTGGAAGATGGCTCGGCCGCAAGGCTGGCTGTTCCCGGGCCGCGATCCGGCGCAGCAGATGACGACGCGCCAGCTCAATCGTGCCTGTCATGCCGCCGTGCAGATGGCGGAGATCAAAAAGCGCGTGTCGCTGCACACATTGCGCCACAGCTTCGCTACTCACCTCCTGGAGCAGAACGTCGACGTCCGCGTCATCCAGGTGCTGCTCGGCCACGCCAAGCTCGATACCACCGCGCTCTACACCCGCGTCGCCACCAAGACCATCAGCGAGGTCATGAGCCCGTTGGAGCACATCGCTCTCAAGCTCAAGGAGGCGCGGCCGCCCGGCTGACGCTGGGCACCTATGTCTCGCCCGGCTCTGGAGGTTGCGGATATCTTCCGCAGCCATGGCCCGGCATGGCGTCACGCCCATGCCGGCCATGTCAGCCTCGACCAGTTGAAGGTGATGTCGGCGATCGAGAGTTGCCGCACGGCAGCTCTCGGCGGCCATGTCGCGCGCTGCGAGGACTGTGCCTACACGTCCATCGCCTACAATTCCTGCCGCAATCGGCACTGCCCGAAGTGCCAGGGCGCCGCGGCGAAGCAGTGGCTCGCCGACCGTGAGGCCGAACTGCTGCCGGTGCCGTATTATCACGTTGTGTTCACGGTGCCGGCCCGGATCGCCGACATCGCCTATCACAACAGGGCCACCATCTACGATCTGCTGTTCAAGGTCTCGGCCGAGACCATGCTGACGATCGCCGCCGACCCGAAGCATCTCGGCGCCAGGATCGGCATTACGTCCGTGCTGCACACCTGGGGCTCGGCCATGACCCACCACCCGCACGTCCACATGATTGTGCCGGGCGGCGGCATCTCGCCCGACGGCCAGCGCTGGGTGGCCTGCCGGCCAGGGTTCTTCCTGCCGGTGCGTGTGCTCTCACGCCTGTTTCGGCGGCTGTTCCTCGAGCGCCTTGCCGCCCTCCACCAGGCCGGGCGCCTGAGCTTCTTCGGCAACGACGCTCATCTCGCCGGAGCACAATCATTCGCCGCGTTGCTCACAGCGTCGCGCAAGACGGAATGGGTCGTTTATGCCAAGCGTCCGTTTGGCGGTCCCGAGGCCGTGCTGGCCTATCTGTCGCGCTATACCCACCGCGTCGCTATCGCCAACAGCCGCCTGATCGCCCTCGGCCGGCACGGCGTCACCTTCAGCTGGAAGGATTACCGGGTCGAAGGCTACGACCGTCAAAAGCGGATGACGATCGCTGCAGACGAGTTCATCCGCCGCTTCCTCATCCACGTGCTGCCAAAGGGCTTCCACCGCATCCGCCACTACGGTCTGCTCGCGCGGAGCGCCTGCGCCGACAACGTTGCACGCGCGCGCGAACTGCTCGTCGTCAAGGATCGTAAGGATGAGCCGACCGAGACTGTCGTCGACAGCGGCAGGCCGCCGTGTCCATGCTGCGGCGGCCGCATGATCGTCATCGAGGTCTTCGAACAAGGCACAACGCCTCGCCATCAAGCGACCCCGCCAACCAGCGCCATCAGGATCGATACCTCATGAGCGCGCAACCGTCGCTCTGCAAAGCAGTTCGCCATGCCCGCCGCTCATCGACCGGCCACAACGGCATACGCCCCAACGGTCAGCTGTCGTCGCCAATCCGCCGACGATTGATCACGTTCGAAGCCATCTACCCATCATTCACCAGCCCCGCTACCCTCGCGCAGCTCGCTGCATTGCTTCGAACTCCATCGGCCAGTTCGCCCGCAGAGCTCAAATCCCCATAGAGCCCGCCGCACCCTTCCTGCCCACCATGCGCGGTTTCCTCCCTTGGAGGCTTTCGGACGCCGGCCGCCGAATGTGCCGCGCCATCAGTCATGCGGCCGGCATCCGAAACCCTTCACAATAGCCGACATCACAACAGGATCAGCGTTGGTTCGGCTAAGGGGCCAACAGGCGACATTCGCAAAATGAAAGAGGCCGCCAACTGAAGCGGCCTTAGTATAGCTCCCAATTCCTTCGGTCGGGCGCTCTTTTGTGAGCGCCGGGCGTCAATTTTCCAGTCCGGTAGCGCTAATCGCAACGGCGGATCCTGCGAACCGAACCGTCGTCGCGCTCGATCGTGACGGTGCGGCATCCACCGCGATATCCGCGATCATATCCGTAAGCGCGATAAGCGGGTCGATCGTACTCTCGGTAGTAACGCCGCTCCGGGCCCACTCTCACGCCGCCGAGCGGAGTTTCAACGGCAACCTGAGCTGACGCGGGCGCAATGGAGATCGGCGTGGCGATAGCGAAACCAGCAACCGCCATTACACCGGCCAATAACAGAGTTCTCATACGAGTTCCTCCTGAGTATTGCAGTTGCTTTCCAACATCCCAGGTAGGGCAAGGTTCCTGCACGACATTCATCCAAACGGCGGGCGGCTCAGATCTAGGTCGCCCGCCTCGGATGGAATGCGGATAGTGCTGGCCCGCCGCGCATATTCCTGAGCCAAACAAAATGCCGACCGGAATGCCTGTTGAGGGTCAGACTCCGAAGAACTCGCTTTCAGCACAACGAGTCAGCCTTGCTTCAATCAGCCGACATCAAGGCGGAGTTTGGAGGTCTGCGTCGAGCCAAAGCGGCGGTGCATTTCTGCAGCTACACAAGAGGACGAAAGGTCCGAGCCCCTTGCGGGAATGCCGGCTAAACATTCGCCGCAGTCGGCAAACTGCATTGGCAAAAATCGCGCGCACTTCGGATTTTCAAAAGGCATGGCGCAAGTTGACGATTCGACCAATCAACTTGATCCCGTCTCTACAGTTGCCCTCGGGATGCCAACTGAGGTGTTTCAGCGGCCGGTGCGCACTGGCTCCGAGACGATCTGAAGCAAGTCAGGTCGAATAGGAACAATTGGTGAACTCCGCCGTTCGTAGCGCACCGGCCGATGAACGTTCCAGGTCAGCCAAGAAGGCCGCTCAAACTCGCAAACGCCGCGCGGCGTGAAGGAGGCACAAATGTCGACATGCGAAACCTGCGGCAATGACTATGACAAGGCTTTTCAGGTGGTGATGAACGGCCAGGCGCACACGTTCGACAGCTTCGAGTGCGCAATCCATGCCTTGGCGCCAACGTGCAAGCATTGCGGAACGCGCATCGTAGGACACGGCCTGGAAAAGAGCGGCACCTACTATTGCTGCGACCACTGCGCCCAGAAGGAAGGCGTGACCGACCTCCGCGATCGTGTGTAGAGCCAGGAATAGACTCGGCGGTGTTGCACGCACCTTCCTCGGGAATTTTGGCGCCCACTCGGGGAGGTGAGATGAAACGGATTGCCGTTGCTGGGCGCCGCTTTCGCGAGAATAGACGACCGACGAGCCTGCGGTCTCCGCTGACTTGAGACGATCTCAGTACGAGTTGCGCTATGGCGCCCGCAAATAATCGCCTTGTTACGGTGTTCGGTGGAACGGGGTTTCTCGGCCGCCGCGTTGTTCAACATTTGCTCCGGTCGCCCGAGTTTTTCGTTCGAATTGCATCAAGACATCCCGAGCGAGGCAGACAGCTTTTTGGTCACGACGACCCACGCCTCCAATCCGTGAACGTCGATCTACGCGACGAGGGTTCGATAGCCGCTGCTGTTGATGGCGCATACGGCGCCATCAACGCGGTCAGCCTCTATGTTGAACACGGACAGGAGACTTTTCACTCCGTGCATGTGGAATCAGCCCGGCGATTGGCGGCCAGGGCACATCGAGCGGGCGTCAAGCGGCTCATCCACGTTTCCGGAATCGGCTCTGATGCCACCTCGCCGTCCCTCTATATTCGCAAGCGTGGCGAAGGCGAACTCGCGGTCCGCGCAGCATTTCCTGAGGCTACGCTGGTTCGCCCGGCGGTCATGTTCGGCCCGGATGACGCGTTTCTCACCATCATCCTCAAGCTGCTCCGCCGATATCCGATCTATCCGATGTTCGGCCGCGGATCGACGCGATTGCAGCCGGCCTATGTTGACGATGTGGCCGACGCGATCACAAGAGCGCTTCTGAACACCGAATCGAACGCAATCACGTATGAATGCGCGGGTCCTCGCATCTACACCTACGAAGAGCTTCTCAGAACCGTCGCGCACGCAGCCGGCCGCAGCCCCGTGCTGATTCCTGTACCGTTTACTGCTTGGCATGTCGCAGGATGGATTTCGGAGCTGCTTCCAAGGCCACCCATCACACGGAATCAGGTGGAATTGATGCAGATCGACAGCATCGCGTCGGTGGGAATGCCAGGATTTTCCGAGCTTGGAATCCCGCCGCAGTCAGTCGAACAGGTTGTACCGGCCATGTTGCGGGAAAGCTCGTAGGATGAGTTGAGTTCTTGCGAAACCCATCGCCCAAATGGGCGGACGCAGAATCTGGTAATGCTCTGTTAGCTCGATCCGATTTGTGAGGAAGAGGTTTGATGGGTTTCGCTTCGCTCTACCCATCCTACGAGCTGGACTCTGTCAGCTCCAAGGAGTTCTAATGTGTGTCTTGCTCCACATTACCGTGGGAGGAACTCACATGAAAAAGCTCTTGGTGATAGCGGGCTTGGTGGCGTTCTCATTCCCAGCGACCGCGCAAGACACGCCGACGCGGGTCACCCCTGATGCACTTGCGTGGAAGGAAAACCCGAGCTTTCCCAAAGGTGTCCAGCTCGCAACGCTGGTTGGAGACTCAACAAAAGCGGGGGATGTGGTTGTCTTGCGTATCAAATTTCCCCCTAATTTTCAGATGCCGCCGCACACTCATCCCTATTCCGAGGTCGTGACCATCATAAGCGGCGATATCGGGACTAGTCACGGCGAAACGTTCGAGAAGAAGGGCGAGTTGTTAAAGCCAGGCTCATTGTGGGTATATCCGGCAAAGCACCCTCACTACGCCTGGACCGGAAACGAGGAGGCCGTTCTCCAAGTTCAGTTTGTCGGTCCTGGAGGCATCGATTACATCAATCCAGCCGACGATCCGCGCAAGAAGTAAGCGTGGTCCCTACCGTCTTCGTGGCTCCCGATCGGATGGAGTGAAGCAGTTGGATGTGACCTTGATCCTCGCTACCAAATAGAGGACCATCGCGTTCCTGACCGCTCACGGCAGAATGGGCGAGGAAACGCAGCAATGAACGCAACTGCCGAATTCGGCTTGGTCGACCGTGCCCGCGCCATCGCGCCGCTGATTGCGAGCGAAGCGAATGAGATCGAGCTCACGCGGCGGCTGACGCCTCCTGTCGTCAATGCCCTCACCGAGAACGGGCTCTATCGCGCCCTCCTCCCGCAAAGCCTCGGCGGCGCTGAAGCCCCGATCGAGATCTTCATGCAGATGCTGGAGGAGATCGCGAAGGCGGATGCCTCGACCGCCTGGTGCCTCGGCCAGTGCAGCGTCTGCGCGATGATCGCGGCCTCGCTCGACCGTGACACCGCGGAGGAGATCTTCAATACCGCGCCCGGCATCCTCGCCTGGGGTGCGATCGCGCATGAGGCGCGCGCGGTCGAGGGCGGCTATCGCGTCACGGCGCGGTGGGATTTTGCCTCGGGCTCGCGGCAGGCGAGCTGGCTGGGGGCGCATGTGCGTATCGTCAATGCCGACGGCACGCCGCGGAGGAATGCCGACGGGTCGCCGGAGGTGCGCACCATCCTGTTTCCGGTCGCGAGCGCTGTGCTGCACGACGTGTGGCAGGCGATCGGGCTTGCGGGCACCGGCACCGATTCCTACGAGGTCAGCGACCTCTTCATTCCCGAGCGCTTTACGGCGTTTCGCGACGTGCCGTTTGCGCTGCGCGAGACGGGTCCGCTCTACAAGATCGGTACCGGCTCGACCTTCAGCCTTGGCTTCGCCGCGGTCTCGCTCGGCGTGGCGCGGGCGACACTGGATACGGCCATCGCACTGGCGCGTGGAAAACATCAGTCGCTCGCGGCCAGCGCCATGCGCGACAACGGCGCGGTCCAGGGGCTGATCGGCCGCACCGAGGGGGACTTGCGCGCTGCGCGCGCCTATCTCTATGCGACCGCGCATGCGATGTGGCGCGATCTCTGCGCGACCGGCGAGTTCAGTGCGGCGCATCGCAGCGCGGTTCGCTTGGCCGCGACCTGGACCATCCACCAATCGGCGAAGGTGGTCGACGCCGCCTATCACATGGCCGGCGCGACCGCGGTGTTCCGCAGCAATCCGTTCGAGCGACGGTTTCGCGACATGCACGCCATCGCGCAGCAGATACAAGCGCGCGACACGCACTATGAGGATGTGGGGAAGGCGATTTTGGCGGGGGGACGCTGAACGGCAGCCGCGATGACGTTGCACTCCCTCGCCCCGTTCTTACGGGGAGAGGGTTGGGGTGAGGGGCCTCTCTCCGCGGATGCGATCGGCGTGAGACCGGTACCCCCTCACCCGTAGGGCTATCGCTTATGCATTTCGCGGGGACCACCCGCGAGTTTGCTCCGCCTCTCCCGCTTGCGGGAGAGGCCGACGCGTCCCGGGCGATGCGAAGCATCGTCCCGAGCGCGGCGGGTGAGGGCTCGGGGAGAGGTGAGGGAGCATCACGCTCTTGCGCCGCACTCACGCCACCAGCGCAGCGTCCTCGTCCGCGGCATCGATCCCACGCTGCGCCGCCAAGAGGCTGATGATCTCCGCATTCGGCCTTGCCTTGCTGAACAGAAAGCCCTGGCCCTCGTCGCAGCCCTCGGTGCGGAGGCAGCTGAGCTCGGCTTCGGTCTCGACGCCTTCGGCGGTGATGGTGACCCCCAAGCCCTTGCCGAGGCTGACGATGGAGCGGATGATCGCCTGGGCTTCGCGGTTGGCCCCCAGATCGCGCACGAAGGACTGATCGATCTTGATCTTGTCGAAGGGGAAGCTGCGCAGATAGCTGAGGCTGGAATAGCCGGTGCCAAAATCGTCCATCGAGATGCGCACATCGAGCGCGCGCAGCGCATGCAAGGTCGCCAGCACCTGCGCGCTCTTTTCCAGCAGCAGCGTCTCGGTGATCTCGAGCTCGAGCCGGCGCGGCGGCAGGCCGGAATGTTTCAGCGCGTCCGTCACCATCGACAGCAGATTGCCGCTGCGGAACTGGAGCGGCGACAGGTTGACGGCGACGCGGACGTCGTCCGGCCAGGCCGCCGCATCCAGGCACGCGCGGCGCAGCATCAAGCCGCCGAGCGGATTGATCAGCCCGGTGTCCTCGGCGACCGGAATGAACTCGGCCGGCGAGACCATGCCGCGCTCGGCATGCGGCCAGCGCACCAGCGCCTCGAAGCCGGTGATGCGGCCGCTCTGGAGGTCGATCAGCGGCTGGTGATAGGGGCGCAGCACGTCGTTCTGGATCGCGTCGCGCAGCTCGACCTCGATCTTGCGCCGGCTCTGCGCTTTTGCATCCAGCGCCGCCTCGAAGAAAGCGAAGGTGCCGCGCGCATCGGCCTTGGCACGCGACAGCGCCATGTCGGCGCCCTTGAGCAGCTTTTCGGACTCATCGCCGTCGCCGGGCGCCATGGCGATGCCGATCGATGCGCCGATCACCACGGAATGGCCGTCGAGCAGATAGGGATCGGCGATGGCCTCGAGCAGGCGTTTTGCCAGCATCACCGCGTCCTCGGGACGTGCCAGGCCGCTTTGGACGATGGCGAACTCGTCCGAGTTCAACCGCGCCAGCGCGTCCTCCTCGCGCAAGGTGGAGCGCAGCCGCTTGGCGACGCCGCGGAGCAGCTTGTCGCCGACCGCGTGTCCCAGCGTGTCGTTGACCGCCTTGAAATTGTCCAGCCCCAGCATCAGCAGCGCGACCTTGTCGGTGCTGCGCCGCGTATGCAGCAGCATCTCGTCGACCTGCTGGCGCAGCAAATTACGGTTCGGCAGACCGGTCAGCCCATCGTGCTGGGCCATGAAGGCGAGCCGCGCCTCGGCGCTCTTGCGCTCGGTGATGTCCATCAGCGCGAGCAGCACCGCGGGCCGCTCGGCATAAGTCAGTTCGCGCGAGTAGATTGCAAGGTCGATCAGCGCGCCGTCGGCCTTGACGTGCTTCCAGGTGCGCCCGGCCTGCTCCGCGCCGGTTGGATCGGTGGTCCAGGGCGGCTCGCTGTCGAAAGCCTGCAGGGAGCGGATCTTCAGCCGCTCGAACTCGGCGCGGCTATAGCCATAATGCGCGATCGCGGCATCGTTGACGCCGAGGATGCGTTCATCGTCCAGCGCGCAGACGATCATGGGGACGGGATTGCCGTCGAACAGCAGGCGGAACGAGGCCTCGCGCTGCTTCAATTCGGTGATGTCGACGCGCAGGCCGACGACGCCGCCATCATCGGTCAATCGCTCGTCGATCAGGATGACGCGGCCGTCAGCGAGCTTCTGCTCGTGACGCGCGCCGGGCTGATAGAGCTTTTGCAGCCGCTCGGCGATCCACTCGTCCTCGTGGCCGATGGCCTCGGGATAGTCACCGCGGGCGACACCGACGCGCAGCGTGTCCTCCAGGCGCGCGCCTTCGACGAACAGATCGGCGGTCTTGCTGTAGATCTCGGCGTATTTCTTGTTCCAGAGCAGGTAGCGGCCGTCGGCATCGAGAAACACGATGCCCTGCGGCAGGATGTCGATGGCCTGGCGCAGGCGCTCATGGGATTTGTGCGCTTCCGCGATCGCGGCTTCCGCCTCGGCGCGGCTGCGCAAGAGTTCATCGCGGTCGGCAGGCGGATGAGGCGTGCGCGCGAAGCGCGGCTTGCGCGGCTGTCGGCCGGCTTGGACAAGCACGTTGCGCTTTCGCTTTGCTGTCTTTCGAGACCCCAAACTCAACTTCACTCGTCCCAGTCACGCCCAGTGACCGCAAGTTTTGGGGCAAGTGTCTGAAAAAAAAGTAATCTTGACCGGCTGCGGCCCGCGCGAGTGGCCGCTTGCTGCCTGTTTGCGAGGCGCGACTGCGTCGACGGGCGCCGCCAACCTCATCCCGGCGCCGCGGTGAAGGAACGATCTGGCGCAAAATTGCGCGCGCGCTTGAATCATTTCCGAAATCGCGCGCGATTGCATGCGACCCGCGGTTATTCCTCACGTCGCGCACGAATTTTGGTCAATGCAGAACAGGGTTATCGCGCGATTAAGGATCGACCATCGCGCGTGCGACTTTGGGATGACGCGACGGATCTTGGCTGGCCGTGTGATCGCCGCATGGCCCTCAATCCTTAACCCTGACGCGGCGTTGGGTTATAAGGATTCGGCATGAGTCCCCGCCGCCTCGCTCCTCTCCTGCTTTTTGTGACATTCCTGGCCGCCGGTAGCGCGCTGGCCCAGGACAAGGGCAGCGTCACCCCAAAACCGCTGCCGCCGCTCGCCAATCCGAACGACCCCTCCCTCGCCGCCAAGGAGCTGTTCGCGCGCAAGCTGCTGCCGTCGAAGGGATCGGCCCATGTCATCGGCTCCTACACCAAGGGCTGCATCGGTGGTGCCATGCAGATGCCGCTCAACGGCGACAATTGGCAGGTGATGCGGCTGTCGCGCAACCGCAATTACGGCCACCCCGACATGATCGCCCTGATCAAGCGGCTCGCGGCCAAAGCGCACAAGGACGCCGGCTGGCCCGGCATCCTGGTCGGCGACATCGCGCAACCCCGCGGCGGACCGGCGCTGTCGGGCCATGCCAGCCATCAGATCGGTCTCGATGCCGACATCTGGCTGACGCCGATGCCGGACCGCCGGCTCTCGCGCGAGGAGCGCGAGGAGATGTCGGCGGTGATGATGGTTCGCCCCGACCGGCTCGACGTCGATCCGAAGGTGTTCACGCCGGGCCATGTGCTGGTGCTGCGCGATGCGGCGCGGGAGCCGGGGGTGCAACGCATCTTCGTCAATGCCGCGATCAAGAAGGCGCTGTGCCGCGAGGCCAAGGGCGACCGCGCCTGGCTATCGAAGATCCGCCCCTGGTGGGGCCACGACTATCACTTCCACATCCGCATGCACTGCCCGGCGGGCGCCGGAGAATGCGAGGGCCAGCCGTCGCAATCCGAGGACGAAGGCTGCAAGGCCTCCGATCTCGCCTATTGGTTTTCGGATGCAGTGCTGCACCCCAAGCCGCCGCCGGAGCCGCCGAAACCGAAGCCGCCAATGACGCTGGCCGACATGCCGGCGGCATGCAAAGCCGTGCTGCATGCAGCGGATGCGAAGCCGTAGCCTCTCAGCCGTCGTCCTGGCGAAAGCCAGGACCCATTACCCCAGGGTGGAGACGTGACACGAGCTGATAACTCCAGTCTTCGCAAAACTACTCCCTGGGCAATGGGTCCTGGATCGGCGCTCCGCTGGTCCAGGACGACGAACGAGGTTTGACCTGAGGCCGAGGGCTGCTATCTTCGCGAGCAGCGATATCCCTGCCGGCCGTAAGCCGTCGCAAGGCCCGTGGAACAGCGCGTCCGCCCGTCGCATCAGACCCACCCAACGCCAGATTTGCGCGCGTCACCGCGCGCGAACTCGCACGGAGCGCTATCCATGTTTCGTATTGCCGCACTTGTCACCGCCTTCGTCATCCTCGCGGGCGCAAGCCTGTCGCCCGCCGCCGCCGAGGACAAGACCATCACCGTGTTCGCGGCCGCTTCGATGAAGAACGCGCTCGATGAGGTCGACGCGGCCTACACTGCCAAGACCGGCGTCAAGTTCTCCGTCAGCTATGCCGCAAGCTCGGCGCTGGCCAGGCAGATCGAGCAGGGCGCGCCGGCCGACGTGTTCGTCTCGGCCGATACCGACTGGATGGACTACGCGATCGCCAGGAAGACCATCAACGAATCCACCCGCGTCAACCTGCTCGGCAACAGCATCGTGCTGATCGCGCCGAAGGACTCCAAGGTCGACAACGTCGCGATCACGCAAGGCTTCGATCTCGCCAAGCTCGCCGGTGACGGCAGGATCGCGACCGGCGACGTGAAATCCGTGCCGGTCGGCAAATACGCCAAGGCTGCGCTCGAGAAGCTGGGCGCCTGGCAGGCCGCCGAGCCGAAATTCGCCATGGCCGAGAGCGTGCGCGGCGCGCTGACGCTGGTGGCGCGCGGCGAGGCCGTGCTCGGCATCGTCTATGCGACCGACGCCAAGGTCGAGCCGGGCGTGAAGATCGTCGGCACCTTCCCGGCGGATTCGCACCCCCCGATCATCTATCCCGTCGCCGCGACCACGACCGCGAAGGGCGAGAGCAGCGACTATCTCGCCTTCCTGCGCTCGACGGCCGCCAAGACCATTCTGGAAAAATACGGCTTCAAGTTCCTGATCAGCCCCACCACGTGATATCTCTGGCTTGATGTCTGAGATTTCACCCGCCGAATGGACGGCGATCCTGCTTTCGCTCAGGGTCGCCATTGTCGCAACGCTGGTGGCGACGCCGTTCGGCATCGCGCTGGCATGGCTGCTCGCGCGGCGCGATTTCTGGGGCAAGTCGCTGCTCGACGCTACCGTGCATCTGCCGTTGGTGCTGCCGCCTGTGGTCACCGGCTATCTGCTGCTGCTCAGCTTCGGCCGCCGCGGCCCCGTCGGTAGTTTCCTCGCCGACCATCTCGGCATCGTGTTCTCTTTCCGCTGGACCGGTGCTGCGCTCGCCTGCGGCGTGATGGCGTTCCCGCTTCTGGTGCGGCCGATGCGGCTGTCGATCGAGGCGATCGACCGCCGGCTCGAGCAGGCCGCCGAGACGCTTGGCGCGGCACCGTGGAAAGTGTTCTTCACGGTGACGCTGCCGCTCGCGCTGCCCGGCGTGCTCGCCGGCATGGTGCTGGGCTTTGCCAAGGCGATCGGCGAGTTCGGCGCCACCATCACTTTCGTGTCCAACATTCCCGGCGAGACCCAGACGATCTCGTCCGCGATCTATTCGCTGATCCAGACGCCCGACGGCGACGCTGCCGCAGGGCGGCTCGTCATCGTCTCGATCGTGCTCGCGCTCGGGGCACTGATTGCGGCAGAATGGTTCGCCCGCCGCGCCACGGCGCGGCTGCACGGGAATTGACCATGCTGCGCGTCGATGTCGAGAAACAGCTGGGTGAGTTTTCGCTGCACGCGTCCTTCACCAGCGAGGGCCGCGTCATCGGCCTGTTCGGCGCCTCGGGCGCCGGCAAGACCTCGCTGGTCAACATGATCGCGGGCCTGTTGCGGCCCGACCGCGGCAGCATCGTGATCGACGGCGAGACCGTCGACGACACCGCGGCCGGCATCCATGTGCCGGCCTGGCGCCGCCGCATCGGCTATGTGTTCCAGGACGCGCGGCTGTTTCCGCATCTCAACGTGGCGCAAAATCTCGACTATGGACGGCGGATGAACGGCCTGGCCGCCGATCCGGCCCAGCATAAGCGCATCATCGATCTCCTCGACATCGGCGCCCTGCTCGGCCGCCGCCCCGGAAAGCTCTCCGGCGGCGAGCGCCAACGCGTCGCGCTCGGCCGCGCGCTGCTATCGAAGCCGCGCCTCCTGCTGCTCGACGAGCCGCTCGGCGCGCTCGACGAGAGCCGCAAGCTCGAGATCCTGCCCTATCTGGTGCGGCTGCGGGACGAGGCCAACGTGCCGATGGTCTATGTCAGCCACGACGCCGCCGAGCTGCGCCAGCTCGCCACACAGATCGTGATGCTGAAGCAGGGCCGCGTGACGAGTTTTGGCGGGGTGAAGGTGCTGACGTGAAGACGTAGCCCGGATGGAGCGGCAAGCGTAATCCGGGGCGGTGCCGCGGGCGAGAGCGCACCCGGATTTCGCTTCGCTCCATCCGGGCTACGCGGCTGCATCATTCAGAGCTACCAGCCGCGCTCGACGTTGCGCACCTCACCGGTCCTCGCATCGACATAGACTTCCATCCAGCGGCCGACACGATCCCGTCCGTCAACCTCCCATTCGTCGCCAAGGAAGTTGGTGTGCGAGACCGTCACGACGCCGAGATCTGTCGCGACATCGAGTGCGGCCTGCATCGAGATCTGATCGCCGGTGTCATAAGCCATCGCCGGTGCGGCAGCGCCAAGCGCAAGGGCTGTGAGAATCGGAAGGATGAACTTTCGCATTGCATACTCCTGTCAGTCCAAGCGGTTACGCGCCTTAGAACGAGCGGCATGGCGGAGTGTTCCGGGTTTCAAGGTCACGAAACCGCGCAAATCTTCGGCGGTTGCGGCGATTTGGTGGCGGTTCCTCTTCGTGGTCGTCCTGGCGAAAGCCAGGACCCATAACCACCAACTGCGGTTTGGCGAGGACTCGTGGTTGCCACTCTCGGCAACAACTTGTTCCTGGGGTAATGGGTCCTGGCTTTCGCCAGGACGACACCCCAAGTTAAACCCCCGCCACCGACGCCCACACATCGGCGAGCTTGCGCCGCAGCGCTTGCGTGCGGGTCAGCGGCGCGGGGGTCTCGTCCTCTTCCGGCAGGCGCAGGCCGACGACGTTGACGCGGCCGCCGGAGATCGAGCGCGCGACCAGCACGATCGTATCCAACGCGAGCTCGGCGCCCTCCTTCGGCGCGCGATCGAGATGAACATCGAAATAATCGGCCAGCGTCAGCTTGCCGTCGTCCGCGCCGAGCTTCACGCCGTAGATCTCGGCGAGCTCGGCAAGCGTGTGCTCGCCGGAGACCACGAAGTCGCCGAGCAGATGCGGATCGGGCGCCGAGCTCGGCTGCATGTCGACGAAGAAGCGGTCGAGCGCCTCGGCCTTTTCCGGCGGCGCCAGCAGGTAGATGTAGTCGCCCGGCGCGACCGGATCGGCCTCCGTCGGCGTCAAGATGTTCTCGTTGCGGATCACCAGCGTCGGCTTGGACCAGGACGGGATCAGGCCACGGCGGAAATACAGGCTCTTCGGCCGCACCGGATAGCCGACCAGTTGCTGCTCGAGCTGGCCGGGCAGATCCAACTCGACGCGGCGCGGACCGCGCTCGGCGCGCGGCAGCGCCACGTGCAGCTTGCGCGCGGCAGACGCCAGCGTCCAGCCTTGCAGCAGCAGCGAGATGATGACGACGACGAAAGCCACGTCAAAATAGAGATAGGCCTTGGACAGGCCGACCAGCATCGGAATCGACGCCAGGAAGATCGCGACGGCACCGCGTAAGCCGGTCCAGGCGATGAAGACCTTCTCGCGCCAGTTGAAGCGGAACGGCGCAAGGCACGCGAGCACCGCGAGCGGCCGCGCGACCAGCATCAGCATGAGAGCGACGGCGACTGCCGGCAGCACGCTGGCACCGAGCCGGCTCGGCGAGACCAGGAGGCCGAGCAGCACGAACATCACGATCTGCGCCAGCCAGGTTGCGGCGTCCAGGAAGGCCACCACCGAATTATGCGCCCGCGTCGGCCGGTTGCCGATGATGATGCCGGCGAGATAGACCGCGAGGAAGCCTGATGCGTGCATGATCTGCGAGCCGCCGAAGATAACGAGCGCGCCTGTCGTCACGAACGGCGCATGCAGGCCCTGCGGCAGCGCCACCTGATTGAGCGCGATCACGACCAGGCGTCCGCCGATGACGCCGACCACGGCGCCCAGCACCGCCTCCTGAACGAATTCGATCAGCACATGGCCGGGCGAGCTCGAGCCCAGCGAGATGTACTCGACCAGCATGAGCGTGAGGAAGATCGCAAACGGATCGTTGGTGCCGGATTCCGCCTCCAGCGTCGCGCCGACGCGCGGGCGCAGGCGCAGGCCCTGGGTGTGCACCAGCAGGAACACCGCGGCGGCGTCGGTCGAGGCGACCACGGCGCCAACCAGCAGCGACTCCGTCCAGTTGAGATCGAGCGCGTATTTCGCGAATGGCGCCGTGATCAGCGCCGTCAGCAGCACGCCGATGGTCGCGAGCACCACGGAAGGCGCGAGCACGGTGCGGATGCTGGCAAAGCGCGTCCGCAAGCCGCCGTCGAACAGGATCAAGGCGAGCGCGACCGAGCCGACCAGATAGGTGGTGCGGACGTCGTCGAACTGGAGCTGCCCGGGGCCGGAATCGCCCGCGAGCATGCCGATCGCAAGGAAGACCAGCAGTAGCGGCGCGCCGAAGCGCAGCGCAAGCAGGCTCGAGAGGATGCCGGCCATGACGAGGACAGCGCCGAGCAATATGGCGAGACTGACGGAGTCGAGGGAGGCCATCCACCTTCCGGGTAAAAATCGCTGGAATTGCATCCTTATCGTCGGCGGACTCGCGCGCCAACCCATTTTCTCCCGCTCGCGGCAATCTGGCCGCATTTTGCGGCCTTAACGCGCATCACTTCGCGGTGTATCGATGGTCCGGCGGTGCCCTTTGTGGGATTCTGCGGCTCCCTCGAATCAATTCCTCGCCCGCTTCCCGACGAGACCGACCCGATGGACATGGACCTCAAGGATTTCATGGAGTTCGTGCAGACCACCGCGCGCAGCGTCGGGGCGGAAATCTCCTCACCCTGGTTCTACCTGCAATTCGGTCTCATCCTGACCGCGGCCGGCATCGCCTATGCCGCGGAGGCGGCCATTCGCATCCGCGTCGACATGACGTCGCTGGCGATGCGCTGGCCGCTGCCGCTCCGGCACTTCGTCCGGGTGATGGTCGCAAGCGCCTCGACGGCGGTGTTCACCCTGCTCGTGATCATTTCACGCGTGGTGATGTACCATGCGACCTGGCCGAGCCGCAGCTATCTGTTGATGGTCGCGGCCAAGCTCGGGCTGGCGTGGCTCGTGATCCGGCTGCTCACCTCGGTGCTGCGCAACGCCTTCATCGTCAAGCTGGTGTCGATCACGGCGTGGTTCGTCGCCGCGCTCTCCATCCTCGGCCAGCTCGATGCGACGGTCGAGCTGCTCAATTCCTTCGCCATTGTGCTCGGCGGCCTGCGGCTGACCCCGCTGTTGGCGCTCAAGGCCGGCGCGCTGCTGCTGATCGCGCTCTGGCTCACCAACATCGCGAGCAATTTCGCCGAGAGCCGGATCAATGCGACCACCGATCTGACGCCCTCGGTGCAGGTGCTGCTGGTGAAAATCATCCGCATCGGGCTGCTTGCGGTCGCGATCGTGATCGCGCTCGGCGCGGTCGGGATCGATCTGTCGGCGCTCGCGGTATTCTCCGGCGCGGTCGGCGTCGGCATCGGTATCGGCCTGCAGAAGATCGTCGCCAATTTCATCTCGGGGATCATCCTGCTCGCCGACAAGTCGGTGAAGCCCGGCGACCTCGTCACCATCGGCGACAACACCGGGCGCATCAGCGCGATGAAGACGCGCTATATTTCCGTCGCCGCTGGCGACGGCCGCGAATTCCTGGTGCCGAACGAGGATCTGGTGACGCAGAAGGTCGTCAACTGGACCTATACCGACAAGAACACGCTGGTGAAGATCGCCTTCGGCACCAATTACGACGCCGACCCGCGCCTGGTCTGCAAGCTCGCCGCCGAGACCGCCACCGCCCATCCGCGCGCGCAGAAGGGCAAGCCGCCGAATTGCATTTTGACCGAGTTTGCCGAGGCCGGCATGAAGTTCTCGCTGACCCTGTGGCTCGCCGATCCCGACGGCATGGACACCGTCAAGAGCGACGTGATGCTGGCACTGTGGGACGCCTTCAAGCGCGAGGGCATCCGGGTTCGCTACCCCGTCCGCGAAATCCGCATTCGAGGTGGCGCGCTACCGGTGGAAACCACCGTAGAAGTCCCGAATTAGGCCCGCTTTTGGGTGCAAAGGTCACGCTTGGCTTGCATGAAGGCCCGCAATCATTAAATTAGGGCCTGAAATCAAGCCTTTCCGCCGAACATCGAAATCAGGCCCCGAGCCCGGAAGACAGTTCCCGCATGAGCTACGTCGAAGCCACTGATACCTCCCTGCGCAAGACCGGACAGATCAAGCTGCATGGGCCGAGCGCCTTTGCCGGCATGCGCAAGGCGGGCGCATTGGTGGCCAAGTGCCTCGACGAGCTCACCGACATCGTCGGGCCCGGCGTGCCGACTTCGCGCATCGACGAATTCGTCCGCGACTTCGCCTTCAGCAACAACGCCTATCCGGCGACGCTGATGTATCGCGGCTACCGTTACTCGACCTGCACCTCGCTCAACCACGTGGTCTGCCACGGCATGCCCGGCGACCGCCCGCTGAAGGAAGGCGACATCGTCAACATCGACGTCACCTTCATCGTCGACGGCTGGTACGGCGATTCCAGCCGGATGTATGCGGTCGGCCCGATCGCGCGGAAGGCCGAGCGGCTGATCGAAGTCACCTATGAAGCGATGATGCGCGGCATCGCCGCGGTGAAGCCCGGCGCCACCACCGGCGACATCGGCTACGCCATCCAGAGTTTCGTCGAGCCGCAGGGCATGAGCGTGGTGCGCGATTTCTGCGGCCACGGCCTCGGGCGCATGTTCCACGACGAGCCGAACATCATCCATATCGGCCGTCCCGGCGAGGGCGTGCAGCTCAAGCCCGGCATGTTCTTCACCATCGAGCCGATGATCAATCTCGGCAAGCCGCACGTCAAAATCCTCTCCGACGGCTGGACCGCAGTGACCCGCGACCGCTCGCTATCGGCGCAGTTCGAGCATTCGGTCGGCGTGACGGCGACGGGCGTGGAGATCTTCACGCTGTCGGAGCGGCACGGCGAGAAGCAGATCGGGTGAACTTTTCGCCTTCGAGAGCGTCGAGTAGCCGCAAACCTTAGCGATTCATCGATTTTGCGGCGAGGCGCACAGCGCCGTTGCCAAATGAGCTAAATGGCAAGTTCTCGACGATGAGCCGCCTGATCGACTCATCGTCGACTGAACAAACTGAGAAGAGAGGTACACCCCTCTCCTTCATGATCCGGTCGCGCGCATCTCCTTCGACGCGATTGATTAGGGTAACTACCCCGCGCACGGTGGCATGACGGAAATGAAGATGTCTCAGAGCATTCAACAAAATGCTCGCATCAGACGCTATGTCATCGACAACAATGACACTCTCATTCTTCACGAGGGAGCCATCGAACGGCGGCCCCATCTTGTAACTCATGTCGGTCTTAAAAAGGGAGATAGGTTTCCCGAGAATCCTTGCGACAGCGTGTGACAAAAGGATATTTCCCTTCTTGATTCCGACAATTCTATCGAAATCGCCGAGAAGCCGCATTTTCTCTGCAAGTATACGAGAAAGGACCTCCAGCTCGTCGTGATCAGTAGCGGCAGCCATGAGGTCGATATCAGTACTTGACCAAGACCCGGTCCTCCAGAAGGCCCGTGTCGCGGGCTACGCCACCGCGAACGATATGGCCCCGAGCGATCGTAGAAATCGCCTCTTCAGGCTGACCTTGTTCGACCATTCTTTTGACGGAATCGATCGACCTTTCCACAAACGGCACTTCCTCAGCTTCGCCGAATTTCACCGTTGCTGTGGCAAAGAATCTGGTGGTTGCTTCTTTTCCTGCCAGGATAAGGTGATCTTGTTGGTCTCGACTGCTGTCGCGGCTGAAGGTAGGCGTGTCCCCTACATTAATTCGAACGACATTAGAAAGCCGGGCGATATCCATATACTTTTCCTGAACACGATCCTGCGCGACGAGAATTGAGTCGAATACGGAGAAGACATGAGCCAGCACCGAGCTGTTCTTACTGCTTGTCGGCTTTGAGATAAGGGCAAATCCAAGAACGGGGATGAATTCGTTCTGCTCATCATGTTCATCATCGAATAGCCACATCGGAAAATTGCTTAGAACTCCCCCATCGACTACTTCCTCTCCTCCGCCATGCGAAACCGGAGGAAACATCATCGGGAAGGAGCAGGAAGCCAGCACCGCCTCCGCTATTTCGATAGTCGGCGTAGTGCGCTTGCTGTAAACAAAGATTTCCTGAGTAGTGATATTGGCGGCCACAATCTTCAGTGGACCGCCCTTCAAGTCCTTAAATCTTACCCTGTCCAAATCGGGAAACTTCCGGCCAATCAGATCGCGGAGCCAATTCAGCAGGGCCGACGGGTCGGCCATTCCGCGATAGTAGCGAAAGAAGAACGTTCTCCATGCACTGATCTGGAAGAACCGCGAATAGGGCGCGTCGTAAAGATGCTCCCTGAGCTCAGTCGTCGAGTAACCACAAGCGAGGAGCGCTGCCACAATGGACCCAGCCGACGTCCCGCCCCAGCCGACGAAATTGAGTCCGTGCGATTTCGCCTCCTCGACGGCACCGAGAAGCGCAGCTCCCTTGATGCCCCCACCCGAAAAGACTGCAAAAAAATCTTTCGGCATTACTGTCCTCCAAGAATGCACCATCGATTTCAATACCTCAGACGAACAGCGTTCGGCGCTTTCGTCTTCTATCGGGACATCCAATCGGATTCGAAAGTCTTGTTTGCCGGGTTCAGCCCCTTCGCCCACCGAGCGAGGAACATGAACGGCGTATCCAATATCCCGACAGTGAATTTAGCGATGATCGCTGACAGCACGATTTGGAACAGCACAGCGTCCGGCATGACCCCATAAAACGCGATCAGGAAAAAGACGACGGTGTTCACCCAATTACCTAAAATGGTGCTCACGCCATTTCGCACTGCAAGCGCAAGCCAGCCTTTCCTATATTTTGCCTTGAGGTAGGAAAAAATCGAAACACAAACCAAACCACCAATTGCTGCGATGATTGCGGCAGCGGTTATCCTGGGTGTTACGGTGAAGAGCGTTACGATTGCAGAAGACGCATCGTCAGTCCTGGCTGCGGGTGTCCAGATCGAGACGGTCGTGTAGGCCATGAACGCGACCTGCGCGGCCAAATTCGCTGCCACCAATTTCAGCGCCTCACGTCGACCCCAATACTCCGTTAAAATGTCGTTGGCCAAGTAGGTCACTGAGAAAATAAAAACGCCGAGCGATGTCGTGAGGCCCAAAAATTCAACTTGCTTGGTCACCGTGACGTTCGAGACCAAGATGCATCCCACGGTAAATACGAACACCGCGGTACGTCCGAGATAGACGCATCCAATCAACGCGAAACACATGCTGAAAAAAGCGACGAGGCAATAAAGCTCTGACATGATCTCCCCCGAGCCGCGCCTTATTTTTACGTGTTATTTCATGTTTACACAACCATTATTAAGACACCCTGGATTCGAGGCGCGCTCATGTGCTGCCAGAGTGGTGCGACAGGAAGCACTCGGATGCCACTCGGTGGGGCACTGCGATGCTGAGACGAATGAGGAGACAAAAGGAAGCGCTGAGCTACCTTCTCCAGAGCGCCACGAGGATAGTGGGCTCGGTTCTATCGCCGTCGGCGGAACGACGACGGCGGCCGTTTGTAGGTCGCCGCGAATGCGTCGTTGAATCGGCGGACGCTGCCAAAGCCCGCCGCGAAGGCGATCTCCGCAAAATTCATGGTGGTCTGGTCGATCAGGCGCTTGGCTTCCTGCACGCGCCGGGTTGCCGCGATCTCGCTCGGGCTCGCGCCGGCATGGCGCATGAACAGGCGGAGCAGATGGCGCGGCCCGACCCCCAAGGCTTCGGCAAGCTCCGCCGCCGATCCGCGATCCAGGAATCCCTCGTTGATCAGACGCATCCCGCGGGCGACCGTGGTGGCCGTTCCCATCCAGGCTGGAGATCCCGGCGCGGCCTCCGGCCGGCACCGCAGGCAGGGGCGGAAGCCGGCCCGCTCGGCGGCGGCCGCCGTCGCATAGAAGGTGACGTTCTCGGAGTGAGCAGGGCGAACGGGACAGACCGGCCGGCAATAGATGCGCGTCGAACGAACGCCGGAGAAGAACAAACCATCGAAAGCGCGGGCACGCGCGAGGCGCGCCCGATTGCACGTCTCCCAATCGAGATGCGGTGGCAGCGCCTGCTGGTGTGCCGAGCCTGTCGCCATGGCCTGACAATAATTTCGATGCGGCCTGACGGATAGCTGGAATCGGACTCGATCGGGCGATGAGGTCCGAATTCAGCCAGCCTGCCCGGCCGCTTCGGCTCATGGTGTCGATCGCCCTCAGGAGCGAACCGCATGAGCACACAGGCGCAACAAAGATGTCAGGACGAACGGCCGTCGCATTCGAGATCGGCCTCCTGCTGCTTCTGTCCCTGATCTGGGGCAGCTCGTTCACGCTGATCAAGGTTGCGATCCCGACCATTCCGCCCTTCACGATGGTTGCCGCGCGGGTGACGATCGCGGCTATTCTTCTGGTCCTGATCGCGCTCGCGCAGGGACATGACCTTCCCCGCTGGGGATCGGCGTGGGCGGCCTTCCTCGTGCAGGGGCTGCTGCAAAGCGCGCTGCCGTTCACTCTGATCGGTTGGGGCGAGATGCATATTTCGAGCGGTCTTGCCGGCGTGCTCAACGCGACGCCGCCGATGTTCGTGCTTGCAATCGCGATGATGACGGGGCGCGGGCGACAGACCATCAGCGGCCGCAAGCTCATCGGCGTCGCTCTCGGCCTCGCGGGTGTTGCCGTAACGATGGGCATCGATGCGCTGCCGGGGATCGGCACGGCCGCTCCGCTGGCCCAGATCGCCGTGCTCGGCGCGAGCCTTTGCTACGCGCTCGCGCCGATCTGGGGCCAGCGCTTCTTGGCCCTGCCTGCGATCGTCACCGCGGCCGGAGCGATGAGCTGCGCCGCGCTTCTGATGGTCCCGGCCGCCGCTGTCCTCGAGCAGCCATGGACGTTGGTGCCGCCATCGGCGGAGGCGATCGCGGCGGTGACCGCGCTTGCGGTGATCTGCACGGCCTTTGCGATGGTGATCTATTTCCGGCTGATCCACACGCTCGGCCCACTCGGCACGACCAGCGGCAGCTATCTGCGCGCGGGCTTCGCGGTGGCGCTCGGCACCGCATGGCTCGGCGAGCGCTTTACCTGGTCCAGTCTTGCCGGAATGGCGCTCATTCTCGTCGGTGTGGTGGCGGTCACCGTGCCCTGGCCCGCGCCAAACGCCAAGGGACCAACCAGCGCGCCGTGCCGCAATTGACGGTTGCAAAAACGCTGGGCCCCGGCAATGCTGGCGGCCGATGCCCGCCAAGCCAGACCACGACAAGAGCAAGCCTGAGGACACGCCGCATTATCACGGCCACCGCGAGCGGCTGCGCGAGCGCTTCTACAGCGCGGGCGCGGATGCGCTCAGCGACTACGAGCTGCTGGAGATGGCGCTGTTTGCCGCGCTGCCGCGGCGGGACACAAAACCGCTGGCGAAGACGCTGATCAAGACCTTTGGTTCGTTCGCCGAGGTCGTGCATGCCCCGGTGGCGCGCCTGCGCGAGGTGGACGGCGTCGGCGAGGCCGCGATCCACCAGCTCAAGCTGATCGCAGCGGCGGCGCACCGCGTCGCCAAGGGCGAGGTCAACAGCCGCAACGCGCTGTCGTCCTGGAACGAGGTGATCGATTATTGCCGCACCAGCATGGCCTTCGCCGAGAAGGAGCAATTCCGCCTGCTCTTCCTCGACAAGCGCAACCAGCTCATCGCCGACGAGGTGCAGCAGACCGGCACCGTCGACCATACCCCGGTCTATCCCCGCGAAGTGATCAAGCGCGCGCTCGAGCTCTCCGCGACCGCGCTGATCCTGGTGCACAACCACCCATCCGGCGATCCCTCGCCCTCGCAGGCCGACATCCAGATGACCAAGGCGATCATCGACATCGCAAAGCCGCTGGGGATTTCCGTGCACGACCACATCATCGTCGGCAGAAGCGGCCACGCCAGCCTGCGCGGGATGCGGTTGATCTAGAGCGGAATGGCTTTAGCCTGTCTCCGCTTGGGGATTGTCCCATTGCGGAAGCACCCTCTCCCCAACCCTCTCCCGCAAGCGGGAGAGGGAGTGCACCTCCATTATGACCGGCAATGTCATCGAACGGACTGCCATCCTTTCGGCGTCCAGCGGAGCAGCGCTCCCGAAAGCGGCTTCGGCGCACGGGCCACGACGTTCTCGGCGAGCGTACGCAGCGCGTCGAGCGCGGCGCTGCTGTCCTCGCCCGAATAGAGCACGAGATCGGGCGTCGGAACCGCCAAGATCAGAACGCCACCCTGGGCTTGCGCGAGCGGCGCCCAGCTGTCGATCAGCGCAAGCCGGCTTGTCGCGTAGTAATCGCCCTTCAACGTGCCGAACTGTCCCGGCACGGCCGGCTTTGCAGCGGACATGAGCGGCTTCAAGCTGCTGCGGACATTGGCGATGGCGATGTCGAAGACCTGGTCCGACGTCAAGCCGAGCGCAGCACGATCCTTGTCATTGAAGATCCTGACCGTGCGCGGCGAGTCGAGCACCGGGACGATCACCAGCCCCTCCGCGAGCGGACGCGTCGGGATGGTACCGGCAGACTCGAGCTCGCGAAGCGCCTGCCGCATATAGTCGGTCGAGCGCACCACAATTCGGAGAGCTGCTTTTGTCGGAGCGTCCGTTACGTTGCCGGTCGTTGCGACGACCCCGCCGACATAGGTCTCGATCTCCTTGGCGCAGCCGCTCGTGTTGGTCTTGCAGAAGGCGTAGATGCGATCGAGGTTGGCTTGCAAGGGACCGATCGAAAGCGTCAGAGGGCCCTTGATCACGACTTGTGTGTTACGAACCACGGCCTTTATCCGTGCCGCCACGAAAGCAGTGAACGCAGGCTCGTCGGTGGGGATTCGTTGCGCAGATGCAGGGCCGGCGGCGAGGAGAGAGCCGCCGACGATCGCAGCGGTCAGCCACCGGCACATGCGAGACCGGATACACATACGCCCCGCTCGGGCCTGTTGCGCCAAAGGGCGGGCATGTCGCGACAGCACGCTTGCAGCGCCCTCAGACCGAGGGGCCCCTGGCCAGAGCAAAGGAAAGCATGATCGCATCCGGCGTCTGCTTGAATTCTCTGGTCACCGTCTCGTGCACGAGGCCGGCAAGGTCGCCCAACGGCTTGGTTTGATAAAGGCCCGGAAACATGACCGTCACCGATGCGAGGCGGCCATTGTGCCAGTTGAAACCGACCTTCGGCCTTACGCCGGTTGACTGCTCGAGATCGCCCTCTACGGCCCGTGCGTACTGCATTCCGTTTTTCAGCGCGCCAAAGGCATCGCAGCCGGACAGGGCAAAGGCGAGGACGATGATGACGATGGCTCTGAACATCGAAAGGACCTGAACAGAATGCACGCTCTACGTTGGATTGCGGCAACCGTATCATGCAACACGCCGATCAGACCACAGAAAAGACGTGGCGGCGCCCAGCCGCCGGAGGCGGGGTGTCGCGGCCGTTAGTGGTGGCGGATCGCCGAGCCGGCTGCGGGCTTGCCTACAGAGCGGGGTTACGGTTCGACCCAGCGCTGCACGGCTTCGACTGTGTCGGCCGGCGTGGTGTTGAAGCAGATCGCGGCTTCCGGCGCCAGGCGATGGACGAGGTTGAGCACCCTCTCGAACAGCAGCAGGCGCTCCTTGGGCTCGCGGAGCCCGGCGCCGATCACGATGCAGTCGAAGCGCTCGTCGCGCAGCGCCGCCGTCACGGCGGCCTCGGCGGTCGCATCGAGATCGATCAGGCAGCTCGTGACCTCGAAGCCGAGGCCGCGCAAACGCAGGAGCTGGGCCTCGATGTAGCTGCGGACATGCTCGGGCGTGAGCTGCGGGAATGCGCTATAATCCGCATTGCCGGGCTCGATGCCGATCGCGAGGACATGCTTGGCCATGCGGATCTCCCAACGGAATCACCTGTTCCGCTAACCGATTCCCTGCCGGTCCGGTTCCCGTGAGAAGCTATCGCGCGGCCGCCGCGGCAGTGCTGAACGATGTCGTCGCCTATTGACGCAGCATGATCAGGGGATCGGCGGTGTCGGGAACGCGCCGCCACTGCGCATTGTCGTCGGCCTCGAACTGCCAGGCCTCGCCGGCCTTCGACATCAGGATGATCTGGCCGCGCTCGAGCCGCCATTGCGTCGGGTTGAACTGCGCGATCGCCGCGTCGCATCTCGGCTTGAGGAAGACCTGGAAATTGTCCGGGCCCGCCTCGGTGTTGGTCAGCGTCAGCCCGCAGACCGGCTGGCCGTTGCCGCGCACCATCGACCAGTCGCCGATCATCTGGTCCATCGACTTGGCCATCGAGCGCGCGGCGGCGAGATCCTGCAGGATGTAGACGCCTTCGCCCTGGCGCAGGCCCTCGAAGATGCCGGCCTCGACCTCGGTGAAGTCGATCACGGCCTCACCGGTCGCATCCTGCAAGCGGACGATGTCGAGACCTCGAACGTTCCAGGCGACGATGTCCTTGGTGAAAGGCAGCGCGGTCTTGCAGGCCGGCTCCAGCTCCAGCTTAAAACCCTGGCCCGCGGCGTCGCCCTTGAGCGTGACGACGCAGGTCTTGCTGCGCTCGGTGGTCGACAGCTCCCACTGCCCGGGCATCTGCTTCTTCAGGGTCGTCGCATCCTGCGCATGCGCGATGCCGATCGCGGCCAAGTAGGCCGCGACGGCGAATGCAACGCCCCGAAGAGCTCTCATCAGCGCCCCCTAAACGGCGTTTCCGCAACCGGCGTCAGCGGCGCCTTGCCGGCGAACCAGGACTTGAGATTGTCGACCACGAGCTGGTCCATCGCGTTGCGTGTTACCACCGAGGCCGAGCCGATATGCGGCAGCAGCACGACGTTCTGCATGGACTTGAGCTCGTCCGGCACGTTCGGCTCGGCCGCGAACACGTCAAGGCCGGCGGCGAGAATGGTGCCGGATTTCAGCGCCTGCACCAGCGCCGGCTCGTCCACCACCGAGCCGCGCGCGACGTTGATGAGCACGCCGCGCGGGCCGAGCGCCTTCAGCACCTCGGCATTGATCATCTTGTTCGTGCTGGCGCCGCCGGGCACGATCACCATCAGCGTGTCCACAGCCTTCGCCATCTCGATTAAATCAGGATAGTGCTTGTAGGAGACGTCCTTGGACGGATTGCGGGAATGGTAGACCACCGGCACCAGCGATGCATCGAGCCGGCGCGCGATGGCCTGGCCGATTCGGCCCATGCCGACGATGCCGACCTTGCGGTCGCGCAGCGAGCCGACGCTGAGCGGATAATTCTGCGTCTGCCACAGTCCGGAGCGGACATAGCGGTCGGCCTTGATGAACTCGCGCAGGGTGGAGATCAGAAGGCCCATCGCGACGTCAGCGACTTCCTCGGTCAAGACGTCGGGCGTGTTGGTGACGATGATGTTGTGCTCGGCCGCGTATTTGGTGTCGATGTGGTCGTAACCGACGCCGAAGCTCGCCACCATCTCGATCTTGGGCAGCTGCGACAGCGAATCCTTGTCGGCGCGCACGGTGTGATAGGTCACGGCGACGCCGCGGATCCTGTCGCGCACGGCCGGCGTCAGCCTCTCGAGGTCACCGCGCGTCTCGGCCTTGTGCACGACGAAATGGTCGGAAAACCCGTTGTCGAGGATCGGCCGCACCGGCCCATAGATCAGAAGGTCGATCTTTTCGGACGAAATCGAACCGGTAGACATCAGCTTTCCTTTCCAAGCGCGCTCTCATGCCAGCGCCGTAAAACGAGGTGCGAAACTAGCGCCAGCACCCCATAGATGACAATCCCGGCCAGCGACAACAAAAGCAGCGCCGCGAACATGCGGGGTATGTTCAATCGATAGCCTGACTCGGCGATCCTGTAGGCGAGCCCGGAGCCGGCACCGGCCGTTCCGGCCGCGATCTCGGCCACGACTGCGCCGATCAGCGACAGGCCGCCGGCGATGCGCAAGCCGCCGAGAATGTAGGGCAGCGCCGCGGGCAGCTTGAGAAAGCGCAGGGCCTGTGGCGGCGAGGCGCCATAGAGCTGGAACAAGCCGGCGAGATTGCGGTCGACCGAGTTGAGTCCGAGCGTGGTGTTGGACAGCACCGGGAAAAAGGCGACGATGAAGGCGCAGACCACCACTGCGGTCTGCTGCTCCAGATAGATCAGAAGCAGCGGCGCAATCGCGATGACAGGCGTCACCTGGAGGACGACGGCATAGGGGAACAGCGAATATTCGACCCATTTCGACTGATTGAACAAGAGCGCCAGCGCGATGCCGCCGACGCTCGCGGCGACAAACCCTTCGAGCGTGGTCAGCAGCGTGGTCGCGAGCGACTGCGACAGCACCGCCCAGTCCTTGATCAGTGTCAGAAAGATGACGGAGGGCGCCGGCAGCACGTAGGGCGGAATCTCCTTGATGCGAACCACCAGTTCCCAGGCGAGGAGGCCGGCCGCGAACACGATGACGGGAAGCACGAAGCGCATCGCACGTTGCGCGCCGGACGGTTTTACGGTGACGGCAGCTTGCGCGTTCATAGCGTCGACTGCCCTGCATAGGATGGAGCCAGCGCGGCCGACACTCTTCGGCAATAATCGGAATAGGCCGCTGAGGTGCGAAACTCCTCAGCGCGCGGCTCGATTGTCTCGATACGGAGGTCGGCTTGAATGCGGCCGGGCCGCGCCGTCATCACCACCACGCGCTGCGACAGGTAGACAGATTCGAACACCGAATGGGTGACGAAGATGATGGTCTTGCCGAGGCTGCGCCACAGCGCGAGCAAATCATTGTTGAGGCGGAAGCGCGTGATCTCGTCGAGCGCCGCGAACGGCTCGTCCATCAGCAGGATATCGGGATCGGTGACGAGCGCGCGCGCCAGCGACACCCGCATCTTCATGCCGCCGGAGAGCTCGCGCGGAAAGGCATCGGCAAAATCGGCGAGCCCGACGCTGGCGAGCGCCGCGTCGGCACGCGCGCACGCCTCGGCCTTCGGAACGCGGCCAAGCCTCAAGGGTAGTCGCACGTTGTCGCGCACGCTGGTCCAGGGCATCAGCGTCGGCTCCTGGAACACGAAACCGATGCCGTGGCCCGGCTGCGGCACGCCCTCGTGGCGCGCCACCCGCACGATTCCGGACGAGGGCGTGCTGAGCCCCGCGATCAGCCGCAGTGCGGTCGACTTGCCGCAACCGGACGGGCCCAGCAGCGAGATGAACTCGCCCTTGCGCACCGCGAGGTCGAGCGGGCCGAGCGCCATGACGCCGTTGTCATACGTCTTCGTCACGCCGCGCAGGTTGACGGCGAGAGCCGTCAGGCTGGCCTCGACGGCGGATGACGTTGAGCGCTCTACCATCGATCGCAGGCTGTGATGCGGTGGGATCGAGCTGCAACCTGCACCTCTCCCCAACGGGGAGAGGTCGGCGCGCAGCGCCGGGTGAGGGGGCTCAGGTCCCAGGAGAGAGCGTAACCCCTCACCCGCATCGCATCTGACGATGCGATGCGACCTCTCCCTTCGGGAGAGGTGGACGACGCCGACGCACCTTGCTCAAATCTCAGCATGCGTTACGGCTTGTTCGGGCGCAGCTCGACGCCGACGCCCTTGTTGACGAAGCGCAGCGTATAGGATTTGCGGAAATCGAGATCGGGCTTCACCACGCCCGCCTTCACCATCTTGTTGAAGAAGGAGGTATAGCGCTCGTCGCTCATGGCGCCGATGCCGTTCTTCAGGCTGTCGCCGGAATCAATGATGCCGTGCTCCTTCATCTTGGCGACGGAATAGGCGAGCAGATCGTCGGTCATCTCCGGATTGAGCTGCTTGATCATGGCATTGCCGGCGGAATTGTCGCGGTAGATGTAATTGTACCAGCCGATCATGGAGGCATCGACAAAGCGCTGGACGAGATCGGGCTTCTTCTCGACCACGTCGCGGCGGGTCTCGATCAGGGTCGAATAGGTGTTGAAGCCGTAATCGGCGAGCAGCAGCACGTTGGGCTTGAAGCCGGCCGCCTTCTCGACCGCGAAGGGCTCCGATGTCACGTAGCCCTGCATGGCGCTCTTGGGGTTGGCGATGAAAGGCTGCGGATTGAAATTATAGGGACGGACGTTCTTCTCGCTGAATCCATATTCGGACTTCAGCCACTGGAAGTAGCTGGTCATGCCCTCCTTGGAGACGAACAGCGTCAGCGGCTTGAGATCCTCGATCTTGGCGACCTTGGCGTCGGGCTGCGTCAGCATCACCTGCGGATCCTTCTGGAAGATCGCGGCGATGGTGACGACGGGGACGTTGTTGGCGACCGCATCGAACGACATCAGCGTGTTCGCGGCCATGAAGAAATCGATCTTGCCGGCGATCAGCAGCATCCGGTTATTTTCATTGGGCCCGCCGGGCACGATGGTGACGTCGAGGCCGTATTTCTTGTAGGTGCCGTCGGCGACCGCCTGGAAGAAGCCGCCATGCTCGGCCTCGGCGACCCAATTGGTGCCGAAGGTAACCTTGTCGAGCGTCTCGGCCCGCACTGGCACGCTTCCGACCAAAGCGGCCATCAGGCCCGCCGTTAACGCTCGCCGCAGATGAGAAGGGCTCATGAAGGGACTCCGTCGATCGTTGCTGGCCGATGTGAACGCAACGCGATAAAACCGCATGAAGTTCGGGGACGCGAGCCGGCCGGGCCCGCGTCCCCTCATACCCCAAATTACGTGACAAATTCAGGCAAAGAAACCTCCAAAGAAACCTGCAAGGAAAGCTCAATGATGCCGTCGCGCGACTGGACCGAGAACCGCTGGGCCGATGCGGCCCCGGCCGAGGTCTCGCGCTGGATTGCGGTGCTGCCGCTGGCGGCGACAGAGCAGCATGGCCCGCATCTGCCGCTCGAAACCGACGTGCTGATCGCGAACGCGTATCTGGCGCGCGTGCGCGAGCTGTTGCCCGAAACCGTTCCGGCCAGTTTTCTGCCCGTTGAACCAGTTGGCATCTCCACCGAGCACATCGACTATCCGGGCACGCAGACGCTGCCGATTGACGTCGCGCTGAAGCGATGGACAGGGATCGGCGAAGACGTCGCTCGTCGCGGCGTGAAGAAGCTCGTCATCATCACCAGCCACGGCGGCAACAGCGCGGCCATGATGCTGGTGGCGCAGGATCTTCGCGCGCATCACAAGCTGTTCGTGGTGACGACGTCGTGGTCGCGGCTATCAGGCGCCGACAAACTGTTCCCAGCCGATGAAGTGCGCCACGGCATTCACGGCGGCGCGGTCGAGACCTCGATCATGCTGGCGCGCTATCCCGATCAGGTGCGCATGAATGCGATCGCGGATTTTCCCGCGAGCAGCATCGCGATCGAGCAGCAGTATCGCTGGCTGTCGACGCAGCGTCCCGCGCCGTTCGCCTGGCAGGCGCAGGATCTCAACGCCAGCGGCGCCGTCGGCAACGCGACCTTGGCTGGGGCGGAAAGGGCGAGCAGCTTCTCGATCAGGGCGCGACAGCCTTTTGCGAACTGCTGAGCGAGGTCGATAACTTCGACGTGAACAGGCTCGCCAAGGGGCCCCTCGGCTAGCTCCCATCTCCCTGGAATTGTTCAGGAAAGCACAGGGTTCGGCGACCGCCTTTCCCGGCTTCGAACCGGACACGAGGAGCCTCCGTCCAACTGGGCACGCGGGCCACAACGGACCGCCTCAACCCCGGATGGAGTTTCACATGTCGATCAAGACCAAGATTGCCGCCACAGCTCTGGCTGCCCTCGCCGTGACCGGCAGCATCGTGTCCACCACTTCCCCGGCCGAAGCCAAGCAGCCCGGCTGGGTCTGGGGCGTGGGCGCCGGCATCGCCACCGCCGCCGTCGTCGGCTCCGCGATCGCCGCCAGCAATGATCCCTACTACTACGGCTATCACCGCTGCGGCTGGGTCGCCCAGTACAACGCCTTCGGCCAGTACGTCGGCCGCGTTCGTACCTGCTACTGATCTGAGTATCTGAGGCCGATCTCCCACGTGGATCCTGCGTCCGACACGGGCGCCTCATCCACCCCGTGTCGTGCCCCCGACCCCGCCCGGCGTCCCCCGGGCGGGGTCATCTGTTTTGGACTCCGACTTTGTTGCAGTCCCGTCACACACGGGTGCGAACCATCCTCTGCGGCGACGCGCGCCAGTTGCTATTGCGAATTAATCGCAATAAGGTCCGTAGCAAGACGAGGGGCTTGGGACGAAATCGCGCCGGATCGAGATCATCTCGGTCGACCGCGTGAGCACCTAAGACCTGATGACAGGGTCGCCGCGAATCGGCAGGGATGTCGCGGCGGGTGGATGCATTCGCGTTTGGGGGCGTGCGTTTTGACGTTGAGAAGTCACCGTTACAGGTACTTGCGGACGGCTGCGGCGATTGCCACCGGCGTGTTGGCTTTGCCCGCCAAAGGTACCGCGGCCGATCTGCCGCTGAAGGCGCCGGCGCTGAGCGCGGTCTATGATTGGACGGGCCTCTATATCGGCGCGCATGCCGGCTATAGCCGGGGTTCGTCGCACTTTGCGCTGAACGACGGCACCGCAATCGGCGACAGCGGCGTCTTCAGCGGCATGATCGGCGGCGTGCAGGCCGGCTACAATTACCGGCTCAATTCCGGCTGGCTGGTCGGCGTCGAAGGCGATTTCTCGTTTCCCAACTACATCACCTCGAACTCGATCGTCTCCTTCCTGGCCACCCCCGCCAACACCGTCACCCAGCAATGGGACTACACCACGAGCCTGCGCGGTCGCGTCGGCTACACCAGCGGCCCGTGGCTGCTCTACGCCACCGGCGGCTTTGCGTGGATGGGCGAGCGCTATTTCGACACGCCGGCTTCCGGCGCCGAAGTCCCGAAAATCCTGAACACGCGGCCCGGCTGGATTGCGGGCGCGGGCATCGAATACGGCTTCGCGCCGCATTGGAGCGCGCGGCTCGAATATCTCTACAGCCGCTTCGACGGCGCCAATGTCGCCTTCTCCACGGGAGCCCAATACACTTCCTCGTCGCTCGACTTCCAACAGGTCAGGCTCGGCCTCAACCGCAAGGTCAATTGGCCAGGCATGCCGAGCTATGACCCCAAGAACTTGCCGAAGAGCTCCCTGATCGACACGGAATCCGATCGCTGGGAGATTCACGGCCAGAGCACCTATCTGCCGCAGGGCTATCCGTCGTTCCCCGCGCTCTACACTGGGCCGAACTCGCTCTCACCCTCGGCGCAGGCCAAAGCGACGTGGAGCAACAGCCTGTTCCTGAACGCACGGCTCTGGGACGGCGGCGAGGTCTATTACAATCCCGAACTCCTCCAGGGATTTGGACTGAACGACACGGTCGGTGCCGCCGGATTCCCGAACGGCGAAGCGCAGAAGTCGAACTTCCCCTATCCGCATTACAACACCTCGCGCCTGTTCGTGCGCCAGACATTTGGCTTCGGCGGCGAGCAGGAGGAGCTTGCGAGCAGCCAGTTGCAGCTCGGCCAGAAGGTCGACGTTTCCAGGCTCACCTTGCAGGCCGGCAAGTTCGCGGTCGTCGACGTGTTCGACGGCAATGCTTACGCCAAGGACACCCGCAAGGACTTCATGAACTGGTCGCTATGGGCGCCGGGCGCCTTCGACTATTCCGCCGACAAGGTCGGCCTCACCTATGGCGTCACTGCCGAGCTCAACCAGAAGCACTGGGCGCTGCGCGGCGGCTATTTCCTGATGGTCGCCGAGCCCAATTCAAATCATTTCGACACAAAAGTCGGGGAGCGCGGCCAATACGTGCTCGAGCTCGAGACGCGCTTCTCGCTGTTCGGCCAGCCCGGCAAGCTCAGGACCATGGGCTGGCTCGACAGCGCCAACATGGGCAGCCTCCGCGAGACGCTGGATAATCCCGCGCTCAATCTCGACATCGCGCAGACCCGGCGCGGCCGCCTGAAGTATGGCTATGTGCTCAACCTCGAGCAGGCGATCACGGACGATGTCGGGCTGTTCGGCCGCTGGAGCTGGAACGATGGCAAGAGCGAGACGATCGCCTTTACCGACATCAACCGCAGCCTGTCCGCCGGACTGTCGATCAAGGGCACGAAATGGGGCCGGCCGGACGACGTGATCGGCATCGGCGGCGCCATCAATGCCATCTCGCAAGACTATCGGGACTTCCTGGCGGCGGGCGGTCTCGGTATTCTCATCGGCGACGGCGCGCTCAATTACCGCAAGGAGCGCATCCTCGAAACGTATTACGCCTATGCGCTGAACAAGAATCTCACTCTCACTGCCGACTATCAGCTCATCGTCAACCCCGCCTACAACGCCGACCGCGGACCGGTGTCGGTGTTTTCAGGACGGCTGCACGGGGAGTTCTAAAGCGCGATGAAATGAGGCTTGATCGCTGCAATGACGGAGGTGCGCCCCCTCTCCCGCTTGCGGGAGAGCGTCGGGGAGAGGGTGCTTCCGCAGTGGGACAATCCCCGAGAGGAGAAAGCCCTCACCCGGCGCTTCGCGCCGACCTCTCCCGCAAGCGGGAGAGGTGAACCTACGCGGCGCGGATCGCGTCCAGGAATTTTCCGACCTCGAGCTTGAGACGGCTGCTCTCGCCGGACAGCGATCTCGCGGACGCGAGCACGTTGGCGGAGGCCGATCCGGTTTGGCTCGCACCGCGCTGCACGTCGACAATGCTGGCGGAGACCTGTTGAGTGCCGCGCGCCGCCTGCTGCACGTTGCGGGAAATCTCCCGCGTCGCCGCGCCCTGCTCCTCGACCGCCGCGGCGATTGCGGAAGCAATCTCGGACATGCGGCCGATGGTGCCGCCGATCGCCTTGATGGCGCCGACCGAATCCTCCGTCGCGGTCTGAATGCCCGTAATCTGCTGGCTGATCTCGCCGGTGGCCTTGGCGGTCTGCTCGGCCAGTGCCTTGACCTCGGAGGCGACCACGGCGAAGCCGCGGCCGGCCTCGCCGGCCCGCGCCGCCTCGATGGTGGCGTTGAGGGCCAGAAGATTGGTCTGGCCTGCGATCTGGCTGATGAGCTCGACCACGTCCCCGATCCGCCCCGCCGCCTTGGCGAGCTCGCCGACATAATCGTTGGTGCGCCCTGCCTGCTGCACCGCCTCGCCGGCGATGCGCGCGGAATCCTGGACCTGCCGGCTGATCTCGTCGACCGACGAGGCCATTTCCTCCGCCGCCGCGGCAACGGTCTGCACGTTGGTCGAGGCCTGCTCGGAGGCGGCAGCGACGGTCGCGGTGACCTTTTCCGATTGATCGGCCGTATTCGTCAGCGTTCCCGCCGAGACTTCCAGCTCCGACGATGCCGACGACACGGTGTTGATCACGTCGCCGATCATGGCCTCGAACTCGCGCGCGATCTGATCCATGCGCTGGCCGCGCTGAAGCTTCGCCTCGGCTTCGACCGCGGCGGCCTCGTCGGCGGCTTTCTTGGCGACGAGTGAATCCTTGAAGTGCCGGAGCGAGCCCGCGACCTGACCGATCTCGTCGTTGCGGCCGCTCGCGGGAATCTCGACCTCGTGCTGCCCGGCGGCGAGCGTTCCGATCACATCGGCGAGCCGGCCGAGCGGCGTCACCACGCGGCTGCGCAGCATCACGGTCACACCACCGAGCGTGCCGAGCAATGCCAGCACCGCGACGGCCGCAAGCGCCAGCATCGCCAGCGCACCATCACGAGAGGACGAGGCGCGCTCGGCCGCTTCGGCCAGCGCCGCGTCGCGCACGCCGTAGAACATCTGGATGGCTGGCACGATGACCTTTGCCAGCTCATCGCTGTCGATTCCATATTTGCCATCGCTGCGCGCAGCAGCCATCTCCTTGTCCACCGCAGCCGCTGCTTTTCCGAAATAGATTCCGTTGCCGCCTTCAGCGCGGTGGCGATCCGCGGCGGATTCCCGAGCTGGTCGATGCCGGCCTCGATGCGCTCGCGGTCGGCTTCCACACGCCCCTGCATGCGATCCATCAGCGAGAATTCGGCCGCCGTGAGCGGGCGACGCGCGGACAGCGCGGGGACAGCGTGGCCGCGCGGCTGCCGGCGGCAACGCGCAGATCCTGCGCCGTCCGCGCCAGGCTCAACAGCGCCGCAAGCGAGGAATCGGCATTGATGACCTTCGCCTCGAGCCGGTTCATGATCGGCTCGATACTGCCGAGGACCTCGGCGACTCCGGGCAGGAAGCCCTTGATCGCAGAGCTATCGCGCGCCGCCAGAGGAAGGCCCATCGCGCGATCGGCCGCGGTGTAGATCTCCTTCAACCGCCGCGTGGCACGGTCGAGGTTCTCGACCATCGCAGCACCGTCATCGAGCACAATGATGGCTCGCCTTGCGCCCTCGAATGCGGCATCGGCGGCTTTCCCCGCCTTCGCGGCATTATCGATCTGGGCCTGTGTGGCTGCGGCATCCTGGAAGATCGGTCCAATGTAGGGGGCGCGAAGGCCGGCAACCTGCTGGCTGACCATCAGGGTCGCCGCAAAAGCGTCGACGGTCTTGATCGCGTCGGAGCGGTTCGTGAAGATGCGCGCCTGGGGTATGAGCACCTCGGCGCCGAGGATGACTGCAAAAACCGTCACCGTCAGCATCGACAGCGCGAAAAGCTTCCCGATCCGCATCCTGGTCCCCGAATACATTCTGCAAATGTCGGAAAACCTAGCCGGCGGCCACTAAGAGCCCGTTAAGTAACGCCCCGTAGTTCCGCGGAGTGCCATCTCGTCGCGGACCTGTCGGAACGCCGTCGATCACGGTTCCCCGTGGTGCCGGATGCGACAGAATGGTCGGCATTTCCTCCCGGAATACCTATATCAATACTCGTGCCCTCATCCGGCGACACTGGCTTACTCTCGGAACGTCAATGCTCTCGATCGAACTCGTCATCGTCGTCGTCCTGATCGTCATCAACGGCCTCTTGTCCATGTCCGAGCTGGCCGTGGTGTCGTCCCGTCCGGCGCGGCTGTCGCTGCTCGCGGCCAAGGGCGTCCGTGGCGCCGAGCGGGCGCTGACCCTGGCGGCCGATCCCGGCAAATTTCTTTCGACGGTGCAGATCGGCATCACGCTGGTCGGCGTGCTCTCCGGCGCATTCTCGGGCGCGACGCTCGGGCAGCGGCTGACGCAATGGCTGGTCGAGCTCGGCATGTCATCAGGCATTGCCGACATCGTCGGCGTCGGCCTCGTCGTCACGCTCATCACCTACGCCACCCTGATCGTCGGCGAGCTGGTGCCGAAGCAGGTGGCGCTGCGCGATCCCGAGAGCATCGCGGTCAGGGTCGCGCCCGCGATGCACCTGCTGGCGCGGATCTCGCTGCCGCTCGTGTTCCTGCTCGATGTCTCCGGCAAGCTGATCCTCACGCTGCTCGGCCGCGGCGGCAGCGCCGAGGAAAAGGTCTCGGAGGACGAGATCCATCATCTTGTCCGCGAGGCCGAGAGCGCAGGCGTGCTCGAGCCCGGCGAGAAGGAGATGATCGCCGGCGTGATGCGGCTCGGCGACCGCCCAGTCGGCGCCGTCATGACGCCGCGCACCGAGGTCGACGAGATCGACCTGAACGATGATCCGGAGACCATTCACGAGATCATCGCAAAGAGCCCGCATTCGCGCTTCCCCGTCTCGGACGGCGATCGCGACAAGCCGATCGGCGTGCTCCAGGCCAAGGACCTGCTGATCGCTTATATGAACCAGCGCGCGCCGGATCTGCGCGCACTCGTGCGCGAGGCGCCGGGCATTCCGGCCTCGGCGGATGCCCGCGAACGTGCTGACCATCCTGAAAGCTGCGCCGGTCCATGTCGGCTTCGTCTACGACGAATACGGCGCCTTCGAAGGCATGGTGACGGCCGCAGACATCCTCGAGTCGATCGTCGGCGCCTTTCATTCCGAGGAGGGGCCGCCCGAGCCGGCCTTTGTCAGGCGCGACGACGACTCGCTCCTGATCTCCGGCTGGATGCCGGTCGACGAGTTCGGCGAGCTGCTCGGCATCGAGCTGCCGCCGCACCGCTACAACACGGTCGCTGGCCTCGTGCTGCAACAGTTCAGCATGCTGCCCAATGTCGGCGACGCCTTCGACTTCGCCGGCTGGCACATCGAGGTGGTCGATCTCGATGGACGACGGATCGACAAGATTTTGGCGAGCCGGCGCGGCGAGCAGGCGGCGGCGTGAGGCGCGCGCTCGCTAATATCTTCAGTCGTGTCCCCGCACGGGCGAAGTTTGTGGCACCGCTTCCCTCTCCCCTTGTGGGAGAAGGGATGTTGATATTTTCTGTGTAAAATCAACGCATTGACGGACTGCTGTCTGCCGTTCTGTCTCGCCCGGCCGGGACGCCGGAAAAGGCTGTGGATGCATCGATAAGCCGCCGTCATTGTCGCACTGCGGGTGAGCTAGATCAACGCACGGACGGGCGTGCCGGGGCGGCGAGACGCTGCACGAATCGCCTATGCTGTCCTCATGGCTGAAGAACAACCGTACCTTGCCGACAAGCAGGTCCACGCGATTGAGCCGGGCGCGTTTCTGCTCGACCTCTATCGGCTCATTTGCATGGTCTCGTCATCTCGCGACGTGGCGAGGCAAGGCCTTACCTCGCCCGCCATCGCGATGATGCAGGGAGGCTACTTCAAATCCGAGGTCACGCGCATCTTGATCTCCTGTGCGGCTGGCGTGCGAATCCACTTCGATCAATCGGGGGGACCAGCAGACGAGCCGGGGTCGGATTGCGGAAAGCTGTTTCCAAACTGGGCGACGGACAAGAGCAAGTTCGAGGTGCTCACCTTGCGCGAGGCGTGCAACAAGATCATTCACGCAACTGACATCCGGTTCGATGTCGTAGTCCCCGATGCAGCCAACAACCCAGATGAGGAGGGTGCTTACTACCAACCACGCCTCTACCTGTATGGAAGCAAGGGGCGCAACGATTGGCGCGCCGAACTGTCGTTGCTCGACTTCGCACGCTGGAGCGCGGTGGCGTTCAAATGGTTTGCCTTCTTGGGATGACACATGGGAGCTACAGGTCCGCAGGATGAGTGACAGCAAGGAATTCGGAACGTCGATAGACAAGCCCCTAAAAACCACGCGGCGATCACTCAGCGGAAAGCAAGTCCATTCGATCGTTGCCCGGCGACTTCGTAGCCTCGACAGGCTTAGTTTTCTGGAGAGCTTCGCCATCTTCATGGGCAAAGCCCAGCTTGTTGAGCTAGGACTGAAGAACCTCCTAATGAGCAAGCACGGCTATGACGAAGAGAGGATCAAACGCTGGACGCTCGGGCGCGTGGTAAAAGAACTGGGCGAGCGCGGGTTGCGACAAGACTTCATCCACTTGATGGAAGAGTTGAAGGGGTGTCGCAACTACATTGCGCACGAAATGCTGGCCAACGACGCGCTTATGCGAAGATTGGCAGGAACTGGCGCACATCGCATTGCGTGGAAATCGCTGCGCCGTGGCCTCTATCTGGTAGAAGAGGCGATTGTGGTACACGATTTTCTTTTTGGTGGTGAATGACCAGTCCCACGGCCAAGGTCCTGCTTATCCCGCTCATTGTCGCGCTGCTGACCGGCGCAGCGTCGGCGCAACAGCGCACCTTCTACGACTCGTCCGGCAAGGTCGTCGGCCGCGCCGCTACCGACAGCCAAGGCACGAAGACCCTCTATGACGCGAGCGGGAAGGTCGTCGGCCGCGAGAGCACCAGCGGCAACACGACGACGATCTACGATCCCGCCGGTAGAGTCATCGGACGCGCGACGAACCCCTGAGTCGCGGGCGAAGGCGTCAGAGTCAGTGAAACGTGTCACTGGGTCGGAGGAGCAGACGCATGGTGCCGACCGCCTGCTCAACGCATGGAGCAAGCCAATGAAAAAATATCTGATCGCTGCGGCAGTTCCGTTATTGCTGGCCACTACCGCAGACGCCGCACCCAAGATGCCGTCGATGTTCCACGGCCGATGGTGCGGCGAGAACCATATGCTGAAGCATTGCGGGAAGAACGATGACGGCATCCGCATCACGGCTGACGGTTTCGAGTACGAGGCAGGCGAGTTTGGCTGCCGCCTTATCGGTCTGACACCGCAAAAACCCACGCGGCGCGACGTCGAGTATCGCGCGACGTTCGTGTGCGGTGGCGAGAAGATCAAGAGCCATCGGCTCTACTACCGGATCGGGTTCTACGACGACGACCGGAACGACGGCCTGTTCATGTGGGAGACGGATTCGACGTTCATGAAGGAAACAAAGCACGACTTCTAGGAGAAGCACCTGATGGACATCACCAACACGCGGCAAGGTCGTCGGCCGCGAGTCGACCAGTGGCAATCAGACGACGATCTATGACTCGTCCGGGAGGAACATCGGACGGTTCACGATGCGGCGCTGATGCTCGCCCGCCAGTCAGGACCTCCTAGTCAGGACTTCGGTCAGAAAGAAGGTGAACGCATGAAACGTCTTCTTACTGCGGTAGCGCTTGTGCTGCTGATCCCGGCTGTCCCAGCCAAGGCGGACACAACACCGCCGCCGTATCTTCTGCACGTCGGCGACGTGTTTCAGGATCAGACGTTGCACGCCAAGTTTGGCTTCGGCTGCTACAGCGCCGAAGTCATGAAGCAGGGTGTCCTTGCCTCGAACTATCTGGACTTCCTCGACCAGCACGACCCGATGAACAGCAAGACCGGGTGCATGGAATTCAGATCGTCGCGCAACACCTACGACATGATGTGGACCGTGATCCGTGTTCAGGACTGGGAGCACGGTCGACTAGTCTGCCTGCAGCCGTCCATCAACTTCAGCAGTGATAAAAACTTCTGCTGGTGGACGACACCTCGCCGATAATCCCTTCGCCTCTATTCGGACGTGCTGGACTCAGTGTTACGTAACACTGGGTCAGACTAGAGGTGACAACTGGGCCCGTCGGGAGATCCGCCTAGTTCGGGAGGTGGCGCGAAGCGCCGGATGAGGGGGTTCTTTCCGCACAGTTAATCGTAAGAGGAGTGCTCGCGGAGACAACCCCTCACCCGTCTCGCCGCTACGCGGCGAGCCACCCTCTCCCACAGGGGGAGAGGGTACATCCTCACCCGAACCTCACCCCGATCCGCTTTTCCTTGCGCCACGCCACGGTGCAGGACAGATGCTTTCCGTCGGCGTGGACGAACAGGGTGAAACGGTCGGGGATGCCGACCGGGCTGGTGACGTCGAGGGCTGCGCCGGTCTCGGACAGGTTGCGGACGGTGCAGTCGATCGCGCCACCGCCGAACTCGATGGTTCCGGCTTTCAGAACACGATGTCTCGCCTTGTCGCGCCGTTCGTCCATGGGGCTACACCCAAAGTTGAACCAAGCGTTTAACGCAGCCTCTCCGGCAATGAATTATGCGCCGGAGCCGGCGGTCTTGCAACCGAGGCGACGCTCACAGCGCGGGCTGGAACGTCTCGGAGCGCGCCATCCGCCAGCCGTCGCGGAACCGCGGATCTTCCGTGCCATCGAGCAGCTCGCCGGGCCGCAGCGCCGGATAGAGCTGTGCGAAGGATTGCACCTGGGTCGTCGATGTCCGCTGGCTGAAATGGATCGGGCGCAGTTGCTGCGGATGTTCGAGGCCGGCGGCGGCGATCAGCTCGGTCAGCGAGTGCAGCGTCGCATGGTGGTAATTCTGCACGCGGTCGATCTTGAGCGGCACGTAGAGCGCGCGCGCACGCGTCGGGTCCTGCGTCGCGACGCCGGTCGGGCAGCGGTCGGTGTGGCAGCTCAGCGACTGGATGCAGCCGAGCGAGAACATGAAGCCGCGCGCCGAATTGCACCAGTCGGCGCCGATCGCCATGGCGCGCGCCATGTCGAAGGCGGTGGCGATCTTGCCGGACGCGCCGATCTTGATGCGGTCGCGCGCATTGATGCCGACCAGCGCGTTGTGGACGAAATTGACGCCCTCGCGCATCGGCATGCCCAGATGATCCATGAACTCCAGCGGCGCCGCGCCGGTGCCGCCCTCATTGCCGTCGACGACGATGAAGTCGGGATAGATGCCGGTCTCCATCATCGCCTTGCAGATCGCCAGGAATTCCCAGGGATGGCCGATGCACAGCTTGAAGCCCGCCGGCTTGCCGCCGGACAGGCGGCGCATCTCGGCGATGAACTGCATCATGCCAATGGGCGTGGAGAAGGCGCGGTGCGAGGCCGGCGAGATGCAATCCTCTCCCATCGCGACGCCGCGGATCTTGGAAATCTCTTCCGAGACTTTTGCGGCCGGCAGCACGCCGCCATGACCCGGCTTGGCGCCCTGACTGATCTTGAGCTCGACCATCTTGATCTGGTCCTCGCCGGCCACGCGCGCGAACGCCTCGGGGTCGAAGGTGCCATCGCGATGACGGCAGCCGAAATAGCCGGAGCCGATCTCCCAGATGATGTCGCCGCCCATCTCGCGGTGATAGGGGCTGACGCCGCCCTCGCCGGTGTCATGCGCGAAGCCGCCTTTCTTCGCGCCGGCATTGAGCGCACGCACCGCGTTCGGGCTGAGCGCGCCGAAGCTCATCGCCGAGATGTTGAACACCGAGGCCGAATAGGGTTTTGCGCAATCCGGCCCGCCGATGGCGACACGGAATTTTTCCCTGGCATGCGCCTTGGGCGATACCGAGTGATGCATCCACTCGTAGCCCTCGCGATAGACGTCCTCCTGGGTTCCGAACGGCCGCTTGTCGAGCTCCATCTTGGCGCGCTGATAGACCACCGCGCGGGTGTCGCGCGAGAACGGCATGCCGTCCTTCTCGCTCTCGAAGAAGTATTGCCGCATCTCGGGGCGGATTTCTTCCAGCAGGAAGCGGATATGCGCCGAAATCGGATAGTTGCGCAGCACCGCGTGGCTCTTCTGCAGGAGATCGCGGACGCCGAGCAGGGTCAGCGCGGCGAAGATCAGGATCGGGACCAGCAGGATGTCGAAGATCTTGCGGTCGGCGATACCGACGCCGATCAGGAGCGCGGTGACGACCGCGCAGATCGTCAGCACGATGAAGCGCGGCGAGAATGGAAGCAGCAGGGTTTCCATGACCCCCTCTTCCGCCAGTGGCAGGCGTTTCGGAGCTTCTTGCGTCTTGTTGTTATCGGCCACGATCACGTCCTCTCGCCAGCATGAGCGCTACGATACGCCTGTGCCTGTCATACGGATATGACGCGGCCCTTGTTTCAGGCTAGCGAATTCGGCTGAGACAAATCAATCAGCCCGATGGGCGGGCTTTTGCAGTGCAGCAGGAAGATGGGAGAGAAAGGGACGGTCAGCCGGGCAAGACGCTTCACCCACCGCCGTCGTCCTGGCGAAAGCCAGGACCCATAACCCCTAAGCGGGGTTGTTGCGAAGACTGACAACGACCAGCCTTCGCCAAACTTCACTCGGTGGGTATGGGTCTTGGCTCCCGTGCGCAATTGCGCACAAGGCCAGGACGACAACCGAGAGCGCACAAAGAGCGGGCTTACCGCTCGACGAACGCCTTCTCGATCACGAAATGGCCGGGCTTGTTGCCGGAGCCCTCGACGAAGTCGCGGCCCTCGAACATCAGCTTCAGCTCTTCGAGCATCGCCGGGCTGCCGCACATCATGACGCGGTCGGTTGCGATGTCGAGCGGGCCCTGGCCGATGTCGTTGAAGATCTGCTCGGAGTTGATGAGGTCGGTGATGCGGCCGCGGTTGCGGAACGGCTCGCGGGTCACGGTCGGATAGTAGACCAGCTTGTCCGCGAGCAACTCGCCGAACACCTCGTCCTCACGCAAATTCGCGACGAGCTTCTCGCCATAGGCGAGCTCGGAGACCTGGCGGCAGCCATGGACCAGCACGATCGACTCGAACTGATCGTAGACCTCGGGGTCCTTGATCAGGCTCGCGAACGGCGCAAGGCCGGTTCCGGTCGAGAGCAGCATCAGCCGCTTGCCGGGAAGGAGATTGTCGGTGATCAGCGTGCCGGTCGCCTTGCGGCCGACCAGGATGGTGTCGCCTTCCTTGATCTTCTGCAGGCGCGAGGTCAGCGGACCGTCCTGAACCTTGATCGAGAAAAACTCGAGCTGTTCCTCGTGATTGGCGCTCGCCATGCTGTAGGCGCGCAGCAGCGGGCGGCCGTCGACCTCGAGGCCGATCATGGCGAACTGGCCGTTCTGGAAGCGGAAGCCGGTGTCGCGTGTGGCGCGGAAGCTGAACAGCGTGTCGGTCCAGTGGTGGACGGAAAGAACCTTCTCTCGGTAAAACGCGCTCATGATTTTCGATATTCCGAATATTTGCGGTTTTCGGGCAAAAGCATTGCCCGGCCCCTGACAGCGGGGCGGGCACCATCTGCCATGGCGGAGGATTTCGCGTGTGTGATCTACGCCATTGAGACCAATAATCAACCTCGTTTCGGAAGCAATTGATGCCGATCAAACCGGCATTTGGGCTGAATTGGGCGCATCATTAATGAATTTTCTGCCCAGCGCGCGCGGCGGGCAATTTCTTTTCCCTTGGGGGCTCGACGGCAGCACTTAATTTCCATCGCGCTAACGAGAATTTCATTAAGAATAGCTCTGATTTTCACCCCGGTTGGGCGCCGTTTTCCGCATTTTTGCGGCTTTTGGCGACAGGAACGACTGAATCACATGGCAAACGGCGAGCGGATCTTTGTCCAGGCGATCAGGCGCTATTGCGCACAGCACGGCATCACGGTCGATGTCCGCGCCAGTGGCTGGCTGATCGCGATGCGCCGGGGCGACGAGCGCCGCTTCGCTTTCGGCTACGACATCGGCCTCAACAGCGCCATCGCGCATCGTCTCGCCAACGACAAATCGGCCACGGCCGAAGTGCTGGCGCTTGCGGGCGTGCCCTGCATTCCCCATCACCTCTTCCTCAACCCGAAGCTGGGCAAGAATGTTGTTGGCCCCACTTGGCGAGAGGCAATGCTCGAGCTGCTTCGCGACCATCCGCAAGGCGTGGTGGTGAAGCCCAACGAGGGGACATCGGGGCGCTTGGTGTTCAAGGTGACGACGGAGGCGGAACTCGACCACGCGGTTGGTGAAGTTTTCTCGATGAGCGCCGGACTCGTGATCTCGCCCTATGTCGCGATCGAGGAGGAGGTCCGTGTGGTGCTGCTCGATGATGTACCTCTCATCGTCTACAGCAAGCAGCGCGGCACAGATTGGCGACACAATCTCGATGCCGGCGCAAAGCCGGTGTTGCTGGAGGACGGCGAGGCTCGCGAGGCTTGCGTGAGACTCGCCACCCACGCAGCAAACGCCATCGGCATCGCCTTTGCGTCAATTGACGTGGTCCGCGTTGATGGCACCTGGCGCGTGCTCGAGATCAACTCCGGCGTGATGATGGAAACGCTGGGCAAGCTGCATCCGGAGCTGGTGCAGGCGACCTATGACGCGGCGCTGGACCGGGTGTTTGGGGACGACAGGTGATTTGAACTCTCGCCGCGAGCTCGCTGCCCCTCTCCCCTTGTGGGAGAGGGTGGCTCACCGCGTAGCGGTGAGACGGGTGAGGGGTTTCTCTCCGCGCGCGCCCTTTCACGATTGAATTCGCGGATGCATACCCCTCATCCGGCGCTTCGCGCCACCTTCTCCCACAAGGGGAGAAGGAAGAGCAGTGAGTCCGCGGCGCCCAGCCCTGCAACAAATTCAACCTAATTATTCGCGCTCGGCGAATCGTCCATGGCCTTGAAGGCTTCCTCCAGCTGCAGCGAGATCGGCACGTTCAGCCGTTCGCCGGTGGGGAGCCTTGCGGTGAACCATTTGTTGTAGAGCGGGACGAGGTCGCGGTTGGAGCCGAGCTTGCGGAAGGCGCGTTCGACCACGGCGGCGAGTTGCGGTTCGCCCTTCCTGAACATGATGCCGTAGGGGTCGTAGGACAGATAGTCCCCGACCACGCGAAAATATTCCTGCGCCTTGTGACGCGCGATCAGGCCGTAGAGCAGGATGTCGTCGGTCGCGAACGCATCCGCCTTGCCGTCGGCCACCATCCGGAACGACTGCTCGTGATCCGGCGCGGTCACGATGTTAAGGCCGAGCGAGAGCTTTTTGTCGACGGCGTGCATCGCCTGCTCGTTGGTCGTGCCCTTGGTCACGACGACGGTCTTGCCCTTCAAATCCGCGACACCGGAAACGGCCGCTCCCTTCGGCACCATCAGCTTGGTGCCGGCGACGAACATCAGCGGCGAGAACGCGACGCGCTTGCCACGCTCGGCATTGGCCGTGGTCGAGCCGCATTCGAGATCAATCTTGTTCTGAAGCACGGCCTCGATGCGATCGTCCGAGGTGACCTTGACGTAGTCGATTCTGAGATTGGGATCGTCGACCTCGACGCCGATCTCCTCGACGATGGCCTCGCAGAGCTCGAGGCTGTAGCCGATCGGGCGCCCCGCCTGGTCGAGGAAGGAGAACGGCGGCGAGCTCTCGCGGTAGCCGAGCCGCACGGTGTGCGCCGTCTTGATGGCCGACAGCGTCGGGCTGAGCCCCTCGCTGCCGCCGGTCTGTGCGACCGCCGAGGTCGCGAGCAACGATGCTGCTGCGACCCACAGGACGCCGACGATCACTAACCTCGCCAGTGTCTGGCCCATGGTTCGCTCCTATCCATGGCCGGCCATCGCAGGCACTTCGCCCGGAACCATGTCCTCAGGCACGAGGTCGCCCGGTTCAAGCGCATGCTCGGGCCCGAGCTCGCCTTCCCATTTCGCAACCACCGAGGTCGCAAGCGTGTTGCCGATCACGTTGGTGGCGCTGCGGCCCATGTCGAGGAAGGTGTCGATTCCCATGATCATCAAGAGGCCGGCCTCGGGGATGTTGAACTGCGCCAGCGTCGAGGCGATCACGACGAGGGAGGCGCGAGGCACGCCAGCGACTCCCTTGGAGGTGATCATCAGCGTCGCCAGCATCGCGAGCTGGGTGCCGAGCGGCATGTCGATGTGGTAGCTCTGCGCGATGAAGATGCTCGCGAAGGTGCAGTACATCATCGTGCCGTCGAGGTTGAAGGAATAGCCGAGCGGCAGCACGAAGCTCGAGATCCGCGACGAGGCGCCGAAGCGGTTGAGGCCCTCCAGCGTCTTCGGATAGGCCGCCTCCGAGCTCGCCGTCGAGAACGCGATCATCAGCGGCTCGCGGATCAGCTTGAGCAGATGACTGTAGCGCGGCCCGATCACGATGAAGCCGACGATGACCAGAAGGCCCCAGAGGATCGCCAGCGAGAGATAGAAGCCGCCCATGAAGACGACGAGCTTCCACAGCACGGCAAGCCCGTTCTTGGCGACCGTCGCGGTGATCGCGGCCCACACTGCGAGCGGCGCGAACAGCATCACATAGCTTGTCACCTTCAGCATGATGTGGCCGACGTCGTCGATCAGCGCCAGAATCGATTTGGAACGTTCAGGCATCGCGCCCATCGCCACCGAGAAGAACACGGCGAAGATCACGATCTGGAGGATCTCGTTCTGCGCCATCGCGTCCGCAATCGAGGTCGGGATTAGATGGGTCAAGAATTTCTCGATCGAGAAGGCCGAGACCGGCAGGCCGGTCGATTGGCCTGCCGCGGGCAGCGTGCCGGGGAAGTTGGCGCCGGGCTGGAGCAGATTGACCATCACGAGGCCGAGCAGCAGCGATACGAAGGAGGCACTGACGAACCAGCCCATGGTCTTGGCGAAGATGCGGCCGAGCTTGGAGCCCGAGCCCATATGGGCGATGCCGCCGACCAGGGTCGCGAACACCAAAGGCGCGATGATCATCTTGATCAGGCGCAGGAACATCATGGCGATCAGGTTGATGGAGGATGCCCAATCGGCGCGCGTATCGGGCAGGAAGTTGTAGATCGCCGAGCCCATGACGATGCCCAGCACCATCGCGGCCAGAATGTATTGCGTGAACCTGTTGGACATCGCTTACCCCCACGTACACCGGCGCTTCATGATGTCGCAGATATCACAGCGACGCAACACGCTTTGCGTGTGTTCGCGTTGGCCGGATGTTCCCATTGTGAAATGGATCGCGGCGATCTAGCTTTCACGCAGCGCACAACAGATGCGGCTTGCACGTTTTCTTGGCTGCGGCTGCATCAATAATTGCCAAACAATCGAAGAGGGGAACGCCATGAGCGGCAACATCAATCGTCAGATTCTCCTGGTGGAAAAGCCCAGCGGCAAACTTGGCCCCGAGCATTTCAAGATGGTGGAGAGCGCACTGCCGGAGCCGAAGGACGGCGAGGCCTTGCTGCGCGTGCGCTACATCTCGCTCGACGCCGCCAACCGTGCCTGGATGCACGGCGCGACTTATCGCTCCGCCGTCGAAGCCAACAGTGTGATGGCCGGTGGCGCCATCGCCGAGGTCGTCAGCTCGAAGGCGCCGGAGCTTGCGGCGGGCGACATCGTATTCGGCGACACCGGCTGGCAGGAATATGCCGCGGTGCCTGCGAAGCACCTCACCAAGATGCCGAAGCTCGAACCAATGACGCATCTGCTCAGCGTGTTTGGCATCGCCGGCCTCACCGCCTATTTCGGCCTGCTGGAGATCGGCAAGCCCAAAGAGGGCGAGACGGTCGTTGTCTCCGCGGCCGCGGGCTCGGTCGGCTCGATCGTCGGACAGATCGCCAAGATCAGGGGATGCCGCGTGATCGGCATCGCCGGCGGCGCGGACAAGTGCAACTGGCTGACCGCCGAGCTCGGCTTCGATGCCGCCGTGGACTACAAGGACGGCGCGGTGTTCAAGGCGCTACGTGCAGCCGCGCCAAAAGGCATCGACGTCTATTTCGACAATGTCGGCGGCGACATTCTGGAAGCCTGCCTGCCGCAGATGAACAATTACGGCCGCATCGCCTGCTGCGGCGCGATCTCGCAATATGACGGCGCTCCTGCCGCCCATGGCCCGCGCGGCGTGCCCGGGCTGATCGTGGTGAAGCGGCTCGTCATGCAGGGCTTCATCGTGATGGACTACATGAAGGACAGCCAGCGCGCGCTCGCAGACCTCCAGGCCTGGGTCAAATCCGGCAAGCTGAAGGTGCAGGAGGACATCATCGATGGCCTCGAGAACACACCGAAGGCGCTGATCGGATTGCTCGCGGGTGAAAACCGCGGCAAGCGGATGGTCAGGCTCTGACGCCGTATCGTTTGAGCATGATTTTCGAAAAGCCGCTGCAGACTTTGCACTAGCGCGGCCCGTCGGATCCGGATCATGCTCTCGTTGCGGCGCAATTGCGCCGGCATAATTGACTTGCGGCAGAGGTCAAAGCGGCGAATGATGCCGCTCGCGAGGCATTACTCGCGACGATTGCGATCGCATCACATTTTCAGAATCGTCGGCGTCACCGACGGGGCAGGAAATACTCAGATGTTCAACACGTTGAAACATGCATCAACGCGCCAGGCGTTGCTGGCCGCAGCGTTCTTCGCAACTGCAACAAGCGCATTCGCGCAAACGCCGACCGAGGCGCAGAAGAGCGCCATCCGCTCGGCATGCCGCTCGGACTTCATGGCGCATTGCGCGAGCGTGACGCCCGGCGGGGTGGAAGCGTATCAATGCCTGGCGAAGAACATGTCGAGCCTGTCATCGGGATGCCAGACCGCGGTTCGCGCGGTCGAGCCTGCTGCGGCTCCGAAGACCGAGGCCGCGCCCGCCGCGCCGAAGTCCGAGGCTCCACCCAAGGCAGCAGCGGCGCCTGCCACGCCGAAGGCTGACTCCGCTCCCGCTGCAAAGCCGGCCGCCGCGCCGGCGCCGAAGGCTGCTGCCGCCACGCAGCCGAGCAGCGCACAGGTTGCGGCGGTCAAGAGCGCGTGCCGCGCCGACTATCCCAAGGTCTGCGCCAGCGTGCCGCCGGGCGGCGCCGCCGCGCTCGAATGCCTGGAGAAGAACAAGGCCAAGGTCTCGCCGGCCTGCGAGAAGGCCGTGAGCGCCGCAGCCGGCGGTGGCGCGGCAGCAACGGCAGCGCCCGCGGGTGCAGCTCCCGCGGCAGCAGCGCCGGCGGCCGCACCAGCGGCGATCGTTTTACGCCCGCTGCGGCCGCGCGAAGAGCTGTTCATCGTCAGGTCGGCCTGCGGCGCCGATATCCGCACGCTCTGCGCCGGCGTCGCGCCCGGCGGCGGCCGCATCGTTCAATGCATCTCCAGCAATGCCGCCTCGCTATCGCCGGCGTGCAAGGACGTGCTCGCCCCGTTCGCAGCGCGATGAGGCGGCGCTGGATCGCGCGCCAAGGCACGGGGCAATGGTTGGCGGCGTGCGCAAGTGAATTCCCGCACGCCTGCAACGACAAACCTTTTGCAAGGATCCGATTTCGATCACGACCAGACCGGGAGGACAACATGCGTTCATTGCTGCTCGTCGCTTCTGCACTCCTCGCCTTCGCGGCGACCATGACATTCGAGGCCACCGACGCCAACGCGGTGGTCTGCGCCCGTGGCGTGTATCGCGCTGGCTGCGCCGGGCCGAACGCGGCCGTCGTGGTCCGCAAGCCGGTTCCGGCCGTCCGCTGCACCCGGGTGCTGGTGAACGGGGTCTACGTGAAGCGCTGCGTCTGACGGTGCGGATGGCCAAGTCCGCGTGGTTTGGCTATGCTTGCGCGCGAAACTGCTTCGGACACGCGCCAAAGGCGCGGTCCGAGAGTGAGCTTCGGCGCGCCACGCTTTGCCGATAATTCTGCTGGCGCCGGACGCCGGAGCACATTAGTCTACCCCTAGATAGTAAGTATACTGTCAATTATGGAGGCAGACGTTGCGGATCGCCGTGATTGGCGGGGGGCCCGGTGGGCTCTACTTCGCCTATCTCTGGAAGAAGCGTCACCCCGAGGATCAAGTCGACCTGTTCGAACAGAACCCGGCCGACGCGACCTGGGGCTTTGGCGTCGTGTTCTCGGACCAGGCCCTGGAATTCCTGCGCGCCGACGACCCCGAAACGGTCGATGCGATCGCGCCGCATATGGAGAGCTGGGAGAACATCACGCTGAACCTGCACGGCGACAGCGTCGCCATCGACGGGGTCGGCTTCTCCTCGATCGGACGGCTCGAGCTCCTCAAGTTCCTGCAGCAGCGCGCGCTCGATGCCGGCGTCACCCCGCGCTTCGACACCCAGATCCATGCGATCGACCAGCTCAACGGCCACGATTTGATCGTCGCCGCCGACGGGCTCAACTCGCTGGTGCGCCGGGCCTATGAGGGCGATTTCGGCACCTCGCTGTCCTACTCCTCCAACAAGTTCGTCTGGTACGGCACCTCGAAACGCTTCGACACGCTATCGCAGACTTTCGTGAAGACCGACCGCGGCGCCTTCAACGCCCATCACTACCGCTACTCGCCCACCATGAGCACCTTCCTGGTCGAATGCGATCACGCGACATGGCACGCCTATGGCTTCGCCTACAAGGACGTCGAGCAGTCCAAGGGCATTTGCGAGGAGGTGTTTGCCGATACGCTTGGCGGCCATTGCCTCGTCTCCAACAAATCGGTCTGGCGTAACTTTCCCTGGGTCTGGAACGAGTACTGGTCGTTCAAGAACATGGTGCTGCTCGGCGATGCCCTACACTCGGCGCATTTCTCGATCGGCTCGGGCACGCGGCTCGCGATCGAGGATGCCATCGCGCTGGTCAAGGCGCTGGAATCGGACGCGCATCTGGCGACCGCGCTGCACCGCTACCAGGCCGCGCGCAAGCCGGTGGTGCAGAAGCTCGTCAACGCCGCGCGCACCTCGGCCTTCTGGTACGAGCATTTTGCCGAGCACATGCAGCTCGATCTGATGGATTTCGCCTACAGCTACATCACCCGGTCCGGCCGCATCGACGATTCCCGGCTGCGGGCGATGTCCCCAGCCTTCATGGCGCGTTACGAGGTCGCCAAGAACGGTGGAGGTGCGGCATGAGCAACGTGATTCGCGACCAGGTGCCCGCGGACAGCGCGGGCGCACGCGAGATCGGCTTTGCCGTCCCGCAAATCTATAACGCCAGCCGCGTGCTGTTCGACAATCTCGACAAAGGACGCGGCGACAAGCTCGCGCTGATCGGTCCGGCGGGCATGCGAACCTATGCTGAGCTCTGCGCAGAGGCTTGCCGCTGGGGCAACGGCCTCGTATCGCTTGGTCTCCAGCGCGGCGACCGCGTGCTGTTGTTCCTCGACGACACGCCGGCCTATCCGGCCGCCTTCTTCGGCGCAGTGCGCGCCGGCTTCGTGCCGCTCCTGATCAACACGTTGACGCCGCCAGACCTCTTGCAATTCTATCTCGCCGATTCCGGCGCGACCGTTGCGGTGGCCGATGCCGAATTCGCGACGCGCTTCAATGCGGAAGCCTGCAAGGATACGGATCTACGCACGCTGATCGTCGTCAATGGCGAGGCGCGCGACCACGCGGCGCCTGTTGCGATGGCAGCTGCAAGCTGGCTCACGCAATTCCCGGCCGAGCTCGCGGAAGCCGACACGAATCGCGACGAGATGGCGTTCTGGATGTACTCCTCCGGCTCCACCGGCCGGCCCAAGGGTATCGTGCATCTCCAGCACGACATGGCCTATAGCGAGGCTGCCTTTGCGCAGAGCGTATTGAAGCTGACGTCTGACGACATCTGCTTCTCGGTGCCAAAAATCTTCTTCGCCTACGGTTTTGGCAATTCCGTCACCTTCCCGTTCTCGGCGGGCGCGGCAACACTGCTGCTGCCGGGCCAGCCGAAGCCCGCGGCGATCTTCTCCGTGATCACGCAGTATAAGCCGACGGTCTTCTTCGGCCTGCCGACGCTCTACACGTCGCTGACCAAGGCCGAAGGTGCCGAGAAGACCGACTTCTCGTTGTTGCGCATGTCGCTCTCTGCGGCCGAGGTGCTCTCCGCCGAGGTCTTCAACGGCTGGAAGACGCTCACGGGCCTCGAGATCGTCGAGGGCCTCGGCTCGACCGAGGTGCTGCACATCTATCTCTCCAACCGTCCAGAGCAGAAAAAACTCGGCGCCGCCGGCCTGCGCGTACCCGGCTACGAGGTCGCGCTGCGCGACAAGGACGGCCGCGACGTCGGCGACGACGAGGAAGGCATCTTGTGGGTGCGCGGCGATTCCAACACGCCGCTGTACTGGAACCGGCCGGACAAATCCGCCGAGACCATCCGCGACGGCGGCTGGATCTACACCGGCGATCGTTTCGTCCGCGATGCCGACGGCTTCCACTTCTTCCGCGGCCGGGCCGACGATCTCATCAAGATCTCCGGCCAGTGGGTCTATCCGCTCGAGGTCGAGCTGTGCCTTGCCGATCACCCGGACATCCGCGAATGTGCAGTGTTCGCGGCCGAGCTGCCGGACCGGCGCATGACGCTGAAGGCGGTGGTGGTGATGAACAACCGCGTCATTGATCAGAGCGAGACGACGCGCAAGCTCCAGGATTATGTGAAGGGCAAGCTATTGCCCTACAAATATCCGCGCGAGGTGATCTTCATCGACGAGCTGCCGAAGACGGGCACGGGGAAGATCGACCGGCAGGCGTTGCTGCGGATGTGAGGCGACGAGGATGGCGCCACACATTAGGTGTCGTCCCGGCGCAGGCCGGGACCCATACGCCGCAGCAGTAGTTGTGGCGTCAGGTGGTCCTTTCCAATCTTCGCCAAATTATGATTCGTGGTTATGGGTCCCGGCCTTCGCCGGGACGACACTGAGTGTTAGGCTGCAATCCCTCACCCACCCTTCCCCAGATGCTCCAGCGCGTCCTCGGCCCGCAGTGGCACCCGTGACGCCTCGTTGTTGAGGTCGACGAGCTGCACCAAGAGCCCCAGCAGTGCCTTGCGCTCAGTGGGCTTGAGCGGCTCAAGCATACGCGCCTGCGCCCGCTCCACGGCGGGGATGATCTCGCGCAGGATCGCGGCGCCGGATTTCGTCAAATAGAGCAGCTTGATCCGCTTGTCCTCGGGCGCCGGCTTGCGCTCGATGAAATCCTTGGCCTGAAGACGTTCGATCACGCTGCCGAGCGTGGAGCGGTCGAAGGCGATCACCGCCGACAGACGCGTCGCGTCGATGCCGGGATGGGTGTGGATCGCGATCAGCGCCGCATATTGCACCGGCGTCAGGTCAAACGCCTTGCACTCCTCCATGAAGATCGAGACCGCGATCTGCTGCATGCGCCGGAACAGATAGCCCGGCGCGGCATAGACCGCGTCCATCGTGATCGGAGGAAGAGGCTTACTCGGCATCGGGCTGCTTCTCCGGGGCGGCATCGGCAAAGGCCGCTAGCGCCTTGGCGGCGGCTTCTGCCTTCAGCAGGCGCGGATAGGCCGACACATCGACGCCAAAGCGGCGGGCGTTGGCGAGCTGCGGCACCAGACAGAGATCAGCAAGCGTCGGCGCATCGCCGAAGCAGAACGGCCCAGGCTCGTCCTTGATCAGCGTCTCGCATGCCGACAGCCCCTCGCGGTTGACCCACGCCGCCCACTCCTGGACCTTTTCCTCGGGCAGGCCGAGCTCGCGCAGCCGCGCCAGCACCTTCAGGTTCTGCACCGGATGGGTGTCGCAGGCGATCGCCAGCGCGAAGGCGCGCACCTTGGCGCGGCGCAGCGGATCCTTCGGCAGCAGCGGCGGATTGGGGTGCATTTCGTCGAGCCATTCAATGATCGCAACCGATTGGGTCAGCACTACACCCGCATCGCTCTCCAGCGCCGGCACCAGACCTTGCGGATTGATGGCGAGATAGGCAGGCGCGCACTGCTCGCCCTTGCGCAGATGATGCGGCAAATGCTCGGCACCGAGGCCCTTGAGGTTCAGCGCGATCCGCACCCGATAGGCGGCGCTGGAGCGGAAATAGCCATGCAGCTTCATCGGAACCCTCCCGTTTTCCCGTTGCTTGTACGTCGTTCGTCACGTTGACGCTAGCCAGATCGTCAGTATACTGTCAATCAACAAGACGATCGGGAGCAGCAACCATGGAAGCCGTGACCAAGACGCCGGAACGCGAGGCGTTCTACAAGAAGATCGACGGCGAAAATCTCACCGCGCTGTGGACGGTGATGAGCGATTTGATCACGCCGGAGCCGAAGAGCGCCTGCCGGCCGCATCTCTGGAAGTTCGACGTCATCCGCGACTACATGACGGAAGCCGGCAAGCTGATCACCGCCAAGGAAGCCGAGCGGCGCGTGCTGGTGCTGGAGAACCCGGGCCTGCGCGGACAGTCGAAGATCACGACGTCACTCTATGCCGGCGTGCAGATGGTGGTGCCAGGCGACGTCGCGCCCGCCCATCGCCACAGCCAGTCCGCGCTGCGCTTCGTGCTCGAAGGCAAGGGCGCCCACACCGCTGTCGATGGCGAGCGCACCGCGATGGAGCCCGGCGACTTCATCATCACGCCGTCGATGACCTGGCACGATCATTCCAACGAGACCAATGAGCCGATGTTCTGGCTCGACGGCCTCGACATCCCGCTGGTGCAGTTCTTCGACTGCTCCTTTGCGGAAGGCTCCAAGGAAGACCAGCAGAAGATCACCAAGCCGGCCGGCGACAGCTTCGCGCGCTACGGTCATAATCTGCTGCCGGTGGACGTGAAGCGGAGCTCGAAGACCTCGCCGATCTTCAGCTATCCCTATGCCTACACCCGCGAGGCCCTGGAGAAAGCCCGCGTAAGCCAGGAATGGGACGCCTGCCACGGCCTGAAGCTGAAGTTCAGCAATCCCGAGACCGGCGATTTCGCGATGCCGACCATCGGCACCTTCATCCAGCTGCTGCCGAAGGGTTTCAAGACCGCACGTTATCGCGCGACCGATGCGACGGTGTTTTGCCCGATCGAGGGCAAGGGGCGCAGCCGGATCGGCGACACCGTTTTCGAATGGGGCCCGCGCGATCTGTTCGTGGTGCCGAGCTGGCACTGGGTCACGCACGAGGCGGATGAGGACGCCGTGCTGTTCAGCTTCTCGGACCGGCCGGTGCAGCAGAAGCTGGATCTGTTCCGGGAAGATCGCGGGAATGCGTGAGGCGAAGGTCTCGTAGGGTGGATTAGCCGAAGGCGTAATCCACCAACTTCGTTCGGCAAACGCAGAAGCAGAAGAGGTGGGTTACGCCTTGCGGTTTGCGCTTTACGCAATCCGCAAGGCTAACCCACCCTACGGCAGCTCGGATCGTGGCTACCGCCAGTGCAACAGCCGCATCTCCAGCCCGCCGATCACTTTCCCCACCGCAAGCCCGAACACCGACAGGATCACCACGCCCGCGAGCAGCTGATCGGTCTGCATCAGATTGCCGGCCTGGAGCACGAACGCGCCGATGCCGTATTGCGCGCCGATCATTTCGGCGCTGACGACGAGCAGAAGCGCGACTGAGGCGGTGATACGGAAGCCGGCGAGGATCGCAGGCAGCGCGCCGGGCCAGATCACCTTGCGCACGATGGTGGCGAAGGGAACGTTGAAGCTCTGCGCCATGCGGATCAGGTTGCGCGGCACCGCATCGACGCCGCTATAGACCGAGATCGCGGTCGAGAAGAACACCCCGAGCGCAATGGTCGCGATCTTCGGCTCTTCGCCGATGCCGAGCCAGAGGATCAACAGCGGCAGCAGCGCGATCTTGGGGATCGGGAACAGCGCCGAGATGAAGGTGATGCCGACGCTGCGCGCGAGCCGCGACAGGCCGATGGCGAAGCCGACGGCAACGCCGGCCGCAGTCCCGAGCAGCCAGCCGACGCCGATGCGCAGCAGCGAGGCCGAAACGTGCTGCCAGAGCGCGCCGGAGATTGCGAGCTCGTAGATCGCGCGCGCGATCGCCGATGGCGCCGGCAGGAACAGCGGATTGACGAGGCCCACGGTGCCGGCGGCCTGCCAGACTGCGATGACGAGCGCGAGCGCGATCCAGCCGCCGAAGCGGCTCGACGCAGGCACGAAGCCCGCACCGCGGAAGCGGACGCGCCGGGTCGCCTCGTCCTTCGCTGAAGTTTCCGCCAAGGCCCGATCAAGCATGTTGGACCTCGCGCTCGGCATCGATCGCCTCATTGCGGATGAGCGACCAGATCTGGTTTTGCAGCGCGAGCAGCTTCTCCCGCGCCGCGGTCTCGCCGCGTTCGGCGCGCGTCATCGGCACGGTCACAACCTCGCGAATCCGCCCCGGCCGCCGCGACAGCACCACGATGCGGTCGGCAAGCCGCGCCGCCTCTTCGAGATTGTGCGTGACATAGACCGCGCCCATGCCGCCATCGGCGAGCAGGCTAACGAAATCCTCCATCAACAGCTCACGCGTCTGCGAATCCAGCGCCGACAGCGGCTCGTCCATCAGCAGGATCGCAGGTTTGACCGCCAGCGCGCGCGAAATGCCGACGCGCTGACGCATGCCGCCGGAGAGCTGTTTTGGATAGGTTTTGCGAAAATCGGTCAGGCTGGTGCGGCGGAGCGCATCGTCGACCAGCGCCCGGCGCTGCGTCGCCGAGAGCTGCGTATGCAGCAGCGGGAATTCGACGTTCTCCTCGACCGTGGCCCAGGGCAAGAGCGCAAAATCCTGGAACACGAAGGTCAGCGGATTGAGGCTGTCCGCCGGCGGCGTCCCGCGCAGCTCGGGCGCACCGGAGCTCGGCTGCAGCAGGCCGCCCAGGATCGACAGCAGCGTGCTCTTGCCGCAACCGGAGGGACCGACGATCGCCACCACCTCGCCGGCGCTGACCGTAAAGGAGACATCGTCGAGCACGGCGAGATCGCCGAAGCGGTGGGAGATGTGGTTGGCGATCAGGTCCATGCGGCGAGCCCGCCTTCTTCACCCTCCCCTGGAGGGGGAGGGTCGGTTCGTACTGAGCGAAGCGAAATGCGAACCGGGGTGGGGTGACGGTCTATCCGCATTGACGCTGACGATGCCTGCTCTCGAGCTTTCTGCGAACGATCGGTGCGAACGACGGACAGACCGCCGCCGTGGCTCACCCCACCCCGCTCGCCCCGGTCGATGCTGCGCATCGCCGGTGCGATCGACCCTCCCCCTCCAGGGGAGGGTGGCAGATCGCTCGCCGCAAGAGTCTGCATCGTCAACATCAATCCGCCTTCACATAGTCCTTCGCGATGATCGCGTTCGCATCGAAGCCCTTGTCGGCAAAGCCCTGCTCCTGCAGCCATTTGATCTGGTTGTCGACGTTCTTCACGTCCAGCTTGCCGTCGGGGTCGATATAGGCACAATTGCCGACCACCTGCTCGACCGGCAGGTTGGTGTACTTGGCAATGATCTCCAAGAGCGGCTTCGTCTTGTCGTTGATCGGCGCGACGCCGTCCTTCATCGCGGCGAGGATGACGTCGTGATATTCGCGGTCGGCCTTCGCGAGCGCGCCGAGCAGTTTTGTCACCAGCACCTTGTTGGTCAGTGTCTTCGGCGAAGCAAACACGGCCCCTAGCTGCCACGGCGTCTCGTCACCGACCCAGCCCAGAAACTTTGCGCCGCCCTCGTCCATCAGCTTGCGCGCGGTGGAGATCGGCAGGAGCGCGGCGTCGACCGTCTCGCCCTTCAGCGCGGCCGCCGCATTCGACAGCGATTGCAGCGGCACGATCTTCACGTCCGTAAGCTTGAAGCCGTATTTGTCGGCGAGCAGGCCGAGCGAATAGTGAAAGCTTGACCCGACCTGCGTCACCGCCACGCGCTTGCCGGCAAGATCCTTCGGCGTCTTCAGGCCGGCGGCATAGGCGTTGTTGCTGGCGAAATAGCCGATCAGGGGATAGCCGGCCTTCTCGCGGCTCATGCCGCCGATCACCTTCAGCGTGCCCTTGCCGGCGAGATTGTAGAGACCTGCGGTGAAGGCGGTGATGCCAAAATCGACGTCACCCGAGGTGGTGGCGACCGCGATCGGCTGTGCCGCATCGAAGAACTTCAGCTCGACCTCGAGGCCAGCCTCACGAAAATAGCCCTTGTCCTGGGCGATGAAGACCGGCGCGGAGGACGACAGACGAAGCACGCCGATCTTCGCCTTCAACGCGTCTTCGGCCCTGGCCGTGCTCATCGCCATGATCGCCAAAAGGCCCACTAGCGCGAGCCGCGCAATCCCGATCATCCCGTTTCCTCCAGTGGTGCTCTTGGTCGTTCTTGCCGTCCGCTACAGGCCCTCGGGCACCATCTGGTCCCGCCCGATGAAGGCGCCCTGTTGTTTCAACGTTTCCTGCAATTTTTCAACGGGGATGTCACGCGGGATCCGGTTTCCGGACAGCGCCAGCGCGGCGGCGGAACCGGCGGCCTCGCCCATCACGAAGCAGGCACCGGAGACCCGCGCCGCCGACTGGCCCTCATGGGTCATCGAGGCACAGCGGCCGGCGACCAGGAGATTGTCGACGCCTTCGGGCACCAGCATGCGATAGGGCAGCTCGTTATAGCCGCGCGATTCCGGGATCGGCGGGAAGGTGAAGACGACGTCGCCGGGCACATGGGCCTCGATCGGCCAGCCATTGACGCCGATGGAATCCTCGAACGAAGCGCAGCCGAGCACGTCCTCGCCGCTGAGCTGATAACCGCCCTTGATGCGGCGCGTCTCGCGGATGCCGAGCTGCGGCGGCAGATCGACGATGTAGGACTTTTCGAAGCCTGGCACGGTGCTACGAAGGAACTCGTACGCGGCGAGGGCCTGCTTGCGGCCCTCGATCTCGCCGCGGGTGAGATCGTCGGGCTCGACGCCGTTGATGGCGTGGCCGTCCTCGCGCGCCACCTGGGTAAAGTTCACCCGCCATTCGATGCCGGATTTTTGCGGCCGCACGATCGCGCTCTTGCGCGGGAATGTGTGGGTGCCGGCCGCGATGGCCTTTTCCATCAATTGCGGAATGGTGCGCCAGGCATCTCCCGCCTTCGCGGGATCAATCCCGTTGAGACGCAGCATCATCGAGGGATACATCGGATGGCCGTGCTCGTCGCCGATCTCGAACGGCGCACCGGTCCACACCGCGAGATCGCCGTCGCCGGAGCAGTCGATGAAGATCTCGGATCGCACCGCCTGCCGGCCGGCCTTGGTCTCGACCATCAGCGCATCGATGCGGCTGTCGTCGCCCATCACCACGCCGGCGCCGAGTGCATGGAAGAGGATGTTCACCTTGTGGCTGGCAAGCAGCTCGTCGGCCGCGATCTTGTAGGCGGCGGTGTCATAGGCCTGTGCAAAGACCTTGCCGAGGATCAGGTGCGGCGCATTGAGACCGTTGAGCCGATCAATCCGCGCCAGCAGCTCGGACGCCATGCCCTGCACCAGCCGCCGGTGCTCGCCATGGACATTGCCGTGCAGGCCGCAGAAATTAGTGACGCCGGCTGCCGTACCCATGCCACCGAGAAAGCCATAGCGCTCGACCAGCAGCGTCTTCCGCCCGGCGCGCGCGGCTGAGGCCGCAGCGACAATGCCGGCGGGGCCGCCGCCGAGCACGACGACTTCATATTCGCCATAGAGCGGCACCTGTCGTGCCGGTTCTTCGATCATCATGGCCCGCATGGCGCGTCCGCTCCCAAATCTCTTGCTTGGGACGACTATGAATTAGCGCGCGAGGAGCTACAATCCACTAAAATACGCGATCAGCTTTCGCGAATCGAGAAAGGTCGCCATGGACATCCTCGTGAACCTGCAAGCCTTCCTCGCCACGGCGGATGCGGCCGGATTCTCCGCCGCCGGGCGAAAGCTTGATGTCTCGACCTCGGTCGTCGCCAAGCGCGTCACGCAGTTAGAGGCGCGGATCGGCACACCGCTGTTTCATCGCTCGACCCGGCAGTTGCGGCTGACCGAGGCCGGACAGCGCTACGTGCATCGCGCGCGCGGCGTCGTGGCTGACGCCACCGACCTGCTCTCGCGCATGGGCGAGAAAGGCCACGATCTCGTCGATCACCTCCGCATCAAGGCGCCGACCTCGCTGACTGTGGCGCGTCTCGCCGACGCCTTCAGCGCGTTCCAGACCCAGAACCCGCGGCTGAAGCTTGAGATCGTGCTGATCGATCGCCCGGTTGATCCCGTCACCGAAGGCTTTGATATCGCCATCGGCGCCTTCCCGCATTCCTTCGGCGGCGTGGTCGACGAGCCGCTGTGCCCGCTGAAGCGGCTGCTTTGTGCTTCACCGACTTATTTGAAGAAGCACGGCACGCCAAAACATCCGCGCGACCTCGTCGAGCATCGCTGCCTCAGCTTCATGCCGACCGGCCCCGAATGGGTCTTCGACGGACCGCGTGGCCGCATCAGCATCCAGGTCAGCCCGCTGCTTTCCTCCAACGAGGGGCACGTGCTGGCGCGCAGCGCCATCGCCGGCAACGGCATCGCGCTGATGTCGCATTATCTCGTCGCGGATGCCTTGCGTGACGGTAGCCTCAAGCCGGTGCTGCGCGATTTCCCAATTCCGGAATTGTGGGTGAAGGCCGCGATTCCCGAACGGCGCCGCAACGCCGCTGCGGTGCAGGCGCTGCTCACGCTGCTGAAAACATCACTGGCGACGTCGCTGTGAGCCTTGCGGCGCGCCGTAGCCCGCATGGAGCGCAGCGGAATGCGGGGACACCGGCCCCGGATTTCGCTTCCGCTCCATCCGGGCTACATGCTTGCCTCGAGACGGTTGCCCGAGAATGACGGACCTGACAGAAGTGCCAGCATGGACTCGACGCTTATGAAATTTCCCCTCCCCGCTTTGATCGCCCTGCTGATCTCAGCCGCTCCCGTCGCAGCCCTTGAGCAAAACTGCCGCTTCATCCAGGCCAAGGCCGATCGCGAGGCCTGCTACAAACGGCAGGAGGACGAGCTGGCGGCCAAGCGCAAGCCTGCACCGGCCACCGACGAAAGCAAGACACTCGAAACCCTACGCCAGATGCGGCAGGAGGACGACGCCGTCCATCGCAGCATCAACAACATCTGCCGCGGCTGCTAACGCCTAACCTTTGCCGCCGCCCCAATTCGCCGCTCGCTTCTCGGCAAACGACGCCAACCCTTCCGCCGCCTCGACGCTCTGGCGCTTGACCGAATGCAGGTGTACGAGCCGCGTGTACGCGGCATCGTCCACCGCCATGCCGCCGAACGAGCTCTCCAGCGCGAGCCGCTTGGTCTCGGCCATCGCCTCCGGCCCGTTGGCGAGCAGTTGCTCGACCACCTTGGCGCCGGCGACTTCGAGATCGGCGAGCGGCACCACCTCGTGAACGAGGCCGATGCGGCGGGCGTCCTCGGCGCCGAAGCGCTCGCCGGTCAGGGCGTACCGGCGGACCTGGCGCACGCCGATGGCGTCGCAAAGCTGGGGGATGATGATCGCCGCGGTCAGGCCCCAGCGCACCTCGGTGATCGAGAATAGGGCGTTTTCGGCCGCGATGACGACATCGCAGGCCGCGATCACGCCGGTGCCGCCACCAAAACAGCCGCCCTGCACCAGCGCGACCGTCGGAACCGGCAGTGTGTTGAGCCGCTGCACGGCCTCGAAGGTCGCTCGCGACGCCGCCTCGTTCGCTTCAGTCGATTGCGGCCGCACGCCGTTGATCCATTTGAGGTCGGCGCCGGCCTGGAAATGCTTGCCATTGCCCCGGAGCACGACGACGCGCAAGTTCGGCTTGTTGCCGAGATCGTCCATGGCCGCGAGCACGCCCGCGATCAGCGCGCCGTCATAGGCGTTGTTGACCTCGGGACGGTTCAAGGTGACGGTCGCGACGCCGCGCTGATCAAGGGTCCACAGAACGGGGCTGGCAGTCATCGGCGCTCCTCCGGTCGGTTTGTTTGCCCTGCACTATGACCGAGGCTGCTTGCCTTGATCCATATCTTTCCGGCGTAGGGCGGCCGCGTCCATCGCATGGCGGCTTGTGTCATGCTGGCGGCTGATGGCACCAAGGGATCAGGACGGGACATCACATGCGCATCTGCATTTTCGGCGCGGGCGCCGTCGGCAGCCACATTGCGGTCCGGCTCGCACGCGCCGGCCATGAGGTCTCGTGCGTGATGCGGGGGGCGCATCTGGAGGCGGCTCGCGCAGGCGGCCTCAAGCTGCGCGTCGGCGATTCCGAGGTCAGCGCCAAGGTGAACGCGTCAGGCGATCCGGCCCAGCTCGGTCCCCAAGACGTCGTGATCTCGACGCTGAAGGCCACAGCGCTTCAGGGGCTGGTCTCCAGCATCAAGCCGCTGCTCCAGGACGACACCGCGATCGTGTTCGCGCAAAACGGCATTCCCTGGTGGTACGGCATCGGCCTGCCGCCGCGGCATCCGGGCCCGCCCGACATTTCCTTTCTCGATCCCGGCGGTCGGTTGCGTGCCTGCATCCCGAAGGAACGGATCGTCGGCGGCGTCGTCTTCTCCTCCAACGAGGTGATCGCGCCCGGCGTGGTGCAGAACCTGACGCCGGACCGCAACCGCCTGCTGATCGGGGAATGCGACGACCGCAATTGCGAGCGCATCACCAAGCTGCGCGGCGTCTTCAACGATGCCCGGCTGGAATCGCCGCCGGTGGCCGAGATCCGCGAGGCGATCTGGTCAAAGCTGCTGACTAACATGTCGCTGTCGGTGCTGTGCCTGCTCACCGGCCAGACCGCGCGCGGCGTGCGCGACGACCCCGCCTTCACTGAAGTCATTCCGCGCATGCTGAACGAGGCCAACGACATCGCCCAGCATTTCATTCCCGAGGTCAAACGCGTGACCCGGAGCGGCCCCGCCCCCAACCACAAGCCGTCGCTGCTGCAGGACTACGAGCTCGGCCGCGCCATGGAGATCGACGTGCTGGTGAAGGCGCCCGCTGCCTTCGCGCGCACCGCCGGGCTGTCGACGCCGACGCTCGACCTGATCGCCGCGCTCGCGATCCAGAAGGCGCGCGACAAGGGGCTTTACTCGGCCTGAGATTCAGGCGAGCCCGTCGATCCAGGCCGCCAGCGCGTCCAGCACCTCGGTGAGCGCCTCATCATTGGTACGGCCGGACTTCTTTAGCACCGCAAACGAATGGTCGCCGGCTTCGACCTGATGCAGCGTCGCCTTCGGGCCGAGCTTCTCGACGACAGGCTTGAGATAGCTCAGATCGGCAAGCCCATCGCGCGTGCCTTGCAAGAACAGCATGGGAATAGCGATGCCGGCGAGGTGCTCGGCGCGCTCGGAGGACGGCTTCTTGTCGGCGTGCAAGGGGAAGCCGAGGAAGGCGAGCCCTTTGACATCAGCTAATGCAGCCTTGGACTGCGCCTGTGATGTCATGCGCCCGCCGAACGATTTTCCGCCCGCCACAAGCTTGAGACCGGAACAGAGCCGTGCCGCCTCAGCGACCGCCGCGCGGATGGCGGCGTGCGCGACGGCCGGCTGGTCGGGACGCCCCTTCTTCTCCTCCATGTAGGGGAAATTGAAGCGGAATGTCGCAATGCCGCGCTCCGCAAGGCCCGCCGCGACCTTCTCCATGAAGGAATGCCGCATGTCCGCACCCGCGCCATGCGCAAGGACGTAGCAGGCGCGCGCGTGGGCCGGCAGCGTCAAGATTGCGGAGACCGTGCCGATGCGTTCAATGTCGAGCTTGAGCTCGGTCGTCTTGCTTGTCATGACGTCGTCAGGCCCTCGCTCAATGGCGCATACCGCTCGCCGGCCATAGATAGTTCAGGACTTGGTCGAGGGTCATCATGATCTCGCGGCGTCCGGCCTCGTTCTTCACAGAGCCGAATTTCTCCTCGAGCGCAAGCTTGGCAAAGCCGTGAACGGTGGACCAGGCCGCCGCAGCCGCTGTCTTCGCCTCCTTCGCGGTGCCGCCGACCAGCTCGGCGACGACGATCTCGAACGCGTGACCGGCGGCCCTGCTCGCCTGCCTCAAACGCGCATCGTCTGCCACGAGGCGCTTGTTCGCAAACATCATCTGGAACCGGCCGGGATGTGTCAGCGCAAAATCGACATAAGCAAGTCCCTGAGCATGGAGCTTGTCGCGCGCACCGTGCTTGCCGGATGCCGCCTCGCGCAAAGCACCGGCAAGCGCGTCGTAACCGCGGATCGCGACTTCGGTGAGAAGCCCCTGCGCGTTGCCGAAATGATGCGACGGGGCAGCCGGCGAAACCCCGGCGCGGCGCGCGGCTTCGCGCAGCGTGAAACCCTCGGCACCCTGCTCGGCAAGAATGGCTTCGCTCGCAGCGATCAACGCCTCCTGCAATTCACCGTGATGATAACCGGGCTCCGGCTTTGGCCGCGTCGCGCCGGCACCGCGCTTGGCGTGTTTCTTCATGTAACTTGACACTGTTCAGATTGCGGCATATCTATCTTAACACTGTTTAGATAGGTGGCCCCGGAGTTCGAAATGACCGAAATGCAGGATATCACCCCAAGTAGTCCCGTAAAGCGGCGTCATCTGGTCGGAGGCGCCGCGCTCGGCATGCTCGCGAGCGCCGTCGGTGGCCTCGCCGGCGGCGTGGCGCTCGGCCAGGGCGCAGCGCTGCCGCAGCAGAAGCCCAGCGGCAAGCGCCGATTCGAGGGCAAGGTCGTCATCGTCACGGGCGGCACCTCCGGCATCGGCCGCGCCGCGACGCTGATGTTCGCGGCCGAAGGCGGCCAGATCGCCTTCTGCGGCCGCAACGCCGAGCGCGGCAAACAGGTGGAGAACGAGGTGCGCGAGGCCGGCGGCGACGCGGTCTTCGTTCGCGCCGACGTCCGCGACGAGGCCGAGATCAAGGCGCTGGTCGACAAGACGATCGAACGCTACGGACGGCTCGACGTCGCCTTCAACAATGCCGGCATTTCCATCGAGCGTCCCCTTCACGAATACAGCGCGGCCGAATTCGACGACGTGATCAGCACCGACCTGCGCGGCGTATTTCTGTCGATGAAGTATGAGATCCCTCACATGCTGGAGAAAGGCGGCGCGATCGTCGTCACGGCATCGTCGAACGCCATTGCCACGACAGCCAAACGCTCGGCCTATTCGGCAGCCAAGCGCGGGTTGGTCGGCCTGGTCCAGGCCGCGGCACTCGACTACGCAAAGCATGGCATCCGCATCAACACGCTGGTTCCCGGCACCACCGACACGCCGATGATTCGCCGGCTCGCCGGCATGGAGAATCTGCCCGATGCAGCCTGGCACGTCGGCATCGCGCAATGGGCCAAATCCAATGTTCCGGGCTTGCAGCGCGTGGCAACGCCCGAGGAGATCGCCGCGTTCGCGCTCGTGCTGGCCTCCGACGATCATCCCTACACGACTGGCGGTCAGTTCATCATCGACGGCGGCAAGACCGCACATGGCGGCTAGATCGGGCGCAGCCTGAAAACACAATTCGCGGCGAGCTCGAATGACGTACCAAGAGGAGCAGCCTTGCGCCCGTGCCAGCCGTTGTGGCAGGCCTGACACGCTGGCTGTCGCAAGGCGCGACATCACCGATCGAGGTTTCCATGTCCTACCGCTCCTCCTGGATGACCGAAGAGCTCGAAATCTTCCGCGACCAGTTCCGGAAATACCTTGCCAAGGACCTGGCGCCGCACGCCGAAAAATGGCGCGAGCAGAAGATGGTCGACCGTTTCGCCTGGCGCGGGCTCGGCGAGATGGGCGCGCTGCTAGCGAGCGTGCCGGAGGAATATGGCGGGCTGGGCGCCACCTTCGCCTATGATGCGGCAGTGCTGGACGATCTCGAGAGCACGGTGCCGGAGCTGACGACAGGCGTCTCCGTGCACAGCGCCATCGTCGCGCACTACATCCTCAATTACGGCTCGGAGGAGCAGAAGAAGCGCTGGCTGCCGAAGATGGCCTCGGGCGAGATGGTCGGCGCCATCGCCATGACCGAGCCCGGCACCGGCTCGGATTTGCAGGCCGTGAAGACCACGGCGAAGAAGCAGGGCAATTCCTACGTCATCAACGGCCAGAAGACGTTCATCACCAACGGCCAGGCCGCCGATCTCGTCATCGTGGTCGCACGCACCGGCGATGCTGGTGCCAAGGGCATTTCGCTGATCGTGGTCGAGACCGCCGGCGCGGACGGCTACAAGCGCGGGCGCAATCTCGACAAGATCGGCCTGCACGCCTCCGACACGTCGGAACTGTTCTTCGACAACGTGACCGTGCCGCCGGAAAACCTGCTCGGCAAGGAGGAAGGCCAGGGCTTTGTGCAGCTGATGCAGCAATTGCCGCAGGAGCGCCTTGCGCTCGCGGTCGGCGCCGTTGCCGCGATGGAGCGCGCGATCAAGCTCACCACCGACTACACCAAGGAGCGCAAAGCCTTCGGCAAGCCGCTGATGGACTTCCAGAACACCGCCTTCACCCTCGCCGAGCGCAAGACCGAGGCGATGATCGCCCGCGTCTTCGTCGACTGGTGCATCGAGCGTCTGATCGCAAAAGATCTCGACACGGTCACGGCGTCGATGGCGAAATATTGGTGCTCGGAGAAGCAGGTCGAGACCGCCGACGAATGCCTCCAGCTGTTCGGTGGCTACGGCTACATGCAGGAATATCCGATCTCCCGCATCTTCATCGATTCCCGCATTCAGAAGATCTACGGCGGCACCAACGAAATCATGAAGCTGTTGATCGCAAGGTCGCTATGATGATCAAGCCGCTGTAGCTCCATTCATCGCGTGCGCCGGTCCGGCTACTTCATCCGCTTGTCGGCGGCGATGAAGTCGATGAAGGTCCGCACTTTCGCTGAGAGATATTTGCGGCTCGGATACACCGCGAACAGCTTTCCCTCGAAAATGACCTGCTCGGACATGAGGTGCTCGAGACGTCCGGCGGCGATGTCATCAGTGACCAGCCATTTCGGCAGGAAGGCGAGGCCCATGCCCTCCAGCGCGGCCATGTGCAGCAGCGTTTCGTTGGCGCTGCGCAGCACCGGATTGAGCTTGACGGTCTCGGGGCCGTGCTCGCCCTGGAAGGAGAAGCTCTCGCCGGGATAAAGCGCGTAGTGCAACAGCGCCTGGCCGGAGAGATCGGCAAAGGTCGTCGGGCGGCCTGCGCGTTTGAGAAACGCAGGGGCTGCAACCAAATAGAACGGGACTTTGGTGATGGGCCGCGCGATTAGCGCCTCGTCGGGCGCGCCGGTCGCGCGCAGGGCGAGGTCGATTCCCTCCTCGACCAGATTGACCAGCCGTCCGCTGAGATCGACATCGAGGCGCACGTCCGGATAGCGCGCCTGATAGTCTGCCAGCACGCCGGCAAAGATCGCGTTCGCCATCCACACCGGCGCGGTCAGCCGCAGCGTGCCGCGCGGAACAACGGTCGCCTTGCTGACGGCGGCCTCGACCTCGTCGAGCGAGTCGAGCATCTGCCGCGCCTGCTCGAAATAGAGTGCGCCACTTTCGCTCAGGCTGACGCGCCGGCTGGTCCGGTTCAACAGCCGGGTGCCGAGCCGCTTTTCGAGCTGCATCACATGCTTGCTCGCCATCGCGGGCGAGATGCGCAGCCGCTGCGCCGCAGTCGCAAAGCTCTTCAGCTCGGCGACCAGGCAAAACACCCTCATGCTGACCAGGTTGTCCACGAGATCATCAATATCCAGGAAATGAACCAATCCTGGAACGGATAATGATCAAAAATGGTGAAACTATCAAATGGTGGCGACCCTCACATCCCTGGAGAACCACCATGTCCACCACCACCTTCGAGACCGCCGCCCCCGGCCGCGCCTTGCGCATCGGCCTCTGGGTCGCGCAGGTCCTCCTCGCCTTCGTCTTTATCTCGGCGGGGCTGGTCAAGCTGACGACACCCATTCCCCAGCTTGCGGCGATGATGCCTTGGGCAGGCCAGTATTCCGAGCCCTTCGTCCGCTTCGTCGCGCTGGTCGATCTCGCCGGCGGCATCGGCATTCTGCTGCCAGCCCTGACACGGATCCTGCCGCGGCTGACCGTGCTGGCCGCGCTCGGCTGTTCCGTGCTGCAGGTGTTCGCGCTGGTCTTCCACCTCTCGCGCGGCGAGGCTCCGATCGCGCCGCTCAACGTCGTCCTGCTGGCGCTCAGCCTGTTCGTGCTGTGGGGACGCAACAGCAAGGCTCCGATCGCACCGCGTCATTTCTGACCGGTCGCCACAGCCATGATTTCAGCCAACGGATGGTCCCGCAGGGGCTGCTCGCCGGCGCATCAATCCTCACGGCCGGCGGCCCCGCCGCGGCCAAGGAGGATCGTCTCGCCGACGGCGTCGTGATCCTGATCGACAGCAACGAGCCCTACGTCATGGGTCACGCGATCAGCTATTCCGCCAATCTCTCCAAGCATTTTGCCGAGAGGGGCGCGAGATTGCTGATCGAGGTCGTCGCCAACGGCAAGGGCATCGACGTCTTCCGGGCCGACAAGACTCCCCTGGTCGAGCCGCTCGCGACGCTGCGGCAGTCGCTGCCGAACCTCACCTACAGCATGTGCGCCTCGTCCAAGGCGATTGCGGAGGCCAAGGAGCAGGTCTCGATCCCGCTGATAGCAGGCGCGAGCCTCGTCCCATTCGGCATCGGACGCGTGGTCGATCTGCAGCTGAAGGACTGGGCCTATATCCATGCGTGAGGCGGCGCGCGAAGGAGGCTCAGTGCTGTCGCGACGATCGATCCTGATGGCCGCGCCGGCCTGTCTCGCTTTCCTGCGCGCAGGTCACGCCCAGGACAGCTGGCCGCCAGTGTTCGAGGCCGGCCGCAGCCAATTTACTGTGGTGCGGCCCCGCGCGCCGATGCCACAGCTCAGGCTTCAGGACCCGCACGGTCGGGACGCCGTCGTGACGGCCAAGCCGGGCCACATCACATTGGTGAACTTCTGGGCCACCTGGTGCGCAGCCTGCCGGCTCGATCTACCCATGCTCGCAAGTCTGGCGGCATCACGGCCTGACCGGCTCGACATCGTTGCGATCTGCACGGACACCAAAGACCTGCGCAAGATCCGCACATTCCTTGGCGGCCTCGCCGTGCAAAACCTCGCCTGCTATGTCGATGCCTATGGCACAGCGGCCGAAGCATCCACCGCGATGTTCTCGCTTGTCGGCATGCCCATCACCTATCTCGTCGGAATGAGCGGCCGCGTCGAGGGCTACATCACCGGTGCGCCCGAGTGGCTCTCGCCCGCGGGCGCGCGCCTGCTCCAATTCTATCGCGAGCAGGGCTAGCGATCATCAATTCGGATGCCACCAGCGGCCGCCGATCACGACGCCTTCGGAGACGATCTTGCGGTCGCCGATCAGGTGCTCGCCGACGACGTCCTCGTAATCGAACTGGCCCTGCTTGACCGAGATCAGCGTGGCGTCGCCGACGCTGCCCGGCTTGAGGCTGCCGAGCTCGGGGCGCCGCAACGCCATCGCCGCATTCACCGTCGAGGCCGCGATCACATCCGGCAGCTCCATGCCCATGCACAGGAATTTCGACATGGTCGTGACCTGGTCGTAGGCGGGACCGTCGATGCACAGCATGTGGATGTCGGATGAGATCGTGTCCGGATAGAAGCCGTTGGCGAGCATGGCGCGCGCGGTCTTGAACGCGAACGAACCCTTGCCGTGGCCGATGTCGAACAGCACGCCGCGCTCGCGCGCATCCAGCACCGCCTTCTTCACCGTGCCCTGCGCGGTCGCCGGCGTGTTGGGGAAGGGCCGGAACGCGTGGGTGAGCACGTCGCCGGGACGCAGGCGCGCCAGCACGTCCTCATAGCTCGGCGGCGGATGATCGATATGCGCCATCAGGGGCATGCCGACCTCGTCGGCAACTTCCAGCGCAATGTCGAGCGGCACGGTCCCCGACGTGCCCGACGAATGCAGGCCCACGCGCACCTTGATGCCGACGATGAGGTCGCGGTTGGCATCGGCAACCTTCGCCGCATCGACCGGATTCATCAGCCGCAGCTCCTCGCTCTCGCCGACCATGATCCGGTGCGAGAAGCCGAAGATGCCGGCATGCGAGACGTGCAGGTAAGCGAGGATGCGGACCTGGCTCGGCTCGATCACATGCTTGCGGAAGCCGGCGAAATTGCCCGGCCCTGCACTGCCGGTGTCGATCGCCGTGGTGACGCCGGAGAGGCGGCAAAATTCCTCGGCATCGATGCCGAGCGAGGTGCCGCCCCAGTAAACGTGGGTATGGAGATCGATCAGCCCCGGCGTGACGATGAACCGCGAGACGTCGCGGACCTCGGTGCCCGGATCGGCCTTGAGCCCGCCGCCGACCGCCGCGACCTTGCCGCCGGCAAAGGCGACGTCGGTCACGGCGTCGAGCTTCTGGGACGGATCGACCACACGGCCGCCGCGCAGGATCAAGTCGAAAGGCATCATGGTCTCCGGAATTGTGGGCAGGCATTGCAGATGGCAGCCGTGCGACCTTAGTCGCCGTCCTGCCTATAGCAAATCTTGTAGCAAATCTTGCACCAACCGGGCAAAGCGCGGAGGTGATCGGAGCCCGCCGCTCGCCGGTCAACCGTGCCTGCGCCACTCCTTGAAATCATCTTCGACGAATGCGGCGGCGGCCTTTGCAGCAGCATCCAGCCAATCGTTGTCGCGTTTAATCAGGTCTGCGGCGATCGTGGTCGATGCGCCTGCCGTCGCGGCGTGAATGGCGCCGATGTCAAAGCCCATGACGTTGAGCAGATCGAGCTCCAGGCTCATGTTCGCGTGATCCCCGAGATTGATCTTGCGGGAGTCGGGCGCAAGGCGCCGGATCACGAAGCCATTTTGGCGTTCGAGCACGAGGTGTGGATCGGGAGCTCGATACGAACCTTTTGCGAGGTCGAGAAAGCGCAGCTTGCCTTTCCGATCATGCGCCCAATCCCAGGCCGACGGCACCAGCGCCTTAGCTTCCCTGACGATTTGGCCGCCGCACCAATCGGCAATGGCGAGGAATCGCGGCCGGCCCAAGCTGCCGACACCTGCCACGCGCGTCGCGAAGCGATCGAATGCGGCATCGGGCGGTAATTTCTTGCGGAGTGTTGCGGCAACAGCAGACGGTGGCTTCGCTCGCGGATATTTCTCCACGTCGCCCCAGAACTCATGGCGTTCGTCGTCGGTGCATGTCACGTAAGCGCGCATCCAGCTCGCCTGCTCATCCAGGAGCGAGGGCCGCGGTTGTTTGAGACCCTTCTTGTAACCATCGAGAATCGCCTTTGCGGCGTCACCATTGCCGACGTGGGTCATGGCCCTCGCCTTCTTTTTCTTGGCCTTTGGCGCGAGCCGGGCGCTTGTCGCAAGGCGCACGAGGTCGAAGGGATAGGCAATGCTCGCGGCCTCGTCGAAATCGTTGACGCCCCAGACGAGGCGTCCCTCCGCGTCGCGCCAAGTCCCGAAATTTTCGATATGGGTGTCCCCCACGGACGGCACGCGCGGCGCGTCCGTCAACTCCGGGCAGAGCGCTTCGATAGACCTGGCCCAGCGGAAGAAGGTTGCACGAAGGAAGACGAACGGGTCGTCCTTCATCTTTTTGTGCTTTTCGTCGAGGTCGCGCTCGACGACCTTGCATTGGGAACGCAGCCAGCGCTCGAACTCTCTATTGTCGTCCAGAAATGAACGCGGCCCGATCCCGCCGCGGCTATTTGACTTCTGCTTGATCACCGCCAGAACTTTCCAAAAAGAATGATGATGAGCGAGTTCGCGGAAATGATTGCGGGCTGTTTCGCTATGAACAGGCGTCCAGATATTCAACCGCAGAGCGAGCACGATAGACCCGGCGCTATTTTCGCGCTAGTCGGATGATGTTGCGTTGCAATTGGCCCCCGCAGGGTCACAGCAAGCGAACGCGAGGGCGAAACTAAAAGATAGGGAATATGCGCGCGAGCCCACCCAGCATCTGGCGAGCAATACGTTAAGTATCTGAGATTATGGCGATCCCGGGAAGACTCGAACTTCCGACCTACGGTTTAGGAAACCGTCGCTCTATCCGGCTGAGCTACGGGACCGCGGAACCCGAACGTTGCGGGTTCGGTCCCCTCTTAGCAGAGCAGGATGCCGTTCGCCAGCCGCATCGCGGGCCGGGTTGTCGTCAAGGGAAGCGAGGCGGCTGTACAATCTCCTCCCGGATCCCTCTCTGCGGAGCAGCCCACATGATCGAAAGCATCAGCGCCATCACGCTCGGCACGCATGATATGGCGCGTGCTGTGCACTTCTATCGTTCGCTGGGGTTCGAGCTCCTCCATGGCGGCGAAGCCGCTGCATTTACCAGCTTTCGCGCCGGGACCGGCTATCTCAACCTGACGGCACAGCCGGACGACAAGCGCTGGTCCTGGTGGGACCGCATCATCTTCTATGTCGCCGATGTCGATGCGACCTTTGCGCAGGCGCGCGCCGCCGGATGGCAGCCGTCGACCACGCCGCGCGATGCGGAATGGGGCGAACGTTATTTCCATCTCACCGACCCCGACGGCCATGAGCTCAGCTTCGCGCGCCCCCTGCGCCGGCCGTGAAACGGCGGTCGGCTACGCCCTGATATTGTTGTCCCTGACCACCTTGCCCCAATAGGCGACCTGCTTGTCGAAGAAGGTCTTGAATGCGGCGCCGCCCTCGAGCAGCAAGGTCATGTGCTGCGTGTCCTTGAGTTGAGCGGCGGTCGCGGGCTCGCTCAGGATCTCCCTGGACGCCGTCGCCATGGCCGAGACGATGTCGGGCGGCGTGCCCGCCGGCGCGAAGATGCCCCACCAGGCCAGCGTCTCGAAATCCGGAAAGCCGGCCTCGATCGCGGTCGGCGTATCCGGCAAGGCCTGCAGCCGCTCGCGGCCGAGCTGCAGGATCGGGCGCAGCATGTTGGTGCCGAGCTGGGCCGCGACCAGCGCCGCCGATCCTGCGATCAGATCGACATGACCGCCGAGCACGTCGTTCATGGCCGGGCCGCCGCCGCGATAGGGCACGTGCATGATCTCGACCCCGGCCTTGCTGCCGAGCACGGTCATGGCGAGATGGCCGAGCGTGCCGATGCCGACGGAAGCGTATTTGACCGCGCCGGGCGTCGCCTTGCAGGCGGCGACCACGTCGGCAAAGCTCTTGTAGGGACGGCCCGCGCCGGCGGCGATCACGTAAGGCGCGGTGCCGATCAGCAGCACCGGCATCAGCTCGCGCTCAACATCGACCGGCGGCTTGTCGAGGATGGCCGGGATCACCGCGTGGGAATCGAATGTCACCAGGAACGTCGAGCCGTCCGCCGGGCTCTTGGCGACCTGTGCCGCACCGAGCGCGCCGGCGGCGCCCGACTTGTTCTCGACCACGACGATGCGGCCAAGCTTGGTTTGCAGGTTGGACTGCAACAGCCGCGCCATGGCGTCGGTCGATCCGCCCGGCGGGAACGGCACCACCAGCGTGATCTTTCCGGCCTGCGCCGCTGCCGGCGCCATTGCGAGAATGGCCGGCGCGGCCAAGAGCGTGCGTCGTGTGATCGTCATGGTCCCCTCCCTTTGATCTTTGCGCCCCGCTTTTGCTCTTTGGCGCTAGAGCATGATCCGGACTCGAAGGGCCGCGTTAGCGCAAAGTGTGCAGCGGTTTTCCGAAAGATCATGCTCAAGAAAATAACCTAAGCGCGAAGCGCTTAGGTCGTCCCGAAGCCCGACCCCGGTTTTCTGTATTCTGGCCGCGGCGGGCTGAAGATGTCCAGCACGCGGGCGCCGTCGGGGCCGGCGCGCATGGTGTGCGGCACATTGCCAGGCGTGCGCCAGAAATCGCCCTTCTTCACCGGGATCTCCTCGTCGCCCTGGACGCGGACGGCGGAGCCGTCGAGCAACACACCCCATTGCTCCTCGGGATGATGATGCAGCGTGCCCTGCGCATGCGGCGCCAGCGTCACCACCGACAGCATCGCCTGCTCGCCCGAGAAGATGCGCGTGGTCACTCCCGCCGCGAGCTCGCGAAACAAGCCGTCGCTGGGATTATCAATGTTATGGAATTCGTCCTTCTGGCTCACGCCATCCTCCCCTTCGTTCTCGCCTGATCAGGATTTTCCATACGAGCCCTGATAGCGTCCCTCGCGGATCGCCTTCAATGTTTCCTCCTCGCGCGCGACCTGGGCGCGGACGGCTTCCAGCAGCGCGGCGGCGCCCGCGGCGGGAAACGACACCACGCCGTCCTCGTCGCCGACGACGATGTCGCCGGGTGCAATCACGCTGCCGCCGATCGCCACCGGCACGTTGATCTCGCCGGGACCGTTCTTGTAGGGGCCGCGGTGGATCACGGCGCGGGCGTAGCAGGGAAAGTCATCGGCCGCGAACGCCGCAACATCGCGGATCGCGCCGTCGATGACATAGCCCTCGGCTTTGCGCCACTGCGCAATGTTCTTCATGATCTCGCCGACCAGGGCTCGCGTCTCGTCGCCGCCGCCGTCGACCACGATGACGTCGCCGGGACCGACCAGCTCGAGCGCGCGATGGATGGCGAGATTGTCGCCGGGACGGGTACGCACCGTGAAGGCCGTCCCCACCAGCTTGCCGCCGCGGTGATACGGCTTCAGCCCCACCGCGCCCGGCAACCGGGCGAGATTGTCTGAAATGACCGAGGTCGGCGCACCGCGGAAGCCCTCGATGATGTCGGCGGGCGGCTTCGGCACGCCGTTGGCAGCGATGGTGATGGTCATCTCGTCAGTCCTTCCGTGATGTGTCTCAGTCGGCGTGCGCTCGCGCCTTGGCCGGCCAAATCCGGAAGGCGCGCCCCTCCTTCATCCACGCCGCGCGCTCGTCGCGCAACAGGGTGCGGCGGACTTTTCCGGAATCATCGCGCGGCGGGGTGCTGACGATCTCGAAGCTCTCCGGATGCTTGTAGCGGCTGAGCCTGTCCCTCAAAAACTCCGCCATGCCATCAGCGATGGCCTGGCCGTCCGCCGTCCGGCTCCGGCTCGATGATGGCATGCACGCGCTGGCCCAATTCCGGATCGGGCAATCCCACCACGACGCAGGAGCGCACGCCGGGGCAGGCGGAGACGGCGGCCTCGACCTCGGCCGGATAGATGTTGGCGCCGCCGCGCAGCACCATGTCGGCGAGGCGGTCGCCGAGATAGAGATAGCCTTCCGCATCCAGCCGGCCGATATCGCCGAGCGATTCCCAGCCGTCGGCGCGGCGCTTCGGCTCGGCGCCGAGATAGTGATAGGTGGCGTCCTTGCCGTCATTGTTGAGGAAATAGATCTCGCCGGTCTCGCCCGGCGCGACGTCGTTGCCGTCCTCGCCGATGATGCGAAGCTTCGCCATGTCGCCGATCTTGCCGACCGAGCCCTTGTGCGTCAGCCATTCCGCACCGGAGATGATGCAGGAGCCCTGGCGCTCGGTCCCGCCATAGAGCTCCCAGATCCTGTCAGGCCCGAGCCAGGCGATCCAGTTCTCCTTCAGCCAGGGCGGCATCGGAGCTGCCATGTGGAAGACCGTCTGAAGACTTCGAGAGATCGTAGGCATTGCGCACGCTCTCCGGCAGCGCCCAGATCCGGTGCATCATGGTCGGCACGAAATTGACCCATTGCACGCGCTCGCGTTCGATCTGCCGCAGCGTCTCCTCGGCGTCGAACTTGACGAGGCCGGTGAGCTGGCCGCCCGTGAACAGCGCGTAGTGCGACACGATGAACGGCGCATTGTGATAGAGCGGACCGGGATTGAGCAACGAGACCCCGAACGGAATGTTGAGCGGCGGCGCGGCCACCGTGTCGGTCACCGCCGGATGGTGATCGAGGATCACCTTCGGCCGGCCGGTCGAGCCGCCCGAGGTCATGGCCTTCCAATAACGCGCCACCGGCGGATTGAGCGGCTCGTCCGAAAAACCTTGCGGCACGAAATCCGCGGGCAGGCGGTTCGGCGCGTTCCAATCAGCCTCGCCGCCGACCACCAGCGCCGGCTTGAGGATGTCGAGCACCGCGGCGGCTTCGCCGCGCGGTAGCCGCCACGACAGCGAGGTCGGCGTCGCCCCGCACTTCCACACCGCAAAGGACGTCTCGAAGAACGCGTTGCCGTTGGGCAATCCGATCGCGACGAAGTCACCGGGCTTGACGCCCCTGGCCATGAACGCCTGCGCGCGCCGGTTGGCGCCACGCTCGAGTTCATCCCATGTCAGCGTATCCTGCCCATGACGAACGGCGATCGTGCCGTGTGGTTTGCGTTCAGCGTACCAGCGCGGCACGTCGGACAGGGGCAGCAGCATCAGGCGTTTCCACTTCGTCTTCTTGGCGCCGCCTCACGATGAGGCGTTCACGGTGCGAAGTGTAACAGCCGGAGACGAGCCTTCAAGACGCAAGCCTTCAACGCATGCACATCAGCGCTCCGCGCCGCAGCCCGGACTATCGAACAGCGCCGCAAGCCCGCATGTCGAGGTCAGCATCTTGTCGGCGTCGTGGCCGACGCCCGCGACGTCCCAGACCCGGTGATTGGGCGTGCCGTGGTTGCGCTTGGCCATCGTCTCCGCATAGGCGTGACCGCGGGCGTAGCGCGTGGCCCCTTGCGCCTTCGCCATGCAGCTCTTGTCGAGCGCGGGATGCTCCGGATTGGTGTCGAGGGTGCCGAGCAGATAGATCACCTCGCGCTCGACATAGCGTTGTTCGAGCGCAGCCGGCGTGACGTTCGCAAGATAGGGCGGCCGCTCATCCATGCCGTATTTCCAATTGTTGTAGCCCGGACAGGAGGCGGCGATGGCGGGCACCGGCCGCTCGGCGCTGAAATAGGCATAGGACGACGGGTTGGCGACGACGTAGCGGACATCGATGTGCTGGCGCGACAGCATCGCTTCGCCCTTGCCGGCGATGGCGTAGCGCTGCGCGACCTGGCCGCCGCCGGAATGGCCGGCGACCACGACCTGCTTCAGGTTCGGGAAGATGCGCCGGTCGGCGAGCTTTGCCATGATCGCATCGAGCGCCTCGAACGAGGAGACCGGATTGGGCGCCAGCGCGGCGTCCCCGCCCTCCCATCCCTCCAGCGACCAGCGCAGCATATCTGCCGGCAGCTTGTGGGCCTCGACGTCGATCTCCGCCAAGAACTGCGGCACGATCATGAGCGCGCGCTTGCCGTCGTCGCCCGCTGCGACCTGCGCGGTGTGGGCTGACAGATAATATTCGTCGGCATTGCGCAGCCGTCCATGCAGCACGATGATCGCGCGCGAGATCGCCGGCAGCGGCATCGACCAGTCGCTGGAGAGGTAGAGCGGCAGAATGCCCTGGGCGCCGACCGCGAGCCGCGCGTCCGCAATCGCCCTCACCGGCTTGCGGTTGGGCGCCGCTTCGTCCGCCGCGAAGGCATGGCCGCAAATCAGCACCAGCGCGATTGCGACGAGACCGGCCAACGCTCGCATGACGGACATTCCCCTTCGAAGTCAAATCGATAAAAGTCTAAGCACATCATCTGCGCGCGGCTGTGACTCGCGCGCCACGTCAAGCAAAAAATGTCAGCAGCCCAGCCATGAAATTCCCGGGTTCCATGGGTGACAAGCCGGCGATAAAGAGGCAAAAATCCGAACTCGACTCGGGGCGGGTTGAGTTTTGCAAGGAATGCTCTCGTAGAATGTCGGTCGTAGTTGCATCGCGTCGTGCGGCGCTTCTCGTTGCCGCAGCAGGATTTTTCTGCTGACCTTGCCGCATGCCCAGGCCCAATGGTGGAAGCGCGCGCCCGTCGACTTCGAGGAATGCGCCGACGCCGCTGAAAAATCCTCGACAAAGGCCGAGAAGACCGCGGCGCTTGCCGACTGCAACGCGAAATTCGCCGGCCGCCGCAAGGCTGGCGGCGGCTATTCCTATTACGACTTCCTCCAGGATCGCACCTTCGACATCGCCGGGCCGAATCCGACCCCGGAAGAGCAGAAGAAGATCGACGCAGCCTACACCGCCTATCTCGCCAACCAGCGCCGCATTAATGAAGCGGCCCAGGCCACCGCGCGTCAGCAGCGCGAGCAGCAGGAACAACAGGTACAGCAGTTCCACCAGGTCGCGCTGCGAACCGACATCGAGCGCGTGCCCGTCCCGGTCCAGCGGCCGAAAGTGCAGCAGAATGTCGGCCAGCGAAAGGGCGCGCCCTGCACCAAGGGCTCCTTCTCCTGCGAATGGCCGCGGCTGTCGGAAAGCTTGAACGATTTGAAGAAGTTGTTCAATCCAACGCCGACCAAGCCGGCGAAGAAGGGCTGAGTTTCGCTGTTTTTGTAACGCTGTCGCCACACTCCGCAGTCGTCCCGGCGAAGGCCGGGACCCATAACCACCAAATTGAGTTTGGCGAAGACTCGTGGTGACCAGTCTCGCGCCCCAACTACTCCCTGGGGTAATGGGTCCCGGCCTTCGCCGGGACGACAGCGGAGGTTGTTGCGCCGAGGCTGGCGTCAATTCGCGTGCTTCTTCTTGCTCCGCTTCGGTTTGGCCACCGACGCACTCGCGGGCGCCGCTGCCGTTGGCGAAGCGCTCAGCGCCTTGCGGCTCTCCTGCAATCGCGCGTCATAGCCTGGAGAGTTCACGACCGTCGGCGGTCTTGCATGAGCGAGCGTCGATGCGCCGCAGAGCGCAGCCAGCGCGATCCCGACCGCCAAACAACGCTTCATCGCGCTCCTCCTTCACTCACGCTGCCCCCCAATCTGCCTGCGGCGTCAGCCCGGGCGGCCCCTTGCCCGCGGCTTCGGCTTCCTTGATCAGCGCAACAATGCGGCGCATCAGCGGCACATCCACATTGCTTTGCTCGGCCAGCGCGATGACGGCGCCCTGGAGATAGTCGATCTCGGTCTTGCGCCCGTGCTTCAGGTCCTGCCACATCGAGGAGCGCGCTTCGGGATCGATCTTCATCGTGCGTCCCAGGATCGCGTTGAAGATCACGTCGGGCAGCCGCAGCAAGGCCGGCGTCCATCCCATTGGGATCGGCGTTGCCGAGACCGGCGCGATGCCGGCGGCCTTCAGCGCGGCGAGGCCCTCCGCCATCTGGTCCGCGAACAGCCTTCGCCAGTCGCGGTCCGCCAGTTGCGCGGCGAGCGGCATGTCGGACAGCGCGCTGAGCGCATTGTTCAGATTAATGATCAGCTTGCCCCATTGCACGCCGGTGATGTCGCGGCTCGCGCGTACCGTGAGGCGGGCCACCGACAGCGCGAGAGCTGTGTTCGCATCGTCCTTACCAACATGGATGTCGCCGGAGGTCGATCGGTGGAAACGGCCCTCGCCCATCGCGATCACGTTGAACGGCACCATGCCGGCGAGCACACGTCGATCGCCGAGATGCTCGCGCAGCACCGCGACATTGCCAATGCCGTTCTGAAGCGAGACGATAACGGCGTCGTGCGGCGCATGCCGCGCGATCTGCTCCGCGACATCGGCGGTGTCGGCGCTCTTCACTGTCACCAGCACGATGCCGGCGCTGTGGAAGATCGAAGGATCCTCCGACAACGCGAGCTGGCCAGCACCGAGCTTGTTCTCGGAGCCGTCGAAATCGGTCAACCGCAGGCCGAACCGCTCGATCTCGGTCTTCACCCGCGGCCGCACCAGCAGCGCGACGCGGCGGCCCGCGGCCGCCAGCATGCCGCCGACGAAACAGCCGATGGCACCGGCGCCGGCCACCACGATCGGTCGATCCGTAACCACTGACCTCGCTCCCTGAATGACCGGCCTTCGATAGCAGAGGCGAGGCCGGCTGCCCATCGCGTCGCGGCCGCCTTGTAACCGTCATGACCGCCCCATATGTTTTCGCCCCGGGGGAGCCTGTCAGCGGCGAGCGCTCGCCGAACGAGACGCCAAAGGAGAGCACCATGGGTCTACTCGACGTCCTCAACGGCATGCAGAACGGCCCGCGCGGGCCCAGCGCGCCGAGCTCCGAGAAATCCTCCGGCGGCATGTCGCCGATGACCATGGCGCTGCTCGGCCTGATCGCCTGGAAGGCGTTCAAGCATTTGACCGCAAACCAATCCGGCACGGCGCCGCAACCGTCGCCGACGCCTGCGCCGCCGCCGGTCAACGCCGGCGCGGGCGGTGGCCTCAGCGATTTGCTCAAGGGCGGTCTCGGCGGCCTGCTCGCGGGCGGCGCGGCTGGCACTGTGCTCAGCGGCGGGCTCGGCGATCTCCTCAACCAGCTCCAGCAGAGCGGACACGGCGACACCGCAAATTCCTGGGTTGGCAAGGGCGAGAACAAGCCGATTGCGCCGGGCGATCTCGCCAGCGCGCTCGGCGCCGACCAGATCGACAGCCTGTCCGCCCAGAGCGGCCTGTCACGCGAGGAGCTGCTGTCCGGCCTCAGCCAGTATCTACCGCAGGTGATCGATCATTTGACGCCGGACGGAAGGTTGCCGACCGAGAACGAGCTCTCGGGTCGCATCTGATTGTCGACAAAGGGAGGGGAGCACTGTCATGAGCATGGGCGGCCTGTTGTGGATCATCCTCGTCGGCTTCGTCGCCGGCCTCATCGCGCGCTGGCTCGCACCGGGGCCGAACAATCCGAGCGGCTTCATCCTCACCACCATCCTCGGCATCGCCGGCGCGTTTCTGGCGACCTTCGTCGGCCAGGCCATCGGCCATTACAGCCCCGACCAGGGCGCCGGCTTCATCACCGCGACCATCGGCGCGGTGGTGGTGCTGTTCATCTGGCACCGCCTGGTGGCCAGCGGCGTGATCAAGGGGTAGACCGCTGTCGCTTTGCGGTATGACCTATCAACAAACTCGGTGTCGTCCCGGCCTAGTGCGCAATTGCGCACGAAGGCCGGGACCCATAGCCACCGAACTGAGTTTGGCGAAGACTGGCAATTGCCGACTTTGCGCTACAATCGCGGCCCGTGGTTATGGGTCCCGGCTTTCGCCGGGACGACAGCGGTATTTGCCGCGCTCGGCGAACGCAATCACGTAATCAAATGCATCCCCGCGTCCATGCGCACGACCTCGCCGGTCATGTTGCTGGAGGCCGGCATTGCGAGGAAGCAGACGAGCTGCGCGATGTCTTCCGCGCTTGAGGCGACCTTGAGCGGCACCTTCGCCACCACGCTGTCGCGCACCTGCTTGGCCCCGGCCTCGCCGCGGCCCTTGGTGAACCAGGGCGTGTCGATATAGCCGGGGCACACCGTGTTGACGCGGATCAGCGGCGCCAGCGCGCGCGACAGTGACAGCGTCATGGTGTTGAGCGCGCCCTTGCTCGCGGCATAGGCGATTGACGAGCCGACACCGCTGATGCCGGCGACCGAGGACACGTTGACGACGGCGGAGGGCCGCCCCGAGGCCTTGGCGCCGGCCTCGAGCAGGCTGCGCGCCGCGCGCACCATCTGGAACGGACCGATGGTGTTGACACCGTAGAGGCGCTGGAAATCTTCCGCCGACAAGCCATCGAGATCGGCATGGACAACGTGCTTGGTGGTGCCGGCATTGTTGACGAGCACGTCGAGCCGGCCCCAACCGGCCGTCGTCGCGACGATCTTGCGGCAATCGTCATCCTTCGAGACGTCGCCCTGCGCGACCAAGACTTCCGCGGCGCCGGCCTTGCGACAGAGCTCAGCCGTGGCCTCAGCTTCCTTCTGGCTCGAGGAATAGTTGATGACGAGCCGGGCCCCGTTCCGCGCGAGAATTTCCGCGGTCGCGGCACCAAGGCCGGATGCCGATCCCGTCACGATTGCGCACAAACTATCCTTGGCCATCCTGGTTTCCTTCCCCTGTCTCTGATCTCGGCGCCTTGTTTAGCGAGTTTGCCGCGCCCTGCAAATCGAGCAAACTCCGCTAAGCGGAATTAACCTCCTATTGGTCTTTGCGCCCATGCCTGCGCCGCAGGTTGACCTGCGATCAGCGCTTGTCAGGGCCATGGCTTTTTCCGATCATCGGGCGCAAGAAGAACCTGCGCGCCGGCCCACCGGGGCGGACGCGCCAATGGCAAAACACGGGGAACGCTGTGGCGGAGAGTGACAATATCGTCGTCGAGACCGCGGAAAAAATCTTCGCTGATCTCGCCGATCCGCAAACCATCAACAACGACAAGAAGAATTCGTGGCAGGCACCGCTGTGGCAGGCGCTGAGCGAGGCCGGCCTGCCGCTATCGTGGGTGCCTGACGACCTCGGCGGCTCCGGCGCCAGCCTTGCCGACGGTTTTGCGCTTCTGAACGCTGCCGGCCGCTTTGCGGTCGCCGTTCCCCTGGCCGAGACCATGCTCGCGGGCTGGCTGCTGGCGCAGGCCAAGATCGCATCGCCCGCGGGCGAGATGACGGTGCTGCCGGCCTCGCCAAAGGATCGCATCACGCTCGATGCCGACGGCGCGCTCTCCGGCCGCGCCCGCGGCGTGCCCTTTGCCAAGGCGGCGAAGCATTTTGCGGTGCTGGCGCACGGCAAGGACGGCATTTCCATCGCGCTGGTCGATGCGGCCAAGGCGCGGATCGAAGCCGGGATCAACGTCGGCTACGACCACAGCGACACCGTCACGCTCGACAAGGTTCAGCCCGTCACCGTCAAGCCCGCTCCGAAAGGTTTTGACCAGACTACCTTGATGCTGATGGGCGGTGTCGCGCGCAGTCTCCAGATCGCCGGCGCGCTGGAATCGATGCTCGATATCTCCGTGCGCTATTCCAACGAGCGCGTCGCCTTCGAGAAGAAGATCTCGAAATTCCAGGCGGTGCAGCACAATCTCGCACGCCTCGCCGGTGAATCCGCCGCAGCGCTTGCAGCGGCGACCTCGGCGGCCGATGCCATCGCGAACGCAAAATCGTTCGACGACGAGGTCTATCTCGAAGCCGCCTCCGCAAAGATCCGTTGCGCGGAAGCAGCAGAGAAAGGCGGCGGCATCGCCCACCAGGTTCACGGCGCAATCGGCTTCACCATGGAGCACATCCTGCACCGCTATTCGCTGCGGGCACTGGCCTGGCGCGACGATTTCGGCTCGGAAAGCCACTGGGCCGTCGAGCTCGGCAAGCTCGTTGCAAGACGCGGCGCCGATGAATTGTGGCCGCTCGTGGCTTCGCGCTGATCAGGGGACGACCACAATGACCGCTGCCCTCCGTTTCGATCCGATCCGCCTGCCGGAAAAATGTGAGCAATTGCGCAAGGAAGTGCGCGCCTTCCTCGCCGAGGAAATTGCCGCCGGCACTTTCGATCCGCACAAGCCCAATCGCGAAGACACCGACGCGCCGGAATTTTCCCGCCGGGTCGGCGCCAAGGGCTGGCTCGGCATGACCTGGCCCAAAAAATACGGCGGCCAGGAGCGCTCTTTCCTCGAACGCTACGTGGTGACCGAGGAGATGCGCGTCGCCAATGCGCCGACGCGGCGCTTCTTCGTCGCCGATCGCCAGAGCGGGCCGGTGCTGCTGAAATACGCGCCCGAGCACATCAAGATGGAGATTTTGCCGCGCATCTGCCGCGGCGAGATCTGCTTTGCCATCGGCATGAGCGAGCCGAACTCCGGCTCCGACCTGTTCGCCGCGAAAACGCGCGCGACCAAGACCGACGGCGGCTATCTCATCAACGGCACCAAGATCTGGACCTCGTCGGCGCATATCGCGGACTACATGATTGCGATCTTCCGGACGTCGCCGCCGACCAAGGAGAATCGCCGCCACGGCCTGACGCAATTCCTGGTCAAAATGAAGCAGCCCGGCATCCAGGTGAACCCGATCGGCCAGATCACCGGCCAGTACGAGTTCAACGAGGTCGTCTTCACCGATCACTTTATCCCCGACGATCATGTGCTCGGCGAGGTCGATGGCGCCTGGAAGCAGGCGACATCCGAACTTGCCTATGAGCGTTCGGGCCCCGAACGCTTCCTCGAAACCTATTACGTGCTGACCGAGCTGGTGCGCGCGATCGGTCCCAACCCGGACACGCGCAGTGCCGAAGGCATCGGGCGCCTCGTCGCGCAGCTCCACACCATGCGGCGCATGTCGGTCTCGGTTGCCGGCATGCTGCAAGCCGGCAAGGAGCCGGTGGTGGAGGCGTCGATCGTCAAGGACATCGGCACGGTCTGGGAGCAGCAGCTGCCGCACCGCGTGCGCGATCTCGCCGCCTTCGTCGAGGAGACCGCGACCAACCGCGAGACGCTGGAGCGGCAGCTCGACTTCGCCATCAAGACCGCACCCAAACTCACCATCCAGGGCGGCACCACCGAGGTGCTGCGCGGCATCATCGCCCGCGGACTGGGACTTCGATAGTGCGGATGAGAGCGATGCTCTGGCAGCGCGCGCCCTTCACCTCTCCCATCCGGAGAGGTCGGCGCGTAGCCCCGGGTGAGGGGTTAGGATCCCACGATAGAGCTGAGCCCCTCACCCGATTTGCTGGCGCAAATCGACCTCTTCCTCTGGGAGAGGTGGTTCTTCGCTACTGAGATACTGGAGGCACAAAATGACCACGTACAAGGATATCGGCGTCGAGAAGGTCGGACACGTCGGCACCATCGAGATCCGCCGTCCGCCGCTCAATTTCTTCGACATTTCGCTGATCAACCAGATCGCGGATGCGCTCGACGAGTTCGACCGCGACATCGAGATCCGTGCCTCGGTTTTGTCGGCGCAGGGCAAAGCGTTCTGCGCTGGCGCCAATTTCCAGGATCCAGCACGGCAGGCGCAGGAAGCGCGCGAGGCTGAGAAGACCGCCAAGGGCGATCCGGCCGACAGTCTCGGGCCGATCAACCATCTCTACATTCAGGCCGTGCGCATCTTCCGCGCCAAGAAGCCGATCGTCGCCGCCGTGCAGGGCGCCGCCATCGGCGGCGGCCTCGGTCTTGCGGTATCGGCCGACTTCCGCGTCACCTGCCCCGAAGCGCGCTTCTCCGCGAACTTCACAAAGCTCGGCTTCCATCCCGGCTTCGGCCTGACCGTGACGCTGCCCGAGCTGATCGGCAAGAACAACGCCGAGCTGATGTTCTACACCAGCCGCCGCGTCACCGGCGAAGAAGCGCTGAAGTGGGGCCTCGCCAACGAGCTGGTGCCGCAGGACCAGGTGAAATCAGCCGCGATGAAGCTCGCCGGCGAGATCGCCGAATGCTCCCCGCTCGGCCTGCTCTCCACCCGCGCCACGATGCGCGCCGACCTCGCCGACCGCGTGATGGCCGCGACCAATCACGAGCTCGCCGAGCAGACCCGGCTGCGTGCGACGGAAGACTTCAAGGAGGGTGTGAAGGCGACGGAGGAGCGGCGCGTGGCGAATTTTAAGGGAAGGTGATTGCGGCCGCGGCGCTGCGACACCCTTCGCTGTCGTCCTGGCGAAAGCCAGGACCCATTACCCCAGGGAGAAGTTGCGGCGCGAAGCTGGTAACAACGAGTCTTCGCCAAATTACCCCATGGGGTAATGGGTCCTGGATCAGCGCTCGCTTAGCTCGCTTGTCCAGGACGACAGCAAGGTGTGTGGCCGCCTACTTCCTTCCCACCACGAGCGCGTCGACGATCGTCACGCCCTGCCCCTCCGGGTGTACCAGCACCGGGTTGAGCTCGATCTCCGCGATCTCCTGCGCATGCCGTGCGGCGAGCACTGAGACATCCGCGATCAATTGCGCCATCGCTGTGACATCCGCTTTCGCCGCTCCGCGAAAACCGTTCAGCAGCGGCGCCGCCTTCAATCCCGCCAGCATTGCGCCGGCCTCCTCCGCACCGACCGGCGCCGGACGATAGACGACATCGCGGAACAGTTCTGTGGTGACGCCGCCGAGCCCGACCATCACCATCGGCCCAAACGTCTGGTCCATCATCGTTCCCACGATGATCTCGACGCCCTTCTTCGCCATCGGACCAACCAGCACACCCTGGATCGCCGCGTCCGGCCGCTGCGTGCGCGCATTGTCCAGCAGCGCTTCGAACGCCAAAAACACTTCGCCCTTGGTGGTGATGTTGACGCGCACGCCGCCGACCTCGCTCTTGTGCGCGATGTCGGGCGACTGGATCTTCATCACCAGCGGAAAGCCCACGCGGGCGACGGCTTCATCCAGCCCGGCCTTGTCCGTCACCAGCACTTCGTCCGGCAGCGCGATGCCGGCGGCGCGGAGCAATGTCTTGCTGTCGGCCTCGGACCATGCTTGCGGCTTCAAATGCGCAGAGAGATCGCGCACCGGCAACCGCGTCTCGTCCGCGGGTTTCGGCAGATTGAATTTCGCGTAGTCGACGAGCCGCCGCAGCGCAACGCCGACATGAGTCAGACCCGAGAGGACCACGACACCGGATTTCGCGAGTTCCCGCCGCGCGAAGTCGGAGGGGACCGTGTAGGAATAGAATGCGACCGGCTTCTTCTGCGCCGCCAGCACCGGCGTCAGCTCGGCCTCGTCGAACGGCTTGCGCACCTCACTCGACAGTGACAGCACGATCAGCACCGCATCGACCTCGTCTGAGGCGCTGAGCAGATCGACGCTCTTTTGCAATCCGCCGGAGGTCACGCCTTGCGCGGTGACGTCGATCGGGTTGCCCGCGGTGCCGTAGGACGGCATCAGCATTCGGATCCCCGCCTGGATCGTTTCGGAGAGCTCCGGCACCTGCAAGCCCTGCAGTGCCACGGCATCCGCGCCCCAGATGCCGGCGCCGCCGGAGACGGTGACGACGGCGACGCGATCGCCCTTGGGCAGCGGATTGCTGGCGAGCAGCGCCGCGATCGTCAGCGCCTCGTCGAGATCGTTGGAGACGATGAAACCGTATTTCGCGAACACCGCGTCATAGGCCGCCGACCAGCCGGCCATGCTCGCCGTGTGCGAGGCCGCCGCGCGCTGGCCGGCGCCGGAGCGGCCGACTTTTGTCACGATGACGGGCTTCCTCGCCTCGGCGGCGCGCCGCGCGGCGGCCAGAAACTTGTCGACGTCGCGGATGCCTTCGATGAACAGCAGGATCACGTCGGTCGAGGTGTCCTGCACCAGATAATCCAGGAACTCGCCGGCGCCGAGATCGGATTCGTTGCCGGCGCTGACGACGTAGCTCACGGCGATGCCGATCGCCCGCGCGCGATGATAATAGGCAAAGCCGATGCCGCCGCTCTGCGCGACGATGCCGATCCGCTTGTGCGTCGCGACCAGCGGCACCACACCCGGCTTGACGTCCACCGCGGGACTGAAGGTGGCCGCCACGCGCTGCACCTGGCTGAAGAAGCCCTCGGCGTTCGGGCCGGAGATCCGCATGCCGGTGCGCCCCGCCAGCGCCGCGATCGCATCCTGCATCGCGGCGCTGGCGCCGCCCTCCTCGGCAAAGCCGGAAGAGATGATGACGGCGTTCTTGACACCGGCGACGGCGCATTGCTCGAGCGCGGGCAGTACCGCGCGCGCCGGGATGACGATGACGGCGAGATCGATCGGCGCGCCGATCTCGGCGATCGATTTGTAACAGGCGAGCCCGTCGATGTCGGCATAGTTCGGGTTCACCGGATAGATCTTGCCGGGATAATCGTTCTTGCGCAGCATCGACAGCAGCCGCCCCGGAATCTTCTCGTGATCGCGCGAGGCCCCGATCAGCGCGATGCTGGCGGGCGCGAAGAAGCTGTCGAGCGGATGCGGCATGTGCAGATTCCAGTTGTTGATCTGGTGCTATCCCCGTCATGCCCGGGCTTGTCCCGGCCATCCACGTCTTGCTTCTCAACGATCGTCAAGAACGTGGATGCCCGGGACAAGCCCGGGCATGACGACACAACGAGAAATGTCGCAAGTGGTCAAGCAACGAGCCGGAACGTTACCCCACCTAACAAGAACTCGTTGCCGGCAACCGCATGCCCCTTCTCCCGCGCGGCATGCAGCACACGTGCAGCATCCGTCACCCGAAATTCCAGTGCGCTCATGATTTCGCTGGTGCCCTTGACGAAGCGGAAGGTTGCGTTGGGCAGCTTCAGTTCGGCGTCGGCGCTTGGCGCAACACCGATGATTCTGCCCCAGTGCTCCGCCAGCCCCTGTGGATCCGGGCTCTGCATCTCGACGGCCGTCAGCGCCTGCGTCACATCCTTGCGGATGAATTTTTGCCAATCGGGTCCCGCCGGTGGATAGGCGCCCAGAATGTTGTCGCTGCCTTCGGTGTGGTTGAACTCGATGAAGGCGGCGCGGCAGTCGCGGGGGTGGAGCTGCACGCCGTGATAGGGTGCGTGGTCGATGACATTGGCCGTGCGCACGCCAAGCGCGTTGGCGTTGCGACCGCGCTCGTCCGGATCGTCGCAGCAGAAGATCGCCATGTAGCCGCCGCGGCCGCCGGTCTTCTCGATGAAGCGGCCGGCCGTGGTGCCGTCCTTGAACGGCGCAACGACTTCCAGCAGGATCGTGTCGACCGGGAGCAGCGCGTTCTCCAGACCGTATTTCGCGACATTGCCGTCGCGATAGCACACGGTGAGACCCATAATCCTGGCGATATCCGTGATGACAGGCTCAAGCTGCGGCGCAACCAGGCAGATCTGACGCAGCCGGATATAGGGCGCCATCGTCATGCGCCCTTGAAGGTCGGCTTGCGCTTCTCGACGAAGGCCTTGGCGGCCTCCTTGTGGTCCTCGGTGTCGCCGCATCGGGTGTGATGGATCGCTTCGCCATCGAAGCAATCCTCCAGCGCCAGATGCTCGGCATTGTTGATGTTGCGCTTGATAAAGCCGAGCGCGATCGAGGGGCCCTGCGCCAGCGACAGCGCGAGCTCGTGCGCGGCGGCGTCGATCTCGGCGTCGGGCACGACCTTGGTCACCATGCCGATGGCATGCGCCTCCTTCGCGGTGAGGACCGGCGACATCAGATAGAGCTCGCGCGCCCGCGCGCTGCCGAGCAGCTGCGTCAGAAAATAGGTCCCGCCGTAATCACCGGAGAAGCCGACCTTGGCGAAGGCCGTGGTGATCTTGCAGGACTCGCTGGCGATGCGCAGGTCGCAGGACAGCGCCATCGACAGACCGGCGCCGGCCGCCGCGCCGTCGAGCTGCGCCACGACAGGCTTTGGCATCTGGTGCAGGATGCGCGAGACCTCCATGCCGCGGCGCAGGTTTGCGAGTTTCTGCTCGAACGGCAGCGGCGCCCGGCCCTCCGCCATCGACTTGACGTCGCCGCCGACACAGAAGCTGCCGCCCGCGCCCTTGAACAGCACCGCGCGCACCTCCGGATCGTCAGCCGCGCGCCGCGCCGCCTCGACCAGCCCGCGCACCATGTCGGGGTTGAGCGCGTTCTTCCGCTCCGGCCGGTTCATGGTGATGGTGAGCAGCCCGCCTTCGAGCTTTTGCAGGACCATGTCGTTGCTCATGGGGTGGTCTCCGTTGTTGTTGTCTAGCCGAGCTATCACCACACCGTCATTGCGAGCGAAGCGAAGCAATCCAGGAATGTTTCCGCGGAGACAGTCTGGATTGCTTCGTCGCAAGAGCTCCTCGCAATGACGTCGTGACTACGTCACGCCGTCACTTCTTCACCAGCGGGCAGCGCGACTGCTCCAGCGACTGGAACGCCTCGTTGCCTGGCACGGTGGCGAGCAGCTTGTAATCGTCCCAGCGGCCCTTGGACTCCGACGGCTTCTTCACCTCGAACAGGTACATGTCGTGGATCATGCGGCCGTCCTCGCGGATCTTGCCGTTATGAGCAAAGAAGTCGTTGATCGGCGTCTCCTTCATCATCTTCATCACCGCAGCAGCGTCGGTCGTGCCGGCCGCCTTCACCGCCTTCAGATAATGCGTGACGGAGGAGTAGACGCCGGCCTGTGCCGAGGTCGGCGGCCGCTTCACGCGCTCCTGGAAGCGCTTGGAGAAGGCGCGCGTCTCGTCGTTCATGTCCCAGTAGAACGCTTCGGCCAGCAGCAGGCCCTGCGCGGTCTCCAAGCCGATCGAGTCGATATCGGTGACGAAGGCGAGCAGCGGCGAGACCTTCTGGCCGCCCTTCATGATACCGAACTCCGCCGACTGCTTGATGGCGTTGACGGTGTCGCCGCCGGCATTGGCAAGACCAATCACCTTGGCCTTCGAGGCCTGCGCCTGGAGCAGGAACGACGAGAAATCCGAGGTGTTGAGCGGATGACGGACGTTGCCGAGCACCTTGCCACCGGTCTTGGTGACGACGTTGCTGGTGTCCTTCTCCAGGTCCTGGCCGAAGGCATAATCGGCGGTGAGGAAGAACCAGGTGTCGAGGCCCGACTTCACGGCGGCAAGCCCGGTCACGTTGGCCTGGGCGAACGTGTCGAACACGTAATGCACGGTATAGGGACCGCAGGCTTCGTTACTGAGGCGGATCGAGCCGGGACCGTTGAAGATGATGATCTTGTTGCGCGCCTTCGCGATCTCGCCGGCGGCGAGCGCGGTCGCGGACGCCGCGACGTCGTAGATCATCTCGACGCCCTGGTTGTCGAGCATGTCGCGGGCGATGTTGGCGGAGAGATCGGCCTTGTTGAGATGGTCGGCCGCCAGCACCTGAATCTTGCGGCCCAGCACCTCGCCGCCAAAGTCCTCGACAGCCATCTTGGCCGCGGTCTCGCTGCCGGGGCCGGTGATGTCCGCATAGAGGCTCGACATGTCGAGGATGCCGCCGATCTTGAGCGGCGGCTTGTCCTCCGCCTGCACGGCACTCGCACTCAGCGCAAATGCGGCAGCAAAAATGCCCGACAGAATATGCTTCATCGAAAAAGACCTCCCTTATCGCGCCGTGCTCTGATGGCGGCTTGGTTATTGCTCTTGGCCATTGGTCTTGGCTATCGCTATTGGCGGCAATCATGCCGCATGCGCGAGAGGGCAGCAAGCGCGAGGTGCCGTTACAAGCGCATGATTGCCGTGCATGTTTTCCGCAAAGCGGAATGGTGGAGTGGCGAAATGTTTCCACGTCATTGCGAGCGCAGCGAAGCAATCCAGAATCTTTCAGCGGAGAGACTCTGGATTGCTCCGCTCCTCGCAATGACGGCGTGTGAGGCAATGGCGAAGGATCACATGATCTGCCGTAGGGTGGGCAAAGGCGCACTCTTCGCGCCGTGCCCACCGCCCGCGGTGGCCAAAGACGTGGGCACGCTTCGCTTTGCCGACCCCTACGACAGCCCTTCGTCGTTTGCTACATTTGGGTTAGAACTGGTGCGCACGCAACCTCTCCGGATCACGTGACGCGCCCCCTTCACCTCATCGTCGCAATCCTTCTCGTCGCGGGTCACAGCGCATTCGCGAGCCCATGCCAATTCGAGTCCCAAGGCGAGGGCCGTGTCGCCGCGATCGTCGATGCGCGCAGCATCCGCCTCGACGACGGCCGCGAGATCCGCCTCACCGGCATCGAGCCGACGGCGACGACGAAGCAGGTGCTGACCTCGCTGCTCGCCGGCCGCGACGTGACACTACGGAGCCCTGACGACACGCCCGATCGTTACGGCCGCCAGAATGCGCTGGTCTTCGTCGGCGAAAGCGACACCTCCGTGCAGGCGACGTTGCTCGCCCAGGGCGATGCCATCGTCTCCGCCGAGATCGCGGACAGGGACTGCGCGGCCGCCCTGATGGCGTCGGAGGCCGAGGCGCGGCGCCAAAAAAAGGGCAGCTGGGCTGACTCGTCGGCCATAAAAAACGCGGAAAGTCCGGACGATATTTTGGCGGGGATCGGGCGCTTTATGGTGGTCGAGGGCAAAGTCCGGTCGGTCCGGCAAGCTGGGGCAATGACCTACCTCAACTTCGGACGAAACTGGACACGCGGCTTTGCGGCGACTATCTCAAAGCGCACGTTACCGGCGTTCGAAAGCGCCGGAATTACCCTTAAGTCCCTGGAAAATAGACGTATTCGAGTTCGGGGCTGGGTCGAGGGAAACACGGGGCCGCGTATCGATATACGCCTCGTGGGACAGGTCGAGTTGCTAGGCGCAAACGAGCCGACAGGGGTAAGGCCCTAAAAGGGCCGGGCACGGGTTAAGCGACGTGAATGGGGTGCTAGAACGGCACGAACGAGGTGATGGCCGCCGCCTGCGGGCAGCGCCGGCTGCGCTATGCCTTGTCCTGGGCACGGCCTTGGCGGGTTGCGGCGACATGGGCCGGTTCCAGACCGCTGCGACCCCGCCGGTTGTGGCGATGCCCAAGCCGAAGCCTGCTGTGGCGCAGACCCCCGCCACCGAGAAAGAGCATGAGCGCATCCTGGCGAGCTATGGCGGGACTTATGACGATCCCAGGCTGGAATCGCTCGTCAGCAAGACCGTCGACCGGCTGGTCGCAGCCTCCGACCGTCCCGATCAGGGATACAAGGTCACCATCCTGAATTCCGGCGCGGTGAATGCGTTTGCGCTGCCGAACGGCCAGCTCTACGTCACGCGCGGCCTGCTCGCGCTCGCCAGCGACACTTCGGAATTGTCGTCCGTGCTCAGCCACGAGATGGCGCATGTGCTGTCCAAGCACGCCGCGATGCGCGAGGATCAGGCGCGCCAGGCCGCGATCGTCACCCGCGTCGTCACCGACATGAGCAACGATCCCGATCTCACCGCGCTCGCGCTCGCCAAGACCAAGCTCACCATGGCGAGCTTCTCGCGCAAGCAGGAGATCGAGGCCGACGGCATCGGCGTCGGCATTTCCGCCCGCGCGCATTTCGACCCCTACGGTGCCGCCCGCTTCCTTTCGGCGATGGAGCGCAATGCCGAGCTGAAGGCCGGCAAGAGCTCGCTCGATCCGCGCGCGCAGGATTTCACCTCGTCGCATCCGGCTACCCCGGAGCGCGTGCAGAATGCACAGACCATCGCGCGGCAATATTCAGCGCCCGAGGGCGCCGAACGCGACCGCGAAACCTATCTCGCCGCGATCGACAACCTCGTCTATGGCGAAGACCCCAGCGAAGGTTTTGTCCGCGGCCGCAGGTTCCTGCATCCGAAGCTCGGCTTCACCTTCCAGGCGCCGGACAATTTCACGCTCGACAACACCGCGCAGGCCGTGATCGGCGTGCGCGACGGCGGCTCGCAGGCGATGCGCTTCGACGTGGTGCGGGTGCCGGCCGAGCAATCGCTCGGCGATTACCTGAATTCCGGCTGGATGGAGGGCGTTGAGAAGGCGTCCACCGAAGATCTCACCATCAACGGCTTTCCGGCGGCGTCCGCCACCGCCAAGGGCGATCAGTGGCAGTTCAAGGTCTATGCCCTGCGCTTCGGCAGCGACGTCTATCGCTTCATCTTCGCGACACGGCAGAAGTCGACCGAGAGCGACCGCAACGCGCGCGAGACCGTCAACTCATTCCGCCGCCTGACGCTCGACGAGATCCAGGCCGCGCGCCCGCTGCGCATCAAGGTGATTACAGTGCAGCCCGGCGACACCGTGGAATTGCTGTCCCACCGCATGGCCGGCGTCGATCACCCCGCCGAACGTTTCCGCGTGCTGAACGGACTCGATCGCAACGCCCAGGTGAAGGTGCGCGACCGCGTGAAGATCGTGGCGGATTGACGTGCGCTAAGCGCGCGTCATCCCGGAGGCGCTTGAGCGGCGAACGCGAGATCTAGAGCTACGAGCTTCGCTGCCGTAGAGCCTGTGATGTGGGGACGGCGCGAGCCCTACCGCCCCGCATCCATATCGCCGGCCTCGCGCTGGCCGCTGAGCCAGAGCGCGAGCAGGGTCCAGAACGCGCCCGACAGCAGGTACGCACCCGAGGCGATGACGCCGAGATTGGTCGCGAGCAGCAGTGCCACCAGCGGAGCGAAGCCGGCGCCGAACAGCCAGGCCATGTCCGAAGTCAGCGCCGAAGCCGTGTAACGGTACGTCTGCTTGAAGTTCGAGGCGATCGCGCCCGAGGACTGGCCGAAGGACAGGCCGAGCAGGATGAAGCCGATCACCATGTAGATGGTCTCGCCGAACGCGCCGGCGTCGAGCAGCTGCGGGGCAAAGCCGCTATAGATCGCGATCGCAATCGCCGATCCCATCAGCAGCGACTTGCGGCCGACACGGTCGGCGATGATGCCGGAGAGCACGATCGCGACGACCCCGAACACGGCGGCGACGATCTCGATGATCAGGAAGCGCACCGGGCTTTCGCGGGTGAACAGGAACACCCAGGACAGCGGAAACACCGTGACCATGTGGAACAGCGCAAAGCTCGCCAGAGGCGCGAAGGCGCCGAGCATGATGTTCTGGCCTTCGCGCGCGACGGTGTCGGAGATGCGCGCCGGCTGCAATTCGCGGGTCTCGAACAGCGAGGAATATTCTTCCGTCGTCACCATGCGCAGGCGAGCGAACAGCGCCACGACGTTGATGGCGAAGGCGACGAAGAACGGATAGCGCCAGCCCCAATCGAAGAAGTCATCGGCCGAGAGGTTGCCGGCGAAATAGGCGAACAGCGCGCTCGCCACGATCAGGCCGAGCGGGGCCCCGAGCTGCGGCACCATCGCGTACCAGCCGCGCTTCGAAGACGGCGCATTCAGCGCCAGCAGCGAAGCGAGACCGTCCCAGGCGCCGCCCCAGGCCAGACCCTGGGCGAGACGCGCCAGCGCCAGCAGCCAGATCGCGGCGACGCCGATCTCGTGATAGCCGGGCAGGAACGCGAGAGCGACGGTGGCGGTGCCGAGCAGGAACAGCGCCGAGATCAGCTTGGCGGTCTTGCCGTAGGCGCGGTCGACCGTCATGAAAATGACGGTGCCGATCGGCCGGGCCATGAAGGCCAGCGCGAAGATCATGAAGGAATAGAGGGTGCCGGTCAGCTCGCTCGCGAACGGGAACACCAGGCGCGGGAACACGATCACCGAGGCGATCGCGAAGACGAAGAAGTCGAAGAATTCCGAGGTGCGGCCGATGATGACGCCGATGGCGATCTCGCCGGGACTGGCCTGGTCGTGGCCGTGCTCGCCCGAGTGGAGGTCTGCCATTGCGGGGGTCTGTGCCGTCGCCATTCGTGCGCCCTTAACGTCCTGAAAACCAAAGCCGACCGCCCGGCGCGATGCCGGGCATTCTGGTCCTCTCTGACCCAACATTCCGCACTGCAACATTGGACAAATTGTCCAATGTCCGGATTGTTGCGCCGCAGCTACCCCTTGGCCCCGCAAAGGAAACTCATTCTCATAAGGCTCGGCCCGTGTCCCGTCTCAAGATCCTGGCGCTGCTACCACTGGCAGTTGCGCTCAGCGGCTGCAACTACATCGTGCTGGCGCCCGCCGGCGATATCGCTGCCCAGCAGCGCGACCTCGTCATCATCTCCACCGTCCTGATGCTCCTGATCGTCGTCCCCGTGATGGCGCTGACGGTGCTGTTCGCCTGGCGCTACCGCCAGTCCAACAGCTCGGCTCGCTACGAGCCGGAATGGGACCACTCGACCAAGCTCGAGCTGGTGATCTGGTCGGCGCCGCTCTTGATCATCGTCTGCCTGGGCGCACTGACCTGGATGGGCACGCATCTGCTCGACCCCTATCGCACGCTCGGCCGCATCCATGCGGAGCGCGCCGTGGATCAGTCCAAGGCTCCGCTCGAGGTCGACGTCGTCGCGCTCGACTGGAAGTGGCTCTTCATCTATCCGGACTACGGCATCGCCACCGTCAATGAGCTGGCAGCTCCGGTCGATCGTCCGATCACCTTCCGCATCACCGCGTCCTCGGTGATGAACTCGTTCTACATCCCCGCGCTCGCCGGCCAGATCTACGCGATGCCGGGCATGGAGACCAAGCTCCACGCCGTCGTCAATCACACCGGCACCTACAAGGGCTTTTCGGCGAACTATAGCGGCGCCGGCTTTTCCGGCATGCACTTCAACTTCCAGGGCCTCGACGACAAGGGTTTTGACGCCTGGGTTGCCAGCGCCAAGTCGGCCGGCGGCTCGCTCGGCCGCGCTGAATATCTCCAGCTCGAAAAGCCCAGCCAGAACGAACCGGTGCGCCGCTACGGCACCGTCGATTCCGATCTCTACCGGCTGATCCTCAACATGTGCGTCGAGACCGGCAAGATGTGCCAGAGCGAGATGATGGCGATCGACGCCAAGGGCGGCAACGGCCATGAGGGCCTGAACAACACCCTGCCGCTCACTTACGACAAATACGCCCGCCGCGGCACGGTGCTTGGGCCGGAGCCGAGCTTCGTCGCCGGCACCTGCACGCCGGATGCGCCGCAAGGCGCCGCGACCACCGCGTCGATCAAGGCTCCCACCGACACCGCGCCGCTGCTCGGTGCCGGCCTGAAGCGGCCGAGCTTCGCGCCGCTGAAGTCCTCGTCCTTCTTCCTCGGACAGCGTCCGAAGTCAGACTCCTAAAGAGATCCCGCATGTCTCCTGATCTTCTCAAGCTCATCTTCGGCCGGCTCGGCTTCGAATCGCTGCCGCTGCACGAGCCGATCGTCGTCGGCACCTTCGCGGTGGTCGCGCTCGGCGGCGCCGCACTGCTCGGCGGCCTCACCTATTTCCGCCTCTGGGGCTATCTCTGGCGCGAGTGGTTCACCACGGTGGACCACAAGCGCATCGGCATCATGTACATGATCCTCGGCATCGTGATGCTGCTGCGCGGCTTTGCCGACGCACTGATGATGCGCGGCCAGCAGATGCTCGCCTTTGGCGGCTCCGAAGGCTATCTCAACGCCCATCACTACGATCAGGTCTTCACTGCCCACGGCGTGATCATGATCTTCTTCGTGGCGATGCCGCTGGTCACGGGCCTGATGAACTACGTCGTGCCGCTCCAGATCGGCGCGCGCGACGTGTCGTTTCCTTTCCTGAACAATTTCAGCTTCTGGATGACGGTCGGCGGCGCGGTGCTGGTGATGGCCTCGCTGTTCATCGGCGAATTCGCCCGCACCGGCTGGCTGGCTTATCCGCCGCTGTCGAACATCGGCTACAGTCCCGACGTCGGCGTCGACTATTACATCTGGGCGCTGCAGGTCGCCGGCGTCGGCACGACGTTATCCGGCATCAACCTGATCTGCACCATCGTCAAGCTGCGCTGCCCCGGCATGACCATGATGAAGATGCCGGTGTTCACCTGGACCTCGCTCTGCACCAACGTCTTGATCGTCGCCTCCTTCCCGGTCCTGACCGTCGTGCTCGCGCTGCTCTCGCTCGACCGCTATGTCGGCACCAACTTCTTCACGAACGATTTCGGCGGCAGCCCGATGATGTACGTGAACCTGATCTGGATCTGGGGCCATCCCGAGGTCTACATCCTGGTTCTCCCCGCCTTCGGCATCTTCTCGGAGGTCACCTCGACCTTCTCCGGCAAGCGGCTGTTCGGCTACACCTCGATGGTCTACGCCACGGTCGTCATCACCATCCTGTCGTACCTGGTCTGGCTGCACCACTTCTTCACGATGGGCTCGGGCGCCAGCGTCAACTCGTTCTTCGGCATCACCACGATGATCATCTCGATTCCGACGGGCGCGAAGATGTTCAACTGGCTGTTCACGATGTATCGCGGTCGCATCCGTTACGAGCTGCCGATGATGTGGACGATCGCCTTCATGCTGACCTTCGTGATCGGCGGCATGACCGGCGTGCTGCTCGCGGTGCCGCCGGCCGACTTCGTCCTGCACAACAGCCTGTTCCTGATCGCGCACTTCCACAACGTGATCATCGGCGGCGTGGTGTTCGGCGCCTTCGCCGGCATCAACTACTGGTTCCCGAAGGCGTTCGGCTTCAAGCTCGATCCGTTCTGGGGCAAGATGTCGTTCTGGTTCTGGGTCACCGGCTTCTACCTCGCCTTCATGCCGCTCTACGTGCTCGGCCTGATGGGCGTGACCCGGCGCCTGCGCGTGTTCGATGATCCGTCCTTGCAGATCTGGTTCATCATCGCCGCGATCGGTGCCGTCTTCATCTTCATCGGGATTTCTCGATGCTGATGCAGTTCGCGGTCAGCCTCCTCAAGCGCGAGCAGCTCGAGGACGTCACCGGCGATCCCTGGGATGCGCGCACGCTGGAATGGGCGACCTCCTCGCCCCCGCCGGACTACAACTTCGCCTTCACGCCCGTCGTGCACGACAACGACGCGTGGTGGGACATGAAGAAGCGCGGCTACCAGCGTCCGCTCACCGGCTTCAGGCCGATCCACATGCCGAGCAGCACCGGCACCGGCATCATCCTCGCCGGTCTTGCCACCGCGATGGGATTTGGCCTGATCTGGTACATCTGGTGGCTGGCCGCCGCGAGCTTCATCGCGATGCTCGCCGTCGGCATCGGTCACACCTTCAACTATCACCGCGACTTCGACATTCCGGCTGAAGACGTCATCCGGACCGAGGACGCGCGCACCAAACTGCTCGCCGGAGCCAAGTAAATGACTGTCGCGATCAATCCCTCGCAGACCGGCGAGCCGGTCTTCTACCTCGCCGACGAGCACCCGCATCCGGAAGGCTGGAGCACCTCGCTCGGCTTCTGGATCTATCTGATGAGCGACTGCCTCATCTTCGCGATCCTGTTCGCCACCTTCGGCGTGCTCGGCGGCAACTATGCCGCCGGTCCCGCGCCAAAGGATCTGTTCGACCTCGACCTGGTCGCGGTGAACACCTCGATGCTGCTGCTGTCGTCGATCACCTATGGCTTTGCCATGCTGACGATGCAGCAGAACAAGGTTGCCCAGACCCAGATGTGGCTGGCGATCACCGGCCTGTTCGGCCTCGCCTTCATCGGCATCGAGCTCACCGAGTTCGCCCACATGATCCATGAAGGCGCAACGCCGCAGCGCAGCGCCTTCCTGTCCGCCTTCTTCACTTTGGTCGGCACCCACGGTCTGCACGTCTCTTGCGGCCTGATCTGGCTGGTGACGCTGATGGTGCAGGTTTGGAAGTTCGGCCTGATCGAGGCCAACCGCCGCCGCCTGATGTGCCTGTCGATGTTCTGGCACTTCCTCGACGTGGTCTGGATCGGCGTCTTCACCTTCGTCTATCTCCTGGGAGTTCTGCGATGAACACCGATACTCACGCCGCCCACGCCGACGATCATCACCACGGCGACAGCCACGCCCACGGCACGTTCTCGACCTACATGCTCGGCTTCGTGCTCTCGGTCGTGCTGACCGCGATCCCGTTCTGGCTGGTGATGAGCGGTGCGCTGCCGAGCAAGCAGATCACCGCGCTCGTCATTATGGCCTTCGCGGTCGTGCAGATCGTCGTGCATATGATCTACTTCCTGCACATGAACACGACGTCCGAGAACGGCTGGAGCATGATGGCGCTGATCTTCACCATCGTCATGGTGGTGATCGCGCTGTCCGGTTCGCTGTGGGTGATGAACCACCTCAACAGCAACATGATGCCGATCCATCAGATGACGGGCATGAAGTGAGCGAACCCCGGACCGTGACGGGCAAGGCAAGCGGGACGCGCGGCAAGGCTGCGCGATCCCCGTCCCTGTGGCTCACGGTCCTCTCGCTGACGGCGATTACCCTTCTGATTGCGCTTGGCGTCTGGCAGATCGAGCGCCGCGCCTGGAAATTGGCGCTGATCGACCGCGTCGAGCAGCGCGTTCATGCCCCGGCGGTGCCGATCCCCTCGGCCGCTGCGTGGCCCACGATCAGCGCCGCGAACGACGAATACAGGCATGTCAGCGTCACCGGCCATTTCCTGCATGACCGCGAGACGCTGGTTCAAGCCGTCACCGAGGAAGGCCCCGGTTATTGGGTGCTGACGCCGCTCAAGCGTGACGACGGCACGGAGGTCCTGATCAACCGCGGCTTCGTGCCGTCCGAGCGGCGCGACGCATCGACGCGCCGGAACGGCAATCCCGACGGCCCGGTCGAGATCACCGGCCTGTTGCGCATGACAGAGCCGAAGGGCGGATTCCTGCGGAACAACGTGCCCCAGCACAACCGCTGGTACTCGCGGGATGTCGCCGCGATCGCAGCGGCACGCGGCCTCCACGAGGTCGCGCCCTTTTTCGTGGATGCCGACGCCGGATCACAAATTGCCGGCGGTCCGATCGGCGGATTGACCGTGATCCGCTTTCCCAATAACCACCTGATCTACGCGCTGACGTGGTTTGCCCTGGCCTTCATGCTGGTCGGCAGGCTTTTCGTCACATTCGGCGGCGGGCTGTTCCGCCGCAAACGCTTCGTCCATGAACCGGCCGGCGGCTCCGATGCCGCTGCCCGCAGGACGGGATCAGATGCTGGAACGATCGTCGAGCCGACCTGACGACGCAAAGTCGAGTTCCCGGACGCTTGCCCATGGCGGCGAGCTGGCCGTGACGCTGCAGTCGCAGGCGGACGCGCGCGGCGAGTTGATCGGCACTGCTCCCACCGACGACGAGACCAACCGCAAGAACATGGCGCTGCTGATCCAGCTGCGCTGGACCGCGGTGGTCGGCCAGATCGTGACCATCGGCGTCGTGCATTTTGGCCTGGGTATTGTCTTGCCGTTGGAACGGATGGGCGCGGTGATCGGCGCGCTGGTGCTGCTCAACGTCTCCAGCCTGGTCTGGGTGCGCCATCGCGCGGCGATCACCAACAATGAGCTTTTGGTCGCGCTGATGCTCGACGTCGCCGCGCTGACCGCGCAGCTCTTCCTCTCTGGCGGCGCCACCAACCCCTTCACCTCGTTGTTCCTGCTCCAGGTGACGCTGGGCGCGGTGCTGCTCGACGCCCGCTCGACCTGGTCGCTGGTGGCACTGACTTGCGCGAGTTTTGTGTGGCTGACGCTCGCTTACCGGCCGCTCGACCTGCCGCCAAATCCCATCAGCGAGACCTACAGCCTCACCGTGACAGGCATGCTGCTGGGCTTCGTTCTCAACGCCGTGCTGCTGGTGGTGTTCGTCACCCGCATCAACAGGAATTTGCGCGAGCGCGACGCGCATCTGGCGGCGCTGCGCCAGCATGCGGCCGAGCAGGATCACATCGTGCGCATGGGCCTGCTCGCCTCCGGCGCGGCCCATGAGCTCGGCACCCCGCTGGCCTCGCTCTCGGTGATCCTCAGCGACTGGCGCCGCATGCCCGATCTCGCCGCCGATCAGGAACTCGCCGAAGATCTCGCGGAGATGGAAACCTCGCTGCAACGCTGCAAATCGATCGTCACGGGCATCCTGGTGTCGGCGGGCGAAGCGCGCGGCGAAGGCTCCTCGCCGACGACGGTGACGGCCTTTGTCACTGCACTGGTGGAGGAATGGCGCGATGCGCGCTCGGCGCGCACGCTCTACTTCGTCAATACGTTCGGCGAGGACGTCGCGATCGTCTCCGACGTCGCGCTGAAGCAGGTGATCTTCAACGTGCTCGACAATGCCTACGAGGTCTCGCGGGAATGGGTCGAGCTCGTCGCCGAGCGCGAGGGCGACAATCTCGTGCTGGCGATCAGCGACCGTGGCCCGGGCTTTGCGCCGGAGATGCTGGCGCAGCTCGGAAAGCCCTATCAGTCGAGCAAGGGTCGTGCCGGCGGCGGGCTCGGCCTGTTCCTGGTGGTGAACGTGGTGCGCAAGTTGGGGGGCAGCGTGACCGCCGAGAACCACAGGAAGCGCGGCGCCACCGTTCGCCTCACGCTGCCGCTCGCAACGCTTGCGATCGGAGGGAATTTTGACGCCTGACCGCTCGCTCATCGTCGTCGAGGACGATGCCGGCTTCGCCCGCACGCTGAAACGCTCGTTCGAGCGCCGCGGCTACGAGGTCGTGCTGGCCGCCTCGATCGAGGAGGTGCGCCAAGTGCTGGAGGAGCGATCCTTCGGCCATGCCGTGGTCGACCTCAAGCTCGGCGGCGCCTCCGGGCTTGCCTGCGTCGAGCTCCTGCACACGCATGATCCCGACATGCTGATCGTGGTGCTGACCGGCTTTGCCAGCATCTCCACCGCCGTCGAGGCCATCAAGCTGGGGGCCTGCCACTATCTGGCGAAGCCGTCGAACACCGACGACATCGAGGCCGCCTTCAACAAGGCCGAAGGCAACGCCGAGGTCGCGCTCGACACCCGGCCGACATCGATCAAGACGCTGGAATGGGAGCGCATCCACCAGACCCTGATCGAGACGGATTTCAACATCTCGGAGGCGGCACGGCGGCTCGGCATGCATCGGCGCACGCTGGCGCGGAAGCTGGAGAAACGGCCGGTGAAGTGAGGCGAAGGCCGGGACCCATAACCACAGTGAGTAGTTTGGCGCGAGATGATCATTGGTAGTCTTTGCCAAATGCAATTCGGTGGTTATGGGTGCCGGCCTTCGCCGGGACGACACCGCATTTCTTGAACCGGCTTCGCTCCCATTCTCTCCTCGTTGTTCTGGACCAGCGAGCACCGATCCAGTATCTCCGCGCGAGTGCAGACCCAAACAAAAAGCCCGGCCAAACGGCCGGGCTTTTGATCTCTTGCAATCGACTGAGGCGCTTACGCGGCCTCGTCGGCGACGGTGGTGTCGTCGCCATCGGTATCGTCGGTATCGCCCTCGGCATCCGAATCGGCTTCGCCGTCGGCGGCTTCCGCCTTGGCGTTGGCGCGGCGCGGGCTCTTGGCGAGCTGGGCCTCGATCTCCTTGACCGCTTCGGTCTCGGTCGAGTGCTGCACCACCGCGATCTCGCGGGACAGACGATCGAGCGCCGCTTCATAGAGCTGGCGTTCGCTGTAGGACTGCTCCGGCTGCGACTCCGAGCGGTAGAGGTCGCGCACGACTTCCGCGATCGCGACGATGTCGCCCGAATTGATCTTTGCTTCGTATTCCTGGGCGCGGCGCGACCACATGGTGCGCTTGACGCGGGCGCGGCCCTTAAGTGTCTCCAGCGCCTTCTTGACCAGCGCCGGATCGGACAGCTTGCGCATGCCGACATTGGCGACCTTGGCGGTCGGAACGCGCAGCGTCATCTTGTCCTTGATGAAGTTGATGACGAACAGCTCGAGCTTGGCACCGGCGATCTCCTGCTCCTCGATGGCCAGGATCTGGCCGACGCCGTGAGCGGGATAGACGACGAATTCGTTGGCCTTGAAGCCCTGACGCTGCGTCACGACCTTCTTTTCCTCGACCTTCGGCGCAGCAGCGGGCTTGGCGGCCGGCTTGGCAGCGGCAGGAGCCTTGGCATGAGCAGCAGCAACGGGAGCCTTCGGCGCGGCGGGCTTGGCAGCGTGAGCCTTCGCAGGATGAGCCTTGGCAGCAGCAGGCTTGGCAACGGTCGCTTTCGCGGCCGGTTTGGCAGTCTTGTTAGGCATTGCGCTTCTTTTGTTCTTCGAGGACTTTGCAGCCGGCGCCTTCGTCGCGGTCCGACCCTTGGATGCGCTACGGCTGGCCGCGGCGACTTTTTTGGCCTCCTTATGGGAAGCCCTCGCTGAAGTACTCTTTTTACGCGTTTTCTGTGACACAGCCTGCGCGCGGAAAACTGCCACGCCCCTGTTCGACATTTGGTTTCACGGGAACCCAGAGGGGCCAACGGGGCTGACGGGGTTCGGCTTAATGTGCCCAATATAGCACATTTCCCGCAAAAATCAATGATTTAGGGGTCTTGAGGGCTGGTTTTCGGCGGCAACGCCGCTAATAGGGTTAAGTTTGGGCCCTAATTAGTCTCCCGAGCCCGGGTTCGGAGAAAAATATTTCTCGAACTTGCCTTCCATGCCGTCGAATTCCTTGGCATCGGCGGGTGATTCTTTCTTCTGGGTGATGTTCGGCCAGCTCTTGGCGTAGTCGGCGTTGACCTGGAGCCACTTTTCCAGACCCGGTTCCGTGTCCGGCTTGATGGCGTCGGCGGGGCATTCCGGCTCGCACACGCCGCAGTCGATGCACTCGTCGGGATGGATGACGAGCATGTTGTCACCCTCGTAGAAACAGTCGACCGGGCAGACCTCGACGCAGTCGGTGTACTTGCACTTGATGCAGTTTTCAGTGACGACGTAAGTCATCCAACGCTCCGAAAAGCTCTTTTAAAAGTCGCGGCTTGCGTAGCGCGGATGGCCCGGCGCTGCAAGGTCGGCAACAGCCGATCATGACACTTGTGTGCGTTTGATCGGCCAAGAAATGAATACCAAGCGCAATTAATTGCGCTCGCCGAGCTCTTCGTAGAGCGCGCGGGCCGAGGCGGCATCGCCGCGGCGTTCGTTGAAGGCGGTGACCTTCAAGACGCGCACGGTGCGATCGAGCGCGATGGTGAGGACATCGCCGAGCTTGATCGCATGCCCCGGCGATGTCTCGCGTGCGCCGTTGACGCGAACGTGGCCGGTGACGACCAGTTCAGCGGCGGAGGTGCGCGCCTTCACCACGCGGGCGTGCCACAGCCATTTGTCGATGCGCTGCCGCTCGGTCGTAAGATTACTCCTTCCGGCCGGACAGCTGTTCTTTCAGCGCGGCGAGTTTTGCGAAGGGCGAGTTCGGATCGACCGGACGATCGCGTTCGCGCGGGTTCGCGCTGGAGGCATAGGGACGCAGCGACGGACCGGACTCACGGTCGCGACGGTCGCGGCCCTTGTCGCGGTCGCGGCCACGATGCTCGCGACCACCGTCGCGATCGCCGGGCTTACCCTTGTTGCGATCGCGGTCCTTGCCCTGGAAGCTGCGATTCCTATCCTCGCGGCGATCACCGCCCTCGCCACCTTCACGCGGCTTGCGAAAATCCTTAGCCCCATCGCGGCGATGACCACCATGACGATGGCGCTCGCCGCGTTTCTCGCCGTCGGCTGACTGCGCTGCTTCGCCCGGCGCGGCCGTGGCGCCCTCTGCAGCCGCCTGCGGGCGGTGATGATGACGCTGATGGCGATGGCGCTCGTGGCGCGGCTTGCGGTCCTCATGACGGCCGCCGGGACGCCAGACCTCGACGAGCTCGGGCTCGGCCGGCGTCGCCGCAGCCTCAGATGCCGCAGCCTCAGGCGCGGCAGCGTCAGGCGATGCGGCAGCTTCCGTTGCCGCGGTCTCGGCGGCGGCGGCTTCGAGGCCGGCAGCCTCCGCCGGCGCAGCGGTCTCTTCCACCGGCGGCGCGATGCCGGGGCATCTTCAGGCGTGACGGGAGCCTCGGGCGAAGCTTCCAGCGCCGGCTCCGCGGGCGCCGCCTCGTCCTGCGGCTCCACGCCGGGCGCGTCTTCGACGGTGACGGGTTCAGCGGCGGCATCCGTGGATGCCTCTGCAGGCAGACCCGCAACGGCCTCCGCCGCGGTCTCGATCTCGGTTTCGGTCGAGGTCTCCGCGCTGCCCTCGACGGGCGGCGTCTCTGCCGCGACGGTCTCGGTCACCACAGGCTTTTGCGGCAGCGGCGGACGCTTCTCCATGCGATAGCCGAGCGCGCGCAGCACGGACGCAAAATCCTCGCCGGCCGATCCCGTGAGCGAGGTCATCGCCTGCGTCACCACGAAGCTGCGGCCGTCGAACGCGCCGGCGGGCTTTTCGCCGGGCGAGTTCTCGCGCCAGGCCAGCGCCGGGCGGATCAGATCGGCAAGCCGCTCCAAAATGTCGACGCGCACGGCGCGCTCGCCGGCCTGCTTGTAGCCGAGCACGCGATAGGCATCGCGCGGCAGCTGCTTGTCGACCGGGAACGAGGTGCGGCCCGACGATGCCAGATGCTGCGCGCCCGAGAGCGCGGAGAGATCGACATTGTCCTGCTTCAGCGCCCACAAGAGCGCGGCGAGCGCGCGCGCGGCGGGCTTGAGCAGGCCGGGGAAATAGATGTGATAGGCGCCGAAGCGGACGCCATATTTGCGCAGGACCGCGCGCGAAGGCTGATCGAGATCCTTCAGCTCGTTCGCGATTCTGGGACGCTCGAGCACGCCGAGCGCCTCGACCAGCTGATAGGCGATGCCGCGGGCGATGCCGGTGACATCCTCGGCCTTCGACAGCTCGAACATCGGCCCGAGCAGCTTTTCGATATGCGTCTTGAGCCAGAGCTCGAGCCGCGCCTGCACTTTTTCACGCGGCGCCCCAGTCAATCTCTCGTCGGAGATGATCCGGATGCGCGGATGCAGCGCGTCGTCTGCGGCGGACAGCCGCGCCACGGCATCGCCGGTCCAACGGATCATGCCTTCCGAGGTCAGCACGAACTGCTCGTCCGGCGCGTTGCCCAGCTTCTCGGCGCGCGTGTTGATCTCGCCGGCGAGCACCGCTTGCGCTGCAGCCTGCAAGGCTTTCGCATCGGAGCCGGCTTCCGCCACGTCCGGTGCAAAGGTGAAGCCGTCGAGGCGGCCGATGACATGGCCTTCGACGATGACTTCGCCGGTCTTGCCGATTTCAGTATTCAAGCTCGTGTTCTCCCGCAGGCGGCGCATCAATACACTGGTCCGACGATCAACGAAACGCTCAGTCAAGCGTTCATGGAGCGCATCCGATAATTTATTTTCGACCTCCCGCGCGATCCCCTGCCAGCGTTCGGGGTCTTTCAGCCAGTCCGGGCGGTTGGCGACGAAGGTCCAGGTGCGAATCTGCGCGATCCGGGCCGACAGCGTGTCGATGTCGCCGTCGGTGCGGTCGGCCTGGTCGACCTGGGCGGCAAACCAGGCATCGGGGACGCATCCCTTCTGCATCAGGAAGCCGTAGAGCGTCGTCACCAGCTCGGCATGGGCGGCGGGCGACAGCTTTCGGTAATCGGGGACCTGGCAGGCCTCCCAGAGGCGTTCCACGGCGTCTTTGCCATGCGCGATATCGCGCACCTCGCCGTCGCGGGCGGCGTGGTCGAGCACGCGCATGTCCTCGGCAACAGGCGCGCGCGTCAGCGCCTCATGGCCCGGGGCTAGGTTCAACGACACCTGGAGCGCGCCGAGCGAGGAGAAATCCAGCTTCGAGTTGCGCCATTGCAGCATCTTCACGGCGTCGAAGGTATGGTTCTGCAGCGCGTTGACGAGCTCGGGCTCGAACGGCGCGCAGCGGCCGGTGGTGCCGAAGGTGCCGTTGCGCGTGGCGCGGCCGGCGCGGCCGGCGACCTGCGCGAACTCGGCCGGGGTGAGGCGGCGGAACTGGTAGCCGTCGAACTTCCGGTCGGAGGCGAAGGCGACGTGGTCGACGTCGAGATTGAGGCCCATGCCGACCGCGTCGGTGGCGACGAGATAATCGACGTCGCCGTTCTGGAACATCGCCACTTGCGCGTTTCGGGTGCGCGGCGACAGCGAGCCCAGCACCACGGCGGCGCCGCCATGCTGGCGGCGGATCAGCTCGGCGATGGCGTAGACCTCGTCGGCGGAGAAGGCGACGATGGCGGTACGGCGCGGCTGGCGCGTGATCTTGCGGTCGCCGGCGAATTCGAGGCTGGAGAGGCGCGGCCGCGTGATCATGGACACGCCCGGCAACAGCCGCTCGATGATCGGGCGCATCGTGGCAGCGCCGAGCAGCAGCGTCTCGTCGCGGCCGCGGCGGTTGAGGATGCGGTCGGTGAAGACGTGGCCGCGTTCGAGGTCCGAAGCGATCTGGACCTCGTCGATGGCGAGGAACGAGACATCAAGGTCGCGCGGCATCGCCTCGACGGTCGAGACCCAATAGCGCGGCTTCTTCGGCTTGATCTTCTCCTCGCCGGTGACGAGCGCGACGCTCTCCGGCCCCGCGCGATCGGCGATCTTGTTGTAGACCTCGCGCGCAAGCAGACGCAGCGGCAGGCCGATCATGCCGGAGGGATGCGCCAGCATCCGCTCGATGGCGAGATGGGTCTTGCCGGTGTTGGTCGGCCCGAGCACTGCAGTGACGCCGGCGCCGGGCGCGCGCTCGGAAGCGAAGGGGGAGGGAGAGAAAGCCATATCCAGGGATTAGGTAGTGGCGATTTGGGCGAATGTCAGTGCCGTTTTGGGGCGGGAGCGCGAAGCGCTTGAAAGTCACCTCGCCCCGCTTGCGGGGAGAGGTCGGCGCGAAGCGCCGGGTGAGGGGGCTCTCCGCGAGTCGAACTGTCTCCGTTTTCGCGGATGCAGCCCCTCACCCCAACCCTCTCCCCGTAAGAACGGGGAGAGGGAGAAGAGAGAGCTCCCCAAACCTCGCGCAACTGTCTCACTTTGCGACGCTTTTCCCGTTAGCCTTAAGCTTCGGAACGACTCTAGAACGAATCGCGGCCGAATCGCTGACTCCCTGATGAGTCCTGTTCCGTTCACGCAACATGTCGCGGGACTCGTATTGGTTGCGCACTAGATGGAGTTTTGCCCGATCGCACAAGCGACGTTTCGGTGGCGGGTTTCTTAAAATTGGGGATGGCGCGGAGTTGAATCAGAATTCGGGCGGGAGTCAAATGGATTCCCGTCTCGCCGGCCTGCCAAAACAAAAAGTGCGAAAACAACCCCATGCACAGTAGCATGCCATTGAATTTACACACTTTCTTACCCTCCCCTGGAGGGGGAGGGTAGGCGCACATGGAGCGCAGCGAAATGCGCGACGGGGTGGGGTGATCTCTCCCCACGGGCACTGTTCGTGCGGAGAGATCACCCCACCCCGCTCGCGCTACGCGCGATCGACCCTCCCCCTCCAGGGGAGGGTGAAGGCTTACTGCGTCTTCGCCACGCGTGGCGGCTGGGGAGAGGTGATGAAGCTGGTCGCTTCCAGCATGGCCGGCCCCAGCGGCGTCGGCACTTTCAGCCAGAACGGGACCAGGATGCGCGTGCCCGCCACCGGCGCAAACGCGATCTCGATGTTGCGCTGGGCGGCGAGATATTTGATCACGGGGCGATCGGGGATGTAGCCGGCCACAGGCACGAAATAGAGCGCGCAGACCACGACCGGGCCCCTATAGCCCTTCTCGGCCTTGACGCTCTCCATGCGCTTGAAATCGAGCTTGAGATCGTAGCGCATGCGGCCGTCGAACACGGGCGCTGCGTTGTGGCAAGCCTCTGGCGAGACCGGATCGCCGGTGCCGGGCACGCGCAGCAGCGAGGCCGTCATCGGGTCCCAGACGCCGCGGCGATGCGCCTCGGTGACGACGATGCGGTCCGGATCGACCGGCGGCTCCGGCAGGATCGCGAACTCCTTCACATTGCCCTTGTCGAGCGTGATGCGGATCTCTTCGGTCTTCTTCGAGGTGGTGGTGGAGGCCTGGTAGCCGGTCGCAACCAGCGCGCCGTTGACGACGCGGCCCTGCGAGGCGCCGGTGCCGGACCCGCCGGTGAACGACTTCAAGATCCCGGTGGTGCCGCCGGAGGCCGCGGCCGCGAACACGTCGTCCTGGATGTCGATGTTCCAGGCGCCCCTGCCGACGGGAATGCCCGCCAGCGACGCCTCATATTGCGCCTCGAGCTTGCCCTGCGCCGCCACGGGCTCGGCCGCCCACGCCAAGGCGAGGCCGCACAGGGCCGCCAGGGCCAGCTGGCCGGCAGAGCGCCGCCGGGGCGAAACGGGGGACGAGGTGGGCACGAAGCTTTCCAATCGGGGCGCCAATCGATGCGTTACTTAAGCCGAAATCGGCGGTAGGCAATGCGTCCGGGCGCGCAGGCGCGGAACTCCACCGGATTCTTCCGGCGCGATTACGCCCTTTATGTGATGGTAAGGCGTTCCGATCATTGCCGTTTTGGTGATTGGGGCGCCGCGGGCTCGAACACCTCTCCCCACCCCCTCCGCTGTCATGCCCCGGCTTGCCGGGGCATCCAGTACGCCGCGGCCCCTCTGGTCAACCACAGCCGTCTCGGAGTACTGGATCGCCCGCCTGCGCGGGCGATGATACCGCGGGTGGGCATTGCGCCGGGCACGAAACCCACCCCAAATCCTTGACTACCCGCCCCTTCCCCCCTATACGTCCGCCCGCTCCCTGCAAGGACAGAGAATTCGCCCCCGTGGCGCCCAGAATGGCGGCCGCAACTCGTTGGGGGTTTAGGATAAGGATTTTTGCCATGTCTCGCCGCTGCGAACTGACGGCCAAGGGCCCCCTCGTCGGCCACAAGGTCAGCCACTCCAACATCAAGACCAAGCGCCGCTTCCTGCCGAACCTCGTCAACGTGACGTTCATCTCGGAAGCCCTCGGCCGCAACGTGCGCCTGCGCGTCTCCACCACCGCGGTGAAGAGCGTCGACCACAATGGCGGCCTCGATGCCTTCCTGCTCAAGGCCAAGACCGACGCCCTCTCCCCGCGCGCCCTCGAGCTGAAGCGCGCCATCCAGAAAAAGGTCGGCGACACCGCGCCGGTCAAGAAGGCCAGCTAAGTTTTTCAGAATTGGGCGGGGGCTAAGTTGCGTCGCGTGGCGTAGGCTTAGCCAGTTGCGTTTTGCGTTACGGCCGGATCGGAAGATCCGGCCGCTTTTGTTTGTGGGGGTGATGAGGTCCTGAGCGGTAATTAAATGCTCCTCGCATTGAGATAGTTGAAAACCTGACGCAACTTTTCCGCGCATGCTTGACACCTAACGCGTCTGTAGCCAGCGTCATGCAGATCAACTACAGCTAGATCCACCACGCGCGCCTGCCGAGCCCATTTCTTAGAGAGGTCGAGGCGCTGCTTGGGGCAGGCGTTCTCGAGGTGGTGATAGCATCACCAACTCTGGCACAAGGCCTAAACCTCAATGCAGCAGTCCTTCTGATACCAACGCTATATAGATCGGGAGTGCCACTCACGGGCGAAGAATTCGCAAATGTTGCAGGACGAGCGGGACGAGCATTTGTTGATCTTGATGGTCTCGTACTCCACGTAATGTTCGAGCCCGAGAGTTGGCGCTTGGATGTTTGGGCTCGCCTGATCAACTCGTCGAAAGCTCGATCTCTCGCGAGCGGAATTGTTAGCGTCGTAAACGAAGTCATGGCTAGGTTGGCCAGAACAGGCGTATTCGGCCGACATGACGCGATGGAGTTTCTGGCGAATTCTCAGAGTGCATGGTTCCCTCCGGATCAACCAAACGATACCGAGAGCATGGTCAGTTTGATCGAACGCCTCGATGCGACTGTACTCGGCCTGGTCGAAGCGCTGGATAGCAATAGCGATGAACTTCCCAAACTCCTCGATGCTGCTCTGACTAGCTCTCTCTGGTCTCGGCAAATCGCCCGACTTGCAGCCGAAACCAAGGGGCATCAGCTTTGGATCATGGAAGCGCGCTCGCGGCTCATCTGGAACAAATCGACTGCTCAGCAGAGGCGTAGCCAATTTGCAATGGGAATCGGTCTGGATTCTGGCTTGGCAATCGAATTGGTCGCCGATGGGCTTACTTCGCTTACCGCGAAGCTCTATGGCGATGCTAGTTAGAGCCGGGCTACCTTCACGCATCGCAGCGCGCGAGGCCATAGAGCAGACGCAGCCCATCTTCTCGAATCTTTCTGAGATGAATTCCTGGCTTGAGTCAAACGAAGTTATCGCTCTGACAGATCAGCCAAACTTTCCGACGCCAGAGACCTCAGCAATTTGGAAGCAATTCCGAACCGAAGCGCTGTCTTCACCGATACAGCGGTGGAACGAGCAACGCTGGACTTTGGAACTTGCTCCTCCAACATGGTTCAACGCTAAACTTCCTGCTCGCGTATATGTGGACGAATTGACCGGAAGAGTCTCGATCACCTCGCCCGACTATCGCGAGATAGTTGGCGTTAAACAAAAGCTCTCCAATCCAATCCCTGCACTTATGCAAGTTAACTTTGAAGCCAACGCGAACACGGTCACTATTAAGCGCTTGGGCAGAGGAAAGGCAAGTTGGCATAGCTCGTGACGGCGGAGGGTTCAATGCACCGATGCCTGCCTTCGAATTACAGGTCGACGACCTCGCAGAGTTGATGAGAGGCTGGCGGCTGATGGCTCTGAATTCCCGTGCAGGCCAACAAGATCGTCACGAAGACATCAACCAACCTCCGCAAATCCGCTATTCTCGCCCCGGTAGCATCACCCGGAAGCGCATCCCATGGAGCACGCAGCCAAACCCGACCCAAAAAGCTTCGTCATCTGCTGGGACGGCACCGCGACGAGATCTCGGAGAGCATCTCCAACCTCCTGAAGCTCGATCGCTGCCTGCGCAAGCCCGGCAAGACGCAGCCGCGGCAGATGCTGCCCTACGATCCCGGGATCGGCACGCTGACGACACTCGTAAACGGCGCCTCTCGCGCGTTAACCGTCCATTAACCAACGCAGCCTAGCCTGCGGCAATCGTCCAGCCATCATTAGCTCGAAATGCCTTCCCGGTTCGCTCCAGGAGAAGCGCCGATGTGCGTTGAGTTGTTGACGTATGCCGATCTCAGTGCCCGCCTCGCTATCTCGCGAGAGGCCGCGCGTTCGCTGGCGAGACGCCGCCGGTGGCCGCGCTCGCGGTCGGAGGACGGCAAGGCGCTGGTGAGCGTTGATTTCTCCGAGCTCCGCTACACACCCCGCCCGCGACGCGGCCGCCGGGCAGACCCGATCGATGCCTCCCTGGCCAAGATCGAGGCCTTCAAGATCGCGGCCTTCAAGGCGGAGGTCGCATGGCTCGAAATGGTGGCAGCCAACACAAGGGCCGATTTCGAGCGCGAGCGCGAGCGCGCCGATCGCCTCACGATCGAGCTGATGCAGGCGGCCGCCGAGACGATGGCTGCCAATGCGTGGGCGGCACGACTGGAAGACGAAGTGGCGGACTTGCGGACCGGTCGCCGGGCTGGCGGCGCGATCGCGGGGCACGCCGCGCGTCGATTGGGACATCTGGCCGCTGCGATCGTGCAAGCAGACCGCGCGGCCTGCAGGTAGCACGCGATACTCATCTCCATCCCCGGCATGCCGGAGCAATCACGAGGGAAGCATGACTGGCATCACCGATATCCACGAAATGAAGGCCCGCATCGTCGTGTTCGGGGTCGGCGGCGCCGGCGGCAATGCGGTCAACAACATGATCACGGCCGGGCTGCAAGGCGTCGAGTTCGTGGTCGCCAATACCGACGCGCAGGCGCTGGCCATGTCGAAGGCGAGGCACCTGATCCAGCTCGGCACAAAGGTAACCGCAGGCCTCGGCGCCGGCTCGCAGCCGGAATTGGGACGCGCCGCAGCCGAAGAGGCGATCGATACGATCCGCGATCAATTGACCGGCGCACACATGGTGTTCGTGACGGCCGGCATGGGCGGCGGCACCGGCACCGGGGCTGCCCCCATCGTCGCCAGGGCCGCGCGCGAGCTCGGCATTCTCACGATCGGCGTGGTCACCAAGCCGTTCTACTTCGAGGGCCAGCGCCGCATGCGCTTTGCCGAAGCCGGCATCGAGGAGTTGCTGAAGACGGTCGACACCCTCTTGATCATCCCGAACCAGAACCTGTTCCGGGTGGCCAGCGACAAGACCACATTCGCCGACGCCTTCGCCCTTGCCGACCAGGTGCTCTATTCGGGCGTGGCCTGCATCAGCGACCTCATCGTCAAGGAAGGCCTGATCAATCTCGATTTCGCCGACGTCCTCTCCGTCATGAAGGAGAAGGGCAAGGCCATGATGGGACGGGGCGAGGCGTCCGGCGAGAAGCGCGTGCTCGCCGCCGCCGTGGCCGCGATCTCCAATCCATTGATCGAGAATCCCTCGATCAAGCGCGCCAGTGGCCTCATCATCTCCATCACCGGCGGCAAGGATCTCATGCTGTACGAGGTCGACGAAGCCGCGACCCGCATTCGCGACGAGGCCGACCCGGACGCCAACATCATCGTCGGCGCGTCGTTTGACGACAGCCTCGAAGGCATCGTCCGCGTCTCGGTGGTGGCGACCGGCATCGATAATCTCGACCCCGCAATTCAGGCGCAACCAGTGGAAACCGCCCTCACCCAGCTCGCCGGCCGGCTGCGCAACGACGGCCGGCGCATCGCCGATCGCATCGAGCGCAGTGCACCCCTTGCGCAAGTGGAAAGCCCGCCGCTGCGCCCGCACCACCCCGTGGGGCCACCGGCAAGGCCGAGCCTGGAACATGCACGCCACGCCGCCGACCGGCCGCTCGATCCTTACGGCCGCACCGCTGCGCGCAACGCGCCCGACGAGGCCGTTCTCGATATCCCCGCCTTCCTGCGCCGCGCCGCCAACTGAGCGGTGGCGAGAGGGGAGTTACTCGTTGCAATGCCGGATATGGACCGCTGCTACGCGGCTCCAAAGCGCGATGAAATCAGGTTCGGCCGGAGGTCCACCTCTCCCCAGCGGGGAGAGGTCGGATTGCTATGGCGCGCAATTGCGCGCCTGAGCAATCCGGGTGAGGGGCCGCGGCGCTCAGTGAGCCCGCATCCCCTCACCCGGATCGCATCTTTCGATGCGTATCACCCTCTCCCCTTGTGGGAGAGGGTGGCTTCGCGATAGCGAAGCCGGGTGAGGGGTTCTCTCCGCGCGCGAAGCTATTGCAGTGAGTTCGAGGAGAGATACCCCTCATCCGGCGCTGCGCGCCACCTTCTCCCACAAGGGGAGAAGGGAAAGCAGCCACCTGCCAACTTCACGCGGCCGTGCTGCGCGGGCTCTCCGCTGTTTCCTTCTTGTCCGTCTCCTTGTCGCGAGACAGCCATGCTGGAAAACGAAGCAGGCGTTCGTTGCTGTCTTTCGGCAGCTCGATGGGCGGCGCTTCATTGGCCGAACTCGGCAGGTCCAGCGCGACGTGGCCTGTTCGCACCGCATCCGCGCGCTGATCCAGTTCGCGCAACAGGGGATCGAGCACGCTGTCGATTTCGGTCGCCACCGACACCAGGAAACTGTTGAGCTCGCGCGCCTCGGGCACGACTGCCGCAGCCAACTCGATCGCCTTGGAGAGACCATCGACGACGGGTGCAAACGCGCCGGCGGCTTGCTTGACTCGCGTTTTGATCGCTTCGATCTCGCACAAGACGCGCTCACGCTCCCGCCTTTTCTTCTCTTCCGAAAGGCGGGCTTCGATTTCGGCGATCTGGGCCGTCAGGGTCGTGGCTTCGGATGCGAGTGCATCGCGTCTTCCGCGCGCGCGATCGAGATCGCGGCTGAGATTGTCCACTAAGTCGTCCTTTCCAAACATGGCTTTGCTCCGTACGACAGCCGTTTTGGTCTGTAGGACGGCCTTGGCGCGAACCGCCAGCCTGGCAAGCGAACGAAAGGCTGGATCGGCCGAAACAGGCATCAATTTCGGTCGCGTCACATGGGCCGACATGGTGATCCCCCACTCGTCCACATTAGGCGACGGCATGGTTAACAAGTTGTTAATGTCAACAGGTGAGAGATGGGGCAAAATGCCGGCGACGCCGCCTTCGGCTGCTCGCCGCCGTCCATTTCCGCTATACTCGCCCCGGTAGCATCACCTCGAGGCGCATCCCATGGAACCCGCCCACACCACCAAGCCAGAGCCGAAGAACATCGTCATCTGCTGTGACGGCACCGGCAACGAGATCTCGGAGAACATCTCCAACGTCCTGAAGCTCTATCGCTGCCTGCGCAAGACCGACAAGACGCAGCCGCGGCAGATGGTGTTTTACGATCCCGGGGTCGGCACGGTGACGGAGCCGACGACGTGGAATCGCTGGAAGGCCAATATCAACCTGGTGCTGGGGCTCGCCACCGGCTACGGGCTCGATGACAACGTGCTGTCAGCCTATTGCTTCCTGGTTCAGCATTATGCGCCGGGCGACAAGATTTATTTGTTCGGCTTCTCGCGCGGGGCCTATACCGTGCGGGTGCTGGCGGGGCTGATCCACAAGGTCGGGCTGATCTCGCCGGAGCAGGTGAACCTCGCAGGCAGCGGCCTCATCGCCTACAAGCAATATTCCGGCACCGGGCGCGGCAACGACATCGAGGACCTCACGGATATCGCGACCGACGAGAGCGGGCCGCTGCCGAAGGACCAATTCGATCTCGCCGCGCAGTTCGCGCGCATCACCTCGAACGCGCTGGCCGACCATCCACTTCATCGGCGTCTGGGATACGGTGGCGAGCGTGATCGTGCCGCGCGCCGACCGGCTGTATTGGCCGAGCTTCGAGGAGCTCGCCTTCACGCTGCGCAATCCGAGCGTCAAGATCTTCCGCCAGGCGGTCGCGATCGACGAGCGGCGCTGCATGTTCCGCCTGAAGCAATACAGGGAGCCGCAGGAGTTCTGGAGCAACCGCTATGTGCCGGACGAGAAGAAGGTGCCGCAGGACATTCTGCAGGTGTGGTTCGCCGGCGTGCACAGCGACGTCGGCGGCGGCTATCCGGAGGCGGAGAGCGGGGAGTCGAAATATCCGCTGATCTGGATGATCGAGGAGGCCGCGAAGGCGGGGCTGAACTTCAACCCGCGCACCGTGAACCAGCTCGCCTTCGGCATCCAGCGCAAGAACTCACCGTTCAGCTATGTCGCGCCCGCCTTCACCGGCAAGACCGGCGTGCTGCACAACTCCATGACGGCGGGCTGGCGGCTGCTGGAGTATTTGCCGAAGAGCGCGAAGTACAAGGAATGGCCGGAGCGGAAGGTGGCGCTCGGCTTCTACATTCCCGACAGCGAGCCGCGCGTCATCCCCGAAGGCGCGCATGTGCATGAGAGCGTGGTGAAGCGGATGGCGGTGGAGCCGGACTATCGGCCGGTGAATCTGCCGAAGGATTTTGTGACGGTGCCGATGCCGGTGGGGCCGCATGGGGGAGACGATGCGGGCACACTGCTACCCTCCCCTGGAGGGGGAGGGTCGGATCACATGGAGCGGAGCGAAATGTGAGACGGGGTGGGGTGACGGCCTCTCCGCATCGAACACTGCCCGAGTGGAGAGATCACCCCACCCCGCTCGCGCTTCGCGCGATCGACCCTCCCCCTCCAGGGGAGGGTGGCACCCCGCTACCGCCGCTTTCTGCAGTCGCTGCAGCTTTTCATTAAAATTCTCCGCCCTGCCTTAGCGGGATCGCATCATCTCTCTTCCATCATCGCCTCCGATCACCGCGAGACAGCGGAGCTGGAGGAGACGTGCCGCACTATCCGCGCAAATATGCCCGCGTGAAGCCTTCGGGGCTGGTGTCGCGCCAGGCCAAGATCATCACCGACCCGCGCGCGCCCGTGATTCCCTGCACGCTGATCGACTATTCGCCCGGCGGGGCCTGCGTCGATCTCGGCGGACAGGTGAGCATCCCCGATCGGTTCGAGCTGTTGCACGTCAACACCAAGAAGCGCTGCCGCATCGCCTGGAAGCGCGGGACGCGGGTGGGCGTGGTGTTTTAGGGGCTGCGTGCTTACCCTCCCCTGGAGGGGGAGGGTCGGCTCATGTTGAGCGAAGCGAGACATGAGACGGGGTGGGGTGAAGGTCTCTCCACTTCGCACGCTGCCCGTGGGGAGAGATCACCCCACCCCGCTCGCGCTTTGCGCGATCGACCCTCCCCTCCAGGGGAGGGTCAGAAAGCCTACTTCCGCATCCTGGCCTTCGCGCCCGCGACGATCTGCATGGCGACGCCGGCGGACCAGCCGAAGAGAGCAAGCCAGGCGAAGTTGATGTGCGGATCGAGCCTCAGCACGATGACGGCGACGGAGGCGAGCGCGGTGAGCGTGGCGCAGAGCGTGCCGGCCGAGCTCAGAAATTCCGCAGCGTCGATGGCGTTGTGCGCGTCGTCGAAGGGCATTTGCGGCGTATCGATGCCGAGATAGAAGCCGATGAAGCCGAGCACCATCATCACCAGCAGGAAGCCCTGCGTGGTGAGCGAGGAGATCGCCGATCCCACATAGGCGCCGACGAACAATCCGCACGCCGCCCCCGCCATCGCAAGACCCACGCGCTCGAACACATGGGCAGTTTTGCGAACACCAAAACGCATGGCCGGCCTCCGTGAGGCGTTGAGGAGACAGGTTAGGCCAGTTTTGGGGTGCGTGGAAGGCGAGGAGTTTTACGGATGCGTGAGGTTACTCCCTCTCCCCGTTCTTACGGGGAGAGGGTTGGGGTGAGGGGCCTCTCTCCCCACACGAGCGTAGCGCCGCACCTGTACCCCCTCACCCGGATCGCATCTGCGATGCGATCCGACCTCTCCCGCAAGCGGGGAGAGGTGAAGAACTCACCGCGCCCCGAACGTGGTCCTGCCGAACAGCGCCTTTTGCGTCGAGGGCTGCGAGCGCCAGTATTGCGGCGGGGCTTCAACCTCGCCGCCGACGTCCGCGGCGGCGTGCCACGCCCACCGGGGGTCGTAGAGCATGCCGCGGGCGAGCGCGACCATGTCGGCCTTGCCGCTGGCGACGATCTCTTCCGCCTGCTTGGCTTCGCTGATCAGGCCGACGGCGATGGTGGGCAATCCGGTCTCGCGCTTGATGGCCTCTGCGAACTGCACCTGATAGCCGGGGCCGAGCGGAATCTTCTGCAGCGGCGAGACGCCGCCCGAGGAGGCATCGATCCAGTCGATGCCGCGTGCCTTCAGCGCCTTGGCAAAGGCGATGGTCTGCGTCAGATCCCAGCCGCCCTCGACCCAGTCGGTCGACGACACCCGCATGCCCACCGGTTTGTCGGCGGGGAATACGGCGCGCACCGCGTCGAACACCTCGAGCGGAAAGCGCATGCGGTTCTCGAGCGAGCCGCCATAGACGTCGGTGCGCCTGTTCGAGATCGGCGAGAGGAACTGGTGCAGAAGATAACCGTGCGCGCCATGGACCTCGATGGCATCGATGCCGAGCCGCGCGGCGCGCTTTGTGCAATCGACGAAGGCCTCGCGGATGCGCTTGAGGCCGGCGGCATCGAGCGCGAGCGGGGCGGCCTCGCCCTCCTTGTGCGGCACGGCTGATGGCGCAACCGCCTGCCAGCCGCCGTGCTCGATCGGAATCAGCTGGCCGCCCTCCCAGGGCCGCGCGCTGGAGGCTTTGCGGCCGGCATGGGCAAGCTGCATCCCGATCGCCGTGGAGGAATGCTTGCGCACCGAATGGAGGATCGGCTTCAAGGCGGCTTCGCAGGCATCGCTGTAGAGCCCGAGGCAGCCCGCCGTGATGCGGCCGATCGCCTCGACATGCGTCGCCTCGATGCAGAACATCGCCGCGCCCGACAGGCTGAAGATTGTTGATGTGGGTGAAGTGCCAATCCGTGGCGACGCCGTCATCGGCCGAATATTGGCACATCGGCGACACCACGACGCGGTTCTTCAACGTCAGTCCGCGCAGCTTGATCGGGGAAAACAGGGCGCTCATGCGGGAGTTCCGGGGATGGAGGATGCTGCAGGGAGTGTAGTGAGGCAAACGCGGATTGCTAGGCGCGCGGCGGGAATGGGGGCCCGTGGGGCCATGCATTGCGGTGCTGGCTTGGCCGAAGGTCGCACCACAATCTCCGCCGTCGTCCCGGCGGAGGCCGGGACCCATAACCACAGGGAGGAGTTTGACGAAGGCTGCTCGTTCGGGATTAGCAACATCCGCGATCGATGGACCTCGCGGTATGGGTCCCGGCCTTCGCCCTAGGGCATGCACATATCTGGTGCGGCGGATTGACTCGGATCGGCCTGGGAGGATTCCAGAATCAGAGTTCTGTGTGATTTGTATTGCGGCACTCCATGATTTGGACGGGGTGCCGCGATGTTGTCACGGATTGACTGGACGCTGGGCCGGTTCGGGGATCGTCGTCTCGATAAAGGGGGGCGGCGTTCGTCGAACGCATGGTTGTGGGCAAAACTGTCTGCCTTCGGCAGCTCTCCAGGGGGAACCGCGCGCTGGAAGTGCGGTTCAACCGCTTTCTTGGCCATGACAAGGTGACGGTGGAGCGGATCATCGAAAGCTGGAGCGAAAGCACGGTCGCTGCGGTAGAGGGCCGCCACGTGCTGGCCATCCAGGACACCAGCGAGATCCACTTCAACACCACACCGCAACGCCGGCGCGGGCTCGGAGAAATCGGCAAAGGCAATAACCACGGCGTGCTGCTGCATCCGCTGCTGGCTGTGGATGCCGATGACGGCAACTGTCTTGGACTTTTGAGCGGGCAGATATGGACGCGCACAGGTCGCCGCACGACCTCGCACGACGATCGGGAGTTATCGGACAAGGAATCGCAGCGCTGGATATCCACTGCCATGGCGGCCAAGCCGCTCCTCACCAAGGCCACAGCGGTGACGGTGCTGGGTGACCGCGAGAGCGATATTTTTGCCCTTTATGCCAGCTCGGCCGAGCAACACTTCCACGTCATCGCGCGCAGCATGCATGATCGCAAGCTTGCCGACCGCAGCGGCTTGTATGAGGTCAGCGATGCCATGGCCGCGGTGGATCGGCGTGCGATCCAATTGCCTGCGCGCGCCGCGCGGCCCGCCCGCCTGGCTCACCTCGAACTTCGCTTTGGCGCAATCGAGCTCGCCCGCCCACAGAGTAAGTTCCTGCGCCATCTGCCGGAAAGCTTGCCATTGGCGGTGGTCGATGTGCGCGAGATCAATGCCGAAACCGGGGTAGAGCCGCTGCACTGGCGGCTTCTCACCTCTCACGAGGTTACCGGCATCGAGGACGCCTGGCGCATCGTCCAATGGTACAAGCAACGCTGGATCATCGAGCAGTTCTTCCGCATCCTGAAGACACAAGGCTTCAAGCTCGAAGACAGCCAGATCGGAACCGCCGATCGCCTTCTCAAGCTGGTCGCGATTGCCGCTAAGGCGGCCGTCATCACAATCCAACTTCTGCAGGCCCGCAATGGCAGTCGCCAACCCATTCTCGCTGCCTTCGACAACGGCCAAATTAACGTGCTCACCGCCCTCAACCGTCAACTCGAAGCCGGGAGCAAGCGATTAAAGAACCCACATCCGCCCGATAGCCTCGCTTGGGCCGCCTGGATCATTGGTCGCCTCGGCGGCTGGGACGGCTACCCATCGTCCAAGCCGCCGGGCCCGATCACCTTCAAGAACGGCCTCGAATACTTCCACGCCGTCGCAGCAGGATGGAGCCTCAGAGATATGTGCATGCCCTAGGGCCTTCGCCGGGACGACAGCTGAGAGCTACTCCACCAGCGTGAATTGCAGCAACAATGTCCGCTGCAGCATCGAGAAATTGTCGTCGGAGATCAGGGTCAGCACGGTGTCGCCCTCGGCCGTGACATGGGCGTCGATGCCTTCCATGTTGTCGATCTCGTGGCCGAGATCGGCGGAAAACAGCATGAGGCCGTCGACCAGCGCGCCCGGCGCGATCGACTTCAAGGGGATCGCGCGGATGCGGATGTTGACGCCGGTGAACCAGGAGAATTTGCGTTCGAGGATGAGGAGATCGCCCGAGGCCAGCAGCACCGCGTCGCTGATGTCGAAGTTCTCGGAGCGCCGCACGCTGAACTGGCCCGGCGTCGGGCCGCCGATCAGGAACGCGACGAGATTGCCGTCGGCGTCGAGCCCGCGCTCGGAGAAGGCGATCAGCGTGCCTGCGAGCGCCTGGTTCTGGTTCTTGGGAACGACGACGAGCGCCTCCAGCCCCTTGTTGTAGGGCAGCTTGCGGACCGCAGGCGGCACCGCGATCACCTCGCCGCGGGCGCGGGTGCCGCCCTTGGCGAAATCATAGCGCAGGATCTGGTTGACGCGCTCGAGCCCGACATAGACGAGGTTGCCGTCGCGCGCGAGCGACTCGCTGTCGTACCAGAGCCGCTTATCCGTGATCGGCCGCCCGTCAGCACCGAGCAGCGGCGCGGCCTCGACGTCCGCGAGCCCAACCATCTCGCGGCCGGAATAGCGGATGGTGCCGGTGAACCAGCCGCCCTGATCGGAGATCGCGAGGAAGCGTTCACCTTTGTTGTCGAGAAAGCGGATGCCGGACAGGCCGCCGAAACCGCGATAGGGCGAGGTCAGCACCAGGCCGCTGCGAAAATCCAGCGAGCCGAAGCGCGTGCGCGCGCGGTCGCGCGACTCGAAATTGGGAATGCTGCGCGCGTTGACCTCGACGCTGACGGGCGCAGCGACGGCGTGCTCGAGCTGGAGCGCGCGCGGCGGCGGCTCGGTCGCGGGCTGCAACTGCGCTTGCGCCCGCGCCAATCGCGGCATCGTCAGAATGGAAAATCCCGCCGCCGCGTGGCCGAGAAAGCTGCGGCGGGATTGATGGTTGCTCACGAATGCAATTTGCGGCGCGGCCGGCCGGGCGCTTGCGTCGGCACGGTGTTGGTCTCGCTGAAGAGCTCGGCGAGCTTCTCGGTGATGGCGCCGCCGAGCTCCTCGGCGTCCACGATCGTCACCGCGCGGCGATAATAGCGCGTCACGTCGTGGCCGATGCCGATCGCGATCAGCTCGACCGGCGAGCGGGTCTCGATCTCCTCGATGATGTGGCGCAGGTGCCGCTCGAGATAGTTGCCGGGATTGACCGACAGCGTGGAATCGTCGACCGGCGCGCCGTCCGAGATCATCATCAGGATCTTGCGCTGCTCGGCCCTCGCCAGCAGGCGCTTGTGCGCCCAGTCCAGAGCCTCGCCGTCGATGTTCTCCTTCAGGAGGCCCTCGCGCATCATCAGCCCGAGATTCTTTCGCGCACGACGCCAGGGGGCATCGGCCGATTTGTAGATGATGTGGCGGAGATCGTTGAGACGGCCGGGATTGGCCGGCTTGCCGGCGGCAAGCCAGGCTTCACGCGATTGCCCGCCCTTCCAGGCGCGCGTGGTGAAGCCGAGAATCTCGACCTTGACGCCGCAACGCTCCAGCGTGCGCGCGAGAATGTCGGCGCAGGTCGCGGCGACCGTGATCGGGCGTCCACGCATCGAGCCGGAATTGTCGAGCAGCAGCGTCACCACGGTGTCGCGGAACGTCGCCTCCTTCTCATGCATGAAGGACAGCGGGTGATAGGGATCGGTGACGACGCGCGACAGCCGCGCGGGATCGAGGATGCCCTCTTCGAGATCGAACTCCCAGGCGCGGTCTCTGCTGCGCCATCAGCCGGCGCTGCAGCCGGTTGGCGAGGCGGGCGACGACGCCTTGCAGATGCGCGAGCTGCTTGTCGAGATAGGCGCGCAGACGCTCCAGCTCGTCATGGTCGCAGAGATCCTCGGCCGCGATGACCTCGTCGAATTTCGGCGCGAAGGCATGATATTCCGGCCCACGCGGCTCGTTCCTGCCGTGCGCGTTCGGACGCGTCGCCTCGCCCGGGGTCTCGTCATCGCCGAGTTCGCCGTCGTCGAAGGTATCCGAGGTCGAGGCCTGCGCGCTTTCCATCGCGCTCTCGCTCATCTCCTCCGATGTCGCCTGGGCCTGGTCGGCGCTCATCTCCTGCGCGGCATCGGAATCGGGCGAGCCCTCGGCGCCGGACTGGTCGTTGTCGCCATCCTGGTTCTCGTCGTTCTCGTCATTGTCCTCGGTATCGGCGTTGCGCTCGTCGCCGAGCTCGAGCGCCGAGAGCAGATCATGCACGGCATCGCCGAACCGGGTCTGGTCCTCGAGGACGCCGTCGAGCCGGTCGAGCCGCCTGCCGATCTTGTCCTCGAGAATGGGCCGCCAGAGATCGACCATCTTCTTCGCAGCCGCCGGCGGCGCCATGCCGGTCAGGCGCTCGCGCACCAGCATCGCCAGCGCATCGGCGAGCGGCGCATCGGCGCGGTCGGTGATCTCGTCGAACTTGCCGCGATGGAAATGATCGTCGAGCATCGCGGTGAGATTTTTGGCAACGCCCGCCATGCGGCGCGCGCCGATCGCCTCGACCCGCGCCTGCTCCACCGCCTCGAACACGCCGCGCGCCTGCGGATTGCCCGGCATCAGCTTGCGATGAACTTTCGGATCGTGACAGGCGAGCTTGAGCGCGATGGAATCGGCATGGCCGCGCACGATCGCGGCGTCACGCCTCGTCATCTTGCGCGCGGGCTCCGGCAGCCGCGCCTTGCCGGGCGCAAGGCCGGGACGCTCGGCCGCGAATGAGATGTCGAGCTCGGGCGATTTCGCGATCGCCTTCAGGCAGGAGGCGACCGAGCGCTTGAACGGCTCGGTCGGCGCTTCCTTGTTGCTGCGGAATTTGGAGTTGGAGGTGGTCATATCACCTTAATCCGTCGTCCCGGCGAAAGCCGGGACCCATAACCACCGGCCGTCGTTGGGTCAGGAAACTATCAGCGTCGCTTCAATCGAGACATCACGCCGGTATGGGTCCCGGCTCTCCGTGCGCAATTGCGCACTAGGCCGGGACGACATCAAACCTCAGCTCAGCGCCACGTTCACCGCCGATTCCGGCAGCTCCGCGTTGAAGCAGCGCTGGTAGAACTCGGCGACCAGCGGACGCTCGAGCTCGTCGCATTTGTTGAGGAAGGTGACGCGGAAGGCGAAGCCGATATCGCCGAAGATGTCGGAGTTCTCCGCCCAGGTGATCACCGTGCGCGGGCTCATCACCGTCGACAGATCGCCGTTGGCGAAGGCGTTGCGGGTGAGGTCAGCGAGGCGCACCATCTTGTTGACGATGTCGCGGCCCTCCTGAGTGCGATAGTGCTTGGCCTTGGCCAGCACGATCTCCACTTCCTCGTCATGGCTGAGATAGTTCAGCGTGGTGACGATCGACCAGCGGTCCATCTGGCCTTGGTTGATCTGCTGGGTGCCGTGATAGAGGCCCGAGGTATCGCCGAGTCCCGACGGTGTTCGCCGTGGCGAACAGGCGGAACGCCGGATGCGGCTTGATCACCTTGTTCTGGTCCAAGAGCGTCAGGCGGCCGGAGACCTCAAGCACGCGCTGGATCACGAACATCACGTCGGGGCGGCCGGCGTCGTATTCGTCGAACACCAGCGCGACGTTGTTCTGCAGCGCCCAGGGCAAAATGCCGTCGCGGAATTCGGTGACCTGCTTGCCGTCCTTGACCACGATCGAGTCCTTGCCAACGAGGTCGATACGGCTGATGTGGCTGTCGAGGTTGACGCGCACGCAGGGCCAGTTCAGGCGCGCGGCGACCTGCTCGATATGGGTGGATTTGCCGGTGCCATGATAGCCGGTCACCATCACGCGGCGGTTCTTGGCAAAGCCGGCGAGAATGGCGAGCGTGGTGGCGCGGTCGAAGCGGTAATCGGAATCGACTTCGGGCACATGAGGATCGACTTCGGAATAGGCCGGGACTTCGAGATCGCTGTCGATCCCGAACACCTGGCGCACCGACACTTTCATGTCGGGCTGACCGGAAACTTCCTCAACTTTGGACAGGGCGGCGGTCGTCATCAATCCTCCGAGGTCCCGGGCGGTCCCGAAACCGGTTATTCGCACGTTGGCTGCGGCTGGGTGCTGAAACTCAACCTATCAGAGACAGGTGGCCGGCAGAAGCCCGCCCACCAATCAAAGTTCCATTGTCTTTTCATTTAGATAGGCAAGGAACGCAGTTTTTGGAGGGCTGCCTTGCGAATCACGCTCGATTTCCGGGCGGCCGACGCCTCTGCCTGCGCGGATGGCACTGTTGCCGCATGTGCTTACCTATGTAGGGTCTGAATTCCGGTACTCCAGCCCGCTACAGAGACGACGTGACATCCTTCCTCGATCCCTTCATCGCCTTCGTCTCGGCCCATGCGTGGCTGGCCTATCTGACCCTGTTCCTGGCGGCGCTGCTCGAAGCGGTGCCGGTCGTGGGGTCGGTGATCCCCGGCTCGACCATCATCCTGGCGCTGAGCGCGCTGGTTCCGGGCGGCGAGCTGAAGCTGCCCTGGGTGCTGCTGGCGGCCGCACTCGGCGCGGTGCTCGGGGACGGATCGGCCTATTGGATCGGGCACCGGCAGCAACGCGAGATCCTCGATACCTGGCCGCTGATGAACTATCCGCGGCTGGTCGCGCAGAGCGAGAGCTTCTTCCATCGCTTCGGCACCTGGGCGGTGTTCTTCGCCCGCTTCGTGCCCCCGATCCGCGCCTTCGTGCCCGTTACCGCCGGTGCGCTCGGCATGGCGCCAGCGAAGTTTTACGCAGTGAACATCCCGGCGATCCTGGCCTGGGCCCCCGCGCATGTGCTGCCGGGCGTGCTGGCGGTCTCAGCGCTGCATGAATATGCCGGGCTGCATCATCATGGGCATGTCGGCAAGCACATCTGGATTTTGACCGTGGTGGCCGTGGCGATCGTGGTGAGCGTTGGGCTCTGGTTCATCCGCCGAAGGCACGGCAGCGGTGTCGCGGAAGCGAAGCCGCGGGGTTGAGGACTTTCCCTCGAGTCGTCCTGGCGAAAGCCAGGACCCATTACCCCAAGGCGTTGTTTGGCGAAGATTAGGCGCTCGGTACTCCTAGCGTCCGCATCGGTAGATTCCGCGGTATGGGTCCTGGCTTTCGCCAGGACGACGGCGGAGAGGGCCGCTCTCGCAACGTCCCTAACCAACACCCCCCGCCCTCCGTCCCGGTGCCGGTCCCACATACCGCGCCCGCGGCCTGATCAGCTTGCCGAACTGCAATTGCTCGCTGGCGTGGGCGATCCAGCCGACGCTGCGGGCCATGGCGAACAGAGCGAGCTCGCTGCCGGCGGGCAGGCGCAGGGCGTGCACGAGCACGGCGAGTGCATAGTCGATGTTGACGAACTCGCCGGTCGCCTCCGCGATCCGCTCCGGCACCTCGCGGGTGAACTTTCGCGGTGCGCCGGCGCGCGACAAGGCATTCAGCAGCGATTGCGCGCGGGGATCGCCGCGCTTGTAGACGCCATGGCCGAAGCCGGCAAAGCGCTCGCCGAGCGCGACGCGCTCGCGCACCATCGGCTCGACGTCGCGATCGATCAGCGTCTTCACGAGCTGCGAGGCCAGCACGCCGGCGCCGCCATGCTTGGGCCCTTTCAGCGCGGCGAGGCCGGCGATCACTGCGTCATAGAGATTGAGACCGGTCGAGGCGGCACAGCGCGCGGTGAAGGTCGAGGCGTTCAATTCATGGTCGGCGAGCAGCACGAGCGCGCGGCGGATCAGATCGGGAGCATGCTTGTTGTCGGCCGCCCACGCTTTCGCAACCTGCTGATGCAGCGGTTCGGCCGATGGCTCGGCATTGAGCATGGTCGCGACCAGCAGGCGGACGATGCGCGCGCCGACCATGGCGCGGCCATCGGGCGCGCGGGTGAAAGCGCGCGGATCGGCGCTCGCGGCCAGCGCAAGCACGGCGATGGCGCGGTCGATCGGCGCCGCCCGCCGCGCGGCCTGCCCGATCGTCCGCATCTCCTCTGAAAGAAGGGGCTGATTGTCCGGATCAAACGGATCGACGCCGGAGACGTCCCACAGCAGCGTCGCCGTGTGCTCCAGCGTGTCGCTCTCGGCGAGATCGACGCAGTTGACCCCGCGGTAGATCGCGCCCTCCTCGGTGATGGTCGAGATCTCCGTGTCCATCACCGGCAGGTCGGCGTCGAAGCTGCGCAGGCCCCTCGGCTCCGGCGACGGCACCCGGCGCTCCTTCAGGGCGCGGACGTCCTCGGCGCGGTAGCGGTTCTTGCGGGAATCCGGTGTCGGCTCGGAGCGGATCAGGCCGCGGCTGACATAGGCGTAGAGCGTGGCCGGCGAGATCGCGAGCTCGGCGGCGGCTTCCCGGGCGGAGAGGTAGAGCTCGCTGGAATTTTTCATATTGATTTATGTAATCAAGATTGATCAATCTGTCGAGAGGTCCGACCTTTCCCGTGCGTCAAACAGGAGCTTGGGCCATGAACATCCACCTCACCAAAAGCCAGATCGGGCTGGACGGCGTTCCCGCGGCCGAGACCGTGCTGAGCCATGTCGATGGCGAGCGCGGCGAGCTGATCATCGCCGGCGAGCATGTCGGCAGCCTCGCCGCCAAATCGAGCTTCGAGGGCGTCACCGCCCGGCTCTGGAACGGCGCCAGCAAGACCAGCTTAAGCGAAGCCAATGTCCGGGCGAGCCTGGGTGCCGCGCGCGAGCGCGCCTTCGCGCGATTGCCGGACCTGTTGCCGGCGACACAGGGCATGGGCATCATCGACGGGTTTCGCGCGGCGGTCGCGGGACTTCGCGCCGAACACGGTCTGGAGCACGAGGCCACCATCGTCGGCGCGTTTCCGGTGATCGCCGGCGCGCTGGTCCGCCGCGCAAAAGGGCTCGAGCCGGTCGCGCCCGATCCCAGCGTGAGCCACGCCGCCGACACGCTGCGCATGCTGCACGGGCGGGCGCCTGCAACGCGCGAGGTCACCGCGCTCGATGCCTATCTCGTCACCGTCTGCGACCACGGCATGAATGCCTCGACCTTCACGACGCGCGTGGTGGCCTCGACGCAAGCCGATCTGTTCGCCGCCGTGACCGCGGGCTATTGCGCGCTCACCGGCCCCTTGCATGGCGGCGCGCCGGAGCCGGTGCTTGAGATGCTCGATGCGATCGGCTCGCGCGAACGCATCCAGAGCTGGGTCGATGCGGCGCTGGCACGCGGCGAGCGGATGATGGGCTTTGGTCACCGCGTCTATCGCGTGCGCGACCCGCGTGCCGACGTGCTGAAGACCGCGATCGAGGCACTGGCTTCCAATGGCGCCGACTTGCCATTTGCCGGCGAGGTCGAGGCGTATATCCGTAGCGCGCTGCGCAAGAAGAACCCAGACCGGCCGCTGGAGACCAATGTCGAGTTCTTCACCGCCATCCTGCTCGATGCACTCGCAATTCCGAGGCAGGCCTTTACGCCGATCTTCGCGGTGGCGCGTGCGGCAGGATGGACCGCGCATGCGCGCGAGCAGCAGCGCACGGGACGGCTGATCCGGCCGAGTTCGTCCTATGTGGGGGCCATGCCGAAGGAATGATGAAGTAGCCTGGATGGAGCGAAGCGAAATCCGGGAAAATCGCTTGTGTGAGAAAGACCCGGATTACGCTGACGCTCCATCCAGGCTACGCGGCTAAGGACTAAGGGAAAGGCGACAGCGGAGCTCCCACTCCGCTGTCGTGCAGGCAAAGTCCTGATCTACGACAGGTTGAGAAGGGTCTATACGTCTCCGACGAGCACTGTGGAACGAATGCGCGGCCGGCGAATTGCCTGATCTGGCCCCGCAGAGGAACGCGATGCTGGACTTGCTTGGACATTCGGACGAGGCCAGGATCGGCGAGATCGCGAGGCAAGCAGCGAGCAGGAGCGCTGACGGCGCGGATTCCGAGAGGCGATTCCGGGACTTGCTCCAGGCGCTGCCCGCCGCGATCTATACGACCGACGCAGAAGGCCGCATCACCTTCTTCAATCAAGCCTGCATCGATTTTGCCGGACGGACGCCAGAGGTCGGCGCGATGTGGTGCGTGACATGGAAGCTCTATCTGCCCGACGGCACGCCGCTCCCCCACGATGAGTGCCCCATGGCAATCGCGCTCAAGCAGAACCGGCCGGTGCGCGACGTCGAGGCTGTGGCCGAACGGCCGGACGGCTCACGGATTTGCTTCATGCCATATCCGACGCCGCTGCGCGACGAACGCGACCGACTGGTCGGCGCAGTGAACATGCTGGTCGACATCACGGCTCGCAAGCAGGCCGAGCAGCGGATGATGCTCCTCGCCTACGAGGTCGATCATCGTTCGAACAATCTGCTCGCGGTGACGCAGGCGATACTGCGGCTGACGAAGGCCGAGACCGCTGCAGAATTCCAGGCCGCGTTTCAAGGTCGACTTAGTGCGCTTGCCAACGTGCAGAGGCTGTTCTCGGCGTCGCGCTGGACCGGTGCGAGTTTGAAGACCATCGTCGAAGACGAACTCCGGCCCTACGTAGGCGGAGACGGCGAACGTATCAGCATCACCGGAGACGACATCCGGCTGCCGGCGACGCTCGCCCAATCGATCGCGGTCGCCGTGCACGAGCTTGCGACCAACGCCGCCAAATACGGGTCGCTATCGACGCCTTCGGGCCGGCTGGAGATCCGCTGGGAGACCAATAGTGCAGAACCTCTGGTGCTGCACTGGTCGGAGCGCGGCGGTCCCAGGGTCGATGAGCCGCCGACGCGCAAGGGCTTTGGCATCGGCGCGGTCGATGGCATCATCCGGACCTTGCGCGGACGGGTGACCCGGTGGTGGAAGCCGGAAGGACTGGTTTGCGAACTGTCCTTCCCGGAGGCGTAGCCTTATGCCTCCCGCACCACCGTCTTCAGATAGTTATACGCCTTGATGATCTCGATCAGGCGGTCTTCGGTCGAGCGGTCGCCGCCATTGGCATCGGGGTGGTGCTGCTTCACCAGGGCCTTGTACTTGGTCTTGACGTCGGCGAGCGTGGCGTCGGGGCCGAGGCCCATGACCTGGAGCGCCTTGCGCTCGGCGTTCATCACCTTGCGCGTCTCGGCCTTGGGCTGAGCCTCGGGACCGCGGCGCCAGCTGGCGCGGCCGTTGATCTCACTGAACATGCTGAACGGATCGAAGGCGCCATCGATCTCGGCTTCCGAAGCTTTCTTGCCGCCGTTGGCGCCCATTTTCCAGGTCGGGCGGTGACCGGTCAGCGCATCCTTCTGGTAGCGTGCGACCGCATCGGCATTCATGCCGGAGAAAAAATTGTAGTTCTGGTTGTACTCGCGGACGTGCTCCAGGCAGAAGTGCCAGTACTCGCGCGAATTCTCGCGCCCCTTCGGCGCGCGGTGGCTGCCCTTGTTCTGGCAGCCGGTCCATTCGCAGGCGACCACGGTCTCGCGCGGCATCGCTTCCGGCTGCTTGCCGCGCGGCTTGACGCGGATGGAGTCGAAGAACTTTGATGAATCGATCGGCATGGCTGACTTTGACTACGCAATGCAAAAACCTTCAAGTCTTGACATTGCAATTAGCTGGAAACCCGGTCCCAATTACCTGGGACTCCCGGGTATTGACCGGGTGCGATCGCGCACCTTAATGGCACACACATGGCTATCAGAGACACTATCAGCAACAGGTTGCAAGAAGCTTTCAGGCCGGAAAGTCTGCAGGTCGTCGACGAGTCGCACTTGCATGAGGGCCACGCCGGCCATCGGCCGAGCGGCGAGACACACTTCCGTGTGTATATCGTGTCTGAGGCCTTCAAAGGGAAGAGCCGGGTCGATCGCCACCGCATGATAAATTCGGCGCTGGCGGCGGAACTCGCCGGCGGCGTCCACGCGCTCGCGATCCACGCGAAGGCGCCGGGGAAGGGTGATCTCCTCTTACCCTTCCCTGGAGGGGGAGGGTCGCTTCACACCGAGCGCAGCGAGATGCGAAGCAGGGTGGGGTGACCGTCTCTCCGCGCTGAGCACTGCCCGAGTGGAGAGATCACCCCACCCCGCTCGCGCTGCGCGCGATCGACCATCCCCCTCCAGGGGAGGGTAAGAATCAAAACGACGTCCCGGCCCGTCTCGGCTTTGCCTCCTCCAGCTCCGCCTCGCGCGGCACCGGTGAGATACGGAGCGCGGTGATGCGGTTGCGTTCGCGGCGGAGGACGCGGAAACGGAAGCCGTGGAAGGTAAAGCTCTGGCCGCGGTCGGGGATCGAGCGCGCCTCGTGAATGACGAGGCCGGCCACCGTGGTCGCCTCCTCGTCGGGCAGGTGCCAGTCCATGGCGCGGTTGAGATCGCGGATCGGCACCGAGCCGTCGACCACGACCGAGCCGTCCGGCTGGGCGCGCACGCCCGCGACCACGACGTCGTGCTCGTCGGAGATGTCGCCGACGATCTCCTCCAAAATGTCTTCCAGCGTCACGAGCCCTTCAACCTCACCGTACTCGTCGACGACGAGCGCGAAATGGGTCTTGCGGCGGCGGAACGCCTTGAGCTGCTCGGAGACCGGGCGCATCTCCGGCACGAACCAGGGCGGCAGCGCGATGGTGGAGACATCGATCCGCGAGGTGTCGCCGTCGGAGGCGCGGATCGCGCGCAGGAGATCCTTGGCGTGGAGCACGCCGATGATGTTCTCGGGCTTCTCGCGCCACAGCGGGATTTGGGTGTATTCGGTCGCCAGCACCTCGCGCACCAGCTCTTCCGGCGGCAAATCGGCATTGATCATCATCATCTCGGTGCGATGGATCATGACGTCGGAGACCTGGAGCTCGCGCAGATCGAGCAGGCCGCCGAGCATGTCGCGATCATGCTTCTCGAACTTGCCTTCGTGGTGCAACAGGTCGACCGCACCGCGCAGGCGCTCGGTCGGCGACAGGATCGCCTGGTGCTCGCCGGCGAGGCCAAACAGCCGCAGCAACAGGCGCACAATGACTTCCACGATCCGCAGCAGCGGCCCCAGCACGTACATGGTCAGCCGCATCGGGCGTGCGACCGCGAGCGCCACGCGGTCCGGCGCGTTGATGGCGATGGTCTTCGGCAGAACCTCCGCGAAGATCACGACCAGCGCCGTCATCACCCCGGTCGCATCGAGCACGCCGACATCACCGAACCAGGCCGTGAATATCGCGGTGGCGATCGCGGAGGAGCCGATATTGGCGATGTTGTTGCCGAGCAGCAGCGCGCCGATCAGGCGTTCGCGCATGTCGAGCAGCTGCGAGACGACGTCGGCGTCATGATTGCCCTGCTTGGAGAGCCTGAGCATGCTGGAGCGCGAGGCGCCGGTCAGCGCGGTCTCGCTCGCGGCGAAGAACGCCGAGACCAGGAGGCAGAGGACGACGATGGTGAATCCGAGCCAGTCCATGCAGCACTCTAGCTTCTTGTTTGGACGCGTTGTCTTGACGCGAACCGGTATCCACTTCGCGCGAAAAACGCTTTGGCGCCGTTCAGCCGCGCATCACGCCTTCTGCGCAAGCTTCTCTTGCAGGAAATCGCGCACCGGGGCGGGCTCGACATCCTTGGCGATCACCGCGCGCCCGACGGCCTCCAGCAGGATGAAGGTGAGCTTGCCGCGCTTGACCTTCTTGTCCTGCGCCATCAGCGCCATCAGCGCGTTGGCATCGGCAAGGCCTTCCTGGGCAAAACCCGCGATGTCCTGCAAACGCGTCGGCAGGCCAGCCTCGACCAGATGCCGCTCGACGCGCGCCGCGTCCTGCTCGCCGATCATGCCGAGCTTGGCCGAGAACTGCGCCGCCAGCGTCATGCCGATCGCCACGCCCTCGCCGTGGAACAGGCGGTCGGAGAAGCCGGTCGCCGCTTCCAGTGCGTGACCAAAGGTATGGCCGAGATTGAGCAGCGCACGCTCGCCGGTTTCGCGCTCATCACGCGAGACGACGCCGGCCTTGGCGCGGCACGACGTCGCGATGGCATGCTCGCGCGCCGAGCCACCCCTGAAGATGTCGGCATGGTTCTTCTCCAGCCAGCTGAAGAAGGCTTCGTCGCCGAGCACGCCATATTTGGCGACCTCGGCATAGCCGGCGCGGAATTGCCGCGGCGACAGCGTATCGAGCACGGCGGTGTCGGCGATGACCAGCACCGGCTGGTGAAAGGCGCCGAGCAGGTTCTTGCCCTGCGGCGAGTTGATGCCGGTCTTGCCGCCGACGCTGGAATCGACCTGCGCCAGCAGCGAGGTCGGCACCTGCACGAAATCGACGCCGCGGCGCAGGATCGCCGCAGCAAAGCCGGCGAGATCGCCGACCACGCCGCCGCCGAGCGCGATGACGAGATCGTTGCGCTCGATTTTTGCGGCGATCAGGGCCTCGCTGACCTTTTCCAGGCCGGCATAGGTTTTGGAGATCTCGCCTTCCTCGACCACGATGCGCGCGGTCGGAATGCCGGCGGCAGCAAGCGAAGCCTCGGTCGGCTCGAGCCAATATTTCGCAACGGTGCGGTCGGTCACAACAGCGGTGCGCACGCCGGGGCGCAAGCGCGCGACGCGCTCGCCGAGCGAGGCTAGCACGCCGCGGCCGATGACGATGTCATAGGCGCGCTCGCCCAGCGCGACATCGACATTGACAGGATCGGAATGTTTCAAGGGCGCAGTCATCGTACGGCACTCGCAACGTCAGCAGGCGGCACGCCGCAGAGATGGGCGTGCAGCGTCTCGATGCATTCCTCGACGATCTTGTCGTGCGGCACGTCGCGCGAGGCGATGGTGAGGTCGGCATGGCGATAGACCGGCTCGCGCTCGGTGAGCAGGCGCGTCACGGTTCCTTCGGGATCGGCGGTCTGGAGCAGCGGGCGATCGGCACGGCGCCGCACCCGGCGCATGATGACGTCGTGGTCGGCCTTGAGCCAGATTGAGACGGCCTTCGCGGCGATGCGCGCGCGCGTCTCCTCGCGCATGAAGGCGCCGCCGCCGGTCGCGAGCACGATCGGTCCACCGTCCAGCAGCCGCGCGATCACGCGGGCCTCGCCGTCGCGGAAATGCGGCTCGCCATGGCGCTCGAAAATTTCCGGTATGGTCATGCCGGCCGCCGCCTCGATCTCGGTGTCGGCGTCGACGAAAGGCAGCTTGAGCCGCGCCGCCATGCGGCGGCCGATGGTGGATTTGCCCACCCCCATCATGCCGACGAGCACGATCGAGCGCGCCCCGAGCGCCGACAGGATGTCGGCCTCAGGCGAACCGGATAGCGGCAACGCGGCGTCGGACATGGATCTCGCTCGATCTGCCGCCAAAGGCGGCATGCTTTTGCCACCTATACGACCCCGCAGGGGGCCTCGCCAGAGGACTCTTGCCACGAAACGGCGAACATGTTGGATGATTTCATTGGTTAATTTGCCCTCCGGACCCCAGCACGATGCCCAGCCTGTTCCGCTTCCTGACGGTCGTCGCCGTGATCGCCGGCATCGTCTATGGCGTGGTCTTCGCGCTGGCGAACTTCGTCAGTCCGAAGCCGCGGGAAATGACGGTGACGATCCCGCCTGACAAGTTTCTCAAGAAATAGCGGCTAGGCTCCAGGGCATGCGCACCAAGCCCTCCGATAGCAAGCTCACCGGCCTGTTCCTCGACATGCTCGCGGCGGAACAGGGCGCCGGGGCCAACACGCTCGATGCCTACCGCCGCGACCTCACCGATTTCTCGGAATTTTTGGGCCGCGCCGGCCACAGTTTTGCGGATGCGGAGACGCAAGTCCTGCGCGACTATCTCGCCGATCTCGATGCGCGCGGCTTCAAATCCACCAGCGTCGCGCGGCGGCTGTCGGCGATGCGGCATCTGTTCCGCTTTCTCCTCAACGAGCGCATCCGTGCCGAGGATCCCGCGGCGATCCTGTCGGGACCGAAGCGCGGCCGCGGCCTGCCAAAAGTGCTGTCGATTGCGGATGTCGACCGCATGCTCCGCCGCGCCAAGGAATTGAGCGAGGCGGCGGATCAATCGCCGTCGAAACGGCTGCGCGCTCTGCGGCTCTATTGCCTGCTCGAGGTGCTCTACGCCACCGGCCTGCGCGTCTCCGAGTTGGTGGCGCTGCCGCGCTCGGCCGCCAAGCGCGATGCGCGCATGATCGTGGTGCGCGGCAAGGGCAACAAGGAACGCCTGGTGCCGCTCAACGACGCCGCGCGGCAGGCGATGGCCGATTATCTCGCGGCGACGGAAGCTGCGAAGGCTGACAAGAACCGCGTGGCCGCCTCGAAATGGCTGTTTCCCTCCTTCGGCGAGAGCGGACATCTGACGCGCCAGCATTTCGCCCGCGATCTGAAGGAGCTCGCGGTCGCCTCCGGGCTTCAGGCCCGCCTGGTCTCGCCGCACGTGCTGCGCCACGCCTTTGCCAGCCACCTGCTGCACAACGGCGCCGATTTGCGCATCGTGCAGACCCTGCTCGGCCACACCGACATCTCCACGACCCAGATCTACACCCATGTGGTCGAGGAGCGGCTGAAGAGCCTGGTGCGCGACCTGCACCCGCTGGTGGAGAAGTGAGGCGTGGGAGGTGCGCCCCTCTCCCGCTTGCGGGAGAGGGTTGGGGAGAGGGTGTCTCCGCAAAGGGACAACCCCCTAGAGGTGAAAGCCCTCACCCGCGCCTTTGGCGCGACCTCTCCCGCAAGCGGGAGAGGTGACGATCCACCTTGACTTCGGCCACATCTCCGCGGAAAGAGCCGTGGCCTCACGATCGATTTGGCTGGCGTCTCACGAGCACACAGGCCAAACCATTGAAGAAGCTAAACTTCTTTCCACAACCCCAACCTCGTTTCGCTCTCTCGCCCCGTCCCCTTATATTGAGTTGATGCCAGACCAGATGCGCAGCTATCTCGATTTCGAAAAGCCCGTCGCCGAGCTCGACTCCAAGGTCGACGAGCTCTAGGATGTTGGCGGCCTCCGGCACCGACATCGCCGAGGAGATCGGACGGATCGAGGACAAGGCGGCGCAGGCGCTGGCCGATCTCTATCTGAACCTGACGCCGTGGCAGAAGATGCTGGTAGCGCGGCACCCGCAGCGGCCGCATTTCAACGACTTCATCAAGGGCCTGATCACCGAATTCACGCCGCTGGCCGGCGACCGCAAATTCGGCGAGGACGAGGCGCTGGTCGCGGGCTTCGGCCGCTTCCGCGGCGAGCCGATCTGCGTGATGGGCCAGGAAAGGGCGATTCCACCGAAAGCCGCATCCGGCACAATTTCGGCATGGCGCGGCCGGAAGGCTATCGCAAATGCGTGCGGCTGATGGAGATGGCCGAGCGGTTCGGCCTGCCGGTGCTGTCACTCGCCGATTCCGCCGGCGCCTATCCCGGCATCGGCGCCGAGGAGCGGGACAAGCCGAGGCGATCGCGCGCTCGACGGATGCCTGCCTGGCGCTCACGGTGCCGAACGTCGCCATCATCACCGGCGAGGGCATGTCGGGCGGCGCCATCGCCATCACCACCGCCAACAGAGTGTTGATGCTGGAGCACGCGATCTACAGCGTGATCTCGCCGGAGGCCGCCTCCTCTATCCTCTGGCGCGACGGCACCAAGGCGCAGGAAGCCGCCAACAACATGAAGATCACCGCCCAGGACATGCTCCGCTTCGGCGTGATCGACAGCATTTTGAAGGAGCCGGTCGGCGGCGCCCACCGCGACCCCGCCGCCATGATCGCCACCACCGGGGACGCCATCGCCAAGGCTTTCGACGAGCTCCGGGTCTCGACGGCGACGCCATCCGCAAGCAGCGGCGGCAGAAATTCCTCGATATCGGCCGGAAACTGGGCTGATTCGGCCGGGTTCGACGACAAATACGGCTCTCTCAGCTCGTCGTCCTGGCGAAAGCCAGGACCCATACCGCGGAATTTCGCGATTGGGGACGCTGGGAGTACCGAACCACGAGTCTTCGCCAAACCACTCCCTGTGTTATGGGTCCTGGCTTTCGCCCGGACGACACCGAGTTTGACGCTGGGCAACCCCATCTTCCCCAGTAACCCCGCATTAACCCTTTTTTTGCCCAAATCGGCGATCTCTGTTCCAAATCGACCGAAAGGCCCAAGTTACGTCCCAAGTCACGTCCAAAGTCGCGTCCATTCAGTCTTCGTTGACCATGCCACTGGGCCAACGGGCTCGTGATCTCCGCTCGGGTTGCGACCACATGACCCAGAGGTTAGAATTTTAATCAATGGCTTCAGGGCATAAGCGCTGGGGCGTGGTCTGAAAAAGCCCGTCGTGACGGGTCCGGATTTGCGGTCAGGCCATGCTTCAAAAGAATTGGGGTTCGCGCTTCGCTGCCCGGCACGGTGTGGGGTCCATCTTGATTTCTCGTTCGCTTGCTCGCGCGCTTTTGGCTTCGGTTGCGCTGGCCGCCAGCATCGTGCTGGCCGGCTGCGACACCGACCAGGTTTCGCTCGCGACCAACGCCAAGGCCAATCAGCCGGTGCCGCCAAAGCTTCTCGCCGCAATGGCCGAGAAGAACATGGACCTGCAATCGCCGATCCTGGTCCGCCTGTTCAAGCAGGAGGCCGAGCTCGAGGTCTGGAAGCAGACCCGCTCAGGCCAGTTCGCGCTGCTCAAGACCTATCCGATCTGCCGCTGGTCGGGCGATCTCGGCCCCAAGGTGCGCGAAGGCGACCGCCAGGCACCGGAAGGATTCTACTCGATCAATCCGAGCCAGATGAATCGCAGTCGGCCTATTACCTCTCCTTCAACACCGGCTATCCGAACGCGTTCGACAAGGCGCTTGGGCGCAGCGGCTCGCAGCTGATGGTGCACGGCGATTGTTCGTCGCGCGGCTGCTACGCCATGACCGACGAGCAGATCGCGGAGATTTATTCGCTGGGGCGCGAATCCTTCTTCGGCGGCCAGAAGGCGTTCCAGCTCCAGGCCTATCCGTTCAAGATGACGCCGGTGAACATGGCCAAGCACCGGAACAATCCGAACATGGCCTTCTGGAAGATGATCAAGGAAGGCTATGATCATTTCGAGGTGACGCGGCAGGAGCCGAAGGTCGATTTCTGCGAGAAGAAATACGTGTTCGATGCAGCGAAGCCGGCGGACGCCAAGCGCGACCCGGTGTTCGACGCCTCGGCGAAGTGCCCGGCTTATGTGATCCCCGAGGACATCGCCAGCGCGGTGCGCGAAAAGCAGGCCAAGGACGAAACGGAATACGCCAAGCTCGTCGCCAAGGGCACGCCGGTGGCGCGCATGAACACCGGCATCGACGGCGGCATGAACAAGATCTTCGCTGCCAAGATTCCGGAAGGCTCGACCGGCCTGTCGGAGGGCGCTGAAGGTACCACGCTGCAGATGCTGGCGATGGCGAAGGCGCCCGGCACGATCCCCGGCCACGTCAATCCGCCCAAGCCGAACCTCGATGCGGCAGCAAGCGCGCCGCAGGAAGAGCCGGTCACAGCCAGCAGCGCGCCGGCAACCAGCACCCGCGTCGCCGCGGCTGCGCCGGCCGAGAGATCGCAAGAGAAATCTCAAGGCGGCGGCTTCTTCTCCAACCTCGGCCGCAAGATGGGCTTAGGGACCGCCGACACCACGGCGACGACCACGCCTCCGCCGCAAGCCACGGCGTCCGTCGCGCCGGCCACGACCTCCACGACCCCGCCCACGGCGGCGTCGAGGCTGAAGGCCGCAGTGACCCGCTTCGCGCCGGGGCATGACAAGTCCAAGGACGCCACGAAGGATGCGCCGAAACCGGCCGTCGCCGCCAAGCCCGCCGAGCCGGCGAAGCCAGACACGCGCCTCGCCGCAACGCGCCCGGCGCTGAAGCCGTCGGTGTCGGATGGCGCGGGTGACAGCGGGCAGCTCGCCGGCGCCGCGCCGGTGGTGCAGTCGAACTCGTTCGACAGCCGGTTTGGGGCGGTGAAGAGGGGCGGTGCGCCGTCCCATCCCAGCCTGACGCCGTCATTCCCCGCGAAGGCGCAGGGCTGTCCGGGGAATGATTCACTGTGTCGCGGAGCATGCCCGGGTTTTCCCGGCTTGAAGCAGGTACTTTCTGGTTGTCGAGACTTCGAAAGGGGCCGGGCATGCGGTTTAGCGATAGCATTTTTGGAAGGCTGCTTGAACCGATCAATCGGCGGCAGTTTCAGACGACTGTGGATCGTTTGGATGGCGATGCCTACGACAAGACGTTCGACAGCTGGGATCATCTTGTCGCATTGATATTCTCCCAGCTCAGTGGCGTCGACAGCTTGCGTGCCCTTGAGGCGATCTGGAACGCCAATTCGCATCATCACTACCATCTTGGTGTCGGCAAATCGGCGCGCTCGACGCTTGCGGATGCCAATGCCCGACGGCCGGTCAGTATCTTCGCAGAAGTCTTTGAGCGATTGTCTGGGCATGCCGACCGAGCGCTGAAGCGGGAGGGTGCCGAGATGCTGCGGCTGATCGATGCGACGCCGGTGCCGCTGGATCAACTCAGCACCTGGGCCGGTTGGAACGGACGTACCCGTGGTCTCAAGCTTCACGTGGTTTACGATCCCGGCTCGGATCATCCGCGCCGTCTGGCGATCACGCCGTCGACGGTCAATGACGTCACACCAGCCCAGCAATTCCCGATCGAGGCCGGCGCCACCTATGTGTTCGACAAGGCCTATTGCAGTTATGCCTGGTGGACACGGCTTCACGACGCGGGCGCCTGCTTCGTCACCCGCCAGAAGAAGAATCTGCGCTTCAGAGCTACACGCTGGCGGAAGCTGCGGAAACAAAAGGGGAAGGGCTTTAAAATCATCGACGATGCTGAGGTAAAGCTCCTCAGCAGCTCCAAACTTGCTGTTCCGATGCGCCGCATACGCCTCAAACGCGATGACGGTACAAAACTGACCCTCATCACCAACGATCTGAAGCGTTCGGCCATCGAAATCGCTGCGCTTTACAAAACACGCTGGCAGATCGAGCTGTTGTTCCGCTGGATCAAGCAGCACCTCAAGCTTCGCAAATTTCTCGGCCGCTCCGAGAACGCGGTCCGTCTGCAAATCCTCGCCGCCATGATCGCCTATCTGCTGCCGCGGATCGCCGCACGCGAAAGTCGTCTAATCATGCCGGCTATCCGCTTCGCAGGTCTTGTCGCCGCGTCGCTGTTCGCACGAAAACCAATCGCCGACATCGACCGACCTCCCAAGGTGAACCCATCCGCTGCCCGCGACAGAAGCTCCCCGACCAGATCAGCTTCTGTTATGCATAGAATTCCCGGACAGCCCTGCGCGAAGGCGGGGAATCCAGTATTCCGGAGACAGCCGTTCTCGATCGAGAAGCCGCGGCGTACTGGATGCCCCGCTTTCGCGGAGTATGACAGCTGAGGTCGGTGTGAGAGCGGCGCGCTTCACGCGCATGTCCTACGGCGCCAGATACCGCATCAGCTCCGGATTGCTCCGCACCTCGCCTGCCTCGCCTTGCAACGCGACCCTGCCGCGATCGAGCACGTAGGCGTAATCGGCGACGCGGAGCGCGAGGTCGAGGTGCTGCTCGACGATGATGACGGCGATGGTCTTCGCGAGCTCGATCAGGCGCTCGGTGATCTCCTCGATCACGCCGATCCAGACGCCTTCGGTCGGCTCGTCCAGCAGCAACAATTTTGGATCGCCCAGCATGGCGCGGCCGATGGCGAGCATCTTGCGCTCACCGCCGGACAGCGTGCCGGCGGGCTGGTCGAGGCGCTGGCCGAGCTTCGGGAAGATGGTCAGGACGCGATCGACGGCGGACGCATCCTTGCTCACGAGCGAGCCGACCGCGAGATTGTCGCGTACCGACAGGCGCGCGAACACCGAATGCTCCTGCGGGACGTAGCCGATGCCGGCGCGCACGCGCTCCTGGGTGGCGCGGAGGCTGATGTCGCGGCCGTCGAAGGCGACCTCGCCCTTCCAGGCCGGCAGTTCGCCGACGATGGTCTTCATCAGCGTGGTCTTGCCGGCGCCGTTGCGGCCGAGCACGGCGACGCCGCCACGCCAGGGAATGCCGAGGCTGACGTCGAACAGCACTTGGCTGCGGCCATAGCCGGCGTCGAGATGCTTGATGTCCAAAAATTCAGGCACGGCGCAGATAAATCTCCTGGACAGATGTGTTGGCCTGGATCTCGGACACCGTGCCTGACGCCAGCACCTTGCCCTGGTCGAGCACGGTGAGGCGATCGCAGATGTCGCGGATGAAATCGAGGTCGTGCTCGACGATGACGAGCGAGCAATGCTGCTTGATCGGCTGGAGCAGTTCGCCGGTGACGCGGCGCTCCTCCAGGCTCATGCCGCCGGTCGGCTCGTCGAGCAAGAGAAGTTTGGGCTTGCCCGCCAGCGCCATCGCGATCTCCAGCCATTGCTGCTGGCCGTGCGACAGCGCGGCGGCCGCGTCGAAGGCGCGGTCGGCGAGGCGAAACTGCCTCAGCATGGTCATGACCTGGTCGTGCAGCAGCCTGCGCGTGCGCGAGAGCACCAGGTCGAACAGCGAGCACTGCGCCTGCAGCGCGAGCAGGATGTTGTCGTACAGCGTCAGCGACGGCAGCACGGACGTGATCTGGAATTTCAGGCTCATGCCGGCGCGCGCGCGCTCGGTCGGCGTGAACGCGGTGATGTCGGTGTTGACGAAGCTCACCTTGCCCTGCGTCGGCACTTCGGCCCCGGCGATGCACTTCATCAGCGTGCTCTTGCCGGAGCCGTTCGGACCGATCAGCCCGTGAAACTCGTTCTCGCCGACGGTGAGCGCCGCGCCGTCGAGCGCGGTGAGCTTGCCGAAGACTTTCCTGATGCCGGCGGCTTCAAGGAGCGGCATTGCGCTTCTCCTTAGGCTTCGCACCGAAGCTGCCGACCCGCTCGCGCTCACCCAGCACGAAGCTGATGAGACCGAGCGGCCGGAACAGAATCACGAGCAACAGCAAGAGGCCGAGAATGATCGGCCAGACGTCGCGATAATTGTCCGACAGCCAGAAGCTGACACCCTCGACGATGACGGTGCCGATGACGGCGCCGATCAGCGTGCCGGAGCCGCCGAACAGCACATAGAGCACCACCTGCGTCGAGACCACGACGCCGACCATGTTGGGCCAGACGAAACCTTCGTGGAAGGCATAGAGGCTGCCGGCAAGCCCGGCGATGGCGCCGCCGATGGTGAAGATGATCGCTTTCAGATGCTGCGCCTTGTAGCCGAAGAAGGCGATGCGCTGCTCGTTCTCGCGCAGGCCCGCCAGCGCAAGGCCGAATTGCGAGCGCACCAGGAAGCGGCAGAGCAGGTAGACCACGACGAGGATGCCGAGCACGAGATAGTAGAACGCCGGCCCTTCCGAGAATTCGTATGAACCAAGCGACATCGGCGCGATCGAGGGGATGCCGTTCTGACCGCCGAGATAGTACCAGCCGCGCGCCAGGCGGATGCAGCGGCATAGGAGCCGGTCGACGTACCCAGCGAGACGAAGATCACGCTGGAGGGATGCCGTCCCAGCGGCAGGAAGCCGCCGAGCAGCAGCGCAAAAGTGAGGCCGATCAGCGTACCCGCCGGCAGCACCAGAAGGATGTTGGTGATGTCGAGGTCGCGCGCGAGCAGCGCGACGCCGTAGCCGGCCGAGCCAAAGAACAGGGCCTGGCCGAAGCTCATGATTCCGGCATAGCCCCAGACGAGGTCGAACGACAGCGCGAACAGCGCGAGAATGATCACGCGCGTTGCGAACACCGTGAGGTAATCCTGCAGCACCAGCGGCGCGAGCAGCGCCGCGACGAGCACGACCCCTTCCACGATCGGCAGGACTTTTCGCGCCGACGATCGCTCGGCTGGCACGCCTTCGGCCACCGAAACGTCCATCTCGTCCCCGACCGCGGCGTGGACCGCCCGCTTAGCTACACCCATCGATTTCAGCATTCCGAGTTAAAGCCCTCCATGGTGGCCGATCCACCTCTCCCCAGCGGGGAGAGGTCGGATTGCGCCTGGCGATGCGAAGCATCGTCCAGAGCAATCCGGGTGAGGGGCCGCGGCGCCCAGTGAGACCAGATCCCCTCACCCGGATCGCATCTCGCGATGCGATCCGACCTCTCCCTACGGGAGAGGTGAAGATTCAGCATTCCTTGGGATCGACGAGCCCGCTGCTGCGGGCGACGATCTCATAGTTCCCGCCCTTGGCGACCGCGGTGTACATCTTCATCTTGCAGTGCCGCTTGCCTGGCACCATCTCGGCAGGTCCGCCGGGACCTTCGGCGATCTTGGCGTGGTCGAGCGCGGCGGCTACCGACTCGCGGTCGATCTTGCCGGCCTCCTTGACCGCGGCTTCCCACAGCTTGAGGCCGCGATAAGTGCCGGTGGCGGCGCTGCCGGCGGCGAACAGGAAGTTGCCCGGGAAATCCTTCTCATAGGCCGCCTGGATCTTTGCGTCGAACGGGTTCTCCTTGGTCAGCACCTTGAAATAGTCGAGACAGCTGGCGAGGCCCTCGATCTCGGCGGCCTGATTGATGTTGAGCGTGTTCTCGTCATAGTAGACGCAGGCGAGGCGCCCGCCGTTCTTGAGGAAGCCGGCTTCATAAAGCTGCTTGAAGAACGGGCCGACGCCCGGCGGAATGACGGTGTTGAAGACGACGTCGACCTTGTTGGAGATGATGCGGTTCACGGTTGCAGAGAAGTCGATCTGGTCGAGCGGGTAATATTCCTCGAACACGACCTCGCCGCCATTGGCCTCGATCACCTTGCGGGCATAGATGTTGAGCGTGTGCGGCCAGACATAGTTGGCGCTCGGCAGCGCGAACTTCTTGCCGCCGTTCTTGATCAGCCAGGGGATGAACTCGTCGCATTGCTGCGCCGGCGTCGGGCCGGTGCAGAACAGGTAGGGCGTGCACTCCTTGCCCTCGTAAAGCTGCGGATAGATGTAGAGCGTCTTGCCGCGCGCCACGATCGGATCCTTGATCGCGTTGCGCATCGAGGAGGTGATACCGCCGAGCACCATGTCGACCTTGTCGCGCTGGATCAGTTTTCGCACGTTGCCGACCGCGACGGATTCGTTCGAGGCGGTGTCCTCGATGTAGAGCTCGAGCGGCCGGCCGAGCAGGCCGCCGTCGGCGTTGATCTCCTTGATCACCATCTTGGCGACGTTGGCGTCGGCATTGCCGGCATAGGCGATCGGGCCGGTGAGGTCGGTGGCGATGCCGACCTTGATCGGGGCTTCGGCCGCATTGGCCCAGGGCGCCGGGATCACCCAGCTGCCGACGCCGGTCGCGACCGCACCGGACGCAAAGGCGAAATTGGAGAGGAAGCGGCGTCGTGAAAGCTGAGTACGATCGAGCATGTGACTAAACCCCTTTTCCAGCGATGAGGCCCTGCGGGCGGAATTTGATGAAGACAATGGCGAGCACGAAGACGAGCACGTCGGCGACGACGGGCGCCATCACCCAGGGCAGCGCCGCGCTGAGCGTGCCGATGACGCCGGCGCCTGCGACCGGTCCGATGAAGGAGCCGACGCCGCCGACCATGACCGCGACAAAACCCTGGATCAGGAAGCGCAGGCCGAGGTCGGCAAACAGGCTGAACACCGGCACGATCAGCGCACCGGCAAGGCCGGCCAGCGCTGCGCCAAACGCAAACGTGGCGCCGTAGATCAGTGGCGTGGAGATGCCCGACGCGCGCGCCAGCGACGGATTCTCCAGCGTCGCCCTCACGCGCAAGCCAAAACTCGTGCGCGACAGCAGCAGATAGCAGCCACCCATCACCAAGAGCGTGATGACGATGATGGTGAAGCGCCAGGCCGAGATGTGCATGGCGCCGATGTCGATGGAGCCGCCGATAGGTTCGGGCACGGTGAGATAGAAGCCGCCGATCAGACCGCGCACGGATTCGCGGATGATGAGGCCGAGCGCATAGGTGCCGAGCATGGCGACGATGGGCGCGGCGTAGAAGCGGCGGATGATCAGCGCCTCCAGCACGAAGCCGAGCGCGCCGACCACGAAGGGCGCGGCAGCCATGCCGGCCCAGATCGGCAATCCCTTGGCGTAGGCGAGATAGGTGATGTAGGCCCCGAGCAGGACAAACTCGCCCTGCGCGAAGTTGAAGATACCCATCATGCTGGCGATGATCCCGAGCCCCAGCACGATCAGGACGATGATCGCGCCGAAGCTCAGGATCTCGAACGCCGCGACGAACGCGTTAGCCATGCGCCGGAGCCTTTCCCGCTCCGATGGAATCGGAACGGGGCTCTGGATTCTTGTTTTGACGCGTTTTCTTGACGCGAACCGGTATCCACTTCGCTCGAAAACGCTCTGGCGCTCCGTTCGCCTGCATCGAAGCCTCGCTCACATCTTCTTCCAGTCGCCGATCTGCTCGAAGGCATGGGCGGCACGGTAGATCGTGGCTTCCTCGAACATGCGGCCGACCAGCATCAGGCCGACCGGCAGGCCGTCGACCATGCCGCAGGGCAGCGACATCGCGGGATGATGGGTGATGTCGAATGGCGCGGTGTTGGAGATCATCTCGAGCGCGCGGGCAACGTAATCCTCGCGGCTGGCATTGGGGGCCGGCAGCGGCGTCGCCTTCATCGGCGTGGTCGGCATCAGCAGCAGATCGTAATCCCCGAACGCTTTGTCGTAGGCCGCGGTCAGCCGTCGCGAGATGTTGAGCGCCTTGCCGTAGAAGCGTGGGCCGAAATTGTTGTTGATGTAGGTGCCGAGCATCATGAACAATTTCGTGGTCTCGGACAGCGAATCGGCCTGCCGGCGCCAGCCGCGATGAAAGTCCATCAGCGAGGTCGAATAGAGATCGCCGCGGCTGAGGCCGTAGCCGTCGCCGAACATCATGGTCTGGGTCAGGCCTTCGGTGCCGATCGGGGTCCAGATCGCGCCGCCCAGGAGGTGCATCGGGATCGACACCGTTTCGATGCTGGCTCCGAGATCCCCGAAGCGTTTCGCCGCCTCGCGCACGCTCTCATTTACCGCGGCCTCTGCACCCGGCTGCTCAAAGCCTTCCTTGACGATGCCGATCTTCATGCCCTTGACGCCCTGGCCGAGCGCTTTGGTGTATTCCTCGACCTTCGGCGCCTTGATGCGGGGATCGTAGCCGTCGTCGCCGGCGAGCACTTCGAGCAGCAGCGCATTGTCGGCGACCGTCGCAGTCATCGGGCCGGTATGATCGACGTAGATCTCGATCGGCATGATCCCGGTATAGGGCACGAGGCCCCAGGTCGGCTTCATTCCGTAGATGCCGCAGAACGATGACGGCATGCGGATCGAGCCGCCCTGATCGCCGCCGATCGCCATGTCGACCTCGCCGAGCGCGACCACGACGCCCGAGCCTGACGACGAGCCGCCGGCCGAGTAACCCATCTTGTGCGGATTGTGCACCGGCCCGTAGGAGCCGGTGTGGCTGCCGCCGGACAGGCAGAAATGCTCGCAATGGGTTTTACCGACGATCTCGGCGCCGGCATCGAGCATGCGCGTGACGATGGTGGCGTCGAAATCGGGCACATAGCCTTCCAGCGTCGACGAGCCGTTGGTCATGGGCACGCCGGCCAGCATGATGTTGTCTTTCAGCGCGACTGTCTTGCCCTTGAGCTTGCCGCTGGCGGCGCCCTTCACGGTCGACTTGCGATACCAGGCATTGCGGGGGTTCTCTTCGGCTGAGGGCCGATAGCCCGGCGTGCGGGGATATTTCACCTCCGGCACCTCGTCTGGCATCGTGGCCACGAGATTGTAGGCCTCGATCGAGCCCTGCATCAGGCCGCGGAACGAGGCGACGTCGTCGTCGGTCAGCGAAAGGCCGCACTGCTCGGCGACGCTGCGAAGTTGGGCTGGCGTGGGAAGGACAACTGTCACGGCGCTCTCCTCAAAGGCTTCTTGATCCCTGGCGTGGACGGAAGCCGCTTGGGCACCGCGCCTGCACAGCGCGGAGCCGACCGGCTTCACCTCGATATTACAGACGGAAATATTTTCCTTTTCAAGTATTATTTCGAAGATCCGCGTCGGCCAATGGACAATCTCGCTCAGACCGGCTTGATCAGCTTGAAGTCGAGACCGTCAGCCTCGGCGAGATACATCTGCATGCGGGCGTGACCGTTGCGAACGGTGACCGGGCCACGCGCGCCGCCATAAACGACGTTGCGCCCCGCCGCGAGCATGGGAGCCATGGACAGCGAACCTGCCTTGTTCGCGACGGCTTCGAGGAAACGCAGGCCTTCGTAAGTGGACTGGCCAAGCGAGCCAATCGGCGGAGCGTTCGGTCCGAACATCGTGCGATAGCGGCTCTGGAAGTCGTCGTTGGCCCGCGAGCCGATGCCGGGGAAATAGCCAGAGGCGCAGAACATGTTCTCGCTGTTGTCGGCGCCGATGCCGAGCAGCACCGTCTCGTCCATCGCGCCCGCGAGCCGCAGCGTCGTCGCGGCAAGCCCGCATTCGCCGAAGGCACGGTTAAAGGTGATGCTGTCGGTGCCGATCAGCGAGATCAGCACGACATCGGGCTTCGTGGCGCGGATGCGCGCCAGATGCGGCTCGTGATTATCTTCGCCGAGGGGGACGAACTCCTCACCGACGACCTGCCCGCCGGTCTCCTTGATGTAGTTCTTCACGGCGCGATGCGATTGCCAGGGCCAGACATAGTCGCTGCCGATCAGGTACCAGCGCGACGCCTTCTTGACGTCAGCGAGCCAGTGGATCGAGGGCCGGCTCTGCCAGCGCGGCGTCTCGCCGATCGCCATCACGCCCGGCGTGCGCTCGCCACCCTCGTAGACCGGCGTGTAGATGTAGGGGATGCGATGACGCGTGGTGACGTCGCGCAAGCCGACACGGATCGCACTGGTGTGCAGCCCGACGATGAGATCGACCTCGTCGAATGCGATCGCCTGCTCGGCGCGGTTCAGCACCTCGTCAAGCGGCCCGCCGGCGTCGTAAATGGAAAGCTCGATTTCGCGCCCGAGGATGCCGCCGCGCTTGTTGATCTCGGCGACGGCGAGCTTGGCACTGTTGGTCGCACAGGGGCCCCAGACCCCGGGCGAGCCGGTGCAGCAGATGAAGCCGCCGACCCGCAGCTTGTTCGCGCCGCGCCGCCGGAAGAAGGCTTGATCCCTGGGCGACAAGACACCATCAGCCGCCGATGACGACGACAGATTCCTGAACAGCAAGGACGGCGGCAACGCCGGGCCGCCGTGAGCCGGGAAGTTTACCGTCGCGCGCACGCCAACTCTTGTCTGGGACCAGACCTGAAAGCACATTGAGCAGGCGGCCGCGGCTTCCGCCCTTTTGTTGGGCAATGATCCTATTTTGAAAATATTGAATATTCAACAATTGAAGTGCATATAGATGCAGCATTGATTGCAAGACATTCACTCATTTGGGTCAAGACGAAGTCTTAGCCGTGGCAAAACCGTCGAAAGAAAACTCCCCGATCACCGAACACCTCGCCTACCTGCTCGCGCAAGCCAACCGCGAAATCAACCGGCAGCTCGAACTGCGGTTGAGCAAGGAGGGCGTGCCGGTCGAGCAATGGCGCATCTTGAAAGTGCTGTCGGATGGCAACGGCCATTCGATGGGCGAGCTTGCTGATGCCGTGCTGCTCAACCATCCGACATTGACCAAGATGATCGACCGCATGGTCTCGGACACGTTGGTCTACCGCGTGCAGGACCCCAACGACCGCCGCAAGGTGCTGATGTTCATCTCCGACCGCGGCAAGGTGCTGAGCAAGAAGCTCAACTCGCTCGCGGTGGACCAGGAGGAGCACATCCTGGAGAGCTACGGCGACAAGTCGACCAGCGAATTAAAGCGGCTCTTGGAGAGCTTGATCGACAGCTCGAATTGAGGGGTGAGTAAGTTCGGCTTCTCAAAGCACGTCGTCCTGGACAAGCGAGCAGAGCCGAGCGCTGATCCAGGACCCATTACCACCGCATTTGGTTTGGCGAAGACTCGCGGTTGCCGGCGTCGCGCCGCGACTTCCCCCTGTGGTAATGGGTCCTGGCTTTCGCCAGGACGACGGTGGGGTGAGAGCTGAGCGCGACGCACTCAACTGTCATCGCCCGATTTAATCGGGCGATCCAGTATTCCAGAGAAAGCTGTGATTGAGCCGAGGGGCTGCGGCGTACTGGGTCGCCCGGTCAAACCGGGCGACGACGGCGGGGAGTGAGGCGCTGACGTCGCGCCTCACAAATACATTCAAGCCTTACGCATACTTGCCGTGGCAGTGCTTGAACTTCTTGCCCGAGCCGCACGGGCAGTCCTCGTTGCGGCCGACCTTGCCCCAGCTGGCCGGGTTCTTGGGATCGCGAAGGGCGGCGTCGGTGGCCTGGGCGCCGAGCGTGACGCTGGCGAGCGCCATCTCGTCTTCGCCGGTGTTCGGGTCGAACTTGTGCGCCTCCATCGCCGGCAGGATGGGAGCTTCCTGCTCTGGCGGGACGATCTCGACCCGCATCAGCTGCGCCGTCACGGCCTCGCGCAGATGCGCGCTCATCTCCTGGAAGAGGTTGAAGGCCTCGGTCTTGTACTCCTGCAACGGATCGCGCTGGCCGTAACCGCGCAGGCCGATGACCTGGCGCAGATGATCCAGCATGATCAGATGCTCGCGCCAGAGATGATCGAGCGTCTGCAAGAGAATGGTCTTCTCGACGTAACGCATCACGTCGGGACCCCATTGCGCGACCTTGGCCGCCATGTGCTCGTCGGCTTTGGTCTCGATGCGGGTCAGCAGCTCCTCGTCGGCGATGCCCTCTTCCTTAGCCCATTCGTCGACCGGCAGGTCGAGATCGAGCACACGCTTCAATTCATCCTTCAGCCCGGCGACGTCCCACTGCTCGGCATAGGCGTGCTCGGGCACGTGCTTGGCGACGAGATCGTCGATGAAGGCGTGGCGCATGTCGGCGATGGTCTCGGCGACGCTCTCGTCCCTCATCAACTCGACGCGCTGATCGAAGATCACCTTGCGCTGGTCGTTCTGGACGTTGTCGAACTTGAGGAGGTTCTTGCGGATGTCGAAGTTGCGCGCCTCGACCTTCTGCTGCGCCTTCTCGAGCGCCTTGTTGATCCAGGGATGGATGATTGCCTCGCCCTCTTGCAGGCCGAGACGCTGGAGCATGCTGTCGAGACGGTCCGAGCCGAAGATGCGCATCAGGTCGTCTTCGAGCGATAGGAAGAACTTCGACCGGCCGGGGTCGCCCTGACGGCCGGAACGGCCGCGCAGCTGATTGTCAATGCGGCGGGATTCATGCCGCTCGGAGCCGATGATGTAGAGGCCGCCGGGCTTGTTCACGGTCTTGGCGGGCTTGCTCCCCTTCGCCGGCTCGATCTCGACGGTCTCCTCGGCCTTCAGCACGATGTCGCGGAAATGCGCGATGTCGGCCTTGATCTGCTCGATCTTCTTGGCCTTCTCGGCCTCGTCCTCGATGCCGGTGGTCTCCTGCTGGATGCGCATCTCCAGCGAGCCGCCGAGCTTGATGTCGGTGCCGCGGCCGGCCATGTTGGTCGCGATCGTGATTGCGCCGGGCACGCCGGCTTCGGCGACGATATAGGCTTCCTGCTCGTGGAAGCGCGCGTTCAGCACCGCGAACAGCTTTGCCGGCTTGCCGGCGCGGGCCGCGGCATAGAGCTTGTCGAGCGCATTGTCCTTGCCGAAGTCGATCTGCTTGTAGCCGTTCTTCTTGAGGAATTCGGCGAGCACTTCCGACTTTTCGATCGACGCCGTACCGACCAGCACCGGCTGGAGCCGCGAATTGGCACGCTCGATCTCGGCGAGGATCGCGCCGTATTTTTCCTGCTGGGTGCGGTAGACCTCGTCGTCCTCGTCGAGACGCGCGATCGGCAGGTTGGTCGGAATCTCCACGACCTCGAGCTTGTAGATGTCGAACAATTCGTCCGCTTCGGTCGCGGCCGTGCCGGTCATGCCCGCAAGCTTCTCGTACATGCGGAAGTAGTTCTGGAAGGTGATCGAGGCCAGCGTCTGGTTCTCGGGCTGGACCTGGACGTGCTCCTTGGCCTCCAGGGCCTGGTGCAGGCCTTCCGAATAGCGGCGGCCCGGCATCATGCGGCCGGTGAACTCGTCGATGATGACGACCTCGTTGTCGCGGACGATGTAGTCCTTGTCGCGCGTGAACAGCGTGTGGGCGCGCAGCGCCTGGTTGATGTGGTGCACGACGGAGACGTTCTCGACGTCGTAGAGCGACTCGCCCTTGAGCTGGCCGGCATCGCGCAGCAGGGTCTCGATCTTCTCCATGCCGGCTTCGGTCAGCGTCACCGTGCGCTGCTTCTCGTCGACCTCGTAATCGGTCTTGTCGAGCTTGGGCAGGAAGCTGTCGATGGTGTTGTAGAAGTCGGAGCGGTCGTCGAGCGGACCGGAGATGATCAGCGGCGTGCGCGCTTCGTCGATCAGGATGGAGTCGACTTCGTCGACGATGGCGAAGAAGTGCGGCCGCTGGACCATGTCCTCGAGCCGGTACTTCATGTTGTCACGCAAATAATCGAAGCCGTATTCGTTGTTGGTGCCGTAGGTGATGTCGCAGGCATAGGCCGCCTTGCGCTCGGCATCGTCGAGGCCGTGCACGATCACGCCGGTGGTCATGCCGAGGAAGCCGTAGATCTGACCCATCCAGCCGGAGTCGCGGCGGGCGAGATAGTCGTTGACGGTGACGACGTGGACGCCCTTGCCGGCGAGCGCGTTGAGGTAGACCGCGAGCGTTGCGACCAGCGTTTTGCCTTCGCCGGTCTTCATCTCGGCGATGTCGCCCTCGTGCAGCACCATGCCGCCGATCAGCTGGACGTCGAAATGGCGTTGGCCGAGCGTGCGCTTGGCCGCCTCGCGCACCGTGGCGAAGGCGGGCACCAGGAGGTCGTCGAGGGTCTTGCCTTCGGCGATCTGCTTCTTGAACTCGGCGGTGCGGGCCTTGAGCGCCTCGTCGGAGAGTTTCGAGACTTCGGGCTCCAGCGCGTTGATCGCGTTGACGCGGGACTGATATCCCTTCACCCGCCGGTCGTTGGCGGAGCCGAAAAACTTGCGGGCGAGCGCGCCGATCATGCCTAGTTCCTGTGTTCGCGATTTAACCGCGTTGCAGCCAAGAAGTTGTCACCCGCCTGCCTATTCAACTCACCGTGACGCCGATGGCGCCTTCAGCCCGGACTGCGGGGGTCGTCCGCCATATGGGTGGGAATTGAGCAAGTCTGGGTTCAACGGCCAAAAACGCAGCAAAATAAACGCCATCGCCATGGACGCGACCGGGCCAGAGATATGGCCGGCCCCTAGCCTTGTCAACGGCGGCCGCATTGCGGCTAATTCATCATTTTGACAGACTTTTCGCGTTGCCAAGCCCCCCTGATTGGGCGAGTGTCCGCCCCGCTCGAGCAGCCCCCTGCTTCAACATAAGGATTTTCCATGACCACCTCGTTCCCGGTAACCACCGGCCAGCGTTTCCGCCATGCGTCCGCTCTGGCCGGCTGCCTCGCTCTGGCGCTGTCCCTGGCGTTCGCCGGGCCGCTCCGCGCCGCCGACGATCCGGTGCTGGCGAAGGTCAATGGCGCGGAAATCAAGAAGAGCGACGTCGCCATGGCCGAGGAAGAACTCGGACCGAGCCTCGCCCAGATGGACCCGGCGACCAAGGACGAGAACGTCCTGTCGTTCCTGATCGACATGAAGATCGTCAGCAAGGCTGCCGAGGACAAGAAGGTCGCCGACAGCGAGGAGTTCAAGAAGCGCCTGGCGTTCGCCCGCAACCGCCTCCTGATGGACAGCCTGCTCGCGGGCGAGGGCAAGGCCGCCACCACCCCCGACGCCATGAAGAAGGTCTATGAGGAGGCCTCCAAGCAGATCACCGGCGAGCAGGAGGTGCGCGCCCGCCACATCCTGGTCGAGACCGAGGACGAGGCCAAGGCGGTGAAGGCCGAGCTCGACAAGGGCGCCGATTTCGCCGATCTCGCCAAGAAGAAGTCCAAGGATCCGGGCTCCGCCGATGGCGGCGACCTCGGCTTCTTCACCAAGGAGCAGATGGTGCCGGAATTCTCAGCCGTCGCCTTCGCGCTCGAGCCGGGCAAGATCTCCGACCCCGTGAAGTCGCAGTTCGGCTGGCACGTCATCAAGGTCGAGGAAAAGCGTAACCGCAAGGCGCCGGACTTCGAGCAGGTCAAGGCCCAGATCGAGAACTACGTCACCCGCAAGGCCCAGGCCGAGTATGTCGCCAAGCTCCGCGCCGAAGCCAAGGTCGAGCGGCTGGACCAGCCGGCGGATGCGGCAAAGGACGCCAAGCCGGCCGATGCGGCCAAGCCGTCCGACAGCAAGATGGCGCCGCCTGCGAAGAAGTAAGCCGAAGACATTTTCGACGTCGCGATGGCCGGGCATGTCCCGGCCATTTGCGTTTTTGGTGTGGACAGGCGCGGCAAATACAACGGTCGTCCTGGCGAAAGCCAGGACCCATTACCACCGTCATCAATTGTTCACGAAGGCAATCGCCATCGCGCAAACCGATACTTGCTGCGGCGTATGGGTCCTGGCCTTCGCCAGGACGACACTGTGTATGCGGCGCGCCTCTCCCAATCCGCCGAGTGAGATGATAGGAAGCGCCTCCCGCCCCGTTATCGGAAGCCCGCGATGTCCTCCTCCGTCTCTCCCCTCGCCCCGAAACACGTTCCCGATATGCCCGTGATCGCGGGCGTCCGTCTTGCGACCGCCGAGGCCGGCATCCGCTACAAGAACCGCACCGACGTGCTGCTGGCGGTGATGGACAAGGGCACGGCCGTGGCCGGCGTCTTCACCAAGTCGAAATGCCCGTCCGCGCCGGTCGAATGGTGCCGCGCCAAATTGAAGGGCGGCAAGGCCCGCGCCCTCGTCGTCAATTCCGGCAACGCCAACGCCTTCACCGGCAAGACCGGCCGCGCATCCACGGCACTGACCGCGAAGATCGCGGCCAAGGCTGTTGGGTGCAGCGAGAGTGAGATCTTCCTCGCCTCGACCGGCGTGATCGGCGAGCCGCTGGACGCGACCAAGTTCGACGGCGTGCTGGGCCGTCTCGCTGAGACCGCTGAGCCCGGCGATTATCTCGCCGCGGCCAAGGCAATCATGACCACCGACACCTTCCCGAAGGTCGCGACCGCGACCGTGAAGCTCGGCAAGGCCAAGGTCACCATCAACGGCATGGCCAAGGGCGCCGGCATGATTGCGCCCGATATGGCGACCATGCTGTCCTTCATCTTCACCGACGCGCCGATCGCGCCCGCCGCGCTGCAAGCCCTGCTCAAGAGCGGCGTCGAGGACACCTTCAACGCCGTGACGATCGATGGCGATACCTCGACCTCGGACACGCTGCTCGCCTTCGCAACGGGCGCCGCCGCCGCGCATGGTGCGCCAAAGATCAGCCGCGCCAGCGACCCGCGCCTGAAGGCCTTCGTCAAGGCATTCAACCAGGTGCTCGCCAATTTGTCCGAGCAGGTGGCCCGCGACGGCGAAGGCGCGCGCAAGCTGGTCGAGATCACCGTCGAGGGCGCCAAGACCAAGGCTTCGGCGCGCAAGATCGCGATGTCGATCGCCAACTCGCCGCTGGTCAAGACCGCGATCGCCGGCGAGGACGCCAATTGGGGCCGCGTGGTGATGGCGGTCGGCAAGGCCGGCGAGCCGGCCGATCGTGACAAGCTCTCGATCTCCTTCAACGGTATCCGCGTCGCCAAGAGCGGCGCGCGCGATCCGTCCTATGACGAAGCCCAGGTGTCGGAGGCGATGAAGGCGCCGGAGATCGCGATCAAGGTCGCGCTCGGCCTCGGCAAGGGCCGCGACCGCGTCATGACCTGCGACCTCACCAAGGAATATGTCGCGATCAACGGGGATTACAGGTCGTAAGGCAGCATGGCCGATCTCAAGCTCACATTGGTGGTGGCCTGCGCGCTGATCGACGCCGACAAGCGCGTCCTGATCGCGCAACGCCCCGAGGGCAAGGCGCTGGCCGGCCTCTGGGAATTCCCGGGCGGCAAGCTCGAGCTGGGCGAGCGGCCCGAGCAGAGCCTGATTCGCGAGCTCCACGAGGAGCTCGGCATCACGGTCGCCGAGCCGTGCCTGGCCCCGCTGACCTTTGCGAGCTACGGCTACGAGACCTTCCACCTGTTGATGCCGCTCTACATCTGCCGGCGCTGGGAGGGGCAGGTCACGGCGCGCGAAGGCCAAAACCTCGCCTGGGTCCGCGCCAACAAACTGCGCGACTACCCGATGCCGCCCGCGGACATCCCGCTGATCCCGCATTTGATTGATTTGTTGATGTGAGCAGTGTCCCGGACGCTGCGCTGCGTCCGGGACACACGTCACTCTTTCCCCGCCTTCTTCACCGCCTCGGCCAGGCTCGCTTTCGCCGACCCCGGCTTGAGCGGCTGCTGCTGGCTCGCATGCGGGGCCCAGCCGGAGAGCCAGATGATATCGAACGTCGCACGGATGCGGCCGTCGGCATCGGCGAAGCGCTCGGCATAGATCTCGGCCATCCGCAGCAGCGTCGCGCGACGGCTCGGCACGCGCCGCCGCTCGATCAGCACATTGGCCGCACCCATGCGGCGGAGATCCTGCATCAGCGCAAACGCATTGGCATAACGCACCACGACCCGGTCGACGTCGGTGACCGGCAGCGCAAAGCCCGCCCGCTGCAACAGCGCGCCGATATCGCGCAAGTCCGCGAACGGCGCGACGCGCGGCGACACGCCGCCTTCGCATTCGGCTTCGGCGGCCGCAAACGCCTGACGCAGCTCGGTCAGGCTGTCGCCGCCGATCATGGCGGCGAGCAGCAACCCGTCCGGCTTCAAGGCGCGGCGCACCTGCGCGAGCACACCCGGCAAGTCGTTGACGAATTGCAGCGCCAAAGCCGAGACGATGAGGTCGAGACTTTCGGGTGCAAAGGGAAGCTTCTCCGAACCCGCGGCATCGAGCGCGATGTGCTCGATGGCCGGTAGCCTCGTGCGCAGTCCTGCGAGCCCTTCACCGGGCGTCCAAAGATCGGCCGGTGCCTGGAATTCCCGCATCACCGCGGCCAGCCGGTCGGACATGTCCTCGGCGACACGATCGAGCAGGAAGGCCACCGGACCTTGCGCCTGCGCGCGACCCTGCCGCGCGTGCAACAAAGCGCGATCGAACAGGGCGGGAGGGGATTGCGGAGCTTGAGCCATGCCGCTGGTTACGCCGATCCAAGTCGTTCTGGCAATCTCCCCTCTGGTGTCCCGGACGCGGTGCGGCACGCAGTGACGCTCCGCTGCGTCCGGGGCATGAGAGTGCTGCTTGAGCGGATAAGCACGGAACGCTAGCCTTCCCTCATGGCCGCCGAACCCGCCCCCGCCCGATCCATCGCCGCCCCTCTGCGTGCTGCCTGGACGGCTGGCCGCCAGGCGCTGTCGCGCGCGGCGCGGCTTGCCCTCGACATCGCACTGCCGACGCAGTGTGTGTCCTGCCATGAGCCGGTCGACGGCGAGGGCGTTTGCGCTTCCTGCTGGGCGCGGCTGTCGTTCATTGAACGACCTTATTGCCCGCGGCTCGGCATTCCCTTTGTGTATGACCCCGGTCCCGACATGCTGTCGATGGAGGCGATCGCGAGCCCGCCGGCCTACCAGCGCGCGCGAGCGGCGGTGCGTTATGACGACGTCGCGCGCACGCTGGTGCATGCGCTGAAATACCAGGACCGCACCGATTTGGCGCCCGCCATGGGCCGCTGGATGGCGCGCGCCGGCGGCGAGCTGCTCTCTGGCGCAGACATGCTGATCCCCGTTCCCCTGCATTGGCGGCGGGCCTGGCGGCGCCGCTACAACCAGTCCGGGGCGCTGGCGCGGATCATCGCGCGGCAGAGCGGCGTCGAGGTCCGGGGCGAGGTATTGCGGCGGGTGCGCGCCACCGAGCAACAGATCGGCCTGTCGCGGGCCCAGCGCGCCACCAATGTGCAGGGCGCGTTCCAGGTATCCCCCGACCGTCAGCCCGAGATTCAGGGCCGCCGCATCGTCCTGGTCGACGATGTCTTGACATCGGGCGCCACGTTGGACGCCTGCGCGCGGGCTCTGCTGCGCGCCAAGGCCGCCCAGGTCGACGTGCTGGTCTTTGCCCGGGTTGTGGAGACCCGGTAAAGTCCCATATAATTCAACGAATTCATGACATGAGAGCGCCAGACGAGATGACTGCTGCCATCGAGATCTACACGAGGCCGGGCTGCGGCTATTGTTCCGCCGCCAAGTCGCTGTTGAGCCGCAAGAAGGCGACCTTCACCGAGTTCGACATTGCCAAGAACCCGTCCTGGCGCCAGGACATGTACGGCCGCGCCGGCGAAGGCTCGACATTCCCGCAGATCTGGATCGGTGGAACCCATGTCGGAGGCTGCGACGAGCTCTACGCGCTCGACCGCGAAGGCAAGCTCGACGGCATGCTCGACAGTATCAAGGCCGTCTCATGAGCGAGGATCGGACCTTCACCGCCGCCATGGTGCAGATGCGCACCGGCCTAATGCCCGGGCCGAGCCTTGAGCAGGCTACCAAGCTGATCCGGCAGGCGGCTGCGGACGGCGCGGACTACGTGCAGACGCCCGAAGTCAGCAACATGATGCAGCTGAACCGCAAGGCATTGTTCGAGCATCTTCAGAGCGAAGAAGACGACACCTCTCTGAAGGCATATCGGGCCCTCGCAGCGGAACTCGGAATCCATATTCATGTCGGCTCGCTCGCGCTCCGATTCTCGCCTGAGAAGGCGGTCAATCGCTCCTTCCTGATCGGGCCCGAGGGCAACGTGCTCGCGAGCTACGACAAGATCCACATGTTCGACATCGAGCTGCCGGACGGCGAGAGCTATCGCGAATCCGCCAATTACCAGCCGGGCGAGACCGCCGTGATCTCCGACCTGCCCTGGGGCCGCGTCGGTCTGACGATCTGCTACGATGTCCGTTTCCCCGCGCTCTACCGCGCGCTCGCCGAGAGCGGCGCGTCCTTCATCACCGTGCCCTCGGCCTTCACCCGCAAGACCGGGGAAGCGCATTGGCACGTGCTGCTGCGTTCGCGCGCGATCGAGACCGGCTGCTTCATCTTCGCCGCGGCGCAGGCCGGCCTGCACGAGAACAAGCGCGAGACCTACGGCCACTCCCTGATCATCGACCCCTGGGGCGAGATCCTCGCCGAGGGCGGCGTCGAGCCCGGCGTCATCATGGCCAAGATCGACCCGGCCAAGGTCGAGACGGCGCGCCGGGCGATTCCCTCGCTCCAGCACGGCCGCCGCTTCGGCGTCGCCGATGCCAAAGCCGGGCCGGACCATCTGCATCTCGTACGGGGATCGGCATGATCCGCTACGCACTGCACTGCGACCGGAACCACGCTTTCGAAAGCTGGTTTCAGAGTTCGTCCGCGTACGATTCACAGGTGAAGCGCAAGCTCGTGACCTGCCCGATCTGCGGCTCGGCCAAGGTCGACAAGGCGATCATGGCCCCGCGCATTGTCGGCAAGAAGGGGCGCGGCCGCGCTACGCCGCCAGCGGAGGCCACGGCGAGCGCCACGCCTGCGCCCGAGGCTGCGCCGTCAGGACCGACCTCGCTGCTGATGGCGCAGGAGAAAGAGCTGCGCACGAAGCTCAAGGAGCTGCGCGACCACATCGTCAAGAATGCCGACAATGTCGGCGAGCGCTTCGCCAACGAAGCCCGCGCCATGCACTACGGCGACAAGGAGCACCGTCCGATCTATGGCGAGGCCTCGCCCGACGAAGCCAAGTCGCTGATCGACGAAGGCATCGAGGTGTCACCGCTGCCGGTGCTGCCGGAAGACCGGAACTAAACCCCTACCAGCACAGCCACGCCGACCACGATCAACGCGATGCCTGCAAGCTCGCGCGGCGCGATCGGCTGCTTGAACGAGTAATAAGCCACGGCTTGCGCGAACAGCACCTCGATCAAAGCGAGCGTGCGGACATTGGCGGCGGCCGTGAGCGCGAACGCCAGGAACCAGAATTGCGAGGCGAAGGCGCCCGTGAAGCCCGCGAGCATCGACGGCCGCCACAATCCGAGGATTCCCCGCAACACGTCTGGCGCGCGCCAGAGCAGATAGATCGTCAGCACCAGCGTCTGCACGAACAGGCCGAGCACCAGCGTGAACGACGAGGCTGTCACGAACGACACGCCCGGAACCGTGATGATGGCGCCGCGAAAGCCGACCGCGGAGAGCGCGAAGGCCGCCGCGGCGACGAGCCCCGTGATGGTCGGCTTCAATTCCGCAAAGCTCTTCTCGCCGCCGGGCCGCAGCGCAGTGATGACAACGCCGACGGTCGCGATCACGATCGCCAGCACCTTCAGCCAGGTCAGGTGATCGCCGAGGAACACGAAGCCGAAGATCGCGGTCTGGATCGCTTCGGTCTTGAGGTAGGCCGTCGTCACCACGAAGGAGCGGTCATTCATGGCGAGCAGCATCAGCCCGGTGGCGACGATCTGGCTGAGTGCGCCGAGCAAGAGCCACGGCCAGAACACGATCGGCGGCATGCCGACATGATCGCCGGTGGCGACCAGCACCACCGCGAGAAACAGCAGCGAGAACGGGAAGCCGAACAGGAAGCGGATGTTGGTCGCGCCCCAGGTCCCCAGCGGCTTCGTCAGCGACCGCTGCATCGCATTGCGCGCGACTTGCCCGAGCGCGGCAATGATCGTGAAGGGAATCCAGAGGCTGGCTATGGTGAACATGGGGGGATGGGGGGCTACGGGAGTGTTGGTGCAAACTGCCGGGGACGCGGCAACAGGTCAATCATGCGCGCGTCATAGGAGCGATGCTCTCGCGACAAACTCGCTGTCGTCCCGGCGAAGGCCCTAGGGCATGCACATATCTCTGAGGCTCCATCCTGCTGCGACGGCGTGGAAGTATTCGAGGCCGTTCTTGAAGGTGATCGGGCCCGGCGGCTTGGACGATGGGTAGCCGTCCCAGCCGCCGAGGCGACCAATGATCCAGGCGGCCCAAGCGAGGCTATCGGGCGGATGTGGGTTCTTTAATCGCTTGCTCCCGGCTTCGAGTTGACGGTTGAGGGCGGTGAGCACGTTAATTTGGCCGTTGTCGAAGGCAGCGAGAATGGGTTGGCGACTGCCATTGCGGGCCTGCAGAAGTTGGATTGTGATGACGGCCGCCTTAGCGGCAATCGCGACCAGCTTGAGAAGGCGATCGGCGGTTCCGATCTGGCTGTCTTCGAGCTTGAAGCCTTGTGTCTTCAGGATGCGGAAGAACTGCTCGATGATCCAGCGTTGCTTGTACCATTGGACGATGCGCCAGGCGTCCTCGATGCCGGTAACCTCGTGAGAGGTGAGAAGCCGCCAGTGCAGCGGCTCTACCCCGGTTTCGGCATTGATCTCGCGCACATCGACCACCGCCAATGGCAAGCTTTCCGGCAGATGGCGCAGGAACTTACTCTGTGGGCGGGCGAGCTCGATTGCGCCAAAGCGAAGTTCGAGGTGAGCCAGGCGGGCGGGCCGCGCGGCGCGCGCAGGCAATTGGATCGCACGCCGATCCACCGCGGCCATGGCATCGCTGACCTCATACAAGCCGCTGCGGTCGGCAAGCTTGCGATCATGCATGCTGCGCGCGATGACGTGGAAGTGTTGCTCGGCCGAGCTGGCATAAAGGGCAAAAATATCGCTCTCGCGGTCACCCAGCACCGTCACCGCTGTGGCCTTGGTGAGGAGCGGCTTGGCCGCCATGGCAGTGGATATCCAGCGCTGCAATTCCTTGTCCGATAACTCCCGATCGTCGTGCGAGGTCGTGCGGCGACCTGTGCGCGTCCATATCTGCCCGCTCAAAAGTCCAAGACAGTTGCCGTCATCGGCATCCACAGCCAGCAGCGGATGCAGCCAGCACGCCGTGGTTATTGCCTTTGCCGATTTCTCCGAGCCCGCGCCGGCGTTGCGGTGTGGTGTTGAAGTGGATCTCGCTGGTGTCCTGGATGGCCAGCACGTGGCGGCCCTCTACCGCAGCGACCGTGCTTTCGCTCCAGCTTTCGATGATCCGCTCCACCGTCACCTTGTCATGGCCAAGAAAGCGGTTGAACCGCACTTCCAGCGCGCGGTTCCCCCTGGAGAGCTGCCGAAGGCAGACAGTTTTGCCCACAACCATGCGTTCGACGAACGCCGCCCCCCTTTATCGAGACGACGATCCCCGAACCGGCCCAGCGTCCAGTCAATCCGTGACAACATCGCGGCACCCCGTCCAAATCATGGAGTGCCGCAATACGAATCACACAGAACTCTGATTCTGGAATCCTCCCAGGCCGATCCGAGTCAATCCGCCGCACCAGATATGTGCATGCCCTAGGGCGAAGGCCGGGACCCATAGCCACAGGATTGGATTTGGCGAAGACTCGTGGTTACCGGCCTCGCGCCGCAACTCTTCCCTGGGGTTATGGGTCCCGGCCTTCGCCGGGACGACATTGGAGTTGTGGATGCAGCGAGCCGCTTACGCGCGGCCTCACACCATCCCTTCCGCCACGACCATGTAGTTCACGTCCATGTCGGAGGAGAGGGTCCATTTGTCGGCGAAGGGGCTGTAGACGACGCCGGTCTGCTCGGTGATGACGAGGCGGTTGTCGAGCAGGTATTTTGTGAGCTCATCGGGAGTGACGAACTTGTTCCACTCGTGGGTGCCGCGCGGCAACCAGCGCAGGACGTATTCGGCGCCGACGATGGCGAGCGCGAAGCTCTTCCAGTTCCGGTTCAGCGTCGAGACCACCATCAGACCGTTCGGCTTCAGCATCGCCGCGCAGCGCTTCAGGAAGACGCCGACGTCGGTGACGTGCTCAATCACTTCCATCGCCAGCACGATGTCGAAGCGCTCACGCGGATCGATCTCTTCCACGATGGTGCAGCGGTAGTCGATCGCGAGATGGCTCTTGTCGGCGTGCAGCTTCGCGGCGGCGATGTTGCTCGCCGAAGGATCGATGCCGATGACCTGCGCCCCCAAGCGCGACAGCGGCTCGCACAGCAGGCCGGCGCCGCAGCCGATATCGAGCACGCGCAGGCCGCCGAGGCAGTTGAGGCTGCGCACATTGCGCTCGAACTTGCGGCAGGCGGCGTCACGGATGTAGCCAAGCCGCAGCGGATTGATCCGGTGCAGCGGCGCCATCTTGCCCCTGGGGTCCCACCACTCCGCCGAGAGTTTTGAGAATTTCGCGATCTCGGCGGCGTCGACGGTCGAACCCGGCGGGATGGTTGCGGAAGTATTTTGCTGCATGCTCATGGTTACGCGCGGTCCTACCGCGTGGTGATCGAACTACGGAAGGCGAGCGGCGAGGCGATGGTCTTGATCGTCTCGATTCCCTCGCCGACGCCGCGAATCGTCACGTCGCCGTAGTTGAGAATCCGTCCAAGAATGGTCTGGTCGACGTCGACGCTCTCGACCTTGTCCAGCGCCATCTCGAAGGTGCGGCGCTTGATGAACCCGGTCTTGTGCACGACCCGGAGGTTGGTGACGTCGGTTTCGGTGGTGAAGCGATGGAACCAGCCCTTGATGGTCCAATACAGGGCCGCCAGAGCCACGAGACCCGCGGCTGTAAGGCAAAGCAAAACGAGCCCGTCGGCGGTTGCCTGCCGCGACAGGATCAGCAGGGCCAACGTTACGATCCAGGCCACGATGGCCGGAAAATAGAAGATCCAGTGCGCATTGGTCGAATACAGCACCCGCTCGCCCGGTTGCAGGATCTCGTCGATATAACGCGCCATGGCCTCGGTTAACCCACTACCCCCGCACCCTGCCCCCGCAGGAACCCGCTTGCCCCCGGCCCCGCCGCTCTGTATACGCGCGGTCGGTATCCGCGAGGCACCCGTCCGGTGCGGTCACCATACTGATCCTTATGAGGGAATGCACGCGTCGTCATGAGCCGCCTCGTGATGAAATTCGGCGGCACGTCCGTCGCCAACATCGAACGTATCCGCAACGTCGCGCGCCACGTGAAGCGTGAGGTCGACGCCGGCCATGAAGTGGCCGTGGTCGTCTCGGCGATGTCCGGCAAGACCAACGAGCTGGTGGCGTGGTGCACCGAGGCCTCGCCCCTGCACGATGCGCGCGAGTACGACGCCGTCGTTGCCTCCGGCGAACAGGTGACGTCCGGCCTGCTTGCCATCGTGCTGCAGGGCATGGGCATCCAGGCCCGCTCATGGCAGGGCTGGCAGATCCCGATCAAGACCAGCGACGCCCATGCCTCGGCCCGGATCGAGGACATCGACGGCAGCGAGATCATCAAGCGCTTTAGGGAACGCAAGGAGGTCGCGGTCATCGCTGGCTTCCAGGGCATCAACCCCGAGACCGGTCGCATCACCACGCTCGGCCGTGGCGGCTCCGACACCTCGGCCGTGGCGATCGCCGCCGCCGTCAAGGCGGACCGCTGCGATATCTACACCGATGTCGACGGTGTCTACACCACCGATCCGCGAATCGTGCCGAAGGCCAAGAGGCTTGATAAGATCGCGTTCGAAGACATGCTGGAACTGGCCTCCCAGGGCGCCAAAGTGCTCCAGGTCCGCTCGGTGGAACTCGGCATGGTCCACAACATGCCGATCTTCGTCCGCTCGAGCTTCGACAAGCCCGAGGATATCGACCCGCATGCCAACCAGCCGCCCGGCACGCTGATCTGCAGCGAGGAGGAGATCATGGAAAGCCACGTCGTCACTGGTATCGCCTTCTCCAAGGACGAGGCCCAGATTTCGGTGCGCCAGGTCGAGGACAAGCCGGGCGTGGCGGCCTCGATCTTCGGCCCGCTGGCGGATGCCAACATCAACGTCGACATGATCGTGCAGAACGTCTCGGAGGACGGCAAGACCACCGACCTCACCTTCACGGTGCCGGCCGCCGACTACACCCGCGCCAAGGACACGATTACCGCCGCCAAGGCCAAGATCGGCTATGCCCGGCTCGATACCGCCACCGACGTCGCCAAGATTTCGGTGATCGGCAGTGGCATGCGCAGCCATGCCGGCGTCGCCGCCCAGGCGTTCTCGGCCCTCGCCGGACGGAATATCAACATCCGGGCCATTACAACCTCCGAGATCAAATTCTCGGTTTTGATCGACACCGCCTATACCGAGCTTGCAGTGCGCACCCTACACACGCTCTACGGCCTCGATCAGACTTAGACGAATTTTCTGTTAGCGGTCGCAGCAAACGCGAAGGTGTCCACACATTCGCGTTTGGCAGGCGTTTTGCTTGGCAAAACAAGCCCCAATTCGCTATAGGCGGACAGGGTGGGCTGCCAGATACTGTGCCCCAGTTGAGGCGATGCCGATTCGGCTCTGGCAACCACCAGGGCCGGCGCCGGACGAGCAAGCTTGTTGTTTTTCTGGATTTCCGGGCGAGCCACCGACGGCCCTTCGGGGCCCGGCAGACGGAGGAGATTGACGGTACATGCGGAGCGCGTCGGGAGGTCCCCGCGTCTTGTTGAGACGGCTCCGCGAAACCATGGCGGAGCAGGTCTCAGCCCAGGAGCGGCTGGACAAGATCGTGGTGCTGATTGCCGCCAACATGGTGGCCGAGGTGTGCTCGGTTTATGTGCTGCGCATCGACAACACGCTGGAACTCTACGCCACCGAGGGTCTCAACCGCGAGGCGGTGCACCACACCGTGCTCAGCGCCCATGAGGGCCTGGTCGGCCTCGTCGCCAGCGAGGCGACGCCGCTCAACTTAAGCGATGCGCAGAGCCACCCGGCCTTCTCGTTCCGCCCCGAGACCGGCGAAGAAATCTACCACTCCTTCCTCGGCGTGCCGATCCTGCGGGCCGGCAACACGCTCGGCGTGCTGGTGGTGCAGAACCGCGCCAAGCGGAACTATGTCGAGGAGGAGCTCGAGGCGCTCCAGACCACCGCCATGGTGCTGGCGGAGCTGATTGCCTCCGGCGAGCTGTCCGCGCTTGCCCAGCCCGGCCAGGAGCCTGCCGCGCGTCATTCCGCGCAGAAGGTCGGCGCCATCCTGTCGGAAGGCATCGCGCTCGGCCATGTCGTGCTGCACGAGCCGCGCGTGGTCATCAAGGACTACATCGCCGAGGACCTGCCGAAGGAAATCAAGCGGCTCGACACCGCGCTCGCCAAGCTGCGCGCCGATCTCGACCGCATGCTGGAGCGCGGCGACGTCGCCGACGGCGGCGAGCACCGCGACGTGCTGGAAGCCTACCGCATGTTCGCCAACGACCAGGGCTGGTCGCACAAGCTGCACGAAGCGGTCGCCACCGGCCTCACCGCGGAAGCCGCCGTCGAGCGCGTGCAGTCCGACACCCGCGCGCGCATGCTGCGCTCGACCGATCCGTATCTACGCGACCGCCTGCACGACCTGGAAGATCTCGGCTACCGCCTGATGCGGCAGCTGGTCGGCCAGGACCACGCGCCTTCACGCGAGCAATTGCCCGACAACGCCATTGTCATCGCCCGTGCGATGGGCCCGGCGGCGCTGCTCGACTACGACCGCAAGCGCCTGCGCGGCATCGTGCTGGAGGAAGGCACCGCAAATTCCCACGTTTCGATCGTGGCGCGCGCGCTCGGAATCCCTGCGGTCGGCGAAGTCCCGAACGCGCCTGGCATCGCCGATCCCGGTGACGCCATCATCGTCGACGGCACGTCGGGCTCGATCTATGTGCGCCCCTCGCAGGAAATCGAGGCCGCCTTCGCCGAGCGCGTGCGCTTCCGCGCCCGCCGCCAGGCGCAGTATCTGGCGCTGCGCGATCGGCCTTGCGTTACCAAGGACGGCCAGAAGGTCGAACTGATGATCAACGCTGGGTTGGCCATCGACCTGCCGCATATCGACGACACCGGCAGCGCCGGCATCGGCCTGTTCCGCACCGAATTGCAATTCATGGTCGGCCAGAGCCTGCCGCGCACCAGCGACCAGCTCGCGCTCTATCGCACCGTGCTGGATGCGGCCGGCAGCAAGCCCGTCACCTTCCGCACCCTCGACATCGGCGGCGACAAGGCGCTGCCCTACATGGAGGCGGTGATCGAGGAGAATCCCGCGCTCGGCTGGCGCGCGATCCGGCTCGGGCTCGATCGTCCCGGCCTGTTGCGCGGCCAGATCCGCGCGCTGTTGCGTGCCGGCGGCGGCCGCGCACTGCGCATCATGTTCCCGATGATCTCGGAGGTCGCCGAATTCGATTCGGCCAAGGCGCTGGTCGAGCGCGAGCTCACATATTTGCGCCAGCACGGCCACACGCTGCCTGAAAGAATCGACATCGGCACCATGGTCGAGGTGCCGGCCCTGCTCTACCAGCTCGACGAGCTGCTGAAGAAGGTCGACTTCATCTCGGTCGGCTCCAACGATCTGTTCCAGTTCCTATTCGCGGTCGACCGCGGCAACGCAAAAGTCTCCGAGCGCTTCGACACGATGTCGGCGCCGATCCTGCGCGCGCTGCGCGACATTGCACGCAAGTCCCATGCGGCGAAGAAGTCGCTGTCGCTCTGCGGCGAAATGGCCTCCAAGCCGATCGGCGCGCTGGCGCTGATCGCACTGGGCTATCGCTCGCTGTCGCTCTCGGCCACCGCCCTCGGCCCGGTCAAGGCGATGGTGCTCGACCTCGACGCAAAAAAGGCCGAGGCGATGCTTGGCCCGTTGCTGGACGCGCCTGCGGGCAGCGTCGCGATCCGGCAGAAGCTGACGGAATTTGCCGAGGCCGAAGGCCTGGCGTTGTAGCGAGCCTGGCGCCGCTTCCGCTCTCCTCGCCTCCGTCCGCCCATTTGAGACTGTACCGATGTCGTCACTCCCCGAAGCCAAACTGGACGTCCTGCTCGCGCATCACGCCTCACTCGAGGCCGAATCGCTGGGCCAACTCGCCTCCGACCGTTATGTGCAGATCACGCGCGAGCTCGCCGAGATCACGCCGCTGATCGAGGCGGTGAAGACCTATCGTTCCGCGGTCAGGGAGCTCGCCGATACCGAAGCCCTGATCGCCGATCCCGCGACCGATGCCGAGATGCGCGGCATGGCGGAAGCCGAGCGCGACGAGCTAACGGCCAGGATCGAGGAGCTGGTCCAGAAGATCCGCGTCGCGCTGCTGCCCAAGGACGCCATGGACGACCGCAACGTGGTGCTGGAAATCCGCGCCGGCACCGGCGGCGACGAAGCTTCGCTGTTTGCCGGCGATCTGTTCCGGATGTACGAGCGCTTCGCCGGCCTTCAGGGCTGGAAGGTCGAGGTGATCTCGGCCAGCGAAGGCACCGTCGGCGGCTACAAGGAGATCATCGCCGAGGTGCAGGGCCGCGGCGCGTTCTCCAAGCTGAAGTTCGAATCCGGCGTGCACCGGGTACAGCGCGTGCCCGATACGGAGACGCAAGGGCGCATCCACACCTCCGCGGCGACGGTCGCGGTGCTGCCGGAGGTCGAGGATGTCGACGTCGACATCAAGAACGAGGATCTGCGCATCGAGACCATGCGCGCGCAGGGCGCCGGCGGCCAGCACGTCAACAAGACCGAATCGGCGATCCGCATCACCCACATCCCGACCGGGATCGTGGTGATGATGCAGGACAGCCGCTCGCAGCACAAGAACCGCGCCTCCGCCATGAACATCCTGCGCTCGCGCATCTACGATGCCGAGCGCCAGCGCGTCGATGCCGCGCGTTCGGCCGAGCGCAAGGAGAAGGTCGGCTCCGGCGACCGCAGCGAGCGCATCCGCACCTATAACTTCCCGCAAGGGCGCGTGACCGACCATCGCATCAATCTGACGCTCTACAAGCTGCCGCAGGTGATCGCAGGGGAAGCACTCGGCGAGCTGATCGACGCGCTGACCACAGAGCACCAGGCCGCGCAGCTCGCCGCGCAGGGCGCGGCGGCCTGACGCGTGAGCAATCCCTTCACCGGACGATCGATCGAGAGCGTGCGGCGCACGCTGGCCACGCAATTGAGATCGGCCCAGCTCGACGAAGCCGAGCTCGATGCCCGCATCCTGCTTGGCGCGGCACTCGGCCTCGACCTCACTGGCCTGATCGCGCAGGCCGCCCGCCCCCTCACGGAAGCCGAGGCGTCGCGGCTCGCACAGCACCTACAGCGTCGCATCGCCGGCGAGCCGGTGGCGCGCATTCTCGGCACACGCGAATTCTGGGGGCTGCCATTTCGCCTGTCCGAAGCGACCCTGGTCCCGCGTCCCGATACCGAGACCGTGGTCGAGCTCGCACTCGAAATCCTTCGCGAGCAGAAGGCATCTCATCCACCCCGCATCGCCGACGTCGGCACCGGATCCGGCGCGATCCTGCTTGCGCTGCTGCACGAAATTCCTGATGCCTTCGGCGTCGGCACCGACCTCAGCCTGACCGCGCTCGTCACGGCCAGGGACAATGCCAGGGCTCTCGGCCTCGCCGACCGCGCCGCCTTCGTCGCCTGCTCCTATGCGGCGGCGCTCTCGGGCCCGTTCGATCTCATCGTGTCGAACCCGCCCTATATTCCCTCGGCCGAAATCCCGAAATTGAGCATCGAGGTGCGCGAGCACGATCCGCATCTGGCACTCGACGGTGGCAATGACGGATACGACGCCTATCGCGCCCTGATCCCGCAGGCGAGCGAACGCCTCGCCCCCGGGGGCGCGCTGATCGTCGAGGCCGGACAGGGCCAGGCCCGAAATATTGAAACCTTGATGGCGGCTGCCGCGTTAGTGCCGGACAGGCCACCCAAGGCCGATCTGGCGGGCATTCCGCGGGCCGTTTCGGCCCGAAAAATGCCCCCATAAAAGCCGGATTGGCCTGTAAAAACCTCTTGGAATATCGCGTGGGAACGACTACGTTTCGGTCAACACATCGGTGCCGGCCCCGTAGACCTACGGGCGAAAGCCGGGCTCTCGGGCGAGAGCTTTACTTATTATAGGTTCCAAGCCGCAGGTCCTGTTGAGCGCGATGGCCAGTGGAGCTGCGCTGCTCTCCGACCGCAACGTGAACGAAAGCCTATTGCGCTTGAAGACTTACGCAAGAAAGCTGGGCCTGTTTCGGCAGGCGATATGAATGGGTTCGCTGGCAATGAATGCTGGCGGGTGGGGAACGCGTCTTTGTTGAACGCGACGGTCGACGAACATCGGCAGGGTTCAGGCTGCTCTTGCACGCGGTGCGTGCGAGAATCGTGAACCGCTGTCACCAGGTCACTCCGAGCAATCAGTAATGCGTGCAACCTTTAGGGCTGGAATTAAAGGCAGGACATGAGAAACGGTCAGAACAAGCAGCGGATGCGCAACCGCAACAACAATAACAACAACAACCGGCGCGGCCAGAACCCGATGACCCGGGTCTTCGAGTCCAACGGGCCCGACATCAAGATCCGCGGCACGGCTTCGCACATCGCTGAAAAATATCTTCAGCTGGCGCGCGATGCGCGCTCCTCCGGCGATCCCGTTGCGGCCGAGAACTACTACCAGCATGCCGAGCATTATTTCCGCCTGATTGCGGCCGCCCAGGAGCAGTTCCGCCAGAACCAGCGGCAGCCGCGCGGTGACGAGCCCATCGCCAGCAGCGACGACAGCGAGGACGATGGCGAGAATTTCTCGGCCTTCGGCCAGGAGCCGGGCTTCGTCCCGCAGCCGCCGCAGCAGCCTTTCATGCGCGACCGCGATGGCCAGCGTGATCACCATCAGCGCGATCATCAGCCGCGCGACAACCAGCAGCCCTATCAGCGCGATCAGCAGCAGCCGCGCGAGCACCGCGAACGCGAGCATCGTCCGCAACCGCAATATCAGCCGCAGCCGCAGAATCAGCCGCAGCCCGTCATCTCCGATGCCGGCAGCGTCGATCGCCTGCCCTCCTTCATCACCGGCGCGCAGCCGCAAGTGAATGTCGGCGCGAATGGCGGCCAGGGCGGCTTCGAGGGTGGTGGCGGCGGTGGCGAGCGCTATCCGCGGCGGCGCCGCCGGCCGCATGGCCCGCGCCCCGAGCGCGAAGCCGCCCCGGTCGCGTCCAGCGACGATCTCGCGACCGGCGAGTAAGCTTCTTCCGATTTCGTGAACTGCATCGTCCCGGCCACGCCGGGACGATTTGTTTTTGGCGATGCGCGTTGGCTGAGTTGCACCTCTCCCGCTTGCGGGAGAGGTCGGCGCGAAGCGCCGGGTGAGGGCTCTCTCCTCTTGGCAAATCTCTCTGCGGAGGCACCCTCTCCCCACCCCTCTCCCGCAAGCGGGAGAGGGAGCGCTCCGTCTTCGCGGCAACGCCGATGGCTCAGCTCCGTGTCACCGTCGTCGAGGACGGCACCAGCACGGGCTTCGCCAACGAGGGAAATCAGCCGTGCCCGCTCGCGCTTGGCGGGGATGGCGCGGTAGACCTGCTTGGTGGCTTCGACGATGTGCACGCCCGCAAAGGGCAGTGACAGCGCCGCACCGGCGCGCTCCCACATCTGCGCCGATTTCAATACCCAGCCGCCGGCGTAAGGCGGCATGAACAGCGCCTCGCCCAGGCCGTCGGCGTGAACCAGGTCTGGCGCAGCAGCTCGGTGATCTGCGAGCGCGAATAGGGCCGGCCATGGCCGAACGGCGTGCTGTCGGTGCGCGTCCATACCCCACGCCGATTCGGGATCACCGCGATGACGCGACCGGACGGCGCCAGCACGCGCCATACTTCGCGCAGCAGCGCAGCCGGATCGTCCGACATCTCCAGCGCGTGGACCAGCAGAATGCGGTCGACCGCGGCGTCAGGAAGCGGCAGCGAGAACTCGTCGACCAGCGAGGCCAGCGCGGGCCGCCCGGTCGGCCATTTCAGGACGCCCTGGGCCGCCGGCATGAACGCGATGCAGCGCTCGGCATCCTCGCGGAACAGTCCGAGATAGGGCGTGGGGTAGCCGATGCCGAGCACGCGCTGACCCTCGGCGCCCGGCCAGCGCTGCCTGATGCCGCGATTGATCATTTGCCGCGCCACGATCCCGAGGCGGCGGGAATAGAACTCGCGGAGGTCGACGACGTCGATGGTCATGACGGCAATGTAACATGCGTAAGGCCGCCGCCGCGCGCGGAATATTGCATTGCCTGCGCAACGTTAACGCCATATTTGTCTGGCGGGGCTGAGCCCGATGGAGATGTCATGGCCGCCGAAATTCGTACTTTCACCTGTTTAAACGACAATTTCGGTTATCTGATCCACGATGTGGAAACCAAGGCGACGGCGTCGATCGATGCCCCGGAGGCAGGTCCCATCCTCAAGGCGTTGGAGCGCGAGGGCTGGCAACTCACCGACATCCTGATCACCCATCATCACGGCGATCATGTCGGCGGGGTCGCCGAACTCAAGCAGAAATTCAATTGCCGCGTCGTCGCGCCGCATGACAAGACCACGAAGATTGCCAACGTCGATTTGCGCGTCGCCAATGCCGACGTGGTGAAGATCGGCAACCTGCTGGCGCGCGTCGTGGAGACGCCCGGCCACACGCTCGACCACGTCTCCTACGTGTTCGACAATGAGAAGACCGTATTCGCCGCCGACACGCTGTTCTCGATCGGCTGCGGCCGCGTGTTCGAAGGCACCTATCCGATGATGTGGGATTCGCTGTTGAAGCTGCGGGCCCTGCCCGACGACTTCAAGCTCTATTGCGGCCACGAATACACGGCATCCAACGTCAAATTCGCGCTGACCGTCGACCCTGACAATGCGGCGCTCCAGGCCCGCGCGGCGGAGGTCGCCAAGCTGCGGGCCGAGAACAAACCGACCATTCCCGTACTGCTCGGCGACGAGAAGCGTGCAAACGTGTTCCTGCGCGCCGACGAGCCCTCGGTCGCCGCCAGGCTGCACATGAAGGGCGCGGATGCCGCCGCGGTGTTCGGCGAGCTGCGCGAGCGCAAGAACAAATCTTGAAGAACAAGTCCTGACGGGGACCGATGCCGACCGCAGCCGAGATCATCGCCCGCCTCGAGCTCCGACCGCATCCTGAAGGCGGGCACTACCGCGAGACGTTTCGCGACCAGGCGACCGACGCGCAAGGACGCTCGCGCTCAACCTCGATCTACTTCCTGCTCGCGCGCGGCGAGCGCTCGCATTGGCATCGCATCGATGCGGTCGAGACTTGGCACTATTACGCCGGCAGCCCGCTGACGCTGCGCATCGCGCATGACGGCGGCTGCTCCCAGCACGAGGTGCAGCTCGGCACGGACCTCGTCAGCGGCCAGCGGCCGCAGGCGATCGTGCCGGCAAATGCCTGGCAGATGGCGGAGACGACGGGCGAGTGGACCCTGGTCGGCTGCACCGTCGCGCCCGCGTTCGAGTTCGCGACCTTCGAGCTCGCGCCACAGGGCTGGGAGCCGTAGCTCCACACAGTCATTCCGGGGCGCCGCGCAACCGGCGAACTATGATGCGCAGTTGCGCATCAGAGAATCCATCTCGGCACCAATGACGCGGATAAATGGATACCGGGTTCGCGCTTCGCGCGCCCCGGAATGACAATCAGCGCTTCCGCAGCACCATGTCCTTCGCCGCGATCAGGCCGCCGCCGGCGATCAGGATTGCGGCGACGGCGATGTTGGCGCTGGCCTTTGCAAAGCCCGCAGCGATGAGGAAGCCGGTGGAGAGCAGCGGCGTCGCGTAGGAGGCGGCGCCGAGCACGCGGATGTCACCGCGCTTCATGCCGATGTCCCAGGCGTAGAAGGCAGCACCGACGGGACCGATGCCGAGCGCGACCACGGAAAGCCATTGCAGCGTGGTCTCCGGCCAGACGGTGGTCTCGAGCGCGGCATGCATCAGCGCGGCGAGCGCCGCGGTCGCGAGGCAGAATCCGGCGACCGCATCGGTCGGCACCGTCTTCAATCGTCGCGACAGCACCGAATAACTCGCCCAAACGAAAGCGGCGATGAAAGCCGCGACCAGTCCCGGCACCGCTCCCGACGCAAAGCCGCTGCTATTGCCGGCAAACAGCAGCACGGTGCCGACGAGACCGAGCACGGCGCCGATGATGTGATGCAGGAACAGCCGCTCGCCCGGCAGGAAGGACGAGAACAGCACGATCAGCAGCGGCCAGAGATAGTTCAAGAGGCCGGCTTCAGCCGGCGGCGCGAAGCGCAGCGCGAGGAAATAGAGCGCGTGATAGCCGAACAAGCCGCCAACGCCGACGACCCAGACGACGAGCGGCTGGCGCAGGCTGTTCGCCGCCTCGCGGCGGCCGATCCAGGTGAGCAGGCCGACGAGACCGCCGATCGCGAATGTCATCGCGGCGAGCTGGAATGCCGGGATCTTTCCGGTCGCCACCGTCATCACTGAGAGCAGCGACCACATCAGGATCGCGGTCAATCCGATCAGCGTCGCGGTGCGGGGAATCATTGTGAAAGGCCTCGTCATTCCGGGATGGCGCGTCGCGCCGGACCCGGAATCTCGAGATTCCGGGTTCGCCGCTGTCGCGGCGCCCCGGAAATGACAGTGCATGGACAAATGCCCGGGACAAGCCCGGGCATGGCGATGTTGCCAATATCAGTCCGCGTGATGCCGACGCATCACACCATGTACTGGCCGCCGTTGACGGTCAGCGTCGAGCCGGTGATGGCGCCGGCCTCATCGGCGGCGAGGAACACGACGGCGCGTGCGATCTCCTCGGGCTCGCCGAGACGGCCGATCGGGATCAGCGGCAGGATCGCCTTTTCCAGCACGTCCTTCGGCACCGCCTGCACCATCTCGGTGTTGATGTAGCCGGGGCAAATCGCGTTCACGGTGACGCCGCCCTTGGCGTTCTCCAGCGCCAAGGCCTTGGTGAAGCCGATCTCGCCGGCTTTCGCCGCAGAATAGTTCACCTGGCCGAACTGGCCCTTCTGTCCGTTGATCGAGGAGATGTTGATGATGCGGCCGAACTTGCGCCCGCGCATGCCTTCGATCACCTGGCGCGACATGTTGAACAGCGAGCCGAGATTGGTGCCGATCACGGCGTTCCATTGCTCGAGGCTCATCTTGTGGAAGGCGCCGTCCTTGGTGATGCCGGCGTTGTTGACGAGCACGTCGATCGGGCCGACCTCGGCCTCGACCTTCTTCACGCCCTCGGCGCAGGCATCGAAACTGCTGACGTCCCATTTGTAGACCGCGATGCCGGTCTCGGCCTTGAACTTCTCCGCTGCAGCATCATTGCCGGCATAGCTCGCCGCAACCTTGTAGCCGGCCGCCTTCAGCGCCTTGCTGATCGCAGCACCGATGCCCCGCGTACCACCCGTGACCAATGCAACACGTGCCATATCGTATTCCTTCCCTTGGACTCTTCGGACGTTTCTGACGCGATCGTTTTTTAACTGCGGATTATGCGGGACGTTTGACGGACATCAAGAACAAAACGCCCGGCATTGAGCCGGGCGTTTCTCTTTAGTCGAGGCGTGCGCAGTTGCGAAGAATATTTGATTTGCAACCGCCGCCTTTTTAGTCGCGTGCAACGCACTCACTGATGTGTGCAGCGCACGCGCAAATGACGCGTAAGTTACGTGTCAGGCTTCCTCAGTCACGTGCCAGACACATCGCGATGCCCATGCCGCCGCCGATGCACAGCGTGGCGAGACCCTTCTTCGAATCGCGCTTCTGCATTTCATGCAGCAGCGTCACCAGCACGCGCGCGCCGGATGCACCGATCGGATGGCCGATCGCAATCGCGCCGCCATTGACGTTGACCTTGGAGGTGTCCCAGCCGAGGTCCTTGTTGACGGCGCAGGCCTGCGCCGCGAAAGCTTCGTTGGCCTCGATCAGGTCGAGATCGCCGACACTCCAGCCGGCCTTCTTCAGCGCGGCGCGCGAAGCCGGGATCGGGCCCGAGCCCATGATCTTCGGATCGACGCCGGCCTGCGCCCAGGACACGATGCGCGCAAGCGGCTTCTTGCCTTCCTTGGCGGCCTGCTTCGCGGTCATGAGCACTACGGCGGCAGCGCCGTCATTGATGCCGGAAGCCGAACCCGCGGTGACCGTGCCGTCCTTCTCGAAGGCCGGCTTGAGCTTGGCCATCCCGTCGAGCGTCGCGCCATGGCGCGGATATTCGTCGGCGCTGACGACGACGTCGCCCTTGCGGGTCTTGATGGTGACGGGAACGATCTCGTCGTTGAACCTGCCGGCCTTCTGCGCGGCCTCGGCCTTCTGCTGCGAGGCGACCGCGAACTCGTCCTGCTGGGCGCGGGTGATCTGCCACTGGCGCGCGACGTTCTCGGCGGTGTTGCCCATGTGATAGCCGTTGAAGGCATCCCACAGGCCGTCCTTGATCATGGTGTCGACCAATTCGAGGCCGCCCATCTTGACGCCGCCGCGCAGGTGCTGGGCATGCGGGGCCATGCTCATGGACTCCTGTCCGCCGGCGACCACGATCTCGGAATCGCCGTTGAGCAGCGCCTGGTAGCCGAGCGCGACGGTGCGCAGGCCGGAGCCGCAGAGCTGGTTGACGCCCCAGGCCGGGCTCTCCACCGGAATGCCGGCACCGATCGAGGCTTGGCGGGCTGGGTTCTGGCCCTGAGCGGCGGTCAGAATCTGACCCATGATGACTTCCGAGACGCGGCCGGGCTCGATGCCACCGCGCTCCAGCGCCGCCTTGATGGCGATGGCGCCGAGATCATGGGCGGGAAGGGTCGCGAACGCTCCGTTGAAGCTTCCGACCGGGGTGCGGGCGGCGCTGACGATGACGACATCGTCTGACATGGGCATCTCCTGAGGTTGATTGGGGGCAGGCGGGGCTGGGAAAACGGCTCGCCAGTCTCGGACGGCATCCTGTTAACGTCGTTGCGGCATGTCAATCGGCCGGAGACCGAATTCATGCCGCAGCGCATTCAAAATAGTGTTCTTGGCGCTTTCGCAAGCACGTTTTTGCTGCCCGATTAACCGTGGCGCACAAAACGGTAGCGTGACCCCTTTGAAAATGCTTATTTTGTTGCGTTGCGTACTCTTCCCGCCCTGCGGCATTGCCCGTCGGGTTCCTGTTCTCCGCGCTTGCAAGTGAGAGCCCATGGCGAAATCAGACCAACCCACCACCATCAAGAAATACGCGAACCGCCGGCTCTATAATACCGGAACGAGCACTTATGTGACGCTCGAGGACCTCGCCGCCATGGTCAAGGACGGCGAAGATTTCCTGGTCTACGACGCCAAGACCGGCGACGACATCACCCGCTCCGTGCTCGCCCAGATCATCTTCGAGCAGGAGAACAAGGCCGGCCAGAACCTGCTGCCGACCACCTTCCTGCGCCAGCTCATCCGCTTCTACGGCGACAGCATGCAGATGGTGGTGCCGAAATATCTGGAACAGTCGATCGCGACCCTGACCCAGGAGCAGGAGAAGTTCCGTAAGCAGATCGCCAACACGCTGTCCGGCACACCCTTTGCTCCGCTCGAGGAGCAGGTCCGCCGCAACATGGAGCTATTCCAGCAGACCTTCTCGATGTTCAAGCCCTTCGCCGCGCCTCGCCCGGCGGCCGGCGCGGAGCCGGAGCCCGATGCAAATGCCGAGGCGCCGAAGGACAGCAACATCGACGATCTGCGCCAGCAGATGAAGGAAATGCAGGAACGCCTCGAGCGGATGTCGAAGAAGGACGAGTAGGTCCTCTCATTGGCGCCAACCCGCCGTGCCACGGGCGGACGATCGGACGCCTTGACCGACTGCTTCCCAATGTCGTCCTGGCGAAGGCCAGGACCCATACTCCGAGGCGGTGGTTGTTGATGCGGGCTGAGGCCGCAAATTGCGACCACAACATCGAGTGGTGATAACGGGTCCTGGACTTTCGCCAGGACGACGCTGGAGAGGCATGCCGCCATGTCCGACCGAAGCGCGCATTGGGACAACGTCTACGCCACCAAGGGCGAGGCCGAGGTGAGCTGGTTTCAGAGCAGCCCGACGACCTCGCTCGCGATGATCAGAGCAGCCAACCTAGACCCCGAGGCCGCCATCATCGACATTGGCGGCGGCGCATCGCGGCTCGTCGATGCTCTGTTGCAGGACGGACATCGCGATATCGCCGTGCTGGATCTCTCTGCCAACGCGCTTGACGTAGCGAAGAAGCGACTCGGCGCAGCCGCGTCAACGGTCGACTGGATCGTTGCCGACGCCACGACTTGGCGCCCGGCAAAGACATACGGTCTATGGCACGATCGCGCGGCGTTTCACTTCCTGACCGATCCCCGCGACAGAGCCGCCTATGTCGAGCGCCTGCGGTCAGCACTTGCGCCCGGCGGTCACGTCATCATCGCGACGTTCGCGCCCAACGGCCCGGAGAAATGCAGCGGTTTGCCGGTGCAGCGCCATGACAGCGCGAGCCTTTTGGCGGAGTTGGGGGCGGAGTTCGAGCTAATCGAAGCGCGCCGCGAGACGCATCACACGCCGTGGGATTCGACGCAGGCGTTTCAGTTCAGCCGGTTTCAAAAGCGCAACTAAAGGTCGCTGTCATGCCCCGGCTTGACCGGGGCATCCAGTACGCCGCGGCCTCTCGATCAATCACTTCCGTCTCTGGAATACTGGATCGCCCGGTCAAGCCGGGCGATGACAGCGGAGTGAGTGGCGCGAAAGCGCTCGCAATGACGGAGCTCGCAGCTCAAGCCGCCAGCTTCACCGCATGCGCAAAATCCCAATAGAGTTTTCGCGCCCGGGCGTAGAACGGACCCGGCTTCAACTCGCGCTCGTCGATTCGGATCACGGGCGCGACCTTGGCGAAATTGCCGGATGAAAAGATCTCGTCGGCGGCGAGGAAATCGGCATAGCGCAGCGTCTTCTCGACCACGGTGATGCCGTCGCCGCGAAGCAGGCTGATGACGCGCTGGCGCGTGATGCCGTTGAGGAACGTGCCGTTGGGCACCGGCGTGTAGACCACGCCGTCCTTGGCCATGAACACGTTGGAATTGCCGAACTCGGCGACGTTGCCGAGCATGTCGAGCATCAACGCGTTCTGAAAGCCGCGCGAGGCGGCTTCCGCCAACGCGCGCGAATTGTTCGGATAGAGGCAGGCGGCCTTGGCCTCGACCGGGGCGCATTCGGCGGTGGGCCTGCGGAACGGCGACAGCGTGATGGCGTTGCCGACGGGTTTTGGCATCGGCGCCTCGTAGATGCACAGGCACCAATTGGTGGTCTCGGGGTCGAACAGCACGCCGCCGCCCGAGCCGTTCTGCGCCCAATACATCGGACGGATGTAGAGTTCGGCATTGGCCGCAAAGCGCGCAATGCCCTCGCGCGCGAGCGTGAGCCAGGTGTCGGTATCGACCACCGGCTTGAGGCCAAAATTGACCGCCGATTGATTGGCGCGGGCGACGTGGCGGTCGAGATCGGGCGCCACACCCTCGAACGCGCGCGCGCCGTCGAACACGATCGAGCCGAGCCAGGCCGCATGGGTGCGCGGCCCCATGATCGGCACGTTGCCGTCGTGCCATTTGCCCTCGAAGAAGGTCCAGCTCGGCGAATATTCGATCGGCTTCTTGATCTCGGCCATGACCGGCCTCCCCTTGGAAATATCCGGGCACTATTGTCCCAATTTCTAAACGATTTGCTGCGGAGATTGGGTAAGTTACCCTGTCCCCTTGTGGGAGAGGGTGGCTTCGCGGCACGCGAAGCCGGGTGAGGGGTCTCGTCCGCGAACTCGATAGAGGTTCTATGCGGATACGGACCCCTCATCCGGCGCTTCGCGCCACCTTCTCCCACAAGGGGAGAAGGAAAATCGCATGCCGCTCGATCCACTCGCAAAGCGCTTGTTGACCATGATGGCTGCCGCCGCGCCGCAGGCACGAAGCCGGCCGAGCGTGGAGGCACGGCGGCAGTCGCTGGCCAAGCTGATGCAGTTCGCGCGCGCAGAAGCACCGGATGTGACGACGTCCGACGGCACGCTGCCCGGCCCTGGCGGCGAGCTGCCCTATCGCCTCTATGCGCCCGCAAGCGCCGGTGAACGCGCGCCGGGCTTCGTGTTCTTTCACGGCGGCGGCCTCGTCGCCGGCAGCATTGCCACGCATGACCGCATCGCGGCGGCGCTGGCGCATGCGACCGGCTGCCGCCTTGTCTCGGTCGACTACCGGCTCGCGCCCGAGCACAAATTTCCCGCCGCCGTCGACGATGCGATCGCCGCTACCGAATGGGTCGCGCGCGAAGCACCAACACTCGGCATCGATGCCGAACGGCTGGTGGTCGGCGGCGACTTTGCCGGCGCCACGCTGGCTGCGATCGTGTGCCAGGAGGCGGTTCAGAACGCAGGCCCCTCCATCGTCGCGCAATGCCTGATCTGCCCGGTGCTGGATTTCGAAGAGACCTCGCCTTCGCGCGAGGAATTCGCCGAGGGTCATTTGATCGATCGCGCCACCATCGAAGCCGATCTCGCCGACTATCTGCCGGGCGGCCTGGATGCCGCCGATCCCCGCGTCTCGCCCCTGCGCGCGACGCGGCTCACAGGCCTGCCGACGGCGATCATCCACACCGCCGAGTTCGATCCGATGCGCGACGAAGGCAATGCCTATGCCCGCAAGCTGCTCGCCGCGGGCGTCGTCGTCGAGCATGTCTGCCACGACGGCATGGTCCACAATTTCCACGCCATGGGCGCGATCCTGCCGCAGGCGCAGCTCGTGCTATCGCAGATCGGCGAGCAGGTCAGGCGCGCGGTCGCGAGGTGAGGTCTTTCCCCTCATCCCGTTGTGGACGAAGAAAGCAGCGTCACACCCTGGCGCCGATCACCGCGCGCGCCGCGGTCACGTATTCAGGCCAATGCGCGTCCGCATAGCGCTCGGCCTGGCGCGCACAAGCAAGGTCAGGCGCATGAGCTGCTGCAATCATGCGCGCAAAGCGCTCTTCGGCAACGGTGGCGTCGTCCGTGGCAAGCTGCGGCGCGGTGGCTACCGCTGCGGTCGGGGCGACGACGAGCCCCGCCAGTCCAGTGAGCAAGATGCGGCGTGACGTTTTCATGGCTGTCATTTCCTGTTGCCCTGTCCTGTTTCTTTTGCGCTTGCGATCGTGAGCGGCGAATGCGTGCGACAAGGTAGCGCTCCACTTCCGCCCGGTCCAGAAGCGCAAATGTGGCAAGCTAGTCCGGCACCGGCACGTCGAACGTGTTGAGCGTGACCGAGACCATGCAGTAAACGCCGACGAGGTAGGAGAGTTCGGCCGCGCCGTGCTCGCCAAACTCCTTCACGGCGGCGCGCCAAGTCAATTCCGGCAGAACGCCGCCGCCGACCAGCGCTGACGCCACGTCATAGGCGACGGCCTCCTGCCTGGTGAGATCGACCGGCCGCTGTCCGGCGACGATGGTCGCGAGCTTCTCGTCGGACAGTCCGCGCCGCTCGGCGACCAGCACATGGGCATAGAGCTCGTAGCCGGAGCGGAAATGCGAGCCGGTGACGAGGATGGCGACCTCGCGCACCGGCGCCGGCAGCAGCGGGTTCGACGCGATCGCCTTGACCAGCTCCCACACCGGCTTGCCGAAGCGCGGCTCGCGGATCCAGGGATTCCAGGGGCCGAGCAGCGCGCCGTCCTCGCGCATGTTCACAAAACCCTTGAAGTGGTCCTTGATGCCGGCTCGCATGTCGTCATAGAGCGGCTTCTGTTCGTCGGTCAGATCCTTGGGATCGAGAATGGGAAGGCGCACGGCGGGGATCTCCTCGTTGAGTAGATGCGAGGCTCGCCTGCAGGCACGAGCAAGGCAAGTGAAGTTGCCGTGACGGGCCCGCTCAGAATTCGAGCGGCGCGTTGTCGACGACTTCCTTCATCACGAAGAAGGTGCGGGTCTGGCGCACGCCGGGCAGCGCGATGAGCTGCTCGCCGTGGATGCGGTTGAAATCCTCCATGTCACCGACGCGGATCTTGAGGAAATAGTCGAAATCGCCGGCGACGAGGTGGCAGTCGAGCACGAACTTCAATTTAGCGATCGCCTGCTCGAAAGTGGCAAAACTCTCCGGGGTCGAGCGGTCGAGCACAACGCCGACCATTACCAGTGTGCCCTTCGCCACCTTCTTCGGCGCCACCATGGCGCGCACAGTCGCAATGAAGCCGTCCTCGAACAGGCGCTGGGTGCGGCGATGGCAGGTGGCGGGGCTGATCGCGACGGTTTCGGCCAGCTCGGCGTTGCTGAGCCGGCCGTTATTCTGCAGCAATCGCAAGATCTTAAGGTCGATACGGTCGAGCCGGGCGGACATGGAAGAAACTTTCATTTCCAATCGGAATTCTGGAATGATTAGATGCTCTAAGCGTCAACTACGCAAGCTATGTCGCAACATTGCCGTCGCATTTGAGAGCACATTTCCTGCCGCAAGTGCTAGTTGCTGCGGCCAGCTCAACGCCAATCGGGATGACCCATGATGCTGGAAAAATTCGCGCGCTACCCGCTCACCTTCGGCCCGACACCGATCGAGAAGCTGGAGCGGCTGTCAAAACATCTCGGCGGCCAGGTCGAGGTCTATGCCAAGCGCGAGGACTGCAATTCCGGCCTTGCCTATGGCGGCAACAAGCTGCGCAAGCTCGAATACATCATTCCGGACGCGATCGCGTCCAACGCCGACACGCTGGTGTCGATCGGCGGCGTGCAGTCCAACCACACCCGCATGATCGCGGCGGTCGCCGCCAAGCTCAGCATGAAGTGCCGTCTGGTGCAGGAAGCCTGGGTGCCGCACGAGGACGCGGTCTATGACCGCGTCGGCAACATCATGCTCTCGCGCATCATGGGCGCCGACGTGCGCCTGGTCGATGACGGCTTCGACATCGGCATCCGCAAGAGCTGGGAGCAGGCGATCGAGGAAGTGAAGGCGGCGGGCGGCAAGCCTTACGCGATTCCCGCCGGCGCCTCCGTGCACAAATTCGGCGGCCTCGGCTATGTCGGCTTCGCCGAGGAAGTCCGCAGGCAGGAGAAAGAGCTCGGCTTCAAGTTCGACTACATCGTCGTCTGCACCGTCACCGGCTCGACCCATGCCGGCATGCTGGTCGGCTTCGCCGCCGACGGCCGCGCCCGCAAGGTGATCGGCATCGATGCATCGTTCACCCCTAGCCAGACGAAGGCCCAGGTGCTCGAGATCGCGCAGAACACGGCAAAGCTCGTCGAGCTCGGCAAGGAACTCGTCACTGATGACGTCGTGCTGATCGAGGACTACGCCTATCCCGCCTATGGCGTGCCGTCGGAAGAGACCAAGGAAGCGATCCGCCTCACCGCGCGCCTCGAAGGCATGATCACCGACCCCGTCTACGAGGGCAAGTCGATGCAGGGCCTGATCGATCTTGCGAAGAAAGGCTATTTCGAGAAGGGCGCGAAGATCCTCTACGCCCATCTCGGCGGCGCGCCTGCGCTGAACGGGTATGCGTACGCGTTCCGGAATGGGTGAGGCACTCAGCTCCCGCCTCATACACAGCTGTCGTCCCGGCGAAGGCCGGGACCCATAACCACCGCGCCTCGTTTGGCGAACACTCGAAGTTCGGTACTGCTACCGAAGGCAATCGACAAATCACGCGGTATGGATCCCGGATCTGCGCGCGCTTTAGACGCGCTTGTCCGGGATGACGATCGGGGATAGGGCGCGCGCCCTACCTCGTCCTGATGATCTGCAGCAGCTCGTCGCCGTAATGCTCGAGCTTCTTGTCGCCGATGCCGGGCACGTTGCGGAGTTCGTCCAGCGTCGTCGGCCAGGCCCGGACGATGCCGTCGATGGTGGCATCGTGCAGCACGACATAGGCGGGCACGCCGCGCTCGCGGGCGACGTCGGAACGCCAGGAGCGCAACCGTGCGCGCAATTCGGGATCGACATCGCCTTGCGGCGCGCTCGCCGCGGGCGCGAGGTCGCCGCGGCGCGATTTGGCCCGGCTCGAACGGATGCGGGTGCCGGGCGCTTCCTCGCGCAGCCACACCTCCGTTTCGCCGCGCAGCACGCCGCGCGAAGAATCCGTCAGCTTCAGCGCGCCGAATGCTTCGCTGTCGCTCTGCAAATGCCCCATTGCCACCAATTGCCGCAGCACCGTGCGCCACTGCTTTTCGTTGAGCTCGCGGCCGATGCCGAACACCGAAAGTTTGTCGTGGCCGAACTGCGTCACCTTCTCGGTCAGGCGTCCGACCAGCACGTCGATCAGGTGCATCGCGCCGAAGCGCTGGCCGGTGCGGTAGACGCAGGACAGCAGCTTCTGCGCCAGCACCTTGCCGTCGCGCATCTTTGGCGGCGTCAGGCAGTTGTCGCAATTGCCGCAACTCTCGCCCATCACGATCTCGCCGAAATAGGCGAGCAGCCGACCGCGCCGGCAATGCGGCGTTTCGGCGAGGCCGACCAGCGCGTTGAGCTTGCCGATCGAGACCCGCTTGAAATCGTCGGACGCGTTGGATTCGTCGATCATGCGGCGCTGCTGCACGATGTCCGAGAGGCCATAGGCCATCCAGGCGGCCGACGGCTTGCCGTCGCGGCCGGCGCGTCCCGTCTCCTGATAATAGGCCTCGATGCTCTTCGGCAGATCGAGATGGGCGACGAAGCGCACGTCGGGCTTGTCGATGCCCATGCCGAACGCGATGGTCGCGACGATGACGATGCCGTCCTCGTTGAGGAAGCGGTCCTGGTTCCGCGAACGCACGCTGCTATCGAGGCCGGCATGATAGGGCAGCGCAGCAATGCCGGCGTCTTGAAGCGCGGCGGCGACCTCCTCGACGCGGTTGCGGGACAGGCAATAGACCACGCCGGCATCGCCCATGTGGCGCTCGCGGATGAATTCCTTCAGCTGCGACACCGCATTGCGCTTGTCGACGATCTCGTAGCGGATGTTGGGCCGGTCGAAGCTGGAGACGAATTGCGGGGCGCCCGTCAACTCAAGCCGCTCGACGATCTCCTTGCGCGTCAGATCGTCGGCGGTCGCGGTCAGCGCGATGCGCGGGACGTCGGGAAAGCGCTCGGCGATGATGGACAGACCAACATATTCGGGCCGGAAATCGTGGCCCCATTGCGAGACGCAATGGGCTTCGTCGATCGCGAACAGCGCCACCTTCGCCTGCGCCAGCATCGACAGGCAGCGCGGCGTCACCAGCCGTTCCGGCGCAACATAGAGCAGGTCGAGATCGCCTGCGATCAGGCGGCGCTCCACCTCCGAGGCCTCCTGCGGATTCAGCGACGAGTTCAGCGCGGCCGCGTTGACACCGGCTTCGATCAGGCCGGCGACCTGGTCGCGCATCAGCGCGATCAGCGGCGAGACCACGATGCCGCAGCCCTCGCGCAGCAGTGAGGGGAGCTGATAGCAGAGCGACTTGCCGCCGCCCGTCGGCATCAGCACCAGACAATTGCCGCCATCCGTCACGTGCCGGATGATCTCGCCCTGCGCGCCGCGGAACCCCGGCAGTCCGAACACCGAATGCAGCACCGACAACGCATCGCGGCCGTTGGCCGGCGCTGGCAGTGGAGCGGTGGAAGGGGAGGACATGGGCGTGTCGGGAACAAGGCCGTGAGATTCGTTACAAGGCCAGTCGCATGACCGCGCGGGCGTGGCAAGGCCGTTTGCGGGGCAAAGGCAGTCTTCCCTCTCCCCTTGCGGGAGAGGGTGCCGAGCGAGGCTCGGCGGGTGAGGGGTTCTATCCGCGAACTCGATAGAGCCTACTATGCTGAGACAACCCCTCATCCGACGCTTCGCGCCACCTTCTCCCGCAAGGGGAGAAGGAAGAGGGCAGCTACACCCCGATCCGTCGCAAAGCTTCCGCGACCGTTACGATCGGCATGTTGCGTTTCCGGGCCGCCTTCAGCGCATGGCGCATCAATTGCGGCGTGCAGCCAAAGGGGCTCGGCGCGTTGGCGACGTCGTGGCCGTAGAAGATCAGCCAGCCGCCGCTTTCGATCGCCTCATCGAAATAGCGATCGATGCCAGCCAGATCGATCTCGCAATCGATCAAAGGCGACGCGCGCAGGAACTGGAGGTCGATGACGTCGCTGTTAACGCCGGGAAGGATGCCGCGCGCCGAGCGATAGGCCCTTGTAAGCTGCGGCTTGCGCCAGACCGAGGCGAGGCCATACGGATAGGCGAAGTTCTGCAGCACGATCGAGGAATTGATGCTGCGGAAATAGTTGCGGTTTCGCTCGATCTCGCGGGCCATGGCGGCCGCGTCGAGATCGACCGCGCACTGATGTGAGAACGTGTGGCAGGCAATCTCGTGACCGGTCCGGTGAAGCCGCACGATCGCGTCATTCGACAGCCCATGCCAATGGTCCGACGGCTGATCGATCAGGCTGCCGGAGAGGTAGAACGTGCCGCGGCCGTCATGCTGCTCCAGGAGCTCGGCACCTTCGCCTGCGGCGCTATCGGGGGCATCGTCGAAGGTGAAGCTCACCATCGGCGCGCGCGCAGGCAACCGGTGCGGCGCGGCGCGGAAATGCCGGGCCAGCCGATTGCTCACGCGTCCCTGGAGTTCCGACCACACGCTGCGTTCCCTGCGATTTCGTATTTCTCTACTGAAACATTCGTGCGCTGGTTGAGGCAAGCCTAACGCTCAAGTAATGCTAACGCGAAACCAATATATTTTGGCTAGCGCGCCGAGACCGGCGCGTCGGCATCCGCGCCGAGATATTGCAGCCAGTTCCGGAACAATGCCGCCGCCGCGCGGCCGGCGGCGATATCGGCGCGCAAATTCAGCGCAGGCAATTCGTTGGTGAGCGCCGGATGGCGCTGGTGCCGCGCCTGCTTCTCGAAGCGAGCAAGCTTCTCTTCCGTCGCTGCGTCAAAATAACTCACGGGCAGGTTCGGATAGTCTCGCGCTCACGCGCGAGATAGCGGCCGATGTCGCGCAGATATTCGCGCTGGAGCGATAGGGCATCATATTCCGGGTGGCCCTGGAAGAACACGAAGCGGCTGGCATATTGGCGGACGAAGACATCGACGCCAGCCTCCTCCGAACGTGTCAGCACCTGGTATCCGGCCTGAACGAGGTCGCCCTCGGCGATTTCGTTCAGGCGCGAATGCGAGACCTTGAGCGGCGTAGGCGCACCGCGCGTCAGGGGATCATGCGTCACAGTTTCGCAGTCGAAGATGCCGTGACATTTGGCCGGCAGCCGCCGGCGTTCGATACGGTCGAGATGCAGCACCGCCGCATGCGCGGCGAGGCACGACCAGATCGTTCGAGCGCGTGTTGACCTTGGCCCAGTCGACGAGGTCGGTCAGGTCGCGCCAGTACGGCTCCTGGTCGAGCTCGGGCGCGACCGGCTCGGCGCCGGTCACGATCAGCCCGTTCGAATCTCTGGCGCTTGAGATCCGTAAGATCGGAATATTCGCTCTCGACATGCCATTTGGCTTCCGGCGAGCGCTTCACGGAAGGCAGCGAAAAGCAGTGGAAGCGGATGCGGCGCGGGCCCGCGGCGGCCTGGAGCAGCTTCATGAACTGTCGCTCGGTCGCCTTCAGCGCCGGGTCCGGCATGTTGTTGATCAGCCCGATGGTCAGCTCGGCGCCGCTCCGATCAAGCGCGAGATCACCCCCGGCCGGCACCAGTGCCGGGCTCGACATGAGTTGATCCCTGTCGATCAAGATCGTCATCGACGCCGCCCGCCTACTCCGCGGCCTGGAGACGCGACGACGGACAGGCCTTTTCCAGCGCCTGGTCGATGTCCTCGATGATATCGGCGGAATGCTCGATGCCGATCGACAGGCGGATCGTTTCCGGCAGCACGCCGGCGGTGCGCTGCTGCTCTGCCGACATCTGCCGGTGCGTGGTCGAGGCCGGATGGCAGGCGAGCGACTTGGCATCGCCGATATTGACGAGGCGCGTGATCAGCTTCAGCGCATCGTAGAAGGTCTTGCCGGCTTCCATGCCGCCCTTGATGCCGAAGGTGAACAGCGAGGAGGCATTCCCGTTCAGATATTTCTGCACCAGCGGATAATAGGGGCTGTCCGGGAAGCCCGTGTAATTGACCCAGGCCACGCGCGGATCATTACGCAGGAATTCGGCGACCTTGCGGGCGTTCTCGACGTGACGCTCCATGCGCAGCGCCACGGTCTCGATGCCCTGGAGCAGCAGGAAGGCGTTGAACGGCGAGAGCACCGAGCCCATGGTGCGCTGATAGACGCTGCGCGCGCGCTCGATATAGGCGGTCCTGCCGAAGCGCTCGGCATAGACGAGGCCATGATAGGACGCGTCCGGCTTGTTGTAAGCCGGAAAGCGGTCGGCGTATTTCGCCCACGGGAAGTTTCCGGAATCGACGATGGCGCCGCCGAGCGTGGTGCCGTGGCCGCCCAGGAACTTGGTCAGCGAGTGCACGGCGATGTCGGCGCCGTAGTCGAACGGCTTGAGCAGAATGGGGGTCGCGACCGTGTTGTCGACGATCAGCGGCACGCCATGGGCGTGCGCGATTTTCGCCAGCGCCTCGATGTCGCAGACATTGCCGGCGGGATTGCCGATGGTCTCGGCGAACACGGCGCGGGTATTCTCGTCGATCAGCTTCTCGATCGCATCCAGCTTGTCGCTCTCGGCGAAGCGGCCGGTGATGCCCTGCCGCGGCAGGATGTGCGAGAGCAGCGTGTGCGTGGTGCCGTAGAGCTGCGGCACGGAAACGATGTTGCCGCCGTGATCGGCGACATTGACAAAGGCGAAATGCAGCGCCGCCTGGCCGGTCGCAACCGCGAGCGCGCCGACGCCGCCTTCGAGCTGCGCAATGCGCTTCTCCAACACCGCGCTGGTCGGATTGGCGATGCGGCTGTAACGAAAGCCCTCGGCCTCGAGATTGAAGAGCGCCGCGCCATGATCGGCGCTGTCGAAGGCGTAGGCCGCGGTCTGGTAGATCGGCACGGCGACGGCGTGCGTGGAGGCTTCCGGTTCGTAGCCGGCGTGAATAGCGATCGTCTCGTTGCGCATCGTGCCACCTCCGCGTGGGGCGGGCCGCACTTATCGGCCTCACGGCATGTGCGTTGTCCGCCGTCCTCCTGTTAGAGGCGGGTGGTAAAGCGGACAATAATTCGCCTAGAGATCGAGGAAGTAACCCTAACGCTTGTTGGCGAGGTGGCCAGAATTCGGGTTAAACCGGATTAACGAATTGACGAGGTTTGCTGCGACAGCGGCGTTACTTTTGCCTTCTCCCCCTTTGGGGAGAAGGCAAGTCAACGCGGCGATAGCCAGGCTACACCTAAGCCATCTGCTCCCACAGCCTGTGGGCGAGCACGCCGGCGCGTTTCTCGATCGCGGCCGCGGCATCGAGCGCAAGATCCTCGCGATATCGCCCGGCAATGAGCTGCACGCCGATCGGCTTGCCATCATGGAGGGCCACCGGCACCACCGCGCCGGGCAGGCCCAGCACGTTGATCGCGGAAATGAAGCGGATCTCGCCCCAGAAGATCTCGCGCACGCGCTCGGGACTGACCGTGTCCTCGCGCGGGCCCGGCGTCGGCTTCACCGTGGTCGGCGCCAGCACGACCGGATACTCCTCGAAGAACAATTGCCAGGCGCGGATGTGGCCGTTGCGCGCGGCCGTCGCCTGCATCCAGGCTTTGAGATCGAGCACATTTGCCTTCGTCTTCATGCCGCCCCAGGCCTTGTGAAAATCCTCGGAGGTGACCTTCAGCATGCTGGCTTCCTGCATCACCACGGTCTCGTTGGTGATGATGTCGCACCAGGTCTGCCAGACGCCGTTGATGTCGGGCACCTCGACCTCGCTGACGCGATAGCCGGAACGCTCGAGATGATCCGCGGCTTGGCGCAGCGCCGCGGTGACCTGCGGATCGACGTCCATGTCATCGGGGATCTTTGCCAGCGCGACCTTGATCGGCCCCTTCGGCTTCGGTCCGGCCAGCGGCGCCGGCACCCACCAGGGATCGCGCGGATCGCGTTGGCTCATCACCTCCAGTGCGAGGCGAACGTCGGCGACGTGACGGGCGAGCGGCCCCTGCGCCGACATCAGATGGGCCAGCATCGGCCGCTCGGCGGTGGCGCTTCCGTTAAAAGCGGGGATGCGTCCCTGCGTCGGCTTGATGGTGGCAATGCCATTGCAGTGCGCGGGCCAACGCAACGAGCCGCCGATATCGTTGCCATGGGCGATGGTGCCGATGCCGACGGCGACCGCCGAGCCTGCGCCGCCGGAAGAGCCACCGCAGGTGATGTTCGGATCCCAGGGGTTCAGTGTCAGCCCGTGCAGAGGATTGTCGGTGAAGCCGCGGAAGGAGAATTCCGGCGTATTGGTGAGTCCGATGACGATCGCACCGGCCTTTTTCAAGTTGCGCACCACGGGGGAATCCGACGGCGCGATGAGGTCCTCGTTGGCGGGAACGCCGTTGAAATTTGGCCGGCCTTCGTAGTCGACATTCTCCTTGATGGTTATGGGCACGCCATGCAGGAGGCCGAGCTCGCCGCCCTTCGCGCGCTGCCTGTCGGCTGCATGCGCAGCCTTCAACGCCTCTTCCGAGAGATCGACGACGACGGCGTTCAGCCTCGGATTGATGGCGTGCATCCGTTCGAGATGCGCTTCGACGGTCTCGACGGCGGAGATTGCACCGGAGCGGATGGCAGCCGCAGTCTCGACCGCCGACCATTGCCAGGCCGGCCCCTTGGGACGGCGCGATGAGGCTGGCTTGAGCCGCGTGGCTTTCTTTGCCTTCTTCGCAACGACGCCCTTGCGGCTTGTGCTTTTCTTGCTGGCGGTCTTTGCCGGTTTCTTCGAAGCAGCTTTTTTCCTGGTCGTCGTCTTCGCCACGTCGCATCTCCTGAAATTGCGCCGCAGACGTTACGGATGGCGAAGGGACGTGTACAGGTGCGTTTTCTGCATGGCGCGATGGCGCGGCGCGGCGAATCGTCCACGAACGCGCCGCTGCGCTATTCCGCCGGACAAGCCGCAACGGCGGCTTGCGCGCGGTCCAGCCGGAGGCTCCACAGCGCCAGCACGAGACCGACGGCGGTGATGCCGGCTGCGACCAGAGGGAGCGCCGAAAGGCCGAGCCCGCGATCGATGGTGACACCGCCGGCCCAGGCACCGAGGGCGTTGCCAAGATTGAACGCGGCGATGTTGAGGCTGGAGGCGAGCGTGCGGCCATTGGGGCCAGCCGCTTCCAGCACGCGAAGCTGGAGCGGGGCGACGGTCGCAAAGGCGGCGATGCCCAGCAGCAGGATCAGCACGACCGCCGGGATCTTGACCGACAGTACGGCGGCAAGACCAAGAAGCACCATGGCGAACGCGGCGAGCGTTCCGGTCAGCGCGCCGGCGAGGCCACGGTCGGCGAGCTTGCCGCCGGCGACGTTGCCGATCGCGAGCCCGACGCCGAATACCAGCAGGATCGGCGAGACCGCGGTCTCCGAAAAGCCGGTGAAGCGCGTCAGGATCGGCTGGATATAGGTGAAGACGACGAACAGGCCGGCAAAGCCGAACACGGTCATGGCAAGGCCGAGCAGCACCTGCGGGCGGCCGAGCACCGATATTTCCTCGGCAAGCGAGACCGGCTTGTCGCCGTTCCCGACATGGCCGGGCACGAGCGCGGCGACCACAGCAAAGGCGATCACGCCGATGACCGTCACGGCCCAGAATGCCGCGCGCCAGCCGAGCATCAGGCCGAACCAGGCGCCGAAGGGCACACCCAGCAGTGTCGCGACCGTGAGGCCGATGAACATGGTGGCAATCGCCGAGGCCCGCTTGTCCTCGGCGACGAGGCTCGTCGCCACCACCGACCCCACGCCGAAGAAGGTACCGTGGGCGAGCGATGTCAGCACGCGCGCGGCCATCAGCAGCTCGTAGTTCGGCGCCAGTGCGCAAGCGGCATTGCCCAGTGTGAAGATCGCCATCAGCGCCAGCAGCACGGACTTCCGCGGCATGCGCCGTGTGGCGAGCGTCAGCACCGGCGCGCCGACGAACACGCCGAGCGCATAGCCGGAGATCAGCAGGCCCGCGACCGGCACCGAGACATGCATCTCGGCGGCGACCTGGAGCAACAGGCCCATGATGATGAATTCGGTGGTGCCGATGCCGAAGGCACCAGCGGTGAGCGCAAGGACGGCGGGAGGCATGCGTGGCTCCGATGGATGAGACGAGCCACGCAGATAGCCGCACCGCAGCAAAACCATTAGAATGTCCGCAATCCAATCATTTGTGACGTGAATTCAACATGGCCCGCTTCGACACCAACCGCTCCGCTGAGATGGAGGTTTTCGTCCGCGTCGTCGACTTAGGCGGCTTCACCCAGGCCGCGCAAAAACTGCGCCTGACGCCGTCGGGCGTGAGCAAGTTGATCTCGCGGCTCGAGGCACGGCTCGGCTCGCGCCTGGTCAACCGCACCACGCGCAAGCTGACCCTGACCGAAGAAGGCCAGGCGTTCTACCAGCGGGCCGTGCGGATCCTCGCAGAGATGGAGGAAGCCGAACGCGAGGCGGCCTCCGGTGCGGCCCCGCGCGGTCGCCTCACGGTAAACAGCAACATTCCGTTCGGCATGCTGCATGTGATGCCGCTGATCCCGCGCTTCCTGGAAGCGCATCCCGACGTCACGCTCGATCTCGTGCTCACGGACACGCTGATCGACCTGATGCAGGAACGCGCCGACGTCGCGATCCGTGTCGGTCCATTGCGTGCGTCGCGTCTCGTCGCACGGAAACTCGGCACCAGCCGCATGGTCGTGGTCGGCGCGCCGGACTATCTCGCACGCTGCGGCACGCCGAAGACGCCGGCCGATCTCGCCGATCACCGCGGCATCGGCTGGACCTTTCCGCGCAGTACCGCGGCTGGCCATTCAAGCGCGGCGACCACACCGAGGAAGCGGTGCCGCCGCCCGTCGCGCGCGCCAGCGACGGCGAAGCCGCGCGCCGCCTTGCGCTCGGCGGCGTCGGGCTCGCGCGCCTCGCCCTCTTCCACATCGGCCCCGACATCGAATCGGGCCGCCTCGCGCCGGTGCTGCAAAGCTACAATCCCGGCGACCGCGAAGACATCCACGCCGTCTATGTCGGCCACACCGCGCCGCTTCCGGCGCGCGTCCGCGCGTTCATCGATTTCCTCGCCGAGCACGTGCGGGTGAACGATCCCGTGCTGAAAAGGGCGGGGGACGGGAGATGGAGATTGGTGGGATGAGGCCCGATGGCTAACAGAATGTCAGTCAGCCGGGCGCCGCCATCGCAAGGAATCCATCTCTTCCCTGACTAAAATGCAGCCGTGTCAGCGCTGTTCCCAAGGCAACGTAATGAGGAGCAACGCGCTGTGGCATGGATTCGGCCGAACGTTGTGATCACTCGAGATCCGCATCGGACCTTGTGGAGTTCGTGGCTGGGCCCTCGTACCCGATTGCGGCCTGGGCTGAGTCTACCCACCTGATCGATAGGTAGGCAAAAGAGGAGAATCCAATGACTGAGTTCGCAAGGCCGCGCGCCATTGGCTTCAACCACATAGCTTTGGAAGTCGGAGAGATCGAAGAAGCACTGGCATTCTACGGCCGTCTGTTCAGCTTCGAGCTACGTGGCAAGACCGACACCATGGCCTTCATCGATCTGGGCGACCAGTTCATAGCGCTGCAGAAAGGCCGCCGGCAAGCAGCGGACGACGGCCGCCATTTCGGGCTCGTGGTCGACGACAAGGAAGCGGCGCGCAAGGCACTGGATGCCGCCGGTGTCGCCGTGATCGATGGACCCTTCCTCGATTTTCGCGATCCGTGGGGCAACCGCGTTGAGATCGTGGGTTATGACAACGTCCAGTTCACCAAGGCTCCGAACGTGCTGCGCGGGATGTGCCTGACACACCTCGGCAAGAACGAGCATGCGAAGAAGGAACTCGCCGAGAAGGGCATGGCGGTGGGGCCAGGCTGAAACAGGCCGTGACGCTCTCGTCTCTGCACGGATCAGAACCAGTATCGTTTTTGGAACGCGCGATCGTCGCCTCCGTTGTGTTGACATATCAATCGAAGAAGCCCCCGCATCATCGAAATCTGTCGGGGCAGACTGGCATAGGAGTTGATCATGAAGAAGATCAGCGATGTGATGACGCGCGACGCGAAAGTCGTAAATCCTAACGACACGATACAGAATGCAGCAAAGCTGATGAAAGAGTGCGATTGTGGCGTATTGCCCGTGGGTGAAGGTGACCGCCTCGTGGGCATGATCACAGACCGCGACATTGCGGTGCGCTGCATCGCGGACGGCAAAGGGCCGAACAGCAAGGTCCGTGACGCGATGACCCAAGAGGTGAAATACTGCTTCGAAGACGAGGACATATCTCACGTCTGTACGAACATGAGTGAGATCCAGGTACGACGATTGCCCGTGGTAGACCGGAACAAGCGCCTGGTCGGGATCGTGTCGCTTAGCGATTTGGTGCGCCAGTCGGCAGGGACTGCCAAGGCGCTGCATGGAATCGCGCGGCCGAGCCAGCAGCACAACCAGAGTTCCGCCACCGCCTGAGCCTCTCACCGATGGTAGGCACCTGATTTTAGAGTATCCGCGCATCGCCGGAAACGGCGGCCAGATAGGCCGTTGAAGTAACGGACGCTTGGCCGTCGCCCACTCCCTCTTTTCGCTCCAGCACCGACCTGGAGCGGGGCGTGATTCAAGGGGCAGGTTCAGCACGGTGCTCCGGGAACTTCTTATTTGGATGCCGGGGAACTGAGCTGCATTAACACAGGCCGCGGACGAAAATTTCCGGGAACGACTGCGCCGTGTGGCAGTTATCCAGTCAGAGCAAGTAACTTTTGAAAGGTGGAATCCTTTAAAAAGTGAAAGCTCGAGCCCCGTCATTCCAATCATTGGATGGCGGGGTCTATTTTTGTTTCAGGCAGCCAACTGCAGGACCTTCTCTTCAATCGACCGGCGCGAGATGCCGTACCTGTCGAGCAATTCGTCTTTCGTGCCGGAGCGCGGCAGTCGCGCAACCCCCAGCCGATGCACCGGCGCCGTCGAGCCGACCGCGGTCGACACGGCATCGCCCAGCCCGCCATCGATCGCGTGGTCCTCGACGACAATCAGCCCCCCGGTATCGCGAGCGGCTGCCGATAGCGTGACGACATCGATAGGCTTCACCGAGTAGGCATCAATCACACGGATCGAAATCCCACGTGCATCGAGCATGTCGGAAGCGGCCAACGCCTCATGCACCGTAATACCAGCCGCAACGACAGTGAGCCGATCTTGCAGCGACGAGCGCAGCACCTTGCTGCCGCCGATCGGAAACTCCTCCGCATTGGAGTAGATCACCGGCGTCTTGGGCCGTGTCGTCCGGATGTAGACGATGCCATTGGTACGCGCCGCCATCGCGGTCAGCTGCTCGGCGCTCACCGCATCTGCCGGATACAAGACCGTACTTTCGATCAGGGCGCGGAACATGGCGAGATCCTCAAGGCCCATCTGTGACGGGCCGTCCTCGCCGATCGACACGCCGCAATGGCTGCCGCACAGGACGAGATGGGCGGGCCGCGAATACTGCGCCATGCGGATGAAATCATAAGCACGCGTGAGGAAGCAGGCGAACGTCGCTGCACATGGGATCTTGCCCGCCGCCGCGAGTCCGAGGGCGACGCCGACCATGTTCTGCTCGGCGATGAAACTCTCGAAGAACCGTTCCGGGTATCGGGCCGCGAACGGCTCTGTTCCGGTGGAGTTCTTCACGTCGCCGTCAAGCGCTACCAGCGCGGGCTCCTCGCCAGCGAGCTTCTCCAGCGCGTGCCCGAACGCCTCGCGGGTGGCGACCTTATCGCCCAGCCGATAGGCGGGAGGGGCGTGTGTCGCGGCCACGCGCTGCGGGCGCGCCATCTGGCCGACGCGACGTGGCTCGACGACGGGCGGCGCCTGCGTCTCATCGCCCAGTTCGTCGAGTGCCTGCGCCATCTGCTTGCGGTCGAGCGGTTTGCCGTGCCATCCGTCCGCTCCTTCCAGGAACGAGACCCCTTTGCCCTTGATGGTACGCGCGAGGATGGCGGTCGGGCCACCGTCATGCGCGGTCCGAAATGCCGCAAGGATCGCTGTCATATCGTGACCATCGATCTCGATGGTGCGCCAGCCGAAGCTCGCGAACCGACGCGCGAACACCGCGGTATCGTGGTGATAGGGCGCCGCCTCGCTCTGGCCGAGACCATTGATGTCAACGATCGCAGTCACGTTCGCAAGACCATTGAGCGAAGCAAACTGCGCGGCCTCCCACACGGAGCCTTCCGAGCATTCGCCGTCGCCAAGCAGGCAGAACACGCGGGCATCGATGCGGTCCAGGCGGTTCGCCGCTGCGAGCCCATTGGCCGCCGCAAGCCCCTGTCCGAGCGATCCGGTCGCGACCCTGACCCATGGATTGAGCGGAGTCGGATGGCCTTCCAGCGTGCTATCGATCCGCCGCAGTGACAGCGGATCCTCGCTGATGGCGCCGGCTTCGTGCAAGGCCGCCCACAGGATTGGCGCCGCATGGCCCTTCGACAGAACGAACGTATCGACATTGCGCGCGGCCGCATCGAGCGGATCCCAGCGCATCTCGCGGAAGAACAGCGCTGCCACGATATCGGCGCACGACATGCAAGAGGTGGGATGACCCGAGCCCGCTTCCGTCGTCATGCGGATCACCAGTCGCCGCAGCCGGCGGGCCTCTGCGCGCAGATCGTCCGCATCACGGAAGGCCACAGCGCGCTCACCCTTGGTGGCGAACAGCTTGAGCAGCGAGTTCGAACGGATCGATGAACTTCTGGACCGCGTCGTTCTCGAGCTGGGCCGTGACCAGATCGAACGACACCCCAAGCCGGCCCAGATCTTCCATGACGCGCCGCGCGCGCTGCACATCGTGCGTGACCGTGGCCTGCACAGTGCCGTGCTCGCGGAACCCCGCGATGGTCTTGCGCGTCATCGTGTTGATGGTCATTGGACCGATCAACGGCTCGACATACATGAGATCCGGATAGTCCGGGTTCTTGGTGCTGGTGCTCGCCCATAGCATCCGCTGTACCCGCGCGCCTTTCTCGGCGAGCGCCATCCAGCGGTTACTCGCCCGGATATGGCTAAATGCCTGATAGGCGAGCTTGGCGTTCGCGATCGCGACCTTGCCCAGAAGGCTGCGTGGATCAGGATCGGGAGGCAGGCGGTCGGGCACGATGCGCTGCCGCAGCAGTCGATCGACGAGCACATCGATGCGACTGAGGAAAAAACTTGCGACCGAAGCGATGCGTTCGATCGGCTGGCCTGCGTCCAGCCGCCGTTCAAGCGCTCGCAGGTAGGCCTCGGCCACCGCCTCGTAGCGCGCGATCGAGAACAGCAGCGTGATGTTGACGTTGATGCCTTCGAACAGCAGCTGTTCGACGGCCGGAACCCCTGCCGGAGTGCCGGGAATCTTGATGAACAGGTTGGGCCGGTCGACCAGTGTCCACAGCCTCCGCGCCTCCTCGATCGAGGCCTCTGTATCGTGCGCGAGGTGGGGCGATACTTCGAGGCTTACGAAGCCGTCGACGCCCGCGGTCTCCTCATACACCGGGCGCAGGATATCACAGGCGTTGCGTACGTCGCTGGTAATGAGTTCTTCGTAGATGCCGGCTGGGGATCGGCCCGCCGCGGCTGCGCGAACGATGTCATCGTCGTAATCCGCGCCTTCCGCGACCGCCTTCTCGAAGATGGCCGGATTCGACGTGATACCACGCAAGCCTTCCTCGCCAACCCGCCGTGCCAGATCGCCGCTATTGATCATTCGCCGGGTGAGATCATCCATCCAGCAGCTCTGGCCTTGCGCCAAGAGTTCGATCGTCCGGTTCATATGCGGTCTCCTTGGTTCAAGTGCCTGGAAAGCCGACCATGCACTGCCTTTCACGCACTGCCTTTATTGCCATTCGCCCTTGATCAGCGGACCGATGGGATGCTCGCGCGGCGACATCTTGAGCTGGCGGAAAATGTCGGCATTGCGGGCCGTCTCGTGTTCGGTCTCGATATCGACCCCATAGGCGCGCTCGGGATCGACGCGCGCGCCGATCAGGATGAATTCGGCGCCTTCATAGTCGAGCAGATGCGGGTCTTCCGATGCGAAGCGCCGGCCGCGGAATTGCCGCTCGACCGGTTTGGGGTAATGCGCCTCTTCCCGCTCTGACAGTCCCGCGCCGGGCGGAGACCCGGCCTCGGGGTTCTTGATAGACAGAATGTACGCCGCCTGGCGCTCGATATTCAGCTCCTCCTGGACTTCGCCGGGCCGCCGTGGCAGTTCGAGTTCATAGCTCAAATGGAGATTGCGACCGCGCTTGATTAGCGCATAGACGCCTTCGCCGGCGGGCCGGACCGGCGGCAGCGTGCGTTCACCGCGCGTCCTGGTCGCATAATGATGCTCACGGAATTCGTTCTCGACGGCGGGACCGGACTTGATCGCTTCGATGAACCCCCAGATGCGTTCATGATCACGCGCCTCGGGCAGCCGCTTGCGCCCGAGCACCGCCACACGAAGCCGGGCCTGTCGTTCCGGCTTCATCACCATGTAGAAGCGCTGGATGTCGCCGAGGTCTTCGACCTTATCTTCCTCGATCCGGGGTCGGTAGGCAAAATAGATGTCGCCTTTTTCGACGATCTCCTCCGAAACCTCCGCCTCCGGGTCGCCGCGCCTCCGTCGCACAGAAACCATGTCGCAGCCTATCGTGCTCAACCCTTCTGCCCTGCACCCTGCTCAACGGAATGCAAACGCACGTGTTCCTAGGTTCGGGCCGGGACGCGATGCGGCCGTGTAGTTCCTCGCAACGGGGCCCGAGGAGGCTGCGGAAGCTTTAGGAACGACCAAGGCTTGGGCCGCGTTGCTGCTACGCCGGGCGCGGACCCGCTGCCGCAGCCGTGAGTTCGCCATGGAGGAAGAAGGCCTCCGCAATTTCACCATCAATTTTGGGCCGCAGCATCCTGCGGCCCACGGCGTGCTGCGCCTGGTGCTGGAGCTTGATGGCGAGGTGGTTCGTCGCGTCGATCCTCACATCGGCCTGCTCCATCGCGGAACCGAAAAACTGATCGAAAACAAGACCTATCAGCAATCGATCGGGTATTTCGACCGGCTCGACTATGTCGCGCCGATGAACCAGGAGCATGCGTTCTGCCTCGCAGCGGAGCGGCTACTTGGCCTGGAAGTGCCGCGCCGCGGCCAACTGATTCGCGTGCTGTTCTGTGAAATCGGACGGCTGCTCTCGCATCTGCTCAACATCACGACCCAGGCGATGGACGTCGGGGCGCTCACCCCACCGCTGTGGGGGTTCGAAGAGCGTGAGAAGCTGATGGTATTCTACGAACGCGCATCCGGTGCGCGCATGCACGCCAATTACTTCCGTGTCGGTGGCGTGCATCAGGACCTGCCACCGAAGCTGATCGATGACATCGAAGCCTTTTGCGATCCGTTCCTGCGCGTGGTGGACGATCTGGATCGGTTGCTGACGGGACTTCGCATCTTCAAGCAGCGCAACGTCGACATCGGCAGGGTGACGTTGAAGCAAGCCTGGGAGTGGGGATTCTCGGGCGTCATGGTGCGTGGCTCCGGCGCCGCCTGGGACCTTCGCAAGGCGCAGCCCTATGAATGCTATCCGGAGATGGATTTCGACATTCCGATTGGCAAGAACGGTGACTGCTATGACCGCTATCTGGTCCGCATGGAAGAAATGCGCCAGTCGGTGCGCATCATGAGACAGTGCATCGCCAAACTCCGGGCTCCTGACGGGCAAGGTCCGGTCGCAGTGCAGGACAACAAGATCTTTCCTCCGCGCCGCGGCGAGATGAAGCGCTCGATGGAAGCCCTGATCCATCATTTCAAGCTTTACACAGAAGGCTTTCACGTGCCTGCCGGGGAGATCTATGCGGCAGTGGAAGCCCCCAAGGGCGAGTTCGGCGTGTATCTGGTTTCCGATGGGACCAACCAACCCTACAGGTGCAAGATCCGCGCTCCATCGTTCGCGCATCTGCAGGCGATGGACCTACTCTGCCGCGGCCACTTGCTCGCCGACGTCTCGGCGATCATCGGGTCGCTGGACATCGTGTTTGGGGAGATCGATCGATAATACCGTGAAAGGAGATCGCCATGCCACAGATCCAGATCGGCCAGCAGCCGGTCACGCAAATTACCATCATCGAAGCCGAACCGGAGAAGCAGGCCGAAGCCCTATCGCTCATGAGGGAGCGAGCTCGCTTCATGCAGCGTCAGCCGGGGTTCATTTCCGTCAGCCTGCATCGCAGCCTCGATGGGCGTCGTATCGTGAATTACATTCAATGGGAAAGCCGTGATCTCCTACAGGCCGCGCACCAATCACCTGAATTTCGCAAAGCCTGGAGTCAATTCGGAAGTCTCACCGACGACATCGATCCTCATTTGTACGAGGTCGTCGACGTCCTCGCGAAGAGCGAGTGAAACCGACGCTCGATGAGCGCGAGAGCGAAACGCCTCAGCTCATCTGCCCCACGATGATGGAACCGGAGCAGCGCGGGGCTGTTAGGCGGACATGAACATCCGACGCGCTTTTTCGAGGACAGCCCGTCCTGCCTGGAGGGTGGGACTATTTGCACTTGCGCTATCGCCGCTATCCGCCCTTGCTCAAGACGGCTCCGTTCTGACCTATCATGGCGACAACAGCCGAAGCGGCCAGTACGTCGTTCCCGCGCTATCCTGGGATAAAGCCAGATCGGTTCAGCTGGATCGCACGTTCAACGCCCGTGTCGCGGGCTCGATGTACGCTCAGCCGCTGTACTGGCGTCCTCCTGGCGCGAACGCCGGGATGCTATTCGTGGCCACCGAGGACGACGTCGTCCAGGCCCTCGACGCGACGACCGGTAAGGAATTGTGGAGGCGCGTGGTCGGGCGTCCAGTGCGCCGTTCGTCGCTGCCGTGCGGAAATATCGATCCGCTTGGTATTACCGGGACGCCGGTGATCGACCCTGCAACCCAAGCCATCTATTTCGATGCTGCCGTGGAGCGAGGAAACGGCCCGCGCCACGAGGTGTTCGCGCTTTCGACAAAGGATGGCAGCGTTCTCCCCGGCTGGCCGATCGATGTGGCCGACCTTCTGCAAAAGGCAGGACGACATTTCGACCCGAGCGTCCACAACCAGCGCGCGGCGCTCACGCTTCTCGACGACACTGTCTATGTCGCCTTCAGTGGCCATTTTGGTGATTGCGGGAACTATCACGGCTGGGTGGTCGGACTTTCCCTGCGCGAGCCCGGCAAGCATGTCAGCTTCGCAACGCGTGGGCGAGGGGGCGGGATCTGGGCGCCGGGCGGTCTGAGCGTCTCCGAGCATGACATCTACTTTGCGACTGGGAATACGCTCGGCGCGCCGACCTGGAGCGACGGTGAAGCCGTGTTTCACTTTGGACCCGACCTGCGCCGCAGAGACGACAAGAGGGACTATTTTGCGCCATCGGATTGGAAAACACTCGATGCCGCCGATGCGGACCTCGGGGGCAGCAATCCGCTTACTTTCAACATAACCGGAGCGGGCGGGGATCGCGCTCTGATCCTGGCGCTGGGGAAGGATGGCAAGGCTTATCTTCTCGATCGAAATAGTCTCGGCGGCGTCGGCGGCCAGCTGGCGGTCGAAACAGTATCCCAGTCGTCGATCGTCACCTCGCCGGCCGCCTATCGCGTCGGCGATGATGTCTTTGTTGCCTTCCAGGCCTCCGGAGCGCATTGCCCGCAACCCGGCCGAGGTCACGATTTGACGGTCTTGAAGATCGCAGCAGGCTCCCCGCCGGCGATAGCCACTGCTTGGTGCGGTGCGCTCCGCGGCCGCGGCTCCCCCGTTGCGACCACCACGGACGGCCATTCCAACCCGATTGTTTGGATTGTTGGCGCCGAAGGCGACAATCGGCTGCACGCATTCCGCGGCGATACCGGCGAACCGATTTTTGTAAGCGAGGCCTTGAGCGGCCTCCGACGCTTCCAGACGCTGATCGCGACGCAGGACCGCCTCTATGTGGGCGCCGACGGGCGCATTTACGCCTTTCATTTTTGAAAGGCACGCATATGCAGCTTCGCGAGACCGAATGGCACCTCTCCCATACCGGGAACTCGGCATTGGCCTCATTTGTTCAATGGTGAGATCCCCTTGAAGCTGGGGTCTCGCGCTTGCAGCCCCGCCGACGCGGAAGTGATCCCATCCCGCTCGGGGGCCGGTCATCTCGCGAACGGAGCTATAGATGGCGGAATTGGCCTGTCATTCCGAGATGCGGCTGTTCGCGCTGAACGCGACGGCCGATCTTGGCAAAGCCACGGCTCAGGCGTTGGGTTGGTCGCTTGCTGCACACGAGGAGCGTGAGTTCGAGGATGGCGAGCACAAGGCGCGCCCCCTCGATTCGGTACGTGGCACAGACGCATACGTGATACAAACCCTGCATAACGGGCCAAACCAAAGCGTAAACGACAAGCTCTGCCGATTGCTCTTCTTCATCGGCGCTCTCAAAGACTGCGGCGCCGCTCGCGTCACCGCGGTCGTGCCGTATCTTTGCTATGCGCGAAAGGATCGCCGCACCAAGCTCAACGACCCGGTAACGACGCGCTACATTGGCAGTCTCTTCGAGGCTGTTGGTACTGACGCCGTCGTCGCCCTCGAGGTGCACAATCCGGTTGCGTTCGAAAATGCCTTCCGCTGCCGGACCGTCGCACTGACGTCGACAACGCTATTCGTTAAGTTTGCCGCGCACTTATTGGATGAAAGCTTCAGCGTGGTGTCTCCGGATCCCGGTGGCGTGAAGCGCGCACAACTCTTGCGAGAAGCGTTGGAAGCCACGCTGCATCGTCCGATCGGCAAGGGGTACGTCGACAAGCACCGCAGCGCCGGCGTGGTTTCGGGCGACCTCTTCGTCGGCGATGCAGCCGATGCGACGGTGCTCATCATTGACGACCTGATCAGTACCGGAACCACGCTGCTGCGTGCCGCGCAGGCGGCACGGCGCGCAGGCGCCCGTCGCGTATTGGCTTTCGTGACACATGGGCTATTCATGCCTGGGTCCGCCGAGGTCGTTGCGAATCCTGCCATTGAGCAGTTTGTCGTGACCGATGCGGTGCCCGTTCGAATTGACGATGCCGCTGCGCGCGCCAAGGTCAAAGTCCTCCCTGTCGCCCCACTGCTCGCCGAGACGATACGCCGGCTGCACGAGAACCGCGATCTCGCCGACCTCCTGGTCTTCTGAGCAATCCAACCAGCTTGATTGCGTCCGATGCCGCCAGGCGAAGATATTGGCGCGCGACCCGCGGCCACTTCTCGGGACTGCGCGGCTCGGGCTCGAGGAGATGGGCGATCGCAAGACGGGCGCGCAATGTTGCACGATGACACCGATAAAACGTCATTAGCTCGTCGCCCGGACTGTCCTTGAGTTCTTGCCGTATCCGTCGTGTAATGTACTCGCCGATCCATCCTGCCCCAAGGCGCTCGCATTCAAGGTCAAGGAAAGCGATCTCGTCAAATGGATCGACCGCACGCAGGCGCGGATTGAATTCGATGCAGTCAATGATGCGAACTGGATCGCCAAGCCAGATGTGCTCGGGCCGCAGGTCGCCGTGACCATCGATGATCTTTCGGCGACGGATGCGATCGGCGAGTAGGTCTGATCGGCGATCGAGGAAACGGCGTTGCATCTGGTCGATCCACTGTATCAGCCCCGCCGGCATCGCGAGCCGCCTGTCAAGCAGCACGCGCCGATTATAGTCGAGGCTTCGGTACCATTCGGCTAGTCGGACGGCCGACGAAATGAAGGTAGGCTGTGCGCGGCGATAGAACTGGGCAAGGACAGCGGCCAGCCGATCAAGCTCCCAAGTTTTGACATCCCCCTCAACAATGCTGTTATCCAGCATATTCCGCTCGTCGAGGCGACGCATCATGACGAGCCAATCCACCGCCTCCCCTGAGCCGCCGATGGCAAGCCCCTTGGGAGACCAGACCAGCGGCAGGACGTCGAGATATACGTCCTGGGCGAGGCGGCGATTGAGGCGCAGCTCAGCCCGGCACGCGGCCTCACGTTTGGCCACGCTCGAAAAGTCAAGATATGGAAAGCGGACCGGCTTCTTCAGCTTGTAGGCTTTATCCCCGACGAGAAAGACCCATGACATATGGGTCTCGCGAGTGGTGATGGTGGCTGCGCCTTCCGGATACACATTTCGCCGGCTCAGAAAATGTACTTTGTCACGCAGCCGCAGCTCGCGGATTTCGCTCTCGCTCTGCTCTCGCGCTTCCATTGCTGGCGCCCATCAACGCTGCAGGAACGGCGCAGCCCCCGCTTTGCCGAGTTGCATTGATCGCCTGCACCTTAGAGGCCTTCATCCGCCCAATCTGGGCGAGCGATACCGCAGGAGCGGTTCCCGCCCCGTCGCCGGGCGGCTTGTCGAAGCCGACGCGAAGGCCTTCCGGAGCTGCGAAACCAAAGCTGGCAGCGCCCGTTGGTAGCAAAGGGAATAAGAAGTGAGAGCGAAAATGGTTGCTCGTGCTCGACCGGGACAGAGCGGTGAGGTCCGGGACGTTTCCATTCCACCTAGTGGGCTTGCCGGTATATTACACATTCCCGAAGGCAGCCGTGCCGTAGTCGTCTTTGCCCATGGAAGCGGATCGAGTCGCTTCAGCCCGCGCAATACGGCAGTTGCCGCCGCTCTCAATCATCATGCGCTAGCGACCCTGCTGTTGGACCTCTTGACCGTCGATGAAGAAGCGAACCGCGCGAATGTATTCAACATTGAGCTGCTGGCCGACCGTTTGCTTGATGCGGTGCGCTGGCTGGATCAGGACCGGACCATGGCTCGGTTTGCGGTGGGTCTGTTCGGCTCGAGCACGGGAGCAGCAGCCAGCGCTCATGGCAGCAGCCCGGCTCCGCAACCGAATCGGCGCTATCGTCTCGCGCGGCGGCCGTCCCGATCTCGCCGGCGATGCAATCGATCAAGTCAATGCTCCAACCCTCTTCGTGATCGGCGGCAATGACTTCGGGGTGATCGAGCTCAATCAAGACGCATTTGCGCGGCTTCGAGAACCCAAGGCAATCGAGATCGTTCCGGGAGCCAGCCATCTCTTTTCGGAACCGGGAGCCATCGAACAAGTGACAGACCACGCAGCACGATGGTTCGCCCGTTACCTCACGCCTATGGCTCCAGGAGCAGGTTCGAAGGCAGGACAGCGACATGCCGTTCAGAGATAGAATCGAAGCGGGTCGAAAGTTGGCGGCGCCCCTCGCCACGTACGGGAACCAGCACCCGGCCATTCTGGCGCTCCCTCGGGGTGGCGTGCCCGTGGCAGCTGAGGTCGCAGCCGCGCTGCATGCGCCGCTCGATCTCATCATCGTTCGCAAGGTCGGCGTCCCGTTCCAAAACGAGTTGGCAATGGGTGCCGTCGTAGATGGTGGCGCACCGATCGTGGTGCGCAATGATGATGTCATTCGGCTCGCAGGCGTCAGCGAAGCCGATTTCCAAGCCGAGTGCCGCAAGGAGATTGCCGAGATAGAGAGGCGGCGTCAGCGCTATTTGGGAGATCGTCAACGTCTTGAGATTTCCGGTCGGACGGCAATCGTTATCGACGATGGCATTGCGACCGGCGCCACCACGCGGGCCGCCTTGCAGGCGACGCGAAAACGAAATCCAAGCCGGCTCGTTCTCGCGGTTCCCGTTGCACCGACCGAGATTGTCCCGCAAATGCGCGCAGAATGTGATGATTTCGTCTGTCTTGAGGAACATACCGCGTTCGCCGCCATCGGTTACTACTATCGGGATTTCGGCCAGGTCTCCGACGACGAAGTGCTCGACATGTTACGACGCTTTCCGATTTCGTCCGATCTGCGCCAGTCGCGGGAAAGAGCCCAGCAATGATCGACTGTCCTTTCTGCAAAATCGTCAGCGGCGAGATGCCGTCAGCGAAAGTGTATGAGGACGAGGAACATCTCGCCTTTCTCGACATTCGCCCGCAATCCCCCGGCACACTCTCATCATCCCAAAGAAACACCAGCGCTGGGTCTGGGACGTACCGAACGTTGGCGCGTATTTCGAAGTCGTACGGACGGTTGCGCGCGCAATGCAGAAGGCGTTCTGCGAGGAAATACATTCCCGCATCATGGGCGAAGAAGTGCCGCATGCGCACATTTGGCTGTATCCCGCTCCAGGTAGGGCGAAAGGCGACCCGAGAGATTTTGAGCGGAATGCGAGAGCAATTCGCGACGCACTTGAGCCGCTATGATCCGGAGTTCTGGGCATCACGTTCGCCGACATTCATCGTGCAGCGGCCTGATGCGCCGTGTTCAGCCTTAGGAACAAGCGCCCTCGATGCGATGTTTTCCCATGAGCGCCACTGCTCGCGAGGCAGCGATGTTCCTGCACCGGATCAAAATCCTCACGCTCGCCGGGTTCACGATATGGATCGACATCTCGTGGCTCATCCTGGCAGCGCTGTTGATCTGGACGCTGGCGCTCGGCGAGTTCCCTCGCACAGTTCCGAATTTGTCCGCCGCCACATACTGGTGGATGGGATCTGCAGGCACGATCGGCCTGTTCATCTCGATCATCCTGCATGAGCTGAGCCATGCGCTGATTGCGCGGCGTTACGACATGCCGATTGCCGGCATTACGCTGTTCATCTTCGGCGGGGTCGCCGAACTGAACAAGGAGCCGAGCAGCGCCAAGGCAGAATTCCTTATGGCGATCGGCGGGCCGATCGCCAGCATGGTGCTTGGCACCATCCTGCTCCTGGTCGCCGCCGCAGGCGAGAAGACCATGTCCCCCGCCGCATTCGGCGTGCTCGACTACCTTGGCGGCCTCAATTGGATCTTGGCACTGTTCAATCTCATTCCCGCCTTCCCGCTCGACGGCGGACGGGTGCTGCGCGCTGGCCTTTGGGGCTGGATGAACGATTTTGGACGGGCCACGCGCATTGCCGCCGGCAGTGGCGAGTTCTTCGGCCTTGCCATGATCCTGTACGGCATCCTGGAATTCATCACCGGCAGCACAATCAGTGGCGTCTGGCTGTTCTTTATTGGCTTGTTCCTGCACGGCGCCGCCGGCGCGGCACGGCACGAGTTGACGCTTCGCCACACCTTCGGCGGGCTTCCCGTTTCCACGCTCATGCAACGCAATCCGATCGGCGTCGCCCCGGATATTTCCATTGCGGAATTGGTCGAGGATTACTTTTACAAGTACTACTTCAAGGCTTTTCCCGTGCTGCGCGACGGCGAACTCATTGGCTGCATCATGGCGAAGGATGTCCGCGATCTTGATCCCTCCGACACCACCCGGCGCCGCGTCGCTGATGTCATGCGCCCCTGCTCGCCGGAGATCATTGTCCCTCCGCATCTGGATGCACTGGAGGCGCTTGCAAGGATGCAGGGCGGTCGGCACAGTCGTCTGCTCGTGGTTGAACAGGGACGGCTTCTCGGCGTCCTGGCCTTGTCCGATATGCTTCAATACCTCTCGCTCAAGCAGGAGCTCGACCGAAACATGCAGGATCTGCCATGGAGCGCTGCCAAGACCCGTAATGCGCGATCTGCCCACTACGGGCATCCCGCCCGCTGACGCGCGAGCCAATGTCCAAGCAAATTCGCTCAGATTGCGTTTAGCGGATGGCAACAGGGAACGCATTGTCCGCAATTGCCCTTGATCCCTTAAGTGGCTGAGGACTTCGGCCCGGTTCTCATGCGCGCTCCCGTCTGACTTGCCGCGCCGGCTTGTCGCTGCGCATGCCGAGAAACACCGGATGTCGCATCTCCCCCTCGCGGGTCCATTCAGTGAACTTGACCTGGCACACGAGCCGCGGCTTGATCCACGTGGTCCGGTCCTCGTGCGGAACGTCCGTAAACGGCTTCTTGTCTGTTCTCAACTTCATCATGCGCGCGTGCAGCGTCGCGAGCATCTCTCGGGAGAATCCCCCACCGCTGTGACCAACATAGACAAGCTTGCCCTTGTCGTACACGCCAAGCACCAGCGAGCCAAAGTGCTGGCGGCTCCCGCGCGGCGCGGTGAAGCCGACGACAATGGCTTCCTGTTCCTGGTCGGCCTTGATCTTGAGCCAATCTTTCGTGCGCCTGCCCGAGTGGTAGAGACTTGCGGCACGCTTCGCGATAATGCCCTCCTCCCCCGCTCGTCGTGCTTTGTTGAACGCCGCCTTGCCATGCCGCTTTCTGTGTCCGCTGTAGTGGACGAGTGGGTGCCGGGTAAGGATGGCGTGCAAACGGTCCTTGCGCTCAAGCAACGGCTTGCGACGCAGGTCGCGGCCATCGAGGAAGAGCAGATCGAACACATAATAGCGGAGACGCGCCTTGCCTTTCAGGGCATTCTGCAGCAGCTGGAATCGGGATCGACCCTCCGCGTCGAGCGCCACTAGCTCGCCGTCAATCACGGCATTGCGCTTGATGATATCGAGCGCTTCGGCGACTGGGGCATAACGCCTGGTCACGTCGTTGCCATTGCGCGAGTAGAGGGAGCCATTTCTGCCTCCGGTTTTTGCGACAAGCCGGAAGCCGTCCCATTTCGTCTCGAAGATCCATTCCTTGTCATCGAATGGCGCGTCGATGAGGGTCGCCAGCATTGGCCTGAGGTCACTTTTTCGCATGCGTCTTGATCAGCAGCCATTGCTTCGGGCTCTTCAGGCGCACGAGCGAATATGCCCCGCGAAGCTTGCTTCCCTTGAGAACGAAGCTCAGGCGTCCTCGCCGCAAGCCTGCTCGCATGGTTCGCTCGCTCTCTGCTGCGCTGGCCGCGCCCTCGGCTTCGTAAGTACCGCCGTCCCATTTTTCAACGAGCCCTGCGCGTCGAAAACTCGCGTCAATGACCGTCGGTTCCAAGGCGAATCGGCGGCCGGTCTTGGCGCGGTTGGAAATCAGTGGCGCGACGGCAGTTGATAGAGCCAGAGCATTTGCATTGCCAGGCTTGGCGCCGGAACCGATGGCCAAGGCACGCGTCGCCAATACACATCTCGATCACCGTCGTGTCGCGCCTGAAGGCCTGTTCCGACGACCGCGGCTATACGTGGTTGGCGAGGCACCCGGCGCAGAGGAAGCTGCGCAGGGCAGGCCTTTTGTCGGTCCGGCCGGCAGGGCGTTGCGCGAGATGCTGGATGAAGCTGGGATCGATCCCCAACAGGTGCGTTTGGCAAACGCCATTCCTTTCCGGCCAATCGCGCATTCCAAAGAGCGGAAGCCACGTAATCGCAGCCCAACAATCGAGGAAGTCGATCGCTATGGCGCAGCAGTGCTGAACGACATTCGGCGGTCCAGGCCAGGCGTGATCGTTGCTCTTGGCAGCACAGCGGCTCGCCTGTTCGGCCAGTCGCAATCGATCCGTGTGACGCGCAAGGCAAAGCTCCAATTTGAAGGTCACCCGCTCCGCATCACTTTCCATCCAGCTTACGTCCGCCGCTTCGGCGGACGGAACGGCGACGCTTGGCGTCACGCGGTCGCCGATCTACGCCGGGCCTGGAACGACTCGGCGGTTCATTTGGATCCAAATCGTGCTTGAGGATCTCGACAGGGCGTACTGCCGACTGCGGCGGGCGCAGTCGACGCATAGCAATGGGCTAAAGAACCCAAGCGCGCGAAATCGTAGTTTGGCGCAGACAATCGTGCAAATGGCGGAGAGAGTCGGATTCGAACCCACGGTACGGTTTCCCGCACACACGCTTTCCAAGCGTGCGCCTTAAGCCACTCGGCCATCTCTCCGGAGCGCCCTCTCTTGAAGGGGCGCCGACGATTTTGCAAGGGATCGCGGGTAAATCGGGCGAATTTTCCGCAACATATTGTATTTACGAGAGAATATCCGATGCCGATCGACGCCCGATCCGCCCGCCGGCTGAACCTGCGGCGGGTTTGGGGCGACGATTCACGTGAGGACGCCAAACCGCCAGGGGGATGCCATGACCGTCTGCAAGACCATCACTGCGCTGAGCCTGATTTCGGCCCTGGGTATCGCCGTCGCCGCGCCGGCGATGGCGCAGGTCTGCACCCGGCAGGGCGTTGACGTGAGCTGCGACGACGGGCGGCGCGGGGTGCTTTCGGGCGATGCCATCGTCTGGCCGGACGGCACCCGCTCGAGCTCGACGCCCCATCCAAGCGTGATCATCGGCAACAAGAGCTCGGTGCATGTCGGGCCCGGCGTGTTCGTCGGCCAGGGCAAGGGCATCGTGCCGCTGGATGATCCCAACGCACCGAACAAGCGGCAGTGCGCAATTCTGGATGGCGTGTCGTATTGCTATTGAGGCACTCGTTTTCCTCTCTCCCCGTAAGAACGGGGAGAGAGACGGAAAGAGCTCAATTCAGCTTCTCGATCGCGACCGCGACACCCTGGCCGACGCCGACGCACATCGTGGCCAGCGCGAGCTTGCCGCCGCGCTTTTCCATGCCATGCACGGCGGTGAGCGCGAGACGGGCGCCGCTCATGCCGAGGGGATGGCCGAGCGCGATGGCGCCACCATGCGGATTGACGAAGTCGGCATCATCAGGCACGCCGAGCTGACGCATGCAGGCGATGCCTTGCGAAGCGAAGGCTTCGTTCAGCTCGATCAAATCGAAATCACTGATCTTCTTGCCGAGCCGCTCCATCAGCTTGCGAGTCGCCGGCACAGGTCCAATGCCCATGATGCGCGGCGGCACGCCGGCCGAGGCGAGGCCGAGAATGCGCGCGCGGGGCGTCAGACCGTGCCTCTTCACCGCAGCTTCGGATGCGAGGATCATTGCGGCGGCGCCGTCATTGACGCCGGAGGCGTTGCCGGCAGTGACCGTGCCGGGATTGCGCACGATCGGCTTCAGCTTGGCGAGACCCTCCAGCGTCGTCTCGGGCCGCGGATGCTCGTCCTTGTCGACCGTGATGGGACCGGCCTTGCCGCCGGGAATGGTGATCGGCGTGATCTCTTCCGCAAAATAGCCGGCCGCAATCGCCGCGCCCGCGCGCTGCTGCGAGCGGATGGCGAAGGCATCCTGGTCGGCGCGCGAGACCTGGAATTCCTCGGCGACGTTCTCGCCGGTCTCCGGCATCGCATCGACGCCGTACTGCGCCTTGAGCAGCGGATTGATGAAGCGCCAGCCGATCGTGGTGTCGAAGATCTCGGCCGAGCGCGAGAACGCCTCCTGCGCCTTGCCCATCACGAAGGGAGCACGGGTCATGGATTCGACGCCGCCGGCAATCGCAAGCTCGATCTCGCCGGAGCGGATCGCGCGCCCCGCAGCGCCGACCGCATCGAGGCCGGAGGCGCAAAGCCGGTTCAGGGTCTGGCCGGGGACCGAATCCGGCAAGCCCGCCAGCAACAGCGCCATACGCGCGACGTTGCGATTGTCCTCACCAGCCTGATTGGCGCAGCCGAAGAACACTTCATCGACCTGAGCCCAGTCGAGATTGGGATGCTTGGCCATCAGCGCCTTGATCGGGGTAGCGGCGAGGTCATCGGCGCGCACCTTGGCGAGTGAGCCGCCGAAACGGCCGATCGGGGTCCGCACGGCATCGCAGATAAAGACGTCACGCATCGTTGTTCTCCCTGAATGCCGCGATCCGGCCCAAATTCTTCAATGTCCGCGGAGTTTTAGGAGGGCGCCCGCGGCAGGTCAATTGACGGTTTCGCGTGCGTTTTGCAGGGCCTGCCGTCCGCCACGCATGCCGCCGTGCGGACAACGTGGAAAACCTCGCCTCTCCGGCCAAAGCGATAGGAGCGAGGGGCGAAATTTTGTAGGTTGCGCCGCCCATGACAATGCAACAGCCCATTCCCGCGCCAGAGCCCGAATCCACGCCCGCTCCGCCGGCGGAAGCCGCCGCGCGCGTGACGCCGATGATGGAACAGTACCTTGAAATCAAGGCGGCGCATCAGGGATTGCTGCTGTTCTACCGGATGGGAGACTTTTACGAGCTGTTCTTCGAGGACGCCGAGATCGCCTCGAAGACGCTCGGCATCGTCTTGACCAAGCGCGGCAAGCATCAGGGCGCGGATATCCCGATGTGCGGCGTGCCGGTCGAGCGCTCCGAGGATTATCTGCACCGCCTGATATCGGCCGGCCACCGCGTCGCCGTGTGCGAGCAGACCGAGGACCCCGCCGCGGCGAAAGCGCGCGGCAACAAGAGCGTGGTGCGCCGCGGCGTGGTGCGGCTGGTCACGCCGGGCACGCTGACGGAGGACACGCTGCTCGACGCGCGTGCCAACAACTACCTGCTGGCAATCGCGCGCGCCCGCTCTTCCGCCGGCGGCGACCGGTTTGGCCTTGCCTGGATCGACATCTCCACCGCCGAGTTCATGGTGACGGAGTGTTCGGGCGGCGAGCTTGCCGCGACGCTGGCGCGCATCAATCCGAACGAGGCGATCGTCACCGACGCGCTCTACAACGACAGCGAGCTCGGACAGACCCTGCGCGAGCTGCCGGCGGTGACGCCGCTGACCCGCGACGTCTTCGACGGTGCCACCGCCGAAAAGCGGCTGTGCGATTATTTCGCGGTCGCGACCATGGACGGGCTGGCGCAGCTGACGCGGCTGGAAGCCACGGCTGCGGCCGCCGCCGTCACCTATGTCGACCGCACCCAGGTCGGCAAGCATCCACCGCTGTCGCCGCCAGCGCGCGAGGCCTCGGGCGCGACCATGGCGATCGATCCCGCCACCCGCGCCAATCTCGAATTGACGCGCACGCTCGCGGGCGAGCGACGCGGCTCGCTGCTCGACGCCATCGACTGCACGGTGACCTCGGCCGGCTCGCGCCTGCTGGCCCAGCGTCTGGCGGCGCCGCTGACCGACGCGCCAGCGATCGCGCGGCGGCTCGACGCCGTCAGCACCTTCGTTGCCGATTCGGCAACGCGCGAAGACATCCGCAGCATCCTGCGCGGCGCGCCCGACATGTCGCGGGCGCTGGCCCGTCTCTCGGTCGGCCGCGGCGGGCCGCGCGACCTCGCCGGCATCCGCGACGGCATCATCGCAGCCGACCAGGTGCTGACGCGGCTGTCCGAACTCGACCAGCCACCGCACGAGATCGCCGCGGTCATGGCGGCGCTGCAAAAGCCGTCGCGCGAGCTCGCATCCGAATTTGCCAGCGCACTCGACGAGCAACTGCCGCTGATCAAGCGCGATGGCGGCTTCGTGCGCCAGGGTTACGAGCCTGCGCTGGACGAAGCCCGCAACCTGCGCGATGCCTCGCGCCTGGTGGTGGCCTCGATGCAGGCCCGCTACGCCGACCAAACCGGCGTGAAGGCCCTAAAGATCCGGCACAACAACGTGCTCGGCTATTTCGTCGAAGTGACCGCGCAGCACGGCGACAAGCTGATGTCGCCGCCGCTGAATGCGACCTTCATTCATCGCCAGACGCTGGCGGGCCAGGTGCGCTTCACGACCTCCGAACTCGGGGAGATCGAGGCCAAGATTGCCAATGCCGGCGACCGCGCGCTCGGGCTCGAGCTCGAAATCTTCGAGCGACTGTCCGCCAAGGCGCTCGAGATCAGTGAAGACTTGCGCGCCGCCGCGCACGGCTTTGCGCTGCTCGATGTCGCGACGTCGCTCGCCAAGCTGGCGGTCGACGAGAACTATGTGCGGCCCGAGGTCGACACGTCGCTCGGCTTTGCCATCGAGGCCGGCCGCCATCCCGTGGTGGAGCAGGCGCTCAAGCGCAATGGCGAGCCGTTCATCGCCAATGCCTGCGACCTGTCGCCAGCGCCTGGACAGAAGTCCGGCCAGCTCTGGCTGCTCACCGGTCCCAACATGGCCGGTAAATCGACTTTCCTGCGCCAGAACGCGCTGATTGCCCTGATGGCGCAGATCGGCAGTTTCGTGCCGGCGACGCGGGCGCGGATCGGCATCGTCGATCGCCTGTTCTCGCGCGTCGGCGCCGCCGACGATCTCGCCCGCGGCCGCTCCACCTTCATGGTCGAGATGGTCGAGACCGCGGCGATCCTGAACCAGGCCGGCGAGCGCGCACTCGTGATCCTCGACGAGATCGGCCGCGGCACCGCGACCTTCGACGGCCTCTCGATCGCCTGGGCCGCGATCGAGCACCTGCACGAGAGCAATCGCTGCCGCACGCTGTTCGCGACGCATTATCACGAGCTGACCGCGCTCTCGGCCAAGCTGCCGCGGATGTTCAACGCCACCGTGCGGGTGAAGGAGTGGCAGGGTAACGTCGTGTTTTTGCATGAGGTGCTGCCGGGCTCGGCCGACCGCTCCTACGGCATCCAGGTCGCCAAACTCGCCGGCCTGCCGCCGGCCGTGATCACGCGGGCCAAATCGGTGCTGGCGAAGCTGGAGGCCCAGGATCGCGGCCAGACCGCCCGCGCGCTCGCCGACGATCTGCCGCTGTTCGCCGTACCCTCGCGCGCCGCGGCAGAAGCTGCGCCGCCGAGCGAAGCCGAGCTTTTGATGGATGCGCTGAAGGCGCTGCACCCGGACGAGATGTCGCCACGCGAGGCGCTGGATGCGCTGTATGCGTTGAAGGCGAAGCTGCCGAAGCAGTCATAGTGCCGTAGGGTGGACAAAGCGACTTGTCCGCCGTAGCTCGAAGAGCGAAGGCGGAAGCGTGCCCACCATGCAACGACGAATCCGCAGGCAGATGGTGGGCACGGCGCGCGAAATGCGCGCCTTTGCCCACCCTACGGTACGAAGCTCACGCAGCCGCCAGCCGCTTCCTTCGCCCGTTCCACCACAGCGTCAGATTCCAGACGATGCAGGTGGCGAGCCCCATGCTGAGGCCGATCGCGGAGCCGAAGTTTGCGGCGCCGAGATGCATCACCGCGATCGCCATACCGAACCCGAGCAGGCCCCAGGCGGAATTGGCGAGCACGGCGGCGGTCGGCGGGCCGCCGATGCGCGGGTGTAGGATCACCATCATGCTGGTGAAGACGATCGGGTAGAGCGCGATGACGCCGGAGACCCGCGGGCCGACCCAGCCCGACGTCGAAACCACGATCGCGACCAGCGTCGCCACCAGCGCGGCGCGGAACGGAATGTCGTACCAGCGACGCGTGACCAACGGCATCTTCACGTGGCGGCACTTGGCGAGCAGCGGAATGCAGATGCCGAAGGCAATCAGGTTCACGGCGAGTCCGGCCGTCAAGGTCCAGTCGAACAGGCGGATGATGGAGGCCAGCACGATCCACACGGCTATCGCGCTGCCGGCACTCACCAGCAGATTGTTCCGCTGCGCCAGCACGACATAGCAGAGGCCAAGGACGATCGTCGCGGCGTTCACCGGAAGGCTCGACAGCGCGCCTTGCGCGATGAAGGCGGCGTCATGGTCGAGCGCGAGGAAGACATAGGAAGGTCCCGCCGAGATCGGCAGCGTCGCCACCAGCGCGCCGATCACCGGTCCCGAGCGTTCGGTGATGATCGACGCCGTCACGACGAACGCCGCGGCGATCGCCATGCGCAGGAGAAGGAAGAAGATGAAGTGGAGGTCGGGGGACATTTTCGGCTTCTTACCCTCCCCTGGAGGGGGAGGGTCGGCTCATATGGAGCGCAGCGAAATATGAGACGGGGTGGGGTGACAGTCTCTCAACAGACACGGTGCCCGAGTGGAGAGATCACCCCACCCCGCTCGCGCTGCGCGCGATCGACCCTCCCCCTCCAGGGGAGGGTATAGAGAGTCACATCCGCTGCATCGACACTGACACCTTCGGGCCGTTCTTGATGGTCTGATAGACCACGCAATAGCGCTCGGTGAGCTTCAGCAACAGATCGAGCTTGTCCTGCGGCGCATCCGTGTCGACCTCGAAGCGCAGGCGGATCTCGGCGAAGCCGACCGGGGTCTCCTTGTCGACGCCGAGCGTGCCGCGGAAATCGAGATCGCCCTCGGCATAGACGTTGCCGGTCCTAAGCGGCACCTCGATCGCGGTCGCAACCGATTTCAGCGTGACACCGGCACAGGCGACCAGCGCTTCCAGCAACATGTCGCCGGAGCAGAGCTCGAGGCCGGAGCCGCCGGTGGCGGGATGCAGGCCAGCCATCGCGATGGCGCGGCCGGTCTCGACCTTGCAGGCGATGCCGTCGCTGTCGGTGGAGCCCTTGGCCTTCAGCGTGATCAGCGCAGCCTTGGGATCGGTCTTGTAGCGCTCCTTGATCGGGGCCTGCATCTGGCGCAATTGGGCAGCGTCCATGTTCGTTCTCTCCCGGAAAGATTGCTCCTCGATGTACCGGCTTGAAGGCGGATTGTCACCACCACATGGCCTGACCGGGACCCTGGGTTGCGTCACGGTCGGGCACGCTGCGGTCGAGCGAACGGTCGAGCGACGTCAGCACACTTCGCTTGAAATTCTCGAACAGCGGCGAATTGCGGTCGCGCGGCCGGCCCAGATTGATCTCGATCTGGTCGAACAGCCGGCCCGGCCGCGGCCGCATCACCAGCACGCGATCGGCCAGCACCACGGCCTCGTCGACGTCATGCGTGACGAGGATCAAGGTCGGCCGCGTGTCGGCCCAAAGGTCGAGCAGATGATCCTGGAGGTCGCGGCGGGTGAAAGCATCGAGTGCGGAGAAGGGCTCATCGAGCAGCAACACCTCAGGCTGCGGCACCAGCGCGCGTGCGATCGCGACGCGCTGTGCCTGTCCGCCGGAGAGCTCGCGCGGCCAGGCCTGCGCCTTGTCAGTGAGCCCGACGCGCTCGAGCGCGCGCGCCACCTTCTCGCGCCGCTCGGCTGCGGGCAGATCGGCAAGGCCGAAGCCGATATTGTCGGCGACGCTGAGCCAGGGCAAAAGCCGCGGCTCCTGGAAGATGATGCCGATCTTGGCGTGCGGCGAACTGATCGCCTCATCGTCGAGCGTCACCGTGCCGGAGCTGGCGCGATCGAGGCCGGCGATGGCGCGCAGCAATGTTGATTTGCCGCAGCCGGAGCCGCCGATGATGGCGATGATCTCGCCTTGGCGGATCTGCGCGGAGAAACGCGCCAGCGCCTGCACGCCGTTGGGATAGGTCTTGCTGACCCGGTCGAGCGCGAGCATCGTCTCAAGCTCCCTTCGCGCGGGAGAAGGCGTCCTGCCAGCGCAGGAAGGGCGCGGCGGCAACCTCGATCAGCCAGTCCGTGAGCTTGCCGAGGATGGCGAAGATCACGATGGCGGCGAGGATCTGTGCGGGCTTGCCGAGCTGCTGGCCGTCGAGCAGGAGATAGCCGAGACCTTCGGAAGCGCCGATCAGCTCGGCCGCCACCACGAACATCCAGCCCAGACCGAGGCCGACGCGCAAGGAGACGACGTAGGCCGGCAGCACCGCGGGCAACAGGATGCGGCGGATCATGGCGGGCCCGGAGAGACGGAAGGTGCGGCCGACCTCGACGATCTTGCGGTCGACCGAAAGGATCGCGCCCATCACGCCGAGATAGACCGGGAAAAACACGCCGACCGCGATCAGCGCGATCTTCGAAGTCTCGAAGATGCCGAGCCAGAGAATGAACAGCGGCACCCAGGCGAGCGAAGGAATCGCGCGCAGCGCCTGCACGGTCGGATCGAGCAGCCGCCGCGCCAGCCACCAATAGCCGGAAATGGCCCCGAGCAACGTGCCTGCAACGACGCCGAAGGCGAAACCGAGCCCGACCCGCCACAGCGTCGCTGTGATGTGGCGGACCAGCTCGCCGGAGCGGGCGAGCTCCGTGATGGTGGCCAACACGCGCGAGGGCGGCGGCACCAGACGTCCGTTGGACCAGCCGAGCCAGACCACAAGCTCCCAGCCAAGCGCCAGCGTCAGCGGCAGCAACAGCCCCAGCATCGGCCGCGCATAACGTGCGACGCGCGAAGGCGCGGCAACGCTGTCGGCCGTATCAGAGGATTGTTGCAGGACTGGCGCGTCGGAGATCATGGTTCTAGCAAGCGCGTCTGGTCGGGGAATGCAACACTACTATTGCCGCGCCCTCCGCCAGGTCTTCCCTTCTCCCCCTGTGGGAGAAGGTGGCGCGAAGCGCCGGATGAGGGGTTCTCTCCACTCGCAACACTGACCGTGAGGAAAGATACCCCTCACCCGGCTTCGCGTGCCGCGAAGCCACCCTCCCCCACAAGGGGGAGGGTAAGAAGATCAATTCGTCGGCAGCGGGACCTGGTCGTCGATCAGGGCGTCCAGCGTCGCTTTCACGTCGACCTTGGCATCGACGACGCCGGCTTGCTGGAGCGCGAGGCCGGCAGCGAGGATCGACTCGCGCTGGGGCGCGCCGATGCGGCTGTGCGTCAGCTCGGTGCGCTCCTTGAGCTGCTTGTCGACGACGGCGTCAGGCAGTTTTGTGACGGCAATGAAGGTCTTCTTCAGCTCGTTCGTAATTCACCAGCGAGTACTTTCGCGCCTCCTCGTATACCGCAAGCACGCGGCGAGCCGCATCCGGATAGTCCTTCAAGAACTGCTCGCGCGCATTGAGGATGCCCCAGGTGTTGGCGTCGGCCTTGCGATAGAACAGTTTTGCGCCCTCCTCGACCTCGGCCTGCGCCATCATCGGATCGAGCCCGGCCCAGGCATCGACGTCGCCGCGGATCAGCGCGGTCTTGCCGTCGGCATGCTGGAGCAGCACCGGCGTGATGTCCTTTTCGGTGAGACCCGCGCCAAGCAGGGCGCGCACCAAGAAGATGTGCGGATCGGTGCCGCGAGTCACCGCAACGCGCTTGCCCTTGAGGTCAGCAACGCCAGCGATCTTGGAATCCTTTGATGTCACCAGCGCCGTCCATTCGGGACGCGAATAAACGTAGATCGATTTGATCGGGTTGCCGTTGATGCGGGCGACCAGCGCCGCCGAGCCCGCGGTCGAGCCGAAATCGATCGAGCCGGCGTTGAGGAATTCGAGCGCCTTGTTGGAGCCGGCCGACTGCACCCAGGTGATGGTGATGCCGTCCTTGGCGAACTCTTTCTCCAGCAGGCCCTTCTGCTTCAGGACCATCGAAACCGGATTGTAGGTCGCCCAGTCGATGCGGATCTCCTTGAGCGGATCCGCCGCCCGTGCCGCAGGGGTCATTGCGAGCGCGACGGCTCCCACCAACAGAATGCGTCGTGTAATCCTGGTCATGCCCAGCTCCTCCAAAACTTCATTGTTTTTCAAGGAGTTATGGCTAGAGGTCAACGAGAAAATCCGTCCCTTGCAAGCGCGCGGTCCGAGAAGGGATTTGCCCAAAGCCGCAGCTTTCCAGCATGGAACGGCTATTGCCAGAGAATGGCGGGTGACAGCGCCTGCCGCCTCTTATATCCGGTGAGACATGGACAGCGTCGCGATTGAGCAGAAGCCAGAGACGGATGACCGCTTCGACACCGCGCGGATCACCGCCGCGGTCGATGCGCTCGCCGAAAAGCACGAGGGCCGCGAGGACACGTTCCGCACGGCCATGGCGCAATTGCTCAAGGCCGAGCTGATCGCCTCGCGCGCCGCGGCACAGGCGATCCTTTTGAAGGACCGTCACGGAAGGCGCTGCGCCGAGCGGCTGTGCCATGTGCAGGACGAGATCATCCGCATCCTCTATTCAGCGGCAACACGGCATCTCTATCGCTCGCCGATCCCGAGCGGCGCCGAGCGCATGGCGGTGGTGGCGACCGGCGGCTATGGCCGCGGCCTGATGGCGCCGGAATCCGACATCGATCTCTTGTTCATCCTGCCCTACAAGCAGACCGCCTGGGGCGAGCAGGTCGCCGAAGCCATCCTCTACTGCCTCTGGGACATGGGGCTGAAGGTCGGCCACGCCACCCGCTCGGTCGACGAATCGATCCGCCAGGCGCGCGGCGACATGACGATCCGCACCGCCATCCTGGAGACGCGCTTCCTGACCGGCGACAAGCCGCTCTATGACGAATTGGTCGAGCGCTTCGACAAGGAGGTGGTGCAGGGCACCGCGTCCGAATTCGTCACCGCAAAACTCGCCGAGCGCGAGGAGCGGCATCGCCGCGGCGGCCAGTCGCGCTATCTGGTCGAGCCCAACGTCAAGGACGGCAAGGGCGCCCTGCGCGACCTGCACACGCTGTTCTGGATCGCAAAGTATGTCGACCGCGTCCGCGACACCGACGAGCTGGTCGAGCGCGGCGTGTTCGACGCGCAGGAATATCGCAGCTTCCGCCGCTGCGCCGATTTCCTCTGGTCGGTGCGCTGCAATCTGCATTTCTACTGCAATCGCGCCGAAGAACGCCTCTCCTTCGATCTGCAGCGCGAGATCGCAGTCCGGCTCGGCTACACCTCGCATCCCGGCATGCAGGACGTCGAGCGCTTCATGAAGCATTACTTCCTGGTCGCCAAGGAAGTCGGAAACCTCACCGCCATCCTCTGCGCCAAGCTCGAGGACCAGCAGGCCAAGCCGGCGCCGGTGCTGAGCCGAATGATGGCGCGGCTGCGGCCCAGCACCGTGAAGCGGCGCGTGCCCGATAGCGACGACTTCATCGTCGACAACAACCGCATCAACGTCGCCGCGCCCGACGTCTTCAAGCACGATCCGGTCAATTTGATCCGCATCTTCCGCCTGGCGCAGAAGAACAACCTCGCCTTTCATCCCGATGCGATGCGCGACGTGACGCGCTCGCTCGGCCTGATCAACGGGCAGCTTCGCGAGAATCCCGAGGCCAACCGGCTGTTCATGGAGATCCTGACCTCCAACGACGCCGAGACCGTGCTGCGGCGGATGAACGAGACCGGCGTGCTCGGGCAATTCATCCGCGCCTTCGGCAAGATCGTCTCGATGATGCAGTTCAACATGTATCATCACTACACCGTCGACGAGCATCTGATCCGCTGCATCGGCTTCCTCCAGGACATCGAGCGCGGCGGCATCGAGGAGTTCGCGCTCGCCAGCGACCTCATGCGCAAGACGAGACCCGAGCACCGCGCGGTGATCTACATCGCGACGCTACTGCACGACGTCGCCAAGGGCCGGCCGGAGGATCACTCCATCGCCGGCGCCAAGGTGGCGCGGCGGCTGTGCCCACGGCTCGGCTTCAGCCCGGCCGATACCGAGCTGGTCGCATGGCTGATCGAGGAGCATCTGACGATGTCGACGGTCGCGCAGTCGCGCGACCTTTCGGATCGTAAAACGATCGAGAACTTCGCCGCCGTGGTGCAGTCGGTCGAGCAGATGAAGCTCCTGACGATCCTTACCACCGCCGACATCCGCGGCGTCGGCCCCGGCGTGTGGAACGGCTGGAAGGCGCAGCTGGCCGCGCTCGCTCTATTACGAGACCGAGCCGGTGCTCACCGGCGGCTTTTCGGAAGTCGATCGCGGCAAGCGCCTCGCCGCCGCGTACGCCGAATTCCGCATGGCCTTCGCCGAATGGCCGGAGGACGAGCTCGATGCCGATATCGGCCGGCACTATCCGGCCTATTGGCTCAAGGTCGAGCTGCCGCGCAAGATCCGCCATGCCCGCTTCGTCCGCTCCAGCGAGCAGGCCGGCCACAAGCTCGCGATCAATGTCGGCTTCGACGAGGTGCGCGGCGTCACCGAGCTCACGATCTTCGCGGCCGACCACCCCTGGCTGCTCTCGATCATCGCCGGCGCCTGCGCCTCGGCCGGTGCCAACATCGTCGACGCCCAGATCTACACCACGACCGACGGCCGCGCGCTCGACACGATCTCGATCTCCCGGGAATATGACCGCGACGAGGACGAGGGAAGGCGCGCCACGCGCATCGGCGAGATGATCGAGGACGTGCTGGAAGGCAAGCTGCGCCTGCCGGAGGTTGTGGCGCGGCGCACCGTGCGCAGCAAGGCGAAGCCCTTCGTGATCGAGCCGGAAGTGACCATCAACAACCAATGGTCGGACCGCTACACGGTGATCGAGGTCTCCGGCCTCGATCGCCCCGGCCTGCTCTACGAGCTGACCACCGCGATCTCGAAGCTCAACCTCAACATCGCCTCGGCCCATGTCGCGACCTTCGGCGAACGCGCGCGCGACGTGTTCTACGTCACCGATCTGCTGGGCGCGCAGATCAACGCGCCGACGCGGCAGGCCGCCATCAAGAGCGCGCTGACCCATGTGATGGCCGGCGATAAGGCGGTGCAGCCGGCGGCGTGACCCTCGCCCGTCATTCCGGGGCGCGCGTAGCGCGAGCCCGGAATCGATTCATCCGCAGAGTCGGTGGCGCGAGAGATTCTCAGGTGCGCAATTGCGCACCATAGCTCGCCGCTCCGCGGCGCCCGGAATGACGAGGGGGAGGCCTAAACCTCTACCCCTTCATGCCGCAGCAGCCAGCGCTTGCGCTCGAGGCCACCGCCGTATTTCACCAGTGAGCCATCCGCGCCGATCAGGCGGTGGCAGGGCAGCACCACGCTGATCGGATTGGAGCCGTTGGCATGGCCGACGGCGCGAATCGCTTTGGGCATATCGATCCTTGCGGCAAGCGCGCCGTAACTCATCGTGGTCCCGGCGGGGATTTGCGCGAGCGCGGTCCAGACCTTTTGCTGGAACGACGTGCCGGCGATGCGCCATGCGATGGCCGAGAGCTGGCCGAGGTCGCCTTCAAAATAGCCCGACAGCGCAGCCCGCATCTGCGTCGGCGCAGGCTGATCGCGGAGGTCCACCGCACCATAATGCAGCCGCAACAGCTCGCGCATGCGGTGCTCGTAGTCTTCCCAATCGAGCGCGCGCAAGACGCGCTCGGCGTCGGTGACGAGCAGGGCGATGCCGATCGGCGTCGCCAGGCGATCGAGACCGAAGCGTTCAGGCGTTTTGGTTGATCGAGCGGGCATTGCGGCACCGTTGCATCGAAATACGTCCGTCGCACTTGCCATGCCGGCCGTGCTAACGTCCACCCGAAAGCTGACGCTTTTGGGGAGCTCAACTTGATTTTGATCGCCAATCTTCTGGTGGCGCTGGTCGCCGTCCTGCATGTCTTCTTCCTGATCCTGGAGATGTTCTCTGGACAAGCCGCTGGGCTTGAAGGTGTTTCGCAACACGCCTGAGAAGGCCGAGATGACGAAGGTACTGGCCGCCAATCAGGGCCTCTATAACGGCTTCCTCGCCGCCGGCCTGATCTGGGTCTCATCCACGGCAATCCCGCCTTCGCGTTCCAGATCAAGGCGTTCTTCCTGCTTTGCGTGATCGCGGCCGGCGCTTATGGCGCCGCGACCGTCAGCACACGCATCCTGATGGTGCAGGCGCTGCCGGCGGCGATCGCGCTGGTAGCATTGTTCCTGGCCTAGCTTTTGGCCTGAGACGCTACGGCGCAGCGCCGTGATCCTTGCGCGGCGGCGAGCGTTCCTCCACAATCTTCGGCAGCGATGGCGACCGTTGCAATCAACGGACAAAGACCATCGATCGAAAATTCCGTCAGGAGGAACGACCCAATATGACCAATCGCAGAGCCTTCCTAGCTGCCACGACAGCGCTCGCCTTCGCGTTCTCAGCGAGCCAAGCCCTCGCCCAGAAGAAATACGACACCGGCGCGAGCGACACCGAGATCAAGATCGGCCAGACCGTCCCGTTCTCCGGCGCCTATTCCGTCTACGCCAATATCGGCAAGACCCAGGCCGCCTATTTCAAGATGATCAACGATCAGGGCGGCATCAACGGTCGCAAGATCAATTTGATCCAGTATGACGACGCCTATTCGCCGCCGAAGACTGTCGAGCAGGTGCGCAAGCTGGTCGAAGGCGACGAGGTGCTGTTCACTTTCCAGCTGATCGGCACCGCTGCGAACGCCGCCGTGCAGAAATATCTCAACGGCAAGAAGATCCCGCAGCTCCTCGCCTCGACCGGCGCGGCGCGGTTCAACGACCCGCAGAACTATCCCTGGACCATCGCCTATAATCCCAACTACGTGTCCGAGGGGCGCATCTACGCAAAATACATTCTCGCCAATCATCCCAACGCCAAGATCGGCGTGCTCTACCAGAATGACGACATGGGCCGCGACGATCTCGCGGGCCTCAAGAGCGGCCTCGGCGACAAGGCCGCCAGCATGATCGTCGGCGAGGTCTCCTATGAGGTCACCGACCCGACCGTCGACTCGGCAGGTGGTCAAGCTGAAATCGATGGGCGTCGACCTGTTCTACGATGCGTCGACGCCGAAATTCGCGGCTCAGGCGATCAAGAAGCTTGCCGACCTCGGCTGGAGCCCGGTGCATATCCTCGACATCAATGCGAGCCCCGTGTCAGCGACGTTGAAGCCCGCAGGCCTCGACATCTCCAAGGGCATCATCTCCACCAATTACGGCAAGGACCCCGGCGATCCCCAGTGGAAGGACGATCCGGGCGTGAAGGCCTTCTTCGCCTTCATGGACAAGTATTTTCCGGAAGGCGACAAGCTCAACACCGTCAACACCTACGCCTATTCGGTAGCCGAGCTGCTGGTGCAGGTTCTGAAGCAATGCGGCGACAACTTGACGCGTGAGAACGTCATGAAGCAGGTCGCCGGCATCAAGGGCTATACGCCCAGCCTAGCGCTGCCCGGCATCAAGATCACCACGGGCCCGAACGACTATCGCATCAACAAGCAGATGCAGATGATGAAGTTCAACGGCGAGCGCTGGGAGCTGTTCGGACCGATCATCGCAGACACCGGGCCGTCGGGTTAGTGTTGGTCTCGTAGGGTGGGCAAAAGCGCTCTTGCGCCGTGCCCACCACCTCTCCACGATCGCATGAGACGTGGTGGGCACGCGCCGGAATGCGCATTCGCGCACTCCGGCGCTTTGCCCATCCGCACTACGAAGGTATCTCGCCAAAGTTCTTCCCCACCGGCAGCACCGCGTGGCGGATCAGCCGGGAATCCTCCACCGCTGCCTGCCTATGCTTCACCGCTTCGCGATAGACGGGATCGCGGATCATCTCGACGAAGGCAGCAACGCTCGGGTATTCGGCGATGAAGCAATGGTCCCAGCGCTCGTCCTGCGGACCGATCAGCATTAGCTCGAATTTGCCTTGCCAGACGATGCGGCCGCCGAGGCGCTCGAACACCGGGCCGCTCTCGCGGCCATAGGCCGCATAGGCTTCCGCGCCGCTGGCCTTGCGGCCGTCCGGATAGGCCGCCTCCTTGCGCAACCGCACCAGGTTGAGCATGTGGATCGGGCCCGGGCGGTCGTTCTCCCGGAATTGCGCGAAGATCTCCTTGGTCGGATCGATGTGGCCCATGCGAGTTCCCTCTTTCTTGATGCGGGCGATCCTAGCTCCGGCGCCTCAGAAGCGGAACTGCGGCCGGCGAATGCCGCACCTCCTAATCGCGCGTTAAGCTTTGTGTAACCGGGCCTTAAACAGCGACCGCTAGCGTGCGGCGGGGCGGGCTGACCGGGCGTTTTGCGTATGGCGTGGGGAAAGAAAAAGGGTGGGCGGAAGGAGCCGTTGTTCGGCTTGCCCGCGGCGCTCGCCGATCTGCGCCTGACCGCGGCGGACCGCATTCCCGGCGGCGAGGACAAGCCAAAGAAATCAGCGAAATCATCCGCCAAGCGCAAGAGCGAGGATGCAGGCGACGAGCCGCCGCCGCGCGAGCGCAAGGCTCCGGCCGGTCGCAGCGGCGCGAAACGCCGATCGAAATCGCGCGGAGGCCTCAGCCTCGGCCGCCTGGTCTATTGGGGCGCGGTGCTCGGGCTGTGGGGCGTCATCGCCGTGATCGGCGTCGTGGTCTATGTCGGCGCCCATCTGCCGCCGATCCAGTCGCTGGAGATCCCCAAGCGCCCACCGACGATTCAGATCGTCGGCATCGACGGCAGCATGCTGGCGCAGCGCGGCGAGATGGCCGGCGCCAATATCGCGCTGAAGGATTTGCCGCAGTACTTACCCAAAGCGTTCATCGCCATCGAGGACCGCCGCTTCTATTCGCATTTCGGCATCGACCCGGTCGGCATCCTGCGCGCCCTCGTCACCAACGTGCTCCATCGCGGCGTCTCGCAGGGCGGCTCGACGCTGACGCAGCAGCTCGCGAAAAACCTGTTCCTGACCCAGGAGCGCACCATGCAGCGCAAGCTGCAGGAGGCGGAGCTGGCGATCTGGCTGGAGCGCAAGCATTCCAAGAACGAGATTCTGGAGCTCGATCTCAACCGCGTCTATTTCGGCTCCGGCGCTTACGGCGTCGAGGCCGCGGCGCAGAAGTATTTCGGCAAGTCGGCCAAGAACGTCACGATCGCTGAAGCGGCCATGCTGGCGGGCCTCGTCAAATCGCCCTCGCGGCTCGCGCCGAATCGTAATCCGGAAGGCGCCGAAGCGCGCGCGCAAATCGTGCTCGCGGCGATGGCGGATGCAAAGTTCATCACCGACGCGCAGGCCAAGGCCTCGATCGGCCATCCCTCCTACGAGGTGAAGCCGGTCGGCGCCGGCACGGTCAATTACGTCGCCGACTGGATCGGCGAAGTGCTGGACGACCTGGTCGGCCAGATCGACGAGAGCATCAAGGTCGAGACCACGATCGATCCAAAGCTCCAGAGCGTGGCGGAAGCCGCCATCATCGACGAGCTCGCGGCCAAGAGCGTGAAGTTCAACGTCAGCCAGGGCGCACTGGTGGCGATGGCGCCCGATGGCGCCGTGCGCGCCATGGTGGGCGGGCGGAACTATTCCGAGAGCCAGTACAACCGCGCGGTCACGGCGAAGCGCCAGCCGGGCTCCTCGTTCAAACCGTTCGTGTATCTCACCGCGCTCGAGCAGGGGCTGACGCCGGATACCGTCCGCCAGGACGCGCCGATCGAGGTCAAGGGCTGGAGACCTGAGAACTACACGCACGAATATTTCGGCGCGGTGACGCTGACGCAGGCGCTGGCGATGTCGCTCAACACGGTTGCCATACGCCTCGGCCTCGAGGTCGGGCCGAAGAACGTGGTGCGCACCGCGCACCGGCTCGGCATCTCCTCGAACTCGAGCCCAATGCCTCGATCGCGCTCGGCACGTCCGAAGTCTCGGTGGTCGAGCTGGTCGGCGCCTATGCGCCGTTCGCCAACGGCGGCCTCGCGGTGACGCCGCATGTCGTGACGCGGATCAAGACGCTGGGCGGCAAGCTGCTCTACATGCGCCAGCCGGACGAGCGCAACCAAGTGATCGACCCCCGCTATGTCGGCATGATGAACTCGATGATGCGGGAGACGCTGATATCAGGTACCGCCAAGAAGGCCGAGATCCCGGGCTGGCCGGCGGCCGGCAAGACCGGCACCAGCCAGGATTACCGCGACGCCTGGTTCATCGGCTACACCGCCAACCTCGTCACCGGCGTCTGGCTCGGCAATGACGACAACTCGCCGACCAAGAAGGCGACCGGCGGCGGCCTGCCGGTCGAAGTCTGGACGCGCTTCATGCGCACGGCGCACGAGGGCGTGCCGGTGGCGGCCTTGCCGAATTCACAAGCCAGCTGGGGCCTGTCGAACCTCGCACAGGCGGCCTCGCAGGTCGCGTCGCCGACAGCGGCAGGACCAGCACCGACGAACAATGGCGGCTATCGCCCGCCGTCCCCCACGCGCGCCAATGTGCGCCCCGAGGCAGCCGCAGGGCTTGATGGCTGGCTGATGGACCGCCTGTTTGGCGGGAATCGATAGCTTGGGGCTGAGGGCCTTGGGCCCCTCGAAACAAAAACTGCGAAAACAACCCCATGCACAGTAGACGGCAATCGCCGGCGCGATGCGCGGCTGATGATGCGAAGCGTTTGATGCGGCGGGACTAAACGAGCGAGACGCGCAATCGTCGCGAAGTGTGGCGAAAATCGAGCGAGAGGCTTGGGTGTTGCTCCACCCTGCCCTGTCATTCCCGCGAGGGCGGGGAATCCAGTACGCCGCGGCTTCTCGATTGAACCACTAAGGCTCCCGGATACTGGATCGCCCGCCTGCGCGGGCGATGACGGCTTTTGCTGAGCTGGTAACTCGCCCACCCATCCTCGCATCACCGCTTCGGCAATTCCTGCCTAGCGCGGCAAGATTCTCCGCGGCCCCGCAGCTCCCCGAACGCAAAAACGCCAGTCTCTTCAAGCGTCCGACACCGGCCCGAGATTTGCTCTCCTAGGTTGAGTCCCGAACATTCGGGTTTAGTGTGAAGGAGCGTTCCATGATTTCAGGCCTGTCCAGCGCGGCGCTGCCCTATCTGCGTCCTGCATCGACGTCCGGTTCCAATGCGACATCGACGTCGGATCTCAAACCGGTGGAGTCGACTGCAACCGATGCGGCGACCGCCAGCCCCGGAATAAGCGTCTCCCAACTGAAGCCGCTGCAAGGTGCCAAGCCGATATCGGTGGCGGACAATCCGGTCCTGCGCGACCTCATGGCAACGAACTGGCTGACGACCCATGGTGCGAGCGCCGGTCAACCTTCCATCTCGGACAATGCGCCTGAGAACACCTATGCTCAGGTGAAGGTCGGCGGCAAGGTGGTCGCCACGCTGTACAATGGCGGGTCTTCGACGATGACCAACGAGGCCGCCGCGAAGATCGGCAAGCTGGAGGATCCTCCAGGTCTGGGGGGACCGGATCTGGCGCAATGGCGGGCCGACCAATACGCCGCGCCGCTTGGCGGCACGGTCGAAAAAGCTTCCACCGCGATCACGCAATCGCAATGGACGCCGCGCCAAAGCAGTTCTGCGACCTATAGTCGCGAGCAACTCGATGCCGCCTTTCAGGCGATGCTGGCCGAGGGCCAGAAGAGCGCCATGCAACTGCAATCGTCCTATCTGGCGTCACGCGCGCTTCAGGGACGAGTGCGGATATCAGTGCGTGAGCGTCGCTTGATGCCGCTCCGCTCTCCGCTGTCATTCCCCGCGAAAGCGGGGAATCCAGTACGCCGCGGCCTCTCGATTCAATTACGACGGCCTCTGGAATACTGGATCGCCCGCTCCAGTGCGCAATTGCGCACAAGGCGGGCGATGACACCTTCCAAGACCGCAGCAGCGCGCCCTAATCCTCGGCCCCATACCGATGCAGGTCATTTCCGTACGTATCGAGCCACTTCTTGGCGCGCTCCATTGACGGACAGACTTTTCCGCAGACGCGCCAGAACCGCGCCGAGTGGTTCATCTCGACGAGATGGGCGACCTCGTGGGCGGCGAGGTAGTCGAGCACGAAGGGCGGCGCGAGGATCAGGCGCCAGGAGAACGACAACGAGCCGGCCGAGGTGCAGGAACCCCAACGGCTGGACTGATCACGGATCGAGAGCCGCTTGACCCTGACGCCGAGCTCGGTCGCGTAGGCCTCCGCCGAGCGCTGAAGGTCACGGCGCGCCTCGCGCTTGAGGAAGTCGCTGACGCGGCGATCGATATAGTCGAAGCCGCCGGCGACGCAGAGAATGCGTTCACCGCTGTCGCGCATCTCGGTCCACACCGTGCCACGCTCACCGGCGCGGTGAACGATGCGATGGGGAACGCCGCGCAGCGGTATCACCGTTCCCGACTGGAACGGAGCGGCCTTCGGCAAGCGACCGAGACGTGCAGCGATCCACGCACCGTGACGCTGCGCGAAGTCCTTGGCCTCGACGAGCGTGCCACGCGGCGGCATGGTGAGGATGGCTTCGCGGTCACTCGGATGAATTCTGAGCGTGTAGCGGCGCGCGCGTCTGTGTCGGCGCAACCGGATCGCGAAAAACTGCGATCCGTGGGTGATGACGAGGGTCTTCGGTTCGTGGGGCCGCCGATAAAGGAGCGCGCGAGTGGCCATGTCTGTCAGTCCGGGGGGCAGGAGGGCGCCCGGATTCTGCCATAACCGCCGCCATGGAAAGCGCTCGGCGCAAAAACAAATCATTTGCCCAATATACAGCGGTCAAGCGTCCGGGAGACCCTACAGACTGGGGTTGGAACCCGTTTTTTTCGCCCCCGCTGGACGCATGCGGCACCCCCAAGGGGTGAGTGCCGACTCACTCCTATAAAGCTACCTAAATACCGCGAATCTGGACGGAGCCGCCCCCTGTCGGAGCCTCCGACAGGACCTGAATTTTCGACGGGAAAGCCGAAATACGCGACTAGAGCCGTTCCGATGAAATCGGAGCGGCTCTTGTTTCCTGCTTTGACGCGTTTTCTTTACGCGAACCGGTCGCCACTTCGCTCGAAAACGCTCTATTCGGCCGCGAGCGCCTGCAATGAGCTCGGATTCGCCGCCGAGACCATGAAATCATGAATCCGCGGCACGATTTCCGACTTGAAACGCGAGCCGTTGAACACGCCGTAATGTCCGACGCCCTTCTGGACGTAATGAACGCGGCGATGATCGGGAATCGAGCTGCACAAAGTGTGCGTTGCTTCGGTCTGACCAAGACCGGAGATGTCGTCCTTCTCGCCTTCGACCGTCATCAACGCCACGCGCGTGATCTTGGAGGGATCGACGCGTGTTCCACGATGGGTCATCTCGCCCTTCGGCAGCGCGTGCTTCACGAACACGGTGTCGACGGTTTGCAGATAATACTCGGCGGAGAGGTCCATGACCGCCAGATATTCATCGTAGAATTCGCGATGCTTGTCGACGAGGTCACCGTCGCCCTTCACCAGATTGGCGAAGAGCTGCTTGTGCGCATCCATGTGCCGGTCGAGATTCATGCTGATGAAGCCGTTGAGCTGCAGGAATCCCGGATAGACGTCGCGCATCATGCCCGGATGCGGGAACGGCACCTTGGTGATGACATGGTTGCGGAACCAGTCGATGCCGCGCTCCTGAGCGAGGTTGTTCACCGCGGTCGGATTGCGGCGGGTATCGATCGGCCCGCCCATCAGCGTCATTGAGGTCGGCACGAAGGGGTCGCGCCGCGCTTCCATGATCGAGACGGCGGCGACGACGGGCACGGAGGGCTGGCACACCGCCATGACATGGGTGTTGCCGCCGAGGACATGCAGCATCTCGATGACATAGTCGATGTAGTCGTCGAGGTCGAAGCGGCCCTCGCTGAGCGGCACCATGCGGGCATCGGCCCAATCGGTGATGTAGACTTCATGCGCGGGCAGGAGGGCTTCCACCGTGCCGCGCAGCAGCGTGGCATAATGGCCGGACATCGGCGCCACGATCAGCACGCGCGGCTGCGGGCTGCGCAAGGGGCGCGCGAACTTGCGATCGAAGTAGAGCAGCTGGCAGAACGGCTTTTCCCAGACCGAGCGGATCTCGACGGGCACGCGGATGCCGTTGACCTCGGTGTCGTTGAGGCCCCATTCCGGCTTGCCGTAGCGGCGCGTGGTACGCTCGAACAATTCGCAGGCCGCGGCGACCGACTTGCCGACCTCGGTGCGCGCCCAGGGATTGAGGGGATTCTGAAACAGGAGCTTGGTCGCATCGGTGACCGCGCGGGCTGGATTGAGAGAGGCATGTGCCATCTCGTACATCCAGTACATCGGCGTCGTCAGGACCGGACTGCCTTCAGCCGCCAGGGGCGGCGCGCCGCCAAACTCACCAATAGGCATCGCTATATTCCTCTTCGCATCGCAGCATACTGCCGAATGCGCAATATTGCGTCAATGCATGGTTCCGTACATCTACGTGCCGGAAAAGCCAAAACCAGCCTGAATCCACGGGAAAGTGACGTTATTCGCCCGCCGAGAGCAGCGAGCCGTGCTTCCTGGCGCTTCGCAACAGGGCAAGGAATGCCCCAAAAGATGCAACCAGCAGTACTGCATTGATGGCCAATGCCTCCAGCATCAGATCGGTCCGAAAGGTTTGCTCGATCAGGAGCGCGCGCATGCCCTCGAAGGCGTAGGTCGGCGGCAACGCCCAGGCGACGTATTGCAGCCAGGCCGGCAGCACGCTGACGGGATAGTAGACGCACGCCAGCGGCAGGATGGCGAACATCAAGGTCCAGACGATGCTCTCGGCGCCGAGGCCGTTTCGCAGCACCAGGCCCGAGACGAAGATGCCGACTGACCAGCTCGTGAAGATCAAATTGCAGAAGAAGGCGATCAGCGGCAGGCCGAGGGCATAGACGTTGAAGTGAAACAGGAACAGCGCGAGCAGCGTCATCGGGATGATGCCGATGGCGAGCCGGATCAGGCTCATGACCATCAGCGACAGCAGAAACTCGATCGGCTTGAGCGGGCTCATCATGAGATTGCCGATGTTGCGCGCCCACATCTCCTCCAGGAACGAGATGGAGAAGCCGAGTTGCCCGCGGAACAGGATGTCCCAGAGGATGACGGCGCCGATCAGCGTGCCGCCGGCGCGCGCGAAGAAATTGGCATTTTCGGCGATGTAGAGCTGGAGAAAGCCCCAGGTGATGACTTGCAGCGCCGGCCAGTACAAGAGCTCGAGCAGCCGCGGCCAGGACGACATCAACAGGTACCAATAGCGCAGGATCATCGCGCCGATGCGATGCACGGAGATGCCGCGGTGGAGGGACAGCTCGGTCATGGCGGCCCTTTGTAGCCCGGATGAGCGAAGCGACATCCGGGACTTTGCTTGCGGCGTTCCCGGGTATCGCTGCGCTCACCCGGGCTACGGCAGCAACACAGGGGCTCCCTCACCGTGCCGCCTCCTTCGCGCCGTTCACCCGGCCGCGCGCGACGTCCAAAAACACCTCCTCCAGCGTGGTGCGGTTGTAGCGCGCCATGATGGCTTCCGGCGTGTCGTCGTCCTCGATGCGGCCGCGCTTCATGATGATGACGCGGTCGCAGAGCCGCTCGACCTCCAGCATGTTGTGCGACGCCAGCAGGATGGTGGCGTTGTGCTGCTTGCGATAGCGCTCCAGATGCGCCCGCACCCAATCGGCGGTATCAGGATCGAGCGAGGCGGTCGGCTCGTCCAGCAAGAGCAGCTCGGGCTGATTGATCAGCGCCTTCGCGAGCGCAACGCGGGTCTTCTGCCCGGCGGAGAGCTTGCCGTTGGCGCGGTCGATGAAATCGCCGAGGTCGAGATCGTCGGCGAGCCCGGCGATGCGGCCAGCGAGGTTCTTCACCGCATAGAGCTTGCCGAACACGGTGAGGTTCTGCCGCACCGTGAGCCGCATCGGCATGTCGACATAGGGGCTCTCGAAATTCATCCGCCCAGCACGGACCCGCTCTCCTCGGGCATGCGATGCCCGAGCACCTGCACACGGCCGGAGGTCGGCAGCACCAGGCCCATGATCATCGCGATGGTCGTGGTCTTGCCGGCGCCGTTGCCGCCGAGCAGCCCGGTGATGCTGCCGCGCGAAAGCGAAAAGGAGATATCGTCGACGGCGCGGGTCTGGTTGTAGACCTTGACGAGATGATCGACCGCGATCGCCGCGGGTGCGCTGCGATCCGCGACAGTCGGCCAGCTTGAAGCCTTGTCATTCTCGGTCATGCTGGCCGTTCTTCTGCTATTGCAGCCGATAGCGCAAGGCTTGTAATTCCCGGGCGGTTCCGCGAGCCGCGCGTTTGTGACCTTAGAAGGCACCGCCACATTGGCCGATATGACCGAAATTGCCGATTCCGACTTTCGCCACGCGCAGCGGCATATCCGGCTGGACACGATCCTGCGGCTGCGCTGGCTCGCGGTGCTGGGGCAGCTCGCCGCGATCTTCATCGTGGCGCAGGGGCTGGAATTCAACGTCGAGATCGTCCCCTGCGTCAGCATCATCGCCCTGTCGGCGGCGCTCAATCTGGCGCTCCAGACCGCGGCCAATCCGATGCAGCGGCTGGAGCCGATGCAGGCGGCCGGACTGCTGGCGCTGAACATCGTGGAGCTGGCTGGTCTGTTATTCTTTACCGGCGGCCTCCAGAACCCGTTCTCGTTCCTGTTCCTCGCGCCCGTGCTGATCTCGGCCACGGCGCTGCCGGCCCGCTTCACCTTCGGCCTCGGCCTCCTCGCTGTGGCCTGCGCCTCGGTCCTGTTCTTCTTCCATTCGCCGCTGCCGTGGGATTCCGACGATCCGCTGGTGCTGCCACCGATCTACCTCGTCGGTGTCTGGCTCTCGATCGCGCTCGCGATCGGTGTCACCAGCCTCTACTCCTTCCAGGTCACCGAGGAGGCGCGCAAGCTCGCGGACGCGCTGGCCGCAACCGAGCTGGTGTTGACGCGCGAGCAGCATCTGACCCAACTCGACGGATTGGCTGCCGCAGCCGCACACGAGCTCGGGACGCCGCTCGCGACCATCTTCCTGATCTCGCGCGAGCTGGAAAAAACGGTGAAGGACCCGAGCTTTGCCGCCGACCTGAAAACCTTGCGCGAGCAGACCCAGCGCTGCCGCGACATCCTGAGCAAGATCACCCAGCTCTCCTCCACCGGCGCACCGTTCGACCGCATGAAGCTGTCGGAGCTGATCGAGGAGGTGGTGGCGCCGCATCGCGATTTCGGTGTCGACATCAAGGTGCGGATCGCGGTGGCGGTCGCGGCCGAGCCGGTCGGCTCGCGCAATCCGGCGATCCTCTACGGCATCGGCAACATCGTCGAGAACGCGGTCGATTTCGCCCACACCACCGTCGAGGTGAATGCCTGGTGGAACAAGGACGATATCGAGCTCGTGATCTCCGACGACGGCCCCGGCATCCCACCCGACATCCTCAAACGGATCGGCGAGCCCTATCTGTCGCGGCGGCGGACCCAGGATGAAGGCGGCGAGCGGCGCGGCCTTGGCCTCGGCGTGTTCATCGCGCGTACGCTGCTCGAACGCACCGGCGCCAAGGTCTCGTTCACCAACCGGACCTTTCCGGACCACGGCGCGGTGGTCCAGATCAATTGGCCGCGAGAGCGTTTTGAGGCTATCGAGACGCTTGAAGAAACAATAGGATAGGCCGCGACCTTGCGTCGCACAACGGAGCCGATCGACCATTTGCCGCCTTGGCACCGATCGATTGCGACGCCATATGTCAATGCGCTGGAGAGAGGACAACACCTTGAACGCCATCGCCGAACTGAACGAACAGACCGACCGCTCGCTTCTCATCGTGGAGGACGACAAGCCGTTTCTGGAGCGGCTGTCGCGCGCGATGGAGACACGGGGCTTTGCCGTAACATCGTGCGACACCGTCTCGGACGGTCTTGCGCAGATCGGCAAATCGGCACCGGCCTTTGCGGTGGTGGATCTGCGGCTCGGCGACGGCAACGGTCTCGACGTGGTCTCGGCGCTGAAGAAGAAGCGCCCCGATGCGCGCGCGATCGTGCTGACCGGCTATGGCAACATCGCCACCGCCGTAACCGCGGTGAAGATGGGCGCGATCGATTATCTCTCCAAGCCAGCCGATGCCGACGACGTCGTCGCCGCGCTGCTCTCGACCAGCGCGGAGAAATCCGAGCTGCCGACCAATCCGATGTCCGCCGACCGCGTCCGCTGGGAGCACATCCAGCGCATCTACGAAATGTGCAACCGCAACGTCTCGGAGACGGCGCGCCGGCTCAACATGCACCGCCGCACGTTGCAGCGGATTCTGGCCAAGCGCGCGCCGCGGTAGTTACCATCGCAGTCTCGTAGGGTGGGTTAGCCGAAGGCGTAACCCACCTCTTTTCGTGCAGCAGCTAAAGTGGTGGGTTACGCCGAGCAGATGCGCTTTGCGCATCTGCAGGGCTAACCCACCCTACGACGTCTGCGCTCGCGATCGCCGCTACTCCCAAAAATCCGCGTGCCCCTGCGGATCGACCAGGCGGTTGATCCGCAGCGCAGCCGCCATCGCAAAGCGCACCGTCATCTGCTTGCGCGTGGCGGCAGCAAGCTTGTGCTCGGGCGCCTCGCAATGCATGTGCGCGCCATAGGCGTCGGCGACGATCAGGCCGGTGTCTTCAGGAAAGATCTCGCACGGCAGATCCTGCGTGAAGGCGAAGAACAGCCGGTCGCAATGGGCGCGGTATTCGTGCCATTTCTGGTCGGCGCGCAGATCCTCGACCGATGATTTGATCTCGATGATCCAGATCTCGCCGCGCTCGTTCAGCGCGACGAGATCGGCGCGGCGGCCCGATGGCAGCGGCAATTCGCTGATGCAGGAGAAGCCGAGCGAGCGCGGCAGTCGCGCGGTGCCGCGCGCGACCGCCAGCGCCGTCTCCGACTGGCGGCGGTCCGGCGGCGGTACGAGGGCGATATTGCGGGCGGTGTTGTCCATGGGGGAAGGATAGCCGATTCCGTTGGGATGCACACTGCCGAGAATGGTCGAGCCGTTGCCCATTCTCAAATGTCGTCCTGGCGAAAGCCAGGACCCATTACCCCAAGAGGCCGTTGTCGCACGCAGGCGGTCATCCTAAGTCCTCGCCAAACTACATTCGGTGGTAATGGGTCCTGGATCTGCGCTTCGCTTGTCCAGGACGACATTGGAGAATGATGCTGTCAGATAGCCTTCAGCCGCCGTCCGGCCCCAGTGCGCAATTGCGCACTAGGCCGGGACCACGGCTAGGATGGCGCCGCCACCACCACGCCTTCATTCCCCCGCAAGTCCAACACGCCCTCCAGCCGCTCACCTTCCCGATCCAGAAACGTCGACAGCAAGATCTCGCTGCCGAAGCGGATGGCGCTGGTGGTTACGGCGATCGGATCGGGGCCGAGATTGAGCGCCACGACCACCGCTCTGCCGCCGGCCTCGCGGCGATAGAGCAGGAGATCGCCTTGCGCCGAGATCGGATGATAGTCGCCTGCCATCAGCGGCGGCGAAGCCTTCCGCAAGGCGATCAGGCGCTTGTACAGGTTCAGGATCGAGCGCGGATCGGCTTCGAGAGCGACGACGTTCTCGCGGATGTGATCCTCCGGCAGCGGCAGCCACGGCCGGACCTCCGCGAAGCCGGCGAAGTTCGAGGAATCCCACTGCATCGGCGTGCGGCAGCCGTCGCGGCCGACACCGATGCCGGGCACGTTCTTCTCGAAGGGATCGCGCGTGTCCTCCGGTGCGATCGCGAGCTGATGCATGCCGATCTCGTCGCCGTAATAGAGCGTCGGCGTGCCGCGCAGCGTCAGCAACAGCATGGCAGCGACACGGGCCTGCTCGGGACCGACGCGGCTTGCGACGCGCGGACGGTCGTGATTGCCGAGCACCCAGTTCGGCCAGGCGCCGCGCGGCAGCGCCTTCTCGTAATCCTCGATGATCTTCTCGATCGAGCGCGCGCTCCAGAAGGTCGAGAGCAGCGCGAAGTTGAACGGCATCTGCGCGCCGGTGAGATCGTTGCCGTAATAGGCCATCAAGCGATGCAGCGGCAGATAGATCTCACCGATCAAGACGCGCGCGCCAAAGCCATCGGTGAGACGCCGCATCTGCGCGATCACGTCATGCACCTCGGGCTGATCGGTCGAGTATTGCGTCAGGATCTTCTCGTTCGGCGGCCGGCCCTCGACGTAATGCGGGTTTGGCGGATTGTCGCGGAATTCGACGTCCTTGATCAGGTGCCAGATCACGTCGACGCGGAAGCCGTCGACGCCCTTCTCCAGCCAGAACCGCATCACGTCATAGATCGCCGCGCGAACATCCGGATTGCGCCAGTTGAGGTCCGGCTGCTGGGCGAGGAAGGCGTGATAGTAATATTGCCCCGTGATCTCGTCGAATTGCCACGCGCTGCCGCCGAACTCGGACAGCCAGTTGTTCGGCACGCCGCCATCGGGCGCCGGATCGCGCCAGATGTACCAGCCGCGCTTGGGATTGTCGCGCGAGGCGCGGCTCTCGACGAACCAGGGATGCTGGTCCGAGGTGTGGTTCGGCACGAGGTCGAGGATCAGCTTCAGGCCATTGTCGTGGGCGGCGGCGAGCAGCGCGTCGAAATCCGCCATCGTGCCGAACAGCGGCTCGATGCCGGTATAGTCGGAAATGTCGTAGCCGAAATCCGCCATCGGCGAGGGGAAGATCGGCGACAGCCAGATCGCGTCGACGCCGAGCGATTTGACGTAAGGCAGCCGCCTGAGAATGCCAGCGAGATCGCCGACGCCGTCGCTGTTCGAGTCCTGAAACGAGCGCGGATAGATCTGATAGAAGATGCCGTCGCGCCACCAATTCTCGTTGCCTTGAGCCATGCCGAAAGACCACCCAAATCTGCGCCTCGCGCGGGAGAACGCGACAGCGACGCCCCGGTTCAAATTGGCAGGTCAATTGGGACGGCCGTGTGACGGCTGTTCCCGAGCTCGTTCCGACTGTTTGGCCCAAATCTTTTGCTTGGCGGCCTGGCAAAAATCGGCATTGTGCGGCCATGACCGAACAAAATGACACCAAAGCCAAAGCCGGCGCGATCATCGTTCCCGTGACGTTGTTCGAGCAGAACTGCACCATCATCTGGGACGAGCCTTCCAAGAAGGCCGTGGTGATCGATCCCGGTGGCGACGTGCCGAAGATTCTGGACGCGATCAAGCAGACCGGCGTCAGCGTGGAGAAGATCTGGCTGACCCATGGTCATATCGACCATGTCGGCGGCGCTGCCGACTTGCGCGACGCGCTGAAGGTGCCGATCGAGGGACCGCATGAAGCGGACAAGTTCCTGCTCGACAACGTGGTCGAGAGCGGCGCGCGCTTCGGTATGACCGGGGTGCGCAACTTTGCGCCGGACCGCTGGCTCAACGAAGGCGACAGCGTGTCGATCGGCGGCTTGCAGTTCGACATCTATCACTGCCCCGGCCACTCGCCGGGCAGCGTGGTGTTCTTCAACAAGGACTTGCGCTTTGCCCATGTCGGCGACGTCCTGTTCGCAGGCTCGGTCGGACGCACTGACCTGCCCGGCGGCAGTCACGCCACGCTGATCAACTCGATTCTGACCAAGCTCTTGCCGCTCGGCGACGATGTCGGCTTCATCTGCGGCCACGGCGCCGGCTCCAGCATCGGCCAGGAGCGGATGACCAATCCGTTCATCACCGGCGAGATGTAAGCGTTTTTTGTTTGAGCATGATCTGTTCGGAAAACCGCTTCACACTTTTCCGGATCATGCTCTACTCGGCGGCGTCCGCCAGTGCAGCGGGTTCGCCGAGGTTACGCTCGCCCCATTCCCGGATCGCGGCGACGACCGGCACAAAACTCCTGCCCTTGCGGGTCAGGCGATATTCGACCTTCGGCGGCACCTCGCCGAAATCCTTGCGGTCGATCAGGCCGCTCGCCGTCAGCGCCTTCAATTCGCGGCTGAGCACGCGCGGGGTGATCTCCGCGCTGCCTTCCGTGCCGCGCAGCAGGCCGCTCCTGATCTCACCATAGCGGCGCGGACCGTCCTTGAGGTCCCAGACGATGCGCAGCTTGTATTTGCCGCTGATCATCTTCTGAAACGCCGCGACCGGACAGGCGCGCGCGGGGTTCGCTCTTGCCTTCGCCATGTCGTCTCCTCCATGCGCAGCCAGCGCGCGGAAGAATAGGAGCGCCGGCGAAAAAGTCCATACTATCAATTTTGTCCATACTTGCAGGATCGCTTGCAAGCCGCAGATGATGACGCACACGACGAAGTAAGGAGCGTCACATGAAGCACTTCATGATCACATATGCGTTCAGGAACGGCACGACGGAGGCCTGGCATCAGGAGATCGGCCGCTTCATCAAGGCGATCGACGGCGATCCGGAGCTGAAAGGGCGGATCGGCTATCGTGTCCTGAAGCACCGCGATGACGGCAGCTATATCCACCTCGCCAGCGTCACCGACGATGCCGCGCAAAAGGCGCTGCAATCGCGCGACTTCTTTAAAACCTATCAGGAGATGACGCGGAAGGTGGCCGGCGGCGAGGTCACGGTGACGCCGATCGAATGGATCGATCAGACGGCGTAGTGTTGAAGCGAAGCTAAGCCACAAATTCCGCTGTCGTCCCGGCGAAGGCCGGGACCCATACTCCGGAGAGGGAGTTTGGCGAAGACTCGTCGTTCGGGAACTCATACCGAGCGTCATTGATAGATTCCGCGGTATGGGTCCCGGCCTTCGCCGGGACGACATAGAATTACTTCATCAACCCCGCCGCGGTCAGCGCGCGCGTGATGATCTGGCCGAGATCGAAGCTGCGTGTCCGCTCGCGCTTCGGCTCGGCCGGCTGTGCGGCGACCGCTACGCGGATCGAGCGGGCGAGATGCGGCGCGGGCGTCAGCGCCGGCTTCGGCGTTGCAGGCTTTGCCTCCGCCTTTGGCGCTGTCTCCGCAATCCAGCCGGTGAGGCCGAAGAATTTTGCGATGTGGTAGGACGAGGAGATGCCGGCCTCGATCAGGAACGCGCCTTCCATGCCGTAACGCTGGTCGTTGTCGGCGAGACCGAGCGGCGTGCCGTGCGCCATGTCGGTGATGGCGTAGGATTCGACCAGGGTCTCGCCGTCCTGGTTCCACCAAGCCTGGCGCGGATAGCCGTCGACATTGGTCTCGGCCATCGGCACCTCAGGCAGATCATGCAGATCGAGCCATTGCTTGACGATCTCGTTGGCGTTGCCGGGATTGACGGTGCGGTCGGCGCTGCCGTGCCACACCGACACCTTCGGCCAGGGGCCACGATGGTGGGTGGCGTTGCGCACGAGATCGCCGAGCTCACGCGCGGGACGCGCGGGTGAATGGAACATGCCGTCCAGCGCCTCGCGCAGATTCGAGGCGATGCCATAGGGCAAGCCCGCGATCACCGCGCCGGCTGCGAAAACTTCCGGATAGGTCGCGAGCATCACCGATGTCATGCCGCCGCCGGCGGACAGGCCTGTGATGAAGATGCGCCTCTGATCGATGCGGTGCGCTTCGACCATGTGCGTGATCATCTCGCGGATCGAACGCGCCTCGCCGCTGTCCCGTGCGGTGTCCTCCGGATTGAACCAGTTGAAACAGGTGTTGCCGTTGTTGATGCGCTGCTGCTCGGGCATCAGCAGCGCGAAGCCGTAATGCTTCGCCAGCGTCGACCAACCGGCGCCGAGATCGTAGCCGGAAGCGGTCTGGCCGCAGCCATGCAGCACGACGACGAGCGCGCGCGGCTTCTGCAGCTGCGCCGGCACGAAGGCGAGCATGCGCAACGCGCCGGGATTGTCACCGAAGCCCGTGACCTCTTGCAACGGGCTGGATGAATCCGCGCTGCGGCCGAGCTCGGCAAAGCGCAGACCGTCCAGCTTTGGCAGACGTCTCAACAGATCGACATTTCGGGCTAGTGACACGGCAACTTCCTGGTGGGCAACTTCCAACGTTCAGCCAAACCAGATAGTTGCTGCGTTGCAAAATAAAAAGTCTGTGCGCTGTCAATCCCACGAAAATCGCCGGGATTTCCCGCGGAATCCGCATGTATTAACCGCTATGCCTCAACTTGGTGCAGAGGCGCGGCGCATCCAGGCCAGAAATGCGGCGCAGATCATGATTAATGTCACAAACAGCGCAAGCGAGACGAGAAATCCTGCGCGCGCTGATTGCAACGATTCGACGGCGAAGAACACCGCGCCGATTGCGGCCACTCCGGCCGCATTTCCGATCTGCGCCGTGGTGCCGTACATGCCGGAGGCCGAGCCTGCTGCGACAGGTTTTACGCTCGCGAGCACCGCGCCCGACAACGGCGCCATCACCAATCCCTGACCGTAGCCGAAGACGATCATCGTAAGCGCAAGCGCAAGCGGCGTCGGTGCATCGACATAGAACGCGACGAGCGCGAGCGCGGCAAGACCTGCGATCTGGAGCGCGCAGCCCTCGAGCAACACCTTGGTGCCGCGATGTCGCGCCCGCGCGCCGCTGTGGCGCGAGGCCACGACGAAGGCGAGCGCGAGCGGGATGAAGGCCATGCCGGCCGAGAGCGGCGGGATCTTCAGGCCGCGCTGCATGTACAGCGTCATCACCAGATAGAACGAGAGGTTGGCGACGAAAAAGAAGAACGCCGCGCCGAGGCCGCGCAGGAAGGCGGCGTCCGACAGCAGCGTGAGATCGACCAGCGGCATGCCGCCGTCACGCGCGACCGCGTGCTCCAGCTTCAGGAACGCGGCGAGGATCGCGCCGCCGATTGCCATCACCGCCCACAACCACGGCGCCCAGCCGGCATCATGACCGAACAGCAGCGGGCCGATCAGGCACAACAAGCCTGCGAACAGCACCACGCTGCCCTTGATATCGAGCTTTGTACCTGATCGCCGCAGCACCGACGGCATGATGCGCCAGGCGGCAGTGGCGATGGCGAGGCCGCTGGGGACGTTGACGAAGAACACCGCGCGCCAGCCGGTGCCGGCGAGATCGAGCGTGACCAGCAGACCGCCGAGCAGGAAGCCCGCGGCGCCGGCAAGCCCGAGCACGATGCCGTAGATGGCGAAGGCGCGGCTGCGCGTCTCGTCGGTGAACAACAGATGCAGCGTCGCCAGCACCTGCGGCACCATCAGCGCCGCGGTCGCGCCCTGCGCCAGCCGGGCGATGATCAGCTCCGCGCCGGATTGCGCAAGCCCACACCACAGCGAGGTCAGCGTGAAACCCAGCACGCCGGCGAGGAAGACGCTCTTCGTGCCGTGGATGTCGCCGAGCCGGCCGCCGGTGACCACCAGCGTGGCATAGGCGATCAGGTAGATCGCAATGACGGATTCGATCTGCGCCGGCGACGCTTTCAGATCGACCGCGATGGTGGGAATGGCGACGTTGACCACGAAGGCGTCGACGCCGAACATGAACTGCGCGGCGACGACGATGGCCAGCACCCACCAGCGGCGCGAGGAATCGAGTTGTTGTGTGACGATCTGATGCATCGGCGCATGACCCCGGACTATCGTTGCCCGATCATTTCAGATCGCGCGTGGTGTCGCGATTACCTGCGAGGTAGGATTCCCGCGCTTCCGCGATTGCTTCGCCTCTCCCCGCGTGCGGTAGGGCTATCGCATATGGCGTGAATAATGCTTCGGCATCGGCAGTGGGCTCCCTCTCCCGCTTGCGGGGGAGGGCTGGGGTGGGGGTGCCTCCGCGTCGGGATTGTCGAGAATTGCGGAGGCGATCCCAGTGCGGTGAGAGCCCTCACCCGCCGCGCTCGGGACGATGCTTCGCATCGCCCGGGACGCGTCGGCCTCTCCCGCAAGCGGGAGAGGCCGAGCAAACTCGCGGGTGGTCCCCGCGAAATGCATATGCGATAGCCCTACCGCGTGCGGGGAGAGGCCGGAATTCAAACGCAGTTTGAATTCCGGGTGAGGGGAGCTTCCGCGAGTCGCACTGCCACTGAATTTGCGGAAGCAGTCCCTCACCCCGCCCTCTCCCCGTAAGAACGGGGAGAGGGAGACGAGACATCTCATCGCGCCTCCGCGCATGCCTGCATTCCGCCGCGCGGGACATCGTGCGATTGCGTTCGCTTCCGCGAGCACGTAGCCTTGCCGCTTCAACAACCAGAAAATCAAAGCCGGAGAGAACGCCATGGCGCGCCTGAAATTCGGAGCCTTTCTTGCCCCGCATCACCCGATCGGGGAGCATCCGATGCTCCAGTTCCGGCGCGATCTCGACCTGGTCGAGCAGCTCGATAACCTCGGTTATGACGAGTTCTGGTGCGGCGAGCATCACTCTTCCGGCTGGGAGATGATCGCATCGCCCGAGATGTTCCTGGCCGCGGCCGGCGAGCGCACCAAGCGGATCAAGCTCGGCACCGGCGTGGTGTCGCTGCCCTACCACCACCCCTTCAACGTCGCCCAGCGCATGGTGCAGCTCGATCACATGACCGGCGGCCGCGCCATCTTCGGCTCCGGTCCCGGCGCGCTCGCCTCCGACGCGCACACGCTCGGCATCGACCCGATGACGCAGCGCGACCGCCAGGACGAGGCGATCGGCGTGATCCGCCGCCTCTTCAACGGCGAGCGCGTCACCGCGAAGAGCGACTGGTTCACCATGAACGACGCCGCACTGCAGATCCTGCCGCTGCAGGAGGAGATGCCGTTCGTGGTGGCCTCGCAGATCTCTCCGTCCGGCATGACGCTGGCCGGCAAATACGGCATCGGCATCATCTCGCTGGGCTCGATGACGACGCAGGGGCTGATGTCGCTGCAACAGCAATGGCAGTTCGCCGAGGACGCGGCGAAAAAGCACGGCACCACGGTGAGCCGCGCCGACTGGCGCGTGCTCCTGACCTGGCATATCGCCGAAACCCGCGAGCAGGCGCGCCGCGAAGCGGGCGCCGGGCTGATGCGCTGGCACAACGAATATAATGTCGGCACGCTGCAGCGGCCGGGTCTCACCGCGTTCTCCTCGCCCGACGAAGCCGTGGACAAGACCGCCTTCGTCGAGGGCGCAGCCTCCACCATCGGCACGCCCGACGATCTCGTCAAAACCATCAAGAACGTGATGCAGGTGTCCGGCGGGGTCGGCGCCATCATCGGCTTCGTGCACGACTGGGCCGATCCGGAAAACACCCGCCGCAGCTGGGACATGGTAGCGCGCTACGTCGTCCCGGAGATCAACGGCTACATCGACGGTCTTCGCAAGTCGCAAAAATTCGTGATCGAGAACCGCGCGATCTTCGAGCGTGCGGGCCAGGCCGTGATGGCCAAGATCATGGAGAACGAGAAGGCCGCCGAGGCGCTGAAGGTGACCGGCCCCGGCCGCGTCGCCATCCCCGCCGTCAACGCCCCGGATTTGCAGAAGGAAGCGGCGAAGCGGTAGGCTGCAGCCATCTCTACTCGTCGTCCCGGCGAAAGCCGGGACCCATAACCACCGAATTGTGTTTGGCGAAGATTGGTAATTGCCAGCTCGCAACAAACTACTTCCTGGGGTTATGGGTCCCGGCCCCCGTGCGCAATTGCGCACTAGGCCGGGACGACGATGGTACGTGTCGCGATTTTGTGCGCAAGACGACCCCCGCTCATCGCGACCGGATCGTGCTATGCTCGCGGAGCTTGCCAACCGGAGCAATCGTCATGTCGATGCAGAATGTGGCCGCCCCTGCGCTTGGCTTCACCCCGCCGAGACGCAATGAGCTGACCCACATCCCCGGCGACGAAGGCTGGCCGATCATCGGCAAGACCCTGCAGGTGCTCGCCGACCCCAAGGGGCACATCGAGGCGAACGGCGCCAAATACGGCCCGGTCTACCGCACGCACATTTTCGGCGAGACCAATGTCGTGCTGCTCGGGCCCGAGGCCAACGAGCTCGTGCTGTTCGACCAGCAGAAACTGTTCTCGTCGACGCATGGCTGGAACAAGGTGCTCGGCCTGTTGTTTCCGCGCGGCTTGATGCTGCTCGATTTCGACGAGCACCGCCTGCATCGCAAGGCGCTGTCGGTCGCGTTCAAGGCCGGGCCGATGAAGTCATATCTCAGCGATCTCGATCGCGGCATTTCCGCGCGCGTGGCGCAGTGGAAGGCCAAACCCGGCGAGATGCAGCTTTATCCGGCGATGAAGCAGCTCACGCTCGATCTCGCTGCGGCCTCGTTCCTTGGCGCCGACATCGGCCCCGAGGTCGACGAGATCGACCGTGCCTTCGTCGACATGGTCGCGGCCGCCGTCGCCCCGGTCCGCCGCCCCCTGCCCGGCACCCAGATGGCGCGAGGGGTGAAGGGACGCAAGCGCATCGTCGCCTATTTCCGCCAGCAGATTCCGCTGCGACGCGGCAATCACGGCGGCGATGACCTGTTCTCGCAGCTCTGCCGCGCCACCCACGAGGACGGCGCGCTGCTCTCGGAGCAGGATATCATCGACCATATGAGCTTTTTGATGATGGCGGCGCACGATACACTGACCTCGTCGCTGACCTCCTTCATCGGCGAGCTCGCCGCCAATCCGGACTGGCAGGACAGACTACGGGCAGAGGTCCTCGCGCTCGGCCTTGCCCCGGATGCACCGAGCAGCTTCGACGATCTCGAGAAGATGCCGCTGACGGAGATGGCGTTCAAGGAGGCGCTGCGGATCAAGCCGCCGGTCCCCTCGATGCCGCGCCGCGCGATGCGCGATTTCACTTTCAAGGGGTTTACGATTCCGGCCGGCACCGCCGTCGGCGTCAATCCGCTCTACACCCATCACATGAAGGACATCTGGCCGGAGCCGGACCAGTTTGATCCAATGCGCTTCACCGAGGAGGCGCAGCGTGGCCGCCACCGCTTCGCCTTTGTGCCGTTCGGCGGCGGCGCGCATATGTGCCTCGGCCTGCATTTCGCCTATATGCAGGCGAAATGCTTCGCGCGGCATTTCCTGCAGAACATCGAGGTATCGCTGGAGCCGGGCTACAAGCCGGACTGGCAGATGTGGCCGATCCCGAAACCGCGGGATGGTTTGCGGGTGCGGGTGACGGCGGTTTAGCGCCACCGCCGTCATTGCGAGCCAACGGGTCCGCGCGAAGCGCGGCCCGATGACAGGCTCCGCGAAGCAATCCAGAATCTTTCCATGGAGGGATTCTGGATTGCTTCGTCGCAAGGGCTCCTCGCAATGACGGAAACCTGCTTTCGTAGGGTGGGCAAAGGCGCGGAGCGCCGTGCCCACCATGTCTCTCCCGGTTTGAACACCGACGGTGGGCACGGCGCGCGAAGGGCGCGCCTTTGCCCACCCTACGGCTTCGGCGCCCGTGGCTCCTACGCCCCCTGATCGAACGCTTTGCGCAAGGCCACATAACCCTGCTGCTGCTGGCTCCAGTTGCGGCCGCCGGTCATGGCACCGTCGATGACGAGGTCGTGGCCGTTGATGAAGCTGGATTCGTCGCTCGCCAGGAACACCGCGGCATGGGCGATGTCATCAGGGAGACCGGCGCGCGGGATCGGCTGCGCGGTCTTGTAGACCTCGCGCATCACCGCCGGCGTCTTCTCGGCCGCGTCGGTCGACAGCCCCAGCGCCTTGCCGAAGATGCCGGTTGCGATCGCGCCGGGCGAGATCGAGTTGACGCGCACATTGGACTCGCCGAGCTCCATCGCTACGCATTTGGTGAGATGGATCACCGCCGCCTTGGCCGCGCTATAGACCGTCGAGGACGAGAACCCGGCGAGACGGCCGGCGATGCTGCCATTGTTGATGATGCTGCCAAAACCCTGCTTCTTCATGTGGGGCGCGGCGTGCTTCATGCCGAGCATGACGCTGCGCACCAGCGTCGCCATCGCCGCATCGAACCGCTCGGCCTCGAGGCCCTCGATGCCGCCGGTCTGCGCCGGGCCGCCCGCATTATTGAACAGACAGTCGATCCGGCCGAATCTGTCGACCGCGAGCGCGATCAGCGCCTGCAACTGCGCTTCGACCGTGACGTCGGTCTGGCGGAAGATGCAAGTCGCCCCGAGCTGCTTCGCCAACGCCTCGCCTTCCGGCACGCGCCGACCCGCGATCACAATTTTGGCACCTTCGGCAACGAAGACTTCCGCGGTACGCAATCCGATCCCGCTCGTCGCGCCGGTGATGACCGCAACCTTGCCGTCTAGCCTGCCCATGGATTGTTCCCGTTTTTGAATGATTTGATTTTCAGATGGCGGACACTGACAGATGACGGCGCCGCGACGGTCACTATTCCCGCCGGCCCGCGGCAAGGCAAGCTTTGCTTGCGCGTCCGACATGCGTAACATTCGCAACCATGGCTCGACTTTCGAACGGGCATCGCGACCGGGCGGGGCATGGGAAAGCTGATCGACGAGTTCCGCAAAGGCTGGCAGGGCGTGGCACCGCCATCGCTCGGTCTGAGCATCGCCTTCGCGGCCGCCTGCTTGCTGATTGCGACGGCGGCGCGCTGGGGTCTCGCGCAGGTCCGGCCCGACGTCTACTTCACCCCGTATTTCCCGGCCGTGTTCTTTGCCGCCGCGTTCGGCGGCTTCCGGATCGGCGTCGTGACGGCACTCGTCGGCGGCGTGCTCGGCGTCGTCGTCAATTTCAGCGATGCCTTTGCCGATCACGCGCGATTTGCCCTGCTGGCGCTTTACTGGGCCGTGAGCGCACTGACCATCTGGGGTGTCGAGCATTATCGCTCGCTGCTGATCGAGCAGCGCCGGATTTCCAAGCGCCTGATCGAGGAAGAAGACTATCGCAAGCTGCTGGTCGATGAGCTCCAACACCGGCTGAAAAACAAGCTGTCGACGGTGCACGCCGTGCTGCACCAGGTGCTGCACGACCAGCCGCAGGTCTGGGCCCGCATCGATCCGAGGCTGCGGTCGCTGGCCACGACCGACGATTTGATCTCGCGGATCGACAAGGCGGGCTGCGACATCCGCGATCTCCTGATCGCGGAGCTCGGGCCTTACGGCCACGTCCGCTTCACGCTCAATGGCGACCGGCTGTTCCTGCCGCCGAAGCTCGCGGTCACGCTGTCACTGATGTTTCACGAGCTCGCCACCAACGCGGGCAAATATGGCGCGTTCTCGGCGCCGCGCGGATTGTTGCAGGTGTCATGGACCGTCAGCGGCGATCGCCTGACCATCACTTGGGACGAGACCGAGGGACCAAGCATCGGCGAGGTGTCGGCGCCGGGCTTCGGCACCAAATTGCTGAAGTCGGCGCTAACCGCCTTCGACGGCAAGACCGAGCTCTCATTCTTGAAGACGGGCCTCCATTGCATCATGCAATGCCGTATCCCCAAGGGCGGCTGACGGACAGCAAAGTTCGGTCGATCGGTCACCTCTCCCTACGCCGGGCAATCGCATATGGCCTTTGGGGCGGCCTGAGCGCGCGCCTCGTCCTTCGAGACGACCGCGGAGCCTGTCATCGGGCCGCGCTTTGCGCGGACCCGGTGGCGGTCTCCTCAGGATGAGGCTAAGATTTGCTGCCGCACACTCCGCCCTCATCCTGAGGAGCCGCCTCAAGCGGGCGTCTCGAAGGATGGCCGCAGGGAAGTCGCTTTCAAATGCGATTGCCCTGTCTCCCTACGGGAGAGGTGTCGACTACGGCTTGCACCGTTTCAACCGAAACTCATCGCGCGATGAAGTTCGATACAAGCGAAAGAGAGCCGCGCGCTCCGCTCGCAGTTTGGCGGGGCTCATTGACCCTCTGTTAATGACGATCGACGTCACGCGTCGGATCGTCGCGAGTTTCGTCCAAAACACCCCCGTATTTCTTCGGACCCCTTAACCAAACTTAAGAGGGAACCGCGCTAGATCGCGCCCATTGCAAAAGCGCGCTGAAACAACAAGATTCATGACTTCTATGAACGACAACGAATATTTTGGCGCGAGCGAAGCCGAGCTCGGATTTCTCAAGGAAATCGTTAGAATGCTGCCGGCCGGCCTCACCGTGCAGGACGCGCACGGCGAGCTTTTGCTGGTTAACGATGCCGCGGCTTCCCAGCTCGGCATGGACGGCAGCCGTCCCTCGCCCGATCTCGCGCCGCGCCGCGAAGCCTGCCGACAGGCGCTGAGCGCCGGCCAGGCGGTCGTCACCGAGGAAGCCCTTCACAACGGCGCCGCGCGCCAGGTGCTGCTCACGACCCATCGTCCTGTCCGCCTCGCCGGACGCCAGCTCCTGATCTCGGCATCCTCCGACATCACCGAGCAGAAGAATTTCGAGGACCAGCTGTTCCGCTCGGCCTATTTCGACGAGCTGACCGGGCTGCCCTCGCGGCGCGTGATCGAGCATCGCACCAACGGCCTGCTCGCACGCGATCGCGGCGAGCGTTTCGCGCTGGCCTTTCTCGACGTCGACAATTTCAAGCATATCAACGACTATTACGGCCACGCCGTCGGCGATGCGCTGCTGGTCGAGCTGTCGAAGCGGCTCGGACGCGACTTGCGCGATTCCGACATGCTCTCGCGCATCTCCGGCGACGAATTCCTGCTGCTGCTGTCGCCGATCCAGAGCCAGGAGGAAGTCGCCGAATTCATGCAATCGACGCTGCAACGGCTGACCGCGCCGTTCTTCATCGACCATTCGGAAATCTTCGCCTCCACCTCCGTCGGCATCAGCCTCTATCCCGATCATGGCAGCAGCTTCGAGACCCTGCGCCAGAACGCCGATATCGCGATGTACCGCATCAAGAACGACGGCAAGGGGTCGGCAGCCTTCTTCGACTCCAGCATGGAGCGCGAGGCGCTGGCGCGGATGAAGGTCGAGCAGTCGCTGCGGCTCGCGATCCTGGAAAAGCGCTTCTGCTGCGCGTTCCAATCCAAGGTCGACATCAGAACGCAAGCGGTGAAGGGTATCGAGGCCCTGGTGCGCCTGCGCGACGACGAAGGCGTGATCCAGGCGCCCGGCTCGTTCATCAACCTCGCCAGCGAGCTCGGGCTGATCGACGAGCTGACCCACCTCGTGCTGGCCGAGATCGTCAAGTCGATCGACCTGATCAACGAGACATTCGGCGCGGAAGCGACCATCAGCATCAACGTCGCCGCCAAGCAGGCCGGCAACCCCGAATTCATGCGCAGCTTCGCGCAGGCGCTGGACGACACCGGTTTTCCGCAGCGTTTCATGATCGAGCTGACGGAAGACGCCTTCGTCGCCAAAAATCATTTCCAGGACGAGATCCTGCCGATGTTCCGCAAGCTTGGCGTCGGCATCTCGATCGACGATTTCGGTACCGGCTATTCCTCGCTCTCGGCGCTCGCCGACATCACCGCCGACGAGATCAAGATCGACCGCTCCTTCATCACCGACATCCATAAGCGTCCGCGCAGCCAGGGCATTCTGCGCGCGATCGAATCCTTGAGCGAAGCGCTCGGCATGACCGTGATTGCCGAGGGCCTCGAAATCCTACGAGGAGCTCGCCTATCTCCAGGCCGCAACCAAGATCCGCTACGCGCAGGGCTATTACTTCTCCCGGCCGATCTTCCTGGAGGAGCTGAAGTTCGCAACGACGGTGGCCAGCGAAGCGCGGGTCAACGTGGCCAGCCGCCCGATGCAGCAGAACCGCCAGGGCTATTCGCGAGCGAGCGGGTATCGGCGGTAGGGGTGCGACGGCAACACCCTCAATGTCGTCCTGGCGAAAGCCAGGACCCATTACCCCGGGAAGGGGTTGTGGCGCGAGCTGGTAACCACGAATCTTTGCCAAGCCACCTTTTGGGGTAATGGGTCCTGGATCTGCACTCCGCTTCGCTGCGCTTGTCCAGGACGACGCCGGGGATGGACGACCCGGCAAGCAACCCAATTCCCCCTTTGAAATTACTGGCCTTTTGGTAATGCACAGGCTGACTTCCCGCGAGGTACGTCATGTCCGCCGCCTCCTCCATCAGCGACCCCGCCTATCTTCGTGCGCGCGCGATGGAGACGCTGTTCGAGCGGCTGGAAAAGCTGTGCGAGGGCGCGATCGCGATCGACCGGGGCGGGCGGGTCGTCTACGTCAACGAAAAATATCTCACAGCGCTCGGCCTCAAGCGGACCTCTGAGGCGATCGGCCGTCCCATCGAGGAGGTCATTCCGAACAGCCTGATGCGGAAGGTGGTCGAGACCGGCGAGCCGATCCTGCTCGACATCATGGAGCTCGGCGGCGAGCAACTGGTCGTCACCCGCATGCCGATCGAGGACGAGAACGGCAAGGTGATCGGCGCGATCGGCTTCGTGCTCTATGACCACCTCGAGAGCCTGAAACCCCTGCTCGCCCGCGTCGCCCAGCTGGAGAGCGATCTGCGGTTGGCGCGGCGGCAATTGTCCAACGCCCGCGCGGCGCGCTTCACCTTCGCCGACTTCGTCGGCACGACACCGGCCATCGCACAGGCCAAGGAGCTCGCAAGCCGCGCCGCACGGCAGAGCGTCACGGTGCTGCTCACCGGCGAAACCGGAACGGGCAAGGAGATGCTGGCGCAGGCGATCCACAACGCCTCGTCGCGGGCGGAGAAGCCGTTCGTCAGCGTCAATGTCGCGGCGATTCCCGACACGCTGATCGAGTCGGAATTCTTCGGCACGGCGCCGGGCGCCTATACCGGCGCCGACCGCAGGGGGCGCGAGGGCAAATTCCGCATTGCCGACGGCGGCACGCTGTTCCTCGACGAGATCGGGGAGATGCCGCTGCAATTGCAGGCCAAGCTGCTGCGCGTGCTGCAGGAGCGCGAGATCGAGCCGCTCGGCTCGGACAAGATCTCCAGGGTCGACGTGCGCGTGGTCGCCGCGACCAATGTGGATCTGCGCAAGCGCGTCAGCGAGGGCACGTTCCGCCCCGATCTTTACTATCGCCTCAACGTGCTCTCGATCGACTTGCCGCCGCTGCGCCGGTGCCTGGATGATCTTCCCGATATCTGCGCCCGGCTGCTCGAGGACATCAGCGCATCCGGCGACTATGTCAGCGCCCGGATCACGCCGAGCGCGCTCGCCGCACTCGCGCGCTATGACTGGCCGGGCAACGTGCGCGAGCTGCGCAACATCCTGGAGCGAGCGCTGATCCTCAGCGATTCCGGGCGGCTGACGGGCGAGGATTTCGTTCGCATCCTTCCCGTCGGTGCCGAGGTCAGACTAGCTCCGCCCGAACGCCCGGCCGGAACGGTCGTGCCCTATGCCGAAGCCGAGGCCGAGTTCGAGAAGCACACGCTCGAACAGGCGCTCGCCGCCAGCAACGGCCAGATCTCCGAAGCCGCCAGGATGCTGCGGATCTCGCGCGCCACCTTCTACAAGAAGCTCGCCAAGTTCGGCCTCGCCGCGGGGCCGGCCTCCGTCTGAGTTTCGAGACACGGGACTGTCCGAAGTCTCGGATTCCGGACAGCGCAGCTCGCCGCTTTGTCCGGATGACTCCACTGAAATTGCTGGGGTTTCGCCCATTTGCACCAATTGACGCCATCTGGCGCGGACCTTGCTCTTCGCTCTTGCACAATGACGCGTGCTGCACACGCGCATTCGCAACCAGGGAGGACGCAAGATGAGTGAAGCGATCTCGGTCCATCAGCTTCAGGCCAAACAGCCCTCGCACGTCACCGTCGCCACCGCGAGCCTGATCGGCACGGCCATCGAGTGGTACGACTTCTTCCTCTACGGCACCGCCGCGGCGCTGATCTTCAACAAGCTGTTCTTTCCGACCTTCGACCCGATGATGGGAACGTTGCTGGCGTTCGCGACCTATGCGCTCGGCTTCATCGCGCGCCCGCTCGGCGGCGTCGTGTTCGGCCATTACGGCGACAAGATCGGCCGCAAGACCATGCTTTATCTAACGCTGTTGATAATGGGCGCCGCCACTGCGGCGATCGGCTTCCTGCCGACCTACGAGACCGCCGGCATCTGGGCTGCGATCCTGCTCGTCACCTGCCGCCTGATCCAGGGCTTTGGCTTAGGGGGCGAATGGGGCGGCGCGGTGCTGATGGCGGTCGAGCATGCGCCCGCCGACAAAAAGGGCTTCTACGGCAGCTGGCCACAACTCGGCGCACCGCTCGGCCTCGTGCTCGGCACGCTGGTGTTCTCGGTGGTGTCCTCGATGCTGACCGACGCGCAGCTCTATGCCTGGGGCTGGCGTATCCCGTTTCTGTTCTCGATCGCGCTGGTGCTGGTCGGCCTGTGGATCCGCTTCACCATCGCGGAATCGCCGGAGTTCCAGAAGGTCAAGGATACCAAGCAGGAAGTGAAAATGCCGATCGTCGACGCGATCCGGATGTATCCCAAGAACATCCTGCTGGCGATGGGCGCGCGCTTTGCCGAGAACGGCTTCTTCTACATCTACGCAACCTTCGTGCTCGCTTATGCCACGCAATCGCTCGGCATGAACAAGCAGGACATGCTCAACGGCGTCTTGATAGGCGCGGCGATCGAGACCTTCACCATTCCGACGTTCGGCGCGCTCTCCGACCGCGTCGGGCGGCGGCCGATCTACATCTTCGGCGCGGTGTTCTCGGCGCTGATGTCGTTCCCGCTGTTCATGCTGCTGGCGACCAAGAACCCGCAATATGCCTGGATCGCGATCGTGCTGGGCCTCGCCGTCGGGCACGCCGCGATGTATGGCCCGCAGGCGAGCTTCCTGTCGGAGCTGTTCGGCACCAAGGTGCGCTATAGCGGCGTCTCGCTCGGCTACAACCTCGCCTCGATCTTCGCCGGCGCGCTGTCGCCGCTGATCGCGACGGGATTGATGACGGCGTACGCGCCGGCGACCTGGCCGATTTCGCTCTACATGATCGCGCTGGCGCTCATCACTGTCGTGTCGGTCTACTTTGCCACCGAAACGCGCAAGATAGTTCAGGGCTGAGTGTCCCGATCAGGCCTTCCAGCGCGAGGAGCAGCCTGTTCCAGGGCTGCTTCTCGCGATAGGATCAGGCACCAACGGCATGCGGTCGAAACGATCGGGAGGAACGCCGTGAGCCAGCACCCAGCTCTGCCTTACCTGCGCAATTCCGAGAAGGGCAAGATCGTCACCGCAGCCGAGGCGGTCATGCTGATCCGCGACGGCGATACGGTGGCGACCGGGGGCTTCGTCGGCATCGGCTTTGCCGAGGAGATCGCGATCGCACTGGAGGAGCTCTATCTCTCCAACGAGGGCGATGCGCCCTATACGCAAGGCAAGCCGCGCAATCTGACGCTGGTCTATGCCGCCGGCCAGGGCGACGGCAAGCATCGCGGCCTCAATCATTTCGCGCATGAGGGCCTGGTCCGCCGCGTGATAGGCGGGCATTGGGGCCTTGCGCCGAAGCTGCAGCAGCTTGCGATCGCGGGCCAGATCGAGGCCTATAACCTGCCGCAGGGCGTCATCACCCATCTGTTCCGCGACATCGCGGCGCGGCGGCCCGGCCACATCACCCGCGTCGGCATGGGCACCTTCGTCGATCCCCGACACGGCGGCGGCAAGCTGAATGCGCGCACCACCGAGGACATGGTGGAGCTGATCACACTGCGCGGCGAGGAGTGCCTGCTCTACAGGACGTTTCCGATCAATGTCGGAATCATCCGCGCCACCACCGGCGATCCCGACGGCAACCTCACGATGGAGAAGGAGGCGCTGACGCTGGAGGCGCTGGCCATCGCCATGGCCGCGCATAATTCGGGCGGCATCGTCATTGCCCAGGTCGAGCGCGTCGCCGAGGCCGGCAGTCTCAATCCACGCCAAGTGAAGATTCCCGGCATTCTCGTTGACTGCGTCGTCGTGGCGAGGCCGGAGAACCATTGGCAGACCTTCGGCACGCCATACAATCCGGCCTTCTCGAGCGAGATCCGCGTCCGTGCCGCCTCGCTGCCGGTGATGCCGGTCAGCGAGCGCAAGATCATCGCCCGGCGCGCCGCGCTCGAATTGAAGGCCAACAGCGTCGTCAATCTCGGCATCGGCATGCCCGAAGGGATTGCCTCGGTCGCCAACGAGGAGCGGATCATCGATTTGATCACGCTGACGGCGGAGCCGGGCGTGATCGGCGGCATTCCGGCGAGCGGCATCGATTTCGGCGCGGCGATCAACACGCAGGCGGTGATCGACCAGCCCTATCAGTTCGACTTCTACGACGGCGGCGGCTTGGATGCCGCCTTCCTCGGCCTCGCCCAGGTCGATCGTGCCGGCAACCTCAATGTCAGCAAGTTCGGGCCGAAACTCGCGGGTGCCGGCGGCTTCATCAATATCAGCCAGAATGCCAAGGAGGTCATCTTCGTCGGCACCTTCGGTGCGGGCAAGCAGCGCATCGCGGTGAACGACGGCAAGCTCGTCATCCTTGACGAAGCCAAGTCGCGCAAGTTCGTCGATAGCGTCGAGCACGTCACCTTCAGCGGCCCGTTTGCCGCCGCGCGCAAGCAGCGCACGCTGTACGTCACCGAGCGCTGCGTGTTCGAGCTCAGGCCTGATGGCCTCGAGCTGACGGAAGTTGCGCCCGGCATCGACATCGAGCGCGACATCCTGCGCCTGATGGATTTCAAGCCGCTGATCCCGCGCGATCCTGCTCTGATGGACGGCCGCATCTTCCGCGAAGATCTCATGGACCTGCGCGAGCGCCTGCTCACCATCCCGCTCGACCAGCGCTTCACGCTGGACGAGCAGCAGAATTTGTTCTTCGTCAATCTGGAGCGCTACCCGCTGCGCAGCAAGGCCGAGATCGACACCATCGCCTCCATCGTCGAGGCGAGGCTCGCCCCGCTCGGGCGCCGCGTCTACGCCATCGTCAATTATGACAATTTTTCCATCCTGCCGGAGCTGATGGACGATTATTCGGCCATGGTCCGCAGCCTGGTCGATCGCTTCTATTCCGGCGTGTCGCGCTACACCACGTCGGGCTTCCTGCGCATCAAGCTCGGCGAAGCCCTGGAGAAGCGCGGCGTTGCGCCGCATATTTTCGAGAGCGCGGACGAAGCGCAGTCCGATCGGCGGCAGGTCGAAGGAGCCGGCGCAGCGCACGCCATGCAGCAGGCCCAAAAATGATGCATGCTCGTATGCGCCAAATCCGCTTCGCCGGAAGGTTCAATTGCAATGTTCGTAGTGTTGTGCAAATCGCTGTTGCCAGAAGCTTTAAATCAGGAGGGACCATCGTGCGTCGATCACTCATCATAACAACAACCATCCTCGCGCTCGCCGCGGGCGCGTCCGCACGGGCCGACGATCTCAAGATCGCGCTGATCTACGGCAAGACCGGTCCGCTCGAGGCCTATGCCAAGCAGACCGAGACCGGCCTGAAAATGGGCTTTGAATACGCCACCAAGGGCACCATGACGCTCGACGGCCGCAAGATCGTCGTCATCACCAAGGACGACCAGGGCAAGCCGGACCTGGCCAAGGCTGCGCTCTCGGAAGCCTATCAGGACGATAAGGCCGACATCGCGATCGGCACGACCTCGTCGGCCGCGGCGCTCGCCATTCTCCCCGTCGCCGAGGAGAACAAGAAGATCCTGATCGTCGAGCCCGCGGTCGCGGATCAGATTACCGGCGAGAAGTGGAATCGCTACATCTTCCGCACGGCGCGCAACTCCTCGCAGGACGCGATCTCCAACGCCGTCGCGATCGGCAAGCAGGGCGTCACCGTCGCGACGCTGGCGCAGGACTACGCCTTCGGCCGTGACGGCGTCGCCGCCTTCAAGGAGGCGCTCGCCAAGACCGGCGCGACGCTCGCCGCCGAGGAATATGCTCCGACCAACACAACGGACTTCACCGCCGTCGGCCAGCGCCTGTTCAACGCGCTGAAGGACAAGCCGGGCCGCAAGGTGATCTGGGTGATCTGGGCCGGCGCCGGCAATCCGCTGGCCAAGCTCCAGGACATGGATCCGAAGCGCTACGGCATCGAGCTGTCCACCGGTGGCAACATCCTGCCGGCGCTCGCCGCCTATAAGGGCCTGCCCGGCATGGAAGGCGCGACGTACTATTTCTATGCGATCCCGAAGAATCCGGTGAACGACTGGCTGGTCGCCGAGCACCAGAAGCGCTTCAACGCGCCGCCGGACTTCTTCACCGCGGGCGGCTTTGCCGCCGCGATGTCCGTCGTCGCCGCCGTCACCAAGGCGAAGTCGACCGACACCGAGAAGCTGATCACGGCGATGGAAGGCCTGGAGTTCGACACGCCGAAGGGCAAGATGGTGTTCCGCAAGGAGGACCATCAGGCGCTGCAGAGCATGTATCACTTCAAGGTCAAGGTCGACCCGAACGTCGCCTGGGCCGTGCTTGAGCCGGTGCGTGAGCTGAAGATCGAGGACATGGACGTGCCGGTTCGCAACAAGCGGTGAGTGCTTCACCTCTCCCAAAGGGAGAGGTCGCGCCGAAGGCACGGGTGAGGGGTCCGCTCTCTCGTGGGACCTGAGCCCCTCACCCGATTTGCTGCGCAAATCGACCTCTCCCCTCCGGGGAGAGGTGTACCGATGGACCAACGCGGTTTGCTAGAATGGCCCTGACCCTCGAAACCCGCGACCTCACCATCCGCTTTGGCGGCCATGTCGCGGTCAACAACGTCACCTGCACGTTCCGCCCGGGCGAGCTCACGGCCATCGTCGGGCCGAACGGCGCCGGCAAGACCACCTATTTCAATCTGATCTCGGGTCAGTTGCGTGCATCCAGCGGCAGCATCCTGTTCGACGGCACCGACATCACGGGGCAGTCCGCGCCGATGCGCACCCGCGCAGGCCTCGGGCGCGCGTTCCAGCTCACGAATCTTTTCCCGAACCTCACCGTGGAGGAGAACGTCCGCCTCGCGGTGCAGGCGGCGAACGGCACCCATTACGACATGCTGCGGCCCTGGATGGTCCGCCGCGACCTGATTGCCCGCGCAGACAACATCCTCGACCAGGTCGCGCTCGGCAGTCGGCGCGGCGTCGCCGCGACCGCGCTGTCGCATGGCGACCAGCGCAAGCTCGAAGTCGCGCTGATGATCGCGCTGGAACCTGATGTCTTCATGTTCGACGAGCCGACCGCCGGCATGAGCATCGACGAGGTGCCTGTGGTCCTCAACCTGATCGCGCAGCTCAAGCAGGACCGGAGCAAGATCATCCTGCTCGTCGAGCACAAGATGGACGTGGTGCGCTCGCTCGCCGACCGCATCATCGTGCTGCATAACGGCCAGCTGGTTGCGGACGGCCCGCCTGCCGAAGTGATCGCCTCGCCAATCGTGCAGGAGGCCTATCTCGGCGTAGCGCCCAAGACCGCTGCAGGGAGTGCGGCATGACCGACCTTTTAAAGCTCTCCGGCGTGCACACCCATATCGGCCGCTATCACATCCTCCAGGGCATCGATCTCGCAGTTCCGCAGGGGCAGACCACGATGCTGCTCGGCCGCAACGGCGCCGGCAAGACCACGACGCTGCGCACCATCATGGGCCTCTGGCAGGCCTCGCACGGCGAGATCAGCCTCGCCGGCGAGCGCATCGAGAGTCGCGCCACGCCGGACATCGCGCGGCTCGGCGTCGGCTACGTGCCGGAGAGCATGGCGGTGTTCTCCGACCTCACGGTGAAGGAGAATTTGGTGCTGGCGGCGCGCGACGGGCCGCTGGACGATGCCCAGCTCGACTGGATTTTTGGCTTCTTCCCGGCGCTGCGCCGATTCTGGCTGTCGCGGGCGGGAAGCCTCTCGGGCGGGCAGAAGCAGATGTTGTCCATCGCGCGCGCCATCATCGAGCCGCGCAAGCTGCTTTTGATCGACGAGCCGACCAAGGGCCTCGCGCCCGCCATCGTGATGGCGCTGATCGAGTGTCTGAAGGAGATCAAGCGCAAGGGCGCGACCATCCTTCTGGTCGAGCAGAATTTCTTTGCCGCCCGCGAGCTCGGCGACAACGTGCTGGTGATGGACAACGGCACCATCGTCCATCGCGGCGAGATGGCGGCGCTGGCGGCCGACGTGCCGCTGCAAGAGCGACTGCTCGGCCTGAGCCTGGAGGCGCATCAGTGACTGAACTCGCCGCAAATGATCCGCTGCCGAAGCCGAAGCGCGACATCGCGCCGATCCTGCTGCCGGTCGCGCTCGCGCTTCTCATGATCCCGCTGATCGGCTCGACCAGTTCGTGGCTGACGCTGACCGCCGCGAGCCTCGCCATGGGCATGATGATCTTCATCATGGCCTCCGGTCTGACCCTGGTGTTCGGCCTGATGGACGTGCTCGATTTCGGCCACGGCGCCTTCATCGCGGTCGGCGCCTATGTCGCGACCCTGGTGCTGGCGCCGTTTGCGGCCTCGATCCAGGCCGATTCGCTGTGGGTGAACCTGGCGGTGCTGGCGCCGGCAGCGCTGCTGTCGATGGCGGTATCAGGCGCGCTCGGCCTGATCGTCGAGCGCGTGCTGATCCTGCCCGTTTACGGCCAGCATCTGAAGCAGATCCTGATGACGACGGGCGGCCTGATCGTCGCCGAGCAGACGCTCTATGCGCTGTGGGGACCGCAGATCATCCCGATGCCTCTGCCGACTTCGCTGCGCGGGTCCTTCATCCTCGGCGACGTCGCGATCGCCAAGTACCGCGTGCTGGCGATGCTGATCGGCCTCGCCGTCTTCATCGCGATCCAACTCGTGCTCAACCGCACCAAGCTTGGCCTCCTGATCCGCGCCGGCGTCGAGAACCGTGAGATGGTCGAGGCGCTCGGCTATCGCATCCGCCGGCTATTCCTCGGCGTGTTCATGACGGGATCGGCACTCGCGGGCCTCGGCGGCGTGATGTGGGCGCTCTATCGCGAGCAGGTTCACGCCTCCATGAGCGACGACCTCACCGTGCTGATCTTCATCGTCGTCATCATCGGCGGGCTCGGGTCGATCGGCGGCTGCTTCATCGGCGCCGTCCTCGTGGCCATGGTTGCCAATTACGGCGGCTTCCTGGTGCCGAAACTCGCCCTCGTCTCCAACATCCTGCTGATGGTCGCCATTCTGATGTGGCGGCCGCGCGGCCTCTATGCGGTGACCAGCCGATGATGATCCTCTCCGGCGACCCGCCGCGCAGCCGTGTCCTCACGCTTGTTCTCGTCCTCATCATCCTGGCGCTGGCGGCGACGCCGTTCCTGTTCCCGGGCGCCAAGGCGCTGAACGTCGCGGCCAAGATCTGCGTCTTCGCCGCCCTGGTCGCGTCCTACGACCTGCTGCTCGGCTATACCGGCTCGGTGTCGTTCGCCCACACCATGTTTTACGGCATCGGCAGCTACGCGATCGCGATCGCGCTGTACGGGATGGGCCCGAACTGGGCCGCGGTCGCAACCGGCATCGTCATCGGCCTGCCGCTCGCGGCTCTGCTCGCGCTCGCGATCGGGCTGTTCTCGCTGCGCGTCGCCGCGATCTTCTTTGCCATGATCACGCTCGCGGTCGCTTCCGCCTTCCAGGTGCTGGCCTCGCAGCTCTCCTGGCTGACCGGCGGCGAGGATGGGCGCAGTTTCCAGCTGCCCGAGCTGCTGCGGCCCGGCACGGTGCTGGTCTCCAAAAGCCTGTTCGGCTTCGAGATCAACGGCCGCATCCTCACCTTCTACCTGGTGTTCGCCATCTCCGCCCTGATGATCCTGGCTCTGCTGCGGGTGGTGAACTCGCCGTTCGGACGCGTGCTCCAGGCGATCCGCGAGAATCGTTTCCGCGCCGAGGCGCTCGGCTTCCGCACCGTCTTCCATTTGACCTACGCCAACTGCCTTGCGGCGCTGGTCGCCGCGAGCGCCGGCATCCTGAATGCGCTGTGGCTGCGTTATGCCGGGCCCGATACCTCGCTCAGCTTCTCGATCATGCTGGATATCCTGCTGATGGTCGTGATCGGCGGCATGGGCACGATCTACGGCGCGATCATCGGCGCCACCATCTTCATCCTCGCCCAGAACTATCTGCAGTCGCTGATGGGCGTCGCGTCCACGGCGGCGTCGGAAGCCGGCCTGCCGCTGCTGCCGGGCCTGTTGCATCCCGACCGCTGGCTGCTGTGGCTCGGGCTGCTGTTCATCGCCAGCGTTTACTTCTTCCCGACCGGCGTGGTCGGACGGCTGCGCAAGGCCGGCGGCGGCAAGAGCGCCGGCGCCTCGCATTAAGCGAAGATTAATGATGCAGCGCGCCGGTTCGCTGCATGTGGATGCGATCTCGCAATGGGATTAATGCCCAGGTAACTGGCTTTCCTGAAGGTTTAGGCCATTTGTGTGGTGTATTCCTGCCCTTCCAGGGAGGGGGAATGCGCCACGTCTTGTCAGGGATCGCAGCCGGAATGTCCCTAGCCGCGAAGAACGGCTGGGAGGCAGCGATTCGGCGCGGGCCGGTGCTGTGGCTGACCCTGTGCGGCGTGTTGCTGGTCGCGGGCATTTTCACCGTGACGGCCATGGCCATCGGCGAATTCCGTGAGCGGACCCTCGCCAACCGCGAGCGCGAGCTGGAAAACACGGTGCAGCTGATCGCGCGGCACTTTGATCAGCAATTTGAAGATTCCGACGTCGTCGCCGCCGATGTGATCGGGCAGATGAACCTGCCGGAGATCACTTCGCCCGCGATGTTTCGCGAGCGCATGTCCGGGCTCGCGATCAACCAGATGCTGCGCAGCAAGATCAGCTCCGTCTCTTATCTCGGCGACATCGCGATCTACGACGCCGACGGCGAGCTGATCAACTGGTCGCGGGCCCAGCCGCTGCCGAAGATCAACATCTCCTCGCGCGCTTACTTCCAGACGTTCAAATCGGATCCGATGGCCGAGCCGGTCATCCTGGAATCCGTCCGCAGTTTCATCATCGACAAATGGACCACGATCGTCGCGCGCCGGCTGAACGGCGCCGACGGAGGATTCCTCGGCGCGATGGTCCGGCGGATCGATCCGGACAGCTACCAGCAATATTTCGCGTCCGTCGCGCTTGCCGAGGGCACGGCGATCTCGCTGTTCGATCGCGAAGGCAAGATGCTGGCGCGCTATCCGCATCTCGAAGAGATGATCGGACGAAGCTTCAAGAATGCGCCGCTGATGCAGAAGGTGCTGACTAAGGGCGGGCAGCACACGCTCCGCGTCCGGAGTCCGCTCGACGGCGAGGAGCGGCTCGGCTCGGCCGCGTCCCTGAATCATTTTCCCCTGGTTATCATCGCGACCAATACCATGTCGGCTGCGCTCGCGGACTGGAGGCAGCAGACCGGCTTCCTGGTCGCTACGGCTGGCGTCTCGGCAGCCGTGATCGCGCTGATCCTCTATCTGATCATCCGACAGATCAACCGGCAGAATCGCGAGGCCCAGGAGCGAATCGAGGCGGAGCGGCGGCGGCTCGATACCGCCCTCAACAACATGTCGCAGGGGCTGATCCTGTACGATGCCGCCGGATACATCGTCATTTGCAACCGCCGCTACGCTGACATGTTCGGTCTCTCCCACGATGTCATCAAGCCCGGCTGTCACATCAACGAGGCGATGTACCATCGCAAGGAGCGTGGCGCGTTCGACGGCAATGTCGAGGAATTTTGCGCCGACGTCATGCGGATCGTCGCCGAAGGCACGGTCTCCACGAGAACTCATCAGCTGGCCAATGGCCGCGCCTTCCACGTCATCAACACCCCGCTCGCGCAGGGCGGCTGGGTCGCCACGATCGAAGACATCACCGAGCGCCGTAACCTGGAGCAGGAGCGCGACCGCAACCACACTTTCCTGCGCGAGATCATCGACCACATCCCCTCGCAGATCACGGTGAAGGACGCGCGCACGCGGCAGTATCTGCTGATCAACGGCGTCGCCGAGCAGCAATTCGGCCAGTCACGCGAGGACGTCGTCGGCAAGACCGCCTTCGACATCTTCCCGACGCCGTCAGCGACGGTGGTAACCGAGGACGACAACAAGGCACTGCAATCTCTCAAGGGGCTCTTCAAGGACGAGCATCCCTGGCAGACCCAGGCCATGGGTCTGCGCTACATCACCTCGACCCGGATCGGCCTCCGCGACAAGGCCGGCGAGCCGCGCTATCTCATCCACGTCGTCGATGACGTCACCGAGCGGCGGCGCGCCCACGAGAAGATCGCGCATATGGCGCACTACGATGCGCTGACCGACCTGCCGAACCGCACCCTGTTCCGCGAGCAGATCGAACGCGAGCTGGCGAAGGTCGCCAGCGGCGGGCAGTTCGCGCTGCTTTACATCGACGTCGACGAATTCAAGGGCATCAACGATTCGCTCGGCCACCATGTCGGCGACGAGCTGTTGAAGGCGATCGCGGCCCGTCTGCGCGGCTGCCTCAATCAGGGCGACCTGATCGCGCGGCTCGGCGGCGACGAATTCGCGGTCATCCAGACCGGGATCCAGTCCTCGGCCGACGTGGTGTCGTTCGTGACGCGGATCTACGAAGCGATCCGGCAGCCCTATCACTGTCTCGGCCATCAGCTCTCCACCGACGCGAGCGTCGGGATCGCGCTGGCGCCGCAGGACGGCTCCGATCTCGATCAGCTCATCAAGAATGCCGACCTCGCGATGTACGGCGCCAAGGCCGAAGGGCGCCGCACCCACCGCTTCTTCGAGCCGGCGATGGACGCCTGCGCCAAGGCGCGCCTGGCCATGGAGCAGGATCTGCGCCAGGCCCTGGTCAACGGCGGCTTCGAGATTCACTACCAACCGCTGGTCGATCTGCGCTCGGGCGAGGTCTCCGGCTGCGAGGCGCTGCTGCGCTGGCGCCATCCCGAGCGCGGCATGGTGTCGCCGGCGGAGTTCATTCCGGTCGCCGAAGACACCGGCCTGATCAACGAGCTCGGCGACTGGGTGCTGCGCATGGCCTGCAACGAGGCCGCGACCTGGCCTGCGCATGTCCGCGTTGCGGTCAACGTCTCGCCGGTGCAGCTCAAATGCGACACGCTGGCCTTGCGGATCGCCGGCGCGCTCGCCGCCTCCGGGCTCGACCCGCGCCGGCTCGAGCTTGAGATCACCGAGGCCGTGCTGATCCGCGACGACGAGGCGGCGCTCTCGATCCTGCACCAGCTCCGCGCCATCGGCGTGCGCATCGCGCTCGACGATTTCGGCACCGGCTACTCCTCGCTCAGCTGATCCGAAGCGCTTCCCGTTCGACAAGATCAAGATCGATCGCTGCTTCGTCGCCGACATCGCGGAGACGAACGGCGCGCCTGTCATCGTGCAGGCCGTGGTCAACATCGCCGCCGCCAGCAGCATGACCACGGTCGCCGAGGGCGTCGAGACCGAGGCCCAGCGCGAGATGCTGCGCAACCTCGGCTGCACGGAGATGCAGGGTTATCTGTTCAGCGCGCCGAAGCCGGCCGCGGACATGCGAAAGCTGTTCGGCGGCGATGGCTTGCCCGGAATCTTGCCGGTGGCGGCGGTGGCCTGATGGCGAAGCCAGGCAAGCCTCCGGCCAAGACCGTCGATGTCGCCGATTCCTACGCCGTGCGGCTGATGCAGCATCTGGTGGTGCCGACCTTCGTGATCGACCCGAAGCGCCGCGTCGTGATCTGGAACAAAGCCTGCGAGCGGCTGACCGGCGTGACCGCCTCGGAGGTGATCGGCACCAATAAGCACTGGCGGGCCTTCTACGAGACCAAGCGCCCCTGCCTCGCCGACCTCGTCGCACTGGACCGCCCAGAGCAGCTTCCGGAGTACTATTCGGAATATGCCGCGCGCGGCCATAACGGCCTCGGCTTCAGCGCCGAGAACTGGTGCGTGATGCCGAAGCTCGGCAGCCAGCTCTATCTCGCCATCGACGCCGGCCCGATCCACGACGAGGCCGGCCAGCTGATCGCCGTGGTGGAGACGCTGCGCGACCTCACCGACCAGAAGCGCGCCGAGATGGCGCTGAAGGAGCTCGCCACCAAGGACGGGCTGACCGGCCTGTCGAACCGCCGCGCCTTCGACCAGATGCTGATGAGCGAATGGGCGCGCGCCCAGCGCACGCAGAAGCCGGTGGCGCTGCTGTTCGTCGACGTCGACCATTTCAAGCTCTTCAACGACCGGCACGGCCACCAGAGCGGCGACGAATGCCTGCGCGCGGTCGCCGCTGCCGTCAGCCGGCACGCAATGCGCCCGCTCGACCTCGCCAGCCGCTATGGTGGCGAGGAGTTCGCGCTGATCCTGCCGGACATGGATTGCGATACCGCCTGCGTCGTCGCTGAGGAGATCCGCTGCGCCGTCATGGCCTTGCAGATCGCCCACGGTGCCATCGGCGCCGGCGACCACGTCACCCTCAGCGTCGGCGTCGCAAGCCACATTCCCAGTGGCGCCGATGGCGGTCCCGACCGGCTGCTCGGCGCGGCCGACGAGGCGCTCTATGTGGCCAAACGGCTCGGCCGCAACCGCATCATCTGCGCCGAACGGGTGCTGGCCGAGTTCGCCGCCCTCGGCCGGGAGGCCGCAGCGGTTCCGGCCCCTGTCCGGCGCAAATCGGCCTAGAGCCATTTCCGTTTCGATGGAATCGGAACGGGGCTCTAGATGCTTGTTTTGACGCGTTTTCTTTACCCGAACCGGATCCACTTCGCTCGAAAGCGCTTCGAGCGCGAGCCGGTGAGAACCGGTTGCCCGCCCCTCGCCAATCGGCTACATGAAGCCTCGACTAGCACCCGTAGCTCAGCTGGATAGAGCGTTGCCCTCCGAAGGCAAAGGTCACACGTTCGAATCGTGTCGGGTGCGCCAATAAATTCAATTGGTTAGGGGCCGTTCGGCCGTTCGATCTCTTCGCTTGCGTAAGCGATGGGTAAGCAAATCAATGGAATTAGGCTCTTTCGACGACCATCGAGTTGATGTCCGCCTCCATCGTTGCATCGGTTAACCGCGATCCCCGCAAGCCACTAACGAGATCACACTCGCCCACCTGTCGCAGAGCATCCGCCGCGCCAGTCAAGAACCCAACCAATCGCCCGCTGCCCGATGAAGCCGCCCAAGTAGCCCAGCATCGAATGCGCCGCGCGCGTGGTGCCGTAGTGCGCTGTGTTATGATTCCCCATCACTCAGGCGCCGTACTCATGTGCCGCAAAGCCAATCTTGCCGACGACCGCATCAAGAAGCTCTGCAGCAGCATCACCGAAAGCCAGCTTTCTGAGATTGCCCAGATGAAGGACTTGCTCAACCGCGAGCAGAAATCAGCGCAAAGCAGCTCGCGCTAATCTGCCCATCGCCGCGAGTTCCTTCGCCCTGTGCTCGGCGCGCTGAACCGTGGAACACATCGCGATGTCGATATGTTCTCTAAGCGGAGTGGCAACCCGCTCCATGTTCCTTATCGAGGTTGTGCTCGCCCACATCAGAACTGACCTCGGCACTCTGGCCGCAGCGTTACCTGAATCGCGGTGACTCCTGGATTCGAAAGGACGGCAATGGCGCGATGGGACTTACGGGATCGGTTCTCATTTGAGGGACAGAGCATCGCCTGGGGCGTTGCGGGCGAGGGGCGGCCGGCCGTTGTCGTGCATGGCTCGCCCTTCTCCTCGCGTGAATGGCGTCGGATTGTGCCCTGGCTCGCTCGGCACCGGCGCGTTTTCTACTACGACCTTTTGGGCTACGGCCAATCGGCCAAGCCAGATGCGGACGTCCTCCACGAAGCCCAGAACGGCCTGCTCGCCGCTCTCGCGGGTCACTGGAGCATCGACCGGCCAGACATTATTGCCCACGACTTCGGCGGTTCGGCCGCGCTGCGCGCGCATCTACTGGACGGCGTCGAGTACCGCAGCCTCATGCTGATTGATCCCGTCGCGATCAGCCCGCAAGGCTCGGTTCTCGTCCAGGCAGCAAAGGCGCACCCGGGTGTGTTCTCCGGATTGCCAGCCTACGTGCACGAGGCGATTCTGCGCGCCTACATAAGCGCCGCGGTGAAGTACCGCCTGCGCGAGGAGGACATGCGGGCTTACATAGAGCCATGGCTTGGCGGCGAGGGGCAGAACGCCTTCTGGCGACAGATCGCACAGATGGACGACAAATATTCGCAAGAGGTGGAAGGGCGGTACGGCGAGATCCGGTGCCCCGTCGCCATTCTGTGGGGCGAGGAGGACGAGTTCATTCCATTGGTGGATGGCAAGGAACTCGCCCGACGCATTCCGGACTCTTCGTTCACAGTCATTCCCGATGCGAAGCACCTCGTCCAGGAGGACGCGCCGGAGGCGATCGTCGCCGCGGCCCTTGACTTTTGGGGCCGGCTGGACCCGAGGAGCTAACCGCATCGCGGCGAAAGCGCTTGTTTTAAAGACCTGTTTGTTCTGAATCGCGTTCTTTGCGTGTGCCGCAGGTCAGCTTCCGGCACCTGCCGTATCGGCAAACGGCGCACTGGGCTCGCACACGTAGAACAACGCCATGCGCGCTGGCACGTCGCCCTTGTTGAACCCGGTCATATTGATACCGACCGGTTCAACGAACACCTGTCCTGCCTCGATCGCTATCGGTTCCCGGCCGTCCAGAGCCAGTGTGAACGTGCCCTCCAACATATACACGGTCACCGGAAACCGGTGCGAGTGATACGGGGTGACGTCGCCCGGCAACAGCGTAGCGAAAAGCACCCGCACCTCCTGCTCCGGAAGGCTCGGCATGCCGCTGACGACCTCGCGATGGAGCGGCGTCAGCTTGGCCATTCCGCTGTCTTGGGCGCTGCGTGTCAAGCCAACGGTCAGGCCTGCAATCATGGTCTCGACGCTGCATTTCTCGTGCATATCTGCCTCCCTTGATGGCCGGACCGAGGCTAGCAAACCGGCTCCGCGCACGGCAGCCGCAAATCTGCCAGAACGGCCCGCAGAAATGCATCATGCGGCACGTTCGAAGGCGGTCCATTGAAGCGTGGGCACGGGCCACCTCGCGCTTCGCTTCGCTCGATTGTATCATCCCTCCATGAGCGAATCCGACACGGTGACCGGCGAAGCCTCGCCCGTCCGCAAGATCATCCATATCGACATGGATGCTTTCTATGCGTCCGTGGAGCAGCGCGATAATCCGGACCTGCGCGGAAAGCCGGTCGCAGTCGGAGGCTCTGCGGAACGCGGCGTGGTCGCGGCCGCCAGCTATGAAGCACGCAAGTTCGGTGTTCGCTCTGCCATGCCATCCGTGACTGCGAAGCGGCAGTGTCCCGATCTGATCTTCGTCAAGCCGCGCTTCGAGGTCTACAAGGCAATCAGCCGGCAGATTCGCGACATCTTTGCCGAGCATACGCCCATAATCGAGCCATTGTCGCTCGACGAGGCCTATCTCGACGTGACGGAAAACCTACAAGGCATCCCGCTGGCGCGGGACATCGCCCTGCGCATCCGCGAGAAGATCAAGGCCGAGACGGGCCTCAATGCTTCGGCGGGCATCTCCTACAACAAGTTTCTGGCAAAGCTCGCCTCCGATCATCGCAAGCCCAACGGTCAGTTCGTGATCTCGCCGGAAATGGGCCCCGCTTTCGTCGAGACGCTGCCCGTCGGCAAGTTCCACGGAATAGGCCCGGCGACGAGCGCGAAGATGAACGCGCTCGGCATGTTCACCGGTCTCGACATTCGCAACCAGACGCTGGAGTTCATGAATGCGAATTTCGGCAAGTCGGGCGCCTATTACTACTGGATCTCGCGCGGTGTCGACGAACGTCCGGTCCGGGCCAACCGGATCCGAAAGTCGATTGGCGCGGAGAACACGTTCTCAACCGATCTCACCGAGTTCGAGGCGCTGGCCGTCGAGCTCAAACCGCTCGTCGACAAGGTCTGGCGGCATTGCGAGGCGACCGGCAACCGCGGCCGCACCGTCACCCTGAAGATCAAGTTTGCCGACTTCGAGATCATCACGCGCAGCAGGTCCGTCGCAGCGGCGGTTGCAGGACGGGACGATTTGGAACGGCTGGCTTGCGGCCTGCTCGAAGCCGAGATGCCGCTGCCCAAGCGCGTCAGGCTGCTGGGGGTCTCGCTGTCTTCGCTCCAGGTCGGCGGCGATTCGGAGCCTCAGCTGACATTGGGTATTTGAACGCGACCGGTGGGCCCCTGGGGCGAACGCGACATCTTTATCCGCGACGCGGCGCCAAACCTGTCGTAGAGACATCAAAACACGCCTTTTCGCGATTGATGTTGGGATGCTTGCCTTATTGATACGCCTCGGACTGCGCTTCGAAGACCGCATCGAGGAGCGGCGGTTTGTCGATCAGTACGTCCGAGGCAGTCTCGGGTGGACGCAGATCGCGATGCTGCTCGGTGCCGCCACCTATGCCGGCTACACCATCTGGGATTGGGTGCTCTATCCCGAAGTCGTTCCGACCACCCTTGCAATCCGCGGTGGCACTGCCCTGTTCGTGCTGCTCCCGCTGACCGCGCTGCTGTCCCGGCGATGGATGAAGCCATGGGCAGAGACGATTTTCCTCGTCTACTGCGTCATTCCCGGCTGCATCCTGCCGAGCATTTATCTCGTGCTGCCGTCAGGCTTCACGTTTGCCGCTCCGGGCATGATGATGATCATCCTGTTCGTCTCGACCATGCTGCCATTGCGGATCGGCTCGCTGGCGATTTTCTGCCTGCTGTCGTGGGTAGCGCTGCTGGTCGCCGAGACGTTCGCGCTGACCATGCCAACGGGCCTGCGATTCATCAATCATTCTCTCGTCGGAAACGCCTACGCATTGTCGCTCTATGCCGTGGCTGCGCGCGAGTACCGGGCGCGAAAGCAATTCCGAACGTCCGAGGCGCTGCAACGGGAAAAAGAACGCTCGGAGAAATCGCTCCGCGATCTCCGCGCGACCCAGGAGCACCTCGTGCAGGCAGAAAAGCTCGCCTCACTCGGGCAATTGGTGGCAGGCGTCGCTCACGAGGTCAGCACCCCGCTTGGCCTCGCCTTGACGACCTCGACAGCCATGCAGACTGATCTACAAGCAATGGCTGACGCATTGGGCGGAACGTCGGTCCGGCGATCCGATCTTACGAAGGGGATTGACCGGCTCAAGCAGGGGCTCAACCTGACCTTCGACAACCTGCACCGCGCATCCGAGATGGTGCATAGTTTCAGGCAGGTCGCCGTCCATCAGGCCGATGAGGACCGGCGCACGTTCGAGCTCAGGGATTGGCTGTCGGAGTTGACGTCCAAGCTTGGACCGCTGCTGTCGCACCACGGCCTGGCGGTCGACGTACAATGCCCGGCGGGAATCACGCTCAACAGCTATCCCGGAGCGCTTGCTCAGGTGATCAGCAATCTCGCGCTCAACACTGCCGGGCACGCCTATCCTGACAAAAGCGGCGGCAGGTTTGTCATCACAGTGAGCCAACCGGACCCGAGATCAGTCCGCCTGGTCTGTGCCGATGAAGGCGTCGGAATCCCCGAGCCATTGCAAGCGCACATCTTCGATCCGTTCGTTACGACCAGTCGGGAGCGTGGCAATGCCGGCCTCGGGCTCCACATCGCGTTCAATTTGGTTGTCTCATCGCTCAACGGTCGGCTGCGACTCGAGAGCAAGGCGGGTCCGGGAACTCAGATCGCCATCGAGATTCCCGCTGAAGCAACAGTGTAAGAGAACAGCGAAGTCTCGAGGCCTGACGCTATTGCGCGCGGTTCCCAATGAGTGAGCCAGGTGGACCTTTATGCGGTCAACCTCTCTGCAGCTCCAGCCCGGTCCTTTCGCAATCTCTCTCACGAAAACCCGCGGGCGCAAGCGTGCGCACGCCCATCCTGTGGTGGCTGATTGGGCGAAGCGGCCCGGTGCGTCATCGAGACCTCTTGAAAGTCGTCGGGCCTCATCTCGCCGGTGCCCTCGCTTCAGTCGTGACTGTGTGTCTGCTGCATCGCTGGCTGCTGGCGCGTTCGATCGGCGAGATTCCCGATTTGGCAGCCTGCTTCTGCCTTTCGTATGCGGTCTCGCTCACGATCATCGCGCTGTTTCCGGCCTGTCGCGGCGCTACGCACGCAGCGTCCGTGGCGGATGACACGATCGGCACCAAGCTCGTTGGCAAGACACTTGTTGACAAGACACGCGTTGGCAAGACAACGGAGCTGATTGCCACGTGACCGGGCACGCTAAAGCCGTGCGCCACAGCAGCGAACCGTAGTTCGCCGACCGCGGCGCACGTGTCTCAAAATGTCCCGCTCGGGCCGATCAATGCCTCACATGCTCGAACACCACGATCACGCCGGTCGGTTCCGGCTCGTGCGCCATCAGGCGGGTCAGGTCGGAATCGCCCCAATCGGCGAGGCTGACGACTTCGCCGCTCTCGCGATCGGTACCGAGCGACGGTGTGGGCTCGAGAACTTTGAGGCCCATCTCGTCGACGAAGAAGGTGTGCTCACCGAACATGCTGTTAAGCTGCGGCATGGCGGGATGTTCGTCGGGCAGCACCTGAGCACCGAGTTGGTTGACAGTCTGCTTCACTTGTTCGGATGTGAGCTTCATGAGCTGCTCCGTTCTGTCACGTCGGGTTTCATTGAGCTGAGCCAGAGCGGACGTTCCCTGCGCCGGTGTGCCGCCTGGCTCAAACTCCGAACAAGTGCTGCGCACAAATGTTCCTTAGAAATGTATTTCGTGATCGAGCGCTGCCTCTGCCGCGCTCATGGCACGGGATCGCCACAGGATGTCCACGATCCGGCGGCCAATGGCCTTCTATTGGCCTGCTACTCGCTCCTGTCCTCACCGATCGACAATGCGCAGATGCGTGACAGATACGTGTAGGGCAGGCCGGTCTCCTCGGACCAGGCGTTGAATTGCGCCTGCACTTTGGCGAGATCGCGCTTCGACTTCACCTCTTCGGCAATGTCGAGACCCGCATCGCGCAGGCAAGCCACCACGTCCTTGGAGGTCACAAAACCGTCCCAGCCGACGAAGCGCAGCAGCATCTGGCCGGTGTTGCCGCCTAACCGGCTGCCGCGCTTGGCGAGGAGATCGAGCAGCCCGATCTCGTCGGACGATGGCCATTTCGCCAGAAACTTGCCGAAGCTGCCGTGTTCCTTCGCGATCTCCTGCACGAAAGCGGCATTGTCGCGCACCGACATGATCTTGGCGCCGTTGCGTACGATGCGTGCATCGCGCAGCAGGGCTTCCCAATACTCCTCGGGCTGGAAGCTGAGCTTGGCCGGCTGGAAATGCAGGAAGGCGTCTTCGAAACCGTCCCATTTCGTCTCGATCACGCTCCAGGCAAAGCCGGCGCAAAACACCCGCTTCGTCATCTCGGCGAGGATGCGGTCGTCGCCGAGCTTCGCCAGCCGCTTGAGGTCTGGCTTGTTAGGCATCAGCTTCTCCAGCGCCTTGGGCCCGCCCTTGCGTTTCTCGGCGCGGGCACGAATGGTCTTGAAGGGGGTCATGCGGACACGAGCGGTTGAAGGGTGCGCCACGAGATCAGAATTCGATGATCCGGTCCAGCCCGCTGCGCGGATTGATCAGAAGGAGCAGCCGTGCTGGCCTGCTTCTTGCTTCGTGACATTCGGAATTTCATGACATTTTTCAATTTCCCGCGGACGGATTTTGATGCGCTGCCTGGTCGTGGCCGACCTGCATTATTCGCTGCCGCAGCTCGACTGGCTGGTCAGCGCGGCTCCGCAGTTCGACCTCGTGATCTTCGCGGGCGATGCGCTCGACATCGGCTCGATGGTTGATTTCCGCGCGCAGATCGTGGTGGTGAAGAAGTACCTCGCGCTGCTCGGCGCCAAGACCCGCGTGATCCTCTGCTCCGGCAATCACGACCTCGATGAACGCAATGCAGACGGCGAGAAGATCTCGCGCTGGATCTCGGAGGTACGAGAGCTTGGGATTGCCTGCGACGGCGACGGCCTCAGCATCGGCGGTACCTTGTTCACGGTGTGCCCATGGTGGGATGGACCGGTGGTCAAGCAGCGCCTCGTCGAGCAGCTCCGTGATGCCGCCGCCAATCGCCCGCGGCGCTGGATCTGGGTGCACCATGCGCCGCCGACAGAATCGCCGACGAAGCTGGGCGGCAAGCGCTTCTTCGGCGACGTCGAGCTGGTGCAATGGATCATGCAGTATCAGCCGGCGATGGTGATCTCCGGCCATGTGCATCAGTCGCCGTTCATCAAGGATGGCTCCTGGTTCGACCGGCTGGGCGAGAGCTGGGTCTTCAACACCGGCCTGCAGCCGGGCCGGCCGCCGACCTACATCGTGCTCGACTTCGATGCGGACAAGGCGTTCTGGCTTGCGGCCGGGGAAGCGCAATGGATCGACCTGAGCGCGCCGCTGAAGCGACCCGCCGCTCCGATTGAGAATCCGCCGGACTGGCTTAGATCGTTGGATCGGATTGCCGATCCGAGCCTGGCGAGACCTCCTGCGGCGGTAGGTTGATCATGCTCTGCAGCACCTCGCCGACCATGGCCAGATGGGAGCCATGGTCGGCATATTGCCGCTTGAGGTCGGCGAGATAGGTGTTGGCGGCGTTGAGCCGCTGGGCCAGCATCTTCGCGATCAGAAGCGCCATGCCGGGCTGCTGCTCGAGAAGCGAGGCGGCATCTTCGAATTCGTAGATGACCACATCGGAGCAGGCCCGCACCGTCGCGGTATGCGGCTGGCCCAGCAGCACCGACATTTCGCCGAGCACAGCGCCCGGCTCGGTGACGGTGGCAACCACCATCTCGCCCTTGAGCACCTCGAGCTTGCCCTGCATCAGCACGTAGAGATGGCCGCTGGTGCCGCCCTCGGTGATCACCACGGTACCGGCTTTGACCTGCCGCTCCGTCCCGCCGCTGCAATAATCCAGAACTGCGCGCATCGCCAAAGGCTCCCCTCACGGCGACAGTAGAGCATGATCCGCGCCCTACGCTTGCTCAAGATTACAGCAAGTGAAGGCCGGGCGTCACGCTCGTGAGAGCGCAGGCACCTCCTCGGGCATGATCGCCTGGAGGCCGCCGAAACGGCGTTCGCGACCATGGAAGGCGGCGAGCGCCTCGGCGAGATCGCCGGCATCGAATTCAGGCCACATCCGCTCGGTGAAATGCAGCTCGGCATAGGCGCCTTCCCAGAGCAGAAAGTCCGACAGCCGCTTCTCGCCCGAGGTGCGGATGATGAGATCGACGTCGCGCAGGCCCGCCTCGCCGGTGACGAGTTGCGAGAACGCTTCGCGGGTGAGGCTGGTCAGCGCCGCTGCCTTCGCCGCGGCATTGAGGATGGCGTCGCGCGCGGAATAATCGACGGCGATGCGCAAATGCAGCGTGCTGCCTTGGGCGGTCGCCTCTTCGGCGCGCGCGATCGCGCTGGCGATGCCGTCGGGCAGGCGGTCGCGGCGGCCGATCACGGTGAGGCGCACGCCGTTCTTGACCAGGCTCTGCACTTCATTGGAAAGGTAGAAGCGCAGCAGCGTCATCAGCGCGGCGACCTCGGCCTTGGGCCTGCGCCAATTGTCGGTGGAGAAGGCATAGAGCGTCAGCGTGCCGATGCCCTGTTTGGGCGCGGCCTCGACGATGCGTCGGATCGTCTCGACGCCGGCCTCGTGGCCGCGCAGGCGCGACAGGCCGCGCCGCGTCGCCCATCTGCCATTGCCGTCCATGATGATGCCGACGTGAAGCTTGTCGTCGCAGGACACAGGGTTACTTTGCATTACAAAGTCTCCGGTCAAAAAGGGGGTTCAGGTCGAAGCGAAACCGAGGCGTCCGAGCGGCGGCGCCTCGCGGCCGGCGGCCTTGGCGGCATCGCGCACGAGGCGTTCGAGCACGGCGAGATAGTCGAGGAAACGGCGGCGGCCGGACTTGGTGAGGCGACAGGTCGTGTGCGGGCGATTGCCCTCATAACCCTTGGTCACCTCGACGAGGCCGGCCTCCTGGAGCACGGCAAGATGCCGGCTGAGATTGCCGTCGGTGAGGCCGCAGAGCTGCTTGAGGTCGGCGAATGCCAGCCCTTTGGGATGCGCCATCAACGAGGTCAGCAGGCCGAGCCTCGCCTTCTCGTGGATGACGCGATCGAGCCCTTCGTAGGAGAACGGCGCGCTGTCAGACTTCGACATCATGGTCTCCGGACGCGACATACAGAATGGCCGCCATCACCGACTGCCCGATCACGAAGGGCAGACCCATGGTCCATGGCGATAGCGTGTGAGTTTGGCTGGCGTGCACCACCACTGCAAAGCCTGAAACGAAATACCAGGCGCCGGCGAGCGCGACGGTGCGCGGCAGCGAGCGGACGGAGGCGAAGATGCCGAGCGACACCAGGATCTGCCACAAGCCGGGCAACAGCCACAGCGTTTCCGCCGCAAATTTCCACATCACCACCGCAAGCAGCACACCGGCGACGCCTGCGGGCAGGAAATGCTCGACCGCCTGGTGGATCATGGCATCGGCGAGGCCGGAATGATGGCGGCGCGAGCGCGCGCGCATCTCGATCCCGATGATCAGGCCGGAGAGCACCGCGGCGATGAACCAGCCGATGAAGAAGTCGAGCGGCTCGCTGGTGGGATCGCCGAGCAACCAGAATTGCAGAACCGCGGTGATGAGCGCGACGGCACCTGTCGCGGCCATTGTCGCCGGGCCGTAGCCGCGGAACGCGGTGCCCGCCGCGATCTGGCTGCGGATCGTCACGATGTCGGCCAGCGCCTTGTCGAGATCGCGCATTGGCAACGCCAAAACCTCGTTCCGCCCCTGCTACCCAGAGCCCTGTTACTTTGTATTGCAAAGTATATAGCAGTGCAGAGTAAAGGCAAGCCCGGATGTCGCGACAGCCAGATCGAACTTGAAAGAACAACTGGCGGTTGCGCGACACCGCGTCCCACAGATAAGATGGAGCGAAAAGCATTTCCGGGGGCTGGTATGTGGCTTAAGTCATTTGTCGTTGCGTCTTTGTTGCACGTGGGTGTCGTCAGCGTCGCGCATGCGGCGGGACCGTTCGGCTCCGTCAATGTCGGCAACTGGATCGGCGGCGCCTTCAGCAATGACGAGACGGGAGCGTTCTCGCATTGTGCGGCCACCGCGCCTTACGCCAACGGGGTGAGTTCTCGTCGTCGCGCAGAATGCGGCCGGCTCCTGGCTTCTGAGCCTTGCCAGCCCCGGCTTTCGCTTCAACAAGGGCGATACCGCGCCCGTCGACTTCATCTTCGACGGCCAGGAGCAGGCCAGGTTGTTTGCGACCTCCAACGCCCCAAACATGGTGACGACCATCCTGCCCCTCAATGTCGCTCGCACCTTCCAGAAGGCAAGCCTGATGGTAGTGACGACCAACGGCAGCAAGCCACTCCAGTTCGTGTTGACGTCGACGGCACCCATGGTCGCGGCGCTGGCGAACTGCGTCACGCGGGTGAAGGCGGACGGGCTCAGCAAGGCCGGGGACTTCACCAAGGGTACAGCGAAGCCAGCGGCCACAGCGGACAAGCAGGCACCACCGCCGGCCAGCAAGTCCGCCAAGTCCAAGAGCGGCACCGGCTTCGTGGTCAGCGCCAATGGGCACATCGTCACGAACAACCATGTGATCGAGGGTTGCAGCGACCTCAAGGGCAATCTCACGGGCGAGGCCGCAATGGTGTTGCGCGTCGTATCGAGCGATGCAAACAACGATCTGGCCCTCTTGCAGGCGCCGTCGACAGCGACGTTCAAGGAGTTTGCCCGGATTCGCGACCGCTCGATCCGCTCCGGCGATTCCGTCGTCGCGATCGGCTTTCCCTATCACGGGCTGCTGAGCTCGGACTTCACCGTGACCACCGGTATCGTGAGCTCGCTCAGTGGCATGCGCAACGATTCGCGTTTCCTGCAGATCAGCGCGCCCGTGCAGCCCGGCAATAGCGGAGGCCCGCTGTTCGACACCACCGGGCAGGTCGTGGGTGTGGTCACCGGAAAGCTCGACAATCTGCGGATCGCGGTCGCAACCGGGAACATCCCCGAAAACATCAACTTCGCCATCAAGACCGGCGCGCTGCGCGACTTCCTCGACAATTCCGTGGTGCCCTACCAGACCGCCGAGCCGAAGAGCGAGCTCAAGACGACCGACATCGCCGGCAACGCCCGGCCCTATACGATGCTGATCTCGTGCAACGCGACGGAGCAGGCCGACGCGAAGCGGTGAAGGCGGGCACCGACCGCGCCTAACCTCCGACGTCGTCCTGGCGAAAGCCAGGACCCATTACCCCAATAAGGGGTTTGACGAAGATTGGTCGTTCGGTACGACAACCGAGCGCCATCGATAGATTCCGCGGTATGGGTCCTGGCCTTCGCCAGGACGACATCGAGAAACGAACCGCTCCCCTCACCCGTGGCAGCACGCCTCCTTCGTCGCCTGCGGTTCGTACTGGTCGCGCAGGCGAACCCAGTCCATCGGATAGGGCAAGCCCTCCTCGTGACGGCCGAGCGGCGTGAGGTCGAGGTACTGATAAGCGGCGTTCATCATATCGAGGCCGCGGGCGAAGCATGAGTAGGTGTGAAAGATCTCGCCGGCCTCGTTGCGAAAGAACACGCTGATGCCGGGCAGCTCGGGCCCGTAGAACGGCGTGGTGCCGAAATTGTACTTCGGCACGCCCTTGTCGATCTGCTCGGGTGTGAACGAGACTTCGTAATCGTAGTTGAAGTCGTTGCTTCCCGAGGAGACCCAGTCGAAGGTCCAGCCCATCCGCTTCTTGAATGCGTCGAGCTTGGCAACAGGCGCGAGCGAGATCGCAACCATGCTGGTGTCGCGCGCGGCCAGATGCGGCACCATGCGCTCGAAACCGTCGGCCCAGAACGAGCAGCTCTTGCAGGCGGCGTCCCAATCGGGTGCGAACATCACGTGCTGCACCACGAGCTGCGGCCGCCCCTTGAAGAGATCGCCGAGCGTCAGCTTGCCGTTCGGTCCGTCGAACAAATAGTTCTTGTCGACCTTGACCCACGGCAATGCACGGCGCTCCTCGGCCAGGCGCTCGCGAGCCGCAGTGAGCTCCTTCTCATGGGCGAGATGAGCCTTGCGGGCGGCGATCCATTGCTCGCGCGAGACGATCTGATGTTGCTGCATGGTGTCCTCCTCTGATCTGGATCAGGCGACGAAGGCATCGAGCTTGTCGAAGAACGAGCTCCAGCCGCGCAAATGGTTGTCGCGGGCGGTTTCGTCGAAGAATTGGGCGTGATGGAAGACCATCAAGGTGCCGCCGCTGTCCGGCTTCAGCGTGATCGTCACCAGCGATTCGCGCTCCGGCGTCGAATGCCAGGCCCAGGTGAACACCAGCCGCTCGTTCGGCACGACGTCGCGATAGGTACCGCCGGCCTCGAAATATTCGCCGTCCTCACGGGTGAAGCTGATGCGAAAGCTGCCGCCGGTGCGGACGTCGAGCTCGGCTCGAAGCGTCGCCGGCTTCATGTTCGGCGGCCCGAACCATTGCGCTAGCTGCTCGGCTTGCGTCCAGGCCGCGTAGACCTTTTCCGGCCGCGCGCGAAGCCGGCGCGTGAGTGTGAGGCTTGGGCGTTCCGTTGGGCGCTCGGCGGCGCTGAGATCGGCGTTGACGGCTGCGTTGGCCATGTCTCTTCCTCCACGAAGGCAGCAAGGCGATCGAGATTGTCGGACCAGAATTGCGCGTAGCGATTGAGCCAGTTCATCGCCTGCTCCATCGGCTGCGCGGTGAGCCGGCAGGCGACCGTGCGCCCGGTCTTCTCCCGCACGATCAGGCCCGCATCCGTGAGCACGTCGAGATGCTTAATGATCGCCGGCAGCGAGATCGGGAACGGTGCGGCCAGCTCGCTCACCGACAGGCTGTCCTGCTCGCCGAGCCGTGCCAGCAGGGCACGCCGCGTCGGGTCGGATAGCGCCGCAAAGGTCCGGTCCAGCGTCTCGTCTTGATACTTAACCATGAGGTTTAGTATAAATGCGAACCGAGATGCGTCAAGCCCGAACCTCCGCACGCGGTTCTGCACGAGCGCGTGATCAGGCAGCGGGGCAGTGGGGAACGTGGGTTGCGCTAGTATGGCGCGACGTCGCGCGTGCGGCGGTGCACTCGCGGCTGAGGTTGCATCTGGCCGTAGCCAAAGCGAGGATCGCGACCGCAGTACAACAGCCGGCCGGAGATGCTGGCCTGGCACTGCTCATAGGTGCTGTAGGCGCATTCGCCGGGATAGTCGTACTCGCCGCCTTGCGCACACCAGGGATAGTCGCGCGCGGCGGCTGGGGGAATGTTGGCGAATCCGGCAAGGACCGTCACGCCGAGCGTCAGCAGCGCCAATTGGGTGTTGCGCATGATCCAACTCCTCTCTTGCTGGCGTCAGATACGCCACCATCCTCACGAGGTTTCGTCGCGCCGGTTTATTCCAGATCAAGTATATCGCGCGCGCAAGAAAAAAGCCCTGCCGAACGGCAGGGCTTCAATCGCGTTCATCACAAGATCGCTACTCGACCTTCAGGCCGGCGAACTCGACGACCTTCTTCCACTTCTCGGTCTCGGCCTTGATCTCCTCGCCGAACGCCTCGGGCGTCTGCACCCGCGGCTCGCCGCCGAGCTCGACCAGACGCTTGGCCATGTCGGGCTCCTTCATCAGCGTGTTGATCTCGCTGTTGAGCTTGGCGATGATCTCCTTCGGCGTGTTCTTCGGCGCGCCCATGCCGAACAGCGCGCTGGCTTCATAGCCCTTGACGGTGTCGGCAATCGGCTGCACGTCGGGTAATTGCGGCGAGCGTTCCGTGGTGGTGACGCCGATTGCGCGCAAGCTGCCGGAGCGGATGTGCTGGATGATCGAGGGCATGTTGTCGAAGATCACCTGCACCTGGCCGCCGAGCATGTCGGTGATCGCGGGCGCCGCGCCGCGATAGGGCACGTGCTGCATCTTGCAGCCGGTCATGGCCATGAACATCTCGCCGGACAGATGCACCGAGGTGCCGTTGCCGGACGAGGCCATGTTCACCTTGCCGGGATTGGCCTTCACATATTCGATGAACTCGGCGACGTTCTTGGCCGGCACGTCCTTGTTCACGGTCATCACGTTCGGTACGCGCTGGAACGAGGCGACCGGCGCGATGTCGCGCACGAAGTTGAACTTCAGGTTGGCGTAGAGCGAGGCGTTGATGTAGTTGGCCGGGTTGACCAGCTGCAGCGTGTAGCCATCGGGCTCGGCGTTGATGACCGATTCGGTGGCGATATTGTTGCCGGCGCCCGGTTTGTTCTCGACCACGAATTGCTGGCCGAGCCTTTCCGACAGCCGCTGGCCGAGCAGCCGCGCCAGGATGTCGGTGGCCCCGCCCGGCGGATAGCCGACCACCCATTTCACCGGACGGGTCGGATAATCGGCGGCAAGGGCCTTGGACAGCGGGGTGGCTGCAAGCGGACTGGCGGCGAGCAGGCCCAGCGCGGTACGGCGAGTGATCATCTCAAGGGTTCTCCCAGTGTTGTTCTTGAAGGCCGGATATCTTGTAAAATGTCGTCGGCGGGGCTTGTAACAAAGCTTGGCGCAGGCGGAAAGTGCACGGGGCGCATCACGACGAAAGGATGAGACATGCCGGTCAAGGTCGAGGCTCTCGATCATCTCGTGATCAACGTCGCCGACGTTGCGGCCACCGCGGAGTGGTACCGCAAGATTCTCGGCATGGAAGTCAAGGTGTTCGACCCCGGCGGCGGCAAAGCGCCGCGGACTTCGCTACAATTCGGTAACCAGAAGATCAACGTGCGGCCGCGCGATGGCGACAAGGTGGAGTGGTTCACCGCGGACCACCCAACCGCCGGCAGCGAGGATCTGTGCTTCCTCACCTCCGCCGCTCCCGAAGAGGTGGTGGCGCATCTGCAGGCCCATGGCGTCGCGATCGAGGAAGGGCCGGGCCCGAGGCAGGGCGCCCGCGGCACGCTGCGCTCGGTGTATTGCCGGGATCCCGATGGCAGCCTGATCGAGATCTCGTCGTATGAGGATTAGGGCCTGGCGGCCGGCCCCAAGCACCGTCATTGCGAGCCAACGGGTCCGCGCGAAGCGCGGCCCGATGACAGGCTCCGCGAAGCAATCCAGACTGCTTCCGCCGGAACAGCCTGGATTGCTTCGTCGCAAGGGCTCCTCGCAATGACGGAGGAGAGAGCGGGCGGCCCCACGCCATTTGCTTCCCGCGCCATCGGGTGGCAGGAAGACGCAATAATCCAAAGACAGCCGCCATCAAGATGCAGGCTGCACGGGAGGACACATGCCCATTCAACAGACCGCCGCCGGAATCGTGGGCCCTTTCGACGGGCTCGACGTGCCGTGGCTGCTGAAGCTGCGCGCCGAGGTGCGCAGCTCACATCCGTTCCTGATCTGGGCGCCGTTCGATGCGCCGGCGCGACGCTGGAGCTATGGCGAGTTTCACGAGCGGGTCGGCGCCCTCGCGGCGGGCCTCGCAAGGCGCGGCGTCAGGCGGGGCGAATATGTGCTCGATCCATCTCGACAATTGCATTGAGGCGATGCTGGCGTGGTTCGCCTGTGTCGAGCTCGGGGCCGTCGCGGTGACCACCAACACCCGCTCGGCGCCGGCCGAGATCGCGTACTTCGCCGATCATTGCGGCGCGGTCGCCGCGATCACGCAGCCGGCCTATGCGGAAGTTGTCGCGCAGAACTGCCGCAACATAAGCTGGATGGCGGTGACCTCGCACGATGCGGGCACAGCGCCGGCGCAAGCGGTCGCGCGCGGCGACAGTTTCGAATCCCTGTTCACTGAGAGCGCGGATCGCCCCAGGCGCGCCACCGATCCGCTCGCGCCGTGCAGCGTGCAATACACCTCGGGCACGACGTCGCGCCCCAAGGCCGTGCTGTGGACCCACGCCAATGCGCTGTGGGGCGCCAAGATCAACGCCGCGCACGAAGACCTTCATGCCGGCGACGTGCACCAGACCTATCTGCCGCTGTTCCACACCAACGCGCTGGCCTATTCCATGCTGGCGACGCTGTGGGTCGGCGGATCTTGCGTGATCCAGCCGCGCTTCTCCGCCAGCCGGTTCTGGCGCGTCGCGCGCGAGCACGGCTCGACCTGGACCTCGACGATTCCGTTCTGCATGAAGGCGCTGCTCGAGCAGGAGATCCCGAACGACCACAAATTCCGCCTGTGGGGCAGTGCGATCAACGAGCCGCCGGCCTTCGCCGCGTTCGGCGTCAAGATCATCGGCTGGTGGGGCATGACCGAGACCATCACCCACGGCATCGTCGGCGAGGTCGATCAGCCCAACATCCCGATGTCGATCGGCCGCGCGGCGAGCGAGTATCAGATCCGCATCACCGATGATGACGGCCGGCCGACGGACGTCGGCGGCACCGGCAATCTCTCGATCAAGGGCATCCCCGGCCTGTCGCTGTTCGCCGAATATCTGCACAATGAGAAGGCGACGCGCGAGAGTTTTGACGAGCACGGCTTCTTCCTCACCGGCGACCGTGTCGAACGGCTTCAGAACGGCTACATCAAGTTCGGCGACCGCGCCAAGGACATGCTGAAGGTCGGCGGCGAGAACGTCGCGGCCTCCGAGATCGAGCAGGTGATCGCGCTCGTTCCCGGCGTGCGCGAGGCGGCGGTGGTGGCGAAGACCCATCCGATGCTGGACGAGGTGCCGGTCGTCTTCATCATCCCGCAGGGCGGCGTCTTGGGTGCTGCGCCCGACCTGCATGATCGCGTGATGGCGGCCTGCCGCGCCGGCCTTGCCGACTTCAAGGTGCCGCGCGAGATCAGGCTCGTCGACGACATGCCGCGCTCGACGCTGGAGAAGGTGGCGAAGGCGGAGCTAAGGAAGATGGTGGGGTGAGGCGCCGCCAAACGGCACGCTGCCGTAGGGTGGGCAAAGCGACTTGTCCGCCGCAGCTCGAAGAGCGAAGGCGGAAGCGTGCCCACCATTGTCACCGCGAACGCCGATGCATGGTGGGCACGGCGCGCAAAGGGCGCGCCTTTGCCCACCCTACGGCAGCGGGCCTTCGCCAGGACGACGATGAAATCAAAACGCCCCCAGCGCCACCGGGCGGAACGCCTGCAACAGCTGCTGGTCGAGCTTGCCGCCCATGCCTTCCATCATCGTGAACGCACGCGAGTGGGTGAAGGGCATGCGGTAGGCACGCTTCTCCACCAGGGCGGCGTAGATGTCGACGATCGTCGTCAGCCGCACGATGTCGCTGATCTGGTTCGACGACAGGCCGTTGGGATAGCCCGAGCCGTCGAGGAATTCGTGGTGATGCAGGATGACGTCGAGCATCTCCGGCGGGAAGCCGCCTTGCGCGGCGAGCGCGTCATAGCCGCGGCGCGGATGCTGGCGGACCTCGGCCATCTCCTCGTCGGTGAGCTTGCCGGGCTTGTCGAGCAGCGCGGAGGGAACGAAGGCCTTGCCGACGTCGTGCAGCAGCGCGGCGCGGGTCAGGCGGCGCTGGTCGTCCTCGCGCATGCCGAGATGCTGGGCGAAGGCGACGGCGAAACCGGTGACGAACAGGCAGTGGCGATAGCTGCCGACATGGTGGCAGCCGACCGTGGTAAGCCATTCGCGCAGCGAGGAGTGCTTGATCGCCTTCAGGATCTTGCTCTCGGCGGCAATGACGTCGTCGAAGGTCAGGGGCACGCCGAGCGGCAGCTTCTCGAACATCTTGGCCAGGACCGCATGCGCCGCCTCGACGCCGCGGTTGAGCGTCTTGCCGCGATCGGTCGCGTCATAGACGGCGGTGTCCGGGAAGGCGGAACGGATGCGCTGAAGGATGGCGTCCGCCTGCAGCGGGCGCGAGATGGTGTCGGTGGCGCCCAGCGCCCAGGCCTGCATGGTGCCGTGATGCAGGGCGTCGGCGAGCACGAACAACCGCGGCATCGACCGATAGGCATCGCCGCGCAGCTTGTTGCGCACCCGCTGCACGCTCTCGGGCGAGCGCAAATTGATGTCGACGACGAGGCCGGAGAGATCGCGCGACGGCTTCTCGGGAATGTCCTGGGTCGTGACCGTCGAGACCTCGCCAACCGCTTTCAGGATGCTGACGAGCTCGCTGCTCTCGTCGCTCCGGTCGGAGGCGAGCAGAAGCCGGCGTTTGGCGGCGGGTTTGGCTGAGGCGTTCATGAACTTCCCCAAAAGGAACCGAGAGCACGAGTATTGGCCTTAAGCCTAAGCCGGATCAGGTTCTCTGGCCCTTAAGAGGCGTGCTCAATGGAACCCTGCGGAATTGAGTGCAATTTGAGGGATTTCCGCAAAAAGTCGAAAAACAACCCCATGCACAGTAGCCGGTCATTGATAACAAAGAGAATTTTTAACCCTACAGTCTCCGTCATGGCCGGGCTTGTCCCGGCCATCCACGTCTTGCCCGCGGCACGCAGAACGTGGATGCCCGGGACAAGCCCGGGCATGACGGCGAGTATGGAGATGCAGGGCACCCCAAAGGAAATCCGCCGGAGGTTGGCCTCCGGCGGATCATCTTACGCAACAATCGCGCTCGGTCTCACGCCTTCATGCTCGCCTTCACGGCTTCGGCTGTGATCGGCAGCGCCCGGACGCGGGCGCCGGAGGCGTTGAAGATGGCGTTGCCGATGGCGGGGGCCACCACCGTCACCGCGGGCTCGCCGACGCCGGTGGCCTTCTCGCCATTGGCAATCACGGCGACAGCGACCTCGGGCGTCTGGCTCATGCGCAAGGGCGTGTAGCTGTCGAAATTGGTCTGCTCGATGCCACCGTCCTTGAGTGTCGCCTTCTCGTACATCGCCAGCGACAGGCCCCACAGCGCCGCACCCTCGACCTGGGCGCGGATGTTGTCGGGATGTACCTGGGTGCCGACGTCGGTTGCGACCGTGAGCTTCTTCACGGTCACCGCGCCCGACGGCGCCACCGCGACATGGGCGACGCACGCCGTCCAGCTCGCACTCGCCCGTTCCTGCGATGAGACGCAGGCCACGCCCATGCCTTCTCCCTTGGGGAGTTGCTTGGTGCCGTAGCCGGACAACCCCATCGCGGCGAGCAGCGTGTTGCGCAGCCGCTGCGCGCCGCCGTCGTTCTTGCCCGCGCCATCGAGCAGCGAGATGCGGAACTGCGCCGGATCCTTGCCCGCCGCCGCCGCGATCTCGTCGATCATGCTTTCGACCGCCCAGAAGGTCCAACCCGGCGCCACCGAACGGAGCTGGCCCGACGGCGTGGCGTTGTGCGCGAGCTCGTTCTTGATCGCGCGCACATAATGGTTGGGCACGGTGTAGAAGAAGTCGGCCCCGTTCACCGTGAAGGAATTCGAGCGGACCTTTCTTGTCGACCGACGGCGTCAGGAAGTCGGGGATTCCCCAGCGCGCGGTCGGCCAGGCCGAGACCACGTCGTGGCTGATCGCAATGAGCTTGCCATCGCCGTCCACGCCGGCCTTGACCTTTTGATAGGTGAGCGGGCGCGAGAAATCCATCGTCATGTCGTTCTCGCGCGAGTAGATCACCTTCACCGGCTTGCCGACCGCCTTCGCCGCCTGCACCGCCGGAATCATCATGTCGGCATCGAGACGCCGGCCAAAGCCGCCGCCGAGCCACATCTGGTGCATGACCACGAACTTCGGATCGATTCCGGCAGCGCCTGCCGCGATCGCGCCGGAGCGCGTCGCGAACTGGTTGCCGGAATAGATGTGCAGGATCTCGCCCTTGAACTCCGCCGTCGCGTTCATCGGCTCCAGCGGCGCGTGGATGTTGATGCTGGTGGTGTATTCCGCCTCCAGCACTTTCGCCGCCGAACCGAACGCGGCGTCGGGATCGCCGTCCTTGACGAAGAACTGGCCGGAATCCTCCAGCGCCTGAAGCCGCTTGGCTTCATCGAGCAGCGACTGGCTCGACAGCTTGGCGTTCGGACCGCCGTCATAGGCGATCTTCAGCGCCTGCGCGGCCTTCTTGGCGTTGGCATAGGTGCCGGCCACCGCGACGACCCAGCCCGACGTCGTTCCGGTCTTGTCGTCGAGCGTGACGGCCTTGATGAAGCCCGGCACCTTCTTGGCGCCGCTGTCGTCGACCGATTTCACCGTGGCGCCGAAGCGCACCGGCGGCGTGACCACCGCGCCATAGACCATGCCCGGCAGCATCACGTCGATGCCGTACTTTGCCGTGCCGTTGGTCTTGGAGGGGATGTCGAGCTGCGGCACCGAGACGCCGATCATGGTGTATTGATCCGGCGTCTTCAGCTTGATCGCCTTGAGCTCATCCGGCGTGAAGGTTTTCGTCGCTTTGCCGCTTTTCACGATTTCGGCGAACGACATCTGCTTCTTCGACTTCGGATGCACGATCATGGAATCGCGCACCACGAGCTCGCTGGCCGGCACACCCATCGCGGCGGCCGCGCCTTCCGTCAGTGCCATGCGGCCCGCGGCACCCGCCCGACTCATCGCCTCAAAATTCATCATGGTCGACCAGCTGCCGCCGGTGATCTGCGCGCCCAAGACGGGATCGTTGAACTTCGGATCGTTGGAGGCAAGCGTGACGCGCATGTCGCTCCACTTCGCGCCGAGCTCCTCGCAGACGATCTGCGCCATGGTGGAGGCGATGTGCTGGCCCATGTCGGCCTTGCCGCAGGTCACGGTGACGAGACCGTCGGGCGAGATCGCATACCAGACGCTCGGCTCGAAATTGGCAGGAGCCGCAGCCGCCGCAGAATCGATGCCGGGTACGCCGGCATAGCCGAGCACCAGGCCGGTGGCGGCGGTGCCGACCAGGAAGGAGCGGCGGCTGAGATCGGTCGTCTCGGGGGTCACGTTCTTCACATGCTCGTTCATGTGGGCCTCCGTTCGCTGGAGGTGGCGGACGCGGTGCGCATCTCGGATGCGGCGCGCATGATCGCCTTCTGGATCCGCGAATAGGTCATGCAACGGCAGAGATTGCCGTCCATATGCGCCACGACCTCTTCCTTGGTTGGATTGGGATTCTTCGCAAGCAGCGAGGCCGCCTGCATGATCTGCCCGGACTGGCAGTAGCCGCATTGCGGCACCTGTTCGGCGATCCACGCCTTCTGCAAGGGATGATCGCCCTTGGCGGACAGGCCTTCGATGGTGGTGATCTTCTTGCCGGCGACGTCGCCGACCATGGTCTGGCACGAACGCACGGCTTCGCCGTTGACGTGCACGGTGCAGGCCCCGCACAGCCCGGCACCGCAGCCGAACTTGGTGCCGGTCATCTGCAATTGCTCGCGGATCGCCCAGAGGAGCGGCGTGTCGTTCGCCGCATCCACGGACAGACTCCGCCCGTTGATGGTGAGAGTTGGCATAGGCGTCTTCCCCTGCCGGTGCATGAAGCCGCTTACGGCGGCAACTTGTCTGGCGGACGCCCACCGGGCTGGCGTCCCGCCTTGGCAGCGAGCATGATCGCGTTCACGCGCGGAGGCAAATGCAATTTGGAAGCAGTCGAAAAGGCCAGCTCTGCGCTTGCTCGTTGTGCGCCGCGCCAACGGCGCCGACACAGCCACTGGACACAACAGCACGTGCGCCAGACATGCGTGCCATCGCATTCAGGCAGTTTCTTCGAGGTAACTTGGCGGACTAGACTGTGACGAAGTGAGCTGAAGTCATAGCGGCGCCACGAACGTCCCTCTCCCCTTGCGGGAGAAGGTGGCGCGAAGCGCCGGATGAGGGGTTCTCTCCACGCGCGAAACCATTCGTGAGGATAGAGACCCCTCACCCGGCTTCGCTTCGCGAAGCCACCCTCCCGCAAGGGGAGAGGGTGCAGCGACGCCCGCGGCGAGAAACAGAAGGGTAGGAGACATGCCGAAGATCAATCGGGACGGCGTCGGGATCTATTACGAAGTCCATGGCGAGGGGCCGCCATTGCTGCTCACTCACGGTTATTCCTCGACGTCGGCGATGTGGCATGGGCAGGTCGATGCGCTCGCGAAAGACCACAAGCTGATCTTGTGGGACATGCGCGGCCACGGCCAGTCCGATTACCCCGACGATCCCAAAGCCTACAGTGAAGCGCTGACGGTCGGCGACATGGCGGCGATCCTCGATGCGGTCGGTGCGAAGCGCGCCATCATCGGTGGTCTCTCGCTCGGCGGCTACATGTCGCTCGCGTTCTATCGCGCGTACCCGGAGCGTGCTCGCGCGCTGCTGATCATCGACACCGGCCCCGGCTTCAAGAAGGACGACGCGCGCGAAGCCTGGAACGCGCGGGCGCTTGCCACCGCCGACCGGCTCGATCGTGAAGGCCTCGACGTCTTGAAATCGGCAACGCGCGAACGCGCCACCGCCAGCCATCGCAACGCCAGGGGGTTGGCGCTCGCCGCGCGAGGAATGCTGACCCAGCGCGACGCGCGCGTGATCGAGCTATTACCCGAGATCAACGTGCCGTCGCTGGTCGTGGTCGGCGCCGACGATACGCCGTTCCTGGCGGCGTCCGACTACATGGCCGGCAAAGATCCCCGGCGCACAAAAGGTCGTGATCCCCGCCGCCGGACATGCCGTCAACATCGATCAGCCCAAGGCTTTTGTTGACGCGGTCGAGCCTTTCCTGAAGAACTTGCCGGGATAGGCCGATCAAGCAAGGACGTAGGCGATGAAGCTGATGATGCTGGCTGCTGGCATGATGTTGCTATCGATGTCTGCGCAGGCCGAGCCGTTCGGCACCATGCCGCCGCGCCGGCCCTTCGTCGCGACCTTGTCGAACAACACGCCGCTCGCCTTCGGCATGGATGCCGAGCAGACCGCGCGCGCCCTCGGACAGCCGCTGCAATATGTGCGGGGACGTCCCGGCAACGAGATCTACCTCGCTTTGCGCAACATCGGCGGCAGCGGCTTGATCCCTTACCGCCACCGCCTATTCCTGCAATTCCGCCATGGACGATTGGCAGGATGGAAGGAGGATTACGGCGAGAACTGGATGTGGGAGTGAGGGTGGCTGCGCGCCGACAATTCCGGATCGTCATGGCCGGGCTTGTCCCGGCCATCCACGTTCTTCTGCGCTGAGACAAGACGTGGATGCCCGGGACAAGCCCGGGCATGACGAGTTTGTGGAGCATTCCGAACTCTCAATCAATGATCAACCAAGAAGGACAACCCGCGTGGGACAAGACATCAAGCTGACGGCTTCGGACAATTTCCAGCTGGGCGCCTATCGCGCCGATCCCTTGGGCACGCCGAAGGGCGCGGTGGTGGTGATCCAGGAGATCTTTGGGGTCAATCACCACATCCGCTCGGTCTGCGATCGTCTCGCAGGGGAAGGCTATGCCGCGATCGCGCCGTCGATCTTCGACCGCACGTCGCCGAACTTCCAGTCGGGCTATTCGCCCGACGAGATCGCGGAGGCGCGCAAATTCGTCGCCAATCCGGACTGGGCCGCGATGCTCCGCGACGTCCAGGCAGCGATCGATGCGGCCAGAAGCGTCGGCCCGGTCGGCATCATCGGTTTTTGCTTAGGGGCAGCGTCGCCTTCGTTGCGGCGACGCGGCTGTCGGGCCTCAAGGCCGCGATCGGCTATTACGGCGGCGCTATCGTGCGCTTTGCCGATGAGACGCCGAAGGTGCCGACGCAGCTGCATTTCGGCGAGCAAGATGCCGGCATTCCCCTGACCGATGTCGCGACCATCAAGACGAAGCGGCCCGATGTGGAGGTCTTCGTCTATCCGGGCGCGCAGCACGGCTTCCATTGCGACGAGCGGGCCAGCTATGACAAGGCCAGCGCCGACATCGCCTGGCCGCGCAGCATGGCATTTTTCGCGAAGCATTTGACGAAATAGCGTGCCGTCATTCCGGGATGCGCCGCGAAGCGGTGCAGGCCCGGAATCCATCGGGCCGCGGGCTCTGCGGTGGAATGGATTCTCTGATGCGCAATTGCGCATCATAGCTCGCGACTTCGTCGCGCCCCGGAATGACGAGGGGAGAAAAGTTGGGCTGAAGCCTAGAACCAGCGCTCGCCGACGAACACAGTGTCGCCCGGCGCAAGCGGCGTGCCGAGGGGGACGACCGCGCGCATCGCGCCGCCGGCTTCCGTGTGCGTGACGGTGACGACGTCGCGCTTGGCGCGCGGCGAGAAGCCGCCGGCGATGGCGACCGCGCTTTCGACCGTCATGTTCGGCACGTAAGGATATTGCCCTGGCGCGAGGACCTCGCCGAGAATGAAGAACGGGCGATAGGCCTCGATCTCCACGGCGACCGAGGGCTCGCGGATATAGCCGTTGCGCAGGCGTGCGGCGATTTCGCCGGCGAGGCCCGCCGTGGTGCGGCCGCGCGCGGGCACCGCACCGATCAGCGGCATGGTGATGGAGCCGCCGGCGTCGATCGCATAGCTGTTGGTGAGACCTTCCTGGCCGTAGACCACGACGCGAAGCCTGTCGCCGGCGTCGAGATGATAGGAAGGGTCATAGCGCACCGGCGCCGCCATTGGCGCGGCGTAGCCGACCGGCATGGGCGCGGGCGAGGAGGCAAAGGAATTGCGCAGCGCGCCGATGGCGCCGCCACCGTCGGCAACGACGACCGGCTGCGGCGCGCTGTAGGGCTGACCATAGGCCATGGAGTCGAGATCGGCGCGCGGCGGCATCACCGCGACGGGGCCGGCGGTCTGCATGCAGCCGCCAAGCGCGGCGGACGCTGCCAGGGACGCTGCCAAGATCGACCATCGAAACGCGCGTGCAACCGGCACCGGACCTATCCCTCGAAACGAGACGGCTCCAGTCTTGCACCGGTTATGGTTAATAAAGCGTTGAGTGATGTGGTCACTGTCGCACCCTCCCCTGGAGGGGGAGGGTCGCTACGCATGCAGCGAAGCGAAATGCGTAGCGGGGTGGGGTGACGGTCTCTCCGCAATGAGCACTGCCCGAGTGGAGAGATCACCCCACCCCGTCTCACATTTCGCTGCGCTCAATGTGAGCCGACCCTCCCCCTCCAGGGGAGGGTAAGCGCAGCACACTTCGAGTTTACAATTACGCGCTCACACCAACCCCGATCGGGCAGGACACGCCGGTGCCGCCGAGGCCGCAATAGCCGGCGGGATTCTTGGCCAGATATTGCTGATGGTAGTCTTCGGCGAAGTAGAATTCGCTGGCGGGCGCGATCTCGGTGGTGATGGCACCGATCCCTTTTGCGGCGAGCGCCTTCTGGTAGAGCGCCTTCGACTCCTCGGCGGCCTTCTTCTGCGCGTCGCTGAAGGTGTAGATGGCGCTGCGGTACTGCGTGCCGACGTCGTTGCCCTGGCGCATGCCCTGCGTCGGGTTGTGGCTCTCCCAGAACGTCTTCAAGAGCCTCTCGTAGGAGATCTTGCTCGGATCGAACACGACCAGCACCACTTCGGTATGGGCGGTGCGGCCCGAACAGACCTCTTCATAAGTCGGGTTCGGCGTGTGACCGCCGGCATAGCCGACCGCGGTCGCGTAGACGCCATCGCCGAGCTGCCAGAACTTGCGCTCGGCGCCCCAGAAGCAGCCGAGCCCGAACATCGCCTGCTCGAGACCGGCGGGATAAGGCGGCTGCAGCTTCACGCCGTTGACGAAATGGGTGGTCGCGGTCGGGATGGCTTGCGCACGGCCGGGCAGCGCCTCAGTTGCGCTCGGCAATGCGGTGGTCTTGCGCATGAACAGCATGATGGGTCTCCGAAACGAGCTGTCCGTCGCGTGAGCGAGCTCAAGAGGTCGAGCGCTCAGGCGGCGTGCTCGCGATCAGGTGGGAATATAGGCATCTACGCAGCGACAGGCAGCTCTGTTACGCGGCCCGCGCGCGCTCAATCCCGGGAATTGAAAGCTCAATCCCGGGAATAGCCGATCAGCGGTTTGCGCGGGCGGAACAGGATCATCAGCAAAATGCCGAGAATGCCGAGGACGGCGAAAACCGGCTGATCCAGCACTAGGCGGATCACCGAAGTCCAGAGCCAGGGCGCCTTGGCCTCGACCCAGGTCCGGAACGCGGTCTGGCTGGCCTGATTGATGTCGTTCCAGAACTGGCCGAACCGGGTGAATTTGAGGGTCTGGTCGGCCACCCAGCGGGCGCCGTCATAGACCATGAAGATGAACCCGCCGGCGAGCAGCAACAGCCCAATCAGTCGGAAAAAGCCGCGGATCATGCCTCACCTGCCATGGTCGTGCGATCGGACGACCCTCCAGAATGTTGCCAGCCAATAGCCGGGCGACGGCAGAAATTCAACCTCTTCAGGGCGTTACGGCCCGCCTCCAGCCCGTTCAGGCCGGTTTTCCAGCTCCCGAAAGCGTTGACGGTGCGAAAGACCCTCTCTATAAGGGCGCCAACTGGCGGTGGGCGCAATCCTGCCGCCGCTGTTCTTTGAGCAGGTGCAGGCCCTTTGAGGCCTCATGTTCCCGGGACAGCCCAGCAACCGAACACCCTAAATCCGAGCGTCGATTCCGCGGTCAAGCAGCCGGCGCTACCCGACCAAGACGCGACCGGTACCGCAAAGGACATTGAGACCATGGCCAATACCACTTCCGCCAAGAAAGCGACGCGCAAGATCGCCCGCCGCACCGCCGTCAACAAGTCGCGCCGCACCCAGATGCGCGGCGCCGTGCGCACCGTCGAGGAAGCCATCAAGACCGGCGATCGCGCCGCTGCCGTCAAGGCGCTGGCGAGTGCCGAGCCGGCCTTGATGCGCGCCGCCCAGCGCAACATCATTCACAAGAACAACGCCAGCCGCAAAGTCTCGCGCCTCACCGCGCAGATTGCCAAGCTCGCGAAGTAGTCTTCCGGCATCCGATCGGTCGATCCGATCGGCGCGTCAAACAGCCCGGCATCGCGCCGGGCTTTTTTGTTGGCTGTCATATTCAGGCAAGCCGTCACGGCACGATCGATCCTCGGATTGGAAGATCTGTATCGCCTGCGCTATTCTTCGTTCCGTAATTTTACTGCCGAAATTTTGCAACAGCGGAAACTTTCACCGCGTTGCAAAAACCCCTGTGCTGCGGGCTCGAATTGAATCCGCGGGCGACGAAACTTCTGCACACCGTAGATTCACAGGAACGCGTCTCGGCGTGGAGTTACCCTGCAAAACGAGTCTCGAAAAGCGATGACTCAATAATCACTTATCAACATAGCAGCGAGAAGCATTTGGAAAATTCGCTCGCGCGTCGGGTGCGTGACGAATTTTTAAAAGTTTTTTGGCGTAGGCGGAGAATTGTCACACGAGGCGCGGCATTTTCGATTCTGTGCACGAATCCAAAAACTTGCTTCGGAGCCTGTGAACAACTCGCGCGCGGCGTTAACGCAGATCAAGTTTTTTGGCGCCTCAAGTGTGAATCAATTTCGTTGCGAGTCTTTCCGCTTAGTGTATTCCTTAAGTCGTTCGCGGCGCCCACGATCTTGAGACCAGCGCGGTTTTGGAAACGGGGCGAGCGTGCAAATCGGCGGCGGTGTGCACGTAGGCGACGCTTCAACAAGCGATTGTCGGTTCGAAACCCATAGCAATGTGGGAATGGTAGCTCTTTGTCTGAATGTCTCCAAGCGGGATCTCAACTGTCCCGCTCGCGCCAGGCGCAAATGAGAGACGTCGTAAAGCTACCCCGATAGACGCGAGGCGAAGCCGAACGAACGGCGAGTACAGACGGGCAGGGCATCCGCGACTGGGGCTTTCAGGGGCGGCTGTCTTTTCACACGCAGGACCTTGTCGTGAGCAATCACGGCGGGACGGGGAGGTATCATGTCCTACGGATTCAACGCGGTATTGACACAGTTTCGTTCTTTCGACGATGCCGTCTCCGATCCGTCAAGCGACCAGCCTCCGACGTGTGAGGGCGCGCAGAGTACGCGCTGACCTCGCGACCCCTCCATCTCCGACATCGCTGATCTGACCCGCGGCGTTTCCGCCGAACGGTCGAGCCGTGTCTGATGATGGACTTGCTTGAGGTCGCGCCATCCCAGGGATTTCGGCAGGAACCCTGCATGGCGCTCACAACGCAACCTTATCTCTCAAGAGAAGTTTTCTGACGATGACAATGGAACAGGATCGCTGGTCACGCGTGAAGGGTCGGCTGCGCTCGAGCGTTGGCGAAGACGTTTACACGAGCTGGTTTGCGCGCATGGATCTGGAAGGCGTGCAGGACGAGAGCGTGCGAACTCTCGGTGCCGACGCGCTTCCTGAAGAGCTGGATTCAGGCCCATTATGCCGAGCGCGTGCTGTCGTGCTGGCAGGCCGAGATGCCGGAAGTGCATCGTATCGATCTCACGGTCCGCTCGGCGGTGCGCCCGGTCGCGCAGCCGAAGGAAGCGCCCGCCCCGGTCGAGGCGCGCCGCGCGCCGACCCCGGAGCTGCGCTCGACCGCGACCGCGCCGGTCTCGGCCAATCACGACGCGCTCGGCGGCTCGCCGCTCGATCCGCGCCTGACCTTCGCGAGCTTCGTCGTCGGCCGCTCCAACACGCTGGCGCATGCGGCCGCGCGCCAAGTCGCCGAAGGACGCCGCGGCGACCCAGTGATGTTCAACCCGCTCTACATCCATGCCGGCGTCGGCCTCGGCAAGACGCATCTGCTCCAGGCGGTGACCTGGGCCGGCAATTCCGGCAACGAGCGCAAGGTGCTGTATCTCACCGCGGAAAAATTCATGTACGGCTTCGTCGCCGCGCTGAAGACGCAGACGGCGCTCGCTTTCAAGGAAGCGCTGCGCGGCATCGACGTGCTCGTCATCGACGATCTCCAATTCCTGCAGGGCAAGTCGACGCAGGCCGAGTTCTGTCACACGCTGAACGCGCTGATCGACGCCGGCCGCCAAGTCGTGATCGCGGCCGACCGTCCGCCGTCCGATCTCGAGAGCCTGGACGATCGCGTCCGCTCGCGGCTCGCCGGCGGCCTCGTGGTCGAGATGGGCTCGCTCGGCGAGGAGCTGCGGCACGGCATCCTCAAGTCGCGCGTTGCCGCGGCCCGCGCCCACCATGCGACGTTCGAGGTGCCCGAGGAGGTGCTGCATTATCTGGCGCGCACCATTACCCATAACGGCCGCGACCTCGAAGGCGCGATCAACCGTCTGCTCGCGCACTCGAAACTCAACAACCGGCCGGTGACGCTGGAAATGGCCGAGCACGAGGTGCGCGACCTTGTCCGGCCGCAGGAGCCCAAGCGGATCAAGATCGAGGACATCCAGCGCGTGGTGGCGCGGCAGTACAACGTCAGCCGCTCCGATCTGCTGTCCTCACGCCGGACCGCCAACGTGGTCCGCCCGCGCCAGGTGGCGATGTATCTCGCCAAGACGCTGACCCTGCGCTCGCTGCCCGAGATCGGCCGCCGCTTCGGCGGACGCGACCACACCACCGTGCTGCACGCCGTGCGCAAGATCGAGGCCCTGGTCTCCAAGGACACGGCGCTGTCCGAGGAAGTGGAGTCGCTGAAGCGCCAGCTTCAGGAATAAACGCCTAGGGCTGCCGCCATTCTCCCGCCGCCCCGGCCATGCCTGGGCGGCGGCCTTCGTTTGGGCGGTAAATCGTGGGGAACTGCCTCCGATCCCTTGAATCCGGGGGCCATCCGCGCCACCTTGCGCGACCCTGACAGCTTTGGTCATATCGGCAGGAATGATCCGGCTTTTCGGGGTCTTCGGTGCCGTGGCGCGCGTCCCGCTGCCCGGCCTTCTCAACGCTGTGTTTTCCTTGGGGATCGGGCGAGTAATGCAATGAAGGTTACGGTCGAACGCGCGCAATTGCTGAAGTCGCTGGGCCATGTCCATCGCGTGGTCGAGCGCCGCAACACGATTCCGATCCTCGGCAACGTGCTGGTCCGCGCCGAGAATGCGAAATTGTCGCTGAAGGCGACCGACCTCGACCTCGAGGTCACGGAGACGCTACCTGCGGAAACCGCGACCGCGGGCTCCACCACTGTGCCGGCGCACATGTTCTACGACATCGTCCGCAAGCTGCCGGACGGCTCGCAGATCGTGCTTGAGGCCGACGGCGATCGCGCGGTGCTGGCGATCCGCGCAGGCCGCTCGCGCTTCACGCTGCAGACCCTGCCGGAGAATGATTTCCCGGATCTGGCCGCCGGCGACATGTCGCACTCGTTCTCGCTCGCCGCCAAGGACGTCAAGCGGTTGATCGACCGCACCCAGTTCGCGATCTCGACCGAGGAGACGCGCTATTACCTCAATGGCATCTATCTGCACGCCGCCGGCACCGCCAAGGCGGCGACCCTGCGCGGCGTCGCCACCGATGGCCACCGCCTCGCCCAGCTCGACCTGGTCCAGCCCAAGGGCGCCGAGGGCATGCCCGGCGTCATCGTGCCGCGCAAGACTGTCGGCGAGGTGCAGCGCCTGATCGAGGACACCGAGGCCGAGATGACGATCGAGCTGTCGCAGGCCAAGATCCGCTTCACCATCGGCAATGTGGTGCTGACCTCGAAGCTGATCGACGGCACCTTCCCCGACTACGGCCGCGTCATCCCGCAGGGCAATGACAAGGAGCTCGTCGTCGACAAGAAGGATTTTGAGAACGCGGTCGACCGTGTTTCGACGATTTCGAGCGAGCGCGGGCGGGCGGTGAAACTGTCGCTGTCGGCGGGCAAGCTGGTGCTGTCGGTGACCAATCCGGATTCCGGCAGCGCGACCGAAGAGCTGGAGGTCGAATACGCCTCCGACGCTCTCGATATCGGCTTCAACTCCCGCTACCTGCTCGACATCGCCGCCCAGATCGAAGGCGACGTCGCAACACTCAGGCTCGCCGACCCCGGCTCCCCCACCCTGGTGCAAGACCGCGACGACAAGAGCGCACTGTACGTGCTGATGCCGATGCGGGTGTGAGCGAGGTGCTCCCTCGCCAACGCAGATTGCCTTTAGAGCCGAACGCGATGCGCATTGCTGTGCCCTCTCCCCTTGTGGGAGAGGGCAGCTCCGCTGGAGGAGACACAGTCGGTCGGGTGAGGGGTTAGTGCCGCAGGATCCGTCCCATCGGCCAGTCCCCAAACGTCTCCGCCAATTTGCGAAGAATATGCGGCACGAACCGACGGACGCAGAAGCGGCCATGTGGCGCTTGCTCAGGGATCGTCGGCTCTCCAGCTACAAGTTTCGCCGGCAAGTTCCATTCAAGAACTACGTTCTCGATTTCGTCTGTTTCGACAAGCGCCTCGTGATCGAGATTGACGGAAGTCAGCATGCGGGATCGCAGCGTGATGCAGTTCGCGAAGCCGCACTTTTCGCAGAAGGTTTCGCGGTCGCGCGCTATTGGAACAACGACGTTTTGCAGCAATCCGTGTCCGTATTAGAGGATATTCTTGCAAAGCTTGCCGGGCGGTAAGATACCCCTCACCCGTCGCCTCACTGCGTGAGGCGCCACCCTCCCCCACAAGGGGGGAGGGAAAGCAAAGCCCGGCAATGACGAGCTGATATGACCCCCTCCCGCATTCATCGTCTGACGCTGACGCAGTTTCGCAATTATCGGGCGGCGGGGCTCGAGACGGCGGCTGACATGGTGGCGCTGGTCGGGCCGAATGGGGCGGGCAAGACCAATTGCATCGAGGCGATCTCGTTCCTGTCGCCGGGGCGGGGCTTGCGGCGCGCGACGCTGGAAGACGTCGCCGACAACCAGGGCGACGGCTCCTGGGCGGTGTCGGCGCAGGTCGAGGGCGCGCTGGGGCTGGCGACGCTCGGCACCGGCATCGATGCGCCGCGCACTGACGCCGCCATCAGCCGGCGCTGCCGTATCGACCGCGAGCCGGTCAATTCCGCCGCCAGCTTCGGCGACCACATCCGCATGGTGTGGCTGACGCCGGCGATGGACGGGCTGTTCATGGGCGCGGCCTCGGAGCGGCGGCGCTTCTTCGAACCGCCTGGTGCTCGCCATCAGACAGCGACCATTCCAGCCGGATCAACGCACTGGAACGCTCGTTGCGCTCGCGCAACCGCCTGCTCGAGGCACGCAATTACGACGATCATTGGTGTGACGCGATCGAGCGCGAGACCGCCGAGCTTGCGGTCGCGGTGGCCGCAACGCGCGGCCAGACCGCGGCACGGCTGACCGGCATGCTCAATGCGCGCGCGCAAGCCTCGGCCTTTCCGTCGGCACAAATCGCGCTCGACGGCTGGATGGAGAACGCGCTGCTTCAGGAGACCGCGACGTCGGTCGAGGACCGCTACCGCCAGATCCTGCGCGACAACCGTCCGCGCGACGCCATCGCCGGCCGCACCACCGACGGCCCGCACCTCACCGATCTCCAGGTCATCTACGCGCCCAAGAGCATGCCGGCGCGCGATGCCTCCACCGGCGAGCAGAAGGCGCTCTTGATCGGCCTCGTGCTGGCGCATGCGACGCTGGTGGCGGAAATGACCGGCATCGTACCGCTGCTGCTGCTCGACGAGGTCGTCGCCCATCTCGATCCGAACCGCCGCGCGGCGCTGTTCGAGGAGCTGAAGAAGCTCGGCGCACAAGTGTGGTTGACCGGTGCGGACCCTGCCGCCTTCGCCGAGATCGGCGCGGGAGGCGAGGTCTTTGACGTCGAGAGCGGACGCGTCTCCGCCCGTAGGTAGGCCGCTGCATTGAACCCGCCCGGTTCCGTCAGCGACTAGCTGCCAGAGGCCGCTGGAAGCGGCCATCGCGCAAGATTTCCAACACGCGCGATATCCTTGGAGCGTGAGCATGACGACGGTGAGGCCTGGGGTGCGAGCTCCGGCACGATGGCAAGTTTTTGCGTGCGGCCTTGCTCTCTTCGCAAGCTGCCTGCTCGCGGCAAGCGCCGGCGCCTTTGTGTCGAATCTGCCGCCGCTCTTTTCTGCCGCGCTCACGCTGGATCCGGATGCCAAGCTGCCTGCGCCGACCCGCTACAGCTATCGCGGGATCCACACCACCGTGATGCCGGGCATCGAAGCCCCGCTCCGGACCCGGCTCGAAGCCACCGTGCCCGCAGGGCTCGACGACGTCCTCGCCTTCTATCGCACGGAGCTCGGAAAGCTCGGCTGGCAGGAGCAGGATGGCGCGGTGATCACCGCCGATCACGTGCGCCTCGACTTCGTCTCCCCAATCGGGCCGGCAGCGCTGGAGCTCGACCGCAAGGCCGGCAGCACCTCGGTCCACCTCGTGCAGAAGAATTCGGATGCAGCGACCCGGGCGAACGTCCTGCCCGCACCCGGCCAGGCGAAGCTGGTGTTCAGCAACATCGGCGAGCAGGAAGCCGTGCTCACGATCAACGAGCGGACCATCCCGCGCCCCGCCGGCGCGAACGCCGTCGCGCTGGATCTTGGGCCCGGCAAATACTCCTACAGACTGGGCGTGCCGGACCGCCCGGCCATCACGAACAGTCTCACCGTCGCCGCCGGCGATACCTGGGAGCTCACGGTCGGGCGCGACGGTGAGGCGTGGCCGCCGCTCCAGCTGTATTGAGGGCTCCGAAACTGACCTTTCCGTTCCCACAAATTCAAGGGTTTTCGAGGCCCCAAACGGGCCTTCGAATCGGGCTTTTTGCAGCGCGCTGAATCGGCTTTCGAAAGCCTTGAAAATCGGTCCAAAAACCCTATCTTCCCAAAGGGTTGCGAGGAGATACTTTGCGCTAGGCGCAAACCCTCTTTCATGGCACAAATAGCCTGCAAATCAGCGCCTTTTGCGCCGCTGATTCGGGCGACATCTCAAAGGCCTCTCATGACAGAACCTGCTCGGCAGCCGCGTGCCGAAAACGAGCCCTCCAACGCGAGCGACTACGGCGCGGAATCGATCCGCGTGCTCAAGGGTCTCGATGCCGTCCGCAAGCGCCCGGGCATGTATATCGGCGACACCGACGACGGCTCGGGCCTGCACCACATGGTCTACGAGGTCGTCGACAACGCCATCGACGAGGCGCTGGCGGGTCACGCCACGCGCGTCGACGTCATCCTCAACGCTGACAATTCCGTCACGGTGCGCGACGACGGCCGCGGCATTCCCGTCGACATCCACAAGGGCGAAGGCATCTCCGCGGCCGAGGTCATCATGACCCAGCTGCATGCCGGCGGAAAATTCGACCAGAATTCCTACAAGGTCTCCGGTGGCCTGCACGGCGTCGGCGTCTCCGTCGTCAACGCGCTGTCCAGCAAGCTCGGCTTGCGGATCTGGCGCGACGACAAGGAGCACTACATCGAGTTCGCCCATGGCGATGCCGTGGCGCCGCTCAAGGTCGTTGGCGATGCGCCGGGCAAGCGCGGCACCGAGGTGACGTTCCTGGCCTCGACCGAGACGTTCAAGAACGTCGAATATGATTTCGCCACGCTCGAGCACCGTCTGCGCGAGCTCGCCTTCCTCAATTCCGGCGTCAACATCGCGCTCTCCGACACGCGCCACGCGGTCGAGAAGCGCGAGGAGATGCACTATTCCGGCGGCGTCGAGGAGTTCGTCAAATATCTCGACCGCAACAAGAAGTCCCTGGTGCCCAAGCCAATCATGGTGCGCGCGGAAGCCAACGGCATCGGCGTCGAGGCTGCTTTGTGGTGGAACGACAGCTACCACGAGAACGTGCTCTGCTTCACCAACAACATCCCACAGCGTGACGGCGGTACCCATCTGGCCGGCTTCCGCGGCGCGCTGACGCGCCAGGTCAACGGTTATGCCGAGGCCAATGCGAAAAAGGAAAAGATCGCGCTGACCGGCGACGACTGCCGCGAAGGCCTCACCGCCGTGCTGTCGGTGAAGGTGCCGGACCCGAAGTTTTCGTCGCAAACCAAGGACAAGCTGGTGTCCTCGGAGGTGCGTCCCGTGGTCGAGAACGTCCTCAACGAGGCGCTCCAGGCCTGGTTCGAGGAGCACCCGAGCGAAGCCAAGATGATCGTCGGCAAGGTGATCCAGGCCGCCGCCGCCCGCGAAGCCGCACGAAAGGCGCGCGAGCTGACGCGCAAGAGCCCGCTCTCGGTCTCGTCGCTGCCGGGCAAGCTCGCCGACTGTCAGGAAAAGGATCCGGCCAAATCCGAGCTCTTCATCGTCGAGGGCGACTCGGCAGGCGGCAGTGCCAAGCAGGGCCGCAACCGCGAATTCCAGGCGGTGCTGCCGCTGCGCGGCAAGATCCTCAACGTGGAACGCGTTCGTTCCGACACGATGCTGAAGAGCGAGCAGATCGGCACGCTGATCACCGCCCTCGGCACCGGTATCGGCGACGAATTCTCCATCGAGAAGCTGCGCTACCACAAGATCATCGTGATGACGGACGCCGACGTCGACGGCGCTCACATCCGCACGCTGCTGCTGACCTTCTTTTACCGGCAGATGCACGACATCATCGACGGCGGCTATCTCTACATCGCCCAGCCGCCGCTCTATAAGGTCTCCAGAGGCAAGTCCGAGCAATACCTGAAGGACGAGCGCGCGCTGGAGGATTACCTGATCGACGCCGGGCTCGACGATTGCGTGTTCGTTCCCGGCACCGGCGGCGACCGCACCGGGCGCGATCTGCGCTCGCTGGTCGACGACGCCCGCGTGGTCCGCAGCATCCTGCGCAATTTGCACAGCCGCTATAACCGCAAAGTGGTCGAGCAGGCCGCCATCACCGGCGTGCTGAACAAGTCGATCTACGGCAATCCCGAGAACGCGGCGGCCGCCGCGCAATATATCGCGAGCCGGCTGGACAACCAGGCCGAGGAGGTCGAGCGCGGCTGGGTCGGGCAATTCGTCGAGGGCCAGGGGTTCCTGTTCGAGCGCACCGTGCGCGGCGTCAAGGAAGCGGCTGTCATCGACGACGCGCTGCTCGGCTCGGCCGAGGCCCGCAAGCTCGACGAGTACACGACGAAGCTCCAGGACGTCTACGCCCGCTCCGGCAAGCTGCGGCGCAAGGACAGCGAGCACGTGGTGCACGGTCCGGTCGATCTGTTCGAGGCGGTCACCGATTCCGGGCGCAAGGGCATCGCGCTGCAGCGCTACAAAGGTCTCGGCGAGATGAACCCGGAGCAACTCTGGGAGACCACGCTCGACACCGAGGCGCGCTCGCTCTTGCAGGTGAAGGTCAAGGAGGTCGACGAGGCCGACGACATCTTCACCAAGCTGATGGGCGACGTGGTCGAGCCGCGCCGCGACTTCATCCAGGAACATTCGCTGAGTGCGACGATCGATATCTAGCGCGCGACGCGTTTTTGCTTGACCGGTGCTGACCGCGAGCAAAGATCACCTCTCCCGTAGGGAGAGGTCGGAGCGCATCGCTAGATGCGATCCGGGTGAGGGGATCTGATTTCACTGGGTGTCGCGGGCCCTCACCCGGATTGCACTGGACGATGCTTCGCATCGCCAGGCGCAATCCGACCTCTCCCCGTCGGGGAGAGGTGAGGCCCCCCTGAACCTCACCTCCCGCCATCGCGACGAAGTGGCATGAACCCGCGGGCCATTCCGGCCGGGAAGCGCTCACGCCATGACCAGCTCCGCAATGACCAGTTCCACCGCGCCATCCCGCCGGCTCGGCATCATCGGCAGCATCGTCGGCGTGCTGGCGCTGATGGCCGCCGTGCTGCCGCGTTGGGTCGTGCCGATCGTGTTTCCGCCGCCGCCAGCGGAGCAGGTCATCGTCGACACGGGACATCGCATCAAGGACCGCGTGATGGCGCGGGTGAAGGGCGTAGAGTATCAGGCTCCCAGGATCGAAAAATCCGCGGCGCGAAGCTGGAGTGAAACCGCATCGGTCACCGCGATCTCGCTCGGCCTGCTCGCTATCCTGCTCTCGGTGCTCGCGCTCATCTTCCGGGAAGAGCGGCTCCTCGCCGCCGTGGCCGCCACGCTCGGCACCGGCGCCATCGCGATCGAAATTTCCTACGTCATGATCGGCGCGCTGATCCTGATTGCCATCCTTTACGTGGTCGGGAATATCATTGGGTTGTTCTAAGGGCCGCCTGTCACAAGCTCCCGAGGGACGGGCTCGAGCCACGGCCACCACAATTGCTCCCGCGCTCAATTCTCTGTAGTTTCCGCCTCCGAAACAGCCCCACCAACAGGACAGCGAGAACCCCGTGGCGCCCATCCAATACATCGTCGAGGGCGGTCACCGGCTCTCGGGCTCGATCGAGCCGTCCGGCAACAAGAACTCGGCGCTGCCGATCATCGCGGCGGCACTGCTGACCGAGCATCCGGTGACGCTTCAGAACGTGCCGCGGATCCGCGACACCGAGACGCTGGTCGAGCTGATCCGCTCGGTCGGCGCCGCGGCGGAGTGGACCGCGCGCAATACGCTGCGCATCCATGCCAAGAGCATCCGCGCCGCCGATCTCGACCCCGAGCTGTGCGTGCGCATCCGCGCCTCGATTCTGTTGGCGGGTCCCCTGCTCGCCCGCTGCGGCGAAGTGATGCTGCCGCCGCCCGGCGGCGACGTCATCGGCCGCCGACGTCTCGACACCCATGTGCTGGCGCTGGAGCAGCTGGGCGCAAAGGTCACCGCGACCGACCGGCTCGAATTCCGTGCGCCGAAGCTCGCCGGTGCGGACGTGTTCCTGGACGAGCCGAGCGTCACCGCGACCGAGAACGCGCTGGTCGCAGCTGTCGCCGCCGATGGCGTCACTTATCTGCGCAATGCCGCGTCCGAGCCGCATGTGCAGGACCTCGCCAATTTCCTGGTCGCGCTCGGCGCGAAGATCGAGGGCATCGGCACCAACACCATGATCGTGGATGGTCCGGCGACACTGGGGGAAGCGACCTACTCCATCCAGCCCGATCATATCGAGGTCGGCTCGCTGATCGGCCTTGCCGCCGTGACGCGTTCGCCCTTGCGCATCGTGCGTGCCGGTGTCGAGCACCTGCGCTCGATCCGCATGGGATTCGAGCGGCTCGGCATCGTCTGCCGCGTCGAGGGCGACGACCTCATCGTGCCCTCGAACCAGACGCTGAAGATCCAGGACGATTTCGGCGGCCACGTGCCGAAGCTGGAGGACCAACCCTGGCCGGCCTTCCCGGCCGATTTGATGTCGATCGCGATCGTCACCGCCACGCAATGCGAGGGCGTGATCCTGATGTTCGAGAAGATGTTCGAATCGCGGATGTTCTTCGTCGACAAGCTGATCGCGATGGGCGCGCGCATCGTGCTGTGCGACCCGCATCGCGCCATCATCGCCGGCCCCAGCCGCCTGCGCGGCGCGCCGATGACCTCGCCCGACATCCGCGCCGGCATGGCGATGCTGCTCGCCGCGGTCTGCGCCGAGGGCACCTCGACCATCAACAACGCCGACCAGATCGAGCGCGGCTACGAGCGCATCGAGGAACGGCTGAACGCACTGGGTGCGAAGATCAAGCGCGTGCCGGAACGGAAGGGCTAGCTCTTCCCTTCTCCCCTTGCCGGAGAGGGCAAAAAAACCTCGCACCATCTCGTGCCCCGAACGCAGTATCGTAGGGTGGGCAAAGTGAAGCGTGCCCACCGCTTCTGTTGCGATGTTGGATCGATGGTGGGCACGGCGCAAGCGCGCCTTTGCCCACCCTACAATTCCGAGCTAGCGGATAGAAACCCATCACCCGTCTCGCCGCTATCGCGGCGAGCCACCCTCGCCAGCAAGGGGAGAGGAAAAAAGCACGGGCCATGTTTTCGACGTGTGGCTGTGCTAGGGACCGGCCATGCTCGACACCGTGCAACATCATGCGCAGCCGCAAGCCGGCGCGCCGTCAAACCATCTCGCCGATGAATTCGCCGAGACGTTGCGGCTGGCCGTGCCGATGATGCTGACGCAGCTCGGGCAGATCGCGATGATCACGACCGATCTCGCGATGATCGGCCGGCTCGGCGAGGACGCGGTGGCCGCGGCGGCGCTGGCGCATACGGTCTATTTCGTCAGCTTCACCTTCGGACTCGGATTGATGTCAGCGGTGTCGCCGCTCGCCGCGCAGGCCTTTGGCGCCGGCGATGTCAGGCTGATCCGCCGTTCCTTGCGCGTCGGATTGTGGGTCGCACTGCTGATCTCGCTGCCGATGATGGCCTCGCCGCTCTATGGCGAGCAGATCCTGCTCGTGCTCGGGCAGGCGCCGGATTCTGCCGCGCTGGCCCAGCGCTATCTCAACGGGCTGGCCTGGGGCATTGCGCCGGCGCTCGGTTTCATCGCGCTGCGCAGCATGATGAGCGCGGTGAACCGGCCGCAGGCTCCGCTCTGGATCACGCTCGCCGCGATCCCCGCCAATGCCGCGCTGGTCTATGTCCTGATCCATGGCCTGTTCGGCCTGCCGAAGCTCGGCCTGCTCGGCGCGGGGCTTGCGACCACGCTGGTCAATCTCGGCACCTTCCTCGCCGCGCTCACTATTGCCGCGTGGCGAAAACCGTTCGCGGACTATCACCCGCTCGTCCATTTCTGGCGGATCGACTGGCCCCTGATGCGCCAGCTCATCGCGATCGGCGCGCCGATCTCGTTCTCGCTGCTGATGGAATACGGCCTGTTCTCCTCGGCGGCGCTGCTGATGGGGCTGATCTCGACCACCGCGCTCGCCGCGCATCAGATCGCGCTCCAGGTCACCGCCGTGCTGTTCATGGTGCCGCTCGGCATCGGCATGGCTGCCACCGTGCGCGTCGGCCACGCCTTCGGCCGCAACGAGCCGGCCGGCGTCCGGCGCGCGGGGCTCGTTGCCGCCGTGCTCGGCATTGCGTTCGTCGCGGCCCTGACTGTCGCGATCATCCTCGGCCGCTATGAGCTGGGACGGCTGTTCTTCGGCAGCAGCGAGGCCAGCGCGCCGACCGTCGCGCTGACCGCGACACTTTTGCTGGTCGGCGCGACTTTCTTCATCGCCGATGCGCTCCAGACCATCATGGGCGGCGCCCTGCGCGGCATCAATGACACCCAGATGACGCTTGTGTTCGCAGCAACAGGCTATTGGTGCGTCGGCTTCCCGATCGCCTGGGTCCTCGCCTTCCACGCCAGCCTCGGCGCGGTCGGCGTCTGGATCGGGCTGTCGATCGGATCGTTCGTTTATGCCGGCCTGTTGATCTTGCGCTTTGGCATGCTGACGCGCAAACTGGCGGGATGACAGGCTCGGTTCGCGAAGTCACACCCGATGTCGATGCCGGCGCTGTACTATCAGGCGCGCAGTTCATCGATGCCTTTCGTGTAGAGGTCGGCGCGACGCAATTGAGCGCCCGCGAGGCCTGCACCCGAATGGTGCTGCACGGGCCGCGCTGGATCGATGCGCTGACGCGCTTGCGCAACATCCTGGTGAAACCCTTCAGACTGAAGACGTCGGGCGAAGGTGCTCCGGCTCCGTACGGGATGATCGGCCTGTTTCCAGTGCTGAGCGAAACGCCGGAGCAGCTCATCGCCGGGTTTGACGACTACCATCTCGATTTCCGCGTCGTGGTTGACGTCGCCGGCGACGGGGCGGACCAGCAGGTGACATTGACCACGTTGGTGCGGACCAACAATCTGCTCGGGCGTACCTACCTCACGCTGATCGTACCGTTCCACAAGCTCGTGGCCCGCAGCATGATGGGAGACATCGTGGAGCCGGCCGGATGACGCTGTCCGTCGATCTCTTCTACTCCTACCGCAGTCCCTTCAGCTATCTGGCCCTGCCCAAGACACTGAATCTCGTCGCCGAGTATGACCTCGCGGTCAACCTGCGGCCGGTCTACCCGCTCGCGGTCCGCGTGCCTGGATTCTTCAAGAAGGCCAGCCCGAACTTCATTCGCTATGTGGTGCTCGACAGCACGCGTGTGGCGCAGCACGAGGGCATTCCGTTCCGCTTTCCAAGGCCCGATCCGATCGTGCAGGACAAGACGACGCTCGACGTTGCGGCGGAGCAGCCTTACATCCACCGCCTGACCCGGCTGGGCGCGATGGCGCAGCTCGAGGGCCGCTCGCTCGAATTCACACATGCGATCGCGCGCGTGCTATGGGACGGTTCGGTGGCGGGATGGAACGAGGGCGCTCATCTCGCGCGCGCGGCCGAGAAGGCCGGCTTCGATCTTGCCGCCATGGATGCCGCAATCACCGCTGACCCGGATCGCTACGAGCAGGTGATCGCGGAGAACGAGAAGGACCACGCCGCGTCGGGCCATTGGGGCGTGCCGACCTTCGTGTTCGAGAACGAGCCGTTCTTCGGCCAGGACCGCATCGACCTCTTGGTCTGGCGCATGCAGAGCAAGGGGCTGAAGCGGCGCTAGCTCACTCCGCCACCCGCGCGGGCTTGTCGGCCGCTGCCTCCGACCATTCGCCGACGACGCGGTCGAGATCGCAGAGGTTCTGGTGCATCTGCTCCAGCGAGAAGCCGAGCGCGAAGAAGCGCTCGGCGGTGTCGCTCGGCTGGCCGCGGATCAGACCATCGTGACGGACGGCGGCGACCGCCTCGGCGTAATGCTGGAGCGCAACGTGGACCGGATGGAGCGGCGGCGCGCCGGCGCCCTCCCGCAAGGCCGCAGCGGCTGAGCGCAGGAAGCGGGCGATCACGGTCGAGACCTCCGTCAGCGGAGCTGCGAGCCGCGTCTGCACCTCGGCCGGCAGCGGCACCACGGTGGCGCGGCCGATCATCACGACGTCATGCCGCAGCCGCAGGATGGTTCGCAGCAAGGGACCGGTATCCGGCCCGCTCGACAGCCGCGCGGCGCGCTCGCGTTCGGCTTCGGCGCCAATCGCGTTGAGGCTGACCATCGCAGTGCCGATGCCGTCCTGGATCCGGTGCAGCGCGTCGTTGTCGCGGCCGCGCGTGAGGCCCGCGAGCAGTTCGGTGAAGGCATCGGCGATCAGTTCGAGCAGTCTTGCTGCGCTGGCGCGGATCTGCCGCACCGCGCGCGAGGGCAGCACCAGGAAGGAGACGAGCAGGCCCGTGATGGCACCGACCGCGACCTCGCTGACGCGATCGATCGCCGAGGTCATGGGATCGGAGTGATGCATGGTCGGAACAAGGAGCACGATCACGGCGGTGACCGTCGCGGCGCTGAGGCTCGGATTGATCGCGGCGATGAAGGCGAGCGGGGCGACCGAGAGCACCAGAAGCCCCAACAGGCCCGCTTCACCGGAGTACGGGATCAGGATCGCGATGGCGCCGCCATAGATGGCGCCGCCGATGGTGCCGAGCATGTAGTCGCGCGTCGCCTTCAGCGAGCGGCCGACGCTCATCTGGGTCACGATCAGCGAGGTCAGCACCGCCCAGAGCGGCAAAAGCAAATGCAGCGCGGTGGCGATGGCATAGGCGGCTACCGCCGCCACGGTGACTCGGATCGCCAGCCCCAATTGCGTCCGTCGCGCCCGAATCCGGTCGAACAGCTCTCTTGCGCGTGTCATCGTCAACGTCCCGGTCCGATCCTCTTGCGCCAGGCAAAAGCATGGCTGATGCCCGCCCCCGCTAGGCCGCTTGAAAGGCGAAATTAGCCCGCCTAACTTGCCGGCCAAAGCGAGGAAACACGATGGCCCACGAAACCGCAACGCTCGCCGCCTATGTCTTCAATCTGAAATATCAGGATATTCCGGCGGAGGTGCTGGATCGCGCCAAAGTGCTGACGCTGGACTTCCTCGGCAGCGCCATCCGCGCCCGCAGCGAGGCGGAATCGACCCCGTCGATGCTAAAGACGCTGGAAGCGCTCGCGCTCGATGCCAAGGGCGAATCCACCGTGTTCGGCGACAGCAAAACCTGGACGCCGGCGGTGGCGGCCCTGCTCAACGGCGCGCTGGGACATTCGCTCGACTTCGACGACACGCACGCGGATTCCTCGCTGCATCCGAGCGCGCCGGTGGTGCCGGCCGCCTTCGCGGTCGGCGAGATGGTCGGCGCGTCGGGCCGCGACGTGCTGACCGCGATCGTTGCAGGCTATGAAGTCTGCTGCCGGCTCGGCAATGCGCTCGACCCGACCTCACACTACGCGCGCGGTTTTCATCCGACCGCGACCGCCGGCACCTATGGCGCGGCCGCGGCCGCCGCAAAACTGTTCGGCCTCTCCGAGCAGCAGATCATCGCCGCCTTCGGCGTCTCCGGCAGCCAAGCTGCCGGATCGCTGCAATTTCTGGTCAACGGCGCCTGGAACAAGCGCTACCAGGTCGGCGCCGCCGCGATGAACGGCGTGATCGCCGCGACACTGGCGCGCAACGATTTCGTCGGCGCGACGGAATCGGTCGAGGGCAAGCACGGCCTGCTCGCCGGCTACACCGACGATGCGCATCCGGGCAAAGCGGTGGCCGAGCTCGGCAAGACCTACGAGACGCTGAAGATCGGCGTCAAACCCTATCCGAGCTGCCGCTACACCCATGCGGCGATCAACGCGCTGATCGCAATGCGGCGCGAGCACAATCTGACGCCGGACCAGGTCAAGCGTGTCGAGATCGGCCTGCATCGCAACGGCATCACGCTCACCGGCGATGCCGCGACCAAGCGGCATCCGACCTCGATCGTCGGCGGCCAGTTCTCGATGTTCTTCACCGGCGCGCTCGCGCTCGACCAGGGCTCATTCGGCTGGGACGATTACAACCGCCTTGGCGACGCCGCCGTCGACGCCCTCGCCGACAAGTTCGACGTGGTGCAGGACGACCGGCTCGAAATCGGCCGCACCCATCCGTTCGGCGCCCGCGTCAGCATCACGACGGACGATGGCGTGCATGAGCGGCTCTATGCCGATCCCTCCGGCGAGCCGAATTCGTTTCCTGACAGGCAGGCGATGCAGCAGAAGTTTTTGACGCTGGCGCGGCCCGTGCTGAACGCGCGCGCTGAGAAGTTTGCGGATGCGATCATGACGCTGGAGCGGTTCGACCGCGTGGCGAAGGCGACGGAGCTGGGGAGGCAATAGCTCGAGCGCGCATGCTCACCCTCCCCTGGAGGGGGAGGGTCGCTTCGCATGAAGCAAAGCGCAATGCGAAGCGGGGTGGGGTGATCTCTCCACACGGGCACTGCTTCAAAGGATAGACCGTCACCCCACCCCGCTCGCGCTGCGCGCGATCGACCCTCCCCCTCCAGGGGAGGGTAAGAAGCGCCGCACCGCTCCTCTCAATCCGCCCCGGCCATCTTCCCCTTCTCGCGCGTTGCGGCCACCACATCGCGCACCAGATCGAACACGCCATCTGCTTCCGGCGGCCAGTTCGGCGAGCGTCCCATGCGCACGATCACCAGCCGCTCGGACGGGATCACGATCGTGTACTGCCCGATCGTGCCCTTGGCGAAGAAGGCATCGCGCGGCCAGCCGTGCGCGATGCGAAACTTCGCGCCAAAGCTGTCGCCCTGGTTGGTCCAGAAGCCGGCGCCGATGCCAACCCAGGCCTTCGGCGTGGGCGAGGACGAATAGCTCACCCAACCCTCGGGCAGGATGCGCTGGCCGCCGGCGACGCCGTCATTGAGATAGAGCTGGCCGAAGCGCGCCCAGTCGCGCGCCGATGCCAGCATCTCGCTCGAGCCCTCGATCGTGCCTGAAGCGTCGAGCTGGAGCGTGACATGGCGCATGCCGAGTGGAACGAACAATTCGCGGCGCGCGAAGTGCAGTGCAGCAGCTGCGGGATGTCCGCCGGCCGCGTTGCGGATCAGATGCGAGAGCAGGATGGTGTTGCCGTCGTGATAATTCCACGCTGCGCCCGGCGCGGTCGCGAGCGGCATGCTCGCGGCATAGGCGGCCATGTCGTCTTCCACGAATTTCATGCGGTTCACCGGCTCGAAGGCGGAGCCGAGCGAGGCCTGCAACGAGCTGCCGAGTGCCAGCCCTGCGGTGTGGCGCAGCAATTGATCGACGCTGATGGCATGGCGCGGGTCATCCGCATGCTTCCAGGCGGCGACCGGCGCGGACCCGTCGAGCTTCAGCTTGCCCTGACGCACCAGCACGCCTGTCAGCGCCGAGATCACCGATTTGGTCATGGAGAAGCCGAGCAGCGGTGTCTCCGGTCCGATGCCGTCGGCATAACGCTCGGCGATGACGCGGCCCGCCTTCATTACGACGATCGCGCGGGTGCGGCGATAGGGCGGCTGCACGGGTTCGGCAAAGGCGCGATCGAGCGCGGCAGCAAGCTCGGGACTTTGCGGCGGCACGATCGCCGGACCGGCGATCTCGGGCAGCAGCGCGGGCTGCCGGTCGTCCGGCGGCGGGATGACTTCGGCGAGCGGCTCGCCATGCGCGAGCGTGCAGCCGAGCCCCTCGCGATAGACGGCATGGCTGCGGCCGAGGCCAAATAGTGTCACCGTAACGTCCTTGCGCACGCGGTCGACGCGATACTCCATCGCCCAGCTGATCAGGCCGGTGCCGGGCATCGCATCGTTGGTCTCGGTGAAGGTGCGCCGCGGATCGAGGCCGGAGACGAAGGTCTCGGAGCACAGGATGCCGGCGACAAAGCCGGTGGCGACCTTCGGCACGTCGCGCGCTCGCGCGGCGCCAAGCGCGAGACCGGCACAGGCGATGGTGGCGAGGAGGACGATCTTGCGGCGGCGGGTCACGGGCTGTCTCCGGCTTGGGGCGTGTGCCCGGGACGAAGCAGGAGACATGGGATATGTGCTCGCCGGATTTGGAAAATGGCGTGGCTGGATTTGGCCGGGACTGATCGATTCTGAAATAACGCAACAGATCCAACAGCTTGAAAATCGGGCTGGTCTGTCGCACCGGGGACGGTGGACCCCCCTCGCCCCGCTTGCGGGGAGAGGGTTGGGGTGAGGGGGAGCCTCCGCGGGGACGGCGACAGACGGACTCGCGGAGGCTCCCCTCACCCGAAATTTGCTCCGCAAATTCCGGCCTCTCCCCGCAGGCGGGGAGAGGCGAAGAGCCCATCACGCCGTGCTCGCTTTAAGCCGCCGATATTCCGTCGGGGTCACGCCGGTCACCGCCTTGAAGGCGCGGTTGAAGGGGCCGAGGGACTGGAAGCCGGCATCCATGGCGATGGTGATGACGGGGACTTCGGCCTGGGCGGGATCGGCGAGTGCGGCCTTGGCTTCCTCGATCCGGTGATTGTTGAGGAAGACGTTGAAGTTGCGATAGCCGAGGCGCTGGTTGATCAGCCGGCGCAGCCGGTATTCGGGAATTTTCAGCCAATTCGCCAGCACGCCAATGGTGACGTTCTCCTGGCGATAGATCCGCTCGTCCGCCATCAGCCGCATCAGGGCATCGATGAGCTTCTGGTCGGCGGCGTCTTCTGCCGCCGGGGCTTGGCTCAAAACCAGCGGCGGCGCGGCCTCCGCAGCCACCGGAAACAGGTCGGCACCATCGACGCGCATCATCGCATAGGCGATGGCCGCAACGATGCAGGCGAGCACGCCCGCATTGATCGTGTCGGCGAGTTCGCCAACCTCCGTTCCGGCCACGACAATCTGGAGCAGCGCGTTCAGCCCGCCATAGAGCGCGGCCGCGCAGACGATGAAGACGCGAACGCGGCGGCGGCGCTCGACCAGATCGGCCGACCACGAACTGATCGTCTGCACCACCGCGAGCGCAATGAAACCGAGCACGATCAGATTGACGACGGTGACGGCAAGCCGGACGTTTCCGCCCGGTGCGATCCAGAGACAGTTGACGAAGCTGAACGCGGTCACCAGTCCCCAGATCAATCCGTGCCACCAGCGCAAGCGAAACTCGTCGTCGAACAGCGCGCGCGTGAACAGCCAGAACACCACGATGTTGCCCGTCGACAACGCAATCAGCGGCGCATGCCAGGCCGGCACCAGCGACGACACGCCGACCGAATAGCTCGCCGCATGCGCGGCCGAGCCGATCGCGAAGCCAGCGCCGAGCCGGGCTGCCAGCACGTGGCCGAAATCAGAGACGAGCGACGCTCCAAGCACAAGCAGCAGCGCCACGGACGCGGCGCGAAATGCGAGTTCTGTTGCGGCAAATGTCATCGGGCGATGCGACGGTCGCGATTGAAATCAGCCGAACATCCTTCGTCAGGTGTATTTTTTCAAGGACCATCCGCACCACAACTGTCATCGCACGGCTTGACCGGGCGATCCAGTACTCCGAGACGGCAGTGGTTAGACCGATGAGCCGCAGCGTACTGGATTCCCCGCCTTCGCGGGGAATGACAGCGGTGGGTGAGGCGATGATAGTTCTGCACAAGGCGCTATTGCGGTCCGCGACGTTGAGCCCCGGCTTTGTCGCGACGGCGCTGCAAATTCCTGCTAGTCTCGCATCCAACAAAGCCAAAAGGAGTTCACCGATGAGCTGGCAACCCTCCAACGATCCCGTGCTCGGCGATCCCATGTCCTGCGATGCGCTCGATCTCGTCATCGTGCCGCGCACGCGCGATCTCGGGGACGGATTTGAGGTGCGGCGCGCATTACCGCATGGCAAGCGGCAGATGGTCGGGCCCTTCATCTTCTTCGATCATTTCGGACCGGTGCAGTTTGTCTCCGGCAAGGGCATGGACGTGCGGCCACATCCACATATCGGGCTTGCCACCGTCACCTACCTGTTCGACGGCGCGATCATGCATCGCGACAGCGAGGGCAACGTCCAGGAGATCGCGCCCGGCGCGATGAACCTCATGACCGCCGGGCGCGGCATCGCCCATTCCGAGCGCACACCGGACGCGCAACGCGCCTCGGGCCAGAAGATGCTGGGCTTGCAAAGCTGGATCGCGTTGCCGGCGGGATCCGAGGAGATCGCACCGTCGTTCCAGCATTATGCGGCAGGCGATTTGCCGATGATCTCCGAGCGCGATTTTACCGCGCGGGTGATCGCGGGCTCCTCGTTCGGCATCACCTCGCCAGTGTCGATGGTCTCGCCCTGGTTCTACACCGAGGTCACGGCGGCGGAAGGCGCGAGCGTGCCGCTCGATCCCGATCAGGAGGAACGTGCGATCTACCTGGTCGACGGCGAGGTCGAGATCGCGAACGAACGCTACGAAGGGCCGCGGCTGCTGATCTTCCGTCCGGGCGACCGCATCACCGTGAAGCCACTGAAGGCGACCCGGATGATGTTTCTCGGCGGCGATGCACTGGAGGGTCCGCGCCACATCTGGTGGAATTTCGTCTCCTCCAGCAAGGAGCGGATCGAGCAGGCCAAGCAGGACTGGAAAACCGGCCGCTTCGCGGCAGTTCCGCAGGAACATGAGTTCATTCCGCTGCCGGAATAGGCTAATCCGGTTTCCGGCCGCACTGTCAGCCGCGGCCGGATTTCTTGCGCGAAGGCTTTGCCGATGACCACCATGCTCTCCAGCGACCTGCCCCTCCCCAAGATCGGACGCGGCAAGGTGCGCGATATCTACGCCGTCGACGACGACCGCCTGCTGCTCGTCACCACCGACCGCATCAGCGCCTTCGACGTCGTGATGGACGAGACCATCCCGATGAAGGGCGCGGTGCTGACTCAAATCAGCGCGTTCTGGTTCAACGAGCTCGAAGGCGTGGTGCCGCATCACATGATCAGCGCCGACACCGACGCGATCATCGCGGCCGTGCCGGCCTTGATGCCCCACCGCGCCGAGACTCTCGGCCGCGCCATGCTGTGCAAGCGCACCACCGTATTTCCGATCGAATGCGTGATACGCGGCTACCTCTCGGGGTCGGCCTGGAAGGAATATGCCGCGAGCGGCACGCTGGCCGGCGAGAAGCTGAAGGCCGGCCTCGTCGAGAGCGAGAAGCTCGAGCCTGCCATCTTCAGCCCGGCAACCAAGGCCGAGAGCGGCCATGACGAGAACATCACCATCGCGAAGATGCGCGCGGTGGTCGGCGACGAGGTCGCCTATACGCTGGAGAGCATGACGCGCGCGATCTACTCGCTCGGTGAGGAGCTGGCGCGCGAGCAGGGCATCATCATCGCCGACACCAAGTTCGAGTTCGGCCGTGACAAGGACGGCCGCATCATCCTGATCGACGAAGTCATGACCCCGGATTCCTCGCGCTTCTGGGCGGTCGATGCCTACAAGCCTGGCCAGCCGCAGGCGAGCTTCGACAAGCAACCCTTACGCGACTATCTCGACGTCGAGCGCCGCGCCGGCCGCTGGAACGGAGACGCCCCACCGCCGCCGCTGCCCGCCAGCGTTGTGGATGCAACCAGCAAGCGGTATCTCGAAGCTTACAGGCGCGTGACGGGGAAAGAGCTGAAGATTTAGCCCTGCTGTTGCACCTCGCTTCGTCATTGCGAGGAGCCCGCGACAAAATTGCGAAGCAATTTTGCGCTGGCGACGAAGCAATCCAGGCTGTCTCCGCGGAAAGATTCTGGATTGCTTCGCTCGCAATGACTCGGAGAGACTGATGCGCCCTCACACCCCCGCCATCATCACGTATTTGATCTCGACATACTCTTCCATGCCGTGATGCGAGCCTTCACGCCCCAGGCCGCTTTCCTTGACGCCGCCGAAGGGGGCGACTTCCGTGGTGATGAGGCCGGTGTTGACGCCGACCATGCCTGATTCCAGTGCCTCGGCGACGCGCCAGACGCGGCCGAGATCGCGGGAGTAGAAGTAGGAGGCAAGGCCGAACGGCGAGGCGTTGCACATCGCGATGACATCGGCTTCGTCCTTGAAGCGGATGACGGGTGCGAGCGGGCCGAAGGTCTCCTCCTGCGACACCAGCGAGTTCCGGCTTGACGTCGGCCAGCACCGTCGGTTCGAAGAACGAGCGTCCGAGCTCGCTGCGCTTGCCGCCGGTGACGACCTTGGCGCCGCGCTTGACGGCGTCGGCGATGTGGCGCTCGACCTTGTCGACCGCCTTCATGTTGATCAGCGGACCCTGCGTGACGCCACCCTCGGTGCCGTCGCCGATCTTCATCGTCGCGACCTTCTTCGACAGCTTCTGCACGAACTCGTCGTAGATGCCATCCTGGGCATAGAGGCGGTTGGCGCAAACGCAGGTCTGGCCCATGTTGCGGTATTTCGAGACGATGGCGCCTTCGACCGCGGCGTCGATATCGGCATCGTCGAACACCACGAACGGCGCGTTGCCGCCAAGCTCGAGGCCGAGCCGCTTCACGCCGACGGAGGCCTGCTGGTAGAGGATCTTGCCGACGGCGGTCGAGCCGGTGAAGCCGACGAAACGAACCGCCGGATGCTCGCACAGCACCTTACCGATCGGCGGCGCGTCACCGGTGACGATGTTGAACACGCCCTTGGGCACGCCGGCCTTCTCGGCAAGAGCCGCGAGCGCGAGCGCGGACAGCGGCGTCTCGTTGGCGGGCTTCAACACCACGGTGCAGCCGGCCGCCAGCGCCGGCGAGACTTTTCGCGTGATCATCGAGTTCGGGAAATTCCACGGCGTGATCGCGCCGCAGACGCCGATCGGCTGCTTGATCGCGAGCAAGCGCGCGTCGCTCCGCTGCGTCGGGATGGTCTCGCCATAGACGCGCCTCGCCTCCTCGGCGAAGAACTCGACATAGGCGCCGCCGATATCGACCTCGCCGAGCGCCTCGGTGAGCGGCTTGCCCTGCTCGGAAGTGAGGATCAGCGCGAGATCCTCGCGGTTGGCGACGATCAGCTCGAACCATTTGCGCAAGATGTTGGAGCGCTGCTTGGCGGTGAGCTTGGCCCAGGCCGGGAACGCGCGCTCGGCGGCTTCGACCGCTTTGGTGGTATCGTCCGCGCCGAGCTGCGGAACCTTGGCGAGCTCGACGCCGGTCGCGGGATTATTGACGGCGAAGACCGGCGAGCCGGTCCAGGCGCCGTCGATGTAACAGGCTTCCCTCAGCAGCGACGGGTCCTTCAACCGGTCGCGCAGATTGGACGAGGCTTGCGGGGCGCGGGCGGCAGTCGGGGTCATGGCGTTACTCCTCAGGGCGCGATCGGGTCGGCCCGGAATATAGGGACAGACGGCGCGCAATGCACCGCCCCGCAACGCACATCTGCTGGGAGTTAAACTGAGGGCCGCAGGTCCCTTACCTCTCCCCAGCGGGGAGAGGTCGATTTGCTCCTGGCGATGCGAAGCATCGTCCAGTGCAAATCGGGTGAGGGGCGCAGGACCACGAAAGAGCGTAAACCCCTCACCCGCGCCTGCGGCGCGACCTCTCCCTATGGGAGAGGTTTGGCATCGCGATCGAGGAAGCAGCTACGCCGCGCCGCTCAGATAGGTCTCGCGGCGCCCGATCATGCGCTCGGCGGCGGCCTTGGCGTCGGCCTTCGAGGAGGTCGCGCAGGTGCGGTATTCGAGATCGGGCACGTCCGAAGTGTCGCGCCGGCCGAACCATGACTTCGAACCGACCGGCAGCAATGCCAGCGCCTGCGCCAGATTGTCGACCGCCCCGAAGGAGTACAGCGCGCCGGTGCCGGCGATGCGAACCTCGTAAATGCCCGGCGAGATCGGCGCCTCCAAATTGTCGCCCCGTCCGGGACGGGGATAGCGCTTCCATTCACTCCAGGTCGAAATCATTTGAGGTCCCCTCGCGGCCGATCAGCAGCCGCCAATTTGCATCAAGTCTTAACGTCACCGGCCAATTGGCCGCGTGCTGAAGCGCCGCAACGCACAAAATGTTTCAAGTGAGTCAAACACGCGAAACATACCGCCAGCGCCCATTCATGGCCACGGCGAGATGCAGCCATCCACCGCAGGTTGTGAAAGAGTGTTGCAGTTCAGCTCCGTTGTCGTCCTGCGTGGAACGCCGACCGTCAAGTCACGACATCGCGACCGGCGCAGGTACATGGATGCGCTTGCCGCGCCGAGCATGCGGGAGGACAATCAATCACTTCCAACAATAATCAAACCGGAGGAAACACGCATGCAAAGCCGAGCCCAGATCGACGAACTTCTGCGCCAGAAGAGCGACGCAAAGGAAATTCCCGGAGTCGTCGCCATCGCCGCCAGCGGTAAAGAAGTGCTGTATCAGGGTGCGTTCGGCAAGCGCGACCTGTCCAAGCCCGATGCGATGACCGCGGACAGCGTGTTCTGGATCGCCTCGATGACGAAGGCGGTGACATCAGCCGGCGCGATGCAGCTGGTCGAACAGGGCAAGTTGTCGCTGGATGCGCCGATCGGTGAAGTGCTGCCCGATCTCGCCACGCCGCAGGTGCTCGAAGGCTTCGATGCCAAGGGCGAGCCGAAGCTGCGGCCTGCGAAGGGGCCAATCACGCTGCGCCACCTCATGACCCACACTGCGGGCTTCTGCTACAACATGTGGAACGGCGATCTCGCGATGTATCTGGAGAAGACGGGGATCCCCGCCATCACCACCTGCCAGAATGCGGCGCTGAAGACGCCAATCATGACCGATCCCGGCACGCGCTGGGAATACGGCACCAATATCGATTTCGTCGGCAAGGCGGTGGAGGCCGTCAGCGGCAAGCGGCTCGATGCGTATTTGCGCGACAATCTATTCGCGCCGCTCGGCATGAGCGACACCGCGTTCAAGATCACCGATAGCATGCGCAAGCGTCTGGTCGGCATGCATGCGCGCGGCGAGGACGGCCAGCTCGCATCGATGCCGTTCGAGCTCGAGCAGGAGCCGGAATTCCACATGGGTGGCGGTGGCCTCTACTCGACCGCGGGCGACTACATCAAGTTCACCCAGATGATTCTCAACAAGGGCCGCGGCAACGGCAACCAGGTGCTGAAGGCGGAGACGGTCGCGACGATGGGACAGAACCACATCGGCGATCTCGCCATGGGCAAGATGACGACGGCGGCGCCGATGTACACCAACGACGTCGATCTCTATCCGGAGCAGGTGAAGAAGTGGGGGCTGAGCTTCCTCATCAACACCGCCAAGACCGCGGAAGGGCGCAGCCCGAACAGTCTCGCCTGGGCGGGCCTCGCCAACACCTATTACTGGATCGACCCGTCGCGCGACGTCACCGGCGTGATCCTGATGCAGCTGTTGCCGTTCGCCGACGCGAAGTGTTTGGAGACGTTCGCGGGCTTCGAGCGCGGGGTTTATGCCGGGCTCGATGCTGCCGGGAGCGGGCAGAAGGCGGCGTGAGGGGCGCGCACGGCCGCGCAGCTCTCAGCACACGACGACTGTCATCCCCGCGAAGGCGGAGGATCCAGTACGCCGCGGCCTCTCGGTTCAATCACTGCCGTCTCGGAATACTGGATCGCCCGCCTTCGCGGGCGATGACAGTTGAGAGTTTGGCGCGCACCTGAATCCACATCGTCATTGCGAGCGTAGCGAAGCAATCCAGTCTGCTGCCGCGGAAAGATGCAATACTGGATTGCTTCGCTTCGCTCGCAATGACGGAGGAGAGCGAGCCCTACCCCGTCAGCCCGCGCTGCTCGGCGAGCTCCTTCAGCGACACCTGGGGCCGCGCCGATATGCTGCGATCACTTCGGCCGCCGCAAGCGCGCCGAGCTCGCCGCACTGCTTGTACGCGAAGTTGCGCGCGAGGCCATACAGGAAGCCGGCGGCGAAGAGGTCGCCGGCACCAGTGGTGTCGATGACCTTGTCGACCGGGAATGCCGGCGCGACGGCGTCTTCCACTGAGACCACCATGCAGCCCTTCTCGCTGCGGGTGACGACGCCGAGATTGACGTCGTTGCGCAGCTGCTTCAGCGCGGTGTCGAAGTCCGAGGTCATGTAGAGCGAATGCAGCTCGGCCTCGTTGGCGAAGACGATGTCGACAGTGCCGTTGCGCATCAAGGACAGGAACTCGTCGCGATAGCGGTCGACGCAGAAGGAATCCGACAACGTCAGCGCGACCTTGCGCTTGGCATCATGGGCGATCTTGGCCGCCTTGACGAAGGCGTCCTTGGCGTTCTTGGGGTCCCAGAGATAGCCTTCGAGGTAGACGATGCCGGCGCCGGCGACCTCGACCGGATCGATGTCGGCGGGCGACAGATCCTGCGCCGCGCCGAGATAGGTGTTCATGGTGCGCTCGCCGTCGCCCGTGACCAGGATGTAGGAGCAGCCGGTGGCGGGGCCGTCCGTTGCGGCGGGCGTGTTGAAGGCGACGCCGGCAGCGCGGATGTCGTGGACATAGAGCTTGCCGATCTGGTCGTCCTTGACCTTGCCGACATAGGCGGCGCGGGCCCCTAAGCTGCCGATGCCGACGATGGTGTTGGCGGCCGAGCCGCCCGAGACTTCCGTCGCAGGGCCCATGTCCTTGTAGATGGCGGCCGCCCGTGCCTCGTCGATCAGGGACATGCTGCCCTTGGTCATGCCATGCTTGGCCAAAAAGGCCTCGTCGGTCCTGACCAGCACGTCGAACAGCGCGTTGCCGATGCCGAGAACGTCATATTTCACGTCAGCCATTCACCTTGATCCTGTTTGGCGGATTGCGATCCCCGCGGAAATCCGCTTCCTGTCAGCTTGAAATCTGGCTCGCGGCCTATCACGACCGGACCCGCGCGGGCAAGCAACGGTATTATAAAGGGCCGATGATCCGCTCCTTCCTGACCGTCTCGACGGGAACGCTAGCCTCGCGGCTACTGGGCTTTGCCCGCAATTCCCTGATCGCGGCGCTGCTCGGCACCGGCGCCGTAGCGGATGCGTTCCTGGCGGCATTTCAGCTCGTCGACGTCGTGCGCGGCTGCTGAGCGAGGGGGCGCTGAATGCGGCGCTGATCCCGGCCTGGCTGCGTATCCGCGACCGCGATGGCGAGATCGCTGCGGCGGCATTCGCCGGACGCGTGCTCGGCACGGTCAGCGCGGCTCTGGTCGCGATCTCGATCGGCATTGCGCTTCTGATGCCACTGATCATCACGGTGATCGCCCGGGCTTTCTCGGTAGCAGCACGCTCGATCTCGCCGTGCAGAACGCGCGGCTGATGCTGCCTTATCTCGCCTTCGCCGGCCCCGTCACCGTGCTGATGGGACTGCTCAACGCACAAGGGCGCTTTGCGCTGACGGCGTTCTCGCCGCTGCTGTTCAACATCGCGCTGATCGCCGCGATCGCGGTGCTGTTGCTGGGCATGCCGATGCGGTTCTCGCTGCGTGGATGCTGGCCGCCACCGTCGGCGTCGCAGGCCTGCTGCAATTGCTGATGCTGCTGTCGCAGCGAAGCGCACGCCTTGCGACGCCGTTGCGCGTGAGTTTCGACAAGGAGATGCGGGCCTTTTTTGCCAAGGCCATTCCCGGCATGATCGCAAGCTCGGGCCCGCAATGGTTAATGGTCGCCGGCGCGATCATCGCCTCGACGACGCCCTCCGCTGTGTCCTGGCTCTATTTTGCCAACCGCCTGATCGAGCTGCCGCTCGGCATCGTCGGCGTCGCCATGGGCACGGTGCTGGTGCCGGAGCTGACGCGTGCGGTCGGTAGCGGCGACCGCGTCGCGGTGGCGCATGCCGAATCGCGCGCGCTGGAGCTGGCGACCGGGCTGGCGCTGCCGGCCACGCTCGGCCTGATCGTGCTGGCCGATCCGATCGTACGGCTGCTGTTCGAGCACGGTGCGTTCAGCGTCGAGGACAGCGCGGCTACCGCGCACGCACTGATGTGGCTGGCGCTGGGCCTGCCGGCGCACGTGCTGATCAAGGCGCTGTCGCCGGCCTTCTACGCCCGCAGCGACACGATGACGCCGTTGCTCGCGACCGCCAAAGGTTTCGTGGTGACGGTCGCGCTCGCGGTTCTGCTCGGTCATGTCTTTGGCGCGAGCGGGATCGCCGCGAGCATCGCGGCCGGCGCCTGGAGCAGCGCGCTCTCGCTGCTTCGGAAAGGCACGACCGAATTCGGCTTCTCGGTCGACGCAGCGGCCCGCACGCGATTGCCGCGAATCGTGCTGGCCGCGATCGCCATGGGCGCCCTGCTCTGGCTGACCGCCGGTCTCGTGCCTGCCGAGACCCATGGCTTGATCAAATTCGTCGCACTGGGTGTGCAGATCGCGGCCGGGATCGCCGTCTACGGCCTGCTCCTGCAAATCCTCGGTGCAGCCTCCTGGCGCGAGGCGGCTAACGCGTTGAAACGGCCGGGCCATTAGAGCGCTCGGCGCCAGGCTCTTCACCTCTCCCGATGGGAGAGGTGGAATTGCCCTTGACGGGGCTGCGCCGCTGTTGGAAACGACGGCCGTATCTTCCAGGAAAGCTGACCATGCCATTCGTTGAACGAGTCTTTTCGGGCGTCCAGCCGACGGGCAATCTGCATCTCGGCAACTACCTCGGCGCGATCGTCAACTTCGTGAAGATGCAGGAAACGCATACTGCATCTATTGCGTCGTCGACATGCACGCGATCACGCAAGGCGTCGATGTCTGGGCGGGCCGGCCGAGCTCACGCGCAACACCCGCGAGGTCACCGCGGCGTTCATCGCTGCCGGCATCGATCCGAAGAAGCACATCGTGTTCAACCAGAGCCAGGTCTCCGGCCATGCCGAGCTCGCCTGGATCTTCAACTGCGTCGCGCGCATGGGCTGGCTCGGCCGCATGACCCAGTTCAAGGAGAAGGCCGGCAAGGACCGCGAGAACGCCTCGGTCGGGCTGTTCGACTATCCCGTGCTGATGGCGGCGGACATCCTGCTGTACCGCGCCACTCATGTGCCGGTCGGCGAGGACCAGAAGCAGCATCTCGAGCTCTCGCGTGACATCGCGCAGAAGTTCAACAACGATTTCGGCGATTCCATTCGCGCTCAGGGACACAATGACGGCCTGTTCTTCCCGCTGCCGGAACCGCTAATCACCGGTCCGGCGACGCGCGTGATGAGCTTGCGTGACGGCACCAAGAAGATGTCGAAGTCGGATGCGTCGGACAATTCGCGCATCAACCTCACCGACGATGCCGACACCATCGCGCAGAAGATCCGCAAGGCGAAGACCGATCCGGAGCCGCTGCCGAGCGAAGAGAAGGGCCTGGAAGCGCGTCCCGAAGCCGACAATCTCGTTGGCATCTTCGCCGCGCTCTCCGGCCGCTCCAAGGCCGACGTGCTCAGGGATTTCGGCGGCGGCCAGTTCTCCAGCTTCAAGAACGCGTTGGCCGAGCTGTGCGTCACCAAGCTCGCGCCGATCGCCGGCGAGATGAAGCGCCTCGTCGCCGACCCCGGCCATATCGACGCGATCCTGAACGAGGGCTCCGACCGGGCCCGCACTATCGCCGACGAGACCATGAAGCTCTCGAAGGACATCGTCGGCTTCATCCACCGGCGCTGATCATCGCGTCAGCGAAATCTGGCTGGTGCCACCGCACCGGCCGCCCCCTCTCCCAAAGCGGAAGAGAGTGTGGCAGCATGCCGGCCGTGCACACGCCGGGACATGCATGACCAGCAAGCGCCTTTGCTTCGAGCCGGGTCACAAGCCCAAATGCCTCGTCATCGTCGACGACACCGCCGAATGGGATCGCGCGGTGTATCGCCAGCCGCTGGGCGATCCGCGCCGGCGGCGGCGTGGTGATGCTGCGCATCATCGAGCCCGAACAGCAGACGCAGGAATGGCTTGGTGTCGCCGACATCATGCGCGCCGAGGCGCAGGAAGCGGCGGAAGCCGCGCTTGACCGCGCCGCCGGCCGCGCCAACGGCATCGCCGCGATCACGCCGGAGCGGGTGATCCGGGAAGGCGCCGCGATGGAACAACTGCTCGCGGTGATCGACGAGGATCCTGATATCGCCATGCTGGTGCTGGCCGCGAGCCCTGGTGCGGAGGGACCGGGGCCCTTGGTCTCGCTGCTCGCGCATGCGCTCGGCACGTTTCCGGTTCCGGTGACGATCATCTCCGGCGCGCTGAGCGACCAAAGCGTGGATTCGCTGTCTTAGCTTCTCGCCTCTCCCCGCCTGCGGGGAGAGGCCGGAATTCAAGCGCCGCTTGAATTCCGGGTGAGGGGAGCCTCCGCGCGTCCAACTCTCACCGTCCTCGTGGAGACTCCCCCTCACCCCAACCCTCTCCCCGCAAGCGGGGAGAGGGAGAAGAGGCGTCCTAACTCGCTGATATAACAACGAAACAGCTCCCACACCCCTTGATCGTGCGTTCCCCGTCGCCATCTGCTACTGGATAGAGCACGCGCCGGCCTTGAACCGGCGACGTCTGGAGAAAACCATGTTCATTCAAACCGAAGCCACCCCCAATCCCGCCACGTTGAAGTTCATTCCCGGCCGCGTCGTGGTCGACGGCAGCCCGGTGGAGTTTTCGAGCCGCGAAGCCGCAAGCCGCTCGCCGCTCGCCGAAAAGCTGTTCGACGTGCCCGGCGTCACCGGCGTGTTCTACGGATCGGACTTCATCACCGTGACCAAAGCGAGCGGTGAGTGGCAGCAGCTCAAGCCCGCGATTCTCGGCGCGATCATGGAGCACTATATGTCCGGCGCGCCGCTGCTCGCCGACGGCACGGCGCAAAGCGATACCGAACTCGACGACCACCATGAATTCTTCGACGAGGCCGATGCCGAGACGGTCGACATGATCAAGGATCTGATCGAGACCCGGGTGCGGCCGGCCGTCGCCAATGACGGCGGCGACATCACCTTCCGCGGCTTCAAGGACGGCGTCGTCTATCTCAACATGAAGGGCGCCTGCTCGGGCTGCCCGTCATCGACTGCGACGCTCCAGCACGGCATCCAGAACCTGCTCAGGCATTTCGTGCCCGACGTGGTCGAAGTCCGGCCGATGTGAATTGCACGGTCTGCGCACCGATTTCCTTCCGTCATGCCCGGGCTTGTCCCGGGCATCCACGCTTTTGGGGCCGCAAAGTCGTGGATGGCCGGGGCAAGCCCGGCCATGACGGCGAGAACCTTAGATATCATCCAATTGCCAATGCTATGATCACGTCATGCTGATCCTCGCCATCGATACTGCGCTCGACGCCTGCTCCGCCGCCGTGCTCGACACCGAAACGGCCGAGCTGCGCGCGCAGGAATCGCTGCCGATGAAGCGTGGGCATGCCGAAGCCTTGATGCCGCTGATCGCGCGGGTGATGCAATCGGCGGAGCTCGGCTTCACCGCGCTCGACCGCATCGCGGTCACCGTCGGTCCTGGAAGCTTCACCGGCCTGCGCGTCGGTATTTCGGCCGCGCGCGGCCTTGCGCTCGCGGCGAAACGGCCGGCCGTCGGCCTGACCACCTTGTCCGCCTATGCTGCCGCCATCGTCGGCCAGAGCCGATCGGCGCCCGTGATGTCCGCGATCGATGCGCGGCACGACCACGTTTATTTCCAGATCGTCGCCGGCGACGGCAGCCAGCTGGTGCGACCGAAGGTCGCCAGCATCGACGAGGCGATCGCGGCTTCGCAATTCGGCGCGCCGCATCTGGTCGGCAATGCCGCAAACATCCTCGCCGAGCGCTGGCCGAAGGGTGCGCCGCAACCCATTGCGGTCGACGCGCAGCCCGCGCCCGATATCGGCTGGGTCGCCTGGCTCGGCGCCGCGGCCAATCCCGACACGACCCCGGCGCGGCCGTTCTATCTGCGCACGCCCGATGCCAAGCCGGCCGCGCAGCCACAGCTCGCAGCACAAGCTGCAAGCTCATGATGGGATGGTTCTCGCAATGGTGGCGCGGCAGCACTGCCGCCGTCGAGCCCGCGTCTGCGCGCGACGCCGCGCGGCTGGCGCAGCTTCACGGCGCCTCCTTCGCGCGCGGCTGGGGCGAAGGCGAGTTCGAGAGCATGCTCGGTGAGCGCAACACGCTGGTGCATCGCTTGCGCCTCGGTCGCAAGACGATCGGGTTTGCGGTGTCGCGGATCGGCGCGGACGAAGCGGAAATCCTCTCGATCGCAGTCGATCAGGCCTATCGCGGCCGCGGCCTCTCCCGCACGCTGCTGATGACCCATCTCGGCCACCTCGCCGGGCGCGGCGTGCGCATAATATTTCTCGAAGTCGAGGAAAATAACCAGCCGGCGCGCCGCCTCTACGATCGGGCCGGATTCATGGTGGTCGGGCGCCGCGAACGCTACTATAAGCAGCCGAACGGGGAACAATTGAACGCCCTTCTGATGCGACGTGACTTGTCGTAACATTGATGGCAGAAAGCGCCTCCGCCAGGCAGACAATCCTATGACCGCACTGAAACCTACTTCCGCATCCAAGGCATCCGGCATCGAGGCGCGTTGTGCCGCCACCGGCATGCGCATGACCGAGCAGCGCCGCGTCATCGCCCGCGTGCTCGCGGAGGCGGTCGACCATCCCGATGTCGAGGAACTGTACCGGCGCTGCGTCGCCGTCGACGACAAGATCTCGATCTCGACGGTCTACCGAACGGTGAAGCTGTTCGAGGATGCCGGCATCATCGAACGCCACGATTTCCGCGAGGGCCGCGCGCGCTACGAGCAGATGCGCGACAGCCATCACGACCATCTCATCAATCTGCGCGACGGCAAGGTGATCGAGTTCACCTCCGAAGAGATCGAGAAGCTCCAGGCCGAAATCGCCCGCAAGCTCGGCTACAAGCTGGTCGATCACCGCCTCGAGCTCTATTGCGTCCCGCTCGACGACGACAAGCCGACGTCTTAGTTGGGCATGATCTCCGCGCAAACGCGGCCCGCGTTTGTCGCGCGGGAAAACCGCTCCACCTTTTCCGGATCATGCCTTAGTGCCCATCGACCTCATCATCTTCGACTGCGACGGCGTGCTCGTGGACAGCGAGGTGATCTCCTGTCGCGCACATGCCGATGTGCTGACGAGGCACGGCTATCCGATCACGTCGGATCAGGTGTTCGAACGTTTTCTCGGCCGCTCGACGCGGCAGGCGAATCTCGAGATCGAGACCGAGCTCGGCCGCAAGCTGCCCGAGGCCTATCACGGCGATCTGCAGGACGAGCTGTTCCGCTCGTTCGAGGCCGACCTCGAAGCAATCCGCGGCATCCATGATGTGCTCGATGTCGTCACCCAACGCGTCTGCGTCGCCTCGAGCGGCTCGCATCAGCGCATGCGCGTGAGCTTGGGGAGCACGGGCCTCTACGAGCGCCTCGCACCAAATATCTTCTCGGCCTCGCAGGTGAAGAACGGCAAGCCGGCGCCGGAGCTGTTCCTGTTCGCGGCCAACGAAATGGGCGTGCCGCCCGAGCGCTGCGTCGTGATCGAGGACAGCCTGGCCGGCATTGCCGGCGCGCGAGCTGCCGGGATGCCCGTGTTCGGCTTTTACGGGGGCAGCCATTGCCGCGATGGCTATGCCGAAACCCTGCGCCTGGCCGGCGCCGACCTGCTCTTTGCCGACATGCATCAGCTGCCGGAGCTGGTCCGGCGGGTCGAGGCGGACGCCTTGGCGGGCTGATTTTCGCCCTCTCACCGTCATTCCGGGACACGCCCGACGCGGGCGACCCCGGAATTCGCGCCAGAACCTCTGGATTCCGGGTTAGCGACTGCGTTGCGCCCCGGAATGACGGCCCCAAATGGCCCCATTCGCTGGATTTTCGCGCCTCCAGCCTATATCTGAGGGGCGTCCTCCAGCTCCATTTTCGGGTTCCATGACGCCGCCGCGCAAGCTGCACATCAAATCATATGGCTGCCAGATGAACGTCTACGATGCCCAGCGCATGATGGACACGCTGGCTCCGGCAGGATTCGTGGAGACGGCCAGCGCTGAGGACGCCGACCTCGTCATCCTCAACACCTGCCATATCCGCGAGAAGGCCTCGGAAAAGGTCTATTCCGAGCTCGGCCGCCTGCGCGTTGCCAAGGACGAGGCCGCTCGCGCGGGCCGCGCGATGCAGATCGCGGTCGCGGGCTGCGTGGCACAGGCCGAGGGCGAGGAGATCGTGCGCCGCGCGCCTGTCGTCGACGTCGTGGTCGGACCGCAGAGCTATCATCATCTGCCCGAGCTATTGAAACGCGCCGGCGACGAGGGCCGTGCGATCGAGACCGAGTTTCCCGCGGCCGACAAGTTCGGCTACCTGGCCCAACCGAAGCCCGATGCGATCCGCGCGCGCGGCATTTCCGCCTTCGTCACGGTGCAGGAAGGCTGCGACAAGTTCTGCACCTTCTGCGTCGTGCCGTATACCCGCGGCGCCGAGGTGTCGCGTCCCGTGGCGAAGATCGTGGACGACGTGAAGCGGCTCACTGAGAACGGCGTGCGCGAGCTCACGCTGATCGGGCAGAACGTCAACGCCTATCACGGCGAGGGGCCGGGCGGAAAAGCTGGCCGCTCGGCCGGTTGCTCGAGCATCTGGCGCAAATCCCGGGCATCGCCCGGCTGCGCTATTCGACCAGCCATCCCCGCGATGTCGATGACAGTTTGATTGCGGCCCATCGCGATCTCGGTGCCCTGATGCCGTTCGTGCATCTGCCGGTGCAGTCGGGCTCGGACCGGATTCTGGCCGCCATGAACCGGAAACATACCGCCGATGATTACCGGCGGGTCATCGACCGTTTCCGCACCGCACGCCAAGACATTGCTTTTTCATCAGATTTTATCGTCGGCTTCCCCGGCGAGAGTGAGCAAGATTTTCTGGCCACCCTCGCGCTTGTCACGCAAATCGGCTACGCTGCGGCTTATTCGTTCAAATATTCCGCCCGGCCGGGAACGCCGGCCGCGGACATGCAGGAGACGGTGTCCCCCGCCGAGATGGACCAGCGATTGGAGCGGCTCCAGGAACTGATCGACAGCCAGCAATCGGCCTTCAACAAGGCTGCGATTGGCTGAACGATCGATGTGCTGTTCGAGCGTCCGGCTCGCAAGGAAGGCCAGATCGTTGGCCGCACCGCTTACCTCCAGCCCGCGCATGTGATGGCCTCGCCCGACATCATCGGACAAATCCTGCCGGTCCGGATCGACAGCCTCGAGCGCTACAGCTTTCTCGGCGAGCTCGTGACACCGCGCAACGCGCGCGAGCCCGCTTTATCGCAAGCCACTGGAGCCTGAACCCTTGCCAAAAAGCGCATCGGATTCGTCTTCGTTCGCTCCCAGCCGCAAATTTGACCGCGACATGCAAGTACCGCCCGAGACCCAGGTCGTCATCGATTTCGACGACAACCGTGCCGCCTCCGCGCTGGTCGGCCCGTACGGCCAGCATCTCGCGCAGATCGAGCGGCGGCTCGGCGTGATCGTCGACTCCAAGGGTAACCACATCACCATCGGCGGCACGCGCGACGGCTGCGACGCCGCACGCCGCGTGCTGGAGATGCTCTACGCGCAAGCCGTGAAGGGACAGGATCTCGACCAGGGCGAGGTCGAGGGCGCGATCCGCGCCGTGATCGCCCAGGGCTCGCTGTTCGAGTTCGATGCCAAATCGGCCAAATCAACCTTCGACAGCATCAATTTGCGCAAGCGCCCGGTGCGCGCGCGCACGGCCGCGCAGGATTTCGACATCCGCGCACTGAAGCGCCACGAGCTGGTGTTCGGCATCGGCCCCGCCGGCACCGGCAAGACCTGGCTCGCGGTCGCGTATGCCGCGCAGCTGTTCGAGCGCAAGGAGGTCGACAAGATCATCCTGTCGCGTCCGGCGGTGGAAGCAGGCGAGCGGCTCGGCTTTTTGCCCGGCGATCTCCGCGAGAAGGTCGATCCCTATCCTGCGCCCGATCTACGACGCGCTCTACGATCTCATGGACGCGCGCATCGTCGAGCGGGCGCTCCAGACCGGCGAGATCGAGATAGCGCCGCTCGCCTTCATGCGCGGCCGCACGCTCACCAACGCCGCCATCATCCTGGACGAGGCGCAGAACACCACGTCGATGCAGATGAAGATGTTCCTGACCCGCCTCGGTGAGAACAGCCGCATGATCGTGACAGGCGATCCCTCGCAGATCGACCTGCCGAACGGCCAGACCTCGGGTCTGGCGGAAGCAACCCGGCTCCTGAACGGCGTCGAGGGGATTGCGCAAGTGCATTTCAAAGCCGAGGACGTGATCCGCCACGAGCTCGTGGCGCGGATCGTCGCCGCTTACGAAGGGTCGCCGCAGCGGCCGGCCACCGGTCAATCCTGACGAGGCAACAGCCGGACCAAGCGGGCGCGTACAGCGCGCCTTTTCGTCCCAGACAGCACAATGTCCCATTCCAACCTACCCACAACCGAGGTTCTCGTCGTCGCCGATTGCTGGCAACGCGAGCCCGATTCCGAAACCGTGATCCAGCGCGCGGTTGCGGCCGCCGCCGAGAACGTCGACGAAGACGTCGCCGACGCCGAAGTGGCTGTGATGCTGACCGATGACGCCGGCATCCGCACCCTCAACGGCAACTGGCGCGGCATCGACAAGCCGACCAACGTGCTCGTCGTTCCTGCGCTCCAGCCCGAGGGCGAGTGGAAGCCGGGCGATGCGCCGCGCATGCTCGGCGACATCGCGATCGCCTACGAGACCATGCGGCGCGAGGCGGACGAGGAACACAAGCCGTTCGATCATCATTTGAGTTATCTCGCCGTGCACGGTTTCCTGCATCTGATCGGCTACGACCACGAGAACGACGACGACGCCGAGGAGATGGAGGCGCTGGAGACGCAGATCCTGGCGCATCTCGGCATTCCCGATCCCTATGCAGACCGCCCGGGGACGAATTGAGATGCCGGATTCCGATCCAATCCAGGACAACCCGCGCAACACGCGCAATTTGCCCGCCGTCGTGACCCAGGGCGAGGTGATGCGCCCGACCGCAGAAGGCTGGCTCTTGCGCGCCATCCGGACGCTGTTCGGCTGGAAGGCGGGATCGGTGCGCGACGACCTCCAGGTCGTGCTCGACGCGTCGACGCCTGACGACACCGGCTTCTCCGCGGTCGAGCGCACCATGCTGCGCAACATCCTCGGCCTGCACGAGCGCCGCATCGCCGACGTCATGGTCCATCGCGCCGACATCGTCGCGGTGAAGCGCGACATCCCGCTCGGCGAATTGATGGACCGCTTCGAGAGCGCCGGCCATTCGCGGCTCGTCGTCTACAACGAGACGCTGGACGATCCCGTCGGCATCGTCCACATCCGCGACCTGCTCGCCTTCATGACCGCGCGTGCGCGCGTGTCGGAGGCCACCAAGACCAAGCGCAAGAAGCCGCTGCCGGCCGGGCTCGATTTGCGCGCCGTCGATCTCGCGCTGCCGCTTCACGAGGCGCGCATCATCCGCAAGCTGCTCTACGTGCCGCCGTCGATGCGGGCGATCGACCTGCTCGCGCAGATGCAGGCCACGCGCATCCACCTCGCGCTGGTTGTCGACGAATATGGCGGCAGCGACGGGCTGGTCTCGCTCGAGGACATCGTCGAGCAGATCGTCGGCGAGATCGACGACGAGCACGACAGCGACGAGCCGCCCTCGATCGTGCGCCTGCCCGACAACGCCTTCATCGCCGACGCCCGCGCCAGCCTCGACGACGTCCGCTCGGTGATCGGCGAGGATTTCGTCACCGGCGAGGCCGGCGAGGAGGTGGAGACGCTGGGCGGCTATCTCGTCAGCTTCGTCGGGCGCCTGCCGGTGCGCGGCGAGGTGATCCGGGCCCCGGCACTTACGAGGTCGAGGTGCTCGACGCCGATCCGCGTCGCGTCAAGCGGCTGCGCATCTCGACGCGGAAGGAGCGTCCCGCGCCCCGCACCCAGCGCGAGAGCCGCCGCCGCGAAGCGGCGCCGGAGAGCGGTCAACCGCCGGCCAGTGACACGCCGACCCCGCCGCCGAGCGACGGGGCCGGTCCGCAGTGAGCCCGCTCCAGCGACTTCGGCAGATTGCGCTTGCCATCATCCTCAGCTGGGGATGGAAGCGCGCCGTCATCGCCATGGCCGCCGGGGCGCTGTCGGTGCTGGCGCTGGCGCCGTTCAACCTCTTCCCGGTGCTGTTCGTCACCTTTCCGGTGCTGGTCTGGCTGATCGACGGTGCCGGCGGCGGACGATATGGCGGCGTTCCTGCCGCGGCGCTGACCGGCTACTGGTTCGGGCTCGGCTATTTCGTGCCCGGCCTCTACTGGATCGGCTACGCCTTCTTCGTCGAGGCCGACGTGTTCGCCTGGCTGACACCATTCGCCGTGCTGGGCCTGCCGGCCTATCTCTCGATCTTCACGGCAATCGGCTTTGCGCTGGCGCGCCTGCTCTGGACCAAGAACGCCACGCGCGTGCTGGCGCTCGCAGCAAGCCTCACCATCAGCGAATGGCTGCGCGGCCACGCGCTGACCGGCTTTCCCTGGAACGCGTTCGGCTACGCGCTGTCCGAGCCGCTGCCGCTGGCGCAGACGGCATCGCTGATCGGCCTGTGGGGCATGACGTTCCTGACAGTCACGATCTTCGCGAGCCCAGCGACGCTGTTCGATCGCGCGCCCGATCGCCGACTGCAATGGCGCGCGCCGGCCGCCGCAATTGCGCTTCTGATCGTCATGGGCATCTTCGGCGCGATCCGCCTGTCGCTGCATCCGACCACGATGGTTGCGGGCGCCAAGCTGCGCCTGATGCAGCCGAACCTCCAGCAGGACGCGAAATTCAACTACGCCGCCAAAGCGGAGGTGATGAAGAAATATTTGGCGCTGTCCGACCGCGCCTCCGGCCCGCAATCGACCGGCGTGCGCGATGCCACCATCCTGATCTGGCCCGAATCCGCCTTCCCGTTCTTCCTGACTCGCGAAGCCGACGCGATGGCTGAGATCGCCGACCTTCTGCCGAAGGGCACGGTGCTGATCACGGGTTCGGTCCGCGCGCCGGATCTGCCGCGGGGCACACCGATCACGCGTGCCTATAACTCGATCTACGTGATCGATCACGACGGCAGCGTGCTCGCTGTGTACGACAAGCTGCATTTGGTGCCGTTCGGCGAATTTCTTCCCTACCAGGGGCTGATGGAGAAGCTCGGTTTCGAGCAGCTGACGCGCGTGCGCGGCGGCTTCATTCCCGGCACCGTGCGCCATGCGCTGCCGGTCGCCAGCGCGCCGCCCGCGCTGCCGCTGATCTGTTACGAAGCCATCTTTCCCGGCGAGGTGGGCGGACGCAGCGAACGTCCGGGCTGGATCGTGAACCTCACCAATGACGGCTGGTTCGGCATCTCGACCGGTCCCTATCAGCATCTGGAGCAGGCGCGGATGCGCGCGATCGAGCTCGGCTTGCCGCTGGTCCGCTCCGCCAATACAGGCATCTCCGCAGTGATCGATCCGGTGGGGCGCACCATCGCCAGTCTCGGCCTCGGAATCGAAGGCATTTTGGATGCAGGTCTGCCCGCCGCGATCCCGCCGACGATCTATGCGCGGGTGGGCGACGTGCCCGCAGCCATGCTCGTCGCGCTCGCCGTGATTGTGGCGATCCGCCGACGTGTCGCCAAACGGCACCTCTGATCGCCTCGCCGCGGACTTAGCCGGAATCCTTTGACAACCGTAGTCCCACGGTTGACAGACTGCACGCGGGCTCCCCATTCTGCAACAGCTGCAAAAGACAGCGGTGCGTTGCTAAATTTCTCCGCAATGTTTCCCAATAAGAGGGTCTGATTTGACGGTGCTGACACCCGAGGCACGCTTGTTGATTGCGCCGAGGGTGATGTTTGGAGGGCTGAGGAAATGTCGAAAGCGCCCAACCCTGTTGACAAATATGTCGGCAGTCGCGTGCGTATGCGCCGCATCATGTTGGGCATGAGCCAGGAAAAGCTCGGTGAAGCTTTGGGCCTGACTTTCCAGCAGATCCAGAAATACGAGAAGGGCACCAACCGGGTCGGCGCGAGCCGCATCCAGCAGATCGCCGAGATTCTCCAGGTGCCGGTGTCGTTCCTGTTCGAGGGCGGGCCGAGCGGTGTGCCGGGCCCGGAAGGCTTCAGCGAAGGCGCCTCGCCATCTTACGTCTCGGATTTCCTCGCGACATCGGAGGGACTCGCCTTGACCAAGGCGTTCACCCGAATCACCGATTCCAAGATGCGCCGCTCCATCGTCGATCTCGTCGAGCAGATCGCCGCCCGCGAAGGCCCCGACAAGCGCTGACGCGTCATCGCAATGGCGATTTGAGACTGCCCCAAATCTGGCCTATGTCGTCATTTGCGGCCGCGCCCTCGATGCGCGTCCTTTCCGATGATGCGATTCAAAGGCATAGATGCGTTCATGGCCAGCTCCAATTGGTTCGATTCCCAAACCATTCTCGATGGCATCCGGCGCTGGGTTGAGATCGAGACGCCGACGGATGCACCTGAACAGGTCAACAAGCTGATCTCCGTGGTCGCGGAGCAATACCGCGATCTGCCCGTGACGCTCGAGCGCGTCGCCGGCGTCGGCGGCTGCGGCGATCATCTCGTGGCGCGCTCGACCTGGGGCCAGGACGAGCCGGGCATCCTGGTGCTGAGCCACCTCGATACCGTTCATCCCATGGGCTTCATCGAGCGCCTGCCGTTCAAGATCGAAGGCGACAGTGCGTTCGGTCCGGGCATCTACGACATGAAAGGCGGCGCCTACATCGCCCATCACGCCTTTGGCGCGCTCTGCGCCACCGGCGATCGTTCGCCGCTCGGCATCACCCACATGTTCACCTCCGACGAGGAGATCGGCAGCCCGACCTCGCGTGCGCTGATCGAGCGGGAAGGGCGCAAGGCCAAATACGTGCTGGTGACGGAGCCGGCGCGCGACGGCGGCAGGATCGTCACGGGGCGCAAGGGCGTCGGACGCTTCCGAGTCTTCATCAAGGGCGTCCCCGCTCATGCCGGCACGCGACCCGGGACGGCCGAAGTGCCGTCCGCGAGCTCGCCAACGTGATCCTGGCGCTGGAGGGAATGAACGACCTGAAGCGCGGCGTCACCGTCAATGTCGGCGTGGTGCGCGGCGGCACGCGCCCCAATGTGACGCCGGAAGAGGCCTATGCCGAAGTCGATCTGCGCGTGCTGAGCCTCAACGACGCCGACGAGTTCGTCGGCAAGATCCTCGCGCTCACGTCGAAGACCGACGGCGTCACCGTTGAGATCACCGGCGAGCTCAATCGTCCGCCTTACGAGAAGAGCAATGCAGGCGCCGCGCTCTACGAGCATGCGAAGACGCTTGCCGCCGAGATCGGCTTCGAGCTGATCGACACCCACACCGGCGGCGGCTCGGACGGCAATTTCACCGCTGCGCACACTGCGACGCTCGACGGGCTCGGCGTCGACGGCAAGGGCGCGCACACCCATTATGAGCAGCTCTATGTCTCGTCGCTCGAGCCGCGCGCGCGGCTGCTCCATCGCCTGTATCAGACGCTGCGATGAGCGAACGCAAATCAGATTCCGAGCGCGATGACAGCGAGCGCGCCTTCTTCGGGCGCCGCAAGGGCCACAAGCTCAGGCAGCACCAGGCCGGGCTGATCGATCATCTGCTGCCGCATCTTGCGCTCGACATCGCGGGTGACGCGCCGGCGAATGCCGGCGAGATCTTCGCCCCCGCGGCGAGCGAGGTGCGGCTCGAGATCGGCTTCGGCGGCGGCGAGCATCTCGCGGCCGAGGCGCAAAACTTTCCCGCGACCGGCTTCATCGGCTGCGAGCCCTATGTCAACGGCATGGCAAAAATCCTCGCGCAGATCGAGGCGGCCAATATCGGCAACATCCGCCTGTTCGCGGGCGATGCAGCGGAGCTCTTGGCCTGGCTTCCGCAAGCCTCATTGTCGCGGATCGACCTGATCCATCCCGATCCCTGGCCGAAACGGCGGCACTGGAAGCGGCGCTTCGTGCAGGACAGGACCATTGCCGCAATGGCGCGCGTGCTGAAGCCTGGCGGCGAATTCCGCTTCGTCTGCGACATCGACGATTACTGCGCCTGGACGCTGTCGCATCTTGCGCGCTCTCCGGACTTCAAATGGCTTGCCGAACGCGCCGACGATTTCCGGCAGCCCTGGGCGGGCTACACTATGACGCGCTACGGCCGGAAAGCCGCGCGCGAAGGGCGCAAGGCGGCCTATCTGCGGTTCGGGCGGGTCGGTTAGCCGTCATTGCGGAGCGCGAAGCTAGATCGTCTGCCGGTTGCGCCAGAAATTCACGACGCGTTCGGCGGTCGTCGGCATCAGGCGCGTGAAGTTCATGCGCGCGGTCTCGATGTCGGCATCGGCCGGGGTGCGGTGCGGGCCGTACCAGAGCAGGATGAGCGCGCGCACCGTGGGCCAGCCGAGATTGAGCACGCGCCCCAGGATCAAAATCGGATCGCAGCGATCACCGGCGATCAGGCGGTTGAGCATCGAAAGGCGGACACCGGACATCGCCGAGAGCGAGGCGATCGATTCCTCGTATTTGTGCGCCTTGGCGAAACCGAGCAGCGCGCTCTCGCCGAGATGGCCATCACGATGCAGGGTCAGCACCGTGCGCTGTGCCGCCGAAAAATCGCGGCGCGGCCCCGGCGGCAGCGCCGCCTCCTCGATTGCCGCCATCGTGCGCTTGATCTCGATCTGGCGCGCGGGATTGACCACGCTGGAGAGGCGACGGCGGATGACGTCGAGCGTGCCGTCGAGAAGCTCCTTCAATTGCTCGCCCGAGAGATCGTTGCGCTGACCGATCTTGAGCGTCAGCACGCCGTCCTGCGCGGCGCGCTTGATCAGCTCGGAATAGCTGCCGGGCGAGAACACCGCACCGGCATTGCCCGCGGCGCGACGCACCACGTCGCGATCACCGCGCTCGACCAGCACGTTGGTGACGACAGCCGGCAAGATGGGGCGCTCTGTCATCGCCAGCAAATGACCCTGCCCCTTCAACCGCGCGATCTCGACCAGGGCGGCCTCGTCGAGCACGGGCGAGCGGCGCAGCACGGGGCCCGCGACCATAATCTCGTTTTCGCGCGCGAGCTGGTTCACCAGATGCGGCGGCGCGTTGCCGACGCGCGAGAAGCGCTCGGCAAGATCGATGCGCGAGGCGAGCTCGGCATGCGGGACGAGATCAATCAGGAGATTGTCGAACAGATCGATCAGTTCGGGGCCGAGTTTTTCGGCATCCCGGAAAAACAATGCAGAGATGGCCCGCGCGATCTCGCCGCGACGCCGCGGATCGCCGCGTTTGACGATATCGTCCAGTCCAGGAATCAGCGACGTGGCAACGGTCATGAAACGCAACTCGGGATCTTGGCACGCCGTGGGCGCGCCATAGATCAAGCCGCCCCACAATCGGAGAATCTAGGCCTGCTTGATGAAGGAAGCGTTGCGCGGCGGGCCGTTAGATCGGGCGCAAAAAGCCTTCTCTGCCCTGCAATGGGCCTTGTCCGGGAGGGTAGAAAAGGCTATATCAGCGCCAATTCATCTTCTCATACGATCCGCGTAGTGAGAGTGGGCCCGAAAGGACCCGCTCTTTTTATTACCTGAACGCGGCTTGGCGGAAGATGCGGCCCGACGCGTTGTCGGGAGAGTTCCGAAGCGGGCTTTGAAATTAACCAAGCCTTAACCATCGAGCGCCTGACCCCTGCTATGACCGAACCGAACTCTGGTTCCACGGATGCCGAATTGCTGGCCGAGCCGCGGCTCGTGGTCGAGCCGGGCGTCGCGGCCCGGGTGTCCGCGGTTGCAGCTCCCGTGCTCCAGGGCATGGGCTATCGCCTGGTGCGGATCCGCATTTCCGGAGAGGCCGGCTGCACCGTGCAGATCATGGCCGAGCGGCCGGACGGCTCGATGCAGATCGAGGATTGCGAGGCGATCTCGCGGGCGCTGTCGCCTGTGCTCGACGTCGCCGACCCCATCGATCGCGCCTATCGGCTGGAAATCTCCTCGCCGGGGATCGACCGTCCCCTGGTGCGACGCTCCGATTTCGAGCGGTATGCCGGACATCTGGTGAAGATCGAGATGGCGGTCGCCCATGAGGGGCGGAAGCGGTTCCGCGGCACGCTCGGCGCTGTCGAAGGCGATCGCGTGCATCTGCATCGCGACGACGTCAAGGCGGGTGATGATCCCGACGTTCTCCTGACCATGGAGGATATCGGCGAGGCACGGCTGGTGCTGACTGACGAGTTGATCGCCGAATCGATGCGTCGCGGCAAGGCCGAGGCGCGCGAGATGCGCCGCAATCTCGGTCTCGAGCCGCCGCCGGCGCCGCACGCCAAGATCAGCGAGAAGACCACCAAGAACACCAAGCCGAAGAAGAAGCCGGCACCGACCAATACGAAGAAACATCGCCTGGCCGCCGAACGCGCGCGGCGCGGCGAGATCGAGCCTGACGAAGGAGACTAGCCATGGCAGTCAGCGCCAATCGACTTGAATTGCTCCAGATCGCGGACGCCGTTGCGCGGGAGAAATCGATCGACCGCGGCATCGTCATCGCCGCGATGGAGGACGCCATCGCCAAAGCGGCGCGGGCCCGTTACGGCAGCGAGACTGACGTTCACGCCGAGATCGACCCGAAGAAGGGCGAGCTGCGGCTGTCGCGCCACATGCTGGTGGTCGAGAAGGTCGAAAACCATTCCAACCAGATCTCGCTGGTGGATGCGCAGCGCGCCAATCCCGGTGCCCAGGTCGGCGACACCATCGCCGACACGCTGCCGCCGCTGGAATATGGCCGCATCGCCGCGCAGTCGGCCAAGCAGGTGATCGTGCAGAAGGTGCGCGAGGCCGAGCGCGACCGGCAATATCAGGAGTTCAAGGACCGCATCGGCGACATCGTCAACGGCGTCGTCAAGCGCGTCGAATATGGCAGCGTGATCGTCGATCTCGGCCGTGGTGAAGCCATCATCCGCCGCGACGAGATGCTGCCGCGCGAAGTGTTCCGCAACGGCGACCGCGTCCGCGCCTACATCTTCGACGTCCGCCGCGAGACGAGAGGCCCGCAGATCTTCCTCTCCCGCACCCATCCGCAGTTCATGGCAAAGCTGTTCGCGCAGGAAGTGCCGGAGATCTATGACGGCATCGTCGAGATCAAGGCGGTCGCCCGCGATCCGGGCTCGCGCGCGAAAATCGGCGTGATTTCCCGCGATTCCTCGGTCGATCCGGTCGGCGCCTGCGTCGGCATGCGCGGCTCGCGCGTGCAGGCGGTGGTGAACGAATTGCAGGGCGAGAAGATCGACATCATTCCCTGGTCGCCCGACATCGCGACCTTCGTGGTCAACGCGCTGGCGCCGGCGGAAGTCTCCAAGGTCGTCATCGACGAAGATCGCGAGCGCATCGAGGTCGTCGTCCCCGATACCAACAACCAGCTTTCGCTCGCGATCGGCCGCCGCGGCCAGAACGTGCGTCTGGCCTCGCAGCTCACTGGCTGGGACATCGACATCCTGACCGAGCAGGAGGAATTGGAGCGCCGCCAGGCGGACTTCGAGAACTCCACCCGCGTCTTCATGGAATTGCTCAACGTCGACGAAGTGGTCGGTCAGTTGCTGGCGTCCGAAGGCTTCACCTCGGTCGAGGAACTCGCGATGGTGGACGTCAAGGAACTCGCCAGCATCGAGGGTTTTGACGAGGAGACCGCGCAGGAGCTCCAGAACCGCGCCCGCGAATATCTCGAGCAGCTGGAAGCCGAGCTCGAGGCCAAGCGCAAGGAACTCGGCGTCGAGGACGCGCTCAAGGACGTGCCCGGCGTGACCTCGAAAATGCTGGTGAAGTTCGGCGAGAATGACATCAAGACCGTCGACGACCTCGCCGGCTGCGCCACCGACGATCTGGTCGGCTGGACCGAGCGCAAGGAAGGCGGCGAGCCGACCAAGCATGCTGGTGCGCTCGACGGCATCGACATCTCCCGTGACGATGCCGAAGCCATGATCATGCAGGCCCGCGTCAAGGCCGGCTGGATCACCGAGGCCGATCTTGCCAAGCCCGAAGAGGCCGAGGCGACCGAAGATCAGCCGGCTTAAGGCGTGTTCAGCAAAAGTGGAGACCGGTTTTGCGTAAAGAACACGCGACTTAGAAGGCGAAGGAGGATGTCGACCGGATGCTCGTCAGCACTGACAGCGAACTCGACCATGGGCCGCGGACCGAAAAGTCCGCGACCATGCGGATGTGCGCGGTCAGCCGCGAGGTCCGGCCGATCGACGAGCTGATCCGCTTCGTCGTATCGCCCCAAGGCGACATAGTTCCCGATCTCAAGCGCAAGCTGCCCGGACGCGGCATGTGGATCACCGCCTCACGGCAGGTGGTTGCGGAAGCCGTGCGGCGTCACCAATTTAGCAAGGCCTTCAAGCGCGAGCTGCACACCCCCCAGACGCTTCCCGCCGACATCGAGACGCTCCTGGTTCGGAGCGTGACGGAAGCCCTTGGGATCGCCGCCAAGGCGGGCCAGGTCGTGGCCGGTTTCGGCAAGGTCGAGAGCGCCCTTCGGGAAGGCACGGTCGAGGTCCTGATCCACGCCAGCGACGGGGCCGCGGACGGAATCCGCAAATTGGACATGCTGGCGCGTCAAAATGCCGGAAATCGCGGCGCCAGGCCGCCGCTTCCCGTCATCACCGCGCTGAAATCGATAGAATTGGATTTGGCACTGACCCGGTCAAATGTGATACATGCTGCGCTGCTCGCGGGCCCGGCGAGCAGGTCATTCCTGTCACGTAGCCAGATGCTGGTCCGATACCGGATGGCGGACGATGACAAGACTGCCGAAAAGCACGGCCAGGATTTCTGAGAGACAACGACGAACCGATATGACGGTGCGGCAACGCACAACGACAACAGATCAGGATTAGGACTGCTGAATGGTTGATACCAAGACCCCTGGCGACAAGAAGCTGAGCGTTCCGAGCAAGACGCTATCGCTCAAGCCGCGCGTCGAGACGGGCACCGTGCGCCAGAGCTTCAGCCACGGCCGGAGCAAGCAGGTCGTGGTCGAGAAGCGCGGCAAGCGCCGCATTGGCGACGGCCCCGAGCCGCACGCGCCCGAGGTGACGGCGAAGCCGGCACCGGCCGCGCCCGCGCCGTCGCGCCCGGCGCCACCGCCCGCCTCGCCGCGCAACGCCGGTTCCGGCGTGGTGCTGCGTACCCTGACCGAGGACGAACGTTCTCGCCCGTGCCAGCGCGCTGGCCGATGCCAAGCTGCGCGAGGTCGAGGAGCGCCGCCAGGCCGAGGAAGAGGCCCAGCGCCGCGCGGTCCGCGAGGCCGCCGAACGCGCCGAGCGCGAAGCCGCCGAGGCCCGCCGCAAGGCCGAGGACGAGCGTCATCGCCACGAGGACGAAGCCAAGCGGAAGGCCGAGACCGAGGCCGAAGAAGCGTTTTGGCGAAGGCGAGCAGCCTTCTGCCGCACGGCCCGCAACGGCAGCTCCGTCCGCTCCTGCGCCGCGGCCCGGCGCCCCCGCGGCGCGGCCCGGCACCCCCACGACGGCACGTCCGGGAACCACGACGGCGCGGCCTGCAACGACGACCGCGCAGCGTCCGGGTGGACCGGCTGGCCGCGGCCCCGCAGTTGCGGCCGAGCCCGACGAGGAAGAGGCTCCGCGCCAGATCCGTCGCGGTCCCGGCGGCGCCATGCGTCCCGCGGCAGCCCCCAAGACCACGCACAAGCCCGGCCCGCAGAAGGAACGCGGCCGCCTCACCGTCGTCACCGCGCTCAACGCCGATGACGTGCGCGAGCGCTCGATCGCCTCGTTCCGCCGCCGCACCCAGCGCCTCAAGGGCCATGCCTCGAACGAGCCCAAGGAAAAGCTCGTCCGCGAGGTGACGATTCCGGAAGCGATCACCATCCAGGAACTCGCCAACCGCATGTCCGAGCGCGCGGTCGACGTCATCCGCATGCTGATGAAGCAGGGCGCGATGCACAAGATCACCGACGTGATCGACGCCGACACCGCGCAGCTGATCGCCGAAGAGCTCGGCCACACCGTCAAGCGCGTCGCCGCCTCGGACGTCGAAGAAGGCCTGTTCGACCAGGTCGACGATTCCACCGACACCGAGACGCGGTCGCCAGTCGTGACCGTGATGGGTCACGTCGACCACGGCAAGACTTCGCTGCTCGACGCGCTGCGCCATGCCAACGTGGTCTCCGGCGAAGCCGGCGGCATCACCCAGCATATCGGCGCCTATCAGGTGCTGTCGCCCGAGAGCGGCAAGAAGATCACCTTCATCGACACGCCCGGCCACGCCGCGTTCACCGCGATGCGTGCCCGCGGCGCCAAGGTCACCGACATCGTCGTGCTGGTGGTCGCGGCCGATGACGGCGTGATGCCGCAGACGGTCGAGGCCATCAATCACGCCAAGGCGGCAGGCGTGCCGATCATCGTTGCCATCAACAAGATCGACAAGCCCGACGCCAAGCCCGAGCGCGTCCGCACCGAGCTGCTCCAGCACGAGGTGCAGGTCGAATCCTTCGGCGGCGAAGTCGTCGACGTCGAAGTGTCCGCCAAGAACAAGACCAATCTCGACAAGCTGCTCGAGATGATCGCGCTGCAGGCCGAAATCCTCGACTTGAAGACCAATTCGGAGCGTCCGGCCGAAGGCACCGTGATCGAGGCCAAGCTCGATCGCGGCCGTGGTCCGGTCGCGACCGTGCTGGTCCAGCGCGGCACGCTCCGTGTCGGTGACATCATCGTCGCCGGCGCCGAGATGGGCCGCGTCCGCGCGCTGATCTCCGATCAGGGCGAGACGGTGCAGGAGGCCGGTCCCTCGGTGCCGGTCGAGGTGCTCGGCTTCAACGGTCCGCCGGAGGCCGGCGATCGTCTCGCCGTGGTCGAGAACGAAGCCCGCGCCCGCCAGGTCACCAGCTACCGCGCGCACCAGAAGCGCGAGAACGCGGCGGCCTCGATCTCCGGCATGCGTGGCTCGCTCGAGCAGATGATGTCGCAATTGAAGACGGCGGGCCGCAAGGAATTCCCGCTGATCGTCAAGGCCGACGTGCAGGGCTCGCTGGAAGCGATCCTCGGCTCGCTGGAGAAGCTCGGCACCGACGAAGTCGCCGCCCGCATCCTGCATGCCGGCGTCGGCGGCATCTCGGAATCCGACGTGACGCTCGCGGAAGGCTTCAACGCCGCGATCATCGGCTTCTCGGTCCGTGCCAACAAGGAGGCCGCCGCGGCCGCCAAGCGCAACGGCATCGAGATCCGCTACTACAACATCATCTACGACCTCGTGGACGACGTGAAGAAGGCGATGAGCGGCCTGCTCGCGCCGACCTTGCGCGAAACCATGCTGGGCAATGCCGAGATCCTGGAGATCTTCAACATCTCCAAGGTCGGCAAGGTCGCCGGCTGCCGCGTCACTGACGGCACCGTGGAACGCGGCGCCAATGTGCGCCTGATCCGCGACAACGTCGTCGTGCACGAAGGCAAGCTGTCGACGCTCAAGCGCTTCAAGGACGAAGTGAAGGAAGTCCAGTCCGGCCAGGAATGCGGCATGGCCTTCGAGAACTATCACGACATGCGTGCCGGTGACGTCATCGAGTGTTATCGCGTGGAGACGATCCAGCGCTCCCTGTAAGTCCAAATCTTACCGAAGCGTTCGGATCTTTTTGAACTGAAATTGCGGGAGTGCGATGGCCGGATTTTTCCGGCCATCCACCTCTCTTCGTTTCAACAGGACAAATGACAATGCCCGTGTCCCAAACACGGGCATGACGAGGTGATTTTCGAGAATGCCCCGCCACCATCAAAAGAAGAGTTCGCCAGCCGGAGGCTCGCAACGTCAGTTGCGCGTCGGCGAGCAGGTTCGCCATGCGATGGCCGAGATTCTGGCGCAAGGCAACGTGCATGATGCGGATCTCGAAGGTCACATCATCACCGTGCCGGAGGTGCGGATGTCGCCGGACCTGAAGCTCGCGACAATCTACGTGATGCCGCTCGGTGGCCGCGACACCGAGATCGTCATCGCTGCGCTCGAGCGCAACAAGAAATTCCTGCGCGGCGAAGTCGCGCGGCGCGTTAACCTGAAATTTGCACCTGACATTCGCTTCCGCGTCGACGAACGATTCGACGAGGCGGAACGGATCGAGAAGCTTTTGCGAACACCTGCGGTGCAGAAGGACTTGGAACAGGATCCGGATTCGGATCGGGAAGAAGAACGATGACGATGGACCCGGCTCACGACACGATCAGCGGCGAACAGGCCGATCAACGCGACGTGCAGACAAATAATTTTGCGGATCTGGGCAGCAATTCTCAATCGTACCAGGAGCAGCGCCGCGTCAATAACGATCCGCGTACCAAGCAGCAGAAGGGCAACCAGCCGCGCCGCGACCGGCGCGACGTCCACGGCTGGGTCGTGCTCGACAAGCCGATCGGCATGACCTCGACCCAGGCCGTCGCCGTGCTCAAGCGCCTGTTCAACGCCAAGCGCGCGGGACATGCCGGCACGCTCGATCCGCTCGCCTCGGGCGGCCTGCCGATCGCACTCGGGGAGGCCACCAAGACCGTTCCCTTCGTGATGGACGGCCGCAAGCGCTACCAGTTCACCGTATGCTGGGGCGAGGAACGCGACACCGACGATATCGAGGGTCGGGTCACCGCGACCTCCGACCAGCGCCCGACCCGGGAGGCCATCCTGGCCCTGTTGCCCCGCTTCACCGGGGTGATCGAGCAGATCCCGCCGCGCTATTCCGCGATCAAGGTCCAGGGCGAGCGCGCCTATGACCTCGCCCGCGACGGCGAGGTCGTGGAGCTGGCGCCCCGCCCCGTCGAGATTCACCATTTAACCCTTGTGGATCAACCGGATAACGACCGGGCCGTGTTCGAGGCCGAGTGCGGCAAGGGCACCTATGTCCGGGCGCTGGCCCGCGATATGGGCCGGATTCTCGGCACTTATGGCCATATCTGCGCGCTGCGGCGGACCCTGGTCGGCCCATTTGGCGAAAACGACATGATTCCGCTGGATCAGCTGGAGGCTTTGTGCGATAGAGCCGCGTCCGGCGAGGGCAGCCTCGCCGACGCGCTTTTGCCCGTTGAGACCGCGCTGGACGACATCCCGGCACTGGCCGTCACTCGGGCTGATGCGGCAAGGCTCCACCGGGGCCAGGCCGTTTTGTTGCGCGGACGGGATGCGCCCACTTGTAGCGGCACAGTCTATGTCACGGTGGCAGGCCGTCTTTTGGCGCTTGCCGAAGTTGGCAATGGCGAAATCATCCCCAAGCGTGTGTTCAACCTGACCGGCCTGACTGCCAACCCCGGTCGCAACGAGAGAAATTGACGATGTCGATTGCCGCAGAACGCAAAGCGGAAGTCATCAAGACGAATGCCACCAAGGCCGGCGACACCGGCTCGCCCGAGGTTCAGGTCGCGATCCTGTCGGAACGCATCAACAACCTCACCAACCATTTCAAGACCCACGTGAAGGACAACCATTCGCGTCGCGGCCTCTTGAAGCTGGTCTCGACCCGCCGCTCGCTCCTCGACTACCTCAAGAAGAAGGACGAGGCGCGGTACAAGGCGCTGCTCGAGAAGCACAACATTCGTCGTTAAGAGTTCCTGCGCGCGCCACTGGCGCGCGTTTTCGCGCGTGGTTTCGAACGAAAGCGCTTCCTTAAAGGTTTTTGATCGAGGCTGCGTGCGCGTCGGATGCGAGCCGTTGACGGCGAACATCCGGGGCATGATGAGCGAAGACCAAGGTTCGGTGTTCGCGTTCGTGCCGACTGACAGTCCAGCAGCAATCCGGCGGCTGGGCACAACGGGCAAGGCGCCCGTATGACCCGAAAGGATGGACGCCATCCGACATCCAAAAACCATGGCAGGATCGCAGGACGCTGATCACCCGCTCCGATCAGCGCCCCGCAATCTTGCGCATGGTTTTTGTTTTTCGAAGCGTGTCCCTTCTTTCGAGAACCCATGAAAGAAGACCTCTATGTTCAATAAGCATTCAGTCGAGATCGACTCGGGCGGACGCCCTCTCAAGCTCGAAACCGGCAAGATCGCCCGTCAGGCCGACGGCGCCGTCATCGCCACCTATGGTGAGACCGTGGTGCTTGCCACGGTCGTCGCGGCGAAGGCGCCGCGCGAAGGCGTCGACTTCCTGCCGCTGACCGTCGATTACCAGGAAAAGACCTACGCTGCGGGGCGCATTCCCGGCGGCTATTTCAAGCGCGAGGGTCGTCCGACCGAGAAGGAGACGCTGGTCTCGCGCCTGATCGACCGTCCGATCCGCCCGCTGTTCGTCGACGGCTGGCGCAACGAGACCCAGGTGATCGTCACCGTGCTCTCGCACGACATGGAAAACGATCCCGATATCGTGGCGATGGTCGCGGCCTCCGCCGCGCTGACGTTGTCCGGCGCGCCCTTCAAGGGCCCGATCGGCGCGGCGCGTGTCGGCTTTGCCAATGACGAATTCGTCCTCAACCCGACGCTCGACGAGATGGTCGACACCCAGCTCGACCTCGTCGTCGCCGGCACCGCCGACGCCGTGCTGATGGTCGAGTCGGAGGCCAAGGAGCTCAACGAAGACGTGATGCTCGGCGCCGTGATGTTCGGTCACCGCCACTTCCAGCCGGTCATCAACGCGATCATCGAGCTCGCCGAGAAGGCCGCCAAGGAGCCGCGCGAAGTCACCGCGATCGACAATTCGGCGCTCGAAAAGGAAATGCTCGGCTTGATCGAGCAGGAGCTGCGCGCTGCCTATGCAATTCCGATCAAGCAGGAGCGCTATGCCGCGGTCGGCGTCGCCAAGGAAAAGGTGATGGCCCACTACTTCCCGGAAGGGCAGGAGCCGAAATACGACAAGCTCCGTGTCGCCGGCGTGTTCAAGGAGCTCGAGGCCAAGATCGTTCGCTGGAACATCCTCGACACCGGCAAGCGCATCGACGGCCGCGACGTCAAGACGGTGCGCAACATCGTCGCCGAGGTCGGCGTGCTGCCCCGCGCCCATGGCTCGGCGCTGTTCACCCGCGGCGAGACCCAGGCGATGGTCGTGACCACGCTCGGCACCGGTGAGGACGAGCAGTACATCGACGCGCTGTCGGGGACGTACAAGGAAACGTTCCTGCTGCACTACAACTTCCCGCCCTACTCGGTCGGCGAGACCGGCCGCCTCGGCGGCACCAAGCGCCGCGAGATCGGCCACGGCAAGCTCGCCTGGCGCGCGATCCACCCGGTGTTGCCGCCGCATCACGAGTTCCCCTACACCACGCGCGTGGTGTCGGAGATCACCGAGTCCAACGGCTCCTCCTCGATGGCTTCGGTCTGCGGCGCCTCGCTGGCGCTGATGGATGCCGGCGTGCCGCTCAAGCGGCCGACCGCGGGCATCGCGATGGGCCTGATCCTCGAGGACAAGCGCTTTGCGGTTCTCTCGGACATCCTCGGTGACGAGGACCATCTCGGCGACATGGACTTCAAGGTCGCCGGTACCGAACAGGGCATCACCTCGCTCCAGATGGACATCAAGATCGAGGGCATCACCGAAGAGATCATGCGCGTCGCCCTTGGCCAGGCCAAGGAAGGCCGCATCCACATCCTCGGCGAGATGGCCAAGGCCCTCACCGCGGCCCGCGCCGAGCTCGGCGAATACGCGCCGCGCATCGAGACCTTCAAGATCCCGACTGACAAGATCCGCGAAGTGATCGGCACCGGCGGCAAGGTGATCCGCGAGATCGTCGAGAAGACCGGCGCCAAGGTCAACATCGAGGACGACGGCACCGTGAAGGTCGCCTCCAGCGACGGCGAGGCGATGAAGGCCGCGATCAAGTGGATCAAGTCGATCGCGTCCGAGCCGGAAGTCGGCCAGATCTATGACGGCACCGTCGTCAAGGTGATGGAGTTCGGCGCCTTCGTGAACTTCTTCGGTTCCAAGGACGGCCTCGTCCACATCAGCCAGCTCGCGGCCAGCCGCGTGCAGAAGACCTCCGACGTCGTCAAGGAAGGCGACAAGGTCAAGGTCAAGCTGCTCGGCTTCGACGACCGCGGCAAGACCCGCCTGTCGATGAAGGTAGTCGACCAGACCACCGGCGAAGACCTCGAAGCCAAGGAGAAGGCCGCCGAGGGCGACAAGGCCCCGCGCGAAGCAGCCGGCGAGTAAGTTCTCGCTACACGGTCAAAAACACGAAGGGCGGCCGAAAGGCCGCCCTTTTTGTTTTATTGCTTCGATCGATCAACGCGCTGCTTTTCACCTCTCCCCAATGGGGAGAGGTCGATTTGCGAAGCAAATCGGGTGAGGGGGTTTGGTCCCGCGAGGAGCGTAACCCCTCACCCGGCGCTTCGCGCCGACCTCTCCCTATGGGAGAGGTGAACCAGCCTCACGCCGCGATGTCGTAGCGGTCGAGGTTCATCACCTTGGTCCAGGCCTTGGCGAAGTCCTTCACGAACTTCTCCTTGGAGTCCGAGGTGGCATAGACCTCGGCGAAGGCGCGGAGCTGCGAGTGCGAGCCGAAGATCAAGTCGGAGCGCGTGCCGGTCCACTTCACCGCGTTGGTCTTGCGGTCGCGGGCCTCATAGCTGCCGTCGGCAACCGGCGCCCATTGCGTGCTCATGTCGAGCAGGTTGACGAAGAAGTCGTTGCTCAGCGTTCCCACTTTCGCGGTGAGGACGCCGTGCTTCGAACCGTTCGCGTTGGCGCCGAGCACACGCAGGCCGCCGACCAGCACGGTTAGCTCGGGCCCGGTGAGCTTCAGCAGCTGCGCGCGATCGACGAGCGCCTCTTCGGGCATCATGAACTGATGCTTCTTGCCGGTGTAGTTGCGGAAACCATCGGTCCGCGGCTCCAGCGGCGCGAAGGAGGCCGCATCCGTCTGCTCCTGCGAGGCGTCCATGCGGCCCGGCGTGAAGGCGACCTTGACGTCGACGCCGGCATCCTTGGCGGCCTTCTCGACCGCGGCGGTGCCGCCGAGCACGATCAGGTCCGCAAGCGAGACCTTCTTCGCGCCTGAGGACGCGTTGAAGTCCTTCTGGATCGCTTCGAGCTTGCCGAGGACCTTGGCGAGCTGAGCCGGCTGGTTGACCTCCCAGTCCTTCTGCGGCGCGAGGCGAATGCGAGCGCCGTTGGCGCCGCCACGCTTGTCCGAGCCGCGGAACGTCGAAGCCGACGCCCACGCGGTCGAGACCAGCTCGGACACCGACAGACCCGAGGCCAGGATCTTGGTCTTCAGCGAAGCAATATCCTGCTCGCCGACCAGCTCGTGATCGACCTTCGGAATCGGATCCTGCCAGATCAGCGTCTCCTTCGGCACCAGCGGTCCGAGATAGCGCTGGATCGGGCCCATGTCGCGATGGGTGAGCTTGAACCAGGCGCGGGCGAAGGCGTCCGCAAACTGATCGGGATGCTCGAGGAAGCGCCGCGAGATCTTCTCATAGGCCGGATCGAAGCGGAGCGAGAGGTCCGTCGTCAGCATGGTCGGCACATGCTTCTTGGACTTGTCGAAGGCATCGGGAATGACGGCCTCGGTGTTCTTGGCCTTCCACTGCTGCGCACCCGACGGCGCCTTCGTCAGCTCCCATTCGTACTTGAACAGGTTCTCGAAGAAGTAGTTGCTCCACTTGGTGGGCGTCTGCGACCAGGTGACTTCCGGGCCGCCGGTGATCGCATCGGCGCCGACGCCGGTGCCGTGCTTGCTTTTCCAGCCGAGGCCCTGATCTTCCAGCTCGCCCGCTTCCGGTTCCGGACCAACCAGCGACGGATCGCCCGCGCCGTGGGCCTTGCCGAATGTGTGACCGCCGGCGATCAGTGCGACGGTTTCCTCGTCGTTCATCGCCATGCGGAAGAAGGTCTCGCGGATGTCCTTGGCCGCCGCGATCGGATCCGGCTTGCCGTTCGGGCCTTCCGGATTGACGTAGATGAGGCCCATCTGCACCGCGCCGAGCGGCTCGGCGAGCTGACGCTCACCGCTGTAGCGCTCATCGCCCAGCCAAGTGCCTTCGGGACCCCAATAGAGCTCTTCCGGCTCCCAGACGTCGGCGCGGCCACCCGCAAAACCAAACGTCTTGAAGCCCATCGATTCCAGCGCGACGTTGCCGGCCAGCACCATCAAATCGGCCCAGGAGATCTTGCGGCCGTATTTCTGCTTGATCGGCCAGAGCAGGCGGCGTGCCTTGTCGAGGTTGGCGTTGTCGGGCCAGCTGTTGAGCGGCGCGAAGCGCTGCTGACCGGCGCCGGCGCCACCGCGGCCATCGGTGATGCGGTAAGTGCCCGCGCTGTGCCAGGCCATGCGGATCATCAGGCCGCCGTAATGACCGAAGTCGGCCGGCCACCATTCCTGCGAATCCGTCATCAGGGCTGTCAGGTCCTTGACGACCGCGTTCAGGTCGAGCGACTTGAACTCCTTGGCATAGTCGAATTCTTTGCCCATCGGATCGGACAGGTCGGAATTCTTGTGCAGCATCTCGATGCTGAGCTGGGTTGGCCACCAGTCGCGGTTCACGCGCGTTGGTTTTCCGCCCGTAAACGGGCACTTCGAAGTGTCATCCATGATTACCTCCTCTGGTGGCGTCCGACGGCGCCTTTGACCAGGTAGAACCACTCTAAGCGTCGCCTCCCATCAGGTGAAGTTGACTTTAATGATCGCTGCGATAGGATTTTCTGATGATAAACCTGACGCTGCGGCAGCTCCGCTATTTCGATGCGCTGGCGCGCCACGGCCATTTCGGCCGCGCAGCCGAGGCCTGCTCGATCTCGCAGCCGGCCTTGTCGATGCAGATCAAGGAGTTGGAAGAGACCCTCGGCGGCCTGCTGCTGGAGCGCAGCGCGCGGCAGGTCGCGCTGACCCGGTTCGGCGAGGAGCTCGCGCAACGCGTCCGCGACATCTTGCGCTCGGTCGATGAGCTCGGCGATTTCGCCCGGGCATCACGGGACCGCTTTGCCGGCCGCCTGCGCATTGGCATGATCCCGACCATCGCGCCCTATCTCTTGCCCAAGATCACCAAGAACCTGACGCGCATGCATCCGGAGCTCGATATCCGCGTGCGCGAGACCATGACGCCGCGGCTGATCCAGGAGCTGGTCGAGGGCCGGCTCGACACCGCCATCGTCGCGCTGCCGGTGTCCGAGCCCTCGCTCACCGAAGTCGCGCTGTTCGACGAGAAATTCCTGCTGGTGCGGCCGGGCGCGGACGAGGGAACCCCGGTGCCGTCGCGCGAGATGATGCGGGAGATGCGGTTGTTGCTGCTCGAGGAGGGGCACTGCTTCCGCGATCAGGCGCTGTCCTTCTGCAACATGCAATCGGCGCCGCCGCGCGAGATGCTGGATGCGAATTCCCTCTCGACGCTGGTCCAGATGGTCAGTGCCGGCATCGGCGTCACTTTGATCCCGGAGATGGCGGTGCCGGTGGAGACGCGATCGGCTTCGGTCTCGCTGGCGCGCTTCCGTGACCCCCAACCCTCGCGCACCATCGGCATGGTCTGGCGCAAGACCAATCCGCTGGCGCGACAGCTGCTGCAGATCTCCGAGGTGGTGTGCCTGTCGGCCGGCAAGGCGCGCCCGCGTCAGGCTGCGCGCAGTCAGCGGGCTTGAGCGCCGGATGTCGCATCCGATCATCCGCCCTGCGCGCGCCGACGAACATGACGAGGTCGGCCGCGTCTGGATGGAGAGCTGGGTCTCGACCGGCCTCGCCGAGGCCAGCGACTTCCTGCTGGCTAATCTGCGCGCGCGCGTCCGGCGCGAGATCGAGACCGGCTGGAGCCTGTTCGTCGCCGACGACAACGGCACGATCGCCGCGATGCTGGCGCTGCATCTGCCGAAGCGCTATCTCGACATGCTTTTCGTCGCGCCCGCCTATCAGAGCCAATCGCTCGGCCGGCAATTGCTCGCCTTCACACGCACGCAACTGCCTGACGAGATGTACCTGCGCTGCGTGCGCGAGAACGAGAAGGCCTGGCGCTGGTACGAGCGCGAGGGCTTCGTGTTCGAGAAGGAAGAGATCGAGCCGTCGAACGGGTTCGTGATGAAGTATTATCGGTGGAAGAACAAGGGAAACGCGCCATGATCAAGCTCTATTGGTCGCCCCGCTCGCGCTCGTTCACGACGCTCTGGCTGATGGAGGAGAGCGGCCTTCCCTATGAGCGCGTGCTGACCGACATCTCGACCGGCGCGCAAAAGGCGCCGGACTATTTGAAGATCAATCCGATGGGCAAGGTGCCGGCGCTGACCGACGGCGACGCCGCACTCGGCGAGGCCGCCGCGATCTGCGCCTACATTGGCGATCGCTATCCCGGGACCAAGCTCGCTCCCGCTGTGACCGATCCGCGCCGCGCGCGCTATCTGCAATGGCTGTTCTTCTCGCCGGGCTGCATCGAGCCCGCCATCATCCAGATCTACACCAAGATCGAGATTCCGACCTCGACCGCGGCCTGGGGCAGCGCGACGCAGGTCTTCGACGTGTTGGAAGCCGCACTCGCGAAGGGACCGTGGATTCTCGGCGAGGAGTTCTCAGCCGCCGACATCACGATCGGCTCCGGCCTGAATTTCGCGGTGCGGCTGTTCAAGATGGTGCCGTCGCGCCCGGCCTTCGACGCCTATCTCGCGCGCTGCATGGCGCGGCCGGCATTCCAGCGCGCCGAGAAGATCGCGGCGGGGTAAATGAGCTCTCGTAGGGTGGGCAAAGCGTAAGCGTGCCCACCCTCTGTTTCGAATTGTCGAAAGATGGTGGGCACGTCGCTTGCGCTCCTTTGCCCACCCTACAGAATCTCAGCTATTCCGTCTTCAAGTCGTCAGGTCTCGGCATCAGGATGATGTTGTAGCCGGAATCGACGTAGTGGATCTCGCCGGTCACGCCGCCGGAGAGATCCGACAACAGATACAGCGCCGAGCCGCCGAGCTCGTCGAGCGTGACGCCGCGGCGCAGCGGCGCATGCTTCTGTTGGAACGCGAACATCGCCCGCGCCTCGCCGATGCCGGAGCCGGCGAGCGTGCGGATGGGGCCTGCGGAGATCGCGTTGACGCGGATGCCGCGCGGCCCGAAATCGGCGGCGAGATAGCGCACCGAGGCTTCCAGCGCCGCCTTGGCCACGCCCATCACGTTGTAATTCGGCATCGCGCGCTCCGAGGCGCCGAAGGTCAGCGTGATCATGCTGCCGCCCTCTGTCATCAGCTCGGCAGCGCGTTTTGCGACCTCCGTGAAGGAGAAGCAGGAGATCACCATGGTGCGCGAGAAATTCTCGCGGCTGGTGTCGGCGTAGCGGCCTTTCAGCTCGTTCTTGTCGGCGAAGCCGATCGCGTGGATCACGAAGTCGAGCTGGCCCCACTTGTCGCGGAGCGCAGCGAAAGTCGCATCGACACTGGCGATGTCCTCGACGTCGCACGGCAGCACCAGATCGACGCCGAGCTGCTCGGCCAGCGGCTTGACGCGCTTGCCGAGGGCCTCGCCCTGGAAGGTGAAGGCGAGCTCGGCACCGTGGGCATGTAGCATCTTCGCCATGCCCCAGGCGATCGAATGATCATTGGCGATGCCCATGATCAGACCGCGCTTGCCTTTCATCAATCCTTCCATCTCACGATCACCTTCCGCTTTCGTCATGCCCGGGCTTGTCCCGGGCATCCACGCCCTTCGAAACCTGAGGCCAAGACGTGGATGGCCGGGACAAGCCCGGCCATGACGGGAAAATCAACGGTGCGCCAACAACGCCGTCACGCATCCAGCCGGCTGAACACCAGCGTGGCGTTGGTGCCGCCGAAGCCGAAGGAGTTCGACAGCACGGTGCCGATTTTGACGTTGTCGATGCGCTTGCGCACGATCGGCATGTCCGCGAATACGGGATCGAGCTCCTGGATGTGCGCGCTCTCGCAGATGAAGCTGTTGTTCATCATCAGCAGCGAATAGATCGCCTCCTGCACGCCGGTGGCGCCCAGCGAGTGGCCGGTCAGCGCCTTGGTCGCCGAGATCGGCGGACACTTCTCGCCAACGCCGAAAACTCTGCGGATCGCATCGATCTCCGGCGGGTCGCCCGCGGGCGTCGAGGTCGCGTGCGGATTGATGTAGTCGACTTTGGTCTTCACCGTCGACATCGCCATGCGCATGCAGCGCTCGGCGCCTTCGCCCGACGGTGCGACCATGTCGTAACCGTCCGAGGTCGCGCCATAACCGACGATCTCGCCATAGATGCGCGCGCCGCGCGCCTTGGCATGCTCGAGCTCTTCCAGCACCAGCACGCCGGCGCCGCCGGCGATGACGAAGCCGTCGCGATTGACGTCGTAGGGACGCGAGGCCGTGGCGGGCGTGTCGTTGTATTTCGAGGACATCGCGCCCATGGCGTCGAACAGCACCGACAGCGACCAGTCCAGCTCTTCGCAGCCGCCGGCGAAGATGACGTCCTGCTTGCCGATCTGGATCGTCTCATAGGCGTTGCCGACGCAATGGTTCGACGTCGCACAGGCCGAGGAGATCGAATAGTTCACGCCCTTGATCTTGAACCAGGTCGCAAGCGTTGCGGAGGCGGTGGACGACATCGCCTTCGGCACGGCAAACGGTCCGACGCGCTTCGGTCCCTTGCTGCGGGTGATGTCGGCGGATTCGACGATGGTGCGCGCCGAGGGGCCGCCGGAGCCCATGATGATGCCGGTGCGGATGTTGGAGACTTCGTCAGGCGACAGACCGGAATCCTGGATCGCCTGCTCCATCGCGACGTGATTCCACGCCGCGCCCTGACCGAGGAAACGCATGGCACGGCGGTCGACCACCGTCGCAGGATCGAGCGTCGGCTCGCCTTGCACCTGCGAACGGAAGCCGAGCTCGGCATATTTCTCAGCCCGCGAAATGCCCGACTTCGCCTCGTGCAGGCTCGCAAGCACTTCCTGGGTGTTGTTTCCGATCGACGAGACAATGCCCATCCCGGTGACCACAACCCGCCTCATGACAGCCTCGCCTAAATCGTTGCCTTCTTGGTGATGCGCTCAGCCCAGGCTCGTGCCCTGCTTGAACAGGCCGACCTTCAGGTCCTTGGCGCGATAAATAATCTGGTCATCGACCGAAAGCCACCCGTCGGCGATACCGAGCACGAGCTTTGAACGCATCACGCGTTTGATATCGACGTTGTACACAACCTTGCGGGCCTCGGGCAGCACCTGGCCGCCGAACTTCAGCTCGCTGAGGCCGAGCGCGCGGCCGCGACCTTCGCCGCCGATCCAGCCGAGATAGAAGCCGACCATCTGCCACAGCGCATCGAGGCCGAGGCAGCCGGGCATCACCGGATCGTTCTTGAAGTGGCAGCCGAAGAACCAGAGGTCGGGTTTCACGTCGAGCTCGGCGCGCACCAGGCCCTTGCCAAACTCCCCGCCATTGTCGCTAATTTCCGTGATGCGGTCGAACATGAGCATCGGCGGCAGCGGCAACTGGGCATTGCCCGGGCCGAACATCTCGCCGCGGGCACACGCCAGCAGATCTTCGTATTCGTAACCGTTGCGCCTGTTCAGCATGCACGAGCCTCTGTTCTAATCCCGATTGAGCGACGTTTTTTGGCGAAAATGGGCCCCGTCTCGGTCGGAGAGCAACGCCAATTGCCATCGTCAGGCGCACCTGCCGCAAGCCCCGATGGACTGCGGACGGGCCGCCATGCCTGGCTGCGCCAAAATCGGCTAAGCGGAACCGCGCGCTCTCTAACACAGGCATTTCGGGTCGCAAAGCGCGTCCATGAAGGTAAAATGACCGCTCCCCTCGCCCGGTTCCAAGTCTGATTAGAACCTCTCTAGTTGCGAGAAACTTGCATCTGCATCTTTCTGTTCTTATATTGCAGGGAGATATTGTTCACGCGTGCCCGAAATCTGGAAATGAGCGAGAATACCGCGCCCCATCACGACGACGACGTCCATTCAGCGGCCCTCTTGTCGGGCCGCCAGCCGGCCCTGACCGGCTGCCCGTGGCACGACGTCAACGAAATGCTCCAGTCCGCGGGGCTCCGCCCGACGCGCCAGCGCATGGCGCTCGGCTGGCTCTTGTTCGGCAAGGGTGCGCGCCACCTCACGGCTGAAATGCTCTATGAGGAAGCGACCCTGGCCAAGGTTCCGGTGTCGCTGGCGACCGTCTACAACACGCTGAACCAGCTCACCGATGCCGGCCTGCTGCGCCAAGTCAGCGTCGACGGCACCAAGACCTATTTCGACACCAACGTCACCACCCACCACCACTACTACCTCGAGAACAGCCATGAGCTGGTCGATATCGAGGATCCGCATCTGGTGCTGTCCAAGATGCCTGAAGTGCCCGAGGGTTACGAGATCTCGCGCATCGACATGGTCGTGCGCCTGCGCAAGAAGCGCTGAGATCGTCCTAAATCGCTTATATTTAGTCGTCATGGTCGGGCTTGCCCCGGCCATTTTCGTTTCCGGGATGGTGCGCTAGCGCCACCCGGGATGAGCCTGCGACGTCAGTTCACCTGCTCGTCCGAGTAGACGCCCCAGAGGCGCTCCTGCTGGATCCAGCCGTCAAAGCCGTTGCCGGTGACGTGGCACCAGTTTGTGGTGCACTTCTTCACCTGCGTGACGACGCCGACCTGGAGCTTGGCTGCAACCGCGCTGTCGGGATCGGGACGGTCGTAAATCGGCGCGAGGTCGTCCTTGTGTTTCATGGTGACGACCGCGGTGCGGCGACCCGACAGCAGCGAGTGATAGACCCAGCCCTCGGCGCCTTCGGAATCGCGCACCCGGCGCCAGTTCTCGAATTCAGCGGTGATTTCGACCGGCAGGCCGGCGCGGGTATAGACCCAGGCCACGTCATTGTCCTTGGTCGGGCCGGCGCGAACGTTGACGTGATCCGACTTGAGGCTGACATAGCGCGGCACCGGCAGCCCGCTGGCGGTCTGCGGGGTGTTGTCCTTCGCCGAATGCGAGGGGCTGACCGAGGCGCTCAACCAGGTACAAACGAGCGCCATCACCGAACAAAAACGCCCCAACGCCATCAAACCCGTCTCCTGTCGAAGACCCGCCCGAGCCGGGTCCTCACCCCAAAATCCAAAACCCTGCCGCGTCGGCCCCTGTCCCGCCCCACGCGGGTGTTCCCCAAAGCCAGGTCCGCAAGCCCTAACCCGTGGTTCTTGTCTTGGCCCGGCCTTCTGCTAGAGAGGACGGACGCTTGAACAACCAGTTTGCCCGATTTTCCGGCCGGAAATATCGGGAGAGCTTGAAGGAAACGCCGGGGACGACACGGCAAGGGCAGTGTCGAACAACCGGGTTAATGAGGCCTCAACGGCCGGCCTTTGGTGACAGAGGCGGCCTGCGGCACCTCATGAGGCAGGACATGTCGGTGAAGAAAAAGCCCCTCGTCGTGGTGACGCGCAAGCTGCCGGATTCGATCGAGACGCGGATGCGCGAGCTGTTCGACGCGCGGATCAATCTCGACGACACGCCGATGTCGGCCGAGCAGATTGCGGAAGCCGCGCGCACCGCCGACGTGCTGGTTCCGACCGTGACCGACCACATCAGTGCCGATGTCGTCAATCAGCCCGACTGCAAGCTTCGCCTGATCGCCAATTTCGGCAACGGCGTCGACAATATCGACGTCGAAGCCGCGCATGCCCGCGGCATCACCGTCACCAACACGCCAAAAGTTCTAACCGAAGATACCGCCGACATGACCATGGCGCTGATCCTCGCCGTGCCCAGGCGGATGATCGAAGGCGCCTCGATCCTGACCGAAGGAAAACCTTGGCCGGGCTGGTCGCCGACCTGGATGCTCGGACATCGAATCGGCGGCAAACGGCTCGGCATCATCGGCATGGGCCGCATCGGCCAGGCCGTGGCGCGCCGCGCCCGCGCCTTCGGCCTGCAGATCCACTATCACAACCGCCGTCCCGTCGCGCCGAAGATCGCCGAAGAGCTGGGCGCGACCTATTGGGAAAGCCTCGACCAGATGCTGGCGCGGATGGACATCATTTCGGTGAACTGTCCGCACACGCCGGCGACCTATCATTTGCTCTCGGCGCGGCGGCTGAAGCTGATCCGGAAAGACGCCTACATCGTCAACACCGCGCGCGGCGAGGTCACCGACGAGGATACGCTGATCAAGCTGATCGAAGGCGGCGATATCGGCGGCGCCGGCCTCGACGTCTACGAGCACGAGCCCGCGATCAATCCAAAACTGGTGCGACTCGCAAAGGCCGGCAAGGTCACGCTGCTGCCGCACATGGGCTCGGCCACGATCGAAGGCCGTGTCGAGATGGGCGAGAAGGTGATCATCAACATCCGCACCTTCCTCGACGCCCACAAGCCGCCGGATCGCGTGCTGCCGAGCATGCTCTGATCGCGTGCGGCGCTCAGGTGCGATGGGCGCTGAGGTCGGTGACGACGGGCCCGTCGCCATTGAGCGGATTGGCCGGATCTCGCCCATAGCGCAGCGTCTCGAAGCGCATCGCGCGCGCATCGATCATCAGGAGGCGGCCGATGAGTCCGTCACCAAAGCCGACGATCTCGCGGATCGCCTCCAGCGCCATCATCGAGCCGAGCACCCCCGCCAGCGCCCCCATGACGCCGGCCTCCGCACAGGCCGGCACCGTGCCGGGCGGCGGCGCCTCCGGAAACAAGCAGCGATAGGTCGGATTGAATTCGCCCTGCTCGTTCTTCTCATGTGCGCGGATGGTGGTGAGCGAGCCGTCGAAAGTGCCGAGCGCCGCCGTGATCAGCGGCCGCTTTGCAAAGAAGCAGGCGTCCGAGACCAGATAGCGCGTCGAGAAATTGTCGGAGCCGTCGAGCACGAGGTCGTAGTCGCCGATCAGGCTGAGCGCATTGTCGGCGTTGAGCCAGGTGGCGTGGCCGACGAAACGGACATGCGGATTGAGTGCGGCGATCCGCTCGGCGGCGCTTTCGACCTTGTGCCGTCCGATATCGGGCGTCGTATGGATCACCTGGCGCTGCAGGTTGGACAGCGACACCACGTCGTCATCGACCACGCCGAGCGTGCCGACGCCAGCGGCGGCCAGATACATCAAAGCGGGCGCGCCGAGCCCGCCGGCACCGATCACCAGCACGGAAGCCCGCTTCAGCGCAGCCTGGCCGGGACCGCCGACATCGCGCAGCACGATATGGCGGGCATAGCGTTCGAGTTCATCCGGGCTCAGCATCGTCCTTCGTTCCTCTCACCCGTCATGGTGAGGAGGCGCAAAGCGCCGTCTCGAACCATGAAAGGCCCCGATCTCGCCTGTGGCCATCCTTCGAGACGCGGCCTTGAGGCCGCTCCTCAGGATGAGGACTTGGGTTCGTGGCCTCTATCGCCACCTGAACCACCCCATCATTGGTCGCGACCAAGGAGATGTGCTTCAATGACATGGCGTTCAATGGGCTGGCTGGATTTGTCATGAGATCGATGCTTGCGGCAACACTGATGTTTGCAGCCGCCACAGGCGCGAACGCCCAGATGACGGCGCCTCAGGTCCCCGGCACCAGGCAGAAGGCGGTCCAGACCGTGCCGATCCAGCCTCCGGCGATGCGGACGCCGTCGGCCACAGTGGATGCCATGGCAAGAGCTGAGCGGCTGGCGCTCCAGTCCGACCTCGCCTGGGTCGGCCAGTATAACGGCGCCATCACCGGCGACGTCAGCGAGCGCATGGTCAACGCCATCAAGGAGTACCAGAAGGCCAAGGGCGGCAAGCCGACTGGCGTGCTCAATCCGCAGGAGCGCGCCGCGCTTGCCGAGACGGCACGAAAGAAACAGGAGAGCGTCGGCTGGAAGATCGTGACGGAGCCGACCAGCGGCGCCCGGCTCGGCATCCCCGGCAAGCTGGTACCGCAGCAGGCGAGCGACGCCAACGGCTCGAAATGGACTTCGCCGACCGGCACGGTTCAGGTGCTGCTCAGCCGCCGCAAAGAAGCGAACCCGACCTCGGCGAAACTCGCCGACTTGGAGAAGGAGCCGTCCGGGCGCAAGGTCGATTACACCGTGGTGAAGCCGGACTTCTTCGTGCTGTCGGGATTGCAAGGCCTGAAGAAGTTTTATGTCCGCGGCACCTTCAAAGGCGACGAGGTCCGCACCATGACGATCCTCTACGACCAGGCGACCGAGAACACGGTAGAGCCGGTCGTGATCGCGATGTCGAGCGCGTTCAATGCGTTTCCGTCGGGACCGCAAGCCGGGCCGCCGCCGCGCAAGACCGTCGAATACGGCACCGGCATCGTCGTCAGCGACGATGGTGCGATCGTCACCGACCGCCTCGTCACCGATGGCTGTCTCGCGATCACGATCGCGGGCTATGGCAGCGCCGACCGTCTCGCCGAGGACAAGGAGCACGATCTCGCGCTCCTGCACATCTACGGCGCGCGCGGCCTGAAGCCGCTCAGCCTCGCCGGCGGTACGGCAAAGACGAGTGTCGATGTCGTCGGTATCGCCGATCCGCAGAGCCAGGGCGGCGCGGCCGGCGTATCGAGCCTCAAGGCTGCGCTGGCGCCGGTCACGAGCAGCGATTTCGCGCTATCGCCTCCGCCGTCGGCGGGATTTTCCGGCAGCCCGGCCATCGACGCCGACGGCAAGTTCGCGGGCGTCGCGCTGCTGAAGCCGGCGATGGTCGCGGGCCCCGCAACATCGATGCCGGCGTCACAGGCGGTGATGGTCGCCGCGGACGCCGTGCGCGATTTCCTGAAGGCCAACCAGGTCACGGCGAACGGCACGACGACGGATGCCAAAGCCGCCGTCGTGCGCGTGATCTGTGTGCGCAAATAAGTCTCGTGTCCCGGACGCGCTGCAACGCCCCAGCGTTGCTGCGCAGAGCCGGGACCCAGGCCACTACAAATCCTGTGCAAGAGTTTCTGGGCCCCGGCTCAGCAGCGCATCACTGCGTGCTGCGCTGCGTCCGGGGCACGAGCTCGGATCGATCGGAGCACCGCCTTACGTACGACTACGGGTCCGGTAATGGTACGGATTCGCTGGCATTCGCTATTCCGCCATCATCGTTACCGTTGATTCGGACCTCCGCGATCCCCTTTGGATCGGGCCGGCACGTCCTGAGCGAGAAGAGCTCAGCATCGAGATCGATGCACGTTCGCGTGGCGTATTCCTGACCCAAGCATTCCAAAGGATTGATCTTCAATGCACACGATCGTACTGGCCACCCAAAAGGGTGGCAGCGGCAAGAGCACGCTTGCCATCGGCCTCGCGCTCGCCGCCAAGCAGGCCGGCCTCACCGTCCGCCTGATCGAGACCGACCCGCAGGGCACCCTATCCAGCTGGCAGCGCCGCCGCACCACCGAGGATCTCGTCGTCGAGCCGATCTATCACGCCGCCGACATCGCCCCGCGCCTGAAAATGCTGGCCGACAGCGGTCTCCAACTCGCGATCGTCGACACCGCGGCCGGCCTTAGCGCCGCCACCACAGCTGCGATCCGCCATTCCGATCTCTGCCTGATCCCGGCCCGCCCGAGCGTCGCCGACATCGAGGCGACCGCTTCGACGCTCAGCGTCGCGCGCGCCTGGAAGCGCCACTTTGCCTTCGTGCTGAACCAGACCCCGATCCGCGGCCAGCGCATCGACAATGCCGCCAGCACCCTGGCCGAGGAAGCCGCGCTCGATCTTGCCGAGGTGCTCGCGCGTCCGCTGATCGTGATGCGCAACGATCACCAGGACTTCACTCGCGAACGGTCTCGCGGTCAGCGAATTCGCGCCGAACGGCAAATCGGCGGACGAGATCCGCGGCCTCTGGCAGTGGATCGAGACCCGGCTCGAACTCTCCGCCACGAGCCATCTGCTGGCCAGCCAGATGATGACGGCTGCGGACGGCATGCTGCATGTCAGCGCCGAGCTTTCGGCGGACAAGACCAAGATACTGGCGTCGTGAGCGGGGCGATCGCTCGGACGGCAACGGGCTCTTCACTATCCGGTTGAAGAGCCCAAGCGACGAAGCAATCCGGCCACCAGCCCGGCCGGGTTGCTTCGCTTCGCGTTTTTTTGGGAAGCTCCATCCATCCGTCATTGCGAGGAGCCCTTGCGACGAAGCAATCCAGGCTATGTCCTCGGAAAGATTCTGGATTGCTTCGCTGAGCCTGTCATCGGCCCGCGCTTCGCGCGGACCCGTTGGCTCGCAATGACGCGCGTGGTGGACTGGTCGCCCTCGTCGGGACTCGACGCCGTTGGACCGCTCGCCTGATCCTCATTTCTGACATTTCGGACACCAGAAGGTCGACCGGCCGTTCTGCGTAAACCGCTTGATCGTGCCGCCGCAGCCCGGCGTCGTGCATTTCTCGCCCTCGCGGTCATAGACCCTAAACGAGTGCTGGAAATAGCCGAGCTCGCCCGAGGTCTGGCGATGATCGCGCAAGCTGGAGCCGCCGGCCTTGATGGCATCGTTCAGCACGGTGTGGATCGCGCCGACCAATCGCTTGGCATGGTCTGTCGGCTCGCCCCCGGCAACGCCCTTGCGTTGTCCGGCCTTGGTCGACAACGTCGCGGCGATCCGGCGCGGCGACAGATGCGAGCGGTGCAGCGCCTCGCAGACATAGATGTTGCCGAGCCCCGCCACCACGCGCTGGTCGAGCAGCGCCGCCTTCAGGCTGGTGGTCTTGCCGGCACAGGACCGCGCCAGCATCGCGGCATCGAACTCGTTGCCGAGCGGCTCGGGACCGAGCCCGCGCAGCAGCGGCTCTTCATCAAGCGCATTGCGCGCAATCACTTTCATGTAACCGAAGCGGCGCGGGTCGTTGAAGACGATGTCGGCGCCCGAGGACATCCGAAACAGCACGTGGTCGTGCGCTGAGTCCTTGCCGCGGCGATAGTGAAACGCGCCGGGCGCGGCATCGTTGTCCGGCTTGATGACGCGGAACGAGCCCGACATGCCCAGATGCATCAGGAGCACGTCGCCGGAGGCGAGATCGGCCATGAGATATTTTGCGCGGCGGCCGAGCCCGGTGACGACCTGCCCCTTGAGCCGCGCCACGAAGTCTGGCTGGAACGGAAAGCGCAAATCCGGCCGCCGGGCCTCGGCGTTGAGGATTTTCGCGCCCTCCATGACGGGCTGAAGGCCGCGGCGGACGGTCTCGACTTCGGGCAATTCAGGCATGGTCGGGCATTCACCTTATGAGGGCGGTGTGATAGCGCCATTGCGGCGGGCGCGCTATGGTCCGCCTCGTGGAGTAGAGTAATGGATCGGCCGGGCGAAACCACGCATTTTGGCTTCAGGGACGTCCCCTTAGGGGACAAGCAGACGCTGGTGAACGATGTGTTTCACAGCGTGGCCTCGCGCTATGATCTGATGAACGACCTAATGTCCGGTGGCCTGCACCGGGTCTGGAAGGACATCATGATCAACGCGCTCGACCCGCCGAGGAGCGGCCGGCCGTTCGCGCTGCTCGACGTCGCCGGCGGCACCGGTGACATCTCGTTCCGCGCCGCCAAGGCGGCAGGATCCGGCTTCCATGCCACCGTCTGCGACATCAACACCGACATGCTGGCGGTCGGCCGCGAGCGCGCCATAAAGCAGCATCTCGAGACCCGGGTTGATTTCGTGGAGGGCAATGCCGAGACGCTCGCCTTCGCCGATCGCAGCTTCGATGCCTATACGATCGCCTTCGGCATCCGCAACGTGCCGCAGATCGACCTTGCGCTACGCGAGGCCTATCGCGTGCTGAAGCCCGGCAGCCGTTTCCTGTGCCTGGAATTCTCGACCGTCGAGATGCCGGGCCTCGATCGCCTCTATGATTTGTTCTCGTTCAAGGTGATCCCGCCGCTTGGCCGCATGGTCACGGGCGACGCCGAGTCCTATCAGTACCTGGTCGAGTCGATCCGCAGGTTTCCAAAGCCGGGCGTCTTCGCCGACATGATTCGCGACGCCGGCTTTTCCCGCGTCAGCTGGCAGACACTCAGCGGCGGCATCGTCGCACTGCATTCAGGCTGGCGTTTGTGATCTCTGCCATTAGCCACATTGCGCGCCTGATCCGCGCCGCGTTCGTGTTCGCGCGCGAGGGCGTGTTCGGCTCGGTCGATCGGAGCCTGGTGCCGCCACCGGGACAGCTCGCGCTGAAGCTGGCGCGGCTCGTCGAGCGGCGCGGCGTCAAGCATGGTCCGCGGATATCGCGCGCCCTCACCCGAATGGGCCCGGCCTACCTCAAGCTCGGGCAGTTCCTGGCAACGCGCCCCGACGTCGTCGGCGTCATCATGGCGCGCGACCTCGAAAGCCTCCAGGACCGCCTGCCGCCGTTTTCGCAAGCCGAAGCGGAAGCTGCGATCACGACCTCGCTGGAACGGCCGCTGACGGATGTATTTGCGAGCTTCGGCCCGCCGGTCGCGGCCGCCTCGATTGCGCAGGTGCATCGCGGCGAGGTCATGCGCGACGGCATCCGCAAGCCGGTCGCGATCAAGGTGCTCCGGCCCAACGTCGCCGCACGTTTCCGCCGCGACCTCTCCGACTTCTTCTTCGTCGCGCACAAGGCCGAAGCCTATTCTTCCGAGGCACGGCGCCTGCGCCTCATCGAAGTCATCAACACCATGTCGCGCTCGGTCGCGATGGAGATGGATCTGCGGCTGGAGGCCGCGGCGCTGTCGGAGATGGCGGAGAACACGCGCGACGACCCTGATTTCCGCGTGCCGATCGTCGACTGGGATCGCACCACGCACAACGTGCTGACGATGGAGTGGATCGACGGCATCGCGCTGAACGATCACAAGCGCCTTTCAGAGGCGCAGGTCGACCTGCCCGATCTCGGCCGCAAGGTGATCCAGAGCTTTTTGCGGCACGCGCTGCGCGACGGCTTCTTCCACGCCGACATGCATCCGGGCAATCTGTTCCTGGATGATACCGGCCGTCTCGTCGCGGTCGATTTCGGCATCATGGGCCGGCTCGGGATGAAGGAGCGGCGCTTCCTCGCCGAGATCCTGCTCGGCTTCATCACCCGCGACTACCGCCGCGTGGCCGAGGTGCATTTCGAGGCGGGCTATGTGCCCGCGCATCATTCGGTCGAGAATTTCGCGCAAGCGATCCGCGCCATCGGCGAGCCGATCCACAACCGCACCGCCGAGGAGATCTCGATGGCGCGGCTGTTGACGCTGCTGCTCGAAGTCACCGGCCTGTTCGACATGAGGACGCGGCCCGAGCTGATCCTGCTGCAAAAGACCATGGTCGTGGTCGAGGGCGTGGCGCGCGGCTTCGATCCCAAGCTCGACATCTGGAAGGTCGCGGACCCCGTGGTGCGCGAATGGATCGAGCGCAATCTCGGGCCGATCGGCCGGGTCCAGGGCGCGCTGGCGGGGACCGGAGACATCGCGCGCGTGCTGATGCGCCTGCCGGAGATCGCCGAGCGGTCGGTGAAGGTGCTGGAGCAGCTCGAGACCATGACGCGGGAGGGCATAGGGCTGTCGCCGGAGAGCATCGCCGCGATGGGCCGCAGCGAGGGCCGCAAGAACCGCGGGCGCACCGTGGCGCTCTGGATCATCGCCGCGACCTTCATCGGCATTCTGATCGCCGTCCGGAATCTATGATTGCACTGCAATCACACAGATGATAGCATCGCTATCATTCCGCGCTGGAGGGCGTCATGGCAAGCCTGACCATCCGCAAGCTCGACGACGCCGTCAAAACCTATCTGCGGCTACGCTCGGCCAAGAATCGCAGGTCGGTCGAGGAAGAGGTCCGGGTTATCCTGCGGGAGCTGATCGAGGGCCGCGAGGAGCCGCTGACGCCGTTTGCGGTGCCGCCTGCGGCAGCCTCAGCCCCGACACCCCAACGTATCAGCGCCGCTCCCGAGGCCAGCGTCACCCTGATCATCGGCGGCGGCATCGCAGCCTACAAGTCGCTCGACCTGATCCGAAGGCTCAAGGAACGGCGCGTCGAGGTCCGCTGCGTGTTGACCAAGGCAGCGCAGCAATTCGTCACGCCGCTGGCGGTGAGCGCACTGTCGCATGAGCGCGTCTACACCGACCTGTTCGACCCCCAGAGCGAGTTCGACGCCGGCCACATTCGCCTCGCGCGCGACTGCGACCTGATCGTGGTGGCGCCGGCGACCGCCGACCTCCTGGCCAAGATGGCGAACGGCCATGCCGACGATCTCGCCAGCGCGATCCTGCTCGCGACCAGTCGCAAGGTGCTGCTGGCGCCGGCGATGAATCCGCTGATGTGGAACAACGCGGCGACGCGCCGCAACGTTGCGCAGCTCCAGCGCGACGGCGTGGTGTTGGTCGGGCCCAATTCCGGCGAGATGGCCGAGGCCGGGGAGGCCGGAACCGGCCGCATGTCGGAGGCGATCGAGATCGCCAATGCCGCCGAGCGGCTGCTGCGACCGCCCGTGCCGCGCCCGCTCGCCGGTAAACGCGTGCTGATCACCGCAGGACCCACGCACGAGCCGATCGATCCGGTGCGCTACATCGCCAATCGCTCTTCCGGCAAGCAGGGCTTTGCCATTGCCGCCGCCGCCCAGGCCGCCGGCACCGAGGTGATTTTGGTGAGCGGCCCGGTCGATCTCAGCGATCCCCAGGGCGTCACGGTGAAGCATGTGGAATCGGCGCGGCAGATGCTGGAGCAGGTACAGGCCGCGCTCCCCGCCGACATCGCCATCTTCGCCGCCGCCGTCGCCGACTGGCGCGTCGCCAACGAGGGCGAGCAGAAGCTGAAGAAGACCGCAGCCGGCATGCCACCGCTTCAATTGGTCGAAAACCCCGACATCCTCGCCACCATCTCCAAGCTGACCGACAAGCGCCCGCCGCTGGTGATCGGCTTTGCCGCCGAGACCGAGCATCTCATCGACAACGCCAAGTCAAAACTCGCGCGCAAGGGCTGCGACTGGATCGTCGCCAACGACGTCTCGCCGGCCACCGGCGTGATGGGCGGCGACCGCAACACCGTGCACCTCATCAGCCGCAAGAATGGTGAGAAGAACGGCGAGATCGCAGTTGATTCCTGGCCGGTGATGACCAAGGAACAGGTCGCCATCGAACTGGTCGCGCATGTCGCAAGGAGCGTGGCCGACAAATCCCGGGAGCCGGCATCTTGAGCACCAAAGTCACGGTCGAACTGCAACGCCTCGCCCACGCCGAAGGCCTGCCGCTGCCTACCTATCAGACCGCCGAGGCCGCGGGCCTCGATCTGATGGCTGCGGTTCCGGACAGCGAGCCGTTGACGCTTGCGCCCGGCCACTGCGCGCTGGTGCCAACGGGCCTCGCAATCGCATTGCCGCCGGGCCATGAGGCCCAGGTGCGGCCGCGCTCGGGGCTTGCCGCCAAGCACGGCGTCACCGTGCTGAACTCGCCGGGGACGATCGATGCGGACTACCGCGGCGAGATCAAGGTGATCCTGATCAATCACGGCCAAGCCCCCTTCGTGATCAAGCGCGGCGAGCGCATCGCGCAGATGGTGATCGCGCCCGTGGTGCAGGCCGCGCTGGTTCCCGTGGCCACCTTGTCGACAACCGATCGCGGCGCCGGCGGTTTTGGTTCCACCGGTCGCTAGTTCTTCACCTCTCCCGCTTGCGGGAGAGGTCGGCACGGAGTGCCGGGTGAGGGCTCTGTCCTCTGGGGGAATGTCCCATTGTCGAGACACCCTCTCCCCAACCCTCCCCGCAAGCGAGGGAGGGAGCGTACCTTCATCGAGGCAAGCACTCCGCATTGCCCCGCTAACGCGCGACAGCTCCAGCTGAATCACCCGAAGAACTACGTGCGTTGGAACATCGTGCCCGGCATTTTTGGGGGGCCGCCTTTGCGTTCACGATCTGGACTCTTACCGGCGGAGTTGCGGTGAGGGTATTGTCTTTTGATTCGCGCGCGACGGGGGTCGCCGCGCGCAAATCCGTGCGATCTTGGGGCAACTATGTCAGGCGTGATCGTGTCGATGCGTCGGACGCTGTTGTCGTGCACATCGTTGGCGCGCAACGGCTTGTTGGGGAGCGCTTTCGCGGCGCTGCTGCCGGCTGCGCCGGCTGAGGCCGCCGACCTCGTCGATACTCTCTCCATCATGCTGGATTTCAACCGGCAGGAACTCGCGGTGCTCGCCACCGCGCTGGCCCTGCTCGGCTTCTCGGTGGTGGCTGCGATCCTGTTGATGCGCACGCGCGTGCGCACGGCGGACAACGAGGCGCGGCTGCGCGCCCGGATCGGGGAACTGCAACTCCAGGCCGATCGCTTCGGCGCCCTGCTGTTCGCCGAGCCGCAGGTTCTGATCTCCTGGCCGGCCGGCGACAACCGCGCGCAGATCTCCGGCGACATCTCGATGGTGCTGCCGCGCAATTCTTCGCCGCAGCGCGTGCTCGCATTCGGAACCTGGCTGCCGCCGGAACCCGCGCTGCAGATGGATCACGCCGTCGATGCGCTGCGCCAGCACGGCGACGGGTTCCAACTGACGCTGACCACCGCGCACGGCCATACGCTGGAAGCCATCGGCCGCGCCATCGGCGGCCAGGCCATTGTCAGGATTCGCGAACTCTCTGGGCTGCGGCGCGATCTGGCCGAGACCAATCTGCGTTACAAGGCGCTCTCCGACGAGACCGAGATGCTGCGCGGCTTCGCCGCCGCTTCCCCATGGCCGATCTGGGCCAAGGGCGAGAACGGCGCACTGACCTACGCCAACCCCGCCTATGTCCGCGCGACCGAGGCGAACAGCGTCACCGATGCTCAGGAGCGCAAGCTCGAGCTGCTCGACAGCGCCGACCGCACCGCGATGGATCGGGGACTGAAGGACGCGGCCAACTTCAACTCGCGGCTGCCGATCGTGATCGGCGGCGAGCGGCGCATGTATGACGTGCGCGCGGTCAATGTCGGCAGCGGCAGCGTCGGCGTCGCCATCGATGCCAGCGAGGCAGACGCGCTGAGCTCGGCGCTCGTACGCATGGCGGAGGCGCATCGCCGTACGCTCGACCAGCTCTCCTCGGGCGTTGCCGTGTTCGACGGTCAGCGGCGCCTTGCCTTCTACAATGATTCCTACCGGCGGCTGTGGGACCTCGACCGCACCTTCCTCGACGCCAATCCTGATGATTCCAGCGTGCTCGACCAGCTCCGCGCCGCGCGCAAATTGCCGGAGCAGCCGGACTTCCGCGCCTGGAAGGGCAAGCTGCACGAGGCCTACCGCGCGGTCGAGACCGCCAAGGACACCTGGTTCCTGCCCGACGGCCGCGCCCTCTCGGTCGTCACCACGCCGAACCCGGAAGGCGGCGTCACCTATCTGTTCGACGACGTCACCGAGAGCCTCGACCTCGCCCGCCGCTTCGACGGCCTGATCCGCGTGCAGCGCGAGACGCTCGACAGCCTCGCCGAAGGCGTCGCGGTGTTCGGCAGCAATGGCAAGGCGCAGCTGTTCAACCCGGCCTTCGCCCGGATGTGGAAGCTGTCCAGCGATGCCATGCGCGGCGAGCCGCATATCCAGACGGTCGAAGGCTGGTGTCATCAGCTGTTCGACGACCCCGGCGTCTGGCGCCAGATCCGCGAAGCCATCACCTCGATCGAGAACCGCGCCGACATCCCGCTCAAGCTGGAACGCAAGGACGGCAGCGTGCTTCATGGCATGATCCGCCCGCTGCCTGACGGCGCGACCATGTCGACGTTCCAAGACATTACTGACACCGAGAATGTCGAGCGCGCGCTGCGCGAGCGCAACGAGGCGCTGGAGGCTGCCGACCAGATGAAGGTGGATTTCGTCCACCACGTCTCCTACGAGCTGCGCTCGCCGCTCACCACCATCATCGGCTTCGCGCATTTCCTCAGCGATCCCTCAACCGGGCCGCTGACGCCGAAGCAGGCCGAATATCTCGACTACGTCACCAAATCGACCAACGCGCTGCTGGCGCTGACCAACAACATCCTCGATCTCGCCACCATCGACGCCGGCGCGATGAAGCTGGAACTCGGCCCGGTCGACGTCAGCAAGACCATCGAGCTCGCCGCCGAGGGTATCCAGGACCGCCTCGCCACCGACCGCATCCGCCTCAAGGTCGAGATCGCGCCCGACATCGGCAGCTTCATCGGCGACGAGAAGCGCGTGGTGCAGGTGCTCTATAACCTCCTCGCCAACGCCGTCGGGTTTTCTCCACAGGATTCCACCGTCGGCATCAGCGCACGCCGCACCGAACGCAGCGTGGTCTTCACCGTGACAGATTCCGGGCCTGGAATACCGGCCGACATGAAGGACAAGGTGTTCAACTGGTTCGAAAGCCGCTCGCAGGGCTCGCGTCACCGCGGCGCCGGGCTCGGCCTGTCGCTGGTGCGCTCCTTCGTCGAGCTGCATGGCGGCAAGGTGCGGGTGGATTCGATCGTCGGCCGGGGCACGGTCGTGATCTGCGATTTCCCGACCGACCAGGCGGCGCATCGCGACGCCGCCGAATGACCGAACCAACCACATTCTCCGTCGCGCTTCACAACGAGACGGCCACTGCGCAATTGATGGCCGACCTTGCGCTGCTGGTCGGCCCGGGCGATGTCATCACACTCACCGGTGATCTCGGCGCCGGCAAGACCGCGGCGGCGCGCAGCCTGATCCGCTATCTCGCCGGCGACGACGCGCTGGAAGTGCCGAGCCCGACCTTCACGCTGGTGCAGGGCTACGAGCTGCCGCCCTTCCCGGTGATGCATGCCGATCTCTATCGCGTCGAGGACGAGAGCGAGCTCGAGGAGATCGGGCTGTCGCCGCTCCCCGATGCCACCCTCGTTCTGATCGAATGGCCCGAGCGTGCGCCGTCGGCGATGCCGGAAGATCGCATCGACATCGCGCTGACGCACCGGCCGGCGCTGGGCTCGAATGCACGCGCGGCCGACATCACCGGTTACGGCAAGGGCGCCGCGCAGGTCGCGCGGCTGCAGGCGCTGCGCGAATTCCTCGATGCATCCGGCTATATCGACGCGACGCGACGGCGCATGAATGGCGACGCCTCGACGCGCTCCTATGCGCGGCTGCTGCGCGACGACGAGATCGTCATCCTCATGAACTTTCCGCAGCGGCCCGACGGAGCGGCCCTCTACAACGGAAAGTCCTACAGCGCCGCGGTGCATCTCGCCGAGAACGTCAAGCCGTTCGTCGCCATCGACGAAGGCCTGCGCGCGCAAGGAATCTCCGCGCCCGCGATCCATCATTCCGATCTCGATCATGGCTTCCTGATCACCGAAGACTTCGGCAGCGAAGGCGTGATCGAGGGCGATCCGCCGCGCCCGATTGCCGATCGCTACGAGGTTGCGACCGATGTGCTGGCCATGCTGCACGGCAGGACGCTGCCGGAAACCTTGCCGCTGGCCGGCCAGAGCTACGACATCCCCCTTTCGACACCGAGGCGCTGCTGATCGAGATCGGGTTGATGCCGGAATGGTATCTGCCCGATCGCAACGCGCCGCTGAGCGAGAAGGCGCGCGCGGAGTTTTTCGCGATGTGGCGCGAGCTGCTGAGGAAGCCGCTGGCGGCGCCGCGGACGTGGATCATCCGCGACTATCACTCGCCGAACCTGATCTGGCTTGGCAATCGCAGCGGCATCGAACGCGTCGGCGTGATCGACTTCCAGGACACCGTGCTCGGTCCGCAATCCTACGACGTGGTGTCGCTGCTCCAGGACGCCCGCATCGACGTGCCGGAAAGCCTCGAGCTGACGCTGCTGTCGCGCTACATCAAGGCGCGCCGCGCCGCCGACGCCAGCTTCGATCCGGCCGGCTTCGCCGAGCTCTACGCCATCATGTCGGTGCAGCGAAACACCCGCCTGCTCGGCACCTTCGCCCGGCTCAATCGCCGTGACGGCAAGCCGCATTATCTGCGTCACCAGCCGCGGATCTGGACCTATCTCCAGCGCTCGCTCGCGCATCCCGCGCTCACCCATCTGCGCGAGTGGTATCTCGCCAACGTCCCGCCGCCGCAGCCCTAATCCGGGGCCCGATTTACCGGCCGTTAGCCAAGATGTCGCTATTCTGGCGGCGAGGCAGCCGGATCGTCACGGGGCTGGAGCAAGGGCAGATGGCGACGAAAGCGGATCAGCGCGGAAATAACCGGGTCGTTTTCGAGCGCGGGGTTCCGGCCCAGATGATGGGCATCGACGGCACCTGGCGGCGCGACTGCACCATGGAGGACGTTTCCGAGACCGGCGCCAAGCTGACCATCGACGGCTCGGTCGATGGCCTGCACTTGAAGGAATTCTTTCTCCTGCTGTCGTCGACCGGACTCGCGTACCGGCGCTGCGAGCTGGCCTGGGTCAATGGCGACCAGATCGGCGTCAATTTCCTCAAGCTCGGCGACAAGAAGAAAAAGGCGCGCTCCACAGCCATCGGGGCGTGACGGCAACACTCGTCGTATAACCGTCACGGCGGGCGATTAAGGCGGTTGGGATGCGGTGCGGCGGGCCAAGGCTCATGCTAGGATTGCCGCGAAAGTGAAATAAAGGGATTTGAGAAAGCGAAGAATGTCCGTCAAACCGACCAAAGCCATGGTGCTTGCCGCAGGGTTCGGCCTGCGCATGCGCCCGCTGACGGACAAGATGCCGAAGCCGATGGTGCCGGTGGCTGGCCAGCCGCTGCTCGACCACGTGCTCGACAAGCTCAGTCATGCCGGCGTGACCGAGGCGGTGGTCAACGTGCATTACCTGCCCGATCAAATCATCGATCACACCGCATCGCGCCAATCTCCGCGCGTGATCATCTCCGACGAACGCGACCAGGTGCTCGGCACCGGCGGCGGCGTGGTCAAGGCGCTGCCGCTGCTCGGCGATGCGCCGTTCTTCCACGTCAATTCCGACACGCTGTGGATCGACGGCGTGCGCTCCAACCTGACGCGGCTTGCGGAAAACTTCGACCCCGCGCGCATGGACATTCTGCTCTTGATGGCGCCGACCGCGACCAGCATCGGCTATAGCGGCCGTGGCGATTACGGCATGCTGCCCGACGGCGCCCTGCGCAAGCGCAAGGAGAAAGAGGTCGTTCCGTTCGTCTATGCCGGCGCGGCGATCATGTCGCCCGCGATCTTTGCCGATGCGCCCAAGGGCGAATTCTCACTGACAAAAATGTTCGATCGCGCCAACGAGCAGGAGCGGCTGTTCGGCCTGCGCCTCGACGGCGTCTGGATGCATGTCGGCACGCCTGATGCCGTGCATGCGGCGGAAGAGGCGTTTCTGGAGAGCGTGGCGTAAGCCGCAGCTCGTGACCCGGACGCGGTGCCGTAGGGTGGGCAAAGCGAAGCGTGCCCACCTCCCAAGCTGAAACTCTGTGAAAGACGTGGTGGGCACGGCGCAAGCGCGCCTTTGCCCACCCTTGTATTAGCCTGATCGGTTATATTGAACCGTTCCGTGAGGAATGGCCCAGCCCGGGTAGCCGCCCGAGCTGGGTCGCCGTTCGATCGGATCGGTACCCACCGAAGCCTTGAGGGCTGTCTGACGTAGCGAGATCGCGATCGGCACTTCATCGGGACCCGAATGGTTGAACGAACTTAAGGTTCGCATAACAAGGGAGGGATCGACGAAGATGGCCAAGCATAGCACGATCTGTGCCGGGATCGATACCGGCAAACGGAAGCTCGATGTGGCGATCGAGGGCCGCGGCGAGCAGTTGCAGGTGAAGAACACGGCGGAAGGCCATGAGGCTTGCTGACGTGGCTGCGACAGCAGCGCGTCAAACGCATCGGCATCGAGGCGAGTGGCGGTTACGAACAGCCTGTCGTCGCCGAACTGCGACGCAAGGGGTTTGTGGTTGTGGTGTTTCAGCCGGCTCAGGTCCGGGGCTATGCCAAATTCCACTTGCAGCGAGCCAAGAACGATAAGATCGATGCCGCCCTTATCGCAGCTTGCACCGCAGCGGTGCGGAAGATCCATGCCGCTCCCGATCCTCGGTTGCTGCCATTCGCCGAGCAACTGACCATGATCGATCAGATCGGCGAGGATATTGCGCGCCTCAAGAACAGGATCGAGAGCTGCCGTAATGTGGCGATTAACCAGCTCTGGCGCAAAGATATCACTCGTCTGGAGCAACGTGAGAGGGCCGCACTCAAGGCTCTGGTCGCCTCGCTCCGCGAGCATCCCGACCTTGCCAAGAGGCTTGCGCTGATCAACAGCGTCGACGGCATCGGGCTGCCGACCGCCGTTGCCATCCTGGTGCGTCTGCCAGAGATCGGCCGGATCACGCGGGAGCAAGCTGTCGCTCTCGCCGGGCTGGCGCCCTATGACGACGACAGCGGCGACCAGGTCGGGGTGCGGCATATCGAGGGCGGACGCAAGCGGCTGCGTCGCGCCCTTTATACGGCTTCACTGGCTGCATCGTTTCGATGGAACCCGCAGCTGATCCAGCTCTACCAGAGGCTGACCGCAGCCGGAAAGGAACACAAGCGCGCGCTCGTTGCCTGCGCCAGGAAGATGCTGATCTTCGCCAACACGGTGGTGGCCCGCGGTACCGCCGTGGTGCGGCGAACCGCCGGTAGGATCACTTTCTGCTTCTTAGTTCGACCGGGACGCGCTTCTTCGTCCCGACCTACGGCCCCTCATGACGTCGCGCGCAGCGTCCGTCAAGGATGGCCGTCGCTCGCTCGAACCTCACATGGTCTGTTGCCAGGCCACGCCTTGACGGACGCGAGCACGGCGTCATCATGGCAGGCGCAGACGAGCCACCATTCTAATGGTTGCGACGAGACCTGCGTCCGGGGCACGAGAGCGGTGATGCCGCGAACAGCGGGGAAGACCTCGCCCACACCCATGACCATTTGAGCTCGCCTCCCTATATTGGCGCCTGATTCCCGAATCAGGCAGCCCATGCGCGTTTTCAGCGTTCCCATCTCAGTTCCGTTCCTGCGCACGGTCGTCGCGGCCCTGCTCGACGGTCGGCTCGTCGATGGCTTCGAGGCGCGTAAGGAGCCGGCGCGGCTTGCCGATGCCACGCTGTATCTGCCGACCCGGCGCGCGATGCGCGTGGTGCGCGAGATCTTCCTCGATGAGATGAGGGCGGACGCGGTGGTGCTGCCGCGCATCGTCGCGCTCGGTGACATCGATGAGGACGAGCTCGCCTTCGCCGACGAGGGCGAGCAGTTTTCAGGTGCAACACCTCTCGACATTCCGCCGCGGCTGGGTGAGCTCGAACGGCGGCTGACGCTGGCGCAGCTCGTGGCGGCCTGGGCCAAGGGCCCGGTGCTGGCGCCGCTGGTGGTTGGCGGCCCAGCTTCGACACTGGCGCTGGCGTCCGATCTTGCACGGCTGATCGACGACATGGTGACGCGCGGCGTCGACTGGAGCGCGCTCGATGGGCTCGTGCCTGATAACCTCGACCGCTACTGGCAGCACTCGCTCGAATTCTTGCGCATCGCGCGCATTGCCTGGCCCAGCCATCTCGCCGAGATCAAGCGGATCGAGCCAGCGGCGCGACGCGATCTCCTGATCGCGGCGGAAGCCAGGCGGTTGACCGCGCATCCGAGCGGGCCGGTGATCGCGGCCGGTTCGACCGGCTCGATGCCGGCCACCGCAAAATTCCTCCATGCGGTCGCATCGCTGCCACATGGCGCCGTGGTGCTGCCGGGCCTCGACACCGATCTCGACGATGACGCCTGGCGCACCATCGGCGGCGTGCGCGATGCGCTCGGCAAATTCGCGGAGCATCCGGCCTCCAACCATCCGCAATATGCCATGCACGCGCTGTTGCAGCGTTTTGGCATCAAGCGCAGTGACGTCGAGATTCTCCAGCCGCCGGCGGAAGGCGGCCGCGATCTGCTCGCGTCGGAATCGATGCGACCTTCGGCCAAGACGGAAGTTTGGCATGACCGGCTGAAGCAGCCGGATGTCGCCGCAAAGATCGCCGGCGGCATGAAGAATCTTGCGGTCGTGGAAGCTCCCAATCCTGAAATGGAAGCCCTCGCGATCGCGATCGCGATGCGCGAGGCGCGGCACCTCGACAAATCGGCGGCACTGGTGACGCCCGATCGCGCGCTGGCGCGGCGGGTGATGGCTGCGCTGACGCGATGGGATCTCGCCTTCGACGATTCCGGCGGCGACGTGTTGATGGAAACATCGGCCGGCGTCTTCGCCCGCCTTGCGGCAGAGGCGGCGACCAAGGGCCTGGAGCCGCCGACGCTTTTGGCGATGCTGAAGCATCCGCTGTGCCGGCTCGGCCGTGCGCCCAGTGCGTGGAAGGCAGCGATCGAGGGCCTCGAACTAGCGGTCTTGCGCGGCACGCGCCCACCCGCAGGCACGGCCGGCCTCCTGCGCGAATTCAACCGCTTTCGCGACGAGCTGGCAAAACTGTGGCGCAGCGAAGTCTCCGCGCTCCATAAGGCCGAGCCGCGCGCGCGGCTCAAGGCCGAGGACCTCGACCGCATCCAGGCGCTGATCGATTTCTTGCAAAAAGCATTGGCGCCGATCGAGAGCCTGGCCTCGTCAAGACCGTATGACTTCGCCGAGCTCGCGCACCGGCATCGCGAGATCATGATCGAGCTGTCGCGCGACGAGCAGGGCATTCCGCTCGCTTTCGAGGAGCGCGAAGGCCTCGCCCTCGCCAGCGCCTTCGACGACCTGCTGCGCGCCGGCACGACCAGCGGGCTGATGGTGCCGTTGCCTGACTATCCCGATGTCTTCCAGACCGCGTTCGGCGATCGCGCGGTGCGGCGGCGCGACAGGCCGGGCGCCCGGCTGCAAATCTACGGCCCCCTGGAATCGCGCCTGATGCAGGCCGACCGTATCATCATTGGCGGCCTGATCGAGGGCGTCTGGCCACCGGCGCCGCGGATTGATCCCTGGCTCAGCCGGCCGATGCGGCACGAGCTCGGTCTCGACCTGCCGGAGCGCCGCATCGGCCTCTCCGCGCACGACTTTGCGCAATTGCTCGGCGGCGACGAGGTGATCCTCACCCATTCCGCCAAGGCCGGCGGCGCGCCGGCGGTGGCGTCGCGCTTCCTGCACCGGCTCGAGGCGGTGGCGGGCGATGATCTCTGGAAGGCGGCAGTTCGCGCCGGCGAGAAATACGTGCAGTTCGCCGGCGCAATGGACCAGCCCGACGAGGTCAGGCCGATCAAGCAGCCCGAGCCGCGACCTCCGCGCGCGACGCGGCCGACAAGCATGTCAGTCACTGCCATCGAGGACTGGCTGCGCGATCCCTACACGATCTACGCAAAGTTCATCTTGCGTCTCGCTGCGCTTGATCCGGTCGACATGCCACTCTCGGCCGCCGATCGCGGCTCGGCGATCCATGATGCACTCGGCGAGTTCACGGAAACCTATGCGGCACGCCTGCCCGACGATCCCGCCCGCGTTCTGCGGGCAATCGGCGAGAAGTATTTTGCGCCCCTGATGGAGCGCCCCGAGGCGCGGGCACTGTGGTGGCCGCGCTTCCAGCGCATCGCGCGCTGGTTCGGTGAATGGGAGACGGCGCGGCGCGATGCGATCGAGGCCATCACGGCGGAGACCCACGGCGAGATCTCGATCGTGCTCGATCATCAGCGTAGCTTCCGCCTCTCTGCGCGCGCGGACCGCATCGAGCGCCGCAAGGGCGGCTTCTATGCCATCCTCGACTACAAAACCGGGCAGCCGCCAAGCGACAAGCAGGTCCGCATGGGCCTGTCACCGCAGCTGACGCTGGAAGCCGCGATCCTGCGCGAAGGCGGCTTTCCCGACATCCACGCCGGTGCGTCGGTCAGCCAGCTCGTCTATGTCCGCCTGAGCGGCAACAATCCGGCCGGGGAAGAGCGCATCCTCCAGCTCAAGGTAAACAAAGGTGACGAGCCAATTCCGCCGGACACTGCCGCCGCCGACGCCAGAGCCAAATTGGAGGCGCTGATTCGCGCCTTCGAGGACGAGAACCAGCCGTACACCTCGCTGAACCTGCCGATGTGGGCGAACCGCTACGGCACCTATGACGATCTTGCCCGGATCAAGGAATGGTCTGCGGCCGGTGGATTGGGGATCGAGGAATGGTGAAGGCGCCGCGCCCCATCCCCGACGAGGTGCGCGCGCGGCAGGCGCGCGCATCCGATCCGACCGCCTCCGCTTTCGTGTCGGCCAATGCCGGCTCGGGCAAGACGCATGTGCTGGTGCAGCGTGTCATCCGGCTGCTGCTGTCGGGCGTGCCGCCGGAAAAGATCCTCTGCATCACCTTCACCAAGGCCGCCGCTGCCAACATGGCCGAGCGCGTATTCACCACGCTCGGCCATTGGGTGACGCTGGATGATGCCGGGCTCGATGCAGCCATCCGCGCCGTCGGCATTCCTCACCCCAGCGCAAAACTGCGACGCGAGGCGCGAAAGCTGTTTGCCTGTGCGCTGGAAACGCCGGGCGGGTTGAAGGTGCAGACCATCCACGCGCTCTGCACCCGCTTGCTTCAGCAATTCCCGTTCGAGGCCAACGTGCCCGCGCGCTTTGCCGTGATCGACGAACGCGATCAGACCGACATGATGGAGCGCGCCAATCTGAAGGTGCTGCTCGACGCCGCGCGTGATCCGGAGAGCGTCACAGGCCGCGCGCTGTTGACGGCGATGGCGAACGCCGCCGACGTCACCTTCAAGGAGGTCGTGCGCGAAGCGTGCCTCAGCCGCGATCATTTCATGGCCTGGACCGACGAGGCCGGCAATGCCGAAGCCGCTGCGGCGCAGATGGCCGCGGTGCTGGGCGTCGACGCCGGCGACCGCATCGAGGACGTCGAGACGGAGATTCTCGACGGTCCGTTCCTGCCGCGATCGCGCTGGGACGATATCGCCTTCGCGCTTGAGGACGGCAGCAAATCGGACAACGACCAGGCCGGCCGGCTCCGCGAAGCAAAAGTCTTTTCCGGCGGCGCTCAGGTCGATGCCTATCTCTGCGTCTTCCTCACCGACGACAAGCTGCCGCGCAAGGCCGTGCTGACCAAGAAGTTTTGCGATCACAACCCGTCCGTCGCCCGCCTGTTCGAGGCCGAGGCGCAGCGGCTCGGTGGGCTGGTCGAGAAGCGCCGCGCGGTGACCATGCGTGACCGCACCGCGGCCCTGCTGCATATCGCGACCGCGGCGGCCGCAAACTACCGCCGCGAGAAGCAGGAGCGCGGGCTGCTCGACTATGACGACCTCATCGACAAGACGCTGGCGATGCTGGACCGCGTCTCCTCGGGCTGGGTGCATTACAAGCTCGACCGCGGCGTCGATCACGTTTTGATCGACGAGGCCCAGGACACCAGCCCGCGGCAATGGGACATCGTTGCGCACATCATCTCCGAATTCACCGCAGGCGAAGGCGCGCGCGAAGGGCTGAACCGCACCGTGTTCGCGGTCGGCGACGAGAAGCAGTCGATCTTCTCGTTCCAGGGCGCAGCGCCCCGCGAATTCGACGCGCGCCGGCGCGAGCTGCACCGCAAATTCACCGCGGCCGGGCTGAAGTTCGATCCGGTCGCCTTCACCTATTCGTTCCGCTCGGGCGCCGCGATCCTGCACTCGGTCGATCACGTCTTCCGCGATCCCCAGATCTACAAGAGCATCCACTCGGTCGAGATCGGCCATCCCCTGCACAATGCGCTCGCCGATGCAGGCCCGAGCGTGATCGAGCTGTGGGACCTCGCGGAGGCCGACGAGCGACAGGACATCGAGGGCTGGCGTGCGCCCTTTGACGGCGTCGCCGTCACCAGTCCCGAAGTAAAACTCGCGCGCCGCATCCAGGCCGAGATCAAGCACCTGGTCGAGAGCGGCACGCTGACGGGGCACGAAGGCGAACGGCGGCCGCTGCGCTATGGCGACATGCTGATCCTGGTGCGGCGGCGCGGTAACGCATTCGATGCCGTGATCCAGGCGCTGAAGCACGCTGGCGTCCCGGTCGCCGGCGCCGACCGGCTCAAGCTGACCGAGCACATCGCCATCATCGACCTGATGAACCTTGCGGACGCGCTGGCTGCTGCCGCAGGACGATCTCGCGCTCGCGGTGGCGCTGAAGAGCCCGCTGTTCGGGCTCGATGACGACGACCTGTTCACGCTTGCCTGGGACCGCAAGGGATCGCTGCGCCGCGCGCTGGGCGAACATGCGGACACAAGCGAGAAGTTCGCCACGGCATTGCGGCGCCTGGAAGCCTGCGAGATGCGCGCGCGCGAGGAGACGCCGTTCGCGTTCTACGCTTGGCTGCTCGGCGGCGATGGCGGCCGCGCACGCATCCTGCGCCGTCTCGGGCACGAAGCCAACGACGCGCTCGACGAGTTCCTGGAGCTGGCGCTGAACTATGAGCGCAAGGCGCCGGCCTCGCTGCAGGGCTTCATGGCCTGGCTGCGTTCGGCCGACACCGAGGTGAAGCGCGACATGGAGATCTCGCGCGACGAGGTGCGGGTGATGACCGTGCACGGCGCCAAGGGTCTGGAGGCTTCCGTCGTATTCATGGTGGACACGACATCCTCGCCCGCGGATTCGCAGCGGCTGCGGCTAATTCACGTGCCGCGCGGCAATGGCGGCGAGGTGGTGGTCTGGGCCGGCCGTAAGGCCGACGATCCCAAGCCGGTCGCCGAGGCGCGCAAGGCCATGCTCGAGGAGACCGAGGACGAATATCGCCGCCTGCTCTATGTCGCGATGACGCGCGCCGCGGACCGGTTGATTGTCGGCGGCTGCATGCCCGGCAATATGAGGACCGTCCGCAAGCTGAGCTGGTACGATCTGGTCGATACCGGCCTCGCCGGCTCGGACCTGGACAAGCAGATCATCGAGACGCCGCTCGGCAAGGTGACGCGATTCGCCCGACCGGAAGACGTCGCGGCGCTGGGCGCGCCGGCGACGTCCGTGGACCAGACAATTGCTTTGCCGGACTGGCTGCGAGCGCCGGCCCCGCGCGAGATTATCGACGAGGATCCCGTGCGCCCCTCGGGCCAGTCGGCCGAAGAGGGCCGCCGCGTGCGCACCGGCGAATCGGTGCAGTCCCGCGCGCTGGCGCTGCAACGCGGCACGCTGGTGCACCGGCTGCTGCAATCCCTGCCCGACATCGCCGCCGAGCGCCGGCGCGAGGCCGCACGCGACTTCATGGCGCGCAATGCCTCGGACTGGCCCGAGGCCGACCGCACCGCACTGGCCGACAAGGTGCTCGCCTTGATCGCTGAGCCGCGCTTCGCCCCGGTCTTTGCCGCCGGCAGCCGGGCCGAAGTCGCCATCGTCGGTAAATTGGAGCGGCCGGAGCGCACCCCGGCGCTGGTGTCGGGGCAGATCGACCGGCTGGTCGTTCGCCCCGAGGAGGTCCTGATCGTCGATTTCAAGACCAACCAGGCGGCACCCAGAAGCGCGGCCGAGGCTTCCGCCGCCTATGTCCGGCAGCTCGCGCTGTACCGGGCGGTGCTATCGAGGCTTTATCCCCAAAAGCCGATCCGCGCCGTCCTGCTCTGGACCGAGGCCCTTGAATATATGGAGATTTCAGCCCCCGCGCTGGACGCGGCGCTGGCATCCCTTCATCTCGGTGTGAGCGTCCTTGACCCGGCAAGGAGCCGTTCATAGGTTGACCCCATGATCCCGGGCGCGATTCCAGATCGCGCCGATTCTTTCAACCGAGTGAGGTACTCCAATGGCCGTTAGCAAGGTTTCCGACGCCGATTTCGAAGCCGAAGTGCTCAAGGCGAACGGCCCCGTGGTCGTCGATTTCTGGGCCGAATGGTGCGGCCCCTGCCGCATGATCGCGCCCGCCCTCGACGAGATTGCCGGCGCGATGGGCGACAAGGTCAAGATCGTGAAGCTCAACGTCGACGAGAGCCCGAAGACCGCCTCAAAGTACGGCGTGATGTCGATCCCGACCCTGATGATCTTCAAGGGCGGCGAGATGGCCTCTCGCCAGGTTGGCGCGGCGCCGAAGGCGAAGCTCCAGCAGTGGATCACCTCCGCGGTCTGATCCTTCTCGCGCAGGATTATTTTCGAGAACGGCCGGCGATAGCCGGCCATTCTGCGTTGGTGGGGCGTGTTCAGCGTAGGACCCGCATCCCTTGCCAGCCCCTCCCGCCAAGCGCGCCCGAAGATCGACCTCTCTCGTCGCGATGGAGGCGCGTTCGGTCGACGAAATCCCGCGCGGCAAGGTGTGGCAGTACGAGCCGAAATGGGACGGCTTTCGCTGCCTGCTGTCGCGCAACGGCAGCGACGTCGATCTGCGCTCGAAGTCCGGCGAAGACCTCGCGCGCTATTTCCCCGAGATCGTTGCCGCCGCGTTGAAGCTGAAGGCGGACCATTTCACGCTCGACGGCGAGATCGTCGTGCCGCACGGCAAGGGTTTTTCGTTCGACGCATTGCTGCAACGAATCCATCCCGCGGCAAGCCGCGTGAAGAAGCTCTCGCAGGACACGCCGGCGCTCTACCTCGTCTTCGATCTGCTCGCCACGGCGAAAGACAAGCACCTCGCCGGAAAGTCGTTGATCGAACGACGGTCGGCGCTCGAAGCGTTCGCGAACGCCAACCTCAAGGGCAGCATCTTCCGTCTTTCACCGTCGACAACGAGCTACGCCACCGCCAAAAAATGGCTGGCGCAATCCGGCGGCGGTTCGGACGGCGTCATCGCCAAGCGTATCGACCTGCCCTACCAAGCCGGCACGCGCGACGGCATGCAGAAGATCAAGAAATTCCGCAGCGCCGATTGCGTGGTCGGCGGCTTCCGCTACGCCACCAACAAGATCACCGGCCGCGACGTGGTCGGCTCGCTGCTGCTCGGGCTCTACGACGATGATGGCTTGCTGCACCATGTCGGCTTCACCTCGGCGATCAAGGCCGAGCAGAAGCCTGATCTGACCGATCGGCTCGAAGCATTGATTGGCGAGCCCGGCTTCACCGGCAACGCGCCGGGCGGGCCGAGCCGCTGGTCGACCGAGCGCTCCGCAAAATGGTGTCCGCTCAAGCCGAAGCTGGTGATCGAGGTCTGCTACGACCATTTCAGCGGCGAACGCTTCCGCCACGGCACCTCGCTCCTGCGCTGGCGCCCCGACAAGGCGCCGCGGCAATGCACATTCGAGCAGCTGAAGCAGAAAGTGGCCGATCCGATGAAGCTGCTGAAGTGAGCTAGCAGTAGCCCGGATGGAGCGCAGCGTAATCCGGGAATTGTGCCACAAGCGACGACGGCCCCGGATTACGCTGCGCTCCATCCGGGCTACAAGATCACAACTACCCGATCCATCCCGTCGCCAGCGCGTTCGCCAGCTCCGGCTGCCCGTTTCGCCGCGCCAACTCCGCCATCGCTTCATGATCGTACACGACGTGCCGGAACGTCACCTGCCAGGCGCCATCAGCAAGTTCGAGAATGGCATAACGCGCGTGCGGCGTGCCGGCTTCGACGACGTGCGGATACGGATGCTTGTCGCGATAACCAGGACTGCCGACGCTGCCGGGATTGACGATCAGCCGGCCGTCGCGCAGGCGCACGGCGCGGGCGAGGTGAGTGTGGGCGCAGAGGATCAGCGACTGCGTGATGCCTTGCGCAAATTGCTCGATGCGATCGAGCGGGGACAGCGCCACCGTGCCGTCGGGATGCACCGTGTCGAGCCAGTACACCTCGTCGCTGCCGGGCGTCGCGTGGCACAGGAACACCTGCTCTCGGAACACCCGCGTCATCGGTTGCGCACGCAGCCAGTCGAGCTGCGCGGCATTGAGCTGCGCATGGGCGGGACGATCCCATGAGCCCATCTGTTCCGGAGCGCGGTCGAGCAGATAGCGGTCGTGATTGCCGAGCACGTGCACGGCGTCGAGCGTCATCAGGATCTCGATCGTCCGGCGCGCATCGAGCGGTCCGCTCAGCATGTTCGCCGAGATTGACGATGTCGGCAATGCCTTGCGCGCGGATGTCGGAGAGCACGGCTTCGAGCGCGAGGTGGTTTCCGTGGACGTCGGCAATCGCGGCAAAGCGCATCGTTCATCACCGTAGCCCGGATGGAGCGAAGCGAAATCCGGGGCCTTCATCGCTTGTGGCACGATCCCGGATTGCGCTGCGCTCCATCCGGGCTACGCAAACTCATGCAGGAGGCGTGCCGTTGATCGCCAGCACGTGGCCGGCCAGATAGAGCGAGCCGGTGATCAGGATGCGCGGTGGCACCTCGTAGGCGAGCTTCGCCAAGGCGCGCAACGCGGCCTCGATGCCGGGCGCGGGCTCGACGCGCATGCCGAGACTGCGCGCGGCGTCCGCGAGACGGTCGACCGGCATCGCGTTCTCGGTATCAGGGATCGGCACTGCAATGATGTGACGGGTGAGACCGGCGAAATTGGCGAGAAAGCCCTGAGCATCCTTGTTGGCCATCATGCCGGCGATGACGACCAGCGGCCGCGACACCCGCTCTTCGAGATCGCCGAGCGCAGCCGCGGCGACACGGCCGCCCTCGGCATTGTGCCCGCCATCGAGCCAGATTTCCGAGCCCTGCGGTCCCCAGGAGAGCAGCTCGCCGGAGGTGATGCGCTGCATTCGGGCCGGCCATTCCGCGCCGACGATGCCGGCCTCGAACGCCGCCTGGTTAACCTTGAACGCCGGGACGGCGCGCAGCGTCGCGATTGCAAGGCCGGCGTTGTCGAACTGGTGGCGGCCAAACAGGCGCGGCGCTGCAAGATCCATCAAACCGCGCTCGTCGGAATAGACCAGACGTCCGCGCTCGACATTGACGTGCCAGCTTTCGTTCGCCGCAAACAGCGGTGCGCGCATGCGCCTGGCCTGCGCCTCGATCGCGTTCATCGCCTCCGGCGATTGCTCGGCGCAAATCACGGGTACGCCGCGCTTGATGATCGCGGCCTTCTCGCCGGCGATCGATGCCAGGGTCGACCCAAGGAAGTCCATGTGATCCATGCTGACAGGCGTAATCACGCAGGCCGCCGGCACATCGATCACATTGGTCGAATCGAGCCGGCCGCCGAGGCCGACCTCGAGCAGCACCACGTCGGCCGGATGCTGTGCGAACAGATGCAAGGCCGCGGCGGTCTTCAGCTCGAACAGGGTCGCAGCCTCGCCAGCATTGGCGCGCTCGACCTCTTCGAGAGCGGCGCGCAATTCATCGTCACTGACGAGCACGCCGCCACCGACGCGACCCAGCCGGAAGCATTCGTTGATGCGGACGAGATACGGCGAGGTGTAGGCGTGGACGCGCAAGCCTGCTGCCTCCAGCGTCGCGCGCAGATAAGCGAGCGTCGAACCCTTGCCATTGGTGCCGGCGATGTGGATCACCGGCGGCAGCTTGCTTTCGGGGTGGCCGAGCCGCGCGAGCAGGCGGTGCATCCGCTCGAGCCCGAGATCGATGCGTTTCTGATGCAGGGCCGACAGCCGCCCGATCAATTCGCCGAGCGGCGGCTTTGCGCTGTCAGAGGACGCGTTCACGCGTGGGGCGCGGCCGGCGCCGTCTCGGCGGCCGATACGATCTGCGCCGGGCTCGCGACCGGCTGCACCGGCTTCGATGCGCTTTCCAGCGCCGGCGCCTTGGTCAGCAAGCGGCAGAGTCGCGCCAGCGTCGGACGCAATTCGTGGCGATGCACGACCATGTCGACCATGCCGTGCTCCTTGAGATACTCGGCGCGCTGGAACCCCTCGGGGAGTTTTTCGCGGATGGTCTGCTCGATCACGCGCGCACCGGCGAAGCCGATCAGGGCGCCGGGCTCGGCGATCTGTACGTCACCGAGCATGGCATAGGACGCAGTGACGCCGCCGGTGGTCGGATTGGTCAGCACGACGATATACGGCAGTTTTGCCTCGCGCAGCATCTGCACCGCAACGGTGGTGCGCGGCATCTGCATCAGCGACAGGATGCCTTCCTGCATGCGCGCGCCGCCGGATGCGGCGAACACGATGAACGGCGCATTCTTCTCGACCGCAAGCTCGAGCCCGCGCACGATGGCCTCGCCCGCGGCCATGCCGAGCGAGCCGCCCATGAAATCGAAATCCTGCACGGCAACGACGACGGCGGAGCCTTCGAGCTTGCCGTAGCCGACCTTGATCGCGTCGTTCAGGTTGGTGCGGGCGCGCGCGTCCTTGATGCGGTCGACGTATTTCTTCTCATCGCGAAACTTGAGCGGATCGGGCGTGACCTCGGGCAGCGCCACGTCGAACCAGGTCTCGTTGTCGAAGATCGACTTCAACCGGGCCACCGCACCCATGCGCATGTGGTAGTTCGAGCCGGGGATGACGAACTGATTGGCTTCGACGTCCTTGTAGAACACGAGCTGTCCGGAATCCGGGCACTTGATCCACAGGTTCTCCGGCGTCTCCCGCCGCAGCATGTTGCGGATCTTCGGCCGGACCACATTGGTAAGCCAGTTCATGGTTTGCTCCGATGTGCGAACCCGCCTCGCGGATCGCCTGAAGGGATATATGGCGGCCGGGCCGCTGCCCGGCAAGCCGCCGTGTCGCCCGCCCGAAAAGCGGAATTATGGCCTATTCCGCCGCCTGTTGCGCACCCTTGACGCCCTGGGCCAGGGCCGCCGTCAGTTCGGCGACGGCCTTGACCGTTTTGCCAGTCGCCCGCCCGTCCGCATCAAGGCTATTCTTGAGCGCATCGACCAGCGCGGTGCCGACGACGGCGCCATTGGCATGCGAGGCAATGGCGCGCGCAGCCTCCGGCGTGCGGATGCCGAAGCCGACGCAGACCGGCAGTTTTGTGTGTCGCTTGATGCGGGCAACTGCTTCGCTCACCGCCGAGGAATCCGCGGCCGCAGCACCGGTGATGCCGGTGATCGAGACGTAGTAGACGAAGCCCGAGGTATTGGCGAGCACGGCCGGCAGACGCTTGTCGTCGGTGGTCGGCGTCGCCAGGCGGATGAAGTTGAGGCCGGCCTTCATCGCGGGCAGGCAGAGCTCGTCGTCCTCTTCCGGCGGCAGATCGACGATGATCAGACCATCGACGCCGGCGCTCTTGGCATCGACGAGGAACTTGTCGACGCCATAGATGTAGATCGGATTGTAATAGCCCATCAGCACGATCGGCGTCGCGTTGTCGTCCTTGCGGAAGCCGCGCACGAGCTCCAGCGTCTTCTTCAGCGTCATGCCGGCCTTGAGCGCGCGCAGACCCGCCGCCTGGATCGACGGACCATCGGCCATGGGGTCGGTGAAGGGCATGCCGATCTCGATCACGTCGGCGCCCACCTTCGGCAGCGCCTTAATGATCTCGAGCGACGTCGCCGGATCGGGGTCGCCCGCCATCAGGAAGGTCACGAAGGCCGAGCGGCCCTGCTTTTTCAGCTCGGCAAAACGGGTGTCGATACGCGTGGTCATGGTTTTGCGGCCGCTGTGCTATACCTCTCCCCTCCGGGGAGAGGTCGGCTGCGAAGCAGCCGGGTGAGGGGGATGGAGAGGTTCAAATCCAGAGCGCGAAGGCTCCGCGAGTCGCAGACGAGCGCCGAGGCAAAGCTTTGGCAGGCGCTGCGCAACAGGCAGCTCGCCCGCTGGAAGTTTCGCCGCCAGCATCCGATTGATCGGTACGTCGTCGACTTCGTGACGCTGGACGGAAAACTGATCATTGAGGTCGACGGCGTGACGCATTCCACTGCCTCGGAGCTCGATCGAGACAAACGTCGGACCGAAGCGCTCGAAGCTTGCGGCTTTCTCGTCGTTCGTGTCTCGAATACCGACGTGTACGAAAATCTCGAGGGTGTCCTCGAGCTGATCGCAACCTCACTGAGGTTCGAGTGAGTGGATAGACCCCTCACCCGGCTGCTTCGCAGCCGACCTCTCCCCGACGGGGAGAGGTGAAGAGAGTGCGACACCCGCCTCACTTGTTCTTGCCCCTGAGGATATCGCCGACTTGCGGGACGTCCTTGTCGCCGCGGCCGGAGAGGTTGACGACCATCAGGTGATCCCGAGGCCGCTTCGGCGCGAGCTCCATCACCTTGGCGATGGCATGGGCGGGCTCGAGCGCGGGAATGATGCCTTCGAGCCGCGACAGCAGCTGGAACGCGGCGAGTGCTTCGTCATCAGTCGCGGAGAGATAGTTCACGCGGCCGATCTCGTGCAGCCAGGAATGTTCGGGGCCGATGCCGGGATAGTCGAGACCGGCCGAGATCGAATGCGCGTCCTGGATCTGGCCGTCGGCATCCATCAAGAGATAGGTGCGGTTGCCGTGGAGCACGCCGGGACGGCCGCCCGCGATGGAGGCGGCGTGCAGCTGCGTGAGGCCATGGCCCGCGGCCTCGACGCCGAAGATCTCGACCGAGGGGTCGTCAAGGAACGGATGGAACAGGCCCATCGCGTTGGAGCCGCCGCCGATGCAGGCGACCAGCGAATCCGGCAGCCGGCCCTCGACCTCCTGCATCTGCGCCTTGGTCTCGGTGCCGATGATCGACTGGAAGTCGCGTACCAGCGTCGGATAGGGATGCGGGCCCGCCACCGTGCCGATGCAGTAGAACGTGTTGTGCACGTTGGTGACCCAGTCGCGCAGCGCCTCGTTCATGGCGTCCTTCAGCGTGCGCGTGCCCGACTGCACCGGAAATACCTTGGCGCCCAGCATCTCCATGCGGATGACGTTGGGCTGCTGCCGCTCGACGTCGACGGCGCCCATATAGACCACGCATTCCAGGCCGAAGCGCGCGCACAGCGTCGCGGTGGCGACACCGTGCTGACCGGCGCCGGTCTCGGCGATGATGCGCTTCTTGCCCATGCGCCGCGCCAGCATGATCTGGCCGAGCACGTTGTTCACCTTGTGCGAACCGGTGTGGTTGAGCTCCTCGCGCTTGAGGTAGATTTTCGCACCGCCAAGATGCTCGGTGAGGCGCTCGGCGAAATAGAGCGGCGAGGGCCGGCCGACATAGTTCTTGAGATAGCCGTTCATCTCGGCCTGGAACGCCGGATCGGCCTTGGCTGCGGTATAGGCCTTCTCCAGATCGAGGATCAGCGGCATCAAGGTTTCAGCGACGAAGCGGCCGCCGAAAATGCCGAAATGGCCGCGCTCGTCGGGGCCGCTGCGGTAGGAATTGGGTTTGGCGACGTTCATCGGACACTCAACTCTTGGCTTGTATCTTGGCTGGCGCGCGCGGCGCGAATGAAGGCCTTGATCATCTCGGGATCCTTGACGCCGGGGGCGCTCTCGATGCCGGAGGAGACGTCGACGCCGCTGGCGCCGGTGACGCGGAGGGCTTCGGCGACGTTGTCGGCGTGAAGCCCGCCCGAGACCATGTAGGGCAGGATCAGATCGAGATTTTCGAGCAGGTGCCAATCGAAGGGCGCGCCGAGACCGCCGGGGCGGGTTGCATCTTTCGGTGCGCGCGCATCGAACAGGATGCGGTCGGCGACTGCGGCGTAGCCGGGCAGCACAGCGAGATCGGCAGATGTGGCGACCGGCACCGCCTTCATCACCGGACGGCCGAACCGCTGCTTGATATCGCGCAGCCGCGCCACGCTCTCCTTGCCGTGGAGCTGGAGAATGTCCGGCGACAGCGCGTCCATGATATTGTCGAGCGTGGCGTCGTCGGCATCGACGGTCAGCGCGACCTTGAGCGCGCGCTGCTTCACTTGGCGTCCGAGCTCGCGGCCCGCTTGCAACGACAGGTGCCGCGGCGACGGCGGAAAGAACACGAACCCCACCATGTCGGCACCCGCCTCGAGCGCCACCTCGAGCGTCTCGGGCGTAGACAGGCCGCAGATCTTGACGAGCAGGGACATGATCTCAAAGCGAATGGAGGCCGCGGGCCTGCGGCCGGAAAACGGGGCTTTCGGTTGCGGCCGCTTCTACAACGTCGCGCGCTGCTTGTCTCGCCCGATGGGCCCGTAAAGGCCGACCCCCGAGGCGACGGGGAGGCGCTGGGACTCGGGCTTTGCTGCGGCCATTTGGGCCCGCAGATCGGCCAGTTCGCCCCTGGCAGCCCGTGCATCCGCATCATTCCGGCGCGCCGCGCGCCGCCAGTGCCGCTGGCCGAGCCAGACGGCGCAGCCACCTGCCAGGACGCCAAGGGCGGCGACCAGGATCAAAAGCAGGAACAGCGGCAAGGTGACCGACAGGGACGGGTCGGACGACAGGAAGGGATCGAAGGAGACGGTGACGAAATGCCGGTTGGCGACGGCGAAGACCACCAGGAGCAGGCCCAGCGGAATCACGATCAGCGCGGTCAGGAACTTTCGCATCTCGCTTCGCTCGCCTTGAATCAAGCTTGCGGCCGCATCGCCGCGACCGCAGGAAATCTTGACGCCGGCCTCAGTCTGCCGCGCCGGGATCCGGATGGTCTCGGTTCAACCGCTCGCGCATTTCCTTGCCGGTCTTGAAGAACGGAACGCTCTTCTGGTCGACCGGCACATGGGCGCCGGTGCGCGGATTGCGCCCGGCGCGTGCCGGGCGGTGCTTGACCGAGAAGGCACCGAAGCCGCGCAGCTCGACGCGATCACCGCGTGCGAGGGCCGCTACGATCTCTTCGAGAATCGCATTCACAATGTTCTCGACATCCCGCTGGTACAGATGCGGGTTGTGCTCGGCGATACGCTGAACAAGTTCGGATTTGATCATCGAGAGATAGGACCCGGAAGCGTGCGGATGACCATTTCCGTGAAAATACCGTGATCTGTCAAGACGCTAAATCAAGGTTGAGCGTCGTGAAAATGCGTGACAAATGCCGAAAAAGCAGGCTGCCCCGGCACCCGTCCCGCGGGAAAAAGCTCTCGGACTCGCCCAGTTCCCGTCAGTTTGACGCGGCCGGCTGCCACAAGGCCAGCATTCCATCCATTCCGAACCGATCGACCGCCTGTGCGACGCCAGTTTGCCCGATTTGATGCGCAATCGCGCCTAAACCCAGCGCTTCCAGCGTTACGGCGGCCGCCGTCTTGAGGAACGGCAGATCTCCGAAGCGCGGCTGCAGCTTGTAATCGCGCACGCTGAGCCCCTTCTTGACGCCCTTCTGCTCGACCAGCCAGGTCACCGCCGTCTTCTCGTCGCCGATCTGATCGATCAGCTTGAGATCGATCGCCTGGCGGCCGGTGAAGACGCGGCCATCGGCCACTTTCTCGAGCTGCGTGTCATCCATGCCACGCCGCTCCTTCACCAATCCCCTGAACCAGGCGTAGGAGTCCTTCACCAGCGCATCGAGCGCGGCGCGGGCCTCGGGACTGGTGGGCTCGAAACCGTTGGGCGCGGCCTTCAGCGGCGACGACTTCACCTCCTCGACCTTGACGCCGATGGTCTTCAAGAGCTCGGTGACGTTCGGATACTGGAACAGCACGCCGATCGAGCCGACCAGCGAGCTCTGCTGGGCGATGATGTGGTCGCTCGCAATCGCGGTGATGTAACCGCCGGAGGCGGCAAGACCCTCGACCACGACGACGAGCGGCTTCTTCGCCTTCAGCCGGGTGAGCGAATCGTAGAGCTGCTCGGAGCCGGCGGTGGTGCCGCCCGGCGAGTTGATGTGAACGATGACGGCCGCGGCCTGCGAATTCTCCAGTCGCTCCAGCGCCTGGGTGCGATCGGAATCGCTGCGGATCAGGCCCTCGATGTGGACGCGCGCGATCGACCCGGCAGATGCGAACGTGCCGCGTGCACCTGGCGTCGCGATCAGCGCGAAGCTCGCGATCGCCGCGATCGCGATCAACGCGGCCATCACGCGCCAGAACGTCAGCTTGCGGCGGATCCTGCGGCGATCAACGATGATGTCCGAATCGAGCGACATCGGAATATCTCCAAATGAATGGCTAGGCGCGTTGTGCCGTCACAGCGTGACCAACGGCTTACCTGGATACATCAATTGCGGCGCAATTTGAAGAAAACAAGGCTGTGACCGCGGTAGGTGCGTAGCCCGGATGGAGCGCAGCGAAATCCGGGACAGTCCGTCCGTGAGGCAACGACCCCGGATTACGCTTGCGCTCCATCCGGGCTACAAGCGTAACAAAAAGCCCCGGCTCGCGCCGGGGCTTTGATGTCAGCGAAACCTGCGTTTCGCTTACTTGTTGTCGCGGTTCTTGAGCGCAGTGCCCAAGATGTCGCCGAGCGTCGCACCCGAATCGGAGGAGCCGTACTGCGCGATGGCTTCCTTCTCTTCGGCGACTTCGAGCGCCTTGATCGACACCTGGACCTTGCGGGCCTTCTTGTCGAACTGGATCACGCGGGCGTCGACCTTCTCGCCGACGGCGAAGCGTTCGGCGCGCTGGTCGTTGCGGTCACGGGCGAGCTCGGAGCGCTTGATGAAGGTCGAGAAGTCGGTACCGGCGATCTTCACCTCGATGCCGCTCTCCTTCACCTCGAGCACTTCGCAGGTCACGACCGCGCCCTTCTTGACATCGCCCGGTTCGGCGAAGGGGTCGCCTTCGAGCTGCTTGATGCCGAGCGAGATGCGCTCCTTCTCGACGTCCACATCGAGCACCACGGCCTTCACCATGTCGCCCTTCTTGTAGTTGTCGATCACCTGCTCGCCCGGAAGCTTCCAGTCGAGGTCGGAGAGGTGGACCATGCCGTCGACGTCGCCTTCGAGACCCAGGAACAGACCGAACTCGGTCTTGTTCTTGACCTCGCCCTCGACCACCGAACCGGTCGGGTGACCTTCGACGAAGACCTCCCACGGGTTGCGCATGGTCTGCTTGAGGCCGAGCGAGATGCGGCGCTTGACGGAATCGACTTCCAGCACCTGCACATCGACTTCCTGCGAGGTCGAGACGATCTTGCCGGGGTGCATGTTCTTCTTGGTCCACGACATCTCGGAGACGTGGATCAGGCCTTCGATGCCCGGCTCGAGCTCGACGAACGCGCCGTAGTCGGTGATGTTGGTGACGCGGCCGGTGAAGCGGGCACCCAGCGGGTACTTGGCTTCGATGCCCTGCCACGGATCGTCCAGCAGCTGCTTCATGCCCAGCGAGATGCGATGCGTCTCGTGGTTGATCTTGATGATCTTGACCTTCACGGTCTGGCCGATCGAGAGCACCTCGGTCGGGTGGTTGACGCGGCGCCACGCGATGTCGGTGACGTGCAAGAGACCGTCGATACCGCCGAGATCAACGAACGCACCGTAATCGGTGATGTTCTTGACCACGCCGTCGATGACCTGACCCTCTTCGAGGTTCTGCACCAGCTCCTGGCGCTGCTCGGCGCGGGTCTCTTCCAGCACGGTGCGGCGCGACACGACGATGTTGCCGCGACGGCGGTCCATCTTGAGGATCTGGAACGGCTGCGAGTTGTTCATCAGCGGCGCGACGTCGCGGATCGGACGGATGTCGACCTGCGAGCGCGGCAGGAAGGCCACGGCACCGTCGAGATCGACGGTGAAGCCGCCCTTGACCTGGTTGAAGATGACGCCGTTGACCTTCTCGTTGTTCTGGAACGCCTTCTCGAGCTTGCCCCAGCTCTCTTCGCGGCGCGCCTTGTCGCGCGACAACACGGCTTCGCCGAGGGCGTTCTCGATGCGATCGAGGAACACTTCCACCTCGTCGCCGACCTTGAGGTCGCTGTCACGGCCGGGGCCGGAAAATTCGCGCAGGGCCACGCGGCCCTCGGTCTTCAGGCCGACGTCGATGACGGCCATGTCCTTTTCAATTGCAACCACCTTGCCCTTGACGACGGAGCTTTCCTGCAGGTTGCCACCTGCGAAGGACTCGTCGAGCATCGCGGCGAAATCGTCGCGCGAGGGGCTGTAGGTATCAGCAGAAGTCGAAGCCATTTGTTCTCCAGTTGCGGATGTCTTGCCGGCCGTTGGGTTCATGGGCGCATCGCACACGCAGTGTCGGAAGGTCCGCAAGACCTTCGAGCGACCGCTCGCTGCTCCGGCTCGGCGCCGGAACTGCGGAAGCGGGCCGGCTGAGGCCCGCGCGTTCGATACGTGGAATTGTTGTCCGGAGCCTGGATCGCGCCGGTCCCCATCAGGGACCGAAGGTTATCGACCTCAAAGAGCGGGAGCGGGCGCTTCCTCCAATGACGGCTGCGGCTTAACCCCGCGACCGGCCCGCTCGGACGGCCTCGATAATGTCGATGGCGGCCCGGACGCCGCCTTCTATATCCAGTTGGGAGTTATCAAGCAAGTGAGCATCCGGGGCTGGTTTTAAAGGCGCAATCGACCGGTTCTTGTCGCGCTCGTCGCGCTGGACGATGTCGGCGAGCACGGCCGCCTCGTCCGCCTCCTCCCCCGCGCCCTCGCCTCCATGGTCCGGCGATGGGCGCGAACCTTGGGATCGGCGACGACGAAAATCTTCACGTCGGCATGGGGGCAGATCACGGTTCCAATGTCCCGGCCATCGAGCACGGCCCCGGGCGGATCAGCGGCGAATTGCCGCTGGAAATTGACCAGGGCCTCGCGGACCCCAGGGATCGCCGAGACGATGGAGGCCCCCTCGCCGACCTTCTGGGTCTTCAGGGCGGGATTGCCGAACCTTTCGGGGTCGAGCTCCAGCGCCGCCGCGACCGCCGCGGCTTCATCGCGGAGATCGTGACCGGACTGCATCAGCTCGTAAGCCACCGCACGATAGATTACGCCGGTATCGAGATGACGATAACCGTAATGGTGGGCGAGGCGCTTGCCGAGCGTCCCCTTGCCCGAGGCCGCCGGCCCGTCGATGGCGATGATCATGAAAACTCGGCCCCTAGCGAACGCATCATCGGGATGAAGTCCGGAAAGCTGGTGGCGATGAAGGCGGTGTCGTCGACGCTCACCGGCTGGTCGGACGCGCAACCCATCACCAGCGCGGACATCGCGATGCGATGATCCATATGGGTGGCAACAACGCCCCCGCCGGGCACGTGACCGTGGCCCTCGACGATCAGATCGTCGCCGGAGACCTCGACCTTCACGCCGTTGACGCGGAGCATGGCAGCCGTGGCTTCCAGCCGGTCGGATTCCTTGACGCGCAGCTCTTGCAGGCCGCGCATGATGGTGGTGCCTTCGGCGAAGGCGGCTGCGACCGCCAGCACCAGATATTCGTCGATCATCGACGGCGCGCGCTCCGGCGGCACCTCGACACCGCGCAGTTTCGACGCGCGCACGCGCAGCTGCGCCATCGGCTCGCCGGCATCGCGACGGACGTCGTTTTCCTCGATCGAGGCGCCCATTTCGCGGAGCGTGGTGAACAGGCCGGTGCGCAGTGGATTGGTCATCACGTCGGACAGCACCACGTCGGAGCCCTCGGCGATCAGCGCGGCAACGACCGGGAAGGCCGCCGACGAGGGATCCGCGGGCACGACGACGGTGGCACCGTGCAGCTCAGGCTGGCCGATCAGCGTGATGCGGCGGCCGTGCTGGCCTTCCTGCACTGATGTGATGTCGGCACCGAAATGCTTCAGCATCAGCTCGGTATGGTCGCGGCTCGCCTCGCTCTCAATCACCGTGGTGGTGCCGGGCGCAGCCAGGCCCGCCAGCAGCACGGCCGATTTGATCTGGGCCGAGGCGACCGGGGTCTTGTAGGTGATCGGAAGCGGATCGCGCGCGCCCTGGAGGGTCAGCGGCAGACGGCCGCCCTCGCCGCCCGACACAACCCTGGCGCCCATCTGTTCGAGCGGGTCGAGGATCCGGCGCATCGGGCGGCTGCGCAGGGAGGCGTCGCCTTCGAACACCGCCGAGATCGGGCATCCCGCAACGGCGCCCATGACCAGGCGGCAGCCGGTGCCGGAGTTACCGAAATCCAGCGCCGCCTTGGGCTGGGCGAAGCCACCGACGCCGACGCCGTTCACCGTCCAGGCGAAATCGCCGGTGCGCTCGACCCTGGCGCCCAGCGCCCGCATCGATTTCGCGGTGTTGAGGACGTCTTCGCCCTCGAGCAGGCCCGAAACCTTGGTCTCGCCGACCGCGAGCGCGCCCAGGATCAGGGCACGGTGGGAGATCGACTTGTCCCCGGGCACCCGTACTTTCCCGGTCAGGGGGCCGCTGGCGCGAGACTGGAGCGGCCTCGGTTGGTCGGAATGGGTCAAGATTGTGTCCTTGGATGCCTTGAAGGCTGGGCCGCAGGTACCACATGGTCCGCGCCCCGTCACGGGCATGTCGTTCTTCCGTAATGCGCTATTGACAGCGGGCCGCCAACTAGCCAAGTGAAGCACCGCTTTTCAGACATTCCCAGGATTCCTGCCGTGGCCAAGTCCGAACTCGGAACCAAACGTATTTGCCCGACCACGGGCAAGAAATTCTATGACCTCAATAAGAATCCGGTGATCTCGCCCTATACCGGCGAGGTGGTGCCGATCGCCCCCATCGCTCCCGCACGTGCGTCCCGCGGCACTGAAGCCCGCAGTATGGCCCAGGACACCGCGCCGGAGCCGGCGGAGGCCGAGGAATTGGTGTCGCTCGAGGAGGCCGATGCCGAGGAGAACACCGGCAAGGTCAAGGCTGTCGTGCCCGAGTCCGAGGACGATATCGAGGTCGACGAGACCATCGACGACGACGATGATGATGATTCGACCTTCATTGCCGACGAGGAAGAGGGCGATGAGGACGTGACCGACATCATTGGTGATGTCGGAGGTGATGAAGAGACTTGAGATCAGCCCTGATCTGTGAAAAAGGGTGCACCGCGCGAGTCACCAGGGCTCGCCGGTTGGGGTGATCCACCAGATTCACCCCGTCTAAGGTTAAGGGGCCATAGCTCAGCTGGGAGAGCGCTTGCATGGCATGCAAGAGGTCGGCGGTTCGATCCCGCCTGGCTCCACCACGCTTCGCCCTTCGGGCTTCGCGTGGCGCAGCCGCGCAGAGCCCGAAGGGTGAAGCGTGGTGTCCGGCGTAGCCCGAAGGGCGAAGACGGACTGGTGCGACGCCCACCTAACGACTACCCAAGCGATAGCCGTCAATGTGGTACGTCTACATTCTCCGAAGCGTTGACTTTCCTGATCAGGAATACGTCGGCGCCACGGAAGATTTGAAGCGGCGAATTCCGGAACACAATGCCGGCAAGTCTAGCCACACCGCTAAATATAAGCCTTGGAAATTGATCTGGTACTGCGCCTTTCCTGACAAGTACAAAGCTCTGGCGTTTGAAAAGTACCTGAAGTCTCATTCCGGCCGCGCCTTCACGAAGAAGCGGCTTTCCTAGGCTCTGACGAGCTTCCCTACTCCCCGATCACCGCATTCAGCCTATCCCGCAGCGCGACGATCTCGTCCTTCATCGCGACCAGTTCCGGCACCGAGCAGTCCGACGCCGCCAGAATCGATTGCGGCACGCTGCGCGCCTTGTCTTTCAGCGCGTGGCCCTGCGGCGTCAGGGCGATCAGCACCTGACGCTCGTCCTCGCTCGAGCGGGTGCGTTTGACGAGATGGGCGGCCTCGAGCCGCTTGAGCAGCGGTGTCAACGTGCCCGAATCCAGGAACAGCTTCTCGCCGATGTCCTTCACCGGCACGTCGTCGCGCTCCCACAGCACCAGCATGACGAGATATTGCGGATAGGTCAGGCCGAGCCGGTCGAGCAGCGGCTTGTAGACGCGGTTGAAGGCATGCGCCGCCGAATACACCGCGAAGCAGATCTGATTGTCGAGCCGCAGCGGCGCGTCCGCTGCCGATAGTTTCCGGGCCATGGCGAATCTCACGGGATTTGCCCCGCATTGTGGGGCCGGGCGGCCGCATATTCAATTGCGAACAATTAAATGTGAGGCACCACAATTTAGATTGCGCACAATCTAATTGTCTGCGATACAGATCGCACCACCCGAACCCCCAGGGAGATGAAAATGTCCGTGAACGTCCTCTACAAGACCAGTGCCAAGGCGACCGGCGGCCGCGACGGCCATGCCGCAACCCTCGACGGCGCGCTCGACGTCAAGCTGACCACGCCGAAGGAGCTCGGCGGCGGCGGCGGCGCCGGCAACAATCCCGAGCAGCTGTTTGCAGCCGGCTATGCCGCCTGCTTCATCGGCGCGATGAAGTTCGTGGCTTCGCAGGGCGGCCCCAAGGTTCCCGCCGACGCCTCCGTTACCTCGACCGTCGGCATCGGCCCGCGCTCCGAGGGCGGCTTCGGTCTCGACATCGATCTGGCCGTCTCGCTGCCCGGCCTGGCCCGCGCCGAGGCCGAGGCGCTGGTCGAGAAGGCGCACCAGGTGTGCCCATACTCCAACGCCACGCGCGGCAATGTCGACGTTCGCCTGACGGTCGTCTGACCGGAAGTGCGGATTGGCTGGCCCGAGATCCCCCTCGGGCCGGCCGCTTCCACCTGATTTGCCACGCTGCGGGATTGCGCCGCGGCGGCGCATACGGCCCTACGCGCGGGGCCATTGCTGGCGTGCACGAACCTCGCTAGGCCTGTGATCAAACGTCGACACAGGGGAAGCGAAGGCATGAGTTCTGAAGCCGCCACAGGTGCCATGAGCGGATTGCGCGTCATCGATCTCACGCGCGTGCTCGGCGGTCCCTACTGCACCCAGATCCTCGCCGACCACGGCGCCGACGTCATCAAGGTCGAGCCGCCCGCAGGCGACGAGGTGCGCGAATGGGGCCCTCCCTTCCACGAGGAGGACGCGGCCTATTTCGTCGGCATCAACCGCAACAAGCGCTCGATCGGCCTCGACCTCGCCTCCGAGGGCGGCCGCGCCGTGCTGCTGAAGATGCTGGAGACGGCCGACGTCCTGATCGAGAATTTCAAGCCGGGCACGCTGGAGAAATGGGGCATCGGCAACGAAGTGCTGCGCGCAAAATTCCCGCGCCTCGTGCATTGCCGGATCTGCGGCTTCGGCGCCGACGGTCCGCGCGGCGGCAATCCCGGCTATGACGCCATCATCCAGGCCATGACCGGCATGATCGCGGCAACGGGATCGCCGGAGAGCGGGCCGATGCGGATCGGCGTGCCACTGGTCGACATCACCACCGGCCTTTATGCGGCGATCGGGATCCTGATGGCGCTGTCGGAGCGCCAGCGTTCGGGCCAGGGCCAGTTCCTGGAGACGACGCTGTACGAGACCGGCCTTGCCATCATGCACCCGCACACCGCGAATTATTTCATGCACGGCAAGCCGCCCTCGCTCACCGGCAACGAGCATCCCAACCTCGTGCCCTACGCGATCTTCCCGACCAAAACCGACAACATCTTCATCGGGGTCGGCAATGACGGCACCTTCCGCAAGCTCGCCAAGGAGATCGGCAAGCCCGAGCTCGGCACCGATCCGCGCTTTGCCCGCAACAAGGACCGCATCGCCAATCGCGAGGCGCTGCGCGCCGAGCTTGCGGCGGTGTTCAGCCAGCACGAGGCCGAGCCGCTGTGCAACCGGCTGCTCGCGGCGGGTCTCCCCGCAGGCCCGGTGCAAAAGATCGACCAGGCGCTGACCAACCCGCACACGATCGCGCGCGGCGATATCATCGAGAAGGACTGGTACAAGGGCGTGGCCTCGCCGATCCGGCTCGACCGCAGCAAGCCCAGCCTGCGCCGCCTGCCGCCGAAATTCAGCCAGCACTCGGCAGAGGTGCTGGGCGAGTTCGGCTACTCCAAGGCGGAGATCGAGGCGATGGTCGAAAAAGGCGTGGTCTGCGGCCCCGAGCGCAAGCGCTGAGATTAAGAGAGATTGAACGGCGGCGCCGGTCCGCTCCCTCCCCCGCTTGCGGGGGAGGGCTGGGGAGAGGGTGTCTCCGCAGTGAGACTCCTCAAGAGGAGAAAGCCCTCACCCGGCGCGCGGGACGATGCTTCGCATCGCCCGGAACGCGCCGACCTCTCCCGCAAGCGGGAGAGTTGTTCGAGCCCGTAGCCCGATCGTCAACCCGACGCCATTCCGCGCGGACGGCCCTTCCCCATCCGAACAGTTAATGCCGCACTGCGGCGCGGGCGCACATGTGCGCCGCGACCGCAGGAAGCTGGACACGCACGTCTTCGCCTATTTTCCGGCTTCCCTTTTCCAGCGCTTGCCGCTTTCGTTTCGGCCGCTTACACAGTCATGTGAACGTCATATGGCGCTGCTAGCGCAAGCGCTTCTTTATTGACGGGCAAGGGAGGTTTTCTTGATGGCTCTTCGACATTTTGGTGCGGCTGCGGCTGTTGCAATCACGGTTGGCGTGTCGGCCTCGCCGGCCCTGGCCGTGACTGAAATCCAGTGGTGGCACGCGATGACCGGCGCCAACAACGACGTCATCGTCAAGCTCGCGAACGACTTCAACGCATCGCAGAGCGACTACAAGGTGATCCCGACCTACAAAGGCAATTACGCCGACACGATGAATGCCGGCATCGCCGCCTTCCGCGCCGGCAACGCCCCGCACATCATGCAGGTGTTCGAGGTCGGCACCGCGACCATGATGGCCGCGACCGGCGCCGTGAAGCCGGTGTACAAGCTGATGGCCGAGACCGGCGAGAAGTTCGATCCGAAGGCCTATCTGCCCGCGATCACCGGCTACTACTCGACCTCGAAGGGCGAGATGCTGTCCTTCCCCTTCAACTCGTCGTCGACGGTGATGTGGGTCAATCTCGACGAGCTGAAGAAGGCCAATGTCGAGATCCCGAAGACCTGGCCTCAGGTGTTCGACGCCGCCAAGAAGCTGCACGACAACGGCCATCCGACCTGCGGCTTCTCCAACTCCTGGGTTACCTGGGTCAATCTCGAGCAGCTCTCCGCCTGGCACAACGTGCCGCTGTCGACCAAGGCCAACGGCCTCGACGGCTTCGACACCGTGCTCGAATTCAACAGCCCGGTCCAGGTCAAGCACCTCGAGAAGCTGGTCGAGCTCCAGAAGGACAAGACCTACGACTATGCCGGCCGCACCAACACCGGTGAAGGCCGCTTCACGTCAGGTGAATGCCCGCTCTATCTGACCTCCTCGGCGTTCTTCGGCAACGTCAAGGCGCAGGCCAAGTTCAGCTTCACCGCCGTCCCGATGCCCTATTATCCCGACGTGAAGGGCGCACCGCAGAACTCGATCATCGGCGGCGCCTCGCTCTGGGTCATGGGCGGCAAGTCGGCCGAGGATTACAAGGGCGTCGCGAAATTCCTGAGCTTCCTCTCCGACACTGATCGCCAGGTCTACATCCACAAGGCCTCGGGCTATCTGCCGATCACCAAGGCGGCCTATGAGAAGGCCAAGGCGGAAGGCTTCTACAAGGATCAGCCCTATCTCGAGACCCCGCTGCTCGAGCTGACCAACAAGGAGCCGACCGAGAACTCGCGCGGCCTGCGCCTCGGCAACATGGTTCAGCTCCGTGACGTCTGGTCGGAAGAGATCGAGCAGGCGCTCGCCGGCAAGAAGACCGCCAAGCAGGCGCTGGATGCCGCCGTCGAGCGCGGCAACACGATGCTGCGTCAGTTCGAAAAGACCGCCGTCAAGTGAGGCGATCAGCGGCAGGCCGGTAACCCGGCCTGCCGCTCCTGCGGGCATCATGCAAAAGCAAGCCATTTTCCAATCGAAACTATTGCCCTACGCGCTGGTTGCGCCGCAGCTCGCGATCGTCCTGATTTTCTTCTACTGGCCGGCCTGGCAGGCGGTGATCCAGTCCTTCCTGCTCCAGGACGCCTTCGGTCTTTCGACCAGCTTCGTCTGGTTCGACAATTATCTCGAGCTTCTGAAGGACCGCGCCTATTTCGAGGCGATCGTGCGGACCTTCTTCTTCTCGTTCGCCATCGCAGTCTCGTCGCTGTCGTTTGCACTGCTGCTCGCGGTGATGGCGGACAAGCCGCTGCGCGGCTCGATGCTGTACCGCACGCTCTTGATCTGGCCCTATGCGGTGGCGCCGCCGGTCGTCGGCGTGCTCTGGATCTTCATGCTGCACCCCTCGCTGGGCGTGCTCTCGCGGTACTTGCGCGCCCTCGGCGTCGACTGGAATCCGCTGCTCGACGGCGACCAGGCCGCAACGCTGATCATCCTCGCCGCCGCCTGGAAGCAGATCTCCTACAACTTCCTGTTCTTCCTCGCCGGCCTGCAGAGCATCCCCCGAAGCGTGCTCGAGGCGGCCGCGATCGACGGCGCGCGCCCGATGCGCAGGTTCTGGACCGTGACCTTCCCGCTGCTGTCGCCGACCATCTTCTTCCTGCTGGTCGTCAACATCGTCTACGCCTTCTTCGATACCTTCGGCATCATCGATACCATGACCCGCGGTGGTCCCGGCAAGTCGACGGAAACGCTGGTCTACAAGGTCTATTCCGACGGCCTGCTCGGCGGCAATCTCGGTAGCTCGGCGGCGCAATCGGTGATCCTGATGATCATGGTGATCGTGCTGACGGGGATCCAGTTCCGCTTCGTCGAACGCAAGGTGACCTACTGATGGTCGAGGAAGAAGGCTTTCGGCGCTACGTCGCGCACATCATCCTCTGGATCGGGATCGCGATCGTCGCGTTTCCCGTCTACATCGCGATTGTCGCCTCGACCCAGGACAACGCGCTGATCGCGAACGGGCAGATGTCGCTGCTGCCCGGCGGCCATTTCTTCCAGACCTACTATCAGACCATCTTCGTCGGCACGAGCGGATCGACCCGCGAGCCGGTCGGCAACATGATGCTGAACTCGCTGATAACGGCGCTGCTGATCGCGGTCGGCAAGATCGCGATCTCGATCATCTCGGCCTATGCGATCGTGTATTTCCGCTTTCCGTTCCGGATGCCGATCTTCTGGCTCATCTTCATCACCCTGATGCTGCCGGTCGAGGTGCGCATCTATCCGACCTACAAGATCGTCGCCGATCTGCACATGCTCGACAGCTATGCCGGCCTGTCGCTGCCGCTGATCGCATCCGCCACCGCGACGCTGCTGTTCCGACAGTTCTTCATGACGGTGCCGGACGAACTGCTGGAGGCGTCACGCATCGACGGCGCCGGTCCCTTCCGCTTCTTCTGGGACACGCTGCTGCCGCTGTCGCGCACCAACATGGCGGCGCTGTTCGTGATCCTGTTCATCCTCGGTTGGAATCAATATCTCTGGCCGCTGCTGATCACCACCCGCGACGACATGCAGACGATCCAGATCGGCATCCGCAAGATGATCACCACCACCGACGCACTCACCGAATGGCCGATCGTGATGGCAACCGCCGTGCTGGCCATGCTGCCGCCGGTGTTCGTCGTCGTCGCCATGCAGAAGCTGTTCGTGCGCGGCCTGGTCGAGACGGAAAAGTAGGTTCTTGGAAATGAGTTTTCATGGCTAACGTCACCCTGCGCAGCGTCCGCAAGACCTATCCCGGCGGCTTCGAAGCCATCAAGGGCGTCGACGTCGATGTCGGCGACGGCCAGTTCTGCGTGCTGGTCGGTCCAAGCGGCTGCGGCAAGTCCACATTGCTGCGCATGGTCGCGGGGCTGGAGACCGTCACCGGCGGCGAGATCGACATCGGCGGCCGCGTCGTCAACCAGATCGAGCCGGCCGATCGCGACATCGCGATGGTGTTTCAGAACTACGCGCTCTATCCGCATATGAGCGTCTACAACAACATGGCTTACGGCCTGCGCAATCGCGGCATGGCCGAAGCCGAGATCAAGACCCGCGTCGAGGAAGCCGCGCGCGTGCTCGAGCTCTCCGCCATGCTGGAGCGCAAGCCGCGCCAGCTCTCAGGCGGCCAGCGCCAGCGCGTCGCCATGGGCCGCGCCATCGTGCGCCAGCCAAAAGTGTTCTTGTTCGACGAGCCGCTCTCCAATCTCGACGCCAAGCTGCGCATCGCGATGCGGGTCGAGATCCGCAAATTGCAGCGCCGCCTCAACACCACGTCGATCTATGTCACCCATGACCAGCTCGAGGCGATGACGCTCGCCGACATCCTGGTGGTGATGAATGGCGGCCAGGTCGAGCAGATCGGCAACCCACTCGCGATCTACGAGAAGCCGGCCACCACCTTCGTCGCCTCCTTCATCGGGGCACCACCGATGAATTTGATGTCGACGCGCCCTGACGAGATCAGATCGCAGCTCAATGATGCAGGCGAGGCCGGCATCGTCGGCATCCGCCCGGAGGACTTCGTCATCACCGACCAGACCCCGGCCGGCGGCGTCGCGCTGCCGCTCACCGTTGAGGCGATCGAACGCGTCGGTGCCGAAACCTTCGTCTACGGCTCGCGCCAGCAGGAGGAGCAGCGCGTCGCCGCCACCCCCGGCGAGTTGCCGCCGGGCGAGGTCATCGTCCGCATTCCCGGAACCGAAGCGCCAGCGATCGGCCAGCACATCCGCGTCGCGGCGGTGCGGTCGAGGCTGCACCTGTTCAGCGGCGACGGGCGCAAGCGGATCGAGGCCTGATCGGTTCCAGGGGCCGGCCAACCAAAAAGTGCGAAAACAACCCCATGCACAGTAGAAGGGGCTTGTTTTCGTTGGGATAAATCGTCCGCAAATTCCCCGTGCTGGTCGCAGGTGGAAACAGGGCATCCACAGCCTCCCCGGCTACCTGCTTGAACCCACTCGGGGATATGCCCATATTGCTGACCAAGGGGTGCCGCTTGCGGGCCCTGAAACACCAAAGTCGCTTCTGCGAGGACTTTGTAAACTATGTCTCGTGTTCCAACGCTCTCCAGTCCCTTTCTGCTGGGCTTCGACGAGATCGAGCGCGTGCTCGATCGGGTCGTCAAAGGCGCCGACGGTTATCCTCCCTACAATATCGAGAGGTGCGACCGCGCGGATGGCCAGCCCGAGCGTTTGCGCATCACGCTGGCGGTTGCCGGATTCACCCGCGACCAACTCGATGTAACCATTGAGGAAAACCAGCTCGTGATCCGCGGGCGGCAGCAGGACGACAAGACCCGGCAATACATCCATCGCGGCATCGCCGCGCGCCACTTCCAGCGCACCTTCGTGCTGGCGGAGGGGATGCTGGTGCTGGGTGCGGATCTGAAGAACGGGCTGTTGTCGATCGATCTGGCCCGGCCTGAACCGGAGAGGATCGTTAAGACAATCGCTATCAATGAGCACGAATAATGGAACGAGTAGCGGACTCGACCGCTTAGTGTTCCAGAGGAGTCGAGACCATGAGTGAAGGTCACGTTGCGTTCGAATATGAAGCCAAGAATGTCTCTCCGGAGACGCTGGCAACCCTCGGCGAAGGTCATATCGCCTATGTGAAGCAGATCCGCTCCGAGGACGTGCCGGACCTGTTCCCCGAGGCGCCCAAGGTTGCGCCGGGCCTCAAGCTCTTCGCGCTCCACGCCGCCGACGGCACGCCGATCATGCTGACCGACAGCCGGGAAGCCGCGATCGCCAACGCCTGGAGCAACGAGCTGCAAGCGGTGAGCGTGCACTAAGCGCACGCGCGTTCGCACGAATAGAGTTTCAAGCGGGCATGCCTTCACGCGAAGGCGTGCCCGTTTTCATTTTGAGCGATATCGTCTCGGCATCGTCATTGCGAGGAGCGAAGCAACGAAGCAATCCAGAATCCCTCCGCGGAAAGATTCTGGATTGCTTCGCTTCGCTCGCAATGACGGAGTGTGAGGCTACAGGGTGCTCAACTCTCGTGTCCCGGACGCGGTGCAGCGCGAAGCGTTGCGGCGCAGAGCCGGGACCCAGAAAGCAACACGCACAATGTGGAGACATGGGCCCCGGCTCTGCAGCGCACCGCACTCGACGATGCTTCGCATCGCGAGGGAAGCGCTGCGCTGCGTCCGGGGCACGCTCCCTTACAGTCGGCAATGACGGTGTTGAGAGAGTTGCGCTCGCAGTGACGCTCAGGCCGCCGTCGCGGGCGGCAGGGCCAGCACCGAATAGATCGCCTGGGCGTCGCGCGAGGCGCGGAGTTTTTTGGCTATGTCCTGGTCGCGGAGCAGGCGGGCGATGCGGGCGAGCGCCTTGAGATGGTCGGCGCCGGCGCCTTCGGGAGCGAGCAGCAGGAAGACGAGATCGACCGGCTGGCCATCCATTGATTCGAAATCGATCGGGCGATCGAGGCGCGCGAACAGGCCGAAGATCTTGTCCAGCTTGGGCAGCTTGCCGTGGGGAATGGCGACGCCGTAGCCGACTGCGGTGGTGCCGAGCTTCTCGCGCTGAAGCAGCACTTCGAAGACGGAGCGCTCGTTCTGCCCGGTCAACTCGGCGGCCTTGGCCGCGAGTTCCTGCAAGGCTTGCTTCTTGCTGTTGACTTTCAATGCCGAGAGAATCGCCTCGGGTGCGACCAGATCGGTAATCGGCATGGAAGCTTTCCGAGGTGAATTAAACCGTCAGTTCCGATTTGGCCATCTTGGAAGACCAAGCTGAGCCGGCGTCAATAACATGAAGCAGGAGGAGGACTTAGCCCCGGTCCTGATGTGGGGCGCTTCTACTCCAACGCAATCCCGGTGCCAACTCCCGCGTGCGGCTTTGCCCACGGTCATTGTTAAGGCTTGCGGAGGGGCCGGAACCATTAACCGTCCACCTTGCGGTCTGTTTTGCCGCCCGGAGGGTCGATCCAGCCCACATTGCCGTCGGCCCGACGGTATATGATGTTCACCCGGCCCGAGGAACCGTGCTGGAAGACCAGGCAAGGCGCCCCGCTCAGATCGAGTTCCATGACGGCCTCGCTGACCGACAGCGACTTGAGCGAGGTGGTTTGCTCCGCGATGATCACGGGACTGTAGCCGGAGACCTCGTCCTCGCCCTCGGGCGCCTCGAGCACATAGCTCGTGGCATTGAGCGCAGCCATCGCCTCGGTGGCGGCATGGGCCTTGCGGGCGGAACGGTCCTTGAGGCGGTTCTTGTAGCGGCGCAGCCGCTTCTCGATCATCAGCAGCGCCTGGTCGGCGCTGGCATAGGCATCCGGCGCGTTCGAATCGGCTTCCAGGGTGATTCCCGAATCGAGGTGCAGCGCGCAATCGGTGCGGAAGCCGAAGCCGTCCTTGCTCAGCGTGATGTGGCCGGAATAGTTGCCGTCGAAATATTTGCGCAGCACCTCGTCGGTGCGGTCGGCAACGCGGCCGCGCAGGGCGTCGCCGACGCTGATGCTCTTGCCCGAAATCCGGAGAGTCATGTGATGCCTCGCTTGGTTTGCGCCTCAGCTGCGATGACGGGTCACCGCAGCTGAAGTTGTTCCCTGCGCATGATCTTCCCGCAAACGCGTTCCGCATTTGTCGGGAGGGAAAACCGCTGTGCACTTTTCCGGTTCATGCGCATGCTTGGATCGGTCTCAATGGGGAGGTGAGAGTAGCGCGATTTCGCCCCGGCGCAATCAGGCCGGCTCGGTGTTGCGGGAACGATCGGACATTGCGGTGGAGAGGACGTTACCAAGAGCGCTCTGCTTGTCGCGGCGACGTTGCACCGAGGAGGGTATGCGCATGGCTTCGCGGTACTTCGCGACCGTGCGGCGGGCAATATCAATGCCCGAGGCGCGCAAGCGTTCCACGATGGTGTCATCCGACAGGATCGCCGTGGGCTCTTCCGAATCGATCAGCTGCTTGATGTGGTGGCGAACGGCTTCGGCGGAATGCGCCTCGCCGCCGTCGGCCGAGGCGATCGAAGCCGTGAAGAAATATTTCAGCTCGAACGTGCCGCGATTGGTCGCCATGTATTTGTTGGCGGTGACGCGCGACACCGTGGATTCATGCATCTGGATGGCGTCGGCGACGGCCTTGAGATTGAGCGGCCGCAAGTGTGCCACGCCATGGGTGAAGAAGCCGTCCTGCTGGCGCACGATCTCGGTTGCAACTTTCAGGATGGTGCGGGCGCGCTGGTCGAGCGCGCGCACCAGCCAGGTCGCGTTCTGAAGCGCATCGGTGAAGTAGGACTTGTCGCCGTCCTTGCCGATCTTCTTCGACAGCTCGGAATAATAGGTCTGGTTGACCAGCACGCGCGGCAGGGTGTCGCTGTTGAGCTCGACATGCCAGCCGCCGTCGGGACCCGGGCGGACATACACGTCGGGCACCATGGTCTGGAGCCGCGCCGAGCCGAACTTCATGCCGGGCTTGGGATTGAGGCGGCGGATCTCGCCGATCATGTCGGCAATGTCCTCATCGTCGACGCCGCAGAGCTTGCGCAAGGACGCGATGTCGCGCTTGGCGAGGAGATCGAGATGCTCGACCAGCGCCTGCATGGCCGGATCGTAGCGGTCGAGCTCGCGGAGCTGGATCGCCAGGCATTCGCTCAAATTGCGCGCACAGACGCCGGGCGGATCGAATTTTTGCAGCACGGCAAGGACGTCCTCGACGTCCTGTTGCGATGCGCCGAGACGCTCGGCGGCCTGGCCGAGATCCGGCGGCAGATAGCCGGCCTCATCGACGAGGTCGATCAGGTACTGGCCGATCATGCGCTGCGCCGGCGCGGTGAAGGCGACCGAGAGCTGCTCGGCAAGATGGGCGGCGAGCGTCATCTCGGCGGCGACGAAGGCCTCGAGATTGTAGTCTTCATCCCCGGAGGCGCCGCCGCCCCACTCGGTGTAGGTCGTCGGCGCGGCGTCCTGGGCATTGCGCGCGGCCGCCTCGGCCGGCTCCTCGGAGAAGACGTTGTCGAGGCCGGTGTCCAGGGTCTGCTCGATCTCGGCGCGGGTGCCGAGATCCCTGCTCATCCATTCTTCCTGGCCGGGCTCGAAGGCCTCCGCACTGCCGCCAAAGCCGTCGTCGCCGAGACTGTCGCCGTTACTATCGTCTTGGCCGCGGGCCTCCTCGCCGTACTGGCCGGCGTCGGCGGAAGCTTCGCCGCCGGCTTCGTCATTGGCCCGCTCCAGCAGGGGATTACGCTCGAGTTCCTCCTCCACGAAGGTCGTGAGATCGAGATTGGACAATTGCAGCAGCTTGATCGCCTGCATCAGCTGCGGCGTCATGACCAGCGACTGCGATTGCCGGAACTCTAATCTCTGCGTGAGCGCCATGAAGCAAGAACCGTTCCCAAAAATTGGTCCGATTTTTGCTTATCCTAGTCCGGGCCCGATGTACACGTCTTGACGAACGCAAAAACGGGCTAGAGGCGGAATTCCTCGCCAAGGTAAAGCCGGCGCACGTCCGGATCGGCGACGATCTCATCCGGGGTACCCTCGGTCAGGATTTCACCGGCATAGACGATGTAGGCGCGATCAGTGAGGCCGAGCGTCTCGCGCACATTGTGGTCGGTGATCAAGACGCCGATGCCGCGATTGGTGAGATGGCGGACGAGATCCTGGATGTCCCCGACCGCGATCGGATCGATGCCGGCGAAGGGCTCGTCGAGCAGCATGTAGTTCGGCCGCGTCGCCAGCGCGCGCGCGATCTCGACGCGGCGGCGCTCACCGCCTGATAGCGCGATCGACGGCGATTTCCTAAGGCGCGTGATGTTGAACTCGTCGAGCAGCGAATCGAGCTGCTGCTCGCGCTTCTTGCGCGAGGGCTCGACCACTTCGAGCACGGCGCGGATGTTCTGCTCGACGGTGAGGCCGCGGAAGATCGAGGCCTCCTGCGGCAGATAGCCGATGCCGAGCCGCGCGCGCTGATACATCGGGAGTTTCGTGACGTCGTGGCCGTCGAGCTCGATGGCACCGCGATCGGCCTTGATCAGGCCGGTGATCATGTAGAACACGGTGGTCTTGCCGGCGCCGTTCGGACCGAGCAGGCCGACCGCTTCGCCACGGCGCACATAGATGCTGACACCGCGCACCACCTGACGGCTGCCGAAGGCCTTTTCCACGCTATGCACAGCCAGGAAGCCCGGCCGCCGCAGCAACTGCGGCCCGCCCGTGCCATTGGACCTGGTGGCGGCCCTGACGGGGTGAACCGCCTGCGGCCGCGGCGGCTCGGCTTGATAGTCGGCCTGGTAGTCACCCTGGAACTGGTCGGGCGCCCGCATCGCCTGGTCACGGGCGAGCGGCGGCGCGTCCCGTACCGGGCTGGTCACGAGACCGCCGACGTTGTCACCGAGCGCGGTGATGTCCTGCCGCGCAAATCCTGGCCGGCCGCGTTTGGCGGGGCGTCGACGGAACATGCTGAAGAGATCGACCATCCCCGCCTTCTAGCCTTTCACGACGATCCTGCACGACAATCCTGCACGATGATCCGCGCGTGATCCCGCGATCTGCCGCCCCGGCCTTGCGATTTGCCGGTGCCGCATGAGTGAAGGGATGTCTCATGCCCAGTGAAACACGCCCGAAAAGCGGCGAACCCCGCTTCGAAAGCCCTTCGCGCTAGATACAGTCTTGCCGGGCAAGCTTCAACCTCGGATCGGGAGCATCCGAGACAAGTGATTGAATTTACTTTTGTTTACTTGCGCCCGGCAATTGCAGAGGCGGCGCCCCGCCGGGTTTGGCGCCCTGGCCGCAATCACTGCTGCCGCCCTGCGGCAGCAAGACCTGAACCCGGCCGCTATCAGATTCCACCCGCGACACGCCGGTCGTCATGTCGACCTTCAGCCGATCGCCACGCATCACGTTCTTGCACTGCGTCATCACCACCTGGCCCGCGCCGCCGCCGAACATGGTGATGAGATTGGTCTTGGTGTCGAAGATGGCAGACTCGCCTGTCACCACCTGGTCCTTCTGGGTGACCACGACATTGCCGTGCGCCTCCAGCCGCTTGATCGCGGAGCTGCCGCCCGGCCCCGGCGTCGCCGACTGCATCGGCGTGGTCGACTTCGCGCCCTTCGCCGCGGGCTGCTGCGGTGTCGCCGGCTTATCGCCGCCGCTCGACTCGTAATACACCACCAGCGTCTTCGAGGTCATGGTGGTGTCGCCCTGGATGACCTTCACATTGCCGGAGAAGGTCGCCTCCTTCTTCTTGTCGCGCATCTCGAGCGAGGCCGCTTCGATCTGAATCGGCTGATCCCGGTTTTGCGAGAAGCCCTGCAGCGCGTTGTTCGGCGCGTTCGCCGAGCTCTGTGCACGCGCCACATCGGCAGCGATCAAGAGACCTAGGCTCAGCGCAGCCGCACGGATGATGGCACTGCGCTTGTCGTCGTTGCGCGAAAAAAACCTGATCATGAAAATCACTTTGAATTGGCAGACTTGTTCTGAGGCGTGCGCGTCTTCGCAGGTGGCGCTGGATCGGGTGGCGCAGGCTGCGCGGCGGCGCTGTCGTCCAGCTTGTCCAGGTGCATCACCACGTTGCCCTCGAAGCGGATGAGATCGCCGCCCTCCGTGATCCGCAGCCGGTCCGCAGTCAGCGTGCCGTTGGTCAGCTTGACGTCGACGCGCTCGTCGGAAGTGACCGTGCCCTTGTTCATGTCGACGAAGGCGGAGTTCAGCCGCGCCTCGTAGCCGGTGGAGGTGCGCAGCAAGATGTCCTTGTGCAGATCGAGCTGCTGCTGCTTGTTGTCGAAACGGCCGGTGCGAGCGTCGAGGAACAGGGTGGATTGATCCTCCATCAGCACCTTCGCGCGCAGGTCGGCGAGATCGACATGATCGGGGTCGGTGATGTCCTGCGTCGCGGTCTTGGCCCAGAGCTCGTAGGGCCGCTGGTCCGGGGTGAAGCCGGCGAGATGCGGCGATTCCATCGTGATCTTGGTGCCCGACACCACCATGTTTCCGGAATCGAGCGGCAGCTTCGGCATCAGCATGCGGAACGGATTGAAGACCGACACGCCGACGATGGCGGCCATCGATAGCAGCACCGCGCCCGGCACCGCGACGCGCAGAATCCGCACCAGGCGGCTGTGGCGCGCCGCGCTGGCGAACTTCGCCGCAAGCGCGGCGTCGTAGGTGGGATTCTGGGCCGAGTTCACCGCTGCTCCAGCGTGTCGCTAACCTTGTCCAGTCGAAGGCGCCCCATTGTACCCGGCGCCGCCGAAATATGCAGCCGGCGACAGGCCGTTACGAAAGTGTCCGAAACGGGGCGACAGCCCTGAACCTGGCGACCACCGGAGGCGTCAGGAATGCGCGAAAATGTCCTCTTCCGCCCACCCCTGCAGGTCGAGCAGGGCGCGGGTCGGCAGGAAGTCGAAGCAGGCCTGCGCCAGCTGGGTGCGGCCTTCCCGCACCAGCATGGCATCGAGCCGCTCGCGCAAGCCGTGCAGATGCAGCACGTCGGAGGCGGCATAGGCGAGCTGCGGCTCGGTCAGGCTGTCGGAGCCCCAGTCGCTGGACTGCTGCTGCTTGGAAAGGTCGATGTTGAGCACCTCGCGCACGAGGTCTTTCAGGCCATGGCGGTCGGTATAGGTGCGGGTCAGGCGGGAGGCGATCTTGGTGCAGTAGATCGGCCCGGTCATGATCCCGAAGGTCTGGTACAGCACCGCGATGTCGAACCGCGCAAAGTGGAAGATCTTGGTGATGGCGGGGTTGGCCAGCAGCGCCTTCAGATTCGGCGCATCGGTATGACCCTTGGGGATCTGCACCACGTCGGCGCTGCCGTCGCCGGGCGAGAGCTGCACCACGCAGAGCCGGTCGCGGTGCGGGTTCAGCCCCATGGTCTCGGTGTCGATCGCCACCGCTCCGGTGTAGCGGGACAGGTCGGGCAGGTCGCCGCGATGCAGGCGTACGGTCATGGCGTTTCAAAACCTCGAATCGGTCTGTCGGCAGAATAGGCTAATCGGGATTACCAGCGATGTATCCACTCGCAGCACGCCGCGCAAGCGCCGGCCGTGACCTTACGGGCCCGATCAGATCGCCGCCAGCATGATGCAGATCATCGCCGCCACCGTGATGCGGCTGGGGCCGTCGCGGAAAGCGTAGATGATGGGATCGTCAGGCATCTCGCGGCGATGCGCCATCATCAGGGCGCGGCCGAACCAGTAGAGCAGCAGCGGGTTGAGCAGCCATAGCATCCAGGGGCGGCTGTAGAGCGGCGTCACTGCGGAGGAGGAGACGTAGAGCGAGAACACGGTCACCGCGTTCATCGCGCTCGCCGCCGCCATCGCGGCGATGACATGCAGATCGGTGATCCTGTAGTCGCGGTTGGAGGGATCGGCGAGGCCCGCGCTCTCGCGCATGCTGAGCTCGCTGAAGCGCTTGATCAAGGCGAGCGAGGTGAACACGAACAGCGAGAAGATCAACAGCCATTCCGACAGCACCACGCCGACGCCGACGGCGCCGGCGATGATGCGCAAGCTGTAGAGGCCCGACAGCGTCACCACGTCGACCAGCATCTTGCGCTTGAGCGCGAGCGAATAGGCGATCGTGGTGACGAGGTAGGCGCCGAGCACGCCGAGGAAGAGGGGCGAGATGCAGAGGCCGGCGACGAGCGCGAACAGCCACAGCGCAGGAATCGCTGATAGCGCGGAGGAGATCGGCAAATCGCCGGCCGCGAGCGCGCGATGGCGCTTGGTCGGATGCTGCCGGTCGGCCGCGAGATCCAAGAGATCGTTCATCAGATAGGCGCCCGACGCGCAGGCCGAGAACGCCATGAACGCCAGCAGCGCATGGCCGAGCGTCGAAAGATTCATCTGATGCGCGGTGAGCGCCGGCACGAACACCAGCGTGTTCTTGGCGTATTGATAGAGGCGCAGCGCCTTGGCCCAGGTTTTTAGGCCGACGCGACTTCCGCCTCGGTCGTCGATGCGCTCGATCGCGCCGCGATCGAACGGCAGCGTGTTGCCTGCAGCAAGATCGGCCGGCGTCACGACGCCGTCAAAACCAAGATGCGCGGCAATGCCCGCCGCATGATCGGCGAAACGTCCGGCGACGAGATAGATCTTCGCGCCCCGCGCCCGCGCCGCCAGCGCCCGGTTCAGCACATCGGAATCATAGGGCAGATGGGCATAGTCGATCTCGGCCCGCGCCAGGATATCCGTGAGCGCCGCCATGCCCGTCCGTCCGCCAGCGCCGAAGCGGGCCAGCATGCGGCCGGGCGCGCTGAACAGCGCTTCCATCAGCAGCTCGGAACGCAGCAGCGCGCCTTCCAGATCGACGACAAGCGTCCGCCCAGCCGCCGCAGTCGCCGACGGTGCCGGGGCGCCAGAATCATGCTGCCGGGCAGGCTGCTCCATCCAAAAATGCTCTTACTTGCCGCCAAATGACCGGCCCAAAGGCTGGGGAGGCCGGGGAGCAGGGGAAATGGACGGCCGCGAGCCTAAGGGGCATTCGCTAAGGGCGGCTTAATTCCGCGTAGGAGGGGGCGGACGGTCTCCCGCCGAAGGCCCTGTTGCCCAAATCCCACAACCCACGCGCGCGTCCTGTTCCGGCAGAGCTTTTGCCTTGCGCCCCGTGGACATCGTCCCCGTCCACCCTATCTGCCAGTTTCTCGCGCCCCCGTCGCCCTCACCCTGAATCAGGTACCATGACCGAACAGACGCTCGCCGCGCCCGTCGACGACCCAAGGGAACGCCAACGCGGCTTTTCGCGCTATCAGGCGCTCCTCATCGCGTTGCTCGCGTTCACGCAATTCACGATCATCCTCGATTTCATCATCATGTCGCCGCTCGGCGCCATCCTGATGCCCTCGCTCAACATCACGGCCGGGCAGTTCGGTGTCGCGGTGTCGGCCTACGCGTTCAGCGCGGGGATCTCGGGCATCCTCGCCGCGGGCTTTGCCGATCGCTTCGATCGCAAGCGCCTGCTCTTGTTCTTCTATGTCGGCTTCACGCTCGGAACCATGCTCTGCGCCGCCGCGCAGAACTACCATGTGCTGCTGCTCGGCAGGATCGTGACCGGATTGTTCGGCGGCGTGATCGGCGCGGTCGTGCTCGCCATCGTCACCGACCTGTTTCCGCTGCACCTGCGCGGCCGCGTGATGGGCTTCATCCAGACCGCGTTTGCCGCGAGCCAGGTACTCGGCATTCCCGCCGGGCTGTTTCTCGCCAATCACTGGAACTGGCATGCCTGCTTCGCCGCAATCGTCGTGGTGTCGATCGCCGCGATCGCGATCATCGCCCTGGTCATGGAGCCGGTCGATGCGCACCTGAAATTGAAGCAGGACAGAAACCCGTTCCGCCATCTGATCGCGACGATCGGACAGACGCGCTATACGCTGGCCTTCGCCGTCACGACGCTGCTGGCGACCGGCGGCTACATGCTGATGCCGTTCTCCAGCGCCTTCACCGTGCACAATCTCGGCATCGACATTACGCATCTGCCGACGATCTATCTCGTCTCCGGCCTGTTCAGCATCGTCACCGGGCCGCTGGTCGGCAGGGCGAGCGACGCGTTCGGCAAATATCCGACCTTCGTGTTCGGCAGTGTGGTTTCGGTGATCATGGTGCTGATCTACACCCATCTCGGTCACGTCTCGCTGGCGACCGCGATCCTTGTCAACGTCTTGCTGTTCGTCGGCATCTTCTCGCGCATGATCCCGTCGCAGGCCTTGATGTCGGCGATCCCCGACGCGAGCCAGCGCGGCTCGTTCAGCGCGGTCAGCGCCTCGCTGCAGCAGCTCTCCGGCGGGCTCGGCTCGATGCTCGCCGCAGGCATCATCGCGCAGCAGGCGGACGGCTCGCTGATCCATTTCGATCGCCTAGGCTACATCGTCGTCGCGACCTCGATCGTCTCGCTGGTCGCGATGTATTTTGTACAGAAGGCGGTGGCGGAGCGGGCGGGGAAGCGGGTGGTGTGAGGGCGGGCGGGCTGATTCGTCAGGCTCGCTCTTCAGGCTCATCGTTGCTCTCCAGTTTCTTCCGTAGCGCCGTGACGACACGGTGAACGGCTTGCAGGTCCTTGATTGCGAGCCCTTCCGAAAGGCTGTTGGCCCATGGCGCCTGCAAAGCCATGGCAGCGTCGAAAGTGCGCCGTCCCTTATCGGTCAGGACGACAAGTTGCGCTCGCCGGTGATGCGGGTTGGCCTCGAACGCCACAATCCCTTCCGCGAGAAGGTCGTTGACGATCCGCTGCACGTTCTGCCGATTGGCACCCAGATCGCGGGCAAGCCATGCGACTGGCTGGGGGCGCTCTGCGTGCACGATGGCGCCGAGGATTTGCCAGCGGGCGCTGGTGAGCCCGAGGCCGGCCACCAACCGGTCGCCTGCGGTCAAGAGCAGGCTGTTCAGCCGGAACAAGTCGAGCATGAGGTTGGTCAGAGCATCGCCGGCTGACGTGCGTTCGGATTTCAACATATGTCACCATAAGTCTTTATTGACATTATAATGTCAAGTTGGTATATAGCATCGTACCATAATGGCATCATGCAACCAACCTCACGGAGGCTTCATGTCGCACCTACGCCCACTGGACCCCGCCTTTCCGATCGATCGTCAGCTCGGCATCGATACCAGCCCTGTCGTGCTGGTGAATGTCTTCACACTCGACAAGGCCGACGAGCAGAGCTTCCTCCAGGTCTGGCAGGACGATGCCGCCTTCATGAAGCGGCAGCCGGGCTTCATCTCCACCCAGCTTCACCGCGCGATCGGCGACAGCCCGACCTATCTGAACTATGCCGTCTGGGAATCGACCGCCCACTTCCGGGCTGCGTTCACGCACCCTGAGTTCAGATCGAAGATCTCAGCCTATCCCTCGTCCGCCGTCGCCTCTCCGCACCTGTTCCAGAAGGTTCGCCGTGCCCGGCATCTGCGTCGCGTAGCTCGCTTCGAAAACGGCAGGATCCGATGACCAAGATCATCCACCCGATCGCGGGCGCGGTCGCACTGACGACTGTTGCGACCTTCTGGCTTTCCACGGCTCTCACGGAGATGCTTGCATCACACGCGAGCGTGACCATGGTCAAAACGGCCATCCCCTGGGGCTTCCTGTTGTTGGTTCCGGCGCTGGCGGTGACGGGAGGCTCGGGGTTCTTCCTCGCCAAGGAGCGGCGTGCGGGCCTGATCGGTGCGAAGATCAAACGGATGCCGTTCATCGCCGGCAACGGCGTCCTGCTTCTGATTCCCGCCGCCTTGTTTCTCGCCTCCAAGGCGAAGGCCGCCGAGTTCGACTCGACATTCTACGCGGTTCAGGCGCTAGAGCTGCTTGCCGGCGCGACCAACATCGTTCTTCTCGGTCTCAATATGCGGGATGGCGTCAAGATGAAGGGCCGACTCCGCGCCCGCCCACGCCATCGCCTCGACGCCAAGACAACAATCTGAGCACCGCCCGCGACCTCGCTCTCGATCGATCCGCCCCGCTCATGTCCGGAATTGCCGAACTCCCCGGTTTCCGAAAGGCAATGATGATGAAATTGGAGATCCGGGACTCCTAGAGTCCATAAACGCTGTGTCCCCGGTGACGGGTACCGGTCAGCGGCTCAATTTCCCTGCAAATGAGCGATTTCAACCACTTGGGTTGGGGATGGTGCCCAGGAAAGGACTCGAACCTTCACGGCCGTTAAGCCACTGGCACCTGAAGCCAGCGCGTCTACCAATTCCACCACCTGGGCATGCCGTTTGGGGCACGGAGGCGGTTACTACGGTTCGGTGACGCCGTTGTCAATTCATGCTTGAAGGCTGCTTCGGGATGCCGATTGCGCATCGCAAACCGGCCCGATACAAGCCTGACAACACGTTACCCCACCTGCAGGAACCGACCCCCATGGCATCGAATCTGGACACGCTCGTCACGATTTTCGGCGGATCGGGGTTTTTGGGCCGGAATGTCGTCCGCGCCCTGTGCAAGCGCGATTACCGGATCCGGGTGGCGGTGCGGCGGCCGGAACTGGCCGGATACCTCCAGCCCTCCGGCAAGGTTGGGCAGGTCCACACCGTGCAGGCGAACCTGCGCTATCCGGCCTCGGTCGAGGCGGCGCTGCGTGATTCGCATGTCGTGATCAACCTCGTGGGGGTCCTCACCGAGGGCGGCCAGCAGACCTTTGACGCCGTCCAGGCCAAGGGTGCCGAAACCGTCGCCAAGGCGGCGGCCGCCGCCGGCGCCAGCCTGGTGCATGTCTCCGCCATCGGCGCCGACGCCAAATCGCCCTCGCGCTATGCCAAGGCCAAGGCGGCCGGGGAGGAGGCGGTAAGGGCAGCCGTGCCGTCGGCGACGATCTTCCGTCCCTCTCTGATGTTCGGGCCCGAGGACCAGTTCACCAACCGCTTTGCCGCGCTGGCCCGGATTTCGCCGGTGCTGCCGCTGATCGGCGGCGAGACCAAGGTACAGCCGGTCTATGTCGCCGACGTCGCCACCGCGATCGCCGATGCCGTCGACGGCAAGACCAAGCCGGGCGCGACCTACGAGCTCGGCGGGCCGGATGTGCTGACCATGCGCGCGATCATCGAGGCCATCCTCGCAATCACCAATCGCGAGCGGATGCTGATCCCGCTGCCGTTCGGGCTCGCCCGCTTCAAGGCCAACTTCCTGCAATTTGCGCCGGGCGCGCTGAGGCTGACGCCGGACCAGGTCACGATGCTCGAGCTCGACAATGTCGTGTCGGATGCGGCGAAGGCGGCGGGGCTGACGCTGGAAGGGCTCGGCATCACCCCCGATTCGCTCGAGACCATTGCCCCGCAATATCTCTGGCGTTTCCGCGCGGCGGGCCAGTTCCAGCGCAAGAGCGCGTGAGGTTTCCTTTTTCACCTCGCCCCGCTTGCGGGGAGAGGTCGGATCGCGCTCGGCGATGCGAAGCATCGTCCGAAGCGATTCGGGTGAGGGGGGTACAGGTCTCTCGGCGATCTCGCGTGCGGAGAGGGGCCCCTCACCCCAACCCTCTCCCCGTAAGAACGGGGCGAGGGAGCAGACCGCGGCCGCAGTGCGAGCCCTTCGAGCTCAAAAATTCAGCTTCTTGAACACCGCTTCCGGCAGCGTCTTGATGATCAGCATCACCAGGCGCCATTTGCCGCTGACATAGACGACGTCGGTTTTGCTCTCGACGGCCTGAAGGATCGCATCGCCGACCACCGGCGCTTCGACCGTGAGCGGGCCGATCAGCTTCATGCCTTCCGTCATCTTGGTGCGGACGAAGCCGGGTTTTACGGTGACGACATGCACGCCACCGCGGCTGGCGCGGGCGCGCAGGCCCGACAGGAAAGCGGAGAAGCCGGCCTTGGCCGAACCATAGACATAGTTCGAGGCGCGGCCGCGATCGCCGGCAACGGACGACACGCCGACGACCGTGCCATTGCCGCGGCCTAAAAACTTTTCGGCGAACAGGCCGAGGATCAGCGACGGGCCTTCGTAGTTGGAGCGCATGATCGTGGTGGCGTGGGCGAGATCGCTCTCGGCCTTCTCCTGCACACCGAGCAGGCCGACGATCGAGACAACGACGTCAGGCAACGCCGGCAGGCCGCCGACAAAGCTCTCGAACGACGCAGTGTCGAGCACATCGAATTTATGGAGTCCGACCTCGATGGTGTAGCGCGCGCGCAGATCGGCGGCATCAGGCTCCAGCACGGCGACGTCGCGGCCTGCGAGGGCGACATCGTATCCCGCTTTGGCAAAGGCGCGCGCGGCGGCGCGGCCGATATCGGAGGAGCCACCCAGCACCAATACTGACTTGCGTGACGTCACGGCCTAGACCTCATCAAACAGGCGTTGTGAAAGTTTCGAGCGGATGGTCCCGGCGGGATCGAGCGATTTGCGGATCGCATTGAAGCGCTGCAAGGCCGGATAGCCGGCGGCTAACGTCGCGCGCGACTGGCGCGCATCCTTGGCGAGATACAGCCGGCCGCCGGCAGCGACGACCAGGCGATCGATCTCGTCGAGGAAATTCAGGATGTCGCCCCTCAGCGGGAAATCCAGCGCCAGCGTGTAGCCGGGCAGCGGAAACGACAGGATGCCGTCGCCCTGGCCGAGCTTCTTGAGCACAGCGAGGAAGGAGGCATCACCACGCCTTGCGACGCGCTCGAGGATGTCGCCGAGTACGGCGCGCGCGCCCTGCTCCGGGATCACGCATTGATGCTGGAGGAAGCCGCGCTTGCCATAGATGCGATTCCAGTCTTTGAGGCTGTCGAGCGGAAAGAAATACGGATAGAGCGAGACCAATTGGCTGCCGCGGGCGCGCCGCGCGCCCATGCGGTAGTACAGCTCATTGAAGGCGCGGATGCTGATGCGGTTCAGCGTCATCGAGGGCAGATCGACGGGCACACGGAGGCCGGGATCTTTGCCGACGGGAAATGCAGCGGCGCTAGCGGCGAGCTCGTCTTTGCCGGCGTGCTCGCCGAGATAAACCAGCGCGCGGCCGAGATCCTTGCCACGCGCGACACAATCGATCCAGGCCACCGAATAGGTCGCGGAATCGCCCGCATCGAGCGCGCGTATCGCCGCGTCGAGGTCGGATGCGGAGATCACCCGCTCGCGGATCCATCCCGTTTCGGCCGGCCGCAATCGCATCGTCGCCTCGAGGATGATTCCGGTCAGGCCCATGCCGCCGACGGTCGCAAAGAACGCATCGGAGTTCTGCTCGCGCGAGGCTTCCATCACCTCGCCCTGTCCGGTTCGCAGCAGAATGCTCTCGACATAGCGGCCGAAGCCGCCCTCGCAATGATGGTTCTTGCCATGCACGTCGGCCGCAATCGCGCCGCCGATTGACACGAAGCGCGTGCCGGGAACGACGAAGGGCAGGAAGCCGCGCGGGCCGAATGTCTCGATCAGGTCCGACAGCAGCACGCCGGCCTCGAGGCGGATGCGTCCGGTCGCCGGGTCGAACCACCTGACCCGGTCGAACCCCGTCATCGCGACGGTCCTGGCGGCGCCGATCGCGGCATCGCCGTAGGCGCGGCCATTGCCGCGCGCGACGGTGCCGGCCGAGACGGCCTCGCCGACCGCCGCGAACGAGCGCGGCCGCAGCACATCGCTATCGACGACCGGGAAACGCCCCCAGCCGCTGACGAGGGTCATGGTTCAGCTCCTGTGCCGGGCTTCGCCCGGCGCTGGAAACTGACTACCGATCAAAAGCTTATTTTGCGTTGAAAGCGTGTTCGGGGCGTAGCCCGGATGGAGCTGGCGGATCGGCGCGAAGCGCCGCCCGATGGCGCAATCCGGGATCGTGCAGCAAGCGACGCCCGCCCCGGATTACGCTTGCGCTCCGTCCGGGCTACAGCCAGGCGCTTTAGTGCCCCAGCGCCAGCGCGATCAGGCCGAGCGTGCCGACGATGACGCGCCACCAGGCGAACAGCATGAAACCGTGCCGAGTGACGTAGGTCAAAAACGTCTTGACCACGATGATCGCGGTGATGAACGACACCACGAAGCCGATCGCGACGATGTTCATGTGGTCCATCGTCATCTCGGAGCGGTTCTTGTAGAAATCGTAGGCGAACGCGCCGATCATGGTGGGGATGGCGAGGAAGAACGAGAACTCCGCCGCCGCGCGCTTGTCCGCCCCGAGCAGCATGGCGGCCACAATGCTGGCGCCGGAGCGCGACACGCCCGGGATCATCGCCACGCACTGCGCGATGCCGATATAGAGATACATCAACAGCGGAAACTTGGTGGCATCATACTCGCGCGGCTTGAGCTCGAGCCTGTCGACCCAGAGCAGGATGGCGCCGCCGACGATCAGCGTGAAGCACACGACCCACGGATTGAACAGCATGAGCTTGATGTACTTGCCGGCGACGAGGCCGACGATCACGGCCGGCAGGAACGCCACCAGCACGCCGATCACGAAGCGGCGCGCATAGGCATCGCCCGTGAACAGGCCAATCGCGACGTCCCAGAGCTTCTTGAAGTAGAGCCCGACGATCGCGAGGATCGCACCCAGCTGGATCAGAACCGTAAACGAATCCCAGAAGGCTCCTTCGCCGAGGTGGAAGAAGCGCTCGGCAAGCAAGAGGTGGCCGGTCGAGGACACGGGAAGGAACTCGGTCACACCCTCGATGATGCCGAGGATCACTGCCCGTATTGCATCTGACATATTTACGGTCCATTTCGGCTGGAAAAGCGGGGCTCTTCTCGCCTATTCGCCCCCATGCCGCAATCGCAAAATGCGACATCACGCCCTTGCTTCGCGGTTTTGAGGAACTAGTGTGGCGCCGCACAAACATTGATGGATTCTTAAGCACCATCAAATAGTCAAAGGCTTCATGTTTACGCTGTTTCATCATCCGTTCTGCCCGCATTCGCGCTTCATCCGCCTGATCGCGGGCGAATACGGGCTCGACCTGAAGCTGGTCGAAGAGCGCAGCTGGGAACGACGCGAGGCGTTTCTGCTGCTCAATGCGGCGGGAACGACGCCGGTTCTGGTGGACGACGAGCAGCCGCCCATACCGGGCGCGGCGATCATCGCCGAATATGTCGACGAGGCCCATGGCGCCGAGATGGGACCCAAGCGCCTGATGCCGCAAACGATCGGCGAGCGGGTCGAGGTGCGCCGGCTGATGGCCTGGTTCAACGAAAAATTCTTCGAGGAGGTCTCGCACCCTCTCGTCACCGAGCGCATCTACAAGCGGTTCATGAGCGAGGAGGACGGCGGCGGCCCGCCTTCGGCCGACGTGATGCGCGCCGCCAAGGCCAACGTGCGCTATCATCTGGCCTATATCGGCTGGCTGGCGCAGACGCGTAACTTCCTCGCGGGCGACCGGCTCACCTACGCGGATCTCGCCGCCGCGGCGCATCTCTCGGCGATCGACTATCTGGGCGACGTGCCATGGAGCGAGGACGACGCAGCAAAGGCGTGGTACGCGCGGGTGAAATCCCGCCCGTCGTTCCGTCCGCTGCTCAGCGAATGGCTGGCCGGCGTGCCGGCGTCGCGGACTTACGTGGACCTGGATTTCTGAGCTCCGATCCGGCTGAACTGAAGACGGCGCTTACGCGCGAAGCCCGCGCGCTCGGCTTCGACTGCATCGGCATCACCGCACCGGGCACGATCGAGAGCGCTGGAAAATATTTCCTCGAATTCATCGCCTCGGGCGGCCATGGCGACATGGACTGGCTTGCCGCAAGCCCTGAACGCCGCGTCGATCCGCGCGGGCTGTGGCAGGACGTGCGCTCGGTGATCATGCTCGGCGTCAATTACGGCCCCGACCAGGATCCGCTTGCGATCCTCAAGCAGAGCACGCGCGCGGCAATCTCGGTCTATGCGCAGGGCGATGACTATCACGACCTGATCAAGAAACGGCTGAAGGCGCTGGCGCGCTGGCTGGTCGCGACCGCGCCGTCCGACGTGAAGGTGTTCGTCGACACTGCGGCGGTGATGGAGAAACCCTTGGCGCAAGCCGCGCATCTGGGCTGGCAGGGCAAGCACACCAATCTCGTCTCGCGCGAGTTCGGCTCCTGGCTGTTCCTCGGCGCGATCTACACCACGCTGGAGCTGCCGCGCGACGATGCGGAGATCGACCATTGCGGCTCGTGCCGCGCCTGTCTCGACATCTGCCCTACCGCGGCGTTCCCCGCGCCCTATAAGCTCGATGCGCGGCGCTGCATCTCATATCTCACCATTGAGAACAAGGGACCGATCCCGCACGAATTTCGCAAAGCCATCGGCAATCGCATCTATGGCTGCGACGATTGCCTCGCCGCCTGCCCCTGGAACAAGTTCGCGCAGGAGGGGCGCGAGACCAAGCTCGCCGCGCGCGACGAATTACGCGCACCCGGTCTCGCTGAGCTGGCACGGCTCGACGACGCGGCGTTTCGTGCGCTGTTCACGAAGTCGCCGATCAAACGCATCGGCCGCGATCGTTTTGTGCGGAACGTGCTGATCGCGATTGGCAACTCCGGGGAGGTGGTGCTGGCTGCGGAGGCGCGGCGATTGCTGCAGGATGCGAGCCCGCTGGTGCGCGGAGCTGCGGTGTGGGCGCTAGCGCAGTTGATGTCGAAGGAGGAGCTTGCGGCGATGAAGAGCGCTGCGTTGAGCGGAGAGTCCGACGATAGCGTGCGTGAGGAGTGGCGCGCCGCCTCCTAACTCTCGGTGTCATGCCCCGGCTTGACCGGGGCATGAAGTACGCCGCGGCTTCTCGACTCAATCACTGCCGTCTCGGAGTACTGGATCGCCCGATCAAGTCGGGCGATGACAGCGGTTGTTGTGGCTTGAGCGGTGCGCACCCGACCCTCATGCGACACCCACTCTTGATTTCCTCACCTGTTCCCGCACAGTCGCGCGTCATGACAAACATGCCTTTCTTCACCCGCGACGGCGACACATTCCATCCGACGGAAGTCGCCAACGGCCCGTGGGATCCGAAATCGCTGCACGGGCGCGTCATCATCGGCCTGCTCGGTTTCGCCATCGAGGAGCGCTATTCCGGCCCCGAATTCGTGCCGGCGCGGCTCACCGTCGACATGTTTCGGCTGCCGACCATCGACAGGCCGATCGAAGTGACGACGCGGCTGGTGCGCGACGGCTTGCGCATCCGCGTGGTGGAGGCGGAGTTCGTCTCCGGCGGCGTCAGCATGGCGCGCGCCTCGTGCCAGCTGTTGCGGCGAACGCAGAATCCGGAAGGCAACGTCTGGTCGCCGCCGAACTGGGATGTGCCGAAGCCGGCCGACATTCCCAAGCCGACCGATCCCAGGCTCGGCATGAACGGTAAATGGACGACGCGGCCGATCGTCGGCCATATGGGCTCGCTTGGTCCGCGCCGGCTCTGGATGAGCGAGGTGCGCGAGCTCGTTGCGGGCGTGCCGATGACGCCGTTCGTCCATGTCGCTGTTGGTGCCGACTTCGCCAGCCCCTTTGCCAACGCCGGCGACAAGGGGCTCGGCTACATCAACAGCGACGTCACGATCTATCTGCACCGCCTGCCGGTCACGAACTGGATCGGCTTCGAGGTGGTGAACCATCACGCCACCGACGGCGTGGCGATCGGCGAATGCTGGCTCTATGACGTAGAGGGCCCGATCGGCACCGCCACGGTCGCCGCGCTGGCGCAGCGCAAGCCGATGGTGAATCCGTCGAAGCGGTAGGAGCGCGCGCCGGAATGACGAAGTGGGAGAGAGCGGCGCTCAACTAAGATGCCGCTGCATCTCCGGTCGCGCCTTCAGCTCGGCGCCCTGCTTGGCGACGATCTTCACAATCCGTTCCGGCGCAAATTTCAGGTCGACAAACGCAGGCGCGGTGTTGGCGACCTCGTGATAGCTGGCGATCTTGCCGCCCGTCAGCGTCATGATCGCCACGCCCTCGAACATCGCCCGCGCGCCGTTCGCTTCCGCCAGGGTCGAGCGATAGCTGAACGTGTAGCGCGCATAGAGCGTGGTGCCGTCGGTGACGGGATCGTGCATGTCCCAGCGGAAATCGGTCGCCGCGCGATAGAACCAGTCGTCGATCATTTCGGCGATCTTGGCGCGACCAGCGAACGCACCGTAGAACACGTCGTGGTAAATGCTGTCCTCGGTGAACAGTTCGGCGAAAGCCTTGCCGTTGCGCTGCTCGACCGCATCGCAGAAGGCGCGCAGCATGGCGGTGGTGGTGGTCATTGTGTTGCCTCCCGCTGCTTCTTATTGTGCCCTCTCCCCTTGCGGGAGAGGGCAGCTCCGCTCGTTGATACGCATTCGCTTGGGTGAGGGGTCTGTCTCGGCGAACACGTCTATTCGAGTTCGCGGAAACAACCCCTCATCCGGCGCTTCGCGCCACCTTCTCCCGCAAGGGGAGAAGGAAGAGAGACACTTCACTCGATCTCCGCGACCGCGGCAAGAATGCGCGCGATGTCCTGCGGGCGGGAGAGGCGGTGATCGCCATCCTGGATCATGGTCAGCACGACGTCGTCGGCCGGCAGACGATGCGTCAGCGCGAAGGCGTGCTGCCACGGCACGTCGGGATCTTCGCCCCTTGCAGGATGCGGACGGGGCAGCCGAGATCGATGGCGCTGCCGAGCACGAGGTGATTGCGTCCCTCCTCGATCAGGTTTCGCGTGATCGGATAGGGCGAGCCGTCGCCATAGTCCGACGGCCGCATCCAGACGCCTTTGGTCTCGATCTCCTTCTTCACCGCGGGCGAGAAATTCTTCCACATCAGCGCCTCGGTGAAGTCGGGCGCCGGCGCGATCAGGACGAGACCGGCCAGCGAGGCCTTGGCTTGCTGTTGCTCTTGGCGCTTCTTGATCTCGCGCGCGAGCAGCAGCGCCATCCAGCCGCCCATGGAGGAGCCGATCAGGATTTGCGGACCGTCGCAGAAGCGCTCGAACACCGCGACGCTCTCCTCCAGCCAGCGCCCGATAGTTCCATCGGCGAACTCGCCGCCGGATTCGCCGTGACCGGAATAGTCGAACCGGACCACGGCGCGGCCGTGCTCTCTGGCCCAGGCGTCCAGCGCCAGTGCTTTGCCGCCCTGCATGTCCGATTTGAATCCGCCGAGCCAGACCAGCCCGGGGCCCGTTCCGCCACGGCGGCGCACCGCGATCCTGCGCGCGGACGGGCCCTCGCCGACATCAATGAAGTCGAGCACGGTATCGGGAATTGCATCGGTCATGGAACGTTTACTCTGGCTGTGTGGTTTGAGCTGTTTGGTCGCGCCTCGCAGCTCAATTCGGTGTCGGCATTGGCCCTTTGGGACGCTTGCGGAACAGAAGCAAGGTGTCTATGTCGTCTGCGTGCCAACGGGCGTGACCAAAATGCCTCGCATTTGAGGGTTTTTCGCGTCTCGCACGAGCGACTTGCTTGCCGGCAAACGCATCTTCCTTCAAAATGGCCGCTTCCTTCACAACTTTGGAGAACCACCCATTCGCCGTCCTAATAAAGCTCCGCCCGCTGCCAGCAAAGACGGGCCCCGCATCAATGATGATATCCGCAATGCGCAGATCCAGCTGATCGATCAGACCGGTGAGAACAAGGGCACGGTCGAGACCGTCGTCGCCATCCGGATGGCCCAGGACGCGGGCATGGATCTGGTCGAGATTTCGCCGAATACCAGCCCTCCCGTCTGCAAGATCATGGACTACGGGAAGTACAAGTATTCCGCGCAGAAGAAAGCCGCCGAAGCCCGCAAGCGGCAGAAGACCGTCGAGATCAAGGAGATCAAGCTCCGCCCGATGATCGACGATCACGATTACGACGTGAAGATGCGCGCGATGCAGCGGTTCTTCGAAGAGGGCGACAAGGTCAAGATCACGCTGCGCTATCGTGGTCGCGAAATGGCGCACCAGGAGATCGGCACCAAGCTTCTGGACAAGATCAAGACCGACGTCGCCGAGCTCGCCAAGGTCGAGCAGGACGCAAGGTTCGAAGGCCGCCAGGTCGTCATGGTGCTGGCGCCGCGCTAACGCCGGCTTGTTAGGACTGAGAGTTCAACGGCCCGTCCGGATCTCCGGCGGGCCGTTTGTGTTTCAGGTCCTTGTCGCCTGCCACGTGCCGCTGCACTGGTCGCCGGAGATGATGCCTCTCCACGAACCGGCGCCGTTGATGCCGGCGAGCCGGCCGCCGCCGTTGGCGTGGGAGGCGCCGACCGAGACCTGGACCGCCACAGTGCCCCCGCGATTGACCTTGCCGGACACCCGGCCTCCGCCGGCAGACGATACCCGGCTGCCGGTGACGGTGAAGGGAACGCTGTAGCCGGAGCTGCAATTGCCCCTCGTGGTGGCGAAGGTGACGTTCCAGATGCCGTCATAGCCACCGGCGCGGGCATCGGCAGTCGACGGCACCATGGCGGCGGCAAGTACGGCGAGCAGCGCCAGGCGGCGCGGGCGGGCAAAGGTGGAAATCGATTGCGGGAAATGGGCCATTTTGGTCCTGCTCCGGACATGAAGGCGTGGATATTGGGGGTGGCAACTTCAAATAGTCGGCGGGCAGGTTCCGGCGGTTCATCGTTGCCATTTGGCTCCCGCTCTGTCATAAGCCCAGCCTTCATCGCCCGGCTGATTAAGGGCTGCCGTGGCGGTGTACCGTGCGGGTTTCGCGCTTGTTCGCAAAACCTGAGCACAATCAACGCTCTAACGAGCATTTTAGACGGCCAGCCGCCTTCACGGGCGGATTTCTGTTGTGGCCATAGGAGAGCCAAATGCCCAAGCTGAAGACCAAATCGGGCGCTAAAAAGCGCTTCAAGGTGACTGCCACCGGCAAAGTGATGCACGCCCAGCGCGGCAAGCGTCACGGCATGATCAAGCGGACGAAGAAGCAGATCCGTCAGCTCCGCGGCACCCGCGTGCTGTTCAAGACCGACGGCGACAACGTCAAGAAGTACTTCTTGCCGAACGCCTGATCGCGTCCACGATCACTGCCACCTCGCCCCGCTTACGCGCGGCGATCCGAAAACAAAGTCATCTCTGAAGGATTTCTGTCATGTCTCGCGTCAAACGCGGTGTGACCGCCCACGCCAAGCACAAGAAAGTCTACAAGGCCGCCAAGGGTTTCTACGGCCGCCGCAAGAACACCATCCGCGCCGCCAAGCCGGCCGTGGAGAAGGCCGCGCAGTACGCCTTCCGCGACCGCAAGCGTCGCAAGCGCACCTTCCGCGCGCTGTGGATCCAGCGTCTCAACGCCGCGGTGCGTCCGTTCGGCCTGACCTACAGCCGATTTATCGACGGCCTTGCCAAGTCGGGCATCACCGTGGACCGCAAGGTGCTGTCGGATCTCGCGATCCGCGAGCCCGCCGCGTTCCAGGCGATTGCCGAGAAGGCCAAAGCTGCGCTGGCGGCGTAAGCCGTCTTCCACTGTGCTCTGCGCAGCATTCAGCTTGTGATAGCCCGGGTAGGGGCGCGTCTCGCGCTTTATTGCCCTGGCCGTCACCTGTCGCGCCAACACTCTTCTCCGACGTGGATGCCCGGCAGAGTGCCGGGTGTGACGGGCTAGGATCATCGGCTCAGCATCCTGGCCAAAAGGGATTGCCATGACCGATCTTGCTCAGCTCCAAGCCCAGATCACCGCCGACATCGCCGCCGCCACCGACGAGGCGGCGTTAGAGGCCGTGCGCGTCGCAGCCCTCGGCAAAAAGGGCTCGATCTCAGCGCTGCTCGCCACGCTCGGCAAGATGTCGCCGGACGAGCGCAAGACGCAGGGCGCCGCGATCAACCAGGCCAAGGACGAGCTCAGCCAGGCGCTCGCGTCGCGGCGCGACGTCTTGAAGTCGGCGGCGCTCGATGCCCGGCTTGCTGCCGAGACCATCGACGTGACCCTGCCGCCGCGCGATGCGGCGGCTGAAGCCGGCCGCATCCATCCGCTGAGCCAGGTTTGGGACGAGCTGACCACGATCTTCGCCGACATGGGCTTCTCGGTCGCCGAAGGTCCCGACATCGAGACCGACGACTACAACTTCACCAAGCTGAACTTCCCGGAAGGCCATCCCGCGCGCGAGATGCACGACACCTTCTTCTTTCATCCGAAAGAAGATGGCTCGCGCATGCTGCTGCGGACCCACACCTCGCCGGTGCAGGTACGCACCATGCTGAGCCAGAAGCCGCCGATCCGCGTGATCTGCCCGGGCCGCACCTACCGCATCGATTCGGACGCGACCCACACGCCGCAATTCCACCAGGTCGAAGGCCTCGTCATCGACAAGCACTCGCATCTCGGCCACCTCAAATGGATCCTGCATGAGTTCTGCAAGGCATTCTTCGAGGTCGACCACATCAACATGCGCTTCCGCCCGTCGTTCTTTCCCTTCACCGAGCCGTCGCTGGAAGTCGACATCCAGTGCCGCCGCGACAAGGGCGAGATCCGCTTCGGCGAGGGCGAGGACTGGCTCGAGATTCTCGGCTGCGGCATGGTGCATCCGAACGTGCTGCGCGCCTGCGGCATCGATCCGGACGAGTACCAGGGCTTTGCCTGGGGCATGGGCATCGACCGCATCGCCATGCTGAAATACGGCATCGCCGATCTGCGCCAGCTGTTCGACAGCGACGTCCGCTGGCTATCCCATTACGGCTTCAAGCCGCTCGAAGTGCCAACGCTTGCCGGAGGGCTGAGCTCGTGAAATTCACTCTCTCCTGGCTGAAGGATCATCTCGAGACCGACGAGCCGCTCGACAAGCTCGCCGATAAGCTCACCATGATCGGGCTCGAGGTCGAGAACATCGAGGACAAGGCGAAGGCACTCAAGCCCTTCACCATTGCGAAGGTGATCTCGGCCGAGCAGCATCCGAATGCGGATCGCCTGCGGGTCTGCATGGTCGACACCGGTGACGGCGGCGCGCCGGTGCAGGTCGTGTGCGGCGCGCCGAATGCGCGGGCCGGACTCGTCAGCGTGTTCTCGCCGCCCGGCACCTACATTCCCGGCAAGGACATCACGCTCGGTGTCGGCACCATTCGCGGCGTCGAGAGCCGCGGCATGCTGTGTTCAGCGGCCGAGCTGCAGATCTCCAACGACCATGACGGCATCATGGAATTGCCAGCGGACGCCCCGATCGGCGCCGGCTACGCCGAATGGGCCGCGCTCGGCGATCCCGTGGTCGAGATCAATCTGACGCCGAACCGGCAGGACTGCACCGGCGTGCACGGCATCGCGCGCGACCTTGCCGCCGCCGACATGGGCAAGTTCAAGGACCCCACGATCAAGCCGATCAAGGGTGAATTCCCCTGCCCCGTGAACATCACGGTCGAGGATTCCACGCTGTGCCCGGGCTTCGCGCTGCGCCTCGTGCGCGGCGTCAAGAACGGGCCGTCGCCGGAATGGCTGCAGAAGCGGCTGACCGCGATCGGGCTGCGCCCGATCAACGCGCTGGTCGACATCACCAATTTCATGACCTTCGATCGAGCGCGGCCACTGCACGTGTTCGACGCCAAGAAGGTGAAGGGCAACCTCGTCGTGCGCCGCGCCCGCGAGGGCGAGACGCTGCTCGCGCTCGACGGCCGCACCTACAATCTCGATCCCGCGATCTGCGTGATCGCGGACGAGCACGGCGTCGAATCGCTCGCCGGCATCATGGGTGGCGAAGCTTCCGGCTGCGACGAGAACACCACCGACGTGCTGATCGAATCGGCGCTGTGGAACGAAATCGACATCGCCCAGACCGGCCGCAAGCTCGGCATCAATTCGGATGCGCGCTACCGCTTCGAGCGCGGCGTCGATCCGGCCTTCATGGTGCCGGGGCTCGAGCTCGCGACCAAGCTGGTGATGGAGATGTGCGGCGGCACGCCGTCGGAGACCGTGGTGGTCGGCAAAGCCTTCGGCGACGACCGCGTAATCGATTTCCCGGTCACCGAGGTCAAGCGTCTCTCCGGCATCGAAGTGCCGCAAGCAGAGATGAAGCGCATCCTGACCCATCTCGGTTTCATGATGGCGGGCCCGGGCCCGGTGGTGAAGGTCGCAGTTCCCTCCTGGCGCACCGACGTGCACGGCAAGGCCGATATCGTCGAGGAGATCGTCCGCATCTTCGGCGTCGACAAGGTGCCGGAAACGCCGTTCGAGCGCGGCGAGGACGCGCGCAAGCCGGTGCTGACACCGCTTCAGCTCCGCACCCGCCGCGCGCGGCGCGCGCTGGCAAGCCGCGGCATGGTCGAGTCGGTAACCTGGTCGTTCATCGCAAAACCTGCGGCAAAATTGTTCGGCGGCGGTCAGCGCGAGCTCGAAGTCGCCAACCCGATCGCGTCGGACCTGTCCGACATGCGCCCGACCCTTTTGGCGGGCCTGATCGCCGCGGCGCAAGCCAATGCTGATCGCGGCTTTGGCGATGTCGCGCTGTTCGAGGTCGGGCAACTGTTCAGGGGCGACCGCCCGCAGGATCAATTCATGGCGGCGAGCGGCGTGCGCCGCGGCTTTGCCTCCTCGGAAGGTCTGGGACGGCACTGGTTCGGTTCGGCGCAGGCTGATGTGTTCGATGCCAAGGCGGATGCGCTGGCGGTGCTTGCCGCTGCCGGCGCGCCGATGCAGGCGCTTCAGATCGTCGCCGGTGGTCCCGGCTGGCTGCATCCGGGACGCTCGGGCACCATCCAGATCGGCCCGCAGAACGTGCTTGGCCATTTCGGCGAGATGCACCCGCGCGCGCTCGAGGCGCTCGGCGCCGACGGCCCGTTGATGGTGTTCGAGGTGATTCTCGACCGCATCCCCGAGGCGAAGAAGAAGCCGACCCGTGCCAAGCCTGTGATCGAGCTGTCGGCATTCCAGCCGGTCTCGCGCGACTTCGCCTTCATCGTCGATCGCACCGTCAAGGCCGGCGACATTGTGCGCGCGGCGCAAGGCGTCGACAAGAAGCTGATCACCGGCGTCAACGTCTTCGACGTCTACGAGGGCAAGGGCATCGACGACGGCAAGAAGTCGATCGCGATCGCGGTGACCATTCAGCCGCGCGAGAAGACGCTGACCGATCAGGAGATTGAGGCTGTGGCCGCGAAGGTCGTGTCGGAGGTGACGAAGAAGACCGGTGGCACCTTGCGGGGATGAGTCTCACCGACTTTCTTCCCAAGGACGTCAGCCTCACCATTGCGGTGGCGCTCTGCGCCGTCGCTTTCGTTTCGGGCACCGCCCGCGGCTTCTCCGGCTTCGGCGCGGCGCTGATCTTCATGCCGCTGGCAAGCAGCATCGCGGCGCCACGGCTCGTTGCCGCCTTGCTGCTCGTGATCGATTTCGTCGCGGCCGCGCCGCTCCTGCCCGATGCCTGGCGCAAGGCGGACCGCAAGGCCACTGCCGTGATCGTGCTGGGCGCGCTGATCGGCGTGCCCCTTGGCACCTATTTCCTCAGCGTGCTCGAGCCCGTCACCACGCGCTGGATCATCTCCTGCTTCGTCGCCGCGCTGCTGCTCCTGCTGCTGTCGGGCTGGCGCTATCGCGGCAAGGACCACGCCTGGGTCTCGGTCGGCATCGGCGGCCTATCCGGCTTCTGTAGCGGGCTGGCGCAGACCGGCGGCCCGCCGATCGTCGGCTATTGGCTCGGGCGCCCGATCGCGCCGATCGTCGCGCGCGCCAACATCGTGCTGTTCTTCGGCGCGTCGGACTTCTTCTCGATGATCAGTTACGCGACGACGGGCCTGATCTCGCGCGAGTCGCTCGTGCTCTCGATGATCGTCGGCCCGGTTTACGCGCTCGGCGTCGCGTTCGGTGCCTCGCTGTTCGGCCGCGCCAGCGAGAAGGTGTTTCGCGGCATCTGCTACGCGCTGATTGCGCTGGCGGTGATCGCGGGATTGCCGGCGCTGGATGGGGTGTTGCGCTGAACCATCCTCGCGTCGTCCTGGCGAAAGCCAGGACCCATTACCCCGGTCAGCATCTTTAGCCCGGGTTGGTGACCACTAGCCGTCGCCAAAACCCCTCCCTCGGGTAATGGGTCCTGGATCTGCGCTCCGCCCTGGACAACGCTACGCGCTGCCAAGGGCTGCGCTTGTCCAGGACGACGACTGAATCAATTCCGCGGCGGCCTCGCCCTGCGCTTCTTCGTCGACTGCGTCGGCACGTCCGCGGGCTCGTCCTTGAGCGCGCCGATCTTGCGCAGCGCGGCCTCCGCGGCGCGTTCGCCGCTTTCCCAGGCGCCGTCGACCGTGCCCCACAGCGTCTCATGCGTGGCTTCGCCGGCGAGGAACATGTTGCCGATCGGCTCTGCCAAAACCTTTCGCGAGAGCTGGCCGCCGGGCGAGGCCGCCGACATCGCGCCCATGACATGGGGCGAGGCATTCCAGCGCGTCGCGCTGGTCTTCTGCACGGCGGCCGCAGCCTCGCTGCCGAACAGTTTGGTGATCCACTCCTTCGCGAAAGCCGTCATCGCCTTCTCGCCCTGCTCGGCGAGATCGCGGCCGAACGAGCCGCCGACGTCGATCGAACACAGCGAGGAGCCGCCGATATTGGCGAACATGCGGGCCGTGCGCGTCGAGTTGCTCTGCTCGATGAGAATGTCATCACGCGACAGTCCGAGCGGATTGCCCGGCAGTTGCAGCACGATGTGATCATAGCTGCCGAGGGTGAGCTTCGATGCCGCGTCTAACGTGCGTTTCGGAATGTCGGGCGCGAACTTGATCGCGCCTGAGGTCAGCACGTTGGTCGAGACCGTGATGATGGCGGCGCGGGCGGCAATCTTGCCGCTCGGGGTCTCCACGCCGACGTCGCGATTGCTCCAGACGATCCGGCTCGCCGGCGTCGACAGCGCCACCGGCGCCTGCTCGCCGAGTTTCGCGATCAGCGTCCCCAGACCCTGGCGGCAGGCGATCGCGCCATTGCGGTCCTGCGCGCGGGTCTTGTCGATCGCCGAAAGCTCCTTCAGATCCTTGCCCGCAAAGCCCGCGCCAAGCATGAACTCGGCCGCGCCGGCCCAGTCGCCGAGATCCTTCGGCAGCGCGGAGGCGCAGGAAGTATCCAGCTTGCCGCGCGCGGCGTCGTCGATGGCGCGGTTGGCGCGGACCAGCGCGGCCAGGAACTCCTCGGTCTCGCCGGCGCGCGCATTGCGGCGGCCGATGCGCATCTTCTGACCTGACGGGGCCGGCAGCACGTCGAGCCCGGCGCTGCGCGCCAGCCGGATCATCGGATTGGTCTCGGGATTGTGCATCCAGCGCGCGCCGCGGTCGAACGGCGTGCCGAAAGTCGTGCTATCCGTGATGCAACGGCCGCCGATCTGGGCCGCCGCTTCCAGCACCACAACCTTGCGGTTGGCGGCCATGATGCGCCGCGCTGCGGCAATTCCCGCGACCCCCGCGCCGATCACGACGATGTCAGCCTCCCGCGGCGGGGTCGCGGCGGTTGCGCGCAGCACCGGCATCGCGGCAAGGGCCGCCGACGCCGAAAGGAAACCGCGGCGCGTGATTGTCATGTCATGGTTTCCGGGGACTTGCGGCGAACGGGAACAGCCCGCGAACCTTGCCGTATCTGATGTTGCGCAGCAACCATCATGGTGAATTCAATCGTGCTTGATCTCACAGAGTGATGAACCGAATTGCAACACGTTTCGACCATGATAGAGAAGGGAAAAAGACGGCCGGAAAAGGCCGTGGGGGGGAGTTCGAAATGGGGACGGTCCTGGACTCAGTCGGCAAGCTGATTGCCGCGTACCTCTCGAAGGAGGTGCCGGGCTACGAGCCGTTCACGCCGAGCGACCCCGAGCACCTGCGCGGCGTCATCGAGCCCGGCGACGTGCTGCTGGTCGAGGGCAACAACCGCATCTCCGGCATCATCAAATACCTGACGCAGTCGACCTGGTCGCATGCTGCGCTCTATGTCGGTCCGATCGAGGGCGCGGAAGAGGCGGACGGCGAACCGCATGTGCTGATCGAGGCCAATATCGGCGAGGGCGTCACCTCTGCGCCTTTGTCGAAATATTTCCGTATCACACTCGCGTCTGCCGCCCGGTCGGGCTGTCCTATGAGGACCGCACCACCGTCTGCCGCTATGCGATCAACCGCATCGGCTTCGGCTACGATACCAGATCTTGTCGACCTCATGCGCTTCCTGTTCCCGCTGCCAGTGCCACAGCGCTGGCGGCGGCGCATGATCGCGCTGGGATCGGGCGATCCGACCAAGATCATCTGCTCGGCGCTGATCGCGCAGGCGTTCGACGCCGTGCGCTACCCGATCCTGCCAAAGATCACCAAGGCCGGCAGCCGCGCTGCTCGCCGCGAGATCCTGCACATCCGCGATTCCTCGCTCTACATGCCTCGCGACTTCGACATCTCGCCCTATTTCGAAGTCGTCAAACCCACCATCGTGCACGGCTTCGACTACACGGCCTTGCACTGGGCCGACAAGCAGAAGCCGCTCGAGGAGGTGGCGGGCACATTCAGGTGTGTTTCCAGAAACGCTCCGTGCGCCGCCGCTCGTTCCTGAAGCGATTGACCAAGAGACGCCGGCTGAGATTTCGGCTGAGGAAGTGAGCAAGCCACCTGCCGAGATCGCCGGCCATGTCCCGCTGCTGAAGAGGCTGGCGATGTACCGCCCGCGGCGGCGAGGCCGGGCAAGAGAGAGGGCGGCGTAGCTCCACTGTCGTCCCGGCGAAGGCCGGGACCCATTACCGCGTGATCTATCGATTGCGTGCGGTGAGAGTACCGAATGACAAGTCTTCGCCAAACCCCTCCCTGAGGTTATGGGTCCCGGCCTTCGCCCTAGGGCATGCACATATCTCTGAGGCTCCATCCTGCTGCGACGGCGTGGAAGTATTCGAGGCCGTTCTTGAAGGTGATCGGGCCCGGCGGCTTGGACGATGGGTAGCCGTCCCAGCCGCCGAGGCGACCAATGATCCAGGCGGCCCAAGCGAGGCTATCGGGCGGATGTGGGTTCTTTAATCGCTTGCTCCCGGCTTCGAGTTGACGGTTGAGGGCGGTGAGCACGTTAATTTGGCCGTTGTCGAAGGCAGCGAGAATGGGTTGGCGACTGCCATTGCGGGCCTGCAGAAGTTGGATTGTGATGACGGCCGCCTTAGCGGCAATCGCGACCAGCTTGAGAAGGCGATCGGCGGTTCCGATCTGGCTGTCTTCGAGCTTGAAGCCTTGTGTCTTCAGGATGCGGAAGAACTGCTCGATGATCCAGCGTTGCTTGTACCATTGGACGATGCGCCAGGCGTCCTCGATGCCGGTAACCTCGTGAGAGGTGAGAAGCCGCCAGTGCAGCGGCTCTACCCCGGTTTCGGCATTGATCTCGCGCACATCGACCACCGCCAATGGCAAGCTTTCCGGCAGATGGCGCAGGAACTTACTCTGTGGGCGGGCGAGCTCGATTGCGCCAAAGCGAAGTTCGAGGTGAGCCAGGCGGGCGGGCCGCGCGGCGCGCGCAGGCAATTGGATCGCACGCCGATCCACCGCGGCCATGGCATCGCTGACCTCATACAAGCCGCTGCGGTCGGCAAGCTTGCGATCATGCATGCTGCGCGCGATGACGTGGAAGTGTTGCTCGGCCGAGCTGGCATAAAGGGCAAAAATATCGCTCTCGCGGTCACCCAGCACCGTCACCGCTGTGGCCTTGGTGAGGAGCGGCTTGGCCGCCATGGCAGTGGATATCCAGCGCTGCGATTCCTTGTCCGATAACTCCCGATCGTCGTGCGAGGTCGTGCGGCGACCTGTGCGCGTCCATATCTGCCCGCTCAAAAGTCCAAGACAGTTGCCGTCATCGGCATCCACAGCCAGCAGCGGATGCAGCAGCACGCCGTGGTTATTGCCTTTGCCGATTTCTCCGAGCCCGCGCCGGCGTTGCGGTGTGGTGTTGAAGTGGATCTCGCTGGTGTCCTGGATGGCCAGCACGTGGCGGCCCTCTACCGCAGCGACCGTGCTTTCGCTCCAGCTTTCGATGATCCGCTCCACCGTCACCTTGTCATGGCCAAGAAAGCGGTTGAACCGCACTTCCAGCGCGCGGTTCCCCCTGGAGAGCTGCCGAAGGCAGACAGTTTTGCCCACAACCATGCGTTCGACGAACGCCGCCCCCCTTTATCGAGACGACGATCCCCGAACCGGCCCAGCGTCCAGTCAATCCGTGACAACATCGCGGGCACCCCGTCCAAATCATGGAGTGCCGCAATACGAATCACACAGAACTCTGATTCTGGAATCCTCCCAGGCCGATCCGAGTTCAATCCGCCGCACCAGATATGTGCATGCCCTAGGGCCTTCGCCGGGACGACAGTGGAGGAGATGTGGTGTTTCTCTTTCCGCGTCATTGCGAGCGCAGCGAAGCAATCCAGACTGTCACCGCGTCGAACAGTCTGGATTGCTTCGTCGCAAGGGCTCCTCGCAATGACGGTGAGAGCCTACCGCTCCGCCCGTCCGATCACCGCCATCAGCTCCGCGATCTTCTCGCGCTGATCGGCCTTGTCGCCGCTGGCGATGGCGTGCTCGACGCAATGGGCGACGTGATCCTTCAGGATCTCCTCCTCGACCCGGCGCAGCGCGGCGCGCACCGCCGAGATCTGCGTGACGATGTCGATGCAGTAGCGGTCTTCCTCTACCATTTTCGAGAGGCCGCGAACCTGGCCCTCGATCCGGCCGAGACGTTTTCCGACAGATGCCTTGATGTCCTTGCGCATGCGGCCTATATACCCCTACCGGGTATAGGTTGCAAGGCCGGAGCATGGAAATGAATAACAGCGAACACGAGCATCATCACGACGCCACAGATGGACATCCGGGATGCGGTTGTTCCGCCAAGGCCACGCCCGCAGCGGCCAATCCGGCGTCCTCCTGCTGCGGCGGACACGGCGATCAGGCCGGCCACGCCCATCATCACACGCATGACCATGGCGATGCCGCGACGAAGGTTCTTGATCCCGTCTGCGGCATGACGGTCGATCCCGCGACGTCGAAGCACCACCTCACACATCACGGCGAGACCTTCCATTTCTGCTCGGCCGGCTGCCGCACCAAATTCGCCGCCGACCCCGCCAAGTATCTCGCCAAGGACAAGGCACCCGAGCCCGAGATGCCCGCGGGCACGATCTACACCTGCCCAATGCACCCCGAGATCCGCCAGGTCGGCCCCGGCACCTGCCCGATCTGCGGCATGGCGCTGGAGCCGGAAGTCGCGAGCCTCGAGACCGGGCCCAATCCGGAGCTTGCCGACATGACGCGGCGGTTCTGGATCGGCGGCGCGCTGGCGCTGCCGGCCGTGGTGCTGGAGATGGGCGGCCACCTCGCGGGCCCGCACAACTGGATCGACCAGACATTGTCGAACTGGATCCAGCTCGTCTTCGCCACGCCCGTGGTGCTGTGGGCCGGCTGGCCGTTCTTCGTCCGCGGCTGGCAGTCGCTGCTGACGCGCAACCTCAACATGTTCACGCTGATCGCGATGGGCACCGGCGTCGCCTATGTCTACAGCATCATCGGCACCGTCGCGCCGCAGATGTTCCCTGCCACCTTCCGTGGCCATGAGGGGGCGGTCGCCGTCTATTTCGAGGCGGCTGCCGTCATCACCGTGCTGGTTCTGCTCGGCCAGGTGCTGGAGCTGCGCGCCCGCGATGCGACCTCGGGCGCAATCAAGACGCTGCTCCAGCTCGCCCCGAAGACCGCGCGCCGCGTCGATGCCGATGGCAGCGAGCATGAAGTCGAGATCGATACGCTGCATGCCGGCGACCGCTTGCGCGTTCGTCCCGGCGAGAAGGTGCCGGTCGACGGCGTGATCCTCGAAGGCCGTTCCTCGCTCGATGAATCGCTGGTCACGGGCGAATCCATGCCGGTCACCAAGGAGAGCGGAGCCAAGGTGATCGCCGGCACGCTCAACCAGTCCGGCAGCTTCATCATGCGCGCCGACAAGGTGGGACGCGAGACGCTGCTGTCGCAGATCGTGCAGATGGTCGCCGACGCGCAGCGCTCGCGCGCGCCGATCCAGCGGCTGGCCGATCAGGTCGCCGGCTGGTTCGTGCCGGCGGTGATCGTCGTCGCCATCGCCGCCTTTGCGGCCTGGTCGTGGTTCGGACCGGAGCCGCGGCTCGCCTTCGGCCTCGTCGCTGCGGTCAGCGTACTGATCATCGCCTGCCCCTGTGCGCTCGGACTTGCGACCCCGATGTCGATCATGGTCGGTGTCGGCCGCGGCGCACAAGCGGGCGTGCTGATCAAGAACGCCGAGGCGCTGGAACGGATGGAGAAGATCGACACGCTGGTGGTCGACAAGACCGGCACGCTGACCGAGGGCAAGCCCAAGGTGGTGGCGATCGTGCCGGCTGCCGGCTTTGCCGAGGATGACGTCCTTCGCCTCGCCGCCAGCGTCGAGCGTGCCAGCGAGCATCCCCTGGCCGATGCGATCGTGCGCGCGGCAAAGGAGAAGCAGCTCACTCTTGGCCAAGTCGAGCATTTCGACTCGCCGACCGGCAAGGGCGCGACCGGCAAGGTCGACGGCAAGACCATCGTACTCGGCAATGCCAGATATCTGACGTCGATCGGCATCGACACCAAGCTGCTCGACGCCGAAGCCGAGCGGCTGCGCGGCGACGGCGCCACCGTGATCAACATGGCCGTGGACGGCCGGCTTGCCGGCCTGTTCGCGATCGCCGATCCGGTCAAGGCCTCGACCCCGGAGGCGCTGAAGGCCCTCGCGGCCGAAGGCATCAAAGTCATCATGCTGACCGGCGACAACCGCACGACGGCGCAAGCGGTGGCGCGCCGGCTCGGCATCGCCGAAGTCGAGGCCGAGGTGTTGCCGGACCAGAAGAGCGCGGTGGTGACCAGGCTGCAAAAGGCCGGCCGCAGCGTCGCGATGGCCGGCGACGGCGTCAACGACGCGCCGGCGCTGGCGGCGGCCGAAGTCGGCATCGCCATGGGCACGGGCACCGATGTGGCGATGGAGAGCGCCGGCGTGACCCTGCTCAAGGGCGATCTCGTCGGCATCGTGCGGGCGCGAAAGCTGTCCCAGGCGACGATGAGCAATATCCGCCAAAACCTGTTCTTCGCCTTCATCTACAACGCCGCCGGCATCCCGATCGCGGCCGGCATCCTCTACCCGGCCTTCGGCGTGCTGCTGTCGCCGATCATCGCCGCGGCGGCGATGGCGCTGTCCTCGGTGAGCGTGGTCGGCAACGCGTTGCGCTTGCGCGCGACGCGACTGTGATGGTGTACTCCCTCTCCCCGTTCTTACGGGGAGAGGGTTGGGGTGAGGGGCATCTCCACACAGGCGGTAACAACTGCATTCGCGGAATGCTCCCCCTCACCCGTAATTCAAGCTACGCTTGAATTACGACCTCTCCCCGCAGGCGGGGCGAGGTAAGAAGGCGCCGCGCGAGGGAGCATCTGATGCAGCGAATTACGATCACGATCGAGGATGATCTGCTGGCGGAGATCGACGCGGCGGCGGAAGCGCGCGGCTATCAGAACCGCAGCGAGATCATCCGCGATCTCGCCCGCGCCGGCCTGCAACAGAGCAGCGAGGACACAGCGCAGACCGGCCCCTGCGTCGCCGGCCTCGTCTACGTCTACGACCACGCCGCGCGCGATCTCTCAAAACGCCTGGTGCAGGAATTCCACGGCCATCACGACCTCGCGCTCGCGACCCTGCACGTCCATCTCGACGACAACAATTGCATGGAGATGACCGCGCTGCGCGGCGCGGCCTCCGAGGTCAAGCATTTCGCCGATCACATCATCGCCGAACGCGGCGTGCGCTACGGCCGCGTGGTGATGATTCCGACCGGCGAGGGCAAGCACGTGAAGGCGCGGAAGCACGGGCACCGGCACGAGTAGGAAATCAAGCTGCGCAGGTGGTGCGGATCCCTCTCCCCTTGTGGGAGAGGGTGGCTCGCCGCAAAAGCGGCGAGACGGGGTGAGGGGTCTCTCTCCGCGCGTCCAACTCTCATTTGAGATTTCGGAGACAACCCCTCATCCGGCGCTTCGCGCCACCTTCTCCCACAAGGGGAGAAGGCAAAGAAGCCGCCCTTGCCGAAGCCGCATCGGGTGTCTACCTCTCGCGGGTGGTTTCGGGAGAGGGTGCCCCATGCTGGATGCCGCCGTGAAGGCGTTGTCGCAAATGATCTCGCCGCCGATGCGCTCGATCCTGTGGCGATCGATCGGGCTGGCGCTGGTGCTGATCACCGTGCTGGCGATCGGCCTGCAGCGGCTCCTCAGCTGGTTTGCAACCTCTGGCGAGGTCTGGCTGGAGGGCCTGCTCGGGCCGGGCTGGCACTCATCGCTCGAGGTCCTCTCGTGGATCGTCTCGATCGCGGCCGGCCTCGGCGTCGTGTTCGGCGGCATCTTCCTGATGCCCGCCATCACCTCGCTGGTGGCGAGCCTGTTCGTCGACGACGTCGCCGACATCGTCGAGCGTGAGCACTATCCCGCCGAACGGCCCGGTGTCGCGCTGCCGTTCAGCCAGGCAATCCTCGAGGGCGTCAAGACCGCATTGCTGACGATCCTGGTCTATCTCGCCGCTCTGCCGCTGGTGCTATTCGCCGGCGCCGGCTTCCTGATCTTCTTCATCGCCGCCGCCTGGCTGCTCGGCCGGGAATATTTCGAGCTCGCGGCCATGCGCTTCCGCCCGCCAGAGGAAGCCAAGGCAATGCGGCGCGACAACGCCGCGATCATCTTCACTGCCGGCCTCTTCATCGCCGCCTTCGTCTCGATTCCGATCGTGAATCTGGCGACGCCGATCTTCGGCATGGCCTTCATGGTCCACATGCACAAGCGGCTGTCCGGCTCGCGGCCCGAGCTGATCGAGCCGGCGCGGCAGATGCGGTGACGCGCCCGACGCGGCACTGTCTCAGACCGTCTTCTCCGGCCATCGGCAGAGATCATTGATCAGGCAGACCTCGCAGCGCGGCTTGCGCGCGAGGCAAGTATAGCGGCCGTGCAGGATCAGCCAGTGATGGGCGTGCCGCATGAACTCGGCCGGGATCACCTTCGAGACCGAGCTCGACCTCGAGCGGTGTCTTGCCCGGCGCAAGCCCGGTGCGGTTGCCAACGCGGAAGACATGCGTGTCGACCGCCATGGTGTGCTCGCCAAAGGCCATGTTGAGCACGACGTTCGCAGTCTTGCGCCCGGCGCCGGGCAGCGACTCGATCCCGGCGCGCGTGCGCGGCACCTCGCCGCCGAACTCGCTGAGCACTTTTGCCGATAGCGCAATGACGTTCTTGGCCTTGGTGCGATAGAGGCCGATGCTCTTGATGTACTCGCGCAGGCGCTCCTCGCCGAGATCGAGCATCTTCTGCGGGGTGTCGGCCACCTCGAACAATGCGCGCGTCGCCTTGTTGACGCCGGCGTCGGTCGCCTGCGCCGACAGCACCACGGCGACCAGCAGCGTGAACGGATTGATGTGCTCAAGCTCGCCCTTCGGCTCCGGATTGGCCTTGCGGAAACGGCTGAAGGCCTCGTGAATTTCGGCGGGCGTCCAGGGTTTTGCGGCTTTGCGCGACTTTTTCGCGGGCGGTTTCGACTTTGCCGCGGCCGGTTTTGCCTTCTTCTTCACGGCCGCTTTGCGCGGAGCCGGCTTGCGGGTGATTTTCGCCATGATCGGGATATACTGAGGGACGATGAGCACAGGCAACGAAATTGAGCACAAGGACTCCGAAGATCAGCGCGAAGTGCAGATCTTCTCCGCGCTGCTGACGCCACACCGTTCGCTGAACCGCACCGGCTTCCTCGCCGTGATGCTGTTCCTGAGCGTTGTCAGCTTCGTCACGGGCCTTGCCTTCCTGATGATGGGGGCCTGGCCGGTATTGGGCTTCTTCGGGCTCGACGTTCTCGTGATCTGGTGGGCCTTCAAGGCCAATTTCCGCGCCGCACGGGCCAGCGAGGAGATCGTGGTCACTCCTTCCGAATTGCGCGTGCGCCGCGTCAGTGATCGCGGCCAGGTCGTCGAATGGACGTTCAATCCGCTCTGGGTCCGGCTCGACATGGAAATCGACGAGGATTTTGGCATCGAGCATCTCTATCTGATCTCGCGCGGGCACCAGATCCAGATCGCCCGCTTCCTGGGACCGGACGAAAAATCAAGCTTTTACAAAGGCTTGGTTGAGGCGCTGAACGCCGCCAAGCGCGGCCCGACCTACAATCCGATCACCTGATTTCAGATCAGAAATCGGGTGGTTTCATACCCTTCCCTCTCCTACATTTCCGGTCATGATGACACTCGCCATACATGACCAGCGCCTGGCCAAGCCGGGCCCCAGAACGCCGCGCTGCGCGACTATGATTCCGTGCGCCGGGCGATCGCGTTCATCTCGGAAAACTGGCGCGCGCAGCCGACCATCGAGGCGATGGCGGATGCGGCCGGCGTCACGCCCGATGAGCTGCACCATCTGTTCCGCCGCTGGGCCTCGATCACACCGAAGGCTTTCATGCAGGCGCTCACCCTCGACCACGCCAAGGGGCTGCTCAGGGACTTCGCGAGCATCCTCGATGCGGCGCTCGACTCCGGTCTGTCGGGCCCCGGCCGGCTGCACGATCTCTTCGTCACCCATGAAGCGATGTCGCCGGGCGAATGGAAGAATGGCGGCGCGGGATTGACGCTGCGCTACGGCTTCCATCCCTCGCCGTTCGGCACCGCGATCGTGATCGCGACCGACCGCGGCCTGTCGGGCCTCGCCTTCGCCGATCACGGTGAGGAGAAGGTCGCGCTCGCCGACATGACGCGGCGCTGGCCGAAGGCCACTTATGTGGAAGATCACGACGGCACCGCGCCGCTCGCAGCGCGCATCTTCGACCCCAAGCTGTGGCGGCCGGATCAGCCGCTGCGCGTGGTCCTGATCGGCACCGATTTCGAGGTGCGGGTATGGGAGACGCTGCTGAAGATCCCGATGGGCCGCGCGGTGTCCTATTCCGACATCGCCTGCAACATCAACAGCCCGAAGGCCTCGCGCGCCGTCGGCGCTGCGGTCGGCAAGAACCCGGTCTCGTTCGTGGTCCCCTGCCACCGCGCCCTCGGCAAGAGCGGCACGCTCACCGGCTACCACTGGGGCATCACCCGCAAGCAGGCGATGCTGGGCTGGGAAGCGGGGCGGGTGGGGATGCAGTAGATCGCCGTCCCGGCGAAGCTGCCGTAGGGTGGACAAAGCGAAGCGTGCCCACCATGCATCAGCGATTGCGGAAGAATGGTGGGCACGGCGCTGTGCGCCTTTGCCCACCCTACGGGATCGTCATTACCCGGCCAGATCCAACTTCGAGGCCACGGTCGAATCCGCATTGAGGCGATAGATGATCGGCACACCGGTCGCCAGCTCGCGTTTCAAGATGCCTTCGGGCGAGAGCTTTTCCAGCACCATGATGAGCGCGCGCAAGGAGTTGCCGTGGGCGGCGACCAGCGTGCGCTTGCCGTTGAGGACGGCGGGCAGGATCTCCTGCACGTAGTAGGGCAGCGCCCGTGCCAGCGTATCCTTCAGGCTTTCGCCACCGGGCGGCGGCACGTCGTAGGAGCGGCGCCAGATCAGCACCTGGTCCTCGCCCCACTTCTTGCGGGCGTCGTCCTTGTTGAGGCCGGAGAGATCGCCATAGTCGCGCTCGTTCAGCGCGAGGTTCTTCGCGGTCGGCAGGCCTTCCTGCCCGAGCTCGCCGAGGATGAGATCCAGCGTGTGCTGCGCGCGCGTCAAGACCGAGGTGTAGGCGACGTCGAACACGAGACCCTGTGCCTTCAGCTTGCGGCCGGCTTCCTTGGCTTCGCTCACGCCGAGCTCGGTGAGGTCAGGATCCTTCCACCCCGTGAACAGGTTCTTCGAATTCCATTCGCTCTGGCCATGCCGCACGAGCACGAGAAGACGTTCGCTCATCAACTGCTTTCCATCTAGTTTATTGCTCTGAGCATGACCTTGTCGGAAAACCGCTTCGCACTTTGCGCTAACGCGGCCCTTCGGGTCCGGATCATGCTCTGGTTCAGATGTCGGACAGGCCGAGCACGTCGGCCATGGAGTAATGCCCCGGCGCTTTGCCGTGCGCCCACAGCGCCGCCTTGAGCGCGCCATGGGCGAACAGCATGCGGTCCTCGGCGTGATGCGACAGCGTCAGGCGTTCGAACTGGCCGAGGAAGCTGACACTGTGATCGCCGGCCACGGTGCCGCCGCGCAAGGAGGCAAAGCCGATGTCGCCGGGCCGGCGTGCGCCGGTGATGCCGTCGCGGCCGCGCGCGGAGTGTTCGTCGAGCTGAATGCCGCGCCCGCTAGCTGCTGCCTGGCCCAGCATCAGCGCGGTGCCCGAGGGCGCGTCGACCTTCATGCGATGATGGGTCTCGACGATCTCGATATCAAAACTCTGGTCGAGCGCCTTGGCGACGCGCTTGACCACGGCGGCAAGCAGGTTGACGCCCAGACTCATATTGCCGGATTGCACCACGACGGCCCGGTTGGTCACGCTCTTGATCACGGCGTTATCGGAGGCCGACAGCCCGGTGGTGCCGATGACATGGACGAGGCCGCGCTGGGCGGCGATCGCGACATTGGCGATAGTCGCCGCCGGCACGGTGAAATCGAGGATGCCATCGGCATCCTTGGACATCGCCCAGAGGTCGGCGGAGAGCGTGATGCCGTTGGCCGGCAGGCCTGCGAGCACGCCGGCATCCTTGCCGAGCAAGTCCGAGCCCGGCGCCTCCAGCGCGCCGGCCAGCACCGCGCCTTTGCTCTCGGCAATCGCCCGCGTCAGCGCACGGCCCATCCGGCCGCCAGCCCCAGCAACAATCAAGCGCATGTCGGACATGGTGTGATCCTCTCTGGGGCCGTTGTAGCGGGGGAGGCAGTTCCGGCAACCGAGGCCACGAGCGCGCGGCGTGCTCCCACCCTCCCCTGGAGGGGCAGGGTCGGCACGCGATCGAGCAAAGCGAGATTGCGTGACGGGGGGTGACGGTCTCTCCGCAACCAACCGTGCCCGAGCGGAGAGATCACCCCACCCCGCTGCGCCAGCCGCTTCGCGACATGCTCAGCGACCCTCCCCCTCCAGGGGAGGGTAAGACGAGATCGTGCCTCAGCCGTCCGACGGCTGCGGGCCGTCATAGCCCTCGATGATGATGAGCTCGGCGATGGAGTGCGGCTGGCGCACCTTGATGTTGGCCTGGTATTCCGGCGAGTTGTAGCAGGCGAGCGCGGTCTCGTAGTCTGGGAATTCGATCACGACGTTGCGGTTGCGGCTGGCGCCTTCGACGGTGGTGAACTTGCCACCGCGAACGACGAAGCGACCAGCCCATTTCTTGAAGATTGGACCGTTGGCGACGGCATAGGGCTTGTAGCCCTCGTCATTGCTCACATCGACGCGCCCGATCCAGTAGCCTTTTGCCATTGTTCTTCTCTCCCTGGTTGTTGCTCAGCCGAGCGCCTGCGCGATCTCGGCCTGGATGGCGTCGGCCGCGGCCCTGGGGTCGGCGGCTTCGAGGATCGGACGTCCGACGACGAGATAGTCGGCACCTGCGGCGATCGCACGCCCCGGCGTCATGATCCGCTTCTGGTCGCCACTCGGCGCGCCCGCCGGCCGGATGCCTGGCGTGACGAGGCTCATCTGGTGACCGACGATCTTTCGCAGGGCGCCCACTTCCTCGGGCGAGGACACGAGACCATCGACACCGAGCACCTGCGCCTGTTGGGCGCGGGCCTCGACCAGCTCGGAGACGCCGAGCCGATATCCGGCCGCGTGCAGATCGTCGTCGTTGTAGGAGGTCAGCACGGTGACCGCGAGAATCTTCAAGCCCGAGCCGCCACGTCCCTCGACGGCCGCCATCATGGTCTGCGGATAAGCGTGGACGGTGAGGAAAGTCGCCCCCAACTTGGCGACACTCTCGACACCGCGCATCACCGTGTTGCCGATGTCGTGCATCTTGAGATCGGCAAATACCTTCTTGCCCTTGTCGGCGAGCTTGCCGATCAGCGGGAGGCCGCCGGCATAGGCGAGTTGGTAGCCGATCTTGTAGAAGGTGACGCTGTCGCCAAGCTTTGCGACCATCGCCTCGGCAGCCTCCGGGCTCGACAGGTCGAGCGGGACGATCAGGCGGTCTTTCGGGGCGATCTCGGCTGGCGTCATGTCACCTCACATCATGCGTTGGGAAATGTCGATCAACTGCCGCACCAACTCCTTCAACGCGGCGATATCGCCCTCGTTCTTCAGCCTGTCCATATCGTCATAGGCCTGATCGGCAAAGGCAAGCGTGAGCTGGCTGGCAATCACATGGGCGTGGCAGGAGGTCAGGATCAGCCGCAACGCCTGCAGCGCACGGGCCGCGCCCAGCCGGCTCTGCGAGGCGCCGGCGAGCGCGAAGACGCGGTTGCGGAACACGTCGCCGCGCGCCTCGTGCAGATCGTGCACGAGGCTGACCCAGTCGATCGCGTTCTTCAGTAGCGGCGGCACCGATGCATTGTATTCGGGCGTGACGATCAGCACGCCGTGATGCGCGCCGATCATGCGCTTGAGATTGATAGCGTGCTTGGGCACGCCGGATTTGGCCTGGAGATCGCCGTCATAGATCGGCAGCGGAAAATCAGCGAGCGAGATGCGGGTGACGTCGACGCCGGCCTGGTCGAATTCATAGGCTGCGAGCGCCGCCAGCTTCGCATTATGCGAGCCGGTGCGCAGCGAGCCGGGAATGACCAGGATCTTGGGAGCTGACATCCGGGCGGCGAACTCCGTTCACCTCTCCCGCTTGCGGGGAGGTCGACGCGCGAAGCGCGGCGGGAGGGGGCTTTCTCGACTGGGGGATCCCACCGTAGAGACACCCCCACCCCAGCCCTCCCCCGCAAGCGGGAGAGGGAGCGCACCGCGTTTGTGGCGACAGGTTAGTCCTTGCGATACACCCAGACGCGGGCCGGCGGAAGGTTCATCCAGATCCGTTCCGAGGCCTCTGTGGACACGCCGGGCAGCGATTTCGGGATCGGCGGCACCACCGCATAGGTGAACTGGATGAACGGCGCGCCGGGCGCCAGCGCCGTGAAGGCATCGCGGATGAGCCGCAGCCGCGTCAGCATCGGTTTTGTGACGAGCGGCAGGCCGGAGACGACCGCGGAAGCCGGCGCGCTCAAGACATTCCAGAGCGTGTCGCGCAGGCGATAGGCATCACCCTGCACCACCTTGGCTTGCGGGTAGCGGTCGCGCAGCAGGGCGCAGAAGCCGGGATTGTATTCCACAAGGACGAGACGCTTCTGGTCGATGCCACGCTCGATCAGAGCCGAGGTGATGGCGCCGGTGCCGGGCCCGAGCTCGACCACCGGAGCGTCGGAATCGATATCGACGTAATGGGCCATGGTCCGGGCCAGCAGCTTGCCCGACGGCATCACCGCGCCCATGTGCAGCGGCTTTTCGATCCAAGATCTGAGAAAGCGCACCTCGTCATCAAGACGAGGCTTCTTCAACGCACGCGCGGACGATGGCAATGGCATGTCAGGACCGGACGGGACCGCGGGACGCGGCGTGTCAGAAAATGGTCATAAAGACGTATAGGCCGAAGGCGGCACGGTCAAGACACGTCAACTCGCCCGGTTGCCGAAGAAATCCTTGACCTTGGCGAAGAATCCCTCGGATTCCGGCTGGGTGTTGCCGGAGGAGAGCTTTTCGAACTCGGCCAGCAATTCCTGCTGCTTCTTGGTGAGGTTCTGCGGGGTCTCGACCACGACCTGGACGTACATGTCGCCCATCTGACGCGAGCGCAGCACCGGCATGCCCTTTGATGCAATGCGGAACCGGCGGCCCGACTGGGTTCCGGCGGGCACCTTCACCTTGGCCTTGCTCTTCTCGATCGTCGGCACCTCGAATTCGCCGCCGAGGGCGGCCGTCACCATCGAGATCGGCACGCGGCAATGCAGATCGGCGCCGTCGCGCTGGAAGAACTGGTGCTGGGCCAGCGACAGGAAGATGTAAAGGTCGCCGGGCGGGCCGCCGCGGACCCCGGCCTCGCCCTCGCCGGCGAGCCTGATCCTCGTGCCGTCCTCGACCCCTTGCGGAATGTTGACTGACAACGTGCGCTCGCGGGTGACCCGGCCCTGGCCCGAGCAGGACGGGCAGGCATCCTCGATCATCTGGCCGCGGCCCTGACAGCCGGGACAGGTGCGCTCGAGCGTGAAGAAGCCCTGCGACTGCCGCACGCGGCCGGCGCCGCCGCAGGCCGAGCAGGTCTTCGGCTTGGTGCCGGCCTTGGCGCCGATGCCCGAGCAGGCCTCGCAGGTGACCGAGACCGGAATCTCGATCTGCGCGGTCTTGCCGCCAAAGGCTTCCTCGAGCGTGATCTCCATGTTGTAGCGCAGGTCGGCGCCACGTTCGCGGCCGCCGCGGCTGCGCTGTCCGGCCATGCCGAACAGGTCTTCGAAAATGTCGGAGAAGGAGGAGGCGAAGCCCGCGCCGAAACCGGCACCGCCGCCGCCGAAGCCGCCGCCCTGCTCGAACGCGGCGTGGCCGTAACGGTCGTAGGCGGCGCGCTTGTCCTTGTCCTTGAGGATCTCGTAGGCCTCGTTGATTTCCTTGAACTTGACCTCGCTGGTTTCATCCCCGGGATTGCGGTCGGGATGGAATTTCATCGCCAGCTTGCGGAACGACGATTTCAGCTTGGATTCGTCGGCGTCGCGTTCGACTTCGAGGGTCTCGTAGTAGCAGCGCTTGGTGGACGTGGACATGTCGGACTCGGTCTATCCAATCGCGAATCAAGTCGGGGCGAAACGACGCCGCTGCGCAACGACATAGGCAGCCTTGATATAGGCGGCCTTGCGCGTCGCGGCAGAGGGCAGCGTAGCAACATTGAGCATAACGGCTGGGAATTGATTGATCGTAACGGGCATCTGTCTCGCCCGTCCCGACACGTTGGCCTCCCCCGCGAGGGAGGAGGCCTTTAGCGCGTCTGGGGTCCAAGCCGTCCGCATCGTCACCCTCTTGGGGTTTAAGCGGACTTCTTGTTGTTCTTGTCGTCGTCGACCTCGGTGAATTCCGCGTCGACGACGTCGTCCTTGGCCGCATCCTTCTTGGCGTCGGCCTCGGCCTGCTGCTTGTACATGGCCTCGCCGAGCTTCATCGACGCCTGGGCCAGCGTTTGGGTCTTGGCCTTGATCGCCTCGGCATCGTCGCCCTTCAGCGCTTCCTTGAGGTCGCTGACGGCATCCTCGATGGCGCGGCGCTCGCTCTCGGCGACCTTCGAACCGTGCTCGGCCAGCGCCTTCTCGGTCGAATGCACCAGGCCATCCGCCTCGTTCTTGGCGGTCACGGCCTCGCGGCGCTTCTTGTCCGCCTCGGCATTGGCCTCGGCGTCCTTGACCATCTTCTCGATGTCGGCTTCCGACAGGCCGCCCGAGGCCTGGATGCGGATCTGCTGCTCCTTACCGGTGGCCTTGTCCTTGGCCGAGACGTTGACGATGCCGTTGGCGTCGATGTCGAAGGTCACCTCGATCTGCGGCATGCCGCGCGGGGCCGGCGGAATGCCCATCAGGTCGAACTGGCCGAGCATCTTGTTGTCGGCCGCCATTTCACGCTCGCCCTGGAAGACGCGAATGGTGACGGCGTTCTGGTTGTCCTCGGCGGTCGAGAACACCTGGCTCTTCTTGGTCGGGATCGTGGTGTTGCGGTCGATGATGCGGGTGAACACGCCACCCAGCGTCTCGATGCCCAGCGACAGCGGGGTCACGTCGAGCAGCAGCACGTCCTTGACGTCGCCCTGGAGCACGCCGGCCTGGATCGCGGCGCCGATCGCCACGACTTCGTCCGGGTTGACGCCCTTGTGCGGCTCCTTGCCGAACAGCTGCTTCACGACTTCCTGGACCTTCGGCATGCGCGACATGCCGCCGACCAGCACGACTTCGCCGATCTCACCGGCGGTGACGCCGGCATCCTTCAGCGCCTTGCGGCAGGGTTCGACCGTTTTCTGGATGAGGTCGTCGACCAGCGCCTCGAACTTGGCGCGGGTGAGCTTCATCGTCAGATGCTTCGGCCCGGTCTGGTCCGCGGTGATGAAGGGCAGGTTGATCTCGGTCTGCGTCGTCGAGGACAGCTCGATCTTGGCCTTTTCAGCGGCTTCCTTCAGGCGCTGCAAGGCGAGCTTGTCGTTGCGCAGGTTGATGCCCTGCTCCTTCTGGAACTCGTCGGCGAGATAGCCGACCAGGCGCATGTCGAAATCTTCGCCGCCGAGGAAGGTGTCGCCGTTGGTCGACTTCACCTCGAACACGCCGTCGCCGATTTCGAGAATGGAGATATCGAAGGTGCCGCCGCCGAGGTCGTACACCGCGATGGTGCCGGCCTTGGTCTTGTCGAGGCCATAGGCAAGCGCGGCCGCGGTCGGCTCGTTGATGATGCGCAGCACTTCGAGGCCCGCGATCTTGCCGGCGTCCTTGGTCGCTTGGCGCTGGGCGTCGTTGAAGTAGGCGGGAACGGTGATGACGGCCTGGTCGACCTTCTGGCCGAGATGGGCTTCCGCGGTCTCCTTCATCTTCTGCAAGATGAACGCCGAGACCTGCGAGGGCGAGTAGGTCTGGCCGTCGGCCTCGACCCAGGCGTCGCCGTTGGAAGCCTTCACGATCTTGTACGGAACGAGCTTCTTGTCCTTCTCGACCATCGGGTCGTCGTAGCGGCGGCCAATGAGGCGCTTCACTGCGAAGAAGGTGCGCTCGGGATTGGTGACGGCCTGGCGCTTGGCCGGCTGGCCGACGAGGCGCTCGCCGTCATCCGTGACGGCGACGATCGAAGGCGTCGTCCGCATGCCTTCGGAATTCTCGATGACTTTGGCGTTCTTGCCATCCATTACGGCGACGCACGAGTTCGTGGTGCCGAGGTCGATCCCAATGACCTTTCCCATGGTCCTGATATCCTTCTTTTTGCGGCAGGTTGGCTGGGCCCAGAAGGCACCCGACCGAAACCCCCTAAGATCAAACATCCGCGATATTGCGATGATTGAGGCTCATATAGGAGGGGGAGGGGCCCGCAAGGACCGAACGCAAGTTTCGGCCGCGAAAACATCGGGTTTTGGAAGATCATATCCGGGCTCAACCACCCTTGCGGGTGAGGAAATATTAACAGGTTCAGGCCTCGGCAAGCCCCCGCTATGGCAGTCCGCCCCACCCTGTTGCGGCAAGGCCAAACCCGCTAAAAGGCGGTCCGGCCGGCAACCGCAGCGCAGCTGCTCCGCGCGACAAAGCGGCCCAATGGCCGACCATCGAACGGCCTCAATGTGAACCAATCAGAGTGCCCATGAAGCTGATCCGCCCCCTCGTCGCGCTCATCCTCCTCGTCGCCTCGGCGCTTCCGACCCTTGCTGCCGACGCCGTTTACCCGCCTGGCCTGCGCCTCGGCATGGTGCCGCTGATCGGGCTGAGCACGGCCAAGTCCTTTCCGGGCTTCGAGAGCGAGGACGGCAGCGTCAAGGTGCTGATTACCGAGCTGCCGCCTGCGGCCTATGGCGAGGTCGTGAGCGCCTTCAATTCCAATCCGGCCGGTGCGAACGGCGTCAAGCAGGACAAGATCGAGACCCCCGCGGGCCTTGCCTATTTCACCACCGAAAGCGGCAAGGCCGGCGACACTCCGGTGAGGCGTTATTCGATGATCGTGCCGGGCGCAGGCTTCTCCGGCTATGTCGCGGTGCAGATCCCGGAGAATGCGACCAAGATCTACACCGATGAAGCGGTGCGCCAGATGTTTGCGAGCGCCACCACCCGCAAGCAGGTCTCGGCCGAAGAGCAGATCGCGCTGATGCCGTTCAAGATCACCGAGCTCGCCGACTTCAAGGACATCCGCACGCTGGCGCCGGGCTCGAGCATCATCCTGGCCGACGGCAACGAGAGCGCAGGCTATGAGTTCGAAGCCGTTCATGATCCTCGGCCTGATCGGCGCCACCCCGCAGCAGGCCGACGACCGCGCCCGCTTTGCGCAGGAGGCGGCGCTCCAGATTCCCGGCGTGCGCGAGTCGCGCGTCACCATGTCCGAGCCGATCCGCATCAACGGCCAGCAGGGTTTCGAGACCCGGATCGACGGCGTCAGCGGCAAGGACAAGACGCCGGTGACCGTGGTGCAGTGGATCCGCTTCTCGACCGGCGGCGCCTCGCTGCGCATCATCGCCAGCGCCCCGCGCGACCAGTGGCAAGCCGCCTTCACCCGCTTCCGCGCCGTGCGCGACGGCATCCAGCCGAAGGGTTAGTCGCATCCACAAACTGGATGCGCTCCCTCCCCCGCTCGCGGGGGAGGGTTGGGGAGAGGGTATCTCCGCAAGGGGACATTCCCGACGTGGAGAGAGCCCTCACCCGCCGCGCTCTGTGAGCGCAGCGACCTCTCCCGCAAGCGGGAGGGGTTAAGCGAACCCGCCGACCAAGCCCAACCACTCACCAATGTCGGCTGCATTTTCGGGCTTCTGTTCGTATGCGAACGGAACTAGGCTTTCTTCCCGTGGATCATCCTGGAGGGGAGACGAACGATGCTGGATCGGCGACACATGTTGGCGACGCTTGCGACCACGGCGCTCGCGGGCCTCGCTCCAACCGCGCTGTTTGCGGCCGCGTCAATCAAGCCGGACGAGGCCTCCGCGCTGCTCGTGATCGACGTGCAGAACTGCTTCCTGCCCGGCGGCAGCCTTGCGGTGAAGGAAGGCGAGCAGGTGGTGCCTGTCATCAACAAGATCGCGAAAGCGTTTGCGAACGTGGTGATGACGCAGGACTGGCATACGCCCGGCCACATCTCGTTCGCGTCGGTGCATTCCGGCAAGAAGCCGTTCGAGACCGTCGATCTTCGCTACGGCAAGCAGGTGCTGTGGCCGGACCATTGCGTGCAGGGCACCGAAGGTGCCGCGCTGTCGAAGGACCTTGCGATCCCGCACGCCGAACTCATCATCCGCAAGGGTTTTCACAGGGACGTCGACAGCTATTCGGCCTTCCTCGAAGCCGACGGCAAGACCTCGACGGGCCTTGCCGGCTATCTGAAGGGCCGCAAGATCAAGCGCGTCTTCGTCGCTGGCCTCGCGACCGATTTCTGCGTCGCCTGGACGGCGCTCGATGCGCGCAAGGCGGGCTTCGAGGTCTATGTGGTGGAGGACGCCTGCCGCGGCATCGACACGCAGGGCTCGCTGGCAAAGGCCTGGGCCGATATGGCCAAGGCCGGCGTGAAGCGGATTCAATCTGCGGATATCGCGGTGAGTGCGTAAGAGTTTCGCACCGTCATTCCGGGGCGATGCGAAGCGTCGAACCCGGAATGACGGCGAAGCCGTGAGACTCAGTTCGCCGCGCCGCTCGAACTCATTGTTGTTGTTGGCCGCGGGCGCAGCCTTCGCGCCGCCCTTGGCGACACCGACCAGGGCGGGACGCAGCACACGCTCGCCGATGGTGTAGCCGGCCTGCACGACTTGCACCACGGTGCCCGACGGCACCGACGCATCCGGGACCTCGAACATCGCCTGCTGGAAATTCGGGTCGAACTTCTGGCCCTGCGGATCGAACTTCTTCACGCCATGCTTTTCCAGCGCGTTGAGCAGCGAGCGCTCGGTGAGCTCGACGCCCTCGATCAGCGAGGTCAGGCCGGGATCGGCCGCCGCACGGGCCTCGGCCGGAACGGCATCGAGCGCGCGCTGGAGGTTGTCGGCGATCTCCAGCACGTCGCGGGCAAAGCCGGTGATGCCGTAGAGGCGGGCGTCGGCGACCTCCTTGGTGGTGCGCTTGCGCAAGTTCTCCATCTCGGCCAGCGTCCGCAGCATGCGGTCGCGCGCCTCGGCGGATTCCTTCTGCAACGTCTCGACCGAGCCCGGCTCGGGATCGTCGGGCATGATGTAGGGCTTCGAGACCACGGGCTCGCCGGTGGGCGCGGTCGTGTCTTCGGGTTGCCGGTCTTGATCGGTCATCGGCTCTATTCTCGAACTCGTCTCAGGGGATTGTTGGCCCGGATATCGTGCCTAAGCTTACGAAAATCAAGCGCCTGTGATCGGAGGAAACGCCGGTCAGCCCCCCAAAAGGCGACTGACGATGCGGGCGGCGTAGTCCACGGTCGGGATCACGCGGGCATAATTCAGTCGCGTCGGGCCGATCACGCCGAGCACGCCGACAATATGGCCGGCGGCATCCCGATAGGGCGAGATGATGGTGGAGGAACCCGACAGTGAGAACAGCTTGTTCTCGCTTCCGATGAAAATTCGCACGCCTTCGGCGGTCTCGGCCCGGCCGAGCAGGTCGATGACGCCACGCTTGGTCTCGAGATCGTCGAACAACAGGCGCACCCGCTCCAAATCCTCCAGCGCGTGCAGATCTTCCAGCAGATTGGCGTGACCGCGGACGATGAGCTGGCGGTCCTCGTTCTCCCCGCCGGACCAGCTTGCGATGCCAGCCGAGATCACCTTTTGCGTCAGCTGATCGAGCTCGGCGCGGGCCTCGCCGAGTGCGGTCTCCAGCTCGAGCCGCGCCTCGGCCAGCGTGCGGCCGCGGATCCGCGCATTGAGGAAATTACCGGCTTCGGTGAGCGCCGAGGAGGGAACTCCGGGCGGCAGCGTCAGGACGCGGTTTTCGACTTGGCCATCCTCGCCGACCAGGATCACCAGCGCCTTCTCCGGTTCCAGGCGGACGAATTCGATGTGCTTGAGCCGCGCATTGGATTTCGGCGTCAGCACGACTGCGGCGGCACGGGTCAGCCCCGAGAGCCGCATCAAGGCCTGGTCCAGCGCCGCCTCGACCGATTGCGCCTCGCCGACGGAAGAGAGCTGGCTCTGAATGGATTGCCGTTCGGCCTCGTTGAGGTCGCCGACCTGCATCAAGGCATCGACGAAGAAGCGCAGACCGAGTTCCGTCGGCAGCCGGCCAGCGGAGGTATGGGGCGCATAGATTAGGCCGAGCTGTTCCAGATCGGCCATGACGTTGCGCACGGAGGCCGGCGACAGCGGCATCGCGATCAGGCGCGAGATGTTGCGCGAGCCCACCGGCTCGCCGGTCGCGAGGTAGCTTTCGACAATTTGACGAAAGATGTCGCGGGAACGCTCGTTGAGCTGGGCGAGGCCTGCGCGCGGCGCGATCAGATGGATCGGATCGTGATGGGCCACAGACGGTAACTCCTCTCAGATACTCATAATTTGTCCATCCCGGGCGCTTCTGACAAGCGTGGCGTTTACAGGCTCGAAATCAGGGGGTGAAAAAACCTTGCCGCCCACCCTCGCCCCTCCTACAAGCACCGCGAACAGCCTTTTCCCGTGAGTTTTGGAGGATTTCCCATGCGGCCAAGCCGCCGTGCGCCCGACGAATTGCGCCCCGTGACGCTGGAGCGCGGCGTGGTCGAATATGCGGAAGGCTCGTGCCTGGTGAAATTCGGCGACACCCATGTGCTGGTCACCGCCACGCTGGAAGACCGCCTGCCGCCGTGGCTGAAGGGCCAGGGCCGCGGCTGGGTCACCGCCGAATACGGGATGCTGCCGCGCGCAACCTCCGAACGCACCCGCCGCGAGGCCTCCGCCGGCAAGCAGAGCGGCCGCACCGTCGAGATCCAGCGCCTGATCGGCCGCTCGCTTCGCACCATCGTCGACCTCGAAGCGCTCGGTGAGCGCCAGATCACGGTCGATTGCGACGTGCTCCAGGCCGACGGCGGCACCCGCACGGCCTCGATCACCGGCGCTTGGGTCGCGCTCGCCGATTGCATCAACTGGATGAAGGCGCGCAACATGATCAAGACCAACGTGCTGCGCGACAACGTCGCCGCGATCTCCTGCGGCATCTACAATAGCACGCCGGTGCTCGATCTCGACTACGCCGAGGATTCGGAAGCCGAGACCGACGCCAATTTCGTCATGACCGGCGATGGCCGCCTCATCGAAGTGCAGGGCACCGCGGAACGCGAGCCGTTCACCGAAACCGAGTTCCTGGCGCTGATGGCGCTGGCGCGCAAGGGCGTCGCGCGTCTGGTAGACTTGCAGAAACTGGCTGTGGCGTAGTCAATAGGCCATGCACCGCCGAATCACGGACAAGCTCGTCATCGCCACCCACAATCCCGGCAAGCTCGCCGAGATGCGGGAGCTGCTTGCACCGTACGGCATCGAGGCGGTGTCGGCCGGTGAGCTCGACCTGGGCGAGCCCGAAGAGACCGGCAACGATTTCCGCAGCAATGCCGCGATCAAGGCGATCGCGGCGGCGCGGGCGTCCAAGCTCCCGTCCTTCGCCGATGATTCCGGCATCGTGGTCGACGCGCTCGACGGCGCGCCCGGCATTTTCTCCGCGCGCTGGGCCGGGCCAAACAAAGACTTCGCAGTGGCGATGGCGCAGATCGAGCGCCTGCTCCAGGAGCGCGGCGCGACGATTCCGGCGAAGCGCACCGCGCATTTCGTCTCCGCGCTCTGCGTCGCCTGGCCCGACGATCATCTCGAAGAGGTCGAGGCGCGGGTCGACGGCACGCTGGTCTGGCCGCCGCGCGGTACTGCCGGCTTCGGCTACGATCCGATGTTCCTGCCCGATGGCCACAGCCGCACCTTCGGCGAGATGGAGAGTATCGAGAAGCACGGCCTGCCGCCGCTCGGCCTCGGCCTCTCGCACCGCGCCCGCGCCTTCGTGAAACTGGCGGAGATCTGCCTTGAGCCGCGCTAAGGAAGCCTTCGGCGTCTACGTGCACTGGCCGTTCTGCCTGTCGAAATGCCCCTATTGCGACTTCAACAGCCATGTCCGCCACGCACCAATCGACGAAGCGCGCTTCGCCTCGGCCTTCGCCCGCGAGATCGCAGCGACCGCCGAGCGCGCGCCCGGCCGCGAGGTCACCTCGATCTTCCTCGGCGGCGGCACGCCGTCATTGATGCAGCCCGCAACCGTCGGCGCAGTGCTCGATGCGATCGGCAAGCACTGGCATGTTGCTGACGATGTCGAGGTGACGCTGGAGGCAAACCCGACCAGCGTCGAGGCCACACGCTTCGCCGGCTATCGCGCCGCCGGCGTCAACCGCGTCTCGCTCGGCGTGCAGGCGCTCGACGATGCCTCGTTGAAGGCACTCGGCCGCATGCACAGTGCGCGCGAGGCCCTCGATGCCGTCGCCATCGCGCGCCGCTCGTTCGACCGTTATTCGTTCGACCTGATCTACGCCCGTCCTGACCAGACGCCGGCGATGTGGGCCGAGGAGCTGCGTCTCGCGATCGATGAAGCGGCCGAGCATCTGTCGCTCTATCAATTGACGATCGAGCAAGGCACGCCGTTCTTTGGCCTGCACCAGGCCGGCAAATTGAAGACGCCGGACGAAGCCGTCGCGCGTGCGCTTTACGACGTCACGCAGGAAACCTGCGACAAGCTCGGCCTGCCCGCCTACGAGATCTCCAACCACGCGCGGCGCGGCGCCGAGTGCCGGCACAATCTGGTCTATTGGCGCGGCGAGGAATATGCCGGCATCGGCCCCGGCGCCCATGGCCGGCTCGACATCGACGGCGTGCGCCATGCCACCGCCACCGAGAAGCGCCCCGAAGCCTGGCTGATGCGGGTCGAGACCAACGGCGACGGTGTCGTCACCGACGAGCTCCTCAACAGCGAGGAACGCGCCGACGAATTCTTGCTGATGGGATTGCGTCTCGCCGAAGGCATCGACCCCGAGCGTTACAGAGCACTCTCCGGCCGCCCGCTCGACCCCGGCCGCATTGCGCTGCTCCGCGAGGAAGGCGCGATCACGGTCGACGCGACGGGCCGCCTGCGCGTGACCAGCAGCGGTTTTCCGGTGCTGGATGCTGTGGTCGCGGATTTGGCGGCGTAACGAGATGCCGTAGGGTGGGCAAAGCGAAGCGTGCCCACCACACTCATGCGATCTTGCGGAGAGATGGTGGGCACGGCGCGAAGCGCGCCTTTGCCCACCCTACGGCATCTCGTTACGCCCCAAAACTCTTCGGCGAGCCCGCGACCGCAACGCCGCCTCCCTGCGTCACCTTCATCACCGCAAGCCCGCGCTCGTTGGTGCCATCCGCGCGGAAGCGGAACAGGCCGTCGATGCCGGCAAAGCCCGAGGGGTTGGTGAGCACATCAGGTGAGAAGCGCGTGGTGCCTTGCGTGCGCGCGAGCGCGGCGACGAGGGCGACGGCATCGTAGGCGAGCGTCGCGGTGCGTATCGGGTCGGCGCCGTATTTGGTGCGGTAGCGGCCGGAGAAGGCGCGGAAGCCGGCCGGGTCCGGCGCGGCATAGAGGCCGCCTTGCAACGCAGCGCTGGTATAGACGCGCGGATTGTCCCACAGGCCGGTGCCGAGCAGCTGGATGTTACGCAAATTGGCGCCCGCCGCAGTCATCGCATCCGCGACTGAGACGACGGCATCGCCGTCATCGGCAATGAACAGCGCGTCCGCGCTGCCGAGTTGCTGCGCCACGGTCCGCGCCGGGGTGGCGCGATCGGCGCCGTATTCTCGAAGGCGACGATGCGCCCGCCGCGCCGCGGCACCGCCGCCTTCACGGCGGCTTCGACGACGTTGCCATAGGCATTGTCGGGCACGAGCACGGCGACCGAGCGCTTTCCGATGCTGGCGGAATATTCGACGATGCGGTTGACGTCGGACTCCGGCAGGAAGCTGAGCAGATAGACGCCGCGGCCGGCGATGCTGGAATCGGTCGAGAACGCGATCACCGAAATGCCGCGCGTGCGCGCGACCTGCGCCACCGCAGGCACCGACTGCGCGAACAGCGGTCCCAGGATGATCTCGGCGCCCTCATCGACCGCCTGCTGAGCACCCGCTTGCGCGCCTTGCGGGCTGCCATTGTCGTCCTTGATCAGGAGCTGGATGTTCGGGTTCTGGAACTCGGCCAGCGCCATCTCCGCGGCGTTGCGCATGGATTGCGCCGCGAGGCCCGCATTGCCGGCGGCCGAAAGCGGTAGGATCACGGCGACCTTCACCCCGCCGGTGCCCGCGGTCGCGGCCTGTTGCGGCGGGCCAGCCGGCTGAGCCGGGGGCGCCGAGCTGGAAAACGGGTTGGAGAACTGGCTGAGACTTTGCTGCACGCCGGCACAGGCCGACAGCAAGGGCGCGCCGAGCAGAAGGCCGAGCGCACTCCGCCGGGTCGCCGCCGACGATCGGGGCCCGGGAGCGGAAGACTCCTCCAAAGAGGAAGATCTGGGATGACGCGGGCCCACCATGGCAACTTCTCTTCCGACCGGCCGTCGGCAGCCGGTCACTCTTTCCACGACACAAGCCGGGGATTCAGGCATATTGTCGACGAATAGTTAACCAAAACAAAAGGATAATAGCCACTTCACCCGGCCGCCTTCCCGTCCTGGCCAACTGCTCACGCACTCACGCAGCATCAAGGCGGCGTTTCGGTCGCGAATATGGCGCGAGGACCCTCACTCCCTCGCAACGCGATCCCGGATCGATCACATTCCCGTCCGCCCTCACCTCGGCACGATCTTTTTCGAAGAGCCGGTTCCCAGCCCTGCGGATCGTGCCTAAGTTGACTTCATTATGCGCGCAAAGCCGGCCCCGATAAATACGCCTGAAGCTCAAGATGCCGCCTCGCGCGGCTTCTCCATCGACGCCCATCGGCTTACGGCGCCGAAGGCGGCGCCGGGCCTTCATCTGGTGGCGACGCCCATCGGTAATCTCGGCGACATCACGCTGCGGGCGCTTCAGACACTCGCCGGCGTCGACGTCATCGCCTGCGAGGACACCCGCATCACCCGGCGCCTGACCGAGCGCTACGCCATCGCCGCACAACTCAAGCCCTACCACGAGCACAACGCGGAAGCCGCACGCCCAAAAATCCTGGAGGCGCTTGCGGCAGGCGGCTCGGTCGCGCTGGTCTCCGACGCCGGCACGCCGCTGATCTCCGATCCCGGCTTCAAGCTGGTGCGCGAGGTCTGCGCCGCCGGTCATGCGGTGTATGCGCTGCCCGGCCCGTCGTCGGTGCTGGCGGCGCTGTCCGTCGCCGCGCTTCCGACCGACCGCTTCTTCTTCGAAGGCTTTTTGCCGGCGAAATCGGCCGCGCGGCGGTCGCGCCTTGCCGAGCTCGCCCGCATCGACGCGACACTGGTGATGTTCGAATCGGGCAATCGGATGCAGGCCACATTGACCGATCTCGCCGAGATCATGGGTGAGCGAGAGGCCGCGGTCTGCCGCGAGCTGACGAAGTTGCACGAGGAGGTCAGGCGCGCGCCCCTCGCCGAGTTCGCGCGGCAAGCCGACGCGCCGGAGACGCGCGGTGAATTCGTTCTGGTGATCGGTCCGCCTGCAGCAAACGCCGACGTGCTGGCACCGGATGCGCTCGACGGTCTCTTGCGCGAGCAGCTGGCCGCGCACAGCGTCAAGGATGCCGTGGCGCATGCGGTCGCACTCTCGGGCCGGCCGCGCCGCGAGGTCTATGCCCGCGCGCTCGAGCTCGCAAAAGACTTGCACAAGGATTTGCGGGGCGGCGATGGCGAAGACTGAGGTCCCGGCGGAACCGAAAGTCCCCTCGCCCGAGCGCATCGCCGCGTTCCGCACCGGCATCTCGGCCGAGAGCCGCGCCGCCGCCTTTCTCATGGCCAAGGGCTACCGCATCCTCGCCAAGCGTTATCGCACCCCGCACGGCGAGATCGACATCGTGGCGCGCCGCCGCAATCTGATCGCCTTCGTCGAGGTCAAGGCGCGGGCGACGCTGGATGATGCCGCCTTCGCGGTGACGCCGCGCCAGCAGCAGCGCATCATCGATGCCGCACAAGGCTGGCTCGTGGCGCATCCCGAGCATGCCGAATTCGAATTGCGATTCGACGCCATGCTGATTGCGCCGCGATCACTTCCGCGCCATGTGTTGGCGGCATTCGACGCCTCGACCTGAAAGGCAGACCATGAAACTGAACGTCGCCGTCCAGATGGACCCCATCGCCCGCATCAACATCAAGGGCGATTCCACCTTTGCACTGCTCCTGGAGGCGCAGAAGCGCGGCCACGGCCTGTCCTATTACACGCCGGACAAGCTCTCGATGGTCGGCGACGAGCTCGTCGCTCCGGTTCAGCTCCTCACCGTGCGCGACGAGCCCGGCGACCATTTCACCCTCGGGGAGCCGAAGCGCGAGGCGCTCAACGGCTTTGACGTGGTGCTGCTGCGCCAGGACCCGCCGTTCGACCTCGCCTACATCACTTCGACGCATTTCCTGGAGCGGATCCATCCGAAGACGCTGGTCGTCAACGATCCCGCCTCGGTGCGGAACGCGCCGGAAAAGCTGTTCGTGATGAACTTTCCGCAGCTGATGCCGCCGACCCTGATCTCGCGCGACCTCGACGAGATCAACGCCTTTCGCGACAAGCATGGTGCCGTCGTCATGAAGCCGCTGCACGGCCATGGCGGCGCCGCGGTGTTCCGCGTGATGCCGCAGGACATGAATTTCGGCTCGCTGTTCGACATGTTCTCGGTGACGTTCAAAGAGGCGTGGGTGATCCAGCAGTTCATCCCCGAGGTGAAGCACGGCGACAAGCGCATCATCCTCGTCAACGGCGAGTTCGCCGGTGCGGTGAACCGCGTGCCGGCCGCGGACGACCTCCGCTCCAACATGGTGCGCGGCGGCGCGGCGCAGGAGACCGAGCTGACCCCGCGCGAGCGCGAGATCTGCGCCACCGTCGGCCCGGCGCTGCGCGAGCGCGGCCTTCTGTTCGTCGGCCTCGACGTCATCAACGGCAACCTCACCGAGATCAACGTCACCTCGCCGACCGGCATCCGCGCCATTACGCGGCTCGGCGGCCCTGATGTTGCGGCGAAGATCTGGGACGCGATCGAGCAGAAGCGGAAGAAGTAGCATTCTGCAATGATTTGGCTGGGGAGTGCGCGATCTCTCCTCAACGTCGTCCCGGCGAAGGCCCTAGGGCATGCACATATCTCTGAGGCTCCATCCTGCTGCGACGGCGTGGAAGTATTCGAGGCCGTTCTTGAAGGTGATCGGGCCCGGCGGCTTGGACGATGGGTAGCCGTCCCAGCCGCCGAGGCGACCAATGATCCAGGCGGCCCAAGCGAGGCTATCGGGCGGATGTGGGTTCTTTAATCGCTTGCTCCCGGCTTCGAGTTGACGGTTGAGGGCGGTGAGCACGTTAATTTGGCCGTTGTCGAAGGCAGCGAGAATGGGTTGGCGACTGCCATTGCGGGCCTGCAGAAGTTGGATTGTGATGACGGCCGCCTTAGCGGCAATCGCGACCAGCTTGAGAAGGCGATCGGCGGTTCCGATCTGGCTGTCTTCGAGCTTGAAGCCTTGTGTCTTCAGGATGCGGAAGAACTGCTCGATGATCCAGCGTTGCTTGTACCATTGGACGATGCGCCAGGCGTCCTCGATGCCGGTAACCTCGTGAGAGGTGAGAAGCCGCCAGTGCAGCGGCTCTACCCCGGTTTCGGCATTGATCTCGCGCACATCGACCACCGCCAATGGCAAGCTTTCCGGCAGATGGCGCAGGAACTTACTCTGTGGGCGGGCGAGCTCGATTGCGCCAAAGCGAAGTTCGAGGTGAGCCAGGCGGGCGGGCCGCGCGGCGCGCGCAGGCAATTGGATCGCACGCCGATCCACCGCGGCCATGGCATCGCTGACCTCATACAAGCCGCTGCGGTCGGCAAGCTTGCGATCATGCATGCTGCGCGCGATGACGTGGAAGTGTTGCTCGGCCGAGCTGGCATAAAGGGCAAAAATATCGCTCTCGCGGTCACCCAGCACCGTCACCGCTGTGGCCTTGGTGAGGAGCGGCTTGGCCGCCATGGCAGTGGATATCCAGCGCTGCGATTCCTTGTCCGATAACTCCCGATCGTCGTGCGAGGTCGTGCGGCGACCTGTGCGCGTCCATATCTGCCCGCTCAAAAGTCCAAGACAGTTGCCGTCATCGGCATCCACAGCCAGCAGCGGATGCAGCAGCACGCCGTGGTTATTGCCTTTGCCGATTTCTCCGAGCCCGCGCCGGCGTTGCGGTGTGGTGTTGAAGTGGATCTCGCTGGTGTCCTGGATGGCCAGCACGTGGCGGCCCTCTACCGCAGCGACCGTGCTTTCGCTCCAGCTTTCGATGATCCGCTCCACCGTCACCTTGTCATGGCCAAGAAAGCGGTTGAACCGCACTTCCAGCGCGCGGTTCCCCCTGGAGAGCTGCCGAAGGCAGACAGTTTTGCCCACAACCATGCGTTCGACGAACGCCGCCCCCCTTTATCGAGACGACGATCCCCGAACCGGCCCAGCGTCCAGTCAATCCGTGACAACATCGCGGCACCCCGTCCAAATCATGGAGTGCCGCAATACGAATCACACAGAACTCTGATTCTGGAATCCTCCCAGGCCGATCCGAATCGAATCCGCCGCACCAGATATGTGCATGCCCTAGGGCGAAGGCCGGGACCCATACCGCGGAATCTATCTGTGGAGTTGGATGGTAGTACCGGCCACCATTTCCTCGCCAAACTCCTCCCTGGGAGTATGGGTCCCGGCCTTCGCCGGGACGACACCTTTGGTGTTGCGCGGTGCTTCCATCTCATTGGCAGGCCGCTCTGACCCCGCCCATCACTAACCACCCATTCACCATGACGCCGCGCGCTGCATCTGCACGCGTCTCACGCGCTACGTGAATTTACGGGGCCGCTGGCCGACCGAATAACGCTGCGTTCACCATCTGCCGAAAACCCGCAGCGTGATCGGCCATCACGTTCGACCTCGCAACACCCCTTATACTTTTACTCCCTGACTCATCGACGCGGGGAACCCGCCACGTGCGGTTCGAGTGCCCCGCGTAAGAGTAGAAGCGTATGAATACCGCACGCATTGTCGTTCTCGTCATCGCACTGGGCGCCGGCGGCGTCGCTGCGTATCTGGCGAGCAGCTATCAGAGTGCGCCCGCGCCCGTTCTGCCCGTCGCCGAGAAGCTGCCGACGGTCGAGGTTCTGGTCGCGAAGAACGACATTGGGCTCGGCCAGGCCGTGAAGCCCGAGGACCTGCTATGGCAAGCCTGGCCGGCGGCGACCGCGAGCAACGCCTTCATCCGCCGCGACAGTAGGCCCGAGGCGCAGACCCAGATCGCCGGCTCGATCGCGCGCGTGCCGTTGATGCAGGGCGAGCCGATCCGCGAGCAGAAGCTGGTCAGGGCCGAAGGCTCCGGCTTCATGGCTGCGATCCTGCCCTCCGGCATGCGGGCCGTCTCCACCGAAATTTCAGCCGAGACCGGCGCCGGCGGCTTCATCCTGCCGAACGACCGCGTCGACATCGTGCTGACCCGCCGCCTGAAGAATCCCGAGACCAACGGACCGACCGGCGGCAATGACCTGATCGTGTCCGAGGTCATCCTGACCAACATCCGCGTGCTCGCGATCGACCAGGCGCCGAAGGAAAAGGACGGCCAGACCGCCGTGATCGGCAAGACCGTCACGCTCGAGCTCAAGCCTGACCAGGTCGCCACGCTGTCGGCTGCGCGCCAGGGCGGCACGCTCCAGCTCGCGCTGCGGAGCATCGTCGATGCCAACGCAGTCGATGGCACGCCCGAGGACCAGGCGGTCAAGCGCCCCGCCGGCGTGAATGTAATTCGTTACGGCGTGCAGGCGCGGCAACTGACGTCACAGAAGTGATGATGGGGATAGCATGAACTACGGGGATGATCGGACGGGCGTGCGCATTCGGGGGAAGCGCGCGCGCTCGTTCTTGGCGGGGACGATGCTGATGCTGGGGCTGCTCGCAGCCCCCGACCGGCTCAGTGCCGCGGACGCGCCGGTCGGCGACCAGACACCGATGCAAGCGCCTGATCTCGGTGTGTCGCCAGTCGCGACGATCGCGCCGGCACGGACACGCTTCCTGTCACTCGGCGTCGGCAAGTCCGTGGTCATCGACCTGCCGCGCGAGGTCAAGGACGTGCTGGTGGCCGATCCCAAGATCGCCAACGCGGTGATCCGCTCGGCGCAGCGCGCCTATATCATCGGCGGCCAGGTCGGCCAGACCAACGTGGTGTTCTTCACCGCCGACGGCCAGCAGGTCGCCTCCTACGACATCGCGGTGAAGCGCGACCTCAACGGCATGCGCGCCGCGCTGCGCCAGTCGCTGCCGGGCGTGCAGATCGAAGGCGTCGGCGACAGCGTGATGCTGACCGGCTCGGTCTCGAGCCCGGTCGAGGCCCAGCAGGCCGGCGACGTCGCCGCCAAGCTCGTCGGCGGCAGCGACAAGGTCGTCAACAACATCGTCGTGCGCGGCCGCGACCAGGTGATGCTCAAGGTCGTCGTCGGCGAAGTCCGCCGCGATATCGTCAAGCAGCTGGGCGTCGATCTCAGCGCCAGCCTGAACGCCGGCACCGCGGTGGTGAACTTCAACAACTCCAATCCGTTCTCGGTCTCTGGTGGACCGATCGTCGCCAACAACGGGCTCGGCGTCGCCGGCCTCGCCAAGGGCGTCGCCACCGTCAGCGCCACGATGCGCGCAATGGAAAGCGCTGGCGTCATGCGCACCCTGGCCGAGCCGAGCCTGACCGCGATCTCGGCGAATCTGCAACCTTCATCGCCGGCGGCGAATTCCCGATTCCGGCGGGCTATTCCTGCGATCCGGTCACCCACGTCTGTACCACCCAGGTCACCTACAAGAAGTTCGGCATCTCCTTGAATTTCACCCCGGTCGTGCTCAGCGAAGGCCGCATCAGCCTGCGCGTCATGACCGAGGTCTCGGAGCTGTCGAATACGAACGCGATCACGCTGACGCAGGCGGTGTCCTCGACCTCGAGCAACTCCATCACGATCCCCTCGGTTCAGACCCGCCGCGCCGAAACGACGCTGGAAATTCCCTCGGGCGGCTCGATGGCGATGGCCGGCCTGATCCAGCAGCACACCAAGCAGGCGATCAACGGCCTGCCCGGCGTCGACCAGGTGCCGATCATCGGCGCGCTGTTCCGCAGCCAGGACTTCGTCAACAACGAGACCGAGCTGATGGTGATCGTGACGCCCTATGTGGTGCGCGCCGTCGCCCAGAAGGAATTGTCGCGGCCTGACGACGGTTTCGCGCCGGCCTCCGACGCGCAGACGGCGCTGCTCGGCCGCATGAACCGCCTTTATGGCATCGCGCGCCGCGTCGATCCGATCAACGGCACGCCCGGCGATTTCGGTTTCATCATCGACTGACGACGAGCGGACGGCCTGGGGAACGGGGCAAGAAACTGGGCAGGAAACGGGGCAAGAGGGGATCAAGCGATGGCGATGACGAGGACGATAGCCGACCGACGCCGCCACTTCAGCGTCGCGCTGGCGCTGACGGGACTGTCCGTCATGCTGGGCGCGTGCAACACCACCGGTGAAATCGTCACTCAGACAGTGCCGACCGACTATCGCCAGCGCCACCCGATCGCGGTGCAGGAGGGCAAGCGCTCGATCGTGATCTTCGTCGGCAAGGCGCGCGGCGGCCTCTCGGCCGCGCAGCACGCGGATGTCGCCGGCATTGCCCGGGACTGGGTGCGCGAAGGCACCGGCTCCGTCGTCGTCGACGTGCCCACCGACACCGCGAATTCGCGCGCGGCGGCGGCGACCTATCAGGAAATCCGCTCCGTGCTCACATCCGGCGGCGTGCCCTCGCGCGCCATCGTCCAGCATCCCTATCGTCCCGAGGATCCTGGCCTCTTGCCGACGATCCGGCTGAGCTATTCCAAAATCAGCGCGGTGGCCGGACCTTGCGGATTGTGGCCGGAAGACGTTGGTCCGAACATCCTCGACCCCGGCTACAACGAGAACCGGCCGTATTTCAATCTGGGCTGCGCCAGCCAGCGCAACCTCGCCGCCATGATCGACAACCCCGCCGACCTCGAACAGCCGCGCGCCGAGACGCCCGCCTACACCGCTCGGCGCGACATCGCCTTCGACCGCTATCGCAAGGGCTCGCCCACTGCGACCGCCTATCCCGAGGCCGACAAGGCCAAACTCAGCGACACCGGCAAATGATTGGCATCCACGACGAAGACGCGGACGATCCGCGGCACCCCGACGAACACATTGCGCCGGTTCCCCGCATCTCGGTGCAGGCCTTTTGCGAGACCGAGCAGACGCTCGCCGCGGTGACAGCGGCGGGGAGGATCGCCGGCTCGCCAAGGCGCATCTCACTGCCAGGGACGGTGGCCTTGCTGCGGCGATCGAAGTCTATGAATCGATGCCGACGCCGAACGTGATCGTGATCGAATCCGATGGCACGCGCGACATCCTGGAGGGGCTCGACGACCTCGCCGGCGTCTGCGATCCCGGCACCCGCGTCGTCGTGATCGGCAATCCCAACGACACTGCGCCCTATCGCGAGCTGGTCCGTCGCGGCGTCAACGATTACGTGGTCGGACCGGTCGAAACCCTCGACGTGGTCCGCTCGATCTGCAGCCTGTTCTCGGCGTCGGAAGCCATCATCACCGGCCGTGTCATCGCGGTGGTCGGCGCCAAGGGCGGCGTCGGCGCGTCCACCGTCGCGCACAACGTGGCCTGGACCATCGCCCGCGATCTCGCGCTCGATTCCGTCGTGATCGATCTCGACCTCGCCTTCGGCACCGCGAGCCTCGACTACAATCAGGATCCGGTGCAGGGCATTGCCAACGCGGTGCTGTCGCAGGACCGGCCGGACACGGCGCTGATGGAGCGCCTGCTCGCCAAATGCACCGAGCGCCTCAGCCTGCTGGCCGCGCCCGCGACGCTCGACCGGGTCTATGATTTCGGCGCCGAAGCCTTCGACGCGGTGTTCGACACGCTGCGCATGACCACGCCCTGCATCGTGCTCGATGTTCCCCACCAATGGTCGGGCTGGACCCGGCGCGCGCTGGTCAACGCCGACGACATCGTGATCGTGGCCGAGCCCGATCTCGCCAATCTGCGCAACACCAAGAACATGCTGAGCGTGCTCAAGGCGGCGCGGCCGAACGACCGGCCGCCGCTGTACTGCCTCAACCAGGTCGGCATGCACAAGCGCGCGGAGATCGAGGTCAAAGCCTTCGCCAAGACCATGGAGAGCCAGCCGCTCGCCGTGATCCCGTTCGAATTCGAAGCTGTTCTCGACCGCCGCCAACAACGGCCAGATGATCGCGGAGGTCTCCAAGAGTCATCGCACCACCCTTCTGTTCCAGAGCATGGCGAACCGCCTTGCCGGCCGCGGCGAGGTGAAGAAGCCAAAGCGTTCGCTGCTCGGGCCGCTGCTGAAAAAGCTGAAGGGCAGGTCGGGCCGCGGATCCGCCCCGCATCGCAAGGCGTCGTAAGGCTAGAAGCGTCTTCGAGCGAACTGGCTACCGGTTCGCGTCAAGACAACGCGTCAAAACGAGAATCTACCCAAGAGCGCGGGCTATCTGTCCGCCCGCTGCTGCTTCTTCGCCAGCAATTGCCGCAGCGCCGTGACCTTTGCCGCCGCCTGATCCGGCGGCAGATCGGCCTTCACGATGGCCTCGGCCTCGGCCTGCTTTCCTTCCAGCCCCAGCACGAGCGCGAGATTGGCGCGCACGCGCGGGTCAGTGGGATTGCGCTCGTGCGCGCGGCGCATCGTTTCCTCCGCCCGCGGCAGATTGTTCTGGAGCATGTAGGACAGGCCGAGATTGGACAAAACCTGCGGCTCGTCGGGCACGATCTTCAAGGCGGTCGCGTAATATTGCTGCGCCTCCTCATTGCGGCCGAGCTGATCGAGTGCCGCGCCCTGCGCCGACAGGATGCGCCAGTCCGGATCCTCGGGCGTATGCGCACGGCCGAGAACGTCGAAGGCCTGCTGGAAATTACCGTTGTCGGCGAGCGCGCGGCCATAGCCGGCGAGCAATGCCTTGTTGCTGGGATGGGCGAGCACGGCCTGCTCCATCACCGCGACGGCCTGCGCCCGCTGGCCGCTCTCGCGCAACGCCTTGCCGTAGGCGAGCGCAACGCTGGGATCGCCGGGCTTGGCGCGATAGCGCTCACGCAAGGCGTCGATGTCCGGCTTGGCGTCGACATTGACGGCGGCTTCAGATCTGACGCCGAGCGCGCCGGTCACATCCTCGATGCCATTGGTCTGGCAGCCGCCGAGGACGAGCACCATGAACGCGGGAAGCAGGAATTTCGCCGAAGGAAAGGCGGCGGACGGACGCTTGGGCATACTCTGATCACTCGGCGACTGATCAGAGATGCTTACCCATTAACGCTAAAGCCCCGTTAAGGAGGCGCGTCCATTGAGGCCTAATCGACGAACTCCGCGCCGAACTCGCAGCCGATGCGCCAGCGCAGGCGGCATTGGCGGGAATAATCGGGCGCGAAGATGATGGTGAATTGCGGCGGCACTTCGAGGAATTCCGCCACCACTTTCACGCCACCATCCGAAATATCCGTGATCGTGCAGTCGCGCGGCAGCGAGCCCGCGCCAAAATGGATCTTGGCCAGCCGGCTGCACACCCGGCGTTCGCTTCTCCGGCGATTTGCAAGCATTTGAATTCTTCACCCGTTAGATCACGGCCCATCCCGCAGCCCCAGGAGTAGCGGACATTCGTTGGAATGTGCTGAGAAGAGCCGCTCGCATTCGAGGCGTAGTGTCCGCGTCACGTTTATGATTGGTTAGGGCTGGCGTGGCTCTCGGGCGTGTTCCCGTATTGTTCTTGCGAAAGGCGCCAGGCTCTGCTACCCCTAATTGCGCGAGAGGCAGGCTGGTTCGAGCATGGTTCAGCGGGTTTCTACCGTCGCCTTTGAGGGGATCGAGGCCCGTGCGGTCGACGTGCAGGTGCAGGTCGCCCCGGGCCTGCCGGCCTTCGCAATGGTATGGACTATTAACCTACATTGGATCAGTGGGGCTGATGTGCTCGGATATTGGTGCCTTCTGCGGTAGGTGCCGGACGTCGCGCAAGGTAGCGTCCAAGCTCGTGGATCCGAACTTGCGGCGGGTACCTAACCTAGATCGCAGTCCCAGCACATCAGGTCCAAGAAGGGGATGGAGCCCTAGCCCCATCCCCAAATTTTGACCGTGGCGTTTGCCTACTCCTCGTCGAGTTCGTCTGGTCCTGCTGCCTTCCCAATCAAGTAGACCAGATCGAGACCAGGCTCCCGAACCTCGCAAACGGCAAGCTCGTTCGAAATGCTGGCAAAAGCGTCTCGAGCCACTCTGTCGATCGAATCTGATGGGCAGGTGCAACGGAGCCTCGAGCAATATTGAGTAGCTTTGCATTAGGTTCGGCTGTGGCTCAAGCCGGACACCACTTCGTCATCGGCTTCAAGGCAGCGGCCGCTACCCTCTTGTTCTTCCATGCGGCAGAAAGTCGCAGGCTCTTCGTCTGGGACTCCTCGTGTGCCCTGCTCATGATCACGAGGGACATGATTAGGTCACCCAGATCAGTCTTCCCAGCTCGGTAGACCCGATTATCCGCGAGGGTAACGAGGTTGATCCCGGCCTGAATGATGCTGAGGAAGAGCGACTGTGCGGCGAGGACCTGCTCCCTGCTCAGGCGGTCGAGAGATTCGACGATCAGGTACGAACCCGGCTGAACGCGTCGGGACCGAACCGCCTCAAGAAACTGACCGAGAGCACCTTCCCGAACGTTTGCTCCCTTGAATGCGGAGACGCCGATGTCCTCAAGCTCACCGCCTTCGGCAAACTCAAGTCCGTTCGCCTCGGCATATGCCCGGGACGCTTCCAGCTGCCTCTTACGACCGTGCCCCTTTAGTTGCAGGTCAGTCGAGATTTCTCAGGTACGAATAAGCTAATGGTTTCAATGTCTTGGTCGTTGTCAAAAAATTCGGCAACGACGGTCGATATCAGACTTGGGTTAATAGTCAACACCTTTGCCATCGTCGGCCTGCCGGACAAGGCGGTGTCGGAGGCGCGCGAGCGGGTCCGTTCGGCCCTGATCGCCTCGGGGCTGGCGCTGCCGGCGCGGCGGATTATCGTCAATCTGGCGCCGGCCGACCTCCCCAAGGAGGGCAGCCATTACGATCTGCCGATCGCGCTCGGGCTGATGGCGGCGATCGGCGCGATCCCGCCGGATGCGCTGACGGGTTTCACGGTTCTGGGCGAGCTCGGCCTCGACGGGTCGATCGCGCCGGTCGCAGGCGTCCTGCCCGCCGCGATCGGCGCCAATGGACGCGAGGAGGGCCTGATCTGCCCCGCCGCCTGCGGCTCGGAGGCGGCCTGGGCGAGCCCGGACATCCAGATCATCGCCGCACAATCGCTCATTCAGATCGCCAACCATTTCAAGGGCACGCAGGTGCTGTCGCGGCCCTCACCGAAGGTGCATGAAGCCGCCGCCTCGTCCCTCGACCTGCGCGATATCAAAGGCCAGGAGAGCGCCAAGCGGGCTCTGGAGATCGCGGCCGCCGGCGGACATCACCTCTTGATGATCGGCGCGCCCGGCGCGGGCAAATCGATGCTGGCGGCGCGCCTGCCCTCGATCCTGCCGCCGTTGTCGCCGAGCGAATTGCTCGAAGTCTCCATGATCGCGTCCGTCGCCGGCGAGATCGAGGGCGGCGCGCTGACCGCGCGGCGGCCGTTCCGCTCGCCGCATCATTCCGCCAGCATGGCCGCGCTCACCGGTGGCGGTATGCGCGCCAAGCCCGGCGAGATCTCGCTGGCGCATCAGGGCGTGCTGTTCCTCGACGAGCTGCCGGAGTTCGATCCGCGCGTGCTGGATTCGCTGCGCCAGCCCTTGGAGAATGGCGAGGTCGCGGTGTCGCGCGCCAATCACCGCGTCACCTACCCTGCCCGCTTCATGCTGGTGGCCGCAATGAATCCCTGCCGCTGCGGCAATGCGTTCGAGCCCGGCTATGCCTGCAAGCGCGGTCGCATCGACCGCTGCACCGGCGACTACCAGGCGCGCATCTCCGGTCCCCTGATGGATCGCATCGATCTGCGCATCGAGGTGCCGGCGGTGACGGCCGCCGATCTGATCCTGCCGCCGCCGGCGGAAGGCTCCGCCGAGGTCGCCGCGCGCGTCGCAGCCGCACGCGACATCCAGCTCGCGCGTTATGCGGAGGCCGGCCTGCCCCACGTCCGCACCAATGCCGAGGCGCCGGCCTCGGTCCTGGAAGAGATCGCAAAGCCCGACGCGCAAGGCCAGAAGCTATTGCGCGACGCCGCCGAGACCATGCGGCTGTCGGCGCGCGGCTATCATCGCGTGCTGCGGGTCGCGCGCACGCTGGCCGATCTCGACAACGCCGACAAGATCGGCCGCTTGCACCTCGCCGAGGCCCTGTCCTACCGCGCACTCGCGGAGGATGTGCGGCAGTTGGCCTGATCATTCCGCGCATCAACCCGGCGGTAACGAGTTTCCTTTACGCTCTGCAAACCATAAGGCCCAACGAGTTCTCCAAAGGGCCCGGCGAGTAGAGTGTCATGTTGCGTTTCAAGATCCTGGCCTCGGTTGTCCCCCTGTTGGCAGCGGCGGTGTTCGCCCGCGCCGAGATCGGATCGGTCTCGCATCCCTGCATCGCCCTGGGCGAGACCTCGGTCGAGCTCACAACTCTATTCTGGACCGCCGGCGTGCACGTCGCCTTCACCGAGGATCCCGCGCAGGCCACGGTGCGGGTTCAGGTCACCGACGATGCGGACGCCGCCGATTTCGCGGTCGTGGACGACGGCCTCGGTTCGGAATCGGAAACCTGCCAGGCCACTCCGTCGACGCGTCTGGTCTCGATCGCAGCGCAGCCCGTCGATGGCGCTCAGGTGATCTATCTCTCTACCGAAGGGCCGGCCGATTACCGCATCTATGTGCGCTCGAAGACGTTCTCGCAGCGCGAGGCAGCGGCACTGATCGTCGGCGCCCGCGGCGGCCACCGCCAGCTCCAGGCCGCCTCGCTCTAAGGCCTGTTTACAGTCGCTAGTTTGCGAGGAAAGCCGCGACGAGATTGAGGAGGCCGGCAAAGCAGGCGTCTGTCTTTTCGTAGCGAGTTGCGATGCGGCGGAATGCCTTGAGCTGGCAGAAGAAGTTCTCGACCAGGTGGCGCCATTTGTACATTTCGGCGTCGTGCGGGATGCGCCCGGCGCGGTCGGCCTTGGACGGGATGACCGCTGCGGCGCCGCGTTGGTTCAGATTGGCGCGCAGCCAGTTATTATCGAAGGCCTTGTCGCCGATCAGCGCTTCAAAATCGAGGCCAGTGATCAAAGGCTCGACGCCAATGCTGTCGTGACGCTGGCCGGGCAGCAGGACGAAGCGAATGAGATTGCCGAGTGCGTCGACCAGAGCCATGATTTTGGTAGTCAGGCCACCACGCGAGCGGCCTATGGCCTGATTTTGAGTTCCCCTTTTGCCCCGGTGCCATGTTGGTGGACCCGGACGAGTGTGCCGTCGATCAGGACATATTCGAAATCGGGATCGTCACAGAGAGCTTTGAAGACCCGCTCCCAGACCCCCTTCTGCGCCCAGCGCCAGAAGCGCGTATACACTGTGAACCACTTGCCGAACGCTTCCGGCAGATCTCGCCACGGCGAGCCCGTGCGCGCAATCCAAAGAACTGCTTCGATAAAGAGCCGGTTGTTACGCCCGGTGCCGCCGGGATCACCGGCTTTGCCAGACAATTCCGGCGCAATCCGCTCCCACTGCGCATCGCTCAACATCAATCGAATCAAGGCTGATCTCCAATTTTCAGCCTTGAATCAATTTTCTACTGATTTGGGAATCCTGTCTGTAAACAGGCCTTAGAGCATGTTGTTTTTTGCCGGAATCGGGATTCCCTGCGGGGAGGATTTCTGATTCAAGCTCCATGCTGGAAAGCGGAGGCCAGCATGGATGACGCGACCGCTTTCGGAAGACATTCGCGAACGCGCTCTTGCGCGAGCTGACGCGGGCGAGACCGTTCGTTCGATCGCAGAAGCGCTTCAGATCAGCCCTTCCTGTGTGACGAAGTGGAAGAATCTGCGGCGGGAGACCGGAGGCGTTTCTCCCGGCAAGATCGGCGGTCACAAGAAGCCGGTTCTGTCCGGCACCAATGCCGACTGGCTGCGCAAACGCATTCACTCCGGCCCATTCACTTTGCGGAAGCTGACGGAGGAACTGGCTGCGCGCGGGATCAAGACAGACGTGCGGGCGGTGTGGACGTTCGTTCACGCCGAAGGGCTGAGCTTCAAAAAAAACGGTCCTGCCGGCCGAACAAGATCGTCCCGATATCGCCCGTAAACGGACGCGCTGGAAGACCCATCAGGGCAGGATCGACGCTTCGCGCCTGGTCTTTATCGACGAGACCTGGATCAAAACCAACATGGCGCCGCTGCGAGGCTGGGGGCCGAGCGGGCAACGTCTCCAGGCGTCTGCGCCTTTCGGCCATTGGAAGACCATGACCTTCATCGCGGCGCTGCGCCACGATCGGATCAGCGCGCCATGGGTCATCGACGGCCCAATCAATGGCGAGCTCTTCACCCTTTATATCGAACAGGTACTGGCGCCGACCCTCGCAAAAGGTGAACTCGTCATCCTCGATAATCTCGGCAGTCACAAGGGCAAGGCGGCGCGCAACGCCATCCGCGCCACAGGAGCACATCTGCTCTTCCTGCCGCCCTACAGCCCCGACCTCAACCCGATCGAGCAGGTCTTCGCCAAGCTCAAACACCTGATGCGAGCCGCCCAGACACGTGATGTCGAAGCGACTTGGCGCAAGGTCGGCGAACTCCTCGACCTCTTCTCCAAGGAGGAGTGCGCCAACTATCTCAAAAATTCAGGGTATGTTTCCGTATAAAAACATCACGCTCTAAAGCGCGATGATATCAGGATCGCGCTTTAGCCTTTTGTTTGAGCATGATCTTTTCGGAAAACCGCTACACACTTTTCCGGATCATGCTCTGAAGCATTAACGCCTCGTCAACCCTGTTTGGAGGCGGCGCCGAAGCCTCAAACTGTTCGCAAGGTCGAGGCGACATCGTCGCACACGGCGAGCGCGGGGTTTCGGACAAGAGTCGGGGTCGGTGGTGATGGGTCGGACGTTCCGGATCAAGGTGCATATGCGCCGCTTCAGGCGACAGCATCCCCGTATCACTTTCGCGATCCGCTCCTTCATGATCTTCTCGGCGACGTTCGGTGCCGCCTATGGTTTCGTCTCCGGCAGCCGATCCGAGAATTCCGGCTACGATCCGAATGCGTTCGCGATCGGCGCGAGCTTCCTGTTCGCCCTCGCCTGTCTCGGCCTTGCGACGCTGAGCATGCGGCTGCGCTTCGTCAACAAGCGACTGCGTACGCTCGCCGCCCACAACGAGGCGCTGATCGACCGCAATTGGGAGCTGAAGGAAGCCGAAGAGCGCGCCCGCAGCCTGTTCGAACAGCAGGGCGACCTGATCGTGCTGCGCGACACAAACGGCCGCATCACCTTTGCCAATGACGCCTATTGCGCGCTGGCCGGACAGACGCGGAGCGCGCTGGTCGGCACCCGCTTCGATTTCGACGTGCTGGAGCAGGGCGACAGCGCGCGCGAGAGCAGCGGCACACGCGTTCACGACCAGAAGATCGCAACCCCGCTCGGCGCGCGCTGGATCGCCTGGCGCGAGGGCTATGTCCGCCGCGATGCCGGACAGCCCGCCGAATTGCAGAGCGTCGGACGTGACGTCACCGACCGCACCGAGACCGAACGCGCTTTGTCCGACGCGCGCGACCAGGCCGATGCCGCCAACCGCGCGAAATCGCGCTTCCTCGCGATGGCCTCGCACGAGATCCGCACGCCCCTCAACGGCATCATCGGCATGGGCGGCCTTCTGCTCGATACCACGCTGACGCCGGAGCAGGCGACTTATGCCAAGGCGGTGAAAACCTCCGGCGAAGCCTTGATGACGCTGATCGAGGAGCTGCTCGATTATTCCAAGATCGAAGCCGGCAAGCTCGATCTCGAGCAACGTCCCTTCGCCTTGTCCACGCTGATCGAGGAGATCACCGAGCTTCTGGCGCCGCGGGCACAGGCAAAAACTCTCGAGATCGCATCCTATGTCGACGAGCGCCTGCCGCTCGAGGTGGTGGGCGACGCCGCGCGGCTGCGTCAGGTGCTGCTCAATCTTGCGGGCAACGCCATCAAGTTCACCGCGAGCGGAGGCGTCGCGCTGATCGTCGAGCCCGGCATCTGGCCGCACGAGATCAGCTTCCTGGTCCGCGACACCGGCATTGGCATCGCGCCGGAAGCGCAGTCGCGCATCTTTCGGGAGTTCGAGCAGGCGGACGAGCGCGTCGCGCGCACCTATGGCGGCACCGGGCTCGGCCTTTCCATCAGCGAGCGCATCGTCAAGCGCATGGGCGGCCGGATCACGCTCACGAGCGAGCCGGGCAAGGGCTCGACCTTCGAGGTCGCGGTGCCGCTTGCCCCGTCACAAGCCGGCGCCGGACAGACGGCATTCCCCAGCCCCGATCTCGCCGGCAAGTCGCTACTCCTCGTCGCCGAGGGCATCGAGGCTTCGCTGATCGCGCGGCGCCTGGAACGCTGGGGCGGCCAGACCTGCATGGTTGCGGATGCGGCGGTCGCCGAGGCGCTGCTGCCGGAGCGTTCATGGCACGCCATGCTGGTCGATCGCGCGATCGGTCCTGCCGCTGCCGACCATCTCGGCGAAGCGGCGCGGGCGCATGCGATGCAGCGGCTCGTGCTGCTGACGTCGAGCTCGCGCCACGAGAAATTCTCCCGGCCCTCACCGGATTCCTGGTGAAGCCGCTGCGCGCGGCCTCGCTCGCCGCACGCCTCGCGCTGACGCCGGAGGTCGCCTCGCCCGATCTCGCGCCGGAGCCGGTGGCAGAATCCACCAGCGCAACGCAGGCGAGGGGCTTCTCGATTCTCGTTGCCGAGGACAACGAGATCAACGCATTGTTGATGCGCTCGCTGCTCACGAAACTCGGCCATCGCGTCGTCATCGCCGTCCATGGCGAGGCGGCGCTGGAATCCTGGCTCGCCGCTTCATCGGCCGGCACGCCCTATGACCTCGTGCTGATGGACATCCAGATGCCGCAGCTCGACGGCATCGAGACGACAAAACGTATCCGCGCACATGAGGCAGCCACGGGTCGCCAGCACACGCCGATCCTGGCACTCACCGCCAATACGCTGGTCGAGGACCGCTACGCCTGTTTCGAGGCAGGCATGAACGGATTCCTGATCAAGCCGCTCGACCGGGAGAAGCTGGACGAGGCGCTGGCCGGGCTGGCCGCGTCCCGGCACCTGGCAGTCTGATCGCGAATCTCATGGGAACCTGAGCCCGGCCGGCGCCAGCTATGGTGCGGGACAGGTCGGGAGCCGAGCATGCCCCGTGCCGTCCGGCGAGACGATCGTTCCTTCATGAGCAGTAAAACGCGGCGCAGCGAGCTTATCAGGCGGCGTTTGGGTGCCTTTGAATATGGTGTCCGTCTTTATCGCGCGCTTACAATGTGGGCACACGAAGAGATGCGCGATGATCGGGGTCGGCTCGTCCGCGAGCAGTTCGGAGCGGAACCACTTCATCTCGATATGACAGTCCGGGCAGATCGGCGCTTCAAGCTGCTCTGCTGCGCTTCTGAGACGATCAACCATGCTGCCTCCCAGCCGTTTTTGAAGGCATAGCGGAATACCGATTGTCGGTCAGCAACAAAAGACACTCAGCCCGGACCAGCCAGGGACCCATGTTCACCGGCGCGATTACAGCCGTCTGAGCGCCACGCTCTCCACCGTGTGGTCGGCGCCCTTTTTCAGGATCAGCGTCGCGCGGGGGCGGGTCGGCAAAATGTTGTCCTCGAGATTGGCAAGGTTGGTGCGTTCCCAGATCGCGATCGCAGTGGCGGTCGCTTCCTCGTCCGACAACAGGGCGTAGCGGTTGAAGTAGGATTTTGGATTGGTGAAGGCGGTGTCGCGCAGCGCCAGGAAGCGCTTGATGTACCATTGCCGCAGCGCCGCCTCGTCGGCGTCGATATAGACCGAGAAGTCGAAGAAGTCGGAGACCACAGGCACCGCCTTGCCGTCACGCGGCAGCTTTCCGGTCTGCAGCACGTTGACGCCTTCGACGATCAGAATGTCGGGCCGATCGATCTCGGCCCACTCGTTTGGCACAATGTCGTAGGTCAAATGCGAATAGACCGGCGCGCGGACGTGACGACGGCCGGACTTGATGTCGGAGAGGAAGCTGAGCAGCAGCGGCAGGTCATAGCTGTCCGGAAAACCCTTCTTCTGCATGATGCCCTGCCGCTCGAGCACCGCGTTGGGATACAGAAATCCGTCGGTCGTGATCAGTTCGACCTTCGGCCGCGGCGACCAGCGCGCCAACAGCGCCTGAAGCACGCGGGCCGTGGTGGATTTTCCGACGGCGACCGAGCCGGCGACGCCGATGATGTAGGGCACTTTTCGGTCGCGGATATTGAGGAACTGGCGCTCGGCGTAATACAGGCGCTGCATGGCGTCGACATAGATCGACAACAGGCGCGACAGCGGCAGGTAGATGTCCTCGACCTCCTGCAAGTCCAGGCGATCGTGCAGCGAGCGCAGCCGGTCGAACTCGCCCGGCTCCAGCGTCATCGGCGTGTCGTCGCGCAGCCTGGACCACTGCTCACGCGTATAGACGCGGTACGGATTATACTGCTGCTCGGGTGCGCGGATATCCATGACGCGATCTTTCCACCTCGGCTAGTTGCCGCTCTTGCGCGACGCCTTTTCTTCCAACCCTGACATCGACGTCCGCTTGTCCAGCGCGGCCTCGACCTCCTCCAGCTTTACGCCGCGAGCCTTGAGCAGCACAAGGAAATGGTAGAGCAGGTCGGCGCTTTCGGCGATCAGATGCGCGCGATCGTTTTCGACTGCTGCGATTACGGTTTCGACTGCTTCCTCGCCGAACTTCTTGGCGCAATGCTCGGCGCCCTTGTCCAGAAGTTTGCGGGTATAGGAGGCCTCGCCACCGGATGCCGCGCGGGCATCGATGGTCTCGGCCAGATCGTGGATCGTGAAACGCGGCATGCAGACTACTCGGAAAACGCGATCCGGCCGAACGAGCCGGTCTCTACCGGCTCGTGTACCACTTTTATGAACGGGAGTCGTCAGGCATCGAGGCGCATGGGCAGTCCGCAGCGGGCCATGTGCTCCTTGGCTTCGCGGATGGTGAATTCCCCGAAGTGGAAGATCGAGGCGGCCAGCACGGCGGTTGCGTGCCCGTCGCGGATACCGTCGACGAGGTGGTCGAGATTGCCGACGCCGCCGGAGGCGATCACCGGGACGGAGACGCTGTCGGCGATCGCCCGGGTCAGCGGAATGTCAAAACCCTGCCGGGTGCCGTCGCGGTCCATCGAGGTGAGCAGGATTTCACCGGCGCCGAGCGAGACCACTTCCTGGGCATATTCGATGGCGTCGATGCCGGTCGAATTGCGTCCGCCATGGGTGAAGATCTCCCAGCGGTCGCCGCCCGGACGCTTGACGCGTTTGGCGTCGATCGCCACCACCACACACTGCTCGCCGAACTTTTCGGCGGCTTCCTTGACGAACTCGCGCCGCGACACCGCGGCGCTGTTGATCGAGACCTTGTCGGCGCCGGCGCGCAGCAGCGTCTTGATGTCGTTGACCTCACGCACGCCGCCGCCGACGGTGACGGGCATGAAGCAGGCTTCCGCCGTGCGCCGGACCACGTCAAGCATGATGCCGCGGTTCTCATGGGTCGCGGTGATGTCGAGGAAGGTGAGCTCGTCGGCCCCGGCGGCATCATAGGCGATCGCGGCTTCGACAGGGTCGCCGGCATCGCGCAAATCGACGAAGTTGACGCCCTTGACGACCCTTCCGTCCTTGACGTCGAGGCAGGGGATCACGCGCACCTTGAACATTGGATGTCTCCTAGTACGCGTTGCGGATCAGGGTGAGGGCGGCGGCGGGATCGAGCCGGCCGTCGTAGAGCGCGCGGCCGGCGATCGCGCCAGCGAGCTTCTTGGCGCGCGGCGTCAGCATCGCCTTGACGTCCTCGATCGAGGCGAGGCCGCCTGAGGCGATCACGGGAATGGAGATCGCGTCCGCCAGCGCAATGGTCGCGTCTAAGTTCAGGCCCTTGAGCAGCCCGTCGCGCGCGATGTCGGTGAAGATGATGGCGGCAACGCCGGCATCCTCGAAACGCTTTGCGATCTCCAGCACCGTGACCTGCGAGGTCTCGGCCCAGCCTTCGACCGCGACCTTGCCGTCGCGGGCATCGAGACCGACCGCGACGCGGCCGGGGAATTTCTTCGCCGCAGCCTTCACCAGCTGGGGATCGCGCACCGCGGCGGTGCCGATGATGACGCGGGTGATGCCCTTGTCGAGCCAGGCTTCGACGGTCGCGAGATCGCGAATGCCGCCGCCGAGCTGCACCGGGATCCTGATCGTCTTCAGCATCGCCTCGACGGCCTCGGCATTCACCGGCTTGCCGGCAAAGGCACCGTCGAGGTCGACGACATGGAGATACTCAAAACCCTGCTCGGCAAAGCTCTGCGCTTGCGCCGCGGGATCGAGGTTGAACACGGTCGCGCGCGCCATGTCGCCTTGCTCGAGGCGCACGCATTGGCCGTTCTTGAGGTCGATCGCGGGGAAGAGGATCACGGTTTCCATCGCAAAAAGTTCGAGATCAGGGCCAGGCCGAAACGCTGGCTCTTCTCGGGGTGAAATTGCGTGCCGATCGCGGTGTCCTTCGCGACGATCGCGGTGACAGGGCCGCCGTAATCGGCGCGCGCCAGCACGTCCGCCTCGTTGGCGGGATTAAGGTGATAGGAGTGCACGAAATAGGCGTGCTGGCCCTTAGGGCCAAGCGGCAGCTTGTTCAGCACCGGATGCTCGCGCAAAACCTCCAGCGTATTCCAGCCCATGTGCGGGATCTTCAGGTTCTCGTCGCGCGGCGTGATCTTCTCGACATCGCCGCCGATCCAATTCAGGCCGTCCGTCGTGACATGCTCCTTGCCGCGGCTTGCCATCAACTGCATGCCGACGCAGATGCCGAAGAAGGGCCGCGCCTTGACGCGCACCGCTTCGGTGATCGCCTCGACCATGCCGTTGACGGCATCAAGTCCGCGCCGGCAATCGGCAAAGGCGCCGACGCCCGGCAGCACCAGACGGTCGGCGCTGTAGGCCTGGTCCGGATCGCTGGTAACGAACACCTTTTGAGGGTTGTCCAGGCTGCGCGCGGCGCGCTCGAAGGCTTTCGCGGCGGAATGCAGGTTGCCGGAACCGTAATCGATGATGGCGACGCTCATCTTGACCCTCCCGGTTCTGGAAACAACCCAATGATGCCGCCCGCCGGCAATGGCGGCGGGTTCGAGAATTGCTGACCCGGTACGCTGCGGGTCGGCGGCGGGCCGCCGCGATCGACGGCCCATTGATCGTTGACGATGCCGTGCTGCTTCTGGCTCCAGCGCTCGAAGAAGCGGTGCTCGGCGGTGTCCTCTTTGTCGGCAATCACGACGTCGAGCTGCCGCCACCTGCCGCGTGAAAAAGTCCAGCGGCGCAGGCTCGAGGCCTCAAAGCCCATCAGCAGGGCGACAATGAGATTCGCGTAGAAGATCGACGAGCGCCCGAGACCGAGGCTGGACAGCCCCGCATTGAACGCGGCCATAAAGATCAGCCAGCCGATCAGCGCCAGCCACAGCCAATTCCACAGCAGCCAGACCGGGCCGAAGATCATCGCCCAGAAGTGGAAGCCGTCGCGCACGAAGACGAACTTGTCGGTGGCACGCAGATCGGCTCCGGCAGGAGAGGGAGCATGAACCGTGTAGACAGGCATGGTGATGCCCCGTTCTCTGAATTCAGTGATACCGGAGGCGGCGCCCGCCGCCGGACCGAGACGTCAGCCGCCGAGCGAGCCCTTGGTGGACGGGATTTCGCCCACAGCCTTCGGATCGATCGCGACCGCAGTGCGCAGCGCCCGCGCCAGACCCTTGAAGCAGGACTCGGCGATATGGTGGCTGTTATCGCCATATAGGGTCTCGACGTGAAGAGTCACGCCGGCGTTGATGGCGAAGGCCTGGAACCACTCGCGCACCAGCTCGGTGTCGAACTCGCCGATCTTGTCGCGGGGGAAGTCGGCCTTGAACACCAGGAACGGGCGACCCGAGATGTCGATGACCACGCGCGACAGCGTCTCGTCCATGGGCATGTGCACGCCGGCGTAGCGGGTGATGCCCGCCATGTTACCGAGCGCCTGCTTGACCGCCTGGCCGAGCGCAATGCCGGTGTCTTCGGTGGTATGGTGATGATCAATGTGCAGGTCGCCCACCGCCTTGACCGTGAGGTCGATGCGGGAATGGCGGGCGAGGAGATCGAGCATATGGTCGAAAAAGCCGATGCCGGTCGCGATATTGGCCACGCCGGTGCCATCGAGGTTCACAGTGACCTCGATGTCGGTCTCCTTGGTCTTGCGCTTGATCGTCGCGGTGCGCATCAAAACTAGCTTTCATCCTAGTTCGGGGCCGAAAACGCCGGTCTTTTAACAGCCAAATGACGCCTTCGCTACTGCGGGAACGGGTAGCCGGGCCTCTACTTCTGCCTATGGTGAGCGAATTCAGGCCCGGAGCGGCCCGTTGTGCGCCGGTTGTCCGCCTGTTGTCCGCTGGTTGTCCCTTCGGCCCCGACCGCCTAAATCAGGCCCGACAACGAGGGTCATTCATGCAGGTTTCCCAGAACAGCTCGCCGGGCTGGCACGGCACCACGATTTTGACGGTCCGCAAGGGCGGCAAGGTGGTCGTCGGCGGCGACGGCCAGGTCTCGATCGGCCAGACCGTGATCAAGTCCAACGCCAAGAAGGTCCGCAAGCTCGGCAAGGGCGACGTCATCGGCGGCTTTGCCGGCGCCACCGCCGACGCCTTCACGCTCTTTGAGCGGCTGGAGAGCAAGCTCGAGCAATATCCGGGGCAGCTGACCCGCGCAGCGGTCGAACTGGCCAAGGACTGGCGCACCGACCGCTATCTGCGGCGGCTGGAGGCCATGATGATCGTGGCCGACAAGGACGTCTCGCTGGTCCTGACCGGCACCGGGGACGTGCTTGAGCCCGAGGCCGGCGTGATGGCGATCGGCTCCGGCGGCAATTATGCGCTCGCCGCGGCCCGCGCCCTGCTCGATACCGACAAGGACGCCGAGACCATCGTCCGCCGCTCCCTCGACATCGCCGCCGACATCTGCGTCTACACCAACCGGAATGTGACCATCGAGAGCCTGGCGACAGGGTAGGGCCTGCGGCTGAGCTCCGGACTGGCTGCAACCTCTCCCGCTTGCGGGAGAGGTCGCGCCGAGGGCGCGGGTGAGGGCTCTCTCCTCGTCGGGACTATCCCATTGCGGAAACACCCTCTCCCCAACCCTCTCTCGCAAGCGGGAGAGGGGGCGCAGCATCGCCGCGGCCAGCTAATGGCCATAACCTACATCTTCCGCCCGATGACCGCGGCCGATTTGCCGCTGATCCGGCGGTGGCTGGCCGAGACCCATGTGCGGGAATGGTGGGGCGATCCCGATGAGCAGCTTGCGCTGGTCAGCGGCGACCTCGCTGAACCCGCAATGGACCAGTTCATCGTGTTGGCCGGCAACAGGCCCTTCGGCTATCTTCAATGCTACCGCCTGACCGCCTGGAATACGGGATCCGGGCCGCAACCGGAGGGCACGCGTGGAATCGACCAGTTCATCGGCGAAAGCGACATGATCGCGTGCGGCCATGGCTCGGCGTTCATTCGCCAGTTCGTCGAGGCGCAGCTGCGGAACGGGGTGCCGCGGATCGTCACCGATCCTGATCCGCTCAACGCGCGCGCGATACGCGCCTACGAGAAGGCGGGCTTCGTCCGCGACCGCATGGTCGAGACGCCGGATGGACCGGCGGTGTTGATGGTGCGTAAATCGTGACGCTGACGAGCACGCAGCAGAGCAAGGTCGCGGTACCGCCGCTCGCCTGGGTCGGCATCGCGCTGCTGCTGCTGGCGCTGCAGGCCTCGATCCTGTTCGCGATGGGACGCGTGCCGATCTGCACCTGCGGCACGATCAAGCTGTGGCATGGCGTGGTGAACAGCTCGGAGAATTCCCAGCAGATCGCCGACTGGTACAGCTTCTCGCACGTCCTGCACGGCTTTCTGTTCTACGGTTTGAGCTGGCTGCTGTTCGCGCGACTGCCCGCGCTGCCTTTGTCATGGCCGGCGCGGCTGATCATCGCCATGCTGATCGAAGGCACCTGGGAGATCGTCGAGAACTCGCCGTTCATCATCGAACGCTACCGCGCCGGTACGATCTCGCTGGACTATTACGGCGACAGCATCGTCAACTCGGTCTCGGACACGGTCTTCATGGTGCTGGGGTTCCTCGTTGCCCGTGTGCTGCCGGTGTCAGTAACCATTCTGGTCGGGCTCGCCTTCGAAATCATGCTGGCGCTCCACATTCGCGACGATCTGACACTCAATATCCTGATGCTGATCCATCCGGTGGACGCCGTGAAGCAATGGCAATCCGGTCCGCCGATCATCTGATGGCCGAAAAAAGCGGCTTGTCCCAGGGCGCATCTGACCCTAGCTAAGGTGCCATGACAGACTTCTCCCCCCGCGAAATCGTTTCCGAACTCGACCGTTTCATCGTCGGCCAGGCCGATGCCAAGCGCGCCGTCTCGATCGCGCTGCGCAACCGCTGGCGGCGGCAGCAGCTCGAAGGCTCCTTGCGCGAGGAGGTGCTGCCGAAAAACATCCTGATGATCGGCCCCACCGGCGTCGGCAAGACCGAGATCGCGCGACGGCTCGCCAAGCTCGCAAATGCACCGTTCCTGAAGGTGGAAGCCACCAAGTTCACCGAGGTCGGCTATGTCGGCCGCGATGTCGAGCAGATCGTGCGCGATCTCGTCGAGGTCGCGATCGTCCAGGTGCGTGAACGCAAGCGCAAGGACGTGCAGGCGCGGGCGCAGCTAGCGGCCGAGGAGCGTGTGCTCGATGCGCTGGTCGGCGCCAATGCCTCTTCCGCAACCCGCAAATCCTTCCGCAAGAAGCTGCGCGCCGGCGAGCTCAACGACAAGGAAATCGAGATCGAGACGCAGTCGTCCGGCGGTGGCATGCCGATGTTCGAGATCCCGGGCATGCCGGGCGCGCAGATGGGTGCGATCTCGATCGGCGACATCTTCGGCAAGCTGGGCGGCCGCAGCAAGACGCGGCGGCTGACCGTCGAGGGCTCGCACGAGATCCTCGTCAACGAGGAATCCGACAAGCTCTTGGACACCGAGCAGCTCACGCTGGAGGCGATCAGCGCGGTCGAGAACAACGGCATCGTGTTCCTGGACGAGATCGACAAGATCTGTGCCCGCGACGGCCGCGTCGGCGGCGATGTCTCGCGCGAGGGCGTGCAGCGCGATCTCTTGCCGCTGATCGAGGGCACCTCGGTCTCGACCAAGCACGGCGCGGTCAAGACCGACCACATCCTGTTCATCGCCTCCGGCGCCTTCCACGTCGCAAAGCCGTCCGACCTGCTGCCGGAATTGCAGGGGCGCCTGCCGATCCGCGTCGAATTGCAGGCACTGACCCGCGACGACATGCGCCGCATCCTGACCGAGCCCGAAGCCTCGCTGATCAAGCAATATGTCGCCTTGATGCAGACTGAGGGCGTGACGCTCGACATCACCGATGGCGCGGTCGATGCGCTGGCAGACGTCGCCGTGGCCGTCAATTCCGCCGTCGAGAACATCGGCGCGCGGCGGCTCCAGACCGTGATGGAGCGGGTGCTGGACGAGATCTCCTTCACCGCCCCCGACCGCAATGGCGAGACGGTCCGGGTCGATGCCGACTACGTGCAGAAGCACGTTGGCGACCTCGCCAAGAATGCCGATCTGAGCCGGTTTATTTTGTAATTTTGCCCCGGCGCTGTATCTATTCCGCCGTCGTCCTGGCGAAAGCCAGGACCCATTACCCCGGCGGTCCTTGTTGAAACAGATGGCGACTCCGATCTCGGCTCAAACGACCTTCTGTGGTTATGGGTCCCGGATCAGCGCTCGCTATGCTCGCTTGTCCGGGACGACGGCTGAGTTGGCCGCCAATGCGCAGGTGCGGCGTGCCCGCTAGCCTCCGGCAAAACCCCTGGCGCCTGCTGCTCGCGATCAACGCCGCCGTCCTCGTCGGTGTCTTCGTCCACAAGATTCAGCTGCCGCCTTACGTCCCCTATATCCATCTCATCGTCGACTACCATTTCGGCTTCATCAAGCGCGCGCTGATCGGGGCGGTCGTCGCGCTGTTCACGGCGAAGGTGCCGGTATGGCTGGTGTTCGCGCTCGGCGGCGTGACGTGGCTGGCGACGCTGGGGCTGTACGCAAGGCTGTTCCAGAAGACGTTCGGCTTCACCGCGAAGACGCTGCCACTGTTCGTCTTCACCGCGGGCTCGCCGTTCTTCCTCAAGAACTTCATGCATACGCTCGGCCATTTCGACATCTATGGCTGCGCGCTGGCGATCGTCCTCTTGCTGATGCCGGCGGGCTCGCTGCTCTTCGTGGCGACGGCTGCGTCGTTCTCGATCGTGCTCGTGTTGATCCATCACATCCATCTCTTGATGTATGTGCCGACGATCATCACCATCGTCGTGATCAGGCATTACCTGGCTTGCGGCTGCAATCGCACCAACATCACGTTCGGTGTCGCCGCTTTTGCCATCGTCTCCGCGCTGTTCTTCGCGGCGCAGTTTCTGGGAACGATGCCGATCCCGGAAGCGGATTTCGTCGCGTATCTCAAGAGCCGGATGGCCGATCCATCCCGCACCGATCTGCTGCAGTTCAGCTACATCTGGTATCAGCCGCTGGCGAAGGAGGTTGCCGACACCTGGGCCGGCTGCCGCACAACATCCTCGGCGTGCCCGTGTTTGCGCTACTGATCTGGCTGCACACGCCGTTGTGGCGCTATCTTGCGAGCCTGATCGACGCGCTTGCGAAGGATATGCACCGGCGCCTCGTCCTCACGGCGTTGATCGGCATCAGCCTCGCCTATCTCGTGATGTTCGCGATGGTGTTCGACTATTCGCGCTGGATCTCGAACTGGGCGGTCTGCATGTTCCTGATCCTGCATGCGGTGAAGATGCTTCCCGCCACACACGAGACGCCGCCGATTCCGGCCGAGGATCGGAAGACGAACACCTTCGGCCTGATCATCACGCTGATCCCGCGCGTCGGAATCATCCGGCCGTTTTCAGGCAGTGTGCTCCCTCTCCCGCTTGCGGGAGAGGTTGCAGCGAGTCCGCGGTTAATGCCTCGCCCGCCGAATCCGCACATATAGCGCACCTTCGCCGCCGTGCCCGATATGGGCCTCCTCGAAGCCGACGACGAAGGCGCGGAATTCCGGCAGGCTGAGCCATTCCGGAACCTGGCGGCGCAGCACGCCGCTTTCGCCGCCGCTGCGGCCCTTGCCCGTGATGACCAGGACGAAGGTCAGGCCGTCGTGCTGGGCGCGGTGCAGGAAGCCGGTCAACGCACGATGGGCGCGCGTCTGGGTCATGCCATGCAGGTCGAGCCGCGCTTCGATCTCGCTGCGCCCGCGCGACAGCTTTGCGCGCTCGCGCTTGCCGATCGGCGCCAATGGCGGGACGGACGGTTTTGCGACGCGCGGCACCGGCGCAGCGGCGACCGGCCTTGCGGTCGGCGCGGGTCTTGCGGACGGGATCGTCGGTGATGGCTCACCGCGCGGCGCGGCCGGCGCCTTCGTCACGCGAGACTTCCTCAGCGGCTTGACCTGTTTCGCAACATTGTCCCACAGTGCGCGCTCCTCCTCGCTCAGCGCACGGCGGCGCGGTGAAGTACGCGGCTCCAGCACGGGCGGACGGGATGATCGCTTCATTGCTGCGGGTGGGGACGACGATTCACGCGCTTGCGCTGTTCGCGGTCGGGCTTGATGTTGGGACGCGGCTCCGGCAGCGGCACCGGGCTCGCCACCGCAACGGTGGCGTCCTTGGCTTGTGGCACGGCAGGCGAGGGCGCGCCAGCCTTGGTTGATTCAGCAGCTTGCGCCGACGACGCCGCGTTCTTCGGATCCTTCGCCGGGTCGGTCTGCGGAAACAGCTTTGCGATCTTCTCCGAGGGACGCGGGTCCGGCACCGGTAGCCTCGCGCCGCGCGCGCTGGGATCGAGGCCCTTCGGCACCAGCATCACGAAATGCATGGGATGGCGCAGCCGCCCGGAGACGCGGCCGGCGTCCGCGCCCGCGCCGAAATAAAGATCGGCGCGCGCAGGTCCGATGATGGCCGAGCCGGTGTCCTGCGCGATCATCAGCCGGTGGAACGGTGTCTTGGCGCGTTCGGAATCGATCGGCAACTCGCCCTCGATGAAGAATGGCGTGCCGTAGACGTGCAGCGACTTGTCGACCGCGATCGAGCGGCCGGCCGTCAGCGGAATGCCCTGCGCGCCCACCGCCTCCTCCTTGTCGGAGAGATTGACCTCGCGGAAGAAGATGTAGGCGCGGTTCTGGCGGCGCAGCTCCTTGGCGCCGTCGGGATTCTGCGTCATCCATTCCCTGATCTTCTGCATCGACATCTCTTCCTTCGGAATGATGCCGCGCTCGATCAGAATGCGACCTACCGCCGTGTAGGGATAGCCGTTATAGGCGTCGTAATTGAGCCGGACCGTGCCGCCGTCGTCGAACTTGATCCGCGCCGAGCCCTGGATCTGCGCGAACAAGAGATCGGTGGGGTCCTTGAGCCAGGCGATCTCCAGCCCGCGGCCGGCGATCTTGCCGTCCTCGATCTCGCCGCGATCGTAATAGGGCACCAGCTTGCGGCGGCCGATCTTGCGATAGACCGGGCCCTTGTTGGGCAGGCTGACCGAGTCCTGCTTGTAGCCGCGCACGAACAGGTTGGACGGCCGGCGATAGACCGGAACGTTGTAGACGTCGGTCTGGGTCCGCGATCCCTCGAGCACCGGCTCGTGATAGCCGGTGACGAAGCCGTCGGGCTCGCCGAGGCGCGAGATGCGCAAGGGCGCAAAATTCTGCTCGAAGAAGGTTTTGGCTTTGGCGTCGTCGGTGAGCGCGAGCGATTTGGCGGCCCGGCAGGGCTCGCTCAGCGAGGCGCCAAGTGCTTTGGACTCAGCTTTGAATTCGGCCTTCGGCTCGGATACGCCGGTCTGCGCGTTGATCGACCGGCAGCTCGCACGGAACGTCTTGTAGGCGGCGAGATGATTGTCCTCGCTCCAGCCCTTCACGTCCGCCCAGGCCAGCGGCAGATATTGCGCGCCGGAAATCTCGAACGGCAGGGGAAGCTGCGGATAGGGCAAGGCCCGCGGCGGGGCGGCAGGCAATGTCGGAGGATGATGGTGGTGGCTGCGGTAGTGGCGCCGCGCCGCCTCAGCGCCGAGCGAAAACGACGACAGCACGACGACACCTGCGCAAAGCGCCGTCGCGCTGTTCTTCAAGAATATCTTAATTCGCGCTTCCGGTGCCAACCAGCTTCCAGTTCGGATCGCGAGAGGAGGTGTCGCGGGCGAAAGTCCAGATGTCGGTGATGTCGGCGACCGTGTCGGCGCTGCCGTCGACGATGTTGCCGGCCTTGTCGCGGGTGACCGAGATCATCTGCGAGACGAAGCGCACGGTGAGCTGAGCGGTGCGGTCGCGCAGCTCGGCGCCGACGAGCTCAGCCTTGTCGATCGAGACGAAACGCGTCTCGGTCTTCTGCTCGTTCTTCTCGCGCTCCTTGATTGCGGCATCGAAGCTCTCATAGACCTCCGACGACAACAGGTCGCGCAGCGCGCGGCGGTCGCCATTGGCGAAGGCCAGCACGATCATCTCATAGGCGCCACGGGCACCCGAGATGAAATGGCGCGGGTCGAAAGTGGAAATCCTTGTCGACGATGGCGTCGAGACCTTGCGCGAGCGGGGTGCCCGGCTCGGCCAGGCCCTTCCAGCGGTCGGCGGGCGGGGCCGGCTCGGCCGTCGGCGCCAGCGGGGCCTGGTCGATCACCTTGCCCGGCATGGTCACGACGTTCTTGTCCTGGGCACCCTGGAGCGCATTGCGGTCGAACGGCGGCCGTTCGCTGCCGGTGCGCTGTCCCAGCACGCTGCGCAGCCGCAGAAAGATAAAGACCGCCAGCGCCAGGAAAATGATAGTGTAGATGTCCACGTCGTATTCGCTTTCTGGTCTTTGCTTTGGGTCTTCGATTTGAGGTCGTCGCCGGGAAAATCAATCCGGCCAGTAGACCGTTCCATACCGAAACGGCAAGTCTACATCACCATTTAGGTCCGCGCGTCTGGTCCCTGGGATGTAGGCACGAAATCTTGCCCGGCCAATGGCGCCTTTTGGCACAGCGCTGAGTGTAGCGCGTTTTATGCTTAAGGGGAAACCCGATCGTGCCCGGAAATCGCGCTTGTTCAATCGTTTAGGGCGCAATTTCGCGCAAAAGACCGGGGTGAAGGGCACAGGTGCGGGCGCGGCTCCGATATCTCACCCGGGGTCGTTCGTCCTTGTGGAATGAGGCGGCCCTATGTTAGCCAACCGCCGCGAAATTCAGCCCAAATCGGGTAAGGAGAGACTTTCATGACCAACGGTAACGGCACCCCTCCCGAGGCGGCCCAGGCTCCCCAGCTCAACGTGCTGGCGCAATATACCAAGGACCTCTCGTTCGAAAATCCGAACGCGCCGAGCTCGCTCCAGCAGCAGAGCCAGCCGCCCCAGATCAACATCCAGATCAACGTCAGCGCCAACAACCTCAGCGAACAGGAGTTCGAGGTGACGTTGTCGGTCGAGGGCAAGGCCGAGGCGGCGAGCAAGGTGATGTTCTCGTTCGAGCTCGCCTATGCCGGCGTGTTCCGGATCGCCAATGTGCCGAAGGAGAATTTGCATCCGCTGGTCATGATCGAGTGCCCGCGCCTGCTGTTCCCGTTCGCGCGCGAGATCATCGCGACCGCCGTCCGCGACGGCGGGTTCCCGCCGCTGATGCTGGATCCGGTCGACTTCGTCGGTCTCTATCGTCAGAACATGGAGCGGCAAATGGCCGCTCAGGGCCAAGCCGGTCAGGCCTAACCGGCCGCCACGGCAGCTGGAGCGGGCAGGTACTCGTTCCAGATCGCCTTGTCGCCAAACGTTGCGATGAAGGCCCGGTGGGCCTCGCGTTCGGCATCGGAAACCCGCGGCGCAAGCGGCACCAGGCGCTGTCGCCGCGGCGCTTCGCCGGTCGCACTGACGCGAATCTCCTCGGTATCCGAGGCCAGCAGCAACTGCGACTGCCGCGCCCCGACCAGATCGACATAGACCTCGGCCAGGAGCTCGGCGTCGAGCAACGCGCCGTGCTTGGTGCGGTGTGAATTGTCGATCGCATACCGCGAGCAGAGATCGTCGAGCCGGTTCGACACGCCGGGATGCTTGCGCCGCGCCAGCAGCAGCGTATCGACCAGCCGCTCGCGCGGGATCGCCGCGCGCTTGATCCGATCGAGCTCGGCATTGATGAAGCTGATGTCGAACGAGGCGTTGTGGATCACCAGCGGCGCATCGCCGATGAATTCCAGAAACTCGTCGACGACCTCGTGGAACAGCGGCTTGGTCGACAGGAATTCGGCCGATAGCCCGTGCACTGCGAAGGCCTCCGCGGGCATGTCCCTTTCGGGGTTCATGTAGCGGTGGAAGGTTTGTCCGGTCGGCATGCGGTTAAATATCTCGACACAGCCGATTTCGACCAGGCGATCGCCGCGGAGCGGATCGAGGCCGGTGGTTTCGGTATCGAGAACGATTTCGCGCATGATTGAGATGGCCGTGCAAAAATCGGCGAATCAGGCTCGCCGCTGCGGCATCTTAACGACCTCGGCCAGGATGTGCTTGATTTGAGCACGCACCGGGTCCAGCCCGTTTGAGGTATCCACCACGAAATCGGCGCGCTTGCGCTTTTCGGCGTCGGGCATCTGCTTGGCGATGATGGCGTCGAGCTTTGCCTCGTCCATCGTGCCGCGCGCCAGCACCCGCGCGCGCTGAAGTTCCGGCGAGGTCGAGACCACGACCACGGCGTCGACCCGTTTCTCGCCGCCGGTTTCGAACAGGAGGGGAATGTCCAGGACCACGACGGGGACCTTGGCCGCTTCGGCCTCGGCGAAGAATTTTTTGCGGGACTCGCCCAGCATTGGATGGACGATCTGCTCGAGCTGCTTGATCGCGGCGGGATCGTGCACGACGCGCGCGGACAGTTTGGAGCGGTCGACCTTGCCGTTGATGGTCGTGCCGGGGAAGGCAGCCTCGATCGCGGGAGCCGCTTCGCCCTCATACAAGTGATGAACAGCGGAATCGGCGTCGTAGACGGGAACACCAGCCTCCGCGAACAATTTCGCGGTGGTGGATTTGCCCATCCCGATCGAGCCGGTCAGTCCCAGGATCCGCATCAGCGCCCAGCCATGTCTGTCGTTCACACCGCAACTAGCCGCTCGCGGCGCAGGAACGCAAGCAGCGGCAGCAGCGGCAGGCCGAGAATGGTGAAATGGTCGCCCTCGATGCGCTCGAACAGATGAATACCCAGCCCTTCGAGCTGATAAGCGCCGACACTGGTCGTGACGGCGTCACCGGCGGCATCGAGATAGGCTGAAAGCTGGGCCTCGGTCATTTGCCGCATGGTCATGCGGGCTACCGAAACATCCTCGAAAACAATCTTTCCATCATGCGCTACCGCCACCGCTGAATTCAGCTCGTGGCTGTTGCCGGCGAGATCGCGCAACTGCGCCATCGCCTCGGGACGACCGGCGGGCTTGTTGAAGAGGCGCTCGCCAAGAGCCAGGGTCTGGTCGGCGCCGATCACATAGCTTCCGGGATGAAGAGCCGAGACTGCCTTGGCTTTCTCACATGCCAGCAGCAGAGCAATTTCGCGCGGGTTTGAACGTTTCGACGCAGCCTGAAGGCCGCGCTCGTCGATGTCAGCCGTCACGCTCTCGAATTCGAAGCCAGCATTCGCCAGCAGCATTTTCCGCGCGCTGCTTTGCGAGGCCAGGATCAACGGAGATGTGCCGCGCCACAGACCCATCGCGAGAACTATTCCGAGGGCCGGTTGCGCTGGCGATCGGTGTAGAGCTTCATGATCGCCGCGGCGGTTTCCTCGATCGAGCGTCTTGTGACATCGAGCAGCGGCCAATCATGCTTGGCGCTGAGCTTGCGCGCGAACGCGACCTCCTCGGTGACCGATTGCTTGTCGGTGTAGGTGTCGCTGCCGGACTCGGCTCCCATAGAGAGCAGGCGATTCTGACGGATCTGGATCAGCCGTTCCGGCGTCGCATGCAGGCTGACGACCAGCGGCCGCGTCAGCGTTTCCAATTGCGAGGGCACCGGAATGCCCGGAACCAGCGGCACGTTGGCGGTGCGGATGCCGCGATTGGCGAGATAGATCGACGTCGGCGTCTTCGAGGTGCGGGACACACCCACCAGCACCACGTCGGCCTCGTCGAGACCTTCGACATGCTGGCCGTCGTCGTGGATCATGGTGTAGTTCAGCGCATCGATGCGCTTGAAATATTCCGCATTGAGCACGTGCTGGGCGCCGACGCGACCCGTGGTCGCAGCGCCGAGATACGCTTCAAACAGCTGCATCACCGGGCCGATGATGGACAGGCTCGGAACGTTGATCTCCTTGCACTTGTTCTCGAGCCTGAAGACCAGATCCTTCTCCAGCAGCGTGAACAGCACGATTCCCGGCGCCTCCTCGATCTCGTCGAGCACGCGATCGAGCTGCTTCTGGCTGCGCACCAGCGGATAGACATGCTCGACCGGCGTCACGTTGGCATATTGAGCCGCGACCGCGCGCGCCACGGTGATGAGCGTCTCGCCCGTGGAGTCGGAGACCAGGTGCAGATGGAAATAGTTGTTCGAGGTCGGCACAAAAACTCTTTGAATTTTGGTGGGGCAGTTTGTGGATTTCTGTGGAGCTTAACCTCTCGGAAAGGGATGTGCGACACCAGGGACGGGACAACGGCCAATTTTCTTCACACCGCTGCCTGTCAGAACAAGTTTGCCGGCCGTCCGGCGCGGAAACAGGATTGCGCGGACAACCCTCTTGATAAGCTGCCGACAAGCGGGCGCAAGCCCCTGAGCTCGGGTCACTTATTTCGACGGCCCAGATCGGCACAGGATATGTTGATGGATGTGAACAAGCGCGCGTGAAGCGGCGGACCGAATTGTGTGAGTCCAATCCACGGTCACAAAGACTCAAACCTTAAGATTCTAAAATTTTTAGGTTTAGAAGAGCCGAGCACGCGGATATGTGTGTGCGCCCAAATCTATGAATGAATTCTTACCGGACACCTTCCATCCACTGTTCGGTGAGCAGAAAGCGGTTTCGAGCAGAATGGATCCCGGTTCGCGTCGGCAAAGCGGGTCGAAAACAAGAATGGAAGGCTGCCGGCATGTATGAGTGGATCAAGGCGCTGCACGTGATCGCCGTCATCTCCTGGATGGCGGGCATGCTCTATCTGCCGCGGCTGTTCGTCTATCACTCCGAGGCCGAAATCGGATCGAAGCAGTCGGAAACATTCAAGGTCATGGAGCGCCGGCTGCTCAAGGCGATCATCAATCCTGCCATGATGGTCACCTGGCTCGCCGGGCTCTATCTCGCCTGGTCCGGCCATTGGTTCAGCTCCGGCTGGTTGCACGTAAAACTGGCACTGGTCCTGGCAATGTCCGCGGTCCACGGCTTTTTTTCCCGCTGGCTGAAGGATTTCGCCGCCGACCGGCGCCCGCGGACCCAGAAATTCTATCGAATTATCAATGAGGTGCCGACCGTCCTGATGATTTTCATCGTGATCATGGTGATCGTGAAGCCGTTCTAGGCAAGGCGCGCGACGAATCGCTCAGCGCTTCGGCTTGCGGAGCAGGAAGCGATTTTCTATATTATCGATATCCCACCCAACGCAGGCGGATGTGGTTGTGTCCGAGCTTTCCAGAGGCCGGACACCGCATCAGGTTTGAAGCCTCACCGGCACTCACCTTGCCAGACCTGCGGACCTTACCTGCACCTGCTCGCGTCCGCATTTCAGAGCCACCTCGCACCCCCTTCCAAGGTTACCCCACAGGACCACCCCAATGCGGGAAATTAAACTCCAGGACCTCAAGTCGAAAACCCCGGCCGAGCTCGTCTCGTTCGCGGAAGAGAAAGGGGTCGAGAACGCCAGCACCCTGCGCAAGCAGGAGCTGCTGTTCGCCATCCTAAAGCAGCTCTCGATTCAGGAAACCGACATCGTCGGTGAGGGCGTTGTCGAGGTGCTCTCCGACGGCTTCGGCTTTCTTCGCTCGCCCGATGCGAATTACTTGCCAGGCCCTGACGACATCTATGTTTCGCCCTCGCAGATCCGCCGTTTTGGCTTGCGCACCGGCGACACCATCGAGGGCCATATTCGCAGCCCGAAAGAGGGCGAGCGCTATTTCGCGTTGCTGAAGGTCAACACGCTCAATTTCGAGGATCCGGAAAAGGCCAAGCACAAGGTCAATTTCGACAACCTCACGCCGCTGTTTCCGAATCAGCGCTTCCGCATGGAGATCGACGATCCCACGCGCAAGGATCTCTCCGCACGTGTGATCGACATCGTCGCGCCCATCGGCAAGGGTCAGCGCGCGCTGATCGTCGCGCCGCCGCGCACCGGTAAGACCGTGCTGATGCAGAACATCGCGCATTCGATCACCGCGAATCACCCGGACTGCTATCTGATCGTGCTCCTGATCGACGAGCGTCCGGAAGAAGTCACGGACATGCAGCGTTCGGTGAAGGGCGAGGTGGTGTCCTCGACCTTCGACGAGCCGGCGGTGCGCCACGTTCAGGTCGCCGAGATGGTGATCGAGAAGGCCAAGCGCCTGGTCGAGCATGGCCGCGACGTCGTGATCCTGCTCGATTCGATCACCCGACTGGGGCGCGCCTACAACACCGTGGTGCCGTCATCCGGCAAGGTGCTGACCGGCGGTGTCGACGCCAACGCGCTGCAGCGCCCGAAGCGCTTCTTCGGTGCCGCCCGCAACATCGAGGAGGGCGGCTCGCTGACAATCATCGCGACCGCGCTGGTCGATACCGGCAGCCGCATGGACGAAGTCATCTTCGAAGAGTTCAAGGGCACCGGTAACTCGGAGTTGATCCTGGACCGCAAGGTCTCGGACAAGCGCACCTTCCCGGCGATCGACATCTCGCGCTCCGGCACCCGCAAGGAGGAGCTCATCACCGATCCGCAGGTGCTCAAGAAAATGTACGTGCTCCGCCGCATCCTCAACCCGATGGGCACCATGGATGCGATCGACTTCCTGCTCGACAAGCTGCGCTCGACCAAGAGCAATTCGGAGTTCTTCGACTCGATGAATACTTGAATGCAGTGCAGCGAAAAGTGGAGGGCGCCTTCGGGCGCCCTTTTTCATTGTGCAGCTTTGCTGCGGCGAATTGCAGCAGATTAGCGGCCCTCTCGCTCGACCCCGATTTTCGGTTAAGCCTTTGACAGAATACAATAAGATTGAATTTGGTTGAGCCTGCTGGGCCTGAGCGGCTGGATCCTGCAGCAAAATTGCCGCAGTTTTATTGCATCGCAATATAATCCTTTGCTGCGGGACTTGGCGCAGCAAAACTAGGCCACTTGGCGTTCGAAATGGTGGATTTGCCTTTTCTTCCGCAGCCGGACAAATAGGCCATGCATCCGCAAGACCAGACCATCTTTGCGCTGTCGTCCGGCCGTCCGCCGAGCGCGATTGCGATGGTGCGCGTCTCCGGGCCGCAGGCCGGCGTGGTGTTGACGACGCTGACGGGTACGCTGCCTGCGCCGCGGCAGGCCAGCCGCCGATTGCTCCGTGACGGTATGGGCCAACCGATCGACGACGCAGTCGTGCTCTGGTTTCCGGGACCGGCAAGCGCGACCGGCGAGGACGTCGCCGAATTCCACGTCCATGGCGGACGTGCGGTGCTCTCGGCGCTTCTCGCATCTATTTCTGATATACCGAATGCGCGGGCGGCCGAGCCTGGTGAGTTCACGCGGCGCGCGTTCGAGAACGGCAAGCTCGACCTCACCGAGGCCGAGGGCCTCGACGATCTCATCCACGCCGACACCGACCGCCAGCGGCGTCAGGCGCTGCGCCAATTGCAAGGCCTGCTCGGCCATCGCGCGCGCGATTGGCGTGAGCGCATCATCGAGGCTTCTGCCCTGATCGAAGCCGGCATCGATTTCTCGGACGAGGGCGATGTGCCTGCCGAGCTCCTGGCGCCGGCCATCAAGGCGATCCGAGCGCTGCATGGTGAAATTGCGGAAGTCCTTGCGGCACAGGGACAAGCTGAACGTCTGCGCGATGGCCTAGTGGTTGCGATCGCCGGCGAGCCGAATGTCGGCAAGTCGACGCTGATGAATCAACTCGCCCGCCGCGAGGTCGCGATCGTCTCGCCGCACGCCGGCACCACACGCGATGTGATCGAGGTGCAGCTCGATCTCGACGGATACCCCGTGACGGTGATCGACACCGCCGGCATTCGCGAGACCGATGACCCGGTCGAGCAAGAGGGCGTGCGCCGGGCACGGGCTAGGGCCGAAGACGCAGATCTCGTACTGTGGCTGGTGGAGGGATCGCAGGCCATCGATCCCGACGCGGCGCGGTCGCTGTGGAAGGCCGGCGAAGGCGATCGGACCGGTGGCTCGATCTGGATCGTGCGCAACAAGATCGATCTCGGTGGGGTGGGGGAAGCCGGGCGGCGCAGCGAGTTCGATATCTCGGCGAGCCGGGGCGATGGCATTCCTCAGCTGGTCGACGCGATGGTGACATTTGCCTCTGAATTCTTTGGGACCAGCGAGGGCGCATTGGTGACCCGGGCGCGCCAACGCGACCTGTTGCGCCAAGCGGCAGACAGCTTGCGCCGAAGCTTGGAGCTTGTAGAAGAGGGCGAAGAACTCGCCGCCGAGGAACTACGGGCCGCCGCCTATGCCCTGGGTCGGCTGCTGGGCCGGGTGGATGTCGAAGACGTCCTTGGGGCCATCTTCCAGAAATTCTGTATCGGAAAGTAGTGCTAGTTCTTCATTGTAGGACTAGCGCTTGTTCCATTTCTTGCGTTTCACGTGAAACGGCGGGGACCGTTTATTCCACGTGAAACAGGTTTCGGCCTTAGCCCTCTTCAATTAAGCCCGAAGACAATGACGGCCGGGAGCCGGAAAAACCTAGCGCTCAATCTCGCCAATGCTTCGATCCCCGGGCATTTAAACAGGGAGCAAGAGCAACGCCCCGCCCGTCATTGCGAGCGCAGCGAAGCAATCCAGCGTCTCTCCGCGGAGGCAGACTGGATTGCTTCGTCGCAAGGGCTCCTCGCAATGACGGCTTTGCAATCCCCAACCCCATCGAAGCGCTCTCGTTTCACGTGAAACAACTGTCGTTCAACGCCCTTTCTACTGTGCATGGGGTTGTTTTCACGAAATCGCTTTCGCCTTCCCGCCCCCACCGTTTCACGTGAAACATCCGCCCTCGCCAGTTTCCGCTTCCGGCTTCTCCGCCTCTGAGCTAGAAGTCCGCTCATGCGAACAGAGCGAGAGAGTTTCGACGTCATCGTCATTGGCGGCGGTCACGCCGGCTGTGAAGCCGCGGCTGCTGCTGCGCGGATGAGTGCAACGACAGCTCTGGTGACGCACCGTTTCTCCACCGTCGGCGCCATGTCCTGCAACCCCGCCATTGGCGGCCTCGGCAAGGGCCATCTGGTCCGCGAAGTCGATGCTCTCGATGGTCTGATGGGCCGGGTCAGCGACGCCGGCGGCATCCAATTTCGCGTCCTCAATCGCCGCAAGGGTCCGGCTGTCCGTGGTCCTCGCGCTCAGGCCGACCGGAAGCTCTATGCGGCCGCGATGCAGGCCGCGATCAGGGAAACCGAGGGTCTTTCCGTCATCGAGGGTGAGGCTGACGAGCTGATCGTGGTGGAAGGCCGGGTCACCGGTCTGCGCCTGGCTGATGGCCGGCAGCTTCGGGCAGGGGCGATTGTCGTCACCACCGGCACCTTCCTGCGCGGTCTGATCCATCTCGGCGAGAAGAATTGGCCCGCCGGTCGCGTCGGGGAGGCACCGGCGATGGGGCTTTCCGGCTCCTTTGAGCGCGCTGGCTTTACCCTCGGGCGGCTGAAGACGGGAACTCCGCCCCGTCTGGACGGCACCACGATCGATTGGTCGGCGGTGGAAATGCAGCCCGGAGACGAACCACCGGAGCCGTTCTCAGTGATGACGGAGCGGATCACGACCCCGCAGATCCAGTGCGGGATCACCCGGACCACCTCGGCGACCCATGAGGTGATCCGCGCCAATGTCCATCGCTCCCCGATGTACTCCGGCCAGATCAAGAGCTCCGGTCCGCGCTATTGTCCGTCGATCGAGGACAAGATCGTCCGCTTCGGCGACCGTGATGGCCATCAGATCTTCCTGGAGCCGGAAGGGCTCGACGACACGACCGTCTATCCCAACGGCATCTCGACCTCGCTCCCCGAAGAGGTCCAGCTCGCGATCCTCGCCAGCATTCCGGGCCTGGAGCGGGTGAAGATGGTCCGTCCGGGCTATGCCATCGAATACGACCACATCGATCCCCGCGAACTCGATCCGACCCTCCAGACCAAGCGTTTGCGCGGTCTGTTCCTGGCAGGGCAGATCAACGGCACTACCGGATACGAAGAGGCCGCCGGGCAGGGCATCGTGGCCGGGTTGAACGCCGCGCTCTCGGCGAGCGGGGCCGCGCTGATCGTGTTCGACCGGGCGGATGGCTATCTCGGTGTGATGATCGACGACCTCGTCACGCGCGGGATTAGCGAGCCCTATCGGATGTTCACCTCCCGGGCCGAATACCGGCTGACGCTGCGGGCCGACAACGCCGACCAGCGTCTGACCGAGAAGGGCATCGCCTTGGGGTGTGTCGGCACTGCCAGGATGCAGCACCATCGCGCCAAGATGGATGCCCTGAACGCAGCCCGGACGCTCTCGAAGTCGCTCGCGATTACCCCGAACGAGGCGATCAAGCACGGACTGTCCCTGAACCGCGATGGCCAGCGCCGGTCCGCCTTCGAGCTGATGGCGTATCCAGATATTGGCTGGAGCCAGGTCCGCGCGATCTGGCCGGAGCTGTCGGCGATCGACCCTGTCATCGCCACCCACCTCGAGATCGACGCCAAATACGACGTCTATCTGGAGCGACAGAGCGCTGATGTCGAAGCCTTCCGGCGCGACGAGGGGATGGTGTTGGCTGAGGTCGACTACCAGCAGGTCCCCGGTCTCTCCAATGAGGTGCGGGCCAAGCTGGAAAAGGCCCGGCCGTTCACGGTCGGCCAGGCCGGCCGGATCGATGGGATGACGCCGGCGGCGCTTGGCATTCTCGCTGCCTATCTGCGGCGCGAGGCACGGAAGACCTCAAAGGCGATCGCATAGGCGTTTCACGTGAAACAGCGCGGGCCGAGAGGCGGCAGATCGTCATCAAGAAAATCCGCGGCGGGTGAGGGCGCCGGTGGTCGACCCGAACCGAGGCCGACCAGACCGAAGGTCGACAAGGCCAGCGCCACAGATCAATCACTGGACGCGGTCATCGCTGCCGACAAGATCGCGGCGCTCGAGCTCGCGCCCGTTTCACATGAAACGGAAGACCGGCTCGATCGCTACATCGCCTTGCTCCGGGAGTGGCAGGCCAAGACCAACCTGGTGGCGCCCTCGACGCTGCCCCATCTTTGGACCCGGCACATCGCCGACTTGCTTCAGCTCGTTGATCTCGCGCCGGCGGCAAAACGCTGGGCCGATCTTGGCAGCGGCGGTGGCTTCCCGGGCGTCGTGCTCGCCTGCGCCATGGCCGGGACGCCGGATGCCCGCGTCCATCTCGTCGAGCGAATTGCCAAGAAGGCCGCATTCCTGCGCGAGGCGATTCGCGTCACCACATCTCCGGGGCTCGTACATCTCGCTGAGATCGGGGATAATGTGGATAGAATCACCGGCCCCGTCGATTGCGTCACCGCGCGCGCGTTGGCTCCGTTACATCAACTTATCGGCTTTGCGGAGCCGCTGATGCGCCAGGGCGCAAAGGCGTTGTTTCTCAAGGGTCAAGATGTAGAGGCTGAATTGACCGAAGCCGCTAAATATTGGAATATTCAGACTCAGCTCCATCCAAGCCGCACCGGTGACGGGTGGATCGTGGAACTGACGTCCGTCGAACGGCGCGGGTGAGGCGTTCAGGGGCCTGAGTGGGGGAATTTGCGATGAGCGTGATTGACGAGCCGCAGCAAGAACAGGACGCCCAAGAGACCAATGAGGTGCCGCATGGCCACCCGCGCATCCTGGCGCTGGCGAATCAGAAGGGCGGCGTGGGAAAAACAACCACAGCGATCAACCTCGGCACGGCGCTCGCGGCGATCGGTGAACGTGTCCTGATCGTCGATCTCGACCCGCAGGGCAACGCCTCGACCGGCCTCGGCATCGATCGTCGCAACCGTTCCTGCTCCACGTATGACGTGCTGGTCGGCGAAGCCGCCTTGCGCGAGGCGGTGGTCTCGACCGCGGTGCCCCGGCTGCACATCGCGCCCTCGACCATGGACCTCTCCGGCCTCGAGCTCGAGCTCGGCACCACGCCCGGCCGCGCCTTCAAGCTGCGCGACGCCATCGGCGCGCTCAACAACAACGTCTCGCCGGACGCCGACTACACCTATGTGCTGATCGACTGCCCGCCCTCGCTCAACCTGCTCACGGTGAATGCGATGGCGGCGTCCGATGCGATCCTGGTGCCGTTGCAATGCGAGTTCTTCGCGCTCGAAGGTCTGTCGCAATTGCTGCAGACGGTCGAGCAGGTGCGCTCGACGCTCAATCCGAACCTGTCGATCCACGGCATCGTGCTGACCATGTTCGACTCGCGCAACAACCTCTCGAACCAGGTCGTTGCCGACGTCCGCCAGTTCATGGGCGAGAAAGTCTACAAGACCATGATCCCGCGCAACGTGCGCATCTCGGAAGCGCCGTCCTACGGCAAGCCGGTGCTGGTCTACGATCTCAAATGCGTCGGCAGCGAAGCTTACTTGCGGCTCGCCACCGAAGTGATCCAGCGCGAGCGCGAGCTGCGCATGACGCATTGACGCTGCCGTAAGGTGGGCAAAGCGAAGCGTGCCCACCAAAACCATTCGATTGAAAGATGGTGGGCACGGCGCGAAGACGCGCCTTTGCCCACCCTACGATCGAGAGTTCTGAAATTCAGTTCTGGAGTGCTGCACCGTGAATCCAAGGGAGCTGGCGATGGCCGACGAAGCGCGTTCGCGACTGGGCCGAGGTCTTGCGAGTCTGATCGGTGATGTCGGCGGCGAGGCTCAGCATGTCGATCGTCCGCGCGCGCAGCGCAAGGTGCCGATCGAATTCATCAAGGCCAATCCGCGCAACCCGCGCCGTACCTTTTCAGAGGCCGAGCTCAAGGAGCTCTCCGACTCCATCAAGCAGCATGGCGTGATCCAGCCGATCGTGGTGCGACCGGTGAAGGGCGCACAGGACCGCTATGAGATCATCGCCGGCGAACGGCGCTGGCGCGCCTCGCAAATGGCTGGCCTGCACGAGGTGCCGATCGTGCCGGTCGACATCAGCGATAGCGATGCGCTGGAGTTCGCGATCGTCGAGAATGTGCAGCGCGAAGACCTCAACCCGATGGAAGAGGCGCAGGGCTATCACGCGCTCGCCAACGAGTTCAAACGCAGCCAGGACGACATCGCAAGAGTCGTTGGCAAGAGCCGCAGCCACGTCGCCAACATGATGCGGCTGACGAAGCTGCCGGCCGAGGTGCAGGCCTTCATCGCGACCGGCGAACTGACGGCCGGCCATGCCCGCGCGCTGATCGGCGTGCCCGATCCGCTCGCGGCCGCCAAGCGCATCGTCGAGGAGGGCCTCAATGTCCGTCAGGCCGAGGCGCTCGCGCACGAGGAGGGCGTGCCCGAGCGCAAGCCGCAGAAGGCGCGCGCTGGGACGAAGGAAAAGGACCCTGATACGATCGATCTCGAAAAGCGCGTCAGCGACGCACTCGGGCTCAAGGTCACCGTCAATCACCGCGATCCCGGCGGCTCCGTGCAGATCAACTATCGCAACCTCGATCAGCTCGACGAGGTGATGAAGCGGCTGGCGAAGGGCGGGATTTAATCGCCCTCGCTGTCGTCCCGGCGCAGGCCGGGACCCATACCGCGTGATCTATCGATAGGATATCAAGGCCAATACCGCCCACCAAATTACTCGCGGTGGCAATGGGTCCTGGCCTTCGCCAGGACGATGCTGGAAAGGCAGCAGCCGTTTCTCTCCACCGTCATTGCGAGCGAAGCGAAGCAATCCAGAATCTTTCCGCGGAAGGATTCTGGATTGCTTCGTCGCAAGTGCTCCTCGCAATGACGGTGCTGAGAGAGCTGCGCTTGCAATGACGTGGTGAGAGCCGCACTCACCCCCGCCGCTTCGCATTCGCGGCGATCGCCATCAGCGTGCGCTGGGCGATGGCGGCGGCGAGGGTGGATTGTTTGCGGGTCTCGAGCGCGGCCGTCGCGAGCTGCTCGATGATGGCGGCAAGCCGGACCGGGCTGAAATTGCGCAGCGCTGTTTCGACCGCGGGCTTTCGCGAGAAGTGCAGCCGTGGAAAGCCGCCGTCGAGCACGGCGGAGGCGGGCGTGCCGTCGGCAATCGCGAGCGCCGATTTGTGCAGCCACGCGGCCTGACGCTGCGCGGCGGAGATGATCACACCGGGATAGGTGCCGGCGATCATGGCCTTGGCGAATTCGGTCTCGACGATGTCGGGCCGGCCGGCGAAGGCGCCGTCGACGATGGGATCGAGCTTCAGCTCGGAGGCGTCGGCGACCACGGACATCACGTCATCCAACGTGATCTCGCCTTTGCCATGGGCATAGAGGGTGAGCTTGCGCAGCTCGTTGCGCGAGGCCTGACGGTCGCCGCCGAGGAACGACATCAGCGCGGCCCGGGCATCCTGCGCGATGCGCAAATTGGCGGTGCGGAGCTCGTCCTCCATCAGCTTGGCGAGGTCGCGCTCGGTGTCGGGGTAGCAGCCGATTGCGACCGCCGTCTTGGCGCGCTCACAGGCTTTGCGCAGCGGCGATTCCGGACGCAGCTCGCCGGCCTCGATCACGATGCGGCAATCTTTCACGCTCATCTCGGCCAGGGTGTCGATGCCGCTGGCAAAGCTGCGCGAGCCGGCGCGGACGCGGATGGCGCGGCGGCCGCCGAACAGCGGCACGGTCATGGCCTCGTCGACGAGGCGCGACGGCTCGGCGGAGAGCTCGTCGCCATCGAGCCTCACGAGTGAGAATGGATCGTTGGGATCGTCGACGGCGGATGCGATCAGCGCATCGGCGCGCTCGCGCACGAGGCCCGCATCAGGACCGTAGAGCAGGATGATCGGACGGCCCGCATCGGGGCGGGCGAGGAAGGCATCGATCTCTTTTCCGCGCAGCGCGACCATGGCCTAGATCGTCATTCCGGAGCGCGCGTAGCGCGAACTACGGTGCACAATTGCGCACCAGAGAAACCAGAGGTTGGGAACCGAGATTCCGGGTTCTCGCTTCGCGAGCCCCGGAATGACTGGAATGAATCAGGTGCCCGCGGTGAAGAACGAGGCGAGCCGGGTCGTGATGTTCTCGGCTATCTCGTTGGCGGCACGATCCTCGGCGTCGCGATAGGCCCGGTTGCGCGCGAAGCGCTGGTAGGAGCCGGGCATGTCGTAGGACACACGCGAGAAGGTGGTGCCGGTCATCACCGATTTGCCGGTGACGACCTCGATCAGATTGTACTGGGCGTCGATGCCGTAATTCTCGCTGGTCGGCAGTCCGGTCGCGGCGCTGACGATCAGCGAGGAGCGGGTGGATGTGAAGCGGATCTCCAGGCGGTGCGTCGGTGGCATGCCTGTCGCCGTGCCGTAGAGCTTGAAGGCCAGAGCATTGCGGACCTCGACGCCAACGCGCGCCTCGCGCGAGGCGTTCGGCTTGGCGATCGGCGGCAGCTCGACCCCCATCAGCTTCTCGCGCAGGCCGGGAGTCCCGTCGTTACGCTCGGCATACATCGGCTGGAAGCAGCCGGCCGTCAGAGCCGCCAGGGCGGCGACCGCCAGCAAGCGGGCTGCGATGCGGATCCTCAGCCGACAACATTCACGATCCTCTTGGGGACGATGATCACCTTGCGGACGGGCTTGCCGTCCAGGGCCAGCTTTACCGCATCGAGGGCCAAAACGGCAGCCTCGATTTCCGGATTCTGGGCCACTGTTGCAACCGTGACCTCACCCCGCTTCTTGCCGTTGACCTGGACCACCAGGGTCACGCTGTCTTCAACCAGCAAATCGCGTTCGATTTGGGGCCAATTGGCCTCTGAAACCAGCCCGCTCTGGCCCAAAGCCTGCCAGCACTCCTCGGCCAGATGCGGCATCATCGGGGAGAACAGCTGGACCAGGATCTGGCCGGCCTCCCGGATCGCCCAGGCGAGGTCCGGGGCGGGCTGGCCGGGGCGCTGGAGCACCTCGGACAGGGCATTGGCGAATTCGCGGATATGGGCGAGGCAGACGTTGAAGTGCAGCCGCTCGATGCCGGTCGTGACCTTGTCCAGGGCGCCATGGGCGGCCTTGCGCAAGGCGGTCGCATCCGTCCCGAACGAAGCCGGCCGGGCCGCCGGCGCCTCCTTGCCGAGTTCCTTTGCATCGTTCACCAGCCGCCATAGCCGCTGCACGAAGCGCGATGCGCCCTGGACGCGCTCGTCGCTCCAGATCACGTCGCGGTCGGGCGGGGAGTCCGACAGCATGAACCAGCGTGCGACGTCGGCACCATAGGTCTCGATGATGTCGTCGGGATCGACCGTGTTCTTCTTCGACTTCGACATCTTCTCGATCGGGCCGATCCGGATGTCTTCGCCGGTCGCGAGCAGCGTGGCGCGGCGACCATTGCCGCCGACCTCGACCTTGACCTCGGCCGGCTGCACATAGGTGCCGTCGGCCTTCTGGTAGGTCTCGTGCACCACCATGCCCTGGGTGAACTGGCCGGCGAACGGCTCGTCCAGCGCAATGTGCCCGGTCGCCTTCATCGCGCGGGTGAAGAAGCGCGCGTAGAGCAAATGCAGGATCGCATGCTCGACACCGCCAATATACCAATCGACCGGCATCAGCCGATCGACCACCGACCGCGTGGTCGGCGCCTTCTCGTTCCAGGGATCGGTGAAGCGCGCAAAGTACCAGGACGAATCCACGAAGGTGTCCATGGTGTCGGTTTCGCGGCTAGCCTTGCCGCCGCATTTCGGGCAGGCGACGTGCTTCCAGGTCGGGTGATGATCGAGCGCGTTGCCCGGCCGATCGAAGGTCGCATCGTCCGGCAGCGTCACCGGCAAATCGGCATCCGGCACCGGCACCACATCGCATTTCGGGCAATGAATGACGGGAATCGGGCAGCCCCAATAGCGCTGGCGCGAAATGCCCCAGTCGCGCAGGCGGAAATTGACCTGCCGCTCGCCGACCGCCGCATTGCCGCGCAGCTCGCCTTCCAGCCGCTTCGCCACCTCTTCCTTGGCCTGATCGATCGTCATGCCGTCGAGGAAGCGCGAATTGATGATGCGGCCGTCACCGTCATAGGCGGTGTCGGTGATGACGAATGTCTTCGGATCCTGCCCTTCGGGGCAGACCACCGGCGTGTTGCCGAGATTGTACTTGTTGACGAAGTCGAGGTCGCGCTGGTCATGCGCCGGGCAGCCGAAGATCGCGCCGGTGCCATATTCCATCAGCACGAAATTGGCGACATAGACCGGCAGCTTCCAGGAGGGATCGAACGGGTGCACCGCGCGGATGCCGGTGTCAAAGCCCTGCTTCTCCGCGGTGTCGATGACCTCCTGCGCGGTGCCGATCTTCTTGATCTCGGTGATGAACTCCGCAAGCTCAGGGTTCTTCGCGGCGGCCGCCTGCGCCAACGGATGATCCGCCGAGATCGCCATGAACTTCGCGCCGAACAGCGTGTCGGGCCGTGTCGTGAAAATCTTCAGCTCGTTCTCGCCGGCCGGCGTCGTTGCCGCATCCAGCGCGAAGCGGATCAACAGGCCTTCGGAGCGGCCGATCCAGTTGCGCTGCATCAGCCGCACCTTGTCGGGCCAGCGGTCGAGCCCATCCAGCGCGGACAGCAGCTCCTGCGAGTACTTCGTGATCTTGAAGACCCACTGGTTCATCTCGCGCTGCTCGACGACAGCGCCGGAACGCCAGCCGCGGCCGTCGATCACCTGCTCGTTGGCGAGCACGGTCATGTCGACGGGATCCCAGTTCACCTTGCGCTTCTCGCGCTCGGCAAGCCCTCCGCGCAGGAAGTCCAGAAACATCTTCTGCTGGTGCTTGTAGTAGGAGGGATCGCAGGTCGCGATCTCTCTGGACCAGTCCAGCGACAGCCCGATCGAGCGGAGCTGCTTCTTCATCGCGGCGATGTTGTCGTAGGTCCAGGCTTTCGGCGCGACCTTGCGTTCGATCGCGGCGTTCTCGGCCGGCAGGCCGAAGGCGTCCCAGCCCATCGGATGCAGCACGTTGAACCCCTTGGCGCGCTTGAAGCGGGCCAGCACGTCGCCGAGCGTGTAATTGCGGACATGGCCGATATGGATGCGCCCGGACGGGTAGGGGAACATCTCGAGGACGTAGTATTTCGGCCGCGAATCGTCGTTTCGGGAGACGAAGATCGCCTGTTCGTCCCAGAGGCGTTGCCAGCGCGGTTCGGCGTCGCGGGCGTTGTAGCGTTCGGAGGTCATGGAATCGTTGGCTTTTCGTGGTTCGGCCGGCTTAAAGACGGCGGACTAGGCCATAGAAGTCCGCAAGGGGTCAATGGGTTGCCGCAATCTGGGGAACCTTCCGAGCTGCTCCGCAAAAATACCGAGGCCGCCGTTGGGGTGTGATTAAGGGGTCGATGCGAAGTTGCGCCCGCCAAGGACCCCCAATACTTGCGATGGATTCCAGCTTCGACGATCCCGATTACGACTATGCCGCGTCCATTGCCGGACGGGCGATGCGGAGCATGGCCGAGCAGCGGATTGCGCCGACCCCGGCCAATTTTGCCGTCTGGTTCCAATATCTCGCCGGCAGCCAAGACGATCTGCGCGACGCGATCGATCTCCTGATCGACCACAACCGTCCTTTCGACAGCAGAACCAATCAGGATCTGTTCGAGACCTACATCGCGCCGCAGGTCAGTGCCATCGTCGTCCGCACCTCCGAGCGGCTGCATGCCCTCATGGGTGCGGCAAAGGAGTTTCTGACGACGGCCATCGCCGACAACCATTCGCAGATGCAGGCGATCAGCGAGGTCGCGGACCAAGGCAAGGCCGGCGTCGATCCGAAGGCACTGGTCGCCCAGCTCATGAACGAGCTGGCCCGCGCTGCCACCCGCGCGACGCGGCTCGAGGCAGGCTTTGCGGAAAAGACCCGCGAGCTCGACGTGATCCGTGATTCGCTGTCGAGGTCCGAGCAGCGCGCCCGGACCGACACCTTAACGGGGCTGGCGAATCGGCGGGCGCTCGACGAATTCCTGCGCAAGGCGCAGGCGACCGCGGAATGGGGCGAGCCGCTCAGCGTGCTCTTGCTCGACATCGACCACTTCAAGACCTTCAACGACAATTTCGGCCATGGCATCGGCGACCAAGTGTTGCGCCTGATCGCCAAGGTGTTGCGCGAGAAGGTCCGCGAGCAGGATCTGCCCGCCCGCTATGGCGGCGAGGAGCTGATCGCGGTGCTTCCGGATGCCGACCTTGCCGCCTCTGCCGAGACCGCCGAGCGCATCAGGCGCGCGATCGCCGAATGCAGGATCACGCGTCGTTCGACAGGTGAGATCCTGCCCAATATCAGCGTGTCGATCGGTGTCGCGCAATACCGGACCGGCGAAGCGATCACCGATCTCATCGAGCGCTGTGACCGCGCGCTCTATCTCGCCAAGGGCGGCGGCCGCAATCGCGTGGTGACCGAGATCGAGCTCGAGCGCGCCGGAGCTGCGGGCTAGAGCATTATCGGTTCTGATTGAGTCAGAACCGAAGCTCTAGATTCTTGTTTTGACGCGTTTTCTTCACGCGAACCGGTATCCACTTCGCTCGAAAACGCTCTAGCCGTTAGCCGCCATCATCATGTCAGTCGCGCCGGTCTCGATCGCCTGCACGCCGTGCTCGACGACGTTGTTGCGGCCGCGATGCTTGGCGGCATAGAGCGCGGCGTCGGCGGCTTCGATGAGATCACCGGGGCGCAGTGTCTCGTTTGGCTTCGTCGCAGCAACGCCGATCGAGACGGTGACGATCATATGCGCGGAGGTGATGTGCGGCAGGCAGAGTTTCAGCACGGCCGCGCGCACCAATTCGCCGATTTCGACGGCGCGGGGCACGTCGGTGTTCGGCAGCAGCAGGCAGAATTCCTCGCCGCCATAGCGTGCCGCAAAGCCCATCGTGTCGGCGGCAATGCCGGACAGCGATTCGCCGAGCCGGGTCAGGCAGGAATCGCCTTCGAGATGGCCATAGGTATCGTTGAAGAGCTTGAAGTGGTCGACGTCGATCATCAGAAGCGCGAGCTCGCTGCCATATTGCTGCGCGCGCATCCATTCGAAATCGAGCCGGCTCTGGAAGCCGCGGCGGTTGGCGAGGCCGGACAGCATGTCGATCGAGGCCATCACCGTCAGGCGGTCGTTGCTGGCGATCAGCTCGCGCTCGCGCTGGCTCAATTGCGCGGCCATCGCGTTGAACGCGCGGGCCAGCGGCACGAACTCGGCGGGCAGGCGACTGCGCGCCGCCCGTGCCGACAGATCGCCTTCGCCGAGACGCTTGGCCATGTCGGCCAGCATCTCGATCGGCTTGATCACCAGTTTCTCGGCGGCGATCAGCGCGCCGAGCAGGACGAACACGACGACGAAGGCGAATTGGAGATAGGCAGTGCGGATGTCGCGGCTCACGGCCGCAGACACCTTGTCCTCGTCGATGCTGGCGATCAGGCGGGCGTTGGTGCCAGCGATGCGGATGTAGCTGACGGCGCGGCGGGAGCCGTCGGCAGCAAGAAAGGACAGCGAACCTTCGTCCTGGTCCGACCGCAGTGCCCTGTCGGCGATCGCCGACATCAGCGGCATGTTGTCGAGGGGACGGCCGACCGCGCTGTGCTGGTCGGCCGGCGCGGCCAGCACGGTGCCGGCGCTGTCGACCAGCACGGCGGTAATGCCGGCGCGGCCGCCGAGATTGCTCATGACCTTCGACATCCAGTCGAGATTGACGGTGGCGAGCACGACGGCATCCGGTACGCCGCTGAACGCGGACACCGGATAAACCGCCATGACGGTCGGCGTCGGCGCGGGCCGGGACAGGATGAAGTCGCTCAACACGAAGCGGCCGGTTTGCTGCGCCTGCAGGAAGTAAGGCCGGTCACTGAGGTCGAGGCCGACATACATGTTGTTGGTGGCGCACTGGATGCGACCGTCCTGGCCGGCGATCAGAAGCGTGCGGATCCAGGGCAGGCTCGACGGCAGGCTCGCGCGCAGCACGTCGCAGCTCTTGCTGATGCCGCCGGCGGACGCCCGGATGAAGGCCTCCGATTTCAGGATGGTCTCGACCGACGAGATCACTTCGCGCTGCGCATCGGCGCTGTGCCTTGCGACGGTGGTGAATTCGGCCGCGGCCTGCGCGATCTGTCGCGCGCGCGTGCCTTCGAGCGAACGGATGCGCTCGAGCATCAAGGGGGCCACCAGAATCACCGCGAGCAACGCCAGCCGCGCCCGGATTCCGAGAACCTGCTTGAGTTTCGCTCGTTTGCGGTTGAGACTGACGCTTGCCATTTCGCTACCCACCCCATGGGCCAAGGTAAAGCGAAGGGTTCAAAAACTCTTTCTTGAACTCGGTAAAATTGGACTTACCTCGGTTACGACCACAACCAATCGACGTCATGACAGAAGCCAATGCCACGCCGGTAACCGGCCATTCACCAAACGCGCTCGCCGCAGTCGAAGCCGAAATTGCACGCGCCTGCAAGGATGCGCAGCGTGATCGCGCCTCCGTGACGTTGATCGCGGTGTCCAAGACTTTCGCCGCGGATGCGATTACCCCGGTCATCGCCGCCGGACAGCGCGTATTCGGCGAGAATCGGGTGCAGGAGGCCAAAGCCAAGTGGCCTGCGTTAACGTCTGTTTACTCCGACATCGCGCTGCATCTGATCGGCCCGCTGCAATCCAACAAGGCGAAAGAGGCGGTCGCGCTGTTCGATGCCATCCATTCGGTCGACCGTCCGAGCATTTGCCAAGCGTTAGCCAAGGAAATCGAATCCCAGAACAAGCACCCTCAGCTCTTCGTCCAGATCAACACCGGCGAAGAGCCGCAGAAGGCCGGCGTCGCGCCCGGCGAGGCCGATGCCTTCCTCGCGAGCTGCCGCGACACCTATGGGCTGACGATTTCCGGCCTGATGTGCATCCCGCCCGTCGACGAACCGCCGGCGGCGCACTTTGCTCTCACGGCCAAGATCGCGGCTCGCAATGGATTGAAGAACCTGTCGATGGGTATGAGCGCGGATTTTGCGACCGCGATCATGCTCGGCGCCACCCATGTCCGCGTGGGGAGCGCGATCTTCGGGCACAGGTGAGAGCCGTTAGCGAGGAACGCACCCAGCAACCGTCATCGATTTCGTCATTGCGAACGAAGCGAAGCAATCCAGAATCTTTCCGCGGAGGGATTCTGGGTTGCTTCGTCGCATCAGCGCAAAATTGCTTCGCAATTTTGTCGCGAGCTCCTCGCAATGACAGCGGAGCGTGTGCGCCTACACAAACCCCACCGACACCTTCCCCAACCCACCGAAATCCACCGCAAAATGATCGCCGGCCTTAATCGGCAGCGGCGGATGGCATGTGCCTGTGGTCACCACCTCCCCTGCCCGCAAGGTGATGCCGAGCCCGCGCAGCTCGTTGGCGAGCCAGGCGAGGGCCGCGCGGGGATCGCCGAGCACGTTCTTGCCGTGGCCATTATAGCGCTGGCCACGTAGCGTGATTTGTGGCCGCTCCTCGACGAGATCCAGCGCGCGCCAATCCGCAGTCGTCGGCGCGCCCAGCACGAACAGATGCGCACAGGCATTGTCGGCGATGAGCTGCGCCTCGCCGGCGCTGGCGAAATCGGTAAAGCGCGAATCGGGAATTTCGATTGCGGGATGGAAGGTGCCTACGGCGGCGAGGACCTCGTCGACAGTGTACGGCACCGCGCGCGGCGGTAGATCGCGCCCCATGCGGAAGGCGAATTCCGGCTCGCCGACGCGCATCTCGTTGCCCTTCATCGACGCGGTGCCGCCATCGGCGATTACGCTGTCGCTCATGATGCGGCCGGCCAGCGGTCCCGTGACGTTGATGTGCTTCTGTCCGGACTCGCTCGTTGCCGCGATCTTCCAGCCGAATAATTTTCCGCTCGATTGCGTTTCGAGCGCAGCCTGGATGGCATAGCCATCAGCGCGGCTCTGCGGCCGCAATCGGACATCCAGCGCGTCAAGCTTGGTGCCGTCGCGCCAATGCTTCACCAGGACTTGCGATGCGGCGGCGATCTGATCCTTGTCGAGCATCCGTCCTCACCCGATGATGATTCTTGTTCTTGGCCCCAGTCGTCGCAGCAATTGCAGCATCGCAGATTTCGTCATGGAGACGCAGCCTGCGGTCGGGCCGAAATTGTCGCGGGCGAGGTGCAAGAACACCGCGCTGCCGCGGCCGGCGATCCGCGGCCTGGTGTTGTGGTCGATCTCGATGATGAAATCGTAGAGGTGGTCGGCGCGCTTGAGCCGGTCCCCGCCCTGCCCCTCGCCGAGCCGGATACCTTGGTTGTAATGACGGTCTTTGGGGTCCTCGCACCAGGCGTCCTCGCCGCTGATGATCCGGGCCGGCAAGAACGTCTGCGGGCGGCTGTGCCGGTCGCCCCGCCACCACAACCGCCTGGGACGGAAGCTGCCGCGCGGGGTGCCGCCGTCGCCCTCGCGCTTGTTGGCGAGAATGCCGCCTCGCCCCAGCGCCACCGGTATCGTCAGTGCTCCGGCCGTCAGCCAGCCCCGGCGCGGATTACCGGCAGCAGGTTTAACACGGATCGCGGACAGCGGCCCGGCCCTTCGATTCTGGGTGTAACTAGCTGACGCAGCTTTGTTTTTCATGTGAACACGCGATGTCGAATTCATTACAGGACATTCATCAAAACGCCCTGCTATTCTGGGTTAGAGTGGTTCTGGCTTGTGAATCGGTAACAGCCCACTACTTCAACACGAACAACAATAACAACGGCGACCCTAACTTTCCCTCGCGGCTGGGTGCGGCATGGATGCGCGCCGAGCCGGACCCAAAAGGATGACCCCCCATGGCCAATGCCCGCAAGATCCTGATCGTGGATGACGATACCGATCTGCGCGATACGTTGGTGGAGCAATTATCGCTGCACGAAGAATTCGAAGCGTCCGCCGTCGATACCGGCGCCAAGGGCGCGAGCGCCGCAAAGGCCAATGCTCCCGATCTCGTTCTGATGGATGTCGGCCTGCCCGACACCGACGGCCGCGAGGTGGTCCGCTCCCTGCGCAAGGGCGGCTTCAAGGCCCCGATCATCATGCTGACCGGCCACGACACCGATTCCGACACGATTTTGGGGCTGGAATCCGGCGCCAACGACTATGTGGCAAAGCCCTTCCGCTTCGCCGTGCTGCTCGCCCGCATCCGCGCCCAGCTCCGCCAGCACGAGGCCAGCGAGGACGCGGTGTTCTCGGTCGGCCCCTACTCCTTCCGCCCGGGCTCGAAGATGCTGACTGCGGCGAACGCGCGCAAGGTCCGCCTCACCGAGAAGGAGACCGCCATCCTCCGTTTCCTTTACCGGGCCGGCCAGATGCCGGTCTCGCGCGAGACCCTGCTCCAGGAGGTCTGGGGCTATAATTCCGGCGTTACCACCCACACGTTGGAAACCCACATCTACCGCCTTCGCCAGAAGATCGAGAAGGATGCCGCCAACCCGGAAATCCTGGTCACGGAAGCCGGTGGCTACAAGCTGGTGCCGTGATACGCTTCGGGGGCCCGCGAATCGTTTGAGATCGCGCGCCTTTGAGCCTCGGACCTGAATGTCAATCGACGACGATGTAGCGCTTCTCGAGCGAGTCCCGACACTGCGCCTGTTGGGAGACGCATCGTTGCGCATGCTGGCGATCGGCTCCGAGCAGCGGAACTTCGTCCGCGGCGACGTCCTGTTCAATCTCGGCGACGAGGCCGATGCCGGCTTCGTGGTCCAGCGCGGCGCCTTCCGGGTCGAGGACGGCGCCGGCGCCGAAATGATCGCCAGTCCCGGCGCGCTGATCGGCGAGCTCGCGCTGGTGGTGCCGATGAAGCGGCCGTCGAGCGCGGTTGCGCTGGAGCACGCCTCCGTCATCCGCATCGCGCGCAGCCTGTTCCAGCGCGTGCTCGAAAGCGACCCCGCCGCCGCGGTTCGCCTGCGCGACGAATTCGCGGTGCGCTCCAGCCAGATCGCCAGCGATATCCTGATGGCCGGTGCGAAGCTGACGAGCTGAGCTGTCGTAGCCCGGATGGAGCGAAGCGTAATCCGGGACAGCCTTTCCGTATGCAAGAACCCCGGATTGCGCTGCGCTCCATCCAGGCTACGGGCTTCCCGAGAGGCTACACCTCCAGCGTCACCGTCACCGGGACGTGGTCCGACGGCCGCTCCCAGCTCCGGGCATCGCGAAGAATCTTGAAATCACTGACGGTATCCTTCAGCGCGCGCGAGACCCAGATATGGTCGAGCCTGCGGCCGCGATCGCCGACGGTCCAGTCGGCGGAGCGGTAGCTCCACCATGTATAGACTTTCTCCGACATCGGAATGCGCTCGCGCGCGACGTCGATCCATTCGCCGGCCGCCAGCGCTGCCTTCAGCTTCTCGGTTTCGACAGGCGTGTGCGACACCACCTTCAGCAGCTGCTTGTGCGACCATACGTCGTTCTCGTGCGGGGCGACGTTGAGATCGCCAACCAGGATGTGACGGTCCTCGCCGCGCGGATGCAGCGGTTCGCAGGCCTTCATCTCGTCGAGAAAGCGGAGCTTATGATCGAACTTCTCGTTCAGGGCGGGATCGGGAATGTCGCCGCCGGCGGGCACGTAGAAATTATGCAGCACCAGCGGCTTTGCGATGTTGGCCTTCTCGCCGAACGATACCGAGATGTGGCGCGAATCGATCTTGTCGCAGAAGGTGCGGATGTCCTTCGACTCGAACGGGATCTTCGAGACGATGGCGACGCCGTGATAGCCTTTCTGTCCGTTCAGCGCGACGTGCTCATAGCCGAGCCGCTTGAAGCGCTTCAACGGAAAGGCGTCATCGATGCATTTTGTCTCCTGCAGGCACAGCACGTCCGGCCGCGCGCTCTTGAGGAATTTCGCGACCAGATCGATGCGCAGCCGCACCGAATTGATGTTCCAGGTTGTCAGGGAGAGACGCATGAGGGATGCGTCTTAGCAAGCTCTCGTAGGGTGGGCAAAGGCGCAAAGCGCCGTGCCCACCGTCTTTTCGGGTGCGAGATGTGAGGATCTGGGCGTGCTTTCGTAGGGTGGGCAAAGCGACTTGTCCGCCGTAGCTCGAAGAGCGAAGGCGGAAGCGTGCCCACGTGTCGATCGCGAGGAGGAAAGATGGTGGGCACGGCGCAAACGCGCCTTTGCCCACCCTACGGCAGCGGAGCGCTCAACCCGGCGATGGGCCGTAATTGGTGAAATCGATCTTGAACATGCCCGGATCGAGTTTCTTGCTCGAATCCAGATTGTAAACCGCGATCGTGGTGTCGTAGCCCTGCGGGTCGGTGACGGTCCACTGCTTCAACTGGCCGTCCTTGGCGCCGAACATCAAGAGGAGGCGGCTGGTGCCGACCAGCGCCTGCTTCTCCTCGATGGTGACGCTGGTGAAGACGTCGTCGGCCGAGACGTTGACGACGTTGGTGTCCTTCATCAGGTCGATGCGATCGGACAGCAGGAAACGCAGCGGCGTCTGCGACAGCGGATAAATGTCCTGGGTCGCGAGCTTGCGATCACGCACCACCAGCGAGGATCCATCGGCGACGATGTCGATCGGGCTCGGCGCGTCATATTCGAAGCGCACCTTGCCCGGTTTCTGGATGTAGAAATCGCCCTGCGTCTTGCTGCCGTCGGGGCCGACCTGGACGAAATTCCCGACCAGGGTCTGGAGCGAGGAGAGATAGGCGCTGATCTTGGCGGCCTGCGCCTTCTGGTTGGCATCGAAGGTCTGGAAGATACTGCTCGGTACGTTGCGGCGCGGATCCGGGATGACCGGATTCGGCGGCGCCTGCGTCGCACCGGTGACGGCGGGCCCTCCCCCCGCCGCACCGCCATCGCGGCCCTTCGGCGCTGGCTTCGGCACGGGCACGGTCTGCGCGAACGATGTAGCGGTCACCATCGCGGCGGTGACGAGAAGCACGCCGGCCACGCGCGCGCTTCGCGCAGCGATGGTGGCAGCGAATCGAATGTCCGGATGTCTGATCAACGCGTCGTCCTAACGTGGCTGGGCGCCTTTTAGCGTGATTTCGGGCAAAAGCAGATATCGATTTTGCGTGAAATGATGTGTTGAGGCTCCTCGCCTCACATATGGCTGTCTTCTTCCTCGACCAGAATCTCGCGCTTGCCGGCGTGGTTGGCGGGCCCGACGATGCCTTCCAGTTCCATGCGCTCCATCAGCGATGCGGCGCGGTTATAGCCGATTTGCAGGCGGCGCTGGATGTAGCTGGTTGAAGCCTTGCGGTCGCGTTTGACGATGGCAACGGCCTGCGCGAACAAATCGCCGCCGCCGTCGGCACCCATGCCTGTCGCGTCGAACACCGCGCCGTCCTCGTCCTCGGTGGGCTCTTCGGCCGTGACCGCTTCGAGATATTCGGGCTGGCCCTGCGTCTTGAGGTGACGCACCACCTTCTCGACCTCCTCGTCGGAGGCAAAAGGTCCGTGCACGCGGCTGATGCGGCCGCCGCCGGCCATGTAGAGCATGTCGCCCTGGCCGAGCAGCTGCTCGGCGCCCATCTCGCCGAGAATGGTGCGACTGTCGATCTTGGACGTCACCTGGAAGGCGATGCGGGTCGGGAAGTTCGCCTTGATGGTGCCGGTGATGACGTCGACCGACGGCCGCTGCGTGGCGAGGATCACGTGCAGGCCGGCTGCGCGCGCCATCTGCGCCAGACGCTGCACCGCGCCTTCGATGTCCTTGCCGGCGACCATCATCAGGTCCGCCATTTCGTCGACGATGATGACGATGTAGGGCAGCGGGTCGAGCGAGAGCTTCTCTTCCTCGTAGATCGCCTTGCCGGTCTCCTTGTCGAAGCCGGTATGCACCGTGCGCGTCGGCTCCTCGCCCTTGGCCTTCAGTTCGAGCAGTCGCGTGTTGTAGCCGTCGATGTTGCGCACACCGAGCTTGGCCATGTTCTTGTAGCGCTCTTCCATCTCGCGCACGGCCCATTTCAGCGCGACCACCGCCTTCTTCGGATCGGTCACAACAGGCGTGAGCAGATGGGGGATGCCGTCATAGACGGAGAGTTCGAGCATCTTCGGATCGACCATGATCAGCCGGCACTGGTCGGGGCGCAGCCGATAGACCAGGCTGAGGATCATGGTGTTGATGGCGACCGATTTGCCGGAGCCCGTGGTGCCGGCGATCAGCATGTGCGGCGTGCGCGCGAGGTCGATGATCACGGGGTCGCCGCCGATGGTCTTGCCGAGGCAGAGCGGCAGCTTTGCCACCGTGTCGGTCGCCTCTTTCGCCACCAGCAGTTCGCGCAGGTAAACTTTTTCGCGATGCGCGTTCGGCAGCTCGATGCCGATCGCGTTGCGGCCGGGCACGACGGCGACGCGTGCCGACAGCGCGCTCATCGAGCGAGCGATGTCGTCGGCAAGCCCGATCACGCGCGACGACTTGATGCCGGGCGCCGGCTCCAGCTCGTACAGCGTGACCACGGGACCCGGATTGGCCTTCACGATCTCGCCGCGCACGCCGAAATCCTGGAGCACGCCTTCGAGCGAACGGGAATTGGTCTCCAGCTCGGCCTTGCTGAGCGGCTGGCGGTCGCCGGCCTTTGGTGCGGCCAGCATGGAGACGGACGGAAGATCGAACTTGTCGGAGGATTTCTTCGCAGAACTCTTCGGCGCGGCCTTCTTGCGCGGCGCGCGCGCGGCAGGCTCCTCCTCTTCCTCTTCCTCCTCCTCTTCTTCGTACTCGTCCTCGTGCTCCTCGTCTTCGGACTGCGGTGAGATCGAGGGCGCGGCGCGTCCGCCGCCGAGATTGGGCTCCTGACGGCTGAACTGAGCGGCCTTGGTCTTCGGCCCGCTCGAGACCAGCGAGCGGTAAGCGGCACCGAAGAGCCAGATCAGTCGCGCTTTGGTGCTCATCAAGGCGTGGAACAGCCAGCCCAGCGACACCGAACCGCGATCGCTCTCCTCGTCTTCGTCGAGCGGTTTGTCGTCATCCTCGATCTCCGCGAGCTCGTCGTCATGCTCGCGTGCGCCGAGACCGCAGGCGATCAGGAATGTCACGGCCATCGCGGCGAACAGGATCGTGCCCAGCACAATGCGATAGATCGTGCCGGCAGGCCCGAAGATCACGGCGGGCGCGCGCACCAGGGCATCGCCGACGACACCGCCGAGGCCGGTCGGCAGCGGCCAGGCGCCGCCATGTGGCCAGCAGCTGACAAAGCCCGCGGCGATCACCGTGCAGAGAATCCATGAGCCGAGCCGCAGCGCTTCGCGGTCGAACGGGCGATGCGTCATCATGCGCCAGCCCCAGACCGCGACGGTCAGGACCAGCATGATCGCGCCAAGGCCGAGGATCTGCATCGAGAGGTCGGCACCGATCGCACCGGCATAGCCGAGGATGTTGCGGATCGGCCGTGAGGTGGCGTGGCTGAGGCTGGGATCCTGCACCGACCAGGTCATCAGCGCCGCCGAGGCGACGCCCGCCAGCGCGATCAGGCCGAGGCCGGTCAGCTCGCGCAGGCGTCGCGCCAGCCCCTCTCGGATCGAGGGCGGCAGATGGCCGACCAGTGGAATGACACGTTCGATTGCCGACATGCTCATGGGCCCCGCCTAACCCAGAGTCTCGACCAGGCGGTGCAGCGCTTGCGCCGTGGTCTCGCCATCCTGCACCAGCGCGAGGCGAATATAGCCCGCGCCGGGATTGAAGCCGTCAGGCTGGAGCCGCGCCAGATAGCTGCCGGGCACCACGCGCACGCCTGCTTCCTTGAAGAGTCTCAGCGTCACCGACACGTCGTCGCCGAGCGCGGACGTGTTCGAGCCAGACGCAGAAGCCGGCATCGGGCCGGCGATAGCCGTAACGATTGCCGATGATCTGGTCGGCGAGATCGAACTTGATCCGGTAGAGCCTGCGGTTCTCCTCGACATGCGCCTCGTCGCCGTAAGCAACGGTCGCGACATGCTGGAGCGGTACCGGCACCTGCGGCGCGGCGATGTTGCGCAGCTCGAGGAAGATGCCGATGAATTTCTTGTCGCCGGCGGCGAAGCCGACGCGCAGGCCGGGCAGGTTGGAGCGCTTCGACAGCGACTGGAACGCAACCACGCGGGTGAAATCGGGGCCGGCGCATTCGAGCGCGCTGCCCGGTGCCTCGCGGGTGTAGATCTCGGAATAGCACTCGTCGCTGAGGATCACGAAGCCGTAGCGGTCGGCGAGCTGCTTCAACCGCTTGAAATAATCGGGCTTGGCGACCGAGCCTTGCGGATTGGCGGGCGAGGCCAGATAGAACGCCACGGTGCGCGCCAGCGTCGCTTCGTCGATGGCGTCGAGATCGGGCAGGAAGCCGTTTTCGACGGTGGTCGGCAGATAGACCGGCTCGCAGGCCGCGGCGCGAGCGCCGGCGCCATAGACCGGATAGAACGGGTTCGGCATCAGGATGGCAGGCTTGCCGGGGCGCGGGCCGACATAGCGCGCCGCCGCGAGCGCGGCGAGGAACAGCCCCTCGCGGCTGCCATTGAGGACGAGAATCTCGTTCTCGGGGTCGAGCGGCCGCGGCAGCTTGAAGCGCGATGACAGCCAGGCGCCCGCCGCGTTGCGGAAGGGGTCGGTGCCCTTGTTCGCCGGGTAACGGCCGAACTCGGCGATGTGCTTGGCCAGCACCGGGCCCACGAAGTCAGGCACGGGATGCTGGGGCTCGCCGACTGCAAGCGTAATCAAGGGCTTACCCGGTTGATGCGGGCCCAAGAGCTCGTTCAGCCGGACGAAGGGCGAGCGTTCGCTGTCGGAGCTTCCACTGGCCTGCGGCGCACGGGATGAAGCGGTCATGACCATTCTGGGCGCCAGCACTCTTGGAACAGCCGGTCGCACCAAGGCGCCGGCGGGAAGCGGTTCAGTTCACCATAGATAGGGCGAGGTTAAGACGCGATTAACCATCGGCCGCCGCCCCCGTCCAGAGCGGGAATAATGAGGCCGGATAACAACGGGATGCATGACTACAGGGCGGGGCTGGTTCTTCCACCTCTCCCGCTTGCGGGAGAGGTCGCGCCGAAGGCGCGGGTGAGGGTTCTCTCCAAATAGGGACTGTCCCGATGTTGAGACATCCTCTCCCATGGCCGATGCTTCGGCGTTCCTCGTAAGAAAGGCGGCCATAGGCCGCCTCTGCCTCGTCATTGCGGCTTCAGCGCCCCGGCAGCTTCTCGAATGCCGGCATACCTGACGGGACCGCGTGAAACTCCTGCTTGTCGCAGGTGTAGATCGCCATCTGCGGATGGAACTGGCCGGGCTCGTCCAGCGTGCCGACCTTTACGACCGCGGCCGGCAGGCCTGGAACCTTGGTCACCAGATGGGTACCGCATTCGGCGCAGAATTCGCGCGTGACGGCGCGTGCGAGGTCCTTGCGCGTGAACTGCTTGGGTTGGCCGCTGATGTAGCTGAAGCCGGCCGCCGGCATTGCGATGAAGGTGTTGGGCGCGCCGCCGGTGATGTACTGGCATTCGCGGCAATGACACTGGGCCTGCATCATCGGATCACCTTCGGCCTTGTAGCGCACTGCGCCGCAATAGCATCCGCCTTCCAAACGCATGACGACCTCCCGATTGTTGTTCTTGAGGTCGATATTTCTGCGCCGGCGGTGCGCAATGGCAATGTTTTTCTTCGACCCTCCGACCAAAAGAAAGGGGCTCCAGCTTGCGCTGGAGCCCCTCGACGGTCGGGGCATTGCCGGGTATGTGCCCAAACCGTAGGTCTGGCCGCGATCCCCGAGGAGATCGCGGCCGGGAGGAGAGTTACATATTGTAAGCGCGCTCGGTGTGCTCGGTGATGTCGAGGCCTTCACGCTCGCTCTCGACATTGGTGCGAAGGCCAACGATCACATCGACGACCTTGTAGAGGATCGCCGAACCGATGCCCGACCACACCAGCGTGGTGCAGACGCCCCAGAGCTGGGCGATCATCTGCGTGGCGAAGTCGTAATCGGCAACCTTGGGCGGGATCGCGGTGTAGTCCATGATGCCGGCACCACCGAGCGCCGGGTTGACCAGGATGCCGGTGCCGAGCGCGCCGACGATGCCGCCGATGCAGTGCACGCCGAACACGTCGAGAAAGTCGTCATAGCCCAGCGCGTTCTTCACGACGGTGCAGAAGAACAGGCAGACCACGCCGACCACGAGGCCGAGGACGATCGCACCCATGACGCCGGAGAAGCCGGCGGCAGGCGTGACGGCCACGAGACCTGCGACAGCGCCGGAGATGACGCCGAGCACCGACGGATGGCCCTTGATGATCCACTCCGCGAACATCCACGACAGCGCGGCGGCAGCGGTGGCGACGAAGGAGTTGGTCATGGCGAGCGCAGCGCCGCCGTCGGCTTCCAGGTTGGAGCCGGCGTTGAAGCCGAACCAGCCGACCCAGAGCAGCGAGGCGCCGATCATCGACATGGTCAGCGAGTGCGGAGCCATCAGCTCCTTGCCGTAGCCGACGCGCTTGCCGATCAGGAGAGCGCCGACGAGACCCGCGATACCGGCGTTGATATGCACCACGGTGCCGCCCGCGAAGTCGATGGCGCCCTTCTTGAAGATCCAGCCGGCGTCGGCGTTGATCTCGTCGAGCTTGGCCTGCGCCGCGGTCTTGGCTGCCGCATCACCCGCCGCAGCGAGCGCCTTGGCCGCATCCTGGATCATGTCCGGGCCGGGCCAGTACCAGACCATGTGCGCGATCGGGAAGTAGATCAGCGTGACCCAGAGCGGGATGAACAGAGCGATCGCCGAGAACTTCATGCGCTCGGCAAAGGCGCCGACGATGAGGGCGGGCGTGATCGCCGCGAAGGTCATCTGGAAGCACACGTAGATGAGCTCCGAGATGTTGGCGTCGACTGAGAAGGTCGCCGCCTTCGAATCGGTGGTGACGCCCATCATGAAGGCCTTCGAGAAGCCGCCGATGAAGTCGGAGCCGCCGGTGAAGGCGAGGCTGTAGCCGTACACGGCCCAGATCACGGTGACGACGCAGACGGTGTAGAACACCTGCATCAGGACCGAGAGCATGTTCTTGGAACGGACGAGACCGCCGTAGAACAGTGCGAGGCCGGGGATCGTCATCAGCAGCACCAGCACTGTCGATGTCAGCATCCAGGCGTTGTCTCCCTTGTTGACCGTTGGCTCGGCATAGGCTGCGGTCGCAGCGAACAGGCCGACTGCGAGAGCCGCCAGTCCCGCGCCATAGGGACGCTTAAACGTCATTGTATTCACTCCTGATTGGATAAAGGTTGAGCGCGAAATCAAAGGGCCGCGGCGTCGGCCTCGCCGGTGCGGATGCGCACCGCATGGTCGAGGTTGATGACGAAGATCTTGCCGTCGCCGATCTGGCCGGTTTTCGCGGCGGACGTGATGGCGTCGATGGTCTTGTCGACCTGGTCGGAGGCGACAGCGACCTCGATCTTGATCTTGGGCAGGAAGCTCACGGCATATTCGGCGCCGCGGTAGATTTCCGTATGGCCCTTCTGGCGGCCATATCCCTTGACTTCCGTCACCGTGAGACCGTGAACGCCGATGGCGGTCAGGGCGTCACGGACTTCTTCCAGCTTGAATGGCTTGATAATCGCCATAACGATTTTCATGGGTCCTATCCCCGCTTGGCCCGGTCCGGACATGGCCGGGCGTTCTCGACTGGTTCGCCACGAGGGAGAAGTTCACTACGCGGGCTCAGCCGAGACCCGTAGAATCAAATGCCGTGCCAGATCAGGCGCGTTGCCTAACGGATTATGAAAACGCGTGTTTTCGCGTCTAACGCGCATTGCCGTGCGGTGCGATATTACGTCGCGCTCAAAACGTGGTCACGCCTGCTCAAAACGCAGGCAGGACAGGCTGCCGACACAATGTTGCCCATGTGCCGGGCAGTCAAAAGGTATTTTGATACGGGAGGGGACTTGAGAAATATAGAGACCACTGCGCCCGCTGCTTACGGGATACGCTCATCGCGGCGGTCGCGGGTCGAGCAGACGAGCACTCGCCGAGGGGATCCCGCTGAGGGCCGCTGTCGCGCCATCAGATGGCGTCGCGCTCAGCAAAAACCCGGTCGACCAATCCCCATTCAACTCCCTGCTGCGCGGTCATGAAGTGGTCGCGGTCCAGGGTCCGTTCCACCTCCTCTTCAGTCCGTCCGCAATGCTGCGCATAGAGCCTGATGATGCGCCGCTTGGTTTCCTGCATTTCGTTGGCGTGGATCAGGATGTCTGACGCCTGGCCTTGGAAGCCGCCGAGCGGCTGATGCACGTGAAGGCTCGCATTGGGCAGCGCGGCGCGGTGACCGGGTTCGCCGGCCATCAGCAGGAACGAACCCATGGAGCGCGCAGTGCCCATGCACAGCGTATGAACCGGCGCCTTGATGAACTGCATTGTGTCGTACATCGCGAGCCCGCTGGTAACCACGCCGCCATAGGAATTGATGTAGAGATTGATCGGCCGGCTCGGATTCTCCGCCTCCAGGAATAGCAGCTGCGCGCAAACCAGCCCGGACATCGCATCATTGACCTCGCCGTTGAGGAAGATGATGCGTTCGCGCAGGCAGCCGCGAGTAGATGTCGAAGGATCGTTCACCGCGAGCGGATTGTTCGACGACCATAGGGACGAGCTGAAGCATGTCGCGCATCGGCGACCTCCATGTCTGCAGGTGATGACGTCGTGTTGTTGCTAGGCCGCCGCGCGCATCAGGCAGCAATTGCTATTGGCCGGCTGCGGCAGCCTTGTTCGCTCGTCGCAGGCTTGCTGGATAATGCGAAAGCGGGTGCCGCCGTCTTCGTTCGGCTCGATCCGGAAGATGACGTGGCTCTCGCGAAATGGCGGTTTGGAATCGCGAAGCCGGTAGCGCACCTCTTCACCTGCGATCGTTGATTCCGGCTCGGCGCCGGCAAGGTCGCAATCCGGCAGCCAGCGCTCGCGCAATGCAGGAATGGTCACGGCGCGCCAGACTTTTGCCGGCGGTGCATCGAAATCATATTCGAGCACGAGGGCTTCGTCGGGACGATCAGGCTTGACGGTGTCGCTCATTGATCCATGTCCTTCAGGAGGTCAGCGAGTGCTTCCATGCGCTTCGGCCAATAGGCGCGGTAGCGCGCAAGCCATGCCCCGATGGCGACAATTCCGTCCGGGTCGACTTCGTAATTCACAAAGCGGCCCTGCCGCTGTTCGCGCACGAGGCCTGCCGCGCGCAGCACCGAAAGATGCTGCGACATCGCAGGTTGGCTGATCTCCAATCCGTCGCGCAAGGCGCTGGCATTCAGGCTTCCGCCAGCGAGCTTTTCAAAGACCTTGCGGCGCGTCGGGTCGGCCAGCGCCTTGAAGATGTCGGCTTCGATCATAACAACACATAAGCATGTACTTATGTGTTGCACAAGCCCCTGTTACTGAAGCGCCTCGCCATGCTGCGAGATGTCGAGCCCCTCGAGTTCGTGCTCACGGGATACGCGCAAGGGCACGAACAGGCCGACCAGCTTGAGCAGGACGAAGCTCACCCCTGCCGACCACACGAAGGTGACGGCGACGCCATAGAGCTGGATCAACACTTGCTGCGGGTGGCCCTCGATCAGGCCGGCGGTGCCGCCGATGGCGCTGGTTGCGAACACGCCGCCGAGCAGGGTGCCGGTCAGGCCGCCGACGCCGTGGACGCCGAACACGTCGAGCGAATCGTCATAGTTAAAGCGGTGCTTCAGCCATGTGCAGGCCCAGTAGCAAACCGCACCGGCAATGATGCCGATGACGATGCCATGCCAGGGCGCCACGAACCCGGAGGCCGGTGTGATGGTGCCGAGGCCTGCGACCGCGCCGGAGATCATGCCGAGCACCGAGGGCTTGCGCCGCGTCGACCATTCGATCGCGCCCCATGTCAGGGCGCCGGCGCAAGCGGCGAGATGCGTTGCAATGATCGCCATCACCGCGCGCGAATTGGCCGCGCCGGCCGAGCCGCCGTTGAAGCCGAACCAGCCGACCCACAACAGGCCGGTGCCCATCACCGCGAGCGAGAGATCGAACGGCGAAAGATTCTCGGTGCCGTAGCCGTGACGGCGCCCCATCACCTTCGCGGCGACGAGGCCGCCGGTGCCGGCGGACAAATGCACCACGAGGCCGCCGGCGAAATCCAAAACGCCCGTGCTGGCGAGGAAACCGCCGCCCCACACCCAATGCGCCAGCGGAATGTAGACGAAGATGAACCAGGCGACGGAGAACAAGAGATAGGCGGAGAACCGCATGCGATCGGCGACCGAGCCTGCGACCAGCGCCACCGTGATGATCGCAAACGTCATCTGGTACAGCATGAACAGCGATTCCGGGATCGTCTTGGCCGCCGGGTTGACGCTGTCCATGGTCATGCCCGCGAGGAACCAGCGGTCGAGCGTGCCGATCCACGGGCCGTCGCCGACGAAGCACAGCGAATAGCCGAACGCGACCCAGAGAATCGAAATCAGCGTCACCGCGGCGAGGCTCTGCGCCATGGTGGCAAGCACGTTCTTCTTGCGCACCATGCCGGAGTAGAACAGCGCAAGTCCGGGGATCGTCATCATCAGCACCAGCGCGGTGGCGACGATCATCCAGGCAGTGTCGGCGGTGTTGATCTCGGCGCCCGCGGCGTACGCGGGCGAGGCAATAAATCCGATCAGCGCAGCCATAGCAGCTGCGCGGCGCAAATATCCCGCCATGTCGTTCCCCCCGGCATTAACTGACGTCGCACGCTGTGGCGTCGTTGCCCGGTGCAATCGAAGAAGACGTATTAGATTAGATCAGAGCGCGTCGCTGTCGGTTTCGCCGGTGCGGATACGCAGCGCGTGGTCGATCGGCGTGACGAAGATCTTGCCGTCGCCGATCTGGCCGGTGCGCGCGGTCGCGGTGATCACGCTGACCGCCTTGTCGGCAACGTCGGACGCGACCGCGATCTCGATGCGTAGCTTGGGCAGGAAGTTCACGACATATTCGGCGCCGCGATAAATCTCGGTGTGGCCCTTCTGGCGGCCATAGCCCTTCACCTCGGTCACGGTCATGCCGTGGACGCCGATCGCCGTCAGGGCCTGGCGGACCTCATCGAGCTTGAAGGGTTTGATGATCGCGACGACGAGTTTCATGGCAGGCCTATTCCCCGGGATGCGCCGCGCCGTATGTCCCCGGCGCTGCGTCAATCTGGCATCTTTCCGGGCAAATGGCACAAAAAAGTTGCAGATTGAAGCGGAAAAACAGTTTGGCCATGTGAACGGCCGCCTCTGTACAGGGCAGCCGTCCATCCTTCACAATGCATTTTCGGCATGGATCGGGTGAACCTGCCGGTCCCGGGCGGTACATAAGTATTTTGGGGGGACGCTACATGGCGAGTTGGTTCTACGCATCCGAGGGCAAGCAGCAGGGGCCCTTTCCGGAGGGGCAATTTCGCGATCTCATCGCCCAAGGCGTCGTGCGCCCGGACACGCTGGTCTGGACCGAAGGCATGGCCGGCTGGCAGAAGGCCGCCGAAATCCCCGGCTTGATCGGAGGCGGCGGCGCGCCGCCGATGATGCCGGCCGGCGGCCCGCCGATGATGGGTGCCGGTGCGTATGCCAGCGCCAGCGCCGGCGGCTATGGTGGCGTAGGTGGAGGATCGCTGGCGGTCGATTTTGGCATCCTCGAGTTCACCTGGCGCAGCATCGTCTTGCTGATCGGAATGATCTTCGTCCTGCCGGCGCCGTGGGTGTTCGTCTGGTACACGCAATGGATCGTGTCCTGCGTGAAGGTCCCGGGTCGTCCGAATCTCAGCTTCACCGGCAATGCGATGACGTTGGTGCCCTGGTATTTCGGCTTCATCGTCCTGGCGATCGCCATCTCCTTCATCGGAAGCCAGCTGCTCAGCAACCTGCTGTTCATCGTGCAGATCGTCCTCTACTGGCTGCTGATCAAATGGATGGTCGCGAACCTCGCCTCCAACGGGCAGCCGCTGGGCCTGAGCTTCACCGGCTCGATCTGGGCCTATATCGGCTGGAGCCTGCTGTTCGCGATCTCGATCATCACCATCATCGGCTGGGCCTGGGTCGCCGCGGCGCAGATGCGCTGGTTCTGCCGCAGCGTCGAAGGCACACGGCGCGAAATCGTGTTCAAGGGCAGCGGACTTGAGATCTTGTGGCGCGGAATCGTGGCCGCGATCCTGTGCAGCTTCATCATCCCGATCCCGTGGGTGTATCGCTGGATCATGAATTGGTTTGCGTCGCAGACCGAACTCGCTCCGCGCGGCTCGCTCTAAGCGATCACGCCCTCCGCTCGCGCACGGAGCCTTCCTGCGCGACGGAGGCGACCAGCGTGCCGTCGGGCTTGAAGATCGAGCCGCGGGTCAAGCCGCGGCCGCCTTGTGCGCTCGGCGAATCCTGGGCGTAGAGCAGCCATTCGTCGGCGCGGAACGGGCGGTGAAACCACATGGCATGGTCGAGGCTCGCCGGCATCATGCGCTTGTCGAACAGCGTGCGTCCATAGCGGGCCATGATCGCGTCCAGCAGCGAGAAGTCCGAGGCGTAGGCGAGCGCGCACATGTGCAGCGCCGGATCGTCCGGCAGCTTCGCGGCGGTCTTGATCCAGACGTGAATGCGGCCGTCGTCGATCTTCTGGCCGAAATAACGACCGAGCTCGACCGGGCGCAGCTCGATCGGACGATCGGATTCGTAGTAGCGGCGGATGAACTCCGGCATCTCCTTGAACATCGGCTGCTTCGCCACCTCCTCCGCCGTGAGCTTTTCCGGTGGCGGGACGTCCGGCATCTTGTCCTGATGGTCGAACGCGCTCTCCTCCTCGGCGTGGAACGACACCATGATCGAGAAGATCGCATTGCCGTGCTGGATCGCGGTGACGCGGCGCGTCGAATAGCTCTTGCCGTCGCGCAGGCGCTCGACCTGGTAGATGATCGGGATCTGCGGGTCGCCCGGCAGGATGAAATAGCAATGCAGCGAATGCGGCAGCCGGCCCTCGACGGTGCGGCAGGCCGCCACCATCGCCTGCCCGATCACCTGGCCGCCGAACACCCGCTGCCAGCTCGTCTTTGGGCTGTTGCCGCGGAACAGGTTCACCTCGAGCTGTTCGAGGTCGAGGATCGAAATGAGGTCGATCAGGCTTTTGGACATGCGTGAGCTTTCTTGCCGTCATTTCCGGATTGAAGCTCCGGAATGACATTCGGGCCGTTCCGCCCTTGTTTCACCGCACTGTTTCGCCCACCTCAAGTCTGCTAGCAAGTCCAGGAATTGGCCGGGAAAGTCGGGTATGTCGGTACAGGGTAGCATTGTCATTGGCGGCGGCGCGTTTGCAGGGCTGGCGCTGGCGCTGGCGCTGCGCCAGGGGCTCGGGCCCGAGATTCCCGTCATCGTCGCCGATCCCACGCTCAGCATGCGTCCGAGCCGCGACCCGCGCGCCACCGCGATCGTGGCCGCCTGCCGCCGCCTGTTCGAGGCGATCGACGCCTGGGACGATGTCCGGGGCGAGGCGCAGCCGATCCTGGATATGGTCGTCACCGATTCCAAGCTGGAGGACGCTACGCGCCCGGTGTTCCTGAATTTCGCCGGCGATGTCGCGCCGGGCGAGCCCTTCGCCCATATGGTCGAGAACCGCCGCCTGATCGATGCGCTGGTGGGGCGCGCCGAGGCCGAGGGCATCGATCTCCGCGCCACCACTGTCGCGTCCTACGACGCGCGTTCCGAGGGCATCGACGTGACGCTCGGCGATGGCAGCGTGATCGCGGCGAGCCTGCTGGTCGCCGCCGATGGCGCCAGATCCAAGCTGCGTGAGCGCGCCGGCATCGCCACCCACGGCTGGGAGTACGATCAGTCCGGCATCGTCGTTACCGTCGGCCACGAGCGCGATCACGAGGGCCGCGCCGAAGAGCACTTTCTGCCCGCCGGCCCATTCGCGATTCTGCCGCTATCCGGTAAGCGGTCGTCGCTGGTGTGGACCGAGCGCCGCAGCGAGGCCGCGCGCATCATCGCGCTCAGTGACGAGGAGTTCCACGCTGAACTCGAGCAGCGCTTTGGCTTGCATCTCGGCGAGGTCAAGGCGCTCGACAAGCCGCGCGCATTCCCACTGTCCTATTTCGTCGCGCGCTCCTTCATCGCCGAGCGCCTGGCGCTGGTCGGCGATGCCGCCCATGTCATCCATCCGATCGCGGGCCAGGGCCTCAACATGGGACTGAAGGATGTCGCCGCGCTGGCCGAGGTCGTCGTCGATGCCGCACGGCTCGGCATGGATCTCGGCGGCGCCGACGTGCTGGACCGTTACCAGCGCTGGCGCCGGTTCGACACCATGGCGATGGGCGTTGCCACCAACTCGCTGAACTTCCTGTTCTCCAACCAGTCGACGCTGCTGCGCACGGTGCGCGACATCGGCCTCGGCCTCGTCGACCGCGCTCCGCCGCTGAAGAATCTCTTCATCCGCCAGGCGGCTGGTTTGACTGGTGAAGTGCCGCGCTTGTTGAAGGGCGAGGCGCTGTAGGCAGACGTTTCAAGAGCGCTCGCGCCCCGCTCTCTCCTCGTCGTCCCGGACAAGCGCGCTCTCAAGCGCGCGCAGATCCGGGACCCATACGCCGCAGCAATCGTTTTGCGAAGGCTCGGGGTTACCAGCATCGCGCCAAACCTCTCCCTGTGGTTATGGGTCCCGGCTTTCGCCGGGACGACAGGGTGTGGCGTGGGCATCGCTCCAAAGGACGAACGGGCTACAAAACGTCAATCGATCTTGCGCGCCTCTTCCGGCAGCATGATCGGGATGCCGTCGCGGATCGGATAAGCGAGCTTGGCGCTGCGCGAGATCAGCTCCTGCCGCGCGGCGTCGAACTCCAGCGGGCCCTTGGTCAGCGGGCAGACCGAGAATCTCCAGCAGTTTCGGATCGACGCTGGCTTCGGGACGTTCGGTGGGCGCGTTCATTGATGGTCTCCGGCAGTCGGCTGCCTCTAGCACAGAAATTCGCATCCGCCCATCGCGGCTGCCAAAGCGTTTTCCAGCGAAGTGGGTACCGGTTCGCGGAACGAAAACGCGTCAAAATAAGAATCTACGCGGAGACCATCGTTAAGACCTCGTCGAGCAGGGCCTGGAGCCGTGCTGCCGGCACCGGCGTGCCCGACAGGGCAAAGCCGAGAAATGTCCAGTACAGGATCTGGGCCCGGGCCTGCGCGGTTGCCGGGGTGAGCCCGCGTTTTTCCAGCAGCCCTTCGATATAGTCGAGCCTGCGGTGGTCGATCGCGCGCACTGCCCCTTGCGCCGCCGCATCGAAGGCCGCCCAATTGCGTACCGCGCGTTCGAGGTCGAGCCGCGCGCCGAACGACCTGCGCAGCAACGCCTTCAATGGCTCGTCGCTGGCGGCCTCGACGTCGGCAATGATCTGCTCCGCCGCGATCTCGCGCCAGCGCTTCAGCACGGCGGCCTGGAATGCTGCGAGATCGGCGAAATGCCAATAGAAGCTGCCGCGCGACACGCCCATGGCCTTGGCGAGCGGATCGGCTTTCAGCGCCGTAAAACCGCTTCTGGCGAGCGCCTTGAGCCCCCCTTGATCCAGTCGTCGGCGGAGAGCTGTTCGGTCATGTCGGGTTCCCAGGGTCTGACCATACACTAGTGTATTGACGGGCGGCAGGCCAGCGCCTACCTTTCCATACAGTGTTGTATGGACGAAATAGGCGAGAGTCCGCCGATGCGTGATCTGCTGCTGCAATGTGCCGGCGCCGCCGGAATCGTGGTCGCCCTGATCCATGGCGTGCTGGGCGAAACCAAGGTGTTCGCCAAAGCGACCATCGCCCCGGAAAGCCTGCGCACGCTGATCCGGTTGGTCTGGCAGGCCGGTACGGTAGCCTGGATCGGCGGCGGCGTGCTCCTGCTTGCGGCACCAATGTCGGGATCGGACAGCGCGCGGCACTGGATCGTGGCGACGATCGTCGCCGTCTACGGCTTTGCGGCCGTCGCCAACGCCTGGTGGTCGCGCGGCCGCGGCTTTGGCTGGAAGGCTCTCGCCACCGTGGTCGCGCTGGCGGTCGCCGGATACTGAACCTGCCGATGCAGGCCAAAGGAGAAACACGATGACCGATCGTGTCCGTCTGACCATCGACGATGCCGTGGCCCATGTTCGGCTGAACCGTCCGGACAAGATGAATGCGCTCGACCCCGCGATGTTCAAGGCGGTCATCGAGGTCGGCACGCAGCTTGGTGCGCGCAAGGACATCCGCGCCGTCGTTCTCTCCGGCGAAGGGCGCGCATTCTGCGCAGGCCTCGATCTGGACCGCCTTCTCGCCACGGCGAAGGGCGAACCGTTGCTCCCGTCCGTGGACCTGACGCGGCGAACCCACGGCATCGCGAACTATGCCCAGCGCCTCGTCTGGCTCTGGCGCGAGCTGCCGGTGCCCGTGGTTGCAGCGGTGCACGGCGTTGCCTTCGGCGGCGGCTTCCAGCTCGCGCTCGGTGCCGACATGCGCTATCTCGCACCCGATACGAAGCTCGCGGTCATCGAGACGAAATGGGGGCTGGTGCCTGATATGTGCGGCACGCAATTGATGCGTCATCTCGCGCGCGAGGATGTGGTGCGTGAGCTGACCTATACCGGGCGCGTTTTTCGGCCGACGAAGCGCTTGCCTATGGCTTTGCGACGCGAACTCGTCGATGACCCCGTGGCCGCCGCGCTGGTAACGGCGCGTGACATTGCGGGCCGCAGCCCCGGTGCGATCCGTGCCGCCAAGCGACTGCTCAACCTGTCCGCAACTTGCGACGCGGCGGTCGGTCTCGCCGCGGAGACCGCCGAACAGGCGGCGTTGCTCGGCTCCGTCAATCATGTCGAAGCGGTCAGGAGCAATCTCGAACATCGCGCACCGAGACGGAGCCTCGCATGGCGCTGACACTCGTCACCGGAGGCACAGGTCATCTCGGCAGGGATATCGTCGATCGCCTGGTTCGCGACGGACGTCGCGTCCGGGTGTTTGCGCGATCGCCGGGCATGCGATCGGGCGTCGAGTGGGCTGCAGGCGATCTCGCCACAGGCGCAGGGTTGCGGGAAGCGCTGCATGACGTCGATACGGTCATCAATGCGGCGACCTGTTCGCCGATCGCGCGGCGCGGCGGCATTCGTCCGATCGATTTCTTCAGATCGCCCTCCGCCGTGGACGTCGAGGGAACGGAGCGGCTGCTGTCGCTCTGCGGGGACGCCGAGGTGCAGCACGTCCTGCATGTCTCGATCGTCGGTCTCGACCAGGCGACCCTGCCCTACGCGCGGGTCAAGCTCGCCGGCGAACGGCTGGTGCGTGCGTCAGCTCTGTCCTGGTCCATCGTTCGCGCGATGCCGTTCTATTACCTGCTCGACAGGTTGCTCTCGAGCCTCGCCTGGCTTCCGGTGTGGCCGGTGCCAACGACGCTGTTCAATCCTGTCGATACGTCGGATGTCGCCGATCACGTTCTGACTTGCGCGTTCGACGGGCAGCGCGGCGTGCGTGCGGAGATCGGCGGCCCCGAAGATCTCGATCTCGTTGCGTTCGCCCGCCAATACCAGGATGCAAGGAGACTGCATCGGAAAATCCTGCCGATCGGCCTGTCCGAGGCGAAGGCGCGTGGCATGGGCTTTGTCGTCAGCCAGGGTGTGCGCGGACGTCTCCGCTGGACGGACTGGCTGCAGCGCAACGATCCGGGAATGCGGAGCGCGGCCTAGCGCAACTGGCGAGGCCAGCAGTTCATCCGGCCCGTGAGGCGTAAGGCCGCAGCGGCGCTTCAAATGCGCGCGCCGCATACGGAGAGCGCTGATCTTTTGACGACCGTTAGAATGAATCTGAAGATTGGTCACCCCCGAACCGGATTGACTTCACCTTCACCTTTGCTTCCTTCGGCTGCGCTTCGCGCTGAGCACACAGCGCACAGAGAAGGAGACGTTCGTGAAGGTCATTCGTGTTGTTGCCATTGCGCTGACGATCGGGATTGGTATGGGATCGGCGGCCATGGCCGACGGTTTCAAGGACTGCACCAAGCTCGACAAGGCGTCGTGGAAGCCGGCCAGCGAAGCCGAAGCCAAGGCCAAGGCGCTGGGCTACGAGGTGCGGCGCTCCAAGATCGAAGGCTCGTGCTATGAGGTCTACGGCGTCAAGGAAGGCAAGCTCTACGAGCTGTTCTACAGCCCCGAAGACCTCAGCCTGAAGCACACGATTGCCAAGTAAGCTGAGCAAGTAAACTGCGGCAAGTGAGCCCCAAAGCGAAACGGGCTTGATGGAAGAAGCGGCGCGACAAACGCGCGGGGCGTCCGACAGGACCCCCGCGAATCGAATCGTTTCGCGGACGGTCGCGGTCTGGGATCTCCCGCTGCGCCTCTGGCACTGGCTTCTTGCGATCTCAGTTCTGATGGCGTGGTTCACGCCGACCGTCTATCACGGCCTTCACCGCATCGTCGGCTATGCGGTCATCGGCCTCCTCGTCTTTCGTCTGCTCTGGGGCTTGATGGGAAGCCGCTATTCGCGCTTCCGGATGGTCGGCGTCAGGCTGCGCGCCGCACCACACTATCTCTGGAATCTGCGCCGCGGCATCACGGGTCGCTATATCGGGCTCAACCCCGCCGGCACCTTGATGCTGGTGGCGCTGCTGGTCTCGCTGGCGGTGTCGACGATCACGGGCGCGATGTCGGTGACCGTCACCTTTTTCGGCGTCTGGTGGGTCGAGGATACCCACCACTATTCGTCGGACGCGGTCATCGTCCTGGTCGTGCTGCACGTGCTCGGCGTGCTGCTGATGGGGATTCTCCAGCGCGAGAACCTGATCCGCGCGATGTTCACCGGACGCAAGCACATTCGCAATCGCCTCTAGGATTACGTTGCCGGTCGTTGCAAGCGTTGTTCCCTCAGCTTGGGCGCGATTGCGGTAAGACATGCGCAATGCGCGGCAAAATCGAATTGCGCCCGAAGCATTAACGCGTTGGTAAGCATGCAATCAGGCGTTGCACAAAATTAACGCGAACGACGTTTAGCCCGACCACCATCGACACTATTGGCGATGGAGCGATATTGGATGTTCCGCGTTTTGTCTTGCCTTACCGTCGAGCATGATTTCCGGCTCGTCGTGCTTGCTGGCCTGGTCTGCTTCGTCGCGAGCATTGTTGCAGTCAGTATCTTCCATCGTGCGATCGCGGCGCGCGCAAGAACGCGGCTGATCTGGATCGCGATTGCCGGCGCCGCCATCGGATACGGAATCTGGGCGACGCATTTCGTCGCCATGCTCGCCTACGAGCCCGGCGTTACGACCGGCTACGGAATCGTGCTGACGGCACTTTCGCTTGCGACGGCAATGCTTCTGACCTCGGGGGGCTTCGGCGTTGCGGTCGGCGATTCCGGCCGGTGGCGCGCGGCGGCCGGCGGCGTCATCATCGGCGGCGGCATTGCCAGCATGCATTATCTCGGAATGTGGGCACTCGAAGTGCCGGGTCGCGTCGCCTGGTCGCTGGACCTCGTCTTCGTCTCGATCATTCTGGGCATGTGCCTCGGCTATGCCGCCCTGGCCGTCGCGATCAGGTATCAGAACTACCGGGGTACGCTCGCAGCGGCGGTCCTGCTGACACTCGCCATCGTATCGCACCACTTCACGGCCATGGGCGCCGTGCAGATCACGCCGGATCCAACGCGTGCGACGGGCGCCCTGTCGCTTTCTCCGGCTGTGCTCGCGCTTGCTATCGCCGGTGTGGCGCTATCTGTGCTGGGCATGAGCCTGATCGGCGTGCTGGCCGATCGTCGCCTGGCAAGCAGAACCGCCAAGTTCGAGGAGATCATCAGCCAGCTTTCGGACGCCCGGCAGCAGCTCGAAGACTCGCAGCAGGAACTACAGGACCAGACGGTCCGGCTGGACACGGCGATCAACCACATGGTCGAGGGCCTTTGCATGTTCGATGCCGAAAAGCGGCTTGTCGTCTGCAACGAGCGTTATGCCCGACTGTATCGGTTGCCGCCGGAACTGCTGCGGACGGGGACATTGCACACCGACATCATCAGGCATCGTATTGTGAAGGGAATCCTCAAGGGCGATTCCAGCGAGGGTGCTGCCGAGCAATTCATCTCGAAATTGGCGGCCCTGCCGTTCGATGCAGTCTCGAGCAGGATCGACGAGTTTGCGGATGGTCGGCTGATCCGCGTGACGCGGCAGCCGATGGCCGGTGGCGGATGGGTGGCCACGCATCTCGATGTGACCGAGCAACGCCGGTCCGAGGCCAAGATCACACATATGGCGCAGCACGACGCGCTGACCGATCTGCCAAATCGCGTGCTGCTCAGGGAACGGATGGAGCATGCCATTGCGGTTACGCGCAACGGCGGCCTCGATCTGGCCGTGCTCATGCTCGACCTCGATCGCTTCAAGGAAGTCAACGACACGCTTGGACATCCGGCGGGCGATTCCCTGCTGCGCGCCGTCGCTGCGCGTCTGCGCGAATGCACCACGGAAACCGCGTTGATTGCCCGACTGGGCGGCGACGAGTTCGCGGTGATCGACTACGTGACCAACCCGGCCCTGGAGGCCGCCGCTCTTGCCGAGAACATCAGAAAGGCGCTTTGCGAACCCTTCGATCTCGGCGATCACCGGGTCACGGTGGGCACCAGCATCGGCATTGCCATCGCGCCGCGCGATGGCAATGATTCCGACGTGATCATGAAGAGTGCGGATCTCGCGCTCTACTCGGCCAAGAGTGGCGGACGTGGTGCATTCCGTTTCTTCGAGCCGGAGCTCGACGAGCTCATGCATGCGCGACGCAATCTGGAGCGCGACATGCGGGATGCGCTTGCCGGCCGTCAATTCGAGCTTCACTACCAGCCGTTCGTCAGCACTGCCACCGGCAAGACCATCGGCTTCGAGGCCTTGCTACGTTGGCATCACCCGCAGCGAGGCCTGGTCCTGCCGAGCGAATTCATTCCGCTTGCGGAGGAAACCGGCTTGATCGTGCCGCTGGGAGAATGGGTCTTGCGGACCGCCTGCGCGGAAGCTGCCAAATGGCCTGCCTATGTCAGGATCGCAGTCAACCTGTCTCCCGCTCAATTCAGGAGCACGGAGCTTGTTCCGGTCGTTGTCGGCGCGCTGGCGAGTTCAGGAATTGCGCCGCACAGGCTCGAGCTCGAGGTCACCGAGACCGTGATCATGCATGACAGCGAAGCTGTTTTTGCAGTCCTCGCTCAGCTGCGCGAGCTCGGCGTGCGAATCGCCCTGGACGATTTCGGCACTGGTTATTCATCGCTGAGCTTTCTGCAAAGATTCCCGTTCGACAAGGTCAAGATCGACCGCAGTTTTGTGGGCGAACTATCCAGCGCGAGGGCAGAGGCGCACCATCTCGCGCGAGCAGTGGTTCGTTTCGCCGTCAGCCTCGGCAAGACGACGACCGCCGAAGGCGTCGAAACGAAGGCGCAGCTGGATATCCTCCGCGAAGAGGGGTGCGCCGAAACGCAAGGCTACTATTTCAGCCGGCCGATGCCTGCATCCGACGTCGCTACAATGCTGCGGGAAGGTTCCGGAGCGGCCATCCGCGCTGCGTGAGGATTCAGGCCGTCACTGCAGCGGTGGATCGCCGCTGGTGCGCTTCTTGGCGAGGTCCATCTCGGTGACCGCGATCAGGATCTCGGCGCGGGTCTTCAAGTCGGGCGCCTCTAGCATGGCCTGCTTCTCAGCGGGTCCATAGGGCGACATCATTGCCAGCGCGTTGACCAGCGCCTCGTTGGGGGCGCTCTCGACGCCCTCCCAATCGACCTTGAGGTTGTTGGCCTTCAGGAAGTCCGCCAGCACCGCCAGCAGCGCTTCGCGATCGACCTGGTCCTCGCCCATGCGCGCGGTGAAATCGTCGATGAAGGCGAAGAAATCCACCTTGCACTGCCGGTAGGCGGTCAGCACGTCGAGCTCCTCGACCACCTTGAAGCGCGAGACGCCGGTGAGCTCGAGGATGTAGCGGCCATCGCCGGATTCTGCGAGCTGGGTGATGCGGCCGACGCAGCCGACGCGGAATAGCGCCGGCTTGTCGGAATCCTTCGGCGAGTGCGCCACATCGGGCTGGATCATGCCGATCAGACGATGGCCGTCGCGGAAGGCATCGTCGACCATCGAAAGGTAACGCGGCTCGAAGATGTTCAGCGGCATCTGGCCGCGGGGCAGCAGCCAGCGCGCCCGGCAGCGGAAATACCGGAATGATCTCCGGAAGGTCGGCGGGCCCGCGATATTCGATGTTGATCGGCATCTGCCCGGTCCCCCTGGCGTTGCCAGCACGTCCTACGAAAACAGGATCGTCGACAAACGCTTGCGTCCCTCGACGGTTGCATCATCCGTGCCGCCCCAGGCCTCGAAGAACTGCACCAGCTGCTTGCGGGCGCCGTCGTCGTTCCACTTGCGGTCGCGCTTGATGATCTCGAGCAACTGCTCGGTGGCGGCCGCGCGGTTGCCTTGCGCGTTGAGCGCGGTGGCGAGATCGAATCGTGCCTGATGATCGAGCGGGTTTGCGGCGACTTTCTGTTCCAGCTCGGCCACCGGCCCCAGCGCTTCCGCCTGCTCGGCGAGGTCGATCGTGGTCTGCACGGCTTTCACAGCGGGATCGTTGCGCTTGGATTCCGGCACCATGGCCAGCGTCTGCTTGGCCTGCTCCATCGCGCCGGACACCGCGTAACACTTCGCAAGGCCCGCAAGCGCCGCGATGTTGGTCGAATCATGCTGGAGCGCCTCGGCATAGATCTGCGCGGCCGCAGCCGTGTCGCCCTCGGCGAGCACGGCCTCGGCCTCCTGCACGATCTCGGCGACGTTGACCTCGCCCGGCGCGGTCATGCCCTTGGTCAGCTTTTCGATGAAGGCGTTGAGCTGGCTCTCCGGTACCGCGCCCATGAAGCCGTCGGCCGGCTGGCCGTTGACGAAGGCGATCACGGCCGGGATCGACTGGATGCCCATCTGGCCCGGAATCGCCGGGTGCTGGTCGATGTTCATCTTGACCAGCTTGACCTTACCCTTGGCCGCCTTGACCGCCTTTTCCAGGACCGGGGTGAGCTGCTTGCACGGGCCGCACCACTCCGCCCAGAAATCGATCAGCACCGGCTGGCGCTTCGATTCCTCGATGACGTCCTTCACGAAGGTCTGGGTGGTGGTGTCCTTGATCAGATCGGCGGCGGCCGGGCCCGCCGCTCCGTTACCCTGGTCGATGATCGTCACGGGATCCCCTCGTCATGTCTGGAATGGCGGCTGTTTAGCACGTCGTCGATGTAGATGCGCGTCGTCGGCTCCTAAATTGGGCCGGGACGGCCGAATTTCAATCCATTGCGGCCGATTCGCCGGTTCCGGGGCAGTTTCGGGCGATTTGGTCGCATTCAGGGTCCATATGGGGCCTCCGATTGCGAATCTATGCCGCCGGTAGCTGTTGCATTCCCCTCCCGCTTTTGGCATACGACAGCCGTTGCCGGCGCGTCACGCGACCGACACAGGATGCGGGTGTAGCTCAGTGGTAGAGCACGACCTTGCCAAGGTCGGGGTCGAGGGTTCGAGCCCCTTCGCCCGCTCCAATTTTTCCCAGAGCATCCAGCCAAACCGGGTCGGGCCGTGGTTTTCCACGCCACTGGCGGCTGTATGGGGTCTCACATGACAATTCTGGTCACGGGCAGCGCAGGTCACCTCGGGGAGGCCATCCTGCGGACACTCCGGGCGCGCCGCTCACCTGCGCGCGGGATCGATCTGAAGCCATCGCCCTTCACCGATGCCGTCGGCTCGATCGTCGACCCAGGCTTCGTCCGGCGCCAGATGGCGGGCGTCACCACGGTGATCCACACTGCGACGCTGCACAAGCCGCATGTGGCGACCCACGGCAAGCAGGATTTCGTCGACACCAACGTCACCGGCACGCTCAATCTGCTCGAGGCGGCCGCGGCCGCCGGCGTGAAGAGTTTTGTCTTCACCAGCACCACCAGCGCGTTCGGCTCGCAGCTCAGGCCGGAGGCGGGACAGGCTGTCGTCTGGGTCAGCGAGGACCTGCCGCCGGTGCCGAAGAACATCTACGGCACGACCAAGCTGATGGCCGAGAACCTCTGCGAGCTGTTCTTTCGCGAGCGTACCCTGCCGGTCGTCATCTTGCGGACCTCGCGCTTCTTTCCGGAAGCCGATGACGATCCGGCGATGCGGTTGGCTTACACAACCGAGAACGCGCAGGCCAACGAGCTGCTCTATCGCCGGCTGGATATCGCGGATGCGGTGAGCGCCCACCTGCTCGCCGCCGAGCGCGCGCCCAGAATTGGGTATGCCCGCTACATCGTCTCGGCCACGAGCCCGTTCGAGCAACGCCATCTCGCCGCGCTCGCGCGCGATGCCGCCAATGTCGTGCGCGAGCTCTATCCGGAATGTGTGCAGCTGTATGCGGCGCGCGGCTGGCGCCTCTTCCCTGAGATCGATCGCGTCTATGTCAACGAACGCGCGCGGCGCGAGCTGGGCTGGCGGCCCGAATTCGACTTCGCGCATGTGCTGCGCAGCCTGCATGGTGACCGCGATTTTCGCAGCGCGCTGGCGCGCGAGATCGGGTCGAAAGGCTATCATGACACGGTGTTCGACGACGGACCCTATCCCGTCGTCTCGTAAGCGTCGCGATTGCTATTTTGCTCGACGCTTCAAATGTCTGTCCGGTGTCACCGAGAACAACCCGGCCTGAGCCGTTCTACTGTGCATGGGGTTGTTTTCGCATTTTTTGTTGATCCCACCCCTCGAGCCGCCTGCAAACGATCCGCGCGCCAACTTGATTCCGCGCTGCAGCGAGAGCGTTGTCGCCGCGCCGTTCGCTGCGCATTGACGTTCCGTCTCAATTTTCTCGGAGCGCAATCGCGGTGCACGCGGCGCGCTTCTCACCGTTCGCAGATGTGCTAACCTTTTTGCGTCTGTCGTCCTGACCGACCCAAAACTTCGCCTCTCGACTAGCAAAATAAAATAACGTGCAGCCCTGACGGCTGCCTTAGGGGAGTGACGCGATGAAATTCCATAAATCCGTCTTTCAATCCGTTCTGGCGCTTGCAGCGGTTGCCCTTCTCGCGGGGACCAGCGCTGGCAATGCGCAACAGCAGGACAAGAACCGGGCGCTGAAGAAATACGAATCCGGCACCAAGGAGTTCTGGACCCATCCGCCAGACGACTGGTTCCTCGGCGACGAGACCGAGGCGCAGAAGGGCCTCGCACCGCCCTCAGGTCCGCCGACCGGCGCGTCGGAGGCCGAGCTCGCGGCGATGATGAAGAAGATCAAGCTGCCGCCGGGCTTCAAGATCGAGGTCTACGCGCCCGGCGTGCTCGCCGCGCGGCAAATGGCCTGGGGCGACAAGGGCACGCTGTTCGTCGGCTCGTTCGGCCTCGGCAACGTCTATGCCATCAAGGACAACAACGGAAAGAAGGAGGTCAAGACCGTCCTCAAGGGGCTGAACATGCCCACCGGTCTCGCCTTCAAGGATGGCGCGCTCTACGTCATCGCCGTCGACAAGCTGATCCGCTACGACGACGCCGAAGCCAATCTCGACAAGCTCGGCGACGGCAAGGTCGTCTACGACGACATGCCGTCCTATGCCGCGCATGGCTGGAAATACATCTCGGTCGACAAGGATGGCTGGTTCTTCCTGCCGTTCGGGCCGCCCTTCAATATCGGCATGCCGCCGACCAGCGTCGCGCAGATCCGGCGCGTCGATCCCAAGACCGGCAATGCCGAGATCTGGGCGCTCGGCGTCCGCAACTCCGTCGGCGGCGACGTCGATCCGCGCACCGGCAAGTACTGGTTCACCGAGAATGCCCGCGACTGGATCAGCGACGATCTGCCGTCAGACAAGCTGAACATGATCAACAAGATCGGCGAGCATTTCGGCTATCCCTATTGCCACCAGGGCAATCTGCCCGACGACAAGTTCGCGATGGGCCACAAGTGCTCGGAGTTCACGCCGCCGGTGCTGAATCTCGGCGCGCATGTCGCTCCGCTCGGCATGAAGTTCTATACCGGCGACCAATTCCCCGCCGAGTACAAGAACAACATCCTGATCGCCGAGCACGGCTCCTGGAATCGCCACAAGTATCAGGGCGCGCGCATCGTGCGCGTGATCGTCGGGCCCGACGGCAAGAACCCCAAGCAGGAGATCTTCGCCTCCGGCTGGCTCGAGGGTGACCAGGGCTATCTCGGCCGTCCCGCCGACATCATTCTCGCCAAGGACGGCTCGATCCTCGTCGCCGACGACTGGGCCGGTGCGATCTACCGCATCAGTTACATCAAGAAGTAGCGCGACGTAACGGGAAGGCTGCGACCGGGCGACGGTCGCAGCCTCTTTCATTCTCAAAGTCCCATGCCGTCGTTCCGGATTGCGCGCGACTTGCGCGCAAGTCCGGAACCCATACCCACGAGCGGGGGTTATGGATTATCCGATGCGCAATTGCGCATCATAGCTCGTGCCCCAGAATGACGAACTTGACAGATCGGAATTCCCATCATGCGCCGGAAGTTCATCTCGCACGCAATCAGCGCGGTTGCGCTCCTGACGCTCGGCGCCCTTTCCGTAAGCGCCGCCGATGATTCCGCGATCAAGGAGAAGGCGGCTGCCTGCGCCGGCTGCCACGGCGAGAACGGCATCTCGCAGACCGAGAACATTCCCTCGCTGGCCGGTCAGCCCGATCAATTCCTGCAATGGCAGCTGGTGTTCTTCCGCGCCGGCTCGCGCAAGAACGAGCAGATGCAGCCGATCGTCGAGGAGATCAACAACGAGGACATCCGCAATTTCGGCGCCTATTTCTCGCAGCTGGCGCCGCCGAAGGGACCGGAGGACGGGAATCCGGACCTGTCGAAAAAGGGGGCGCAGGTGGCTGCCGGCCGCCGCTGCGCCTCATGCCATACGGACAGCTATGCTGGTACCAAGGCTGTGGCGCGGCTCGCGGGTCAACGCGAGGAATATCTGGTCAAGGCGCTGCACGACTATAAAGCGGGCCAGCGCGTTGGCGGCGGCGTCGCCGCCATGGCCGATGTCGCCTATCACATGAGCGATGAGGAAATCACCGCCGTCTCGCACTATCTGGCGTATTTCAAATAGCGCTGGGCGTCGCCGCAATCTCCACTGTCGTCCCGGACAAGCGCGCCTCAAGCGCGCGTAGATCCGGGACCCATAACCACAGGATTGTATTTGGCGAAGACTCGTGGTGACCAGCCTGCCCACAATCACGTCCTGTGGTTATGGGTCCCGGATCTGCGCTCCGCTTCGCTGCGCTTGTCCGGGACGACAGCTGAGAGTGTAGCTGCTGCCCCTACCCCGCCAGCTGCTTCTCATACGCCTTCAGATGCGTATAGGCGATGCGCAGCTTCGGCACCGGCACCTTGGCAGCATCGCCGCGTGCGATGAGATCGCCGATGACGTGATCGGCTTCGACCGGCAGGCCCGCCTTGATGTCGCGGAACATGGATGCCGTCATCGGCGAGCCCTCGGTGGTCAAATTGCCCTTCACGCGTTCGAAGAATGGTCCGCCCGGTGCGTAGCCCGACGCAGAGGCGATCGCGCTGGTCTCGTCCAACATGCCGAGCAGAAAGTCCCTGCCGCCCGGGGCGGCGAGGATGTTGCCGACGGAGGTGCGCATCAGGCTGGTGGATGCCGCGAGCGTCGAGAGGAACACCCACTTCTCCCACATGTCCTGCATGATGTTCTGGCTGGCGGAGGCGCCATTGATGCCGCTCCTGAAGGCCTCGTCGATCGCCTTGACGCGGTCCGACAGCTTGCCGTCGCGCTCGCCGTAATTGATCGATTGCATCGGCTGCAGCTGCACCACCTCGCGCTTCTCGTTCAGCGTCGCGGCGATGGCGCAGAGCCCGCCCAGCACCCGCCCGGCGCCGAATTTCTGGTCGAGGACGTCGAGATGCTTCATGCCGTTGAGCATGGGGATGATCGCGGTGTTCGGCCCGACGGCGGCCGCGAACGACTTGATGGCGTCGTCGAGGTCGAACGCCTTGCAACTGAGCAGCACGACGTCGAATTTTTCCGCGAGCTTGTCCGCTTGCACGGTCGGCGGGTCCTTCAGCGTCACATCGCCATTCGGGCTCTTGATAACGAGGCCGGCGCTCGCGAGCTCGCTGGCGCGGCGCGGCCGGACTAGGAAGGTGACGTCGCGGCCGGCCTGCAACAGCCTGCCACCAAAATAGCCGCCGATGGCGCCGGCGCCGACCACGAGGATACGCATGAGGATTGTCCTTGTTGTTTCTTCTTTGCCGTCGTCCTGACGAACGCCAGGACGACGCGAGGAGCTTGCCAGCTTTCAAAGCAATACGGAAATCACTTCCCCAGCACCATCTCCTCGACCTCGCGCAGCTGCTCCTTGCCGAAGAACATCTCGTTGCCGACGAAGAAGGTCGGCGAGCCGAACGCGCCGCGCGCCACCGCCTCCTCGGTGTTTTTGATCAGTCTGCCTTTCACCTCGGGTTCCTGCGCGCGGGCGAACAGCTTTTGCGCATCGAGGCCGGATGACGCCAGCGCCTTCGCGGCGATCTCGGGATCGTCCATCTTCTTCGGCTCGCGCCACATGTGGTGGAACGCCGCCTCGACATAGGCCTCGAACACACCCTCGAGCTGCGCCGCGATCGCCGCACGCATCAGGCTCAGCGTGTTGACAGGGAAGAACGGATTCATGACGTAGGGCTGCACCTTGAAGCGCTTGATGAAGCGCTCGGTCTCGATCGCGTGGAATTCGCGCTTGTTCTTGATGCCGGCGAGCGTCTCGGCCGGCGACTTGTTGTTGGTCGCCTTGAAGATGCCGCCGAGCAGGATCGGCACATATTCGAACTTGACGCCGATGCGTTGCTCGATCGCCGGGATCGCCAGATGGCTGAGATAGGCGTTCGGGCTGCCGAAATCGAACAGGAATTGCGGGGCTGTGCGGGTCAAATTCGATCTCCTTGGCGGCGATTTTCATCCATTTTGGCGTAGGCTGCGCCACAGGTCCACCGTTTAATGATGATCATAATACCTTGATGATTCCGTCAGATCAGACGCCGGATCGTTTGCTTGCGCCACACCACGAGGTAATAGCCCATCTGCAAAACGAGCATGGCGCAGAACACGATCGGATAGGCGGCCCATACGCCCTTAACGCCGATCGTGCGGCTCAGGATCACTGCAGACGGCAACTCGATCGCGACAATGGCGAAGATCGCCAGCAGCATCGGCGTCAAGGCGACGCCGGCGGCGCGCATGGCGCCGGAAAACACCGTGGCGAGGCCAAACGGCACCGAGCTCCACAAGGCGATGTAAAGCAGTTCCTTCGCCAGATCGAGCACGGCGCCGTCGGTGATGAAGATGCCGAGCACGGCGCGCGGTACGAGATAGATCAGCGCCACCAGCCCGCCGGTCAGCACGAGGTTGAACGCAAGGCCGGTGCGCACGATGCCGTCGAGCCGCGCCCTGTCGCCGCCGCCGATCGCCTGCGCACCGAGGATCGAGACCGCGATCGAAATCGACATCGCCGTGAACTGGGTGTAGCCCATCACCTGATTGACGGCGCCGTACGCGGCCGTGGCGTTTGAGCCGAAGCCGTTGACGAGCCCAAGCAGCACCAGCTCGGCAATCGCCATCACCACCATGCCAATCGCGCTCGGCAGTCCAATGCCGAGGATTTTTCCGAGCACGGCGCCGTTGAGCCGCAGATGACGCAGCAGTGCAGCGTCCGGTGCCAGCGCGTGCTTGTTCCGGAGCAGATAGACGGCCAGCACGATCAGCGTCAGCGCGTTGGCAATCGCAGCTGACCATGCCGGACTGGTGATGCCCGCCGCCGGCAATCCGAAGGCGCCGCGGATCAGCAGCGGCGTCAGGATCAGGGCGATCGCGGTCGACAGCGCCAGCGCGAGGAGCGGCGTCACGGTGTCGCCGACGCCGCGGATCATCGCCGTCATCAGCAGGAAGACGAAGCCAAGCGGCATGGTCAGCAGCATGATGCGGGCATAGGCGCTGGCCTGGTCGAGGATATCAGGGGGCGTCGCGAGCATGACCATCAATTGCCGGCTGAAGATCCCGCCAGCGAGTGCAACCGTTGCCGAAAGCGTTAGGCCGATCGCGAGCGTCGTGCCGACGACGAGCTTGATCCGGCCGTGCTCGCCCGCGCCAAAGGCTTGGCCGATCAGCACGGTGGCGCCGGTGCTGAGTCCCATGACGAAGGCGAACAGGAAGAACATCACCGGGAAGAAGGCCGAGACCGCGGCGAGCGCGTCGATGCCGATCATCTGGCCGAGATAGACGTTGCTGACGGTGCCGAACAGCGATTGCAGCGCGTTGCTCAGCATCAAGGGTGCGAGGAAGCGAAGAAACGTCGTCCAGAGAGGCGCGGGTGCGGACATGGATTTGTCTTTCATCAGGGCGTGCGAAGCCGTTGCCGCGCGATGCGCGGCTCGGCCGTTGATGGAGGTGAATGCTGCGCGCGCCTTAAGCGCGGTCGCTGTAGGCGAGCTTGACGATGTGATCGCGGATGTCAGTGGGCCAGTCGGCGATCAGCCCGGTGAAGCGCCGCTGGTCATCCGCGAACAGCGCGCGCGAGGCTTCCTCGAACTGCGGCAGGTTGCCGGCCATGGTCGACATGAAGTGATAGGCCGCATCGCGCGCCTTCCGCTCGCGGTCCTTGTCGCCGCTGGCGCGTCTGGCCTCGTCGACCAGCTTGCGCAGCGCGACCGAGGCGCCGCCGGCTTGCGCGTTGAGCCACTCCCAGTGCCGCGGCAGCAAAGTCACCTCGCGCGCGACCACGCCGAGCTTGGGACGGCCGCGGCCGCGCGGCTCGCTCGGCGATTCGGTCACTTCGGTTGACGGTGGCGGCGGCATGAGCTTGGTCAGCCGCGCCAGCACCTCGTGATCCTCGCCGCGCAGGTCGAAGTCGATCGACCGGCCCGTCCCGTCGTCGAAAATGATGATCGGCTGGTCCGGCTGCGACCCCGCCCGCTTGACCGCGAGTGCGACGTCGCCCGCCGCTCCCGAGGCCAGCCGGTGCTGGCCGATGAAGGCTGTGAAGGTGGCTTGCATTGGAATCATTGCCAGATTGATCGCGTCGGCAATTTTAATACCCGGGTAAATTACTGGCGTCAATATACCCGGGTGAAAATATCCGCGCCGATGGCTCGACATTGTGTCCCCAGGCTGGCACCAACGGCGCGACCGACCAAGCCAAGCTGGGGACCCGCGCGATGCTGACCGTTCACCACCTCAACAATTCCCGCTCGCAGCGCGTGCTGTGGCTGCTCGAGGAGTTGGGCGTGCCCTACGAGATCGTGCGCTATCAGCGCCAGCCGGATATGCGCGCGCCGAAGGAGCTGCGCGCCATCCATCCGCTCGGCAAGTCGCCGGTCATCACCGACAACGGCAACACCATCGCCGAGTCTGGCGCGATCATCGAGTATCTCATCGCCACCTACGGCAATGGCCGGCTGATCCCGCCGCTGAACACGCCGGAACGTCTGCGATACACCTATTGGCTGCACTATGCGGAAGGGTCGGCGATGCAGCCGCTGCTCTTGAAGCTGCTGTTCACGCTGATGCCGAAGCGCGCGCCGGCGCTGCTCCGCCCGCTGGTGCGCAAGGTCTGCAACCAGGCGCTGACCGCGCTGGTCAATCCGCAGCTCAAGCAGCACATGGATTACTGGGAAGGCGAGCTCGGCAAGAGCGAGTGGTTCGCGGGCAGCGAATTCACCGCCGCCGACATCCAGATGAGCTTTCCGCTGGAAGCAGCCCAAGCGCGCGGCGGGCTGGAGCAGGGCCACCCCAAGGCGATGGCGTTCCTGGAGCGCATCCACGAGCGGCCAGCGTATGCGCGCGCGCTCGAAAAGGGCGGGCCGTATCAGGTCGGGCGGTAAGGTACTTTCAGCGAGATCCCGGGTTCGGCTCTGCGAGCCGCCCAGCCCGCGCTGCCGCGCCATGCAAACGACGTGGTTACTGGCCCGCAGCTTCCGCACCGCGGGTGCGTGGGTCTGGCGCGCCGAGCGGCCCGTTCGCCGTGACCAGAATCGAATTAGCCGATGTCTGTCCCATCGGCTCGACGGTGAGATGGCCCATCGCCTTCAGCTCGGACAGGACATCGCTGGGAAAGCCGCTCTCGACGCGCACCTCATCCGGTAGCCATTGGTGATGCAGCCGCGGTGTAGCAACGGCAGCAGCCACGTCCATCTTGTAGTCGAGGACGTTCACGATCACCTGGAGCACGGTCGAGATGATGCGGCTGCCACCAGGCGAACCCGTCACCAGCACCGGCTTGCCGCCTCGCAGCACGATGGTCGGCGACATCGAGGACAGCGGGCGTTTTCCAGGCCCAGGCAGATTGGCCTCGAAGCCGACGAGGCCATAGGCATTGGAAGCGCCCACCGCCGCGGTGAAGTCGTCGAGCTCGTTGTTGAGCAGCACGCCGGTGCCGTCGGCAACGAGACCGACGCCATAGCTGAAGTTCAGCGTATAGGTGTTGCTGACGGCGTTGCCGCGGCCGTCGACGACGGAAAAGTGCGTGGTGTTGCTGCCTTCGCGCGGCGCGGCAGCAGCGGAAACGAGCTCTTTCGAAGGCGTGGCGCGATCGGCGGAGATCCCCGCGCGCAGCTTGGCGGCGTAGTCCTTCGCGATCAGCGTCTCGATCGGTGCGTTGACGAAGGCGGGATCGCCGAGATAGCGCGCCCGGTCCGCATAGGCGCGCTTCATGGCCTCGATCAGCAGATGCAGCGATGCCGGCGATCCCTGCTTGAGATCGGCGAGCTGAAAGCCTTCGAGGATGTTGAGCGTCTCCACCAGCACCACGCCGCCGGATGAGGGCAGCGGCATCGAGACGATATCGTAGCCGCGATAGGTGCCGCGCACCGGCGCACGGATCACCGCCTGATAGGCTTTCAGGTCGGCAGGCGTCATGATGCCGCCGGCTTCAGAGACGGCTTTGGCCAGCTTTTCCGCAACTGGCCCCTCATAGAAGCCGCGCGGCCCCTGTGCGGCGACGGCCGACAGCGTTGCGGCGAGATCGGCTTGCACCAGCCTGTCGCCCTCGCCAAGCGGCGCGCCGTCGGGACGCGAGAAGACTTTGGCCGAGGAAGGCCAGCGCGCCAGCCGCCGGTGCCAACTCGGCAGCGTATCGGCCATGTCGTCGCTGACGACAAAGCCGTCGCGGGCGAGTGCGATCGCCGGCTCGAGCAGTTGCGCCAGCGTGAACTGGCCGGAGCCGTATTTTTCCAATGCGAGCGTGAGACCTGCGACGGTGCCGGGCACGCCGACGCCGAGCGCGGAATCGCGTGACTTCGTCGCGTCAGGCTTGCCGTCCGGTCCGAGGAAGATCTGCGGCGTGGTCGCAGCTGGCGCGGTCTCGCGATAGTCGATCGTGATGTCTTCATTGCGATCGGCGGAATGGATCACCATGAAGCCGCCACCGCCGATATTGCCGGCGCGCGGATAGGTCACGGCCATCGCAAAGCCGGTCGCGACCGCGGCATCGACGGCATTGCCGCCACGTCGCAGGATGTCGGCACCGACCTGCGCCGAGATCTTCTCCTGCGCCACCACCATGCCGTGCTCGGCAGCGACGGCACGCACGGTGTCGCGCGCGGGCGGGACATAGCCCCGCCGCGCATCCTGGGCAGTCGCGGGGGCGAGACCGAGCGCCAAAGTGGCTATGACGGCGAAAAATGCCCGCCGCGTCGAATATGTCGACATCATCAAAATTTCCGTCGTGCCCCCGGCCAGTTCACACGCGTCACGGTAATGCTATACGGTTTGCCCCGAGAGAGGCAAAACTGTTCGTGATGAGGACTGCGTGATGACGACGATTGCCCCGGATGTGCGCATGGCCGGCGTGCCGCGGACCTATCCGCCGCGCGCCGCCGTCGTCAGCTGGATCTTCTTCGATTGGGCCGCGCAGCCTTATTTCACGCTGATCACGACCTTCGTGTTCGCGCCTTATTTCGCGACCGGCATTGCGCCAAATCCCGCCACCGGCCAATCGCTGTGGGGCTTTGCGATGGCGGCCGCGGGTCTTGCGATCGCGTTGTTGTCGCCTGTGCTCGGGGCGATCGCGGATGCTTCGGGCCGCAGGAAACCATGGATTGCAGGTTTCGGCACTGTGCTGGTGTTGGCGTCCTGCACGCTGTGGATAGGCAAGCCAGGCGATTACGCCATCATTCCGCCGCTGCTCACCGCCGTCGCGCTCGCCAGCGTCGGTGCGGAATTCGCCACCGTCTTCAACAACGCGATGATGCCGACCCTGGTGCCGCCGGAGCGCATCGGGCGGCTGTCCGGCACCGGCTGGGCAACAGGTTACATTGGCGGCATCGTCAGCCTGATCATCGTGCTCGGCCTGCTCGCCGCCAATCCCGAGACCGGCCGCACGCTGCTCGGCTTCACGCCGCTATTCGGGCTCGATCCCGTCACTCATCAGGGCGACCGTGCCGCCGGGCCGTTGACCGGGCTTTGGTTCATCATCTTCGTGACGCCAATGTTCCTGTTCACGCCGGATTATCCCGCGAAGCTTCCGGTGCGCGAGGCGCTGCGCGAAGGATTGTCGGAGCTGAAGCAATCGATCAAGAGTCTGCCGCACCAGAAATCTCTTGCGGCGTTCCTGCTCGCCAACATGATCTATACCGATGGTCTGGTGTCGCTGTTTGCGTTCGGCGGCATCTATGCCGCCGGCACCTTCGGCTGGCACACGATTCAGATCGGCACGTTCGGCATCATGCTCGCGATCGCCGGTGCGTTCGGCGCATGGTTTGGCGGCAAGCTCGACGATCATCTCGGGCCGAAGCGCGTGATCGCCGGCAGCCTGCTGATCCTGCTGCTGTCGGTGGCGGCGATCTTGCTGGTCGACAAGGACAGTGTGTTGTTCGTCAAGGTCGCGCCGCCCGAGCCGGGCGCGGCGCTGTTCTCGAGCGCCGCGGAGCGAGCCTATCTGGTGCTGGGCTGTCTCATCGGCGCCGCCGGCGGCCCGCTGCAAGCCGCTTCACGCACGCTGCTGATCCGTCTCGCGCCGAAGGATCGCATCGCGCAGTACTTCGGCCTGTTCGCATTGACCGGGAAGGTGACGTCCTTCATCGGCCCGCTGTTGATCGGCATGATCACCGCCGCGACGGCGAGCCAGAAAGCCGGCATGGCCGTGCTGGTGGTGTTCTTCGTCGCGGGGTTGGGATTGTTGATGCGGGTGAGGAAGTAGCCGCAGCTCGCCGTCATTCCGGGGCGCGCGGGGCGCGAGCCCGGAATCTATCGTGCAGCGTGTCATGCGGAGAAATGGATTCCGGGCTCGCGCCAAGTGGCGCGCCCCGGAATGACGGCGACCTCAGTGCCTGAAGTGCCGCGTTCCCGTGAACACCATGGCGATGCCGTGCTCGTCGGCGGCCTTGATGACCTCGTCGTCTCGCATCGAGCCGCCGGGTTGCACCACGGCGGTGGCGCCGGCCTCGATGCAGGCGAGCATGCCGTCGGCGAACGGGAAGAAGGCGTCCGACGCGACCACCGAGCCCTTGGTGAGCGGCTCGGCGAGCTTGAGCTCACTCGCCGCGTCCTGGGCCTTGCGCGCCGCAATCCGCGCTGAATCCACCCGGCTCATCTGGCCCGCGCCGATGCCGACAGTGGCGAGATCCTTGGCGTAGATGATGGTGTTGGACTTGACGTGCTTGGCCACACGGAACGCGAATTTCAGGTCGCGCATCTCGGCCTCGGTCGGCGCACGCTTGGTCACGACCTTGAACGTCATGTCGTCGACCACGGCGTTGTCGCGGCTCTGCACCAGAAGACCGCCCGCCACCGTCTTGGCGGTCAGGCCCGGTGCCCGCGGATCGGGCAGGCTGCCGGCCAGCAGCAGGCGTAGATTCTTGCGGGCGCCGATGATGGAGATCGCCTCTTCGCTGGCGTCGGGGGCGATAATCACCTCGGTGAAGATTTTCGTGATCTCGCGCGCAGTGTCGGCGTCGAGCGGTCGGTTCATCGCGATGATGCCGCCGAACGCCGAGGTGGAATCGCAGGCCAGCGCCTTGCGATAGGCGTCGACGAGGTTCGCGCCCTCCGCGACGCCGCAGGGATTGGCGTGCTTGACGATGACGCAGGCCGCGGTGCGCTTGGCGTCGAACTCGCCGATGCATTCATAGGCCGCGTCGGTGTCGTTGATGTTGTTGTAGGAGAGCTCCTTGCCCTGCAGCTGCCGCGCCGTCGAGACGCCCGGGCGCTTGTCGGGCGTTGCGTAGAACGCGGCAGTCTGGTGCGGGTTCTCGCCATAGCGCAGCGACTGGATCAGCCTGCCGCCGAAGGCGCGGAAGTCGGGCGCGCCGATCTCGAGCTGACGGTTGAACCAGTTCGAGATCGCGGCATCATAGGCCGCAGTGCGGGCATAGGCCTTTGCGGCAAGGCGGCGGCGCAGCTTCAATGTAGTCGCGCCGTTGTTGGCGGCGAGCTCGTCGAGCACGGCCTTGTAGTCGTCGGCCTCGACCACGACGGCGACGTCATCATGGTTCTTGGCGGCGGCGCGGATCATCGCGGGGCCGCCGATGTCGATGTTCTCGATGCAATCCTCGAAGCCGGCACCCTTGTCGACCGTCGCTTCGAATGGATAGAGATTGACGACGAGGAGATCGATCGGAGCGATGCCGTGGGTCTTCATCGCCGACGCGTGCTCGGCGTTGTCGCGGATCGCGAGCAGGCCGCCATGCACCTTCGGATGCAACGTCTTGACCCGGCCGTCCATCATCTCGGGGAAGCCGGTCAGCTCGGAGACGTCCTTCACCTTGAGGCCGGCAGCGGCGATCGCCTTGGCGGTGCCGCCGGTCGAGACCAGCTCGACATTGTGTGCCGCAAGCGCCTTTGCGAACTCGATCAGGCCGGTCTTGTCGGAAACGGAGAGCAGGGCGCGGGTGACGCGGCGGGGATGGTCAGTCATGAGCAAGATCCTCTGTCTTAAGGAGTGTCTATGCCCAGGCGCGCGGCAGGTGTATCTCGCGCTTCCCGATGGTGCTCCATCCAAGGTCGCCAGTCGCGCGAGCGCGTGCTGGTTAGCAGTTTTCGACGCCCTTCACAACGATCAGATAGGGCTGAAATACGGGCATCTATAGCGGTAGTTCCGGCTCCCGCCGCGCATTTCTCCGTGCATTGGTCACCGCCGGCGAGGCGGTGGAACGCACAAAGCTCCAGCGGATCGAGGGGGCCTGCCGCGCATCCTGCCGGATCACGATCTGAGCGGTGCGGCGCGGCCCGTCATTGCCGGCCAGGAACACGCTGTCCTCGAGGTCGACCTTGTCGTCCAATGCTTCAAAGGTCCAGACGTCGCGGTTCGGCAGCACCAGCATGACGCCGCGGGCATCCGACAGGCGGCTCGCCTTCACCGCCGGATGCAGATGGAAGCGCAGCGCGAAATCGGCATCCGCGCCCTTGAAGCGTCCGCCCTGCGGCGGCGACAGCGTGTCCTCGCCGTCGATGCGCGCGCCGTCATTGGCGATCATCAGCACACGGCGGTGGATCGCGCCGAATTTAGAGAGATAGCCGTCATGCGAGGTCGTCAGCAGCGTGCCGTTCGGCACGATTTCGCGATAGCTCTCGACCTCCACCGGGCCGCTTGTCACGGGCGCGCCGTGCAGCAGCCGCTTCATCGCCGACATCTCCACGAACTGGCATGAGGAGGTGTCATGATAGGCCAGTGTCGAATGTGCCACCGTGCCGCGGGCGAACGGCCGCCAATTGTCGCGGCCCGTGGTCGGCATGCCGCAATTGGTGACGATGCGGCTGATGCCGGAGGACAGTTCGAACGAGAGGCAGCCGGCATGGGCGTCGTGGCTGACGCCGGCCGGCGGCGGCGGGCCGGTGTCGATGATCAGCGTGGTCTGGCCGGCATCGAGACGCTGGAAGCCGGTATGCGGCATGTTCGCCATCGGTGCGCCGTGGGTGTCATCATAGGCGAGCAGCGTGGCGAGCAGGTCGGACGGTGTCGCGCTCATGCCGTTGAACAGCGCGAAATTGCCGTCACCGTGACGGAAGAAGCGCAGCATCGGCATCATACGGTCGATCGCGTTGAGCAGCGCCGGCGGCGGCGCGATGTTGCGCGCCGCGAAGGTCTGCCGCAGCGGCAACAGGTCGATCAGGAGGTCGATCAGGGCGCCCGGGTTGCGGGAGATGTGTCCACCATCGGGCAGGATCTGCCGCTGCAATTCGTCGGAGAGCTTTTTCGAAGTGCTGCGGATATGGCGCGCCTGATTGGCAAGGCACAGCGCCGCGTAGCATAGTGCGATCAGCACCTGGAGCTCGGCACCCCGTCGGGAATGTCGAGCATGGTGTAGCGCAGCAAGCGGATCTCGCGTGCGAGGGCGCGCAAGTAGCGGCGGTAGAACTTGTTGTCGGTGTCATCGAGCACCAGCGGCGCCTGCGACAACAGCGAGATCACGCGCCGTGCCAGCACGTCGGCGCGCCGCGCGACCGGACGGCGCTTGTTGGCGGGGTTCGAGATCCAGTCCTCGACCAGCGCACGCGCATTCGCGCGCGTCAGCGCGGTGTCGGCGGCGCGCAAGTGCCGCAGCCAGCCGAAGCCGAGCAGCGCGACCTCCCAATCCTCTGACGGCGGTTCGAGATCGAAGATCGAGCGGCCGTGGCAATTGACGATCTTGCCGGCGAAGACGAAGCGGCCGGCATAGATCTCAGCGGCGCGGGTCGCATCCGCGGTGCGCAGGTCATGCGGCGCGATGATCAGCCGGTCGGTGCGACTGGGCCAGACCCGCGACACCGCCACGGGCCCGCCGCTCGCGCGCGCGAGCATGTTCCGCGCGAAGCGGTTCATCACCAGCGTCGAGATACGTCTGCGTTGAGCGACCGACACGCCTTGCCTTGAAGGGGAGAGGAGGATTCCGACGAATCCTGATTAATCCCAAAATCGGACGGCTGACACCACCTTGAACGGCGCGAATCAGCATCGAGGTTGCAAAATCCGGTGCAAAAATCAGGATTTAACGAGCCGGGCTGCGTCAAATCCGTCGAGCCCGCCGAGCTTGGGATCGGCGTTCGGCAGATGGCTCGGCAGGGTGCGCAGATCGCCTTCCGCGGTAAGGATTTCGTCGAGACCTGCGACCTCCGACGCCTCGATCGGAACGCGGCGAAGCGCGGGCTCTGCGGCCAGCAGCGCGGCGATGGCCTGCTCGCCCTCTTCGGGTTCCAACGAACAGGTGCAGTAGATCAGCGTCCCGCCGGATTTGAGCAGTGACAGCGATTTGCGCAGCAGCCGCTGCTGGAGCGCGGTCAGGGCGGTGATGTCGGATTCCTGCCGGAGCCATGCCACATCGGGATGACGGCGGATCGTGCCAGTCGAGGTGCAGGGCGCATCGATCAAGATGCCGTCGAAGGCCTCGGTGGGGCCGGCCCATTCCACGGCGTCAGCGACGACGGTCTCGGCCTGCAGCGACAACCGCCCGAGGTTTTCGCGCAGCCGCGCCACGCGGGCGGGTGAGCGGTCGATGGCCGTGACATGGGCGCCGGCAAGTGCCAGCTGCGCGGTCTTGCCGCCCGGGCGGCGCAGAGATCGGCGATGGACTTGCCCTTGATGTCGCCGAACAGCCGGGCCGGCAGCGCAGCGGCGGCGTCCTGCACCCACCATTGTCCCTCGGCAAAGCCTGGCAGCATGGTCACCGAGCCATGCAGCAGCATCCGCACCGTCCCGGTCGGCAGCGTTTCGCCATGCAGGCGGCTTGCCCATTGCGCGGCATCCGACTTCACGGTCAGATCGAGCGACGGTTCGTGGCCGAGCGCGAGCGCCATGTCTCTCGCGGTCGCCTCGCCATAATGTGCGCTCCAGCGCGCGAGCAGCCAGGGCGGCAGATCCAGCGATTGCGTGGCAACTTCCTCGACCAGGGCCTTGCCCTCGCGCGCGCAGCGGCGCAGCACGGCATTGACGAGGCCGGCATACCGCGCGGCGCGCCGGTCGGATTGCACGAGGCGAACGGAGAGATCGACGGCAGCGTGGTCGGGTACATCCATCCAGAGGATCTGCGCGGCGCCGATCAACAGCGCGCTCTGCGCGCGAGGCGCATCGGAGGGAATGCCCTTGTCGAGCAGCCGGGACAGCACATGGCCGAGCGTGCCGAGCCGGCGCAGCACGGTGGCGACCAGGCGCCGCATCAGCGCGCGGTCGCGGTCGGCCAGCGTCTTCAGTCCGGGATGGGCGCCGCCGCCGTCGAGTTGGTCGTCAAGCGTGCGGTGCTTGTGCAGAACGCCGTCGACGATGTCGGCGGCAATCCGCCGCGCCGCAAGACCGGGCACTTCGGACGGAGGAACGAAACGTTGAGATGGCATGCGGAAGCAAGGTTCTGAGCGAGCGGCAGTTCCGCCGCGATGGGCGCATGCCTTAACCAACTCATCTGTGGCACGCGAATATGCCAAATGTAAGAATCGCTTCCGGCTTTTTCAGCCCTTTAGGCCCGATTTCAGGAATGCGTTATTGGACGTCGCGCTGCGGGCCGTCCTGCGCTAATAAGCCGGACCATGAGTGACCAGCCTCCCGTTCCCGATCGCAAGCCGCTGCCGCCCGCAGCCCAGCGTGCGCTGGCTGAAGCCGAGGCGCGGCGGCAGGCCGCGGCAGCCGAAGCCGAAGCGCGGCCTAGGGAGCTTCAGGGACCGAAGGGACCCGAGCCCACCCGCTATGGCGATTGGGAAAGAAAGGGCATCGCCTCCGACTTCTGAGGCTTGCTGCACGGTCGCTAGAGCGTGATGTTTTTATACGGAAACATACCCTGAATTTTTGAGATAGTTGGCGCACTCCTCCTTGGAGAAGAGGTCGAGGAGTTCGCCGACCTTGCGCCAAGTCGCTTCGACATCACGTGTCTGGGCGGCTCGCATCAGGTGTTTGAGCTTGGCGAAGACCTGCTCGATCGGGTTGAGGTCGGGGCTGTAGGGCGGCAGGAAGAGCAGATGTGCTCCTGTGGCGCGGATGGCGTTGCGCGCCGCCTTGCCCTTGTGACTGCCGAGATTATCGAGGATGACGAGTTCACCTTTTGCGAGGGTCGGCGCCAGTACCTGTTCGATATAAAGGGTGAAGAGCTCGCCATTGATTGGGCCGTCGATGACCCATGGCGCGCTGATCCGATCGTGGCGCAGCGCCGCGATGAAGGTCATGGTCTTCCAATGGCCGAAAGGCGCAGACGCCTGGAGACGTTGCCCGCTCGGCCCCCAGCCTCGCAGCGGCGCCATGTTGGTTTTGATCCAGGTCTCGTCGATAAAGACCAGGCGCGAAGCGTCGATCCTGCCCTGATGGGTCTTCCAGCGCGTCCGTTTACGGGCGATATCGGGACGATCTTGTTCGGCCGGCAGGACCGTTTTTTTTGAAGCTCAGCCCTTCGGCGTGAACGAACGTCCACACCGCCCGCACGTCTGTCTTGATCCCGCGCGCAGCCAGTTCCTCCGTCAGCTTCCGCAAAGTGAATGGGCCGGAGTGAATGCGTTTGCGCAGCCAGTCGGCATTGGTGCCGGACAGAACCGGCTTCTTGTGACCGCCGATCTTGCCGGGAGAAACGCCTCCGGTCTCCCGCTGCAGATTCTTCCACTTCGTCACACAGGAAGGGCTGATCTGAAGCGCTTCTGCGATCGAACGAACGGTCTCGCCCGCGTCAGCTCGCGCAAGAGCGCGTTCGCGAATGTCTTCCGAAAGCGGTCGCGTCATCCATGCTGGCCTCCGCTTTCCAGCATGGAGCTTGAATCAGAAATCCTCCCGCAGGGAATCCCGATTCCGGCAAAAAACAACATGCTCTAGAGATAGTGATTGTCTCTGAGATAGCGGATGATGCGTTCGCAGGCCGCCTCGCTGGACAGTTCCGAGGTGTCGATGCTGATCTCCGGCGCTTGCGGTGCCTCGTAGGGATCATCGATCCCGGTGAAGCCTGTCAGCTCGCCCGCGCGCGCCTTGCGATAGAGGCCCTTGGGGTCGCGACGCTCGCATTCGGCAAGCGGGGTCGCGACATGGATTTCGATGAACTCGCTCGTCTCGACCCGCTGCCGCGCCAGTGCGCGCTCGCTGCGGAACGGCGAAATCAGCGCGACCAGCGCGATCATGCCGGCATCGACGAACAGCGCCGCGATCTCCGCGACACGCCGGACGTTTTCCATTCTCTCCGCGCTGGAGAAGCCGAGATCGCGATTGATGCCGTGGCGGAGATTGTCGCCGTCGAGCAGCGCGGCGTGGCGTCCGAGCGCGGCAAGGCGCCGGTCGACGAGATCTGCGATCGTCGATTTGCCGGCTCCACTGAAGCCCGTGAACCAGAGCACGCAGGGCCGCGGCTGCTTGAGCCGCGCACGCACCGACTTGTCGACTGCGAGTTGATGGCGGTGAATGTTGGTTGCGCGGCTCAGCGAGAGATCGATCATCCCGGCGGCAGCCGTGCGATGGCTGATCGGATCGATGAGGATGAAGCTGCCCATGTCGCGGTCGTCGCGATAGGCCTCGAATACCAGCGGGCGGTCGAGGCGGAGATGGACGTGACCGATCTGGTTGGCATCGAGCGTCGTGGCGCTTTCCTGCGCCATGGTGTCGATGGCGATGCGGTGCTCGAGCGACGTGATCACCGCGCCCGTCGAAGCCGTGCCGCATTTGAGCACGTAGCGCCGGCCCGCGACCATGGTCTGGTCATCGAACCAGACGAGATGGGCCGCCAATTGGTCCGAGATCTGTGCTGTGGACCCCGCCGTCAGCACGTCACCGCGACTGACGTCGATCTCGTCCGTCAATGTGAGCGTCACCGATTCGCCCGCCGCAGCCCGATCACGCTCGCCGCCGGGCGTGAGAATGCGCGCGACCTGGGTTTGACGGCCCGAGGGCTGCACGGTAACGGCGTCGCCTGCCCGGATCGTTCCGCTGGCGATTCGGCCGCAGAAGCCGCGAAAATCCGCATGTGGCCGGTTGACCCATTGCACCGGCAGCCGGAACGGCCGCTGCGAGACGTCGCCGGACACGTCGACCGATTCCAGATAGGCCGTGACGGTTGGCCCGGTGTACCAGGGCATCCGCGTGCTCGCGGCGACGATGTTGTCGCCGTCGGGCGCCACCACCGGGATGCATTGCACCTGGAAAATGCCGAGCTGCCCGGCCAGCGTCAGATATTCGGCGGTGATGGCCGCGAAGCGGCCGCCGTCGAATCCGATCAGATCCATCTTGTTCACGGCGAGGACGACGTGGCGGACGCCGAGCAGCGACAGGATGTGGCTGTGACGTCGCGTCTGCGTGATCACGCCCCTGCGGGCGTCGACCAATACCACGGCGAGATCGGCATTGGAGGCGCCGGTCGCCATGTTGCGGGTATATTGCGCATGTCCCGGCGTGTCGGCGACGATGAAGCGGCGCAACGGCGTGGCGAAGAACCGGTAGGCGACGTCGATCGTGATGCCCTGCTCGCGCTCGGCCTGCAAGCCGTCGACCAGCAGCGCGAAATCGAGATCGCCGCCGGTCGTGCCAACGGTCCGGCTCTCGGAGGCGAGCGCGTCGAGCTGGTCGTCGAGCAGCGTCTTGGAATCATAGAGCAGGCGGCCGACCAGCGTGCTCTTGCCGTCATCGACGCTGCCGCAGGTGACGAAGCGCAGCGTCGGGCGGTCGTGCTGGTCCAGCCGCGGCGCATCGGAGGCGGCGATCGCGGGGGCCTCGTGATAGGACATCAGAAGTAGCCTTCCGCTTTCTTGCGCTCCATCGATGCGGGACTGTCCCGGTCGATCATGCGTCCCTGCCGCTCGGAGGTGCGCGAGGCCATCATCTCCCGAACGATCTCCGGCAGGGTCGCCGCCGTCGAGGTGGTCGCGCCGGTGAGGGGATAGCAGCCGAGCGTGCGAAACCTGACGGAGCGCCAGCGCGGCTCCTCGTACGGACGCAGCGGCATCCGTTCGTCATCCACCATGATCAGCGCACCGTCGCGCTCGACCACCGGACGCGGCGCCGCCAGATAGAGCGGAACGATCGGGATGTCCTCGAGCAGGATGTAGTCCCAGACGTCGAGCTCGGTCCAGTTCGACAGCGGAAACACCCGCATGCTTTCGTCGGGCGCGAGCATCGTGTTGTACAGGCTCCACAGCTCCGGCCGCTGGTTCTTCGGGTCCCAGCGATGCGCCGCACTGCGATGCGAGAAGATGCGCTCCTTGGCGCGCGACTTCTCCTCGTCGCGCCGCGCTCCTCCGATCGCGGCGTCGAAACCGTGGAGGTCCAGCGCCTGTCGCAACGCCTGCGTCTTCATGACGTCGGTGTAACGGGCCGACCCGTGGGTGAAGGGGTCAATGCCCTGGCTCAATCCGTCATTGTTGGTGTGGACGATCAGATCGAGGCCGAGCTCGCGCGCGCGCATATCGCGAAATGCGATCATCTCCCGGAACTTCCACGTCGTGTCGACATGCAGCATGGGAAACGGCGGCTTGCCGGGATGAAACGCCTTCATCGCCAGATGCAGCAGCACCGAAGAGTTCTTCCCGATCGAATACAGCATGACCGGCTTGCGGAACTCGGCCGCCGTCTCCCGCAGGATGTGGATGCTTTCCGCCTCCAGGCGTCGAAGATGGCTGGCGGTCGCGCGGGTCGGCTTGTCGTCAACCGTTCCAGGGAGGGCTGGCTCGGCGGTCGCGGGAACGTCGAGCATGGTGATCACGCGGCCGTAGCGAGCCATTCGCCGAACAGGCGCGCCGACGTTGCTGCATTCAGGTCGAGATCGCGAACGCATGCCGCAACCGAGGCACGATAGGCATCGTTGACGCCGCAGCGCTCCAAGACGTCCAGCTGGGCCTGGCTCAGCGAGGTCGTTACGCGGCGCTGGTAGCGATAGGCGCTATCCGAGGTGTGCAGATTGGGCACCTTGTAGATCGCCGCTTCGCTCGGGAAGATGACGCGCGCGTTGTTTGCCTGCTCTTGTCCCGGCTCCCGCCATGAGGTCACGGCATTTTCGGTAAAGCTGCCCGAAATGCCGAGGCGGTCGAACAGGACTCGAACCGACGATACCGCCTCCTTGCTCACCTCGTAGACGTAATGCGTGACCGGAACGCCCTGTTGCCTGGCGTAGCCAGCGACCCGGACTGCGCTGAGTGCGGCGACGACATAGTGCGCCAGCAGCGTACTTTCAGGAGCGCGCGAGATCAGCTTCTCGAGCCAGGACGCCAGCGCGCTGGCCGGCTCGCGGTCGAGCGCGATGAGGTGCAGCCGGTGCCGCGGGTAGCCTGCGTCGATCAGCAGCTTGAGCGGATTGAACAGGCTCTCGGCGAGCACGTAGGGCCCGATCGTCTCCTTGCTGAAGATATTCGGCTCATCGGCCGCCGACGGCACGATCCACGGTGTCAGGGCCTCGCCGACGAGCGAATTGCGCAGCATGGCCTTCAGCGGTTGATAATACGAGGGCATCCCGGTCATGCCGAACAAATTGCTCAGGGCCGTCGATCCGACCCGCGCCTTGCCGCATGCAAAATAAAGCATGGGAAAATCCTGCGCCGGGCGATGCCGGAAGCTCTCGGCAAGACATTCCGTCACTTCGCGCATCAGCGTTTCGAGCGCGACGGTCCGGGTCTGGAATCCATCCACCGGCGAAAGCAGCGTGGTGTCGAGGGAACTATGTTGCTGGCGCACCAGATCGGCGATTTGTTCGAGCGAATCGTGTGAAGTCATGTCGATGTTCATGTTGGGGAACTCGCTGAACAGGTTCCGCAAGCGAGTTGCTTACGGCTTCATGTTCAACCTATCGTTGCTCATGGTGCCGGTCAAACCCGGGAAATCCCGGGGTGTCATGAATGTCCGGCGAGCACAGAAACTGTGCTCGCCGCTTCGTTGCCGATCTAGGCGGCGCGCACAGTATTGAGGAATTTCTCGACCTCGGCCTTCAACAGACCGCTTTCGTTGGACAGCGAGCGCGCCGATGCGAGCACCTGTCCAGATGCCGCGCCGGTGGCGCTTGCACCGTGACTGACCTGCGCGATCTTGTCGGCGACCTCGACCGTGCCCTTGGCGGCTTCGCTGACGTTGCGTGCGATCTCCGACGTCGCGGCTCCCTGCTCCTCGATGGTCGCGGCGATGGTGGTCGAGATGTCCGAGATCCTGGCGATGGTCGCGCCGATCTCCTTGATCGCGCCGACGGAATCTTCCGTCGCGGCCTGCATGCCGGCGATCTGCGTGCCTATTTCCTCGGTCGCTCTCGCGGTCTGGGCGGCGAGCGCCTTGACCTCGCTCGCCACCACGGCGAATCCGCGGCCGGATTCACCGGCGCGTGCCGCTTCGATCGTGGCGTTCAGCGCCAGGAGGTTGGTCTGTTCGGCAATCGCAGTGATCAGCTTGACGACGTCGCCGATCCGGCCCGCTGCCTTGAGCAGTTCATTGATGCGAATGTCGGTGCGCTCGGCCTGCTTCACCGCCTCGCCGGCGATGCGGCTGGAATCGTGGACCTGACGGCTGATCTCGACCACCGACGTGCTCATTTCTTCGGCGGCCGACGCCACGGCGCCGACATTGGTGGATGCCTCCTCGGAGGCTGCTGCCACCATTCCGGAGAGCTGCTGGGTCTCCTCCGCGGTGCCCGACAACGTGCCGGCGGCGGATTCGAGCTGCTGGGAAGCGGCCGACACCGAATTGATGATGCCGCCGACTGCCGCTTCGAACGCGCCGGCGAGCCGGATCATCTCTTCCTTGCGCTGCGCGGCCACAGCGGCTTCCTGCCGCTTCTGCTCGGCTTCCATCTGCTCGATGCGGATCAGGTTGTCCTTGAAGGTCTGCGCCGCGCGGGCGTTGTCGCCCACTTCGTCGCCGCGGGCCGTATAGGGAATTTCGACGGCCTTGCTGCCGCCGGCGAGTTGCAGGAGCACATCGCCGATGCGCCGGATCGGACGGGCGATGCTCGACACCGAAAAGACCGCGGAGCCGATCAGCATCAGCATCACGAAGACGCCGACGATCACCGCGAAGTTGGCGACACGATCAAGTTCGACCAGCAATTCGCCTTTGCGCCGCGCCGCGAATTCATTGGCGACGCCCACCAGGTCATCGACGCGTTTGCCGACTTCCTTAGCCGCCGGGCGCATATGCTCTGCAAGAATGCCCGCCCTTGCTGTTTCCGCTGCGGACTTGGCGCCGCCGGCGGGGGCATTGATGACGGCCCTCTGCGCCGCCGCCAGCTCGACGGCACTGGCAAGATAAGTATCCACGAACTTCCTCGCCTCGCGATAGGCATCCTGCGTGACCTTTCGCGTCGCCCGCTCCCTTGCGGCGTCGATTTCCGTACCGGCCTCGGTTGCATGGCTGCGGAGAGTTTCGAGGAGCTTGTCGACCTCACCGACCGACGGCGCGGAACCGAGCTCGAGGGCGGCGAGCTGCGCGCGCGCCATCGCCGTCTGTGCCGCCTGCGCATTGCCTTTGTTGAGGTAGTTGATGATGACCAGCCGGTTGGACTCCGCGATCGACTGGTTGCCGAGCATCTGGTTGGTCAGGATACCGCCGACCAGCAGAACGTTGATGCCCGTGATGATGCCGAGCTTTGTTCCAATGCGAAGCTTGAATAATCCCACCGCTCTCTCCTCAATTCCGTCCCGCATCAGGTATGCGCAACCAAAGATTGAGATTTTGGTAATATTCACCGATGGCCGTAGAAGTACGGCCGATGCGCCGCAGGCCCGTCCGGCAGAACCATGAAGTGGCGGTATCTCGGGATGCAGACCGCGCGCGATGCGACCACGCAGGCGCTAAACGGAATGTGAAGATCGCTCTCCGTGCAACTACAGGCAGTAACCGCTAGAAAGCTTGGAACGCGGCTTGCCGGTTCTGCCGACTCAGCTCTAGCGTGAGACAATGCGTTCCCGCGATCGTCTCAATCCGTATCGGTCATCCTTCAGCGGCTCTCCGTTCCATCGCCGATTCTCCGGACTGTTGCCCTGGATGTTCGTGGTCGGCGTCGTGACGGCTGTCGTGCTTGCCTTCCGGCACGGCACGAACTGGCCCGTCCCGCATGGGGCCGACGGCCAGTCGCAGGCGACCGACATCGTCCTCGAGCAGGCCGGAGATGCCGGCGCTCGCCAGCCGATCGAAGTCATCCGCACCATCGACGGCGACACCTTTCTGGCGCGCGTGCATCCGCGCAACGGCGGTCATCTCGTCGTGCGGGTTCGCCTGCGCGGCATCGATGCACCTGAACTGAAAGCATCCTGCCAGGATGAGCTGAACAAGGCTGAAGCCGCCACCGACGCGCTGCGCAATCTGCTCGGCCAGGGGGACGTGACGATCTCCAATCTCGGGCCCGACAAATACGGACGCATTCTCGCTGACGTCGCGACCCGGCGCACCGCCAACGTCTCGGCCACGCTGCTCGCAGGCGGTTACGTGCGCAGTTACAATGGCGGCCATCGCGACGGCTGGTGTGCGCGCAGCTGGCGTTTTTGGTAATAAAAAAGCCGCGTCCCTAGACGCGGCTTCTCGCAATCCTCTCCCGATCTCCTCGATCAGCGCGTCACGACCACCGTCGTGCCCACGGAGACGCGGCCATAGAGATCGGTGATGTCGTCGTTGAGCATGCGGATGCAGCCATAGGAGACGAAGCCGCCGATCGAGGCCGGCACGTTGGTGCCGTGGATCGCATATTCGCCGCCGGCCAAGGTCATCGCCGCGACGCCCATCGGGTTGCGCGGCGAGCCGCCCGGAATGACGTCGGGAATACTGGGCTTGTCGCGCTTCACCTCGGCAGGCGGTGCCCAGGCTGGATTGAGATACTTGCCGTCGATCTTCGTCGTGCCGGCCCATTGCTTGCCGGCCTTGCCGACGCCAACCGGATAGCGCACAGCGTGGCCGTTATCGAGGATGAGATAGAGCCGCCGCTCGCTGGTTTTGACCACGATGGTGCCCGGCGAATAGTCGGCCAGGTGCGTCCCGACCATTTCCGGCCGCGCCTCGGCCGCCGTCGACATCAAAACCCCAGCCCCGATGGTGGCGGCCAGCACCACCGCAATCCTCATCGACATCGATGCTTCCCCTTGCCCCAAACGGATCGTCCAGAAATTTACGCAGAACCCGGCAATCGCGGCTTGCCCAGATATTCTTAACCGCGCTCGTTAACCGGATGGTTTCCACGCGCGGCCGCCAAGGGCCAGCCGGCACGGGAACAAAGGAAATGTTCGAAATAAAGTAAATGACCTGAAAACAACACTCGGCGGGAAAGACGCGCAGGTCCCGGGGCGCACCCTGACGAATGCGTGAGGATGTGAACGCCTATTATTTCAGGAGGCGTTGGCGAACCCGCAGCGCAGCTTGGTCTCGTGTCCCGGACAAGGCGCGGCGCGCAGCTCCGCGACGCTGAGCCGGGACCCAGTTCTGGTGCGGAGAGATGGGCCCCGGCTCTGCAGCGCACCGCTGAAGAGCGCGCTGCGCTGCGTCCAGGGCACGGAGCCGCTTCTTACACCGACTTCCGGTTCTGCCGGTTCTTGACGAGGTCGTCGACCACGGCCGGATCGGCCAGTGTCGAGGTGTCGCCTAAGCTGCCCGGCTCGTCCTCGGCGATCTTGCGCAGGATGCGGCGCATGATTTTGCCGGAGCGGGTTTTGGGCAGGCTAGGGGCGAACTGGATCTGGTCGGGCGAGGCGATCGGGCCGATCTCCTTGCGCACCCAGGTGATGAGTTCCTTGCGCAGGTCCTCGGTCGGCTGGACGCCCGCCATCAGGGTGACATAGGCGTAGATGCCCTGGCCCTTGATGTCGTGCGGGAAGCCGACCACGGCCGCCTCCGACACCTTCTCGTGCGCGACCAACGCGCTCTCGACTTCAGCGGTGCCCATGCGATGGCCGGAAACGTTGATGACGTCGTCGACGCGGCCGGTGATCCAGTAATAGCCGTCGGCGTCGCGCCGGCAGCCATCGCCGGTGAAGTATTTGCCCTTGTAGGTCGAGAAGTAGGTCTGCTCGAACCGGGCGTGGTCGCCATAGACCGTACGCATCATGCCCGGCCATGACCGCGTGAGACAGAGGTTGCCCGTCGTCTCGCCTTCGAGCGTCTTGCCGTCGGCATCGACGATCTCCGGCACCACGCCGAAGAACGGCAGCGTCGCCGAACCCGGCTTGAGCTTGATCGCGCCCGGCAGCGGCGTGATCAAGATGCCGCCAGTCTCGGTCTGCCACCAGGTGTCGACGATCGGGCAGCGGTCGTCGCCGACGACGCGGTGATACCACTCCCAGGCTTCCGGATTGATGGGCTCGCCGACCGAGCCGAGCAGGCGCAGCGAGGCGCGCGAGGTCTTCTTCACCGGCTCGTCGCCGCCCTGCATCAGCGCGCGGATCGCGGTCGGCGCGGTGTAGAAGGTGTTGACCTTGTGTTTGTCGATGACGTTCCAGAACCTGGAATTGTCGGGGTAGTTCGGCACGCCTTCGAACATCAGCGTGGTCGCGCCGTTACAGAGCGGTCCGTAGAGAATGTAACTGTGGCCGGTGACCCAGCCGACGTCGGCGGTGCACCAGTAGACGTCGCCGTCGTGATAGTCGAACACGTATTGATGCGTCATCGCGGCATAGACGAGATAGCCGGCGGAGGTGTGCAGCACGCCCTTGGGCTGGCCGGTCGAGCCCGAGGTGTAGAGGATGAATAGCGGATCCTCGGCGTGCATGTGCTCGGCCGGGCACTCCGTCGTCACCATCTTGGCGGCGTCGTGGTACCAGAGGTCGCGCGTCGGGTTCATGTCGATCTTGCCGCCGGTGCGCTTGACCACGACGACCCAGTCGACGCCGTCCGCTTTGGCGAGCGCCGCGTCGACATTGGCCTTCAGCGGCACCTTCTTGCCGCCGCGCAAGCCCTCGTCCGCAGTGATGATCACCTTGGATTGGCAGTCGTTGATGCGCTGGGCGAGGCTGTCGGGGGAGAAGCCCGCGAATACCACGGAGTGGATCGCACCGATCCGCGCGCAGGCCATCATCGCATAAGCCGCTTCCGGAATCATCGGCAGGTAGATGGTGACGCGGTCGCCCTTCTTGACGTTGCGGGTGCGCAGGATGTTGGCCATCCGGCAGACCTCGTCGTGCAGCTCCTTGTAGGTGATGTGCCGGGACTGCGAGGGATCGTCGCCTTCCCAGATGATCGCGGTCTGATTGGCGCGCTTGGCCAAATGCCGGTCGATGCAATTGTGGGCGACGTTGAGGACGCCGTCCTCGAACCATTTGATCGAGATGTTGCCGGGCGTGAACGAGACGTTCTCGATTTTCGTCGGCGCCTTCATCCAGTCGATGCGCTTGGCCTGCTCCGCCCAGAAACCGTTCGGGTCCGAGATCGAGCGCGCGTACATGTCCTTGTACTTGGCCTGGTCGACCCAGGCGCGCTTTGCCCACTCTGCCGGTACGTCGTAGATCTTCTCGGACATGCTTTCCCTCCACATACGGCAGGCCGAACGCTAGCGACTGGCGAGCCGACTTGATCATTGAATGATTATGCGTCGGGCTAACCGGACCCGACAAGGAGCACAAGCTGGACCTTCGGCGGGCCGCCGGCCATGCGGAGGATCAAGCCCGCTCGGGCGACTGTCGCAGATCTGAAACAAGCCGGCGACCGGCTTTCGGGCCTTTACCCAACTCTCCGGAACAGGCCTGGAGGTATTTAGAAACCTTTCCTCACTGATTCGGGACTCGCATTACGGTTCGGAACACCCTAAATGGCCAACCCGGGATCCCAACGAGGCTCCTGGAACAAAAATCAGAATAATCGCATTGATCGATAACAGGCAGGGTTAAGGCATAAGACTATGATGGATCAGCAGAATCTCGGCGCGATGCGGCCTGCTTCCGCCGATCCTGCGGCCGTTGCCCTCGCCAAAGCCCTCGGACAATGGCCGAAACCGGCCGGTTTCAGGCGTCTCAGCCCCAAAAAGACCTTCGACACGACGTCGGCGGCGACGGTCGAGGCGCTCGCCAGGGGACTGGGCCTGCGGCTCGGCGATCAGAACGAACTGACCATTCGGCGCATCAAGCGCGGCAAGGGCTATTCCTTCGTCCGCCCGAATGGTGCGCATATTCGCGACGCCCGCACCATCCGCCGGCTGCACGCCATGGCGGTGCCGCCGGCCTATCGCGAGGTGCGCTACTCCGCCGATCCGAGCTCGCATCTCCAGGCCGTGGGACGCGATGCCGCGGGCCGGCTGCAATATCGCTATCACGCCGACTGGGAGAAAGTCCGCGAGCACCGCAAGGCGCATCGCCTGGAGAAGCTCGTCGGCGCGCTGCCAAAAATCCGGCGCAAGGTCTCGGCGTTCCTGTCGGGCGACGAGCCGACGCGTGAATTCGCACTCTCGGCTGTCATCGAACTGATCGCCCGCACCGCGATCCGCCCCGGCAACGAATCCTATGCCCGTCTCAACGGCACTCGCGGCGCCACCACGCTGCTCAAGTCCAACGTCACGCTGGAAGATGATTGCTTCGTGCTGACCTTCAAGGCGAAGGGCGGCAAGGCGGTGCGGAAAGAGTGCGACGCGGCCAAGCTGGTGCGCGCCATCGGCATTTTGCAGGGCGTCCGGGTAAGCGCATGTTCCAGTATCGCGACGCCTACGGCATCGTGCGCGCGGTCAATACCACGCAGGTGAATGCGTTTCTGCGCGAGATCGCCGGCATCAAGATCTCGCTGAAGGATTTTCGCACGCTGATGGCATCCGCCGTCGTCGTGGAATCCTTGTCACGGATCACGCCGGCGACCAGCCAGCACGGCCGCAAGAAGCAGGTGCTGGACGCGATCCGCGCCGCCGCCGACCAGCTCTCCAACACGCCGGCGATTTGCCGCAAGAGCTACGTCCACGATACCATCGTCACCGCCTTCGAGGATGGCATCCTCGAACGCTTCGCCGCGACCATGAAGGGTCAGCGCTCGCAGGCGAGGCGCGAGCAGCTTCTGGCCCAGGTGGTGGCGACCGCGGCGGTTTAGCGTCGCGCTCCCGTAGGGTGGGCAAAGCGGAGCGTGCCCACCATTTCTGCTGCGGTGTTGGGATAGATGGTGGGCGCGGCGCAAGTGCGCCTTTGCCCACCCTACAGTCCCTACGACTTCTCGGACACGCCTTTGTCGGGACCGGGATCGTTGCCAGCCGCTGCGATCGTGAGCCGTTCCAGATAATGCGCCCAGCCCTTTGCATGCGCGGCTGCCTGCTCTTCCGTCGGCAGCCCGCTATGGGTCATCCGCATCAAAGTGCCGCCGTCGTGCTCAATCAGGTCGATCTCAATCAGGCTCGAGCCGGGCGGCACCTCCTGTCCGCCCTCCCAGCCGAACGTGTAGGCGAGACGATGCACCGGCACGACCTCGCGGAAGGCGCCGCGGGCGACGCCACCGCGCGGGCCGACGCCCTTCAGCAGATAGAGCCCGCCGGGATGCGGCTCCGTGGTCGCGTCGGAACCCATCCAGCTCAAAATCTTCTCAGGGTCGGTCAGATAGGCGAAAACAGTGGCGCGTGGGGCGGCGATCTGGGTCTCGCGTCGCACTATGAACGGTTCGGTCATCGGCGATCATTCCTGGGCTGACACTCGGACATGGCGGCGCCAGAGCGGTCCGTCAAGGATTGCCCGTGACAAAGACGGCGTGCCTTCGTCATGATCGCGCCATGCAGCTCTCTCCGACGCTCGCCTGGCTTGTCGATGCCGCCTCAGACAGTCCCGGGGCGGACCGCCTGCTTGCGGAACTCGGCGCCCATCTGGTTGCTGATGGCGTGCCGCTTGCGGCTGGCGCCCTGACGCTGGAGGTGCCGCACCCGCTGATCGCGAAGCGAACCTGGTTGTGGCGTGCCGACAGCGGTCGGGTGATCGAAGCGCTCGGCTTTGCCCCGGGCGGGCTGGCACCGGACCCGCCCAACGATGCCGGCCGCCGCTGGCTGCGCGACATCGCGGGCGGTGAGGTGCATGAAGACATCGTCGGACGAGTCGATGGGCCGTTGCTCGGCTGGATCGGGCCGCGTCCGTTCACGGCCGAGGAGATCGAGCAGCTGCGCCAAGCTGCACGTTTTGCCGCGACGCCGCTCGCCGTGCTCGCCGCGCGCGCCACGCTGCGGGCGACGCTGGACGCCTATCTCGGCAAGCGCAGTGCGGAGCGGGTGCTGGCGGCGCCGCTGCGACGCGATCTCGGCGAGACCATTCAGGCCGCATTGCTCTATGCCGATTTGCGCAACTTCACCAGCTTGTCGGAGACCAGTCCGCCGGCTGGTGTCATCGCGGCGCTCGATGCATGGTTCGACAGGATCGCCGGCGCCGTTCACGCCTTCGGCGGCGAGGTGCTGAAATTCATCGGCGACGGCGTGCTCGCGATCTTTCCCGTGATCGAGGCGTCGCCGCGCCGCGCCTGCGATGCCGCTCTGCGCGCGGCAGGCGCGGCCGAAGCCGGGATGGTGTATCTCAACGCGGAGCGCCGCGGCCAGGGCTTGCCGCCGCTCGCGTTCGGTGCCGCACTTCATCTCGGCGAGATGCTCTGGGGCAATATCGGCGCTGCCAACCGGCTCGATTTCACGGCGATCGGTCCCGCCGTCAATCTCGCCAGTCGGCTCGAAGGGCTATGCAAGCCGTTGGGGCGGACCGTGCTCGTGTCGGGCGCGCTCGCCGCAGAGACGGATACGCCCCTCATCGCGCTCGGATCGCATTCGCTGCGCGGCATTGCCGCGCCATGCGAGGTCTTTGCGCTGCCGGAGACGCAAGCGCGGACATCGTAGCCCGCATCAGCGCAGCGATATGCGGGCTGCAGCGCTCCCGGATATCGCTTCGCTCATCCGGGCTACAGCCCCTGCTCCTAAACCCCACCCATCTTGCAGACGAGCTTCCACTCCTCCGCCGTCACCGGCTGCACCGACAGGCGCGAATATTTCACCAGCGCCATGTCTGCGAGCTTCTTCTCGGCCTTGATCGCGGCCATCGTCACCGGTGTCTTTAGCGGCTTGTCGGCCTTGATGTCGACGCAGACGAATTTCTCCGTCTTGTCGGTCGGGTCCGGATAGGCCTCCTTGATGATCTCCGCGATGCCGACGATCTCCTTGCCCTCGTTGGAATGATAGAAGAACGCCTTGTCGCCCTTCTTCATGGCAACGAGGTTCTGGCGTGCGGTGAAGTTGCGCACGCCGGTCCAGGCCTCGCCCTTGGCGCCCTTCGCCACCTGCTGGTCCCAGGACCACACCGACGGTTCGGATTTCACCAGCCAGTACGCCATGTTCATTCCTCTGCCTTGAAGGGGCGTGTCAACAGCCCCGAGATCGCGGCGTCAATCGTGCTCCGGCCGCTCAGGATCGAAGCGACCGCTTCTGATACCGGCATCTCGATGTTTTGCGAAGCCGCAAGCTCGATCAGCACCGGCGCGGTGGACTCGCCCTCGGCGAGCTTGCCCGCGGGCGGGTTCTCGCCGCGGCCCAGCGCGAGGCCCAGCGCGAAATTGCGTGATTGCGGACTCGAGCAGGTCAGAATGAGATCACCGAGCCCGGACAGGCCCGTGAGCGTCTCGCTGCGCGCACCAAGCGCGCGACCAAGGCGAGTGAGCTCGGCGAAGCCGCGGGTCGTGAGCGCGGCCTGGGCCGAGGCGCCGAGCTTGCGCCCGACCGCGATGCCGATCGCGATCGCCAGCACGTTCTTGGCCGCGCCGCCGATCTCGACACCTCGGATATCGGTGGAATGATAGGGACGGAATGTCGCCGAGCCCAGCGCCTGCACCAGGCTGCTGGCCAGCGCTTCTTCCTTCGCGGCCAGCGTCACAGCGGTCGGCAGGCCGCGCGCGACGTCGTCGGCAAAGCTCGGGCCGGACAGGATCGCCGGCTGCGCGCTCGGTGCGGCTTCGGCGATCACCTCGGTCATGAATTTGTGGGTGCCGTGCTCGATGCCCTTGGCGCAGGCGACGACGGGGACCGGCCTTGCAATGCGCGAGGCCAGCAGGTTGACCGCGCCGCGCAAGTGCTGCGCGGGCGCTGCGATCAGCAGCATGTCGGCACGCGCGGCGAGCGCCAGATCGCTCGTCACGACAATCTCCGGAGCGATCCGTACGCCGGGCAGCCGCGGATTGTCGCGCGTCGCGGCAATCCGCGTCGCGTGTTCGGCATTGCGCGCCCACAGCGTCACGTTCCGCCCTGCCCGCGCCGCCACGGTTGCCAGCGCCGTGCCCCAGGCGCCTGCTCCGATCACGGTGACGGAGTCGAACGCGGTCATTACTAGAATCCCGCCCGCGTGTTGCCGTAGCCGGCCGGTGCCGTCGCGTTGGCGTCGAGCAACCAGCGTGCGCGGGGCTGCGCTTCCATCGTGTCTGTCATGCCGAGCGCGAGGCGCTCGGCGCCGGCCCAGGCGATCATCGCGCCGTTGTCGGTGCAGAGCGCGGGCGGCGGCATGATCAGCTGGGTCCCGGCTTGCTGCGCGACATCGAGCAGGGCGCCGCGGATGGCCTGATTGGCGGCAACGCCGCCGGCGGCCACGAGTGCGCGTGGCGCGCCGAACTGCTCGCGGAAAAGTCTTAGGCCGACGCTCAGCCGGTCCGCCGTCGAATCCAGCACGGCGGCTTGAAAGCTCGCGCAGAGGTCGCTGATGTCCTGCGGCGTGAGCTCGGCGATGCGGCTTGCTTCGTTGCGGACCGCCGTCTTCAAGCCCGACAGCGAGAAATTGGCATCGGGACGCCCCTGCATCGGGCGCGGGAAGGCGAAGCGCATCGCATCGCCGCTTGCCGCCGCGCGCTCGACCTGCGGACCGCCGGGATAGGGCAGGCCCAGCATCTTCGCGACCTTGTCGAAGGCCTCGCCAATGGCGTCGTCGACCGTGGTGCCGAGCCGCACATACTGGCCGACGCCAGTGACCGCGACGATCTGGGTATGTCCGCCCGAGGCGAGGAACAGGCAATAGGGGAATTCGATCCCGTCGGTGAGACGCGGCGTCAGCGCATGCGCCTCAAGATGATTCACCGCGATCAGTGGGGTGTCGTGCACCATCGCGATCGCCTTGGCGGTGGTGAGCCCGACGATGACGCCGCCGATCAGCCCCGGCCCCGCCGCCGCGGCGACACCGCCCAGCTGGGCGAAGCCGACGCCGGCCTCGCTCATGGCGCGGTCGATGATGCCGTCGAGCAGATCGACATGGGCGCGGGCGGCGATCTCCGGCACCACGCCGCCGAAGCGTGCGTGCTCCTCGACCTGCGACCGCACGATGTTGGACAGGATCTTGCCGCTGCCGTCAGGCGCACGCTCGATCACGGCCGCGGCGGTTTCGTCGCAGGTGGTTTCGATGCCCAATACCAGCATTGGCGAATTGTTATCCAATTTGCGCCCTTGCGCTCATCCGTAAAGCAGAGTTCTGGTACGTCCGGTAGCATTCCGGGGATGGCTTGCGCAATCGTCACGCACGGCCGTCCTCGTAAATGCGCCACCGCCACGTGGTTCGGGAACACCAGCGATGTCCATTCTTGTCACACGACCGCATCCCGACAATGAGGCGACGGCGGAGAGTTTGCGCGCGCGGGGGCATGTGGTGCTGCTTGCGCCGGTGCTCAAGTTCGAGCCGGTCGCCTTTCATGACGAGAGCGAGACGAACTATAACGGCGTCATCGTTACATCGGCCAATGCAATCCGTGGCGTCACAGCGCAATTGCGGGACCTTGGTTTGTTGGAGCTGCCGCTGTTTGCGGTCGGCGAGCACACGGCTACTGCGGCGCGCGACGCCGGCTTTGCCGAGGTGATCGTCGCCGGTGGCGACGCTGCGGCCTTGCGCAACAAGGTGGTGCAGAGCGCGCGCGACAAGGTGCTGAAGAAAAAGAGCACGCTGCTTTACCTCGCGGGTGCGGATCTGTCGCGTGACCTCGGCAACGAGCTCGGCGCCGAAGGATTCAATGTGGTCACGCAGACCACCTATCGCATGGCTCCGGTCAAGTTGCTGCCACGCGAAGTTTGCGACGGCTTTGCCGCCCATGGGATCGAGGCGGTGCTGCACTATTCGCGGCGCAGCGCGCGGGCGTTTCTGGACGCGGCGCGGGACGAAGGTGTCGAAATCTCGGCACTGGCGATACCGCAATGCTGCCTGTCCGAGACGGTTGCAGGCGTGCTGCGCGAAGCTGGCGCGTCGCAGGTTCTGGTGGCGGCGACGCCGGACGAAAATGCCTTATTCGACACCTTGGAGCGTGCTTTGCGCACCCGTTTGGCGTAAGAGGTCGGGCCGAATCCGACGCAATCGGATCCGAAGGATCTGTGCAAGGTATGGATGTGAGGAACCGTCAAGATGGTCGATGACAAGCCTGAAGACGCAGGATTGGCCCCCGACAGCGGTCGTGCCAAGCGCACCCCGCCCACCATCGACCTCGAGGCGACCGAAGTCTCGACCCAGCCGCAGCAGGCGGCGGGCGAGCCCGAGGCTCAGGCGGCGCCGGAGCGCGCCGAGACCGAGTCGTCACAATCCGAGCAGGTCAAGTCCGAACATGCTGATGCTGAGCCGGAGCGTGATAAGGGGCCGGCCGCCGTTGCATCCGCGCCCGTCTCTCCGCCGATTTCACCCTGGGTCGTTGCTCCGCTCTCCGGCGCTGTCGCAGCGGCAGTCGTGATCGCGGTCGGCTGGATGCTGGGCTGGCCCGCCGTGCAGGCGCCGCCTGCCGCACCGCAAGTCACGAGTGCGACGATCGATGCGCTCAGCGGCCGCGTTGCCGCGGTCGAAGCCAAGGCTGGCAAGCCCGTGGCCGATCCGGCGATGGCGGCGCGGATCGACGCACTGGAGAAGTCCGCCAGCAGCCTGCGCGGCGACATCGCCAATTTGCGCGCGCAGTCCGACAAGGCGGCGAGTGCACTGAACGACGTGAAATCCGCTTCAGGTGCTGCCGCGCCCGATCTTAGCGCTCTCAACGACCGCATCGCGCAGCTCGAGCGCGCCGGCAGGACCGAACGGGCCGAGCTGGCGCAGCAGGGCGAGAAGATCGCCGACGCCAAGACGGTGGACGACAAGCCGCTGCGCCATGTCGTGGCGGCGGCCCTGCTCGACGTCGCCGTTCGCCATGGCGATCCCTATCAACAGCAACTGGCCGCGGCGCGGTCACTGGCGGCGAAACCCGAAATGCTGAAGCCGCTCGACAACTTTGCATCGTCAGGCATCCCGACGCCGGTCGCGCTGAGCCGCGAGCTTCTCAACATCGTGCCGAAACTGTCGCCGCCGGCGGAAACCCAGACCGGCGGCAGCGGTATCGTCGACCGCCTCCAGGCCGGCGCATCGAAGCTCGTCCGCATCGAACGCACCGACGGCGTCGGCAATGATCGCGGTGCGATCGTGACGCGCGTCACCGCGGCGGCGCTACGCAACGATTTCGCGGAGGCACGTCGCGAGCTGAAGTCGCTGCCGGAGGCCGATCGCACCGCGGCGCAAGCCTGGCTCGACAAGGCCGATGCCCGCGACGCCGCGCTCGCCGCGTCCCGCAAATTCGCCGACGATGCCATGGCGGATCTCGCCAAATCTGATCCGGTCAAGCCTGTTCAATAAGGTTCGCGCAACAATCAGCGCGTATAGAGATCACCATGCTTCGCATCGTCCTCTTTCTCATTCTGATCGCGCTGGCGGCGGCCGGCGGAGCCTGGGTTGCCGATCAGCCCGGCGATTTGGTCCTGACCTGGGGCGGTCTCCGTGCCACGACGACGTTTCCCGGGTTCGTGCTCGGGCTCGGCATCTTCGCAGCCGCGATCGTGCTGGTCTGGAGCATCCTGACCATGATCTGGCGCACGCCGGGGCGTCTGCGCCGCCGTCGTCATGAGAAGCGCCATGCCCGCGGCCGCCACGCCATCACCCACGGCCTGCTCGCGATCGGTCATGGCGACACCGCGCTCGCCCGTCGGCATGCGGAAGCGGCGCGGCGGCATGCGCCGAACGATCCGCTCGCGCTGCTCTTGCACGCGCAGTCGGCGCAGCTCGAAGGCAATCGCGATGAAGCGCAGCGCGTCTTCCGCGCCATGGCCGAGCGTGATGACACGCGGCTGCTCGGCCTGCGCGGCCTGTTCATCGAGGCGCAGCGCGCCGACGATGCGGTCGGCGCCGTGATGATCGCCGAGGAAGCCATCAAATTGTCGCCGTCCTCGACCTGGGCCTCGCAGGCGGTGCTCGGCTTCCGCTGCGCGCGCGGCGACTGGAGCGGCGCGCTCGCGATCCTCGATTCGAATCTCGTCAGCTGGCCTGATCGACAAGCAGACCTATCGCCGGCAGCGTGGCGTACTGCTCACCGCGCGCGCGCTGGAATTGGAGACCATGGACCGCGACGTCGCGCGCGAGAGCGTGATGGAGGCGGTCAAGCTCGCACCGACTCTCGTGCCGGCCGCGGTGCTCGCCGCGAAATTCGAGAGCGAGGCGCATCAGGTGCGCCGTGCCATGAAGCTGGTCGAGGCCGCCTGGCTCGCCAATCCGCATCCCGATCTCGCGGATGCCTATGCCCATGTGAAGCTCGGCGATTCCGCGCGGCAGCGCTTGCAGCGGGTCGAGACGCTCGCGGCCAAGACGCCTGCCGACAACCCCGGCCATGTCGAGGGCCAGCTCGCGATCGCGCGCGCTGCGATCGATGCCTCCGAGTTCGCCCGCGCGCGCGAGGCGCTCGCGCCTTACGTCAACGATCCGACCCAGCGCGTCGCGCTGCTGATGGCCGAGATCGAACGCACCGAGCATGGCGACGGCGGCCGTGCCCGCGCCTGGACCTTGCGCGCGGTGCGGGCCCGCCACGATCCGGCCTGGACTGCAGACGGCTATGTCAGCGACCGCTGGCGTCCGGTCTCCCCGGTCACCGGCCGTCTCGATGCGTTCCAGTGGCAGACACCGGTCGCGAGCCTTCCTTCCGACAAGGGCGCCACGATCGAATCCTCGGCCTTCGAGGAGGCCATGCTGGCGGCCCCACCGCCGAAGCGGGTGACGGCGGCGGCCAGCGAAGCTCCGGTGGAACCGCCGGTGGCGGCCCCAGTGCCGGCGCCGGCCGCCCAGGACAATTCGCCCCCTCAGGCCAAGGAACCTGCCAAGGAAGCTGTCAAGGAAGAGCCGACCGTCACCCCCGCCGAGCCGACTGATCCCGCCCCCGCGCCCGTCGAATCATCGCCGCCGGCGGCAACGCCGGTGTTCCGGAGCCGGGCCGACCTCGGCAAACCCGGACCGGCCCCCATCCCTGCCGTGATCCCGATCGTCCGCGCGCCTGACGATCCCGGGATCGACGACGAGGGCCCGAGCGATGAATTTACGGAACAAATCGGCACGCCGAAGGCCCAGGCCGGCGGCTGGCGCGGATTCTGGTCCCGCTGGGGCGCGTGAGACGCATTTCAAACGCCGCTTGTCCTTGCCAATTCGGGCCATGCCCGATATCAGGGGCGCGCGTATCGGGGCCGGCATCGTCCTGGCTCCGGCAGGGTTCGCCGCAATAGCTCAGTCGGTAGAGCACGTCATTCGTAATGACGGGGTCGGGGGTTCGAATCCCTCTTGCGGCACCAGCGCCTCAGTTCATCCGATCTCCGCAAGCCCGGCGTTTTGACCAGCACATCCAGCCTGCTTGAGCACACGGTTCAAGACTGCACGGCAGCCTGCGTGATCATGATCACGTAACCTCAGGCGCGCTTCCCGTAACGTCCAGCCACGCCAACACGGGGAGACTTCATATGCGCAAGATCATTCTGGTTGCCGCCATGCTCCTGGCTTCCGCGCCGGCCCAAGCAGGCGGGTCCCGTAGTCTGTCGCTGGCCGCAGCAGGCGAGCAGACCTCCGCGCCGCAAACCACGACGTCGGCGACCGCCACCGCGACGACGCAGCTGAGCGAAGTCGCGCCAACCACGGAGGCTCCGAAATATTCCGATCGTCCGCCGGCAGTGTCGCTTTCTGCGCCGGCTGCGGCGACCGCTCCGGCCGTGACGACGCCCACGACGACCTCTGTGCCGGTCACGACGACCAAGCCTGCCACCAAGACGACGGCAAGGGCGGACAAGCCGAAGCACAAGCGCAGCTGGACCGAACGCCGCATCATCAGCGAGCTGCACCGTCACGGCATCTACTGGTAAGCCGCTCGCCCAAAGCAAATGGCCGGGCGAAGGCCCGGCCATGCGCATATTGAAGCGGTGGTCGCGGTTATTGCGAAACCGTCTGCACCACGCTTCCGATCGGACGTGCGCTCGAGGTCGGCACCTTCAGGTCCTTCAGCAACGCCTCGTCATATTCCGGCAGCGTCTGGAAGCTCGTCTTGGCCTTCATCTGCACCACCTTGTAACCGCCGGCCTTGAGCCGCGCGAGCAGGGCCGGCAAGGCTTCGCCGGTGTGCTTCTGGAAATCGTGCATCAGGATGATGCCCTTGCCGAGCTTGTCCAGCCTGGTCATCACGGTCTCGACGATCTTCTCCGGCGTGGCGCCCTTCCTGAAGTCGAAGGAGTCGATGTCGGTCGAGAACATCGCGACGTTGCGGGTGCCGAATAGGTCACCATCGCCGGATTGTGCTGAAGCTGTGGGAAGCGGAAGAACGGCGCCGGGTTGGTGCCGAGCGCGAATCTCACTGCGCTGAAGCCCTTCTCGACCTCGTCCTTGACCTGTTGCTCGGTCATCTTCTTGCTGTTCAGGTTGACATGCGACCAGGTGTGCGTGCCGACCGTGTGGCCCTGGGCCAGCACCTGGCGCAGGATCTCCGGATGATAGGTCGCGTGCTTGCCGACCGAGAAGAACAGGCCTTTCGTGCATTCATCCGCGAGCGCCTTCAGCACCGCGGGCGTGTTGACCGGCCACGGACCGTCGTCGAAGGTCAGCACGACCTCCTTCTCGGTGAGAAAGTCGAACTGCTTGAAGTGCTCGAAGCCGAAGCCGGGACCCCCTGTGGTGTCGATCTCGACCACCCGGGCAACGCCCAGCGCGTTCGGATTGGCGCAGGCCTGTTCTGCTGCACCAGCATGGCGGCGGCGGGCGCAGGTGCCGGAGCAGCTGCCGCCGGCTTGGCCGCGATCGCCGCGGTGGTCTCGACGTCATCCTTGGCGGCGAGCTTCGCTGGTGCCGGCAATGGATCGGCGGCACGGGCGGCAACTGTCTTGGGGGCGCCCTGATCGGCGCGCGCGGAATAATAAAACCAACCGCCGGCGGCAATCACGACCGCCGCAACTACACTGGCCAGCATCAGGCCCAACGCATTACGCATCGCTATTCTTTCCAATTACGCAACCAAACCGGCGGAATTTCCCGCGCGACGAGCCATTAATGCGAAGGAACAGTTAACGTGACACCAACGCGACAGCGGTTACGGAGGAATTTCAGCGAGGTGCGCCAAAGTGACTGAGGTCACAGAGGCTGTGTCTGCCGTGACTGTCATCACAGTGGAAACCGTTTTGCCGGAGCATCGTAGTTCTCATCAACAACGGGCGCCGTTCCGACGGCACCAATGGGAGCTTCAAATGACCAAGTCTTCTTCTGCCAAGTCTCTTTCTGGCAAATCTCTTTCTACCAAGTCCCTGACGACCAAGATCCGCGACACCAGCCTGGCCCTGAGCTTTACCGCCATCGTGTCGATTGTCTCGACGACCTCGAGCTTCGCCTTCACGGCCGAGGCGCAGCAGATGTGCACCGGCGATGCATTCCGCCTCTGCTCGGCGGACATCCCCAACATCCCGAAGATCACGGCGTGCATGATTAAGCATCGTTCTGACCTAAGCGCCGGCTGCCGCGCGGTGATGGACAAGGACCTCGCCAAGGGCGCCTCGCGCAAGGTCGCTGACGCGCAGGACAAGCAGTAAGCAACGCGGCGATCGTTGCGTCCCTTAGCTCCCTCGCGACTGCGCCCCGGCGTTAAGCCGGGACCATGCGGCGGCACGTTGCAGCCAATCAACAAAGCCGTTGCGGCCTCGGGATCATCGCACTAGCTTCGCCCGCACATTTCTTCCGGGTAAGAGGCATTGCGCGATGACCAGATTTCTTTTCATTATTCCCTTGCTGCTGTGCGCATCGAGCGCGTTCGCGCAGCAGCAGCCCGGCCACGATGCCTGCGCGCGTGATGTCAGCCGCTTCTGCCGGCCCGTGATGAACAATGGCGATGGCGCCGTGCTCGCCTGCCTGAAGCAGAACCGCACCCGGCTGAGCAAAGGCTGCGACAAGGTGCTGACGGATCACGGGCAGTAGTGGTTTTCGTAGCCCGGATGGAGCGGAGCGTAATCCGGGGTTCTGTTTCCGCGGTGAGACCGTCCCGGATTGCGCTTCGCTCCATCCGGGCTACAGGTTGACAGACTTACGTGCTGCTCCCCGCTGCAGTCGCGACCACCGGCAGCACCTCGCTATTGGCGCGGTCCGGCGTATCCTCTTTCCAGCGCACTGAGCCGAACGGACGTTCAAGCATGCGCCTGATCCGCACTGGTTCGGGACCGATGTGGAAATCGATCGCCTGCTGATGCAGCGCGCGTTCGGATTGGGTCGAGCGGTTGCGCTGGCGTAGATAGTCGAGCCAGGTCGGACAATGATAGCGCTCGGTCCATAATTCCGGATCGGCGATGTCGCGCGCGATCGACCAGCCATAGGCACCATTGCGTTGCCTGGAGAGCTGCACGTCCTGCATCACATTGTGGAAGGCGCGGGCATTCTCCTGGCTCACCCGGTATTCGATCTCGACCACCAGTGGCCCACTGCGGCCCGTCAGCGACAGCTTCACCTCGGGATCGGCCAGCACCTCGGCATCCTCGTTGCGCGCGCCGACGCGCGGCATCGCCAGCCAGATGCCGAGCAGCGGCGAGATCAGCATCAGGCCGGCCGCGACCAGGAGCGCGACCTCGACCCCGGCATAGTCGGTGAGATGGCCCCAACCCCAGGCGCCGATCGCGATGCCGCCCGAAATCGAGGCCTGGAACGCCGCAAGCGAGCGACCGGCGACCCAGCGCGGCGCCGAGAGCTGCACGCCGATATTGAACAGCGCCACCGCGGCCATCCAGACCGCACCGGCCAGCACCAGCGCGGTCGCGGTCAGCACCGGCTCCGTGCTCAAGGCGAGGGCGGCCATCGCGAGCGCCATCGAGATGGTGCAGGCGCGGATCGCCGCCTCGCCGCTCATGCGCTTGCGCAATTCATGGATGTTGAGCGCGCCGACCACCGCGCCCATGCCGAAGGCGCCGAGCATGATGCCGTAGGTCTGCGCGCCGCCATGCAAGAGGTCGCGCGCGACCAGCGGCATCAGCGCCATCACGGCGCCGCCGATCAGGCCCATCACCAGCGTGCGCAGCAGCACGATCTTGATCGGCGGCGAGTTGGTGATGTAGCGGAAGCCGGAGACCATGGCGCGGTTGAGCTTTTCCCGCGGCAGGCGCGAGGGCTCGGTACTGCGTCGCCACAGCAGCAGCACCACCAGCAACGGCAGATAGAGGACCGCGTTGCAGGCAAACGCGGCGACTGCGCCGGCCGCGGCGACGATGACGCCGCCGACCGCAGGACCGAAGCTGCGCGCGATGTTGTAGCTGATGCCGTTCAGCGCCACCGCGGACGGCAGCGCATCGGGCGGCACCTGCTCGCTGACCGAGGACTGCCAGGCAGGTCCGAACAATGCATTGCCGCTGCCGACGACGAAGCAGAACGCCAGCAGCGTTTCCGGCGTGATCAGCTTGAGCCCGGCCAGGATCGTGAGCGCGGTGGCGCCGGTCAGCGCGATCGACAGTGAGACCAGGGTGACGATGCGGCGGTCATACATGTCGGCGATGGCGCCGGCCGGCATCGAAATCAGCATGATCGGCAACATCAGCGCGGTCTGCACCAGCGCCACCTTGTCGGCCGAGGCCGCCATCTGCGTCATCGCCCAGGCGGCACCGACGCCCTGGATCAGGAGGCCGAGATTGGAGAGCAGGCTGGCGAGCCAGATGCGCCGGAATACGGTGTACCGCAGGGGTGCGGTGATGCCCTCGGCGGCAATTCTCTGGCGGTTCGTCTGCTCGGTCATATCCCCTTCCATATCGGGTGTCAGAAGTGGTCGTGGTGATTCCGGCCAATTCAGTGATGCCTGCGAAAGTCCTTCGCTGTCCAGTGGTTAGGTCGGTATAAGCGGTGCAAAGAGGCATTTGCCGGGGGAGGGAACAGATGAAGCTGTCGCGACGGACGATCCTGCAAGCAGTAGGCAGCTTGCCTTTCGCAGTTGCGAGCTTGCGGGCAGGCGCGATGGCGCAAACCGCACCTGCCGCCACGCCAAGCACTGAGCTGCCGCCGATCCTGTTCGTCCACGGCAATGGCGACTACGACGCGCTCTGGATCACGACCTTGTGGCGGATGGAATCCAACGGCGTCGCGCGCGATCGCATGGCGGCGATCAACTTCACTGATCCGCTGGCGCGGAGCGACGACAAGGTCGAGCAGGCGAACCGGTCCTCGACCGAGGACCAGCGCCGCGAGCTCACGGCCGCCATCGCTGACTTGAAGCGCCGTACCGGCGCGTCCCGCGTGGCGCTGGTCGGCAGCTCGCGCGGCGGCTATGCCATCCGCAACGTCATCAAAAATGGCGGTGCCGGGGATGTCAGTCACGCCATCTTGTGCGGCACGCCCAATCACGGCGTGTTTGCGACCGACGATACGCCCAACAACGAGTTCAACGGCCGCGGCGCATTCCTGCGCGGCTTGAACGAGGGCGAGAGCGAGGTGACGCCGGGCACAGCTTTTCTCACCTTGCGCAGTGACGGCCTGGACAAATATGCCCAAGCCGACGGGCGTTTCATCGGAAAGCCCGGCGTCCCGACCGGTGTTACCGCCGAAGGGCCGGAGCTGAAGGGCGCCACCAACCTCGTGCTTGGTGCGCTCGATCATCGAGAGGTTGCGTTTCATCCGCGCGCTTTTCGGGAGATCTACAAGTTCATCGCCGGCCGCGAGCCCACGCGCATCGCGATTGTGCCGGAGCCAACCGTGAAATTGAGCGGTTTGGTCACGGGCACGCCGGGCGGCGTATCGACCAACCGTCCGGTGGCGGGCGCAACCGTCGATGTCTTCCGCGTCGATCCTGATACCGGTGAGCGCAAGGGCGGCGCGCTGCACAGCGCAAAGACCGGTGCCGACGGCCGCTGGGGACCGGCGCAGGTCGATCCGGCCTGGTCGCTCGAATTCGTCCTGGTCTCGCCCGACGCGCCGACGACGCACATCTACCGCTCGTCATTCCCGCGCTCGTCCGACGTCGTGCACCTGCGTCCCGCGCGTCCGCTCGGGCCGGCTGACAAGGACGCAGGAGCTGTCGTGATCATGTCGCGGCCGCGCGGCGATTTCGGCCTGCCGCGGGACGTGGTGCTGCTCGACGGCAAGGAGCCGGCCGACGTCAAACCGGGCGTGCCCACGGATGCGGCAGCAACCCTGCGGCTTCCGGCGAGCGAGATCGGACGTAACATCGTGGCCCAATTTGGCGAAGAACGGATTGTGGCACGCGCCTGGCCCGCCGCCGAGAACAGGATTGCGATCGCCGAGCTGACTTACTAGCTATTGACCTGCGTCACTTCTGCGGGAGCGAGCCATGAACATCGCAAGCCTGCGTCGGCCCCTCATCCCTCCGACCCCGCCGCGTGCGCCGGATGACATGTCGTTCTTTGGCAAGCTCGCGGTGATCCGCCAGAACATGATCGCGACCTGGGGACAGCGTGCCTATGAGGAAGACGTCCTCCCGGGCCGCTTTTTTTTCCGCAACAGTTTCATCCTCAACCAGCCGGACGCGATCCGGCACGTCCTGCTCAGCAATTACGAGAACTATACGCGCACGCCGGCGGGCATCCGCATGCTGCGCCCCGTGCTCGGTGACGGCCTCCTGATTGCGGAAGGTCATTCCTGGACGTTTCAGCGCCGCACGCTCGCGCCGGCCTTTACGCCGCGCGCCACCGCAAATCTCGTCCCGCACATGACGGCGGTGCTCGACGAGACCATCACAAAGCTCGATACGCGAGTAGGCGAGCCGGTCGATCTGCGCGAGGTCATGCAGCGCATGACGCTCGAGATCGCCGGACGCACGATGTTCTCGTTCGGCATGGACCGGCATGGCGCGACCTTGCGCAATTTCATCATGGAATATGCCGCACGGCTGGGACGAGCTTATTTCCTCGACATGGTGCTGCCCGTGTCCTGGCCGAGCCCGATGGATTTTGCACGGGCGCGGTTTCGCAAGCGCTGGACCGAATTCGTTGCCATGCTGATCGCCCAACGGCGCGCGGCCGGCAAGAAGGACGGCGCGCCACCGCGCGACCTGTTCGACCTCATGGACGAGGCGCGGGATCCTGAAACGGGCAAGGGCTTTTCCGACGAACAGCTCGTCGACGAGGTCGCGACCATGATCCTGGCAGGTCACGAGACCACAGCGACGGCGCTGTTCTGGGCGCTCTATCTGCTGTCGCTCGATCCTGACACGCAGGAGGAGGTCGCCACTGAGACCCGCGGCGAACATCTCGACAGCATCGCCGACATCGATCGGCAGAAGTTCACCCGTGCCGTGATCGAGGAGACGATGCGGCTCTATCCGCCCGCCTTCCTGGTCGCGCGTGCCGCGCGCGATAAGGACAACGCGGCCGGCATCGAGATCGGCAAGGGCGATATCATCATGATCGCGCCGTGGCTTTTGCACCGGCACGAGAAACTGTGGGATCAGCCGAACGCGTTCATTCCAAAGCGCTTCATGTCGGCGGAGCCCGATCGCTTCGCATATCTGCCGTTCGGCGCGGGGCCACGCGTCTGTATCGGCGCGCCGTTTGCGCAAGCCGAATCGGTGCTGGCGCTGGCCCGGCTGATCGGTGCGTTCCGCGTCGAGCTTGCCGATACCGTTCCCGTGATCCCGCATGGCGTCGTCACGACCCAGCCGGACCACTCACCCATGTTCCGCATCACCCGTCGGTAACGGACCCTCGTCTGGCCGATGGCGTGATCCAGCTTAGACAGAGCCCCGCCATGAGCGACATCCAGGCCCAGTTTTCCGTTCTGAAGCAGACCGCCGATGCAAAGGTGGTCGATGCGATTGCGCGCCTCATCGAGGACGGCGAGGATCACGAGCTCAACCGCGTCAATGTCCTCGATTTCTCCAGGCATCACGGCCTCGACGAAGAGCGCGTCATCTCGGCTTTCCTGCATTCGGCCAGGCTCGGTCTGTTCGATCTCGGCTGGAACGTGCTGTGTCCGGGCTGCGGCGGCGTGCTGGGCGCTCACTCGACGCTGAAGGCGCTCAAGCCCGACGACTATCACTGCGCGCTCTGCGCCTGCGGCTACAAGGCGTCCGTCGACGACCAGGTCGAGGTCTCTTTCACCGTGAATCCGCGCGTCCGGCGCATCGCGGCGCACGATCCCGATACGCTTCCGGTGTGGGAGTATTTCAAGCAGGTGTTCTGGAGCTCCGGCGTCGACTTCAACAAGGAATTGTTTGCGACGCTGGCCAACGAGGTGACGCTGGATACGATGGAGCTGCCGGCCGGCGAGAAGGCGACGATGTCGCTGCAATTGCCGAGCGATTTCGTCATCATCTTCGAGCCGGTGACGCACGCCGCTCATTTCATCGATGTCCAGGGCGAGCCGACCAAGGACCGTCAGCAGCTCGCCATCATGTACAACAAGGTGCAGGCCCCGACGGGAACGACGACCATGCGGCCGGGTCCGCTGCGGCTATCGCTGGAAAACCAGGCCGGTGTGCGCGTGCTGCCGTCGGTGTTCATCGCGGCCGAGGCGCTTCATCATCTCATCGGCAAGCGTAAGCCGTTCCTCACCGCCAAGCGGATGCTGTCGAACCAGACCTTCCGCGACGTCTTCAAGGCGGACAATCTCAGTCTCGACCAGCGGCTCCAGATCACCTCGCTGACGTTCCTGTTCACCGACCTGAAGGGATCGACCGCGCTTTATGAGCGGGTCGGCGATCTCGCCGCCTTCGATCTCGTGCGCGCGCATTTCCACGCGCTGCTCGAGATCATCTCATCCGAGAAGGGCGCGGTGGTGAAAACGATCGGCGATGCCGTGATGGCGACCTTCGTCCGTCCCGAGCACGCCATCGTCGCGGGCCTGCGGATGCGGGCGGCGATGGACGAACTCAACAAGCGGCGCGGCGCCAACGATCTCATTCTCAAGATCGGCATCCATGAAGGTCCATGTCTTGCGGTGATGCTGAACGAGCGCCAGGATTATTTCGGCCAGACCGTCAACATCGCCTCGCGCGTGCAAAGCCTGTCGACCGCGCAGGAAATTCACATCACCGGCCCGGTGCTTGATGTGCCGGCGGTTGCTGAAATCCTTCAGCAGCGCGAGATCAAGCCGATCCAGAAGCAGGCCGCGCTGCGCGGCATCGCCGACAAGATGGTGGTGTATGAGATACCGTGAGGACATTCACTGTCGTCCCGGCGAAGGCCGGGACCCATACCGCGTGACCTCTCGGTTGCGAATGGACACAGCAAAAAACGACCAATCTTCACCGAACTACACCCTGTGGTTATGGGTCCCGGCCTCCGCCGGGACGACCCCGAGGGGTGCTTCAAATCACGACAACAGATTGCCGAAACGTAATGCAGCGCGCGGAACTGACGTACATTGCGCCGGTTGAGTTTGCTGCTCATATAGTGCTGGTAACAGCCGCCTCTCGCGGCTTCATCGATCTCGGTAGGACTTTATGCTCGACGGCCTGCGCCAATTCATCGCCGACATTGTTACTCCCCATGACCAGGACCGCGCATTTGGCGACAGCGACTATCGGCTGGCGGCCACGGCGCTGCTGATTCACGTGATCTCGCTGGACGGCCAGCCGAGCCCAGCCGAGCAGCGCAAGCTGCACAGCCTGATCGAAAGCCATTTTGGGCTCGATCGCGGCACTGCGGATCGGCTGATCGCCGACGCCACCCAGGTCGAGGGCGAGGCGGTCGATCTCTATCATTTCACCAGCGTCATCATGCGCTCGCTCGACGAGGAGGGTCGCAAACGCATCGTGCAGATGATGTGGGAGCTGGTCTATGCCGACGGTCAGGTCAGCGAATTCGAAGACAACGTCGTCTGGCGCGCCTCCGACCTGCTCGGGATATCGCAGCGCGACCGGATCGACCTGAAGCACGCCGTCGCGGACCGTGTCGGCGGCCAAGTCAAGGACAGCGCTGTCGGCGGCTGACGGCTTTCGACACGACTGATCGCGGCCTACCCGGGCACATGACGAAACTTTAATTTATCCGCCGCCTGCGCTGAATCCGCCTGCAAATCAACGGTTTTTCAGCGCGGCCTGTCGTTCTGCTCAAGCGGCCATGCTGGCGGCGCAGCTTGCATGTCGCGCGCGGCCTGTGCTCTCGTTCCGCCATTGCGGGGCCAAAAACTTGAATTCAAGAGTTTTCGATCGTGACTGAGCGGGTGACGCTGATCACCGGTGCCTCGGCGGGCATCGGCACGGAGCTGGCGCGTGTGTTTGCTGCCAATGGGCATCGCCTCGCATTGACGGCGCGCCGGACGGATCGGCTGGAGGCGCTCGCGAACGAGCTTGCCGCCAACGGCGGCAAGAAGCCGATCGTGATCGCCTGCGATCTCGAGCAAGCGGATGCCGGCAAGACCATCGCGGCAGCACTTGCCGCCGAAGGCGTCGAGCTCGATCATCTCGTCAACAATGCCGGCTTCGGCGTGTTCGGTGATGCGATCGAGCGCGATCGCGTTGAGCAGCTCGGCATCGTCGATGTCAACGTCCGGGCCCTGACGGACCTGTCGCTGCGCTTTGCCGATCAGCTCATCAGGAACAAGGGCGGTCTTCTCAATGTTGGATCGGTCGCCGGCTTCCTGCCTGGCCCCGGCATGGCCGTCTACTACGCCTCCAAGGCCTATGTGATTTCGTTCACCGAAGCCTTGCGGGCGGAGCTCGCGCCGCGCGGCGTTCGCGTCACCGTACTTTGCCCGGGTCCGGTGCCCACCGAATTCCAGGCGCGCGCCGGCGTCGGCTCCCAACATGATACCGCCGTTCTCAACGTCTCCGCCGCCGAAGTTGCACGCGATGCATATCGTGGCCTGATGGCCAACAAACGGGCAGTGCTGCCTGGTCTGGGCATCAAGATTGTGCCGTTGGCGCTGCGTTTCTTCCCGCGCGGCTTCATCCTGGCCGCTACCAGCCGGTTTCAGAGGCGCCGGCACTAGAGAAAACTTTGAAGCACCGTAGTGGCCCGGAGCTTGCTTCAGTCGGGTGTGTGTGCGCGAACTCACACGATGTTAACCATCGCTTAGCTATGCTGGCGGTCTGAACCGATAGCACTCGCAGAGGCCATGTCGTTCCGGACGGACAGGTTTGGTGGCGCAGAATTGGTGCCCTTCCGAAGGAGGACGCCGGGCGCGGCCGCCTCCGCCTCCGCCTCCGAAGCCCGGTTGCCGGTTCTGATCGTCATGCATCAGGAATCCTCGACGCCCGGCCGCGTCGGCAATGCGCTGCGCGCGCTCGGCCATCGCCTCGACATTCGCCGTCCCCGCTTCGGCGATCCCCTGCCCGAGACGCTCGATCGGCATGCCGGCGCCGTGTTCTTCGGCGGCCCGATGAGCGCCAATGATTCCGACGACTACATCCGCCGCGAGATCGACTGGATCGAAATTCCGCTCCGTGAGCAGCGTCCGTTCCTTGGCATCTGCCTCGGCGCGCAGATGCTCGCGATGCAGCTGGGGGCCCGCGTCGCGCCGCATGCGGATGCGCTGACCCAGATCGGCTATTACCCGATCAGGCCGACCGCTGCGGGCCACGCGCTCTGCCCGGAGTGGCCTGCGCAGGTCTATCATTGGCATCGCGAGGGATTTGAGCTGCCGGTCGGTGCCGAGCTGCTCGCGGAAGGTGATGATTTTCCGGTGCAGGCGTTCCGAGTCGGCAACGCCTTCGGTGTGCAGTTTCATCCAGACGTGACCTACGCGATGATGCATTGCTGGACCACGCGCGGCTATGACGGCTTCAGCGCGCCCGGAGCGCGGCAGCGGCATCACCATTTCGCGGATCGTGCCGTCTACGACCTCGCGGAGCGCGCCTGGCTCGATCACTTCATAAATGGCTGGCTGGCGCGCCGGCCGGTGCTGGCGCAAGCCGCCGAGTGAATCGCGCCTCCGCGCAAGCCCTTGCCTCATCCCTTTATATGCTAGGCTCGTTCGCAACGCGCGCACGCGAGATTGCGCCGGCAAGCAAAGGGAGAGCGCCATGGCCTATGAACACATTCTCTATGAGGTGAGCGACAGGATCGCGACCATCACGCTCAATCGCCCGGACCGCATGAATGCGTGGACGCCGACGATGGAGCGCGACGTGCGTCACGCGATGGAAGCCTCAAGCGCCGACGACAATGTCCGCGTCATCGTGCTCACCGGCGCGGGCCGCGCCTTCTGCGCCGGCGCCGACATGGATGCGCTGAAAGGGCTCGATCCCGATGACGTCAGGCGCGCATCGAACCTGCCGCCGTTCGACATGAACCGCCGGCCGGATTGGCAGACGCGCTACGGCTTCTATCCGTCGATCGCAAAGCCCGTCATCGCCATGCTCAACGGCGCGACCGCCGGTATCGGCCTAGTCCACGCGCTCTATTGCGACCTGCGCTTTGCCGCCGACAATACGGTGTTCACGACCGCCTTCGCGCGGCGCGGCCTGATCGCCGAGCACGGCATCAGCTGGATGTTGCCGCGCATCGTCGGCCATGCCCATGCGCTGGATCTGTTGCTCTCGGCGAGGCGCGTGTCGAGCGACGAAGCGTTGCGGATCGGGCTGGTGAACCGGCTCTACTCGCCGGAAAAACTCCGCGAGGAGACCTATGCCTATGCGCGCGATCTCGCCGATTTCGTCTCACCGAGCGCGATGGCCGTGATCAAGCGGCAGCTTTACGAGGTGCCGTTCCAGACCCTGGCGGAGGCGACGATCGAGGCCAACCGCGAGATGATGGTGGCGCTGAACGGCAGCGATTTCCGGGAGGGCGTGGCGAGTTTTATGGAGAAGCGGCCGCCGAGGTTTACGGGGAGGTAGGGGACTCGAACCGTCCGTCTTCGCCCTGCGGGCTTCGCCGGACACCACGCTTCGCCCTTCGGGCTTCGCGCGGCTGCGCCACGCGTAGCCCGAAGGGCGAAGCGTGGTGGAGCCAGGCGGGATCGAACCGCCGACCTCGTCATTGCGAACGACGCGCTCTCCCAGCTGAGCTATGGCCCCTTTGCTGGCCGCTCTGGTGAACGCGGCCGACAACCGGGCGCCATTTAAGTCCCCGCCAAGGTCAAGTCAAGGACGGGTATAACCCGGTTTTGGCCATCCGGGCGCCGACTTCCCTTGTTTGGGTCGGGGGGAACCGATATCAAGCGAACGCCGTCAATCCCGACCGGAGCCAGAGTTCTCAAAAGCCATGCGTGCCGTTCTCGACATCGTCATCATCGTGCTCGATCTCTACGTCTGGCTGCTGATCGCGGCCGCGATCCTGTCCTGGCTGATCGCCTTCAACGTGGTGAACACCCGCAACCAGTTCGTCTCGGCGGTGGCGGAGTTCCTGTACCGGATCACCGAGCCCCTGCTGGCACCGATTCGCAATTTCCTGCCCAGTCTCGGCGGCCTCGACATCTCGCCGATCATCCTGATTCTGCTGATCATGTTCATCGAGCGGGTGATCCTGTACTACATCTACCCGAACGTGATCTAAGCGGGCTGGAGCGCCTTGGTTGCCAAAGAACCCTGGCGCATCTCTGCCGCAGGCGTCAGCATCGCGCTGCGGGTGACGCCGCGCGGCGGCCGCGACGACATCGACGGGATCGAGCAGCTCTCCGACGGCCGCAGCGTGCTCAAGGTGCGGGTACGCGCCATTGCCGATGGTGGCGAGGCCAACAAGGCTGTCTTGGTCCTGCTGGCGAAATCGCTTGGCGTGCCCAAGGCCAGCGTAAAATTGCTATCGGGAGCTACCTCGCGGTTGAAGCAGATCGCGGTCGACGGCGACCCGGTGCGGCTCGGAGAAGCCCTGCGCCAGCTCGTGTCGGCTAAATCGAAAGACTGAGGGAACTGACATGACCGCCAAAATCATCGATGGAAAAGTCATTGCCGCGGAGCTTCGCGGCCGCGTCGCCGAGGAGGTCGCCCGCGTCAAGCGCGAGCACAATCTGGTCCCCGGCCTCGCGGTGGTGCTGGTCGGCAACGACCCCGCCAGCGAGGTCTATGTCCGCTCCAAGCACACCCAGACGCAAGGCGCCGGCATGGCCTCGTTCGAGCACAAGCTGCCCGCCGACGTCTCGCAAGCGGATCTCCTGGCGCTCGTCGCAAAGCTCAACCGCGATCCGGCCGTGCACGGCATTCTGGTGCAACTGCCGCTGCCGAAGGGGCTGAACACCGAGGCCGTCATCAACGCCATCGATCCCGCCAAGGATGTCGATGGCCTGCATCCGAGCAATGCCGGCCGGCTCGCCGGTGGTTTTGAGGCGCTGTCGCCCTGCACGCCGCTCGGCTGCATCATCCTGACCAAAAGCGTGCACGCTTCGCTCGAAGGCATGAACGCCATCGTCATCGGCCGCTCCAACCTGGTCGGCCGTCCGCTGGTGCAATTGCTGCTGAACGAGAACACAACGGTCACGATCGCGCATTCGCGCTCGCGCGACCTGCCCGGCCTCGTGAAGCGCGCCGACCTCGTTTACGCCGCGGTCGGCAAGCCGGAGATGGTGCGCGGCGACTGGCTGAAGCCGGGCGCGACCGTGATCGACGTCGGCATCAACCGCATCCCCAAAGAAGACGGCAAGGCGCGCCTCGTCGGCGACGTCGCCTATCAGGAAGCGATTGGGGTTGCCGGTGCGATCACGCCGGTGCCGGGCGGCGTCGGCCAGATGACGGTCGCCTGCCTGCTGGTGAACACGCTGCGCGCCGCCTGCGCGATCGCAGGGCTGCCGAAGCCGGCGGTGTAGTTTTTCTTCACCTCTCCCCGCTTGCGGGGACAGGTCGGAATTCGCGCGAAGCGCGGATTCCGGGTGAGGGGGACTCTCCGCGGGTCCAACTCTGACCGTCTTTGTGGAGGTAGCCCCTCACCTCAACCCTCTCCCCGTAAGAACGGGGCGAGGGAGCACACCTTATTGTCCGGGATACCGAAGACTTAGGCCTTCTTTTTCTTCTCGCGATCCATGCCTTCGAGGATCAGCTTGTGCGCGTCCTCCGGGCCGCCCCAGCGCAGGATCTTCACCCACTTGCCCTTCTCGAGATCCTTGTAGTGCTCGAAGAAGTGCTGGATCTGCTGGAGCGTGATGTCCGGCAGGTCGGAATAGCTCTTCACCTTGTCGTAGCGCTGCGTCAGCTTCGATGACGGCACCGCCAAGATCTTCTCGTCGCCGCCGGCTTCGTCTTCCATGAACAGCACGCCGACCGGGCGCACGCTCATGACGGCACCGGGAATGATGGCGCGGGTGTTGATGATCAGGACGTCGCAGGGATCGCCGTCATCCGACAGCGTGTGCGGGATGAAGCCGTAGTTCCCGGGGTAACGCATCGGCGTGTAGAGGAAGCGATCGACGACGAGCGTGCCGGCCTCCTTGTCCATCTCGTATTTGATCGGTTCGCCGCCCACGGGGACTTCGATGATGACATTGACGTCGTGGGGTACGTTCTTCCCGATCGAGACCGCATCGATACGCATTCAAGGCTCCGTTGTTGCCGAGGTGAAATCGCGCCCGGCAGCGATTTTGGCGCTGTCATACGCGGGCTTGGCCCGCTGATCCATCGCGTTTTTGTGAAATAATGAATCCGGCGATCACCGACGCAAAAGGCGGGCGGTATCAACGGATGGAAAACGCTGCCGATGCAGGTTTCAGCAGCTCAATTGGTCCAAGCGAAGGCAACCTTGTCGAGCGACTTCGGCCCGAACCGCTCCGAGGAGCGCGCCACCATGCGGCCGCCCAGGGCACGGTAGAACTCGGTGGCCGGATCGTTGTCCGAGAGCGCCCACACCACCATGCTCTTCAGGCCGCTCTGCATCAGGTCGCGGCGGGCGGCGGCGAACAGGCGGCGGCCAAAGCCGAGGCCCTGGAATTCCGGCCGCAGATAGAGCTCATAGATCTCGCCGTCGAAATGCAGGCTGCGGGCGCGGTTGCGGCCGTAATTGGCGTAGCCCGCGATCTTGTCGCCGAACACCAGCACGCTGACGCGGCTGCCCTTGCGAATCGCGCTGTCCCACCACTGTGGACCGCGGCGGTTGATCAGCTTTTCCAGCTCCGCGCCGGGGATGATGCCCTGATAGGCCGAGCGCCAGGCTTCGTCATGGGTCGACGCCACCGCAGTTGCATCTGCGGCTTTGGCCGGCCGGACCTCGATCAGGGTTGTGCTCATGGAGGCGATCAAATCAAGTCGCCGCGCCGGCGGCAAGACCTATCGTTAATTATCGGTTAACGTGTGGACTTTCTGCATCAGTATTTCAAGCCCGTTGTCCCGAAAGAGGACACGCCGGCGTCTCGAATGGCAGTGGCCTGCCATGTGTCGGTGCAAAACTCGCTGCGGCAATGAATGAATGGTAATGGCAGCGCAGAAAGTCTGCCCGGAGTGATTCGTTCCTATTAGTGTGGCCATCGCTGTTCGCGTCCGCCTCCTTTGGCAATTCATGCGGCTCCTCGTCACTCCTGCGCTTTTGTCTTTGCTGGCCGTGCTGGCTGCGTCACCTCTGTGCGCTCAGGTCACGTTTGGCCCATTGGGAGAGGAGGGCGAACCGTTTCGCCGGCAAGAGTGGCGCGTGCCATCGCCGGATACCGGCATGGCCGCGCATGCGCTGCTGTTTCGCCCCCTCGGTGCCGGCCCGTTCCGGCTCGCGGTCATCGCCCACGCCTCGACGCAGAATGGCTTGCGTCGCGCGCAAATGCCGCGGCCGGAATATCGCGCGCTCATGGCGTATCTCGTCGCGCGCGGCTTTGCCGTGCTGGTGCCGGAACGGCTCGGCCATGGCGCGACCGGTGGCCGCTATGTCGAAGACCAGGGTGGCTGCGACGAGGCGGATTACGCACGATCGGCCGGCGCAACGGCCGACCAAATCTCGCTCGCGCTGGACTATTTGCGAAAGCAGGAATTTATCCGCAAAGACGCCGCGATCGTGCTCGGCCATTCCGCCGGCGGCTGGGGCGCGCTGGCGCTCGCCAATGCCGATCCGAAGGCGATCTCCGCCATCATTGCATTCGCACCGGGGCGCGGCGGCCATGCCAATGACGAGCCGAACAGGGTCTGCGCGCCGCACACGCTGCTTGCGGCCGCAGCCGAGTTCGGCAAGGCCGCGCGCATTCCCGTCACGTGGCTCGTTGCGGCCAATGACAGTTACTTCGCGCCCGCGTTTTCGCAAAACCTGGTCGATGCGTTTCGCGGCACTGGCGGCAAAGCCGACTTCCGCACCCTGCCGGCCGTCGGCAGCGAGGGTCATTGGATGATCGAAACCGAGGCCGGCGTCAAAGCCGCAAGCGGTGGTCTCGCGCGTGCGCTGAACCAGCTCAAGCCAATGGCGACCAAGAAGCCATGACGCTGTATTTCCCGGTCAAATTCCTGCATGTGCTCGGCGCCATCGTCATCCTCGGCACTGGAACCGGCATCGCCTTCTTCATGCTGATGGCGCATCGCACGCAGGACGTGGCATTCATCGCGCGCACTGCCGCTGTGGTCGTGATCGCGGATGCGATCTTCACGCTGTCGGCCGTGATCCTGCAGCCGGTCACGGGCGGCCTGCTGATGATGCTCTCGGCGACGTCGCTCACCGAGCGCTGGTTGCTGACTTCGCTCGCGCTGTATGCCGTCGCAGGCCTGTTCTGGGTCCCCGTCGTCTTCATGCAGATCGAGATGCGCGACCTCGCGCGCAAGGCGGCCGAACAGTGCAACGCGCTTCCGGAGCGCTATTTCGTTCTGTTCCGTCGCTGGTTCGCATTCGGTTTCCCCGGCTTCGGCGCGACGATGCTGATCCTCTGGCTGATGATCGCAAAACCGTAGTGAGAGGCGCAATGAGTAAGCGAACCATCTTGCTGTTCGGCGCCTCCGGCCTGATCGGCCGCTTCGTCACCGACGATCTGCGCGCGCGTGGCTTTCGCGTTGTCGGCGTGGCACGCAACCTGTCGCCGGCGCAGCAGATGAGCGCGCTGGACATCGAGCTGCCGATCCTCATCCTGGATGCGGCTGCGCTGGCGCGTCTCCTCAGCGAGCATGCCGTCGATGTCGTCGTGAACTGCCTCGGCGTGCTCCAGGACGGGCCCGGCAGCGACACAAATGCCGTGCATCGTGATTTCGTCGCGCGCCTGCTTCAGGCAATTGGCGCTGGCGGCCGTGCGATCCGTCTGGTGCACATCTCGATCCCCGGGATGGTGGAGGCGGATCGCACCGCCTTCGCAACGACCAAACGCGACGCCGAACGTTTGATCGCGACCTCCGGCATTCCCCATGCCATCCTGCGGCCGGGCTTCGTGGTTGCGCCGTCAGCCTATGGCGGCAGCGCCATGCTGCGTGCGCTTGCCGCTTTTCCGCTCGACCTGCCGGACAAGGAAATGGCGACGCTCTTCCAGCCCGTCGCGGTCGAGGACATCGCCGCCACCATCGCCTGGCTCGCCGCGCGTGATATCGACGACGCCTCCGTGAAAGCCGTGAGCTGGGACCTGATGCAGGCAGAGCCGGTGACGATGGCCGGCGTCATCAAGCAGTTTCGCCACGCGTTCGGCACGGCCACCTGGCGACTGATCGCGATGCCGTCATCCCTGCTAGATCTCGGCGCCAAAGTCGGCGATTTAGCCTGTCATCTCGGCTGGATGCCGCCGCTGCGTTCCACCGCCATTGCCGAGCTGCGCCGTGGCGTGACCGGCGATCCCTCGGCGTGGATCGCAGCCACGGGCATCGCACCAAAGACATTGGCTGAGACGATCGGTCGCCATCCGGCAAGTATCCAGGACAAATGGTTCGCGCGGCTGTTCCTGGCCAAGGCGCTGATCTTCGTAAGCCTTGCTGTGTTCTGGCTCGTCTCTGGTTTCATCGCACTGTTCGTGTCCTATCGTGGCGCCGCCGACATCCTGACCGCGCATGACTTTCCGCCAGCGCTGGTCGATCCCATCACCATCGGCACCAGCCTGATGGATATGAGCATCGGCGTGCTGATCGCCTTCCGCCGCACCGCGGCGATCGGACTCGCTGCCGGCATCATCGCCTCGCTGGGCTACATGGTGGGTGCAGCCATCCTCACGCCCGATCTCTGGATCGAGCCATTAGGTGCTTTGGTGAAGACCGGGCCGGCGATCGTGCTGATGCTGGTGGCTCTCCTGACGCTGGATAATCGCTGATGAGCAAATGGCCCGACGACGACGTGATCCTTTATGACGGCGTCTGCATCTTCTGCTCGCGCTGGGTCCGCTTCGTGGCGACCCGCGACAAAGCAAGGCGGTTCCGTTTCACGCCGATCCAATCGGACTACGGGACCCGGCTCGCGCATACGTTCGGCATCGATCCAGATGATCCCGATACCAACGCCGTAGTCCACGGCGGCGAGGTGTTCATGAAGTCGGACGCCGCGCTGACCGTGTTGTCGCTGCTCCCCGGCTGGGGCTGGGTGCGCGCGTTGTTCGCCGTGCCGAGGCTGTTAAGGGACCCCGTCTACAGCCTTGTCGCACGCAACCGCTATCGCATCTTCGGCAAGTATGACACCTGCTTCGTGCCCGATGCCGATTTGCGGGCGCGGGTGATTGAGTGAGTCGTCAGTTCAATTGGATGGCGGCACCGCACATTCGGTGTCGTCCCGGCGAAGGCCGGGACCCATAACCACAGGAAGAGGTTTGGCGAAGACTGGCAGTTAAGGTGCCAGCCCGCGGTACAAATACCGAAGATCACCGATGGATCACGCGGTATGCGGTCCCGGCCTCCGCCGGGACGACCCCTAGTTAGCGCTTCCCCGGCGCCGCCAGCACTTCGTTAGTCGCGCGCTCCCCGCTGTCCCGCGCTCCATGCGCCGTCGTGAAGAAATTCGGCGACGTCGCTTCTCCCGCGAAGAACAACCGTCCGTCCACTGGCTCCGCGAGCACAGCACGATCTCCCGCGTGCCCCGGCAGCGCATGCGAATAGGAGCCCCTCGCGAAGGGATCGCGCGCCCAGCGCGATTCATACAGCGGCCTCAGCTTGCGCCTGATGTCGTTGCCGAGAAGGCCCGCGATCTCGTCGATGCTCTGCGCGGCAATGGCGCCTTCGCCCGCGTCTTCCAGCTCGCGCGCAAAGCTGCCACCGAAGAAGCCTTCGATGCAGGGCTGGCCGAACGGACGGATGTGGTAGGTGCCCATCTTGGTGCGCATGGTGGCGCCGCGCAGATTACCTTCGGTCGGGAAGGCTTCGGCGCCATCGAGCGCCAGCGTCACCTTGTCGTCGACGCCGAGCGGCAGGCCGGCGGCGGCATCGACCTTGGCCGGCAACGGTGGTGAAAAGCGAATCGTCTCATTGGCGATCAGATTGGTCGGGACGGTGACGATCACCTTGTCCGCGGTCAGCGTGCCCCGCGATGTTTCGAGCCGGATGCGCTGACCAGAATGATCGACCAACGTGACGTTGCAGCTCAGGGCCACCGTGACAGGCGCGCCATAGGCTGCGATCAGCGTGCCATAGCCGCGGCGGACGCGCCAGTTGAGGTCACTGTCCTCATAGGCGTCCCAGTCCAGCGTCGACATGTCCTTCAATTCGCAGCCATTGACGTAGGTCGAGACCGCGTCGATCATCGGATTCCAGCGGTTGCCCGGCTCGAGGCTCAGGCTCGCGGGTTCGTCCTTGCCCTTTTGCGCGGCCTGCCAGAGGCGCTCATAGAACGCCTCCGTCGCGCGCATGAAATCGTCGCGCTCGGTTTGCGGAAAGGCGTTGCCGAAGGCGCGCTCGCGCCAGGGAGGCAGGGCCGTGTTGAGCTCGAATCCGAGCTGCTTCGCGATCGGAGCGAAGGAGTTCTTGTCGGCCGAGTGCAGCCAGCCGCAGCCGACGTCGAAGATCACCTCGGGCGAGGCCTGCACCGTCCAGGCGCGGCCACCGAGCCGGTCACGCGCCTCCAGCACGACCACGGAAAGGCCGGAGCCCGCCAGCGCGTGCGCGGCACCGAGGCCGGCGGCACCGGCGCCGATGATCGCGACGTCGACGAAGGAGGGAAGGGGGGTCATAGGCGGGCTCTAGCACGTCTGTGATACGCGCTAAAGCCATCACAAACCGAGCTGTCATCGCCCGCGCAGGCGGGCGATCCAGTATTCCAGAGAAGCTAGTGATTTGCGGAGAAGCCGCGGCGTACTGGATTCCCCCGCCTTCGCGGAGAATGACAGTTTCGTAGGGTGGGCAAAGGCGCATAGCGCCGTGCCCACCATCGCTCGCCAGTCGCAGTAGAAGTGGTGGGCACGCTTCGCTTTGCCCACCCTACGGCACTACGGCTGCGGTGTCCTTACGCCACCGCTTCCTTGGCCTTCTCCGCGCGCTTGCGCTCGTTCGGGTCGAGGTGCTTCTTGCGCAGGCGGATCGACTTCGGCGTGACCTCGACGAGCTCGTCGTCCTCGATATAGGCGAGCGCCTTTTCCAAGGTCATGCGGATCGGCGGGGTCAGGCGCACCGCTTCGTCCTTGGACGTCGTGCGGATGTTGGTGAGCTGCTTGCCCTTGAGCACGTTGATCTCGAGATCGTTGTCGCGGGTGTGCTCGCCGACGATCATGCCGCGATAGACCTTCCAGCCCGGCTCGATCATCATCGGGCCGCGGTCTTCCAGCTTGAACATGGCGTAGGCCACGGCGTCGCCCTGGTCGTTGGAGATCAGGACGCCGTTGCGGCGGCCCTGGATCTCGCCCTTGTAGGGCGCATAGCCGTGGAACAGGCGGTTCATGATCGCGGTGCCGCGGGTGTCGGTCAGAAGTTCGCCCTGATAGCCGATCAGGCCGCGGGTCGGCGCGTAGAACACCAGGCGCTGGCGGTTGCCGCCCGACGGCTTCATCTCGATCAACTCAGCCTTGCGCTCGCTCATCTTCTGCACGACGACGCCGGAATGCTCCTCGTCGACGTCGATCACGACCTCCTCGATCGGCTCCATGGTGGCGCCGGTCGCTTCATCCTTCTGGAACACGACGCGCGGGCGCGACACCGAGAGCTCAAAGCCCTCGCGGCGCATGGTCTCGATCAGGATCGCAAGCTGCAATTCGCCGCGGCCCGACACTTCCATGGCGTCCTTGTCGGCGGCTTCGACGACGCGCAGCGCGACATTGCCCTCCGCTTCGCGCAAGAGACGGTCGCGGATCATGCGGCTCGTCACCTTGTCGCCTTCGGTGCCGGCGAGCGGAGAGTTGTTGACGATGAAGGACATCGACACGGTCGGCGGATCGATCGGCTGTGCCGGCAGCGGCACTTCCACGGTCGGATCGCAGAATGTGTCGGCAACGGTGCCCTTGGTCAGGCCCGCAATCGCGACGATGTCGCCGGCTTCGGCTTCATCGAGCGGGGTACGCTCCAGGCCACGGAACGCCAGGATCTTGGTGATGCGCCCGGATTCGACCAGCTTGCCGTCGGCGTTGAGCACCTTGACCTGCTGGTTCGGCTTCAGCACGCCGGAAGAAATGCGGCCGGTGATGATGCGGCCGAGATAGGGGTTGGCCTCCAGGATGGTGCCGATCATCTTGAACGGACCTTCCTCGACCTTCGGCGGCGCGACGTGGCGCAGGATCAGATCGAACAGCGGCTCCATGCCCTTGTCCTTCGGACCCTCGGGGCTCTCGGCCATCCAGCCCTGCTTGGCCGAGCCGTAGAGGATCGGGAAGTCGAGCTGCTCCTCGCTGGCATCTAACGCCGCGAACAGGTCGAACACCTCGTTGATGACTTCGGTCGGACGCGCGTCGGGACGGTCGACCTTGTTGATGACGACGATCGGCTTCAGGCCGACCTTGAGCGCCTTGGAGACCACGAACTTGGTCTGCGGCAGCGGGCCTTCGGCGGCGTCCACCAGCACCAGCGCGCCGTCCACCATGTTCAGGATGCGTTCGACCTCACCGCCGAAATCGGCGTGGCCGGGGGTGTCGACGATGTTGACCCGGGTGTCCTTCCACTGCACCGAGGCCGCCTTGGCCAGGATGGTGATGCCGCGCTCGCGCTCCAGATCGTTGGAGTCCATGGCGCGCTCGGTCACTTTCTGGTTCTCGCGGAACGTGCCGGACTGCTGCAGGAGGCGGTCGACCAGGGTCGTCTTGCCGTGGTCGACGTGGGCGATGATGGCGACGTTGCGGAGGTTCATGAGTGAGCTTCTTTGCGTTCGAACAATGGGTTAAGCGCGATCTCGCCGGTCGGACCGGGACCTCTTCTCGAAACAACGCTGGAAGACTGGAAACGGGCGCTCGCCGCCCAAAAAGGAAGCCCGGCCATATCAGACCGGGCGCCCTACGCGTTGCGGCGCAATATATGCAAAAAACGCCAAAAAACAATGTGTTCTTTGGCCGTTGGTTGACTGAATTTTGTCCGGGAATCTCCGGGGGTTAGGGCTGGGTTCCGGGATGGGCGGGAGCCTTTCGCCCCTTGATGGCCGCCCAGATCAGGACGACGCCTCCGATGCCGACGACCAGTCCCAGGAAGACCAGCGGCGCGATGTCCGAGTCGATCTTGCCCCCGTCGATCACCGAAGCTCCGCCGAAGAGCAGGGCGCAGAGACCCGGAAGCAGCAGGATCACCCCCGAAATCACCAAGAACGCGGTGAGGCAGCCGCTGCGTGGTTCAACGGGCGTCGGGACGGGCGGCAGAACCGGTGGTGGCGTATCGCTCATCGTGGTGCCTCCTCGCCCTGCCTTGCCTCGCGATAAGTCTGCCCTTCGAGCGCGGCGCGGATACGGCCGATTGCGCCGTTGCGGTAGAACAGATTGTAGGTGTCGAACGGAATGATCGCCCCCTGCTCCGTCACGAAATGGATGCAGCTGCGCTTGACGTTGCCGACGCAGAAATTGAAACGGTCGAGGAATTGCACGATGGTGACGCGGAAGACGTTCTCGTAAGAGAGCCCTTGCGGCACCTCGAAGCTCGGCAGGCAGCACAAGAGTTCGCAGACCCGCTCGTTGGTGTTCAGCGGCCCCGAGGACAGCGAGAACAGATCGACGAATTTCTCCCGCAGCACCGGATATTTCTCCGGGCTGATCGTGTTGGGCATCACGGCGACGAGCTGCTCCTGCTGTAACAGCGAGGTCAGCGGCAGCACCTTCTCGCCGTTGCGGAGGCCATAGCCGATCGAGATGCTCTCAGGGTTGCAGGGCAACGGGATCATGTCCTTGTCGCCGAACACGCCGGTCTCAATCACGCGCTTGCGTATCTCCGACAGCATGATGCGATCGGTGTTCTTGTCGAAATCCTCGTTGCGGCCGGCGTCTTGCACCGGCTGCAGCGTGACGCCACGCACGCATCTCCAGGTGAGCGCATGGCGGACGATGTCGCCGATCTCGGCGTCGTTGACGCCGCGCTTGATGGTCGCGACCAGCGTGGTCGAGACGCCGTAATGCTCGAGATTCTCCAGCGCCTGCTGGCGGATTTTGCGCAGGTCCGCGCCGCGCAGATTGATCAGCGCATCGCGCTGCAGTGAATCGAACTGGAGATAGACCTCCAGCCCGCGCTTGTTCTCGGCGAGCCGCGCCACGAAATCCTTTTCGCGGGCAATGCGCAGGCCGTTGGTGTTGATCATGACGTGGCGGATCGGGCGGGCACGGACGGCGTCCAGGATTTCGAAGAAATCCGGATGCAGCGTCGGCTCGCCGCCGGAAATCTGCACCAGGTCGGGCTCGCCTTCGCTCGCGACCAGCGCGTCCAGCATCTTCTCGACCGTCGCGAGCGGCGTGAATTTCGTCCGCGCGGGCGAGGAGTTGGCGAAGCACACCGGGCAGGTGAGATTGCAGTGCTCTGTGATCTCGATCAGCGCCAGGCAGGAATGCTGCTCGTGGTCGGCGCACAGGCCGCAATCGTAGGGGCAGCCGAATTCCGTGCGCTGCTGGAATTGCAGCGGCCGATCGCCGGGCTTGATGAAATCCTTGCACAGGCGCCAATAGGCCGCGTCCGTCGACACCAGCGTCGACTGGACGCCGTGCTGCTTGCAGCGTTTTTCGTACCAGACCTCGTTGCCGAGAATCTGGATCTTGGTCGGCACCAAATCCAGGCAGGTCTCGCAGAGAGACTCAGTCTGGCCCCAGAAGATATAGGGACGCGACTTACGCAACGGCGCGTTCATGCAGGGATCTCGCTTTGGGCGCCGTCGCCAGCATGAATGCGGCGTAGAGCAGAATGGATAGCGACAGCAGGTGAAACAGCGTGAAGGGGCCGATCAGCGTGCCATAGGGCTTGAGGAATTCCCACAGGAAGCGCTGCGCTCCGTAATAGATGAGGACGAGGTAGAAACCATTGGTGACCACAAAGCCGTTTCGGTTCAAGACCGCCAGCACATAGAGAAGCGCGAACACGCCCATGGCGGCGCACTCATAGAGCTGCACCGGGTGCCGAAGGATGCCATCGCCGAAATCATGCCCGAAGGGCAGCCCCGTCGGCGTGCCGTAAGTGAAATCGTCGAGTCCCGCGAAGTAGCAGCCGAGCCGCCCGACCGCGATCCCGAGCGCCAGCGGCAAGGCAAAACGGGCGCCGGTTCGTACAGCGATGCCCGCGGACCATTTGTAGAGCTCGATCGCCACGATGCCGCCGGCGAGCGCTCCCTCGACCGAGCGCGCAATGCCGCTCTGGCCCGACAGCCACAGATTGACTGACCCGAACAAATAGGCACCGAGGCCCGCACCGAACACCAGCGCGGCGATGTAGGGCAGCGCGAAGGATTGCGCCGGAAATTCCAGGCGCCGTCGCGACAGCCAGTAGACGGCAGCTGTCGCCGCCAGCCACGCCGCGATGTCAAAGACGGTGTGAAGGAAAGCCCCGCTCATGCAGGGGAGAGCATAGCACGATCACGTTCAAAATAGTGCGCCGCGCATTTTCGTGCCCTCTCCCTACGGAGAGCTGGACCGAGTCCTGAGCGCGCATCGACTCAACCGAATTCATCCTGCTCTAGCCATCAGGCCAACTTCGGGTCGAGCGTGATCGACCACAGCGCGACGTCGGCGCGGTCGCGCAGTGTCACCGTCATCTGGCCGGAAGCGCCGTCGATCTTGACGTGACCGAAGAACTGCATGCCGGCTGACGGCGGCAGATTCTGGTTGTCCTTGCCCGGTGCCTTGACGAAGCGCACCTCCGGCCCAAAGGTGTTGTCGAGCGCGTTCGGACCGAACGTGCCCGCGTGCAGCGGACCCGAGACGAATTCCCAGAACGGCTCGAAATCCTGGAATTGCGCCTTGTTCGGATCGTAATAATGCGCGGCGGCGTAGTGCACGTCCGCGGTCAGCCACACCGTGTTGCTGATCGGCGCCATCTTGATGAAGCGCAGGATGTCGGCGATCTCGAGCTCGCGGCCGCGCACCGGACCGTCGCCTTGCGCGATTGCCTCCGAGCCACCCTTTGGTGTGTCCGATACGATCAGGCTGAGCGGCATGTCGGAGGCGATCACCTTCCAGGTCGCACGCGAATTCAAAAGACTGCGCTTGAGCCAGGCGATCTGGTCGGGTCCGAGGAAGTAGCTGGCCGGTCCGTAAGTGGTCTCGAGATTGGCGCCGTTCGGGCCGCGATAACTGCGCTCGTCGAGCACGAACACGTCGAGATGCGGGCCGTAAGCGATCTGGCGATAGACCCGGCCCGGCTCATTGATGCTCTCGCGCATCGGATACATCTCGTGGAAGGCGCGACCCGCGCGGGCCGCGAGCAGCGCGATGTTGCGCTCCTTGTAGGTCGCCGGTAGCTCCTTCGAGAGCGACCAGTTGTTGGTCACCTCGTGGTCATCCCACTGCACGAAGATCGGTACCTCGGCATTGAAGGCGCGGAGATTGTCGTCGGTCAGATTGTATTTGTGCGCGGCGCGGAGCTCGTCCAGCGTTTCCGCGACCTTGGTCTTTTCGGGGATAGTGACGTTCTTCCAGATCTTGCCGTCGGTGAGCTTCACCTCGGATTGGATCGGACTGTCGGCGTAGATCGTATCGCCCGAGTGCAGGAAGAAATCCGGACGGTGCTTGCGCATCGCGCCGAAAGTGAACATGCCGCCGTCTTCGGGGTTGATGCCCCAGCCTTGGCCGGCGACATCGCCACCCCAGACGAAACTGACGTCGCGGCGGTCGGCGGGCGCGGTGCGGAAGCGGCCGGTCACCGGCTCGCCCTCGACCGCGCTGTGCGAGAGATCGCGGAAGCGGACGCGATAAAAGATGTCCTGTCCGCCCGGCAGGTTCTCGATCAGCATTTTTGCGGTGAAGTCGCTCTCGGGCAGCGCCGCGATCGGCGGCAGCGTGCGGGCATCCCTGAACAACTCCGTCGTCGCCACCTCGACCAGCATCTGCGCCGGTCGGTCGGTGCGCGCCCAGACCACGCCGCCGTCGACGGTGACGTCGCCCGATTGCACGCCGTGGGTGACCGCAGGTCGGTCGGCCGCGCGCGACAGGTAAGGCATCGCGACCGCGCCAAGCGCGCCGGCGCTGGTCGTGAGGAAACGGCGGCGGGAGAATTTGATGTTCATGGGGAGATGATTTCGAAGCTGGGGTCGCGGGAAGGCTCGTCATTCCGGAGCGTGCCATCAGGCGCGAATCCATTTCCCGTCGCGGATGCGGCGCGATGGATTCCGGGCTCACGCGTTGCGCGCCCCGGAACGACGGTGAACGTATATTGAGACAATGTGACGCAGCAATAACGCGCAGGCGCTACGCGTTGCCGGCGGCTCTGAACTGCGCGCCCGCGCGTTGCAGGTTCTGCGGCAGGCTGAACAGCACCGCCTTGCGGTCGGCAACGGCGGCGTGGAACTGGTCGAGTGCGATGTTGAACGCGGTGAGCGCAGCCTCCTCGATCGCGCCGTGATCGAAGCAGCGCAGCGTGTCGCGCAAAATCTCGTCGGCCTCGGTTTGCATCTGATCGAGCTCTTCGGTGGTCTCGCTCTTGCGTGCGGCGGCGATCATGTCGAGCAGGCGGTCGCGCAGATGGCTGTTGTTGTCGCGCTCGTCCTTCTTCAGATAGCCCGCAAACCAGGCGCCGATCGAGCCCATGGCGGAGAGCGCCATCAGGCTCCACCAGATGTAATCGCTGTATTTGTCGAGAAAGGTTTTTTCCTCGCCGTCGACGAAGGCGGCGGCGCCGGGATGCACGGGGATCACCGCATCCTTGTCGGTGTCGGGCGTCTCGATCTTCGCTGCCAGCGGGAATTCCGCCACCAGTTGCTGGCGCACGGCGAAGAGCTGGCGCGTGAACGCCGCGATGGTGGTTTCTGACACACCTTTGCGCGCCACGATGTGGTGCGCGAAGCTGATCGTCTTGACCTCTTCGTCCGGACGATCGGGTGAGCCGCCGTAAGTGCCTGCGGGAATCTTCGAGGATTCGTAGACCGGATGGTTCTGCGCGATCGCGTCGGCGGAATCGATGGCGAGGAAGGTCGGCGTGCCGCCCTCCCTGACCGATGCCGCGATCGCGTCCCCCGTGATCTTGCTGTTGACGGGACCGGCCGCGAGATAGATGTCGGCCTTCTGCGCCTTGATCGCCTCGGCAACCTCGTTGGCCGGGAATTGCACGATCTCGACCTTGGCGGGATCGACGCCATATTGCTGGAGGATCACCTTGAGCAGGTTGACATTGGCCTGGGTGCGGCCGATGACGCCGATGCGATGGCCGGCGAGCTGTGCGATCTTGGTGATCTTCGCGCCCTTCTTCTTGCCCTTGCCCGGGACGGACCACAGCACCACGACGTTCTTGCGCAGCGTCGCGACCGCCTGTGCGTTCTTCGGCACATCGAGGTCGCCGCGCACGATGGCAAGATCGACCTTGCCTTCCGCGAGGGCATTGGCGCTGGCGGTGGCGCCGTCGGTCTGGATCGGGCGTAGCCGCACCTGGCTCTTGTTCTGCGTGAAAGCCTGGGTCAGCGCCTGCACGACCTTGACGTCATCGCTGTTGGCGGGACCAACCGCGATCTTCAGCGTCACCGGCCGCATCGCGAAGTAATAGCCGCCTGCGAGCGCACCGACGATCGCAAGCACGAGCGCCAGAGACACGAGCGCGGTCTTCCGCGCCGCGGATCGCGGCGAAGGCGGAGAGGGCGTTTCGGCCAGGTTCAATCCCCCGGTCATCGATCTCCCAAACAGGCGCTTCAGGCTCAGTTTCATCTTGGCCGGCGATTTACGCCGGCAATTGTAGCAAATTTCTTGTCCGGAGGGGTTACATCTCCGTCATGGTTAGCGGATCGACGAAATCTCCCATGAACCGGGCCGCCGGCACGGTGTTAGGGTAAAGTTCCCCTGAATGACGGAGGCGATCATGGCAGAGCGGCTATCGACGGAGGCGCGCAAGCAGGCGCTCGGCGGAATAACGGGCTGGGGCGAGATTTCCGGCCGCGACGCCATCGGGAAGACCTTTGTCTTCAAGGATTTCAACCAGGCCTTCGGCTTCATGACCCGCGCGGCGCTGGTCGCCGAGAAGATGGATCACCATCCCGAATGGCGCAACGTCTACAAGACGGTGGAGGTGGTGCTGTCGACCCATGACGCCGGCGGCGTCACCGCGCGCGATATCGAGCTGGCCAAGGCGATGAATGCCATCGCCGGCTGACAGCTAGCTGACACTTGGCTGACGTCTTGCAGGCCGCAGCCTCATCCCCATCTTGTGATCAGCAGGTGATGTGGCGATCCGCCGCTCCGCCTGAACGGGGAGTTTTCGAGCATGGCTGCCGAACACAGCGTCGGCTTCGAGCCCGCCGATCGGCTCGCGCAAGACCGGGAGGGCGTTCGCCGCCGCTTCTGGCGCAAGCTGAAGCGCGTCGCCGCGCAACTGCCGTTCGCCGAAGACCTGCTTGCCGCCTATTACTGCGCGTTCGATCGGCAGACGCCGCGCCATGTTCAGGCCTCGCTGCTCGGGGCGATCGCCTATTTCATTCTGCCGTTTGACTTCGTCGCTGATGTGATGCCGATCCTCGGTTTCGCCGATGACGCCGCCGTGCTCGCCACCGCCATCCGCATGGTCGCCGGCCACATCACGAACGAGCACCGCGACGCCGCCCGTGCCGCACTGAGGCGCGGGGGTGATGAGGCGGAGGCGGAAGTAGAGGTGGCGCAATAGCTTTCGCCATGCATTCCGCTGTCATTCCCCGCGACCCGGCTACGCCAAGGCTTCGCCGGGGTTGAGGTCCAGGGGCGCCGAAGCTTTAGCGAAGGCGGCAGGCGGGGAATCCAGTACGCCGCGGCCTTTAGGTTCAATCACTGCTGTTTCGGAGTACTGGATCGCCCGGTCAAGCCGGGCGATGACAGCGAATGTGCGGAGACGAGACGCGTCCTTTACTTCTTCTCGACCCCCGCCTGCGCCCGCGCGTTCGCCGCGTCCCATGCCTGGAATTGCTTGAACAGCGCTTCCTTGTCCGCATCGGATACCTGCGCGGCCGCCGGACTCTGCTTCAGAAACGCTTCGAAGCGCTGGCGCGTCACCGGTTCGACGCCGTGCTTGTCGAGCCATTGCTGCGCCACCGGCAATCTGTTCCAGCCCGACAGCGGCGCCGCGAGCGAGACCTCCTTCCACTTGGGATGGAAGGGCGGGTTCTGCAGCGTCGGAAATTTCGTGAAGAACGCGTCCACGAACAACGCAAGCTTGCGATAGCGCTCGGTGTTGGGCGCCCAATTATACGCTGCAAGCACCGCAGGAACTGCAATGGTGTCCACGCTGTCGCCCTCCTTGATCAGGTTCGGATAGTCCTTGGCGGTCAGCGTTGCCGGCAGATAGTCGCTCTGGAGCGGCTTTGCATAGTCGACCTTCGCGAGATGGAAGCGGCCGTCATTGCCGAAGGTCGAGACCGACTTGTACGGCTTGCCGCCGACCACGATGACGGCGTCGATCTCGCCGGCCTTCAGCTTCTCCATCGCGATGCGCTGCTCGACATAGACGAATTTCGCCTTGATCCCGAGCCGCTCGAACACGGTGAGCGCCGTGACGAAGGTACCGCCGTTCGGCAGGTCCACGCTCACCGTCTTGCCTTCGAGGTCTTTGAGCGTCGCGACCGATCTCGGCGCGATTACCTGCATCTCCTCATTGTAGAGCTTCGTGACGTAGGTGAACTGCTTCTTGATGTCCTTGGCAAAACCCTTGCGCTCGAGATAGTCGAGCGTGTCGGCGCGCACGATGCCGAGATCGACACCTTGCAGGAACAGGATGTCGGCGACGCTCTGCACCGAGCCGCGGCCGACGATCGGCAGCACGCGGATCTTGTTGCCGTCGTCGAGCACGGAAGCGAGGTCGGCGCCGAATTGCACATAGGTGCCGCCGATCGTGCCGGTGATCAGCGTGACCGTGTTGGCGTTCAACGCCTGCTTGGTCGAGGTCGAGCCGAACTGGAAGATGGCCTTCAGGCCGTCCGAGACCTTGGCCGGATCGTACTCAGTCTGGTCGGCGCGTGCCGCAAAGGCACAGATCGTCATGATGGCGGCAAGCGCCATTCCCAAAGCGTTACGCATGATGTCCTCTAAAAATTAAATTACTAGTTCTGAAGCTGGACAAGGCGCTGCCGCGCCTCCGTCGATCCGAGTGCCGCGGCCTTCTGGTACCACTCGCGCGCGGCGGTCGCGTCGGCGGCGATGCGCCGCGCGTCGCTGGTGCCCAGCACGGCCGGGTCATAGGTTTGCGCCAGCAGGAACGCCGCCGTGGCATCCTGTGCATTGGCCGCGCGTTCGAGCAGCAGGCGGGCTGCAGAAATGTCGCCAACCCCCAACAGGCTCTTCGCGCGCGTCATCAGCCCGGCCAGCGTGTCGGCGTCGAGCGTCTTGGCGGGCAGAGGAGGCGCAGGCGGCGGCGCCACCGGCGCGGGCTGAGGCACAGGCGTCTGGGCTTGCAGCGCGGTCTGATAGGCGGTCGCGATCGCTTCGCGGCTCGGCGTTGACGGTGCAGGGAGATCCTGCGCGTCAGCGCTCGCCAGCCTTGCGTCGGTCACGTGCGCCGGATCGTTGCGCGGGCTCTGGGGTACGGCCAGCGCGTTGGCCGAGGCCACCACCTGCTCCAGCGCGACACCCACTGAGCCACCGGCATCGAAGATGCCGCGAAGATCGGACTGAAACAGCGCAGCCAGAATTGCCAGGGTGGATGTCACGAGAGCCGTTGCCAGAACGCCCGCAAGAACACGCGGGACAATTCTGACCCGGGGACGCAATTCCAGCGGGGTATATTCGTCCGGGTCCGGGGCACCGAGCGGATCGGACAGGAACAGTGGTATTGGATCGTCCGGTGACAGATCGAGCCGTGCGGCGCGCGCACGGATGTAGGACGCGGTGGACGGATGTGATGCGGCTTGATCGGAATCGAATGCCCTCGATTCCCTGGACGGACGAAAGGCCGTCGTCTCCATGGTGATGCTCCCCAAGACTGACACGACGCGGGGCATACCGGTTTCAGTTTTTTTGTTGTTGTCCAGGAGCGCCCAGCAAACTGGAACCGGTAAATCGCAGTTTGAATCAGTCCAAAAAGCGACGGCGATTGGGGCGAATCGGGAAAAATTTGGGTTTGATTCGGGCGAGGTTGCGGAATGCACCGCAATTTTGCCAGCGGTGGTTGAGGAGACCTTACCAAGTGGCGGTGTGCGAGCGGAGTGCCATCAACTCAGCTGTCATGCCCAAGCGTGACCGTTGCATCCAGTACGCTGCGGCCTGTCGATCAATCGCAATCGTCTCGGAGTGCTGGATCGCCCGGCTCAAGCCGGGCGAGGACGGTTGAGTGTGTTGAAACAGCCTCGTGATGACACGGTCATCACGGATGCAGAATCACCTTCCCCATCGCCTGACGCCCTGCGAGCACCTTCAACGCGTCCGCGGTCTGGGCCAGCGGGAAGGTACGGTCGACATGCGATGAGATCTTGCCTTCCGCCGTCCACTTCACGAGCTTCTCCAGATTGGCACGGTTCTTGGCCGGGTTGAGCCGGGTCCAGGCGCCCCAGAACACGCCGCGGATGTCGCAACCCTTCAGCAGTGCGAGGTTCAGCGGCATCTTCGGAATGTCGCCGGCGGCAAAGCCGATCACGAGGAAGCGGCCTTCCCAGGCGATCGAGCGCAGCGCCTGCTCGGCATAGGCGCCGCCCACGGGATCGAAGATGATGTCGACGCCTTTGCCATCGGTGAGCTTGCGCAAGCCTTCCTTCAAATCTTCCTTGGCGTAGTTGAGCGTCAGCTCTGCGCCGTGCGCCCTGGCGAATTCGAGCTTCTCGTCCGACGAAGCGCAGGCGATCACCTTCAGGCCCATCAGCTTGCCGAGCTCGCAGGCAGCAAGGCCGGTGCCGCCGGCTGCGCCCAGCACCGCGAGCGTCTCGCCCGGCTTCGGGCTCGCGCGATCCTCCAGCGCATGCAGCGCAGTGCCGTAGATGATGATGATGCCGGCCGCGCGATCATAGTCGAGATTGTCGGGGATCTTCACGATCGATGCCGCCGGCAGTGCGATCTTCTCGCGTGCGCCGTTGTGGCCGCAGGAGGCGACGACGCGATCGCCAACCTTCAGGTCAGTGACGCCAGCGCCGATGCTCTCGATCACGCCGGCGACCTCGGCGGCCGGCGAGAACGGGAACGGCGGCTTGATCTGATACTTGCCCTGGATCATCAGGATATCGAAGAAGTTCAGCGCCGCCGCCTTGATCGCGATCACGGCTTCGCCGGGCCCTGCCACCGGATCCGGCACGTCAGCCAGAACGAGATCGTCGGGCTGGCAATATTGCGAGCAGAGGATGGCTTTCATGGCGGCACCTGGGGCGTTTCGAGTGGAATTATAATTGGCCCGGTTTTGCCGGATTTGGGCGCGGGCGACAATCCGGATTCTTTGCCAAAGCGACGCGCCGGCCTATCCTCACGTCATTGCGAGCGCAGCGAAGCAATCCAGAGTCCGTGCGGCGGAAATAGTCTGGATTGTTTCGCGGCGCTCGCAATGACGGAGCGAGAAGGAAAGAGGATTCAAACGATGTTTGAAACAAGCCTGCTCAAGAACAAGCGCATCCTCGTCACCGGCGGCGGCTCGGGCCTCGGCGCTGCGATGGGCCGTCGCTTCCTCGCGCTCGGCGCCGAGCTCGTGATTTGCGGTCGCAAGCTCGATCGGCTCGAGGCGACGGCGAGTGAGATGCGCGCACAGACCGGCGGCAAGGTTACGACCATCGCCTGCGATATCCGCGAGGGTGCCGCCGTCGACAATATGATGGACACCATCTGGCGCGAGGCGCCGCTCGATATCCTCGTCAACAACGCCGCCGCGACCTTCATCGCGCAGAGCGAGCATCTCTCCTTCCGCGCGGCGGACGCGATCCTCGCGCCCACGCTGCACGGCGCGATGTATTGCACGCTCGCCGCCGGCAGGCGCTGGATCGAGAGCAAGCATGGCGGCGTCGTGCTCTCGATCCTCTCGACCTCCACCATCACCGGCCGCGCCTTCACCGTGCCGTCGGCGATGGCGAAGTCGGCGGTGCTGGCGATGACCAAAAGTCTCGCCGTGGAATGGGGCCCGAAGGGCATCCGCACCGTCGCCATCGCGCCCGGACCGTTCCCGACCGCCGGCGCATCGGGGCAGCTCCGCCCCGAGGGCCCCGACGAAGGCTGGACCGCGCGCAACCCCCTCGGCCGCACCGGCGAGCACGGCGAACTTGCCGATCTCGCCAGCTTCCTGGTCTCGGACCGTGCCGGCTATATCAATGGCGAGATGGTGGTGATCGACGGCGGCGCGCATTTGCGCAGTTCCGGCGCCGAGGATCTGCTCGGCTGGAGCGAGGCGCAATGGGCTGCGCAGCGCGCCGCGCGATCCAGGGCCTAGTGCTGACAAACCCGCTAACTGCCTTCCCAAATTGGACTTTCCCGGTTATCCCTGCCCGGGGACAAAACGCGGCCGGGCCATCTTCCAGTCACAATATTGAGGGAACCACTCCAGCATGTGGCGGGTGCTATCTTTCGTTTTGATGATCGGCATGATGACGTGCGGGATCGCCGATCTTGCGCGGGCGCAGACGGCGCAACCGGCGCCGAAGGCGACACCGAAGCCGGCCGCGCCGGCGGCCAGTACGACCGCCAACACCCACGCAAAGACGGCTGCAAAGCCCGAGAGCAAACCGGCCGCCCCGACCGCGGCGGTTGCGGGCGGCGCGGAGCCGACCCTGATCGGCCAGTTCGGCACCTGGGGCGCCTATTCGGCGACGCCCAACGGCAAGAAGGTCTGCTTCGCGCTGGCCAAGCCCTCGTCGTCGAAGACCAATCCGCCGAACCGGCCGCGCGATCCCGCCTATGCGTTCGTGTCGACCCGGCCGGCGGAGAAGGTCAATAACGAAGTCTCGGTCATGATCGGCTATGCGCTGAAACCGGGCTCGGAATCGACGGTCGAGGTCGGCGGCGCTGCTTTCGCCATGTATACGCAGGGCGACGGCCTCTGGATCAAGAACGCGGCCGAGGAGGAGCGGATGGTCGAAGCCATGCGCAAATCCGCCGATCTCGTGGTCAAGGGCGTCTCGGCCAAGGGCACCGAGACGACCGACACGTTTTCGCTGAAGGGCCTCGCCCAGGCGCTCGATAAGATCGCCCAGGACTGCAGGCGGTAAGCCGGCGGCGTAAAGGCTGCGGGCGATAAGGTCGCAATCGGCTGTTCCGGTTGCTATATAGGGGTTATCCCAAAGGTGCTGCCGCCATGGCCGGGCTTGTCCCGGCCATCCACGCGCTGGCTCCGGGCGGGAAAAGACGTGGATGCCCGGGACAAGCCCGGCCATGACGAGACAGCAGCAATCTCAGGCAACCGATGACCGAGCCGCACAACGCAACATTGGTGGAGAAGACTCCGCTCGAAACCTATGTGCCGCCGGCAAAACCGTCGCTGATCGGCCTGTCGCGCACCGAGCTTGCCGATCGCCTCGGCGAGATCGGCGTCGCGCCGGCACAGCGCAAGATGCGCGTGCAGCAGCTGTGGCACTGGCTCTATTTTCGCGGCGCCCAGAGCTTTGACGAGATGACCTCGATCTCGAAAGGCATTCGCGCCGAGCTCGCGCAGCATTTCACCGTCGACCGCCCCGAGGTCGTGGCCGAACAGATCTCCAATGACGGCACCCGCAAATGGCTGCTGCGGCTGCCGAGCGGCGACAATGTCGAGAAGGCGCACGAGGTCGAGTGCGTTTACATCCCAGAGACCGATCGCGGCACGCTCTGCGTCTCCTCGCAGGTCGGCTGCACCCTGAACTGCGCCTTCTGCCACACCGGCACGCAGCGCCTCGTGCGCAACCTCACCGCCGGCGAGATCGTGGGACAGGTGATGGTCGCGCGGGATCGCCTGAATGATTGGGCCGATCGCGAGGACGGCACGCGCCGCGTCACCAACATCGTGATGATGGGCATGGGCGAGCCGCTCTACAATTTCGACGCGGTGCGCGATGCGCTGCTGATCGTCGGCGACAATGAAGGCATCGGCATCTCCCGCCGCCGCATCACGCTGTCGACCTCGGGCGTGGTGCCGAACATCGTGCGCGCCGGCGAGGAGATCGGCGTCATGCTGGCGATCTCGCTGCACGCGGTGCGCGACGAGCTGCGCAACGAGCTCGTGCCGCTCAACCGCAAATATCCGATCAAGGAGCTGCTGCAGGCCTGCCGCGATTATCCCGGTGCCTCGAACGCGCGCCGCATCACCTTCGAATATGTGATGCTCAAAGGCGTCAACGATTCACTCGATGACGCGAAGCTGCTGGTGAAGCTGCTCAAGGGCATTCCGGCCAAGATCAATCTGATCCCGTTCAATCCTTGGCCCGGCACGGCCTATGAGTGCTCGGATTGGGATCAGATCGAAAAATTCTCCGAATACATCTTCAATGCCGGCTATTCCTCGCCGGTGCGCACCCCGCGCGGCCGCGACATTCTCGCCGCCTGCGGCCAGCTCAAGTCGGAGACGGAAAAGCTCTCGGCGCGCGAGCGCCAGGCACTGCGCGCCATGGCGATGACGGACTAGCGGATCATGCTCGCGCTCTCGCATCCTCGTCATTGCGAGGAGCGTAGCGACGAAGCAATCCAGACTGTCTCCGCGGACGCATCTCTGGATTGCTTCGCTTCGCTCGCAATGACGGTCACGATGGCTTTCCGCGCATGTCCCTGATCGGCCGCCTCGTCGTCATCTTCATCGGCTTCCTCGCCGCCTGTTTCGTTGGCGGCATGATCGTCGTCGTCGCGCTGCTATTTCCGGAATTCGCCGATCTCGGCGCCGGTCCCGTCGATCAGGGCACGATCGACATCCTGCTCGGCTTCGGCTTCATCTTCGTCTCGGGCTTTGCCTTGGTGCCGGCGGCGGTGATCGTCGCGATCACCGAAGCGCTCTACATCCGCAGCGCGCTCGCTTACGCCGTCGGCGGCGGCCTCGTCGGACTCGCCTGCTATCTCGGCCTCGTTCCCTTTCATGCCGACACGTTGCAGTTCGAGGGCATCGTGCGGCGGCATCTGGAGATCATGACCGGCGCCGGCATCGTCGCCGGCGTGGTCTACTGGTTGATCGCCGGCCGCAACGCCGGCGCCTGGCGCGATCCGCCGCCCCCGCGCCGGCCGCCCCCGCCGCTGCCGTCGAATTCAAGGCCTGGTGCGCGGTAGCGAATGGGTTGCCCTGCTGAGACGCGACGGAAAGCGCCGCACACTCGGTGTCGTCCCGGCGTAGGCCCTAGGGCATGCACATATCTCTGAGGCTCCATCCTGCTGCGACGGCGTGGAAGTATTCGAGGCCGTTCTTGAAGGTGATCGGGCCCGGCGGCTTGGACGATGGGTAGCCGTCCCAGCCGCCGAGGCGACCAATGATCCAGGCGGCCCAAGCGAGGCTATCGGGCGGATGTGGGTTCTTTAATCGCTTGCTCCCGGCTTCGAGTTGACGGTTGAGGGCGGTGAGCACGTTAATTTGGCCGTTGTCGAAGGCAGCGAGAATGGGTTGGCGACTGCCATTGCGGGCCTGCAGAAGTTGGATTGTGATGACGGCCGCCTTAGCGGCAATCGCGACCAGCTTGAGAAGGCGATCGGCGGTTCCGATCTGGCTGTCTTCGAGCTTGAAGCCTTGTGTCTTCAGGATGCGGAAGAACTGCTCGATGATCCAGCGTTGCTTGTACCATTGGACGATGCGCCAGGCGTCCTCGATGCCGGTAACCTCGTGAGAGGTGAGAAGCCGCCAGTGCAGCGGCTCTACCCCGGTTTCGGCATTGATCTCGCGCACATCGACCACCGCCAATGGCAAGCTTTCCGGCAGATGGCGCAGGAACTTACTCTGTGGGCGGGCGAGCTCGATTGCGCCAAAGCGAAGTTCGAGGTGAGCCAGGCGGGCGGGCCGCGCGGCGCGCGCAGGCAATTGGATCGCACGCCGATCCACCGCGGCCATGGCATCGCTGACCTCATACAAGCCGCTGCGGTCGGCAAGCTTGCGATCATGCATGCTGCGCGCGATGACGTGGAAGTGTTGCTCGGCCGAGCTGGCATAAAGGGCAAAAATATCGCTCTCGCGGTCACCCAGCACCGTCACCGCTGTGGCCTTGGTGAGGAGCGGCTTGGCCGCCATGGCAGTGGATATCCAGCGCTGCGATTCCTTGTCCGATAACTCCCGATCGTCGTGCGAGGTCGTGCGGCGACCTGTGCGCGTCCATATCTGCCCGCTCAAAAGTCCAAGACAGTTGCCGTCATCGGCATCCACAGCCAGCAGCGGATGCAGCAGCACGCCGTGGTTATTGCCTTTGCCGATTTCTCCGAGCCCGCGCCGGCGTTGCGGTGTGGTGTTGAAGTGGATCTCGCTGGTGTCCTGGATGGCCAGCACGTGGCGGCCCTCTACCGCAGCGACCGTGCTTTCGCTCCAGCTTTCGATGATCCGCTCCACCGTCACCTTGTCATGGCCAAGAAAGCGGTTGAACCGCACTTCCAGCGCGCGGTTCCCCCTGGAGAGCTGCCGAAGGCAGACAGTTTTGCCCACAACCATGCGTTCGACGAACGCCGCCCCCCTTTATCGAGACGACGATCCCCGAACCGGCCCAGCGTCCAGTCAATCCGTGACAACATCGCGGCACCCCGTCCAAATCATGGAGTGCCGCAATACGAATCACACAGAACTCTGATTCTGGAATCCTCCCAGGCCGATCCGAGTCGAATCCGCCGCACCAGATATGTGCATGCCCTAGGGCGTAGGCCGGGACCCATACCGCGAGGTCCATCCATGGAGGCTCGGTAGCGGTACCGGGCGACGAGTCTTCGCCAAACTTCTCCCTGTGGTTATGGGTCCCGGCCTTCGCCGGGACGACACCGTGGAGGCATAGCGCTCGGACAAAATCGTGCTCGCTTGCGGCGCCGACTCCGGGGTTTTCATCCTCGCCCCACTCCGCTAAACCGCGCGCCATGAACCGGACTGGACTCTTCATCGCCCTGGCGCTGTGGCTCGTGATCGGCCTCGTCTTCGGCCTCTATCCCGAGCTCGATCTCAAGCTCGCCTCGCTGTTCTTTGATCCCCAGACCAAGACCTTCCCGCTCAAGCTGAACGGCTGGGCCAGCTTCGCGCGTGACGCGGCGATGTGGGTCGCCTGGGCCTTCGCATTGCCGTCACTCGTCGCGCTCGTGGTCAAAATGGTCCGGCCCGACCGGCCGCTGATGGTGTCGGGGCGCGCGATCATTTTCCTGCTGGTGACGCTGACCATGTCGGCCGGCATTCTGACCAACCTGACCTTCAAGACTTATTGGGGACGTCCGCGTCCGGTGGTGGTGACGCAATTTGCCGGCGACCAGCAGTTCGTGCCGTGGTGGGATCCGCGCGGCGGCTGCGTGCGCAACTGCTCGTTCTTCTCGGGCGAGGGCGCGACCGCATTCTGGACCCTGGCGCCGGCCGCGCTAGCCCCGCCGGCTTGGCGGCCGCTCGCCTATGCCGGAGCGGTTATCTTCGGCGTTGTGACCAGCGGGCTGCGTATGGCCTTCGGCGGACATTTCTTCACCGATGTGGCGATTGCCGGGCTCGTCAGTTTCGTGGTGATCTGGTTTGCCTACGCGCTGATTTACCGCTGGCCGCGGACGCGGTTTTCGGACGAGGCGGTCGACGCCGCGCTGACCCGGCTGAACTGGCCCGCCTACCAGCTCCGCCAGCGCCTGTTCGGCCGCAAGACGGGTCCCGAGCCGTCGATTTGAGTCATGATTTGAGCCATTAAATGGGTGCCGAGGCGTGCGAAATTTGATATTCGCGCGGTCGAGTTCGCCCTGACATCAGCCCCTTGTGACCCGATTGGAAGCGCCATGACCACGATCCTGAAAAGCCTGCCCAAGGGAGAGAAAGTCGGCATCGCTTTTTCGGGCGGGCTCGACACCAGCGCGGCGCTGCTCTGGATGAAGCAGAAGGGCGCGCGCTGCTACGCCTACACCGCCAACCTCGGCCAGCCGGATGAGGCCGACTACAACGAGATCCCGCGCAAGGCGCAGGAATTCGGTGCCGAGAAGGCCCGGCTCGTCGATTGCCGCACGCAGCTCGTCCACGAAGGCATCGCCGCGATCCAGTCGGGCGCCTTCCACATCTCCACCGGCGGCATCACCTATTTCAACACCACCCCGCTCGGCCGCGCCGTCACCGGCACGATGCTGGTCGCGGCGATGAAGGAAGACGGCGTCAACATCTGGGGCGACGGCTCGACCTTCAAGGGCAACGACATCGAGCGCTTCTACCGCTACGGCCTGCTCACCAATCCCGGTCTGAAGATCTACAAGCCCTGGCTCGACCAGCAGTTCATCGACGAGCTCGGCGGCCGCGCCGAGATGTCGGCGTTCATGACGGCTCAAGGCTTCGCCTACAAGATGAGCGCCGAGAAGGCGTATTCGACCGACAGCAATCTGCTCGGCGCCACGCACGAAGCCAAGGATCTCGAGAGCCTCGACAGCGGCATCAAGATCGTCAACCCGATCATGGGCGTGCCGTTCTGGCGCGACGACTGTGCCGTCAAGGCCGAGAAAGTCGTGGTGCGTTTCGAGGAAGGCCAGCCGGTTGCGCTCAATGGCCAGACCTTCTCTGATCCCGTTGCGCTGTTCCTCGAAGCCAATGCGATCGGCGGGCGCCACGGCCTCGGCATGAGCGATCAGATCGAGAACCGCATCATCGAAGCGAAGAGCCGCGGCATCTATGAGGCGCCCGGCATGGCGCTGCTGCACATCGCCTATGAGCGCCTCGTCACCGGCATCCACAACGAGGACACCATCGAGCAGTACCGCATCAGCGGCATGCGCCTCGGCCGTTTGCTGTATCAGGGCCGCTGGTTCGACTCGCAGGCCCTGATGCTACGCGAGACCGCGCAGCGCTGGGTCGCGCGCGCCGTCACCGGCGAGGTCACGCTGGAGCTGCGACGCGGCAACGACTATTCGATCCTCAACACGGAAAGCCCCAACCTCACCTATGCGCCGGAGCGGCTCAGCATGGAAAAGGTCGAGGACGCCGCCTTCACGCCAGCCGACCGCATCGGCCAGCTCACCATGCGCAATCTCGACATCGCCGACACGCGCACCAAGCTGAAGCTCTACAGCGACACCGGCCTGCTCTCGGGCAGCGAAGGCTCGCAGATCTTCCGGCTCGAGAGCGACAAGGGCTGAGATTCTCGTAGCCTGGATGGAGTGCAGCGAAATCCAGGAATCTTGCCGCTCGTCGAGAACCCCGGATTACGCTGCGCTCCATCCAGGCTTCGATCTATCCCGGGAGGCGGTTGCTTCATTCGTCATTGCGAGCCAACGGGTCCGCGCGAAGCGCGGCCCGATGACAGGCTCCGCGAAGCAATCCAGACTTCATCCGCGGCGGCATTCTGGATTGCTTCGTCGCAAGAGCTCCTCGCAATGACAGAAACAAAAATGGCCGGGATCGCTCCCGGCCATTTGCTTTGTGGTCCCGTCTCAGCGCGGCGGCGCGGTGCCGGGTGGGGGCGGCGGCAGCGAGGCCTGGCCGCCATTGAGCAGCGGCGTGATGCGGCGGATGGTGACGCGCCGGTTGATCAGGCTCGGCCCCTGCGTCTGCTCCTTCAGGTACTGCTCGCCGTAACCCTGCGACGTCAGGTTCTCCGCGGGTACGTTGAACTGCTGCGTCAGCAATTCGGCCGCAGACTGCGCACGGCGGTCCGACAGCGACAGATTGTCGACGTCGTTGCCGACCGCGTCGGTGTGTCCCTCGATCAGGAACACCTCGCGCGGGTTGCGCTGGATCGCCTGGTTGAGGCCGTCGGCGATCACCTGCAGCCGGGCCGCCTGGTCCGGCGGGATGGTCCACGATCCCGTCTCGAAGTTGATCGTGTTGACGTCGATGCTCGGCATCTGCATGCGAACATTGGGGCTGTAGCGGATCTCGTCGAGCGAGTAACGCCGTTCGATCCGCTGCACCGGCGGTGCCTGCATGGTCGCGTAGATCACGTCCGGCGACGCCTCCTCGGCATCGACGATGTAGCGATCATAGGGAATGTTCACGACCGGCGGCGGCACGTCGACATAGAAGCCGCCGACCGCGCGCGGATCGCGGTAGCTGTTGTCGATGATGACGATCTCGCGCCCGCCGGGGTCCCTGCGGATTCGCCGCAGCAGCGAACCGTCTGCACCGACCACAGTGATCACCTCGCTGCCGTCGGGACGGACCACGACAGTGCGGGTCTCGCCGCCGACAGTGTCGGTGCGGATGTCGCGGGCGCCGTAGCGGAAGCGATAGAGATCGTTGCCGCGGACATAGGCCTGCCCACCCGGATCGCGGATGATGATGCGGTCCGGCTCGGTGTAGACCGTGCGGCCACCTTCGATGACCTCGCGCCGCTGGTTGTGGAGGTCGGCGATGGTGGCGCCGATCACCGCGCCGGCCACCACGCCTGCACCAACCGCGAGCGGCGTCAGGTCACGCTGCGGCGGACGCGGCGGTGGCGGCAAGGGTGCTGCGACCGTCGGCGCGGCCCGGAAGGCCGGCGCAACCGTGGGTGGAGCGTACTGCGCCCGGTTCGGCGGCGGCGCTGCGGCCGGCGTGCCGGGCACGACGGTCGGTGCTGCTGCGCCGGCTGGAGCCGGAGGCCGAGGCGGGAGGCCGCCGGCCTGGGGCGGCGCAGCCGGAGTTCCGGCAGCGGGCGCGCCCGCAGGCGGCGTCCCACCCTGAGGGCCAGGGGTCGGCGTCGCGCCCGGGGTTGCGCCGGGAGCAGGCGTCGGTGCCGCACCGGGACGTCCGGGCGGCGGCGTCGGCGTGCCGCCACCTGGTGCCGGCGTGGCCGTTGGAGCCGGCGACGGTGATCCTGCAGCCGGAGGCGTGCCGGGACGTCCGCCGGGCGGCGGCGCGCCTGGGCGGCCCGGCGGCGGAGCCGCGGGCGTGCCGCCGGGCGCCGGGGTCGCAGTCGGCGCGGGAGTCGGTGTCGGTGTGGTCGCCGGGGCAGGTGCGCCCGGGCGAGCCGTGGGCGCTGCTGCCGGTGCAGGGGGCGTCGCCGTGGGCGCAGGCCGTCCCGCGGGACCCGCTGCAGGTGGCGGCGGCGTCGGAGTCGGGCGAGCCGCAGGCGGCGGTGGCGTGGGCGCGTGCTGCTGCGGAGCCGCGGCCGGCGGCGGCGAAGGCTGCTTCGCGGCAGGCGGCGGGGGTGGTGGCGGCGTGGGAGACGGACGCGCTGCAGGCGGTGCCGGAGGAGGCGGTGTCGGCGCACGCTGCTGCGGCGCCGCGGCCGGCGGCGGTGCAGGCTGCTTCGGTGCGGCAGGCGGCGGGGGTGGTGGCGGCGGAGCCGGACGGGCCGCAGGTGGAGGCGACGGCGGTGGCGGCGTTGCCGGGCGCGGCGGTGCGGCCGCCGGCGGAGGCGCGGCGGGCGGATGGGGCGGTGCAGCCGCAGGCGGCGGTGTGGCCGGGCGCGCGGGCGGCGCGGCCGCAGGCGGTCCCTTCGGCGGCTGCTTCGGTTTTCCGTCAGGGCCCGTCTCTTGTGGCTGGGCCTGTGCGACGACGAGCGGCGGCGCACTTTGCGCATGCGATGCGGAGCTTGCGAATTGCATCGCGGTCAGAGCCGTCGTTGCAAGCAGCACGAAACGAAGGTTGGTCATGGTGGTGAACTTCCCCGGGAAGGTTCTTTGACGAAGTGTTGGGATGAACAGCTACGCGTTAGGCCGGAATGTGGCGGGCCAAGCAGTCGCGGCCCGATTTATTTCTGCACGCAAATCACCTCACTATGACGACGTTCATTGCGCATTCAGACGCAGGTTGCAATCGCCCCACATATGATCGCTCGCCTCATGTGTGATCCCGCGGCGAAGGTGCGTCCGTCGCAGGATTGGGCGTGAGCGGTCCGTTCGGTCCGCGTCGTGGAATCTCTTCGGGAACGTGCGGCGGCAATTCATCCGGCCGCGGTGTTTCGCCAGGCTCGTGCATCGGCGGCGTGATGTCGGGTTGCGGATTGCCCGGTGGAATTCCAGGAGGCGGCTCGGTCGGAGTCCCCGGTGTTGTCGGCGGAATCTCTGGCGGCTCGATCGGCATCGGCACCTTCGTGAATCAATTGTCCAGAGGACGATAACGATGATGCCGTGCCGATGTTCCCTTTTCGCGTGGTGTGGAACGCGGCTTATTCCGGTGCGTGACAGACCGCCTCGATGTTGTGCCCGTCGGGATCGAGCACGAACGCTCCGTAGTAGTTCGCATGATAATGCGGGCGGATGCCGGGCGGGCCGTTGTCGCGTCCGCCCGCCGCGATCGCCGCCTTGTAGAATGCGTCCACCGTGGCGCGGTCCTTGGCGTGAATGGCGACGTGCACCGGCTTATTCATCGCGCCTTCGCCGCCGATCCAGAAATCGGGCTTGCCGTCGGCGCCAAAGCCTGCGGCCGCGGCGTGCCCGGTCTGCTCTGCCGTCACTTCCATGATCAGGCTGTAGCCGAGCGGCGCCAGCGCCTTGGCGTAGAACGCCTTGGCGCGCTCATAGTCGGAGACGGAGAAACCCATGTGATCAATCATCGCAACCTCCGCTGTTCCTCCCTGTCAGCGCGACAGGAACGTATTGCTCCGCGTCTTGCGCGCGATGGCAAAGCCGCGCGCAAGCATGTCGGCAATACAATCCTGCTGCCATTCGTTTTGTGACAGGTGCTCGATGACGACCGCGCGCGGCCACAGCGATTTCGGCGCGTCGCGGAAGAAGCCGATCAGCACGCGGTCCTCAAAACCCTCGACGTCGATCTTGAGCGAATCGACTTGCGTGACGCCGGCTTCGTCGAGAATGCGCGTCAGCCGCAGTGACGGGACCTTGATGGCCTCGGCGCTCACGGCGCCGGTGACGACGTGGGTAGCACCGAGATTGCCGCCGCCGCTTTCGATCATCAGCTCGCCGTCGCTGTCGCCTGCCGCGGCCTGCACCAGGCGCACCTGCGTCGCTTTCGATGCGGCGTGATTGAACGCGAGTCGCGCAAATGTCGTCGGATGCGGTTCGATCGCAACGACCTTGCCTTTGGTGCCGACCTGCCGCGCCATCACCAGCGCAAACGTGCCGACATTGGCGCCGACGTCGACGAACGTGCTGCCCGCCGGGGTGTGCTGACGCAGGAAATCGAGCTCGTCGAGATTGTAGTCGGGATTGAACAGTGCACCGCGCTCGGTCGCACTGCCCTGGTGATAGAAGCGGAACGAGGCGCCCTGATACTGCACGTCGACCGGACCGCCGCGCAGCAGGTTGACCAGTCGCGACATCCAGGGCCGGAATGCGCCGCGCTTCAGCCCAGACTGTCGGGCGAGGCGAATGAGCGCGGCCTGCGCCGCATTCGGCGCAAACGCGCCGAACGGCGCGGACGAAGGGGCGTTGTCGGTCAAGCCAGAAGGTCCTCGTTGCAGGCGGCGCATGCATAGCCGGTTTTGATGAGGACTCCAACGGCGGGTTGTAGCCTGGATGGAGCGTAGCGTAATCCAGGATTCTCGCGTCTGGGGGACCTGTCCCGGATTGCGCTGCGCTCCATCCGGGCTACGGCCCTCACGCCGCCTTCTTCGGCGAGGCCATGCGCTGGCGCAGGATGCGGCCGAGCAGCTTGCGCTTGCCTTTGCGCGGGATCAGGTCGACGTCGCTGACGAGCTTGGCGCCGCTCTTGCGGCGCTCCAGCACGATCTTGCGGCTGTGGAAGGCCTCGAGCTCGGCGCGATGCGCGACGCTGACGATGGTCGCCTTCGGCAGCTCGTCGGTGACCATCTTCATCATCTTGTCCTGGCTCTTCTCGTCGAGCGCGGATGTGGCCTCGTCGAGCACGACGATGTCGGGGCTGTGCAGCAACAGCCGCGCAAAGGCGAGGCGCTGCTTCTCGCCGCCTGATAGCGTCTGGTCCCACGGCGCCTCCTCCTCAATCTTCTCCTTGAGGTGAGCGAGACCGACCTTGCGCAGGACCTGGCCGATCTCCTCGATCGTCCAGTCGTCGGCGGCGCCGGGATAGGCGACCGCGCGGCGCAGCGATCCCGAGGGCACGTAGGGCCGCTGCGGCAGCATGAACAGCCGCCGGTCGGGATGGAAATTGACGCTGCCGCCGCCCCACGGCCAGAGGCCGGCGATGGCGCGCACCAGCGTGCTCTTGCCGGTGCCGGATTCGCCCGCGACCAGAAGCCGCTCGCCCGGTTCGATCACCACTTCGGTCTCGCCGACCACCGCGGTGCCGTCGTCGAGCGTGACGGAAAGGTCTTTCAACTCCAGCATGGCGTCATTGCTGGTCTCGCCGCGCTGGATGCGGCCAAGGCCATCGCCCTGCTCGGCGCGCTCGAGGCCGTCGAGCGACATCATCAACGAGGCGATGCGGCGCGCGCAGGCGTTCCAGTCGGCAAGCCGCGGATAATTGTCGACCAGCCAGCCGAACGCGCTCTGCACGATGGTGAAGGCGGAGGCCGCCTGCATCACCTGTCCCAGCGTCATGCTGCCGTCGAGGAATTTTGGCGCACAGAGCAGGAGAGGGACCACGGGCGCAACGAGGCTGGAGCCCTGCGAGACAAGCGTCGTGCGCATGTGTTGTCCGGCCAGGCGCGCCCATTGCCGAAGTACGCTGGTGAAATTGCGGTCGATGCCATCGCGTTCCTCCTCTTCGCCGCCGAGCAGCGCGATGCTCTCGCCGTGCTCGCGCACGCGCGTCAGCGTGTAGCGGAAATCGGCTTCGGCCTGGTTCTTGTCTTCGGAGATCTGCACGAAGCGGCGGCCGATCACCACGATCGAGCTGGACGCGATCGCGGCGTAGAGGATCGCGGCGATCACCAGGAATCCGGGAATGGTGATGCTTGAGCCGCCGAGCGTGACGGTGAGCGCGCCGCCGATGGTCCAGAGCACGATGATGAAGGTCACGGCCGATAGCAGCGCCGACGTCACGCCGGCGAGGAAATCGACCGGCGAGTCGGTCGCAATGCGTAAGTCCTCGGCGATGCGGTATTCGGGATTATTGTGGTCGCCGCCGACGAGGTTGAGCTGATAATAGCGGCCGTTGGCGAGCCAGCGTGTCAGCACGCTTGCCGTGAGCCAAGCGCGCCAGCGCCGCTGAATGCTCGATGCGCGCGAACACCTGCGCGACGCCGAGCGCGATGCTGCCGATCGCAAGTGGGAAGAACATTGCGCTGAGATGGAAGACACTCGTCGCATCGCGCTGCTCGATGGCGTCGAAGATGGCGCGATTCCAGACGTTGATGCCGTACTGGAAGCCGACGGTCAGGATGATCAGCACGCCGAGGCCGATCGAGAGCGGCCAGGCCAGGCGGTCGCCGTTACGGCCCCAGAAGTCGCGCGCGCTGATCCAGAAGCGCGTCAGCAGATAATCTTTGCGGACCTGTTCGGCTTCCTCGGGTGATAGTTCGGGGTCGGGTTCGAGCAGCTCGGGAGGCGGCGGCGGTGCCACTTCATCGCCGTTCTCGCCTTTGATCTCTCCAATGGGCGGCTTCTCGCCCTGTTCGCGCTTCACCGCGGGCTTGTGCATGGGCGGACAACGCGAAGGAAATCAACCGGTTCCCTTCGGTTCCCAGCCGAATCATTCGGCGGCGCCATCCCGCACACGCCGCAGCCGTGCGGCCCGGTGCAGAATGCGCGACAGCTCTTCGATCGAATAGGGCTTCTGCACGAGATCGAAGCCGGCAGCGCCATCCTGCGACAGGGCCTGGCTGTAGCCCGTGGTCAGCACCACCGGCACGCCGATGCCGCGGTCGCGGACCGCCTGCGCCAGATCGAGCCCGGTCATCCCGGGCATCACCACGTCCGAGAACACGACGTCGAAACGATTGGCGTCCACGATGAGCTCAGCAAGTGCATCGGTCGCATTGTCGACCAGCGTGATGCTGTAGCCGAGCTCGGTGAGGCCGTCGGCGGCAAAATTGGCGAGCTCGATGTTGTCCTCGACCACCAGCACCGACATGCCACTGCCGGCCACCGCCGGCGCCGTGTTCGGCGCCAGCCGCTGCGACCGCAGGTCCGGCGGCACGCGCGGCAGATAGAGCGAGAAGGTGCTGCCTTGCCCCACCTCGCTCGCGACCGTCACCTCGCCGCCGGATTGCCGAGCGAAGCCGAACACCTGGGACAGACCGAGACCGGTGCCGTGGCCGACTTGCTTGGTGGTGAAGAACGGCTCGAAGATGCGCCGAGTCGCGCCGCAGGAATGCCGATCCCGGTGTCGCTGACGGTGACGCGGACGAAGCCATGGTTGCCGGAGACCGGGGCCGGCGTGTCCGGAATGGTCGTCGCGGCCTCGACCTCGAAGATGATCCTGCCCTTGCCCTGCATGGCATCGCGCGCGTTGGTCGCCATGTTGATCAGTGCGGTCTCGAACTGGCCGGCATCGGCATTGACGAGACAGGGCTCGGCCGGCAGCCGTGTGACGATCTCGATGGCGGGCCCGAGCAGCGTTGCCAGCATGTCGTGCAGCGACTGCATGCGCTGGCCGACGTCGAACACCTCTGGCTTCAGGGTCTGGCGCCGCGCAAAGGCGAGCAGCTGCGAGGTCAGCTTGGCGGCGCGTGCGACTGCGTCCGCGATGGCCGTGATGTAGCGCTGCCGCCGCTCCTCCGTCAGTTGCGGGCGATTCAGCAGGTCGACCGAGGCGCGGATCACCGTCAGCAGATTGTTGAAGTCGTGCGCGACGCCGCCGGTGAGCTGCCCGAGCGCCTCCAGGCGCTGGCTGTGCTTGAGCGCGTCCTCGGCTTCGCGCCGCGCTGCGGCCTCGGCCTGAAGATGCTGGGTGCGGCGGAATGCGAAGGCGAGCAGCAGGAACAGCAGCGCGGTGGCGGGAATGCCGAACACCAGATGCTGGCCCATGGTGGCGAACCAGCGTGCCCGGATCGCCGAGGTTTCGAGCCCGGCGCTGACATAGATCGGATATTCGGCAACGCGCCGGTAGCCAATGCGGCGCTCGATCCCGTCCGATGGCCAGGCGATGGTCATCAGGCCACGCTCGGGCTGGCCGGCAATCTGCTGGCCAACCGGGCCGCCCGGGTCGAGCCGCAGGTCGTGGTTGAGCCGTGGGAAATGCGCGAGCACGGCGCCGTCGGCACGCCCCATTGCGAAGAAGCTGCCGGGATCGGAGCCGATCCTGGCATAGAAGCTTTCGAAATATTCCGGCAGGACGGAGGCCTGGATCACACCGATGAAGTTGCCGTCGTCGGAATCGCGGCGGCGACTGACGCTGAAGAAGCGCGCGCCCTGATAGGGCGGGCGTGGCGTCAGCGGCATGCCGATGAACGTGCCGATGCTCTGGTCGATGTGGGAATAGAAGTAATCGCGGTCCGTAAAGCTCAGCGCCGGTGGCGGCGAGGCGAGGCTGTTGACCAGCGCTTTTCCGTCCGCATCGAAGATCCAGGCCGATTTGAGCTGCGGCAGCGAATCGGTCAGCCGCTTCAGGCGACGGTGCAAAGCCGGCTCGCGCGCGCGGATGGTATCGTCGGAAAGGCTGCGCACGACCTCGTTGAGCTCGGCAAGGCTGCGATCGATGGTCTCGAACACCTTCAGCGCATGCTCATGCGCGACGTCGAGGGTGCGCTCGATCTCGCGGTCGGCAATGTCATTCGTCGATGTGTAGGAGATCGTGGCCGCAATGACGAATAGCGCAATCGGCAGCGCCAGGGATGCCGCCATCATCCACTGCAACAGCCTCAGCGAGTTGCGTTGCGCCCTCTGCACAGTCGCTCCGGTCCCTGGCGCGAGCTTAACTGAATCTCGCGCAGGGAAGGAAGCAGCTTATGCGAAAACCGCTGGTTGTGGACCTAAAACTTGCGCGCGCAGCGGGTTGGAGAAAATTCTGCTCAAATTGACTGCGATCGCAGAATACCCCGGCCGGCCCGGCCGGGGCGGGAATATCCGTCTCAGATCTGGCGCTCGACCATCTTGAGCTTGAGCTCGGCGATGGCTTCGGCCGGGTTGAGGCCCTTCGGGCAGGCCTTGGCGCAGTTCATGATGGTGTGGCAGCGATAGAGGCGGAAGGGGTCCTGAGATTGTCGAGCCGTTCGCCGGTCGCTTCATCCCGCGAATCGGACACCCAGCGGTTGGCCTGCAGCAGCGCGGCGGGGCCGAGATAGCGCTCGCTGTTCCACCAATAGCTCGGGCAGGAGGTCGAGCAGCAGGCACACAGGATGCATTCGTAGAGGCCGTCGAGCTTTTCGCGGTCCTCGTGGCTCTGGCGCCATTCCTTCTGCGGCGTCGGCGAGGTCGTCTTCAGCCACGGCTCGACCGAGGCGTACTGCGCGTAGAAATTGGTGAGGTCGGGGACGAGGTCCTTCACGACGGGCTGATGCGGCAGCGGATTGATCTTCACCGCGCCGTCCTTCACGTCGTGCATCGAGCGGGTGCAGGCCAGCGTGTTCTGGCCATCGATGTTCATGGCGCAGGAGCCGCAGACGCCTTCGCGGCAGGAGCGGCGGAAGGTCAGCGACGGGTCGATGTGGTTCTTGATCCAGATCAGGCCGTCCAGCACCATCGGACCGCAATCATTGGTGTCGACGTAATAGGTGTCGACGCTCGGATTCTTGCCGTCGTCCGGATTCCAGCGATAGACCTTGAACTCGCGGAGCTCGGTCGCGCCCGCAGGCTTCGGCCAGGTCTTGCCGCCGCTGATCTTGGAGTTCTTCGGAAGTGCGAATTCAACCATTTCGATAGGGCCTTCGCTGTTCGATCAATACACCCGCGCCTTCGGCGGAATGTACTGCACGTCGTTGGTCATGGTGTAGTCGTGAACCGGGCGGTAGTCGATCTTGACCTTGCCGGAATCGTCCAGCCAGGCCAGCGTGTGCTTCATCCAGTTCTTGTCGTCGCGCTCGGAGAAATCCTCGCGCGCATGGGCGCCGCGGCTCTCGGTCCGGTTGGCGGCCGAGTTCATGGTCACCACCGCCTGCGAGATCAAGATCGTCGAATTCGAGCGTCTCGACGAGATCCGAATTCCACACCAGCGAGCGGTCGGACACCGCAATGTCGGTGATGCCGCTGTGGACCTTCGCGATCAGGTTCTGGCCTTCGCTCAAAACCTCACCGGTGCGGAACACCGCGCAGTTGTTCTGCATCACGTGCTGCATGCCCTCGCGCAGCTTCGCCGTCGGCGTGCCGCCGGAAGCGTAGCGGTAATGGTCGAGGCGGCCGAGCGCCATCTCGGCCGAGTTCGCCGGCAGCTCCGGCTGCTCGGCGTTGGGCGTCAGCTTCTCGGCGCAGCGCAGCGCCGCAGCGCGGCCGAACACGACGAGGTCGATCAGCGAGTTGGAGCCAAGGCGGTTGGCGCCGTGCACGGAAACGCAGGCGGCTTCGCCGAGCGCCATCAGGCCGGGGACCACAGCATTGTCGTCGCCGTCCTTCTTGGTCAGCACTTCGCCGTGATAATCGGTGGGAATGCCGCCCATGTTGTAGTGCGTGGTCGGCACGATCGGGATCGGCTCCCGCGTCACGTCGACATTGGCGAAGATCTTTGCGGATTTCGGAGATGCCGGGCAGCCGCTCGGCCAGCACCGCGGGATCGAGGTGGTCGAGATGCAGGAAGATGTGGTCCTTCTTCTTGCCGACGCCGCGGCCCTCGCGGATCTCGATCGTCATCGCGCGCGAGACGACGTCGCGCGAGGCGAGGTCCTTCGCCGACGGCGCATAGCGCTCCATGAAGCGCTCGCCCTCGGAGTTGACGAGATAGCCGCCTTCGCCGCGCGCGCCTTCGGTGACGAGGCAGCCCGCGCCATAGATGCCGGTCGGGTGGAACTGCACGAACTCCATGTCCTGCAGCGGCAGGCCGGCGCGCAGCACCATGCCGCCGCCGTCGCCGGTGCAGGTGTGCGCCGAGGTGCAGGAGGCATAGGCGCGGCCATAGCCGCCGGTCGCCAGGATCGTGGTCTGGGCGCGGAAGCGATGCAGCGTGCCGTCGTCGAGCTTGAGCGCAATCACGCCGCGGCAGGCGCCCTGGTCGTCCATGATCAGGTCGATGGCGAAGAACTCGATGAAGAACTCGGCCGCATGGCGCAGCGACTGGCCGTACATCGTGTGCAGCATCGCGTGACCGGTACGGTCGGCGGCCGCGCAGGTGCGCTGCGCCTGACCCTTGCCGAAGTCCATGGTCATGCCGCCGAACGGGCGCTGATAGATCTTGCCGTCCTCGGTGCGCGAGAACGGCACGCCCCAATGCTCGAGCTCATAGACGGCTTCCGGCGCGTTACGCACCATGTATTCGATCGCGTCCTGGTCGCCGAGCCAGTCCGACCCCTTCACGGTGTCGTACATGTGCCAGCGCCAGTCGTCCCGGTGCATGTTGCCGAGCGCGGCCGAGATGCCGCCCTGCGCTGCAACCGTATGCGAGCGGGTCGGGAACACTTTTGTAATGCAGGCGGTGCGGAGGCCGGCTTCGCTGCAGCCGACCACGGCGCGCAGGCCCGCGCCGCCGGCGCCGACCACGACGACGTCATAGGTGTGGTCTTCGATCGGATAGGCTTTGCCGTTGGTGGCGGGAGCGCCGTTGCCCGAGCCATTCGTTGTGGTGGCCATGGGTTACACTCCGGATGACAGTTTCAGGATCGCGTAGGTCGAGGCGAGCGCCACGGCGACCGAGAAGAAGTTGTTGAGCATGATGGAGATGAGCTTCAGCTTCTCGTTATGGACGTAGTCCTCGATCACCACTTGCATGCCGATTTTCATGTGCCAGGCGCTGGCGAAGATGAAGAGGAGCAGGATCACCGCGACGGGAATGGAGCTGAGAATCTGCGCAGCGCCGATCTGGTTGCGGCCGAGCAGCATCATGATGATCACCAGCACCGGGATCATCAGCAGCGTCATGGCGACGCCGGTGATGCGCTGGCGCCAGAAATCGGACGTGCCTGAATGCGCGGCGCCGAGATTGCGGACGCGGCCAAGCGGGGTGCGCATGCTGCGCTTCGGCGTATCGGTTGCGCTCATCGTCCACCTCCGATCGCATAGGCGATGATCCAGATCAGCACCGTCAGCGCGATGCCCCCGATCAGGGCGCCCCAGGTCAGCGCTTCCCGCTCATTGGCCTTGAAGCCGTAGCCGAGATCCCAGACGAAATGCCGGATGCCGCTGAGCATATGGTGCATCAGCGCCCAAGTGTAGCCGAACACGATCAGCCGTCCGATGATGCTGCCGGCGAAGGCCTGGACGTGCGCGTAGGCGGCGGGGCCGGAAGCCGCCGCGATCAGCCACCAGACCAGCAGCAGGGTTCCGACATAGAGGGCGATACCGGTGGCGCGGTGGATGATGGACAGCGCCATCGTCAACGTCCAACGGTACACTTGCATGTGTGGTGAGAGCGGTCGTTCGATCCGTGCGGTCATGGGCTTTGATGTTGTATTGCGGCCCAACAGAAGGGCGCGCGGGGATCGGAAAGGTCGGCTCTATTTACGGAGTCGATTTCGCTGGCGCAATCACCAAATCGCCATAAATCGAACGACGGTTCAGCTCTAGAGCGTTGATGAAACAAGGCCAATCAGTGGCTTGGTATACCAGAGCGTCGGTCCGCCAACCAAGTAAAGAATTATTATTCATTTCTTCTGAGGGGCCCGAGGTGCGTTGAAATTGCTATTGGAACGCCTCTAAACGGACCATCCCGTCCAAATCGGCCAGAGGTGGCCCAGTCGTCGCGCAAAAATCGTCCGCACACGCGGACGGGCCTTCCCATTCCGCTTCCGTTCGACCCCCTCGGATATGCGCACTCTGCATTCCACCCCAGCCGCGAGGTTCGGTGTGTCGACCGCGCGAATCAGATCGCCTAATGCTCCCTACGCGGCGTTCCGAAGCGACATCTCGGCGCCGCAGCGACCAGTCGCCGGGGCAGGTCAGAGGTGATTGCAGGGCTCGACATCAAGGAGATCGTGGAGCTTGCGCTGTTGCTGATCGCAACCGGCGCGCTCTCGGGATTTTTGGCCGGCGTGTTCGGCATCGGCGGCGGCGCGATTCTCGTGCCGGTGTTCTACGAATGCTTTCGCATCGCCGGCGTGCCGCTGGAGGTGCGCATGCCGCTCTGCGTCGGCACCTCGCTCGCGGTGATCATCCCGACCTCGATCCGTTCGTTTCAGGCGCACTACAAACGCGGCGCCGTCGACATGGCGATCCTGCGCGTGTGGTGGCTGCCGATCGTGATCGGCGTCATCGCCGGTAGCGTGGTCGCGCGCTACGCGCCGGAACGGCTGTTCGAAGATCGTGTTCGTCGCCGTCGCCTGGTCAGCCGCGGTCCGGCTCATCTTCGCGCGCGAGACCTGGAAGCTCGGCGATGATCTGCCGAAGGGCCCATTGATGCGCGCCTACGGCTTCTGTGTCGGCATCCTCTCGACCCTGATGGGCATCGGCGGCGGCCTGTTCTCCAACCTGCTGATGACGTTCTACAGCCGTCCGATTCATCAGGCGGTCGCGACCTCGTCGGCGCTCGCGGTCTTGATCTCGATCCCCGGCGCGCTCGGCTACATCTATGCCGGCTGGCCGGCGGCGGCGAACTATCCGGCCGTCACGGCCCTGCAAATCCCATTCGCGCTCGGCTACGTCTCCCTGATCGGCGCCGTGCTGGTGATGCCGATGAGCCTCGTCACCGCACCGCTCGGCGTGAAAGCCGCGCATGCGATGTCGAAGCGGACGCTGGAGGTGGCGTTCGGGTGCTATCTGCTTATTGTCGGCAGCAGGTTTGTGATGAGCCTGGTCGGCGGGCAGTGATGGGCCTGGGCCGAAGCACGCGCCACACACTCCGCTGTCATCGCCCGACTCGATCGGGCGATCCAGTATTCCAGAGACCGCAATGATTGAGCCGAGAGGCCGCGGCGTACTGGATGCCCCGGTCCCGGCTCCGCCAAGGCTACGCCGGGGCCACAAGGGTGCTCGGCCGCCGAAGCTTTAGCGAAGGCGGCAAGCCGGGGCATGACAGCGCGTTGTGTGGTGGGTAGCTCTTCCCGATTCAGAACAGAGTCGAAAGGACCGTCGCGACGAGCCCACGCCTATTTCTTCGCGTAGATATCCTTATACGTCTCGCGCAAAATGTTCTTCTGCACCTTGCCCATGGTGTTGCGCGGCAGCTCGTCGACGACGAAGACGCGCTTGGGCATCTTGAATTTGGCCAGCCGTCCGTCGAGCGCCTTCAGCACCGAGGCTTCGCTGACCTCGGCGCCCTTGTTGCAGACGAGGACGGCCGTGACGCCTTCGCCGAAATCGGCGTGGGGCACGCCGATCACGGCGGATTCGACCACGCCCGGCATGGCGTCGATCTCGCTCTCGATTTCCTTCGGATAGACGTTGAAGCCGCCGGAGATCACGAGGTCCTTGCCGCGGCCGAGAATGTGGACGTAGCCCTTGCTGTCGATCTTGCCGAGATCGCCGGTGATGAAGAAGCCGTCAGGTCGGAATTCGGCCTTGGTCTTCTCCGGCATGCGCCAGTAACCCCTGAATACGTCGGGCCCTTCACCTCGATCATGCCGATTTCTTCGCGCGGCAGTTCCTTCGCCGTCTCGGGGTCGGTGACGCGCAACGAGACGCCCGGCAGCGGGAAGCCGACTGCGCCGGGCACGCGCTCGCCGTCATAGGGGTTCGACGTGTTCATGTTGGTCTCGGTCATGCCATAGCGCTCGAGCACCGCATGGCCTGTGCGCGCCGACCATTCACGGTGGGTCTCCGCCAGCAGCGGGGCCGAGCCCGAGATGAACAGGCGCATGTGCTTCGCGGTCTCGCGCGACAGCGCGGGGTTCTGCAGCAGCCGTGTGTAGAAGGTCGGAACGCCCATCAGCACGGTGGCCCGCGCCATCAGCTTGATGATCAAATCCGGATCGAGCTTCGGCAGGAAGATCATCGACGCGCGCGCGAACAGCGTCACGTTGGTCGCAACGAACAGGCCGTGGGTGTGGTAGATCGGCAGCGCGTGGATCAAGACGTCCTTGTCGGTGAAGCGCCAGTAGCCGACGAGGCTGAGCGAGTTCGACGCCAGATTGTCGTGGGTGAGCATCGCGCCCTTGGAGCGGCCCGTGGTGCCGGATGTGTAGAGGATCGCGGCGAGGTCGTCGCTTGCGCGCGGCACCGTTACGAATTCGCCGCTTGCCTTGTCGGCGGCGTCCGTCAGCGAGCCCTTGCCGTCAGGCCCGAGCGTTTCGACCTTGGCTTTTACCTTGGCGGCGATCGGGGCGAGGCCTTCCGCCTTGGAGGGATCGCAAACCACCAGCGACGGCTCGGCATCGCCGATGAAGTAGTCGAGCTCATTCAGCGTATAGGCGGTGTTCAGCGGCAGATAGACCGCGCCGGCCCGCACGGTGGCCAGATACAGCACGATGTTGGCGACCGATTTCTCCACCTGCACCGCGACGCGATCGCCGGGCTTCACGCCGCGTGCGACCAGCACATTCGCCATCTGCCCCGCGCGCGCGATCAGATCGCCATAGCTGATACGGGCGCCGTCATGCGTCTCGATCGCGAGGCGCTTGGGATCGTCCAGGCCGTCGAACAGGCGGGAAAACAGATTGGCGTTGGCAGCTTGGTTCATGCAACATTCCTCGCCGGCGAAGGCCGGTCAAAACCGAGGGCTGGATTAGCAAAAACCGCCCCGCAGAAGCAACGGAGACAGTTTGCATGACCAAAAACGGGAAACGCGTGGCCTGGGTTACGGGCGGCGGCAGCGGGATCGGCGAGGCCGGAGCTGAGACATTAGCTGCCGACGGCTGGACGGTAGTGGTGTCGGGCCGGCGCCAGTCAGCCCTCGATGCCGTGGTTGCGAAGATCAACGGCGCAGGCGGGACGGCCGAGGCCATTGTGCTCGACGTGTCCAACGCCACTGAAGCCCAGAAGGCGGCCGATCGGATCGTCGCCAGGCACGGTCGGATCGATCTGCTGGTGAACAATGCCGGCATCAATGTTCCCAAGCGCAGCTGGCAGGACATGGAACTGGAAGGCTGGGATAAGCTCGTCCAGATCAATCTCAACGGCGTGCTCTATTGCATGCGCGCGGTGCTGCCGACGATGCGCAAGCAGCAGGACGGAGCGATCATCAACGTCTCGTCCTGGGCCGGCCGCCACGTCTCGAAGATGCCGGGCCCGGCCTACACCACGACCAAGCACGCGGTGCTGGCGCTGACCCATTCCTTCAACATGGACGAATGCGTCAATGGCCTGCGCGCCTGCTGCCTGATGCCGGGCGAGGTGGCAACGCCGATCCTGAAGCTGCGCCCGGTGGTGCCGAGCGAGGAGGAGCAGGCCAGGATGCTGCAATCCGAAGATCTCGGCCGCACCATCGCGTTTATCGCGTCGATGCCGGCGCGCGTCTGCATCAACGAGGTGCTGATCAGCCCGACGTATAACCGCGGTTTTATTCAGACGCCGCAGAGCAGGGATTGAGGTGGGGCGCAGCCGCGAGTTCGTCATTGCGAGCCACCGGGTCCGCGCAAAAGCGCGGCCCGATGACAGGCTCCGCGAAGCAATCCAGGAATGTGTCCGCTGAGACAGTCTGGATTGCTTCGTCGCAAGGGCTCCTCGCAATGACGGTGGATCGACCACACGAAATCCCTCCCCCATAGTTTCACGCATCACAAAGAATTTTTGTTCGAAACCGCCCCGTAGACACTCCCGTAGTTCGGTCTAACGACGGCTCTGCTGCATCAGCCCACACGGTCGCAGTCGCCGTTGTTGCCAACTCAAACGCCGGCCATCGCCGGTCTCAATTCAATCGGGAGATTCTCCATGTCGAAGCGCATTGCCTATCTCGCTGCAGCCGCCTTCAGCGCCCTCGCCATCACCGCGACCGTCGTCGCGCCCGTCAGCGCCGAGGAAAAGACCGTCATGGTCGGCGGCGCCGCGATGTTCCCGTCCAAGAACATCGTCCAGAACGCGGTCAACTCCAAGGACCACACCACGCTGGTCGCGGCGGTGAAGGCGGCGGGCCTGGTGCCGACGCTGGAAAGCAAGGGCCCGTTCACCGTGTTCGCGCCGACCAATGCCGCCTTCGGCAAGCTGCCGGCCGGCACCGTCGACAACCTGGTCAAGCCCGAGAACAAGGCGACGCTGACCAAGATCCTCACCTATCACGTCGTGCCCGGCAAGCTCGCGGCCTCCGACCTCACCGACGGCAAGAAGATGAAGACCGCCGAGGGCGAGGAACTGACGGTGAAGAAGATGGACGGCAAGACCTGGATCGTCGATGCCAAGGGCGGCACCTCGATGGTGACGATCTCCAACGTCAACCAGTCGAACGGCGTCATTCATGTGGTCGACACCGTGCTGATGCCGGCGACGTAAAACCGCCCACCCCTGTTTCATCCCCCGAACAGGAGGCCTCGAGACGGCGAGCCGGGGGTGCCCGGCTCGCTTTCTTGTGACCGTGATAGCCCGCCGGTATCGATTTGATGCCGGACGGGGCGTAACGAAAGCGGAAGCATCGGCGTATAATTGCTGTCAAACGACGTTCAGGACGGAACCATCATGGCGAGCCTCACAGTCACCGAAGAGCAGGTCAGGGCCACTCCGGCCAAAGTGATCCAGCCGGTCTGGGTCCGGGTCATGCATTGGGTCAACGCCCTCGCCATGATCCTGATGATTCTGTCGGGCTGGCAGATCTACAACGCCTCACCGCTGTTCGGCTTCAGCTTTCCGCGCGAGTACACGCTCGGCGGCTGGCTCGCCGGCGGCCTGCTCTGGCATTTTGCGGCGATGTGGCTGTTGATGATCAACGGCCTCGCCTATCTCATCACCGGTTTCGCCACCGGCCGCTTCGCTAAGAAGCTGCTGCCGATCACGGCGTCCGGCGTGCTTCACGACGTCAGGGCGGCGCTGACCTTCAAGCTCGGCCATGACGATCTCACCGTCTACAACTACGTGCAGCGCCTGCTCTATGCCGGCATCATCGTGGTCGGCGTGCTGATCGTGCTGTCGGGCCTCGCGATGTGGAAGCCGGTGCAGCTCTATTACCTGGTGATGCTGTTCGGCGATTATCCGACTGCGCGCTACGTGCACTTCTTCTGCATGGCCGCGATCTGCGCGTTTCTCGTCGTTCATGTCCTGCTCGCGCTGCTGGTGCCGAAGAGCCTGCGCGCGATGATCATCGGTCGCTGAGGAGGAGAACATGGCGAAGCGCTCATTCCTGATCCCCGGCGTCGACAAGCGGCTCTTGATCAAGGACTCCATCAAGGCGATGCCTGACGTCACCCGCCGCCGCTTCATCGCGGGCGGCGCCAGCTTCGGTGCGCTGACGCTGCTCACCGGCTGCGACGTCGTCGACTCGTCATCGGCCGAGGAGATGCTGAAACAGGTCTCGAAATTCAACGACGCGGTGCAGGCCTTCATCTTCAATCCCGATGCACTGGCGCCGACCTTCCCCGAGAGCGCGATCACAAAACCGTTCCCGTTCAATGCCTATTACGATCTCGACGACGCGCCTGATGTCGATGGCAACGACTGGAAGCTCGAGGTCCGCGGCCTCGTCGACAACAAGAAATCGTGGAGCCTTCCGGAGCTGTACAAACTTCCTCAGGTCACGCAGATCACCCGCCTCATCTGCGTCGAGGGCTGGAGCGCGATCGGTAGCTGGACCGGCACGCCTTTACGCGACTTCCTCAAGCTGATCGGCGCCGACACGCGTGCGAAATATGTCTGGTTCCAGTGCGCCGACAGGGACGGCTACAACTCGCCGCTCGACATGCGCAGCGCGCTGCATCCGCAGACCCAGATGACGTTCAAATACGCGAACGAGATTTTGCCGCGCGCTTACGGTTTTCCGATGAAGATCCGCGTGCCGACAAAACTCGGCTTCAAGAACCCGAAATACGTAGTCTCGATGGAGGTCACCAACGACTACAAGGGCGGCTATTGGGAAGACCAGGGGTATAATTCGTTTAGCGGCAGCTAGGCCCGCTGCCGTAGGGTGGGCAAAGGCGCGTAGCGCCGTGCCCACCATGATTGTCACGGCGGATAAAGCGTTGGTGGGCACGCTTCGCTTTGCCCACCCTACGGCACCGATGATTTCTTCGTCCCCACCTTGCGCTGGCACAACGCCGCCACCGCCCCGAGCGCCAGCAGCGCCGCCGAGACATTCAACGCGTAACTCAAGCTCCCCAGCGCATCCGTGATCGCACCGACCACGATCGGGCCGAGCGTCTGGCCGACGCCGAACGAGATCGTCATTGCCGCAATCGCGGTCGGCCACACCTCGGGCGGATAGTTGAAGCGGACGAAGGCGGTGGTCGAGCCGACCACCGCGAAGAAGGCGACGCCGAACACCACCGCAGAGACCGCGAGCCACGCCGGCGAATGTCCGAGCATCGGCAGGGCGGCACCGAGGGCGTTGGTGCCGAGGATGATGGCGGTGGCAAGTCCGCCGCGGTCGAGCGCCAGCACGCCGCGCCAGGCCCAGGGCGTCACGAAGGCGCTGAGCCCGATCAGGCTCCAGAACGCGGCCTGCGCTGCGGCCCCGCCGCCGCCGTCGCGCACATAGGCGATCATGAAGGTCATGTAGGCGATGTAGCCGGCGCCGAACAGGAAGTAGCCGGCGAGATAGATCAGCACGGGCAGAATCGCGAACGACGCGTGGCTGCCTTCCGAGAAGCGGACGCTGCTCTCGATGCGGATCAGGAACAGCGGAATCGTCATCGCGACGGACAGCAGTGTCAGCGCCCACCAGACGATCCACCACGAGCCCGGTCCGAAATATTGCAGCGTGAACGGGGCGATCAGCCCCGAGGCGAGAATGCCGATGCCGGGCCCGGCATAGAACAGGCTCAGCAGGAAATTGGCCCGCTCCGGGCGCAACTGCGCGATGGTCGCAGCCAGCGCGCCGCCGGCGACGAAGCCGGCTGCAGCCCCCAAGCCCAGCACGAGGCGCGCGAGGCTCAGCGCGATGAAATCGCCTGTCAGCGCGCAGGTGGCGAGCGCGGCGACGCAAGCCAGGGTTCCCAGGCGGATCGCCGCCGCCCAGCCGATACGCTGGATCAGGCGGGAGGCCACCAGCGCGCCCACGAGGTAGCCGACGGCGTTGATGGTGTTCATGAAACCGGCCGCCGAGTAGGACCAGCCGAGGGTCTCCCGCATATCCGGCAGCACCAGCGCATAGGCAAAGCGGCCGATGCCGAGCCCGACCGTCGCCGCCAGCGACAAGGTCAGGATCAGCCGTGCGGGATGCGGGATGGGGGGACGGTCAGGGGCGTGCAAAGGGTACTCCGGCTGTGGGAGTGTGGCAGGCTCCATCCGCTTTGCACAGCCGGCTCCCCGGCAATGGTGTCTTGCCAAGCGCGCAACGCCGCTCTAGCACTCCGGCCGAATTCGACCTGAGAGGAACGACCATGGCGACCCACAAACTGCTGCTGCTTCCCGGCGACGGTATCGGCCCCGAGGTGATGGGCGAGGTGAAGCGGCTGATCGACTGGCTCAATTCGGCCGGGATCGCCAAGTTCGAGACCGACACCGGCCTCGTCGGCGGCGCGGCCTATGACGCGCACAAGGTGTCGATCTCCGAGGGCGACATGGCCAAGGCCAAGGACGCCGACGCCGTGATCTTCGGCGCGGTCGGTGGCCCCAAGTGGGATGCGGTGCCCTATGAGGTGCGCCCCGAAGCCGGCCTGCTTCGTCTGCGCAAGGATCTCGCTCTGTTCGCCAACCTGCGTCCTGCCGTGTGCTACCCGGCGCTGGCGGATGCTTCGAGCCTGAAGCGCGAGGCGGTCGAGGGCCTCGACATCGTCATCGTGCGCGAGCTCACCGGCGGCGTCTATTTCGGCGAGCCCAAGACCATCACCGATCTCGGCAACGGCCAGAAGCGCGCCATCGATACCCAGGTCTACGACACCTATGAGATCGAGCGCATCGCCCGCGTCGCCTTCGAGCTTGCCAAAAAGCGCAAGAACAAGGTGACGTCGATGGAGAAGCGCAACGTCATGAAGTCGGGCGTGCTTTGGAACGAGGTCGTCACGCAAGTCCACAAGCGCGAATACCCCGACGTCACGCTCGAGCATCAGCTCGCCGATTCCGGCGGCATGATGCTGGTGAAATGGCCGAAGCAGTTCGACGTCATCGTCACCGACAATCTGTTTGGCGACATGCTGTCCGACATCGCGGCGATGCTGACGGGGTCGCTCGGCATGCTGCCCTCGGCCTCGCTCGGCGAGGTCGACGTCAAGAGCAAGAAGCGCAAGGCGCTGTACGAGCCGGTGCACGGCTCCGCCCCTGATATCGCCGGCAAGGGCCTCGCCAATCCGATCGCGATGATCTCGTCCTTCGGCATGGCGCTGCGCTACTCCTTCGACATGGGCGATCTCGCCGACAAGGTCGATGCCGCCATCGCCGCCGTGCTCGCCAGCGGCCTGCGCACCGCCGACATCAAGTCGGAAGGCACCACCGCCGCCTCGACCACGCAGATGGGCGAAGCGATTCTGAAGGAATTGCAGAAGCTGCACGGGTAGAGCCGTAGCCCGGATGGAGCGCAGCGAAATCTGGGGTTCTCGCCTCGTGGATAGACTTCCCGGATTGCGCTTCGCTCCATCCGGGCTACGCGACAAAAAATGGCCGGGCGTGAGCCCGGCCATTTTGATTCGATGCCTGCGTCCGATTCAGTACAGCGGGAAATTCTGCGGGTAGCCGCCGACATCAGCGGGCGGCGAGAGCGGCTGGCGATCGATCGGGCGGTTCAGGTTCTCGCGGGCGAAGGACGGATAGCCCACCGCCGGCGGGAAGGCGTAGTCGCTGAACTTGCGGTCGCCCGGATTGACCTCGGTGCCGCCGTCGAGCCAGGAGCGCTTGCTCACATAGATGCGGGTGCGGCCCTGCTGATAGACCGCGTTGGGGCCGCTCGGTCCGTAATAGGGCCGGCCGCGCTCGTCATAGCGCTTGGTCCTGGTGTCGGCCGAAGCCGGCGACGCGAGCGACAGGGCAATGACGGCGCCCGCCGCAAGCCAGGTCGCCAATGTGTTCGCCGCAGAGAATTTCAAGCTCATCACGTCCCCTTCAGGCGGCAGGCCGCCAGTCGATTTCACCCCATACTAGCCCGGCCGGGGCGGATGCAACTAGGTCAATTGGGTCACACCAGCCCGGAATAATCGTGCGCGCCGGCAAAAGTTGCATCAATACCAGCCACTTGAGCTTGATGCGGCCTAGAGCGTCCCGCGCAATTGCGCGTTCGCGGCGCCCAGCATCCAGTCCGATGGTCCTGACGATCCCTGGGAATCGCAGGCGCGGCGCTTCAGCTCGGCATGGGCGAACAATTCCGCCAGCCTGGGTTCGTTGCCCGAGGTCAGCAGCGTCAGCCGGTTCAGCGTGCAGGCGATCGCCGCGCGCCAGGCGGGCAGGGTGTCGCCCTGGCAGGTGAAGCCGGAGATCTGGAGCGCCGGCTCCTCGCTGCGCTTGAGAAAGCCGAGGCAAGCCCGCGTCCCCTCCGCCGCGCCGACCGGCCGGAACAGGGCGACGGGGCCGAATTTGGTGTCGATCAGACCGGCCTGCTCGAGCGTGGTGGCCGCGCTCAAGCCCATCTGGACGGCCAGGTCCGCAGTCGCCGGACGGGCTACGTCGAACTCGCCGCCTTCCCGGTAGATTTCGAGCTGGGCCACGGGCTGGTCGGCCTCGCTCGCCCAGCGCAGCACGTCCCGGCGGCCTCCTTCGGGATGCCTTAGGATGATGTAAGAAGCTGTTTTCTCTGATGAATCGAGCCGGCTGACGACGAAGGCCGGATGCGAGCGGTCGGCCGCGCTCCAGCCCGGCTTGTCCGCCGGTTCATCGTCGCGCAAGTCAGGCAGCTGGCCGAGCGCCGCGAGCGCGAGGATGGCAAACAGGGCGAGCGCCCCCACATAGGCGATCAGGTGCGCCAGCGTGCCGATGACCTCGTCGGCAAAGGCTGCAAGCGCCAGATGGATCTGAGTAGGGCTAACGGCCGTGCTGGCCTCAGGCGATTGCATCCACGGCCTTCAGGCATGGTCCAACGTTGTCTTGAGGCCGGTTCTCGCATAGAAGCGCTGCTCTTCCTGTCTAAGCGTCAGCTTCGGGAACGGGCTTTTTCATCGGAGAGTGAACGATGGGTTACAAAGTCGCAGTCGTCGGCGCGACCGGCAATGTCGGACGGGAAATGCTCAACATCCTGGATGAGCGCAAATTCCCCGCGGACGAGGTCGTGGCCCTGGCGTCACGCCGCAGCGTCGGCGTCGAGGTCTCCTATGGCGACCGTACCCTGAAGGTCAAAGCGCTCGAGCATTACGACTTCTCCGACGTCGACATCTGCCTGATGTCGGCTGGCGGCTCGGTCTCGAAGGAATGGTCGCCGCAGATCGGCGCCGCCGGCGCGGTCGTGATCGACAATTCCTCGGCGTGGCGCATGGATCCGGACGTGCCGCTGATCGTGCCGGAGGTGAACGCGGGCGCGACCGAAGGCTTCAAGAAGAAGAACATCATCGCCAACCCGAACTGCTCGACCGCGCAGCTCGTCGTTGCGCTCAAGCCGCTGCACGACAAGGCGACGATCAAGCGCGTCGTGGTCTCGACCTATCAATCGGTGTCGGGTGCCGGCAAGGACGCGATGGACGAATTGTTCTCGCAGACCAAGGCCGTCTACACCAACGACGAGCTGATCGCGAAGAAATTCCCCAAGCGCATCGCCTTCAATGTCATCCCCCACATCGACGTGTTCATGGAGGACGGCTACACCAAGGAAGAGTGGAAGATGATGGCGGAGACCAAGAAGATCCTTGATCCCAAGATCAAGCTCTCCGCCACCTGCGTGCGCGTGCCGGTGTTCGTCGGCCACTCCGAGGCCGTCAACATCGAGTTCGAGACCCCGATCACAGCCGATGAAGCCCGCGAGATCTTGCGCAAGGCGCCGGGCTGCCTCGTCATCGACAAGCAGGAGCCCGGCGGCTACGCCACGCCTTACGAAGCGGCCGGCGAGGACGCCACCTATATCAGCCGCATCCGCGAGGACGCGACGGTCGAGAACGGCCTCGTGCTGTGGTGCGTGTCCGACAATTTGCGCAAGGGCGCCGCGCTGAACGCGATCCAGATCGCGGAAGTGCTGATCAACCGCAAGCTGATCAGCGCGAAAAAGAAGGCGGCCTAACGAGCTGCCGTAGGGTGGGCAAAGGCGCGCTCTTCGCGCGCCGTGCCCACCATTCTTTCCGATTCCGACAGGTGGTGGGCACGCGGAGCCTGTCATCGGGCGCGCGTACGCGCGACCCGGTGGCTTTGCCCACCCTACGAGAGCGGTGGCTTACGCCACGCTTCGCGCGTTCTTGAATTCCTTCGCGACCTTATCCAGCACGAACAGCGATCCCTCTGCGACGCCGAAATAGGCGCCGTGGGTCTGCATCTGGCCGCTCTCCACCGCCTTATGCACGAACGGGAACGTCATCAGGTTTTCGAGGCTGCGGAACACCGCGGCCTTCTCGATGCGCTCGACGAACTGCGCCATGGTCTCGTGGTTGCGCTGCTCGACCACCTCGCCGGGCTTGATGAACATCTGCATCCATTTGCCGATGAAGTCGCCCGGCGTCAGCGGCTCGATCTTGTCGACGAAGGCGCGGATGCCGCCGCATTGCGCGTGGCCGAGCACCACGATGTGCTTCACCTTCAGCACCGTCACCGCATATTCCAGCGCCGCCGAGACGCCATGTGCGTTCTCGTCGGGCTGGTAGGTCGGCACCAGATTGGCGATGTTACGAACGACGAACAATTCACCGGGGCCGACGTCGAAGATCACCTCGGGCGAGACGCGGCTGTCGCAGCAGCCGATTACCATCACTTCCGGCGACTGTCCCTTCACCGACAGCTCGCGGTAGCGGGTCTGCTCGGCCGGCAGCCGCTGGGTGGCGAACGCCTCGTAGCCTTCCAGCAAATGCTTCGGGAATGTCACCATACCCATGCCTAATCATAGACCGCAGGGGCGAACAAGCCTTTCGAATAGGCAGGCCAAATGCTATCGGCTTCGGTCAGAAGACTGACGAGGAAGGAACGCTTGCATGACCCGCCCGCGCCGCAGCCATCTGTTCATGCCCGGCTCCAATCCCCGCGCGCTGGAAAAGGCGCGCAATCTCGCCGCCGACGGCCTGATCCTCGATCTCGAGGATTCCGTCGCTCCTGATGCCAAAGCGGTGGCGCGCGACGGCATTGCCGCCGCGATCGCGGCCAAGGGTTTTGGCAAACGCGAGATCCTGATCCGGACCAACGGCCTCGACACGTCCTGGTGGGCCGACGACGTCGCGATGGCCGCCAAGGCTTCGCCGGACGGCATCCTGGTTCCAAAAGTTTCAAGCATCGAAGATCTCGGCGCGATCGACCGGAAGCTGGCCGAGCTTGGCGCCGCGCCGACCGTGAAAGTCTGGGCCATGATCGAGACCGCGCGCGCCGTGCTCCATGCCGAGGAGCTGGCCGCCGCCGGCCGCGATCCATCGAGCCGCCTTTCAGGCTTCGTGTTCGGCCCGAACGATATTTCGCGCGAGACCCGCATCAAGATGCTGCCGGGCCGCGCCGCGATGATCCCGATGATCACCCATTGCATCCTGGCAACGCGCGCCCACGGCCTCGAAATCCTCGACGGGCCCTATAGCGACATCGCCAATTCCGACGGCTTTGCCACCGAATGCGCGCAAGGGCGCGATCTCGGTTTCGACGGCAAGACGCTGATCCATCCCTCGCAGATCGATGCCTGCAACGCGATCTTCACCCCACCCGAAGAGGAAGTCGCGCGCGCGCGGAAAATCATCGCGGCGTTCGAATTGCCGGAGAACGTCTCGCGTGGCGCGATCCGGCTCGACGGCGCCATGGTGGAACGCCTGCACGCCGACATGGCTCGGCGCACGATCGAGATCGCAGACGCGATCGCGGTGATGGGGAAAGGCTAGGGCGCACGCTCAAAAAAGCGGCGTTGCTTCAGGGGACAACACGCAGCTCCGCAAGACTTCGCGCGTCCTCCCGAGGTCGGCGCGCAGCCTGTTGCGGGTATCCGCGTGTTCTAGGACTGCGGAGCAAAAAGCAGGTGCGGCGCCCCGTGACAGGCGCGCCACGTCTGTCGTTCTGCTATAATGTTACTATGACGATCGGGATTTCCGGACCCGAACGGAAGGCACCAGGGCGAAGCGCCGTGGTGGGATTCATCATCGCGGCCATCATCGCCGCGATCGGCCTGATCCTGCTCGCTCTCGTCGGCGACTTCCTGGTCGACTGGATGTGGTTCTCGTCGATCGGCTACGAACAGGTCTTCTGGACCACAATCGGCGCGAAAGCCGCCGTCTTCCTCGTCGTTTTCGCGGCGACCGCCGCCATCTTGTGGGCGAACGCGCGCCTTGCACTTGGCCTTGCCGGGCGCCGAACCCGGTTACCCGCGGCCTTCGACCCGAGGCTTGTGGCCGCTACGGCGCTGCCCGATCCGCTTGAATTCCTGCGCGAGCGGCTGCGGTGGCGCAGCATGATCGCCGCTGAGTAGCGGCCTCGTCGCTCTGCTTGTCGGCTGGGGAGAAGCCGGCAACTGGAGCACTTTTCTGCGCTTCATCTATCAAGTGCCCTACGGCACCAATGATCCCTTGTACGATAAGGATATCGGATTCTACCTGTTTTCCCTGCCCGTCTTTGTGGCCATTAAGAATTGGGCGTTGCTGACACTCGTCATGAGCGCGCTGCTCGCCGGGCTTATCTACTGGGTGCACGGCGACATCGAGGACCGGGCGCAGCGAGTATCACCAGCGGCGATCTCGCACGGTTCGGCGCTTCTCGGCCTCTTCTTTGGCGTGAAGGCGTGGTCCTACAGTCTCGACCGCTATCTCCTGCTGTACGGCGACAACGGCGTGGTGGTCGGCGCAGGCTTCACCGACGTCAATGTGGAACTGCCGGTCCTGTGGCTGCTGATCGCACTTTCGATCGTCGCCGCTGTGGCGGCATGCGCGAACCTGTGGGTGCGTACCTACCGCCTCCCCACCGCCGCGATTGTGCTGCTGTTCGGCGGCGCTTTCCTGCTATCGGGCATCATCCCCGCAGTGTTTCAGCGCTTCTACGTCGGGCCGAACGAGTTGGCGTGGGAGCGGCCTTACATGGAACGCAACATTGCCCTGACGCGGGAGGCCTACAATCTCAATCGGATCGTGCCGAAGCCGTTCCCTGCGGAACAGAACCTGACCTTGAGGGCGCTCGAGGCCAACAAGGCTACCATTGAAAATATAAGGCTGTGGGATTGGCAACCATTGGCCGACACTTACGCTCAACTGCAGGAGATTCGCACCTATTACAAACTGCGCGACCTCGATGTCGATCGTTACTGGTTCGGCGATACCTACCAAAGCGTGATGATCTCAGGCCGCGAGTTGAATTCCGCGCTGCTGCCACCCAACGCGCAGACCTGGGTCAACCGCCACATCCTGTTCACCCACGGCAATGGTGCGGTGATGAGTCCGGTCACCCAGAAGAGCGGCGAAGGACTTCCGCTTCTCTATCTGGACGACATTCCTCCGGTCGCACATGGAGGTCCCGCGATTCGCGAGCCGCGCATCTATTACGGACTGCAGACTGAGGACTACGTCATCGTCAAGGGAACCGTGCCGGAATTCGATTATCCCAGGGGAAAGGACAATGCCTACGCGTCCTATGACGGCTCCGGCGGCGTGCCGCTGTCGGGCATGGTGCGGAGGCTGATCTTCGCCCACCATTTCAACGATGTGAACCTGCTGCTGTCAGACTACATCGGCGATGACAGCCGGATCATGATCCGGCGCAACATCCAGAAGCGGGTGGGCACGATCGCCCCGTTCCTCTCTCTCGATCGCGATCCCTATCTGGTCGTCAGCGAGGGCAGGATGTTCTGGATGCAGGACGCCTACACGACCAGCGATTATTTTCCCTACGCACAGCCTGCGCCCGGCTACAACCTCAATTATATCCGCAATTCAGTGAAGGTCGTGATCGACGCCTATAACGGCACCGTCGATTTTTACCTGATGGACCCAGCCGACCCGGTCGCCGCGACCTATCAGCGAATCTTCCCGGACCTGTTCAAGCCGTTCGCGGCCATGCCGTCCGATCTTCAGAAGCACATTCGTTATCCCGAAGACCTCTTCCTGATCCAGGCGCGACTTTTCCAGACCTACCACATGGAAGCTGCCGATGTTTTCTATAACCGGGAGGACCTCTGGCAATTTCCGCGTCAACCGGCCGGTGATGGCGTCTCTTCAATGGACGGCATCACCACCATGGCCCCCTATTACATCATCATGCGGCTGCCCGGAGAGGCGCAAGCCGAGTTCTTCATCATGATCCCGATGGTGCCGAGCCGCCGCGACAACATGATCGCTTGGCTTGCCGCGCGCTGCGACGAGCCCGGCTATGGCAAGCTGATCGTGTACGAATTTCCCAAAGAGAAGCTGGTCTACGGGCCGTTCCAGATCGAGGCGCGAATTCATCAGAACACGGAGATCTCCCAGCAGATATCGCTGTGGAACCAGATGGGGTCGCGGGTGATCCGGGGAAATCTGCTCGTGATCCCGATCGAGAATTCGATTCTCTACGTGTCGCCGCTGTATTTGCGGGCCGAGCAAGGACATTTGCCGGAGCTCAAGCGAGTGATTGCCGCCTATGGTGAGCATGTCGTCATGAAGGAAACGCTTGCCGAGGCCCTGTCGGCACTCTTCGTGGACAGCGGCCCTTCCCCGGCAGCGTCGGCTGTGACCGCGGAAACACCCGCCGAAGCCTCCACGGCAGCGCGCGCGCAGGAGGCGCTCACGCACTACGACCAGGCCATGGAGCGGTTGAAATCCGGTGATTGGGCAGGCTTCGGCAAAGAGATCGATGCGATGCGCGGTATTTTGGAAGATATCCGCCGGCAATCGGGTAGCCGCTGAGGTTCGCGAGAAACGCTATTTTCTGACTTGCCGGTGCAACTGCCCGCCCCGACGAGGCGATCGAATAGGATAGCGATGTCGGCCTTGAGCCCCAGCTCGGACCTCTGAACGAGGTCTGCTATAGGCTGCAGCAGAGCTCCACGCCCTCGATCTCGTAAGTACACACCCCAGCGAGATCTCCCGCGCTGGCGTCAGTGTGGCGCGACGTCGGCGCGGTCGAGCGACTCCAGCGTCGCGGCGTTGGCGCAGTAGCCGTGATAGTTCTCCGCGGCAGTGCCTTCAGCGAGATCGCGGTCGCACTGACCCTTCTGGTTGCAGAGCGAGCAGACCCGCTCCATGTCGCGCAGCAGCAGCGGCTGTGCGCGGCCGAGCCCTTCGGCGTTGATGCCGAGTTGCTCCAGCATCTTCGGCAATTCGTCGGCGGCGTGCTTGCCGTGGCGAACGAGCTCCTCCAGATCGTCAGGCGCGATCCTGAGATCGCTGGCGATCCGGTTGAAATCGGCGCGATCGAGCTGCCGCATCTCGTTCATCTCGCGGCGATGCTTCAGCCAGCCGGCAAAGGACTCGATGAGGTCCTGGACGATGGGATAGGGCCTGCTTGCGGTGCTCATGGAAAGCTCCGTTGGGGTCGTGGAGTTGGAGCAAGATTAGGCACAATGGTGCAGGAGCGCGTTGCGCTGGATCAAACTGGAAGCTCGGGGTGCTTAACCTCTCCCGCTTGCGGGAGAGGTCGGCGCGTCCCGGGCGATGCGAAGCATCGTCCGGCGCGCTTGTGGAGACACCCTCTCCCCAACCCTCTCCCGCAAGCGGGAGAGGGAGCGCACTGCCTCCGCGGCAACTACCCGAACCGCTCCGTCGCCCACGCATACAGGCTGCCCGGAATCGGCTTTTCGCCGCCGCGGCCCTTGGGCGAGATGTGCAGGCCGATGATCTCGGGGTTGGTGACGAGGCCGAGATAGCTCGAGGGGTCGAAGAACAGTTTTGGTTCGGCATGCACGGCGTAGAACGACTGCTTCGGCAACGCGCAAGCCAGCTCGCCGGTGCGGCGCGCGAGCGCGGTGAGCGCTGCCGGCCCGTAGATCGCAACGCGGATGTCGGAGAGGCGGTTCGAGCCGCCGCGCAGACGGCGCATCATGAAGGTGATGCGATGGCGCACGGACAGCCAGTTCGGCGTCAGCTCCTCCTGCTCCATCAGCTCCTCGAAGGCGGCGACGATGCCGTGCTCCGGCGGAAGGTAGATCACGGAATTGCCAAGCTGGCGCGGCCGCTCCCAGGCGAAATAGGGCTTTGCCGGATCGATCTCGACGGGCCTCAGCAGCAGCACGTCGGCGTCGAGCCACAGGCCGAGGCCTTTCGCCATCAGCTTCATGCGGAAGAAGTCGCTGAACTGCAGCGTGGTCCAGTCGCGCCAGCTGCCGTCCGGCTGCGGCGGCCGCAGCCTTTCAGAGAACGCGTGCGGCAGGATCGCCTCGGCATCCGCATTCGCGATGCCCGCGGGCAGACCGGGAATGGTGTCGAAGCTATAGACCGTGACCTTGTGGCCGGCAGCCAACTGCGAGCGCAGACAGGTCTGGCGCAGGGCGTCCATCGGGCCATGCCAGAAGGTGACGATGTCGGGCAGCATGCGCGAGCTATAAGGATAGTCAGAGCAAAGAAAAAGCCCCGGCGCCGTCAGCACCGGGGCTCGAACCAGAAACGCGATCTCAGGCCCAGGCGCGCTCGCGCTTGAGCTTGTCCTCGTAGGTGTCGATCGAGGCCTTCTTCTCCATGGTGAGGCCGATGTCGTCGAGGCCGTTGATCAAGCAGTGCTTGCGGAAGGGGTCGATCTCGAACTTGACCTTACCGCCGTCGGGGCCGCGGATCTCCTGGTTGGGCAGGTCGATCGTCAGCGTCGCATTGGCGCCGCGCTCGGCGTCGTCGAACAGCTTGTCGAGGTCTTCCTGGCTGACGCGGATCGGCAGAATGCCGTTCTTGAAGCAGTTGTTGTAGAAGATGTCGCCGAACGAGGTCGAGATCACGCAGCGGATGCCAAAGTCGAGCAGCGCCCAGGGCGCGTGCTCGCGGCTCGAGCCGCAGCCGAAATTGTCGCCGGCGACCAGCACCTTCGAATTGCGATAGGCGGGCTGGTTGAGGACGAAATCCGGATTCTCGCTGCCGTCGTCCTTGTAGCGCTGCTCGGAGAAGAGCCCCTTGCCAAGGCCGGTGCGCTTGATGGTCTTCAGGTACTGCTTCGGAATGATCATGTCGGTGTCGACATTGATGATCTTCAGCGGCGCCGCGACGCCTTCCAGCGTGGTGAACTTGTCCATGGTTGCGCTTTCCCGGATGGGTCTAGGGGAACAGGTGTTTATCGCGATCGGGGCCCGAATCCTAGGCCGAATTCGGCAGGGCTGCCTTACCTCTCCGGCTTGCGAGGGTTGAGGCTGGACTGGTGCGGGGTCGGGACTTCACCTCTCCCGCTTGCGGGAGAGGGTTCTCTCCTCTGGGGGAGTGTCCCGTTGAGGAGACACCCTCTCCCCGGCCCTCCCCCGCAAGCGGGGAGGGAGCGCACCGCCGCTGTGGTGACGCGATCAATCCGGCTCGCTCTAGTCCGCCCGAGCCTCAATCGCGGCCATATCGTCGTCCGACAGACCGAAATGGTGGCCGATCTCGTGGATCAGGACATGGCGGACGATGTGGCCGAGGGTCTCGTCGTGCTCGGCCCAATAGTCCAGGATCGGCCGGCGGTAGAGCCAGACCATGTTGGGCAGCCGCGCCACGTCGCCAAGGCTCTGCTGCGGCAGGCCGATGCCCTGGAACAGGCCGAGCAGGTCGAACTCGCTCTCGCACTCCATCTCGTCGAGGACCTCCTCGGTCGGGAAGTCGTCGACGCGGATGATGACGCCCTCGCAGAGCCTGCGAAACTCCGCCGGCAGGCGCTCGAAGATGTCATGCGCCGTCGCTTCCATCTCGGCCAGCGAGGGCGCTTTCAATTCCGTCCACATGGGCCTCTTCTAAAGCGTTTCCGAGCGACGTGGGTACGGTTCGCGTAAACTAGCGCGGGTTCCGCAGCGATGCATCCCGCTTTATAAGCGCGGCGAGGTTGACGAGCGCCGTCAAAACGGGGAGCGTGGGGCCTTAAATGGGAATGTTTCGGGTGGGCGGAAAAATGCGAGCGAAAACAGCGCTGACGCTACTGTGCATGGGGTTGTTTTTGCAGTTTTGCGTTGGCGCCCAAGCCCAAACTCAAGTCCAGACCGCTGGCCCCGAGATCCGTCTCGCCCAGGCGGCCTCACCGGACGACGTTCCCCGCCACGCAGGCGGCCCCCGGCGCGCTTGCGCGTCACGCCCTATTACAGCCCGGACGGCGTCTATCCGCGCTACAATCCCGGTCCCGACGCAGTCCGCGTGTGCAACGCCACCTATGTGCAGGAGTACCGGCCGAGCGGCACGGTGATCGTGCCGCGTGTGAGCTGCTACTGGCGCCGCGGCTGAGGCCCGCGCCGGCGAACAACGCGGTGCCTTGTAGGATCGTCATGGCGAGATGGATCATATTCGTTGTTGCCGTTGCGCTCGCCGCCGGCCTGCCTCGCGCTTCCGCGGCGTCAAGGGCGACGATACCGGAGGCCTCGGCGGGGATCGCGGTTTTCGATGTGCGACAACAAGCGCGCGCCCATGACATTGCGCGGCCTGCTGCACGCCATGATCCACGCTATTACGCACGGCCGGTCTACTACCGTCCCTATCCCTACGGCGTGCCCGCCCCGTTCGTGTTCGGCTACGGGCCCTTCTGGTGACGCCGCCGCGTTAGCCAGCAGGCGCAAATCCCCTGACCAGCAGCACCGTCGCCTGCGCACCCGCTTTGCGATCGCGCGAGATGTCCTCGTAGTCGGGCGCATTCGAGAAGGCGAGGAACGCAGCCTCATCGGGGAACGACATCATGACAAGCTTGTCATGCGGCCATACGCCTTCGAGCACGCGCGGCTGTTCGTCCGTCGCGAGCAGCTTGCCGCCATACTTCTTGAACACGTCGAAGAACCGCGCCTGATAGCGGTCATAGGCCGCGCGGTCCGTCATCTTCAATTGCGCAATCGCATAGACAGTCATTTCCAAAAACTCCTGACCTCGCGGCACTGCGTCGCATCGCGGAGCCCAGCGTCGTTCATTCATGGGGCGTTCACATCGCTCTCCTCAGTTTAATCTAGGGAGCGACCGCAATTGAACAGCGTTTGGCGCGGCCGAGACGTCGCGTCGCAATGCGCTGTCCAGATTCAGGGAGGATTCCATGCTGAGGATATTGGGTCTCAAGGCAAGCCCGATGCGCTTGCTCGGGATCGCGGCCGCCACGACATTGATGCTGTCGGCCGGCAGTGCGCGCCGTGCTGAAGCACTTACCTTGATCAATCCGGCGACGTCGCCTGGGACGAAGGCTGCGGCCGACGATCTCGTCACGCAGGTTCGCCACGGCGGCGGCGGGCACGGCGGACATGGTGGCGGTTTTCATGGCGGAGGTTTCCGCGGTGGCGGCGGACATTTTGGTGGCTTCCATGGCGGCGGCTTCCGCGCCGCGCCGGCCTTTCACGGCGGTGGCTATCGTTACGGCGGATTTCGTCACTATGGCGGCTATCATCGCTACGGGATCTATCGCCCCCATTACGGCTATCGTCACTTCCACCGGCGCTATTATTACGGCGGCTATTATCCCTACTATCACTATCCGCGCCGCTGCCGGATCATCTGGACCTATTACGGTCCGCGCCGCGTCTGCCGCTGGCCTCGCTGGCACTATCCGTACCGCTATTGGTGAGCACGATCGAAATGCAAAGGGCGCCTCAGCGGCGCCCTTTAAAGCCAATCCTTCAACTTCCACGACGCGGATTTCCACCGCATCAAATTCTCGAGCTTCCATTGCCTGAACATCGCCGGCGGCCAGCGGCTGAGCTTTGAGGCTTCCTCGACCTCGGGCTTGGCGACGACGCGCAGCGGCGTTGCGCGCCGGCGGTGCTGGCGCGTGGCCTCGCTGATCAGATCGACATATTCCGGCTTGTTGGCCATGGCTTGCGTCCTCGCGAAACCGTCGCGAGGACGAGAATGTGGGCGACGCGGATTAACGGCGGCTTGCCGTAATCGCTACAATTGCAGGGAGCAGCTTACCGCCAGTCCCTGACGTCGACGAAGTGACCGGCGATCGCGGCCGCCGCCGCCATTGCCGGCGACACCAGATGCGTGCGGCCCTTGAAACCCTGGCGGCCCTCGAAGTTGCGGTTCGAGGTCGAGGCGCAGCGCTCTTCCGGCTTCAGCTTGTCCGGGTTCATGGCAAGGCACATCGAGCAGCCCGGCTCGCGCCATTCGAAGCCGGCCTTGATGAAGATCTTGTCGAGACCCTCAGCTTCGGCCTGCTCCTTCACGATGCCGGAGCCCGGCACCACCATGGCGTTGACGTTCGCTGAAACGGTCTTGCCTTCAGCAATCTTCGCTGCCGCGCGCAAATCCTCGATGCGGCCGTTGGTGCAGGAGCCGATGAAGACGCGATCGAGCTTGATGTCGGTGATCTTCGTGCCCGCCGTCAGGCCCATATACTTCAGGGCGCGATGCTTGGAGATGCGCTTGGCTTCGTCCGCGATCTTGTCGGGGTCGGGCACGATGCCGGTCACGGAGATGACGTCCTCGGGGCTGGTGCCCCAGGTCACGATCGGCGGCAGCTTTGCGGCGTCGAGGCGCAGCTCGTGGTCGAAATGCGCGCCCTCGTCGGAGCGCAGTTTCTCCCAGTAGCGCATCGCCTCGTCCCAGGCCGCGCCCTTTGGCGCCTTCGGGCGCTCGCGCAGGAAGTCGTAGGCCTTCTGGTCGGGTGCGACGAGACCGGCCCGCGCGCCGCCTTCGATCGACATGTTGCAGACCGTCATGCGGCCTTCCATACTGAGCGCACGGATCGCGTCGCCCGCATATTCCAGGACGTAGCCGGTGCCGCCCGCGGTGCCGATCTCGCCGATGATGGCCAGGATGATGTCCTTGCCCGTCACGCCATCAGGCAATTTGCCATCGACAGTGACGCGCATGTTCTTGGCCTTCTTCTGGATCAGCGTCTGCGTCGCCAGCACGTGCTCGACCTCGGAAGTGCCGATGCCGTGCGCGAGCGCGCCGAACGCGCCATGCGTCGAGGTGTGGCTGTCACCACAGACGATGGTGGTGCCGGGCAGCGTAAAACCCTGCTCGGGGCCGATGACGTGGACGATGCCCTGGCGCTTGTCGAACTCGTTGTAATATTCGATGCCGAATTCCTTGGCGTTCTCGGCCAGCGCCTTGATCTGCTCGATGCTTTCAGGATCCGGGTTCGGCTTGGTGCGATCGGTGGTCGGCACGTTGTGGTCGACGACGGCGAGCGTCTTCTCGGGCGCGTGCACCTTGCGACCCGTCGCGCGCAGGCCTTCGAAAGCCTGCGGCGAGGTCACCTCGTGCACCAGGTGGCGATCGATATAAAGCAGGCAGGTGCCGTCCTCGGCTTCGTGCACCAGATGGTCGTTCCAGATCTTGTCATACAACGTGGTCGGCTTGGACATGAGCTTAAGCTCCGAAGAATGTGTAAGCGGATGTGCGCGCCTGGCGCGCGGGCAACAAATCGTCAGCGCAGCTTTTAGGCTGCGCGCGTAAGCTCTGACGTTGCCGAGGTCGCGAAGCGTCCGAAGAACCGGCCAGGCAGCCGCGAGCGATCGTCGATGACGATGCGCTTGACGGGGGCGAGGCTGGTCAGATCTGGAAACATTCTAGAAGCTATATAGCATGCAGCGGTAAAAGCGCGAGAGTTTCGAATTCGTCATTGCGAGCGCAGCGAAGCAATCCAGAAATGCATCTGCGGAGACAGTCTGGATTGCTTCGCTGCGCTCGCAATGACGAGGACAGACAGCCGGGCAAAACAAAAAAGCGCGGAGCCGAGCCCCGCGCTTTCTAGAACTTGCCTGGTGGCGATGCTTACTCGCCGACGGCAGCCTGGCGGTCCTGCTTCTCGACGATGCGGGCCGACTTGCCGCGAAGGTTGCGGAGGTAATAGAGCTTGGCGCGACGCACCTTGCCGCGGCGCACCACCTTGATCGAGTCGATCATCGGGGAGAGCAGCGGGAACACGCGCTCGACGCCCTCGCCATAGGAGATCTTGCGCACGGTGAAGCTCTCGTTGAGGCCACCGCCGGAACGGCCGATGCAGACGCCCTCATAGGCCTGCACGCGGGTGCGGTCGCCTTCGACGACCTTCACGTTGACGATCACGGTGTCGCCGGGGGCGAATTCCGGGATGTCCTTGCTGGCGGACAGCTTGTCGAATTGCTCCTGCTCGAGCTGCTTGATCAGGTTCATGGGTAAATCTCCATCGGCGCGCCCAGCCTTCGAAACGGGGGCTGCGCGAAATTCGTCTATCCAGCCATTGCGGATGTGGCCGCTCCTATAAGGCAAGCCGGAGCGTTTGTCACCCGTCTGTCTTGTTTTTTGGCGTTTTTTGGCGGCCGGCCCGATTCGGGGTCTTGCTCGGGATCTGGGCCCACAAATCGGGCCGCCGGGCCGCCGTCAGGGCCTCGGATTCAGCCCGCCGCCAGCTGGCGACCTTGGCGTGGTCGCCGGAGGTCAGGATCTCCGGGATCGGAGCCCCCTCGAACAGCTGCGGGCGAGTGTATTGGGGGTATTCGAGCAGGCCGTCCGAAAAACTTTCCTCGGTTCCAGAGGCCTCCTTGCCCATCACCCCCGGCAGCAGCCGGATGCAGGCGTCGATCAGGGCCATGGCCGCGATTTCGCCCCCGGATAGCACGTAATCGCCGATCGAGACCTCCTCCAGGCCGCGCCCGTCGATCACCCGCTGGTCCACCCCCTCGAACCGCCCGCAGACGATCAGGGGGCCGGGTCCCCTGGCCAGCTCCACAACCCGGGCCTGGGTCAATGGCCGACCGCGCGGGCTCATCAGCAAGCGCGGCCGCTGCGGGCTGATTTCAGCGGCATCGATGGCCGCGGCCAGAACATCCGCCCGCAGCACCATGCCCGGCCCGCCGCCAGCCGGGGTGTCGTCGACGCTGCGGTGGCGGTCGGTGGCGGAGGCCCGGATGTCCCGTGCCTCAAGCTGCCACAGCCCGCCCGTCAGCGCCCGGCCAGCCAGGCTCACGCCGAGCGGCCCCGGAAACATGTCCGGAAACAGCGTAAGCACCGTCGCGCGCCAGGGTGAGGGGGTGGTCATTCGATCTCAGTCGTTGTCGTCCCGGCGAAGGCCGGGACCCATAGCCACCGCACTCAGCTTTGCGACGGCTGGAGCTGCCAGCTTAGCCAAAAACCAAAGCCTGTGGTTATGGGTCCCGGCTCCCGTGCGCTTTGCGCACTAGGCCGGGACGACCCGGAGGATGGAGGTCGCTTTCGTCCTCGCCCTCAATCTCCTGCGGCAGCGCGATCACGACACGGCCGCCGGCAAGATCGACCTCCGGCACCACCGCGTTGGAGAACGGCAGCAGCAGCGTCGGGCCTTTGGGCGGGGCGATTTCGATGATGTCGCCGGCGCCGAAATTCTGGATCGCGACGACGCGGCCGAGCGGCTCGCCATCCGTGGTGACGGCGGCGAGCCCGATCAGGTCGGTGTGGTAATATTCGCCCTCGTCGGTCGCCGGCAGCTTGTCGCGCGGAACGTAGAGCTCGATGCCGTTGAGGCGCTCGGCCTCATCGCGGGTCGTGACGCCCTTGAACGTTGCGACCAGATGACCTTTGGCCTCGCGCGCCTGCGCGACTTCGAACTGGCGCTTGCCGTCCTTGGACAGCAGCGGACCGTAGCGTCTGATGGCAAAGGGATCTTCGGTGAAGGTCCACAATTTGACCGCACCACGCACCCCATGCGCGGCGCCGATCCGCGCGACGCAGACCAGCGCCGACATGGTCTGGCCTTACGCCTTCGCGGCGGCTTCGGCCTGCGCCTTGCGCTCCTTGCGCGGCACGGCCTTCTGCGGGTTGTTGCGCGCTTCGCGCTTCTTGACGCCGGCGGCGTCGAGGAAACGCGCCACGCGGTCCGACGGCTGCGCGCCCTTGGCGACCCAGGCCTTCACCTTCTCCATGTCGAGCTTGAGGCGCGCCTCGTTGTCCTTCGGCAGCAGCGGGTTGAAATAGCCGAGACGCTCGATGAAGCGGCCGTCGCGCGGAAAGCGCGAATCGGCGACGACGACGTGATAGACGGGACGCTTCTTGGTGCCTGCGCGGGCGAGGCGGATAACGACGGACATTCAGTTCTCCTTCAAAGTACGGTTTGTTCGGTTGATTGGTATTCCGCGTTGCGTGGGACCGATGCGGTCCCCCGCGACGAATTCCTCATTTCTTTTTGCCCGGGAAACCGCCGAGGCCCGGCAGCGTCGGCTTGCCGCTCAGTCCGGTCAGACCAGGAAGGTTCGGTAGGCCCTGGCGCAAGCCCGCAGGGAGATCCTTCGGCAGATTGGGCAGACCCTGTCCGCCGCCGCTCTGCATCTTTTCCTGAAGAGCCTTTATCTCTTCGGGAGACGGCATCTTCATGCCGCCGCCAAAGCCCATCGCCTGCGCGATGCCGGCGAGCGGACCGCGCTTGCCCGAGCCCATGGCCTTCATCACGTCGGCCATGTTCCGGTGCATCTTCAGGAGCTTGTTGACGTGCTCGACGCTCTGGCCAGAACCCGCGGCGATGCGCTTCTTGCGGCTTGCTTTCAGCAAGTCGGGATGACGACGCTCGTCGCGCGTCATGGAATCGATGATCGCGACCTGGCGCTTCAGGATCTTGTCGTCGATCCCAGCGGCCGCGATCTGGTTCTTCATCTTGGAGATGCCGGGCATCATGCCCATCAGCCCGCTGATGCCGCCCATGTTCGACATCTGCAACAGCTGCTCGCGCATGTCGTTGAGGTCGAACTGACCCTTGCGCATGCGTTCGGCGGTGCGCGCGGCCTTCTCGGCGTCGATGTTGGCGGCGGCGCGTTCGACCAGCGAGACCACGTCGCCCATGCCGAGGATACGGCCGGCGATACGATCGGGATGGAAGTCCTCCAGCGCGTCGGTCTTTTCACCGGTGCCGATCAGCTTGATCGGCTTGCCGGTGACCGCGCGCATCGACAGCGCGGCGCCGCCGCGGCCGTCGCCATCGACGCGGGTCAGCACGATGCCGGTGAGGCCGACGCGCTGATCGAACGAGCGCGCGAGATTCACGGCATCCTGGCCGGTGAGGCTGTCTGCGACCAGCAGCACTTCATGCGGGTTGGCCGCGGCTTTGATCGCGGCTGCCTCCGCCATCATCTCTTCGTCGAGCGTGGTGCGGCCGGCGGTATCGAGCAGCACGATGTCGTAGCCGCCGAGCTTGCCGGCTTCCAGCGCGCGCTTCGCGATCTGCGGCGGCTGCTGGCCCGTCACGATCGGCAGGGTCGGAATGTCGAGATCGCGGCCGAGCACGGCCAGCTGCTCCATCGCCGCCGGGCGGTAGACGTCGAGCGAGGCCATCAGCACCTTGCGCTTGTCGCGCTGGACCAGGCGGCGGGCGAGCTTGGCGGTGGTGGTGGTCTTACCCGAGCCTTGCAGGCCGACCATCATGATCGACACCGGCGGCACGGCATTGACGTCGATGGTCTGGCCTTCGGCGCCGAGCGTGTTGATCAGCTCGTCATGGACGATCTTGACCACCATCTGGCCGGGTGTGACCGACTTGACGACGGTGGCGCCGATCGCCTGCTCGCGCACGCGCTCGGTGAAGCTGCGCACCACCTCCAAGGCGACGTCGGCCTCCAGCAGCGCGCGGCGCACCTCGCGCATCGCGGCATCGACGTCCTTTTCGGTCAGCGCACCGCGCCCCGTCAGACGATCGAGAATTCCGCCAAGCCGTTCCGACAGATTGTCGAACAATGCCGTTGTCCTTTTTTACCTCTCCCCGCCTGCGGGGAGAGGTCGCCGCGTACTTGCGCGGCGGGTGAGGGGGTACGGGACCATCTACGCGCATCACACGCGGAGAGAGCCCCTCACCCCGACCCTCTCCCCGCAAGAGCGGGGCGAGGGAGAAGAAAGTCCAAACACCTTTGCGCCCGAGGGCGCACAGCGCTGTCGGGCGTTGACCTCCGGCCTCCAGGGCCAGTCGGCGGGTCGAAAAGAAAGCCTTTCCGAGAAAGTGGCGGGGTTAAACGCCGCTCACGCCCAAAAGTCAAGGAAAGTTAGGGTGCCGGGACGCTCCTGCCAGGGCAAGGTCCTGAAAATGTGACCCTTTTGCCGGCCGGTTCCTTTTCCCAGGGCTTCGCCCATATAGAAGGCGATGACCTTTCTCCGCTACCATCCCTAAAAGCCCGCCGTGCCGATCACCCGCCGCCGCGTGTTCGGACTGCTTGCCGGTGCCGGCGCGCTGGTCGGTGTTCCGTCCCTTTGGATGTCCCGCATGAAAACCTATGATGGTCCCGCCTCCGACCATTTCAACGGTCTGCACTTTTTCGATCCCGACGGTGCACCGCCGAAATCGCTTCGAGAGGTGCTGCGCTGGCAATTCGGCGGCAAGCGGCAGCGCGCGAGATGGCCGGATTGGGTTCCCAGTCCACACGCCGACACCCCGCCGGCGCGTGTCGACGGCGACAAGGTGCGGCTCTCTTTCGTCGGCCATGCCAGCTGGCTGATCCAGACCGGCGGCCTCAACATCCTGGTCGATCCCGTCTGGTCGGTGCGGGCCTCGCCCGTCGCCTGGGCCGGGCCGAAGCGGCACAACGATCCCGGCATTTCTTTCGATCATTTGCCGAAGATCGATGTCGTGCTGGTCTCGCACGGGCACTACGATCATCTGGACATCGCGACGCTGTCGCGGCTCGCCAAGAATTTTGCCCCGCGCGTCGTCACCCCGCTCGGCAACGACGTCACGATGCGCAGCTCCGATCCTGCGATCAAGGTGGAAGGGTTCGACTGGCACGACCGCGTCGAACTCGGTGGCGGCATCGCCGTGCATCTGGTCCCGACCCGGCACTGGACCGCGCGCGGCGTGTTCGATCGCAACAAGGCCCTATGGGCGAGCTTCGTGCTGGAGACGCCGGCCGGCAAGATCTACGTCGTCTGCGATTCCGGCTATGGCGATGGCAGGCATTTTCGACGCGTCGCGGAGAAGCATGGGCCGTTGCGGCTCGCGATCCTTCCCATCGGCGCCTACGAGCCGCGCTGGTTCATGCGTGACCAGCACATGAATCCGGAAGATGCCGTGAAGGCGCTCGCGGATTGCGGCGCGCAGCAAGCGCTCGGGCATCATCACGGCACGTTCCAGCTGACGGATGAGGCGATCGATGCGCCGGCAAAGGCGCTGGTCGAAGCGCTCGATGCCGCGAAGATCCCGCAACAGCGGTTCGTGGCGATGATGCCCGGGCAGGTGGTGGAGATTTAGCTCTTGCCACGCATAAAACTCGTCGTCCTGGACAAGCGAGCGGAGCGAGCGCTGATCCAGGACCCATTACCACAAAGAGTGGTTTGGCGAAAACTCGTTGTTACCAGCTCGCGCTGCAACTACGCCCTGGGGTAATGGGTCCTGGCTTTCGCCAGGACGACGAATGAAATTGCTGCGGCAGTGTGCCCTTTACGAAGCTCGCTACTGCCCCGGCTTGATCGCCCAGCTCACATTCACCGTCACCGACAGCGTCTCCTCGCCGGGCGCGACGGCTGCGGGTGCAGCCATCGGAGCCGCCGCCATGCGGCCCTTGAACAGCGGCACCGGGCCGCCGCCCTCGGTGACGCTGAGCGGCGCACCCAGCGTCACGCCAGCAGCCTTGGTGTAGATCTCCGCCTTGCGGCGGGCATCGGCGACCGCCTGCTCGCGCGCATCATCGAGTAGTTTTGAGGCCTGCGTCACCTCGAACGAGATATTACCGATGTCGTTGGCACCGGCGCTGACCAGCGTGTCGATAATGCCGGCGACCTTGGTCACGTCGCGAATTTTCACGGTGACACGGTTGGAGGCGCGGAAGCCGACCACGGGCGAGGCGCCGGTGGATTTGTTCTGGCCGTATTGCGGCTGCAGCGACAGGCGCGAGGTCTGATAATCCTTCTCGGCGATGCCGGCGCCCTTCAACGCCAGCAGCACCTTGCCCATCGCCGCGTTGTTGGCGTCGGAAGCCTCCTTCGCCGACTTGGCGTCATTGGCGACGCCGGCGTCGATCTGCGCGAGATCGGGCGCCGCGGAAATCCTGGCTTCGCCGCTCACCGAAATGACGGACGGAAAATCGTCGGCGCGTGCGGGGGCCAAAAGCAGCGTGGTGGTGAAGACGGCGACAAGGGGCGTCAAAAGGACGGCAGGCTTTTTCATCATTCTCACTTCAGCGGCACGAAAACATTGATCACGAGCTTGTCCTCGGCCGTCTTCAGCGGATCGGTGAGGTACTCCTCGATGAAGGTGTCCTTGGCTTCCAGCCTCTTGTCGTCGAGGTGGTTGGTGATCGCCTCATAGGTGTTGTCCATGTTGTCGTAGGAGCCGCGATGGACGAATTTCAGCGCCTTGCCCTCCGGCGATTTTCCGATGCTCATATCCTTGGGCAGGTTCTTCGGATCCTGCTCGACCGGGATCTCGGCGAGGAAGGTGAAGCCGGTGTCGTCGGTGGAGGTGTAGACGATCATCGAATTGCCTGATGGCTTGATGCCCTGCTTGTCCAGGAGCGCGTTCAGCGCCTTGAAGGCCTCGATCAGTGTGTCGAAGGCCGAGTCCCAATTGGCAGTGCCCTTGACCATCACGACCTTCTTGGGCTCGAGCACGGTCTCGAGGCCAAAGGGATCGGCGGTCTGCACCGGGGCGGGGGTGGCGGCTGCCGCGGGTGGGGGCGCCGCCGGGCTGGGTGAGGCACTGGCGGCAGGCGACGGTGTTGCCGCGGGCGCGGGTGAGGCGCTGGCCGCGGGGGAGGGGGTCGCAGCGGGTGCGGGCGAGGCGCTCGCGGCAGGGGAAGGCGAAGCCGATGGCGCCGGCGAGGGGCTTGCCGACGCCGCCGGCGCCGGGCTCGGTGTTTGCGCCAGAACTCCGGACAGGCCAAACGACAAGGCCGCTGCCGGGATCAACGCGGCCAAAGCGAGACGACGAAAACTGATCATTTTACTCTCCCCAAGACCTTGCGTCCCAAGGCCTAAATCCGTCCTGCACCCCCGCCGCGCCTCCCGGTCGCGCGAGCGGCGCAGTTCTAACACGCGAGCGCCAAATTCGTCCCATGACAGATGCGTCATGGGCGGCCTCCAGGGCGCTTCGCAGCAAACCGCTGGCCAAGCCGGCAAGGATCGCCATATAAGACGGGCGAAATTCGGGAATTTTCATGAGCGCGCTGGCCAACCACGCATTTGCCAAGATGAACGGCATCGGCAACGAGATCGTCGTTGTCGACATGCGCGATTCCGCAAGCCGGGTGACGCCGGACGACGCGCGGGCGGTGGCGTCCGCCAACGGCGGCGTGGCGTACGACCAGCTCATGGTGCTGCAGAAGCCGCGGCTGGCCGGCACCGAAGCCTTCATCCGCATCTACAATAATGACGGCTCCGAGGCCGGCGCCTGTGGCAACGGCATGCGCTGCGTGGTGCGCCGCATCTTCGAGAAGAGCGGACAGACCACCGCGACATTCGAGACGGCAGCGGGCTTGCTCAATTGCTGGCAGGGCCCCGCGCCCGACCTCTACACCGTCGACATGGGTGTGCCGAAGTTCGGCTGGCAGGACATTCCGCTGGCGGAAGAGTTTCGCGACACCCGCTACATCGAGTTGCAGATCGGGCCGATCGACAATCCGATCCTGCACTCGCCGTCCGTGGTGAGCATGGGCAATCCGCACGCGGTCTTCTGGGTCGAAGACGTCAACGCCTATGATCTCGAGCGTTTCGGTCCGCTGCTCGAAAACCATCCGATCTTCCCCGAGCGCGCCAACATCACGCTCGCCCATATCGTCGATCGCGACCACGTCACGATCCGCACCTGGGAGCGTGGCGCCGGCCTGACCAAGGCGTGCGGTTCGGCGGCCTGCGCCACGGCCGTCGCCGCGGCGCGGCTGAAGCGCGCCAATCGCAACGTCGAGATCACGCTGCCCGGCGGCAAGCTCGGCATCGAATGGCGCGAGCGCGACGACCATGTGTTGATGACGGGCACCGCGACCTTCGAATATGAAGGCAATTTCGATCCGGCGCTGTTCGCGCCGGTCGGCTGATGGCCGTCGACGTCGTCACTTTCGGCTGCCGCCTCAACGCCTTCGAGGCCGAGGTGATCCACCGCGAGGCGGAGAGCGCGGGCCTTTCCGACACCATCGTCATCAATAGCTGCGCCGTCACCAATGAGGCGGTGGCGCAGGCGCGCCAGTCGATCCGCAAATTGAAGCGCGAGCGGCCCGGTGCCCGCATCGTCGTCACCGGCTGCGCGGCGCAGACGCAAGCCGCGATGTTCGCCGCTATGGCCGAAGTCGATCGCGTCGTCGGCAATGACGACAAGCTGCGCTCGTCCGCATGGCGCGATGCGCGCGATGCATTCGACATCGGCGCCAGCGAGAAGATCGCCGTCAGCGACATCATGGCGGTTAAGGCGATGGCGCCGCATCTCGTTGACGGCTTTGCAACCGGCCTGCCGCGCGTCTTCGTGCAGGTGCAGAACGGCTGCGACCATCGCTGCACCTTCTGCATCATCCCGTTCGGCCGCGGCAACTCGCGCTCGGTGCCAATGGGCGCGGTGGTCGAACAGGTGCGGGCGCTGGCCCTGCGCGGCCATGCCGAGATCGTGCTCACCGGCGTCGACCTCACCAGTTACGGCGCTGACCTGCCGGGCGCGCCCAAGCTCGGCATGCTGACCAAGCAGATCCTGCGGCACGTGCCGGAATTGAAGCGCCTGCGCATCTCCTCGATCGATTCGATCGAGGCCGATGACGATCTGCTGGATGCCATCGCCGACGATGCGCGTCTGATGCCGCATCTGCACCTGTCGCTACAGTCAGGCGACGACATGATTTTGAAGCGGATGAAGCGGCGGCATTCGCGACAGGATGCGATCGCGTTCTGCGACCAGGTGCGCCGCCTGCGCCCGGACGTCATTTTCGGCGCCGACATCATCGCGGGCTTCCCGACCGAGACCGAGGACATGCTCTCGCGCTCGCTCGATCTCGTCGAGGAATGCGGCCTCACCTTCCTGCACGTCTTCCCCTACTCGCCACGCCCCGGCACGCCGGCCGCGCGAATGCCGCAGGTTGCAGGCGGCGCGATCAAGGAACGCGCGCGGCGACTGCGTGCAGTTGGCGAGGCGGCGTTGCGGCAGCGCCTGCAAGCCGAGATCGGCGCAACGCGCGAGGTGCTGATCGAGAGCGAGGGGCAGGGACGCACGGAGCATTATCTGCCGGTGGCGATTGCGGGCGAACGTGTGGGCAGCGTGGTGCCGCTGATGATTGCCGGCAGTGATGGCGAGCGGCTGACGGCGTAAACAGCTGTCGCGCGTCGCGTCGCGCTACATCCCCATCGTCGTCCCGGCGAAGGCCGGGACCCATACCGCGTCATCTATCGGTGATGCGCGATGCCTGTCCCGACAAAGCAGAGTAACTGCTAGCCCTCGCCAAACTGTTCCCTGTGGTTATGGGTCCCGGCCTGCGCCGGGACGACACTGGGAGTGTGGATGCGGGCCCCTAAAGCGCGCGCCTCTACAACGCCCGCACCTGCCAGAACCGCAGGGTGCGCCGCGCATTCTCCGGCGTCATTCTCGCAAAATGACCCTGCGCCCGCGCGAGATCAGCCGGCTTCATCGCGCCCGTCGCGTAACGGCTTTCGAGCACGGCGGCGGTGGTGTCCCAGCCGAGCTGCGCGGCCTTGCACGGCACCAGCAGCCCGTCGTCGCGCAGGCTCTGCATCAGCGGGCGAATCACCTCGACGGTTGATTCGGACAGCGCTGCAAGCGCCGCCACCGTCTCCTCATAGCGCCGCTGTCTGGCGAAGCTGAACAGCGTCGCTTCGTTGAGCCGGCCGTGCGCTTTCAGATTTGCGATGGCCCGCTTGGCGCCTTCGAAGTCGCGCACGCCAGACATCTCGCGTTCGACGCCGACGGTGACGGCGGCAATCGCGCTCTGGATTTCCTCGAACAGGTGCGGTGGCGCGCGTGACAACAGGCGGGTGCGCACGGCGTCGCTCGCCGAACGCAGCAATTGGCGGCGCAGCTCCGACGGCAAATCGACGCGGACGCCAACACTGATTGCGAGCTCCGGATCGCTTTCGGCCTGTCCGACGATGATGGCGAATCCACTGCCGGAGACGCGGGCGCCGGGATTGGTGGCGAGCCGCCGGCTGACGCTGGGATAGCGGCGTGCCAGCAGCGCGTCGGTGACGATCTCCTTCAGCCACCAGCGGCCGGCGACCGCGAGCAGATGCGGCTCGCCCTTGCTCGATGCGATCTTCATCAGCTCGCCATCGTCGAGGCGGGCGGATTCCTGGAGCACGGGTCCGGCGATACGGATCTCGTCATTGTTGGCGAGGCGGCGGATCACGGATGGCGGCGCCTGCGCGATCGGCGCAAGCTGCGCGCTGATCTCGGCGAGCGCAACACGGGCGCCGATGTCGGCGATGGCGCGCAGCTCGATGGTGCCGATCAGGCGCTCGAGCACGTCGTCGAACAGCGCGATCTGCTCGTCGTCAAAGCTGCCGGCGGAACCCAGGAACAGGTCGGTGACGCGCCGGGCCGTCTCCAACCCCTTTTCCGGCGAGCCCATCCGTATCGCGGATTCGACCTCGTCGACGATCGATAGCTCGGCCTTGGACATCACGCGCTGCTCGTCCTGAGCGGTTACGGAAGCTTGTTCTAAGCAACCGCTATCATTAGAGGCGAGCGCTGAACGTTTCGTAAACCATGGCCTGAGGCCGACTAGCTTTAGCGAGATGCCGCCGCAGCGTCAGTGCGCTCCCTCCAGAGGGACTCCCCAAGAGGAGAGAACCCTCACCCGGCGCTACGCGCCGACCTCTCCCGCAAGCGGGAGAGGTTCAGTCCCCGTTCCATCCGCAGGCACGGAGCCGCTCGTGCATGTGGGGCGGGGCCGGCGCCACGACGCGGATCGGGTCCTTGTTCCGGGAGATCGGCACCACGATTTCGCGGGAATGCAGGTGCAGGCGCGGCTCGCCGAAGCGCGGGCCGGTGCCGTAAATGTTATCGCCGACGATCGGCCAGCCGGTCGCGGCCGAATGCACCCGCAATTGATGGGTCCGTCCGGTCACCGGTTCCATGGCGAGCCAGGTCAGGCCCGCGCCGCGCCCCATCACCTTCCAATTGGTGATCGCCTTCTGCCCTTCCGGATCCGGTTTCTGCCACCAGCCGCGCTCGGCGTTGAGACGGCCGAGCGGCATGTCGATGCTGCCTTCGTCTTCAGCAGGGCCGCCCTCGACCACGGTCCAGTAGGTCTTGCCGATCTTGCCGTGCTTGAACAGGAGCCCGAGCGAGGCTGTCGCCTTGCGGTGGCGGCCAAGCACGAGGCAACCGGAGGTAGCCTTGTCGAGCCGGTGAGCCAACACCGGCGGTCGCGGCAGGCCGAAGCGGAGCGCGTCGAAGGAGGCTTCGAGGTTCGCCCCGCCCTTGGGGCCGCGATGGACCGGCAGGCCGGCCGGCTTGTCGATGACCAGCATCAAGCCGTCGCGATGGAGCACGCGGCCTAAGATTTCATCGGCGGTCAATTCGGGAACATCGAGCAATTGCAAGACTTTCGTTTAATCGTCGGAACGGCTAACACACCCCCGCCATGAACGATACCTCCGAGACCCCCAAGCTGAGCTGGTGGCGCCGCCTGTCCAACGGGCTGAAGCGCACGTCGTCCTCGCTCGGGACCGCGGTCGCCGACCTCGTCACCAAGCGCAAGCTCGACCGCGCCATGCTCGACGACATCGAGGACGTGCTGCTGCGCGCCGATCTCGGCACGCAAGTCGCGGTACGGATCGCGGACGCCGTCGGCGCGGGGCGCTACGACAAGGCGATCTCGGCGGACGAGGTCAAGGACGTGGTCGCGACCGAAGTCGAGAAGGTGCTCGTACCGGTCGCGAAGCCGCTCGAGATCGATGCAGCGAAAAAGCCGTTCGTCATCCTCGTGGTCGGCGTCAACGGCTCCGGCAAGACCACGACCATCGGAAAACTCTCGCAAAAGTTCGCGTCCGAAGGCCGCAAGGTGATGCTGGCCGCCGGCGACACGTTTCGCGCAGCGGCGATCGAGCAGCTCAAGATCTGGGGCGAGCGCACCAAGACGCCCGTCATTGCCGGCGCGCAAGGATCGGATTCGGCAAGCCTCGCCTTCAACGCACTGACGGCAGCGAAGGAGCAGAGCATCGACGTGCTCCTGATCGACACCGCGGGCCGGCTTCAGAACAAGGCCGAGCTGATGAACGAGCTCGAGAAGGTCGTGCGCGTCATTCGCAAGGTGGATGCCACCGCGCCGCATGCGGTGCTGCTGGTGCTCGATGCCACCGTCGGCCAGAACGCGCTGTCGCAGGTCGAGGCCTTTCATCGCACCGCCGGGGTCACCGGCCTCGTGATGACCAAGCTCGACGGCACCGCGCGCGGCGGCATCCTGGTGGCGCTGGCGGAGAAATTCAAACTGCCAGTGCATTTCATCGGCGTCGGCGAAGGCGTCGACGATCTCGCGCCCTTCACCGCGCGCGATTTCGCCCGCGCGATCGCCGGAATCGAAAGTTGAGAATGGACAAGACCCAGCCGCATCCGCTGTTCAAGCTTGCAACCGAGCTCGGTCCGCTGCTCGTGTTCTTCTTCGTCAATGCGAAGTTCAACCTTTTTGCCGCGACCGGCGCCTTCATGGTGGCGATCGTGGCGGCGATGGTCGCCTCCTATGTGGTGACGCGCCACATCCCGATCATGGCGATCGTGACGGGCGTCATCGTGCTGGTGTTCGGCACGCTGACGCTGGTGCTGCACGATGAGACCTTCATCAAGGTCAAGCCGACCATCATCTACGGCCTGTTCGCCGCGATCCTCGGCGGCGGCCTGCTGTTCGGCCGCTCCTTCATCGCTGTGATGTTCGACCAGGTGTTCAATCTGACGCCGCACGGCTGGCGCATCCTCACGCTGCGTTGGGCGCTGTTCTTCGCCGGCATGGCGGTGCTGAACGAGATCATCTGGCGCACCCAGAGCACGGACTTCTGGGTGAACTTCAAGGTCTTCGGCGTCCTTCCGCTGACCGCTATCTTCGGCATGATCCAGATGCCGCTGATCAAGCGCTATCACCTCGAGCCGGTGTCGCTGGAGGCGAGCGAGGCCGAGGCGGGAGATGTGAGCAAGGGGTGACCGGTGAGCGCTCGCCACACATTCGGTGTCATCGCCCGGCTTGACCGGGCGATCCAGTACTCCGAGCCGTCTGTGGCTGAATCGATAAGCCGCGGCGTACTGGATGCCCCGGTCAAGCCGGGGCATGACAGCTGTATGTGGGGCGCCGGGTCTTTGATTCGCAATGACGGGCTTGGCTAAGATCCCGCCTTCAGCGCCTTCTCCAGCTCCGGCATCAGCACCGTCTTGAGGTTTTGCGGCGTGACCGGTCCGACCAACTTGTAGACGATGGTGCCCTCGCGCCCGACGACGAAGGTCTCGGGCACGCCATAGACGCCCCATTCGATCGAGGCGCGACCGTTGGCGTCCACGCCGACGCGGCCGAAGGGATTGCCGTAGCGTCCGAGGAAGCGCCGGGCGTTGTCGGCCGCATCCTTGTAGTTGATGCCGACGAGCTGGAAGCGCTTGTCCTTGGCGAGCTCGGTCAGGAGCGGCGCCTCGTCATGGCACGGCACGCACCAGGACGCCCAGACGTTGACGAGGCTGACCTTGCCTTTGAACGCGGCGGGATCGAGCCCCGGCACCGGCGCATTGTCAGCCTGCAATCCCTCGAGCGGCGGCAGCAGCGTTTGCGGCGCCGGTCGCCCGATCAGTGCGGACGGAATCCGCGAGGGATCGCCGCTGCCGAGCCGAAACCAGAACAACAGCGCAAGGCCGAGGAAGGCGATCAGCGGCAGCGCCATCAGGAAGGTGCGGCGCTGCGGCGTCGCCGGGCTCGATTGATTGCTCATGATCGATCCGTCGCGCTGCGGCCCGAGCGGCGGGTCACACCGCTGCGATCGAGCTCGCGCAGGCGCTGCGTCTGGTTGCGATAGTCGAGCACGACCCAGCCGATCAGGATCACGACCACGAGGGCCGCTGCGGCATATGAGGTCACGATGAACGACGCGTAAGGACCGAGCGCCATCATCACGCAGCTCCAGCTTCTTTTGACGCGTTTTCTTCACGCGAACCGGCGTCCACTTCGCTCGAAAACGCGACGCGGCTCGCCTGCATCATTTGCAGGGAGCGGACGCGGCGGCGCAGGATCTCGTTGCGCATCGCAGCCAAGTGCAGCGTGACGAACAGCAGCGTGAAGGCGATCGCCATCACCAGCAGCGGGAGCAGGAACGACTTGTCGAGCGTCGAGCCGCCCATGCGCATCACCGAGGCCGGCTGGTGCAGCGTGTTCCACCAGTCGACGGAGAACTTGATGATGGGCAGGTTGATGGCGCCAACCAGCGTCAGCACCGCCGCGGCGCGCGCCGCGCGCGAGGGATCGTCGACCGCGCGCCACAGCGCCATCAGGCCGAGATACATCAGGAACAGGATCAGCACCGAAGTCAGCCGCGCGTCCCACTCCCAGTAAGTGCCCCACATCGGCCGGCCCCACAGCGAGCCCGTGAGCAACGCGAGGAAGGTGAAGGCCGCGCCGATCGGAGCAGCCGCTTTCGCGGCGACGTCGGCGAGCGGATGCCGCCACACCAGCGTGCCCAATGAGGCGATGCTCATCACGCCCCACACGAACATCGAGAGCCAGGCATTGGGCACGTGGATGAACATGATCTTCACCGTCGCGCCCTGCTGGTAGTCGTCGGGCGCAAGCGCTGACTGGTACAGACCGATGGTGAGCAGGATGACGGTCGCAGCCGCAAGCCACGGCAGCAGACGCGCTGTCAGCGCGAGGAACCGCGTGGGATTGGCGAGGTCGATCAGCGTCATGGTATTCTGATAATCATCCGGAAGCGCTCAGGCAATCAGCACGAAAGCACGTCGCGAAAGTTGATGCGGGTCAAGGTCAGGCGGGCCCATCTCAGTCGGGTCCATCTCAGTCGAGTCCATGCCGCAGGCTCGCCGCCGCCGCGAAGGGTCCGATCAGGAGGCTGACCAGCGATAGCGCGCACAGGATCGAGAAAGGCGCGCCGAACGTCATCGGACCGACGATCACCGCCTGCGAGGCCGCGACCCCGAAAATCAGCACCGGAATCGACAGCGGCAGCACCAGCACGGCCATCAGCAGTCCGCCCCGATGTAGGGTCACCGCCAGTGCCGCGCCGATCATGCCGGTGAAGGTGAGCGCCGGGGTTCCTGCCAGCAGCGTCAGCGCCACCGCGCCGGTTGCGACCATGTCGAGGTTGAGCAAGAGGCCGAGCACGGGGGTTGCGACAATCAGCGGCAGGCCGGCCGCCAGCCAATGCGCCAGCGCCTTGGCGGCGCAGGCGAGTTCCAGCGGCGTCCGGCTCATCGTGATCAGGTCGAGCGAGCCGTCCTCATGGTCGGCCATGAACAGCCGGTCCAGGGTCAGCAGGCTCGCGAGCAAGGCCCCGAGCCAGAGAATGGCCGGCCCGAGCCGCGACAGCAGCGCCAGATCCGGCCCCACCGCGAACGGCATCAGCACCACCACGGTCAGGAAGAACAGCACGCCAATCAGCGCCCCGCCGCCGACGCGGAGCGCGATCCGGATGTCCCGGCGGATGAGGGCCGACAGGGCGGTCATGGAGCACCTCGCGCGGGCTGGCCGCCTGAAAAAAGCTGAGGGTCAGGCCGCATCACCCCACACCCCCGATCCGCAGCTCTCGCGCGTCGATCCCCAGCGGGGCGTGGGTGGCGGCGATGATCAGGCCGCCGCTTGCCAAGTGCTGTCGCATCAATCCGGCAAACATGTCCTGGCCGGCCACGTCCAGCGCCGTGGTCGGCTCGTCCAGCAGCCAGACCGGGCGGCGCACGGTCAATAGCCGCGCCAGTGACAGCCGGCGGCGCTGGCCGGCGGAGAGGAAGGCGGCGGGCAGGTGGGTGGCGTGGTCGAGGCCGACTTTGGTGAGGCTCTCGGCGGCATCGCGTCGCTCGCCGCCGAGAAATTCAGCCCAAAATGCCAGATTTTCCTTAACGCTCAGCGCCGGCTTCAGGGCATCGCGATGGCCGAGATAGTGGCATTGCTCCGGCAGTGTCAGCTCGCCATCACCCCCGTCCAGCGCGATCGTCCCGCCGGCCGGAATGAGCAGGCCGGCGATCAGCCGCAGCAGCGAGGTCTTGCCCGATCCGTTGCGACCCATCACCGCCAGGGCTTCGCCCGCGGCAGCCGCGAAATCCAGGCCGGCGAACACCTCGCGGCCACCCCGCACGCATCTGAGCCCGTGACCTGAAAGCCGCATCTCGCCTCGTTTCAACCCGCTCAAAGCCAGGCCTCAGGAAAACTTGGGGTAGCGCATGGGAATTTTTGGCTCGCGGATTGGCGCGGCACGATTGTGGCTGTGGCGGCGCGGTTAGAAAGCTTCTATAAGCCCGGAACTACTTGATGCAGCAACTCAACCTGCCCCTGCAAGCGGCCAAGCCTGATACGCTGACGGTGTTAAAATACCCTGCCGGGTATAACTAACAATTCGGATTCCTACATGACCTCGCTCGACAGCTTCAAATGCAAAAAGACCCTCAAGGTCGGCGCCAAGACCTATGTCTATTACAGCCTGCCCACGGCCGAGAAGAATGGTCTGAAGGGAATTTCGAAACTTCCCTATTCGATGAAGGTCCTGCTCGAGAACCTGCTGCGCAACGAGGACGGCCGTTCGGTCAAGAAGGAAGACATTGTCGCCGTCTCGAAATGGCTGCGCAAGAAGTCGCTGGAGCATGAGATCGCGTTCCGCCCGGCGCGTGTCTTGATGCAGGACTTCACCGGCGTGCCTGCAGTGGTCGACCTCGCCGCGATGCGCAACGCGATGCAGAAGCTCGGCGGCGATGCTGAGAAGATCAATCCGCTGGTCCCGGTCGACCTCGTCATCGACCACTCCGTGATCGTGAACTTCTTCGGCGACAACAAGGCCTTCGGCAAGAACGTCACCGAGGAATACAAGCAGAACCAGGAGCGCTACGAGTTCCTGAAGTGGGGCCAGAAGGCGTTCTCGAACTTCTCGGTCGTGCCGCCCGGCACCGGCATCTGCCACCAGGTGAATCTCGAATATCTGGCCCAGACGGTCTGGACCAAGAAGGAGAAGATGACGGTCGGCAAGAAGACCGGCACGTTCGAGGTCGCCTATCCCAACTCGCTGGTCGGCACCGATTCCCACACCACCATGGTCAATGGTCTGGCCGTGCTCGGCTGGGGCGTCGGCGGCATCGAGGCGGAAGCCTGCATGCTCGGCCAGCCGCTGTCGATGCTGCTGCCCAATGTCGTCGGCTTCAAGCTGAAGGGCGCGATGAAGGAAGGCGTCACCGCGACCGACCTCGTGCTGACCGTGACGCAGATGCTGCGCAAGCTTGGCGTCGTCGGCAAGTTCGTCGAATTCTTCGGCCCGGGCCTCGACCATCTCTCCGTCGCCGACAAGGCGACCATCGCCAACATGGCGCCCGAATATGGCGCGACCTGCGGCTTCTTCCCGGTCGACGCCGCCGCGCTCGACTATCTCAAGACCTCCGGCCGCGCCTCGGCGCGCGTTGCGCTGGTTCAGGCCTATGCCAAGGCGCAGGGCCTGTTCCGCACCGCCAAGTCGGCCGATCCGGTGTTCACGGAAACCCTGACGCTCGACCTCGCCGACGTCGTGCCCTCGATGGCCGGTCCGAAGCGTCCCGAAGGCCGTATCGCGCTCCCGTCGGTGGCCGAGGGCTTCTCGCTCGCGCTCAGCAGCGAGTACAAGAAGGCCGAGGAGCCGGAGAAGCGCTTTGCCGTCGAAGGCAAGGACTTCGAGATCGGTCACGGCGACGTCGTGATCGCGGCGATCACCTCCTGCACCAACACCTCGAATCCGAGCGTGCTGATCGGCGCCGGCCTGCTTGCGCGCAACGCGGCTGCGAAGGGCCTCAAGGCCAAACCGTGGGTGAAGACCTCGCTTGCCCCGGGCAGCCAGGTGGTCGCGGGCTATCTCGCCGATTCCGGTCTGCAGAAAGATCTCGACAAGGTCGGCTTCAACCTGGTCGGCTTCGGCTGCACCACCTGCATCGGCAATTCCGGTCCGCTGCCGGAAGAGATCTCGAAGTCGATCAACGACAACGGCATCGTCGCCGCTGCCGTGCTCTCAGGTAACCGCAATTTCGAAGGCCGCGTCTCGCCGGACGTGCAGGCGAACTATCTGGCCTCGCCGCCGCTGGTCGTCGCGCACGCGCTCGCGGGCAGCGTGACCAAGAATCTCGCCACGGAGCCGCTCGGCGAGGGCAAGGACGGCAAGCCGGTGTACCTGAAGGACATCTGGCCGACGACGAAGGAGATCAACGCCTTCATGAAGAAGTTCGTGACCGCGTCGATCTTCAAGAAGAAGTATGCCGACGTGTTCAAGGGCGACACCAACTGGCGCAAGATCAAGACGGTCGAGAGCGAGACCTATCGCTGGAACATGTCTTCGACCTATGTGCAGAACCCGCCCTATTTCGACGGCATGAAGAAGGAGCCGGAGCCGGTCACCGACATCGTCGAGGCGCGCATCCTCGCCATGTTCGGCGACAAGATCACCACCGATCACATCTCGCCGGCCGGCTCGATCAAGCTCACCTCGCCCGCCGGCAAATATCTCAGCGAGCACCAGGTGCGCCCCGCCGACTTCAATCAGTACGGCACGCGCCGCGGCAACCACGAAGTGATGATGCGTGGCACCTTCGCCAACATCCGCATCAAGAACTTCATGCTGAAGGGCGCCGACGGCAACATTCCGGAAGGCGGTCTGACCAAGCACTGGCCGGACGGCGAGCAGATGTCGATCTACGACGCCGCGATGAAGTACCAGGAAGAGAAGGTGCCGCTGGTGGTGTTCGCCGGCGCTGAATACGGCAACGGCTCCTCGCGCGACTGGGCCGCGAAGGGCACGCGCCTGCTCGGCGTTCGCGCCGTGATCTGCCAGAGCTTCGAGCGCATCCACCGTTCGAACCTGGTCGGCATGGGCGTGCTGCCGCTGACCTTCGAGGACGGCACTTCCTGGCAGTCGCTGGGTCTGAAGGGTGACGAGAAGGTCACGTTGCGCGGCCTCGTCGGCGACCTCAAGCCGCGCCAGAAGCTGACCGCGGAGATCGTCTCCGGCGACGGTTCGTTGCACCGCGTTTCGCTGCTTTGCCGCATCGATACGCTGGACGAGCTCGATTACTACCGCAATGGCGGCATCCTCCATTACGTCCTGCGCAAGCTCGCGGCGTAAGCGCGGATTTGTGAACGATGGCTCACTGCGAAGTGAGTAGAAGCCAGAACGAAGGCGGCCTATCAAAAGGCCGCCTTCGCGCGTTTTGCGGCACGTTTCGGATGGGCCCGGCCGGTGGAAAACCTCCTCCTGGACGGATGAATGTGCTGCGCCCCGTAAGATTACGGTGACCATCAGGCGATAAGATTCCCTCTCACGAGCAATGGTGTGCGGCGTTCGACATGACAACAATGACGGCTTCTCATCCGATTTCACGTTGGTCCAGTGCCCTCTGGTCGGGTGCTCTCGGCATCTGTGCGATCGTCGCCGTCATCCGCCCTGCCGGGGCTGATCCCCGCGCCGTTGTCGAATTGTTTACCTCGCAGGGCTGCTCGTCCTGCCCGCCCGCCGACAAGGTCATCGGCGATCTCTCCAAAGATCCCTCGGTCATCGCGCTGAGCATGCCGATCGACTATTGGGACTATCTCGGCTGGAAGGACACGCTGGCCGATTCGCGGTTCTCTGCGCGGCAGCGTGCCTACTCGCGCATGCGCGGCGACCGCGAGGTCTACACGCCGCAGGTCGTCGTCAATGGCTCGACCCATGTCATCGGGAGCGATCGCACCGGCATCGAGAATGCGATCGGCAAGACCGACAAGGGCATGGGCGTGATGAGCGTGCCGGTGACGATGTCGCTTGCGGGCAAGCAGATCAGCGTCTCCGTGGCCGCGAGCAACGAGCCCACGGTCTCGCATGGCGAGGTCTGGATCTGCTCGATCGCCAAGTCGGTGCCGATCACGATCACCCGCGGCGAAAATCGCGGACAGCAGATCACCTACCACAACGTGGTGCGCAACCTGCTCAAGGTCGGCGATTGGACCGGCCGTCCGGAAAGCTGGACGGTGCCGATCGAGAACCTCACGCGCGACGGCGTCGACGGCGCGGTGGTCTATGTTCAGGATGGCAACCGAGAGAAGCCGGGTGCAATGCTGGGCGCGGCGTACACGTCGCTGCACTGATTTCACTCGCTCACCCGCGTCGCGCTCGCTCTAACTCCTCATGGTGAGGAGCGCGCCCTTGCGCGCGTCACGAACCAAGCAGGCCCGGCGGATGCAGCTCGGCCTTTCATCCTTCGAGACGCCGCGCGAGCGCGGCCCTCAGGATGAGGGGGAGAGCCGGCGCATGAGGAGAGCGAAGGCTCGGCGAGTCGGAAACATCCCGACACAAACAAAAAAGGACCAACTTGCGTTGGCCCTCCTTGTCGCGCGTACAGACCCGATCCTGTCGACCCCGGGGGGCTGGGGGCTGAGGAATCCGGAACCGAAGGACCGGGCCAACGCACATGAGCCTTTTCGCAGTGCAGGGCGGCAGTCGCTAGGCGGAAAAGCGGCGACACTATGATTCCTGCTAACGATCCCGTGACGGTTTGCCGCGACAAAGTTCCACCATTGCGTGTGTCCCGATTCGATGAGTTCGAACGGGGAGGCCCCTTGCGGTAGGGACCGGTTGGCGCAATCATGCAACTGTCATGATGCCAGAGGTTCCGGTTGTCGCGGACACGGGTCATGCCGTGCGATGAGGAGGCGCTTCCCATGAATTTGATGTCGGAGGATGCCGAGCCGAGCGAGCAGCGCGCGGCGGCGCGCCCCGCCGCTGCGACGACGCAGCCGAATCGGGTGACGTTCAACCGCCTCGAGCTGCACCGGATTCTCAATCTCTACGGCCGCATGGTCGCCGACGGCGAGTGGCGCGACTACGCCATCGACTTCCTGAAGGACCGCGCCGTGTTCTCGGTCTATCGCCGCGCCTCGGAAGTGCCGATCTATCGGATCGAAAAGGACCCGCGGCTTGCGCGCAAGCAGGGCATGTACAGCGTGATCTCGGCGACCGGCCTGATCCTGCGCCGCGGTCACGAGCTCGAGCGCGTGCTGCTGGTGATCGATCGGAAGCTGGCGGTGGTGTGAGGCTTTCGTAGCCCGGATGAGCGAAGCGACATCCGGGACTTTGCTTGCACCGTTCCCGGGTATCGCTTCGCTCACCCGGGCTACGGCATCTATTTCCCCGGCACCGTGCTCGCGCCCTCGCCGAGATCCCGCTGCATCATCACCGTATCCAGCCAGCGGCCGAATTTCAGCCCGACATTGGGATGCGTGCCGATCATCTTGAAGCCGCTCTTGGTGTGAACGCCGATCGAGCCGGCATTGGCGGAATCGCCGATCACGGCGATCATCTGGCGGAAGCCACGCGCCTCGCATTCGGTGATCAGCCGCTCCAGCAGCAGCGAGCCGACACCGCGGCGGTGGAACGAGGGATCGAGATAGATCGAGTTCTCGACCGTGAAGCGATAGGCCGGCCGCGGCCGGTAGGCCCCGGCATAGGCATAGCCGGCCACGCGACGATCGAGGATGGCGACGAAATAGGGATAGCCGCCGTCGATCAGCGCGCGATAGCGCCGCGTCATCTCGGCAAGGTCGGGCGGCTCCAGCTCGAACGTCGCGGTGCCCTCGCGGACGGCCTGCTGATAGATGGCGGTGATGGCGGGAAGGTCGGCCTCGGTGGTGGGCCTGATTTCAGGTGCGGACATGGCGGGAAGGATAGAGGCTTCCCGCGGCGGCTGGAAGGGGCTCCGCTGCTTCTCCGGCGTCATTGCGAGCCACCGGGTCCGCGCAACGCGCGGCCCGATGACAGGCTCCGCGAAGCAATCCAGAAATGCATCCGTGAAGGCACTCTGGATTGCTTCGTCGCAAGAGCTCCTCGCAATGACGGTGCCTGTGGGTACAGCCCGGCCCAAACAAAAACCCCGGCCCTTCGGCCGGGGTTCATGTCGTTCCCTCGTCCTGGCGTTAGTCGCGCTGGCCGAGGAGCTGCAGCAGCAGCGTGAACAGGTTGATGAAGTTCAGGTACAGCGACAGCGCGCCGGTGATGGCCGCACGCTCTGCGATGTCACCGCCGGCCGAGGCGTAGCCGTAGATGTAGTCGTTCTTCAGCCGCTGGGTATCCCAGGCGGTGAGGCCCGCGAACACCAGCACGCCGACCACCGATACGATGAACTGCAGCATTGAGCTCGCCAGGAACAGGTTCACGAGGCTCGCGATGATGATGCCGATCAGGCCCATGAACAGGAACGAGCCCATTCCGGTCAGGTCACGCTTGGTGGTGTAGCCGTAGAGGCTGAGCGCACCGAAGGTCGCCGCGGTGATGAAGAACACCCGCACGATCGAGGTGTGCGTGAACACCAGGAAGATCGACGACAGCGAGATGCCCATCAGTGCCGAGAACACCCAGAACAGGATCTGGGCGGTCGAGGGTGCCAGGCGGTTGATGCCCGCCGAGATCACGAACACCATCGCGAGCGGCGCCAGCATGAACAGCCACTTGAGCGGACTCACGAACATCGCGTAGCCGAACGGCGTCAGGAACAGCTTGCCGACACGGACGGCTTCCGGCGTCGGGACGTCCGTCACGGCGGCCATGTAGACGCCGAGCGCGGCAAGGCCCGTGATGGCCAGGCCGATGCTCATGTAATTGTAGATGCGCAGCATATAGGCGCGCAGGCCGGCATCGACCGTCGCGGCGTCAACACGCCCGGCGGCCCTGCCGAAAGGAGAAGCGTAGTTACGGTCTAGGTCCGACATGGTCGAATTCCCGTTGGTTGGTCCGGTCCGGCATGAGGGTCGCCACGCCGCCGGTTCGTCAGTTCTATCTCGGATACCGATCCCAGCCGACTAAATTTTGGCTCACAATCGGGGCTCCGAACCCACTCGATATGTGGGAAACTAACACATTCGCTGCAACCGTCCACGCGCGGCCGAATGTCGCCCTCGGCCACAATCCTGACGGGCGGACGTGGTTAATCGCAGGAATCGTGCGATTCCGCTCCCGCGCCGCTACCTTTTGTCACAAATTCCGCAACACCGTCGCGGGCTTTTTGTTCAACGCGAGCAGCGTGCCGGCGAGCCCGAGCCCGACTGTGACGACGAGCGCGGCCGCGACCACGCCGGCGGCGCTGCCGGCCTGCCAAACGAAACTCAGCGTCATCAGCCGCGTCACGATCATCCAGGCCGCGATGCTGCCGGCGATCACGCCGAACATTGCGGTGGCGAGCCCGATCAGGAGGTATTCGAGCGCATAGGCGCCGAGCAGCCGCAGCCGCGTCGCGCCCAGCGTCTTCAGGATCACCGCATCATAGACCCGGTGGCGATGGCCGGCGGCGAGCGCCCCGCCGAGCACCAGGATCGCCGAGATCAGGGTCACCGCACTGGCGCCGCGGATCGCGAGCGCCAGGTTGGTCACCACCGAGCCGACCGTCTCCATCACCTCGCGCACGCGCACGCTCGTCACCATCGGATAGGCGTCGGCTACCTGCTTGATGATCTTGCCGTCGCCCGCAGCGTTGCTGCCGGCTTCGGTCAGCGTTGCGATATGGGTATGCGGCGCGCCCTTGAAGGCGTTCGGCGAGAAGACGAGGACGAAATTGATGCCGAGCCCCTGCCAGTCGATGGTGCGCAGATTGCCGATTCTAGCCGGGATGTCACGGCCAAGCACGTTGACCACGATCTCGTCGCCGAGCTTGAGGCCGAGTCCGTCGGCGATCTTCTTTTCGATCGAGACCAGCGGCGGCCCGGAATAGTCGGCGCTCCACCATTCGCCCTCGACCACCTTGGACCCCTTCGGCAGCTCGCCGGTGTAGGTCAGGCCACGGTCGCTTTGCAGCACCCATTCGGAATCGGTCGAGGGCTTGAGCTCCTCGGCGCGCAACCCGCGCGCGCCGACGATGCGGCCGCGCAGCATCGGCACGTCCTCGACCTTGGCGCCGGGGGCAATCTGGCGCAGATAGAGGTCGAACTGCTCGGCTTGCGCGCTCGGGATGTCGATGAAGAAGAACGATGGCGCCTGCTCGGGAAGCGACGCCAGGAACTGGCGGCGCAGATTGCCGTCGATCTGGGTGATGGTGACCAGCACGGCGAGCCCGAGCCCCAGCGACAGCACGACGGACGGCGTCAGCGCGCCCGGCCGGTGGATGTTGGCGATAGCCAGCCGCAGCATCGGCAGCCGCGTCCGCGGCAGGTGCCGTGCGATGGTCATCAGCAGCGCGGCGATGCCGCGCAGCAGGGCGAACACGACGACGGAGGAGGCGACGAACACCACGGCGATGCGCTTGTCGAAGGACAGGCCGATCACGACGGCGACGAGCAGGACGATCACGACGCCCATGAACACCAGATAGCCTAAGCGCGGCCGGTGCCATTCCGAGCTGATGGTGTCGCGAAACAGCGCGGCCACCGGCACGTCGTGGACGCGGCCGAGCGGCCGCAGGCCGAAAGCCAATGCGGTGAGCAGGCCATAGACGAAGGACAGCGCTAGCTCGTCGGCATGCACGGCCGGCACCACCGGCAGCGGCAACAGCTTGCCGAACAGGCCGACGATGGCGAAGGGCATCGCGGCGCCGAGCGCAAGGCCGATCACCGAGCCGATCGCGGCGAGCAGGATGACCTGCGCGAGATAGATGCCGAACACGTCGCGGCCGGTGGCGCCGACGGCCTTGAAAGCCGCGATCACCTCGAGCCGGCGGTCGATATGGCTCTTGACGGCATTGGCGACGCCGACGCCGCCGACCAGCAGCGCGGCGAGGCCGACCAGCGTCAGGAACTGAGTGAAACGGTTGATGTTGCGCTCGAGCTGCGGCGAGGCGTTGGAGCGGCTGCGGATCTCCCAACCGGCCTGCGGCGCCGCGTTGCGCGCATCAGTGATAAAGGTTTCGGTGGCGCGTTCGCTGTTGGCGGCGTCAGGCAGCTTCACCCGGTAGACCCAGCGCACCAGGCTGCCGGGCTGGATCAGGCCGGTGGCGCGCAGGCCCGCCTGGCTGATCAGGAAGCGCGGGCCGAAGCCGATGCCGCCGGCGAGCTTGTCGGGTTCGGCCTCGACGGTGCTGCGGATCTGGAACGTCGCCGAGCCGATGGTGACGCGATCGCCGGTCTTGAGCGAGAGCCGCGCCAGCAGCGTCGGATCGGCGGCGGCGCCAAACGCGCCGTCATGCTCGGCGAGGAGATCGGACATCGGCAGCGGCGGCGCCAGTTTCAGCTGGCCGAGCATCGGATAGCTGTCGTCGACCGCCTTCATCTCGACCAGCGCGAGCTTGCCATCAGTCGAGCGCGCCATGCCGCGCAAGGTCGCGGCGGTCGACACGGTGCCGCGCGAGCGCAGGAAGGCGACCTCTTCCGGCTTGGCCTCGCGCTGGAACAGCACGAACGAGACGTCGCCGCCGAGCAGCGTGCGGCCTTCGCGCGCAAGACCGTCGGAGAGGCTCGCCGAGACCGAGCCGACGCCGGCGATCGCCATCACGCCGAGCGCGATGCAGGCGATGAAGACGTAGAAGCCGCGCAGGCCTCCGCGCAATTCGCGCAGCGCGTAGCGCAGTGACAGCGCGACGGCACCAGGCCTCGCGAACGATTCGGCAGCCGTGCTCATGCGGGCGCGGACTGCGTGTCGATGCGCCCGGAGCGCAGGCGGATGACGCGATCGCAGCGATGCGCGAGCGAGGAATCGTGCGTGACCAGCACCAAGGTCATGCCGCGCTCGGCATGCTTGCTAAACAGGAGATCGATGATCTGCTTTCCGGTTGTCTCATCCAGATTGCCAGTCGGCTCGTCGGCGACGAGGATCGCCGGATCGGGCGCCAGCGCGCGCGCCAGCGCAACGCGCTGCTGCTCGCCGCCGGAGAGTTGCGTCGGATAGTGATGCAGGCGATCGCCGAGCCCGACCGATTGTAGCTCCTGCGCCGCGCGCGTTGCGGCATCGGGATTGCCGGCGAGCTCGAGCGGCACGGCGACGTTCTCAAGCGCCGTCATGGTCGGGATCAGATGGAAGGACTGAAAGACGATGCCGACCTGGCGGCCGCGGAAGCGGGCCAGCGCATCCTCATCGAGGGCATTGAAAGGCGTGCCGTTGACCACCACCTCTCCGCTATCAGGACGCTCCAGCCCCGCCATCACCATCAGCAGCGTGGATTTGCCCGAGCCTGACGGGCCGATCAGGCCGATCGTCTCGCTCCGGCCCACGCGCAGGCTGATATCCTTGAGGATGTGAACGCGTGCCGCGCCCGTGCCCAATGAGAGATTGACGTTGTAGATGGCGATGGTGTCCGCCGTGGTGGCGGCGAGCGAAGAGGTTTCGATGCGACTGTCCATGGTCCGGTCATATGGCAACTCCGCTGGCGCGGTCGAGAGGCGTTACGGATTGTTCATGCACATAGCCGTGTTGATGTTCGCTTTGATGACGGCCATCACGACGGCCTCGGCGCAGGGGCAGAAGCCGATCAAGCTTGTCGTTCTCGGCGATTCCCTGAGCGCCGGTCTCGGCCTGCCGGCCCAGGACGCATTCCCCCAAAAGCTCCAAAAGGCCTTGCAGACCAAGGGCATAGCGGTCGACATGATCAATGCCGGGGTGTCCGGCGACACATCCTCCGGCGGCCGCGACCGGCTCGATTGGTCGGTGCCTGAAGGAACCGAGGCCGTCATCGTCGAGCTCGGCGCCAACGACGCGTTGCGCGGCATCGATCCCGATTTGACGCGCGCCGCGCTGAGCGACATCGTTCAGCGGCTCAAGGCGCGCAAGATCGCGGTGCTGCTGTGCGGCATGCTGGCGCCGCCGAATTACGGCGCCGATTACGCCGCGCGCTTCAATTCGATTTATCCGGAGCTGGCGAAAAAATTCGACGTGCCGCTCTATCCGTTCTTCCTCGATGCCGTCGCAGCCGACGTCAAGCTCAACCAGGCCGACGGCATTCATCCGACCGCGGCCGGCGTCGACATCATCGTCGAAAGGATGATGCCCACCGTCGAGGCATTCCTTGGCACGATCGCTGAGCAACGGCGTTGAAAAGCAGGCAGCGCTAACCGTAATTCCCAGGGTTTTATCGGGGTGAGGCGGGCTAAGCTTCGCAGAGTCACACAACTGCGATAGGAATCAGGGTAGCGGTGATTCGTCGCCGGCTCTAATTTGGTTATGGTCCTGCTTCCCAGGGGCTGTACCCAAGCATCGGGAGTGCGAAACGATGCCGCGTTTGTTCACTGGTCTGGAAATTCCGGCCGAGATCGGCCAGTCGCTTTCCAACTTGAGGGGTGGCCTTCCCGGCGCCCGCTGGATCGATCCCGAAAATTATCACGTCACCTTGCGCTTCATCGGCGATATCGACGGTGTCTCCGCCAACGAGATCGCCTCGATGCTGTTTCGCGTCGACCGCAAGCCGTTCGAGGTGAAGGTGCAGGGCCTCACGAGTTTTGGCGGCCGCAAACCGCGGGCAGTCGTTGCGACGATCGCGCCGAGCAAGCCGCTGATGGAATTGCAGGCCGAGCTCGAACGCATGATGCAGCGGATCGGTCTCGATCCTGAAGGCCGCAAGTTCATCCCGCATGTCACGCTGGCCCGGCTGCACGACGCATCCGATCGCGACGTCGCCGACTATCTCTCGCTGCGCGGCTACTTCCCGAGCAAGGCGTTCATGGCGGAGCGCTTTGTTCTGTTCTCGTCCCGCGCTTCAACCGGCGGCGGCCCGTATGTCGTCGAGGACGCTTACGAGCTGTGCGCGTAGCTCGCTCTCGTGCCCCGGCCGTAGAGCCGGGGCCCAGCGCTCAGCGATGAACGAAATTTGGCGATGAACGAAACGGTGGGTCCCGGATCAGCGCGTCCGGGACACGAATCCGCATACCCCATCCACCAATTCACGGCTTGCAATTTCCGCCGGTCTCTGGCGGTAAGGGGCCATGCTCACGACCCCAAGTTCCCCGTTCAGCGAAGCCTATCAGGCCGAGATCGCGTCCGGCGCGATCGAGCCCGATGCCGCGCAGGCCGAAGTCGCCGAGGCCTATGCGGCGCTCGACCTGCGGCTCGCGACTTACAAGCCGCAGCGCAAGCAGGGCCTGCTCAGCCGCCTGTTCAGCAGTGACAAGGACGAGGCGCCGCGCGGGCTCTACATCCATGGCGAGGTCGGTCGCGGCAAGACCATGCTGATGGACCTGTTCTTCCAGTACAGTACCGTCGAGCACAAGCGCCGCGCGCATTTCCACGAGTTCATGGCGGAAGCGCATGAGCGCATCTATGACTATCGCCAGGGCATCGCGCGCGGCGAGATCGCCGACGGCGACGTCATCGCGCTGACCGCGAACGCGATCTTCGAAGAGAGCTGGCTGCTCTGCTTCGACGAATTCCATGTCACCGACATCGCGGACGCGATGATCCTCGGCCGTCTGTTCGCAAAGCTGTTCGAGCTCGGCACCGTCGTGGTCGCGACCTCCAACGTCGCGCCCGACGATCTCTATAAGGGCGGCCTGAACCGGTCGCTGTTCCTGCCTTTCATCAAGCAGATCACCGACCACATGGATGTCGCGCGGCTCGATGCGCGTACCGACTTCCGCCTGGAGAAGCTTCAGGGCGTGCCGATGTGGCTGACGCCGGCCGACGTTGATGCGCATGCCGCGCTCGACCGCGCCTGGTCGAAGATGAGCGGCGGCGCCCGATGCAAGCCGCACGACATTTCGATCAAAGGCCGCATCCTGCACGTGCCGTGCTCGGCCCATGGTGTGGCGCGGTTCTCGTTCGCCGATCTCTGCGAGAAGCCGCTTGGGGCATCGGACTACCTCAGGCTCGCGCACGACTATCACACCATCCTGGTCGACCATATTCCAGTGATGGACTTCTCCCAGCGCAACGCCGCCAAGCGCTTCATCACGCTGATCGACACGCTCTATGACAATGCGGTGAAGTTGATGGCCTCGGCCGATGCCAATCCGATCTCGCTGTACCTCGCCACCGAAGGCAACGAGGCCAACGAGTTCAAGCGGACCGCGTCACGCCTGATCGAGATGAGCTCGGAATCCTATCTGGCGCTGCCCCACGGCCGCAAGGATTCCACCGCCAGCGGCTCGACCAAGGGCCTGGTGGAGACTTAAGTCCTATTTGCCAGCGCTGTCATTCCGGGGCGCGCGTTAGCGCGACCCCGGAATCGATCGCGCCACCAACTCTGCAGCTCAATGGATTCCAGGCCTGCGCCTGTCGGCGCATCCCGGAATGACGGACCGGGTATGGCTGCTATCGCGGCAAGCCCGACAAATGGGCATCCACCGACTTGAACGGGGGAGACGAAAGGGATAACCACCCGTCTCAGTTTTCCCCTCCTTACGTGTCTAAAGGACAGGTTCACATGGCGCGCGACAAGATTGGTTTGATTGGCTCCGGCCAGATCGGCGGAACGCTGGCTCACCTCATCGGCCTGAAAGAATTGGGCGACGTCGTGATGTTCGACATCGCCGAGGGCGTGCCGCAGGGCAAGGCGCTCGACATCGCGCAGTCCTCGCCGGTCGACGGCTTTGACGCGCACTACAGCGGCGCGAACTCCTACGAAGCGCTCGACAACGCAAAAGTCTGCATCGTCACCGCCGGCGTGCCGCGCAAGCCCGGCATGAGCCGCGACGACCTCCTCTCCATCAACCTCAAGGTCATGGAGCAGGTCGGTGCCGGCATCAAGAAGTACGCCCCCGACGCTTTCGTCATCTGCATCACCAACCCGCTCGACGCGATGGTGTGGGCGCTTCAGAAGGCCTCGGGCCTGCCGCACAAGAAAGTCGTCGGCATGGCCGGCGTGCTGGATTCGGCGCGCTTCCGCTACTTCCTGGCCGACGAGTTCAACGTCTCGGTCGAGGACGTCACCGCCTTCGTGCTCGGCGGCCATGGCGACACCATGGTGCCGCTGGTGAAGTACTCCACCGTCGCCGGCATCCCGCTGCCCGACCTCGTCAAGATGGGCTGGACCTCGCAGGCGCGTCTCGATGAGATCGTCGACCGCACCCGCAACGGCGGCGCCGAGATCGTCAACCTGCTCAAGACCGGCTCGGCCTTCTATGCGCCGGCGGCGTCCGCGATCGCGATGGCCGAGAGCTATCTGCGGGACAAGAAGCGCGTGCTGCCCTGCGCCGCCTACCTCAACGGCGAGTACAGTGTGAAGGACATGTATGTCGGCGTGCCCGTCGTGATCGGCTCCAAGGGCGTCGAGCGCGTGGTCGAGATCGAGCTCGCCGGCAAGGACCGCGAGGCCTTCGACAAGTCGGTAGGCGCCGTGCAGGGCCTGGTCGACGCCTGCAAGAAGATCGCCCCCGATCTTCTCGGCCGCTAATCGCCAGCAATTCCCGCCGAAGCCCGAAAACCGGTCTTCGGCGGTTTCATTTCCGGGGCCCGGGTGTCCGGGCGGGCTCCGGACCAGAGATCTCGAAGTCAAAGAATCCGGGTTGCAGTTCCTGTGGTATATGGTATGCCAGCCACAAGACTGAGGTGGGCCCTTGAGGTCACCGCCCGCGGGTTCAGGGAGCGACCATATGAATATCCATGAGTACCAGGCCAAAGCGCTGCTGAGCGAGTTCGGCGTGCCGATTTCCAAGGGCGTGCCTGTCCTTAAGCCCGCTGACGCGGAAGCCGCCGCCAAGGCGCTGCCGGGTCCGGTCTGGGTGGTGAAGAGCCAGATCCACGCCGGCGGCCGCGGCAAGGGCAAGTTCAAGGAAGCCTCGGCCGGCGATAAGGGCGGCGTCCGCATCGCCAAGTCGGCCGCCGAGGTCTCCGAATTCGCCAAGCAGATGCTGGGCGCCACGCTCGTGACCGTGCAGACCGGTCCCGCCGGCAAGCAGGTCAACCGCCTCTACATCGAGGACGGCTCCGACATCGACAAGGAATTCTACCTCTCGATCCTGGTCGACCGCGAGACCTCGCGCGTCTCCTTCGTCGTCTCGACCGAGGGCGGCGTCAACATCGAGGAGGTCGCGCACAACACGCCTGAGAAGATCGTGACCTTCTCGGTCGATCCCGCGACCGGCGTCATGGGCCATCACGGCCGCACGGTTGCGAAGGCGCTGAACCTGTCAGGTGATCTCGCCAAGCAGGCCGAGAAGCTCACCGCGCAGCTCTACGCCGCCTTCGTCGCCAAGGACATGTCGATGCTGGAGATCAACCCGCTGGTCGTGACCAAGCAGGGTCAGCTCCGCGTGCTCGACGCCAAGGTCTCGTTCGACGACAACGCGCTGTTCCGTCACCCCGAGGTGCTCGCGCTGCGCGACGAGACCGAGGAAGACGCCAAGGAAATCGAGGCGTCGAAATACGATCTCAACTACGTCACGCTCGACGGCAATATCGGCTGCATGGTCAACGGCGCCGGTCTTGCCATGGCGACGATGGACATCATCAAGCTCTACGGCATGTCGCCGGCCAACTTCCTCGACGTCGGTGGCAGCGCCAGCAAGGAAAAGGTTGCGGCCGCCTTCAAGATCATCACCGCGGATCCCAACGTGAAGGGCATCCTGGTCAACATCTTCGGTGGCATCATGAAGTGCGACGTGATCGCCGAGGGCGTCACCGCCGCCGTGCGCGAGGTCGGCCTCAGCGTCCCGCTGGTGGTCCGCCTCGAAGGCACCAATGTCGAGCTCGGCAAGAAGATCATCCGTGAATCCGGCCTGAACGTGGTGCCGGCCGACAATCTCGACGACGCCGCGCAGAAGATCGTGAAGGCCGTCAAGGGAGGCTAAGGCCATGGCCCAGGACCATCTCGCCGCATCATCTCCGCTCCCCGAGCACACGCGCCTCGCCGCGTTCGCCGGCGAATGGAATGGCGAAGAGATGGTCTTTCCGTCGCGTTGGACGGAGGGCGGACCGGCCACCTCGCACGTCGTCGCGCGCATGGACCTCAACGGGTTCTATCTGATCCAGGACTCGGTCCAGATGCGCGACGGCAAGCAGATCTTCGCCACCCACGGCATCTTCACCTACGACCGCGACGATCGGACCTACAAATTGTTCTGGTACGACTCGCTCGGCTACACGCCGCCCTCGCCCGCCTCCGGCGGCTGGGTCGGCAAGACCCTGACGCTGGTGCGCGGCTCGCTCCGCGGCAATGCGCGCCACGTCTACGAGATCATCGACGACAATTCCTATTCGTTGAAGATCCAGTTCTCGCCGGACGCGGAAGGCTGGGCCGACGTGCTCACCGGCGTCTACCGCCGCATCCACTGACCTCTCACTCGTTAGTTCGCGAAAGCAGATCTCATGTCCATCCTGATCGACAAGAACACCAAGGTCATCTGCCAGGGCTTTACCGGCAAGAACGGCACCTTCCACTCGGAGGCCGCGCTTGCCTATGGCACCAAGATGGTCGGCGGCACCTCGCCGGGCAAAGGCGGCGCGACCCATCTGGGCCTGCCGGTGTTCGACACCGTGCGCGAGGCGCGTGAGAAGACCGGCGCCGATGCGTCGGTGATCTACGTGCCGCCGCCGGGTGCGGCGGACGCGATCTGCGAAGCCATCGATGCCGAGATCCCGCTGATCGTCTGCATCACCGAGGGCATTCCGGTCGTCGACATGGTGCGCGTGAAGCGCTCGCTGATCGGCTCCAAGTCGCGCCTGATCGGGCCGAACTGCCCGGGCGTCATGACCGCCGGCGAGTGCAAGATTGGCATCATGCCGGCCAACATCTTCAAGACCGGCAGCGTCGGCATCGTCTCCCGCTCCGGCACGCTGACCTATGAAGCCGTGTTCCAGACCTCCCAGGAAGGCCTCGGCCAGACCACCGCGGTCGGCATCGGCGGCGACCCGGTCAAGGGCACCGAGTTCATCGACGTGCTGGAGATGCTGCTCGCCGACCCCAAGACCGAATCGATCATCATGATCGGCGAGATCGGCGGTTCCGCCGAGGAAGACGCCGCCCAGTTCCTCAAGGACGAGGCCAAGCGCGGCCGCAAGAAGCCGATGGTCGGCTTCATCGCCGGTGTCACGGCACCTCCCGGCCGCCGCATGGGCCATGCCGGCGCGATCATCTCGGGCGGCAAGGGCGATGCCGGTTCCAAGACCGAAGCGATGAAATCGGCCGGAATCACCGTCTCTCCGTCGCCCGCGCGCCTCGGACATACGCTTGCCGAAAAGTTGAAAGGCTAATTCACTTCTTCGTGCTTTTCCGGGCGAAGTTTCGCAGCAAATAGGGTAAAGGGTGCCTGTCGCGCCGAGCCTCTGCCGGGAGCTCGGCGCCAGCGCCGTTTGTTATGCGCGAACCGAAATCGCCAGGAACTCCAGTATGTCTCGCCAGGACGCGAACGCAGCCTTTGCCCTCTCATCCTTTTTGCAGGGCACCAACGCCACCTACATCGACGAAATCTACGCCCGCTACGAGAAGGATCCGTCCTCGGTCGACGCCGAATGGCGGGAGTTCTTCAAGAGCCTGAACGACCAGCCCGGTGACATCAGCAAGAACGCCGAAGGCCCGTCCTGGGAGCGCGCCAACTGGCCGCTGACCCCACAGGACGACCTCACCTCGGCCCTCGACGGCAATTGGGCCGAAGTCGAGAAGGCGGTCGGCGGCAAGATCGCCGCCAAGGCGCAGGCCAAGGGGGCCGGCCTCTCGTCCGCCGACCTGCTCCAGGCCACGCGCGACTCCGTCCGCGCGCTGATGCTGATCCGCTCCTACCGCATGCGCGGTCATTTCCACGCCAAGCTCGATCCGCTCGGCATCGAAGCCCCGCGCAACCGCGAAGAGCTCGACCCGCGCACCTACGGCTTCAGCGAAGCCGATTTCGACCGCAAGATCTTCCTCGATCACGTGCTCGGTCTCGAATACGGCACCCTGCGCGAGATCACCGCGATCTGCGAGCGCACCTACTGTCAGACGCTCGGCGTCGAGTTCATGCATATCAGCAATGCCGCGCAGAAGGCCTGGATCCAGGAGCGCATCGAGGGGCCGGACAAGGAGATCTCGTTCACCCGCGAAGGTCGCAGAGCCATCCTGATGAAGCTGATCGAGACCGAAGGCTTCGAAAAATTCTGCGACACCAAGTTCACCGGCACCAAGCGCTTCGGTCTCGACGGCGGTGAATCGCTGATTCCCGCGCTGGAGCAGATCATCAAGCGCGGCGGCAATCTCGGCGTGAAGGAGATCGTGCTCGGCATGCCGCATCGCGGCCGCCTCAACGTGCTGACCCAGGTGATGGGCAAGTCGCACCGCGCGCTGTTTCACGAGTTCAAGGGCGGCTCCGCCAACCCGGAGGACGTCGAAGGCTCCGGCGACGTCAAGTATCACCTCGGCGCTTCCTCGGACCGCGAGTTCGACGGCAACCGCATCCATCTGTCGCTGACTGCGAACCCCTCGCATCTCGAGATCGTCGATCCCGTCGTGCTCGGCAAGGTCCGCGCCAAGCAGGACCAACACGGCGATCCGCCGGACATGCGCATCTCCGTCATGCCGCTGCTGATGCACGGCGACGCGGCGTTCGCCGGCCAGGGCGTGGTCGCGGAGTGCTTCGGCCTGTCCGACCTGAAGGGCTACCGCACCGGCGGCTCGGTGCACTTCATCGTCAACAACCAGATCGGCTTCACCACCTATCCGCGCTACTCGCGCTCCTCGCCCTATCCGTCTGACGTGGCGAAGATGATCGACGCGCCGATCTTCCACGTGAACGGCGACGATCCGGAAGCCGTCGTGTTCGCGGCCAAGGTTGCCACCGAGTTCCGGCAGAAGTTCCACAAGCCCGTCGTCATCGACATGTTCTGCTACCGCAGGCATGGCCATAACGAGGGCGACGAGCCGGCCTTCACCCAGCCGGTGATGTACAAGAGGATCGCGGCCCATCCCTCGACGCTGGAGCTCTACTCGCGGCGTCTGGTCAGCGAAGGCGTGATCACCGAGGGCGAGGTCGACAAGGCCAAGGCCGATTGGCGCGCGCGGCTCGATGCCGAGTTCGAGGCCGGCACGTCCTACAAGCCGAACAAGGCCGACTGGCTCGACGGCAAATGGGCGGGCTTCAAGATCGCCGATCAGGAGGAGGATGCGCGGCGCGGCGTCACCGGCGTCGATCTCCCGATCCTCAAGGACATCGGCCGCAAGATCACCAAGGTGCCGGACGGCTTCCGCGTCCACCGCACCATCCAGCGCTTCCTGGAAAACCGCGCCAAGGCGATCGACAGCGGCAATGGTATCGACTGGGCGACCGGCGAGGCGCTGGCGTTCTGCACGCTACTCCATGAAAACCATCACGTCCGTCTGTCGGGACAGGATTCGGAGCGCGGCACCTTCTCGCAGCGTCACTCGGTCCTGATCGACCAGGAGGACGAGAGCCGCTACACGCCGTTCAACCATCTCGGCAGCGAGCAGGGCCATTACGAGGTCATCAACTCGCTGCTGTCGGAAGAGGCCGTGCTCGGCTTCGAATACGGCTATTCGCTCGCCGAGCCGAACACGCTCACGCTGTGGGAAGCCCAGTTCGGCGACTTCGCCAACGGCGCGCAGGTCGTGTTCGACCAGTTCATCTCCTCGGGCGAACGCAAATGGCTGCGCATGTCCGGCCTCGTCTGCCTCTTGCCGCACGGCTATGAGGGCCAGGGACCGGAGCACTCCTCGGCGCGTCTCGAGCGTTACTTGCAGATGTGTGCGGAAGACAACATGCAGGTGGTCTACCCGACCACGCCGGCGAACTACTTCCATGTGCTGCGGCGCCAACTCCACCGCGAGATCCGCAAGCCGCTGATCATGATGACGCCGAAGTCGCTGCTGCGTCACAAGCGGGCGGTGTCGCGTCTCGAAGAGCTCGCGAAGGGCACGAGCTTCCACCGCATCCTCTATGATGACGCCCAGATGCAGCCGAACGAGGCGAGCAAGCTCGTCCCGGACGAGAAGATCCGCCGTATCGTGCTCTGCTCCGGCAAGGTCTATTACGACCTCTACGAGGAGCGCGAGAAGCGCGGCATCGACGACATCTATCTGATGCGCGTCGAGCAGCTCTATCCGGTGCCGCTGAAGGCGCTGGTGGTCGAGCTGTCCCGCTTCAAGAAGGCGGAAGTGGTGTGGTGCCAGGAAGAGCCCCGCAACATGGGTGCTTGGCACTTCATCGAGCCCTATCTGGAATGGGTGCTGAACCAGGTGCACGGCGCGAGCCGGCGTCCGCGTTATGTCGGACGCGCCGCTTCCGCCGCGACCGCCACGGGTCTGATGTCCAAGCATCAGGCGCAGCTGAAGGCGTTCCTGGACGAAGCACTGAGCTAGGCAATTTTAGACTGAATCATGCCCCGCCTTGTGCGCAGTTGCGTAACTAGGGCGGGGCATCCAGTACTCTGCGGCGTTCGTTCTGATCACCAACGTCGCGGCGTACTGGATCGTTCGCCCCCGTGCGGAATTGCGCACAAGGCGGGCGATGACACCCGAGAATTCATGACCGCATTGGCGATCCCCTTAAGGAAGAGACCATGACTGAAATTCGAGTGCCGACGCTCGGCGAATCCGTCACCGAGGCCACCATCGGCCGCTGGTTCAAGAAGGCCGGCGATCCCGTCGCCGTCGACGAGCCCTTGGTGGAGCTCGAGACCGACAAGGTCACCATCGAAGTCCCGGCGCCCTCCGCAGGCACGCTGAGTGAGATCATCGCCGCCGATGGCGTGACCGTCGCGGTCGGTGCGCTGCTCGGCCAGATCACGGAAGGCGCGGGTGCTGCAAAGCCCGCTGCTGCTCCCGCGAAGCCCGCCGCTGCTCCGGCTCCCGCTGCAGCCGCTGCTGCACCGGCCCCGGCCGCGAAGGCGCCGCCGGCCGATGCGCCGCTGGCCCCGTCGGTGCGCAAGCTGTCGGCCGAGACCGGCATCGACGCCTCAACCGTTCCGGGCTCCGGCAAGGACGGCCGCGTCACCAAGGGCGACATGCTCGCCGCGATCGAGCGTGCGGCGTCCGCGCCGACCCCGGTCAACCAGCCCGCCGCCGCCGTTCAGGTCCGCGCGCCGTCGCCGGCCGATGACGCCGCCCGCGAAGAGCGCGTCAAGATGACCCGCCTGCGCCAGACCATCGCGCGCCGGCTCAAGGACGTGCAGAATACCGCGGCCATGCTCACGACCTTCAACGAGGTCGATATGACCAACGTCATGGCGCTGCGTGCCCACTACAAGGACGCATTCGAGAAGAAGCATGGCGCTAAGCTTGGCTTCATGGGCTTCTTCACCAAGGCCGTCGTGCAGGCGCTGAAGGACATCCCGGCCGTCAACGCCGAGATCGACGGCAGCGACCTGATCTACAAGAACTATTACCACGTCGGCGTTGCCGTCGGCACCGACAAGGGCCTTGTCGTCCCCGTGGTGCGCGACTGCGACCACAAGTCGATTTCCGACATCGAGAAGAGCATCGCTGATTTCGGTCGCCGCGCCCGCGACGGCCAGCTCAAGATCGACGAGATGCAGGGCGGCACCTTCACCATCACCAATGGCGGCATCTACGGCTCGCTGATGTCGACCCCGATCCTGAACGCGCCGCAGTCCGGCATTTTGGGCATGCACAAGATCCAGGAGCGGCCGATGGTCGTCGGCGGCAAGATCGAGGTCCGCCCGATGATGTACCTCGCGCTGTCCTACGATCATCGCGTGATCGACGGCAAGGAAGCCGTGACCTTCCTGGTCCGCGTCAAGGAGAGCCTGGAAGATCCGGCGCGCCTGGTGCTGGACCTCTGATCCCTGATGCTCTGCGAGCGCCGTCGCAACGAAACGCGACGGCGCATGTCGAACCATGGAGGCGCGCATGACGGATAAAGTCGTTGTCATCACCGGCGGCAGCCGCGGCATCGGGCGGGCGACTGCGCTTGCGGCGGCCGCGCGCGGCTTCCGCGTCGTGGTCGGCTACGCCAGCAACAAGCAGGCTGCGGACGAGGTCGTGGCCGCGATCGAAGCTAGGAACGGCAAGGCCATCGCGGTGAAATGCGATGTCGCGGAGGAAAGCGACATCCTCGAACTGTTCAAGCAAGCCGACAAGTTCGGCACGCTGGGCGCGCTCGTCAACAATGGCGGCATCGTCGGCAAGAGCGGCGTGCGCGTCGACGAGATGTCGGCCGAGCGCATCCAGCGCGTGATGGCGGTGAACGTCACCGGCTCCATCCTCTGCGCGCGCGAGGCGGTGAAGCGGATGTCGACCAAGCATGGCGGCAAAGGCGGCGTCATCGTCAACCTGTCGTCGGTCGCGGCCAAGCTCGGCTCACCCAATACCTATGTCGATTATGCGGCCTCCAAGGGCGCGATCGATTCCTTCACCATTGGGCTCGGCTATGAGGTTGCGGGCGAAGGCATCCGCGTCGCAGGCATCCGCCCGGGCCTGATCGATACCGACATCCACGCCGCCGGCGGTGAGCCTGACCGCGCCCACCGTCTGGCCCATCTGGTGCCGATGAAGCGCGTCGGCACCGCCGACGAAATCGCCAACGCCATCGTCTGGCTGATCTCGGACGAGGCCTCCTACGTCACCTCAGCCATTCTCGATGTGTCCGGCGGACGCTGACGCGCCGCGCGGACGCTGACACATCCTCACGCTAAACCTACGGGACTTTCTCTCATGGCTACCTACGATCTCGTCGTCATCGGCACCGGACCGGGCGGATATGTCTGCGCGGTGCGCGCAGCCCAGCTCGGCATGAAAGTCGCCGTGGTCGAAAAGAACGCCACGCTCGGCGGCACCTGCCTCAATGTCGGTTGCATGCCGTCGAAGGCGCTGCTGCACGCGTCCGAAATGTTCGAGGAAGCCGGCCATTCGTTCGCCAAGATGGGCGTCAGCGTTTCCGCGCCGAAGCTCGATTTGCCCTCGATGATGAATTTCAAGCAGCAGGGCATCGACGGCAACGTCAAGGGCGTCGAGTTCCTGATGAAGAAGAACAAGATCGACGTGCTCAAGGGCACCGGCAAGATCTTGGGCACCGGCAAGGTCGGAGTCTCCGCCGACGGCAAGGCACAGATGGTCGAGACCAAGAACATCGTGATCGCAACCGGCTCGGACATCGCGCGTCTTAAGGGTATCGAGATCGACGAGAAGCGCATCGTCTCCTCGACCGGCGCGCTGTCGCTGGAGAAGGTGCCCGGCAGATTGCTGGTCATTGGTGCCGGCGTGATCGGGCTCGAACTGGGCTCTGTGTGGCGCCGGCTCGGATCCGAGGTCATGGTGGTCGAATTCCTCGATCGCATTCTGCCCGGCATGGACGGCGAGGTCGCACGGCAATTCCAGCGGATGCTCGAAAAGCAGGGATTTGCATTCAAGCTGGGTTCGAAGGTCACCGGCGTCGAAGCCAACAGCAAGGCGTTGCTCGCGAAAATCGAACCGGCTGCCGGCGGTGCCGCCGAGACCATTGAAGCCGACGTCGTTCTGGTCTGCATCGGCCGCACGCCCTACACCGACGGGCTCGGTCTGAAGGAGGCCGGCGTCGCGCTCGACGCGCGCGGCCGGGTCCAGATCGATCCGCATTTCGCCACCAGCCTGAAGGGCGTCTACGCCATCGGCGACGTCGTCGCAGGACCCATGCTCGCGCACAAGGCCGAGGATGAGGGCGTGGCGGTCGCCGAGATCATCGCCGGGCAAGCCGGCCACGTGAACTACGATGTCATTCCCGGCGTCGTGTATACCACGCCGGAAGTGTCCTCCGTCGGCAAGACCGAGGAGGAACTCAAGCAAGCCGGCGTCGCCTATACCGTCGGGAAGTTTCCCTTTACCGCCAACGGCCGTTCCAAGGTCAATCAGACCACCGACGGTTTTGTGAAGATTCTCGCAGATGCGAAGACCGATCGCGTGCTCGGCGTGCACATTATTGGCCGCGAAGCCGGCGAAATGATCCATGAAGCCTGCGTTCTCATGGAATTTGGCGGCAGTGCGGAGGATCTCGCCCGCACCTGCCACGCGCATCCGACCCGCTCGGAAGCGGTCAAGGAAGCCGCGCTTGCAGTCGGCAAGCGGGCCATCCATATGTAGCCACGGCCCGAGCCGAATCGGGCGGGACAACACATGCTGCGCCGCCTTCTTCAACCGGTCTGGGTCCTGCTTGCGATCGTCTTCCTGATCGAAGCCTGGCTGTGGGACCATCTCGAGCCGATCGTTGCAAAAGCCGTCGCAGCCATCCCGCTCGCGCGCTTCAAGCAATGGCTGACGGAGCGCGTCGATGCGCTGTCGCCGGCCATGACGCTGATCGTGTTCGCGGTCCCCATCATCCCGCTGTTTCCGCTCAAGCTGGTCGGCCTGTGGCTGCTCGCGCACGAATACTGGACCAGCGCGGTGTTCACGATCGTGTTCGCGAAGATGCTCGGCGTCGGCGTCACCGCCTTCGTATTCGACGTGACGCGCGACAAGCTTCTGGAGATGCACTGGTTCGAGCGGATCTATGAGCTCGTGCTGAAAGTGCGCGCCAAGGCCGCCGAGCTGGTCGATCCGATCAAGCGGCGCATCCGCGAGCTGATCACCGGCAACGGGGAGGGGTGGTCGTCACGGACGCTCCGCCTGATCCAGCGTTTCAGGAAGAGCGTGCACGAGGCGCGGTGACTCTCACCACGATGGCGTCGCGTAGCCCGGATGGAGCGCAAGCGTAATCCGGGACGGTCGCCCCGCATTCCGCTGCGCTCCATGCGGGCTACAAGCGCAGCCTCAGCCCCTCAATGCAAATGCAAGAGATGCGGCCACCACAGGCCGAGCGCAGTCATGATCAGGCCTGCGAGCGTCAGCACGCCGCTGACATAAGCGAGCGCGAACATGCCGGTGATGATGGTGGCTGACGCCAGCACGATGCCGATCTGGAACGCGGCCGAGGCCAGCTCGAAGTGATGGTACTTCGCGGTCGCCTCGTCGCGTTCGTGCTCGGCATGCTTGGCCTTCTCGGCGAGCTGCTCGGTGCCTTCGCCGGTCTCGGGCTCGGAGCGGTAGCGCTGCGCGGTCTTGGTCCAGTCGTCGACCTGTTTCTGCACCGTCGCCTTCATGGCGTCGTCGGTCGTGCCACCCAGCGTCAGCTTGCCCTGCTCGGCCGCGGTCGCCACCACGGTGCGGCGGATGCTCTTGGCCTGAAAGAACGCCCAGAGATTGGCGGCCTCGACGTTCTTGCTGATCGATTCGGTCTGGGCGCCCTTGCCGAGCGTCTCCGAGATCGCCAGGAACAGCGCCAGAACCGCGATCAGGAGCGCGATCTTCTTGTTCGAGCCGGACGCGTGTTCGGCGTGCTCGGCATGCTCCATGCTTTCATGTGCGCTCATATGTCCTCCTGCTCGGTTCCGCAACGATTGACCGAACCGCGTGCGCCGCGCAAGAGGCACGCGCGTTATGACATCAGTGTGTCACCGCCGCGGATGCGCGCTCGCATAGACTTCGAGCAGCCGCTCGGAATCGATGCCGGTATAGACCTGCGTGGTCGAGAGCGAGGAATGGCCGAGCAGTTCCTGGATGGCGCGTAAGTCGCCGCCGCGCGAGAGCAGATGCGTGGCGAAGGAATGGCGGAGCGCGTGCGGGGTGGCGCTGTCGGGCAGGCCGAGTGCGCCGCGCAGCCGTTCCATCGCGAGCTGGATGATGCGCGGGCTCAAGGGCCCTCCGCGCGCGCCGACGAAGATCGGCCCCTCGGCGGGCAGGGGATACGGGCACATCGCAACGTACTCTTGCACGAGCTCGAGCACGTTCTGCAGCACCGGCACCATGCGGGTCTTGTTGCCTTTGCCTGTCACGACGAGCACGTCGCCTTCGCCCGGACGCGGCACCTCGCGGCGCTTCAGACCGAGCGCCTCGGAGATGCGCAGGCCCGAGCCGTACAAGAGCGCCATCACCGCAGCATCGCGTGCCAAAATCCACGTCTCGCGTTCCTCGCCGGCGCGTTCGTCGGCATCGGCAAGCCGTTTGGCCGACGCCATCGGCAGCGGCTTGGGCAGGCTTTTCGCGACTTTTGGCGCGCGGATTGCGGAGAGCGCGCCGACCTTGCCCTTGCCTTCGCGCTCGAGAAAGCGGCCGAACGAGCGCAGGCCCGCCAGCGCGCGCATCAGCGAGCGGCCGGCAATGTCATCGGCCCGGCGCATCGCCATGAAGGCGCGCACGTCAGTGGCCTCCAGCGCAGCGAAGCGCGCCAGCGTGACGCGCTCGCCCCAATGAGAGCAGAGAAAATCCAGGCATTGCCGCAAGTCGCGGCCATAGGCCTCCAGCGTCTTCGGCGACAGCCGCCGCTCGGCGCCGAGATGCGACAGCCAGCGCGCCATCTCCTGCGCGATCGAGGGATCGGCGCTGGCGAGCTCGATGGGTGGGGCGGCCGCTTTGCTCATGCGCTCTGGACGTGGTGATTCCGCACAGTATATCGCATCACACTCGTTTATCGTTCGCTAAGGCCGCCCCACGGCGCTAGCCTCGAGGCCCCAGGTTCCGATTCTCCACCCATGGATCACACACCGCGCAGCCCCGCCACCGCCAACGCGACCCGCATGGTCGACGTGCTGGTGCCGGTCGCGCTCGACCAGACCTATTCCTACAAGGTGCCGCGCGGCATGGAGCTGAAGGCCGGCGATCTCGTCGGCGTGCCGCTCGGCCCGCGCGAGGTGCTGGCCGTGGTCTGGGCCGAAACGCCAATCCCGATCCGCGCCTGCACAACCGTCTCAAGGAGGTCAGCGAAAAGCTCGACATCCCGGCTTTGAAGCCGGAGCTGCGCTCGGTCGTCGACTGGGTCGCCAATTACACGCTGAGCCCGCGCGGCATGGTGCTGCGCATGTGCCTGCGTATGGGCGAGAATCTCGGCCCGGAGCGGGCGCGCCCCGGCGTGCGCCTGGTCGGCGATCCCCCGAAGCGGCTGACGCCGGCGCGGCAGCGGCTGATCGCGGTGCTGGCGGACCGGCTGCTGCACGGCAAGTCCGAAGCCGCCAACGAGGCGGGCGTCTCGGCCGGCGTGATCGACGGCCTGGTCGACGAAGGCACGCTCACGGTCGAACCGATGCCGCCGCCGCCGCCGCCGCCCGCACCCGATCCGGATTTTGGCCGGCCGGATTTCACACCGCTCCAGCGCGCCGCGGTCGATACGATGCGCGCGCTCGCCGCCAACGGCACCTTCCACGTCGCGCTGCTCGACGGCGTCACCGGCTCGGGCAAGACCGAGGTCTATTTCGAGGCGGTCGCGGAAGCCATTCGTCGTGGCAGACAGTCGCTGATCCTGATGCCGGAGATCGCGCTCACCGGCCAATTCCTCGACCGCTTCGCGCAGCGCTTCGGCGTGCGGCCGATCGAATGGCATTCGGAGCTGACGCCGCGCACCCGCGCGCGCAATTGGGCGGCGATCTCCGCAGGCAGCGCGCCGGTCGTGGTCGGCGCGCGCTCGGCGCTGTTTCTGCCTTACGCCAATCTCGGCCTCATCGTCGTCGATGAGGAGCACGACCAGGCCTACAAGCAGGATGACGGCGTGCATTACCACGCCCGCGACATGGCGGTGGTGCGCGCGCATATCGCCAAAATTCCGGTCGTGCTGGCCTCCGCGACGCCGTCGGTCGAGTCCGAGGTCAATGCGCGCAAGAACCGCTACCAGCGCATCGCGCTGCCCTCGCGCTTCGGCGGCCAGCACATGCCGCATATCGAGGCGATCGATCTGCGCCGCGAGCCGCCCGCGCGCGGCCGCTTCATCTCGCCGCGGCTTGCGGGCGAGATCAAGATCGCAATCGAGCGGCGCGAGCAGGCGCTGTTGTTCCTCAATCGCCGCGGCTATGCGCCGCTGACGCTGTGCCGTGCCTGCGGCCATCGCTTCGCCTGCACCATCTGCGATGCCTGGCTGGTCGATCATCGCTTTCGTCAGCGCCTGGTCTGCCATCACTGCGGCTTCTCGATGCCGCGTCCGCACATCTGTCCGAACTGTTCGGCGGAAGAATTGCTTGTGGTGGTCGGGCCCGGCGTCGAGCGCTTGCAGGAGGAGGCGGCCGCGCTATTTCCGGACGCGCGCACCATGGTGCTGTCGAGCGATCTCATCACCTCGATCGAGACGATGCGCAGCGAGCTCGCCGAGATCGCGGAGGGGCGTGTCGACATCATCATCGGCACGCAGCTAGTGGCAAAAGGCCACAACTTCCCGCGACTCAATCTGGTCGGCGTGGTCGATGCGGATCTCGGCCTCTCCAACGGCGACCCGCGCGCGGCGGAACGTACCTGGCAATTGCTCAACCAGGTGATCGGCCGCGCCGGGCGCGAGCAGGGCCGCGGCGTCGGCTATCTCCAGACCCACCAGCCCGATCATCCCGTGATGAAGGCGCTGATCGCCTGCGACCGCGAGGCCTTTTACGACAGCGAGATCGACCTGCGCGAACGCACGCTCATCCGCCGTTCGGCCGGCTCGCGAGCCTGATCATCTCCGCGGGCGACCGCCCGAGCGCGGAAGGTTTCGGCCGCCGGCTGGTGGCGCTGGCGCCGCGCGACGAGCGCGTGGTGGTGCTGGGGCCTGCGGAAGCGCCGCTCGCGGTCATCAAGGGCCGCTACCGCTTCCGCATCCTGGTGAAATCGGCCCGCGGCTTCGATCTGTCGGACTATTTGCGCAACTGGCTCGCCGTGTGCCCGAAGCCGAAGGGCAATCTGAAGCTCGAAGTGGATGTCGATCCGCAGAGCTTTTTATAGTCCTCGCGCTTTCGTAGGGTGGGCAAAGCGTGCGTCTTCGTTCGGAGAACGAAGGCGCAGGCGTGCCCACCAGGGGGTCTCGATTGCGGCAACGGAATTGGTGGGCACGCTCCCGCCGCCGCTCTGCGAGCGCCGGCGAATGCTTTGCCCACCCTACGGCTGCTTTAGGGTGGGCACACTCTCTCCACGTCATTGCGAGCCAACGGGTCCGCGCGAAGCGCGGCCCGATGACAGGCTCCGCGAAGCAATCCAGACTGTCTCCGCAGAGGCGCTCTGGATTGCTTCGTCGCAAGGGCTCCTCGCAATGACGGCGGAGGCCAACAAAAAAAGCCCGCGGTCCCCCAAGACCACGGGCTTGTTTCAGGCGCGCATCAAACTGATGAAAACTGCGCGTGCGAGGCGCTTGGAGCGCCTTAGGAGACGACTTCCGCGGTGACGCGGCCGACGCCGGCGCCGGTGAGGCCGATGGCGCGGGCTGCGCCCGTGGAGAGGTCGAGCACACGGCCGCGAATGAACGGGCCGCGGTCATTGATGGTGACGATGACGCTCTGGCCGCCATGGGTGACGCGCAGCTTGGTGCCGAACGGCAGCGAGCGGTGCGCGGCGGTCAAGGCGTTCTGGTTGAAGCGCTGGCCCGAGGCGGTCCGGCTGCCGGACTCGTTGCCGTAATAGGAGGCCATGCCTGAGAAGCTGCGGCCCGTGCCCGACGACGGCGTCATCGCGGCGTTGGCATTGCGCCAATCGGAGCTCGCGTTGGTATCGTTCTGGACGTGGTGGCGGTGATGGTGATGCCGGTGATGCCTGGATTTGGCGGAAGCTTCGGTGGCAGTTCCACCGATGACGAGAGTTGCGGCAACGAAAGCAATCGCCGTGCGCGGCCGGGTCACAAAGCCCAGCGTCTTCAAAGACAGCATATAGTGGTCCCTAAGCTAGTATTGCCACATATGTGGCTAGTGGAGCCCCTCTCAGTTTGTGAGCGGGATCGCGTTTCCTTTCGCAATGCGGCATGAATTGGGCAGTAAATCTGTTCTGTTTCGTCATGAAATATCTTGTTACCTGCCTCTGATATTCAGGCGATGTTCCGTAATCTTTTGCTTTAACAATTCATTAACCAGCCCATTACTTGCTAATACTGTAGAGTGAAGTCATCGCCGTCAGCGTTTAGAATTGGGTAAGTATTCCTCGAGTGGAACCGACATGACGGGACTCACGTCTCTGCGATCTGTGTTCATGGCGGCTATGCGCTGGGAGCAGGAACCAATGGGCGCCGGCCGGCTGCAAGGCTCGCGGCAATTCCGTGGCGCGGCAGGTCATCAGCGTCATTCGCGGCGTGCGACGAACTGGCAACAGAACCCCATGCCTTTAATTTGGCGTCATGTTGCACCTGCGCGCCTGCTATGTTAGCAAAGCCGCGATTTTAACGAGCCCGGCACCTCCCGTGCTGGTCGAAAATCGAAGTCCCGCTTGAATTCCAAGGGCTTGGATCGCTAGGCGCCGCTTCGTGGCGACGGTTTTTCCCTTGCGAGTTTGACAGCAAAAAGAGCGCGTCTGTGGCTGCAGAAGATACGTCCGTTTCAGGTGTGTCCGGCCGTTATGCAACGGCCTTGTTCGAACTGGCCCGCGACCAGAAAGTGGTCGACGAGGTCAAAGCCGATCTCGACAAATTCGATGCCTTGCTCAACGAAAGCGCCGATCTGAAGCGCCTCGTCCGCAGCCCGGTGTTCGCGGCCGACGCCCAGTCCAGGGCCCTGTCGGCCGTGCTGGCCAAGGCCGGCATCGCCGGTATCTCCGCCAATTTCCTGAAAGTGCTGACTGCCAACCGCCGCCTGTTCGCGGTGTCGGACGTCATCCGCGCCTACGGCGCCCTCGTCGCCAAGTTCAAGGGCGAGACGACGGCCGACGTCACCGTCGCGGAAGCGCTCTCGGACAAGAATCTCGACGCCCTCAAGGTTGCCCTGAAGTCGGTGACCGGCAAGGACGTCGCGCTGAACGTGAAAGTCGATCCCTCGATCATCGGTGGCCTCGTCGTCAAGCTGGGCAGCCGCATGGTGGATGGTTCGCTTCGCACCAAACTCAATTCGATCAAGCACGCGATGAAAGAGGCAGGCTGATGGACATCCGCGCCGCGGAAATTTCCGCGATCCTCAAGGACCAGATCAAGAATTTCGGCCAGGAAGCTGAAGTCTCCGAAGTCGGACAGGTGCTGTCCGTCGGCGACGGTATCGCCCGCGTCTATGGTCTGGACAACGTCCAGGCCGGTGAAATGGTCGAGTTCGAGAACGGCACTCGCGGCATGGCGCTGAACCTCGAAACCGACAACGTCGGTGTCGTTATTTTCGGTGCCGACCGCGAGATCAAGGAAGGCCAGACCGTCAAGCGCACCCGCGCCATCGTGGACGCGCCGGTCGGCAAGGGTCTGCTCGGCCGCGTCGTCGACGCGCTCGGCAATCCCATCGACGGCAAGGGGCCGATTCAGGCTGACAAGCGCATGCGCGTCGACGTCAAGGCGCCCGGCATCATTCCGCGCAAGTCGGTGAACGAGCCGATGGCGACCGGCCTCAAGGCGATCGACGCTCTGATCCCGATCGGCCGCGGCCAGCGCGAGCTGATCATCGGCGACCGTCAGACCGGCAAGACCGCGATCGCGCTCGACACCATCCTGAACCAGAAGCCGCTCAACGCGCAGCCGGACGAGAACATCAAGCTGTATTGCGTCTACGTCGCGGTCGGCCAGAAGCGTTCGACCGTCGCGCAGTTCGTGAAGGTGCTGGAAGAGCAGGGCGCGCTCGAATACTCGATCGTCGTCGCCGCCACCGCCTCGGATCCGGCGCCGATGCAGTACATCGCGCCGTTCACCGGCTGCACCATGGGCGAGTACTTCCGCGACAACGGCATGCACGCGGTCATCATCTATGACGATCTGTCCAAGCAGGCCGTCGCCTACCGCCAGATGTCGCTGCTGCTGCGCCGCCCGCCGGGCCGCGAAGCCTATCCGGGCGATGTGTTCTACCTGCACTCCCGCCTGCTCGAGCGCGCGGCGAAGCTGAACAAGGACCAGGGCTCGGGCTCGCTGACCGCGCTGCCGGTCATCGAAACCCAGGCAAACGACGTGTCGGCCTACATCCCGACCAACGTCATCTCGATCACCGACGGCCAGATCTTCCTGGAAACCGACCTGTTCTTCCAGGGCATCCGTCCCGCGGTCAACGTCGGTCTGTCGGTGTCGCGCGTCGGCTCCTCGGCGCAGACCAAGGCCACCAAGAAGGTCGCCGGCAAGATCAAGGGCGAGCTGGCGCAGTACCGCGAAATGGCGGCGTTCGCGCAGTTCGGCTCCGACTTGGACGCCTCGACTCAGCGCCTGCTCAACCGCGGATCGCGCCTCACTGAGCTGCTCAAACAGCCGCAGTTCGCGCCGCTGAAGATGGAAGAGCAGGTCTGCGTGATCTGGGCCGGCACCAACGGCTACCTCGATCCGCTCCCGCTCAACAAGATCAAGGCGTTCGAGGACGGTCTGTTGTCGCTGCTGCGCGGCAAGAACGTCGAGATCCTCAACTCGATCCGCGACACCCGCGATCTCAGCGACGACACCGCCGGCAAGCTGAAGTCGGTGGTCGAGGGCTTCGCGAAGTCCTTCGCATAAGGCCGTCGTGGCCGGGCTAAAGCGCGAAGCGCGTCTTCGCATCTGATGTCCCGGCCATCCACGCGTCACCGCGTGGAGCGAGAAGACGTGGATGCCCGGGACAAGCCCGGGCATGACGACTGGGATAGGCTAGCGGCTTGATCCAAGAGATCGAACCGCCGGGGTGAACGAAGAATGGCGTCACTTAAAGACATGCGGGTGCGCATCGCCTCCACCAAGGCGACGCAAAAGATCACCAAGGCCATGCAGATGGTCGCGGCCTCCAAGCTGCGCCGCGCACAGACCGCCGCGGAAGCGGCGCGTCCTTACGCCGACAAGATGAGCGCGGTGATCGGTAACATCGCCAGCGCCGCCGCCGGTTCGCCCGGCGCGCCCAAGCTGCTGGCCGGCACCGGCAGGGACCAGGTTCATCTTCTGCTGGTCTGCACCGGCGAACGAGGCCTGTCGGGCGCCTTCAACTCCTCGATCGTGCGTCTCGCGCGCGAGCACGCGCAGTCGCTGATCGCGCAGGGCAAGGAAGTCAAAATCTTCTGCGTCGGCCGCAAGGGCTACGAGCAGCTCCGCCGCCTGTTCGAAAAGCAGATCGTCGAGCATCTCGACCTGCGCAGCGTTCGCCAGCTCGGCTTCGTCAATGCCGAGGACATCGCCAAGAAGGTGCTGGCCCGTTTCGACGCCGGTGAGTTCGACGTCTGCACGCTGTTCTATTCGCGTTTCAAGTCGGTGATCGCACAGGTCCCGACCGCCCAGCAGATCATCCCGCTGGTGGTCGAGGAAAGCGCTGCCGCCACCACGACGGCTTACGAATACGAGCCGGAGGAGGACGAGATCCTCGCCCGCCTGCTGCCGCGCAATCTCGCGGTGCAGATCTTCCGTGCCCTGCTCGAGAACAACGCTTCGTTCTACGGTGCGCAGATGTCGGCGATGGACAACGCCACCCGCAACGCTGGCGAAATGATCCGCAAGCAGACGCTGGTCTACAACCGCACGCGTCAGGCTCAGATCACCAAGGAACTCATCGAAATCATCTCCGGCGCAGAAGCAGTCTGACCGGACACGAAATTCGGATCGAAGGAGACAGTAAATGGCTACAGCAGCCACCCAGATCGGTCGCGTCACCCAGGTCATGGGCGCCGTCGTCGACGTGCAGTTCGAAGGCCACCTGCCGGCCATTCTCAACTCGCTGGAGACCAAGAACGGCAACAACCGCCTGGTGCTCGAAGTCGCGCAGCACCTTGGCGAATCGACCGTCCGCACGATCGCGATGGACGCCACCGAAGGTCTGGTGCGCGGCCAGGAAGTGACCGACACCGGTCAGCCGATCTCGGTGCCCGTGGGTGACGGTACGCTGGGCCGCATCATGAACGTCATCGGCGAGCCGATCGACGAGGCTGGCCCGATCAAGTCGGAGGGCACTCGCGCCATCCACCAGGAAGCGCCGACCTATACCGACCAGTCGACCGAAGCTGAAATTCTCGTCACGGGCATCAAGGTCGTCGACTTGCTCGCGCCCTACGCCAAGGGCGGCAAGATCGGCCTGTTCGGTGGCGCCGGCGTCGGCAAGACCGTGCTGATTCAGGAACTGATCAACAACGTCGCCAAGGCGCATGGTGGTTACTCGGTGTTCGCCGGCGTCGGCGAGCGTACCCGCGAGGGCAACGACCTCTATCACGAGTTCATCGAGTCCAAGGTCAACGCCGATCCGCACAATCCGGATCCGAGCGTGAAGTCGAAATGCGCGCTGGTGTTCGGCCAGATGAACGAGCCGCCGGGCGCCCGCGCCCGCGTCGGCCTCACCGGTCTGACCGTCGCCGAGCACTTCCGCGACCAGGGCCAGGACGTGCTGTTCTTCGTCGACAACATCTTCCGCTTCACCCAGGCCGGCTCGGAAGTGTCGGCGCTGCTCGGTCGTATTCCTTCGGCGGTGGGTTATCAGCCGACGCTCGCCACCGACATGGGCGCGCTGCAGGAGCGCATCACCACCACCCAGAAGGGCTCGATCACCTCGGTGCAGGCCATCTACGTGCCGGCCGACGACTTGACCGACCCGGCGCCCGCGACCTCGTTCGCGCACTTGGACGCCACCACCGTGCTGTCGCGCGCGATCTCGGAAAAGGGCATCTACCCCGCGGTGGATCCGCTCGACTCGACCTCGCGCATGCTCTCGCCGCTCGTCGTCGGCGAAGAGCACTACCAGACCGCCCGTATGGTCCAGCAGGTGCTGCAGCGCTACAAGTCGCTGCAGGACATCATCGCCATTCTCGGCATGGACGAGCTGTCGGAAGAGGACAAGCTGACGGTGGCGCGCGCCCGCAAGATCGAGCGCTTCCTGTCGCAGCCGTTCCACGTCGCCGAAGTCTTCACCGGATCGCCGGGCAAGTTCGTCGAGCTCGCGGACACCATCAAGGGCTTCCGCGGCCTCTGCGAAGGCAAATATGACCACCTGCCGGAAGCTGCCTTCTACATGGTCGGCACCATCGAAGAAGCCGTCGAGAAGGGCAAGAAGCTGGCCGCTGAAGCGGCTTAAGAAGCGAATGGCGAATGGGGAGTAGCGAATAGTCCGCTGCTCCCAGTTCGCTACCCGCTATTCGCTACTCACCATTCGCAGGTTCTTCATGGCCACCTTCCACTTCGATCTCGTCTCTCCCGAAAAGCTCGCCTTCTCCGGCGAGGTCGATCAGGTCGATATTCCCGGCGCCGAGGGTGATTTCGGCGTGCTCGCCGGACACGCGCCGGTGGTGGCTGCGGTTCGTCCCGGCATTCTCACCATCACCACGGGCGGCACGCATCAAAAGATGATCGTGCTCGGCGGCCTCGCCGAAGTTTCGGAGAACCGCCTCACGGTGCTCGCCGACGTTGCCACCTCGATCCAGGAGATCGATCGCGCGCAGTTCGCCGAGACGATTGCCGAAATGGAAGCAAAGCTTGCCGAGAAGGAAGGCTCTGAGCTTGATCACGCCATCGAGCGGCTCGACCATTACAAGACCATCCAGAACGTGATCGGCACCACGGCTATGCACTAAGCCCCGGGGCACCGCTCCGGGGCTCAAGCTCAAAATTCCCGAATCAACTCAGCGCTCGTCACACCCGTGGCGGGCGCTGAACTTTGTTGCACCGCGTCGCCGATAACGGCATTCTGCAGTCGCGAATTTGTTCCGGGGCTGGGCAGATGAAACGCAAGATCGCAGCGATTTTCGCAGCCGATATTGCCGGTTACTCGAGACTGGTCGCGGAAGACGAGGAGGAGACGCTGCGGCGTCTCGCCTCCTATCGCGAGGTCGTCGACGATTTCATCGCCAAGTCGGGCGGGCGCATCTTCAACACGGCGGGCGATGCCGTGCTCGCGGAATTCCCGAGCGCGGTCGACGCGGTGCGCTGCGCCATCGACATCCAGGAGAGCTTACGGACCCGCAACATGGCCTATCCGCCGAGCCGGCAGATGTCGTTCCGCATCGGCATCACCATCGGCGACGTGGTCGAGCGCGACGGCGATCTCTTGGGGGACGGCGTCAACATCGCGGCGCGGCTGGAAGGGCTCGCCGAGGTCGGCGGCATCTGCGTCTCCCGCGCCGTGCACGAGCAGGTCGCCAACAAGCTGTCGGTCCAGTTCGCCGATATCGGTGCCCAGGAGGTCAAGAACATCCCGACGCCGGTGTACGCCTACATGGTGGCGATGCGGCGCGAGGACGGAACCTACGCGAAACCGCAGCTGAAGAAGCAGGCCTCCAAGCTGGCCGCCGCGCCCGTGTGGATGTGGCCGCTGGTGGTCGCCGTCGTCTCGATCGTCGCCATCGGCGTCAGCGGCTTTCTCTACAACACCAAGCTCAAGCAGACGGCGAGCATCGTAGCGCCGCCGGACGCGACGCCCAGTGCAGCTCCGACTGCAAATGCGGCGGCGACGAGCCCGATGCCAACTCAAATGGCGAAGGCGCCGATGACGCCGCCGAATGCCGGCGCCGCGATGGCGCCGATGCCGTCACCGTCACCGTCGGCTTCGCCGATATCAGGCAAATTTCCTGCCGAGAGCGTGCCCTTCATCAACGAGCGTGTTCGCAACTACCTTGCTGGCGACTATTCCGCTGCCGCCGACTACAAGGCCTTCGCGCTCAATGTCGGCGGCTTCACCGGCTCGGCGTTGAACCAGCCGAACGAAGAGGCCGCGCGCAACATGGCGATCGAGCAGTGCCAGAAGCGCGCCGACGCCGCGCAATCGCCGCGGCGCTGCGAGCTCTATGCGGTCGGCAACACCATCGTTTATGCGCATGGCAAGCCGCCGATGCCATCACAGCCCTTCGTGCGGCACGACGCCATGACCGAGCGGCCGTTCGCGTCGAAAGACTTTCCGATGGTGCGCGATCCCCAGAAAGTCCGGCTCGAGAACATGTTCGCACCGGCCGCGAAATCCCGCTCGGTCGCGCTCGGGCCGGGCGGACAATATTTCATGGTGCTGGGCGCCGCATCGGCCGACGACGCGGCGCGGCGTTCCCTGGAATCGTGCGGCGCCATCGCTGGCGTTGCCTGCCTGGTCGTCGCGATCGACGACAATTTCGTCGTGCCGATCGCGACCCTGTTCAGGATCACCGGCTTCTTCAGCGCCGCCTCCAATGCCTCGATCGTGGCGGATGCGCGCGGCGAGGTCATGCGCAAGCTCACGGACACCATGGGCTGGAACGCGGTCGCGGTCGGCACCGCCGGCCGCCCGGGTCTCGGCGTGAACGCCGCCGACGAGCAGACCGCCGTCAATTCCGCGCTCGCCGACTGCGCCAAGCGCGACAGCGATTGCCACGTCATCGCCATCGGCCCGTTCACCGTGGGGCCGATCAATTAGAGCTTGCTCTGATCCCGACCAGCGCGCAGACGACGCTGCGTTCCCTCCCCCACAAGGGGGGAGGGAATGAGAAATGGTGCTTCCCTCACACGCAAATTTTCGGCGAAAATTCGCGAATGATTTCAAACCCTGTTCTACTGTGCATGGGGTTGATTTCGCAGTTTTAGTTTCCGAACGTCGCAAACTGCTCTGCCACGGCGCGATAAACGTCGCGGCGGAACGGCACCACGAGGCTGGCGACACGGTCGAGGCGCTCCCAGCGCCAGGCGTCGAACTCCGCCGGCTGGCCGTTGCGCGGCGTCAGCGGATCGATCTCGTCGTCCTTGCCGGTGAAGCGCAGCGCAAACCACTTTTGCCGCTGGCCGCGGAATTTCGCCAGCCGATGCGTCTGCGGTCCGTCGTAAGGCGGGAATTCATAGGTGAACCAATCGGTCTCGCCGAGATAGTCGGCGCTGACCACGTTGGTCTCCTCCCAGAGCTCGCGCATCGCCGCATCGCGCAGATTCTCGCCGTCGTCGACGCCGCCCTGCGGCATCTGCCAGTCGAGGCCTGGCAGGATGATCTCGGGCCCGTCGCCCTTGAAGCGGTGGCCGATTAGCACGCGGCCGTCGGCATTGAACAGGGCGATTCCCACGTTGGGGCGGTAGGGTTTTTCATCGGTCACGCATGGATCTTTCGTTGTCACTCCGGCGGTGCCTTTAGCACCGAACCCGGCGAGACAATTTGATTTACTGATCCGCAAGCGCGGAAAATTCCTTCACCACGCGCTCATAGACCGGGCGCTTGAACGGGATGATCAATCCGGGGAGATTCTTCATCGGCTCCCAGCGCCAGCTCACGAACTCGGCCTTGTGGCCGCCGCCGCCGGGCTTCTCGACATTGATCTCGCTGTCCTTGCCGGTGAAGCGCACCGCGAACCATTTCTGGCGCTGGCCGCGGTAGCGGCCCTTCCAGGCGCGTCCGGCGACCGTGCGCGGAATGTCGTAAATGAGCCAGTCCGGAACCTCGCCGAGCCGCTCGACCGAGCGCACGCTGGTCTCTTCATAGAGCTCGCGCTTGGCGGCCTCCCAAGTGTCCTCGCCGGGATCGACGCCGCCCTGCGGCATCTGCCAGACATGGGCGTCGTCGACATGCTCGATGCCGCCGGCGCGGCGGCCGATGAACACCAGTCCCTTCGTGTTGATCAGCATCACACCGACGCAGGTCCGGTAGGGCAGATCCTCGTAACGCGCCATTCCGCCAGACCCCCTCACATACTGTTGTCGGTAGGGCCTGAAGCGGCCCCGCGGGGACCCGTGCCGTACCAATTCGTTGATTTAGCTGGATTTTGATTTCAGCATCGCAGTTGTCAATGGCACCAAAAGGATACCCCGGTCGCCCAAAGACTTGGTCCAGGCGCCGATGCGCTCGATCGAGACCGGCAGGGCCGAGGCCGTGCCGACGGCGATGCCGCGCTCGCGCGCCGTCGCTTCGAGCTTGTTCAGGGCGCGGTCGATCTCGGTCGGGGTCGGCACCACGTCGATCGCAATGTCGCCCTTGCCGAACGGCATCGCCTGGTTGGCCGCGGCCTGGGGCGCGATGCTGCGGGGCGAGGAGCCGTCGTCGAAGAAGCCGAGCCCGCGCTTGGCCGCCTCGCGGATGATCGGCTGCATTGCCGGCTCCGTAGCGATGAAGCGGGCGCCCATGAAATTGGTGAGGCCGGCATAACCCTGCATCCGGCTCAGGTGCCAGTACAGGCGGTCCATGTTCTGGTCGGTGCTGAGCGAGGTCAGCAGCGTCTGCGGCCCGGGATCGTTGTCGGGGAAGTCGTAGGGCTCCATCGGGATCTGGAGGAAGATCTCGTGACGCTGCGCGCGCGCCCGCTCGGCGAGCTTGCCGGGGTCGGATCCGTAGGGTGTGAAGGCCAGCGTCACCGCCGGCGGCAGCTTCATGATCGCATCGGTGGTCTTGGCGGCACCGACGCCGAGTCCGGCGATCACGATGGCGACCACCGGCATCTTGGCGGCCTTGGCGCGATCGGCATCCGCCGCGTAGACGTTGAACGGCTTCATGTCGCCGGCGATCACCGGGATCATGCCGTAGCGCGACTTCTCCAGCAGTTTTGGATCGATCCCGGCCATGACAGGCGGCGGTGTCGAAGCCGCCCCGCCCTTGTCGGTGGCCTCGCCCGCGCCGATCACCACGTCATGGCGTGCGCCGGTGGAGCCGTCGATCATGGTGACGGTCTTCTGCTCACCGGGAGCGGCCTGCTTCGGCGCCTCCGTGGTCTCGTGCTTGCTCTCTTGCTTGCTTTCGCCGGCATGGCCCGAGGCCACCGGCTTTTCATCCGTGGCTTTGGGCTCGCGGATCGCGATCCGCGTCATCGGCTCGCCGCCGAGCGGATCCCTGTTGAAGATGGCGAAGCCGGCAAAGGTCGCCAGGAACAGGAGAAGCAGGACGGCAAGCAGCTGCATGGCCGTGAACGGCAGCCGCAGCCGGCCTTTCCGGCGCGGCTTGTCCTGTCCGAGCGGGGCGCTCAGATCGTCGGCCGTTTCAGTCATGCGCGATCCCGAATCACTCGCAATGACGATACCACGCCGAGGTCAAGCGGCGGCAGGCCGGGATAGGCCGGGGACGCGTGATCGAATCGGCTGCACCCTTGACGCAGGTGCGCTCCCTCTCCCGCGCGCGGGAGAGGGTTGGGGAGAGGGTGTCTCCGCAGAGAGACCCCCCAGAGGAGAAAGCCCTCACCCGCGCCTTCGGCGCGACCTCTCCCGCAAGCGGGAGAGGTTAGGAAGCGTCGCTCCTCCGGAGCCACGGGCCTAAGATCCAAGCAAAAAGGGCGGCTTCCTGCAGCCGCCCTTTGCGAGAGATTCGTCTAAGCCAATTCTAGTTCGCCGCTTTGGGCTTGTCGGCGGCGGCCTTGTCGCCACCCGGCGTGGGCGCGGCCGAGGCGCTGTTCTTGATGCCGTGGAGCAAATCGTCGGCGAGCTTGAGCGCCTTGTCGTCCTTGGCGTCCGGCGGGACGTAGGACTGCGAGCCGGTCTTCTCGTCGCCGTCGTTCTTGAGGTGGCCGCGCAGCGACGCTTCGCCCTTGGTGTCGGTGCGGGACTTCAGCTCGTCCGGCACGTCCTGAAGCACTTCGATGTCGGGGACGATGCCCTTGGCCTGGATCGACTTGCCCGACGGCGTGTAGTAGCGCGCCGTGGTCAGCCGCAGCGCGCCGTTGCCGCTTCCGAGCGGAATGATGGTCTGCACCGAGCCCTTGCCGAACGAGCGCGTGCCGACGATGGTCGCGCGCTTGTGGTCCTGCAGCGCGCCGGCGACGATTTCCGACGCCGAGGCCGAGCCGCCATTGACCAGCACGATGACCGGCTTGCCCTTGGTCAGGTCGCCCGCATGCGCGGTGCGGCGCTGGGTCTCCTCGGCATTGCGGCCGCGGGTCGAGACGATCTCGCCCTTCTCCAGGAAGGAATCGGAGACGGTGACCGCTTCCTCCAGCAGGCCGCCCGGATTGTTGCGGAGGTCGATGATGTAGCCCTTCAGCTTGTTCGCCGATCTGGTTCGAGAGATTGGTGACCTCACGCTTCAGGCCTTCGGTGGTCTGCTCGTTGAAGGTGGTGATGCGGATATAGGCGATGTCGTCGGCCTCGACGCGCGCGCGCACCGAGCGGACGCGGATGTTGTCGCGCACCAGCGTGACGTCGAGCGGATTGTCCTGGCCCTTGCGGATGATCTTGAGCTTGATCTTGGTGTTGACCGGACCGCGCATCTTCTCAACCGCCTGGTTCAGGGTCAGGCCCTGCACCGCCTCGTCGTCGAGATTGGTGATGATGTCGTTGGCCATGATGCCGGCCCGCGAGGCTGGCGTGTCGTCGATCGGCGAGACCACCTTGATCAGGCCGTCTTCCATCGTGACCTCGATGCCGAGGCCACCGAACTCGCCGCGGGTCTGCACCTGCATGTCGCGGAAGCTCTTGGCGTCCATGTAGCTCGAATGCGGATCGAGGCCGGTGAGCATGCCGCTGATGGCGGATTCGATCAGCTTGGTGTCATCGGGCTTCTCGACATAGTCGGAGCGCACGCGCTCGAAGACGTCGCCGAACAGATTGAGCTGGCGATAGGTGTCCGCGGTGGCGGCTCGCGCGCTGGAGCCCATGAACACCGCGCGCGGCTGGGTCACGAACAGCGTCAGCGCCGCGCCGGTGGCTGCGCTGAGGAGGATTACTGAAGTCTTGCGCATCATCCGCGAACCTTCTCGCCTTCATTTGCGGCCCACCATGGGCCTGGATCGACTGGAGTGCCGTCCTTACGGAACTCGACATAGAGCACAGGTTGACTCGCGTTCGTGGCGAGAATGGAGGCGACTTGAGATGTCGACCCCATGGTCGCGACCGGCTCCCCCGTGAGCACAAACTGTCCGATGTTGACCGAAATGCGCTCCATCCCGGCGATCAGGACATGATACCCGCCACCAGCGTTAAGGATCAAGAGTTGTCCATAGCTGCGGAAGGGGCCGGCATAGACCACCCAGCCGTCACACGGCGTTGTGACCTGGGAGCCTGGCTTGGTCGCCAGCGAAATGCCCTTCTGGACCCCGCCGACCCCATCGGAACCGCCAAAATCCCTGATCTTGTTACCGTTAACCGGAAGAGGCAGGAGCCCCTTGGTCGACGCGAAGGCAATCGCGGGCGCGGTCCGGGACCGGTCCTTGAAAGCGGCCGGACCAGACTTGGCACCGGTATTGGCGCTGGCAGCCGCCTTCGCCTCGGCCTGCTTGGCCGCCTCAGCCGCCTTCTCAGCAGCCTTGGCGGCGCTTTGCAGGTCCTGCTCCATCTTGGTGATCAGGCCCTGGAGATCGCCGACCTGCTTTGACAGCATGATCGCGCGCGAATTCTCGGCGTCGAGGTCCTTTTCCCGCGCCGCCTGCTGGCGCTGCCGCTCGTCGACCAAAGCCGTGAGCCGGCTCTGGTCGTTGCGGACCCTGTCGCGGTCCAGGGCGAGCTGGTCGCGTTCGCTGGCGATGTTCTTGCGCAGCGCCACGAGCTCGCCGAGCTCGCCGGCGATCGCCTCGGCGCGGCCGCGCAATTCCGGCACAACCGCGCCGAGCAGCATCGCGGTGCGCAGGGATTGCAGCGCATCTTCGGGGCGCACCAGCAGCGCCGGTGGCGTGCGCCTGCCGGCGCGCTGCAAGGCCGCCAGCACTTCGACGATGTCGGCGCGGCGCGAATCGAGCGAGGCGCGCATCTGTTGCTCACGGCCGTTGAGATTTCGCAGCCGGGCTTCGGCTTCGTCGATCTTGGCCTCGACGGAGCGCACATTGGCGGCGGTGTCGATCAGCTGCTGATTGAGCTGAGTGCGGTCCTGACCGAGCGCGGTGATCTCGGCCTTGAGCTTGGCCTGCGCTTCCTCGGCGCTCTTCTGCCTGGCGCGCGCGGCCTCGAGCTCCTGCTCGCGCTGCTTGATCGCATCGGGCGAGACGGCCGCGGTCTGCGGCGGCGTCGCCGTCTGAGCTTGCGCGAGGCTTGCGCCGGCGACGCTCGCAATCAGCAACAGGTTGAGGAGCGGCGCTCGCATCTTGTCGGCAAAGGTGCTCGTTATGGCGCGCATCACGCGCGGTGATAGGGGTGGCCGGCCAGAATGGTGGCGGCCCGATAAAGTTGTTCCAGAAGCATGACGCGGACCATTTGGTGCGGCCAGGTCGCAGAGCCGAACGCGATCGCGAGCTTGGCCTTACGGCGCAATTCGGGCGAAAGTCCGTCCGCCCCTCCGATCACGAAGATAGTATGTCCGGCACCCTCGTCGCGCCAGCGCCCGAGATGGCGTGCGAATACGGTGGAATCCAAATTCTGGCCGCGCTCGTCCAGCGCCACCAGGATCGACTTTTCCGGAATATGCGCGCTTATCGCCGCGGCTTCTTCGGCCATCCGCGTCGCGGAGTCGCGCGCACGGCTTTCCGGGATTTCGTGGACGGTGAGCTCGCGGAATCCGAGCTTGCGGCCGGCCTCGTCGAACCGCTCGAAATAGCGGTCGGCAAGCTCCCGTTCGGGGCCCTGCTTCAGCCGGCCCACGGCAATGATAGCAACACGCATGATGGTCAGCGTCGTGTTTCAGGGTCGCGCGCATCAGGCGCGCGCACGACGCTACCATGCGCGTCAGCCGATTCGAAATCGGCTCAGTGAGCCTAGATCGCCTTCGCCGCCCCTGGGCCCTGCGTATACAATCGCTCGAGATTGTAGAACTCGCGGACCTCGGGTCTGAACACGTGCACGATCACATCGCCGGAATCGATCAGCACCCAGTCGCAATTGGGCAAGCCCTCGACATGGATGTTCTTGATGCCGTTTTCCTTGAGGCCCTTCGTGACGTTGTCCGCGATCGCGCCGACGTGCCGGTTCACCCGGCCGGTGGTGACGATCATGTAGTCGGAGTACGTCGATTTGCCGCGAAGGTCGATGGTGACCGTCTCTTCCGCCTTCATGTCCTCGAGGCGGGAGAGGATCAGGCTCAGCGTCTTGTCGGCGTCGGGTTGCGCCTTCAAGGCCGCAGCTTTGGTCGATGTTTTACGCGTAGGCTTAGCAACCTTGGGTAAAACAGACTTGGACAATACAGATGTGGCCAGGGACCATTCCTTTCACTGTATCGCGAACGCCGAATCCGACGCTCACCGGTTACACTACATCATGTGGGGTTAAGGCTTTCAATATGCCAGAGAGCCCCAAATCCACACACTCCGTCTCACTTCGTACCTTTTCTCACTTCGTACCTTTCCAGCTCCCGTCCGGGTTCCGCAGGCCTGTCGAGGAGAGATTCAGCTTCAATCCGGTCAAAAACACCCAGGCCGGCGCCGGCTGGTCCGCAAGCAGCGCTGCCTTGTCCTCGGGCAGGCGGTAGCGCGATAGCGCTTGGCCTGCGGGCGAGGCGAGGGCGCGAAAACTCTGCGGCGGGCGATCGATGACTGCCACCGGCACCTGGGCGGCGATGCGCCGCCAGTCCTGCCAACGGTGGAATTGAGCGAGGTTGTCGGCGCCCATAATCCAGATAAAGCGCAAGCCAGAGAAGCGGCGGCGCAAGATGTTGATCGTGTCGATAGTATAGCGGGTACGAATGACGGATTCGAGACAGCTCACCTCGATCCTGGGATCGTTGGCGACCTCGCGCGCCGCCTGCATGCGCGCGCCGAGCTCTTGCAATGCGCCGTTCTCCTTGAGCGGATTTCCCGGCGTCACCAGCCACCAGACGCGATCGAGCTGCAATCGCTTCAGCGCGAATTGGCTGATGGCGCGATGGGCCTGATGCGGCGGGTTGAACGAACCGCCGAGCAGGCCGATGCGCATGCCCTCCGTATAGGGCGGGACCGCTTGCGCCACGAAATGCGGCACGACGAATGTGTTGCTCAATACCCGCCCCGCGACGTTGCTTACGGCCGCGTCTGCCCGGTGCCGCGAACGCGATATTTGAAGCTCGTCAACTGTTCGGCGCCGACAGGGCCGCGGGCATGGAAGCGGCCGGTGGCGATGCCGATCTCGGCGCCGAAGCCGAACTCGCCGCCATCGGCAAACTGCGTCGAGGCGTTGTGCAGCACGATTGCGGAATCGACCTCGCTCAGGAATTTGTTTGCGGCGGTCTCATCCGCGCTCACGATGGCATCGGTGTGATGCGAGCCGTGGTTCTGGATGTGCGCGATGGCGCCTTCGACGCCGTCGACCACTTTCGCTGCGATGATGGCATCGAGATATTCGGTGTCCCAATCATCTTCGCTGGCAGGCTTTACGCGCGCATCGGTCTTCTGCACGGCGTCGTCGCCGCGCACTTCGCAGCCGGCCTCGATCAGCATCTCCACCAGCGGCTTCAGGCTCTTTGCGGCTCCCGCGCGATCGACCAGCAGCGTCTCGGCGGCGCCGCAGACACCGGTGCGGCGCATCTTGGCATTGAGCACGATCGACTTTGCCATGGCAAGATCGGCGCTGCCGTCGACATAGACGTGGTTGACCCCCTCGAGATGCGCGAACACCGGCACGCGCGCTTCCTGCTCGACGCGCGCGACGAGGCTCTTGCCGCCGCGCGGCACGATCACGTCGATGGCGCCGTTCAACCCTGATAGCATCATGCCGACCGCCGCACGGTCGCGCGTCGGCACCAGCGTGATCGCTGCCTCGGGGAGGCCCGCTTCGCGCAGGCCCTGCGCCAGGCACTCATGGATGGCGCGGCAGGAACGAAAACTGTCGGAGCCGCCGCGCAGGATCACGGCATTGCCGGACTTCAGGCACAGCACGCCGGCGTCCGCCGCAACGTTCGGCCGGCTCTCGAAAATCACGCCGACGACGCCGAGCGGCACGCGCACGCGCTCGATGGTCATGCCGTTCGGCCGCTGCCAGCTTTCGGTGACGACACCGACCGGATCGGCAATGCCACGCACGATGCCGATGCCCTCGGCCATCCCTTCGACGCGCGCCGGCGTCAGCGTCAGGCGGTCGATGAAGGCGGAGGTCGCATTGCCGGAGGCGCGGGCCTCGGCGACGTCCTCGGCGTTGGCGGCGAGGATCGCCGCAGCGTTGCCGCGGATCGCCCGCTCCATGGCTTCCAGCGCCCGGTTCTTCTGCTCCGGCGGCGCCAGCGCCAGCACCCGCGCGGCGGCGCGGGCCTTGGCGGCGAGATCGGACATCAGCGCCTGGAGATCGGCATTGCCGTCGACGGCTTTGAGGGGGGCGGCCATGGGGTCAACCTTCTGCTAAGGCAGTGTCCTAGCACGGAAATCCCGCGTCTGCGAAGGGCGGGGAGGGTATGGCTGGTTTCCCCGGTCGCGACAGGCTGGGTCGCTGGCCTACCCGGTTTCTTGCAAAAGGGCCGCTGCGGCCCTTACCCGCCCACCACGAGGTCGTCGCGGTGGATCATCTCGGACCTGCCGCTGATGCCGAGGATGGTCATCACGTCCGGGGAGGAGCGGCCCTTGATCCGCTCGGCGACCTCGGCGTCATAGGCGATCAGGCCACGCCCGACCTCGCTGGCGTCGGGACCGCGCACGATCACGGCATCACCGCGGGCAAACTGGCCCTCGACCTTGATCACGCCGGCCGGCAGCAGGCTGGCGCCGGCGCGTAGCGCCGTCACCGCGCCGGCATCGATGGTCAGCGTGCCCTTCGGCTCCAGCGTGCCGGCGATCCAGCGTTTTCGCGAGGTGATGGGATTGGCCGGCGTCAGGAACCAGGTGCAGCGGCCGCCATCGGCGATCGCCTGCAACGGATGTTCGATCTTGCCGGAGGCGATCAGCATATGCGTGCCGCCTGTCGTGGCGATCTTGGCTGCCTCGACCTTCGTGCGCATGCCGCCGCGCGACAGCTCGGACTCGGCATCTCCCGCCACCCCCTCGATCTCCGAGGAGATGCTCTCGACCACCGGAATCGGCTTTGCGTTCGGGTTGTTCTTGGGCGGGGCGTCGTAGAGGCCGTCAATGTCGGAGAGCAGCACCAGGAGGTCGGCGCTCGCCATGGTGGCGACGCGCGCCGCGAGGCGGTCATTGTCGCCGTAACGGATCTCGTTAGTGGCGACCGTGTCGTTCTCGTTGATCACGGGAATCGCGCGCCACTCCAGCAGCTTGCCGATGGTGGAACGCGCATTGAGATAGCGGCGGCGCTCTTCGGTGTCCTGGAGCGTCACCAGGATCTGGCCGGCGCCGATGTCGTGCGCACCGAGCACCTCCGACCAAATCCGCGCCAGCGCGATCTGGCCGACCGCGGCGGCGGCCTGGCTCTCCTCCAGCTTCAGCGGACCGCGCGGCAATTTGAGGCGGCCGCGGCCGAGCGCGATCGAGCCCGAGGAGACCACCAGCACGTCGCGGCCTTCGCGGTGCAGTTTTGCCATGTCGTCCGCCAGCGCAGCCAGCCAGGACGCCCGCACCTCGCCCCTGTCGGAATCGACCAGCAGCGCGGAGCCGACCTTGACGACGATACGGCGGAATTGACTGAGTTCGGGGCTGGCCATGTGTATTTGTGCTGGCGCTGGATGCGAATTGCTCGGGAAACGGCGGAGCGACAGGCGGCGCCGATGAGTCCTGCTTTTGCAGCAGGACGGTGACCGGCGCAAGGCAGCCGGCATGGTAAACGGCGCATGTCGGCCTTGTCTCGGGCGTCCGCCTGGCTCTAATCGCCATCAACCAAAATGGGCTGAAAGAGGAAACGAATGGATCGCCGCAACTTCATGGCCGGATGCTTGGGGCTGCCGCTGCTGGCGCAGGCGGGTGGGGCGCAAGCGCAGGCCGGGCTCACAAGGGTCATCTTCCCGTTCGCTGCGGGAGCTGGCGGCGACACGCTGTGCCGGCTGATCGCGCAGGAGATGGCGCCAGCGTTGCAACGGACCGTGGTGGTCGAGAACCGCACCGGCGGCGACGGCCTGATCGGCATCAAGGCGGTGAAGGGTGGCAGTCCCGACGGCAGCATGGTGCTGGTGACGACGGGGCCGACCATGTACCTGCTGCCGATGGTGGAGACGACACCGAGCTTCGACACGGCCAAGGACTTCATGCCGGTGTCGCTGCTGGCGCGGTTCGAATTTGCGCTGGTGATCAACCCGGCGGTCGACGCCACTGATTTCAAGAGCTTCGTGGCGTGGCTCAAGGCGCATCCGGACAAGACCTCGTTCGGGGTGCCGAGCAACGGTACGATTCCACATTTCATGGGTTCCAAGCTCGAGAAGGATCTCGGCATTCCCCTGACCCGCGTGCCCTATCGCGGCAGCGCGCCCATCCTCAACGACATCGTTGGCGGCCACATCTCGTTCGGCATCACGACATTGGCCGACGCTCTGCCGCAACATCGCGCCAAGGGCGTGAAGATCATCGCGGTCGCAAGCGCGGAACGCTCGCCCTTTGCACCAGACGTTCCGACGCTGAGGGAGAGCGGCATCGATCTCGTCGCGGACGCCTGGTACGGCATGTGGCTTCCGGCCGGCAGTCCGCCGGAGTTCGCCAGCAAGCTCGGCGCCGCCGCAAGTGCCGCGCTCGCCAAGCCCGAGGTGAAGGAGAAGCTCACCGCGATCGGGCTCATTCCGGTCGGGTCCACGCCGGAAGGATTGACGAAGGAGCTCGCAGCGAACATCGCCTTGTGGCAACCGATCGTGAAGGCGACGGGATACAAGATCGAGAACTGAGGCTTCTCCCTCTCCCCGCTTGCGGGGAGAGGGTTGGGGTGAGGGGAAGTCTCCGCGGGGCCGGTGAGAGTTGGACGCGCGGAGAGTCCCCCTCACCCGGATCGCATCTCGCGATGCGATCCGGCCTCTCCCCGCAAGCGGGGAGAGGCAAAGAGCGCCTCTACATCTTCGCGCGCTGTGCGATGCCGTCCTTGATCGCTGCAAGCTCCGCCTCATCCCAGATGCCGATCAAAACCCCACCCTTCACCTGCAGCTGGTTATCCGCATAGGCCGCGATCTTCTCGCGCGGGGTGGTGATGTGGTCGTTCGGATGCAGCGCCCAGTCGAATAGCTCGGCCTGAAGCCGCGCGATGATGCCGGCGCAATCAGGATCGTCGCCGCGATCCAAAAACTCGTCCGGATCGGTTTCGAGGTCATACAGCATCGGGCGGAATCCGGAGGCGTGGATGTATTTCCAGCGGCCGTCGAATACCATGAACAGGCGGCAGCGCTCGATCGGCTGATTCAGCTTCAGCCGCACATCCTGCATGGCGTAGTCATATTCGGAGAATGCCACCTTGCGCCAATCAGGTGGCGTCGGGCCACGCAGCAGCGGCAGCAGCGAGCGTCCTTCGAGAATGTGGCCCGGCACCTTGCCGCCGAAATAATCGACGAAGGTCGGCGCGAGATCGATAGCCTCGACCAGCGCATCGCTGCGTGCGCCACGCGTGGTGTCAGCTTCTTGCGACGGATCGATGATGATCAGTGGAATCTTGGCCGACTGCTCGTGGAACAGGTCCTTCTCGCCCATCCAGTGATCGCCGAGATAGTCGCCGTGATCGGAGGTGAACACGATCATGGTTGTTTCCAAGAGGCCGCGTTCCTCCAGAAACGTCATCAGCACGCCCATCTGGTCGTCGATCTGGGTGATCAAGCCCATATAGGTCGGGATCACCTTCTCGCGGGCATCATCGCGCGCCATGTTGCGCGAGTAGCGCATGTCCATATAGGCGCCGAACACCGGATGCGGGTTCTGCCGCTCGCGCTCGGAGCGGATCACCGGGATCATGTCATCAGTCAAATACATGCTCGCATAGGGCTCGGGCGCGATATAGGGCCAGTGCGGCTTGATGTAGGACAGATGCAGGCACCACGGCCTGCCGTCCGTCTCAGCCTCGCTGATGAAGTCCATCGCGCGCCGCGTCATGTAGGGCGTCTCGGAGTGCTCGTCCGGCACGCGCGCGGCCTTGTCGGCATGCACCAGCAGCCACCCATTCTGCAACGAGCCGTCGTCCGCCGCGCCGGAATTGGCCCAATGCTCCCAGGGATTGGTGGCCTCAAAGCCCTGCTGGCGCAGATATTCATCGTATTTCGGCCGTGGCCGGCCGGTCGGATGCAGGCCGTCGTCACGCTCATAGGGCTCGAAGCCGCATTCGGCGACGTGCACGCCGATGATCGATTCCGGGGGAATGCCGAGCGCCTTCATGCCCTCGAGGTCGGGCGCCATGTGGGTCTTGCCGACCAGCACGTTGCGCACGCCGATCTTGCCCAGGTGATCGCCGAGCGTGGGTTCGCCGACACGCAGCGGCCAGCCGTTCCAGTGCGAGCCGTGCGAGCGCATGTAGCGCCCGGTATAGAACGACATCCGCGACGGGCCGCAGATCGGCGACTGCACGTAGGCCTTGCTGAAGAGTACGCCACGCTTGGCCATGGCGTCGATGTTGGGTGTCTTCAGCGTGGGATGGCCGGTGCAGCCGAGATAATCATAGCGAAGCTGGTCGCACATGATCCAGAGAACGTTCTTCGCGCGCGCCATGCGTCTCGCTCCGTACTTCGTTTGCCGGATATTGCGCTATCGATGGCGCGAAGAAAACCTCTCCCGAAGGGAGAGGTCGGCGTAGGCCGCCTTTGGCGGCCGTACTTAGCAGAACGCCGAAGCAAAGCTTCGGCTACGGCGTCGGGTGAGGGGTTACGGTCTCTCGTGGGACCTGAGCCCCTCACCCGATTTGCTGCGCAAATCGACCTCTCCCCGTCGGGGAGAGGTGTCGAGAGAGTGTCGTCTTACTACGCCGACCACGGCTCCGCTTCGGCGGCGCTCTTGGCCTTGGCGGAGACCGGGCTCTCGCCGATCACGTCGGCCAGCGCGCGCAGGGCTTCCTTGACGCCCTGGCCAGTCGCGCCCGACAGCAGCAGTGGCGTCTTCTTGGCGGCGCGCTTCAGGCGGTCCTTCTGCTTCTTCAATTCGTCCGGCTCGACCGCGTCGATCTTGTTGAGCGCGACGATCTCGATCTTGTCGGTGAGCTGGCCGCCATAGGCCTCCAGCTCCGTCCGCACCGTCTTGTAGGCTTTGCCGGCGTGCTCGCTCGTCGCATCGACGAGATGCAGCAGCACGCGGCAGCGTTCGACATGGCCGAGGAAGCGGTCGCCGAGGCCGGCGCCTTCATGCGCGCCTTCGATGAGACCCGGAATGTCCGCCAGCACGAATTCGCGGCCGTCGGCATTCACGACGCCGAGCTGCGGATGCAGCGTGGTGAAGGGATAGTCGGCGATCTTCGGCTTTGCCGCGCTGACCTTGCTGAGGAAGGTCGACTTGCCGGCATTGGGCAGGCCGACGACGCCCGCATCCGCGATCAATTTCAGCCGCAGCCAGATCCAGCGCTCTTCGCCCACCTGGCCGGGATTGGCGTTGCGCGGCGCACGGTTGGTCGACGATTTGAAATGCGCGTTGCCGAAGCCGCCATTGCCCCCCTCGGCCAGCACGAATTTTTCGCCGACCTTGGTGAAGTCGTGGATCAGCGTCTCGCGGTCCTCGTCGAAGATCTGCGTGCCCACCGGAACCTTCAGCACGATGTTCTTGCCATTGGCGCCGTGGCGGTCCGAGCCCATGCCGTTCTCGCCCTTCTGGGCCTTGAAATGCTGCTGGTAGCGGTAGTCGATCAGCGTGTTGAGCCCATCGGCGACCTCGATGATCACATTGCCGCCGCGGCCGCCATTGCCGCCGGAGGGACCGCCGAATTCGATGAACTTCTCGCGGCGGAACGCCACGCAGCCGTTCCCGCCGTCACCGGAGCGGATATAGACCTTTGCTTCGTCGAGAAATTTCATGGGCCATAGGTAGGCCAGCTCGCCCGGCCCGGCAACCCGAATTGACCCATGCATCGGCGGAAATTCCGCGATTTTGGGGCGTGCTTAACCTGCGGGCCTTTTCCGGATCAGGAATTTCTGCGTGCCCTCCAGCACCAGCTCCTTGCGCTGGTTGAACACGGTGCTTTTGAGCGAGACGACGCCGGTCGTGCGACCCGGCACCAGCTCGGTGACTTCGAGCGCGGGATAGATAGTGTCGTCGGCGAACACGGGCTTGAGAAACCGGCTTGACTGCTCGAGGAAGCCGACCAGGGATTCCTCGACCATGAACGGAAACAGGCCGGCACCGGGCGCGGTGTGGATCAAGGTCTGGAAGCCGTGGGCGAGCAGATGCGGCATGTCGCGGGCGCGGCAATATTCCACGTCATAGTGCACCGGATGGGTGTCGCCGCTTGCGGTCTGGAATGCCGCGAACACGGCGGAAGTCTGAGTGCGGCTCGGCAGCACGAAACGCTCGCCGAGGACGAAATCCTCAAACCAGCGTTGCGTCGGGATCATGCGATGCCGGGAGGGATCGAAATCGGTCATGCCGCGTCCTTTCGTCGGTATGAGTTCTATCGCTACCGCGATGCGAAGAGTGCGACAATCCGTTCAATTCGGCGGAAGTGGGCTTGTCCAGCGCGCCTGCGTCATTAAAACGACCGAAGCGACACTACTCGCCGTTTTTCGACGCTCCCTCCGCTCGTCATTGCGAGCGAAGCGAAGCAATCCAGACTGCCTCCGTGGAAACAGTCTGGATTGCTTCGTCGCAAGAGCTCCCCGCAATGACGGGTTTTCCACGAACGACAGCAATGCCCTTCTTCAAGAATCTCTCCGCCTATGACGACCGCTCGGCACGGCTGACCGGCATCGCCTTGATGGTGCTGTCGATCTTCATGTTCTCGTTCGGCGACGCCATGGGCAAGTTCCTGGTCGGCACCTATTCGGTGGGGCAGCTCCTGTTCCTGCGCGCCTGCGCGGCGCTGCTCTTGCTGTCGCCGTTGGTCTGGAAGCAGCGTCACCACTTCCTGCAGCTGGAGCGGCCGGGGTTGCAGCTGTTTCGCGTCGTGCTGTCGACTCTGGAAGTGGCTGCCTTCTTCCTCGCGACCGTCTATCTGCCGCTCGCCGACGTCATCACCTATTATCTCGCCGGTCCGATCTTCGTCACCGCGATGTCGGCGATCTTTCTGGGCGAGAAGGTCGGCTGGCGGCGCTGGACCGCGATCCTGATCGGCTTCTGCGGCGTCTTGATCGCGCTGCGGCCTTCCGCGCAGACCGTCAGCCTGCCGGCGCTGATCGCGCTCGGCGGCAGTCTCTCCTTCGCAACGCTGATGCTGATCACGCGCAGCCTGCGCAAGACGCCCGATATCGTGATGGCGTCCTCGCAATTCATCGGCACGTTTTCGCTGGGTGCCGGTGCTCTCAGCATTTCACTGGGTGCCACCGACATCGGGCAGCCTCGTGATCTTCGCGCTGGCGGGATGCGTCTCGGTCACCGCGCTGTTCTGCGTCAACCGCTCGCTGAAGCTCGCGCCGGCCAGTGTCGTGGTGCCCTACCAATATTCGATGATCGTCTGGGCCGTGATCTTCGGCTTCGTCGTGTTCGGCGACGTGCCCGAAGTCGCCACCATCGTCGGCGCCGCCATCATCATCGGCGCCGGGTTCTACATCTATCTGCGCGAGCGCGACCTCGGCCGCGAGAGCGCCGAGGTGAATCCGCCGGCGTAGCTCTTACCCTCCCCTGGAGGGGGAGGGTCGCTCGCGCACCGCGCGAGCGGGGTGGGGTGACAGTCTTTCCGCGAAGATGGTGCTTGGATTGGCGGTGATGGGTGAGACCATTGCTGTGGCTTCACCCCACCCCGCTGCGCATTCCGCTTCGCTGCATGCGCATCGACCCTCCCCCTCCAGGGGAGGGTGATCGGTGGTCCTACCTCATCCTCCTCGCACTGCTCCAGCTCTTCAGCGACGCCCACACGCCGCGTGACAGGCGGAAGCAATCGACGGGCGTGGACGAGCCCAGCGCCAGGAAGCGGTGCAGCTGGACGCCGCTCCACTGGAAGCCGCACTTCTCCAGCACCTTGCGCGAGGCCGGGTTGGTGACGCGCGCGCCGGCATAGAGATGATCGTCCTCGAACTCCTCGAAGAAGAAGTCGATCGCGCCGCGTGCGGCCTCGGTGGCAAAGCCCTGGCCCCAATGCTCGACGCCGAGCCAATAGCCGAGCTCGGCATTGTCGGGCGTGGAGCAGTCGATGCCGACCATGCCGATTGGGCCGCTGTCGTGCTCGATCAGGAACACGGTCTCGCTGCCGAGCGCGGCGGTGGCGCGTATGAATTCGACGGCGTCGTCCTGCGAATAAGGATGCGGCAGGCGGCGGGTGTTTTCTGCGATGCGGCGGTCGTTGGCGAGCCGGGCGATGGTCCTGACGTCGGCGAGTGTCGGCCGCCGCAAGGTCAGCCGCTCGGTGGCGACGACACTCGGTCTCGCCTCCTGCAAGGTCACGCTCGAGAAATCCTGCAACATGTCCGGCTCCTGGAAAGTCACTAAGTCAAAGTGAGCAAGTCAAAGAAAAGGGGAGGCCGGTTTCCCGCCTCCCCTGGAGCCTTCGATCTCTATGATCTCTAGGACTCCGCCGGTTTGGTCAGGACCCGGCGGATTCCCATTTGATCCGCCGTCTATTCAGCCGCCTCTGCGATCGGGAGTACCGATACGAAGGTGCGGCCGTTGGCTTTGGCCTGGAACGCAACACGACCTTCGACCTTGGCGAACAAAGTGTGGTCCGTGCCCATGCCGACATTAAGGCCGGGGTGCCAGGTGGTGCCGCGCTGACGCGCAATGATGTTGCCGGGAGCGACGATCTCCCCGCCGAACGCCTTGATGCCGAGGCGCTTGCCCTTGGAATCGCGTCCGTTACGCGATGAACCGCCTGCTTTTTGTGAGCCATGGCTCGTCTCCGAAATCCTACGTATGTCTAGATCAATTCCTTGACGGAATCATTTCACGATTTCTCACGCATCAATTCGTGAATTGGCGTGATCAAATCTCGTTATTCGGCGGCTTCCGTTGCGGACTCCTTGGCCACCTTCTCCTTCTTCGGACGCGGGCCCTTGGTGGGCTTGGCGCCGTCGGTCAGGATCTCGCTGACGCGAAGCACCGTGATCTCGTCGCGATAGCCGCGCTTGCGGCGCGAGTTCTTGCGGCGGCGCTTCTTGAACGCGATGACCTTCGGTCCGCGCTTGTGGTCGAGCACCTCGACCGCAACGGACGCGCCTGCGACCGTCGGGACGCCCAGGACCGGTGTGTCGCCGCCGACCACCAGAACTTCATTCAACTGCACGATCGTGCCGACTTCGCCGGCGATCTTGCCTACTTCGAGAACATCATCCGGCACGACGCGGTATTGCTTGCCGCCGGTTTTGATGACTGCGAACATCGTTTTTTTCCTTCGTGTTCAATCCCGGCCTCGCGACAGTTTGTCGGGGCCGGCTTTTTGTCAGTCGCTACGGGTTTATGCGAAGCTTTGTGCGGGCGGGAGTTATCCCTTTGAAAACCCACGCAAAAGCAAGCGGCGCGAGAAACGCCTCGCGCCGGCTGTGGGACTTATAGCCGCCGGACGCCGCAAGTCAAGGAAAAGCGAGCGAAAACGGTCAGGATTTGAAGGATTTGGGTCCATTCCGGTGTGTGGCCCGAATCTGCGGCCGGCTTGAAACCAACGGGTTCCCTCCCCGTTGTGTCCTCGCAAATCGGACACGCGGGCAAGGGCTATCATGGCAACAGACCAGCTGGTCAACACGACGGGCATCGCCCAGCACGGGGCGAGCCGCCTGCCGTCGGTCGACGTCGACAGCTTCAACATCGAGCTCAAGGACGACGAGGGCTTTCTGGGCGACCGCGCCAGCAAGGGCGCGTTTCGCGAGATCCTCGAAGAGTGGCGCAAACCGCTTCGCAAGAGCGGCGAGGATCCCTTCGGCGACGAGCCGTCCGACAAGATCAGCAAGAAGGTCCTCGATGCCGTTCTGGTCGGCGACGATACCGAGGCCACGGCCGTCGTGCATAGCGCGATCGAGGATTTCGCGCAGGAGCTCGCTTACGTCACGCGGCGGTTCCTCAAGACCAAGGCCTGGGCCAAGACCGACTGCATTGTGGTCGGCGGCGGCTTTCGCGCGAGCCGGCTCGGCGAAATCGCCATTGCCCGGGCCGAGATCATCCTCAAGTCGGAAGGCTTCGAGGTCGATCTGGTGCCAATCCGCTTCGATCCTGATGATGCCGGGTTGATTGGAGCCCTGCACCTCGCACCGTCCTGGATTTTCGAGGCCTATGACAGCATCCTCGCGGTCGACATCGGCGGAACGAACATCCGCTGCGGGATCGTGGAGACGCGCTGGAAGAAGGCGCCCGATCTGTCCAAGGCCGCGGTCTTCAAATCCGATCTGTGGCGCCATGCCGATAGTGAGCCGAGCCGCGAGGCCGCGGTGAAGCGGCTGGTCAAGATGCTCGAAGGCCTCATCGAGGATGCCGAAGCCGAAGGCTTCAAGCTCGCGCCGTTCATCGGCATCGCCTGTCCCGGCGTGATCGATGCGGACGGCTCCATCGAGAAGGGCGCGCAGAATCTGCCCGGCAATTGGGAGAGCAGCAAGTTCAACCTGCCGGCAAGCCTCGTCGAAGCCATCCCCGAGATCGGCGGGCACGACACCGCGGTCGTGATGCACAATGACGGCGTGGTTCAGGGCCTTTCGGAAGTGCCGTTCATGCAGCACGTCGATCGCTGGGGCGTGCTCACCATCGGCACCGGCCTTGGCAATGCGCGCTTCACCAACCGCCGCAAGGAGGGCGGTAATGGAAAAGACCGGGATTCCACGGAGAACGGCAAGAAAAAGGGCAAGAACGACAACAAGAACGACTAGCTCGGGTTTTCGAGCGAAGTGGACACCGGTTCGCGTCAAGGAAACGCGTCCAACAAGAATCTGGAGCCCGTTTCGGGCTCCACAGTAACCTTGACTGGTTAGGTTAAGGGGCGGATTGCGTTGCGCGGTGCGGGCTGCACGCTAGGGTCGAATCGTCGCTTCACTCGGCCGGCGAAGCCGCCCTTCCCGGTCAGTATTTCAATGAGCGGCAAGGGACCGCCAGTGTTTACCGCGTCTGGCGGTCCCACCCCGTTTCTTGGACCCGGGCCTCAATTCCAGCCGATGCGCTGAAAGAACGCCGCGATCTCCATGGCCGCGCGATCCGGATCTTCCCGATGCGGGAAGTGGCCAACGTCCGGAAACATCGCCAGATCGAGTTCGCTGAAGGTTTCGCCGAGCCGATCGGTCCAGGCATAGGGAAACAGCGGGTCGTGCTCGGCCCAGCGCACGCAGGTCGGCACATTGATCGGCGGCAGGCGTGGTGCCTCACCCTTCATCATCGCGATGCGCCCGGCATGCGAGGCGCGATAATGCGCAAAGCCGCCGGCGAGATTGCCGTCCTTGAGGAAGTTATCGGCGAAGGCGTCGAGCACGTCGTCGAAAGCATCTTTGCGGTGCGCCCAGCCTTTGAGGAAGTGGCTGATATAGAGCCGGCAGGTCTCGCGGCTGGCGCCGACCAGCGCCGGGGCCATCTCCATCTGGTGAAAGGACTGGTACCAGATGTGGTTGAGCCTATCGGGGGCTGCCATGCGCGGCCCGATGCCGGGATAGACGAAATCGAAGAAGAACAGCCCGGTGAGCCGTCCCAGTGCCTGTCGGGCCAGGGGCTGCATCACGGCGCCGCCGACGTCATGACCCACGACGCCGAATTGGTCGATGCCGAGCCCGTCCATCAGCGCTAGCATGTCCGCCGCATGGCCATCCGGTCCGTAAGGGCCATCAGGCTTGTCGCTGTCGCCAAAGCCGCGCAAATCGGGCGCGATCAGCATGAAACGGTCCGAAAGCCTAGATATCACCGGCTCCCAGGTCCGCCAGAATTCCGGCCAACCATGCAGCAAAAGCAGCGGTTTGCCCCGTCCAGCGCGGACCAGGTGGAAATCGGCGCCATTGGCCGCGATCGTCAGATGCTCCACGGCGGTTCCTTTCGGAATGAGAGGGAAGGGATGAAACAGGCGGCGGATTTTCGCCTTTCGCGCCTTGTCTGGCCGGCCATCCTCGCCTATTACACGCCCCGACCACAGGGGTTCCTACCTCTTATCGGCACCTTCAGGAGAGGTGGCAGAGTGGTTGAATGCACCGCACTCGAAATGCGGCATAGGTGCAAGCCTATCGGGGGTTCGAATCCCTCCCTCTCCGCCATTATCAAGTAGATCGCTCCGCAAGCACCGTCCTCGCCGTCGCCACAAACGCTTGCGCCGCCGGCGAGAGAGTTCGTCCCTGGCGCTGGAGCAGCGATACCGGGCGGGTGATGGCCGGGCGCACCAGCGGCTTCGCGATCAGCGTCGGGAATTGATCGGCCGGCAGCATCGTTGCAGGAAGGATGGCGAGGCCGAGACCCTGCGCGGTCATGGCGAGCGCGGTGTTGATCAACGTCACTTCATAGGTCGGATTGAGGCGCTTGCCCTGCGCGCCCAATGCCTGATCGATCTGCATACGGATCCGCGTCTCGCGCCGCATCGCGATCGTCGGGAACTGCTCGAGCTCGTCCCATGTGAGGGAACGACGTGCGGCGAAGTCCGCGGTGCGGCGGCCAATTGCGCTCAGGCGACCGCGGGTCAGGGTCTCGACCGACATCTCCGCGATCTCGCCCTCCACGCTGCCGATCGCGAACTCTGCATCGGTTGCGATCATACGCGGAACGAGATCGTCCGCGGCAACGTCGCGCATGTCGATCTCAATGTCCGGATAGCCCGCGCGGAATTTCGCCAACACCAAAGGCAGCAGCGCCGATGCGGCGCCGGCTGACGCGAGAAACACGACGCGACCTGCGCGCGCCTGCGCGAGGTCATGCATGCGCCGTGACAGTCCTTGCGCATCGCTGAGCATCCGTTCGGCGGCATGAAAAGCTTCGTCGGCGGCCAGCGTTGGCTGCACGGACCGCGTGGAGCGATCGAACAGCCTGACGCCAAGTTGGACCTCGAGCTGCTGGACCAAGAGGCTCGCCGCCGATTGCGTGATCCCCAGCTCGCGCGCGGCCCGCGTGATGCTGCGCGTCCGGTACACGCCGGTGAAGGCCTGCAGCTGCCTCAAGGTGACATTCATAGGCAATGCTCATGAATTGATGAGTTCTTTCTGGCTTATCTCATAAGCGACCCTGCAATAAAATGCATGCTGCGTGGACGGCGAATCCGCGGGTGAAGCATGGGATGGAAACGAGCATGAGGACACAGGTGCTGGTGGTGGGCGCCGGGCCCGTCGGATTGACCGCGGCGATGGATCTGGCCTCGCGCGGGATCGACGTCGTCGTCGCGGAGGTCCGCCATGCCGGCGATCCGCCCAGCGTCAAATGCAATCACGTTTCGGCGCGCTCGATGGAGATCTTCCGCCGGCTCGGCGTCGCCGCAAAGCTGCGCGACGCAGGCCTCCCGGCCGACTTCCCGAACGATTGCTCCTACCGGACCACCGCGACCGGCATCGAACTTTGCCGCATCGACATCCCCTCCCGCGCGCGCCGTTACACCGCAACCGGCGGCCCCGACACCTGGTGGCCGACGCCCGAGCCGCCGCACCGGATCAACCAGGTCTATCTCGAGCCGATCTTGTTCGGCCATGCCGCCGCGCAGCCGCGCATCACCATTTTGGCGCGCACGGAAATTACGGACATCGAACAGAACAACGGCCATGTAATCGCGATAGGTCGCAACCTCGACAGCGGAAATCCGCTCCGTATCGAAGCCAACTTCGTGGTCGGGTGCGATGGCAGCCGCTCGCTGGTGCGAAAATCGATCGGTGCGAGCCTGTCCGGGACGCCAGTGATCCAGCGCGTGCAATCGACCTATATCGAAGCTCCGCAACTCAAGGAACTGATGGGAGCGCACAAGCCTGCCTGGATGGTGCTCTCGCTCAACCCGCGGCGGTCCGGCACCACGGTTGCGATCGATGGTCACGACCGCTGGCTGATCCACAATCACCTGAAGCCCGACGAGCCCGAGTTCGATTCGGTCGATCGCGACTGGGCGATCCGCGCCATTCTCGGCGTCGATGCGCGCTTCGAATACCGGGTCCTTAGCAAGGAGGACTGGGTCGGGCGCCGGCTGGTGGCCGATCGCTTCCGCGATCGCAGGGTCTTCATCTGCGGCGACGCCGCGCATTTGTGGATGCCCTATGCCGGCTACGGCATGAATGCGGGCATTGCCGACGCCGTCGACCTCTGCTGGCAATTGGCGGCGCATCTGAACGGGTGGGCGCCGGCTTCAATTCTCGACGCCTATGAAGCGGAGCGCCAGCCCATCACCGAACAGGTGTCGCGCTTTGCGATGGACCACGCGATGAAGATGATGGCCCAGCGCGGCGGCGTCTCGGCGGAGATCGAGGATGCCACGCCGCGCGGTCACGCGGCGCGCGCAGCGCTGGCCAGGGCGGCGTATGATCTAAACGTGCAGCAATATTGCTGCGCCGGCCTCAACTTCGGCTACTACTACGATGCCTCGCCGATCATCGCCTATGACGGCGAGACCCCGCCGGCTTACGCGATGGGAAGTTTTGCGCCTTCCACCGTACCCGGCGCCCGCGCGCCGCATCTGTTCCTGCGCGACGGCCGATCGCTCTACGATGCATTCGGGCCCGGCTATACATTGCTGCGGCTCGATCCGGCGATCGATGTGGCACGATTCAAGTCGGCCGCGGAGGAACGCGGCATGCCGCTCACGCTGGTCGACATCGCGCCGGACGAGGCGAACGGTGCCTATGCCGAGAAGCTAGTGCTGGTGCGGCCAGACCAGCACATCGCCTGGCGCGGGCAAGTCGCGCCCGACAATCCACAAGGCTTGCTGGCACGCATCACCGGCGCGGCGGCGTAAGGCGACATCAAGCTGCCCGGCCGACCCGTCTGGTCGGGACTCACAAACAAGAACGGACTGAGGAGGGAAATGTGTTTCACGCTGCGAGGCGCCGCATTCTGGCCGTGCTGACGGCCGCGACTTTCGTCGTGCTGCCGCTGGGGGGCGTTGAAGCGGCCTATCCGGAGCAATTGATCAAGATCATCGTGACGTTCCCGCCCGGCGGCAGCGCCGATACCGTGATCCGCGCGCTCGAGCCGCTGGTCACCGCCGAACTCAAGCAAAGCCTGGTGATCGAGAATCGCGCCGGGGCAGGGGGCAACATCGGCATGGCCGCGGTCGCGCAAGCCAAGCCGGACGGCTATACGCTCGGTGTCGCACCGGCAGGCAGCCTCACGGTGAACCCGCACCTCAATTCGTCAATGCCGTTCGATCCCAAGGATCTCGCGCCCATCACCCTGCTTGCGGAGATTCCCTTTGTGCTGGTGGCGTCTGCAAACGTGCCCGCGCACACTGCGGCGGAGACAATCGCGCTCGCCAAGGCAAAGCCAGGCACGTTGTCGATCGGACATGGCGGCAATTCGACCGCCATGCATCTGACGGCAGCGCTGTTCACGCAGAAGTCCGGGATCACCATGGAGCTGGTTCCCTATCGTGGGACGGCGCCAGCGACGGTCGACGTGCTCGCGGGGCACGTCCCGTTCGCGGTGCTGGATATCCCCGCATCGCGGCAGCTGATCCTCGAAGGCAAGCTCAACGCGATCGGCGTCTCCTCGGCGCGCCGTCTTGCATCCCTCCCTGACGTGCCGACGCTTGCCGAGAGCGGGATCGCGGGTTTCGAATCGGTCGGCTGGTTCGGTCTCGTTGCTCCGGCCGGCACGTCTGCGGATGTCGTCGGCCGACTGAACGAAGCCTTCACGAAGGCCCTGAAAGACCCGTCGGTGGTCGAGAAGATCCGGACGCTCGGCGCAGAGCCCGCGCCGACATCGCCTGAGCAGTTCGGCCGCTTCATTCAGGGCGAAAGCGCGAAATGGGGCAAGCTGATTGGCGAGGCCGGGATCAAGGCGAACTAAAGCGCGATGCGATGAGGATGAATCGTCATCGCGCCTTAGGTTGTTGTTTGAGCATGATCTTTTCGGAAAACCGCTGCGCACTTTGCGCTCACGCGGTCCTTCGGGTCCGGATCATGCTTTAACGCGCGGCGATGCCCGCGCTCTCGATCACCCGCTTGTAGCGTGCGGTCTCCTCGACGATGAACGGCTCCATCTCGGCCGGCCCCTTGTCGGCGATCGACACCTGGCCGTTGGTGGAGAGGTCCGCGACGATGGCGGGGTCGGCGAGCACGGCGGCCAGCGCCTCAGAGAGCCTGCCCACGATTCTCGGGTCGGTTCCGGCTGGGACCGAGACCCAGGTCGAGCCGACATTGACGGCGTCCGGGTAGCCGACCTCGAGCATCGTGGGCGCGCCGGGCAGCGCGGCCAGCCGCGCCGTGCCGGTGGTGCCGAGCACCTTGACCTTGCCGGTGTCGATCAGCGGCCTGAGCACGGTAAGGTAGTCGAAGGAGACGTCCAGGATGCCCGACATCATGTCGGTCATCTGGCTCGAGCCCGACTTGTAAGGCACGTGGGTCAGCTTGATGCCGGCGGCGGCCTGGAACATCTCGCCGGCGAGGTGCTGGGCGGTGCCGGGGCCGGGGGAGCCGAAATTGACCTTGCCTGGGTTGGCCTTCGCGTACGCGACGAACTCAGCCAGCGTGTTGTAGGGTGCTGCCGCGGTCGCGACGAGGATCTGGTTCGACGAGCTCACGCCGCGGACGTGGACGTAGCTCTTGAGCGGGTCGTAGTTGAGCTTCGCCAGCCCCAGGTTCGGCTGGATCGTCATAGGCCCGCCGGAGGCGTAGAGCACGGTGTAGCCGTCGGGCTGGGCCCGGGCAACGAACTCCGTCCCAATGGTCCCGCCAGCGCCGGGGCGGTTCTCCACCACCACGGGCTGCCCAAGCCGCGTCCGCAGCAGCTCCGCGATCTTGCGCGAGACGAGGTCGGTGACGCCGCCGGCCCCGAACGGCACTACCCAGGTGATCGCGCGGTTCGGCCAGGATTCTGCGGCCGTCTGAGCCCCCGCGGCGCCCGCCTGGAGCGCCAGCGTCGTCGCGGCGACGAGGCACAAGAGCGCTCTCATCACCTTGTCGGCGATGCCTTCCATGGTTGCAGTTCTCCCCCGCTGCCGTGTGGCCGTTTATGGCCATGTTGACTGAAAGTTACAGCTGTGAGTCTCTTCCAACCATTGGCGTAATCTGAGCATCTCTTTTGCAGAATATGAAAAGATGGATGAATTGCCTTCAGGTCGTGGAACTGTTCATCAGCACCGTCCGCGAGGGCAGCTTCTCGGCGGCGGCCCGCCGCGCCGGGCTCTCGCCGACCTTGGTGTCGCTACATCGGCGAGCTCGAAGCGCAGTTCGGCGTGCAGCTGTTCAACTGCAGCATCTGATCGGGCGCATCGGTCGCGATCTCTCGCCGGCCGCGCGCTTCAGCGCGGCATGCTTGCGGGCGGTCAGCCGATCCGCGACCGCAAGCTCGCCGGCTGACGTGTCGTGCAGCAACCGTCGATGCCCTCTGCAGCCAGTGCGGTCTTGAACCCGCCATCGGCGGAATCCGACCAAGCAACATCCCGCCGGCTGACTGGCGGCAGCCGCCCGCCGGCAGTTTAGGTGATCCAGGACGATGTTCGATAAAACCTACCGGCAGCGCCTCGAAGCCGATCTTGCACAATGGGAAGCTGAAGGTGTGATCGCGCCGGCGGTTGCCGCCTCCATCCGCGCCGCGCTGCCGCCGCTCCCAGCCGGCATCAACATCGCTGTGGTCGTCGCCATCGTCGGTGGCCTGTTGATCGCGGCGGCCTTCCTCGCCTTCGTCGCCGCGCACTGGACCGAGATCGCGCGGCTGCTGCGGTTCGCAATCCTGCTCGCCGGCATGGTCGTCGCTGGCGGCCTCGGGGCCTGGTTCGCAACGACGGGTCGCACTGTTCTCGCCGATCTCTGTGCGAGCATTGGCGCGATCATCTTTGGCGCGGGCATCGCGCTGGTCGGCCAGATGTACCATCTCGGCGACGATTTTGCCGGCGGCATGCTGCTGTGGTCGATCGGGGCATTGGCCGCCGCCTTGTTGACGGGCTCGCGCGGTGCGCTCGCGGTCGGTCTCGTGGCCGCCTCGATCTGGACCTGCTTGCGGACTTACGACACGCCGGACGCCCTGCATCTTCCGTTCGTGGCCGTCTGGCTCATCGCCGCCGCGACGGCCTTCGCATGGAATTCTCGCGTGGCGGCGCATCTCGTCGCGATCGCGATGCTGCCGTGGTGGATCGCGACGTCGCTTCGCTTCGAATTCGATGGCGCCCAGCCATCATTCCTGCTCGCGAATGGTGCGGCGCTGTTGTTCGGCGCGGGGCTCGCGATCGCCGCATCGCCGTCGCCGAGGGCGCTCCGCCTCGGGAGCGTTCTGTCGATCTACGGGGCGTTTTCGCTGGCCGGCGTTGCCTTCCTCGAGGTGACGACAGTCGACGACATCGTCCGCTTCCGGACCGGCGCGGTGCCAGCTCAACCGCTTTGGGCGATCCTGTGCGGGATCGCGGGTGTGATCCTGGCTCTCGCATCCGCCGGGATCACCAGGCGCGCCGGTGAAGTCCTGGCAGCATGCGCCATCGGTCTCGTGCTGCTCGCCGCGCCGATCTGGCCGGCATCTGCGGCCGGCGAACCCTGGTTCGCCTATGCCGCACTGCTCTGCGCCATGTTGTGCCTCGTCGTCTCCGGCATGCTCGATGAGGTGCGCCCGCGGATCGTTGCCGGCTGGCTCGGCATCGCCGGCGTGATCGCGGGCATCACCTGGGCCGTGAAGGGCTCGCTGCTGGGTCGCTCGGCCTTCCTTGCGGCGGCCGGAATCATCGCAGTCGGATTTGCGACCGCGCTCAATCGCATGCTGCCGAGGGCTGCGCGATGATCGAACTGGCCGTATCCGTCACAAAACTCTGGCAGCGCATTCCGAAAGCCGTGCTGTTCGGGGTCGCCGTCCTGCTTCAATGCGTGCTGCTGGTCCTGATGGTCGCCGATCGCATGCAGATCCTGCGTGAAGGTCGTGAGGTGACCTTGCAGACGCAGCCGGTCGATCCTCGCGATCTCCTGCGCGGCGACTATGTCGTGCTCCGCTACGACATCTCGCAAGTGCCGGCCGGCGCGCTCGCCGGCAAGCCGGCCGCCGAACGCAATGCCGTCGTGTTCGTCAAGCTCGCGCCCAATGCCAGCGGCCTTTACGAGGCCGTCTCGGTGCATGCCGAGCCTGTCCCGGTCACGGCGCCTGAAGTGCTGATCCGCGGCCGCGTCGGCTATTCGGGAGGCGCCTGCGGCACAAATGGCCGCACCTTCTGTGACAAGCTGACGATCAAATACGGTCTCGAAAGCTATTTCGTGCCCGAAGGCGAGGGCAAGAAGCTCGAGCAGGCGCGCAACCAGCAAAAGCTGCGGGTCGTCGCCGCGGTGCTGCCTTCGGGCCGCGCCGCCATCAAGCGGCTGCTGCTCGACGGCGAACCGGTGTATGAGGAGCCTTGGTACTAGACGTCTATCGTTCGGTGCCCGCCTTCAACGCCCGCCGCAGCACATCCCACATCCTGGGATCGCCCATCTGCGCCACGTTGAACCGCATGAAGTTCGATGCCGTCTGTGACACGCTGAACACGTTGCCCGGTGCCAGCACCACGTCCTCTTCGAGAGCCGCGCGCGCGACGGCCGTGGCATCCCGTCCATCGGGAAGACGGCACCAGAGGAAGAAGCCGCCGCGCGGCGTCAGCCACGGCTCGATGCCGAGCGCCTGAAGTTTTCGCGCGACGTCACGCCGGGCGCGCATGAGCCGTTGCCTGAGCTCGTCCATGTGCTTGCGATAGCTGCCGCCGGCCAGCACCTTTGCGATGATCTCGGTCGCGACCGGGCTTGAGCCGCCGAAGCTGGTTGCGACCTGGAGATCGACGAGATGCTCGATCCAGTCGGCGCGCGCGGCGATATAGCCGCAGCGCACCGAGGCCGATAGCGTCTTGGAGAAGCTGCCGATGCGGATCACGCGGGCGAGACCGTCGAGCGCGGCAAGGCGCGGCGAGCGCTCCGGCTCGAAGTCGCCGAAAATATCGTCCTCGACGATGGTGACGTCGTGCGCGGCGGCCGCGCTCAGCAGACGGTGCGCAGTCGGAAGCGACAACGTCGCGCCGGTCGGGTTGTGCAGCGCTGAATTGGTGATGTAGAGCCGCGGCCGTTCGCTGGCGAGGACCTGCTCGAAGCTTGCGACGTCCGGACCCGATGGCGTGTAGGGCACGCCGACGATCTTCGCCTGGTGCGCCCGCAGCAAGGCGCGAAAATTAAAGTAGCAGGGATCATCGACCAGCACGGTGTCGCCGGGACGGAGCAGGAAGCGGCAGACGAGATCGGCACTTTGCGTGCCCGAGCCCGTGAGCATGAGCTGGTCGACCGACACCTCGATCGCATCTTCCGCAAGACGCGTAAGCAGCAGCCGGCGCAGTGCCGGCGAACCGCGCGTGCCGCCGTAGTCCGCCAATAGAGTCGCATGGGTCCGCGCGAGCGCGCGGATAGCGCGTCGCAGCGCCGCCTCCGGCATCCACTCCGGCGGCAGCCAGCCGCAGCCGGGCTTCAGCGCGGTCGTGTCCGCATCAAGCGATTGCCGCGAAACCCAGAATGGATCGACCTCCCGGTCGCGGCGCGGCTCGGCCTCGGTCAGTGCGAGCGGCGGCATGATCGTCGGCGAGACATAGAAGCCCGAGCCGCGACGGGCACGAATCAGCCCTTCCGCGGCCAGGCGGTCATAGGCCTCGACGATGGTGGAAGGCGAAACCCCCAGCGTCGCCGCAAGGCTGCGGATCGATGGCAAGCGGTCGCCGGCACCGAGCGCGCGGCCCGCGACCTTGGCGCGGATGGCACTCATCACGCCTGCGGTCCGCGTTCCGTTGCGCCCTCTCGCTGATGCCTCGCTGTCCAAGTGTATCGCCTTCCATATCCATACAGTTTTGCCAGATTGTACTGAACTGTCGCTGGTCTTGTCACTGGCGATGGCCAAGCATCGCGCTCCAAAAAGCGAGACAGGAATGCACTCTTCAGCCACCGGCTGGGGCCACGGTCTCCTCGGCGTCATCATCTTCAGTGGCTCGCTGCCGGCGACGCGGGTGGCGGTCGGCGGTTTCTCCGCGCTATTCCTGACATCCACGCGCGCGGTCATTGCGGCGTTGATCGGACTTGCCATGCTCGGCTTGCTCCGTCAGGCACGGCCGGCGAAGCACGATCTCGCCTCACTCGCCATCGTCACCATCGGTGTCGTGGTCGGCTTTCCCTTGCTGACCGCGCTCGCGCTCCAGCACATCACCTCGGCGCATTCGATCGTCTTCATCGGCCTCTTGCCGCTATCGACCGCGATCTTCGGCGTCTTGCGCGGCGGCGAGCGGCCGCAGCCGTTGTTCTGGCTGTTCGCCGTCCTCGGCAGTGCCACCGTCGCGGGCTTTGCTCTGTCGAATGACGGCTCAGCCTCGCTCACCGGCGATCTCCTGATGGTGGCCGCGATCGTCTTATGCGGTCTCGGCTATGCCGAAGGCGCCGCGTTGTCGCGCCGCCTCGGCGGCTGGCAGGTGATCTCCTGGGCGCTACTGCTCGCGCTGCCGCTGATGGTGCCCGTCGCGATTTGGACGTGGCCGCCGACATGGAGCGGCGTCAGCGCCCCCGCCTGGATCGGGCTCGCCTACGTCTCGATCTTCAGCATGTTCGTCGGCTTCATCTTCTGGTATCGCGGGCTTGCGCTCGGCGGCATTGCGCGTGTCGGCCAGTTGCAACAGCTCCAGCCATTCTTTGGCCTGGCGCTTGCCGGCCTGTTGCTGCACGAGTTCGGTTGCCTGGAGCATGATCGCCGCGACCGCGCTCGTGGTCGTCTGCGTCTTTTTCGCGCGGCGGTTTGCGTGATGATGGCCGGCTAGTCCTGCCTTCGGCACGGCAAGAGCGCGAGTGCACGGACTGCCCAAGCAGGCCCGGCGAACGCGCGCGAGATCGATGATTCCCGCGCGCGCCCAGCGACGTACGAGCCGCGAACGAGCTCACTCCATCACGGTTTTCGTCAGCGTCGAGCGGGCGAATTTCTTCAGCGGCATCGGCTTGCCGAACAGAAAGCCCTGCACGAGATCGAAGCCGAGCTCGTTCGCGCCGACGAGGTCGGCGCGGCTCTCGACGCCCTCGGCGACCACGCGCGCGCCGTAGCCTTGCGCCAGCTCGACGATGTGACGGCACACCGTGCGCTTCAGCCGGTCACTGCCGCTGCCGGTGACGAAGTGCCGGTCGGCCTTCATCATGACGAAGGGAATCTTGTCCAGGCCCATCAGCGCCGGCCAGTTGGCGCCGAGATTGTCGATCGCGAGGCCAATATTGTGCAACCCCACCTCGCGTGCGACCTCGGTCAGGAGATCGAGATCGCGGGTCGCTTCTTCGCTGTCGATCTCGATGGTCAGCCCGCCGAAGGCCGGATGCGTCGGCACGCGGCGACAGAGATCGCGCACCGCCTGCGGCGCCTTCAGATAGGACGCTGGTAGGTTGATCGAGAGATCGACCGGGCTCTGCTGCTCCAGCAGATAGTGCCAGTCCTGCATGGCGCGCTCGATCACGAATTCCGAGAGATCACGCAGATGCGGATCATGCTCCTCGGGAATGAAATAGGCCGGCGGCACGACGCCCCAGGTCGGATGGCGCATTCGCACCAGCGCCTCGGCGCCGCTGCGGATCAGCGTGCGCGCGTCGATCTTGGGCTGGTACCAGAGCTCCAGCCAGCCGGCATGCAAGGCCTCGCCGACATGCACGGCCGGGCTCGGCGCCGGCTCCTCCGGCAGCAGCATCGCGACGCGCTCGCGCAGCGTCTCCGCGGCAAAGGGCGTGGTCAGCGGCGGCAGCATCGCAAGGCCATATTCCTCGCCGACCTGCCGCACGGCCCTGACGACGATCGATTCGCGGGCGCCGACCGCCAGAACCTTCCCGGCGAAGCCCTCACGCACCAAGACCTCGAGGAATCTCCCCGGCTCGATGCCGTCGGTGGCGACACCGAGCAGGATCAGATCCGGCAATTCGGTGGCGAGCACGGTTTGCAGCTCGTCCGCGCTGGCGCATTCGCAGGTAACGAAGCCAAGATCCTCGAGCACTTCGCTGAGGAAGGCGCGCAAGTGACGCTTGCTGTCGGCCACGCAGGCGCGCGGCGTCACCTTTCGCCGTCCGAAGGTTACAGGCCTTCGTCCGACGAGTTCAACAATCCCATCGTTCATCAACACCACTCCCGTTCCGTGACGGTTTCTTAAACGCGGAGCGTGGGTTCAAATAAGGAGAGCGTCACGTCGCTGTTGAATTATTTGAGTAACGTTAAGCCCTGCAATTAGAGCTAATTTGTCGACAGATTCTTCGAAAAGAATTCGCATACTCCGGCACCGCACGCGCAACGGCTGCCAGCGCATGCGGAATTTCTCCCGCGCGATCGATGAACGTGCGGCTTGCCGACGCCAGGCATCGAGTGATGCGGTTGCGTGGCCCTTCGCTCCAATGACAGGACGATTGGAGAATTAATTTCCGGCGGCTTTTTCGTGTTGTGCCACGCCGACCGCCTTGTAGTCATAGGTCGGATAGAATTCGGTGCGATAAGATCCCCATGCCGTGTCCTCGATGACGCGGTTGACCTCGCGCAGCCGCGACGCCGGCAGGCGCAGCGTGATCACTTGGCCAATGCCCATCATCACATACCAGCTCACGACCTCGACGCCGGCCGGCGGAAACGCCTTGTAGAAGCCCTGCGTCTCGAGTTGCGCATTCAGCTCGTGCAGCGGCCGGGATTGATCGTGTTTGAAGAAGACGGTCAGCAGCACCGCGTTGTCGGCGGTCGGCGCAGCATTGCCTTGCGGCGTCGTCGTCTGCGCCATCGTCGTCGATGTGAGCGCGAGCGCACTCACGAGCAACATCACCATCGTCAGGGTCCGTCGGTTCGATCTCATCGCGACCTCCTGCGGCTTGTTCCTTCGCAGCATCGGAGGATAGGAGCGACAGCTACGGCCGCGGAACTCATTTTCGCGCGATGCGGGCATGTTCCATCTGCGCTCGTGACAGTTATGCGACGATGCGTCCGCGCCTGTCGGCGCAAATGTGAAACACATCACATGCGCACTGCTGCGCCTGCGCTATTGCTCCGCGCATCCGGTGGTGGGCTGTCGAGGATGCAGCAATGACGATGCGGCGAATGATGTATTGGTGGTTCAGATTCGTGCTGTCGGGGCGATTTCTCGATCGCTTCCTGTGTCTGCCGCGCGCGCATTAGGGCATGATCCGGAAAAGTGTGAAGCAGTTTTCCGAAAAGATCATGCTCAAACAAAGACCTAAAGCGCGATGACGATTCAATTCGATCTCATCGCGCTTTAGGGCATGATCACTCACCGATAACGCGAAGGCCCCTCGCGCTTTGATGACTGCGCGATATCAGGTCTGCCCGATCAATTTGCGAAACGCCGCCGCGCCGTCCTGCATCGCGTCGCGTCCCTTCCAGGCGAGATAGGTCAACTTGCCGCCGAGCGTGTCGTGGCTGCGCAGGCGGCGCGATCCGAGAATGTGGCCGACATTGGCGGGGAAGCGGCTGACCTCGGCGGACACCAGTGCCGCGATCGCGTCCATCAACTGCTGGAGGCGGATGCCCCACTCGCAATGTTCGATGTCGTCGATGCGGACCTTGAGCGCATATTCGATGTCGTAGATCTCGGCGAGCAGGTCGCGGGCGACCAGCACGCGGTTGTGCCGGAGCGCGACCCGAAGAGCGAGGCGCTTGTCGTCGAGCCGGTCGAGCACCATGGGAACGACACAGGCATAGGGCGCGGCGGCGACGTCGGCGGCGCTCTTGGTTGCGGCGGCCTTGGTGGCGAGGCGCACCAATTGCCAGGGCGTCTTCAGGCGCCTTGCCACCAGTGCCAATGCGAAGGGCAGCGCGCGGGGATGGGACTTCCTGAAGCCGTCGAGTTGCGAGGTGATCTGGGCCACCTGGTTGTCATCGAACTTCGCGATCTGCTCGGGCAGTTTTTCGTTGAACTTCGGCAGCGCGTCGCCGGCGCGCAGCACGTCGAGCATCTTCATCACGTCGTCGAAGGCGGTGCGCGATGCCGTGTACTGCGCGAGCTTGGCGCGTGCGAGCTCGGTGCTATCCGCCGACGCCAGGGTGCTCTCGAGGACCTTGAGGACCTTGGTCTGGAAGGTCGACGCGATCTTTTGCACTTCCTTCGGATTGTTGGCGGCGACCTGGTCGTTGATAGCCTTGATGTAGTCGCGTGCCATGGTCGGCAGCAGGTCGCGGCAGATCCATTCCCAGATAGGGGTGAGCGTGTTGCGCGAGATCCGCCCCGCATTGGCGTGCTCGGGCGCGCCGTCGATCAGAAGCAGCTCGAGCGGTGCGAAGAAATAGCGCGAGGGGCTGGTGGCGCGCGCCTGGGTCGATCCGTCCTTGCGAAACTCGGCGCGCAAGCGCGACTGGATGTCGGCCGAGCCCGGCATGTCGATGCCGCACAGCTCGAGCCGCTCGAGTTCGCTGAGCAGACAGCTGCGCGACAGCGGCGTCAGCCTCTGCAAGAATTCCGAAAGCCGATCGATCTCATTCATGGCACGCAATCTTTCGCAGCGTTTCCCGCAGGCATGCGGGCCCAATGCGTGGAGGCATTTGCGCGCTCTCAATCTCCCTAGAGAAGCAAGTCGCCGTTAATTAATCCGTAAAATCCGGGGGGCGGGGATGATCGGAGGCAGCCTTTGAGGGTTTTCGCCCGCTTGCTCAGGATCTGAGCCGGAATCTCAACCTCTACGCGCCCGGGAACTGGCCCCACGCAAGCATAAATTGTGCCGATGCCGCGGATTTAGCGCAAAACTGCCGAAATCACCGTAATCTTACGGAGCAAAAAGTTAACCACAGACCGGGTCCCGTTCCGCTAAACGAGTGACATGGCGTCACAGAATGATACGGCCACTGATTCGCGGCCGTCGGAATGGTACGAAAGCAGCGCTGCTCCAGCTGAAGAGCCCGATTTCGTCCGCCTGAACGCCGCCCGTGCCAAGGCCGCCGACGAAATGGCCGCCGCCATTGCCCGCGAGCTCAACGGCCCCCTGACGGCGCTCCTGCTCTACATGGGCGAGATCAAGCACCACAGCGATCAGCTCGCGCCCGTCACCGGCGACCGCGCCTATTTGCAGCGCGTGGTGGAGAATGCGCTGGCGCAGACCGAGCGCGTTTGCGGCCTCGTCAAGCAGCTTGCCGGCCCTCACAAGGGCGGCCTGCCGATCCCATCCGGGACCGGGGACGCCGAAGCGCGGCCCCCCCGCGTGCCGCTGCCGCAGCGCGTGCCCCGCGCCGAATTGATTGGCCTGTCCGGCCAGAAGCGGCTGACCAAGCGCGAGCGCGAGGTGCTGAGGCTGATCAGCGAAGGCTATTCGAACAAGCAGGGCGCGCTTCGGATGCAGATCAGTCCGCGCACGTTCGAAAGCCACCGCGCCGAGGCGATGCGCAAGCTAGGTGCGCGCAACACCGCAGACCTCGTCCGTGCGGCGCTGCTGCACTCGATCGATTGAGATTGATTGCATTCCGCCCGGCCGGCGGCGCTGATCCCGCTCAGAAATAGTCTTCGGCGAAGGGACGCGTGCGTGATGCGGGCCGCAGCGGCTTGGGCTCGTCCTTCGGTGCGTTCGGGATGATCGTGATGGTCCAGCGGGGAGGCATGCTCGATTCCTGCTCGAGCACCGAGCGCACGAAGCCAGTCACCGTCGACTCGCCAGACTTTACCGTCGCCATCCGGCCGTTGAACTGAGCGATGCGGAAGCGACGGACTTCCTTCTGGTCCGCAGTCTCGTAGGTGAACATGGAAACCCTCCTGGTTTCCCGCGACTATCGCCAGCTATGATTAGCCATCTGTGAAAATCCCAAGCCGTAGAAGTACGGCGGGAATACACGCGCGGATAGTTAGAGCGTTTTCGACAACCGAAATGGCTCTAAAGCGCGATGAGATTTGGATGAATCGTCATCGCGCTTTAGGTTGTTGTTTGAGCATGATCTTTTCGGAAAACCGCTGCGCACTTTTCCGGATCATGCTCTAGCATTCCGGCTCCTGCGCGCGCGCCGCGGCGTAGGCGTCGTCCATCAGGTCCAGGAGATCGCCGAGCTCGGTGTCGTGAAGCGTCTCCGCAGACTTCTCCAGCCGCAGTGCCAGCGCCGCGAGCCTCGCATAGCCGAACGTCCCGGCCGCACTCTTCAACGAATGTGCTTCGCGCGCGATCCTGGCCTGGTGCTGCTCGCGCGAGAGCGTGCGGAACAGTTGCAGGCGTGCGCCGGTCTCGCTCCAGAACACGGCGCGCACCTCGCGGGCTCCGTCCTCGCCGATCTCACGTACCAGCGCCGCATAAGCATTCGGGTCGCGCGCGGGCGCGCAATCGAGCAGCTTCGGCGCCGGCGCGACGGACAATTCAAACATGGCTTTGCCTGCTCGATCACGATTCGATGCCGCGCGGGCCGGTATCGGTGCGAGGCCCGCCGTGTCTACGGCATCTGGATTTCAGTTCCGGAAGCAGGACGGCTCGTGTTTGCGGGCCGGCATTAGCCGTCCGTTTACCACGCGGGCGGGGTCAGCGCTGGCCGAGCAGCCGGTCGTATTGCGCCTTCACGGTGGCGTAGCATTCGCACGCGGTCTGGCGCAGGCCGTCCAGGTTCAGGATCTGGATGTGTCCGCGGCTGTAGTGGATGAAATTGGCCTGCTGCAAGGTGTTGGCGACCAGCGACACGCTGTTGCGCCGCGCCCCGATCATCTGTGCCATGGCCTCCTGGGTCAGCAGCAGCCGGTAGTCGCCCGACAGGTCATGGGTGTGCAGCAGGCAGCGCGACAGCCGCGACTCCACGGGATGGGCGGCGTTGCAGCCCGCGGTCTGCTGGACCTGCGCGTAAATCGCAAGACCGTGGCGCGTGAGCAAGGTCCGCAAGCTGCTGCTCTGGTCGGCCGCGACGCGCAGCCGGTCGAGATCCATCACCGAGGCGACTCCGGGAACCAGCACGACGGCCGTGTTCAGCGCGCTTGCATCGCCCATGGTCGAGAGTGTTCCAAGCAGGCTGTCGCGGCCGATCATCGCGACCTGCACATGCTCGCCCTTGGCGAGCTTCACCACGAGCGAGATCACGCCGCGGTGGGGAAAATAGGCGCGCTTGAGCGTTTCGCCGGCCTCGACCAGCACCGCGTCATGGGGCAGATCGATCGCGCGCAGGTACGGGCGGATCAGCTCATAATCGTCTCCCGACAGCGCGGATAGGAAACCGTTGGATGGGCGGCCCGTCGTTTCCAAAGCTGCCTCCCGCCTTTTGCACCAGCAAAGTCGCCACCGGCGAAATCGCTTCTTGCGCGAGTAAGTTCCATCATGTTCACGTCGGGATATATTGGCAATTGGGACGAGATGTCCGGCCCAAGACAGTCTCCCTGACCATTTCAATCGTTACGAGATGAGAGCGCAGCAGATCGAAATCTGCCGCGTCGAGCATTTGCAGCAACTGGTTGGGCGGGTGGCCGCTTGCGGTCATAAAGGGGCACCGGGTGCATTGACATCCATTCGCGCCGCGCCACGTTCGTCATGCAGTTGCGCGGCGACAAAATATATTGTATAGGTTGTGGCGCTGTCCATATACTCGTTGCAGGGCAGACAGCCTGTGGCATTTGCGGCGGAAATGGAAATAAAGAGCGGCGCGCTGATTCGCTCTTGAGTTGTGCACCTCTCTGCGAGGGTTGCGCAGGAAAGAGCGGCAAGGGGGCCTTCATGAGCCGGAAGCATTGCATCCGTGCTGCCATCGGACGCCGGTCGACCCGCGCAGTCTCGTCCGCGAGTGCTTTCAGCCATCCAGCATTGCTTCGAACCATGGCGCCGTGCGGCCGCAGATTTCGCGACCATCGTCTCCGTTTTCCCGGCGCCGCCAACCATCTTAGCGGCCATCCATTTCTCGATCGAAACCAGAGGAGAAAGGCGTGTCCCACGGCTCGATGATTGAATTGCCGAAACGGGAAGCTCAAACGGGGAGGGAAGGTCTGCGCCATATTCTCGTTGTCGACGACGACCCGATGGTGTGCATGGCCATCGAGATCCATCTCCAGCGCAACAATTTTCGGGTGACGATCGCCGAGGGAGGTGAAGCCGGACTGCGGGCCCTCGCACACGATCAGTTCGATCTGATGATCATCGACATCCTCATGCCGCATATGCGCGGGTTCGAATCGATCCGGACCTTCCACGAGCGGGCGCCCGCCATTCCGCTGATCGCGATGTCGGGCTACGCTTTCGCAAATCTGAATTCGCCCGCACCCGATTTCCTCCGGATGGCGCTGGAGCTCGGCGCCGCACGCTGTCTGCGCAAGCCGTTCACGCCGCACGCACTGCTCGCCGCCATCAACGATTGCCTGGCGGAGCATCGGCCCGACGCCGAGATTGCCTCGGCAGCGCGGCTGGGTTAGCGCAGCACGAGCCGGACTGGCGACGAGGTAACGGTTCGTTTACCGAAAACGTGAATTTCGCGGAGCTCGGCACAGCACGAAACGACTATCGCGAGAGCGCCCGCGACCGCGGGCCGAGTCCGTTCAATTCCACTCAAGGCCGCGCCTATCGTCCTTCACGAACGGGATTTTCTCGCGCGTGCCATGCGCCGTGATCGACGCGTCTACCTCACTCCTCGCTCCGTCGCGGCGCGGTGCCGGTTTTGCCGAAGCGTGTCCTCGCATGCAGCCGAACGGCAAACTTGTCTTCAATATCCGTATTAGCACGGAGGCCGAAATTAACGGGACCGTGAAAAGGGATGTCTAACGATCGAAAAGAGGGCTTCCGTCGATACCAAGCGCGGCGCAACGCGTCGAAGCCCAGCTCAGTAAGGCGTACCTCATGGATGATCTGTTGCGGGAGTTTTTGACGGAGACCAGCGAGAGCCTGGACACCGTCGACAATCAGCTGGTGAAGTTCGAGCAGGAGCCGAACAACGCCAAGATCCTGGATAACATCTTCCGCCTGGTCCACACCATCAAGGGCACCTGCGGCTTCCTCGGCCTGCCGCGGCTGGAAGCGCTGGCGCATGCCGGCGAGACGCTGATGGGCAAATTCCGCGACGGCATGCCGGTGACCGGGCAGGCGGTGACGGTGATCCTGTCCTCGATCGACCGCATCAAGGAGATTTTGGCTGGCCTGGAGGCGACCGAAGCCGAGCCGGAGGGCAACGACCGCGACCTCATCGACAAGCTGGAGGCGATGGTCGAGCAGGGCATGGCCGCGATGGCGGCTGGCGCAGCTGCGGTCGCCGACGCGCCGCCGCTGGCGCCGGAAGCCCCGGCCGCCGCTGCGCCCACCAAGGCGATGACCACGGGCACGCTGATCGCACAGACGCTGGAGCGCCCGTTGCGTCCCGGCGAAGTCTCGCTCGACGAGCTCGAGCGCGCCTTCCGCGAGACCGCGATCGAAGCGCCGGTGCCTGCTGCGCCCGTTGCCAAGGCTGAAGCCAAGGCCGAGCCCGCGCCGGTGGTTGAAGCCCCGGCGCCTGCCGCGAAGCAAGCCGCCAAGCAAAAGCCCGCGCCGAAGAAGTCGATGGCCGACGAAAGTGCCGGCGAAGGCGACCGCATCGCCAACCAGTCGATCCGCGTCAACGTGGACACGCTGGAGCATCTGATGACCATGGTCTCCGAGCTGGTGCTGACCCGCAACCAGCTGTTGGAGATCTCCCGCCGCAACGAGGACACCGAGTTCAAGGTGCCGCTGCAGCGGCTGTCCAATGTCACCGCCGAGCTGCAGGAGGGCGTCATGAAGACGCGCATGCAGCCGATCGGCAATGCCTGGCAGAAGCTGCCCCGCATCGTCCGCGATCTCTCCTCCGAACTCGGCAAGCAGATCGAGCTGGAGATGCACGGCGCCGACACCGAGCTCGACCGCCAGGTGCTCGACCTGATCAAGGACCCGCTCACCCACATGGTGCGCAACTCCGCCGATCATGGCCTGGAGACCCCCGCCGAGCGCTTAGCGGCCGGCAAGGGCGAGCAGGGCACCATTCGGCTGTCCGCCTATCACGAGGGCGGCCACATCATCATCTGCATCGCCGACAACGGCCGCGGCCTCAACACCGAGAAGATCAAGGCCAAGGCGATCTCCTCAGGGTTGGTCACCGAGGCTGAGCTCGAGAAGATGAGCGAGGCCCAGATCCACAAGTTCATCTTCGCGCCGGGCTTCTCCACCGCGGCCGCCATCACCTCGGTCTCCGGCCGCGGCGTCGGCATGGACGTGGTCCGCACCAATATCGACCAGATCGGCGGCACCATCGACATCAAGAGCGTGGCCGGCGAGGGAAGCTCGGTCACCATCAAGATCCCGCTGACCCTCGCGATCGTCTCGGCCCTGATCGTCGAAGCCGCCGGCGACCGCTTTGCCATCCCGCAGCTCTCGGTGGTCGAGCTGGTGCGCGCCCGCGCCAACAGCGAGCACCGCATCGAGCGCATCAAGGACACCGCGGTGCTGCGCCTGCGCAACAAGCTGCTGCCGCTGATCCATCTGAAGAAGCTCTTGAAGATCGACGACGGCGCCGCGTCCGATCCCGAGAACGGTTTTATCGTGGTGACCCAGGTCGGCAGCCAGACCTTTGGCATCGTCGTCGACGGCGTGTTCCACACCGAGGAGATCGTGGTCAAGCCGATGTCGACCAAGCTGCGTCACATCGACATGTTCTCCGGCAACACCATCTTGGGCGATGGCGCCGTCATCATGATCATCGACCCCAACGGCATTGCCAAGGCGCTCGGCGCCGCCGGCTCCTCGGCCCATGACATGGCCGACGAGAATGCGGCGCATCACATCGGCAGCGGCGAGCAGACCACCTCGCTGCTGGTGTTCCGCGCCGGCTCGTCCCAGCCCAAGGCGGTCCCGCTCGGCCTCGTCACCCGCCTCGAGGAGCTGCCGGCCGACAAGATCGAGTTCAGTAACGGCCGCTACATGGTGCAGTACCGCGAGCAGCTGATGCCGCTGGTCGCGATGGAGGGCGTCACCATCGCGAGCCAGGGCGCCCAGCCGATCCTGGTGTTCGCCGATGACGGCCGCTCCATGGGCCTCGTCGTCGACGAGATCATCGACATCGTCGAGGAGCGGCTCAACATCGAGGTCGGCGGCTCCGGTTCGGGCATTCTGGGCTCGGCCGTGATCAAGGGCCAGGCCACCGAGGTGATCGACGTCGGCCACTTCCTGCCGATGGCGTTCGCCGACTGGTTCACCCGCAAGGAGATGAAGCCGTCGCTGCACTCGCAGTCGGTGCTCTTGGTCGACGACAGCGCCTTCTTCCGCAACATGCTGGCGCCGGTGCTGAAAGCGGCCGGCTACCGCGTCCGCACCGCGCCGACCGCGCAGGAGGGCCTCGCTGCGCTGCGCGCGCAGAGCTTTGACGTGGTCCTGACCGACATCGAGATGCCCGACATGAACGGGTTCGAGTTCGCCGAACTGATCCGCTCCGACAACAATCTGGGGTCGATGCCGATCATCGGCCTCTCCGCGCTGGTGTCGCCGGCGGCGATCGAGCGCGGCCGTCAGGCCGGCTTCCACGACTATGTCGCCAAGTTCGACCGTCCCGGTCTGATCGCGGCGCTGAAGGAGCAGACCGCGGGCGCCGCCGGCGCCTCCGAGCTGAGCCGGGCAGCGGCTTAAAGCATGATCCGGAAAAGTGTGAAGCGGTTTTCCGACAAGATCATGCTCGAACAAGCGCAGGGATCAGGAGACAAGCGATGAGCCGCAAGACCCAGTCCAGCGAGGGCGCCATGGTCGAATACGTCACCGCGATGATCGGCGGCCAGCTGTTCGGCCTGCCGATCTCCCGCGTCCAGGACGTGTTCATGCCCGAGCGCGTCACCCGCGTGCCGCTGTCCTCGCGCGAGATCGCCGGCGTCCTGAACCTGCGCGGCCGCATCGTCACCGTGGTCGACATGCGCGCCCGGCTCGGCCTGCCCAAGGCCGAAGACGGCAAGGTGCCGATGGCGGTCGGCGTCGACCTGCGCGGTGAATCCGATGGCCTCTTGATCGACCAGATCGGCGAGGTGCTGCGCCTGCCCGAGGACGGCAAGGAGGAAAACCCCGTCAACCTCGATCCGCGCATGGCCAAGCTCGCCGGCGGCGTCCACCGCCTCGACGGTCAGCTCATGGTCGTGCTCGACGTCGATCGCGTCCTCGAGCTCGAAACCAAAGTGCAAATGGCTGCGTGAGCCAACCGAAACATCGAAACCGGAGAACCAAAATGAAAACGTGTTTGGTGGTCGATGATTCCAGCGTCGTGCGCAAGATCGCGCGCCGGATCCTGGAAGGCCTGGAGTTCGAGGTCACCGAGGCCGAGGACGGCTCGAAGGCGCTCGAAATCTGCCAGCGCAAGCTGCCCGATGCGGTGCTGCTCGACTGGAACATGCCCGTGATGGACGGCTTCGAATTCATGGGCCATATGCGTCGCCTGCCCGGCGGCGACCAGCCCAAGGTGGTGTTCTGCACCACCGAGAACAACGTGGCTCATATCGCCCAGGCGCTCAGCGGCGGCGCCAACGAGTACATCATGAAGCCCTTCGACAAGGACATTATCGCCGACAAATTCGCTGAAGTTGGGTTGATCCCGGTCGGACAAACCATGGTCTGAGTGTGTCTGGCCCAAAGTGTTTGGGCCAGAGTGTTCCAGTACAGTTTCGAAGAGGCCATCCGTGACCCCGACCGAGTACGAGTATCTGCGCAAGTTCCTAAAGGATAATTCCGGTCTCGACCTGTCCGCAGACAAGCAATATCTGATCGAAAGCCGCCTGCTGCCGCTCGCCCGCAAGACCGGGCTCTCCGGCATCGCCGAGCTTGTGCAGAAGCTGCAGGCCGGCTCGCGCCCGCTGATCACCGACGTGGTCGAAGCAATGACCACCAACGAGACCTTCTTCTTTCGCGACAAGGTGCCGTTCGAACATTTCCGCGACACGATCATGCCCGAGATCATCAAGGCGCGCGCCGGCCGCCGCAGCGTGCGCATCTGGTGCGCCGCCGGCTCGACCGGGCAGGAGCCCTATTCGCTGGCGATGTGCCTGAAGGAGATGGGCGCGGCCCTCACCGGCTGGCGCATCGAGATCATCGCGACCGACCTGTCGCAGGAGGTGCTGGAAAAGGCCAAGGCCGGCGTCTACAGCCAGTTCGAGGTGCAGCGTGGCCTGCCGATCCAGATGCTGGTCAAATATTTCAAGCAGACCGGCGAGACCTGGCAGATCAATCCCGAATTGCGGGCGATGATCCAGCATCGGCAGCTCAATTTGCTGCACGATTTTGCCCAGCTCGGCACCTTCGACGTGATCTTTTGCCGCAACGTGCTGATCTATTTCGACCAGGACACCAAGATCAACATCTTCAATCGCCTGGCGCGCCAGATCGAGCCCGACGGCTTCCTGGTGCTGGGTGCGGCCGAGACCGTGGTCGGATTGACCGACACGTTCAGGCCGATTGCGGAGCGGCGCGGCCTCTACAAGCCGAACGATCCGCGCGCGGCAGCAGCCAAGCCGGCTCTCACGGGCGTGGCCCCGCGCCTGGCGGTGATGGCAGGACGGTAAGCATGGCCGAGGATGGAAAAGGTGCGGAGCGCGTAACGTTCAGCCGCGGCTATGATGTCTGCATCATGGCGATCGACGGCACCTGGCGGCGCGACTGCAAGCTCAACGCGATCTCCGACACCGACGCCATCCTCACGGTGGAAGGCTCGATCCAGGGGCTGAACCTGAAAGAGTTCTTCTGCTGCTGTCCTCAACCGGCCTCGCCTACCGCCGCTGCGAGCTGGTACGGGTCAACGGCGCCGAGATGGATATCCAATTCCTGCGCGGCAAGAACCGGAAGAAGCGCGGCGCGACCGGCGGCCATGACGCCGCGGCCTGATCGGCGCGTGGCTGCCGCCGCACTTTCCGCCACGTTGCTTTATATTTGCTGAAACATCAGAACCAATTTGCCGTAGCCGCTTTACGTCGTCTAAGCGCGAGCCGTGTAACCATTGCTGGTCTCAATCTCAGGAATACCGGCAATGCCCAGAAGCTCTCTTTCCCCATCTCGTCAAACCTGCCCGACGTCGCCGAGCGGCGTGCGCTTCAGCTCCTGGTGGTCGATGACGACGCCACGCAGCGCAGCCTGATCACGGTTGCCGCCAAGCAGGCCGGCCACGAAGTCACCGTGGCGCCCTCGGTGGCGGAAGCGATCGAGAAGCTCCGCGCCGCGCGCTTCGACTGCGTGACGCTCGATCTCGTGCTGGAGGATGGCGACGGCATCGACGTGCTGCGCGAGATGAAGGAGGCGAAATTCGCCGGCGCCGTGATCGTCATCAGCGGCATGGACGGCAAGCGCCGCAGTGCCGCCCGCAGCTTCGCCCGTTCCGTCGGGATCGAGCTCCAGAGCCTGCCGAAGCCGCTGGATCTGGCGGCCCTGCGCATCAGCCTCGCCAATCTCGGCAAGACCGCGATGGGCCTGCCGGCAATCCACACCTGGGGTGGTGTGGCCACCGACGCGATCGTGGAACGGCACCGCGCCTAAAGCTTGATCCGGACCCGAAGGGCCATGTTAGCGCAAAGTGCGCAGCGGTTCCGAAAGATCATGCTCAAACAACAGCCTAAAGCGCGATGACGATTCATCCTAATCTCGTCGCGCTTTAGCTGCGGAGCTGCCATGCGATCGGATTTGCCGCCGCGCCGCCGCGCTGATCGCGATCCTACGCGTCGCTGGATTCCGACAGGCATTGCAGGGCGTGGCGAAGGCCCGCCCGGCAGGCGCCGAGGGCGGCGCTCGCGGTGGCGTACTGGGGCGTGACGTCGTCGAGGATGAGGACGTCCGCGGAACTTTCCGCATCATTGCCGTGTTCTTGATCCATGGCTGCGGCGATCCGGCGCATGCTGGTCTCGATCTGTGCGATCAGCAAGCGAAGGTCAGCTGCAATCAGCTCACGGCTCTCGACTTCGGGCGTTGCGAGCAACTGCGGTGTATCGGCTAAATTTAGCATGGATATTCTCCGTCTCCCGCAATTAGGCGCCATGCCGCTACTTGTGCGTTAAGTCTATGTCCCGTACAAATACGGGTGGGCCGAATCCGCGCCGAACGCCATAACGGTTGGCGCGGACGCGAGTCCTTCATGCCAACTGGATGTGGCACATGGCCGAACAAAGCTCTCGCGGTGAAATCTTCGTGGTCGACGACGACCCTGCCGTTCGCGACACCTTGTCGATGGTGTTGAAGGCGGCAGGCTATGAGGTGATCTGTTTTGCGGACGGCGCAGCGCTGCTCTCCGTCGCGCGGAACCGCACACCGGCTGCGATCCTGCTCGACGTGCATATTCCCGGAAAGTCGGGCCTCGACATTCTCAAGGAACTGCACGGCGAGGACTATCCGGCGCCGATCTTCATGATCTCCGGGCAGGGCGACATTGCGATGGCGGTCGGGGCGATCAAGAGCGGTGCGCTCGACTTCATCGAGAAGCCGTTCCGCGGCAGCGAGATCGTCGGCCGGCTCGACGAGGCGATCGGCGCCTATGCGCGCCGGCAGGCGGAGAATGCGTCGCCGAAATTCGGCTCGCTGCATTTCCCCGGACGTGAGCCGTTGACGCGCAGGGAGCGCGAGGTGCTCGAGCAGTTCGCCTCCGGTGCATCCAACAAGGAAGCCGGCCGCACGCTCGGCATCAGCCCGCGCACCATCGAGGACCACCGCGCCAACATCATGAAGAAGCTCGGCGCGCGCAATGCCGCCGACCTGATCCGCATCGTGATGACCGCGGCCCAGCGCGCGTCGTAGAATTGATCGGCGAGCCTTTGTAGCCCGGATGGAGCGCCAGCGAAATCCGGGACCGGTGCACGCAGCAAGAGACTTCCCGGATTGCGCTGCGCTCCATCCGGGCTACACGCGACCAGCTATGAAAGGCCTGCCTAAAAGGCCTGCGCTCATCCCTGCAACGCCTTGCGGATGATCCGCGCCAGATCCGATTTTCGATAGGGCTTGGCCAGCAGCAGGACCCCCGAATCCAGCCGGCCGTGATGGATGATCGCATTCTCGGTATAGCCGGACGTATAGACCACCCTGAGATCGGGGCGGGTCTTCTGGATCTCGTCGGCGAGCTGACGTCCGTTCATCTTGCCGGGCATGATGACGTCGGTGAACAGGAGGTCGAACCGCTTGCCGGCGGCGACGATCGCGAGCGCCTCCGCGGCGTTCGCGGCCTGCAAAGTGGCGTATCCCAGCGAATGCAGCTGAGCCAGCACGTAGTCACGCACCAGCCGGTCGTCCTCGACCACCAGGATGGTCTCGTGTCCGCCCTCGATCGCCGCCGCCGTCACGCCCTCGCCGACCGCCGTCGGCGTCTTGCCAGGCGGCAGGTACATCTTGATCGTGGTGCCGTGGCCTTCCTCGCTGTAGATCTTGATGTGTCCTGCGGACTGCTTGATGAAGCCGTAAACCATTGAGAGTCCGAGTCCGGTGCCCTTGCCCGGGCCCTTCGAGGTGAAGAAGGGATCGAACACCCTGGCCAGCATGTTCGCGGGGATTCCGGTGCCGGTGTCGCTCACGGCGATCAGCACGTAGTGCCCCGGTGGCACATCGTTGGCGCTGGCATAGACCTCGTCGAGATAGGCGGCGCCCGTCTCCACGATCAGCTTGCCGCCGTTCGGCATGGCGTCGCGGGCATTGAGTGCAAGGTTGAGGATCGCGGTGGTGAGCTGGTTGGGATCGACAATCGCGACGCAGCTCTCGTCCTCGAACACCGATTCGATCTGGATCTGTTCGCCCAGCGTCGGCCGCAGCAGTTTCGCGGTGTCGATGATCAGCGAGTTGATGTCGATCTCGCGCGGCTGGAGCGGCTGCTTGCGCGCGAAGGCGAGCAGGTGCTGGGTCAGATCGGCGCCGCGCGCGGCCGCCTCGTCGATCATCTTGGTGATGGCCGCAAGCTGCGGCTCCTTCTCGACCGCCTCCGCAAGGATCTCGATGGTTCCGGTGATGACGGTGAGGATGTTGTTGAAATCATGCGCCACGCCGCCGGTAAGCTGGCCGACCGCCTCCATCTTCTCGGCATGGCGGATGCGCTCCTCAGCCGCGATCTTGTCGGTGAGGTCGCGGTAGAAGACGTTGAACAGCAGGCCCTCGCGGCGCTTCAGCGCGGTGACGCTCAGCTCAGCCTTGAACTCCTTGCCGTCGCGGCGGCGGCACATCAGCTCGCGACGGCGGTTCAGCGTTTTGTCGTCTTCGTTTGCGAGGAACTGCGTTAGGCCGGCCCTAACCCTCTCGCGTTCGCTTTCGGCGACGATCAGATCGATCGTGTTCTTGCCGAGCACCTCGTCGCGGCGCCAGCCGAACAGCCGTTCGGCTTGCGAATTCCAGTTCAGGATGCTGCCGGTCTCGTCGGTCTGCACGAAGGCGTCGAGCGAGGTCTCGACGATCTTGCGGGCAAGCCGCTCGCTCTCGCGCAGCGATTCCTGCGCGAGCCGCGCCTCCGTCATGTCCCGCCCGACGAAGAAGAACCGCTGCGCCTGCTCGGACCAGTTGCCGAGCCAGGACAGCCAGACCATGTGTCCGTTCTTGTGGAAGCAGCGCGTATCACCGAGCTTTGGCCGCTCGCCGAGCCGCATCGCGCGCATGTTTTCGCGGGACTGCTCCAGATGGTCGGGATGAACGAAGTCGGCGCCGCTGCGGCCGATCATCTCCTCCGGCCGGTAGCCGAGAATGGTCTCGCTGCTCGGGCTGATCTGCACGACATGGCCGCGCGCGTCCATGACCATGATCAGGTCCTGCGACGTCTCGAAGATCTGCCGGCGCTCTTCGAGCTGCTGCTGCAGCGCCCGCTCGGCCCGCCGCGCCTCGGTGAGGCTGCGCGCAGATCCGGAGGCACCGACGATCTCGCCCGACGGTCCCCTGATCGGCGAGAGGCTGAGCGAGATCTCGACCGGCGCGCCGTCCTTGCGCAGGCGCACCGTCTCGAAGCGTTCGATCGGCTCGCCTGCCGCGATCCGCCGCAAGATGTTCTTGCCCTGCTCGCGGCGGTCGGCGGGTACGATGATGGCGGTGGATTTCCCGATCGCCTCGTCCGCCGAATAGCCGTAGAGGCGTTCGGCAGCCGGATTCCAGCCCGTGATGATGGCTTCGAGCGACTGCATCACGATCGCATCGTCGGACGATTCCACTGCGGCGCTGAACAGGCGCTCGCGCGCCGCATGATGGCTTCGAGCTGCCTCGGTGCGGCGATGCTCCTCGATCTCGCGCTGGAGTGCGGCCGTTTTCGCCCGGGTTTCCTCGACCATCTGGGCAAAGGCCCGTGCCAGCACGCCGGTCTCGCCGCTGGCATCGACGGGTATATCCGCCGGACGTCCGCTGCCGATGGCCTGCACCGCCTTGGTCAGGCGGCCGATCGGGCGCGTCAATGAGCGCGCCAGGAGCACCGCGAGCAAAGCCGCAGCCAGCACGGCAAGCACGCCGACAAGCAAGGACGTTCGTTGAATCGCTGCGGGCACGAGGCCGAACACCGGCGAGGGAATCGTCTCGATGATCGCAACCCAGTCCTTGCCCACGAGCAGGGCCGGCGCAATCGCCGCCCCGCTCGGCCGGCCCGACCCGTCGGTCATGAGCCGCGTGGATCCTTCCAGCGTCCCGGCCGAGGCCGCAGAATAGGGAAAATCCTTGCGCCAGTCGTTGGGACGATCATGCCATGCGCCGAATTCCCGCGTGCGATCGGGATGGACGAGATAGTCGCCGCGCGAATTCACGACATAGATCTCTCCGCCCGAGGTCACGGTGGAGCGGACGCGGTCGAGCGCCGGTCGCATGTCGATATTGGCGATGATGATGCCGAATGGCCTGCCGTCCGCCGTGAACAGCGGGGTTGCAACGCGTAACGTCGGAATGTGGGAGGTCGTGGTTCCCCCTGGCGGGTGGCGAGATCGATGGCGGACACGTAGATCTCGCCCGGCGCCAGCCGGATCGTCTCCTGAAAGTAGCTCCGTTCGCTCTTGCGCTCGAGTTCGTCGTTGGGAGCGATCCGCGCCTTTCCATCCGGGCCGGAGCGATCGACGCGGACCAACTCGCGCTGGTCGTCGTCGAGACCGATGATGCGAAATTGCCCGTAACTGGGTTTGGCGTCGATCTCGGCTGCGAGCCGCGCTGCGATGCGCTCGCGCCAGGTTTGCTCCGACACGCCGTCGGATGCGTCGATGCCTCCACCGATGTGAGCGCGGATCAGGCCGTTGATGGCTGCGGCAGAGCGGTAGCCGAGCAGATCGCCGCGCGCGCCGGCGACGTAGGATTCGAGATTGGTCGCCAGCAGCCGTGACTGGGCTTCGACGCGTTCCAGTACCCGCGGAATGACGGCCTGGGTGGTGTTGCGATAGCCCAACCATCCGACTGCGGCCACGGTCACCGCCACCAGCAGGGTCATCGTGATGGCAAGCCGCGTTGCGAGCGTCATGGGGATATTCGCACCGGTTCCCGAATGGCCACGCCTGTTCTGGCCTGGAAAGGAATGAGGGTCCTTGTCATCGGTGGCCGGTGCTGACATCCGGATTCCCCACCGATGCCGCCCGGGCCGTGCCCAGGCAGCCATCGACCGCCGCGAGCAGTGCGCCTGGTCGGAACGGCTTTTGCAAGCTTGCCACCGCGCCGAGCTTGGTTGCCATCTTCAGGAAATCCGGCTCCGCATAGGGGTCCGGCGCGGCCGAACGGCCGGAAATGACGATGATCGGGACGGTTGGGGCCAGCGCCCGGATATGGCGCATCGTCTCCAGCCCGTCCATGCCGGGCATGAAAATGTCGAGAAACAACAGGTCGAACGGGCTGGCCTCGAATAACGCAAGCCCCTCGTAGCCATCGCCGGCGACGGTGACGTGATGACCGGCCCTCTCCAGCAGCAGCCGGATCGTGATCTGCACGGCCGGGTCGTCATCCACGATCAGGATGTTGGCCACGTCTGAGATCCTCCGGGGTCGGATGGGGATGCCCCAGCGACCGCAAATCAAGCCATCAAAGACGAAATTGTTGCGCGGATTCCGCCCGGCCCGCAAGCACTTCGCGAGCGCCACCATTCCGGTCGAGGTAACCTCTCCCGGCGCGCTATATGCACGCTCCCGTGCATAAGCCGTCCCTCCTAGTCGGTCAGGTACTCGGGATAGCGGCTTCGGATCTTGTCCAGCTCGCTCAGCGTGCCCGACAGATGTTTGCGCAGATGCTGTTGCGCGGCCTCGGCATCTCCGGCCTCGATCGCGCGCGTGATCAGCCGATGGTGACGGACGATGTTCTGGGCCTTGCCGGGTGAGGGCAAATGCAGCCGGCGCAGCCGGTCGATATGTCCGCTGCGGCTGCGCACCAGCGTCCATAGATCTTGCTTGCCGGCGGCCGCGTAGAGCTGGGCGTGAAAGTCGTTGTCGCCGGCGATGAAGCTCTCGAAATCTCCGGCCTTGGCGAATTGCTGCTGGAGCGCGATCGCGTGGTCGAGGCGGATGACCAGGGCCGCGTCATGCCTTTCCGCGAGCAGGCGCACGATCTCCAGCTCCAGTGCCTGACGCAGGAAATGGGCCTGCCGCGCGCGGTCGACGTTGATCCGGCTCACCACGGTCGCATGCTGCGGAAAAACGTCGACGAGGCCCTCTTCCTCGAGGCGCATCAGCGCGTCGCGCACCGGTGTCGAGCTGACACCGAACTGGCCGGCAAGCTCGGCGCGCGACAAGGGAGCGCCGGGCGGCAGCTCCAGGGCGACAATCGCGTTGCGTAGCCGCTCGAACACCTGCGGCGCCGCCTGGCGGCCGCGGTCGAGCCGGGCGGGGCGTGGGGCCGCGCGCAGCGCGGTATGGGATGATTCCATGGCGGGTCCCGCGGGCTTGCGTTTGATGCACTAATATATTAGTGCATCAGCAGGGTCAACGCAGATCGACGCTGGCCGGAGGAAACACACAACAATGATCAAGCATCTTCGCAGCAAGCTTGCGGCCGCCACCGTGATCGCCGCGATCGCCTTCTCAATGTCAACGGCTCACGCGCAGCAAAAGTCCGAGATCGCGCTGTCGCGCCAGCCCGGCATCTTCTACATGCCGAGCCATATCATGGAGAAGCTGAAGCTGATCGAGAAGCATGCGGCTTCCCTCGGCGTAACTGGTGTCACCACCAAATGGATCACCTTCTCCGGCGGCGGAGCGCAGACCGACGCGCTGCTCGCCGGCGGCGTCGACATCCTCAACACCGGCACCGGCAATCTGCTGCTGCTATGGGATCGCACCCGCGGCGGCGTGAAGGGCATCGTCGCCACCTCGGCGCAGCCGATGACGCTGATCAGCCGCGACGCCAACATCAAGTCGATCAAGGATTTCGGCCCGGGCGACAAGATCGCGGTGCCGACCGTGAAGGTCTCGACCCAGGCGATCGTGCTGCAGATCGCGGCCGCCGAGGCCTTTGGTGCCGACCAATGGTCGAAGCTGGATGCCAACACCGTGCAGCTCGGTCACCCCGACGCCTATGCGGCGCTGTCCAACCCGAAGCACGAGGTGCACAACCATTTCTCGATTCCGCCCTTCACCTTCCTGGAGTTGAAGAACGTGCCGGGCGCGCATGTCGTGCTGAGTTCGCCGGATGTGATGGGCGGCCCGCTCAGCCAGGCGCAATTCTTCACCACGACCAAGTTCGCTGACGCCAATCCAAAGATCATCCAGGCCGTGCGCGACGCCACCAAGGAAGCGCAGGATCTGATCCGCAGCGATACCAAGCAGGCGGTCGAGATCTACAAGGAGATCACCGGCGACAAGACGTCGGTGGAAGAGCTGCTCGATCTCCTGAAGGAGCCCGGCATGATGGAGTGGAATCTCGAGCCGCAGGGCACGATGAAATTCGCAGCCCATCTCTACAAGACCGGAACGCTGAAGAATTCAGCCGAAGGCCTGGACGGACTACTATCTCCCCGTCGCGCACGATCTGAAGGGCAACTGATGGCGCTGCTCGACGTCAGCTCGGTGACGCTGCGCTACAAGACCTCCAGCGCCGTCGTCACCGCCACGGAAAAAGTGAGCTTCACCGTCGACCGGTCCGACCGCTTCGTACTGCTCGGACCCTCCGGCTGCGGCAAGTCGACCCTGCTCAAGGCCGTCGGCGGCTACATGAGCCCGAGCGAAGGCCGCATGACCATTGGCGATCGCGAGATCCATGGGCCCGGCGCCGACCGCATGATGATCTTCCAGGAGTTCGACCAGCTCCTGCCCTGGAAGAGTGTGCTCGCCAATGTGATGTTCCCGCTGCTCACCGCGAGAAAGCTGTCGCGCAAGGACGCCGAGGCGAAAGCGCGCGCCTATATCGAGAAGGTCGGCCTCACCCGCGTGGTCGATGCCTATCCGCACACGCTCTCCGGCGGCATGAAGCAGCGCGTCGCGATCGCGCGCGGCATGGCGATGGAGCCGGACATCCTTCTCATGGACGAGCCGTTCGCCGCGCTCGACGCGCTGACGCGGCGGACCTGTCAGGATGAGCTGCTCCAGCTCTGGAGCGAGACCAAATTCACCGTGCTGTTCGTGACCCATTCGATCGCGGAGGCGATCCGCATCGGCAACCGCATCCTGCTGCTGTCGCCGCATCCCGGCCGCGTCAAGGCCGAGGTGATCGACGTCGACAAGGTTTCGAATGAGGATGGCAGCGCCGGCCGGCTGGAGAAGGAGATCCACGATCTCCTGTTCGCCTCCGAAGCTGTAGCGCACTAAGGGAGCCGCCATGGGCGAAGCCAGAAATCTTGCTGCGTGACGCGCCGGTTGCCAGCACGGGAGGTGCAGGCGAGGTCGAGCGCAAGTTGGGTGTGCTTGAGCTGCTGTGGAACGACGGCTTTGTCCGCAAGTCGGTCATCATCCTGTTTCTCGCGGCGGTCTGGGAAGCGTACGGGGTCTACCTCGACAATCCCCTGCTGTTTCCGACACTGCACGACACCTTCATGACGCTGTTCGATCGCGTCAAGGACGGCACCATTCCGATGCGGGCCTGGACCTCGCTGAAGGTGCTGTTCATGGGCTATTCGGCCGGCATCGCACTGGCCGCGATCTTCACCGTGCTCGCGATCTCGACGCGCATCGGCACCGACTTCCTCGAGACCGTCACGGCGATGTTCAACCCGTTGCCGGCGATCGCGCTGTTGCCGCTGGCGCTGATCTGGTTCGGCCTCGGCAATGGCAGCCTGGTCTTCGTGCTGATCCATTCGGTGCTGTGGCCGGTCGCGCTCAACACCCATTCCGGCTTCAAGAGCGTGTCCAACACGCTGCGCATGGTCGGCCGCAATTACGGCCTGCGCGGATTGCCTTATGTGGCGAAGATCCTCATCCCCGCGGCCTTCGGCTCGATCCTCACCGGCCTCAAGATCGGCTGGGCTTTCGCCTGGCGCACGCTGATCGCGGCCGAGCTGGTGTTCGGCGTGTCCTCGGGCCAGGGCGGTCTCGGCTGGTTCATCTTCGAGAACCGCAATCTGCTCGACATACCTGCTGTCTTCGCTGGCCTCTTGACCGTGATCATCATCGGGCTCTTTGTCGAGAACCTGATCTTCCGCGCCATCGAGCGGAACACCGTCCAGAAATGGGGCACCCAATCATGACCAAGAACAAGAAGAAAACGCCCGACCAGCTCCGCAGCGCGCGCTGGTTCGCACCCGACGACCTTCGCTCGTTCGGCCACCGCTCCCGCACCATGCAGATGGGCTACGCGCCGGAAGAGTGGAAGGACCGCCCGATCATCGCGATCCTCAACACCTGGTCGGATGCACAGCCCTGCCACATGCACTTCAAGTCGCGGGTCGACGACGTCAAGCGCGGCATCCTGATGGCCGGTGGCCTGCCGCTGGAGCTGCCGGCATTGTCGCTGTCGGAATCGCTGCTCAAGCCCACCACCATGCTCTACCGCAATCTGCTGGCGATGGACGCCGAAGAATTGTTGCGCAGCCATCCCGTCGATGGCGTGGTGCTGATGGGCGGCTGCGACAAGACCACGCCGGCGCTGCTACTCGGCGCCACTTCGATGAACATTCCGGCGATCTATCTGCCGGCCGGTCCCATGCTGCGCGGCAACTGGAAGGGCAAGACGCTGGGCTCCGGCTCCGACGGCTGGAAATACTGGGACGAGCGCCGCGCCGGAAAAATCTCCGACAAGGACTGGCTCGACATCGAGGCCGGCATCGCCCGTAGCTACGGCACCTGCATGACCATGGGCACGGCCTCGACCATGACCGCGATCGCCGAGGCGATCGGCATGACGCTGCCGGGCGCTTCCTCGATTCCCGCCGCCGACGCCAACCACATCCGCATGGCCTCCGAATGCGGCCGCCGCATCGTCGAGATGGTGTGGGAGGATCTGACACCGAAGGCGATCCAGACCCGCAAGGCGTTCGAGAACGCGATCGCGGTGGCGATGGCGATGGGCTGCTCGACCAACGCGATCATCCATCTGATCGCGCAGGCCCGCCGCGCCGGCCAGGACATCGGCCTCGACGATTTCGAGAAGGCCAGCCGCAAGGTGCCCGTGATCGCCAACGTGCGGCCGAGCGGCGATACGTATTTGATGGAGGATTTCTTCTATGCCGGCGGCCTGCCGGCGCTGATGAGCCAGATCAAGCCGCATCTGCATCTCGACTGCGTCACCGTCACTGGCAAGATGGTGGCTGAGAACATCGCGCACGCCGAAGTGCACAATGCCGACGTGATCCGCTCCGTCGACAATCCCATCTACAAGGAAGGCGCGCTTGCCGTGCTCAAGGGCAATCTCGCTCCCGACGGCTGCGTCATCAAGCCCTCCGCCTGCGCGCCGCGCTTCCTCAAGCACACCGGGCCGGCGCTGGTGTTCGACGACTATCCCGCGATGAAGAAGGCGGTCGACGATCCCAATCTCGATGTCACCGAAGATCATATCCTCATTCTGCGCAATGCCGGGCCGCAGGGCGGGCCAGGCATGCCGGAATGGGGCATGCTGCCGATTCCGACCAAACTCGTGAGGCAGGGCGTGCGTGACATGGTGCGCATCTCGGATGCGCGCATGAGCGGTACCAGCTATGGCGCCTGCATCCTGCACGTCTCGCCCGAGTCCTACATCGGCGGCCCGCTGGCGCTGGTGCAGAACGGCGACCGCATCACGCTCGACGTCGCCGCGCGCACCATCAATCTCGATGTGAGCGAAGCCGAACTCGACAAGCGCCGCGCCGCCTGGAAACAGCCCGAGCGCCGCTTCGAGCGCGGCTATGGCTGGATGTTCACCAAACACATCAAGCAGGCCAATGACGGCTGCGACTTCGACTTCCTCGAGACCGATTTCGGCGCGCCGATCGGCGAGCCTTCGATTTACTAGAGAGCACGACATGACCAAACTCAGCGAAGCCACCCGCAACAAGCTCAAATCCGTCTCCACCGCCACCGTCGCCACCGCCTTGTTCAAGCGCGGCCTGCGCATCCAGATGATCCAGGATGTGCACCCCTTAAGCCCCGACCAGCCGGCCATGGTCGGCGAGGCCTTCACGCTGCGCTACATGCCGGCACGCGAAGATCTCAACACCATCGAGGTCTTCAAGGACCGCTCGCATCCGCAGCGCAAGGCGGTCGAGGATTGTCCGGCAGGCAGCGTGCTGGTGATGGACAGCCGCAAGGACGCGCGCGCAGCCTCGGCCGGCGCGATTCTGATCACGCGGCTGATGAAGCGTGGCGTCGCCGGCGTCGTAACCGACGGCGGCTTTCGCGATTCCGCGGAGATCGCCAAGCTCGGCTTCCCCGCCTTTCACCACCGCCCGAGCGCGCCGACCAACCTCACGCTGCACCAGGCGATCGAGATCAACGTCCCGATCGGCTGCGGCGATGCGCCGGTGTTCCCCGGCGATGTTATCCTCGGTGATGCCGACGGTGTCATCGTGATCCCCGCGCACCTGGCAGATGAGATCGCAAACGAAACCTTTGAGATGACGGCGTTCGAGGACTTCGTCACTGAGGAAGTCGGCAAGGGCCGCGGCATCTTCGGCCTGTATCCCGCGATCGATCCGCAGACGCTCACCGACTTTGCCGAATGGCGCAAGAAGAACGGCCGCTAAGCCGAGAGCAAATCACGTCAAGGAACAGGCCGGCCACATCAAGCGCCGGCCTTTTATCGCCCAGGGAGGATTACAATGAATTTCACGCGACGCAATCTGATGGCCGGCGCCGGCGCAGCAGTGGCATCCACGTTTCTCGCCCGCGCTGCCGGCGCCCAGTCGTTCGCGTTCACGCCCAATCAGCGCTACCCGGACCCGGCCGTCCAGATCCTCGACCCCAGCTTCACAAAATACCGGCTCTATTCCTCCACGGTCGAGCAGGTTGCAACCGGGATGCGCTGGGCTGAAGGCCCGGCTTATTTTCCCGAGGGCGGCTATCTCTTGTTCTCCGACATCCCCAACAACCGGATCATGAAGTTCGACGAGAAGACCGGCCAGACCAGCGTGTTCCGCGCCGATGCCAATTACGCCAACGGCAATGCGCGCGACCGTCAGGGCCGCCTCGTCACCTGCGAGCATTCGGTCACCCGCCGCATCACCCGCACCGAGAAGGACGGCAAGATCACCGTGCTCGCCGACAAGTTCGAGGGCAAGCGGCTGAACGCGCCGAACGATATCGTGGTGAAGTCCGACGACAGCATCTGGTTCACCGATCCGCTGTTCGGCATCAACGGCGAGTGGGAGGGCAAGAAGGAGAAGGCCGAGCAGGCCAGCACCAATGTCTATCGCATCGCCAAGGACGGCAAGCTCAGCGCCGTCCTCACCGACCTCGTCAATCCCAATGGCCTCGCCTTCTCGCCGGACGAGAAGAAGCTCTACATTGTCGAGTGGAAGGGCACGCCAAACCGCAGCATCTGGAGCTACAATGTCGGCGACGACGGCAGCCTGAGCGGCAAGACCAAGCTGATCGACGCCGCCGATCAGGGCTCGCTCGACGGCTTTCGCGTCGATCGCGACGGCAATCTCTGGTGCGGCTGGGGCTCGAACGGCGCGCTGCAATCCGAGCCGACCGAAATCGGCGGCCGCAAGGTGTTCCAGCTCAGGGGAAGGCCGGACGATCTCGACGGCGTCATGGTGTTCAACCCCGAAGGCAAGCCGCTCGCCTTCATCAAGCTGCCGGAACGCTGCGCCAACCTCTGCTTCGGCGGTCCCAAGAACAACCGGCTGTACATGGCCAGCAGTCATTCGGTCTACGCGCTCTATGTCGAGGCGCATGGCGCGGTGTGAGGCGCGGTCGTGCCTCACACTCTATGTCGTCCCGGCGAAGGCCGGGACCCATAACCACAGGGAGTGGTTTGGCGACGATTAGTAGTTAAGAGGTCTTCGTCGGTACTGCTGGCTGCACTCTGTCGATAGATCACGCGGTATGGGTCCCGGCCTTCGCCGGGACGACGATGTGGAGGTATCCGCGCGAGCCAACACGCAGCGCCGTTGCCCACCGGCGACGCTACACCCCAGCCTCCGTCATCCCCGCCGCCCACAGCGCGAACGCATAGACGATCGCGACTTCATCGAGCCGCTCAAATCGCCCCGAGGCGCCGCCGTGGCCGGCGCCCATGTTGGTGCGCAAGAGAACCGGGCCGCCACCGCGCATGGTAGCACGCAGGCGCGCGATCCATTTGGCGGGCTCCCAGTAAGTGACGCGCGGATCGGTTAGCCCGCCCATCGCCAGGATCGCCGGATAGTCCTTCGCCGCGACATTGTCATAGGGCGAGTAGGACAGGATGGTGCGAAAATCCGTCTCGCTCTCGATCGGATTGCCCCATTCCGGCCATTCCGGCGGCGTCAGCGGCAGCGTGTCGTCGAGCATGGTGTTGAGCACGTCGACGAATGGCACTTCGGCGACGATTCCCGCGAACAATTCGCCGGCGCGATTGGCGACCGCGCCCATCAGCATGCCGCCGGCCGAGCCGCCATGGCCGACGATGCGCTTGGCGCTGGTGTATTTCGCTGCGATCAGCGCCCGCGCGCTGGCGGCAAAATCGTCGAACGAATTGGTCTTCTTCTCGCGCTTGCCGTCGAGATACCAGCCCCAGCCCTTGTCGGCGCCGCCGCGGATATGGGCGATGGCATAGACGAAGCCGCGATCGACCAGCGATAGCCGGTTGGCGCTGAACGAAGCCGGCATCGCCATGCCGTAGGAGCCGTAGCCGTAGAGCAAGAGCGGCGCCGAGCCGTCGAGCTTCAGCCCACGGCGATAGAGGATCGACACCGGCACCTCGGCGCCGTCATGCGCCTTTGCCATGATGCGCGTGGTGACGTAGTCGGCGGCATCATGACCGGACGGAATCTCCTGGCGCTTGCGCAAGGTGCGCGTGCGCTTGACCATGTCGTAATCATAGACCTCCGACGGTGTCGTCATCGACGAATAGGCGAAACGCAAATTGGTCGTGTCGAATTCGTAGGAGCCCATCGTGTCGAGCGAATAGGCGGCCTCGTCGAAGGCGATCGCGTGCTCTTCCTTTGTCGCAAGATCGCGGATCACGATCGCCGGCAGCGCATTGGCGCGCTCCAGCCGCACCAGATGGCCGGCATAGAGATCGAGGTCGATGATGTAGATGCCGGGACGATACGGGATCAGGTCGCGCCAGTTCTTGCGCTCGGGCGCGGCGAGCGGCGCCGTGACGATCTTGAAGTCGATGGCGTCGTCGGCATTGGTGAGGATGAACAGCTCGTCGCCGCGATCGGCCAGTGAATATTGCACGCCTTCTTCGCGCGCTGCGACCAGGCGCGGCGGCGCCTCGGGGTTTGCGAGATCGATCAGCCGCTGCTCCGAGGTCTCGTGGTCGCCGCCAGCGATCACGCAGAAGCGGCCGCTGGTGCTCTCGTGCAGATGGGTGAACCAGCCGGCATCCTGCTCCTCATAGACCAGCGTGTTGTCGGCCTGCTTGGTGCCGAGCCTGTGCCGCCACACCTGCATCGGCCGGTGATTGTCGTCGAGCTTCACATAGAAGAAGCTTTTGCAGTCCGCCGCCCAGACCATGCCGCCGTCGGTCTCCTCGACGAGATCGTCAAGGTCCTTGGCCGTAGCCCAATCGCGCACGCGGATGGTGAAATATTCGGAGCCCTTGGTGTCGGCGCTCCAGGCCTGCAGCTTGTGATCATACGAGTGCCGGCTGCCGCCGAACTTGAAATATTTGTGGTCCTTGGCGAGCGCATCGCCGTCGAGCACGATATGGCCCTCGCCGCCGTCGCGTGGCATGCGGCCGAACAGCTCGTGCTGCCCGCCCTCGCGAAACCGGCGGAAATAGGCGAAGGGACCGTCGGGCGAGGGCACGCTGGAATCGTCCTCCTTGATCCGCCCCCGCATCTCGCGCACCAGCGTCTTCTGGAGGGGGGCGGTGTGGCCGAGCAGGCTCTCGGTGTAGACGTTCTCCTCATCCAGATATTTGCGGATGTCGGGATCGAGCACGCTGGGATCGCGCAGCACCTCCTGCCACCTCTCGTCCTTCAGCCAGGCATAGTCGTCGGTCACGATGATCCCGTGCCGCGTGTAGGAATGCGGCCGGCGCGGCGCGATGGGCGGCTGGGAAGGTGTTTTGGCTTGTGTCACTCGATCCTCGTTCGTGTCCGTGCGTCGCTGCTCTTCGCCTCTCCCCGCACTTGTCCGCCGAAGCCTTGGCGAAGGCGGATGCGGGAATCCGGGTGAGGGGGCTCTCCGCGAGTCCCGCTGCTACCGGCCCTGCGGAAGGAGCCCCTCACCCCAACCCTCTCCCCGCAAGAACGGGGAGAGGGAGAAGATGCATCACCTTATATCGTCCCGATTCCTCGAATTGCCAGCGTGACTGCGCCAAGTCGCCGGGTTGTTGCTGGACCGCTTGTGTGCTTTGAGGAACGATATCCCGCCGCCGGTCCAGCCTGATGCTGTTCAATTCCTATCCGTTCATCCTGCTGTTCCTGCCAGCCGTGCTGGGCGGCTATTTCTGGCTCGGGCGGCGCAGCAATCTGGCCCCGGTGATCTGGCTGGCACTGGCCTCGATCACCTTCTATGCGATCGGCAGCTGGCAATTCCTGGCCCTGTTGCTGATCTCGATCGCCTTCAACTATGGCGTCGGCCATCTCCTCATCGTGGCGAAGCTCACCCCGCCGCAACGAAAGGCAGCGCTCGCTTGTGGCGTCATCGGCGACCTCCTCGTGCTCGGGATCTTCAAATATGCCGGCTTCGTCACCGAGAACATCAATGCGCTGGCCGGCACGCATCTCGCGGTCCACATCCTGCTGCCGGTCGGCATCTCCTTCTACACCTTCACCCAGATTGCGTTCCTGGTCGATGCCTATCGCGGGCAGGTCGCGGCCTATGCGCTGCCGCACTACGCGCTGTTCGTGACCTATTTCCCGCATCTGATCGCAGGACCCATCCTCCACCACAAGGACATGATTCCGCAATTCGAGCGGAAGGAGAGCAAGCTTCCGGACACGCATCTGATCCTGTGCGGGGTCATCATCTTCGCCATCGGCCTGTTCAAGAAGACCTGCCTTGCCGACGGCATCCAGCCGCTGGTCGCGCTCGCCTTCGAAGCGCGCTCGCCGAGCTTCGATCAGGCCTGGTGTGGTGCGCTCGCCTACACGTTCCAGCTCTATTTCGACTTCTCCGGTTATTCGGACATGGCGATCGGGATCTCGCTGATGTTCGGCATCTTCCTGCCCGTCAATTTCAACTCGCCCTACAAGGCCATCAGCATCGTCGAGTTCTGGCGGCGCTGGCACATGACCTTGTCGCAGTTCCTGCGCGACTATCTCTACATCCCGCTTGGCGGCAATCGCAGGGGCCGCGTGCTGCGCTACGTCAATCTGATGATCACGATGCTGCTCGGTGGGCTCTGGCACGGCGCGGCCTGGACCTTCGTGGTGTGGGGTGCGCTGCACGGCGCCTATCTCTGCATCAATCACGCCTTCAACGCGCTGGTGCCGAACGTTCCGTCGCCTCTTGCGAGGCCGGTCCGCATCGCCGGTGCCGTGCTGACCTTCCTCGCCGTCGTCGTCGCCTGGGTGTTCTTCCGCGCCGAAAGCGTCGCCTGGGCGCTGCGCGTGCTCCACGCGATGGCTGATCCCTCAAATATCGTCTTCGGTCGTGAAGAGATCGCGGCGCTTGTGCTGGTCGCCATCTATGCCGCGCTGGTATGGCTGGCGCCGAACACGCAAGGCATCATGGGATACGATCACGCCAACCGCAGGGTCGGCGAGGCCTTGCGGGCAGGGCGGATGCGGCCGCTGATCCTCTATGGCGCGTCGCTGGTGCTCGCCTTCGGGATCTTGGGCATCCAGAGCCACAGCGAATTCATCTATTTCCGGTTCTGATGCGCGCGCCGTTCACGCATTTGGGGCGACTTCTGCTCGCGAGCATCGCCTGCGTGCTGGGCGCAGCATTGCTTACTTTCGTCGTCGATCCCCTGCAACTGTTCCGCCCCTCGCGTCTCACCGCCTTCTATTCCGAGGACACGCGCGTGCAGAATGCCGGGCTGATCCGCAGTCAGTCGTTCGACACCGTCTTCATGGGTACCTCGCTCGCGATTCATTTCCGCCAGAGCGACATCGATCGTGCGCTCGGCGTTCATTCGCTCAAGCTGGCGATGACCGGCTCCAATTCGCGCCAGCAAAGCTTTGTGCTGGAGCAGGCCATCGACCGCGGCGCAAGGCGGGTGATCTGGGCGATGGACGATTTCATCTTTATCGATGCCGCGGACATCGAGACGGATCCCTATCTGTCCGTCGATCTCTATCGCAGCACGGCCAAGGGGATCGCGTCCTATCTGTTCAGCGCCGCGATGGCGAAGGAATCCGCGTTCGCACTGGTGCGGTCGGTCCCGCCATTGCGAGAGCCGCTGTCCCGGGCGGCGCCCTTTCTGCCTCTCAAGTTTGCGCTGCACGACGTCGATGACATCTACGCGCTACCGCGGGATTTCGACGTCGCGAGCGGCTACAATGCGCAGAAGACGCTTGCCGCCTTCGCCTACATCACCGCTCCCGCGCGCAGTCGTTTCCTCGGTGAAGGCTATGGTTACGATGCCATGGTGCGGCATTTCGAGCGCGATGCGGTGGGCCTGATCACGCGCCATCCGGACGTGACCTTCGACATCTACTTTCCGCCCTATTCGATCCTGCAATTCGTCGCGATGCGCGATGTATCACCGGAAACGCTAGAGATCGTCACCGATCTCACCGCACGCATTGCGGAAGCCCTGACGCAGTTGCCCAACGTGCGTCTCCACGATTTCCGCGCGATCAACGCGGTGACGCACGATCTCGGTAATTACAGCGACGTCATCCACCACTCGCCGGTGATCGATGCGAAGGTGTTGAAGTGGCTTGCGAGTGGGAAGTATCGGGTGGATCCGAAGAAGCCGACGGCATCGCTGGATGAGCTGAAAGCGCAGGTCGCGGCGTATCGGGTGCCGCAGCCCTAGCCAAACACTCCGTCGCTAGCCAAACACTCCGCTGTCGTCCCGGCGCAGGCCGGGACCCATAACCCCAGCGAGGAGTTTGGCGAAGATTTGCAGTTAAAGAGTCTTCTCGTGGTACGCCGGCCGTGCATCACGGAAAGATCACGCGGTATGGGTCCCGGCCTTCGCCGGGACGACAATGGAGTTCTTGGCTTGCGCCCTACACCGCCACTTCCTCACCGAGATACGCGACCGCCGCCTCGAGCCCGCCTTTGCCATGCGGGATCTTTAGCGCATTGAGCCCGATCTCGATCACCCCCAACGTGCCGAGCAGCATCGGCGCGTTGACGTGGCCCATATGGGCGATGCGGAAGGCCTGGCCCGAGAGATCGCCGATGCCGGTGCCGAGCACGACGCCGCACTTCTCTTTGCAGTAGCGCTGCAGCACCGCCGGGTCATGGCCGTTGCTCATGGTCACCGTGGTCACGGTGTTGGAGCGCTCGCTGGCTTCTGCCACATTGAAGCCGAGCACCTGGCCTTCCGACCATGCGCCGACCGCGCAGCGCGCGGCTTCGCCGAGCAGGCTGTGGCGGCGGAAGGCGTTCTCCAGCCCTTCCTCGTGCAGGAGGTCGATCGCCTGGCGCAGCGCGAACAACAGATGCACCGGCGCGGTGCCGGCATATTTGCGATAGTGCTCGGTGCCCTCGCGCTCGCTCCAGCTCCAATAGGGCGTCGCCATGTTGGCTGTCTTGTGCACCTCGAGCGCACGCGCGTTGGCGGCGACGAAGCCGAGCCCGGGCGGGGTCATCAGGCCCTTCTGCGAGCCGGACATCGCGACGTCGATGCCCCATTTATCCATCTCGAACGGCATGCAGCCGAGCGAGGCCACGGTGTCGACCATATACAGCGCGGGATGGCCGCTGGCCTTGATCGCCTTGCCGATCGCCTCGATGTCGTTCTGCACGCCCGAGGCCGTGTCGACCTGGACGACGACGACAGCCTTGATGGTGTGCTCCTTGTCGCGGCGCAGGCGCTCCTCGACCTCGTGCGGCCGCACCGCGCGGCGCCAGTCGCCCTTGAGCACCTCGACCTCGGCGCCCATCAGCGCCGCCGCATTGCCCCAGCCGATCGCAAAGCGCCCGCTCTCCAGCACCAGCACCTTGTCGCCGCGCGACAGCACATTGCTCAGCGCCGCTTCCCAGGCGCCGTGGCCATTGGCGATGTAGATGTAGGACTTGCCCTTGGTCGAAAACAGCTTCGAGATGTCACTGAGCAGGCCCGCGGTCAGGTCGGTCATCTGCTTGGAGTAGATGTCGATCGCCGGACGATGCATCGCCTGCAGCACCTCGTCGGGCATCGTGGTGGGCCCGGGGATGGCCAGAAATTCCCGGCCCGCGCGAACGGTCATTGCTGTTGGTCCTTGTGTCGTGAGAACGGACTGGTGGGTCGCTGAAACACACTTTTACGCGGCGCCGGGGTTTGAGAAAAGCGCTCAAAACGCAGGTCTGAGGTGGGTTATCGCTTCGTCTCGCGGCAGCCCGCGGCCTCCGCCTCTTCCACCGAACAGAACCAGCGGGTGCCCTTGCTGATCTTCATCTTGATCTGGGTGTACCAGCGGCTGGTCGGCTGGTGGTAGATGCATTCGCCGGCGCTGTTGACGTTGCCCTTGATGGTGCAATCAGGCGACGGCGCGACCGGTCCCGAGGCCGAGGCGAGCAGCACCGCATGCGCCCCATCGGGCGGCTTGGTGGCGCCGAGGATGGTGGTCTTCTTGTTGCGGACCCGCCAGTCCCAGGGCGCGATGAAGGCGCCCTGCCACATCCCGGCCTTGGCCTCCCGCGCGGCGGCTTCGTCCGCGACGTAATCATGGGACATGCGGGTGTAGGCCAGCGCCCAGCCGCTGCGCACCAGCCATTTCTGGATGTCCTCGCCGCCGACCTCGCAGCGCGCCACGGTGCGGCCGCGCCGGTCGATCGCGCGGGTATGGCACACCCAATTCTTGCCATCGGCATATTTGGCGAGCTCGTCTCGCGCAGCGACGCCGCAGGTCCAGCGCTCGGTCTTGGTGTTGAGGCAAAGCTGGTCGACTGCCGGCGCGTCGATGCCGCCGAGCCGCACCCGCGTGTTGCCGATCACCACGGTATCGCCGGCGCGCACTTTTGCCATGCCGGTGATGTCGGCGGCGTCAGCCAGCGACGGGAGGGCGATGAAAGCCAGCGCAATCAGGACTTTTCGCAACATGCCGGTCCGCAAGTTCCAGGAAAATCTCGATAGACCCCGCGATTGTGGTCAGCTTTTGGCCACTCGGCCAGCGCCTGCCCAACAGATGGGCTTTCAACTTCCCGTCATTGCATGGCGCTCCTTCACCCTCCCCTGGAGGGGGAGGGTCGGCATGCGATCGAGCGAAGCAAGATTGCGTGACGGGGTGGGGTGATCTCTCCACTCGGGCACTGTTCGTCGCGGAGGGACCGTCACCCCACCCCGCTCGCGCTGCGCGCGACCGACCCTCCCCCTCCAGGGGAGGGTGAAGAGCTACCCGCGCCCAGCCATCGCTCGCCGCGCCACCGCCAGCCCCATCAGCACGAAGGCCGACGTCACCTCGGGCCCGCCGACCAGAATCCGCGTCGGTGTCTTCATCTTGTTCCATTCATAGGCGCGGAACGGGCCGCGGCGGCCGCCTTCGCCGATGGCATCGACGATCACGTTCAGCGCCGGCGCGAAGGCGCGTGGGTCGGCACCGAGATGGCCGAGTGCGATCAGGGCGAGGGCGGCGTCGAACACATTCATCTCCGCGGCCATCAGCTCGCCTTTGACGTAGGACAGCACGCGGTGGCGGATGAAATCGAAATCGCCGTCGGGATCGATCGCGGCTTGCGCTGCCAGCGGCAGCGCCAGGAAGGCTGCATAACAACGGCCGAAATAGGCGCTGTAGAGCTCCGGCAGGTAATAGATGTGCGAGCGCGGATTGGCGAAGGCAGCGCTGGCCGCCAAGCGCTTCTGGAAGCCGATGATGCGATGCACGGTGGCGAGCCGCGATGGCGTCTCCAAAATTTTCCACCGCGCCAGGTTGCGGAAGCTGACCTCGAGAATGTCGAGATTGAGCGTCGGATCGAGATCGTTGCCGTAAGGACGCTCGCCCGCGAGATTGTCGATCCAGGTCGCGACGCCGCCCTCATAGTCAATATTGTCGTTGAGCGGCACCGTCACACGCGGCGCGTTGACGCCGGCGCGGACCTGGTAGTCGGCGTAGAAATCCAGCAGCGGCTGGTCGATGATCTCATCGGTGCAGCCGGCCTGCGTCGCTGCCGAGATCGAGCAGGCCGTGGTGTCGCAATCCGGCACGTAGATCCCGAAGCCGAGATCCTGCTTGATCTGGGCGAAGAAGCGGGAGAAGCGGGGATGCGGCGCCGGCGCGAGCGCGGTGATGACATTGAACCGCGCGCCGTCGATGCCCTCGACCTCCTCGCGGCTGATGTTGACGCAGAAATCCACCATGTCGGCGATCGCGCGCTCCGCCGCGATCTTGTCGGCGGGTGAGGCGAGCCCGGTCTCGACATAGCTCAGCAGCGCCTCGATGAAGAACGCATCGTAATAGGCCGAGCGATGGCGGATCTGCACCGGCTCCCACATCGGCTCGGCAACCCCTCGCCACGGCGGATGCACCACGGCGCGTGCCAGCGAGCGCGCGATGAAGACGCGGGCGAGATTGAACAGCAGCGAGGAGTTCTTGTAGCCGCGCGCGTTGAGGCCCGTGAGCGCCATGATCAGCTCGCGTCCGCGGCAATCGGGATCGCCGATCAGGTTGAAGGCAGCATAGGTCGGCAGAAAACCGTTTCGGCGATACGAGCCGAGCAGGTGCTGCGCGCAGTCGCGGATCACGCCGTCGATCTGCGATTGTTGCGGCGCCTTACCGACGAACATGGCCGGTGGCGGCCTGGGATGGTCGAGCGCGATGCTGTCGAGGAGATCGGCCACGGGCTGGCCGACGGCCGCCCAGTCGGGCTCGGCCTCGTCGCGGGCACGGGCGAGCGCCTGCCGCAGCGCCGCTAGCCTCGCCTCGTCGCGCAGCTCGGGCAGTCCGGCCCGCCGCAGCAGCACCCGCAACGCGGGATTGCCGAGCGCGGTCTTGTAGAATTTGGCCAGATGCGGATCGCCGCCGGCCTGACCCGCCAGCACGGGATCGCAGACCTCGTAAAGCGAGGGGCCGTCCTTCCGCGCCGTCAGCGCCCGGCAGGCGGCGCCGGCAAAATATTGAAAGCTCATGAAATACCTGGTCGCGGGGCATTGGCCGGGGGCCGGCCGACACGCTCCCAGCCGCGTGCCACCCCCCTGCAAGTCGTTGAAAAAGCTACCCGGATTCGCGGGAAATACAAATGTGATGAAAGTCACATAAAAAGTCGGCACGAGGGCTGCATGATGAGGCCCCGGAAGCCTCCGGGGGAACCCAAAGCGGAGAAAATCGGGCCGGAGAATTATCTAACATCTTCAGGTGCTTAGCTCAAATACTGGGCGAACTATTGCCGGGGAGGCGATATCCGGTTAAAGGTTTGTTTGGTGCGGCGCCGCAAATTGCGCGCAATTCGGGGGCACTTCCCCGGCCAATCCCTCAAACCTAAAGACGCTATCGCGCTACTCAAACAGTGTGCGCGCGCTTGGCTGGTCTTTGGCACAGGAACGAACCGAGATGAATGTAAGGCAGCTCGACCTTTCCCGACGCACGATTGCCGTCGCCGCCGCCCTCATCGGCACGGTGTCCCTCGTGATCGGCGCCCATGCTGCCCTCAACATGCGCGCGATCGACGCCGCCAAGGCCGTCTCGACCGACCAGATCACCGGCTCGATCGGCCATGCCACGCATCTGGCGCTGGTCATCGGCAATGGACATTATCCCGACGCCAACGCGCCCCTGACGCAGTCGATCAATGACGCCCGCGCGCTCTCTTCGTCCCTGCGCAAGAGCGGCTTTGACGTCGACATGGTGGAAGACGCGACCAAGGACGACATGGTCCGCGCCGTCAACCGCCTGAAGTCCCGGATCAAGCACGACAGCGTCGTCATGCTGTTCTTCGGCGGCTATGGCGTGCAGGCCGGCCGCGAGAGCTACATGCTGCCGGTCGATGCCGTGATCTGGAAGGAAAGCGACGTCCGCCGCCACGGCGTCTCCATCGAGGGCGTGCTCGACATGATGAAGGAGCAGGGCGCCAAGGCCAAGCTCGTCGTCGTCGACGCCTCCCGCCGTAACCCCTACGAGCGCCGCTTCCGCTCCTACAGCCACGGTCTCGCGCCGATCAGCGCGTCCGACAATGCGCTGATCCTCACCTCGGCCTCGCCCGGCAAGGTCGTCGATGACGGCAAGGGCGAGCACAGCGTGCTGATCAGTGAGCTGCTCAACAACCTCAATGCGCAAGGTAGCAGCGCCGAAAGCGTCTTCAACAAGACCCGCGTCGCCATCTCCCGCGCCAGCGAAGGCGACCAGGTCCCGAGCGTCTCGTCGTCATTGCTCGAGGACGTCCGTTTCGGCGAAGCCGGCGGCTAGCTTTTCCTACCCTCCCCTGGAGGGGGAGGGTCGATCGCGCGAAGCGCGAGCGGGGTGGGGTGACAGTCCCTCCGCGACGAACGGTCCCCGTCGGGGAGAGATCACCCCACCCCGCTGCGCATTTCGCTTCGCTAAATGCACAGCGACCCTCCCCCTCGAGGGGAGGGTAAGAAAGACCCGTCTGCTACTTCACCGCTTCCGCGCTCGCCATCACCGGGCGCACTGGATCGCCCTCGCGCAGCAGCGCGCCGGCGCGGGCGACGATGACGTCGCCATCGTTGAGGCCGTCGCGGACCTCGATATTGCCGCCCGACATCAATCCGATCTCGACGCGCTTGGTCTCGACGCGATTGCGGCGGATCACCTGCACCACGGTGCCGGCCGAGGAATATTGCACGGCTGTCAGCGGCACCGCGACGTTGCAGCTCTGCCCGGTCTTGATCAGCGCGCGCCCGCTCGCGTTGAGCAACAGGCGCTTCTGCGAGGAGATGCCGATATAGACCATGCCCTGCTGGATGTTTTGCTCGACGGTCGGCCCGATGCGGCAAATCTTGCCGTCGATGTCGCCGGCGCCGGCGATGCGCACGGTCGCTTGCTGATTGACGGCGAGCTTGCGCATGTCGGTGGTCGCGACCAGGCCGACCAGATCATATTCGCTGCGCGCCACGATCGTGAACAGGGCCTCGCCCTTGGCCGAGGCGAAATTGCCGATCTGCGCGGTCGACGTGGCGATGACGCCCGCCACGGGCGCGGTGACCTGAAGCGTGCCGCCTTCCGGCAGCGCCAGCCGCGCCAGCACCTGGCCGGCGGTGGTGGTCTGGCCGGCTTCGGCCAGCACCTCGGTCACCTTCAGGCCGGGACGTTCAGGCCGCACCGAGGTTTCCTCGCGCGCGATGATCGTGCCGGTGGCCTCGACGATGTCGGAGAAGCAGGATTTCGCGACCTTTAGCACCGTGACCGCCGGCCCCTTGGGGGCATCGTCCTCGGCGGCCCCGGCCGGATATGGGCCGAGAACGAACACGCCGGCGATGGCTGCGGGAAACAGGCTTCGGGCAACGGCACGGGGCAAATGACGCATCGAAAATTCCACGGGGTTCAAGCCCTTCAATCGATAGCAGATGGCAACGGGCCGGACTACGGCAGCGTTGTCCCATGGCGGGATGCCACGCCGGCGCGGGCCGGCGTGGCAAGTCTTTGATTAGTCGCGGGATTGGAGATCAGGTTCGCTCCCGCCGGACGGGGAAGGTCGCGGCGCGGGGCTGGCTGGCCGTCAGCTCCGGCGATCACCCAGCAGCTTGCCGGTGGCGCGATCGATCAGGTGCAGGCGCGTACAGGCCTGACACGGCACGGAAACATGCGTCCGATCGGTTGGCTCGTCGCCAAGCCGATATTGCACGTTCATGCCGGTCTGGGGGCACTTGAAGACAATTTGACGGTCCATGCCCGATGATATCGCGCCAAGGCGGGCCTCGCGAAATTACGGATGATTACGTAGGCCGGCCGCGCGTCCCTCACGGCAGGCTCAGAAACTCCACCCAGTTCGGCTTCTTGCCGGTGGGATAGGATTTCAGCTTGGCGAGCGCGCCGCTGCTCTGGTCGATCGCATAGACCGTCATGCCGTCGGAGAGTTCGCCGACCGCGGCGAGATAGCGCCCAGAAGGATCGATGTTGAAGCCGCGGGGCTGCTTCTCGGTCGGCACGCTACCGATCGTGGTCAGCTTGCCGCTGGTTGCATCGACCTTGTAGGCGGTGAGCGTGTTCGTGGTGCGCTCGGAGGCGTAGAGGAAGCGCCCGTCCGGGGTGATGTGGATGTCGGCGGCCCAAGGCTTTTTATCGGAAGCTTTGCCGTTGAACCCTTCCGGCAGTGCGGTGGTGCGCTGGATCTCGGTCCAGGCGCCGCTCTTGGCCTCATAGCTGAATGCCGCGACGTCGCCGTTCAGCTCGTGAACGAGATAGACGAACTTGCCGCCCGGGTGGAATACGAAGTGCCGCGGCCCCGATTTTTCCGGCAGCTTGTGCGCCGGCGGATCGCTCGGCGTCAGCGAGCCGGCCGCGGCGTCGAACGCAAAGCTCAGCACCTGGTCGGAGCCGAGATTGGTCGCGAACACGAAGCGGTTGTCGGGCGAGGGCAGGACGGCGTGCGCGTTCAGCCCGGTCGGGATCACCTGCTTCGGCTCGCCGGCGACGCCATTTGCTTGAAGCGGATTCAGCGCCACCTTGTTGCCGCCATAGGAGGCGCTGAACAGGAACTTACCGCTGCGATCGACGGCGATATTGGCCATGCTGTCGGCGAGCGGCCCGTTGCCGACATGCCTGAGCTGGCCGGTCTTGGGGTCGATCGCGAAGCTCACCGCGAGGTATGGCTGCGAGCGGATTCCGGCGATCAGCACGCGCTTGTCGGGCGTGATCGCGAGCGGCGTCGAGGATCCCGGCTTTTCGACGCCGGTGAAGCCGGCTGTCTGCACCGGAATCATCTCGCCACTCTCGGCCATCTTGAACACGCTGATGTCGTTGCTGTCGGCGTTGCCGACATAAGCGAAGGTTTCGGCCATGCCGGCGCGGACTCCAGGGATGAGGGCGAGAAAGGCGAGGGTGGTGGCGATCGCAGCGCGCGGCAGGCGCGATGCGATGCGTCGGGTCGGTCTCAACATGGTCTCCTCCTCAAAGCCGGTGCGGCATTGTCGTTTTGCCGTCGAGGATAGCGGGAGGCGCGCCGTCGCACCAAATTCCAGTTGGGATCGATCGATGCCGAAATTGTATCGGTCGCGCTCGGAGGCTACCGCACCGCCGCCGTCACGCTGCGGGAGGGCAAATGCGGGCCGGGCGGTTGGCCGGGCGGACCGAGCACGGTCCATACGGTGACCGCAAGCAGCCCGCAGGTCAGGATGGTCCAGGCGATCAGTCGTTTCCGCATCAGGCCTAATCCGCCGGTCGAATCTCGATGCTTCGGCCAACGATCGTGCACCGCAAACCGCGGCGATCCTATGACCTCGTTCACAGTGCGAACCAATGCCGCGCCAGCGCATTGAAGCATCATGCCCCGTGAAAACGACCTCGAAGGCAAGCCCGACATGGGCGGCAAGCATGGCGGTCAGCAAGGCCAGCCCAAGCTGCCGCCGCATCCGCATCAGGGCGAGCGCGACGAGGACGTCGTGGCAAAGCGCCACACCGGTCAAACCGGTCGCAGCTCCCCGCCGACCAAACAAGAATAGCCCCGCATGCGCGCCGGGAACGGCAGCCTCGCCTTGCCGTTACCCTGATCCTGCGGGCGGAGGAGATCGAAACGGAGGCTGGCACGTGTTTTGGATCTATTGGGACACCGCCTGGTCGCTGATCATCAGCGGCATCATGTTTGCGACCATCGTCAGCCATCCCGACGCCGAGATCGCCGAAGTGCGTGCCGCAAAAGGCATGATGTAAACGCCACGCGGCAAAGCGCGATGAGATCGGGTGATCGTCATCGCGCTTCGGTTCGCGCTGAGCATGATCCTTAAACGGCGGCAGACTTTGCGCTAACGCGGCCCGTCAGGTTCGGATCATGCTTCTAGCGGTCAGTAGTCCCAGAACGCCGGCACCCAGCGAAAGTGATCGCCGTCGACCGCCACCCGGCCGACCGATGGGAACGGCATGTGAGTGGCGACGAGGAGTTCTCCATTCGCCGCCAGCTCCCGCAGGAGACGGACACGAACGCGGGCCGCCTCTTCGGGATCGTGCTCGAAGCCGTTGTGCCACTCGGGGTGATCGAATCCGACGGTGAACACGGCATCGCCGGCGAATGTAAGCCGCTCGCCGCCGGATGCCAGGCGGACCACGCTGTGCCCGGGGGTGTGGCCGCCGGTGCGCGTGACCACCACTCCCGGCGCCACCTCGTGCTCGTCCTCGAAGGTGCGCAGCTGGTTATGGTACTCTTTCGCGAACCGCTTGGCGGTCGCCCGCAGCGCATCCGGAAATCCCGGCGGCATCGCGACGTGGGAGAAATCGGGCGCCTCCCAGAACTTGACCTCGGCGGCTGCAACGTGGATGCGCAGGTCCGGGCGCAACCGGTCCCTGACTTCGTCGACGAGCAGGCCGCCAATGTGGTCCATGTGCATGTGTGTCAGCACCACGTCGGTCACGGACCCAAGATCGATGCCGGCGGCTTCCAGTCGCTTGCTCAACTGCCCGGCCCGCGGCAGGTGCAAGTCGGGGTCGGACCCTCGTCCAGCGTCGACGAGGATGGTCTGGCCGCCGCTGCGCACCACGACCACGTTCAGCGCCCAATCGAAAGCATCCGGCGGCAGGAACATGTCCTTCAGCCAGGCCGCGCGGACGGCCGGGTCGGCGTTGTGGGCCAGCATCGCACCTGGCAGCGTCAGCACCCCATCGCTGATCACCAGCACGTCGATCTCGCCAATCCGCAGCGCGTAGCGCGATGGGACCAGCTCTTCGGGGCCTCTGCCGAGGTGTGCAGTGTCGTGCAAGTTCATGTTCGTCTTCTCCTGGGTGTTGCGGATCGTCTGATTCATTGTTGAAAGCTCCTGCGCTCTGTCTTGACGTTCAGTTCGGGAAAAGACCGCGCGTCTTCCGTGGGCAGCGCGCTCATTGCTGGTGCTGTCCCGTGATGATTTATCGAACGCGACGTGCGAGTGCCCCAGAGCGATTGCCGTCGCTATAGAGTGATTGCTGCCAACGCATGCGCGCAGCTATGCCAGTCCCAAGCCGCCATCGATCGCGACCACTTGGCCCGTCACCCATTCTGAAGTGGGGCCGGCAAGCCGGACGATCCATTCTGCGACATCGTCCGGAACGCCGCGCCGCCCGAGCGGTATGCGCGCGCGCTCCTGCTCTTTGATTGCCGCAGCCTGCTCCAGGGACAGCCCCATCATGCCAGTCAGAGCGCCAGATTCCGTGGGCCCCGCAGCGACCGCGTTCACGCGTATACCGACCGGTGCGAGCTCCAGCGCCCAGCAGCGAGTCAAGTGCTCCAATGCCGCCTTGCTGGCTGCGTAATGGGACAGGGCGCCCGCCGGCTTGTGGCCGAAAGTGCTCGAGACATTGATGATGGTGCCCTGTGTTGCCTTGAGGTGAGGCAGAGCAGCAGCGGCGAGCAGACTTGGGCCGATCACATTCACGGAGAAGATGTCCATGATCCGATCGGCCGTCGCGTCGGCCAGCGGAAGAATTGCGCCTGCGCCTGCGTTGTTCACCAGGGCATCGACCTTGCCCCAGGTATCGACCGCCTTGGCAATTGTGCGCCTGGCATCTTCGGCGGAGGCGACATCGGCAACCAGGCCGGCAATGTTTGCGTGCTCGGCAACTGTTTCTTCGATAGGGCCGGGACGGCGGCCGGTCACGAGCACCTTGTCGCCTTGTCTGGCGAAACGCAGTGCCGCCGCGCGCCCGATGCCCGAGCTGCCTCCCGTCACGATGACGACATTTTCACTTTTCATGTTCGATCTCCTTCTTCGCTGACAGCGCAGGTCCAGCCACGATCGACCGAGACCGCCGTGCGCTCGCGCGTGGGTGCGTGGCCGATGTCGTGTGAGTGCCTAAAGCGCGATGAGATCGGGATGAATCGTCATCGCGCTTTAGGTTATTGTTCGAGCATGATCTTTTCGGAAAACCGCTCCACACTTTTCCGGATCATGCTCTAGAGGTCAGTCACGCGCTCCGGATCGGCCGAGGCCAGCGCGACGGCACGTTCGGCGCGCGGCGGGTAGATCCAGACGGTGTTGATCTCCCGTTTCGTCTTCTTGGCGACCTCACCGACGATCTCCACGTTGCGCTCCCAGCCGCGCGTGAACAGTGCGCCGGCTTCGCCGAGATCGAGGCAGGTGACATAGGCCTTCTGGTGATAAGGCCTGGTCGGCAGGCCCAGTAGCTCCGCGGCCGCATTGTTGCCGGCGAAGGCGCCCATCCGCGTGGCGTGCTGGCATGACATCAGCGCGTAATTGCCCTCGTCGTCGCAGGCGGCACGCGCCGCATCGCCGGCCGCGAACACGCCCTGGACGCCTGGCACCTGCAAGCAGCGGTCGACCAGCAAGCGGCCGAAACTGTCGCGCTCGGCGGGGATCTGCGCGGCCAAAGGCGCGGCACGAATGCCGGCCGCCCAGATCACCGTCTCGGTCTCGATGTGTTCGCCGCTGGACAGGGTGACGCCGGACCCGTCGAGCGAGGCGACGCCGGCACCGAGCCGGGTTTGAACACCGAGCTTGTGAAGGGCGTCCTCGATGACGGGGCGAGGGCCTGCGCCCATGTCGGGCGCGATCGCATTGTTGCGCTCGACGATGATGACGCGGGACTTCGCATTGGTACCGAGGATGTCGCGCAGCCGTGCCGGCATTTCGGTGGCGGCCTCGATGCCGGTGAAGCCGCCGCCGGCGACGACGACCGTGTCGCGCCCGTTCGTGGCCGGCCGCTTGGCGAGGCCATGCAGGTGCTTGTCGAGCGCGATGGCGTCGTCGAGCGAATCGACGCTGAAGCCATGCTCGGCAAGACCTGGAATGTTCGGACGGAACAGCCGGCTGCCGGTGGTCACGACGAGACGGTCGTAAGACAGCGTCTTCTTCGTGCCCTTCGCGGTGGCGATCTTTACCATGCAGGATTTGGCGTCGACCGTCTCGGCGATGCCCTGCACATAGGTGACGTCGATGGCCTCGAGCACGTCGCGCAGGGGCGCCGTCAGGGTCTCGGGCTTCGGTTCGTAGAGCCGCGGGCGAACCACGAGCGTCGGCTCGGGGGCCACAAGCGCGATCTCGAGCGCCTCCGGCGAGACGCCCTGGATCTCGCGCAGGCGGGCTGCGGAAAGGGCGGCGTACATGCCGGCGAAGCCGGCGCCGATAATGACTAATCGCATGAGTTTGCTCCTTGGTAAGCAGTTTCGAAAGTCCGCGCGCGGGCCGTCGCTGCTCCGCTCAGGGCAGCGTCTGGCGATGGCACGAAGAGATGAGAAGAGATGATGTGAAACGCTGGTCTTAAGGCGCTACGCAGCGCGACAGCGTCGAATTCGGAGGCCAGGCTTGGCGAAAAATAACCGACTGAGCCGCGCTCGGGCCCCAGTCCTGGTAGGGAAGGCCGGAGCCATCCCGGGTCATGATCGACATCAGCGGGTAGGCTGGGTGCAGGGCCTGAGCGGGAATCTCCACCTCCTCGCCCGTCGCGGACGTGAAGCGAACGGCCAGCGAGAGTCCGTACAAGGTTGCGGTCGCAAGACCTCGGCGGCGCGAGGCGATCACCCGCCGGCTGATGAAGTTTTTCCAGGTCATCTTTTTCCAGGTCATCTTCGGTCTCCGTCGATTGGTCCGGGCATGGTGATGGTTTAGCGGATCGGATCTGCCGCTGCGCCAGAGCGATTGCCGTGGTTACAGCGCGATTGCTGCTAACGCTGGCGCCTGCGCCAGTCGCTCGGGCTCTCCCCGGTCAGCTTCCTGAAGGCAGCCGCGAATGCCGTCTGCGAGGAATAGCCAAGCGCGGCTGCGATCGAGACCACCGCATCGTCACTGTCGCGCAGCATCGTCATGGCCTGCTCGAGGCGGTGCTGGCGCAGCCAGGCATGCGGCGACAGCCCGGTGCTTTCCTTGAAGGCACGGCAGAAGTGAAAGCGCGACAGACCCGCATCGGACGCCAGCGCATCGAGCGAGACGTCTGCATCGCTGTCGGACCGCAATCGTTCGATCGCACGGAGCAGGACCTTCGGCGACAGCCCGCCCATGGTCGGCTGCAATGTGGTCGGCGAGCCCGAATGGGCCGCCAGGACGCGCGTGGCCAGAAGATCCGTCAGCTGATGCCGGAACAGATTATCCAGCGCGCCATGGCCCTCCAGCGCGTCCGCTGCGCTCAGCAGCAGTCGGGACGTGATGGGATCGGGATGCGCCGTTCGCTCCAGCAGGTCGGCCGGTCCGGTGGTCCCGGCCTCGTCGGCAATGCGCTTCAGCGTCGCATCGGGAAGATAGAGCTGAACCACGTCGACGGGTTTCGGAATGTCCCACCTGGAGCTCGATCCTTCCGGAATGATGATCAGGACCCCCGGACGAAACGTCCCGATCGCGACCGATCGTCCCGAGCGCCGCTCCATGCGCTGCATCACGCCGTTGTAGGCCATGATCACGTGGTGGCTCATGGGTTCGACGACGTCGTGCAGCGGATCGTGCTTCCAGTGCGCGATGCCGGCGCCGGAGGCATCCAGCGCCATGCGAAACGGTTCGGTCCTGAGCACGCGCGCCATCTCCGCACCGGCGACGCGCCGGTCGGAATGCGAGCTGTCCTCCCCCTGTGCGCCAGGCGCGGGTGGCAAGCCCTGCTGCGAGGGATCGCGCATGGGAGCAGTGTTTCCGGTCATTGTCGCGCCTCCTGATCAGTCGAGCTTCAAATCAGTCGCCCGTATTTGTACGGACGGCGCGCCTTCTATGGCTGCGAGGGCCCAGCGTATTGCCTGAAGCGGTCAGGCTTTGTCCGATCCTGCTCCAAGCAGGCGCGGGGTTTCGCGAACGCACGATGGGCGGAGGGGGAGGGAAACGTTTTATGACAAAAGGCGTGAGAGGCGGTCGCACGGATGTCGCGAGCGAACGTTCCGCGTTCGGTCGCGTGCCATCAGTTCAGCCGCATCACGAGCGCTTCGGTGCCGATCGTCACGGACACCGCGGATCGAGCGGCAGTCATGAGCGCGCGGCTCAAGCCGCCGCGGCCTGCGCCGACAAGAGCTGCTTCAGTTTCGCCGCAGGTACCGCCGGGCTGAACAGCCAGCCCTGCATCTGGCTGCATCCGAGCTGGCGCAGCACCTCGCGCTGGGCCTCGGTCTCGACGCCTTCGGCGGTCGTCGCCATGCGGCGGGCGGCAGCCATGTGCACCACGGCCTGCACGATCGGCGAGGAATCCTCGGGTTCGCCGATGTCGCTGATGAAGCTGCGGTCGATCTTGATCTTGTCGAAGGGGAAGCGGTGCAGATAGCTCAGCGACGAATAGCCGGTGCCGAAATCGTCGAGCGCGATGCGTACGCCGAGCTCGCGCAGCTGCTGGAGGACGGTCAGCGCCTCCTCGTCGTCGCGAATGAGCACGGTCTCGGTGATCTCGAGCTCGAGCCGTTCCGGCGCCAGCCCCGACTCCGCGAGCGCGGCGGCGACCTTGAGCGCCAGCGTCCGCGACCGGAACTGCACCGGCGAGACGTTCACCGCAACGTGGATCTGGCCGGGCCAGCTCGCGGCTTCGGTACTGGCCTGCTTCAGCACCCATTCGCCGATCTCGCCGATGAGGCCGGTCTCTTCGGCAACCGGGATGAAGTCCGCGGGCGAAACCATGCCGCGCTCGGGGTGGCGCCAGCGCAGCAGCGCCTCGCAGCCGGTGACGACATTGGCCGCGAGGTCGACCAGCGGCTGGTAGTGCACCTCGAACTCGCCGCGCGCGAGCGCCTGCCGCAGATCGAGCTCGAGCTGCCGGCGCGCCTTCGCCTTGGCGTCGTATTCGGGTGAGAAGACGCGGAAGGTGCGACGCCCTTCCGACTTCGCGGCGTACATCGCAAGATCGGCGCGCTTGAGCAGGTCGTCGATATTATCGCCATGGTCGGGCGCGATCGCGATGCCGATGCTGGCATCGGTCGGAATCTCCTGGCCCTTGCAATTCACGGGTGTGCGCAGGGCATTCAAGATCGTTTCCGCAAGCGTGGTCAGCTGGGCCTCATCGTGGGTGCCGGCCTTGATGATGGCGAATTCGTCGCCACCGAGCCGTGCCACCATGTCGTTGCCGCTGACGCAGGCGCGCAGGCGGTTCGCGACCTGGCGCAGCAGCTCGTCGCCGACCTCGTGTCCTAGCGAATCGTTGACGCCCTTGAACTCGTCGACGTCGATATAGAGGATCGCGAACGGCTTGCCTTGGGCAAGCTCGGCGACGCGGCGCTCCAGATGCCCGCGCATCAGCACGCGGTTGGGCAGGTCGGTCAGCGCGTCGTAATGCGCCATATGGGCGATACGCTCCTCGGCGCGGATGCGCGCGGTGACGTCGTCATGGGTCGCGAGCCAGCCGCCGGCCGCGCCCGGCTGGTTCTTGATCTCGATCAGCCGGCCGTCGGCGGTCTCGACGATGGTGCTCTGGATGCGCCCGACATTGTTCAGGATGTCGTCGCAATAGGACGAGACGTCGCCGTCGAACGAGCCGGTGTCGTGGCGATGCTGGATCACCTCGCGGAAATGGGCGCCGGGCTTCACCACCTCGCTCGACAGGGCATACATCTCGATATAGCGGCGGTTGCAGACGATCAGCCGCTCGTCCTGATCGAACATCAGGAGGCCCTGCGTCATGGTGTTCATGGCGGTGTCGAGCCGCTGCTTCTCCAGCGAGAGCCGGTGCGTCACCTGACGGAAGATCAGATAGAGCGTGAGCACGAGCAGGCCGATCGACACCACGGCCACCGTGACGAAGAACTTCGTCTGCGTGCGCCAGGTGGCGAGCGTCGCATCCATCGACTTGGTCGCAACCACCACCAACGGCTCGCCGGTGAGGAGGCGCGAGGCGACGATGCGGTCCTTGCCGTCGATCGGGCTTGCGAGCTTCGTGGTGACGAAGGTGCGCTCGAACACCGCCATCTGCTCGGGCGTGCCCTTGCGGTAGTTCTGCCCGATCATCGCGTCGACACGCGGGATGCGCGCGAGCAGCTGGCCGTTCTGGTGATGCATCGCGATCGAGGATTCTTCGCCCAGCCCAGTCGAGGCGAAGAAGGATTCGAGCTGCTCCGGCGCGATCGCGCGCGAGACGAGCCCAAGGAATTCGCCGTGCGGGCCGGAGACGCGCCGGGCGAACACGATCGCCGGTCCGTTGCCGAGCCGGCCCTGTACGACCTCGATCTCTTCCTGCGCGGCCGGATCGTTCTTGAGGCGATTGAAGTAGCCGCGGTCGGCCACCGAGATCTCGGCGACCGGCCAGCGCCGCGACGAGTTGATCAGCACGCCCTTGGAATCGAACACATTGGCGCCCGCGACGTCGGACCAGCCGCTGGCCTTTGCGCGCAGCACCTCGTGCATGGCGAGTGTGCCCATCTCGCTGCGGAACACCTCGGCGGATTCGATGCCGCGGCTTTCGAGCTCGGCGATGATGCTCTTCTGGAGCACCGCAAAGTCCTCGAACTCGCGGTCGAAATGCCGCGCCAGCAGCCGGACGGAGCTCTCCAGGCTGTCGCGGCCGCTCTCGATCGCGTTCTGCCGGAAGCGGTCGACGGTGAGCGCGGTGCCGATGGCGGTTGCGGCCATCAGCACGAAGCCGCCGACGATCAGCCATGTCAGCGGTGCCCCGCGCCAGCGGCGCAGCAACACGCGCATCCGCGCGGTCCATCGGATCGATGTGCCCATCCAGTCCTCCCGTGGGACGCAAGATGCAGCAAAACCGACAAGACCGCGTTACCAGCAAGGGTTACGAAAATATGAATCGGAACGGAATCAGGGGGTTGTTCCCCGGCGTCACCGCCGGATCTCCCACTTCAGGGCTTCCGCATTCGCCTTGGCGAACATCGCCGGCACGTCGAAGGTCCCGGTCTTGAGATCATAGCGGCAGCGCCAGTCGGCGAGGCCCTTCATGGCGACGTTCTTCGGATGCTTGTCCATTTCGCCCGACAGCGAGATCACGAGGTAACGGTTGTCGGGCCATGTCACGCCGAGACCGCGATAGGCCTCTTCCGTGCCTTTCACGAGATTGGCCGAGATGTGGTAGTCGAGCTTCATCTTCCGCGTGTCCGGCCGGCTGTGGAAATAGGCCCAGGCGAGATCGCTCAGCGAATGCTTCGTCGCGCTGACGAAGGCGCCCTTCTCGACATGGTAGAGAAAGAGGTCCTGCTCGCCGGAGCCGGTCTTCTGCATCCGCACCAGCCATTGCGAATCGCTCGTGAAACGGAAGCCGGCCGGATAGCCCTGCTCGGGCTTCAGTTCGGTCATCCCTTCGCCGTGTCGCGCCCACACCTGCCATTTGACGTCGAAATCCTCGCCGTCCTTCATGTACTGCTCGAGCTTGGTGGCCTTGTCGGGCGAGGTGAAGCCGAGATGTTCATCGTCGGTGAGGACGAAGCCCGGCGGCGGGCCGGAGGCAGCAAGCGCAGGCGAGGCGGCCAGCGTCAGGGCGAGCGCCAGCCATGGTGCAGGGCGGCAAAATGCGTTCACGGGGAAAATCCTTAAAAAAATTGGGCGCAATGCGGTCTCGTTGATTTGACGCCGACGGGGCCCTGCCGGTTCATCTCGGGCGCGGCTGCGCATCATCCCAACGATCGTCTTGCTGCCGCAGCGAAAACGGCGCAATTTGCGGCCCTCGGCTGATTTGCGTCCCAAGGTTCATTTCCGATGATCACCGCATCCAAGGCCTTCATTGCCTTCTGTCTGCTCGCGGTGGGCGGCACCGTGCTGGTGATCGGCCCCACCGAACTGCGCCGCCTGCTGCCGGGCGAGGCGAAGACCGAAGTCGCCGTCGGCGCCAAGCCGGAGGCCAAGGCCGAAGCCAAAGTCGAACCCAAGGCCGAAGCCAAGCCCGCGCTGAAGCCGGAACCCAAGCCGGAAGAGCAAAAGCTTGCCGCCAACGCGCCGCCGGCCCCAGCCGCATCGCCGTCGCCGGCGCCCGAGCCGAAGGCGGGCGCGCTGGCCGAGACGCAGAAGCAGGTCACGGCGCTGGCCGACCTCGCGCCGGTCAAGCCGCCGCCGGCAGCGGCGGATGCGGGTCCGCGTTTTGACGTCGCGCGCATCGACGATCATGGCGAGGCGGCGGTGATCGCCGGCCAGGCCACGCCGGGTGCGAAGGTGGAGCTGCTGCGCGACGGCAAGCCGCTCGACACCGTCACGGCCGATGCGTCGGGCCAGTTCGTGATGACCCCGCTGCAGCTTCCCGCCGGTTCCTATGAGCTGACCTTGCGGGCGAAATCGACCGACGGGACCGTCACGCAATCCAGCCGCAGCATGCCGGTGACCATTGCCGAGGCCGCGCCGCCGCCGGCACCCGCCGTGCGGCAAGAAGCGAAACAAGAGGCGAAACAGGCCGAGAAGCCTGACGACAAGCCTGAAGTCGTGGCCTCCTTGCCCTCGGCATCGCCACACCTGGCCTCAGCGCCCGACAGGCCCACGGCTCGGCCCAGATTGACGGGCGCACCGAAGCCGAAGGTGATGGCCCGGGCAGCGTCGACCGCGGTCGCATCGGCTTCCCCGGCGGACGCACTCAGTGGCACACCTGCGGAAGCGGGTGGCAGCCGTGTGATCTCCCGCGGCGACAGCCTGTGGGCGCTCAGCAAGCTCGCCTATGGTGACGGCGCCCGCTACGCCGTGATCTTCAACGCCAACCGCAACAAGATCCACAATCCCAATTTGATCTATCCCGGCCAGACCTTCGTGATGCCGCCAAAGGCGCAGTGACGGGCACGGTCTTTCCTCTCCCTCTCGCCAAAAGCGGGAGAGATAAGCAGTTGCCCGCGACGCTTTGCCCTCTGTGGTTCCGGAACAATCGGTTCCCCCGCGCGTCATTGTGATGCGACGCAGTGCGCGCTTGGCGTTGGGAGGAGGCCGAGGTGGTCAGGTCAGTTTTCATGTCCGGACGCATGGGACTGGCGGTGGCGGGCGCTGCTCTCATGTTTGGGGCCGTGCTGCTGCCTGGCAAGGCCGAGGCCCAGTTCGGATTGCGCGGCGGTCCGCTCGGCGTTGCACGTTTTGCCGTCGGCCACATGATCGGCCTGTCGCGCTTGCGCCATGCCCGCATGGCGGTGCGCGGTGGCCGCTACCGCTCGGCCGCGCTGAGGTCGCAGGATCCCCGCGGCGGCGAGCGCGGCCAGCCGGCCAACCCTTACGTCCTGCGTGCGGCGCTCACCGCGCAGGCCGCGCTGTCGGGCTGGCAGGGCGGTCGCCGCCCGCAGGGCTGGTGGCGCCACCCCGATGGCAGCTATGGCTGGGTCGGCCCGGTGTTCTGGCCGTTCGCGCATGACGATCTCACCACCGCGATCTTCTTTGGCGACACCACCAGCCTCTCGCTCTATGGCTATGGCGACATCTATGCCGCGATCTTCACGCCTTATGCCGCCACGGAGCTTGCCGCCTACACTGCACCGCAAGGCCGGCGCGCGCGGCGCACCCCGTCCGCGGAGACTCTTTGCGAAGCCAGCGACACCGGCGGTCTGCCCGTCGAACGCATCACTGCCGCCGTAGCGCCGAACAAATCGCAGCGCACCGCGCTCGACGAGCTCGCATCCACCTGGAATGCTGCGCGCGACACCATCCGGGCCGCCTGCCCGGCGCAGGCCCCGGACACCGCCGCCGAGCGCCTCGGCCTGATGCGCGAGCGGCTTGAGGCCATGATCAAGGCAATTGACGCGGTCGCGCCGCCGCTTGCGAAATTCGTCGGGCTTCTCAATGACGACCAGAAAGCCAGAACTCAATGCGCTCGGCAATGAGCGTCGCGCCGCGCTTGCCGCGGCTCAGCCGAAGGACGCGCAGGCGGCCGCCGCGTGCAAGCCGGGCTACGATCCCCGCTATGACGAAAAGGCGCAGCGCCAATATGAGCAGCTGGTGCAGCCAGCAATGGCCCGCTGCCGAGATTGCTTCCACGCTCAAGCTCGACGAGACCGCCCGCGCCCGCTTTGAGGTGCTCCAGGACACCACGCTGCGCACCATGGAGACGCTGAGCGCCTGCCCGGCGGAAGCCGCCGCGACACCGCAGGCCCGCCTCGCCGCCGTGAAGGCGCGACTTGAGACGATGCTGCAAGCGGTCGGCGGCATCAGCGATGCGCTCGACGACTTCGAGGCCGATCTGAGCGACGAGCAGAAGGCCGGCTTCGAGGCGATCGGACCGAAACGGGGGGCGTGATCACCCGCACGCCCAGTCGAACTTCATGTCCCTGAAGTCGAGCTGCGCATTGCCGCCGCCAAAATTATAGCCGCCGAAATATTCTTCGAACTCGATGTAGAACGGGCTCATCTCCGGCACCGCCTGGCACGGCCGCATGGTGCCGCCGAGGTGATTGTGGGCGTGGTCCTTGCTCCAGTCGTGCAGGCGGAAATTGTCGCGGCCCGGCACGCCGCCGACGTAATAGTAGTAAGGCTGATAGCCGGTCGGCGCCTTCTCGCGTGTGTGCTCGTCCTGCGGGCCCTTGCCGGCGTTCGGATCGCTCGCACGCGGCGTCAAGGCAATCGCGCGATTTTCAATGAGAGCAGCGCGCGGAGCGCTGGCGAACATCTTCTGCCCGTATGGCGGCGCGGCCTCGAAGAAGGCGCTGGCGCCACCAACGTCGAGCCAGCGCGGCCGCTCGGCCGTCGCAAGCGCCAGCGGCGCCGGCGGCGTCGCGAACGCGCCGTCATATTCGGCCTTGGTGAGCAGCAGCGCGGCATATTCATAGTCGAGGATGTCGGTCATCCGCGACAGCCGCGGATGCGCTGGTAGCGTCAGCACGGCCTCGCGGATTTCTGGGTCGTCGGGCGCGCCGCCGTCATTGTGATCGGGCGCGGTGGCAAAGAACGACACCGCGGCGATGTCTTCGCCATGCACGCGATAATCCTCCGGCAGCAGAAGCGTGAAACCGTGCATCAGCGGATAGCCGCTGACCGGATCGAGCGGCCATTGTTCGGATGTGATGCCCGGCGGCAGCCCATAGACCCAACCATGATCGCGCGCGCGGTCAGCGGGACGGTCCAGCATCTGCAAATCATAAGCACGCGAAGGCAAGGCAAACGCCACAGATCGTCTCCATCCGGATTTTCGCGAAGCGAGGATTGGTCGCAGGGAGGCGGGATATGGTTCGTGGGAGGGTGAATTGCGCGAGATCCTCGGCTTCGCCGGTGCGCCTCCCAAGAAGGCATCGGCTGCAGGCCTCTTGAGGAGAAATGATATCCGTTTTATGATATACATTAGATGATGTATATCATGGAGGGTTCCGTGCTGGTTTCCAAATGGGGAAATAGCTTGGCGGTTCGCCTGCCCAAGGCGCTTGTCGAGGCCCTGAATCTTTCGCCCGGCGACGAGCTCAACGTGGTGGAGGCCTCGAAGGGCCGGCTCGCAGTAGAGAAGATCGACAAGCGAGCGGAATTTCTCAGGCAGGTGGAGCAGTTCCAGTTTCCCCTGCCCGAAGGCTACAAGTTCGATCGCGATGAGGCGAACGAGCGGTGAGTGCCTTCTTCGACAGCAATATTCTGATCTACGCCTATTCGACCGACACAAAGCGCCAGCGGGCGCTGAACACGATTGCTGGCGGTGGTGCCATCAGCGCGCAGGTGCTGAACGAGTTCACCAACGTGTTGCGTAAGAAGCAGAAGCAGGATTGGCCAATGATCGAGGCAGCTGTGCAGTCCCTCCGCTTTCGCTTTCCCGACATCTTGCCGCTGACATCACACACGCACGCCGCGGCGCTTGCGCTTGCCAGCGGTCACACCCTTGCCTTTTATGACGCGCTGATCGTCGCTGCGGCGGTCGAGGCCGGCTGCGACACGCTCTACAGCGAAGACCTGCAACACGGCCGCAGCATCGGCGGGCTCACCATCGTCAATCCGTTTCTCGGGAGCGCACCGTGAACGCCCAGACTCACGTCGCCAAGATCTGGAATTTTACGCATGTCCTGCGCGATCAGGGCGTCTCTGGAGCGCTTTCGTAACGTCGCGAAATCAGCCTGAGCGCCCGATCATGTCAAATCACGCCAGCACCCGCGCGAGATTCGCGTAAGTCATTGATCCCAAAGCCCCCGGCTACTGTGCATGGGGTTGTTTTCGCACTTTTTGTTTGGCCGCTCAGCCTCGCCGCCGCGCCGCCGCGGCATCCACCACGTTCTCGACCTCGTCGCGCCAGGACAGGATCTCCATCGCGAGCACGGGGTGATTGAAGCCCTTGAGCTGGAGATCGTCGAGGGCGCGGGCTTCGACCCAGGGCTCGACCATGCCGTAGACGCGGCGGCTCACCACGATCTGGTTGGGCTTGGCCTCGCCGCAGAGGCGGGAGGCGAGGTTGGTGACGCTGCCGATCGCGGCATATTCCAGCCGCTGCTCGAAGCCGACCTGGCCCAGCGTCGCATAGCCGAGCGCAATGCCGATGCCGAACCCGAGGCTATGTCCGCGGTTGCGCCAGCGCTCGGTCAGCGGGCCGATGGTGTCGCGCATCTCCACCGCCATCTTCACCGCGCGCTGGATGTGGTCCTCGAATTGGATCGGCGCGTTGAACAGGATCATCACGCCGTCGCCGGCATATTTGTCGAGCGTGCCCTCATATTTGAAGATCAGCTTGCCGAGCGCTGCGTGATATTCGCGCAGCACGTTCATCGCCTCTTCCGGCTCGGTCGCTTCCGTGAACGCGGTGAAGCCGCGCAAATCGCAGAACACCACGGTCACCTCGCGGCGTTGGCTGGTGAGCAGCCCCTCGGGGCTGTCGGAGGAGGCGATCAGCTGTGCGACCTGCGGCGCCAGGAAACGCTCGAGCTTGCGGATGCGCTCGATCTCGCCGAGCTGGGTCTTGACGCGCGCCTCCAGCGACTTGTTCCAGTCCTTGAGCTGCTCGGTCTGCTCGCGCAGCTTGTCGGCCTGGGCGCGCACGGTCTCGTTCGCCGTCTCCAGCGCGTGGCTCTTGTGGTCGACCTCGGTGAACAGCCGCGCATTGCGCATCGCCAGCACCGCCTGGTTGGCGAAGGTGCGCATCAGGCCGATGATGCTGGGGGCGAATGCGCCGCTGGCACGGCGCAGCACCACCAGCGAGCCGAGCGTGCCCTGCTGGTCGACCAGCGGCACCACCAGCACCGCGTGGAAGCCGGCATTGATCGCGGCGTCGCGCAGCGGCTGCTCGGTGGCATCGTCGAGATCGGCCAGCGCGATCGGCGCGCCGCTCCCGGCCGAATCGCTCAGGATGTTCTCGCCTTCGTCGATGGTGACATGCGCGCCCTCGGCCGATTTGTCGATGCCGCCCGCCTCGACCAGGTTGAAGCGGCGCTTGTCCGCGTCATAGCCGTAGATCAGCACGGCATCGGCATGGGTGATCTCGATGGCGCGGGCCGCGATCGTCGGCAGCACGGCATTGAGATCGAGCGAGGAGGCGACCGCGCGGCCGACCTCTTCCAGCACCTTGAGCTCGTGGATCGACTGCGCGAGATCGCGGGTGCGCTCCTCGACCTTGGTCTCCAGGTTCGAATAGGTCTCCTGGATCTGATCGGCCATGCGATTGAACTGGCCGGCGAGGTCTTCCAGCTCGTCGGAGGTGTGGACGTCGATGCGGTGGCTGAAATCGCCCTCGCCGAGCTTGTGCGCGCCGTCGCGCAGCGCCGTGATCGGGATGATCATGCGGCGGGCGAGCAGCGTGCCGGCGAGGATCGCGACCAGCAGCCCCATGCCGATCAGCAGCGCGATGCGCACCAGCTGGTCGCGGATCGGCATCAGGGCCTGCGTGGTCGGCTGCTCGAACAGCACGCTCCAGCCGAGCTTCGGCACCGTGCTTGCGGCGCTCATCACCGCATGGCCGTTGAAATCGGTGCCCGACGTGTCGGGCTCGCGGCCGGGCGCAATCGCGGCCGCGACCTGCGGCAGCTTCGACAGGTCCTTGCCGACATCGGGCCCTTTCGAGGACGTCGCCAGCACGCGGCCCCGCGGATCGACCACATAGGCGAACGCGGCCTTGCCGACCTGGGCGTCGGACAGGAAGTCGGAGAGGAAGCTGAGATCGATCTCGGCGACCGTGACGCCGGCGTTGAAGCCGGAATGCGCCACCGAGATCGACATCAACGGGGTCCGGTCGGCGAACCAGGCCGGCGCGTAGCTGACGCCGCGGGCGACGGTGTCGGTGAAGCGCATGTCGCGGGAGAGGTCGGCATTGCTGCCGGTCGTGGTCGACTGGCGCGAGACGCGCAGCACCTCGCGGCCGTCGCCGTTGAGCTGGAACAGCTGGTTGACGACCGCGACCTGATGCAGGAGCGAGGCGTAATCGGCACGGCGCTTTTCGAGCGTGTCCTGGCTCGCCCGCGTCACCCAGCTGATCTGGCGTTCGAGCTCCGAGATCGATTGCTCGATCCGCCGCGCGGCGCCTTGCGCCTTGTCCTCCAGCCCGTTGGTCAGCGACGTCCGGGTGGCGCGGTAGGAGATCCAGGTCTCCATCGCGCCGTTGACGGCGAGCACGAACACGACGAGGCCGACGAGGGAGACGACATATTTGGCGAACAGGCCCTCGCGCAGAAACCGTGTCTTGTCGTTCGCTCCTGCCATCCCGATCCTCTCGCGCCGCCATTGCCGCCGCGCGCTACCGGCCGTACCGGCCCTTTCGCGCCGTTCTACCACAATTTGGGTCAGGGGATTGCCAAGGGGCCGGCCGAGCCGCCGTTGTGGTTACCCGCTATGGACGTCAGAAGCGGTGGCAAAGGGGCAGGTGGAAAAGCGGATGAATTGCCGCAGCCTGCGCGTTGGTCCGCCCCTCATCGATTAAAGAGTTGCCGCAGCACGTCGTTCATTGGCTGACTATCCTGCTGCGCGACGGGCGGATCCTCCAGGGCGGGAGCGGAAGGCGAGGCCTGTGGGGCCGGCGTGGATGGCGTCGCCGGCAGGCTGCGGCTGCGGCCGGTGCCAGTGCCGGTCCCGGCACCGCTGGAAAGCCCCTGCTGGATCAGATTGCCGATGGCTTCGCCCAAGGGGCCGCCGAGCAGATTGTTCTGTCCCGGCTGCTGACCTTGCGGATTGGCATTGCCGGTCGCATTGCCGCCGCCCGGTGCGGTGGTGCCGCCGAGCCCGAGGCCGCCCAGGATATTGCCGAGCCCGGCGCCATCGGGGCCGAACAGGCCCTTGCCCATCTCGCGCAGCTTGGCATAGGCGGCATCCGGATTATCCAGCACGCCGGCCATGTCAGGATAGATCCGCGGCTGCGACCAGGTGCCCTGGATCATCACGGGAATGCCGAAGCCGACCGGATCGGACGTGCGGCCCTGGCCCTCGGTCGTCATCACGAGCTTGGGCTCGACGCGAAAGCCCATCATCTTGGTGTCGAGGGCGATGGTGCCGGCGCCGGTCACGCGCACCAGCGGTCCGATCAGATTGAGATCGGTCGTCACCGCCTGGCCCTTGTCGATGCGGAAGGAGGCCGAGAGCTGCGACAAGTCCGTGCTCTGCTCCTGGCCGGGGTCCTGGCTTTCTTGCCAGCCGGACAGCGTGCTCGTGGTCAGCGAGCGGATCATCTGCGCAACGTTGATGCCGCGGATCGCGCCGTCCTGGAAATTGACGAAGGCCGTGCCCTGCATGTTCGCCATCAGCGCGCGCTGGCTGGCGCCGGCGCTGCGCAAAGCGAGCTTGGCCTGCAGCTTGCCGTCGATCCGGTCGAATTCGGCAAGGCCCTGGAGCAGCGGCAGCGCGCGCACGCCGACGAGATCGGAATGCATGGCGAAGCTCGGCGCGCCGGTGGTCGCATCCAGGATCACCTCGCCCGAGACCTGGCCGCCATAGGCGCCGAGGTTGGCGGTGCTGGCCTTCAGCACGCCGCCGGCGAGTTTTGCATCGAGCGCGAGCGGCGAAAGGCTGGCATCGCCGATCACGGCTTCGTTCGCCGAGATCCTGACTTGCGCGTCGACATAATTGAGCCCGGAGACGTCGATCGGCGCATTGCTCCAGGGTTGTCCGGCCGTGCCTTCCGGCGATTTCGCCAGCGGAATCGCGAGCCGCTGGAAGTCGAGATCGACCTTGACCAGCGGCTTGCTCGCGATGTCGACCGAAGCCCAGCCGTTGAAGGCGCCGTCGCCGAGTTTGCCATTGACGCCGTTGATCATCACGACATCGCCGCTCAGCCGCATGTCGGCGTGACCTGCGAGCTGGGATTTCAGCACGTCGGGCATGTCGATGGCGAAGTCGACCGGAATCGTCGGCCGGTCGCCCGGCGCCGTCGGCGTGGACGCCTTGATGTCGAACTTGGTCGGGTGCTCGCCGACGCGCGCGGTGCCGGTGATGTCGACCCGGCGGTCGCCGCCAACGACGGCATCGGCATTGATGGCACTGATGCGGCCCTCGACGCGATCGCGTATACGCGCGAATGCAACCTCGCCGTCGATGACCTTGACGCGGTCGATGGTCGCACCGCTCGTGTCGAGCGCGAGCGGCTTCGACGCGGTGCCGGCATTCGGCAGGCGCTCACGCAGCAACGGCTGGTAGAGCACGGGATGGGTGACGACGAACTCGCTGATCTCAGGGCGGCCCGACCAGACGCTGGAGAGCGACATGTCGGCCTGCACGCTGTCGACCGTCAGGCGCGTGATGCCGCTGCGGTCCTTCGGGTCTTGCAGCGTGATGTCGTTCAGGGTGACGTTCAGCGTCGGCCACAGGCTGATCTTGGTGGTGCCGTCGATCGACAGGCGATAACCGGTCGCCCTCTCGACCCGCGCGGCAATCGTCGAGGTCAGGAAGCCGGAGGGGATTCCGACCACCAGCAGGACCGCGATCGCGATGATGACGACAGCCAAAGCCGCGCCGACGAATTTCAGTGCTCTCATGTCGACTTCCCAACGACGGACGATCGGCAGCGAACCCGGCAGATTAACTGTCCTTTGCGCCCGTCTTTTGTGCCTCAGTTTATCCCGGGACGGGAAGCGGCTCCAAGCGCGCAAAAATAGTCGGGGGGTGCTGCAAAGTTATGTGACTTATGACACACTTCTCCGGCGCGGTTTTACGCGATCCTGATGTTGATGGTTCCAAGCGATTTGCCAAGGACATTCACGAGTAAATTGACGAGGACATTGAAATGAGCAAGCAGGCCGAATTTGCGGTCATCCTGAAGATGAACGCGATGTTCGCGGATCTCGGCGCGGACGAACTCCAGCGGCTGTCCAATCTCTGCCACACCCAGCATCTGGGGAGCGGCGAGGTGTTGTTTCAGAAGGGCGATCCCGGAAACGCGCTGTTCGGCGTGCGCCGCGGCCAGGTCCGCATCGAGACCGGCGCCTCCGACGGCAGCCGGCTGACGCTGAACTTCATGGGGCCGGGCGACCTGTTCGGCGAGGTCGCGGTGCTGGACGGCCAGAGCCGCACGGCCGATGCCACCGCGGGTGAGGCGAGCGAATTGTTCGTGCTGCGGCGCGAAGATTTCCTCGGCTTCCTCGAGCGCGAGCCGAAGGTCGCGATCAAGATCATCGCGCTGCTCTGCCAGCGCATCCGCTGGCAGAGCGAGCGCATGGAGGAATCCATGCTGCAGCCGCTGCCGGTGCGGCTGGCGCGGCGGCTCTGCGCGCTCGCCGCCGATTTCGGCTCCGAGGTGCACATCTCGCAGGAGCAGCTCGGCGTCTTCGTCGGCGCCGCCCGCGAAAGCGTCAACCGCCAGCTTCAGGCCTGGCGCAAGGAGGCGATCCTGGATCTCCAGCGCGGCCGGATATTGCTGCGGAACATGACCAAGCTGACGGCGATCGCGCGGAACGAGTAGGAGGTAGTTAAGCTGCTTCCGGCACATAGTGCAGGGTTAGCAGCTCTGACCGCAGGCATGGTGCTATAGCATATGATCGGCCGTCATCATCGCTGAATTCGACGAGCACCGTCTTGTCGTCAAGCTCTTCGACGATCGTGCCGACGTTTCCTCGCGCCAAGCGGTGCTCTGGAAGGCTCGCCAGCAAAGCGACGACATCCAGTGTCGCCGGCGCCCGCTTTCTTTTGCTCGCTACGCTCATCATAGCACCCAACAGGTGACGAATGTCGGCCGGTCGTCGCCGGTCCGTATGATCCATGCGGTTCTTACCACAGCCTGCTTCTGTTGTCGCCTAAGCAGGATATCCATGCGCCAGCGGCTGCCCCAGCGATCTGTCGCAATCTGGGACGCATCGCCAGAAAGGACTGCATTGAGGAGCGCACTGCGAAGCCAGGTTGCATCACCGCGCTGAAGATCGAGAGCGTCGCGGAAAACTCTCGCTTTGTGTCGACCGCGCGAATGCGAGGGGTTCAGGCAATAGTCTTCGAGCTTCCGAATGTCGACAGTAGCCTTCTTGCCATTCGGAATATGCATCGTGATGGCACCCAGTTTCGTTCCCGCTAACTCTACTCCGCCGCTGGGCGCGCGATATTCTTCGGCGCTGGTGTGGCTTCCGCCGGAGCTGCTCCGTGGTGGCCGGCAGCCTCCGCATCCTCGCTGTGCACGATCAGCCGCTTGCCGAAGCGCCAGATCAGGGCGCCGAAATCGTCCATCACCATGAACATCGCGGGCACGAACACCAGCGACAGGATGGTCGAGAAGATCAGGCCGCCGATCACCGCGAGCGCCATCGGTGAGCGGAACTCGCCGCCGGCGCCGACCGCGAGCGCGCTCGGCATCATGCCCGCGGCCATCGCGATCGTGGTCATCACGATCGGACGGGCGCGCTTCATGCCGGCATCGATCATGGCCTCTTCGCGCGGCTTGCCGGCGTGAATGGATTCGATGGCGAATTCCACCAGCATGATCGCGTTCTTGGTGACGATGCCCATGAGCATCAGGATGCCGATCCACACCGGCGTGGTGAGCTGCTTGCCGGTGACGAGCAAGGCGGCGATCGCGCCGCCGATCGAGAGCGGCAGCGAGAACAGGATGGTGATCGGCTGCAGGAAGGTGCCGAACAGCAGCACCAGCACGGCATAGACCATCATCAGGCCGGCCGTGATCGCGGTCGCAAAACCGTCAGACAATTCGTTGAGGCTTTCGGCGTCGCCCGAGGGTGAGACTTTCACGCCTTTCGGCAGGCTCTTCATCACCGGCAGCTCGTAGATCTTCTTGGTGGCATCGCCGAGCGCGGCGGAGCCGACGAGGTCGGCCGCGACGGTCGCCTGTCGCTCACGGTCGTAGCGGTTGATGCTGGTGGGGCCCTGGTCGAGCTTGACGTCGGCGATGACCGAGAGCGGCACGCCGCCCTTCTCGCCGTGCTCGCCGAGCGGCACGCGGAGCTGCTCGAGCGTCTTCAGATTGCCGCGCGCGGCGTCCTCGAGCTGAACACGGATCGGCACCAGGCGGTCGCCGACGTCGAACTTGGCAAGTGCAGGCCCGACGTCGCCGATGGTGGCGACGCGGATGGTCTGCGACAGGCTTTCGGTCGAGACGCCGAGCCGCGCGGCGAGATCGGCGCGCGGCTCGATGCGCAACTCGGGTCGTTCCAGCGAGGTTTCCGAGATCACGTTGGAGATGGTGGGAATGCGCTTCATCTGCGTCGCAAGCTCGCTCGCGACGTTGTTGACGATGTTGGGATCGACACCGGTCACCACCAGCGAGATCGCGCGCAAGCCGTTCTCGTCCAGGAACCAGAAGCGGATGTCGGGAACGTTCTCCAGCTCCTGGCTGATCGAGAACTCGAGCTCGCGCTGAGTGATGTCGCGGCTGTCCTTGGGCGTGTAGTTGATGATCAGGGCGGCGCGCCGGACTTCCTGGGTGCCCGGCGGGACGCGCCCGCCGTCGACGAAGATGCTCTTCACCTCGGGCCGCTTGCGCAGGCGCGCGACGATGTCTTCGGTGACCTTTTCGGTATAGGCGAGCTGAGTGCCCGGCGGCAGCTCGAGCGCAAGCAGCGAGCGGGCGCTGTCCTGCGCCGGCAGGAAGCCCTGCGGCAGCAGCGTGATGCTCCAGATCGAGGCGGCGAAGATGCCGAGTCCAATCAGCACCGTGATGAAATAGTGCCTCACCGACCAGGCCACGATTCCATGATAGGACCGCAAAATGCGGCCGGGCGGCGGCTCCTCATGCGAACTGTGCTTGAGGAAGTAGGCGGCCAGCACTGGGGTGACGAAGCGGGCCGCGAGCAGCGAGAAGAACACTTGCACCGAAACGGTGATGCCGAACTGCTTGAAGAACTGTCCGGCGATGCCCGACATGAAGCTCGCGGGTGCGAAGATCGCGATGATCGTCAGCGAGATCGCGATCACCGCGAGGCCGATCTCGTCGGCAGCCTCTAACGCGGCACGATAGGGCGACTTGCCCATGTTCATGTGCCGGACGATGTTCTCGATCTCGACGATGGCGTCGTCGACCAGAATACCCGTCGACAGCGTGATGGCGAGGAAGCTGACGAGGTTCAGCGAGAAGCCGAGCAGGTCCATCGCCCAGAACGCCGGGAAGATCGACAACGGCAGCGAGATCGCGGCGATGATGGTCGCGCGCAGGTCGCGCAGGAACAGGAGCACGATGACGACGGCGAGGATGGCGCCTTCGAACAGGGTCGAGATCGCCGCGTGGTAGTTGCCCTTGGTATATTCGACCGAGGTGTCGATCAGCTTCAAATCGACGTCGGGATAGGCGGTCTTGAGCGCGTCGATGCGCTTCTGCACGGCCTCGGCCACCTTCACATCGCTGGCGCCCTTGGAGCGCTTGATGCCGAGCGCGACCACCGGCTCGCCGTTGAATCGGGCGAAGGTGCGGCGGTCGGCGATGGTGTCGGTGACGGTGCCGAGATCGTCGAGCCGGACCTCGCCGCCGCCGAACAGCGGGATCATGGTGCCGGCAAGATCGCCCAGCGTCTTGGCGCCGGCGAGCGTGCGGATGGCCTGGTCGTTCTTGCCGATCTCGGCGCGGCCGCCGGCGACGTCGACATCGGTGCCGCGCAGGCTCTGGCTGACATTGACCGCGGTCAGCCCCATCGCCTGCAAACGGTCGGGATCAAGCGAGACCAGGATCTCGCGCTCGACACCGCCGATGCGCTCGACCTGGGCGACGCCGCGCACGCCTTGCAGCGCGCGCTTGACCACGTCGTCGACGAAATAGGAGAGCTGCTCCGGCGTCTTGCCGGGTGAGATCGCGGCATAGGTGACGATCGGCAGGCCGATGACGTCGACGCGCTGGATCAGCGGTTCGGTGACGTTCTGCGGCAGGTTGGAGCGCACGCGCGTCACCGCGTCCTTGACGTCGTTGAGCGCGCGGTCCGTGTTGGTCTCCAGCGCAAACTGGATCGTGGTGACCGACAGGCCATCGGTGATCGAAGAGGTGATGTGCCGCACGCCCTCGACGCCGGAGACCGCGTCTTCAACCGTCTTGGTGACCTGGGATTCGAGCTCGGCCGGCGCTGCGCCGAACTGCGAGACCGCAACCGAGATCACGGGGATGTCGGCCGACGGCAGCCGTGTGATCGCGAGCTTGGTGAAGGAGGTCCAGCCGAGAACCAGCAGGATGATCGAAAAGACGACAGACGGCAGCGGATGACGTATCGACCATGCCGAGATATTAAGAGCCATCAGCGTACTCGCGTGCGATCGAGTTCATCGGCGAACATGGTTTTGATCTGGTCGCCATCATGGAGCGAAGAGCCGGCGTCGGCGACGACGATTTCGCCGACCTCGAGCCCTTCCAGGATTTCCGTCGCGCTGTCGGACGACAGTCCGACCCGCACCTTGCGCGTCTCGACAATATTGCCTTTGACGACTTGCACGGTGAGATGGTCGATCGCGGTCTTCGGGATCGAGACGCCGCAGCTTCGCTTGGCGTCGATCGAGGCGCGGGCGAATACGCCGACCTTCAGCGAGGGATTGTTGGTGACGCTGATGCGGACGCGCCCGAGCTGGGTGGTGCGGTCGATTTCGGGCGCAACCAGCCGGACCCGGCCGATCAGATCGGGTGCGTCATCGCGGCTGATGCGCACGGTCGCGCCGGAGCTGAGCTTGGGCATATGAACCGCCGGGACTTGGGCGTCGAGCTCGATCTCGTTGTTGACGGCGATGCGGAACATCGGGCCGGCCTGCGGCGAGGCCGGCGCGCCGACGATGGTGCGGACCTCGGTGACGAGGCCCGGCGCGGGCGCCTTCAGCGAGAGCGGGCCTTGCGGGCCGGGGCGCTGCGGCTGGCCGGGCATCTGCGGTGGCGCGGTCAGGCGCGCCAGCTCCTGATTGTCGGTGACAACAGTGCCTTCGGTGACGAAGAGGTCCGTGACCCGCGAGCCTTCCTGGTCGGCGACGACCACGGCCTCGCGGCGCGGCACGAAGAAGCCGGTCACCCGCACGAGGTCGGAGAAGCAGGCATTGGTCGACTTCGTCACGATGACGAGCGCCTCGCCCGGCGTTTCCTTCGCCTCGGGGCGGCGCCGATGCTCGAACAGATAATAGCCAATGCCGAGCGCGACGACGAACGCCACCGTTCCGGCCGGCTTGAGATATGCGGAAAGGTTCATCGCCGGATCACCCTGGCCTGGCTCACGGCCGTCCGTACGAGGCCTATCGAGAGCGTTTCCCCGAAATAAAGCGGCGTCCCGCAAGGCTGCGGGACGCGCTTTGGAAGCGAGACGTTACACCACATCACGACGTGTCACTGCAAAGGATTGCGTCGTGCTTACTTCGATGCGGTGGTCTTGTTTTCCATGTTGACCACCTGCACGCGGCGGTTGACCTCCGCCATCGGCTGGCTCGGATCCTTCAGCTTGCTCTTGCCATAGCCGACGGTGACGAGGTCGGTCGCCGAGATGCCGTACTTGTCGACGAGGTAGCGCTTGATCGAATCCGGCGCGGCGCTCCGACAGGTCCTGGTTGTAGGCTTCGCCGCCGGCGGCGTCGGTGTGACCGGCGACCACGAAGGTCGAGCCCTTCAGGTCGGGGCTGGTCAGCGCGCGACCGAGCGCCTGCACCGAAGGCATCGATTTGGCGCTGATATTGGCGGAGTTGTAGTCGAACGTGATCTCGAGATCGATGTTCGGCTTGTCCTTGGCGACGGAGGCGATTTCCTCGCGCTCGGTCGACGACAGCGAGCGCGTCGAGCGGCCGCGCACGGATTGGATCAGCTTGGTCTCCGCCGCGTTCGGCGCGGGATCGGCCTGCGGGGTGATCGAGAGGCCGCGGGTCAAAGGCTTCTTCGGCGGCGGCGCGAGTGCGCGGACGATCTCGTCCTCGGTGACGTTCTTGCTGTTGCTTTCGTCGCCCGCGAAGGCGGGCGACGCCGGCAGCGACAGAGCGGCGCCGATGGTGATGATGGACAGGATCGCGGTCAGTCCCTTTGCAGCCAATTTCATAGCAGTCCCTCCTGCGCAGCCAGCTCGCGCATTTCCAAATTCCTGCAATAGCCCTCGGGAAAGGCCCCCTTGCGGCATCCGCCCATTAGTCTTCCTTGGGCTGTTGAAGGTTCGAGGCGTCTGCTGCCTCAATCCAAAAAAATATCAACGCACTCCGTAGCTTGCGAATTCCTGAACGATGTTCGGATCCATCGCCTTGGCATTGGCGATGTCGAGCGCGCCTTCCTGGGCGGAGCCGTTGCGCTGCTTGGCGAGGCCGCGTCCGTAGAGCGAGGACGTCAGGCGCGGGTTGATCCTCAGGGCCGCGTCGAAATCGGCGATGGCGTTCTTGACCGCGCCCGATTTCAGGTTGACCAGCCCGCGGCTATCCAGCGCATCGACGAAGTTCGGCCGCAGCCGCAGCGCCTCGTTGCAATCCTTGAGCGCGCCCTGGAGATCGCCGACCACGGTGCGGGTCCAGCAGCGGTTGTTGAGTGCCTCGACGTCCTTCGCGTTGATGCGGAGCGTATCGTCGAAATCCTTGATGGCGAGGTTGTAGGCGCCCTTGCTGGCATAGACCTGGCCACGCCGGTACAGCGCGTTCACGTCGTCCGGATTGGCGGCAATCTTGGCCGTCAGGCTCTTGATCGTGGGGTCGTCAGCCAGGACGGCGGGGCTCGGTCCGCTGTCCGTGCTCGGCGCGGGACCGGGATCAACCGGCTTTACGGGCGGCGGCGGTGGCGGCAGGGCGGCCTCGACCTGCGGCTTCGGCGAGGCCGCCGGTGCGGGCGCAGGAGGGGGTGGAGGTGCAGGAGCCGCAGCCGTGTCGGCCGGCTTCGGCGGCGAAGGCGGTGTCGGCGGCGCGGGTGGTGCCGGCGGCGGGTTGTTGGCGACCACGGCCGGCGGCGCGGGTGGCGGCGTCGTTGACGGACGCGATCCGCCGGCCCCTGGAATGAACGAGAAATCTTCGGCCAATGAAGAGGATATCCACGGCACCTGCTCGCCTCGCGAGGCGCGGGTGACGCCCATCTTGGTGCGGTTCAGCGTCTCCTCGGCCATCAGGTCGGGGACGCGGATTTCCTTGAGCAGTTCCTGGACGAACAGGCTGTGCTCGCCACCGGCGTCCGAGACCACCGAGGCCAGCGCCGCCGAATACATCACCAGCGTGCCATTCGGCGCGATCACCGGGGTCAGGCCGGCCGAGAAGCTGCGGAACCGGCGCTCAAACGGGTTGCGTCTGGAGGCATCGACCAGCGCGATCTTGACGCCAGCGCCGCGGGTGTTGAGTTCGCCGAGCACGGTCTCCAGGCTGAAACCGTCGCGGCGCACGTCGGATTCGGTCCAGATCTGCGCATCGACCGGCAGCATGTAGCTCTGACGCGCGGACTGGATGCCGAATCCGCTGAAGAACACCAGCGCCACGGAGCCGGGCTTGATCTTGCCGTAGAGCTTGTCGAAGGCGCGGCGCATGCCGTCGCCGGTCAGGTTCTCGCCGATCTCGACGGAAAAGCCGTCGCGCTTGAGCTCGTCGGCGACGTCGCGCGCATCATTGATCGGTTCCTTCAGCGGGGCATCCGCATCCGGATATTTGGCGTTGCCGATCACCAGCGCAAAGCGGTCGCCAGCCGCAAGTGACGGGGCAGTCGGAACAAGCGAGATCAGCAAAGGCAGCAGAAAAAGGAAGCGAATTTTCATAATCAGCGCGGTCCAGCCAAAAAGGCACCGTTCCCAGCTTGCGCCGCGGCGACCTTAACTTTCGCTCCATGCATTATCAGACCCGGGATGGGGGGCGTCAACCGCTTGGAGATTCGACTTTATCGCGACGATCGACCGCAAGGCATGGCCGCGCTGCGAGGGGAATAAAGAGGCTGTCATGGTTGCACTCGATGCGATCTGGCTCGATCCTGTCCACGGGACGTTAGGGCAGCCAGGGCGACTAAAATGTGATTGGTCTCACATTGCAGGACCGCGGTCGTCGCAACCTCAGGTGTTTGACCTTTGCAACGGACAATGGCTTGGTCCGCCGGTGCGTCTCTGCAGGTCCACTCAGAAAAAAGCAAAACAAAGAGCAGCGTCATGGGAAACGTCTACGAGATCTACGCACTGCGCTATGCGACGATGTCGCCGCGCACCCCTCACATGAACTTCCTCGTGCCCGACCCGCATGACAGCGCGGCGCAGGATCTCGACTATTTCGTCTGGCTGATCCGAGGGCACGGTCGCGACATCCTGGTCGACACCGGCTTCAACGCCGAGGAGGCGAGCGCGCGGGCGCGCAAGCTGACGCTCAATCCGGTCGACGCGCTGGGGCGCTTCGGCGTCGCCGCGGCCGCGATTCGCGACGTCATCGTGACGCATCTGCATTACGACCACGCCGGCAATCTCGATCGCTTCCCACACGCCCGCTTCCATCTCCAGGAGCGCGAGATGGCTTACGCGACCGGCCGCTGCATGTGCAACGGCCTCTTGCGCCATCCGTTCTCGGTCGAGCACGTCACGCTGATGGTGCGTCACGTCTATGGCGAGCGCGTCACCTTCTATTCCGGCGATGGCGAGGTCGCGCCCGGCGTCACCGTGCATCGCGTCGGCGGCCATTCCGACGGCTTGCAGGTGGTCAAGGTCGAGACCGCGCGCGGACCGGTGGTGCTGGCGTCCGATGCCGCGCATTACTACGCCAATCTCCAGCGTAAGAGCCCGTTCCCGATCGTCTACAATGTCGGCGACATGGCGCAGGCCTGGGAGACGATCGAGCGCCTCGCCGGTCACCCTGATCGATTCATTCCCGGCCATGATCCGATCGTGACCGAGATCTATCCGCGCGCCAGCGACAAGGTCGACGCCTGGGCGCTGCACCTGCCGCCGGCGCGATCGTTTGCGAAATAGCCTGACGCAGACCCTCATCCTGAGGCGCGCGCTCTTGCGTGCGTCTCGAAGGATCAAGGCCGAGCTGCAGCAGCGGGGCCTTCATGGTTCTCGCGGCACGAGGTTATAAACGTCGGCAACGACCGTGGGCAGCTTGCTCGGATGTCGAAGCAAGCCAAAGAAGTACTCGAAGTGGACAAGCTCGAGGCGGTCGCCGACCGTGGCTACTTCGACGGAGAGGAGATATTAGCCTGCGAAGAGGCTGGCGTTGCAGTCACCTTGCCCAAGCCCATGACTTCGAACGCCAAGGCGGAGGGCCGGTTCGGCAAACAGGACTTCGCCTACCTGCCTGATGAGGACGTCTATCGCTGCCCCTCCGGCGAGCTGCTGCCCTATCACTTCACCAACATCGAGCATGGAATGACGCTGCGCCGTTACTGGTCGACGGCGGCATGCCAAGGCTGCGCGATCAAGAGCCAATGTACGCCGTCCAAGGAGCGTCGCATCACGCGCTGGAAGCACGAGCATGTGGTCGAGGAGGTCCAAAGAAGGCTCGATTCCAATCCCGACGCCATGCGGACGCGGCGCGAGACGGTCGAGCATCCCTTCGGCACGATCAAGGCCCGTATGGGTGCGACCCACTTCCTGATGAAGCGCCTGCGGAATGTCGCTGCTGAGATGGCGCTGCATGTTCTCGCCTATAACCTCACACGGGTGATGAACATCCTCGGCAAACCAAGCCTGATTGCAGCCATCCGCGCCGCCTGACGGCCGGAAGTGCGTCCAAAACTACAATCCCCCGGTCGCGGTACCTACTTTGGCCGGTCATTGGACGATTCGATACGCAAATACCGGCCGCGCGCAATACTTGGCGACCACGCCGCGTCAGGCCTATGCGTTTGCACACAACCAAGGCCCATCGGCGAAACTGCGGATAGCCTAGAGTTCTGCTTCGCAGGGTCTAGCGGACGCGAATTGCTCTCGTTGAGCTTTTCTCAGTTTGACCCGAAGGCGAAGATCGCGATAGCGCCCGGACGTCAGCAGCTGACGCCAGACCGGACGTGGTGGCCGCGGCCAAATCGACGCGAATGACCTTCAACGGACGTTTACTTGGGGTCGCTTCCCGCCAATTAGCTTAAGGATATAATCTGGCCAGCCTCCAGTCGGACTGCTGCCAGGTTCAGACCCATGAAGCGGTGGCGCTCAGTCAGCATTATCTGCATTGTCGTCACTGCGGGCCTGCTGGGTGCCGGGGCCCTTGTCGTCGGCCAGTCACGCGTGCCGACAGAAGCCATTGCATTCTCGGTAACTCGTACACCGGAGCTTATGGAACGCGCGTGGCACCTGCCAGTGGCCGCCACATTCCATGGGAACGTGAACTGGCAATCAAATAGCTCTCGTTGCGGACCTGCAGCTGTTGCGAATGCGTATAGGTCGCTCGGCGAGACGGCAAGCACGGAGGGTAAGGTGTTGGCCGGCACCGGGCGGTGCTGGACGGGCTTATGCATCCTGGGTCTCACGCTTGACGAACTGGCCGAGGTGGCGCGGACCAACACGAGCCGCAAAGTCACGGTCTTGCGTAATCTCAGCGAGGGCCAGTTTCTGGAACATTTGCGTCGTTCCAACGATCCAAGCCGACGCTACATCGTGAATTTCAATCGCGCGCAAATTTTTGGTGCTGGTGTTGGACATCATTCGCCCATTGGTGGCTATCTGGAAGCCGACGATCTGAGTTTTCGTGCTCGATGTCAATTCCAATTACCAGCCATGGCTAGTCGAGCGAAAGCGGCTGTTCGCAGCTGTGAATACGTACGATGGCGATAAGAAGCGCGGGCTGTTGCTGATCGAGTAATTGCAAATCCCTGCGGCCTGTCACGTACAGCCCTGGGCTGAAGAAGGCGAGCGAGGCGGTGGAGGTGACGAGGCGATCGAATAAAACAAGGCTGCGAGCAGCTGCCTTGCGACGGCTCTGCTCGTGGCCCTGAGTCGAACAGCACTGCAGCCGTCACGACGTCGGCTGTCTGATGTGGTCCGGATTCCGATGAAGCATTTTCTGGAAGGACAGTCGGTTTTAGCGCGCCTCCCTGTTTTACTTTTGCTGGGCGGTTGTGCCGGAACGATGCCCGAGTGTAATTCTTTGGATGCGCGTAATACAGTGATTAAGATCGTTTCGGACGACAGCAACAACGCGCTTGTCAACTACGCCGTTATGAATTCGAGCGCGGTTGCGGCGATGATAAGTAATGCGGCCACAGAGGCCGAAAAACTAGCGATTTGGGAAAAGGCGAGACAAGGTGCCGCTTATAGGTTGGATGATGCGATAAGCACAAATTCAAGAAGCAAAGCCAAGCGAGCAGTTACCTGTACCGCGTTATTGTCTGCGACGGTTGAGGATGTGACAGCGCAAAAGGAGGTGGACTTCGAGGTGGAACTAACCGCAGACGGCAAGATTTCCGTTTCGGTCAGACCGTTTCAATTTTGACCGATGCCACGTAGTGGCCTCTTTCATATCAGGCCAAGCAGGGAATGTCGCCTTTGATGCTGTGGACGGCTCCTCCACCGGCACGAGAGTGCCAAGGTATGGGCGCCGTTTTTGAGGCTCCCACGATTCGGAGGAGCAGCCTATGCAGTCAATTTCGACGATCGGTCTGGATATTGCGAAGTCGGTCTTTCAAGTGCATGGCGTCGATGCAGCCGGGCAAGTGGTCATACGGCGTCAACTCAAGCGCCGTTTCGTGCTGTCCTTCTTTGAGAAGTTGGCGCCGTGCCTGGTGGGGATCGAGGCTTGCGCATCATCCCATTATTGGTCCCGTGAGTTGCAGGCGTTGGGACATACGGTGCGATTGATGCCTCCGGCCTATGTGAAGCCGTACGTCAAGCGGCACAAGAACGACACCACCGACGCGGAGGCGATTTGCGAGGCGGTCACGAGACCCAACATGCGGTTCGTGCCGACCAAGACGGTCGAGCAACAGAGCTGTCTGATGCTTCATCGAGCGCGCCACCTCTTCATCCGCCAGCAGACTGCCGTCATCAATTCAATCCGCGCCTATCTTGCCGAGTTCGGGATTGTCGCCCCGGTCGGGCGCCGGGGCGTCGATCAGTTGCTGGAAGTCGTCGCCGATACAGCTGACCGCCGGCTCCCGGAGGTGGCCCGCGCATGTCTTGCTGCCCTCGGCAGTCAATTGCGGGCGCTGAAGGTGCAAATCCTGGAGTTCGACAGGCGCATTGTCGCCTGGCATCGATCGAGCGCGACGAGCAAGCGACTGGACGCGATCCCTGGTGTCGGTCCGGCGCTGGCAACGGCGCTGGTCGCGAGCGTTGCTGATGCCAAGGCGTTCCGATCGGGTCGAGACTTCTCGGCCTGGGTTGGGCTCGTGCCGAAGCAGAACTCGAGCGGAGGCAAGGACAAACTTGGCAGTATCAGCAAGCAGGGCGATCGCTATTTGCGCAGCCTGTTCACGGCCGGCGCACTCGCCGTGATCCGCTATGCCAAGATCCATGGAACGGGGCGTCGGCCCTGGCTCTCCGCATTGCTGGCGCGGCGAGCAACTAAGGTCGCTGCCATCGCGCTCGCCAACAAACTCGCCAGGATAGCCTGGGCGATGATGGCGAGGAACGAACGCTACAAGGAACCCGCCGCTCTCATGGCGTAAACGAGATTACGCCGGATATGCCGGTGTGACGTAACGGTTGGAAGGGCGAACAGCACTTAATGCAGCGCCGGTCGATCCGGCGATCAGGACAACCCACACGGGCCACGGCATCTCCGAATGCGTGCTTTTGATCGGGACCTGATCCGCGGAGGGCATTATGGCCAGCGGTCACGTGAACCGCGCAAACAGGCCGAACACATGGCCGCTCCGACCAACGCCGCAAAGTGAAGATTCTCCTTGCCAACCCGGAGCCGTCCACACATGGCCCGTAGCAGACCTTGGCCTATGTTTCGTCGATTTCCGCTTTATAGCTACCCACCCTAATACGCCTGCTTGGCGTCCGCCTCTTCGCTGGTCTGGATCAGGTCGAGACTCTGCTCGATCTTGCCGAGCAGCGCCGAGAGCTGCTTGCGCTCTTGCGCAGAGAGGCAGGCGAGGATCTCGTCTTCCCGCCGCAGCAATTGCGGGAATAGCTCCTCATAGAGCGCGCGGCCCTTCTTCGTCAGTTGCAGGCGGAACTCGCGACGGTCGGCTTCGTTCTCGACCCGCTCGATCAATCCCTGGTGCAGCAGCATCGTCACCGCCCGACTGATGGTCGATTTGTGCGTGCGGGTGCATTGCGAGATGAATTGCGCGCTACAGGCATCATTGCGGAAGCCGAGCGTGGCGATCACGCGCCATGCCGGAATGTCGAGGCGATGCCGCTCCTGATATTCGACCGCGAGCGCGGAACTCACCTCAGCCGCGAGCCGGTTGAGGCGGAACGGCACGAATTTGAACAGATCAAGCCGAGGCTTTGGCCGCGGCGAAGCCTCGTCGGCTTGCCGTGCGTTCAGCGCGATGTCGCTGGATGTCCTCGCCAAGGAAAGCGCTCCGAATTCAGTTGACGGCCGGCCGGCTCCGGTCCAAAATAGTTGCACGTGAGACTATCTAGCAGATCAGTCCTCTCCTGACCAGAGCGAAAGGTTAGCGCATGGCGCAGGCCAAATCCCAGTTCGGCTATCGCCGCCACCCCGATCAGGATCGTCCGGGCCAGGACCCGGCCGCGCATCCTGTCGTGGTCGTTGGTGCGGGCCCGGTGGGGTTGTCGCTCGCGATCGATCTTGCCCAGCGCGGCCAGCGCGTTGTGCTTCTGGACGATGCCGACCGTATCGGCGAAGGCTCGCGCGCGATCTGCTTCTCGAAGCGTTCGCTGGAATATTGGGACCGCCTCGGCGTCGGCGACCGCATGGTCGAGAAGGGCGTGATGTGGAGCGTCGGACGGATCTTTCACGGCGAGTCGCAGCTCTACCAGTTCAATCTGCTGCCCGAGGACGGCCACAAGCGCCCGGCCTTCATCAACCTTCAGCAATATTACGCCGAAGCCTATCTGGTCGATCGCATCCAGGATCTGCCTGCGATCGACCTGCGCTGGCGCAACAAGGTGACGGCGCTGGAGCAGCGCAACGATGCCGTCGCGCTGACGATCGAAACGCCGGAGGGAGCCTGATCGGCTGCACGCGCAATATGTCATCGCCTGTGACGGCGCGCGGTCCTCGCTGCGGCAGATGGTCGGCGCCGAGTTCGCGGGACAGGTGTTCGAGGATCAGTTCCTGATCGCCGACGTCAAGATGACCGCGGAATTCCCGACCGAACGCTGGTTCTGGTTCGATCCGCCGTTCCATGCTGGACGTTCGGCGTTGCTGCACCGGCAGCCCGATGACGTCTGGCGCATCGATCTCCAGCTCAATCGCTACGCCGATCCGGTTCTCGAGAAGAAGCCGGGAAACGTGCGGCCGCGCATCGCGCGCATGCTCGGCCATGACAAGTTCGAGTTCGAGTGGATCTCGCTGTACAAATTCCAATGCCGGCGGATGGACCGCTTCATCCATGGCCGCGTGATTTTTGCCGGCGATTCCGCGCACCAGGTCTCGCCCTTCGGCGCACGCGGCGCCAACTCGGGACTGGAGGACGCCGAAAACCTCTCCTGGAAGCTCGTTCGCGTGCTGCGCGGGACTTCGCCCGCGAGCCTGCTCGAGAGCTACCATGTCGAGCGCAGCATGGCGGCCGACGAGAACATCCGCGAATCCACCCGCTCGACCGATTTCATGGCGCCGAACTCGCACCAGGAAGCGCGGTTGCGCAAGGCGGTGCTGTCGCTCGCCAAGGAGACCGAGTTCGGCAAGCGCATGGTCAATGCCGGCCGGCTGTCGGTGCCGTGCAGCTACCACTCGCCGCTGTCCTCGCTCGATGCGGATACGTGGCGCGGTGGACCGTCGCCCGGCTGTTCCATGCTCGACGCGCCCGTCGCAACGCGTGCCGGCGACCAGATCTATCTGACGGATGCCTTCCGCAAGGATGGAACGGACTTCACCTTGCTGTCGTTCAGCAATGGCGCGCCGGTCGATGTGCCCGATGGCATCAAGGGCATCTGCATTGGAGATGAGGGCGGGTTTGCCGATCCCTCGGGCCTGGTCGCAAAGCGCTACGGCGCCGAGTCGGGTGCCGCCTATCTGCTCAGGCCCGACGGTTATGTCGCGGCGCGCTTCCGTCGCCCGACGCGCGCGACGATCGCGGCGGCGCTGGCGCGGGCCGAAGGTTTGTATTGAGGTTTCGCATGCCGCTCTCCACCAGCTCCAACTTCGCGCGTCCCGACGATGCCTTTCGCGCCATCGTCGAGGCGCATCGCGGCCTGACCGAGGAGCAGAGCGCCGATTTCGACGCGGCGCTGGTGCTGATCCTCGCCAACCATATCGGCGACATCGACGTGCTGCGCGAAGCGATCGGGCTTGCCAAGCGGCGCATGATCGACGGCCAGCAGCAACAACAGCAACAACAATAACCCAGTGACTTGAAGGACGAATTGATGGCGAAGAACTTCGCATCCACCGGCGATCTCGCCGAGAAGAAGATCACCTTCTCCGAGATCGGCACCGATCTCTATGCCTTCACCGCCGAGGGCGATCCGAACACGGCCGTCATTGTCGGCGACGACGGCTGCCTCGTGTTCGATGCGCAGGCAACGCCCGCGATGGCGAACAAGGTGATCGAGCGCGTGCGCACCGTCACCAACAAGCCGATCAAATATGTCGTGCTGTCGCACTATCATGCGGTGCGCGTGCTGGGCGCATCCGCCTACAAGGCGCAAGGTATCGTCGCCTCGCAGGAGACCTATCGGCTGATCGAAGAGCGCGGCAAGCAGGATTGGGATTCCGAATACGACCGCTTCCCGCGCCTGTTCCAGGACGCGCAGAGCATCCCCGGCCTGACCTGGCCGACGCTGACCTTCGAAGGCGAGATGTCGATCTATCTGGGAAAACGCGAGGTGCGCCTGATGCAGCTTGGCGCCGGCCACACCTCCGGCGACATCGTCGCCTGGGTGCCGGATGCCGAGGTGATGTTCTCCGGCGATCTCATCGAATATCACTCGGCCTGTTATTGCGGCGATGCGCATTTGCGCGAATGGCCGCTGACGCTGAACGAGATCCGCAACTTCAATCCCAAGGCCATCGCGCCGGGCCGCGGCGATGCCCTGAAGGGCCTCGCCACCGGGCGCGAGGCCATCGCGATGACGCGCGATTTCGTCTCCACACTCTATGGCGCGGCCGAAATCTCCGTCGCCAAGGGCCGCACCTTGAAGGAGACGATGGCGGCGACGCGCGAGGTGATGGATCCGAAATTTTCGAGCTTTGCCATCTACGAGCACTGCCTGCCGTTCAACGTGTCGCGCGCCTTCGACGAAGCGTCGGGGATCGACGACCCCGTGATCTGGACCGACAAGCGCGACCAGGAAATGTGGGCGAACTTGCAAGGAGGAGGATAGTCATGAACATCAACACCTCGCCCGATCAGATCGTTCGCAGTTCCGCACAGGTGACGCCGGGCTACATGTCCGGCTTCGGCAACAGTTTTGAGACCGAGGCGCTGCCCGGCGCGCTGCCGATCGGGCACAACTCGCCGCAGCGCTGCGCCTATGGCCTCTATGCCGAGCAGCTCTCGGGTTCGCCCTTCACCGCGCCGCGCGGCACCAATGAGCGCTCCTGGCTGTACCGCATCCGCCCCTCGGTGAAGCATTCCGGCCGCTTCGAGAAGATCGATGCCGGGCTGTGGCGCTCGGCGCCGTGCCACGAATACGACCTGCCGATCGCGCAGCTGCGCTGGGACCCGGCGCCGATCCCGAAGGAGGAGGTGACCTTCCTCCAGGGCGTGCAGACCATGACGACCGCCGGCGACGTCAATACGCAGGCCGGCATGGCGGCGCATGTCTACCTCATCACCAAGTCGATGGTGGACCAGCATTTCTACAATGCCGACGGCGAGCTGATGTTCGTGCTTCAGCAGGGCGTCTTGCGTATCGTCACCGAGTTCGGCCGCATCGATGCCGAGCCCGGCGAGATCGTGGTGATTCCACGCGGCGTCAAGTTCCGCGTCGAAATCCCGAACGGTCCGGCGCGCGGCTATCTCTGTGAGAACTATGGCGGCGCCTTCACGCTGCCGGAGCGCGGGCCGATCGGCGCCAATTGCCTCGCCAATGCGCGCGACTTCCTGACGCCGGTCGCATATTACGAGGACAAGGACACACCGACCGAGCTTTACGTGAAATGGGGCGGCTCGCTGTTCAAGACCACGTTGCCGCATTCTCCGATCGACGTCGTCGCCTGGCACGGCAATTACGCGCCCTATAAGTACGACCTGCGCACGTTCTCGCCGGTCGGCGCGATCAGCTTCGACCATCCTGATCCGTCGATATTCACGGTGCTGACGTCGCCCTCGGAGACGGCGGGCACCGCGAATATCGACTTCGTGATCTTCCCCGAGCGCTGGATGGTCGCCGACAACACCTTCCGCCCGCCTTGGTATCACATGAACATCATGAGCGAGTTCATGGGCCTGATCTACGGCGTCTACGATGCCAAGCCGCAAGGCTTCGTCCCCGGCGGCATCAGCCTGCACGATTGCATGCTGCCTCACGGCCCCGATCGCGACGCGTTCGAGCATGCCAGCAATGGCGAGCTGAAGCCCGTGAAGCTGACCGGCACCATGGCCTTCATGTTCGAGACCCGGTACCCGCAGCGCGTCACCGCGCATGCCGCGAAGTCGTCGACGCTGCAGGACGATTATGCGGAGTGCTGGAAGGGCCTGGAGAAGCGGTTCGATCCGAACAGGCCGTGAGGCTTCTGCACCCTCCCCTGGAGGGGGAGGGTCGATCGCGCGTAGCGCGAGCGGGGTGGGGTGACGGTCTCTCCACGTCCAACAGTGCTCGTGTTGAGAGATCACCCCACCCCGTCTCATATTTCGCTGCGCTCAATACGAGCCGACCCTCCCCCTCCAGGGGAGGGTGACACCGTCACCGCTGCGCCACGGAAAACCAATGCCCCACCCCAACGACCCCAGCCTTCGCTGCTTCATCGACATCGATCCCGCATCCGACTTCCCTATCCAGAACCTGCCCTATGGCGTGTTCTCGACCGCGGGCAATCCGACGCCGCGCGTGGGTGTTGCGATCGGCAATTACGTGCTCGATCTCTGGGAGCTCGAGCAGGACTCGCGGCTCGACGTTGGTCCGCTCGGTGTGTTCTCCGGGGCCTCGCTCAATTCCTTCATGGCGCTGGGACCGAGGGTCTGGACCAAGACGCGGGCACGGATCAGCGAGCTCTTGCGTCACGATCATCCGGAGCTGCGCGACAACGAGGAGCTGCGCAGCCGTGCGCTGGTGCCGATGCGCGATGCAAAACTGCATCTGCCCTTCACCGTCTCGGGCTACACCGATTTCTATTCCTCCAAGGAACACGCCACCAATGTCGGCGTGATGTTCCGCGGCAAGGACAATGCGTTGCAGCCGAACTGGCTGCATATGCCGATCGCCTATAACGGCCGCGCCTCCACCGTCGTGGTGTCCGGCACCAAGGTGAAGCGGCCGCGCGGACAGCTCAAGCCGCCGAATGTGGATGTGCCGAGCTTTGCGCCGTGCAAGCGGCTCGATTTCGAGCTGGAGATGGGCGCCGTGATCGGTCAGCCCTCAGCCATGGGCGGCATGCTGAGCGAGAGCCAAGCCGAGGAGATGATCTTCGGCTTCGTGCTGCTCAACGACTGGAGCGCGCGCGACATCCAGCAATGGGAATATGTGCCGCTCGGGCCGTTCCTGGCAAAAGCGTTCGCGACCTCGATCAGCCCGTGGGTGGTGACGCGCGAGGCGCTGGAGCCGTTCCGGCTGAAGGGGCCGAAGCAGGAGCCAGAGCCGCTCGACTATCTCAAGCAGACGAAGCCGCAGAACTACGACATTGCGCTCGACGTCTCCTTGCGCGCCGCCGGCGCCAACGTCCCCGCCAGCATCAGCCGCACCAATTTCAAATACATGTACTGGTCCTCGGTGCAGCAGCTGATGCACCACGCTTCCAGCGGTTGCGCCATGAATGTCGGCGATCTCCTTGGGAGCGGCACCATCTCCGGTCCGGAGAAGGATCAGCGCGGCAGCCTGCTCGAGATCAGCTGGAACGGCACCGAGCCGGTCGAACTCCCCGGCGGCGCCAAGCGCTCCTTCCTGGAAGATGGCGACAGCCTCGTCATGCGCGGCTGGTGCCAGGGCAATGGTTATCGCGTGGGGTTCGGCGAGGTCGAGGGGACGATTCTGGCGGCGGAGTAGGGCGCGCCGCCGCCACGACCTCCGTCATTGCGAGCGCAGGTCTCGTAGGGTGGGCAAAGGCGCATCAGCGCCGTGCCCACCATCCTTCGGCGATCGCAGTGACCATGGTGGGCACGCTTCGCTTTGCCCACCCTACGAGACCTATCGCTCCTCCGGCCGCACCTCGCTGTCATTGCGAGCGCAGCGAAGCAATCCAGAATCTCTCCGCGGAGGGATTCTGGATTGCTTCGTCGCAAGGGCTCCTCGCAATGACGGTGTGGCAGCAGTTCACCGCCTCTCCGGCGCCACGTCCTTGATCCGCGCGCAATGCGCCGCGACATCGTCCAGGCTGTACTTCAGATGCACCCGCTTGTCGGACGGCACCTGCTTCGCGGTGCACACACCCGGCCGCCATTCCTGCGCCGGCCTGATTGGGCGCGGGGCAAAACCGCCGCCGCAGTTTGGGCAGACGTTGAAGAGTTTCGTCTCCACGCAATACGCACAAAACGTGCATTCATACGAGCAGATCCGCGCGTCGGTTGCATCAGGCGGCAGGTCGCGGTCGCAATATTCGCAGTTCGGTCGAAGCTGGAGGGCCATGGTTGAATCTCCCGGATTGACCGGGATCATCGCAGATCGCGCCCGCGACGCGAATGACGTAGTTCCCTCGATTTCAGTCGGGCTCCAGGCGATTGCCTAGCGCCGCTAGCGCCCGGCCTTCCACGCAGCCGTCACAGCCCCGATCTCCGCCGCCTCCGGGTCGCGGACGGCCGAAGGCGTGCGTGAGAATCTCGGCGCGGGCGCTGGCTGCTTCACGCCGTGACGCTCGACGAAGACGTTGCGGGCGACCATGTGCGGGTGTTGCGTGGCTTCCGACATGGTCAGCACCGGCGCGAAGCAGATGTCGGTGCCTTCCATGATCTTGCACCAGTCCTCGCGCGTCTTGCTCTTGAACACCGCCTTCAGCTTCTCCTTCAGCGCCGGCCAGGCGTTGCGGTCAATCTGCGCGTCGAAATCGGCGTCGGTCAGGCCCGCGTGCTGGCGCAGCAGCGCGTAGAATTGCGGCTCGATCGAACCGATCGAGACGAAATGGCCGCAGGCGCATTCGTAGACGCCGTAGAAATGCGCGCCGCCGTCGAGGAAGTTCTGGTTGCGCCCCTCGGTCCAGCGTCCCATCGTGGTCATGTCGAAGAAGAACGACATCAGCGACGCCGCGCCGTCGCACATGGCGGCATCGACCACCTGGCCCTTGCCGGACTTTTGCGCTTCGAGAAGCGCCGCGAGCACGCCGACGACGAGATAGAGCGCGCCGCCGCCGAAATCGCCGACCAGATTGAGCGGCGGCACCGGTGCCTCCTTAGGTCCGATCGCGGCGAGCGCACCGGTGATCGAGATGTAATTGATGTCATGGCCGGCGGCGTTCGCGAGCGGGCCTTCCTGACCCCAACCGGTCATGCGGCCATAGACCAGCTTCGGGTTGCGCGCGAGTACGACGTCAGGGCCGAGCCCGAGCCGCTCCATCACGCCGGGACGGAAGCCTTCGACCAGCGCATCGGCGCTCGCCAGCAGGTCGAGAACTTGCGCGATCGCCGCCTTGTCCTTGAGGTCGAACTCGATCACCTTGCGGCCGCGGCCCGCCACCGACTTCATGCTCTTCCTGGCGCCGATGCGATCGAGCGTGACGACGTCGGCGCCCATATCGGCCAGCATCATGCAGGCGAACGGGCCGGGTCCGATGCCGGCGAATTCGACGATGCGGAAGCCCGACAGCGGGCCGGAGGCGCGGACGGAGGAGCCTTCTGATTTTTCTTGGGCTGGTTTATCGAGCACGTTGTTGTTTCCTCGGGTCGCGGGCGGATGCCGGTGATCCGGCAATGGCCTCGGACATTGCTCTTTGGGGCGAGTTAATTGGCTGATTAACTTTTCTCGCCTTCACACCAGCGAGGCAAGCGGTTTTCATGCCGCATGGCCAAAATAAAAACGGCGCGCACCGAAGTGCGCGCCGCGGAAAATTTGTGTCGAGGCGCTAAAGCGCGATTGTCAGCCCGCAGCGGTCACCGCGCGCTGTGCCATCACTTTGACGAGGTTGGCGCGGTACTCGGCCGTGCCATGGATGTCAGCCAGCAATCCGCTCGCAGAAATACTGACGCTGTCGATCGCTGATGGCGACCAGTTCGCCTTCAACGCGGCTTCGATGGCGGGGACCCGCATGACGCCGTTCTGCGAGGCGCCGGTGGCGGCCACCCGCACCTCGCCCGATTTGGTCTGCGCGACGAACACCCCGGTTAGTGCGAAGCGCGAGGCCGGATGCCGCATCTTGGCGTAGCCCGCTTTCGCCGGAACCGGGAACGACACGGCGGTGATGATCTCACCGTCTTCGAGTGCCGTGGTGAACAGGCCCTTGAAGAAATCATCCGCCGAGATCGACCGCTTGTTGGTCTTCACGGTGGCGCCGAGCGCGAGCAGTGCGGCGGGATAGTCGGCAGCGGGATCGTTGTTGGCGATCGAGCCACCGATCGTGCCGCGATAGCGCACCGCGGGGTCGCCGATCAGCGACGCCAGATAGGCGAGTGCCGGAATCGCCTTATTCGCGGCATCGCTGGTGGCGACGTCATGATGCGGCGTGGCGGCCTTGATAGTCAGCGTGTCGCCGGAGGCCTCGACGCCGATCATGTCCTTGATCTTGCCGAGGTCGATGACGTCTGACGGATTGGCGAGCCGCTGCTTCATGACAGGCAGCAGGGTTTGTCCGCCGGCCAGGAATTTCGCCTCGCTGCTCTTGCCGAACAGGCTCACGGCTTCGTCGACCGAGGAAGCCCGATGATAGGTGGTCTGGTACATCTTGGTTCCTCCCTCTTAAGCGGCGTTGATCGTGCGCCACACCCGGTCGGGGGTTGCGGGCATTTCCAGATTGTTCTTGCCGATCGCATCCGTGATCGCGTTGATCACGGCTGCAGAAGCTCCGATTGCGCCGGCCTCACCGCACCCCTTGATGCCCAGGGGATTGCCCGGGCACAGCGTTGTGGTGTGGGAGAGGTTGAACGAGGGCAGGTCGTCGGCACGCGGCATGGAGTAATCCATGAACGAGGCCGTCACCGGCTGGCCGTTGGCATCGTAGATCGCGTGCTCGAGCAGCGCCTGCCCGATGCCTTGGGCGAGGCCGCCATGGACCTGTCCCTCGACGATCATCGGGTTGATCAGCCGGCCGAAATCGTCGGCCGCGACGAAGTTGATGAAGGATGTCTTGCCGGTGCCGGGATCGACCTCGAGCTCGCAGATATAGGCGCCGGCCGGGAAGGTGAAGTTGGTGGGGTCGTAGAAGGCGCTCTCCTTCAGGCCGGGCTCCATCCCCTCGGGCAGATTGTGCGCGGTGTAGGCCGCGAGCGCGACCATCGGGAAGGCGATCGCCTTGTCGGTGCCCGTGACCTTGAACTCGCCGTTCTCGATGACGATGTCGGCCTCCGAGGCCTCCAGCGCATGCGCGGCGATCTTCTTGGCCTTGGATTCCATCTTCTCCATCGCCTTCAGGATCGCGGTAAGACCGACGGCTGCGGAGCGCGAGCCGTAGGTGCCCATGCCGAACTGCACCTTGTCAGTATCGCCATGGACGATCGAGACCTGGCTGATCGGAACGCCTAAGCGATCGGCGACGAGCTGGCAGAACGTGGTCTCGTGGCCCTGGCCGTGGCTGTGCGATCCCGTGAGGATCTCGATGGTGCCGACCGGATTGACGCGCACCTCGGCCGATTCCCACAGGCCGACGCCGGCACCCAGACTGCCGACGGCTTTTGACGGCGCGATGCCGCAGGCCTCGATGTAGCAGGACACGCCGATGCCGCGCAGCTTGCCTTGCGACTTTGCCTGTGCCTTGCGGGCAGGGAAGCCGGCATAGTCGATCGCCTTCATCGCCGCATCGAGCGAGGCGTTAAAGTCGCCGGTGTCATAGGCCATGATGACAGGCGTCTGGTGCGGGAACTGAGTGATGAAGTTGGTCCGGCGCAGCTCGGCCGGATCGACTTTCAGCTGCCGTGCCGCCGTCTCCATCAGCCGCTCCAGCAGGTAGCTGGCCTCGGGGCGGCCGGCGCCGCGATAGGCGTCGACCGGCGTGGTGTTGGTGTAGACGCCGATCACCTCGGCATGGATCGCCGGGATGTTGTATTGGCCCGACAGCAGCGTCGCGTAGAGATAGGTCGGCACCGACGACGAGAACAGCGACATGTAGGCGCCGAAATTGGCGTAGGTCTTCACCTTCAACCCGGTGATCTTGCTGTTGGCGTCGAAGGCCATCTCGGCGTGGGTCACATGGTCGCGGCCATGCGCGTCGGTGAGGAAGGCCTCGGTGCGGTCGCCGGTCCATTTCACGGGACGACCGACCTTCTTGGAGGCCCACAGCGCCACCATCTCTTCGGGATAGATGAAGATCTTCGAGCCGAAGCCGCCGCCGACGTCGGGCGCGATCACGCGCAGCTTGTGCTCGGGCGCGATGTTATAGAACGCCGACAGCACGAGGCGGGCGACGTGCGGGTTCTGCGACGTGGTGTAGAGCGTGAAATGCTCCTCCGCCGCGTCGTAATCGGCGATCGCCGCGCGCGGCTCCATCGCGTTCGGGGCGAGGCGGTTGTTGGTGACGTCGAGCTTCACCACATTGGCCGCCTTGGCGAAGGCTGCATCGACCGCACCCTCGTCGCCGATCACCCAGTCATAGACCTGGTTGCCGGGGGCTTCGGGATGCAGCTGCGGCGCGCCGGCCTTGATGGCGGCGTGCATGTCGGCGACCGCGGGAAGCTCCTCGTAATCGACGACGACAGCTTCCGCCGCGTCGCGCGCGAGATTCTTGCTCTCGGCGATCACGACGGCGACGGCCTGCCCGACGAACCGCACCGTCTCCGGCGCCATCGCCGGCCATGCGCCCATCTTCATCGGGCTGCCATCCTTGGAGGTGATGGCCCAGCCGCAGATGAGGTTACCGACCTTGTCGTCGACGAGTTGCTGTCCCGTGAGCACCGCGACCACGCCCGGCATCTTCAAGGCGGCAGAGGAGTCGATCCCCTTCACCTTGGCATGCGCGTGCGGGCTTCTGATGAAATAGGCATGAGTCATGCCCGGCAATTTGATGTCGTCGACGTAGCGGCCCTTGCCGGTAATGAAACGCTTGTCTTCCTTGCGCACGACGCGCGCACCGATGCCTTCAACACCCATGTCTGGTCCTCCCGACCGGAAATTTGTTGACCCGCGCTTTCCATCGAAAGCGGCAGTGGTTTTCTTGTTCGCGGCGGCCGCTCTACTCGGCCGCCTGCGCAACCTTCATGCGACCGGCCGCATCCAGCACGGCCTTGACGATGTTGTGGTAGCCGGTGCAGCGGCAGATATTGCCCTCGAGCTCTTGACGGACGGTGGCCTCGTCGAGCTGACCACCGTGGCGCTGCACGATGTCGATCGCCGACATGATCATGCCCGGCGTGCAATAGCCGCATTGCAGGCCGTGATTGTCGCGGAAGGCGGCCTGCATCGGATGCAGCTCATCGCCCTTGGCGATGCCTTCGATCGTGGTGACGCTCGCGCCGTCCGCCTGCCCTGCCAGCATGGTGCAGGATTTCACGGCGCGGCCATCCATGTGCACGACGCAGGCGCCGCACTGGCTGGTGTCGCAGCCGACGTGAGTCCCCGTGAGGTTGAGGTGATCGCGCAAGACGTGGACCAGCAGCGTGCGGTCCTCGACGTCGACAGCAACGGCCTTGCCGTTGACCGTCAGTTTGACTGTAGACACGTGGAGTCCTCCCAGAATGATTTTGATTGGTTCTAATTAGAAACAGCGCAACGGAACTTTGCAACTGGCATTTTGGTGACCTCGCGTCATGGAAAGGTCATCGTGGCGGCCGGCACGGCGCGCGATTCGATCATGATGCGCCCGGCCGTCGCCAACGCATGGCGCGACCGCAAGGCAGGTTCGGAAAGTTCTCATCGCGTCCGCGGACAACGTCGCATCGTCGAAGCCGCGTACCGCCGCCGCTCGCCTGCGAGCTCAGCCCTCCCGCACGTTGTTCTCCCTTGGATGTCTTGTTCCCTAGTGTGAATAGGAGCACGCGCTCGCGGCTTTGCAATCGCGATCTTGGTAGTAGGCGGCGGGACGCTAAGCCATTGATTTTATTGCGGCTGCACCCTGGACCTGCCGAACGCCTGATGTCGCTGCGCCAGCCTTCGCGCCGCGTCGGCGAGGGCGCCGGCGGCGTGGCCGGCTTCGCCAAGGGCGGCGCGAAGGCCAGGCTCGATGGAGAGGCGGCGACGTCACCACCCTGCATTGCGAAGCCGAGGCGCAGATCGGCGGCAAGCTCGCGCAGCTCGGCTCGCGGTTGATCGATTCGACGTCGCGAAAGCTCGCGGCGAATTTCTTCGAGAGCTTCGCCGCCGTGATCGCTCCACCCTCCTCACTCGCTAGGCAAGACGCATGGCGCGAATCCCGTGGAGCTGTCGAGTTCTCGCGTGATCTTGCCGGATTCCAGCAGCTCGTTTCAGGCTGCAAGCGGGCGGCAAGATGCGAGTGCCGATAACGATATGCGCGGCGAAAGCCGCCGACGATTTGCACTACTACCTTCCGCCTATACTAAGCGCGAAAAGCCGATGCTGTAATTTGCGCGATGGCTCGCAGGCAAACTGCGCATCGGGAGCGCAATGCGTTCCAGCGCCCAACCGGCGTACACAACAACACCGCGGAGGGAATACATGACCTTTGGAACGAAGGGCTTTTTGGCTGGTATTTCGATGGTTGCGATGCTGGCCGCCGGCACATCAGGCGTCCGTGCCAACAACTCGCTGATCAAGGCGCAATCCGATTCGAACCAGTGGGCCGTTGCCGGCCACGATTACGGCAATACGCGTTACAGCCCGCTCAAGCAGATCAATACCGAGAACGCCGGCAAGCTGACGCTCGCCTATTCGTTCTCGCTGGCGTCGTTGCGCTCGAACAAATCCTCGCCGATCGTCGTCGGCAACACGCTGTACGTCTCGAGCTCATGGGGCCCCAAATACGTCTATGCGCTCGACGCCGCGACCGGCGCGCGCAAATGGACCTGGGAGCCCGAAATTCCCGATGACGTGCTGCAATATGCCTGCTGCGACGTGAACAACCGCGGCGTCTCCTATGCGGACGGAAAGATCTTCGTCGGCCGCCTCGACGGCAAGCTGACGGCGCTCGATGCCGCGACCGGCAAGGCGCTGTGGACGACGAAGGTCGTCGATTACAAGCAGGGTTCGGTCATCACCTCGCCGCCGCTGGTGGTGCGCGACAAGGTCATTACCGGTTTCGGTGGCGGCGAGTACGGCGTGCGCGGTTCGCTCCAGGCCTTCGACATCAACAGCGGCAAGCAATTGTGGCAGACCTTTACGGTTCCCAGCCCGGATGAGCCCGGCGGCGACACCTGGAAAGGCGATTCCGCCCAGCATGGCGGCGGGGCGGCCTGGCTGGTCGGCTCCTACGATCCCAAGAGCGACACCGTCTATTGGGGCACCAGCAATCCTGGTCCGTGGAACACCGGCGTACGTTCGACCGGCGACGGCAATTTCGGCAAGCTGACCAACCTCTACACCGCCTCGACGCTCGCGCTCGATCCCAACACCGGCAAGATCAAGTGGCATATCCAGACCACGCCGGCCGATGCCTGGGACTATGACGGCGTCAACGAAGCCGTGCTCGCGGATCTGAAGATCGGCGGCAGCACGGTGCCGGCGCTGATGAAGGCGGATCGCAACGGCTACTTCTTCGTAGCCAACCGTGAGACCGGCAAGGTGGTCTCGGCGGAGAAATACGTCTTCTCCAACTGGGCGAAGAAGTGGGACGTCAACACCATGCGGGCGGTCGAAGATCCGGACAAGCGTCCGGGGCCGGGCCATCCCGCCAAGGACATCTGTCCGAACCTGATTGGCGGCAAGAACTGGCAGCCGATGTCGTTCAATCCGCAGACCGGGCTCGTCTACATCCCCTCGAACAATGTCTGCATGGACTGGTCGGTTTCCGATGTCGCCTACAAGCGCGGCGTGTTCTATCTCGGCGCCGAATTCCCGACCAAGGAAGGCCCCGGCGGCTTCCTCGGCGAGCTCGTGGCCTGGGATCCCATCGCCCAGAAGAAGGTCTGGTCGATCAAGGAAGACCTGCCGTTCAACGGCGGCACGCTGACCACCGGCGGCGGCCTCGTGTTCGCCGGTAACATCCATGGTGACTTCCGCGCCATCGATGCGAAGTCCGGCAAGGTGCTGTGGAGCAAGAATCTCGGCTCCGGTATCGGCGCGGGCCCGGTGACCTACAGCGTCGACGGCAAGCAATACGTCGCCATCGTCGTCGGCCGCACGGCTGCATTGCCCGCGTTCCTGGGCGAGGTTGGGAAGAAGATGACGGCCGCAGCCCCCGAGGGCGGTTCGCTCTTCGTGTTCTCCGTCCAGTGACGACTCGCGCGCGTATCCCAGACGGGATACGCGCGCGCTTCTCGACATCGCGCGGCGATGGCATAGGCCAGATCTCGGGCCAGATCTCGGATCAGATCCTGTGCCGCCACGCCTGGTCCAACAATTCCCACCTGCCGGAGATGAGGATGCGTCCGATCAATCCAGGAAACGGCAAGAGCCGCCATCGCACCATCGCGGGACTGTTCGCATGGGCTGCCGCGTCTGCGCTGATTGCACCGGCCGCAACCGCTCACGCGGACGAGGCGAAGCCGTTCCGTCTCTGCGCCGATCCGACCAATCTGCCGTTCTCGAGCGATGATCCGTCGCGGCCGGGCTTCTATGTCGAGATTGGCCAGGCGCTGGCGCAGGCGCTCGGCCAACCGATCACTTACGATTGGTACAAATCCTATTTCGGCAAGCGCACCGTGCGGGTCACGCTGCTGGGCAAGCAATGCGACGCCATGATCGGCTTGCCGCGCTCCGAGGATTTCATGGGACCTGCCGTGATCTTCTCCAGCACCTTTGCGAAGGAAGGCTACGCCCTGGTCGCGGCGAAAGGTCAGGCGATCGGCGGCGTGGACGACCTCAGGGGCAAGCGCGTCGCTGTCCAGTACGCCAGCACACCACAAAACCTCCTTGCGACACGTGACGACATCCAGAAGGTGACCGTGCTCTCGCCCGAGGAGGCCATGCAGGCGCTCGATCAGGGCAGGGCCGACGTCGCCTTCATCTGGGGGCCCGTCGCCGGCTGGTTGAACATGACCGCCTATCATGACCGCTATCAAATCCGGCTCACCGAAGGCGAAGGCCTGTCATGGGATGCCGCCATCGGCTTCGCGAAGGGTTCGACCGAGCTGCGCGATCGCGTCGATGCGATCCTGCCGACGCTTCAGACGACAATCGCCGATCTCGCGGTGAAATACGGCTTGCCGGCCGGACAGCCTGTCCGCTTTGGCGCAGCCCAGGCTGTGCCGGCGGGAACCACGACAGGGGCGGGCCCCGGGCCGAGCGTGAGGCAGGTCGCAAATGTGGTGGCAACCGAGATCAAGGGCGATGCGTCTACGCCGAATGCGGAGACCATCGGCGCGGGCAAGGAGATCTTCAACGGAACCTGCGCGCATTGCCACGGCCCAGACGCCATCCAGAGCGAACGGAAGATCGATCTGCGGCTCTTGCGTCACCGCTACGGCGACGACATGCGCGACACGTTCTGGAAGACCGTGCACGAGGGGCGCCCCGCCAAGGGCATGCCGGCCTGGAAGGAGGTCTACACCGACGACCAGTTCGACAGCATTTATTCCTTCCTGCTGACGGTCCAGGTCGAATCGAACGACTGAACGGCCTTGACCGGACGGGATCGGGAAGATGTGGTAGCGTCCATCATGCACCTTTCCGACGCCGGACCGGCGCAGGATGGGTGCGCTGCCGCCGCTCGTGCGGTGGATCCTTTGGAAGGCGCCATGGCCAGCTTCCTGATCATCGACGATCATCCGCTGTTTCGCGAAGCTCTCGGCAATGCAGTGCGGCTCGCCTTGCCGGAGGCCCGCATCCTGGAGGCGATGTCGATCGAGGACGCCCTGCACATCCTGTCGGCCGAGCAGGGGATCGACCTCGCGCTGCTCGATCTGTCGCTGCCGGATGCGACCGGCTTCTCCGGCTTTCTCCGCTTGCGCGAAACCTATCCGCGCCTGCCGGTCGCCATCGTATCGAGCGAGGAGGACCAGCATGTGGTCCGCGAAGCGCTGGCGCTCGGCGCGGCCGGCTATCTCCCGAAGTCGACGTCGAAGCGCGAGCTGGCCCAGTCGATCGAGGGCGTGCTTTCCGGATCGGTATCGGTGCCCCGGGATTTCGTGCCGACGCCGCCGCGGCGAAAAGCCGAGACCAGCAAGGCCCTCGTGGTCAAGCTCCGCGAGCTCACGCCGCAGCAGCTTCGGGTGCTGGACCTGCTTCGCCGCGGTTATCCGAACCGGCAGATCGCGCAAGAGCTACAGCTCGCCGAATCCACGGTGAAAGCGCACATCACCGAGATCCTGCGCAAGCTCGGACTGTTCAGCCGCAACAAGGCGATCATCGAAATCGGCAAGATGGACCTGCCCGATCCCAGGAGTCGGCCCTATGCGAGGGTCGATCGCGGGAGACCGCAATGATCCGCGCCGCCGTTCTTGACCTGGATCAACCCGGCGCGGGCTGGCTGATACATGCTCGGTTCAAGCTCGAACCCGGCAACGATTTGGGAATGGCTCACGCGTGATGCGATTTCTGATTGTCGAAGACCATCCGTTATTTCGCGAGGCGCTCGAAGGCGCGCTGCAGATGGTGGCGCCCGGGGCCGAGATCCTGCAGGCGACGTCGATCGACGGCGCGCTCGAACAGCTGTCCGCGGGTGCCGAGCTCGATCTCCTCCTCCTCGATCTGTCGATGCCGGGCACGACCGGCCTCTCGGGCATCATTCGTATCCGCAAGGCATTCCCGAAGGTTCCCGTCGTCATCGTGTCGGGTCATCAGGATCCACGCATCATCTCCGGCGCCTTGTCGCTGGGGGTGGCCGGCTACATCTTCAAATCCTCGTCCAAGCAGGAGCTTGCCCAGTCGATCGGCGAGGCGCTGCAGGGTCTCGTCTGTATTCCCGACGCCTATCGCGCACTCCGGCCGCGGCGGGCCCCAAGTCCTGCACATGATCTGCTGAAACGGCTGGATGACCTGACGCCGCAGCAATTGCGGGTCCTCGACATGCTCAAGCGCGGCCTGCAGAACAAGCAGATCGCCTATGAGCTGAAGATTTCCGAGACTACCGTGAAGGTCCATGTCTCGGACATCCTGCGCAAGCTGAACGTGCTGAGCCGCACCAAGGCGATCGTCGAAATGTCGCAGATCGATTTCGCGACGCTGGCAGGCGAGGGCACTACGCCGAGGCGCGAGCGTGCCCAACCGGATCAGCAGTGACGCGAATTTCTTCCGTCCCGCCCCGCCGATTGGCGGCCGTGCTGTCGATGACTTTGCTTAAGAATCAATGTCTTGGCGGACCGCTACTGTGCATGGGGTTGTTTTTCGATATTTTGTGTGACCGTCGCACCAGCTAGCTCAGCAGGAACGACAGCAGCGCGCGCATCTCGGCAGGCTTGACCGGCTTCTTCAACACTTCGAGGCCGGAGAGGCTCGCTTGCTTGGCGGCCTTCTCGGAATAGTCGGCGGTGATGATCATCGCGGGCACGTCGAGCTTCAGTTGCTGCCGGATGTCGGCTATCGCCGACAATCCGCTTTCGCCGTGATCGAGATGAAGATCGGCGATGACCGCGTCGGGCGCGCCGCCCAGCTCGCTGAGACGCAGCAGCGCTTCCGCAGTCGATCGCGTGGTCGCGACATCGCAGCCCCAGCCTTCCAACAAGGCGGCCATGGCCTCCGAGCCGGATGGATCGTTCTCGACCAGCAGGATCTTGGCGCCTTCGAGGCCACCATACTGACGTTCGGTGAGCTTGGTCTCGTGCACCTCGTCGCTGACCTCGGCAAGATCGGCCGGCTCGAGCTCCAGGACGAACGTCGATCCTTTGCCGACCTGCGACGACAGCTGCACCGCATGTCCGAGCACCGTCGCGAAGCGGCGAACGATGGAGAGTCCGAGCCCGAACCCGGCCTGGTCGGTTGCGCTGGCCTCACCGCGCTGGAATTCGCGAAAGATTGCCTCCTGTTGCGCCTGCGCAATTCCCGGTCCGGTATCGGAGACCTGGACGCAGATGCGGTTGTTCCGGCGCCTGCATCCCATCACGACGCCGCCGCTGCGGGTGTAGCGGATGGCATTGGCAAGCAGATTTTGCAGGATGCGCCGGAGCATCATCACGTCCGACGATACCGCGAGCGGCGAGTTGCGGATGCGCAAGGTCAGGCCCTGCCGTGCCGCGATCGGCGCGAATTCGTTGCGGAGCTGCTCGAACAGCGGCGCCAGCGCCAACGGACGCACGTCGGGCCTGAGCGCGCCGGCGTCGAGCTTGGCGATCTCCAGCAACGACCGCAACAGGTCCTCCAGCGTCACCAGCGAGCGGTCGACCTGGTCGATCAGCAGGCCCGCCTCCTGCGTCTCCATCATCTCGGCCAGCGCCGAGAGCGTCAGGCGCGCCGCGTTCAGCGGCTGCAACAGGTCGTGGGTGACCGAGATCAGAACCGACGATTTGAGCGAGCTTGCGGCCTCGGCCTGCTGCTTGGCGCGATACAGACCCTCATTGGCGCGTTCGATCGAATGCAGCGCCTCGCGCAACTGGTGCGTTCGGTCTCGAACCTGGCGGTCGAGCGCGATGGCTGTCTCGAACAACGAGAAGGCATTGAGCTGCTGGTCCATCGAGCGCTCGACGCGGGACATCAGCGCGGCATTGATCTTCTTCAGCTTCGCGGTTTCCCGCTGCAGCTGCTCGACCGTTTCGGCATCCTGCCATAGCCCGGTCACGAGGAGCGCCTGCCGATGGCGACGCCCGTGAACGTCTGGTTCACATGCATCGAGCCGAACTGTTCGCCGTAGGTATGAAAACCGACCACGCGGTTCTGGCGGTAGAGCTCGGACATGTCGCGGGCGAGCTGGTGCTGCTCGGCGTCGAGCCGGCGCAGCAGGCACTCGAAACCGATATAGAGCGAGACCTCGCCGATCTGGTCGCGCGTTTCCGCGAAGGCCTCGCGCGTCGTGCCGACGAGGCTGCGCGACGTCGCCGCCGTCAGCACCATGCCCTCGTCGATGGCGCAAAAGAAGTGCAGCGAGCCGTCCGGTTCGACGCGCTGGATCGACCGGGCGTAGTAGGAGCCGCCGACGCGGACCAGAACCGGATGCGAGGCGAACGAGAACGGATCGAGCTTGGCGTCCATGATCCCGACGACGCGGGAATATTCCTGGGCCGCGGGCTCGGCGTTCAGCTCCCTGACCGTCCGATTCTCGATGTCGGCCTCGGTGACCACCATCTTCTGCGGCCGCGGTTCGAAATTGTCACATTTGAATACCCGGAAGGGCAGCGACGTGCTCAAGACGACCAGGAGAGCGGCATTCGTGTACGCCTTGCCGTCGAGGAACACCCAGGTCCTCTCGAAGCGCATCCCGTCGCCCGCAGATCCACCGACGATCGGAATGTCGTCCAGCGAGGCATAGATCGCAGACATCACCGCTTCTTCCCGGCGGCACAGGCCGTCGATCAGGACCAGGCCGAACGGATTTCCGCGCTCGACCTGGGAGGACACCCGCAACAGCTCCTGCCGAAGCTCGGCGCCGATCCTGCGGCCGTCCTCGACGTGAAAACTGTCGAGATTGAGGATGGGGCGCACCACGGCCGAGAAGTCGGCTCGGCTGAATGCGAGAGCGACGACGCTGTTCTCGTCCCAGCCGTCGGGGGCAAGCTCGCCGGCAGTGGTGCAACCGCAGACCGGGACTCCGTCAAATTGTCGGCTGATCTCGGCGATGAATTGGTGCGGATCGTAGCTCGGGGAGACGAAGAGCAGAATGAGCGCCAGCTCGTCGGAGGGGAGCTGGCCGGCGAGGTCGGCAACGGCTTGCTCGGCGCCCGCGGCCTTCGACTTCGCGACAGCAACGCCAGACGCGCCGCCAAACCGAAAGTCGGTTTGCCCCACTCCGTTTCTCCCCTCGAGGACCCGCTCGGTCTAATGCCAAGTGCCTGACAAGTGTCCAAAGAGTATGGCCTTTTTCGCCCGGTCGCAACTCGGCGGCCAGGTCCGCGGGGCGCGTGTTCCGCACCAAGCCGCCGTTGCGGAGGAGGGGCGGACGAATTGACCGCCCCTTGACGATTCTGCCTAATTTTCATCGCCGGTCCGGAAGGGGCTGCTTCCTGGCCGCGTTGCACTTGCAAGAACAGATGTTGGGGGTTGGAATGTCCGGGCGTACCGCAGCGCCGTCGAAGCGCACACTATTTCCGACCCTCAGGTTTCGTACCAAGATCATTCTGGGCTTCGCCGCAGTGCTGGTGATTTCCGCCGGCAGCATGGCCTTCTCCTATTTCGGCTTCGAGCGGGTTTCCTCCGGGGTCGGGTCCTACCGCACCAGCGTTTCCGAGGCCGACCTTGCTCGCAACATCGACCGCGAGTTGCTCGCCTATCGTTCGGCCGCCCGCTACTTTGTCGTGACCGGCAAGGAGGACGACGCCAAGGCGGCGCTGGAGGCGGAAGCCAGCCTGAAGAGCGCGATCGACCAAGCCATCAAGAGCGCCAAGAAGCCGGCGAGGCAGGAGGGCCTCAACAAGCTCGCCAAGGAGTTTTCCAACTTCTCCGCGACCTTTGCCAAGATTTTGCAGGCCAAGCGCGACAGCGCGCTGCTGGTCCAGAACCAGCTCCAGCGCAACGCCAATCTCCTGAAATACAAGCTCGACGACATCGGCAACAACGCCTCCGACGCGGAAGCGCAGGCGATCGAGTTCGGCACCAAGCAGGTCAATGCCCAGTTCCAGACCGCAAGTTCTGCCGCGAGCAATTTCATCCTCAATTCCGACCAGGCGGTCGCGGCAAGCGCGCTGGCGCGGCTGAAGTTCGTCGATAACTCGCTCGGTGCGGTCTATTCCATGGACGACAAGATCGTCGCCGGGTTGAAGGACGCCAAGGCGCTGCTGGGAGCCTATCGGCAAGCGCTGGAGAAGCTGATCGCCAACGCCAAGATGATCGATGACCTCGTGACCGAAATGAGCGGCTCGGCCGGGGCGATCCTTCAGGGCGCCACCGCCATGAAGGCGGACCTCGTCGCCGAACAGCAGCGGCTGGATGCGCAGTCGGAAGCGACCATCGGACAGACCGAGCAACTGGTGCTGATCCTCGCCGTCGGCGGCACGCTGCTCGGTGCGGTCCTCGCCTTCCTGCTCGGGACCGGCATGTCGCGTCCGATGATCGCGATGTGCAAGGCGATGCGGGAGCTGGCCTCGGGCAATTTCGACGTGGTGCTGCCGGGACTTGGCCGCAAGGACGAGATCGGCGAGATGGCCGGCGCGGTCGAGGAGTTCAAGGTTCAGGCGGTGGCCAAGGCCGAGCGCGATGCCGCTGCCAGCGAAGTCCAGAACCGGGAGCAGGCGGCAAGCCGGCGCGCCGAGCTGATCCGCTTTGCCGACGATTTCGAGAGCGCGGTCGGCGCCATCGTCTCCAACGTCTCGGCGTCCGCCGTGCAGCTGGAATCGGCGGCCTCCACGCTGACCCGCACCGCCGAGACCACGCAGAGCCTGTCGAGCCAGGTCGCCGGCGTCTCCGAGCAGGCCTCCTCCAACATGCAGTCGGTCGCGACCGCGACCGAAGAGCTGTCGGCCTCGGTCGAGGAGATCGGCCGCCAGGTCCGCGAACTCCAGCCGCATTGCCGAGGCCGCCGTGGTGCAGGCCAAGGAGACCGACGGCCGCATCGGCAAACTGTCGCATGCCGCCCAGCAGATCGGCGAAGTGGTCAAGCTGATCACGGCGATCGCCGAGCAGACCAATCTTCTGGCGCTCAACGCCACCATCGAGGCGGCGCGCGCCGGTGAAGCCGGTCGCGGCTTTGCGGTGGTTGCGAGCGAGGTGAAGTCGCTGGCGAGCCAGACGGCGAAGGCGACGGATGAAATCTCCTCGCATATTACCGGCATGCAGGGCGCCACGGCCGAATTGGTCGCCGCGATCAAGGAGATCGGCGCGACCATCGGCCAGATCTCGTCGATCTCGACCTCGATCGCGAGCGCCGTCGAGCAGCAGGGTGCGGCAACGCAGGAGATCGCCCGCAGCGTCCAGACCGTCGCCCAGGGCACCCAGACCGCGGCCACCGATATCGGCGAGGTCAACCGCGGCGCTGCCGAAACCGGTTCGGCCTCGGAAGAGGTGCTGAACTCGGCCAAGACGCTGTCGAGCGAAAGCACCCGCCTGCGCGCCGAGCTCGACCGCTTCATGGCGAATATCCGGGCGGCGTAAGGCCCTGCAGTCGCACCACCCTCGGCTGTCGTCCCGGACAAGCGCGCCCTCAAGCGCGCGCCGATCCGGGACCCATAACCACCGAATTGCGTTGCTGCACGAGCTGGCAACTCCGAGTCGTCGCAAAACGATTGCTGCGGAGTATGGGTCCCGGATCGGCGCTACGCTCCTGACAACGCTGCGCGTTGTCGGGAGCTACGCTTGTCCGGGACGACAGCGGAGGATTTGCGCGCCGGCCTTTTGTCGCGGCGCGAGAAAGCCCGCCTTAAGAATTCCCCGCGTCACCTCACCGCCAGTTGCGGTGCCACAAATTTACCACAGCTTATCCTTTGCCCCGTAACGTGCCGCGGAGTCGGGAAGCGGGCTGCTTCCGGCTGCGCCTGGTTTTCCGCGAATGGAATGGGGTGGGGAATGTCGGTCAAGTCGAAGTCGCAGCAATCGAAGCTGCCAACGCTACGGTTTCGCGCAAAAATCATCCTTGGCTTCGTGGCGGTGCTCGCCATCCTCGCCGTCAGCATGGCTTTCGCCTATTTCGGCTTCGAGCGGATCCAGGCCGCCGTGGGCTCCTACCGCGCAAGCGTCTCGGAAGCCGATCTCGCGCGGACCGTCGACCGCGAGCTGATCGCCTATCAGGGGTTGGCGCGGGCCTACACGCTGACGGGTGCGGCGGATGACGAGACCGCGGCCAAGGCCGCCGAAGAGAATCTGAGGAGCGCGATCGGCAAGTCGATGTCTGCCACGACCGGGGCCGCCCGCCGTGAGCAGGTCGGCAAGCTCGAGGCCGAATTCCAGCGCTTCACGAAGGTGTTCGGTGAGATCATCACCCTGACCCGCGAGAACAACAAGATCGCGGCCGATGAGCTCAACAGCGTCGGCAACAAGATCCGCTTCAAGTTCGACGATCTCGCCGACACGGCTGCGCTGGCGGGGCTTGCATCGGTCCAGACCACGGCCAAGGACGTCACCTCGCAATATCTGGCGGTTTCCACCTCGGTCAGCGCCTTCGTCGCCAAGCCAGAGCCGAAGACCGCCGATGGCGTGATCGCCCGCATCAAGTTTCTGGAGACCTTGCTGGTCTCGATCTACGCGAACGACCAGAAGATCACCGACCGCGTCACCGAGATCGGCAATCTCCTGAAGCAGTACCGCACCTCTTTCGCGAAGCTGACCGAAAACGTGAAGGTCATCGTCAAGCTGAACGGCGAGATGACCAAGACGGCCGCGTCCATCCTCAAGCTCTCGGCCGAGCTGCGTTCGGACCTCACCGCCGACCAGCAGCGCATCGAGGCGAGCGCCAATGCGACCATTGGGGAGACCGAGCGGCTGATGCTGATGATGGCGCTCGGCGGTCTTGCCGTCGGCGCCGTGCTGGCCTGGATGCTCGGCAATGGTATCTCGCGTCCGATGATCGCGATGTGCAAGGCGATGCGGGAGCTGGCCTCGGGCAATTTCGACGTGGTGCTGCCGGGACTTGGCCGCAAGGACGAGATCGGCGAGATGGCCGGCGCGGTCGAGGAGTTCAAGGTTCAGGCGGTGGCCAAGGCCGAGCGCGATGCCGCTGCCAGCGAAGTCCAGAACCGGGAGCAGGCGGCAAGCCGGCGCGCCGAGCTGATCCGCTTTGCCGACGATTTCGAGAGCGCGGTCGGCGCCATCGTCTCCAACGTCTCGGCGTCCGCCGTGCAGCTGGAATCGGCGGCCTCCACGCTGACCCGCACCGCCGAGACCACGCAGAGCCTGTCGAGCCAGGTTGCCGGCGTCTCCGAGCAGGCGTCCTCCAACATGCAGTCGGTGGCGACCGCGACCGAAGAGCTGTCGGCCTCGGTCGAGGAGATCGGCCGCCAGGTCCGCGATTCCAGCCGCATCGCCGAGGCCGCCGTGGTGCAGGCCAAGGAGACCGACGGCCGCATCGGCAAACTGTCGCATGCCGCCCAGCAGATCGGCGAAGTGGTCAAGCTGATCACGGCGATCGCCGAGCAGACCAATCTTCTGGCGCTCAACGCCACCATCGAGGCGGCGCGCGCCGGTGAAGCCGGCCGCGGCTTTGCGGTGGTTGCGAGCGAGGTGAAGTCGCTGGCGAGCCAGACGGCGAAGGCGACGGATGAAATCTCCTCGCATATTACCGGCATGCAGGGCGCCACGGCCGAATCGGTCGCCGCGATCAAGGAGATCGGCGCGACCATCGGCCAGATCTCGTCGATCTCGACCTCGATCGCGAGCGCCGTCGAGCAGCAGGGTGCGGCAACGCAGGAGATCGCCCGCAGCGTCCAGACCGTCGCCCAGGGCACCCAGACCGCGGCCACCGATATCGGCGAGGTCAACCGCGGCGCTGCCGAAACCGGTTCGGCCTCGGAAGAGGTGCTGAACTCGGCCAAGACGCTGTCGAGCGAAAGCACCCGCCTGCGCGCCGAGCTCGACCGCTTCATGGCGAATATCCGGGCGGCGTAAGGCCCTGCAGTCGCACCACCCTCGGCTGTCGTCCCGGACAAGCGCGCCCTCAAGCGCGCGCCGATCCGGGACCCATAACCACCGAATTGCGTTGCTGCACGAGCTGGCAACTCCGAGTCGTCGCAAAACGATTGCTGCGGAGTATGGGTCCCGGATCTGCGCTCCGCTCCGGACAACGCTTCGCGTTGCCGGAGCTCCGCTTGTCCGGGACGACAGCGGAAATTTGAATCTCACTCCCGCCCGAACGCCCGCTTCAGCTCCACCTTCGCGCGCTCCAGTCGCGTGCGCTGCGTCTTCGGCAGCGTCTTGCCGGCGCGGTTGATGTAGAACGTCAGCATCGACAGCGCGGAGCGATAGGCACCTGCCTTGCGGCGCGAGCTGTGCTCGGCCGAGCGCTTCAGGGAGCCCGCGATTTTCTTGGGGTCCTTGAGCTTGAACACACCGCGCTTGAGATCGAGTGCGTCGCTCTCCTTCGTCACACGCTGCGACCATCGCTTCGGTGCTGCGCGTCGGCTTGACCTCTTGCGTGTCGTGCTGGCCTTGCGGCGCGCGGTGTTGCGCGCGCCTGTCTTCCGTGAATGTGTCGTCTTTCTGACCTGAGCCATGCGTCAACTCCTTGCAGCTCCATCGAAAACGGATGTTCTCGGCAGCTGTTCCTATGGGAACCCAGCCTCGTCGCAAACGTTGTCGCAGGTGGCAGGCGGAATGCCGCATCCCCATCATCGGATCGACCCCGTCCACGCTATGTGAACCGGGGCCGCTTCCATTGATCAGACACAACAACGCGATGGAATTGCAGCAAAGCCCAGCGCTGAATTATGAATCTGCGATCTCGGCGGTGGCGACGGATCGCGTCGTCGAGACCAGCATTCCCTCGCGCCTCGATGCGCTGCCGTGGAGCGGCTTTCATACGCGCGTCGTGCTCGCGCTCGGCATCACCTGGATCCTCGATGGACTCGAGGTGACGCTGGCCGGTGCGCTCTCGGGCGCGCTGAAGCAGAGTCCCTCGCTGCATTTCTCCAATCTCGATCTCGGCATCGCCAATTCCGCCTATCTTGCCGGCGCGGTGCTGGGTGCGCTCGGCTTCGGCTGGCTCACCGATCGCATCGGCCGCAAGAAATTGTTCTTCATCACGCTTGCGCTTTATCTCTCGGCGACGGCTGCGACTGCTCTGTCATGGGATATCGCGAGCTACGCGCTGTTTCGTTTTCTCACCGGCGCCGGCATCGGCGGCGAATACACCGCGATCAATTCGACCATCCAGGAGCTGGTGCCGGCGCGCTATCGCGGCTGGACCGATCTCATCATCAACGGCAGCTTCTGGATCGGCGCTGCGATGGGCGCGGTGGCGGCCATCGTGCTGCTCGATCCGGCCTTGATCGGTCCCGATCTCGGCTGGCGCCTCGCTTATCTGATCGGGGCGACCGTCGGCCTCGTCGTGCTCTTGATGCGGATGTGGATCCCGGAGAGCCCGCGCTGGTTGATGATCCACGGCCGACCCGACCAGGCGCATGCCATCGTCGACGAAATCGAATGCTCGGTGATCGGACAAGGCCAGGATACGAGCGACGGACGCTTTGCGAAGATCCGCCTGAAGATGCGCGATCACACGCCGATCCCCGAGGTCGTCCACACGCTGTTCTCTGCCTATCGTCAGCGCGCGCTGGTCGGCCTCGTGCTGATGAGCGCGCAGGCGTTCTTCTACAACGCAATCTTCTTCACCTTCGCGCTGGTGCTGACCGATTTCTACGGCATCAGCGCCGATCACGTCGGCTGGTATCCTGCCGCCCTTCGCCGCCGGCAACTTCCTCGGTCCGCTGCTGCTCGGCCGCCTGTTCGACACGCTCGGCCGCCGCACCATGATCGTGTTCACCTATGGCGTATCGGGCTTGTTGCTGGCGCTGTCAGGCTATCTGTTCTCGATCGGCGCGCTCAGCGCGCAGGGGCAGACCGTGGCCTGGATGGTGATCTTCTTCTTCGCCTCGCCGGCCGCGAGCGCGGCCTATCTCACCGTCAGCGAGAACTTTCCCTTGGAGGTCCGCGCGCTGGCGATCGCAGTATTCTATGCAGTCGGCACCGGCATTGGCGGCGTGATCGGGCCGGCACTATTCGGCGCGCTGATCGACACGGGATCACGCACCAGCGTGTTCGCCGGCTATCTGCTGGGGGCAGTCCTGATGATCGCGGCCGCGATCGTGGCGTGGCGCTATGCCGTCTCGGCAGAGCGCAAATCGCTCGAACAAATCGCACGGCCGCTTGCCTTTATGGAGTAGACTATGAAATCGGAACTTGCGGAAATGGCATTGGACGAGAAGCTCACCATCCCTGGTGACGACGAGACGCCGGAAACGGTGCCGGTGCCGCATGCGCTCGTGCCGCATCTGGACGAGACCGCGATCCTGCTCGACATCGACGGAACGCTGCTCGACCTGATGCCGACGCCGCGCGAGGTGTGGGTGCCGCCGGGGCTATCGGACACGCTCAATCGTCTGGTGGAACGCACCTCCGGCGCGCTGGCGCTGGTCAGCGGCCGCTCGCTCAATGACATCGACCTGATCTTCGCGCCCGACGTGTTTCGCGCCGTCGCCGGTCACGGCGCCGAGATGCGGCTGTCGGTGGACAGTGAAGCCGATGACGTCCACGCGCCGCCGCTGGACAAGGAGCTGAAGCGGCGGCTGGCTGCGATCGCCAAGCTCAGCCCGGGAATTCTGCTCGAGGACAAGGGCTATTCGCTGGCGCTGCATTACCGCCTTGCGCCGCATGCGGAGAAGGCGATCGACGAATCCGTGTCGCTGATCCGCGCCGATCTGCCCAATGCGCCGATCGAGGTGCTGCCTGGCAAATTCGTCTGCGAGATCAAGCATTCCGGCTTCACCAAGGCGAGCGGTGTGCACGAATTGATGAAGCATGAGCCATTCAGGGGACGTCGTCCTCTGTTCATCGGTGACGACGTCACGGATGAGACCGTGTTCGCGATCATGCCTGATATGGACGGGCTCGCCTTCTCGGTCGGCCGCCGCGCCATGGGTGTGAATGGTCACTTCGATGCGCCGAGCGATGTGCGTGCGTTCCTTGCGCGCTTGCTCGATCCGAGGTGAAACAAAGGCAGCGCCACCTCGCGGACATAATACCCGGCAGTATCGTTGCGCATCGCAATGCATGCTGCGCAACACACACCGTAAAAAGCTGATGAATTGTCGGGTTCCGCGAGGGAAGCCAGTTCCAACGCGCACGCCCGATTTTGGTTTCAATTCGTTGAAACGATGATCCGGAACCATATTGATGAACGGCAGTTAAACGGGCTGGAATGAAACAGGAGGGGACGACCTGTGAACTTAGTTGTCGTTTCAAATCGCGTCGCGCGCGGCAAACCCAATGAACCCATGACGGGCGGCCTCGCGGCGGCCTTGCTGCCAGTGGTGGAACATTCGGGGGCCATTTGGGTGGGCTCTTCAGGCCGCGTGCGTGATGGCCATCAGAAGGAACCGTTCGCCGAGATCGAAGCACTGGGCTCGGGCGCGATTGCGACGCTGGATCTGCCGGCGGCACATTACGGCGGCTATTACGAAGGCTTTGCCAATTCAGCGTTGTGGCCGGCACTGCATTCGCGCAGCGATCTGATCCGCGTCTCGCGCGAGGACTATGTCAGCTATCGCGAGGTCAACGCCTTCATGGCGCGCGCCTTGATGCGTTTTCGAAAAGCAAAAACCGCGTTCTGGGTGCAGGACTATCATTTTCTCGCGCTCGGCGCAGAACTGCGTAGTCTCGGCGTCGGCGATCCCATCGGTTTCTTTCTTCATACACCGTGGCCCGTCGCCGCGGTGGTGCAGGGCGTGCCCAATCATCGCGAGCTGATCACGGCGATGCTGGCCTACGATCTGCTCGGTTTCCAGACCAATGAGGATTGCCAGAACTTCCTCACTTATGTCGGCGGCGAGCTCGGCCTCGCCATCGAGGACGGTGTTGCGATCTCTCAGCATGGCCGCACGCGCTGTGAAGTGTTTCCGATCGGCATCGATGCGGAAAAGTTCGCGCAATATGCGGCGAAGTCGGCCTCGCATCCCGACGTGTCGCGGCTGCGGCGCAGCCTCAATGGCGAGCGCCTCGCGATCGGCGTCGACCGCCTCGACTATTCGAAAGGCCTCGTCAACCGCATCAGTGCATTCGACCGGCTCTGGACGGAGCATCCGCAGTTTGCGCGCAGCATCTCGCTGCTCCAGATCGCGAACCCGTCGCGGGGTGGCATCGAGGCCTATGGCAATCTCCAGAACGAGGTCGCGCGCCTCGTCACCGACGTCAACGGTCGTCACGGCGAAGTGGACTGGACGCCGATCCGCTATTTGAACAAGGGTTTTAGCCAGACCGTGCTCGCGGGCCTCTACCGCACGGCGCAAATCGGCGTGGTGACGCCGCTGCATGACGGCATGAACCTCGTCGCCAAGGAATACGTCGCTGCGCAAAACCCGGCCGATCCCGGCGTGCTGGTGCTGTCGAAGTTCGCCGGCGCGGCCAACGAGCTCGACACCGCCTTGATGGTCAATCCGCACGACATCGACGGTATGGCGCGCGCGATCGCGGTCGCGGCATCAATGCCGCTCACCGAGCGCAAGATGCGCTGGGACGTGATGATGAAGAAGCTGCGCGGCCACACCATCCAGCAATGGTCGACCGACTTCGTGGCTGAGCTCGAGAAATGCCGGACCGAGAAGGCCGCCGTTGTCCCGCTCGCAGCGCAGCCGCCGCAGGCGCTGCGCTGGCTGAAGTCGGCGATCTCAGGTGTGCGGTTGATCTAGTTCTTTTCCCTTGCCCGGTTTTTACGGGGAGAGGGGCCGCACGTGATTTATGAAAGGACCTGTACCCCCTTGCCCGGATCGCGCCGGACGATGCTTCGCATCGCCGGGGCGATCCGACCCGTCCCCGCTTGCGGGCGAGGTGAAGAAAGGAAGCCCGCGAAACCCGCTTCCCCAAATTAGTTATATCCTATAATGATTGGCGGAAGCGTTGACCGGCCGGACCATAATGGCCGGGGAGGAGTTCGCCAAATGACATTTACCTATCCCACGGACAGCAACAAGGCGCATCCGCTGCCGCTGTCGCCCGAGTACAAGAGCTCGATCAAGCGCGCGCCGAACAAGCCCTTGATCCCGATGCGCCACACCCTGTCGGAGCTGACCGGTCCGGTCTATGGCCACGAGACGGTGCGCGAGGGCGACAACGATCTCACCCATCAGCACAGTGGCGAGCCGCTCGGCGAACGCATCATCGTGCACGGCCACGTCCGCGACGAGGACGGCCGCGGCGTGCCGAACTCGCTGGTCGAGATCTGGCAGGCCAATTCCTGCGGCCGCTATGTCCATGTCCGTGACCAGCACCCGGCGCCGCTCGATCCGAATTTCACGGGCGCCGGCCGCACCGTGAGCGATGCCTCCGGTTACTACCGCTTCGTCACCATCAAGCCGGGCGCTTATCCCTGGGGCAATCATCACAATGCGTGGCGGCCCGCGCACATCCACCTCTCGGTCTTCGGTCACTCCTTCGTCACGCGTCTCGTGACGCAGATGTATTTCCCGAACGATCCGCTATTCCCGTTCGACCCGATCTTCGATTCGGTGCCGGACGAGAAGGCGCGGGCGCGGATGGTCTCCTCGTTCGATCTCGAGAACACAAAGCCGGAATGGGCGCTGTGCTACCGCTTTGACATCGTGCTGCGCGGCCAGAACGCCACGCCTATGGAGAACCATTAAGTGCAGGATTCTGTGAAGCCCAATGGTATCACCCCATCGCAAACCGTCGGCCCGTTCTTCAAATACGGCCTGACGCCGAACGGCGAATACGCCTGGAACGACGCATTCACCAACTCGACGCTCACCCCCGACGTCTCCGGCGACCGTATCCGCATCGAGGGCCGGGTATTCGACGGCGACGGCATCGCGGTACCGGATTGCATGCTGGAGATCTGGCAGCCGGACGCACAGGGCCGCTTCGCCGACCCGCAGGACAAGCGTGCGCTGCCGAATGCGAGCTTCCGCGGTTTTGCCCGCTGCGGCACCGATAAGGACGGCAATTATTCCTTCGACACCATCAAGCCGGGCGCGGTGCCCGATCCCCAGGGCAAGCCGCAGGCGCCGCACATCCTGCTTGCGGTGTTCGGGCGCGGCATGCTCAGGCATCTCTATACCCGCATCTATTTCAGCGACGAGGCCGGCAACGCCGCCGACCCCGTGCTGGCGCTGGTGCCCGCTGAGCGCCGCGCCACGCTGGTCGCGACGCGCGAGGCCGGCAAGGCGGTCTACCGCCTCGACCTGCGGCTCCAGGGCGACGACGAGACGGTGTTCTTCGACGTCTAACTCCCGCCTCGTCCCGGATCCGCGCCTGCCTGAGGCGCGCTTGTCCGGGACGACCGCCGGGGCGGGTATCGGAAGCCCCCTCGACCGTTTTCCCGTAATTCCCCGGAGTTCGCGCGGATTCAATTTCCGCGCGTAGCAATCCCGTGTTTACCGCAGTCGTTTAGGATCCATTTGGATTTCGACGTGCGGCATTGGATTGTTCCATGAAAATTCGTCTTTCGCTTTCTTCTGCGATCATTGCATTCGGCACCGTCCTGGCCCTCGGTTTCACGGCCGTGGTCTCCACCAGTCTCTATACGCTACGCGAGCTCAAGGTCGGCGGCCCGCTCTATTCTGACATCAAGCTCGGCAACGACCTCATCGCCGACATCCTGCCGCCGCCGGAATACGTCATCGAAGCCTATCTCGAGGCCACCCTCGCCATGCGCGAGCCGGACCAGCTCGCGGCCCATGGCGAGCGCCTGGTCCAGCTCCGCAAGGACTACGACGAGCGCAAGGCATTCTGGATCTCCTCCAGCCTGTCGGCTGATCTGAAGACCGCGCTGGTGTCGAAATCCGATGCCGAGGTGCAGAAATTCTGGAAGGCGTCCGACCAGCTCCTGCCGGCCCTCAAGGCCAAGGACGCGGCCGCTTCCGAGCGCGCCTATGCGCAGCTCAAGGACGCCTACACCGCGCATCGCACCGTCATCGACAGCATCGTCGAGAGCGCCAACAGGCAGAATGCCGCCATGGAGAAGCTGGCCGCGGATCGCGACAGCTCGATGCTCTACATCCTCCTCGGCGTCTCCGCCGCTGTCCTCGCCTTTATTGCCGCGGGCCTGCTCGGCGTTGCACTCGGCGTGGTGCGCCCGATCGTGCGCATGACTGACACGATGCAGAAGCTCGCGACCGGCGATCTCGCCGCCGACATTCCTTTCGCGCACCGCCGGGATGAGGTCGGCTCGATGGCCGGTGCACTCCTGGTGTTCAAGCAGGCGGCGGTCGAGAATTCCCGCCTGCGCGAGGAGCAGTTGCGGCAGGAACAGGAGGCCGCACTCGCCAAGCGCGGCGCCCTGCAGCAGATGGCGGAGACCGTCGAACGCGAGACCGGCCGATCGGTCGACACCGCGAGCGCGGCGACGCATGGCGTGGAGCGCGCCGCCACCAGCCTGTCCGAGATCGCAAGTTCGCTCTCCGCGCAATCGCAGGCGGTCGCCGCGGCCTCCACCCAGGCTCTCGGCAGCTCGCAGACCGTCTCGGCTGCGGCCGAAGAGCTGAGCGCCTCGATCCGAGAGATCGCGAGCCAGGTCGCGCGAACCAGCACCGTTACCAAATCTGCTGTCGCCGGCCGCGAGCAGGCGCGCTCGACCATTCAGGCGCTGGCCGGGTCGGTGAAGAAGATCGCCGAGGTCTCCGATCTGATCGGCGGCATCGCCGGCCAGACCAACCTGCTCGCGCTCAACGCCACGATCGAGGCGGCGCGCGCCGGCGAGGCCGGCCGCGGCTTCGCGGTGGTCGCCGCCGAAGTGAAATCCTTGTCCGATCAGACCGCCAAGTCCACCGAGGAGATCGGGCGGCTAATTGCCGAGATCCAGACCTCGACGCAGGCCGCGGTCGATGCAGTCGAGACCATGGGAGGCCACATCGTCGAGATCGACGGCGTCGCGACCTCGGTTGCCGCCGCGATGGAAGAACAGGATGCCGCGACGCGGGAGATCACGCGGTCGATCTCCGAATCGGCGTCCGCGGCACAGGAGGTCTCGGCCAAGATCGGCAATGTCAGCCGCGACGCCGCCGCGGTGAACGAGCGCGCCGCGGAAGTCAGGCAGGCGATCGCCGGCATGGCGGCCAATCTCGAACAGCTGCGGTCGGTGGTGGTCAGGACCGTGCGCGACTCGACCGCGGCGGCGTGACGCCCGGCATCAACTCGGCCGCTGGTGTGTGGGGTTATGATCGTGCAGTATGGCGCGGGACAGGGGCATCGTGGTTATGACATCCCCACAATTGCCGGCGGTCATTGAGCCCGCCCGACTGACGGCCGCGCTGCGCAGAGGCGGCGTGCTGGACGCTGGCGCGGTCCGCGAGGTGAAGGTGCTGCATCAGCGCGACACCGTCGTGTCACATATCATGCGTCTCGGTTTGCGCTATGTTGGGGAGTCAGCTGGCGCCCCGCAATCGCTGATCCTCAAGACGCCACATGCCGACTTTGCCAAGACGCTCGTCGATGGCGGCCGGCGCGAGGTGACCTTCTATACGAAGCTCGCACCGAACATGCCGTGGGGGTTGGTGCCGCGCTGCTTCGACGGACGCTTCGACGAGCCGGGCGGGACCTGGCATCTCCTGCTCGAGGACCTCACCGAAAGCCATGAGATCGCAACCCAATGGCCACTGCCGCCGTCGCGCGAGCAAATAGTCGCGATCGTCACCACGCTCGCGCGTTGGCATGCGGCCTGGTGGGACCATCCCGATCTCGGCGACACGATCGGCACCTGGGCGAGCCCCGAAGACAGCGCGCAGCACATGGAGAGCTTTGCCGGCCATTACGACCGGTTCGCCGATCTGCTCGGCGATCGCCTCAGCGAAGAACGCCGGCTCCTCTATCGTCGCCTGATCGACCAGTCGGCCCGGCTATCCGAGCGCTACCATTCGCGCCGTAACCTCAGCATCACCCATGGCGATGCCCATACCTGGAATTTTTTCCTGCCGCGCGCTGGCGTTGCCGACACCGTGCGCATCTTCGATTTCGACCTGTGGGGCGTCAATGTCCCGACCAACGACCTCGCTTACATGATGGCGCTTCATTGGTTTCCGGAGCGCCGGCAGGCGCTCGAGCGCCCCCTGCTCAATCTCTATCACGAGACATTGCTCGCAAGCGGCGTCACCGGATACACGCGCGGCGCGCTCGATCGTGACTACCGCTTGTCGGTGCTCTGGCACATCACTAAGCCGGTCTGGCAATGGGCCATCAACATCCCGCCGGTGATCTGGTGGCACCATCTGGAGCGGATCATGATGGCGGTCGAGGATCTGGGGTGCGAGGAGTTGTTGGGGTAGGCGGTGCGCCGCTCCCTCGTGAGGCGCGATGACGGCTCAACCTTCTCGGTGTCGTCCCGGCGAAGGCCCTAGGGCATGCACATATCTGGTGCGGCGGATCGACTCGGATCGGCCTGGGAGGATTCCAGAATCAGAGTTCTGTGTGATTCGTATTGCGGCACTCCATGATTTGGACGGGGTGCCGCGATGTTGTCACGGATTGACTGGACGCTGGGCCGGTTCGGGGATCGTCGTCTCGATAAAGGGGGCGGCGTTCGTCGAACGCATGGTTGTGGGCAAACTCGTCTGCCTTCGGCAGCTCTCCAGGGGGAACCGCGCGCTGGAAGTGCGGTTCAACCGCTTTCTTGGCCATGACAAGGTGACGGTGGAGCGGATCATCGAAAGCTGGAGCGAAAGCACGGTCGCTGCGGTAGAGGGCCGCCACGTGCTGGCCATCCAGGACACCAGCGAGATCCACTTCAACACCACACCGCAACGCCGGCGCGGGCTCGGAGAAATCGGCAAAGGCAATAACCACGGCGTGCTGCTGCATCCGCTGCTGGCTGTGGATGCCGATGACGGCAACTGTCTTGGACTTTTGAGCGGGCAGATATGGACGCGCACAGGTCGCCGCACGACCTCGCACGACGATCGGGAGTTATCGGACAAGGAATTGCAGCGCTGGATATCCACTGCCATGGCGGCCAAGCCGCTCCTCACCAAGGCCACAGCGGTGACGGTGCTGGGTGACCGCGAGAGCGATATTTTTGCCCTTTATGCCAGCTCGGCCGAGCAACACTTCCACGTCATCGCGCGCAGCATGCATGATCGCAAGCTTGCCGACCGCAGCGGCTTGTATGAGGTCAGCGATGCCATGGCCGCGGTGGATCGGCGTGCGATCCAATTGCCTGCGCGCGCCGCGCGGCCCGCCCGCCTGGCTCACCTCGAACTTCGCTTTGGCGCAATCGAGCTCGCCCGCCCACAGAGTAAGTTCCTGCGCCATCTGCCGGAAAGCTTGCCATTGGCGGTGGTCGATGTGCGCGAGATCAATGCCGAAACCGGGGTAGAGCCGCTGCACTGGCGGCTTCTCACCTCTCACGAGGTTACCGGCATCGAGGACGCCTGGCGCATCGTCCAATGGTACAAGCAACGCTGGATCATCGAGCAGTTCTTCCGCATCCTGAAGACACAAGGCTTCAAGCTCGAAGACAGCCAGATCGGAACCGCCGATCGCCTTCTCAAGCTGGTCGCGATTGCCGCTAAGGCGGCCGTCATCACAATCCAACTTCTGCAGGCCCGCAATGGCAGTCGCCAACCCATTCTCGCTGCCTTCGACAACGGCCAAATTAACGTGCTCACCGCCCTCAACCGTCAACTCGAAGCCGGGAGCAAGCGATTAAAGAACCCACATCCGCCCGATAGCCTCGCTTGGGCCGCCTGGATCATTGGTCGCCTCGGCGGCTGGGACGGCTACCCATCGTCCAAGCCGCCGGGCCCGATCACCTTCAAGAACGGCCTCGAATACTTCCACGCCGTCGCAGCAGGATGGAGCCTCAGAGATGGTGCATGCCCTAGGGCGAAGGCCGGGACCCATACTCCCAGGGAGAGGTTGTAGCGTGAGCTGCCAACTCCGAGTCTTCGTCAAACTCAATCTGGTGGTTATGGGTTCCGGCCTCCGCCGGGACGACGACGTACCTACTCCATCACCGCGTGCTCCGGCCCCGCGGCTTGCTTGCGCAGTGTGGCCTTGGTCGAGCCGATCAGCAAAGCGAGCGGAATGGTGCAGAGGATGAAGACCATTACCAGCTGGTAATCGTGCGCGAAGGCGATGATCTGCGCCTGCACGCTGACCATTCTGTCGGCCATGGCGCGGCCGGCGTCGGTGGAGAGATTGATCATGCCGCTGACGCTGGGCATCTGGAGCGCGTGGTTGAACGGGTTGATGTGCTCGGAGAGGATCGCGTAGGTCCGCCGCGTTCCCTGCGTCAGCTCGGCGATGACGACGGAAATGCCGACCGAGCTCGCGACGTTGCGCATCAGGGTCAGCATCGCGGTGCCGTCGGTGCGCAAATCGTTCGACAGCGTCAGGAACGCCACGGTCGAGAGCGGCACGAAGACGAGGCCGAAGCCGAAGCCCTGGATGACGCTGACGGTGACGATCTCTGGCACCTGGGTCAGGTCGGTCCAGCCGGTCATCTGGAACAGCGAGCCTGCAGTCAGCGCCAGCCCTGTGATGATCAGCGTGCGCGCCTCGAAATAACGCATCATGCGGCCGACCAGCATCATGGCGAAAAAGGTGCCCAAGCCGCGGCTCGCCAGCAGCAGGCCGGCGGTGATGATGGGATAGCCGATCACGTTCTGCATGTAGGGCGAGGCCAGCGCCATGGTCGAGAACAGCACGAGTCCCATCACGATCATGAACACGCAGCCGGTGACGAAGTTGCGATCCCGAAACAGCGCGAAGCGGATGAACGGCGTTGAGGTCGTGAAGGAATGCGCGAGGAAGAAGTAGAAGGCGATGGCGGAGACGATGAACTCCGCCAGGATCTCGTTGGATTCCAGCCAGCCCAACTGCTCGCCGCGGTCGAGCGCGAGCTGAAGCGCGCCGATCGCGATCGCCAGCGCGGCGAAGCCGAACCAGTCGAATTTGAGGCTGAAATCCTTCCGGGTCTCGTCCATGAAGACGATCAGCCCGAGCACGGTGATGGCGCCGAACGGCAGGTTGACGAAGAACACCCAGTGCCAGGAATAGGTCTCGGTGAGCCAGGCGCCCAGCGACGGGCCCATGATCGGGCCCATCATCACGCCCATGCCCCAGATCGACATCGCCTTGGCGCGTTCCTGGAGCGTGTAATAATCCAGCATCACCGATTGCGACAGCGGCACCAGGGCGGCGCCGAACACGCCTTGCAGCAGGCGGAACAGCACCATCTGGTTGATGTCCTGCGCGAGGCCGCACAGCACCGACGCCATGGTGAAGCCGGCCGAGCAGATGATGAAGATGCGCTTGCGGCCGAAGCGGTTGGCGATCCAGCCGACCGGCGCCGTCATGATCGCGGCGGCGACGATGTAGGAGGTCAGCACCCAGTTGATCTGGTCCTGCGAGGCCGAGAGCGTGCCTTGCATATAGGGCAAAGCGACATTGGCGATGGTGGTGTCCAACGCCTGCATGATGGTCGCGGTCATGGCGCAGATCGTCACCATGTTCCGGCGCAGGCCGGGGACCATCAGGTTGGCGTGGGGACCGGACATCGGATCAGTCCTTGTCGTGGTCTTGGCCCGCGGTCGCCGACAGGCCAAACAGGCCGGCGAGTGAACGCCGATGGCCGGTGTCGATGGTGGCGTAGACGCTCATGCCGGCCTTCAGCTTCCGCACGTATTTGTCGGTCTCGTCGAAATAGATCCTGACAGGCACGCGCTGCACCACCTTGACGAAATTGCCGGTGGCGTTCTGCGGCGGCAGGATCGCGAATTGCGCGCCGGTGCCGGGCGAGAGCGAGCCGATCTTGCCCTTGAAGAGGTGGTTCGGGAAAGCGTCGACCTCGAGCGTGACCGGCTGTCCTTCGGTGACGTAGGTGAGGTCGCTCTCCTTCGGATTGGCGTCGACCCAGGGATGCGCGACGTCGATGATGGAGAACACGGGCGCGCCGGCGGCAACGTAACGGCCAAGCTGAATCTGCTCGACCTGCGTCGCCACGCCGTCCATCGGCGCGCGCAGCACGGTGTGGTCGAGGTTGCGCTGGGCGTCGTCCAGCTTGGCTTTCGCCTGCGCGTAGGGCGGGAACTGCTCCAGCGGCAAGGCGGGATCGCCGAGCAATTGCGTCTTGGCATTGGAGAGCTGCTGCTTGATGAATTGCGCCTGCGCGCCCGCGGTGACCAACGCATTCGCCGCGTTGTCGAGATCGAGCTGGGAGCCGTAATTGTTCTTCACCAGCGCCTGCTTGCGCTCGACGTCGCGCTGCTTGAGATCGACGCCCTGTTGGGCGAGGTTGAGCATGTCGCCATAGATCTTGATGTTGGCAACGAGGTTGTCGTAGGTCGTGCGGGCCTGTGCGAGCTGCGCCTTGGCTTCATCCACCGCGTGACGGAAGGGAACGGGGTCGATCTCGAACAGCTCGTCGCCTTGCTTGACGACTTGACCTTCTTTCACCACGACCTTCTGGATCTTGCCGGAGATGTCGGGCGTCACCAGCACCTTCTGCGCGCCGACATAGGCGTCATCGGTGCCGACATAGCGGCCGCCATGCAGATAAAAGGTGATGCCGCCGATGGCGACGATGACAGGCAAGACGACCAGAAGCAGGAAGCGGCGATAGCGGCGCAGGCCCGCCACCAAGCGGCGGCGCGGATCGCTGCCGGCTTTCTTGGTCGGCTTGCCGCTGTCGCTCTTCTGCTCGGGCTGGAACTTGAGAACCTGATCAGCCATAGCGCTGCTCCCTACGCGCTTGTTCCGCGCCGCTGGTCTGGGTCGCGTTCCGCACGTTTTCCTTGATTGTTTCGAGTTGGGTGAGGAGGCGGTGCGCATCGGCCGGGGCGATGCCATCGAGCGCGTTGGCGGTGATTTCGGACCGGAGCCCGCTCATCCGGCCGAGCAGCTGCCGGCCCGCCTTCTTCAGGTACAGGCGCTTGACCCGGCGGTCCGAGGCGTCGCTGCGGCGTTCGATCCAGTCATTGTCGCAGAGCTTGTCGATCAGGCGCGTCAGCGTGATCGGCTGCACCTCCAGGAGCTCGGCGAGCTCCGACTGCTTCATGCCCTCGCTGCGCTCCACCTTGGCCAGCACCGCCCATTGCGCGCGGGTGATGCCGAAGCGCGACGCCTCCTTGTCGGCATAGACGCGCAGCAGGCGATAGAGCTCAGCGAGCGTGAACAGGAAGTTCTGGTCGACCGACCCGCGGGTCATGAGCTTCGTCTCCAATGAGCCTGCAATATAATAAGCAAGCTTATGATTATTCCAGGGCAGATTGATGCGACGCTGTCCCGCAGCGAGAGCATGGCTGACAGCCGCAATGGCGGTCGCGCTTTGGGTTCCCTCGCCGAAATGCTAGAAGATGGGCCGCATGACCCTCGCAAAGCCGGCATTCCCCGCGCCTGACCACGATCACGGCCGCTGCACTGCGGATGCGCTGGCGCATGCCGAACAGGTCTGCGAGCAGCGCGCACAGAAATTCACGCCGATACGCCGTCAGGTGCTCGGGGCGCTGCTCTCCAGCCACCGCCCGCTCGGTGCCTATGAGGTGATCGACGAGCTCGCCAAGTCGATGGCGCGACCGGCGCCGATCACGATCTATCGTGCCCTCGATTTCTTGATGGCCAACGGCCTCGTGCATCGCATCGAGAGCCGCAACGCCTATCTCGCCTGCGCCGCCCATGACCACGACGCGACCTCGGCCGTCGCGTTCCTGATCTGCGAGCGCTGCGGCCTGGTCGGCGAGATCCCGTCGGCCTCCTTCGCCAAGGACCTTAATGCCGCCGCGCGCAGCTCAGGCTTCGCCCCCAAATTGTCCGTGGTGGAGATCACGGGCGTCTGCACCCATTGTCAGAAAGCTGCTTAAAGCAACAACGGCACAAAGCCGGTATTCGGGAAGAGATGTCCTCGCCACAAGCCATACCATCCGCCGCACGTCCCCTCAGTGCCGGCGCCATAGCCTTGATGCTGATGCTGTGCCTGACCTGGGGTTTCAACCAGATCGCGGTGAAGCTGGTGCTGCCGGACATCCCGCCGATGCTCCAGGCCACGATCCGCTCGATGGGCGCGCTGCCGGTGCTGTTCATCATCGGCACCCTGCGTGGCGTCAATTTCTTCGAACGTGACGGTACCTGGAAGCCCGGCCTCATCGCCGGACTCGATGTTCGGCATCGAGTTCGTTCTGATCTTCCAGGGCCTGCGCTTCACGCCGGCGTCGCGCGCGGTCGTGTTCCTCTACACCGCCCCGTTCTTCGTCGCGCTCGGCTCCTACCAGGTGCTCGGCGAGCGGCTCGGCGGTACGCAATGGCTGGGGCTCGCCGTGAGCTTTGCCGGCGTCGCGCTCGCCATCGGCGTGCCGCAGCCGGATGTCGATGCCAAGGTGTTGCTCGGCGACCTCATGATCGTCGGCGGCGCGGCGTTGTGGGCGGCGACCACGCTGGTCGCCAAGGGCACGCGGCTGCGCTTCGCCGCGCCCGAGAAGGCGCTGGGCTACCAGGTCGCGACCTCGATCCCGATCCTGGGGCTGGCGGCCTGGCTGTTCGGCGAATCCATCACGCACACGCCGGCGCCACTATCGCTCGCCCTCATGGCCTTCCAGGCGATCTGGGTGGTGGGAACCACGTTCACGCTTTGGTTCGCACTGGTGAAGGCTTATTCGGCCAGCAAATTGTCGGCTTTTACCTTCATCACCCCTTTGTTTGGCGTGGTCGGTAGCTATTTCATCATGCACGACACCTTAAGCCTGACATTCGGGGCCGCCGCGGTCCTTGTAATTGCTGGGCTTTTTCTGGTTAACCGTCCGAGCCAAACGGCTGCGGCGCCGCGTGATGCATTGCTGAACGTCACCAAAACCTGATATTTGGACCCCATGAACAAGCTCGAAAACACCATCGATTCCGATCTCGCAGGCCCCGCGCCCGGCACCGGACCACCCAGGTCAAGGTCGGCGACGTCTCAGTGGGCGGCGGTGCGCCGATCGTCGTGCAGTCGATGACCAACACCGACACCGCCGACGTCGACGGCACCATCGCCCAGGTCGCAGCGCTCGCGCGCGCCGGCTCCGAAATGGTTCGCATCACCGTGGACCGCGAGGAAGCCGCTGCCGCCGTTCCGCACATCCGCGATGGCCTCGCCAAGCGCGGCATCACCACGCCCTTGATCGGCGACTTCCACTATATCGGCCACAAGCTGCTTGCGGCCTATCCGGCTTGCGCCGAGGCGCTCGCCAAATACCGCATCAATCCCGGCAATGTCGGCTTCAAGGACAAGCGCGACACCCAGTTCGCCGACATCATCGAGATCGCGAACAAGAACAACAAGCCGGTGCGCATCGGTGCCAATTGGGGCTCGCTCGACCAGGAACTGCTCACCAAGCTGATGGACGAGACGCGGCCTCGGCCAATCCGCGCGACGTGCGCGCGGTGACGCGCGAGGCCATGGTGCAGTCGGCGCTCTTGTCGGCCGCGCGCGCCGAAGAGCTAGGTATGCCGAAGAATCGCATCATCCTCTCGGCCAAGGTCTCGGCGGTGCAGGATCTGATCGCGGTCTACCAGGATCTCGCCTCCCGTTCCGACTACGCTATCCATCTCGGTCTGACCGAGGCCGGCATGGGCTCGAAGGGCATCGTGGCGTCCTCGGCTGCGCTCGGCATCCTGCTGCAGCAGGGCATCGGCGACACCATCCGCATCTCGCTGACGCCGGAGCCCGGCGGCGACCGTACCCGTGAGGTGCAGGTCGGCCAGGAGCTGCTCCAGACCATGGGCTTCCGCACCTTCGTGCCGCTGGTCGCGGCGTGTCCGGGCTGCGGCCGCACCACCTCGACCACGTTCCAGGAGCTGGCCCGCTCGATCCAGGATTTCATCCGCGACGAGATGCCGACCTGGAAGACGAAATATCCCGGCGTGGAAGAGCTCAACGTCGCGGTGATGGGCTGCATCGTCAACGGCCCCGGCGAATCCAAGCACGCCAATATCGGCATCTCGCTTCCCGGCACCGGCGAAGCGCCCGCCGCCCCGGTGTTCGTCGACGGCAAGAAGTTCCGCACCTTGCGCGGGCCCACGATCTCCGCCGACTTCAAGGCGCTCGTGATCGACTACATCGACCAGCGCTACGGCCAGGGCGCCAAGCTGCCGGTGACGGCGGCGGAGTAGTTTTCTCTACTCTCGCCCCACACACCTCCGTCGTCCCGGACAAGCGCGCCTAAAGCGCGCGCAGATCCGGGACCCATAACCACAGAGTCTGTGGTTATGGCAGGTCGTCACTCCGAGTCTTCGCCAAACCTAACCCTGTGGTTATGGGTCCCGGATCTGCGCTTACGCTTGTCCGGGACGACGGCCATGTTTGCGGTGCAGATTGCACATCCATCACCGCGCGCTACCATGCTCTCAATCAAAATGATCGGGAGACACGCCATGAGCTCGCTCGCCGGCAAGCAGGGTCCGCGCTATCGCCACACCGCCGATGACGGCGCCCCTTATGAGACCATCGCGGTCGAAAAGCTCACGCCCATCATCGGCGCGGAAATCTCCGGCGTCGACATCGGCAGGCTCGTCGAGGGCGACACCCGCTCCAACCGGCAGATGGACGAAATCCACCGCGCGCTTGCCGAAAATCTCGTGATCTTTTTCCGCGATCAGCACATCACGCCAAAACAGCATCTCGCCTTCGGCCGCAAGTTCGGCGAGCTGCATTTTCATCCGGCCGCACCGCACGAGGACGAAGACCCGGCGCTGATGAAGATCTACGCCGACAAGGACTCGCCGCGCGCCAATGGCGAGGGCTGGCATTCGGATGTGTCCTGCGATCTCGAGCCGCCGATGGGCTCGATCCTCTACATCAAGCAATGTCCGCCGCGCGGTGGCGACACGCTCTTCGCCAACATGTATGCGGCCTATGACGCTCTCTCGGATCGCATGAAGGCCTATCTCGACGGGCTCACCGCGCTGCATGACGGCGAGCCGATCTATCGCGGCCTCTACGCCAATTACGGCGTCGCCGACCGTCCCTCCTATCCGCATGCCGAGCACCCGGTGGTGCGCACGCATCCGGTCACGGGCAGGAAGGCGCTCTACGTCAACCGCGGCTTCACCCGCCACATCAACGGCATCCCGCGCGACGAGAGCGATGCGATGCTCGCCTATCTCTACCAGCATGCCGAGAACCCGCTGTTCCAATGCCGCTTCCGCTGGACCGAGAATGCCATCGCCTTCTGGGACAACCGCTGCACCCAGCATCGCGCGATGTGGGACTACTGGCCGCATACGCGCTCCGGCACGCGGGTGACGGTGAAGGGGGAGCGGCCGGTGTAGGCGCCGCCGAGAAAGCTTCGGCATCAGTTAGGTGGCATCATGGATGCTCCCTTGGGCAACGCCGCATTGGAGGTGCCGCTGGTGTTTTGCGATGATGTGCTTCCGGAATCGGCAGCATTGAGTATGGTGCCGAGTTTGGTGGCCCAATCCTGCACCTGCTTGCCGTACGTGTCGTCTTTGTCCTTCGGGTCGAACTTTGGACACTTGTCCGGTGGTTGCAAAGTCGTGCTCGCGATCTTCGCTGCGATGTCTGAATGAAGTTGCCGAAGTCCCGCCAGCGAGCGCTCGCTCTTTAGATATGATTCCCGAGGACCGTAGAAGGAATTCAGCGCGGAGGTCGCCGTGCCCAACGAAGAGAATATTATGGCGAGGATGCCAACCCAGAGCGACAAGTTGTTCGTCGTCGGGGAATCGCCCGTCGGTGCAATGGATTTGATGCTGATCAGGATTGTGGTGATTGCACCGATCCCGACGATCGCAAGCTGAAACCAGAACATGCTCGAATAGTTCAGGTTCGCGGCGGTGGCCGATTCGACTCTGCTGCGGGTGATCGAATCGCTCAGATATATGACGGCGCGCTGGTAGTTCGACAGCGTCAGCGTGCCGCTGCTTTGTCGTTCTTTGGAAGGAAAGTAGCCGCGGCTGCCGTTGGGCAGCGTGTCCAACCTTAGCGCGGCCCGAATGAAATCCGGTTGGGCATCGAGATCCTGTATGTTCGAGCAGGAGGCGACCGCCGCGGCGATCATCTCGTGGTCAGCGCGGGCAAGCTGCCATTCCTGTATCGCGGCGATGCTGACGTCCGAGTAGAGTTGTGCGAACTCTTGTCCTGTCCGAGCTCGGTGCGTTGAAACTGTCGTAGGCGTATCGCGCGAGAAACAAGGCAGCGACGATAATGACGCCGCCCAGAGCGAGCTTCCCTATGGTGCGAACAATCCGCCAAAAGCCCGTGCCGCCCGTTGGCGGGGCAGGGGGCGGGTCAGGGTCATGCGGTGGGGTATCGGGCAATTGATCCTCCAAATCTAAGAATGAAATATCGAAATGATACAACTTGAGCGTCGATCGATCAATCGCTCTTGCAGTGCCACGGAAGTGACTATTCGCAGTCTATTGACCGTTCGTTTGAGCTGCGCCAAGCTTGCCTGCCGGCGTCACCAGCAAGACCAAAGACCTGCCCGCCGTGATGCTGGAAAGTTTCGGCGATGTCGCGGGCTGCGTCGGTCGCCCGCGGATCGCGGCAGCGGAGTAGAGCTTGGGGCAATCGCGCAGCATCATCGCCGGGCTCGTCGCATCGATCCTGCTGTCGCCGCTCGCCCTTGTCGACGCCGGCGAGGCTGCTGCCGCGCGAAAAATCACGAGACCCAGGCCGAAGCCGTCGCCGCCGGCCAAATGCGAGATGCCGAAATTCCGCATCGTCGTGGATGTCGGGCACACCCCGAACTCCTACGGCGCGTTGAGCGCGCGCAATGATCCGGAGTTCGGCTTCAACTTCCGTCTCGCAAGTCTGATCGCAGCAAAACTCAAGTCCGAAGGCTTTGCCGCAACCCGCCTGCTCGTCACGGACGGCAAGGCGAGGGCGAGCCTGTTCAAGCGCGTCAGTGTCGCGAATGACGACCGGGCCGATCTGTTCCTCTCGGTCCATCACGATTCGGTGCCGGACAAGCTGCTCGAGAGCTGGGAATTCGACGGCGCCACCAGCTATTTCAGCGACCGCTTTTCGGGACATTCGCTGTTCGTGTCGCACCAGAATGCGCACTTCGCCACCAGCCTGTTGCTGGCCCGGATGATCGGCAGGCAGTTGAAGGAGCAGGGCCTGCACTATGCGAGGCGATACACCCTTCCGGTGATGGGCCGCTACCGGCACCAGCTGCTCGACAAGGACGTCGGCGTCTACCGCTACGACGGGCTCATCGTGCTCTCGCGGACGAGAAGCGCCGCGGTGCTGCTCGAGGCCGGCTCGATCATCAATCGCGACGAGGAGATGGAAATGAATTCGTCGGAACGGCAGGAAGCGGTTGCGGAGGCCGTTGCGGCCGCGATGAGGGAGTTTTGCGAGCGGCGGTAGATTGCTTCGCTGCGCTCGCAATGACGGCGTGATGCGGCCGGCGGATCTCACTGTTGTCGTCCTGGCTCAGCACTCGCTCCGCTCGCTTGTCCAGGACGACGTGGAGATATTGTCAGCAGGAAGCTACAGCGGCGCGCCCCGATACTCCCTGTTTGCCAAACTCGCCTCCTCCAGATCGAGATCCCGCTCGATCCGCCGCCGCGTCTCGTCGGTGATCTGACCGTCGCGCAAGAGGTCGTGGATGAATTTGCGCTCGGCGACGATCAGCTCCCGGGTCAGTGCGATGCCGGCGGCGGAGACGTCGTGGTGGGTGGGATCGAGCGAATCGGGAAGCTGGTTGATGCGGATCTCGTGGCGGGCACGAAGGAGCCGCATCACCTCGTCCGATACCTCCTTCTCCGCGGTCAGCGCGTCAAGCGACCTCAGCGCGGCGTCGAGCGCCTGGCGGCGTGCTGCGATCTCGGCCTCGTGCTCGCTGACATGCTCGTTGCGGCCGGCCTCGGCAATGCCGAGCCAGCGCACCACTGGCGGCAGCGTCAGGCCGACGCCGATCAGCGTGATGAAGATGACGCCGAAGGCGACGAACAGAATCAGGTCACGGTACGGAAATGCTTCGCCGTTCGGAAGCGTGAACGGCAGCGCCAGTGCCGCCGCCAGCGACACCGCGCCGCGCACGCCGGTGAAGGCGAGCGTGAACGCCCATTGCCAGGGCGGCGACGGATCGCGCTCGCGCAGCGATTTGCTGAGCATCCGCGGCAGATAGGTCGCGGGATAGAGCCAGGCGAAGCGCGCGATCACGACGATCAACAGAACCACGGCGGTCGCGATCAGGATGTCGTCGAGCGGAAAGGCCTTCGACTTCTCGTAAAGCGCGCGCATCTGGAAGCCGGTGAGCAGGAACAAGAGGCCCTCGATCAAATAGATCACGAGGTCCCAGAAGAAGATGCCCTGCAGGCGTGTTGCGGAAGAAATCAGCAGCGGGCCGTTCCAGCTCACATAGAGACCGCAGGCGACCGTCGCGATCACTCCGGAGCCGCCGACATGCTCGGGCAGCCAGTAGGAGACGTAAGGCGTGATCAGCGACAGCGTGAGCTCGACCTGCGGATCCCCCGACCATTTGCGGAAACGCAGGGAAAGCCACCCCACGCCGATGCCGAAGGCGATCTCGCCGGCGATGATGAGGAGGAATTCGCCGGCCGCCAGCGGCAGCGAGAAATGCCCGACCATGATCGCGGCGAGCGCAAAGCGGTAGAGGATCAGCGCGGTGGCGTCGTTGGCGAGCCCTTCGCCCTCGAGCACGACCAGGATCCGGCGCGGCATGTGCAGCCGGCGCGCGATCGCGAGCGGCGCCACCACGTCGGGCGGCGCGACGATGGCCCCCAGCAGGAAGCCGATGGTCCACGGCAGGCCGATCATGTAATGCGTGGCGGCCGCTACCATGGCTGCAGTGAAGATCACCGCGCCGACTGCGAGCAGCACGATCGGGCGCAAATTCTTCTTGAACTCGCGCCAGCTCATGGCGACGCTTGCCGAGTAGATCAGCGGTGGCAGCACCAGCAGCAGCACCAGCTCGGGCGGCAGTTCCACCGATGGCATGCCCGGCACGAAGGCGAGCCCGACGCCGGCGAGCATCAGCAGGATGGCGGGCGCGATGTTGAAGCGGCGTGCGGTCAGCGCCACGCCTGCCAGCACGGCCAGAAGGATGAGAAAGGTCTGAAACTTCGCTTCCATGACGGTCTGTCTTGACCCGGAAGCGACTGCTGCGTCAATGCGCGCGGCTCACGCCAGCCGCTCGGCCATCCGCCCGATCCGCGCGAACGCCGCCGCGATCTGTGCGGCGCTCGGCGTGCCGCCCTGGGTATAGGCCGCGATCAGGATCGGAGCATCCGGCCGCGGCCACACCACCGCGATATCGCCCGATGCGTCCTTGCCGTTGTTGCCGGTCTTGTCGCCGATCCTCCAGCCTGCCGGCAGGCCGCCGCGCAGCCGGTTTGCGCCGGTCTTGCAGTTCACCATCCATTCGGTGAGCTGCGCGCGCGCGGCCGGCGACAATGAGTCCCCCAGCACCAGGCGGCGCAGGTTTCCGGCCATCGCCGCCGGTGTCGTGGTGTCCCGGGGATCGCCCGGCCGGGAGCGGTTGAGCTCGGGCTCGTTGTGGTCGAGCCGCGAGGTGGTATCACCGATCGATCGCCAGAACGCGGTGAGCGCGGCCGGCCCGCCGATCCGCGCCAGCAGCAGATTGGCGCAGGTGTTGTCGCTGAGCTCGACGATCGCCTTGCACATCTCAGAGACCGACATTGCGCCGGCCGCGAGATTTTGCTTGGCAACCGGCGCATACTCCAAGAGGTCGGCCTGGCCGTAGGGAATCATGGCCGCAAGCTGCTCCTCGCCGCGATCGACCCGCGCCAGTACACAGGCCGCGAGCGAGGCCTTGAATGTCGAGCACATGACGAACCGCTCGTCGGCGCGCCAGGCGAGTTTTGCGCCGGTCGCGAGGTTCTCCGCATAAACGCCGATCCGCCCGCCGCTCTCGCGTTCGTAGGTTTCGAGCTCAGGCGGCGCAGCCGCGGCCAGTGCGGGAGAAGCGGCCATCCAGCACAGCGAGGCGAGCAGGGAGCGACGATCGAGCAGCATGGGGGACTTTCGGGCGAGTGTGGCAGGAAGATGTAGCCTATGCTTCATCCGCACCGTCATTGCGAGCGCAGCGAAGCAATCCAGAATCTCTCCGCGGAGGGATTCTGGATTGCTTCGTCGCAAGGGCTCCTCGCAATGACGTGTGGCGAGAGTTTGCCCGCACTGACGGAGAATGGAAGAGAGCGAGTCCGAATTCGGGCAGCGGAGGGTCGAGGACTCCCTCACTCCCTCAGATCATACCGATATGACTTCGACACGATCTGCCAGCCGTCGGCGAGCTTCATCGCCACCAAATAATCGGTGAAATAGCGCGGCGGGAGTTGGCACCGGACCTTGATGAAAGCGGTCTTGTCATCCGAACGGTCGATGGTGACGATGAAATCCTCGCGCGGCTTGCCTTCGGCCTTGCCGGAGGGGCGCTTGCGCACGCGGTCGAGCCAGTCCGGCACGGTCAGCACCTGCAATTCGCCCTTCTCGACCCAGCGCAGGTCTGCGGAGGGATGGAAGATGGCGCCGAGCTTTTCGGCGTCGCCCTCATAGAGACCGTCGAAATAGGATTGCACGACGGCTTCGACACTTGAACGATTTGGGCTCATGGGTCATCCCTTCGAATGATGGCTTGGGGCGAACTTAGTCGTACGCATCAAAATGCGCTATGGGTGTCTGTCGCCAATTGCGCGAGGACGCTGAAATGACCGCATCAGAGAAATCGAACGCCCGTATCCTGATCGGCGAATGCTATTGCCGCACCGTGCGCTTCGAGGTGACGGATGCGTTCTCCTATGCGATGAACTGCCACTGCTCGAACTGTCGCCGCACCACCGGCGCCGCCTTCAAGCCGTTCGCGGGCATCGCCCAGGACCAGCTCCGCATCGTCAGGGGCGGCGACCAGCGGATCATGTTCGGCGACGACACCACCCATGACGCGCATTGTGCCCGATGCGGCTCGCTGCTCTATTCCCGGGTGCGTGGAGGAGAATGGGTCCATGTCGCCATGGGAACCCTGGTCGATACCCCCTCGATCCGGCCGAGCGCCCACATTTTCGTGGGCTCGAAGGCGCCCTGGCACGAAATCACGGACAATCTACCGCAATATCGGGAGCACATCGGGGTTGTCTGAGGGAACCCGATCCTCCCCGCGAACCCGCGATCCCTCTGGTGCGACAAACAAAAGTGGCCTTTCGGCTTGTCGTTGGTACCTTCGTGACCTCCATCACAAGCGCCCGCGGTGGATCTTGCTAAAGCGGTCCCAAAGGGCCCAAGCGGCCCCGAATTTCGGAAGTCGTGTCATGCGCAATTTGCTCAGACTTTGTCCGCTTCTCCTCGCCCTCGCGCTGCTGCTCGGCGCCCAACCTGCTTTCGCCGGCAAGCGCGTTGCGCTGGTGCTCGCCAATTCGGCCTATCAGCATGCGCCGTCGCTGGCCAATCCCGTCAATGACGGTTCGGTGATGGCGAAGACGCTGAAGGAGGCCGGCTTCGATGTCGTCGAGTCTCGGCACGATCTGTCGGCGCTGGATACGCGGCGCGTGCTCCGCGACTTCGCGGATGCGACCCGCGATGCCGACATCGCCGTGGTCTACTATGCCGGCCACGGCATCGAGGTCGAAGGCTCCAACTATCTGATCCCGGTCGATGCCAAGCTCGAGCGCGACACCGACGTCTACGACGAGGCGCTTTCGCTCGATCGCATCCTGGTCGCGGTCGAGCCCGCAAAGCAGCTCCGCCTGGTGATCCTGGATGCCTGCCGCGACAATCCGTTCGGCAAGAGGATGAAGCGCACGATTGCCTCGCGCGGCATCGGCCGCGGCCTCGCCCAGGTCGAGCCGACCAGCCCCAACACGCTGATCGCCTATTCGGCCAAGGCCGGGTTCACGGCGCAGGACGGCGACGGCGCCAACAGCCCGTTCACGGTGGCGCTGTCGAAGCATCTGACGACGCCGGGCCTCGACGTCCGCCGCGCCTTCGGCTTCGTGCGCGACGACGTGCTCAAGTCGACCGGCAACAAGCAGGAGCCGTTCGTCTATGGCTCGCTCGGCGGCGAGGATGTTCCGCTGGTGCCGGTGAAGATGACGGCTGCGGCCCCCGCACCTGCGGCGAACCCGCAGGCCGATATCCGCCGCGATTATGAGCTCGCGCTCCAGGTCGGCAACAGGGCGGCGTGGGATGCCTTCCTCGCCCAGCATCCCGACGGTTTCTATGCGAGCCTTGCCAAGCTTCAGCTCGAGAAGATCGGCGCCGAGCAGGCTCATGCCGCGGCGATCGCGAAGGCGAAGCAGGCCGAGGTCGAGCGCGATCGTCTTGCCGCGCTCGGCGCCCAGAAGGATGCGCAGGCCAAGGCTGCGGCCGATGCCAAAGCCGCCGAACAGGCGCAGCTTGCTGCCCAGAAAACGAAGGAGCAGGCGCAGCAGCAGGCCGCCGCGGCTGAGCAGCAGCGCGTCAACCTCGCCGCTGCGGCACCGGGCGCAGCGCCGGCCAGCACGGCCGGTCCGGCCGGCACCAACGTCGCCGCGCTGACGCCTGCGACTACGCCGGCTGATCTCAGCCGCTCGGTGCAGACCGAGCTCGGCCGCGTCGGCTGCTTCTCCGGGCAGGCCGACGGCAATTGGAATGCGTCCTCGCAGCGATCGCTGTCGCAGTTCAACCGTTATGCCGGCACCAAGCTCGACGTGAAGGTGGCGAGCACCGATGCGCTCGATGCGGTCAAGTCAAAACCATCGCGCGTCTGCCCGCTGGTCTGTGAGCACGGCTTCAAGGCCGACGGCGACAAATGCAGCAAGATCGTCTGTCGTGACGGCTATGCGGTCAACGACGACAATGAGTGCGAGAAGCAGCGTGCCGCCAAGCCCGCAACGGCCAAGCGTGTAACTGCCAAGCGCGACGATGGCGAAGAGCGTCCTGCACGGCAGCGTCGTCAGTCCGCCGGCGCAGCAGGCGGTTATGGCGCCGCTGCCGGCGTTGCTGCTGCCGCTGGCGGCGGCCGCGCGACGGGCGGCGGACAGGTCTACTGCAATAGCGGTGGCTGCCGTCCGGTCCATCGCGGCTGCCGTCTCGAATATCGCGGCGGCGGCGGCCCCGGCAACGACGCCAATGCCGAGGTCTGTTACTAGGGATCGCGGTGTTCCCACATGGTCGTCCTGGCTTTCGCCAGGACGACTCCCTGGAGTGAGTTCAGGTCGCAATCGCGCTTGCCGCGATGTTCACCGTCAGGGCCAGCAACGCGGTGTTGTAGATGAAGGACACGATGCCGTGCGCGGTCGCCGTGCGGCGGATGGTCTTGTCGGTGATGCCGACGTCGGAGACCTGCGCGGTCATGCCGATCACGAACGAGAAATAGACGAAATCCCAATAATCGGCGTGGTCTTCCTTGTCGCCGCTCGGAAACTGAAGGCCTCCTGCCGTGCCGTCCCGATAATAATCATGCGCGTAATGCAGTGCGAAGGTCGTGTGCACGGCAGCCCACGACAGCGCGATCGTTGTGATCGCGATCGTCAGCTCCAGGACGCCGCGATGCGACGTGCCGAGCTCGGAGACGATCGCCGCGATGCTGGCGAAGGCGCCGGTCGCCGTCACCAGCAGGATCACGAAGCGGCCGTCGTCCTGCATCGCGGCGGCGCGACGGATGTGCTGGTGATCGTTGCACAGCATCATCGCATAGACTAGCACGAGATAGACCGCGATCAGTGCGTCCCAGCCGAACAAGAGCCGCGTCACCAGCCGGTGCGTGCCCGGCAGCAGCAGGCAGACGAGGACGCCGACAGCGAGTGCGATGAACGTTCGCGGCCGCGCATAAAGCAGCCGCATCGGCCGCGACATCTGGCGGAAGCGGACGAGGACGGGATCCTCTTTGCCGCCGGTCGCCATCGACGCGCGTCAGTTCTTCCGTTCGGCGACGAATCGCGCCGCGGCTTGCAGCACGGCGGCGCGGTCGCCGAAGATCGACACGGCGCTGTCGGCGCGCGCGAGCAGGTCGCGCACGCGCTGCTTGGCGCCTTCGATGCCGAGCTGGGTGACGAAGGTGGTCTTGCCGAGCGCGGCGTCCTGGCCCGAGGGCTTGCCGAGCGCTGCCGCATCGCCTTCGACGTCGAGCAGGTCGTCGGCGATCTGGAAGGCCTCGCCGAGCGCGCGGCCGTAATCGTCGAGCGCCTGGTATTCTTTCTGCGAGGCTTGGCCGAGGATTGCACCGGCGATGCAGCCATAGCGCAGAAGTGCGCCGGTCTTCATCTGCTGAATACGAGCAACATCGATCGGTTCGTTGCCGCCGAAGCGGCCTTCGCCGGCGAGATCGAGGATCTGGCCGCCGACCATGCCGCCGATACCGGCGCAACGCGCCAGCGCGCGCGTCAAGAGCAACCGCACATTGGCATCGCGATGGATCTCGTCGCGGGTGACGATGTCGAAGGCGAGCGTCAAAAGACCGTCGCCGGCAAGGATCGCGGTGGCGTCATCGGTCTGCTTGTGCAGGGTGGGGCGGCCGCGGCGCAGGTCCGAATTGTCCATGGCCGGCAGATCGTCATGGATCAGCGAATAGCAGTGAATGCATTCGAGCGCGGCGCCCACGAGCAGCGCCGCTTCGCGCGGCACGCCGAACACGGTCGCGCTCTCGACCACAAGGAACGGCCGAAGACGCTTGCCGCCGTTCAGGCTCGAATAGCGCATTGCGTCCATCAGTCGCTTGGGCCGGGCGATCTCGTCGTGCAGGATGTCGTCCGACAGCAGGCGCCCGAGCAGGGCCTCGGTGTCATCAGCGGTCTTGTCCAGACGTTTGGCGAAATCGGACGGGGACGTGCCGGTCATCAAGAAGGGCTCCAGAACTAAAATTCGGCCGGACAATCCTTTATGCGCCCGCCTCAGTCAATCGTTTGGAAGGCCTAAAAAGTGCTGGAAAAGGCCCGAATTATCACAGACTTAATGGCCCAGCCCGTGGCCGCGTTTCATTTTGCGCCGGAAAGGTCGATTTGCGCATCGTCAAGATCCTGCTGGTCGTGCTCGCGGTCGTGGCTCTCGCGCCCTATGTGATCGCGCCGTTTTACCGGACCGGCCATCCGGTTTCGACGCTGATGGTCTGGCGTTCGCTTCGGGGCGCGCCGATGCAGCGGCAATGGATCGATCTGGCGGCGATGTCGCCGTATCTGCCGCGGTCGGTGGTGGCAGCCGAGGACGCGCATTTCTGCAAGCATCATGGCATCGACTGGGGTGCGCTGCGTGAGGCGATCGATGACGCCCAGGAGGACGGTACGCCGTTCCGGGGCGCCTCCACCATCACCCAACAGGTCGCAAAGAACCTGTTCCTCTGGCAGGGGCGGGACTTCGTCCGCAAGGCGCTGGAATTCCCGCTGGCGCTGTGGATCGACCTCGTCCTGCCCAAGCCGCGGATCCTGGAGATTTACCTCAACATCGCAGAGCTCGGTCCACAGGGGCAGTTTGGCGTCGACGCGGCCAGCCTCTATGCCTTCGGCAAGTCGGCCGCTAGCCTCTCCTCCCGGGAAGCCGCCCTTCTGGCCTCGACCCTGCCCAATCCGGTCAAACGCAGTGCCCGGACCCCGGGACCCGGTGTCAGGCGGCTGGCGGCGACCTATATGGCGCGGGGGCAGGCGAGCTCGCTTGCGACCTGCTGGCGCGAAAATCGCTGATTTCGGGCCCATTTCGGGCGTATTTTCTGGCCCAAGAGCCTAGCTTTACAGCCAGCCTTCCTCTATAAGCGCGGCCTTGATCGGCATTCAGCTCGCCTCGTATTGCGGGTGCTGAGCCGTCCCTTCGCGGACGATGCCCTTGATGACACCAATCCCTAGAGGATATTGAAATGGCCGTTCCGAGAAGAAAAACCTCGCCGTCGCGCCGTGGCATGCGCCGCTCGGCAGACGCCATCAAGAAGCCGACCTATGTGGAAGACAAGGACTCCGGCGAGCTCCGTCGTCCGCACCATCTCGACCTCAAGACCGGCATGTACAAGGGCCGCCAGGTCCTGAAGAAGAAAGATCCTGAAGGCAGGACCTTTCTTCAGGCGGGATGATTGGGCCCGCCTGATTTCGGCCAACCCATGAGATAGACGGTGACGGCGGCGGAGCAAATGCTTCGCCGCCGCATTGTCCTGTCCGGATATCTTGATCGAGAAGGCATTTTGCCGATGGTCGGTTTCCCGCTGCTTCTGATTCCGCTCGCGGTCTACAACATCATCGCCTTCCTGATGCCGACGGTGTCCTTTACGGACGTGCTGTTCAAGGTGCCGATGGTGTCCGGTGAGACCTGGCCGGTCACGCTTGCCGACCTCCTGCTCGCGCTCGGCGTGGTGCTGCTGCTGCTCGAGGTGGTCAAGGGCGCGCGGCCCGGCTCGAAATTCCTGATGGATCACCTGCTGTCGCTGATCGTGTTCGGCACGGCCGCCGCCGAATTCGTGATGTGGCCCAAATTCGGCAACTCCACCTATTTCCTGCTGGTGCTGCTCGCGATGGCCGACTTCCTCGGCGGCATCGCCCAGCGCACGCGCCGTCGCGTCACCTATGTCGCCGAGACGACGGTGGCGGCGCCACGCAAGGCCAAGCGCCAGGAAGCGCCGGAGGAGGACGTGGCGTCCGAGCGCAAGTTCGAGCCGGTGATTGCGCCGCAGCCGGCACCGGCGGTGCCGCCCGCACCGTCGGCGCAATCCGTCGCCGAATCCGTGCTGATGGATCATCCGGCGCCCAAGCCGGTGCAGGGCGCGCCCTCGCCGGAAATCCCCTCGCCGCAGCTTCAGCCGGGCAACGGCACGCCGTCCTCTCCCGACGCGCCACCGCGCTGATTTCTCTGGATTCGCCTGCATCTCACCGCGGAGGCTGTGCGCTCCCTCGCCCCGTTCTTACGGGGAGAGGGTTGGGGTGAGGGGCCTCTCTCCACGGATGAGATAGCTGTGAGACCTGTACCCCCTCACCCGGATCGCGAGAGCGATCCGACCTCTCCCGCAAGCGGGGAGAGGTAAGAAGCGCCGTCTCACTTCAAATCAATCTCAAGCCACCTGCCGTGTCCGCGCGCTGACGCTTTGCAGCGGGCGCTGGCTGCCATAGGCCATCAGCGCGTCTTCGGACGAGGCGCGGCGAAGCCGGCTCGTCTGGGGCATGTGCTCGGCATTGGCGATCAGTTGGGTGACGAAGCTGGGATCGGGGCGCGGCAGCGGCGCCTTGTGGACCCACTGCAACGTCGGCATCACCGGCACGAGGGCCGTGCCTGTGCCGTTGTCCGCCGCGTCCGATCGATCAGTACTCAACATCGCAATCACCGTTGATCCGGCCGGATTGTCGCATTTCGGGACGCTGGCGCCGGTGCGTGTCATGTACTCGCAAGCCCTATGCCGGCCGGGCCCGATTGGTTCCCTGGGGTCGGCAAACGTGGTTTCCAAATTGTTTATCAACTTTGCCTAGGGTCGAGGGCGAATCTGGCTTTATTCTGTGCCGGCTCAGGACTTTCCCACTGTCCCGAAACGAGGCGATTTTGACCCCAGCATTGCCGCAAGCCTCCGACATCCTGGCCGCGCTCGGCCAGGCCGTGTTCGCCTGGGACATCGCCAGCGACGTCATCGTCTGGGGTGAGCAGGTCAGCGCCGTCTTCCCGGGCATTCCCGCCGAGCGGCTCGCCACCGGGGCCGAATTCGCCAAGCTGATCGAGCCGGCGCAATCGCTGCGGACCGCTGCGCTGGCACAGACCTCCGCCGTGCACGGTGCCGACGGCACACCTTACCGGGTCGAGTACGGCGTGCGCATGAGCGCCTCCGATCCCGTGGTCTGGATCGAGGAGACCGGCCGCTGGTTTGCCGGTCCCGACGGCCGCCCCACGCGCGCGATCGGCTCTGTTCGCATCAACAATGAGCGTCATGCCCGCGACGAGGAATTGAGGAAGCTGGCCCGGCTCGATCCCTTGACCGGCGAGCTCAACCGCTCCCATCTGATCGCGTCGCTGGCCGAGGCGATCGAGGAGACGACCCGCTTCCGCTCGACCGCAGCCTTCATGCTGGTCGGCATCGATCATCTCGCCCGCGTCAACGACGCCTTCGGCTTCGACGTCGCCGACGCGGTGATCCTCGACGTCGCCAAGCGCATTCGTGCGCGCTTGCGCGGCGGCGACGTGCTCGGCCGCTTCTCCGGCAACAAGTTCGGCCTGATCCTGAAGAACTGCACCGTCGACGACATGAACGTTGCCGCCGAGCGCTTCCTCGCCGGCATCCGCGACGAGGTGGTGCCGACGAAATCAGGGCCGGTCTCGGTCACCGCGTCGATCGGCGCGGTCAGCGTGCCGCGCTATGCCCGCAACACCGACGAGGCGGTCAACCGCGCCCATGAGACGCTGGATGCTGCCAAACGCCGCCGCGTCGGCTCGTTCGCGACATGGCGCCCGGATGCCGCGCGCGACGCGCAGCGCCGCGTCAACATCCGCGTCACCGACGAGATCGTCACCGCGCTGAACGAGCGCCGCATCAAGCTCGCCTATGAGCCGGTGGTCTCCGCCGCCTCGCGCGAACGCGCCTTCCACGAGTGCCTGGTGCGGATGGATCAGGGCGATGGCCAGGTGCTGCTCGCACCCGACATCGTGCCGGTCGCCGAACGGCTCGGCCTGATTCGCCTGGTCGATCATCGCGTGCTCGAACTCGTGGTCGCCGAGCTTGCGGCTGCGCCCGACGTCTGCCTCAGCCTCAACATCTCGCCTGATACGACCATGGATCCCGATTGGTGGGCGGGAATCGAATCGCTGATGCTGGCCCATCCCGGCGTCGCCGAGCGGCTGATCGTCGAGATCACCGAAACGGTCGCGATCCAGGACATCGATGATGTCCGCGGCTTTGTCACGCGGCTGAAGAATTTCGGCAGCCGCATTGCCATCGACGATTTCGGCGCCGGCTACACCTCCTTCAGGAACCTGCGCAAGCTCGGCGTCGACATCGTCAAGATCGACGGTGCCTTCGTCCAGAACGTCACGCGGTCCGCCGACGACCGCGCCTTCGTGCACACCCTGATCGACCTCGCCCGACGCCTCGATATCAAGACGGTCGCCGAATGGGTGCAGGACGAAGAGGCCGCAAGCATGCTGCGCGACTGGGGTTGCGACTACATCCAGGGCCGCCTGATCGGACTCGCCTCCGCCGAGCGCCCGTGGGGCGTGGCGGCAGATAGCGCACTACCCGCGGCGGGGTAGGAGTTATTCGCTCGCCAAGCTTGCGCACTCGCTTCCCCTCTCCCCTTGCGGGAGAGGGTGGCTCGCCGCCTAGCGGCGAGACGGGTGAGGGGTCTCCCTCCGCGAGTCGATTTCTTGCGATTGAGTTTGAGGAGGCAACCCCTCATCCGGCGCTTTGCGCCACCTTCTCCCACAAGGGGAGAAGGAAGAGATCGTGCAGCGGCTACGAAATCTCTCACGCCCCTTCATCCAATGCCACCAGCTCGCGCTTCTTGCGCAGCGCGGGCAATAGCGGCGCGATCAGCAGCACCGTTGCGAGTGCAAGGCAGGCCGCCGAGATCGGACGCTGCACGAAGGTCCAGAGATCGCCCTGCGACAGGATCAGCGACTTGCGCAGATTGTTCTCCAGCATCGGGCCGAGCACGAAGGCGAGCACCAGCGGCGCCGGCTCATAGCCGAGCTTGCGCATGAAATAGCCGATGATCCCGAACGCGATCATCACGTAAACGTCGAACACGTTGTTGCTCGAGCAATAGACGCCCAGGATCGTGAACAGGATGATCAGCGGGAACAGGATGTTGTAGGGCAGCTTCAAGAGCTGCACCCACATGCCGATCATCGGCAGGTTGAGGATCAGCAGCATGACGTTGCCAATATACATGCTGGCGACGATGCCCCAGAACAGGCCGGGATTCTGCGTGATCAGCAGCGGTCCCGGTTGCAGGCCGTGAATGACAAAGGCGCCGAGCAGCAGCGCCATCACCACGTTCGGCGGGATGCCCAAGGTCATTAGCGGAATGAACGCGCCGCCGGCCGCCGCGTTGTTGGCGGATTCGGGGCCCGCGACGCCCTCGATCGCGCCGTGGCCGAACCGTTCCGGCGTTTTCGACAGCCGCTTCTCCAGTGCATAGGACGCGAACGAGGCCACCACGGCACCGCCGCCCGGCAGGATGCCGAGCAGAAAGCCGAGCAGGGTGCCGCGCGCCACCGGGCCGGCGCTCGCCTGCCAGTCGGTCTTGTTGGGCAAGAGCTGCGTGATCTTGGCGTTGATGATGTCGCGCTTGATCGCCTGCTCGGTGTTGAGCAGCACCTCGGCGACGCCGAACAGGCCCATCACGACCGGCACGAGGCCGATGCCGTCGATCAGCTCCATGCGGCCGAAGGTGAGGCGCGGCTGTGCCGTGATGCTGTCGAGACCGATCAGGCCGAGCACGACGCCGATGCAGGCCATCAGCAGCGCCTTCGGCATCGAGCCCTGGGTCAGGAAGGTGAGCACGACGAGGCCGAGCACCATCAGGCTGAAATACTCGGCCGGGCCGAACGCGATGGCGATGCTGGCAAGCCTCGGCGCCACCAGCATCAGCGCGACCAGCGCAAAGGTGCCGGCGATGAAGGAGCCGAACGCGGAGATGCCGAGCGCAGGGCCCGCACGGCCCTGCTTCGCCATCTGGTGGCCGTCGATGCAGGTGACGACGGAGGCCGCCTCGCCGGGGATGTTGACCAGGATCGAGGTGGTCGAGCCGCCATACATCGAGCCGTAATAGATGCCGGCCATCATGATGATGCCGGATTCCGGCGTGCCCGAGAGCGTCACCGGCAACAGCAGCGACATCGCCGAGATTGGGCCGATGCCCGGCAGCACGCCGACCAGCGTGCCGATGAAGACACCGATGAAGCAATAGAGCAGGTTGATCCCGGTCAGCGCGACGCCGAACCCATGGGAGACATTGGAAAGCGTATCCATGCGATCAGCCGATCCCGAACAGGCCCGAGGGCAGCTGGATCAAAAGCAGCCGCTTGAGCACCCACCACATGCCTGATGGCACCAGCACCGCGATCGGAATCGCCAGCGTCCAGCGCACGGGATCGATCAGGCGCAACAGCAGCAGCATCAACGGGATCGCCGACAACAGGAATCCCAGCGGCTCCAACGCGAATGAGAATGCGGTGAGGCAGGCGATGACGAGAAGCGGCTTGCTCCAGCGCACATTTTCCCAGCGCGAGGCCAGCGTCGGTCCGCCCTCGGTGATGGCCGAGATGATGATGGAGCTTGCGAACACGCAGATCAGGATGCCCGTGTAGAACAGCACGTAACCGGAGCCGGGATCGTTGATGGTGCCGAGCTTGAGCTTCAGCCCCGACCAGATCACGAAGCTGCCGAGCGCGAGCCCGATCAAGCCGCCCCAAAGTTCGGAATTGCTGAGGCGGAGTTTGACGTTGGTTTGGTTGGTCATCGACGCCCTCTCGGCCGTTCCCCGGACGCTGCGCAGCGCGAAGCGGTGCGCTGCAGATCCGGGGTCCATGGATGCGTGGCAAGAGTGGGTCCCGGCTCTGCGGTGCACCGCTGAAGAGGCGCTGCACCGCGTCCGGGACACGGAGGTGGCTCAGTTCTACTTCTTCGCAAGCCCGAGCGTGTCGATCACCTTGCGCTCGGACTCCGTGACCTCGACGACGAACTTCTTGTAGTCCTCGGTGTTCTTGTAGTTCGGCACCATGTCGTATTTGGCGAGCGTTGCCACGACGGCGGGGTCCTCGACCGCCTTCTTGAAGGCATCGTGCAGCTTGGCGACGATTTTCGGATCCATCCCCTTGGGGCCGGCGATGCCAAACGGCGAATCATAAATCATGGGATAGCCGAGCTCCTTCAGCGTCGGCACGTCAGGGTAATTCGGCGAGCGGGCGCCGGTCCACACCATCAACAACCGCAGCTTGCCGGCATCGACCAGCGGCCGCCATCCCGTGGAATCCGCCTGAAGCATCGTATGCTGCCCCAGGACCGCGGCGTTGGTTTCCGCGCCGCCTTTGAACGGTACCTGCGTGAGCTTGATGCCGGACATCGCGGCAATCTGCTCCATGCCGATATGCAGCGAGGTGCCGGTGCCCGGCGTCGCGTAGGTCACCTTGCCCGGGTTCGCCTTGGCGAACTCCACCACGTCCTTCCAGCTCTTGAACTGGGATTCCGCATTGGTGGTGACGCCGAAGGTATAGCCGGTGAGATGGATGACGTAGGTAAAATCCTTCGCCGGATCCCACGACACCTCCTGCATCAGAGGCAGGCGGAAGACGGTGATCGGGATCTGCGAGATGGTGTAGCCGTCCGGCTTCGCGCCCGCGGCCATGGTCGCAGGTCCCACGGTGCCGCCGCCACCGGCCTTGTTGTCGATCACGATGGGCTGTCCCAGAACCTTCGAAGCGCTGTCGGCGATCGCGCGCATCGAGATGTCAGTCGAACCGCCGGCCGGCCATGGCACGATCAGCGTGATCGGCTTGGTCGGATAGTCCTGCGCACTGGCGGCAGTGGAGAGCACTGCACCCATGACCGCATGTATGGCGGCCAAGGCAATCGTCTTCAGCCCGTATCGCGACATCGAAACGCCTCCCTCGCAGCGGCCTCGCTCGGGCCGCCGTCTCTCGTTCTTGTGGGGCGATTGTTTCCGAAATCACGAGAGAAGAAAAGCGCCATTGCGCGTGTGCCAGGCCAGCGCGAGACGGCAATTCCGCCGGAAACCATCCATGCGACAATTGGTCGTTTGGCAGCGTGCCGAGATACGGAATTTGAGTGGGGAAAGCTGCTACGCCACGCGGCGGACTGCGCTCAGCGTCTCGATGGTGCCGCCGACCTCGGCCGCCGGGCATGGCTTGCCGAAATAATAGCCCTGCACGGCGGTGCAGCCGCATTCGCGCACGAAGTCGAGTTGCTCCGCGGTCTCCACACCCTCCGCCGTGGTCTCGACGCCGAGCACGGAGCCGAGGCTGGCGATGGTGCGGACGATGGCAACGCTTTCCGGGCTTTCGCCGAGCGTGCCGACGAAAGAGCGGTCGATCTTGATGCGGTCGAACGGAAATTTGCGCAAATAGCTCAGAGAGGAATAGCCGACGCCGAAATCGTCGAGGCTGACCCGCACGCCGAGTGCGCGAAGCTGGTGCAGGATCTCGATCGTCGCCTCGCTGTCGTCGAGCAGCGCCGTCTCGGTGACCTCGAGCTCGAGTCGTCGTGGCGGCAGGCCGGCCTCCGCAAGTGCGCTCGTGACCATCGCCACCAGGCCGCGCGAGCGGAACTGCACCGGCGACAGGTTTACCGCGACGGTGACCTCGGGCCAGGAGACGGCGGTCGCACAGGCGGTGCGCAGCACCCATTCGCCGATCGGGACGATCAGCCCGGTCTCTTCCGCGATCGGAATGAATTCGGCCGGCGAGACGAAGCCGCGCGAGGGATGCTTCCAACGCAACAGCGCTTCGAAGCCGGTGAGCTCGGAGCTGTCGAGCCGTACCTGCGGCTGGAACACGAGATGGAATTCACGTGATTCCAACGCGCCGCGCAGATCCTGCTCCAGCGCGTGCCGGCTGCGTGCCTCTTCTTCCATCTCGGGCTCGAACAGCTGGTAGGCGCCGCGTCCCTTTGCCTTGGCCTGGTAGAGGGCGAGGTCGGCGCATTTCATCAGCTCGTCGGCATCAAGCCCGTGATCGGGCGCGATCGCGATGCCGACGGAGACGCCGACATGGATCGACTGGCTTTCCAGCGGCGGCGGATGGCCGATGATCTCGACCAGGCGACGAGCGAGTTTTTCAGCTGCTTGCGGCTGCGGTCCGCGCTGGAGTACGGCAAACTCGTCGCCGCCGAGCCGCGCGACGGTATCATGCTCGCCGACATTCTCCCTCAGTCGCGCCGCAACCCAGCGCAGCAGGCGATCGCCTGCTGCGTGGCCGAGGCGGTCGTTGACAGTCTTGAAATTGTCGAGGTCGAAACACAGCACGGCCATCGCGCCGCCGGCGATCGCGACCTGGTTCAGCCCTTCGCTCATCTTCTCGCGGAATAGCGTGCGGTTGGGCAGGTCAGTCAGGGAATCGTGGCGCGCCATGTGCGCGACGCGGGCCTGGGCCTTGTGGCGCTCGGTGACGTCCTCATAGGTGACGACCCAGCCGCCAAGCTCCATCCGCTTGTGATTGAGCTTGATGATGCGGCCATCGTTCAAATGGCGGTGCAGCGTGTGCTCGCCCTCGCGCAGCCTCTCGACATAGTCGGCATAGAGCCGCGCGCCTGTGGTGTTCGGGTGAATGCCCAGTTCGCAGCTATGCTCCATGATCTCGCGCATCGAGACGCCCGGTTTCACGATCTCGGGCGACAGCCCGTACATCTCGATATAGCGGCGGTTGCAGACGATGATGCGCAGGCTCGAATCGAGCATGCACAGCCCCTGGCTCATGTTGTTCAGTGCGGCGTCGAAACGTCGATACTGCTCGCTCAGCTCCTCAACCGCGCGTTCGCGTTCGGTGATGTCCTCGTAGGTGGCGACGAAGCCGCCGTCTGGCTGCGCGCAGTAACGCACCGAGATCACGGAGCCATTGGACATGCGCCGTCGCATCGACGAGGAATCGCGGTTCGCGATTCTCGCGCTGGCGGCTTCCAGGAGCTGCTGCGGGCTGTATTCGGAAGCGAACGCGCCGTTCGCCATCGAACGCTCGATCAGCTCGGAAAGATGCGTGCCGGGCCGGGTCTCCTCGGGCGACAGCCGGTAGATCTTGCGGTAGTTCGTGTTGCAGACGCGGAGCCGCATGTCGCTGTCGTAGAAGGCGAGTCCGTGCGCCATGTTCTCCAGCGCTGCATCGAGGATGAAGTTCTGCTTCCTCAGCGTCTCCTCGTATTGCAGCCGCTCGGTGACGTCTTCGTGCACCGTCACCCAGCCGCCGTCGGGCAGGAAGCGGGAGACCGCCTGCACCATCCGCCCGTCATAGCGCATCACCAGCAGGGTTTTCGCCTTCCTGGCGCGCACGTCGTCCAGCCTGGTGTCATGGAATTCATCGGCCGACATGCCCGGCAGGTTGCCGCGCGAAAGCCAGTGGTCGATGGCCGCGCTGTGCGTGACGCCCGGCTTCATGATCTCGGGGTCGAGGTTGTAGAGCTTCAGGAAACGTTCGTTGCAGACGACGACGCGGCTGTCGGCATCGTACATGATGAGGCCGTGCGACATGTTCGCGAGCGCGTGCTGGCTGCGCTCCGTCTGCACGCGCAATTCCGCCTCGAGCCGTGCGAGACGAGTGACGTCGTCGCAGATCGTCATCCAGCCGCCGCCGGGAAGAGGCTTCAACTCGAGCGCCATGACGAGTCCGCTTGCAAGCCGCTGTTCGGTGCGGAATGGTTTGCCCGCTGCGATTTGCGCAATCCGCGCCGAATACAACGCATCAAGCTCGTCCTGGGGGAAGTTTCCGCGTGTCGCGCTGTGGGCAAGCACCTCGCGATAGCTCGTGCCCACCCGCACGATATCGGCCGACATGTCGAACAGCGTGAGATAGCGCTGATTGACCAGCACGATCCGGTTGTCGGCATCGTAGACGCAGACGCCCTGCTCCATGTGGTCGAGCGCAAGCTGGCCGAGTGCGATCAGGGCCGCGGGGGCCTGTTCGCGGTGTGCACCATGCTCGTTGTCGCAGGTCGACGTCATGGGAGTCGCGGATCTCGGCGGGCAATAGACTTAACGCAACGTAATTCAGCTGCCGAGGGTAGCGAAGAGGCCGGAAAATTCCCTTAAGCGCAGTAGTTTACGGAGAGTGACTGGCGATGCGGAGACGCGTGTATCTCGGGGCCGGAATGCGCCCAACATTGCCCGTCGTCCCGGCGAAGGCCGGGACCCATAACCACAGCGAGAAGCTTGGCGGAGATCGGTAGTGAAGAGGTTTGGTACAAACACCGGCGCCTATCGATAGATCACGCGGTATGGGTCCCGGCCTTCGCCGGGACGACAATACGGGATAGATTAGCGCTACGGCCCGTACAGCACGAGCTCCGTATCGGTGAGATCGGCAAGCTGTGGCCGATGCGGGCCCTTGAAATATTTGCGGCCGCGGCGCTCTGTGTAGAGGCCGATGAGGCCGGGAAGCGGGCTGTTGCAATCGACGGCCACCGAGATTTTGCCGAACCGCAGCAGCAGCCGGCCGATCCGGCCGGCGCAGGCGGCATATTCGGCGATGTTGCGGCAGTAGATCAGTTTCATCGCGGGCGGCGCGATGAAGCCGCGGCGGATGCGCACCGGTTGCAGGATGAAGGGGAACGTTCCCTGCGGCGTGCGGCAGACCAGGCTGAGGCAATTGTAGCGCGCATGACGTGTCAAGAGCTCGGTCTCTGCGTCGGAGAGCCCTTCGATCGCCTTGGCGTGCTGCGAGATCACCTCGATCTTGCTCCAGCGCGGGGCGCGCGCCAGCGCGGGCATCGAGAAGAAGATGCCGCGGCAGTAATCACGAAAGCCCTGCGTCTCGATGATGGGCCAGGTCCACGGCGCCGGGCTGATGTTGAGGTAAGTGACGTCCTTGTGCCGCTGCGCAATCTTGGTCAGCAGCGGCGCGTAGTTGCGATAGGCCGGATCGACATACCAGCTCGACAAATTGCACTGGATGGCGGTCTCTTCGCTGTTTTTGCGCGCCGTGTAGATCAGCAGCAGCACGCCGACCGGCGTGCCGTCATCCTCGAGCATGTAGCCGAAGCGCGGATAGCCCTCCGGCACGGTCCGGAAAGCCTGCCGGCGCAGGCCCTGGATCCAATAGTCACGCGAGCGGCCGACGAAGCCGCGCGTCAGCAGGTCCGCGATGGCTTCGACATCGGACTCGGTGATTTCGCGGCATCGGACCTTGGTGTGGATCACGTTCGTCTTGCCCGTGGAAATGATCGGCCTCGTGAGTTCCGTTAGCGCCAGCCTTCGCCATGGGCCTCGGCCGCAACATGCGGCTGTAAGCCCAGGACGTCGCGCACCTTGGCCGGCCAAGCGGCGGTATCAGTGCCGTGGGTGTGGAACATGGCGACCGCGAGCCGGTCCATGCCGAAGGCAACGCAGCCGGTGTGGGCCGGCTCGCCATTGGCGTCCCTAATGTCCCAGGTCGTGCCGAAATGCTCGCGGTGATAGTTGAAGCTCATGCAGGCGGTCGGCTGCTCTTCCGAGCGCAGCGGGATCAGGAGTTCGAACTTCAGCTGCTGCTGCTTCTGGCTCACCGCCTTCATCTGGCCGACGCGGCCGAAGAAGGGATCGCTGGCATAGTCGACGCGGAAGGTGAGGCCGAGATCGCGCGCGATCGCCTGCGCGCGGACCATCCAGCGCTCGCGGAAGTCGGCGACGTCATCGGGGCTGCCGATGCAGACATATTCGCGCATCCGGAACGATTGCAGCCGGTCGAGATGCTTCGACGGCTCGCGGCGGAAGCAGTCGGCGGCGACGTCGAAGCGCAGACCGCCCTTCGGCAATTGGCCGCGGCTCGCCGCGATCGGGTAGACGGGATAGCAGGCGGCCGGCGACAGCACGAGGTCGGCCGGCGAGAGCGATGAGGTCCAGTCGCCGCCGGCATCGAAGCGGCTCACCGCGGCGTTGATCTCGCGTTCGGTGCCGTGCAGGCCGCAGACGCAGCCGAGCAGGTTCGGAAAGCTCTTGAGGTAGCCGGACTTCTCCAGCTGAGCCCGGCTCATCACCGGCGGAAAGCGCATCACCTCGGTTCCGGCCTCGCGATGGCTAGTGATCAGCGTGGCGAGCTTCTCGACGATGCCTTCATAGAGCGCGGTGCGAGCGTAGACCCCGTCCGAGCCCATGCGGTGGAACAGTTTGTCGGCGAGATGATCGAGCGGATCGATGATCTGCGGCGCGGTCTCGGGCGAATTGGGGAGGACGGCAATATTCATGGGTCGATGTCCTGCTATTTCAAAATTGTTCTTGTTGATTCAGTCACGAAGGCTCATTGGCACGCCGCTCATCAGCGTCGCTGTCGCGGCGTTGGCGAGAATACGGTCGTTGTTGATCATGATCGGCGACGACAGCACGTCGCGCAGGTGACGGCCCATCGTGAACTCGCCGTCGTTGCGGTAGCCGGAAAGACCCGCGGTGCGCATCGCATGCATCACCGTCTCGACCGCGAGCTCGGAGGCCTGCACCTTCAAAAGCGTGATCGAGGACTGGAAGTCGAGCGAGCCGAGCGCGCGCTCGTCATGCTCGGCGCGATCGAAAGCATCGATATTGGCTGCTATCAGCGCGCGCAGCTTGGCGAGCGACATCTTGGCGGCAGTGAAATGCGCCGCGGCCGGCGGCATTTGCCCGCCGGAGCTGCGGGCCGCCTTGCGGATGAAGGCCTGCGCGCGGGTCACCGCGGCGGCGGCAATGCCGGCCCAAGCCGACGACCAGCACAAATGCGCGAATGGCGTCATGGTCTGGGCGTGGATCTTGTCGTAGGATTCCGGGAAGACGCGGTCGGCGGGGCAATCGACCTTCAGCTCGAAACCGGTCGAGCAGGTGCCGCGCATGCCGAGCGTTTCCCAGCCCAGCGTCCGCTTCAGCGAATAATCGTCCTTGGCGAGCGCCAGCAGCACTTGGTCGGAAGCGGCGGCGTCGGTGGCGCGGCGGGCGATGGTGACGAGGCCGTCGGCCTCGGCGCCGTAGGAGATGACGGTGGCGTCGCGCACCAGCGACACGGTGTCGCCGGCGTGGTCGACCGCGGCCGCGCTGGCGCGGATGTTGCCGCCGTTCTGGCCTTCGGTGGTGGAGGAGGCGAGCAGCCACTGGTCGCGCGCGACCCGGCGCATCATGGTTTCCATCCAGGGGATGCCGTGGCCGTGCCTGACGACGCAGGCGACCTTGGTCTGGTGCATTGCGTAGATCATCGCAGTGGAGGCGCACGCGCGCCCGAGCGTGTAGCAGACATCGGTGACGTCATAGATCGAAGCGCCGAAGCCGCCGAACTCGACCGGGATCATGACGCCGAGCAGCTTTTGCTCACGCGCGACCTCGAAAGCTTTGTGGGGGAAGCGGGCGTCGCGATCGACCCCGTCTGCATCGGCCGCTGCGGCAGCGGCGGTCCGGGCGGCACGCTCGATCAGGGAGGGACCCTGCTCGAGAAAGCTCGTCTGCGTTTCGTCGACAGTGAGGACTGCTTCACGCACGTTCATTCTCGTCCGCCTCCGGTTTGCCGTTCGAGATCGCCGCCATCATTCGCGATGCCGCCAGCGATCCTCCGACCATCTTTGCTTGTAAGACGAGGCTACGGATTTAATTCAAATTCGTCGATGAAATAGAGGGTAAACAAATCCCAATTCCGAACGAACAGTTAAGGTCCGGTTGTTTGCATCACCGGAATTTCCGCGGTCGCGTTAGTGATCTGGAAGAGGTCTGAATTTTAGTCAATCTGAGTCATCGTTTACTAAGAAAAGCGAAGTAACCCTCGCGCCCATTGCGGGATCGACTGGCCGTGCCCATCGTAGCCGGCAGTCCGGTCCGCCTCCGATAGATAGATGGGAATTTGCCGATGCAGGCCTTCGATACCGACGTGCGCGATCGCATCATCAAGCTGGTGAAGGGCATCCTCGAACAGAACTCGCTCACCGCGGACATCACGCCACAGGCGAAGCTCGTGGACGTTGGCCTGACTTCGATGGACATGGTCAATCTGATGCTCGGCGTCGAGGCCGAGTTCGACTTCACCATCCCGCAAGCCGAGATCACGCCGGAGAACTTCCAGTCCGTCGAAACGCTGGAGCGGATGGTCGCGACCCAGCTGCAGCCGGCAACGGCGGCTTAGTTAAACGCGCCAATCTCACAGCGTCGTCCCGGCGCAGGCCGGGACCCATACCGCGTGATCTATCGGTTGCGAACGGTCGTTGTACCGAGCGACGAGTCTTAGCCAAACTACTCCCTGGGGTTATGGGTCCCGGCCCCCGTGCGCAATTGCGCACTAGGCCGGGACGACTTCGAGTGTGAGGCGCGCTCCTCACAGTCCCTCCATCCCCTCTCCACCCCCCGTTTCAAATCCGCTGCAAAACTGGCATAGCTTAACCATGTCGCACGTGGCGGACGGGATGGAGCAGGCATGACGCAGGCGGTATTGGGCATCATCGGCGGCTCCGGCATCTATGATCTGCCGGGCCTGGAGGGCGCGCGCGAAGAGGTAATCAAGAGCCCCTGGGGAGAGCCGTCCGCGCCCGTGCGGCGCGGCACCATGGCGGGCCTGCCGGTCGTGTTCCTGCCGCGGCACGACAAGGGCCATCGGCTGTCGCCCTCCGACATCAACTATCGCGCCAATATCGACGTTCTGAAGCGGGCCGGCGTCACCGACCTGATCTCGCTGTCGGCCTGCGGTTCCTTTAGGGAGGAACTGCCGCCCGGCACCTTCGTTCTCATCGATCAGTTCGTTGATCGCACCCACAAGCGCGAGAGCTCGTTCTTCGGCAAGGGTTGCGTCGCGCATGTGTCGATGGCGCATCCGATCTCGCCGCGGCTGCGCATTCACCTGGCCGCAGCCGCCGAGGCCGAGGGCATCGCAATCGCGCGGACCGGTACCTATGTCTGCATGGAAGGGCCGCAATTCTCTACCTATGCGGAAAGCATGACGTACAAGACGCTGGGCTACTCCGTGATCGGCATGACCAACATGCCCGAGGCGAAGCTCGCGCGTGAGGCGGAGCTCTGTTACGCCACCGTCGCGATGGTGACGGATTTCGATTGCTGGCATCCCGACCACGATGCGGTCACCGTGCAGGATATCATCCGTGTGCTGAACTCGAATGCCGACAAGGCGAAAGCGCTGGTGGCGCGGCTGGCGAGGGATTTTCCGCGCGAGCACGAGTCGTGCCCAATCGGTTCGGATCGTGCGCTCGACACTGCGCTGATCACGGCGCCCGAGGCGCGTGATCCCGAGCTTTTGAAGAAGCTCGATGCGGTGGCAGGGCGCATCCTGCGTGGTTGAGACGAAAGGCAGAATGCCATGAAGGTCGACGGCAAGCATTTTCGCAGCATCTGGCGTGAGCGTGACGGCTGGTCGGTCGGCGCGATCGACCAGCGCAGGCTGCCCCACGAGTTCGTCATTGCGAAGCTGACGTCATGCGAAGACGCGGCAGTCGCCATCCACGACATGCTGGTGCGCGGTGCGCCGCTGATCGGCGCCACCGCGGCTTACGGCATGGCGCTGGCGATGCGCGAGGACGCCTCCGACGCCGGCCTGAAGCGTGCCTATGAGACGCTCGTCGTGGCGCGGCCGACCGCGATCAATCTGAAATGGGCGCTGGACGAGATGCGCGCGGGGCTGGCGCCGATCGATCCGGTCGAACGGGCGGAGGCGGCCTACGCGCGTGCCGACGAGATCGTCGAGCAGGACGTCGAGATCAACCGCGGCATCGCCGGCAATGGCCTCAAGCTGATCGAGGCGATTGCGGCGAAGAAGCCGGGCGAGGTGGTCAATGTCCTGACTCATTGCAACGCCGGCTGGCTTGCGACGGTCGACTGGGGCACGGCGACGGCGCCGATCTATCTCGCGCATGAGCGCGGCATCAAGGTCCATGTCTGGGTCGACGAGACCCGTCCGCGCAACCAAGGCGCCTCGCTCACGGCCTGGGAGCTGGGCCATCACGGCGTGCCGCACACGGTGATCCCGGACAATACTGGCGGCCATCTGATGCAGCACGGCATGGTCGATCTCGCCATCGTCGGCACCGACCGCGTCGCCGCCAATGGCGATGTCTGCAACAAGATCGGCACCTATCTGAAGGCACTCGCCGCGCATGATAATGGTGTGCCGTTCTACGTTGCGCTGCCGTCGCCGACGATCGACTTCGCCGTTCATGATGGAATCCGCGACATCCCGATCGAGCAGCGCAGCGGGTTGGAGGTCACCGACATGACCGGTCGCACCGCCGACGGCCGGCTGGAGACGGTGCGTATCGTGCCGGAGGGTTCGCCCGTCGCGAACTATGCGTTCGACGTCACGCCGGCGCGTCTCGTCACCGGCCTGATCACGGAGCGCGGCGTGCTGAAGCCGGATCGTGAATCGCTCGCGGCCGCCTTTCCCGAGCGGATCGCCGCCGCGGCGGAATAGTTCTATCCCGTAGGGTGGGCAAAGGCGCATCGCGCCGTGTCCACCATCTTCATTCCGCGCCGCGCGAGCTTGGTGGGCACGCTTTCGCTTTGCCCACCCTACGGCTGCGCTCGCAATGACGGAGAATGACGCGCTAGCTCAGCTTCAGCCCCGTCGCGGCCTGGAGCTCGGCGATGGCCTGGGCTCCGCTCGTCACCTTGATCGTGGTCATGCCCATCTCGCGCGCGGGTTTGAGGTTGACGCCGAGATCGTCGAGATAAACGCAATTCTTCGGATCGACCTTCAGCGTCTCAACCATCAGCTTGTAGATGCGAGGATCGGGCTTGCGCAGGCCGATCTTGGCGGATTCGATGACGTGATCGAACAGCACCATCACCTCGGCGATGTAGAGGGAACGTCCCGTCATGCTGCCGATGGCGTTGGCCGGCAAATTGTTGGTGATGCAGCCGGTCTTGAATTGCGCCTTGATGCGCTTCAACGCCTCGACCATCTCGGGACGCAGATCGCCCTGGAGCAGCGGCAGCACGTCGCGGCCGCGCACCTCCGCGCCAAGTGCACGTGATTCCTCGGCGAACAAATGATCGAATGCGTCGATATCCACCTCGGCGCGCTCGAACTTGGCCCAGGCATTTTCCAGATGGTTGGCGGCGTTGGTGCGCCGGATGATGTCGATGGGCAGGCCACGTTCGGTCTCGAACCGGGCGAACGCCTCGAACGGTGAGCTCGTCAACACGCCGCCAAAATCAAAGATCACAGCTTCGATCGTCAAGGTCCCGCCCTCGTCAATTCAGTGCCAAGATGGCTGACAAGACGGCTAGCACGCGCTATCGGCAAGGGCCAGCCTGAAGCACACTCCGCCCCTGACCGAACCGACTGCCAAGACGTTCCCATGAAAACAATTGCGACATTCATCACGGCCGCTCTGCTGCTCGCCACGCCTGCTCACGCCATCGTCGGCGGCGGCACGCCGCAGGCGGATGGTGTCGCGCGCGCCATTGTCACGATCGTTGGCTCGCGCGGCAATTTCTGCACCGGTAGCCTGATCGCACCAAAACTTGTGCTCACCGTCGCTCACTGCGTGCAGCCCGGTGCGGACTACAAGATCGTCGATCGCGGCGCCGACGGCCAGCCGCAATTGCTGAACGTCCGCACCGTCGCGATCCATCCGAACTTCAACATGCAGGCGATGCAGGCGCATCGGGCGACCGCCGACGTGGCACTGATGCAACTGGAAATTCCACCCAAGGGAAAATCGACGGTGCCAGTCGGTGCACCGAATATTCCGATCCGCGTCGGCAGCCGTTTTACCATCGCCGGCATCGGCGTCACAGTTCGCGGCGATGGCAAGAGCGGCGGCATCACGCGTGTCGCTGCGCTTGTCGCCACCGGCCAGCCCGGGACGCTCCAGATCCGGTTGGTCGATCCCGTAACCAACGGTGTTCGCGATGGAATCGGCGCTTGTACCGGTGATTCCGGCGGTCCTGTGTTCGAGGACAAGCCGAATGGCGCTGTGCTCGTCGGCGTCGTCAGCTGGTCGACAGGGCCAAACGGCGCCGACGGTTGCGGCGGGTTGACCGGCGTCACGCCGCTCACGCTCTACCGCGATTGGATCTTGCAGACCGCACGGAGCTGGGGTGCGGCACTGTGATTTGACCGCGACCTGATCTATGTCATCTTGAAGCGGAAGCGCGGCGGGCGACACTGCCTGTCGCGGAGGAAACGCGCCGTCCGATCAAGGCCGGCCACAAAAACAAAGCAAGGCAATAAGTAACAATGAATGTCGCTGTTCGCGGTCACACCGCCACCAAGCAAGCTTCCGAACATTTCGACGTACTGATCGTCGGCGCCGGCATCTCCGGCATCGGCAGCGCCTATCATATCGAAAAGCAGCTGCCGGGTACGAGCTACGTCATCCTCGAAACGCAGGCGACGTTCGGCGGCACCTGGAACACGCATCGCTATCCCGGCATCCGCTCGGACAGCGACCTCCACACCTTCGGCTACAGCTTCAAGCCCTGGGTCGGACCGCCGATCGCGACCGCCGAGGAGATTCTCTCCTACATGAACGAGGTGATCGAGGACAACGATCTCGCGCGGCATATCCGCTACAAGCACAAGATCAATTCCGCGAGCTGGTCGAGCGAGCAGAATCTCTGGACAATCGAGGCGACGACCACCGATACGGGCGAGGCAAAGACCTTTACCGCAAACTTCCTCTGGATGTGCCAGGGCTATTACCGCCATTCGGAGGGCTATACGCCGGAATGGAAGGGCATGGACCGCTTCAGGGATCGCATCGTCCATCCGCAGACCTGGCCGGATGATATCGATCTCGCGGGCAAGAAGGTGGTTGTGATCGGCTCGGGCGCGACGGCGGCGACGCTGGTGCCGAACATCGCGGACAGTTGCGCGCATGTCACCATGCTGCAGCGCTCGCCGACCTATTTCCGCCTCGGCCGCAACGCCATCGAGATCGCGGAGGAGCTGCGCCGGCTGCAGGTCGACGAGGAGTGGATCCACGAGATCGTGCGGCGCAAGATCCTGTTCGAGCAGGATGCGTTCACAAAACTCTGCGTGTCCAAGCCCGAGCAGGTCAAGAAGGAGCTGATCGGTCAGATCAGCGCGGTGCTCGGCCCCGACTACGACGTCGAGACGCATTTCACGCCAAAGTACCGGCCGTGGCGGCAGCGCATTGCCTTCGTGCCGGACGCCGATCTGTTCAAGGGGATTGCGAGCGGCAAGGCCTCCGTCGTCACCGACGAGATCGAGTGCTTTGTCGAGAACGGCATTCAGCTCAAATCCGGCAAGCTTCTGGAAGCCGATGTCATCATCACCGCGACCGGCTTCAATCTCGCCGCCCTCGGCGACATCGCCTTCGAGATCGACGGCAAGCCGCTCGCCTTCGGCGACACCGTCACCTATCGCGGCATGATGTTCACGGGCGTGCCGAACATGGTCTGGGTGTTCGGCTATTTCCGCGCGAGCTGGACCCTGCGTGTCGACCTCGTCGCCGACTTCGTCTGCCGGCTGCTCGGTCATATGAAGGCCAAGGGCGCCAAGAAGGTCGAAGTGAGCTTGCGCCCCGAAGATCACAACATGCCGATCCTGCCCTGGATCGATCCGGAAAACTTCAACCCCGGCTACATGATGCGCAACATGGACCTGCTGCCGAAGCGCGGCGACAAGCCGGAATGGCAGCACAGCCAGGATTACTGGACCGAGAAGGACGATATCCCAAAGACGGATCTGGACGATGCGGCGTTTGTGTATGGGTGAGTCGTTAGTGCGCAGGTGAGGGACTGTAGCCATCGCCATACGCTCCGCCGTCGCCGGGACGACACTGGTTGTTGGGTCAACGGCGTTGCGACTTACTCGGTGTCGTCCTGGCGAAAGCCAGGACCCATTACCCCAGGGAGATGTCGTGGCGCGAGCGGGCAACTACGAGTCTTCGCCAAACTTCTCCCTGTGGTTATGGGTCCTGGATCGGCGCTCCGCTTTGCTGCGCTTGTCCAGGACGACGCCATTTATTGCGCAAGCGGCGCCTCAACTCACTCGCACGATACGCTCACGAATTCCGCCTCGTCGCATTTGTCGCAATCGCCGCCGCGGCCGTCCGGTTCTCCACGCCGAGCTTGGCGTAGATCTGCTCCAGGTGCTTGTCGACCGTGCGCGGACTCAGTCCCAAAATCTGCGCGATGTCGCGGTTGGTCTTGCCCTTGCTGAGCCAGGCCAGCACCTCGCCTTCGCGGGTGGTGAGGCCGAGCTCGCTGGTGAATTCGGGCGGCGGCGCGGTGCCGAACTCCTTGGACAGCCGCAGCAGGAACTCGTTCGGCGCGGTTTCGCCCATGTAGTAGAACCGGAGTTGCGGATTGTCGGGCAAAGAGGCCGCCTGAGGTTTCGAGCTGCCCTTGCTCCTGGCCTGATCCAGCCATTGCAGCAGTGATGGCGGCAGGACGAAGCCGTCGGCCTGCGGGCCGTGGCGGTCGGATAGCAGCCTTTGCGCCTGCGGCGTTGCCCAGAGCACGTCGCCCTGCCGGTTGACGGCGAACAGGAAGCGGCCGGAGACGTCGAGTGCGGCGCGCGCGCTCTGGGTCAGGCGGGCATTGCCGAGATGAACGCGGATGCGCGCCAGCATCTCCTCGATCACGATCGGTTTTGTCACGTAATCGACGCCGCCGGCTTCCAGCCCGCGCACGATGTGCTCGGTTTCGGCAAGCCCCGTCATGAAGATCACGGGAACATTGGCAAGGCCTGTATCGCGCTTCAGGCGGCGGCAGGTCTCGAATCCGTCGATGCCGGGCATCACGGCGTCGAGCAGAACGATGTCGGGCGTGAGCTGGTCGACGATACGCATCGCGGCCGCGCCGTCGAGCGCCACCATCACCGTCATCCCGGCGCTATCGAGCGCATCGGTGAGCAGCCGCAGCGTCTCCGGGGAGTCATCGACAACAAGCGCGACATCGCGCTTCCTCGACTCAATGCTCATGCGCATGCAACGCCTTCAATGTGGTCATGTACTGGTCGAGATCGAAGCGGTCGACCAGCGACCGCATTTCCGCGACGAAGTCGGCGTGCTCGGGATGCTCGCTGCCGATCTCGTCCAGCTTCAGCTGGATGCCCTTGACGTAGCCGATCTGGCCGAGGCCGATCAGCGCCTCGATGTGCCGCACCGGCGGTTTTGATCCACTCTCGGGCCGCCAGAACGGTGCCGTGATCTCATCCGAGCCGTATTGCCATTCAATCTTGAGGAGCTGACGAATCGTCTCCAGCAGCCGCGGGATGTCGATCGGCTTCATCAGATAGCCATCGTGGAAGGGCTGCGCCAGCGGCGTGCCGTGGGCCTCCAACGCACTTGCCGACACCATCAGGATGCGCGCCTGATGATGGCCGCTCGCGCGCAGGGCTTCGGCCACGGCCCAGCCGTCCATGGCCGGCATGGAGATGTCGAGCAGGAACAGATCAGGCCGGCAATGCTGCGCCAGCGCGAGGCACCCCGGGCCGTCGGGGGCGCTGAGCAGGATGAAACCGAGCGGCGTCAGTACCTCGCGCAGGAGGTCGCGATGCACGGGGTCGTCGTCGGTGATGAGGATGGTCTTGCGCGCGCCGCGATAGCCCGAGACCGGCGCCTCCACCGGCGCGATACGCTGAGGATTGGTCACCTCCGACAGCAGGATCTTGACCTTGAACGTGCTACCGGCGCCGACCGTGCTCGTCACCTTGATGTCGCCGCCCATGACGCCGGCGAGCAGTCGGCTGATGGTGAGACCCAGGCCAGTTCCGGTCTGTGGCTGCGAGACACCGAGCGCACCGCGCTCGAACGGCGCGAAGATGCGCTCGAGATCGTCCCTTCGGATGCCGGGACCGGTATCGATCACCTCGAACTCGGCGACGGGGCTGCGATAGTGCACGACAAACTGCACGCTGCCGGCCTGGGTGAACTTGATCGCGTTGGAGAGCAAATTGATCAGCACTTGGCGCAGCCGCTTCTCGTCGGCATAGACGACGAGCGGCAGCGAGGTGGGCCTCCTGAACACGAAGTCGACACCTTTGGCGGCGGCTTGAAGGCGGAACATGCCGACGAGCTGGTCGAGGAATTCGCTGAGGCGCACCTCGTCGCGTGATAAATACAGCCGCCCCGCCTCGATCTTGGAGATATCCAGGATGCCGTCGATCAGGCCGGAGAGGTGATCGGCACTGCGGCGGACGACACGGACCTGGTCGCGCGGCTTGGTCGCGAGCGTTGCGTCCTGCTCCAGGAGCTGGGCGTAACCGCTGATGGCGTTCAGCGGCGAGCGCAGCTCGTGACTCAGGCCGACGACATAGCGGCTCTTGGCGAGATTGGCGGATTCGGCGACCTCCTTGGCGCGCTGGAGCTCGGCGTCGGTGCGCTTGTGCGCGTCGATCTCCTGGATCAGCAGCGCGGTCTGCCGTTTCGTTTCAGCTTCCGCGGCCCGGCGGCTCTGCTGTGCCAGCACGAACAGCCAGGCCACGACGCCGATGATGATGCTAAGCGAGAAGAACACCTTCCAGAGCACGTTGGAAACGAGCATGTTCTCGCCATATACGGTCGCCGAGGTCTGGAGATAGATCAGTCCCAGCACCAGCGCGACAAGACCCGCGGAGACCACGAACACTCCGATGTAATGGCCGAACTGCGAATTGATGCGCTGATAGATCGGCTGCGGCAAAATCCTGCTGAGCGCGTCGGAGAACTGCACCTGAGCGCGCGCGTGCGGCTTGCAGAGATCGTGGCAGCGGGCATCGAGCGAGCAGCATAGCGAGCAGATCGGGCCGGCATAGGCCGGGCAGGAGGTGGTGTCTTCCGGCTCGAAACTGTGCTCGCAGATACAGCACTGGATCGCCTCGATATTGGCCCAGCTCTTCTTGGGCTTGCGCGCGATGTAGTATTTTCCGTCGGTAAGCCAGGCGATGACAGGCGCGGCGACGAAGGCGACGGCCAATGCGACGAACGCGGCGAGCGCCTTCATGACAGGGCCGAACAGGCCATAGAATGCCGCGATCGAGACGATGGTCGCGATCGTCATGGCGCCGACGCCGACCGGGTTGATGTCGTAGAGATGGGCGCGCTTGAACTCCATCTGCGGCGGGCGCAGGCCGAGCGGCTTGTTGATGACGAGATCGGCGACCAACGCGCCGACCCAGGCGATCGCAACGTTCGAGTAGAGCGCCAGCGTCTGCTCCAGCGCCTTGTAGACGCCGATCTCCATCAGCAGTAGCGCCACCATGACGTTGAACACCAGCCACACTACGCGACCGGGATGGCTGTGCGTCAATCGCGAGAAGAAGTTCGACCAGGCAATCGAGCCGGCATAGGCATTGGTGACGTTGATCTTGATCTGCGACAGGATCACGAACGTGCCAGTGAGCGCCAGCGCCATGTCAGGCTGCGACAGCACGTATCGAAATGCTTCGAGATACATGTGCGCTGGCTCGGCCGCCAGCTCGCTGGAGAGGCCGTGGCTCAGCGCAAAAAGGCGAGAAACGAGCCCAGCAGCAACTTCAGCGCGCCGAAGATGATCCAGCCGGGCCCCGCGATCAGCAGGGCGATCCACCATGACGTGCGCGACGTGCGGCGGTCGCGCGGCAGAAACCGGAGGAAGTCGACCTGCTCGCCAATTTGCGCCACCAATGAAAACACCACGGAGGACGCGACGCCGAACAGCAACAGGTCGAAATGTCCGTTCGCGTCGCCGTGCTCGCCGGCGAACTTGCGCCACTCCGCGAACGAATAGGGGTTAGCCCAGGCGATCGCGACAAAGGGCAGGATATGCAGGATGACCCAGATCGGCTGCGTCCAGAGCTGGAAACGGCTGATCAGCGTGATGCCATAGGTGACGAGCGGGATGATCGCGACCGCGCTTATGAGGTAGCCAATCGGGCGTGGAATGCCGAAGCACATTTCGAGCGCGGTGGCCAGGATCACCGCTTCGATGGCGAAGAAGATGAAGGTGAAAGAGGCGTAGATCAGCGAGGTGACGGTCGATCCGATATAGCCGAAGCCGGCGCCGCGTGTGAGCAGGTCAATGTCGATGCCGCATTTGGCCGCGTAATAGGCAATCGGCACGCCGCAGAAGAAGATGATGGCGGAGACGACGAGGATCGCGGCGCTGGCGTTGGTGACGCCGTAGTTCAGCGTGATGGTACCGCCGATCGCTTCCAGCGCCAGAAAGGAGATCGCGCCGAGCGCCGTGTTGGCGACGCGGGCGGCGGACCAACGGCGTGCGCTCTTCGCGGTGAAGCGCAGCGCGTAGTCTTCCAGCGTCTGGTTGGCGACCCATTGGTTATACTGGCGCCTGACGCGGTCTATTCGCTGCCGCCCTGCCACGCTTTACCCCACTCCAGATACGGACCCGGAGCCCCTCGCAATTTCCGTACCAAAAGCCTACGTCGGCATTTTGCGGTGCAATATACGCGATCTTGCGTATGCTTGAGCTGCACAAATTCGAGCCATCCTCACGGCACCAACGCGTGTCCTCGAACAAAAGTGGGGTGCTCATGTCAGACGAAGCAAACAAGGGGCTGTTGTCGCCGCTCCGGCGTAAACTGTTGATGGGAATGGCGGCCGTGCCTGTTATCACGATGCTGCCACGGGCATCTTTTGCGCAGGCCCCGGCGACGTCGGCAGTCAACACCACAGGCCTCGCGGTCACCGACACCGAGGTGACGGTCGGCATCCTGCACTCGGCGACCGGCACCATGGCCATCTCCGAGACCGGCTCCATCGAAGCCGAGAAGCTCGCCATCGAGCAGATCAATGCCGCCGGCGGCGTGCTCGGGCGCAAGATCAAGTTCATCCAGGAGGACGGCGCCTCGGACTGGCCGACCTTCGCCGAAAAGGCCAAGAAGCTGCTCGTCAACGACAAGGTCGCGGCGATCATGGGCTGCTGGACCTCGGCCTCGCGCAAGGCGGTGCTGCCGGTCGTCGAGCAATACAACGGCATGCTCTATTATCCGACCTTCTACGAGGGCCTCGAGCAGTCCAAGAACGTCATCTACACCGGCCAGGAGGCGACCCAGCAGATTCTCGCCGGCCTGAACTGGATCGCCAAGGAGAAGGGTGCGAAGTCGTTCTTCTTCATCGGCTCCGACTACATCTGGCCGCGCACCTCGAACAAGATCGCGCGCAAGCATGTCGAGAACGTGCTGAAGGGCAAGGTGGTCGGCGAAGAGTACTATGCGCTCGGCAGCACGCAGTTCAACTCGGTCATCAACAAGATCAAGCTGACCAAGCCCGACGTGATCTTCACCGACGTCGTCGGCGGCTCGAACGTCGCCTTCTACAAGCAGCTCAAGGCCGCCGGCATCGATCTCGCCAAGCAGCCGCTTCTCACGATCTCGGTGACCGAGGACGAGATCGACGGCATCGGCGGCGAGAACATTGCGGGCGCCTATGCCTGCATGAAGTACTTCCAGTCGCTCGACAATCCGAACAACAAGGCGTTCGTGCCGGCGTTCAAGAAGGCGTGGGGTGAGAAGACCGTGATCGGAGACGTCACCCAGGCTGCCTATCTCGGCCCGTGGCTGTGGAAGTTGACGGTCGAGAAGGCCGGCTCCTTCGACGTCGACAAGATCGCCGCGGCCTCGCCGGGCGTCGAGTTCAAGGGCGCGCCGGAAGGCTACGTGCGCATCCACGAAAACCATCACCTCTGGTCGAAGACCCGGGTGGGACGCGCCAAGCTCGATGGCCAGTTCGAGCTGATCTACGAGACCGCCGATCTCGTCGAGCCGGATCCGTTCCCGAAGGGTTACCAGTAAGGCCCGCGGCGTCGCTCGCGCTTCCCTCTAGACCAAGCCTCTCCCTGGCGTGGATCGCAAGTCCATGCCCAAGACCCCGCGTCGCGAATCTGCTCGCGACGCGGGACCCTTTCCCCGACGGAGGACATCGATGTTCGGCGACTACTCGCTTGGTGACCTTGGCTCCATCTTCGTCATGCAGGGCTTTGCGGGACTGATCCTGTTCTCGGTCTACGTCCTGATGGCGTTGGGATTGGCCATCATCTTCGGCCAGATGGGCGTCATCAACATGGCCCATGGCGAGTTCATGATCTTGGGGGCTTACGTCACCTGGATGACCTCAAGCTTCTTCCAGGCCTATTTGCCGAGCCTGTTCAGTGGCTACTTCTTCCTCGCGATGATCCTGGCTTTTGTCGCATCCGGCGCGCTGGGCATGCTGGTGGAATGGGTTCTGATCCGGCATCTCTACAAGCGTCCGCTCGACACATTGCTCGCGACCTGGGGCCTCAGCCTGATGCTGCAGCAGGCCTATCGCTCCGTGTTCGGCGCCCGCGAGGTCGGCGTCGAGCTGCCGCAATGGATGCTCGGGTCGCTGCACGTGACTGACAGCATCGAGGTGCCGATCAACGGCGTCTTCGTGATGTGTCTCACGGTGCTGATCACCATCGCAGTGGCCTACGTTCTTTATATGTCGCGCTGGGGCCGCCAGGTCCGTGCCGTGGTGCAGAACCGCATCATGGCCGGTGCAGTCGGCATCAACACCGAGAAGGTCGACCGCTACACGTTCGGGCTTGGTTGCGGCATTGCCGGCGTCGCCGGCAGCGCCTTCACAATGATCGGCTCGACCGGACCGACCTCGGGCCAGCTTTACATCGTGGACACCTTCCTCGTCGTCGTGTTCGGGGGCGCCGCCAGCCTGCTCGGCACCATCGCCTCGGCCTTCTCGATCTCGCAGACGCAATCGACGCTCGAATTCTTCATGTCGGGATCGATGGCCAAGGTGCTCACGCTGCTTGCTGTCGTCGGCATCCTGATGCTGCGGCCGCAGGGTCTCTTCGCCCTCAAAGTCCGCAAGTAACGAGAAGCAGACAAGTCATGATCATCAACTCACGCTTCTTCAATCGATCCGAGCTCATGGGCTTCATTGTTCTTGCCGCCATCCTGTTCGTGATCCTGCCGCTCTCGCTGGACGTATTCCGCCTCAATCTGGTCGCGAAATACCTGACCTACGCCTTCGTCGCGCTTGGTCTCGTGCTGTGCTGGGGCTATGGCGGCATCTTAAGCCTGGGACAGGGCGTGTTCTTCGGCCTCGGTGGCTATTGCATGGCGATGTTCCTCAAGCTCGAGGCATCCAGCGTCGAGAACACGAAGATCCAGTCGACGCCCGGCATCCCTGACTTCATGGACTGGAATCAGATCACGTCACTGCCGCTGTTCTGGCAGCCATTTCACAGCCTCACCTTCACCATCCTCGCCATCATCCTGGTCCCGGGTCTCTTTGCTCTGATCATCGGCACCGCGATGTTCAAGCGTCGCGTCGGCGGCACCTATTTCGCGATCATCACCCAGGCCGTCGCGGCCATCCTGACCATCCTGATCGTCGGGCAGCAGGGCTATACCGGCGGCATCAACGGCATGACCGACCTGCGCACGCTCAAGGGCTGGGACATCCGGCCCGACCATGCCAAGGTCATCCTGTACTTCGTCGAGGTGGTGCTGCTGTTCGCCTGCATCGGCATCGCGCAGTTCATCCGCCTGACCAAGCTCGGCCGCATCCTGGTCGCGATGCGCGAGCAGGAGGACCGCGTCCGCTTCTCCGGCTACAGCGTTGCCAACTTCAAGATCTTTGCCTTCTGCATGGCCGCGGTCTTCGCCGCGATCGGCGGCGCCATGTTCGCACTCAATGTCGGTTTCATGTCGCCGTCCTTCGTCGGCATCGTGCCGTCGATCGAGATGGTGATCTACACCGCGGTCGGCGGCCGGATGTCGATCTTCGGCGCGATATGGGGCGCTATCCTGGTGAATTTCGCCAAGACCAGCCTGTCGGAATCGTTTCCGCAGCTCTGGCTGTTCGGCCTCGGTGCGTTGTTCATCGCCGTCGTGCTCGCCTTCCCGAACGGTCTGTCCGGGCTCTGGGCCGATTACGTTCAACCGCGCATTGATCGTCTGTTCGCCTCGCGCAAGTCGAAGCCGGGCTGGAACGACAACTCGGTCGCCGACGGCGCGCCGGCAGAGTGAGGAGGCCATCATGCTCATTGGACATCACGATGCCGATGCCACATTGGCAGTGAGGAGATAGATCATGCTCATCGGTCATCAGCCGAAGGAATTCCTGCTCGCGGTCTCCGGATTGACCGTCTCGTTCGACGGGTTCAAGGCGGTCAACGATCTCTCCTTCTATGTCGAGGAGAACGAGATCCGCGTCATCATCGGTCCCAACGGCGCCGGCAAGACCACGGTGCTCGACCTGATCTGCGGCAAGACCAAGGCGACCTCGGGCTCCATTCAGTTTCGTGGCAAGGAGCTCACGAAAATGAAGGAGAACGAGATCGTGCAGACCGGCGTCGGTCGCAAATTCCAGACGCCGTCGGTGTTCGAGGATCTCACCGTTTTTGAGAACCTCGAGATCTCGTTTCCGCGCGGTCGCACCGTGTTCGGCTCGCTGACCTTTCAGCGTGACCAGCCGGTCAAGGAGCGGGTCGAGGAGGTCGCGGAGATGATCTTCCTCAAGGACAAGCTCGACACCTATGCCGACGAGCTCAGCCATGGCCAGAAGCAGTGGCTCGAGATCGGCATGCTGCTGATCCAGGACCCGGACCTCCTGATGCTCGACGAGCCCGTTGCCGGCATGAGCGTATCCGAGCGCACCAAGACTGCCGAGCTGCTCAACCGCATCATCAAGAACCGCTCGGTTCTGGTGATTGAGCACGACATGAAGTTCGTCGAGGACATCGCGCACAAGGTCACCGTGCTGCACCAGGGCCAGATCCTCTCGGAGGGCACCATGGAGAAGGTGAAGAACGATCCCAAGGTCGTCGAAGTCTATCTGGGGCACTGACGATGGCGAAAACCAGCGAGTCCGCAGCGGCATTGACGGTGCACCTCTCCCCTTGTGGGAGAGGTCGGATCGCGCAAGCGATCCGGGTGAGGGGTATCTCTCCGCGCATCAAACTGCCTCTCGAATCCGCTGATGCATACCCCTCATCCGTCGCGGGCTTCGCCCGCGCCACCTTCTCCCACAAGGGGAGAAGGAAGGCATACCGAGCTTAGGAGCCAACGATGCTGGCAATTTCCGACCTTCACGTCGCCTACGGCCAGAGCGAGGTGCTGCACGGGCTCAACGTCAAGGTCGCGCCCAACGAGATCGTGGCGATCATGGGCCGCAACGGCATGGGCAAGACCACGCTGATGAAGTCGCTGATGGGCATCCTGCCGGCGAAAAGCGGTTCGGTGACCATGGACGGTGCCGAGCTCGATGGCCTCAAGAGCTACGAGCGTGTCGCCAAGGGCCTCGCCTATGTGCCGCAGGGCCGCATGATCTTCTCCACCATGACGGTGAAGGAGAACATCGAGACCGGGCTCGTCGTCTCCGGCGGGGCGGAGGTGCCGGGCGACATCTACGAACTCTTTCCGGTGCTGCTGGAGATGAAAGGCCGCCGCGGCGGCAATCTCTCCGGCGGCCAGCAGCAGCAGCTCGCAATCGCCCGCGCGCTCGCGACCAAGCCGAAAGTTCTGCTGCTGGATGAGCCCACCGAAGGCATCCAGCCGTCGATCATCAAGGACATGGCACGCACCCTCAAGCGGATCCGCGACGAGAAGGGGCTCTCGATCGTCGTGTCCGAGCAGGTCCTGAGCTTCGCGCTCGATATCGCCGATCGGGTGCTGGTGATCGAGAACGGCGAGATCGTGCGCGATGATCCGCGCGACGCCGTCGATGCCGCGCAGGTCTCGAAATATCTGTCCGTCTAACCAACCGTGTAAAAGGGGAGCTTCTCGATGCCAGAGACACTGATCAAGGTCGACCTCACCAAGTCGGCCTATGAAAACGACATGGTGCACAACCGCTGGCACCCCGACATCCCGATCGTGGCCTGGGTCAATCCCGGCGACGATTTCATCATCGAGACCTATGACTGGACCGGCGGCTTCATTAAGAACAGTGATTCCGCGGACGACGTGCGCGACATCGATCTGTCGATCGTGCACTTCCTCTCCGGACCGATCGGCGTCAAAGGCGCCGAGCCTGGCGACCTGCTGGTGGTTGACTTACTCGATGTCGGTCCGCTCAAGGAGAGCTTGTGGGGCTTCAACGGCTTCTTCTCCAAACAGAATGGCGGCGGTTTCCTCACCGACCATTTTCCGCTGGCGCAGAAGTCGATCTGGGACATCAAGGGCCTCTACACCTCGTCGCGCCACGTGCCCGGTGTGAATTTCGCCGGCCTGATTCATCCCGGCCTGATCGGCTGTCTGCCCGATCCGAAGATGCTGGATATGTGGAACAAGCGCGAGGCCGAGCTGATCTCGACCAACCCGACCCGTGTGCCCGGCCTCGCCAATCCGCCATTTGCGCCGACCGCTCATGGCGGCCGCGCCAAGGGCGACGTGAAGGCCAAGATCGGTGCGGAGGGCGCGCGCACCGTGCCGCCGCGCGAGCATGGCGGCAATTGCGACATCAAGGATCTGTCGCGAGGGTCTAAGATCTACTTCCCGGTCTACGTGCCCGGGGCCGGTCTCTCGATGGGTGATCTGCACTTCAGCCAGGGCGACGGCGAGATCACCTTCTGCGGCGCCATCGAGATGGCCGGTTGGCTGCATCTGAAGGTCGAGGTGATCAAGGACGGCATGGCGAAATACGGCATCAAGAACCCGATCTTCAAGCCGTCGCCGATCACGCCGAACTACAAGGACTATCTCATTTTCGAAGGTATCTCGGTCGATGAAGCCGGCAAGCAGCATTATCTCGACGTCCACATCGCCTACCGCCAGGCCTGCCTCAACGCGATCGAGTACCTGAAGAAGTTCGGTTACTCCGGCGCCCAGGCCTACTCGATCCTCGGCACTGCGCCGTGCCAGGGCCACATCTCCGGCGTGGTCGACGTGCCCAACGCCTGCGCCACGCTGTGGCTGCCGACGGAGATCTTCGACTTCGACGTGATGCCGTCGGCGGCAGGTCCCATCAAGCATATCACAGGCGATATCCAGATGCCGATCTCGCCGGACAAATGACGCCGCGCTCCCTCTCCCCGTGCTTACGGGGAGAGGGTCGGGGTGAGGGGCTGTCTCCGCATGAGCGGTAGCAGTGAGCTGTGTTGAACACGCATTAGGGATGATGCGATGCCGGTCTACGAATATCTCTGTGACGATTGCGGTCCGTTCAAGGATTTGCGCCCGATGGCGGAATGCGACGATCCGCAAAACTGTCCGCATTGCGAGACGCCGGCGCCGCGCGTGATCCTGACCGCACCGAATTTCTTCTGCATGCCGGCGGAGAAGCGCAAGGCGCATGCCGTCAACGAGCGCAGTACGCATGCGCCGCAGACGCTGGCGCAATACAAGGCTGCGCATGGTCCCGGCTGCGGCTGCTGCTCCACGGGCAAGACGACGTCAGACAAGAAAAAGCCCGCGCGTCTGATGACCAAGACCAAGAGCGGCGCCAAGGGCTTTCCCACCGCACGGCCCTGGATGATCAGCCACTAACTCACGCGCCAATCTCCAACAGAGCAGAGGAGCAATTCAAATGCTTCACGGTGATATTTCCAGCAGCAACGACACCGTCGGCGTTGCAGTGGTCAACTACAAGATGCCCCGCCTGCACACCAAGGCCGAGGTGCTCGACAACGCCCGCAAGATCGCCGACATGATCGTCGGCATGAAGCTCGGTCTGCCCGGCATGGACCTCGTGATCTTCCCGGAATATTCCACCCAAGGCATCATGTACGACTCCAAGGAGATGTACGAGACCGCCTCGGTCGTGCCCGGCGAAGAGACCGCGATCTTCGCCGAGGCCTGCCGCAAGGCGAAAGTGTGGGGCGTATTCTCGCTCACAGGCGAACGCCACGAGGAGCATCCGCACAAGGCGCCCTACAACACCCTGATCCTGATGAACGACAAGGGCGAGATCGTGCAGAAATATCGCAAGATCATGCCGTGGGTGCCGATCGAGGGCTGGTACCCCGGCAATTGCACCTATGTCTCCGACGGCCCGAAGGGCCTGAAGGTCAGCCTGATCATCTGCGATGACGGCAACTATCCGGAGATCTGGCGCGACTGCGCCATGAAGGGCGCCGAACTGATCGTGCGTTGCCAGGGCTACATGTATCCGGCCAAGGAGCAGCAGGTCATGATCTCCAAGGCGATGGCCTGGGCCAACAATGTCTATGTCGCGGTCGCCAACGCGGCCGGCTTCGACGGTGTCTATTCCTATTTCGGTCACTCCGCGATCATCGGCTTCGACGGGCGCACCCTCGGCGAGTGCGGCGAGGAGGAATACGGCATCCAGTATGCCCAGCTCTCGAAACATCTGATCCGCGATGCGCGCCGCAACGGTCAGTCGCAGAACCATCTCTACAAGCTGGTCCACCGCGGCTATACCGGCATGATCAATTCCGGCGAGAGCCCGCGCGGCGTTGCGGCCTGCCCCTATGATTTCTACAAGAACTGGATCGCCGATCCCGAAGGCACGCGCGACAGGGTCGAGGCGATGACACGCTCGACGCCGGGGACCGAGGAGTGCCCGATCGATGGCATCCCGAATGAAGCTGCGGCGTCCAACTACTAGCCATTGGCGGCAGAACAGGCTGAGCGGAGCTTGATGCCGGGATGATCAGCCATCGATGTGAATGGCCATCCATAGGCGTCGACGTTCTGACATGTCTGCGCATGCGCGGAATGGGAATAGCGCCCGGCAAAACCGTGGCGCGGTTGCCACATGGACCGTTGAATCGGCCCAAGTTGCGGTCCCGTTGGCGGATTCTCGATGCCCCGTAGTTCTACCGGCCATCCTCATGGCCTAAGTTCCACGCGGCGCCGCTGGGGAGCGCCGCGGGTGCGGGGAAGAGCGTGGGGGCTTGGTTGCCATCGAGTGGGCAGGGTTGCTCGCGCCGGAGCACCACGGCCATTCGCGCGGTGTTCTGGGTGAGCCTTACCTTGGGCGCGACTGTCGCGACGAGCTCCGCCGGCGCCCAGCAATTCTTCAACGGATCGCAGACCACGCCGAACGGTGCCGTCAATGGCGGCGGCGGTGTCTGGGACGCAACCACCACCAATTGGACGGACTCCTCCGGTTCGATCAGCACTGCTTACGATCCGTCGTCATCGTCTGGCACCGTGTTCGGCAGCGGGGGTCCCTCGACGCCGGCAACAGGCGGCACGGTGACGGTCACGCCAGGCGGCGTGCAACTCACGACCCAAGTGGTCTTCGACCTCACCGCCGACGGTTCGATCTATACGATTAAGGGTGGCGACCTCAGGCTGGCCCCTGGCGGCACCACGTTCTTCACCAACGATGTCACCGGCACCGGCGATCCCTCGGCCGCGATCGCGTCTCGCATCACCGGCAGCGGCGGCATCTCCGTGCAGGGACCCGGCTTCCTGGCGTTGCTCGGCGCCAACACCTATACCGGCGGCACTTTCATCTGCAACTGCGGCTCATTGCAGCTTGGCGACGCGACCCATACGGCCAGCATTGTCGGCGCCGTCACCAACGAGGGCCTCTTCAGAATCGTCAACGCCGACATGTCGAGCGTCACATCGCTGGTGAACGACTTCTCGGGCCTGACGATGTTTCTCAACGCGACCTCCGCCAGCTCGATGGTCATCACCAACAGCGGCCAAGTGTATTTCGGCGATCCGGCCGGGGGCGGGACCGACACCGCGACGGCTGGGCGGGCGACCATCGTCAATGACGGCGGCCTGACCGGCTTCTTTGCTCGGAGCAGTGCAGGCACGGCCAGCATCACCAACCAGAATGGCGGCGGCGCGGCGTTCCTCGAGCAGTCCTCGGCCGGCTCGGCGACCATCGTGAACAATGATCTCAGCGGGACCGTGTTTGGTACGCTGAGTGGATCCGACACCGCGACCGCGGGCAACGCGACGATCACCAACGAGTCCGGCGGCCGGACCAATTTCAGCGCGTTCACCACGGCCGGCAATGCCACCATCGTCACAAAGGACGGCGGCAAGACCGAGTTCTTCGACAACTCCACCGGTGGCAACGCGCGCTTCATCACCACCGGGACAGGCATTGTCGATTTCGGGGTCAGCGTTGGCCCGAACAGCGACGGCCGCATCACGGCTGGTTCGATCGAAGGCAGCGGCTTTTACTACATCGGCGGCGGCAACACCCTTGTCGTCGGCGGCAACAATCGCTCGACCGAAGTCAGCGGCGTCATCGGCGATTTCGATCCTTGTGGTTGCGGTCCCGCCGGTCCGGGTTCGCTGGAGAAAGTCGGCAGCGGAACGCTGATCCTCTCCGGCACGAATACCTACACCGGGACCACCACGGTGAATGGCGGCATCCTGCGGGTCGATGGCGATATCTCCCAATCGAGCCTGACGACAGTGAATGCGGGCGGTGCGCTGTTCGGCGCAGGAATCGTCGGCAACACCACCATCGCTGCCGGTGGCATCTATGCGCCTGGTGATGGTGGCCCGGGCTCGCGCATGCTGGTTCTGGGTGACCTCGCTTTCCAGTCCGGTGCGGTTTACCTCGTGCAGACCGGCAGCGGAGCCAGTGCGAGCTTTGCCAATGTTCTCGGCAACGCCACCCTGAATGGCACCGTTGGCGTCTCGCTGCATGCCGGCAGCACTGTAGTGCCGCAATATAAGATCATGCAGTTCTCCGGCGGTGCCACCGGCAACTTTGCCGGGGTCGCCGCTCCCGGCGGCCTGATTGGCACAACGACGGTCGGTCCCGCTGGCGTCGTCTATCTCAATTTCACACTGGACTATGGCGCGAAGTACGCTCTCAACGTCAACCAGAAGAACGTCGCCACGACGCTTCAGAATTTCTTCAACAGCAATGGCTTCCTGCAAGCCGAATTCGCGGGTCTCGGCCCCAATGGCTTGACGCAGGCCTCCGGCGAGCCGGCGACGGGATCGCAGCAGACGACATTCAACGCGATGAACCTGTTCCTCGGTCTGCTGACCGATGTCTACGGCGCGGGACGCAGCGGCACTCCAGGTGCGACGCCATATGCCGATGACGCGAGCGCAAATGCTCATGCCGCGGCCGGCAAGTCCCCGCGTGACAAGAGCGCGCGCGACGCATTCGCGTCCATCTACCACAAGGCACCGGTCGCGACTTTCGAGCAGCGCTGGGACGTGTGGGCGGCCGGCTACGGCGGCTCGCAGACCACCGACGGCAACGCCGGCCTCGGCTCGAACAACACCACCAGCAGCGTCTACGGCACGGCCGTTGGTCTCGACTACCGTTTCTCGCCGTCGACCGTCGCCGGCTTCGCGCTTGCCGGCGGCGGCACCAGTTTCGGCGTCAACGGCCTCGGCTGGGGCCACTCCGATCTGTTCCAGGCAGGTGCCTTTGTTCGTCACACCTCCGGACCGGCCTATATCACGGCTGCGCTGGCCTATGGCTGGCAGGATGTCACCACCAATCGCGTCGTTACCGCCGCCGGGGTCGACCAGCTGCGCGCCCAGTTCAATGCCAACGCGTTTTCGGGCCGCGTCGAGGGTGGCTATCGCCATGCGATGTCGTGGATCGGCCTTACGCCTTATGCGGCGCTCCAGGCCACCATGTTCAGCCTTCCGAGCTATTCAGAGTTCGCTGTGGTCGGCAGCAACCTCTTCGCTCTCAACTATGCCGCCAAGGACGTGACCAGCACCCGCACCGAGCTCGGCCTGCGCGCGGACAAATCGTTTGCCGCAGCCGGCGGTTTGATGACCCTGCGCGGCCGCGTCGCCTGGGCACATGATTACAATCCGGATCGCACCATCGGCGCGGTGTTCCAGACGCTGCCGGGAACGGCGTTTGTCGTGAACGGCGCCGCGCAGGCGCGCGATTCCGCGCTGACCACGGCGTCGGTACAGATGAACTGGATGAACGGTTGGTCCGCGTCGGCGACCTTCGAGGGCGAGTTCTCGAACGTCACCCGCTCCTACGCCGGCAAGGGCGTCGTCCGTTACGCGTGGTAGGCGCTGCCTATAGGCCACGGTGGGACTGCCATCCTCCCCCTGAAGGGGGAGGATCGGTTCGCATGGAGCGGAGCGCAATGCGAACCGAGGTGGGGTGACAGTCTCTCCGTATTTTTCACTGCCCGAGTTGAGAGATCACCCCACCCCGCTCGCGCTGTGCGCGATCGACCCTCCCCCTCCAGGGGAGGGTAAGGAAGAGATCACCGCTGGCTGCTCTGGTCTGCGCGGCGGTCGCGGCGCCACGGGCGTTCCCGCCATCTTGTTGGCGGTCTCGCTGATATCGAGCAGCGAGCGGCGGATGTCCTCGAGGTACCCCGCCGATTTCTTCTTCATGGTGTCGGCGAGCTCGTGCAGCCCCTGTATCTTCTCGAACAGCTCGTCGGCCTTGCCATTGACGAAGCCGGGCACCACACCCTCGATCTTCGTGACCGCCTTGTCGAAGCCAGCGAAGGCGCTGTCGACCTTGGTCATGACCGAGTCGATTTCGCCGCCCTTGCTCCTGAGATCGGCAGTATGGTTCTCGAATGTGCGCAGGCCCTCCTTGATCGCAGGGGCGTTGCTCACGATCGTACGGTCGACACTGTGCAGGGTCTCCACGATGGACTCGGCGTCGCTGAGATCGGCGGTCAGTATGGGAATGCCGTCCGAGTCCAGCGGCACCGGCGGCGCGGAGGGGGCGCCCCCGATCAGCGAGATCGCGGCAACGCCAGTCAGACCCTGGAACTCGATGCCAGCGACGGTGTCCTTGCGGATCGGTGCGGTGTTGTCGAGCATCACGAGCGCCACGATCCTGCGGGGACTGTCCAGCTTGATCGACAGGATCTGGCCTGCAGGCACGCCGTCGAAATTGACCGGCCCGCCGCGACGCAGTCCGCTGGCGGAGCCACCTTCGAACACCACGCGCAACTGGCTGCGGCTTTGGATGGTGCGCCATTTCTGCACGCCGAGCAGGCCGCCGAACGCCACGGCGATCACCGCCAGCGTCGCCGTTCCGATCACAAGATTGCTCGCGCGTGCCATGCAGGGCGATTTTACGGCCAAAGCGGGGAAGTTGGAAGAAGCCGGGATGGGCCTTGGCCGCTATACTAGGGCAGGCGGGTTAACGACTTGTCTGCCGTGGCACGAAGTGCGAAGCGGAAGCATAACCCGCCACTTACGCACTTGCTTCACTCAATGCCCGGCCGCGCGCTTTGCCGCAGCGTTATTCAGGACAATGAGGGCATCGACGGCGACGCCTGTCTTGGTGTTGATCAGAAACGGGTTGATGTCGATCGAGGCGATCCGGTCGCCGGCATCTGCGATCAGGCTGGAGAGGCCGACGAGCGCCTTCACTGCGGAGGTCTCGTGCAGTACCGGCCTGCCGCGATAGCCACGCACCTTGATCCCGGCCTTGGTGCGGCCGATCAGCAGCCGCGCCTCGGCCTCATCAAGCGGCGCGCCGGCGAGTGCGACGTCCTTCATCAGCTCGATATCGATGCCGCCGGTGCCGAACAGCACGACCGGCCCCATCTCGGCATCGAGCGAGGCGCCGACCACGAGCTCGAGTTCGGCCTTGACCTGTTGCGCGATCAGGATGCCGTCGAGCTTCGGCTTGCCCTTCAGTTTCGCCACCCGCGCGGTGATGTCGGCGAACGCCTTCTTCACCTCGGCGGCATTATTGAGGTTCAGCACCACGCCGCCGATGTCGGATTTGTGCAGGATCTCGGCGCTGACGACCTTTGCCACGACCGGGAATCCGATCTGCTTGGCGATCTTCGCGGCTTCCGCCGCCGTCTGCGCAATTGCTTCCTTCGAGATCGGGATGCCATATGCCTTCAGAAGCTTCTTGGAGGCAACCTCGTCGAGCGCCGCGCCGTTCGCCGATTTCAGCGTCTTCTCCAGCACGGCACGTGCGGCCGGTTTCGAGGGTAAGGCGATGTCCGGCACTTCCTTGCGCAGCTTCGCATAGTCGAGCAGCGACTTGATCGCGGTCACTGCGCGGTCCATGCCCTGCATGACTGCCAGATGCGGCAGCGACTTGCGCAGAGTCTTGGTGAATTCAGTGAAGCCGATCGACATCGCGCTGATATAGATCACGGGCTTTGCGGCCCTGCTCGCCATCTCGTTGACGATGCGCAAATTGCGCTCGCGAAGCTCATGCGGCGCCTTCGGCAGCTCGGCGTCGATGATGACGACGTCGATATCGGGATCGTCGATCATCAGCTTGATCGACTTCATATAGACCGAGGGATCCACCACGGCGGCAAAGCCTGCGTCGAGCGGATTGCCGACGATCGATCCGGCGCCGAGCATCGTTGCCAGCTCCGAGCTGACATGCGGGCTCAGCGGTGCGAAGTTCAGGCCCGCGGCATAGAAAGCGTCGATCAGCATGCCGCGTTTGCCGCCGGAGAGCGTAACTGCGGCGAGCCGGTCGCCTCTGGGTGCCACGGCGTGGACGAAGCACTCGGTGCTCTCGATCAGCTCGTCAAGCCCACCGACCCGAATGACGCCTTCGCGCGTTGCAATGGCATCGAACGTCTCGATCGATCCGGCAAGCGCGCCGGTATGCGCCATCGCCGCGGCGCGGCCGCCCTCGGACGAGCCGAGCTTGAGCGCGATCACGGGCTTGCTCGCGGCGCGCGCCGCCTTGCAGGCGTCGCGGAACGCTTTGGTGTTGCGCACGCCTTCGAGATAGACGACGATCACCTTGATGCTCGGATCCTCGGCGAAATAGCGCATCAGATCCGGCGTCTCCAGCCCGGCTTCGTTGCCGGTCGTCACCATGTAGCCGACGCCGACACCTCGATCTTCCAGCGCCTGGCGAATCGCCATCACGATGGCGCCGGATTGTCCGGCAATCGCCACCGCCCCCTGCTCCATGGTGACGACACGGTCGTCGATGTTGGTGAAGAGCTTCTCGCCGGCACTCAGATTGCCGAGACAGTTTGGTCCCGTGACCGCAAGTCCGGTCTCGCGCACGGCGGCCTGCAATTCGGCGGCGAGCTTCTGGCTCTCCTCATCCTGCAATTCGCTGAAGCCCGAGGTGACGATGGTGGCCGAACGTGCGCCGGCCGCAGCGGCATCGCGGATCACCTGCACCGCAGAGCGTGCCGGCACCAGCACCAGGACGTGATCGGGCCTTTCGGGGAGGCTGGCAAAGTCCTTGTAGCAGGGGACGCCCCAGATGGTGTCGCGCCTGGCGTTGACGGGATAGAGTCCGCCCTCGTAGCCGTACTTGATCAGATTGTTCCAGATGCGCTCGGCATAATTGCCGGGCTTGTCGGTCGCGCCCACCAGCACGATGTTGCGCGGGTGCAGCATGGCATGGATGCCCTTGACCACGTCGCTGGCGTCATGTGACGGAGACCATGGGCGCGAAGAGAGGGATGCAGCAGATACGCGAGCTTCCATGGCGTGACCTCACCTGTTGTTCTTCTTGGTGGCGCGTCACTCTGTTCTATGGCGAGTTCTTCGCAGTAGCAACCACATGGTATGCCGCGTGATGGAATGAGCGATGCATCGCCGTCATTCATCAGCTCCAATCAGGACGCCATGCAGGACATAGCGCTCGGGACCGGACGTGACAGCGTCGAACGGCCAGCAGGTCGCGAGCACCAGCTCGAAATCCTCTGTCGCGGGATCGATGCCCGATGCGTCGAAACGGACGACGGCCGAAGAATCCGCGCGATAGCGGAAATGCTTGCCGTCGCGGCGGGTGATTTCGATCACGTCTCCAATGGCAATATTGCGCAAGAAGCGGAAATGCGTGTCACGATGGGCGGCATAGACGGCAATGCCGCGTTCGCCGGCATCGGCCGTCCGCTCGACATGGCCGGGTCCGAAAGCGAGCGCCTGACCGCTCGAGCCCTCCAGCACGATCGCGCTGGCGCCGATCCGCTTCACCTCGATTCGTGCGACCGGCCAGGTGTCGGCCCATGACCATGGCTTGACCAGCTCTCCCGTCGCGACGCTTCGGTCGAACGCGCGCTCCAGCAGCACCTGGGCGAGCCACGCCTTGGCATGGATATAGGCGCCGTCGCCAAACAGGATCAGGCCGATCAGCGCCAGAGACAAGGGAGACATAAGGCGGGGCATTGTGTTTCGTTTCCCGTCATTGCGAGCCACCGGATCCGCGCGAAGCGCGGCCCGATGACAGGCTCCGCGAAGCAATCCAGACCGTCTTCGGAGCGGTAGTCTGGATTGCTTCGTCGCTTCTTCTCCTCGCAATGACGATCCAAAAAAAGGCGCGCGCGGCCGTTGGTATGGGACGGGCAGCCGCGCGCGCTAACAGAGGAGTTCGGGGTGGCTCCTCTCTCAAGCGACATCAGTGAGCAAGGGCTGACGCCGATTGAACACGAACAGGATCAGGGCGAGCACGATCAGGATCAGGCCCGCGATCATCTTCAGCTCGGCCGAGGTTGCGGTCTTGGGCAGACGGATCGCATCGGGCGCAGCAGGTGTCGGCCGCCTCGCCGCCGGCTGATTGCGCGCGTCGGCATGGCGCTCACGCAGCTGTGCCGGCAATTGCTGTCGTTCGCCAAACACCTTCTCGAAATCCCAGCCGGCCGGCAGGTTGATCGGCAATTCGCTGAGCTTGAGCGGCTCGCCTTCGGGGCGGCTCGGCGTCTTGTCGACCGCGACCAGGCTGGTCAGCCGCGTGACGATCTGATGGTCGAGCGCCAGCGCCAGGATCGCCTTGTCTGATTCTTCTGGCGTCATCTCGCGCAGGGTGCGCGCAACTTCAGCATCGCCGATCTTGCGCCTGGCCCAGAGTTTCGACAGGCCCTTGCCTTCGGCCGCGTTTTGCAACGGCAGCGTCACCGACCACGGGCGATCGCCGACGCGGCCCTTGATCTCGAGCCAGCCCGCGAGCTTGTCGAGTTTTGCCGCCAGCACCAAGGGCTCGTCGCGATAGACGTCGGGAATGATCGCCGGGGTGATGTCGGCCTTGGCCTCCGAGAATTTTGCGCTGAGACCGGTCACGGCCGGATTTTCCAGCTTGGCGAACAGGCCGCGCATGCGCTCCTCCACCTGCTCGACGGAGCCGATATGGGTGAAGGCGCCGCGGCCGAGCTCGGAAGCGCGGGTCATCAGATAGGTGTTGGGCGCGGACCCGATGCCGACCATGAACACGCGCGAGCGCCCGCGCATCGCCGTGATGGTTTCGAACAATTGCTGCTCATTACCGATCGCGCCGTCGGTCAGGAATACGACCTGGCGAACCAAGCTGGTGTCGCCGAGCTTGTCGGTCAGCGCCGCGCGCATCGCCGGCACCATCTCGGTGCCGCCGCGCGCCTGCAAGGCACTGACGAAGGAGGTGGCTTCACCGACATGGGCGGCATCCGCCGGCACGGAAGCCGGAAACAGCACGTCCATGGTGTCGTCGAAGCGGATCACGTTGAAACGGTCGGTCGGGTGGAGACGAGAGAGCGCGTAAGTCAGGCTGGCCTTGGCCTGAACGATCGACGTGCCGCCCATCGATCCCGAATTGTCGATTACGAACACCACCTCGCGTGGCAGCGGTTTCTGCGTCGCCTGCTCGGCGGTCGGCGGGGTGACGAAGGCGAGCAGGTAATCGGCATCGCCGACATGCTCTCGGAACAGGCCGACCGATGGCGCTTTCGCCGCGGCCGGCTTCCAGGTCAACTCGAAATCGCGATCGGCCGGTACGGCGCCCTCGGTGAGCGTGACGACGCGCGTTGTGTTGTCCGGGCTCTCGACCTTGACGTTATGGTGGAAGCTCTTGACCTCGCCGAGCGCAAAGCCGGCCTTCAGGCGGACCGTGATGCTGGTCGGATTGACCGGCGCATTCTTGGCAGGATCCAGCACGGGAGGCGAGATACGGTCGCGGTCCGCAACCGGGTCCGAATGGGTCGCGCCCAGCCCGAGCCGTCGTTGCGGAAGTCGACGCTCTGCACGATCGGCGCCGGATTGTAGCGCGGTGCCACCACCAGCGGCAGGCGCAGCGAATATTCGTTGCCGGATTGATGCACCGGCTCCTGGTATTCGATCTGCACCAGCACGGTTTCGCCGGGACCGATATTGGCAACCGAGTTGGTAAAGATGTTCGGCCGCTCCTGCTCGGTGAGCGCGGCCTTCTGCCCGGCGCGGCGCGCCTCTTCGTAGATCACGCGAGCCTGCTGCCGTTCCTTGATGTCGCCGACGATGACACGGTCGCCGACCACCATCTTCAGCGTGTTGACAGCGCCGTCGGTCGCGAGCGGATAAACGTAGGTTGCTTCGACCCAATCCTTGGTCGGGTTGCGGAAGACCTGCGTGACCCGGCCGCGCAGCGTCGGACCGGACACTGTGACATCGATGTCGATGCCGAGGCGGATTGCTTCGGTGTAGGCGCCGTCCTGCTTCAGGAGCAGGCTTCCGGACCTGGCATCGCCGGGCTGGAGCAGGCTTGCTTGCTCCGTCGTTGCCGACCAACTCGTCCCAAAGCTGACGAGCAGGGCCACGAAAGCCATCAGCATCACCGCGATGCCCTGCGCGAGAAGAAACAGTCCGAGTTTGATCAGCCGGTTCAACATGGGGTGATCGTCGTGGTCGCCTATGCCGTAGATATCCATCTGGCCTGCTCCCGAAGGACGTTTGCTGGCTCTCAGCATCCGCCGGGAGGGCCTGATTTCGTGAGCAGAATGATCGGCAATGTTCCGCCGCGACCGGCCCCGGCTCATCGCCGCCGGGCGGCCATGTGCGGTTTTGTGCTGGTTTGTCCGCCCTGCTAGAATGGCCGTCCTGGAGCAGGGGCCACGATGCAGACGCAGGATAAACTCACCGACAAGCAGCTTTCGGACGAGCAGAGCCGCGAGATTGCCGAGACCGTTCGCGAAGAACTCGCCAGACGCCGGATCTCCCGCCAGGCGCTGGCCGAGCAGGCCAAGCTCAGCCTGTTCGACGCTGGAGAAGGTGCTCGGCGGCCGGCGGCCGTTCACGCTGGCGACGACGGTCCGGCTGGAGCAGGCGCTGGGTGTCTCCTTGCGCAAAAGTGCCGTCGTGGTGACGCCACCGGCCGCAAACGATGTCGCGCCCGACAGCCTCGGCTCCTATGCGCATCGCGCGGTGACCTGGCTCGAAGACGTCTACATCACCCTGCGGCCGTCGTTCGGCGACAAAGACGCGATCTTTGCCTATCGCACCGAGATCGTGTGGGAGCCGAAAGTCTCTTCGCTGGTCTTTCGTGAGGGCGATCGCACCGATGCCGCCTATGAGCATACCGGCGAGGTCGCCGTTCCCCACCAGTCCGGCTTCATCTACCTCGTCATCATCAAGCACGGCCAGCACCGCGTGATCACGGTGTCGCGGCCGACCGTCGCCGGCGAGATGTACGGCATCATCTCGACGCTCCGCGCCGGCCCTGGCTCGCAACTCACGCCGATCGCGGCGCCAATTGCCTACGTGCCGCTCAAAAACGTTCCGAAGCCGTCTTTGGGGCGGGTAGGGCCCGATGACGCCAGCCATGCCTTGTATCGAAAGCATCTGCGCCGAACGGTGGAGGAGCCCTTTGCGCTCTTCCTGCCGGGATAGCGGCCTCTTCGGCCGCTATCTTGCTTGGGCATGTTGAGCGGATGCGGGCTAGCCGCCCGTTTCCGCGCTGATGATGTCGCCGAACAATTCCCACTGACCAGCCTTGAACCGGATCATCTTGAGCTGCTCGATCGGCGCGAAATCGTTGGCGCCGGTGTTGATCTTGATGCCGGGGATCAGCGTATCCGGCGCAAAGCCCTTCAGGCTGGCAGCCTGCTTCATCACGTTCTCCCGCGTCAGCACATCCCCGCACTGCTTCAGCGCCTGGACCAGGGTCTGCGCGGCGGCGTAGCCGTAGACGAGGTTGGTATCGGAGATGTTGGCGCCGGGCATGTACTTGTCGATGAAGGCCATGAACTTCTTCATGCCCTCGTCGTCCTTCCATTGCGGGTCGGACGCGTCCTTCAAATAGGTCGCCGACAGCACGCCTTCCGAAGCATCGAGGCCGGCGGGCTTCATCACCGCACCGATCGAGATCGACACGTCGGTCATCACATGCATCGGCTTCCATTCGAGCTCGGCGATCTTCTTGATCGCCTGTGCCGCGAATTTCGGCGTCGAGATGTTGACGAGGACATTGGCGCCGGTGCCCTTCAGCTTGACGATGTGGGAATCGATCGACGGCTCGGTGGTCTCGTAGCTCTCTTCCGCCACGATCAGCGAAGAGGCTTTCTCGCCAAAGATCTCCTTGATGCCGGCGACGTAGTCTTTGCCGAAATCGTCATTGGCATAGAAGATCGCGACCTTGGCATCGGGCTTCGCCTGCAAGATATACTTTGCGAAGATCCGCGCCTCGACGCGGTAGCTCGGCTGGAAGCCCATGGTCCAGGGAAAACCCTTCGGGTCGTTCCACTTGCTGGCACCGGTGGCGAGGAACAGCTGCGGCACCTTCTTGGCGTTGTGATATTTCTGCACGGCGGTCTGGGTCGGCGTGCCCAGCGCGTTAAAGACCAGGAACACCTCGTCGCTCTCGATCAGCTTGCGCACCTGCTCGACGGTCTTGGGCGGCGAATAGCCGTCATCATAGGAGATCCAGTTGATCTTGCGGCCGTTGATGCCGCCCTGGTCGTTGATCATCTTGAAATAGGCTTCCTCGGTCTTGCCGATGATGCCGTAGGCGGAAGCCGGGCCGGAATAGGCTTCGACATTGCCGATCTTGATCTCGGTGTCGCTGGCACCGGTGTCGTATTTCTTTTGCGCGTAGGCGCCTTGTGCTGAGAGCAATGTCAGCGCCGTTGCCGCGGCGAGCAGGGCGAGTTTCTTGTTCTTCATGGCAATTTCCTTGGGGTTTCTTGTGGGTTGGAGCAGGCACTTCGAAAAGAAAAAGCGCCCGCGAGGGCGCTTCGGTCAGGCACTGGCGACCTTGTTGTCGACTTCGGAAGCCACCGAGAACTCCTTGCGCAAGGTCGGCTTGTGGATCTTGCCGGTGGCGTTGCGCGGCAGCGCCTCGACGAAGCGGATCTGGCGCGGGCATTTGAAGCGCGCGAGATTGGCCGCGCAATGCGCGAACACATCAGCCTCGGTCAGCTTCTGGCCCGGCTTGACCGCAACGATGGCAAGGCCGACTTCGCCCCATTGCGGATCGGGAATGCCGATCACGGCGGCTTCCGCGATGGCGTCGAGCTGATGCAGGACGTTCTCGACCTCGGCCGGATAGACATTCTCGCCGCCGGAAATGTACATGTCCTTCCAACGGTCGGCGATGTAGTAAAAACCTTCCTCGTCGACGCGTGTGGCATCGCCCGTATGCAGCCAGCCGTCGGTGAATGAGGTCTTGTTGGCCTCGGGCCTGTTCCAGTAGCCCGGCGTGATGTTCGGGCCCTTGACCCAGAGCTCGCCGAGCTCGCCGATATCGGCATCGCTACCGTCGGGCCGCACGATGCGTACCTCCGTATGCAGCACCGGCTTGCCGGCGGAGCCAGCCTTGCGCGCCGCATCCTCGCGGTCGAGCACCAGCACAGCCGGCGACGTCTCGGTCATGCCATAGCCCTGCTGAAGCGCGACGCCGCGCGCTTCCCAGACTTTCAGCAGCGGCACCGGCATCGGCGCGCCGCCGACACCGCCGACGATCAGCCGGCTGAGATCGGTGGTTGCGAAGGCTGGATGCTGCGCCATGAACTGGTAGATCGCGGGCACGCCGAAGAAGACGTTGATGCCCTGCGCGGGGTCGTTGATCAGGCCGAGCGCCGTGCCGGGATCGAAGGTGCGCATGATCATCACGGTGCCGCCGGCATGCAGCACCGGATTGGTGTAGCAATTGAGACCACCGGTGTGGAACAGCGGCAGCACGGTGAGCAGCACCGACGATGGTCCGATGCAGGCGGGGCCGCCGAGATTGACGCAATTCCAGAACGTCATGCCATGGGTGATGGTCGCGCCCTTGGGATGTCCGGTCGTGCCCGACGTGTACATGATGGTCGAGACGTCATCGAGCGTGACTTCTTCGGCGCGGTCGAGCGGTTTGGCGGCGGCGATGCCGGCCTCATAGGACCCGCCGGGGCCGAGCAGCAGGCTGGTCGCGACACCGCAAAGCTTCGCCACGCTCAGCGCCGTCTCGGCCAGGTCGGCATCGTGGATCATCACCTTCGGCGCGCAGTCGCTGGTGATGAACTGGAGCTCGGGTACAGTGAGGCGGGTGTTCAGCGGCACGAAGATGGCACCTAACCGCCCGCAGGCGAACTGCACCTCCAGCGTATCGGTCGTGTTCAGCGCCAGCACCGCGACGCGGTCGCCGCGCGAGACGTTCAGCGTGTGGCGCAGGAATGAGGCGAGGCGCGAGACGCGGACATCGAGCTGCGAATAGGTGAAGCGGCGCTCGCTTGCGAGGTCGATGACCGCAACCTTGCCAGGTGTGCGCCGGCCATGATGAGCGATCCAGTCGTAGTAACGAACGGCCAAAAATCCCTCCCTCGGCGGTCTTGCCCCGCTGTGTTACTTATTGCCATGCACCAGGCCGGCGTGGCCCTGGTGGGCCAGCCGGAGTTTTGTGCACCATCTTTTTTGATCCGGAGTTGGCCTGCGAGGAGCGAAAATCGTCTTGCGTTCAGTTGCTGGGCTTACGGCTTCACGCGAACTGACCCATCCGGCCAGCCACTTGGCGCAAGTGAAACCAACAAAGTTCCGTCCATGGTGGCCGAGACGAATCCGTACGAGGCGAGAGTGCCATGAAGAGCCCATTCTATACCGCCGAGCACGATGCCTTCCGCGAAATGATGCGCCGCTTCGTCGAGAAGGAGATCACGCCCTTCGCTCATGAGTGGGACGAGGCCGGTGAATTCCCGCGCGCGCTCTATCGCAAGGCGGCCGCTATCGGCCTGTTGGGGCTGGGATTCCCTGAGGAATATGGCGGCATCGCCGCCGACCAGTTCATGAAGATCGTGGCGAGCCAGGAGCTCGCACAGGCCGGCGCCGGCGGTGTCAGCGCCAGCCTGATGAGCCACACCATCGGCTCGCCGCCGATCGCCCGCGCGGCTCGCCCCGAGGTAAGGGCACGCGTGCTGCCGCAGGTGCTATCAGGCGAAAAAATCTCCGCACTCGCGATTACCGAGCCGGGCGGCGGCTCCGATGTCGCGAACCTGCGCACCCGAGCGCGACGCGATGGCGATCACTACGTCGTGACCGGCGAGAAGACCTTCATCACCTCAGGCGTGCGAGCCGATTATCTGACCGTTGCGGTGCGTACCGGCGGCGAGGGCGCCGGCGGCGTCAGCCTGCTCCTGATCGAGGGCAACACACCCGGCCTGTCGCGCACCAAGCTGAAGAAGATGGGCTGGTGGGCCTCCGACACCGCGACGCTACATTTCGACGCGTGCCGCGTGCCCGCCGAGAATCTGATCGGCGAGGAAGGTCAGGGCTTCAAGATCATCATGCAGAACTTCAACAGCGAGCGCATGGGCATGGCCGCGAGCTGCACCGCCTTCGCCCGCGTCTGTCTTGATGAGGCGATCGCCTACGCTAGGGAACGCAAGACGTTCGGCAAGCCGCTGGCCCAGCATCAGGTGATCCGCCACAAGATTGTCGACATGGCGCAGAAGGTCGCCGCTTCGCAAGCGATGCTGGAGATGCTGGCCTGGCGGCTGGAGCAGGGCGAAAGCCCGGTCGCCGAAATCTGCATGATGAAGAACCAGGCGACGCAGACCATGGCATTCTGCGCCTCGGAAGCCGTGCAGATTTTTGGCGGGGCCGGCTTCATGCGCGGCATCAAGGCCGAGCGCATCTACCGCGAGGTCAAGGTCAACGCCATCGGCGGCGGCACCGAGGAGATCATGAAGGATCTGGCCTCGAGGCAGATGGGATTGTGAAAGTCTCCTCCGTCATGCCCGGGCTTGTCCCGGGCATCCACGTTCTTGCTGCCGGGTGACGAAGGCGTGGATGGCCGGGACAAGCCCGGCCATGACGAGCACATCAGAGATACCGAGAGCTGAGCTGACAAAAATGCTATTCACCGCCGACCACGACGACATCCGCCGGTCCTTGCAGAAATTCATCGCCAATGAGATCAACCCTCACGTCGATGACTGGGAGAAGGCCGACATCTTCCCGGCGCATGAGCTGTTCAAGAAGATGGGCAGCCTCGGCTTCCTCGGCCTGAACAAGCCCGTGGAGTTCGGCGGCTCCGGCCTCGATTATTCCTATGCGCTGATGATGGCGGAGGAGCTCGGGGCCATCACCTGCGGCGGCGTTCCGATGGCGATCGGGGTGCAGACCGACATGGCGACGCCGGCGCTGGCGCGGTTCGGCTCGGACGAGGTGCGGCGCGAGTTTCTGGCGCCGTCGATTTCCGGCGACTATGTCGCCTGCATCGGCGTCTCCGAACCCGGCGCCGGGTCGGACGTGGCTTCGATCATGACCAATGCGCGTTCCGACGGCGACGATTACGTCATCAATGGCGGCAAGATGTGGATCACCAACGGCACCCAGGCCGACTGGATCTGCCTGCTCGCCAACACCGGTGACGGTCCCGTTCACCGCAACAAGTCGCTGATCTGCGTGCCCATGAAGAGCAAGGGCGTCACCGTCGCGCGCAAACTCGACAAGATGGGCATGCGCTCGTCAGACACTGCGCAGATCTTCTTCGACAATGTTCGCGTGCCCAAACGCAACCGGATCGGCGAGGAGGGCAAGGGCTTTACCTACCAGATGATCCAGTTCCAGGAGGAGCGGCTCTGGGGCGCGGCCGCCTGCCTCAAGGCGCATGAATACATCATCGATCAGACCATCGAATACACCCGCAACCGAAAGGCGTTCGGGAAGTCGATCCTCGACAACCAGGTCGTGCATTTCAAGCTCGCGGAGATGCAGACCGAGGTCGAGCTCTTGCGCGCGCTGATCTATCGGGCCGCGGAGCAACTGGTCGCCGGCGAGGACGTGACGCGGCTTGCGACCATGGCCAAGCTGAAGGCCGGGCGACTCGGCCGTGAGCTCACCGACGCCTGCTTGCAATATTGGGGTGGAATGGGCTTTACCAACGAGACGCCGGTCAGCCGCGCCTATCGCGACAGCCGCCTGACCTCGATCGGCGGCGGCGCCGACGAGGTCATGCTGATGGTCCTGTGCAAGATGATGGGCACGCTGCCCGGCAGCAAAGGAAGTGCTTGATGATTACGCTCTATCACTGTGACGCCGCGCGCTCGTTTCGGCCGCTCTGGATGCTGGAGGAGATGGGGCTGTCCTATGAATTAAAGATGCTGCCGTTCCCGCCGCGGGTGTTCGCCAAGGACTATCTCGGCATCAATCCGCTCGGCACCATCCCCTTTCTGATCGACGGCGAGACGCGGATGACGGAGTCATCCGGCATCTGCCACTATCTCGGCATCAAATATGGTCCGACGCCGCTGATGGTGGGACCTGAGGATCCTGCCTATGGCGCGTTCCTGAACTGGATGTACTTCAGCGACGCCACGTTAACCTTCCCACAGACGCTGGTGCTCAGATACACCCAGCTCGAGCCGGAGGAGCGCCGCAATCCGCAGGTCGCCGGCGACTATGCGAAATGGTTCTTGGGACGCTTGCGCGCCGTCGAGGCAGCCACCGCAAATGGCGAAACCTTGTGCGCCGGCCGCTTCACAGCCGCTGACATTGTCATCGGTTATGCGCTCCGCCTCGCCGACAACATTGGGCTGGCCAAGGATTTTGGGCCAAATGTCGCAGCCTATTGGGCGCGCTTGCAGCAGCGCGACGGCTTCAAGCGCGCAGTTGCTGCGGAGCAAAAAGCCGGCGCCGAGCAGAACGTGGCGCCCAGGGTGCGGGCGTAGTTGTCGTCCCGGCGAAGGCCCTAGGGCATGCACATATCTGGTGCGGCGGATTGACTCGGATCGGCCTGGGAGGATTCCAGAATCAGAGTTCTGTGTGATTCGTATTGCGGCACTCCATGATTTGGACGGGGTGCCGCGATGTTGTCACGGATTGACTGGACGCTGGGCCGGTTCGGGGATCGTCGTCTCGATAAAGGGGGGCGGCGTTCGTCGAACGCATGGTTGTGGGCAAAACTGTCTGCCTTCGGCAGCTCTCCAGGGGGAACCGCGCGCTGGAAGTGCGGTTCAACCGCTTTCTTGGCCATGACAAGGTGACGGTGGAGCGGATCATCGAAAGCTGGAGCGAAAGCACGGTCGCTGCGGTAGAGGGCCGCCACGTGCTGGCCATCCAGGACACCAGCGAGATCCACTTCAACACCACACCGCAACGCCGGCGCGGGCTCGGAGAAATCGGCAAAGGCAATAACCACGGCGTGCTGCTGCATCCGCTGCTGGCTGTGGATGCCGATGACGGCAACTGTCTTGGACTTTTGAGCGGGCAGATATGGACGCGCACAGGTCGCCGCACGACCTCGCACGACGATCGGGAGTTATCGGACAAGGAATCGCAGCGCTGGATATCCACTGCCATGGCGGCCAAGCCGCTCCTCACCAAGGCCACAGCGGTGACGGTGCTGGGTGACCGCGAGAGCGATATTTTGCCCTTTATGCCAGCTCGGCCGAGCAACACTTCCACGTCATCGCGCGCAGCATGCATGATCGCAAGCTTGCCGACCGCAGCGGCTTGTATGAGGTCAGCGATGCCATGGCCGCGGTGGATCGGCGTGCGATCCAATTGCCTGCGCGCGCCGCGCGGCCCGCCCGCCTGGCTCACCTCGAACTTCGCTTTGGCGCAATCGAGCTCGCCCGCCCACAGAGTAAGTTCCTGCGCCATCTGCCGGAAAGCTTGCCATTGGCGGTGGTCGATGTGCGCGAGATCAATGCCGAAACCGGGGTAGAGCCGCTGCACTGGCGGCTTCTCACCTCTCACGAGGTTACCGGCATCGAGGACGCCTGGCGCATCGTCCAATGGTACAAGCAACGCTGGATCATCGAGCAGTTCTTCCGCATCCTGAAGACACAAGGCTTCAAGCTCGAAGACAGCCAGATCGGAACCGCCGATCGCCTTCTCAAGCTGGTCGCGATTGCCGCTAAGGCGGCCGTCATCACAATCCAACTTCTGCAGGCCCGCAATGGCAGTCGCCAACCCATTCTCGCTGCCTTCGACAACGGCCAAATTAACGTGCTCACCGCCCTCAACCGTCAACTCGAAGCCGGGAGCAAGCGATTAAAGAACCCACATCCGCCCGATAGCCTCGCTTGGGCCGCCTGGATCATTGGTCGCCTCGGCGGCTGGGACGGCTACCCATCGTCCAAGCCGCCGGGCCCGATCACCTTCAAGAACGGCCTCGAATACTTCCACGCCGTCGCAGCAGGATGGAGCCTCAGAGATATGTGCATGCCCTAGGGCGAAGGCCGGGACCCATACTCCCCGAAACATGTTTTGCGAAGATTGGTCGTTCGGGATTGATATCGCCTACATCGATAGACCTCGCGGTATGGGTCCCGGCCTCCGCCGGGACGACCAAGAGTTCCGGGTCTGTCTTTGCCCTCCGGGAACGCCGATCTTTGCGCGTCAATGACAGCGCTATCTCACCGTGACAGCGCTCAAATTTCCGCTAAGGTGACCTCCGTCCGCAGCGGCCAGAGAGCCGCGCGAGGAGGATCCCCATGGAAGATAAAGGTCGCGAATCCGACCATTTGATGCTGATCACGCCGGAGCGGGTGTTCTATGCCGGCCTGCTCGGCCGCCCCCGCAAACGGACCCCCGGCTGCCGCCACGTCTATGTGGCGGTGAAGGGCAATCTGCATCTGACGATCGACGATGTCTTCGCCACCGGCGAGCTGTTCGTCACCCTGCCGAACCAGCGGCATTCCATCGCCAGCGACTACCGCACCGCAATCAGCGTGACGCTCGAACCCGAGAGCATGCCGGACGGCGTGCTGGAGGCCTTGGCCCAGCGGCTGACCGGACCGGACAGTGCCGTCTATGCCCGCAAGATCCTCGCCGCCTATGCGCTGCTGCGTCAGCGCCGCTACGGTGACATCACCACCGCCGAGTTCGACGAGATGTGTTTTGGCGAGGCGCTGCCGCGCCGCGTGCTCGACCCGCGGGTGACGCGCGCGGTTGCCCGCATCGAACGCTTCTCCGGCGAGCCGGTCACGGCCGATACCTGTGCGGCCGAGGCGGGCCTCTCGGCCTCGCGCTTCCTGCACTTGTTCAAGGAAGAGACGGGCATCTCGTTCCGGTCTTTCCGCGCCTGGAAGCGCGCGCGGCATTTGCTGCACTTCGCCAACCAGGATCTCAACCTCGCTCACCTCGCGCAGGACATCGGCTATCCCGATTCCACTCATTTCAGCCACTCGATCCGCCGCTTCTACGGGCTGAAGCCGCGCGCCATCTTCGTCGGCTCACGCGATCTTGCGATCTATCGCAGCACCGAGACGGTGCGGCTCGCGGAGGCTTCGTAGGGTGGGTTAGCGCCGCTCTCGTAGGGTGGGCAAGCGAAGCGTGCCCACCATTGTCACCAAGCACCGAGATGTGGTGGGCACGGCGCAAAGCGCCTTTGCCCACCCTACGATAGCTCGTCCTTAGCTAGCTTCTCCGCGCAAGAAGCCGCATGCCGCCCATCACATGATCGCAAGCGTTGAATTCTCAACCTGCGAGACATCCAAGTCATGAGCGTCAAGGCATGAGCGACAAGGCCGTCATCACCTGCGCGCTGAACGGCGTGCTCACCGATCCGAAGCAGCACAACGTGCCTGTGACGCCCGAAGAGATGGCGCGCGAGGCCAAGGCTGCGTTCGATGCCGGCGCGTCCATCATGCACATCCATCTGCGCCAGCAGGCGCCGAACAAGGGACATCTGCCGTCCTGGGAGGTCAGTGTCAGCAAGGAGATTCAGCAGGCGATCCGCGAGGCCTGTCCGGGCGTGATCATCAACCACACCTCGGGGGTGTCAGGGCCGAACTACTCAGGCGCGCTCGACTGCATCCGTGAGACCAGGCCGGAGATTGCGGCCTGCAATGCCGGCTCGCTGAACTATCTGAAGGTCAAGGCCGACAACACCTGGGCCTGGCCGCCGATGATGTTCGACAACGCGGTCGAGAAGGTGAAGGACTATCTCGACGTCATGAACGCGGTCGGCACCATCCCCGAGTTCGAATGCTTCGACGTCGGCATCGTCCGCTGCGTCGGCATGTACCATCAGGTTGGCATGTACAAGGGGCCACTCGAATATAACTTCGTGATGGGCGTCGCCTCGGGCATGCCTGCTGATCCCGAGTTGCTGCCGATCCTGATCAAGCTGAAGCGGCCCGAAGCGAATTTTCAGGTCACCGCCATTGGCCGCGAAGAGATCTGGCCACTGCACCAGCGTTGCGCCGAGCTCGGCGGTCATTTGCGTACCGGCCTCGAAGACACCTTCTATCTTGCCGACGGCAAAAAGGTGACGTCGAACGGCCAGCTGATCGAAGCCGTCGCCGCCTGCGCCCGCCGCGCCGGCCGCGAGATCGCAAGCCCCGCCGAGGCGCGGAAGATCTTTGGGACGAATCGGTAAGGTATCGCCTCACGGTCATTGCGAGCGCAGCGAAGCAATCCAGAATCTCTCCGCGGATGCAGTCTGGATTGCTTCGTCACATCAGCGCAAAATTGCTTCGCAATTTTGTCGCGAGCTCCTCGCAATGACGAGCAGGATCAAGTCATGTCTGTCATTGAAAACACCATTTTCCCCGGCAGCGCCGCCTACCACGCCAACCGCGACGGCATGCTTGCGTTGATCGACCGCATGCGCGCGCTGGAAGAGCGCACGCGTGCGGCGTCCGCCGCAGCAAAGGACCGCTTCCACAAGCGCGGCCAGCTGCTGCCGCGCGAGCGCGTCGCGCTGGTGCTCGATCCCGGCGCGCCCTTCATTGAGCTGTCGACGCTCGCCGGCTACATGTTCGACGTTTCGGATCCGGCCAAGAGCGTGCCCGGCGGCGGCGTCATTGCCGGCATCGGCTTTGTTTCGGGCGTCCGCTGCATGGTCAGCGCCAGTGATTCCGGTATCGATGCCGGTGCACTGCAACCCTACGGTCTCGACAAGACGCTGCGGGTGCAGGAGTTGGCACTGGAGAACAAGCTGCCATACGTCCAGCTGGTCGAGAGCGCCGGCGCCAATCTGTTGCGTTATCGCGTCGAGGATTTTGTCCGCGGCGGCAACATCTTTCGCAATCTCGCACGGCTCTCGGCTGCGGGATTGCCCGTCGTCACCGTGACGCATGGATCGTCCACCGCCGGCGGCGCCTATCAGACGGGTCTCTCCGACTACATCGTCATGGTCCGCGGCCGCACCCGCGCTTTCCTTGCGGGGCCGCCACTCCTGAAAGCTGCGACCGGTGAGATCGCGACCGAGGAAGAGCTCGGCGGCGCCGAGATGCATACGCAGGTCTCCGGTCTCGGCGACTATCTCGCCGAGGACGATCGCGACGCACTTCGCATCGCGCGCGAGATTATGGCGGCGCTACAATGGGAGCGGCCGGGCAGGGTGGCTGCGCAGTTCAAGCCGCCGCGCTACGACCAGGACGAGCTGCTCGGCATCATGCCGATGGACCACAAGCGCCCGGTGGACATGAAACAGGTGATCGCGCGCATCGTCGACGATTCCGACTTCACCGAGATGGCGCCGAACTACGGCCCCGCCACTGTCTGCGGTCATGCCCGCATCGAGGGCCAGGCGATCGGCATCATCACAAACAACGGTCCGCTCGATCCCGCCGGCGCCAACAAGGCGACGCATTTCATCCAGGCCTGTTGCCAGACCCGCACGCCGTTGCTCTATCTGAACAACACCACCGGCTACATGGTCGGCAAGGCCTATGAAGAAGCCGGCATGATCAAGCACGGCTCGAAGATGATCCAGGCGGTGACCTCGGCGACGGTGCCGCAGATCACCATCTATTGCGGTGCCTCGTTCGGCGCCGGCAATTACGGCATGTGCGGGCGCGGCTTCCATCCGCGCTTTTGCTTCTCCTGGCCGAACGCCAAGACCGCCGTGATGGGCGGCGAGCAGGCTGCAGAAACCATGGCGATCGTGACCGAGGCCGCCGCTGCGCGCCGCGGCAAACCGGTCGAGAAGGACAAGCTCGAGGCCATGAAGGCGCAGATCATCGGCGTGTTCGACGGCCAGATGGACGTGTTCTCGACCAGCGCGCGCGTGCTCGACGACGGCGTGATCGACCCGCGCGACACCCGCGCGGTCCTGTCAGAGGTGCTCGCAATCTGCCGCGAGGGCGATGCACGCACACCCCAGCGCATGCAGTTCTCGGTGGCTCGCCCATGAGGAACGGATCAGTGCAGCACCGGCCGTTCTTCAAGGTCCTGATTGCCAACCGCGGCGAGATCGCGCTACGCGTGATGCGCAGCGCGCGGCAACTCGGCCTCGGCGTCGTCGCGGTCTATTCGGATGCCGATCGCGATGCGCTCCACGTGCGGCAGGCGGATCAGGCCGTGCGCATCGGCGAAGCGGTGCCGGCGCACTCCTATCTCAACATCCCCGCGATCATCGCCGCAGCCAGAGCAAGCGGCGCGGACGCCGTGCATCCCGGCTACGGCTTCCTCGCGGAAAACGAGGATTTTGCGAGAAGCTGCAAGGAGGCCGGCCTCGTATTCATCGGACCGTCGCCGCAGGCGATCGAGGCGATGGGCGACAAGGCGGGCGCCAAGGACATCATGAGGAAGGCGGGCGTGCCGGTCGTGCCTGGCTATCAGGGCGTCGACCAGGGTGACGAGGTGATGCTGTCGGAGGCCAAAAAGATCGGCTTCCCCGTGATGATCAAGGCGGTGGCCGGCGGCGGTGGACGTGGCATGCGGCTCGTCACCGACGCCGCATCTTTCCCCGATGCCCTGCGCAGCGCAAGGTCGGAGGCGAAGGCCGCGTTCGGCGATCCCACGGTCATCCTCGAACGGGCCATCCTGAACCCGCGCCATATCGAGATCCAGGTGTTCGGCGACAGCCACGGCAACGCGATCCATCTCGGCGAGCGCGATTGCTCGGTGCAGCGGCGGCACCAGAAGCTGATCGAGGAGGCGCCGTCGCCCGCGGTCACGCCGGAGCTGCGCGCGAAAATGGGCGAGGTCGCGGTCGCCGCCGTGAAGGCGCTGCGCTATGAGGGCGCCGGCACGCTGGAATTCCTGCTCGATGCGAGCGGCGAGTTCTACTTCATGGAGATGAACACGCGGCTCCAGGTCGAGCATCCCGTGACCGAGGCGATCACCGGGCTCGATCTCGTCGAGCTGCAGCTGCGCGTTGCGCGCGGCGAGCCGCTGCCGGTGAAGCAGCAGGACATCCGGTTCTCGGGCCACGCCATCGAGGTGCGACTCTGCTCGGAAGATGCCGCACATGATTTCATGCCGCAGTCCGGCCGCATGGCGCGCTGGCAGGTGCCGGACGGTATCCGCATCGAGCATGCGCTGCAGTCGGATACGGAGATCCCGCCGTTCTACGATTCCATGATCGCCAAGGTGATCAGCCATGGCACCACGCGTGAGGAGGCGAGGGGGCGGTTGATCGTCGGCCTGGAGCAGCTCACGGCTTTCGGCGTGACCACGAACCAGGCGTTCCTGATGTCGTGCCTGCGTCACCCCGGCTTTGCCAAAGGCGAGGCGACGACGGCGTTCATCGGCGCGCATCGCGACGAGTTGTTGGCGCCGCGTGCGAACAGCGCATTCAGCGTCGCGCTCGCGGGCCTTCTGCTCTACGTCACCAGCCCGCAGGCACCATCGTGGCGTGATGGACGGAGCCTCGCGGCAACGTTCCCACTGCCGGCGAAAATCGAGATCGCCGGCCAGATACACGAACTCGAAGTCACCCGCGAGCGCGACGGCAGCTACACAATCGCTACCGACGCCCGGGAAGACAAATTCGAAATCGATGAGCTTGATCCCGACGCCATCCGCTTCCGCCATGACGGCGTAATGGACAGCGCAAGATTCCTGCGCGATGGCGACCGGCTCTACCTCCAGCATCGCGGTATCCCGCTCGCGGTAAATGATCTCACGCTAGCCGCGCCGAAGGCTGCCGCAAGCAATGGCGGTGACGGCAAGGTCCGCGCTGCCCTGAATGGCCGCGTCGTCGCCGTCCTGGTCAAGCCGGGCGATCGCGTTACTGCCGATCAACCGGTCATGACGCTGGAAGCGATGAAGATGGAGCACGTCCACAAGGCCGGCATTGACGGCGTGGTTGAGGCGATCGACGTCGCCGAGGGCGAGCAGGTGACCACGGGCAGGATCGTGGTGGAGATCGGGGCGGGTTAGGGCAGCGAGTGCAGCATCGTAGGGTGGGCTAAGGCGCATAGCGCCGTGCCCACCGTCGTGCGGCGGTTGCGTCTGGGATGGTGGGCATGCATCGCTTTGCCCGCCCTACGGATCTTCGCCGGGACGACATTAGAGAGGTCGCCCCGTCCCCTCATTGAGCAAACACGCCACCCGATGTCCGCCAGCCGCCTCCACCAGCGCCGGCCGCTCCGTCTTGCACCGCTCCATCGCAAACCGGCAGCGGGTATGAAATGCGCAGCCCGAGGGCGGATTGACCGGGCTCGGCACGTCGCCATCGACCAGCGGCGCAAGTTTCTTCGCGAGCGGATTGGCGACCGGTACCGAGGCGAGCAGCGCCTGCGTGTAAGGATGCCGCGGGTTGCGGAACAATTCGTCCTTGTCGGCGATCTCGACGATCCGCCCGAGATACATCACCGCGACGCGGTGGCTGATATGCGCGACCACGGCGAGATCGTGCGCGATGAAGAGATAGGAGAAGCCGTGCCGGCGTTGCAGGTCGATCAAAAGATTGATCACTTGCGCCTGGATCGAGACGTCGAGCGCGGAGACCGGCTCGTCGCAGACGATCAGCCGCGGCTCCAGCGCAAGCGCCCGCGCGATGCAGATGCGCTGACGCTGGCCGCCGGAGAATTGATGTGGGAAGTTGCGCATCTGGTCGGGTCTTAGGCCCACCTGCTCGAACAGTCTCGCGACGCGCGCCTCCAACGCCTTGCCGGTGGCGAGCCCATGCACAGCCAGCGGCTCGCCGACGATGTCGCCCGCGGTCATGCGCGGATTGAGCGAGGCGAACGGATCCTGGAACACGATCTGCATCGAGCGGCGGTGCGGCCGCAGCGCCGTCTTCGAGAGATGGGTGATGTCCTCGCCTTCCAGGCGGATCTGGCCGGAGGTCGGCTCGACCAGCCGCAGCACGCTGCGCGCCACGGTCGACTTGCCGCAGCCGGATTCGCCGACGAGGCCAAGCGTCTCGCCAATACCAAGCGCGAACGAGACACCATCGACCGCGTGCACGGTGCCGACCTGCCGGCGCAGCACGCCCGCACGCACGGGATAGTGCTTGATCAAGTCCGTGACCTCGAGCAGCGCCTCGCTCATGCCACCTCCGCCACTTCCTCCGCGCGCCAGCAGGCCGCGAGATGGCCGCCGCCCCAATCGGCGAGCGGCGGATATTCGTCCTGGCAGCGCTTGATCGCGAGCGGGCAGCGCGGCGCGAAGGCGCAGCCTTTCGGCAGCCGCACCAGCGACGGCACGGTGCCGGGAATTTCGTTCAGCCGCGGCGGCGCGGCGACGCCGGACGCCGGCACGGCTGGAATCGAAGCCATCAGCCCCCGCGTATAGGGATGCTTCGGCGCGGCAAACAGCGCTTCGACGCTGGCTTCCTCGACCTTGCGGCCCGCATACATCACGATCACGCGCTGCGCGGTCTGCGCGACCACGCCGAGATCGTGCGTGATCAGCACGAGCCCGGTGCCGAGCTCCTTCTGAAGGTCGAGGATCAGCGCCAGAATCTGCGCCTGGATCGTGACGTCGAGCGCGGTGGTCGGCTCGTCCGCGATCAGCAGCGCCGGCCGGCACGCCAGCGCCATCGCGATCATCGCGCGCTGGCGCATGCCGCCGGAAAGCTGGTGCGGATATTCCCGTGCGCGCCGCGCCGGCTCGGGAATCCGCACCAGCCGCAGCATCTCGACTGCGATATCCGCGGCCTCCCTGGCCGACAAGTTCCGGTGCAGCCGCACCGCCTCGACGATCTGGTCGCCGATCCGCATCACCGGATTGAGCGAGGTCATCGGCTCCTGAAAGATCATCGAGATGCGGTTGCCCCTGACGGCACGCATCTTCGCTTCATCCAGCGCCAACAGATCGGTGCCTTCGAGCGTGACGGAGCCGCCGACAATGCGGCCCGGCGGATCAGGCACCAGCCGCATCAGCGACAGCGCCGTGACGCTCTTGCCGCACCCGGATTCGCCGACGATCGCCAGCGTCTCGCCGCGCCTCACGGTGAAGGAGACGTCGTCAACCGCCTTGAAGAGTCCCGAATTGGTGAAGAACACCGTCTTCAGGTTCTTCACGTCGAGCACGAGGTCGGATTTGTCTGCCATCAGCCGCGCTGCCGGGGATCGAGGATATCACGCAGGGCGTCGCCGAACAGATTGGCACCGAACACGGCGAGGCTGATGGCGATGCCCGGGAAGATCACCAGCCACGGCGCAGTGCGGACATATTCGGCAGCCGATTCCGAGAGCATACGCCCCACGACGGATAAGGTTCGGGAATGCCGAGGCCGAGGAAGGACAGCGAAGCCTCGGTGAGAATGGTCGAGCCGAGCTGGGCAGTCGCCAGCACGATCAGCGGCGCCAGCGTATTCGGCAGCACGTGGCGCAGCGCGATCCGCATCTCGCTCATACCGATCGATTTTGCCGCCTCCACGAAGGGCTGCTCGCGCAGTGCCAGCGTGTTGGCGCGGATGACGCGCGCGACGGTCGGAATCAGCGGAATGGCGATGGCGATGATCACGTTCGGCAGCGACGGGCCAAGCGCGGCGGTCATCACCAGCGCCAGCACCAAGAGGGGCAGCGCCTGGAGAACGTCGGAGACGCGCTGGAACACGAGGTCGACCCAGCCGGAGAGATAACCGGAGGTGAGGCCGACGATCACGCCGATCGAGCCGCCGAGCGCTGTGGAGCCAAGCCCGACCGCGAGCGAGATCCGTGCACCGTGGATGATGCGGCTGAACACGTCGCGGCCGAACGAATCGGTGCCCATCCAGTGCGCGAGGCTCGGGCGGGCCAGCGCGCGGGCGGAATCGACCGTCAGTGGATCGTAGCGCGCGATGAAGTCGGCGAAGATTGCGGTGAGCACGAACACCGTCATGATGACGAGCCCGGCCGCGCCAAGCACGTGCCGCTGCGCCATGAACAGCACGCGCCGCCAGCCGCCGGTCGCATGCGCCCCGGCCCGCCTCAGTTCAACGTCGAAGTCGATCGTGGCCATGCTGCTACCTTCCCCCTCGCCCCGCTTGCGGGGAGAGGGTCGGGGTGAGGGGGGCTCTCCGCGGGGGAGGTGAGAGTTGGACTCGCGGAGAGTCCCCTCACCCGGATCGCATCTAGCGATGCGATCCGGCCTCTCCCCGCAGGCGGGGAGAGGCGAAGAATGCGCATGCGCTGAGCTGGCAAACATCATGTGGCTAATCCGTGTACCTGATGCGCGGGTCGAACACCGCGTAGAGCATGTCGACGGTGAAATTCGCGAACACGACCACGACCGCGATGAACATCACGAGGTTCTGCACGATCGGATAATCGCGCCAGCGGATCGCCTCGACCAGGAAGCGGGCGACGCCGGGGATGTTGAACACGGTCTCGGTGACGATCAGGCCGCCGATCAGGAACGCCGCCTCGATGCCGATCACGGTGATGACCGGCAGGATCGCATTCTTCAGCGCGTGGTGATAGTTCACGGCGGCATCGGATGCGCCCTTGGCGCGGGCGGTGCGGATATAATCCTGCCGCAGCACCTCCAGCATCGAGGAGCGGGTGATGCGCATGGTCAGCGCGGCGCTGCGGAAGCCGACGGCGGCGGCCGGCACGGCATAGGTGGCAAACGCCTCGAGCCAGGTCTGCGGATTGGGATTGAAGATCGGCATCTGGCCGAACATTGCCACCGATGCGGTGAGGATCAAAAGGCCGAGCCAGAACGAGGGCAGGGACAATCCGCTGAGGCTGACGACACGCAGCGCATAGTCGAGCCGGGTGCCCTGCTTCACGGCGCTGATGACGCCGAGCGGGATGCCGATGGACGCCGAGAACAACAGCGCGAGGCCAGCAAGCCGCGCCGTGATCGGAATCCGCGGCAGGATCTCCTGAAGCGCCGGCTTCTCCGAGACGTAGGAATAACCAAAGTCGCCGCGCAGAAGACCGCTGATCCAGTGCCAATATTGCACGATCAACGGCTGGTCGATGCCGAGCTCCTTCTCCAGATTGGCCTTGTCGGCGGGATCGACATAGCCGGCCGCGGCGAACAGGATGTCGACGATGTTGCCGGGGACGACGCGCAGCAGGAGGAAGATGACGATCGAGATCCCGAACAGGGTCACGAGCATCAGGAACAGGCGTCGCACCAGATAGGCAAACATGCACCGCCTCCTGTCGAACGCCTCAGCCGCCCGCGTTACTTGTCGAGCCAGACGTCCTCATAGCGAAAGCCGTTATAAGAGCTGTTCGACATGATCGTGATCCCCTTGACATAGGGCTGCCAGCAGGTGCCGGCCCGCGCATGGAAGATGATTGGGCGGGCGACATCCTCCTGCAGCTTCTTGTCGATGTCCCAGACCAGCTGCTTGCGCTTGCCAACGTCGATCTCCTGCGACTGCACGTCGAACAGCTTCTCGATCTCCTTGTTGCAATAATTGGTGTAGTTCCGCTCCGAGCCGCAAGAGTAGTTCTCGTAGAATGACTGGTCGGGATCGTCGACGGAATTTCCGGTCAGGTTCAGGCCGAGCATATAATCCTTGCGTGCGACCTTCGGGAACCAGTTCGCGGTTTCCACGACGTCGAGCTCGCCGTCGATATAGATGCTCTTGAGCTGGTCGATCAGAATCACCGCGGGATCGCGATATTCCGCGAGATTGCGTGTCGAGACCTTCACGGCGAGGTGCTTGTCGGGGCCGTAGCCGGCCTTCTGCATCAGCTTTTTCGCCTCCTCCCGGTTCGCGTTCACGTTCGGGCCATAGCCTGGAATGGTCTGAAGCTTGTCCTTGGGCATGCCCCAGATGCCCTGCGGCGGCGGCAGCATGGTGCCGCCGATATCGGCCTGGCCTTCGAACAGAATGTCGACGAAGGCCTTGCGGTCGAGCGCGAGCGCCATCGCCCGGCGGATGTCGATGTTGTCGAACGGCGCGGAAGTCGAATTGACGATGATGTTGGTCGAAACGTTGGTCGGCTCGACTGCGCAGATCGCGTTTGGCGCCTGTGACTTGATATCCTTGAGGAGCGGGATGGTGATGTGCGTCGGGAAGGTCATGTCGAACTTGCCGGCGACGAAGGCGAGGATCGCGGTCGAGCGGTTCGTGATGATCGTGTACTCGATGCCGTCGAGATAGGGCAGGCCCTTCTTCCAGTAGTCCGGGTTTCGCGTCAGCTTGATCGATTCATTGGCCTTGAATTCGACGAACTTGAACGGGCCGGTTCCGACCGGATGGGTGCGCATGTCGGCCGGCGAGACGTGACAGGGGTAGATCGGCGTATAACCGGATGCGAGCATCGCCAGCAGCGACGGTTGTGGCCGCTTCAGGTCGAAGGAGACCTCGAAATCGCCGTTCGGCCTGACGTCGTTGACCTCATTGTACCAGGCCTTGCGCGGATTCTGCCGCAGCTTCTGCTGCGATTTGCCCATCAGGAGATCGAAAGTGCATTTGACGTCGGCCGACGTGAACGGCTTGCCGTCATGCCATTTGACGCCCTGGCGCAGTTTGAAGGTCAGCTTCTTGTTGTCGCCGCTCCAGGACCAGCTCTCGGCCAGCTCTGGCCTCAGGGTATCAGGGCTGTTCTGCGCGATGTGCTGGTCATAGATGACCAGATTGTTGAACACCCCCATGAAGGGCACGTTGATCGAATAGGTCGCGCCCTCGAGGATGGACGCATTGGCCGGGCTGTCGCGATGATACATCCGCAGGATCCCGCCCTGCTTGGGCTCGCCGGCAAGCGCAATGGTCGAAAACGCCAGCAAAGATAGCGCCGCCGTCGCGGCGAGCGCCCGCACGCTCCGCATCCTCGTCCTCCCTGGACATCGGCCTTTTGGCCTGTTTGAGGGGACGATAGCGATGGGCGTGGAGGGAGGCAACCGGCAAGGCCGTCCACGCTCTCGACAATTCGGATGACGGAAGGCCGCAGGGTTCATTCTCTCACGATGTGAGAGTGCAGGTGCGAAAGGACGGTTCCTGTATCGATGTTGGGGCGCAAGCCACATCAACAAACTCCGGTGTCGTCCCGGACAAGCGCGCCCCAAGCGCGCGCCGATCCCGGACCCATAGCCACCGGGAGTGGTTTGGCGAAGACTCGGAGTTGCCTGCTCGCGCGACGATTGTTCCCTTTGGCTATGGGTCCCGGCGACCTCGTCGCGCCCCGGGACGACGGCTGAGTGTGGCTGCGCCTCACACGATCCGCGATGCCTTGTTCCCCCAGTACCTATCCCGCAGCAACCGCTTGTACAGCTTCCCCGTCGGTAGCCGCGGCAATTCCTTTTCGAAATCGACCGAGCGCGGCACCTTCTGCCGCGACAGCGATTTTGCGCAGAACGCGATCAGCTCTTCCGCCAGCGCAGGGCCCGGCACCACGCCCGGTATCGGCTGCACCACCGCCTTCACCTCTTCGCCGAGATCGGCATTGGGCACGCCGAACACCGCGGCGTCGGCGACCCTTGGGTGGGTGATCAGCAGATTCTCGCATTCCTGCGGGTAGATGTTCACGCCACCGGAGATGATCATGAAGGTCGCACGATCGGTGAGGTAGAGGAAGCGGTCCTTGTCGACATAGCCGACGTCGCCGACCGTGCTCATGCTGCCGTCCGCCGAGCGCGCCTCCCGGGTCTTCTCCGGGTCGTTGAAATATTCGAACGGCGAGGCGGTCTTGAACCAGACCTGGCCCGGCGTGCCGGTCGGGCACTCCCTCATGTTCTCGTCGAGGATGTGGAGGTCGCCGAGCAGCACCTTGCCGACGGTGCCGCGATGGGCCAGCCACTCCTCGCTGTTGCAGGCAGTGAAGCCGAGGCCCTCGGTAGCGCCGTAATATTCATGGATGATCGGGCCCCACCATTTGATCATGTCGTCCTTGACGAGGGCCGGGCAGGGCGCCGCGGCGTGGATCGCGATCTCCAGCGAGGAGAGGTCGTAGCGCTTTCGCGCCTCCTCCGGCAGCTTCAGCATGCGCGAGAACATCGTCGGCACCAGCTGGGTGTGGGTGATGCCCCATTGCTCGACGAGCTCAAGGTAACGCTCCGGATCGAAACTCTCCATGATGATCACGGTGCCGCCCATACGGAGCCGTCCGGTCGTGCCCGACGAATACAGCATCGCGGTGCCGAGCCACTCGTCTGCGATCGGCGTCGTCGGCAGATCGGCGGTCACCTCCGCAAGACCGACGATGCGGTCGCTCTCGCCCGGGCCATCGGCAACGATGCAGAGCTTGACGTCGGGGCAGGCCTGGATCGCCTCGCGCGCGATGTTGAGCTTCGCCACCGATGTGATCAGGATCTTGGATTGGCTGTTGACGAGGAGATAGGCGAGCTCGCCCGGTGTCAGGAAGGAGTTGATGCAGGTGTAGTAGAGGCCAGAGCGCTCGCCTGCGCCGCAGGCTTCGAGATAGCGCGAATTGTTCTCCATGAAGATCGAATAATGATCGAGCCGGTTCAGGCCGTGCCTGCGAAACAGATGCGCGAGGCGGTTGCTGCGTGCCTCCAGCTCGCGATAGGTAACGGTCTCGCCCGTCGCCGCCATGATGAAGGCAGGCTGGAGCGGCCGTAGGCGGGCATGCTGACCTGGGTACATCAGTCCTCCGGCTTTTGGATCATGCGGCAAGAAGCAGGATTTCACGCACCTGCGCCGGGCTGTCGATCCTGCGCGGATTGTGCGGGATCCAATTCGTCCGCATCGCCTGTTCGGCGATGGCGTCGAAATGCTCCGGCGACACGTTCACCTCGGCGAGGCTGCGCGGCATGCCGAGCGAGCGGATGAAGGCATCGAGCACGTCGGCGGCATTTCGGCCGGGAAAGCCCATGGCGGCCGCGACGATCATCTGGCGCTCCGCATTGTCGGGCGCATTCCAGCGCATCACCGCCGGCAGCATGACGCAGGAGGTGTAGCCGTGCGGCACGTCGAAGGCGGCGCCCAGCGCGTAGCCGATGCCATGGCTCGCGCCCATCGGTACGCCCGCTGCGAGTGCGCCCATCGACAGCCAGGTACCGATCTGCGCATCCATCCGCGCGTCGAGATCGGCAGGATCGGCCTTCACCCGCGGCAGCGCGTCGGCGAGCATGGCGAGGCCCTTCACCGATTGCGCATCGGCATAGGGGTGCGTCTCGCGCGAGCAGATCGCCTCGACGCAATGATCGACGGCGCGGACGCCGGTGGACAGGAACAGCCATTCCGGCGTGTGCACGGTGATCGCGGGATCGAGGATGGTCGCGCGCGGTACCATGAGCGGATGCCGTAGCATCTGCTTCACATTCGTGCTGCGGTCGGTCACGCCCGCGATCGCGCTGAACTCGCCGCCGGCGATCGTGGTCGGCACGCTGATCTGGCGCACTGTCGGCGCGGTCATCTCGGGTGCGACGCCCTTGTGCACGCGGATGCGCTCGATGCCGCCGATATCATCGATGCCGTTGGCGAGGCACAGCTGCACCGCCTTGGCGCCGTCGGTGATGGAGCCGCCACCGACGGTGACGATCAGATCCGCGTTCACCTCGCGCGCCGCATGGGTAGCGGCGATCACCGCCTCGCGCGGCGTATGCGCCGGCATGGCGTCGAACAACCCGGCGCAGCGCTCGCCGAGCGCCTCCCTGATCTTCGTGATCTCGTCGGTCTGCCGGTTGAGCGTGCCCGAGACCATCAGAAAGGCGCGGCGTGTTCCCAGCCGGTCCATCTGCGCGACGATGGCCTCGGCTGCGGGATGGCCGAACACGACCTCCTCGATCGCGCCATAAACGACACGTCCCTGGTGCACGCTTGTCCTCCCGGACAATTCGTCTTGTTTTTGTAAGGGTAGTCTAGACGAGCAGTTGCGGCCCGTCATGCGCGAAGACGCTGGGCCTCTTCTTAACCCTCCCTGGAGGGGGAGGGTCGGCTAACATTGAGCGAAGCGAAAATGTGTGCCGGGGTGGGGTGACGGTCTCTCCGCGATGAACAGCGCCCGAGTGGAGAGATCACCCCACCCCGCTCGCGCTGCGCGCGATCGACCCTCCCCCTCCAGGGGAGGGTGAACGCAGCGTGGACCTCGCCTCCTCCATTCATGAGCCCCGCGAATAAGTCCAATCGAATTCCGCCCGCCAATCATCGCGTGCGAGGCCGGCTAATCCCCCTGTCAACCCGCCATCCGGTCAGGGCATGCGGCCGGGCATTGCGCGTGCATTGGTCTTGAAGAGTTCATCATTGCCGCCCATGTTGTGTCCCCCGCGAGTGGGCGCTTATCCTGCATTTTCCGCGGCTTTTATGCGAGGACCTGGGATGACTGGACCGGACGGAAGCGAGCAGTTTGTCAAAAAGCACGATTTCGTTCAGCACAGCGCAATCGCCGGGCTCCTCGCCGCGGCATTTGCCCTGTCCGGCTGCGACAAGCCGGCGTCACAGGCCGCTGCCCCGCCGCCGGCGCCGGTGACGGTCGCCCAACCGGTCAAGCGCACTGTCACTGATTGGGACGAGTTCACCGGTCGCTTCGAGGCGGTCGAGGAGGTGCAGGTGCGCCCCCGCGTCGGCGGCTTCGTCAACTCGGTCGAGTTCCAGGACGGCGCTATCGTGCGCCAGGGCGATTTGCTCTACGTGATCGATTCCCGTCCGTTCGAGGCGGTGGCCGCGCAGGCGGAGGGTCAGCTGTCGGATGCGCGGGCCAAAGTGGAGCTTGCCAAGCGCGAGCTCGACCGCGGCCTCAACCTGGTGCAGACCAGCGCGGTCTCGGAGCAGGTCGTCGATCAGCGCCGCCAGGCCTTGCAGGCCGCGCATGCGGCCGAGACGCAGGCCGAGGGCGCGCTGAAGGCCGCCAAGCTCAACATCGAGTTCACGCATGTGACGGCGCCGCTGACCGGTCGCGTCAGCCGCCACCTCGTCAGTCCCGGTAATCTCGTGCAGGGCAGCGACACCGGCACCTCGACGCTGCTCACCTCGATCGTCGCGCTCGATCCGATCTACGTTTATTTCGACATGGATGAAGCGACCTTCATCAAATACAGCAAGCTGTGGTTCGAGGGGCGGCGCCCAAGCTCGCGCGACACCGCGAACCCGGTGCAGGTGACGCTGGCCGGTGAAACCAAGCCGTCGCATGAGGGCACCGTCAACTTCCTCGACAACCGCCTCGATGTCTCGACCGGCACGCTGCGCAGCCGCGCGGTGGTCAAGAACACCGACCTGTCGATCCTGCCCGGCCAGTTCGGGCGCGTCCGCCTGATCGGCAGCGCGCCCTATGAGGCGCTGCTGATCCCGGACGTCGCTATCGCGACCGACCAGTCTCGCAAGATCGTGTTCGTGGTGAAGCCCGATGACACGGTCGAGGCGCGTCCGGTGGTGCTCGGGCCGCTCGATGACGGCCTGCGCGTGATCCGCGAAGGGTTGAAGGCGGAGGACCGCGTCATCGTCAACGGCATCCAGCGCGCCCGCGTCGGCGCCAAGGTCGCGCCGCAGACCGCGCAAGCCCCGGCCGGTGGCAAGTCATGAATCTTGGCCGCCTCTCCATCAACCAGCCCATCCTGGCGATGGTGCTGTCGATCGTGCTGCTGATTGTCGGCGCGATCGCCTACACCACGCTGCCGGTCTCCGAATATCCGCAAGTGGTGCCGCCCACCGTGGTCGTCACCACGCAATATCCCGGCGCCTCCGCGCAGACCGTATCCGACACGGTCGCAGCTCCGATCGAGCAGGAGATCAACGGCGTCGAGGACATGCTGTATCTCTACAGCCAGGCGACCTCGAACGGCCAGCTCACCATCACCGTCACCTTCAAGCTCGGCACCGATCTCGACAAGGCCCAGGTGCTGGTGCAGAACCGCGTCGCCATCGCGCAGCCTCGTTTGCCGGAGGAGGTGCAGCGCAACGGCGTCACCACGCGCAAGAACTCGCCCGACATCCTGATGGTCGTGTTCATGCTGTCGCCCGACGACACGTTCGACCAGCTCTACATCTCGAACTATGCGCTGCTCCAGGTCCGCGACCAGCTGCTGCGTCTCGACGGTGTCGGCGACATCCAGATCTTTGGTGCACGCGACTATTCGATGCGGCTGTGGCTCGATCCTGACCGGATCGCCAATCTCGGCCTGACCTCGGCCGAGGTGCTCGCGGCGATCCGCGCCCAGAACCTGCAGATCGCCGGCGGCCAGATCGCCGAGCCGCCGATCGCCGACCGCGCCTTCCAGCCGAACCTCACCTTCACGGGACGCCTGAAAGACCAGAAACAGTTCGAGGACATCCTGATCAAGGCCGGCTCCGACGGCCGGGTCGTTCGTTTGCGCGACGTTGCCCGCATCGAGCTAGGGGCCCTGGCGTATTCCACCAATAGCTTCCTGCTGCGCAAATCGGCGGTCGCCATGCTGGTGACCCAGCGGCCCGGATCAAACGCGCTCGCGACGGCGAAAAACATCTCCGACACGATGACGAAGCTCAAGGCGAGCTTCCCTCGCGGACTTGACTACAATATCGGCTACAACCCGACCGAGTTCATCGCGCAGTCGGTCCACGAGCTGATCAAGACTATCTACGAGGCCATGCTGCTAGTGGTCGTCGTCGTGCTGGTGTTCCTGCAGGGATGGCGGCCCGCGATCATCCCGATCATCGCGATACCGGTGTCGCTGGTCGGCACCTTCGCGGTGATGGCGGCGCTGGGCTTCTCCATCAACAATCTCACGCTGTTCGGCCTCGTGCTCGCCGTCGGTATCGTGGTCGACGACGCCATCGTCGTGGTCGAGAATGTCGAGCGGCATCTCGAGCACGGCATGAGCCGGCGCGATGCGGCGCTGAAGACGATGGAAGAGGTCGGCGGCGCGCTGGTCTCGATCGCGCTGGTGCTCTGCGCGGTGTTCGTGCCGACCGCGTTCCTGGGCGGCATTTCCGGCCAATTCTTCCAGCAATTCGCCGTCACCATCGCGGTCGCGACTGCGATCTCCTGCTTCTGCTCGCTGACGCTGTCGCCGGCGCTGGCCTCGCAGATCCTGGTGCCGCACGAAGAGAAGAAGCCGCCGGCTGCCTGGAATGTCATTGCGCGAGGCTGGGATGCCTTCACTGGCGTGTTCAACCGCGTGTTTGAGCGGCTGGCGCATGGTTATGCCGGTCTTGCCAATTTCGTGATCCGCCACTCCGTTGTGATGCTCCTGATCTACGTCGTGCTCATCGGCAGCGCCGGCTGGCTGATCGTGACCACGCCGCAGGGCTTCATTCCGGCGCAGGATCGCGGCTACGTCATCGTATCCGTGCAATTGCCGGGTGCGGCGTCACTGGCACGTACCACCGAGGTCGTGCGCGAGATCGAGCGGATCTCGCTGGATACGCCGGGCATCGTCCGCGTTGCGGCCTTCGCCGGCTTCTCCGGCGCCACCCGCACCCAGGCCGGCAATGCGGCGGCGCTGTTTCCAGTGTTCGACGAACCGGAGGCGCGGCTGAAGAAGGGGCTGTCCGCCAACGCCATCACGGCCGAGCTGCGCAAGCGCCTGTCCGCGATCCAGGGCGCGTTCATTATCGTGATTCCGCCACCGGCCGTGCCCGGCATCGGCACCGGCGGCGGCTTCACCATCCGCGTCCAGGATCGCCAGGGTCGCGGGCCTGAAATGCTCGCCGCCGCGACCGATGAGCTGGTCGCCGCCGCGCGCAAGGCGCCAAGTCTCACCTCGGTGTTCTCGCCGTTCACGGCCAACACGCCGCAGCTCTTCGTCGACATCGACCGCACCAAGGCGCAGAAGCTCGGTGTTCCCATCTCCAACATCAACGACACGATCCAGACCTATTTCGGATCGACCTATGTCAACGACTTCAATCTGTTCGGCCGCACCTACCACGTCACCGCGCAGGCCGATTTCCCCTACCGCAAGGAGCCCAGCGATCTCGCACGCCTGCGCACGCGCAACGCCTCCGGCGACATGGTGATGCTCGGCAGTGTGGTCGAGTTTAGGGATGTCTCGGGTCCCGACCGCGTCGCGCGCTATAATCTTTACGCGGCGTCCGAATTGCAGGGCGAGCCGGCGCCGGGCACCAGCTCGACCACCGCGCTCAACACTATCAAGAAGCTCGCGGACGACACGCTGCCGAGTGGCTTCAGCTTCGAATGGACCGACCTGTCCTATCAGCAGGTCACCGGCGGCAATGCCGGTCTCTACGTGTTTCCGATCTGCGTGCTGTTCGTCTATCTCGTGCTCGCCGCCCAATATGGCAGCTGGACCTTGCCGTTCGCGGTGATCCTGATCGTGCCGATGTGCCTGCTCGCTGCCACCATCGGCGTGCGCATCATGGGGCAGGACGTCAACATCCTCACCCAAATCGGCTTCGTGGTGCTGGTGGGATTGGCGGCAAAGAACGCGATCCTGATCGTCGAGTTTGCGCGCGATATCGAGAACGAAGGCAAGCCGCGGCTCGAGGCCGTCATCGAGGCCTGCCGATTGCGCCTGCGGCCGATCCTGATGACGTCCTTCGCCTTCATCCTCGGTGTCTTGCCGCTGGTGATCTCGAGCGGCTCCGGCTCGGAGATGCGGCAGGCCGTCGGCGTCGCCGTGTTCTTCGGCATGATCGGCGTCACGCTGTTCGGACTTCTGTTCACGCCGATCTTCTATGTGGTGGTGCGCAACCTGGCGGAGGGGCGGCGGGATAAGAAGGCGGAGGTCGCGGGCTGACCATCGTCGGGAGTCCATCAGCGTAGCCACAATCACGCTGTCGTCCCGGACAAGCGCAAGCGCAGATCCGGGACCCATAGCCACAGGATCGAGTTTGGCGAAGACTCGCGGTGACCAGCTGCGCGCGATAACTGCTCCCTGGGGTTATGGGTCCCGGATCTACGCGCGCTTGAAGCGCGCTTGTCCGGGACGACAGCATTTGTGTGGAGCGCGCCCATACTAACGGCCTACGCCGAAATGGATGGGCACGCCTGGGGTTCTTCACTACTATCCGCGCGATTTCACAACAGAAGACTGTCGGGAGATAACATATGAAATCAGCATTCTTGGCCGCCGCGGCCTCGGTCGTATTGTTGGCGGTGCCTGCCTCGGCGCAGGGCGTCAAGATCGGCATCCTCAACGACCAGTCCGGCGTCTATGCCGACTACGGCGGCAAATGGTCGGTCGAGGCCGCCAAGATGGCGATCGAGGATTTTGGCGGCGAGGTGCTCGGCCACAAGATTGAGCTCGTCACCGCCGACCACCAGAACAAGCCGGATCTCGCCAGCTCGATCGCGCGGCGCTGGTACGACGTCGAGAACGTCGACATGATCACGGAGCTGACGACCTCCTCGGTCGCGCTCGCGATCCATGAGCTTTCCAAAGAAAAGAAGAAGATCGATATCGTCGTCGGCGCCGCGACCTCGCGCCTTACCGGCGATGCCTGCCAGCCCTATGGCTTCCACTGGGCCTACGACACCCGCGCGCTCGGCGTCGGCACCGGCGGTGCGCTGACCAAGGCCGGCGGCGACACCTGGTTCTTCCTCACCGCGGACTATGCCTTCGGTTACGCGCTGGAAAAGGACACCAGCGAGATCGTCACCGCCAACGGCGGCAAGGTGGTCGGCTCGGTGCGCGTGCCGCTCAACTCGTCGGACTTCTCCTCCTTCCTGCTCCAGGCGCAGAGCTCGAAGGCGAAGATCGTCGGCCTTGCCAATGCCGGTCTCGACACCACCAACTCGATCAAGCAGGCGTCTGAGTTCGGCATCGTCGCCAGTGGCCAGAAGCTCGCGGGCCTCCTGATGACGCTCGCCGAGGTGAACGGCCTCGGGCTTCAGGCCGCGCAAGGCCTGGTGCTGACCGAGGGCTATTACTGGGATCTCAACGATAAGACCCGCAATCTCGGCGAACGCTTCTTCAAGCGCACCGGGCGGATGCCGAGCATGATTCACGCCGGCACCTATTCGGCGACGCTGAGCTATCTCAAGGCGGTCAAGGCCGCCGGCACCAAGGATCCGGACGCGGTCGCCAAGAAGCTGAAGGAGCTGCCGGTCAACGACGACTTCGCGCAAGGCGGCAAGGTGCTCGAGAACGGCCGCATGGTCCACGACATGTATCTGTTCGAGGTCAAGAAGCCCTCGGAATCGAAGAAGCCCTGGGATTATTACAAGCTGCTCGCCACCGTCCCCGGCGACAAGGCCTTCTTCACCGCCAAGGAAAGCGGCTGCCCGCTGACGAAGTGAGGCGGAGGTTCAACAAGCACAATGTCGTCCTGGCGAAAGCCAGGACCCACTACCCCGGCTCCTAAATGTTGAAACAAGCTGTGGCCACATCGTGCCCATAACCACGTCCTGTGGTTATGGGTCCTGGCCTTCGCCAGGACGACACCGAGTGTGTGGTGTCGCCCTCGGCTTCACACCAGCCGCAACACCACCGCCCCCAGCGCCCCCGCCCACAGCGCCATGGCGGCGAGGGCTTGGATCGCAAATCCCGGGCTGCGCTTTGCCGCCGCCTTGGAATAGCCGATGAAATAGACGATGCGGCCGATGATCCAGACGACGCCGATGCCAGCTGCGATGGCGTCGCTGATGTAGGTCGCGAACAGCCACAGCGCCGGCAGGAAGATCGGCATCCATTCCAGCGTGTTCATCTGGATGCGGAAGGCGCGTTCGAAATCCGGATGGCCCGACATCGCCGGCACCTTGACGCCGGTCTTGTCGCGCGACCGCGCGACGTTGATACAGGTGAAGAAATAAAATGCGATCGCCAGCAGCGTGACCAGGGCGGTGAGATGATACATCGTTGGTTCCTTCGCAGAGATCGCGCTTCAATAGCCGGTCAGCTCGAGATAGCCAACGCCGTCATGCGTGCCGGAAAAGCTGATCGGTCCCTCCCAATAGGAGAAGCCGGTCCCCATCCAAGCCCTTGGATTGAGTGGCTTGCACAGGATCGAGAACGATCGCGAGGGGATTGCGATCTGCCATTCCACCGGCAGCTTGCGTCCCGCAACGTCCGCGGTTGCCTTCGGAATCATCTGGATCTCGCCCCCTGCAATCATCTGCGCCTCGCCGGCGGCGCGGATCCAATTGCCGAACGGATAGTTTTGGCCGTCCTTCTGCCGCAACCGGTACAGCATCAGCTTGTTCGCCGGATGCGAGATGCAGCGACAGCCAATCCCAGCCGGTCTGGTCGGCATCGAGCGGCTGACTGCTCCATTCGCGGTCCATCCAGGCCTGGCCCGACACCTCGACCGGTTTATCATCGATTGTGAGCGTGCCGCGCGCGCGGTAGAACGGCTGGCTGTAATAGTAGGACGCCTGCCCGCGCTCCGACTTGCGGCTATAGCCGCCGTCGCCCTGCAACACCACCGGACGGTCGGCCTCCAGCGTCAGTGCGTAGCTGAAGTCGATGGCGGAGGCCTTCAGCGTCAGCGGCGCCAGCGTGCGATCATCGGTGCGCTCGAGACCCTTCATCTCCCAATCATCGATCCAGGCATCGAACGGCTTGGCCGTGACGCCGGCCTGCCCCACGCCACCGCGTGAAAACGTCTCGTTGAAGCGATGGGTGTCGGCGCGCGTCACCGCGGCATGTCCCATCCACACCTGCTGATTGGCCCACCCTTCGGCTTGCGGGCCCGGCTGCGCCGCCTGGCGGAACAGCGTCCATTGCAGGCCGCAAGCCGCGCCGCTGGCATCGACGAGGTTGGCCGTGAGATACCACCACTCGATGCGAAATTCCGGATGCGGCCCGTGATCGCTCGGAAAGGTGAAGACCTTCCCCGGCGTCACCTTGGCATAGCCATCAGCGGTCTCGCCGAGCCCGGCATAGCCTTGCGCGCGTGCACGGCGCGCGAGGGCGAGCGCGGCAAGGCCGCCGGCGAACGCACGCCGTGAGATCCGATCAGCGCTCATTGGCGAACACCTTGACGAGGCTTGCCGGCTGCATCCGCGCCAGCCGTAGCATCGGCAGCAGTGCGGCAATCAGCGAGGCGAGCAGCGCGACCGCGACCAGCTCGGCCAGCTGCAGCGGAAACACATGGAACGGCAGCCGCCAGCCGAACGCCTTTACGTTCACGATCGCGATCAGGCACCACGCCACCAACAGGCCGAGCGGCACCGCCAGCAGCGATGTGAACAGCGCCACCGACAGTGTCTTGGTCAGCTCGATCGCGGCAAGGCGCGGCCGGGTGAGCCCGATCGCCCACAGCGGCGCGAGCTGCGGCAAGCGGGAATTCGCCAGCGTCAGCAGGCTCGTGAGCAGAGCGATGCCGGCGACGCCTAGGGTGAAGGCATTCAGCGCGGAGGTCACCGCAAAGGTGCGGTTGAAGATGCGGATCGATTCCGACTTCACCGTGGCCTGGTCGGCGACGCTGCGATCGTCGAGCGAAAACTGCTTCTGCAAGGCCGCGATCAGGCCGGAGATATTCTCCTTCGCGACGATGAGCCCGATCCGCGTCTGCGGCGTCTGCGGAAAGTGCCGGATCAGCGCCGCGACATTGACGGCGAGCTGTCCCTTGGGGTTGCCGTAATCGGCATAAATGCCGACAATGTCGAGCTCCCAGGTCCCGCCCGGTGCCGGTACCTCTAAGACGTCGCCGACGCGGACATTCAGCCGCCGGCTCAATTGCTCGCTGATGAAGGCGGCATTGCCCGGCACGAGCCGGGTCCAGGCACGCGGCGCGACCTCCAGCAGCGGCCAGCGCTCGCGATAGAGCGCGTGGTCGGGCAGGCCGAGCAATTCCACCGGTTGTCCCTGAACTTGCGCCTCCGCACGTCCGCCCGAGAGGATCGCCTGGACATCGCTACGCTCGCGCAGCCAGTTCCGGATCGCAACGGCTTGCGCATTGTCGGACGCGCTGATGTAGACGTCGGCCGCCAGCCGTCCATTGAGCCAGCCGATGAAGGTCCGGCTGAACGTCTCCACCATGGTGGACACTCCGACATTGACGGCGAGTGCAAGCAGCAGCGCCATCAGTGCCAGCGACAATCCGGAGAGTTGTTGCCGGCTGTCGGCCCAGAACCACAGTGCGAGCGGCTTTCGCGCGAAATGCTGGCCGAGGAGCAGGATGAGTTCGAGAAATGCCGGCAGGATCAGTGCCGCGCCGAACATCAGCGCCGCCAGCACGCCAAAGCCGGCGATCAGCGATTGCCCATAGTGAAGCAGCAGCAGCGCGACCGCGAACACCATGCACGCCGCAGCACTTTGCAGGATCAGCCAGCGGCGCTGCCGCTGCTGCCAGGCGCGCGGCTGCGCCGTTGCCAGCACCGGCATCCTGATCGCCTTGATCAGGCTGGTCGCCGCCGCCACCAGCGCGCCGGCAATGCTGATGCCGATACCGGCCAGCCACCATTCGGGACGCAGCGTCAGCTGCCCCGGGATCTGCGCGCCATAGAGCCCGCGCAGCGACGCCGCGACGTCGGGCAACAGCGCGGCCGCGATGAAATAGCCGCAGACGAGCCCGATCAGCCCGGCGACCAGCGCCAATACGACCAGCTCGACCACCAGCACCGTGTTGACCAGCCGCGCCGACGCGCCGCAGGCGCGCAACGTCCGCAGCATCGGCAGCCGCTGCTCGAAGGCGAGGCCGACGGCCGAGTTGACGATGAAGAGCCCGACGAAGAACGACAGCAGACCGAAGGCGGTGAGATTGAGGTGAAAACTGTCGGTGAGGCGCTCCAGCTCCGTCTCCGCATTCGGCTCGACCCGCTGCAGCTGCTCGCCGATAACACTCGCCAGCGGCGCGGGCTTGCCCTTCGCCTTGCCGAGCAGGAGCCGCGACACCTGGTCCGGTTTGTTGAGCAGCCGCTGCGCCACGCCGATATCGACCACGAGCACGTCGGGCACGAGCTGCGGCAGCACGCGCAGTGGCGGCAACTTCGCGCCGCTGCTGATCGCCGGCGCCGCGCCTTCTATTTCCTGCAAGTCGGCCAGCGTCTCCCGCGCCACCAGCGTCTGGCCCGGCGGCGCAACGAAGCTGCTCAAATCAGATGCACCAAGGCGCGGTGCATTGCCGACGTCGGCCGGCAGCGTCACCGGCTCGATGCCGAGCAGCCGCACCGAACGTCCATTGATCTGGACGCGTCCCTCCAGCACCGGGGAGACCGGCCAGCCCGCGCGTCGGAGTCTTATGAACAGCTCTTGGGAAAAGGTCGCGGTATCAGGCGCCACCAGCATCGCGGTGCGAACGCCGCCAAAGGTTGCGGCGGCGCGGTCATAGGCGCTGCGGGCCTGCTGGTTGATCGCCTGCACGCCGCTCCACAGCGCGGTCGCCGCGATCAGTCCGATCAGCAGCGTTGCGAACTGCATCCTGTGGCGCCGCCAATGGCTCAGCAGTACGGCGAGGACCCACAGCGCGCGCCTCATGCGATGCGCCCCCCATGCAAAGTGAGATGGCGGTCGAGCGTTGCTGCCAGATGCAGGCTGTGCGTCACCATCAGGAAGCCGCAGCCGGTGCGCGCCACGAGATCGCGCGTCAGCGCCAGCACGTCCTCGGCGGTGGTTTCGTCCAGATTGCCGGTCGGCTCATCCGCCAGCAGCAGCGAGGGCCTTGTTGCCAGCGCCCGGCCGATCGCGACCCGCTGCTGCTGTCCGCCCGATAATTGCTCTGGATAACGTTTGAGCAGGCTGCCAAGTCCGAGCCGTTCGATCAGCTCTTTCGTCCAGGCCGCATCATGCCGGCCCGCGATCCGGGCCTGGAAGGCGAGATTGTCTGCGACCGACAGGCTCGGGATCAGGTTGAATTGCTGAAACACAAGGCCGATCCGGTCGCGTCGCAGCTCCGCGCGTCCTGCATCTGACAGCTTGGTGACCTCGATATCCACCAGCCGGATCGAACCGCCATCGGCAGCATCGAGGCCGGCGATGAGGTGCAGCAGCGTGCTCTTGCCGCTGCCTGATTCTCCCGTCAGCGCGACGCGCTCGCCGGCCCGGAGGTCGAGATCGACGCCACGCAGCACGTGGACCGGCTCGCCGGCCGAGAAGAAGGTCTTGGATAGATTCTTGATGCTCAGCACGGGCCTGCCATTTTTTTCACCTCTCCCGTCGGGAGAGGTCGCGCCGAAGGCGCGGGTGAGGGGTTAAGGCCTGTCGTGGGACCTGAACCCCTCACCCGATTTGCTGCGCAAATCGACCTCTCCCCGGTGGGGAGAGGTAAGAATGCTGCGTAGCACACTTGCTGCGGAAATGCCGGGTTGCGTTGGTCTCGAACCCGTTGTTAGCTCCCAAGACGGCCAAATCAAAAAAGTGCCGCAAAGACATAAACGGGGAGATTTATGAGCGCTCAGGGAACGCCGTCCGCGGCGAGCAAGCCGACCGGGACGCCGAAGGGCGCCTGGACCATCACTTTTCTCCTGTTCCTGTTCATGCTGGTGAACTTCGCCGACAAGATCGTCGTCGGCCTCGCCGGCGTGCCGATCATGGCGGACCTCAAGCTCACGCCGGAGCAATTCGGCCTGCTCGGCTCTTCGTTCTTCTTCCTGTTCTCGATCTCGGCCATCGTGGTCGGCTTCATCGTCAACAAGGTGCCGACGCGATGGGTGCTGTTGGCGCTCGCGGTGGTCTGGGCGCTGGCGCAGTTTCCGATGGTCGGCACCGTCTCCTTCACGACGCTCCTGATCTGCCGCATCGTGCTGGGCGCCGGCGAAGGTCCGGCCTTCTCGGTCGCCGCGCACGCCATCTACAAATGGTTCCCCGACGAGAAGCGCACGCTGCCCACCGCGATCCTGTCGCAAGGCTCGGCCTTCGGCGTGATCATCGCGGTGCCGGCGCTGAACTGGATCATCGTCAACCATTCCTGGCACTATGCCTTCGGCGCTCTCGGCGTCATCGGCCTGATCTGGGTCTGTGCCTGGCTCGCGCTCGCCAAGGAAGGCCCGCTGGAGGACACGCAGACCCTCGCCGCCACCGAAACGAAGATTGCCTACATTCAGCTTCTCACCTCGCGCACCTTCCTCGGCTGCGTCGCCGCCACCTTCGGCGCCTATTGGGCGCTGTCGCTCGGACTGACCTGGTTCACGCCGTTCATCATCAAGGGTCTCGGCTTCTCGCAGAGCCAGGCCGGCTGGATCTCGACCCTGCCCTGGATCTTCGGCGCCACCATCGTGATCCTGACCGGCTGGATCTCGCAACTGATGATGGTCCGCGGCTCGACCACGCGCGTCGCCCGCGGCGTGCTCGGCTCCGTGCCGCTGGTCGTCGGCGGCCTGATCCTGGCCTCGATGCCGCATGTCCAGGGCGCTGGCCTTCAGCTCGCGCTGCTCGTGGTCGGAACGGGCCTGTGCGGCGCGATCTATGTCGTCTGCCCGCCCATGCTCGGCGAGTTCACGCCGACCTCGCAGCGCGGCGCCATCCTCGCAATCTATGGCGCGCTCTATACGCTCTCGGGCATCATCGCACCCGCCGTGATGGGCACCGTGATCCAGCATGCCGGCAGCATGCTCGACGGCTACATGACCGGCTTCACCATCAACGCCGCGATCATGGTCGGCTCCGGCCTGCTCGGCCTGCTCCTGCTGTGGCCGAACACCGAACGCGCCAGGCTGACCGGTGGTGCCCCGCAGGCGGGCGCGCTGAAGAGCGCGGTGTCGCCGACGTAAGGGGGGCTCTCTCACCCTCCCTGGAGGGGGAGGGTCGATCGCGCGAAGCGCGAGCGGGGTGGGGTGATCTCTCCACTCGGGCAGTGTTCGATGCGGAGAGACCGTCAGCCCACCCCGTCTCACATTTCGCTGTGCTCCATGTGAGCCGACCCTCCCCCTCCAGGGGAGGGTAAGCCAGCAATCACCGTGGCTAATCCACCCCCTGCGCGCCCCGAATCGGCTTCCCCGGTCGGCGCCCCGTCGCGTCACCCTGCCGCCGCGTCACGACGCCCGACACGATCGTCGCCTCGTAGCCGTCGACATCCTGCAACAAGCGCCGGCCGCCGACCGGCAAATCGTAATGCACCTTCGGCGGATGCAGATGCAGGCGGTCGTAGTCGATCACGTTGACGTCGGCCTTGTAGCCGGGCGCAATCAATCCGCGATCGGTGAGGCCGACCGAGAGCGCGGTCTTGCGCGACTGCGCCGCGACCACGAACGGGATCGACAGTTTCTTGCCGCGCTTGCGGTCCCGCGTCCAGTGCGTCAGCAGATAGGTCGGGAAGCTGGCATCGCAGATGATGCCGCAATGCGCGCCGCCGTCGGACAGGCCGGGCACCGATTGCGGATCGATCAGCATCTCGCGCGTCGCATCCAAGTTGCCGTCGGAATAGTTGAGGAAGGGCACGTAGAGCATGCCGCGGCCTTCGTCCGACAGCATCGCATCGTAAGCGAGCTCCTCCGGCTGCCGGCCCTGCCTGCGCGCCTGCGGCCCGAGCGCATTCTCCGGCGACTGCTCGTAGTCAGGGGGATCGCCGAGCAAGAACATCTTGTCGTAGTTCGGCCGGAAGAACAGCGGATCGTCGGTCGCGGTCGCCGTCTCGCTCAGGATCGCCTTGCGCACATCAGACTGATGCAGCCGCGCGAGGCGCTCCTGCAGCGGCAGATGCGCGATCGCCTTGTAGCTCGGATGGGTCTGGAACGGGTTGCGCGACAGCTCGAGCCCGAGCAACAGGCCCACCGGGCGCGCCGCGATCTGCGCGGTGATGGAGAGGCCGCGCTGTGCGGCCGCATTGATCTCGTCCAGCGTCTGGCGCCAGCGCTGCGGCGCCTTGTCGTTCTGGGTGATCGAGAACGAGATCGGGCATTTGGTGGCATCCGCCACCCGCAGCATCATCGGCAGATCTTCGTGGATGGTGGAGAGATCGAGCACGAATTGCAGCACGCTGCGGCCCTGCCGATGCATCGCGCCGGCGATCGCGGTGAGCTCGTCCTCGCCCGCCTTCAGCGTCGGCGTGAAATCGCCGGTCGAGGTGCGATGATTGAGCGTGCGCGAGGTGGAGAAGCCGAGCGCGCCGGAGCGCACGGCCTCGCCCGCGAGCCTCGCCATCGCCGCGTTGTCCTCGGCGGTCGAGGGATCGCGGCGCGCGCCGCGCTCGCCCATGACGTAAACGCGCAGCGCCGCATGCGGCAGCTGCGCGCCGACGTCGATGTCGAAATCGCGCTTCGACAACCAGTCCATGTAGTCCGGAAAGCTCTCCCAGGCCCAGGGAATGCCGGCGCTCAGCACCGGCTCGGGAATGTCTTCGACACCTTCCATCAGCTGGATCAGGCGGGTGTGGTCGGCAGGCCTGCACGGCGCAAAACCGACGCCGCAATTGCCCATGATCGCGGTGGTGACGCCGTTCTGCGACGACGGCGTGATGTCCTGGCTCCACGTGACCTGCCCGTCGTAATGGGTGTGCACGTCGACAAAGCCCGGCGTCACCAGTTTTCCGCGCGCGTCGATCTCCTCGCTGCCTGTGCCTGCAACCTTCCCGACCTCGCTGATCCTGCCGCCGGTGATGGCGACATCGGCCTCGAACAATTCGCCGCCGCGCCCATCCGCAACGGTGCCGCCGCGGATCACGAGATCAGGGGTGCTCATGGTGTTTCTTCCCGTTTTGTTTTGTTGTTGCTGTCGTCCCGGCCTCCGCCGGGACGACAGTTATAGTTGTCGCTACGAATCGCTTTGCTGCTTCCGCTCCGTGAACGGTGACAGCACCACCGTCGCCACCATGAAGATCACGGAGGCGCCGAACACCCAGTGCGGCGCACTCTGGTCCATGATCCAGCCAAACAGCAACGGGCTGATGATGCCGCCGAGATTGAATCCGGTGGAGACGATGCCGAAGGCGCGCCCGGCAGCGCCGGCAGGCGCGGCATTGCGGACCAGCATGTCGCGCGAGGGTGCGATCACGCCGCTGAGGAAGCCGGCGGCCGTCATGGCAGTGGTGAGAGCCCAGCCGGGCAGCGTGGCGAGTGCGATCAGCAGCACGATCGCCGCATTCGCGGCAAAGCAGGCCGCGGCGACTTGGCCGTGCCGCTCGGTCCGGTCGGCGAGGAAGCCGCCCGCGAGCACGCCGATGGCGCTGGCGCCGAGGAACGCCGTCAGCGCGACATTGGCGGCCGAGTAGGAGGCGCCGTAGCCGCTCATCAGCGCCACCACGCCAAAATTGTTGATGCCGGCGACCGACAGGCTCAGCAGCATGAACAGCGCGGTCAGCGTGATCAGCGCCGGCGTGATGACGGCCTGTCTTGGCGCGTTCGCGCTGCCGGGCTTCTTCTTATGCGCGCCGGCGTCGGGAATGTTCATGGCGATCAGCAGCAACGCCACCGCAACACCGATCGCGCCCGAGGCGATCAGCGCCCCAGTGCCACCGGACAATGTGACGAGCGCCGCCACGATAGCCGGTGCGACGGCGCCGCCGAGAAAGCCGGCAAAGGTGTGGATCGAAAAGGCGCGGCCCATGCGCGCCTCGTCCATGTGTTCGGCCAGGATCGCGTAATCGGCCGGATGATAGACGCTGTTGGCGAGGCCCAGCAGCACGGCGCAGGCGATCAGCGAGGCGTAACTGAGGTGCAGGCCGAGCAGGATCAGCGCGACGCCGCCGAGCGCGAGCCCGGCCAGCAGAATTCGCCGCGCGCCAAAATGATCGACCAGATAGCCGGTCGGCGCCTGCGTCAATCCCGACACCACCGCAAATACGGTGAGGGCGAAGCCGAGCTCGATATAGCCGACGCCGAGCTGGCTCTTGAGGAACGGGAACAGCATCGGCAGCACCAGCAGATGGAAATGGCTGACCCAATGCGCGATCGAAATCCCCGTCAGCGTGCGCAGCGCGCTGTCCGCCTTGCCTTGCTGCGCTGCGGCGAGAACATCGACCATTGCAGTTCCGTCTTGCGTCCGAAAGGGAGGCGCAAACTATCGGGCAGAGCGGTTATTTGTCCATGAACGCAGGCGCATGGCAGGTAGTGCGGGCGGTGGACGTGAGAACGCCTCCCTATCGTCGTCCTGGACAAGCGCAGCTCCTGACAACGCGCAGCATTGTCTGGAGCGGAGCGCCGATCCAGGACCCATTACCCCAGGGAGCAGTTTGGCGAAGATTCGGAGTTGCTTGCTCGCCCCACCATTCCGCGCTGGGGTAATGGGTCCTGGCTTTCGCCAGGACGACGGCGGAGGGTGTGACGCCAGTGCGCCGTCAAACTCAACCTGGCACGGCCCTCACAACGGTTCGTCGTCCGGCCCGTAGCGGTCGCGCTTCGGCGTTGCGATGTCGCCGTCCTCGTAGTCGTCGTCGATCTCGCGCGGCGGCGGGGGCTTTTTCGCCTTGTCGCTCGGCGTCCTGTCGTCCGCGATTTTGGGCGGCTGGCTCGGCTTGCCGGTCTTGGCCATGACTGGTTCCGGATGGTGATGCTGCACCCGATCCTATCCGGAAAATATGTGCGGTACCTGACCTATCGCAAGAAGGGGCGGCCGTTCAGTGCATCACCGGCCCGCCCGCCTTCTTCCAGGCATCCAGGCCGCCGGCGATATGGGCGGTGTTGGAAAGGCCGGCTTCCTTGGCGGCGGCCACCGCCATCGCCGAACGTTCGCCGAAGGCGCAGAAGAACACGACGCGGCGGCCGGTGGCGGCCGCGACCTCGCGCAGCATGCCGCCGGGCTTGAGGCTCTCCTCCACGGATTGATAGGGCGTGTGCAGCGCGCCTTCGAGCATGCCGTGCTTCGTCCGCTCGTTGCTCTCGCGCAGATCGACGAGCAGGACGTCGGGCCGGCCGAGGATGCGGATCGCCTCGATCGCGCTGAGCACGCGGCCCTCTTTCTCGAGCTCCTCCTGATGCAGGCCGACATGCATGTTGGCGGGGACCGCCACATCCATCATCTTCGGATTGGGCAGCTTCAGATTGGCCATCAGCTCGATATATTCATCGACCGAGCGCACCTGGAGCCGCGGATTGTAGCGCTTCTCCTCGCCGATGGTGGAGACGGTGTCGCCCTTGTAGTCATGCGCCGGGAACACCATCGTCTCGTCCGGCAGCTTGAGCAGGCGGTTGAAGATCGAGTCGTATTGCGCGCGCGATGAGCCGTTCTGGAAATCGGTGCGGCCGGTGCCGCGGATCAGAAGCGTGTCGCCGGTGAAGACGCGGTCGCCCATCAGATAGGAGTAGGAATCGTCGGTGTGGCCGGGCGTGTACATCACGTCGAGCGACAGGCCCTCGATCGTCACCTTGTCGCCGTCGGCGACCCGCATCGCCACAACGTCGGCCTTGGTCTGGTCGCCCATCACGGTCATGCAATGGGTGCGGTCGCGCAGCTCGCCGAGACCGGTGACGTGGTCAGCGTGCAGATGGGTGTCGACCGCCTTGACCAGCTTGAGGTCGAGCTCGCGCAGCAGCTGGCAGTAGCGATCGACCTTCTCCAGCACGGGATCGAGGATCAGCGCCTCGCCGCCTGGACGGCTCGCAACGAGATAGCTGTAGGTGCCCGAAACGCTGTCGAAGAGCTGGCGGAAGATCATGGCAGGACCCGGCGTGGAACTGATTTCGAGGATTCTACTACGTCGGGGGCCAGGAAGAGAAGCAATTCACTGTGTAGACAAGAAAATTTGGAAGATTTTTATTGTGCGTGAGGTGGGGACAGGCGCCACAAATTCGGTGTCGTCCCGGCGCAGGCCCTAGGGCATGCACATATCTGGTGCGGCGGATTGACTCGGATCGGCCTGGGAGGATTCCAGAATCAGAGTTCTGTGTGATTCGTATTGCGGCACTCCATGATTTGGACGGGGTGCCGCGATGTTGTCACGGATTGACTGGACGCTGGGCCGGTTCGGGGATCGTCGTCTCGATAAAGGGGGGCGGCGTTCGTCGAACGCATGGTTGTGGGCAAAACTGTCTGCCTTCGGCAGCTCTCCAGGGGGAACCGCGCGCTGGAAGTGCGGTTCAACCGCTTTCTTGGCCATGACAAGGTGACGGTGGAGCGGATCATCGAAAGCTGGAGCGAAAGCACGGTCGCTGCGGTAGAGGGCCGCCACGTGCTGGCCATCCAGGACACCAGCGAGATCCACTTCAACACCACACCGCAACGCCGGCGCGGGCTCGGAGAAATCGGCAAAGGCAATAACCACGGCGTGCTGCTGCATCCGCTGCTGGCTGTGGATGCCGATGACGGCAACTGTCTTGGACTTTTGAGCGGGCAGATATGGACGCGCACAGGTCGCCGCACGACCTCGCACGACGATCGGGAGTTATCGGACAAGGAATCGCAGCGCTGGATATCCACTGCCATGGCGGCCAAGCCGCTCCTCACCAAGGCCACAGCGGTGACGGTGCTGGGTGACCGCGAGAGCGATATTTTTGCCCTTTATGCCAGCTCGGCCGAGCAACACTTCCACGTCATCGCGCGCAGCATGCATGATCGCAAGCTTGCCGACCGCAGCGGCTTGTATGAGGTCAGCGATGCCATGGCCGCGGTGGATCGGCGTGCGATCCAATTGCCTGCGCGCGCCGCGCGGCCCGCCCGCCTGGCTCACCTCGAACTTCGCTTTGGCGCAATCGAGCTCGCCCGCCCACAGAGTAAGTTCCTGCGCCATCTGCCGGAAAGCTTGCCATTGGCGGTGGTCGATGTGCGCGAGATCAATGCCGAAACCGGGGTAGAGCCGCTGCACTGGCGGCTTCTCACCTCTCACGAGGTTACCGGCATCGAGGACGCCTGGCGCATCGTCCAATGGTACAAGCAACGCTGGATCATCGAGCAGTTCTTCCGCATCCTGAAGACACAAGGCTTCAAGCTCGAAGACAGCCAGATCGGAACCGCCGATCGCCTTCTCAAGCTGGTCGCGATTGCCGCTAAGGCGGCCGTCATCACAATCCAACTTCTGCAGGCCCGCAATGGCAGTCGCCAACCCATTCTCGCTGCCTTCGACAACGGCCAAATTAACGTGCTCACCGCCCTCAACCGTCAACTCGAAGCCGGGAGCAAGCGATTAAAGAACCCACATCCGCCCGATAGCCTCGCTTGGGCCGCCTGGATCATTGGTCGCCTCGGCGGCTGGGACGGCTACCCATCGTCCAAGCCGCCGGGCCCGATCACCTTCAAGAACGGCCTCGAATACTTCCACGCCGTCGCAGCAGGATGGAGCCTCAGAGATATGTGCATGCCCTAGGGCGCAGGCCGGGACCCATACTCCCAACGAGGAGTTTGGCGAAGACCAGTCGTTCGGTACTCCCACCGCCCCTCTCGAAAGATCACGCGGTATGGGTCCCGGCCTTCGTCGGGACGACCCCGGGAGGGTGTCGGGGGCGCAGCCTACGGCCGCACCACCGTGTACCCGTTCTCCGCCAAAAACAGGATCTGCCCGACTCCGACCTGCACCGGTGTCGCAGCTTGGATGAACTCCGGCCGCTTGCCCGTCTCCCGCTCGAGCGTGTCGACCGTGTTGAGGCAGATGTCGAAGCGCACGCCCTGTGCGATCAGGCTCTCGACCTGCTTGCGGCGCTCGCTGCCGGACAGCAGCAAATCGATGCCGGGACCGAATGCCACCACCTCGATCGCGATCTTGTCGGGGTCGTAAGCCTTCAGCAGATTGTTGGCGACGCTCAAGACCAGCGCCTGCTTCCTCGCATCGCCGTCGGAGAGCTGAAGCACGATCTTGTGCTCGGCGAACGGCTTGTCCTGCAGCGGCACCTGCTGGGCAGAAGCCTGTGGGATCGCTGCCCAGACGAGCACTGCCAGAAGCATCGCGGATAAGTGTTGCGACCGCATCATCCCTTTGCTGCAATGCCTGGATTGCCCTCGACCCCTTTCAGCGTCACGCCGGAGCCGAGCCGCTCCTGAAACATCCGGCCCGAGCGCAGATATTTGCCGACGACGTCCCACACCGGCGCGCCCTGCTGGCCGTTGATCGAGGCCCAGCCTGCGACCTTGTAGCGATGGCTGGCGCTGAGCGCCTCGCCGCTACCGAGCTTCAGCTCAGAGATGCGGCTGCCGATCGCGGCGTCCAGTGTGCAGGTGTAGCTGAGCCCGCCGGCGCGCACCATGTCGCCACCCTGCTGGTAATAGGGATCCGCGTTGAAGAGGTTGTCGCAGATGTCCTCCAGCACGTCCTTGATCTGTGCGCCGGTCATCTCCTGCACATAGGTCTCGGGATAGCTGATCGCGGTTTCCGCGAGCAGATCCTCCATGGTCAGCGCCTGGCCTGACAGCGCGGTGATGCCCCAGCGGAAGCCCGGCGACAGCGCGATCTCGGCATCGAGCTCGGTGCGCAGCGCCGTGCAGATCAGCTCGTCGACGGGCCCGGAGAAATTGCCGCGGCGGTAGAGCAGGCGATCGGGCGTTGCGATCTTCTCCGACCAGTCGGTCACGTGCGGCGCGCGCAGCCGGCCGATCAGCTCGGCCATCCCGGGATCCGGCTTCAGCAGCTCGGAAAAGACCGGCAGCAGATGATAATGAATGTCGCTGACCTTGCCCTTGCCGATCGCGAGATCGAGCACGGCCAGAAATTTTCCGTTGGAGCCGGCATTGGTGACGAGCGTGGTGCCACTAGCATTCTTCACGGGAATCGGCTGCGGCACCGCGTCATGGGTATGGCCGCCGAGGATGACATCGATGCCGGTGACGCGGCTTGCGAGCTTGAGGTCGACGTCCATGCCGTTGTGCGACAGCAGGATGACGGCATCGACCTTGTCGGTGCCGCGCAAGGCATCGACATGCTTCTGCAACTCCTCCTCGCGGATGCCAAAGGTCCAGTCCGGCGTGAATCGCTTGGGATGCGCGATCGGCACATAGGGGAAAGCCTGGCCGACGATTGCGACGCGATGGCCACCGAGCTCCTTGATGATTGACGGCTTGAACACGCGCCCGCTGGCCTTGTCGAAGGCGGGGGCGTCGTCGAATGCGGCCTCTTCGCTCAGGAACACGTTCTGCGCCAGAAACTCGCCCTTGAAGCGCTCGAGATTGTCGCGCAGCGCCTGCTCGCCATAGGTGAATTCCCAGTGCCCGGTCATCGCCTCGATGCCGAGCAGATTGGCGACCTCGACCATGTCGCGGCCCTGCATGACGTTGGCGAGCCCCGTGCCCTGCCAGAGGTCGCCGCCGTCGACGAGCAGCGAATGCTTTTCCCCGGCGTCGGCGCGCAAGCGGTCGACCAGCGTCTTCAGATGGGCAAAGCCGCCGAGCTTGCCGAAGCGGCCCGCGGATTTCTCAAACTCGAAGCAGGTGAAGGCATAGGCATCCGCACTGTCGGACCGGATGCCGAAGCGCTCCAGGAAGGCGCGCCCGACCAGATGCGGCGGCCGCCCCGCCATCTCGCCGATGCCGATATTGACGCTGGGCTCGCGAAAAAAGACTGGGTTGAGCTGCGCATGCGTGTCGGTGATGTGCAGAATGCGCGCATTGCCGAAGCGCTCGATGTCATAGATGCTCGCGGTGTCGGCGCCGCGCGCGAGCCGCGGCAGCCCAACAGATGCGACGGCAAGACCTGCGCTCTTCAGGAAATCGCGGCGCCGGATAGCCATCTCAAATTCTCCGCGCCCCCGACGCTGTCGACTGTTCCACAAGCATGATCCGTGTTAGCGCAAAGTGTGGTGCGGCTTTCCGACAAGATCGTGCTCAAAGAATGATCTGGAGCAACGATGTTCTCGCGCGCCAAGCCCAGTCTAGCGGATTTCCATCGCCTTCCAGGCCTCTTTTTCGGAATTTGCCTGAAAGATCGACGCCTTCGCCAGCGCCTCGGCCTCTTTCGCTGCGGCAAATGCGCGGTCGAAATCGCCCCCATCGGCCGCCTTCTTCGCCGCCGCCAGGGTCGAGACCGTCGTGGTCCATTGGTGACGCAGGCTGGCCGCCTCCTTGGCTGCGGCTTCCGCGGCGGCATAGGCGGCCTTGTAGTCCGCTTCCGTTGCCGCGTGCGCCGAGGGCAGCGCGATGGTCAACGCAAGCAATATGGCGAGGAGACCGGTCCGCTTCATGGCCGCGCTCCCGGCCCCGAGATCGGCAGGCCGTTGGCGACGTAGGAGAGGAAATATTCGACGTCGCGATATTCGTCCGATTGCGGCTCCAGCGGAACCGCGCGGGTCTGGCTGTTGCAGGTGACGAAGCGGCGGCTGGTCGTGCCCATGCCGCTCCATTCGGACCGGTAGATCGGCATCGCGTTGAGGATGCCGAGCGCCGGCGCCAGGGTCTCGGCACGGATGCGCTCGCCCGGGCTCTGCACGTGGCAGCTCGCGCAGGAGAAGTTCATCTGGCCGCGGCGCGTGTAGAAATAGCGCTTGCCGTTCTCGAAGGCTGCGAGCGCGCGGGGATCGTCGGGGATCTTGATGTCCATCGGCTTGCCGCGCGAGGTGAAGGCCATGTAGGCCGTCAGCGAAGCCATCTCGTCCTTGACGTAGGAATAGGGCGCCTCGCCATTGGCCTCGCGGCAGCGGTTGAGCGCGAGCTCCAGCGTGACGACCTTGCCTTCCTTCGTGTCGAAATAGGGATAGTTCTGACGGATGCCGATGCCGCCATTCGGGAAGCAATCGGCGTAAGTCTTGCCGTTCTTGAACGGGGTGGCGAACATTTCCTTGCCGGCGTCGAGCGCGAATTCATAAGGAGGAAATTCCTCCTTCTCCTGCCACTGCCGCTTCATGTCCTCGTTCATGGAATAAGGACCGTTGACGAAATCCTCGTGCTTCACGTTCGGAAACTTCTGGAAGAAGAAGTTCTGGAACGCCTTGACATCGGCGACGGGATCGACCTTGTCGGCCGCGACCACGCGCGGAGAGGTGAGGGCGAACGCAACGAGCGCGGCGCTGAGCGAGCCAAGCAGGAGGGCAGATCGGGTCTTCATCAGGAAATCTTCGCGGTGGTCGTATCCGACGCACCCTTGTTGTCGGTCCAGGAGATCTTGAGCTCGTCGCCCTTCTTGGCGCCCTTGAAGCTGAATTTGACGTAAGGATCCTTGGAGACCGCAGTGCCCCAATTGGCGACGAAGACGTCCTTGCCGTTACATTCGAACTTCAGCTCCTGGATGAAGTGCGCCGGGATCAGCTCGCCCTTGGGATCCTTGACCAGGCCGGTATCCATGGGGTGCTGGATCAGCGCCTGCACCTCGGTGAGGTCGCCGTTGGCGGTGGCGCGTACGCGAATGCTGGATGCCATCTCGGTTCTCCTTAGCCGCCGCAGCCGCCGACGGTGACCTTCACTTCCTTGGTCGCGCTGTAGAGCTTGCCGTCGGCCTCGACGATGGCGACCAATTTGGTGGTCTTGGCCATTTTCAGCCGGTTGGCGACGCCAGGAATCGTGCCGTCGGCGATCTTGTAGGACGCTGCGAGCGCAAACGGGTTCTCGGCCACGAAGAACGAGATCGAGGTGACCTTGTCGAGCGTCGTCGTCACCGAGACCGGCACCACGCCGCCGTTCTCGGCGATCTCCGGCGCATCCAGCTTGACCTTGTCGGACGGCTCGGCCGCCTTGCCGTAGAGCGCCTTGATCGCGTCGGCCTCGCTCTTCTGCTTGAAGGCCTCTTCCGGATATTTGTCGTTCGCCGCCGCGCGCGCAGGGCTGGCTGCGAACGGCAGGTTGCCAAGGCCGATCAGCGCGACAGAGCCCGCGCCCTGAAGGATCAGGCGCCGCGTCGGATGAGGGCCGGTGGTCGTGGTCATCAGAGGTCTCCTGGCGTGCCGGCCGTTACAGCGTTTGCAGGAAATCAACGATCGCGTTGATCTCCTGCTCGGTCAAAATCCGGTTCCGGCCGAACGGCGGCATCATGGTTTGCGGATTGCGCTTGGTTTCGTCGAAGATGATCGCGGCCAGTTCGTTGCGCTCGGGGTACTTTGCCTTGATGTCCTTCAGCTCCGGCCCGATCGTTCCCGGCAGGTCGCCGCCCTTGATCACGTGGCAGGTCAGGCAATTGCCCTTGCCGCGCTCGAAGGCGAGCTTCCGGCCCTCGGCCACGGCGGACTGCGCCCGCGCCGGGCTGGCGAGGCCGGCGGCAATGGCCAGCAGGAGGAACAGGACGGACGTCCGGGACAAGGCAGTCAAGGCGGTATTCCGAGGCGTTATGGCGATGATCTGATCGCGGAAATAAAGGCGTTCCAAAGCATAAAGGGCATCGCCTGACAATCGAGACTATGCACCGGGGAAAATGGAGTTAATATCTTCCGCATTGTAATTAAAGAGATTATTGGTTCGGCCGATTTGGCCCCAACAATTAGGACAATGGGCGCGGGCCGGCTTTTTCCAGGGCGCTTTGGTGCCCATCCTGTTTTCAACGCGTTCTCGTGTTTTCAAGGGGACCTCACTTGACCGAATATCTCGTCGAATTTGGCAGGGACGGCGGACGGGTCGAGCCGGATGGCCGGCTCGATGCGCCGGCGTTCCATCGCAATCACGAGCCGATCTGGGCGGCGCTGGAGAAACATCTCGCCGGCTTGACCGGCAACGTGGTCGAGCTCGGCAGCGGAACCGGACAGCACGTGGTTCATTTCGCCCGTCACACGCCCGGTCTGATCTGGTGGCCGAGCGACCTCAACCAGCGCCATCTCAAGAGTATCGAGGCCTGGCGCGTTCATTCGGGCCTCGCAAACATCGGCTCGCCCTTACGGATCGATCTGACCGATCCCGACTGGTGCCTGGAGATGAAAAGCGGTCAGGGGCCGACCAGCCTCGCCGCCGTGTTCTGCGCCAACGTCATTCACATTGCGCCATGGAGCGTCGCCGAGGGCCTCTTCGCCGGCGCCGGCCGCTATCTGCGGGCCGACGGCAAACTGTTCCTCTACGGCCCGTTCAAGCGCCACGGCAAGCACACCGCGCTCAGCAACGCCGTGTTCGACACGTCCTTGCGCGAGGGCAATCCCGAATGGGGTGTGCGCGACATCGGTGACGTCGAGACGCTGGCGCAAGGCGCAGGCCTCCGCCTCGTCGACACCATCGAGATGCCCGCGAACAATCTCACGCTGGTGTTTTCGCGGGGCTGAGCGCGAGGCCGTCAGGCCTCCCCATCTTTCCACCCGATCTTGTCCTTCAAGAACCGGAAGCCGAGCACCTCGAAGCCGGCGCGCTCCTTGTTGTCCTTGCCGTAGCCGTGGCCGCCTGCCGCGGGCTCGTACAACCAGGCCTCATAGCCCATCGCCTGAAGCTTGGCGGCCATCTTGCGCGCGTGGCCGGGATGGACGCGGTCGTCGCGCCGCGTGGTGGCGATCAGGATCGGCGGATAGGCCTGGCCGTCCCTCACATTGTGATAGGCCGAATAGGTCTTCAGCCACGCCCATTCCTCCACCTTGTCGGGGTCGCCATATTCCGCGATCCAGCTCGCGCCCGCGAGCAACTTCGTGTAGCGGCGCATATCGATCAGCGGAATGGTGCAGAACAGCGCGCCGAAACGCTCGGGGTAGCGCACCAGCATGTTGGTGATGAGGATGCCGCCGTTCGATCCACCCTGTGCGGCGATGCGCTTTGCTGTCGTCACGCCGCGGCGGACGAGATCGGCGGCGACGGCGGCGAAATCGTCATGCGACAGTTTCTTGCCGGCGAGCCGGCCGGCATCGTGCCAGCGCGTGCCGAACTCGCCGCCGCCGCGCAAATTCGCCTGCACCGTCGTGCCGCCGCGCTCCAGCCACAGCTTGCCGAGCGAAGGGTTGTAATACGGCTTCACCGAATGGGCGAAGCCGCCATAGGCGCTCATATAGACCGGCGCATCGCCGGCCTCGTTGGCGGGGCCGGTTTGCACGTAGGGAATGCGCTCGCCGTCGATCGAGATGGCCTCGTGCTGCGTCACGACGAGACCATCGGCGGTGAACGTCCTCGGCGCTTGCTTCAGCACGGTCGGGCTTGCGACGCCGCGTGCGATCAGCGGCCAGCGACGGCGGCGTCAGCGGATCCTGCACATTGGCGAGCAGGTCGCCATTGCTTTCGGACGGGTGGCGATCGAGCGGCCAGATGTCGACGACGCCGATCTGCGGCAGGCCGGGAAGCGTGTCGCGACTCCAGCCGGCGGCGGATGGCGTGCAGATCTCGAAGCGCGGGCGCAGCTCGTCGAGGATTGACAGCACGAGCTTGCCCGCCGCCCAGAACAGACCTTGCAACGCGCGCCGCGGCGCCGGCTCGAACAGCACCGAAAAATCGCGGCTGCCGGCGAGAAACGCCGACAGCGCGATGCCGAGCACCGTGTCAGCGGTATAGGTCCGGCCTTCGATCGACCAGTCCTTGCGCAGCTTGATCGCGAACCAGTCGCCATGCGCCTGCATCCAGATGCCGGTCGGCAGGTCGAGCTTCGTCGTCGCACCAGTCGCATCGCGCAGCCAGATGGCGTGATTGAAGAAGTCGATCTGATCGACGAGCCAGACCCGCGGCTCCGCGCCGGTGTCATCGGCGCTGCCATAGATCATCATGTGATCGGCGGCGGTCTCGATGATTGTTTGCGCCTGATCAACAGGCTGGCCGCGACGCCACAGCCGCACGGTCCGTGCATATCCCGAGCTCGTGGCCATGCCTTCGCCATGGGCGCTCGACAGCAGCAGCGTGTCCGCATCGAGCCAATCCACGCCGCCCTTCGCTTCCGGCAGCGTGAACCCGCCGGCCACGAAGCTCCTGGTGTCCATGTCGAACTCGCGCAACGTCACGGCATCACTGCCGCCGCGCGACAGGCTCAGTATCGCCCGCGAGTGTCCCGGCATCGTGACGATCTGGCTCAGCAGCCAGTCCTCGCCTTCGCCCGCCGCAAGCTGGTCGATATCCAGCATGGTCTCCCACGCCGGATTGGCTTTGCGAAACTCCGCCAGCGTCGTCCGTCGCCACAGGCCGCGCGGATTGGTGGCGTCCTTCCAGAGATTGTGCAGATCGCTGCCGCGCCGGCTGACATAGGGAATGTTGTCGGGCCGATCGTAGATCGCCGCGAGGATGTCGCGGTCGTGCTCGAAGGCTTTGCCGCCGAACGCTTTGAGCGTCAATTCATTCTGCCGCTCGACGAAATCGAGCGCCTGCGTGCCCTCGATCTCCTCCAGCCACAGCCAGGGATCGTCGTCGGGAGCGCTGAGCGTAGGCCTGTCGTCGACGGTCATGAGCAAAACTCCAGGAAGATCGCGGCGGATAGGATTTGATCGAGCGCAAGCCGTCAAGGGCGCGGCCCGCTATCATCCGTCCGATTGCGTCAGAGGCATGGCCCGCGTCCGTTTGCGCCGGTTGTCCGCCCATCAGCGCCCTCCATAGTGCCGGGAATCAACGAGAGCCCTTTGGGGCGGAAATACCGATGTTAGATGTGACCGCGACTGCCGAAATCGCTGACGACACGCGCGCGCGTGCCAATGTGGTGCGCCTTGCCGCCGCGCAGGCGCTGACCGGCGCCAATTCGGCGGTGATCTTCGCCACCGGCTCGATCGTCGGCGCCACGCTCGCGCCCGACATGTCGCTCGCGACCGTGCCGCTGTCGATGTACGTGCTCGGGCTCGCCGCCGGCACGCTGCCGACCGGCGCGATCTCGCGCCGCTTCGGTCGACGCGCCGCCTTCGTCATCGGCACGGGCCTCGGCACGCTCACCGGCCTCACCGGCTGTTTCGCGATCCTGCACGCCTCCTTCGCGCTGTTCTGCATCGCGACCTTCCTCGGCGGCCTCTATGGCGCGGTGGCGCAATCCTATCGCTTCGCCGCCGCCGACGGCGCCAGCGCGGCGTACCGGCCCAAGGCGGTGTCCTGGGTGATGGCGGGCGGCGTGTTCGCCGGCGTGCTCGGTCCGCAGCTCGTGCAGTGGACCATGGACGTCTGGCAGCCTTATCTGTTCGCCTTCAGCTTCCTGGTGCAGGCGGCGGTGGCGCTGGTCGCGATGGGCATCGTCGCCGGCGTCGACATGCCCAAGCCCGCGGCGGCCGATCTGCATGGCGGACGGCCGCTGCTCGACATCGTGACCCAGCCGCGCTTCATCGCGGCCGCTTTGTGCGGCGTCATCGCCTATCCCATGATGAACCTGGTGATGACCTCGGCGCCGCTCGCCATGAAGATCTGCGGCCTCAGCGTGTCCGATTCCAATTTCGGCATTCAATGGCACATCGTCGCCATGTACGGGCCGAGCTTCTTCACGGGTGCGCTGATCGCGCGCTTCGGTGCTCCGAAGGTGGTCGCTGCCGGTCTGCTGCTGGAGGCAGGCGCCGCCGGCATCGGGCTTTCCGGGATCACAGCAATGCATTTCTGGGCGACGCTGATCGTGCTCGGCGTCGGCTGGAATTTCTCCTTCATCGGCGCCTCCGCGCTGGTGCTGGAGACACACCGTCCGCAGGAGCGCAACAAGGTGCAGGCGTTCAACGATTTCCTGGTGTTCGGGATGATGGCGATCGGCTCGTTCTCCTCCGGCCAGCTGCTCGCCAATTACGGCTGGTCCGCGGTGAACATGGTGGTGTTCCCGCCGGTGGTGCTCGGCCTCGCCGTGCTGTCGCTGGCGTCCTGGGCGCGTCGCCGCAAGGCGCGTCTGGACGCTGCGATGGGCGAGTTCCCGGATGCGATCTGAGTTGGCAGGAGGCTGTCAGCAGCGTTGATGCTTCGATCGCCGTCGAAGTGATTTTCGGATGGGATTTATTAGATGCGTCATGGCCGGGCTTGTCCCGGCCATCCACGTCTTAGGCGCGCGGATCGAAGAACGTGGATGCCCGGGACAAGCCCGGGCATGACGGAGTAGGTAGCATGCTCGACAACCCTCGGACTCCGGCGATCGACGAATCCACCCTCCGCTACGAAGGCTGGCGTATCGTCGCGGTCTGCTTCCTGCTCGCGACCTTCGGCTGGGGACTCGGCTTCTATGGCCAGAGCGTCTATGTCGCCGAGCTCCAACGCGCGCACGGCTGGTCGGCCTCACTGATCTCGTCGGGCACGACCTTCTTCTACCTGTTCGGCGCGCTGCTGGTCGTCTTCGTCGGCGAGGCCGTCCACAATTACGGTCCGCGGCTCTGCCTGATCGCGGGCACGCTGGCGATGGCAGCGGCCGCTATCACGATCGGCGCGGTGCGCGAACCCTGGCAGCTCTATCTCGCCAATGCGGTGCTCGCCTTCGGCTGGGCCGGCACCAGTCTCGCCATGATCACCAACACGATCAGCCTGTGGTTCGATGCCAAGCGCGGCATGGCGATCAGCCTCGCGCTGAACGGTGCCAGTTTTGGCGGCATCGTCGGCGTGCCGCTGCTGGTGGCGTTGATCGGCCATGTCGGCTTCGCCAGCGCGATGTACGCCACTGCCGGCGCCATGCTGGTGCTGCTCCTGCCGGTGATTCTCGTTCTCGTCGGCCGCTCGCCCGATCTTCACGGCTGGCATGCGGCGGCGAAGCCGAAGCTGCAATCGTCGACGCAGATCCGCGCGCAGGCGCTGCGTGACGTCGGCTTCCTCTCGGTGACGATTGCCTTCGCGCTGGTGCTGTTCGCGCAGGTCGGCTTCATCGTGCACCTGATCTCGTTCCTCGATCCCGTGATCGGCCGCGAGCGCGCGGCTGTCGCCGTCGCCGTGCTGACGGCGATGGCCGTGGTCGGCCGCGTGCTGTTCTCGCTGGTGATCGACCGCCTCAACCAGCGGCTGGCCTCGGCGCTATCGTTCCTCAGCCAGGCCGCGGCGTTGTGTGTCGTCATCAACCTGCACAACGACTATGTGCTGATAGCGGCCTGCGCGGTGTTCGGCTTCTCCGTCGGCAACCTCATCACGCTGCCGTCGCTGATCGTGCAGCAGGAGTTCGATTCCGCCTCGTTCGGCGTGCTGATCAGCCTCAACACCGCGATCAATCAGGTGACCTATGCGTTCGGCCCGGGCGTCGTCGGCTTCCTGCGCGATCTCTCCGGAGGGTACGCGCTGCCGTTCTATCTCTGCATCGCGCTGGAGGTGGCGGCAGCAGCGCTGATCATGGTGCGTGGTAGCCGCGCGAAGACTGCGTAGAGCCTGTGAGCCAATTCGTTTGTTTCGGCATGAACCTCAAGGGGCGTTAGCGTCCCTTGAGGTCGAAGCCGGCGGCGTCAGGCCGTCGGTATGCTGCTGCGGTCTATGCCTTTACGAGACGGTGTCCCTGCAGGATGTTGTTGGTGAGGGCGTACCAGAGCACAACGGCACGGACCTTCGCGATACCGCGCACGGTTAATTGCCTGAGGTCCCAGTTCCGCCATCGGGCATGGATGCATTCGCAGATTGTGCGGGCTTGGTACTGTGCCTTGCCGGCTTCGCTGGCCATGCGAGCACGCCAGGCCGCTACGCCAGGACCGTCGTTGCTCCGGGGTAAAAAGGGATCGACACCGCTCCTGGATTTGGGAGGAGGACAGTAAACCTCGATACCTTCGCCATGCGCCCATTCGATGTCCTCGCCACTGCAAAACCCGCCATCGGCGAGGTAGCGGCGTGGCAAGCGCTTCAGCCGAGCGCGCGTTCGCTCCAGCATCGGTCGCATCAAGCCGCGATCTGAGCCGCTGTTGTCGACATCGATCGCGACCACGATCAGTTCGCCGGCCGCGCTAGCCACCTGCACATTGTAGGCCGGACGGAAGCCGGCATCCGCCATCTTCATCACCCGTGCCTGCGGGTCGGTGGTAGAGGCCCGTGGCTCTTTTGGCTTTTTTGCCGTTGCCGCCCTTGTCATCGAGCTGTTTTCGCTTGCGCTTGATCTCAGCCAGCGCCGCTTGCGCGGCCTGCACCCGCTCGCTGCGTTCCCGCGCCGCGCGCTCCTTAGCGGCCCGGATACGCCGATTGCTGGCTTCCGGATCCGCATCGACCTCGCGCTTGAGCTCTTCCACCACGGCCCCGGCCTGTGCCATCTGCCGATCCAGCGTCGCCTCCCGCCGGAACGATCCAGTTCCCGCACTCGCCCGTATCCGCACCCCGTCCTGGGTCAGCTTCTCCAGATCAACCAACCCTGCCTCGTTCAGGGCCACCAGATGTTCGACCAGCAAACGGTCGAGCAAGTCGGCACAGCCGACCCGGAAGTCCGACAGCGTATGATGGTTCAAAGACACGCCGCCGCAGAGCCAGCGGTAGACGTCGTGACTGTCGCAGAGCCGGTCCAGCGCCCGCGCGCTGCCAACGCCATCGCTCGTGGCGTACAGCCAAAGCGCCAGCAGCAACCGTGGCGATGGCGCCGGATAACCCGGCCTGTTCTCCCGCGCCTTGACGCGATCTTCCAACTCGCTCAAGTCGAGCCCTTCGACATAAGCCCAGATCACCCGCACCGGATGATCCTGCCCGATCAGGCTATCGATATCGACCGCTCGCAATTCGACCTGATCGCGCACAGGCTCGCGCAGCCGAGGTGCGCCCCGCGGCACCACTTCGGTGCATGGCGCCGACTGTTCCGGCAATTCGCCAAAAAGTCCGTCGTCCGCCATCATTCTCTCCAGCAAATCAATCTGCTTAGAGAATCATATCCGCCTGACGCTCGATACGGAAAAGAGTCACAGCCTCGTAGGGTGGGTTAGCCGGAGGCGTAACCCACCATGCTTCAGCGAATGCGGAGCGAAGTTGGTGGGTTACGGCTTTGCCTAACCCACCCTACGGCATCACGTTTGGCGCTGCCGCAGCAGCGCATCCACGTCCAGCCGTTTCGTGAACATCGCGAGCTTCCCGTCCGGCCCGAACGGCCATTGCTCCCTCGGCTTGTCCCAATACAGCTCGACGCCGTTCTGGTCGGGGTCGCGCAAATACAGCGCCTCGCTGACGCCGTGGTCGCTGGCACCATCCAGCGCAATGCCGGCCGTGAGCACCCGGTGCAGCGCATCCGCCAGCGCCGGCCTGGTCGGATACAGGATCGCGGTGTGATAGAGCCCAGTCGTGCCCGGCGGCGGCGGCGAGCCGCCCTTGCTCTCCCAGGTGTTGAGCCCGATGTGGTGATGATAGCCGCCGGCTGAGATGAAGGCCGCGCCGGAGCCCATGCGTTGCATCAGCTCGAAGCCGAGCACGCCGCAATAGAAGCCGAGCGCACGATCGAGATCGGCGACCTTGAGGTGAACGTGGCCGATCCTGGTGCCGGCGGCGACGGCTTGGTTCTGCGACATGTGGCTGCTCCGTTGATGGACTCCACATAAGGCGAGCCTCGGGACAGTGCTACCGGCTCACCCTGAAACTCTTCGTTTCCGAATGGGAAACTAAGCCAGCTCCGAGACCTCGCCCTCCGGCAGGCCAAACTCGAACGTGTTCAGCGTCATCGACACCAGCGTGTAATAGCCGCACAGCCCGATGATCTCGACGACGCCGCGTTCGCTGAGCAGCTTGACCGCCGCATCATAGAGGCCCTTCTCGACGCTGTGGCCCTCATGCAGCGATTTCGCGACGTCGTAGATCATCTTGCCCTTGGGATCGTCAAACTCAGGCGTGCGGCGGTCGCGGATCGCCTCGATGATCTCAAGCTTCATGCCGCCCGCAAGCGCCAGGCGCTTATGCGCATACCATTCGTAATGCGCGGTCCAGTGCCGCGCCGTGACCAGGATCGCGATCTCCGAGAGCTTGGCCGGGAAGATCGTGTCGAAGCGCAGCACTTCGCCGAGCCGCGTGGCGTGACGCGCCATCTCCGGGCTGTTGAGCCAGGCCATCATCGGCGCCGGCGGTTTGCCGCGCTTGCCGGCAATCGACTCGTCATAGGTCTGGCGCTGGCTCTCGTTCATTTCGCCAGGCGAAAGAAGCTTTAGGCGCATTGTTGTTTCCTCTTTGTTTTCAAGGCTCGCCGTGGCGGCGACTATAGCCGAATGCGGGCTGCGGAAGTGGTTGAATTCCACGAGGCGATGGCTCAGAGTCGGCGCAAACAAGTCGATTTTGATTGATGGAAACGACCCATGACAGATTCTGAGACTGCCGATCTCGAAACATTCCGCAACGAGACGCGCGCCTGGCTGGAAGCCAATTGCCCGCCGGAGATGCGCAAGCCCGCGACGTCGGACGCCGATGTGTTCTGGGGCGGGCGCAACGCAAAATTCTCGTCCGAGCCGCAGCGCATCTGGTTCGAACGCATGCGCGACAAGGGCTGGACGGTGCCTGATTGGCCGAAGGAGTATGGCGGCGGTGGCCTCAGTGCTGCCGAGCACAAGGTGCTGCGCGCGGAGATGGCCAGAATCGGCGCGCGTCCGCCGCTGTCGAGCTTCGGCATCTGGATGCTCGGGCCGGCGCTGCTGAAATACGGCAATGAGGCGCAGAAGAAGGAACATCTGCCGAAGATCGCCGCGGGCGAGATTCGCTGGTGCCAGGGCTATTCCGAGCCGAATGCCGGTTCCGATCTCGCCTCGCTGCAGACCCGTGCCGAGAGCGACGGCGACGACTTCATCATCACCGGCCAGAAGATCTGGACGTCCTATGCCAATTACGCCGACTGGATCTTCTGCCTGGTCCGCACCGATCCCACTGCCAAGAAGCACGACGGCATCAGTTTCATTCTGTTCGACATGACCTCGAAGGGCGTCTCGACCAAGCCGATCCTGTTGATCTCCGGCTACTCGCCGTTCTGCGAAACCTTTTTCGACGGCGTCCGCGTGCCGAAGTCGCATGTGGTCGGCACCGTCAACCGCGGCTGGGACGTCGCAAAGTATCTGCTCCAGCACGAGCGCGCGATGATCTCGGGCATGGGCGAGCGCGGCGTCGGCCGTCCGCTCGGCCAGATCGCGGCGGATTCGGTCGGCACCGATGCGCTGGGGCGGCTCGACGATGCCATGCTGCGTGGCCAGATTGCGCGCTTCGATGTGGATGAGGCTGCGCTTGCGGCCTGTGCCGAGCGTGCGGTCGATCTCGCCAAGGCGGGGCAAGCGCATCCGGCATTCTCCTCCGCGATGAAGTACTACGGCACCGAGCTCAACAAGCGCCGCTACGAGATCTTGATGTCGGCCGGCGGCGTCGATGCGCTGGAATGGGAGAGCGAGCGCTCCAAGCAGGGCGCCCGCCCGCGCGCCTGGTTGCGCACCAAGGCCAACTCGATCGAAGGCGGCACGTCCGAGGTCATGCTCGGCATCGTCGCCAAGCGCATCCTGGATCTGCCGGGGGCGTGAGGCACACTGTCACCACGCGTCATTCCGGGGCGCGCAACGCGCGAGCTACGATGGGCAATTGCGCATCTGAGAATCCATCTCGCGGCCTACGTGCCGCCTGATGGATTCCGGGCCTGGCCCTTCGGGCCATCCCGGAATGACAAACATAGATAGATTTCGAATTCGGAAACAAGAACATGGCCCTCGTCCTCACTGAAGAACAATCGATGCTCCGCGACAGCGCGCGCGGGCTGATCAGCGACAAGGCGCCGGTGTCGCACCTGCGTCACTTGCGCGACAGCAAGGATCCCACCGGCTTCTCCAAGGAGTTTTGGCATTCCTTCGCCGAGATGGGCTTTGCCGGCCTGCTGGTGCCGGAAGAGTTCGGCGGCTCTGGTCTCGGCCACGTCGAAGCCGGTGTTGTCATGGAGGAGATCGGCCGCTCCTTGATGCCCTCGCCCTTCCTCGCCACCAGCGTGGTCGGGGCCTCCGCGCTGAACCGTGGCGGCAACGCGGCGCAGAAATCGGAATATCTGCCGAAGATCGCGAGCGGCTCGCTGCTTGCGACGCTCGCGATCGACGAGGGCGCAAAGCATCGCCCGCTCCAGACGAACTTGCAGGCCGTGCGCGCCGGCAACGGCTTCAAGCTCTCCGGCGCCAAGGCGCTGGTTATCGACGGCCACGTCGCCGATCTGCTCATCGTCGCCGCGCGCACCGCGGGTGCTGCCGGCGAGCGTGAAGGCCTGACGCTGTTCCTGGTCGACCCCAAGGCGAAGGGCATCGCGGTCGAGCGCACCATCATGGTCGATGCGCACAACGCGGCGCGGATCGAATTCGCCAATGTCGAGGTCAATGCCGACAGCGTGCTCGGCGAGCTCGATCAGGGCGCAAGCCTGCTCGATGGCGTGCTCGACATCGGCCGGGGCGCGGTGGCTGCCGAAATGGTCGGCCTCAGCGACGAGGTGTTTGGCCGCACCGTCGAGTACCTGAAGAGCCGCAAGCAATTCGGCAAGCTGATCGGCGAATTCCAGGCGCTGCAGCACCGCGCCGCCGAGCTCTATGTCGACATCGAGATCACCCGTGCCGCCGTGATGAAGGCACTCCAGGCGCTGGATGCTGATGTCACCAAGGCTGCATCGAGCGTCGCTGTGGCAAAAGCCCGCGCCGGCACCACCGCGACGCGCGCAGTGCAGGAAGGCGTACAGATGCACGGCGGCATGGGCATGACCGACCAGTTCGACATCGGCTTCTTCATGAAGCGCGCGCGCGTGTGCGAGGAATTGTTCGGCGACGCCAACTATCACACCGAGCAGCTGGCGCGGGCGCGGGGGTATTGAGGCGGGGCAGCCGCCTCGTTCTCCGCTGTCATCGCCCGCGAAGGCGGGCGATCCAGTACGCCGCGGCTTCTCCGCATACGATTGGCGTCTCGGAATACTGGATCGCCCGGTCAAGCCGGGCGATGACAGTTGAGAGTGTGGAGAGCGCCTGCCCCAAGCCCGTCATTGCGAGGAGCCTGCGACAAAATTGCGAAGCAATTTTGCGCTGGCGATGAAGCAATCCAGTCCGTCACCGCGGAGGTAGTCTGGATTGCTTCGCTTCGCTCGCAATGACGGCGGCGAGACCGCCGCCTACCGCATCGGCGGTGCGTACTGCACGCCGCCGGCATTCCACAGCTGGTTCATGCCGCGCGGGATCTTCAGCTTCGACTTCTCGCCGATGTTGCGCTCGTACATCTCGCCGTAATTGCCGACGTGGCGGATGATGCGGACGGCCCAGTCCTTGGTGAGGCCGAGCTGTTCGCCGTAATTGCCCTCGGTGCCGACGAGGCGCATCACTTCCGGCTTCTTCGACTTCAGGGCCTCGTCGATGTTCTCCGAGGTGACGCCGAGCTCCTCGGCGTTGATCATCGCATACAGCGTCCACTTCACGATCATCATCCAGTCGTCGTCGCGCTGGCGCACGACGGGGGCGAGTGGCTCCTTGGAGATCATGTCCGGCAGGATCATTTGGTCGCCGGGTTTTGCGAGGTTCAGCCGCAGCGCATAGAGCTGGGAAACGTCGGCGCTCAGCGTGTCGCACTTGCCGGTGTCGTAGGCTTTCACGACGTCGTCGAGCTTGTCGAACTTCACCTCGTCATACTTCATGTTGTTGGCACGGAAGTAATCGGCGACGTTGAGTGCCGTCGTAGTGCCGGACTGGACGCAGACCTTGCTGCCGGTCAGGTCCAGCGAGGTCTCCTTGTTGCGCGAACGCGGCAGCATGAAACCTGCGCCGTCATAATAGGCGACCGCCGGGAAATAGAGATCGTAGTCGAGCTCGCGCGCCATGCTCCAGGTCGAGTTGCGCGAGAGGATGTCGACCTTGCGGCTCTGCAATTCCTTGAAGCGCTCGCTGGCGTCGAGTGCGACGAACTTCGCCTTGGCCGGATCGTTGAAGATCGCCGCGGCCACCGCGCGGCAGAAATCGACGTCGAATCCGGTCCAGTTGCCCTTGTCGTCGGGGATCGAGAAGCCGGGCAGGCCCTTGTTGACGCCGCACAGCACCTCGCCGCGGCGCACGGTGCGCTTCAGCGTGCGGGTGTCGTAGAATTCATAGACGATGGCCAGAACGGCGACCAGCACGGCGACCGCGAGCCCGATCAGCAGGCCGCCTCGAAAAGTGCGCATCATGTTGCTCTCTCGAAAAATCGGGAAATGGAATATTCGCGAAGGCGAGGAAGATTAGAGTTCGGGCTTCTGCCGGATGACGACCTTGGTCCCGACCGGGACCCGATCGTAGAGATCGGCGACGTCATTGTTGACGAGACGGAAGCAGCCCGAGGACACCTTGGTGCCGATCGTGTCAGGACGGTTGGTGCCGTGGATGCGGTAGACGGTCGTGCCGAGATACATGGCGCGGGCTCCTAACGGATTGCCGGGGCCGCCGGCCATGAAGCGCGGCAGATAGGGCTGGCGCTGGATCATCTCCGGCGGCGGCGTCCAGTCCGGCCACTCCTTCTTGTTGGTGATGTTCACCAGCCCCTGCCACTGAAAACCGTCGCGGCCGACGCCGATGCCGTAGCGGATCGCGCGCCCGCCGGGCTGCACCAGGTAAAGGTGACGTTCGGCAGTCGAGATGATGATGGTGCCGGGCGCCTCGGTGGTGCGGAAGTAGACCACCTGCTTCTGCCATTCCGGATCGAGCTGGTAGGCGTCGTCGGCGATCAGGCCCGGCTCGTCGCCGCGGTCAGGCTGCTGGGCGAAGGCTTGCGGCGTCGACAGGATCAGGCCGATCGCAGCCACGAGCATCCCGGTCAGGCGACGAAAATCCGTCATGTAAAGCTCTCCCCGCTGCCACAGCGCAAATCATTCAGCACCATCAAACCTGAGGGGCAAGTTCATGGCAAGTTGATGGCGCGCCGCCCTGATATGTCACGGCAATGCTTTGGTTTTTTGACGCGCCGGGCAATGCCACAAACAGGGGATGGCGCGAAAAGCAGTGATCGTGGCGCCCTGGCTCGGTGCGCTCCCTCCCACGCTTGCGGGGAGGGCTGGGGAGAGGGTGTCGCCGCGGTGGGATTCCCCAAGAGGAGAGAGCCCTCACCCGCCGCGCGCGGGACGATGCTGCGCATCGCCCGGGACGCGTCGGCCTCTCCCGCAAGCGGGAGAGGCGGAGCAAACTCGCGGTGAGATCAACTTCGACAATTGGCGCTAGACGCCAATCAGATCCGGTTGCTCTCCGCCGCGATCCCGAGCCGCCGGACGATTTCTGCGCCTACGGCGCGGGCCTCGAGCCGCGATCCGATGCGGGGGCTGCGAAAGCGCCGTCCGGAGTGCAGCCGGATCACCACGATGCAATGCTCGTCCTCGGACCGGCCGCGGCGCTCGACCGTGATCGTCTTCACGTCGTGCCCCGCGATATGGTCGGCGCGCGGCGTGCCGTCGCCCCACAGGCGTTCGATGCGAATGTCCCCTTGCCGGATGATCCAGAAGGCGCCGGTCACGAGGTTGGCATATCTGTGCACGGCGAACGCGGCGATCGCGCCAACCGGCAGCAGCATGATGTCGATCGGGCCGGGCGGCAGGCCGCGCCAGAGCTTGTAGGCGTAGGGAACGGCGCACAGTGCGACGGCGATCAATGCAACGATGCGGATGTCGCGCGTGGGAAACGGCTCGAGAGGTTCGCCGAGATGCATCTCGGGATTGCTGGCATCGAGCGGATTGCGAGGTGCCTCGACGTTGGGAACGCCGAATTGCGCGGCGATCCGGGCGACGGTGTCGCGCACATGCGTGACGTCGGAGATCGGCGGGGACGTCAAGCGTTCCCCGGAGGCCAGCGTGAAGGCCAGCTGGAAACGGGCTTTCGCCCGCTTGCTGCCGGGAACCTGCAATTCCCTGACGTCGTCCTTGGCGACGACCCGCGTGCGGAGCTTTCCGAAGGGACGCTGTTGCCCGATCAGGATCTCGTTCGGGGTGATGATCCACACCACCGCCGGCGCCAGCATGATGCCGCAGACGAATGCCGCGCCCAGGAGGAGAGCGGCCACCGAGATGATCTCTTCCAGTGTGTCGTGCGTGAACAGGCCGGGCGTGAAGCACAGCGCAACCGCGGCCGCAGAGCCGGCCATGATCAGCCGCTGCGCGATCGAGGAGCCTTCACGAAGGCGGATGTCGTTGCTGGTGGTCGCGTCGTCCATCACGGGCGGCTGATTTCGTCGATGCGAAACTCCACGGACGGGTCCGTGGAGTCAAGCAACAAGGACGACAGATAAATCCGGCCGCGCGATGTCGGCGCGGCATCAGCTGTTCACGTTCAGGAGCCGCGCCACCGTACCGTCGATCTGGTCGTAGCTGCCTTCACCTTCGTGCTGGAACACGATCTTGCCGGTCTGGTCGATGATATACTGCGCCGGCCAATATCGATTGCGGTAGGCGTTCCAGGTTTTGGAAGCATTGTCCTGCGCCACCGGATAGGTGATGCCGTGGCGTTTCAGTGCAGCCTGCAAATTGGAGGCGGAACGCTCGAACGGGAATTCCGGCGTGTGCACGCCGACCACGACGAGACCTTTGTCCTTGTACTTGGCGTAGAGGTCGGTGACGTGCGGCAGTGTATTGACGCAGTTGACGCAGCCATAGGTCCAGAAGTCGACCAGCACGACCTTGCCGCGCAGGTCGGCCATGCTCAGCGGTTTCGAGTTGAACCAGTTGTTGATGCCGGTGAAGTCGGGCGCGGTCTGCTGGCTCGCGGCGGCGGTGACGATGGCGGCGGCGCGCGCGGCCTCGTCGCAGATGCCGGGGATGACGGCGCCTGATCCGGCCATGCCGATCAGGGCGGCGGCCACGGTGAGCAATTTGAAAGTCATGGACGAGTCCTCCGGTCGAGATGCGCGATGATCACAGGCCGATCTGGCCGGTGGGATAGAAGCCGGTGAGCCACGCCACGAACAGCGTGTCGTATTGGAAATAGGCGGCGACCGCGAAGGCGATCACAACGATTCCAAAACCCTGCTGCAGCCGCGGCGAGATGCGGGCGAGGCTGCGCACCCGCGTGGTCGCGGCCTGGCCGCCATAGGCGATCGCGAGCATCGGGATCGCCGCGCCGATGGCGTAGGCGACCAGCAGCGTGCCGGCCCAGGCCAAGTTCTTCGAGGTCGCAACCAGCGTCAGGATCGAGCCGAGCACGGGGCCGGCGCAGGGCGTCCAGACCAGGCCGAGCGTGGTGCCGAGCACGAGCCCGCCCAGCGCGCCCTCGCGCTGGGTGGCGCTGGAATTGCCGAGGTCGAGCCAGCCATTGAGCCGGATCGACAGCCATTCGAACGGCGCCGGCCACAGCATCAACAGGCCGAAGCCGAGCAGCAGGATCGACGCCGCCTCGCGCAGCACGTTCGGATCGAAATCGAACAGCCGCGTGATCGCACCGAGCAGCAGCGCGGTCGCCGAGAACGACATGACGAAGCCGAGCGCGATCATCGCCGGCCGCAAGTGCCCCGCGCGCCCGATCGAGGCGCCGAGCAGAATCGGCAGCATCGGCAGCGTGCACGGCGCGGCGATGGTGAGGATGCCGGCAAGGACGGCGAAGAGAAGTTCGAGCATCGGGCACTCGTGGAGGAAGTCACGAGGGCTGTTCGGGATGGATGCGTGGATCGTTACGCGCCGTCACGCGCTCGTGACGAAGCCGCTGTCTTTGTAGGGCAATTGCGTCGGCGACAACGGGGGGAGGGTTGGGGAGAGGGTGTCTCCGCAACGGGACACTCCCCAAGATGGAAAAACCCTCACCCGCCGCACGCGGGACGATGCTTCGCATCGCCCGGGGCGCGGTCGGCCTCTCCCGCACGCGGGAGAGGCGGGAGCCTGCCGCCGCACCTTCCGGCAAACACAAAACGACCCGGAGGGGGGCATCCCGTCCGGGTCGTTGGAGGTCCTTGGGAGGTTTAACCAAAACCGTATGTGAGCTTTATAGGAGGGAAGTTTTTCCGCCTGATGTTGTGCTTTGTTTCAATTGTTTCGTCGGCGGTAACACTTCCGTGTCCGGGGACAGAGCCAAAGGCGCGGCCCTATCCCATTGAATCCGTTGAGTTTAGGCGGCGAAGCGATCGACGCCGGCGCCCTTAAGCAAATCGGCCAGTTGCTTGCGGGCGTAAAACATCCGCGTTTTCACCGTGCTCTGGGGGATGCCGATGATCTGGCCGACCTCCTCCACCGACTTCTCATGGTAATAGACGAGGTTGATGATCTCGCGATGCGCAGGCGACAGCTTCTGCACGCAGGCGCGCAGGATGGCGCTGGTGTCGCTGCGGTCGAGCGAGGTCTCCGGCGTGTCGGAATCGTCGGGGATCTGACGCACATCCTCCTGGTCGATGTCCTCGAAACGGCGCTGGCGCATCGCTGTCAGCGCCTTGAAGCGGGCGATCGAGAGCAGCCAGGTCGAGACCTGCGAGCGGCCCTGGAATTGGCCGGCGGTCCGCCACACGTCCAAAAACACTTGGCTGACGAGGTCTTCCGCCGTGGTGGCATCGCGCACGATGCGCAGGATGAAACGGTAAACCCGCACATTGTGCCTGCAATAGAGGATATGCATGGCCGTCCGGTTGCCGCCGGCAATGCTTTCGAGAAGCATGTCGTCCGAAGTCGCCTGAACGGCAATGATGCTTTGGCTGGCCTGGGCGTTGATGGCAATGACGTTCGGCATGAAACTAGCTCCCCGTAGCGCCGCGACCGAGCGGCGTTTCCTTGAGGGAAAGTGTTAATCAGCCAACGTTTCGGGACGTCTGCACGAAAAGCGGAAAATGGTTTCGTGCGCTGCCAAATTGTTTCGTCGAAAGGGGTGTGACGAAACATTCGGAGCAAAAAAGCGTGGAATTTCAATGTACGGGAAATACGGGGGTGGGGATTGGCGGAGTGAGGAACGAATTTGGGGGTGTTGCGTTCGCTGCCGCCTCAAGCGTCGTCCTGGCGAAAGCCAGGACCCATAGCCACAGGATTGGGTTTGGCGAAGACTCGTGGTTATCAGCCCACGCGCCCAGAGCCTGTTGGGGTAATGGGTCCCGGCCTTCGCCGGGACGACCCCGCGGGGGATGCCGCCCTACGCCTTCTCGCCGGCCGGCGAGAACAGATAGCCGCCGCCGCGGATGGTGCGGATCACGGCGGGCTTGGCGGGATCGGGCTCGATCTTGCGGCGGATGCGCATGATGCGGAGGTCGACGGCGCGGTCGAAGGCTTCGGCGTCGCGCGCATTGGCGAGCTCCAGCAGGCGCTCGCGCGACAGCACGCGCTTCGGATTGGCGGCGAACACCTTGAGCAGACCGAACTCGGACGCGGTCAGCGGATGCTCGTTGCCCTCGTCGTCGCGCAAGGCCTGCGCTTCGAGATCGAGCCATTTGGTGCCGAAGCGCACCAATTGATCCTTGTCGGATTTCGCAGCGCCGGCGTCCGGCGCAGCAGCCTTGGCCGGCCCGCTCCGCCGCAGCACAGAGCGGATGCGCGCCATCAGCTCGCGCAGCTCGCAGGGCTTTGCCACGTAATCATCGGCGCCGAGCTCGAGCCCGACGACGCGGTCGATCGGGCTCGCGGTCGCCGTCAGCATGATCACGGGCACGTTGATGCGGCTCTTGAGGTCGCGGATGATCGAGAGCCCATCTTCCTCGGGCATGTTGAGATCGAGCACGACGAGGTCGGGCATGCGGCCCTGGATCGCGGCGCGCAAGGACTTGCCGCCGTCGCACAGCGTCACGGTGAAGCCGTGCATCTTGAGATAATCGCCGACCATCTCCCGGGCCGGGGCCTCGTCGTCGACGATCATGATGTGCTGGCTTTGGGTCATGGTCTTGAGATCACGGCATTTCAGTCGCGGGAAGCGTGATGGTGAAGGTCGAGCCCGTGCCGGGCCCGTCGCTGTCGGCCGTCACCTCGCCGCCATGCATGTCGATAATACGCTTCACGATGGATAACCCAAGCCCTGTCGAGCTCTCGCCGGCGGTCGGCTTTGCCGACAGCCGCTGGAACCGGCCGAACAGGCGGCCGAGATCCTCCGGCGACAGGCCGGCCCCCTCGTCGCTGACGCGGACGATGGTTTCGCTGCCCTCATGGGTCACGGCCACGGCGATCTTGCCGCCGATCGGCGAGTATTTGATGGCGTTGCTGATGAGATTGTCGATCGCCTCGCGGATGCGGTCGGTGTCGCACATGGTGACGATGTTGGGCGGCGCGGCGACGCTGATCGTTTGCTGCTTGTTGACGGCGAGCGGCTGGTTGGCCTCGGCGACCTCCTTGACTAGGCCCGCGACGTCGACCGGCTCGCGGCGGATGGTGATGTCGAAGGCATCGGCCATCGCGTCCGAGATCAAATGATCGACCATCGTGGTCAGCCGCTTGGTGGCGTCGCGGATGTGATCGACCTGGGCGACCACGCCGCTTTGCGAGGCGCCAGTCGAGATCAGCTCCTTCAGCATCTCGGTGCGGCCGAGGATGACGCCGAGCGGATTCTTCAGATCGTGCGCGACGGTGCCCAAAATCTCGTTCTTGAAGCCGTTGGCGCGCTGCAGCCGCAGCCATTGCGCGGACAGGCGGCGGTTGGCCTGCATCAGCGCGCGGGTGCGCTGGGCGACACGGTCCTCCAGCTGCGTGTTGGCGTCCTGGAGCTGCTGGTAGAGGATCACGTTGTCGAAGGCAATCGAGAGCCGGCTGGAGAAGATCTCGACCAGCGAGCGGTCGGTCTCCGACAGCTCGCGCTCGGCCTGCAGCAGCACCACCACCTCGCGGCCGCTTCCGGTGCGCAAATAGATCACGCTGCGGTGGTCGGCGAATTCGTTCTTGCGGCGCTGGAACGCGGCCTCCACCATCTCGCGCAATTCGGGGTCGAGTGCCTTCGACGAGGTGGTGCCGATGAAGCGGCTGTAGCAGCCGCTGCCGGCGAGCACCGAGAGCTCGGGGTCGACGCCGCCATTGTCGCGCAGGACCAGGATGCCGGCGCAGTCGACGTTGAGCAGCGAGGCGAGCTGGGTCAGCACGCCCTCGGCGAGCCGCTGCATCGACTTGAAGTCGTACAGCGTCGAGGCCGCGTCGATGATGATCTCGAGCCCGCGCCGCGTCTGCACCATGCGCTCGAGCTGCTGATAGGAGCGCAGCGCGGCGGTCAGCGAGGTGAACAGCTTGTCGGCGGTGAGCTCGGTCTTGGCCTTGTAGTCGTTGATGTCGTACTGCACGATCACGCGCCGCTCCGGCGCCTGGCCGGGCTGGCCGGTGCGCAGGATGATGCGGACGGTCTCGTTCTTGATCTCGTTGCGGATGAATTCGACGAGCTCGAGGCCGGCGACGTCGGTCTCCATGATGACGTCGAGCAGCACGGCGGCGATGTCGCCGTGCTCGGCCATCAGCTTGCGACCTTCCGCCGCCGAATAGGCCGACAGGATCTCCAGGCTCTGGCCGTTGAGGCTGTAGTCGGACAGCGCGAAGCGGGTGCCGTCATGCACGGCCGGATCGTCGTCGATGACGGCGATCTTCCATTTTCGGGCGTTGGCATCCTCCGACGCGGTACCGGTGTCGTCGATCAGGTGGAGGACATCGTCCTGTTCGGCCATTGAGAAGTCCCGTCACTTTCTGTGCTTTGTGCGCCCTTGGCGATGCGGGGCATGATAATGCGAAAAGTAGTGCCTTGTCCCAGCTTGGATTCCAGCATCATGCGGCCGCCGAGCTGCTGGGTGACGAGGTTATAGACGATATGCAGGCCAAGTCCCGTGCCACCTTCATTGCGCCGGGTGGTAAAGAAAGGGTCAAAGGCCTGGCGCTGCACGTCCGGGGTCATACCGGCCCCGTCATCGGCGAAGCTGATCTCGATGTCGTCGGCCCCGCGCGGCCGCGCCGAGATCGCGATCGTGCCGGCGCGGCCGTCGGCGAAGGCGTGGTTGGCGGCGTTGAGGAAGAGATTGGTCAGGATCTGGCCGTAGGAGCCGGGATAGCCGTCGAGCAGCAGCCCCTCGGGCACGTCGACCTGAAGCGTGATCGGCGAGCGCTTCAGCACCGGGCGCAGGCTGGCGATGATCTGGTCGGTGGCTTCGCTTAAGCTGAACTGCCGCCGTTCGGCATGGGAGCGGTCGACCGCGACCTGCTTGAACGACTGGATCAGCTCGCCGGCGCGCTGCAGGTTGGCCACGAGCTGCTGCGAGGCGTCGCGCGAGGACTGCACGAACTCCTCGAGCTGCGAGCGGCGCAAGCCCCCGTCGCCCTTGAGCTGGGCCTCGAAGATCTCGCTACGTCTGGCAAAGCTCGACGCGACGGTCAGGCTGATGCCGATCGGGTTATTGACCTCGTGGGCGACGCCGGCAACGAGGCCGCCGAGCGCGGCGAGCCGCTCGGCGTCGATCGAGATTCTGCTGCGCGGTGTTGAGCTCGAGCAGCGCGCTCTCGGCCTTCTCCTTCGACGCGCGCAGCTCGTCCTCGGTCTGGCGCTTGGCGATCGCGTTCTCGCGGAACACTTCCACGGCGCGCGCCATGGCGCCGACCTCGTCGCGTGCCTTGGTGCCCTGCACCTCGCGGTCGAGGTCGCCGAGCGTGATCGCGCGCATCGCCGCCATCAGCTGCTGGAGCGGCAGGCGGATCGATAGTGCGATCATCACGCCGGCGGTGAGGATGACGCCGAGGAAGATCACCGCGATCGACAGCACGCGGCGGGAAATGTCGGCCAGCGTGCGATCAAAAGTCGCCTGCGCCTTCTGCTCGCGCCGGCGCATCTTGGTCGAGAGGTCGTCGATGGCGCCGATCGCTTCGGCCTGACTGGCGTCGATGGTGTTGCGCAACAGATCGGTGCGGCTCGCCAGCTGCTCGGAGAGTTTTGCAAAGCCTTCGCGCAAGGATGCGGTGCGGTCCGCGAGCCGCCGCAAGGCCATGCGCTGAAGGTCGTTGTCGGCGAGGTCGATCATGACCGGGATGGTCTTCTCGATCGTCTCGGTGTTGCGCCGCGCGTCGTCGGCCGCGCCCGGTGACAGCGACAGATAGTAGGAATTGGCCGCGACCAGCATCGCGGTGAAGGCTTCGCGGGATTTTCCCAGCGAAGGCCAGATCAGCGCGTCGCGATGGCCGGTGGCGCCTTCGATGATGGAATAGAGGCCCGCCATGTCCTTGGCCGGGCCCTGCACCTGCTCCTCATAGGTCTTGGCGATGGTGGCCTGCACGCTGCGCAGCTCGCCAAAGCCGTTGAGGAAGCGGTCGGTGGTGCGCTCGAGCTCCTCGACCGAGCCCGACAACATCGGATCCTTGGTGGCGCGGTTGGCCAGCGTCCCCAGCACTGCCTCACGCAGCAGCAGGATCTCGGCGAACAGGTCCGGGCTCGGCTGGTTGATATAGCGGTGGATCAGGTTTTGCAGCCGCCCGGTCTCGCTTTCGAGCAGTGCCAGGATCCGGTCGGACTCGCGCACCTGGCGCACGTCGTCCCAGGCCGAGCCCAGCACCTGCGCGCCGTTCCAGATCATCGCGACCAGCACCACCACGACGGCGGAGTTCAGCGCCGCGATCGAGAGGATGCGCCAGCGGATCGGCACCGCCCGCAGCGCGCCGACCAGACGCGCGCGCAGGCGCCCGATCGGGCCGGGCGGCCTGTCTGTGGTCTCGCTGTGTCCAAGCCCGGCCAAGAGGCTCTACTCCACCTTGCGAATGCGTTCGATCAGCGCGGCCGCGGCCGGATCGCGCCCGGCCTTGGCATAGATTGGAGCCATCGCCTCCTCGAATGGCTTGCGGTCGATGTCGTTGATGATGGTGACGCCGGCGTCCTGGGCCTTGCGCTGCGACTGCTCCTCGAGGTCGCGCCATTTCTCGCGCATGAACCGGCTGGAGCGCTGCGCGGCCTCCTTGAAGATCGTCTGCTCCTCCGCCGAGAGGCTTTTCCAGGCCTTCAGCGAGATCACCAGCACTTCCGGGCTCATCGTGTGCTCGGTGAGTGCGTAGTGGCCGGCAAGTTTGTAATGGTCTGTCGTCACGAAGGATGGCCAGTTGTTTTCGGCGCCGTCGATCAGGTGGTTGGCAAGCCCGGTGAGCACCTGCCCGTAAGGCAGCTCGACCGGTTCGGCGCCGAGCGCACGCATCATCTGGCTCATCAACTCCGACTGCTGTACCCGGATCCGCAATCCCCTGAGATCCGCGACGCTCCTCACGGGCCGGACGCTGTTGTAGATCGACCGCGCGCCGGAATCGTAGAAGGCGAGCCCGACGAAGCCATAGGGCTCGAAGCTGTTCAAGATCTCGCTGCCGATCGGCCCGTCCAGCACCTTCTGCATGTGCTCGATGGACCGGAACAGGAACGGCATCGCCAGCACGTTCATCGCCGGGACGAAATTGCCGATCAGGGCGACGTTGGTCCGGTTGAGGTCGATGGCGCCGGCCCGGGTCTGCTCGATCGTCTCCTTCTCCTCACCGAGCTGGCGGGAGTGGAACACCTTGATCTCGTGCCGGCCGCCGGTGCGCTCGGCGATCAAGGCGCCCATGTAGCGCAGCGCCTGGACGGTCGGGTAATCCTCGGTCTGGGTGTCGGCGGCGCGAAATTCGCGTGCGACCGCGTCCGTCGTACAGACGGCAAGCAGAAGCGCGACGAAGATCACCCCGGTCCGCGAGAGTTCGGCACGGCTCAACACTGGCACACTCAACCCCTCAGTGGTGGAGTTTATGGCGGAAGGAAAAGGTTCAACGCAATCTAGCAAATGGTAAAGGGAAGGCCATCCCGCTCCGGGCGTTGGGCCGATTGTGCGGCGCGGCCGCCGCTCATTCCCGGTTGAAACTGCCAATGCCGCGCCTTAAGCAGGGCAGCCGACTTTTGTCGTGCGACACGGGAAGAGCCATCGTGATTTCAGCATTGCGCTTTTTGCAGGTCGTCGCCGTCCTTGCGGCTGTCACCATGGCCGCGCCAGTGCGTGCCGCCACCGACATTGCGCTATGGCACGCCATGTCCGGCGAGCTCGGCCGGCAGCTCGACAAGCTCGCCGCCGACTTCAACGCCTCGCAGTCCGACTACCGCATCGTGCCTGCTTACAAGGGCAATTACACCGAGACGGTGACGGCAGCGATCTTCGCCTTCCGCTCGCGCAGCCAGCCTGCCATCGTCCAGGTCAACGAGGTCGCCACCGCCACGATGACCGCGGCCAAGGGTGCGATCTATCCCGTGTTCAGCCTGATGCGGGACCAGGGCGAGCCGTTCTCGCTCGGCGATTACCTACCCGCCGTCTCCGGCTACTACACCGATGCGGCCGGCAACCTGTTGTCGTTCCCGTTCAATTCCTCGACGCCGATCCTGTACTACAACAAGACCATGTTCCGCGATGCCGGCCTCGATCCGGAGACGCCGCCGAAGACCTGGCCGGAATTGGGACTAGCGGCCAAGCGCCTGCGCGAACGCGGTGCGGTCTGCGGCTTCACCACCTCCTGGCCGTCCTGGATTCATGTCGAAAATTTCTCCGCCTTCCACAATCTACCGCTGGCGACGCGGGCGAACGGCTTTGCCGGGCTGGACGCGGAATTGACCATCAACAATCCGGTTCTCGTCAAACACATCGCTCAGCTCAGCGAGTGGCAAAAGACAAAACTGTTCGACTATAGCGGCCGCGGACAAGCGGCCGAGCCGCGTTTCCAGAAAGGCGAATGCGGCATCTTCATCGGCTCCTCGGCGACGCGGGCCGACATCAAGGCGAATTCGAAATTCGAGATCGGCTACGGCTTGATGCCGTACTGGCCCGACGTGAAGGGCGCGCCGCAGAATTCGATCATCGGCGGCGCCACGTTGTGGGTGCTGCGCGACCGGCCGCGCGAGGAGTACAAGGGCGTGGCGCGGTTCTTCGCCTATCTGTCGCAGCCGGGCGTGCAGGCCGCCTGGCACCAGAACACCGGCTATCTGCCTGTTACCCGCGCCGCCTTTGAGCTGACGCGGTCGCAGGGATTCTACGAGCGCAATCCTGGTTCGGCGATCTCCTTCGAGGAGATCACACTGCATCCGCCGACGGAGAACTCCAAGGGCGTCCGGCTCGGCTCCTTCGTGCTGATCCGCGGCGCGATCGAGGACGAGCTGGAGCAGGCCTTCGCCGGCCACAAAAGCGCGCAAGCAGCGCTGGATTCCGCCGTCGAGCGCGGCAACAAGCTGCTGCGCCAGTTCGAGCGCGCCAGTCCCGAGCGGTAGAATGTCGCGATTAGACATCGCTGCGACCGCGCGTGAGGTGCCTTCCCTCCCCCGCGTGCGGGGGAGGGTTGGGGAGAGGGTGCCTCCGCATCGGGACAATCACCTAGAGGAGAAAGCCCTCACCCGGCACTACGTGCTGACCTCTCCCGCAAGCGGGAGAGGTGCACCGCCTCTTTGGCTTGCACAGAGCCAACCAAAGTTGACCCTGCTTTCGATACGCGAATGCAGATGACCATCACGCCGTCGCAACAACTGCCTCACTTCGCCGACGCTAAAAGCTTTCGCGCCTGGCGCTCCGACCCGGCGCAATGGCTGGGAATCGCGCTCGATATCGCGCGCGGCCATGGTCTCGATGTCAGCGCGCCGCACGTGTTCGCGACCGGCACCAATCTCGTCGTGGGGCTCGGCGACAAGCTGATCCTGAAAATCTTCCCGCCGCTGCTGAGTACGCAATTCGTATCCGAGCGTGGCTCGCTGGCGCAACTGAAAGGCCATCTCGATCTACCGATTCCCGAGATCGTCGCCGAAGGGGGGCGCGACGGCTGGCCCTATCTGATCATCACGCGCCTTGGCGGCGCGCTCGGCGCGGAGGTGTGGCCGCGCCTGCCGGAAGACCAGAAGGAGCGCGTGCTGCGCCAGATCGGCGAGACCATCGCCGCCGTGCAGCGCGCGCCGCTCGGAGAGCTCGCGCACATCGAGCCGCGCTGGGACGACTTCATGCGCCAGCAGATGCAGGGGTGCCGTGCCAGGCACGAGCGTCTCGGCCTCGCGCCGAAATTCCTGGCCGGCCTCGATGATCTCCTGCGCGACGCCGCAAAGCTCATTCCGATGAACGCGCCGCCGGTGATCCTGATCGGCGAATACATTCCCGAGAATTTTCTGCTCGCCTGCGATGACGGCCAGTGGGCGCTCGCCGGGCTGTTCGATTTCGGCGACGTGCTGGCGGGATGGCGCGACTACGATCTGCTCGGCCCCAGCGCCTTCATGGCGGCGGGCCGGCCGGGCAGGGTGCGCAGCCTGCTCGAAGGCTTCGGCTATGCGAAGCCGGATTTCGAGTTGAAGCGCCGCCTGATGGCCCTGATGCTGCTGCACCGCGCCAGCGACCTCAACAGCCACATCTGCATCGAGGGCTGGCAGGACAGGGCGGCGGATCTGGTCGAGCTGCAGGACTTGATCTGGGCGAGCTGACAGCCCAGCCGTCATTGCGAGCGCAGCGAAGCAATCCAGACTGCCTCCGCGGAAAGACTTTGGATTGCTTCGCTACGCTCGCAATGACGAGTTTGATGCGCGAGCCCCGATCCTCTCGACCAAAGCCCCGACGCGAGACTCCAAGGGGAGGTGGCGACAAATCGGGCGTCCGACAAAATCTGCATATTTTGTAATCAAAATCGTGTCTTTGTATGCAATTCAAAGGCTTGATCAAAAGCCGGCGGCGGCCTGAATCGCGCTACTACCGTTATATATCAATGACTTGCGCGAAGTGTAAGCTTCCATTCACCCTTGGCACGAACCTTGCGAATCCGGTTCCAACCAAAAACTTTGTGTTGGAGCGATTTCATGAAGCGCCGCGATTTCCTCAAGTCCGTTTCCGGATTGGCCGCCGGCGCGGCGCTTCCGGTCTTGCCGCAGGTCGTCTCCTCGGCCAAGGCAGATGCGCGTTCGGAGACGCTGCTGATCGTCTCGGAGGGCGGCCCGAACAATCTCGACATCCACGGCGTCGGCACCAACGTGCCCGGCTATGAGGTGTCCTGGAATTGCTACGACCGCCTGATCAGCCACGAGATGAAGAGCGGTCCCGGTGGCGTGCCCTATTACGACCGCGACAAGTTCAAGGGCGAGCTCGCCGAGGACTTTAGGATCGACGACATGTCGGTCACCTTCAAGCTGAAGAAGAACGCCAAATTCCACGACGGTGCGCCGGTCACGGCGAAGGACGTGAAATGGTCGCTCGACCGCGCCGTCAGCGTCGGCGGCTTTCCGACCTTCCAGATGAGTGCGGGCTCGCTGACCAAGCCCGAGCAGTTCGTCGTGCTCGACGACCACACCGTGCGCGTCGATTTCCTGAAGAAGGACAGACTGACGATCCCTGATCTCGCGGTGATCGTGCCCTGCATCGTCAATTCCGAGCTGGTGAAGAAGAACGCCAGCGAGAAGGATCCATGGGGCCTCGAATTCACCAAGCAGCAGACCGCGGGCTCCGGCGCCTACAAGGTGACGAAGTGGACCGCCGGCACCGAAGTGGTGATGGAGCGCAACGAGGATTGGGTCGGCGGTCCCCTGCCCAAGATCAAGCGGGTGATCTGGCGCATGGTGCCGCAGGCCGGCAACCGCCGCGCGCTCTTGGAACGCGGCGATGCCGACATCTCCTATGAGCTGCCGTTCAGGGATTTCCAGGAGATGAAGGCGAACGGCAAGCTCAACGTGGTGTCGCTGCCGTTCTCCAACGGCATCCAGTATATCGGCATGAACGTGACCAAGCCGCCGTTCGACAATCCGAAGGTGCGGCAGGCCATCGCCTACGCGATGCCGTACCAGAAGATCATGGACGCCGTGCTGTTCGGCCTCGGCAATCCCATGTTCGGCGCTGCCAAAGACAAGCCGACCGAAGTCGCCTGGCCGCAGCCGCACAAATACAACACCGACATGGAGAAGGCGAAGGCGCTGCTCACTGAGGCCGGCTATGCCAACGGCTTCGAGACCACGATCTCGTTCGACCTCAATTTTGCCGGCGTCAACGAGCCGCTCTGCGTGCTGGTGCAGGAGAGCCTCGCGCAGCTCGGCATCAAGACCACCATCAACAAGGTACCCGGCGCCAACTGGCGCACCGAGCTCAACAAGAAGGAGATGCCGCTCTTCACCAACGTGTTCTCGGGCTGGCTCGATTACCCCGAATACTTCTTCTACTGGTGCTATCACGGCAACAATTCCGTCTTCAACACCATGAGCTACAAGTCGGCGGAGATGGACAAGCTGATCGACGGCGCGCGCACCGCCGCCGCGACCGGCGACAAGGCGGCGTACGATGCCGACGTCAAAAGCTTCGTCGATCTCGCCTACGCCGACATCCCGCGCATCCCGCTGTACCAGCCCTTCGTCAACGTCGCGATGCAGAAGAACATCAGCGGCTACCAATATTGGTTCCACCGCCGCCTCGATTATCGCGCGATGGCGAAGGGGTGAGTCATGATTGGCGCGAGCGACATGTCCACGTCTTTCGATACCGCCTGCTCAAGTGAGATGGGCACTACTCTCTCATTCCCTCTCCCCTTGTGGGAGAGGGGCAGGGTGAGGGGTAGCCGCGAACTCCGACCTCGCTTGTGGCGACCCCTCACCCCAACCCTCTCCCACAAGGGGAGAGGGGGCGCAGCGGTGTGCGCGGCGAGAGCGTCCCTTTGTTCACTCAAAAGGAGCGCGCCATGCTCACCATGATCGGCAAGCGCCTGATGTTCGCGATTCCCTCGCTGATAGGCGTCGTCATCGTGACCTTCCTGTTGACGCGCGCGCTGCCAGGTGATCCCGCGGCGTACTTCGCCGGTCCCGCCGCGACCAAGGAAGCCGTCGAGCAGATCCGGAAAAAACTCGGCCTCGACCGGCCGCTGATCGAGCAGTTCTTCCGCTATACCAACGACCTCGCCCATGGCGATTTCGGCAACTCGCTGACCACGGGCCAGCCGGTCGCGACCGAAATCCGCAATCGCCTGCCGGCCTCCGCCGAGCTGACGCTGCTCGGCCTCTTGGTCTCGGTCGTGATCGCCATCCCGCTCGGCGTGCTGGCGGCGACGCGGCCGGGATCATGGATCGATCATCTCTGCCGCGTCACGACCACGGCCGGCGTGTCGCTGCCGGTGTTCTTCACCGGCCTCGTGCTGGTCTATGTCTTCTATTTCCGGCTCGGCTGGTCGCCGGCACCGCTCGGCCGGCTCGACGTGTTCTACAGCGCGCCGCCGACGGTGACAGGTTTCTATCTGATCGACACCCTGCTCGCGCGGGACGTCGAGGCGTTCCGCTCGGCGCTGAGCCAGCTGATCCTGCCGGCGACCACGCTTGCGATCTTCTCGCTGGCGCCGATCGCGCGCATGACGCGCGCCTCGATGCTGGCGGTGCTCGCCTCCGAGTTCGTCCGCACCGCGCGCGCCAGCGGCCTGTCGCCGTCGACCGTCATCGTCACCTACGCCTTCCGCAATGCCATGCTGCCCGTCATCACCACGCTCAGCATGGTGTTCTCGTTCCTTCTGGGCGCCAACGTGCTGGTGGAGAAAGTGTTCGCCTGGCCCGGCATCGGTTCCTATGCGGTGGAAGCGCTGATCTCGTCCGACTTCGCGCCGGTGCAGGGCTTCGTGCTGACCATGGCTGTCATGTACGTGCTGCTCAACCTGATCATCGACATTCTCTACGGCGTGATCGATCCGCGCGTCAGGCTGGAGGGCTAACCCGATGAGCACGGTCGCGCCCACAATTGAGCCCGTCGATCCCGCGCGCACCTCGGGGCTATCGGCAATCCTCGAACAGACGCGCTATGTCCTCAGCGAAAACAAGGTCACGGGCTTTGCCTTTGCGCTGCTGATCCTGATCCTGGCCGCCGCGGTCTTCGGTCCCTATGTGGTGCCCTACGATCCACTGGCCTCCGACACCGCGGCGACGTTGCAGCCGCCGTCCGCGGCGCACTGGTTCGGCACCGATCAGTTGGGCCGCGACATTTTCAGCCGCGTCATCGTCGCGAGCCGGCTCGACACCTTCATCGCGATTGCCTCCGTCGCGCTGGTGTTCCTGATGGGCGGCCTCGCCGGCATCGCGGCCGGCTATTTCGGCGGCTGGACCGACCGCATCGTCGGCCGCATCGCCGATACCATCATGGCCTTCCCGCTGTTCGTGCTGGCGATGGGCATCGTCGCCGCGCTCGGCAACACCGTGCAGAACATCATCCTCGCCACCGCCATCGTGAACTTCCCGCTCTATGCCCGCGTCGCGCGCGCCGAGGCCAATGTCCGCCGCAACGCCGGCTTCGTGCAGGCCGCGCGCCTGTCCGGCAACGGCGAATTCCGCATCCTCTTGGTGCACATCCTGCCCAACATCATGCCGATCATGATCGTGCAGATGTCGCTGACCATGGGCTACGCCATCCTCAATGCTGCCGGTCTGTCCTTCATCGGTCTCGGCGTACGCCCGCCGACCGCCGAATGGGGCATCATGGTCGCCGAAGGCGCGGGCTTCATGGTCTCAGGCGAATGGTGGATCGCGCTATTCCCCGGCCTCGCGCTGATGATCGCCGTGTTCTGCTTCAACCTTCTCGGCGACGGCCTGCGCGACATCGTCGATCCCCAGCGGAGGACGTGATGGCTAGCGTAGGTCCAAGTTTGCCGCAGAAATTCTCCAATGATTTCAATCCCGTTCTACTGTGCATGGGGTTGTTTTTGCCATTTTTGTTTGGGAGGCCCTCATGACCGCCCAGCCCCTGCTCGACGTCCAGGACCTCACCGTCGAATTCACCACCCGCCGCGGCATCGTGAAGGCGGTGCAGCACGTCAATATCGCCGTCGCAAAGGGTGAGACGCTGGCGATCGTCGGCGAGTCCGGCTCCGGCAAATCGGTGACCTCCTATGCGGTGATGCGCATCCTCGACCGCGCGGGGCGGATCGCCGAGGGCTCGGTGATGTTCTCCGGCATCGACGTCAAGGCCGCGACCGAGGACCAGATGCGCGATCTGCGCGGGCGCGAAGTCTCGATGATCTTCCAGAACCCGCGCGCCGCGCTCAATCCGATCCGCAAGGTCGGCGACCAGATCGAGGACGTCTTGCGCACCCATGTGCAGCAGGCTCAGGTCGCCGATCACGGCGAGAAGGCGATCGAGGCGCTGGAGCAGGTCAAGATCGCCCGCCCGCGCGAGCGCTACCACGCCTATCCGTTCGAGCTGTCAGGCGGCATGTGCCAGCGCGTCGTCATCGCGCTGGCACTGGCCTGCAACCCGCAGCTGCTGATCGCGGACGAGCCGACGACCGGATTGGACGTCACCACGCAGAAGGCGGTGATGGATCTGATCGTCGAGCTTACAAAACGCCGCGCGATGTCGACCATCCTGATCACGCACGATCTCGGCCTCGCCGCAGCCTATTGCGATCGCGTCGTGGTGATGGAGAAGGGTCGCGTGGTCGAGACCGCGAAAGCTGCCGACATCTTCGCAAGCCCCCAGCACCCCTACACCAAGAAGCTGATGCGCGCGACGCCGCGGCTCGGTGTGTCCTTGCGCGATCTCTTGCCGGAAGAAGAGGGCGTGTCCTTCGCCTCTCCCCGCGTGCGGGGAGAGGCCGACGCACGAAGTGCGGCGGGTGAGGGGGACTCTCCCAGCACCGCGGTCGTGGAAGCAGCCCCTCACCCCAACGCTCTCAGCGCGAGCGAAGCTCGTCGCGACCCCGTGAAGAACGGGGAGAGGGAGCACACCAGTGCAAGCGGGGAGAAGATGCCTCTCCTCCGCATCGAAAAGCTCGTGAAAGAGTATCCCCGCCAGGGCGCGACCGCCGTGCTCGGAAAACTGTTCGGTCGCAAGCCGCCGGTGGAGCCGGACGTGTTCCGCGCCGTCGACGGCATCAGCTTCTCGATTGGCGTTGGCGAGAGCGTCGGCCTCGTCGGCGAGTCCGGCTGCGGCAAATCGACGACGTCGATGATGGTGATGCGCCTGCTGGACCAGACCTCTGGCCTGATCCAGTTCGACGGCGAGGACATCGGCAGCATCGCGCCTGCCAGCTTCGCCCGGCTGCCGCAGCGCAGCCGGATCCAGATGGTGTTCCAAGACCCGACCGACAGCCTCAACCCGCGCTTCACCGCCGCGCGCGCCATCGTCGATCCCATTCTGCAGCTCGGCGACATCAGGGGCCGCGACGCGCTCCGCGCCCGCTGCGAGGAGCTGGCGACCATGGCCGGCCTGCCGCACAACCTGCTCGACCGCTTCCCGCACCAACTGTCCGGCGGCCAGAAAGCCCGAATCGGCATCGCCCGTGCCATCGCGCTGCATCCCAAGCTCGTCATCCTCGACGAGCCGACGGCAGCGCTGGACGTCTCGGTGCAGGCCGTCGTGCTGAACCTGCTTCAGGACCTCAAGGCGCGGCTAGGTATGAGCTATCTGTTCGTCTCGCATGATTTGAATGTGGTGCGCTTGTTGTGCGATCGTGTCATTGTGATGCGGACGGGTCGGATCGTCGAAGAGGGCTCTTCCGAGCAGGTCTTGAGCGATCCGCAGGACGACTACACCAAAGAGCTGCTGACGGCGATCCCGCATCCGCCGTTGCAGATACACTAAGAGTGCACTGATTGTTCGAGAGAGCGATGGCCGAACCGCTGGACGACTATATCGACGCCGTATCGAAAGCGCTGGCACTGCCGGTCGAGGGGGCCTGGAGGCCCGCGGTGCGCGCCAACCTCGAAGTCTCGCTGCGGCTTGGCCGCCTCGTCGACGAATTCGCGCTGCCGGACGAGACCGAGCCGGCGCCGATTTTCACGGCCTGACATCGCCATGACCACCAAGCCAGAGATGACGGCCTCCGAGATCGCGACCGCGGTTGCAGGCGGCAGCATGTCGGCGCTCGCTGCGACGGATGCAGCTCTCGCGCGCATCAAGCAGCACGACACCATCCTCAATTCGTTCACCGACGTCACCGCCGACCGCGCCCGTGCCAAGGCGCGCGCGATCGATGCCGATATCGCCGCGGGCAAGAAAGTCGGCCCGCTCGCCGGCGTGCCCTTCGCGGTGAAGAACCTGTTCGATGTCGCGGGCGTCGTCACGCGCGCCGGCTCGAAGATCAACCGCGACCTTACGCCCGCCAAACGCGACGCGACGCTGATCGAGCGGATGGAAGCGGCCGGCGCCGTGCTGGTCGGCGCGCTCAACATGGGCGAATACGCCTATGACTTCACCGGCGAGAACATCCATGACGGTCCATCGCGCAACCCACATGACACTACGCGGATGACCGGCGGCTCGTCGGGCGGTTCCGGTAGCGCCGTCGGCGGCGCGCTGGTGCCGATCGCGCTCGGCTCCGACACCAACGGCTCGATCCGCGTGCCGTCCTCGTTCTGCGGCATCTTTGGCCTGAAGCCGACCTATGGCCGGCTGTCGCGCGCGCGCTCGTTCCCGTTTGTCGCGAGCCTCGATCACCTCGGCCCTCTCGCACGCTCGGTCGCCGACCTCGCACTCGCCTACGACGTCATGCAGGGACCGGATGCCGACGATGGCGCCTGCACCACGCGTGGCGTCGAACAGGTGGCGCCGCTGCTCGGCGAGTCCATCTCAGGCCTGCGCATCGCGATCGCAGGCGGGCACTTTCAGAAGAACGTGTTTCCCGAAGCTGTCGAAGCCGTCAGCCGCATTGCCAAGGCGCTCGGCGCGACTGAGGTCGTCGATGTCCCCGAAGCCTCGCGCGCCCGTGCGGCGGCCTATGTCATCACCACCACCGAGGGCGCTTCGCTGCATCTCGACCGCCTGCGCAAGCGCCCGAATGACTTCGATCCGGCCGTGCGCGACCGCTTGATCGCCGGCGCCATGGTGCCGGCGCCGCTGGTCGACCGCGCGCAAAAATTCCGTCGCTGGTATCGCACTCAGCTCGCCGAGATCTTCAAGTCTGTCGACGTGCTGCTTGCGCCGGCAACGCCGTGCACCGCGCCGAAGCTTGGCCAGGTGAATTTCACGCTCGACGGCGTCGAGCTGCCGGTGCGCGCCAATATCGGCATCCACACCCAGCCGATCTCCTTCATCGGCCTGCCGGTCGTCGCCGTGCCGGTGCCGCTCGAGCCGTTGCCGATCGGCGTGCAGATCATCGCCGCGCCCTGGCGCGAGGACATCGCGCTCCGCGTCGCGCACGCATTGGAGAAGATGGGCGTGGCATCGGCGCTGTCGCCAAGGGGACTTTAAGAGGAATTTGAGATGGAGATCGATCTCCCCGACGTGATCGCGGAAGTCAAAGCCGCATTCGAGCGCTATGAGCAGGCCCTCGTCAGCAACGACGTCGTCGTGCTCGGCGAGCTCTTCCGCAACGATCCCCGCACGCTGCGCTACGGCATCGGCGAGAACCTCTATGGCTATGAGGCGATCTCGGGCTTCCGCGCCGGCCGCTCGCCGGTCGGTCTGAACCGGCGGACTGCGAAGACCGTAATTACGAGCTATGGCCGCGACACGGCCGTGGCCTCCACCTTGTTCTATCGCGACACGGCTCCCGGCAAGGTCGGCCGGCAGATGCAGACGTGGATTCGTTTCCCCGAGGGCTGGCGCGTCGTCGCCGCTCATGTCAGCATCATCGACGAGCCGAAAGAGACCGTATGACGCTTGACGACTTTCCGCAGGGCACGCTGCCGGCCGAGCCGGTGGTGCCGCGCGTCGACCGTCCTTCGCCGTCGGTGCACAAGGTCACGCGCGCCGAGGAACTGCGACTTCAGCTCGCCGATGAGATCGTGCGCGGAACACTGGCTCCCGGTGCACCGCTGGACGAAACCGACATTGCGCGGCGGTTCAGCGTCTCGCGCACGCCGGTGCGCGAGGCGTTGCGCCAGCTGGTGGCGAGCGGCCTCGTCGAAGCGCGCGCCCATCGTGGCGCGGTGGTGGCGCAGCCCTCGATCGAGCGTCTCAAGAGCATGTTCGAGGCGATGGCCGAGCTCGAGGCGCTGTGCGCCGGCCTTGCCGCCGAGCGCATGTCCGCCGCCGAGCGACATGGATTGGAAGCGATCCACGAAGAGCTGCGGGTGCTGAGCTATGCCGGCAATCCCGAGCGTTTCCACGAGGTCAACGAGCGCTTCCACAACGCGATCTATGCGGGATCGCAGAACGGCTACATCGCCGAGATCACGCTCGCCACGCGCGTGCGTGTGCAGCCGTTCCGCCGCGCCCAGTTCCGCAATCTCGGTCGCCTCGCCAAATCGCAAGCCGAGCATGACCGCGTCGTCGTCGCCATCATGCGCGGCGACAAGCAGGGGGCAGCGGCAGCCATGCGCGCGCACATCGAATTGGTGCGCGGCGAGTATGAGATCTACGCGGTGTCGGTGTAGGGCGGCGCGCGCGGTGCCGTAGGGTGGGCAAAGGCGCAAAGCGCCGTGCCCACCGTCTTTCCTATTTGATGGTGATGGTGGGCACGCTTCGCTTTGCCCACCCTACGGCACCTAAGCCGTCGCGGCTTCCTTCATATACTTCCGCCAGCCACCATACGCCGTGATATCGCGCGCCTCGCCCAGCACCTCAGGCTCGACGAGAAAGCCCTTCACGCTGCGGCCATCGGCGAGCCGGATCGTGCCGATCGCCATCGGCGCGGGAATCGCATTGACGAACTTGCCGAAGGCGGACGACGACAGCGACCAGATCTCCAGCTCGATCGCGGCGCCCTTGCCGGCTTCGACGCGGAGCAGGCCCGGCTTCGGCGGTGTGGTCTTGAGCGCGTAGAGCTTGTAGTCGGGCGCTGTCTTGGTCGCCTCGATCAGGCGCCCGCTCAGGGTCTTCAATTCGCCGTTCAGCGCCATGCCGGAGAGATGCGCCCCGACCACTGCGATCGGAATCTCGTCGCCGCTGCTTGCGGGAAGCGGCGCGAGCGGTGCTTGCGCCACGCGCTGTGCGCCGAGACTCAGCTTCGTATCCGCATGGAACACACGGCCGATGCTCGCGAGCAGCGCGTCGCATCCTGCGGGGGCGAGCAGCGTGATGCCGAATGGAATGCCGTCCGCGCGCATCGAAGCCGGCACGGCAAGACCGCAGAGATCGAGCAGGTTCACGAAGTTGGTGTAGGTGCCGAGCCGGCTGTTGAGCTCGATCGGATTGGCCAGCACCTGCGCGGTCGTATAAGCGGTCGGCGCCGTCGGCAGCACCAGCGCGTGGACATGCGCAAAAGTGCGCTCGGCGACCTTGCGCAGGCCCTGCAGGCGGTAGAGCGCGGAGAAGGTCTCCGCCGCGTTCAGCCGCGCGCCGGCCGCCGTGATCTCGCGCGTCACCGGATGGATTGCATCGGGTGCGGACGCGAGCAGATCCTTGATCACGAGGTAGCGCTCGGCGACCCATGGTCCTTCATAGAGCAGCCGCGCGGTCTCGTAGAATGGCTCGAGGTCGAACTCAGTCAGTGTCGCGCCAAGGGCGGTCCAGCGCTTCAGCGCATCGCTGTAAGCGGCTTCCACTTTCTTGTCGCCGAAGAAGATCAGCTGTCCGTTGCGCGGCACACCCAGGCGCAAATTCGCCGGGAACGGCGTGATCGGCCCCAGCGGCCGGTCGCGCGAGAACGGATCGGCCTGGTCCGGCCCCGCGATTACGGAGAGCGCCAGCGCTGCGTCGTCGACCGTCAAGGCGAATATCGAGATGCAGTCGAGCGTGCGGCAGGCGGGCACCAGGCCCGCGGTCGAGATCATGCCGAGGCTCGGCTTCAGCCCGACGATGTTGTTGAGCATCGCCGGCACGCGGCCGCTGCCGGCGGTGTCGGTGCCGAGCGACAGCGGCACCAGCCCCGCGCCGACGGCGACCGCCGATCCCGAGCTCGAGCCGCCGGGAACGAGATCCTCGCGGATCGCATTCCTGGGAATGCCGTAGGGCGAGCGCACGCCGACGAGGCCGGTCGCGAACTGGTCGAGATTGGTCTTGCCGATGATGATGGCGCCGGCGGCGCGCAGGCGCTCGACCGCGGTGGAGTTGCGCGTCGGCGTGTAGGAGAAGGCCGAGCAGGCTGCGGTGGTCGGAAATCCCAGCGCGTTCGATATTGTCCTTCACCGCAACCGGCACGCCATAGAGCGGCAGGCTCGCGGCATCCTTCGTGGCAAGTCTCTCGGCTTCCGCGACTGCGTCCTTTTCGTCGCGCAGGCTGATGAACACGGCGGGATCGTTATGGTCGCGGATGCGCTGATAGGTCCGTGCGACCGTCTGCGCCGGCGTCAGGGTGCCCGCGCGATGCGCGGCCACAATCGCGGCGATCGTTTCAGGCTGCTCAGCCCCCATGGCGACAAAACTCCGGCAACTGGTTTACCCGGCTTGAAGCAAGCGATGTGCCATTGTGTACAGCGTCAGGGCAGGGCGGGTGCTCCGGATATTATCGTGAGATCAGTGGCTTGCGGAGAGCTGGAGGCCGAGCTCAAGCGCTCGGTTGCAGGCATCTGCTTAAATTGTGGGCAGCCGAGATCAGGTAAAGTCGGCGAGGATCCGGAGCAGGTGCTGCCTATTCTCCCTGCCGAGCTTCGCCTCGACATGCCGCTCGTGTTCGGCCGCGAGGCGCTTGAACTTGGCCAGCGCCGCCGCGCCCGGCGCGGTGAGGTGCAGCGCGTGCGAGCGCCGGTCCGTCTTCGACTTGATCCGCTTCACGTATCTGCGCCGTTCGAGGCTGTCGAGCAGATGCACCAGCCGGGCGCGCTCGATGCCGAGGCGCTTGGCCACCGCCATCTGCGACAGGCCCGGATTGGCGCCGATCACCGTCAGCACCGAATATTGCGTCGGCCTAATGTCGACCTCGCCGAGCGTCTTGATGAAGTCCTGGAAGATCCAGATCTGGAAGCGCCGCACCGCATAGCCGGCGTGGCCGACCAGTGCGTCGAGGCCGATCTCGTCGGCGTCGTTCCGCTGCGCAGCGCCGTTGCCGGCGCGTTTGCGTGGGGACGTCTGGGCCGCGCTGGTTGTCACATTGTGTCTCCCTCCGCCCGACCTTAGCGCTTCGACGCTCGGGGTGAAAGATCGTCGTTGACGACAACAATTGTCGTGCCCAACATTATGGCCGAAGCAGCCCGGAACGAGGCTGCGGCCGATCCCGGATCCGGGGCGAGGAGGAAACCCGATGACAGTCGCCTCACGCGGTGATGCTGCGAGCCTGTTCGCAACACCCCGAACCGTCGCCGAGCATCGCGCCGACGGCAGCATCGTGCTGCGTTCACCCGAGCCGCTTGGCGAGAGCGCGCGCTGCACCGGCGACTGGCTGGAGCAATGGGCGCGGCAAACGCCTGATACCATCTTCCTCGCCGAGCGCGGCAGCGCCGAAGCGCCCTGGACCACCGTCACCTATGCGCAGGCGCTGCAGCAGGTGCGGGCGGCCGCGTCCTGGATCCTGGCGCAGGGCCTCAGTGCCGAGCGCCCGCTCGCCATCCTCTCCGACAACAGCATCGATCATGCGCTGCTCGCGCTTGCCGCGCAGCATGTCGGCGTGCCCACGGCGGCGATCTCGCCCGCCTATTCGCTGATGTCGAAAGACTTTGACAAGCTTAGGAGCATGATCGCGCTGCTCGAGCCAGGCGCGATCTATGTCTCCGCGATGAAGCCATTTGCCGCGGCGCTAGATGCGATCAGGCCGCTGCACACGGCGCAGATCATCAGCGGCAATGCCGACGATGCCGACGCGCTGTCGTTCCGCACCATTGCGGCGACGCCTGAAACGGCCGACGTCGCAAAAGCCTTCGCCGCGGTGACGCCGGACACGATCGCAAAATTGCTGTTCACTTCGGGCTCGACCGGTACGCCCAAGGCGGTCATCAACACCCAGCGCATGCTGACCTCGAGCCAGCAGGCCAAGGCGCAGACCTGGACGTTCCTCGAACCGGGCCGCGGCGATCTCGTGATCCTCGATTGGCTGCCCTGGAGCCACACCTTCGGCGCCAATCACAATTTCAACCTCGTGCTGCGCAATGGCGGCTCGCTCTATATCGACGGCGGCAAACCGGCTCCGGGCCTGTTTGCGACCTCACTCGCCAATCTAAGAAGCGTGATGCCGACGGTCTATTTCAACGTGCCACGCGGCTTCGACATGCTGATCGCGGCCCTCCGCGGCGACGAGGAGCTGCGCCGCCGCTTCTTCGGCGAGGTGAAGTTCGCGTTCTATGCCGGCGCCGCGCTGCCGCAGAATCTGTGGGATGCGCTGGAGCAGCTTTCCATCGAGACCGTCGGCCGTGCGTTGCCGATGGTCTCGGCCTGGGGCTCGACCGAAACTTCCCCGCTCGCGACCGATTGCCATTTCCTCGCACAACGCTCGGGCAATATCGGCGTGCCTATTCCCGGCACCGAGCTCAAGCTCGTCACTTCCGCTGACAAGCTGGAGGTGCGCGTGCGCGGTCCCAACGTCACGCCGGGCTATTGGAAGGCGCCGGAGCTGACGAAGCAGGCGTTCGACGAAGAAGGCTTCTATCTCATCGGCGACGCCGTGAAGTTTGCCGACGCAAAGCGGCCCGAGCGCGGCCTGTTCTTCGATGGTCGCGTCGCGGAAGATTTCAAGCTCAATTCCGGCACCTGGGTCAGCGTCGGCACGCTGCGCGTCGCCGGCATAGCCGCGCTGGCGCCGCTCGCGCAGGACATCGTCGTCACCGGCCATGGCGGCGATGAGGTGCGCTTCCTGGTGTTCCCGAATATCGCTGCCTGCCGCGCCCATGCCGGGCTGGACGAGACGGCAACTGTGAACGACGTGCTGGCACATGACAAGGTCAGGACCGCGATCGCGCAGGGTCTGGCACGGCTGAAACAGCAGAGCGGCAACTCCTCCGGCCATGCCACGCGCGCGCTACTGCTCGCCGAACCGCCGTCGGTCGACGGCGGCGAGATCACCGACAAGGGCTACATCAACCAGCGCGCCGTGCTGACGCGCCGCGCCGATGCGGTGGCGCGGTTGAATGATGATGAACCGGCGGAGTGGGTTGGCTGTGCTTGACCGGGCGCTCTCCTCACACCTTCTTCGCTTCCACCGCCATCCGCACCGCGAGCCCGGCCAGCACCGTGCCCATCAGCCAGCGCTGCACCAGCAGCCAGCTCGGCCGGCTCGCCAGGAACAGCGCGATCGATCCGGCCGCGAGCGCGATCATCGCATTGACGCTGACGCTGATCGCGATCTGGATCGCCCCTAACACCACCGACTGTGTCAGCACGCTGCCGGCGGTGGGATCGATGAACTGCGGCAGCAGCGCCAGATACAGCATCGCGATCTTCGGATTGAGCAGGTTGGTGACGAAGCCCATCGCGAACAATTTGCGCGGGCTGTCGATCGCGAGCTTCCTGACCTGGAACGGCGAGCGCCCGCCCGGCTTCACCGCCTGCCAGGCGAGCCACAGCAGATAGCCGGCGCCAGCGAAGCGCAGCGCGTCATAGGCGAAGGGAATGGCGAGCAGCAGCGCCGTGATGCCGAACGCCGCGCACAGCATGTAGAACACGAAGCCCAGCGCCACGCCGCCGAGCGAGACGATGCCCGCCGCCGGCCCCTGCGTGATCGAGCGCGAGATCAGGTAGATCATGTTCGGCCCGGGCGTGAGCACGAGGCCGAGGCAGACGAGGGCAAAGCCGAGCAGGGCGGGGGTGTGGGGCATGGGTGAACCGGTGCGGAGAACGCGATGGTTCTAATATGCGAGACGCGGTGAGGCCATCGCGCAATTGCACGGAGGACAATTAGGTTCTCGCTGCGCACACGGTGCGCTCCCTCGCCCCGTTCTTACGGGGAGAGGGTTGGGGTGAGGGGCCTCTCTCCACGGATGAGGTCGCCGAGAGGCCTATACCCCCTCACCCGGATCGCGCGGGACGATGCTCCGCATCGCCGGGGGCGACCCGACCTCTCCCCGCAAGCGGGGAGAGGTGAAGAAAGAGCTTAATGCGCCTCGTCCCAGTTCGTCGCGGCACGCGCGTCGACATGCAGCGGCACCGACAGCAGCACGGCCGGGAACGGGGCGTCCTGCATCACGTGCTGCACGACGGGCAGCGTCGCCTCGACCTCGGCGTCGGGCACCTCGAAGATCAATTCGTCATGCACCTGGAGCAGCATCTGCGCCGACAGCTTCTTCTTGGCCAGCGCATCCTCCACCCGCGTCATGGCGCGGCGGATGATGTCGGCGGCAGTGCCCTGGAGCCGCGCGTTGATCGCGGCGCGCTCGTTGAAGGCGCGCACCGAGGCATTGGAGGCCTTGATGTCAGGGTAGTGGCATTTGCGGCCGAATAGCGTGGTGACGTAGCCGTGGTTGCGGCAGAAGTCGCGCGTCTCGTCCATATAGGCGCGGATGCCGGGGAAGCGCTCGAAGTATTTCTTGATGTAGGCCGAGGCCTCCTCGCGCGCGATACCGAGCTGGTTGGCGAGGCCGAACGCCGAGATGCCGTAGATGATACCGAAATTGATCGCTTTGGCGCGGCGACGGATTTCGCTGGGCATGCCCTTGATCGGGACGCCGAACATTTCCGACGCCGTCATGGCGTGAATGTCGAGTCCGTCGCGGAACGCCTGCTTCAGCACGGGAATGTCGGCGATCTCCGCCAGCAGCCGCAGCTCGATCTGCGAATAGTCGGCGGAGACCAGCTTGTGCCCGGGCGTTGCGACGAAGGCGCGGCGGATCTTGCGGCCGTCCTCGGTGCGCACCGGGATGTTCTGCAAGTTCGGCTCGTTCGACGACAGCCGGCCGGTCGTGGTCGCGGCCAGCGCGTAGGTGGTGTGGACGCGATGGGTCTGTGGATTGACGTAAGTCGGCAGCGCGTCGGTATAGGTCGATTTCAGCTTCGAGACCTGGCGCCACTCCAAAATCTTCTTCGGGAAGTCGTGGCCCTGCTCGGCGAGCTCATCGAGCACCTGCGCGGTGGTCGACCATGCGCCGGTTTTTGTCTTGCTGCCCCCTGGCAGTCCCATCTTGCCGAACAGGATGTCGCCGATCTGCTTGGGGCTGCCGACATTGACCGGCTCGCCTGCGATCTCCTGAATCTCCGCTTCGACCCGTGCTGCGGTCTGGGCGAATTCGCCCGACAACCGCGATAGCACCTGACGGTCGATCGAGATGCCGCGCCGCTCCATGCGTGCGAGCACGGATACCAGCGGCCGTTCCAGCGTCTCGTAGATGGTGGTCATGTGCTCGGCGACGAGGCGCGGCTTCAGCACGCGCCAGACGCGCAGGGCTATGTCGGCGCCTTCCGCCGACAGCGGCGCGGCCTTGTCGATCGGCACCTGGTCGAAGGTGATCCTGCCCTTGCCGCTGCCGAGCAGCTCGTTCTCCTTCAGCATGGCATGGCCGAACCAGCGCTCGGACAGCGATTCGATCGCATGCGAGCCGCGGCCGGCATCGAGCACGTAGGAGATCAGTTGCGCGTCGTCGATGTTGCGCAAGGTGATACCGTGCTGTGCCAGCATCACCGCGGTGAACTTGACGTCGAAGCCGATCTTGAGGATGCCTGACGATTCCAGCACCGGCCGCAGCGCTTGGATCGCGTCGTCGTGCTTGACCTGGTCGGGTGCCAGGCCCGCGTCGAACAGGCCGGCGCCGCCGCCGGATTGCTTGTGCGCGAGCGGCACGTAGCAGGCCTCGTTTGGCGCTACCGCCAGTGCGATGCCGCAGAGATCGGCCTGCATCGGATTGATGGAGTTCGCTCTCGTCTCGATCGCGACATGGCCGACGTCATGGATGCGGGCGATGAAGGCGTTGAGCTCATTAGGCGTCTTGATCGCCTGATACTTGCCGCGCTCGACTGGAAGCTTGCGCAGCGCCTCTTCGCGCGCGGCGGCCAGCGAGATCGGCGCACCCTTCGGGCTCGCGGCTTTGTCCTCCTTGCTCGCCGATTTGTTGCGCTCGCGCGGAGCAGCTTGCGCCGGCGTGCCGGTTCCCGGCGCGGGCACGACATCCGAGGGCGGCAGCGGCGAGAATACGCTGGCGCCCTTGGCATAGCCGGGATCGGCATCGACGTTGGCGGGATCGATCTGCGAATAGTCGGCGACGTGCCGAGTCAGCGTCGTGAATTCCATCGCCTTGAGGAAGGCGATCAGCTTGCGTGCATCCGGCTCGTGGACGGCGAGGTCATCGAGGGGTACCTCGAGCTCGACCTTGTCGTCGAGCAGCACGAGCTGCCGCGAGATCCGTGCCTTCTCCGCGTTCTCGAGCAGCGCCTCGCGCCGCTTCGGCTGTTTGATCTCGCCGGCGCGGAACAACAATTGGTCGAGGTCTCCATATTCGGTAATCAGCTGTGCCGCGGTCTTGACGCCGATACCGGGCACGCCAGGCACGTTGTCGGTGGAATCGCCGGCGAGCGCCTGCACCTCCACCACCTTCTCCGGAGGCACGCCGAATTTCTCGATCACCTCGGGGATGCCGATGCGGCGGTCCTTCATGGTGTCGTACATGGTGACGCAATCGGTGACGAGCTGCATCAGGTCCTTGTCGGAGGACACGATGGTCGTGCTCGCGCCGCGCTCGCAGGCCTGCCGCACATAGGTCGCGATCAGATCGTCCGCCTCGAACCCGACCTGTTCCAGGCAGGGTAGGTCGAAGGCGCGCACGGCCTCGCGGATCAGCGCGAATTGCGGGATCAGATCGTCAGGCGCCGGTGGCCGGTGCGCCTTGTACTCGGGATAGATCTTGTTGCGGAAAGTGATTTCCGACTTGTCGAAGATGATCGCCAGATGCGTCGGCCGGTTGTCCTCGGGCATGTCGCGCAACAGCTTCCACAGCATGTTGCAGAAGCCGAGCACGGCGTTGACCTGGAGGCCGTCGGACTTGCGGTTCAGCGGCGGCAGCGCGTGATAGGCGCGGAAGATGTAGGAGGAACCGTCGACCAGGAAGACATGGTCGCCCTTGCCGGCCGCCTTCGCCGCGACCGGCTTGGCAGCAGCTTTGGCAGCAGCGGATTTGCTCTCGGCGGCCGCCTTGGCCGCGGCAGCCTTGGTTTCAGCTTTGGCGGTGGTCTTCGGGGACGTTTTGGGTGCGGTTTTGGGCATGGCCGCAATGTATGAATTTTTGCGGGCTTTGACAGCCTTGGAAGGCGGATTTTTGGCTCGCTGGCGCCACTATCCCCACTGTCATTCCCCGCGAATGCGCAGGGCTGTCCGGGGAATGATTCACTGTGTCGCGGAGCATGCCCGGGTTTTCCCGGCTTGAAGCAGGTACTTTCTGGTTGTCGAGACTTAGAAAGGGGCCGGGCATGCGGTTTAGCGATAGCATTTTTGGAAGGCTGCTTGAACCGATCAATCGGCGGCAGTTTCAGACGACTGTGGATCGTTTGGATGGCGATGCCTACGACAAGACGTTCGACAGCTGGGATCATCTTGTCGCATTGATATTCTCCCAGCTCAGTGGCGTCGACAGCTTGCGTGCCCTTGAGGCGATCTGGAACGCCAATTCGCATCATCACTACCATCTTGGTGTCGGCAAATTGGCGCGCTCGACGCTTGCGGATGCCAATGCCCGACGGCCGGTCAGTATCTTCGCAGAAGTCTTTGAGCGATTGTCTGGGCATGCCGACCGAGCGCTGAAGCGGGAGGGTGCCGAGATGCTGCGGCTGATCGATGCGACGCCGGTGCCGCTGGATCAACTCAGCACCTGGGCCGGTTGGAACGGACGTACCCGTGGTCTCAAGCTTCACGTGGTTTACGATCCCGGCTCGGATCATCCGCGCCGTCTGGCGATCACGCCGTCGACGGTCAATGACGTCACACCAGCCCAGCAATTCCCGATCGAGGCCGGCGCCACCTATGTGTTCGACAAGGCCTATTGCAGTTATGCCTGGTGGACACGGCTTCACGACGCGGGCGCCTGCTTCGTCACCCGCCAGAAGAAGAATCTGCGCTTCAGAGCTACACGCTGGCGGAAGCTGCGGAAACAAAAGGGGAAGGGCTTTAAAATCATCGACGATGCTGAGGTAAAGCTCCTCAGCAGCTCCAAACTTGCTGTTCCGATGCGCCGCATACGCCTCAAACGCGATGACGGTACAAAACTGACCCTCATCACCAACGATCTGAAGCGTTCGGCCATCGAAATCGCTGCGCTTTACAAAACACGCTGGCAGATCGAGCTGTTGTTCCGCTGGATCAAGCAGCACCTCAAGCTTCGCAAATTTCTCGGCCGCTCCGAGAACGCGGTCCGTCTGCAAATCCTCGCCGCCATGATCGCCTATCTGCTGCTGCGGATCGCCGCACGCGAAAGTCGTCTAATCATGCCGGCTATCCGCTTCGCAGGTCTTGTCGCCGCGTCGCTGTTCGCACGAAAACCAATCGCCGACATCGACCGACCTCCCAAGGTGAACCCATCCGCTGCCCGCGACAGAAGCTCCCCCGACCAGATCAGCTTCTGTTATGCATAGAATTCCCGGACAGCCCTGCGCGAATGCGGGGAATCCAGTACGCCGCGGCCTATCGGTCGATGACGACTGTCTCTGGGATGCTGGGTCGCCCGGTCAAGCCGGGGCGACGACAGCGATCTCGATTACTCCGCCGCCTGCAACACCGCCCCAGTCGTTTTCCTCGGCGCGATCCAGAACGCGTCCGGGCGCTCGAACAGGAAGTGTGCATTGAGCCGCAGCGCGACCTGCCAGATCGCGAGCGCCCCGAGCACGCCGAGAACCGTGACGACCAGCGACACCGTGCCGATATCGGCAATGATGCCCGTGCGCAGCAGCCAGCGTCCGCGTCGCCGCCATCGGCAGGAAGAAGGCGAGATAGATCACGATCGAATGCTCGCCGCAGAAGCGGAGGAAATTCAGCCACTGCGCGCGCGCGAGCAGCGTGCCCATCGTGATGATGGCGCAGGCGCCGGCGAAGCCCAGCACGAGCGAGACGATCTTCCATTCGCTGGCGCCGAATGTGACCAGCCCGGCATTGACCAGCGCCCAGGTCGCGAGCGCTGCAAGCGCAAGGACCGGATGCTTCCGTGCGCGATCCGACAGGGCGAACACGTAAGGCGCGAACAGATAGCCTGAATAGAAATAAACGAAGCGCGCGCAGAACTCGTCGATGACGGTCCAGCCGGTCGTGACGCGTGCCGTCTCCAGCGCGGCGGCTATGATCCAGATCGCGAGCGGCGGGATTTTGCGTGTCAGTTTTGTGACGACGAAGAAGATCGGCAGCAGATAGATGAACCACAGCGTGCCGAACGGCTCGATGAAGGATTTCGAGGTACAAGAGGCCAACCTCGCGCCAGCTCGTTTCTGCCGCGAAGGCCGGCGCCTTGAAGCCGAATTGGATTGTCACCCAGACGACATAGAAATAGGCGAAATGCACCACCTTGCGGTCGAGATAGGTTCGCCAGTCTCGGTCGATCACCAGGGACAGGAACAGGCCCGAAATCAGGAAGAAATCCGGCATCCGGAACGGCTTTGCGAAGGCCACGGCGACATGCATGAAGCCGGTCTGTCCGGCGGCGAGTTCGACCCCGAGCACCGAATGCATCATCACGACCATGACGATGCAGATGCCCTTGGCGTAGTCGACCCAGTCGACACGCACGGCAGAAGGGGCCTTGGAACGCCCGCCCGCAGCGATTGTGCCTGATCGTGCCATGATGTCCCTTTTTGAGGCGTGTTCCGCCAGTCCCTGTCCGTCAGCGGGGCAGTGTGGCGCCTTGCGGTTTCAGACTTCTTTACCGGTTCAATTTCCGGACCGCTTTTTTGTATGCGCCACTGTTCCCTCCCCTCAGGAAAATGCTAAACCGCCCCAGCGTCGGGGGTTCATTAACCAATCTAAAACAGGGATTTTCATGCGCATCGCGATGATCGGCACGGGCTATGTGGGACTGGTGTCCGGGGCCTGCTTTGCGGATTTCGGTCACGACGTCACCTGCGTCGACAAGGACGAGAAGAAGATCGCTGGCCTTCATCGCGGCGAAATCCCGATTTACGAGCCCGGGCTGGACGAGCTGGTGGCGAACAATGTGAAAGCCAAGCGGCTGGATTTCACCACCGACCTGTCCAAGCCGGTCGCGGAGGCCGATGCCGTCTTCATCGCGGTCGGCACGCCCTCGCGCCGCGGCGATGGTCACGCCGATTTGTCCTATGTCTACGCCGCCGCCCGTGAGATCGCGCAATCGCTCACCGGCTTCACCATCGTGGTGACGAAGTCGACCGTGCCGGTCGGCACCGGCGACGAGGTCGAGCGCATCATCCGCGAGACCAATCCGTCGGCCGACGTCGTCGTCGCCTCCAACCCCGAATTCCTGCGCGAAGGCGCCGCGATCCGCGACTTCAAATTCCCCGACCGCATCGTGGTCGGCACCTCCGACGAGCGCGGCCGCAAGGTGATGGGCGACATCTATCGTCCGTTGTCGCTGAACCAGGCGCCGCTGATGTTCACGGCGCGCCGCACCGCCGAGATGATCAAATACGCCGCCAACGCGTTCCTGGCGACCAAGATCACCTTCATCAACGAGATCGCCGATCTCTCGGAAAAAGCCGGCGCCAACGTCCAGGAGGTCGCGCGCGGCATTGGCCTCGACAACCGCATCGGCACCAAATTCCTGCATGCGGGTCCCGGCTTCGGTGGCTCGTGCTTCCCGAAGGACACCAAGGCGCTGATCAAGATCGCGCAGGACTACGACGTGTCCCTGCGCATCGTCGAATCCGTGCTCGCGGTCAACGAGAACCGCAAGCGCGCGATGGCGCGCAAAGTGAGCCAGGCGCTCGGCGGCTCGCTGCGCGGCAAGACCATCGCGGTGCTCGGCCTCACCTTCAAGCCCGATACCGACGACATGCGCGATGCGCCGTCGATCCCGCTGGTGACCGGCCTGATCGACATGGGCGCAACCGTGAAGGCGTTCGATCCCGTCGGCATGGAGCAGGCCCAGAGCGAGCTGCCCAACATCACCTATTGCGAGGATGCCTATACCTGCGCGCAAGGTGCCGAAGCGCTCGTCATCGTCACCGAATGGGTGCAGTTCCGCGCGCTCGATCTCGGCCGGCTGAAAGCGACCATGGCAAAGCCCGTCGTCGTCGACCTCCGCAATATCTACCGCCCCGAGGACATGGAAGCCGCCGGCTTCGTCTACGAGAGCATCGGCCGCCCGTCGGTGCAGGGCTGATGGCGGACTAGTTATCCGCTAAATCCGTCATGGCCGGGCTTGTCCCGGCCATCCACGTCTGTTTTCTAGGCTGGCGAGACCACGTGGATGCCCGGGACAAGCCCGGGCATGACGACGGGATGATTTCTTGCCCGCAGCTTCGACACGCCCCTTCCAATCGATGCCGTGCTCGACGATTTGTCGGGCACGCTGGAAGCGCACAACGCGGCCGTGCTGGTGGCGCCGCCGGGCGCCGGCAAGACCACGCGGGTGCCGTTGGCGCTGTTGGATGCGCCCTGGGCCACGGGTAAGAAGATCATCGTGCTGGAGCCGCGCCGCATCGCGGCGCGCGCCAGTGCCGATCGCATGGCAAAATCGCTCGGCGAGCGTACTGGCGAGACCGTCGGCTATCGCGTCCGCTTCGGCTCCAAGATCTCGCGCGCGACGCGCATCGAAGTGGTGACCGAAGGCATTTTCACCCGCCAGATCCTCGACGATCCCGAACTCTCCGGCATCGCTGCCGTTCTGTTCGACGAATTCCACGAGCGCTCGCTCGATGCCGACATGGGGTTGGCGCTGGCGCGCGACGCGCAAACCGGCCTGCGCGAGGATCTCCGCATCCTCGTGATGTCGGCCACGCTCGATGGCGCGCGCGTGGCAAGATTGCTCGGCGAGGCGCCCGTCGTCGAGAGCGAGGGCCGCGCCTTTCCGGTCGAGACGCGCTATCTCGGCCGCAAGGCGGATGCGCCGGTGGAGCGGCAGATGGCGGATGCGATCGCATCGGCGTTGCGCGCCGATAGCGGCTCGGTGCTGGCGTTCCTCCCCGGCGCCGCCGAGATCCGCCGTACCCAGAACTTCCTCGGCGAACGCGTCCACGACGCTTCCATCGAGATCGTGCCGCTGTTCGGCGCGCTCGATGCCGCCGTGCAGGACCGCGCCATCGCGCCGGCGCCCAAGGGCACACGCAAGGTGGTGCTGGCGACATCGATCGCCGAGACCTCGCTCACCATCGAAGGCGTGCGTATCGTCGTCGATTCCGGTCTTGCCCGCGTGCCGCGCTACGAGCCCGACATCGGGCTGACCCGGCTCGAGACCGTGCGCGCCTCGCGCGCGGCGGTGGACCAGCGCCGCGGCCGCGCCGGCCGCACCGAGCCTGGTGTCTGCTACCGGCTCTGGGACGAGCCACAGACGGTGTCGCTCACGCCTTACACCCAGCCGGAAATCCTCAGCGCCGATCTGTCGTCGCTGGTGCTCGATCTCGCGCAATGGGGCGTCGCCGATCCCACTGCGCTGTCGTTCCTCGATCCGCCGCCGCAGCCGGCCTGGAAGGAAGCCAAGAGCCTGCTTGCCGAGCTCAACGCCCTCGATGGCGACGGCCGCATCACCGCGGAGGGCAAGAGCCTGCGCGCGCTGGCGCTGCCGCCGCGGCTGGCGCGCATGATCGTGGATTCGCATCGTGCAGGCAGCGGCGAGGCCGCGGCCGAGATCGCGGCGATCATCACCGAGCGTGGGCTCGGCGGCGACAGTGTCGATCTCGAACATCGGCGCGATCAGTTCCGCCGCGATCGCTCGCCGCGCGCGGCGAGCGCGCGCGACCTGGCGCGGCGCTGGGCCTCGCAGGTGGCTGCCTCGGAGACGGCGGGGCAGCAGGAGGATCTCTCCACCGGCCTGATGCTCGCCTATGCCTTTCCGGATCGCGTCGCGCGCAACCGCGGCAATGGCGGTTTCGTGCTGGCCAGTGGCCGTGGCGCTTCCGTCGAGCAGACCTCTTCACTTGCCCGCGCGCCCTACATCGCGATCGGCGAAATGACGGGAACGGCGGCGAGCGGACGCATCCTGCTCGCCGCGCAAATCACGCAGGACGAGATCGAGCGCCATTTCGCCGAGCATATCGAGAGTGCCGACGAGATCTCCTTCGATCGTGGCGCCATGGCACTGCGGGCGCGGCGCAAGCGCGCGCTCCATGCGATCACGCTCTCCGAGGCGACACTTGCCGTGTCGCCCTCGAGAGGATACCGCGCGCATCTTCGCGGATGGCCTGATCGCCGCGGGCCTCGACCGGCTGCCCTGGTCGAAGGCCGCCAAGCAATGGCGCGACCGCGTGATGTTCCTGCGCAAGGCCGAGGGCGACAGCTGGCCGGATCTCTCCGATGACGGACTGATCGCGCGCCGCGACAACTGGCTGGTCCCCGCGCTCTACGACAAGATCGCGCTGAAGGACATCTCCGCCGGCGATCTCTCCGACGCGCTGATGGCGCTGCTGCCGTGGGAGATGCGTGCGCGCCTCGACCGCGAGGCGCCGACGCATTTCGAGGCGCCCACCGGCACCATGCTCGCGATCGACTACGAAGCCGAGCAGGGGCCAACCATCGCGGTGCGGCTGCAGGAGTTGTTCGGCCTCAACACCCATCCCTCGATCGCCGCCGGCAAGGTGCCGCTGGTGCTGGAATTGCTGTCGCCGGCGCAGCGCCCGGTGCAGGTGACGCGAGATCTCCCCGGCTTCTGGCGCGGCAGCTACAGCGCGGTACGCTCTGACCTGCGCGGCCGTTATCCGCGCCATCCCTGGCCGGACGATCCGGCCAGCGCGCTGCCGACCCGGCGAGCGAAGCCGCGGGGGACGTAAGAGGTCCTCTCCCCCTGCCGCAGGCGGGCAGAAGTTCAAGCGACCGCATTAACCGTCCGCTCATCCTTTTCGTCAAAATGACACGCGCCCCGGCGTGCCTTCGCTCGCGGACGGGCGCGCCGCGTGGTGAAATCGAGCTTTCGGCTCGGAAGTAGTGTGATGCGCAACATAGTGATCTTCGCGGCCGTCATGATCGGCCTCGGCACCTTTATGGCCCAGATGGCGGACAAGATGAGCTCCGCCTCCGCCACCTCGGTGCCGCGCACGGCGGTGGCAGTCGCCTCCACCGCGCCCGCCGGCGGCCGCAGCCTGGCCATTTCCCGCGACGGCCGCGGCCATTTCCAGACCGAGGGCCGGATCGAGGGCCAGCGCATCGGCTTCATGGTCGACACCGGCGCCTCCGTCGTTGCGCTGAACGAGACCTCGGCCGCACGCTTTGGCCTGCGTCCCTCGCGCAGCGAGTACAACGCCACCGTCTCGACCGCCAACGGCACCGTCAAGGCCGCGCGCACCCGCATCGCCATGTTAGAGGTCGGCGGCCTTATCGTGCGTGACGTCGATGCCATGGTGCTGCCGGACGCAGCGCTGGCGGAGAACCTGCTCGGCCTCTCGTTCCTGTCTCGCCTCAAGCGCTTCGAATACGCCAACGGCCAGATGGTGCTCGAGCAGTAAGTTCGCTTTAACAGCCCGAGGAGGGCCTCCCGCCGGGGCAGGCGGAGTGCTATATTCCATTCATGAACGGCCCCGATGCGATAGCGATTCTGCGACAGTTCGAGCCTGCCCTGCGCGAGCGGGGCGTTTTGCACGCCGCGTTGTTCGGCTCCGTGGCGAGGGGCGAAAATCATTCCGGCAGCGATGTCGATATCATGGTCGAGATCGATCCGGATGCCCGGATCACGGTGTTCGATTACGTCGAGCTCAAGGAATATATTGCCAAGCTCTTTGATGAACCCGTTGACGTCGTCAACCGCGACGGTCTGAAATCATACGTCGCTCCCGCCGCAACGGCCGACGCTGTCTATGCCTTCTGATCGCATCCTCTCCGCGGGCACGTCCTTCGTTACCAAACTGCCGCAATTATCGGCCATAAGCCTTCATTCCCGCCTTCCGCTGCGGCCCGGCATTCGCTAAGGCTGCAGCAAATCCTGCCTCCCTTTTCACGAGACCATCTTAATGTTCCCGAAGCCGAAATCCGTATTGTTGCCCAACACCTATGCCTTCGAATCCGAGCCGATGGTGAAGCCGACGGGGTTTCGCGAGTATGACGCGCGCTGGTTGTTCCAGAAGGAAATCAACCTGATGGGTGTGCAGGCGCTCGGCATGGGGCTGGGTGCGTTGATCGCCGAGCTCGGCGTCAAACAGGAGATCGTCACCGGCCACGATTTCCGCGGCTATTCGGCCTCGATCAAATACGCGCTGATCTCCGGCCTGATGGCCGCCGGCTGCAAGGTGCACGACATCGGGCTTGCGGTGACACCGATGGCCTATTTCGCACAGTTCGATCTCGACGTGCCCTGCGTCGCCATGGTCACGGCCTCGCACAACGACAATGGCTGGACCGGCGTGAAGATGGGCGCCAATCGCCCGCTGACTTTCGGCCCCGACGAGATGACGCGGCTCAAGGAGATCGTTCTGGGCGCCGAGTTCAAGAACAAGGCCGGCGGCTCCTATCAATTCCACGAAAATTATCCGGCGCGTTACATCGCCGATCTCACCTCTCGTCCGAAGCTGACGCGCAAGCTGAAGGTCGTCGCAGCCTGCGGCAACGGCACCGCCGGCGCGTTCGCGCCGCAGGTGCTGGAGGCGATCGGCTGCGAGGTGATCCCGCTCGACACCGAGCTCGATCACACCTTCCCGAAATACAATCCGAACCCTGAGGACATGGAGATGCTGCACGCGATCCGCGATGCGGTGCTGCATCACAACGCCGATGTCGGCCTCGGCTTCGACGGCGACGGCGACCGCTGCGGCGTCGTCGACAACACCGGCGAGGAGATCTTTGCCGACAAGGTCGGCGTGATGCTGGCGCGCGACATGTCGGCGATCCACAAGAAGGCGCAGTTCGTCGTCGATGTAAAGTCGACCGGCCTGTTCGTCACCGATCCCGTGCTGCAGAAGCAGGGAGCGAAGGTCGCCTATTGGAAGACCGGTCATTCCTACATGAAGCGCCGCACCAACGAGATGGGCGCGCTGGCGGGCTTCGAGAAGTCGGGTCACTTCTTCTTCAACAAGCCGTTCGGACGCGGCTATGACGACGGCCTGGTCTCGGCGATCGCGATCTGCGACATGCTCGACCGCGCGCCCGGCAAGTCGATGGCCGACCTGAAGAACGCGCTGCCGAAGACCTGGTCGTCGCCGACCATGTCGCCGCATTGTGCCGACGAGGTCAAATACGGCGTCATCGACAAGGTGGTGAAGCATTTCGAAGGCTTGCAGGCGAAGGGCGCCAAGATCGGCGGCCAGTCGATCCGCGATCTCGTCACTGTCAACGGCGTGCGCGTCACGGTCGAAGACGGCAGCTGGGGCCTGATGCGCGCCTCCTCCAACAAGCCCGAGCTCGTCGTCGTGGTCGAGAGCCCGGTCTCCGAGCAGCGCATGCACGACATGTTCGAGATGGTGAACAGCGTGCTGCGCACCCATCCCGAAGTCGGCGAGTACAACCAGAAGATCTAAGGGGCGTCAGAGGAGCACAACACGCGCCGTAAATCTCCGCTGTCATGCCCCGGCTTGACCGGGGCATCCAGTACGCCGCAGCTTCTCGATTCAATCGCAGGCGTCACGGACTACTGGATCGCCCGGTCAAGCCGGGCGATGACAGCTGTCGTTTGGTGAAAGAGCTAAGCCGCCACCACCGCCGGGATCGGCAGCGCGGTGACCGACTTGATCTTCTCCATCGCGAAGCGCGAGGTGACGTTCTTCAGCGGCACGGCGCTGATCAGCTTCTTGTAGAACACGTCATAGGCCTGCATGTCCGCCACCACGACGCGCAGCATGTAGTCGACGTCGCCGGCCATGCGATAGAACTCCATCACCTCCGGCATGGCGCTGACGGCTTCGGCGAACCGCTTCAGCCAGGCGTCGGAATGGTCGGAGCTCTCCACCGAGACGAACACGGAGATGCCGAGCCCGATCTTGTTCTGGTCGACGAGGGCCACGCGCTTGATGATCACGCCATCGGCCTCCAGCCGCTGGATGCGCTTCCAGCAGGGGGTCGAGGACAGGCCGACGCGATCGCCGATCTCGGCGACGGACAGGGAGGCATCCTCCTGGAGGACCATCAGGATCTTGCGGTCGATGGCATCGAGGCGGCGGCTGGTCTCGGGGATCTGGACGGCAAGGTCGGTCATTTGAAGAACTTTGTTCCATTTCAGGGGCAGATTTCCCTGATATAGAGAAAATCATTCTATAGCAAGTCTATAATGTTTGCGGCCGGTCGGGCATCGCCGCCGGCTGCTCGCTCAAAAACTCTTCAACTTCAACGCGTTGTGGTGCGGCCAGGCCACCACCATGACGGCAGCATTTCAGCGCTGCGGCGGCCGCGGCGAATCGCAGCGCCTGCCGCGCCCCCTTGCCCTCGGCGAGGCGAAGTGTGAAGGCGCCATGGAAGACGTCGCCGGCGCCGAGCGTATCCACCGCCTGGATCGGGAAGGCTGGCGTCTCCTCCAACTCGCCCACCTCGTTCAGCCAGATCGTGCCGAGGGGGCCGCGGGTGGCGGCGAGGAAGCCTGGCGTCAGCCCGGCCAGGCGTTTCAAGGCCTCGCCGTCGTCGGCGACGCCGGCGGTCTCCTGCGCCTGTTCGCTGGCGAACAGCAGATGCGAGGCTGTCGTGAGCAGGCCGTCCTGCAACGACATCGCGCGGTCGACGCCGACGATGACGGGAATGCCGCGCCGGCGCGCCTCAGTGCAGAGCGAGGTCGCGAACGAAGCGCAGCGGCTTTCGACGAGGACCGCACGGCAATCGGCGAGCAATTCGTCCGCGTCCGCCAGCTTCACGCTCCACAAAGCGGGATCACGATAGATCGTGAGGGTCCGCTCGCCGGAGGGCTCGATCATGATCGCCGAGACCGGCGTGGCCAGGCCCGGCATGCGCACGATGTGCGTGGTTTCGATGCCCTCCTGCGCCATCCGTTCGAGGATGAAGCTGCTCGACGTCTCGCCGGCATCGCCCATCGGTCCGGCGAACGCGACGCGGCCGCCGAGACGGGCGATGGCGATCGCGGCATTGAGCGCGTTGCCGCCGCAGATCTCCGCAAGCTGGCTCGCGTTGGCCTTGCTGCCGCGTTCGGGCACGGCCTCGACGCGAAAGGTGAGGTCTCGCACGGGAATGCCGATGCAGAGGATGCGCCGCGCGAGTCCCGCTGCGGTCATCGGCGCTCTCAGCTCAAGCGCCGCTCTTATCGTGCACCCAGCGGCCAAGCAGATGATGGGCGATCGCAAACGGATGCGGGCCGGCGAGCCCGTCCGGATGCGTCCGCGTCAACATCAGCGCAGCCTCCTCGCGCGTGAACCAGCGCGCGTCTTCCAGCTCCATCCGATCGACGACGATGTCCTCGTTCAGCGCCCGCGCGCTGCAGCCGATCATCAACGACGACGGATAGGGCCAGGGCTGTGTCATGTAATACTTCACGTCGGTGCAGCGGATCCCGGACTCCTCCAGGATCTCGCGGTGCACCGCGTCCTCGATGGTCTCGGCCGCCTCGACGAAGCCGGCGAGGCACGAATACATGCCGGGCGGAAACTGCTTCTGGCGGCCGAGCAGGCATTTGTCGCCGGAGGCGACCAGCATGATCACGACGGGATCGGTGCGCGGAAAATGCTCGGCCTTGCAGGCGGGGCAGTCGCGCTTCCAGCCGCCTTCCTTCATGCTGGTGCGTGCGCCGCAATTGGCGCAATAGCCGTGGCGCTGATGCCAGCCCACCATCGACTTGGCCATCGCAATCGCGGACAGCTCCTGCGGTGGGACCGCGCCCTGCATCGCCATGCCGCGCAGCTCGGTCACGGTGTAGTCGTCGCGGCCGACCAGTTTCTCGGCCGCCGCCTGCGACATTCCCATGCCGAACATCGCCGCGCCGTCACGCAGCCCCAAGAAGACCGTGCCGGGATTGGCGCCGCATTTCAGCGCCTCGTCGATTCCCAGCAGCGCCCGCACTCTATCGCCCTCGCGCTTCACCAGCAGCGAGTCGCGATAGACGACATAGGCGCGCGATGACGGTTTCTGCTCCATCGCGAACAGCTTTTCGTCGTCGCGGCGCAGATGCGCGGCGCGGTCGAGGACGTTGGTGACGAAGGCCGGCTGTCCCAGCGGAAACGAGTCGAATGCTGACATTATGATTCTTTCAACCCAACCAGATCTTGCGGCGGAGCGCGCTGATGAAATTCTGCACTTCAGTGGCGTCGTGCGCCAGCGGCGGCATCACGCCCCACACCGGCCGCGGCCAGGCCGCGTCACTGGTCCGGCGCGCGATGACGTGAACGTGAAGCTGCGGCACGAGATTGCCGAGCGCGGCGATGTTGAGCTTGTCGCATTTGGTGATCTCCTTCAGCGCGCGCGAGACGCGGGAGATCTCGGTCATCAACTGCGCCTGCTGCACCTCGTCGAGATCGATGATCTCGACCGCATCCACCCGCCGCGGCACCAGCAGCAGCCAGGGATAATGCGCGTCCTTGATGACCAGCACCTTCGACAGCGGCAAATCGCCGATGTCGATGGTGTCCTCTTTCAGGCGGGAGTGCAGCGACCAGGCGGGTTCGGGCATATGTCTTTCCGGATAGCCGGGGGGCGGGCGTGTTGGGGGCGACCATACGATACGCGGTTAGCGAGGGGAAGGATCGGGCTCCGCAGGGGCCGCATGCACGGTCGTCGTCCTGGACAAGCGAAGCGCAGATCCAGGACCCATTACCCCAGGAAGTAGTTTGGCGAAGATTTGTGGTGACCAGCTCGGACCACAACTGCTCCCTGGGGTAATGGGTCCTGGCTTTCGCCAGGACGACAGCGAGTTACGCCTCCGCCAGCACGCGCGCATTGGCGCGGATCGACGCCTCGCTCACACGAATCCCGAGGCCGGGGCCGTCGGGCACCACGACATGGCCGCCGCGGTTGGCGATGCGCTCCTCCAGCACGTCCTCGGTCAGCACGTGATGCGGCATGTAGAACTCGCAGCCGAGCGAGATGCCCGGCGTCGCCGCGATCAGCTGCGTGCCGGCGGCGAGCCCGATGCCGCCCTCCCACAGCGTGCCGCCATAGCCGGGCAGGCCGGCGATGTCGGCGATTGCCATGATCGCCTGCGCCTCGAACAGGCCGCCGGCCTTCATCAGCTTGATCGAGACGGCATCGGCCGCCTCGCGGCGCACCACCTCCATCATGTCGCGGCGATCGAAACAACTCTCGTCGGCGAGCACAGGCGTTTCCAGCGCCGCAGTGAGCTGCGCCATCACGTCCAGATATTTGCGCGGCACCGGCTGCTCGATGAAGGTCGGCGCAAATTGCTCGACGTCGCGCAAAATCTTGATGGCGCCGAACGGCGCCAGGGCCTGGTTGTAGTCGACGCGCAAATCGACGTTATCGCCGAATTCTTTCCGGATCGCCTCGAGGTGGTCGAGGTCCTCGCGATGCGGCTTCACGCCGGTCTTGACCTTGTAGATGACATTGCCGTCCGGAACCATGTTTCGCATGCGGTCGAGATCGGCGGCGAAATCCGGATCGGCGATCGAGAAGGAAAGGGGAATCGTGTCGCGCACCCGGCCGCCGAGGAGGTCGGCGACCGACAAGCCGGACGACTTGCCGACGATGTCGAGCAGCGCCATCTCGATGGCGACCTTGGCCTCGGCATGTCCGACCAGCGCACGGTCGAGCTCCGCCATCAGCGCGCGGATACGGCGCACCGGCTTGCCGAGCACGATTGGCCTTAAGTAAATGTCGAGCGCTGAGAACGCCGCTTCCGGCGTTCCCGTGAACACCTCCCACGGCGCCGCCTCGCCCCAGCCGATCACCCCGTCGCTCGCGGTGAGCTCGATCAGCACGCGCTTCACCGTGCCCTTGACGTTGCCGACGCCCTGGAGGCGCGCCATCTTGATCGGGCTCTCGATCAGGAACAGCCTGAGACGTTCGATGGTCGCTTCGGTCATGTCAGGCCTCCATTGACGTGCCAGATCTGGCCGGTGACGTAAGACGCCCTTGGTGACGCCAGGAAAGCGATGATCTCGGCGACCTCCTCCGGTTGCCCGCGGCGCCGCATCGGGATCAGCGCCTCGGTCGCAGCGATCTGCTCGGGCGACAGCCGGCTCTCACTCGGCTTGTCCTTGACGATGAGGCCCGGCGCAACCGCGTTGACAGTGATGCCATCTTTCGCGAGCTCGATCGCAGTCAGCCGCACCAGCGCTTCGAGCGCGGAACGGCTCGCGGCGGTCGCGGCGAAGGGCGCGAACTCGGGCCGGATCGCGTGCGCGACGAAGGAAGACACGGCGACGATCCGCGCATCTCGCCCAGCACGGAGTTGCGGAAGCGCGGCCTCGACCATTCGCGTGAACGCCAGCGCGGATTCGTCCATCGCCTGCCGGAATTGGTCCGCCGGCGTGCCGATCGCGCTGCCCCGGCGGGCGTGGCCGCCGACCAGGACCAAGCCGTCGAGCCGGCCAAAGGCGGCTTGCGCGGCGGCGACGGCATCGGTGGCCGCGGTCTCCTCAGCGAGATCGCCAAGGCATCTTGCCATCACGGCGCCTTTCACTTCGGCGTCAGCTGCGGTGGCGTCGAGGCCTTCTGCGTTCGCGCGTGTGTGCAGCAGAAGCCCAACACCAGGCGCGGCGAGCAGCTTTGCGGTGGCGCGGCCGATGCCGCTGGCGGCACCGGTGACGAGATAGACGCGTTCGATATCAGGCATCATGGTGTCGCGTTGGCCGGCGGCAGTGCGCCGGTGCGGTGGAAATGGCTGAGGAAGGCGCGCGTCGCGGCTTCCTGCGGGTTGTCGATGACCTGCCGTGCCGGGCCTTCCTCGACGACGATTCCGTCGCGCATGAAGATGAGGCGGTCGGCGACTTCGCGCGCGAAGGCGATCTCGTGGGTCACGATCACCATGGTCATGCCTTCCGACGCCAGCCGCTGCATCACGTTCAAGACCTCGCCGACGAGCTCGGGATCGAGCGCCGAGGTGGCCTCGTCGAACAGCATGACATCAGGCTCCATCGCGAGCGCACGTGCAATCGCGACGCGCTGCTTCTGCCCGCCGGAGAGCGTCGCAGGATATTGGTCGGCGTTCTCGGCAAGCCCCACCTTGGCGAGCTGCGCCCGCGCGAGCTTCTCGGCGTCCGCCTTGGTCATCCGCCGCACCGTGACCGGCCCCTCCATTACGTTCTGGAGCGTGGTCATGTGCGGGAACAGATTAAAGTGCTGGAACACCATGCCGGTGGTGGCGCGGAATCTTGCCAGCGTCTTCACGTCGGGCAGTCTCGAACCGTCGCCAAATGAAAAGCGCGTGTCTCCGACGCGGACGCTGCCACCGTTGGGCACCACAAGGAGATTGATGCAGCGGAGCAGCGTCGACTTGCCCGAGCCGGACGGACCGATCAGCGCGACCACGCCGCCCTTGGCGACGTCGAGATTGATGTTCTTCAGGACCTCGTTGCTGCCGAAGCTCTTGCGTAAGGCCCGGATCTCGATCTTCGAGGTGTTCTTGGACGTCTCGCTCATTCGCTGACCGCCAGTCGCTTCTCGCCGCGCCGGACGAGGATGGTCAGGGGAATCAGGATCGCCGCATAGGCGACCGCGACCGCGGTGTAGGTTTCCAGCGGCCGGTAGCTGTCGTGGGCCGCGACCTGGCTCTGATAGACGAGGTCGGGCACGGCCAGCACCGAGACCAGCGAGGTGTTCTTGAACTGGATGATGGACTGGTTCATCAGCGCCGGGATCATGCGCTTGATCGCCTGCGGCAGCACGATGCGGCGCATGGTCTGGATCGGCGTCATGCCGAGCGCGGCGCCGGCTTCGGACTGGCCGCTGTCGATCGAGACGATACCGCCGCGAATGATCTCGGAATAGAACGAGCCGCCATAGAGCGAGAGCGCCAGCGCCGAGGCGGTGATCGGCGTCATCTCGACGCCGGCGAGGATCGGCAGCGCGTAATAGAACCAGATCAGCTGCACCAGGATCGGCGTGCAGCGGAACGCCTCGATGAAGGCGAGTGCGGCAAGGCGCAGCGCCCTGAAGCGCGACAGACTGCCGAACGCACCAAGCAGGCCGAACAGCAGCCCGCAGACGACGATGACCACGGTGAAGCCGACGGTGACGCCGAGCCCGTTGAGGAAGAGCCAGCGATAGCCCCAGAGGATGCCGAAGTCCCACTGATACATATTCGCTTGGGCCTCAGTCGGGGAATGGCTTGGAAAGTTCGAGCCGCGCGCTCGCTGCACCTCTCCCGCTTGCGGGAGAGGTCGGCGCGAAGCGCCGGGTGAGGGCTCCATCCTCTTGGGGAGTCTCCCTAGCGGAGACACCCTCACCCCGACCCTCTCCCGCAGGCGGGAGAGGGCAGAGCGGAGTGCGCGGAGCGAGCCAGCCCTGAACCCATCGCTTACAGCGACACGCCCGGCGGAATGTCCGCCTCCGTCACGCCCACCAGCTCCATGTTGGTGATGATGGCGTTGCGGATGAAGCCGAGGCCCTTGTTGAAGTCGATCCAGGTGTTGACGTAATCGCGCCAGGTCTTGTCGGTCTCGCGGCGGAAGCCGGCATTCGAGGTGGTGGCGAAGATCGGCGTCGGCAGCACGAGCTGGCCGAGCGATGGGTTCTTCTTCAGTACGGTCAGCGACAGCATGGTGATCAGGCACTGCGCGTCGACGCGGCCGGTCTGGAGTGCGGCGGTGGCGTCATCGGCGGTCTTCAGCCGCGTGATCTGCGCCTTCGGCGTCAGGCGGCTGACGACCTGGTCGTGCGAGGAGCCCTGGTCGACCGCGATCTTGATGTCGGGCGAGTTCAGCTCGGCCCAGCTCTTCGGCTTGAAGTCCTTCTTGCAGAGGATGGCGAAGGCGTTGTTGAAGACCGGCACCGAGAAGTCCACCACCAGCGCGCGCTTCGGGGTCGGGTTGAGGCCGAAGAAGATGTCGATCTTGTTGGCCTGCAGATCGAGCACCGAATTGCCCCACGTGGTTTCGGTGATCTCGAGCTCGGCCTCCATGTCGTCGGCGAGCCCCTTGGCAATGTCGATGTAAAAACCCTTCCACTGGCCGGAGGCGAGGTCCTTCATGTAGTAGGGCGCGCCGCCGCCGACCGCGCCGATCCGCATCTTCTTGGTCCGGCGGATGCGGGCGAAGGTCGACTCGTTCGGATCGGCCGCCTGGGCCACCGCCGGGGAGGCCAGCGCCCCTGCAGCCGCCGCACCAATGGCGCCAAGTCCGACAATCGATGCAACATCACGACGTGTAACCATTGGGATCAATCGCTTTTCTGGTTGGGATGGAGTTCCGCCAAGCGTTCTTAGCAAGGTGGTCCCAGCAGCGAAAGCACAGCCTATCGGCTGGGCAGATCGGGGATTGCCCGGATGCTGGGCAAACTCAACCGGTCCAAGCCGATACCCGCTTGCTTTCCGCTCCCTTTGGCCCCAAATAGGGACCGGGAGATTGGCGGTGGACGAGCCACTCGCCAACCGGGTCAGGTCCGGAAGGAAGCAGCCCTAACGAGGTCTGGATCGGGTCGCTCGTCAGTCTCCTACCTGTTTTTCCGAGCGAATTGCGCCGGCGGGCCTCCCCGCTGGCGCGCTCCTTTCCGCAAAAGCCGGCCGAGAGAGATTTCATTGCGGATCGACCGATGACCGACGCTGGCGCCCCTCCCAATCCCGACAGCGCCAGCCAGGCTGGCTTCGCACTCGGCGCCGAGCCGGGCGCGCCGTACCGGGTGCTGGCGCGCAAATACCGCCCTTCCTCTTTCGATGATCTGATCGGCCAGGAGGCCGTGGTCCGCACCGTCTCCAACGCGTTCGAGACCGGGCGAATTCCGCAGGCCTGGATCCTCACTGGCGTCCGCGGGGTCGGCAAGACCACCACTGCGCGTATTCTCGCCCGGGCGCTCAACTATGAGATGCCGGATGGTTCGGTGAAGGGCCCAACCATCCACATGCCGACGTTAGGGGTGCACTGCCAGGCGATCATGGAAAGCCGGCACATGGACGTGCTGGAGATGGACGCGGCGTCGCATACCGGCGTCGACGACGTCCGCCAGATCAATGACAGCGTGCGTTATGCCCCTGCCAGCGCCCGCTACAAGGTCTACATCATCGACGAAGTCCACATGCTGTCGACGGCGGCGTTCAACGCCTTCCTGAAGACGCTGGAGGAGCCGCCGGAGCACGCCAAGTTCGTGTTCGCCACGACGGAGATTCGCAAGGTTCCAGTCACGGTGCTGTCGCGCTGCCAGCGCTTTGACCTGCGCCGGGTCGAGGCCGACGTGCTGATGAAGCACCTCGCCAACATCGCGGCCAAGGAAAGCGTCGAGATCGAGCCGGAGGCGCTCGGCATCATCGCGCGTGCCGCCGAAGGCTCGGTGCGCGATTCGCTGTCGCTGCTCGACCAGGCGATCGCGCATGCGGCGGGGCAGGTGAAGGCCGATGCCGTCAGGCAGATGCTGGGCCTCGCTGATCGCACCCGCGTCATCGATCTCTTCGATTCGCTGACGCGCGGCGACATTGCCGCCGCCTTCAGAGAGTTCCGCGACCAGTACGACGTCGGCGCCGATCCGATCGTCGTGCTCTCGGACCTCGCCGAGTTCGTCAATTTCGTCACCCGCGTGAAGATCGTGCCGGCGACCGCCGACAACGTCGCCTATGGCGAGACCGAGCGGGTCCGCGCGAAGGATTTCGCCTCGAAGATCTCCATGCGCGTGCTGTCGCGGATGTGGCAGATGCTGCTCAAGGGCATCACCGAGGTGCAGGCCGCGACGCGTCCCGCCGCGGCCGCCGAAATGGTGCTGGTGCGCATCGCCTATGTCGCCGACCTGCCGACGCCGGACGAGGCGATCCGGATGCTGGAGCAGAACGGCGGCGGCTCACCGGTCGTGAGCGGCGCCAGTGCCGCGCGCAGCGCGCCTTCGGCGCCGGTTGCTTCCACGGCCCCGGTTCGCATGCCGACCTCCTCGCCGTCATCATTCGGCGGTGGCGCTGCCCGGCCGCAGATGGCGGCGCCGGCGCCCGATCCGCAAGGCGCAGCGCCGGTGCTGCGCGTCACCAGCTTCACCCAGCTCGTCGCGCTGGCGGGGCAGAAGCGCGACCTCCTGACCAAGGGCGCGCTCGAAGGCGACATGCGCCTCGTCCGTTTCGAGGAAGGCCGGCTGGAAGTCGCGCTCGAGCCCAACGCCTCCAAGACCATGATCTCCGAGCTCGCGAAGAAGTTCGAGCTGTGGACCGGGCGCCGCTGGACCGTGATCGTCTCCAACGAGCAGGGCCAGCCGACGCTGCGCTCGGTGAACCAGGCCGCAAAGCAGGAGCATGCGCGCACCGCCGAGGCCGACCCGCGCGTGCAGGAGGTGCTGTCGCGTTTCCCCGGTGCGAAGGTCGTCGAGGTCCGCAGGCTTGCCCCGAGACGCCGGAAACCAATATTAACTCGGACTATGGCAGTGACGATCCGCCCGACGGTTCCGACGGCGACGACGATCTCTGAGCTATTCTTTGTTTGCAAGGACACGCACCCATGGCTGATTTTCTCGGCATGATGAAGCAGGCGGCGCAGCTGCAATCCAAGATGCAGGAGATGCAGGACCAGCTCGCCAACGTCGAGGTCGAAGGCATCTCCGGCGGCGGCCTCGTCGCCGTGCGCATGACCGCGAAGATGGACGTGAAGGGCATCAAGATCGATCCCTCGCTGATGAAGGCGGAAGAGCGCGAGGTGCTTGAAGACCTGCTCGTCACCGCACTCAGTGATGCCCGCCGCAAGGCGGAGACTGCGATGCAGGAGAAGATGCAGGCCCTCACCGGCGGGCTCGGCCTGCCGCCGGGGCTGTTCGGCCAGTAAGATGGGCGCTGTTGCAGGTCCTGAAATCGAGCGGCTGGTCCAGCTGCTCGCGCGGCTGCCGGGCCTTGGCCCGCGCTCGGCGCGACGCGCGGCGCTGCATCTGATCAAGAAGCGCGAGGCGCTGATGATGCCGCTGTCGTCGGCATTGCAGGTGGCGCTCGACAAGGTCGAGGTGTGCAAGACCTGCGGCAACATCGACACGCAAAATCCCTGCACCGTCTGCATCGATCCGAAGCGCGATCCCTCCATCATCGTCGTCGTCGCCGACGTCGCCGATCTCTGGGCGCTGGAGCGCGCGAATGCCACCCAGGGGCGCTATCATGTGCTCGGCGCGACATTGTCGCCGCTCGACGGCGTTGGCCCGCAGGACCTCACCATCGACGCGCTGGTGGCGCGCGCATGATTCGCAGGTGCAGGAGATCATCCTGGCACTGAATGCGACGGTGGACGGCCAGACCACCGCGCACTACATCACCGACCTGCTTCAGGACGCCAATGTGAAGGTGACGCGGCTCGCCCATGGGGTTCCTGTCGGCGGCGAGCTTGATTATCTCGATGAAGGTACGCTATCGGCTGCGATGCGGCAGCGCACCCTGTTCTAGCCATCCAGACTTTACGGAACGGACGACATGACGAAACTTTTCGCCACACGATTGGCTTTGCTCGCGATGATGACGATGCTGGTGAGCCCGGCCATCTCCGCGCAGCAGGGCGACGAGACGCCGCCGCCGTCCAAGCCCGGCAAGCCGATCAACACCGGCGACGTGCTCTCCGGCGAGCTGAATGCGATGAAGGTGCGCGACGTCAAGAACGGCAAGCGTGTCGCGACCTACCAGATCACGTCCGAGCCGCGCCGCCTGCCGCCGCCGAACGGGCTGTGCAATCTCGAGACCGGCCCCGAAACCTTCCAGCTCGTCACCTCCAGCGATGCGCAGGCGACGCAGTTGAAATCGTTCGTCGGCAAGGAGATCTCGGTCAAGGTCGACGAGATCGCCTGCGCCAGCGATGCCGGCCAGATGAGCGAGGCCGTGATCACGAAGTGGAGCTTGATCAAGAAGCAGTAGGGGGCGGGCGACGCCTCCTCCGTCGTCATTGCGAGGAGCAAGCTGCCGTAGGGTGGGCAAAGGCGCAAAGCGCCGTGCCCACCATCTTTCGTCGATCGCGCTGAAGGTTGGTGGGCACGCTTCGCTTTGCCCACCCTACGGCATCACGGGCGTGGCGAGCGGTCAAACCCTTACCGGCCCCAGCGTCTCGAAATGCCCGCGCTTCTGCAGCCAGGCCAGCAGCACCAGGCTCGGGATCGCCACCAGCACGCAGATCACGAAGAACAGCGCCCAGCCGGTCGTATCCGCCACGAAGCCGGCGCCTGATGACAGATACGTTCGTCCCACCGCCGCAAGCGCGGTGAGCAGCGCGTATTGCGTCGCCGTGTGCAGCGGGTTCCTGCACAGGGCGGAGAGATAGGCGACGAAGATCACGGTGCCGATGGCGCTGGTGAAGTTCTCGGCCGTGATGGCGAAGGCGAGCGCCCATTGGCTGGTGCCGACAAACGCCAGCCAGGAGAACGAAAGATTGGCGAGCGCCTGCACCACGCCACCGATCCAGAGGCTGGTCGCCAGCGAATAACGCCGCGCGACAAAACCGCCGGCAAAGCCGCCGATCAGCGTCGCGGCGAGCCCGACGCCCTTCACGATCGCAGCATAATCGTTGCGCGAGAAGCCGAGGTCGATCACGAACGGCGCGGTCATCGTGCCGGAGAAGGCATCGGTGAACTTGAACAGCACCACGAAGGCCAGCGCTGTGAGCGCATCCTTGCGATCAAGAAAGTCGACGAATGCACTGACGGCGGCTCTCGCGATTCGCGTTTCCAGCAAGCCGCGAGGCAGGATCCAGTTGATAAGGCGGAGCAGCAGCCTTACCCATCTCTTCTTCGGATTCGGCTCGTAGTCCGCCAGAGCGTCTTCTGCCCGTATCGATTGCTCGGGCTCGGTCGCGACCAGCGCCGTGACCGTTCCGATTAGCACCATCGCCGCCATCACCACATAGCCCCACATCCAGGCCGATTGCCGCGCAATGCCGGTGCCCTCGAAGCCGGAGACGATGAACAGCGCGCCCGCGGTCGAGACCAGCATGCCGATGCGATAGGCGGCGACATAGGACGCCATGCCGGCGGCCTGCTCGCTCTCCGGCAGGCTCTCGACGCGGAAGGCATCGACCACGATGTCCTGGGTCGAGGACGTGGTCGCGACCAGCAGCGCACCGAGCGCGACGTAGAACGGCGAGCGCGCGGGGTCGGTGAGCGCCAGCAGCAGGATGGCGATGATCAGCAGCAGCTGCGAGAACAAGAGCCAGCCACGCCGCCGCCCGAAGGCGCGGGTGAACAGCGGCACATGCAGGGCGTCCACTAGCGGCGCCCACAGAAATTTCAGTGTGTAGGGCGTGCCGACCAGCGCGAACAGTCCGATCGTTCCGAGATCGACTCCGGCCTCACGCATCCACACCAGCAACGTCGAGCCCGACAGCGCCAGCGGCAGCCCCGAGGAGAAGCCGAGGAACAGCACGATCAGCACCCGCGGCTGCAGGTACACGGCAAGGCTGTCACGCCAGGAGGCAGCGGGAGCGCCGGCGGAGGAGGTCGCGTCGGGTGCGGTCATGGGAAGGTGTTAGCAGATTCTGGGGAAAAGACTCTGCTAGCCGGTTAGACGGAAGCCCTCACGGCTTCCCTCGGTGTCATCGTCCGCGAAGGCGGACGATCCAGTATCCACCAGCGTCTCGGCTCAATCACCCCCGCTGCGGCGTACTGGATGCCCCGCCTTCGCGGGGCATGACGGCATCATGGTGGCCCGGCTATCCCGGGATAAAGATCATCCCAATTTGGGTTCTGCTGCTCGATCAGTCGGATTTTCCAGGCCCTGTTCCACTTCTTGAGCCGCTTCTCCCGCTTGATCGCATTCTCGGGATCGTCGAACTGTTCGAAGTAGACCAGCCGGGCGACGTCATATTTCTCTGTGAAGCTCTCGATGAGTTTAGACTTGTGCTCGGCGATGCGGCGGACGAGGTCATTCGTCACGCCGATATAGAGCGTGCCGCCGATCTTGCTGGCGAGAATGTAGACGTAGTAGTGGCGTGCACTCATCTGCCGCCTTCCCCTCCGCTGTCATCGTCCGCGAAGGCGGACGATCCAGTAACCACCGGCCTCTCGGCTCAATCACCACCGCCACAGCGTACTGGATGCCCCGCCTGCGCGGGGCATGACAGTGTGCCTCAAGTCACTCCCCCGCCTGGAGCTTCCTCGGAAACAGCTCCGGCGCACCGGTGGCCACCAAATGTGGGCCTTCGGGCGCATCCGCCTTGCTGAAATCGAGCTCCTCGATTCGGCCGGCGCGTTTCTCGATCTTGTCGGCGGAGATCAGCACCTGCCTCACGTCCTCGTTGACGTCGGCAAAATGCTTTTGCAGTTTCAGCACGCGGTCGCGCAGGCGGCCGAGGTCGTCGCCCAGCTTGATCACCTCGGTGCGGATCTGGTCGGCGGCATCGCGCATGCGCGCGTCCTTCATGATCTGCTGCATGACTTGGATCGCGAGCATCAGCAGCGAGGGCGACACCAGCACGACGCGGGCGCGATAGGCCTTCTGGATCACGTCGTCGAAGCCGTCATGGATCTCGGCATAGACCGATTCCGACGGCACGAACATCAGCGCCATCTCCTGGGTCTCGCCGGTGACGAGATATTTTTCGGCGATGTCGCTGACGTGCTTCATCACGTCGCCGCGCAGCCGCTGCGTGGCGAGGCGCCGCTCCTCGTCGGTGCGGGCGTCGTGCAGCGCGGTCATTGCCTCCAGCGGAAATTTCGCATCGATGCAGAGCGGGCGCTGGTCCGGCAGGAACACGACGCAATCGGGCCGCTTGCCGGTTGAGAGCGTGAACTGGAACTCGTAGGACCCTTTTGGAAGACCGTCCTGGACGATCGCTTCCATCCGCGCCTGGCCGAAGGCGCCGCGCGACTGCTTGTTGGCGAGCACGTCGCGCAAGGTGGTGACCTGCGTGGTGAGGTCGGTGAGGTTCTTGTGCGCGCTGTCGATGATGCCGAGCCGCTCATGCAGCGCGCGCAGGCTCTCCATGGTGTTGCGGGTCGAATGTTCCATGGACTGGCCAACGCGATGTGTCACCGAATCCAGCCGCTCGTTGACCGCCCGCGCCATCTCGGCCTGGCGGCCGGCCAGCGCCTGGGTCATGGCGTCGACCCGGCCCGAGGCCTCGCTCTGGGCCCGCAGCACCTCGCTCAGGCGCTCCTCGAGCTCGTCGGCCCGGATCGCATGCGCCATCGCGAGTTCCGCGCCGCGCCGCCCGGAGCGCGCGATCACGATCGCAATCACTACCAGCAGGATGAGGACAAGGGCGCCGAAGCCGATCAGCGCATCGATCGTGCGCACCGGCCAGTCGCCCAGCATGACAATGATCTCGTTCATGCAGCCCCTTCTACCCGATTCGCCGGAATGCGCGAACGAAGAGGGAACGCCGGTGGTTAACGACCCACTAATTTTTATGGTTAACGAAAGCTCAAGTTTTATGGTTAGCGGAGGGTTAACGAAGTTCCTGGCCGGATTGACCGCATCCGGCGCGCAGCTTAAATCGCCGCCATGGCCCTCAGAGAAATCATCATCCTGCCCGACAAGCAGCTGCGTCTGATCTCCAAGCCGATCGAGAAGGTCACGCCGGAGATCCGCAAGCTTGCCGACGACATGTTCGAGACCATGTATGACGCGCCCGGCATCGGCCTCGCGGCGATCCAGGTCGCGCAGCCATTGCGGCTGATCACCATGGACCTCGCCAAGCGCGACGAGAACGGCGAGACCAAGCACGAGCCGCGTGTCTTCATCAACCCGGAGATTCTCTCCTCCTCGGAGGAACTTTCGGTGTACGAGGAAGGCTGCCTGTCGATCCCCGAATATTACGAGGAGGTCGAGCGTCCCGCGAAGGTGCGTGTGCGCTTCACCGACCTCGACGGCAAGGTGCACGAGGAGGATGCCGAAGGCCTCTATGCCACCTGCATCCAGCACGAGATCGATCATCTCAACGGCGTCTTGTTCGTCGACTATTTGTCGAAGCTCAAGCGCGACCGCGTGATGAAGAAGTTCGAGAAAGCCGCCAAGCGCGCGGGGGAGTAACCACGTCCCCCGCCGTCATGCCCGGCCAAAAGCGCGAAGCGCGTCTTCAAGCCCAAAAGCGCGAAGCGCGTCTTCAAGCTAAGGTGCCGGGCATCCACGTTCTTCGTCCGTCGAGTGAGAAAGAACGTGGATGGCCGGGACAAGCCCGGCCATGACGAGTACTCTGTTCCTTTCCGAGGATTGTCTCGTCCCATGCCCCTCCGCCTGATCTTCATGGGCACGCCCGATTTCTCCGTGCCGACGCTGCTCGAGCTGGTCGCGCATGGCCACGAGATCGCGGCCGTCTACACCCGCGCGCCGAAGCCGGGCGGGCGGCGCGGCCTGCAATTGCAGCCCACGCCGGTTGAAGAAGCTGCGCGAAAACTCGGTGTTCCCGTGCTGACGCCGAAGACATTGAAGACACCGGAAGCGCTCGACGAATTTCGCGCCTTCGATGCCGATGCCGCGGTCGTCGTCGCCTATGGCATGATCCTGCCGCAGGCCATCCTCGATGCGCCAAAGCTCGGCTGCTACAATCTGCACGCTTCGCTGTTGCCGCGCTGGCGCGGCGCCGCGCCGATCAATCGCGCCATCATGGCAGGCGATGCCGAGAGCGGCGTGATGGTGATGAAGATGGATGTCGGCCTCGACACCGGCGACGTCGCCATGGCCGAGCGGCTCGCGATCACTGACAATATGACCGCGCTCGATCTGCACGATCGCCTCTCCCGGCTCGGTGCCGATCTGATGGTGCGCGCCATGGCGGCGCTCGGACGCGGCGGGCTCCAGCTCAAAAAGCAGAGCGAGGACGGCGTCACCTATGCCGCCAAGATCGACAAGGCCGAGGCGCGGATCGACTGGACCAGGCCCGCGCGCGCGGTGCTGCGCCACATCCACGGCCTGTCGCCGTTCCCCGGTGCCTGGGCCGAGCTCGCGGACGTCAGCGAGAATGCGCGCGTCAAGATCCTGCGATGTGAATTGGCGAACGGCTCAGCTGCGCCCGGCGAGGTGCTCGACGACCACCTCACCATCGCCTGCGGCGAGGGTGCGATCCGCATCATCGAGCTCCAGCGCGAAGGCAAGGCCCGGATGCAGGCGGCTGACTTTTTGCGTGGCGTGCCGCTGAAGGCGGGCTCGAAGTTCAGCTGACGCTGTCACACCCCGCGAAAGGGGGGTATCCAGTACGCCGAGGCGTCTCGGTCGAACGGAGCCGTCGCAGAGTACTGGATCGTCCGCCTTCGCGGATGATGACACAACCCGGATTGAGATGCCCCGCTACAAGCTCACCATCGAATATGACGGCGCGCCGTTCTGCGGCTGGCAGGTGCAAGAGACGCTGCCCTCGGTGCAGGGCGCGCTGGAAGCTGCCGTCAAGGCGATGACCGGCGCGGACGCGCGGGTGCATGGCGCCGGCCGCACCGATGCCGGCGTGCACGCGCTCGGCCAGGTTGCGCATGTCGACATCGCGAAGCAATTTGCGCCGGATCGTTTTCGCGACGGGCTCAACGCGCATCTGCGCCCGCATCCGGTCGCGGTGCTCGAGGCCGAGATCGTCCCCGAGACCTTCGAGGCGCGCTTCTCGGCCATCAAGCGCCACTACCGCTACCGCATCATCAACACCCGCGCCAATCTCGCGCTCGACGTCGGCCACGCCTGGCGCGTGCCGCGACGGCTCGATGCCGACGCGATGCATGCGGCAGCACAACGCCTGCTCGGCAAGCACGATTTCACGACCTTCCGCGATACCGAGTGCCAGGCCAAATCACCGGAGAAGACGCTCGACCAGCTCGACGTCGCGCGCGATGGCCGCGAGATCACGATTCTCACCTCGGCGCGCTCGTTCCTGCACAGCCAGGTGCGCTCGATGGTGGGATCGCTGATCTGGGTCGGCGAGGGACGCTGGACCGCGGACGATCTCTCCGCAGCCTTAGCTGCCCGCAACCGTGCCGCCTGCGGCATCGTCGCCCCACCGGAAGGGTTGTATCTGGTGAAGGTGGATTATTGAGATGTGAGGCGCGCGCGCGCCACACTCTCGGTGTCATGCCCCGCGAAGGCGGGGCATCCAGTACGCCGCGGCCTATCGGTTCAATCACTGCTTTCGGTGGAATACTGGATCGCCCGCCTTCGCGGGCGATGACAGCGGAGTGGCAGGTGAGGGCGAAGTGGAAGGCGCCAGCGCCTCACCCAAAATACCGCGCCAAAATCCCCCGATACACCTTGGTCAGCTTCTCCAGATCCGTCACCGGCACGCGCTCGTCGATCTGGTGCATGGTCTGGCCGACCAGGCCGAACTCGATCACCGGGCAATAGCTGGAGATGAACCGCGCATCCGACGTACCCCCGCTCGTCGACAGCTCCGGCTTGCGGCCCGTCACCTCCTCGATCGCGGAGACCGCGAGATCGGTGAACGGGCCGGGCTTGGTCACGAACACGTTGGAGTTCGAGGGCTCCCAGATGATGCGGGCGCGGATGCGGTTGCCGCAGGCTTTTGCGAGGCGCGTCTCGACCAATTCGCGCAGGCTCGCCTGGGTGTGGTTGTCGTTGTAGCGGATGTTGAATTTCGCGCGGGCTTCGCCGGGGATGACGTTGCTGGCCTTGTTGCCGACGTCGACCGAGGTGAACTCGAGGTTGGAGGCCTGGAACTGGGCGCTGCCATGATCGAGCGGCTCGTCGGAGATCGCTACGATCAGCCGCGCGATATCAGGCACCGGGTTGGACGCCCGATGCGGATAGGCGACATGGCCCTGCACGCCGTCGACATAGAGCGTGCCCGATTGTGAGCCACGGCGGCCGACCTTGATGGTGTCGCCGAGCGTCTCGACGTCGGAGGGCTCGCCCAGCACGCAATGGTCGAACTTTTCGCCGCGCTCGGCGGCCCATTTCAGCAGCTTGATGGTGCCATTGATGGAGACGTCCTCCTCATCGCCGGTGATCAGGAAGGAGATTGAACCCGAGCCCGATTTTTGGCCGTCGGCGCGCGGCTTGCCGCCATTGGCGGCGAGATGCTCCAGCACCGCGGCGACCGAGCAAGCGATGCCGCCCTTCATGTCGACCGCGCCGCGGCCGTGCAGCACGCCGTCCTTCACCTCGCCGGAGAATGCGCCGACGCTCCAGGCGCTCTCGTCGCCCGGCGGCACCACGTCGGTGTGGCCGGCAAAGGTGATGTGCGGGCCCTCGCTGCCGATCCGCGCATAGAGATTGTCGACGTCGGCGGTGCCGGGCTCGCTGAACGTCACGCGGTGGCAGGTGAAGCCGGCGGCGCTGAGGGCTTTTTCAAGCACCCCGAGCGCACCGGCATCGGCCGGGGTTACCGAGGGGCAGCGGATGAGATCGCGGGCAATGGAGAGAGCATCGGTCATGCGCGTCCGATCAATCCCGCAGCAGCTCGTTGATGCTGGTCTTCGACCGCGTGCGCTCGTCGACGCGCTTGACGATGACGGCGCAGGCGGTGCTTGGGCCGGGCTGGCCGTTCTTCATCGGCTTGCCGGGCAGCGCGCCGGGCACCACCACCGAATATTCAGGCACTTCGCCCATGAAGATTTCGCCGGTCTCGCGATCGACGATCTTGGTCGAGGCGCCCAGGAACACGCCCATCGCCAGCACCGCGCCCTTGCGCACGATCACGCCTTCGGCGACCTCGCTGCGCGCGCCGATGAAGCAGTCGTCCTCGATGATCACGGGCTCGGCCTGGAGCGGCTCGAGCACGCCGCCGATGCCGGCGCCGCCGGAGATGTGCACGCGCTTGCCGATCTGGGCGCAGGAGCCGACGGTGGCCCAGGTGTCGACCATGGTGCTCTCATCGACATAGGCGCCGAGATTGACGAAGGACGGCATCAGCACGACGTTCTTGGCAATGAAGGCCGAGCGGCGCACGATGGAGCCGGGGACGGCACGGAAACCGGCATCGCGAAAACGGTTCTCGCCCCAGCCTTCAAACTTCGAGGGCACCTTGTCCCACCAGGTCGCCTTGCCCGATCCGCCGGGAATGACGCCCATGTCGTTGAGGCGGAAGGACAGCAGCACGGCCTTCTTCAGCCATTGATTGACCTTCCACTTGCCGTCGCTGCCGCGCTCGGCAACACGCGCCTCGCCCTTGTCCAGAATCTCCAGCGCCTGATCCACGGCCTCGCGCACCTCGCCCTTGGTCGTGGTCGAGACGGTCTCGCGCGCGTCGAAGGCGCCGTTGATGGTGGATTCGAGGGCTGCAAGGGACATCGGGATTTCCTCTGAAAGCGGGAATTTTGATGGATTGGGGCGCTTTTTCGGGATTTGAGGGGACGGAGTCAAGGCTCGGCAGTCGTCCCGGCTTAGTGCGCCATTGCGCACGGGGGGCCGGGACCCATACCCACAGGGAGGAGTTTTGCGAAGACTCGGAGTTGCCACTTCGCCCCAAACCACGTCCTGTGGTTATGAGTCCCGGCCTTCGCCGGGACGACGTGGAGAGAGCGTGCTGAGCCCGGCCAAAAACCCCGTCAGATCGTCCGTGACGTGGTCGACATGGGCTGCATCCCGACCCTCCAGCTCCCAATCCTCGCGCACCACCTCCTTGGTGCCGTCGGGCACCACCAGCACCGTGGTCATGCCGAGCTGGTGGGGAACGGCGAGGTTGCGGGCGAGATCCTCGAACATGGCGGCGCGGGTCGGATCGACTGCATGGTCGCTCAGGAATTTCCGGTAGGTCTGCGGCGCCGGCTTTGGCTCGAACTCGGCGGCGATGATGTCGAACACGCCGTCGAAATGCGTTGCGAAGCCGAGCCGGGCCAGCACGGCATCGACATGGTCGACCGAGCCGTTGGTCAGGATCAGCTTGCGCCCCGGCAGCCCGGCGATGGCTGCACCGAGCGCTGGGTTCGGCTCCAGCGGCGAATGGTCGATCTTGTGGACGTAGGCAAGGTAGTCGTCGGCGGAGACGCCGTGCAGGGTCATCATGCCGCGCATGGTGGTGCCGAAGCGCAGGTAATAATCCTTCTGGATATTGCGCGCCTCCTCGGGCGTCACGTTCAGCCAGCTCGACACGAACTCGCCGATCCGCGCGTCGACCTGCTGCCACAGATTGACGTGGTGCGGATAGAGCGTGTTGTCGAGATCGAACACCCAGGTGTCGACATGGGCGAAGGTGCGGGGCAGGGGCATCACAACTCTCTCAACGCGTCGTCCCGGCGCAGGCCGGGACCCATACTCCGTGACCCGTCAATCGGGCACCCTCGTCGTCGTTCTTCGCCAAACGCAATCCTGTGGTTATGGGTCCCGGCCTTCGCCGGGACGACGGCGGAGTTTGTGGTGTGCGCATTCTAATCACATTGACAAAAGTCACGGCATCGCAAACCGCAGCGTCTTGCCGCCGCTTGACATGTCCACCGCGCCAAAGCCGGTCGCGGCGAAGCCGCGCGCGCCGCAATCGGTCTGCTCGCTCGTCTCGAACTTGGTCTCGCGCGTGCAGAGCTGCTTGTCGCCGCCCCAGTTCAGCGGCCGGTCCTTCAGCTTGATGACGCGGTTGTCGGCATCGACCGCTTCCGCGAAGCTGAAGATCTGCCTGGGCTGGCCGGTCACGTCAGGATGCAGGCACGTCTTGGGATCGATGCGATACCAGCCGCGGCTCGTCACCGACTTGCCGTCGTCGCTCGCGACTGCCGCCATCACCTTGTGCGGCGTGTCGTTGCACCAGGTGAGGCCGGTCGCGGAGGGGGTCTGCACCGCATCGACCATGGTCTTGAACACATTCGGCGACGAGACGACGTCGGACGACAGCCCGCGGCTCTTCAGGAATGCGGCCAGCGCTGCTTGCGTCTTCGGCCCGTCGACGCCGTCGATCGCGCCGACATCGTAACCCGCGATCACCAGCAGCCGCTGGATGCCGGCGAGGCGCGCCTGCTCGTCGTCATATTCGGAATCCTCGGCGAGATAGGCAATGAGGTTGCCGTCCGCGCCTTGCGTCGGCGTCACTTGCGTGAAGGCGGCCTGGACCTGGCCGCTGCGGCATTGCCGCGCCGCCGCAATGACGAAATTGTCCTGCGCCACGCACAGCATGTCGCGGCCGTTCTGCGGGATCGGGGAGGCGCCATAGACGCCGAGCGCGCGGGCGTTGAGCAGGATGCGGTCGGCCGTCAGCGTGCCCTGCACCACCACGCGGCAGGTGGTGGGATCGATCCTGAACCAGCCCCGCGTCGCGGTCGCCGCCTTGTCGTCGATGCCGATCGCGGCCTCGACGACATAGGACATGCGGTTGCAGATCTTGAGGTCGGCGAAAGCCGGCGCGGAGGAGAAGACGAACGAGACGGCAGCGGCGGGCAGCGTCATCAGGAAGCGGGTCAGAGGGGAACGGCGAGGCCTCCGCTGTCTCAACCCGTCATGGCCGGGCTTGACCCGGCCATCCACGTGTGACCGCGCGTGCGGAGAGGCGTGGATGCCCGGGTAAAGCCCGGGCATGACGACCATCTTCCGCTGCTCGCGTTCGCCCATCACTTGTGGATCAGCGTTCCCGTGCCCTGGTTGGTGAAGAGCTCGAGCAGTACCGCATGCTGCATCTTGCCGTCGATGATGACGACGCCCTGCACGCCCTGTTCGAGCGCGTAGATGCAGGTCTCGACCTTCGGGATCATGCCGCCGGAAATGGTGCCGTCGGCGATCAGCTTTCGCGCGTCCTTGACGGACAATTGCGGGATCAGCTTCTTGGACTTGTCGAGCACGCCTGGCACGTCGGTGAGCAGCAGGAGGCGCTTGGCCTTCAGCGCGCCGGCAACGGCACCCGCAAACGTGTCGGCGTTGACGTTCAGGGTCTGGCCTTCTTTGGAGGTTGCGAGCGGTGCCAGCACCGGGATCAGCTCGTAGCCGATCAGCTGGTTGAGCAAAGTGAGATCGACCTTCTCGGGGTCGCCGACGAAGCCGAGATCGATCGCCTTCTCGATGTTCGAGCCCGGATCGATGATGGTCCGCGTCGTCTTCGACGCCTTCACCATGTTGCCGTCCTTGCCCGACAGGCCCACGGCCTTGCCGCCGGCTTCGTTGATGTAGCCGACGATCTGCTTGTTGACGGAGCCGGCGAGCACCATCTCGACGATCTCGATGGTCGCGGCATCGGTGATGCGCAGGCCTGCGGCGAATTCCGAGGCGATGCCGAGGCGCTTGAGCATGGTCGCGATCTGCGGCCCGCCGCCATGCACCACCACCGGATTGATCGCGGTCTGCTCCAAGAGCACGATGTCGCGCGCAAAGTTCCTGGCAGTCTCCTCGTCGCCCATGGCATGGCCGCCATATTTGATGACGATGGTTTCCTCGTCATACTGCTGCATGTGCGGCAGCGCTTCGGACAGGATGCGGGCCTGGTCGAGCGGGGAGATGTCGGTCATGAGGCGGATCTCGCTGGCGGGACTAACGCGGCCTGCGTTCTATCTGATTGGCGGGCGCGGCGCAAAGTGTGGCGTTCGCTCTACCCTCCCCTGGAGGGGAGGGTCGATCGCGCGCAGCGCGAGCGGGGTGGGGTGATCTCTCCACGATGAGCAGTGCCCGAGTGGAGAGATCACCCCACCCCGGCTCACATTTCGCTTCGCTCAATATGAGCCGACCCTCCCCCTCCAGGGGAGGGTAAGATGGAGCGTCACTTCTTCGCCACCACCGCCGCCAACGTCACCGCCAGCCAGCCCAAGATCATCACCGTTCCGCCGGTCGGCGCCGCGTAGGGAAACAGCGCGTGCCCCGCATATTGCCGCAAGGTCAGGTCACCCGCGAACAATGCGGCGCCAGCTGCGAAGCCGAACGTGGCGGCAAGGCCAATTCCACCATGCAGAAGGCCGCGCGCGAGCAGCGCGACGGTCGCAAGTATGGCAGTTGCATGAAACAGCAGCATGGCGCTGGCCGATGCCAGCCGGCTCGCGTCGCCGCCATGCGCGGAGGCGGCCGCCAGCGCGACGCCGGCGGCGCCCATCAAACCGGCAAGCCCAATCAGCAGGCGTTGTGCCGCCATCACGAGGCTCGCTCTTCCAGGAGCTTCGCCATCGCGGCGCGCAAGCCCTCCATGCCGGTCGAGCTGCGCGACGAGGTCGCGAGCACGTTCGGGAATGCGGCCGGATGCTTGGCCAGCGCGGCCTCGGTCTCGACGATGCGCGCTTGCAGCTCGGAGGCCTTCACCTGGTCGGCCTTGGTCAGCACAATCTGGTAGCTGACCGCGGAGCGATCGAGCGTCTTCAGGACTTCGAGATCGACGTCCTTGATCCCATGCCGCGCATCGATCAGCACATAGACGCGCGCGAGGCTGGCACGCCCCAGCAGGAATTTGTGGATCAGCTCGGTCCAGGACGCGACCTGGCTCTTGGGCGCCTTGGCATAGCCGTAGCCGGGCATGTCGACAAGGCGCAGGTCACTCTTCCCGGGGACCTCGAAGAAGATCAGCTCCTGGGTGCGGCCCGGCGTATGCGAGGTGCGCGCCAGCGCGTTGCGGCCGGTCAGCGCGTTGATGAGACTGGACTTGCCGACATTGGAGCGTCCGGCAAAGGCGATCTCCAGCCCCGCCATCGGTGGCAGCGTGGCAATCGAGGGCGAGGCCCAGATGAACTGCCAGTCGCGGGCGAACAGTTTTCGCCCGGCCTCGATCAGTCGCTCGTCGGTCTTGTCGTTCATGCGAGCGGTCTATCCTCTCGTCATGGCCGGGCTCGTCCCGGCCATCCACGTCTTAGTCACGAAACGAGCCTCCAAAAACGTGGATGCCCGGGACAAGCCCGGGCATGACGATGTGGAGGCATTTGCGCCCGGCAAGGGCGCCTACGTCGCCTTCCTCGCGAACGTCGCCTTGAGATTGTCGAACAGCTCCACCTTCACGCCGTTGCGGCGCATGATGAAGCTCTGCTGGACCACCGAGAGCAGATTGTTCCAGGCCCAGTAGATCACGAGGCCCGCCGGGAAGCCGGCCAGCATGAAGGTGAAGATCAGCGGCATCCAGTTGAAGATGATCTGCTGCGTCGGATCCGGCGGCGTCGGGTTCAGCTTCATCTGGAACCACATCGTGATGCCCATGATGATCGGCCAGATACCGAGCGCGAGGTAGTGGCCGAACACGGGGATCGTGGTCGGATCGACGGGGATCAGCCCGAACAGGTTGAACAAATTGGTCGGGTCGGGCGCAGAGAGGTCCTTGATCCAACCGTAGAACGGCGCGTGCCGCATCTCGATGGTGACGAACAGCACCTTGTAGAGCGAGAAGAACACCGGGATCTGGATCACCACGGGAAGACAGCCGGCGACCGGATTGATCTTCTCCTTGCGGTAGATCTCCATCATCTCCTGCTGCTGCTTCACCTTGTCGTCAGGATAGCGCTCCTTCAGCGCCTGCAGCTGCGGCTGGATCGACTTCATCTTCGCCATCGAGGCGTAGGACTTGTTCGCCAGCGGGAAAAACAGCAGCTTCACGATCACGGTCACGAGCAGGATCGAGATGCCGAAATTGCCAAAGAAGCGGTAGAAGAAGTCGAGGCCGAGGAACATCGGCTTGGTGATGAAGTAGAACCAGCCCCAGTCGATCAAGAGATCGAAGTGGTTGAGCCCCAGCGCCTTGTTGTAGCCGCCGAGGCCGGCGAACGGGAACACGCCGACGACACCGGCTTCCTTGGCGCCCGCGAACAGACGCGCGTTTGCAGTGGCCGTGCCGCCGATCGCGACGGTGACGGGATCGAGCAGATAGTCGGTCTGGTAGGTGTGGACGTTGCCGACCGGGTTCGACGAGAAGCGCGCCTGAAGCTGCGCATTGGTGTCGGGCAGCAGCGCCGAGGCCCAGTACTTGTCGGTGATGCCGAGCCAGCCATTGGTGGCCTTGAAGTTGACCGTCTTGGCTTCGTCGATCTTCTTGTAGGCGTATTCCTGCAAGCCCTGGTCGCCGAGATAGCCGATCAGGCCTTCATGCAGGATGTAGTAGCCCGAGACCTGCGGCGCGCCGTGGCGCGAGATCAGTGCGAACGGATAGAGCGTGACCGGCGCGTTGCCGACATTGCTCACTTCGTCCTTGATGGTGAAGAGATAATGGTCGTCGACCGCGATGGTGCGGCGGAAGGTGAGGCCCTCGCCATTGTCCCATTTCAGCACCACCGGCGTCGACGGCGTCAGGCTGCCGCTGCCGTCCTGCTGCCAGACGGTCTGGGCATCAGGCATCTTCGCCGTTACGCCCGTCGCCGCCACCCAGCCGAACTCGGCGTAATAGGGCTCCGCCGTGCCCGAGGGGGAATAGAGGATGATCGGCGGCGACTTCGGGTCGACGGTTTCGCGGAATTGCACCAGCGCGATGTCGTCGATGCGGCCGCCCTTCAGCGAGATGCTGCCGGCAATCCGCGGCGTGTCGATCTTCACGCGCGGGCTGGCCGCAATCGCGGCGTCCCGGGCAACGACCGGCTGGGCCTGCTGCTGGTTCGCGGCCGGTGTCGACGGCTGAGTCGCGCCACCGGCCTGCGGCGTGGTGCCCGGCGTTGCGGACGCCGTCGGCTGCGGCGTGGATTTCTGGAGCTCGGTCTGCGCCTGCTGCTGGGCGCGTTGCTTCTCCATCTGCGGCACGTTGTAGAAATACTGCCAGGCGATCAGCACCAGGCCGGATAGAATGACGGCGAGGATGGTATTGCGATTGTCGGTCATCTCGATTGTCTCGTCATCAATCCGGTTTGCGGCTTGTCGCTGTGGCGCGATCCGGCCTCTGGCCGCGCGCCTTGGCCGGTCCTTTGGCCGTATGCCGCGCCGGCCTCGTGAATGCTATGCGCAGATCGTCGAGCATGGTCGCGAAGTCGCGCGAGAGCGCGTCCCTTCGTCCGACCAGCACATAATCATGATGGGGTTGCATCGACACCGGATCGAGCCGCTTCACCAATTCGCGAAGCCGGCGCCGGATACGATTGCGCTCGGGGGCGTTGCCGTTCTTTTTGGAAACGGTGAAGCCGATCCGGATCGGGCCGCCGTCGTCCCGGCGGCGGCTTTGCAGGACGAACGCGGGATTATTCACCCGCGCGCCATTGGCAACGGCGAGGAAATCCGCCCGCTGCCTCAGCCGATCCATGATGAAATCCCAAAAAGGGGGTCCGGCTCAGGCGCTCAGACGCTTGCGGCCGCGGGCGCGGCGGGCGGCGAGAACCTTGCGGCCGCCGGCAGTGGCGAGACGGGCACGGAAGCCGTGACGGCGCTTGCGCACCAGTTTGCTGGGTTGATAAGTCCGCTTCACGGGTTTTTCTCCGCTGACCGGGCAATTTGCCTGTAGAATTGATGGTAAAGTCCGGAAGATGCGGCCCAAAACGGGCCGTTTCCGGCCCCAAGAGAGCCGCTCCCGGTGTCGCACCGGGTCATCGCGGACAATTCGCGCGGCTTATAAGGGAGCGCCTTGTTTTCGTCAACGCCGCACAAGCGCGCGTTTCCGGTGAATATCGCTGTTTGTGCGGGGTTTTTAACCCTTGAGGTGGCGACTCGCTTTACCAGCGCTTACATCTCACCTCGGCAGATTAGCGATCCGTAATTTGACCGGACCCGGGACGGGTCGCATCCTGCGTCAGCCAAGGTCAACAGGGGCGAATTTCGTGGCAGCCACAGATCGCCAGCCGATCCAGGATCTGGATCAGCCGGACCAGCCGGCGATGCGGCCGCGTGGGTCGGGCGGGCTCGGGCTGTCAGGCAAGCTGCTGCTGCTCACCATCCCCCTGGTGATGATCGCGGCCAGCCTGCTTTACGTGCCCGCCATCGCCAACTTCTGGGTCAACCGGCTCAACGACCGGGTGGCGGCGGCCAATACGGCAGCACTGGTGCTGGATGCCGCGCCGCTTGGCATGGTTCCCGATTCGCTGTCGCGGCAGATCTTGAAGAGCATCAATGCCCGCGCCGTCGCCATCAAGATGGGCCAGCAGCGCCGGCTGCTCGCCAGCGATAACCTTCCGACAGCCATCGGGCACGACATCGACCTGCGCGACATGACGGCCTGGGACGCGATCACCGGCTCGTTCCGGATGATGCTGGAGACCGGCAACCAGGCCATCCGCATCGTTGGGCCCGGCGTCGGCAATGCCCAATTCATCGAGATCGTGACCGACGAGTTGCCGCTGCGGCAGCAGATGTACCGCTTCTCGCGCAACGTCGTGGTGGTCGCGCTGATCATCGCGGCGCTGACCGCGGGCCTCGTCTATCTCGCCCTGCATTACCTGTTCGTGCGCCCGATGCGGCGGCTCACCGCCAGCTTGGTCGGTTTCCACGAGAACCCCGAGAGCGCTGCGCGGATCATCGTGCCGAGCCAGCGCAGCGACGAGATCGGGGTGGCCGAGCGCGAATTGTCGGACATGCAGCGCGATCTGATGTCGATGCTGAATCAGAAGAGCCGGCTCGCCGCCCTCGGCCTCGCCGTCTCCAAGATCAACCATGATCTGCGCAACCTGCTGGCCTCGGCACAGCTTTTGTCGGACCAGCTCGCCAGTGTGCCGGATCCGCGGGTGCAGCGTTTTGCGCCGAAGCTGGTGCGCTCGCTCGAGCGCGCCATCGCCTTCTGCCAGTCGACGCTGTCCTATGGCCGCGCCCAGGAGGCCGCGCCCGACCGCCGCATGATCCTGATCGAGCCGGTGGTGCTGGAGGTGCGCGAGACCGCAGGGCTGGCCAGCGATGCCACGATCGCCTGGGTCGCCGCGATCGAGCGCGGGCTTGCGGTCGATGCCGATCCCGACCAGCTGTTCCGCGTGCTGCTCAACCTCGTCCGCAACGCCGCCCAGGCGCTGGAAACCCATGCCTCCTCCGGCGATGGCGGCGTGCAGCAGATCCGGATCACGGGAAAACGCGAGGGCGCCGTCGCCATCCTGGAAGTCTCCGACACCGGCCCAGGCGTTCCCCAGAAGACCCGGGAGCACCTGTTCGAGGCTTTCCAGACCTCCGGCCGCCCCGGCGGCAGCGGTCTTGGCCTTGCCATCGCGGCCGAGCTCGTCCGCGCCCATGGCGGCGACATCCACCTCGTCGAAGGCACCATCGGCGCCACCTTCCGCATCGTCATTCCCGACCGCCCCGTGGAACTGCTCTCCATCCGCAACGAGCGGGCGCGGGCGTAAGTCGGCCAGCGGCCGAGCTGAGTCCGTCATTCCGGGGCGGCGCAAGGCGCCGAACCCGGAATCCAGAGGTTTTGGGCGCGAGATTCCGCACTTCTCGCTTCGCGAGCCCCGGAATGACCATGCTGACCGTCATCTCCTTGCAAAAATCTCCCCATCCCGGACCTTGCCAACGCCGGCAAGAGCGGCTAGTCAGAGCGCTCTTTCGCACCCCTTCCGGCCCTCCGGGAGATGCGTCGCGGGTCACCCCCGCCATCGCTGTTTGCGAAAAACGCGCCCGTAGCTCAGCTGGATAGAGCATCAGACTACGAATTTGAGGGTCGGACGTTCGAATCGTTCCGGGCGCGCCATTTCCTTCCGATCTGCGATTTCATGCAAGGCGCTCGGCTCGTTTTCGCAAACGGAGTTTCGTAGGGTAAGACTGCTGAGGTCCGGCGGCCTTTCGCGTTCGCATCAGCACATGGGTCTTGGCGGCGAACGCTGCGATAGCAAACAAGCGCCGCCTCACATCGATGGATCAAGTCCGGGTCAAGCACTCGCTCAAGAACTCGATAAAGCGCTGCGTTTTCGCGGGCAGCAAACGTGTCTCGGTGACCGCGTGCACGGAAATTGGCGCAGCCTGCCATTGCGGCAGCACGCGGCGCAGCCGTCCATCCTTCAAATCCTCGGCGACGATGGCTTCCGCCAGCATGGCGATGCCCAAGTCCAATCCCGCCATGCGCCGCATCATGCCGATGCTGTTGAGCCGGAATCGGCCGCCGGCGGCGACCTCCACCGATTGCGCTCCGCGGTGCAGGGTCCAAACGTCGCCTCTCGGGAAGCAGAGACACTGATGCTTTTCCAAGTCGGCGGGTCCGCCCGGTTCTCCGGAAAGTTCGAGATAGCGCGGCGACGCGTATAGATAGCGCGGAAGCTCGGCGAGCTTGCGCGCGATCAGGGTCGAATCCGGCAACTCGCCCATGCGGATCGCCACATCGAACGGCTCGGCCACCAGATCGACGCGCCTCGGCGTAAGGTCGAACTCGAAGCTGATCCCTGGATAGCGCCGAGAGAACTCCGCCAATTTGGACGCAAGATAAGTCGTAGCGAAATCCACAGGCAGAGAAACGCGCAAGATGCCGCTCGGCTGGGCAAGCATCTCACCGAGTTGCTCATGTGCGAGTCGTGCCTCATCGACAATGCGCCTGCAACGCTCGAAATAGATCTGACCTGCTTCGGTCAGTTCGATCTTGCGTGTCGTGCGGTGCAGAAGCCGTAACCCAATCGCCTTTTCGAGGCCGCTGATCCGCCGTGACAAAGTGGAGTTGGGCACGCCGACTGTTTGGGCCGCCCGGCGGTAACTCCGCGCTTTCACGACCTCGACAAACAGCGCCATGTCGTTCAGCAGTTCCAAGTTGATTATTGCTCCATAGATGGATCAATCATTTCAGATTTATCATATTTATCCTGAAAATGGATAGCCCACCTTCCTTCTCATCCAACTCTCGAGAGGGAATTCATCCATGAAACAACAGTTCTCATCCGTTCGCGTTGGCCGCTACACGCTGCCCAACCGGCTCGTGATGGCGCCAATGACCCGTTCCCGGGCGGATGTTGCGGGCGTGCCGGGCGATCTGGCCGCCCGATACTACGCCGAGCGCGCCGGCGTCGGCCTGATCGTCACCGAAGGGACCCAGCCTTCGGACGATGGACAGGGCTATCTCACCACGCCGGGCATCTATACCGACGCGCATGCCGACGGCTGGAACAAGGTCACGTCCGCCGTGCACGAGGCGGGCGGCCACATCTTTATCCAGCTCATGCACGCCGGGCGCATGTCGCATCCCGACAACACGCCACATCATCGTCAGGGCGTTGCGCCGTCCGCTATCGCGCCGGGGACGCAAATGTTCACCGCGAAGGGCATGCAGGACATTCCCAAACCTCGCGCTCTGACGACCGAGGAAGTGCGCCAGACCGTTCAGGATTTCCGCTACTCGGCGCGCCGCGCCATCGAGGCCGGCGCCGACGGCGTCGAAATCCACGGCGCAAATGCCTATCTGGTCCATCAGTTCTTCGCGCCAAGCGCCAACACGCGGGCCGATGAATACGGTGGCTCGATCCCAAATCGGGCGCGCTTCGCCATCGAGGTGACCACCGCGATTGCCGAAGAGATCGGCGCGGACAGAACCGCCATCCGGCTGTCTCCCGGCACGACGATGTGGGGCATCGACGAAGGCGCTGAAGGGCCGGATCTTTACCGTTATCTGGTCGCTGAGCTCGACAGGCTGGGTCTCGCCTATGTGCACGTCATGCATCAAGGCAACGAGACGCTTCTGACCGACATCCGTAAGCTCTGGAAGCAGCCGCTGGTCCTGAACCGGCCGGGCCGCGCGCGCGACCGGATCGGCTCCGACGTGACTTCGGGGCTGGCCGATCTGGAAAGCTACGGCCAGATGGTCCTGGCCAATCCGGATTTCGTCGCGCGGCTGAAGGCCAATGCGCCGATGAACGAGGCAGACCGCAACACCTTCTTTGGCGGCGCTGCGCAGGGCTACGTCGATTACCCCGCTTTGAGCGCCTGAGGTTTGGCTAAAAGGAGAAACATGATGGTTTACGAGCGATTCAATGCCGACAACGCCGCCATGCTGCTGATCGACCATCAGGTCGGCACCATGAGCTGGGTTCACTCCATTCACTTTGGGGAGATGAAACGCAACGCGCTGATGTTGGCCGAGACCGCCCGCATCCTAAGGCTGCCGGTCGTGCTGACTTCCAGCATGGAGGAATATGCGCAGGGGCCGCTGCTGAGCGAACTGGGATCCATCCTGCCTGCGGCGTTCGCCGCGCGTATCAAGCGCGTTGGCATCGTCAACGCCATGGACGACGAGAACTACGCGGCGGCCGTCAGGGCGACGGGACGCAAGAAGCTCATCATCGCCGGCGTCACCAACGATGTGTGCACGGTCTTCCCGGCGCTGAGCCTGGTCCGTGATGGTTACGAGGTGCAGGTCGTCGCTGACGCTGGCGGCTCGCCGAGCAAGATGGGCGACGATATGGCCCTGCGCCGGATGGAGAAAGGCGGTGTCACGCTGACGAGCACCAATCAAGTGATCGCGGAGCTTGCAGGAAACTGGACCACGCCGGAAGGCAGCCAAATTGTGCAAGAAGTGGTGATGAAAGCTCTGCAGGCTTGAGCAAGAGAAGCGCTTCCCGCTCAGTCGGGAGGCGCTGCCGGAAACAGCAAGGTCGGGGGATCACTACCGGCCTTCTTTCACGCTCGCCGGCCCTGAAAAATCGGGAAGAGAGCTCGCCCATCAGGCGTAGCACAAGGTCGCAGGCCATCCCAGATTTGGCGATTGGAGCGCGTGATGGGCGGCAACATCATAGCGCCACGGAGAAACAATAGTGCCCATTTTCGTCGGCCGTGGCGCGCCATTTCGGTATCAAGATGTGCGTGAGGGGCCTAGTCAGCGTCAAATGACGCCGTGCTCCCTCAGCAGCGCCTGCTCGTCCCCCGACACCCATCCGAAGACCTTGGGCTCTGCGCCCAACTGCTGGACGAGGTAGTGGACGTCGAAATCAATCACGACGTCGGATTGGTTCTTGCGGACATACGTCGCTCTCCAGGCGACATGGGCGACGCAATGGTGTTCGTCCATTGGCGAGATGCGGAGTCCCCGCATGTGCATCTCCTTTGTTCCGATAGCCCGGTAGTGGGCATAGCCCTCAGCGATGACCTGCTTGAGATGCTCGTCGTTCTTCCCAGTCATCACGCCGGCCGGCGTGGCCGCGACGAACTCGGAGGCGTAGAGCGCCGCGACGTCATCCATGTCGACGTCGCCGCGCAGAGAAGCCTTGGAGATACTCTCATATCGCTCGAACAGCCTCCTGACGTTCGTCTCCATCGTCTTCATCGTCGCCTCCAACGCGTGTCGGCTCCGGAAATCTCTCCGCCGACGTCACTTTCGCAGGACCGGCTCGCCGGTGCGTGGGTTCGTCAAGGTCACGTTTTCGAGCGCCTTGATCAGCCATTTGCCGTCCCAGCGGGTCAGTACCGCTTGGATGTGTCCATGGAATGAGGTCCGGCGGGATGCCCGGCGCCAACCGTGAGACGGCTCCAGGAATGCGCGACGGCCACGCCATCGCCAATGGCGACCACATCGATCACCTCGTTTTCGAGCGTCGAGTCGCGCTAGATCGTCTCGTGGATCGGAGCGTGAAGCGCGATGATCTCATCAACGCCGCGCACAAGGGCCCGGAGCGACACCGTCGCTTTCATCTTGTCGTCGCTCGATCTGCGATCCGTGAGCCGGCAGCGCTCAGCCCACCGCGTTCTTGATCGCGGCTTCGAAGCTCTTTGCGTCGAAGGCTGGCATACTTTGGATCCGCCCCAGACCCTGGGTCGAGTACCAGACCGAGAACGCGAGCACCGCTTCCGAATTCGGGGCATCAATGATGTCGACGAAATCGTAGTAGCCCTGCGTGTAGTGGATCGACTCGATCTTGATACCCAGATTGTCGAGCTTTGCCTTGGCCTTGCCGATCCGCTCCGATTGCTTGCTCGCCCACTCCGGGCTCAGATTACCAAGCAGCACATATTTCATGGCCACCTCCACGTCATGTTGATCGTCGTGCGAGAAGGACCCAACAACCATACGCCTTCCCGCGACCCGCGTACATGCCGTTTCGTGGCGGAGGTTCCGCCAATTTGCTACGTTTTCGAAGTCATCACCTTCTGAACGATCTTCCAGGCCCCATTGACCTTTAAGCATGACAGCATGTCCGTGAAGTAACGAGGCGGAATCTGGAATTTCAACTTCAAGAGCGCGAGCTCTCTTTCGACGTCGATTGACACGATCTGGTCGTCGCGCTCGAGGCCCTGTTCTTTCGGTGCTTTCAGGTTGCGGACCGCTGCGAGCCACGCGGCAATCGGCGTCACAGCCACGTTGCCATCGTCACCGACCTTTGTGACGGAGCTCGAGGGATGGAATATGGATGCAAATTTCTCAGCATCCATTTCATAGGCCGCGTCGAAATAGGTCTGCGCCAGGGAGCGCAACGCGTGAACATCCGTGTCCATCAGTCATCCTGCAAAAATCGTTACAACGGACCGACTCGCGCGGCCCGCCTGCCGTGCCGAGAGTCTTAAGCACCCGGACTGTGCCGAAGGTGCCTCACGCTCCTTGTTGGCCGAACCTACGGCCAAGCGGCTTATGATGCTAGACCTGTTGCACGGGATAGAGTCATGAGTGATATTCATAAATCATGAGAAACGAATTGAACGAGCTGACAGCCTTTGCAGTCGTCGCGAGTGAACGAAGCTTCACGCGGGCCGCAGTAAAGCTCGGCGTGTCACAGTCTGCTCTCAGCCATACGATCCGGAGACTTGAGCAACGGCTTGAGCTACAGCTTCTTGCTCGAACAACCAAGAGTGTCGCGCCAACCGCTGCCGGGGCAGCTCTCTTGAACGACTTATCTCCGGCGCTCGAGCAGATTGATCGTGCTCTCAACAAAGCCCGAAGCATTCGTCAGCGACCTGCTGGGCGCCTTCGAATTGTAATGTCCCGGTCGGCTGCGGTGATGGTATTGCTGCCGAAGCTGACGGCATTCGTCGAGGCCTATCCTGACATCGTCCTCGACGTTGTCACCGTCACCGGCCCCGTAGACCTTGTTGCGGGCGAGTTCGATGCCGGTATTCAGCTCGGCGAGTACATTCAAAAGGATATGATCGCCGTGCGGGTCACGCCGGAATTGCGACTGGCGGTGGTTGGATCGCCTCGTTATTTCGCGTCACGACGCATTCCGCAAAAACCAAAGGATCTCAATGATCATCGCTGCATAACCTTGCGTCTTCCGAGCGGTCCATATCGATGGGAATTCGAGCAGGGACGAAAGTCGGTCACGATCAGCGTGAACGGCCCGCTCATCATCGACGATACGCACTTGGTGATTCAGGCGGTGCTCGCTGGAATTGGCATCGGGCTCGCCTATGAAGAGCAGGTCGCTGAGCACTTGGCGAAGCGTCGGCTTATCCGCGTCCTGGAGGATTGGACGCCGCCAATTCCCGGTTTCTTCATGTATTACCCCAGTCGTCAGCATCAGCCTGCTGCGCTAGCTGCACTCGTGAACGCGCTGCGACTCTCTTGACCGGAATTTGCTTCAGGCCCGCGGAATCCTGACGTTGGCCGCCTCGTCTGCGCCGAATGAGTTGCACGGCGCCCCCGGAAGCGTGAAGGCGCATGCGCGATCAGATTTCGGTCTCGCGCCTCTCCTCCAGTTCGAATTTCGAACGCGCCGCGCCGCAGCCGGCAAACCATAAGCTCAATCATCGCAAGTGCTTAGAGCCGCGCGCCGGGGCTGGCACACAATCTGCGTTTCCACCCGCATCTCACGCCTTGCGGCGGGGGGAGGACAACAAGCGAGATTGGGAGGAATGCATGAGTGGGAACAAGACCAACTCCGCACGTCGACACGAGAGTCTCGACGCGGTGGTCATCGGTACGGGCGTTGCTGGCCTTTACCAGCTCTACAAGCTGCGCGACGAGCTGGGTCTCAAGGTCAAGGCGTTCGACGCGGCAACCGGTGTAGGTGGAACATGGTACTGGAATCGCTATCCTGGCGCGCGCTTCGACTCCGAGGCCTACATCTACCAGTATCTTTTCTCCGAAGAACTCTACAAGGGCTGGAGCTGGAGCGAACGTTTCCCGGCCAACCCGAGATCGAACGCTGGCTCAATTATGTTGCCGACAAGCTCGATCTCCGCAAGGACATCCGCTTCAGCACGACGATCACCTCCGCCGTCTACAATGAGGCGACGCAGCGCTGGACGATCACGACCGACAAGGGCGAGGTCATTGACACGCAATTCCTGATCACGTGCACCGGTATGCTGTCGGCGCCACTGACGTCCGTGTTTCCCGGACAGGAGACGTTCAAGGGCAAGCTCGTTCACACCGGCCGCTGGCCGAAGCAGGATCTCGATCTTGCCGGCAAGCGCGTCGGCGTCGTCGGTAACGGGGCGACCGGCATCCAGGTGATCCAGACCATCGCAAGCGAGGTCGGCAGCCTGAAGGTGTTCGTGCGCACGCCGCAATACGTCATCCCGATGAAGAATCCGAAATACGGTCCGAAGGAGGTCGAGGCCTACAAGGCGCGCTTCAAGGAGTTCTGCGAGACGCTTCCCCACAGCTTCACCGGCTTCGAGTACGATTTCACCAACGGCAACTGGAAGGACCTGACCAGCGAGCAACGCCATGCGGTGCTGGAGAAGATCTGGGACGAGGGCTCGCTGCGGCTGTGGCTCGCATCGTTCGCAGAGATGTTCTTCGAGGAGGACGTCAGCGAGGAAATCTCCGAATTCGTCCGCAAGAAGATGCGCGCGCAACTCAAGGATCCGAAACTGTGCGAGAACTCTGATTCCGACCGACTACGGCTTCGGGACGCATCGCGTTCCGCTCGAGACCAACTATCTCGAAGCGTATCACCAGCCGAATGTCGAGCTGGTGAGCGTCAAGGACAATCCGATCGAGCGGATCACGCCCGCAGGCCTCGAGCTCGCCGATGGGACGACGTACAATTTCGACGTCATCATCCTCGCGACCGGCTTCGACGCCGGCTCGGGCGCGCTGACCCGCATCGACATCCGCGGCCGCGACGGCCGTTCGCTGAAGGACGAATGGAGCCGCGATATCCGTACCACCATGGGGTTGCAGGTCCATGGCTATCCCAACATGTTCACGACCGGAGCGCCGCTGGCACCCTCCACCGCCCTGTGCAACATGACGACGTGTCTTCAACAGCAGGTCGAGTGGATCAGCGACTGCATTGGCTATCTGCGCAAGAACGAGCTGAGCGTCATCGAGCCGACGCGGGAAGCGCAGGATGCCTGGGTCGCCCATCACGACGAGATCGCGAGCGCGACTCTCGTGACCAAGACTCACTCCTGGTACATGGGCTCCAACGTCGAGGGCAAGCCGCGCCGACTGCTGTCCTACATCGGCGGCGTCGGGACCTATCGCAAGAAGTGCGATGAAGTCGCCGCCGCCGGCTACCAGGGCTTCGCCAAGCAATAAGCACCGCGAACAGGGCCGCGCGATCCGTCGCGTGAGCGCGGCCTCGCTTTTTGCATCTCGCCAACACAGAACGGAGAAACATATGCGCAAGGAATTCACTGTCGACGCCGACGCAATCCTCAATGAGACCGTCGCGAACGGGAAGGGTGTGCCGGGCGTCGTCGCCATGGTGACGGATCGCAACGGCAACATCTACGAAGGCGCCGCAGGCAAGCGTCGGACCGACAAGCCGGAGGCGATGACGACCAATTCGAACTTCGCCATCTTCTCGACCACCAAGGCGATGACCGGCACCGCCGCACTTCAGCTGATCGAAGAGGGTCGGCTTGATCTCGATGCTCCCGCCAAGACATATGCGCCCGATCTCGGCAAGCTCCAGGTGATCGACGGCTTCGACGCCGAGGGCCAGCCCAGGCTGCGAGCGCCGAAGCGCGAGCTGACCACACGCATGCTGCTGCTGCACATCGGCGGCTTCGGCTACGATTTCTTCAACGAGAACTATTTGCGCCTGGCGACCGAGCACGGACAACCGAGCGTGATCACCTCGTCAAAAGCCTCGCTCATGACGCCGCTGCTGTTCGATCCCGGCTCGAAGTGGGAGTACGGAACGAACATCGATTGGGTGGGGCAGGTCGTCGAGGGCATTACCGGCAAACGGCTGGGCGAGGTCTTCGCCGAGCGCATCTTCAAGCCGCTCGGAATGGCGAACACGACGTTCGAGATCAACGATGCCGTCCGCAGCAAGCTTGCCGGCGTGCACGCCCGCAACGCCGACGGCTCGCTCACGCCGATGGACTTCGAGTTGCCGGCCAGCCCCGAGGTTCATATGGGCGGGCACGGCCTTTACAGCACAGTCGGAGACTACATGCGGTTCATCCGGATGTGGTTGAACGACGGCAATGGCCCGCACGGCCGCGTGCTGAAAGCGGAGACCGTGAAGATGGCGGAAAAGAACCACCTCGGCGATCTCAAGGTGACGGCGCTGCCGGGCGTGATCAAGTCGCTCTCCAACGATGCCGAGTTCTTCCGGGACAATCGAAATCGTGGGCGTTCACGTTCATGGTCAATGACGAGAAGGCACCAACGGGCCGCCCCGCGGGTGCGCTCGGCTGGGCGGGCCTGGCAAACCTGTTCTACTGGATCGACCGGCAGAATGGCTTCGGCGGCTACTGGGCAACCCAGATCCTGCCGTTCGGCGATCCGGCTTCGTTCACCGGATATATGCGTTTCGAGACCGCCTTCTACGACACCCTGCAGCGGCGCAAGGCCGCGTAAGCGCGTTGTCGGGTTAGAACATTCGGCGCGCCTTTCGGCTTCACGGCTTTCGCAGTGCGGTCGGAGGCGCGCCTGAGTTGCGCCCTGATCCGGTTGTCAGTTGCGCCTCGGCATGGAATGATTTCAAAATCAGGCGATAAAGCTTGGGGTCCCCCAACAACAAGAAGATCTTGGACCGCTCAGCGCGTCAAAGGAGGAAGCGTGTTGGGGCAGACACCGGAGGAAGCCTTTGCCAATCCAGGTATTGAACGCGCCGTCCTGACCAGCTGGGAGCGCTTCATGTCCGGGAGCGGCGCCGGCGGGCAGGTCGTTCGGCCCGCGATCAACGAGTCCTGGCGGCGGAGCCAGCAATCGGCCGTGGACTATCGGCGCTGCCAGGCGCCCCTGCCGATGAACGGCGACCGGCTGCATCGCCTGCTCGACAAGCGCACCCGCCTGGTCCACGCCGGCGCTTCGACCATGGCGCTGGCGCGCGACTACATGCTCGAAACCGGCACGGTGATGGTGCTGACCGATGCCGATGGCATCGTGTTGCGCCTGGAAGGCGATACCAGGCTCGCGCTGCGCAATGCCGTGGAGAAGACGCACCTGTTGCCCGGCAGCAATTGGAGTGAGGCGACTTGCGGCACCAACGCGATCGGCACGGCGCTGCAGACCGGCCAGGCTATTCAGGTCCATGCCACCGAACATTTCTGCTCCGGGATCCAGCGCTGGACCTGCTCGGCCTCCGTCATCCGCGATCCCATCGACGGCGCAGTCATCGGGGCCATCGACATTTCCGGGCTGTCCAATTCCTACGGGCGGCAGGCCCTCGCACTGGCGATCTCGGCGGCCGCGCGCATCGAGGCACATCTGCTTCAGATGGAGATGGACGCCCGCTACCGGCTGCTTGATCAGTGCTTGTGGATGGTGCCTGCCGCGGACCGCCACCACACGGTGCTGTTCGATAGTGCCGGGCGCCCGTTCAAGGCCAACGGCGAGATGGCGCAGATCATGCGCGACCTCGGCGCGCCACGGGGCCAGCCTGACTTTCCTCAGATCGGGACCAGCGATGACCGTCCCTGGGGTACGTCACGCCCGGCCTGGATCAAGGAGGAGTGGCTGCGGCCGGTGGTCTACCAGGGTGAACATCTCGGCACGGTCATGGTCGCGCCAAAGCCGGTGGCCGCGAGCAGGACGTGCCTGCCGCTTGCGCGCGAAGGGGCGCATGCATTCGCAAGCGTCGTCCACGGCAATGCGAGGATGCATGCGGTGGTCGAGACGTGCCGTCGCGTCGCCGCGACTTCCGCGCCCGTCCTGCTGCTCGGTGAGACCGGCGTCGGCAAGGAGATATTTGCCCAAGGCATCCATGCGGCATCGCCTCGGCGCGAACGTCCCTTCGTCGTCGTCAATTGCGGCAGCGTCTCGCGCGAACTGCTCGCCAGCGAGCTGTTCGGCTATGTGGAGGGTGCCTTCACCGGCGCGCGTCGCGGCGGCTCGGCCGGAAAGATCGAAGCCGCTTCAGGCGGAACTCTTTTCCTCGACGAGATCGGCGAATTGCCGCTCGACCTCCAGCCCATGTTGCTGCGGGCGCTGGAAAGCGGCGAGATCAACCGCATCGGCGAGACCACGACGCGCAGGGTGGACTTCCGGCTCGTCGCTGCAACCAACCGCGAGCTGCAAATCGAGGTCAATGAACGGCGCTTCCGCAAGGATCTCTACTACAGGCTGGCGGTGGTCCCGGTCGTCGTGCCTCCCTTGAAGGAGCGGCCGGATGACATTCCGATGCTGGTCGAACACTTCGTTGCTCAGGCAAGGACGCGCTATGGCCTCGGCGATCGCAGTTTCACGCCGCAGGCGCTTGCGTGCCTGCAAGGTTATGACTGGCCGGGTAACGTGCGCGAGCTGCGCAATCTGGTCGAAAGCCTGATGTTGATCGGGGACGGGGACGTGATCGAAGTTTCGAACCTGCCCGATGTCATCCCCCAGACGGAATTGCGCGCCGGAGGTGACCACGACCTGTCGCTCGCCAAATCTTCCGAGCGCGATCTCATCGCGCGCACGCTGCGCTCATGCAATGGTCATGTGGCAGCCACCGCGTCCGCGCTCGGTCTCGCCAAGAGCACCGTCTATGCCAAGCTGCGCCGCTACGGCATTCGTCCCGACCTGGGCTCCGCAAACGACCCCGCCTGAAATCAGGGCCGTTCTCTGAGCATTGGGGTTGGGCCGCCAGGTTTCCAGCGGAAGTGTCCGCCTAGGGAATGCGGGTCAGCTCGACGCCGTCGACCACCATCTTCCATGTCCCCGCCTCCTGGTGCGGTGGCGCCGATACCTCGAATGTCGCCGTGAGAAATGGAATGCCGACGACGAAATTGTCGCCCTCGAACCGCCGCAACGGAGCGTCGATCGATATCGTGGTGCTGCCTGCCGTGGTGTTGCGCCGGACGCGCTTGTAGCGGACGGTCCCGTCCTTCGTGAGCTCTACGTCCATCGCCTGCGCGTGCCACTCGCCGACATAAGCGGCCTTGTCGTCCGGCATCGGCTGCCCGCACGCCGACAGGATCGGCAGAGCCGCAACGAGAATCACCAAAGAAAATTGCCGTCTCATTCTTCGCTCTCTATCGGACAGGCGGAGGCCAGGAAGATGCAAGAGTGCCCATCTTCGTCGGCCGCCACGCCATTCCGGTTCACGAACCGTGTGTCGCGGGCAACGCCCGCCATCGCTGTTCGCGAAAACGCGCCCGTAGTTCAGCCGGATAGGGAATCTGAGGGGCGGGCGTTCGAATCGTTCCGGGCGCGCCACCTCGGTACAAAACTGGGCACTCCAAAACCTGCCGTTTTTGCGCCGGACGCGGCGACGAGCGTGCGCAGGCGCGCCCAGCGCGAGCCTTGACGGCGCACCGTTGGTCCGGCAGCGGCTTCCATGCGATCGTGGCGGGACATCACGCCGAGCACGCGCAACAAGACGCTACGCTGCGAACGATGGTGCTCGGAACGTTGATTTTGAATGCTTTTGCGGTTCAAGCGGCACCAGGCCCCTTCATACGGTACCGCTACAGTGCCATCCAAAACAATGTGCAGACAAATACTTACGACCCCCGATGGCCCGGAGCGACACCGTCGCTTTTATCTAGCCGTCCGAAACCCAGCCCGACCCGATAGCCCCTGCGGCCTTTGCCGAAACCTCTGGGTCCCCGATAGTCAATTTTGACCAGCGATGGCATCCTGATAGCAGCGCGGACTCAGTGGAAAGAGGAGGTTTAGTTGCGTCCCCACGGCCGCTTTGAGCGGCTCAATTCCTAAAGCCCCTGGCTTTGCCGGGGGATATTTAAGTATGTGCGTGCCCTAAACTGTCGGGACTACAAAATGACAATTGTCGAGAGTTATGTCGACCAACTGGTCCAGGAAGCGATGGAGATATGGCGAGTACCAGGGCTGGCCATTGGAGTAGTACAGCTCGGTAAGACTCTGGTGCTCAAAGGCTACGGCTTACGAGATTTGGGGAGCGACGAACGAGTTGGTGTCCGTACCCGCTTCCTCTTGTGCTCTCTAACAAAATCTATGACAGCAGCTGGTGTCGGACTATTGGTACAGGAAGGCAAGCTGAAATGGGAAACAGCGGTTCACGAAGTTCTTTCTGAGTTTCACCTACATGATCCGGTAGCAACGAGAGCCACCACGATATTGGATTTGCTCTGCCATCGGTGGGGCCTGCCTGCGCACGATAGAATATGGTCTCCAGGTGACTATTCAAGGAGCCAGATGATCCGCGCGCTTCAATGTCTGGAGCCTGGGAATTCTTCTAGTGGGACGTTTCAGTACTCAAATCTTGGGTACGTTGTAGCTGGCGCTGTTATTGAACGAGTGAGCGGAAGATCGTGGGAAGACTTCACCTCAGAGCGGCTTCTGCTACCAGCTGGATTTTCAGATTTTGCATTCTCGGTGGATGGACTTGCAAACTCTCCTGATCATGCGCACCCCCATCCGGTGGAAGAAGAAGTGCTTTATCGAGGTCACTTTTGGCCAATGAGGGCGACTCCAGCCGGTGGGGTTGTCGCATCGATTAAGGACATGTGTGGGTGGCTGCGCGTACTGTGTGGCTGGGAAAAGCTACTATCTCTCGAGGTGCGTGAGATGATGATGACCCCACATGCTTATGTTGGGAGTGCTGCGTACCCCGAGTTCGGTGACCGATACTACGGGCTGGGTTTGCGGCGTGAGTGTTATCGGGGTGCAAGGTTTGTAAGCCACACGGGATCACAACCTGGATGGTGCGCATTTATGGGGCTCTTGCCGGATGAAGGAATCGCGGTCGTCATCCTCACAAATCGTGATCCCCATCCGGCACCAGCATTCCTTGCTTATTCTACATTCGATTTCCTCTTAGGCACAAAGACAGTGGACTGGCGATCACGGATTTTAGGGGCACAGGAGAAATCACCTGTCGTCAAGGACGGAGATTGCGATGTGCGTGGGGGTCATAGGGGAGAGATGCCACCATCGAGTCCCCTTAGCGATTATGTTGGCGAGTACCACAACCCTGCATACGGAACTATAACGATATCCTTGGGGGGCAATGCGTTGAACTGGGCTTGGCGGGGCCTTTTCGGGACATTGAAGTATTTGGATGCTGACGTGTTCCGAGCGTTCGAACAATCGATTCCAAGGTACCCCGACGGCATCGAGATGAAATTCGTGCGCGGGGAAGGTGAAAGAGTTTATTCTATAGCTGCCCCGTTGGAGCCAAATGCGCCGGACATACAATTCCTGAAGTAGAGATGGCGACGATCGTGAGCACACAGAGCTTGAAGCTCTGCGCCTCGTGCAAGTTGTGCTGACCTGCCACTGCGTATTGTCAATCGGCGCATGGGACGCGACATGGTACCGTATATCCGAACTACGGACCCGCGACCCGGCCGGTCGCTTTGAGTGCGGTCACAGCATCAATTTCGGAAGCAAATCAGACAGCGCCCGCGAGGCGTAGTGCAATGTCGTAGCATGTCGTAGCTTTGCCGATTGGAGCGCGTACCAGACTGCGGCATCATAGCGCTACAGCGAAACGATAGTGCCCATCTTCATCGGCCGTGGTGCGCCAAATGCACGATATTCCGTGACATTTTGGGATGGGAGTCCCGATCGGAAGTGCCAGACTCTTGACCGACTGATCTTGCAAGGGGTGGCAGGCAGGAGTTTTGCCGTGGCTCGGAGACTGTTTGCCAGTTCTTCGGGGTTTCTCAGATGCCTGTCGACTGCAAACGCGATTTGTCGTTGCCGCACACGATCTACTCAATCCCGCTCCATCATGTTGGCGATCGCCTTGATGCGGCTTCTGGCGTATTTCGGCAGGCCGGCGCTCAGCGAATCGCCGCTGTTGAAGGAGCTCTTGCCCATGAGCAGTTGCGCGGGTACGAGGTTTCGCAGAACGGGTGTATTGCTGTATTCCCTTTGCTTGTTGAGCACGTCGTTCCTGACCGCAATCAGGATGTAGACCGTTGCGATGGCGGCTTCCCGCTGGGTCGGATGCTGTTGCAGAACCGCAAGCAGCTTGCCGAACTGGATGACCTGGTTCACCCAAAAGATGTTCTGCTCGAGCGCGCTGGTGACTGTGGAGTCGAGCCCTGTCAGGGTCGGCAGCTCGGCAAGGCGCGGCTGCGTGACCAACATGATCTCACTCTGGAACTCGATGAAATCCGGAATCGGTTTTTTGCTCTCGTCGCGCAGCTTGTTGGCAAGCTGAATGCCCGCCGGAATTTTCCCTTCGAACATGTAGCGGGACCGCACGCAGATCGCGTTCGCGTCCTCGCACCAGCGGCGATCCGGCGGACGGTTGTGCGCGGCGCCCGCGTCTTTGCTGGGGACATCATCGGCCGCCGTGATCGGCCAGTGCTTGACGGCCCGATCGATCTGCTCGAGGAACGCGACATTCGCATACCGCGACAGATCCAATGCCGCTGCCGGTTTTGGAAGTCGAAAACGGGCCTCCGCCTGGTAGACCGAGAGCTTCAGTTTCGTCTGCTGGTTGAGCGTGGGCTCAACGAAGCTCGGGAAGAGCGAGAGGAAGCGCCGCTGAACCGGACGTGAGCGGGCCCAATCGTCGAAAGGAATGAGCTCGGTCGAGGAATCGGCGAGTTTATCGTTGCGCTGGTCGGCGAAGACGACGGTGCGCGGTTTGATCTGTGCGATCGGGATGCTGGCGACTGCGGCCACGTCCTCCAGCTGGAATTCCTGCGCGACCGCACCTGTGCAAGCGGCCACGCAGGCGGCGATGAGGACTGCGGCACGGTGAAGTCTCATGGGTCAATGCTCAATTCAGCCGCCGCCAGAAATAATCGGGATCGACTCGGAGCGGCGGTCGCGGGAGGCGGTCCTCGTCATCGGGAGGTCCGCGCCAGGAGGGATATTCGCGCGGACCAAGACGCCAGGTCGGGAATGGAAAGGGCGACCGGTTATCGCCGTAATGGCGGTTGTCGTAGGACCACTGCTGGAATGGCCCGTCGTCTTCGTCACGACCGCCACGATGGGCGTAGCTTTCTGCACGCGAGACGATCCGAAATTGCGTATCATCGATTCTACCCGACGGATCTCTCTTGAGATACTCGGTGAAAGCGCGGCCGGAGCCGGGCGGTGAAGGATCGCCGGTATGGGGATCGATCGACAGGGGAACGAGCTGACGCAGTGCTTCGCGCGAAGGGCCGTTCAATGCCATCTTGGGAGCGTGCAGCTCCCAGGCCGCCTGCACGATCGGCTCGAACATCGGCAGCGCCACTTTTGATCCGGTTTGGCCGCTGCCAAGAGAGCGGCGCCCGCCATCGCTGTTGTCGTAGCCGACCCAGATCGCGATGGTAACGTCATTTGTGAAGCCGACGAACCAGGCGTCGACCGCATCATCAGTGGTACCAGTCTTGCCGCCGACAAAGGGCGAAAGATGCTTCACCACGCGCGCGGTTCCGCGCGCGAGCACGCCCTGCAGCATTGATTTCAACTGGTAAAACGATGCGCGGTCGGCCGAGCCGATCCAGTCCACCGCACGCGGATCGTGCCGGTAGATTGGTCGGCCGTCCTGTTCGATCGTTTCGATCGCATGGGGCCGGGGCCGAGCGCCCTCGTTGGCGATCGCTGCATAGAACGCCGCAAGGTCGATGAGCCGCACGGTTTGGGCACCGAGCACGAACGGGTAGTAGCGCATGCAGTCCTTGTAGAGCTGCGCTTCCATCGCGAGCTCGCAGACCCGGTCGAGGCCTCGCTCGGCACTGTCGTCGAGACCGGACGCGAGCAGTTGCACGGTGGCGAGATTGCGAGAGTTTTCCAGCGCACGCCGCAGTGTAATGGCACCCAAAGCGCCGCCGTCATAGTTCTTCGGCGACCAGAAATCGCCCCGGCGCGCGTGGACCGTCGCGCCGATCGGTGTCAGCGTAATGGGTTCGTCCATCACCAGCGTGTTGGGCTGCAATCCCTTGCGAAGGGCGGCGAGATAGGTCAGCGGCTTCAAGGTGGAGCCGGGTTGGCGCAGGCTCTGGACGACGCGGTTGAGCTGGCTTGCCGGATACGAAAAGCCGCCCGCCATCGCGAGAATGCGGCCGGTTTCGTTCCCGAGTACGAGGGCCGCTCCCTGCACGTTCGGTCGAATACGCAGATCGGCACGCGCCGCTTCCTTGCCCTTGGCTTCGCGCAGTTGCACGTAGACCACATCGTACGGCTTGAGGCCGCGCTGGATCGCGGCGCTCCAGGTGTTCAGCGGCAGGATTCTTCCGTCGGTCAGGCCGACGTTGATCGCGTGGCCACGCTTGCCACGCGCATTCTCCAGGACGACCGCCGAGTCCCAGTGAACGTCGTAGAGAGGTAGCCGTGTCGCCTTCAACGCCGCGAGCCAAGCCGGTTCCGTGGCCTTCAGGTCTGCCGCAATACGACGGACGGCATCGGAAATGTTCGCCTCGGGTTCCTCAAATTTGTAGCGGCCGGTCTTCAGCTCGTACCGCGCGAGGCCCTCCTGCAATGTCGCTTCGACTACGCGCTGCAAGGCCGAGTTGATGGTCGAGCGCACCGTGTAGGAGGCGTTGGTGAGAGTATCAAGGCCCGCGACCAACTTTGCCTCGCGGGCGATGTGATCGACGAAGTGAAAGCCGAAGTCCCGTCGCGTCGGCCGGTACTCCGCCAGCTGCGGCAATACTGCTTTCGCCGCGGCGTCGTCGATCATGGCGTCGTCCTGCATGCGGCCGAGCACGTAGGCAAGGCGCTCGCGCGCGCGCTCGGGGTGGTGGTCGGGGTTGAAGTAGTTCGGTCCCTTGGCGAGCCCGGCGAGGAGGGCGCCCTCGACGGCGGAGAGCGCCTTGGCCGGTTTGCCGAAATAGCTGCGCGCCGCCATCTCGATGCCCCAGGCTCCGCGACCGAGATAAATCGAGTTGAGATAGAGCTCGAGGATTTCCGCCTTGGTCAGGGCGCGCTCCATCCGCGAGGCAACGATCATTTCACGCAGTTTTCTTTCGTAAGTGATGTCGTTGCCAACCAGCAGGTTCTTGGCGACCTGCTGCGTAATGGTCGAGCCTCCCTGCGGCCGGCCCGGGTGCGTGAAGTTGCCGATGAAGGCGCGGACCAGTCCGCGCTCGTCAATGCCGGCGTGTTGGAAGAAACGCTTGTCCTCGGCGGCGATAAATGCGTTGCGTACCGCTTCCGGGATATCCGCAAGCTTGACCGAGATGCGGCGGTTGTTAGGCGCGTAAATCTCAGCAAGCTGCTCGCCCTTGTTGTCGAGGACTTCGCTGGTGCCAGAAAGCCTGAGGTGCTCAAGCTGCGCCGCGTCGGGCAGATCCTTGACCGCGCTGTTGTAGAAGGTGATGACCTGACCGAGATCGACCGGAGAGTCTTCCACGTTTTCGACCTTGCAGAACTGCCTATAGGCCACCTGGAGGTCGGTCAGATTCAGTCCTTTGAGCGCCTTGATCTCGCTGCTCAACGCCTCCTTGTCATCCATGGCAGTGGCAATCAGATCGTCCAGGTTGATGTCCTCGATGTCGAAAGCCTTGCGCATGTGGGCGCAGCCGGCACTCAAAAGCTGCGCCACCTCGACGCGGTCGCGCACCGCATCGAACTCCGTCTTGATCCCATCCGGCCGGGTAGTGACCTGGCTGAAGGCAAGCGCCGTGGCGAAGATCTTGATGAGTATCGAGTCCATGACCGGCCGACGGTCGAAAAAGCCGCCTCCGCAAGGTCGTAGAACATACAAGACTGTGTTGAGGAAAAAGTTCCTGAGGAGCCGCCGCCCGCTTCTTCGGTCCTTCATGATTGCTCCGAATTGGCCGCGCCGCGGAACCAATGCAGAGGCCCGCGCGTTTTAGAAAGACCGAATTGGCAGCGCACTCATGAATGCCCCTCTTCCAGTCGTGCTCGCCGTGGCGCTCCTCAGCGCCGCCGTCGCCACGATGCCTGTGGACGCTGCTCCTCGAAAAAAGCACAGCCGGACACTTGCCGCAGTCTCCCCTGCAGCTAGCGTCGCTCAGCCACCCACGGACAGATTTTTGGCCTGCGACGTCCGGGTGCGGGATTATCTTCGCGAAGGCGGAGCGGTGACACGGGTGACCAAGATCGAAGTGGACGATGCCCGACTGCAGTTGAACATTCAGCATGAGTACGGGGAGGCAGGAAAGTCGTCTCGAAAATACCTCCGCGGGGACACTGAAGAAGAAATGCGCAAAAATCTGCGCGGAATATTGGATGAGTTCGCTGCGGCTGCGAAGGCGGCAACGGCTGGTCGCGCTTGGTATGTCGTTGCTGCTCGCAAGGTCATGCCGGACTCCCGCGACAGTTCGGGCGAGACCACGAGCCCCTGGACGGCCGTCGTCCTCGCGGATTTCGACGGAAAATGCAGGCCTATCACGTTCTATCAGTCTGTTCGACCGAACCAAGCTCGATCCTGAACTGAACAAGAAATTGGATGAGTGAAGCTTTACGCCTGAATTGATTTGCAGTCGTAGCGACCGTGCCTGGCGGTAGGAGGCTCGGTGAGGTGCTCAACTGCCGTCGTCGCCGGTGAGTCTGCAGTATTGGCGGCGAGGCGCGGCTTTCATCGCCTTTAGGGTACGTTTGGGCAGCCATGCTGAAACGCTTTGGAAAGCAATGAGGCTGTCGCTGCCCAAACTGTTCTTTAGTCCACTGAAATCACTCGCTTCTGCCCCATCCCCAGGGAGCGCCATTTCTTTCGTTTGCAATCGCAAAAATCAAGCGCCGCCGTTGCAGCGCTTTGCGTGGCTTACCGGATCCTTGTCACCACGTCGGGTCGGTTTTTCTCGAGCCAGGCCACGGCCTCCGGTCCGTCGACGACGCACTCGAAGGTTTCCCAGGTCGGGTCCTCCAGGGATTCTGATTGCAGTCGCTTCGCCGCATATTCAACGAGGTCGTGCAGCCGTTCGTATCCGCGTCGGCACTCGAGGGAATCGGCAATCGCGGTACTGGCCCATCCGTGCTGGGCCAAGTCGATAATGCTCGGAGCGTCAGCCTCGTTGAACCAAGGCGTGGCATCGAACTCGATGCAGCGGACATTATCGGCTGTATGGCAAGTAGCGTGGATCATTGGATTCCTCCATTCGCCGGCTGACAACCTGCCTAGCATTGACCCTTTCACATCGCTGCCTCGCTACGCCCTCAGGCCTTGACTAAGTCCCCCAGCAGGTTCGCCGCCACCGTCAGCTTGGCGAGCGTCAGGCCGCTGGCAGCAATCTCTTCGACCGAGCTGCGGATGCGCGTCGCTTGGGGGTGAGCCGCGAGCCAGGTCTCGACGGCCTGCTGGCCGGACTGGCCGGTCGCCAGCATATCCGCGGCCAGTCTTCTTCGGCGCCAGCGATCTGCTCAACGGCGCGATCGATGGCTATACGTTCGAAATAGTCGTTTGCCGGCACGTGGCGCGCGGCGGCGATGATGCGGTCGAGACGGAAATTCGCCTCGGCGGCAAAGAAGGTCGCGGCGGCGTCGCCAATGGGGCGGGTGGTGCGCTCGGCGACCGTCACGATATCGGGTGCCGAGACCAGAGCGTCGAGATCGGCGAGCTCGCCGGCAAGGCCGGCCGGGACGCCAGCGTCGATCAGGTCCTGCCGACGCTTGGCGCGTGCGGCCTGCAAGTCCGGCGGCAGGGTAGTGTCGAGCGCGGCGACAATCTGGCGGATAGCCGGGCCGAAGCGCGCGACCACGGCCTCCAGCCCGCCCTTGAAATCGACATTGCGCACGTACCAGACCATGCGCGAGAGCAGGAGGTCCTGCACGGAAGCGTAGAGGGACAGCTGCACCTGCCCGTCGATGCAGGCGTCGAGTGCATCGATCGCGTCATTGAGCCCCTTCAGACCGTAGCATTCATCGACCGCCACGTAGGCCATGACGATGGTCGGGATATCGGCGTCCGTCTCGTCGATCAGGCGTACGACACAGGCCGGGCCGCCGCGGTTGATCACCGCATTGGCGAGGCTGGTCGCGATGATCTCCCGCCGCAGACGATGCAGTTCGGCCGCTGTCGGGAACTTGTCCTGAATCTCGCGCGGAAAATACTGGGACAACTCGCGGGCAAGATAGGGATCATCGGGCACGCTGGTGACGAGCAGGTCATCGTAGAGGGTCAGTTTGGCGTAGGCGAGCAGCACCGCAAGCTCGGGCCGCGTCAGGGACTGGCCGCGCCGGGTGCGCTCGGTGAGCGCTGCGTCGTCGGGCAAGTACTCCACCGCGCGGCTGAGCAAGCCGCGCTGCTCGAGCGACTGCATCAGGCGGGCGAGGAAGCCGGCCTCGGCCACGCCCTTGCGCTCGGCGAGCGAGAGCGCCAGCGTCTGCAGATAGTTGTTGCGCAGCACCAGCGTACCGACCTCGTCGGTCATTGCGGCAAGCAGGCTGTTGCGGTCAGCGGGGCTGAGGCGTCCCTCGCGCTCGGGGCGCGCCAGCGCGATCTTGATATTGACCTCGACGTCGGACGTGTTCACGCCGGCCGAATTGTCGATAGCGTCGGTGTTGAGCTTGACGCCCTTCTGCGCCGCTTCAATGCGGCCACGCTGGGTGACGCCGAGGTTGGCGCCTTCGCCGATCACCCGCGCGCGCACGTCGCCACCCGCGACGCGGATCGGATCGTTGGCGCGGTCCCCGACCTGATCGTCGCTCTCCGCCGACGCGCGAATATAGGTGCCGATGCCACCAAACCACAGCAAGTCCACGCGCGCTTTCAGGATTGCCGTCATCACCTCGAACGGCGTCGCCTGCGGCTTATCGAGATCCAGCAGGGTGCGCACTTCCGGAGCGAGCGCGATCGCCTTGAGCGAGCGCGAGAACACGCCGCCGCCTTGCGAGATCAGCGACTTGTTGTAGTCCTGCCAGCTCGACCGCGGCAGGTCGAACAGACGCTTACGCTCATGGAAGCTGATCGCCGGATCGGGCGAGGGATCGATGAAGATGTCGCGGTGATCGAAAGCCGCGACGAGCCTCGCCGTCGGCGAGAGCAGCATGCCGTTGCCGAAGACGTCGCCGGACATGTCGCCGACGCCGGCAACGGTGAACGGCGTGGTCTGAATGTCGGTGCCGAGCTCGCGGAAGTGGCGCTTGACCGCCTCCCAGGCGCCGCGCGCCGTGATCCCCATTTTCTTGTGATCGTAACCCTGGCTGCCGCCGGATGCGAAGGCATCGCCGAGCCAATGGTTCTTCTCGGCCGAGATCGCGTTGGCGACGTCGGAGAAGGTGGCGGTGCCCTTGTCGGCGGCTACGACGAGATAGGGGTCGTCACCGTCATGCCGCATTGTCAGGTCGGGCGGCACCACGATGTCGCCGCCGAGATTGTCGGTGAGTTCGAGCAGCGAACGAACGAAGATGCGATAGGCTTCTGTGCCCTCCGCTAGCCACGCCTCGCGATCGGAGGGCGATGGCAGGCGCTTGGGTACGAAGCCGCCTTTGGCCCCGACCGGCACGATCACGGCGTTCTTGACCTGCTGCGCTTTCACCAGGCCGAGGATTTCGGTGCGGAAATCCTGCGGCCGATCGGACCAGCGCAAGCCACCGCGCGCAACCTTGCCGAAGCGCAGGTGGATACCTTCGACACGAGGTGAATAGACGAAGATCTCGTAGAGAGGTCGTGGAGCGGGCAAGTCGTCGATCCGGCGCGCCTCGAACTTGAAGGAGATCACCGGACGCGGATGTCCATCCTCGCCGATCTGCCACAGATTGGTGCGAACGGTTGCCTGCACCAGATTGGTGAAGCGGCGCAGGATGCGGTCTTCGTCGAGCGAGGCGACGGATTTGAGCTGCTCCTCGATCTCGGCAAGGAGAGTTGCCTCGCGCGCTGAACGTTCGCGATCGGTAAGGATAAGATGCGGATCGCGGCTAACCTGGAACAGTGCGACGAGGTTGGCCGTGATCGCGGCGTTCTTGCGCAAGGTCTCCCACATATAGTCCTGGGTGAACGGGGCACGGATCTGGTGCAAATAGCGGGACAGCGCCCGGATGGTCGAGACTTCCCGCCAGCCCAGGGCCGTGCGCAGGATCAAGGCATTGTACCCGTCGGATTCGGCGCGGTCGGTGACCACTGCCATGATCGAGGCTTCTAGGCGATGGCTGAAGTCCGGGCTGATCTCGATCGGCTGGCCGTCGCTGGTGTCGATCGTCATGTCGTGCAGCCAGACCGGGGCGGGCCGGTTACCGGGCACGATCTGATAGGTGCGTTCGTTGACCACGCGCAGGCCATGATTTTCGATCACCGGCACGCGGTAGGACAGCGACAGCGGTGCGGCGTCCGAGAAAACTTTGAGGCCGAAGCGTCTGGGATTGCCCTCGCCTCCGAAGCGGTGAACGGAAATCGTTACCGGGCGCGCTGGCGTGAGCTTCTCGATGGTCGCGATATCGGCGATCGCCTGTTCTGCCGTGAAGACCTCGGTATAGCCGCCGCTAAAGGCCTGGGCATAGCGATTGGCGAGCATGCGTGCCCGCATGCCATCGGTCGACGCAGTGAGCGCGGCCTTCAGCTTGTTGGCCCAGGTTGCGGCAATGGCGCTGATTCCGGCTTCGAGCGCGGCGCGTTCGACGAGGGGAGTTTTGCCTTCATAGCGCCCGATGATGTAGTGGACGCGCGCAAGCGCCCCCTCAGGGAATGATACGTAGGAGGCCGACAGGGTGCCCTTGTAGGCCTGCGCCAGGAAGGCGCCGACACGCGTGCGCACATTGGTGTCGTACTTGTCGCGTGGAATGAAGGTGAGGACGGATACGAAGCGATCGAACTTGTCGACCCGCGCCAGCGCCCGGACGCGGGGGCGCTCGTAGAGGATCAGGACCTCGATGACGAAATTGTTCAGAGTGTCGACGTCGATCTGGAATAGTTCGTCACGTGGATAATCTTCGAGAATATGCATGAGCGCTTTGCCGGAATGGCCGCTCGGGTCGAAGCCCGCGCGCTGGAGCACCCCCGAAACTTTGTGGCGGACATAGGGGATCTGTCGTACCGAACGGGTATAGGCGCCGGAGGTGAAAAGGCCGACGACGCGCAGTTCGCCCTCGAGCCGACCGTCGGGCGTATAGAGCTTGATACCCACATAATCCATGCGGATGCGGCGATGGACGCGGCTGGAGACATTGGCCTTGATGACGATCAGCAGCGTCGGCTCGCGCATGAACTCGCGAATTTCCGTCGTCATCACCACCATTTCCGTGCCGCGGCGCAGCACCTTCGCGTCGGGATCGCGCAAGATGCCGAGGCCTTCGCCGGTTGTAATGTCGTCGGACGCATCGCTGTCGGACGAGAAGCGATATTCACGCACGCCGAGGAAGGTGAAATTGTCCGCGCAGAGCCATTGCAGGAACTGGCTTGCTTCGGCGACCTCGTCGATCGGCAGCGGCGGCGGATTGGAAGAGAAAGTCTTGATCGCTTCCTCGACGCGGTCGCGCATGGCGCGCCAGTCGGTGACGCAGGCGCGGACGTCGTTCAACGTGCTGGTGAGGCCCTCGATCAGCTTCTTGCGATCCGCATCGGCGTCCAGGCGAGTGATGTGGAGATGAATCAGGCTTTCGCGCGTGCCCTTTGCTCCCTCCGGCAGTGATTCGCCGTAGAAGCGCAGCAGCTTGCCCTGGTCATCGCGCTCCACGGCGATGATCGGATGAGCGACAAGGGTGACTTCGATGCCCTGCTCGATGAGCTCCGCCATGGTGGAGTCGAACAGGAAAGGCATGTTGTCGTTGAGAATTTCGAGCACGGAAATCTCGCGCCCGTCGGGCAGCGCCGGATTGAAGACGCGGATATCGGCGCGGCCGGCTGTGCGCCGCTGCACGTGTTCCCAGGCTTGCTCCGCCAGGAGGGCAAGCGAGGCTGCATCGTAATTGGCGAGGTCCTCGGCATTGGTGTAGCCGAACAGAGGCTCGGCAAAGGCCCGGGGCTCTTGCCTGCTGGCACGCTGCCTGCTGCATCGCGGATCAGGGTTGCCCGGGCCTTGTCGTCACGCCACACCATCGTGTCCTCCATTTGCCGCGCCGTCCGACCGCTGCCGCGATCATCAGCTTGATTCTGGAGTGCATCTCTTCGAGCGCCGCGATCGAGTGCCACGCGAAATCCTCGGTCTCGAAGCGTCGACGGCTTCCGGCAACATACTACGTTCCAAGAGCGAAAGGTGCACGCTGTCGTGAGGTGTGTTGAATTTTCTCGACGACAGCGGGTGGACCCGAAGTCTGCGCCGACGGCGGTCGAACGCCTGGAGCAGGAAAAATCACATGCAATTTCAATTATGTATGAGTTCGTTGTTTTGTTCTGAACGGCGCGGCATTTCCAATTCAACGCGCTTCAGTACGATTTCGCCGCTGCCATCATGCGTGCCCTCAGTTGCGGGCAAGCGGCTTGGCAATTTCGCGAATGCAATCGGCAAACACCTGTGCCACGGGGCTCAGCATTCGGCCCTTCAGGGTGAAAATCCCCGTCGGCAGATGCCAGCGCGGCAACGTGACGGGCAGCGGCTTGAGCAGATCGGCTCCGGGGCCGAACCGCAGCGCCGAGCCCGGCACGAGAGTGAGATAGCGGCCGGTGGCCAGTAGGCTGATGCGCAAATGTAGTGAGTTGCTGAAGATCGTTGCAGTGGGGATCGGCAGCTTCGCGGCACGGCAGGCTTTGACGAAAGGCGAGCCGGGTTCGGTTTCCAGCGTAGACAGGATCCAGGGCGCGTCGACAAGTTCTGAAAGCGACAGCTTGCGGCGGCGCGACCAGGAACTTTGCGGTCCGGCGACGACGACCAGCGGCTCGTAGAACAGCGGCTGCATGTCGATGTCGGAATCGGGGGCCTCTGTCAGCAGTCGCGAGATCACGATTTCGCATCGACGCTCCCTGAGCAGGTTAAACTGCTGCAGCGCTGTGCCTTGCTCCAGCCTGACGCGCAAACGCGGCAGTCGCTGCGACAGTCGCTCGATCGCTGCCGGCACGAGCCCGGCGGCCCATACCTCGGTGCAGGCTATGCGCAGCTCGCCGGCCTGCGGATCCCTGAGAAACGTGATCTCCTCTACGCTTTGTCGAAGCTCGTCGAACACCGCGGTGCTGCGTCTGAGCAGCGCCTTGCCGAACGGCGTCGGCTCGATGCCGCGTGCGGTGCGGTCGAGCAGCGTGACCCCGAGCATGTGTTCGAGATTGGCGATCGTGCGTGAGATCACCGGCCGTGAGATCGCCAGGCGCTCGGCGGCTTTCGCCATGCTGCTCTCCTCCACCACCGTCATGAAGATGTGGAGGTCGCGAGGCTTGAGAAATCGTCCGACCCTATCCGCCCAGCGCATGCGTCGACGTACCCAAATTGCTACCGGCCTGTCGAATAATCAACCTTGTGGATACTCCTATTTTGGCGCTGACTCCAGCTCCGGATGGACCAGCTCGAAGTGCAGGAGGTGGCGATGGAAGGCATTCGCATCGCGGTTGCAGCTCTCGTCGTGATGTTCAGTGCCGCCACCGGCGGTGCCGCCGAGGTCACCGTTTTCAGCACGCCGACCATGAAGGGCGCGCTCGATGACCTTGCGCCAGCGTTTACACGCGCAACCGGCCACACGCTCGTACTCACCTTTGAGGGCGTGCCGGTGCTCAAGCGGCGGATCGAAGCGGGTGAGATGTTCGATGCGGCGATCCTGTTGCCGGCAACGGTCGATGATCTTACGAGGCTGGGCAAAATCGCCGCGGGTACGCGCGCGGACATCGCCCGCACGGCCGCCGGTGTGGCGATCCGTGCGGGCGCGCCTAAACCTCAGGTCGCCTCCAGCGAAGACTTAAAGCGAACGCTGCTCGCGGCCAAAACGATCTCCTATTCGCGCGACAGCGCGAGCGGAAGCTATTTTCTCCATCTGCTCGATCGCCTCGGAATTGAGAACGAGGTGAAGCCGAAGCTCCTGGCCGTGGCAGGCCGAAGCCCGGTAGAGGCCGTCGCGCGCGGCGAAGCGGAGCTGACCGTCATCACCGTGCCGAACATCGTCGGAGTAGAGGGCGTCGCCCTCGCAGGCTCGCTGCCGGACGAGCTGCAGAACTACACCACCTTCAGCATCGGGCTCGGCTCCAATGTGAAGGAGCCCAAAGCCGCCGAGCAACTGATTGCATTCCTGCGCTCGCCAGCCGCCGCCGCTGTTATCCGGAGCAAAGGATTGGAGCCCGTTGCCCCGTGAAACGCCGGGAGCAACCGGAACATCAGCCGCCCCAGCGGTCCCGGATGTTGTCCGACTACAACGCCAGCCCACACGCCTGCCGGATGGCGATCTGAACCGGCGAAGGTGGCAACGCCGGATCAAATTCGCCCTTCGGCAGCAGCGGAGGCTGTGCCATGAAGCGCGGCCGCTTCCCCGGTGGGGTTGCGCGGCATGAACAAGGAACGGATGGCACAGATAGACGCTGCCTGCCGCACCGGTCGCCAGTTCGACCTCGCAATCTGCGGTCGAGGCGTAGTCCTCGGCAGAGAGCTGCCGGAGCGTCGCGCCTGCGTCGCCATAGGGCAGCAGCTCCCGCGCGATGGTGGCATGCGAGCCTTTCCGTATCCTCGTGGGCGCATCATCCGGGCCGACATCCGAGAACAGGAAGAGCATCAGCAGCGCACGTTCGTTGCTTTTCACATTGGCACGCCACTCCATGAAATCCGGACTGGCGGTGCCAAAGCTCATGTCCACATGCCAGCCGTCATCACCGGGGGATTCCGCGGAAGGGAAGCGGATCGGAAAGGTTCCGAGAGCCCTGGGCGCAAGCCAGCGCCCTTCGCCCGCGAGTTGATCGTAGGCTTTGTGCAGGGACGGCCCGTTCGCGGCTTCAGTGAATGGGGGCGAAGCCTTGGCGCCCACCCGGATAATGGGTTTGGTCCAGTGTTCGGGTTCGTCCGGCGACAGGCCAATATCCGCCCACAGCTCGTCCCTGCACCGCTTTGCAAGCTGGGCGCTGAAGGCATGTTCGATCTTGATGAAACCGTCGTCGATGAAGTTCTGGACCTGACGGGGCGTCAGGCCAGCCTGTTCGGTCTTGGGCATTGCACATTCTCCGTTCGACTACGCATCAAGCGCAGCCGTTTGATCTGATTGGCGCGGATGCGCCGGAACGACGTCAACCGTTCAGATCAGCGGGAAGAATGTGGACATGAACATCATGGGGGGAACGTATACCGCGGCGGCGCGTGGAATCAAGGTTCGCCCGACCTCGCATCCCAAACAAAGGCGAGGCTTGGACACGTGTGCGGTCGCGGCTACGGATGTCCACATCATTGATCTGAAACAATGATGGTCTTCGGCACAAATGCTAGGCTAAGTCGTAGGTCGCGACGCAAGGCTCCAAGGGCCGGTCGAGACAATCTCAGCGCGTGTTGGAATCCGAGGGCTCAATCGGACGACTCCTGAATATCGTGACGCCGCTGCATACGGCGACCAAGCGCGACTACATGGGCCGCATGAACGACGACAAGATCGCCTGCTCGCTGAAGGCGCGGGAATACGAGGCCGATTATTGGGATGGTGATCGCCGTTTCGGCTATGGCGGCTACCGCTTCATCGAGGGCCGCTGGGCGCCGGTCGCCAGGGCGCTCATCGAGACCTATGGTCTCAAGGATGGGTCCAGCGTGCTCGACGTCGGCTGCGGCAAGGGCTTTCTGCTCTACGAGATGCAGAAGATCCTGCCGGGCCTGAAGATCGTCGGCTTCGACATCTCCAAACACGGCCTCGCACATGCGCACGAGCAGGTGAAACCGTATCTGTTCAATTATCGCGCCCAGGACGTCTATCCCTATGGCGACGACAGTTTCGACCTCGTCATCTCGCTCGGCACCCTGCACAATCTCAGGCTCTATGAGCTCGAGGCGGCGCTCAAGGAGATCGAGCGGGTCGGCAAGAACAAATACGTCATGGTCGAGGGCTACCGCAACGTCGCCGAGCTGCACAATCTCGAATGCTGGGCACTGACGGCGGAGTCCATCCTGCACACGTCGGAATGGATCTGGCTCTACGGCAAGCTCGGCTACACCGGCGATTACGAATTCATCTATTTCGAGTGACCGGGCGCTGCTCATGGATGTCAAGACAGCCAAGGCGGCGATTCTCGTCGAGTCCGGCAAGCCGCTGATCGTCGATGAGTTCACTTTGCCGGATACGCTCGAGCACGGCCAGGTGCTTGCGCACGTGCACACGTCGAGCATCTGCGGGGCACAGATCAACGAGATCGACGCGGTCAAGGGCGTCGACAAGTTCCTGCCGCATCTGTTGGGACACGAAGCGCTGGCGACCATCGTCGAGACCGGACCCGGCGTCGTCTCCTGCAAGCAGGGCGACACCGTCGTCATGCATTGGCGGCCGGGCAAGGGCATCCAGTCCAATACGCCGGTCTATTCCTGGCGCGGCAAGCGCCTCAACGCGGGCTGGGTCACCACGTTCAACGAATATGCCGTGGTGTCGGAAAATCGCGTCACGCCCGTTCCGGCCTCGATCGATCGCAGGAGCGCGCCGCTGCTCGGCTGCGCGGTGACGACCGCGCTCGGCGTCGTCAATAACGATGCGCAGGTCGCCATCGGCGAAGCCGTCGTCGTGTTCGGCGTCGGCGGCGTCGGCTTGAACATCGTGCAATTTGCCGCGATGGTCGGCGCCTATCCGGTCGTTGCGATCGACCGTCTCGACAACAAGCTCGAGATGGCCCGGCAGTTCGGCGCCACCCACACCATCAACTCCGACGCGGTGAAGGATCTGGCCGCCGAGGTCCAGGCCATCACCGGTACTGACGGAGCCGACAAGGTCGTCGAGACCACCGGCGTCAGCCGGTTGATCGAGCTCGCCTACGAGATCACCGCCAAGAAGGGCCGCTGCATCCTGGTCGGTGTTCCCCGCGACAAGGTCGAGATCTACACGCTGCCGCTCCATTTCGAGAAAGTGCTGAAGGGCTCGGAAGGCGGGCAATGCCAGCCGGCGCGCGATATCCCGCGTCTCGTTCGCCTCGACGAGGCCGGCAAGGTCAGTTACCGCGGCATCGTGACCGACGAGTTTGCGCTCGACGATATCAACGACGCGCTGGATCTGATGCGCAGCGGCAAGTCGGGGCGCATCCTTCTGAACATCAGCTGAGCGTGGCCGCCGGTCATTTGCACCGGCATTGATCGGCGGCGCGGCTTTTGCCTGCATGGGCATCGCCCATTCCGGCGGGCGGCAGCCTGACCTTCGGTTCAAGATCGCCCGCAGCGGCTTGCCGCCATCGGCGCAGCACGCGATCGACGAGACAATGGTCGGCGTGTAACCGGCGGGCCGGGCATCATCGAATTGTCATCGCTCCGTCATTCGCGCTCTATCGATCGCTGCTCCCTTCGCCGCGCATCGTGGAAGCTGATATGCATCTGATTGAGACTATGTCGTCCGACCGCCGGTCGATCCTGAAGGGCCTCGCGGCCGTAGCGGTCACGTCGCTGGCCGCACCGGCGATGGCGGCTGAAGGCCTTCCGGCGCAGCCGACCGGCGCGGCGGCGGCCATCGCCACCGACAAAGCCTATTGGACGGCCGTGAAGGGGCTCTATGCCGTGACGCCTGATGTCGTGAATCTGGAGAACGGCTATTGGGGCATCATGGCCGAGCCGGTGAGGCGCGAGTTCATTCGCCAAACCGACATGGTCAATTATCAGAACACCTACTACGCGCGGCAGCGCGCGGGTGCGGATTTCGAGGCCGTGCGCGCCAAGGTGGCGGAGGCGGTCGGCGCGCTGCCTGAGGAGATCGCGCTCACCCGCGGCGCCACCGAAGCGCTGCAGCTTCTCATCGGCGGCTACAACAGGCTGAAGCCCGGCGACGGCGTGCTCTACGCCGACCTCGACTATGAATTCGATGCAGTATGCGATGAACGCGCTGAAGGCGCGCCGCGGCGTCGACGTGGTCAAGTTCGATGTGCCCGAGCCCGCCACCCGCCAGGCCGTGCTCGACGCCTATGCCCGCGCCATCGAGGCAAACCCGAAGACAAGACTTCTCCTCCTGACCCATGTCAGCCATCGCACCGGCCTCGTCATGCCGATCGCCGAGATCGCCCGCATGGCCAAAGCCAAGGGCATCGACGTCATCGTCGACGCCGCCCATTCCTGGGGACAGATCGACTTCAAGGTGGGTGAGCTCGATGTCGATTTCGTCGGCTTCAACCTGCACAAATGGATCGGTGCGCCGGTCGGCGTGGGCTTCCTCTACATCAGAAAGGATCGTCTCGCCGCCATCGACCGCGACATGGGCGACGAGGATTTTCCGGAGACCGACATCCGCTCGCGGGTTCATACCGGCACGGTCAATTTCGCGACGGTACTGACGGTGCCCGCGGCCGTGGCGCTGCATCAGCAGATCGGCGCGGCGGCAAAGCAAGCCCGCCTGCGGCATCTGCGCGATTACTGGGTGAGTCGCGCGCGTGGCTTCAGGGACATCGAGATCCTGACGCCGGACGAAGTCGGCTCATACGGCGCGATCACGTCCTTCCGCCTCGCCGGCAAGACCAGCAAGGCCGACAACGACGCCATCGTCGCGAAGCTCAGGGACGACTACAAGATCCTGACGGTGCGCCGGGCCGGCGTCGCCAGGGGTCAGTGCATCCGTGTGACGCCGGCACTCTACACCGAGGAGGCCGATCTCGATCGCTTCGTCGAGGCGCTCGCCGTCATCACGGGGACGAAGACGGGGTAAGCCAAGGGATATATCGACGTTCGTGTCACCGCCACCCAAGTGCCGGCGCGACGTGCGTCAAAATCGCCTCGATCGCATGCGCGCAATAGGCGACGCCGAGCTGGTTCGGGATCGTCAGCAGCAGCGTGTCCGCCTCGGCGATCGCCTCGTCCTGGCGCAGCTGCTCGATCAGCACATCCGGCTCCGCCGCATAACTCCGGCCGAAGATAGCCCGCGTGCGCGGGTCGATGAAGCCGATCTGGTCCTCGCCTTCACCACTCCTGCCGAAATAGGCACGGTCGCGATCGTCGATCAGCGCAAAAATGCTGCGGCTGACGGACACGCGCGGCTCCCGGGTGTGGCCGGCTTCCTTCCATGCCGCGCGAAAGCTACGGATCTGCGCAGCCTGCTGCACGTGAAAAGCTTCGCCGGTCTCGTCGTTCTTTAACGTCGAGCTCTGCAGGTTCATGCCGAGCTTCGCCGCCCACACCGCGGTGGCGTTCGAACCGGCGCCCCACCAGATCCGCTCGCGCAGGCCCTGCGCATGCGGTTCGAGGCGCAACAGCCCGGGCGGATTGGGAAACATCGGCTGCGGATTGGGCTCGGCAAAACCTTCGCCGCGGAGCAGGTCGAGGAAGACTTCGGCATGGCGCCGGCCCATGTCGGCGTCGCTCTGGCCCTCGGCCGGGCGATAGCCGAAATAGCGCCAGCCGTCGATTACCTGCTCCGGCGAGCCGCGGCTGATGCCGAGCTGCAGCCTGCCGCCGGCGATGAGGTCGGCGCTGCCTGCGTCCTCCACCATGTAGAGCGGGTTCTCGTAGCGCATGTCGATCACGGCCGTGCCGATCTCGATTTTGCTGGTCTTGGCGCCGACGGCGGCGAGCAAGGGAAAGGGCGAGGCCAGCTGCCGCGCGAAGTGATGCACCCGGAAATAGGCGCCGTCCGCCCCTAACTGTTCCGCCGCGACCGCAAGCTCGATCGATTGCAGCAGCGTATCGCTAGCAGAGCGGGTCTGCGACTGCGGCGAGGGCGTCCAGTGCCCGAAGGAGAGGAATCCGATCTTTTTCATGAAGCCAAGGTAAGCATGATCGCAGGAGTTTGCGATACGTCGGCTGGAGGAAAGTTGGGCAACATGGGAAGGCGTGCACTCGCAAGTGCCGCGCTTTGGGGAAGCAGACCTAAGCCGATAACGCCGCCATTTCGCAATTCTGACCCAACTGTAACATTGGCTCGTATGGGCATCCCATGCGACCTGTTGTACAATATCGCGTCTAGGTTGGATCGCTGGCATGGTGCAAGAGCGGCCGGACCGGGTCGAGCGCAGGTTGTCGGCGATATTGGTCGCCGATGTGGCTGGCTATTCGCGCCTTATGCACCAGGACGAAGAGGCCACGCATGCCAGACTGACTGCTCTCCTAACAAAGGCTGTCCATCCCGCAATTGCCGAACACGGCGGTCGCATCGTGAAGAATACCGGCGACGGGTTCTTGGCAGAGTTTCCAAGTGCAGTTGAAGCGGTTCGAGGAGCTGTACAGTTCCAGACACTCGTTGACGAACTGACAAGCGGAGATGCTGAAGATAGGCGCATTGCTTTCCGTGTGGGCATCAATATTGGCGACGTCATCGTCGAGCCCCACGATATCTTCGGAGACGGCGTTAACATTGCGGCGCGGTTGGAGGGTATCGCAGAACCGGGTGGCATTTGCATCTCGGCCTCTGCCTACGATCAAGTCCAAGGCAAGGTCGGCGTTGAGTTCGCCGATCTGCACGAGCGGAACCTCAAGAATATCGACCGCCCGGTGCGGGCCTATACCGTGATCAGGGATGGATCTGGTCCGGCCACTCAGACTGAACGCGCAAGACAAGGCGCGCTTTCAACGCCTCGTCGTTCTAGGGGGCGGATCCGAGGGCGTTTGACGCCTGTCGGCGCCGCGGTTGTCTCAATTGCAGTCCTCGGGGCGGTGGCCGGCGCCCTCGTCGTCTCGAAGATGTTTCGTACTGACGTTTTGCGGGAAGGGCAAAAGACACAAAAAGAAGCAGCGGTGCGGCCCGATATCGCTCCCCGCCTGTCGCTTGTCGTCCTGCCGTTCGCAAACCTCAACAACGATCCCGAGCAGGACTACTTCGCTGACGGTATTACGACTGACCTGACGACCGACATTGCGCAAATTCCTGGCGCATTTGTGATTGGGCGCGGAACGGCCTTTACCTACAAGAACAAGCAGGTCGATCTTAAGACGCTCGGCAAGGAGCTTGGCATTCGCTGGGCTGTACAGGGCGCGGTGCAGCGGGCCGGAGGTCAGGTCCGTATGAATGTGTCACTTTCCGACCTGTCGACTGGTCGAGACATCTGGTCTGACCGCTTTGACGGTGATCGGACAAATCTTGCGGCCTTGCAGGAGCAGGTCACGGCGCGGCTCGCCCGCTCTCTCAACGTCCAACTCGTCGAGGCCGAAAGCCGGCGCAGCCAAATAGACAGGCCAACGAATCCGGACGCTGTGGATTTCAGCATGCGCGGCTGGGCGAAGTTCTATGAACCTGGGGCCAAGGTAACGAACGCGCAGGCAAAAGACTTGTTCGACAGCGCGCTGCGCCTCGATCCGGACAACATCGATGCAAAGCTCGGCAAGGCCGCGTGCATAGCCCTTGACGTGCTCTCCGGATGGTCAACGTCCGTGGTCGAGGACAAGAGGATAGCGACCAAACTAATTGATCAAGTTCTTGCAAAACGCCCGGCAACCGCAACCGCGCACATAGTCAAGGGAAACATTTTGCAATACGGAAATCCCGAGGGAGCGCTACCTGAATACGACGCAGCTTTGGAAATCGACCCTAATTCGCCGCTGGCGTACGCATCAAAGGGGATCGTACTTGTTACGGCCGGACGCGCGCGCGAAGCATTTTCCCCGGTTCAGATCGCTTTGCGCCTAAGCCCCAAAGACCCGGCCGCTGGCACTTGGCACTTCTTCCTCTGTCACGCTCACGTGCATGTGCACCAATATAACGAAGCCGTTGAGGAATGCAGGCGCTCGATCAATCTGAACAAATTAAACTGGTTGCCGTATGCAGATCTGATTTCAGCTTATGGAGCTACTGGCCAATTGGAAATGGCCCAGCAAACGTTGGCCGAATTGAATGCAATCCGACCGGACTTCACGGTCCAGTGGTTCCAGCGAATAGGCTACGCACGTTCGAGCCATCCGCAGTTTCGTCGTGAGTACGACGACATCGTTGAGGGACTCAGAAAAGCTGGCGTTCGCGAGCAATGAGGCGACAACCGGTGTAGAGACCGGGCTCGCTCTATCCCACATACGTCCGATGATGCCATGATGCGCCTGTGTTGCCCGACGGGGCAACGACTTTTTGCCCGACGCGTCAACGTCTCTGCAAAGCGTCTAAGCCATTGATCCCGCTAGGGCCGGCTACTGTGCATGGGGTTGTTTCGATATTTTTTTGTTGCGGGCGCACGAAAGCTCACTCGCCCGCTACTTCATCACCCGCAGACCCTTGGTCGTGAACCGCTGCGTCCTGCCGCTCGGCCGCAGCGGACGCTTGGTGCCGGCGGCCTTGCCGGTGCCGGGGGGCTGGTGCGCGGGGACGAGCTGGTGCGGCTGCGAGCCGATCAGGTCAGTGCGGCCCATCTCCTTCAGCGCCTCGCGCAGCACCGGCCAATTGTCGGGGTCGTGATAGCGCAGAAACGCCTTGTGCAGGCGGCGCTGGCGCAGGCCCTTGATCGCCTCGACCTTGTCGCTGCCGCCGTGGCGGACGCCGCGCAAGGGATTGACGCCGGTGTGGTACATCGCGGTCGCCGTCGCCATCGGCGAGGGCAGGAAGGTCTGCACCTGATCGGCGCGATAGCGGTTCTTCTTCAGCCACAGCGCGAGGTTCATCATGTCGTCGTCGGTCGTGCCGGGATGCGCCGCGATGAAATAGGGGATCAGGTAATATTTCTTGCCGGCCTGCTCGGCGGCAGCGTCGAACATCCGCTTGAAGCGGTCATAGGCGCCGATGCCCGGCTTCATCATCTTGTCGAGCGGGCCGCGCTCGGTATGTTCAGGCGCGATCTTCAGATAGCCGCCGACGTGATGGGTGACGAGCTCCTTGATGTATTCGGGGCTCTCCACGGCGAGGTCGTAGCGCACGCCGGAGGCGACCATCACCTTCTTGATGCCGCGGGTCTCGCGCACCTTGCGATAGAGCCGGATCAGGTCGTCATGCGAGGTGTTGAGGTTCGGGCAGATTTCTGGGAAGACGCAGGACGGCCGCCGGCACGCCGCCTCGACCTTCGGATCCTTGCACGCCATCCGGTACATGTTGGCGGTGGGGCCGCCGATGTCGGAGATCACGCCGGTGAAGCCCGGCGTCCTGTCGCGGATCTTCTCGATCTCGCGCAGGATCGAGCCTTCCGAGCGGTTCTGGATGATGCGGCCCTCGTGCTCGGTGATCGAGCAGAAGGTGCAGCCGCCGAAGCAGCCGCGCATGATCGTCACCGAGAATTTGATCATCTCCCAGGCTGGAATTCGTGCTTCGCCATAGGAGGGGTGCGGCGCGCGCGCGTAAGGCAGATCGTAGACCGCGTCCATCTCCTCGGTGGTCAGCGGGATCGGTGGCGGGTTGAGCCAGAGATCGCGATCGCCATGACGCTGCACCAGCGGCCGCGCATTGCCGGGATTGCTCTCCCGGTGCAGCACGCGTGAGGCGCGCGCATAGGCCTCGCGGTCCTGCTCGACCTGCTCCAGCGCCGGCAGGCGGATCACGGTTAAGCCGCGTTGGCGCGTTGCCCCTTCATCGGCGGAATCGAGATCGTCGGCGTGCAGCTCGGAATAATCCTCCGGCACGCGGCGGAACAGCGCGACGCCCCTGATGTCGTCGAGATCGCGCGGCGCTTCGCCGGCGGCGAGCCGCTGCGCCACCTCGACCACGGCGCGTTCGGCATTGCCGTAGAGCAGCAAGTCCGCCTTGGCGTCGGCCAGCACCGAGCGGCGCACCTTGTCGGACCAGTAGTCGTAATGCGCGATCCGGCGCAGCGAGGCCTCGATGCCGCCGAGCACGATGGGGACGTCCTTGAACGCCTCGCGACAGCGCTGCGCGTAGACGATGGTGCAGCGGTCCGGCCGCTTGCCGCCTTCGCCGCCGGCCGTATAGGCATCGTCATGGCGCAAGCGGCGGTCCGCGGTGTAGCGGTTCACCATGGAGTCCATGTTGCCGCCGGTGACGCCGAAGAACACGCGCGGCTTGCCCAATGCCCTAAACGGCTCGGCCGAATGCCAGTCCGGCTGCGCGATGATGCCGACGCGAAAGCCTTGCGCCTCCAGCAGGCGGCCGATGATCGCCATGCCGAAGCTCGGATGGTCGACATAGGCGTCCCCGGTCACCAGCACGATGTCGCAGGCATCCCAGCCGAGCGCATCCATCTCGGCGCGGCTCATGGGAAGGAACGGCGCCGGCTTGCGCGGGCGCGCCTGCGCCATCAGGGGTTTTTCGGCGGTGATGATCTGGGTGTTCATGGGGGCTTACGGATAAGACGCCGAGGCCCCGAATTCAACCGACGGGCGCGTGAAAGGTCGGGGTTCCCGGGGTGCCAGCCAAGCTTCAGCCGCCCGCGAGCAACTGCCGGACCTCGGCGATCGCGTCGTGGTTCACCTGCAGGAACCATCGGCCTTCGCGAACATTCTGATGGAGGGTCGATGCGGCCCGGGTCGCGCGCGCTCGCGTCCGGGTTTGACATTGCCCTGATCTTCGCCTCTGGCGATGGGGGAATTGTGAGCACGGTTATAGAGAACTTGCTGATGCGGAAGCAGAAGCTCGTGGAACAGCTCGAGACGACGCAGTCGGTCGAAGACCGCGACAGGCTCGAGCACCAGCTCGAACAGATCAACACCGCGCTGGATTTTCTGGACAGGCCGGGACCGAGGGAGGGACCGTGACGGCGCTCAATCCACCTTCGGCGCGTCCATCTGCGGCGCCTCCACTTTCAGTGCCTCTACTTTCAGCGCCTTGGCATAGACAACGCCCGAATTGGTGATGTGCGTCGTCATCAGCGCTTCGAAGGCCGCGAATTCGCCCCGCGCGAACAGATCGAGCAGCCTGCGATGCTCGTCGAAGGACGAGCGGGTGCGCACGTCGATCGGCGAGGTCAAATTGGTGCGGAGCGCGGCGACGCGGCCGGAGACGAGCTGATAGGATTCGGCGAGGTAACGGTTGCCGCAATGGGCGACCAGCGCCTCGTGAAAAGCGGCGTCGGCGCGGCCATAGGCGATGTTGTCTTTTACCGCGATCGCCGGCTCCATCGCGGCAATCGCTGCGTTCATTGTCGCGATTGCGCCGTCGCGATCGTGGCGGAAGGCGAGCTCGGCCGCTTTCGGCTCGAGCGCGATGCGGAAGGTGCAGAGCGCATGGATGTCCTCTGCGCTCGGCGTGAACACGAAGCTGCCGACCTGCGGCCGGATCACCACGAGCCCCTGCGCCTGCAATAGGCCCATCGCCTCGCGCACCGGCGTGCGGCTGACACCGAAGGAATTGCCACCATCTCCTCGGAGATGGCGGCGCCGAGCGCGAACTCGCCGTCGATGATGGCCTGGCGCAGCCGCTGCATCACCCGCTGCGACAGCGATTTCGGCGTATCGAGCTTCAGCGACTTCATGGGCTCTCCGGTCAGATCACCTTGCCGGGATTGAGCAGATGCTCGGGATCGAGCGCGGCCTTCAGGGTTCGCATCAGCGCGATCTCGGCCTCGCTCCTGGCATGATCCAGCCATTTCTTCTTCAGCGTGCCGATGCCGTGCTCGGCGGAGACGCTGCCGCCCATCTCGCGCACCAGACCATAGATGATCGCGTCCATCTGTTCTTTCGGCTGCTGCTCGACGGAGAGACCCGTGACCCAGGCGACGAGATGCAGATTGCCGTCGCCGATATGGCCATAATAGACGCTCTCGCAGCCTTTGATGCCTCTCGCGAGCGCGGCCTTGCAGCGCGTCGCGAACTCGTCCATCCGCGCCACCGCAAGGCCGATGTCGTAGGAGATGTGCGGCCCCAGCACCTGGCCGAATTCGGCGCAGATGTCGCGCACGCGCCAGAAGGCTTGCGTTTGCGCCAGCGATTGCGCCACGGCGGCATCCGCCAGCAGTCCGCGCTCCATCAGCTCTTCCAGCCAGTTTTGGAAGCGCGGTGCATCTAAGCTCTCGTCGGTGCCTTGTGCCTCCACCAGCACGTAGAGGCCGTGGCCTGCTGCGACCGGCGGTTTTACGCCGGCGCGCGTCGTGATCACGTCCCAATAGTCCGGCCACATCACCTCGAAGGCTGACAGCAGCGGCCCGAGCCCGCTGCGCGCGGCGCCGAGCAGGGCGATCACCGCGGCATAGTCCTTCAGCGCGCAGAGCGCGGCCATGGTCGAGCGCGGTTTGGGAAACAGCCGCAGCACCACGCGGGTGATGATGCCGAGCGTGCCTTCGGAACCGATGAAGAGATGCTTCAGATCGTACCCGGCGTTGTTCTTCATCAGCTTGTTGAGGCCAGTGATGATGGTGCCGTCCGGCAGCACCACTTCGAGCCCGAGCACCAGCTCGCGCGTCATGCCGTAGCGGATCACGCGGTTGCCGCCGGCATTGGTCGAGAGATTGCCGCCGATCGCGCAGGAGCCGCGCGAGCCGAGATCGAGCGGGAAGAAGAAGCCGGCCTCATCCGCGGCCTTCTGGATGGTCTCCAGCGGCGTGCCAGCCTTCACCGTCATCGTCGCCGATGCAGGATCGATCTCCTCGATCCCGGTCATGCGCTCCAGCGAGATCGCGACCCAGCCTGTCTCGGGCGAGGCGCCGCGGCACAGCCCGGTCAATCCGCCCTGCGGCACGAAGGGAAGTCGCGCCTTCCGGCAGGTCAGAATCGCATCGGCAACGCCCTGCGCATCGAGCGGACGGATCACCGCGAGCGGTGTCTGTGGCAAGCTCGCGCTCCAATCGTTGCAATTGCGCGCCGGCACGTCGCTGCCGGTCAGCACCGCGGCCGCGCCGAGCTTGTTGCGCAATGCGCCAAGCAGTTGGTCAGGACGCTCATTCGGGGTCACCATGTCCATGCGAGACCTCCTCAGATCTGACTGCGCCTATGCGCGCCGCGACGGTGGAAAGGATTTGCCTCCTTCTTGTATGTAAGGTACAAGATCGAAAGTAAAGCAAAAACAAGGCTCGGAAAGCCCTCTCAAGGTCCATCAGGAGATCAGAGGCTTGGTCCGAGGTCGCAGCTAAAGGGTAGTGAGATGACGGAGGCAATTCGCGGGTTCTGGGTGGCGTCGGCGACGCCGCTGGCGACGGACGGCAGCGTGGACTCCGCAAAGCTCGCGGCGCATGCCAAGCAACTCTTCAGCAAGGGCGTCGATGGTGTCGTTCTGTTCGGCACCACCGGCGAGGGCACCTCGTTCAATGTCCCTGAGCGCGTTGCGACCATCGAAGCCATGCTCAAGGCCGGCATCGCGCCGGAGCGTATCGGCATCGGCGGCGGCTTCCCCGCTATTACCGACAGCATCGCATTGACGCGCGCCGTGCTCGGCCTCGGCCTGCGCCACGTCCTGTTGCTGCCGCCCTACTTCGATCGCAGCGTCACGCCTGATGGTATCGAGGATGCCTTTGCCGCGATCATCGACGGCATCGCCGACGACCGGCTGCGCGCCTATCTCTATCACATCCCTCAGACGTCGGGCGTTGCGATTCCGACCAACGTCGCCGCGAGCTTGCGCAAGCGCTATGGCAAGCAGGTCGCGGGCCTGAAAGACTCCAGCGGCGACTTCAAGCAGTTCCAGGCCTTCCGCGTAGCTAGCCCCGAGCTCGCCATCACCGTCGGCAACGAAGCCGATATCACGCGTGCGATCGCTGCCGGCGGCGCCGGCACCATCTGCGGCATGGCCAATGTCGTGCCCGAGCTGGTCAAGGGCATGGTCGAGGGCAAGGATGTCGAGGCGCGCATGCAGGCCGCGATCGACATCGTGCTGAAGACGCCGTCGTTCACCGCAACGCTGAAGGCGATCCTCGCGGCGCAGACGGGCGATGCCGGCTGGCTGCGCGTGCGTCCGCCGCTCCGCGCCTCGTCCGACGGCTCCGCGTTCCTGCGGAAGATCGACGCGCTGATGGCGCCTGCGATCGCGTGAGACCGCACAAAGTCGTGATACGTCGCCGCGAACGCGCGCACGACGTGTCGCGGTTGGCACGACGGCAATTGGAGATTGCCGTCCGCTGCCGCTCCGTTCTTAGAACCGTTCAACACTAGAGCGATTCAACTCCGCGGACGGTTCTCTTCGCGCACCGTGTCTGTTAGACGCGCCAGCTTCAATGCTGTGTCTGACTTGGAAGTGAATCGAACGTGCCTGCTCATCTGGACGGCCTGCGCGTGAACGGTCGTCGACCCCACGCCGGCAAGAGCCGTGCAGGTCTTCTCATCGCAGCGGCCGTGCCGCTGGTGATGCGCGTCGTTTCTCGCTGTCGGCGATGGTGAAGTTCTAGCGATGGGGCTGCAGCGCGCTGAAGCCGATTTGCGGGTCGTCCCGACCAGAGGGGGCGGTGCCGATGCGTGAGTCCTGGCGTGCCTTTAAGTCCATCCTGCTTCAGGTCCATTCCATCGCGGGGCTCGCGCTCGCGCTGCTGCTTGCCTTGATCGCGCTGACTGGCGCGATCATGAGTTTTGAGGACGAGATCGTCGACCATCTCAACGCTGGCATCATGCTGGTGGTGCCGCGGCCCGCGCCGGCGCTGATGCCGGACGAGCTGGTTGCACGGCTGAAGGCAACGCACGACGTCGGCAAAGTCTCGGCCGTCATGCTGTCGAGCGATCCGTCCGCGGCGGTGCGTGTCCGCTTCGGGCGCGACGAGCAGGGCGGGAGGCCGGCCTCGCTCTATGTCGACCCCTATGACGCACGCGTGCTGGGCTCGCCGCGCGGCGAGGAGTTTTTCGCGACCGTGCGCAGGCTGCATCGCTGGCTGCTCATCCCCGGCGACGCCAAGGGCTGGGGACGTCAGATCACCGGCGTCGTGGCGCTCGGCTTGATCGTCATGCTGGTCTCGGGCCTCGTGCTGCGCTGGCCGCGTCGTGCCGGCAGCGTGAAGATGTGGCTGAAGCCGAATCTCTCGCTTAGCGGCCGCGGCCTGCACCGGTCGCTGCATGCCATCATCGGCACCTGGGTCCTGCCGATCTATCTGGTGATGACGCTCACCGGGCTCTGGTACTCGTTCGACTGGTACAAGGATGGCGTCGTCTGGTTGTTGTCGCGGCCGCAAGGCCCGGCGGCGAAGATGATGCCCGCAAACCCGCCGCGCGCTGCCGGCCGTCCCGAGCCGGCGCAGCCGATCGGCTTCGATCAGGCATGGACGACGTTCCAGCGCGAGGAGGGCGGCCGCTTCGCTAGGGCTTTGCTGACGCTGCCGGCGAGCCCCGGCACGGTGATCCGGATCCGGTCGTGGGGGAAGGACATGACGCTCGAGGCCACGCGCGACGAGTTTCGTATCGACGCGGTCACCGGTCAGCTGGCTTCCGCGGAGCGCTATTCCGACAAGACGTTCGGCGAGAAGGTCATCGCGGCCATTTACGACATCCACCGCGGCGCCATCCTGGGCTGGCCCGGCAAGCTCGCCTTCATGATTGCCGCGGCCTTGATGCCGCTGTTCGCCGTCACCGGCATTCTGCTCTATCTGTCACGCCGCAAGCTGCGGCGCCCGGCGCAGCCGCCGCTGGGGCGGCTCGTTCCCGGCGAGTGAGCCGCGGCGAAGGCTAGCCAACGCGCTTGCAATGGTTCAAAAGCCCGTGGCCTGTCCTCCCCAAGGGTTCACGCCATGAAGCTTCCCACCGTCACGCCCGCCGAGATCCGCCGCGCGCTGCTCCTGCGCGAGGAGATCGCGCTGCTTGATCTCAGATACGAGGCGGCGTTCGCGACCGGTCATCCGCTGTTCGCCGCCAACATGGCTGCCGACCGGATCGCGGTCGAAGCCGAGGTCAGGCTGCCGCGCAAGGACGTGGCGATCGTGCTCTATGATGACGGCGAGGGGCTGGTCGCAACCGGCGCCGAACGGCTGGCCGCGCTCGGCTACAGCAGCATCCGCGTGCTCGAAGGCGGGCTAAAGGCTTGGCACGCGGCGGGCTACGAAGTGTTCGAGGACGTCAATTCCTATTCGAAAGCATTTGGCGAGCTGGTCGAGGCGCGCCGCCATACGCCTTCGCTCAGCGCCGACGAGGTGGCCAAACTCATTGCCGAGAAGGCCAACATCGCCATCCTCGATGTCCGCCGCTTCGACGAATATGCCACCATGAACATTCCGGGCTCGGTCAGCGTGCCCGGCGCGGAGCTGGTGCTGCGGGCCGGGCAGGCCGCGCCCGACCCTGAAACCACCATCATCGTCAACTGCGCCGGCCGCACGCGCTCGATCATCGGCACCCAGTCGCTGATCAATGCCGGCATGCCCAACAAGGTGCGCGCGCTGCGCAACGGTACCATCGGCTGGACGCTGTCGCGCCACACGCTCGATCACGGCGCCGACAGGCGCGGCGCGATCGGGCCGTTCGAAGGCGGCCCGGCCAATGCCCGCGACGTCGCCTATCGCGCCGGCGTTCGTCATATCGGCGCGAGCGAGGCGGCGGCGCTTGTCGTGCAGACCGATCGCACGCTCTATCGCTTCGACGTGCGCGACGCGGAGGAATATGCCGCGGGCCATCTGCCGGGCTTCCGTCATTATCCCGGCGGCCAGCTGGTCCAGGAGACCGACATGGCCGCGCCGGTGCGCGGGGCGCGTATCCTGCTGACCGACGACAAGGCCGTGCGTGCCGACATGACGGCGTCCTGGCTGGCGCAGATGGGCTGGGAGGTCTATGTGCTCGAAGGCGGCTATGACGGCGCGCTCGAAGTTGGTCCGCCGCGCCTGCTGCCCAAGCCCGACCCGGCGCTTCGCTACCGCCGGCCCTATGAAGGCACCGACGTCGCGCAAGCCGCGATGCAGGCCTATCTGGATTGGGAGTACGGTCTCGTCGAGCAGCTCCGCCGGGATGGAACGCACGGGTTTTATGTGATTTGACTCTGTTGGCGCGCAACAAATCTTCTTCGTCGTCCTGGACAAGCGAGCGCTTGGCAACGCGTAGCGTTGTCCGATAGCGAGCGCTGATCCAGGATCCATTACCACCGTCCCGTGTTGTCTGGGGATCTCGTGGCCCCAGATTGCCGGACACCAGGCGTCTGGGATAATGGGTCCTGGCTTTCGCCAGGACGACTTTGAAGCTGAGAGCGGTGCCCTCCCTGCTTACCGGCCGCCGCCATCCTCTCCCCGCATCCAATTCCTATTGTGCCGCGGACCGTCCGCGGTCTATGAGCTGCGGCAAAGCTGCTACTTACGGAGACACCATGCCAGCCCCAGGCCAAAGCCCCGAGCGGAATGCGAAGGCGCTGCTGCTCGAAGGCGTCAATGACAGCGCTGTCGACCTGTTCAAAAGCGCGGGCTTCACCAATGTCGAGCGCCTGACCAAGGCGCTGGACGGCGAATATCTGCGGCGGGCGCTCAAGGGCGTGTCGCTGCTCGGCATCCGCTCGCGCACCCAGATCACCGACGAGGTGCTTGGCGCCGCCGGCCAGCTACTCGCAGTCGGCTGCTTCAGCGTTGGAACCAATCAGGTCGATCTCACCGCGGCGCACAAGCGCGGCATTCCCGTCTTCAACGCGCCGTTCTCCAACACGCGCAGCGTCGCCGAGCTCGTGATCGGCGAGATCGTGATGCTGCTGCGGCGGATCTTTCCGCGCTCGGTGTCGGCGCATGAGGGCGGCTGGGACAAGTCGGCGACCGGCAGCCGCGAGGTCCGCGGCCGCACGCTCGGCATCGTCGGCTACGGTAATATCGGCTCGCAGCTCTCGACGCTCGCCGAAGCCATGGGCATGCGCGTGATCTACTTCGACCGAACCGACAAGCTCCGTCACGGCAACACCGAGCCGGTCGAGAAACTGGAAGAGCTGCTGGCGCAGAGTGACATCGTCAGCCTGCACGTGCCGGAAACGCCGGAGACATCAGGCATGATCGGCGAGAAGGAGCTGCGGGCGATGAAATCAGGCTCGTTCCTGATCAACAACAGCCGCGGCACCGTGGTCGATCTCGATGCGCTCGCGCGCGCCTTGCGCGATGGTCATCTCGCCGGCGCGGCCGTCGACGTGTTTCCGGTCGAGCCCTCCTCGAACGCGGATCGGTTCAAGAGCCCGGTGCAGGGCCTCGAGAACGTCATCCTCACGCCGCATATCGGCGGCTCGACCGAGGAGGCGCAGGAGCGCATCGGCGGTGAGGTCGCGCGCAAGCTGATCGACTATTTCATCACGGGATCGACCATGGGCGCGGTGAACTTCCCCGAGGTGCAGCTGCACTTGCGCCCCTCCGGCGCGCGCTTCAGCCACGTCCATCGCAACGTGCCTGGCATGCTGCGCCGGCTCAACGAAGTCTTCCTCCAGCGCGACATCAACATCGCCGCGCAATATCTGGAGACCGCCGGCGACCTCGGCTATGTCGTGCTCGACGCCGACCTCGGCGGTCAGGATTCAGCCGCGCTGCTCCAGCAGATCCGCGCCCTCGACGGCACGGTCGGCGCGCGGCTGGTGTTCGAGCACTAGCGCGTCATTGACGGCCGGCCGGAGGTCGCCTTCAATGCGGCTTCCTGACGGATCGAACGAGAATAGAAAACGGGGGAACGATGGCGCAAATGCGTGCGAAGCTCTGTGTCTTGCTCGTAGGGACCGCGGCTGCGTTGACTGCGGGCAGCGCGTCGGCGGCGACGCTGGCGGAAGATGCAGATGCCGTCTGCAAGGCGCTCGTCGGCACTGACGCCGTGAAGATTGATTCCGCGGCGTTGCAGGCGCCGTCGCAACTCGCGGTCGCCGAGCGCGGGCCGACCCCGTCGGGACGCATCACGCCGGCCAATCCGCGCTTCTGCAAGGTGCTCGGACACATCGATCCCACCGATCCCAAGACGCCGCCGATCAAATTCGAGGTCAATCTTCCCGTCGAATGGAACGGGCGCTCGCTGCAATATGGCGGCGGCGGTTTTAACGGCGTGCTGATCACGGGACTTGCGCTGCCGCCGGCTTATCCGTTCGACAAGCCGTCACCGCTGGCGCGCGGCTTCGTCACCTATGGCACCGATTCCGGCCACGAGACCAAGCAGGGCGAGCCACCGCAGCTGTTCGCGCTCAACGATGAGGCGTTCGAGAATTTCGCTCATCGCGCCTACAAGAAGGTGCGCGATGCCGCCGTCGCGCTGATGCAGCGCGCTTACGGCAGGAAGCCGGACAAGATGTATTTCATGGGCTCGTCCGAGGGTGGCCGCGAAGGCCTCACCATGGCCCAGCGCTACCCCGACGATTTCGACGGCATCTTCGCCCGTGTGCCCGTGATCAACTGGGTCGGCTTGCAGCATGCCGGCACCCGCTCTGGTCTCGCGACCATGGGCGCGGGTTGGATCAATCCGGCACAGGTCAAGCTCGTGGGTGATGCCGTGCGCGCGGCCTGCGACAAGGCCGATGGCTCCGACGATGCGCTGGTGCAGGATCCGGTCGCCTGCAAGGCGGCGTTCAAGGTCGAGACGCTGCGCTGCGCGGCGGGCCAGAGCGGCGATCAGTGTCTCACTGAGGCGCAGATCAAGGCCGTGAACACGCTGCATGGCACCTACAAATTCCCGTTCGCGCTCGCCAATGGTCTCGACGATTATCCGGGTTGGGGCATCTCCGGCGAGGACACGCCGGCAATCGGCCCGACCGGCGGCTGGGTGGCCTGGTGGCTCGGCACCGCGCCGCCGGCGCAGCCGCCTGCGCCCAACAATGGCATCGCCTGGATCTATGGCGCCGGAGGCATTCAATATGTGTTCGCGCGCGATCCCAAGCTTGACGTCACCACCTACAAGCTGGAGGAGCACAAGGCGCGGCTGCTCGAAGTCTCCAAGCTGATGGATTCGACCGATCCCGATCTCAGCCGCTTCCGGATGCGCGGCGGTCGGCTGATCATGCTCGAGCACATGGCCGACTACGCACAGAGCCCCTATGCCGGCATCCGCTATTTCGAGAGCGTCGAGCGCAAGCTCGGCAAGGCCGAGACCGCCGAGTTTGCGCGGCTCTACACCGCCCCCGGTGTCGACCATGTCGGCTCCGGGGCGCCGGCCAATGTCGACATGCTGAGCGCGCTGGTCGACTGGGTCGAGAACGGCAAGGCGCCCGGCGATCTCGAAGTCACCGAGCAGAAGATCGAGGCGCCGTCGTTTGCGGTGACCCGCGCGCTGCCGCTGTGCCGCTGGCCAGCCTGGCCGCACTACAAGCGCGGCCCGTTGACGGAGGCCTCGAGCTTCACCTGTGCGCCCTAAAGGGAGGAGGCCGGCTGGCCTTCGCGACTAACTTCATCCCGCTGCCATCTCCTGCGCGCCGCCGAGCAGGCGCGCATTGAGGCGGCCGCCGGAGAACAGCATGTCATCGAGGGCCTCGTCGATATCGGCTGACGTTACGGAGTTGCCGCCATCGCGAGCGAGGCTGGCCTGCGCCAGCCGTCGCATCAGTTCCTTGATGAACGCGCAGCTCGTGCCCTCGCTGCGTCGGGCGGCCTCCGCGACGACCGCATCATTGAGCGGCAGTCCTTTGCCATAGAGCCGAGCCAGCTTGTTGCGGCCGGTCTCGTCAGGCAGGGGCACTTCGATCGCCTGGTCGATGCGACCGGGGCGACCGGCGAGCGCACTTTCGAGGTCCTCCGGCCGATTGGTGGTCAGGATGAACAGGATGTCTGCGTCCTCCTTCAGCCCGTCCATCTCGTTGAGCAATTTGTTCAACATGGACTCCTCACACGGCCCCATGTCGTCGCGGTCGCGGGCAATGAGATCGACGTCCTCGATCACGACCATCGACGGCTGAAGCAGCCGTGCCAGGCTCATATAGGCACCGAGAAGGCCGATTTGCTCGGCGGTGATGATCAGCGTCGTATGCCCGGCAAATGTGTTGCGAGATAGCGGATCGTGTGGGTCTTGCCCGTGCCGGGCGGCCCGTACAAAAGGATGCCCTTGCGTGTCGACTGGCCAAGCCGGCGCAACTGATCGCGCGTGCCGACGAAATTCAGCACGTTGCGATCGAGCAGCCGCAAGGTCCGCTCCGGGAGGATCACCTCGTTCCGCGACACCGGCGGCAACCGATGCACGGTGATGCCGCGCGAGTATCCGCGATAGTCAGAGTTGGCATCAAGCGAGAGGATTTTTCCGCGATAGGTGCGCGCGGCTTGCACGGCCTGTTCCAATTCGCCGAAGCATTGCTGGACGAGGACTGCGCCTGCGGTGCCCGCAGGCACAACGATTTCTAGTCGAATCCCCGGCTCGCGGCTGTATTCGCGGTGCGCGCAGAGCAATACCGCGTAGCGAAGACCATCCTGCTCGCACAGCCACAGACCGTTATCGAGGCACTTGACCGGGCTCTTCTCGCCGACATCGAGGTCAGAATATTGCAGCGGTGCAATCGCGAGCGCGTTGCGGCCTTCCCGAAGGAGCCGTGAAATCGACAGCGTTTCGTAGCGCTGTTCCTCGTTCAGCCCGAAAAGCCGGATCGCCTTGCCGAACAGGCGGTCGATCGCGGCCTGGAGATCTACCCGCATATGGCCGGGAAACTGACGGATCGTGGTCACGAGCTTGCTGCGTGGGACGCCGGTGAAGTGCCAGTCCAGCACCTCGCAGGCGTGTTCGAGCTCCTTTTCCGGTTCTTGCGGCGCATTCACGGTGTCTGCGGCGCGCATGCAGTCGTTGCATAGCCACACGGTACGGCTGCCGATGCGAACATCCGTCTGCCCTTTCGGCTTGCCGCAGAGCTCACAGGGAGTCCTGATCTCTTCCAGCGTGATCTTCAGGGGATGCTGGCCCAGCCAAATATATTGACTGGCCGACTTGAAAAGCGCCTCTGCGACGGATTGCGGGTAGGGACCGCAGGCGGCTTTCTCCTCGCGCTCGATCCGCATCATCAGAGCGGCTGCTTCGCGGTCCGACTTGCCAAAAACCTGGCGGAGCAGCCCGATGACGAACTCGTCCGGCGTGTCGTCATCGTTGTAAATCACGAGCTGAGCCGGCTCACGCTCGCCGCGCACATCGTCCGTCATGAAATAACTCCGCCACAACCAAAACTAGAACAGAACAAATAAGGAACATAAAAAGAGCCGGCGGTCAAGCGTGTGGCGCTTAGCAAGCTCTTTTGACAATCCCACCAACCCCGATATATATTTCGCATGCGAACTAAAGTACCCCACCATCGGCTGATCTACCTGCTGAGCGTCGCGCAACGCCGGTTGCAGCGCTGGATGGCGGCTCGGCCCGAGAGCGAGGTGACGCCGGCGCAGGCCGGGCTGCTCTTCATCCTCGGCCGACAGGACGGCGTGCTGATGGGCGAGGCGGGCGCGGCGCTCGATCTTGGCCCGGCCGGCATTTCCGGCCTCGTCGACCGCACCGCGGCCGCCAAACTGATCGAGCGGCGAGCCGACCGCGAGGACGGCCGCGCCTGGCGGATCTGGCTGACGCCGAAGGGGCGCACCGCGCTGGCGCAGGCGAAAGCAGGCGCGGCGGAGGTCAACGCGGCGCTGACGGAAGGATTTACGGTTGCTGAGATCGACATCGTCGCGCGCTGGCTGACGAGCATTCAGGACAAGTTTCCAAGAGGAGTAGAGGAATGACCGAGCACGTCCGGATCGAGAGCAATGGCGGAATTCTCACGCTGACATTGGCGCGCCCCGACAAGAAGAACGCGCTCACGGACGCGATGTACGGCAAGCTCGCCGACAGCATCGAATCCGCCGAGTTCGATCCGTCGGCCCGCGTGATCCTGATCCGCGGCGAGGGCGACATGTTCACTGCCGGCAACGATGTCGGCGAATTCGCGGCGGTTGCTGCGGGCAAATCGGAAGGCAGCCGCAACGTCGTGCGCTTCATCCAGTCGCTGGCACGATGCACCCGGCCGCTGGTTGCGGCCGTGCAGGGCCGCGCCGTCGGTGTCGGCACCACGATGCTGTTGCATTGCGATCTCGTCGTGCTCGCCGACAATGCGCAATTGTCGACGCCGTTCGTCGGCCTGGCGCTGGTACCGGAAGCCGCCTCCAGCCTGTTGATGCCGGCGCGCATCGGCTATGCCCGGGCCTACGAGATGTTTGCGCTTGGCGAGACGGTGCCGGCGCAGGCCGCGCTGGAATGGGGCCTCGCCAACTGGGTGGTGCCGCTCGACCGGCTCGATACCGAGGCGCTCGCACTCGCCCAGCGTCTGGCCCGCCAGCCGGCCGGCGCGCTCATCGCCACCAAGCGGCTGATGCGCAATGGCGAGGCGCTGGTCGCGCAGATGAACGCGGAGGGCGAGCAGTTCGCGCAGCGCCTGCGCACCGCCGAAGCGCGCGAGGCATTCACCGCCTTTGCGGAGCGCCGTCCGCCTGATTTCACCAAGGTTGGGTGAAGGAACGCGGCCCTACCGGCAGGCACAACCGCGGGTATTTGATTAAAGCCTTAACCAAACCTTGGCATGTCGCGATGCAAGGTGGCCTATTCGTGACGAGTAGGCCCCGGCCCATGGCAATGTTTAAGAAATCGGTAAGCACGCTTCTCCTGGTGTTGATGGCGCTGCTGGCGGTTGGTGCGCTGACCAGCACGGCGATCCAGATGTTCGGCGCCTTCGGCCGCTACAGCGACAGTTTGGAAACCGAACGGCTCGCGAACGCCGACAAGGCGATCTTCCATGGCGTGCTGTCCTTGCGCAACAATCGCGGCGATGCTCAGAGCGCGCTGCTCGGCGAGGACGATCCGCGCGCCAAGCTGGGCGCCGCCGAGAAGGCAGAGCAGGCCGGCTTTGACGCCATCATGGCCGCGCTCTCCACCGTCGAATTCGCCCGCCGGGACGAGCTTGCGAGCACGTTGAAGCAGCGTTGGAGCGAGGCCGCGCCGAAATTCCAGCTGTTCTACGACGAGGCCAAGCTGCCGCGCGGCGAGCGCAAGGTGGAGCGCACCGCCGCCTGGTACGATGCCGTCACCAGGGTGATCGAGACCGCCAATCTCGCGTCCACCGCCGTGTCGAACCGCGCGTGGATGAACGATCCTTTCATCGCCCGCATGATCCAGGCCCGCCGCCTCGCCTGGCAGGTGCGCGACCGCTACGGCATCCAGTGCTCGACCCTGCGCCCGAACGTCAACAGCTCCAAGCCGCTGGACGAGACCCAGAAGCAGACCGTGGCCGGCTGGAACGGCATCGTCACAGCCGGCTGGACCGGCATGGAGGAGCTGCTGGCCGCGCCTGATGTGACCGCGGACCTCGCCAATGCGGCCAAGGAGGCGCGGGCCAAGACCAACGGTGTCCTCAAGCAGATCGGCGAGCTGACCAAAAGCTTCGACGGCAGCGGCCGTCCCGCGATGCCCGCCGCTGAATGGAACGCGCTTTGCCAGTCGCCGTTCGCGACCATCGTCGCCATCGCCAACAAGGCCCTCGACCAGTCGATCGCACGCGCGGAGACGGTTCAGCAGAAAGCCCTCACCAATCTGATCGTGCAGTCGCTCACGTTCCTGCTGGCGCTGGCCGTGACCCTGGCCGGCGTGTTCGTGGTGCGCAATCGCCTCATGCGCCCGGTGCGCGCCATTCTCGATGCCATAGCCCGCATCAGCGCGCGCGACTATGCGACTCCGGTGCCGCAATCCCGGCATCCCGACGAATTCGGCACCATGGCTGCCGCGCTCGAAAGCCTGCGCGAAAGCGCGGCCACCGCCGAACGCCTGGGCCAGGAGCGCGAATCGCAGCAGGCGCTCCAGCTCGCCCGCTCCGGCACCGTCGATGCAGCGTGCCACAGCTTCGACGATACGGTGCAGGCGGTCATCCAGAGCGTCGTAGCGTCGACGAGGGAGCTCGATGCCACTGCGACTGACGTGCGCTCGCTGGTTTCGGAATCGGGCAGCCAGACCGCGGCGGTCTCCTCCGCGGCCGAGCAGGCGACCAACAATCTCGAGACCATCGCGGCCGCGACCGAGGAACTCTCCGCATCCGTCGGCGAGATCTCCGCACAGGTGCAGTCCAGCGCCCGCGAGGCCCGCGAGGCCGTTGCGCAGGCCGAGCAGACCAATGCGACGGTGGAGATTCTCGACCAGACCGCAAGCCGCATCGGCGAGGTCGTGAAGATGATCAACGCCATCGCCGGCCAGACCAACCTCTTGGCCTTGAACGCCACCATCGAAGCGGCGCGCGCGGGCGAGGCCGGCCGCGGCTTTGCCGTGGTCGCCGGCGAGGTCAAGAGCCTTGCGGCGCAGACCGCAACCGCGACCGAAGAGATATCGCGCCAGGTTGAGGAAATCCAGGGCGCCACCGGCCAGGCCGTGGCTGCCATCCGTTCGATCGGCGGCGCCATCAGCGGCATTGACGAGAAGATGACGGCGATTGCCGCCGCCGTCGAGCAGCAGCGCGCGGCGACCACCGAGATCTCGCGCAACTTCCAGCAGGCCGCACAAGGCACCCGCGAGGTCACCGACACCATCGGCAGCGTCGCCAGGCTGAACCAGGAGACCGGCAACGCCGGCACGGTGTTGTCGGATTCCGTCAAGAAGATGTCGGCCGACGCCGATCGTCTCCGCGTCGCGGTCGAGGGCTTTTTGGGCGCCGTGAAGACCGCGTAGTCGCCTCGTAGTCTCCCTCAGTTCTTCCATCCAACGTCGCGCGGGCATTGCCGCCGGTCCGCGCGGCGGGTACATCTGTGCCGGCTCGCTTCGCGAGCGCTGAGACAGACGTAAGATACATCTGGGATGGAGAGTTCGATGCCGGTCACGCCACAACACAAGGTCCAGCGCCCCTATCGCGGCGTGTTCCCGGTCGCGCCCACCATCTTCGACGAGCGCGGCGAGCTCGACCTCGAGGGCCAGCGTCGCTGCATCGATTTCATGATCGATGCCGGCTCGAACGGCCTCTGCATCCTCGCCAATTTCTCCGAGCAGTTCGTGCTCACCGATGCCGAGCGCGAAACGGTGATGCATGCGGTGCTGCAACATGTGGCGGGCCGGGTTCCCGTGATCGTCACCACCACGCATTTCAGCTCGGCGGTCTGCGCCGCGCGCAGCCGGCAGGCCGAGGCGGCCGGCGCTGCCATGGTGATGGTGATGCCGCCCTATCACGGCGCGACCTTCCGCGTGCCCGAGAAAGGCATCGTCGAATTCTTCAAGGTGCTCTCGGACGCGATCAACATTCCCGTCATGATCCAGGATGCGCCGGTGGCCGGCACGCCGCTCTCCGTCGAGCTGCTCGCGCGGCTGGCACGGGAGCTCGCCAACATCCGCTATTTCAAGATCGAGGTGCCCTTCGCCGCCGCCAAGCTGCGCAGCCTGATCGAGGCGGGCGGCAAGGACATCGAGGGCCCCTGGGACGGCGAGGAGGCGATCACGCTGCTGGCCGATCTCGATGCCGGCGCCACTGGCGCGATGACCGGCGGCGGCTATCCCGACGGCATCCGCCAGATCATCGATCCCTATTTCGCCGGCAAGCGCGAAGAGGCGAAAGCCGCCTATGAGCGCTGGCTGCCGCTGATCAATTACGAGAACCGCCAATGCGGCCTGATCGCCTGCAAGGTGATGATGCAGGCCGGCGGCGTCATCAAGTCGGACACGGTGCGCCATCCGCTCCAGCCGCTGCATCCGGCGACGCGCGCGGGGCTGCTGGAGCTGGCCAAGGAGCGCGATGCGCTGGCGCTGCGGTGGGGGAAGTAGGGCGCAAATATACTCCGCTGTCGTCCCGGCGAAAGCCGGGATCCATAACCACGGCATTTGGTTTGGCGAAGATTCGGAGTTACCAGCTCGCGCCATAACCGCTCCCTGGGAGTATCGGTCCCGGCCCCCGTGCGCAATTGCGCACTAGGCCGGGACGACATCGAGGGTGAGGTACGCGATTGCCTCATCTCATCAGCCCATCTCGCCGGATGGCGTCGAATTAACGCGATTCCGCCCGTTTCCCGCAGCCCGGCGATGACATATTATACGTTCGCCAACCAGGGCCCTGCGGAGCAATCCCGAGACATCGCGTAACACCTCTTCATTATGCCGTTATCCCGAGCCAGGTTGGAGCGAACCGACAGAACAGGGAGGCAGTGCCATGACGATGAGGCCGGATCCCACCTTTCACGCATCGCCCAAGCTTGCGATGGAAGCACCAGCGGAGAACTTTGCCTACACGCTGCTGCTCAGTCCAGATTTCTCAAAACCTGATGCTCTCGCGGTCATCGACGCCAAGCCGGGATCGCCGACCTACAGCCAGATCGTCCACACCGTGACGATGCCCAACAAGGGCGATGAGTTTCATCACTTCGGCTGGAATGCCTGCTCCTCCGCCTTGTCGCCACTCGCCGGACATGCCTTCATCGAGCGGCGCTATCTCATCATCCCCGGACTGCGCTCGTCGCGGATCTACATCATCGACACCAAGCCGGATCCGACCAAAGCCAAGATCCACAAGATCATCGAGCCCGAGGAAGTCTTCAAGAAGACCGGTTACTCGCGGCCGCATACCATCCATTGCGGGCCGGACGGCATCTATGTGAGCACGCTGGGCGGCGGCGGCAAAGACGGCACCAACGGTCCTCCAGGCGTTTTCATCATGGATTGCGAGACGTTCGAGGTCCTGGGACGATGGGAGATCGACCGTGGTCCGCAGACGCTGCACTATGATTTCTGGTGGAACCTGCCGCGCGACTACATGGTGACGAGTGAATGGGCGTTGCCGCCGCAGTTCGAGAACGGGATCGTCCCGGAAGATCTGCTTGCGAATAAATATGGCCATCGTCTCCACTTCTGGGATCTTCGCGCCCGTCGCAACGTCCAGACCATCGACCTCGGCGCCAATCATCAGATGGCGCTGGAAGTACGGCCGGCGCATGATCCGGTTCGCGAGTACGGCTTCGTCGGCGTCGTGGTCGACACCACCAATCTCGAAGCATCGATCTGGACCTGGTGGCGAGACGGCGGGACATTCCACGTGGAGAAGACGGCGACGATCCCGCCCGAGCCCGCGCCAAAGGAGAAGCTCCCGCCGCTGCTGCAGGGCTTTGGTGCCGTGCCGCCGCTGGTGACCGATATCGACCTGTCGATGGACGATCGCTTTCTCTATGTCTCGTGCTGGGGCACGGGTGAAATGCGCCAGTACGACGTCAGTGATCCGCGCAAGCCAAAGCATGCAGGCTCGGTCCACATCGGCGGCATCGCGCGCCGCACCCCCCATCCCAACGGCAAGGCATTCGCGGCCGGCCCGCAGATGGTCGAGATCAGCCGCGACGGCAGGCGTGTGTACTGGACCAATTCGCTCTATTCCACCTGGGATGACCAGTTCTATCCAGACGGAGTTCCGGGCGTGGAGGTCATGGCCAATGTCGGTCGCGACGGCGGCCTCGAGCTCGACAAGGATTACTTCGTGAGCTTCCCCGACGGATATCGTGCGCACCAGATCAGGCTGGAGGGCGGCGATTGTTCGACGGACTCCTTTGCTACCCGTCGGCCTAGATTGGGGACACGCGAGCCCGGCGCTTGGCTGGCTCTGGCTCGCGCTTGTTGCGAGCGGTCTCTATCACGGGATCGATCCGGGGATGGGATGGCCGCTCGCCGTTTCGGCCGGGCTCATGGACAAGAGCTCGCGCGCGCTCTTCCGTGCATTGTTGGCTCTGGCGGCCGGACATCTCCTGGCAACGCTTCTCGTTCTGCTGCCATTCGCGCTGCTGCTCGTGCTGGCCGAGTGGCAGCGCTCGATCCAGATCGGTGCGAGCCTTCTCGTCATCGGCTTTGGCGTCTATCGGCTGATCGAGCGGCGTCATCCGCGCACGCTGGCCCGAATTCCGCCAACGCAATTGGCGCTCTGGTCATTTGCCGTTGCTATCGCTCACGGCGCCGCCTTGATGCTCGTACCGATCTATCTCGGTCTCTGCCAAGCCTTCGACCTCGATGCCGGCCATGAGGCCGCCGGTGTGCTGATGAAGGCAAGTCTTGTGAAGGCAAGTCTCGGGATGGCGGTGCTGGTGTCTCTGGTGCACGTTGCCGCCATGATCGGCGCGGGCGGATGTCTGGCGTGGCTGGTCTACCGCTATCTGGGATTGAGGTTTGTCTCGCGAAGCTGGTTCAATCTGGATCTGATCTGGGCGGCCAGCCTCATCGTGGTTGGCGTCGTGGCGCTCACCTTCAATCTCTCGAGCTGGCGGTGAAGCCTACCGCGTCAAAGCCCACTCGCCGACGACGCGAAAGCGAGCCTTGGGATCATCCTGCTTGAACAGCGCGATGCGATCGATCGTCAGCGCATTGAGCTTCAATGTCGCAAACCGCGCCCGCAACATCTCCAGAATCGGCCCGCGGCGCTCGGCGTCCAGCCGTCCCGTCAGCGTCATGTGGAAGCGGAATTCTTCCATGACGTAAGGGTAACCCCAGCGGTCGAGATAGTCGCGGTGCCGCTCGCTGAGCTTCTCGGGCCTGCGACGCGCGCGGTCTTCCGCCGTCAGCTCGGTTCGAAAGGAATCGAAATCGCTGACGCAATCGGCGGCGAGCTGCTGGAGCGTGTGGACGGGCTCAGCCGGAATGACGGCAATGAAGCCGCTGATGGAATCGACGACCGGTCGGATCGCCGGGATCGGCCGCGGCTTGCCGGCGAATGCCGCACAGGCCGCCGCAAGCTCGGCCTCGGTTCTGCCGGCCGCCAGCGTCATCGGCGCCTTCAGCGTGCCGTGGAAGCCGTATTTGCGGGGATCGGCGGTGACGTCGCGCCAGTCGGCGGCGACATGCAGTGCCTCGCGCGGAAACGGCACCTCGTCGCCGGTGTAGGTATCGTAGCCGAGCAGCTCGGCGCCAAAGCGGGAGAGGGCGCTGTCGGCGCCGGCGGCAAAATAGATCGCGTAGCGGGAAAAACCTGTCATTGCCTCAGCATAGCCAATTCATGCCGCAACGACAGTCTCGCGTGGCATCGCCGCCGCTGTGAGCAGCCGCGTCGCATCGGTGAGATGCACGAGCTTGCCGCCTGATATCACCGCGATCAGCCGCGGCCGCAGCTTCACGCTGTCGTCGACCAAAAGAATGTCGGCGCGGCGTCCTTCCGCGAGGATGCCGCGATCGGTAAGGCCGGTTGCACGGGCAGGCCCGGCAGAGACCAAATCCCAGGCGTCGGTCAGAGGCAGCACGCCGTCGGCGGCGAGCCGGAATGCGGCCAGCAGCTGTGCGGGATAGTAATAGTCCGACGCCAGCACCGAGCAGAGGCCCTTGGCGATCATGTCCGATGCCCTGGTCCAGCCGGTATGGCTGCCGCCGCGCACGACGTTCGGCGCGCCATAGACGATGGCATCGCCGTGACTTGCTGCCGCCCGCGCCGTCTCCTCGTTGACCGGAAACTCGGCGATCATCGCACCGAGCTCGCGAAACTCCTGGCGCATCGCCGGCGTCGCGTCGTCATGCGAGAGCATCCGCACTGCAACGGCCTGGGCGGCAGCGGCCAGCCGCGACACGGAGGCTGGAACGTCGGCAGCGCGTGCCACCACGCGTTCGACCAGCCGGTCAAATTCCTCGCTCGATAGCCCGGTGCGCTCGACCATGCGATTGCGCTTGCGTGGCTTGGCCATATCGGCAACGGTGCCGTCCATGTGGTCATTGAAGGCGAACAGGTCGACGCGGCCTTCCGCGAGCCACTGGCTGATCTCGGCCTCTGCATCGAGATTGTAGGTCTCATGCCGGAGGTGGAAGCGGGTGTCGGCGGCGAATTGCGGACGCTGCCGCTCGATCGCCTCCATCAGGCCGCGCGCATTGTCGGCGCTGCGCAGGCCCGGCTCCCACGAGCAGGTCGTGGCGTGGAACACCGTGGTAATGCCGTTGCTGATCGCTTGGCGGTCGCTGTCGGCGAGCGCGACGTCGATCGGAAAATCGACGCCGGCGCGCGGCATCATCTGGCGCTCGAAGGCATCGCCATGCAGATCGACGATGCCGGGCAACACCAGCAGGTTGCGGGCGTCGATGGCGAGCCGCGCGCGGCCGCGGGAAGTATCGACCTGCGCGATATCAGTTCCGGACACGAGAAGGGAGGTTTCGACGAGCTCGGCGCCGATCAGGGCCCGGCCGCCTTCAAGGAAAATGTCTGTCACGCGACCGCGCTTCGTTTGCTGGCAGGAGAACCGGTGAAAGAGCTCGCCCGTGCTTCGTATGTCGCGAGGAAATCTTCAATCCCGAGCTTGCGGAAATCGGGCAGCGCTTCACGCAATTTGTCGTGATCCCAGTCCCACCAGGCGAGCTTGGCGAGCCGTCCGGCGATCTCCTCCGAGAACCGCCGCCGCACGATGCGGGCCGGATTGCCGGCGACGATGGTGTAGGCCGGCACGTCCTTGGTGACGATGGCGCCGGCCGCGATCACCGCGCCGGTGCCGATGTTGCGGCCCGGCAGCACGATCGCGCCATGACCGATCCAGACGTCGTGACCGATATGGACGTGATGCTGGCGCCGCCAGTCGAAGAACTCGGTGTCGTCGCTCTCGCCCTCGAAGTAGGCGCTCGAACGATAGGTGAAGTGCGCCTGCGTCGCGCGGTGCATCGGATGATTGCCGGGATTGATCCGCGTCATCGCGGCGATCGAGCAGAATTTTCCGATCGTCGTGTAGGTGATCTGGGCGTCGTTGACGACATAGGAGTAATCGCCCATCGTCACTTCATGCAGGATCGTGCGTGCGCCGACCTCGGTGTAGGCGCCGAGCCTAGCCTCGTGCAGCTTGGCCGAGGGATCGATGGTCGGCTGAATCGAAAGAGCTTTGGCGGCCATGTCGTATCCGAAGCGCGAGGGTGGGGCGTTCCTCTTCGAGCGGCTTGATGACAATGTCATGACGCGGCGATGACAGGGGATGACGTGTGTTGGATCGCCGCACCGCAACGCGGATGTCACACAAGTGTTAAGCGCCGGCGTTAGCGGTGGGCTCCAGTTAATCTGGAGTGCTGCATGCTGGTGGTGGAAGGTCTGACGTGTCGCTTCGGTGCAAAAGCCGCGGTGGACGACGCTTCGTTTCAAGTCTCCCCCGGCGGCTTCGTCGGTGTGATCGGACGGTCCGGCGCCGGCAAGTCGACCCTGCTGCGGACCATCAATCGGCTGGTGACGCCGACTGAGGGGCGCATCCTGTTCGACGGCATCGACGTCACCGCGCTGCGCGGCAAGGAGTTGCGGCAGTGGCGGGCGCGTTCGGCGATGATCTTCCAGCAGTTCAACCTGGTCGGCCGGCTCGATGTTCTCACCAACGTCCTGATGGGGCGCCTCGCAACGATGCCGGCTTGGCGCTCGCTGTCGCAGCTCTGGCCCGAGCAGGACAAGGCTCTGGCGATGTCCGCGCTGGAGCAGTTCGACATCGCCGCGCTCGCCGCCCAGCGCGCCGACCAGCTCTCCGGCGGCCAGCAGCAGCGTGTCGCGATCGCCCGCGCGCTGGTGCAGCAGCCCGATATCATCCTCGCCGACGAGCCGATCGCCTCGCTCGATCCGCGCAACACCAAGATCGTGATGGATGCGCTGCTGCGCATCAACAAGCATTTCGGCATTACGGTGCTCTGCAACCTGCATTCGCTCGATCTGGCGCGCAGCTATTGCGACCGCCTGATCGGCATGGCCGCGGGCCGCGTGGTGTTCGACGGCGCGCCGTCGGCGCTGACCGATCGCGTGGCGCGCGAGCTCTACGATCTCGAAGCCGCCGACGTCATGGGCGGCATGCCTGTCCCGGCGCCCGAAGGCGTTCCGGCGCTCGGGACGGCCGCGGCGGCCTGAGCCTCGCCTGTTTAGTTCAAGTCTTTGCGTCAACCGACCTCAACCGATGAAGAGGGTATCATGATCACTCGCAGATTAATCCTCGCCGGCGCCGCCGCGCTTGCGTTCACGACCTCCGCCTCCGCGGACGACTGGAAAACCAAATATCCGGAATTGACCTTCGCGGTCGTGCCGGCGGAGAACGCCTCCGGCGTCACCGAGCGCTGGGCGCCGTTCATGAGCTATCTCTCCAAGGAATTGGGCGTGAAGGTCACGTTGCGCATCGCCAACGACTACGCCGCCGTCATCGAAGGCCAGCGCGCCGGCAACATCCATATCGCGAGCTACGGCTCGGCCTCGTTCGCGCGCGCACGTCTGACCGGCGTCAAGACCGATGCCTTCGCCAACGACATCAACGCCGACGGTTCGACCGGCTACTATTCGGTGTTCTTCGTCAAGGCGAGCAGCGCCTACAAGAAGGTCGATGACCTCAAGGGCAAGAATCTCGGCCTCGTCGATCCGAACTCGACCTCCGGCAACAATGTGCCGCGCTTCGAGCTCGACAAGATGGGCATCCACGATGCCGACAGCTATTTCAGCAAGGTCGTCTTCACCGGCAGCCACGAGAACGCGATGCTGGCGCTGGCGCAGGGCACGGTCGACGTTGCCGCCAACCAGTGGACCAGCGATGACGATTCGACGCTGGCGCAGATGCTGACCAAGGGTATGCTGAAGAATGCCGATGGCTCGGCGATGAAGAAGGACGACTTCCGCATCATCCACAAGTCGGCGCCGATCATCAACGGTCCCTACGCCTACAACTCGGATCTCCCGGAAGATGCCAAGGCCGCCATCGCCAAGGCGTTCTTCGACGCTCCGAGTAAGGACAAAGCAGCATTCGACCGTCTCTCCGACGGCCAGAAGAAGGGTTTTCATCCCGCCACCACCAAGGACTGGGATGGCACGATCGAGCTGATCAAGTTCGTCGATGCGCTGCGTAAGAAGAAGGCGTCCTGATCTCAGGACGAGCTACTCGAGCCGGGTCGACGGACCCGGCTCTTTCTCTTTTTACAGGCCACTCTCCCTGACAAGATGACCGTCGCGGTTTCGATCCTCCCCGAGCAGCAGCTTGCCGTGCTCAACGCCGCCTATCGCCAGGCGGTCGCGCGCAGGCGATGGCGTCTCCTGTTGGGAGCCGGTATCTTTGCCGCAGCGCTGGTTCTCGCCGCGATCGGCGCCGAGGTGAATTTGCGCACGCTGTTCACCTATTTCGGCAACTTCATCAGCTATTTCGACCGCATCCTCACGCTCGACAGCGGCCAGCGGGTCTGGACCGATATCGGCGAGTGGCTGTGGGGCTGGCGCAAATGGCTGAGGATGCTGGGCGAGACGCTGCTGATCTCCTATGTCGGCACGCTGATCGGCGCGACCTTCGCCTTTGCCCTGAACTTCTTCGCGGCGGAGAACACCTCGCCCGCGCCCTGGCTGCGCTTCGTCGTGCGCCGCCTGCTCGAATTCGCCCGCACCGTTCCCGGCATCGTGTTCGCACTGGTGTTCGTCATCGCCTTCGGGCTCGGACCCATGGCCGGCGTGCTCGCGATCGCGATCCACTCCACCGGCGCGCTTGGAAAATTGTTCTCGGAGATCGTCGAGAATGCCGACATGAAGCCGGTCGAGGGAATCCGCTCGACCGGTGCGAGCTGGCTCTCCTGCATGCGCTTCGCCGTGGTGCCGCAGGTGACCGCAGGTTATGCCAGCTACGCGCTGCTGCGCTTCGAAATCAATGTCCGCGAAGCCTCGGTGATGGGTTTTGTCGGCGCCGGCGGCATCGGCCAGGAGCTCGTCGTCGCCATCCGCAAGTTCTACTACTCGGACGTCAGCGCCATCCTGCTCACCATCATCGTCACCGTCTTCATCATCGACATCACCACCGGCTGGCTGCGCGGCCGCCTGTTCGGCAAGGAGGCGCGGACGTGACGAAGCCGCAGCAGGTCGACACGCGAGAGATCCGCGCGCGCTACCCCGATGTATTCGACCGGCCGGCCTCGGCGCGGCTTGCAACGCCCGCGATGATCGTCGCGGCGTTCGCGATCCTCACCTACGGCCTGGTCGATCTCGACTTCTCGCCGTCGCGGTTCCTCGCCGGCCTCAGCCAGCTCGGCTGGATCAGCCTGATGATGATCCCGCCCGATCCCGGCTCCTCGCTGCCGGTCTATCTGAAAGCGCTGGGCGAGACGCTGTCGATCGCGCTGCTCGGCACGACGCTGGCGGCGCTGTTCGCGCTGCCGGTCAGCCTGCTCGCCGCGCGCAACGTGGTACCGTCAATCATCCTGCGTTTCCCGGTTCGCCGCTTCCTCGATTCGATCCGCGGCGTCAACACGCTGATCTGGGCGCTGGTGTGGATCAATGTGGTCGGGCTCGGCCCGTTCGCCGGCGTGCTTGCCATCGCCGTGTCGGATTTCGGCGCCTTTGGAAAACTGTTCTCGGAGGCGATCGAGGGCGCCGACCAGAAGCAGGTCGAAGGCATCCGCGCCTCCGGCGGCAGCGCGCTGCACGAGATCCGCTTCGGGCTGCTGCCGCAGGTTTTGCCCGTGATCGCCGGCCAAGTGCTCTATTTTATCGAATTCGAACACCCGCTCGGCCACCATCATCGGCATCGTCGGCGCCGGCGGCATCGGCCTCCAGCTCGCCGAGCAGATCCGCGTGCTGGAATGGCAGAAGGTATCGTTCCTGATCCTGATGATTTTGGTCGCGGTTGCCGCGATCGATTTCATCTCGGGCAAGCTGCGCTTTGCGATTATCGGGCGACGGGCAGTGGCATAGCTCTTCCTTCTCCCCTTGTGGGAGAAGGTGGCGCGAAGCGCCGGATGAGGGGTATGTCTCCACAAGCTCAGATCTGGATTTGTGGAGACATACCCCTCACCCGTCTCGCCGCTATCGCGGCGAGCCACCCTCTCCCACAAGGGGAGAGGGAAGAGAGTCCCCGACGACTCCACCAGAAACTCCACCCGCTCCGCCGCAAACCGCGAGTGCTTAGTCACCAGCGGCTTGCCGTCGAGAGCGTGGTCGGTCGCATCGACCACCAGGATCGGACGTCCCAGCGCAAGATCGAGCCGGGCGGCGTCCGTCGCATCAACGATGCCGGCGGTGATCCGGGTCGCGCCGCGGCGGTAGTCACGAATGCCGTAGTGCTCCAGCAACTTCGTCATCGAGCGTGTCGTGGCGAACACGGCGCCCGCGCCCGGAAACAATTCCGCCGATAGCCAGGTGGTGGAGACGCAGATCGGCGTGCGGTCGGCGAGGCGGATCGCCTCGATTCGCACCAGCGGCGCGCCGGTCTTCAGGCCGAGCTCGCGCGCCAGCTCGCGGGTTGCGACATCGTCGGACGCCTCGATCAACTGGCCGCGCGGCTCGCGGCCGCCGGCGCCGACGATCTCGGAGAAGCGCGTGCGCGAGCGCAGCGGATAGGCGAGCTTCTGCGCCTCGACATAGGTTCCGCTGCCGCGCTCGGCCCGCACCAGGCCGCGCTCGGCAAGCGCGGCCAGCGCGCGCCGCACGGTGTGGCGGTTCACGCGGTAGGTTTCGGCGATCTCCATCTCGCCCGGTAATTTGTCGCCGGCGGCAAAGCGGCCGTCGGCGATGCCGCGCTCGATGCCGTCGGCGACGAGGCGCCACAACGCGACGCCCGACGATGCAGTGTCTTGCATGCTCATATCGCCGGTCAGCCTAGCCCAGAAATCACGCCTTTGTCACGAAACAGTCATGGCGCTCCCTTATGAAGTTGTCTAGTATCATAGACAACTTAGAATCGGCAAGTTCGGTGAATCCGTGACCCAGCACAACAACCAGCAAGCCCAGCGCAAGGCCGCGATGGCCGTGCTGGCGCACGCGGAGGCGGGCGAGATCGCCGCTCGCCTCCGCAACTTCAAGCATCCCGGCCCATCAGGATCTGCGCGAGGGCGAAAACGGTCTCGTCATGCTGCGCGGCCGGGTCGGCGGCGACGGTGCGCCGTTCAACCTCGGCGAAGCCACGGTGTCGCGCGCTGCGGTCCGGCTTGCCAGCGGCGAGGTCGGCTTCGGCTACACGCTCGGCCGTGATGGTGAGAAGGCGCGGCTGATCGCGCTGTGCGACGCGCTGGTGCAGTCCAGCGATTTCGGCTCAGCCGTCGAGCGCGACGTGATCGCGCCTTTGCGCGCGCAGCTTATGACGAAGCGCCAGCAGGCGGCGGCGCAGACTGCCGCGACGAAGGTTGATTTCTACACCATGGTGCGCGGTGAGGGGTGAGATCATGACCACGATTGCGGAACTGCCGCCGGGATTTGCCGACAAGGTGTTGTCGGCGCAATCGACCTTCCGCTCGGTGATGGACGCGATGGCGCGGCCGGGTTCGGTCCAGCGCATCGTGCCGACAGCCGGAACGCCCCATACGATGATGCGCGGCACCGCTGCGATCGCGCTGACGCTGTTCGACCACGACACGCCGCTCTGGATCGATGCGCGCATGGCGCAAAATTCCGACGTGGTGAAGTGGCTCAAGTTCCACACCGGCGCGCCGGTGGTGCAGGACTCCTCGATTGCGAGCTTCGCATTGATCGGCGCCGGCGCCGCGCTTCCGCCGCTCGAGCGCTTCGCGCTAGGCACCAACGAATATCCGGATCGTTCGACCACACTGATCCTGCAGGTCGATAGCCTGGGCTCGGGACGCAGCTTCGAGCTGCGGGGACCCGGCATCGACGGCGTCGCCACGCTCCAGGCGTCGGTCAAGCCGTTCGACCTGTTCGACCGCCTGCGGTTCAACGAGCCGCTGTTTCCGCGCGGCCTCGATGTGGTGCTGGTCGCCGATGATGCCGTGATTGCGATCCCGCGCACCACGCGCGTCGCGAACAAGGGAAGCTGAAGCATGTATGTCGCAGTCAAAGGCGGCGAACGCGCCATCGAGAACGCCCATCGCCTGCTTGCCAATGCGCGGCGCGGCGACCAAGGCGTTCCGGAAGTCACGCTCGACCAGATCTCGGAGCAGCTCGGCCTCGCCGTCGACCGCGTCATGAGCGAAGGCTCGCTCTATGACCGCGAGCTCGCAGCGCTCGCGATCAAGCAGGCGCGCGGCGACCTGATCGAGGCGATCTTCCTGGTCCGCGCCTTCCGCGCCACGCTGCCGCGCTTCGGCGTGAGCGAGCCGGTCGACACCGGCGCGATGCGCGTGCAGCGGCGGGTGTCCTCGACCTTCAAGGACATTCCGGGCGGCCAGATCCTCGGGCCGACCTTCGATTATACCCACCGCCTGCTTGATCCCTCGCTCGCCGAAGGCTTTGTACCGGAAGCGCCGGCGACAGCCGAAGCCTCGACCGCGGCCACGCCGCGCGTGACTGATATTCTCGGCCGGGACGGGCTGATCGAGTCTTCGCCGCATGCCGAAGACGGTGCCAGCGTCGGCGATCTCACCCGCGAGCCGCTGAATTTTCCGGCGGACCGCGATCTGCGCCTGCAAAATCTGGCGCGTGGTGACGAGGGCTTTCTGCTGGCGATGGGCTATTCCACCCAGCGCGGCTATGGCCGCAACCATCCCTTCGCCGGCGAGATCCGCTTCGGCGAGGTCGAGGTCGAATTCTTCGCCGAGGAGGTCGGTTTCGCCGTGCCGCTCGGCGCGATCGAGCTGACCGAGTGCCAGATGGTCAACCAGTTCAAGGGATCGGCGACGGAAGCGCCGTGCTTCACCCGCGGCTACGGCCTCGCCTTCGGCCAGAGCGAGCGCAAGACCATGTCGATGGCGCTGGTCGACCGCGCACTGCGTGCCCGCGAGCTTGGCGAGGAGGCGCTCGCCCCGGCGCAAGATGAGGAATTCGTGCTGTCGCATTCGGACAACGTCCAGGCGACCGGCTTCGTCGAGCATCTCAAGCTGCCGCACTATGTCGACTTCCAGTCCGAGCTCGGCCTGCTCCGCAAGCTGCGTCAAGAATTTGCCGATGCCAATGCTGAGCCCATGAAGGAGGCCGCGGAATGAACGCGCCCGCCTACAATTTCGCCTATCTCGACGAGCAGACCAAGCGGATGATCCGCCGTGCGATCCTCAAGGCGATCGCGATCCCCGGGTATCAGGTGCCGTTCGCCAGCCGCGAAATGCCGATGCCCTATGGCTGGGGTACCGGCGGCGTGCAGGTCACCGCCGCGATCCTGGGACCTGAGGACGTGCTGAAGGTGATCGATCAGGGTTCCGACGATACCACCAACGCGATCTCGATCCGCAAGTTCTTCGCCAAGACCGCGGGCGTCGCCACGACGACGGCGACGGATGAGGCGACCGTGATCCAGACCCGTCACCGCATTCCGGAGACGGCGCTGAATGAAAACCAGGTGGTGGTCTATCAGGTGCCGATCCCGGAGCCGCTGCGCTTCCTCGAGCCGCGCGAGACCGAGACGCGGCGCATGCATGCGCTCGCCGAATACGGCTTGATGCATGTGAAGCTCTATGAGGACATCGCCCGCTTCGGCCATATCGCGACCGCCTATGCCTATCCGGTGAAGGTGAACGCGCGCTATGTGATGGATCCCTCGCCGACGCCGAAATTCGACAATCCCAAGATGGACAATTGTCCGGCGCTGCAATTGTTCGGCGCCGGCCGCGAGAAGCGCATCTATGCGATTCCGCCCTACACGCAGGTGGTGTCGCTCGATTTCGAGGACCACCCGTTCGAGCCCTACCGCTTCAACGCGCCCTGCGCGCTGTGCGGCGCCGAAAATTCATATCTCGACGAGATCGTCACCGACGACAGGGGCGGACGCATGTTCGTCTGCTCGGATAGCGATTATTGCGAGGGACGGCAGGCCGCCGGCCATCACGGCAGCCTCAGCGCCGCGCCGTACAAGGAGAAGGCGGGCTCACATGGTTGATCAAGATTTGGCTGATCTCGATACGCCCGAAAATGACCAGCCGCTGCTGGTCGCGGAGGCGCTCAGCAAGTCCTTCGGCCGCATCGCCGCCTGCCGCGACGTTTCCTTCGCGCTCTATCCCGGCGAAGTGCTGGCGATCGTCGGCGAGTCCGGCTCGGGCAAGTCGACGCTGCTGCAAATGCTGTCGGGCCAGCTCGCGCCGAGCGCCGGCCACGTCTCCTACCGGATGCGCGACGGAATCACTCGCGATCTGACCACGCTGGGCGAAGCCGAGCGGCGCTTCCTGTTCCGCACTGACTGGGGCTATGTGCACCAGGATCCCGCGCAGGGCCTGCGCATGGCGGTCTCGGCCGGCGCCAATGTCGGCGAGCGACTGATGGCGGTCGGCTGGAATCATTACGGCCGTATCCGCGATACCGCGTCGGACTGGCTGACGCGCGTCGAGATCGACGTCGCGCGCATCGACGATGCGCCGCGCACCTATTCCGGCGGCATGCGCCAGCGCCTCCAGATCGCGCGCAACCTCGTCACCGGGCCGCGGCTGGTGTTCATGGACGAGCCGACCGGCGGCCTCGATGTCTCCGTGCAGGCCCGCCTGCTCGACCTCCTGCGCAGCCTGGTCGCCGAGCTGCACCTCGCCGTCATCATCGTCACCCACGATCTTGCGGTGGCGCGCCTGTTGTCGCACCGCGTAATGGTGATGAAGGGCGGCCACGTCATCGAGACCGGTCTCACCGACCAGGTGTTCGACGATCCCCGCGAGCCCTATACGCAACTCCTCGTCTCCTCGATTCTCCCGCCATGAGCTTTTCGATGACCGCAATGATCGACGTTGCCGATGCCCAAAAGACCTTTACGATGCACCTGCAAGGCGGCATCGAATTGCCGGCCGTGCGCGGCGTGACCTTCCACGTCGATCCCGGTGAGTGCGTCGTGCTGTCGGGGCCATCCGGCGCCGGCAAGTCGTCGATCCTGAAGATGATTTTTGGCAACTACCGCTGCGATAGCGGCCGCATCGGCATTCGTCATCGCGGCGCGCTGATCGATCTCGCCAGTGCCGAGCCGCGACAGGTGCTCAACGTTCGCCGTTCCACCATCGGCTATGTCAGCCAGTTCCTGCGGGCGGTGCCGCGGGTTGCCACCATCGACGTCGTGGCCGAGCCGCTGATCGTCAACGGCCTGGCGCGCGCTGAAGCGCAGCAGCGCGCAGGCAGCCTCCTGCATCGCCTCAACATCCCCGAGCGGCTCTGGCGGCTTCCGCCCGCGACCTTCTCCGGCGGCGAGCAGCCAGCGCGTCAACATCGCGCGCGGCTTCATCTCGGATTTGCCGATCCTGCTGCTGGACGAGCCGACCGCCTCGCTCGATGCCGCCAACCGCGCCGTCGTGGTCGAGCTGGTCACTGAAAAAAAGCGCCAGGGCGTCGCCATGGTCGCCATTGTCCACGACGACGAAATCCGTCATCTGATTGCCGACCGCATCGTCGACGTCACCAGCTTTGCCGCCGCGGCCTGAAGGAAGAGGGAAATGAACGCCAAGCCGAAGGACACCGTCATCGCCAACGCCAGGATCGTGCTGGCCGACCGGGTGATCGAGCAGGGCTGGCTTGCTCTCGCGGGCGGACGCATCGCCGAGATCGGCGAGGGCAGGGCGCCCGCCGGAGCCGAGGATGCCGGCGGCGACCTTATCATGCCGGGTCTGATCGAGCTCCACACCGACCATCTCGAGGCGCATTACGTGCCGCGGCCAAAAGTGTTCTGGAATCCGGTCGCCGCCGTCATCTCGTATGACGGCCAGCTCGCGACCTCGGGCATCACCACCGTGTTCGATTCGCTCCGGGTCTGGCGCGAGGAGGGCGCGGAGGAAGTCGACGGCCGCGCCGGCGTGCTCGCCGCCGCAATCACGACCGCGCGCGATGCCAGCCTGTTGCGTGCCGACCATTTCCTGCATCTGCGCTGCGAAATCCCGATGCCGAGCGTGGTCGAGGAGGCCAAGGAGCTGATCGACCGTCCCGACGTCAAGCTGATGTCGCTGATGGATCATACCCCCGGCCAGCGCCAGTTCCGCGACGAGGTCAAGCTGCGCGACTATTATCGCGGCAAGGGCGGCGGCAAGACCGACGCCGAGCTCGACGAGCTGTTCGCAAAGCGCTTCGAGTACCAGAAGCAATATGCCGCGACCAACATGCGCGAGATCGTGGCGCTGGCGCATCAGTACGAAGATTCCGCTGGCGAGCCATGACGACACCACCGAGGAGAACGTAGCGGACGCCGTGCGCGACGGCGTCGCCGTGGCGGAGTTCCCCACCACGCTGGAGGCCGCCCGCGGCCTGCACCAGTCCGGCATCAACATCCTGATGGGCGCGCCCAATGTCGTGCGCGGCGGCTCGCACTCCGGCAACATCGCCGCCGTCGATCTCGCGCGTGAAGGCCTGCTCGATATCCTGTCGTCGGATTACATCCCGTCGAGCCTGCTGATGGGTGCGCTGCAACTACCCGAACATGTGCCTGCGATCGATCTGCCGTCGGCGATCCGCACCGTGACCAAGGCGCCTGCCGATGCGGTCGAACTCACCGATCGCGGCGAGGTCGCGATCGGCAAGCGCGCCGACCTGATCCGCGTGCATGTTGCCGGCAGCGTTCCCGTCGTCCGCAGCGTCTGGCGCGAAGGGAGCCGTGTCGCATGAGCGAAACCGCGGCCATGGCGCAGGGCTTGGCAGGCGGGACTGGTCCCGGGCGGCTGGTGCTCGTGATCGGTCCCAGCGGCGCCGGTAAGGATACGCTTTTGCGGCTCGCACAGGCGGCGTGTAGCGAGGATCACGATATCTTCTTTCCACGCCGCGTCGTGACGCGGGAATCCTCCGGTCACGAAGACAATGTCGCGCTCGGCCCCGACGAATTCCGCCGCGCGCAGCAGCATGGCGATTTCGCCGTACACTGGGAGGCGCACGGACATTGCTACGCGCTGCCGCTCGAGATCAACGACGATATCCGTGCCGGACGCACGGTCGTCGTCAACGTCTCGCGCACGGTGATCGGCGCGTTGCGCCAAACCTATGCCAATGTCGTGGTGGTCGCGATCACGGCGCCGCCGGACGTGCTGGCGCAGCGGCTTGCCGCGCGGGCGCGGCATAGCGACGGCAACATCGCGGAGCGGCTGTCGCGCAGCGTCGATGATGCGCAGGCGCAGGCCGATGTCACCATCCTCAACGCCGGCAGCGCGGAGTATCATAGCCGCCAGCTCCTGCGGGTGATCAGGAACGAAGGCTGGCAGGAATAACCAGCGCAACCAGGAGAGTGGAATGTCGGTGATCGAAACGGTCGAACAGCTGGAGGCCATCTACGGCGTCACCAACGATGCCTCGACCGTGAAAGTCGCCGACCATGTCACGCCGCTCTATCGGATCTTCATTGAGAAGGCGCCGTTCGCGGCGCTTGCGACCATTGGACCGGAGGGGATCGACTGCTCGCCGCGCGGCGACCTGCCCGGCTTCGTCCGCATTCACGACTCCAAGACGCTGATGTTGCCGGACCGGCGCGGCAACAACCGGGTCGATTCCTTGCGCAACATCGTGCGCGATCCCAGGGTGTTGCTGATGTTCCTGATTCCCGGCTCCGGCAATGCGGTCCGGGCCAACGGCCGCGCCCATCTCTCGATCGATCCCGAGCTGCTGGCCTCGTTCAAGGTCGAAGGCAAGGCACCGCGCAGCGTTATGGTGATGAGCGTGGACGAGATCTATTTCCAGTGCGCCCGCGCCATCGTCCGCTCCGACCTCTGGAATCCCGACAAGCGCGTCGATCCCAAGACCCTGCCGACGCCCGGCCAGATCCTGGCCGAGATGAGCGAGAACAGAATCGGGCGGCGAAGAATATGATCGCGCCTGGCCCGCGCGCGCCGCCGCGACGATGTGGTGAGTCTCCGTTCTCTCTCGTCTCCCTCGCCCCGCTCTTGCGGGGAGAGGGCGGGGTGAGGGGCTCTCTCCGCGTATGAGATCGTCGATAGACCTGTACCCCCTCACCCGGATTGCATCTTCGATGCAATCCGACCTCTCCCCGCAAGCGGGGCGAGGTGAAGAGGGCGCCGGCCGCTCCCGCTAATTAAACGCCATGCCGCCGCTCAGCGCGATGGTCTGCCCGGTCATGTAGGCATTATCGACCAGCAGCATCGCGGCCTTCGCCACCTCCGCCGCCGTGCCAAAGCGGCCGAGTGGGATGCGGCTGACGAGTTGCGACTGGCCGCTCATCATGTCGGTCTCGATCAATGACGGCGCCACCGCATTGACGGTGATGCCTTGCTTCACGAGGCGCGCCGCATAACCTCGCGTGAGGCCTTCCAGACCGGCCTTGGATGCATTGTAATGCGGCCCGATGGCGCCGGCACCGCGCGCGGCGCCCGAGGAGATGTTGACGATGCGCCCCCACTTCCTCGCGCGCATCGACGGCAGCACCGCCTGCGTGCACAGGAAGACGGATTTCAGATTGACCAGGATGGTCCGGTCGAAATCGTCTTCGGTGAGATCATCGACGCCGCGCGTGATGGCGATGCCGGCATTGTTGACGAGGATGTCGATCGGCCCAAGCCCGGCCGTGGCGCGCTCGACCATGCCGGCTACGGCCTCGCGCTGCGAGACGTCGGCGGCGATCACGATCGCGCGGCCGCCCTGCCTGCCGATCTCACCTGCGAGCTGCTCGGCCTGGCCGATCTGCTCGCGGCAGTTGATCGCCACGGCGGCGCCTGCATCCGCCAGCGCGCGACAGACGGCCGCGCCAATGCCGCGCGAGCCGCCGGTGACGAGCGCCGTGCGCCCCTTTAGGTCTTCCGCCATCTCTGGACCTCCCAAATTCTGCGTCGTAGCGGCGAGAAGCCTATCATGCTGGGCCGGGCGCACGTGTTGAACTCATCGCGAGATGAATCCGGCTGTCAGCGCTTCCTGCGGGAGAAGCGCCCGGGCCTGCCGCTGCCAAATATGGATAGCCATTTCATTGACCAATCGCGGCAATCGCTCGATATTCGCAGCATCGAAACTGCTCCTTGAGCCGAAGCTGCGATATGAGAACCGATCACCAGCGAAATCCAGGCAACATGCATGCGTGCATGACGCGTCGCTGTTTCTCGGCGGCCACCGGCGCCTGTTGTTGTTGCTGACCGCCTCCTAGCAGCATCCAATATTGCAAATCGCAAGACAGGAACGCCGAAACCTCGGCGAACGAGCAGTCATGTCCCAAACCCAATCGAACGCCTACATCATCGAAATCCAAGACCGCGCCGCCGGCATCATCACCAGAGACGCGCGTGGCTTCCGCTTCTTCTCCTCGGAGCGCCTGTTCGACAGTCTCGAAGGCCGTCAGTTCCGTTCGGCGCGCGAGGCCGAGCGCGCCGCCCACGCGGTGTTGTCCGAGCGGAGCCGGCGCCTGAGCTGATCAGCGCCGGCGCGTCCTGGTGCGTGCCGCCTTCTTGGCGGCGGCGGAGCGGGCCTTGGCGCCCTTGGTGCGGCTCGCTTTCCGCGCAGCGGCCGAACGCGACGCCGCGGTTCGCACGCTCGCGGCGCGCTTGGCCTGCTTCGACAGCGCGCTGCGCGACGCTGTGGAGCGCGGCTCCTTCTTCAGGACGTTCTCGACGGCGCGCGATACGCGCGGCCGGCGCTTCGGGGTGCGTTTGCCCTGACCGGCCTCGTAGGCATATTTGGCGCTGCGGCGCGTCGACTTCTTGGTGCGCCCCTTGCGCGGCGGCGGCAGATCGACGCCGGCGCGGCGCGCCTCGGACAGGCCGATGGCGATGGCTTGCTTTGTCGACCGCGCGCCATGCTTGCCTTTCCTGATCTTGTCGATTTCGTCCTTGACGAATTCGCCGGCCTGCGTGCTTGCCGATTTGCCGGCGCGCTTGTCCTGCTTGGCTTTGCGGATGATTTCCTGTCTTGGCATGGGTCGAGTTCCCTTTGAAATCACAGGGATGCAACGCGCAAGGCAGCCGATTGATCCTTTTTCAGTTCCTCAGCGCCGCCAGCAATTCATCCGGGCGCTCGGCCATGATCATGTGTCCTGCGCCCGGCACGATGACGGTCTTCGCCTGCGGGATCGCCGCCGCCAGCGCCTTGCCGGCTTTCGCCGGAGTCGATCATGTCCCGCTCGCCGAGAATGAGCGTGGTCGGCACCTTCACGCTCGCGGCGGCTTGAAGCGCATTCGCATAGGCATTGCAGGCCGACAGATCCCTGAACAGCACGCCCGGCTCGCAATGCTTCAACACGGCCTGTGCGCCGCCATGCATCCAAAGGCCCGGCGCGAGGCTGCCGCCGAGCTCGGCCTTGAAGCCGAGGCCCCAGATCGAGACCATGTCGACGGCATCCTGGTCGTTGGCTTCGGCGGCCTTCAGCAGATCCGGGCCGACCGTCATGGTCGCGGCGGTGCCGATCAGGCTCAGCGCGGAGACCTTGTCCGGATGCCGCGCCGCCGTCTCCAGCGAGATTAGCGAGCCCATGGAATGGCCGATCAGGTGCGCCTTCGCGGCTCCTGCCGCATCCAGCAGCGCCGCCGTCCAGTCGGCCATCTCAGCGATGGTCGACAGCGACGGACCGGCCGAGCGGCCGTGGCCGGGCATATCAGGCGCCAGCACCGAAAAGCCGTGATGGGCGAACCAGCGCGTGTGCAGCGCCCAGGTCGAATGGTCGAAGCCGGCGCCGTGGATGAAGACGACCGCAGGCAGGGTATTGTCGAAGTCGCGGCCGCCGGTTGCGACAAACACCTCAGTGCCGTTGACGGAGAGCTTCATGGCGTCAGACCTTTTGCGAAATGCGCAGCGCTTGGGCGAGATCGTCGATGATGTCGGAGGCCGTCTCGATGCCGACCGAGAGCCGCACCAGCTCCTCGCCGACTCCGGCGGTCTTGAGCTGTTCGGCGTCCATCTGCTGATGCGTGGTCGAGGCGGGGTGGATCACCAAGGTCTTGGCGTCGCCGACATTGGCGAGATGGCTGATCATGCGCAGCGACTCGATGAACTTGCGCCCGGCGGGCCGCCCGCCCTTGATGCCGAAGGAGACGATGGAGCCGGCGCCGCGCGGCAGCAGCCTCTTTGCAAGCTGATAGTCAGGGTGGTCCTCCAGCGAGGGATGCAGCACCCAGTCGACCGCCTTGTTGACCTTCAGCGCGTCCAGCACGAGGTGCGTGTTCTGCATATGCCGGTCCATGCGCACGCCGAGCGTTTCCACGCCCTGCAATAGCTGGAACGCGTTGGTCGGGGAGAGGCAGGCGCCGAAATCGCGCAGGCCCTCGGTGCGCGCGCGCATGATGAAGGCCGCGGTGCCGAACTGCTCGTCAAACACGATGCCATGATAGCCGCCATAGGGCTCGGTCAGCACGCCGAATTTGCCGGAGCCACGCCAGTCGAAGCGGCCGCCGTCGACGATGGCGCCGCCGATCGCGATACCGTGGCCGCCGATCCACTTGGTCGCCGAATGCATGACGATGTCGGCCCCGAGTTCGACGGGGCGGCTGAGATAGGGCGTGGCGAAGGTGTTGTCGATCAGCAGCGGAATTTTCGCATCATGTGCGATCGCCGCGACCTCAGGGATGTCGAGCACTTCCAGCCCGGGATTGCCGATGGTCTCGCCGATCACCAGCCTCGTGTTCGGCTTGATCGCCGCGCGGAACGCGTCGAGATCGCGCGGCTTGACGAAGGTGGTGGTGATGCCGAAGCGCGGCAGCGTGTGCGCAAGAGGTTGATGGTGCCGCCATAGAGCGAGCTCGACGCCACGATGTGGTCGCCGGCGTTCAGAAGCGTCGCGATGGCCAGATGCAGCGCGGCCATGCCGCTGGCGGTGCAGATCGCGCCGACGCCGCCTTCGAGCGCCGCCAGCCGTTCCTCCAGCACGCCGGTGGTCGGATTGGAGATGCGGGTGTAGATGTGACCGGCGCGCTCCAGGTTGAACAGCGCGGCAGCGTGGTCGGAATCCTGGAACACATAGGACGTGGTCTGGTAGATCGGCACGGCGCGAGCGCCGGTTACGGGATCCGGATGCTGGCCCGCATGCAGGCTCAGGGTCTCGAAGGCAGGCGGTTTGGGCGCGGGCATGCGTGGCCTCGTTGGTCGGGTCGGCGATGGCGGTCCTTGTGCCACAAAACGAAGCGCGGCGTCAGCCCATTGACAGTGATGGATGCCGGCATGCAGCGACGACGCGTGATGGAGCCGCGGCCGCAACGGCAGTGCGCTCCCTCGCCCCGTTCTTACGGGGAGAGGGTTGGGTGAGGGGCTGCTTCCGCATTCACGGTGGCAGTTGAATTCGCGGAGACTCCCCCTCATCCGCCGCGCTTCGCGCGTCGGCCTCTTCCCGCAGGCGGGGAGAGGCGAAGTCGCGCCGCCGGCGCCTTAGCCGCGAATGACCTGCTCGATGATCCCAGCCTCGCGCAGCAGAATCTCCGCGACCTCCTGCTCGCGGCGGGGGCCGAGCCTCGTCCGCACGGCAGAGACCGTCATCGCAGCAGCCGGCTGTCCGTCCGAGCTCTTGATCCAGGTCGAGATCGATTTCGTGCCCTGCACGAGGCCAATCTCCCGCATGTAGTAGCCGCGCCGCCGCGCCGTGGTGATCTCGCCCATCACGGTCGCGACGTCGGTCTGGTAGGCCTCGAACCTCTTCTCGTTGGCCGCGACGATTTTGCGCGCGTCCTGCGCCGGCATCGCGGCGAGGATGGCGACGCCGGCGCTGGAGACGCCGAGCGGCCGGCGCGCGCCGACCTCGATCGACAGCACCTGAATCGGATAGACGCCGATCCTGCGATCGACGCACAGCGTGTCGTTGCCGGTCCGCACCGTCAGGAACAGCGTGTCGCCGATCTCGGCGGAGGCGCGCCGCAGCGACGGATTGGCGGCGATCAGCAGCCGCGACGGCCGCGGCCGCGCGAGCGCCAGCTCCGGCACCTGGTTGCCGATCGCATAGCGGCCGGTCCGCTCGTGCCGCTCGACGATGCCTTCCTCGATCAGCACGTGGACGATGCGATGCACGGTCGGGCGGGTGAGGCCGGTCGCCCGTACCACCTCGGCCAATGGCACACCGTCTTCGCGGCCTGCGGCCAGAATGCGCAGCACCGCGAGCGCGCGCCGGATTGCCTGGGCGCCCTGCCGCGGTTCCCTAGCGTTGCGGTCGAAGCTCGTCCTGTCCATAATATGGACAAGAACGCCACAATTCACTCGACAGGACAAGCGCGCATCTGGAGATTTCGCTCCGATCGAGATGCCTTTCGAATTGCCTTGCGCAACGTCGCGGCATCCGACGTGGAAATGGACGCGCCGCCGGGAGGTTAACATGAGATTAATCTGGATTGCCATCGCTGCTGCAGTTGCGATGCTGGCAGGGCCCGCATCAAGCCAGGAATGGCCGGCGCGCAACGTCAAGCTGATCGTGCCCTATCCGGCCGGCGGCAATGTCGACAGCGCGGCGCGCATCATCGCCGACAAGCTCCAGGAAAAGCTCGGCCAGCCCTTCATCATCGAGAACAAGGCCGGCGCCGGCGGCATGATCGCGGGCGAAGCCTTCGCGAAATCCGCGCCCGACGGCTACACGCTGTTCGTTGGCGCCAACGGCCCGGTGCTGTTCGCGACCGAGATCAACAAGCGCGAGGCCTATAATTGGAAAAAGGACTTCCTGCCGATCTCGACCATTTCGATGACGCCGCTGGTGCTCGAGGTGCATCCGTCCGTGCAGGCCAATACGTTCAAGGAATTCATCGATCTCGCCAAGCGCGAGCCCGGCAAGCTGACCATGGCCTCGCCGGGGCCTGGCACCACCAACCATCTGCTCAGCGAGCTGATGCAGTCCAACCTCGAGCTGCAATGGGTCACCGCGCACTATCGCGGCAACGCGCCGGCGATCAACGATCTGCTCGGCGGCCAGGTGCAGTTCGCGTTCGACCAGCTCACGGTCAGCCTCCAGCACATCAAGGCCGGCCTGTTCCGCGCGATCGCCGTCACCAGCCCGCACCGCCTGAAGTCGCTGCCTGACGTGCCGACCTTTGCCGAGCTCGGCTACAAGGACTTTGACGGCCAGACCTTCACCGGCCTGTTCGCGCCTGCGGGCACGCCGGCACCGATCGTCGACAAGCTGCACCAGACGCTGGTCGCGATCCTGAAGGACCCGGCCGTGGTCGACAAGTTCGAAAAGCTCGGTGGGGAGGCTACAGTGATGACGCCTGATGAGTTCAAGGCCTATCTCGCGCGCGAGGACGCCAAATGGATTCCGGTGGTGCGCAAGGCCAACATCAGGGCGGATTGATCGATGCGGATCGATCCCAGCGAGCTCGGCGCCGAGCGCATCTACCGCCTGATGACCGGCATCGTGGTGCCGCGTCCCATTGCCTGGGTCACGAGCCTGTCGCGTTCCGGCGTGCTCAACCTCGCGCCCTTCAGCGCCTTCACCTTTGTCTCGCAGAAGCCGCCGATGCTCGCCATCAGCGTCGGCCGCAAGGGTGCCGATTACAAGGACACGGCGCACAACATCCTCGATACCGAGGAATATGTGATCCACATCGCCGCTACCCCGCTGATGTCCGCGGTGCATGACAGCTCGGTCGAGCATCCGCCTGAAATCAGCGAGGTCGACCATCTCGGGCTCGAAACGCTGGCCTGCGAGCTCATCAAGGTGCGTCGGCTCGCCGCCGCGCCGGTTGCAATGGAATGCCGCTTTCGACAGTGCCTGGAATTCGGCGAGGCCCGCAGCCGGCTCATCGTCGGCGAGGTCGTCATGTTCCACATTCGCGACGGCCTCGTGAAGGACGGCAAGATCGAGACAAAGGCGCTCGATCCGATCGCGCGCATCGGCGGGCCGCGCTATGCCCGGCTCGGCGAGATCGTGACGCTGAACACCGTCTTCCAAACTCCCAAATCGAACCGACTGAGCGCGCTGGCCCCGGCCGCGCCCGCGACATCATTGGAGAACGACGATGCGAACTCGTAAGCTATCTCGTGGACGGAGAGCCACGCTACGGCGCGGCCGTCGAAGGCGGTGTCGTCGATCTGACCAAGCGGATCGGCCGTGACTTCTCTGATGTAAAAGCGCTGATCGCTGCCAACGCGCTTGCCGATGCGCAGGAGGCGGTCGCCGGGCAAAAGCCAGACTACGCGCTGGAAAAACTCGTCCTGCTGCCGCCGGTGCTGGCGCCGGAAAAGCTCTGGTGCATCGGCGTCAACTACGCCGAGCGCAACGCCGAGTACAAGGACAATTCGGACCTGCCCAAATATCCGAGCCTGTTCGTGCGCAGCATGTCGTCGATGACTGGCTCCGGCCAGCCGATCGAGAAGCCTGAGGTCTCCGACCAGCTCGACTATGAAGGCGAGCTCGTCATCGTGATCGGGCAGGGCGGCCGTCACATCCCGCGGGAAAAAGCGTGGTCGCACATCTTCGGCATGACGCTGTGCAACGAGGGCACGATCCGCGACTGGCTGCGCCACGGCAAGTTCAACGTCACGCAGGGCAAGAATTTCGACCGCTCCGGCAGCATCGGCCCGTGGATCGTCACCGCCGACCAGCTCGACCCGCGCGGGCCGCACGACATCATCACGCGCGTCAACGGCGAGGTGCGGCAGCAGGACACCACCGAGCGGCTGATGTTCCCGTTCGAACTTCCTGATCTCCTATCTCTCCACCTTTGCCACATTGAAGCCCGGCGACATGATCGTGACCGGCACGCCGACCGGGGCGGGCGCGCGCTTCGATCCGCCGCGCTGGCTCAAGGTGGGCGACGTCGTCGAAGTCGAATCGAGCCGCATCGGCGTGCTGCGCAACACCGTGGCCGCGGAGCAATAGATCATGCTGGATGCTGCGACGATCGAGCGCCTCGCCGCGCGCCTCGATGAAGCCGAGCGCACCAAGGCGCTGATCCCGATGTTCACGAAAGAATATCCGGACTTCAGCATCGAGGATGCCTACGCGGTCCAGCGCGCCTGGACGAAACTTCAGCTCGGCCGCGGCCGCGTCATCAAGGGCCACAAGATCGGCCTGACCTCGAAGGCGATGCAGAACGCGGTCGGCATCAATGAGCCCGATTACGGCGTGCTGTTCGCCGATATGTTCTATGCCGACGCCACGCAGATTCCGTTCGACCGCTTCCACGCACCGCGCATCGAGGTCGAGCTCGCCTTCGTGCTGAAGGCCCCGCTGCGCGGGCCCGATTGCACCATCTTCGACGTGCTCAACGCCACCGACTATGTCACGCCGGCGCTCGAGATCCTGGAGACGCGCATGCACCGCGTCGATCCCGAGACCGGCAAGACCCGCAAGGTGATGGACACGATCTCCGACAATGCGGCCAACGCGGCGCTGGTGCTCGGCGGCCGGCCGTTCCGCCCTCTCGATGCGGACCTGCGCTGGATCGGCGCGCTCCTGTTCCGCAACGGCGAGGTCGAGGAGACCGGGCTTGCCGCCGGCGTGCTCAATCATCCCGCCAACGGCATCGCCTGGCTCGCCAACCGCCTCGCGCCGCATGACGAATATCTCGCGGTCGGCGAGGTGGTGCTGGCGGGATCGTTCACGCGGCCGGTCGACATCCGGCGCGGCGACACCTTTCATGCCGATTACGGCGCGTTCGGCTCGGTGTCGTGCCAGTTCGTCTGAACCAACAACAAGAAGGGAGCGCACCATGAGTGGTCAATCGCGGCGCAAGAGCATCCATATCGGCGGCTTCAAGCATGCCAATCCGATCCCGAACGCCTGCCGCATCGGCAATCTCGTGATGTCGGGCGTCATCCTCGGCCGCGATGCGGCTGGCGTCATGCCCGAGAGCCTGGACGCGCAATGCGCCAACATGTTCGCGCATATGAAGGCGACGGTGGAGGCCGCCGGCGGCACCACGGATGACATCATCAAGATGACGGTGTGGCTGAAGGACCGTTCGCAACGCGGTCCCGTCAATGTCGAGTGGCTCAAGATGTTTCCGGACGAGCATTCGCGACCGGCGCGCCACGCGCTGCCGATGGACAACATGGACGGCGGCGCGCTGGTGCAGTGCGACTTCACCGCCGTGATCGACTGAGGGAGTTTTGCGCATGCCGACCTATCTGCCGTTCGATCCCAATCCGCGCCGCCCGGTCAAGGCGCCGCCGCCGAGGACCGTGGACAGCCAGTTTCACGTGCTCGGGCCGATCGACAAATATCCGGAGCGCCCCGGTGCGGCCTATCGGATGCCGACCGCGACCTGGGAAGCGGCGCTGCGCATGCACAAGGCGCTCGGCATCGAGCGCGGCATCATCGTGCAGACCACCACTTACGGCGCTGACCATGCCGTCGTGCTCGACGGCCTCGCTGCGATGGGCCCGAACTATCGCGGCTGCGCCAACGCCTTGGTGTTCGCGGAGGCGAGCAACTCTTATCTGGCCAAGCTGCACGACGCCGGAGTGCGCGGCGCGCGCTTCAGCTTCCGCCAGGAGCTCGGCGCCGTGCTGTCGGACGCCGATTTCGCCCGCGCCATCGCCCGCATCCGCGAGCTCGGCTGGTACGTCAAGATCCAGCCCGAGAAGGACGGCATCATGTCCAGCGTCGCCAAGTACGAGAATCTCGACGTGCCCGTGCTGATCGACCACATGGCGCGCCCCGATCCCGCAGCCGGCAAGGACGATCCGAATTTGCGCAAGATGCTGGAGCTGCTCGGCAAGGGCAATTTCTGGGTGATGCTGTCGCTCGGCGAGAAGACCTCGAAGACCGGGGCCCCCTACGACGACGTGATCCCGATCGCGCGCGCCTATATCGAGGCAGCGGTCGACCGCTGCGTCTGGGCCAGCGACTGGCCGCACCCGGTCTCGGTCAAGCAGCCGCCGAATGATGCCGATCTGCTCGAGCTGCTGTACCGCTACGCGCCCGACCAGGCGGAGCTGGAAAAGATCCTGGTGCACAATCCGGCGAAGCTGTTCGGCTTTCCGGATTAACCGGGGCGTTCACGATCGGGGGGCCGCATGTCGATTATCTCGGCACTGCGAAGGCTGCATCACCGTTCCTGGCTGAGTGCGGCGCTTGCTTTCGTGGGGTGCGCCGTCTCTATCGCAACCGCGGCAGCGGGCAGCGACACCGGCTCGCCCGTAACCACATGCGATCGGCTCCAATCGGAGTCCGGTCCGGCGATGCGCGTCAGCGAGGCCCAGCTGCGTCCGGCGGCCGATGGACTGGCCGCCCATTGTGAAGTGATCGCTTATCTGGACGAGCGAACCGGCGCCGAGGGTCAGAAGTTCGCCATTGGTCTGCATCTCAGATTGCCGGAAGCATGGAACGGTCGCTTCGTGTTCCAGGGGCAGGGAGGCACTGACGGTGTTCTCGGCAGCGGAGATGCGCAGCCCGGCGGCGGACAGCCGAGCGCGCTCAATCAGGGATACGCGACGGTCACGACGGATGCTGGACACAGCAATGCGCCGGGTCCCCTTGGTGGCGCCAAATTCGGCCTCGACCCGCAGGCGCGCATCGATTTCGGCTATCGCGCCGACGATGTCGTGACGCGGCAGGCCAGGCAATTCATCCGGGCCTATTACGGCCGCCTGCCAAGCTACTCCTATTTCCTGGGTTGCTCCAACGGCGGGCGGCACGGAATGGCGATCACGCAGCGCTTCCCGGATCACTTCGATGGCGTTGCCGCCGGCGCACCGGCCTTTCGAATGCCGGAGAAGGGTCTTGCGGGGGCCGCTTCGACGCAAGGCTTTGCGGCGATCTCGCCGAAAGCTTCGGACGGCCGCCCCATTCTGGCGCAGGCTCTGTCCCAGGCGGACATGGAATTGCTCTCCAGGGCGATCGTTCAGTCCTGTGATGAAGGCGATGGTCTCGCCGACGGCATCATCGACAATGTGCCTGCCTGTCGTTTTTCGCCGCGTACGCTGCAGTGTACCGCCGAGAAGACGGCAAGCTGTCTCTCCGCCGCGCAGGTGGCAGCTCTCGAAAACCATTTCCAGGGGCCAACTACGGCGCAGGGACGTCGGATCTATGCGCCATATCCCTATGACTCGGGAATCGCCACGGCTGGATGGCGGCGCTGGATTCTCGGCACGGCACCCGACAGCCGCGTCAACGCCTTCAACGTGTCCTTTGGCGCGACCCTGGCCTATCTCTACATGACCCCGCCTCAATCGCCCCTGGCTAATGAAGCGGAGGCCGTCTACGACTTTTACCGCACCGTGGATGTCACAGCCGCCCATGCGAGAATTTTCGGCACGAGCGCGGCGATGCCTGAGACCTCCGTGCAGGCGATCTCCGCAAATTCAGTCGATCTCTCCGGTTTCCGTCAAAGGCGCGGCAAGCTGCTGCTCTATCACGGCGTCAGCGATCCGACGTTCTCTGCGCTGGATACTCTGGACTGGTACAAGCGGCTCACGAATGCTGCGGGCGGGGAGAAGGAGACGGCCGAATTCGCCCGCCTCTTCCTCGTGCCCGGCATGAACCATTGTTCGGGAGGCCCTGCCACCGACAGCTTTGACGTTCTGACCCCACTGGTGACCTGGGTCGAGCAGGGCCGCGCGCCTGACAGCATCGAGGCTCGCGCGGGCGCGACAACGCCCTGGCCGGAACGCAGTCGGCCCTTGTGCCCTATCCTCGCCAGGCCCGCTATCTCGGCAGTGGCAGCATCGAGAAGGCTGAGAACTTCACCTGCGCCGCCCCCTAAAGCGAGATGGCTTTCGACTGCATCGATTACTGCGGCGGCTCGTTCACCTCTCCCGCTTGCGGGAGAGGTCGGCGCGAAGCGCCGGGTGAGGGCTTTCTCCTCTTGGGGATCGTCCCATTGCGGAAACACCCTCTCCCCGACCCTCTCCCGCAAGCGGGAGAGGGAGTGCACCTTCGTCGTTGCAGCAGCCAGGCCTGATCTGACAGCCTCCAGCGCTCACGCCTCCTGCCGCCTCGCCAGCCGATCCCGCACCTCCGCCGCGATCTCGAACGAGCGCAGCCGGGCTGCGTGGTCGTAGATCTGCCCGGTGGTCATCAGCTCGTCCGCGCCGGTCTCGGCGATCAGCGCCTTCAGCTTCTCCTCGACCATCGCGGGCGAGCCGACCGCGGAGCAGGACAGCGCTTGCGCAACGCCGGCCTTCTCCGCCGGCGACCACAGCGCGTCCATGTCGCCAGTCGGCGGCGGGAGCGGCCCCGGCGTACCGCGGCGCAGATTGATGAACTGCTGCTGCAGCGATGAGAACATGCGCTGCGCCTCCTTATCGCTGTCGGCCGCGAAGACATTGACGCCGATCATCGCATAGGGCTTGTCGAGCTGCGCCGATGGCTCGAAGCGAGCGCGATATTCGCGCAGCGCCGGCATCATCATCTGCGGCGCGAAATGCGAGGCGAACGCGAACGGTAGCCCGAGCATCGCGGCAAGCTGCGCGCCAAAGGTGCTCGATCCCAGAATCCATAGCGGCACCCTGGTCCCCATGCCGGGCACGGCGCGGATCGCCTGGTTCGGCTGCACATCGCCGAGCAGCGCCTGCAATTCCAGCACGTCATGCGGAAAGTTCTCGGCAGCCGTGGCGAGATCGCGCCGCAACGCCTTTGCTGTGAACTGGTCGGTGCCCGGCGCGCGCCCGAGCCCGAGATCGATCCGCCCGGGATCAAGCAACTCCAGCGTGCCGAACTGCTCGGCGATCACCAGCGGCGAATGGTTCGGCAGCATGATCCCGCCGGAGTCGACCCGGATCGTCTTGGTCCCGCCCGCGACATGGGCGATCACCACCGACGTCGCCGCGCTGGCGATCCCCGTCATGTTGTGATGCTCGGCCAGCCAGAACCGCTTGTAGCCCCAGGCCTCCGCATGCTGCGCGAGATCGAGCGAATTGCGAAACGCCTGCGCGGCGTCGCCACCTTGGCGGATGGGCGCGAGGTCGAGGATGGAGAAGGGGATCATGTGCGGGGGTACCGGTGTGGAGGGGCTGGGCAATCATGCGCATCTTGCAAGAAACACATGTAGTGGCCGCGCGCAGGATGGGTAGGGCACTTGCAAATCCACCCATCATGTTTCGCCTTCGAACTGTTGATGGTTTTCGCGTCCGCTCATCCTACGAGCTCTGCTTGCCGCTGATGGCGATGGAGCGTATCCTTGCGCGATGGCTGTCAGCGCTCCCGATCTGAAAGCGTTCCTGCTCGCGACGCCGTTCTTCGGCGGTCTTCCGGACCCAAGCCTCGATCTCCTGATTTCGATGCTGGTCGAGCGCCGCTTCGATGCCGGAGCAACCGTCGTGGCGGAGGGTGAGCCGGGACGCTCGATGTTCATCGTCGAATCCGGTCGGCTCTCGGTGAGCAAACGGACCAATAAGGGGAGCGTCATCCCGATTTCCGGTCTGGAGCGAGGCGATTTCTTCGGCGAGATGACGCTGATTGAAATGCAAAATCGCTCCGCCACCGTGGTCGCGGAGAGTCCGACCGTGCTGTACGAGCTGACCGCCCAAAAGCTCTACGCTTGCTACAAGGCCGACATCCACGCCTATGTGATCGTCCTGCAGAACATCAATCGCGAGCTTTGCCGAAGGCTACGCCGTGCTGACGATCGCTTCGCCGCACAGCAGGTAAGCGAAGAGCAAACCCCTGCGAGATGAAACTCTATCTGCGATGCAGTTCGTAGCCCGGATGGAGCGAAGCGCAATCCGGGGTCCGTCCCGCAGTGCAGGTGTCTCGGATTACGCTTCGCTCCATCCGGGCTACGCCACTCATCTCATCGCGCTTTAGACGTCACGACTTATCGTGCGCGTACTTCTCCAGAAGCAGCCGATTATATTCATCTCTCACGGCTCTCCGCGAGACATGCCCTTTTCGGTCTTTGGCAATCTTCAGAAGATCAGGATCAGTCGCTACCCGTGATTTCCGCCTAAATCTCGCAAGGAGTGGGGTCGCAGGCGCCAACGTCCTTCCCAAACAGCCGGTCAAACCATCCCATTGTGTCCTCCCGGACAGACCGCGGATTGTGACACTATCACCACGAATTTGGGAGGCAAACGGACAGTGCGACTGCATCTTTTCGAAAAGCTCGCGCCACATCGTCCGTAGCCCATTCGAAAAAATTTGGTTTATGGCTGAGGCGCAGGAATTGGAAGAATGCTCGTTATCTTCCAACCGTCACCCGTCTTCACCAGCACTTGATTCATCAGAAACCGTGTAGGCTGCGCAGTCTGCCCAGACGGTGAAATCATGAAGGTCACCGGCACGTAGAGTTGCGCGACTCCCGTCTGCAATTCGATCACCTTCAGTTCGTCCATCTTCGGGTCGAGGGACCAAGTGCCTTGATACAAGGCCTCGAAACGCTTGAGTGCTGCGTCGTGGCCCCAGATAGCCGCGCCACGCGTGATCCACAAAAACTGAGCCGAATCGTGCAAAAGCTCGCCAACCTCCTTGAGGTCGTGAGCGTTTTGTGCGGCGACAAATCTTGCAAAAAGAGCCTTCACTTCGTCCTCGCTGCCCGCGCGAACTACGTCAGCCGTAGTCAGTAGCGAGAATAAAACGAAGAAAGCAAAACGGCTTCGTGCGCGGAAGGTCATGATCGTCCTCCCTTGATGTCGCGGTGGAAATGATGCGCTCGCGGTTATCAGTTGCAACAAGAAATTACCCCAGCGAGGGTCCAAACACCACGTGATTTCAGGCGACATGGCCGTTCAGTAGAACTCCCGCTTCGAGTTCAATAGCTGATGTCGGTCGCGACGATTTTGTCCCGTCGGGCAACACACTCGCCTCCCGCAAAATCCCGTCAATCCCCCGCCACAAAAATATTCCACTTTACCGAAATTCGGAATTTCGGCATTCTCCCTGTCATCCCGGTCCGGGGAGAGGGACGATCGTACGTCGTAACGAAACGTGGACCGGGGTGCGGTGGACGCGGCAGCGTCGGGCACGCGAAGGTGGGGCCAGGGCGAGATGAACCTCGTGAGGTCCTTTCTGCGTGCGGACGGACGGCGCCTCTGGTCCGGCGGAGCCTTATGGGCGAAGCCGGATCGCTGCGTACGGCAAAACCATGTGGTCCTGACCGTCGTTGCTACGGTCAAGCCTTGCGGAGATGCTTCTGGGCTCAACCGGGTCGCGACGCATCGTCAATTCGCAAGGTGACGGAGGCCAGAAGGAACTCGGCTCCGGGGAGAGCAGGCATAAGCCGTCAAACCATCGCGCAGGGAAGGCCGGGTGTTTTCCGGCCCACCTGTTCTCCGCCTGCGCATTTGCGTGTGCAAATTCTTCGCGCAGCGGACCATGGGTGCCAGCCGGCACCCGGCCTTCCCTGCGCCCTCTTCACCGAAGAGGGGCACGGAATAGAGCAAAACTCGGGCACTTCACGCCGCGAGAACGCCTTGTCATGTGTGGAACACTGGTGCTGCCGGACAGGATTGAACTGTCGACCTCTCCCTTACCAAGGGAGTGCTCTACCACTGAGCTACGGCAGCAAATGCTGGCACAGAATCGGGCCGCGACTGGGCCCGCCAAGCGGGGCGATGGATGCCACAAGGCCCCCTCATGTGCAAGCTTGCCGGCCCCGCCAAATCGAGAAAATCGGCCCGCTGCCTGGCGGAGACGGCCTTTTTGCCCCGAAATGACCGATTTTGGACGATTTTGGTCCCAGTGCCGTCCCCAGCCAATTGGCCAGTTGGCTGTGCGGTCAGATTCGGCCCATTTTGAAGTTCGCACGATCGGATCGCGCGGGCCTCTTGAGCTGTCGTATTCCTTGGGCATGCTAAACCGCGACGCGGCCCCTTCTTGATGAGCCCGGATGATGATCGACGAGACCGATAAAGCCGCAGCACGCGGCCATGACGGACGACAGGACCGGCTGAAATCCGCCCTGCGCGAAAACCTGAAGCGGCGGAAGGTGCAGGCGCGCGAACGCGCCGCAATGGCCGAGCCCTCGCACAACGACGACGAGTCCCTGAATGAGGGGCCCGCCGGCAAGGCCGACGGCTAACATTTTGGAGTGCATGACAGTGGCAATGGGGCAGGACGGACAGCAACGAACCGATCGCGACGCGCTGATGTCGCGGTTCACCCGCCCCGAGCAGACCTTTCCGGCGCTGACGCCTGCCGAGATCGAACGTATCAGGCATTTCGGCGAGGTCCGCCGCTATGCCGACGGCGAGTTCCTGTTCGAGACTGGCAAGCCGGGACCCGGCATGTTCGTCGTGCTGAAGGGCCATGTCGCCATCACCCAGCGCGATGGCCTTGGCCATGTCACCCCGGTGATCGACCAGGGGCCGGGGCAATTTTTGGCCGAGCTCAGCCAGCTCTCGGGACAGCCGGCGCTGGTCGACGGCCGCGCAGAGGGCGATGTCGAGACGCTGCTGCTGGCGCCGGAGCGGCTGCGCGCGCTGCTGGTCGCCGAGGCCGAGCTTGGCGAGCGCATCATGCGGGCGCTGATCCTGCGCCGGGTCAATCTGATCCAGGGCGGCATCGGCGGTCCCGTGCTGATCGGTCCGTCGCATTCGGCCGGCGTGGTGCGCCTGCAGGGCTTTCTCACCCGCAACGGCCAGCCGCATCATCTGCTCGATCCCGAAAACGATCGCGATGCGGCCGAATTGATCGCGCGCTATTCGCCCAAGCCGGAGGACTGGCCGCTGGTCGTCGCCGCGAGCGGCGCGGTGCTGCGCAATCCCGATGAAACCGAGCTTGCGCGCGCCATCGGCATGATCGGCGGAGCAAAGGGTGACCGCATCTACGACGTTGCTGTCGTCGGCTGCGGACCGGCCGGGCTCGCTACCGCCGTGTATGCGGCGTCCGAAGGCTTGTCCGTCGCCGTGCTCGACACCCGCGCGTTCGGCGGCCAGGCCGGCGCCAGCGCGCGCATCGAAAACTATCTGGGCTTTCCGACCGGCATTTCCGGCCAGGCATTGACCGCGCGCGCCTTCACCCAGGCCCAGAAGTTCGGCGCCGACATCATGATTCCTGTGACGGTGAAGTCGCTCGACTGCACGCGCAAGGACGGCGCATTTTCGGTGGCACTCGACGGCGCCGATCCCTTGCGCTCACGCGCGGTGGTGGTCGCGAGCGGCGCGCGTTATCGCCGGCCGGAGATCGCGAACCTCGACAAGTTCGAGGGACGCGGCGTCTGGTACTGGGCCTCGCCGGTCGAGGCGCGGCTCTGCGCCGGCGAGGAGGTGGCGCTGGTCGGTGCCGGCAATTCGGCAGGCCAGGCCGCCGTGTTCCTGTCGGGTCATGCGAAGAAAGTCTTGATGATCATCCGTGGCGGCGGCTTGGGGGCCAGCATGTCGCGCTATCTCATCGAGCGCATCGAAGCGACGCCGAACATCGAATTGATGTTCAACACCGAGATCACGGCGCTCGAAGGCGATGAGGCCGCGCTGCTGCGGCGCATCCGCTGGAAGAGTCGCTTGTCGGGCGACGAGGACGCCGCCGATATCCGCAATCTCTTTTTGTTCGTCGGCGCGGATCCCGCAACCTCCTGGCTCGACGGCTGCGGCGTCACGCTCGATCGCGGCGGCTTCGTCGTGACAGGCGCGCAGTCCGAGCAGAACCAGGGCAAGCTGGTGGCGCCGCTCGAGACCTCGGTGCCCGGCGTCTACGCCGTCGGCGACGTCCGCTCCGGCTCGGTCAAGCGCGTCGGCGGCGCTATCGGCGAAGGCGCGCAGGTCGTGGCCTCCTTGCACGGCTATCTCGGCGACGCCGCAAAACCGGCGCTTTAGGCAAGGACAAGACAAGGGAATGGCAAGACGAATGTGGCTTGCCATCGCGCCGCTTGGTGCAGACTATCCCCTCGTCGCGAGGCGTATTGCTCGTGGAACGAACAAAAGATTCATTGGGAGGACTAAATGGCTGAAATCGTCGTGCTCTACAAAACGCCCAAGGATGCTGCTGCCTTCGACAAGTACTATGCCGAGACGCACATTCCACTCGCGAAGAAACTTCCCGGCCTGAAGAAATACGCCGTCAGCAAGGGACCGGTCAGCTCCCCCACTGGGCCTTCCGGAATTCATCTCGTCGCCGTTCTCACCTTTGACAGCGTGGCCGACATCCAGGCCGCATTCGGCAGCCCGGAAGGCAAGGCGACCGGCGCTGACGTGCCGAAATTCGCCAGCGGCGGTGCCGACCTCCTGATCTTCGACACCAAGGAAGTGTGAGCCGCGTCGCATCGGCCCGCCGATCGCGGGCCGATGTTGCAACGATCGATTGAAAGCTCGTAGCCCGGATGGAGCGAAGCGTAATCCGGGACAGCAGCATCTACAAGCGAGATCCCCGGATTTCGCTGCGCTCCATCCGGGCTACAAACTGCCGTCGTTCGTGACAGCGCTGCAAGAAATCGGAACATGCGTTTGTCAATTCGCACGATGACGCATGGCTGCGCGCACATGTGGGACACCAACGCACGTGACAATCCCATGAGGACCGTCATACTACTCTGATCGTCTCAATGCGGAGAGTAGGAGAGATGCCATGGTGCTTGGATTGAGCCTGCCCGCGCTTACACTGATCCATGTCATCATCAGCCTGATCGCCATCGCCGCCGGCCTCGTCGTGATGTTCGGCCTGCTCGGCTCGAAGTCGATGCCCGGCCTCACCGCGATCTTCCTGCTGTTCACGATCCTCACCAGCGCAACCGGCTTCCTGTTTCCCTTCAAAGAGCTGCTGCCCTCGCACATCATCGGTATCATCTCGCTGGTGCTGCTCGCGATCGCCTGCATCGCGCTCTACGGCATGAAGCTCCAAGGCGTCTGGCGCCCGGTCTACATCGTGACCGCGATGGTCTCGCTCTACTTCAACGTCTTCGTGCTCGTGATCCAGTCGTTCCTGAAGGTGCCGGCGCTCGCCGCGCTTGCACCCGCCGTGCCGCCGGCGCCGCCGTCGGGGCCGGTCTTCGCCGTGGTGCAGGGCATCGTGCTGGTGTTCTTCGTGCTACTGACCATCGGCGCCTGGCGCCGCTTCAGGCCGATGGCGTTTGCCTGATCACACGATTCTCAACGTTCCCAGTTGACGCGATGCATCGCATTCGGAGTCTCGCGCAACTATCTGCGGATCATCGGCGCGTGCTTGTTCGCGCGTCGCGCAGATGATTTTCACCGAAAGAGAGCAATCCATGCCCACCATCACCACCAAAGACGGCGTCGAGATTTTCTACAAGGACTGGGGCTCGGGCCAGCCGATCGTGTTCAGCCACGGCTGGCCGCTCTCGGCCGACGACTGGGACGCGCAGATGTTGTACTTCGTCACGCACGGCTACCGGGTCATCGCCCATGACCGCCGCGGCCACGGCCGCTCGACGCAGGTCGCCGACGGCCATGACATGGATCACTACGCCGACGACCTTGCCGCGCTCACCGCGCATCTCGACCTCAAGAACGCCATTCATGTCGGCCACTCCACCGGCGGCGGCGAGGTCGTGCACTACATCGCGCGTCACGGCGAAAGCCGCGTCGCGAAGGCGGCGATCCTGTCCGCTGTGCCGCCGCTGATGGTGCAGACCCCTGCCAATCCCGGCGGCCTGCCGAAGAGCGTGTTCGACGGTCTCCAGGCGCAACTCGCCGCTAGCCGTACGCAATTCTATCGCGACCTCCCCGCGGGTCCTTTCTATGGCTACAACCGTCCCGGTGCCAAGCCGTCGGAGGCGGTGATCCAGAACTGGTGGCGCCAGGGCATGATGGGCGGCGCGAAAGCGCATTACGACGGCATCGTCGCGTTCTCGCAGACCGACTTCACCGAGGATTTGAAGAAGATCACGGTGCCGGTGCTGGTGATGCACGGCGATGACGATCAGATCGTGCCTTACGCCGATTCCGCGCCGCTGTCGGCCAAGCTGCTGAAGAAGGGCATCCTGAAAACGTACAAGGGCTTCCCGCACGGCATGCCGACCACGCACGCCGAGACCATCAACGCGGACCTCCTGGCCTTTTTCAAAGAGTGAGCTTCACGACTCTTACCCTCTCCCCTTGCGGGAGAGGGTGGCATAGGCGGCCTTCGGCCGCCGTCCTTAGAACGCCGATGCTTCGCATCGGCTATGGCGTAGCGGCGAGACGGGTGAGGGTTGCGTCGCCCGGGAGGGCTATCCGCTGAACGTGCTGGAGATGGGAGGATATCAATAGCCTCAAGTGTACGGGACAGTTAGCTTGCAGCGGAAATTTCGGCGCCCGCGCGCGTTGAGTCCTGTCCGCCCTGAAGGAGAAGCGCCGGCGATGTGTCCCCAACTCAAACTGATCGCACTCGATGCTGACGATCTCGCGGTGATCTCGACCCATGTCCAGGACGCCCGTGTCCAGGCCTCCGACATCATCTGGCGGCAGAGCGAGAAGCGGCTTGTCATCGGCATGAGCCGGCTGGACTGGGAGCAGACGCTGGAAGGCGAGGCCGAGCCGCGCCGGCTGGTTGCCGCGCTCCGCTTCGATCGCGTGCTTGCCTGCAAATCGCGCAACATCGACCTCGCCACGCCGGACGAGATCCTGGACCTCGTCGGCATCGAGTTTCACCCCCAGGACGGCCGCAGCGAGGAGCCCGGCGGCAGCGCCCTGCTTTTGTTCGCCCAGGGCGGCGCCATCCGCCTCGACGTCGAATGCCTGGAATGCGAGCTGACCGACCTCGGGGCGGACGCGCTGGGAACGGGACCAGGGATCGCGGGGGAGGGGTGAGGTGGCATGCCAAGGCCACGCAATCCGCTGTCGTCCTGGCGAAAGCCAGGACCCATAACCCCAAGGCTTCGTTGTTGAAACGAGATGTGGCCCAATTGCGCCTCCACACATCCGCTGGTGGTAATGGGTCCTGGCCGTCGCCAGGACGACGCCGGAGGGGAACGGCCGGGCCCAAGGGTTGACGCCGCTTCCCGGCCGCGCCATTGAGCAGGGGGGCGGGTGAGCCAATCCCCCCAAAAGACCAGCCAGAAGCCAAGCCAATATGCCCGTTCGTCTCGACCGCAGCAGCGCCGATTTTGACCAGCGATTCGCGGCCTTCCTCGCCGCCAAGCGCGAGGTCTCGGCCGACGTCGAGGCCGCCGCGCGCGCGATCGTCGACGATGTCGCCAGGCGGGGCGATGCAGCCCTGCTCGAGGCCACGGCAAAGTTCGAACCGGCTGACGCTGGATGCATCGGGGCTGCGCGTCACCGCCGCCGAGATCGAAGCCGCGACAAAGGCCTGCGATGCCGCGACGCTGGATGCGCTGAAGCTCGCGCGCGACCGCATCGAGACCTATCACCGCCGCCAACTCCCGGCGGACGAACGCTTTACCGACCCGCTCGGCGTCGAGCTCGGCTGGCGTTACACCGCGATCGAATCCGCCGGCCTCTACGTGCCCGGCGGTACCGCGGCCTATCCGTCCTCGGTGTTGATGAACGCCGTGCCTGCGAAGGTCGCCGGCGTTGCGCGGCTCGTCATGGTGGTGCCCTCGCCCGACGGCAAGCTCAATCCGCTGGTGCTGGCGGCGGCTTCGCTCGGCGGCGTCACCGAGATCTACCGGGTTGGCGGCGCCCAGGCCGTGGCCGCGCTCGCGCACGGCACCGCGACGATCGCGCCGGTCGCCAAGATCGTTGGCCCGGGCAACGCCTATGTCGCTGCCGCCAAGCGGCTGGTGTTCGGCAAGGTCGGCATCGACATGATCGCCGGTCCCTCCGAGGTGTTGGTGATCGCCGACGACACCGGCAATGCCGACTGGATCGCCGCGGACTTGCTGGCACAGGCCGAGCACGATGCCAGCGCGCAATCGATCCTGATCACCGATTCCGCGCGGCTTGCCGCCGACGTCGAGAAGGCGGTCGCAGCGCAGCTGAAGACGCTGCCGCGCGCCGCGATCGCAGTCGCCTCGTGGGCCGATTTCGGCGCCATCATCATGGTCAAGGATCTTGCTGACGCCATCCCGCTCGCGGACGCGATCGCCGCCGAACATCTCGAGATCATGACTGTTGATCCCGATGCGCTCGCCGCAAAGATCCGCAACGCCGGTGCGGTGTTCCTGGGGGCGCATACGCCGGAGGCGATCGGCGACTATGTCGGTGGCTCCAACCACGTGCTGCCGACTGCGCGTTCGGCGCGATTCTCCTCAGGGCTGTCGGTGCACGACTTCATGAAGCGCACCTCGATCCTGAAATGCGGCCCGGATCAGCTGCGTGCGCTGGGCCCGGCCGCGATGACGCTCGGCAAGGCGGAGGGGCTGGACGCCCATTCGCGCTCGATTGGATTGCGCCTCAATCTGTCATGACAAAGCCGCCCGAACAGGACGACTCCAACAATCGCATCGTCGGCGTCACGCTCGACGAGGACTCGATCGGCCGTTCCGGGCCTGACATCGAGCACGAGCGCGCGATCGCGATCTACGACCTGATCGAGCAGAATTTGTTCGCGCCCGACGGCGCCGACGGGCAGGGCCCGTTCACGCTGCATATCGGCATCACCGGCAACCGGTTGATGTTCGACATCCGCCGCGAGGACGGCACGCCTGTCGTCGCGCATCTGTTGTCGCTGACGCCGTTCCGGCGGATCGTGAAGGACTATTTCATGATCTGCGACAGCTACTATCAGGCGATCCGGACCGCGACGCCGGACAAGATCGAGGCCATCGACATGGGCCGCCGCGGCATCCATGATGAGGGATCGCGCACGCTCCAGGAGCGGCTGAAGGGCAAGGTGCGGGTCGACTTCGAGACCTCGCGCCGGCTGTTCACGCTCATTACCGTCCTGCATTGGAAAGGATAAAAGCGGATGGCTGCGCCCCCACGCGCACGCGATCCGCAATCGGTGCTGTTCGCCTGCGCGATGAACAGCGTGCGCTCGCCGATGGCTGAGAGCCTGTTGCAGCACATGTTTCCGCAGGGCCTCTACGTGAGGTCGGCCGGCACCAGGAAGGGCGACCTCGATCCGTTTGCGGTGTCCGTGATGGCCGAGCTCGGCCAGGACATCTCCGCCCATAGGCCGCAGACCTTCGAGGAGCTGGAGGACTGGGAGGGATTGAACTTCGACCTCATCATCACGCTGTCGCCGGAGGCGCACCACAGGGCACTGGAGCTGACCCGCACGCTCGCCGCCGACGTCGAATACTGGCCGACGCAGGATCCCACCACCATCGAAGGCAGCCGTGACCAGAAGCTCGCCGCCTATCGCGAGGTCTGCGATCAGCTCTTGATGCGCATCCGCCGGCGATTCGCAAAGGCGGGTGCGGCGAGCGGGTAGCATGCGGCGACCGTAACACCCGCGTCACAGAGCGCAGGCACACGCGTGTTGGCAACCTCGAATCACCAAACCTCCGGTTCCCGGGTTGTGAAACCGGCCCCCTTCCGATAGGTTCCGCGCGAAATTCACTCCCTGCTTCATCCCCCAAATCACCTGATGCTCGGCCGCCCCAAATTCGTACTTGCCTCCGGTTCGCCGCGACGCCTGTCGCTGCTCAACCAGGCCGGCATCGAGCCGGATGCGCTCCGGCCGGCCGACGTCGACGAGACGCCGAAGCGGGGCGAGCTGCCGCGCGCCTGCGCCAACCGCCTCGCCCGGGCCAAGGCCGATGCGGCGCTGAAATCGGTGCAGCTGGATGACGAGCTGCGCGGCGCCTTCATCCTCTCTGCCGACACCGTGGTGGCGGTCGGCCGCCGCATCCTGCCCAAGGCCAACCTCGTCGACGAAGCCGCGCAGTGCCTGCGGCTGCTGTCGGGCCGCAACCACCGGGTCTACACTGCGATCTGCCTCGTGACGCCGCGCGAGGCCTTCCGCCAGCGCCTGGTCGAGACCCGCGTCCGATTCAAGCGCCTCTCGGAAGACGACATCCAGGCCTATATCGGCTCCGGCGAATGGCGCGGCAAAGCCGGCGGCTATGCCGTGCAGGGCATCGCCGGCTCGTTCGTGGTCAAGATGGTCGGCTCCTACACCAACGTGGTCGGCCTGCCGCTGTACGAGACCACGGCCCTGCTCGGCGGCGAGGGCTTTCCGACCCGCTTCGGCTGGCTCAACGGCACCGCGGTGTGAGCACCACAGCGCCGCCGACAAAAAACGCGAAAACAACCCCATGCATGCGCCCTCGCCCGAGGAACTCGTTTGCCGGCCGGCGCTTGACCTGCCTCACCTCGTGTAAGCTGCTCCGACCATGAACGATCACGTCAAAACGCCCGCCGCCCCCCTCAAGACCTGCCCGATCTGCGGCAAGCCGCAGTCAGAGGCCACCCGCCCGTTCTGCTCCTCGCGCTGCCGCGACGTCGATTTGAACCGCTGGCTGAAAGGCTCCTACGTCATCCCCGGCCGCGACGACGAGACCGATGACGTGGAATAACAAGCGATATCAATGATTTGGTGAGCTCAAGAAGCGCCGCGTGCCAGCCGCGGCGAGCCCGCCCCACCTTGTGCACAGCCGGGCCACGCCCGGCGCAGCCTTCAGGCGAAGCCGGGTGGACAGGCCGCTTCTAGCCCACTATAAACCGCCCGCTCGATGGGCTTTGGCCCCTCTCTTGGAGCACGCCCAGGTAGCTCAGTTGGTAGAGCATGCGACTGAAAATCGCAGTGTCGGTGGTTCGATTCCGCCCCTGGGCACCACGATCTTCGTGCGGCTACCACGCCGAAATAGATGAATCGCAACTCGCGGACAGCTCCGTAGGTGCATTCGCTCCGCCTTAATGCGTCAGAAATGGGCTTTCGTAGACCGCCGCAGGGCCAAGTTCGCGCTCGATTTCGAGCAGGCGATTGTATTTTGCGAGCCGCTCGCTGCGGGACAGTGATCCAGCCTTGATCTGTCCACCGCCCATGGCAACCGCAAAGTCGGAAATGAACGTGTCCTCGGTCTCGCCCGATCTATGCGAGATTACGTAGCCCCAACCAGCATCGCGGCACATCTGCACCGCCTTCATGGTCTCGGTAACCGTGCCGATCTGGTTCAGCTTGATCAGAACCGCATTGGTCGCTCTGCTATCGATACCCTTCTGGATAAAACGAGGATTGGTGACGTAAAGATCGTCGCCGACGATCTGGATTCGGTCGCCGCAAGCGGCCATCTGCAGGCGGAATCCGTCCCAGTCATCCTCGGCGAATCCATCCTCGATCGAAACGATAGGATAAGCGTCTAACAGGCCGTTGTAGAGAGAAAGCAGCTCGTCTCGCGAGAGGGTCTTGTCACCGGATTTGGCGAAGACGTACTTGCCATCATTTGCAAAGGTGCTGGCTGCGGGATCGAAGGCAAGGGCAACGTCGGTGCCGGGCTGCAACCCCGTCTTGCGGATCGCTTCAACGATCAATTCGCAAGCCTCTTCGATAGTCCTCAAGTTGGGCGCAAACCCTCCCTCGTCGCCGACCGCAGTCGAGTGCCCCGCCTTGTGTAGGAGCTCGTGGAGCGCGTGGAAGGTCTCGGCCCCGTAGCGGACGGCTTCCGCAAAGTTTGGGGCGCCATGGGGCACTATCATGAATTCCTGGAAGTCGAGCGAATTCTGGGCATGCCGCCCGCCGTTGATGACGTTCATCATGGGGACGGGGAGCCTCGTTGCTGAGACGCCGCCCAGATAGCAGTAGAGCGGCACACCTGCCGCCGAAGCCGCGGCACGCGCGATGGCCATGGAGACACCAAGGATCGCATTCGCACCCAGCTTGATCTTGCTCTCGGTGCCGTCGAGCACGATCAATGCCGTGTCGATGGGCTCCTGGGGGCAGGCAGCCATCCCCATGAGGCGATCCCGAATGATCCCATTGACGTGAGAAACGGCCTTGAGCACGCCTTTGCCGCCGTACCGCGCCATATCGCCATCGCGCAGCTCCAGCGCTTCGTAGCGTCCAGTCGAGGCGCCGGACGGCACCGAAGCCGTGCCGGCGTGCCCATTGTCGAGCCTTGCCACGACGCGAAGCGTGGGATAGCCGCGCGAGTTCGAGAATTTCGAATGCATCGAGAGCTTGGATGGCCGGAAGCGGACTATTCATCTTTGTCTCCATGATCGACCGAACTCCAGGTGAGTGAAGAGTGCTCGGAATTGTCGGCGTGCATCGACCGCGAATTCGCTTCGGCCTGGTCGCGGGGCATCTCAAGCGACAGCGAGCGTTCGAGTGCCGCCTCCTGCGCGCGCAGCCAGTCGAACAGGTCGCTTCGCTGGCCGCCGAGGGGGCGCGCCCATCGCAAGTTCTTGAACGGCGTAGCCTCCGGTCCGGCCCACCAATACTCCTTCGTGACCATCAGCGACCAGCCGGGGCGACCTGACCGGGACAAGGTGAAGATCTCGATGACGATTCCATGTCTGGAGCTCGAAAAACTATGGCGCTCCCGCTCGAATTCGACACCATCATGCGTCCAGCGGGATCGTTTCATGCCCGGATTCGTGCTGGTTATGAGGAGGTCGAACATCCGGAAGAATGAGGGGCGTGCCAGGCTTCTCATGGCTCTGTGCCCCCATCTTGGTCCGCCTCGCTACGTGAGCAGACGACCATGGACGCGGAAAAAAGCACGCGTGGGCGCTCCGCTTGCGAAGGCCGGCAACCATCAGATCCTAAGGGAACGCCGGCCATTGTGTCTCCTACCACCGAGATGGTGCGCGGTAGGAGTCATCAGCCTGCGGCGGTTTCGGGGGCACTCCATCCCCGTCGATATCGTGCATAGTCTAATTGCGCCGCCCGCTTGGGGCAAGAAAATGGAGGGGCGGCTAGTGGCTCGTTGACCGGAACCAGATCGGACGTATACTCGTTTGCAATGTTGGCGATGGGGTTCGCCTGAACCGCCCCGAGGGGCTGATGACTCCTACCGAAGCACGGCTTTGGAGGAGTTTTATTGTGTCTTATCCGCGCCCCCAACCACCGCTTACGGCCGAGTCTGACGGACGCGAACGCCATCCAAGCGCGCCGGATATCGTGCCAAGCGTCCTCTTCGATCGGCCCGAGGACTCTACGGCCGCTCCGGAAAGTGCAGCGCCAGAATTCTTCGCTGATCTGAATCTGGATCAGCTGGTGGCCGCGATAACGGCCGGCTTTGAAGAATACGCCATCAAGCCTGTTTTTCACGTCCCGCTGCAGCGGGTTGAAGCCATTGAATATCGTCACGAAGTCTTCCGCGATCTCGAAGACCCGGCTCTCCTCGACAACATCAGACACTTCGCCGAGCGAATGAGGGATGCCCGGATCCACAAGGCGCTATCGGCCAAGCTCTACGACCGATTTCACAAGCAGATGTGGTTTCTCCACGCAATAGAGATCTACTGCAATGCGGTCGATCAATTGGCGACGGATCTGACGCGATCTCAGATGAAGTCCCGAGCGCTCCTGAGCATTCGCGACTATCTGACCGGCTACATTGCGCAGGACAATTTCGTTGCTCTCCGCGATGAAGCCAAGAGCATCTCTGACCAACTGTCGCAGGTCAGATACGGCATCGTGATACGTGAGGCCTCGTTCACGGTGAAGAACCTCCAGGATGAGCCGGACTACAGCGCGGAAGTTGAGGCGACGTTCGCGAGATTCAAGCAAGGCGCCGCCACAGACTACCGCTCGAAATTCAACGATGCGCCGGAGGACATGAACCACATCGAAGCCAAAGTGCTTCAGTTGGTGGCGCGCCTCAATCCGGAGCCGTTTGCTCGCCTGCTAGCGTTCTGCGCTCGGCAAGTCGAATTTCTCGACAAGGCCATCGTAGGATTCGATAGGGACGTCCAGTTCTATCTCGCTTACTTGAAACAGACGACGAGGCTCGAACAGGCCGGACTACGGTTGTGCCTGCCCGAGGTTTCCGACAACTCCAAACAGGTCCATTGCCGGGAGGGGTTCGACCTTGCGCTCGCGCTGAAACACGTCGGTGAGCAGAAACCGGTTGTCTGCAACGATTTTGATCTGACGGGCAGGGAGCGGCTCATTGTGGTGTCCGGACCCAATCAGGGCGGCAAGACGACCTTCGCCCGCATGGTCGGACAATTGCACTATCTTGCAAGCCTGGGATGCCCGGTCCCGGCGCGAGGGGCCAAGCTTTACCTGGTCGACCAGATCTTCACGCACTTCGAACGGGAAGAGAAGGTCGAAAACCTACGCGGCAAACTGGAAGACGACCTGGTTCGGATCCGTTCGATCCTGAAGCGGGTCACGCGGCGCTCCATCGTGATTTTGAATGAGATCTTCACCTCCACGACGATTCGCGACGAGACATTCCTCAGTCAGAAGGTCATGACGAAGCTCGCGGCCATGGATGTGCTCGGCGTCTGGGTCACGTTCGTCGACGAGCTGTCGACGTTCGGTCCGGAGACCGTTTCGATGGTGAGCACGGTTGTACCGGACCAGCCGGCAGTCCGCACGTTCAAGATCGAGCGGCGGACTGCCGATGGCCTGGCTTATGCGATGGCGATCGCCCAGAAATACGGTCTGACGCATCAGCGCGTAAAGGAGCGCATCAAGCCATGAAGGCGTTCCTGCTGTATCCAGCGCGATTTCGACCCGACGCTGCTGCTATCGCGGCGAGATCGATCCTATGCCCGGCAGAAGGAGCCGGGACTGGATCTCAATCAAGCCTTGCCCTGGAATCATGCCGCCCTGAACCAGGATCTCGGACTTGATATCCTCTTGAACACGATGGCCGGTGGTGACGCCTTCCTGTTGGAAGTGGCCTTGGTCGGGCTGCTCAACGGAGTTTGCGAACTCGACGTGATCGAATATCGCCAGGACGTGCTGCGAGACTGCCTGCAGCACGGGCCGACTCTCAGACGGGCATACGACATCGTGGTCGAGGCATTGAAAGCCGAAAGAAAGCACTATTGGTCGCCGATGTCGCGCTACCCTACCGGCACGCTGTCGCATGCCGTCGAAATATTGGACATCTTCGTTCCGGCCTTACGGAAGCTCCGAGCCTTGGCCGACCGGAACATTGGACGGTTCAACTCACGAGGATTCTCCAGATTATTCGAAATGCTCCGGGCTGAACTGAGCGATCCGTATTTTGAGGAGATCGAGGATCATCTGAAGCGGCTGAAATTCAAAGGTGGGGTTCTGGTCAGCGCCCAACTAGGTAAGGGCAATAAGGCAACCAACTACGTCCTGCGCAAGCCGCATAGGAAGGATCTCGGCTGGTTCGCCCGGCTGTGGCCGACCACCGAAGGATACACGTCCTATCTGAATCCGCGAGACGAAGCCGGCGCCCGCGCTCTGTCCGAATTGCGGGATCGGGGTATCAACCTGGTGGCAAATGCGCTCGCCCAGTCAATGGATCACATTTCGAGCTTCTTTCAGATGCTGCGGACTGAGCTTGCTTTCTATGTGGGCTGCTTGAACCTTTACGAACACATTCAAAAGCTCGGCACGCCCACCTGTCTTCCAAGGCCCGTGGAGCTGGACGGCAGCGTATTGTCGTTCTTGGGTCTCTACGACGTTTGTCTTGCGATCAGCATGAACCGAGTGCCCGTCGGCAACGATCTGGTGACCGCCGGCAAAGATCTCATCGTGATCACGGGCGCCAATTCGGGAGGCAAATCGACGTTCCTGCGTAGTCTGGGCCTCGCCCAACTGATGATGCAGGCGGGCGTGTTCGTCCCGGCGGAGACGTTTTCGGCCGAGGTCCGGACCGCGCTGTTCAGCCATTTCAAGCGCGAAGAAGATGCCGCGATGGAGAGTGGAAAGCTCGACGAAGAGCTGAGCCGGATGAGCGAGCTCGTTGAGCATCTTGGTCCGGGCGCGATGATGCTCATGAATGAGTTGTTCGCGGCGACCAATGAACGGGAAGGATCGGAAATCGCGATGCAGATCGCGACCGCCTTGCTGGAGAAGGGAGTGAAGGTCGGCTACGTGACGCATCTGCACCAGTTCGCGCATCGTATGCATCAGAAGAAGCTTCCGAATGCGCTGTTCCTGCGGTCGGAGCGCCAGCCGGACGGCACGCGGACGTTCCGGCTGATCGAAGCCACGCCGCTGCAAACGAGCTATGGGGAAGATCTCTACGCGAACGTATTTGGAGGGGACGAGCAGTCGACGCAATCCCGTCGGCTGTCAGCGGCTCAATAACCTGGGCGAGAAGAGGCGGTGTGCTGAGCTAGGCCGGATCGATCCCGTCTAAATGGGCGGTCTCGTTGATCGCAAGAACACGAATCCGATCGCTGGTTATCTCGATCTCGTTGATGCAACAGGGCTCTTGCGTGAGCCGCCAGTAGGAGGAGAGCGGCAGGTCCGCGACCTGCAAAAGCAGCGCCCGGTTCACGCTATCATGCGAAACCAGAACGACGGTGCCAGAGGGGTGTCGTTCGAGCGCGAGCCGGACTGCGTCCGCTGCGCGCGCAACGACGTCCTGAAGGGAGTCGCCTCCCGGAAATCGCATCAGGTGGGGCGTATTGAACCAGGTCGCGTGAAGCATCGGCTCGGAAGCTGCCATTTCCTCATGGGTCTTCATCCTCCACGCGCCGTAATCGATGTCGTTGAGCGCTTCAATGCTCTCCGCCTCGATCTCGCACGCAGTGGCGATGGCCGCGCCGGTGGCGACGCAGCGCGACAGCGGGCTGGTGTAGACCCGCTCCGGCCGCCATTTGGACGCGATCCGCTGCGCGACAGCGAGCGCTTCGGCTTGGCCTCGCCCGGTCAAAGGCAGGTCCTCTCGTCCGCGAAAGCGGGCAGGACGAATACCTTCGACGTGACCGTGACGGACCAGCAGGATTTTGGTCAAGTTCAACCCCGTAAGTGACGCTCGCATTTTACCTCTTCCATTCGCGAGCGCGAAGGATCGTTCAGCGCCTGGTCGGAGCCTTTCGTGGTATCGTCCTGATCCTGACGGCGGCTTTCCGCGCTTGCTATGGCCTGATTCCCAGTTACAATTGACGAAAATTCAGGGGATGGGGTCCCCCGTAACCGCCGATGAGGCTGATGACTCCTACCGGACGCTTGCCGTCGGTGGGAGCGCTTGCTTCAAATCCTTCCAAGCATCCAGCACGTGAGTTCTCCGGACGGCGCATCGCCGTCGTGTTCTTGGAGGCGCTGATGACGGGTGTTTGGGCTCTGGCGGCATTGTGGTTGGGCTTGGCGCTGATCGCCAGCCTTCTGTCGATCTGGCTCCGGATCTCGACCGCTCTGTCGGAGATCGTGGTCGGAACGATCGCACAACTCATCATCGGTGCCGCCATTGGATCGGCGGTGCTCGGGACCGAAGAGTCCTGGGTCAAATTCCTTTCGGGCGTCGGCGCGATTGTGCTGACCTTCCTAGCAGGTGCGGAACTTGACCCCGTCGTATTCAAGCTGAAGTGGAAAGAGGCGGCAGCCGTGGGGCTTGCCAGCTTCTTTTTCCATTCATCGGATGCACCGCTGCGGCGCACTACTTGCTCGGCTGGGACGTTATGCCGAGTTGGCTTGCAGGTGTCGCCATGTCGACCACCTCGGTGGCGGTGGTTTATGCCGTGATGATCGAATTCGGCTTCAACACCACCGAGTACGGCAAGACAGTTCTGGCCGCCTGCTTTGTCACGGACCTCGGGACGGTGGTTGCGCTCGGCCTGATCTTTTCTCCGTTCACGATAAAGACACTGATCTTTCTCGGTACTGGCGTGGTGGTCTTCGGCGTGCTGCCCTGGCTGACCCCCCGGTTCTTCCGGCTGTATGGGGGACGCCCGTCCGAACTGGAGACGAAATTTCTGCTGCTCTGCCTGTTCGGAATGGGGGCGCTGGCGACGTGGGCGGACAGCGAGGCCGTTCTTCCGGCCTACCTGATCGGGATGGTACTCGCAGGCACTGTTGGAAAGGACCACGCCCTGGTGCGCCGGCTGCGCACTCTTACCTTCGGATTGCTGACGCCGTTCTACTTCATCCGAGCCGGTTCGTTTGTGTCTGTGCCGGCGCTGATTGCTGCACCGGCGGCATTCCTCTTCTTCCTGGTGATCAAGATCGCAACCAAGGTCGTGGGTGTCTACCCCGTCACCAAGTATTTTGGCTCTCCCAACAGAGAGGCGATGTACACGACGCTTTTGATGTCGACCGGGCTGACCTTTGGGACGATCTCGTCACTCTTTGGCCTTTCACATGGCATCATCAACCAGGGCCAATATTCCGCGCTCGTCGCCGCAGTCATCGGCAGCGCCGTGATACCCACAGTCATCGCCAATGCATTCTATCTTCCTCACCATCTGCTGCCCGACACCAGTTCGCAGCACGCTGAGGAGGAGCCCCTAAGACCTCTTCGGCCCGCTGCGCGCCGCGCCGAATGATGGAGGCAGCTATGTTCAGCAGAATTCTGCATGCCAACGACGGTTCCGAGCACGCATTCCACGCCTTGGCGTTTGCCATAACGATGGCCACACAGAACAGCGCCGAACTTCACATGATCTGCGTGGAGGAGATTGACTACATGCCCGAATTTATCGAGGAGGTTCGGGAGGAGACCGGCACGGCGGCGCGCCGCTATCACTCGGTCATTCAGCGGGCGCGAAGCCTGGCCGAACAGAGCCACGTCGAGCTTCACACCCATGTGGTGGCCGGCCATCCGGTGCGGGACATCGTGGACTTCGCAGCCAAGCTGAAAGCCGATCTACTGGTCATTGGCGCCACGGGACACTCGGCGCTCTACGAGCGGCTCATCGGCAGTCGAGCCGATCGCATCGTGCAACTCGCCGCGTGCCCGGTGCTGGTCGTGAAATGAGAGGGTCTTGACGCAGCAATGGGGTTTGAACATGCAGCTACCGCGAGAAGCCGTCCTACTCAGGATCTTCTTTGGTGAAAATGATCACGCGGGCCATCACCCGTTGCACGAGGCGATCGTGCTGAAGGCAAGGGAGATGCACTTGGCCGGCGCGACAGTGCTACGAGGCGGGCTGGGGTTCGGCCATTCCGCACGCCTGCACACGGCGAAGATACTGCGTCTGTCGGAGGACCTTCCGCTCGTTGTCGAGATCGTCGACACCCAGGAGAAGATCGATGCCTTTCTCCCCGTCCTCGACGGCATGATGAGCAGCGGGCTGATCACGATGGAGAAGGTGCAGGTCCTGCAGTACGGGACCGAAATGAGACCCGTGCCAGGTTGAAATTCCGCCGCGGAGCAGGAAAGCAGGGCTCCTGCGATGGCGGTGCAGCCGGCCACTATGTCAAGCGCTCACGCCACCAAACCTAGGATAAATAGCGGTTCGTCGCGTCGGTGATTGCGTCTGGTTCCCTGAGTGGACCAGCGCCCGGTGCTCCCCGCTGCGCCTCAACTCGCGTAGAGATAGTTCGGCAACCACAGCGTCATGCCGGGCCAGAGATACATGATCACCATGCACAGGATCACGATCAGCATGTAGGGCATCATGCCGGCGAAGATCTGGTTGAGCGTAACGTGCTTCGGGGCGACGCCCTTGAGATAGAACGCCGACATCGCGACCGGCGGCGACAGGAACGCGGCCTGCAAGTTCACGAACACCAGCGTGCCCCAAAGGATCGGATCGATGTTGAAGTGCTTCAGCATCGGCAGGAAGATCGGCACGAAGATGATGATAATCTCGGTCCATTCGAGCGGCCAGCCCAGCACGAAGATGATCGCCTGCGACAAGATCATGAACTGCACGGGCGTCATGTTGAGCGACAGCACCCAGCTTTCCAGCAGCGCCTGACCGCCGAGAATGGCGAATACCGCCGAGAACAGCGCCGAACCGACGAACAGCCAGCACACCATCGCGGTCGTCTTTGCGGTCAGGAACACTGCTTCCTTGGTGCGCTTCCAGTCGAGCGTCCGGGCGTGGATAGCGAGGATGAAGGCCCCGGCGGCGCCGACTCCGGCGGACTCGGTCGCGGTCGTGATGCCGAACAGGATCACCCCCAGCACCACGACGGTGAGGATGCCGAGCGGCATCACCGACGACGTCAAGAGCTTCAACACTTCGAAGCGCTCGCCGTCCATGCGCAAGTAGGAGCGCGCCGTCCACGCCGCCAGCACGGCGGCTGATATCGCGAACCAGATGTAGAACTGGGTGTCCGGTCCCTTTTCGGCGGGCGACAGCTCCTTCGGCTCGACCGGGCTGCCGAGCTGCTGCAGGCCTTCGACGGCTTCGCTCGCGGCGCCGGGCTGCTGGTGGATCACGACGTACCACCAGACCGTGCCGAGCGCGGCTGCGGTCATCAGGAACGGCACCAGCGAAATGAGGAAGTGTTGCACGATCGCGCCATAGCCCATCGGCTTGCCGTCGATCTGGAGCATCTTCGCCTTTGCGGGCGAGAGCAGCGCCTTGAACAGGCCGACGAACAGGTTCGGCGAATACAGCGTCGCGAAATTCCTGATCCATTCCGGCACCTTGACGCGGGTCTGTTCCTCCGGCAGCGCCGGGGCGATCTTCGGGTTGATCATCGCCCAGGCCACGACATAGACGAGGTAGAGGAAGGCCAGGAAGAAGCCGGGAAGCATCGCCGCCGCATAGAGCTTGACCACGGACTGGCCGGCGACCGCGGCATAGACGATGATCATCACCGAAGGCGGGATCAGGATGCCGAGCGTGCCGCCCGCGGTGATGACGCCGGAGGCGAGCTTCACGTCATAACCGGCGCGCAGCATCGGGTTGAAGGCGATCACGCCCATCAGCACCACCACCGCGCCGACGAGCCCGGAGGCGATGCCCCAGAACGTGCACACGATCAGGGTCGTGACCGCGAGCGAGGCGGGCAGGCGGCGGAAGGCGAGCTGGATCGAATAGAACATCTTGTCGACCAGCGCGCCGCGCTCCATCACATAGCCCATCAGCACGAACAACGGGATGGAGATCAGTACGTTCGTTGGTCATCGCGCCGTAGCTGCGCTGGACCATCAGCTCGAAGACCTTGTTGTGCGTCCAGTTCTGCGACGGGTCGTAGAAGGCGATGAAGCCGAAGAACATGCCAAGGCCCATCAGAGTGAAGGCCGTGGCGAAGCCCATCATGATGACGACGACGATGAGCGTCAGCATCAACAGGCCGAGTGCCGGATCGCTCATGTGTTCAGGTCCCCGCCCATGCCGCGCTGCCGCGCCAATTCATCGATGCGCTGCGCGCCCTCGATGGCGAGCTTGCGTGATTCCTCGTCCACGAATTCAGAGTGCGCGAGCTGCTCCTCGATGACGTCGGTCTCGGCGACGTCGGCAAGTCGGCTCGGCCATTCGCCGGTCTTCAGGCACACGATGCAGCGGATGATCTCGGCGATCCCCTGCAGCATGATCAGCGCGCCCGCGATCGGGATGACGGTCTTGAAATGGTAGACCGGCGGCCCCTCAGCCGTGACGTTGGAATGCTCGTTGATGGCCCAGGAATCCGCGGCGTAGAAGTAGCCGGCATAGATCAGCGCGGCGATGCCCGGGATGAAGAACACGAAGTAGAGAACGAGGTCGAGCGCGGCCTGCGTGCGCGGACGCATCGAGGAGTAAAGGAAGTCACCGCGGACATGGGCGTTCTGCGCCAGCGTATAGGCGCCGGCCAGCATGAACAGCGACCCGTACATCATGTTCTCGGCGTCGAAGATCCACGCCGTCGGCATGTTCACGGCGTAGCGCTTGAACACTTCGATGCAGACCACGCTCATCAGCAGGATCATCAGCCAGGCTGTCGCCTTGCCGACCCAGGTGGAGATGCCGTCGATCGTGTGCAGTAAGCGCCGTACACTCATGTGATAAGGTTCGGCATTAAATATGACCCCCAACATAGCACAAGGCACCGTCCGGCGGGTGGTCCGGACGGCGCCTTGCCAGCTTTATTTCGTCATCAGATCTTCTTGGCCGCGGCGTTCGGCCCGAAATAATGATCGTAGGCCATGCGGCGGTTCACTACGGTATCCTGCTCCCACTGCGTGGCACGCTTGGCGAACTCGATCTGCGACTGCACGATCTCCTTGAACAACGGGTTCTCCGCCGCCTTCTTCTTCGCCACATCGTCATAGATCTCGAGTTGCCGCTTCAGGATGGCGTCGGGGGTCTTGTAGAACTTGACGTTGTCCTTGGTCTGCAGCTCGACATAGTCCTTGGAGTAGCGGTCGATCGCCTTCCACGACATGTCGGCCGAAGCCGCGTCCACCGCATTGGCGATGATCGCCTTCATCTTGTCCGGCAGCGCGTTGTACTTGTCCTTGTTGAACATGATCTCGAGCTGCTCGGCGTTCTGGTGGAAGCTCTGCAGCATGCAGACCTTCGAGACGTCGGGGAAGCCGAGCACGCGGTCGGAGGTGGCGTTGTTGAACTCGGCCGCGTCCAGGAGGCCGCGGTCCATGGCAGCTACGATTTCGCCGCCGGGCAGCGCGTTGACGGCTGCACCCATTCCCGAATACACGTCGATCGAGATGCCGACGGTGCGGAATTTCAGGCCCTTGACGTCCTCGACCTTTGCGACCGGCTTCTTGAACCAGCCGAAGGGCTGGGTCGGCATCGGACCGTAGGGGAACGAGACAACGTTGGCGTTGATCGACGCGTAGAGCTTTTCCAGGAGCTCCTTGCCGCCGCCATAGCGGTGCCAGGCCAGCAGCATGTTGGCGTCCATCGCAAAGCCCGGTCCCGAGCCCCAGAGCGCCAGCGCCGTCTGCTTGCCGTAGTGATAGACCAGCACGCCATGGCCGCCGTCGAGCACGCCCTTGGACACGGCATCGAGCAGGCCGAAGGCGGGCACGACAGCGCCTGCCGGCAGCACTTCGATCTTGAGATCGCCGCCGGTCATGTCGTTGACCTTCTTGGCGTAGTCGAGGGCGTATTCGTGGAAAATGTCCTTTGACGGCCAGGTGCTTTGCCAGCGCATGCTGATCGGCCCCTGGGCGCTGACGACGCTCGGCGCGGCTACCGTCGCGGCGGCCCCCGCAGCAGCGACCTTGAGAAAGCCGCGGCGACTCGAAGTGCTGCCCTTCTTTGATTTGGTCATGGTTGCCTCCTCCCCTTTGGAATAGCGATCCCTTGCGGATCAGCTGCTTTTTTATTGGAACAAGTCAAAGTCTTGCGCAGGGGGTTTGGCAAGAATGTTCCGAATGATGCGACGCTACGACGCGGACTGCGGCGATGACGCGCCGCAGCGCTCGCCGCCGAGTGCGGCGAAGCCGAACTGCGGTGAACAGTGCGCTCAATGCAGGCTCGAGAGAACTCGGCGCGCGCCGGATCTGCGAGCGATCCGACGAAGGTTCGGAATCGAGCCGGCGTTGCCCTCAATGATGATGGGCCGACACGCTCTTGACGCATTGCGTCAACAGATCAGGGGTGGCGGATTGGCCGATATCACCGAGACTGATCATGCCGACCATCCGCTTGCTCTTGTTGATCACGGGTAGCCTGCGGACTTTCAGCGTCTCCATGTGATGCACGGCTTTCGCCAGATCATCGTCTTCCCGGCAGCAATGGATACCTTCGGTCATCACATCCCGCGCCGTCATGCGCGCGGCGTTGAAGTCCCTGCTCGCAAGACCTTTGCAGACGATGTCGCGATCGGTCACCATTCCGACCAAATGGTCGCCTTCGCCGATCGGAATGCAGCCGATGTCGTGCCCTTGCATCAACTTCGCGATCTCGATGATCGGGGTGTCGGGGCTGACCCAATCGACGCCCTTGTGCATCACGTCTCTGACTTTCATGGAGGACCTCCGTTGCGAACGCAGCCCCCGCTGAATTGACTATACATCGAACCGGACGCGGCCGCACGCACGCCGTGACGGTGCGTACCGGGATTATCTTGCCGCCACGCCGCGTCAGTCATGCATGCTGAAGCGTCCATGCGGTGCACTGGCCGTCAGGCGCTCGAACTGCGCATGGGTGAGCTGGAGCAGCGTCTCGTGATCGCCGGCTTCGATATAGACCTCGGGCTGGGCCCGGATGCTGTCATCGACGATGAGATCGAGCCCGTAACACCGACCGACCGCCGGAATGGCTCCGTGCGCGCAGTCCATGAACAGCTGGTTGATCTCGGTTTCGTTGGCCATGGCGAGATCCTCGCCAAGCCTCTCCTTCAAGTCCGGCAGGTTGAGATGGTGCGATGCCGGCACGACCGCGAGCATATAGCCGCCGTCGTGCCGCAGCACGACGGCCTTGGCGAGACGATCGCCCGAGACGTGGCAAGCCTGCGCCGTGCGCGTGGATGACATGGTGAGATCGTGCGGGATCTCGGCATACTGGATGTTCTCGGCAGCCAGATACCGATGCAGTGTGGGGGCGATGGACATGGCTTCGCCTTTCGGATGGATGCAACCATCCACCGTGAAGCTGCCCCCGCCGCACGATGGGCGGCTGCGTGATTGCCGGCCTTCAGCATAGGCCTTGCCCTCGAATGCCGCAACTGAGTCGGACGTTCGAAGCGCGCCGCGCTCACCTCATCCGTGATCTCAGGCGCGGCGGCCGCAACGCACGCGCCACGCCAGCGCTATCCAAGCACGCCGCCGCTGCACGGACTTTTTTGCCAGGGACGGTTCGGTGTGATGGCAAGACGAGGCCAATCCCGCCTTCATGGAAAGCACTCGCCGTCGCTACGGCCGTGAGCGGGGAGGCGGTTGGTTGGAATTATTTAGATATTTCAATCGCATGGGAGTTCGCAGCCTTATTTTAAATGGAGCTCCATTCCTCTGATTTCGGACGTCCTAAAAGCCCGGCTGCTCTGCCGCGTCCGTTCGCTGTACGCGCCCGGCTGCCGCTGATATGCTCTTGGCCATAGGGACAGTGAATGGCAGCTGGCCACAGACTTTCCCGCGATGCCGGCCTTCTGATCGAACTCGATCCCGCTCGCGCTTTTTCGCATTGCCTCGACATAACGCTGAACAAAATCCTCTACGGCTGCCGCGTTCCCCGCTCACATTGGGAGATGTGCCATGGCTGCATCGGACTGGCGTCTCGAAGGCGAATGGATGAAGAATTGCAACTGCGCGTTTGGCTGCCCCTGCGATTTCAATGCTCCCCCCACCCACGGATACTGCAAGGGCATGGTCGGCATGCGGATCACCGCGGGACATTTTGAGGGCGTCAAGCTCGATGGCCTCTGTTTCGCCGTGGTCGTAGATTTCCCCGGCGCGCTACATGAAGGCAACGGCAAGATGCAGCCCATCGTCGACGAGCGCGCCACACCGGAGCAACAGCAGGCGCTGTTCAACATTCTGTCGGGCAAGCATTCGGCCGAGGGCACGCTATTCCACATCTTCAGCCTGATCGTGACCACCATTCACGATCCGATTTTTGCGCCCTTCGAATTTTCCTTCGACAAGGACGGACGCGTCGCAAAACTCGTCGTCACGGGCGTGCTCGAAACCGACGTCGAGCCGATCAAGAATCCGGTGACGGGTCAGCCGCACCGCATCCAGGTGGTGATGCCCGAAGGGTTCGAGCACAGGGCTGCCGAGGTCGCGTCCGCCAACATCCGCTCGACCGGTGCGATCCCGTTCGAGACCAAGGGCACGCACAGCTCGCTCGCCAATGTCGTGCAGACGCCCGAGGGCGTTGCGGCATGATGCGGCGCTGACATCGAGACAAGATCTCGGTGTCAGCTCCTCATCACTATGCTGGACAAGTCCATGCAGGGGCGCTTGATGCTGGAACACCTGCTCCACCGCGACCGGCTGATCGTCGCGATCGGGACCGCCGCAGTGGTGGCACTCGCCTGGGCCTATCTCGCCGGCGGCGCCAGCATGGACACCGAGATGATGGCCGACATGCCGGACATGGCGCCAATGCCGTGGACGCCGCTCTATGCCGCGCTGTTGCTCGTGATGTGGTGGGTGATGATGATCGCGATGATGGCGCCGAGCGCGGCGCCCACTGTTCTCTTGTATGCGACCGTCAAGCGCAAGCAGGAGACTGCGTCCCGGGCGGCAATCGATGCCTGGATCTTTCTCGCCGGCTATCTCGTGACATGGGCCGGGTTCAGTGTCGTTGCGGTCCTGGCGCAATGGGCGCTCGAATATTTCGGGTTGTTGTCGATGGCGATGGCCAGCACCAGCGCGGTTTTGGGCGGCATCATCCTGCTTGCCGCCGGCCTCTATCAGTTCACGCCGCTCAAACATGCCTGCCTGCGCTACTGCGAGAGTCCGCTGCTGTTTCTCAGCCGGCATTGGCGGCCCGGCACGCGCGGAGCATTCCGCATGGGACTTCGCCATGGCAGCTACTGCGTCGGCTGCTGCTGGTTTCTGATGGTATTGCTGTTCGTCGGCGGCGTGATGAATATGGCCTGGATCATCGGCATCGCGCTCTATGTCGCCGCCGAGAAACTGCTGCCGTTCGGCCAACGATTGAGTCATGCGGCAGGCGCGGTCCTCATCCTGTCCGGCACGATCGTTCTTGCGCGCGCGGTGTGAGCGGCCGGTACAGACGACCAAAGATATCGCCCTGCCAATACCGCGTGGTTGCTCAAAAACAGCCGACCTCCGTGGTCATACGGATGTTGTAAGCTAAAGAATTGAGCATTATCAAAACAGAAACTTAAGGCTGTCCCGCCTAGCTTCGGGCTATGAACAGCACCCGCGCCGCTTCCGGCCGCGGCGGTCTCAATCGAGGCGGAGACAGGCGATGCCATCACTGGCGGCGAGCGCAGTTCTGCCCTGGCGGCTGAGGCGAGGGCGCGTGTCGTGATTCCCGCAAGTTCCGTCCGCAAAGCCGGAAGAACGATCCTGCGGAATGCTCCGCTGCAGATCGCATTGTTCTTCCTGCCCCTGGTCTGGATCGGCTATTTCGCGATCACGTCGTCGGAACGGACGGATGCGGTCCAGCAGGCGCGGTCGCACGGCAACAGCGTCGCCGAATTGTTCGAGGAAAACACCGAGCGCATCTTCGAGCGTGTGGACCAGTCGTTGCTGGTGGTGCGAGCGCTCTACGCCCAGGATCCGTTGACCTTCAGCCTGAAGTTCTGGTCCGAGAAGACCCGCATCGCCACCGGCGACGTGGTCCAGTTCGCCCTGATCGGGTCGGATGGCTACATGACGGATACGACGGTGGGCTATTCCGGTCCGCCGCTCTATCTCGGCGATCGCGAGCACTTTATTCAAACCATGTCGCAGGCCGACGATCGCCTCTACGTGGCGAAACCGGTTCTGGGCCGCGCGTCCAACAAATGGACCATACAGCTCGCAAGAAAGCTCTTCGATCTTGCCAGGAATCCCGTGGGCGTGGTCGTCGGCTCGATCAGCGTCGATGTCGTCGGTCGATTCTACGACACCGCAAAGCTCGGCGCAGGAGGAACGCTGGTCCTCAGAAATGCAAACCAGGTCGTGCTCGCCGCGCGGGGCATCAACCAGGACGCGGTGTTGGGGCAGCGTGCGCCGAACCGCGTCGAAGGCGAGCTGCGGGGCGGCTTCTACGCCCAATATTGGAACGAGAACCATCCCAACCGCGATGACCGGCTGGTGACAGCGCGCAGATCGCGGCTGTTTCCACTCATCTTCACCGTAGGAATCTCGGAGCGCGAGATCTATTCGCGCGCGGATACCAGGCAGAAGGTCTATCTCGGCGGCGCGCTACTGCTCACGTTCATTATCCTGACTGCGACGATGTTCCACTGGCGACGCCGACAGGCGCTGGATCGCGCCCAGCGCGAGCTGCGCGAATTCGCCAGCAAGTTCGAAGACGCGCTCAGAAACCTTCCCCAGGGCTTGAGCATGTTCGACGGCAGCGACCGCCTGATCGCATTCAATCAACAATGGCTCGAACTCTATGGCCTCGTGCCGGAGGAGATTCGGATCGGCATGGACTTCCGCAAGGTGTTTGCAAAGCAGACCGCCGTTCTCGACGTCGAGGCTTACCTGGTCGATCTGAAGAATCGGCTCGCCAAGTCGGAGCAAACCTCGAACACCGTGCAGTTTCCGGATGGGCGGGTTGTCTATATCTCCTACGGACGGCGCGAGGGCGGTGGCTGGGTCGCCACCCATGAAGACATCACCGAACGCAAGGCATCCGAGGACCGGATCGAAAGGCTCGCCCATTACGACAGTCTGACCGGATTGGCCAATCGCAATCTGTTCAAGGAGCGCATCGACGAAGCACTCGCGACGTCCGGCTCCTCGGGAGCTCCTTTCGCCGTACTCCTGCTGGATCTCGACAAGTTCAAGTCCGTCAACGACGTGCTTGGTCACCAATGTGGCGATGCCTTGCTGAAGCAGGTCGCGGGCCGGATCAAGGCGCAGATCCGTGACGCCGACACGGCGGCGCGGATCGGCGGCGACGAGTTTGCCGTGATCGTCGCGCCGGGCCGGGGCGCGATGCAGGACGGCGCCGCCAGCCTCGCTGCGCGGCTGGTTCAGGCCATTGCCGAGCCTTATCAGATCGACGATCATCCCATCGTGATCGGCTGCAGCATCGGCATCGCCGTGGCTCCCGAGCATGGCAGTCGCGTCGATGAGATCCTTCGTAACGCCGACCTTGCGCTCTACAAGTCGAAGAACGCCGGCCGAAACTGCTTCCACACCTACTCGGTGGAGCTCAAGGCTGAAGCGGATCAGCGCAACGTGCTCGAGATCGAGCTTCGTGAGGCGATCTGGCGCGAGGAAATCGAAGTGTTCTATCAGCCTGTGACCGAGCTCGGCACCGGCCGTGTGAAATCGGTCGAGGCTCTTGCGCGTTGGCATCACGGCACCAGGGGCTTCATTTCTCCCGCCGAGTTCATTGCGGTTGCAGAGGCGGGTGGATTGATCGTTGAACTCGGCAATCAGGTGCTGACCAAGGCGTGCCGGGATGCGATGACCATGCCGGACGACGTCAAGGTCGCGGTCAACCTGTCCGCCCTGCAGTTCGCCAGCACCAACCTCGTCGACACCGTGACGTTCGCACTGGCGCAGAGTGGACTTCCGCAAACCCGGCTCGAGCTCGAGATCACCGAGAGCGTTTTCCTCGCCGATACCCAGGAAAATCTCAAGACGCTCCAGCGCCTCAAGGCGCTCGGCGTCTCCATTGCGCTTGACGACTTCGGTGTCGGTTACTCGTCATTGTCCTATCTGACGGCCTTTCCGTTCGACAAGGTCAAGATCGACAAATCCTTCATCGACAGGATTGACCGCCGCGAGACCGTCGCCGTGCTGAAATCCATCGTGCAGCTTGCCGAGACCCTGAAGCTCTCGATCGTCGCCGAGGGTGTCGAGACCTCCGAACAGCTCAGACAGCTCCATTCGCTCGGAATTCCGCTCGGCCAGGGCTACTACTTCAGCAAGCCCGTGCCGCTCGCCGGCTTGTCGTGGCAAGCTCCCGCCACGCGGCGGAGGCGACGGGCGGCAGCGTGAGGAGAAGGGCAGGGCGCGGATCTTAAATTCGCGTGTGCTATCCTCCCCTTCGGGGATGGAATTGACCGTCCCGGCTTCGCTGCCTTGGCGAGCTCCTTCCCACAACCGTCTGCGCGTGGCGCCTATGTCCATTCGCAATTGTGAGACTTGAGCACGAGCCGCGTTCCCGCCTCCGTGCTATTGCTGCCCTCGCAATCTACGCGAGGACATCCATGCTTCCCCTTCCTGCCGACATCTTCACCGAGCCCGAGGACGTCTCGCCCGACGGCCTTGCCAATCTCGGCCCGCTCCGCTGTCTCGCCGGCAGCTGGCAGGCGGACAAGGGCATCGACGTCAATCCGAAGGCAGAGGGGCCGGAGCGGCGCACCTTCATCGAGCGCATCCGCATGGATCCCATTGATCCGCAGGCCAACGGGCCGCAGCTGTTCTACGGGCTGCGCTATCACATCCACATCAATACGCCCGAGGAGGACATCACCTTCCACGACCAGGTCGGCTACTGGCTGTGGGAGCCCGCGACCGGGTTGATCATGCAGACGCTGGCGATCCCGCGCGGACAGGTGCTGCTGGCCTCGGGCAAGGCCGGGCCGGACGACAGGAAGATCTCCGTCACGGCAAAACGCGGCGATACCGCTTACGGGATCTGCTCGACCGACTTCCTTGAGCAGGCCTTCCGCACCGATTCCTATCGCTGCGACATCAGCTTCAACGACGACGGCAGCTGGACCTATCTGATCCAGACCGAGTTGTTCGTGCGCGGCGCGCCGTTCAATCACCACGACACCAACACGCTCAAGCTGGTCGCGCCGCCAAAGCTCAATCCGCTCGCCGTGATCGTGAACGATCGCGCCGAGGGCGGCGGATCGGCGGCCTGAGATCGGAGATTCACATGAAGCCTTATGTCATCTGCCTGATGCACGCCAGCCTGGATGGCCGCACGCATCCCAGCCGCTGGCGCCCGAAGGGTGCGGGCACGGACTGGTTCGAGAAGATCCATGACGAGCTCGGCGGCGATGCCTGGGTGATCGGCCGCGTCACCGGCTCGGAATTCGCCAAGGGCAAGCCGTACCCGACCGGGACGCGCGAGAAATTTCAGCGCGAGAGCTGGTTCGCACGACGCGATGCGAAAACCTATGGCGTCGTGCTCGACGCGCAGGGCAAGATCGGCTGGGGCCGCTCCGACATCGGCGGCGATCCAATTGTCGTCGTGCTGACCAAGAGCGTGCCGGATTCGCATCTCGCAGGGCTGCGCGGCGAAGGCGTGTCCTACATCTTCGCCGGCGAGTCCGAGATCGATCTGGCGCTGACGCTGGACATTCTCAGCCGTGAGCTCGGCGTGAAGCGTCTGCTGGTGGAGGGCGGCGGCGTTGCCAATGGCGCGTTCCTGCGCGCCGGCCTCATCGACGAATTCAACCTGATCCTCAGCCCCGCGGTGGATGGCGCGAGCGGCGCACCGTTCGTGTTCGATTCGACGGCAGCGGACAGCGACAAGCGCGCGCCGATCACGGCGATGACGCTGGAGAGCACGCGGGAGCTCGGCGGCGGCGTCCTGCTGCTGCGCTATCTGATCAAGAACGATCCGCAGGCCGCGGTCAAGTAGCGCGCCGGCATGTCGGGACCCTCGGAGCACATCGTCATCGTCGGTGCCGGCGCCGCCGGCCTGATGGCGGCGCGGGAGCTAGCGCTTGGGGGTAGACGCGTGACCATCCTGGAGGCGCGCGAGCGCTGCGGCGGGCGCATCCATCCGCTGCCGGCGGCGCAGTTCGGCTACCCCGCCGATGGCGGCGCCGAGTTCGTCCATGGCGAGGCACCGGTCACGCGGGCTTTGCTGCGTGAGGCCGGGCTGTCGCTTCAGGCGATCGAAGGCACGCAATGGAGCTTTGACGGCGCAAGCCTCTCGCGTGAGGACCGCCACGATCCGCACGAGGCGGAGCTCCAAGCCGCGCTGCGGGACTTGAAGGACGATCTCGCTATCGCCGATTTCCTGCGCCGCCATTTTGCCGGAGAGGACTATGCGCGGCTGCGCCATTCCATCGGGCGGATGGTCGAGGGCTATGATGCGGCGGACCCCGCGCGTGCCTCGACGCTGGCGTTGCGCGAGGAGTGGATGGACGGCGGTCACTTTCCGCAGGCGCGCATCAACGGTGGCTATGGCGCGCTGATCGATTTTCTGGCGGCCGAGTGCCGCGCCTGCGGCGTTGCGATCCGACTCGGTTGCGCCGTGTCGGCGATCGTGGAAGAAGGCGGCGCTGTGGTGGTTCGCTGCGTCGGCGGCGATGGGCTTGCGGGCGACCGCGTCATCCTCACCGTGCCATTGCCGCTGCTGCGCGAGATCGCGCTGCCAGCACACGTCAGCGCGAGGCTTGCTGCCGCCGACGATATCGGCTTCGGCAACGTCATCGAGATTCTGCTCCGCTTCGCGCGGCCATGGTGGCGCGACCGACAGGACGACCTCGCCGACATGACCTTCCTGCTGTCGAACGAAGTGATTCCGGTGTGGTGGACGCGATATCCGGACCAGCATCCGCTGCTCACCGGCTGGTTCGGCGGCCCGCGGACGGCGGAGCTGTCGCATCTCGAGCCGCAAGGACTGATCGAGGCCGGACTCGATTCGCTCGCCACCATCTTCAAGCGGTCACGCGATGATATCGCGCGCGATCTCGTGGCGGCGGCTGCAACCAATTGGGCGCAGGATCCCTTCGCCCGCGGCGCCTATTCCTGGGCGACGCCGCGGACGCGAGAGGCGCAGACGATTCTCGCGCGCGCCGACGGCTTGGTGCTGTTGTCCGGCGAAGCGCTCTATCGCGGCCGCGACATGGGCACGGTCGAGGCGGCGCTGGCGAGCGGCCTGGAGACGGCGAGGACGATCTTGCGGAGCTAAGAAAGAAGGCCCGCATCTCTGCGGGCCTTTTGTCTCACCAGCGTCCGCCGCCGAAGCTGAATGTCACGCCGGGACCGCCGCCGTAATATCCGTACGGGCCGCCGCCATAATAGCCGTGGTGCCGCGGGTAATAGCCGTAGCTGCGGTAATACGGGCGATAATGGCCGTAGTGATGGCGCCAGTGATGATGGTGCCGATGGCCATAATAATGGTGCCTGTACTGCGCGCTGATGTCGGTCGATCGGCTGTCTTGCGCGTTCTGCTTCGCGCTCGAACTATTGGCCGCGTTCGCCGCGGATCCGCCGGCGAGCGCCGCGGCACCGATGGCTATCGCGACAAAGAGATACTTCATGTCGTCACTCCAGTTGAACGTCGTGTGACAACAGATGAACATCCGGCGCGTTCCGGCCAGCGCAGGCGTCGAAACGACGCAGCATGCGACGTCCGGTTCGCGCGAAGAATTGCGTGTCGTGGGATTTATTGCCGCAGCACCGGCCTCGATCGCGATGCTGCCATCACCTCGCCTCGATTGACGCGTTGGCGACATCTTTGATGACGACGCGAGCGCGGCAAGGGTACCGTTACTTGAACGGATCCTGGATCGACGGCGCCGACTGCCGGATGCGGCGCACGCTGACCGGCGTGCCGTCGGAGACGAACAAGAGCTCGTATTTGCGGCCTTCGCTGTCGGTGGCGGAGCAGGTGACGTCGTTCACCTTCCTGGCGGCGAAATTGCCGGTCTGGCGGCAGACCCCGGTGGAGGTCTGCTCGGCCGGCACCGGCAGGCCATCGACCTTCGGACGGTCCTTGGAGTTGAGCAGCATGCGGTCGATCGGCAATTCGTAGGAATTGTCGTCGGCGCGCTTGCCGTTCTCGCCGGAGAACGACACCACGTGATTTGCGTCGGCGGGATCGTCGACCGCGACCGCGAAATTGACCCGGCCCTTGTCGCCATGGGCGTAGGCCACCGTCTTGCAGCCATAGGTGCGCCCGGCGACCTTGAGCGTCTTGCACTTGCCCGACATCAGCGCCAGCAGGTTGATAAAGGAATTTTGCTGCACCAGCGGATTGTTGACCGGGATGGCGGAAGTCTCGGCAAAACAAGGGCTTGCGAGGGCAATGAGAGCGGCACCGAGGGCGGGTCGGCGGATGCGCATCGGAAGGCTCACATGCCGGGGAACCACAGAAAAGTTCCATCCGATAACCATCGTACCGCAAATTGGTTGCGATCCCGTTTGTCTTGCCGAACCCGACTGGAATACCACCGCGCCACCCCAACGGCGATTCGCGAGATCGCCCCATATCCTTCCGGTGGCACTTGCCGTCAGGCCGGTGTTTTTTTCGTGGCAGGGCTAGCCCATCGCCGCCTGCCAGCGCCTATCGCGCAGGGACGGGCGGCGGTGCAGGCGAGCCTCAAGCAGGGCGCGGGCACGCGGCAGCTCTCCGCTGCGCATGAGGGCGACGACGTAGGTATCCTCGATCAATTCGCGCTGGGCGTGACTGCCGCCGATGCGCACGACGTCAGTGAGAACCGGCGCGAGCGTTTGCACGCAGGCCCTGTAATCCTCGTTTGCAAAGGCTAGAAGCGCGCGACAGATTGCGGGCACCACCGGGCCGGCCGGCAGCTTGCCGTCCGCGAGCCGCTGCTCGATCACCGCAAGGCGCGCGGCAAGCGCCTCGCGGTTCTGCGTTGCGGCGGCGAACAGCGCCATGTGGACGTCGGCGAACGGCAGGCCGGATTTCGGGAATAGTTTTTGCGCGGCGGCGTCGGCATCGCGCCAGAGCGCCTCGGGCACGGCATGGCCGTAGGCCGACAGGCGCCACAGCAGCGAGGCGCCGTCGGTGACGGCGTTGAGCGGAGGCGCCTGCGCGACTGACGGCTGAAGCACGTCGGCATAGATCGACAGCGCCCGCGCTGCATCGCCGTGCTCGAGCGCGCCGAGGGCCTGGTGCCAGCGGATGTGGCCGTGCAAAATTCCGGCGCGGTCGTAAGCGGGGATCCAGTCGTCGACGAGACGATCGGCGTCTTCGATCGAGCCGTCCTCGAACATCGCATGCAGCATGGCATGCGCGGCATGGGCATTGGCGCGGCGCAGATTGAAGCCGCGCTCGGTGACGCTGCGGCCATGCGCGACATCGCCGTTCTCCGTCATCGCCCAGCCATACATGGTGAGGAACCACCAATCCTCGCCATAGTGCTGCGCGACGCGCTCGCAGAACTCATGCCGGGCGCGGTCGTGATCGGCCATGCCGGAGAATGCGAACAGACCGAACGCGCCGAGTGGCAGCGACAGCACCAATGCATCGCGCGGCCATGTCTCGATGTGCTTGCGCATCGTTGCGATCGCCTCGGGCAGCCGACCCTCGATCGCCAGCGCCAGCGTCTCGACATGGGAGCGCTCGCGCTCCGTGCCGCGCTTCGCAACGAGTTCGCGCGCGACCGCCGCCTTGCTGCGCGCGAGATCGCCCTGCTGATAGAAGGCATGCACGCGGGCGCGGGCGATATGGGCCAGCGCAAAATCCGGGTCGGCCGCAATCGCGCGCTCCAGCGCCTCCGCCGTGCCGGTCCACCCCGCGAGCATGAGGTCGACACCCTCGCGATAGGCGGATGCTGCCGCATCGGATGTGGCGGAGAGTGGCAGGCCGTAGCGGTCTTCAAGCGCCATGGTCGTCTCCGGAGTTCAAGCCGTCCGCGCGCGGCGTCCTTCGATCGGATAGGCCGGATCGTTGTAGCCCGGCGTCGAGGGATGGCCCGGCACGACCAGCCGGTTGATCAGCGCCTCGTCCTCCGCGGTGAAGCGATAGTCCAGTGCGCGGATGTAGTCGTCCCATTGCTGCTCGGTGCGGGGACCGGCGATGATGGAGGTTACGAAGGCGGAGTTCAGCACCCAGGCGACCGCGAACTGGCCGGCGGTGATGCCCCTCTTCTCGGCATGGGCCTTGATCTCCTGCGCGAGCTGGAGCGATTCCGGCCGCCATTCGGTCTGCATCATGCGGGTGTCGTTGCGGCCCGCGCGCGTCTCCTTGTCTGGCGTAGCATCGGGCTTGTACTTGCCGGTGAGGACGCCACGCGCGAGCGGGCTGTAGGGCACGATGCCGAGGCCGTAATAGGCGCAGGCCGGGAAGTGCTCGACCTCGGGCATGCGGTTCATCGCGTTGTAATAGGGCTGGCTCACCGCGGGCCGGTCGATGCCAAGCCGGTCGCAGATGTTGCAGATCTCGGCGACGCGCCAGGCGCGGTAGTTCGAGACGCCGAAATAGCGCACCTTGCCCGCGCGGATCAGGTCGCCCATCGCGCGTACCGTCTCCTCCAGCGGGGTCGCATGGTCTTCCTTGTGCAGATAGTAAATGTCGATGTGGTCGGTGCCGAGCCGCGTCAAGCTTTCGTCGGCGGCCTGCAGCACCCAGCGCCGCGACAGGCCGCCGCGATTGGGATCGTCGCCCATTTCGTTGTTCATGGGGTTAGCGAGCTTCGTGGCGAGCACCCAGGCGTGACGATTGCCGGCAATGGCGCGGCCCACGACCTCTTCGGACGCGCCCTTCGAATAGGCGTCCGCCGTGTCGATGAAGTTGATCCCGGCATCGAACGCTTTCGCGATGATCTGCTTGGACGCGGCTTCATCCGTCGGCCCGCCGAACATCATGGTGCCCAAACAGATCGGCGACACTTTCAGGCCGCTGCGGCCGAGCTGGCGGTATTGCATGGGCTGCTTCCTCAACGCTTGCGTTGGTGCCAGCATAGCCAGCTACGTCAGTCATTGCGAGCGCAGCGAAGCAATCCAGAGCTGCGTCCGCGGAAACATGCTGGATTGCTTCGCTGCGCTCGCAATGACGGTGTGGGGTACGCTCATGCCTCACAATCGGTGTCATCGCCCGCGAAGGCGGGCGATCCAGTACTCCGAGACGCCTGCAATTGATCGAGACGCCGCGGCGTACTGGATTCCCCGCCTTCGCGGGGAATGACAGCGGTGGGTGTGGTGCGCAGCGGCGGTCCGACGAGACGCGCTTTACCCCGGCCCCTTCAAGATCTTGAACACGCCATTGGCCATCACGATGCAGCGATCATCCACCGTCACCTCGGTGCTCATGAAGATGAGGCTGCGGGTCGAACGCACGGCGCGCGGGCGGGAGATCAGGATGTCGCCGATCTGGCCGGCCTCGACGAAATGGGTGTCGAGCTGCACCGTCGCCATGAACTCCTTGCCGGAGAGGTAGCGGGCGGTCATGCCGCAGGTGCGGTCGGCGAAGGTCATCATCACGCCGCCCTGGACCATGCCGCGGCGGTTGTGGTGCTTGTCTTCGGTGGCGAGGGCGAACTCGTAATGGCCGTCGATCTTGCGCTCCCACAACGGGCCGATCAGGTGCATGAAGCCCGTGGTCTCGAGGATGGTCCAGCCGTCTGATTTCAGCCTTGCGGCGGCCTTGTTGGTCATGTCGTCGTCCATTCCGGTGCGGACCTTCGATCTCATTTCATCGAGGCCGGACGTGGTGTAGTCAAGCATCATGAGACCGTTCGACGATGCCACACGGCGGAATATCGCGGATGCCTGCGCGGCCTTTGCGCGGCTGCCTGAGGAAGAAGCGCAGCCGGCATTGAAGCGTGCCGCGGTGGCGGTTGCGCTGACCGCAGCAGGCGAGGGCGACGACACTGCGCTGCTGCTCACGCTGCGCGCATCGCACTTGCGCGCCCATCGCGGCCAATGGGCCTTGCCGGGCGGACGCTGCGACGCCGACGAGACGCCGATCGAGGCGGCGCTGCGCGAGCTCGACGAGGAGCTTGGGCTTCGCCTCACCGGCGCCGACGTGCTCGGCACGCTCGACGACTATCCGACACGCTCCGGCTATCTGATCACGCCGGTCGTGGTCTGGGCCGCCGAGAGCGCCGCGATCAGGCCGAACCCGGACGAGGTCGCGTCTGTCCATCGCATCGCGCTCGCCACGATCGAGCGCGATGACGCCTTCGACTTCATCGCGATCCCCGAGAGCGCGCGCCGCGTGATCCGCTTCCATCATCAGATGAGCCTGATCCACGCGCCGACGGCGGCGCTGATCTACCAGTTCCGCGAAGTGCTGGCGGGCCGGCACACCCGCGTCACCGAGCTGGAACAGCCGGTGTTCGCCTGGAAGTGACGATGGTAAACGGCGCGTTAACGTGACGGTTACCGGATGCCTGCTAAGAGGGCAGCATGCATCACACACCGATTCGACGCGCCCTGACGCTGGTTCCATTCGCGCTCGTGCTGTTCGCGCCCGCCGCGCGCGGCGGTGGCGCCGACGCGCTGCCGCCCGCCGTCAGCAATGCCAATGCTCAGCTGCTGTCGCAGTTTTTCGCACAAGGCGGGGCCTCGCCGGCCGTGCTCGAATATCGCCGCAAGCTCGCGGAATACCAGGCGGCGCGCGCCGCCTTCGACGCCGAGGCGGGCGCCTATTGGAGCCAGATCTCCGAGAAGCGGAAAACCCGCAACGCCAAGCGGCGCAGCGGGCAGCAGGTGACCCTCGATGATTACGTGCTGGAGCATCCGCCGCTTTATACCGGGCCGAAGCGGCCGGTGAACCCGGAGCCGGAGGAAGCGCCAGAGCGTCCGCCCCGAAAACCCATTCCGGTGGTCGCTGATTTCCTGCGCGCGGCGCAGGAGCTCTATCAGTTCACGCCGCAGCGCCCGACCAGTGAGGTCGAGTTCAAGCGCGCCTATGCGCGCTATGCGCTCGCCTCGGGGCTGACGCGCGAGCAGGCGGTGCGGGTCTATTCGTTCGAGACCGGCGGCACCGGCAGTTACGACGTGCAGGCGGGCATCGAGCATGGCGGCAAGCGCGCGATCTCGACTGCGATGGGCTACAACCAGCTCCTGACCACCAACAGCGTCGAGCTGCTGGCTGAGCAGGGCCATGAATTCGTCCGGGCGCTTTCGGACAGGGTGGCGCGCAGCTCAGGGCCGGCGCGCCAGTCGCTCGAGCACAAGCTCGCAGTGCTGAAGAAAATGGTCGCGCATGCGAAGTCGGTGCCCGACACCTGGTCGGAGCACGAGAAGATCGGCAATACCGCGCAGGGCTGGGCCATGCATGCGATGGTGCTCGACGTCGACGTCGGTCCGATGCTCCAGACCCACAAGCTGCTGACCTCGGTGCTGTTCGCGCGCGCCAAGGGCTATACCCGTCCGCTCACCGCGGCCGAGCTCGAGATGATGAACCTCACCGGCGACGGCACCGGCCTCGACATGGTGACGATGCCGCAGGCGATGCGCGAGCAGGTGCCGACCTCGAACTTCTTCCAGCGCGGCGGCTACGAGCGCAACCCGGTCGCGATCCGCCACAACACGGTGGCGAAGCTGCTGGCCGTGACGGATGATCGGATGGATTCGAACGGCAGCAAAGCCGGCGCAAGGGAACTGGCGGGGGTGTTTTAAGAGCGTTCGCTCTTGCCACATCTTCCGCTGTCATGCCCCGGCTTGACCGGGGCATCCAGTACGCTGCGGCATCTCCGTATTCCATCGCGGCCTCTGGAATACTGGATCACCCGCTTTCGCGGGTGATGACACCGCGTGTGTGGCGGAACGGTCTGTCTGGCGACGCTGTGGCGCGCGCAGCGTGCGTCCTATTGATCCGGCCCGAACTTGAACTTGCCGTCGCCTTCGAGATACGGACCGGTGCGCATGTAGAGCTGGCCGTTGTGGCCGATGAAGAACAGCGTGCCCTTCGGCACTTTCTTGGCGCCCTTGAGCAGCTCGCCGGCGTTGCTGGTGCCCATCTTGTAGGAATAGGTCTTGCCGTCTCTGTCATAGGCGTAGCCCATGTCGGGCTTGAGCTCCCACGGCGTTGCCGGGACTTGCGCCAATGCGGGCACGGCAAACGCGCCGAGCATCGTGACGAGTGCTGCTGAAGCAAGTGCAAATGTCTTCGTTGAAAATGCCATCATCCATCCTCCCCGTCGCTGGGGTGTCGGCTTGAACAAATCACGAACGGCATTTCCGGGTCAATTTGCGAAAGCGCCGCAGCGCATCACGTCCTGCCCAGCAGTTTGTGATTTTCCCTTCGTCCCCTCGCGACTATGTTCCGCTTTCCGTCTAGAACGCAACTCGACAAAATGATGCGTAGGGGATGATTCGGATGCGCCATGTGATCAAACTTTGCTGGGCTGCTGCATTGTCGTTGACGGCGCTGGCGCCGGCCGCGCGGGCCGATGACTACCAGCTCAGCCACAACCAGCGCATTTCGTGCAGCCGCGGCCTTGCCCCCGGTAAGCTGAACACCGCCACCTGCAAGTCCTACACCTATCTCTTCAACACCAAGACCTCGGAATATTTCCGCTGCCAGGTCTCGCTGGCGCTGACCCGCGACAACAAGGAAGTCATCAACGTGCAGACCGACGGCGGCTGCACCAAGAAGCCGCGCATCTTCGAGACCGACGGCAAATACGATTTCGACGCCACCGAGACCGAGCCGCCGAACACCAACTCGTTCTTCGGCCCCGGCGGCTATTCGGTCTGGGCCACCGACGTCAGCGCGCAAAAGGTGCGCGGCTGCATCATCATCTCCTCCGGCCTCGGCTCCGACATCTCCAAATGCCTGGACATGACGTTCCAGTAAGTCCTTTCCGGCGACGGTGTGCTCCCTCCCCCGCCTGCGGGGGAGGGTTGGGGAGAGGGTGTTTCCACGACGGGACAATCCCCTAGAAGAGAGAGCCCTCACCCGCGCCTTCGGCGCGACCTCTCCCGCAAGCGGGAGAGGTGAGCGAGCCTGCCGCGCGCGAGTGATTGAAACTCATCTCGGTTCGTTCTGCTGCGCCACCTCGCCGCACCGCCGGGTTCCCAAAAATCCAGCCGGAACGGCCATTTACCGCAGTCCTGTTTTGCCTTTTGGATGGGTTGACCCGCTGCCCTCATCCGGCCAATTTCGCCGCCGGTTTGGGGAGTACAACAACCATGAAACGGACGTTCTTCGGCGTGGCCGCGGCTCTTGCTCTGGCGGCGTCGGCGCCTTGCGCACATGCGCAATCCTTCATCAACGTGCTGACCGGCGGCACCTCCGGCGTCTACTATCCGCTCGGGGTCGCGATCGGGAAGATCTACGGCGACAAGATTCCGAACGTGAAGACGCAGGTGCAGGCCACCAAGGCGTCGGTCGAGAACCTCATCCTGCTGCAGCAGGGCCGCGGCGAACTGGCGTTCACGCTGGGTGAACTCGCTGAAAGCGGCCTGGAATGGCGAGGAGGAGGCGGGCTTCAAGACCAAGCTCGACAAGCTCAGGACCATCGGCGCGATCTATCCGAACTACATCCAGATCGTCGCGACCACTGAGTCCGGCATCAAGACGCTCGCCGACCTCAAGGGCAAGAGCCTGTCGGTCGGGGCGCCGAAGTCGGGCACGGAGCTGAATTCGCGCGCGATCCTCGCGGCGGCCGGCATGAGCTACAAGGATCTTGGCAAGGTCGAATATCTGCCCTTCGCCGAATCCGTCGATCTCATGAAGAACCGCCAGCTTGCCGCGACGCTGCAATCGGCCGGCCTCGGTGTCGCCTCGCTGAAGGACCTGTCGACCTCGAGCCCGATCACGGTGGTGTCGGTGCCGAAGGAGACCGTCGACAAGATCGGCCCGCCCTTTATCTCGGCGATCATTCCAGCCAACACCTATACCGGGCAGGACAAGGACGTGCCGACGGCTGCCGTGGTCAATTATCTCGTCACGAGTTCCGCGGTATCTGACGATCTCGCCTATCAGATGACAAAACTGGTCTACGAGTCGCTCCCCGAGCTCGCCAACGCGCATGCGGCCGGCAAGGAGATCAAGCTCGAGACTGCGGCCGCCGGCAGCCCGGTTCCGCTGCACCCCGGCGCGATCCGCTATTACAAGGAAAAGGGGCTGATCAAGTAGTCAGCCTCATCCACCGACGTCATGCCCGGGCTTGTCCCGCCTGCGCGGCCGAAGCCGCTTCGGCGAGGCGAAGGCCCGGGCATCCACGTTCTTGGAGATAGCGTAAGCCGTGGATGGCCGGGACAAGCCCGGCCATGACGTATGCAGCGTCGGTGCCGATGTTATTATTGCCCGCACGGGGCTGAGGACGAATTAAATGTTGGAAAAGACAGAGGGCACCGAAGCTGCGCCCATCAAGGTCGAGTTCGACAATTTCGAGCACGGCTTTCCGGAAGGCTTTGGTCCGGGCTGGTGGGGCCATCTCGCCTACTGGATCGGCATCGCGTTTGCGACCTTCCAGCTCTATGTCGCCGCCTTCAACTATTTGCCGAGCCAGGTGGTGCGCGGCGTCCATGTCGGCTTCCTGGTTCTGCTCACCTTCGGCCTGATCGCGAATTTCACGGCGAAGAGCAATTTCGGCCGTGCGCTCGGATGGGTGATCGGCGGCGCGGGTTTCTTCTGCGGCCTCTATCAGTGGATCTTCTATGCCGATCTGATCGCCCGCGACGGCGATCCGACGCGGCTCGATCTCGTGGTCGGCACGCTGCTCGCCGTGCTGATCTTCGAGGGCACGCGGCGGCTGATGGGCGCGGCACTGCCGCTGATGTGTGGCGCGTGTCTCGTCTACTGGTTCTTCGGCCAATACCTGCCGTCGCCGCTCAACCATCGCGGCTATGATTTCGATCAGATCGTCACGCATCTGTCGTTCGGCACCGAAGGTTTTTATGGCGTGCCGATCTACGTCTCGGCGACCTACATCTTCCTGTTCATCCTGTTCGGCTCCTTCCTGGAGCGCGCCGGCATGATCCAGCTGTTCACCGATGTCTCGCTCGGTCTGTTCGGCCGCACCCGTGGCGGACCTGCCAAGGTCGCGGTGTTCGCTTCGGGCATGATGGGCACGATTTCCGGTTCGGGCGTTGCCAACGTCGTCACCGTCGGCCAGTTCACGATTCCCTTGATGATCAGGTTCGGTTACCGCCGCGCGTTCGCCGCCGGCGTCGAAGCGACGGCCTCGATGGGTGGACAGATCATGCCGCCGGTGATGGGCGCGGTCGCCTTCATCATGGCCGAGACGCTCGGCGTTCAATATTCGGAGATCGTCAAGGCGGCGGCGATTCCTGCGATCCTCTATTTCGCCTCCGCCTTCTGGATGGTGCACCTCGAAGCCGGCAAGCATGGTCTCACCGGCATGAAGCGTTCGGAGACCCCGAGCGCCTGGAAGGCGCTGGTGAAGGGCTGGTATCTCGTGCTGCCGCTCGCCGCCCTCGTCTACATGCTGTTCGAAGGCTTCACGCCGCTCTATGCCGGCAGCATGGGCCTTGCGCTGACGGTGGCACTGATCCTTGGCACCAGCATCACGGCCGGCGTGTCCGCGACGGTCATCCGCTACATCTTCTGGATCGGCCTCGCGCTGGTCGTCGCCGCGCTGTCGCGTGATGGGCTTCAGATCGTGCCGGTTGCTTGTGTCGTGGTCGGGCTGATCGTGATCACCGCCTTCGTGCGCGGCGGCTTTGCGGCGTTGCGCGCCTGCCGCGATGCGCTCGCCGAGAGCGCCAAATCCGCCATCACCGTCGGCATGGCCTGCGCCATCGTCGGCGTCATCATCGGCATGATGTCGCAGACCGGTGTCGGCACCATCTTCGGCGGCTGGGTGATTGGCCTCGGCGAAAAGAGCCTGTTTCTGGCACTGATCATGACCATGCTGCTGTCGATCCTGCTCGGCACCGGCATCCCGACCATCCCGACCTACATCATCACCGCCGCGCTCGCCGCGCCGGCGCTTGCGAAACTCGGCGTGCCCCTGATCGCGAGCCACATGTTCGCGTTCTACTACGGCATCATGGCCGACCTCTCGCCGCCGGTGGCGCTGGCTGCGCTTGCGGCGGCGCCGATCGCGAAGGAGAATCCGGACAAGATCGGCTGGGAGGCGATGCGCATCGCGCTCGCCGGCTACGTCATCCCCTTCATCTTCGTCTATTCGCCGGCGTTGATGCTGCAAGCCGGCGATCCCATGGCCGCCAAGCTCGGCTTCTACGGCGCGGTCGCGCTCGCGAGCTTGAAGGCGCTGGTGGCGATCGCGCTGTTCGGCATGGTCGCGATCGGCTTCCTGTTCACGCGGCTGACGCTGATCGAGCGGCTGGTCGCGCTCGGCGCCGCGTTCTGCCTGCTCGGCGATTTCCCGTTCAGCGATACCGCCGGCTTCGTGCTCTCCGCGGCGCTCGTGCTGTGGCAATGGCGGCAGCGTCCGCCTGTAACGGTCGAGGCGGTGTGAGCCTCTGCTTCGCAACGGCAGGCGGTGTGAAGGCGCTGGCGCTGTCCGCCTTCACGTTGGCCTGGACCCATTCGATCGCGAAGGTCGAATGGCAGGAAGACTGGCGGGTCACGCCCGCCGGCCTCGAATTGGTACAGGCCCGCGTCAAGGGCACCGGCCCCGGCATGGAGCCGCCGTCCGAAGCGCGGCTGATTGGCGGCTGGTTTCAATGGCGGCCGGACCGCGCGCCGATGCGGGAGGTCGTGCTTGGAAATTCCGGCGCGGCGGGAGAGTGGCAGCTCTGTCATGACGGCAAGTGCCGGACGTTGTCGGAGATTGTGGGGCATCCGATCGGTGCTAACGTCACCACGATGAAGATTTGCAACGATCCGTAGCCCGGATGGAGCGCAGCGCAATCCGGGGACGGTGATCCCGGACTACGCTGCGCTCCATCCGGGCTACAAGGACAACAAAGGAGAAACACGATGGATCGGCTCAAGGGCAAGGTTGCGATGGTGGTGGGCGCCGGCTCGATTGGACCCGGCTGGGGCAACGGCAAGGCGACCGCGGTGACCTTTGCGCGCGAGGGCGCGCAGGTGTTTTGCGTCGATCGCAACGGCGCGGCCGCCGAGGAGACCGCGAAGATCATCAATGACGAAGGCGGCAAGGCGACGGCGTTCACGGCCGACGTCTCGCGGTCTGCCGAGATCGAGGCGATGGTGGCGGCGTGCCTGAAGGCCCATGGCCGCATCGACGTGCTCGACAACAATGTCGGCATCGCCGAGATGGGCAGCGTGGTCGAGGTGACCGAGGAGAGCTGGGATCGCGTCTTCAGCGTCAACCTCAAGAGCGCCTATTTCGCCATGAAGCACGTCATTCCCGTCATGGTGAAGCAGGGCGGCGGGTCGATCATCAACATCTCCTCGATCGCCTCGATCCGCCACATGGGCATCTCCTACGTCACCTACGGCACCTCGAAGGCGGCGATGAACCAGATGACGCGCACCACCGCGATCGAGTTCGCGCGCCATCATGTGCGGGTCAACGCGATCCTGCCGGGCCTGATGAAGACGCCGATGGTCGAGCACTCTGCCGGCCTCGCCGCGAGCTATGCCAAGGGTGACGTCGAGGCGATGTGGCGCGCGCGTGACGCGCAAGTGCCGATGGGCCACATGGGCGATGCCTTCGACGTCGCCAACGCCGCGCTATTCCTGGCGTCGGACGAGGCGAAATATGTGACGGGGATCGAGCTGGTGGTGGACGGCGGGATCACCTGCAAGGCGGGGGCGTAGCCTCAACCTCCGCCGTCGTCCCGGACAAGCGCGCCCAAAGCGCGCGCCGATCCGGGACCCATACTCCCAGGCCGGAGTTGTTTTGCTAAACGGTAACTCCGAGTCATCGTAACCACATCTGCCTGTGGTTATGGGTCCCGGATCGGCGCTCCGCTCCAGTCAACGCTGCGCGTTGTCTGGGGCTGCGCTTGTCCGGGACGACACGGAGTGTTGGGTTGCTTACTGCGCCAGCGCCAGAATCCCACCCGCGAACGCGTGCCAGGCCGCCGTCTCGCTGACCGGCCAGTTCAGCACCTTCACCGCCAGCAGCGCGAGCGTGCCGTAGATGTAGACCGGGTGGACGCGGCCCTCGGTGCGCCAGTCGCGCACCATGGCGACGACGAGCAGAAGCGAGGCGACGACAGCCGGCGCGATCGTGACGGGCACCGGCGGCGGGCCCGGCGGTCCGGGAGGGGCGAGGAAGGTGAGGAACCAGCGCGCGATCGCGGCATCCAGAATCGAGACCGCAGCGAGCAGCATCAGGCGCTTGTGGATCTCGGGCCTGCGCGTGTTCATGATCGCGAGCACGAACACCATCGCGAAGAACGCGATCCCGCTCATGGGCACGATCGAGAATGCGATGCCGGCCTCCTTCTGCCCGAGCGCGGCGGAATGCTGCATCACATGGACGGAGGCGAGAAAGCCGAAGATCGTCATCGCGGTCGCCAGCGACACACCGGCGATGCCAAGCGAGCGGTGGTTGACCACGCGGCCGGACGCTGCGAGCCAGGTCTGAAGCACGAAATAGAGCGACCAGGTGAAGAACAACAGTCCGTGAAAATGAATCACGGGGCTTGCAGAGAACGTTCGGTTGGCGAGTGGCACCCAATAGGTCGGTGCAAAGCCCAGAAACGCGGTGGCGGCGCAAGCAAGCGCCATGTGGAGATAAAAATATCGTGCAGGCGACGCATCTCGCGCGCGGACACGACGGTCGTCGATCAGGGTCGTCATCTGGAATGAGTCTGGGGAGGAGCGGTTTGGTTCAATCCCCGCTGTCGTCCCGGACAAGCGCGCCCTCAAGCGCGCGCAGATCCGGGCCCATAACCACAGGGTTGAGTTACCGCACGAGCTGGTAACTCCGAGTCTTCGTCAAACCACATCCTGTGGTTATGGGTCCCGGATCGGCGCTCCGCTCCCGTCAACGCTGCGCGTTGTCTGGAGCTTCGCTTGTCCGGGACGACGGCCGATTTGGCCTATCCCCCCGCGCTCAATTCGGCGCGATCGAGCTCTTCCTCGAGTTTGTGGAAGGCGTCGTCGCCGATCACCTCGGTGGCGCGCAGATCGAAGATGGATTTGCGCGCGGCTTCGATGGCGCGGCGGCGCAGGGGATCGGCGGGCAGCTCGCCATTGGCGATGCCGCCGTTCGGATCGGTCTCGGCCTGCATCAGGATGGCGCTATATTCGAGCCTGAGGATCTCCGCTTCCTCCGATGGATCGCTCTCGATGGCGTCGAGCGCGGCGCGATAGGCGATGGCGCGCCCGCGCGCGACTTCGGTGCCGACCGGATCGTCGTCCTTGAGGCCGAAGGCCAGGATCAGCGGCCGCAGCGTCAGGCCCTGGATCACCAGCGATCCCAGCACCACTGCAAAGGCGATGAAGACGATGAAGTCGCGGTAAGGAAAGTTCTCCGGCAGGGCGAAGGCGGTGGCGAGCGTAACGAGGCCGCGCATGCCGCACCAGGAGATGATGAGACCGCCCTTGGCCGAGGCGACCTGTTTTGGATCCTTCGGATGATAGATGCCGCGGGCGACCAGCACGCGCAGCGTCGTGCGGTAGAACGTCACCCATAACAGCCGGACCAGGACCACGGTGAGCAGGATCCAGGCGGCGGCGACGCAATATTCCCAACGCACGTCGGCATCGAGCCGCGTCCAGATCGGCCGCATCTGCATGCCGATCAGCATGAAGGCGAGCACGTTGAGCACGAACACCGTCGTCTCCCAGACCGCATAGGATGGCACCCGCAGCCGCGCCGGGATGCGCGCCGGCGCCGTGCGCGCGACCGTGATGGCGTAGACCACGATGGTAAGGATGCCGGAGAGGCCGAGATGCTCGGCGGCGATCCAGACCAGGAAGGTGGTGGCGAACTGCACGATGATGGCACTCGGCGCCTCCGTCACCCGCTCCATGAACAGCGGAATGATGCGCCCTGCGAGCAGGCCGGCGATGACGCTGCCGACCAGCGCCAGTGCCATGGTCGGTGCGACCTGGCTCCACGTCAGGTGCTCGGTGGCGATCGCGCCGACCGCGATGCGATAGATCAGGAGCGCGGTCGCGTCGTTGAGCAGGCTCTCGCCCTCCAGGACCTTGACCATGCGGTGGGGCAGCTTCACCTGGCTCAGGATCGCGACCGCGGCTGCGGCATCCGGCGGCGCCACGATGGCTCCAAGCGCGACCGCAGCGGCCCAGGGCATGTCGGGCATGAGCCGGTGCGCGACATAGGCCACACCAACCGTGGTGAGGCCGACCGCGGCGACGACCAGGGTCGAGACCGGAACCCAATTGTTGCGCAGATCGCGCAGCGAGGTGTCGAACGCGGCATCGAGCAGGACCGGTGCGACAAAAAGCGCCAAAGCCAGGTCCGGCTCCAGCGTCCAGGACGGGCTCGACGGCACGAAGGCGATCAGCGCGCCGCCGATGGCGAGGAAGGTCGGGTAGGGGACCTTGATCCGCCGCGCCAGCGCCGATAAGCCAACAGCGCCCAGCAGAAGCACGATGATCCATTCGAATGTCGACACGATGATCCCCGAAACCGATTTGAGCGACGCCACAAGCTAGCACCAATCCGGCCGTAATGATGGATAGTGGGGCGGCAAGGCAAGATTGAAGGTGAGGCCGACCACAAGGCTAACGATAAGGCTGAAGGCAAGACTTTCCGACTGCAGCGAGCATGCGTTCTTTTCTCATTCAACTGTCAGGCGCCGGGCTGCTCTGCGCGCTCTCGCTCGCCGCAGCCCATGCCGCGACGGGCGGCGAGCCGGTCGCGGTGCCGCAGGTCGACGTCGCGCCATGCCTCGCGGCGACCGCGGCCGACGAGATGGACAAGGCCGTCACGGCCTGCGCGGCCGTGATCGACAATGAGAAGACGGCGAAGGAAGATTTGATCAAGGCGCTGATCGCGCGCGGCGCGCTTTATGCGCGGCACGACCAGGTCGACCGCGCGATCGCCGACGACAGCCGTGCACTCCTGCTCGATCCCGCCCTCGCGGACATCTTCAACGCGCGCGGTGAGCTCTGGCTGAAGAAGGGCGACAAGCCCAAGGCGGTGCAGGATTTCGGCGCGGCGCTCAGAATCGATCCCAACCACGAGAAGGCCAAGGCCAATCACAAGGCGATGGCGCGCGAGCTCGAGCGGATCGGGGCGCAGATGGCGGTCGCCGGCAAGCCCAGCTTCAATTGCGCGCGAGCGCGCCGTGCGGTGGAAAGGGCGATCTGCGGCAATCGCGAGCTCGCCGATCTCGACCGGGAGATTTTTGCATCAAATGCCCGCGCGATCCGCGAGGCGCGCAATGCGGGCGAGGCCAAGGCGCTCCAACGCGAGCAGGACGACTTCATTGCCCGCCGAAATGCCGGGTACGGCCGGCCTGGGTACGAACTGAAGAAGGCGATGCAGGAGCGGTTGCAGCGGTTGAACGGGGTGGACGGATATTGAGCCCTTCCTCTCCCCGCGTGCGGGGAGAGGCCGAAATGCGCGCGAAGCGCGGATTCCGGGTGAGGGGGACTCTCCGCGAATCTCACTGCTAGCTTCCCCGCGGAAGCTCCCCTCACCCCACCCTCTCCCCGCAAGCGGGGCGAGGGAGAGAAGCGCCAGTGCTCCCCTGACGGCCCTCATTGAACCCATCCCTTGCCAGCCGCGACAACGGTGAGAACCCGACGTCACGGAGCCCTATGCCATGTGCGGCACGCCTTTTTCCGCGCAAATGCCCTCGTTTGCCAAAATCTCGCTGCGCGCGTTCTTCCTCGGCGCGGCAATCGAGCCTTGCCCTCGTCGCTCCAGCCGCCGCCGAAACCGATTGCGTGCTAGGCAGCAAGGCTGCTCCTGCGGACCTGATCTCCGCGTGCAGCGCCATCATCGACCAGAGCGCAAATCCGGCGTCTGAACGCTCCATGGCGCTCGTCGCTCGCGCCGAAGCCAATGCGCGAACCTCCGGAGGCCAGTCGCAGGCGCTGCGCGATCTGGACCGCGCCATCGCGCTCGACGGCAAGAACGCAAAGGCCTGGCGCGTGCGCGGCAACCTCTTGCGCGAGGCCGGCGGCGACCTCAATCGGGCCGCGGCGGATCTGACCAAGGCGATCGAGCTCGATTCGCAGGGTCCGGAGGCTTACGAGCTGCGCGGCGTCGTCTACACTAACCAGCATCGTTTCGACCGCGCCATTGCAGACTACGATCAGGCCATCAAGCTGAAGGTGGATTTCGCCCAGGCCTGGTCCGACCGCGGCGCGACCTTCTATCTGCGCGGCGACTACGACAAGGCCGTCGCTGACCTCAGCGAGGCGCTGCGCCTCGATCCGAGCCGGGCGCGCAGTTACACCAACCGCGGCGCCGCCTACAAGAAGCTCGGCGAGCTCGACAAGGCGATCGCAGACGACAGTGAGGCGATCCGGCTCGATCCAAAGGTGCCGGAGTATTTCGACAACCGCGGTCTCACCTATGCCGCGATGAAGGAGTACGACAAGGCGATCGCCGATTACGATCAGGCGATCCGTCTCGAGCAGCGGGTGAACTTCCTGACCAACCGCGGCGACTCCTACCAGTTCAAGGGCGAGCTCGGTGCTGCGCTGTCGGACTACAACGACGCGCTGAAACTCGATCCGAATTTTGCCAAGACCTATAACAACCGCGCCGTGCTCTACAAGAAGATGGGCGAGCGCAAGAAGGCGCTGGCCGACTACGAGGCGGCGTTGCGGCTCGATCCCGCCAATGAGAACGCGCTCAACGGCCGCCGCGCGATGATCGCCGAGATCGCAAAATTCGGCGGCGAGCCGCGCAGTGTGCTGAACGCCGCCCCCAGCGAACCGTCGTTCGACTGCGCCTCCGCCAAGCGCGAGGTCGAGAAGGTGATCTGCGCCGATCCGCAGCTCGGCGTGCTCGACCGCCAGATCGCCGAGGCCTACGAGCGGGTGCTGAAATCCGCGAGCAAGCGCTCGGCGGATGGCCTGCGCAAGTCCCAGCGCGATTTCCTCGTCACGCGCGATGCGAGCTTCCGTCGCCCGGGCTATGATCTGAAAAAGGTCATGCAGGAGAGATTGCAGAAGCTGAATGCGATGGAGGGGTAGTCGGGTTCTCGCCTCTCCCCGCCTGCGGGGAGAGGCCGGAATGCGCGCTGAAAGCGCGGATTCCGGGTGAGGGGGACTCTCCGCGAACTCATTTCGTCTTTGCGGATGCAGCCCCTCACCCCAACCCTCTCCCCGTAAGAACGGGGAGAGGGGGCGCACCGCCCGCGCGGCCGGCAGCGTGCCTCCTCCAAAAGGCCCATCCTTTTCGGCTTGAACCGCGGCCCGTTCCCGGGAAAATAGCCTCAAACAAGGCCGGTACTTGATCCTGGTCATGGCGGGGCGCTCGTCCTGCCACAAGGGTCAGGGCCAGGCCAGAAAGGGAACGGGAGCGCGGGAATGAACATCCAGGGCAAGAGTCTCTATCACGAGGTCCATGCGCGCTCGCTGGCGGACCCTGAGGGCTTCTGGGCCGAGGCGGCCAAGGAGATCGACTGGATCGAGCCGCCGAAGGCCATCTTCGAATTCCACGCAAGGAACCTACGGCCGCTGGTTCGCCGGCGGCGTGGTCAACACCTGCTACAATGCGCTCGACCGTCATGTCGAACGCGGCCGCGCCGACCAGGTCGCGCTGATCCATGATTCGCCGCTGACGGCCAGCGTCACCAAATTCACCTACGCCGAGCTCTTGAGCGAGGTGCAGGCGCTTGCCGCGATCATGCGGGATTTTGGTGTCGCCAAGGGCGAACGCGTCATCCTCTATATGCCGATGGTGCCGGAGGCGGTGGTCGCAATGCTCGCCTGCGCGCGCATCGGCGCGGTGCATTCCGTGGTGTTCGGCGGCTTTGCCGCCAAGGAGCTCGCCACCCGCATCGACGACGCCCAGCCGAAACTCATTCTCTCCGCGAGCTGCGGCATCGAGCCCGGCCGCATCGTGCAGTATAAGCCGCTGCTCGACGAGGCGATCAAGCTCGCGAGCACGAAGCCGAAGGCCTGCATCGTGCTGCAACGTCCGCAGCACACCTGCGACCTCACGCCCGGCCGTGACTATGATTGGGCGAGCCTGCGCCGCAAGGCGATGAACGACGGCAAGAAAGCTCCTTGTGTGCCGGTCGCGGCCACCGATCCGCTGTACATCCTCTATACGTCAGGCACCACAGGCATCCCCAAGGGCGTGGTGCGCGACAATGGCGGGCACCTCGTCGCGGTGAATTGGTCGATGTTCAATCTCTATGGGGTCAAGCCGGGCGAGGTCTGGTGGTGCGGCTCGGACATCGGCTGGGTGGTCGGCCACAGCTACATCGTTTACGGTCCGCTGATCCATGGCGCGACCACGATCATGTATGAGGGCAAGCCGGTCGGCACGCCCGATGCCGGCGCGTTCTGGCGCGTCATCAGCGAGCACAAGGCGGTCGCCTTCTTCACGGCACCGACCGCGTTCCGCGCGATCCGCAAGGAGGATCCCGAAGGAAAATTCATCCGGCAATATGACCTTTCGAAATTCCGCACGCTGTTCCTCGCCGGCGAGCGCGCCGATCCGCCGACGGTGGAATGGGCGGAGCAGCAGCTGAAAGTGCCGGTGATCGACCATTGGTGGCAGACCGAGACCGGCTGGTGCATCGCCGGCAATCCGGTCGGCCTCGGCATGCTGCCGGTGAAGCACGGCTCGCCGACGGTGCCGATGCCAGGCTACCAGGTCGATGTCGTCGATGAAGCGGCAAAGCCAGTGGGCCCCAACACCATGGGCTCGATCGTCATCAAGCTGCCGATGCCGCCGGGCTGCCTGCCGACGCTGTGGAATCAGGACGAGCGCTTCAAGGAATCTTACTTGAGCGAATTTCCCGGCTATTACAAAACCTCGGACGCCGGCTACAAGGACGAGGACGGCTATGTCTTCGTCATGGGCCGCACCGACGACATCATCAACGTCGCCGGTCATCGCCTCTCTACCGGCGGCATGGAGGAGATCCTGGCCTCGCATCCGGATGTGGCCGAATGCGCGGTGCTCGGCGTCAAGGACGCGATCAAGGGCGAGGTGCCCTGCGGCTTCCTGGTGCTGAAAGCGGGCGTGACGCGTGCGCCCGCCGAGATCGAGAAGGAGATCATCGCGCTGGTGCGCGACAAGCTCGGCCCGGTCGCCGCCTTCAAGCTCGCGGTCACCGTCGGCCGCCTGCCCAAGACGCGCTCCGGAAAGATCCTGCGCGGCACCATCAAGAAGATCGCGGACGGCGAGGCCTGGACCATGCCGGCGACGATCGAGGACCCCAAGGTGCTCGACGAGATCGGCGCGGCGCTGAAGGGGAGGGTGTGAGAGAGATTTGCGCCGGTCGTTCTGCCTGTGAGGCGCAATGCCGCCCTCTCCACCTTCCGCTGTCATCGCCCGCGCAGGCGGGCGATCCAGTACTCCGCGGCGGCAGTTGTGTGACCCAATGACCGCCGCGGCGTAGTGGATTCCCCGCCTCCGCGCAGGGCTGTCCGGGGAATGATTCACTGTGTCGCGGAGCATGCCCGGGTTTTCCCGGCTTGAAGCAGGTACTTTCTGGTTGTCGAGACTCAGAAAGGGGCCGGGCATGCGGTTTAGCGATAGCATTTTTGGAAGGCTGCTTGAACCGATCAATCGGCGGCAGTTTCAGACGACTGTGGATCGTTTGGATGGCGATGCCTACGACAAGACGTTCGACAGCTGGGATCATCTTGTCGCATTGATATTCTCCCAGCTCAGTGGCGTCGACAGCTTGCGTGCCCTTGAGGCGATCTGGAACGCCAATTCGCATCATCACTACCATCTTGGTGTCGGCAAATTGGCGCGCTCGACGCTTGCGGATGCCAATGCCCGACGGCCGGTCAGTATCTTCGCAGAAGTCTTTGAGCGATTGTCTGGGCATGCCGACCGAGCGCTGAAGCGGGAGGGTGCCGAGATGCTGCGGCTGATCGATGCGACGCCGGTGCCGCTGGATCAACTCAGCACCTGGGCCGGTTGGAACGGACGTACCCGTGGTCTCAAGCTTCACGTGGTTTACGATCCCGGCTCGGATCATCCGCGCCGTCTGGCGATCACGCCGTCGACGGTCAATGACGTCACACCAGCCCAGCAATTCCCGATCGAGGCCGGCGCCACCTATGTGTTCGACAAGGCCTATTGCAGTTATGCCTGGTGGACACGGCTTCACGACGCGGGCGCCTGCTTCGTCACCCGCCAGAAGAAGAATTTGCGCTTCAGAGCTACACGCTGGCGGAAGCTGCGGAAACAAAAGGGGAAGGGCTTTAAAATCATCGACGATGCTGAGGTAAAGCTCCTCAGCAGCTCCAAACTTGCTGTTCCGATGCGCCGCATACGCCTCAAACGCGATGACGGTACAAAACTGACCCTCATCACCAACGATCTGAAGCGTTCGGCCATCGAAATCGCTGCGCTTTACAAAACACGCTGGCAGATCGAGCTGTTGTTCCGCTGGATCAAGCAGCACCTCAAGCTTCGCAAATTTCTCGGCCGCTCCGAGAACGCGGTCCGTCTGCAAATCCTCGCCGCCATGATCGCCTATCTGCTGCTGCGGATCGCCGCACGCGAAAGTCGTCTAATCATGCCGGCTATCCGCTTCGCAGGTCTTGTCGCCGCGTCGCTGTTCGCACGAAAACCAATCGCCGACATCGACCGACCTCCCAAGGTGAACCCATCCGCTGCCCGCGACAGAAGCTCCCCCGACCAGATCAGCTTCTGTTATGCATAGAATTCCCCGGACAGCCCTGCGCCTCCGCGGGGAATGACAGCGAGAGGGACGGTATCCAAGGACTTACATTCTCCGCATTCCGCGCTAAACAGTGCCGGCCAATAGGGGACCTCGTATGCCACTCGCCGCCACGTCGCGTCTGCTTGCAGCCGTCACTCTCGCCATCGCTCTCTCCGCCTGCTCTGCGCGTTACCAGACGCCGGTGGCGGTGGGCGGCGACGACGACGACGCGGTCTGTCAGAGCCGCGGCTATGCGCAGGGCTCGCCGGAATACGTCGCCTGCCGCAAGGACCGCGACGTCCAGCGCAATGCGGCCACCGCGCGCGCCGACCGCCGTCAGCGCGATCTCGGCGAATACATGCTGAACCATCCGGAACGGCCGTGAACGCTGGCGCGGAATTATCATGCCGCGCCGTTTGCCTCACTCACGTTTCCCGTGACACATCTGCCACGCCGCGACCAAATCGCAGGCGGCCTGTCCTGATTTGATCGGCGTCAAATCCTTCATCATCTCCTTTCTGCTCTGACGCTCATATCGCGCAACGACGCGCGAGAGATGCTGAAGGGGAATGAAGATGGACGGAACGATAAGAAACTTGGCACGGCTCGCAGCGATTGGCGCGATGCTCGCGGCGACTTCTGCCTCAGTGCAGGCCGCCGATCTGCCGGTGTACAAGAAGGCGCCGCCACAGGTGGAAAGCTTCAATCCCTGGATGGTGCGCCTGCGCGTGCTTGGCGTGTTGCCGGATGCCGGCGGCAGCACTGTCAACGTTGCGGGCGTGCCGTCGCTGTCGTCGCCGAATTCGGGCCTCTCGATCAGCGACCAGGTCGTGCCCGAGCTCGATATCAGCTATTTCTTCACCAGGAACATCGCGGCCGAGCTGATCCTCGGCGTGACCAGGCATTCGATCAGCGGCACCGGCTCGCTCGCGAACCTGCCGATCGGCAAGACCACCCTGCTGCCGCCGACGCTGACGCTGCAATATCACTTCGACAATTTCGGCGCGTTCAAGCCGTATATCGGCGCCGGTGTGAACTACACCGTGTTCTTCAACAATTCGGCCGCCAACACGCCGGCCGCGATCGTCGGGCCGCCCGCGATCGTCGCCACCACCACGAGCCTGCACGTCAGCAATGCCTGGGGTGGGGCCGTGCAGTTCGGCTTCGACTACATGCTCGACCGGCACTGGGGTCTCAACGTCGACGTGAAGAAGCTCTGGCTGCGGCCGGACTACTCGGCGACCGTCTCTGGCCTGCCCGTCACCGGCACTGCGCATATCGACCCGTGGCTGGTTGGCGCGGGCGTCACCTACAAGTTCTGACGGCGTTTCGCGGCGCCGGGTCGGGCCCCGGCGCCGCGGTGTAGTTTCCGTTTGATTGTTATGGGATCGCCATCGCCGGGTCCTGACATTGACGGTGCGGTTGGCGTCGTCACACCAGCGAATGCGATAACGGTGGAAAGCGGCTATCCCGCGTGCGCCGTCCGCGGATGCCGCTCATGCAGCAGCTTCGCCAAATCGTCGCGATCGCCAGGGCGGTCCGTCAGGGCAATCTCGAACAGGGCTTCCTGGATATCCCGGGGCATGTCGCCCCACGCTGCCAGGACAGCGCGCCCCAGCATCAACGCAAAATGGTTCTCGTCCCGCATCGCTGATCCTCCGCGCTGGAAACAATGCGACGTCAGCTGCATCGTTCCGGGAGCGGTGTCGCGAAAGTTCCCGCCCGCAAACAAAAACGCGGCGGAGCGATCCGCCGCGTTCGAACCGGATGCGGTGCAGGGAAGGAAGCCTACTCCTCCTCGTCCTCCTGCTTCTTGCCGCCGAGCGTCTTCAGCTTGGCGAATACGGCGTCGACATTGAGGTCGTCGCTGGACTTCTCCGCGGGCTCGTACTCGTCCTTCTTGGTGGTCTCGGAGGCCGGCAGCAGAGTGGCGCCGCCATAGGCTGCGTCGATCGGCTTTTCCTTGGCGGCGCGCTGCACCTCGAAATCGAGCTCGATCTGCGAGCAGAGGCCGAGGGTGACGGGGTCGATCGGGGTCAGGGACGATGTGTTCCAATGGGTGCGGTCGCGCACGCTCGCGATCGTGCTCTTGGTGGTGCCGACCAGGCGCATGATCTGGGCGTCCTTCAGCTCCGGATGGTTGCGCAGCAGCCAGAGGATGGCGCTCGGGCGCTCGTGGCGGCGCGAGACCGGGGTGTAGCGCGGGCCCTTGCGCTTGGGCTGGGGCGGCAGCACCACCTTGCTCTCCTGGAGACGAAGCCGGTAGTCCGGGTTCTTCTCGCCTTTCTCAATCTCCTCGCGGGTCAACTGACCGTTGGAGAGGGGATCCATACCCTTAATGCCCTGGGCAGCGTCGCCGTCGGCGATCGCGCGCACTTCGAGGGGATGCATTTTGGTGAAATCGGCGACCTGGTCGAAGGTCAGCGCGGTGTTGTCGAGCAGCCAGACGGCGGTCGCCTTGGGCATCAGAGGTGCGTTGCTCATGGCAAATCTCCTTTGTGCTTCGCCCACCCCTCTGGAGGCGAAACCGGTGGTCATCAGCGATGACAGGGAATTCGCGCTATATAAGCCCGGAGGGGGTAGCCACGCAATGGTTCTGCTATAGATAGTGCCTTGACAGCGCCCGAAAGGGGGCCCAATTCCTTTTAAAGTCGCTGTAAGGTCCAAGCAGCTGTTTTAAGCCCAATTCCATCCATCGACCGCCCCCGCCAGAAGGCGAAACGGGTGATTCGGTCCCGAGATCGCTCAATGTCAGCCAAACCAGACCTCAAGATCGTGCTTTGTTCTCCCCGCGGCTTCTGCGCCGGGGTGGTCCGGGCGATCGACACCGTGGAACGGGCGCTCGATAAATACGGCGCCCCCGTCTATGTTCGCCATGAGATTGTGCACAACAAGTACGTCGTCGATGGGTTGAAGAAGAAGGGCGCCATCTTCGTCGAGGAGCTCGCCGAAATACCTGACAACACCACCGCGCCGGTGGTGTTCTCGGCCCATGGCGTGCCGAAGTCGGTCCCGGCCGATGCCCAGTCGCGCAATTTGTTCTCGCTGGATGCGACCTGCCCGCTTGTGACCAAGGTGCATCGCGAGGCCGCGATCCACTTCAAGCGCGGCCGCGAGATATTCCTGATCGGCCATTCGCATCATCCCGAAGTGGTCGGCACCCTCGGCCAGCTTCCGGTCGGCGCCGTGACCCTGATCGAGACCGCCGAGGACGCCAAGACCATTACGCCGAAGGACCCTGACAACCTCGCCTTCGTGACCCAGACCACATTGTCGATCGACGACACCGCGGAGATCGTGGCGCTGCTCAAGGAGCGCTTCCCGAACATCAACGGGCCGCACAAGGAAGACATCTGCTACGCCACCACCAACCGCCAACTCGCGGTGAAGAAGGTGGCGCCGGTGGTGGACGCCCTGATCGTGGTCGGCGCGCCGAATTCGTCGAACTCGCAGCGCCTGCGCGAGGTCGCCGAGCGCGAGGGCTGCAGAATCGCGGTGCTGGCGCAGCGCGCCACCGACCTCGATTGGGACAAGTTCGGCAACATCACCAGCCTCGGCATCACCGCGGGCGCGTCGGCGCCGGAGGTGATCGTCGAGGAGATCATGGACGCGTTCGCCGAGCGCTACACGCTGCATGTGGAGACGGTCTCGGCTGCGGAAGAGAACGAGTTCTTCCCGCTGCCGCGCTCGGTGCGCCCCGAAGCCGCCGCAGAGTAAATCTGCATGGCGGTCTACACCGACGTTGCCGCCGACGAGCTTGCGGATTTCCTGAAGCAATATGACCTCGGCGAATTGCTCTCCTACAAGGGCATCGCCGAGGGCGTCGAAAACTCCAACTTCCTGCTGCATACGACGACCGGATCGTTCATCCTCACGCTCTATGAGAAACGCGTGGCGAAGAACGACCTGCCCTACTTCCTCGCGCTGATGACGCATCTCGCCGAGCACGGCATCAACTGCCCGTTGCCGGTGAAGGCGAGGGACGGCGAGGCGCTGCGCGAGCTGTCGGGCCGGCCGGCCGCGATCATCACCTTTCTCGAAGGCGTGTGGCCGCGCAAGCCGAACGTGGTCCATTGCGCCGGCGTTGGCGAGGCGCTGGCGAAGATGCATCTGGCTGGCGTCAACTTCGCGATCAAGCGCGCCAATACGCTCTCGGTCGCTGGCTGGCGGCCGCTGTTCGATGCAGCTTCAAACCGTGCCGACGAGGTGCAGCCGGGCCTGCGCGCCTTTCTCGCCGCCGAGCTCGATCATCTCTCGAGCGGGGTCTGGCCGACCGACCTGCCGGAGGGCGTGATCCACGCCGACCTCTTCAACGACAACGTCTTTTTTCTCGGCGACCGGCTCTCGGGGATCATCGACTTCACCTTCGCCTGCAACGACATGCTGGCCTATGACATCGCGATTTGCCTCAACGCCTGGTGCTTCGAGCCGGATCATTCCTTCAACGTCACCAAGGCGCGCGCCTTCCTCAATGCCTATGGCCGGGTGCGAAAGCTTTCCGACGCCGAGGAGGCGGCGCTGCCGCTGCTCGCGCGCGGTGCTGCGATCCGTTTCCTGCTGACGCGGCTGGTCGACTGGCTCAACGTGCCGCCGGGCGCGCTGGTGAAGCCGAAGGATCCGCTGGAATATGTCCGCAAGCTGCGCTTCCATCAGAGCGTGACGAGCGTTCGCGACTATGGGCTGATGCCCTCAGGACTGGTGGCGTGAGCGAGCTTCCCAATGTCACGATCTATACCGACGGCGCCTGCTCGGGAAATCCCGGGCCGGGCGGCTGGGGCGCGATCCTGAAGTTCGGCGACAAGGAGAAGGAGCTGAACGGCGGCGAGCGCCACACCACCAACAACCAGATGGAGTTGATGGCGGCGATCTCCGCGCTCGAAGCGCTGAAGAAGCCGTGCACGGTCGATCTCTACACCGACAGCCAATATGTCCGTCAGGGCATCACGGGGTGGATTTTCGGTTGGAAGCGCAACGGCTGGCGCACCGCCGACAAGAAGCCGGTGAAGAATGTCGAGCTATGGCAGCGTCTCGATGCCGCGCTGAAGCAGCACGAGGTCCGCTGGCACTGGGTCAAGGGCCACGCCGGCCATCCCGAAAACGAGCGCGCCGATCAGCTGGCGCGAGACGGGATCGCGATGGCGCGGTTGCAGCAGAGGGTGAGGGAGTAGGGGCGCCGTCATCTCGGGCGTCGCCAAGCTCTCCGGCGTCATCGCCCGGCTTGACCGGGCGATCCAGTATCCAGAGACGGCTGTGATTGAGCCGAGAGGCCTCGGCGTACTGGATCGCCCGCCTTCGCGGGCGATGACAGTTGCGCAAGTGGCGCGAGGATGTCGTGCCCTACAGCTGCCCCAGCAGCGTATCGCCGCCGGAGACCTCGACCTTGCCGGGCATCGCCTCGAGGTTCAGCTTCTTGACCACGCCGTCCTCGACCAGCATCGAATAGCGCTTGGAGCGGATGCCGAGGCCGTTGGCGGAGGCGTCCAGCTCCATGCCGATCGCCTTGGTGAAATCGGCATTGCCGTCGGCGAGGAAGATGGCCTCGTCGCGCTGGTCGGTGTCGCGCTTCCAGGCGTTCATGACGAAGGCGTCGTTGACGGAGACGATGGCGATGGTGTCGACGCCCTTGTCCTTCATGGCGTAGGCGTTGAGGAAGATGCTCGGCAGATGCATCTTGTGGCAGGTGCCGGTATAGGCGCCGGGCACCGCGAACAGCGCCACCTTCTTGCCCTTGAAGATATCGTCGGTGGTCTTCACCTGCGGACCTTCCGCCGTCATCACGCGGAATTTCGCCTCGGGCAGCTTGTCGCCAGTCTGGATCGCCATCATCAGTCTCCCTGAATATCGGTCCCGCTTTTTAGACCGTAGCGCCGGCCTGCACAATATTGCCGGCGGCGGAAGCGGCGAAGGCAGCAGCTGTTCACCGTGATGTCATCAGCCCGTAAAACCGCCGCCGTCGAGGAAGACCTGCTCTTCCTCAGTTGTGTCACGGCCGAGCAGGCGATTGCGGTGGGGAAAGCGGCCGAACCGTCGGATGATGTCGGCGTGCTCGCGAGCGTATTTCAGGTTCACGGCATTGTCGGTGTTTTGAAACAGCGCAACGCAATGCAGCTGGTCAGCCAGGTGCTCGGAATGCATGAAGGGCAGATAGAGGAATTCGAGCAGGATGGGATCGACCCTGCGATCTATGCCCCTTTCGATGGCGCGGCGGGCAACATCGCGCGCCTGCGCGTCGCTGGCAAAAGCCTCCGGCGTGTCGCGGAACATGTTGCGGGGAAACTGATCGAGCACGATGACGAGCGCGAGCGCGCCGTCGTCGCTCGTCTCCCATGATGCAAGCTCGCCGGCGGCCGCCTTCTGCCACAGGGCGAGAAAGCGGCGCCTGACCTCTGCGTCGAAAGCGTCGTTGCGCTTGTACCAGCGCTCGCGGCCGGCCTCGCGCCAGAAGGCGAGAATGTCCGATGGCGTGATGTCGCCGGCTTCCAGCATGAATGGAAAGCGGCCTTATGCCGCCGCCGCCTTCTTCTCATCGCGAAGCTGCCGGCGCAGGATCTTGCCGACATTGGTCTTCGGCAGGTCGTTGCGGAATTCGATGTGCTTGGGCACCTTGTAGCCGGTGAGCTGCTCCTGGCAGAACTTGATCACGGCTTCCGCCGTGAGGTTCGGGTCCTTCTTGACGATGAAGGCCTTCACCGCCTCGCCCGACTTGGAATTGGGGATGCCGATCACCGCGCATTCGAGCACGCCCGGATGGCTCGCGATCACTTCCTCGATCTCGTTGGGATAGACGTTGAAGCCGGAGACCAGGATCATGTCCTTCTTGCGGTCGACGATCTTGGTGTAGCCCTTCTCGTCCATCACGCCGATGTCGCCGGTGCGGAAATATCCGTCAGCGGTCATCACCTTCGCGGTCTCCTCCGGCCTGTTCCAGTAGCCGGACATGACCTGCGGGCCCTTGGCGCAGATCTCGCCCGCCTGGCCGAGCGGGAGTTCGTTGCCGTCGTCGTCGCGGATCGAGATCCAGGTCGAAGGCACGGGGATGCCGATCGTACCCGTGAACTCCGTTGCCGTCGCGGGATTGCAGGTCAGCGTCGGCGAGGTCTCCGACAGGCCGTAACCTTCGGCGATGAAGCAGCCGGTGATCGCTTTCCATTGATCGGCCACGGCGCGCTGAACCGCCATGCCGCCGCCGTTCGAGATCTTCAGCTTGGAGAAGTCGAGCTTCTTGAAGTCGGGATGATGCATCAGGCCGTTGTAGAGCGTGTTCACGGCGGGGAAGCTGTTGACCTGGTATTTCGCCAGCTCCTTGACGAAGCCGGCGATGTCGCGCGGATTGGGGATCAAGAGATTGCAGCCGCCGGCGCGCACCGCGAGCAGGTAGCAGGCCGTCAGTGCGAAGATGTGATAGAGCGGCAGCGCACAGACGATCATGAGCTGATCGACATGCGGCGGTGCGGCGAGCGCCGGCTGGAGCCAGGCGTCGTTCTGCAAGACGTTAGCGACGATGTTGCGGTGGAGCAGCGTGGCGCCCTTGGAGACGCCGGTGGTGCCGCCGGTATATTGCAGGAAGGCGACGTCGCCCGGCGAGAGCTTTGGCTTGTTGAAGGTCATGCCGCGGCCGGCGGAGAGCGCGTCGTTGAAGGACACCGCGCCAGGCAGCGACCAGGCCGGTACCATCTTCTTGACGCGGCGGACGACGAGATTGACGATCACGCCCTTGAAGCCGAGCAGGTCGCCCATGCTGGCGACGATGACGTGCTTCACCGGCGTCTTCGCGATCACCTGCTCGACCGTGTGGGCGAAATTCTCCAGCACGATGATGGCCTCGGCGCCGGAATCCTTGAGCTGATGCTCGAGCTCGCGCGGGGTATAGAGCGGATTGACGTTGACCACCGCGAAACCGGCGCGCAGCACGGCAGCGGTCGCGACCGGATATTGCAGCACGTTCGGCATCATGATGGCGACACGAGCGCCGCGCTGCAGCCCACGGCCCTGCAAATAGGCGGCGAGCGCGACCGACATCTGATCGAGGTCGCGATAGCTGATCGACTTGTCCATGCAAATGAACGCCTTGCGGTCGGCGAACTTGGTGAAGCTCTCCTCCAAAAGGTCGACCAGCGAGGCGTATTGCGTCGGCTCGATATCGGCGGGCACGCCGGGCGGATATTGCTTGAGCCAGATGCGCTCCATGGAAACTCCCCTCATCTAACTGAGCCCGTTGTGTCTCGGGCTTGCCTCATTGCCGCCAGTATCGAGCCTGCCGGAACGGGTGGCAAGCCGTCGAGGCTTAGGGCAAAGGTCCGGGAGTAGCTACTGGAATCATCACAGACCGCGCTGCCGCAGGTGCGAAGTGCGGGCGCGGTCCAGCCTAAGGGGCCGTTAACTGTTGTTGGCCGGCTTGGTGGCGGCGGGCTTGGTCGCGGCCTTGGGCTTGGCGGGCTTGGGAGCCTGATCGCCGGTTGCCGCCGGTTTCTCGGCGGGTTTTGCCGCCGCATCGTGCTTGGCCGCGGCATGCTTGGTCCCGGCCGGCTTGGCTGCGGTCTTGGTATCGCTCTTGGTGTCGGTCTTGGCGTCAGGCTTGGCAGCCGGCTTCGCCGCCGCCGTCTTGGATTCCTTGCCCGCGTCCTTAGTCCCGTCCTTCGGCTTGTCGGCGGCGTCAGGCTTCTTGGCGACGCGCGACTTCTTGCCACGCGGCTTTGCCACCGTCTGTTGGTCGGCATCGGCCGCGACCGCTGCGATCAGGGCCGTGCCGGTGCGGGTCGGGCCGGTATAGACCAGCACGGCCTCGGCAGCGGCCGGAGCAGAGGCCATCAGCTCGGAAGCCTTCATCATGGGCGGCTGCAGACCGGCCGTGAAGAAGGTGACCTGGGCTTCGCCGCCGGTGGCCGAGGCCGATCCGGTCGGGCTGCCATTGGCCGCGATCAGCGCATCGTCGTCGTCGCTGGCCGGCCGCTTGCGGTTGGGCCCGCACATCTCGTCGCGCAAATTCGGCGGCGAGGCGTCGACCGGCACGAGATTATCGACGGTGCCGAGCGAAGGTCGCAGCCATGTCAGATTGTCCTGGCCGAAGCCGCGCTCGAGCAGCTGCGCCGCCTTCACCGCGCGCGCAGTGCCGGAATTGGCGCCCAGCACCACGGCGATCAGCCGGCGACCGTTGCGCGTGGCCGATGCCACGAGATTGTAGCCGGAGGCGCAGATGAAGCCGGTCTTGAAGCCGTCGGCGCCGGGATAGCGGCCGATCAGCTTGTTGAAATTGCCGGTGATGCGCTTGCCGAAGCGGATCGCCGGGATGTGCACGAAGTACTCGTACTCCGGCAGGTCGCGCAGGAACGCGCGCGCCAGGATTCCGAGATCACGCGCGGACGTGATCTGGCCGTCGGCGGGCAGGCCGTTCGGATTGACGTAGCTCGTCTGCGTCATGCCGAGCTTCTTCGCGGTGTCGTTCATCATCGCGGAGAAGCCATCGATCGAGCCGCCGACGCCTTCGGCAAGCACCACGGCCATGTCGTTCGCCGACTTGACCATCATCATCTTCAGCGCGTTGTCGACGGTGAGCTGCGTTCCCGGGCGGAAGCCCATCTTCGATGGCGATTGCGAGGCTGCCGTCGGCGACACCGTGAGCAGCGTGTCGAGCGTGAGCCTGCCGTCCTTGACCGCCTTCAGCGTCACATAGGCGGTCATGATCTTGGTGACGGAGGCGGGGTACCAGGGAATGGTCGCGTTATCGGCCTGCAACACCTTGCCGCTGTCGGCTTCGATCAGCGGCAGCGCTTCGGCGCGCGCTGCGCCCGGCGCGAGCAATGCGGCGCATGCGAGGCCCGCAGCGAACAGGTTGAACAGCGATTTGCGAAGCAGCGGGCGAAGGGCGTGCACTATCCGATTCCGGTCCTTGGAGACCCGCCGATTCCCTGCGGTTCTCGTGATCTGATGGTCGGTTTTGAAATCCAGCGCCGCCGCTTGCGGCGTCGCAAACCTATACCGGCTGATGCGTCGAGAATAGGGGGACCGGTGCGGTATTCCGCAATGAAATAGGCCGAATTTCGACGGGCCTATGGGGACTTGCTACTGGGATTTGACCGGAGTCGCGGCAGTCTCGGCCGCCGTCACGCTGGCCCGCGCGTTTTCCTGGACCATGAACTGGGCCCTGGCGAGCTCGGCGAAATGGCCGCCTTTGGCCACGAGTTCATCGAAAGTTCCGCTTTCGGTCACCCGGCCGTTCTCGAACACCAGGATCCGCGTGGCGTTGCGGATGGTGGAGAGGCGGTGGGCGATCACGAACGTGGTCCTGCCCTTCATCACTTCGTCGAGAGCGGCATTCACCTTGGCCTCGGTGACGGCGTCGAGCGCGCTGGTCGCCTCGTCCAGGATCAGGATCGGCGGATCCTTCAACAGCGCGCGGGCGATCGACAGCCGCTGCCGCTCGCCGCCGGAGAGCATGCGGCCGCGTTCGCCGGCGTTGGTCTCGAAGCCGCCGCTGCGCTCGATGAACTCGAGCGCCTGCGCGCGCGCGGCCGCCTTGCGCATCTCGTCCTCGGTCGCATCCGGCTTGCCGACCTGCAAATTCTCCGCGATCGAGCGGTTGAACAGCAGCGCCTCCTGGAACACCACGCCGATGTTCCGCCGCAGCGACGTCAGCGTGATCCCGCGCACGTCCATGCCGTCAATCTTGATGAAGCCGGATTGCGGGTCGAAGGCGCGGTGCAAGAGCGCGATCGCGGTCGACTTGCCGGCGCCGGTCGGACCGACCAGCGCGATGGTCTGGCCGGGCAGCGCCGTGAACGAGAGGTCCTCGACCGCAGGGCGCTTGCCGTCATAGGAGAAGGTGACGTCGTGGAACTCGACGAGGCCGGACAATCTGCCGGCATCGATCGCGTCGGGCCTGTCGTGCACCGCGGGCACGGCGTCGAGCACGCCAAAGAACTCGCGCAGACGCGGCGCTTCCATGAACACGTTGTTGATGAAGCTCACGACCTGCTCGAGCTTCTGGATCAGCAGCGTCGCAAAGCTCACGAACATCACGATCTCGCCGACCGAGGTGAGCCCCTGGTCGTGCAGCGCGATGCCGAGCGTGAAGATCGCGAGCACGGTGATGGTTGTGGAGGCGCGCGTGATGACGGTGACGAGCGCCCACCACGACAGCACCGGCATCTGCGCGGCCAGCAGCTCGTCGGCGACGGAGCGTAGCCCTTTGACCTCGGATTCGACGCGGACGAAGCTCTGCACCAGCGCGACGTTGCCGAGCGCATCGGAGGCGCGCGCAGAGAGCTCGCTGTAGTGCTCCTCGACCTCCATCTGCATACCGAAGGTCTTGCGCACCACGAAGGTCGTCAGCGCGGTGAAGACGATGCAGAGCACGAACAGCAGGATCGCGAGCCGCCAGTTCAGGTAGAGCGACAGCGGCATCAGCACCACGACCGAGAGGATCGCGGCAAAATGCTCGCGGAAGAAGCCGAGCCATAGCCGCCACAGCGCGTCGGTGCCGTTGAGCATCACCTTCATCAGCCGGCCCGAATGGGTGCCGGAGTGGAAGGTCAGCGGCAGTTGCAGGATGTGCTCGAAATAATCGGTCAGCACCGCCTGGCGCTGGCGGTGCGAGAGCCGATCGGCCTGCAAAGCCACGAGCGCGCTGCATGCGATGGTGAACAGCCCGAAGGCGACCCAGGCGGCCAGGAATGGCCAGGCCGAGTTCGAGCCGGCTACGGTCTTGCCCGAGAGCACGTCGACGATCCGGCCGAACAGCACGGGCTCGGCGAATTGCGAGCCTGCCAGCAGCAGATTGGCGACCGCGAGCAGCCAGCCCAGCCGCGCCTCCTTGCCGAGCAGCTCGAGAACACGGGTGTAGAGACGGAGGATGGACATGCGGGCAAGGAACTCGGCGACGACGGAGCCCGTATTCTAAGCAGGGATCGTACGCGAGATACAGCGGAAGCTTTCGGTTTTGCTCAGTTGATCAGCCGCCCCGCCAGCGGCGGCAGGAATTGGTCGTCGAAGATCTCGGTCGCTGTCGGTCGTTTGCGGAATTTGAAGTCCTGCGCGACCTGGCCGATCGAGCGCTCGAGGCGCGCCGGGTCGACGCCGCCGAGGCCGTTGCGCCTGACCTCGTCGGTCAGGATGTTGTCGGCGAGAGCGGTGCGCAGGCGCTCCAGCTCCAGGTTGCGGTCGCCGTCCTCGATGCGGCTCGCGGCCTCCTCCGCCGCGCGCCCCGGCTCCATGACGGTCGCGTTGATGCCCGCGATCAAGGCGCGGACGAAGCCCTTGACGCCGTCCGGCTTTGCTGCGGCGAAGGCGGGATTGACCACCACGGCAAAGCCGTAGGCTTCGCAGCCGTAATCCGCATAGCGCAGCACGACGAGATCGGCTTCGGGCACGCCGCGGTCACGCAGGTTCACCGCCGACAGATAGCTGAAGCCGGCGACCGCATCGACCTGGCCCGCGGAGAGGATCGGCTCGCGCACCGCCGCGCTGATCTTGTGAAATTTGACGTGCGATGCATTGATGCCGTTCTGCTGCGCCAGTGCGGGCCACAGCCGCATCGACAGGTCGCTGTCGGCAACGCCGACGGTTTTGCCGTCGAGATCGGACAGAAGGTGGATGCCGCGGCTCCTGCGCGCGACGATCGCGTAGGGTGCGCGGTTGAACAGCACGAACACCGCCTTGACCGGCGCTGCCTGCTCCTTGTCGCGAAAGCGGATCAACTCGTTGATGTCGACCAGAGCGAGCTCGCTGTCGCCCTTGGCGACACGCGCGAGCGCTTCCGACGATCCGGCTGCGGTGTTGAAGGACACGCTGAGATGCTCGGCGCCGAACCTGCCGTCCTTTGCGGCCAGGAAGAACGGCGCCATGCTCGCATCCAATGGCCGGTCGAAGGTGAAGTGAATCGCAACGGATGGGGCGGCGGTCTCGGCCATGCTGACATCGCGTGCAATCAGTGTCGCAAGCGAGATCACGAGAGCCAGCAGGCAACGAAGGGCGATCGTCTTGAATTCCGACATCGGGTGCGCCGGTCCCGCATTGTTATGGTTTCGTGACGCTCGCAGCGCCGGCTGGCAGTCAGTCTGTCCGCGCCAACATGAACGGCGGATGAGCGGAGGTTGCGTCACGATTACGCAACCCCGTTCAGCTTGTGTTGGGGTTGGGGAACCCAACATGGGATGCGGGTGTTTGACAGACACGAGCCTGTCTATAGGCACCATTCGAGGTCCCAAGGAGGGTCCACATGTTTGACAGTTTTTCGAAATTTGCCGGCCGCAAGGCCGTTCTTGCCACCGCCGCGGTGCTGGCACTGACCGCAATTGCCCCGACCGCGTCATACGCCGGCGGCCGCCACTGGCATGGCGGTGGAGGCGGCGCGGCCGCAGCTGCGGCTTTCGCAGCCATCGGCACGGGTCTCGCCATCGCCGCAAGCCGGGACGCCTACGCCTATGACTACGGTCCGGGCTACGGCTATTACGGCGGACCTGCCTATTACAGCGGTCCTGCTTACGGGCCTGATTATGGTCCGGGCCCCAACTACCAATATCAGCGCTACGGCGGTACGGCTCCGTCCGAATACTGCGGCCAGGGCTATTACACCAACTGCTACTAGCTCCGGCTACCAAAGGTTGACTACAACGGGCCGTCGCGCTTGCCGCGCCGGCCTGTTTTTCGCTTTTATTGTCGCGCGTTAACGCGCTCGCCATGGGTTTAGAGTAGTTTGAGTACCATGAGTGATTTGCTTGAGCGGCTATATCTGGCTGTGCTCGCGGCCAGAGATCTTGATCCGGCAACATCGCGCACGGCCCGGCTGTTTCAGCGCGGGCCTTCCAAAATGGCGAAGAAACTGGCCGAAGAGGCCATCGAAGTCGTGATCGACGCGGTCAACGGCGATAGCGAGGCCGTGATCCGGGAGAGCGCCGACCTGCTCTACAATCTCACCGTGCTGTGGGCTTCGGCCGGGGTCCGTCCCGAGGACGTCTGGCGGGAGATGACGCGGCGTGAAGATATGCTCGGCATCGCCGAGAAGCTGCCGAAATCGCGGATGAAGCTGCCCAAGGTCGCGTCACCGCGAATTGCCTCAAGGCGGCCAATTGTCGCGCTCGAGGGCCGTGCCGCGCGCAAGCGCCACTAGAAACGTCATAATTCGCCTCAATCTCGGCATGGACAAATCCGTCCCATGGTGCTTCATCGCGGCGCCATGCTGAAACGTATCTACGACTGGTGCATCGACGCCGCCCACAAGCCCTACGCGCTCTGGATCATGGGAGCCGTGGCGTTCGCAGAAAGCTCGTTCTTTCCGGTCCCGCCGGACGTGATGCTGATCCCGATGTCGCTGGCGCGCCCGCAGCGCGCCTGGGTCTATGCTGCGATCTGCACCGTGACCTCGGTGGTCGGCGGCATGGTTGGCTACGCCATCGGAGCGCTGCTGTTCGACTCGGTCGGCCAATGGCTGATCCAGGTCTACGGCCTCGGCGACAAGGTCGATGCCTTCCGCGCCTCCTATACGGAATGGGGTGCGATCATCATCCTGCTCAAGGGGTTGACGCCGATCCCCTACAAGCTCGTCACCATCACCTCGGGCTTTGCCGGCTACAATATTCTTCTGTTCATCCTGTGCTCGATCGTTGCGCGCGGCGGACGCTTCTTCGTCGTCGCGATCCTGCTCAACCGCTATGGCGATTGGATCCGCGTCAGGATCGAGAAGCATCTCGGCCTCTGGGTAGCGATCGGCGCCGCCGTGCTGGTGCTCGGCTTCGTGGTGGCGATCAAGCTGATCTAGCGTTTGCGCGAGGACCATGCTCGCTCAATAACCTCGCGGCGCTTTGCCGTCGCGCCGGCATCGGCTACGCTTGCCGTCATGATGGTTCGATCCGGCAAACCGGCCATGCGGTTCGGGACGCTGATGTCAGCAGTGCTGCTCCTGGTTTTCGCCGGCGGGACGGCATGGCCGCAAGCTGCGCCGCCCGCGCTCGGCCTCCAGGAGCAGGGGACGCAGGCCGCGCGGCCGCCGTCGACACCCGCTCTTTCGGCGCCGCCGGCGCGCGAGGAAAATCCCGGGCTGATCAACGAAATGGGCAAGCTGTTCGACAAGTTGCCCTCGATCCTGCCGCCGATCAAAAGCCCGAGCGAGACCATGAACGATTTATCGCGGCTGGCGAAGCCGTCCACCATGGTCTCGGGGCGCGTGGCCTGTCCGGCCTCCGCGAACGGCGCGCCCGACTGCAAGCAGGCCGCCGACCAACTCTGCCAGAGCAAGGGCTATCGCGAAGGCAAGAGCCTGAACGCCGACTCGGCCGAGAAATGCTCGGCCAAGGTCCTGATACCGGGCCGGCAACGCAGGCCCGACGATTGCCGCACCGACACTTTCGTGACCAGCGCGCTTTGTCAGAACTGACGTGATGGCCCGCGCGCATGCAACAAGGAGCGCCCATGAGTTCGTACGGAGCAGGACTTCCTCGGACAGCGTGAGATGGCCGACGACATCTATTACGGCGTCCAGACCATCCGCGGGAAGGAGAACTTCCACATCACCGGCATTCCGATGAGCCAGGAGCCTTACTTCGTGAAGGCGCTTGGTTACGTGAAGAAAGCGGCCGCCATGGCCAACCGCGAGCTCGGCGCGATCGACGCCAAGGTCGCGGACGCGATCATTCTGGGCTGTGACCGCGTGATTGCCGGTGACATGATGGACCAGTTCGTTACCGACTTCATTCAGGGCGGTGCTGGCACATCGACCAACATGAACGCCAACGAGGTGATCGCCAACCTCGCGCTGGAATCGCTCGGCTTTGCGAAGGGCGATTACCAGCAGGTCAGCCCCAACGATCACGTCAATTACGGCCAGTCCACCAACGACACCTATCCTACCGCCTTTCGCCTGGCGCTGATCCTGCGGCTCGAGAGCTACATGACGGCGCTGCGCCAGCTCCAGGAAGCTTTCTTCGCCAAGGGCCGCGAGTTCGATCGTGTGCTGAAGATGGGCCGCACGCATCTTCAGGACGCGGTGCCGATGTCGCTCGGCGCCGAATTCCGGGGATGGGGCACCACGATCGGCGAGGAGGTGGATCGCATTTCGGAGGCCCGTGCGCTGCTGCGCGAGATCAATCTCGGCGCCACAGCGATCGGCACCTCCGTGACCGCGGCCGTCGGCTATCCCAAGCTCGCGGTCCGGCATCTGAGCGCGCTGACCGGCGTCGAGTTCGTTCTCGCCGGCGATCTTGTCGAGGCGACCTCCGACACCGGTGCCTATGTGCAGCTCTCGGGCATCCTCAAGCGCACCGCCAGCAAGCTGACCAAGATCTGTAACGACATCCGCCTGCTTGCCTCCGGCCCGCGTGCCGGCTTCAACGAGATCGACTTGCCGCAGCTTCAGCCGGGCTCCTCGATCATGCCCGGCAAGGTCAATCCGGTCATCCCCGAGGTGGTCAACCAGACCAGCTTCCTCGTCATCGGTCTCGACACCACGGTGACGCTGGCCGCCAGCGCCGGCCAGCTCCAGCTCAACGTGATGGAGCCGGTGATCTCGTTCGCGCTGTTCTTCTCGATCCGCACCATGGAGCGCGCGGTCAACAGCCTGCGCGAGCATTGCGTCGTCGGCATCACCGCCAACGAGGAGCACACCCGCAACATGGTGCTGAACTCGCTCGGTATCGTCACGGTGCTGAAGCCGCTGCTCGGCTACAAGCAATGCGCCGAGATCGCGCGCGAGGGCTACAAGAGCGGCAAGTCGCTGCACCAGATCGTGGTGGTCGAGCGCCAGCTGCTGACGCAGGAGAAGTGGGACGAGATGTTCTCGTTCGAGCGGCTGATCAACCCGGATTTGATCGGGTGAAGTCATCGCGTCGACTTCCGGTGCGCATGGGAGATCGATGCTTTTTCTGCACGTCATTGCGAGGAGCCCTTGCGACGAAGCAATCCAGAATCCTTCCGCGGAGAGAGACTGGATTGCTTCGCTGCGCTCGCAATGACGAAGAAGACGGTTAGATTGTACGGGTAAGAATTCCGCGCGTTGGAAATTGCGGTAACGGCATCCGCCGCGGCGTCACAACGCAATACTTGACAGTGGAAAGATTGCCTTGTTGGTATGATCCCAGCCTTCGTTTGACCGCTAACAGAGGACCGTTCCGCAATGTCCATGCCTGCCTTGTTCAAAGGACGCCTGTCGATCCCCGTGATCGGTTCGCCGCTCTTCATCATCTCGGTGCCCGATCTCGTGATCGCGCAGTGCAAGGCGGGTGTGGTCGGCTCGTTTCCGGCGCTGAACGCGCGGCCGCCGGAATTGCTCGACGAATGGCTGGCGCGGATCACCGAGGAGCTCGCGGCCTATGACCGCGCGCATCCCGATAAGCCGTCGGCGCCGTTCGCGGTCAACCAGATCGTGCACAAGTCGAACAACCGGCTCGATCACGACATGCAGCTCTGCGCCAAGTACAAGGTGCCGATGATCATCTCCTCGCTCGGAGCGCGCGAGGAGCTGAACCAGGCCGTGCACGGCTGGGGCGGCATCGTCTTCCACGACGTGATCAACCAGAAATTCGCGCACAAGGCGATCGAGAAGGGCGCCGAACGGCCTGATCCTGGTCGCAGCCGGCGCCGGCGGCCATGCCGGCACCATCTCGCCGCTCGCCTTCGTCGCCGAGACGCGAAAGTGGTTCGACGGCCCGATCGCGCTGTCGGGTGCGATCGGCAACGGCAAGGCGATCCGCGCCGCGCGCATTCTCGGCGCCGACTTCGCCTATATCGGCTCGGCCTTCATCGCGACCAAGGAGGCTAACGCGGTCGAGAAGTACAAAGAGATGATCGCCGGCTCGAGCGCCGACGACATCGTCTATTCCAACCTCTTCACCGGCGTGCACGGCAATTATCTGAAACCCTCGATCCTCGCCGCCGGCATGGATCCGGAAAACCTGCCGACCTCCGATCCCTCCAAGATGAACTTCGGCACCGACGCCTCCGGCGAGCGCGCCAAGCCGAAGGCTTGGAAGGAGATCTGGGGCTCGGGTCAGGGCATCGGCAGCGTCGAGGGCATCCTGCCCGCCGCCGACCTGATCGCGCGCTTCAAGAAGGAATACGACGAAGCGATCGATCCGCCGTTGTGATGGGCGGCTGTTGTGGCACGCCTAGTTCTCATTCGTCGTCCCGGCGAAGGCCCTAGGGCATGCACATATCTCTGAGGCTCCATCCTGCTGCGACGGCGTGGAAGTATTCGAGGCCGTTCTTGAAGGTGATCGGGCCCGGCGGCTTGGACGATGGGTAGCCGTCCCAGCCGCCGAGGCGACCAATGATCCAGGCGGCCCAAGCGAGGCTATCGGGCGGATGTGGGTTCTTTAATCGCTTGCTCCCGGCTTCGAGTTGACGGTTGAGGGCGGTGAGCACGTTAATTTGGCCGTTGTCGAAGGCAGCGAGAATGGGTTGGCGACTGCCATTGCGGGCCTGCAGAAGTTGGATTGTGATGACGGCCGCCTTAGCGGCAATCGCGACCAGCTTGAGAAGGCGATCGGCGGTTCCGATCTGGCTGTCTTCGAGCTTGAAGCCTTGTGTCTTCAGGATGCGGAAGAACTGCTCGATGATCCAGCGTTGCTTGTACCATTGGACGATGCGCCAGGCGTCCTCGATGCCGGTAACCTCGTGAGAGGTGAGAAGCCGCCAGTGCAGCGGCTCTACCCCGGTTTCGGCATTGATCTCGCGCACATCGACCACCGCCAATGGCAAGCTTTCCGGCAGATGGCGCAGGAACTTACTCTGTGGGCGGGCGAGCTCGATTGCGCCAAAGCGAAGTTCGAGGTGAGCCAGGCGGGCGGGCCGCGCGGCGCGCGCAGGCAATTGGATCGCACGCCGATCCACCGCGGCCATGGCATCGCTGACCTCATACAAGCCGCTGCGGTCGGCAAGCTTGCGATCATGCATGCTGCGCGCGATGACGTGGAAGTGTTGCTCGGCCGAGCTGGCATAAAGGGCAAAAATATCGCTCTCGCGGTCACCCAGCACCGTCACCGCTGTGGCCTTGGTGAGGAGCGGCTTGGCCGCCATGGCAGTGGATATCCAGCGCTGCGAATTCCTTGTCCGATAACTCCCGATCGTCGTGCGAGGTCGTGCGGCGACCTGTGCGCGTCCATATCTGCCCGCTCAAAAGTCCAAGACAGTTGCCGTCATCGGCATCCACAGCCAGCAGCGGATGCAGCAGCACCGCCGTGGTTATTGCCTTTGCCGATTTCTCCGAGCCCGCGCCGGCGTTGCGGTGTGGTGTTGAAGTGGATCTCGCTGGTGTCCTGGATGGCCAGCACGTGGCGGCCCTCTACCGCAGCGACCGTGCTTTCGCTCCAGCTTTCGATGATCCGCTCCACCGTCACCTTGTCATGGCCAAGAAAGCGGTTGAACCGCACTTCCAGCGCGCGGTTCCCCCTGGAGAGCTGCCGAAGGCAGACAGTTTTGCCCACAACCATGCGTTCGACGAACGCCGCCCCCCTTTATCGAGACGACGATCCCCGAACCGGCCCAGCGTCCAGTCAATCCGTGACAACATCGCGGGCACCCCGTCCAAATCATGGAGTGCCGCAATACGAATCACACAGAACTCTGATTCTGGAATCCTCCCAGGCCGATCCGAGTCAATCCGCCGCACCAGATATGTGCATGCCCTAGGGCGAAGGCCGGGACCCATACCCCCGATAGGTTGTTGTTGCGGCTGATATCAGCCCCGATCTCGCTTCACCAAGTTCGGTCTGTGAGTATGGGTCCCGGCCTCCGCCGGGACGACACCTGTTTTTGAACTGCGAATGTGTGCCACGGAGCGACCATGCCCCCCATCTACCGCGTCGACGGCAACAGCGTCGTCACCAGCCCGGACGCCGCGGGGCCTTGGGACCGCCGCATGCAGCATGGCTCGGCGCCGGCGTCGCTGGTGACGTGGGCGGCCGAACGCATTCCGACGCCTGTTCCGATGGAGATCGCGCGGGTCACAATCGATCTGATGCGCCCGGTGCCGGTGGCGCCACTTACGATCGCGACCGAGGTCTTGCGTGAGGGCCGCAAGATCCAGCTCTGCGAAATCAAGCTGCTCGCCGACGGCGTGCAGGTGGTCGGCGCCACCGTGCTCAAGATCAGGCGCCAGGCGCTGAGCCTGCCCGACGACGTCAAGGGGCTGCCGGTTGCGCTGCCTTCGCCCGAGGACTCCCTGATCGAGGATGGCCACGCTGCCACCAGCCCGTTCGTGCGCTCGGTCTCGATGCGTGCCGCGCGCGGCCGCTTCGGCCAGGCCGGTGCCGGCGCGATCTGGTTTCGCGTCGATCATCCCTTGATTGCAGGCGAGGCGATCTCGCAGGCGATGCGCGCCGTGGTCGCCGCCGACTTCTCCAACGGCACCGCCTCGACGCTCGACTTCCGCGCCTGGACCTACATCAACGCCGATCTCACCGTGAGCTTTGCGCGGCAGCCGGTGGGCGAGTGGATCCTGCTCGACGGCAACTCCTGGATTGGTCCCGACGGCGCGGGCCTTGCAATGTCGCGGTTGGCTGACCGGCAGGGCTATTTCGGCCGGGCGGTGCAGAGCCTGGTGATCGAGAAAAGGTCGTAGCTCGCGGGTCCGCGCCTCAATCTCGGTGTCATGCTCCGCGAAAGCGGTTCATCCAGTACGCCGCGGCCTATCGACTCCATCGCAGCCGTCTCGGATTACTGGATCGCCCGGTCAAGCCGGGCGACGACGGCCGATCGTGGATGCAGCCTCGCGCATCTCGCAGCCGTCACCCCACCATCCGGTCCCGCCCGCTCCAGAAGCCCGCGCGCAGCACCTTCTTGTCGACCTTGCCGACGCCGGTCATCGGCAGCTGTTTGACGAACTGAATCTGCTTGGGCGCGTGCGCCGAGCCCTTCCGCATCTTCACCAGGTTGATCAGCTCGTCTGGATCGGGCCTTGCGCCCTCGCGCGGCACGACGATGGCGGTGACGGCCTCGCCCCACTTCTCGTCGGGAATGCCGACGACAGCGACCATGGCGACGTCGGCATGCTGCGACAGCACGTCCTCGACCTCGCGCGGGAAGATGTTGAAGCCGCCGGAGACGATCATGTCCTTCTTGCGATCGAGGATGAACATGTAGCCGCGCTCGTCCTTGCGCGCGATGTCGCCGGTGTGGACCCAGCCGTTCTTCAGCGTCTCGGCGGTGATGTCCGGCCGCTTCCAGTACTCCGCCATCACGTGCGGCGCGCGCACGCAGATCTCGCCGGCTTCGTCCGTCCTCACCTCCTGGTCGTCGTCGTCGAGGATCTTGACCTCGCAGGCCGCGATCGGGAAGCCGCAGGACAGGAACAGCTCCGGTGTCTTGGGATCATGATCCGCCTTGCGCAGCACCGAGACGGGATAGCATTCGGTCTGTCCGTAAAGCTGCGAGAACACCGGCCCGATGCGCTCGATGCCCTCGACCAGCCGGCTCGGCGACATCGCGGAGGCGCCATAGAGCACCAGCTCGAGCGAGGACAGGTCGGTCTTGCTGAGCGCGGGATGATCGAGCAGCACATAGATCATGGTCGGCACGAGCAGCGTGAAATTGATGCGCTCGCGCGCGATCGTCGCCAGCATCGCCTCGGGATCGAAACTCTTGAGCATGTGCACGGTGCCGCCGCGCATCAAGGTCGGCAGCACCTTCGTGCCGGCGACATGGCTGATCGGTGCGACCGTGAGATAGCGCGCGGCCTCGGGGATCTCGAAGTCGGCGAGGATCGCGGCGGCGGCTCCGGCATTCTCGCGGTGATGGCGCAGCGCGCCCTTGGATTTACCGGTCGTGCCGCCGGTGTAGTTCAGCGTGGCGAGATCGTCGGGGCCGGCGAGGCACAGCGCGCTGGCGTGTCCCGCAGTCTCGATCGCCGCCAGCAGATCGACGCCGTAGCTGGCTGGTCCCATGGTGAAGACCGCCTTGAGCCGGCCGGCCTTCGCGGCGAGGTCGCCGCCGCGATCGCGGAAGGCGGCCGCGTCGACCACCAGCATCTCGGCGTCGGAATCCTCGAGTTGAAACAGCTGGTCCTCCAGGGAGCCCAGAGGATGCAGCCAGGTGATGCAGAGCCGTGACAACTGCGCCGCGACGCCGGCGCACCAGGTGTCGGCGCGATTGGCTGTGAGGAAGGCGACGCGCGCGCCGGGCTGCAATCCAAGCCGCATGAACACGCCCTGGATTCGTCCGATCAGGTCGATGGTGCCACGATAGCTCAGCGATCCCTCAGGCCAGGCGAAAGCGGTGCGGCCGGGATAGCGCGACAGCGCCCGTAGCGTCTGCGCACAAGCCGGGGACGATGCGTGGAGCGGATCGGACATATGTTTCCTCGTTGCTTTGTCATCGGCTTCTGGCGTGCCAATGTTGCTGATGACGCTAGCACAGCGAATGCGGGATGGAACGACAAAGCCCGCGCAGGGCGGCAAGAATGACAAGGAGATTGGCGTGCCATCAGACCGACTGCAGCGTTTCCGCGATCGTCTTGATCTGCCGCTGATCGCGGCGCCGATGTTTCTGGTGTCGGGCGTCGAGCTCATGGTCGCGGCCTGCCGCAACGGCGTGATCGGCAGCTTCCCAACCGCGAATTGCCGTAGCGCGGAACAGCTCGACGAATGGCTCACTGCGATCGAAACCCGGTCGCGGCAGCACGAAGAGCAAACCGGACGCAAGGCGGCGCCGCTGTGCCCGAACCTGATCGTGCACCGTTCCAACGTGCGGCTGGAGCAGGATCTCGCCGTGCTGCTGCGGCACAGGCCGGAGATCGTCATCACCTCGGTCGGCTCGCCCGCGCCTGTAGCGAAGCCGCTGCATGATGCCGGCGCATTGGTGTTGGCGGATGTCGCCTCGATCCGCCATGCCGAACGCGCGGCGGAAGCCGGTGCCGACGGCCTTGTGCTGCTGACCGCCGGCGCCGGCGGCCAGACCGGCTGGCTCAATCCGTTCGCCTTTGTCCGCGCGGTGCGCGCATTCTACGACGGCATCATCGTGCTCGCCGGCGGCATCAGCGACGGCCGCGCGTTGCACGCCGCTGAAGTGCTCGGCTGCGATCTCGCTTACATGGGCACGAAGTTCATTGCGACGCGCGAGAGCATGGCGGATGACCGTTACAAGCGGATGCTGGTCGAGAGCAGCGCCGACGACGTCCTGCTCACCACCGCCTTCACGGGACTGCAGACCAGCATGCTGAGGCCGTCGATCGTGGCCGCGGGTCTCGATCCCGACGACCTGCCGGCGCGCGGGGCGATCGACATTGCCAAGGACATCGACGTCGCCGCGCGCGAGAGCCGGCCGAAACGCTGGCGCGACATCTGGAGCGGTGGGCACTCGACATCGGGGGTGACGGACGTGCTCACTGTCGACGATCTCGTTGCGCGGACGGTTACCGAATATCGCGAGGCGGGCGGACAGTAGGCTTGTTCGCCTCTCCCCGCGTGTGGGGAGAGGCCGACGCGCCGCGCGATGCGAAGCATCGTCCGAAGCGCGGCGGGTGAGGGGGAGCCTGAATCCAACTGTCACCTTGATTGTGGAGAGAGCCCCTCACCCCGACCCTCTCCCCGTAAGGACGGGGAGAGGGAGAAGAGCCTCCGGCGCACCGCTCACGGTTAATCCCGCGCTCTTCCGCCCCGCTCACTTAACGGCAGATTAACCATCGCCCGCCAAGAATCCTCTCAAGGCCGCCAATCAGGACCGAGAGGGACAGGCGATGGACTTCAACTATCTCAACGGCAAGACAGCCGCGACGTTGGACGAAATCCGCGTTCGCGTGGCCCACGCGCTGGCCCGCCATCCGCTGTGCCGCAACGTGCGCTTCGACATCGTCAGCGTCCCCCGTACTCGCCGAGGCGGCAACTGGACGGTGGCGCTGCAATCGGTCGAGCCGCGCGCGGTCTGGGAGGCCTCGGAGATCGTGGCCGACATCCAGGATGCCTACGAACTGGCGGCAGCTGCCTGATTTCGTTGAGCTTTTCAGGCGATGTCGCCGCAGTCCGCGCGATTGCCGCCGCAATTGCACGGTTAAGCCTTAATTATCGCCCAGTTTCCGGGCAGTGATCACGTGGACTTGAAAGTTGGGCGCGGAGAGACGTTTGTCCAAAGCCATCACCATCGTCGCGCTGACCTGTTTTCTCGTCCTTGGCGCTGCGACGACCGCCATTCTCGGCCGCGACAGCGTGCCCAGTGTCAGCGCGGAGATGATCACGCAGGCACCTGCGGCCAAACCGCTCGCGACCAACCGTGCCGCCAAGGCCGACCGTCTGGTTCCGACGCTGGCGCTTGCCTCGGCCGCAATCGAGCCGGTGCAGGTCGCCGCCGACAAGCTCGCTCAGACGCCGGTGCTGACCGAGCCGCTTCGCCAGGCCTTTGCCGCCGCCACGCCTTCCGATTTTCCGATGCCGAAGGCCAGTTCGCACGAGGCGCCTGCCGCCGCGGAAGTCCCCGCCGTCGAAGTCCCGGCCAAGCCGAAGGTCGTGGCCAAGCCGCAGCCGCAGAAATCCTATGCGCTGCTGTCCGACGCACAGATCGCGGGCATCAGGGATCGCCTGAAACTCTCGTCGTCGCAGGAATATTATTGGCCCTCGGTCGAGACGGCGCTCCGCAACGTTGTCCGCAAGATTTCGGCAAACAAGCTCTCCAATCCGAACGCGCCGGGCGTGCCGATCGATCCGAATTGCGACGAGGTTCAGCAGTTGAAGTCGGCCGCGATGCCGCTGCTGTTCCAGCTGCGTGACGACCAGAAAGAGGAAGTGCGCAAGCTCGCCCGCATCATCGGGCTGGAGAAGGTCGCGCAGCAGATCTGACAGTTCCTTTGGGAACTGCCGCCGCATCAGGAACATCCGGCAATCAACGTGCGTTGCTCGCCCCAAAGAGGGAGTGGATCAATGCGCGCCTCGACAGCCTATTTCGTCGGTGCCGGAACCATTGTCGCGGCCATCGCCATTGGTCTCGGCGGCGGCATCGTCGCCGGCAACATCATGAATCCGATCGCGCCCAAGCAGGGGCCGGACACCAGCAAGCGCGCCGACGCCGCTGGCACAGCGGCGGCGATGAACGCACCGTCCGAGCGCGTGAATTATCTCACCGGTTCGCAGGCTTTTGGCGCGATCATTGCCGCGCCGGCGCAGGCCGAGGCAAAGTCTGAACCCGCCAAGCCCGATACGCGGACCACTCAAGCGACCGCTGAACCGCCAGCACCGCGGCCGTCGCAAGCAGCCGCGGTCGAGCAGTCCAAGGAACAGTCCAAGCCGGCACCAGCCGCGCCCAGGCCTGCAGAGCAGCAGGCGTCGACAGAGCCGGCCGCTTCGCCGGACAACGCCTATGCCAAGGCACGGGATTCCGACGTGAAGCGCGCCGCGTCCGAACGGCGCCGGATGGAGCGCCGCGAACGCTGGGCCGAGCGCCGCCACTATTACGAGTCCCGCGAGATGCGCGGCCCGCGCGACCGCACCGATTGGGACGACGTCGCGCGCAACATCCGAGAAGACTCCGATGCCCGCGATATCGCAAGCCGCCCACGCAGCGGCTTCCCGCAGATCAGGCTGTTCGGGCCCGACGACGACTAAAGCATGATCGGCAAAACAGAGTCCGGGTTCGCTCCGCTGAAGCGCTCCCGGACTTGAGGACCGGCTCAGCCGCCGTGAGATTCCACGACCTTGCGGCAGGAGTCGGAGAGCTTGGTCTTGTTCTGGCGCAGGCAGGCATTCATCTCCGGCGGCTTGCCGATATGTTCGGCGCAGAATTTGCTGGCATCGCCGCGGCAGGCCATCTGCTCCTGCGGCGTCGGACCGGATTGCGCGGCGGCGGACATGGCGGTGGCGGCGAGCAGCAGCGCGGCAAGAACCGAAATCTTCATAAAACACCTCTTTGGGATTGTCGTTGGTCCCGCCTGGGATCAAGCGGGCCGGACGATCTCGCGAAGGCCGGGCGCAAGTCCATGCCATGTTCATGGCACCGGGTGCGCCCTCCTGCCGCGGCACCCCCATCTTCATGGCATGTATCCGTGCCCGGTCTTTTGCCATTCAGGCTGCACCTCGGCTGCGAAACCCGGTGATTGCACCGGGACGCCGAACGGGAAGCAGGAGAGCAAGATGTCGAAGAGAGCGGGAGCGCTGAGCGCCGGGCTGACGATCATGGCGCTGGCGGGTGCGGCGATGGTGTCGCTGGGCACGAGCCCGGCGCAGGCCGTGGTCTATTGCAAGACGGTCGGCGTGCCCAAGGGCTGCGTGGTGCGGCCGACTGCGGCAGTGGTGGTCGCGCCGGGAGCTCCGGTTGCGCGGGCCGCGGTCGCGACACCCGGTGTCGGCGCGCCCGGTGTCGGTGTGCGCGCAGGTACGCCGATGAATCGCGGCGGCCCGGTCAACCGCGTCGGCGTGCGCTGATATTCCATTCGATTGATTTGATTGCATTGCTTCGGGCCAACGGAGCCCCTGCGGACGAACACCCCCCGTCCTCCGCAGAGGACCCGGCCCGTCCCCTCTCTCCGTGCGCCCCACACGTTCGGGGAGGGGGCTTTTCAGCCCGCAGCCGCATCGCTGTCGGGAAAACACTGCGGCAATTGCAGCCGCACGCACGTGCCTGAGGCATCCGAGCTCAGGTCGAGCACCGCGCCGCACCGTGCGGCGCGGCTCCTCATGTTGCGCAAGCCCCGCGCGGTCTGGCCGGCGCTCGCGCAATTGCCGGCGAGGGCAAAGCCCTTGCCGTCGTCCGTCACGCTGATCACGCCATACGGCCCGTGATCGTCGTCGAGCGTCTCGATGCTGACCGCGATGTGGCGCGCCTCTGCGTGCTTGACGGCGTTGGTCACGGCCTCGTCGAGGATGCGGACGATCTGGATGACGTGCCATGGCCGCAATTCGGGATGCAGCGGCAGGCCCTGCGGCGTTGCCACGCGCCAGTCGAGCGCGATGTCGTGCGGCCGCAATTGCGCCGTCGCGCGCTCGCGCCAGGAGCCGAGCGCGAGCATCAGGTCGCCGCCGATGTCGTCCATGGAATCGATGACGAGGCGCAGATCCTTCAGTGCTGCGCGAGCGGCCTCCGTGATGGTCGCGCCCTCATGGCCGCGCTCGGAGAGCGCGACGATGCTGACGAGCTGGCCGCCGAGTCCGTCATGCAGGTCCCGCATCAGCCGCGTGCGCTCATTGGCGAGCGCAGCGGCGCGGGCGCGCGCCTCTTCGCGGGCAAAGCTCGCCTTCAGCCGTTCCTCGGCCTCGCCCACCCGTGCAACGAGCTGGCCGGCAAAGCTGTCGACCTGGTTCAGCGCGCGCGCGAAGCGCCAGGTCAGCCCGGCGCCGATCGCGACCAGCATCGCCGAATAGGACAGGCGCGAGACGAAGATGCGATCGTTGGTCGCGATCTCCAACACCGTGAGCATATCCTGGACCCAGCAGACCAGCACGATGGTCACGGCGCAGCCGATCGTGAAGCTTGCCGCGTCCTGCCGCCGGACCACCGCGGCTGCGGTCACGCAGGCCATCAGGAACAAGCAAAGCCCGACCGTGGGAATGCCGAGCACCAGAAAGAGAATGCGTGGCAGCGGCGGGCCCCCGATCAGCCCGACCACGAACACGACGAGGCCCGGCACGAACAGCAGCGTGCCGTAGCGTGGCCAGCGCCAGCCGAAGAACAGCATGCCGAACACGACGATCAGCGCGCTCTCGATCGGTGCTGATGCCAGCAGCACGGCGGCGAGCCGCGACGTGGTGGCCGGCGGCACCGGCGGCGGCACGAACGCCTGCACCACGCCGAGCACCATCGCCGCCGCCAGCACGCCGTAAACCGGCTCGTGGCGCCGCATCAGCCACATGATCGCAAGGATGACCGCGAGAATCGATTGCCAGGCGGAGAACACGACGGGCAGCGTGACGAACAGCAGCGTGCGCGTCTCGTAGGCGGGACGCAAGCCGGCGTCCGGCCCGACATAGACGGTATCGAGGAAGCCCTTCAGCGGCCCCCATACGAACAGCCGCACCGTGATATCGTTGGCGCCGTCGCGCAGCAGCGAGGACGGAATCGCCGCGATCTGCGGCGTGTTGCGGTCTGGCCGGTTGGCATTGGCGTCACGCCGGGAATCCAGCACCACGACGCCGTTGACGGCGACCTCCACCGCGTTGCTGAAGCGCGGCAGATACACCGACCATCCCGATCCCGCATTGCTGGGCCGGAATGTGAAGGCGGCGGTGTAGAGCGGCGGGTCGGCCAGCGAATAGCGCGATGCGGTGAAGTGCGGCAGCGTCACCGCACGCATCATGCGGTCCTCGCGCGCCGAAAAATCGTTCAGCGCGAAGTCTTCGGGATCGCCGGGTTGCAGCAGCCGGAGCCCAAGGATGGTGACGATGACGATCAGGGCCTGGAGCAGTAGATAAGGCACGAGGCGCGACACGATCAGCCGGCGCCGCGGGCGCGTTGTTGTCCTCGCCGCAACCTCGCTCACAGCTTGATCAGGCCCTGCTGCACGGCTTCGAACACGGCCTCGCTGCGGGTGTGCACCTCGAGCTTGCGATAGATGTTCTTGATGTGGCCGGGCACGGTCTGCCTGGACAGGCCGAGATGGCTCGCGATCTCGGCATAGCTGAAGCCTTTGGCGATGCCCCAGAGGATGTCGATCTCCCGCGGGGTCAGCTTGGCCGTGTTGAGCACGGGGCCGGGCGAGGGCTCCGCCGAACTCTGCGTACGCCGGACGATGAAACGGGCGATCGAGGCCGAGATCGGCGAATGGCCGGCGACCAGATCACGTACGGTGGTGGCGATATCGGTCGGGAAGGCATCCTTGAGCAGATAGCCGGTGGCGCCGACCGTGATCGCCGAGATCACGCTTTCCTCGTCGCCGAGCGCGGAGATCACCATGATCTCGGTATCGGGAAAGCGCTGCCGGGTTTCGCGAATCAGCTCGATGCCATGGCCGTCGGGCAGCCTGAGATCGGTGAGCAGCACGCGCGGCGTGCCTTCGCCGAGCGCAGAGCGGGCCTCTGCGAGCGTGCCGGCGCTACGCACCTCATAGCCGGCCTTGACCAGCGCGTCCTGGAGCCGCCAGCAAGTCGGCGCGTCGTCCTCGACGAGGAGGATGGTGATGGCCTCACCAGTCTCGCCCTGTTCGCTCATGTTCATCGTCCCGCGACCCGCGTGTCCCCGCGGCGCGAGGCAAGTCTAACCGCAGCACGGACGCCGTGACACCCATAATCATGGGGGCGATCATGACACAGGCCCGCGCCAGGCGCGGACAGACGGTCGTGGCTTGCGCCCAGGCCAGAGCGCGTGCTCATAATCCGCGCTGCACTCAGGGCGCGGATGGAGGTCCGCTCCGCCTCTGACACCGACCCGTTACGGCAGCCAACCAGACGTCCGAGTTGGGCCAGATCCGGAAGCCGCAGCTTGGGCGGCGAAATCCCGTTCGCTCCGGAATGGCGTGCTATCGAATGTGATAAAGATGTACGCCGTAGCCTTCAAATTGGTCCTCGAAAGAACCTTGCGCGAGGGATACGCTACGATCCTCGCCGATGACACGAGCGGTGGTCTGGTGAACGTTATTGACCGTGATCCGCGCTATCGACGGTGAGTTCTGCATCGCGATGGCAAAGACATACGTATCGCCCTCGTACACCTTCACCATGGTTGCAATCGGGACCTGCGAGCTTACGGATACAGCCCCGGATACGCTTGGGCTCTTCAACGCTGGCGAGAGAGACCGGATCAACTGGTTCGTTCTCGTGACCTCCTCCACGATATCGGGGTAGCGGAAGATGGCGTCTTCCCGGAAGGTTGGTTTAAACTCATGCACGAAATAAAAAATTCCCGTCGCGCCATGAATCAATGCCATCCAGATCTCCGCCCGAACCTCCGCCGCAGTCGGTCGACGGGTCGGATCTAGTGCTGTCGTCTCGATTGCCATCCATACGCTTTGCCCATCGGCAGCCCGCTTCGCGAGATTAGTGACGCCACGTGCAACATATTCCAGCCTTCCTTTAACTTGAGGAGTAGTGGATCCCACTGGATAGATGTCGTACGACAAGATGTCCGCCCCCTGGATCGCAATATCGTAGTAACCCTGATCACCGTTGCAGCTGCCACGACCGCGCCAGAATTCGTTGGCCACACCCTGTCCGAAATTGATCATCACCGGTCGCGTTGGATCCCGCGCTTTCATCTCTTGCGTGCGCCGAGCGACTTCAATTGCTGGGACGCATGTTCCGTGCAGCCTTGGCCCGATCGGTTGAGCATTGTCCGGTTCGTCTTCTTGCATCCACGCTTTGATAACGTGGCGGTTGACCGATTCCAGCGCAAGGTCGTTTTGGCCGGCAACGGCGAACATGTGCTGCCGCGCCAATGCGGCGAGTTGCTCTTCAGTGGGGCCTTCGGGCAATCCCACAAAGGTATTGATCCCGATTGCCTTGTAATTGACAGCGCGAGTCGGCGATTGCAACCAAACGCCTATCGAGAAGAAATCGGCAGATCCATTTACCTGCAACTCGCCGCCCGATACGGAAGTGCCCACGAGGAGCAAGATTCCCACAACGATCCTACAACCGAACGGCATAGCGCGACCTCCGGCCAAGTGTGTGACACCAACGAAGCTGTCCAATTCATCGCGTCGGTCCTAGAGCGTCCGATGAAGGCTAGCATATTCAGCCTAACTTCCCGCACAGATGATGCAGGCAGAACCGTTCTGGACGCGGCGCGGCGGCCTAAGGTCCGCTAAGTGTCGGAACCGGCGGTCTGCGCCGTTGTGAGGCCTTTCGGTTCTACACCCAACAGCCGACACTTGGACCAGCATCGAGCCATGGCAGCTTCGGGGCCAAAAGCTGACTTAACCGGCGGTTGCGCGGGAGAGCGCCGCTAGATACGCGGACCAACTAAAAGCGAACGGTCCTACGTCGGTAATCTTCGTTTCGGGTTCGAAACCCATTCTCGTATGCAAAGTCGGACCACTGCACGGAAGCATCATCTCGACGCGAGACAAAAACCGTGATGGCCCGCGCAAGCGAAATCACCACATTCGGGGCAACTGAACAAAACGGCACGGTGGCCGCCTCCAATGCGCACCTCGGACGTCAGCATATTCATTGAAACGAGGATCCGAAGGGCACCCACACATGTCGGAGGTGGACGCCTGAGTAGCTCTAAAGAGGGACACGCCATTGACGACGAAATCAAAGGTGTGCCGCTCGATTGAGTCTGTCCGATGTAGGGTCGCGAGTCGGAGTTGATCAGCCATTCGCACCGCGGTCAATCTGTGTATTTGATCCAGCGTCCCCATAAACATTTTGATCGTGTATGCCCAGACCGCCAAGTCCGCTACGGGTCACAAGCCGCCGAGCGCGCTCAAGCGGGGTGACTTCCGCTTTGCCTTGCGGCGCCGACGTTTATGACCCTAGCCCGGCTCACGAAAGATCATCCCGCGGCGGTGGATAGCGCAGGGCCAGCACCGACAGGGATAGATGCCGTTCGTCCTCCGGCAGTTCCAGATCAGCCAGCACGAGCGGCCGCTTCCAATCGCCGACGCCGAAATCCATCGTCATCCATTTCTGCGGCTCGGGGCCGTCGAGGCCCCGGACCCAGACGAAGAAGCGGGGCAGGTCGTCGGCGTCAATATCCGTCGTGCGTCTCCTGGCCATCGAAGCTGTCCGCTGCATCACATCAATTGCCACAGGATATAGGTACTGGCACGGCGAAGTCGAACGCGTCGCGGCGGTGCCGGACGCGTAGTCTCTCCTCCTCGTCATTGCAAGGAGCTCTTGCGACGAAGCAATCCAGACTATCTCCGCGGATGCATTCCTGGATTGCTTCGCTGCGCTCGCAATGACGATGTGGATAGAGCCGGGGCGAGAATGAGGCTATCAAACTGCTGTTGACTTAACTTTCGCGGCTTGCTCGCGCCGCCAATATTTATCTTCCGCTAAGCGGAGCGCGAGCGATTTGCCAAGTTGCCATTTATGCACCTACCGACCGCCGCTCACATTTCCTGAGCTGGACTGCGGCATCAATGGCAGGCACGTCGCAGGTGACAATCGTGTGTATCGATTGGAGAAATTGTCCGAGCGCGAGTGTGCTTCGAGAAATTCTTCGCCGTACCTACTTAGGGTGGTAGTTGCGAGCGCAAAACATTCTGTGCTTGAAACGAAAGCGCGGCCCAGTGCCGCTTGTTGTGAAGTGGCGCAACCGCATTCAGTGCGCAGGCGCGTGTGCTCACTCGGCGCGGGCCAACGCGAAATCGAACGGCGGCATATTGAGGGAAGTGGCGATGATCAGTTGCCCGGCTCCGATCTCGCTCTCCACTTATGACCAGTCGTTCGGCTTGGCACCGTCGGTCATTCGTGTGCTCAGTTAAAGATACGTGCCCGACATCGAGCGGTTCAACTTCGCACTTGGTCGGGCATTCGAAAGATTTCCGCAATTTGCGACCGCACTCGCTCGATCGCACCGTGGATCGTCTGAGCTGGTACCGCTGCAGCGCCCGCAACGCTTGATAGTACGATCGCCAGTAGACTGGGACCCCGATTCAGTTACTGCGAACCACCTTCCACTTTTCGTAACTGGGCTGGATCTGGGGCCAGGAGATCCGATTTTCACCGCAACTCTGACCCCCGTGACGGGCGGAGCTGTGATTGGATTGAGCATGTCGCACGCGGTCGGCGATGGTTATTCGTTCTATCTCTTTATGTCGTATTTGCTCGAGCAGTTGGCAGCTGCGCCTCAGTCTCGTTTGTCCGCCGAACAACAGCTAGACCACATAATCCGTTCTAATGCGCCGGCATCACAGGTCGCATCCCGACAACAAGACTTCCGCGTGAAGCGTGCGTTTAGCGTAAAGGCTTTCGGAAGGGAGTTCTTGGATTCGTTGCGCGCCGAGCTTGCGACAGATCAGTTCGTGCCGACACTCAACGAAGCACTGACCGCGTTTTTGTTTCACCGTTACGGTCCAACACTCCTGAGGGGTGCTACGGCGCTCCGTCTTCGTGTTCCGGTAAACGTGCGGGATGTACATCCAAATATTGCGCGCACGTTTATTGGCAATGCGTTTTTGGAGTCGATCGTGCCCGTTGCAGACGTGATCAACTCGCCGTCAGCGGCACGTGACACCGCGAGGAGAATACACGAGGCAGTGGCTAGCGTGCGAAATCCGGACTATCTGTCATCGGCTATTCATATCCGGAATGATCGGATCGAGCTGAGCGCTCCAGATAGTTATATATTCAACAATCAAGCGGACATCGTCTCAACGAACTATGCGCGAATGCCGGTTCACACGATTGACCTTGGCAAGGGGCCGCCGGTTCGCATCTTTTGCGCACTAACTGCGCCAACCGGCTTTGTCCTTGTTCCAACATTTGATGGACTCGAGGCGCACATGTGTCATCGCGCATGACGGCGTCCACGCGTGCTCCGATCGACAGAGATCGGATCGCTGCAGTGAATCCGAAGCAACGCAACGATCTCTTGAAGGAATGGTGCCCACGCAATGACTCAACATCGCAACAATAAGATCGACAACCGTGACGTGGCATTTGCCACTCCTCCGCATTTAGATCACGTCTTTCTGACGGTGGGCGCCGAAGCGTTGAAACTGATCAACGAATGCGAATTCCTTCGCGGTGAACAGTTCAGTCGATTTGCAACGCGCTCTTCAGAGAGCTCACTGCTGTCGTCTTACACCGCAACGCGAGTCTACGGCAAAAATACAGTTGTCGAGATATTTCTCGACCGATTCGGAGGCAACGATACGTTTATTGAGCACTGTGCTGGCATTGTGCTCAGCTTTGATCACCCGGGCGAAATGACAGGAGCCCATCGAGAACTTCATTCGGCGGGAATTCCGTTTAGCAGCGAGATTGTGCAACGGGTTACGCCAACGGCTGATGGCGGCCGGAACCAAAGCCCTTGGTACGAATTCACCAGACCCGAACTGGGCGGGATCAGCCCGGTCGCTCTATTCCTGCATGAAATGCAACCCGGCTTCTTGGCAGAAATCGGTGCGAAGGCCGGGCCTGGTGGTCGGCAGGATCGGTCGGAACGTTTCAACGCAGCCCTCGGCCGGTCGCATACGCCTGACCATATTATGGAAGACATTGCCGTTGTGACTGTCCGACTGCGTCCCGCTCGAATCGAACGGGCGTCGGCCATCCTCTCGACCTTGGGATATGAAGTGTCGATCATGGAATCCGGCATCCGTGTGCGTGGAATAGATGCCGAATTTGTCTTCCTCGCGGATGAGTCCCCACGAGAAGGAGCCGTGGAGCTGACGATAAAGATGGCCAGACCGGCACCTGGCCGCCGCTTTGACTTCGGACCCGAGTCGTCCCTCGTGCTGTCGCCCGCAGGTCCTTACGATTGCTCGGCCGTGTGGACGTTTCTTCCTCACCGCAAGACGTCGTGAGGCTGTCATGACAGACCACTTGCAACCGGCTGGAGTTGATTGCGCTATTGCCGGACAAGCGCGCTCGCATGATAGAGGACCAGAGTCGCCGGCGCTGCTCTCGGCTTCGTGGGATGAGGCGCCTAGGCGGACATTGTCATCCTTGTGGTTGAGACGCATCGAGAAGAGCCCTGAAACGATCGCGCTCCGATGCGAAGATATTGCCCTTACGAATCGCACGCTTAAGGAGAGAGCCAGCGCAATCGCTGATCGTGTTTTGGCAGTTGCCCAGAACGGGCAGGAAATTGCCATTGTCGCTGGTCGAAGTCATCATCTCGTGGTTGCGATCATCGCCGCAGCCTTGTCGGGGCGGAGTAGCTCAGTGCTGTCGCCCTCGATGTGGCGACGCGATCTTGTTGCGGCGACCTCCGGAAAGATCGTTCTCACCGAACGAACCTTACTGGCGAGCTTTCCATCCTCGTCGGTCATCGGCGTAGACGATTGGGACAACATCGAGCTGTTGGATGGCGCCCCCCACATCGAAGCAGGGCTACCACAATCCGACAAGGTTTTGGCGGTCGGATCAAGCAAGGCGATCGTCGCGGATCCAATTGTGACCTTTGTTCACGGCTTGGAGCAACACCGCTTCCATCCGACGCGAATTGCACTGTTCTCGGATAGTCAATCAAAAGAGTTCCTGGCGGAGCTCTGGGCCGGATTACTTTTTGGCTCCGTCACCCATTTGATGCCAGCCGCGAACGAGTTCTTTGGCGGCACTCGTTAAGACGTTCTCTTCTGGGACGGATGCGCATGGAAGCATGTCCATCTTTTTGACGCCGGCTACGGCGGATACCCTACTGGCTGCGATCCCAGATCTACTGAGGGCCACGGACGGGATTATAGTCCACGGCACCGGGCTTAATCCCGCACATTCTGCTGCGGTCGCTGCACACGCGGCAAGCCACAGCACCCTTGTCGCACTCACGGCAGTGGGACAGAACACCCGTGTTTCTGCCGATCAGCGCAGCGGATGCCGACCCGTTGGTCGCGATTCACGAAGCTAACGGCGATGCATTGTTGGTTATTGCCGACAGAGTCGGCGAACCAGTCGCGCCCGGAGCGATTGGCCATGTTTGGCTGCGCTCACCTTCCGGAGCGCTCGTACAGATAGACGCGCAAGGCTGGAAGACGCCAGCCGGCCGTGAAGAGATCTTCGTTTCTGCCGAGTGGCACATCTCGCACGTATTTGAACCACAGCGGAGCCAACTTGATTACCTACTGGCGCGAGCGCCTAGCAGGCCTCGCCCCGTGCATCGACCTGCCAGAAGACAGGCCTCGTGCGCCAAAAGTAAACACTGGATACGCAAGCATCACGAAAACCCTTCCCTCTGAACTGGAAGCTCGCGTCACCGCGTTTGGCAGGAGACAGAACACGTCCGTGCAGACGACTTGTCTCGCGGCTTTCGCCTTGGTTCTACAGCGATACAATCGCGATACGGATATCGCAATTGGCACGTTGTTCCCGCGGAAGCAGGGCGCTTTAATTCAATCGAACGGTGGCGTCTTCACGGATGTCGTCGTGGTGCGGCCTGCGGTCTCAATGTCGCGCTGCTTTTCGGAGTTCACCAACCGCCTGACGGCAGAGGTGATCCGCGATGAAGAACACCGAATGCCGTTTGCGGACCTCGTCGAGGTTTTGCGGCCTGATTCCGATGCCGCACACGGCGCGGTTTGCCAGGCATTCTTCGCATTTTTGCAAGACCAACCTGATCTGATAGAGGACGAAGCGACGGGCGATGGACTTCGACCCATGGGTCTGGGCGGTGCGGCCCATGGAGATCTCGCACTGAACGTTATCCGTAAAGGCTCGTCACTCATTGTTCGACTCGCCTATTCGACGGTTCTATTCGACGAAGCGACGGCAAGCCGTATCGTCGGGCACTTCGTAACTATGCTCAGCGAAGGCGTTAGCCGCCCGGAAGTCGATCTTGCACTTCTGGAGATTTTACCGGCGACCGAGCGTGATCTTCTCCTCACAGAGTGGGCCTACGGCACAGTTGAGGTGGAAAATCGCCATCTCGTTCACGAACGCATTTTGGCTCAGGTCGAGCGTACTCCAAGTGCTCCGGCCGTCGTCGATGCTGTGCGTACGATGTCATATCGAGAACTCGACGAGGCTGCGAACGCCTTGGCAGTACACCTGCAATCTCTCGGCGTTGGTCCGGACTCCGTGGTCGGCGTTTACATGGGACGCTCCGTTCAAACGGTCGTCGCGTTGCTCGGAATTCTAAAGGCTGGCGCCGCGTACCTGCCCCTCGATCCTGAATACCCGAGCGACCGCTTGTCCTTTATGATTTCCGATTCAGGAGCCGCGATCGTCGTTTCGACGGTATCAATGCTTTCTGCGGCTCGTTCCCTAGGAGCCAGCGTGGTCCCGGTCGATGCGGTCATGAATTCGAGCGTCGAACTAAAGCCCGTCAAGACCGCTTCGGCACACCTCGCCTATCTGATTTACACCTCCGGTTCGACAGGACGACCAAAGGGCGTTCGCGTCACACATGGAAACCTCGCGACATTCCTCACGGCGATGGATTCCCAATTCGGCGGCGACGCGCCAGGCACGTGGCTCGCGGTTACAAGTATCTCTTTTGACATCTCAGTACTGGAGATTTTCTGGACATTGACAAAAGGCTTTCGGGTGGTGATCCGAGCCGATCAAAAGCTCCAAAGGTCTACGTCCTCGCCACCGTTGCCTGCACGTCCGGCTTCCGCTTCGGAGCGGTCGATGGAATTCAGTCTCTTCTTTTTCGGCAATGCCACGTCTGACCAGGATATCAAAGCCGATCGTTATCGTCTGTTGTTCGATGCTGCCAAATTCGCAGACCAAAACGGCTTCACCGCCATATGGACTCCGGAGCGCCACTTCCACGCCTTCGGTGGACTCTATCCGAATCCGTCCGTCCTGTCGGCGGCGTTGGCCGCCACAACTCAGCGGATCAGCATTCGCGCGGGAAGCGTCGTGCTGCCACTCCACGACCCCTTACGTGTCGCCGAAGAATGGTCGCTCGTGGACAATCTATCCGGCGGCCGTATTGGCGTAGCCTTTGCGTCGGGTTGGCAGCCCGATGACTTCGTGCTCGCCAGCGATCAATACGAAGGCCGAAAGCAGAAGATGCTCCACAGTATTGGAGAGGTTCGAAAGTTGTGGAAGGGCGGGACGGTACGTCGGCGGAACGGTGTTGGTAAGGAGATTGACGTTTCCGTATACCCGCGGCCGATTCAGGCCGAACTGCCAATCTGGTTGACGAGCTCGCGTCACCCCGAAACGTTTATCGCTGCAGGTGAAGCCGGCGCCGGAGTTCTCACCCATTTAATCGGTCAGAGTCTGGATGAACTTGCCGGGAAAATTGCGCTCTATCGAGATGCATGGAGCCGGAGCGGCCGGCCGGGGCGTGGACATGTCACCCTGATGGTACATACCTTCGTGGGTAATGACGTGCACCGAGTTAAGGACTTGGTGCGCCAACCACTCAAAGACTACATCCGGTCTTCATATGATCTGATGGCGGGTTTGGGCGTTGCACGTGGGGTCAATATACGAGACCTCCCAGAGCAGGAATTGGAGGGTCTGCTCGACCTTGGGTTCGAGCGCTTCTTTAAGGAATATGGACTCCTCGGCTCGATCGGCGACGCCGCGACGACCGTGGCAAGGCTGTCCGAGATCGGTGTCGACGAAGTCGGGTGCCTGATCGATTTCGGAATCGACGATAAGATCGTCCTAGAGGCCCTGTCAGATTTGGCCTCAGTTAGAGAATTGTACCTGAACAAACGAGCGGCAGACAAGGCGGCGTACCAAGGTGACAGCAGTGTTGTCGACGATATGCGACGTCATGGCGTCAGTCACATCCAGTGCACCCCCACCCTTGCAAGCATGCTCTTAGCGGAGCGCGACTCGGGCGCTCAGATGCAACATCTGCACCGACTCCTAGTCGGCGGCGAAGCACTACCGCCGGATTTGGCTTCTGCCCTTGCTAATGCCGTTGGTGGCACAGTTCACAACATGTATGGGCCGACTGAGGCGACCGTGTGGGCAACCTCTTGCGCTGTGTCACCCGGTCAAGCGCCAAAGATTGGCCGACCGCTGCCAGGCTATCGCGCCTATGTCGTCGATGCCGCGATGCGGCCAGTTCCTATCGGCGTAGCGGGTCAATTGATGATCGGAGGCGGAGCCGTTGCTGACGGTTATCATGCCCGGCCCGAACTAACGAGCGAACGGTTCACACCAGGCCATCTCTCAGCCGACGGCGATGGGCGCCTCTATCACACGGGTGATTTGGTCCGATGGCGCCCATCCGGGGACCTGGAGTTCCTCGGAAGAGTTGACCAACAAGTCAAGCTGCGAGGCCGGCGCATCGAGTTGGGAGAAATCGAAGCTGCGATCGGTGCTCACGAAGCGGTTAAGCGTGTCGTCTGTGACGTGCGTGGAGACGGCGATGGACGGCGAATTGTTGCCTACGGCGAGATTGTTACCGGGCGTGCGCCCCCAACTGTTGCTGAGTTGCGCATTCTCTGTTCACGCACCTTACCGGACTACATGGTCCCGTCGGACTTTGTCTGGATTGACGCCCTGCCGCAGACGCCCAACGGAAAGATCAACCGGCAGGCGCTCCCAAATCCGGTCGTGCGTCACGATGTTAACGAGGGGGATATAGCACCGCTTGGCGATCTCGAGGAGAAGATCGCAGCGATTTGGCGAGAGGTTCTAGACATCGATAGAGTCGGTCGGAACGACAACTTCTTTAGCCTTGGTGGAAATTCCGTACTGATTGTTGGCGCTCGGAGTCTGCTACTCGACCGCGTCGGGGACATCTCTCTCGTTGATTTATTCCGCTACCCGACGGTCGCGAAACTCGCGGGCCTATTCGCGGCGCGCGCTCAACCACAAGAGGCCAATGACAGCGCGGCGTCTCGCGCTGCGGAAGCGGCGGCGCGCCGCCTCGCCGCTTCACGCGGCCGACGAACACGGATCGGTACTACAGGAGAATCAGCGTGAGCTACGAGGATATAGAGGCGATTGCAATCGTCGGCATGACAGTGCGCGTCCCCGGAGCGCGGACCACCGACGAACTTTGGCGCAACATTTACGGAAAGGTTGAATCGGTGGCATGGTTCAACCCCGCCCAATTGGAGGGTGCCGGAGTTCCGCGCCAGCTTTATAGTGATCCCGCCTATGTTCCAGCCGCGGCAGTCCTCACCGATGCCGACCAATTCGACGCGGAATTCTTTGGCATCAGCCGGAGCGAGGCGACGATGCTTGATCCGCAGCATCGGATGTTCCTGGAATGCGCTTGGGAGGCGCTTGAGGACTCTGGTTATGACCCTCACCGATTCGAAGGAATGATCGGCGTCTATGGCGGCTGCTACGTGAACCGCTACATCTTCAACCTTTATACCAACGAGGAATTCGCACGGTCGCCTCTGGTCCATTACGCGTGGCGTTACAACGACAAGGACTTCATCACGGGGCAGGTGGCCTATCAGTTCAATCTTCGAGGTCCGGCCATCACCGTCCAGACTGCCTGCTCGACCTCGCTGGTCGCAACGCATTTGGCATGTCAGGCGCTGCTTTCTCACGATTGCGATATCGCGCTGGCAGGGGGCGTTACCATACGAGTGCCGTTAAGCGCCGGCTACTTGGCGCCGGAAGGGGCGATGTTTTCGCCGGATGGCCGTTGTCGACCGTTCGATGCTGCTGCCAACGGAGTGGTTCCGGGTGAGGGCTGCGCAATTGTCGCATTGAAGCGGCTGAGCGACGCGATCGCCGATGGCGACAACATCCGGGCGGTAATCCGAGCAACGGCAATCAACAATGACGGACGTAACAAGGTCAGCTTCGCAGCACCTAACCCGGAGGGGCAGATGCGGGCGATCATCGCGGCGCACACCATGGCCGCGGTAGACCCAGACACAATCGGATATGTGGAGGCGCACGGGACTGGCACGCGTCTCGGAGATCCCATCGAGGTGTCGGCATTGACGGATGCCTTTCGCCTCCACACGAAACGCCGGAATTTCTGCGCTCTGGGTTCGGTAAAGGCCAATATCGGGCACCTCGATGCCGCAGCCGGGGCGGCTGGACTAATCCGGGCGGTGTTGGCACTCGAGCGAAAATGTATCCCGCCACAGGCGAATTTTGTAGAGCCGAACCGCGAACTCAAGCTCGATACCTCTCCCTTCTATGTGCCAACAGAACCCCAGGAATGGAATTCTGTTGATGTGCCGCGCCGAGCTGCTGTCAGCGCGTTTGCTGTAGGCGGCACGAATGCCCATATTATTCTCGAAGAAGCGCCCCCAAGAGCCGATGTCGCCGAGCGCCGCCGAACGCACGAATTACTCGTATTATCCGGGCGCGATAAGAAGGCAGTCGATGCGGTGGCAGCGCGTCTCGCCAACCACATCGATGAACATCCCGATCAGAACCTTGCGAGCGTGGCCTTCACCCTCTCGGAGGGGCGATCGAAACTGCAATCGCGACGCTTCGTCGTAGCAGCAGACGCGGCCAGCGCAGTGCGCGCCTTGCGTGAGCCCGCACAGGCGGTCACCCCCGAAGGGGCAGAGCCCCGAATCGTATTCATGTTTCCCGGGGTAGGCACCCAGTACCCTGACATGACACTCGACATCTATGAAACTGAACCTGAATTTCGGAAACAGGTTGATCTATGCGCCTCTCTTGTGTTGCAGCGTCTTGGTATGGACGTCCGCCACTACCTGTTTCCCTCTCGTTATCCGGGCGTCGAGGTGGATCGGGAGTCGGTGCCGCACGTGCTGTCGGCTATCTTCACCGTCGAATACGCCCTTGCTAGGCTTTGGCAGTCTTGGGGAGTCAAGCCCGACGCCATGCTCGGTCATAGCCTGGGCGAGTATGTTGCCGCATGCATGGCCGGAGTTTTGTCGCTACCCGATGCGCTAGGCCTAAGCGTGAGGAGAGGGCGCCTTTTTGACCTCATTCCGGAAGGCCGCATGATGGGCGTTCCTCTTTCGGCATCTGAGATCAAGCCGTTCCTTGGCGATAAGCTATCCTTTGGGGCGGTAAATGGCCCTGGACTTCTGTCCTGGTCTCTGGACTCAACGCCGATCTCGAAGCCCTCAGCGAGAAGCTGGCGCAGCGCGGGATCACGTGTCGCGTCTTGCCCGTGCGAATGGCAAGCCACTCCTATTTGGTTGATCCTTATCTCGAGGATTTCACGAAGACTGTGGCTGAATATCACCTTTCGCCGCCGACAATTCCCTATATCTCCTGCCTCACCGGGAATTGGATCGGACCGGAAGAAGCAACAAATCCTGGCTATTGGGCTCGACAACTTCGATCACCCGTTCAATTCGAGTCCATGGTCCGCACCGCTCTCTCAACCGAACACGGTGTTGCTCGAGGTTGGACCCGGCAATACGCTCTGCACGCTTGCCAGCGCACAACGTCTGGAATCGCGCCCGAATGCCAGTACCATCGTTGCGTCACCCCAATGATCCGCGTACCGACTTCGAAAGCCTGTTAGGTGCAGCCGGCCGGTTGTGGCAGTCTGGCGTAGCCGTTGACTGGAAATCCGCGACCGCGGCTGACACGCCGCACCGCGAATTGCTGCCGACCTATCCTTTCCAGCGCAAGCGGTATTGGATCAACCGTGGCAGAGCTATCGGCCCTGGATCAAGCGCCGACGAGTTAGGTCATACAGAAGGAACATTCTCTTCCGAAGCCAATCCGATCGATGTAGTGGATAATATCGCGAACGTACATATGTCCGAACGCGAGCGAGCTGTCGCGGAGATTTGGCGGAGCCATTTAGGTTACAACGAGATCGGTCTTGATGACCATTTCGAGTCCGTCGGCGGCCATTCGCTGCTTGCGGCCCAGATGCTGCCACATCTTCGCGCACTAAGCGACGCGCCTATCAAGGTGACGGATTTCTTCGGCTCACCAACCATCCGCAAATTAGCTGCACTGATTGATGCCGCAGGGACCCGATCCACCGTGGATTTGTCCGCGGAAGTGGTTCTAGATCCGGCAATTCGAGCATCCGGCCTTCCCGTCACCGGTCCGGGACCAGCATCAGCAGTTCTGCTCACCGGCGCTACGGGATTCCTAGGTGCGTTCCTGTTGTCTGAACTTCTTCAGCAGACGGAAGCAACCGTCTATTGCCTGGTCAGGGCGGCCGATCCGGTAGAAGGGGAACAGCGGTTGCTGGAGACATTACGAAGCAACCAGTTGCAAGCCCCGAAGCCCGGTCGGCTTGTCGCCATTCCAGGAGACCTCGAGAAGCCCAGGTTGGGCGTGCCCGCCGCAGACTACGAGGTCCTGGCTGGTCGTCTCGACGCAATATATCACTGCGGAGCACGTGTAAATTTCGTCCGGCCATATTCGGTTCTAAAGACCGCAAACGTCTTGGGAACCGAGGAGATTTTGCGCTTGGCGACTCGTCGTCGTCTCAAGACCGTCCACTACGTTTCGACGCTTTTCGTCAACACGGGAGCAATTGCAGCCGGCGCGAAGTTCGTTGGCGAAGAAGATCCGCTTTTTCCTCCGGTTGGACATTCATCGTCTTACACAGAGAGCAAATGGGTTGCCGAAGGCCTCTGTCGTCTAGCCGCTGCACGGGGCGTACCCGTCGTGGTCTATCGGCCAGGTAACATCCTTTGTCATCAGCACACCGGGGCTTGCAATCCGGAGGATTTCTTCACCAAGTTTGCTCAGGGGTGCGTCGACCTCGGCTTAGCCCCGCGCCGGCGCGCAGCTTATCCGGTCGGCGCGGTAGACGACGTCGCACGGATGGTGGTGTTGTTCTCGCTGCAAGAAGATGCGATCGGCCGCACGTTTCATCTTGTCCATCCCGAAACGCTGGAATGGGAAGACATGTTCGGTCATTTGGATGAGTTTGGATATGAAGCGCCACTCGTGTCGTGGGAAGAGTGGCACGCGGCCTTCGCCCGAAAGGTTGACTCGGGGAGTGACAATGCTCTCCTGCCTCTGACCGATATGATTGACAACGTGAAAGTCGATAATCACGATTGGCCTCGGTTCGGTGTAGACAATTCTAGACGCTTCCGAGAACGACTCGGGCAGCCATATCCGGTACTCGACCGCAGCTACTTTGCAAGAATGTTCGGACATCTTGCCGAACGAGGCCTGTTGCCTACTCCAAAGCTGAAAGCAGCGAGACGTCCACCCGTCCTCGCTCCTGTGAGATAGGCGTCCTAGATCTGAGCTGTTTCAGCGATTGAAGCCGGTTCGAGTCCAGATTCTGTTGTGCACTTGTCTCGCGTCCCGAACAGGCTTCCATCGCTTCGAATGCGTCGCCTTCCGCCTTCCGGAAGTTCTAACAACGTACATGCTCTGTGATGGATCCGCTCATCCGCCAGTGCTCCGTAACCCACACGAATGTAGTAACACCTTCAGATAGGGGACGACAGTGACCGTGGAAAGTTCGGCCCGCGCAGACGAAGCGACATCGCTGGTGAACATGTTGGTTCTTACGATTGTCGGAATGGTCTTATTCGTCGTGAATTTCGATATCACAGCGATCGTTATGGTGATGCCCCTCGTAAAACGGGATCTGGCACTCGATGTCGGCGGCTTCGCTTGGGTCATGGATTCCTACAGCATTGCACTCACGGCCTTTTTGCTAACCGCCGGCATTCTCGCTGACCGTTTTGGCAGACGCATGATGTTGCTTTGTGGCAATGCCGCCTTCCTTCTCGCGTCCCTTCTATGTGCCTTTGCAGGAGATCAACCGCTTCTCATCATTGGCCGCGTGGGCCAGGCTGTTGGTGCGGCCTTTATGATGTCCTCTGGGCTCGCAATAATTGGCAACCGCTATACGGATGCAACTAGTCGCGCGCGCGCGTTCGCCTGGACAGGAACAATGTCAGGAGCCGCAACTGCGCTGGGCCCGGCCGGCGGAGGCCTGATCGCCGACCTATTGGGGTGGCATTGGGTGTTTTTGATCAACATCCCCATATGCCTATTTATTGCAATCGCCGCGATCGCAGCAATCGACGAATCTCGCGATCCAACTAAGCGGAAGATTGATCTGCGCGGCATCGCGACGTTGAGTGCACTACTTGTCTCGGTCGTCTGGCTCCTACTCCATGGCCCACGCATCTCGACGTTCGAAGTTCCCAATTGGCTTGCAGTTCTCTTGGTGGTCGCGCTCTTTGTTGCCTTCTGGTTAACTCAGCGCTTCGGAACTCAACCGCTTATAGAACTCGATTTGTTTTCCAGCCGTACGTTTGTTGGATTTTGTCTCGTGCCAGTTGCGTTGTCGGTCGCTTACTGGGCGGTGCTGATTTATCTACCCCCCTTCCTGCAGGAGCGGTTGGGTCGTTCGTTTAGCGAAGCGTGGGTTTTGATGCTCGCTGCAACGATGCCGATGGTTGCATTGCCAATGTTTTCCGCTCGAATTGCACTGGCAGTGGAAGCGAGAGTTCTTTGGTGTCGGGCTTCTGATCGTCGCGATCGGGGCCTTTGTCTTGGCTGCGGCGGCACAGATGCAGCATCTCGTCATAGGCCTTATTGGCATGGCCATCGCGGGGTGTGCAAACGGTGTACTCAATCCGCAACTAACGGCGAGGATTGTCGGATCGGTACGTCGCGAGCAGGCGGGAGCGGCTTCTGCGATAAGCGTAATTCTCCGTCAGGGAGGATTCGCTATCGGGATTGCGATCTTCGGTGCTGTGCTGCGAACATCGCTGGAACAGCCCAATTCAATTTTGACTGGGTCCAATGTATTTACCACGATCTTTGCAATTGCCGCGATCGCTGCCCTGGTCGGCTCAGCGGCGGTGTTTGTCCTAATTGGACGGCATTCTTCGGATCGAGAATTGCCGTCCCCAGCGGCAGTCAGCTGCATGGATGACGATAGTCAGGGTAAGGCTCGGTCAGGGTAAGATTTATCGGGACGCGTTAGTGCAATCTTCCAGACCCAGACTCGGAAGAATCCCCAACGCCATGCGAGTGTTGGCAGTACTGCTTCAGCGACGAGTATTTCGTCGCTGTTTGGCCCGCGGCCCCCGGTACTCGGACGCCAAGTTGTTCCCTTAGCGTCCGAAGCAACTAAGGATATGCACCTCATCAGAGTTTCAGATGACGAATTGCCTGGCCATGCCTGGTGGTAAGTCATGGCGGTGTCGCGGCGATGTGTAATTCCATCCACATTCCCTCGCAGGCCATTCTTTGCAGATTTCCGTAGGATGCCGGTCAGAGAAGCGCCCCATTTTAGCTTGCAGACACGTTAGCTACTGCATGTCGTGCACGGCCGCCGGCGCAACAATGAGCCCCAGGCGGACTGCATGAAGACAAGCAGTCGTTCGAGAATTGACGCCGAGCTTTTTCATCGAGTTCTTAAGATGAAAATTAACGGTGTGGACACTTATCGACACAATGTCCGCGATCTCTGACGATGATTTCCCTTGAGCAGCCCAGTTGAGGCATTCTTTTTCTCGCGCAGAAAGACTGATGTTCATTGACGACGTCCAAACCTTCCAACTTAATGACGCACCTTATGGTTGTACACTGTGACGTGTCCAGATACCCGGTGAGGAATCATTTTCTACTCGCAGATGGTCAGCTCGAACGTCATCTGTTTTGAATACGCCAGATAGTACGTCGCCAATTGAGCGCTCATTCGCCATCTGCTGTCTTGCAAGCCGGCCCTTCTCCCCAGTAGCGAACAACCTTGCGAGAAGCCCCACGCGATTGTTACCAGTCAGGTCAACGCGATTTGTAGAGGCTTTTGGTGGGGCCGTGAGCGTAGCGGAGGCGCGATGTTCATGTGGACGGTTGCGCACATGACTTTCGCCGATGCATACAGAATAGCGCCGGTCGCGAACGAGCGCCGTTGTCAATATCTGTCGGCGAATGGACGCTCTAGCAGAAGCGCTAATATTCAACGCCGGACTGGATACGTTGATCACCTGGGTTTGGTCGGTAACTCGCGTGGAAAGGCTGACTGCAATTTCCGTCAGCTCAGCCGATGGCGCGGTGAGCTTCAATTGGGCGAACAAAAGACGCTCACGCGCGAAAAAGGCGGGTGAGGTCCCAGTTGGAGGCCGCTTAGCCCGCATCGCCTTCTGCAGTTGCATACAATGGAAGTTTGGTGACCGATGTTCGTTCGTTGAAGGAGCAATAGTCATGCGACCTTAATGCCGCACACCTCCGGGGCGAGGCGAATGATCGTTTCTCAAAACGGCATGAATCTGTATCATGCCACCGGAGGTTTCCAATGATCCGTCGCATGCCACCTTTCGGACCGCTTGTCGCGTTCGACGCAGTCGCCCGCCATCGCTCGTTTACGCGCGCGGCCGACGAACTGGGGGTTACCCAGAGTGCAATCAGTCATCAGGTGCGTCGCCTTGAAGAATTCTTCGGTACGCAACTTCTGATACGCCGCAATCCGGGGGTCGAATTAAGCGATGACGGGGCAAAGTTAGAAAGCGAGCTCGGGCCGCTCCTCAACGAGATGGCGGGTCTTGGGCCCAGTTTAAGAAATCGACCGGCCCGACAGACGCTGCGCTTGGGAGCCGGCTCATCGTTAGCCGGATGGTGGTTGGGGCGTCGATTGAGAAGCTTTCGCCATTTCAACTCGAAGATAGAGATCGATTTCCGGCTCGTCGAGTCCGAGGCTGTCGGTGAACCACCGCTAGACGTGCGGATATTGTGGACTACTCTCGCAGAGTCGCGTGCGACGCCATCGCAAGAACCGCTTGTACGCGAACGTATCTTTCCAGTCTGCGCGCCGTCTCTGCTTCCTCAGGGCATGCCTTTGTCGGATCCGACGGCGCTGCTCGATCTTCCGTTGATACAGAAAGGCCATCCCCCTGAGGGTGAATGGAGTTGGGGTTACTGGCTTGAAAAGCTCGGGCTTAAGCGAACCGAGCCGCGCGGTCTTTTATTGGGGGACATGGGCCTTTGCCTGACCGCCGCCGTGGAGGGGGCTGGCGTTGCCATCGGCCGCTCTCTCCTTGTCGCCGATGCAATCAGCGACGGGCGCCTCGTCCCGGCACTTACAAACGCTCCCCATGTGCTGTCAAACAAGGTTCACATTGTGCGTTGGAGCCAGGATCGCATTGGAGATCCACACATCAAAGTTCTGGTAAACTGGCTCGCGCAAGCCGCCGGGGACACGGATCGCGCTATCGCAAACGCCTCACATTCGTTGTAGAAATCTATTGATTTGTGAGGTGCTCTATTGCCAATTCATTGATCCGGTGGTGCCAACGAAACTAGGGAGTCGTCATTCGCCATCGGTCCCTAAACATCTCGCCGCTGGCCAGTGAGTTCCTCGATTCTTGTGACTAGGCACCTTGGTAACGAGCCGATGGGCTGAGGGATACAGTGCCGGATGTAAGTCGGGCAACAATCCTGTTGCAGATTGATGTGCTGGCAATATCCTCGCGCATCAATCTTGTTTCGTTCTTCCGCTGCAGGCAGTTTATGACGCTTGGACCGCTCACGCCTTGTTGAACAGTTTCACCATGTGCGCCGAAGCTTGCTAGAGCTTGATTTGCACATGACGTAACTCGATTGAAATTGCCACAGCTCAGTTCGCGAACTTTCGGAGCCGTTGAACTGCCTTCACTATTGGGTTTTTCTAATCCGATCTGTCTCCCGCGCGCTGTAACCAAGCGACTGCTTTCGTGACAAGGAGAGGCTATGACGGATGATCTGTTGGAAGAGGATGGGCGGAGCCCGCCCAGAAGCTCGCTTTCGTCTACGAACGATCGCGACGGGAAAGTGGTCCCGTTTCGGGAGCGACTCAGCTGCACGGTGGACGAAGCTTGCACAGTAACGGGCTTGGGACGCACGAAGCTTTATGAGTTGATTGGATCAGGCCAACTTGTCACGACAACGATCGGGCGTCGGCGCTTGGTGATAGTGCGATCGCTTCTTGAACTTGTGGGCACAACTATTTCGGCGTGACCAAGCCTTAATCAGCCTGATAGGCGCGCTCAGCGCTGCGCGCCTCCCTTGATCGAAATGACCCTCTTGGCATCGAGCCAGTGGTCGATCCGATCAGCCCAATGCTGCATCAGCTTTGTGCGCGAGCCGATCAGCGCGAGTGGGCCGTGCTTCTTGTAGAGACCTTCGACGGTAGAGTTATCGAGATGCGCGAGCTGCAGCTCGACGACATCACCATCCCATGCCTTGGCGTCCTTGATCTCTTCGTGGTGAGACAGGGTCGAGAAGGTGGTCCGGAATCCGTGGGCACAATGTTCAGTCTTGGTGTCAATGCCAAGCAGTCGCAAGCGCTTGTTGAGCGTGTTGTTCGACAGCGGCGTGTCCCTCGAACAGGAGAACGCGTACCGGCGATGGCCGGTTAGCTTCTGAACGCTCCTAAGAATTGAAAGTGCCTGGCGTGACAGAGGCACGACGTGGTCCCAGCCGGTCTTCATCTTGGCGGCTGGAACAGTCCAGCGTTCGGTGTTCCAATCGACCTCGGTCCACTCCATTTCATTGACCATCCCGGGGCGAGGAACGGTCAGCGCGTTCGAAGCGCAAGGCAAGGCCAACAACGTCACTAAACCTCGCTCTCGTCCACGGTGCGCTGATGAGCTTAAAAACGCGCGTCACGTCGCGTGGTTCGGTGACGCCGGGACGTGGCGTCGAAATGTTCGTAATCATCTGCCCATTCAGGTTACGGAATGGATTGTAGCCGTCTCTTTCGACGTCGGCATAGTCGCAGATTTGCTCACCGATGCTGCGCACGCGGTCGCGGGTTTCCAGCTTCCCGTCGGCTTCATATGCACGCATGAAAGCGAGCACGTCCGGACACTTAATGTCCTGCCTGCATAGCTTGCCGAAGCGACCCTTGACTTAGCCGACGCGAAGCTCAAGCACCTCGATGGTCTTGGGATCGCGCACCGCTACGATCCTGCCGCGTTTGACTTTCTCCACTTTTTTCTTCGCAAGCCACTCGTCCGCCCATTGCCCGAAAGACCGGGCGGCCGCCTGCCTGTGCTTGTCCAGCTGCTTCTCGGTGCTCGGATCTTTTCCTTCCTTAAGCTGGTCTTTGGCCTTGTCGCGCTCGCGCCGCGCGTCAGCAAGAGAGAACGAGCCATCGCTGCCATTGCCGTAAGGGCCATGGAGTAGGTTTTCTGACGGCCGTGGAAGCGGTAGCTCATCCGCCAGAGTTTGGAAGCAGCGTGGCCGGGCCTGCTCACGTCGGGCGTGACGAATAGATAGAGGCCGCCGCCGGTCACGTCGGAAATCTTGGCCGGGCTCCACGCGCCCCCACCGAATTTCGGTCGGACGGCGCGGCAGTCGACGTCGGTCCTGATTTGTTTGGGGTTTACGTGCGCGCCGTCGTTCTTGCGGGCCATCTGCTCAATTCCTTCGTTCGGAATAGCGGAAGTCACCGTGAACGTCTGTTCTCCCGATACCAACAAAAATACCAACAAATCGAGCGGCTGGGGTCGGATGAGAACAAACGGTGACGAACACCGACTTATGCAGAAGTGCCTATTTTTCAAGGGCTTGGAGTGCTGCGCGGACGGCTGCGGACGCTGACGAATGGGCCCGAACAACCTAGTTGGTGCCCCTGGCCGGAATCGAACCAGCACTCCTTGCGGAACTCGATTTTGAGTCGAGCGCGTCTACCAGTTCCGCCACAGGGGCCTTCGGTCGGCCCAAGGGACGTCGCGAAGCCGGCGGACTATAGCCATGGACAGGACGGGGTCAACCCGCGCCAAAGTGATCCCCGCCGTTCTCGACAGCCGCATGGGCCGGCGTTAGAGGCTAGACGCGCGACCCATCGGAGAGAGGCTGCCGTGACGACCCGGAGTGCTGCCATACCAGCGTTCAAGCCGGCCAGCGCCGGTCCCGCGCTGACCGCCTCACTGCTCGTCACGCTGATCGCCGCCGCCACGATCGCGGGCGCCTGGTTCTTCCAGCTCGTGCTTGAGATCCTGCCCTGTCCGCTCTGCCTGGAGCAGCGCTACGCCTATCATCTCGCGATCCCGCTCGGTGCCCTCACGGCGCTTGGGGCCAGAAGCGGCGCGCCGCGAGCGCTGCTGCTCGCTGCGTTGGCGATCCTCGCGCTGGCGACGCTCGCCAATGCCGGTCTCGGCACCTATCACTCCGGTGTCGAATGGGGATTTTGGCAGGGGCCGACTGACTGCTCCGGTCCCGTGGTCAATCTCGGCAACGCCGGCGACCTTTTCTCGCGGCTCGACACCGTGAAGGTGGTCCGCTGCGACGAGGTGCAGTGGCGCTTCCTCGGCCTCTCGCTTGCCGGGTACAACGTGCTGATCTCGCTGCTGATGGCCGCGATCGCCGCATGGGGATTTGTGCGGACGGCGAAGCGCTAGGTAGCTGCCGTAGGGTGGCAAAGCCACTTGTCCGCCGTAGCTCGAAGAGCGAAGGCGGAAGCGTGCCCACCATCTCTAGCAACACTGCCGTAAGAATGGTGGGCACGGCGCTAATGCGCCTTTGCCCACCCTACGAGAGCTGCACCCCGTCAATCATCCACATCGTCTTGCGTGCGTCCGAACAAGTGCACGATGCCGGGTGTCGCGATCGTCACGAAGACGAAGCGCGACAGGTGATGGGCGCCGACAAAGATCGGGTCGATGTGCAGTGTCAGGGCCAGCGCCAGCATCGCGTCCATCGCGCCTGGTGCGAAGGCGACGACGACATCGGAGAATTTCACCGGCGTGGTGAGCGCGACGATGCCGACGAAGATGGCGGAGACGGCGATGGCCACTGTAAACGAGCCCAGCGCTGCGTTGATATGGCCGGCGAGCGTCTTGATCCGCATCCGCGCGAAGCGGCTGCCGATCAGGGCGCCGATGCCGACCAGCGCCACGCCGCGTACCCAGTTTGGCAGGCCGCCCTCGACCCAGCCCGCGCCATGCAACACGCTGGAGGCGATCATTGCACCGAACATCCAGCTCGCCGGAAACTTGATCAGCCGCAGGACCAGCGCCGCAGCCAGCGAGGCTGCGGCCAGCACCACGAGGCCGAGCGGCGAGGCGATCGTCGTCGTCAGCGACGGTGCTGCGGAGGGCGCCACGCCCGCGATCGCCAGCACCATCGGCAGCGCCGCGGTGAGGATGATGACGCGCATGGTCTGCACCACCGCGATGCCCGGCAGGTCGGCGCCGCGCTCGACCGCCAGGATCGTGATCTGCGACAGCGCGCCGGGACTGCCGGCAAGGAAGGCCGAGGTGCGGTCCCAGCCATGGACGCGCTGCAGGTAATAGCTCGATCCGAAGGTCGAGCAGAAGGTCGCGAGCGCAAGCAGGCCGATGGTGACGGGATAGGCGCTGACCTGCTGGATCAGATGGCGCGAGACCACCGAGCCCAGCGAAATGCCGAGCAGCACCAGCACGGTCTGGGTCAGGATCGGCGGCAGCGCCAGCTGGCGGCCGGCGATTGCGGCGATCCCGACCGCGATCATCGCGCCCGAGATCAGCCCGCCGGGAAGGCCCGCGACGAGAAACACGAGGCCACCGGCGGTGCCGATGACAAGCGTCTCCATCGTGCTCAAGACGTTGGCACGGCTCGGCCATTCGAACGGCAGGGAGGCGACGATTTGTTTCACGCCACCTTATCGCAAATCAGCGAGAGGCGCACAATTGCAGGCTCGTCATGCCGCAATGCGCATGCCTCTCACTGATGTTCGCGGAGGTCGGGACGGACTTACTTCTTGTCGGCGGCAGGGGCAGCGGGCGTGGCGGTGCCGGCCTTCGCTTCCTTCATGCACTCGCGGCGAAATTTCTTGCGCTCCTTGCCCTTCAATCCCTTGGCGTCCGCCTGCTTGGAGCATTCGAGCGATTCGGCCGAGCGCTCCTTCGGCGCCTTCTTGTCGGCGGTGGCAGCAGCGTCGGTTTTGGCGGCCGGCGCGGCGGTCTGTGCGAAGGCCGTGCCGGTGGCGAGCAGGGAGACGAGAGCGAGGGCGGCGAGGCGGGAGGTGAAGGTCATGTGTTGCACTCTTCTTGGGAAAATTGCGAAGGTTTGGGAACGTCGGCTCGCTTTGCTGAACGCGACATGAATGAGTTGAGCGACGGGATCACTATATTTTGCCGGCGCAACCCATCGCATCCTTGTCGCAAGCGGCCGACACGCTAGGATAGCAATCCTCGTTTCACTTCCCTCGAGGAAGATCAGGAGGAGACCCAGGGATGACCATTCAGACAAAATTGTTGTGTGCGATTGCAGCGTCAGGTGTCGCGGCATTGGTAGCGAGCGCGCCGGCGCAGGCACTGACCGCGCAGGAGTGCAGCGCAAAATATCAGGCGGCCAAGAAGGGCGGCTCGCTCGGCACCATGAAGTGGAATGACTTCCGCAAGGCCCAGTGCGGTGCAGACGCAACGCCTGCCGCTGCGCCCACGGCGGCTGCTCCGGCTGCGCCCGCCGCTCCTGCCGAGCCGAAGCAGGCGAAGAAGGAGGCCGCGCCCGCCGCCGCGCCGACGCTGCCGGCTGGACCCGCGATCTATCCGAACGCGGTCGATCCGAAATACGCCAAGGAGACCCCTGGCAAGGCGCGAACTCCACACCTGCGTCGACCAGTACAATGCCAACAAGACGACCAATGGCAATGGCGGCTTGAAGTGGATCCAGAAGGGCGGCGGCTATTACAGCGAATGCACCAAGAAGCTGAAGGGCGCCGCCTGAACTTCGAATTGATGCAACGGCCGGAGCAACGCTCCGGCCGTTTTGTCTAGTCCAACAGCTTCTCGGCCGATTTCGCCACGAGCTGCGACCGCTTGCGCGGGCCGCGCTCGACGAACAACAGGCTCTGGCCGAAGATGAAGCAGTAGAACAGGAAGGCCTGCGCCTCGGCGTCCTCGGCCCCAAGGCCGGTCGCGCGATAGAGCTCGGCGACGTGCTTGAGCCGCGCGGCGTCCACGCTCGCCACCGCCGCCGCCGCGCCCTCATCCGAGCGGGCCCATTGCCGGATCGCGAGCTCGATCGCCATGGCTGCCGGATTGAGCCGCTCGGAATAGAGCTGGATCACCGCCTTCAGTCGCTCGCGGGGCTGTTGTCCGTCGAGACTCGTCTGTTGCGCGATCGCCGCGGTACGTCCCTCGCGCCAGCGTTCCAGAATGGCTTCGAGCAGTGCGGCCCGGTCGGCGAAGCGGCGATAGAAGCCGCCCTTGGTGACGCCGAGATTCTTGGCGAGCACCTCAACCCGCACGCCCTCGACCCCCGAGCGGGCGAGCTCGGTAAACCCCGCCTCGACCCAGACATCGCCCTTGCCGTCGCTCATGAAGGAAGCCTCGCCGGATTCTTGATACGGTGCCGTATTGCTAGCGCGACGGAGCTGTGATACGCTACCGTATCAATCCGCAAAAGGCGGAAGAAAATGCCAGGGAGCGAATTGCGATGGAGGAGGCGACCTATCGCGGCACGGTCTATCCGTGGCAATGCGATCATGTCGGCCACATGAACATCATGTGGTACGTCGGCAAGTTCGACGAGGCCAACTGGAATCTGTTCGCCCGGCTCGGATTGACGCCGAGCTATCTGCGCAGCTCGGGCCGCGGCATGGCCGCGGTGCAGCAGAACATCGCCTACAAGCGCGAGCTGCTCGCCGGCGACATCGTCGAGATCCGCAGCCATCTGCTCGAAATTCGCGACAAGACGATCCGCTTCCGGCACGACATGGCGAATGCCGAGACTGGCGAACTCGCGGCGACGTGTGAGATCATGGGCGTGCACTTGGATCGCCAGCAACGCAAGTCCATACCGTTCGCCGAAGCCATCCGAGAGATCGCCATGAGCACCTTTCCGTGCCGGCGGAGGCGTGAATCATGGTCGCATTCGAGCCGAAAAACCCGGATTACCGCGCGGCGGCCATGGCGATGTTCGCGGCCCAGCCGGCAATGCACACGCTCGGCATCTCGATTGTCCAACTCGCCCCGGGCGAGGTGGAGCTGGCGATGCCGCATTCGGCTGCCTTCACGCAGCAGAACGGGTTTGTCCATGCCGGTATCATCACCGCAGGCCTGGACAATGCCTGCGGCGTCGCCGCCTTCACGCTGATGCCGCGTGAAGCGGACATCCTCACCGTCGAGTTCAAGACCACGCTGCTCGCACCTGCTAGGGGCTCGCGCTTCGTCTTCAGGGCCGAGGTGGTCAAAGCCGGCCGCACGCTGACTTTCTGCGAGGCCAGGGCCTTTGCCGAGCATGGGGGCAAGACGACGCTGATCGCTGCCATGACCGGCACGCTGATGGCGATGCTGCCGCGCGCTGCGGCCTCGCAAGCGCCGGCCGCGATCCGCGCATAGCATGGCGATGACATCGCGCCCGTGACGCTCTATATCAGCCGTAACAATTCCCGGTCCCGAATCGTATTTGCGGCGATGGGACCGAAACGGGACGAGATATGGCTGGATCTGGGAATAAGCGCCTTGTGACGACGCGGCGCGCGGCGTTGACGTTGATCGGGGCGGGCGCCTTGGCGGCGGGCGGGATCACTTTCGCGCGCGCCGCCGCCGATGACGACGAGGTGCTGACCGAAACCAAGGTGCTGCGCGATCCCGACACGCCGGTTGCCGGCAATCCCGACGGCAACATCACCATCGTCGAATGGTCCGACTACAATTGTCCCTATTGCCGCAAGCTCGAGCCCGAGCTGCGCCAAGTCGTCCAGGACGACGGCAAGGTGCGGCTGGTGATGAAGGATTGGCCGATCCTCGGGCCGGTCTCGGTCACGGCGGCGCGGACCGCGCTCGCGGCGAAATTCCAGGGCAAGTACCATCAGGCCCACGATGCCATGATGGGCGTCAGCTCGCACCTGACCGAGCCGCGCATCAACGAGCTTCTTGCTGGCGCAGGCGTCGACATGGACCGCCTGAAGCGCGATCTTGCCGGCCACGCCAAGGACATCGACGCCATCCTCAAGCGCAACAACGAGCAGGCCGAAGCCTTTGGCTTCCGCGGCACGCCGTCCTTCATCGTCGGCAAGTACCGCGTACCGGGCGTGCTGAGCATGAACGAGTTCGAGCAGGTCATTGCCGACGCACGCAAGGCCAAGATGAACTGAGCCGAGCGCTAAAGCATGATCCGGAAAAATGCGCAGCGGTTTTCCGAAAAGATCATGCTCAAACAATAACCTAGAGCGCGATGACAATTCATCCCAATCTCATCGCGCTTTAGTCATCACGCAACACAAAGGCGCCGCCGCGGAGTTCGCGACGGCGCCTTGTTCATGATGCGGCGTCGCTACTTCGACGAGATCCGGACCCAGTCCCTGTGCGCACGGTCGCGCAGTGCGTCCCAATCGGCCTTAGCGACATCCCAGTTCACGATGGTGCGATTGGTGATCGCGACCTCGCCATTGGCGACCGACGACGTCTGCATGGAATCATAGACGTAAACGCCGCCCGCGAGCAGCAGCGCGCCCAGGATCATTCCAAAAAAAGTCTGCATAGCGAACCTCCGGTGACCGGCGATAACGTCGGCCCGGAGCAATGGTTCCCGCGGCAGTACGGCACAGATAAGGACGGATCGTTCATGTCCCATTCAGCCACTGCAGCAGCTCCGCGTTGATTTCGCGCGGATAGGTGTGACTGAGGTCGTCGATCTCCCGATAGGTGACGTCGGCGCCAGCGGCAGAGAGCGCCGCCTGCGTCTGCCGCGCGGTCTGCACCGGAAACATCCAGTCGAGCCTACCGTGGATGATGAAGACCGGCAGGCGCTGGAGGCGCGCGGCGTCCGCCATTTCCGCCATCAGCGGATGGAAAGTCGCCGACACCGGCGCAAGATGCGTGAAGGGCGAGGCGGCGTCGAGGCCGGTGACATAGCAGAAGGTGCCGCCGTCGCTCATGCCGGTCAGCAGCATGCGCGAGGCATCGATGCTCCAGCGGCCGCGCACGGTCTCGAGGATACGCATGAGGTTCGGCGTGTCGCCATCATCGCCCATCAGCGCCCAGGTCGGGCCGGTTGCCGTCGGCGCCACCAGGATTGAGCCAAGGCTGCGCGCATCGCGCAACCAGCTCCACAGGAAACCGCGCCCGTTGCCACTGCCGCCATGCAGCGCCATCACCAGCGGCATGGCGCGATCGGGCGTGTAATATTCGGGCACATCGACCGAGAAGCCACCGCGGCTGCCGGGCTCGTTGTGATCGTGGAAGATGCCGGTATTTTCGCTCGCGCCGACTTCGAGCCGCGACAACAGGTCGGCATTTTCGCGATTGGCAGCGTTGAGAAAGAAGCTGCTCACGGGCGGAAACTGCAGCGCCAGCGGATAGAGCGCCTCCTGTGCCCGCGGCAGGTGGCGCAGCGCGCGGAACACCGCGACGAGATCGCCATTGCCGCGCTCGATCTCGCGAATGCCGGCAAAGGCGGCGAGTGTCTCGTCGCAGGCGCGATCGAGCCGACCGCGTAGGCCGGTGAACTGCTCCGGCCAGTCGCCGATCGCTGCCTGCGCCGCTTGCAGCGCCTCGTCAGGCGCGCCGATCGCGTTCATCACCGACGCGAAGGCCGGCGGATGCAGATGCCGCTGGAAGAAACCGAGCGCCTCCAGCGCATTGAGCAGCGGCGGCAGCACGGCCACAATGTCGTCCACCACGGCCTCGGTCATCGCCGCTTCCTCAAGCCTTGCGTCAGTGCAGCTTCGGCGCCTTCAGGAGCTTGAAGCGATCGGTCGAGGTCACCGTGACGTCGAAGGTGACGCCTTCGTGATGCACGGTGAGCGGCACGTCGACGCCAGCGGCGCCGAGCGCCCACATCTTCTTGTAGAAGCCGGTCTGGCTCGTGACCTTGTCGCCGTCCACGGCGAGGATGACATCGCCGGTCTTGAGCTCGGCGCGCGCGGCCGGACCGTTGGCGGAGATCCCGATCACCACCACGCGGTTGTCGATCTCGGTCGAGTAAAGCCCGAGCCAGGGCCGTGCCGGCTTGTTGACGCGGCCGAACTTGCGCAGGTCATCGAGGATCGGCTTCAAGAGATCGATCGGCACAATCATGTTGACATGCTCGGCCTTGCCGTCGCGTTCGCGCTCGAGTTGGAGCGAGCCGATGCCGATCAACTCGCCGCGTTCGTTGAGAAGCGCGGTGCCGCCCCAGTTCGGATGTGCGGGATAGGTAAAGATGGCCTCATCCAGCAGATATTCCCAATAGCCGGCGAATTCCTGCTTGGCCACGATCTGGCTCGCAACCGAGCGCGTGCGGCCGCCGGCGCCGCCGACCACGACGCGGTCGCCGATCCGCGTTTCCGCCGAGGTGCCGAGCGGCAGGGGTTCGACGTCGAGCTGGCCGAGCGCCTGTACCAGGCCGAAGCCGGTGACGGAATCGAAACCGAGCGCATGCCCTTCGACGACACGCCCGTCGGCGAGGTGCAGCCATACGGATTCCGCCTCGGTGATGAGGTAGCCGATGGTGAGCACCAGCCCGTCGTCGATCACGACGCCGTTGCCGGCGCGTTCGGTGCCCAGCGTCTCGGCGCTGAAGGCGTCCGGCGGGATGATGGCGTGCAGGCCGACGACGGAGCCGAGCGCGCGGTCGAGATCGAAACCATAATCGCTCGCACGCGGCTGATTGGCCGGCGGCACTCTCCATTCGGTCAGGGCGGGCATGGAGTTCTCCTGGCTGAGAGCATCGCTCCGCCGTGGCCGGCGGAACGAGGTGCGAAGCACGCATAATTTAGGCCGGAGGACGCCGTCTTGAAAGCCTCGTTCCCAACTATTCCAGAGAACGCCGCGTGAAATCTTCGAAAGGCTTAGCGACGGTTCGTGCACAGATGGCAGGCGGCCCTTCGATCCGGCAGCCGCCGCATGGCTGGTGTCCGGCGAGGTGCTAGGCGCCGTGCAACGAAGCTGCTAACCATTGCCGCTTCGTTTGACCAGGGATCACGGATCGAAGCATGGATAACCGCAGCGACATCTGGCGTGGCGTCGACACGATCAAGGCGCGTTTCATCGACCTCAGCGACAAGGTCTGGGGCATGCCCGAGGTGTGCTACACCGAGGCGCGGTCCGCCGCCGAGCATCTGGCCGAGCTGCGCCATCAGGGTTTCCGCATCACCGAGAACGTCGCCGGCATCCCGACTGCGCTGATGGGCGAGTGGGGCGAGGGCGGTCCGGTCATCGCCTTCATGGGTGAATATGACGCGCTGCCGGGATTGAGCCAGGAGGCGGGTGTCGCCGAGCACCGTCCGATCGAGACCGGTGGCCACGGCCATGGCTGCGGTCACAATCTGCTCGGTTCCGCCGCGCTGCTCGCCGCGACTGCGGTGAAGGACTGGCTCGCCGAGAACAAGGTGCCGGGCCGCGTGCGCTATTACGGCTGCCCCGCAGAGGAAGGTGGCGCGGCAAAGGCCTTCATGGTGCGCTCCGGTGCGTTCGAAGATGCCGACATTGCCATCACCTGGCATCCGCACAGCTTCTGGGAAGTGGCGGTGACGCCGTCGCTCGCCAACACGCGCGCGGATTTCATCTTCACCGGCCGCACCTCGCATGCGGCGGCCTCGCCGCATCTCGGCCGTTCTGCGCTCGACGCGGTGGAATTGATGAACGTCGGCGTGAACTACATGCGCGAGCACATGCCGAGCGACGCGCGCGTGCACTATGCCTTGCTCGACACCGGCGGCATCGCGCCCAACGTGGTGCAGGCCCATGCGCGCGTGCGCTATTCGATCCGCGCCCGCGATCTTCCCGGCATGAACGAGCTGGTCGAGCGCGTGTCCAAGATCGCCCAGGGCGCGGCGCTGATGACCGAGACCAAGGTGGAAATGAAGATCATCTCCGCGGTCTCCAACATCCTGCCGAACACGCCGCTGGAACAGGCGCTGCACCGGGTGATGGAAGAGCTCGGACCGCCGCATTTCGACGACGCGGACAAGAGCTTTGCCGGCCAGATCCGTGCGACGCTGACCGACAAGGACATCTCGTCGGTCTACTACGCGATCGGTATGGAGCCGACCGATCGGCCGCTGGCCGACTTCCTGGTGCCGCTGGATGCCAAGCGCAACCCGTTGGTCGGCTCGACCGATGTGGGTGACGTGAGCTGGGTGGTCCCGACCGTGCAGGTTCACGCACCGACGGTTGCAATCGGCACGCCCTTCCACACTTGGCAGGTGGTCGCGCAAGGCAAGAGCCCGCATGCCCACAAGGCCATGGTGCAGGCGGCCAAGGCGATGGCCGGGCTCGGCATCAAGGCGCTGACGGAACCGGAACTGATCAAGTCTGCCAAGGCGGATCTTCAGAAGCGGACGGCCAAGACGCCTTACGTGTGTCCGTTGCCGGACCACGTCGCGCCGCCGCTCGATATGTCCGTGGCGTAGAATTTCGCCTCGATACTTCGTCTGATCCGGCGAACAAATTTTCCGCAGTGCAGCGCGCAATCCAGCATGTTTTGATGCTGGATTGCCGAACGGATGGGCTGACGGAACGCAGTTTTGCCCAACCGGCAGCCAGAAGACCGTTTGCACACACACGGTCCCAGTTGACGTCCACCCCATTCGGTGTGCCATCTACTGCCAGCCAAATGAGCGGCCGCACTTCACGGCCGCCTTCATCACTATGGAAACCAGACGGGGGACAACCATGCTGGATAAAGAACTGCGTTCGATGATCGGCCAGGTGAAGGACGGGCGGATGGATCGCCGCGCCTTCATCCAGCGCCTGGCTGCCGTGGGCCTGACCGCACCGCTGGCCAACCAGATCCTCGCGCTCGGCGGTGTCGCCATGGCCGAGGGCGCCTCGATCTACAAGCCGACCAAGCGCGGCGGTGGCGGCGCATTGAAGCTGTTGTGGTGGCAGGGCCCGACCTTGCTCAATCCGCATTTCGCCACCGGCACCAAGGACCAGGACGGTTCGCGCCTGTTCTACGAGCCGCTCGCCTGCTGGGATCCGGACGGCAACATGAAGCTGGTTCTGGCGTCCGAAATTCCCTCGACCCAGAACGGCCTGCTGGCCGCCGACGGCAAGTCGGTGACGTGGAAGCTGAAGCCCGGCGTGAAATGGCACGACGGCAAGCCGTTCTCGGCCGACGACGTCGTCTTCACCTGGGAGTACATCATCGATCCGGCGACGGCCGCCGTCACTGTGGCGACCTACCGCGACATCACGGTCGAGAAGGTGGATGACCTCACGGTCCGCCTCACCTTCAAGAAGCCGACGCCGTTCTGGGCGGACGCCTTTGTCGGTGCAACCGGACAGATTCTGCCCAAGCACCTGTTCGCCGAGTACAAGGGCTCCAAGTCTCGCGAAGCGCCGAACAACCTCGCGCCCGTCGGTACCGGCCCCTACAAGTTCCTCGAGTTCAAGCCCGGCGACCTGATCCGCGGCGAGATCAACAAAGACTATCACATGCCGAACCGGCCCTATTTCGACACGCTCGAGATGAAGGGCGGCGGCGACGCTGTGTCGGCCGCACGCGCGGTGATCCAGACCGGCGAGTATGATTTTGGTTGGAACATCCAGGTCGAGGACGACGTCCTCCTGCGCCTGGAGAAGGGCGGCAAGGGCAAGACCATCTATGCCGTGGGCGGCGACACCGAGTTCATTGCGCTCAATTTCACCGATCCCAACACCGAGGTCGACGGCGAACGCTCCTCGATGAAGACCAAGCATCCGTTGTTCTCCGACCCCGCCGTGCGCAAGGCGCTGTCGCTGCTGGTCGATCGCGAGTCCATCAAGAAGGCCATCTATGGCCGCGCCGGCCGCACCACCGCGAACTTCCTCAATGGCCCCGAAAAGTTCGTCTCCAAGAACACCTCATGGGAGTTCAGCATCGAGAAGGCCTCGAAGATCCTGGACGATGCCGGCTGGAAGCCGGGCGCCGACGGCATCCGCGAGAAGGATGGCAAGAAGCTGAAGCTGCTCTACCAGACCTCGATCAACGGCCCGCGCCAGAAGACCCAGGCGATCGTCAAACAGGCCTGTCAGAAGGCCGGCATCGACGTCGAGCTGAAGTCGGTCGTGGCCTCGGTGTTCTTCTCGTCGGACGTCGCCAATCCCGACACCTATGCGAAGTTCTATGCCGACATCGAGATGTTCCAGATCCCGATGAGCCAGCCGGATCCGGCCCAGCACATGCGCCGCTATCATTCGAGCAACGTGGCGACGAAGGAGAACAAGTGGCAGGGCACCAACTTCCCGCGCTATGTCAACAAGGAGTACGACACCACCATCGACGCCGCCGACGGCGAGATGGATCCGGTCAAGCGCGCGGCGCTCTACATCAAGGCCAACGACCTCCTGTTCCAGGACACCGTGTTCATTCCGGCGCAGCACCGGCTCAAGGTGGAGGCGGCCTCGAACACGCTGCGCCCGGTGATCTCCGGCTGGGCCAACGAAACCGACAATCTGTTCGACTGGTACCGCGAGGAATGATCCCCCAACTCTAGACGGGGCCCTTCCCTCATGAGCCAATACGTCCTGCGTCGCCTGCTGATCGCGATTCCGAGCCTGCTCGGAATCTCGGTCGTGCTGTTCGTCGTGCTCGCGCTCGCGCCCGGCGATCCGTTCTCCGAGCTGGCGACCAATCCGAACGTGCCGCCCGAAGTGCAGGCGGCGCTTCGGGCCAAGTTCGGCCTCGACGATCCGATTCACCTCCGCTACCTGCACTGGCTCAACGCCATGCTGCACGGCGACTGGGGTTTCTCCTTCGTCAGCCGGATGAACGTCGATACGCTGATCCTCCAGCGCCTGCCGGCCACCCTCTACGTGATCGGCTCGGCGCAGATCCTGGCGCTCCTGATCGCGATTCCCGTCGGGGTCTATGCCGCGACCAAGCCCTATTCGTTGTTCGACCAGATCGCGAATACGCTCGCCTTCGTCGGCTTCTCGCTGCCGACCTTCTTCACCGGCATCCTGTTCATCCTGATCTTCTCGGTCACGCTGGACTGGTTGCCTTTCGTCTATACGACCGACATCAAGGCGACCGGCATCCGCTGGGTGCTGGAGATGATCAGGCAGGCGATCATGCCGGTGGCGGTGCTCGGCCTGTTCCAGGCGGCGTCGATGACGCGCTTCGTGCGTTCGGCGATGCTCGACGTGATCCGGCTCGACTACGTCACCACAGCGCGCGCCAAGGGCCTTGGCCAGGCCAAGGTCATCATCAAGCACGTGATGCGCAACGCCATGATCCCGGTCGTGACGCTGATTGCGTTGCAGATGCCCGCGGTGTTCGGCGGAGCCATTGTCACCGAGCAGATCTTCCGCATTCCCGGCATCGGTTCGCTGCTGATCTCCTCCATCCTTTCCAACGACACGCCGGTGGTGATGGCCGTCACCTTCGTCTTCGCGTGCCTCGTCGTGCTGTTCAATCTCATCGCGGACGTGCTTTATGGCTGGCTTGACCCTCGCATCTCCCTCCGCTGAGCGGGGCGTCTACTCGCCCTGGCGCGAGACGTGGCGGCGTTACAGCCGCCACAGACTCGCCGTGATCAGCGCCTTCCTGCTCCTGATCCTGGTGCTGGCGGTGGTGATCGGCCCGTTCATCTGGCGCATCAAGATCAACGACATCGACATCGTCGCAGGCATGCAGGGCCCATCGCTCGCGCATCCCTTCGGCACCGACGATCTCGGCCAGGACATCCTGGCGCGCATGATCTATGGCGGACGGATCTCGCTCGCGGTCGGTCTCGCCGCCATGCTGGTTTCGGTGTTCATCGGCACGCTGATCGGCGCACTCGCCGGCATGTCGCGCGGCGCGCTCGGGCACGGCCTGATGTGGCTCACCGACCTCTTCCTGTCGCTGCCGCAACTGCCGCTGCTGCTGCTGCTCATCTATCTCTTCCGCGACGGGCTGAAGCAGTTGTTCGGACCCGAGGGCGGCATCTTCATCCTGATTGTGCTCGTGATCGGGGGCCTTCGCTGGATGCCGGTGGCGCGTCTGGTGCGTGCGCAATTCCTGTCGATCCGCGAGAAGGAGTTCGTCGAAGCCGCGCGCGCGCTCGGCGCCAGCCCGGTGCGGCAGGTGGTGCGCCACATCCTGCCGAATGCGGTCGGCCCGGTGATCATCGCCGGCACCATCGACGTCGCCGCTGCGATCATCGCGGAATCGACGCTGTCCTTCCTCGGCCTCGGCTTCCCGCCGGATACCCCGACCTGGGGCCGGCTGCTGTTCGATGCCAAGGACTTTCTCGACATCGGTCCGCACTGGGCGCTGTTTCCGGGCGGCGCGATCTTCATCGCGGTGGTCGCCATCAACTTCATCGGCGACGGCCTGCGTGACGCGCTCGATGCGCGACGGGTGATCTGATGGCTCCGCTGCTCGAAATCAAGGGCCTGAAAACCCACTTCTCCACCGACGACGGCATCCTCCAGGCCGTCGACGGCGTCGACATCTCCATCAACAGAGGCGAGACGCTCTGCGTCGTCGGCGAGTCCGGCTGCGGCAAGACCGTGACGGCGATGTCGATCCTGAAGCTGATCGCGATGCCGCCGGGCCGGATCGCGGCGGGCCAGATCATCTTCGAGGGCCGCGATCTCGTCCCGCTGACGAGCAATCAGCTCGACGAGATCAGGGCCAAGGAGATCGGTTTCATCTTCCAGGAGCCGATGACCTCGCTCAATCCGGTGCTCACGATCGGCGAGCAGATCGCCGAGAGCCTGCGGCGGCACGAAGCTGTGACCAAGAAGCAGGCGCTCGAGCGCACCATCGAGATGCTGAAGCTGGTGCAGATCCCGAACGCCGAAGGCCGCGTGCACAACTATCCGCACCAGTTCTCCGGCGGCATGCGCCAGCGCGTGATGATCGCGATGGCGCTTGCCTGCAAGCCGAAGCTGATCATCGCCGACGAGCCGACAACCGCGCTCGACGTCACCATCCAGGCCCAGATCCTCGACCTGCTCCAGGACATGAAGGACCGCTTCGGCATGGCGGTGATGCTGATCACCCATGCGATGGGCGTCGTCGCCGAGACCGCGCAGCGTGTCGTCGTGATGTATGCCGGCAAGGTGGTGGAGGAGGCACTCGTCGATGACCTCTTCGGCGATCCCCGCCATCCCTATACGCAAGGGTTGATCCGCTCGATCCCGCGCATCGACCTCGACAGCGAGCACAAGACGCGGCTGGAGGCGATCGGCGGCTCGGTGCCGATCCTGATCAATCCGCCCGTCGGCTGCCGCTTTGCCCCGCGCTGCAAGTTTGCCATGAAGGTCTGCACCGAGAAGGAGCCGCTGCTGCGCGAGATCGCGCCCGGTCACCGCATGGCCTGTCATCTGGGAGATACTAATTTGGGAGGCGCGGCATGAGCGAGCCCTTGCTCCGCGTCAGCGGCCTGAAGAAGCATTTCCCTGTGCTCGGCGGCCTGCTGTCGCGCCAGGTCGGCACCGTCTATGCGGTCGACGGCGTGTCGTTCTCGGTCAATCGCGGCGAGACGCTTGGTCTCGTCGGCGAGTCCGGCTGCGGCAAGTCGACGACGGGACGCTGTGTGCTGCGCCTGATCGAGCCGACCGACGGCGAGGTCACCTTCGACGGCAAGGACGTGCGCAAGCTCGGCGGCAACGATCTGCGCGCGATGCGGCGGAACATGCAGCTGGTGTTCCAGGATCCGTTCGCCTCGCTCAATCCGCGCATGACGGTCGGCGCGATCCTCGGCGAGGCCTTCACCATCCACAATCTCGCCTCGTCCGCGAAAGAGCGCGAGGAGCGCGTCGCGGCTCTCCTGGTCAAGGTCGGGCTCAAGGCCGAGCACATGCGGCGCTATCCGCACGAATTCTCCGGCGGCCAGCGCCAGCGCATCGTGATCGCGCGCGCCCTCGCGGTCGAACCGAAGCTGATCGTCTGCGACGAGCCGGTCTCCGCGCTCGACGTGTCGATCCAGGCGCAGGTGATTAACCTCCTGGAAGATCTCCAGGCCGAGCTGAACCTCACCTATCTGTTCGTCGCGCACGATCTCTCTGTCGTCGAGCACATCTCAGACCGCGTCGCGGTGATGTATCTCGGCCGCATCGTCGAGCTGGCGAAAGCGAGCGACCTCTACCGCAACCCGCAGCATCCCTACACCAGGGCGCTCCTATCCGCGGTGCCGGTGCCCGATCCCAAGCTCAAGCGCGAACGCATCCGCCTCAAGGGCGACGTGCCGAGCCCGATGAAGCCGCCATCCGGCTGCCACTTCCACACCCGCTGTCCGATCGCCCAGCCGCGCTGCGCTGAAAGCGCGCCGGAGCTGAGAGAAGGGGCGGGCGGGCATTTTGTCTCGTGCCATCTGGCTTGATGCCGGCGGAAGGCCACGGATCATTCGTGAAGCAGGCCGTGCTCCGAAAGGGCCTGCTTGAAGCTCTCCACCGACGTGTGGTGATGCGCGAACAGACCCGCCTCGCGTGCGCCGGCGACATTGGCCATGAGATCGTCGACGAACAGGGCGGTCTCCGGCCTCACGTTGAGCTCCGACAGACAGAGGCGGTAGCAGCGCGGGTCCGGCTTCGCGGTCTTGAACTGGGCCGAGGTGTAGATTCGGTAGCCGAACAGCGGGCGCAAGTCCGGCAGCAGCGTGTCGATATGGTCAGCGACCAGCGTGCTGTTGTTGGTCAGGACGGCAATGTCGACGGTCTTACGCAAGCTGCCGGCAATCTCCAGCATCGCGCGTTTGGCCTGCATTGAACGGCGCCGCGCCTCGACCCATTCGTCGAGCGAGAGCGGATAGCCGATGCGCTCGCCGAAGCCCCGCAAATAGTCGGCGGCATCGAGAGCCCCGCAATCGCCGAGCAGCTCGAATCCGCTGTCCCAGATCGCCTTGTGGATGAATTCGCTGGTCAATCCCGCAAGCTCCGCCAGACATGCGACACGTTTTCCCCTGTCGTAGTCGCACAGGACATTGTCCATGTCGAAGAGGACGAGCTTGATCCCATTAGTCACAGCAGCACTCTCGGAGTGGCCGAACATCCGGCCGTCCGAGTCATATCCTGTCCGAATACGGACGACAAACGCGGAGCAGAAACCAGCCGATGCGAGGCCCAACGTCGGCGAGTTTCGAGGGCGGAATCTCCGACGTCACGCCCTCTTCGCGGGCCAGGGGACCACCTGTCCTGACATCACCAGCCGGTCACGGCCGCTGTCCTTGGCGGCGTAGAGCGCGCGATCGGCGGCCGCGACCAGCGTGCTGCAGTCCATCGTGGTCTGGGACGGAAGAGCAGCCGCGCCGCCGACGCTTGCAGTCACCAGCCGGGAAGGCGGATTCTGCGCATGCAGCATAGCGAGATCGAGCAGCGCCTGGCGAATTCCTTCGCCGACCTCGGCGCAACCATCCGGGCCGGTGTTCGGCAACAGCACCGCGAATTCCTCGCCGCCGTAACGCGCCGCGAGGTCGGCCGGACGTCTCGCGTAGGTGGACAGAATCCGGCCGAGCGCGCGCAGGCAGGCGTCGCCCGCCAGATGTCCGTAATGGTCGTTGAACTTCTTGAAATGATCGACATCGATCAGCAGCAACGAGAGCTGCATGCCGTCGCGCCGGGCACGCGCCCATTCGTCGGCCAGGCGTTCGTCGAATGCGCGCCGGTTGGCGAGACCGGTGAGGCCGTCGGTCGTTGCCAGCGAGGCAAGCTTGTCCTGAAGGTCCTTCTGCTCGGTCATGTCGCGCACCACCGCGACGACGCCGTCGATCGCACCGCTGTCCGACGCCAGCGTCACGTGCAGCGCCGCCTCGGCCCAGATCTCGCCCTTGTCGCGATGATGCTGGCGATAGACGAACCGCGCCTCCTCGGCCTCGCCGTTCTTCAGCGCGGTGATGGCTTGCCGGACCCGTTCCATGTCGTCCGCGTGAATGCCGGCGAGCGCCGAAGTGCCCAGCAATTCCTCGGCGGACCAGCCGGTGATGCGCGCGCATGAGGGAGAGACGTAGAGCACCCGGTTGTCCAGTCCGATCCGGGTCACCATGTCGCTGGATTGCTCGGCCAGCAGGCGGAAATTTGCTTCCTTGGCGACCAAGGCCTGGGCCATGCGCTGCCGCTGCACCAGCTGACGGACCAGGTAGGAGCCGATCAATGCGATCAGCACAACGAGGCCGAGGACGAAGGTCATGCGTGTGGTCGCTGCGCGTCGCCAGGAGGCCAGCACGTCGTCTTGCGACTTGCTCGCCAGCACCATCAGGGGATAGCGGCTGCTGCGCTGGTAGTAGCTCAGCCGGTCCACGCCATCGATCGGCGACCTGAAATAGTAGACCGCCCCGGGGGGCGGCTTTTCCAACTTCTGAACAAGGGCGCATTGGACAGGTCGCGTCCGACGAAGGCGCCGCTCTCGTCGCGACTGCGCGCCAGCATGGTGCCGCTATTGTTGAGCAGCGAGGCCGAGCCGTTCGGCCCGAAGTCGAAGCGCTCGTAGAATTTGACGAAATAGCTGACGTCGATCGTGAGCAGCGCAACGCCGGCGAAGCCGCCGTCGGAATCGTTGATCCGGCGGGACACGGTGATAATCCATTGGCCGCCGGCTTTGCTCTTGACGGGCGGTCCGATCAGCGTGCCCGTCGCCGGCGAGTCGCGATGGTGACGGAAATAGTCGCGGTCGCTGTTGTTGAGCTTGGAGAAGTCGACGTGTTCAGTCGTGGCAAGCCACCCGCCGGTCGCATCGTAGATGAAGATGCCGCGGATGCGGTCCGATGATTTGCGTGTCGGCAGATAGGCCTGGAGTTTCGCAATCGCATCCGGACCCGTCCCGTCGATTTCGAGCCGATGGACCAAGCCGACCAGGATCGTATCGGCGAGTTCGAACGTATCGTCCGCGTGCTGGATCAGCGAATGCGCCAGATTGGTGACGTCGATCTCGGCGGTCCTGAGATCGGCATTGCGCGCTTCCCATTCGCGCCAGGCGCTCAAGCCGAGGATCTCAACGCAAATCAGCACGATGAACCCCGCCGCCCAGAGCGGAAGGCGCGTCTTGCCGAGTTCGCGGCTCGTCACCATCAGGCTTGCTCCATTTCGGAGCAAACCTCTCACTTTGGCCTTAACGGCCTATTGCAACTTCTGCGATGATTTTGTGCGTCCGTATTCACCCGGAGGGAGTTGACGATATCTTGATTGACTCTCCTCGGCGGTTGTTAACCACCTCGCCGCAGGGCGAACTTCGTCCGCATCCGCTGCGTCATCCCTCCAGCGTGAAGCCGACGCGCAGCGTCACTTGATAGTGACGGACGGTGCCGTTCTCGATGTGACCCCGTGTTTGCACCACCTCGAACCATTTCATCTCGCGAATGGTCTTGGCAGCGCGGCCGATCGCGTTCTTGATCGCATCCTCGATCGACGTCTCGGATGATCCGACCAGTTCCAGGATCTTGTAGACGTGATCATGTTCGGCTGTGGGCATGATGAGCCTCCTCGGTTGCGCCGCGGCACGCGGCGCAGCGTGCGCTCTCATCTGAACGAGCGTCGGCCGGTCCGGTTCCGTCCTGCGGATTTGCAGCGGGCTGGAGGCCTTACTCGGTGGCTTGCGCGGTTTGCGGCAGCGCGGGCGCCGGCTGCGTCCCGCGCACCAGCAGTCGCAGCAGCAGAACCAGCAGTGCCATCAGCGCGAAGCCGCCGATGGCGGGTGCGAAATGCTGATCGGGATCGGCCTTCTGCCCGAACTGCACCGCCAGCCGCCCCGATTGCAACAATCCATAGGCCCCAGCGAGCAGGACCAGCCCGTAAATCGCGCTGCGCTCGCGCTGGCTCGCCAGCTTGGCGAGGTCGGGCAATATCAGGGCCAGACCGATTCCGAGCATCGGCAGGTCGTAATCATAGGCATAGGGACTGATCATCACCGACACCATCACGGTGACGCCGAGGGAGAACTTCGACGATGGGTTGCGCACCGCGCCGAGAAGGACGGCGAGCAAGGCTGCTCCCGCAACGGCCGCCTGCCCCCAGAAGGCAACGCTCGCCGGCAGGCCGGCCTTGTACAATGCGGCATAGGCCGAGATCATCCGAAACAGCGGGTAGAAGCCCTGCTCGAGAAAGCTCGCCGATTCCCTGATCGCGCCAAGCCAGGCTGTCCAGATCTGCCAGCCGAAGAGGAGCGTGCAGAGCAGCGAGCTCACCAGCACGACGGTCGCAGCCGTTCCGAGCGCAATCCAGCGCCGCGTCATCAGCAGATAGAGGCCAGCGGCAATCGCAAGGTGCGGCTTGATCACCATGGCCCCGAGGGCAAAGCCAGCGAGCCACTGCCGCCGTTCCACGTTGAGGCACACGAGCCCGATCAGCGCGCCGGTGAGGAATCCGTTCTGCCCGCAGCCGATGGTGATCGCCAGCGCCGGAAACAGGATCACGAGCACTTGCGCGAAATTCCTGCCGACCATCGCGTGGAGCGTCACGAGATAGAGCGCGAGTGTTGCGGTGGTGAAGAGGAGGTAGCCGACGCCGACCGGCAGGAAGGCGAACGGCGCGACCAGGAGGTCGTATTGTGGCGGATAGGTCCAGGGCATGAAGCCGGTGGCGCCGCCGGCGGCCTCCATCTGCATCCTCAGCAGCGCCTCGAAATGATAGACCTGGTCGAGATCGCCGCGCCAGACGTGCAGCGCGACGATGTGAAAGGCATCGAAGTCGGCGAGCTCGCGATCCGTCCATGCGCCCCAGCGTGCGAACCAGAAAGTCTTGAAGAGGACGATCGCCGCCAGAGCCACCAGCACGAAGCGAACATAGGCCGCCCGCTTCGACGGCGAGGACTGAACCGCTTCGAGCGTCTCGGCAAACATGAGCGACGACCTTAGACCTGACCGACCGGCGGCTGGGCAGGCGAGCGCGCGGATCCCGCCCAAACTGCCATTGGAGCCTTAAGGGACGGTAACGAACCGGAAAGGATTCCGGGTGCGTGCTGGATTGTGGCCGAGGCCGGAAATCTGCGGGCAAGCCGAAGCAGCCGGTCACCGTGGTTAACAATGAACTGACGCAATCGATCAGAATCGAAGACGCGGAAAATCCAGGATTAAGCCCTTGTGCCGTATGGTCAGTCATAACTGACGGCGGGGTCCTCGCGCAGGCCGCGCTTTGACTGGGGGAGTCGTGTGACGGTCATCGTTGGTGATTTCGGCCGCCTGAAAGAGGCGCGTGGGTCGTCGCCTGCGGGCCTGGGCGCTGTGTGGAGAAGCCCTTCAACGATCGCCGTACTGCTTTGGCTGTCGCTATTTGCGGCGGCGATCATCGTCAGCGTGGTTCTCTGCGACTTCAGGCTCGTATTCACGCTGGACGACGCCTACATCCATCTTGCGGTTGCGGATCAAATTCTCTCAGGTGGCTACGGCATCAACGCTGGGGAATATTCGTCGCCCAGTTCGTCGGTCCTTTGGCCATATATTCTGGCATTGACCGAGGCGATGCATCTCGGCGTTTTCGGTCCGCTGCTGATCAATGCTGCCGCGGCATGTGCGACAGTTTTTGCCCTGCTGCGCCTGTTCGAAACGAGTCGGCTGTTCGATGCGGGTCCGCTTACCTGCGTGATCGTCCCGCTTCTCGTTTTCAACACGAGTGCCGTCGCGCTACCCATGACCGGCATGGAGCACAGCGTTCACGTTTGGGCATCCGTCGTGACCTTTGCTGGCCTTGCCGCGGCGGCGCGCAAATCCGCGCCAACCTCGCTGCATTTTCTCGCTCTGGTGCTTCTTCCCTTGATCCGCTTCGAAGGGGCAGCATTCGCCTGTGCCGCGACTGCCGGCTTCGCGATGCTTGGTTACAGACGCTTTGCCGCCGGCGCGGCATTTGTCATGATCATCAGCCTGTTGGGCTATTGCGCGCTGATGTCGTCGCGTGGCCTGCCGCTTCTGCCGAGTTCGGTGCTGTTGAAGGGGTATCTCGCCAACCTCGATGAGACCGCAGGCTCATTTTCGGCGATTGTCAACAACGTGCTGCGGAGCTTGACGAACGTCTATGGTCTGCGGCTGATCATGCTCGGGCTTGCAGTTGCGATCTGCGCGAACTGCCTGCGCGCAGATCGCGAGGCGCTGATTGTCCTTCTGAGCGTCATAGCTGCCATCAGTGCGCATCTAGTCTTTGGCCAATACGGCTGGCTCAACCGGTATGAGGTCTACATCATGGCGCTCGCGACGGCTGCACTACTATGGGCTGCCGGGCAGGTGAAGCCGCATCTCTCGGCGTTGCAGTGGTCGATTGCGAAGGTCGCCCTGGCCTTCGGGCTTGGCACTGCAGCCATGCCGTACGTGACGTCCGCGATAGTCTCGCCGATCGCCGCAAGCGATATCTACGAGCAGCAATATCAATTGGCTCGCTTTGCCCGTTCGTTCTACAGGCATGCGGTCGGGGTCAACGATTTGGGTCTGGTCGCCTACGGCAATACCGATTACGTGCTCGATCTCTGGGGCCTTGGTTCGGAGGACGTGCGCAAGGCGAGGATCGGGGAGAGTACGGGCCGCCCGAGATGGCGGCTCTCGCGAGCAAGCATGAGGTCGGCCTGGTGATGATCTATGACGCCTGGTTTCCGAAGGGGGTACCTGCGGACTGGACAAAGGTCGCTGTTCTCGAGACAAAGACCGTGACCCTGTCGCAAAGAAACGTCGCATTCTATCGAACGCCACTGGGCAACGAGGCGGAAGTGACCTCAGCGCTTCGTGCATTCAGCACGACGCTTCCCCCGCGGGACACGCTGCACATCATTGCGCCGTAGCGCGTGCGAGCCGGGGAACGCGCGCCCTTACGGATCCAGCTCGGTATCCCAGTAAAGATAGTCCAGCCAGCTGTCGTGCAGATAGTTCGGCGGAAACAGGCGGCCGTTGCGGTGGAGCTGGTGCACGGTCGGCGCGAACGCGCTCTGGCGCGGAAACATTTTTGCTTGCGCCGGCGTGAGATTGCCTTTGCGCAGATTACAGGGCGAGCATGCCGCGACCACGTTCTCCCAGGTGGTCTGGCCGCCTTTGCTACGCGGGATAATGTGATCGAATGTGAGGTCTTCGGGCGAGCCGCAATATTGGCAATTGAAGCGGTCGCGGAGGAAGACGTTGAAACGGGTGAAGGCGGGATGGGTGGTCGGCTTGACGAAGGATTTGAGCGAAACCACGCTCGGCAGTTGCATCTCTAACGTCGGACTTCGAACCGCCTGGTCGTAATGCGCGACGATGTTGACGCGGTCGAGGAACACCGCCTTGATCGCGTCCTGCCACGACCACAGAGACAGTGGGTAGTAACTCAGCGGCCGGAAGTCCGCATTCAGCACCAACACCGGCCAACTGCCTTGCGAGACATGTGCGTTCAAGTAACGCTCCCGGCCTCCAATATACGCTGCGAAGCAGCATGTATTGACATACTACATGCAGCGTGACGGGATTGTGAAGCCCGTTGAGCGACTTATTCAGTCGCGAGCAATGCGGCGGCGGGGTGGCAAAAGCGCCCAAAAAGCCGCGATTCCGGGGAGGGCCATGCGGCAGACCCGGAACCGCCTTCACGGTGCGTTGCGGCCCTGCCTTGGCTACTCCCGCACCCGCTCCAGCTTCTGCAGACACCGAGTCGTGCGCACCGCGACCGGCATCTCCTCGTCCGGGAAGCTGGTCTTCCAGTCGGTGACGCCGACCTCGCCGACATAGATGTCGCCCTTCGAATCCAGCGCGATGCCGTGGGGCGCCAGGAACTTGCCGCTGGCGACGCCCGGACCTTCCTCGCCGCCGAGCCGGGCAATACGCTTGCCCTTGGCATCCACGATCGACAGCCGCGGACCGAGATTGGGCACCTTGCGGTTGACGGCCATGCCGGGGCCGAGCTCGCCGATCACGAAGGTCGGGCTCTTAGCCCCGCCGCAGCAGCACAGCGCGCAGGGGCGGTGCAGATTGTTCCACTGCGTCTCGTATTTGCCCTCACCGTTGAACACCTGCACCCGATGGTTCTCGCGGTCGGCGACGTAAACCCAGCCGTCGGCGTCGGTGGCAATATTGTGCACGATGTTGAACTGCCCGGGATCGGTGCCGGGCTCGCCCCAGCTCTTAATCCGCTTGCCGTCAGGCGTGAATTTGTGCACGCGCGCATTGCCATAGCCGTCGGAGACGTCGATTTCGCCCTTCGGCGACAGCGCCGTGTGGGTGCAGCGATGGAAGGGATCGCCGCTCATGAATGGCGCCGGCTTTTCCGGGATGCCGATCGTCAGCAGCACCTTGCCATCAGTGGTGCACTTGCGCACCGTGTGGTCGCCGTCATCAGTGCAATAGAGATTGTCGTCCGCGTCGATATGCAGGCCATGCGCGCGCGAGAACAGGCCTTCGCCAAAACTGCGCAAAAAGTTGCCCTCACGGTCGAGCACCACCATCGGATGGGCGCCGCGATTGAAGACGTAGATCTGGTCCTTGCTGTCGACCGCGACGGAGGCGACGTCGGTGAGCTGCCAGCCGTCCGGCAGTTTTGCGAAATTTTCGACGACGCGGTAGCGGTGCTCGCCGGTGCCGAGAATGGCTGGCATGTGTCCCTTCCTCTTGCTGTCTCTGTCGTGCTCGTCTGCATCGGCGTCGTCATTGCGAGCTCCGCGAAGCAATCCAGAGTCCTTCCGCGGAGACAGTCTGGATTGCTTCGCTGCGCTCGCAATGACACTGTTGCTCAAGCTGGGTTCATCGGTGCACCCACAGCCCGCCCCAAAATCCCTTCCTCGATCGCCTTGATCTGCAGCGCGAGATATTTCGAGTTGATCCGGCACTGCGCGAGGCTGCCGGCGATGAACCAGAGACCCGGCTGTTTCGTGCGTGTGTACATGTTGCGCAGCTCGAAGCCGTCGCCAAAGCCCCAGACCGGACCGACGCGGTCGGCGATGGCGTCCCCAAACAATTTCCGCACCAGGTATTCCTGCGGCTTGTAGCCGGTGGAGAGCACGATGAGATCGGCCGGAATGATCGAGCCGTCCTTCATCCGCGCGCCCTCGGTAACGAAGCTCTCGATGTCGGAAAACTGCTTCAGCTTGATCGCGCCCTCGATGATCAGGTTGGAGCAGCCGACGTTGAAATAATAGCCGCCGCCGCGGGTAAGGTATTTGAACTGCCAGCCGGTGCCGGCCTCGCCGAAGTCCAGCTTGAAGCCGATGCGCCGCAGCCCGTCGAGCAGCTCCTTGTCGAGCTCCTTCGACTGCTCCGTCAGCATTACATGGGTCTTCCTCGCGAGCGGTGTCGGCATCGAGGCCGCGATCAGATCATTGTCTTCGAGCGTGCCCTCATTGTAGGTCGCGTAGGCCAGTTGCGCCGACGGCTCGATATTGGTGACGAGCGTCGGCGAACGCTGCACCAGCGTCACCTCCGCGCCGCTGGAATGAAGATCCTGCGCGATGTCGTGGCCGCTATTGCCGGTGCCGATCACGATGGCGCGCTTTCCCGTCCAGTTCTCGCCGTCCTCATAGCGGCTGGAATGCAGCAGCGTGCCCTTGAAATCGGCGAGGGTCGGAATATCAGGCATGTTGGCGATGCCGCTGACGCCGGTCGCCATCACGACATGGCACGGATGCATGGTCCGCTTGCTGCCGTCGGCGCGCCGCAGCGTCACAGTCCAGCGCCCCTTCGCCTCGTCATAGGCGCTGCCCTCGAATTCGGTGCCGGTCCAGAAGTTGAGCTCCATGGCCTCGACGTAGAACTCGAACCAGTTGGCGAGCTTGTCCTTGGGGATATAGGTTGGCCAGCTCGGCGGAAACGGCATGTAGGGCAGATGATTGACCTGCACTTGGTTGTGCAGGGTCAGCGCATGGTAGCGCTTGCGCCAGTTGTCGCCGATCCTCATCGCGCGATCGACGATCAACGTGTCGACATTCAACTGCTTCAACCGCGCCGCAATGGAGAGCCCGGCCTGGCCGCCGCCGACCACCAGCACAGCCGGGTCGCGATCGGCGTAGTCCCGTGCGGCGTTGCGCTGGTCGAGCCAGTTCGGCCCGCGAAAATCGCGCGAATAAGCCTGACCGCGCGGCCGCGACGTGCCGAGCTGCTCCTCGAACCCCTTGATCTCATCGAGCGCGGTGAGCAGCGTCCACGCCTTCAGGCGGTCGCCATCGGCAGTATCGGGAACGAGCCGCACTATGCCGCTGCCGCGTCCGATCGCGGTCTCGAAATTGAAGATTGCCTCGATGTTGTTGGTGCCGGCGCGCGTCACCCAACGCGGCGGCGCGCGGTTCTGCGCGATTTCGAAGTTGGTCGGCGCCGCTTCGCCCGCGAGCATCGCCAACGCCTGTGCGTTCTCATCTCGTCCGGCAAGCGTTTGCAGGTTCCAGCTCAGCGCCAGCACGTCGCGCCAAAAGCTGTCGGCTAGGAAGAGGTTGCTCAGCGCGCGGGGCTCGGGCGCGCTCAGCGTGCGCTCGAACGCGTCGAGCCAGGCTTGCGCGGAGACAGAGATATCCTTCGTCCTGTCCAGCATGCGCGACCTCGTGGCCGTCTTCGCGGCGTTTCCTCGCGAGCATGATCCGCATAAGTGTGCAGCGGTTTTCCGGAGATCATGCTCCAATCATGGAGATCGAGGCTATACTGGAATAGCCTATGTCAAAAGCGCTTTACCCAAGCAGCGAAAGCATGTGGCCCTGCTCAGGCGGAATGCGGCCCCTCAGCGTATCGAGATAAATGCGCCGCACTGCCTCCGGCCCGCGGCTCTCGACCACGTCCAGGCACGTCTCCAGCAACGGCGCGAAGCCGGACCATGCCGCGCCAAAACGCTGCTCGATGCCCCCAGGGCCCCAATCTTTCGCTCGCTTGCGGATGTGGTCGGGCGCGAAGAACCAGCGCGGCTTCGCGCCGGGCAGCGCGCCTTCGTCGGCGTCCGTGGCGCGATGCGTCAAGCCGACGCGCACCGAGCTTTTCATCTGGTCGTGGCAACGGTGATGCAGTTCGGCCCGCAACGCGCTGCTGCCCGCCATGTCGACGAAAGCAACCGGCGCATCCGTCGGCAGCGCGCTGACGCGATCATAGGTGACGACCTCGTCGTAGCAGGGCAGCGAGCCGACGAAGCGGCTATTGCCCGCCGAGGTCAGCCCGATCACCTTGCGGCCGCGCGCATGCAGGAGATGGGCGAGCCCGAACGCGGTCTTGCTGGAGGCGCTGGAGAGCAGCACACAGCGCGCGCCAAAGTCGTCGTTCTCCGCGAGGAAGTCGTCGACCAGGAACGACAGCATGAACAGCTGCCGCAGCAGTGCCTGAAGATCGCCCTGATGTCCGGCAAAGGCGGGGTCGCCGGTGACGCGGGAATAGAGGTTGTAGACGGGCGAGACCTGCTTGCGATGCTCGGCGCCGTCACGAAGCGCGTGCTTGCTGACGTCGGCCGCCTCGATGACGAGATGCGTCGCCATCGGGAAATTGCCGAACAACCGCTCGCCCACAGTGACGCCGGGATGTTTCGAGGCGATCACCTCGCCAAAACCCCACACCGGGATGTTGCCAAAATCCTGTGGTGCCGGAAATATCTGCCAGTATTTCAGCGCGTCACCCATCACCGCATAGGTGATATTGTTGGCGGTGAATGCGAAGCGCTCGACCTTCACCAGCAGCGTATCTGCCGGCAGTGCGGCTGCATCTGGAACCACGGTTTCGATCAGCTTGTACTGCTCGAGATCGTTGCGCGCGACGACGAAATCGGTCGATGTCATGGTGAAGGCCTCGGCTTTTTCCGTGCGGCCATCTTCTCTTTCACCCGTGAGGGCTTTGCAACAGCAACATTGTTTGAAACGGTGTTCGCCGCGCCGGCGATGATGCCCTCGCGCTTCTTCACCGCGCGATAGTAGCTCCACCACAGATGCGCCGCCGCGCCGCGCAGCGGACGCCAGGGCTCGGCGAGCGGCGCCATCTGCTTCTCCGTCGGCCGCGTCTTCAGGCCGAGACCGATCTTGATCCCCTCCTGCACGGCGAGGTCGCCGGCCGGCCAGGCGTCGCCATGGCCCAGGCAAAACAGCAGATAGACGTCGGCAGTCCAGGGGCCGATGCCGGGCAGCGAGATCAACGTGTGATGCGCGGCGTCGGCATCCTCTTCGGCGAGCACCTCGAGGTTCAGCCGTTGCGCCGTGATCTCGCGCGCAAGGTGTTTCAGCGTCTTGATCTTGGCGGCGGACAGGCCGAGCCGCCCAGCCGGTCGGTGCGAGCGCGGCGGACCGCCTCATGGTCGAACGGATCGAGGGCGGCGGCCAGCCGCCCCCAGATCGCCGCCGCGCTCGCCGTCGAGAGCTGCTGCCCGCACACGATATGGGCAAGCCCCGCAAAACCCGGCTCGCGCCGCCGCAAGGCGGGCATGCCGGCGATTTCCAGCACGGGCTTGAGGCGCGGATCGCGCTTGATCAGCGCATGGACGGCCTCTTCGAGATCGGACTGGGATTCGAGGTGGATGGTCATTGCTTGCTCAACTCGTCATGCGCGGGCTTGCCGTCTCTGCTAAAGCTGCGCTGGCCCAATACCGTAAAGCCCGCCGAAGCCTTCGGCGTAGGCGGGACCCGCGCATCCATCTCCTAACGAGAGTCCGGGAAGATGGATTGTCGGGTCAAGCCCGGCAATGACGAATACACCGAGAACTCATGCCACCCGTTTTCCGATTTGCCCCAAGCCCGAACGGCTTCCTGCATCTCGGCCACGCCTATTCCGCGCTGCTGAACTTCGAACGTGCACGCGAGACCGGCGGGCGGCTGTTGCTGCGGATCGAGGACATCGACGCGACGCGCTGCCGGCCGGACTATGAGACGGCGATCTACGAGGATCTCGCCTGGCTCGGGATCTCCTGGGAAACACCGGCGCGGCGACAGTCCGAGCATCTTGCCGACTATCGTGCCGCGCTGGAAAAGCTTTCTGCGCTCGGTCTCGTCTATCCCGCCTTTGAAAGCCGCGCCGAGATCGCAAGGTTCATAGCCGCGCGCGAGGTGGATGGGCCGTGGCCGCGCGATCCCGATGGCGCGCCACTTTATCCCGGCGACGCCAAGTCGCTGTCGGCCGGCGAGCGCGAGCGGCTGATGACATCCGGCGCGCCTTACGCGCTGCGGCTCGACATGGCGGCCGCCTATCGGCGCGTCGCCGGCCTGACTTGGAACGAACTCGGCGCGGGGCCGGATGGCGCGCGCGGCATCGTCCCGGCGAGACCGGAAGCCTGGGGCGACGTGATCCTCGCCCGCAAGGAGACGCCGACCAGCTATCATCTGTCTGTGGTGGTCGACGACGCCCTCCAGGGCGTCAGCGAGATCGTGCGGGGCCAGGACCTGTTTCACGCCACATCGGTACACCGCCTGCTGCAGATCCTGCTTGGCCTGCCGGAACCCGCTTATCGCCACCATGGTCTGATCTGCGACGGCGAGGGGCGGAAGCTGTCGAAATCGAGCCGCTCGACCGGCCTACGGGAATTGCGCGCCGCCGGCGCCACGCCGGCCGGCATCCGCCGATCGGTGGGATTAGGTTAAGTTTCTCTGGGGGTTAGCCAAACGCCGCCGTGACTCCGGGTGTTCCGCCGTGCCATGCTTGCGCGAGAGCCCGGGGTTCGAAGGGGATCTATGGCGGCGAAAACGCGCCCAATGCGCACCACGCGAACGTCCAGGCGACCGCCTCGGAAGCGGTCCGGGGCGGCCGGCCGGTTGCGTAAGCGCAGCACCAAGGCGGTCGCGCCTGACGTGGTCCAGGCCGCGCTCGCCGCCTTTGCCCATGAGGTCCGCACCCCCCTGACCGGTATTCTGGCGATCAGCGACCTGCTCGCGACCTCCGATCTCGGCGAGCGGGAGCGGCGCTGGGCCGACACCATCAAGGCCGGCGCCGAACATCTGGCGAGCCTTGCGACGCTGTTTGTGGACGCTGCCCGGACAGGAAGGGGGAAGCACGCTGCGGCAGGACCTATTCGACCTAAAGACGCTTGCCCGCAGCGCCGGCGATTCGCTGGCCGGCCGCGCCGCGGCCAAGGGTCTTCAGGCCCAGGTCGACATTTCCGAGAAGTTGCCGGGGTTGGTGGTGGGCGATCCCGTCCGCCTGCGCGCTGCGCTCGAGAACCTGATCGACAATGCCGTGAAATTCACCGATCGGGGCGGCGTGGCGCTTGCGGTGGCGCCCTGGCGTCCCGCCAAGGACGAGCGCAAAGGCAAAGCCAAGGATAAGGGCAGGGTCGGCATCGCCTTCGCGGTATCCGACAGCGGCATCGGCCTTACCATGGCCGAAATCAAGCGGCTGTTCCGCCCGTTCACCCAGGCCAATGTCACCATTGCCTCGCGCTTCGGCGGCGCCGGTCTGGGGCTATCCTCGGTGAAGCAGCTGGCGCGCGCGATGGGCGGCGACATCACGGTCGCTCCGCGCCGCGGCGGCGGCGCCACGTTCACGCTGACGGTGTCGCTGGATGCGGCGGGATCGGGCAAATCGCGCAAAGGAAAGAACGGTAGCGAGCCCGAGGCGGTGACCGCCCTCCGCGTGCTCAGCGTCGAGGACAATCCGTTCGGGCGCGTGGTGCTCAACACCATTTTGACCGAGCTCGGCCATCATGCCGAGTTCATCGGTCGCGGCGAGGATGCGGTCGGTCGGCTGGCGCAAGGAGCGTTCGACGCGGTGCTGATGGACATGGTGCTGCCGGGCATCGACGGCGTCGAGGCCATCAGGCGAATCCGCACGCTGCCGACGCCGCTGGCTCAGATCCCCATCATCGGCGTTTCCGGTCGCGGCGAGGACGAGGCGGCCTCGCGCGAGGCCGGTGCCGACGCCTTCCTGGTCAAGCCTGTGTCTCCGCGGGCTTTAGCGACTGCGCTGCTTGAAGCGACACGCCGTGAGGCAGCCGCGACTTGATGATCGCGGCATTGAGCTCGCCGCCGTACACGAAAATCGCGGCGATGAAATACAGAAACACCAGCGCGATGATGACCGAGGCCAGCCCCGCATACATCGTCACGTAATTGTTGGCGAAGCGCGCCAGGTATTGCCCGAACACGACACCGGAGACCAGCGACGCCACCACCGTGAAAACGATGCCCGGCATGATCTGGAGGAAGCTGCGCCGTCCCGCCGGCAGCCAGGCATGCAGGATGAACAGCGCCACCACCAGCGCGCTGATGGTGATGCCGTACCGCACCCAGGTGAGGATGCTCTCGTTGGACTCGACAAACAGCGGGATATGGCGTCGCGCCGCTTCGATCAGGAGCGGACCGAGCACGATCAGGAACGCCATAGCGAGCGCGGTGAAAGCTGCGATCAACGTGTAGGCAATCGATTCCAGCCGCAGCCAGTACCAGCGCCGCATCTCAACCACCGCATAGGCGCGGTTGAGCGCGACGCGGAGTGCCTCGACGCCGTTGGAGGCGAAATAGACCGACAGCGCCGCGCCGATGGTCAGAATGCCGGTGCGGGTCGTGGTCAGCACGTCGTGGACCTCGCCGGAGATCGAATCGGCGACCTGCTTGGGCCAGATCTGGAGCATCAGGCTGGCGGCCTGGTCGGCCAGTTCGTTGGAGCCGAAGAAGCCGGCAAGCGAGGTCAGCACGATCAGGAACGGGAACAGCGCCATCAGCGTCGACAGCGCGATGTGGCTCGCGATCGCCCAGCCGTCGTCAGCGAGGAACGTGTAGAACGCGTCCATCACGACGACGTAGATGTAGCGGATCGCTTTCATGCGCCACCTACACTGCTCTCTCTCCGCGCGCGCGGAGAGAGGTGGGGTGGACAGGCAATTGGCGCAAATCGGAAATCATTCCGCTACCATCTGATATTATTGGCCTAAAAGCCAGATCGTGCAGGCGATAGCCTGTCCCCCTCCGACGTCATTCCGGGGCGCGCAGCGCGAGGCCGGAATCCATTTTGCTGCAACGTACCTGGAGCGATGGATTCCGGCTCGATGCTCCGGGTCGCGCGTCGCGCGGTCCCGTCGCATCGCCCCGGAATGACGCCGGTGGCTGCCGCGGCACCATGGCGCATCCGCAAGCACGGTGTTATCTAACCCCAATGGCATCTATCTTGAGTACTTTCATCCTGCCGATCGCGGTCGGCGCCGTGGCGCTCGTGCTGCTGCTCGGGCTCATCAACATGATGCGCGGCGGCTCGCCCAACACCTCGCAGAAGCTGATGCGCTGGCGCGTGCTGCTTCAGTTTGTGGCGATCATCCTTGCCATGCTCGCAGTCTGGGCCATGGGGCGGTAGGGCATGATCCGGAAAAAAGTGTGAAGCGGTTTTCCGACGAGATCATGCCCCAAAATTAAGAGGTCTACGTGGTCAAGTTGAACCGCATCTACACGAAAACCGGTGACGACGGCACGACGGCGCTCGGCTCGGGCGAGCGTCGCCCGAAATACGATCTGCGCATCGAGGCCTATGGCACCGTGGACGAGACCAATGCCGCGATCGGCGTGGTGCGGCTCCACACTTCGGCTATGCCCGAGCTCGACGCGATGCTTGGCCGTATCCAGAACGATCTGTTCGATCTCGGCGCCGATCTTGCGGTGCCCGAGCGCGAAGGCAAAGCGGAGCGGCTGCGGGTGGTGGCGAGCCAGGTCGAGCGGCTCGAGCGCGACATCGACGCACTCAACGACAAGCTCGCGCCGCTGACCTCCTTCGTGCTGCCGGGCGGCACGCCGGCTGCGGCTCATCTCCACGTCGCGCGCACAATATGCCGCAGGGCGGAACGGGTGATGGTGAAACTGGCGGCTCAGCCCGGCGAGCCCGTCGGCGCGGCTGGCATCCAATATATGAACCGCCTGTCGGACTTCCTGTTCGTGGCCAGCCGAGCCGCCAACGGGAATGGCGCCGGCGACGTGCTCTGGGTTCCCGGCCAGAACCGCTGACCCATTGAGCGGGCGCATTTCTAAGGTCTAAAATTTGGCTCGTTCGCGCGTTGACCGGGCCTGATCAGGCCTTTAGGTTCCGCGCCAGTTGATAACTCCCCTCCCAAATTGAGTGAAAGAGGATCGATGAAGGTCTTAGTGCCGGTAAAGCGGGTGGTCGATTACAACGTCAAGGTCCGCGTCAAGAGCGATGGATCGGGCGTTGAACTCGCCAACGTCAAAATGTCCATGAACCCGTTCGATGAAATCGCGGTCGAGGAAGCGCTGCGCCTGAAGGAAGGCGGCAAGGCGACCGAGGTCGTGGTGGTCTCGATCGGACCGGCGCAGGCGTCGGAGACGATCCGCACCGGTCTCGCGATGGGCGCCGACCGCGGCATCCTGGTGAAGGCCGAGGGCAATGTCGAGCCGCTCGCGGTCGCCAAGATCCTGAAGAAGGTTGCTGAAGAAGAGCAGCCGGGCCTGATCATCCTCGGCAAGCAGGCGATCGACGACGACTCCAATCAGACCGGTCAGATGCTGGCCGCGCTGCTCGGCTGGTCGCAGGCGACCTTCGCCTCCAAGCTCGAGGTTGAAGGTTCTGACTTCAAGGTCACCCGCGAAGTCGACGGGGGTCTGCAGACCGTGAAGCTGAAGGGACCGGCGATCGTCACCACCGACCTCCGTCTCAACGAGCCGCGCTATGCCTCGCTGCCCAACATCATGAAGGCCAAGAAGAAGCCGATCGCGGAAAAGACCGTCGCTGATTATGGCGTCGACGTCGCCGCGCGTCTCGAGATTCTCAAGACGACGGAGCCGACGGGCCGCAAGGCGGGCGTCAAGGTCAAGGACGTCGCCGAGCTGGTGTCGAAACTTAAGAACGAAGCCGGGGTGCTCTGATGACGACGCTTCTGATTGCCGAACACGACAATGCGTCGTTGAAGGACGCGACCAACAAGGCGCTCACCGCGGCGGCCGCGCTCGGCGCGGACGTCGAGGTGCTGGTGGCCGGCCAGAACGCCAAGGCCGCGGCGGATGCCGCCGCCAAGCTTGCCGGCGTCAAGAAGGTGCTGCTCGCCGATGGCGAGACCTACGCGCACGATCTCGCCGAGCCGCTGGCCGCGCTGATCGTCTCGCTGGCTCCGTCCTATGACGCGATCGTCGCGCCCGCGACCTCGCGTTTCAAGAACGTGATGCCGCGCGTCGCCGCCCTGCTCGACGTCATGCAGGTCTCGGAGATCATCAAGGTGGTCGCCCCGGACACCTATGAGCGTCCTATCTATGCCGGCAACGCCATCCAGACGGTGAAGTCGAAGGACGCCAAGAAGGTCATCACGGTGCGCACCTCCACCTTCGCCGCAGCGGGCGAAGGCGGCAGCGCACCGGTCGAGACCGTGGCGGCGGCGGCCGATCCCGGCCTGTCGTCCTTCGTCGGTGAGGAGGTCGCCAAGAGCGACCGTCCCGAGCTGACCTCGGCCAAGATCATCGTCTCCGGTGGCCGCGCCATGCAGAGCCGGGAAAACTTCGCCAAGTACATCGAACCGCTCGCGGACAAGCTTGGCGCCGGCGTCGGTGCCTCGCGCGCGGCGGTCGACGCCGGCTGATGCGCCGAACGATTGGCAGGTCGGCCAGACCGGCAAGGTCGTGGCCCCCGAGCTCTATGTCGCGGTCGGCATTTCCGGCGCGATCCAGCATCTGGCCGGCATGAAGGACTCCAAGGTGATCGTCGCGATCAACAAGGACGAGGACGCGCCGATCTTCCAAGTTGCCGATTACGGCCTGGTGGCCGATCTCTACCAGGCAGTTCCGGAGCTGACGGCCGAACTCGGCAAGCTCGGCAAGTAAAACGAGCCAAAAACACCGGCCGGAGCTATAAACTCCGGCCGGTGTTGCTTTTTTGAGGCGTTTTCTTTGGTGTGGGGCCGCCTTCGAAGCGATCCAATCTAGGTTTCGAGCCAAGGTTCTGATTAAATCGGACTCCCGGCTCAAGGGGATAGGCAGGCGCGACATGCGCGCCGTTCCGGTGGATGACATTATGGCGGCAGTGATCAAGAAGGTCGGCGTGATCGGCGCGGGTCAGATGGGCAACGGCATCGCGCATGTTGCGGCGCTGGCCGGCTTCGACGTGGTGCTCAACGACGTCTCGGCTGACCGCCTCAAGTCGGGCATGGCCACCATCAATGGCAATCTGGCGCGGCAGGTCTCCAAGAAGGCCGTCACCGAGGACGACAAGGCCAAGGCGATGGCGCGGATCAAGCTTGCCGAGAAGCTGGACGACCTCGCCGATTGCGATCTCGTGATCGAGACCGCGGTCGAGAAGGAGGAGGTCAAGCGTAAGATCTTCCACGAGGTCTGCGCCGTGTTGAAGCCGGAGGCGATCGTCGCCTCCGATACGTCGTCGATCTCGATCACTCGGCTCGCCGCCGCCACCGACCGGCCCGAGCGCTTCATCGGCATTCACTTCATGAACCCGGTGCCGCTGATGGAGCTGGTGGAGCTGATCCGCGGCATCGCCACCGACGATGCGACCTTCGAGGCGTCCAAGGAGTTCGTCGCCAGGCTCGGCAAGCAGGTCGCGGTCTCCGAGGATTTCCCGGCCTTCATCGTCAATCGCATCCTGCTGCCGATGATCAACGAGGCGATCTACACGCTGTACGAAGGCGTCGGCAACGTCGAGGCGATCGATGCCGCGATGAAGCTCGGTGCGCACCATCCGATGGGCCCGTTGGAGCTCGCCGATTTCATCGGGCTCGACACCTGCCTCTCCATCATGCAGGTGCTGCACGAGGGGCTGGCCGACTCCAAGTACCGTCCGTGCCCGCTGCTCGTGAAATACGTCGAGGCCGGCTGGCTCGGCCGCAAGACCCAGCGTGGCTTCTACGACTATCGCGGCGCCAAGCCGGTTCCGACAAGGTAAGGCAACGGTGCCGGTAGGGTGGGCAAAGGCGCAAAGCGCCGTGCCCACCATCCCTTCGCAACCAGGATCCTGATTGGTGGGCACGCTTCGCTTTGCCCACCCTACGACACCGTCGTCCTTCGGCGCGCATCCGCTTCGTGACAATTCATGTCCCATTAACCCCTCGCGCCTAGGTTACGGCCGGTAAGAGGGTTCGCGTAATGGACATGATGGCGATGGTCAGCACCATGCTGGCCGCTCAGCAAGGCGCGCTGCAATCGAATATCGCGGCGACGCTGACCAAGCAGAACATGGACATGGAAAAATCCACCGTCCTGACGCTGCTGGGCGCCGGTCAGCCCTCGCTCGCCAATGTCGGCCCCGGCGTCGGCGGCAATCTCAACGTGACGGCCTAACCCTCAGCGCATGAACCGGAAAAGTGGGCACCGGTTTTCCGATCAGATCATGCGCCAATAACTAAAGCGACGCGGCGGCCTTGCCGGTCGCGGCGCGGATCAGCTTGAGCGCGTCCTCGCTCGCCCATTCCGCCGGCCCCGCGATCGTCGCGATCTCGCAGCCTTGCGGGTCGACCAGCACCGAAGTGGGCATGCCAAGGGCCCGGCCTATCGCCTTAAGATCCTGAAAAACCTTGGCTTTTTGATCATTGAAATAGCCCAGCCGGGTCAGATTGGCCTCTTTCAGGAAGGTCTTGGGCTTCTCGGAGTTGCGGGTGTCGATATTGATCGCCACCACCTCGAAATTCGGGCCCGACAGCTTGCCCTGGAGCTCGTCCAGCGCCGGCATCTCCTTGCGGCAGGGCACGCACCAGGTGGCCCAGAGGTTCACCAGCAGCGTCTTGCCGCGGAAATCGGACAATTTCTTCGGCTTGCCGTCGGCATCCTCGAAGGCGAGGTCGGGCAGCTTCAACGGAGCGCTCGCCATGGTCAGCGCCGCCACCTCGCCATGGGCGAGCGGCGCGATCTTCTGCGCGGTTGCCACCGCGGACCGGCAGGACGGATCGCCTGACGGCGACCGGCTCAGGCCCAGCCCGTACAGCGCGGCGAAGCCGGCCAGACCGCCGATCGCCACGGTGGCGATGACGAGGGGGATCCGGCGCGTGGCGGAGGGCGTCTTGTCGAGCATATCGTTTGTCATCCGGTCGCAGATATGGCTATCAGGGGCCTCTTAATACGGCTGGCTGCGGCCAGCAAACGTGCGGCAAATCAAGGCGTGAGCAGGGGATCATGAGCAACAAGATGTGGGGCGGCCGGTTCTCGGAACGTCCCGATGAGATCATGGAAGAGATCAACGTCTCCATCGACGTCGATCGTCACCTCTTCGCCCAGGACATTGCCGCGTCCAAGGCCCACGCCGCGATGCTCGCCAGCCAGGGCATCATTACGGCCTCTGATGCGAAAAATATCGGCAAGGGTCTAGACACGATTTTGTCAGAGATCGGCAAGGGCGGCTTCGCGTTCAAGCGCGCGCTCGAGGACATTCACATGAATGTCGAGAGCCGCCTGTCCGAGCTGATCGGCCCCGCCGCCGGAAGGCTGCACACGGCGCGTTCGCGCAACGACCAGGTCGCGACCGATTTTCGCCTGTTCGTCCGCGACGTCATCGATGAGACTGATGCGGCGCTCGCCGCGTTCCAGCAGGCGCTGGTGGAGCGCGCGCTGGAGCACGCCGCAACCGTGATGCCCGGCTTCACGCATCTTCAGACCGCGCAGCCCGTCACCTTTGGCCATCACCTGCTTGCCTATGTCGAGATGGCCGCGCGCGACCGCGGCCGCTTCCAGGACGCGCGCAAGCGGCTGAACGAATTGCCGCTGGGCGCGGCCGCGCTCGCCGGCACCTCATTTCCGATCGACCGCCACGCCACCGCAAAGGCGCTCCTCTTTGACCGGCCGATGGCGAACTCGCTCGATGCGGTGTCCGACCGTGACTTCGTGTTGGAGACGCTGTCGGCAGCCTCGATCTGCGCCGTGCACATGTCGCGCTTTGCCGAGGAGATCGTGATCTGGACCTCGCCGCTGGTGGGCCTGATCCGGCTCAGCGACAAGTTCACGACCGGCTCCTCGATCATGCCGCAGAAGCGCAACCCGGATGCCGCCGAGCTGGTGCGCGCCAAGACCGGCCGCGTCATCGGCGCGCTCAATGGTCTCCTGATCGTGATGAAGGGCCTGCCGCTCGCCTATCAAAAGGACATGCAGGAGGACAAGCAGGGCGCCATGGAGGGTTTTGCCGCGCTGTCGCTGGCGATCCGCGCCATGACCGGCATGGTCCGCGACCTCGTGCCCGACGAAGCCAAGATGAAGGCGGCCGCGGGCGAGGGTTACGCCACCGCGACCGATCTCGCCGACTGGCTGGTGCGGACGCTGAAGATGCCGTTCCGCGAGGCCCACCACGTCACCGGCCGCATCGTGGCCAAGGCCGCCGAAGGCGGCGTCGCGCTGCACGAGCTGCCGCTAAAGGAGATGCAGGCGATCGAGCCGAAAATCACCAAGGACGTGCTCGGCGTGCTCTCGGTCGAATCGTCGGTGAAGAGCCGGACCAGCTTTGGCGGCACCGCGCCGAAGAACGTGGCCTCGCAGGCCAAGGCCTGGGCGAAGCGGCTGGAAAAAGAGCGAAAATCGGGCTGAGGGCAAAATTTCGCTGATGTTTCATGGTCATCCGGCTCTCGCCAGAGCGCGCCAATCTCTGTATGGTGCGCGCCGCGTAGTGGGGATTTCGTCGTGACGTCAAAGTTTCGCCCGGCCGGCTCGGGGTGGGCCATCATTGTCCTTAGCCTGACGGCGCTGGCGCTCGCCGGCTGCGGCCGCAAGGGCCCGCTGGATCTGCCGCCGACGGCCTCCAATGCACCCAACGGCGCGGCGCCTGTTGACACCGAGACCGAAGCCCAGAGGACGCCGAGCGTGTTCAATCCCACCTACGGTGTGGACGCTGCGCCCGCGGCGGCCAAGGGCAGGAAGAAACCATTTATCCTCGACCCGCTCCTGGACGAACCTCCCGGCAAGCAATAAGCCGGGACAACCGAGCCTGCGCCATGAACCATTTCGACTATCGCAACGGCGTGCTGCACGCCGAGGCGGTGAACCTGTCCGAGCTGGCCGCAACCGTCGGCACGCCGTTCTATTGCTATTCGACTGCGACGCTGGAGCGGCACTACCGCGTCTTCACCGAGGCCTTCGCCGGCGAGAAGGTGCTGGTCTGCTACGCCATGAAGGCGAACTCCAACCAGTCGGTGCTGCGCACGCTGGCCAAGTTAGGCGCCGGCGCCGACGTCGTCTCCGGCGGCGAGTTGAAGCGTGCGCTGGCCGCGGGCATCCCAGCGGCTGAAGATCCTGTTCTCCGGCGTCGGTAAGACCGAAGACGAACTGCGCGCCGCGCTGGCCGCGGACATCCTCTGTCTCAACGTCGAATCCGAGCCCGAGCTCGAGCTGTTGTCGCGGCTTGCGACCGAGATGGGCAAGACCGCGCGGATCTCCGTGCGCGTCAATCCCGACGTCGATGCCGGCACGCATGCAAAAATCTCCACCGGCAAGTCCGAGAACAAGTTCGGCATTCCGATCGCCCATGCCCGCGAGGTCTATGCGCGCGCCGCAAGACTCCCGGGCATCGAGGTGACCGGCACCGACGTGCATATCGGCAGTCAGATCACCGACCTCTCCAAGATGGAGACCGCGTTCCGGATCCTCTCCGAATTCGTGCAGACGCTGCGCGCCGACGGCCACAACATCTCGCATGTTGATTTCGGCGGCGGCCTCGGCATTCCCTATTACATGGACCGCGAGGCGCCGCCAGCACCCGACGCCTATGCCGCCATGGTCAAGCGCGTCAGCCACAATCTCGGCTGCACGCTGATGTTCGAGCCGGGGCGCATGATCGTCGGCAATGCCGGCATCCTGGTCACCAAGGTCATCTACGTGAAGCACGGCGACGGCAAGAATTTCGTGATCATCGACGCCGCCATGAATGATTTGATCCGCCCGACGCTGTACGAGGCGCATCATGACATCCTGCCGGTGAAGCAGCCCGCCAAGGGCGCCGCGACCATCACGGCCGATGTTGTCGGTCCGGTCTGCGAGACCGGCGATTATCTTGCGCTCGACCGCACGCTGCCGACGCCGCAGCCGGGCGACCTGCTCGCCATCATGACCGCCGGCGCCTATGGCGCGGTGCAGGCCGGCACTTACAACACGCGGCCGCTGGTGCCGGAGGTGCTGGTGAAGGGCGACCAATACGCCGTGGTGCGCCCGCGCATCGAGGTCGAGCAGCTGATCGCGATGGACACGCCGGCGCCGTGGCTGTGAGTGTGTGGTGAGGGGGCGGTAGGCCCGCTCCTCGTACTCGCTGTCGTCCCGGCGCAGGCCGGGACCCATAGCCACAGGGAGGAGTTTTGACGAAGATTCGTCGTTCGGTACTCCTACCGCCTACGACCGATAAATTCCGCGGTATGGGTCCCGGCCTTCGCCGGGACGACGAGGAGAATTCTAGGCGCTACTTCCCAGCCAACCCACCCTTCGCTCCGACCACCACCCCCGCCTTCCGCTCGATCGGCTTGATTGCCGCGGTGAAATCGGATTCTGCGCCTTCAGCGCTGATCACCGTCTCCCACAACCGCCCCACGGCATCAGCAACTTCCATCGACAGGCCGAGCTGCTTCATCTCCTCCAGCGCCAGCCGCACGTCCTTCACCATCAATCCCGTGGCGAAACCGAAATCGAACGTGCGCGGCAGCACCGAGCGCGGAAACTTGTCGCGGCTCGCGGTGTTCATGCCGGAGCCCGCATTGATGACGTCGATCATCACCGCGGGATCGAGCCCGGCCTTGACGCCCATCACCACGGCTTCCGACGTCGCCACGATGGCGGTGGCCGAGAGGAAATTGTTGGCGAGCTTCATGGTCTGCGCCGCGCCCGGCTGCTCGCCGATGAAGAACACCTTTCCGATCACGTCGAGCGCGGGCTTCAGCAGCTCGAACTCCGCCTTCGGCCCCGAGACCATCACCGCCAGCGTGCCTTTCTCGGCGCCGCCGACGCCGCCGGACACGGGACAGTCGATCTGCACGATATCGCGCTTGGCCAAGAGGCCGTGGATCTTCGCAGCCATCGCCGAGCCGACGGTGGAGAGGTCGATGAAGCGTTTCGCGCGCTTGCCCTCGATCACGCCATTCGCGCCCGTCGCGACTTCGAGCGAAGCCTGCAGCGAAGGCAGGCTCGCCATCACCGTCTCGACCTGGTCGGCGACGTCCTTCGGCGATGTCGCAGCAGTGGCACCGCGCGCCACCAGCTTGTCTATCATCTCCTTGCGCGCGTCGAACACGACGAGCTTGTGTCCCGCCTCGATCAGCCGTCGCGCCATCGGGAAGCCCATGTTTCCAAGCCCGATGAATCCGATGTCCATGGTGTTTCCTTGTGGTTGTTGTTCGTTGTTGTGAAAGATGCGCACTCCACCCTCGGTGTCGTCCCGGACCAGCGCGCCTTAAGCGCGCGCCGATCCGGGACCCATAACCACAGGCAGGAATTGTTGCGTGAAAGCGGTAACTCCGAGTCCCGCAACCACATCGGCCTGTGGCTATGGGTCCCGGATCTGCGCTTACGCTTGTCCGGGACGACGGCGGAGGGTGGCTTGCCGCTCACGCTTTCCCATCGATCTCCGAAAACACCTCGCGCGCGATACGGAAACTGTCGACGGCGGCCGGCATGCCGCCATAGATCGCGACCTGCATCAGGATCTCGCGGATCTCCTCGCGGGTGACGCCGTTGGTCAGCGCGCCCTTCAGATGCGCGCGGAATTCGTGCTGGCGGTTGAGGATCGCGATCATCGCGATATTGAGCATGCTGCGGGTCTTGCGCGGCAGTTCCTCGCGGCCCCACACCGTGCCCCAGCAATATTCGTTGAGCATTTCCTGGAACGGACGGTTGAAATCGTCGACGTTCTTCAGGGCGTTGTTGACATAGGCCTCGCCCAGCACCGCTTTGCGGACTTCCAGGCCCTTGTCATGCATCTTCTTGTCCATGGCGTTTCCTTCGTTTTCCTCGGGGTGGCGCCGCGGAAATTACGGGGTCGAGCCGGGCCAGTCACGTCCTCGTGTTATGCGGGAAAAGGGGTGTCTCCCGTCCAGGAACGGATGCCTCAGTGCTGCCGTTGTGATAGGCTTCTCTCTACCGGGCAACCTGGAGAGCTGATTGAACGGCGTCACCCCCGACCCGTCAGACCCGATCCGCGATGGGGACGCTCTGTCGCGGCTAAAGCTGGCGCAGGCCCTGGATCGGGCCATTTATGCCATTGCATGGGAGCGTGCCTGGCCGAACCTGGCGCGGGTTCTGACCGTCGTCGGCCTGTTCCTGGTGGTGTCCTGGGCCGGCCTCTGGCTGTCCTTGCCGTTCGTCGCCCGCGCCATCGGTCTCGTCATTTTCGCCGGCATCCTGATTGCCGCCCTGTTCCCGTTGATTCGCTTCCGCTGGCCGAGCCGCGAGGAGGCGCTGAGCCGGCTCGATCGTGGCTCCGGCATCCGTCACCGCCCGGCCACCACGCTCGCGGACACGCTGACCTCGCAGGACCCGGTTGCCAAGGCGCTGTGGCAGGCGCAGCGCGAGCGCACGCTGGCCTCGCTCAAGCGCATCCGCGCCGGCCTGCCGCATCCGCGGCTCGCGCTCCACGATCCCTGGGCGCTGCGCGCGCTCGTCATGGTGATGCTGGTTGCGACCTTCTTCGCCGCCGGCGACGAGCGTGCGATGCGGCTCGGGGCCGCCTTCGACTGGAACGGCGTGCTGGCCCCGACCAATGTTCGCGTCGACGCTTGGGTGACGCCGCCGCTCTACACCGGCAAGCCGCCGATCATCCTGTCGGCTGCCAACAAGGAGGCCGCGGCATTGCCCGCCAGCGGCCCGCTTGCCGTTCCCGCCGGCTCGACCCTGATCGTACGTTCCTCCGGCGGCAGCCTGGATGTCGCGGTCTCCGGCGGCCTCAAGGAGGTCGCCCCCGCGGAAGCCGCGCCCAAGGGCACCAACGAAAAGCACTTCGCCATCGCCGCCGACGGCACCGCGCATGTCCGCGCGCCCTCCGGCCAGCCGCAATGGGCCTTCGCGGCAACCCTGGACCGTCCGCCGACGATCGCACTCGCCAAGGACCCCGAGCGCCAGGCGCGCGGCGCGCTCCAGCTCTCCTACAAGATCGAGGACGATTACGGTGTCACCGGCGCCGATGCGCACATTGCGCTGCGCCCCGCCGACACCAGGGATAACGCGGCCAAGGATAACGCGAAGGACAACAGCAAGGACGCCGACGCCAAGGGCGCGGCGCGGCCGTTGTTCCAGCCGCCGCAATTCCCGCTCGTGCTGCCGAACGCGCGCACCCGTAACGGCGTCGGCCAGACGGTGAAGGACCTCAGCGAGGATCCCCATGCCGGCGCCGACGTCACGCTGACGCTCACCGCCAAGGACGAGGCCGGCAACGAGGCGCGAAGCGAGCCCTTCAACATGCGCCTGCCCGAGCGGCTGTTCACGAACTCGCTCGCGCGCGCGCTGATCGAGCAGCGCCGTATCCTCGCGCTCGACGCCAACAGGAATTCCGAGGTCTACACCGCGCTCGACGCGCTGATGATCGCGCCCGAATTGTTCACGCCGGATGCCGGCTGCTATCTCGGCCTCCGCAGCCTGGCATCGCAGCTCGAGGCGGCCCGCACCGACGACGCGCTACGCGAGGTGGTGGCGAGCATGTGGGCGTTCGCGGTCACCATCGAGGACGAGGGCGTCGCCGGCAGCGTCAACGCGGCGCTGCGCTCGGCGCAGGATGCACTCAAGGCGGCGCTGGAACGCGGCGCCAGCGAGGACGAGATCAGGGTGCTGACGCAAAAGCTCCGCGAGGCCATGGCCGGCAAGGTGCGCGACCTCGCCCGGCGCGCCGAGCAAAATCCGCTCGGACCGCGGCAGCCGTTCCCCGCGGAGGTCCAGCTCATCCTCGACAAGGCCGTCGAGTTGCGACAGAAGACCCAGCATGCGACGCCCGAGCAGCTCGAGGAGCTGGCGCAGCAGCAGGACGCACTTCGCCAGCAGCTTCAGGCCTATCGGAAGTCGGCGAGCAACCGGGCCAAGGCGGGCAACGACGGGGCCAACCAGTTTACGCGAGACCGGAAATGCGGAAGCTAGCACGCGTGCCAGTCTTGAGGGCGATGTCGATCGCCAGTCTCGCCTTCTTGTTGGGAGGCTTGTCGCCTGCGGCTGCCCAGCTGGATCAGGATCCCGATGCGCTGCTCGACAGCGCCGAAAAGGCCATGCAGGATTCCGGCGACAGCCTCAGACAGAAGGAATCCGGGAAGAGCCTGAACAACCAGTCCGATGCCATCCAGAAGCTCGAGGAATACAAGCGGGCGACGGAACGGAGCCAATCCTCCAGCCGTGATCGCAACGTCATCACGCAACGCGATCTCGACGAGCTGCTGAAGCAGATCGAGAAGGCGGCGCGCGAAGGCAATCGCGAGGCGGCCCAGCGCATGCTCGAGCAGCTCGCGCAGATCATGGAAAATCTCCAGATGGCGCAGCCCGGGCAATCCGGCGACAGCGACATGGAGCAGGCGCTCAACGAGCTCAGCGACATGATCCGCAAGCAGCAGCAATTGCGCGACAAGACATTCAAGCAGGGCCAGGATTCCCGGCGTGACCGCTCACGCGGCAAGCAGGGCGATCAGTCGATGTCGGACCTTCAGCAGGACCAGCAGGCGCTGCGCGACCGCCTGAAGAAGTTGCAGGACGAGCTCGCCAAGCGCGGCCTCGCGCAGAAGGGACAAAAGGGTCAGAAGCAGCAGGGGCAGCAGGGCGAGCAGGGCCAGTCCGGCCAGAATGGCGATCAGGACGGCGACCAGGGCGATGACGACAGCAGTCTGGATGACGCCGACGGGGCCATGGGCGATGCCGGATCGAAGCTCGGCGAAGGCAATGCCGACGGCGCCGTGGATTCGCAGGGCAAGGCCCTCGAGGCCTTGCGCAAGGGCGCGCAGAAGATGGCCGAGGCGATGCAGCAGGGTGATGGCGACGGACAGGGCGATGGTCCCGGCAATCGCGCCGGCCGTCAGCAGAGCGGCGGCAATCAGACCGATCCGCTGGGCCGTCCGCTTCACGGCCGCGATCTGAGCGACGATTACACCGTCAAGATCCCCGGCGAGATCGACGCCCAGCGTGTCCGCCGCATCCTCGAAGAGCTCCGCCGCCGCTTAGGCGATACCTCGCGCCCGCAAATCGAGCTCGACTATCTCGAGCGGCTGCTGAAGGATTTTTGAGCGGTCGGTGAGTTAGCCTCCGGGACGTCCAACAATTCACGGCGTCGTCCCGGCGAAGGCCCTAGGGCATGCACATATCTGGTGCGGCGGATCGACTCGGATCGGCCTGGGAGGATTCCAGAATCAGAGTTCTGTGTGATTCGTATTGCGGCACTCCATGATTTGGACGGGGTGCCCGCGATGTTGTCACGGATTGACTGGACGCTGGGCCGGTTCGGGATCGTCGTCTCGATAAGGGGGGCGGTGTTCGTCGAACGCATGGTTGTGGGCAAAACTGTCTGCCTTCGGCAGCTCTCCAGGGGGAACCGCGCGCTGGAAGTGCGGTTCAACCGCTTTCTTGGCCATGACAAGGTGACGGTGGAGCGGATCATCGAAAGCTGGAGCGAAAGCACGGTCGCTGCGGTAGAGGGCCGCCACGTGCTGGCCATCCAGGACACCAGCGAGATCCACTTCAACACCACACCGCAACGCCGGCGCGGGCTCGGAGAAATCGGCAAAGGCAATAACCACGGCGTGCTGCTGCATCCGCTGCTGGCTGTGGATGCCGATGACGGCAACTGTCTTGGACTTTTGAGCGGGCAGATATGGACGCGCACAGGTCGCCGCACGACCTCGCACGACGATCGGGAGTTATCGGACAAGGAATTGCAGCGCTGGATATCCACTGCCATGGCGGCCAAGCCGCTCCTCACCAAGGCCACAGCGGTGACGGTGCTGGGTGACCGCGAGAGCGATATTTTTGCCCTTTATGCCAGCTCGGCCGAGCAACACTTCCACGTCATCGCGCGCAGCATGCATGATCGCAAGCTTGCCGACCGCAGCGGCTTGTATGAGGTCAGCGATGCCATGGCCGCGGTGGATCGGCGTGCGATCCAATTGCCTGCGCGCGCCGCGCGGCCCGCCCGCCTGGCTCACCTCGAACTTCGCTTTGGCGCAATCGAGCTCGCCCGCCCACAGAGTAAGTTCCTGCGCCATCTGCCGGAAAGCTTGCCATTGGCGGTGGTCGATGTGCGCGAGATCAATGCCGAAACCGGGGTAGAGCCGCTGCACTGGCGGCTTCTCACCTCTCACGAGGTTACCGGCATCGAGGACGCCTGGCGCATCGTCCAATGGTACAAGCAACGCTGGATCATCGAGCAGTTCTTCCGCATCCTGAAGACACAAGGCTTCAAGCTCGAAGACAGCCAGATCGGAACCGCCGATCGCCTTCTCAAGCTGGTCGCGATTGCCGCTAAGGCGGCCGTCATCACAATCCAACTTCTGCAGGCCCGCAATGGCAGTCGCCAACCCATTCTCGCTGCCTTCGACAACGGCCAAATTAACGTGCTCACCGCCCTCAACCGTCAACTCGAAGCCGGGAGCAAGCGATTAAAGAACCCACATCCGCCCGATAGCCTCGCTTGGGCCGCCTGGATCATTGGTCGCCTCGGCGGCTGGGACGGCTACCCATCGTCCAAGCCGCCGGGCCCGATCACCTTCAAGAACGGCCTCGAATACTTCCACGCCGTCGCAGCAGGATGGAGCCTCAGAGATATGTGCATGCCCTAGGGCGAAGGCCGGGACCCATAGCCACAGGGGTGGGTTTGGCGAAGACTTCGGAGTTACCCATTCGCGCTACGACCACTGCCTGGGAGTATGGGTCCCGGCCTTCGCCGGGACGACGCCGTGGATGGGGGAGGAGCTTGCGTTACGGCCGCGCCTCGCCCCGCCGCTACCTCTTCTTCGCCGCCAACGCATCCGCCACAGCCGTGCGGATGTCGGCGACCGAGAACGGTTTTGTCACGACGTCGTGCACCAGTGCGTTGAGGTTCGAGGCGCGCTCGCGCTGGTCGGCAAAGCCGGTCATCAGCAGGATGGTCAGCTCGGGGAAATCGCGCGCGGCGGAGAGCGCCAGTGCGATGCCGTCCATGACAGGCATCTGGATGTCGGTGAGCAACAGGTCGAATGCGCCGTCCTCGCGAGTCAGGATCTCCAGCGCCTCGGCGCCGTCCTGCGCGGTGACGGTCTCGTGGCCGTCCATGGCGATGGCGCGCGCCACCAGCGTGCGCATCGAATCCTCGTCGTCGGCGATCAGGATTTTCGGCATGAGAGCAAACCTTGGGACCAACTCCCGCTTGCGAGGCTGATTATACGCTGCCGCCGGCAATGTCGCGGCGGTTGAAGAAGCGAACGTCGATATTGCGGCCCTCCGCCGGCGGCGAGGCCAGGCGCGAGCGGAAGAAGGCGCGCTCGCCGGGCCGCAGCACGGTCTGCTCCAGCACCGTGTTCCAGGCGTAGATCTCGGCGCCCTGCGCGTCGTGCACGGCGAAGCGCAGGCGCGGGATGTCGAGCGGCTTCTTGCCCTCGCCGACGATCACGCCCTCGATCACCAGCACCTGCTTACCGTCGACGGTTTCGCTGGACAGCTTGACGTCCTTGAAGGCCAATCCTCTCAGATTAACCTCGATCCCGACCAGCTTGTAGAACGCCGCCGTCTGCGGCAGCAGCCGCACCATGTCGCCGCGCCAGATGACCAGCGCCAGAATCAGCGCGCCCATGGCGGCGCAGGCGGTCGGCAGGCCGAAGTAGGATTTTCGCGGCGCCGCGGCGGCAGCCGGGCGGCTGACCCGTGCGCCGCGGCGACGGAACAGGTCGCGGAACCAGGACTGACGCCGCGCGCCAGCGACGTCCTCTTCGGCGGCCCGGGCCGCCGCGGACCACTCGTCCTCGATCTCCTTGGTGTCCTCGGTCGGCCAGTCGCTGGCGATCGAGGGGCTATCGACCATCGGGGTGTCGGCCGCGCTGTCGTCCTTGGCGTAGGAGTTCCACTGTTCGGCGAGGTCGGACTGATCCTCGGCTTGGCTGGCCGCGGCCATGGCCGGGACGGAGGCCTCCTCGATGGCATCCTCAGCATGGGCGACCCAGGTCTCCTTGCAACGGGAGCAGCGCACCGTCCGGCCGTTCGCGCCCAAGCTCGCGGGCTTGATGGCGTAGGATGTCGTACAATGGGGGCAGACGATATGCATGGACGAGCCTTGATGCATGGACGAGGACTTGGACTGGTCTTGACGATGCCACGGTCGTGGAGAACCGGGCGGCCCTTATGCTACCGGGCGAGCGTTAACGAACCGGAAACCATAACGGTCGCAAAACCCGTTAATCGCGTATGGCGGGGCACAACCGTGTGGCCCGCGCCCCCTCTCGAACGGAGCTGAGCTTGGTTCGGTTCGAAAATGTCGGATTGCGTTACGGTCTGGGGCCGGAGATCCTGCGCGACCTCAGCTTCCAGATCCCGGCGCATTCGTTTCAGTTTCTCACCGGACCGTCCGGTGCCGGCAAGACCTCGTTGTTGCGCCTGTTGTTCCTGTCGCATCGGCCGACGCGGGGCCTGGTCAATCTGTTCGGCCACGATATCTCGCGGCTCGGCAAGGACGAGATCGCCGACCTGCGCAAGCGCATCGGCATCGTGCTCCAGGATTTCCGCCTGCTTGACCACATGACGACCTATGAGAATGTCGCGCTGCCGTTCCGCGTCATGGGCCGTAGCGAATTGAGCTATCGCAAGGAGGTCATCGATCTCCTGCGCTGGGTCGGCCTCGGCGACCGCATGGATGCGCTGCCGCCGATCCTGTCGGGCGGCGAGAAGCAGCGCGCGGCGATCGCGCGCGCGGTGATCTCGCGGCCGCAGCTGCTACTCGCGGACGAGCCGACCGGCAGCGTTGACCCGACGCTCGGCCGCCGCCTGCTGCGGCTCTTCATCGAGCTCAACAAATCAGGCACGGCCGTCATCATCGCGACCCACGACATCGGCCTGATGGACCAGTACGAGGCGCGGCGCCTGGTGCTGCATCAGGGACGGCTGCACGTCTATGAGTAGGACCGACGAGCGCGGCGTGCTGGTCGACCTCGGGCAGGAGCGTCCGCAGCTTCCGGCCAAGGCACGCAACATGTCGCCGATCGTGCCGCGTGCCTCGATCCACGGCCGCGCGCTGGTCGCCGTCGTCGCCATCATGACCTTCCTCGCCTCGATGACGACAGGCACGGTGCTGCTGGTCAGCGCTTCCGCCGCCGAATGGCAGTCGGAGGTCGCCAGCGAAATCACCATCCAGGTCCGTCCGCTGGCTGGCCGCGATCTCGAACGCGACACCGCGGCGGTGACGGAGGCGATGCGCGCGCAAGCCGGCATCGTCGAGGTCAAGCCGTTCACCAAGGATGAAAGCGGAAAGCTGCTCGAGCCCTGGCTCGGCACCGGCCTGTCGATGGACGATCTGCCGGTACCGCGCATGATCATCGCGCGCGTGCAACCGGGCACGCCGCTCGATCTCGGCGCGCTGCGCGCACGCGTCACCCAGGTGGCGCCGAGCGCGAGTGTCGATGATCACCGTGCCTGGATCGAACGCATGCGCTCGATGACCAATGCCACCGTCCTCGCCGGCATCGGCATCCTCGCGCTGGTCATCATCGCCACCATCATCTCGGTGTCGTTTGCGACCCGCGGCGCCATGGCGGCGAACCGCCCGATCGTCGAGGTCCTGCATTTCGTCGGCGCCGGCGACCGCTACATCGCCAACCGCTTCCTGCGCCATTTCCTCAGGCTCGGCCTGGAGGGCGGCGTGATCGGTGGCGGCGCCGCGATGCTGCTGTTCGGCTTCTCCGAGTCGATCGCCGGCTGGTTTCCGGCACCCCCGTCGGCGACCAGTTCGCAGCCCTGCTCGGCACCTTCTCGCTGCGGGCATCCGGCTACATCGTGCTCGCGGTCCAGGCGGTGCTGATCGGCGCCATCACGGCCGTTGCCTCGCGCCAGACGCTGTTCGCGACGCTGAACGATGTGGATTGAGTTCTTTTTCTTCCCTTCTCCCCTTGTGGGAGAAGGTGGCGCGAAGCGCCGGATGAGGGGTATCTATCCATGCGCACGAACGTCCAGACGAAGTTGCGGAGAGCACCCCTCACCCGTCTCGCCGCTAACGCGGCGAGCCGCCCTCTCCCGCAAGGGGAGAGGGGAATCGAGCTCGCCGCCTGAGTATTCTTCGCGTTCGTAGCCCGTCAAACCAGACTCCACTTCGCCTCAAAACGTCTTAAAATCACCTCAGGGAAGGGATCACCGACATCGCATGACCTCGCCGACCGAAGATCGATCGCCGAAACTGCCGCGCGGCTGGCTGCGCGCGACAATCGTGTCGACGATCGCGCTTGCCTTCGTCGGCGCGGCAGCGGGCTTCGTTGCCTTCCTGTCGCAATTGCGCGGCGCCGAGATGGTGCCGGACCGCAAGGCGGACGGCATCGTGGTGCTGACCGGCGGGTCCTCGCGGGTGTCGGACGCGATGGAGCTGCTCGCTGCCGGCTACGGCAGAAGGCTCCTGATCTCGGGCGTGCATCCGACCTCGACGGCGAGCGACATCTCCCGGACCCTGCCGGAAAACCAGTCCTTCATGACCTGTTGCGTCGACCTCGACCGCACCGCGCTCTCGACCCGCGGCAATGCGGCGGAGGCGCGGCGCTGGGCCGAGGGGCGCCGGTTCAAATCGCTGATCGTGGTCACCTCGAATTATCACATGCCGCGCGCGCTGGTGGAATTCTCGCACGCGATGCCGCAGACGACGCTGATCCCGTTCGCAGTCGTCGGCGACAAATGGCGCGAGGAGCCGTGGTGGACTTCGCCGTCGACGTTGCGGCTGCTGCTGTCGGAATATGCCAAATACGTCGCGGCCGAGGCCAGGGTGCGGCTGGAGAATTTCGGGATTGACCTTTCGCCCGAAGTGTCGGAGCAGCCTTCAGGCTTGCAGCCGAAGCGGCCTGCCACCGCACAGGCCAATTGACCGGCAATGATCGGATCGTCGATGTTTCTGATTTTCCTGCGCTCGCTCGTGTTCAACGTGCTGTTCTACGCCGTGCTGGTATGCCTGGCGATAGTGGCGCTGCCGACCTTTGCGCTGCCGCCGCGCGCCATGCTGACGGTCGCGGAAGGGTGGGCGAAGGCGACGCTGGTCCTGATGCGCGTGATCTGCAACATCAAGGTGGAATTCCGCGGGGTCGAGAAGATTCCGCAGGGCCCATTGCTGATCGTGGCCAAGCACCAGTCGTTCTGGGAGACGTTCGTGCTGCCCGGCTTCTTCGACCGTCCGATCTTCATTCTCAAGCGTCAGCTGATGCAGATCCCGGTCTTCGGTCAGTTCCTGGTCAAGACCGGCATGATCGCGATCGACCGCAATGCCGGCGTGAAGGCGCTGCTGGACATGACGCGGCGGGCGCGCGTAGCCGTGCGCAGCGGCCGCCAGCTCGTGATCTTTCCGGAAGGCACGCGCCGCGCGCCGGGCGCTGCCCCCAACTACAAGACCGGCTTTGCGCAGATCTATTCCTCCTGCGGCGTGCAGTGCCTGCCGATCGCGCTCAATTCCGGCCTGTTCTGGCCGCGCCGCACCTTCATGCGCTATCCCGGCACGCTGGTGGTGGAATTCCTCGATCCACTGCCGGCGGGCCTACCGAAGGACGAGTTTCTCGCGCGCGTGCAGACGGCGATCGAAGACGCGACCGGCCGCCTCGTCGAAGCCGGCCGGAAAGAGCAGGAGCAGTTGATCGGCTCCGCGCCGAGCTATGCGCCGTCGGAGAGTTAGCGATTCTCGCGATCTTCGGCCGGCGCCGGCGCGTGCAGAGAATGCGCATCACCGTGCAGCATCGTCGCAAGCCGGTGCAGCTGCGTGTCGCGAAAGCCTTCGGCCTCGATTGCTTTCACCGTCGCGGTGACGTAGTCCCGATTGGCGCCGGACTGGCCATGGCCCTGGATGACATGGCTGTGCTGCTCGGTGAGCGACAGCCGGCCGGCATATTGGACATGGCCGCGGTCGACGACATAGGTGAGTGCGGAGACGCGCTGGCGCGCATCGTTCTCCAGCCACACCGAGCGCATCACCTCGCGGTAGACCGAGGTGACCTGCTCGCGTTCGCGCAAATAGGCGACGACCTCAGTGCGGTTCTTCTCGGCGACGCGGAAGGCAATGCCGCGGCAGGCGCCGCCGCGGTCGAGCCCGAGCACCAGGCCCGGCTTCTCCGGCGTGCCGCGGTGCACGAAGGAATAGACGCAGAGCGCGCGATGCTCGCCGACCAGCCGCGCCGGGACGCGCTCCTCGAATTCGAAGCCCGGCCGCCACATCAGCGAGCCGTAGCCGAACACCCAGAGGTCGTCCTTGGCTGTGGTGACGGAGGGGAGGGGATTTCCGACATTTCGGGCACGGCTACCAGAACCGTGCCCCCAAGCGAAGCGAATTCTCCGCCTTTCGTCGGGGGCCGGCCTCGCTTACATTTGCCTGAATCTGGGGGCAAAGGGTCGCCGCATGTCCAATATGACCGTTGCCGCAGGCCGCCGCTCCCGTTGGGGCCTTTTCATCGCACCCGTTCTCGTCCTGATCCTCGCCGTCGCCTGGAGCTGCTTCTGGTTCTATGCGGCGTCGCAGGCCGAAATCGCCGCAGACGCCTGGCGCGCGCAGGAGACCAAATCCGGACGCATCTATGATTGCGCCAAGCGCTCGATCGCGGGCTTCCCGTTCCGCTTCGAGGTCCAGTGCTCCGGCGCCAGCGTCGCCCTGGTGTCGCAGAATGCGAGCAAGACGCCGTTCACGGCGAAGCTCGACAACATCCTGGTCGTCGCCCAGGTCTACGACCCCAAGCTCGTCATCGCCGAGTTCTCCGCGCCGGCGACGCTGACTGACGGCGTCACGCAAAACACCTTCGTGGTGAACTGGAGCAAGGGCCGCGCCAGCGTGGTCGGTCTGCCGGCCGTGCCGGACCGCGCCTCCATCGTGTTCGACGATCCCAGCCTCAACCGCCTCGACGGCAGCGTCCAGGTGCCGCTGGCGCGCGCCAAGCAGATCGAGCTGCACGGCCGCCTCGCGGAGGGATCGCCGTCCGATCACCCGGTGATCGAGACCGTGCTCCATGTCGCGCAGGGCAGCATCCAGGGCGTTCATCCCTTGCTCGCCGAGCCGTTCGAGGCGGACACGCGCGCGAAGGTCACCGGCCTCTCCGACCTCACGCCAAAGCCCTGGCCGCAGCGCTTCCGTGAGATCCAGGCCGCCGGCGGCCATATCGAGATCGTGCAGTCGCGGATCCAGCAGGGCGAGATGATCGCGGTTGCGGCCGGCACGCTTGGCCTTTCAGCCAATGGCCGGCTCGACGGCGAATTGCAGATGACGGTGGCGGGCCTCGAGCGCGTCATCCCGGCGCTCGGCATCGAGAAGATGCTGGAGGAGGGCGTGCCGCAGGCAACGCTCGACCGCGTCGCGCCGGGCGTGAAGTCGCAGGATCTCAACAATTTGTTCGGCGCGCTCGACCGCGCCGTGCCGGGCCTCGGCAAGGTCATCAAGCAGAACGCCAATGCCGGCGTTGCCGCCGGCATCAATTCGATCGGCACCGAGAGCACGCTGGAAGGCAAGAAGGCGAGAAGCTTCCCACTGAAATTCGTCGACGGCGCCGTGCTGCTCGGCCCGGTCAAGGTCGGCCAGATTCCACCGCTGTATTAAGGGCGGTGATTTGCGCCAGAACTCTCCACACCGTCATTGCGAGCGCAGCGAAGCAATCCAGACTGTCTCCGCGGAGGTATCCTGGATTGGTTCGCTACGCTCGCAATGACGAAGAATGAGCAGTTTCGCTACGGCTTCTTCAGCGCCGCATGGGGCCGGCCGAAATCCGCCGCGGCCGAATCCTGGCCGATCTCGACGATGCCGCGGCGGATGGCGCGGGTGCGGGTGAAGTGGTCGAACAGCGCCTCGCCGTCGCCGCGGCGGATCGCGCGGGTGAGCTTGGCGAGGTCCTCGGTGAAGGTGCCGAGCATTTCCAGCACGGCCTCCTTGTTGGCGAGGAACACGTCGCGCCACATCGTCGGATCGGAGGCTGCGATGCGGGTGAAATCGCGAAAACCGCCGGCGGAAAATTTGATCACCTCGGATTCCGTCACCTGCGCCAGCTCGTCGGCGGTGCCGACGATGGTGTAGGCGATCAGATGCGGCAGGTGACTGGTGATCGCGAGCACGAGATCATGATGATCCGGCGTCATCACCTCGACCTTGGCGCCCATCGCCGCCCAGAAGGCGCGCAGGCGATCGGTGGCAGCCGCATCGACGCCTTCCGGCGGCGTCAGGATGCACCAGCGGTTGATGAAGAGCTCGGCGAAGCCGGAATCCGGACCCGAATGCTCGGTGCCCGCCACCGGGTGCGCCGGCACGAAATGCACGCCCTGCGGCAGATGCGGGGCCATGTCCCTGACCACCGCGCCCTTGACCGAGCCGACGTCGGAGATGATCGCGCCCGGCTTGAGATGCGCGGCGATCTCCCGCGCCACCTCGCCGCAGGCGCCGACGGGAATGCAGAGGATGACGAGATCGGCATCCTTCACCGCCTCCGCATTGGTTGCCACGACGTGGTCGACGATGCCGAGTTCGGCGACCCGCGCGCGCGTCATCTCCGAGCGCGCAGTGGTGACGATCTCGCCAGCTAAACCCTGGAGCTTCGCCGCACGCGCGATCGAGCCGCCGATCAGGCCGAAGCCGATCAGCGCGACGCGCTGGAAGTGTGTCTGCGCACTCATTTGCCGGCCATGAAGTCGCGCAGGGCCTCGATCACGAGGCGGTTAGCCTCCTCGGTACCGATGGTCATGCGCAGCGCATGCGGCAAGCCGTAGTTCTTCAGCGCGCGCAGCACCAGGCCCCGTTTGGTGAGGTAAGCGTCGGCATCGTCCGAGGTCTTGCCCCTGTCGGTCGGGAAGTGGATCAGCACGAAATTGGCGACGCTCGGCGTCACCTTCAGCCCGAGCTTGCCGATCTCTTCGGTCAGCCGATTGCGCCAGGTCTCGGTGAACTGCTTCGACATCGCCTGGTGCGCGGTGTCCTCGATCGCGGCGACCGCGGCATACATTGCCGGCGTCGACACGTTGAAGGGACCGCGGATGCGGTTGACAGCGTCGATGATGTGCTCGGGGCCGAACATCCAGCCGATGCGCAGCGCCGCAAGACCGTGGATCTTGGAGAAGGTGTGCGTCACCACGGTGTTCTCGGTGGTGGCGACGAGCTCGATCCCCATCTCGTAGTCGTTGCGCGAGACGTAGTCGCAATAGGCGGCATCCAGCACCAGCAGCACGTGCGACGGCAGGCCGGCGCGCAGGCGCTTGACCTCGTCGAACGGCAGATAGGTGCCGGTCGGGTTGTCGGGATTGGCGAGCCAGATCAGTTTTGTCCGCGGTGTCACGGCCTTGAGGATGGCGTCGACGTCGGCGGTGAAGTTGCTTTCGGGCGCGACCACGTTCTTGGCCCCGTTCGCCATGGTCGCGATCGGGTAGACCAGGAAGCCGTGCGTGGTGGAGATCGCCTCGTCGCCCTGGCTGAGATAGGTGTGCGCGAGCAGATTGAGGATCTCGTCCGAGCCGGCGCCGCAGATGATGCGGTTGGGGTCGAGCCCGAAGGAACGCCCTATCGCCTCGCGCAGCACGCGTGAGGTGCCTTCCGGATAGTCTTCCAGGTGATCCGCCACGTGCTTGAACGCCTCGATCGCTTTGGGCGAGGGTCCGAACGGCGTCTCGTTGGCCGAGAGCTTGAACACCTTGCGGCCCGGCTCCGGCACCGGGCTCTTGCCGGGCGTGTAGGGCGCAATATCGAGAATGCCGGGATTCGGCACGGGGCGGGACATCTTAAACTCCGGATTGGCGGGACGGCTCGCGACTTACGATTTCGGCCCGGTCGGGGGCACCGTATAGCGCGTTGCGTGGCTGCCGACGAGAGCCGTGGAGCGCACCGAGGCCCTCGCCTCGATCAGGGCAGCCTTGATTTTGTCGATGCTGGTCGCGCTCGTGACCGAGACCAGTAGGGCGGCGCCGTCAAAGGCGGTATCGGGCACCGCCACGATCTCGGCCAGCGGCGACAGCGCGCGCGCGACGTCGGCGTTCCAGCCCGAGACGCGGACGCTGAAGGTCTCGACCTCCGTCACCAGGGCGCTGTCGGCGACCCGCGACACCGCGAACACGGGCATCGCGGCCGGATGGTCGGCGCGCTCGACGAAGGGCAGCCGCGCGATGATCTTTGGCGCACCTTCTTCCTCGAGCGACAGCCACCACGGCGTGCGGCTCGAGGTGGCCGAGACCAGCGCCAGATCGCCCTTGGACTTCGCTACCGCCTCGACCGCCGCCTGCGCGCTGAAATGCGCGACGTAAGGCACGGTGAAGCCGAAGTGGAAGCGCGCGGAATCGCGCATCGCCGGCTCGCTCACCGAGATGTCGGCATGCACGGAGAAAGGCGCCTGCACATAGGTGAAGGTCGAGATGATGACGCGCCAGATGCTCTCGACCGTGTCGAGCGGCAGGATGCCGCGATGGCGCTGCACGAGGTCACGCATCATGGCGGCCTCACGCGCCGGGCGGAACGCCGAGCCGACTTCCTGGGTCTGCTTCACCTGGATTAGACGGTCGATGATGTCGCCGCGCAGCATCAGGAGGCGATGCATGCCCTCGTCGATCGCGTCGATCTCCTTGCGCAATTCCTGAAGCGATGGTGGCGCGGGCGGACGTTGGGACATGACTGACAAAGAGCTGTTGAGAGGTGCCGATCCGCAAAAGCGGTCAGCTGCGGTCTATCCTGATTAGGCAGGATAGGCAGCGAAAGCAAAGAGAAATGACGGCCTTTTCGATCGACCGCTCGGAGGCAAATCCGGTTGATCCGGGCCGCGACTTGACGAAAACCGCCCCAGACGGTAGTTTTTGCCTGTTCCGTGGTCATTTGAGCCGGCCGGCTTGCAGCCACGTTAAAAAACTCGCTAAACAGGCCGGGGACGCTTCCGATCCCGGCCGAACCTATCGTTCAGGCCGGGTTTTTCATGGCCTGATGTCACTGCGGTCTGAAGTCCGATCGCAAACGAGGTCGATGGTCAAAATGGGTAGCGTCAAGTCGATACCGAGTCCTGCGATCAGCACCGATGATCGGTCGCACGAGGTCGATCATCCGAGTTCGCAGATTATGTATTTCGGCGCCGATCAACCGCTACGGCTCGATTGCGGCATCGATCTGTCGCCGTTCCAGATCGCCTACCAGACCTATGGCGAATTGAACGCCGATCGCTCCAACGCCGTTCTGATCTGCCATGCGCTGACCGGCGATCAGCATGTCGCCAATGTGCATCCCGTCACCGGCAAGCCCGGCTGGTGGGAGACGCTGGTCGGCCCCGGCCGTCCGCTTGATCCTCAACACTACTTCATCATCTGCTCCAACGTGATCGGCGGCTGCATGGGCTCGACCGGGCCGGCGTCGATCAATCCCGCCACGGGCAAGGTCTGGGGCCTCGATTTCCCTGTCATCACCATTCCCGACATGGTGCGCGCGCAGGCGATGCTGATCGACCGGCTCGGCATCGACACGCTGTTCGCGGTCGTGGGCGGGTCGATGGGTGGCATGCAGGTGCTGCAATGGACCGCGGCCTATCCTGTTCGCGTGTACTCCGCACTGGCGATTGCTTGCTCGACGCGGCACTCGGCGCAGAACATCGCGTTCCACGAGCTCGGCCGCCAGGCGGTGATGGCCGATCCCGACTGGCACAATGGCGGCTATGCCGACCGCGGCATCCATCCGCATCGCGGGCTAGCGGTCGCGCGCATGGCGGCGCACATCACCTATCTCTCCGACGCCGCGCTGCACCGAAAATTCGGCCGCCGCATGCAGGACCGTGAGCTGCCGACCTTCTCGTTCGATGCCGATTTCCAGGTCGAGTTCTATCTGCGCTACCAGGGCTCGTCCTTCGTCGAGCGCTTCGATGCCAACTCCTATCTCTGACCTGACGCGCGCGATGGATTATTTCGACATCGCCGCCGACCATGGCGGTGTGCTGGCGAAGGCGTTCGCCGGCATCAAGACGCGCTTTTGCGTGGTCTCCTTCACCAGCGACTGGCTCGTCTCGACCTCGGAATTGCGCGCCCTGGTGCACGCGCCCTGAATGCGTCGAGTGCTCGGGTGTCGTTCGCCGAGATCGAGACCGATCGCGGTCACGACGCCTTCCTGCTCGACGTGCCCGAATTCTTCGACATCGCGCGCCTTCCTGCAATCGGCAGGCAAGGCACGCGGGCTCGACGGCAGAGGTGGCTAAGATGTCGGTACAGGAAGTGCTGCCGTTGAATGGCGTTGCGGCCGGGCCGTCCGGTCAGTTTCGCGCCGACCATCGGCTCGTGGCCGAGATGGTCAAGCCGGGCTCGAAGGTGCTCGACGTCGGCTGCGGCGAGGGCGATCTGCTCCAGCTGCTGGAAACGCGCGGCATCGACGGTCGCGGCATCGAGCTGTCGCGCGAGGGCGTCAACCGCTGCGTCGCCAAGGGGCTTGCGGTGGTGCAGGGCGACGCCGACACCGACCTCGTCAACTATCCCGACGATGCCTTCGACTACGTGATCCTGTCGCAGACGCTGCAGGCGACGCGGCAGCCGCGGGTGGTGCTGGAAATCTGCTGCGCATCGGCCGCCGCGCCATCGTCTCGTTCCCGAATTTCGGCTTCTGGAAGATGCGGCTCCAACTCCTGATCGGCGGCCACATGCCGCGCACCGAGAACCTGCCGGCGACCTGGTACGACACCGCCAACATTCATTTCTGCACCATCAAGGATTTCGTCGAGCTCTGCGACGAGATCAACGTCAAGATGGAGCGTTCGGTGGCGCTCGACCTCTACGGCCGCCCGGTGCCGCTGAACCTGCCGTGGTGGGTGTGGAACATGTTCGGCGAGCAGGGCGTGCTCTTGCTGAGCCGCGGGCAGGGAAAGTAGCTTTTCGTCATTGCGAGCGCAGCGAAGCAATCCAGAGTTTTTCCGCGGGGGATTCTGGATTGCTTCGCTGCGCTCGCAATGACGGCGTGTGTGGCGACGCCTTCGTTCTAGTGCGCCACCGACCGCGGATCGCGCACCGGCCAGCGGCCCGCTTCCACCAGCGTGACGAACCGCTCCACGCTCTCGTTGAACAGCGCGGGCTCCTCGAGATTGAGCACGTGGCCCGACTTCGGAAACATTGCGAGCCCGGCCGCCGGAAGGTGCTTCTTCAAGAACAGGCTCGGGCCGACGCACGGGTCGTCCTCGTCGCCGCAGATGATCAGCGCGGGCGTCGTTGCGCTCTTGATCGCGTCCGTCATCGTGTAGATCGAGGGACGGCCGCCCTGGAAGCCGCGCATCGTGCGCGCCGAGCCGCTGGCATCGTGCCGTGCCAGCGCGGCGTAGAAATCGGCGTGGCCGCGCGGATCCTTCACCAGGAAGGGAATCCGGCTCGGCGCCTCGCGCGTGACCTTTGCGACTTCCGCGGAGCCTGATGTCTCGAACTGCTCGGCATTGGCGCGGCACTGCTTGCGCCAGGTGTCGAGATTTCTCGATCTCCGAGCCCGAGCCGACGCCGGCCAGCGTCATCGACAATGCGCGCTGCGGCGCGTTGAGCCCGATCTGGAGCGACGAGTAGGCACCCATCGACAGGCCGACGACATGCGCGCGCTCGATCCCGAGATGATCGAGCACCGCGAGCGCATCGGTGTAGAAATGCGTGTAGGTATAGACCTCGCCATCGGGCACGTCCGAGGGCGTGTAGCCGCGCGCAGAGTAAGTGATGCAGCGATGACCGCGCGAGAAGTAGCGCATCTGCGGCTCCCAATTGGTGTAGTCAGCCGCAAACTCGTGCAGAAAAATGATCGGCGATCCCTGGCCCGCCTCCTCGAAATAGATGCGGACGTCGTCCCTGGTCGTGGCGTGGGGCATTAACCGTTTCCCTCTGTTCAAGCCGCATTTGGAGGATCGCAGTTAATGCTGTTGTCCGCAATGCGGCAACATCAGATGAGTATTGACGCAAGATCATCGCAGCTATTCGCCGACGCGGCGTCTTTTTCTCGCCACATCGGACGGCTTAACGGCCTTTCGGATGTCGGCCGCTGCACGGGCCGGCGGGAAGCGGGGGTGTCAGTCAAGGATGAAGAATGTTTGAGTTGTTTGCGTATCGCGTGTCGCGTTGTGTTGTCGCGCTGGCGCTCTTCTTCGCGGCGGTCGCCGTGTTCGTTTCTCCGGCCTCAGCGCGGCCGCATCATCGTCATAGCGCAGAGCGGCACGTTTACGTGCATCACGCCAGACATCATCACTACCGCCACCATGCACGCAGCTCGCGCTTCGAGCGCAGCGCGGCGCAGTTGCAGGCGAGTGGATTCGCCAACACCCAGGCGAGCTATGATCCGAACGCCAATAGCGGCGGCATGGCCAACAACGCGATGAGCAACGGCGGCTTCGGCGGCGGATCGGGCCTCGTGTCCGAGGCGCGCCGCTATCTCGGCGGCAATCCGACCGGACGCGGCAGCCTGTGGTGCGCGCGTTTCATGAACATGGTGCTGCAGCACACCGGGCATCAGGGCACCGGCTCCGACATGGCGAATTCGTTCGCGCGCTACGGCACGCGCGTCTCCGGTCCGCAGGTCGGCGCCATCGCGGTGATGTCGCGCGGCGGCCGGGGCGGCCATGTCGGCATCATCACCGGCGTCGATGCCAAGGGAAATCCGATCATGATCTCCGGCAACAACGGCAACCGCGTCCGCGAGGCGCCGGTCTCGCGCGGCCGGATCTATGCGTATGTGATGCCGAATTAACGACGGAGCCGTAGGGTGGGCAAAGGCGCAAGAGCGCCGTGCCCACCGCGGTGCGTCAGCGTTCGCTAGCAGGAACGGTGGGCACGCTTCGCTTTGCCCACCCTACGGCAGCGGTGCCTCGTCACACCAGCTTCGGCTCTTCCACCGCGACCGCATCGCCGACGCCGATCTCGCCGCCTTCGATCACCTCGGCATAGATGCCACAGTCCATGTGGCCGAGATTGCGCGAGAGCGTGGGCGGGATTTCGAGATCGCGCTTTGCGGTGACAGGGTCGACATTGGTGGCCGGGCAGCGGACGATGCGCTTGACCACCTTCAGCCGGGCATCACCGATCGCAAGCGTCTGACCGACGAGGTCGAGCTCCGACCAGGCCGGCCAGCCCTTCAGGTAGAGATTGGCGCGGAAGCGCAGGGGGTGGACCGCGGCGCCGCCCAGCATGGTCTCGATGGCGCGGACGCTGTCGAGATTGATGATGGACACGACTTTGCGAGCGACGTCGGAAAAGCTGTGGTCACGGCCGGACAGGACCTTCGGCGGTCCCTTCAGCTCCGGCTGAAAGTTCTCGCTGAAATAGCTCTCGATGGCGGCGCGCCCGGCGGCGGTTTCGAGATCGCCGCTGGCGACGATCTGGCCGTCCTTGCGGATGGTCAGGCGGTTGGTCGCGTCCTCGAACCGGCTCTCGAGGGAGGCCAGCCGCTCATTGCGCGCCAGCATCAGAAACTGGATTTTCGGCTTCCACTGCGGCGCCTCCGGGTCGAACCCGCTCGGCCCGTTCTCGATGGCGTAGCGGCGGTCGGCGGGCAGGGTCTGGCCGCTCCGCAAGGGGACGCGGGTCAGGCGTTCCGGGGTCAGGCCCTTGATCGGGTAGCGGTAGAGGCCGGTAATCTCGGCGGTGCGGCTGGCTGTCATGCCGCTACTTAGGGGATTCGACGGGCCCGCGCCAAGCGGCCCATGAGCGCACGAAATTGTGAACTCGCCTCTTTCGCATCCGCAACCCGCTTCCCACATTTGCCTCAGGCCGGCGGCCACGCCGGCAAAAGAGACCCGTTACCGGTTGAGAAACGTCAATGCGGTAATCGGAAACCCAGTGAAGATGCCATTTGGGGTGCCTCGAGGGCCCCAGGGGCAGGCCGAGGGATAGAAAAGACATGAATATCGAGAAGTACACCGAACGCTCCAGGGGCTTCATCCAGTCCGCGCAGTCGCTTGCGATGCGCGAGGGGCACCAGCAGTTCTCCACCCTGCACATGCTGAAGGTCCTGCTGGACGACACTGAGGGGCTGGCTTCCGGTCTGATCGACCGAGCCGGCGGCAATTCCCGTGCGATCCTGAAGGCGACCGAGGACGCCCTGAACAAGGTGCCGAAGGTCTCCGGCGGCGGCGCCGGTCAGATCGTGTCTGGCGCCCCGAGCTCGCCCGCACCTTCGACGCGGCCGAAAAGGCCGGCGAGAAGGCCGGCGACAGCTTTGTCACGGTCGAGCGGCTGCCGCTCGGTCTTGCGCTGGAGAAGACCAGCGAGGCCGGCACGATCCTCAACAAGGGCGGTGTCACCCCGCAAAATCTCAATGCGGCGATCGAGGCGCTGCGCAAGGGCCGCACCGCGGACTCCGCGACAGCCGAGAACGCCTATGACGCGCTGAAGAAATATGCCCGCGACCTGACCCAGGCGGCGCGCGACGGCAAGCTCGACCCGGTCATCGGCCGCGACGAGGAGATCCGCCGCACCATCCAGGTGCTGTCGCGCCGGACCAAGAACAACCCTGTCCTGATCGGTGAGCCCGGCGTCGGCAAGACCGCCATCGCCGAGGGCCTCGCGCTGCGCATCGTCAATGGCGACGTGCCGGAGAGCCTCAAGGACAAGAAGCTGCTCTCGCTCGACCTCGGTGCGCTGATTGCCGGCGCAAAATATCGCGGCGAGTTCGAGGAGCGCCTCAAGGCCGTGCTTCAGGAGGTCACCGCGAGCGAGGGCACCTACATCCTGTTCATTGACGAGATGCACACGCTGATCGGCGCCGGCAAGGGTGACGGCGCGATGGATGCCTCCAACCTGCTCAAGCCGGCGCTCGCCCGCGGCGAGCTGCACTGCATCGGCGCGACCACGCTCGACGAGTACCAGAAGCACGTCGAGAAAGACGCGGCGCTGGCACGGCGCTTCCAGCCGATCTTCGTCAGCGAGCCGTCGGTCGAGGATACCATCTCGATCCTGCGCGGGCTGAAGGACAAGTACGAGCAGCACCATGGCGTGCGGATCTCCGATTCCGCGCTTGTGGCCTCCGCGACGCTGTCCAACCGCTACATCACCGACCGCTTCCTGCCCGACAAGGCGATCGACCTCATGGATGAGGCCGCGGCGCGGCTGAAGATGCAGGTCGATTCCAAGCCGGAAGAGCTGGATTCGCTGGATCGCGAGATCATCCGGCTCAAGATCGAGCAGGAGGCGCTGAAGAAGGAAAGCGATCCCGGCTCCAAGACCCGGCTCCAGACGCTGGAGAAGGATCTTGCCGAGCTCGAGGAGAAGTCTGCGGCGCTGACGGCGCGCTGGAGCGCGGAGAAGAGCAAGCTCTCCGATGCCCAGAAGCTGAAGGCCGAGCTCGACGGCTTGCGTGTCGAGCTGGCCAACGCCCAGCGGCGCGGCGAATTCCAGAAGGCCGGCGAGCTGGCCTATGGAAGGATTCCTGAGCTCGAGAAGAAGCTCGCGGATATCGAGGCCAAGGAGAACGCCGGCGAGATGATGGAGGAGGCGGTTACCGCCAACCACATCGCGCAGGTGGTCTCGCGCTGGACCGGCGTGCCCGTCGACAAGATGCTGGAAGGCGAGAAGGAGAAGCTCCTGAAGATGGAGGAGCAACTCGGCAAGCGCGTCGTCGGCCAGGCCGAAGCCGTGCGTGCGGTCGCAACCGCCGTGCGCCGCTCGCGTGCAGGCCTGCAGGACCCGAACCGGCCGACCGGCTCGTTCATGTTCTTGGGCCCACCGGCGTCGGCAAGACCGAGCTGACCAAGGCGCTCGCCGAGTATCTGTTCAACGACGAGACCGCGATGGTCCGCCTCGACATGTCCGAATACATGGAGAAGCACTCGGTCTCACGTCTGATCGGCGCGCCTCCGGGCTATGTCGGCTATGACGAGGGCGGCGCGCTCACCGAAGCGGTGCGGCGCCGGCCCTACCAGGTGGTGCTGTTCGACGAGATCGAGAAGGCGCATCCCGACGTCTTCAACGTCCTGTTGCAGGTGCTCGACGACGGCCGCCTGACCGACGGCCAGGGCCGCACCGTCGATTTCCGCAACACGCTGATCATCATGACCTCGAACCTCGGTTCGGAATTTTTGGTGAACCAGCCGGAAGGCGAGGACACCTCGGCCGTGCGCGAGCAGGTGATGGGAATGGTGCGTGGGCATTTCCGCCCCGAATTCCTCAACCGCGTCGACGAGATCATCCTATTCCACCGCTTGCAGAAGAGCGAGATGGGCCGGATCGTCGAGATTCAGTTCGCGCGGCTGCAGAAGCTGCTCACCGATCGCAAGATCGTGCTGAAGCTCGATGCCGCAGGGCGCGACTGGCTCGCGGCCAAGGGCTGGGATCCCGCCTACGGCGCACGCCCGCTCAAGCGCGTGATCCAGCGCCACCTCCAGGACCCGCTCGCCGAGATGATCCTCGCCGGCGACGTCAGGGACGGCGACAGCGTTGCGATCTCGTCCGAAGGCAACGTGCTGACCTTCAACGGCAAGGCGCCACAGACCGCGGAGATCGCCCAGTTCGAGGCGCCGGTGTCGAAGCGGAAGCTGAACTGATCGGCGGCGCTCATCGCCAAGTGACTCGCCCCGGAGAGGTCGTTCTCTCCGGGGCGATTTATTTTCGTCATGTTTCTCTCATTGCACGCGCATGACAACAAAGTCTGGACAATGGTTGGCCTTCCAGGTGTGTGAATGCGTCAACGCCGCTATATTCCCTTCAAGGAAAGGACAGCAAATGCGTAAGGCCCTGCTTGCTTCGGTTTGTTTGTTCGCCTTCTCGGCACCCGCGCTCGCGCGCGAGATTTACTGCAATGGCTACCGCTTCGGGATGCGGGTCCGTGTTGTCGTGTCGCTGGACATCAACGATGGGAAATTGACAGCATGCGAGATACCCCTCAACAGCAAGGCGAGATCACAGCTCGATCAATTTTGCACAGATGAGCATTGCACGTTCTCGGGGCACGTCGCACGGCAGATCGGCAACCTCTATATTATCGACCGGATCGTTGGACCCGTGAAGGAGTGACTAGTCTCTTGCGCTCGCCGCCTTTGCTGCTTGCAAATGCTGGTCGCCAAAAATGCGCTCGATGGAGAAGTGGCCCGTATCCGGATTGTGCCAGTTCTCGCCGCCGCTGATGCCCCAGCGCCGCTCGAGCTTTCTGAGCAAGTCACGATGGCTGTCGATCCACTGCTGCACATCGGCCGTAACCTTGTTGCGGCTTTGTTGATTCCAATCGGTCGCGAATCCGATCGGATGTTCTGAAGGGTTCCCGCGCATTCCGAATCCAAAAACGCCACGCACGGGCGCATGGAACTTGATGAGATCATTGAAAAATCCGCGGAATTGTTCGGCGACCGCCTTATTGACCACCACAGTTTGACCATTGCTGAACGTGACTGTCTGGCGGTCGCTTTGCGGAGACAGCGGCGAACCTGCTTTCACATTGAACTTGCCTCCCGAAGGGCCGCGGCCCTCTGTGTCGCCGTCCATGTGTTCGGGCGGCTCACCGTGCAGCGACGGACCGGATGGCCCCGACGATGGCCCGCTGGGACCACGACAGCTTCGCCGCCCTGAAACCGTTTGAACGGATGTGTGTGGGGACCCTCATCGAAATAGCTCTCCGGATGGTTGGGAAGCGCAGTCGGAAGGTTTCCGCCTCGCGTGCCGCTGGCGAACTGTGCGGTGGACGTCGGAGGTGAGGCGTTGCCGGTGGCAATAAAGCCCAGCAATTCTTCCGACTTGTTCGAACCGGCGAGGAGTTCCTGCAGAAGAGTCTTCTTGAAGTCATCGAATTCTGCGCTGGTGACCGGGCGCGAATAGGTCCCGTTCGCGCCGCCCTGGTAATAACCGCGTCGCCTGTCTTCCGATGTCGATAGCAAAGCCCGTGCGAGGGAATGCCCGCGCGCCATGGCACGGTTGAACGCCGTTTCGAGCTGGACAAGCTTGGTGTTGTGCGGAGCGCCCCAGCCGACCTCCCCCTTCACCATGTCTGCAGACTTCTTGATGAGTGCAGGGTTGCTGTTGAGTTCGCTCAGAAACTGCGTGCGATCGATGCCATTGGCGACGCTGGCGACGGTGACGCCTCCATGGCCTGTACCAGTGGCTGAACCGGTATTGCCGGTCGTTGAACCGGCACCGCTGCCGTCCGGAATTGGGTCTGTCGGCATCGAGGGGATGCAGTCGCCAAATACGTCCGAGTCGGAAGTTGTCAGCAATTTTGTCGGCTTCGGCAAAACCCGCGGCAAGCCGGCTCGCGCACTCCGTCAGCGCCTCGTCGATGGTGGCTGAGCCGTTGTCCTTGAAGATGTGTGCATTGCGCTTGAAGAATGCGGCTCGTTCGGATGGATCCGGATAGATCGCCGTGAGCACGGTCGCCGCCGACTTCGTCTTGTCGGCCTGGAGGATCGTCACTGCCGCTTCCGAGCCAAAACCGGCTGTGTCGTTACAAAGAAACGCGAGCATGAGATCGACGGCAGTTAATGGGCGGTCCGTGATTTTGCCTTTCAGCAGCTCAGCCGACTTGGCGGCGAGAATTGCCGCCATGATGCATTGAACGTCCGGAAACTTGATGTCGTCGGGCTCTATGCCTTCCGCTTCCGGCTGGGTCGTCTGTTGCTGCCAGGCTTTCTTCGAGAAGCGATACACCCCAAAGGCAAGAGCACCGGGGGGATCGTCGGTTTTGACAACGGTGGCGCTCCATTGGTCGCCGCTGGACGCGAATGCCAACGCATACAGGTAAGCCGGATTCGTGCCATTCAACGCCGCCTGCAAATAGCAGGTGTTTGCGTAGTCTTCCCTGTTAACCTGCGTGGAGAAGGGCTCGAATCCGTCCGAGGTGGGAACGTCGGTATCTGCCGATGCCAGAAACTCATCCAGAACGAAGCCTTTTCGCTTGTCGATTTGCTGACCTGTGGTGGCTTCGACAAATATCCATTTCAGCGCTCTTCCATCGACGGTCTCGTCGACATCCGGCTTTGCGCCGACGTTCACCGTCTCGCCGATATCGACTTGAAGGTTCCCGCCGCTATCGCTGGGAATAAAGGTGAATGGCTGCAGCTTCGGTACGCTCCGCAAGAACTGTGGCTGCGTAACTTTCTTCACTTCGGTCATAATCTGCCTCTGGGAGCCCAAGTGCGATTGACGAGCGAATCTTAAATGCAGATCCCGCTAACCCATTCGTATGCCTTGTCGTTGAGCCGATCGGTCTTCGGGACAGTCGAGCCCTTCCGGCCCGTTGCCTTTGAGATGCCGTCCCGCGTTGCCTTGTCGAATATCCCGGTCGGCGTGACGGCCGGATCGCACTTCGCGAGCGTCTGTTGCAAGGCTTTGATGGCAACGTCGTCGGCAAAGCGGAACTTCTCGAATGCCGTTGCGTACGCGCGATCAGTACCTGAGCGGTCGGATTCGCAGTGTTGTGCATTGAGAAAAATCTGGGCTTCGTCGTTTGTGCCGATCTGGTTGCTGACCGGCTTGAAGAGCTCAGGTGCCGTTTTGGCCACCCTGCTCATGTTCGCAGCTATTTTGGCCTGACGAATAGCTTCCCGAGTGTCTGCGCCTTCCTGCGTGTTTTTATCGAAATTGCCGCTGGAGCTCGCAATGCATAGGTTTCCTTGTATCCGCCGGCCGACGGAAATGGGCATCTTTTCGGCGTCCGTTTGCCATCCAATAACCATCCCCTCCGGCTTGGGACCGGGCTGTCCAGCCACACCTGGCAACTGAGTGGTGGGGCTGGCCGGAATGGACTGCCGGAACGCCTGCGAGGCCGTAGGAATCAAAGCAGGCCTCTGAAAGACGCCCGGTTGCTGAACCAGAGCACTCGCTCCGCTGCGATGATAGACCGTCAGCGTATTGTTGATGCTCGTCTCGATTGAGAACGGCATGCAGATGCGTAGGTATCCGCGCAGCAGATAAATTGCGGCGGGCTTGTTATCGACCACCTTGTCGATGACTTCGCGGCGATACTGGCTCTGATTGTCCAGCACGACCGCTTGCACGGTCGAATGATTGGCTTCCAGAACAAGGCGGGATTGGACATTTGTGAACGTGTCGGCCGCCAATCCAAAGGCAAGCCCGACGATCGTAATCGGGTTCACGCCGACACCGGTTGCGTTCATTACTCCGATTGATGCCGCGCTTAGCGCGTGGAGTTCGTTGAGGACCGGCGTCTGTGAGCGCTTTCTATCATCGAGCCAGGCGAGGTACGCATCACAGCGCCGGTCGATATCGTTCATTCCGGCTTGGACGAACGTCGCCCACGACCGTCCGAGCAGAGGGGTGTCGCAAGTCTTCCCCTCATTGGCCAAACCGGCCTGCCGGCAAATGAGCGCAACATAGGTGTCATTGAGAGCGGTGGCATTTGGAAGTTCAGAAGAATAGACGTCGGTGCCGATGCCTTGTCGAAAATAATTGCTATCCGAGAGGTTGCACCCTGCAATCAGCCCACCAATCGCCACGCAGATAACAAGCCGAAATAATGAACGCATCTTGTGCCCCCGCACGCAACAGCAATCATCGCACTAACGAGCAGTCCGAAAAGCAAAGCGAGTGGCTCGCGCCCTCAATATTCCCCAACCCGCACGAGGAAGCGTAGGCCAAAATACTGCCGCCCGCCCACGTTGTTCTTCCTCGCGATCCAACTTAGCCGATGTCTCTGCGTTTTTCTATCTCTGGTTACGCTGTGTGGAAATCTCATCAAGTCCTTCAGAATTAGAGAGAAAATAAACTAGTGTCCGAGTTGCATGATTGTCGCATCGGATTTTCAGAAGTCGCCAGCGGTGCGTGCAGCACATGCAGCACGCGAACTCGTAGAGAAGCGAAGCAATTGCAGGATAGCGGCAGGCGCGGGCATCATTTGCACCGGTAAAAATTCAGGCAGCGGTTCGGCGGCAACAGGCGGCCGGTCAGAATGTCAACAACGTGGACGTTGTTGTGGACGCGATCTGATTGTGGTCCATGAGGTAAACACTGGGGCCGATCGGGGACACCCGACACGGGCCAAGCGAGCGAAGGCTTGGCCGGCCTCGACTTTCCGCTTCTAGTTGGCCTTGCGATATGTTGCGTCGCCGCACACCTTCGGCTACTTTGTGAGCAATGCGGACTTCGCGTCGGCGCTTCACGCCTGCCGCGATTCTGGGGAAACAGCCTAGCCAGCCGCGGACGTGGCGTTTGGATCGGTCGCGTCCTTCTTCCTCTTCCAGCTCCGACAAAATATCCACCAGCTCGCGCACCCGTCCCTGTGCTAGCGGGCGCAAGTCATTGATCATCGGCTCGTCATTGGCGAGCCAGGCCTGGGCTTCGGCGAGTTCCTCGACGGTCGCGCCGGTTCCGATGATCTGGGCGATGGTGACGTCGTCGGCCCGGTCCACGGCCTTGATGACATCGTCGCGTGAGAGGCGCGTCATGGGCGATCCTCCTGCTGGTCGGCTTCCGTCAGCGTCTAACCGGGAACCCGCGCATGGGTTCCGCGGTCAGGTCTTCTCGGGCGGATGTTACTTCCTCACCGCCTTGTAGATCGCGTTCTCCACGTCCGAGCTGAAGTAGATGACGCCGCTCGCGCCGATCGCGACGCCTGTCGGGATATGCGTCGGCAGGCCGCCCGGCGCGCCCGTCAGGCCGATCGGGAGATTGGCCGCGATCTCGGTCACCTTGCCGGTCTCCGGCGCGATCTCGATCAATCGTTTGGCGCCGACTTCCGCCACGACCAGTTTGCCGTCGCTGGCGCGCGCGATGCCTTCGGGCATTTTCAGCTCCTTGGCGAGCACGGTCTTTGCGCCGGTCTTGTCGATCCGGGAGACCGCGCCGGAGAAGGCTTCGGTGACGTAGACCTCGCCGTCCGATCCGCCGACGAGACCCACGGGTCCCTCGAGATCGCCGATCAGCGTGGCGCGATCCTTGCCATGCTCACCGCTCACCTTGACCAGCGATTTGGTGCCGAGCTCGGCCACCAGAATGCTGCCGTCCGCGAGCACGATCGCGTCATGCGGAGCCTTGAAGCCGTGCAGCATGTCGCGCGTTGCGCCGGTCTTGCCGTCGATCACCTGCACCGTGCCGGTGAACCAGCTCGACAGCACCACGTCGTTGCCCTTCGCCGTCGCGCTCATCGGATATTCGAGGGTGACGCCGGCGGCGTGCATGCGCGCCTTCTCGGTGACCTCGCCGGTGGCACCGTCCACCGTGCGATAGGCGAACACGTCGGCGACATGGATGGTATCCTTGCCGTTATCCGAGGTGACGCCGATGCCGCCGGGCAGGGCCAGCTTGCCGATGATGATCTGCTTCGCCTGGCCGGTCGCCGGATCGATCTCCTGGATGCCGTTGTCGGCCATGTTGGAGACGTAGATGCGGTCCTTGTCGTCGATCGCGAGATTGTCCAGCGACGGCTTCAGTTGCGCGACCATGGTCTTGGTGCCCGATTTGGGATCGACGCGGACGAGCTGGCCGAGCGCGGTGTCGACCACAAACAGGTTGCCCTTGGAATCGAAGTTCACCGCGGCCGGGACCTTGAAGCCGTCGGCGACGACTGTCAGCTCGGCCTTGTCGACGTCGACTTTGGCGACCTGTCCCTTGAACCAGAGCGGACCGTAGAGCTTGTCGTCGGGGCCGAACTCGAAGCCGTTGAGGCCGCCCATCTTCTCCATGATCTGGCGGGGCGGTTTGACGCCCTCGACGTCGATCTCGTAGAGCGTGTCGCCGAGGAAGACGGTGGTGGCGTAGAGCCTGCCGTCCTTGCGGAAGGAGAGCGAGTTGATGCCGGGAAGACCGGAAGCAAGCTTCTTGATCGGGCCGTCGCCCTTGCTCGCGTAAAGATCGCCGGCGAGGAAGCCGGTCCAGGCCATGGTGCCGTCGGGCGCGAACGCGATGTCGTCGGCCATTCCGATCGGAGCGGGGATTGCAACCTTGGCGGTACCGCCCGCGATGTCGACCTCGTAGAGCGCGGCGCCCGCGACGCTGCCGGCGAACAGATGGCCGGCCTTGTCGATGCCGAGCCCATGTACGCCGTGGAATGCGGAGCCCGGGACGAGTTTGGTGACCTCCCAGGTTGCCGGCAATGTCTCGGCCGATGCGCTCGTGATGGAAAAAATTGCACCAATCAGAGCTGCGCAGGCGAGCCTGTTCTTCATGGCGAGACCTCCCATTTTTCGGAAAGTATTCGCCCATCGCACGGCTTTGGCAAACGAAACTTGACGTTGTGACGCACTGAAGCGACTTCATTTCACTGGTGTTGTGATTCCGACAGTTCATTCCTTCATTCCGGGCCCGAGCGGGGCGGGGAGCCGGAATCCATTGGGCCACAGAGTACGCGGGTAAATGGATTCTCTGATGCGCAATTGCGCATCATAGCTCACGCCTTAGTTGCGCCCGGAATGAACGTCCCGGAATGACATTTGAGTGAATCAGACGTCAGAGGCACAGCACTCGCGTCGCATCCAACTCGCATTCGATATCCGGATGATCGCGCCGTTGCGGCCGCTCATCATCGCTTCGAGCCCGCCGCGGTCTCTCGAGATTTGCGGATCGGGCCTTCCAGCAAGCGATCGCGATTGAGCGTCCAACAGTTCCATCGTCCCAGCCCGACGAGGGCGTCGGAACCCTTTGATTTGATGAAACTGGTGCGGTGGACTGGGGTTGCCCCAGAGCAGCGCAGGATATTTGCCATGAAACAAGATCTTGTCGCCCACAATCATCGTGTCTTTGACGAGCTTCATCCCAAGATCTACGGGGCAGCGGTCGGCCTTGTCGTATGGTTCGCGTTCATGGCCTGGGTGCTGTTTGACCGCAGCAGTGACATCAGTCTTTCCCTCGGCCTCGTCACGTTGCTGTTCGTAGTCGCGATCCTGCTGCCCTGGGCCCTTTCGCGGCTCTGGAGGAGGTATCGGATGCCGTACGAGCCGCATCTGGGGCCGACATCACTGCACGACTGGGAGGCCGGCGAATTCAAGGTCTGGGGTGCAAAACTTCGCGGCTCGCATGCCGCGATCGATGTCCTTTTGCCGCTGGCGGCCGTCTCGTTCGGCCTGACGGCGATCGGGGTCGTCTTCGTGATCGTGCGGGCGTGGGCGCTGCCGTAGCTCTCCGGCGCCGGATTGCCGGATACGGCGGAAGTGATATCTGCATAATGGCCCCGCCCGCGCCGTGGTGCGGACGGGGCTTCGCCTGCTACCGGCTTGTCGTCAGCCGCGGCGGGTTCTGGGACATCATCCAGAGTTCGACCGCAGCAAGCACAGCCACCAAGATGCCGACCACGACGTGCACCGTCATTGCCGTCTTGGCGCCCTGGAACCCGAGCACCCAAGGCGCAATAAGCGTCCACAGGCCGACGATCAGGTTAAGCCACTCCTCCCACACCGCGAAGGCTGCAAGCGCCGCGATGGCCAGGATCGCAATGACAATGCCCGCGACATACGCGTTCTGAGAGGCTACTCCGGCATCGAATCCGAATATCCAGGGCGAGAAGAACAGGAATGCGCCGAGGATCAGGTTCGCGACGTCGCACCATTTTGCGTTCGTCCAGTTCTCCATGACATCCTCCGTTAGCTCCGCCCCCTCATGCAAAAATAACCGGGCCACCGTCCAGCGTGTTCCTTGCGGTTCCAGCGAAATTGAATGAAGGAGCGGAACGCGCGGCACCTGATGCGACGCGGCAAGCCGCCTCGCCACGAAGTCCACTCAGCTGGCTTAGCGGTTGATGACCTGCAGCGGTCCGCCGGTTGCGTCCGACATGCGGGCGATGGCGCCGCCGCGGCCGCTCATCATGCCGTCGAGCCGGTCGCGCTCCTTCTCGAAGCTCGCCAGCATCGGGCCCTCCAGCGACCGGCCGCGCGGCAGCTTCACGCGCATCGGATCGACGAAGCGGCCGTTGACCAGGATCTCGTAGTGGACGTGCGGGCCAGTCGATAGGCCCGACGATCCGACGAAGCCGATCACCTGGCCCTGCCGCACCTTCTTGCCGACTTCCATGCCCTTGGCGAAGGCCGACATGTGGCCGTAGGCGGTCTCGTAGCCGTTGGAATGCTTGATGCGGATATACTTGCCGTAGCCGCCCTCGGGGCCGGCCTTCTCGATCATGCCGTTGCCGGAGGCGAAGATCGGCGTGCCGTAGGCGGTGGCCCAGTCGACGCCGGTGTGCATCTTCACGTAGCCCAGGATCGGATGGCGGCGGCCGCCGAAGCCGGAGCGCATGATGGCGTTGTTGACGGGCTTCCTGACCAAGAACTTCTTCGCGCTCTTGCCGGTCTCGTCGTAGTAGTCGACGACGCCGTCGTCGGGGCTCTGGTAGCGGTAGTATTTCTTGGTCTCGCCGCCGACGGTCAGCGAAGCGAACAGCACCTCGTTCTTCTCGCTCGCGGTCACGCCCTCGTCTTCGCCGGCGTAGAACACGTCGAAGGAATCGCCCGGCTGCACCTTGCGCTGGAAATCGACGTCGTAGGAATAGATCTTGATCATGTCGTCGATGACGGGCATCGGCACCTTGTTGCGCATCGCGGTCTCGTAGATGCTCTGGTAGAGCCGCACGCCGGAGCCGTCATCGTCGTCATCGTCGTCGCTGTTGGCGTTGGCCGTAGCGTCGGCGACGGTGTTCATGCTGGAGACGTCGACCGCGACGTATTTGCCAAGATCGGACAGCGCCGCGATCGCCTCGACCATGGTGTCGTTTGCAACCACCACGCGATAAGGCTGCAGGCGGGCGCCGGGGCTTGCGGGCGCCATCAGGATGCGGAGCTTCTCGCCTTCCTTCAGGCCGCCGTCGCGGCCGCGCGGACCGAGCGTTGCGGTGATCGCCTTGATCTCGTCGGCGGTGGCGCCGAGATCGCGCAGCACGCCGGCGACGCTGTCGCCCTTCTTGACCATGTGGATGCGTTCGCCGTTGGGATTGCCGCCGGTGATCTGCTCCTTGGTCTTCGGCAGCAGCGTGACGTTTTCCGGCACCACGCGCGTCTCGAAGCCGGCATAGGGATCGGCCGACGACACTTCGGTGGCGTAGGCCATCTTCATGTCGGACGCTCCGGTCGCGCCGGAGACGTCGGCGGTGGCATTGGCGAGCGAGGCGTAGCGCACCCCGCCATTGCCGCGCCAATTGGCGGCATCGCGCACCCGCATCAGGATGTCGTCGAGCGCCACCACCGCGGAAATCTTGGCCTTCGGCAGCACCGGCGACAGGTCCTTGGTGACGAAGGAGACCTCGGCGTCGGGCTCGACCGCTTCCGGATTATTCGGATCGTCGGAGGCAGTCTTCGGATCGGAGCCGACGTCGGTGAGCAGGCGCTGGGCGTTGAACGGCGGGATCTTCGCCGACAGATCGCTCGTCGTCATCGACAGATTGCCGGCGATGCGGACGAAGGGGCGCACCCGCATCACGTCGCGGTTGCCGACGCGGGCGACCGTGGAGACGCGGACGATGTTGCGCGAAGCCGTGGATTCGCTCGGCGGCGGCAGCCGGTCGCTCTTGTGCAGGGAGGCGGCGCGATCGGCTGCGCCGAATGCACCGCGCAGCGCGCCTTCGACCCGCTCCGGCACCTTGGCGAAGGTCATCTCGCCGTCGAGTGACGCGAAAACGGCGCCGCCGATCAGGGCCGCGCCGCAGAGTCCGGTCGAATTGTACCGCTGAACCATTGTACCGAGACACGACGGCGATCGATGACGGCGGCCTCAGAACCATCGACGGACAGCGGCGGCTCGTGGCCGAGATCGATGATCCCGGTCTCACGCCCGTAAGCGCCGCGTGACGTCCTGTGGTTCAACCCAAGTCCCCCAAATCAACGACCCAAAAGCCCCGCCTCGAGCCTCTTCCCGGTCGCCCTCTTCGAGGCGTATCGCAGGAAAAAGGCAAGCCGCATAGGCGTTCGCGGTCAGAAGGCCCCGATGACGGGCCGGCCGAAATTACGAACAGCTAAACGGAAAAAGGTCTCTCGATGTCTCTCGAACGCCGGAAGAAGGCCGCGTCATCTGCAAGATCGCCTTCCTCTGACCCCATGAAAACCGCCGGCAGCCCCCACTGGCATCCCCGCGATTTCAAGCTTGTCTCTTATCAGAACGCCGCGGGATTGTGGCTCAAGTACGGCGCCAAATATGGAAAAAGTTTCCTGAAGGAACGGGCGCGGGAGGCCGCCTCGGAAGGGCGCCCCAAGCCGCCTCCCAAGCGTCCGACCAAGCGCCGTCCTAAGCCCCCTCCCAAGCCCCCTCCCAAGTCACCTCCCAAACCGCCTCCCAAGTCCCCTCCCAAGTGCCCCCCTAAGCCCCCTCCCGGAGCCCGCAGGGGCGCAAACTTTTTTTCAGTTTTTTCTCCGCGCGGTCTCCGTCCGTGCGCCTCACGCCCTTCTAACTGCCTGGAATCGCGTGAATTTTTCAGCCAATCCACTGTGCGACGATTTGTTGACGATGGGCGTTGACAGCCCGGAAGGTGGGGCCTATAACCCCAACCACTGAGCGCGGCGCCGCCGGGTCACTGACCAAGGCGAGCGAACGCGCCACTGATGCTCCTCACCTTGTTGAGTGACACAACAATCGACACCAGTCGATTGGAGTTCATTCATCGTCGGTAAGGGTGTCGGAACCCTTCCTCCCAGGAAGGTTGGGGCCTCCACGGTCCCGGGCTGTTTGACAAGTGAAGATGAAGAAAGAGAAACGTGGACGGCGGAGTCCTTGCGGGTCTCGCTTCTGAAAAGCTTCGGCTTTTCTGATCGAGACCGGACGAAAGACTTCGGCGGTACACGTTTCAAAGGTAACACCATGGCCTCTTCATTGAGGTCAGTTCGCAAGCGATGTGAATCGCTTCGCGAGTATGGTGGGACCTCGTCAAACGTTGTGATCAGCCGGTTCAAAGTTCAAGTCCAACTTGAGAGTTTGATCCTGGCTCAGAGCGAACGCTGGCGGCAGGCTTAACACATGCAAGTCGAGCGGGCGTAGCAATACGTCAGCGGCAGACGGGTGAGTAACGCGTGGGAACGTACCTTTTGGTTCGGAACAACACAGGGAAACTTGTGCTAATACCGGATAAGCCCTTACGGGGAAAGATTTATCGCCGAAAGATCGGCCCGCGTCTGATTAGCTAGTTGGTGAGGTAATGGCTCACCAAGGCGACGATCAGTAGCTGGTCTGAGAGGATGATCAGCCACATTGGGACTGAGACACGGCCCAAACTCCTACGGGAGGCAGCAGTGGGGAATATTGGACAATGGGGGCAACCCTGATCCAGCCATGCCGCGTGAGTGATGAAGGCCCTAGGGTTGTAAAGCTCTTTTGTGCGGGAAGATAATGACGGTACCGCAAGAATAAGCCCCGGCTAACTTCGTGCCAGCAGCCGCGGTAATACGAAGGGGGCTAGCGTTGCTCGGAATCACTGGGCGTAAAGGGTGCGTAGGCGGGTCTTTAAGTCAGGGGTGAAATCCTGGAGCTCAACTCCAGAACTGCCTTTGATACTGAAGATCTTGAGTCCGGGAGAGGTGAGTGGAACTGCGAGTGTAGAGGTGAAATTCGTAGATATTCGCAAGAACACCAGTGGCGAAGGCGGCTCACTGGCCCGGTACTGACGCTGAGGCACGAAAGCGTGGGGAGCAAACAGGATTAGATACCCTGGTAGTCCACGCCGTAAACGATGAATGCCAGCCGTTAGTGGGTTTACTCACTAGTGGCGCAGCTAACGCTTTAAGCATTCCGCCTGGGGAGTACGGTCGCAAGATTAAAACTCAAAGGAATTGACGGGGGCCCGCACAAGCGGTGGAGCATGTGGTTTAATTCGACGCAACGCGCAGAACCTTACCAGCCCTTGACATGTCCAGGACCGGTCGCAGAGATGTGACCTTCTCTTCGGAGCCTGGAACACAGGTGCTGCATGGCTGTCGTCAGCTCGTGTCGTGAGATGTTGGGTTAAGTCCCGCAACGAGCGCAACCCCCGTCCTTAGTTGCTACCATTTAGTTGAGCACTCTAAGGAGACTGCCGGTGATAAGCCGCGAGGAAGGTGGGGATGACGTCAAGTCCTCATGGCCCTTACGGGCTGGGCTACACACGTGCTACAATGGCGGTGACAATGGGATGCGAAGACGCAAGTCCTAGCAAATCTCAAAAAGCCGTCTCAGTTCGGATTGGGCTCTGCAACTCGAGCCCATGAAGTTGGAATCGCTAGTAATCGTGGATCAGCACGCCACGGTGAATACGTTCCCGGGCCTTGTACACACCGCCCGTCACACCATGGGAGTTGGCTTTACCTGAAGACGGTGCGCTAACCCGCAAGGGAGGCAGCCGGCCACGGTAGGGTCAGCGACTGGGGTGAAGTCGTAACAAGGTAGCCGTAGGGGAACCTGCGGCTGGATCACCTCCTTTCTAAGGATGATCCTTCAGCGAGCTCACGCTCACTATCGGATCGTTTTAGAAACATCAGTGGCCAACAGATCGCCAGATCGTTGAGCTGCATTGGCGGGATTTCGCCGTCTTCGTTTCTCTTTCTTCGCGGACGAACACGCGCCGGGGCTGCGCTGTGCGATTGCATCTGCGCTGGTCGCTGATGCATGCACGCAAGACCCTAGTCCTGATAAGGATAGCGTTAGGGGCTTGTAGCTCAGTTGGTTAGAGCGCGCGCTTGATAAGCGTGAGGTCGGAAGTTCAAGTCTTCCCAGGCCCACCACGCTTCGCCGTTGGCTTCGCGTGGCACTGCCATGCAAGACGATGAAGCGAAGTGTGTCCGGCATAGCCCGAAGGGCGACGTCGGACTTAGAGAGGCGCTTCGTCTTCTGGTTACGGGGCCATAGCTCAGCTGGGAGAGCGCGTGCTTTGCAAGCATGAGGTCGTCGGTTCGATCCCGTCTGGCTCCACCAGATGGTTTGATCACCGAGATCTTGACCGTCGTCCGCGAAACATCACTTCGCATTCACTAGTCTGGATAGACAGTGAACTGCGTGTTTTCTGACATCGTAAAGAGGAGATCGATCCGAGTTGGGTCGTGCAGCATATCGTTGCGCGGGCCTTCATTATCTCCGGATCATTTCGGCGCTCGCTTTCAGCCGTGAGGTTGAATGCGGGTTGTAAATGATCCTTTTAGCGAAGCTTGACCGCCTCGCTATCGGAACGATCTTACGAAGCAAGCTGGTCTTTCTAGTCAATGTCCGGCTGTACGTAGCATTCATCGAGGGTGCGCGCCGCAAGGCAATCGTACAGACAACATTCTGCCGAGTGTGTGGACATTGATAATGAGAGCAATCAAGTGCCTTAAGGGTGTTCGGTGGATGCCTTGGCGCTGAGAGGCGATGAAGGACGTGCTACGCTGCGATAAGCCGTGGGGAGCTGCGAAGAAGCTTTGATCCGCGGATTTCCGAATGGGGAAACCCACCTTCGATAGCCGGAACTCCAAGACCTTGTGTGTTGGGGTTCGAGCAGAAATGTGAGAAATCAAACCGCGAGGTTTTGGATTTCCGGTTATCAAGAGAAGGTATGAGACTTCTGAATACATAGGAGGTTTCAAGCAAACCCAGGGAACTGAAACATCTAAGTACCTGGAGGAAAGGACATCAACAGAGACTCCGTTAGTAGTGGCGAGCGAACGCGGACCAGGCCAGTGATACATCAAAGACAATCGGAACCAGTCAGGAAAGCTGGGCCTCAGAGGGTGATAGCCCCGTACGAGTAATGCGATGATGTATCCACGAGTAAGGCGGGACACGTGCAATCCTGTCTGAACACGGGGGGACCACCCTCCAAGCCTAAGTACTCCTCAGCGACCGATAGCGAACCAGTACCGTGAGGGAAAGGTGAAAAGCACCCCGACGAGGGGAGTGAAATAGACCTGAAACCGGACACCTACAAACAGATGGAGCCCAAGATTCGTTCTGGGTGACATCGTACCTTTTGTATTATGGGCCAGCGACTTAATTTAACGAGCAAGCTTAAGCCGATAGGCGAAGGCGTAGCGAAAGCGAGTCTGAATAGGGCGCCAAGTTCGTTGTATTAGACCCGAAACCTAGTGATCTAGCCATGAGCAGGTTGAAGGTGAGGTAACACTCACTGGAGGACCGAACGGGTGCCTGTTGAAAAAGGCTCCGATGACTTGTGGTTAGGGGTGAAAGGCCAATCAAACTGGGAAATAGCTGGTTCTCCGCGAAAGATATTTAGGTATCGCCTCGGATGAATACCTCAGGGGGTAGAGCACTGGATGGGCTAGGGGGACTTACCGTCTTACCAAACCCAACCAAACTCCGAATACCTGAGAGTACTATCCGGGAGTCACACGGCGGGTGCTAACGTCCGTCGTGGAGAGGGAAACAACCCGGACCTACAGCTAAGGCCCCTAATTCGTGGCTAAGTGGGAAAGGATGTGGAAATCCCAAAACAACCAGGAGGTTGGCTTAGAAGCAGCCATCCTTTAAA